>NZ_CP011500.1:0-3038 GCF_001027185.1 Streptomyces incarnatus | reverse complement strand
CGCGCTTTCGTGCTCGCCTGCTTCGAGATATGCGGCGAGGTTGCCGGCCTGTGCGGTGAGTGCGGGGGCTGTGCGGGCGCTGAGGATCAGCGGGACGGGCAGGGTCTCCGAGGTCTCGGGCGCCGGCTGGGGCTGCGGCGGCGCGGACTCGAGGATGACGTGTGCGTTGGTGCCGCTCATGCCGAAGGCCGAGACTCCGGCGCGCCGTGCGCGTCCGTCGGTCGTCCAGGGCCGGGACTCCGTCAGCAGCGAGACGGCACCACTGGACCAGTCCACCTGCCCCGTCGGTGTCTGCGCGTGCAGCGTCCGCGGCAACACCCCACGCCGCAACGCCTCCACCACCTTGATCACACCCGCCACACCAGCAGCCGCCTGCGCATGACCGATGTTCGACTTCACCGAACCCAGCCACAACGGCACCTCACGACCCTGCCCATACGTCGACAGCAGCGCCTGCGCCTCGATCGGATCACCCAATCGTGTCCCGGTGCCGTGGGCCTCGAGCATGTCCACCTCGCCCGGGGTGAGCCCGGCCGAGGCCAGGGCCTGGCGGATCACCCGCTCCTGGGAGGGGCCGTTCGGCGCCGTGAGCCCGTTGCTGGCGCCGTCCTGGTTCACGGCCGAGCCCCGCAGGACGGCCAGCACCGGGTGGCCGTTGCGTCGCGCGTCCGACAGCCGCTCCACGACCAGCAGGCCCACGCCCTCGGAGAATCCGGTGCCGTCCGCGTCCGCCGAGAAGGCACGGCAGCGGCCGTCCGGGGACAGTCCGCGCTGGCGGCTGAACTCGATGAGCATGTCCGGTGTCGCCATGACGGTGGCACCGCCGACGAGCGCCAGGCTGCTCTCGCCCTTGCGCAGCGACTGCGCCGCCAGATGCAGCGCCACCAGCGACGACGAGCAGGCCGTGTCGACGGTCAGGGCCGGGCCGGTGAAGCCGTACGTGTAGGACAGGCGGCCGGAGGCGACGCTGCCCGCACTGCCGGTGCCGAGGTAGCCCTCCACCTCCGCGTCGGGCCGGCCGAGCCGGGACCGCCCCCCGTACTCGGTGTAGATGAGTCCCGTGAAGACGCCGGTGTCGGAGCCGCGCAGGGTGGCGGGGTCGATGCCCGCCGACTCCAGCGCCTCCCAGGAGGTCTCCAGGAGGAGTCGCTGCTGTGGGTCCATCGCGGTGGCCTCGCGCGGGCTGATCCCGAAGAAGTCGGCGTCGAACTCGGCCGCGTCGTACAGGAATCCACCGTGCCGAGTGGAGGTGGTCCCGGGGGACGACAGGTGCGGGTCGTAGAGCGCGGAAACGTTCCAGCCGCGGTCCTCGGGAAACTCCGAGATGGCGTCACGGCCCTCGGCGACGAGCTGCCAGAGGTCCTCGGGGGAGCGCACGCCGCCGGGGTAACGGCAGGCCATGCCGACGATGACGACAGGGTCGTCGGCCTCCGCCGCGCCGGCGTCCCGTGCCGCGCCCCGGTCCTCGGTCGTGGCGCCGGCCGGGGCGAGGAGTTCGCTGTGCAGATGGGCGGCCAGCTCGGCCGGGTTGGGGTGGTTGAAGACCAGGGTCGCGGGCAGCCGCAGACCGGTGACGCGGGCGAGGCGGTTGCGCAGCTCGACCGCCAGGACCGAGTCGAAGCCCAGGTCCTTGAAGGCCCGGTCTGCCGCCAGGGTGGCCGTGCTGTCGTATCCGAGGACGGCTGCGACCTCGTCCCGGACCAGGTCGCTGAGTGTGGCGCGCTGTTCGCGCTCCGACTGGCGGCGGAGCCGGCCTGCCAGGCCACCGCCACCGTCCCCCGCCTGTTCGGCGACCCGGCGCCGCGGCCGGGGTACCAGCCGGTGGTCCTCGGTGCTCCGGTTCGCCGCCGGTGCGGCAAGGTCGGACGGGGCGGGGGCACGCAGGGTGATGCCGTCGACGGTCACGACGGCCCGGCCGCTGGGGTCGGTCGCGGTGAGGTAGACGGTACTCCCGTCCGCCGTGGGTGCGATCCGCACGCGGAGCAGTCGTGCCCCGGTCGCCCGGAGCGTGACCCCGGACCACACGAACGGCATGAGCACGTCGGCAGGGGTCCGGTCGAGCAGCGCGCGCGGGTGCAAGGCGGCGTCGAGCAGCACCGGGTGGATGCCGAAGGCGGCGGTGCCGTCGTCGGGCACGGGGATGTCCTCGGGCAGGGCGACCTCCGCGTACACGGTGTCACCGTCCCGCCAGGCGGCCTGCACGCCGCGGAAGGTCTCCTCGTACGTCACCCCGAGATCCGCGAGGTGCGCGTACAGGCCTTGTGTGGCGAGGAGTTCGGCACCGGTGGGCGGCCAGGCGGCGGGCGGGCCCAGGGGCTGGTCGTCGTCCGTGGCTTCGGCGGCGCGGGACAGGGTGCCCTCGGCGTGCTGTTCCCAGCTCTGTTGCCCGTCGCCGGTGCGGGCGTGGACGGCGAAGGCCCGGCGGCCGTCGTCCGCGGGCGGCGCCAGCACCACCTGCACGGCGACGGCGGTGTGCTCGTCGTCCGGCAGTACGAGGGGCCGGGTGAGCACCAGTTCCTCGACGTGGTCGAGGCCGGCCGTGTCGGCGGCGTACAGCGCGAGTTCGGCGAGGGCGGCGCCGGTCAGGAGCCGGGTGCCGTCCAGGGCGTGCTGGCTGGTCCAGGGCTGGGCCGTGCGGGAGACAGCTCCTTCGAGTACCAGGCTGCCGTCGTCGGCCCGGTCGACCACGGTGCTCACGAACGGGTGCCGTTGGGTCTGCGCGCCACCGGTCGGTGCCGGCGTGTCGAGCCAGTAGGGGTGGTGGTCGAAGGCGTACGTCGGAAGCCCGGCCGGCGGCGCCGCGTGCGGGGGCACCCGCGCCGGCCAGCGCACCGGGTAACCGTGCACGAACAGCGTGGACACCGCCGTCAGCAACGGCACATGATCGTCACGGTCACGCCGCAGCGTCCCCGTCACCACGACGCCATCGGCCCTGGCCTCGTCCACCGTGTCCTGCACCCCGGCCGTCAGCACCGGATGCGGACTGACCTCCACGAACGCCCGGAACCCGTCCGCGTACAACGCCTCCACCGTGTCCT
>NZ_CP011499.1:0-37805 GCF_001027185.1 Streptomyces incarnatus | reverse complement strand
TGCCTGCGCTCCAGCCACCGGTGACGCTCCGTGTCACCGGGCGTGCCACGCTTCGCGCGGCCCGATTGCGGGCCTGACGGCCCGGGCTGGCAGCAGGAGTGGGCTGGGTGTGATAGTGACTGGCCGTCAGGGTGGCTGACTGGCCGGGAAGCCAGACCTGCTGTGCAGAGGGCGGCCTCATTGCTTCAAAATCTGATGCGGATGGAGTCTGGAAAAGATCACGCCTCCCGGGACGGAATCTCCGCACCGCTGTCACCGGACAAGTGGAGCAGCCTGTCACCGGCCGGCACCCGGAACCGGCAGCCACCGTAGAAAGTAGGCCCGAGCAGACCGTGTCTGGTACCTCCCGCACGGGTGAACTCGCAGCTTCACACAACGCGCCACCTGGGCAGGCCTCCTGGCGCGGCACCAGTTCGCCTGGTCTCCTGGCTCGGATGAGGGCAGGTCAAACTGCATGACAGGCAGGCTTGCTGATCAGCAGTCACCCCTCGGAGTGTGGGCGCATGTTGGGGCTTTGTAGCCGGGTGGTTGGGGGCAGCCCTGCATGTCTTCGGGCATGGCCTAGGACAGCTGCATCGGGTGAAACTTCGTGGTCGGAGCCCGCTGGGTACCGCACGCGCGGAACCTGGTGAGGTGATGCTTTCTCCGGTCCTGCTGCGGGTTACGCCTGTCCGTCTGAGACCTGAGCCGATGCCCCAGGTCTCAGACACTTGTTCGAGTCAGCGAAGTTCGAGCGTGCAGCACTTGACGCTGCCACCGGCCTTGAGGAGTTCGGTGAGGTCGACTCCGATCGGTTCGAATCCGCGTTCCCTCAGGCGCTGCTTGAGGTGCACGGCGGCGTCCGGGAGAAGGACATGGCGGCCGTCGGAGAGCGCATTGAGGCCGAAGACCTCGGCGTCCTCGGCTGTCGCGAGGATGGCGTCGGGGAACAGCTCGCGCAGGACGCTCTGGCTGCCAGGGGTGAACGCCTCAGGGTAGTACATGATCTCGGTGTCGGAGAGGACGGCCAGTGCGGTGTCCAGGTGATAGAACTCGGGGTTCACCAGGGTCAGCCCGATCACCGGAAGCCCGAAGAACTCCTGGGCCTCGGCGTGCGAGCGGGGGTCGGTCCGGAAGCCGGCGCCGGCCAGCACCGTGCGCCCGACCACCCGGTAGTCGCCTTCACCTTCGTTGACGTGTTCGGGCCAGTGGACGTCACCGTAGCCGTGCTCGACGAACCAGGACAGGTATGCCGGGCCTTCCGCGGTGCGCTCCACGTGTCGGAACCTGGCCGCGAGCACGCGGCCGTCGATCACGGTTGCACCGTTCGCCGCGAACACCATGTCAGGGAGCCCGGGAAGCGGATCGATCACCTCGACGGTGTGGCCCAGGCTCTCGTAGAGGTTCTTGAGTTCTACCCACTGGGCGTGGGCGAGTGAACTGTCCACCGGCTTGGCCGGGTCCATCCACGGGTTGATCGAGTACGTCACGTCGAAATGCTGCGGCGGGCACATCAGGAAGCGCCGAGGGGTGGCCACCCGGGTCTGAGGCGTGTCGGTGGTCGACAAAGGGTTTTCCTCGTTCTTTGAAGTCGCGCGCCGGGGCGCAGGGTCTCTGCTCCCCGGCAGGTGGGTGAGTTGCAGGGGCGGGGAGGCGCTGTCAGTCCGAACTCCCTGCCAGAGAAGACGTGATGCCCACTCGTCCGACGGCGAACCAGGCGGGAATCAGGGCCAGTACCGAGACCGACGTGCTGCACGGCACCCGGTCCAGCCCCCGTCGGACCGGACACCGCATCATTTCCCAGGCGGTGCACGGGCATTGCACAGCAGGAGGGGTGCCGGGACGACGCCCCGGCACCCCTCGTGTCCGCTGCGTCGGCCGCCGTGTCCGGAGGTCGCGCGGCTATCAGCCGTCCTCGCGCCGGTAGCTCGCCATGAGCCGGTTGTCGTACCCGAGGGCGGACTGCATCCTGTGCAGATCCCTGCCTTTCGTGCCGGCCGGGATGACCGTGATGCGGTCGGCGAACCAAGCCAGGACCTCCTCCGACCGCTTGTGGAACTCATCGAGCGTCCCGGTCGTGATCATGACCTGGCCGACGCGCTTGGTGGTGTCGGAGATCGCGGCAGGCAGGGACGCACCCACCAGGTGGCCGAGCAGGACGTACTCGACGTCGGGAAGACTCATGACCTCGTCGTGCGACGGCACGTCGAAGAGAATGCCGGGGGGCGACGTAATGTACGTGCTGCCCACGACGCCGGGGCGCAGGCTGACCGTGACGTCCGGCTCCTCCCCGATCGCCAGCGACAGCGCGGCCTCACCGAGGTCGACGCCGAACTTGCACTCGACCTGCTCGTGCATGAGGGCGCCACCCCGCCGCGCGCCGCACTCACTGAAGTACACCTCGCCCTGGTGGTGGAACAGTTCCATGTGGAAGACGCCGTCCGTCAGGCCGAGCGCCTCCAGTGCGTCCTGGGCGACGGGCACGGCGAGGTCGAAGGTCCACGCGTCCGTGACCGGGTCGAACCGGCGTATCTGCAGGGGCGCTTGCGACTCGACCGTGCTCAGGCAGGTCTGGGTGTACGGGGCCACCGACGCGAAGACGATCTTTCCGTTGTGGACGACGCCGTCGACCATCCACTCGTCGCCCTGCTGGAACTCCTCCACCACGAAGGTGCGCGCGGAGCCGGCCTCGGTGCGGAAACGGCGTACCGTCTCGTGCAGTTCGTCCGTGCTGCGCACCGTTGCGGTCTGCCGGGTCGCGGCTCCGGTGACGGGCTTGATGACGCCCGCCGCGAACGGCAGCTCGGGCAGGGCGTCGTCGTGGATGTCCTCCAGGACGAGGGACCGGGCTGTGGGAATGCCACGGGCCCGCACAGCTTCCTTCTGGAGGTACTTGTCCCGGAAGCGCAGCGCCACGGCCGGGGTGATCCCCGGACAGCCGAGGGCCTGCGCGAGCACGGCGACGTTGACGAGCGCGTACTCGTTCGTGGTGGTCACGGAGGCGAAGCGTTCCTCGCCGAGTCCGGCGCGGGTGAGCGCGGTCAGCACCGCCTCGGCACTGCACTCATCCTCCACGAAGACGGGAGTGACGCAGTCCGGGAGGGCCGGAAGCCCGCTGTCCCTCCAGTACGGGCCGTAGACGACGACGGCGGGGATGCCGCGCCTGCCGCAGGCTCGCAGAACATAGCGGTCGACTCCGACGAGCAAGGGGCGTGGGCGCGAGGTCATGATGTCGAACCTTCCAGTGCAGCGTCGGCCGGAAGCGGGCTCTGGTCAGGGCAGTGCCGGCTGCAAGCTCCCCGGCGAGGTCTCCGGTTCCGGCGAAGCTGCCAGTGCCCGGCCTGAGGATCCGGCGCGACTGAAGCCCGGTGACCGGGATGAGGATGAGGCCGCCGTACGGCAGCCGCCCGGGAATCCCCATTCTTGGGGAATCTCCGTTTGTGCCCTCGAGTTCTCCGGTATTTGTCCGGCCATAGGTCTAGTTGGGCACAAGTTAACATCATGATCACAGTGAGAGTGATGGACTCGTCCTGTGACGATCATCACATCGGGATAGTTGGAATCGACTCCACGCGCAGTGCAGTCTCGTGATTCACCGCGGCCGGGAGGAGCGGATGAGTCGACTCTATTTCTGCTTTCCCCGCTGCATTCCTGCCATGGCGTTGAAATTGGCTTCTTTTGTTCGGCGGGATTTCACCGTATGTCCGGATCGGTGTCGGGTTCGTTATTCGCTCGGCGGCGGGCAGAGGTGCGATGCCGGGTGTAATCTTCTGATGCATTGTCAATCGTCAACTCGCCAAATTCATGTGCGGATGATTGCAGTGGACGTACGGACTGCCGAATCCTCCGCACGCTGCGGGCCGGTGTCGTCCGAAGTGCCCCGTATCCCTGCCAGATGAAGAAGGAAGCCTGTCTGCCGTGACCGCCCCGGACCCGTTCGCCATCGCCCCTACCGACAGCCGCGTCAACGGGATCGCCAACCATGCCCGCCGGTACGCCGCCACTGCCGGAGCCGAGGGCCACGATTGGAAGGGCGCCGAGACCCTGCTGCTGACCACCATCGGCCGCCGCAGCGGTCTGCCGCGCCGCACCGTCGTCATCTACGGCCGCCACCAGGACGCCTACGTCGTCGTCGCATCCAATCTCGGCGCCGACAACCACCCCGACTGGTACCTCAACCTCCAGCAGCGCCCCACGGCCCTCATCCAGGTTCGCGACCAGCAGTTCACCGTGCAGGCCCGCACCGTCACCGGCGAGGAGCACCGGCTCCTGTGGAAGCTGATGACCGGCCTGTGGCCCGCGTACGACACCTACCAGCAGTCCACCCAGCGCCCCATCCCCACCGTCATCCTCCAGCCGCAGTCCTAGGACCCCGCCCCGTGTGCGCTGCCACCCGAACCCCTCCAGGCCCGCCCAAATGACGCTCATGCCCTCCCCGCCCGTGCTCGAGGTCGAGGCCGCCGCGCTGTCCGCCGCCGAGCACGCCCCCCATACCGACCGGGCCGGCCGGCTGCCCGACGCCGTCGCCGAGGCACTCACCGGCACCGGTCTGCTCGCCCACTTCGTCCCCCGGGCCTTCGGCGGCGCCGCGGGACGGTTCGACGACTGCCTGCCCGCGCTGCTCCGCCTGGCCGAGGCCGACCCGTCCACCGGATGGTGCGCCGCGGTCATGACCTCCATGAGCCGGATGGCCGCCTACCTGCCCCCCGCCGGGCAGAAGGCCGTGTGGGCGCACGGCCCCCACGTGCCCATCGCCGGCACCCTGCAGCCGGCCGGCATCGCCACGCCCACCCGCGGCGGATGGCTGCTGTCCGGACGGTGGCCCTTCTGCAGCGGGGTCCACCACGCCCGGTGGGCCCTGCTGTCCGCCGTGCCCGAGGGCGCCCCCGGCCCGCGGTTCCTGCTCGTGCCCCGCTCGGCGTGGACCACCGAGCCGACCTGGAGCGGCGCGGTCGGCTTACGCGGCACCGGCAGCGACACCCTCGTCCTCGACACGGAGGTGTTCGTCCCCGACGGTCGCTCTTTCACCCGCGAGCAGTTGTTCACGGCCGTGGACCTGCCCGCGGACGGGGACTGCTACCGCGTACCGCACGAGGCGATCAGCGGGCTCTTCTTCGCCGTTCCGCTGCTCGGTGCCGCGCGCGCGGCGCTGAACGCGTGGACCGCGGCCGCGAGTCGGCACCCGTCGGCGGGCTCACTGCGCGACAGTGATGCGGCGCTGGCGACCGCCTCCGGGAAGATCGACGCCGCAGACCTCCTGCTGCGCCGGGCGGCCCGTACCTGCGACGAGCCCGACGCGCTCACCGCACTGCTCGCCGCCCGCTGCCGGCGCGACCACGCCACCGCCGCCGGGCTCCTGAACGAGGCTGTCCAGGCCCTCTTCCACAGCGCGGGGGTACGCGCCACCAGCGGCACCAGCGCGCTGTCGCGGCTGTGGCGGGACGCCAGCACGGCGGCGCTCCACCCCGCCCTCGCCGTCCCGCCGGCCGCCCAGGAGTACGCCACGTCCCTGCTGCGGCGCGCCGAGTGAGCGGCGGACAGCCCCGCGCCTTCGGCACTGAGGCCGAGGGCACGGGGCCGTCCGGTCGGCCGGTCACTCCCCGGCGTCGATGGCGGGCCGGCGTACCTCGATCTCGGCGCCGGTCTGCTTGAACGACTCCGCCGACACCGGGACCAGCACCGCGTCCCGGTGGAAGTCCCGCAGGGTCGTCGACCCGCAGCTGATCATGGTGGAGATCAGCTTCGCCCGGGTGCGCTCCACGTTGTCGTACAGGCTGCCCGCGTAGGGGACGTAGCCGTCGACGCCCTCCTCGAAGACCATCTGGCCGCGCTGGCCGTAGCGGGCCGCGTTCTGGGCGCGCCGCGAGCCCTCGCCCCAGTACTCCTTGTACCACTGGCCGCCGATCTGCAGCTTGCGCGAGGGGCTCTCGTCGAGCCGCGCGAAGTAGCGGCCGAGCATGATGAAGTCCGCGCCCATCGCCAGGGCCATCGCCATGTGCGAGTCGTTGAGCAGACCGCCGTCGCAGCACAGCGGAACGTACACCCCGGTCTCCTGGGCGTAGGCGTCGCGCGCCTCGACCACGGCGAGCAGTGCGGAGGCCTGCCCGCGGCCGATGCCCTTCTGGGCCCGCGTGGTGCAGATGGCGCCGCCGCCGATGCCCACCTTCACGAACGCCGCGCCCGCGTCGGCCAGATAACGGAAGGCGCGGCCGTCGACGACGTTCCCCGCACCGACGAAAACATCGTCACCGTACTCTTCCCGGGCGAATTCGAGGGTCCTTGCCTGGTACACGGAATAGCCGTCGGAGGAGTCCAGGCACAGCACGTCCGCGCCGGCCTCCACCAGGGCGGGAATGCGGTCCTTGAAGTCTCGCGAATTGATGCCGGCGCCGACGCGCAGACGCTTCTCGCCGTCCACCGACGCCCGGTGGTACGTCTTGTGGGCCTGGTAGTCCCGCTTGAGAACCAGGGAGACCACCCGGCCGTCCTCGAGCACCGGCAGTACGTCCAGGTGGTGCTGCCAGATGAGCTCGTTGGCCTCGGACAGGGTGACCGAGGCCTCGGCGGTGACCAGGGTGTCTCGGCCGCGCATCCGGTGGCCGACGGTCTCGGACGCCCCGTGCCTCTCCAGGTGGAAGTCGTCGAGGCTGATGATGCCGAGGAACTCGCTGTCCGTCTCGCCGCTCTGCGTGACCACGGCGACGCCCTGCTCGGTTCCGGAGAGCCGGCGGGTGACCTCGCCGAGCGGGGTCTGCGGCGCCACGGTGACCTCGCTGGTGCGGAAGCCGGCCTTGTGCCGCTTCACCGCGAGGACGTCCGCGGCCTGGTCCTCGATCTGCTGGTTCTGGTGGATAAACGACAGCCCGCCGACCTGCGCCAGGGCCACCGCCAGCGTCGGCGAGGACACCGCCTGCATGATGGCGCTCACCATGGGTGTGGCGATCCGGACAGCCGATTCCTCGCCGACCTGGTGACGCACCAGCGGCGCCCCGAGATCCACATTGTCCGGCGTGCAGTCCTCTGTGGTCAGGCCGGGGATGAGGAGGTATTCACTCAGCGTACGAGAGATTTCGGGGAGGATTTTCACGTCGTCTCCAGAAAGGAGCCTGCAAACCACTGCGGGTGAAATTGGCGAGGCTCGTACGGGCAGTGCAGGTTGTCGCCGCCCGGTAGCGCACAGTCGGAAGAATGCGCTCTCCGGAAACTGAGAGCGGGCACACCCGGCGGGACAGTGCTCGCGCGCGCGGCCGAATCGGCAGCGAGGTAACCACGACCCAACCTGCACGGTGCTGCACAGGCGCTGACTTCCATTACGCCATACGAGATGGTACCGCACCGCACATGTCCGCCCGCTGGGCAGCGAATTGCACCCCGCCCGGGCCTCCCGCCGCAGGCGTCGGCCGCCGCGCCCGCACGGAACCGCCGCAACGGAGGGGCGCCTGTGGCCGGGGCGGAGCGGCGTGGGCGGCCGATGACTCAGGACGCGGCGGAACCCCCAGCCCCGGACAAGACGTGGGACAGCGCCTGGTCGAGGTCCTTGATGATGTCCGCGACCTCGTTGCTGTAACCGAGGGCCAGCCGCACTGTGCCCCGCGGGACCCCGATGCTCACCAGCTCGTCGTCGGAGTACTCGAAGTAGGTGAAGAACGTGCTCTGTTCGATGAGCGTGTGCGGTGCGCCGAAGTTCGAGGCCATGAACGGCACGCGCAGCCGGTCGACGACCTCGGCGGTCTGCTCCTCGCTCATCCTGAGCTCGAAGGTGATGACCCCGCCGAAGCCGTTCAGGTACTGCTGCGCCAGCTTGAAGTGCGGGTGCGACTCGAGGCCGTTGTAGTAGACGCGCTCGACGGCCGGGTGCCCCTCGAGGAAGCGCGCGACCTCCAGGCCCATGGCGTTGACCCGCTCCATGCGCAGCTGCAGCGTGTAGAGGCTGCGGCGCAGCAGGAAGGCGGTGTTGCCGTCGACGATGGGTCCCGTCGTGTCCCGGTACCAGCGCAGCTTCTCGATCAGCTCCTCGCGGCCCGAGGCCACCCCGGCCACGATGTCGCCGTGTCCGCTGAGGTACTTGGTGGCGCTGAACAGCACCAGGTCCACGCCCCACTGCAGCGCGTAGTAGTTCGGCGGCGGCGAGAACGAGCTGTCCAGGGTGAGGATCACGTCCGGCCCGACGGCCGCCCGCACCCGCGCCACGTCGATCAGGTACATGTGCGGCGAGGAGGGCATCTCCAGGTGGACGAGCTTGATCCGGCCGCGCAGCGCCGCGACGTTCTCGATGAACGCCTCGGAGTCCCGGATGGAGAACTCGTGCACCACGACGCCGAACTTCGGCAGGATGTGGTGGAAGACGTTGCGCACCTGCCGGTACGACTCGGACGGCAGCACCACCTCGTCGCCCGCCTCGAGCAGCGCGAGGAACGCGGTGACGTGCGCGGCCATGCCGGAGGCGAAGACCAAGGAGCTCTCGGCGCCGCTGAGTTCGCTGAGCTTGTTCTCCACTTCGATCCAGGTGGGGTTGGAGTACCGGCCGTAGCGCCCGGCGGGCACGGACCTGTTGTGCAGGCCGTCCTTCACGTGGTCCGCGTTGTTGAAGTAGTAGGAGGCGCTCTGGTACGTCGGCGACTCGATGCTGTTGGTGTACGCATCCTGGGGACGCTGTTTGGTCATCGTGGCTCCTTGCTGGCGCGACTGGGGGCAGGTGGCTGCCGCCACGGCGGCCCGGGGGCCGCCGTGGCGGGTCGGTGATCAGCCGACGTCGAGGCGCATCAGGTCCTCGACCGTCTCGCGGCGCACGATTTCGCGGGCCCGGCCCTCGGCCACCGCGATCACGGGCGGTCTCGGGATCTGGTTGTAGTTGTGCGCGAGGCTGCGGCAGTACGCGCCGGTGCCCGGGACCGCGAGCAGGTCGCCGGCCCGGACGTCGGACGGCAGGTGGTCCTCGCGCACCACCACATCCCCGGCGTCGCAGTGCTTGCCGACGACGCGGACCAGCGCGGGAGGTGCGTCCGAGACGCGCCCCGCGAGCTGCACGGAGTACGTGGCGTCGTACAGCGCGGTGCGCACGTTGTCGCTCATGCCGCCGTCGACCGCGACGAAGGTGCGGATGCCCGCACGGTGCTTGACCGCGCCGACCCGGTAGAGCGTCACCCCCGCCGGACCGGCGATGGCGCGGCCCGGCTCGATGGCCAGGCGCGGCATCGACACCCCGAGCGCGGCGCACTCCTTCTCCACCACGGTCCGCAGGTTGTCGGCCATCTCCTTGGCCGGAGTGGGCACGTCGTGCTCGGTGTAGGCGATGCCGAAACCGCCGCCGAGATCAAGCTCGGGAAGCTCGATGCCGTCCTGGGCCAGCCGGGCCCGCAGCTCGGCCAGCCGCTTGGCGGCGGCCTCGAAGCCGGCCGTGCCGAGGATCTGCGAGCCAATGTGGCTGTGCAGGCCGCGCAGTTCGAGCAGGCCGCTGTCCGCCACCCGGCGCACCGCCTGCTCGGCGTCGCCGCTGACCAGCGAGAAACCGAACTTCTGGTCCTCGTGCGCGGTGGCGATGTGCGCGTGGGTGTCGGCCTGCACGCCCACCGTGACCCGCAGCAGCACTCCGGGCCTGCTGCCGGGAAAGCGCGGCACCAGTTCCTCGAGCCGGTCGAGTTCCTCGACGGAGTCGACGACGATGCGCCCGACCCCGTACGCGAGGGCCGCGGCCAGGTCCGCCTCCGACTTGTTGTTGCCGTGCAGCAGGATGCGCTCGGCCGGGAAGTCCACGGCCTTGGCGTAGGCGAGTTCGCCCTCCGTGCACACGTCCAGGCTCAGGCCGGTCTCCTCGGCGATGCGGGCGCTGGTGCGGGTGAGGAACGCCTTGCTCGCGTAGTAGACGTCGAAGTCGTGGAACGCCTCACGGAAGGTGGTGCAGCGTTCCCGGAAGTCGGCCTCGTCGAAGACGTACGCGGGTGTACCGTACCGCTCGGCTATGTCCGTCACCGGTACGCCGCCGATGATCAGCACCCCGTCTGGGCCCTGTTCGGCCGTGGCGGGCCAGATGCCGGGGCGCAGCGCGCGTATCTCGGGTGTCGTGGTCACGAGCCCTCCCCGGTGTGCTGCGGACGGCCGGCGGCCGCCGGGCCCAAGGCCTGCCGGAGTTCACCGGCGCTGAGCATGCTGACGTGATCGCCTGGGATCGTGGTGACGGCCACGGTGGCACCCAGTGGACGCCAGCCCTCGGGGGCGTTCTCGTGGCCCGCCGTGACGACCTCGGGCAGGCACATCGTCATCCGCGGCACCTGCCCGGTGGGCCGCCACGCGTCCATCGCCGCGTGGAAGCTCAGCCGCATCCGCAGCTTGCCGAGCAGCTGGTGGTCGAGGGCCCCGGGCCCAGCCGGGCCGAGCAGGTCGACGAGCGCCGCGGCACGCTCCGGGATCGGCAGCTGCCGGGTCGCGGCGAGCCCCTCGGCGATCGCGGGCTTCGTCTGGTGCGGGAGCTCGACGTGCGCGTGGTCGACCAGGGCGGCGTCCGGGTTCGCCGGCGGCTCGGCCGGCGTTGGGTCCATCACGATCAGGTCGTCGATGCGGTCGCCGTCGCCGTCCGTGTGTGCCTGGCGCGCGATCTCGTAGATCAGCGGTGCACCCATGCACCAGCCCGCCAGGGTGTACGGGCCGGAGGGCATCGCCGCGCGGATCTGGTCCAGGTAGCGGCGGGCCAGCGCCTGCATCGTCGTGCTCTCGCAGGTGTAGTCGTGCGGCAGGCCGTAGCAGTCCCAGCCACGGCCGAGCACACCGGCGATCGGCGCATACCAGTCGATCCGCCCGTCGACCGGGTGGATCATGAACAGCGTGCGCGCGGGCCGGTCGACCGGCGCGGTGGTGAGCGGGACGATCCGGGCGGCGCGCTCCACCTCGGCGGCGAACCGGTCGGCGACCTGCGCCGCCTCCTCAGCGGACAGCAGCGCCGGGTCGACGGACAGCCGGCAGATCACCGTGCCGTCCGCGGCCGGGGCGACCGTCACGTCGAGCGGGGTCGGCAGCACGTTGGCGGCGGCGATGGTCGCCGCCTCCGGAGCCGCGGCCGGCCTCAGCACGTAGTCGTCGGCGGGCAGTTGGTGCCCCCCGAGGTAGTTGAACGTGACCTGGGGCGATGCAACGGAGCTCAGCTGCCGGCCGAGCGGCGAGTGCGGGTGCAGGTAACGCGCCCGGCCGAAGCCGATACCGGCGTCTGGGACCGCAGCGAGCTGCCGGTCGACGGCGGCCGCGGCGTCGACGAGACGAGCCGGGTCCGCGTCGAGGTCGGTGAGCAGCGCCGGGTAAAGCGAGGTCAGCCAGCCGACCGCGTTCTCCGGGCCGCCCTCGCCGGACTGGGTCCGGCCGTGTCCCTCCAGCCACACGTACAGGTCCGGGCCGTCGCTGTGCGGGGCCAGCGCGCGGTGCAGCGCCGCCAGCAGGACCGACTGGGCGCCGATGTCGTGCAGCCGACGGGTCTCCTGCCCCAGGTACGTGGCGACCCGGTGCGACAGGCGGGAGCTCACCCGGATCCGGTCTGCGGCCCCGGCCGCCGCGGCGGCCTTCCCGGCACCGGAGAGCACCGGCTTGTGCGCCTTGGCCAGCGTCTCCCAGTGCGTCTCGGGGGCGGGTGCCGCAGTGGCCTCGGCGGGGATGCCCGGTGCCGCGCCGTCGGGCAGGTCCCGGCCCTCCCGCAGCGCCCGGTGGGCCCACTCGATGTCGTCGGTGAGGATCTGCCAGGACACCACGTCGACGATGAGGTGATGCGCGATCAGATACACCCAGGTACGGGAGCTGCCAGGGTCGCGCACCAGCGCGAAGTCCGCCAGCCGGCCGCCCGCGATGTCGATCTGACGGTGCAGAGCGCGCAGCAAGGCGTCGAGCCGCTGCTCGAGCGGCTGCTCGCCGTCCGGCACCGTGTGCTGGCTCAGCAGGTCACCGGCCGGCTCCTCGTCGAGGACGGCCCTCCAGGTGTCCCCGTCGCGGGTGAACCGGGTACGGAACGCGTCGTGGCGGCGGATCACCCAGCCCAGTGCCGCGCACAGAGTCTCCGGGTCGCCGTCGTCAGCCATCTCGAACAGGCGCGCCTGGTGGAAGTGGTCCGGGTTGGCGAACCGCTGGTCGAAGAACCAGGCCTGGATCGCCGTGAGCGGCAGCACGGTTCCGCCCGGCCGGCGTTCGGTCACCGCGAGGACGTCCCTGTCGGGGCGGTGGGTGATCAGGTGGTCCAGAGCGCGGACGGTCGGTGCGGTCAGCAGATCCGCGACGCTCACGTCCACACCAAGGGCCCGGGCCCGGGCGGCGGCCCGGATCGCCTGCAGCGAGTCGCCGCCGCAGGCGAAGAAGTCGTCGTCGAGGCCGGTGCGCGGCTGCTGGAGGGTGTCCCGCCACACCTGCAACAGCAGGCGCTGACGGGGCGTCTCCGGCTCGGCCGCCGGGCCCGAACCGGTCTGCTCCGGCGGTTCCGGCAGCTGCGACGCCTGGATCTTCCCGGTGGACGTACGCGGAAGCCGGTCCATGAGCACGAAGGAGGCCGGAAGCATGTACGAGGGCAGCCGTTGTGCCGCCCACTCCCGCAGGTGCTCCGGACCGACGGCGCTGCCAGCCGGGACGGCGACGTACGCGATCAGGCGCTGCGTACCACGGGACTCTCCCAGCAGCACCGCGGCGTCGGCGATGTCCGGGTGCTTCAGCAGACAGGCGGTGACCTCGCCGAGCTCCACGCGGAACCCGCGGATCTTCACCTGGTCGTCGAGGCGTCCGAGGATCTCGAATTTCCCGGCCCGCAGCCGGACCCGGTCACCGGTCCGGTACAGGCGCTGCCCCGCGAGTGGTCCGGCCGCAGGGACAAGGAACCGCTCAGCGGTCAGCTCGGGGCGGCGGTGGTAGCCGACGGCCACCCCGGGGCCGCCGATGTACAGCTCGCCAGCCGCGCCAGCGGGCAGCAGGCGCCCGTCCGAATCCAGCACCACCATGCGGTAGTTGGCCAGCGGTCCTCCGACGCTGACCCGCGTTTCCGCGCCGGGGGCCGCCGGGTACAGGCGCTCGGCGGAGCACCAGACGGTGCCCTCGGTCGGGCCGTACTCGTTGTCCAAGGCCGCATCGGGCAAGCGGACGGCGTGTTCGCTGATGTCGTCCGGGCTGCACGCCTCGCCGCCGATCGCCACCACCCGCAGCCGCGACTGCCGGCCGGCCGGCAGAGTCCGCACCAGCTGCCGGTAGAACGACGCGGTGAAGTTGACGTGCGTGACCTCGCACCGCTCGATGAGCGCACGGATGCGGTCGGGATCCCGGGCGTGATCGGCGGTGTCCGGGACCACGATGGTGCCGCCCGACCACAGCGTCCACAGCATCATGTGCGGTGCGACGTCGAAGATCACCGGAAGCGTGATCAGGGTCTTGACCGGCGCACCGCAGTCCGTGCCCGCCGCCTGGAGGTACCTGGTACGGGCGTGCACCGCGGCGCACGCGTTGGCGTGGCTGGTCAGGACCGCCTTCGGGGTCCCGGTGGAGCCCGAGGTGTAGACGAGGTACGCGCCGTCGGTCGGGCGGACGTCCGCGTCAGTGGGGGCGCCGGTATCCGGTGCCGTGCCGTCGGGCAGGTCGTCGGCGTACACCACGGGCACACCCGCGGGCGCGCCGGACGGCGCCGCACCGGGCAGGGCGGCTCGGTCGGCGACGACGACGCTCGGGGCGGCGTCCTCGTACATGGCGCTGGTTCGGGCCGGGGGCTGCGACGGGTCAATGCACACGTAGAGCGCGCCGGCCCGCAGCGTGGCCAGGATCGCCGCGACCAGGCCGAGGCCGGCGGGGCAGGTGATCGCGACGACCGCGCCGGCCGTCAGCCCCGCCTCGGTGAGCCGGTGCTGGAGGTCCCGGACGTGCCGGTCGAGCTGACGGTACGTCCACGACGAGCCTGCGTGCTCGAGGGCGACCGCGTCCGGGCGGTCGGCCACCGAGGCCGCGAAGCCGGCGTGCAGAGTGCCGAACGGCACCTCGTCGGCCGGGCCGGTGCTCATGGCCAGGACGTGCCGCGTCTGCGCGGCACCCAGCAGGTCCAGTTCACGGACCGGCTCGTCGGCCGCGCACGACAGCAGGCCCAGCACCGTTTCGAACCCGTCGAGGAGTTCGCGGGCGGTGTCCGCGTCGAACAGGTCGGTGTCGTACTCCCACAGGATGGTCATCCCGCCGAGTCCGCTCCCGTCGGGCAGGCGCGGGTCGGGTACGCACACCACGTTGATGTCGCCCTTGGCGGACGCGTTGTGCTCGATGACCAGGCTCGCCTGCACCGGCCCCATTTGCAGGTGCGGCCGGGGGGTGTCGTGGAACGCGAACATCAGGTTGAACAGCGGGTTCCGGCCGGGGTCGCGCGGCAGGTCCAGGCGGGCCAGCAGGTCGAGCAGCGGCAGTTCCTGATGGTCCTGCGCGCCGAGCACGACGTTCATCGTCGCGCGCAGGAGCTCACTCAGCGAACCGGCCGGGTCGATGCGCACGCGCAGCGGAAGCGCGTTGACGAACATGCCGAGGAGCCGGTCGGTGCCGGGCTGGCGGCGGTTGACCAGCGCCGACCCGAGGACGATGTCCTCCTCGCCGGTGTGCTGCCACACCTGCAGCGCGAACGCCGACAGGAACACCGCGAAGCGGCTCACCTCGTGCCGGGCGGCCAGCTCGTCGAGGCCCTTCATGACCTCGGCCGGGATGTGCGCGCTCAGCCGGCCGCCGCGGTACGACCGGGCCACCGGCCGGGAGCGGTCCGCGGCGAACGTCGCGCCGTCGCGGGGGCAGCCGGAGAGCTCGTGACGCCAGTACGCGACCTGGTCGGCGTAGTCGCCGCTGCTGCGCCAGGCGTGGTGCCAGGCGGCGAAGTCCCGGTACTGCACGGGCAGCACGGGCAGCTGCGGCTGCCGGCCGGCGACGATCGCGTCGTAGGCGTCGCGGAGTTCGGCCAGGAACAGCTGGGCGGACCAGCCGTCGTGCGCGAAGTGGTGCTCGACCTGCAGCAGCCGCCACTCGTCGGGGGCGAGCCGGAACAGGCTCCAGCGCACCAGCGGCAGGGTGGCGACGTCGAAGCCGACGGCGACCTCGGCGCGCATTCGAGCCGTGAGTTCCGTGTCGCGGTCCTGCTCGGGCAGGCCGGTGAGGTCGACGACCTCGACCTTCGCCTGCCAGGGCTCGTGGACGACCTGGATCGGCCCGTTGGATCCGTCGTGGAAGGTGGAGCGCAGGATCTCGTGCCGGGCCACGATGTGCGACAGCGCCCGCTGCAGCGCGGTGATGTCCACCGGGCCGTGCATCCGCAGGGAGAACTGGGTGTTGTACGCGAGCGCGTCGGGGGTCAGCTGGGTCAGGACCCAAATCTGCTCCTGCTGGCCGCTGAGCGGGTAGCCGGCGGCGCCCTCCGGTCCGGTCTCGGTGGGCGCGGTGCCGGGTTGAATCCGCGGACGATCGGACGGGGCCCCGGCACGGACCAGGGCGGCGATGTCCGTGATGGTCGGGGTGGCGAACAGGGCGCTGACCGGAAGGTCGACGGCGTGCTCGCCGGCGACGACGGCGGCGAGCTGGATCAGGGCCAGCGAGTTCGCGCCCAGCAGCAGCAGCGACCGGTCCACCGGGACGTCCGGCACGCCGAGGATGGCCGCGGCCGCGGCCGCCAGCTGCTCTTCCAGGGCGTCCGCCGGCCGGGCGCCGGCCAGGGCGGCGGCCGGGTCGGGCAGCCGCGCCTGGTCGATCTTCCCGGCCGCGGTCCGGGGCAGTTCGTGGAGCACGACGTACGCGGAGGGGACGAGGTACGCCGGAACCCGTTCGCGCAGATAGCGGTCGCAGTCGGCGAGGAGCGACGCCTCGTCGGCACCGTCCGCGCCGGACCCGGGAGCCGACGGGCCGGGGCCCGCGTCCGGCACCGGCACCAGGTAGGCGACGAGCGAGGTCGACCCGGAGGCCGAGGCGGCGGCACGTCCGGTGACGTGGGTCTGGAGGATGCGGGGGTGCTCCATCAGCACGGACTCGACGTGGCCCGGTTCCACGCGGTGCCCGCCGACCTGCACCTGCCGATCGGCGCGCTCCAGGAACACGAAGGAGCCGGAGGGGTCCTGCTGGACGAGGTCACCGGTCCGGTAGGCGCGCTCGCCGTCGACGGTGACGAACCGCTCGGCGGTCAGTTCCGGGCGGTTGAGGTAGCCGAGCGCGAGGTTGGCGCCGGTGATGACCAGTTCGCCGCTGCCGGTGGTGGGCCGGCCGCCGGCGTCGAGGAGGAGGTAGCCGGTGTTGCGTACCGGCCGGCCGATGGTCATCGGCATCTGCTGCCCGGTCGCGGCGTCGTAGACCAGGCCGTAGCTGGAGACGACGCACGCCTCGGTCGGGCCGAACTCGTTGAACAGGGAGGTGTCCGGCAGCAGGCGGGCGTGCCGCTCGATCACCGCGGGGCTCCACCGCTCGCTGCCGACGCCGACGGCCTTGAGGGTGGTGGGGGGCCGGCTCGCGGCGCGATCGAGGAAGACGCTGTACAGCGACGCCGGGTAGATCAGCTGCGTGACGCGGTGCTCATGCACCAGGTCGACGGTCCGGGCGACGTCGGTGAGGCCGACCGGGTCGATGATCAGGGTGCCGCCGGTCAGCAGCGTCCAGAACAGGACACCGGTGGTGAGGTCGAACGCCGGCGAGTGCAGCAGCAGCACCCGGCCGGCCGCCCCGAACCGGTCGGCGCGCGCCGCTGTGGAGTTCAGCAGCGCGCTGTGCGGGACCAGCACGCCCTTGGGTGCGCCGGTCGAGCCGGATGTGTAGATCACGTACGCCGGCTGGGAGGGGTCGACCGCCGGGTCCGCGGCCGGAGCCGCCGGCTGCTGAGCGATCAGGTCCTGGTACGCCCGTACCGGTGCGGTCGTGTGCTCGCGCAGCCGGGCGGCCCGGTCGGCGGTGGTGACGACCAGCGCCGGCCGGGCCTCGGCGAACACGTCCCGCAGGAAGGCGTCCGGCGCGTCCGGGTCGAGCGGCAGGTACACGGCCCCGGCGGCGAGCACGCCCAGCACGGAGGCGACGAACTCGGGTGAGCGCTCGAGGACCACGGCCACGATGGGGGCCTGCCCCGCCGGGGCAGACGGGGCGGGACCCGCAGCACGCACGCCGGCGGCGACGGCGCGTGCCTTCTCGGCCAGGTCCTGGTAGGTCAGCGACCCGGACGCGGTGACGACCGCGTCCGAGGTCCGGTGTTCGTGGTAGGCAGTCTCCAGAGCCGCGGCGAGCGTCGGCTCGGCGAGCGCGGCCGGGGGATGCAGGGTCACGATGACTCTCCCGATGAAAGGGCTTGACGGGCGGCACTCACCTTGGCCTCGAGGCCTTCCCGCGCCGCCGAGCTGAGCCGGGGGCCGACGTGCCGCTGATACGCCAGGAGGTAGCTGAGCAGGTCGGCCGGCGAGGTGCCGGGCTGATCGGCGAACAGCAGGTCGTGGGGGGTCATGGCACGGACGGCGAACATCGGCTCCGGGCACTGCATCACCGGGAACGCCCGGTTGTGTACACCGCCGACGGTGCTGTCCGCGTGGAACTCCCCGAGCATCAGGCCGCGTTCGACGGCCTCGGGCCGCAGCAGGCGGTGCCCGCCGTCGATGAAGCCGGCCGCCTGCTCGCCCGGCAGGCCGGGGAAGAAGCCGAGCAGGGCGGCGGTCGACCAGTGCGGCCCGGCGGCGACCTCCTCGAACAGGTCGAGCAGCAGCCGGCCTGCCTCGGCGGCGTCGGCGGGGGTCGTTCCGTGCACGGTGAGCGCGACCAGCCAAACCGTGTTGGCGCGTATGGCGGGCGCGAGCCGCGGACAGACCGCCCCGGAGCGGCCCAGGTGGGGGTGCGGCTGGGTGACGAACTCCTCCACCCAGCGCATTCCGGCCCGGTACTGGGGGTAGCGGTCGAAGACCGCGGCGGCGTCGGTCGTCCGGGTCAGCGACCCGGGGACGACCGCCGGCGCCGCGGCCGCGACCACGGTCCGGGCCGTGCTCACCGGGCTTCCTGCGCGGCCGCGTCGTCGCTGTCCGTCTTCGGCTCGACCAGCGGCACGCCCGCCAGCGCGTACGAGGTGAAGCCGTCGGGGCCGACGGGGATGTCACCGACGGTCGACGTCCGGTGCATGATGCGGACGTGGCCCTCCTCGGTGAGGTGGTCGATGTCGGCGGCGGCCAGGTGCGCGGTGGACCGGTTGTCCCACATCGCGAACGATCCCGGCTCCCAGGCGAACCGGCAGGTGTACTGCGGCCGGGTCAGCTCCTCGAAGAGCAGGTCGAGTATCCGGCGGCTTTCGACCGGGTTCATACCCAGGATGCGGGCGGTACGCGACGGGTTGACGAACAGGGCTTTCTCGCCGGTCTCGGGGTGCACGCGCACCACCGGGTGCACGGCCTCCCGCTCGTTCCCGATCATGTCGAGGGCCTTCTTCTCGACCGGGTTCCGCGGGTCCAGCTGCTGGGCCGGCCAGAAGGTGTGCAGGGCCTGGAGCCCGTCGATCATGTTCCGGATCGGCTCGGAGAGGCCCTCGTAGGCGGCCACCAGGTTCGTCCAGTGCGTGTCACCGCCGAACGGCGGGACCTCGTCAGCGCGCAGGAACGCGATCGCCGGCGGGTTCACCACCTGCGAGGCGTCGACGTGCCAGCCGCTGATGCTGGACACCCACTTGCTGCGGAACACCGCCTCGTAGTCGGCGCCCACCAGCCTCTTGTCGAGCTGCGGGGAAATCGTCAGGATCTGCGGGAACGGGTTGAGATCCTCGGTGTCCTGGATCCGGGCGCGGACCGCGAGCGGGCCGAAGCGCTGCGCGAAGGCGACGTGCGAGGCGTGGTCCAGGTGCTGGTCGCGGAAGAAGAGCGCCTTGTGCGTGTACAAGGCCTGGCGCAGTTCCTCAATCGTGGCGTCGTCGAGGTCGGTCTTCAGGTCGATGCCGTCGATGTACGCGCCGATGTAGCCCGCGGCCTGGCGCACGTTCAGCTTGGTTGCGGTTGACGTTTGCGACATGGTTCATCCTTGTCGTTCGTGTCGCGCCCGGTGGCGCGACGGAGCTCAATTCCCTGTAGGGCAGGCGTGATTGCGCGTAGCGGTGGTCGGGAGGGCGGACATGCGGTCCGGCGCACGGCGAAGGCCTGGGTGCCAGCGGGTTGTCACGGACGGTGTGTGGTCGACCCGGCCCCGTCCGGGCGTGCGGCCCCGGATCCCGGGCGGCCGTCGTGCTCGGCGGCGGGCCGCCTCGTCACGCGGCGCCGTACGCGCCGGGACCGGGCCGGTGATCTCCGCCCGTACCTAGGCGCCCGGTTGCCCGGAGACTGGGCCCGGCAGCCGGAGATCTCCGGGGGATGGCACCCCGGTACAGGCCGGGTGCCGGATTCGCGCGGAGCAGGGTCAGCAGGCCCGGTGGGGGTTCGGCCGACCAAGTGCGCTCGGCTGCGGTCCAGGGGCGGTCCGGCAGGAGACCGCCGTCTGCTGCGTGATCACTCCACCTCCGCCCAGACGTCGCGCGCGGCGGCCACGGCCGCGTTGTAGGACAGGTTCACCGAGTCGGCGACGGTGCGGATCTGGCACAGCGCGCCCCGGTAGTCGACAGGCGGGAACACCTCTTCGCCGATCTGCGCGCCGGGCAGGACCTGGGCGACGAACGGAGCGTGGACGGCCTCCTCGACGCCGTGCAGGGCTCTGAGCTTGCCCCGCACCGGCGGATAGACCGTCATGGTGGTGGACGCCCGGCCATTCTGGTTCAGCGACGGCAGCTCGGTGCCGAGCGCCGATGCGGCGAGGATCTCGGGGAGCGCGCTTTCCAGGCAGTCGTTCATCATCAGCGGGATCGCGGCGCCCGGGGGCCGGATGTTGATCTCTATGATCACGACGTCGTCGTCGCCCATCACGGCGAACTCGGTGTGGAGCATGCCCTGTTCGATCTCCAGGGCGGCCACACAGGTCTCGACGGTGCGCCGCATGCGGTCCTCGACCGACGCCGGCACCTGCACGGGGAAGCTGTAGGACACCTCGCAGAAGGCGGGGTTGGGGCCGATCTGGCGGTCCGTGACCCCCAGGTGGTGACAGCGGCCGCCGGTGATCAGGGTTTCCAGGCTGTAAAGGGGGCCGCGGACGTATTCCTCGGCCAGCAGCCCGCCGCCGAAGAACGGGACGTCGGCGCTGAGTTCGGCGAAGGCGGTGACGGCCTCCTCGGCGGTGCGGACCAGCGTGACGTTGAAGCTGCCCGCCCCGCGGCTGTTCTTGAGCACCACGGGGACGTCCAACTGCCCGGCGAATTCGACCAGTTCCTCCGCGCTCTCGGGGGCGCACCAGCGAAGGTTCGGGACCCCGGCCTCGCTGTAGAACCGGCGCGCCGAGCGCTTGTCGCGGATGGTGCGGACCGCGTCCGGGCTGGGGTACGGGACCCCGAGCCGCTCGGCCAGCACCGCGGCGAACTCCACGCTCCGGTCCAGCAGACAGACGATGCCGGTGGGACCGCCCACCTCGCGGATCCGGTCGACGAGGTCGGAGGGAACATCCGCGGTCATGGTGGAGGGCACCTGGAAGGCCCGTCCCCTGCGCTCGAGTTCATCGACGACCTCGCCACAGTACCGCGCCTTCGCGGCCTCGAGCGGCTGGTCGGTGATGTAGGCGGTGTCGATGCCGTTCTCGATCGCCCACTTCACATGGGACATTCCGGTGCCGGTCCGAATGGACTCGATGAAAAGCAGCATGGAACATCCCCCGATGCGGTTGAGCAGGATCGATTCTGTCCGTCGAGTGGTCGTCTCTCGGATTGGCGCGGTGACACGCCTCAGCCGACGTTGGTGGCGACGCACTGCTGTGGTTGGTACGGCGCTCGTCCCACAGGGCCGGTGACCGACGCCGGTTCTGGGCGAAGGTCCTGGCAGGAATGGCCCCTTTGGATGAACACACGGGGAACCATACGTCAGTTTGTAGGATCAGCAAAGATCTTGACGTGGCCCTGATCGACGACGTAGTGATAGGCGAAGCGGAACGTCCGCTCTTGCCGGGCGCGGCATCCTCGCGGGAGGCCAACCACCTTTCCGGCCGGTGGAGTTGACGAACCGGAGCGGGCGGCTGCGGCGCCGGTCCCGTCGGGGGTTCTGCCAGCAGCCCGGCCCCCGGGTCGTGGCCCGGCATCCGCGGCGGACGGTCGGAAACGCGCGGATGTGCACTCCCCAGACATGTGTACAGTTGCCCTGCCTCAGGCCGGAGTTGGGCCCCGCGTACACCACTTCCCGGGTCCGTGAACTTGCGGGGGCAAAGTGAACCTGCTTCAGGATGAGAGCAATCCGAGGGAGTAACTGGCGCCTCGGTGTGAACAGTTGACGCGACGTGTGAACCGGTGGTGCCACGATGAGAGTCCTAGCTAATGCCTCACCCGCGCTGCGGTGCGCGATATGAGATTCTCGGACAAGTTCGGTGCCCTGGCGGAGCGCAGCTTCCGCCTGCTGTGGATCGGCCGTACGACGTCGGCACTCGGCGACGCGCTGATGCCGGTGACGCTGGCGTTCGCGGTCCTGTCAGCCGGCGGCAGCGCGGCCGACATCGGGCTCGTCATCGCCACCACCATGGTCGCCCGCACACTGCTGCTGCTGGTCGGCGGCGCCCTGGCCGACCGGCTGCCGCGGCGTTTGCTGCTTGGCGGCAGTGACCTTTTCCTGTGCGCGGTGCAGGTGGCCGCCGGCGTCCTGCTGCTGACCGGCCACGGCAGCGTGACCCTGCTGCTGGGCACAGCGCTCTGTTACGGCGCCGCCTCGGCCATCACCCGGCCGGCCATCGCCGGCCTCGTGGCGCAGACCATCAGCGAGGCGAGGCTCCAGCAGGCCAACGGCCTGATGGAGCTGTCGCGCGGCGCCGCCCAGGTGATGGGACCGGGCCTGGCCGGCGCCGCGGTGGCGATCGCCTCGCCGGGCTCGGTGTACCTGCTGGACGCGGCGACCTTCCTGGTCAGCGCCGTCACCCTGGCGCTCCTCCCGCTCGCGCCGCCGGCCCGGCGCAGCGAACATACCCACATCTTCGCGGAGATCGCCGCCGGGTGGAGCGAGGTCGTCCGCCGCCCCTGGTACTGGGTGACCCTGTGCGGGCACGCCGTCTGGAACGTCGGCTCCAGCGCGTTCGCCGTCCTCGGACCGGTCATCGTCGCCCGTCAGGCGGGCGGCGCTGCCAACTGGGGCCTGGTGAGCGCGTGTATGGCCGTCGGCGCCCTCATCGGTGCGGCCGTCAGCATGCGCTACCGCCCGCGCAGACCGCTGATCGCCGCGCACCTGGCGCTGCTGCCGACCGTGCTGCAGCTCGCCGCGCTGACCGGACCGTCCCCGACGGTCGTGGTCATGGGGGCGGCGCTGGTAGGCGCGGCCGGGGTGGCCCTGCTGAACAGCCTGTGGTCGACGGCGGTCCAGAAGCTCATCCCCGAGGAGGTGCTGTCCCGTGTGTCGTCGTACGACTGGCTCATCTCCTTCACGGTGGCGCCGCTCGGGTACGCGGCGGCGGGCCCGCTCGCCGAGGCGATCGGCGTGACCCGGACGCTGGAGCTCGCGCTCGCGTTCGTCGTGGCCGGTGTCGTGGCCGTGCTGCTGGTACCGCGCGTCCGGCAGCTCCGGCAGAGCAGCGAGGGCGGACTCCACGGCTGGCCGGATCTCGACAACCGCGCATCCGACGACCGTCCGTCGACCCTGGCGGCCGCCGGAGAACCGCGGTGACCGTACCGGCCGCCGGCACCCGGAACCGCCGGCCGGTACGGCACCCGGCTCCCGGCCCTTCCTGACGCACGGCCCTGTCGGCCGTGGGTGACGCACGGCCCTGCCGGCGTTCGTCACGCAAGGTCTCCGGCCGCTCATGACACGTGGTCATGGGCCGTTCCCCACTCGGTGTTGAGGAGAAAGCTATGCCGTTGTCGTTGAGCGGTACCAAGATGGCCGGACTCTCCGGTCTGCGCAGCATCATGGAGGATGTCGCCGCGAGCACCGCCGGGGCCTCAGCCGACGAATGGCTCAACCTGAGCGTGGGCAACCCCGCCCCCGTCCCCGCGGCGCGGGACATGTGGCGGGCCGCCCTGGCGGAGTCGGCCGCCGAGGACTTCGACGAGGCCGGCTGCCGGTACGGCCCGTCCCGCGGCAGCCACGCCCTGGTCGAGGCCGTCGCCCACTACTTCCACCGGACGTACGGCTGGGAGCTCGGCCCCGAGAACATCGTCGTCGGCCCCGGCAGCCAGATGGTCTGCTTCGCGGCGGCGGCCCTCTTCGCCGGCCCGGGACTCCACGGCGACCGACGGATCGTGCTCCCCCTGGTGCCCGACTACACTGGCTACCAGGGGCTGTGCATGCACGAGGACGGCATCGTCGGCGTCGCCCCGCTGATCCACCGCGAGGGGGGTCCCCGTTTCCGCTACGCCCTCGACACCCAAGCGCTGCGGCGCCGCACCGACATCGGCATGATGCTGGTCTCCAGCCCGGGCAACCCCACCGGGCGCGCCCTCAGCCGTGCCGACCTGGACGAATTGACGGCGCTCGCGGCCGAGTGCGAGGTGCCCCTGTTCGTCGACAACGCCTACGGCGCGCCCTTCCCGCGGATCGCCGAAGTGCACACCGAGCCGGTGCTGAACGACAGCGTCGTCAACTGCTTCTCCGCGTCGAAGGCCGGACTGCCCGGCGAACGGATCGGCTTCGCGATCGGCCACCCGAAGTACATAGGGCCGATCGCCTCGTTCATGTCCAACTCCGTCCTGCACGCGCCGCAGCTCGCCCAGCACGCCCTCGCCCGGGTGATGGCCGACGGGCGTCTGGACGCCACCACCAGCACCGCGATCACGCCGTACTACCGTGAGAAGAAGCGCTTCGTCGAGGAACTGCTCGGCGAACTGCTGCCGGCGGACGTCGACTGGCGCATGCACTCCGGGGACGGCGGCATGTTCTGCTGGCTGTGGGTGGACCACCCGTGGTTCGACGACACCACGCTGTACCGCCGGCTCAAGGAGCGGAAGGTCTTCGTCGTACCGGGGCGGCACTTCTTCGTGGACCCGCTGCGCACCCCCGGCCTGGCCGAGCACGCGACCCGGTGCTTCCGCCTGAGCCTGAGCGCCGACGAGAAGGTGATCATCGAGGGCGTCCACCGGCTCGCCGACGTGCTGCGCGAGATGCGGGACGGGGCGGCCTGACCGGGCGGCCGGGCCGTCACGCCAGTTCACTTTCCACAACTTCGCGTAACCCGGCGTAATAGCCAATAACTTGACGTGTTGCCGCGTCACGTCGCTTCGCATCACGTCGCTTCACTTCAGCGAGGCCGTCGGGGCCGGTCGTCCATGTGCCCATGTCCTGCGACAAGGCCCCGAACGCGCCGCATGCGCCGGTTCATCGGCGCACGCACGGCCCCGCCCCGTTCGGTCCGCAGCGAGGACGCCTGCGCCCGTGAGCTGCCGGCTCTGTCACCGGACAGACCGGAGAAAGAGGAGCATCCATGACCATGTCCACCGGGACGGCGCCGGCCTCCGTGGGACCGGCGGAATTCCGGGACGCCATGGCGCACCTGGCTGCCCCCGTCACCTTGGTCACGACGCTCGACGCGTCCGGACGCCGCTGGGGCTTCACCGCGAGCGCCGTGACCTCCGTCTCCATGGAGCCGCCGCTGCTGCTGGTCGGCATCGGCCGTGAGTCCAGCTGCCACCGGGCGCTGACCGCGGCCGACGAGTTCGTGGTGAACCTCCTCGGTGAAGAACACCGCGCCACCGCCCGGGTCTTCGCCACCCGCGGCACCGACCGCTTCGCCGCCACCGGGGGCTTCGAACCGTGGCCGGGCGCCGGTCTCCCGTACCTGCCCGGCGCGACCGCCGCGTTCCGCTGCCGGCGCGCCGGGGTGGTCCCGGCCGGCGACCACGACCTCGTCCTCGGCGAACTCGTGGAGATCCACACCGGCACGTCCGCCGCGCCGCTCGTGTGGTACCAGCGTGACTTCCACACGCCGCGGCACTGACGAGCCGGGGCCGTGGGGCGGCTGCCGTGCACGGGACGGCGTACGACGCACGCCGTCCCGTGCCCACCCACGGCACCGCCTCGGTGCTACTGCCCGTCCGGTGCAGCGAGCGGCTCGAGTCCGAGGTGGTCGCGCAAGGTCGTACCGGTGTACTCGGTGCGGAACAGCCCCCGCTTCCGCAGCTCCGGAATCACCCCGTCCACGATCAGCTCCAGGCCCTCCGGCAGGTAGGACGGAAGCATCATGAAGCCGTCCGCGCCGCCTTCCGCCACCCACTTCGCGAAGCGATCGGCGATCTGCTCCGGGGCGCCCACCATCACCAGGTGCCCCTGCGACATCACCTCAGCCTCGATCAGCCGGTTGATGCTGTACTTCTCCTCCACGGCCAGCTGCCGGAAAACCTCGTACCTGCTCCTGCGCTCCTGGACCGTCTCAACGGCGGGCAGGAGTTCCTCCGGAACGGGCCTCGACGGGTCGAGTCCGGAGAGGTCGACGCCGCCCAGCTGCTTGGACAGCCACGCCATTCCGATATCCGTCCGGATGAGATGGCGAAGCTCGTCCTCCATCCGCAGCGCCTCGGCCTCGGTGCTGCCGAGGAGCGGGTGGACCCCCGGAAGGATCTTCACCTGCTCGGGGTCGCGGCCCGCGGCGCGGATCCTGGCCTTCATGTCGCTGTAGAAGTCCTGGCACCCGGCCAGCGTCTGCTGGGCGGTGAAGACCACCTCGGCGTGGCGTGCGGCGAACGACCGGCCGGTGCCCGACGAACCGGCCTGGACGAGCACGGGACGCCCCTGGGGGCTCCGGGAGACGTTCAGCGGTCCCTCGACCGTGAAGTGCTTGCCCACATGGTTGATCTTGTGAACTTTCGCGGCGTCGGCGTACACCCCGTTCGCCCGGTCCAGGACGATCGCGTCGGGATCCCAGCTGTTCCACAGCGCGGTCACGACCTCAACGTACTCGTCCGCCCGCTCGTAGCGATCCGAGTGCTGCGGCAGCGGCTGGCCACCGAAGTTCACCTCGCCGTGCCCGGAGGTGACGATGTTCCACGCGGCGCGGCCCGCGCTGATGTGGTCGAGGGTCGCGAACTGGCGGGCAACGTTGTACGGCTCGCTGAAGGTCGTCGACACGCTTCCCACCAGGCCGATCCGGCTGGTGCGCGCGGCGAGGGCGGAGAGCATGGTCAGCGGTTCGATGTGCGGGAAGCAGCCACTCGCCAAGTGGGTGCTGTTCAGAGACAGTCCGTCGGCCATGAGCAGGGCGTCGATCGTGCCGCGCTCGGCCAGTGCCGCGATGTCACTGTAGTAGTCCAGCGAGGTGGCCCCTTCGGCACGGCTGTTCGGACGGCGCCACGCGCCCTGGTGATGTCCGACCCCGCCGATCAGGGAAAAGAGGTGCATCGACTCTCCTGGTGATCAGTGTGATGGGGCCCAATCTACGGCAGTGCCAAGTACGTGACGGTGCGGCACCGCAGCCGGTGCCAGCACCGCCGGCCTCCCCTACGCGCGGGGTTCGCAGATCCCCTACATGGTGCGGAAACAGCCGGTGCCCGGCACCTGCCACTACCGCAGCTACCAAGGACAGCGCCCCTTTTAGCCGGTGTGGTGATCGAGTCGATCGAGCGTGCGGCCGGAACGGTCACGTTCTGCGCTCACTCCGCGGTACCGGCGGCGCGGTGCCCAGGATGCGGGGTGTTGTCGTGGCGTGTGCACGGCCGGTACGCGCGCCGGCTCGCTGACGCGCCCGTCGGCGGAGCCCCGACGGTGATCGAACTGGTGGCGCGCCGGTTCAAGTGCCTCAATCCTCACTGTCCCGCGGTGACGTTCGCCGAGCAGGTCGAGGGGCTGACCAGCCCGCATGCCCGGTACACGCCGCTGCTGCGCACATTACTCACTTCGATCGCGGCATGTCGGGCGGGTCGGCCGGGTGCACGGCTCGCGTCCGCGCTGAGCATCCCCGTCGCCAAGGACAAACTCCTTGAACTCCCCCGCGAGTTACCGGAGTTGCCACAGTCCAGCGTGCGCGTCCTCGGGGTCGACGACTTCGCGCTGCGCAAGGGCGACTCCTACGCCACGATCCTGGTGGACCTGGAAGAGCGGCGCCCGGTCGACGTGCTGCCGGGCCGGGACGCCGAGCCGCTGGCCACCTGGCTGCGCAATCACCCCGCAGGTCGAGGTGATCTGCCGCGACCGGGCCGGTGCCTACGCCGAAGGCGCCCGCAGCGGGGCTCCGCAAGCCCGGCAAGTGGCGGACGCCTGGCACCTGCTGCGCAACCTCGCCGAGGCGGTGGAGAAGACGGTCGGCGCCCATCACCCCTGCATCCGGACGGCGTTCACCACGGCCCCGGCCGTCACGGAGCCCGCCATCGCGTCCACGGGGATGGCGAAGCCGCCCGCGGAAGAGATGCCCTTCGTCCCGCCAGACGGCACCCTGGACGCCCTCGGGCGCCCGAGGCGGCTGGTGGCCCGCACCACCGAGCGGTACACGGCGGTGCAGCAGCTGCTGTCCGAGGGTCAATCTCTGGCCGATATCGGCCGCCAGCTGCGGCTGGACCACTCAACCGTACGGCGCTTCGCCCGCGCCCAAAATCTCGACGAGCTGCTGGTCAGGGCAACCAACCGGACCTCGATCCTGGACGAGCACAAGCCCTACCTGCACCAACGCTGGTGCGAGGGCTGCCATGACATCCCGCAGCTGCACCGCGAACTGCGGGCACGCGGCTTCACCGGCAGCATCCAGTGCGTCCGCCGCTACTTCCGGCCCTTCAAGAAGCCGCACAGCCCCAAGCCGAAGATCCCGCCCGCGCCTGCTCCCCAACCGCGGCCCGCGCCGAAACCCCGGCGCGTCCTCCGCTGGATCATGACCAACCCCGGACACCTCACCGAGACCGACGCCGCCGAGCTCAAAGAGATCCGGGCCGCCTGCCCACACCTCGACGCCACCGCACGCCACGTCCGCGACTTCACCGACATGATGCGCGACCTGCGCGGCGACGACCTGCCCGCGTGGATGGACCGCGTCCTCGCCGACGACCTGCCCGCCCTGCACTTGCTGGTCAACGGCATGAAGCGAGACCTGGACGCCGTCACCGCCGGCCTGTCCACGCCATGGAGTTCAGGCCAGGTCGAGGGCCACGTGACCAGAGCCAAGCCCCTCAAGCGCATGGGCTTCGGCCGGGCCAACCTCGACCTCCTCCGCAGACGCATCCTCCTCCGGACTTGAGACGGGCAAAAACCTCCCCCACCGCCGCTGGAGATCGCCGAGAATCCTCTCCTGGACGAGCTCCTGAGGTTCCTTCACGCCCGTTATGAGGCGGACAACCATGCCTATGCCGAGGTGACCTACCGCTTCGGGGGTGACGCAGTCCTTGACCGTCACCCGCCGATGCTCGACCTGGTCGACATGCTGGCTCGGAAGAACGAGACGATGGATCCCTCCGACACCCGCTCGGCTGGTCTTCGCTATGCCCTCCGCGTGCTCGCGCAGTCCTACGCCGAGCACCCCGATTACCGGGCAGAGTGGCGACCCTAGAACCTGCTCCAAGAGGAAGCCATGGAGCGTCACAAAATCCCCGACAGAGCCGAATTGGCTGACCGTCGACACTACGCCGCCAAGAACCGCACCCCCAGCCCGCGGTCGGTCCGCGACGCGGAGCTGAAGACACAGATCAGCCGGGTCCACGCCGACAACTTCGGTGTCTACGGAGTGCGGAAGGTCTGGCGGCAGCTGCACCGCGAGGGCATACCCGTGGCCCGCTGCACGGTCGCCCGGCTGATGCGTGACCTTGGGCTTGAGGGCGCCCGACGCGGGAAGAAGATCCGCACCACCATCCGCGACGATGGCCATGAGCGGGCCTCTGACCTGCTCAGACGCGACTTCACCGCATCCCGTCCGAACGAGCGGTGGGTCGCCGACTTCACCTATGTCGCCACCTGGTCCGGCATCGTCTACGTCGCCTTCGTCGTGGACGTGTTCTCCCGGGCGATCGTCGGCTGGTCGGCCGCCACCAGTAAGCGGGCCAAGCTCGTCCTCGACGCCCTCGACATGGCCCTGTGGCGCCGCGACCGGGCTGGCATTCCCGCAGGTCCCGTGCTCGTTCATCACTCGGACGCGGGCAGTCAATACACGTCTTTCGCGTTCACCGCCCACCTCCTCGAGGCCGGCATCGACGCCTCGATCGGCACCGTCGGCGACGCCCTGGACAACGCGCTCATGGAGTCCCAGATCGGCCTCTACAAGACGGAGCTGATCAAGCCCCGCAGCCCCTGGCACGGCCTGGCCGACGTCGAGCTCGGCACCGCGGAATGGGTCGACTGGTTCAACAACCAGCGCCTCCATACCGCCATCGGGGACATCCCGCCCCACGAACACGAGACCAACCACTACGCTCAACACCAGCCCCAACCGGCGGCTGGAGTCAACGCATAGAGCCTCCACCGATCCCGGAGAGCTTCACCATCACCCCCCTCACCTCTCCAGGGCGTGGAGCAGGCTGGAGCGGCTCCACACCACCTCCTGGCCAGCCCTAGCGCAGGGCGTACGCGTCGACCGGCAGGACCCGCGGCTGGCGGTCTTCTCCGGGCCCGGGGTGCGCCAACGGGTGCCGGGCCGCAAGCACGGCCTTGCCATGGACGTCCCCGGCCTGGTCATCGCGGTCGTGGTTCTCACCGCGAACATTCAAGTCAACACCGCGGGCGTCGTCCTGCTGGACCAAGTCGTCGCGCACGGCGCCGGCTTGGGTATCGACGTCGAGACCGTCGAACGCAGCCCCGGGCACCGGCCCGACGTGGCGGCATTGCCGGCACGGTCATCTGGGCTGCGTGCTGGTCCGGGAGGGGCAGGCGGTTGAGCTGGTCGTTGCTGGGCGGGAGGGTACCGGGGTCAGGGGTGTGCAGACAGGTATGGCGACTCCGATGAGTTCGACCAGGCCGTTGCCGCCGGTGGGAGGGGCGATTTTGGACCAGTTGTTGGCCAGCCAGACGTTGCCGGACTGGTCGAGCTGGACGGCGGTGAGGTGCTGTATGGACGTGCTGCGGTAGCCGTCGGGCGGTGACAGTACGGAGCCGGTGGAGGAGCCGGGCGGGCAGGCGCTGGTGTTCACGCCGCACAGGACGGAGACGGAGGGGGCGCCGAAGCCGGCGACCCACACGCGGTCGGATCCGTCGATGGCCACGGACCAGGGAGCGACGGCCGTGGGGAGTTCGTATACGCCGGTGACCTTGCCGTTGGGCCCGAGTTCGGTAACCGAGTTGCTGACCAAGCTGGGCACCCACACGTTGTTCTTGGAGTCGACGGCAAGTCCGAGCGGCCAGTCGAGCGAGGCGTCCTTGATGGGGGAGAACGAGGTCGGCTTGAAGTCAGGACCGATGACGGTGACGCTTCCGCCCACATGGCCCTTGGGCACGCGCGTGTCGAGGAGTTTCGCCCCGTTGAGGCGGGCGTTGGAGACCCAGGCCCGGCCGTAGCCGTCGATCTGGAGGGAGAACGGGTGGTCGAGGCCGCCGCCGGTGATCGTGATGGCCTTCGAGGGGTCACCGTGGGGGTAGACGATCACGCTTCCCTGGCCGCGGCTGCCCTTCAGGCCGTAGAAGTTGGCGATCCAGATGTTGCCCTTCTGGTCGACCGCGGTGCCCTGCGGGTGGTTCAGGCCGCCGTTCTTGAATCCCGTGCTGGGTGACAGCGGCTTCCCGTCCGGGGAGTACTTCGCCATGGCGTCGCCGCCGTAGCTGGGCACCCATACCGAGCCGTCGGGGTCGATGGCGATGCCCCAGGCACCCGCCTTCATGCCGCCGCCGCTGATGGGGCTGTTCAGGGTGGGGTTGCCCACCGGGTCCTGCACGGTGACGTAGGGGCTGGGGTTTCGTGTTCCGGGCAGCCAGTTGTTGGAGGCCCAGACGTTGCCCTTGGCGTCGATGGCCATCCGGCCGGGGGCGTAGACGTCGGGGGCGGTGTAGTGCAGGGCCAGGACCCAGGCTTCCGGTGCCGCAGTGAGCGCAGGGGTGTAGGTGTGCGCTCGGCCGGCCAGGGCGTACAGCTTGCCGGTGGCCAGTCTCGGGTTGTGAGCGAGGTTGAGCACAGCTTGTGTCGTGTCAGCGGGAGTGATCCCGTGCTGCGGTGTTGCCAGACGCAGCATGTCCTGGCACCGTCGGGTGTCCGCTCCCGGCGCGCACAGGGAGACGAGGTTGGCCAGGGTGCCCAGGGTGGCCAGGGTCTCATTCCTGGTGCCGTTGTTCTGGTCGGTGACGAGGTTGCCGGGTTTTCCCGAGGCCGGGTCGGCGAGAGTGTAGGACGTGGCCGCGGCGTTTTGAAGGCCGGGGCTGGGCCCGGTGATGCCGTGCTGTCCGGTGAACTGGGCCAGTGCGTACGTGGCGGCGACCGTGGTGAATTCGTTGACCGTGACAACGGATTGCCAGCGCTGCGGCACGCCGCCGCCGGGGCCGACTCCCACGACGGAACGCAGACGCAACGACCGGCCGCCATGGGGCGCGGCGTCGACGTACACCACCGAGCCCGTGGGATGGGTGGACCGAATCTCGAAGGCTCCCCTGGCGTCGGTCGTGGCGCGCCCCAGCTTCCGGACGCCCTGGCGGTCTCCAGTGAAGAGAGTGACGTCCGCGTGAGGCAGCGGTATTCCCGCGCTGGTGACGGTGCCATGCAGCGCCGGCGGCGCGCTGGGAGGCGTGGCAGCAGGTAGTCCCGTCAGGGCCAGTGCCGTGGTGGCCAATGCCGCCAGGGCAGTGACCGGCCGGTGCCAGGAGAGCTTGGCCGGTGCCATGACGCGCGACGGGTGGGGTGCGGCTCTGCGGGGGCACTGCATAGCGATAGCGGGAGGCACGGTCAGGTCCTCTCGTGATGTCGGCCTGATGCTGAGCCTTCGCCTGCGGACCGACTACCCGACGCGACGCGCTAAAGAGTGTCACTGCGTGTTCGCAGGGAGGACATCCTGTCGGGTCGGGCGCTCGGAACGGCGATGATCAGACACCTGGGTTCCGGCGCGGCCGACCTATGCGCTGCTGTCGTCCGCGCTTTCCGCGTTGTCGGGGTCGCGCAGCGTGAACCATCCGATCTTGCGGCCGGCCAGCCAGATCAGGCCCAGGTACAGGCCCGGGCCGACCTGACGGAGCTCGTCGCGCACGCCTCCGAACACCAAGGACGTGTGGGAGTAGTCGATGACGATGCACTCCTGGTCGTCCAGACGGCTCGGGCCAGGCCCGACCGTGGCCACGATGGACAGGATGTCCAGCGCGGTGAGCCGGTTACTGAGGTAACCGTCCGGGCTGAAGACCTTGCCCCGCCACGCGGTCAGATTCACCAGACTGGCGAGCAGCCACGCTCCCGCCCGACCCGCCACAGGGAAGACCGCCAGGCCCTCCATCGGACCTTTGGGGATCTCACCGGCCGGACTCTTGCGAAACAGCTCATCAAGCCGTTGATCGTCGGATTTGAGCAGTTCAGCCTCTGTAGTCATCTCAGCCCTCCTCACTCCGACACCCGTGCGTTCATGGACTGGTCTGCGAGCAACTGGCACGCCAGGCGCGCTCAGCGGCCATCCGCTCGCCCCGCGCTCAGCGAAGCCACCGACGCGAGCAGCGGAAGGCACCACGAATTCATGGCTCTCACCAGTCCAACCGCAAGATCACCGACTTGGCATGTGATCCGCCGCTGTGTCCATCCTGAACCCCCGTGGCGGGGCTCACCACCGCTGCCCCGAACCCCGCTACGCCCCAGAGCCTGGGCGCACAGGAGCACAGCTCCTCACAAGGTCGAGACTCGCGAGCGCGGCGGGCCCGCACACCTACGCGGAACCCGTTGTGGAACATCCGATGACCGCCGCCGTGCCGGTGCCGACCGCGACCTCCGCCGCGGACGGACCTCGCGCCTGGGTCGCCGCCCTGGCCCGCGCCTACCTCGGCTTCGCCGAGCACAACCCGGCGGTCTACGACGCCTTGTTCCAGCTCGACGGCGGCCTGGCGTACGCGCAGGAGGACACCCCGGAGCCACTGAAGGACGCCTTCGCCGCCCTGCTCGAGTGCCTCGCCGAGGTCGCCGGGGACGGCATCGACCCGGGACTGTTCACCGAGGTGTTCTGGGCGTCCCTGCACGGGCTCGCCACCCTGACTCGAGCGGGCCGCCTGCTGCCCGAGGATGCCGAGCCGAGGGTGGAACACCACGCCGACGTGTCCTTACGAAGCGATCTCTGTTCGCTCATCCCAATGAGTGGCCGTGTCCCGGGGCACTGAGCGGCCTATCAGTCAAATCCACACGTACGGCATGAGCGCTTCCAGCCACACCCAGGCCCCTGGGTGTGCCGATCGTACGAAGGACCGGAATCAACCCGCCAACAAGGTAAGGAGCGCTTTAGCTGGCCTGCGAGCGCGGCACCCCGCCGCTGGTGACCGGCAACCACGGGGCGCCGAGCACCACACACTCCGCGTCTTCGTGTCCCGATCACGACACGTAGCATGACGCCGCCGAGCCGTAATAAAAGGGGGCCTGACCTGTGGCAGGTGGTGCACCGATCATCCCGCTCCTGGCGTTCGTTCTAGTGTCGCATCAGGCAACGTCCGCCGTGTCGACCCAAGCTTGTGCTGACTCTGACGGGGCCGGACAATCTGCTGACGAAGGGGGAACGATGAATCTCAAGGACGCCAAGGACCAGATCGAGCGCGAGCACGCCGAGCTCACCGGCACCGAGAAGATCAAAGCGATCAAAACCCTGAGGAGTCAGAGCGAGGCCGCCAAGAAGGACGGCACTGCGGACCAGTGGTCATCGGTCGCCCGATCTTGGGGATTCGTCGCCGCTGTCTTCATCGGCATGCGCGCCCTGGCCTGGGCCGTCTGGGACGTTCCCTTCGACGCCCCACACTGGTACGACGCGCTCTTCGTCGTGCAGCTGATCTTCGGCGTCGCGCTGGTCACCCGTGCCTACAAGCGCCACCGGGACGTCTCGCCTCCTAGGTGAAGGCTCAGCCCGTCATAGTCAGCGCAAGCTGTGGTCGACACGGGAACGTTGCCTGATGCGGCACTAGTAGGACTCCGATAGGTCTGTCTTGATCTTGGCGTGGTCCTGCCGGGCAGAGGTTGGTGGCAGGTGGTGCAGACGCCGGTCCAGCAGTTCAGCAGGTCCTGAAGGGTGTCGAGGATCTGGTAGAGGGTGAGTCCGGTGTGTCGGCTTTTGGGGCCAGCCGCTGTTCGGTGAGGAAGGCGTGGGCGGCGGTGACCAGGGGGGCGTGGTGGTGCCAGCCGTTCCAGGAGCGGCCTTCGAAGTGGTCCAGGCCCAGGCCGTGCTTGAGTTCGCGGTAGTCGTGCTCGACGCGCCAGCGGATCTTCGCCAGGCGGACCAGCTCCGGGATCGGGGTGTCGTCGGGCAGGTCGGACAGCCAGAAGCGGGTCGGCTTGTCCTCGCCGTCGGGCCATTCGGCCAGCAACCACACCTCGGGCAGGGCGCCGTCCCACCGGCCGTGCTCGGCCACCGCGGCTGCCTGAGCCAGGCGACGCGGACGGACACCAGCCGGCCGGACCTGCACCGCAAGGAAGCGGGAGGTCATCGGAGAGCGGGAGGCCTTCCCGCCAGGTCACCTCCGCGAAGGCCTCCCGTCCTGCGGCCGCAGCCAGTTCCGCCACCGGCACCGGCGGCCGGCGGTAGCGGGGCACCGGCCGCCGGCCGTTGCCGGACCAGGCGGGGGCGTCGGGGAGGGCGTCATGGGGCTGGACGGTCAGATCGCCGCGGATGCCGACCACATAACGATCCCCCGCTCGGCCAGCGCTGCGCGGAAGTCCGCGTTCTGGCCGTAGCCGGCGTCCGCCACCACGAGCGGCGGCACCAGCTGCCAGGTGGCCAGTTCGTCCAGGGCGTCCTCCGTCGCCGGACGGCGTCATCGGCCCACTCCTTGGGCAGGAACAGCCGCCAGTTCAGCGGGCACTACGCCGTGTCGGAGACCGCGTGGACACTGACCGCGACCTGGCAATTGGCCTGCTTGCCCAGCGCACCGCAGTACTGGGGAGCAACCCCGACCGACATCCTGCCGTCCTTGGGGAACGACACGTCATCAACCGCCCAGGCGTCCGCGCCGATCTGCGGCACCAGCCGCTTGGCGATCCGCCGGCGTACCGGCACCGGATCCCACGTGGACTGGTTCACGAACTGCTGCAGGTTCTGCTCGTTGCCGTCCGGCAGCCGCGAGGCCATGGCCTGGATGGACTTGCGGCGGCCGTCCATCATCAGTCCCCGCAGATAGCAGTCGCCCTTGGCCCGCTGGTCCTTGCGCGGTATCGAGGCGAACACGTCCGCCACGAATAACGCCAACTTCGCCCGAACACGATTGACTTCATGTTCGTCCACACAGTCCTCATGCCCCTGAACACTGCAGGCAGACAGACCTAACGGAGTCCTACTAGTGCCGCATCAGACAACGTTCGCCCTCTTGTGACAAGGAGCCGCCTACGACCTCGCCAAGGACCAGCTCTACGGGCACATCAAGAAGACCAAGAACCGCTCCAAGTTCCTGGAGTTCTGCCGCTACCTGCGCTCACTCCACCCGGCGGAGGTGCGCATCGCAATCGTCTGCGACGACTACTCACCGCACCTGACGACGAAGCGATGTCAGCGGGTCGGGACCTGGGCCGCGGCGAACAATGTCGAGATCGCCTACACCACGACCAACAGCTCTTGGCTCAACCGGATCGAGGCCCAATTCACCGCACTGCGCTACTTCGCCCTCGACGGCACCGACCACGCCAGCCGCAAAGAGCAGGGCAGCATGATCAGCCGCTAGATCATCTGGTGGAACAAGCATGCCGCCGACGAACGGCTACGCAGGGTCGTCACCAGAGCGAACGTTGCCTGATGAGCACCAGGCGTCCGTGCGACGAGCCCCGTCGAGGCCGACTCATGCCCATCCTCTGCGCGGGCGCGTCCTGCGTTCAGGCCGCGCCACGGAAGACGTACGCCGTCATCGGGGCGGTGACCGGCCCCGGGCCCAGACGGGCTGTCATCTCCTCGATGACGGTGGCCCGGACGGCCGGTCCGTCGCCGCGCTCCTCAACTGCCGCGCGCACCGGTGTCCCGGTGAGGTACCCGGTGGCAAGGTCGGCGGTCGACGCGGCCCGGCCCTGAAGCGTCAGCTCCTGCTCGTACTCGACAGCGAACCCGGCGGCCGCCAGATCAGCGGCCACGACAGCGGGGTCGGCATAGCCGTGCGGAACCGTCTGGAAGAACCGTGGCGGGTCGACCGGAAAGGCCCGCTCCAGCCCGGCCTGCAGCGCGACTTCGAAGGCGTGCGTCCCGAGCGGGCCCCAGGTGTTGAAGAGGAACTGGCCGCCCGGGGCCAGCACCCGGCGGACCTCGGTCAAGGCCTCGATGCGGTCGGGAAAGAACATCACACCGAACTGGCAGACCACCAGGTCGAAGCCTCCGTCCGGGAACGGCAGCCGCTGCGCGTCGGCCTGCCGCCACACCGCGCCAGGGGCCCGGGTCGACCCGAAAGCGACCATGGCCTCGTTCAGGTCGGTGGCCGTCACCTCGGCCGAGGGTGCCGCTGCGAGCAGTTCCGCTGTCAACACGCCAGTCCCCGCAGCCAGTTCGAGGACTCGCCCAGGGTGGAGTGCCGCTGCCCGGGCGCTCAGGTCTTCGGCGAAGGGCCGGAAGACTACCGGCACGAGGTACTGCTCATAGGCCGCCGGCATGGATCCGGACCACCGCCGGTCGGCATTGATTCCTGTCACCTCATGACGGTAGCGCCGCGTCAGGAAGCCTCTTCCCCGCCGCGCCGCCATGCACCCTGGAGCTAGCCCCGCCTGACAAAGTGGCAGGGTAAACGTTCTCTGACGCGGCACTACTGAACTTGAACTCGTGATGTCGGGTGGTCAGCTGCTCGTGCCGCGGTGCGCGAATGGGTCGGTGAGCTGTGCTGCGGGCGGGGTGGTGATGAGAAGCGTGCTGGTGCGCCCGGCCGTGCCGTGTGCTCAGCTCCAGGCAGAGGCGGGTGACATCGGCTGTGCGGTTCAAATAGGGCAGGCCGCACCACGGGCCGATGACCAGCACCCAGCCGTTGAGCGCGGGAGTGACCAGCACGCGTGAGAAGCGCTCAGCAGGCTCGTGGGCGATGCGGTCGATCAGCTCCGCGCCGGCGGACCAGGACGTCTCGGTGACCTGGGTGAGGCCGATCTGATCAACCACTTCCGTCCGGTCCTGGGTGCGGACCGCCAGCCAGGAGAGCCAGCAGCTGGTGATCGCCTGGGGCGGCTCGGGTGTCATGACCCGCAGCGTAACCGGGCGCGGCGCCCCGCTCGGTGGCGTCACGCGCGAGTTGATCCAGAGCGAGGCCGGTGCCCGCAAGGCATCCGTCGATCACGTCCGGGCGGTACTGGAGCCTCTTGAGCCTGCGCTTCACGGCCTGGGTGACGTCTGAGAGGTTGGCCGCCGCAAGGTTGCCGATGTCGCGCTTGACCAGCGACCAGACCCCTTCCGACGGGTTCAGATCGGGCGCGTAGGTGGGCAGCTGGAAGACCGTGAGCCACTCGGCGTTCGCGTCGATGAACTCGCGAAGCGGCTTCGTCAGGTGCAGCCGGACGTTGTCCCAGACCAGCACGATCGGGCCCCCGAGCTGGATGCGGGCGCGGACGATCAGGTCCCGGAAGTCACACCAGCCGAAGCCTTTCGGCTGGTCCTTGCGCCCGGTGTACTCTCGGACCGCGAAGAACAGACGGGACCGCTGGCCGGGTCTGTAGCAGGTCATGCCGACCATCGACACCCGCCCGGAGCCTCGACCGCGCACCCTCACAACCGGTGTGCAACCCCGACGCCCCCAGCTTCTGGCGCGCGGCGGAGTCAGCGACTGTCCGGCTTCGTCCTCGAAGACCAGCCAGGCCCCGCGCTCCGCCGCGATGCTCTT
>NZ_CP011498.1:62410-208337 GCF_001027185.1 Streptomyces incarnatus | reverse complement strand
AGCACGGGTCCGGCGTTCTCCGTCCCCATTCCGGGCCGGGTGAGCCTGCGCACCGCCTCGTCGGCCGACATGTCCACGCGTATGTCCCCTCTCGTCCCTCGCATCGTCACCGGGCGCCCGTCAGGCGATCGTCACTGGGCGCCTGTCAGGCGACGGCCCGCAGCATCCCCGCCGACAGCAACCGGTCGGCCACGTCGCGGAGTCGGTCCGGAACGTCGTCGCCGGCGACACCGGGTCCGGTACCCGCCAGCTGCCACAGGGCGAGCGCCGCCGTGCCCACCCGGAGGAAGTTGCCCGTCGGGGTGTGCGCCAGGATGTCGTCACGGGCGTTGGTCACCCAGGCTTCCCGCACCAGCGCCCGGGGCGCGTCGTTCGGTGCCGCCGGGGCACCGGTCAGCAGGCCGAGGCGGACCAGGCCCACGAGCAGGTGGTCGACGGCCGCGTCCGCCCCGCCCCACGCCGCGCGCAGCTCGGCGACCGAGGCGCCGCCCTCCAGCAACTCGCCGACAGCCACGGGCAGTTCGGCGAAGACGGCCGGTCGCGCGCAGGACAGTACGGCCACCGGCGCGCCCTCACCCAGGAACGGGACGGGGGTGCGGCTGAGCCGGGCCGTCCGCGCCGGTGCCAGGACGGTGTCGGGCGGCAGCGCGCGGGGCCAGATGCCGCGGTCCAGGAGGAGGGGCTCGGGCGGCGGCGCGAGGCGGACCACCGGTTCGTCGGGGTGCGGGGTCCAGGCCAGTTCCCAGGCGAGCGGGAGCGAGGCTCCCGTCTGCGCGCAGAACCGGGGCACGACCGGGTCGAGGACGAGGGGGCGTTCACTCATGACGTCCTGCCCGCTTGCAGAACCGGCGCCGCGGCCACCGGCGCGGCGCCCACCGCCCGCAGCCATCCGCACAGTCCGGCCAGGGTGGCGATCACCCCGCCGGCCAGGATGCCCCAGCGGGCCCAGTCGGCCGGGGCGAGTCCGGCCAGCGCGAAGCCGACCGCCACGGCGCTCTGCAGCGTCGCCCCGTACGCGGCGCCCACCCGGCCCCGTACCTCGGGCGGGCAGTCGGCCATCACATGGGTGCGCAGCGCCACGTTCTGCACGGCGTTGGCCATGCCGCCACCCAGGAAGGCCGCCAGCATGACGGGGACGACGGGGAACGCGCCGGTCACCAGATAGCTCACGCCGATGACAGTGGCCGCGGCGACGGCGACCGGAGCGGTGGGCCTGCGGCCGAGCGGGCCGCGCAGCAGGCACGGGCCGAGGACCAGGCCCACGCTCCAGGTGGCCAGGAGCGTCCCGTAGACGGCGGTGCCGCCCGGGATGTCGTGGGCGAAGAACGGCAGCAGCACATTGGCCACCGAGGTCGCCGCGATCGTGATCACGACCGTGCCGAGGGTGATCCGGCGCCCCGCCCACAGCAGCGACAGGCCGACTCTCAGGCCGCCCCCGGGCCGCTGCACCGCCTCCTGCAGCACGGACCCGCCGCTACGCGCGGCCGCCGCCAGCCAGGCGGTGACCACCGGGATCGCCAGCAGGGCGAAGGCGAAGGTGGCCGCGTCGACCCAGAGCGCGAGGCCGGTGCCGCCGTGTGCCGTCAGCAGGCCCACCAGCAGGGGGCCGACGACGTATCCGGCGTTGCGCACCGACTCCATCAGCCCGTTCATCCGCAGCTGTGCGTCGGCCTGCGGGTACAGCTGCGGCACGAGGGTCATCACACAGGTCTGGGCGACGGCCCCGAGCACACCGAGCAGCAGCATCGTGGCGATGAGCAGCAGCGCCCCGTTGGCGACGGCGGCCGCACCCGCCGCGATCACGCACTCCAGGGCCAGGGCGGTCGCGAGGACGCCGTCCAGGCGGAACCGGTCGCAGATCCGGCCGATGGGACCGCCCAGCGCGATGCCGGGCACCAGAGCGGCCAGCATCTGTGCCGACACCACCGACGTCAGGTGCGTGCGGTCGGCGCCGCGCAGGGCGAGCGCCACCATCGCGACCTCGTCGCCCACGGTGCTCACCAGCAGGGCGGCGACCACCACAAGCGCCGCGGGCCTGCTCGCTCGGATCGCGGTCACCGGCCCTGCGCCTCCTCGGCCTCGACGGCCCGCCACGCCGACAGCCTGAGCAGCACGGCGTGCAGCAGCGGTACGGCTTCGGGGTCCGCCGTGCGCTCGAAGTCGGCGAGATCGAGGGTGTCGCCGTCGGCAAGCGCGGTCACGGCCGCGGCGACCTGCGGATGCCCGGCGACCTTCAGGGTGTGTCCCTGGGCGGCGACGGCGTGCCGGCCGTCAGCGAGCAGCCGCTGGCGCACCTCGACGTCCGCCCGGGTGCGTACCCGGGCCCGGCGCGGCACCGGGACGAGCGGATCGGCGGGCCTGCCGACGCCGAGGCCGCCGGAGGTCACCGCGGCCATGTGCTGCTCCCAGACGACGTCCGCGATCTCGGCGCCGCTCAGCCCATCGAGCGTGGCCAGTGCGGCGGCGGCCTGCGCCGGGATGCCGTCCGCGGCGATGGGGGCCTGGCTTGCCGTACGAGCCCGGCCGAGCAGGGTGCCGACCGCGTCGACGACGAGCGCGGCCGGGTCGCTGCGGGTGAAGAAGGCGATGTTGACGTTGACGGCCACGGCGTCGGGGGCCTCGCCGACGTGCAGCTGCTCGGAGGGGAAGTACGTCAACGCACCCGGCACACCGACCAGTTCGTCGGCGAGGTGGCGGGCCGCGGCGTAGTCGGCGGTGTGCTGGGGGACCAGGTCCGCCAGCTTGGGCGGCCAGGTCAGCAGGAGCTTGCGGCCGCGCAGGGTGAAGCCGAAGTTCCCGGCGTGGTCCACGTGCACCCCCACGTTGGTGGAGGTGTAGCGGCCGATGAAGGTGTCGATGTCGACGCGTCCCGCGACCCGGCTGCCGGTGTACCGGTGGACGTCGTCGGCCAGCTTCTTGGCCCGGTCCCACAGCGCCGCGTCGACGGCGTGCAGTCCGGAGACGGCGACGCTCCACTCGTGCTCGCGCATCCGCGCGTCGACCCGGGCGAGATAGGCGTCCAGGTCGTGGTCGTGGGGCAGCGGCAGGAACGGCCGGGTGTCGATGGGCTGGGTCCGGCCGTCGACCGTCACCACGATGCGGGGCAGGCCCGAGCCCTTGACCCGGTTGGCGGGGTCGGCGGCCAGCGTCAGGGCGCGGACCAACTGCTCGTCGGTGAGCCCCAGCTGGATGGGCGAGGAGGGCAGCGTCAGCGGGGCGCGCTCCCAGTGGCGGGAGGCGAAGTCCTTCCAGAAACGCTCCAGTGGGGCGTTGGTCGCGGGGGCCGGGTGGGGCACAGCAACTCCTGTACGTCAGGCCGCGACGCGCGGCAGTGCGAGAAGCCCGGGTGCGAGCGCGGCGCAGGCGATCACCCGGTGTTCGGCGAGGTTTGCCAGGAGCAGCCGCCGCTGCCGCTCGGGCAGCCGGGACCGCTCCGCTAGCTCGGCGTCGGTCGCGCCGTCGGCGGCGAGCAGCCACAGCAGCCGCCCGGCGGCGCTCACCCTGACGCCCCGGCCGGTCTCCGGGGAGACGAGCAGACAACTGCCATCGGGGCGGGAGTCCTGTACGAGGTGGGGCTGCGCGGCGTACCACACGCAGGCCGACTCCATGTCGGGTGAGCCCTGTGCGACGCTGAGCGCGCCGTGGGAGGCGAGCCGCGCCAGCGTCGCCGCCGCCGCGCGGGGCGAGGGGATGTCACGCCACAGGTCGGCCAGGGCGTGGGTACGCCCGTCGAGCAGCGGCCGCCATTCCTGCGGTACCTCGAGCAGGGCGTCGCACGAGGGCACGTGCAGCAGGACGCCGCGCCCGGTGACCGAGACCCGTCCGCGTACGCCGTTGGCGAGCCGCACCGTGGCGGCCCGCCCCACCTCGGGGCACGGCGCGGCGGGCACGGCCACCCGCCGGGCCGGCAGCTCCGCCTCGGCGAGCGCCCACAAAAACGACCACTCCTCGGCGTCCCCGATCCAGGTCCCCCCGTGGAAGGCGGCGCCGGCGGCCGGGCCGCCGCCCCCGCCGGAGGTCAGCCGGGCCGCGTCCTGCCGGCTGAGCCCCGTGCTCACCGTGTAGTCGAGGTCGAAGGCCAGATCCTCGCCCTCCTCCGGCGGGATCAGCTCGACGCCGAACAGGTCGGGTCGCTCGCCGACGGGCGACAACACGTCGAGGATGAAAGGCCCGTTGGCGGCGGTCGAGTACGGCACGCCGAACTCCTCCACGGACCGTCGCAGCGTCTGAGCGGCGAACTCCTGGGTGCGCAGGGCCTCTTCCTCGCTCTCGCCGGGAAACCCGGTCATGCAGAAGAGGTGCACGGGAACCTTGTTGCCCAGCAGCGCCTTGAGCGACGGCTCGATGTCGTCGACCTTGGTGCCCTTGCGCATCAGGTCGAGCACGCGCTGGTTGTACGACTCCAGGCCGAGGTCGAGGCGACGGCAGCCGGAGCGGCGCAGCGCGGCGGCCAGTTCGTCGTCGAGCCCCTTGCTGAACCGGGTCTCGCCGTACCAGTACAGCTCGTGCCCGCCCTCGTTCAGCTCCCGGGAGACGCCCCGCAGCGACGTCAGCGTCATGATCTCGTCGACGAACATGAAGCTGTCGCTGCCGTGCTTGGCCGCGAGCGCCGCCATGTCGCGGACGACCTGCTCGGGGCGGCGGATGCGGAACTTGTTGCTGGCGAAGGGGATCGAGCAGAACGCGCAGTCCCACGCGCAGCTGCGCGACGCCTGCAGCGGCAGCACGGGCCCGGGGGCGAAGTACCGGTCCAGGGGCAGTCCGTCGAAGTCCGGCGTGGGCAGCTCGCAGACGTCGACCATGGCGGCAGGGGTGCGCGACAGGCCGCCGCGCCCATCCCGTTCCAGGAGCCCGGGCACCGGCCGGTCATCGGCGCCGGTGATCCGGTCGCACAGCGCGGGCAGCGCGTCCTCGCCCTCGTAGGACACGAACGAGTCGACGTACGCGAAGAAGGGATGCTCCTCCTGCCAGCGGCTGACCATCCGCGTGGTCAGGTTGCCGCCCATCACCACATGCACGTCGGGGCGGCGGAGCTTGATGTGCCGGGCCGTGGTGAGGGCCGCGATCAGCTGGGTGTCGGCGGAGACCGAGATACCGGCCACCGCCAGATCGGCATCGTCCAGGCCGGGGATCGGGCGCCGCTCCAGCGCCCACGCGTACACGTTGCGCTCCGGCGAACCGGCCGCCAACAGAATGTCCTTGGAGCGCCGGTGCGAGAAGCACGAGAAGTTCCCCCTGAGGTCGAACCTCAGGCCGGGAAAGGAGGCGGAGACACAGGCGAGCCCGTTACGGACGACGGTGGCGGCGTCGGTGAAAGCGGCCGGATCGGCCAGTACAGCACGGGACTTGAGGGCCGCACGCGCGGCGTCCACGCGCCGCACCGTGTCACCGAACACGGCGAGGATCTCTTCGTGCGCCCCGCGCTCGTGCGCGGCCAGGCCGTCCAGGCGGCGCTCCGCCTTCGGCAGCAGTTCCCCAAGGCCTTCGCAGGACAGCAGCCAGTCGGTCTGCTCGATACTCAAATCGAGCGAGGTGACCTGCCAGCCGTGCCGCCGCATGACCGCGGCGAGCAGCGGTACCGCCAGGTGCGGCGCGTACACGTTCCAGATGGGCGGATTGACCAGGAGAATTCGAGGCTGCCGCATATGAGCCCTCGTGAAGATTGATGCCGGATGGGGTGGGGAGTCGAGCGAGCGTGGCCGTCAGTGCGCGGACAGATCCCGCGGTCTCAGCTGTCGGTACCGTCCTGCAGCAGGGCGTACTTGCTGTTGGCACGCTTCGGGGTGACCGGCTGGACGGCAGTGGCCTCGTCCGTCTCCGCGAGAGCGGCGAGCTTGTCGGCGTCGAGCTCCTGAGCGGATTCCTCGTGGTTGATGTTCATGCCTACTCCGATCGTTGACTCGATGACACGTTGACCTGATAGGTGCTGTTCTGTGCGATGCATGGCCGCGGCCCACGCCCGACTCCCCGGGCGTCCGGCACATCACACAGACAACCAACACCGCCCGGAACATCACTCGGGCGACACTCGAGACCCTCCCGGCACACCCTCCCGGCCACCGATCCGCCCCGAAACACACCGAGAACGACCCGATCGCCAAGCCACGGCAGCACCACCTTGAACCGTGCCCCGTCCGACGCCAGGCCTCACCGACCACTACCACCTGCCGGTCCTCCCGCCACCCCTCACCACGGGCAAGCACCTGTCCAGCCACGACACGGCGGCCCCTGTGACACGTCGACGAACAGCGTGTTGTTGACGCGTACGGCGTTTTACAGGAAAGACATGCCCGCGGCATTGGTCAGGAGCTTGCCCAGTGCCGTGAGCTCGTGCCGGACCGCACGGCCGTTGCGCACCGTGTCGATCAGTCCGGCTTCGCGGAGGGCAGCCGCGTGCATAGAGGCCGCGCCCGGGCTGACTGCAAGGTTGGCGGCCAGTTCGCTGGTGCTCAGTGGATCGCTCAGCAGGCGCAGTGCGCGCGCTCGGGTGCTGCCCAGGACCGGAGCGAGCGCGTCCTCACCCGGAGCGGCGGGCAGGACCGGTGTGCCCGGACCGGCCGGATAGACCACCAGCAGTGGCTGATCCTCGTTGTCGCCGACCAGAGTCGCACCGGTCCAATGGAACGTGGGCAGGAGAACCAGGCCACGACCGGCTGCCGCCACGTGCCGCGCATAGGGCGCGTCGACCTCCCAGCAGCCGTCGACCAGCCGGGAGCCTGGACACAGTGTGGCCAGCGCGCCGACGACCCCGCGCTCGGCCGCGTCGAGAGCGTAGCGAGCGAGTTCGGCCTTGTGGCCAGCCGTCACTTGGGGCCAGGTCGCGCCGAACGCAGCGTCAAAGGCATCGTTCAGGCCCAGGCACAACCGCTCTCGGGAGGTGACGTCACCGTGGACCAGATCCCTCAGCCAAGGGGGCATAGGGCCCCTCCGCCCGGCCCAGGCTTGTTCGACGCCCGCCCGCACCAGGGTGATGGGGGCGGCCCGGACCGCGTCCAGGCCGGTCGCCAGGTCCGTGCTCAGCGGGTCGAGGAATGCCGGACCAGTGTATGCGGAGATCAGGTCCCACAGCGGGCGGGTGGTGCCGGGCAGGCGCTGCCGTAATCCGCGCCGCCACCGCCCGAAGACCTGCTCCGAATCCGGGCGCAGCAGCATCATCAGTGCGAGCTTGAGCTCGACGAGTGGCGCCGGCTGCGGTGCGAACCGGATCCGAGCCAGGTCTTGTGTCGACAACTCAATGCGCAGCACACCCAATTCCCCCTGTTTGCAAGCCTTTTAGTGAGAACAGAAGACATGGCCGGCGGGCTGCGGACGGGCCAGGCTGAGTGCGCGCCGTCATAGCGCACCACTGGCACCGCACCGTGAGGAGCACCCGCATGAGGATCAGATTCGGACGCCGCACCGCGACTCTCGTGGCGGCCGCAGCCGTGAGCGCCTGCGCGCTCATCACGTCAGCGGGGAGCGCCTCCGCCGACGACATCGTCCCGATCAACGTCGGCCACTGGGTCGGTCTCTACAACAACCCCAACACCACGGGCGGCAAGATTGGTTGGCCGGATGTCCCTCCGGGCGGCTCGGTCTACGCCCAGTGCTGGACCGTCGGCCAGAGCATCGGCAACTACGGCAACACCTGGTACCGGGTGAACGAGGTCAACTACAACGACGGCAACGGGTGGTACTGGACCGGCAACGCCTACGTCTTCGCCGGATACGCCGACGGCAATGCCCGCTCCGTCAACCGGGACGCCAATATTCCTCGCTGCTGATCCGTCATGCCGGGCACCGGCCGGCGAACAGCATCTGCCGCAGCGGAGCGACTCCGCAGGCGTCCACGGACATCCGCGAGGTGCTCGCAGGTGTGCCCCGCCGCGTGAGAAGGACAGCGGGGCACGCTGTGGAGGGCGTCGAGTCGGTGCCCTCGGGGGGCCGAGGCCGATCGGGCCGTCGTATTCCTGCTCCACGGTGTAGAAGTACGCGGTCGAGCAACTGCCTTTGTTGCCGCCGGTCATGTCGTGGAGCGCGTTCGGGTCGGCGTACGGGAGCGAGGCCGGGTTCGAGCCCAAGGCCGCCGTCAGCGTAGACGCCGGCGATGATCGGCAGGGCCGCGTTGGTCCCGCCGTAGGTCACCTCGCCTCCTGGCAGAGCGATGTTTCCGCTGTTTCCGGGGATCGGGCCCCAGCGGCATGAGGCGACTGCACCGAGCCCATGGACATGACGCGGGTGGGCGGGGGTAATGCCGTTGCAGCGGCCTTGACTCTGTTACTGATCTCCATGTCGGTTCTCCTACCGGAGCAGGTGCCCGGGGCGCGTTGCATCACAGCCTGGGCGCTTCAACACACTGTGCGGAGTGGCTAGTTGCACGGCGAGGTGAGGGAACCGGTGCCGCCGTTGCCGGGATGGTCGCTGTTGTCGCCCTTGCGTTGCACCACATCCTCGATGCCCCGGGACGGCACATCCATGACGGCAGGTTGACGTTCGCCTGTCGTTCGGACCCGGGCGAGTACGGCTATGACGGGTCCCCTCAGCCTGGACGCTGAACAAGCAGGAGGCCCCGGTCGGTCAAACCATGCCTCCGGGTGGGAAGGGGCCGCCGGGTGAGCACCCATGGGGTGAGGGACGCGCCGGCGCTTCCGGGCCGCACCGTGCTGTCTCAGGAGCTGACGGCTGCCGATCCTCGGGCCGTCCCGTGCTGAAGTCAGTTTCGGCCTGTACTGCGCGTCCGGCTGCTGCGCGCCGGACGCCGCCTACGCCGCGGCCCTGTCAGGATGGTCTCTCCGACCGCCCACGCGACCGCGCAGTCACGGGAGTCGATGGCGTCGACGTGCTGGTGGACCGCCGCGGCGGCTGGCCCTCGGCGGCCGGAGCGTGTTCGGTCCGCAGGGCGGCGAGCCGGGCCTCGGCGTCCGCGGCGGAGGGTGAGCCGAGTCGGCGGTAGAGTTCGACTGCCTCCTCCAGGCCGGACAGGGCGGCGGCGCGGTCGCCGAGAGCGAGAGTGCAGCGGGCGGCGCCTTCCAGGGCACGCGCCTCGTGCAACAGCCTGCGGGTGTCGCGGGCGAGTGCCAGGGCCTGCTGGTGGAGCGTCAGCGCCGAGCGTGGGTCCGCCGTCCGCTCAGTCAGGGCCGCGAGGTCGAGCAGGGCGCTGGTCTCGCCGAGACGGCTGCCGGTCTCCTGGTAGAGCGCCAGCGCCTGTTGGTAGAGAGCGACGGCGTCACGGCTGTCACCCAGCGCGTCGCGGGCCCGGCCCAGGCCCAGCAGCGAGTCGGCCTCTCCGTGACGGCTGCCCGCCTCCCGGCAGGCGTCCAGGGAGCGCTGGTGCAGTTCGGCCGCGGCGCCGTGGTCGCCGGCGGCGTGCCGGACCCGGCCCAGCCCACGCAGGGTGTTGGCCACGCCCTGCACGCTGTTGAGGTCCTCGTAGATCGTCAGCGCCTCCTGGTAGTGCTCCCCGGCTCTGCCCCGGTCGCCCACCTCCTCCAGGATGTAGGCCAGGTCGTGCAGGGCGGCGGCTTCGCCGCGGCGGTCTCCCATGGTTCGGTAGAGGGTGAGCACCTGCGAGGTCAGCTCGACCGCGGCAGGGGAGTCGCCCGAGGAGTGCCGGGCCCGGCCCAGGTCGCACAGCGCGCGGGCCTCGCCGAGCCGGTCGCCGAGGGCCCGGAAGGCTGAAAGGGCTCGTTCGTGCAGCCAGGCGGCCTCGCGGATCTCCCCGGTCAGCAGCCGGATGCGGCCGAGCTCGTGCAGGTCGTTGGCCTCGCCGTGCGGGTCGCCCAGCTCCTGGTGGATCGCGAGAGCCCTCTCGTACAGCTCTGCGGCGGCCCCGTAGTCGCCGGTCGCGTGCCGGGCTCGGCCCAGGTCGCACAGGGCGTCCGCCTCGCCGCGGCGGTCGCCGGCGGTTGCCGCCGCGGTCGCTGCGGACTGGTGCAGCGCGGCGGCTTGGCTCCAGCGCCCCTCCAGCAGAAGGAAGGCAGCCAGGTCAGCGGAGATCGACACGGTGAACGAGGGGAGGGCCGCGAGGGCGGGGTGACCGAGGAGTGCGAGCAGGTTCCGGTGCTCGCTGCGCATCCAGGCCAGGGCCTCGGCCCGGTCCGTCAGCGCGGGGAGGGCAGCCGGTGCCGCCGGCTCGAGGTGCCGGCCGGGGCGGGTACGGCGTGCCAGGTGTTCGTTGGCCCGCGCGGCGGCGTGCTGGTAGTACCCGGCCAGCCTGGCCAGCGGGGCGTTGCGGTCCGTCTCCCCGGTCTGGTCTTCGGCCATCGACCGGGCGTAGAGACCGACGAGGTCGTGGAAGAGGTAGCGCCCCGGCGTGCGCTGGACCAGCAGATTGTGGTGGAGCAGGGATTCCAGCAGCCGTTCCGCTGTGCGATGGTCGGTGCCGGCCAGGGCGGCGACGGCACAGGTGTCGACGTCGTAGCCGGGGAAGCGGCCCAGCAGCCGCAACAGGTCCTGTTCGTCGGGAGCGAGGGAGGCGAAGGAGGTTGCGAAGACGGCGGTCAGGCTGCGGTCCTCGTCCGTCAGATGGGTCAGGCGCTGGTGCTCGTCGCGGAGCCTGTCCACCAGGTCCTGAAGGCCCAGGCCGCGATGGTGGCGCAGCCGCGCAGCGGCGATGCGGATGGCCAGCGGCAGGTGGCCGCAGAGCCGGACGAGCTCGGCGGCCGCCGGATGGCCGGCGGGGACGCGACCGTGGCCCGCGCCCTCTCGCAGCAGCGCCACCGCGTCGGTGTCCGGGAGAAGGTCGACGGCCAGGCTGTGTGCGTCGTCGAGGCCGGTCAGCCGCTTGCGGCTGGTGATCAGGACCAGGCAGCCGGGAGTGCCTGGCAGGAGCGGGCGCACCTGTGCGCTGCTGGCAGCGTTGTCGAGGACGATCAGGGTGCGTGTGTCGGCGAGCCGTTCCCGGTACAGGGCGGCGCGGGTGCTCAGTTCCTCGGGTATCTGCTGCGGCGCTACGCCCAGCGAACGCAGCAGCCAGTCCAGGGCGTCGGCGGGGGTGACCGGGGCGATCCCGGCCGTGTGGCCGTGGAGGTCCACGAAGAGCTGCCCGTCGGGGAATTGCGCACGCATCCGGTGCCCGGCGCGAATGGCCAGCGCGGACTTGCCCACACCGCCCATGCCGTTGATCGCCGAGATCACCACCATGCCGGAGGCGCTGCCCGCGGGCGCCGACCTGGCCAGCGCCAGCAGTTGATCGAGCTCCCGGGTCCGGCCGGTGAACAGCCGGGTGTCATAGGGGAGCTGGCAGGGCGCCCCCGGGCGCGGCCGTCCCGTCTCGGAGGCGACGGCCGAGCGGGCCGGGGCGGAGACGGTGCGCGCCGCCGCGAGCAACTGTTCGCGGCGGCGCGGATCGAGTGCGAGGGCCTCGGCGAGCCGGCTCACCGAGGAGAGCCGCGGCTGTCGCCGCCCCGCCTCTAACACACTGATCGAGTGGGCCGACACCCCTGACCGGTCGGCTAATTCGTCCTGCGTCCAGCCGACCGAGAGCCGACAGTCACGCAGAAGCTCCCCAAAGGCACTACCGCCCACTTTCCCCCCTAGAAACGGTCAGCCGCCGGAATGACACAGGCCGGTCGGACCATTCTCGGTCGGTGAGCTGGACGCGTTCAACTGCCGTTCCGGCCTGCGGGGAGGGCAGGTCGACCCGCGCATCTGTACGAGACGTGCGCACGGGCGGAGGAGATCCTCTTGAAGCTGCTGGCGCGATTTCTCTGCCCGCGGCTCCAGTTCGGCCTTGCGGGCCGTGATCAGTGCATGGAGGTCCGGTTCTGTATCCCTGGCCACCTGACGCGCCTCTCGCCCGGATCCTACGGACAGGCACCTCCCTCACGTCGGGGAATCCGTGGATCTCTGATCACCTGAACGGCAGACGGTGCGGGAGTTGAGTGCGGCATTCGCCGGACTTGAGCAGTGGTGGGAAGACTGGGCGTACCGGAGGGTCAGGCGTTCCTGATCAGCCCGGGCGGCGCGTACGACATCCTGTTGAGACGGGGCGGGTCGGCCCGGAGTATCTGCTCCGGGCCGACCCGCCCACGCGAGGTCAGCTTGCGGCGGGAACCGGGTCGCGGGTTGGTACGGGTGTCTGCTTCGGATCGGGCTCGGCCGGCACCGCGGAGGGAGCGGGGGCGGGGGCGTAGGGGATCTCTCCGCGCAGGACGGCCTTGGCGCGGTCCTCGTCGAGCTCGCCCTCCCAGCGGGCGACGGCCAGGGTGGCGACGCCGTTGCCGACCAGGCTGGTCAGGGCGCGGGCTTCTGACATGAACCGGTCGACGCCGAAGATCAGCGCGAGGGCGGCGGGCGGGACGTGGGGGACGGCGCTGAGGGTGGCGGCCAGGGCGATGAAGCCGGAGCCGGTGACGCCTGCGGCGCCCTTGGAAGTGAGGAGCATGACGGCGAGCATGGCCAGCTGCTGGGTGAGGCTGAGGTGGATGCCGAGGGCCTGGGCGAGGAAGACCGAGCCCATGGTCAGATAGATGGCGGTGCCGTCGAGGTTGAAGGAGTACCCGGCGGGCAGCGTGATGCCGACGACCGGTTTCGAGGCGCCCGCGTGCTGGAGCTTGGCCATCATGCGCGGCAGGACGGGCTCGGTGGAGGAGGTGCCCAGGACGATCAGCAGTTCTTCCCTGATGTAGCGCAGGAAGGGCAGCAGCCGCAGTCCGTTCAGGCGCATCACGGTCCCGAGGACGACCAGGACGAAGACGAGAGCGGTCAGCCACAACGAGCCGACCAGCAGTCCCAGGTGGCGCAGGGTGCCCAGGCCGTAGTGGCCGATGGTGAAGGCCATCGAGCCGAACGCGCCGATGGGGGCCAGCCGCATGACCCAGCGGATGAGCGTGAACAGGACCGTGGAGAGTTTCTCGACGCCCCGGGCGATGCCCAGGCCGGCCTCTCCGCTCGCGTGCAGGCCGAATCCGAACAGCACGGACACCAGCAGCACCGGCAGGATCTCGTTGCCCGTCAGGGCGCTGACCAGGGTGGCCGGGATGACGGCGAGGAGGAAGGCGGCGAAGCCCTCGTGGGCCGTGGTCGCCTCCGGCGGCAGGCCCTTGGCGGACAGGGTCGAAAGGTCGATGTGCAGACCGCTGCCCGGCTTGACGACATTGACGACGACCAGGCCGATCACCATGGCCACGGTGGTCAGTACCTCGAAGTAGACCAGGGCCTTCAGGCTCACGCGGCCGACCGCGCGGGCGTTGCCCATGGAGGCGATGCCGTGGACGACCGTGCAGAAGATGACCGGCGCGATGAACATCTTCACCAGCGCGATGAAGCCGTCGCCGAGCGGCTTGAGGTCAGCGCCGGCGGACGGCCACAGCCCGCCGACGGCGGCGCCGAGGAGGACGGCGACCAGGCACTGGACGTACAGGTGGGACAGCATCCGGCGGATGCGGCCCGGTGGTGCGGTGACGGTACCCGGGGCGGCGTCGTTGCGGCTCATGCGGGGCGTCCTTCCAGGACGGGAACGAGGAGTTCGGCTCGGGCGATACGCCGGGCGGCGCGGTGCAGCAGCACCGTGGGGGACGCGCCGTCCGGTGCGGGGACGGCTTGGGTGGTGACCACGCCGGCGGGGGTGCCCAGGCGCAGCGTGCCGTCGGCGGTCTGCCGGGCGACGCGGTGGGCGAGGGTGCCGGGGGTGGCGGCGGCCGTGGCCAGGGCCACGGCGGAGGTCAGGCCGATCGCCGGGTGCGGGGCGTGCATGGAGACCATGCGCACGGCCAGGTCGTACGCGTCCTGGTGGACGAGTGCGCCCTGTGTGGTGCGATAGGGCGCGGGCCGGGCGACGATGCCCACCTTCGGCACCGCGTGGCTGACCGGATCGCCCTCACGGGCCAGGCCCATGGCCAGCGCTGCCTGGCGGCGCAGCAGCGTCAGCGCGGGTACGGCGGTGGCGAACGCGGTGAGGGATTCCGTGCCGTCGAGACCGAACGCCTTGGCCTCGAACAGAGCGGCCGGCGCGCCTGCGTCCACCAGGGATGCCTCGACAAGGCCGTCCGGGCCGGTCAGCTCGTCCAGTGGCCGGCCGGTCGGCAGAGCGCGGCCGGTCGTCGAGCCCGCCGGGTCCTCGAACCCGAGCAGGACCGGCACGCCCGGCGCCGAGGTACCCGGCACCACGGCCGTGCCCTCCTCCGGGGCCACGCCCGCGGGGGTGGGGATCGTGCCGGTGAGGCGGGCCCCGGTGTTGACGTTGAGCATGCGGACGGTGGTGGTGTCCGACGTGATCGGCACGAGATCGTGGTGGACGGCGTACAGGGCCACGGCGGTGGCGCAGTTGCCGCAGTTGCTGGCCCATTCCACGCGCTCGTCGCCGATACCGACCTGCGCGAAGGCGTACTCGACATCCACACCGGCCCGGGTCGACGCCTGTACGACGGCGGCCTTGGAGGTGGTGGAGGAGGCGCCGCCCACGCCGTCGATCTGGCGGGGGTCGGCGGCGTTGAAGGCGGCGAGCAGGAGGGCATCGACGTCCACGCCCGTGGCGGCCACGTCACGGTGGTCGAAGATCCAGCACTTGCTGGTTCCTCCGCGGATCATCTCGCCCTGCAGACGCAGCACAACCGACTCCTCACAGCCAGGGAAGGGGAAGTCCACCGACGGTCTCGCCGTGCGTGGTGTCCTCCACGGTGGGTTACGGCAGCGTGAAGTACAATCTCGGAAATCTGCATGGCTATTAAGGTGAAGTGAACGCTGGAGGTGGCGGCATGCTCGACGTACGGCGCATCCTGCTGTTCACGGAGGTCGCCCGGCGCGGCTCGGTGACCGCGACGGCCCGCGCCCTCAACTACACCCCGTCAGCGGTGTCGCAGCAGATCAGCCGCCTGGAAACGGAGGCGGGCCAGCCCCTGCTGGAACGCCACGCCCGGGGCGTCACCCTCACCGACGCCGGACGGGCGCTGGCCGAACGGGGGCAACGGATCGAACGCGAACTGCGGGCCGCGGAGAACGAACTCGCCGACCACGCCGGCCTGCGCGCGGGCACCCTGCGCATCGGCACCTTCCCCACCGTCGGCGCCTCGCTCCTCCCGCAGGCCGTGATCGCCTTCCGCGACGCCCACCCCGGCGTACGGCTGACCGTCCGCAGCGCCCGCATCGCCGGACTCTGGACGATGCTGGAGAACCGGGAGATCGAGATGTCGCTGATGTGGGACTACGACTGGAGCCGAATCGACCGGGAGGACATCGTCGTCACCCCACTGCTCGACGACCCGCCGGCCCTTCTCGTCAGCGACCACCATCCACTCGCCGGCCGCGACGCCGCCTCACTCGCCGACTTCGCAGACGATCCCTGGATCACCCGCGCCGACCGTCACCCGGTGGCCGAAGCCCTCGTCCGCGGCTGCCGCGCCGCCGGCTTCGAGCCCCACATCGCCTACGAGGCCCACGACTACCAGGAGGCCCAGGCCATGGTCGCCGCCGGTATCGGAGTCGCCCTCGCCCCCACCCTTGCCCTGGAGGGCATCCGGCCGGGCGTCGACGTCCTGCCCCTCCAGCCGCCGGCCCCCGTCCGCCGCATCCTCCTGGTGCGCATGGCCGACCACTCGCTCACCCCCGCCGCCCTGGCCTTCGCCGGACTCCTCCGCGACGCCGCAGCGGCCCGAACCCCCTGACACCGGACCACGCCCAGCGGCCGTGGAACCGTCGCGCTCCCGCGGGGAACCCAGGCCCCCACAGTGACAGTGGCGAGCGTCGGCTCCGGCAGTGACCAGGCCGAGAGCATGGTCGATGTCTTCCCATGCGGGTGCAGGCGGTGCGCCCGGTCAGCGGATCAGGGGCAGCGCCTGGTCCGGGTGCGCGGCATGCACGTACTTGACGGCGCTCTTGGGGTGGCCCACCTGAAGAATTGGCGCATCCTCACCAAGCTCCCCCTGCACGTCCGTCACGCCACCACGCTCCTGCGCGCCCTGCTCGTATGGGCCAACATCGAGATCGCGCGCTCGGCGAGGACCGGGACACCCTGCCGTTCGCAGATCCGGATGATCCGATGGGCGCGGGCGGCCGTCAGGTCGTGGGCCCTGCCCGGCAGGGCAGGCGGGATCCACAGCAACCGTACGGCGGGATCGGTCACCATCTGCACGTTCCCTCCATGCCGACGATGTTCGTGGGAGTAGTCGGCGCGGCTGTCACCGACCCGGATCGGTTTCGCGCAGGGCGCGCAGCGGGCCCGGGGCGCGGTCGGCGAGCAGGCCGACGGGAGGGTGACCGCCGCTGCAAGCTCCCGCCGCACACGGGAGCCTCGTGCGTTGCGCACACCATCGGCGTCACCCGATCAGTGGCCGCGCTGAAAACGCCCAGTGCTCACCTGTTGTCTGGCATGACGGGGTGGCCTCAGCAGGTGAAGCAGAGCGGAACTTGCCGATCATGCACGGATCGACCATGTCTCCGCTTTGTGGTACCCGCCGGATGTCATTTCCCCTAGTGTTTCATCGGGGCACGGATTTGGGGGATCTGGGGGGCGAATGAGCGGAACCGATGCGCGGGTTCGTGTCACGGGGGACGTGCGAGGCCAGTTGGTCATTGGTGACCACAATGTCGTCGTCACCGCTGAACGCTCGATCGTGACGGTGTTGCAGCCGGGAGAGCGGCCCGAGCCCACTCGCCGGAAGCGCATTGAGCTGCTTCCCCGGCGGACCGGCGCACTGCGTGGCCGTGAGAGCGAAATCGGCGAGATCAGATTAGCTGTGGCGGAGGCGGACCCGATCCAAGTCCACGGCGGAGAAGGGGTTGGGAAAAGCGCGCTCGTTCGACATGCGGCACGCATGATGGCCGGACGGGAATCCGGAATCGTATTTCTGAACGGATCCGGGCGCGACGCCGACGATATCGCTCAAGATATCTTCGAATCCTGTTACGACTCTTTCGCATATCGGCCGAGTCGGATCGAAATGCAACGGCTGATGGCCGGCATCGGAGCCTGCTTCGTCATCGACGACCTGGACTGCCCCAGGTCAGAGCTGACGGGGCTGTTGGATCGGGCCCCGGACGCCGCCTTCGTCGTTACCTCGGCCGAGCAGACCCTTTGGGGCAACGGCCGGATTCTCCCGCTGCGCGGACTGGGACGACAGGACGGGCGAGCCTTGCTGGGTGACGCCCTGGGGCGAGCCCTCACCTCGGCGGAGGCGGACACTGCGGACGCGCTGTGGGAGGCGACGTCGGGCAATCCCCTCGCCCTGCTGCGAGCGGCGGCCGCCGGCAGGCCGAACGGCAGCAGCGTCCGTCTGCCGTCTCCCGGTGAACTCCCCGACATCCTCGCCAGGGTCCTCAGCGACCTGACTACAGCGGAGCGGGACATGGTGTCCCTGCTCGGAGCCGCCGAAGGTTGGATGTCCACCGAGCTCATCGCGGTCCTGGTCGATGAACCGAGTTCTCTTCCCCAGGCCGCTGACCACCTCACCGCCCTTGGCATCACCACTGCCTGCGACGACGGGCTTCAACTCACCCGAGGAGCCAGGGAGGCTCTGCCGGAACATCTGAAGCTTCGAGCCGGGCAACTGGCCGACAAGGCTGGACGTCTGACCGAATGGGCGACATCACCGGACGCCCGGGCAAGACGCCTGAGCGACGACAGCCGCTTCGTGTCCGCCGTCATTCAAGCGACGATCACGACGGGGAAGCCGCGCGTCGGCGCCCGGCTGGCCGCGTCAGTGGCACCCAGTGCGGCCTGTTCGCTGCGCGTGGGCCCCTGGCGACGTGTCCTCGAACACGGCGTACGAGCCGCCACAGCCGCACGCGATCAGCGTCTCATCGCCTACTTCACTCACGAAGAGGGAATCCGATCGCTTCTCACCGGTAAGCGCGTAGCTGCCGTCGCGGCACTGACGGCAGCTGCCGGTATGTGGTCCCAACTCGGCGAACACACACTTGCGGAGGCAACCCGGCAGACTCAGCATCTCCTCGGGCCTACGACCTCCGCACCCCCCACGGGCCACGTGCCGTCCGGGCCTCACGCATCCGCCGGCCACCCGGCAGATCCCGCTGCCGGTCACGCGCCGGCATCGCATGGCTCGCACCCGGCAGCGGGGCACTCCTCCGCCCCTGCAGATCCAGGAGCTGGGACAGGCACGAGCACGGCGGGTGCATCCGGATCGAGTCATGCGGGAGGCTCTGGTGCTGGCAAGGCGGGGCTCGGGAAGGTCATGTCCGGACTCACCGGCAAGCTGATCCTCGGCGGCGGCCTCGCCGGATTGGTCGCCTCAGGGGTTGTCTTCGGAGTCAGCGGCAACGCCCCCGAGACAGTACCTGTCCATGTGAAGGTCACCAGCGCCATCATCGAGGTCTCCCTACCCGGTACACGTGAGAAGGGATGCCGGACGGGGCACGGCCAAACGGACTGCACCATCACAGTCACTCCGAAGAAGGGCGAGAGCGGGCCGATCGAGGTACGGCCGAACTCTCCACTCCCGGGCGGGGTCCACTTCGTCTACTGGGGCTGTGATCAAGGCCCTTCAGCCTCGGCGTGCACGGTGCGTGCCGACCAGGAGCGCACCGTTTGCGTGACGACCACGAGCCCGAAGGACGAAGCAGCCCGGACGGCTTGCGCGAGACGGGCCGGTATCGGTGATGAGCCTGGCAAGCAGGATTCGCCCAAGTCGCCCACCGCACTGTCTCCGGTGATGGTGATGACACCCGGTGGATACATCAGCGAAGTGTCCGCCGACGTTGTCGGCCAGCCGGTATGCCGCAGTGACACGACATCGCGGAACCGAGCCGGCGGAAATTTCCTGAGTTGCAGGTTCGTCGTACCAACCGGAACGACCCTCCACCTCACGGCGACACGGAGAGATCGAAATCCGGATCTCGTCGACGGGGACAACAGCCAGGTGCGGATCGGATTCGTGGGCTGCGACGAGCAGAACGATCCGCTCGCTTCCCCGGCACTGGCCACCTGCACAGTGCGGGTGAACAAGGGCACGGTGCTGTGCCTGGAGGCGCCGGTCGGTTTGAGGAACATGTGTAGCGCGTACGGGACCTCAGAATGGCCAACACTCCCGGCGACGCCACCTCCCGGATTCTCCCCCGGGCCGCACTACTCAGACTCGTACTACACGAACTGATCGAGGATGCCGTGACAGAACCTCAGGACCGTCCCGACGAACTTGGTGACCGCTACGACCTGCGCATCAAGGGCGACATCCAAGGCCAGTTGGTCCTTGGGCGGAACAACGAGGTGGTGATGGGCGGTCCCGTCGGCGCGGTCGACCTCCCCCGCCTGACGAGGTTCGCCGAGGCCATCGCCCAAGCTCTGCCTGCGCTTGATCTGGACGCTGACCAGCAGCGCGCGGTCCATCAACTGACTGCCGCGGTCCTCAGGGAAGCGGGAGAGAACCAACCCGATCACTCACGGTTGCGTGAAATGGGCCGCTCCCTGCGCACCGTGTTGGAAGGCGCGGCGGCTGGCGCGCTCACTTCGGGGATCCTCGGCATGTGGAGCCCGTGAAAGGGTGGTCGAACGTCACGCGCGCAGTCGGTTGGGAGGCCCACCCGAAGATCCGTGCGCGCGGCTTACGGCGGGAAGATCCGCTGATTGGTTCGGCCTCTCTACCAGCGGACGGCGGCAGACTTGAGGCGGAAGATCCTGTCCGGCCAGCTGCGGCCGGGTGAACGGCTGCCTGCCGCGCGCAGCCTCAAGGAGCAGTATGCGATCGCCGGGGCACCGCCCAGGCGGCGCTGCGCGTGCTGCGCGCCGAAGGAATGGTCTACATCCTGCACGGCGTCCGCGGGACGACAATTTGGGCAGCGAAACCGACTTCCTGCTCGCCGTCCTACGGTGCCGTGCGCGACCCGCCGTACGCTCCTTCCCGCTGCCGCCCACCGCCACCGGCCCCACCGTGCCCGAACCCGCCACCTCCGACCCCACCGTCCCCGAACCCGCCACCTCCGGCACCACCATCCCCGAACCCGCCACCTCCGGCACCACCGTGCCGGCTCCCAGCACATACGGCCCCCTCACGCCGGACCGCACCGGCCCGCACCTGCCGGCCGCCGCCCCGGCCACCCCTCCCACGGACAGGCGAAACCCGTGACACAACACCAAGCCGCCACCACCCCCTACCGCACCGGCCTGCTCGGCAACGACGACCCGCGCGAACGTGACCGCCTGGAGTCCATCCAGCGCAGCGTGGATGCGTTCACCACAGACATCATCGACGGCCTCCCGGTCCAGGCGTCCTGGAACTGCCTGGAACTGGGCGCGGGCGCCGGCTCCATCGCCTACTGGCTCGCCGCCCGGTGCCCTGCCGGACGCGTGGTCGCCGTCGACCTCGACACCCGCCATCTCGAGACCGGCCGGGCCGCCAACCTGGAGATCCAGGAGGCCGACATCACCCGGCACGACTACGCGCCCGGCACCTTCGACCTCATCCACGCCCGCTACCTGTTCTGCCACCTTCCCGACCGGGACGAGATGATCGCCCGGGCCGCCGGCTGGCTCTCCCCCGGTGGCTGGCTCGTCGTCGAAGAACCCTACGACCTGCCCCCTGCCGACTCCCCCTTTCCGCTGGTCCAGCGCATCCTCACCGCCTACCAGCACACCTGCAGGCAGCACGGCGCCGACATGACCTGGGCCCGCACACTGCCCGCACTGTTCGCCCGCAACGCCCTGACCGAGATCGCCTACGCCGGCAACCTCGGCCGCATGGGAGGACTCGGCAAGGACCGCTGGCGCCCGCTCATCCAGCGGGCCGCCCCCGCCCTCCTGGACAGCGGCCTGGTCACCGAAGCGGACCTCGACGAGTTCACCGAACTGCTCAAGGATCCGGCGTTCATCGACATCCCCCAGCTGACCGTCTCCGCCTGGGGCCGCCGCCCACCGCACACCCCACCGCCGGCCGCACCGGCCGGCGAACCTGTGCGGGGGTGAAAGGCCTGGCCAGTTGCCCGAACCAAGCTCGCTGTCCAGAACAGCCCGCAGACTGCGGTCACGGTCCATCGAGCCGCTGCCGCCTCCGTGGCGGCAGAAGGCGCCCAGCCCACGTCCGGTGGACGACCGACTGTGCCCGCAGGGCATGTGCAGGACACCGGCCCGGGTCCGCGTACAGGGGCCTCTGCTGGGCCTGTGGCCGGCCGGCGAGGGCGGACTGCCTGAGCGGCTGACCAGGCGGCTCCTGGAGTCCGCCCTCGGAGACGAGATCAACGGCCACTTCGGCCATGGCACGTGCGCTCGGCCAGGTGGCGGGCAGCGCAGGCGAGCGGATCGGCACTGAACGCGGCGAACCTCCGTGGTACGGCGCCACCTCCGGCCGCCTGACGACGCCGCCGGACCGGCGCGGGCCGAGGCAGGAGAAGCCGGCACCGACGTCGGCCGCGGCGACCGCCGCACACTCCGTAGAGTGTGCCGTGTCGCGGTGCGGATGCGGTTCCGCCGGGGGAGGGAGCGTGCCATGGGTGCGTCGTACAGAGAGCAGGCCGGCGCCTTGCCTGTCAGCGCGGAGCAGGTCATCGCGGAGGCGCGAAAGGCGTTCTTCGTGATGTTCGGGTTCCTCGCGCTCGTCTGGGTTCTGCAGCTCGCCAACTCCGCTGGCCACTACGCTCTTTCCAGGGACTACGGCGTCAGGTCCGGCGACGTCGGCACGCTGCCCGACATCCTCGTCGCGCCTTTGCTGCACTGGAGCTGGGCACACATCGAGAGCAACTCCGGGCCACTGTTCGTCTTCGGTTTCCTCGCCGCCTACCGAGGGGTGGCCCGCTTTCTCGGTCTGAGCCTCCTGGTCGGCGTGACCAGCGGGCTCGCGGTGTGGTTCTTCGAACGAGGCGACGTGGACACGGTCGGCGCCAGCGGCCTGATCTTCGGATACTTCGGCTACGTCGTCGTACGCGGACTGTTCGACCGGCACCTGATCGACACGCTGATCGGTGTGGTCATGGCGGCTTCCTTCGCCTACCTGCTCACCGTGGCCGTCCCCGGAACGCCGGGAGTGAGCTGGCTGGCCCACCTGGGAGGGCTCGTCGGCGGCCTGGCGGGAGCCTGGCTCTTCCGCGACCGGCCCTCGCCGACCGCCGCAGGTGCGGGCTCTCGCCAGGGACCGGGGCCGGCCACGCGCGGCACCGTTCAAGTGCGCTCCGACCACCCGCGCGCCGACCTCCACAAGGAACTCGGCGACCTGGGCCTGCTCTAGACGGACCATCAGGACCGTCGCCGACCCGGTCCCAGCGGGACGGGTCACCAGGGTGCCGGCCGTACAGCGCCCAGCCGCCGACGCCGGACTGGCCCAGCTCGGTTCGGAGACGGACGCCGGTGCGGATCGCCTCCCGCGTCCAGCCGGTGATGTCGAGGGTCGCGTGCAGAAGCCTCCGTTGAGGTCGTACCAGTTCTGGTTGAACAGTGGGTACTTGGCGAAGGAGCCCTTGCCGCTGCTTGCGCAGAGCCGCAGCGTTCGGAGCCCGCAAGGATCCGCAGGCGCTCATGACGGGCAGAAGCCGTCCGAACCTCAGCCGGCGGGTGCATCGGCTCATCCGTTCACCGCGGAACCAAGGGGGGCAGCCGACGGGGTGCAGGGGTCGCTGGACCGGCTGACCGATGTTGCGAGGTGGATGGGCGCTACGGCTGCCATTTCCCGGTAGGGGTTCGCGGCCTGGGATACCTGGGCGTACCGCGCGCCCACTCGCCCTTCCGCTCGGGCCGGGGGCGGGGGCCTTGGCCGCTGCAGCGGCTGACGCCTTCGTTCTCGGACCGGCGTCCTGACTCATCAGGCAGTCCGGGGGCGGCCGAGGACGTGCCGGTAGACCGTCTGAGTGCTGACGTCGATCCCGGAGCCCGGCCCCGGGATGTCACCGGCCGACTGGGCACATACAGGCGCCGGTCCGCCCTCGGCTCCTCGGCCTCAGGGCCGGCAGGGGCATCCCGCTGCGGCCCCGGCTCCCTCAGAAGGGTTCGGCGGCCCGCAGGAGGTCTTGCGGGAGGTAGGGGGACTCGACGCGGATGGCCCAGCCGCGGCGGCGGGCGTGGCAGGCCAGGGCGAGGATGTCCAGGTTCACGGAGGCGTCCGGATCGTCGGCGCGGTCGGCGACCTGGTAGTGGTCGCGGTGGGCTTCGAGTGCGTCGGCCAGGGCCAGGTTGAAGCTCTCCTCGTCGCCGTCCACGAGCTGGGACAGCAGCACGGCCGGCGGCATGGCGAAGCCCCAGTCCTCGGCTTTCTCGGCCTGTTGCAGCGCCCGCTGCGCGGCCGGTTCGGGGTCGCTGCCCTTGAGGTAGGCGTGGAGGGCTTCGCGGTACGCGCTGAAGGCGGAGCCGTCCGGGCGGGCGAAGGCCGGGCCGGTGAGGACCAGCGGGGCGAGGTCCTCGCGTGCGCCGGTGATGAGGGCGAAGGCGGTGGCCGTCTGCCAGGTGCCGGCGCCGGCCTCCTCGCCCCGCTCGGCCCGGTAGCGCAGCGTGCGGCCGCCGATGGTCACCTCGGTCTCGGTGCCCGGCTCCGCGAGCGCGATACGGAAGAGGGCCGCCCCCATCTGGGAGGCCAGCCGGAGGTTCGCGAGCAGGGCGTCCGTGACCGAGGAGTCCCCCGCGCGCCACTTGAACAGGCGCTCCTGATCGCCCATGACGTCGCTGAGCCGCCGGACGGCGAGGGGGTCCCCGTCGTCGGCGGTGAACACCTCCTGGACGTCTTCCTCATACATGGCCTCGATCTCCGGGCTCACCGTCCGCTGGCGGGCGGGCCGTTCCACCACCAGCGGGCCCGCGGCGAGCGCGGCGACCGCGTCCGGGCGCCGGTTCCGGCCGAACCCGCCGACCCGGGGGCCTGGGGTCTCGAAGCCGGTGATCAGCGCGTGCGGGAGGTAGTCGGTGCGGACGGCCGGGGCCCAGCCCAGGGTCCGGTACGCGAGAGCGGCGAGGGCGATGGGAACGAGCGGGAGGAGAGTCCTCGGGGAGGCCGCGCCGCCGTGCAGGGCGGAGTGCCTGGCCAGGAGGTCGGCCAGCGCCGCATCGAAGGCCTCCCGGTCCTCGCAGATCAGGGCGCGCAGCGTGAGCAGCGCCGCACTGTCCGGCCGGTCCAGGAGCGGCTCGCCGGTCTCCTGGGCGCGGGTGCGGACGCGGTCCAGGGCCGCGTCGACGGCGGCGAGTTTGGCCTGCGCGCTCGGCGGATACTCCTCGTCGTCGCCGGTGTCGTCCAGGACCACGGCCGTCAGGCCGGTGGCGAGCTCACCGCTGGGCGTCCCCTGCGCCTGCTCGGCGAACTTCTCCCGGGCGAAGTGGAAGGCCTCGCCGTGCCACTTGGCCCTGCCCCTGAGGACCGCCAGGCAGAGAGCATCGATCCACTCCCAGGGCGTGACGCTCTCCTCGGGGGCATCCTCGCCGGGGTCGTAGCTCATGCCGAAGTTCACGTACTCCAGGAAGACCTGGAAGCTGCAGTGCGGGTGGTAGGCGGCGTAGGCGACGGCGCCGGCCGCGGCTTCGGAGGCGTCCTTGAGGGCGGCCTTGGCCTCCGGGGTGTCGAGGTCGGGTGTCCCGACGGAGAGGGCGCCCAGGTAGTCGAGGAACTCGTCCGCGATCGACTGCCATTCGTAGGTGGCCATCCGGCCGCCCCGCGACATGGACCGCACCTGTCCCCCGATGCGGTTCGTGAAGTCCTCGCACGCCGCCGACACGACGGCCCCGCCCACCTGGTGACGCTCTATTCGCACTGGCCCTGCTCCTTGATCGATCTCTGCGACAGCCAGCCTAGGCGCGGGATCTGACACACCGGCGACTGACCGCTGTGACCGGGCCCTGACGGGCCACGGGGCTTCCGTGGCAGGTGCGTCAGCGGCGGTACGTGTCGTGCTATCCCTGCAAGCCTCGCGAGCCCGGGCACAAGCCAGGCGGGGGAACAACGTCTCCAAACTCCGCGAAGAACACGCGAGCCATGGTCTCAGCCGTCACTGACACCGGCAGGGTGAGCGCAGGCTGGGACCTGCGCGCCGCGAAGGTCCCAACAGGGCGGCCAGCAGTGCGGGTTCGGCCCCATTCGTGCGGCATCATGGCCAGCCGGCGATGGCGTACCGGCCGGGAAGATCGCTGGGTATAGTTCAGGCGTTTCGGGGAACCGGCGACCCGGAGTCGGTCGACCTCACGCGCCACCTCGTGTTCATCTGCATCGGGGGCCCTGGCGGAGCCCCGATGACCACATCGCTGAGGAGGCCGTCCCATGGAACCCGCCACGCTGATCACAGGTGGCTCGACCGGAATCGGCGCCGCCACCGCCCGCGCCCTGCTCAAGCAGGGCCACCGCGTGGCCGTCACCGGACGTGACGCGGACAAGCTGGCCGCCTTCGCCTCTTCGGCCGGAGCGGCCGAGCGGCTGCTGACGATCACCGGCGACACCAGCGACGCGCACGACGTCGCCTCTGCTGTGCGCCGCGTGGTGGAGGCGTGGGGCCGACTGGACAACGTCATCGCCAACGCCGGTTTCTCACTGCCCGGCAACCTGGAGAGCCACGCCCCCGAGGACATGCGCGCCATGGTCCTCACCAACGTCCTGGGCCCGGCTCTGCTGGTGCGGGAGACCCTGCCACACCTGCGGGAGTCCAAGGGCCGGATCGTGATCATCGGTTCGGTCGCCGGGGTGCGCAACACGCCGGGCAACCTGTACTCGGTCACCAAATGGGCCGCCCACGCACTGGCCGAGAACACCCGGCTGCTGGTCGGCAAGGACGGGGTCGGCGTGACGGTCGTCGCCCCCGGGGTGGTGGACACCCCGTTCTGGGACGAGCGCGGTGGCACCCCTGAGGCGGCGCCGGTGATGACCGCCGAGCAGGTCGCGGACACGATTGTCTTCGCCGTCAATCAGCCCGCGGGTGTGGACATCAACCACATCACCATGCGGCCGACCGGACAGGCCGGCTGACGCCGTGCTCCCAACGACCGTACGACAAGGCGCCTTCGGCCCCTGCGCTTACCACGCGGTGCAGGACGAAGGCGGGTGATCACGCCCTTCAGTACCAGGGGCAGGGAGGTCACTACGCGCAGCCAGGCGAGGTCCTCCCGGGTGATCGAGGCGTGGAACTGCTCCTTGGATTGCCGGGCGATGGCCGGCTCCCCGTCCCGGCTGCCGTGCGAGGCGGCGATCACGTCGTGCGCCACGTTGACCGCTTGGATGCCGGGGGCATCGCGAACCCGTTGATGGCCTCCCGCCGGACAGAACGCCATCCTGGGCGCGTCGACGGTGAGGACCAGCGCGTGGAAACCGGCGGCCTCGGCCCGGCGGATCAGGTCACGGCGCTTGAGCCAATACAACTGCATCCACAGCGGGCCGGTGGCCGCGGCGGCGATGTCCACTGACACCTACCGCGTCACAAGATCAGCGCCAGAGCCCGTGATTCCCCAGGACTGCGGTCACGTAGTCCCCCAGGTCGTGGCCTCGAAGCCCGGACCGGTTGCGGTCAGCGGTGGTCCAGGAGGTCGGTGTCTCAGGATGTCGGCACCCGGTAGCGGTGTTTCTCGCCGACTGGGTCGATGAACCGGCCCCCGTTCGTTTCGATCACGCGCCGGGAGGCGATGTCCGTCTCGTCGACGGTCAGGAGGGCCTGTGTGATGCCGAGCGAACGAGCGATGGGCAATGCTGCGGCGAGCATCGCGGTCGCGTGTCCCTGTCCGCGGGCGCTGGGTCGCACGTCGTAGCCGATGTGGCCGCCGGCCTTCTCAAACGCCGGGGTCAGCCGGTGGCGAACGGCCAGTCTGCCCAGCATTTGATCGCCCTCGGCCCACCACAGCGTGGTCATCGGCACGAACCGATCGGCTCGCCCGGCTGCTTCGTCCCGTTCGCTCAGCAGGCGCGTCACGTAGGTGTTGAAGGCCGCGGTGCCGGTCAGGGGCTGGTGGGTCAACGTCGGTGATGCATCTTCCATGGCCTGGAGTTACACCGAACGTTTTACAGTCCCCACAAGAGACAGCAAGAGGGAGAGCGAAGGATGGATGTCGAGCTGTTGCCGCATGTCGGTGTCGCCTCGTTCCGGCTCGGCATGCCGTTGGACGAAGCCATGGCCGAAGCCGAGGCCTGGGGGTGCGTCGAGCACTCCTCGGAAGGGGGGCGCCCGCCGGGCAAGTACGTCGTCGCCAACGGCACGTACGACGTCGAGTTCGTGCTTCTCTTCGAGTCGGAGGAGAAGGAATGTCTGACCGGCATCGAAGTGTGGCGCTTCCGCGACGAGATGGCCGACATCCGCTTCCTCCTCGAGGGCATCGATGTCTTCCGCACACCGTCGGACGACCTGCCGGAGATCCTGCGGGCGCGCGGGCACGACGTCGTCGAGAGCGACTACGGATTCGAGGAGGTCACCGATCTGTCCGTACGGCTGGCGAACAACAGCAGCTTCGAATACCCCGTGGACGAGGAAGGCGACCCCCTCCACTACGACTACGTCCTGGTCTTCGACAAGAACTTCGCCTCCACCTGACCCCGGGCTTCCTCCCGGTGCTGATCGGCAGCCCAACCGCCTCGACGAGCCGGCCGGCGCGCTCGGCTTCGCGTGCCTGCTCCTCCTCGCCGAGGACAGCAGCGGCGCCCGCTTCCGCCACCACTTCGAGCCCACCGTCAGCGGTTGTCGGGGCTCAGCAGCGCGGCGGCCGCGGCGATGAAGGCGACGGATGCTTCCTTGGCCGTATGCCGCAGGGCGTCCAGCTCGGTCCGGTCGCCGGCCTTGCGCAGGGCATAGGTGGCATCTGCGGCCTGCTGGGCGGGGCCGGCCAGCTCGGGGACCAGGACCTGAAGGCGGATGTGGGGCGCGGTGATCGCCACCCGGGTGTCGTGGGACCTCGTCCGGGCCTCCAGTTGGTGCTCGGTGCCTGCCTCGGTCATGGCCAGACGCTCCCGGTGGAACATCGCCGAGCGGTGCGCGTCCAGGGCGGCCGCGAAGTCGGTGACGGCACCGAGCTGGTCCTGGCGATGGCTGTCGGCGCGCTCCTCTGCCCGTGCGGTGCGTGCCGAACGGTGCTGCAGGAGTCCGGCGGTCAGGGCACCGGCGAGGGTACCGAGTACGGCAACGATCGAAGGCCATATCGACATCAGCCGGCGGGTCCTCTCGGACAGTCGGTTTCGGCGGTGAGGCCGTCGGACAGCGAAGTACGCGGTGGCGCCTTCGCCGGCGAGGTTACGCCTGCGACGGACCGGACCTACCCCTTGCTGCCGGCTCCTGGGCGATGTTGCAGCAGGTCAGGGGTGCAAGACAGGTCGCTGTTGCGGCGCGGCGATGCGCACGACCAGCATCGTCGGCGTCGATGCCGTCGTCGACTGCCGCGAAACCCTCCGCCAGGCCCTCACCAACTGAACCGACGAACGGCCCTCAGGCATCGGTCAGGCGCCATCCAGCCGCGGTCGGTACGGCGCGGTGGTGCGGTCTGGACCGGGAAGTCCTCCGCGGTAATGCGGTGACGCCCTGGTGGGGGGCCTGCACGGCCGGGGAGCCGTCCCTGCCCCAGGTGCGGTGCAGGCCTGCCTCGAGCGGCGCACATGACCACCTGGCCGAGCACCGTATGGAGCGGGTGGATTTCAACCAGCTGCCGGCTCAGGCCCGCGATGCAGCAGAGCCGGAGACGGAACCTATTCGGCGCTCGGACCGGTGTCCAGGTCGATCCTGTCGTTGATCTTGCCGGTTACCGCGTCAACAAGGGCTGTCCTGGCGTCCGTTGGGGAGTCGCTGGGTACGCCGTCCAGGGCAGCGCCGTCCTGTACAACGTTCTTGGGCGTGATCATCCAGTACGGGTGCCACGGCCCTGCTCATCGCGTACAGCGAGAAGCACGGACGAAGCCACCTGATGACCGGCCAGCGCCACGGAAGCGGCGTCGACATCCTGGCCTTGGCTGATGCGGACCTTGGGCAGCGCAAGGTCCATCACATGACGTGCGGCGAATGACGCCACGTGGCCACCGGCCCTGATCACCACGTCCATGCGCATCGGCATCATGACGTCGTCTTTGTAGCGGCGCCAGGACACCAGGCGCGCCTCGTCGTGGGGGCCCACCCGGCTGATGGACTGCTTCGCCGACAGTGCCCATGGGAAGTGGTCGTCGATGAAGCGCTTCGCCACCTTGGCCGCTTCCTCGTCGGACACGTGGTCCTGCGTGGGTGCTCCGCGTTCAGGCTCCGGATCGATCATTCCGGACTGCACTTCTCGTGAAAGCCAGTCGATCAACAAGGACCCCTTGTCGGTGCCGAGCTCCACGGTTCCCGTGTCTCCGGGGCCCGGAGCGAACTGAACCTTCACGACGTGTGCCGTGGCCGGCAGGAACTCCCTGGCTGCTTCCAGGGCCGTCTTACGCTGCGGACCGGATGCGTCGTGCGCCCACGCCACGTCGGACATGACGGGTGTCACCAGGGTGGCGCAGAGCGCGGCGATGGCGATCATGGCGGCGGAGAAGGCCGGCACGAAGCTTCGGCCGGGCCGGGTGAGATGAGTGCTGCGGTGCCGGTACCAGAGGACGAACGCGGCTGCTGCGGTGCCGATGAGTGCGCCGGTGCTGTTCGTGAGCCAGTCGGTGCTGTCGCAGGCGCGGCCCATGCCCGGAGTGACGGCCTGGACGGCTTCGATGCCTGCGGACAGTCCGACGAGGGCGAGTGCGACAGAGACGGGGCGTCGTGAGAGCCAGGTCCAGGCCGCCGCGGCGGGTAGGAACAGCGTGATGTTCATGAGGCCCTGCGTGGTGACGGCACCGATGAGAGGGGCACGTTCGATGTAGCAGACGTTGTTCGCGGGGGCGTTGAGGGAGAGCGGGTACAGCGTTGAGCCTCGAGGAGTCGGAGAGGACCGACACACGCTTCACCATGACCTCAAGTATCCCGGCCGCACACCGAGGTGGTGTCCCCCGGCCGGGCCTGGCGGGGTTGGTACCAAGTAGGTACCATCGGAGCATGCCGTCACTGAACGTGTCCTTCTCCGACGAGGAAATGGAAGGCGTCCGCGCCGCCGCCGCCGCCGAGGGCAAGAGCCTGAAGCAGTACCTGCACGATCTCGGGGTCCGGGAGATGCACCGCAAGCGGTTCGTCGCCGGCGCCGCCGCCTGGGCCGACCGGCTGCGCGGGGAGTTCGACGAGGCCTTCCCCGAGGAGGTCCCGCCCTCCGGGCGCGGCGGCGGGGCCGCGGCCGCCTGATGGTTCTGCACATCGACGTCTCCTGGCTGCTCGACGTCCAGGAGGCGGCCCTCGGGCACGAGGACGTGACGGTGTCCGACTACTCGGCGCTGGTGGCCGCCGTCGCGCGGCACAGGACCAAGCTGCCGACGCTGGAGACGGCCGATCCGGATGCCGCCTGGCGTGCGGCCGCGCTGCTGCACACGATCGTGCGCCTGGAACCGCTTCCGCACCGCAACAGCCTTTTCGCCGCTTTCGTGGCCGCCCAGTACATGGACCAGTCCGGTGAGGGCATCGATCCGCCGTACGGCGCGCTGTCCGACCTCGTCCGCAAGGTCCGGGACACCCGCCTGAGCGTCTATGCCGTCGCCGAGGCGCTGCGTTCCTGGAAGATCTGATCGCCCCCCGCTGTGCCCGCTGCGCCCGCCATAGCGTTCACTCTCAAATCATTGCAACGAACACGAGGGAGAGCGTTGCATTAGAACAATGACCGTTGCAACGAAATCTCTTGTTCTAGCTGCGGATATAGCAACTGGAAGCAATAGGCGTGTTGCCAGTCTCCTGAAAGCAACGTAGCGTTTCCATCATCGGAAACGACGAGCCGAAGGAGCGCACCATGCAGAAGAACCAGGGCACCATCCAGAAGTTCGACACCCCCGCCCCCATCGCGGCCGTCCTGGACATCCCCATCGGACACATCCGGTTCGTCGCCGCCGAGCGCGCCGACACCACCGTCGAGGTCCTGCCCGCCAACCCGTCCAAGAGCCGCGACGTCAAGGCCGCGGAGCTGGTCACGGTCGCCTACGACAACGGCGTGCTGCGGGTCGAGATCCCGGCGGAGCGCAAGGAGACGCTCGGCCACCCCGGATCCCTCGAGGTCACCGTCCAACTGCCCGCCGGCTCCCGCGTCGAGGCCAGGACCGCCGTCGCCGAGGTCCGCGGCGTCGGACGCCTCGGGGACGTCACCCTCGAAGGCGCCCAGTGCACGGTCCAGTTCGACGAGACCGCGAGCGCCCGCCTCACCCTCGCCACCGGCGACATCACCGTCGGCCGTCTGAACGGCCCCGCCGAGATCACCACCGACAAGGGCGACATCACCGTCACCGAAGCCCGTCACGGCACCGTCACCCTGACCACCCAGCACGGCGACATCACCGTCGGCGCCGCCCAGGGAGTCTCCGCCACCCTCGACGCCGGCACCTCCTACGGCCGGATCGCGAACTCCCTCAAGAACAGCGACGGCGCCGCGGCCGGCCTCGACATCCACGCCACCACCTCCTACGGCAACATCACCGCCGCCGGCCTCTGAGAAGAAGCTCGGGGCAGGCCGGGGGCGGCGGGGAAGAGCAGCCGACAAGGCTCCCGTGCCGGTGAGTTGAGGCGCCGGACACCTCACTCAGCGGCACGGGAGCCTTGTCCGTCGCCGACGCGGCCGGCGAGGCCCGCACATCCCCGGAAGACGCACGGCGATCGGGTCCTGAGGGTGTCTCACCCGCTCGGATGCGCTCGGCGGGCAACTGGTTGCGCGGGTGTGCATGGTGAGTGCATGAACACTACACCTCACCCCAAGAAGACCGTTTCCTGGATTCCGCGAGTGTTCGCGGTCACCGCCGCCGTGGGCATCGCCTGTGCGGCGGGGATGGCGACCGCCACATCCGCCGTGGCCGCGGCGCCTGCCACGCACGTCGCCGCCAAGGCCGGCCCAGCCTACGGCCACGGCGGCGGCGGTGGCGGCGAAGAGAACCAGTGCGGCAACGGTCTCCTGCCCATCCTCAACTTCTGCAACTGACGGACAGCAGAGGGAAGTTCCTGCCCGTCAACCACACAACCGCACATGGAAGAAGTCCATCCGTCCCCAGGGCGGTCAGGAGCAGGGACAGGATCCCTCTTCCCGACCGCCCTGCCGACCGCCCCGGCCCACCCCGCAACCCCGCCTGCCCGGCGCCCGCCTGAGCACGGTGACAGCTGAGTACGCGTACTCATGCGGTCCCTCCAGCTGCCGTTCACTGTGGTCATGGAGGCGGAAGGGGCGACGGTGGTGGGGCGTCGACGGCATGCCAGAGCCGTTCTGGCCATGGTGGGCAGCATGGCGCTGCTGGCGGTGTCCGCCTGTTCGCAGGACGGCGCCACCAGCGCGAAGACCGTCCGCGAGCTCGCCGGCAGTGCCGAGGCGGTCAGGGCCCGCACGCGGGCGGAGCAGCAGATCCGGGAGACCATCGCCCACTGGGACGCCCGTACCCCGCTCACGCTCGGCCTGGTCACCGTGGACGACTTCTGCAAGGGCGGGCGGGCGGAGGAGTTGTTCTTCCAGGACGGGGACGACCGGTACGAGATCCGCTGCATGATGTTCGTCAACGCCTACTTCGGCGCCGACCCCCGCCATGTGTCCGCCACCCTCGACGGCATCCTCACCGCAGGCGACGCCGCCGGCTCCCCCATCCCCTTCGGCCACGACTTCTTCTACGCGACCAGGGTCGTCGACTACTACCGGGGCAGGACGGGCGACCCGGCCGGCCCGGGGACCGGTGAGCCGAAGGAACTGTTCGACGCGGGTTCGGGCACACTCTCCTGGGACCAGGTCCGCCAGAGGGGAAGGCGTGAGCTGGTCGGGGAACCACCGGCCTGCTCCCCGGGCGATCCGCCTGTCCAGCGGTGCCTGCGTGAGCCGGCCCCCGCCACCGTCGCGAAGCTGCGGCGCCGGTACGGCATGGTGTTCAAGCTCTCCTTCCCCTCCCAGGACTACTTCACCGTCTACAAGGACGGTCAGACGGTCAGCGGCTGATCCGGGGCCCGTCACGCTGCCCACGGCCGCGCCCCCGACCTCCGTTCCAACGGCGCTCGAGCAGCGAGTGGCAGGGTGCCCCGAGACCCGTATTCAGGCCGTGCCGGTATGCCGTGCCGTTTATGCCGTGCCGTGTATTCGGCATGCCCTCAGCCAATTCTGGCGGCCGGACTACGGGAATTCACTTGCTTCTGGCTCGAGTCGGCGTGGAGCGGCGCGGGAAAGTCTTGACCCGGCACTCGCGGATATTTAATGTAACCGGCACCTGTCAACGGCAGGCATCGCCAATTGATGCGAAAAGGGGTAAGGGAATGTCCCTGAACGACAAGCTCAAGGCCACCGACGACGAGGCTCTCCTCCAGGCTGCCGACGCCGAGGTCGAGGAGCTCTCCAACCAGTCGCGCCCGATGCTGATTTCCGAGATCAACGAGGCCTGACCGGTTGTGCTTCGGACAGGCCCCGGGGGCGGCCGGACGTCGCTCCCGGGACTGTCCGGAACCAGACGTCTTTAAGGATCTTCCGTGGGTACTGAACATCCGCTCACTCGTCTTGTGGACGAGAAGGATTTGCTGGGTACGTACTGGAACAAGAAACACGGATTGTTCAAGCGGGCGTGTCCGGTGGACGGCTTGATTCACGAGTCCGAAATCCAGGACATGCTCGACACGGGGCTGCTGCGCTGGCCGTACTTCACACTTCTCAAAGAGGGACAGCAGCCGGAGATCCTCGCATTCACCAAGACGCGGAATGTGGCCGGGAGCGCCGTACCGTGGTTCGCCGACGCGGCGAAGGTGCGCGCGCTGCTCGCGGCCGGCGCGACCATGAAGATGAGCCAGCTGGAGGACTGGCACCGTCCGCTGCGGACGGTGCTGCGGGAGATCGAGGCCCGCCTGCCCGCCGAGCTCAAGGCCTATGTGTTCTACACGCCGCGCGACAACACGGGCATGCTTCCCCACCGTGACGGGTCGCACGTGCTCGCGGTGCAGATCGCCGGCGCCAAGGAATGGCGGATCTACGACGAGCCCCGGGAGATCGACTCCCGCTCCGGTCTCGATGTGGACGTGGACAGCCACGCGCACTCCTTCGTCATGGAGCCCGGCGACGTCCTGTACCTGCCGCACGGCATGCCGCACGTGGCGACGGCCCGCGAAGGCACCTCGCTGCACGTGACGTTCACCATCACCGAACCCACCCCGCGGGACCTGGTCGAGTCCCTGCTGACCCTCTTCGCAGAGGACCGCGACCGCCTGCGGGAACGTCCGCGTGCGACGCCGGAGGCCGAGGCGGAGGCGGTGACCAAGGCACTGCTCGACCACGTGGGTTCCGTGGACGCAGGACTGCTCGTCGACACGGCAGTGGCCACGATGAGGAACAGGACGGCGTGAATCCATGACCACCGTGCAGAGTGCGCAGCGGCTGAGCGAGCTCGTCGGCGACACCGGCGCCTTCTTCGCCGATGTCTGGGGGGTGCGTGCCGCGACGTTCCGGTGCGCCGCCGTCCCCGCCCTGCTGTCCGCCGCCGAGATCTGGGACGCGTTCGACTGCGGGCTGCTCGTCGCGCCGTACTTCAGCGTCGCCCGGGACGGCGTGAGCGCCCCGGCCGCGGACATCACCGTGACCCGCAAGGTGCAGCAGAAGCCGAGGGCCCGGTACGCGAACGCCGCGGGTGTGCGCAGGTGGTTCGAGGCGGGTTGCACGGTCGGCCTGCGTCAGGCCGACCACTGGCATGCCGGCCTGAAGGACGTCGTCGGCGCGCTGCGCGAGGAGTTGCGGGCCGACGTACGGGCTTCGGTGTTCCTCAGCCCGCCGCCGGCCCCGGACGACGCCGGGGGCGAGGTCCGTACCGAGGCGGCCCATCTGTTCGTGCTGCAGCTCGAGGGCGAGTCCCGGTGGAACCTGGGTGAGGAAGGTCGCCGTACGCAGGCGGCGCTGACCCCGGGAGGCGTCCTGTATCTGCCGCCGGGGCTTGAGCACACCGTGGCCGCGCACCAGGGGGATGCCCTGTACGCCGTCCTGAGCGTGCGGCGGCCGAGCCCCCGCGACCTGGCCGAGGTGGCGCTGGCCGGGTTCCTGAGGAGCGCCCCGGCGGAGGCGATCGCGGGCAGGCACCACTACATGTCCCTGGAGGAGAAGGTGGGTTGGCTGCGCCGTGAACTGACCGCCCATCTCGCCGGGCAGGACATCGACGACCTGGTGGCGACGGCGGTCGGGATGCATCAGCGGGGCGGACAGGCCTGAGCGCATGACGAGGGTGTCGGAGGGCGGGGGCCCGGGCGCGGCGGCTGTCGAGGTGCTGCTGGCGCAGCCCCGGGTCCAGGTGGCTCACCGTCTCGGCTCCGGTCTCCTGATCGAGGCGGAGCTGCGGCGGGCCGGCCGCCGGGACCTCGTGCCGTTCGTGCTCGGCCATGCCCGCGGGCCCGGCGGTGACCTGGTCCTGGAGCACGCTCATGCCGCGGCGTCGTCGGTGACGGTCACCGGGGGCGGCGGCTATCTGTTCCTGTCCGACCGGCGTGCCGGCGACGAGGCGGCGCCGGGGTGCGGTGGCCGCTCCCTGTGGCTGCACCGGCCGCAGGCGCCGCGCGAGCCGCGGCTCGTCCTGGGTGCGCCGCGCGGTGTCGTCTCCTATGCGGCGGCGGGGGCGGCGGCCGTCGCGGCGGTCTGGGTCAGGGCCGGGGCGGCGTCCCTGGCCGAGGACCGGGAGCTGCGCGCCGCCGATGCCCCGGACGGGGACACGGTCACGCTGGTGCGGGGTGATCTGTGGCCGCAGTCGCAGTACCACACGCCCGGCGAGGTGCTGCGGGTGCTGCGCGTCGGCCTGTCCGGCGGCGCGTGCGGCCCCGGCGCCGCCGAGCTGCTCGCGCTGCCGCTCGGGGAGGATGTGCGGCTGACCGGGGAACTGGCGCTGACGCCGGACGGTCTGCGGTGCGCCGCGGGAGTGGCGCGTTTTCTGCGCGGTGGGCATCGACGTCACGGGCTGCTGGTGTTCGCCCTGTCGGATCCCGCGGGCGCGCGTGCGGTGTGGGCGCAGGACGACGACCTGTCGGAGCCGGTCGCGGCTCCCGACGGCGCCTGGTTCGCGTGCACCGCGGAGCGGATCGCGCGCCCCGGGCTCGGCCCGCGGCAGGAAGCGGTGCTGGTCGCCGCCGACGGCTCCGCGGTGGTCCGCGTCGCCCCCCGGCACGCCGACTGGCTGCGCCCACAGGCCTGGTCCGCGGCGGACACGTTGCTGTGCACCGGGCAGGAGGCGGGCCGGCGGCACCTGTGGCGGGTGCGGACCGGCGACGGCGCGGCCGAACGGGTCGAGGCCGGGGGTTCGGTGCAGGCGGTGACCGTGTCGGGCGGGGAGCTGCTGGTGGTGCGCTCCCGGATCGACCTGCCCCCCGAGGTGGTGTCGCTTCCGGCGGACGCGGCCGGCGCCGGATCCGGCGCCGGGACGCGGCCGTCCGTGCCGGCCCTGGTGGCCGCCCCGGCCGCTGCCGCCACCCCGGCGGGGCGCATGGAGCGACGGGACTACCGGGCGCCGGACGGGTCGACGTGGCACAGCTGGCTGTGCCTGCCCGACTCCGATCCCGGGCATGAGCTTCCGGTGCTCGTCTGGTGCCACGGCGGGCCGTTGCTGAGCTGGACGGACTGGTCGTGGCGGTGGAATCCGTGGCCGTTCGTGGCCGAGGGCTATGCCGTGCTCATGCCGGATCCCCCGCTGTCCCTCGGGTACGGGCAGCAGGCCGTGGAACGCGGCTGGGGCCGCTGGACGTCCGAGGTCGCCGCCGTCGCCGCGGCCCAGGTGGCGGACGCGCTGGCGCACCCGCTGCTCGATGCGGGGCGGGTCGCCGTCATGGGGGGCAGTTTCGGCGGCTATCTGTCGCTGGCCCTGGCCACGCTGCTGCCCTCGGTCCGCCTCGCCGTCAGCCACGCGGGCTGGGCCGACTTCGCCGCGGTCGCGCGCGTGTGCGATCTGCACTGGCACTGGCTGCGAGAGTACGGGGCCGTGGACGAGGCCGCCGCCTACCGCCGCGAGAGCCTGCCGCTCGAGGCGATCGGGTCCGCCACCCGGGTCCTGCTGTCCCACGGGTGCCTGGACACGCATGTCCCGGCCGGCGAGTCCCGCGCGATCTACCGGTCGCTGGACGGCCGGGGCGTCGACGTGGAGCTGATGCTCCTGCCCGACGAGGGACACAGCATTCGCAAACCCGCCAACGCGGCGGCCTGGTTCCGATGGGTCCTGGAGGCGTGTCATGCCGTCCTGGGCAGCCCGTCCCTGGTGAAGGGATCCCGTTCACGATGACCACAGCCGTGCTGAACCCGCCGGCCAGCGCCGGCCGCCGGCACTGGTTCCCGCACGAGTCCGAGAACCCGGTGACGGCCTGCGGCACCTCGCTGCGCACGCGCACCCTGGAGGAGACCGAGGCGCTGGCGCAGGCGTCCCTGGAGCGCTGCGGCATCACACGGATCGCCGACGTCACCGATCTCGACGTCCTCGGCATCCCGGTGTTCCACAGCACGCGCCCGGCGGCGGCACCCGGCCTCAACACGGTGACCAGCGGCAAGGGGGCGACCCCGCGGGCCGCGCGGGTCTCCGCCATGATGGAGGCGATCGAGCGGACCTGGTGCGAGCCGCCGGCCGACCCGGCGCCGCCGTTGGCCTCGTACGCCGAACTGCGCCGGCGGGGCGTGCCGGTGCTCGACCCGCGGCGGCTGATCCTGCGGCGGGGACACACCTGGACCGAGGACGCGCTCATCCACTGGTGGCCGGTGCGGGAGCTGTTCAGCGACACCGAGGTGTGGGTTCCCGCCCTCGCGGTGTTCACCCCCTACCCGCACGAGTGCAAGATGGCCAGCTCGAACGTGATCGGTCTCGCGGTCGGCAACAGCCCGCAGGAGGCGCTGCTGCACGGGCTGCTGGAGGCCGTCGAGCAGGACTGCACGGCGTTCGGCGAGACGCTCAGGCGCGGTCACCGCGTCCGCCTCGACTCGCTGCCCGAGGGCCCGGCCGCGCTGGTGGAGCGGTTCCGGAGCAAGGGCGTCAACGTCCAGGTCTTCAGCTACGTCAACGAGATCGGGGTGCCCGCCATGTTCGCCACCACCGACGACACGCACGCCGAGGACGGGATGCTGATCAACGGGGGCGGCGGTGCCCACCTCGACCCGCTCGTGTCGGTCACCCGCGCCCTGACGGAGGCGGCCCAGTCCCGGCTCGCGGTCATCAACGGCGCCCGGGAGGACCTCAACAGCCAGGCCTACCGGCGGCACGCGTCGTACGAGGCCATGCGGGAGATGCTGCACGCCTGGAGCGCCGAGCGCACGGAGATCGACTTCGGCGAGCTGCCCAACGCCAGTACCGGCACCACACGCGGCGACCTGGAGCGGGTGCTCGACGGGCTCGACAAGGCGGGGCTCTCGCTGGTGTTCGCCGCCGAACTCGCCCCGGACGACTTCCCGTTCTCCGTGACCCAGGTCATCGTGCCCGGGCTGGAGGTGTACCACCACGACAACGCGCGGCTCGGTACGCGGCTGCGCCGCGCGATGGTGGCCGCGGGGATGGCGAGGCCCCTGCGATGACCACCGCGACCACCGACCTCGTCGTCTTCACCGGGCCGTCCCTGCGCGCGTCGGACCTGCCGCCGCTGCAGGGCCTCGCCGCCCGGCTCGGCCGTCGCCTCCAGCTGCGCCCGCCGGTGCGCAGGCTCGATCTGCTGGACCTGGCCGACTCGGCCGCCGGCACCGAAGTCCTCATGCTGGACGGGGAGTTCGGGCAGCGGCTGGCCGTCAGCATCGCCGAGGTGCGCGCGGTGCTGGCCGCCGGGCAGCCGCTCACCGGCGCGTCCTCCATGGGCGCCCTGCGGGCCGTGGAATGCCGCACGCTCGGCATGAAGGGGAGCGGCTGGGTGTTCGAGCAGTACCTGTCGGGGGCCGTCGACTCCGACGGCGACGTGGCGCTGCTGTACGACCCCGAGGACTTCACGCCCGTGACGATCCCCCTGGTGAACGTGCGCTGGCTGCTCGCGCAGAAGCGGGGTGCGGGGCTGCTGTCGCCCGCCGCGGCGCGGGCGGCGCTGCACACGGCCAAGGGGCTGCACTTCCGCGACCGGCGGCCCTCGGTGCTGCTGCGGCGGTGGCGGCAGGAGCTGCCCGCGGACGCGGTGGAGGTCCTCGGGCCGGAGCTGGCGGACGAGCGGCGCGACGGCTGGGACCGCAAGCGCCTGGACGGCCTCCGGGCGGTGCGGGCCGCGCTGGGCGCGGACGAGCCGGAGGCTGCGTGACGGGTGAGCACTGGGCGGCATGGTGCCGGGGCCGTGTGATCCCAGGGCCGCGTGGTCCCGGGGCCGCAGGGTCCCGGCGCCGCATGGTCCCAGGGCCGCACGATCCCGGCGCCGCACGGTCCCAGGGCCGCACGATCCCGGCGCCGCATGGCCCCAAGGCCGCACGGTCCCGGCGCCGCACGGTCCCAGGGCCACACGGTCCCAGGGACCGCATGGTCCCGGCGCCGCACGGTCCCAGGGCCGCGTGGTCCCAGGGCCGCATGATCCCGGCGCCGCACAGTCCCGGCGCCGCACGATCCCGGCGCCGCACGATCCCGGCGCCGCACGATCCCGGCGCCGCACGATCCCGGCGCCGTGGTGGGTCACTGCGGTGGCGCGCCGTCGGTCAGGTTCCGTTCCCAGAAGATCTCGTCGCGCCAGGCCCCGCCGATGTACAGGTGGGCGTGCGCGACGCCCCAGGGCGTGAAGCCGTTGCGGCGCAGCACGGCGTGGGAGGCGAGGTTCTCCAGCTGGGTGTGCGCCTCCGCGCGGTGCAGGCCGAGCTCGTCCTTCATCACGCCCAGCACCTGGGCCACCGCGCGGCCGGCGTGCCCGCGGCCCTGGGCCACGGTCGCCACCCAGTAGCTGAGGAAGCCCTTCTGCAGCGGTCCGCGCAGGACGGTGCTCACCGTCACCTGGCCGATGACGGCGCCGTCCGCGACGATCACACCCGGCCAGCCGCCACCGCTGCGATGGACGGCGAGGAGCTGTTCGATGCGCGCGGCCTGGTGCTGCGCGGTGTGGAACCCCTGCGGCCTGGCCGGCTGCCAGCGGGCGAAGTCCGCGGCGTCGCGCCGAAGATGGGCCGCGAGCGCCGGGGCGTCGGCCACCTCGGCCAGCCGCACCGAGGTGGTGGCCGCGGCGGAGGGGGATGTGGGTGACACGGAAGCGGGCTCCTTACGCGTCGTGCTCGCCTTGTCTGCCGTAGTCCGTGGGGTGTGCCGGGGTCTTCGCGGGGTCGCGTTCGACGATCGGCCCGAGGATGCCGTCGATGCGGGCCAGCACGTCGTCGTCGAGTCCGATGCCGGACGCCGCGGCGGTCTCGGCGATCTGCCCCGGCGCGGTGGCGCCCACGATGGCGCTCGACACCTGAGGGTTGTGCAGCACCCAGGCGAGTGCCAGCTGCGGCATCGTGATGTTCAACTCGGCCGCCACGTCGCCCAGTCGGGACACCCGGTCGAGGACGTCCGCGGTGAGCGCGCCGACCGCGAACTGGGAGCGTGCCGGGCCGCCGGCCCGTGAGCCGGGCGGCAGCGGCGCACCGGAGCGGTACTTGCCGGTCAGCAGTCCCTGCGCCAGCGGCGACCACACGATCTGGCCGATGCCCTCGCGGGCGCACAGCGGGAGCACCTCGGCCTCGATGACCCGCCACAGCATGTTGTACTGCGGCTGGTTGGAGATGATCCGGTCGAGCCCCATGTCCGCGGCGATCTTCAGGGCGGCGGCGATCTGGTCGGCGGTCCACTCCGAGACGCCGACGTAGAGCACCTTGCCCTGCCGGACCAGGTCGTCGAAGGCCCGGAGGGTCTCCTCCAGCGGGGTGCGCACGTCGTAGCGGTGCGCCTGGTAGATGTCGATGTGGTCGGTGCGCAGCCGGCGCAGCGACCCGGCGGCCGACTCCATGATGTGTTTGCGGGACAGCCCCCGGTCGTTGGGCCCGGGCCCGACGGGGGCGCACACCTTGGTGCTGATCACCACCGACTCCCTGCGGGCACCGGAGAGCACCCGGCCGAGGACGGTCTCCGCGAGCGTTCCCGCGTACACGTCGGCGGTGTCGAACGTGGTGATCCCCTGCTCGAGCGCCTCGCGGGCGATGGCCTCCGCGGAGTCCTCGGTGGTGCTGATCCAGCTTCCGTAGGCTATCTCGCTGACCTGCAGGCCGCTCCTGCCCAGTGCGCGGTGTCTCATGGCGGCCCAGCCTAGGGACCCGGTGTGCGGCGGCCCACGGGCCGCGATCAGTGCTCCAGCGGACCTCGACCGGGGCTGTTGCGATCGCTCATAGCGTCTCCAGCGATGAGTGAGTGACCGGCACACAGCGAGCCGTGAGGAGCGTGGAAGCGATGCCGTCCCTGCAGCGCGTGGCCGCCGCGGTGATCCCGAGGCCCGGCCGTGAACGGCTCCTGTCGTGCGTCAATCTCGCCTACGCGGTGGGCCGGGGTGTCTTCCTCAGCGGCAGCGTCGTGTATTTCACCACCGTGTCCGGGCTGTCGCCGACGCAGGTGGGGATCGGCACGTCGGCCGCGGCTCTGTCGGGGTTCGCGGCGTCCTTCCTGTGCGGTACGGCCGCCGACCGGCTCGGGGCCGGACGCCTGCTCCTCGTGCTGTTCGCGCTGCAGGCCGCCGGGTTCGCGCTGTACCCCGCCGTGCATTCCGCGGTCCTGTTCTACGTGCTGATCGTCGCGGTGGGGTTCGTCGAGTACGGCGTCGGACCGACGTTCGGCGCCCTGGTCGGCTCACTGACCGGGCCCGCGGAACGCGTCCGGACCCGGGCGATGCTGCGCACCGTGTTCAACATCGGGTTCAGCGCCGGCAGCGGACTCGCGGCGCTGGCGCTGCTGGGCGGCGGCACCCTCGTCAGGGCGTTGCCCTGGTTCAGCGCAGCGCTGCTGCTCGGTGCCGTGCTGCTGATCCTGCGGCTGCCCCGCGCCACCGCCACCGACGCCCCGGCCGCCGGTACGGTGCGCCGGTTCGGTGCGCTGCGTGATGTGCGCTTCGTCGCCCTCACGGCACTGTCCGCGCCCCTGGCGCTGCACGCGTCCGTCCTGCTGGTCGTCCTGCCGCTGTGGGCGGTGTCGCGCACGGATGCCCCGCACGCCCTCGTTCCGCTGCTGCTCGTCGCCAACACCGTCGTCGTCGTGCTGTTCCAGGTTCCCACCAGCAGGGGCGCGGACACGGTGCGGGGCGCGGCGCGGCTGGCCCGGCGCTCGGGTGTGTGGCTGGCCGCCGCCTGTGCGGTCGCCGCCACCGCCGCGTACGGCAACGCCCTGACGGCGTCCGTCGGCCTGGGCGTGGCGGTGCTGCTGTTCACGCTGGCCGAGCTGCAGCAGTCGGCGTCGGGGTGGGGCCTGTCCCACGGGCTCGCGCCGGACCACGCGCAGGGCGAGTACCTGGGCACGTTCCAGCTGCACATGGTGGCGCAGGGCGTGCTGGGGCCCGGCATCGTCTCGGCGGCCGCGCTCTCCTGGGGGGCGTGGGGCTGGGCGGCGGTCGCGGCGGTGGTGCTGGTGGCGGGCCTGGTGATCGTGCCGCTGGCGGCCGCGGCGGAGCGGGGTACGGCGGTGGGGCCCGCCGGTGAGCCGGCCCCCGCGGTGAAACAGCTCGCCGGGTCCTCCTGAGGCGGGATCCGGCCGAGCGCGGACTTCCTGAGCAAGGATCTTCTGAGGTTGGAGCCCTGACCCATGACGCAGACCAAGGCCGGCTACGAGGATCTGCGCGCGCTGATGGCGCGCATGACCGGTGACGAGAAGCACGCCAAGGCGGCGACCTCGACGCTCGATGTGCTGTGGGTGCTGTACGACCGCGTGCTGCGGGTGACCCCGGACATGGCCGAGGACCGCGACCGGTTCTACCTGTCCAAAGGGCACGGCCCGATGGCGTACTACGCGGTCCTCGCCGCGAAGGGGTTCCTGGACCCCGCGGAGTTCGAGCGGTTCGGCGCCTTCCGTTCCCCTCTGGGGCACCACCCCGACCGGCTGCTCGTGCCCGGCGTGGAGATCTCCAGCGGTTCGCTCGGACACGGGCTGCCGCTGGCGGTCGGTACGGCGCTGGGGCTGCGGGCGCGGGGCATCCTCGAGCCGCGGATCTGGGTGCTCCTCGGCGACGGCGAGCTCGACGAGGGCTCGAACCACGAGGCGATCGCCTACGCGGCGCGGGCCGGTCTCGACCGCCTGCATGCCGTCGTCATCGACAACGGGTCGGCGACGCAGGGCTGGCCGGGCGGTCTGGAGACCCGCTTCGCCGTCGAGGGCTGGTCGACCGCGCGGGTGGACGGCCGGGACCACGCCGCGCTGGAAGCGGCGTTCACCGCGCCGGGCCGCGGACGGCCCCGGCTCGTGGTGGCCGAGGTGGACGAGCCCGGCGACAACCACTGACACCTTCGGGAGGGCCCATGGCCGGAATCATGCGTGAGCGCTTCGTCGAGGTGACGACGGACCTGCTCGACACCCACGACCGTCTGTCGCTGCTGACGGCGGATCTCAGCGCCAGGCTGTTCGACGAGGCGCGTGCCTCGCATCCCGCCCGGGTGGTCAACCTGGGCATCCGGGAGCAGCTGCTCATCAGCGTCGCGGGCGGCATGGCGCTGGCCGGGATGCGGCCGATCGCGCACAGCTTCGCGCCGTTCCTGATCGAGCGTCCCTTCGAGCAGATCAAGCTGGACCTGAACCATCAGGGTGCCGGCGCCGTCCTGGTCAGCGCCGGCGCGTCGTACGACATCGCCGGTGGCGGCCGCACCCACCAGTCGCCCGGGGATGTCGCGCTGCTGTCCACGCTGCCGGGCTGGACCATTCACGTGCCGGGTCATCCGGACGAGGCCGAGGCGCAGTTGCGGGAGGCGGCGGCCGGCGACGGCCTGGTGTACATCCGGCTGTCCAACCAGGCGAACCAGCGGGCGCACGCGCTGCGGGGCGGTGCGCGGGGCCACGGGTTCCGGGTGCTGCGCCGGGGCACCGCGGGCACCGTCATCGCGATCGGCCCGCTCGCCGACACGGTGCTGGCGGCGACCGAGGGGCTCGACGTGAACGTCCTGTACGGCGCCACGGTCCGCCCCTTCGACGGCACGGCCCTCAGGGCGGTGGTGGCCGGGCAGCGCGATCCCGCCGTCGTCATCGTCGAGCCGTACCTGGCGGGGACGTCCGTGGCGGAGATCGGCACGGCACTGCGGGACCTGCCGCACCGCGTCCTCGGACTCGGTGTGGGCCTGGAGGAGTTGCGCAACTACGGCACACCGCGCCAGCACGCCATCGCCCATGGGCTGGGCGGCGCGGGGCTGCGGCTGAGCATCACGTCGTTCCTGGGGAAGTGAGCGGGCCGGGCGGAGCCGTACGGCGGTCCGCGCCGTACGGCGGTCCGCCGGCCGGGGCGGATGCGACCGGGCCGCGCACGGACCCCGCCGGACGCGACGCCCGCGTGCCGTCCCGTCCGCCCGTGCGTGCGGGCGGGACGGCGTGCGCCTGCTCCCCTGCTACGGGGCCGTTTCCGTCCAGGTGACCGGCAGTTCGTGGACGCCGTAGATGTTCATGTTGGTCCTGAGCCTCACCTCGTCGGCCGGGATGGCCAGTTCGAGGGTCGGGAAGCGCCGCAGCAGGCCGGCGAAACCGGCGCGCATCTCGATGCGGGCCAGTTGCCCGCCGAGGCACTGATGGACACCGTGGCCGAAGGACAGGTGACCGCGGGCCTTGCGGCGGACGTCCAGGGTGTCGGGGTGGTCGAAGCGCCGGGGGTCGCGGTTGGCCGCCAGCAGTGAGACGACGACCGTCGAACCCTTGCCGATCGTCTCGCCGCCGAGCTCGATGTCCTCCGTGGCGTAGCGGTAGAAGATGTCGGCGACGGACAGGTAGCGCAGGAGTTCCTCGACGGCATCGGGCATCAGGTCCGGGTCGGCGCGCAGTTCGGCCAGCTGCTCGGGGTGCTCCAGGAGCGCGAACGCGCCCAGTCCCAGCATGTTGACGGTGGTCTCGTGGCCCGCGAGCAGCAGCAGGAAGGCGATGCCGGTCAGTTCCTCGACGGTGAGGTCGTCCCGGCGGGCCAGGTCGGACAGGATGTCCTCGCCGGGGGTGGCGCGTTTGCGCGTGACCAGTTCGGAGAGGTACGTGGTCAGGCCGGTGTAGGCGGCGATCTTCTCGTCGAGCGCCACCTCCTTCTCCATGAACGTGGCCGTGTCGGCCTGGAAGCTCGTCCGGTCCGCGTAGGGGACGCCGAGCAGCTCGCAGATGACCAGCAGGGGCACCGGCAGCGCGAACTCCCTGACCAGGTCGACCGGCGGGGTCAGGCGCGCCATCTCGTCCAGCTGCCGTTCGGCGATGTCGGCGATGTGCGCTTCGAGTTCCTTCATGCGTTTGACGGTGAAGGCGCCGGTGAGCATGCGCCGCAGCCGGGTGTGGTCCGGCGGGTCCATGCTGACGAACAGGCCCGGTTCCTGCGGGGACGGCTCGGTGACGGCGGGCACGCCGGGGACTTCGTACGGGATGTGGACAGGGCCGATGTCCTGGCGGGAGCTGAACCGGGTGTCGGCCATGAGCCGGCGGACCTCGTCGTATCCGGTGACTAACCAGCCCTCGTGACCGTCGGGGAAGATCATGGGGCTGACGGGACGGGCCTCGCGCAGCCGGGAGATCTCGCGGGGCGGGTCGAAGGGGCCCGCATCCCGGTCCATGGGGAGGCCGTGGGGGACGGAAGGCGTCTGGCTCATCGGTTTCCTTTCGGTGTCGGGGGGTCCGCCGGTGCCGCGGGCCGTCGCGGCCGGGGTGGGGCGGCCGGCCGTGCCCGTGCGGTGCGGCGGAGGCTCAGCGGGCGAGGGCGGTGTCGCGGACGCCGCCGGGCTCGTGCGGTGCCTGCTTCCCGAGCAGGTCCATGGCTGCCGTGAGGGTGCTGAGGACACGGTCGGCGAGTTCGGCCGCGGACACGTGCCCGGCGGCGCCGCCGACGGCGGTCGGCGGGGTGAGCTTGTCCTGGTCGCTGAGGGTGACGGACATGGCGGGCTCCTTCGCGTCGTACGCCGTAACCGGCGCCTCCGTTTCCGTGGCTCCATCATGGCACATGTCTGGCGTCATAGCGAGCCAATGTGCGCCACTCCCTGGGCCACGACGAGCTCGCCGCCCAGACGCAGCTCAAAGCCCGCCGAAATGGGGGGACTTTGAGCCACGACCCGGCGCGATGCGCGTGGACGCCGAGTCGACGACCTGCGCCTTCACGGATCACCTGGGCACTTTGGAGCCACGAGTGGCGGGATCAGCGTCACGCACAACGCCACGCGACGCCATTTGTGTGCCATCATGGTGTCGCCAGTGGCGCACTTCTCGGCTCCGAGGGCCGAGGACCGCGTCTCGTCGGAGCGAGCCAGCAGAGGGGCGGATCATGGAGACAGCACGCAGCCGGCGGCAGGCAGCGCCTGGGGCCTTCGCCGCCTTCGCCCGCTTCGTGTTCTGCGGCGGCGGAGTGGGGCTCGCCTCCAGCTTCGCCGTGGCGGCCCTCGCCTCCTGGATTCCCTGGGTCCTGGCCAACGCCGTGATCACCGTGGCCTCCACCCTGCTGGCCACCGAACTGCACGCCCGCTTCACCTTCGGCGCGGGCGGACGCGCGACCTGGCGCCAGCATGTGCAGTCGGCCGGGTCCGCGACCGCCGCGTACGCGCTCACCTGTGTGGCGATGTTCCTCCTGCAGCTGGTGGTGGCGGCGCCCGGTGCGGTGCTCGAGCAGGTCGTCTACCTGTCCGCCTCCGCGCTCGCCGGCATCGCGCGGTTCGCGGTGCTGCGCCTCGTCGTCTTCGCGCGGGGCCGCTCGCAGGCCGCGGCCACCGTCCGCACCACCCGTCCGGTGCCGGCGGCCGTGGCCCACGCCCCGGCCCCGGCCGGCCCCGCGGCGCTCTGCCACGCCGCCTGACCGTCCGGCGCACGGACGCGTCGGCTCCCGAGGGGAGCGGAGGCACAGCCGCAGGAGTGCCGGACACCTGAGAGGCAGGCGACGCGCCGCGTTCCAACGCGGTTCGACGGCCGCTCGAGCGGGGGCGTGCACGGTGGAGGCAGGCGTGCAGACGTATGCGCGACCTGGACCGTCCCGGCAGCCGGAAGGAAGTCCGCACCCATGGCCCAGAGTCCGTGGAACACGAGGTTCGAGACGATTCTCCGGCAGGGTCTGCCCGGCCTGGGCAAGGACGAGGCGCCCGCCGCCGACGTGCCGATGGAGGCGTACGGGCTCGACTCCATGGCCCTGATCGGCATCGTCAGCGCCCTGGAATCCGCCTACGGTGTCAGCCTCGCCGGTCAGGTCACCATTCCGGTGCGCACCCTGACCGCGGGCCACCTGTGGGGCATCGTCTCGGCCGCGCTGCGGCCTGACTGGGACGCCGGCCGGCCGTCCCCGGCGGGCGGTACGACGCGCGGCCCGGCCCCCTGGATCATGGCCTGACAGACCTTCAGCGGGCCGAGCGGCCCCGCCGTCCCGGGCGGGCACCGGTCGGCCCGGCGCGGGCGCCACGACCCGAAGACGCCTGCGGAGCGCTTCGCGGCCCACGCGGGCGAGCGGCCGCCACGGCTGTCACGCTGTCGTCCGAACCTCCCCCGCCCTCGTCCGGGATCCGGGTCATGGGGCCGGACGCCGGAGTGCCTCGTCGATGGAGTCGCCATGCGCAAGGCCGAAGAGCCTCAGCTGCGTCTGTTCGTTTTCCACCACTCCGGTGGTTCGCATCTGATGTACCGCGACTGGCCGGCCTGCTTCCCGGCCGGCTGGGACGTGCGGATCCCCGACGCACCGGGCCGCGGGCCCCGCGACGAACGGCTCCCGCTGGGCGACACCGGTGCCCTGCTGGAGTACTTCCTGCACGAGCTGGACACCCGGCTGACGGGCCGGTTCGCGTTCTTCGGGCACAGCATGGGCGGGCTCGTCGCCTACGAACTGACCCGCCGGCTCATCGACCTCGGGCGCACACCGCCGGTCTGGCTCGGTGTGTCCGCACGCGGCACGCTGCACCCCGAGGGGGACCCCGCGCGCCGGCATCTGCTGTCCGACGCGGAACTGCGCCGGGAGCTGGCGGCGATGGGCGGTACGTCGTCCTCGGTCCTGGACCACGACGAGCTGTGGGAGCTGTTCGCGCCGACCATCCGCGCGGACCTGCGCATCAGCGAGACCTGGCGTACGCAGCCCCTCACCGCGCCGCTGCCGGTGCCGCTCTCCGTCTTCGGCGGCACCCATGACCACGTGGCGCCGCCGCACCGGCTGGACGGCTGGGCGGCCGCCTCCCAGCACTTCCTCGGCCTGCGTCTGTTCGACGGCGGCCACTTCTACTTCCAGGACCGGCTCCCGGAGGTCGCCGGGCGGATCCAGGACGACATCCGCCGCGCCCTGGTCCTGGCCTCGGCACCGTCCGAGGCCGCGTGACGACCGTCGGGACGACGGCGACCGGCAACGTGAACGAGGCGGCGCACTCCGGCGTGGTGCCGGGGTGCGCCGCCTTGGTCCGGGGTGGGTTCCGGCCGTGTGGACCAACGGAACAGCCAGTATCGGTGGTTCGAATGGTGTTCTGACCTAGACGTTTGCCTCACTTGCAGTGTCAGCCAAGTCGGCTCTCACCTCGCTGCCGATCTTCGTCTGTACTGTGCACGGTGGTGAGGTCCTGGAATGGACGGTATCGGCGAGCTTTGTGGAGCGGAGCGACGGCTGCGGCGATGACCGGGCCAGGGCTGAGGTTTCGCGTACATACCTGTTCAACCATGGGTAGCGTTGTAGCTCGTGCAGCTGAGTGTTGTGGTCCCTTTGGTGGTCACCGTGTTCGTGGCGGCCGCCGGTTACGGGGCGACCTACCTGACGAATCTGCGTCTGGCGCGCCGCAAGGATCATCTGGATCGGGTTAACCGCCAGCTCAGCGAACTTTACGGTCCACTCTATGCGCAGTCGGAGGCCGTGGACCGAGCCTGGCGCAAGTTCGTCGCCGGGGGTGGGAACGTGTGGGCTGCGTTGGCCCCCGTCACCGCGGAGCAGGCCGCCACCTGGCGTTTGTGGATGTCCGCGGTCTTCATGCCACTCAACCGGCGCATGGTCGAGACGGTCGTCTCCCATGCCGACCTGCTGCGCGAGGACACCATCCCAGAGCCCCTGAAGGACCTGTGCGCGCATGTGGCCTGCTATGAGCCCATTGTCGCCCGCTGGCAGGAAGACGGGTTCGACTCCGCCCAGGTCGACGATCATGGTCGATCGCCGGCAATTTCCCGCGTAGGGAGTTGGACGACTACCTACGGAACTCTTTCGAGTCACTGAAGCTCGAACAGGCACGGCTGCTCGCTCAGACACAACGCTGACCGTGACACGTCCCCCGTCGCCGCGCTCTGGGGCGGGCACAACGTCATGGCGATGGTGCCTCGTCCACGCACGCTGGGTCAGAAGTACTCATTGGACCGGGATGCCGCGGCGAAGGTCGCGGAGCTGTCCGAGCGCGACCGCGAGTTCGTTGCGGAGCCGTTCGTTCTCCTCGTGCAACCTGCGGTTGGCCTCCCGTAACGCTCCCACCTCACCACTGTCTCATGCGACTTGGTGGTGATTCGCTGCTGATCGGGCAGAGCAGGTCGTCCCGTGGTGGGCTGCTTGTCGTCGAGGTCTCGCAGTCTGGCGAGCAGTGGCGCTTGGGCAGCGTCGCAGAGGAAGGTGCGGGAGACCCTTGCCCGGGCGGCGACACCGGCGACAGTCACTGCTCCGCCGTCGCGCTCCAGGGCGTCCAGAACGGCGTGGACGCGCTCGATGCAGGCAAGACGTCGCTGTTGTGCGTACTCGGCCAGGTGCGCCGAGTTGTCAGCCCGCATTTAGACGTCATTTCAGTTGGTGAGCTCGCGGTGGCGTATGAGGGTCGCGGCGATGGCAGTGAAGGCGAGCAAGTCTTCCGGCTTCCGCTCGTAGCGGCGGTGAAGGCGTCGGCAGCCGGACAGCCAGGAAATGGTTCGTTCCACGACCCAGCGGTGCCGGCCCAGCCGTTGGGAGGAGTCGATGCCCTCGCGGGCTGTGCGGTGGAGGTTCGCGGCGGAGATCCCGACCGAGAGGGGCAGGCCGCGGCGGTCAACGATGAGGTGGTTTTTCGATCCGGCTTTGCCTCGGTCGGTCGGATTCGGTCCCGTCAGCTGCCCCCTTTGAGGGCCCGGACGCTTACGGAGTCGATCGCGCATCGCGACCAGTCCGGCTCGCCGCGGGCACCGAGTTCGTCCAGGGCCAGGCGGTGAAGCCTGGCCCACACCCTGGCCTCGGACCATTCGGTGAACCGGCGGAAGGCGGTCACTCCCGACAGTCCGAAGCCTGGGGGCAGCTGGTTCCAGGTGCATCCCGAGGTGGCCACGAAGATGATCGCCGCCAGCGCCTCACGGTTCCCTCACCGACGGGGCTCCTCCGCCCTGCGGGCGTTCGGGTGCTGGCGGCACCACCCGCTGCAACAGCTCCCACAGCTCTTCCGGCGCCATCCGTTCGACAAGCGCAGCAGTCATCGCTCCAGGCTGCCGCAAGATCACACCAACTGAAATTGCGTCTGAGCCAGGCACCCGGGCGGCGGACGGCCCCGGCGCGCCCCACGGGGGGAGGGCGGCGACGGACACCCCGAGGTGGGGGCCGGTCAGGTGGTGGAGATGACGTAGGCGCGGGCGAAGTGGTTGCCGATGCGGGTAGTTCAGGCCAGCGCATCGGTCTTGACCTGACCTGGCGACCGTCGAGTGATCGAACGTCCATCCGGGGAATGATTGGTTCCTGCCTGTGTTACGCGACTGGCGGTACTGCACAAGCCGCAGGTCGGTCTACGTTCCCACAGCGGCGCGATCGATCAGCTTCGCTGGAGCACCTGTCACATTCGGCCATCGGTACCCAGTGCCCCCGCAGACACTGCCGCTGCGCTGCAGGTGAGTTGTGCCCGAGTGGTGCGATTCCAGCCGTTACAGAGGTCATGACCTGCGCCGATACCACCGGTGCTTACGATGAGGCCAGGCGGCGCGCCGGGGCTGCGAGTGGCGTGATCCACGGTTTTGCCGGCCGTGTGCTGGCGATTGCATTGCTGCCGCACCACTGGACATCACTTCATCCGCTACTTGGTTAGGGGAACAGCCAGTGTCACGTGGCAGATTCGCAAGGAAGTTGGCAGCGGTCGGGATCAGCGCCGCCGCGCTCACCAGTGTGGTGGCGGCTGTGCCGGCCCAGGCCGCGCAGGCTCGTCCGAACACGGTGTACGCGGACTGTGCCGTGGGCGACTACGGCAAGAACCACGACGGCGTGTGGATCTCCTGCGGCGATGTCGTGGGCGGTCAGGCTCGTGGCCGCGCCGACTGCAAGGCGGCTCCGGACATCTACACCAAGTGGGTCGGCTCCTGGACCTACGCGCAGAACGGCTTCTGCTGGTTCAGCATGCGCGGCGCCGTCCTGGAGACCCGCGCGTCCTGACCGCTTGAGTGAAGGGGTGGATGCCGCGGAACGGTCCGCGGGTATGCAACCGAAGGCCCCGTGAGAGAGGTTGTCACCGAACGATGCGCACCGCGGTTTCCACCCGGCCGGGAGCCGGAGGGCCGGACGATCCGGTCCTCCGGCTCGAAGGCGTTCACAAGGTCTACGGCACCGGAGCCACCCGGCATGTGGCTCTGGACGCCGTGACCGTCGAGTTCCACGCTGCGAGTCTGACCGCGGTGGTGGGTCACAGCGGCTCGGGCAAGTCCACCCTGCTCAATGTCTCCGGCGGGCTGGAGCAGCCCACCTCCGGAACTGTCGTTCTGAGCGGTCAGGAGCTGACGCGGATGGGGCCCGCCGAGTTGGCCCGCACCCGTGCGGGCTTGGTGGCCTACGTGTTCCAGGAGTACAACCTGATCCGCACCATGACGGTCCTGGAGAACGTGTGCCTGCCCCTGGAGCTGTCCGGGACGGACCGCAAAGAGGCGCGCCGGCAGGCGCTCCAGGCGCTCGAACGGACCGGGGTGCCCAAGCACACCCGGAAGTTCCCCGACCAGTTATCCGGCGGTGAACAGCAACGGGTCGCCATCGCCCGTGCCATCGCCGACCACCGTCCGCTGGTCCTGGCCGACGAGCCCACCGGCGCACTGGACACCGCCAACGGTGAGCGTGTCATCTCACTCCTGCGGGACATCGCGGCCGGCGGCGTCGCTTGCGTGATCGCCACGCACAATCCCGAGGTCACTGAGGCGGCCGACCGAGTCGTGCGCCTGCAGGACGGCCACATCGTGGAGGGCGGCGCGTGATCCGTAACCGGCATCGACGCCTCGCCTGGGTGCTGGGCTGGCGGCTGGCCAGCCGCAGCCGTCTGCGTACTCTCCTGGTCTGCCTGGCCATCGCCCTTCCGGTCGCGGCCGGTTCAGCGGTCGCCGCCGTGGCAGCCACAGCCCGTATCTCGCTGCCGGAGGCCACCGCAGCCGCCTACGGCACAGCCGACGGGCGGATCACCACCATGTCCGGGCAGCGCAAGGGCGATGCCACCGACCAGCAGCGGCTCACTGCCCAGCTGAAGTCCCTGCTTCCCACGGGTGCCCGCGTCACATACGACACCGACGTGCTCCAGCTCACCCTCAGCGGAGCCGACGGACAGCAGAGCACCGTCGACGGACGCGCAGTCGACCTGGCCGACCCGCTCACCCGGGGCCTGTACCGCATCGACAAGGGAACCCCGTCCGCCAAGGACGGGACCATCGTTTTGTCATCGGCCCTGGCGCGTGCCATCGGCGTCACCGAACCCGGCCGGCACCTCCGGGTCGGCCGTACCACGCTCACCGTGTCCGCCTTCGTCTCCGACCGGTTCGACCTGAACCACCGCCTGTTCGCCCTGCCCCCCGGCGGCCCGCTGACCTCGGCCTCGCTGTCCCAGGCGAAGGACATGGGAAGCCCTCGCTGGTTCGTCGCTCTCCCCTCCGGGAAGACGCGACCGGAGGCCGGAAAGCTGCAGAGCGCCGGTTACGCCTACGTCCCCCGCAGCCAGGCCGCCGCCATCGCGGAGGAAAGCTCGGGCACAGACTCGACAGCGCTCCTCGTCGGCCTCGGACTGCTGGCCGAGACCATTCTGCTGGTGACCGCCGCCTTCGCGGTCGTCGTCCGCAGCCAGCGCCGCCACATGGGTCTGCTCGCCGCGCTCGGCGCGCCCGCGAAGGTGACGGCGGCCTTCTTCCGCACCCACGCACTGTGCGTTGCGGTCATCGGCTCGCTCGCAGGCGTGGCCGCAGGTCAGACGGCCGCCCGCCTGGTCGCGCCGGTGCTGGCCGAGCGGGCGGGCGCGGACTGGGGCCCGGTGGACGGCGCGTGGCCCACCTCACTGCTCCTGGTCGCCGTCACCGTGGCGGTCACCGTCGCCGCCTCGACACTGCCGGCACGGACGGCTCTGCGCGAGGACCCCACCGCGCTCCTCAAAGCGGTCCCCCCCGTGCACAGCACCCGGCGCCTGCGGCTGCGCACGGCGACGGTCAGCCTTTTCGCCCTGGCCACCGTCGCGGGCCTCGCTGCGATGACGACCGATGCCGGAGCGGGTACGGCGGTACTGGGGGTTGTCGTCTTCACTGCCGGCATCACAGCCACGGCCCTGGCCGTGTCGTCGCTGGTGTCCCGGCGGACGGGTACCGACTATCTGGCTCTGCCTGCGGTGCTGCGGTCCGCGCTACGGTCCCTTCTCGCCTTCCCGGTACGCGCCATCACGACCGTCATCGCCCTGGGAGTGGTCGCCGCGGTGTCCTCCACCGTGCTGGTCGCCTCTGCCTCAGTAGCCCAGAAGCAGCGCGACGACTACCAGCCCGCGCTGCCCGGCAAAGCCGCCCTGATCGTGGCTTCCCGTGCCTTGACCAGTGCCGAACGGTCCTCGCTGAAGGACGCCACCGGAGCTACGGAGGTGTCCACCGGCTATCAGCGGGCCGCGGTTCCTCGTGGCGGCAAACAGGTGCCTGTCTCTCCCAGGACGGATTTCCTGTCCTGCATCGACTCCAGGGGCCTGCTGAAGTACGGCCACAACGACTGGCAGCCGTGTTCGGCAGTCTCCAAGTCACACATCCCCTTCCCCACCGTCGGCGTCGCCGACACAGCGGGAGCACAGACGCTCACCGGTGTGCTGACGGACGAACAGCGCCGGCGCTACGAGAGCGGCCGGGCCGCCGTCGCCGTCACCCCCGCAGGGCTGTCCGACCAGGTGTCACTGGTGGCCATGGCCCGGGGGACACGCGGGTTCACCCTGGAGAACACCCTCACCCTGCCGCTGATCCGCCCGAAGCACGCCGACACCGATGAATACCAGGCACTGCCCGCAGTCCTGATCAGCCCAGCAGGAGCCAGAAAAGCCGGGATCATTCCCGTAGGACCCGAAACCTACCTGCTCCGTACCCCCACCAAGCCGACCGAACGAGAGGTGACGCGGGCGCTTCCCGTGGACGCGCAGTCCGATTCCCAGGTCTCGGTCGAGTCCGGCCCCCAGACAGCCGGTGCGGCCCAGCGACTCCAGCCGGTCGTGGCAGCCGTCTCCGTGCTGACCACGATGCTCATCGTCGCCGCGATGGTCAGCCTGTGGACCTCCGACCTGCAAGGCGAGTACCGGATGCTCGGCGCCGTCGGCGCCACCACCGGATGGCGCCGACGCCTGGCCTCCTCCATGTCCAGCCTGCTGATCCTCGTCAGCTCCGTGGCCGGAACACTCTGGGGTCTCGCCGCCTGTGCCGCATTCCTCACCGGAATGGGCACTGCCATCTCCGTCCCCGCCGGGTGGCTGACCGCGACCGTAGCCGCCGCCGTCGTCACGGCCGCCGCCATGGGCGGCATCCTGGTGCCACGGTCAGCACGCGCCCAACGACAAGCATGAATGCCCCAGAGCCGGTGGGGTGGCCATGACGTACGCCGAAGCCCTCCACGTCAGCTCCGGCGGCGGGCAGCCGGGTCGGCGGAAGCGACGTGCCGGGCAACCGCGTCGGCTCCGGGGCGGGCGTACCGCTCCAGGGAGCGGAAAGAAGCGTGGCGGGAGCGGGCCAGCAGCATCGGAGTGGAGGTTCCGCCCTCCGCGTCGTGCGCGAGCGCGGAGGGCCGCAGCCGGTGCAGGGTCCAGCCGGACTGGTCCTCGATGTCCTCGGGTGAGGCGAGCGGGTTGGCCGGGAGCCGGGTGTTCTCCTCAAAGATCTCCTCGGCCCGGCGGTAGGAGAGCCTGGTCCGGCCGGTCTCCGGGCACACGTCGAGCGTCGGCGTCCCCGCCGGGGCCTTGCGGCCGGTGAGGAACAGCGGGCCACGGGTGCGGCGAGCAATCAGCCGGGGCAGGAGCTGGCGGTGCCGGACTGCCAATGGATCCACTCGATCGCCCCGCCCCTGGCGGTGATCTTGCCGCGCTTGTCCTGCGGGGACAGGTCCTCGACGTTCAGGCACAGGACCTCATCGGCCCGGGCGGCGGACTCGTACAGCATCTTCCAGAAGGTCTTCTCCCGCAGGGAGACGTCCAGCCGCAACAGGGTTGCGATCTGGTTCTCGGCGAGGGCCTTGGTGCGGTCCGGCGGCGCCGGCCGCCGCTCGATGCCGATCGTCGGATCGCCCTCGATCCAGCCCTGCCGCTGCCACCAACTCCTACCGCTCCGCGAAGCGGGGTCAATCCCGGAACGGGATGGGAGGCAGCTCCCACTCGTTGCCCGTCGGTGACTCATCGCGCCACTGCTGGACCCGCTGGAAGGACATCCGCAGGATCTGGCCGGCGTCCCGCTGGCTGAAGTGCTCCAGCAACGTTCTCACGGTCAGTGCCATCGCCGTCGCGCGGGCCTCCGCTGCGGCTTCTGCGGAACGCTGTGCCGCGTTGAGCGTTCGTAGGGCCTCCCACACCTCCGCGGGCAGCCCCTGCAGGAGGAGCCGGACGGTGAAGGCGCCCGGCTCACAGTCGTGTGCCTCCGCGATCTGCTGACGCACCTCCCGCTCGGCAGCGGTCAGTGATTTCGCCTGGATCTGCATGCCTTGCAGGTCCGGCACCTCCAAGAACCAGCGGTCCGCGCGGCGCCGGGCGGCCACCTGGTAGGTAACAGGATTCTCGGCCGCGAGCTGCGCCAGCAGCCGCTTGCGTGCCATGCCGTTGCTGACCCGGGTGCCGTGCCGGTTCCGAAGGCTGCCCACGGCGTTGTGGCGTGGGCGCTCAGCGAGGATCGCCGCGAGTTCCGCCTCCTCCGCCATCTCACGGGTGTCGAACCATTCGACGTCCCTCGTATGGACCTGCGGCCACCACGTATCGCGCTTGTCCCGGGCATGCTGAGCCCAACGGCTGCGCGGGTCGCCGGCTATGCCCACGTACAGCAGGGTGTCCTCGGCGTCATACAAGCGGTACAGCGCGGTGCGGCCCGGGGCGCCGGGGGCATCGGAGAGTTTCACGGCCGTTTCCCTACCATGCGGCACTGACAGGGGACGATTGGCGCCCACTCGAGGGCAGCCCCGATGCCCGGGCAGACTCACAGGAGTTCGGCGTACGCCCCGCCGTTGAGGATCCCGAACTCGATCCGGCACGGGAACATGGACGGATGACCGGCCTGCCGGTGGGCGAGGTGCATCGCCACCACCGTCCTCACCCACTCCCGCAGTGCCTCCGGGAGCCGGTAGACCTTCTCGTCGGTGCACCGTACGTACGCCGGCTCCGTCCCGGCGAACAGCCCGACCCCGTCGACGCTAGCACGTAAGGCTTGGTGCGGGCCTCCTCCAGCGTCTCCAGATGCTCCCGCACATCGACCGCCCAGCGCCGGGTGTGATCGATGAAGAACTCCAGCCTGCTGACGGGGTGCCAGATCCGCTCGAGCATCGCGCGGTCCCTCTCAGGCTGTACGGATGGTCCCCACGGCCGGGTTCGGCGGGGTGGGCTGTGTGGTGGCGGGGTTACTTGGTGTCCTGGTTGAACTTGGCGGTGGCCCAGCGGTAGCCGAGGGCGGCGAGGCCGAGGCTCCAGGCGAGGGCGATCCACCCGTTGTTGCCGATGTGGGTGCCCAGGAGGAGTCCGCGGAGGGTTTCGATGGTGGGGGTGAAGGGCTGGTAGTGGGCGATGGGCTGGAACCAGCCGGGCATGGTGTGCAGGGGGACGAAGGCGCTGGAGAGCAGGGGCAGCAGGATCAGGGGCATGGCGTTGTTGCTGGCGGCTTCGGCGTTGGGGCTGACCAGGCCCATGCCGACCGCGATCCAGGTGAGCGCCAGGGCGAACAGGACGATGAGTCCGAAGGCGGCGAGCCAGTCCAGGACGCCGGCGCCGCTGGAGCGGAAGCCGATGGCGACGCCGACGGCGCCGACCAGGACCACGCTCAGGACGGACTGCAGGACGCTGCCGATGACGTGGCCGATGAGGATGGAGCCGCGGTGGATGGCCATGGTGCGGAAGCGGGCGATGATGCCTTCGCTCATGTCGGTGGAGACCGACACGGCGGTGCCGATGGTGGTGGAGCCGACGGTCATCAGCAGGATGCCGGGGACGATGTAGGCGATGTAGGCGTCGCGGCCCGCGCCGCCGCTCATGGCGTTGCCGAAGATGTAGACGAACAGCAGCAGCAGCATGACCGGGGTGAGCAGCAGGTTCAGGGTGAGGGACGGGTAGCGCCGGGCGTGCAGGAGGTTGCGGCGCAGCATCGTGTTCGTGTCGCGCACGGCGAGGGACAGGGAGCTCATCGGGCAGCCTCCTTCGGCTGGTTCGGCTGGGTCGGCACGTCGTCACCGGTGAGGGCGAAGAAGACGTCGTCGAGGTCGGGGGTGTGCACGGTCAGCTCGTCCGCCTCGATCCCGGCCGAGTCCAGCCAGTCCAGGACGGCGCGCAGTTCGCGCTGGGTGCCGTCGCTGGGGATCTGCACCGCCAGCGCCTCGTCGTCGCGGGTGGCCCCGCGCAGCGTGGATGCGGCGCTCTGGTAGGCGGTCGGGTCGGTGAAGCGGAGCCGGATGTGTCCGCCCGGGACCAGCCGCTTGAGCTCGTCCGCGGTGCCCTCGGCGGCGATCTTGCCGTTGTTCAGGACGGCGATGCGGTCGGCCAGTTGGTCGGCTTCCTCGAGGTACTGGGTGGTGAGGAAGACGGTGACGCCGCCGGTGACGAGTTCGCGGATGATGCCCCACATCGTGTGCCGGGAGCGGGGGTCCAGGCCGGTGGTCGGCTCGTCCAGGAAGATGATGCGGGGGCTGCCGACCAGGGTCATGGCGATGTCCAGACGGCGCTTCATGCCGCCGGAGTAGGTGGAGGCGGGCTTCTTCGCCGCCTCCACCAGGTCGAAGCGCTCCAGCAGTTCGGCCGTGACCCGTCGGCCCTCCGCCTTGGGCAGGTGGTGCAGGTCCGCCATGAGGAGCATGTTCTCCTCACCGGTGATCAGGCCGTCCACGGCGGAGAACTGCCCGGTCACCCCGATCGCGGCCCGCACCGCCTGCGCGTCGGTGGCGAGGTCGTGGCCCGCGACTCGGGCCTGCCCGCCGTCGGCGGAGATCAGGGTGGACAGGATCTGCACCGTGGTGGTCTTGCCGGCCCCGTTCGGACCCAGCAGGGAGAACACCGAACCGGCCGGAACCACCAGGTCGATGCCGTCGAGCACGACCTTGTCGCCGTAGGACTTGCGCAGCCCGGCGGCGGAGATGGCGGCGGGCGGCGTGTGGCCGTCGGCCCGACTGGGCGTGGGCATGACAGATGAAGGCATGGGGCCCTCCTGTTCGAAGGCTGAAGTGGAAGTGAAGTGCGTACGGGGATGGAGGCGTACGGGGCCGGGGTTCAGGCCTTGGCGCGGCGGATGTCGATGTTGCCGTGGCGGGTGCGGGCGCGGACCTCGACGGTGTCCTCGGACTTCTCCGGGCTGTCGGAGGTGGTGAGGGTGTTGCGTACCTGGCCGGAGCCCGAGCTGACGTCGAGCCAGGCGGCCGTGCCCTGGCGGACGCCGACCTCGATGGCGCCGTAGGCGGTCTCCAACTGGACCTTGCCACGGGCCACTTCGGCGACGCGCAGGGTGCCGTGGGCGGTGGTGGCGGTCACCGAGTCCTCGGCACGCTCGATGCTGATGTCGCCGTTGGCGCCGCTGACCCGCAGCTCGCCGGTGACGGCGCCGACGGTCGTGGTGCCGTGGGAGTTCTTCAGCACGGCGGGGCCGTCCACGAGGCCGACGCGCAGGCTGCCGGAGCTGGTGGTGATCTCGGCCGGGCCTTCGGCGCGGTCCACGGTGATCGAGCCGTGCGACGCGGTCAGGTGCAGCGGACCGGTCGCGTCGAAGCGCACATCACCCGACGAGGTCTTCACCCGGACCTCGCCGAGCCGGCCCTCGCCGAGCACCTGGGTCCAGGCACCGGTCATGTCGATGCGCGAGCCGGCGGGCAGGTCGACCGTCACATCGACGACGCCGGTGCGGCCGAACAGGCTGGACTTGGGCGTCCTGACGGTGAGAACACCGCCCGTGCAGGTGACCTCGGTCTGCTCGGCCGTGCGCACGTCCAGGTTCTTCTTCGGGTCACGGGGGCGTACCTCGACGACCGTGTCGGTCCGCTCGGCCGCGGTGAACTGGATGGAACCGGCTTCCACTCGCGCGGTGACCGAGATCGCTCCAGGAGTGTCGAAAGAAGGCATGGCTGTCCCGTCCTCATGAGTCTTCAGGGCGTCCCCGCTGGTGGGACGTGGTGTGGGCGAAGTGGCGCGGGCTCGGGCGCGCGGCTAGCGCACCCAGCCCGTGTAGCTCTGTCCGACGGCCTGGGCCCTCTCCGGGGTGCGCGGACGGGCGCCGCCCTCGACCGCGGCCGACACGGCCCGCACCAGCCAGGCGTTGACCGACAGGCCCTCACGGCTCGCGGCCTGCTCGGCGCGAGCCTTGAGATGCGCGGGCAGACGCAGATTGACGCGGGCGGTGCCGCCCTCGTCGCCCTCGGCCGGGACCGGGGCCGGGAACGGCTCGGCGGGCGCGGCCGGTTCCGCGATGGCGCCGCCGTCGGTGGGCGGCGGTGTCACCACGAAGTCGGGCTCCAGCCCGCGCAGCCGCACGTCGACCGAGCCGGGCGCGAGCTCGCGGGTGATCTCGTCCATCGCCGCGGAGAGCACGTTGAGCAGGGTCAGCCGGGTCGCCGACTCCAGAGGAGCGGTGAGTCGCTCGGCCAGCTCGCGGGCGTCTTCCCCGCCGGCCTCGGCGGCCACCGCGAGTTCGCGGCGGAGAGTGTCGACATACGGCGTGAGGTCCATGACGTCATCATGGCAGCATCATGGCGCCATATGCAAGTCTTCATGGCGCCGCGCGGCGGCGTTCCCGCGAGTCGGCCGCTCTACCTGCGGAAACACCGAGATGACGACCTCGGTCCCGGCGGTGGCAAGCGCGCTGGCGGAGCTTTGCGAGCGCCGAGTGGCACCATATGGCACCAGATAACGCCAAGCGGCGCCACCCGGCGCCATGGGGTGTCGCGCCGGGCCCGCAGATCACTGGGGCTGGTTCCCGTGCTTGCGGGAGGGCTGCGCCACGTACTTGGTGCGCAGCACGGCGAGCGCGTCGATCAGCCTGATCCGGGTCTCGGCGGGGTCGATGACGTCGTCGACCAGGCCGCGTTCGGCGGCGTAGTACGGGTGCATGAGCTGGTCCCGGTACTCCTTGATGTGCTGCTCGCGGGCGGACTCGGGATCGGCCGCGGCCGCGATCTCGCGCCGGAAGACGACGTTCGCGGCACCCTCCGCCCCCATCACCGCGATCTCGTTGCCGGGCCAGGCCAGCGACACGTCGGAGCCGATGGACCGCGAGTCCATGACGATGTACGCGCCGCCGTAGGCCTTGCGCAGGATCAGCTGGACGCGGGGAACCGTCGCGTTGCAGTAGGCGTAGAGGAGTTTCGCGCCGTGCCGGATGATGCCGCCGTGCTCCTGGTCCACGCCGGGCAGGAATCCCGGCACGTCCACCAGCGTCACGAGTGGGATGTTGAAGGAGTCGCACATCTGCACGAAGCGGGCCGCCTTCTCACTGCCCTTGATGTCGAGGACGCCGGCGAGCGCGGCGGGCTGGTTGGCGACGATGCCGACGACATGGCCGTCCAGCCGGGCCAGGGCGCACACCACGTTGGGGGCCCATGCCTCGTGCACCTCGAAGAAGTCCCCGGCGTCGACGAGTTCCTCGATGACCTCGCGCACGTCGTACGCGCGCTTCTCGTCGGCCGGCACCAGGTCGAGCAGGGCCGGGGTGAGCCGGTCGGGCCGGTCGGCGCAGGGTTCCGGCGGCGGCATCTCACGGTTGTTGGCGGGCAGGAAGGACAGCAGGTAGCGGACGTCGGCGAGGCAGCTCTCCTCGTCGTCGTAGGCGAAGTGGGCGACTCCGGAGACGGTGGTGTGGGCGTCGGCGCCGCCCAGCTCGTCGGGGCCGATCCGCTCTCCGGTGACGGCCTGCACCACGTCCGGACCCGTGATGAACATCTGCGAGGTGCCGCGCACCATGAACACGAAGTCGGTCAGCGCCGGGGAGTAGGCCGCCCCGCCCGCGCAGGGGCCCATCATGACGCTGATCTGCGGGATGACCCCGGAGTTGCGGACGTTGCGCTGGAAGATCCCGCCGTACCCGGCGAGCGCGGTCACGCCCTCCTGGATGCGCGCCCCGGCGCCGTCGCACAGGCCCACGAGCGGGGCCCCGGCCGTGGCGGCCATGTCCATGATCTTGTGGATCTTCTCGGCGTGCGCCTCGCCGAGGGAGCCGCCGAAGATCCTGAAGTCATGGGCGTACGCGAAGACGGTACGCCCGAACACCCGGCCCCAGCCGGTGACCACGCCGTCGGTCCAGGGGCGCCTGTCCTCCAGGCCGAAGCCGCTCGCCCGGTGCCTGCGCAACCCCTCGACCTCGGTGAACCGGCCGTCGTCGAAGAGGAGCTGGAGCCGCTCCCGGGCGGTGAGCTTGCCCTTGGCGTGCTGCGCCTCGGTGGCCTTGTCGCTGGGCCCTCGGCGCATGGCGTCACGTATGGCCTCGAGTTCGGCGACCGTTCCGCGCTGCTGCCCGACCGGCATGTCGTCCAGGGCGGTCATGGGTTTCCCCTCTCCGGCCGTCGTGATGGAACCGTCCGGCGTGATGAGCCGTCCGGCGTGATGAACCGTCCGGCGTGATGAACCGACGGCCAGCCTCCGCCATGCCACTCGAAGGCGGTTGGAGCGCTGGACGACGACGGCTCCGGCCGCACCGGCTCTCCACCGCCGCCCGAGCATCCGTCGAGCGCGCGCGGGGATGCTCTCGAGTCGTGAGCTCCGGTGCGACGGCCATGAGCCCTCGCGGAGCCCCGAACCGCCCGCTGGCGCCCCCACCATCCCCCGAGGGGCACCGGCGGGCCATTGCGTGCCCGCGGCCGGCTCGCCGGCCGTGGCCTGCCTCGGCGCGCCGACGGCGGGCGTGGGGTCCGCCCGTAAGCCGGTCCCGCCGGCGGGACAAGGCGAGTCGGACAGGGGCGGCTGCCGTGCGGACCGAGTTGTCTTGAACGGCTGATCCACGTGCCGGAACGTGGAGTTGGTGCAACGACGTCAGAGGCTCAGTGGAACGAAGGGGAACGACGTGGGAGACACCCGCATGGACACGGACGTGGTGATCGCGGGCGCCGGGCCCACGGGCCTGATGCTCGCCTGCGAACTGCGCCTGGCCGGCGTCGACGTGACCGTGGTCGAGAAGCTCGCCGAGCGGTCGGGCGAGTCCCGCGCCGGCGGGATCCACTCCCGCACCCTGGAGGTCCTGGACCAGCGCGGCATCCTGGACCGCTTCCTCGCCGAGGGCGAACTGCAGCCGGTGGGCCACTTCTCCGGCCTCTACCTCGACTTCGACGAGTCCGAGTCCCGGCACCCCTACCCGCTGATGATCCTGCAGTCCGCCATCGAGCGGCTGCTGGAGGAGTGGGCCGCCGAGCTCGGCGTAGGGGTACGACGCTCGTCCGAGGTGCGCGGGGTCCACCAGGACGAGGGCGGGGTGACCGTCGAGCTGGACACGGGCGGGACCGCACCCGCGACGCTGCGTGCCCGCTACCTCGTCGGCTGCGACGGCGGACGCAGCACCGTCCGCAAACTGGCGGGCATCGACTTCCCCGGCACCGAAGCGACCATGACCGCCCTCATCGGCGACGTCGAACTCCCCGGCCTGCCCGAGGACTACGTCTGGGTACGGCGCACCCCCCACGGCGACTACTCGGCCATCGCCTTCGAACCCGGCTGGCACCGGGTCATCACCTCCGAGTACGACCACGTCGTGGACCGCGACGAACCCGTCACCTTCGAACGGCTGAAGGAGTCCCTCACCAAGGTCGCCGGCACGGACTTCGGCATCCGCAACCCCCGCTGGATCTCCCGCTTCAACGACGCCGCGCGCCAGGCCGCCCAGTACCGGGCGGGCCGGATCCTCCTCGCCGGCGACGCCGCGCACATCCACTTCCCCGCCGGCGGTCAGGGCCTGAACATGGGCATCCAGGACGCGGTCAACCTCGGCTGGAAGCTCGCCGGCGTGATCCGCGGCCAGGCGCCCGAGAGTCTGCTGGACACGTACCACACCGAACGCCACCCCGTCGCCGAACGCGTCCTGCACAACACGCGCGCCCAGTCCGCGCTGGTCCGGCCGGGCCCCCAGACCGACGCGCTGCGCGAGGTCTTCGGTTCACTGATGGTCTTCGACGAGGTCAACCAGTACCTGCGCCACCTGCTCAACGCCCTCGACATCCGCTACCCGCTCGACGGCGACCACCCGCTGGTGGGCCGCCGCGTCCCCGACGCCGACCTCGACGCGCCGGACGGCGCCGGCCGTGTCCACGAGCTGCTGCACGCCGGCCGGCCCGTCCTGCTCGACCTGTGCGGCAGCGCCGAGGTGGCGGCCGCCGCCAAGGGCTGGGCCGACCGTGTGGACCTGGTCGAGGCGCGCGGCGAGGACGACCACTGGACGGTCCCCGCCATCGGCGACATCCCCGCCCCCGGCGCCCTGCTCATCCGCCCCGACGGCCACGTCGCCTGGGCCACCGACGACACCACCCCCCACACCCCCTCACTCATCACCGCGCTCACCACCTGGTTCGGCCCCGCCCTCCAGGGCTGAGACACGCCCCAGACGAACGGACGACCGGTCCCCTCACGAGCGGGGGCCGGTCGTCCGGCACCGACGAAGGGACACACCGACAGTGAACAGCACGTGGTTCCGACGCTTCACCACGGCTTCGGGGGACGGGCCGCGGCTCGTGTGCTTCCCGCACGCGGGGGGCTCCGCGACGGCGTTCAAGGACCTGGCGCACCGGCTGCCCGCCAACTTCGACGTGGTGTGCGTGCAGTACCCGGGGCGCCAGGACCGCTACGCCGAAGAGCCGTTCACGGCCCTGGCCCCGCTCGTCGAGGCGGTGGCCGAGGAGCTGACCCGCGAACTGGCCGCGGACCCGGGACGGCCGTACGCCCTGTTCGGCCACAGCATGGGCGCGCTCGTCGCGTTCGAGACGGCACGGCTGCTCGCCCGGGGCGAACTGCCCGGCCCCGAGCGGCTGTTCCTCTCCGGGCGGGGCGGCCCGGAGACCGACTCGGTCGCCTACGCCCTCTTCGACGACGCCGATGTGCTGGCCGACGTGCGCAGGCTGGGCGGCACCGACCAGGCCATGCTCGAGGACCCCGACCTCCTGGAGCTGGTGCTGCCGGCGCTGCGGGCCGACTACAAGGCCCTCGGCACGTACGGCTGGCGCGGGGGTGAGCCGCTCGCCGTCGCGGTGACCGCCCTGACCGGGGACAGCGACCCGATGACGACGGTCGAGGATGCCCACACCTGGCGGGCGTACACCACCGGCGACTTCGAGGTGAAGGTGTTCTCCGGCGGCCACTTCTACCTCTTCGACCACCTCGACGGGGTCGCCGCGGCCGTCACCGAGGGGCTGCTCACCCAGGCCGCCGTCTCCTGACCGGACTCCTGCGGCGAGGGGGCCCGGCCGACCGTTCCTGGTCGGCCGGGCCCCTCGTTTGCGTCCCTCAGGCGTACGTGTAGAAGCCGCGGCCGGACTTCCTTCCCAGCAGGCCGCCCTCGACCATGCGCAGCAGCAGCGGCGGGGGCGCGTACAGCGGCTCCTTGAACTCCTCGTACATCGCCTGCGCGATGGCCACGGTCGTGTCCAGGCCGATGAGGTCGGCGAGCCGCAGCGGGCCCATCGGGTGCGAACAGCCCTGCTCCATGCCCTGGTCGACGACCTCGGCCGGCGCCAGGCCCGACTCGACCATCCGGACGGCGGACAGCAGATACGGGAACAGCAGCGCGTTGACGAGGAAACCGGCCCGGTCCGGCGAGGCGATCGGCTTCTTGCCGAGAACGTCGCGGACGAAGACCAGGGCCCGCTCGCTCACCGTCTCGTCCGTCAGCACCGAGGCGACGATCTCGACGAGCGGCAGCGCCGGCACCGGGTTGAAGAAGTGCATGCCGAGCACCTGGCCCGGGCGGCGGGTCGCGGCGGCGAGCCGTACGACCGGGATCGAGGACGTGTTGGTCGCGAGGATCGCGTCCGGGTCCTCGACGATCTTGTCGAGGGTGGCGAACAGGTCCACCTTGAGCCGCTCGTCCTCCTTGACCGCCTCGATCACCAGCCGGCGGTCCGCCAGCTCGGCGAGGTCACGGGTGTACGACACCCGGCCCAGCGCCGCGTCGCGCTCCTCGGCGGTCAGCTTGCCCTTGGCCACGCCCCGGTCGAGGGACGCGGCGAGCCGCTGGGGCGCCGTCACCAGCGAGGACTCGGAGAACACCGCGACCGTGACGTCCAGCCCGGCCTTCGCGCACAGTTCCGCGATGCCGGTGCCCATGATGCCGCTGCCGACGACACCCACCCGGTCGATGCCCGCACCGGCTTCGTGCGTGGACGTGGTCATGCGTGGGCCCCCCAGGTCAGAAGTGATGCTCCGATCGACATGCCGCCGCCGAACCCGGCGAGCAGCACCAGGTCGCCCGGCGACAGCGCGCCCGTGCGGTGGGCCTCGTCGAGTGCGACCGGCACCGAGGCGCTGCCGACGTTGCCGTACCTGATCAGGGTGCGGTGCGTCCGCGCGGCGCCCAGCCCGGTGCGCTCGACGACCTCGCCGAGCATCACGCCGTTGGCCTGGTGCGGTATGAAGTGGTCGACCGCGCCGATGTCCACGCCGGCCCTGCGGGCCAGCGCGAGCAGCGCCGGCGGCACGTGCTCGGCGACGAAGTCCCGTACGCCGCGGCCGTCCATCCTGAAGAAGTGGCCGCCCTCGGCGAGGGTCGCCGCCGACGCCGGCCTGCGGCTGCCGCCGGCCTCGACCCGGATCAGGTGGTGCGCGTCGCCGCGGCTGGCCAGGTCGGTCGCGATGATCCCGTACGGCTCCGGCACCGCGCCGACGACCGCGGCCCCGGCGCCGTCGGCGAACAGGACCGCGGTCCTGCGGTCGGTGAAGTCCAGGATCCGCGAGTACACGTCCGCGCCGATCACCAGCACCCGGGCCTGCGGGCGCACGGTCACCAGGCTGTGGGCCAGCGCCAGCGCGTAGACGAAGCCGCTGCACACGACGTTGACGTCGAAGCAGGCCGCGCCGTAGGCGCCCAGGCCGTGCTGCACCAGGTACGAGGTGGGCGGCTGCGGGAAGTCCCCGGTGGAGGTGGAGACGATGATGTAGTCGATCCGGTCGGCGGTCAGCTCCGCCTGGGCGAGTGCGCGTTCGGCGGCCTTCACCGCCAGGTCGGACGTCGCCTCGTGGTCGGCCGCGTAGCGCCGCGACCGGATCTGTGTCTTGCGTTCGATCCACTCGGCGGTGACGCCGACGCGCTCGGCGACCTCCTCGTTGCCCACCTCGTGCTTGGGCAGGTAGGAGCCGGTGGAGAGGATGCCGATCCCCATGTCATGACCCCTCTGCGGAATCGGCCGTACCGGCCCCGCGCAGGGGGTTGAGCCGCGCGGCCCCGATCCTCTCCCGCAGTGCGGGGTCGGTGACGCCGAGTCCCTCCTCGGGCGCGAGGCAGAGCACGCCGACCTTTCCGGTGTGCCTGTTCGTCTGCACCAGGCGTGCGGCCTCGCCGACCTCCTTCAGCGGGAAGACCTCGGAGAGGATGGGGGAGAGGTGTCCGAGCTGGAACAGCCGGTTGCACTCCGCCTGCTCCTGGAGGTTGGCGGCGTGGCTGCCCACGATGCGCTTGAGGTTCATCCAGAGGTAGCGGTTGTCGAAGTGGTGGTCGTAGCCCGTGCTGGATCCGCAGGTGACGACCGTGCCGCCCTTGCGCACGACGAACACCGAGATCCCGAACGTCGCCCGCCCGACGTAGTCGAACACGACATGCGGGTCCTCGCCGACCTGCCGCCGGATCTCCCGGCCGAGCCGCTTGCCCAGTTCGATCGTCCGCTCCGGGGTGAGCGCTTCGTCCCCGCCCATGCCGATCTCAGCCCGGTTGATCACGACATCGCAGCCGAGCCGGCGCAGCACCTCGGCCTTGCGCTCGGAGCTGACCACGCCGACGGCGATGCCGCCCGCGTTCTTCACCATCTGCACCGCGAACGCGCCGAGTCCGCCCGTCGCACCCCAGACGAGCACGATGTCGCCCTGCTTGATCCGCGCGCCGTTGTCGCCGACCAGCATCCGGTACGAGGTCGCCGCGGTCAGCAGGACACCCGCCGACTCCTCCCAGGTCAGATGCGCCGGTTTGGGCAGCAGCTGGCTGGCGCGCACCACCGTGTAGTGGGCGAGTCCGCCGAAGTTCGTCTCGTAGCCCCAGATCCGCTGCCCGGAGCCGAGCATCGCGTCGGCGTGCGTCGCGGGTTCCTGGTCGTCGACCTGGACACAGCTGACGACCACGTGGTCGCCCGCCTTCCAGTGCCGTACCCCGGCCCCGACCCGTACGACGACGCCGGCCGCGTCCGACCCCACCACCTGGTGCGGCAGGTCGTGCCGGGCGGCGTACCCGCCCTGGCGGGCATAGCGCTTGAGGAACTCGAACGTGGGCACCGGCTCGAACGTCGCCGACCACACGGTGTTGTAGTTGATGGAGCTCGCCATGACGGCGACGACCACCTCGTCGGGCGCGATGTCCGGCATCGGAACCGGCCCGACGTGCAGCGACTTGCGGACGTCCTTGTCCTCCACGCCGTCGAACATGCCGAGGTCGGAGGCCAGCAGGTGCGCGGCCTCGTACTCCGAGGGAAGTTCGTGTCGCCCGATCTCTTCCGGGCCGGCCCCGGACAGCAGGGCTTCCGTCAAGGAATCCATGACTCCCTTTCTCCTTTGCAGTGCCACCGGAAAGAAGCGAAAACCGCTGCTGACTGGGACCAGAGACCCAAGCCCCTCGGCCTGGGGGGTGGTTGAGCGGTGGACGGCGGTCAGAGGACCGCGCCCTCCTTCGTCCGCCTGCGCAGGCTCGGCCTGCTGGACCGGCCGAGGTCCTTCAGCATGTCCGACAGGCCGATGACGGTGCGCGCCGCGAAGAGCCTGCGGATGGACACCTCCTGCTTCAGCTCCGCCCGGATCAGGCCGACCAGCCGGATCGCCCGCAGCGAGTTGCCGCCGAGGTCGAAGAAGTCCTCGTCGATGCCGACCCGGTCCACCTCCAGCACCTCGGCGAACGCCTTGGCCAGGATCCGCTCGGTGTCGTTGCGCGGTGCCCGGTAGGCGCGCTCGTCGACCTCGGGCGCCGGCAGCGCCGCCCGGTCCACCCGCCCGCTGGCCGTCACCGGCAGGCGTTCGAGGACCGTGAACACCGACGGCACCATGGACTCCGGCAGCCACCCCGCGGCGAACCGGCGCAGCTCGTCGGCCGAGACGGCCCGGCCGCCCGCGGGGACGACATAGGCCACCAGGCGCTGCTGCCCGGAGCCGTCCTCCCGGACGACCACGACCGCCTGCGCGAGCCCGGCGTGCTCGGACAGCACCTCCTCGACCTCGGCCAGCTCGACCCGCACTCCCCGTACGTCCGCCTGGGCGTCGGCCCGGGCCACGTACTCCAGCCGGCCGTCGGTGCCCCAGCGCACCCGGTCCCCGGTCCGGTACATGACCCTTCCGGCCGGACCGAACGGGCAGGGGACGAAGCGCTCCGCGGTCGGTGCGGGCCGCCCCGCGTATCCGCGCACCACACCGGGCCCGGTCACGTACAGCTCTCCGGTCACGCCGACGGGGACCGGCGTCAGGCCGGGGCCCAGGACGTAGAGGGCGGTGTTGTCCATCGGGCGGCCGACGGTGCCCGCGTGGCGCACCGGCTCGTCCGCGGCCAGGCGGTGGCATGCGGCGAACACGGTCGACTCCGCCAGGCCGTGGCCGTGGACGAGGGTGAGCTCGGGGCAGGCCTGGCGGACCCGGCGCAGCGCGGCCGCGGACACCCGGTCGCCGCCGGTCCACACCTCGCGCAGCCCGGCGAGGGTCTCGGGGCGCTCGGCCGCGATCGCCGAGAACAGGCCGGCCGGCAGCCACACCGTGGAGATCTCGTGTGCCGCGCGCGCCTCGGTCAGCGTGTCGGCGCCGAATTCCCCGGCGGGGGCCACGACCACCCGGCCGCCGCCCAGCAGGGGCACCCACACCTCGAGGGCCAGCGCGTCGGAGGTGTGCGGCGTGTGCCACAGCACGGTGCGGTGGCCGGTCTGCTGCCAGCGGCGGTCCAGGACGAACCGCTCCATGTTCCGGTGCGTCACGGCGACCGCGGTGGCCGCGCCGGCCGTCGCGGAGTCGTACACCACGGCCAGCAGGCTGTCCTGGTGCGCCGGGAGGGAGGCGTCCCAGGCGGCGTCGCCGTCGGCGGTCTCCGCAGCGACGTCGTCGAGGACGAGCGCCGGGACGTCCAGGCCGGCGGAGAGCTGTGCGGCGGTCGCGGCGTCGGTGAGCAGGGCGCGCGCCGAGGTCTCGGCGATCCGTGACCCCAGCAGGTTCGCCGGCGCCGCCGGGTCGAGGGGCAGGTAGGCTCCGCCCGCCTTCACCACGCCCAGCAGGGCGACGGCGAGGTCCACCGAGCGGGGCAGCGCCACGGCAACGACCGTCTCGGGTCCGACGTGCCGTCGGCGCAGCGCGCCGGCCAGCCGGCTGGAGCGCTCGTCCAACTCCCGGTAGGAGAGCGTGACATCGCCGGAGACCAGCGCGACGGCGTCGGGGTCCCGCTCCACCTGGCGGGCGAACAGCTGGGGAACCGTCAGTCCCGGAAGCGGCGCGTGCGTGTCGTTCGGCTCCGTCAGCACCTGGTGCCGCTCGGCACCGCTGACCACGTCCAGCGCACCGACCGGCTGGGCGCCGGCGGCCACCACGGCACGGATGTGCGCGATCAGTTCCTCGCCGATGAAGCGCAGTTCGGCGCGGTGGTACAGGCTCGCGGGGGCGTCGAGCCGGATGAACAGGTCGCTGTCGGGGCTGCCGTCGGTGTAGACGCCGATCGACAGCTCCTCGAACGTGCCGGTCGTCGCGCCCGAGTAGCGCGCCGGGCTGTCGCCGAAGCGGAGCTGCTCCACGAACTCGACGACGTTGACGACGGCGCCGTAACTGCCGCGGCCGCTCAGGACCGTGCCGGCCGCGCGCTGGATGTCCGAGTAGTGGCAGGCGGTGTGGTCGAAGAGCTCGTACGTCTCCTCGACGAGCGCGTCGGCGACCTCGGTGAAGGTCGCGCCGAGGCCGATCCTCACCCGCACCGGCACCACGTTCACCGCCAGGCCGGGCGTCCGGCTCGCCACGCCGACCCGGTTGCCCACGGCCAGCGAGAGGAGGAACTCCGGCCGGTCGCAGCGGTGCCGCAGGTACACCGCCGTGGCCGCGGTGAGCATCTGCGACATCCACAGGCCCATGGACTGCGCGGTGTCGGTCCACACGTCCGCCTCGGCGCGCGGCACGGTCAGCGTGCGGCTCACCATGCCGATGGTCTCGGCCACCTCCGACCAGCGGTCGGCGCTGCTCAGCGGTTCGGACAGCGCCGAGCGCTGCGCGTCGGACAGGGCGACGCGCGGCACCTGCGCGGGCGGGGGCGCGTCGGTCAGGTACTGGCGCCAGAACTCCGAGTCCTCGGTGAACTTCGGGGAGGCGAGGTACTCCGTCGCCTCGGTCGCGAACGACTCGGCGTCCCAGGAGTGCGGCAGTTCCGGTACCCGCTCCCCGCGCACCAGGGCCGTGTACACCTCGGCGAGGCGCTTCGACAGCAGGCCGCCGGCGCCGAACCCGTCCGAGATGAGGTGGTGGTAGGCGATCACCAGCAGTGAGCGGGCCGGCGCGAGTTTGACCACACCGAGCCGGAACAGCAGGTCCCGCTCCAGGTCGAACGGCCGGCGCACCAGGTCGGCCAGGGCCTCGCGCGCCGCCTGCTCGGGGTCGGCCTCGGCGCTGAGGTCGAGGGAGAACGGCTGCCAGTCCCCCAGTTCCCGGGGGATGAGGCGCAGTCCGCCGCCGTCGTCGGCGAAGTTGACGCGCAGCACCTCCGCCTCGGCCATGACGTGCAGGAACGCGGACCGGATGACCGCCGCGTCCAGCTCGCCGTCCACATCCCACATGGTCAGCGCATGGTTCGGCGTGTCGGGAGCCATGTGCTGCGCCCGCCACATGCCTTTATGCGCAGACGACGCACCGAATGAACGCACAGAGATCAACCCCTCGACAAACAAACCGGGACACCGGAGGAATTCGCAGGTCACCCACCATGGTCCGGGGGGTGGGGCAGCCGTTCAAGACAACTTGGTGCCCGGCGGGACAGGCCGCTGCCGCCCTTGCGGTGTCCCGCCGGCGGGACATTCCTACGCGGCCATCAGGGACACGATGTGCCCGGCGATGAGTCGCGCGGTCGGGTGCCGGAGCACCAGGTTCGCCCTCAGTTTCAGTCCGGTCGACGCGCTCAGGCGTTTGCTGAGCTCCATCGACAGCATGGAGTCGAATCCGATCTCCCAGAACTTCTCGTCGGGGTCGATGGACGCGCTGGAGGGGTGTCCGAGCACGACGGCGGCCTTCTCGAGGACGTGGTCGAGGACGAGTGTGCGCGCCTCGTCGTCGGGAAGCGCGCGGACCCTCTCCGGCAGCGGGACGACCTGGTCGTCGTCCGCGGGCGGCTCCGTCGCGGAGGCCTCGGCCGCCACCGCCGCGGTGGGCGCGGAGTTCAGCCAGTACCGCTGCCGCTGGAACGCGTACGTCGGCAGGTCCACCCGCCGGCGCGTGCCGAACAGGGCGTCCCAGTCGACGGACCCGCCCCGCACGTACAGCTGGGCCAGCGAGCCGAGCACGGACTCCACCTCGTCGCGGTCCCGCCGCGACGACGACAGGACCAGCGCGTCGTCCACGTCCTCGACGATCTCCTGCACCGGGACGTTCAGCACAGGATGCGGGCTCATCTCGATGAACACCCGGAACCCGTCCTCGGCCAGCTGCCGGACGGACGTCTCGAAGAGGACCTTTTCGCGCAGGTTGTCGTACCAGTAGTCGGCGTTCAGCCGGGCGGTGTCGACGACTTCGCCGTACAGCGTCGAATACAGGGGCAGCGCCGACGACTTCGGAGCCACGTCGGACAGCGCGCCGATCACCTGGTCGCGGACGCGGGTCACCTGGTGGGAATGGGAGGCGTAGTCGACCGGTATGCGCCGCGCCTGGGCGCCGTCGGCCTTCATCTTCTCGACGAATTCGTCGAGTGCGTCCGGTTCCCCGGACACCACCACGGAACGGGGTCCGTTGACCACGGCGACGCTGACCCGGTCGCTCCACGGAGCCAGCCGCTCCGCCACCACCTCGGCGGACTCCGCGACCGAGGCCATCCCGCCGAGCCCCTTGAGCGCGATCAGGGCCTTGCTGCGCAGTGCCACGATCTTGGCGGCGTCCCGCAGGGACAGCGCGCCGCAGACGTGGGCGGCGGCGATCTCGCCCTGGCTGTGGCCCACCACCGCGGCCGGTTCCACGCCCCAGGACCGCCACAGGGCGGCCAGGGACACCATCACGGAGAACAGCGCCGGCTGCACCACGTCCACCCGGTCGAAGGTCGGCGCCCCCGCCACGCCGCGCACCACGTCGAGCAGCGACCAGTCGACCCACTCGGCGAGTGCGTCCGCGCACGCGTCGAGGGACCGCGCGAAGACCGGGAAGGCGTCGTACAACTGGCGGCCCATGCCGACCCACTGCGAGCCCTGCCCGGGGAACACGAAGGCGACGCCACCGAGGTTCCCGGCGACACCGCGGACCACCGCGGCGGAGTCCGCCCCCTCGCTGAGCGACGCCAGGCCGCCCAGCAGCTCGTCACGGCCGCGCCCCAGCACCACCGCGCGGTGGTCGAACCGCGACCGGCTCGACACCAGCGACCAGCCGGCGTCGGCGAGGTCCAGGTCCGCACCGGCGGCGAGGAAGTCGCGCAGCCTGCCGGCCTGCTGCTCAAGGGCCTTGGCCCGCTTGCCCGACACCACCCAGGGCACCAGGCCGCCGACGACGCCCGCGTCCGGGCCGCGCTCGTCCGGCTGCTCCTCGGGCGGGGCCTCCTCCAGGATCACGTGCGCGTTGGTGCCGCTGACCCCGAACGAGGACACCCCGGCCCGCCGCGGACCGTCCGTACGGGGCCAGTCACGTCCCTCCACCAGGATCTCGACCGCGCCGGAGGACCAGTCGACGTGCTGCGAGGGCGTGTCCACGTGCAGGGTCTTCGGCAGGTATCCGTGGCGCATGGCCTGCACGGCCTTGATGACCCCGGCGACCCCGGCGGCGGCCTGGGCGTGCCCCATGTTCGACTTCAGGGAGCCCAGCCAGAGCGGCCGGTCCCCGGCCCGGTCCTTGCCGTAGGTCGCCAGCAGGGCGCCCGCCTCGATGGGGTCCCCCAGCGCGGTTCCGGTGCCGTGGGCCTCGACCAGGTCCACCTCGGAGGGCGAGACGCCCGCGTTCGCCAGTGCCTTGCGGATCACCTTCTCCTGGGCACGGCCGTTGGGGGCGGTCAGCCCGTTGCTGGCCCCGTCCTGGTTGACCGCGCTGCCGCGCACGACGGCGAGCACCGGGTGGCCGTTGCGCCGGGCGTCGGACAGCCGCTCGAGGAGCAGCACACCGACCCCCTCGGCCCAGCCGGTGCCGTCGGCCCCGTCCGCGAAGGCCTTGCACCGGCCGTCGGGCGACAGGGCCTCCTGCCGGGAGAACTCCACGAACATCGCGGGCGTCGCCATCACCAGCGCCCCGCCCGCCAGCGCGAGCGAGCACTCCCCCGAGCGCAGCGACTGCACCGCCATGTGCAGGGCCACCAGGGACGACGAGCACGCGGTGTCCACCGACACCGCCGGCCCGGTCAGCCCCAGCTCGTAGGCCACCCGGCCGGAGGCGACGCTCAGCGCGCTGCCGTACAGGAAGTAGCCCTCCAGATCCTTCTGGCCGCCCTCCAGGAAGCGCCACCCGTACTCGGACGAGCTGACCCCGGAGAAGACGCCGACCTCGGACCCGCGCACGTCGGCGGGGACGATGCCGGCCCGCTCGAAGACCTCCCAGGAGGTCTCCAGCAGCAGGCGGTGGTGCGGGTCGACGGCCAGCGCCTCACGCGGGCTGAGGTGGAAGAAGTCCGCGTCAAAACCGGCGACGTCGGCCAGGAACCCGCCCTGACGCGTGTACGCCTTGCCGGCGGCGGCGGGGTCCGGGTCGTACACGTCCCGCCACCCGCGGTCCTGCGGGAAGTCCCCGACGACGTCCCGGCCTTCGCGGACCACGTCCCACAGGTCCTCGGGCGTCGAGACGCCTCCCGGGTAGCGGCACGCCATGGCCACCACGGCGATCGGCTCGCCGCGGCCGTGCTTCAGGGCGTCGTTCTCCTGCCGGAGGCGGTCGCGCTCCTCGATGAGCGTGCGGAGGGCCCGCTGGACCCGGTCCGTGCCGTCCGCGGTGCGATCTGCGGAGTTGGTCATGTCACTTACCCCTTCTCACCCAGAGCCAGGTCGACCAGTGCGTCCAGGTCCAGGTCCGACAGTTGTTCCGCGTCGGCGTCCGCGTCCGCGAGCGGTGCGGCGCCGCTCGGCCCGGGCGCCTCGGCGCACGCCAGGACCGCGTCCAGGACGCCCGCGCTGCGCAGCCTGTCGATCGGGACGGTCCGCAGCAGCTCCCGGATCCCGGCGTCCTCGGCCTCCCCGGCGTCCTCGGCCGGGACGGGGTCCGGTTCCGGACGCAGCAGGCCGCACAGGTGCTCGCTCAGCTCGCGTGGCGTCGGGTAGCTGAAGACGAGGGTGGAGGGCAGGCGCAGTCCGGTCGCGGCGGACAGGCGGTTGCACAGTTCGACCGCGGTCAGCGAGTCGAATCCGAGCAGGGTGAACGGCTGGTCGATGTCCACGGCCGTCCCCGACGGGTGGCCGAGCACGACGGCGGCCTGCTCGCGGACCCAGTCCAGGGCGGCGGCCCGTGCCTCGTCCGCCGGCAGGGCGGCCAGTTTCGCGGCCAGGTCCTGCGCGCCGCCGGCCTTGGCCGTGCCCGCCGTGGCGCGGCGCGGCCGGCCGCCGTCGACGAGGTCGCGCAGCAGCGGCGGCAGTTCGGCGCCGCTCTTGTCGCGCAGCGCGGCGAGGTCCAGCCGGGCCGGGACGAGGACCGGCTTGCCGCTCGCGCACGCCGCGTCGAACAGGGCCAGCGCCTCGGGGGTCGGCATCGCGGCGATGCCCGTCCGCCGCAGCCGGTTCAGGTCGGCCCGGTCCAGCTCCCCGGTCATGCCGCTGCTCTCCTCCCACCAGCCCCAGCACAGGGAGGTGCCGGGCAGGCCGGCTGCCCTGCGCTGCGCCGCCAGACCGTCCAGGAAGGCGTTGGCGGCGGCGTAGTTGGCCTGTCCGGCGTTGCCAAGGGTGCCCGCGAGGGCGGAGAACTGGATGAACGCCGACAGGGTGTGGTCGCGGGTCAGCTCGTGCAGGTTGATGGCGCCGCCTGCCTTGGCGCGCAGCACGTGGTCGACGCTCTGCGCGGTCAGCGACTCCACGGTGCCGTCCGCGAGCACACCCGCCGCGTGCACGACCGCGGTCAGCGGGTAGCGGCCGGGCAGGTCCGCGAGCAGGTCCGCCACGGCGGCCCGGTCCGCGACGTCGCACTGCACGACCCGTACGACCGCTCCGGCGCCCCGCAGGTCCGCGACCAGCTCGGGCACCCCGTCGGCCGCCTCTCCGCTGCGGCTCGCCAGCAGCAGGCTCCGTACACCGTGTTCGGCGACGAGGTGCCGTGCCACGAGCGAGCCCACTCCCCCGGTGCCGCCGGTGACCAGCACGGTGCCGCCGCCGAGGCCGTCGCCGACCTCGAGGACCAGCTTGCCGACGTGGCGGCCCTGGCTCATCTCGCGGAAGGTCCGGCGTGCGTCGCGGATGTCGCGCAGGGAGACCGGGTTCAGCCGCAGCCGCCCGTCGGCGAACAGGTCCATGACGGCCCGGAACATCTCGTGGATGGCGTCCGGGCCCGCCTCGTAGAGGTCGAAGGCCTCGTAGTCGACTCCGGGGTGGTCGGCCGCCACCCGACGGGGGTCGCGGATGTCCGTCTTGCCCATCTCGACGAAGTGTCCGCCGTCCGGCAGCAGCGTCAGCGAGGCGTCGACAAACCGGTGCGCGAGGGAGTTCAGTACGACGTCCACGCCGCGGCCGCCGGAGGAGTCGCGGAACTTCTCGGCGAACTGAAGGTCGCGCGAGGACGCCAGGTGTGCCTCGTCCAGTCCCAGGCCGCGCAGCACGGGCCACTTGGCCGGGCTCGCGGTGGCGTAGATCTCGGCGCCGGCGTGCCGGGCGAGCTGGACGGCGGCCATCCCGACGCCGCCCGCCGCGGCGTGGATCAGGATCCGCTGCCCCTTCTTGAGGTCCGCCACGCGGAAGAGCCCGTGGTAGGCGGTGAGGAAGGTGCACGGCACGGACGCCGCCTCGGCGTAGCTCCACCCGTCGGGGACGGGCATGAGCATGCGGTGGTCCGCCACGGCCGTGCGGCCGAAGGCGCCGGTGAAGATGCCCATCACCCGGTCGCCCGGCGCCAGATCCGGCACGTCGTCCGCCACCTCGAGGACGATGCCGGCGCCCTCACTGCCGAGCCCGGCGTCGATGGCGGTCTTGTCCACGAGTCCCAGCGCGATCGTGACGTCACGGAAGTTGAGGCCCGCGGCCTGCACGGCGATGCGGACCTGACCGCTGGTCAGGGGAGCTTCGACCTCGGGGCACGGGACCCAGGTCAGGTTCTCCAGGGTCCCCTTGTCCGGGATGCCGAGCCGGTGCGGGCCGGCCGCCGGCGGCTGGAGCCGCTGCTCCTCGGGTGCGGCCGGTGCCAGGCGGGGCACGAGCAACGCGCCCTCGCGCAGCGCGAGTTGGGTTTCGTCGAGGGCGAGCGCGTCCGGGAAGCGCGCGAGGGACGTCTCGGCGTCGTCGATGTCCACCAGCCGGAACCTGCCGGGGTGCTCGGTCTGGGCGGACCGGATCAGGCCCCACACGGACGCGCCGGGGAGGCTTTCGACGCCCTCCCCCGCACCGGTGCCGACGGCCCGGCGGGTGAGCACCACCAGGGTGGCCGCGGCGAGGGGTTCCTCGGCGAGGAACCTCTGCACCCAGTCCAGTACGCGCTGGTCGGTGTCGCCGACCGCGGCGAGCAGGCCGGGGCCGGCGGCGGCGAAGTCGTCCAGGCACAGGACGATGTGCCGGGGCGCCTGTCCGGCGAGGACCTCGTCCAGGGACGTGTGCAGCACGGCGCTGCCGTCGCCCGCTCCGGCGAGCCGGGCGGCCAGGCCGCCGCGCGCGCCGAGGACGCTCCACGGCCCGCGGCGGGTCTCCCGCTCGCCCTCCTTGACCGGCCGCCACCGCACCTCGTACAGCGGCCGCTCCTGCCCGCCGCGTGCCGAGCGCACCTGCTCGGCACTGGCCGGCCGGAACGTCAGCGCCTCGACGGAGGCGATCGTGCGGCCCTGCTCGTCGGCGACCGCCAGCGACACGGCATCGTCGCCGGCCGGGGAGAGGCGGACCCGCACGGTCGGGCCGCACCTGCCGGCCAGTTCCACGCCGGACCACGAGAAGGGCATCCGGCCCTGCTCGCCCGTCACCTCGATGACCCCGCCGGCGATCGCCGCGTGCAGGACGGTGTCCATCAGGGCCGGGTGCAGCGCGAAGGCGCCGCCGGCCGGGTCCTCGGCGGTGTCCGGGAGCGTGGCGAGGGCGAAGAGGTCCTCGCCCCGCTGCCAGACCTCGCGCAGCCCGCGGAACGCCGGGCCGTAGTCGAAGCCCGCGTCCGCGAAGTCGTCGTAGAGGGTGTCGGTGCCGAGCCGCCGGGCCCCGGCCGGTGGCCACGCGGCGAGCGCGGGCGTGCCGTCGTCCCCCGCGGGCTTCGGCGGTGTGCCCGGTGCCAGGTTCCCCATCGCGTGGCGGGTCCAGCCGCCCGCCGCCGGACCGTCCTCGGCGGGGCGCGAGTACACGTCCAGGGAGCGGCGTCCCGTCTCGTCCGCCGCGCCGACGACGACCCGCACCTGCACGTCGCCCGCGTCGGGGATGATCAGGGGGACTTCCAGGGTGAGTTCCTCGACCGCGCCGCAGCCGACGTGGTCGCCGGCCGACAGCGCCAGGTCCAGGTGGGCCGTCGCCGGTACGACGACCGCGCCGAACACGGCGTGATCGGCCAGCCAGCCATGGGTCCGCAGGGACCACAGGCCGGTGAAGACCACCTCGCCGGTGCCGGGGTGGTCCACCGCGGCGCCGAGGAGCGGGTGGTCCGGGGCCGAGATACCGGCGGAGGCGACGTCCGCCGACTCCGTGCCGGCCCGGAGGTCCAGCCAGTACCGCTGCCGCTGGAACGCGTACGTCGGCAGGTCCACCCGCCGGCGCGTCCCGAACAGGGCGTCCCAGTCCACGGCTACGCCCCGGACGTGCAGGTGGGCCAGCGCGCCGGTCAGCGCCTGCGGCCCGGTGCGGTCCCGCCGCGACGCCGACAGGGCCACCGCGTCGTGCACGCCCTCACCGGCGAAGGCCTCCTGGGTGATGCTCGCGAGCGTCGCTCCCGGCCCCACCTCCAGGAAGACGCGTCCGCCGGCCGCGCGGGCGCACTCCACCGCGTCGTGGAAGCGAACGGGTTCACGGACGTGGTTCACCCAGTACTCGACGGTCGTCAGCTCCTGGAGCGTGACCTCGCGGCCCAGCCTGGTCGAGACGATCGGGATCGACATCCCGCCCGCGGGGAACGCGGTGAGCGATGCCGCGAACTCGTCGAGGATCGGGTCCATGAGCGGGGAGTGGAACGCGTGGTCGACCGCGAGCAGCTTCGCCGAGATGCCCTCGGCGACGAGCCGGTCGCGGATCGCGTGGACCTGGTCGCGCAGGCCCGAGACGACGACCGACTCCGGGCCGTTGACGGCGGCGACGCCGACGCGGTCGTACGCGCCGAGCAACGCGCTCAGCCGGGCTTCCGAGGCGCGTACGGCCAGCATGGCGCCGGGCTCGGTGACCGTCTGCATGGTCCGTCCGCGCGCGGCCACGAGCCTGGTCGCGGTGTCCAGGTCGAAGACCCCGGACACGTGGGCGGCGGCGATCTCGCCGACGGAGTGGCCGATCAGGTGGTCGGGGCGCGGGCAGTACTGCGCCAGGAGCCGGTACAGGCCGACCTGCAGGGTGAACAGCGCCGGCTGGGCGATGTCCGTGCGCTCGCGCTGCGCGGGTTCGAGCTCGTCGGCGAGGAGCAACGGCTTGAGCGCGAAGGGCAGGTGCGCATCGAAGCGTTCGCAGGTGTCGTCGAGGCTCTGCGCGAAGACGGGGTAGGTGTCGTACAACTTCCGTGCCACACCGGCCCATGGGGTGCCCTGGCCCGGGAACATGAAGACCGATCCGCCCGGTTCCCCGGCGACGCCGCGGACCACCGCGGCGGACTCCTCGCCGTCGCTCAGCGCCGCCAGGGCGCTCAGCAGTTCGTCCCGGTCGTGGCCGAGGACCACCGCGCGGTGCTCGAACCGCGACCGGCTCGACACCAGCGACCAGCCGGCGTCGGCGAGGTCCAGGTCCGCACCGGCGGCGAGGAAGTCGCGCAGCCTGCCCGCCTGCCGCTGCAGCGCCTGCGCGCTCCTGCCCGACACCACCCACGGCACCAGGCCGCCGACGACGCCCGCGTCCGGGCCGCGCTCGTCCGGCTGCTCCTCGGGCGGGGCCTCCTCCAGGATCACGTGCGCGTTGGTGCCGCTGACCCCGAAGGCGGAGACGGCCGCCCGCCGGGGCCGGCCCGCCTCGGTGGTCCACTCCCGGGCCTCGGTCAGCAGCTCCACCGCCCCGGCCGACCAGTCGACGTGCGTCGAGGGACGATCCACGTGCAGGGTCTTCGGCAGCACCCCGTGCCGCATCGCCATGATCATCTTGATGATGCCGCCGACCCCGGCCGCGGCCTGGGTGTGACCGATGTTCGACTTCAGCGACCCCAGCCACAGCGGGCTGCCCGGGTCCCTGTCCTGCCCGTAGGTGGCCAGCAGGGCACCCGCCTCGATGGGGTCGCCCAGCGTCGTGCCGGTGCCGTGCGCCTCCACCGCGTCGACCTCGCCCGGCTGCAGCCGGGCGTTCGCCAGCGCCGCCCGGATCACGCGCTGCTGCGCCGGACCGCTCGGCGCGGTCAGCCCGTTGGACGCGCCGTCCTGGTTGATCGCCGAGCCGCGGATCACCGCCCAGACACGACGGCCGTTGCGCCGCGCGTCCGACAGCCGCTCCAGGACCAGCACGCCGACGCCCTCGGCGAAGCCGGTGCCGTCGGCCGCGTCCGCGAACGCCTTGCACCGGCCGTCCGCCGACAGGCCCCGCTGCCGCGACATCTCCCGGAAGACCTGCGGCATCCCGACGACGGTGACACCGCCGGCCAGGGCGAGGCCGCATTCGCCCTGCCGCAGCGACTGCACGGCCTGGTGCACCGCCACCAGCGACGACGAACACGCGGTCTCGGTCGACACCGCCGGGCCCTCCAGACCCAGGGTGTACGCCACGCGCCCGGACGCCACGCTCAGCAGGGAACCGATCTGCGCGTAGCCCGCGATGGCCTCGGGGGTGGCGAAGTGGTTGCCGTATCCGAAGTAGGCGAGACCGGCGAACACGCCGGTGTCGCTGCCGCGCAGGCTCTCCGGGTCGATGCCGGCCCGTTCCAGGGACTCCCACGAGGTCTCCAGGAGCAGCCGCTGCTGCGGGTCGGCGGACAGCGCCTCGCGCGGGCTGATCCCGAAGAACTCGGCGTCGAAGTCGCCCGCGTCGTAGAGGAATCCGCCCTTGCGCGTGTAGCAGGTGCCGGGCCGGTCGGGGTCCGGGTCGTACTCCAGGTCCCAGTTGCGGTCGTCGGGGAAGTCCGACACGACGTCCGCGCCCGCCCGCACCAGCTCCCACAGCTCCTCCGGGGAGGCCGCTCCTCCGGGATACCGGCAGCCGACGCCGACGATCGCGATGGGCTCGGCAGCGGCGTCCGTCAGCTCCTGCAGGCGCTTTCGTGTCTCGATCAGCTCGATCGACGTCCGCTTGAGGTAGTCGAGAACGTCGGCGTTGTTGTCGTTGGTCATCGTTCTCCCCTAGCCGAGCTCTTTGTCCAGCAGCGCGAGAAGCTCTCCCGCCGAGGCCGAACTGATCTGGTCGGCGAGGCCGGCCGGTGCCCCGGCGCTCGCCATCGAACGGACTCGGCCCTGCAGTTCGCCGAGCAGACTGGAAATGGTGGCCTGGTCGTCCTGTGCGAGCCCGAGGAACGCCTCCTCGAGCCGGGCGCCCAGTCCTTCGATCTCCCGGACCAGGTGACCGGCCGGGGACTGCGGGCCGGCAGCGGGGTCGGGGATGATGCGCGCGGCCAGGAACTGGGCGAGGGCGGCCGGGTTCGGGTGGTCGAACACGAGCGTGGCGGGCAGCTTCAGGCCGGTCACCGCCGCGAGCTTGTTCCGCAGCTCCAGCGCCGTGAGCGAATCGATGCCGAGCGTCTTGAACGTCGCGGCGGGGCCGATCCGTCCGGTGTCGGCGTGCCCGAGCACGAGCGCGGTCTGCGTGCGTACGGCGTCGAGCAGGGCCGCCTCCGCCTCCTCCGGCGGCAGCGACGTCAGCGCCTGCGCGAGAGAGAGGTCGGTGGAGGCCTGGCCACCGGCACCGGCGGACGGGCCGGCCGGCGTGCGCAGCAGCGGCGAGGCCAGCGCGCCGAGCGCCGTCAGGTTCAGCCGCACCGGGACGAGCACCGGCTCGTCCACCGAAACCGCCGAGTCGAAGAGCGCGAGCCCCTCCTGCGACGACAGCGGCTGCACGCCCTGCTGCCGCATGCGGGCCACGTCCACGTCGGTGAGGCCGGCGCTCATCTCGCTGCGCTCCGCCCAGAAGCCCCAGGCCAGTGCGCGGGCCGCCAGTCCCTCGGCCCGGCGGGCTTCCGCGAGGCCGTTGAGGAAGGCGTTGGCCGCCGCGTAGTTGGCCTGCCCCGCGAAGCCGAGCACGCTCGCGACCGAGGAGAACAGCACGAACGCGGACAGGTCCAGCTGCCGGGTCAGCTCGTGCAGGTGCCAGGCTCCGCGCACCTTCGGCGCGAGCACCGCGTCCAGGCGGTCCTCGGTCAGGGCCTCCACGACGCCGTCGTCCAGCACGCCCGCGCAGTGGATCACCGCGGTCAGCGGGTGCTCGGACGGCACCTGGGCGATCAGTTCGGCGACGGACTCGCGGCTCGTCACGTCGCAGGCCACGATGTCGACGTGCGCCCCGGCCCCGGTCAGCTCCTCGCGCAGCGCGGCCGCCGCCGGAGCCTCGGCCCCACGCCTGCTGGTCAGCACCAGCCGGCGCACCCCGTGCCGGGCGACGAGGTGCCGGGCCAGCATCGCGCCCAGGCCGCCGGTACCGCCGGTGATCAGCACCGAACCGGAGCCGAGGGCGTCCGGTACCCCGCCGGACGCGCCCGTGGCACGGACCAGTTGAGGTGTGCTCACCCGGCCGGCCCGGATCTTGAGCTGGGCCTCCCCGGTGGCCGCCGCGGCCGGGACCAGGGCCCACGAGGCCGCTTGGTCGTCGGTGTCCACGAGCGTGAACCGGCCCGGGTTCTCGGTCTGCGCGGTGCGCAGGAATCCCCAGATCGCGGCAGCCGCGGGGTCGGGGTGCGGCACCTGCTCGTCGTGGCACGCGTCCCGCGTCACGACGACCAGGCGGGAGTCGCGGAACCGTTCGCCGGAGAGCCAGGTCCGCGTCCAGCGCAGCACACGGTGAAGGTTCCGCTCGGCGTCGGCGGGTGTGTCGGCGCCGTCCGCGCGCTCGATGCCGGCGATGACGAGCGGGGGTATCTCCCCGTCCAGGGCGGCGAGTTCGCCGAGGTCGGTGAAGACCGCCCGGTCCTGGCCCAGGGATGCGGTGACGGCGTCGGATCCGCCCAGCACCGCGTACCGGTGGGTGGCCGGAGCGGACGCGACCGTGAGGGGGACCCAGTCCACCCGGAACAGCGAGTCCTGGTGGTCGAAGCTCAGCTCGGTCAGCTGCTCGACGTCCGCGGGCCGCAGGCTCAGCGATGCGACGCCGCCGACGGGTGCTCCGCCGGCGTCCGCGAGGGTCACGGACAGCGCGTCGTCGCCGGCGGGGGCGAGCCGGACGCGGAGCACGTCCGGCCGGGCGGAGCCGATGCGCAGGCCCGTCCACCGCGCCGGCAGCCAGCCCTCGGGCCGGGCGGTGTCGACGAACCGGCCGAGGCCGACCGGGAGCAACGCGGCGTGCAGCAGCGCCGGGTGGATGCGGAACCGGCCCTGGTCGGCGCCGTCGGACGCGGGCAGCTCCACCTCGGCGTACAGGGTCTCGCCCTGGCGCCACACCTGCTTCAGGCCCCGGAACAGGGGCCCGTTGTCGAACCCGAGGGCGGACAGCCTGGTGTACTCGTCCTCGAAGGGCACGCCGGCCGCGCCCGCGGGCGGCCACGCGGCGAGGCCCTCCGCCCCGCCGGTCGCCGCGGTGCCGGATCCGACGACGCCGACGGCGTTCCGTGTCCACTCGTCCTCGCCCGCGCCGCGCGAGTGCACGCTGATCGCGCGCGTGCCGTCGACGACGACGCGGATCTCGCGGTCGGCCGTGCGGGGCAGCACCAGCGGTGTCTCCAGGGTGAGTTCCTCGACCGCGTCGCAGCCCGCCTTGTCCGCCGCCCACACCGCCAGCTCGGCCAGCACCGTCGCGGGCACCAGGACGGCGCCGTGGACCACATGCCCGGCGAGCCACGGGTGGCGCTCCAGGGACAGGCGCCCGCTGCCCACGACTCCGCCGCGCCCGCCGTCACCGGGCAGCTCGATCACGGCGTCGAGCAGCGGGTGGTCGGACGTGCTCGCGGTGGTGGTCTCGGCGGGGGTGTTCAGCCAGTAGCGCTGCCGCTGGAAGGCGTACGTCGGCAGCTCGGCCCACCGGCCGCCGCTGTCCGGGAACGCCGCCTCCCACGACACCGCGAGGCCCGCCACGAAGGCCTCGGCCGCCGACCGGTACAGCCGGTCGAGGCCGCCCTCGTCGCGGCGCAGCGAACCCACCACGAACCCGGTGGCACCGGGGGTGGTGTCGAACATCTCCTGGATGTTCATCACCAGCAGCGGGTGCGGGCTGAGCTCGACGACCGCGCCGCCCCGCTCCCGCTCCACCAGGCGGCTCATGGCGGCCGCGAACTGGACCGGTTCGCGCAGGTTGCGGTACCAGTAGGCGGTGTCGAGCGCCAGGGGGTCGATCAGGTCGCCGGTCACCGTCGAGTAGATCGCCACCGGCGAGGGCAGCGGGGTGATGCGGCCCAGTTCCTCCTGGAGCCGGCCGTCGAACCGGTCCATCAGCGGTGAGTGGCCGGGCACGCTGGACTTGATCAGCCGGGCGCGGGCGCCCTCGGCCTGGCAGGCGGCGACCAGCGCCTCGACCGCGCCGGTCTCGCCGGAGACCGTCGTCGAGTTCGCCCCGTTCACCGCGGCGATCCCGATCCGCGACTCCTGCCCCTGGATCAGTTCCCGCACGCGGTCCTCGGGCAGCAGGATCCCGGCCATGCTGCCCTGTCCGGCGACCGTGGCCAGCAGCCGGGACCGCAGGGCCACGATCTTGGCCGCGTCCTCGAGGGTCAGGGCGCCCGCGACGTAGGCCGCGGCGATCTCGCCCTGGGAGTGGCCGATCACCACATCCGGTGTCACCCCGAGCGCACGCCACACCCGGGCCAGCGACACCATCACCGCGAACAGCACCGGCTGGACGACGTCGATGTCCTCCAGGTCCGCCGCCTCGGGCCCTCCGCACACGGTGTCGATCAGCGACCAGGACACCCACGGCTGGAGCGCCTTCGCGCAGGCGCGCAGTTCCTCGGCGAAGACCGGGGAGGTCTCCCACAGCTCCCGGCCCATCGCGGCCCACTGTCCGCCCTGGCCCGGGAAGACGAACACCGTCCTGCCCACCGGCCCGGCGACGCCGGACACCGCACCGGCGAGGCCGGAGGTGTCACCTGCCGCGACGGCGGCCAGGGCGGCGAGCAGTTCGTCGCGGTCGGCGCCGATCACCACCTGGCGGTGGTCGAACAGCGATCGCGTCGTCACCAGCGCGTGCCCCACGTCTTCGGCCGGCAGGTCCGCGTCGGCGGCCACGAACTCCCGCAAGCGCGCCGCCTGTTCCCGCAGCGCATGCTCCGACTTGGCCGACAGCACCCACGGCACCGCGCCGGCGGTGTCGGTGGACACCTGGCCGGTGGCGCGGTCCGCGGCCTCGGGAGCTGGGGCGTCCTCCCGCGCGCGGGCGTCGGGTGCCTGCTCGAGGATCAGGTGCGCGTTGGTGCCGCTGATGCCGAAGGACGACACGCCCGCGCGCCGGGGCCGGCCCGCCTCGGTGGTCCACTCCCTGGCCTCGGTCAGCAGCTCGACCGCACCGGCCGACCAGTCCACGTGGGTCGAGGGACGGTCCACGTGCAGCGTCTTGGGCAGCACTCCGTGCCGCATCGCCATGATCATCTTGATGATGCCGCCGACACCCGCGGCCGCCTGGGTGTGGCCGATGTTCGACTTCAGCGACCCCAGCCACAGCGGGTCTCGACCGTCCCGGCCCTGACCGTAGGTGGCCAGCAGGGCCTCCGCCTCCATGGGGTCGCCCAGCTTGGTACCGGTGCCGTGCGCCTCCACCACGTCCACATCGCCGGTCGCGAGGCCTGCGTCGGCCAAGGCGGCCCGGATGACCCGCTGCTGCGCCAGGGGGTTCGGCGCGCTGAGCCCGTTGGACGCCCCGTCCTGGTTGATCGCCGAACCGCGGATCACCGCCCAGATGCGGCGCCCGTTGCGCAGGGCGTCGGAGAGCCGCTCCAGGACCAGCACGCCCGCGCCCTCGGAGAAGCCGGTGCCGTCCGCCGCGTCCGCGAACGCCTTGCACCGCCCGTCCTCCGACAGACCCCGCTGCCGGGCGAGTTCCACGAGCATCCCCGGAGTCGGCAGCGCCGCCACCCCGCCGGCCAGTGCCAGCGTGCACTCCCCGGACCGCAGGGACCGCACGGCCTGGTGGACGGCGACGAGCGACGCCGAGCACGCGGTGTCCGTCGACACCGCCGGGCCGTGAAGACCCAGCACGTACGCCACCCGGCCCGAGGCCACGCTGAGGTAGTTGCCGGTGAGCTGGAAACCCTCCACTTCGCCGGCTGCGCCGCCGCCCACCCGCGGGCCGTAGTCGACGCCGTAGATGCCGGTGAACACCCCGGTCGCCGAACCCCGCAGGCCGGCCGGGTCGATGCCCGCCCGTTCCAGCGCCTCCCACGAGGTCTCCAGCATCAGCCGCTGCTGCGGGTCCATCGCCAGCGCCTCGCGCGGGCTGATGCCGAAGAACTGCGCGTCGAAGTCCGGGAGGTCGGGGAGGAAGCCGCCCGTGCGCGTGTACGTCTTTCCGTGCGCCTCGGGGTCGGGGTCGTAGAGGCCCTCCACGTCCCATCCGCGGTCCTGCGGGAAGTCGCCCATCGCGTCCACGCCGTCGGCCACGACCGACCACAGTCCTTCGGGGGACGTCACCCCGCCCGGGAAGCGACACCCCACACCCACGACGGCGACGGGCTCGCGCGCGGACTCCTCCAACTCGCGGACCCGCTCGCGCAGTTCCTGCGCGTCGCCGACGGCACGCCGCAAGTAGGACCGGAGCTTGTCGACATCCTCCACCAGGGCCTCCCCCAAAGGTTGTTAAGAAGTACGGTGCGGCTTACACGTATCCGCGTTCGATCAACGCGTAGAGATCGTCATCACTGCTGTCGGCGAGGGCCGTCTCCTCGGCCGTTTCACCGGCTTCGGGGGCCTCGGGCTCCAGCAGGGAGAAGAGGTGATCGGCGAGCGCCCGCGCGGTGGGGTAGGTGAACGCGACGGTGGCCGGGAGCCGCACCGAGGCCACCGCGCCGAGCCGGTTGCGCAGTTCCACCGCCATCGAGGAGTCGAAGCCCAGCGCCTTGAAGGTCTCGGTCGCACGCGCCTCGAGCTCGGCGGCCGTCAGACCCACGCCCTTGGTGTCCAGCAGAGCCGCCGTTTCGGCGCACACGAGCCCGAGGACCGCCGAGGGCGAGTCCAGGCCCGCCGCCCTGGCCCGCGCGCCCGTCCCGTCCGCCCGCGCGTCGGGGCCGTGCGTGCCGTGCGTGCCGTCGGGGCCGTGCGTGCCGTCGGTGCCGGCGGGCGCCGTCAGCCAGTACCGCTGCCGCTGGAACGGGTAGGTGGGCAGGCCGATCCGGCGCGGCCGGCCGGCGGCGAAGACCGCACTCCAGTTCACCGGCACCCCGCGCACGTGCAGCTCGGCCAGCGACGCCAGGACCCTGCCGAGGCTCCCGTCGTGCTTGCTGAGGGTGCTGACCACCTTGGGCGGACTGGCCAGCGCGTCGGCGGCCTCCTCCATCGCCACCTGCAGCACGGGGTGCGGGCTGACCTCGACGAACACGCCGCCGCGCTCGCGCATGAGGTTCTCCACGACCTCGCCGAACCGCACCGTCGAGCGCAGGTTGTCGTACCAGTACGAGGCGTCGAGCCGGCGGGTGTCGAGCGGTCCCGCGGTGACCGTGGAGTGGAACTCCACCGGCGTCTCCCGCGGCGTGACCCCCGCGGCGGCCTCGAGCACCCGGTCACGGATGCGTTCGACCTGGTGGGAGTGGGAGGCGTACTCGATCCTGACCCGGCGCACCCGGACCCCGTCACCGGCCGCCAGCGCGGCGAACTCGTCCAGGGCCTCGAGGTCCCCGGCGATCACCACGGAGGCCGGCCCGTTGACCGCGGCCACGGACAGCCGCCCGGGCCACCGCCCCAGCCGCTCCTCGACCCACGTCAGGGGCGCGGCCACCGCGTTCAGCCCGCCCAGGCCGGCCAGGGCGGTCAGGGCCTTGCTGCGCAGCGCGACGACCCGCGCCGCGTCCTGGAGGGACAGCGCGCCCGAGGCGCACGCCGCGGCGATCTCGCCCTGCGAGTGCCCCACCACCGCGTCGGGGACCACTCCCAGCGACCGCCACAGCCGCGCCAGGGACACCATCATCGCGAACAGCGCGGGCTGGACCACGGCGTCCCCGCGCTCCAGCGACGGCGCCGACTCCGCCCCGGTCACCAGGTCCAGCAGCGACCAGTCCAGCCACGGGTCCAGGGCACGCGCGCACTCGTCGATGGCGCGCGCGAACACCTCCGACTCGGCGTACAGCTGCCGCCCCATGCCCAGCCACTGCGAGCCCTGGCCGGGGAACACGAAGACGACCGGACCGGCGGGCCCCGAGGCCACGCCGCGCACCGCGCGGGCGGCGTCACCGCCCGCCGCCACCAGGTCCAGGCCCGCCAGCGCCTCCTCCCGGTCACCGCCGAGCACCACCGCCCGGTGCTCGAACGACGACCGGGTGGCGACCAGTGAGTGCCCCACGTCCGTCGCCGACAGCGACGGGTCGAGGGCCACGAGCTCCCGCAGCCGCGCCGCCTGCTCCCGCAGGGCCGGCTCCGACCGGGCCGACAGCACCCACGGCACCGCACCGCGGACGCCCGCGGTGGCCGGCGCATCGGCCGGAGCGGCGGGTTCGGGGGCCTGTTCGAGGATCACGTGCGCGCTGGTGCCGCCCATGCCGACCGACGTCACCCCGGCCCGCCGCGGCCGGCCCGGCTCGCCGGTCCAGGGCCGTGCGGCCGTGAGGACCTCGAAGTGCTCCTCGAAGCCGGTGATGGCGGGGTTCGGGGAGCGGAAGTCCGGGTGCGGGACCAGCTGGGCGCGGTCCAGGCAGAGCACGGCCTTCACGAAGCCGACGATCCCCGCGGCGGGCTCCAGGTGCCCGACGTTCGCCTTCACCGAGCCGATCGTCAGGGTGCGGGTGCGGCCGGTCTTGCGGAACACCTCGCGCAGAGCGGACGTCTCGGCCGGATCACCGAGCCGGGTGCCGGTGCCGTGGGCCTCGACGTAGTCGACGTCGTCGAACGGGATGCCGGCGCGCTGGAGCGCGGACAGCACGGTCGCCGCCTGCCCGCTGGGGCTGGGGTCCGGCATCCTGCTGCTCGCTCCGCTGCTGCCGACGCCCCAGCCGCGTACCACCGCGTAGATGTGGTCACCGTCCGCGAGGGCGAGGTCGAGCCGCTTGAGCACGACGAACGCGCCGCCCTCTCCGCGGATGAAGCCGTTGGCCCGTGCGTCGAAGGGGAAGCAGCGGCCGTCGGGCGACAGGGCTCCCAGATTCGCCAGACCGGCCCCCGCTTCCGGATCGACGACGAGGTGCACGCCGCCGGCGATCGCCGCCTCGACGGCGCCGGAGCGGATCCGTTCGCAGGTCAGCGCCAGGGAGACGAGGGAGGAGGACTGGCCGGAGTCGGCGCAGAAGCTCATGCCGCGCACGTCGAACAGGTGCGAGATGCGGTTCGCGATCAGCGCGCCGCTGGAGCCGAGCGCGGCGTAGTGGTCGTCCTGGTCGCTGCCGGAGAGCCTGCGCAGCAGCTCGTACCCGGAGGGCGCGGCGCCGACCACGACGTCGATCTCGCGTCCCGCGAGCGCGGTCGCCGGGATGCGGGCGTCCTCGACGGCCTCCCAGGCGAGTTCGAGACCGAGGCGCTGCACGGGGTCCATGGCGGCGGCTTCCGCCGCTTTCGTGCCGAAGAAGGCGGCGTCGAATCCGTCGATGGAGTCGAAGAACGAACCCGAGCCCAAGGTGGTGGCGTCCGGGTGGGACGCGTGTGCCGAGTTCGCGTCGGCGGCCCGTTGCCGGGGAAACGTTCCGATGGTCGATTTCCCGTCGACCAGCAGGCGCCAGAACTCGTCCGGGCTGTGCACACCGGGAAAGCGGCACGACATCCCGATGACGGCAATATCGGTGGCTGCGCCGGTCATCTGCATTCCTTCCGGTTTCCTCGGTGTACGTGCTCTCACGGGCGGCTGCACCGCGCTCACGGCCAATGGGTCAGCAACTTCCGCAGCTCGTCCGGCGCGTCCATGAAGTCGTAGTGGCCGCCGTCGACCTCCCGGAACTCCACCGAGTCCGCGTACCGGCGCCATCCCTGGAGGTCGGCGAGGGTGACGTCCGGGTCGTCGCGCCAGTGCAGGACGACGACGGGGCAGTCCACCGCGGCCGGCTCGGTCCTCCGGTACGCGCCCGCCGCCGCGTGGTCGCGCAGCAGCACCATCAGGCCCAGCTCGACCATGTCCGGCCGCGGCTCGATCCCCCGGCTGCGGACGAACGCCTCCACCTCGGCGCGCAGTTCGGTCTCGGTCATGGTGAGCATCCGGTCGCGCGAGGCGTCGTGCGGCGCCGGCTGGCCGGAGACGAACAGGCGGTCCGGGGTGGGCAGGCCGCGTTCGGCGAGCCGGAGCACGGTCTCGTACGCGGGCAGCGCGCCCGCGCAGTGCGCGAAGAACGCGAACGGCCGGTCGAGCAGCGGCGCCAGGGGTTCGACCAGGTCGGCGGCGAGCTTCTCGTAGGTGCCGTAGTGGGGGTGGGCCAGCCGGTTCTCGCGGCCGGGGAACTGCACCGGGCAGACCTCGACGTCGCCGAGGGCCGCCGGCCAGGCGCTGAAGGCCGACGCCCCGGACCCGGAGAAGGGGAAGCAGAACAGCCGGGCGGGGTGCTCGGCGGACGGCGGCCGGACGAACCACGGCGACGCGGCGGTGGTGGAGCCGGATGTCATGGCGTCCTTCGTTTCTGCGCGACGATGGGCAGGTGGGTCATCCCGGCGATGAAGTACGACCGCAGGTGCTGCGGTTCGCCGGCGAGTTCGAGGGAGCCGAACCGCTGGGTCAGTTCCTCGAGGAAGACGCGCAGGGTCAGCCGGGCCAGCGGCGCACCGATGCAGAAGTGCGGGCCGAAACCGAACGCGACGTGGCGCTTGGCGCCGCTGCGCGTGAGGTCGAAGGTGTGCGGGTCGGGGAACTGGGCGGCGTCCCGGTTGGCCGAGCCGATCCAGGCGACGACCGCCGCACGGGCCGGGATCGTGCCCCCGGCGATGTGGACGTCGTCCACCGCGTACCGCATGAAGTTGCACGCGGGCGACGTCCAGCGCAGCCCCTCCTCGGCCAGGTTGGGGATCAGCGACGGGTCGGCCTGCGCCTTCTCGAACTGCTCGGGCCGCTCGATGAGGGTGTGCACCAGGCCCGAGACGGTGTGCGGTGTCGTCACGTTGGCGCCGACGAGGATGCTGTAGCCGTCGAGGGCGATCTCCTCGTCGGTCAGCGGCACGCCGCCCGCGCGCACGCTCATCAGGTGGGCGAGCAGGGTGTCGTCCTCGCCGCCGGCCGCCCGCCGCCGCTTGACCCACTCGGTGACGTAGTTGACCAGCTCGTGGTGGGAGATGGCCAGCGTGGCGGCCTCGTTGCCCACCATGAAGTGCGGGTCCGAGGGCGCCGTCACCATCGCGGTCAGCTGGACGAGTTCCTCCCAGTCCTTCGCCGGGATGCCGAGCAGCGGGCCCGTGACCATCGCCGGCAGCAGCAGCGCCCGCTCGGCCAGGTCGAACCTCTCGCCGTCGAGGGCCGGCTCGAGGAAGCGCTGGATGGTCCCGCGGATCGAGTCCTCCCAGGACTTCACCGCGCGGGCGGTGAGCTTCGCGCCGAGCGGCCTGCGGACCTCGGTGTGCCGCGGCGGGTCGGTGGAGGTCAGCAGCTTGCCCGCCGCCGGGTCGTCCACCCCGACGTGGGTGGGTGTGGTGCCGCGCTCGGAGGTGAACTCCCGGTGGTCGCCGAGCACCCGGCAGACGTCCTCGTAGCGGGTCACCGACCAGAACTCCCGGCCGTCGGGCAGGACCTGGTGGTGCAGCGGCGCCCTGTCCCGCATCGCGTCCCAGATCGGGTGCGGATCGCCCGAGGTGTACAGGTCCAGGTCGAACAGGTCGACACGGTCGAGGTCGATGTCGCGCCCGGGACCCGGCGTCAGCCTCACGCCGCCGCCCTCCCCTGCTCGATCAGCTCGGCGACCCGGGCCGGGGTCTGCGCCAGGTAGAAGTCGCGTACGGACAGCTTGACGCCGTAGTCCTGCCGCACCCGCTCGATGATTTTGATGCCGGCGATCGAATTGCCGCCGAACGCGAAGAAGTCGTCCTCCGGGCCCATTTCGCAGTTGAGGTATTCCCCCCACATGTCCGCGATTTCCTGGCCCAGTGACACCGGTGCGCCCGACGGCGCGGCTTGACGTTCCATTGCCAGTCTTTCCTTCCTCCGCCGACCGGGAATGCCCGCTCGCGTCCCTTGCGGTCCGGTGTCCGGACCGTCATCGCCATGACGCCCACCGGGGCCCTGTGTGCGCTGTCCCGCCGGCGAGACAAATTCTTCGAATGGCCGAATCGAGTGTGGCGCGCACGCGCGTCCGTTCCCACCGCGCCGGTGGTGTCCCGGGCGCGCCGGCCATCGGGGTTGAAAGCGCCCCGGTAAGTCCGCACGCCGGCCATTCGCCCCGCCGGGGGGACAGGGCAATTCGACAGCGGCCCGGTGCAACGCCGTTAGAGCCCCGCTGGAACGAGGAGGAACGCGCGCCACGCACACGGCCGCCTCGGCGAATGCGTTCGCCGAGGCGGCCGGGGAGGGGGTGCGGACCGGTGGGCCGGGCTCACACCCGCTTCTTGAAGTTGGCGACCGCCCACACATAGCCGACGACCGTGAGCCCGGCGCACCAGGCGACGGCGGCGACGACGTGGCCGGTCGACGGCGCACTGCCGGACAGCAGCCCGCGCAGCGTCTCGATGATCGGGGTGAAGGGCTGGTACTCGGCGAACTGCCGCACGCCCGTGCCCATCGTGTGCGCGGGGACGAACGCGCTGCTCAGGAACGGCAGCATGATCAGCGGCACGGTGGCCATGCCCGCGGACTCCACCGTCTTCGCGCCCAGGCCCATGGCGACCGTCAGCCAGCTGGTCGCAAACCCGAGGAACAGCATGATGCCGATCGCGCCGAGCCACTGCGGGAAGCTCGCGTGCGGACGGAACCCCATCGCGAAGCCGACGCCGATGATGGCCGCGTCGGCGATCAGGGCGCGCAGCGTCGTGGAGACGACGTGACCGAACAGCACGGCGCCGTGCGACACGTCCATGGCCTTGAACCGGTTGGTGATGCCGGTCGTCATGTCGCTGTTCACGGCCGCCGCGGTCGGCCCCAGCCCGTAGGTGATGGCCATGACGAGCAGGCCCGGCACCGCGTAGTCGACGTACTTGCCCTGGACCTTGAAGGCCCCGCCGAACACGTAGACGAACATGAGCATCATCACGATGGGGAACAGGACCGCGTTGAACACGGTGACCGGATTCCGGGTGGTGTGCTTGTAGTTGCGGCGCATCATGATCGCCGCGTCGCCGAACGACGTCGAGACACTGCTCACGGTGCGACCGCCTCCTTCTCCTTGATCGTGTTCTCGGTGTCCGTGCCGCCGGCCGTGCTGTCGGTCAGGGCGAGGAAGACGTCGTCGAGGTCCGGCGTGTGCACCGAGAACTCCTTGGCGTTGATGGCGTTCTCGTCGAGCCGGCTCAGCAGGGCCAGCAGCGACTTCGACTCACCGTCGTTGGGCACCCGCAGGGTCAGCTCCTCGTCGTCCCGCGTGCCGCCGGGCAGCACACGCGCCGCCGCGTCGAGGTCGTGGACGTCGGCGAAGCGGAACCGGGCGTGGGTGCCGGGGATCTGGCGCTTGAGCTCCTCGGGGGTGCCCTGGGCGACCAGACGGCCCTGGTTGAGCACCGCGATCCGGTCGGCGAGCTGGTCGGCCTCCTCGAGGTACTGGGTGGTCAGGAAGATGGTGGTGCCCTCGGCCACCAGCTCGCGGACGATCTCCCACATCGTGCGCCGGCTGCGCGGGTCGAGACCCGTCGTCGGCTCGTCCAGGAAGATGACCTGCGGGTTGCCGACCAGCGTCATGGCCAGGTCCAGCTTGCGGCGCATACCGCCGGAGTAGGTCCCCGCCATCTTGTCCGCGGACTCCACCAGGTCGAACCGCTCCAGCAGCCGGTCGACCAGCCGGCCGGCCCCGCGCACGCGCTTCAGGTCCGCCACCAGCCGCAGGTTCTCCCGGCCCGACAGCAGCTCGTCCACCGCGGCGAACTGGCCGGTCACGCCGATGGCCGCGCGCACCTGCTTGGTCTCGGTCACCACGTCGTGCCCGGCGACCCGCACCGTCCCGGCGTCGGCCTTCATCAGCGTCGTCAGGATGTTCACGGTCGTCGTCTTGCCGGCCCCGTTCGGACCGAGCAGGGAGAAGATCGACCCCGCGGCGACATCGAAGCCGACGCCGTCGAGCACGACCTTGTCGCCGTACGCCTTGCGCAGCCCTGAAACTGCAATCGCTGAACTTCTCATGCTTCCACTTTCCTCTCCGGGCCTGTCACCCCCCTGTCACGGCGCTCGACCCCGTCTTGCCTGGTCACAGCCGTGCGTCCGGTCGGTGGCCGGCGCCTTGTCAGCGGCTGCGGGCGGACTCCGCTTCGATCACGTCCAGCACCTCGCGGCCGTGGTCGACCAGGTACATGTGGTCGCCGGGGAACTCGGCGTAGCTGAATTCCGCGGTGGTCGCGGCCTGCCACTGCCGGGCCTCCTCCGCGGTGACCAGGCCGTCGTGGTCGCCGCGCAGCGAGCAGATCGGCACCGACACCGGTTCGTCGGTGCTCGGGACGTAGGCCTCGTGCATCTCGCAGTCGGCCTGCAGCGCGGGGAGGATCAGTTCCCGCATCTCCGGGTGGTCGAGGGCCTCGTGCCGGAAACCGGCGAACTCCTCGACCCTGGCGAGGAACTCGTCGTCCGGCAGGCCCGCCGCCCGCCGCTCGCGCTGGGTCCACGGCCCCGGCGACCCGCTGACGACCAGCCGCTCGACGTGCACGTCGCGGTGCTTGAGCAGGTGCACCAGCTCGTAGGCGAGGACCGCGCCCAGGCTGTGCCCGAACAGCACGGTCCGTGCCCCCTCGCCGAGGTCCGCGACGATGTCGTCGATCGAGCCCTTGGCCGCCTCGACGACATTGCGGTACGGCGTGTCAAGGATCCGCCGCTCTCTGCCGGGCAGTTCGACCGAGGTCACCCGCCAGCGGCCCGCGGCCAGCTCCCGCCACGGGTGGAAGAACGAGGGACCCGCCCCCGCGAAGGGCACGCACAGCAGCGTGGTCCGCTCCCCGTGTCCCGCGGATGTGCCGGGTGCTGTCACCCTGACCAACTCCTGTCTTCTGTTCGATGCTTCATGTGACGATGTCCGGGACCGCGAGGCCCGGTCAGCGGGCCAGCTTGCGGTCGATGACCTCGAAGACCTCGGCCACGGGCGCGGGCATGTGCATCTCGTGGTGCACGGCGCGTACGTCGTGCACTTCGATGGCACCGCGGACGTAGGGCCGCCACAGGTGCGCGTAGGTCTCGTCCTGGAGCGTGGCGTTGAAGAACAGCACGTCTCCGCGGTAGACCGGGGACTCGAAATCCATCATGCGGCGCATGTTGTTGGCCAGGACCTTCGACATGGTGTCCAGGAACTCCTGCCGGTTGCCGGTGTCGATGTACCGGCCGAAGTAGTCCTCGAGTTCGTCCCGGTACTCCGACACCTGCTTGCCGGCGTGTATCTCCGTGAATCCGTGGCCTCCCGGCTGGGAGTCCAGGATGGCCACCAGGGCGATGTCGTGACCACGCCGGTCGAGCGCGTCGGCGACGGCGTGGACGACGGTGCCGCCGTAGGACCAGCCGATCAGGTGGAAGGGCCCTTCCGGCTGGATCTTCAGGATCTCGTCGACGTAGTCGTCGACCATCTCCTGCACGGAGCCCGCCAGCGGCGACAGTCCGTCGGAGCCGCGGGACTGCAGGGCGTAGGCCGGCCGGTCCCGCACATGCAGCACGAAGCTGAAGTAGGCCCAGCCGAGTCCGCCGCCGCCGTGGAAGAACCACATCGGCGGCTTCCCGGTGCCGGGATCGCTGTTGAGGGGCAGGACGACCGCGAACGGGTCGGCGAGGTCCACGGGGGTGTCGCCGGTGAGCAGCAGCGCGGCCAGCTCGGCCACCGTGGGGAACTCCATGATCGTACGCAGGGGGATGACGATGCCGAACTCCTCGTGGATGCGCAGGCTGAGCCGGGTGGCGAGGAGTGAGTGCCCGCCCGACGCGAAGAAGCTGTCGTCGATCCCGACCGTGCTCCGGCCGAGCAGTTCACCGAAGAGCGCACACAGCTTCTCCTCATGGGCGTTGCGCGGTGCCCGGCCGGTCCCGGTGGCCGTGACCTCGGTGGGCAGTGCCCGCCGGTCGAGCTTGCCGTTCGGGGTCAGCGGGAGTTCGGGGAGCACCAGCACCGCGGAGGGCACCATGTAGTCGGGCAGCCGGCCGCGCAGGTACGCGGTCAGCTCCTGAGCCCGGACCTCGGTGCCCGGTGCGGGCACCGCGTAGCCGATGACGCGCTTGTCGCCGTCCCGGTTCTCGTGCACCACGGCCGCCGCCTGCGCCACCGCGGGGTGTCCGGCGAGCACGTGCTCGATCTCCCCCAGCTCGATCCGGTAGCCGCGGACCTTCACCTGGTGGTCGGTGCGCGCGATGTACTCCAGCTGACCGTCCCGGTTCCACCGCGCGAGGTCTCCGGTGCGGTACATCCGCGCACCGGCGGGGCCGAAGGGGCTCGGCACGAACCGTTCGGCGGTCAGGTCGGGCCGGCCCTGGTACCCGCGGGCGAGCCCGTCGCCGCCGATGTAGAGCTCGCCCTGCACCCCGCGCGGGACGGGGCGCAGCCGGGCGTCGAGCAGGTACACCCGGGTGTTGCCGACCGGCGTGCCGATCGCCACCCCGGCCCCCGCCGTCACGGGCGCCATGGTCGACCATGTCGTCGTCTCGGTCGGGCCGTACCAGTTGCCCACTTCGGCGGCCTGTTCGGCAAGCGTCCGGGCCAGCCGTACGGGCACGGCCTCGGCACCGGTGATGATCCGCAGCCCCTGTGCGGCGTCCGGCTCGTGGGCCAGCAGCATCTGCCAGAAGCCGGGCGTGGCCTGTACGGCGGTGACCCGGTGGCGGCGTATCAGCGCCAGCACGGCCGAGGGGTCGGTGACGGTGTCCTTGCGCGCCATGACCATGGTCGCGCCGCAGACGAGGGGGAGGTACAGCTCGGTGTTGGCCATGTCGAAGGAGACCGTGGTGCTGAACAGCATCCGCTCCCCCGGGGCCAGCGGGAAGCGCCGCCGCACCGTGGCGAGGAAGTTCGCGACCGCGCCGCGCGGGACGGCCACGCCCTTCGGGGTGCCCGTCGAGCCCGACGTGTAGATCACGTACTGGGTGTTCTCCGGCCGTACGGCCACCTGCGGTGGCGTGTCCGGACACGCCGAGCAGTCCGCACCGGCCAGGGTGGCGGCGTCGAGGACCAGCGCCGGGCCGGCCTGCCGCAGGACGTGGTCGATGCGGGCGCGCGGGTGGTCGGGGTCGACCGGCACATAGGCCGCGCCGGCCTTCAGCACGGCCAGCAGGGCCACCATCAGGTCGACGGTGCGGGGCAGGAGGACGGCGACCAGTGTCTCGGCGCCCACGCCGCGCCCGGCCAGCCAGTGCGCCAGCCTGTTCGACCGGGTGTCCAGCTCCTGGTAGGTGAGCGACTCCTCCTCGCCGATGACGGCGAGTGCCTGCGGCGCCGCCCGGACCTGCCGGCGCACCGCCTCCACCAGGCCCGCCTCCAGGGTGGGTTCGGCGGTGTCGTTGACCTCCGTCAGCAGCCGTTCCCGCTCCCCCGCGACCAGCACGTCGACGTCCCCGACCCGCACCGCCGGATCGGCGGCCACCTGTTCCAGGACGCGCGTGAACCGGGCTGCCATGGCCTCGACGGTGTCCCGGTCGAACAGCCTGGTCGCGTACTGGATGTCGCCGTACAGCGTCCCCGCCTCGTCCGTGGTCATGCTGAAGAACAGGTCGGCCATGGCCTTGGCGGTGAGGGCCTGCTTGAACTCCACCTGGAGTCCGGGGAATTCGAAGGCGGGCTTGGCGAAGTTCTGCCAGCCGCACATCACCTGGAACAGCGGCCGGTACGCCGTGGAGCGGTCGGGGTTGATCGACTCCACCAGGACGTCGAAGGGCAGGTCCTGGTGCTCGTAGGCCGTCAGTGCCTTGTTCCGCACCTGGGTGAGCAGGTCGGTGAAGGCCGGGTCGCCGGAGAGGTCCACGCGCAGCACGAGGTTGTTGACGAAGCAGCCGATCAGGCCGGCCAGCGCCTCGTCGGTCCGTCCTGCGATCGGTGAGCCGATCGGCACGTCCTCGCCGCCGCCGAGCCTGGACAGCAGCACCGCCAGCGCGGCCTGTACGACCATCGCCATGGTGGCCCCGTGCTCGGCGGCCAGCTTCTCCAGCCGGGCCGCCACCTCCGGCCGCACCGCGAAGGCGACGACGTCGCCCTCCGTGGACACCGCCGCGGACCGCGGGCGGTCCAGCGGCAGGGTCAGCGGCTCCGGTATCCCGGTCAGTTCCGCACGCCAGTGGGCGAGTTGTGCCGCGCCGAGACTGTCCGGGTCGGCGAGGTCCCCGAGCAGCTGGCGCTGCCAGAGCGTGTAGTCCTTGTACTGCACCGGCAGCGGCTCCCAGCCGGGCGCCCGGCCGCCGCGGCGGGCGGCGTAGGCCTCGGCGAGGTCCCGGGCCAGCGGCGCGCCCGAACTGCCGTCCGTGGCGATGTGGTGGATGACCAGCACCAGGACGTGTTCCTGGGCGGAGCAGCGCAGCAGGCGGGCCCGGAACGGGATTTCGGCCGACAGGTCGAACGTGTGCGCGACTTCCTCGGCGATCACCTCGTCCACGTCCTCGGGCACCACGTCGACGACCGGCACCGGCACCGGTGCCTCGGCCGCCGGCAGGATCCGCTGGTGCGGCTCGCCGGCGGCGTCGGTCACGTATGTGGTGCGCAGGATCTCGTGCCGCTCGACGATGTCGCGCAACGCGGCCACGAGTGCGTCCTGGTCCAGGCACCCGGTCAGCCGCAGGGCCGACGACATGTTCCAGGTCTCTCCGCCCTCCAGCTGGTGCAGGAACCAGTAGCGGCGTTGCGCGAACGACAGCGGAATCATCGGTTCAGTCCTTCACGGCTTCCTGGGTCGTCATGCCAGCCTGTCGCCGACGACCTCGAAGAACTCGGCGACGGGTGCGGGCATGTGCATCTCGTGGTGGGTGGCGTGCAGTTCGTGCACCTCCAGGGAACCGCCGACGTACGGCCGCCACAGGTGCGCGTACGACGTCTCCTCGAGCGCCGCGTGGAAATACAGCACGTCGCCGCGGTAGACCGGGGACTCGAAGCCGATCATGAGGGAGGTGTTGTTGGCCATGACCTTCGCCATGGTGTCCAGGAATCCCTGCCGGTCGCCCATGCGGATGTACTGGCCGAAGTCGTCCTCCAGCTCCGCCCGGTAGTCCGACGACTGCTTGTCGGCATGGACCTGCCGGAACCCGTGTCCGCCGGGCTGGGCGTCCAGGACGGCCACGAGGCGGACCTCGTGCCCGCGCCGGTCGAGCGCGTCCGCGACGGCCTGCACGACCGTGCCGCCGTAGGACCAGCCGATCAGGTTGAAGGGTCCTTCCGGCTGGATCTTCAGGATCTGGTCGGCATAGTCGTCGATCATCTCCTGCGCGGAGCCCGCGGGCGTTTCCACGCCGTCGGAGCCACGGGACTGCAGGGCGTAGGCCGCCCGGTCCTGCAGATGCGCGGCGAAGCTGTAGTACGCCCAGCCCAGCCCGCCGCCTCCGTGGAAGAACCACACCGGCGGCTTGCCCGTACCGGGATCGCTGTTCAGGGGCAGGACGACCGCGAAGGCGTCGGCGTCGTCGGCGGGCACGCCGCCGGCGAGCATCAGCGCGGCCAGCTCGGCCACCGTGGGGTACTTGATGATCGTCCTGATGGGGATGTCGATGTCGAACTCTTTGCGGATACGGACGCTGAGCCGGGTGGCCAGCAGCGAGTGCCCGCCGAGCGCGAAGAAGCCGTCGTCGATGCCGACGTTCTCCCGCCCGAGCAGCTCGCCGAAGAGGGCGCACAGCTTCTCCTCGAAGGCGTTGCGCGGCTCCCGGCCGGCCGCGGCGCGGGTGTCCTCCTCCGGCAGGGCGCGCCGGTCGAGCTTGCCGTTCGAGGTCAGCGGGATCTCCGCCAGCGGGATCAGCGCGGACGGCACCATGTAGTCCGGCAGCCGCTTCAGCAGGTACGCGGCAAGCTCAGCGGCGTCGAGCGCGGCGTCGGGCTCGGGCACCACATAGCCGACGAGGCGCTTGTCGCCCTCCTGGTACTCGCGCACCAGGACCACCGCCTGCGCCACGCCCGGGTGTCCGGCGAGCGCGTGCTCGATCTCGCCCAGCTCGATGCGGAAACCCCGGATCTTCACCTGGGAGTCGGCCCGTCCCACGTACTCCAGTTGGCCGTTCCTGCTCCAGCGGACCAGGTCGCCGCTGCGGTACATGCGCTCGCCCGGCTCGCCGTAGGGGCAGGCGACGAACCGTCCGGCGGTCAGGCCCGGCCGGCCGTGGTAGCCGCGGGCCTGGCCGTAGCCCGCCACGTACAGCTCCCCGGTCACGCCGGTGGGCGTCGGCCTGAGGTTCGTGTCCAGGACGTAGGCGCGCAGGCCCGGGACGGCCGGGCCGATCACGCTGGCCCGGTAGCGGGCGGCGGAGTGCTCGTCCAGGTCGATGCGGGTGACGTGCACGGTGGTCTCGGTGATGCCGTACATGTTGACCAGCACCGGCGCGTTCGAGGCGTGGCGCGCGTACCAGTCCGCGAGGCGGCCCAGGTCGAGGGCCTCGCCGCCGAACACCACGTACCGCAGCGCCAGTTCCTGGCCGGGGGCTTCGGCGTCGGCCTGGATGAGCTGGTAGAAGGCGGAGGGGGTCTGGTTGAGGACGGTGACCCGCTCGCGGGCGAGGAGCTTCAGGAAGTCGGCCGGGGAGCGGGAGACGTCGTAGGGGACCACGACCAGGCGGCCGCCGTACAGCAGCGGCCCCCACAGCTCCCACACCGAGAAGTCGAAGGCGTAGGAGTGGAAGAGGGTCCACACGTCGTCCGCGCCGAAGGCGAAGTCCTCGGTGGCGGTGAAGAGCCCGACCACGTTGCGGTGCGGGATCAGCACGCCCTTGGGGCGGCCGGTCGACCCGGAGGTGTAGATGACGTACGCCGGGTGCGCGGGGCGCAGGGCCGCCGGGCGCTCGGCGTCGGTGAGGTCGGCGTCCGGCTGCCCGGCGAAGGCCTCGGCGTCGTCGAGGTGGACCAGCGGCAGGTCCTGGGCCAGGTCCTGGGCGGTGGCGTTGGTGCTGGTGGTGACCAGCAGGACCGGCGCTGCGTCCTGGACGATGTAGGCGATGCGGTCGGCCGGGGAGTCGGGGTCGATCGGCAGATAGGCGCCGCCCGCCTTGAGCACCGCGAGCAGCGCGACGACCAGCTCGGCCGAGCGCTCCAGGCAGATGCCGACCAGGGACTCGGGGCCCACGCCCCGGGCGACGAGGTGCCGCGCGAGCCGGTTGGCGCGGGCGTTCAGCTCGCCGTAGGTGAGCGTGGTGCCGTCGCAGGTCACCGCGACCGCGTCCGTCCGCTCGGCCGCCTGCCGTTCGAACAGCTCGACCAGGGTGGCGTCGGGGATGTCGCGGCCGGTGGCGTTGACCTCCGTCAGCAGGTGTTCGCGTTCCGCCGCGCCGAGCACGTCGACGTCCCCGATGCGCATCGCCGGGTCGGCGGCCAGCTGCTCCAGCACCCGGGCGAGCCGGGCGGCGATCACCTCGGCCGAGTCCCGGTCGAACAGCTGGGTCGCGTACTGCAGGTCGCCCCGCAGCGCCCCCGACTCGTCCACGGTCAGGCTGAAGAACAGGTCGACCATGGCGGTCGACGGGATGGCCTGCTCGAACGTCACCTTCAGGCCGGGGATGTCGAGGTCCGGCTTCTGGTAGCTCTGCCAGGCGAACATCACCTGGAACAGCGGCTGGTAGGCGGCGGAGCGCTCGGGGTTGATGGCCTCGACCAGCAGGTCGAACGGCAGGTCCTGGTACTCGTAGGCGGTCAGCGCCTTGTCCCGCACCTGCGCGAGCAGGTCGGTGAACGTCGGGTTGCCGGACAGGTCGGCGCGCAGCACCTGGGTGTTGACGAAGAACCCGATCATGTCGGCGAGCGCCTCGTCGGTCCGCCCGGCGATCGGGCTGCCGATGGTCACGTCGTCGCCGCCGCCGAGCTTGCGCAGCAGCACCGCCAGCGCGGCCTGCAGGACCATCGACATGCTGGCCCCGCGCTCGTCGGCCAGCTTCTGCAGCCCGGTCGCGACCTCGGCCGGCACCGAGATGCCGATCGTGTCGCCGTGCGAGTTCGCCGCCGCGGGCCGGGGGCGGTCGAACGGCAGGTTCAGCGGCTGCGGCACCCCGGACAGTTCCCTGCGCCAGTACTCGATCTGCGCCGCGGCGAGGCTCTCCGGGTCGGACAGGTCACCGAGCACCTCGCGCTGCCACTGCGCGTACTCCTTGTACTGCACGGGCAGCGGCTCGAACCGCGGCGCCCGGCCGTCCCGGCGGGCGGTGTAGGCCTGGATCAGGTCCCGCATCATGGGCGCGCTGGAGCTGCCGTCCGAGGCGATGTGGTGGACGACCACGACCAGCACGTGCTCCTCGGGGGAGCAGCGGAACAGGCTGGCCCGCAAGGGGAGTTCGGCGGCCAGGTCGAACCGGTGGGCGACCGCCTCCTCGATCGCGCCGGCCACGTCCTCGGGCGCCACCTCGACCACCCGCAGCCGCGGGTCCGCCTCGGCTGTCGGCAGGATCCGCGAAAAGGGCTCACCGCCGTCGTCCGTCGCGTAGACGGTGCGCAGGATCTCGTGCCGGTCGACCACGTCGCGGACCGCCGCGCCGAGGGCGGCCTCGTCCAGGGACCCGGTGAGCCGGAACGCCGCCGAGATGTTGTAGGTCGCCGCCCCTTGTTCCAGTTGGTGCAGAAGCCACATACGGCGTTGGGCGAATGACAGCGGAATCATCGATTCACTCCTTGACGATCATCTGGCGCAGACTGGGGCGACGGGGAGCGGCCGATTCCTCCGACCACGCGGCGAGCGCGGCGACCGTCGGCAGGTCGAAGATCTTGCGGATGGGTATCTCGATGCCCAGCTCGGCACGGGCGCGGCTGATCAGCCGGGTGGCGAGCAGCGAGTGCCCGCCCAGTTCGAAGAAGCCGTCGTCGATGCCGACCCGGTCCATGCCGAGCACCTCGGCGAACAGCCTGGCCAGGGCCTCCTCGCGGGGAGTGCGGGGCGCCCGGTAGGCGGCGCCGGTGTACTCCGGTTCGGGCAGCGCGGCCCGGTCCAGCTTTCCGTTCGGGGTGAGCGGCAGCCGGTCGAGGACCATGAAGGCGGCCGGCACCATGAAGTCCGGCAGCCGCTCGGAGACGAAGCCGTGCAGCTCCTTGGTCTCCAGGCCGGCGCGGTCGCCGGCCGTGGTGTCGTCGCCGGCCGTGGCGTCGCCGCCGGTGACGGCGGGCACGACGTACGCGACCAGCTGCTTGCCCGTGCCGCCGCCGCGCCCGTCGCAGGCGAGGACGGCGGCCTGCGCGATGCCGGGGTGCGCGGTCAGCGCGGCCTCGACCTCGCCGGGCTCGACGCGGAAGCCGCGCACCTTGACCTGGCTGTCCGCGCGGCCCACGTACTCCAGCCGGCCCTCTTCGTGGAAGCGGGCCAGGTCGCCGGTGCGGTACATGCGCGCGCCCGCCGGGCCGAACGGGTCGGCGACGAAGCGCTCGGCGGTCAGCGCGGCGCGGCCGTGGTAGCCGCGGCCCACGGCCCCGCCGACGTACAGCTCGCCGACCGCGCCGGGCGGCACCGGCGTCAGGCCGGGGCCGAGGACGTAGGCCCGCATGTTGCCGAGCGGGGTGCCGACGGGCGCGCTGCCCGCCCAGCCCCGGGTGCCGTCAAGGACGGTGAAGGTGGTGGCGTAGAACGACTCGCTCTGTCCGTAGGCGTTGACGACCCGTACGCCCGGGAAGGCGGCCCGCACCTTGTCGACGAGCGACGCGGGCAGGGCCTCGCCGGCGAAGACGACCGTCTCCACACGGGCGCGGCCGGCGATCTCGTCGACGAGTTCGGCGAAGGCGGAGGGCACGGTGGACACGACGCTGCCGCTCCAGTCCTTGCGCTCGCCCAGGACCAGGACGTCCCGGACCACTTCGACGACGCCGCCGGTGGCGAGGGTCGTGAAGATCTCGAACACCGAGACGTCGAAGTTGACCGAGGTGCCCGCGAGGAGCCGCTTGCCCGGCGCCAGCCCGACCCGCTCGGCGAGCCGCAGCACGCCGTTGACCACGCCCGCGTGGGTGATGGCGACGCCCTTGGGCTTGCCCGTGGAGCCGGAGGTGTACATGACGTACGCCAACTGCTGGGGGTGGTGCGGGACTTCGGGGCCGGTGTCGGCGCCGGACAGGTCGAGCGCGTCGAGGAGGACGTCCGGGGCGGTGTGCCCCGGCAGCGCCGCGGCCGTCGCGGAGTCCGTCAGGACCAGGTGCGGCCGCGCCTCGTCGAGGATGGCGGTGAGGCGCCGGCTGGGGTACCTGGGGTCGACCGGCAGATAGGCGCCGCCCGCCTTCAGCACCGCGAGCAGGGCGACCACCAGGTCCGCCGAGCGCGGCAGCGACACCGCGACCACCGACTCACGTCCCACTCCGCGTCCGGCCAGCTCGCGCGCCAGGCGGCCCGCCCGGGCGTCCAGCTCCCGGTAGGTGAGCAGCGTGCCGTCGGCCTCCACGGCGACCGCGTCCGGGGTCCGCGCCACCTGTGCCGCGACGAGCCCGTCGACCGTGAGGTCCGGGGTCGGTACGGCGGTGTCGTTGAACTCGGTGAGCAGCCGGTGGCGTTCGGCCGGTTCCAGGACGTCGACCTGCGCGGCCTTCGCCTGGGGGTCGGCCGCGAGCTGCCGCAGGACGCGCACGAGGCGGGCCGCGATCACCTCCACCGTCTCCCGGTCGAAGACGCCCTGCGTGTACTGGAGGATGAGCTGAAGGTGCGGGGCGGCCGCCGCCATCAGCGTCAGCGGGTAGTTGGTGGCCGTGGACGCGCGCAGACCGGTGAAGGCGATGCCGTCCGCGGCGGCGGAGGCGGCGCTGATGCCCTCCTCGTCGACCGGGTACGACTCGAAGACGACCAGGGTGTCGAAGAGGGACTTCAGGCCGACGGACTGCTGGATCTCCGTGAGCCCGTAGTAGTGGTGGTCCAGCAGAGCGGCCTGCCGGCTCTGGAGCCGGGTGAGGATCTCGGCGAGGGTGTCGCCGGGCGCGTACGCGACGCGTACGGGAAGGGTGTTGATGAACATCCCGACCATCGAGTCGACGCCCGTCACGGCGGGCGGCCGCCCGGAGACGGTGGCGCCGAACACCACGTCCTGACGGCCGGTGAGCCGGCCGAGCAGCAGCGCCCAGGCGCCCTGGACCAGGGTGTTGATGGTGACGCCCAGCTCGGTGGCGCGCCGGCCCAGTGCGCGGGCCTCGTCGGCCGGGAGCGTGATGTCGACCTGGCCGACGCCCTCGCCCGCGCCTTCGGAGCCGGGGGCGAGCAGGGTCGGCTCCTCGACGCCGTCGAGTTCGGCCGCCCACACCCGGGCGGACTCCGCCTCGTCCTGCCGGGCGCGCCAGGCCAGGAACTCGCCGAAGTCGCGGGTCGCGGGCAGGGCGGCCGTCTCGCCGCCGGACGCGTAGAACAGCAGCAGGTCCTGCATCAGCAGGGGCATGGACCAGCCGTCGATCAGCACGTGGTGGGCGGTCATCACGAGTTCGGCGCGGCCGTGCTCGAGGTGGACGAGTGCCACCCGGAGCAGCGGCGGGGTGGCCACGTCGAAGTGGGCGGCCCGGTCCTCGGCGAGGAACCGCTCGAACTCCTCGGTCCGCTCCGCCTCGGCGAGGGTGGTCAGGTCGAGGTGCTGCCAGGGCAGGGACACCGTCTCCGGCACCGCCTGCACGGCGTCGCCGTCCGCCCGGTCGACGAACGCCGCGCGGAGGCCGGCATGACGCCCCAGCAGGGCCTGCGCGGCCCGGTGCATCCGGTCGGGGTCGACGTCGCCGGACAGGTGGAACACCAGCTGCATGTGGTAGGCGTCGAAGGAGGAGCCGGCCAGCGCCGTGTGGAACAGCATCCCGGACTGCACCGGCGTCGTCGGCCACACCTCGGCCAGCTTGCCGAACCGGGCCTCCCAGGCGTCGATCTCGTCCTGGCGCACCTCGACCAGGGGCGCGTCGCTCGGGGTGAGCCCGCCGGCGTCCGGGGCCTGGGCGTGCCGGGCCAGGGCGGTCAGCGCCTCGACCCACAGCCCGGCCAGCTCGGTCACCTCGGCGCGGGAGAGCACTCCGGTCGGGAAGCCGAAGTAGGCGGTCAGCTCGTCACCGGCGGCCACCGCGTTGATCTCCAGCGCCGACAGCACCGGCATGTCCGCGTCGGGCGCGGCGATCAGGTCCCGGTGCGTGGTGTCCGGTGCCCAGCCCAGGCCCCGCAGGTCCTCGGGGATGTCGGCGCCGGAGGAGCGGCCCAGGTAGTTGAACCCGATCTGCGGTGCGCGCGCTCCGGCCAGTTCCGCGGCGGTCTCCTCGTTGAGGTGGCGCAGCAGGCCGTAGCCCATGCCGTTGTCCGGGACCGCCCGCAGCTGTTCCTTGACGGCCTTGACGGCCCGTCCGGCGGCCGCGCCGCCGGCGAACGCGTCGGCCACGTCGACGCCCGCCAGGTCCAGGCGCACCGGGTACATCGCGGTGAACCAGCCGATCGTGCCCGACAGGTCCGCGCCGGGCACCAGGTGCTCCTCCCGGCCGTGTCCCTCCAGCCGCACCAGCGCCTGGGACGCGGAAACACCCCGCGCCTCGCGCCAGCGGGCCAGTGCCAGGGCCAGCCCGGCCAGCAGCCCGTCGTCGACACCGCCGCGGAACACCGTGGGCAGCGTGGTCAGCAGGGTCCGCGTGACGTCCGCCGGCACCTGGACGCGCACCGTGTCCACGGTGGCCGTGACATCGCGGGCGGGGTCCGGCTCCCGCGCGCCCAGCACCGGTTCCTGCGCGCGCAGGACCTCCTGCCAGAAGGGCAGTTCGGCCACCCGCTCGGGGGTGGCCGCCGCCTCGGCCAGGGCATGGGTCCACCGGCGCAGCGAGGTGCCCACCGCCGGCTGTGCCGGGGCGTGTCCGTCGCGGACGCGCTGCCAGGCGGACACCAGGTCCGGCAGCAGGATCCGCCAGGACACCCCGTCGACGACCAGGTGGTGCAGCACGATCAGCAGCCGGTCCGCCGCCGTGTCCGTGGCCGTGCTCGTGCTCGTGCCGGAGGTGAACCACACGAACTGCGCCATGACGCCCGCGTCCGGGTCCAGCCGGTCCGCGGCCGCGTCCAGCTCGGCCTGCACATCGGCGCCGCCGTAGGGGACTTCCCGCAGCAGGGCTCCGGCGTCCACCCGGCCGGCCGGCTCCATCCGCAGGCCCGGCTGCGCCCGGTCGAGCCGGGAGCGCAAGCCGTCGTGCCGGTCCAGGACGGCCTGCAGCGTCGCGAGCAGGCCCGTACGGTCGATGTCCGCGGGCAGGGTCAGCAGCGCGGACATGCAGAACCGGCCGATGCCACCGCCGAGCGCGAGGACGTGGGCCGCCGTCGGCGGCAGCGGGGCCCAGCCCACGCCGCCGCCCGGCAGCTCGGCCAGGGTGACGCGCTCCTCTTCCTGCCGGCCCTCGACCAGCTCCGCGAGCCGGGCGACCGTGCGGTGCTCGAAGATCTCCCGGGTGCTGACGACGACGCCGCGGGTCTTGGCCCGCGCGACGACCTGGATCGAGCGGATGCTGTCCCCGCCGCTGGTGAAGAAGTCGTCGTCGATGCCCACCTGTCCGGCGCCGAGCACGTCGGCGTAGACCTCGGCCAGGATCCGCTCCGCCTCGCTGCGCGGCGCCCGGTACGCGGCGCCGGTGAACTCCGGCTCGGGCAGCGCGGCCCGGTCCAGCTTGCCGTTCGCGTTGAGCGGCAGCCGGTCCAGTACCACGAACAGGGCGGGCACCATGTAGTCCGGCAGCCGCTCGGCCATGTACCGCCGCAGCTCCGCCACGGGGACGTCGGCGTTGCCCGCCGGCGCCACATAGCCGACGAGCCGTTTGGTGCCGCTGTGGTCCTCGCGCGCCATGACCGCTGCCTGGGCGACCTGGGGGTGCCGGGCGAGGACGGTCTCGATCTCGGTCGCGTCGAGGCGGATGCCGTTGATCTTCACCTGGGTGTCGGCCCGGCCGGCGTACCTCAGCCGGCCCTGCTCGTCCCACTGGGCCAGGTCGCCGGTGCGGTACATCCGGGTGCCGGCGGGGCCGAAGGGGCAGGGCACGAACCGCTCCGCGGTCGCCCGGCCGTTGCCGTGGTAGCCGCGGGCGACCAGGCCGGTGACGTACAGCTCCCCGACCACACCGGGCGGAACCGGTGCCAGTTCCGGCCCCAGGACGTGGGCGCGCATGTTGGCCAGGGGGGTGCCGACGGGGATCGCGCCGGTTCCGCTCCACTCCTGCGGAAGCGCGAAGGCGGTGGCGTAGAAGCTCTCGGTCTGCCCGTAGGCGTTGACGACACGGACGCCGGGCAGGGCCCGGTGCACCTTGTGGACCAGGTCGGCCGGGAGTGCCTCACCGGCGAAGACGACGGTGCGCACGTCGAGTTCGACGGCCTCGTCCAGCAGTGCGGAGAACACCGACGGCACGGCGCTGACGGTGGTGCCCGACCACCCGCCGCGCTCGGCGAGTTCGAGCACGTCACGGACGATCTCCACGCACGCCCCGGCGGTGAGCGCGGTGAAGATCTCGAAGACGGAGACGTCGAAGTTCACCGAGGTCGCGGCGAGCATCCGGGACCCCGCCCCGACCTGGACCGTACGACGCAGATCGCGCACCCCGTTGACCACGGCCGCGTGGGTGACGGCCACGCCCTTGGGCGTCCCGGTCGAGCCCGAGGTGAACATCACGTAGGCCAGGTTGTCCGGGCCGGTCCGGGGCGCCGGGGGCTCGACGGCGCGGCCGTCGAGGCACAGGTCGTCGAGGTGGAGCACGCGCGTGCGGCACTTCGCCACGGTCGCCGCCGTCGCGTAGTCGGTCAGGACCAGCGCGGGACCGGCCGTCTCGAGCAGCAGGTCGACGCGCGTGGCCGGGTAGCCGGGGTCGATCGGCAGGTAGGCGCCGCCGGCCTTGAGCACCGCGAGCAGCGCGACCACCAGGTCCGCGGAGCGCGGCAGCGCGACCGCGACCAGGACGTCCGGCCCGACGCCGCGGTCCCGCAGCACCGCCGCCAGCCGGTTGGCGCGGGCGTCCAGTTCCCGGTACGACAGCTCGGTGTGCCCGCACACCACCGCGGTCGCGTCCGGTGTCTCGGCCACCTGGGCGGCGACCAGCTCCGGCACCGTCGCCCGGTCCACCGGCGCCCCCGTGTCGTTCAGCCGTGCCAGCCGGTCCCGTTCGGCCCCGGTGAGCACCTCGACCGCGCCGAGCCGCGTCCCGGGATCGGCGACCACCTGCCGCAGTACGCGCACATAGCGGTCGACGAGGCTCTCGGCCGTGGCGTGGTCGAAGAGTTCCGTCGCGTACTCCAGCCGGCCGTACGCGCCGCCGGACGGGGCCGGGACGATGTTGAAGAACAGGTCGAACTTCGCGGTGCCGGTGCCCGCCGGGACGGGGCTGACCCGCAGGCCGGGTATCTCGATCTGCGACCACTCGAACTGCCAGGCCAGCATCACCTGGAACAGCGGCTGGTACGCGGTGGTGCGCTCCGGGCTCAGCAGCTCCACCAGACGCTCGAACGGGACGTCCTGGTTGTCGTAGGCGGCCAGGGCCCGGTCGCGCACCTGCTCCAGCAGCTCGCCGAACGACGGGTTGCCGGACAGGTCGACGCGCAGCACCCAGGTGTTGGCGAAGAACCCGATGAGATCGTCGAGCTGCTCGTCGGCGCGCCCCTCGATCGGGCTGCCGATCGTCAGGTCGTTGCCGGCCCCGACGTGGTGCAGCAGCACCGCGAGCACGGCCTGCGCGACCATCGGTGCCGTGCCGCCGTGCTCCGCGGCGAGCTTGCCGATCCCGGCGAGCAGGTCCGCGTCCAGTTCGAAGTCGACATGGCCGCCGTCGTGGCCGGCCGACGTCGGGCGCGGCCGGTCCAGCGGCAGCTGCACCGGCTGCGGCACCCCGGCCAGTTCGCCCCGCCAGTACTCCAGCTGGGCCGCGGCGATGCTCTCCGGGTCCTCCTCGTCGCCCAGCAGCTCCCGCTGCCACAGCGTGTAGTCCTTGTACTGCACGGCGAGCGGCGCCCACTGCGGCGCCTCGCCCCGGTGCCGTGCCGCGTACGCCGCCAGCAGGTCCCGCAGGAACGGCGCCATCGACGCCCCGTCCGCGGCGATGTGGTGGAACACGAACACCACCACGTGCTCCTGCGGGGCCAGGCGCAGCACGGTGGTCCGCAGCGGGAGTTCCCTGTCCAGCTCGAAGCCCTCGCACGCGGCCTGCTGCAGCGCGGCGTCCACCGCGTCCGCGGCCACGTCGGTCACCCGGAACGGCGCGTTCGCCTCCCCGGGAGGCAGGATCCGCTGCTCCGGCGTGCCGTCCGCGTTCTCGGCGACCAGGGTGCGCAGGCTCTCGTGCCGGGTGACCACGTCCCCGACCGCCGCGGCCAGGGCCGCCGTGTCCAGCGGCCCGTCCAGGCGCAGCACGAACGGGATGTTGTAGGTCGCGGACGGGCCTTCCAGGCGGTGCAGGAACCACAGCCGGCGCTGGGCGAAGGACAGGGGGATCATCGACGCGTCTCCTCAACGGTCATCTGGCCCAGCCGGGGACGCAGCCGGGGGCGGTTCGACGTGCCCAGTTCCTCGATCCGCTCGGCCAGCTGGGCGACGGTCGGATTGCGGAACACGGTCGTGACCTTCACATCGGCGTTCAGCTCGTTGCGGATGCGGCCGACCAGCCGGGTGGCCAGCAGCGAATGCCCGCCGCGGCTGAAGAAGTCGAGGTCGATGCCGACCTCCGTCAGCCCGAGCAGCTCGGCGAACAGCCGGCACAGGACTTCCTCGGTGGGGTTGCGCGGCCCGCGTCCGGTCGCCTCCTCGGTGTAGTCCGGTGCGGGCAGCGCCTTGCGGTCGAGCTTCCCGCTCGGGGTCGTGGGGAGCTCGGCGAGCGGCACGATCGCCGAGGGGACCATGTACTCCGGCAGCTGCTCGCGGACCTGGCCCGTCAGGGCCGCGAGGTCCAGCCCGGCCGGATCCGTGCCCCGGACCGGCACGACGTACGCGACCAGCCGCTGGTCGTCGGCGCGGTCCTCGCGCACCACGGCCACCGCGCTGTCGACGTCCGGGTGGGCGGCAAGCGCCTGCTCGATCTCGCCGAGCTCGATGCGGAAGCCGCGCACCTTGACCTGGAAGTCGGTCCGGCCGATGTACTCGACCTGGCCGCCGGTGTTCCACCGCACGAGGTCACCGGTGCGGTACATCCGGGTGCCCGGCTCGCCGAAGGGGCAGGCCACGAACCGGCTCGCGGTCAGCCCGGTCTGTCCGAGGTAGCCCCTCGCGAGGCCGGTGCCGGCCAGGTACAGCTCGCCGGGGACGCCGGGCGCGACCGGGCGCAGCGCCGCGTCCAGCACGTACACCTGGGTGTTCCAGATCGGTGCGCCGATCGGCACCCGGTCCGCGCCCGGCACGTGCTGCCACGCCGTGACCTCCACCGACGCCTCGGTGGGCCCGTAGAGGTTGTGCACCCCGCAGCCCGGCAGCACGCCGGCCGCCTTGTTGGCCAGGGCGGGCGGGAAGGCCTCGCCCGCGACCTCGATCCAGCGCAGGCTGGTGCACTCCTTGGCCGCCGGCTCGGCGACGAACGCCTCCAGCAGCGAGGGCACGAAGTCGGCGCCGGTCACCCGCTCGCGCTGGATCAGGTCGGCGAGGTAGGCCGGGTCGCGGCGCCCGTCCGGACGCGCGATGACCACGGCGGCCCCGACCTGGAGCGGCGCGAACAGCTCCGGCACCGACACGTCGAAGCTCGCCGTCGTGCTGAGCAGCACCCGGTCCTCGGGCCCGACGCCGAAGTGCGCCAGCCCCCACTTCAGCCGGTTCATGATCGACCGGTGTGCCACCTGCACACCCTTGGGGCCGCCCGTGGAGCCGGAGGTGAAGATGACGTACGCGGCGTGGTCCGGGGACAGCGCGCGCCGCGGGTTCGTCTCCGGGTAGGCGGAGACGTCCGGAAGGTTCTCGTCGAGGACCAGCAGCGGCTGCGCGCTGTCCAGCACGTGCCGCACCCGGTCCTCGGGCAGCTCCGGGTCCACCGGCACATAGGCCGCGCCCGCCTTCACCACCGCGTACAGCGCCACGAGCAGGTCGACGGAGCGCGGGATCTGCACCGCGACCAGCCGCTCGGGTCCCGCGCCCTGCTCCACCAGCCAGTGCGCCAGCCGGTTCGCGCGCCGGTTGAACTCGCCGTAGGTCAGCGTCTGGTCCTCACCGATCAGCGCCACCCGGTCCGGGTCGCGCTCCGCCTGGGCCTCGAACGCGCCCGGCAGGGTGTCCGGGACCACCGGGCGGGCGGTGTCGTTGACCCGGCGCACCAGCCGGTCCCGCTCGTCCTCGCCGAGCACCTCCACGGCGCCCACCGCCGCCGTCGGGTCCTGAAGCACCTGCTCCAGGACGCGGACGAGCCGGGCGGCGATCACCTCGGCCGAGGCGCGGTCGTAGAGGTTGCGCTGGTAGTCGAGGGAGAGCCGCAGGTAGGGGTCGGAGGAGTTGAGGGTGAGCGGGTAGTGCGAGCCCGCGAACGGCCGGATGGCGTCGATCGTGAAGCCGGCCGAGGCGTTGGCGTCGACGATGCCCTCGCGGTCGATCGGGTAGTTCTCGAACACCACGATCGTGTCGAACAGCGAGGGCAGCCCGACGCCGCGCTGGATGTCGGCGAGGCCGTAGTAGTGGTGGTCGAGCAGGCCGATCTGCCGGTTCTGCAGGTCGGTGATGACCTCGGCCAGGCTGCGGTCCGGGCGGCACACGGCCCTGGTCGGCAGGGTGTTGATGAACAGGCCGACCATTTCGTCGGAGCCGGTCAGGTCGGCGGGGCGGCCGTTGACGGCGGCGCCGAACACCACGTCGTGCTGCCCGGTCAGCTTCGACAGCAGCACCGCCCACGCGCCCTGCAGCAGCGTGTTGAGGGTGACCCCGAGTTCCGCGGCGCGCCGGGCGAGTTCGCGTCCCTGGTCGATCGACAGCGGTACCTCGACCCGTCCGAGGGCGGTCGCCTCGCCCTCGGAGGGCAGGTCCGCGGCCACCAGGGTCGGCTGGTCGAATCCCTCCAGCTCGGCCTGCCAGCGGGCCGCCGACGCCTCCCGGTCCTGCCGGGACAGCCAGGCCAGGTAGTCGCCGTAGGAGCGGACCGGGGCGAGGTCGCCCGTCTCGGCGTACAGGCGGATCAGGTCCGTGATCACCAGCGGCGACGACCAGCCGTCGAACAGCGTGTGGTGCGCCGTGATGATGAGCTTCGCCCGCTCGGGCCCGCAGGTGAGCAGGGCCAGGCGGAACAACGGCGGCCGGGCGGGGTCGAGTTGGTCGGCCCGGTCGTCGGCGAGGGCCGTCTCGAGCGCCGCGTCCTGCTCGGCCTCGCCGCGCCCGGTCAGGTCCAGGTGCCGCCAGGGCAGCGCGACGTGTTCGGCCACGACCTGCACCGGATCGCCGTCGGCCGTGGTCAGGAACGCGGAGCGCAGGTTCGGGTACCGCTCCAGCAGCGCCTGCCCGGCCGCCCGCATGCGCTCGGGGTCCACGTGCCCGGACAGGTGCAGCACGAACTGCATGTGGTAGACGTCGAAGGTGCCGTCGGCGAGCGCCGCCTGGAACTGGATGCCGGACTGCCCCGGGGCCTGCGGCCACACCTCGGCCAGCCGGCCGTAGCGCTCCTCCCAGGCCTCGATCTCGTCCTGCCGCACCGTGACCAGCGGGGCGTCGGAGGGGGTGAGCCCGCCGGTCCGCGGGCGTGCGGCGTAGCGGGCCATGCCGTGCAGCACCTCGACCCACAGCTCGGCCAGTTCGGCGGCCCGCTCGCGGGACAGCACCCCGGTGGGGAACATGAAGGCCGCCTGCAGCCGGGTGCCGTCGGCGGTGTCCGTGACGACCGAGTTGACCTCGAGCGCGGACAGCGCGGGCAGGTCCGGGTCGGGCGTCGGGATCAGCTCGGCGGACCAGGAGGCCGGCCCCCAGCCGTGGGCGCGCAGGTGCTCGGGCACGTCGGCGTCGGAGATCCGGCCGAGGTAGTTGAAGCCGATCTGCGGCGCCGGGTAGTCGGCGAGCTGCTCGGCGGTCTCCGGGTTCAGCCAGCGCAGCAGCCCGTAGCCGACGCCCTTGTCCGGGACCGCGCGCAGCTGCTCCTTGACCAGCTTGACGGCCTGCCCGGCCGCGGGGCCGCCCGCCAGTACGTCGGCCAGGTCGACCCCCCGCACATCGACCCGGGCCGGGTACATGGCGGTGAACCAGCCGACGGTCCGGGAGAGGTCGGCCCCGGGCACGACCTCCTCCTCGCGGCCGTGTCCCTCCAGGCGGACCAGGGTGGAGCGGTCCGCGCCGCGCCACCGGTTCACCGCGAGGGCGAGCGCGGCGAGCAGCACGTCGGTGCCGGTGCCCCGGAACGCCGCGGGCAGCTTGGTCAGCACCGCCTCGGTGACCTCGGCGGGCAGCTGCACCCGCACGGTGTCGAGCGTCGACCACACGTCCACGGCCGGGTCGAAGGCCCGCGTGCCCAGCGGGGGGTCGGTCGCCTCCAGCAGGTCCCGCCAGTACGTCAGTTCGGCCTCCCGCTCCGGCGAGAGGGCCTCGTCCTGCAGCGCCGACGCCCAGCGGCGGGCCGAGGTGCCGACCGCGGGCAGCTCGGGCGTCCGGCCGGAGCGGACCTGCTGCCACGCCTCGGCGAGGTCCGACATGAGGATCCGCCAGGAGACGCCGTCCACCGCCAGGTGGTGCAGCACCACGAGCAGCCTGCCCGCACCCTCGGGTGCGGCGAACCAGACGAAGTCCGCCATGGTCCCGGCCTCCGGGTCGAGCCGGCCGACGGAGGCGTCCAGCGCGGTCCTGGCCGCCTGAAGCGCGGACGGCTCGTCCCACCGCCCGTCGCAGTCGACGCGGTGGATCAGGTCCGCGGCCCGCACGGTGCCCGCGGGGCGCACCAGGAGGGAGGGCTCGTCGCCGCGCACCAGCTGTGCGCGCAGCAGGTCGTGCCGGTCGAGTACGGCGTCGAGCGTCGCGGCGAGGCCGTCCGCGTCGATGCCGGTGGGCAGGTCGAGGACGATCGACATGGCGAAACGGTTCGTCCCGCCGCCGTGCTCGAACACCTGCCGCGCCACCGGCTGCAGCGGCATCGGGCCCACGCCGCCGCCCTCCAGCTCGGCGAGCACGGGCGCCCGGCCCTGGCGGTCGGCGGCCGCCTCGGCGAGGCGGGCCGCCGTGCGGCACTCGAAGATCTCGCGGGTGCTGAGCTCCAGGCCCCGGGCGCGGGCCCGGGCCACCACCTGGATGGAGCGCAGGCTGTCGCCGCCCACCGCGAAGAAGTCGTCGTCGACACCGACCCGGTCCACCCCGAGCACGTCCGCGTACGCCGCGGTGATGATCTTCTCGGCCTCGGTGCGCGGCTCCCGGTAGGTCTCGCCGAGGAACTCCGGTTCGGGCAGCGCCTTGCGGTCCAGCTTGCCCGTCGGTCCGAGCGGGAGCCGGCCGAGGGCCACGAAGGCCGACGGCACCATGTAGTCGGGCAGCCGGGCCGCGACGAACCTGCGCAGCTCGGCGGCGGAGGCGCCGGACTGCACGTCCACGTCGCCGATCCCGCCGGCGCCGTCGTCGCCGACGGCCCCCTCGCCGGTGTGCACCACGTACGCGACGAGCCGCCGCCCGCCCGAGGGCACCTCCCGGCTGATCACCACGGCCTCGCTGATGCCGGGGTGCGCGGTGATCGCGGCCTCGACCTCGGCCGTCTCGATGCGGAAGCCGCGCACCTTGACCTGGCCGTCGGCCCTGCCGACCACCTCCAGCTGCCCCTGTGCGTTCCAGCGGGCCAGGTCGCCGGTGCGGTACATCCGCTCGCCGGCCGGACCGAAGGGGCTGGCGACGTAGCGCTCGGCGGTCAGCCCGGGGCGGCCGTGGTAGCCGCGGCCCAGGCAGGTCCCGACCACGTACAGCTCACCGATCACGCCCTGCGGCACCGGGGCGAGTCCCGGGCCGAGGACGTAGGCGCGCATGGTGCCCAGCGGGGTGCCGATGGGCGCGACATCGCCGTCCGCCCACTCCTCGGACGCCGCGAGGGAGAACGTGGTGGCGTAGAAACTCTCGCTCTGCCCGTAGGAGTTCACGATCCGTGCGCCGGGCAGGGCCTCGCGCACCTGCCGCACCAGCCGGCCCGGGAGCACGTCGCCCGCGAACACGACCGTGCGCACCTCGGGCGCCTTGTGGAGCTGGCCCACCAGTTCCCCGAGCACCGAGGGGACCCCGCTGATCACATGGCCGTCCCAGTGCTCCCGCTCGCCGAGCGCCAGCGCGTTCGCCACCAGCTCGGCCGTGCCGCCGGTGGTCAGGGTGGTCAGCAGCTCGAAGACCGAGACGTCGAAGTTGACGGAGGTGCCGGCCAGCATCCGCCACCCGGGCGGCGCGTCGAGGACGCGCACCAGCTCGCGCACGCCGCCCACGACACCCCGGTGGGTGATCGTCGCGCCCTTCGGCTTGCCCGTGGAGCCGGAGGTGTACATCACGTACGCGACGTTGTCCGGGCTCAGCGGCGCCTTCCGGCCCGCGTCGTCCGGTGCGCCGGCGGGCGTCCGCCACTGCGCGCGCAGGTCGAGGTTGACGCACGCCATGTCGTTGTCGGGCAGGGCCTGCCACGTCTCGGTGTCGGTGACCGCGAACCGCGGCGCTGCCTCGGACAGCACGCTCTCCGCCCGCCCGCTGAGGTACTGCGGGTCCAACGGCACGTATCCGGCACCGGACTTGAGGATGCCGAGCAGGCCGGCCACCAGGTCCTCGGTGCGCGGCAGCGCGAGGACCACCAGGTCCTCCGGCCCGACGCCGCACCGGATGAGCTCCCAGGCGACGCCGTTCGCCCGGTCGTCGAGCTCCCGGTAGGTCAGCGTCCGGCCGTCGCACACGAGCGCCGGGGCGTCGGGCGTCCGGGCCACCTGGCTCTCGAACAGCTCCGGGACCGTCGGTTCGGGCACCGCCCGGGCGGTGTCGTCGAACCGGGTGAGCAGCCGCTCCCGCTCGGCCTCGTCGAGCACGTCGACGGTGCCGACGGCGCGCTCGGAGTCGGCCACGAGCCGGCCCAGGACGCGGACGAAGCGCTGTGCGATGCCCTCGGCCGTGTCCCGGTCGAACAGGCTGGTGGCGTACTCCAGACGGCAGTTCGCGCCGCCGGAGCCGTTCGGGAGCAGGTCGAAGAACAGGTCGAACTTGGCCGTCCGGGTCTCGAGCCGTTCGGCCCGGACGTCGAGGCCGGGCAGTTCCATGGGCGGCACGGGCGGCTGCCAGGACAGCATGACCTGGAAGAAGGGGTTGTAGGCGGTGGACCGGTCCGGGTTGAGCAGCTCCACCAGCCGCTCGAACGGCATGTCCTGGTTGTCGTACGCGGCCAGGGACCGGTCCCGCACCTGCCCGAGCAGCCGGCGGAACGTCGGGTTCCCGGACAGGTCGACGCGCAGCACCCAGGTGTTGACGAAGAAGCCGACGAGGTCCCGCAGTTCCTCGTCGGTGCGGTCCGTGATCGGCGCGCCGATGGACACGTCGTCACCGCACCCGAGGTGGTGCAGGAGCACCGCGAGCGCCGCGTGCATGACCATCGACACCGTGGTGTCCGCCTCCGCGGCCAGCCTCTCCACCGCCGCGAGCAGGTCGGGGCCGATGGAGAACGGGACGCGGTCGCCGGCGGGGTCCATCACCCTCGGGCGCGGGCGGTCCGTCGGCAGGGCCAGCGGCTGCGGCAGGTCGGCCAGGGCCTCGCGCCAGTACGCCAGTTGCCGGGCCGCCGTGCTGTCCGGGTCGGACTCGTCACCGAGCACGTCCAGCTGCCACAGCGTGTAGTCCGCGTACTGCACCGGCAGCGGCTCCCACGCCGGTGCGCCGCCCTCCCGGCGGGCCGCGTAGGCCGTGGTGAGATCGCGGAACAGCGGCCCGAAGGACTCCCCGTCCACGGCGATGTGGTGGGCCACGACGACGAGGGTGTGCTCGTGCGGCCCGGACCGCACCAGGCGGGCGCGGATCGGGGCGTCGGCGGCCAGGTCGAAGGTCGCGGTGGCCACCTCGTCGACCGCCGCCGCCCGCTCGTCCTCCCCCGCGACCTCGACGACCGGCAGGTCGAACGGCTGCTGTCCGGACGGCAGCACCTGCTGGTGCGGGACGCCGTCGTCGCCCTCGACGATCACCGTGCGCAGGACTTCGTGCCGGTCGATGACATCGCGGAGCGCCGCCTGAAGCGCACCCGTGTCCAGCTCACCGGTCAGCCGCAGGGCGAAAGCGCCGTTGTAGGTCGGCGACGGGCCTTCGAACCGGTCCACGAACCACAGCCGACGCTGCGCGAACGACAACGGGATCATTGTGTCTCCAAATCGGCAAACCAGGTGAGCAGGTGGTGTCGGTCAGCCCTGGTCGAGCAGGGTCAGGAGTTCGTCGTTGTAGAAGTCGTCGATGGAGCACGCGCCCGACAGCGTGGAGAAGTACCGGTCGATGTGGTCCTGGTGGCCGACCAGCTTGCGCAGCATGTCCGTCCGGCCCTCGGGCTTGAGCTCGGCCACGTTGAGGGCGCCCTGGTAGTGGCTGAGGGCCTCGCCGCCCAGGTCGTTCTCGTAGCGCCGCAGCGCCGCCTTGAGCGCGGCGTCGTCGTGCAGCCGGTCCCCGATGTGGTCGGTGAGCGACTGGGCCTGCACGAAGGCCTCGGTGATGCCGCGGGCGGTGATGGAGTCCTTGTGGTTCACGGCGTCGCCGACCAGCGCCCACCCGGGCCCGTAGGCCTTGCGGAAGTAGTTCTCCTGGTGCCCGGTGCCGTACAGCTGCTCCTCGCGCCTGCCCGACTGCATCCGCTCCCACAGCTCGGGTGCCGTCGTGCGGAAGGCGTCGAGGTAGGCGGGCTCCACGTTCTTGCGGACCTCGTTGTAGTCGGCCTGCGGGAAGTAGGCCATGAGCAGGGTGAGGTCGTCGTTGGTGGGCAGGACACCGATCCAGCGCCCGGGCCGCTCGTACAGCTCGAAGTTCGCGGGCACCCCGGACCAGTAGCTGTAGTAGGTGGTGGTCAGCCGCGGGTGCTCGATGACGTTCTCCGCGCCGACCTTGCGGGCCACCAGCGAGCGCATGCCGTCCGCGCCGACGACGAGGCGCGCCCGGTCCGTCGCCTCGGCGCCGCCGGGCGTCGTGTACCGCACGCCGACGACCCGGTCGTCCTCCCACACCAGGTCCCTGACCGCGCACCCCTGCCGGAACTCCACGCCGGCCGCCACGGCGCCGTCCGCGAGGATCGGGTCGAGCACGTACCGCCGCGGCGCGTACGTGGTCGTCAGGCCGTCGATCGGCAGGGAGAAGCCCTCGATGCGGACACCGGGCCCCTGATAGCTCTGGCGGGTGATCGGCTGGGCGCCCGAGTCACGGATCCTGTCGAGCAGCCCCCACCGGTTCAGCAGCGCCACGCCCTGCATGTGGAGGTAGTGCGAGGAGAGCGTGTCCTGCGGGAATTTCGCTTTCTCCAGGAGCAGGACGCGATAACCCTGGCGGGCGAAGAGCATGGCCGTCGGTGAACCCGCGCAACGGGCACCTATGACAATCACGTCGTACATGGCGGCGCCTCTCTTTCTATTTGGTGACCGCACTCAGGGATTCGATGTAGGCGGAGATCGACGCCACCGTCGGGTTGAGGAAGAGCTGGTCCATGGGCACCTCGGCGCCCAGCTCCTCGATGAAGGCACCCTGGATCCTGACCATGATCACGGACTGGCCGCCCAGGGCGAAGAAATCGTCGTCGGCCGAAATGTCGTCGCGCTGCAGTTCCCGGCACCAAATGGCGCGCACGCGGTCGGCAATCATCACAGTCCTCTCGTTCGTCGGCAAGGTCCGTCGACTATGCCGCCGTGCCGCTGTACTGGTTCTTGAGTGAATCGGCCAGCGCCGCGCGGTCGACTTTTCCGTGGGGGCTCAGCGGAATGCGCAGGATGCTCACGAACCGCGCCGGGACCATGTTCCGCGGCAGTGTCTGCAGCAGGCCCTTGCGCAGGTCGTCCTCGGCGAGTTCGCCGCCGGACGGGACGAGGAACGCGGTCAGCTCGGCCTCGCCGGCACCGGTGTACGTGACCACCACGGCGGCCTCCCGCACCCCGGGCAGCCTGCCGAGCGCGCGCTCGATGTCGGTGGGGTCGATGCGCATGCCCCGCACCTTGACCTGCGCGTCCATCCGGCCGGCGACGACGAGGTCACCGGCCTCGGTGACGTAGCCGCGGTCGCCCGTGCGGTACACCCGGCGCGGCTCGCCGTCGACCACGACGGTCGTGAACTTCGCGTTCTCGGGGCCCGAGGCGCCCAGGTAGCCGGCGCCGACGCCGGCCCCGGCGATGCAGATCTCGCCGTACTCCCCCGGCGCGACGCCGCGCAGGTCCTCATCGAGCAGGAGGATGTCGGTGTTGTGGGCCGGCGTGCCGACCGGGGCGATGTCCTGGTCGCAGGGCCGGTGCCCGGCGAGGTCGTACGACGTGGCGACGTCCGTGCACTCGGCGACGCCGTACTGGTGCAGGAGGGTGCAGTAGTTGCCCTCGCGGCTCGCCCAGTCCACGATCCGCTCGTACTTCAGCGGCTCGCCGCCGAAGAGTATGTAGTCGAGCTGGGTGAGCGCGTCACCGCCGCGTGCGGTCTCCCAGTCCACCAGCAGGTACAGCGTGCTGGAGGCGCAGTGCACGGTGCGGATGTCGTGCTCGGTCAGCAGGCGGTACGCCAGCATGGCGTCGAAGTTCCGGCTCGCCATCAGGTACTGGGTGGCGCCGCAGAACAGCGCCGTCATCAGGGCGCGCTGGGAGAGGTCGAAGCCGAAGGCGCTGACGACCAGGTTGTTCGAGGCGCTGTCCAGGTGGTACTCGAGCTTCAGCCAGTTCATCAGGTTGAACCAGCCCTCGTGCCGCACCGCGGTCAGCTTCGGCGTACCGGTCGAACCGGATGTGAAGACGGCGTAGCAGATGTCGTCCCCGGTGACGTGGACGTCCGGGGCGGTCGCCGGGAGACCGGCCAGGTGACCGGAGAGCTGCTGGAGGTCGACGACGTCGGCGGCCGCCGACTCGACCATCCGGGCCGTCGCCTGCGAGGCCACGATCAGGGCGAGGTCGGGGACCTGGCCCAGCAGCAGCTGGAGCCGCTGCGCCGGGTAGGCCGGGTCGAACGGCACATAGGCCGCGCCGGCCTTCAGCGTGCCGAGGATGGCGACGAGCAGGTCGACCGAGTAGTCGAGACAGACGCCCACCTTCGCGCCCCGGCCGTGTCCGCGCGCGGCGAGGAACCGCGCGAACCGGTTGGCCCGCGCGTCCAGTTCCGCGTACGTCACCCGCTCGGCGCCGCAGACGACGGCGAGGGCGTCGGGAGTGGCCGCCACATGGGCCTCGAACTGCTGGTGGACGACGGGCGCCAGGGGCAGGGCGACCCGCTTTCCCTGAAGGATCATCAACTGACTCCGATGTGAGAGGTGTCCGGTCGGACGAGCCGCCGGCACACCCCGGGGAACGGGCTTGCCGGCACCTTCGGGCGGCGCGCCGCTAGGCGGTGCGCGCCTCGGGGATGCGCCGGTCGACGGTCTCGAGCAGCTGGGCCACCCACTTGTCGACGGACAGGCCGTGCGCGGCCGCGGCTTTCGAGAGGTGCTCCAGCTGGCCGGCGGACAGCTCGATGGTGAGCGTGGTGACCTGCGGCCGGCGCTGGTCCGCGGCCGCCGGCTCGGCCGGCCGGGGCACCTCCCGCTGCCCGTCGCCACCGCCCGGGGAGACCCCGGCCGTGCCGCTCTGCACGGCCAGGCTGGCCCGCACCGCCCTGCGCAGTTCGTTGCGCGACCACTTCTGCTGGTCGGCCTTGCGCAGCCAGTAGTCCTGCTCCGGCGGCGACAGCCGGGCCACCTCGGCGTGGTGGGCGAAGCTGAGGCTGTCCCGCCTGCGGTGGTGCTCGAACCGCCGGGCCACCCACGCGTAGTTGCGCAGGGTCTGGTAGTCGAGTCCGGTGCGCTCGATGGCCTCCTTGTAGCGCCGCCACCCGTAGGTGGCCTCGCCGTAGATCAGCCAGTCGGCGAGCCACCACGCGGAGGAGTTGACCAGCTCGCGCAGGCTGGTGCCGATCTGCTCCCAGGACCGCTCCGGCAGGTTCTGCGGGAAGACCAGCCCCGACTTGCGCACCTTGGCCTGGGTCCCCACGAAGGACAGGAGCACATCGCGCTGTGCCGGTTCACCGCTGTTGTCCACCGGAATCGCCTTGTACCTGCCCGCGGTCCTCACAGCCCCCGTCACACCCTTCATCTCCCAACTCAGCGTTTTTTCCCGGGTGTTGAGCGATCACCCGGGGGCGATCACCGTTGTTGCTCGTCGGCCGGCCTGCTCGCCCGCGTCGCGAGCGCCGGCCGGGCGCAGGTGTGCGGGCCCGCGAGCCCGCCGGTGAGCGGCCGGTGTTCAGTCCGCCGCCATCGCCTCGCGCAGGCTCCTGGGGCGCAGGTCGGTCCAGTTCCGCTCGACGTACTCCAGGCACTCGGCCCGGGCCGCCTCACCGAAGACCACCCGCCAGCCCGCCGGCACCTCGGCGAACACCGGCCACAGGGAGTGCTGCTCCTCGTCGTTGACCACGACGTAGAAGCGGCCGTCCTCGTCGTCGAAGGGGTTAGCGCTCAACTGGCACCGTCCTTAACCGTCACGGAGTGACTCGGGATTGGGAAATCGCCAGGCCGGGTGCGCGACAGCACCGGGCGCGAGGTCGCCGATCGGCGTCGTCCGGCCGACAGGACACTTCGGCTGTCCGGTCGACAGGACACTCGGGCGTCCGGTCGACGGGACACCCGGCATCGGTGGCGACCCCGGCGTTGCCACGTCACCGTAAGGACTCGACCGTCGGCGCTACAAGGCGACGGGCGCGCCGACCGCCCGGTCGTCGGCCTGGCCGTGCACCCCACCGGATCCTCTGTACCCCACCGGGTTCCTGTGCCACGATGCCGCCCCTCGCCCGCCCGGGTGGTGCGGGGCGCCCCGCCGCCCGAGGATCGCTCGAGAGCCGCCACAGCACCGGCGGAGAACGCCCGGTGCCCGCGCCCCCGCGGCCCGGCACCGTTCTATGGTTCGGGGGTGCGCGGCCCGAGCCGAGGGAGAGCGATGGACAGCACACGACCTGACCTGCGCTTGTTCGTCCTGCACCACGCGGGCGGCTCACACCTGCTGTACCGCGACTGGCCGCAGCGGCTGCCGGACACGTGGGACGTCCGGCTGCTCGACGCCCCGGGCCACGGCCTGCTGCTCGAGCTGCCGCAGATCCCCGACGCGGGCCGCCTCGCCGACTACCTGCTGCGCAGCATCGAGCCCGAACTGACCTGCCCCTACGCGCTGTTCGGGCACAGCATGGGCGCCCTCGTGACGTACGAGATCATCCGCGGTGCCGTCGGCCGGGGCCTGCCGCTGCCGGTGTGGGCCGGGGTCTCCGCACGCTGCGCACCGCAGCTGGCGGGGCCGGGAAGCGGAATCCACGAGCTGCCCGACGCCGAGCTGCGGACGCGTCTGCGGCTGCTGGGCGGCACGCCGGACGGGGTCTTCGACGATCCCGAGCTGTGGGACCTGTACGACCCGATCATCCGGGCCGACCTGCGGCTGGTGGAGACCTGGCGCCCCGCTCCCGACGCCGGTCCGCTGCCCGTGGCGCTGTCCGCCTTCGCGGGCGCCCTGGACCACTCCGCCGCACCCCGGCGGATGGCCGGCTGGGCGGAGCACAGCGAGCACTTCCTGGGGCTGCGGGTCTTCGACGGCGGCCACTTCTACTTCCAGGCCGATCCCGGACCGCTGCTGCGGCAGATCGAACGGGACGCGACCACGGCGCTCCGGGCGGCGGGCGCGGCGCGCTCCTGACGAATCCACCAGCCTGTGTGAGGGGGAGCGATGCAGTTCCGCATTCTCGGCCTCGTGGAGGTCCAGGACGAACAGACCGGTGTGCGGATCCTTCCCACGGGTGCCAAGCAGCGCGCCCTGCTCGGGGCGCTGGTGGTGAAGGCCGGGCACAACGTGTCGGTGCAGCGGCTCATCGACGAGCTGTGGGGCGAACACCCGCCCGCCAACGCGGCGAACGCGCTGCAACTGCAGGTGACCCGGCTGCGCCGGCTGCTGTCCGGCCCGCAGCACCGTAAGACCGGCCGGCCCGTACCGCACCCGTGGATCGTGACCACCTCGCGCGGCTACGTCCTGCAGCTCGACCCCCTCGACACGGACGCCGCGCGCTTCCAGCACCTGACCGAGCGGGGCCGCAGGGTGCTGCGCGAGGACCCGCGGCAGGCCGGCGAACTGCTGCGGCGGGCCCTGTCGTTGTGGCGCGGCCCGGCGCTGGAGGGCAGCGTGCTCGGCGACATCTGCGCGGGCCGGGCGGCCCAGCTCGAGGAGCACCGGCTGACCGCCCTGGAGATGATGTACGACGCGTATCTGCGCACCGGGCGCCACCGCGAGATCACCGGCGAGCTGATGGAGCTGACCACCGACCACCCCACGCGGGAGCGGTTCTACGACCTGCTGATGGTCGCCTTCTACCGCTGCGGCCGGCAGGCGGAGGCGCTCGGCGTGTACGAGCGGGCGCGCAACCGCATGGTGCACGAACTCGGTGTCGAGCCGGGCCCCGCCCTGCGCGGCCTGATGGAGGCGATACTCCACCACGACCCGGCGCTCGACACCGCGGTGCGCCCCCGCCCGGCCGCTCCGGTCCAGGCCGGGCCGGTGGCCGCGCCGGCCGACGCGACGGCCGGCGACGCGGTGCTCTCCCTGTGCCAGGAGATCTCCCAGCTGCAGCGCCGTATCGAGCGACTGCAGCAGGAGCAGGACCAACTGATCCGGCGCTTCAGGGAGTTGACGGCGAGCACGGTGGCGCGGGCCTGCTGACAACGCTGCCACACGGCTCACGGTACGTCTTCGGGTCCCGCGTGCCCCACGGCGGGAACACACGACCCGCACTCAAGGCAGGTGACCTACTGTGCCGCCCACAGACCGCACAAGTACGACATCGGCCAAGTAGAGACGATTCTCAGGAGCGGGGAATGACGAGACGGATGAGACCACGGGCCGGCGTGGTGGGTTTGGCGGCAGTCGCGCTCGCGGCCACCGCCTTCGCGGGTCCCGCCCAGGCGGCGCGGGGCGCGGCTTCCCCGGCGGCCGACCACCAGGCGACGCAGCGCGCGATCGACGCGGCCGTCGCGGCCGGCATCCCCGGCATCACCGCCGAGGCCCGCGACGCCGACGGGGTCTGGAAGTCGGCGTCGGGCGTGGGCAACCGGCAGACGGGTGCGCCGCGCGGCAAGAACGACCGGTTCCGCATCGGCAGCATCACCGACACCTTCGTGGCGACCGTCCTGCTCCAGATGGAGGCGGAGAAGAAGCTCAGCCTCGACGACCCCGTGGAGCGCTGGCTGCCCGGCGTGGTGACGGGCAACGGCAACGACGGCAGCAAGATCACCGTACGGCAGCTGCTCAACCACACCAGCGGCCTGTTCGACTACCTCGCCGACGAGACGTTCTACCGGACGTACACCCTGGGCGACGGCTTCCTCCAGCACCGGTACGACACCCTGACGCCCGAACAGCGCCTGAAGGTGGCCTTCTCCCACGCGCCGCACTTCCAGCCCGGCGCCCGGCACTGGTTCTCGCACACCAACGACATCCTGGCCGCGCTGATCGTCGAGAAGGTCGCGGGGAGGTCGTACGAGAGCGAAGTGCGCGAGCGCATCATCGAACCCCTGGGGCTCAGGGCGACGTCCAACGCCGGCACCAGCACCACCGTGCCCCGGCCGAGCAGCCGCGGCTACAGCAAGCTCTTCTTCGACTCGCAGCCGGACCGGATCGACGACGTCACCGAGTTCAACGCCTCGCAGATGTGGGGCGACGGCGACATGATCTCCAGCGCGGGCGACCTGGACCGCTTCTTCAGGGCCCTGATGGGCGGGAAGCTGCTGCCGGCGCAGCAGCTGGCGGAGCTGAAGACGACCGTCGTCAACCCCGATCTGCCGATCTCGTCCTACGGGCTCGGCGTCGAACGGCTCGCGCTGCCCTGCGGCACGACCGTCTGGTACCACGACGGAGGCACGGTGGGGTCGCTCTCGGTCGCCGCCTTCAGCGAGGACGGCCGCCACGAGCTCACCTTCAACTTCAACGGCGACTGGGACGTGTCGGGTCTCGTCCCCATCCTGAGCGCCGAATTCTGCGACACGCCGTCCGAGCAGTGACCGACCTGGGGGGTCCATGACCGTGCGAGCAGCCGTGGCCGGAGCGAGCGGATACGCGGGGGGCGAACTCCTCCGTCTGCTTCTGGCCCATCCCGAGGTGGAGATCGGTGCTCTGACCGGGCATTCCAGCGCGGGCCGGCGTCTTGCGACACTGCAGCCGCACCTGGCTCCACTGGCCGAGCGGGAGGTAGGGCCCACCACCGCCGGCGTCCTCGAGGGCCACGACGTCGTCTTCCTCGCCCTGCCGCACGGCCAGTCCGCCGCCGTCGCAGGGCAGTTGGGCGACGACACGCTCCTCATCGACTGTGCCGCGGACTTCCGCCTCGCGGACGCCGCCGACTGGGAGAGGTTCTACGGCTCGCCGCACGCGGGCACCTGGCCGTACGGCCTGCCCGAACTTCCAGGTGCCCGCGCGGCGTTGGCGGGCGCCCGGCGCATCGCGGTGCCGGGCTGCTACCCGACCGCCGTGTCGCTGGCGCTCTTCCCCGCCTACGCGGCCGGTCTGGCCGAACCCGAGGCGGTGGTCGTCGCGGCGTCGGGTACGTCCGGCGCCGGGAAGGCGCCGCGGGCGGATCTGCTGGGCAGCGAGGTCATGGGGTCGATGCGGCCCTACGGTGTGGGGGGCGGCCACCGGCACACGCCCGAGATGGTGCAGAACCTCAGCGCCGTGGCGGGGCGCCGGGTCGCCGTCTCCTTCACCCCGACCCTGGCCCCCATGCCCCGCGGCATCCTCGCGACCTGCTCCGCCGCGGCGCGGCCCGGGGTCGGCGCACAGGACGTACGGTCCGCGTACGAGAAGGCGCTGGCGGACGAGCCGTTCGTCCGGCTGCTGCCCGAGGGGCAGTGGCCGAGCACCGCGGCCGTGCAGGGCTCGAACGCCGCCCAGGTGCAGGTGACCCTCGACGCGGCGGTCGGCCGGATCATCGCGATCAGCGCCATCGACAACCTCACCAAGGGCACCGCGGGCGGCGCCGTGCAGAGCATGAACGTCGCCCTGGGACTGCCCGAGGGACTGGGGCTTTCCACGATCGGAGTCGCACCGTGAGCCGCGGGGCACCTGCCGGCGGTCGCCGGGGAAGCACGCGCAGCCGCCGGGCCGCGCACGACGACAGCCGCGCCTGTGCACCGCACGGGCGGCAGTGACACCAGCCTCCCCCACGCTCGGCTTCGCTCGCGCGGGGGAACCCCATCCGCGGCAAGGCGAACAAGGAGATGCAGTGAGCGTCACCGCAGCACGAGGCTTCACGGCGGCGGGCATCGCCGCCGGAATCAAGGAGAACGGCAACCGGGACCTGGCTCTCGTGGTCAACAACGGGCCGCGCTGTGCCGCGGCGGGCGTCTTCACCTCCAACCGTGTGCAGGCCGCCCCCGTCCAGTGGTCCCGGCAGGTGCTCGCGGACGGCGAGGTCCGCGCGGTCGTGCTCAACTCCGGTGGGGCCAACGCCTGTACCGGGCCGCGGGGATTCCAGGACACGTGCGCCACCGCCGAGCGGGCCGCCGAGCGGCTCGGCCTGGACGCGACGGACGTGGCGGTCTGTTCCACCGGGCTGATCGGCGTGCCGCTGCCCATGGACCGGGTCCTGGCCGGCGTCGACAGCGCCGTCACCCGGCTGTCCGAGTCCGGCGGCGAGGACGCGGCGGTCGCCGTCATGACCACCGACACGGTGCACAAGACGGCCGCGGTCACCCGGGGCGGCTGGACCGTCGGCGGCATGGCCAAGGGCGCCGGGATGCTCGCCCCCGGGCTCGCCACCATGCTCGTGGTGCTCACCACGGACGCCGACGTGGACGGCGCGGTCCTGGACCGGGCGCTGCGGGAGGCCACCCGGGTCACCTTCGACCGGGTCGACTCCGACGGCTGCATGTCCACCAACGACACCGTGCTGCTGCTCGCCTCCGGCGCCTCCCGACAAGCCCCTGAGTACGGCGAGTTCGCGGAGGCCGTGCGCGCGGTCTGCGCCGACCTGGCCCGGCAGCTCGTCGGGGACGCCGAGGGCGCGAGCAAGGAGATCCGCATCGAGGTCGTCGGCGCCGCGAGCGAGGACGACGCCGTCGAGGTGGGCCGCTGCGTCGCCCGCAACAACCTCCTCAAGTGCGCGATCCACGGCGAGGACCCCAACTGGGGCCGCGTCCTGTCCGCCATCGGCACCACCTCCGCCGCCTTCGAACCCGACCGGCTCAACGTGGCCATCAACGACGTGTGGGTCTGCAAGAACGGATCGGTGGGCGAGGACCGCGCGCTGGTGGACATGACCGGCCGCGAGGTCCGGATCGCGGTGGACCTCGCCGCGGGCCCGGACTCCGCCGTCATCTGGACCAACGACCTCACCGCCGACTACGTCCACGAGAACAGCGAGTACGCCTCATGAGCGCCTCTCCGTCTCCCGAACCGGCCCCCCGTCCGGCTCCTCGGCCGTTCGGTTCCGGCCGCTCCGGCGCGCACGCGGACCTGCCGAAGGCCCGTGCCCTCGTCGAGGCGCTGCCCTGGCTGGCGCGCCACCAGGGCAAGACCGTCGTCATCAAGTTCGGCGGCAACGCCATGGTCGACGACGACCTGAAGGCGGCCTTCGCCATGGACATCCTCTATCTGCGGCACGCGGGCCTGAAGCCCGTCGTGGTGCACGGCGGCGGCCCGCAGATCAGCGCACAGCTCGCGCGCCTGGGCCTCGAGTCCCGGTTCGAGGGCGGCCTGCGGGTCACCACCGACGAGACCATGGAGGTCGTACGCATGGTCCTCGCCGGGCAGGTGCAGCGCGAGCTCGTCGGGCTGCTCAACGCGCACGGCCCGCACGCGGTGGGCCTGACCGGTGAGGACGCCCGCCTGATGACCGCCGTCAGGCGCTATGCGCACAAGGACGGCAGGTCCGTGGACATCGGCCGCGTCGGCGACGTCGCCCAGGTCGACGCCGGGATCGTGCGGGACCTCGTCGAGGGCGGACGCATCCCCGTCGTCTCCTCCATCGCCCGGCCCGAGGACGCCAAGGACGCCGCCGAGGGCGGTGTGTTCAACGTCAACGCCGACACCGCGGCCGCGGCCCTCGCCGCCGCGCTCGGCGCCGAGACGCTGCTCATCCTGACCGACGTCGCGGGTCTGTACGCCAACTGGCCGGACAGCGACGAGGTGATCCCCCGCCTGACCGCCGGCGAACTGGCCGAACTGCTGCCCCGGCTGGCCTCCGGGATGATCCCCAAGATGGAGGCCTGTCTGTACGCCGTGCGCCACGGGGTGCGCGCCGCCCGCGTCGTCGACGGCCGGACCGAGCACTCCATCCTGCTGCAGATCTTCGCCGACGACGGCACCGGCACGGTGGTCGTGCCGGACGACGACGCCAGCTTCGAGGGAGCGACGGCATGAGCGACGGCATCACCGGGACGGGCAACGCGGCGCTGACCCGCCGCTGGCAGGGCGTCATGATGGACAACTTCGGCACCCCCCGGCTGCCTCTGGTCAAGGGCCGGGGCGCCTGGGTCTGGGACGCCGAGGGCAACGAGTACCTCGACTTCCTCGGCGGCATCGCGGTCAACGCGCTCGGCCACGCGCATCCCGCGGTCGTACGGGCCGTCGGCGAACAGCTCGCCTCGCTCGGACACGTCTCGAACCTGTTCATGGCCGAACCGACCGTGCGCCTCGCCGAGCGCCTGCTGCAGCTCGCCGGGCGCCGGGGCCGGGTGTACTTCTCCAACTCCGGTGCCGAGGCCAACGAGGCGGCCTTCAAGATCGGCAGGCTCACCGGCCGTACGCACATGGTGTCGGCCACCGGCGGCTTCCACGGCCGCACCATGGGGGCCCTGGCGCTGACCGGCCAGCCCGCCAAGCAGCGCCCGTTCCTGCCGCTGCCGGGCGAGGTCAGCCATGTGCCGTACGGGGACGTCGAGGCCCTGCGTGCCGCCGTCACCCCGCGCACCGCGCTGCTGGTCCTGGAGCCCGTGCAGGGGGAGAACGGCGTGGTCGTGCCTCCGCCCGGCTACCTGCGGGCGGCCCGCGAGATCACCGCGGCGACCGGAACCCTGCTCGTCCTGGACGAGATACAGACCGGCATCGGGCGCACCGGCCGCTGGTTCGCGGCCGAGGCCGAAGGCGTCGAGGCGGACGTCGTCACCCTCGCCAAGGGGCTGGGCGGCGGTCTGCCCATCGGCGCGACACTCGCCTTCGGTGCGGCCGCCGAGCTGCTCACGCCCGGCGCGCACGGCTCCACCTTCAGCGGGAACCCCGTGGTGTGCGCGGCCGCCCTCGCCGTGCTGGACACCATCGAGCGGGCGGGCATCCTCGACCACGTGACCTGGACGGGGCAGCGGCTGCGGCGCGGCCTGGAGGAGCCGGCCCACCCGCTGGTGCGCGAAGTCCGCGGCGCCGGCCTGCTGGTGGGCGTCGCGCTCCACGGGGAGGTCGCGGCGCGCGTGCAGCGGGCGGCCCAGGACCACGGCCTCCTGGTGAACGCGGTGACGCCGGACGTCGTCCGGCTCGCGCCGCCGCTGATCGTGTCGGACCGCGAGGTGGACACCTTCCTCACGGGGTTCCGGGCGGCCCTGTCCGAGACCCTCGCCGCGGGACTGACGGCGGCCTGAGCCGGCCGGGTGGAGGCGGTTCACATGACCCCGACGAACACCTCGTACGCCCCGGGCGTCCCGGTCACGCCCGGGCCGTGCCGCCGGAGGCCGTTTCGGGTTTCGTGTACAGGACGTCGCGGGCCTGCTCCGCCGCGCGGGTGATGCTCTCGCCGACGAAGTCGACGAAGCGGGCGATGCTTTCGAGGCGGGTGGCCGCCGGGGTGTCGTGGCCGAGGACGGCGACGCCCTGCCGTGCGGTCTCGGCCAGCTGGAAGTTGGACCGGGCGGCGGCGACCATCGAGTCGTACCAGACGTCGTCGTTGACGGCATAGCGCTCGCGGCGGCCCTCGTCGGGTTCCCGGCGGACGAGCCCCTGGTTCTCCAGGAACGTGACCGCCTTGGAGATGGACGCCGGGCTGACCTGGAGGCGCTGGACGAGTCCGGCCGCCGTGAGACTGCCCTCGTCGGTGGTGAGGAGACAGGTCAGCACCCGGGACATCATCTTGGGCAGGCCCTGTTGCATGAGCAGGGTGGTGAACGCCTCCTCGTACTCGCGCACCGCCTCCGGGTCGCGCCCGTGGGCCTGCGGGGCCGCCTCCGCTCCCCGGCGCGTGGCCTGCCTGCGCTTGTGGGTGCGGCGTTCGGTGGCGCGGTGGGCCAGGTCGGCGCGGTAGCCGGTGGGGCCGCCGTTGCGCATCACCTCGCGCGTGATCGTCGAGGTCGGGCGGTCGAGACGTCTGGCGATCTCCGCGTAGGCGAGGCCGTCGGCCAGCCCGGTCGCGATCTGCTGGCGTTCCAGCTGGGTGAGTCTGCTTCCCGGCATCGCGGTCTCCTTCGTGCTCCGTGGGGTGCCCAACATAGCGTTCACCTTCAATACATTGCAACGAACGAAGAACGGGCCGTTGCGTTAGATTCACTCTCGTTGCAACGATTTCCTGCCAACTACCTGCGGATACAAGAATTTCTCGCAACACTGCTGTTGCCAAAATAATGAATGCAACGTAGCGTTTCCATCATCAGAAACAGCGAGCCGAAGGAGCCCACCATGCAGAAGAACCTGAGCACCCCGCAGAAGTTCGACACCCCCTCCCCCATCTCCGCCGTCCTCGACATCCCCGCCGGACGCCTCCAGTTCATCGCCGCCGACCGGACCGACACCACGGTCGAGGTGCGGCCCGCCAACCCCGCCAAGAGCCGCGACGTCAAGGCGGCCGAGGAGATCTCCGTCCACTACGGCGACGGCGTCCTGCGCATCCAGGCCCCGGAGGCGACCAACCGGTTCCTCGGGAGCTCCGGGTCCGTCGAGGTCACCGTCCAGCTCCCCGCCGGCTCCCGGATCGAGGCGAAGACCGCCGGCGCCGAGTTCCGCGGCGTCGGACGGCTCGGCGACGTCGCCCTGGAGGGCGGCTACCGCTCGGTCAAGCTCGACGAGGCCGCGAGCGCCCGCCTCAGCGCCCACGAGGGCGACATCACCGTCGGCCGCCTGGGCGGCCCCGCGCAGATCAGCACCCAGCGGGGCGACATCCGTGTCACCGAGGCCCACGGCGGCACCGTCGCCCTGGACACCCAGCAGGGCAACATCTCGGTCGGCGCCGCCCGCGGCGTCTCCGCCTCCCTCGACGCCGGCACCACCTACGGCCGTGTCCACAACTCGCTCAACAACTCCGAGGGTGCCGCCGCCGACCTGAACATCCGCGCCACCACCGCCTACGGCGACATCACCGCCAGCAGCCTCTGACCACCGCCGTCCCCGAAGGAGCACCCCTCATGAGCACTCTGGCCATCGCGGCGAACGGGCTGCGCAAGTCCTACGGTGACAAGGTCGTGCTCGACGGCATCGACCTGGCCGTCCCGGAGGGAACCATCTTCTCCCTGCTCGGCCCGAACGGGGCCGGCAAGACCACCACGGTGCAGATCCTGTCCACCCTGATCTCCGCCGACGGCGGGCAGGCCCGAGTCGCGGGCCACGACCTCGCCACCGACGCGCAGGCGGTGCGGGCCGCGATCGGGGTGACCGGGCAGTTCTCCGCCGTGGACGGCCTGATCACCGGCGAGGAGAACATGCTCCTCATGGCGGACCTGCACCACCTGTCCAAGGCGGAGGGCCGGCGAGTCACCGGCGAACTGCTGGAGCGCTTCGACCTGGTGGAGGCGGCGAAGAAGCCCGCCTCCACCTACTCCGGCGGCATGAAGCGCCGCCTGGACATCGCCATGACCCTCGTCGGCAGCCCCCGCATCATCTTCCTCGACGAACCGACCACAGGCCTCGACCCCCGCTCTCGCCACACCATGTGGGGCATCATCCGCGAACTCGTCACCGGCGGCGTCACCGTCTTCCTCACCACCCAGTACCTCGAAGAAGCCGACCAACTGGCCGACCGCATCGCCGTCCTGAACAACGGCAAGATCGCCGCGGAAGGCACCGCCGAGGAACTCAAGCGGCTCATCCCCGGCGGACACGTCCGCCTGCGCTTCACCGACCCCGCCGCCTACCGATCCGCCGCGGCCACGCTGCGCGGAGCCTCCCGCGACGACGAGGCGCTGGCGCTGCAGATCCCCAGCGACGGCACCCAGCGCGAACTGCTCTCCATCCTGGACTGGCTGGACTCGGCCGGGATCGAGGCCGACGAGCTGACCGTGCACACCCCCGACCTCGACGACGTCTTCTTCGCCCTCACCGACAGCGGCAGCGTGCCCCAGCAGAGCAGCCGGCCGAACCCGTCCAAGGAGACCCTGCGATGAGCTCCCTGTCCCTCGCCGTGCGCGACACGAACACGATGCTGCGCCGCAACCTCCTGCACGCCCGGCGCTACCCGTCGCTCACCCTGAACCTGCTGCTCACCCCGGTCATGCTGCTGCTGCTGTTCGTCTACATCTTCGGCAACGCCATGAGCGGCGGCGCGGGCCGCGACGCCTACATCGCCTACATCGTCCCCGGCATCCTGCTGATGACCGTCGGCTCCACCACCATCGGCACCGCCGTGTCGGTCTCCACCGACATGAGCGAAGGCATCATCGCCCGCTTCCGCACCATGGCCATCCACCGCGGCTCCATCCTCATCGGCCACGTCATCGGCAGCGTCCTGCAGTCCGTCCTGAGCGTGGTCCTGGTCGGCGCCGTCGGCGTCGCCATCGGCTTCCGCTCCAGCGGCGCCGGCGTCCTGGACTGGCTCGCCGCGTTCGGACTCATCGTCCTGTTCGCCCTCGCGCTCACCTGGATCGCCGTCGGCATGGGCCTGGTCAGCCCCAACGCCGAAGCCGCCAGCAACAACGCCATGCCCCTGATCCTGCTGCCGCTGCTCTCCAGCGCCTTCGTCCCCCTGCACACCATGCCCGGCTGGTTCCAGCCCATCGCCCACTACCAGCCCTTCACCCCCACCATCGAAACCCTCCGCGGACTCCTCCTGGGCACCCACATCGGCAACAACGGGTGGATCGCCCTCGCCTGGAGCCTCGGCCTCGCCGCCCTCGGCTACCGCTGGGCCACCGCCAAGTTCAACCAGGACACCAAGTAACCCCGCCACCACACAGCCCACCCCCGCCGAACCCACCCCGGACCAAGGCGGCGCACCCCGGCACCACGCCGGTGTACGCCGCCTCGTTCGTGTGCCGTGGCTCAGGGATCGGTGTCCCGTCGGCGGGACACCCCCGGGCGATCGGCGCCATGCCACGGAGATGTTCGACGCGCAACCGTTCGAGTGCCGCTCCGGCCCTGCTCCACCCCCCGCTGCGAGGCTTCTCGCCGGTTATGTGGGCCCTTTTCATGGAGGCATGATGACGCGTCAGGCCGGTCAGACCGCGGGGTCGCACGGCGGCCCGGCAACCGCTCTCGCGCAGCCCCCGCGGCAGCCGCGCACCACGGGGACCGCGCCGCGCCGGGGCCAGGTACTGACGACCAGAGTGGGCCTGCAGATGCCGGCCAAGATGGCCTACGACGAATGGGAGCGGGCCGGACGCCAGCTCGCCGACGTCCTCGACTCGTCCTCCTGGTGGCTGGGCGACTGGCTCGTCTACGGCAAGGACCACTACACCGACCGGTACCAGCGGGGGATACGCGCCGCGGGCCTCTCGTACCAGACCCTGCGCAACTACGCGTGGGTCTCACGGCGCTTCGACCTCAGCCGGCGCCGGCCCTCCCTGAGCTTCCAGCACCACGCCGAGCTGGCTTCCATGCCGGTCGAGGAACAGGAACTCTGGCTCGACCGCGCCGAGCAGCGGCAGTGGACCACCAAACAGCTGCGCGGCGCCATCCGCGCCACGCGCCAGAGCGGGCAGCCGCGCACTCCCACCGAGCCGAGGCACCGCCTGGAGGTCCCGGGCAGCCGCTTTCAGTGGTGGCACCGGGCCGCGGAGCAACTGGGCGTCGACTTCGAGCAGTGGGTGATGACCACCCTGGACAGCGCGGCCGCGAACGCCCTGGAGGACCTCGGCGCGCCGGCGGAGCGCGTGGAGATCCCCGAGCTCACACGCGTCGAGGGCCTGGCCGCGGCGGCCGCGGGCGCCTCCCGGGAGCACGCGCGGCCCGAGGGCCTCACCGAGCGGCTCCGGCCGGCGGCCATCAGCGCCTGAAGGTCCCGGCGCCGAGGCCCGCGGCACCTCACGGCAGCCGGCTCATCAGCCCGGCGACCTCGCGCCTGTACGCGCACCCGCTCTGTCCGAACGCGTCCCGTACCCGCTCGCGCACCTCGCCCGGTTGCTCCTGGCTGAGCTTGAACATGCCCTCGGCCCCGGTCACCGTGAACCGGAAGGCCCCCACGGCGGGCACGATCTTGCGGAAGTAGTCGAGCGACTCGGACATGTCCCAGCCGTCGCCGAACGCCCCTTCGTAGGCGCGCACGGTGGACTGCACCACGCCCAGCGTCTCCTCGGTCGAGGAGATCTTCTCCACCACGCCCCGGACGTGCACCGCGGTGAAGTTCCAGGTCGGGGCGGCCGGAGTCGTCTCGTACACCGTGGGCGACACATAGGAGTGCGGGCCGGTGAACGTCAGCAGCAGCACGCTGCCGGTCTCCAGCGCCGCCCAGTGCGGGTTGGCCCGGTTCATGTGCCCGAGCAGCGTGGCCCCCGGCAGCTCGCCGGACCAGTCGCCGGACGTCTCGGGGTCGAAGATGACCGGCAGGTGCGTGGCGAACGGACCGTCCTCGGGGCTGCCATTGGTCACCGCGAGCGCCAGTGGATTACCGCGGATCAGGTCCACCATCCACGCACTGTCCGGTTCCCGATAAAAGCTTGGCACGAACATCCGGATTCACCTTTCGGCAATGGGCTCGGGGCATGGCTCTGGCTCAGGGGCAGGACTGATGCATTACTCCGGACATACGCCATGGGCCGCGCCACACGGAAATCTTGAGAATCCGCGCCGACCCTACCGTTCGTCCCGTCGACGGGACAACGCCTTCGGGTACGGAGCAACTTGCGAAGCCGTCGAACAGTCTTCATGCCGTTCTCGAGTTGCCTTTTAGACACTCTCCGGAGAACACTGCAAGACGGTCTCTCGAGCCACCGGTCGAGTTTTCCAGACGCAAGCGGGAGAGTTTTCTATGGACATAGCGGGTAGGCCCAGCCAAGAGATCTACGACGTGGTCGGTATCGGGTTCGGCCCGTCCAACATGTCGCTCGCGATCGCCCTGGAGGAACACGAAGCGAGCTCTCCGCAGCATCCGCTCAAGTGCCATTTCTTCGAGCGCCAGCCCACGTTCGGCTGGCACCGGAACATGCTGCTGCCGTCGACGACCATGCAGATCTCCTTCCTCAAGGACCTGGCGACCTTCAGGAATCCGACGTCCCGGTTCAGCTTCATCTCGTATCTGCACGCCGCGGACCGGCTGGTGCAGTTCGTCAACAACCAGGACTTCTTCCCGACCCGGCAGGAATTCCACCAGTACCTCGAGTGGGCGGCCGCCGGCCTGCGCGACCGGGTCACCTACGGCGCCGAGGTCACCTCGATCCGGCCCGCCGGCGAGGCCGGGTCCGGGACGTCCGACATCCTCGAGATCGAGGTGCGCGGCGGCGACGGCACCACCAGCGTGGTCAGCGCGCGCAACGTGGTCATCTCGACGGGCCTGGTGCCCCGGCTGCCGGAGGGCGTGACGTCCGACGAACGGGTGTGGCACAGCTCGGAGTTCCTGAGCAGGTTCCACGCGCAGGCCCCCGGCGACCTCAAGAGCGTGGCGGTGGTCGGCGCCGGCCAGAGCGCGGCCGAGATCACCCGGTTCCTCTACGACTCGCTGCCGCACGCCCAGGTCACCGCGGTCATCCCGTCCTACGGCTACTCGGTCGCCGACGACACCCCCTTCGCCAACCAGGTGTTCGACCCCAGCGCGGTCGACGAGTACTACTTCGGCACCGAGCGGGCCCGGGACTCGTTCTGGCGCTACCACCGCAACACCAACTACTCGGTGGTCGACGCCGACGTCATCCGGGCCCTGTACCAGCGTTCGTACGACGAGCAGGTGCGCGGCAGCCAGCGGCTGCACTTCCGCAACCTCACCCGGGTCGACGAGGTCGAACGCGTCGGGAGCGGGGCGCGCGTGGTGGTGCGCTCGGTGCTCGACGACCGGACGGAGGAACTGGCCCTCGACGCGCTGGTGTTCGCCACCGGCTACGACGGCCTGGACCCGGCCCGCCTGCTCGGCGACTTCGACCGGCACTTCCTGCGCGACGCGGCGGGCAGGCACCGGGTGGAACGCGACTACCGGCTCGTCCCCGCGTCGGGGCTGACCGCCGGCGTCTACCTGCAGGGCGGCACCGAGCACACCCACGGCCTGTCCTCGGCCCTGCTGTCGAACATCGCGGTACGCAGCGGCGAGATCGCCGACTCGATCGTGCTGCGGCGCACCGAGCGGGAGCTGGGCAGCGGCCGCCCCGTTCAGGCCGCGCGCTCCGCCGCCTGAGGCCGCACGGCAAGGGGGTGGGTCCCGGTGCTGTCGCTGCAGCACCGGGACCCACCCCCAGGCACGGTGTACCGGGCGGCGCCCGGTCGGCTCACGCGGCGTCGGCGGCGACCGGGCCGGCGTCCCTCGCGTCGCGCAGGCTCCGCGGCCGCAGGTCCCTCCAGTGCTCCTCCACGTACGCGAGGCACTTCTCGCGGCTCTCCTCGCTGAACACGGCGCGCCAGCCGGCGGGAACCTCGGAGAAAGCGGGCCACAGCGAGTGCTGCTGCTCGTCGTTCACCAGAACGTAGAACCGGCCGTCGGCGTCGTCGAACGGGTTGCTGCGCATGATTCCACTCCAATGCGAGCCGGCCACGATTCGCTTCCGAGCGGAAAGCGATTCGGGCTCGGCGGTCTCGCCAACTCCGCCATTGGCGGGTGATGAGTTGACGGGAATCGATGTTCCGTCGGAGCGCGTCCGCGCGTGATGATTGCGGCGCAATCACAGCCCGGGCCGACAGGTATTCACCTTCCCAAGAGCCCGCAGCGCGGCCAAGTGTTCTCTTGCCGCATTCAAGCGCATGTCCACCGGTCATCGGGCCTGGTCCCTGGCCTGGGTCCTCCACCAGAAGGAGTCGTGCCTATGAGCGCCACCTGCCCGGTCGGCGGTCTCGTCCCCGAACGTGCGAGGTTCTCATGACCGTCAGCGTGCACCCGGCCCTGGCCAAGGCCCAGTCCCTCGGCGACGCCCTGCCGTGGCTGGCCCGCCACCAGGGCCGTACGGTCGTCGTCAAGCTGGGCGGACACGCCATGGTCGACGAGGACCTCACGGCGGCCTTCGCCCGTGACGTCGCCTTCCTGCGCTACGCCGGGCTGCGGCCCGTGGTGGTGCACGGAGGAGGCCCCCAGATCGACGCCGAGCTCGCACGGCGCGGCCTGGAGCGCGAGTTCAGAGCCGGGCTGAGGGTCACCTCGCCGCCCGCGATGGACGTGGTGCGGATGGTCCTCGCCGGCCAGGTGCAGCGCGAGCTGGTCGGGCTGATCAACCGTTTCGGGCCGCTCGCCGTCGGCATGACCGGCGAGGACGCGGACACGCTCACCGCGGTGCGGCACGTGCCGTGGATCGACGGGGAGCCGGTGGACATCGGCAGGGTAGGCGACATCCGCCGGGTGGACACCGGTGCCCTGGAGGGCCTGCTGGCGGACGGCCGGATCCCGGTGGTCTCGCCGCTCGCCCGCAGCGCCGAGGACGGCCTCGTGTACAACGTCAACGCCGACACCGTGGCGGCCGCGCTCGCGACCGCGCTGCGCGCGGAGGCGCTCGTCATGCTGACGGACGTCGCGGGTCTGTACGCGGGCTGGCCGCACGGTGACGAGGTCATCCAGCGGCTCACGGCCGGCGAGCTGGAGAAGCTCCTGCCGGAGCTCAGCGACGGCATGGTCCCCAAGATGACCGGCTGCCTGGAGGCCGTGCGGGGCGGTGTGGGCGCGGCCCGGGTGATCGACGGACGGATCCCGCACTCGGTGCTCCTGGAGATGTTCACCGACGACGGGGTCGGCACGGTGATCGTGCCGGACCCGGACGAGGCGGAGGTCCTGCGGTGAAGGACCGGTCGCAACAGCACCGGCAACGCCGGCAGCGGCACATCGCCGGCCCGGCGCGGCCCCGCTGCGGCCGAGCGCGGCTCACCGGCACCCGGACGACGACACGCGAGCGAAGGCGAGGGCAGTGCCCGTGACACACACACCCTGGGCTCCTGACTGGGCCCATGGCCGCGCCGACGCCACGACGCCGTCCGGTGCGGCCGATCGGCACGCCGCCCTCGGCCACGAACTGGCCCGGGCGGCCGCGACGGACGGGGACGAGGCCCGCGAACTCGCCCGCCGTCTCGCCGCTTCCCTCTCGCCCGAGGCCCGGCTCGTCCTGCTCGGCGCCCTGGCCGAAGCCGGTCCGGTGCCCGGGCACGGCGGGGCGGACGTGCCCGCACGCTCCTCCGGCACGCCCGGCGACGGAGCCGGACTCACGGCGGCCGCGCCCCTCTCCGGCCTGCCCACCCTGCCGACATTCCTGGAACCCCGCACGGCCGGGCCAACCGGCGACCCCAGGCCCGCCGGCCCCGAGCCCAGCCACCCCAGGCCCGACCATCCCAGGCCCGGCGCCCCCAGGCTCGACGCCCCCGAGACCGGCCATCCCGTGCCCGACCATCCCAGGCCCGGCGACCCCGAGTCCGGCCATGCCGAGTCCAGCCACTCCACGTCCGGCCCCGGGCCCGACCACCCCAAGCCCAGCCACCCCAAGCCCAGCGACCCCAAGCCCGGCCACCCCGAATCCGGCTGCTCCAGGCCCGATGATCCGGGGCCCGGCGACCCCCTGTTCCGGCCGGGGCCGCCCGCGCACGATCCGCCGGACGGTGTCATCCGCCTGCGGTTCGCCGACGCGGGCGCGCTCGGGCGTGCCGGCGCCGCCTTCGGCGCCGGGGCCGGCCCGGGCCTCGGCGACGCGTGGAGCGACCCCGCGACGCTGACCCTCCGGATCACCGCCGACGCCGGCATCGAGACCCTGCGGGCCGTACTCGCGGTCCTCGACGCGGCAGCGGTCACGGCCGAGTCCCTCACCGTGCACACACACGAACTCGACGACGTCCTGGCCGTGTTCACCAGCCTGCCCTGAACCACCGGCGGTCTCCCGGCGGCGCGTCACCGGCCGCCGGGCGTCGGGTCAGGACAGCGCGAGAGTGCAGCACTTGACGCTGCCGCCCGCCTTGAGCAGCTCGCCCAGGCGCACGCCGATCGGGTTGAACCCCCGCTCCCTCAACTGTTCGGCGAGTCCGGTGGCCGCCTGGGGCAGCAGCACGTTGAGCCCGTCGGAGAAGGCGTTGAGGCCGAACACCGCGGCGTCCTGGTCGGAGGCGATGACCGCGTCGGGGAACATCTCCCGCAGCACCGCCTGGCTGCCCGGGGTGAAGGCCGCCGGGTAGTACATGACCTCGTCCGGCGAGAGCACCGCGAGCGCCGTGTCCAGGTGGTAGAAGTTCGGGTTGACCAGGGTCAGGCCGGTCACGGGGAGGCCGAAGAACTCCTGGGCCTCGGCGTGCGAGCGCGGGTCGGTCCGGAAGCCGGTGCCGGCCAGGATCCGGCGTCCCACGCGCAGGTAGTCGCCCTCGCCCTCGTTGATGTGCTCCGGCCACAGCAGTTCGCTAAAGCCGTTCCGGGCGAACCAGTCGAGGTAGGCCGGCCCCTCCGCGGTCCGCTCCCGGTGCCGGAACCGGGCGCCGAGGACCTTGCCGTCCACCACGGTGGCACCGTTGGCGGCGAACACCATGTCCGGGAGGCCCTCGATGGGCTCGACCACCTCGACGGTGTGGCCGAGCGAGAGGTACAGATCCCGCAGCTGCTCCCACTGGAGCAGGGCGGTCCCGGCGTCCGTCGGCTTCTCCGGGTTCATCCACGGGTTGATGCTGTACGTCACGTCGAAGTACTGCGGGCGGCACATCAGCAGGCGGTGCGGAACCGCCTTCCGTGCCGCCCGGGGTGCCCGTTCGTCGACTGCGGTGGCGTGCGGAGCCATGGCGGGTTCCTCCTTGTGTTCTTCGTGAGAGACAAGTGCGTGCTCGGCGCGGCGGGGTGTGCGGCGCCGGGGTGCCGGAGCAGCGGTGACTGCCGGTCGGGCCGGGTGTGGGCATCCGGGTCGTGGGGGACATCCCCCGGGGGGTGTGCTGCGACGCGGGGCAGGTCCGGCCGGACGCGTCCGACTCGGGTGCGGCGCCGGACCCGGGCCGGTTCCCCACTCACCGGGTCCCGTCTTCCGGACTCCTTGCACGGCCGTGGCCGGCTCCGCCGTAACTCTCCTGTGGCGCCGTAACTCCCCTGTGGCGTACGGCGGTTGACCGAGCCCACACTACCCCGGCGCACCTGCCGGCCCCCGGGTGCCGCGATCCGCGTTCGAGCGTTCTTCCAAGCGGCTAACCGGCGACCCGGCGGGGAGGTGTGCGGCGCGGCAGGCCGCCACGGACGCCGGCCGCGGCCCCTCGATGCCCCCGTACGTCGACGCGCCCGCCCTCGTCCGGTGACGGCAGGCGGGCGCGGACAGGGAGGGGATGTGCACGGCCGACTCTAGGGGTGGGACCGGCCCCAGGGCCCGCGCACCGTGCGGAACCTCGAGCTCGGCTGAAGCGGTGTTCCACCGCACGCCGCCTGTGCCGGGCCGGGGTCGTCCCGCTCGTCGCCCCGGTTCGTGCGGTGGTTCAGGCCAGGTCGTCGCGGGTCACCCGGCGGTGCGCGATGCGCCAGGTGCCGCCGGTGCGGACCAGGACGTCCGCCATGACGCACACATACAGGACGCGGGAACTTCCCCCGCCCGGCGTGACGTACGCCAGGGCCGAGCAGCGGGTGTGCAGCGCCCCGTCCGCCCGGGCCTGTACGTCGAGCATGCCGACCCAGTGGTTGAGGCGGCCGCCGGCCCGCCGCTGCCGTGCCGCGCCGGCGCGGACGTAGCCGGTGAGCCCGGCGCGGACCGGCACCGGCCCGGGCAGGGAAGGCAGTTCGAGGAGGGCGTCCTCGGTGAAGGTGCCCGCCAGACGCTCGGTGTCGTGCGCGTCCAGCAGCTGCATCTGGTGCGTGTAGAACCGCTGTGCCTCCGCGTACAGGGCGGCGAACTTCTGGCTGGGCAGCGTGCGTTCGGCGGTGCCCGCGAGCTCGACGGTCATGATCTCCGCCTCCTTTTCCGTCCGTCCGTGTCCATGGGTGGTGAGGGACGCCGAGGGATCCCGGGGCACTGGCGAGGATTCCGGGCTCGGTACGGACAGTCTTCGAGACCCCGATCGAGTCTCTTTCAAATACGCCTCAAGCGCTTCCGCAGAAGGTGTAGGGCGCGGGGCGCACCGTGCCCGCACGTCCCCGACGACGCGTTCCCCCCGGACGTGACCGGCCACCGGTCCCGGCAGCACCACCCATCCCCTCACAATCCGCGCGAGACCAGGAGTCTGTAACGACCATGGCCACCTTCCTCTCATCAGTGGGCCGCTTCGCCTTCCGGCGACGCGGCCTGGTGACCCTGCTGTGGATCGCCGCCCTCATCGGGATCGGCGTCGCCGCCTCCTCCGCGCCCACGCCGCCCGCCGACACGTTCTCCATGCCCGGCACCGAGTCCCAGAAGGCCTTCGACCTGCTCAAGGAGAAGTTCCCGGCGGCGAACGCGAACGGCGCCACCGCCCGCGTGGTGCTGCGCGCCCCGCAGGGCCACAAGCTCGCCGACCCGGAGCAGAAGGCCAAGGTCGAGGACCTGGTCGCCCGGCTCGGCAAGGCACCCGAAGTGGTCGCCGTGTCCGACCCGTTCAAGGCGAACGCCGTCAGCAAGGACGGCACCACCGGCTACGCGATCGCCACCTACAAGGTCGCCGCCACCAAGCTGGACGACAAGGCGCACAACGCCCTCACCGACGCCCTCGACCACTCCCGCAAAAGCGGCCTGACCGTCGAGGCCGGCGGTGACGCGGTCAAGCTGGAGGCGGGCACGGGCGGCAGCGCCGAGGGCATCGGCATCCTGGTCTCCGCCCTCGTCCTGGTCCTCACCTTCGGCTCGATGATCGCGGCGGGCATGCCCCTGCTGACCGCGCTCATCGGCGTCGCCATCGGCACCTCCGCGATCACCGCGCTCGGCTCCACGCTGGGCCTGTCGACGACCACCACCACACTGGCGATGATGCTCGGCCTCGCGGTCGGCATCGACTACGCCCTGTTCGTCATCTCCCGCTACCGCTCCGAGCTCTCCGAGGGCCACGAACGCCGGGACGCCGCCGCGCGCGCCGTCGGCACCGCCGGCACCGCCGTCGTCTTCGCCGGCCTCACCGTGATCATCGCCCTGGCGGGCCTCGCCGTGGTCAACGTGCCGATGCTCACCAAGATGGGCCTCACCGCGGCCGGCACGGTCGCCATCGCGGTCCTCATCGCCATCACTTTGGTCCCCGCCCTCCTCGGCTTCGCACCGATCAAGGTCATGCCGCGCGCCGAGCGCAGGCGGTTCTACGGCAAGCCGCTGAGCGCCCGTCAGCAGCGCAAGGCGGACAAGCGCGCCGCGCGCGGGAAGCCGAACCTCGGCAGCCGCTGGGCCACGTTCGTCGTCCGCCGCCCCCTGACCGTCCTGCTCGTCGGTGTCGCGGGCCTCGGCGCCCTCGCCCTCCCCGCGGCCGACATGCAGCTCGGTCTGCCGAGCGAGGGCACGTACGCGAAGGACACCACGCAGCGCAAGGCGTACGACATGCTGTCCGAGTCCTTCGGGGCCGGCTTCAACGGCCCGCTGACCGTCACGGTCCAGGCCCAGGACACGGCCGCCGCGGCGGCCCGGGTCGGCAAGCAGCTCGCCGGGATCAAGAACGTCGCGTTGGTCAGCCCTGCGACCACCAACCCCGAGCGGGACACGGCGATCATCACCGTCGTGCCGAAGACGGGCCCCCAGGACCACGCCACCGAGGAGCTCGTCCGGACGATCCGCGGCATGAAGGCGGACTTCCGTTCCGCCGACGGCGCCTCCGTCCTGGTCACCGGCCAGACCGCCCTCTACATCGACTTCTCCAAGACCCTCGACGACGCCCTCCTGCCCTACCTGGGTCTGGTGGTCGGCCTCGCCTTCCTCCTGCTGATGCTGGTCTTCCGCTCCGTCCTCGTCCCGCTCAAGGCGGCCCTGGGCTTCCTGCTCTCGGTCGGCGCGGCGCTCGGCGCGGTCGTCGCGGTGTTCCAGTGGGGCTGGCTCGCCAAGAGCTTCGGCATCCACCAGCAGGGCCAGATCATGAGCACGCTGCCGATCTTCATGATCGGTGTGGTCTTCGGTCTCGCGATGGACTACGAGGTCTTCCTCGTCGCCCGGATGCGGGAGGCGTACGTCCACGGGGCGAGCCCCTCCGACGCGGTGGTCTCCGGCTTCCGCTACGGCGGACGCGTCGTCACCGCCGCCGCGATCATCATGACCAGCGTCTTCTCCAGCTTCATCCTGGACACGAACGACTTCGTGAAGATGATGGGCTTCAGCCTCGCGGCCGCCGTCCTCTTCGACGCCTTCGTGGTCCGCATGGCCCTGGTCCCGGCCCTGTTCGCCCTGCTCGGCAGGTCAGCCTGGTGGCTGCCGCGCTGGCTGGACCGGCTGCTGCCGAACATGGACGTCGAGGGCGAGAAGCTGGGCCGCCTCCCGGCCGCCGCTCCGATCCCCGGCCCCCGCCGGGAACACGAGCCCACCTACGCCGGCTGACGGCCGCCCCCTGACCCCGGGCCGTGATTCCCCCGTCCGGCCCGGCCCCAACGGCCACCGCCGACCCGCGTGCCGCAAGGCACGGGGCCGGCGGTGGCCGCGTCTCTTCCGCTCCCGGGGTCCGGCGCTGCCGCTACTTCGTGCAGGCCTTGGTCAGTTCGCCCGCCGATGCCTTGACCGGGCTGAGGTCCGGGCTCTTGTCGCCGTTCTCGATGGACGTGCGGACGTTGTTCACGGCCTGGCCGAGGTCGTCGACCGCCTTGTGCACGTCGACGTCGTCGCTCTGGTGGCCGATGCCCTTCAGGTTCTTCTCGATGGGGTCGAAGTAGGTGCGGGCCTTCGACGGGTCGAGCGCCGCGTCCCGTGCCGCCTGCTGCAGGTTGCCGACGTCGTCGGCGATGTCGTTGGCGGTGCGCACGCAGTCCAGCGCCCGGTGGGCGGCGTCGCAGCCGGCGGTGAGTCCGGCGGCGAGCGCCACGGCGGCGACCGCGGCGACGGCGGTGGCGCGGCCCCGGCGTAAAGGATGGCTGGGTGTCATGGTGGTGTGTGTCCCTTCCCTGGTACGAGCGGCCGGACGCACGTGCCGGACGGGGACGCCCCGGCCGCTGGGGGCGTCCCGGTGTCGTCAGCCGATGACGGTCCAGGTGTCGCCGCCGGCGAGGAGTGCGGCGAGGTCGCCCTTGCCCTTCTGCTCGATGGCGGTGTCGAGCTGGTCGGCCATCGCGGTGTCGTAGACGGGCCGGTCGACGGAGCGGAACACGCCGATCGGGGTGTGGTGCAGGGTGTCCGGGTCCGCCAGGCGGGACAGGGCGAAGGCCGTGGTCGGGGACGCGGAGCGGGCGTCGTGGACCAGGACGTCCGCCTCGTTGTCGGCCGTGACGGTGACGACCTGCAGGTCGCCGGTGGTCTTGTCGCGGACGACGCCGCGCGTGTGGTTGGGGCCGAAGCGGATGGGCTGCCCGTGCTCCAGGCGGATGAGGGCTT
>NZ_CP011498.1:2449-60640 GCF_001027185.1 Streptomyces incarnatus | reverse complement strand
ACATCCTTCGCGGGTGCCGTCCCCGTCTCGGGCAGCCCGGTCGTTTCCACAGACATACGTAGCTCGGCTCCTGTCGATCCGTGACGGTCTGGCGGCGGCAGCGGATAGTGCGCACACCCGGGCCCGAGGCTAGTGAGAGCCGTTAGAGGGGCGCTCGCGTCTGCCCGGGCCGGCGGCATCGGCACGCGCCGCCCGCCGCGTTCCACCGAGGCTGTCCCGGCCTGCCGTACTGTTCGCGCCCCGATGCGCGACGGGTCGGCTCGGCCGATCCGCTCAGGTCTCGACTCGAAATGGGATCAGCGACATGGCCGCTTCCACGACGTCCACGCACGCGGCGAGAGGTGCCTGGGTACGGCGCTTCCGCCCCGCTCCTGACGCCCCGCACCGCCTGGTGTGCTTCCCGCACGGCGGCGGCTCGGCGTCCTTCTTCGTCCCGGTCGCCCGCGCCCTCGCGCCGGGTGTCGACGTGCTCGCGATCCAGTACCCGGGGCGCCAGGACAGACGCCATGAACCCTGTATCGACAGCGTCCACTTGCTCGCCGACGCGCTGGTGGAGGAGGTGCGGGGCTGTTTCGACCGGCCGGTGTCGCTGTTCGGGCACAGCATGGGGGCCCTGGTGGCCTACGAGGTGGCGCGGCGCTTCGAGCAGCGCGGCCAGGTGCCGCACCAGCTGTTCGTCTCCGGTCAGCGGGCCCCGTCGGCCGTGCGGGACGAGCGTGTGCACCTGCTGGACGACGACGCACTGATCGAGGACATCACCCGGCTCAGCGGCACCGACAGCCAGGTGCTGGCCGATCCGGAGATCCTGCGCATGGCCCTGCCGTCGATCCGCGCCGACTACCGGGCCGCGGAGACCTACCGCCACGTGCCGGGGCCGCCGCTGTCCTGCCCGCTGACCGCGCTCACCGGCGACGACGATCCCGGGGTCACGCTCGACGAGGCACGGGCCTGGGCGGAGCACAGTGCGGGGCCGTTCGACCTGAAGGTGTTCCCCGGCGGCCACTTCTACCTCGACGCGCAGCAATCCGCCGTCCTCACCGCCCTGCGGGCGCGGCTGCGCTGACCGGGGCCGGGAGAACCCGCACCCTGCGAACGGCCGGACCGGGCGCGGCGCGTCAGACGCCGTCGCCCGGCCGGCCGCCGGCGCCGGATCCGACCGCGGCCGGCACCGGCGGCGTGGACGGCACGGCGCGCAACGCCGGTGCGGTGAACCGCGGACGCGGGACACGGGCGAGCCGCGGCCGTCCCTCCGCCACGGAGTCCCGCAGCGCGTCGGCGAACCGCTCGATGTCCTCGGCGCGGTCGCCGGGGTGGACGGACGCGCGTACGGCCGTGCCGACACCGCGCCCGGGCAGGTACAGCGGGGTCTCCTGGGCGACCGTCTTCCACACGACGACTCCGCGGTCCGCCAGGCGACGGCGCAGCAGTGCGGCCGGCAGTTCCTCGTGCTGGAAGGTGACGATGCCGGACTGGACGCGGCCGGGGGCGATCAGTGCGGTGCCGGACGTGTTCTCCACGGCGGCGCGCAGCCGGGAACCGAGGTCCTCGGGCGCGGGAGCGGGCACGCGCAGGGCGAGGGCCGTGTTCAGCGCCGCGACGGCGGCGCCGTGCGGCGGCACGAGCGGCAGGCCGCCGTGCGGTGCCAGGACCTGGCGCAACCGCGGTGCCGCATAGGCGAACCCGACGGACTGCGGGCCGCGCAGGAAGCGCCAGCCGTCACCGGTGAGCAGGTGGCAGCCGACACGGTCGACGTCCACGGGGAGTTGTCCCACGGCGTACGAGGCGTCGACGGCGTACAGGCACCGGTGCGGAGCGAGGATGCGCCCGACTTCCTCGACGGGGTTGACGATGCCGCAGCTCGAGGGGACGTACGGGACGCTGACGAGGGCGACGTCGTCGCCGATGTGCTGCGCCATCCACTCCAGGTCCAGGTCCCCGTCCGAACGCAGCGGTACGACGTCCAGCCGGCAGCGGGTGCGGGCGCGCAGGGCGAAGAGGGCGCTGAGGTTGGCGGCCGACTCGTAGGGGGTCGTCCAGACACGGTCGCCCGGGCCGAGCGGGAGCCGGGACAGGACGGCGGCGAACGCGTCGGCGGCCCCGGTGCACACGGCGGTGTCGCCGGACGGCGCGCCGAGCAGGGCGCCCAGTCGCTCGTGGATCTCCCGGTGCAGGACGTCGTCGAGGCGTTCCGCCAGCTCGTACGGCCCGTACCGGTCCTCGAAGCGCGTCCATTCGGTGAGGACCTCGAGTGCGGCGGCGGGCATGCGGCCGAGACCGGCCGAGTTCAGATGGACCCTTTGGTCACCGTGGGACATCGCGTTCACTTCCGGGGCCTCCCCCGCGTCTCAGGAAATTTATTGCCGGGTAGTTGGCAATACATTGCCTCCATGGATGGGAAGTTGGCAACATCGGGCAGTACCGGCTCCGGCGGGGCTCGAGTTGAGGGGCCGCCGGCCCGGGGCTCTGCCGCGTCTGGCTCTCTTCACCAGGAATTGCCAAGCGTTGCCAGAGCGTCCGGGATTCTGCCAAGAATCAGCGTTTCCGCAGCTCAATAGGGTTTTCCTGCGGCAACTCCAGTGCGTGCACACCTCCTTTGGGGCACTCCTGGTGGCAATCTTGAGCAGAAATCCACCCATTTTCCAGCAATTCCCGAGATTCGCTTGCCAATCTTCTTGGCAAGAGGTTGCCAAGCAACGAACACGGAATTGACACCGAGGAGCCCGCCATGAACCGCATCGCCCGGATCGCCACCGCCGCCGCCATCACCGCCGTCGCCGCCTTCTCCACCGCCGGCGTCGCCGCCGCGAGCCCCGCCATCGACTGGCCGACCGCCCCGGCCACCGCCAAGGCCGCCACCGCCAGCCCGGCCATCGACTGGCCGGCCGCCCCCGCCACCGTCACCACCGCCGCGAGCCCCGCCATCGACTGGCCGGCCGCCCCGGCCACCGCCAAGGCCACCTCCGGTCCGGCCATCGACTGGCCGGCCGCCCCCGCAGCCGTCAAGGCCACCTCCGGCCCCGCCATCGACTGGCCGAAGGTCGCCTCCGTCTGAGGTGTGCCCCCGGGCAGCCGAGCCCGCCCCGTGACGCCCCCGCAGGCCGCCGTGCCGTAGCGGGGGCTTCGGCGTTTCCGGGGTCTCTCGCCTCCGCCCCCGCTTCCCCTCTCCCGCGGCCGGGCCCGCCCGGTGGGCCACCTGGCAACCCCGGCCCCCGTGCCCCGGCCACAACCCCGCCCCGCGACCTGCGACTCCATTGCCGCTCGACCGGCCCGAGACTCCTCCTCAGGCCGCCGTTGCCAACATTCAGGCAACGTTTTGCCAAGCCGGAAGTCGCTGTCGTTAAGGAGCGTGCCGATGTCCCTCTCCGGCCTCGTCGAGCAGCAGGTCCAGGAGCGTCCCGACGCGATCGCGGTCCACTACCCCCGGCACGCCGACGGCCGGGGCGACCGCCTCACCTACCGGGAGCTGAGCGGCGCGGCCAACCGTCTCGCCGCCCACCTGTGCGCCCGTGGCATCAGCCGCGGCGACCGGGTGGTGACCTCGCTGCGGCCGGGCCCGGAGATGGTGACCGCGTTCCTCGGGATCGTGCGGGCCGGCGCCGCCTACGTCCCGGTCGACCCCGCCGACCCGGCCGAGCGGCGCCGGCTGATCGTGCGCGACAGCGCGGCCGCCGCGGTGCTGACCGAGCAGCCGGACGCCGCGGACTACGCGGGCCTGGGCACGGTGGTCGTCGCCCTGGACGCCGAGGCCCACGAGATCGCCCGCCGCTCCGGCGCCCTGCCCGAGCAGACCACCGGCCCGGACGACGCCTGCTGCGTCCGCTACGCCACCGGCGCCTCCGAGGGAGTCGTCGTACCGCACCGCGCGGTGCTGGACTTCGTACGCTCCACCGACTGCCTGCGGCTGACACCGGCCGACGCGGTGGCCCAGGCCGCGGGTCCCGCCGCCGACGCGGCCACCTTCGAGGTGTGGACGACGCTGACCGGGGGCGCCCGGCTGGTCGGCCTCGGCGCGGACACCGTCGCCGACCCGGGCCGCTTCCAGGACGCGGTCCGCGCCCACGGCATCTCCGTGGTCCTGATGACGACCGCCCTGTTCGGCCTGATCGCCCGGGAGCGGCCGGCCGCCTTCGCGCCGCTGCGCACGGTCCTGTCCGACGGCGCGGCCTGCGACCCGCGCCGGGTGCGCCTCGGCGACGACGGCGCGCCGGAGTTCGTCGGCCGGGTGGACGCGCGGACCACCGCGGGGAAGGGGACGCACGAGATGCTCCACGACGGTGCCGCCGCGGCGCGCCCGGGCGACGACTTCACCGGGCTGGGCAACGACTTCACCGGCTGGAACAGCAGTTACGACGGCCTGCCGATCCCGGTCGAGCACCTGAGGCAGTGGCGGGACGCCACCCTCGACCGGATCCGCGAGCTGCCGCGCCGCCGGGTGCTGGAGATCGGTGCCGGCACCGGTCTGCTGATGGCCCGCCTCGCCCATGACGAGGAGGTCGACGAGTACTGGGCCACCGACTTCTCCCCCGCCGCCGTCGCCGCGCTCACCGAGCAGGTGGAGGCCGACCCGGTCCTGAAGGAGAAGGTCCGGCTCGACTGCCGGGGCGCCGAGGACATGGGCGGGCTGCCCGCGGGCCACTTCGACACGATCGTCCTCAACTCGGTCGTCCAGGACTTCCCGAGCCTGTCCCACCTGCGCGGCGTCGTCGAGCGGGCCCTGCCGCTGCTCGCCCCGGGCGGCTCGCTGCTCCTCGGCGACCTGCGCAACCTCGACCTCGCCCGCTGCTTGCAGACCGGCATCGCACTGGCCCGGCCCGGCGCCGCCCGGGGCGACCGGGAGGCGCTGCGCCGCACCATCGACCAGCGGGTCGCCGCCGAGCCCCAACTGCTGCTCTCCCCCGCCCTGTTCGACGCACTCGCCCGGGAGCTGCCCGCCGTGCGCGCGGTCGACGTACGCGCCAAGCGGGGCCGGCACCACAACGAGCTGACCCGCTACCGCTACGAGGCGGTGCTCTCCACCGCCGAGCCGGTCGCCGACCTCACCGCCGCGCCCGTCCTGCACTGGGGCCGGGACATCACCGGCGCCCTCGAGGCCGAACACCGCCTGAGCACCGCGCGCCCCGCCGTGCTGCGCCTGGCCGGGGTGCCCAACCGCCGGGTGCACGACGAGTACACGGCCATGCAGTCGCTCTTCGACCCCCTGGAGAGCATCGACCTCGCGCCGCAGGACGCGCCCGCCCCCGACCCGGAGGCGCTGTGCGAGCTGGCCGAGCGCCTGGGCTACCGGGCCCTGCCCACCTGGGGTGCGAGCCCCGACCTCCTCGACATCGTCCTCCTCGACCCCGAGCAGGTCCCCGCGGGCGCGCTGACCGGCGTGTACGCGGCACCCGTCACCGACGCCGAGAGCTGCGCCAACACCCCGGCCACCGGCACGATGCCGTCCGCGCCGACGAGCGCGGACGCCCCGCCGCCGACCGCCGGCGGCACGGTGGACCGCACGGCCCCGCCCGCGCCCGCCCGCGCCGCCGACCGCCCCGGCAGCCGGCCCGGGACGCCGGTCCAGGAGATCGTGCGCGACCTGTTCGCCGAGGCGCTGGGCCTGCCGCGGCACAGGGTGCACGCCGAGTCCGACTTCTTCCGCCTCGGCGGCCACGCCCCGGCGGCGGCCCGGCTGCTGTCCAGGACCCGCGCGGTCCTCGGCGTCGACCCGGGCAGCCGGGCGCTGCACGAGGCGCCGACCCCGGCCGCGTTCGCCGCGCTCGTCGGCGACGCCCCCGCCGCGGCGACCGGGCCGGGCGCCGCCGCCGGCGACACCGCGGAGTTCTCGGTGCGGCTGCGCGGCGCGCTGGACACCCGGATCCTGGGAGCGGCCCTGACGGACCTCGGCCGCCGCCACCCCTCGCTGCGCAACTCCCTGCTCGGCTCGGCCGGCACCCGGCTGCGCGCGCTGGCCGCCGACGACCACCTGCTGGAACTGGCCCTGCCCGCCGACTCGGTCGACCTGTGGTCCCACCTGCCGCTGGCCGCCGAACTCGCCCGGGCCTACGGGGCGCGGGCCACGGGGCAGGCCCCGGACCACTCCCCCGCCGCACTGGACGCGGCGCCCCGCGCGCTCTTCGGCGACCTGGCGCCCACCCCGCTGCCGGGCAGCGCACCGCAGGCCGGCGACGCCTCCTGCGGCCGCCTGGAGACCGAGCTGGACGCGGAACTGCACGCGCGGCTCACCCGGTTGGCCGCCGAGCACGGCACCACCCTGTTCATGGTGGTGCACGCGGCGGTCGCCGCCCTGCTGAACCGGCTCGGCGCGGCCGGCCCGGTCACGGTGGCCGCCCCCGTGCCGGCCCGGGACACCGCCGCGCTGCGCGAGGCGGTCGGCCCCTACGGGCGGGTGCTGGCCCTGACCGTGGACACCTCCGGCGACCCGGCCTTCGCCGAACTGCTGCGCCGGGTCCGCGAGCGGGACCTGGCCGCCTACCGGGACGGCGGGGCGGCGCTGGCGGCGCTGCCCGGCGGGATCGCGCTGACCGTGCTCCAGGAGTGCGCGGGCCGGTTCGAGGCGGCCGGGCTGTCCGTGCAGGCCGAGCACTGCGCACTGCCGGGCCCGGCCACCGACCTGGGACTGACGCTGACGGAACGGCAGAGCCCCGCGGGCGCTCCGGCCGGCATCACCGTCACCGCCACCTTCCGCCACGACACGGTCGGCGAGACGGCCGCCGCCTCCCTCACCGGTCAGCTCACCGCCGTACTGCGGTCGGCCCTCGCGGCGCCCGGGACCCCGCTCAGCCGGCTGCGACTGCTGCCCGGCCCGGCCGCCGTGAGCGGGGTGTGGGCGGGTGCGGACGTGCCGGTCGCGGGGCAGGACGTGGCAGCGCTGTTCGCGGCGCAGGTGGCACGGGCCCCCAGGGCGCTCGCACTGCCCGGCCTGGACTACGCCGAACTCGACGCCCGCTCCGACCTGTTGGCGCATGCCCTCATCGCGCACCAGGCCGGTCCCGGCACCTGTGTGCTCACCGCCCTGTCGTCACCGGCCGGGTTCGCGGTGGCGGCGATCGCCGTCGCGAAGACGGGAGCCGCGCTGCTGCCGGTCGACCCGTCGCTGGATCTCGCCGAGTCGCTGCGCCCCGCGGTGCTGCTGCTCGACGAGACCGCGGACCTGCTGCTGCCCGCCGTGCCCGGCGCGGCCCGCCTGGTCCGCGAGGACGCCGCGGACCGGCTGCCGCCGGCCGGGCGCTGGCCGGTGGCGGAGGCCGACCGGACCCGGCCGCTGCGCGGCGGCGACCCGCTCCTGCTGCTGCCCGGCGAGGGCGGCACCGTGGCGGTGGGCGGCGAGGCCGTCACCGCGGCGACGCTGGCGGCACCGGCCGACGCGGCCTGGCTGGTGCACGGCTACCCGGACGGGGACGCGGCGATCGGGCTGCTGAGCGCCCTGGCCTGCGGCGCCCGCGTGCACGTCCCGGACGGCTCGCTCAGCCGCGACGTGCCGCACGAGGTGCTGGGCTGGCTGCGCCGGCAGGGGGCCCGGGTGGTGCTGGGCGGCGCCGACGACGTGCTGTGCGCGCTGGTGTCGCTCGCCCGGACCGAGGGCACGGAGCTGACCGTGAGCGGTGGCTGGGCCGAGGGCCGGCTCGTCGTCGAGCAGCTGCCCGGCGTCCCGGCCAGGCCCGCCCCCGGCCACCGGGCCTACCTCCTCGACTCGCGGCTGCGCCCGGTGGCCCCGGGCCGCACCGGGGCCCTGTACATCGCGGGCGCGGGCGTGGCGCAGGGCTACGTCGGGGCGCCCGGGGCCAGCGGCGAGCGGTTCCTGCCCGACCCGTTCGGCGGCCCGGACGGCAGCACCGCCCGCATGTGGCGCACCGGCCGTGCCGCCCGCCTGGACCGGAACGGCGACCTGCGGGTGCTGGAGGATCCGGCTCATGACGACCCGTTCGACGACCCGTTCGCCACCTTCGTGGTGCTGGCCGACTCCACCGGGCACCGCGCCCTGTGGCCGGCGGCGGCCGCCGTCCCCGAGGGCTGGTACGAGACCCACGCCGAGGACGGGTACGAGCTGTGCCTCGACCACATCAACGACCACCTCGGCGACCACCTCGGCGACCCGTTCTAGAACGCCGGACCGGCCCGGTCCGTGGACCGGGGTGCGACGGCGTCACACCGCGGTGCCCCGCTGCGTCGCGGACTCGGCCAGGGACTCGGCGAGGATGCGCCAGATCTGCGCGGCCAGGTCGATGTTGGCATCGGCCTGGGCCTGCTCGGCGAGGGCCCGCAGGCCCTGGATACCGCTGTCGTCGCCGGAGCGGATGCACAGCTGGTGGCGCAGGATGTCCATCTGCACCCGCTCCCGGTAGGTCATCCGGGGCTCGGCCTGGGCGAGTTCGCGGAGCAGGGCGCGGGCGTCGTCGTACCGGGCGGTGACGAAGGCCAGGTCGGCCTTGAGGGCGAGCAGCTGCTGGCGCAGGCCGGGCGTGCCCACGAACGCGAGCGCCGACTCGGCCGCCGTGACGCACCGCTCGGCGGCCTCGGGGTCCGGCGGCAGCTTCTCCAGGTGCAGTCGGCCGGCCGTGAGCCGGAGCCGGAGCCAGAGCACCAGGTCCTCCCCGCTGGCGAACTTCTCCAGCGCCTCCTCCAGGTAGGCCTGCGCCGCGGTGTGGTCGCCCTGCCGGACCCGGACGACCGCCGCGGTCCACATCGCCTCCGCCCACAGCGCGTCCGACCGGCCCGCGACCAGCTCGACCAGCTCGTCGACGTGCGCCCGGGCGTCGGGCGTCCGGCCCGCCTCGCCCTCCACCGAGACCAGGGCCAGCAGGACCGCGGCGCGGTCCTCCACCTCCAGGTCGTCCTCGCGGGCCAGGTGGTGGGCGGTCATCGCGGCGTCGAGGGCGTCGTTGATGTCACCGAGCGAGCGCAGGCAGCGGGCGAGCCGGGTCAGCCCGCGCACGCGCAGCGCGGTCAGCCCGACCGCGTCGCCGAGCTGCACCAGCTCCTCCAGGTACTCCCGTTCGCCGGCGTGGTCGCCCTGGAGCCGCCGTTGGCCGGCCAGTTGCCACAGCGCCTGCCAGCGCAGCACCGGTGCCTCGTGTCCCTCGGCGGCCAGGGCCTCGCGGAGCGTCTCCATCGCCGTGCCGGAGCCGGTGGAGGCGACCAGGGACAGCGCGTTGGCGAGGGAACCGCCCGCGGGCTCCTCGAAGTCCGCCACGTCCAGGCCGAGTCGTCCGGCGAGGTAGGCGACGGCCCGCTCGGTGGGCTGGCGGGCGCCGGACTCCAGCCGGGAGAGGTATCCCGTGGACATGCCGTCACCCGCCAGCGCGGTCTGGGACAGCCCACGGGACTGGCGCAGTTTCCTCAGACGACTGCCGAAAGCGGGCTGCTGCAGCATGTGACCATTCCCTGGGGACGGACGAGTGGGGGCGGCCGCGGCGGGAGGGATCACCGCCGAAAGCCGCATCGAGCGTAGGGGGCCGGGCAAGAGCCGGGCAATGTTTTGCCAGGTGCCGTGCCGTGGGCCTCGTGCGAGTCTCACGGGGCTCTCATGCGTTCCTCGAGCGGTTCTTTACCGGTTACGGGCAGCATCTCGAGCGTCAGTGGCAGTGCCTGCGCACCAGCCCGCCGATTGTCACGGGAGCTGGTCCCGTCCATGTCCACGGGAGTCGTCCATGAAGCAGCCGGTTCCTGCCCGCCCCACTGCCCGGGAGGGCCGCGCGGGACGACCGGGACCCGTGCGCGGTACGGCCTCCGACGACGACATCGACTGGCCGTAGGAGGGGACATGACGCACCCCGCGCCGCACCCGGCCTCCCGCCCGCTCGCCCCTGTTCCGGACCCCGTGCGGGCCTCCGCCGGCGCCGGGACCGGCCTCACCGACCCGCTCGCCTCGGCGGTCTCACCGACCGGGGCCGCATCGGCGCTCCGGGCCGTCGCGCAGGACCTCGCCCGCCGTCGCGCGACCGGCGACGCCCGCACCCCGCGGCACACCTGACCTCCCGCCCGCCACGGGCAGCCGGGGCCCCGCGCGCGGCGGATGCGCCGAGGCCCGCCGCTTCCGGCACCGTGGAGCACGGCGGCCGCGGTGCCGGAGGTCGCTCAGCCGGGCCTGCCGGGCCGGGGCGGCCGCCGCCGTCGCTGCTGCGCGCGGATGGGCGGCCGGCGGGAACACGCCCGCCTCGGACTCCTGGTCGGCACCGGGGAAGCCGCCTCCACGCCCGCGTCGCCGTGACCGCCGGGGTGACGGTCCGGTGTGCGGGCATGCTCGGGGCCGGTTCCGGCCAGGTGTGCGGTCGCCGCCTCAGGACGGGGCAGGTGACGCGCTTGCTCGCTGCAGGGCTCTCGCCAGGCCGCGGGGACCGTCCGGATCGTCGCCGGCGCCGCCGACCACAACCAGGGGCGGGCGCGTTCCGGGTTCCGTGACGCTCCGGGCCAGTTCGCACGCGAGGGCGCCGGCGCCGGAGTATCCGCCGAGCACCAGCCGGCCGGGCGGGCGGGCCAGCCGGCCCAGGGCGGCGGCCGGGACGGCGTCCTCGCCGGCGGTGAACCGCAGCGCGGTGAGCGCCTCCGGCCCGCGGTAGTGCCGTACCAGCTCCCCGTGCCCGGTGCGCGGCGCGCCCGGCACCTCGACCAGGCACACGGTCGCCGCCGCGGGCGCCGTCGCGCCGCGCAGCGGCACCAGCGGCGCCGCGTCCCGGGCGGCGGGCCCGTCCGGCACCCGGGGCGTCACGGCACCCGGCAGCCAGGCGAGCACCTCCCCGACGGTGGTGTCCTCGGTCGCGGCGCCCGGCAGCAGGCGCAACAGGCGCGCGGTGTGCGCCAGCAGGGTGCGGGCGGCGGCGCCGTCGACGAGGTCGCGGTCGTAGGCACAGGTGAGCACCAGGCCGCGGCCGGCGTCGTGACCGGCGCGCAGCCGCAGGGCGTATCCGGCGGGCGACCCGGCGGCCTCCTGCTCCTCGAGACGTATCCCGTGCTCGGCGAGCGCGTCGCCGTACGCCTCCTCGGGGCGCGGGCCGCAGTCGAAGGCCAGCAGGCCACCGGCGCGGGCCCCGGCGCGGGCGCGGGGGTCGGGCGTCGCGGCCGCGAGCCATTCGTCCGCGGCCATGTCGATGACCCGGTCGCGCAGTTCGCGCAGCAGCCCGGGCAGCCCCAGCGCCGCGTCGACGGCGATGGTGAGGGACCGCGCGTTCTCGAACGGGCCGGGGATGCCCTCGATGCCCTCCAGGAGCAGCCCCCGCCCCGGAAGGTCCAAGCCGAAGCCGATGTCGGCCGGCTCCGGTGCCGCGTCCGACGCCCGGTACAGGAGCATCGCCCACACCGCCTGCAGCACACTGCTCTCCGCCACGCCCCAGCGGGTCGCCCAGTGGGCCAGCCGCGCGCTCTCGGCCGGGGACAGGGCGGCGCGGTGGACGCCGGTGCCGCCGCTGCCGGCGGGACCGGCCGCGGCGTCCCGGGACGGTGCCGGCAGGCCGGCGGCCCGAGGCGGGGCGCCACCGGCCGGGCCGGGCTCCTGGGCGGCGAGCCGGCGGGCGCAGTCGGCGAGGTCGGGACGGCGTTCGCCGCCGGGCAGCACCCCGTCGGCGAGGTAGGCGCGGCAGCACTCGCGCATCAGCAGCCGGACGCTCCAACTGTCCAGCAGGGCACGGTGATAGGTGAGGAGTACGTCGGTGAAGGGCGCCGCCTCCTCCCCGGGGCCGCTGTCCAGCAGCGCCACCCGCAAGGGCCCGGGGCGGCGCAGGTCGAAGGCGCGGGCCCGCTCGCGGACGAGCAGCGTGGCACGCCGGATCGCCGTGCCGTGGCGGTGGCGGACGATGTCCACGTGGCCCCGGTCGAAGACGACGGCACGCGGCCGCGGGTCCCAGAGGAAGGCGGTCCGCAGCACGCTCTCGTGCTCGCCCACGGCCTGCCAGGCCGCCGTGAAGCGGGCGGTGTCGAGGGGGCCGTACCAGCGCCAGACGACTTGTTCGACCTGGTGGCCGGGCCGGACCAGGGCGTCGGCGAGCCGCTGCCGCTGCAGCGGGGTGACCGGATGGGTGCGCGGCAGCGTCCCGCAGGGCCGGCCCGGCGCCGGGGCCTCGGACGGCCCGCCGCCGGGAGGGCCGTCGTGGACGGGCTCAGGTGCGGCGGTGAGCAGGTCGGCGAGCAGACCGACGGGATAGGGCACGGACGCGTCGGTGCCGGCGGGGAATTCGACGGTGTGCAGGTCGGGGCCGTGCCGCAGCAGCCGGGGCCCTTGGTGCCGGACGCCCGGGCAGATCTCGGCGATGCGGTGCAGCGCCCGGTGGAAACAGGCGGCGTCCAGCGGCCCGTGCAGTTCGAGGGCGCCGTGGGCCCCCCGTTCGGGGTCGATCACTGCGCATACGCCGGCGGACCGGACGTCGTTCATCGCCTCCCCCTTCCCCAGGACGACTGGACAGCTGCTGCGGACCGGGCCGTCGCCGCCCGGGGGCCGACGGGCCGCGGTGTGTGCCCGGCCCGAGGGGTGGGCGGCGGCCGGCCCGGACGGCGCAGGGCCGCGCCGCACGGGCCCGCGGCGCCCCGCAGCACGGCACCGCGCGCCACAGCACCGGACCCTGCCCACCGCGCCGCGGCGGCCCGGACGGCGCGCGGGTGTACGGCTCGGATCCCGGCGGCGGTACGCGCCGGCCGGTGTGACGCTCGCCCATGGCCGCCTCCTTCCCTCCAGCCTCCTCACGCTAGCCCCGCCGTGTCCCGTCGGTCCGTTTTCTCCAGCGGCGCGCGAACGGTGCCCGACCTGTGCTCGTTCGCCGGGGGGCGTAGCGCGGGAGCCGGTCGAGCCGCCAGCGGGCAGGGACGGTTGGGAAGGCGTCCCGCCGGGGTCAGGGGGATTGCGTCGGGCGTCGGGGAGATGGCGGTCGGGCGTCGGGGCATCAGCGTCCGGACGCCCGCACGGATGCCGGGCGCGCCTGCCGCACACGCGGTGCGTCGGCCGCCCGCGCCCTCCCGGGCGACCGCTGCGACCCGCCCGTACGTCACGAGGGACAGGGCTTTCAGGGCCAGCCGGACCACGCCGCTATTACGCCGTAATAGCCCGGCCGCGGCCCACGTGGCTGTGACGCCGTGACAGCCCGGCCCCGCGAGGCACCCTGCATCCCCCTGCGAGCCGGGCGAGATGGGGCCGAGCGGGTGGCGGTCAGGCCGCCCCGCGGGCCACCAGCATGTCGTGGTAGTGAGCGATGTGGCCGGCCGCGTCGAAGCCGAGCTCCGCGACCAGCGACCAGGCCGCCCGTCCGGCGCGCGCCGTCGCCCTCAGCACGACGGCGTCACCGTCGGCCAGGACGCTCTCGGGCGTCAGCGCCAGCCCCTCGGGCAGCGCCCGCCCGCCGGTGCCGGCGAGTCCGGCCCAGTGCCGGGTGAGCTGGTTGGCCTCGCCCCGGTTGCCCGCCGCGACCAGCGCGAGGACGAGTTCCTTGTTGCGCTCGCGGAGGCTGCGAGCGGTGAGGAGTTCGTGCAGCACCCCGCTGAGGGGCTCGGTCAGCGCAGACGCCATGACGAGGGGTCCTTCCTCATGGTCCGTCGTCCCGGACAGCTGTCGTCGCCACCATGGCCGACCCTGCTGGAGAGGCGGTGGAGAGCGGGTGAAACCCCCGCGCGCCGGGAAGCACGGAGTCGTCGCCCCGCTTCGGCACGGCGACACCGTTCCGCTCGGCCGGCCTGTTCATGCAGCAGCACAATTCGTCCACCTGAGGGAGACGGTGCCCGGTCAGCGGACGGCCGCCTGAGGCCCGTCGGGAGAACGCCGAACGCCCGGCCCGGCTGCCGCGGTCCGGACGGGGCCGTCCGTCACGCCGCGAACAGGTCGAACGTCGAGGTGTGGCGCGGCCCCGCCAGCACGTCCAGCTGCGGATCCACGGCCAGCATGGCCTGGTGCATGCGCTGCAACTGCGGGGAGGGCTCGACACCGAGGTCGTCGATGAGCCGCATGCGCAGCCTGCGGTAGACCTCCAGCGCGGTGGCCTGCCGGCCCGAGCGGTACATCGCCACCATGACCTGGGAGTGCAGCCCCTCGTGGTGCGGATGGCGGGCGGTCAGCTCGGTCAGCTCGGCGATCAGTTCCGCGTGGCGGCCGAGGCGCAGGTCGGCGTCGATGCGCCGCTCCACGGTGACCAGCCTGCTCTCCTGCAGCCGCATCACCTCGATGTCGAGGACCGGACCGAGCTTCACGTCGACCAGCGGTGCGCCGGTCCACAGGTCGAGTGCCGCGCGGAAGCGTGCCGCGGACACCTCGTCGTCGCCCTCCTCGAACGCCGCCTGTCCCTGCCGGACCAGTTCCTCGTACTGGTGCACATCGACACAGCTCCTGTCGATCTGCAGCAGATATCCCCCGTGCCGCGTGGCGAGAATGTCCTTGGCCCCGGTCGGCACGCCCGGGCCCATGGCCGTACCGAGCCGCCTGCGCAGTTGAAGAATGTATGTCTGCAGGGTCGTCAGCGCGCTTGCCGGCGGCTCGGTCCCCCAGAGTTCCTCCATGAGCGTGGGAACGGGCATGACCCGCCCCGGATAGAGCGCCAGCAGCGACAGAATCTGCCGCGGCTTACCGGCCGTCGGAACGATCGATCCCCCGTTGACCTCGGCACTCAACGGACCCAGAACCTGAATCTTCATGGTGTCCTCCCCACCTCGTCGAGTTCCTTGTCCAGTTCCTTTTGGTGGCCAGAAATCTCCGCCGCTACGCACGCTAGCCGTGTCCGTGCCCCTCAAGCGTTTTCCTGTAGCGGTCCTCTAGCGGTGCTCCAAGTGGGGTGTTGCACAAGGCTCTTTTCCCACTCAAGAACATATGTACCAATGCTGGAAATGAACTCCTGGTTCCGGTCGGGATTTGCGCGTGCCGGATAATCTCGCGCTGCCTGCGCGCTCTTTTCCCCGCGGCTGCGGGCGCGTTCCCGCCCGGCCGGCCTACTCGCGCGGCAGGCCCACGGGCTCGGGCAGGACGATGGTGTGCGGCGCGGACCGGTCCCAGGGAAATCCGTGGTGCAACTCCAGGTGCGTGGCGGGTTGTTCGTCCGCGGGTACGGCCACGGCGGCGAGCACGTCGGGCACCGGCTCCAGTTCCAGGAACCGCCAGCGCCCGGTCAGGTCGTCGGCGGGCGGCCGGAAGCCGCGCACCCCCCGGTCCTCGGCCAGGGAGAAGGAGAACTCGTCGAAGGGCAGCCCGAGTCCCAGTCCGCGGGCCTTGGAGTACGCCTCCTTCAGGGTCCACAGCCTGAGCACCCGCCGGTCGCGCCGCCGCCCCGGGGGCGCACCGGCCGCCCACCGCTGCTCCTCGGGGGTGAAGGTGGTCAGGATGGTCTCCAGGGACCCGGCCTCCCGCCCGAGTCCCTCGACGTCGACTCCGATGCGCTGCCTGCGGACGATGCCCAGCAGGCTGTAGCCGCCTGCGTGAGAGAGGTTGAAGTCCAGGTGGTCGCCGCCTCTGGGCAGGCCGCCGGGCAGCGGCTGCAGGAACGGCCGCCCGCGGGAGGAACGCCAGATGACCAGCTCGGACTCGGCGAGGCCGGCCTCCAGCGCCAGCGCCCGGCGGACCAGGGTGTGGGCGACGAGGTACTGCCGGCGGTCGCGTTCGAACAGGAACCGGCCCGCGGTCGTGTGTTCGCGCTCGTCGAGCCAGTGCGACGCCAGGACCTGCGCGATGGCGGGCGGGAGGGCGTCGTTGGGGCACAGCCACAGCTTCACCGGGGGCACCGTCTCGGTGCGCGGTGCGGGCCGGGCACCGAGGGACTCCGGTGCGGTGATGGTCATGATGTCGTTTCAGTCCGTCTCGGTTCGCCGTCCCACTGCGGGCGGCGCGACGACGCGGCCCGGAGGCCGCCTGGGCCGAAGCAGGCGGGGAGCCGCCGGTGCTCCACGGGTGGCGCCTTTCGTTCAGGCGGAACGGTCCGCCAGCAGCGCGGCGGCCTCGTCGACGCCGATCCGGTCGCCGCGCACCGCGTCGAGGAGCGCGACCAGCTCGTCCTGGGAGAGCGGGGGCCGCTGCCCGGCCGCGGCGGCCGGCGGCCCGGGCCTCGGGTCCGCCGCGGCCGGGGTGGCCGGGATGGCCGGGGCGGCCGGGGTGGCCGGGGTGGCCGGGATGGCCGGGTCGCCGCTGCCGGCGTCCGGCACCACGGGGGGCACCGCGCCTGCCGTGCGGGACGCGATGTAGGCGGCCATGGCCGCGAGGCTGGGGTGTTCGTGGACGGTGACGGGGCGCTCGTTCAGCCCGTAGGCCCGGTTGACCCCGGCGATGAAGTCCGCGGCCAGGATGGAGTCGATGCCCAGCTCGGCGAAGGCGGCGCCGCCGTCGATCTCCCACGGGTCGCAGTGCAGGATCCGCGCCAGCTGCCCGCGCAGCACCTGCAGCACCTCCGCCGAGGCACCGGCGCCCCGGACGGCGGGAGCGTCGTCGCCGCCACGGCGGACGGCGGCCAGGTGGCGGGCGAGGAGGGCCGGCGTGGGGTACTCGTAGAGGTCGGCGCCGGCGATCCGGACGCCGAAGCGCCGGGCGATGGCCGTGACGAACTCGACGGTCAGCAGGGAGTCCAGGCCGAGGACGGGGAAGGGCTGTTCGGGGTCGACCCGTTCGGGGTCGGCGTCCACGACACCGGCCAGCACGGCCGTGAGCTCGGCAAGGGTGTCTCCGTGGCCGGCGGAAGCTGCCGTCGGCTCACTGGTCATGGTGGTTGCCTCCAAGGATCTGGCGCCTCGCGCCGGAGGGTCAGTGGGTCGGTGCCAGGGGTCCGTCGTGCGGGTGCGCGGCTCGGGCGGCGCGGGCCGGTGCCGCCGGACCCGGCGCGGTCTCGGGCGCGGCCATCAGGATCGAGTGCTGCAGCCGGCGCAGCCGCGGCGAGGGTTCCAGGCCCAGGTCGCGCCCGAGGGTGGTGCGCAGCTGCAGGTAGGCGTCGAGCGCCTCGCCCCGCCGCCCCGAGCGGTGCAGCGCGATCATGAACTGGGCGTGCAGGTTCTCATGCGTGCGGTAACGGCTCGTCAGCACCGTCAGTTCGGCGAGCACCTCGCGGTGCCGGCCGAGCCGCAGGTCCGCCTCGATGCGCTGGTCGAGTGCGCACAGCCGGCTCTCCTCGAGGCGCTTGGCCTCCACGGTGAGCAGGGGCCCGGTCTGCACGTCCGCGAAGGCGGATCCGGACCACAGGTCCAGGGCGGCGGCGAGGGTGCGCGAGGCACCCGCGAAGTCACCGGCGTCCATGGCCCGGTAGCCCAGCCCCGCCAGCCGCTCGAACTCCCGGACGTCGCTGGTGCCGCCGCCGGCGGAGAGCAGGTATCCGCCCGGCAGCGTGAGCAGCACGTCCTTGGCGGTACGGCGCTCCGGCCCGGCGCCGGACTGCTGTCCGGGGCCGCGGGCGAGCGCCGTCGCGATGAGCTCGCGCAGTTGCAGCACATAGGTCTGCAGGGTGGTGCGCGCGCTGCGCGGCGGCCGGTCCGACCAGAGCTCCTCCACGAGTGAGGCGACCGGCACCACCCGGTCCGCGTGCAGCGCCAGCAGCGCCAGAACCTGGCGCGGCTTCGGCGCCGTCGGGGCGACGGACACCCCGTTCTCCCTCACGTCCAGTGCGCCCAGTACGTCGATGTCCACGCCGTCTCCCCTAGTCCGCGTGCGCTGCTGGCACTTCACGATTTAAAAACAGCACGTACGGTATGTCAATACGAGACCAGTCGTCCTGTTTTTAACAGCCTTCGAGCGGCAGTGCAGCAGACCTCGAAGACAGTCGCCCACCTGCCAACTCACCCGATCTGGCAGTCGACTTGGTGCCCGGCATGCACACCTGGAGACCGGTATGCGCCGCCACGAAGAGGACGGCTCGCCGCCAGGTGAACAGACCATCCGGCCCCAAGGGACCACCAAGAAACAGACCGTGAGTTCTTGTCGCGTGACCGGGGCGGTGCTTCCTCACTGCCAGCTGTGCGATCCGTGGTACCCCGTCGGCCGCCGCCACCAGCGCGGGGCGTCGACCGGCCGCACCGGTGCGACCGCGTCCGCCGGCCGGCCACGCAGGGCCAGCAGTACGACGGCCAGTGCGGCCAGTTCCTCCTCGGTCGCCGTGCCGCGCTCGACGCGCAGAGCCGGTCCGCCGCGGTCGGTGTCGCCCATGCCGCCTCCTCTTTTCGGCCACCGTCGGCCATGGCGCTCGAGAGACGCTCTCGGCGCGGTGGACGGAACGGGCGGCGGCACCACCGCTCAGGCGCTGCGCGCCTGCACCGCCCGCAGGGCCCGGGACAACGCCTCCGCGCTCTCGACGGCACCGCCGACCCCGGTCATGACCACGGCCGGAACCTCGCCCGTCCGCTCCGCCGTACGGCGGGCGATCTCGTGGGCGACCGGGCCGGCCGGACCGACACCGCACAGGGTCAACCGCCGCCCGCCGCCGAGCAGTTCCCGGAGGGGATCGGGCGGCACCTGCCGGCCCGTCACGCTGAGCGAGACGATGCGCTCCGGCCCCTCGTGCTCGCGCATGAGCGTCTCGTACGCGCCGGGCGTGACACCGGGAACGGTGACCAGGCACACGACGTCCGCCTCGGGCTCCCCGGCCCGCAGCACCGCCAGCGCCCGCCGGCTCCCGTCGGGCTCGGGCGCTGTCACGCGGGGCACCTCGGCGGTGCCCAGCAACCGCAGGGCGTCGCCGACGGTGAACCCCTCCTCCGAACGCTCGGGCAGACCGCGCAGCAGGCGCAGGCACTGCGAGAGGAGGCCGGAGGCGTCGGTGTCGGTGACCCTGGCCCGGTCGTACAGGACGGTCAGCACGAGGGCGCCCTCGGTGTCGTAGTGCGCGACGAGCGTGACGGGCGGAATCGTGTCACCGCCGGCGCTCTGCGGCGCCTCCACCCGGATGCCCTGCGCCGCCAGCTCGGCCCGCAGGTTGTCGGGCAGTTCGGGGTGGCTGTCGAAGCGGACGGTGGTCTCGGTGAGGCCGGAGCCCGGGGCGCGCCCGCTCCACTCCCGGATCCGGTCCCCGCCGACCCAGGCGTAAGGGGTGAGGTCGAGCGCGGCGTCCCGCACCCGGAGCAGCAGGTCCGCCAGCGGCGCGGCGGGGTCCACGGTGACCGTCAGCGGCAGCGGGTTGCCCAGCAGACCGGGGATGTCGGCCGCGGCCCGCAGCGACATGTCCCGCCCGGACAGATGCACGCCGAAGGCCACCGGCAGCGGTCCCTCGGCCCCGGCCGCCCGGTACAGCAACAGGGCCCACACCACGTGCAGGGCGCTGCTCTCCCCCGCGCCCCGCTCCGCGGCCCAGGAACGCAGCCGGGAGGTCCCGGGCGGCCCGAGCCGGCGCTGGAGCCGGCCCGGCCCCTCGGCGTGCCGCTGCGGTGGCCCGCCGGTGCGGCCCGGGCTGACGGCGGCGCCGGCGGGCGGTGCGGCCGTCGACCAGAACTCCCTGGCGCCGGCCGTGTCCTGGCGGGTCAGCCACTGGGCGTGGTCCCGGATGTCGGGCCGCCGGTCCCCGCCGGGCAGCACGCCGCCGGCGAGGTAGGAACGGTAGAACTGACGCACCAGCAGGCGTGCCCCGCGCTCGTCGAGCAGGGCCCGGTGATAGGTCACCAGCAGACGGGTGGACGACCGCCCAGCTCCGGCCGCGTCCGGCGATTTGTCGAGCAGGGAGACGCGCAGCAGACCCGGCCGGTACAGCTCGAAGCCGCGGGCCCGGTCCTGCCGGAGCAGTTCGCCCCAGCCGACGTCGGCCTGCACGTGGCGTACGACCTCCACGACCGCGCGCTCGTGGAGCACCAGGCGGGCGGCGCCGGCCCAGTCGAAGGACGCCCGCAGCACCGCCTCCCGCTCGGCGACGGACTGCCAGGCGGTGACGAACCGGCCGAGGTCCAGCGGCCCCGCCCAGTCCCAGAAGAGCTGCTCCACGTACCGGCCGGGGCCGTCCTGACCGCCGACCGCCGCCGCGAGCAGCGCCCGCTGGTCGCCGGTCACGGCGATCGTGTCCGCCGCGAGCGGCGCCAGCAGGTCGGCCAGCAGCTCGTCGCTGAGCGGCCCGCCGGGGTCGGCCGGGTCGCGGGGTGTGAGCCGCAGGAGACACCGGCCGAAGCGCCCGCCGTCCGGCACGTCGTCCGGCACGGCGTCCAGTTCGACGTCGTACGCCCGGTGGCGCTCGGCGACGCGCGCGGCGACCGCCTCGGCATCCGCGGGGGCGAGTCCGCACAGCTCGAAGACGAGCGGCGACCAGGCCTGGATGCCGAGCGGTTCGTGCACCACGGCGAGGACGGCGCCCCGTTGCGAGTGATGGCTCCTCATCCGCTCCCCGGGGTGCCGGACACCTCTGCCGCAGCAGCCGTCTCCGGCACCCCGACCTCCTTTTCGAATCGTTTCTGCACAGCGCGTCCGGCCGACACCCGCCAGTCCCGCCCGACGCGGCCCCGCCCGACGCTGCCGCTCATCGCTGCCGGGGGCCCCGCCGCCCCGGAAAGCCGATGACCCGGGCGCCGTGCGGCTCCTCCGCCGAGGGCGTCCGCACCTCCTCGGCCGCGGGTGACGGGGCCCGCGTCCCCTCCGCAACCGCGGGGGCGGGGGCCTGCCGGTGCGCCTCGCTCACCAGGAAACGCCCCTCGACGAGATGGGTGGCGAAGTCCCACTCCCCGGCCGTGTCCCCGGTCAGGCGGGCGGTTCCCGTCGCGTCCCACGCGAAGCCGAACGCCGAGAACCTGCGCCGCATGCCGTGCCCGAGCGCCTTGGTGTACGCCTCCTTCAGCGTCCACAGCCGCAGGAACCGGTCGGCGCGCTCCTCCTCGGGCAGGGCCATGAGCACTTCGGCCTCCTCGGCGGTGCACACGTGGTCGCGCAGCGCCGCCAGGGAGATCCGGCGCCCGGCGGGTTCGGCGTCCACACCGACCGGCCCGGTCCGGCTGACGCCGACCACGATCAGCTCGTCGGTGTGGCTGAGGCTCACCTGCAGGTCCGCGCCGAGCCCGCGCAGCACGGGCCGCCCGCCCGGCAGACAGCCGAGGTCGATCCGGTCGGCGGGGACCTGGAGAGCCGCGGCGGCCGTGTACTTGAGCACCACCCGGGAGACGGCGAGGGTCAGCCGGCCGGACGGGGCCGGATGCCGGCGGTAGCGGGGCCAGTCGCGGCCGAGCAGCGTACGCAGCCCGGGATCGAGCAGGGCCGGTGTCAGCCACTGGCCCCAGGTGGCGTGCACCACCGCCCGGCCCGTCCGCTCCATCCGCTCCTGGACCTCTTCCCAGGGCCCGTCCGGCCCGGGAACGTGGTGCGGCGACGGGAACGGCACCGCCGGTGCGCGGCCGTGCGCCGCGCCTGTCGTGTTCACCATGGCAGCCTCGTCGCATACAGGTCGCAGTCCACGCCGTGCGCCGCGCGCCCGGCCAGTTCCGCCCAGACGCCCGGCTGCGGGGCGGGCATCCGGTCGGGCAGCGGCAGTCCGAGCCGCTCGACGATCCGTCCGAGCGCCAGCAGCGCCCAGCCGGCACCGCCGAGAAAGGACAGCCGCCCCCCGGCCGCCGCCTCCCGCACCCCCAGCGTCGCGGCGGCCAGGACCAGCAGGGCCTGACGGTCCGCCAGGGCACGCGCCGCCGGGTCGGCGGGGTCGTGCACGGCGGTGGCCGCGCAGGCGGCCCGCAGCGCCCGCTGTTCGACGACCAGCCTGCGGGCGGCACGGCCGAGCGCCTCGGTGTCGGCGTCGCCGGCACCGGCGAGCCGGTCGGCGGCACCGGCGAGCGTCGCCGCGACGGCCTGCGGGCCGGTGCCCGGTGCCCCGGCGGGGGCCGCCTCGCTGATCCGGAACAGCGCCGCGCCGTCCGCGCCCTCGTCCGGCCACGAGCCGCCCGCCGCGCTCAGCCCCCGCACGATCCGGGTCTGGGCGGCACTGGCGGCCGTCCAGTCGGCCCGGGCGAACGCCCGGTCCCGGAGGATCTTGGCCAGCGTGCGCCGTTCGACGGTGTCGCCGTCGAAACCGCACTCGTTCAGCACCAGTTCGAGATCGCCCAGCAGCTCCCCGACCAACTCGGGCACGAGGTACCCGACCACGGCGGCGAGCGGCTCGCCGGCCTCCCGCTGCGGCGTCCCCGGGCCGGAGCAGGACCGCAGGGCCACGGCGGTCAGGCTCTCGCAGGCCAGCAGGTCCGCGAAGACGCAGGCCAGGACCGGCTGCCACGGCCGGGCCGTGGCCTCGTACCTGCTCAGGCCGTCCACGATGCGGGTCACGCTGCGCAGGACGCCGCCCGCCGACGCGAGGAGCGCCGCCGGCCCGAGCAACGCGGCCGCCGGGTGCGGCACCGGTGTGCTCAGCAGCGGACGGATGCTCCAGGCGTGGGCGAGGGCGAGGTCCCGGCGCAGGAGCGGGCGCAGGGCGCGGGCGAGCTGATCGGCGGCCGGCAGCTCCGCGGCACCGGGAAGGCCCGCGGGCGGGGCGGGCAAGGAGTCGTGGCCCGCGGCCCACAGGGCGGACCGGCCGTAGGGGTTGGCGGGGTCGCGGGGGTCGCCGAGCAGCGCTTCGAGGCGCGCCGCACACTGCGCCGCGCCTGCCGGTCCGTCCGCCGGGCCGGGCGGGATCCGGGTCGTCGGGGGCCGCCCGGCATGCGGGGCCGGCCGGGTCGGGGCCATCGCCGATCTCCTCGTCGTCGTGGTGCCGGGCGCCGTGCGGTCTGTCTCCGGCGGGCTCATCGCAGTCGGCGTACGGCGCTCTCGGCGTGCCACCGCGCCAGGCTCAGGGCCTCCGTGCTCGACCGGCCCAGCCATTCGCGCACGTACCGGCGGGCGTCCACGAGAAGAGCGCCCTCGCCGAGGACGGCCTCCACCGCGCTCTCCCGGAGCATCACGTGGTGGCCGGAGACGACCCGCACTCCGGTCGCGTCGGGCTCCAGGTACCACTCCCCGTAGTGCGCGGCGACGGGATCGGGCGTCACGGTCTCCTTGTGGACGATCCGTCCGGCGGCCGGGAAGCACAGCCGTACGGCCTCGGACACCAGCGTCCGCCCGGTGTCGGGGGCGCAGGTGTGCAGGACCGTCATCTGCACGCCCGGCTGGTCCTCGGTGACCTCGGCCCGCTCGACGTGGGGAACCAGGTCGACCCAGTCCTCGATGCGGTAGAGGATGTCGTAGACGAGTTCCGGGGAGCCGGAGACGTACACGCTGTCCTCGAAGGACAGCAGCAGTTCGTCCAGCCGGTCCCAGCGCTCGGCCGCCCCGCGCAGCGCCACCAGTTCGGTGGTCACGTCCGTCTCGAGTGCCTCGGGCGTCTCCCAGGGGTCGGCCGGGCGCTCATGGCGCAGGGTCAGCAGGCACCGGTCGGCGCCGTCGGGTGCCACGCTCCAGACGCCGGACGTCGGCGCGCCGGGCAGCAGGGCGTCCTGCAGTTCGAACTCGATACGGCGCTCCCGGGGCCGCAGCACGCGGCGGGCGAGCGCGGAACACACCTGGCCGTGCCGCAGGTGCCACAGCCGCAGGTTCTCCTCGGTGCCGTCGAAGTCGATGCGCTCGACGTGGACGAAGGGGGGCAGCAGGACCGGCCAGCGCGGGGCGTCGGCGAGCAGGCCGTAGACGACGCCGGCGGGCGCCGCGACCGGGACGGTGTGCTGGGCGGAGTGCACTCGCTGCGACGACATGCGCGACCCCCTCCTCCAGGTATGTGACCCACGCTGCACCGCCGGGCCTGAGCGGTGCTCGATTCCTGGTGGAGGGGGGCGAGGTGACCCGGTGTCAGCCCACGGGGGCCATGGACGCGCTCGCCGCGGGGCGGGCCGGGAGGGTGCCGGGGCCGGACACCAGGATGGAGCGCTGCAGCTTGGCGAGCGCGGGGGACGGTTCGAGGCCCATGGTGCGCACCAGGGTGGCGCGCAGCCGCTGGTAGGCGTCGAGCGCCTCGCCGCGGCGGCCGGAGCGGTACAGCGCGAGCATGTACTGACCGCACAGGCTCTCGTGCGTGGGGTACTGGTTGACCAGCACGGTCAGTTCGGCGAGCAGCTCACGGTGCCGGCCGAGCCGCAGGTCCGCCTCGACACGCTGGTCCAGGGCGCACAGCCGGCTCTCCTCCAGCCGTTTGACCTCGGTGCGCAGCTGGGGGCCGGTGTGGACGTCGGCGAGCGCGGGGGCGGTCCACAGCCCGAGCGCCTCGCGCAGCAGCCGGGCCGCCTGCGGGAAGTCCTCGGCGTCCATGGCCCGGTACCCGGATCCGGCCAGCCGCTCGAACTCCCGTACGTCACTGGTGCCGTCGCCGCCCTTGAGCAGATAGCCGCCGGGTACGGTCAGCAGCACGTCCTTGGCCTGGCGTCGCTGCCCGGCGCCGCCCCCGTCGCCGTTCGCCAGGGCGGCGGTGATGAGTTCGCGCAGCTGCAGGATGTAGGTCTGCAGGGTGGCGCGGGCGCTGCGCGGGGGCTCGGCCCCCCACAGCTCCTCGGTCAGGACACCCACCGGTACGACCTGACCGGCGCGCAGCGCCAGCAGAGCGAGCACCTGGCGCGGCTTGGGTGCCGTCGGCGCGATGGACACCCCGTTGAGCCGTACGGCGAGTGTGCCGAGCACGTCGATGTCCACGGCGTCTCCCCCATTCTTGGTGCCGTCTGCAGCGTTCCCCTAGCACCTCGAGTAAAAAACAGCATGCGCGGTATGTCAATACGGTACCGGCCGCCCTGTTTACCCTCGACGAGGACTCAAGACGCCCGCGAGCGCGGTGAATTGTCGGGACTTGTCGGGGCAGATGCCTCGGAAAGGGGTTCCGATGAGGACGCATGGTGCGGTCGCGGACCGGACCATTACCCGTCCCCTGGACGGTTTTCGGGGAAGGCCCGCCGCACCGGGGCCCGGTCACCCGGTGGCCGTCCCCTCACCACTGCGCCCGTGGGCCCACTCCGCCCCGTGGACCCACCCCGCTCCACGGGGCCGTCGCGCCCCGGCGGGCCACCCGGCCCCCCTCGGACCGTCCGGTCCGCCGGGGCCTGTCACGGCGGGGCCGCCAGCAGGGGCAGCAGAAGGCTCCAGAAGCGGGTCGCCCGCTCCCCCGACAGCCAGTCGCGGTTCCAGGTGCCCAGCACCTCGAAGCCGGCCGTCGCGGCGACGATGGCCGCGGCGGCGTCCTCGGGCGAGACACCCTGCGCCAGTTCCCCCTTCTCCTGGGCCTGGGAGACCAGGTCCTGCACCCACGCGCACCACCACCGCCACAGCCCCCCTTCCCCGCTCTTGCGCGAGGGATCCCGACCCAGCCTGAAGCCGGCCCTGACCAGGGGATCGCCGGCCACGGTGTCGAGCAGCCGGCAGGTGGCGTCCGCGAGCGAGTGCAGCAGGGTGTCGGCGGAGTCGCGGCAGCTCTCCGCCATCTTCTGCACGACCTCGGCCGCGGCCCCCTCGACCTCCCGCGCCAGCTCCTCCTTGCTGGCGAAGTGGAAGTGCAGGGCGCCGTTGCTCACCCCGGCCTGCGAGCTGATCGCGGTGAGCGACGCCAGGGCGTACCCCTCCCGCTCGAACACCTCGGCCGCGGACCTGATCAGGTTCTCCCTCGTCCGCACCGCCCGTTCCTGTTTGACCATCACGTACTCCGTTACTGAGGGAATTCCCGTGCTTCCTCGCCGGCGGGTCGGTGTGCTTGACGCGTAGGCATGGTCAGGGAGTCGATCAGCACCTTGCAGACGTCACGCTAACAAACCGCAGGGATGGTTTGTAAGTGGGTATAGAAACTAGTTGGGTCGCGGAGCATGTGCTCGGTGACGTCCGGGCGGGGGGATCACCGGCTGAATCGCCTCATCATCCACCGACTTTCGGCCATCTACCGCCCACCCGCTCAAAGATCGCTGCAGGGCGGCTTGAGCAGCGCAACGCCTGCGCGGGCAGTGCTTCCGGCCCAGAATCGCAGGGGGGCAGGGGTGGGCGCGCGAGCGGATGGATCGCCTCCACATCTCGCTCAGGCGGAAGCTCCGCTACCGGTAGAAACGAAACCGGTTGGTATGTATCTTCCTTGCTCGAGCGCCACACCCACCGCGCACAAACCCACCGCGCCACACTCACCGCGCCACGGCACCAGGGGGGAAGCCATGTCTGCGAGTACGTTCCAGGTCGAGCGCGCACCGCTGTCCGGGGTGAAGGGGGGTACAGCGGTCCCGACGCCCGAACCGGCTGCCTTCGCCTTCCCCGCGCTGACCACGACCGTTCCCAAGGAGTTCGTCCATCGCGCGGCGGTCGCCGAGGTCATGCTGACGAGCTGGAAGCGCCAGGACGACACCCGCTTCACGGTGACCGCGCAATGGCCGCGCGCGCACAGCTTCTTCACTCCGTCCGAGGACGGGCTGCACGATCCGCTCATCGCCGCGGAGACGGTCCGGCAGGTCGGCTCGCTTCTGGCCCACGCCGAGTACGGGGTTCCGCTCGGCCACCACTTCCTCATGTGGCGCCTCGACATCGCCGTGGAGCCCGCAGGGCTCCTGGTCGGGGGCGTGCCGGCCTCCCTGGAACTCCTCGTCACCGCCACCGACGTCAAGTGCCGCGGCGGGAGCCTCGCCCAGCTCGGCTACGAGGCGACGGTGCTGCGGGACGGGGCCCCCGTGGCAAGGGGCAAGGCCTCGTTCAGCACGGCGACGCCGACGGTGTACGGCCGGCTGCGGGGCCGCCAGGACCTGTCCCTCATCCGCGCGCTGCCGCTCACCGCGCCCGCCTCGCCGCAGAGCGTCGGACGCACCTCGCCGGTCGACGTCGTGCTGTCGCCCGCCGACGGGCCGCACCGCTGGCAGCTGAGGGTGGACACCCGCCATCCGGTCCTGTTCGACCACCCGGTCGACCATGTGCCGGGCATGGTCCTGATCGAGGCGGCACGGCAGGCCACGGCTGGTGTGCTGGAACGTTCCTCCTTGTCTCCTCTCCGCATGAACAGCACCTTCAAGCGGTACGTCGAACTGGACGCACCCTGCTTGATCGAGGCCACGCACCAGGGGCGTTCGGCTGACGGTACGACCGAGTCGGTCCAGGTGACGGCCCGGCAGAACGGCGCCGAGGTGTTCACCTGCCTCGTGAGCGCGATGGCCTCCCACACCAGGCCCTGAGACAGCGGCGCCAGGCCCGGCGCCGGGCGACCCGTGTCCGCCCCTCGCCGGGCGTGCTGTCACCTCGGGCACCGTATGCCGCACCCCCGCCTTCGCGCGGTCGAGCCGGCACCGGGCGCTGTGCGGCAACGCTTCGACGACCGGCTCCGGGTGCCGGGCCCGCGGCCCCACGCGGGTGGCGTCCTCACGCAGCTCCTCATAACGGAGCGGACGGCCCAGCAGCCGGGAGAGCCGGGCCGTCCTCCCTCGGAGGCCGCCCAGGACAGCGTGTTCGCGACAGTGCTCCCGCCCCACGGCCGGCAGCACGCGCATCCGGGGTACGGGCCCGTCGCCCCCGTCCTCGGCCGAGCTCACGCCGGACGGGCGTACACATGGGCCGATCACACCAAGGCCGCCCCAACGAGTCAGGTGTCCTCCCGTGCCCCGCTCACCGCATCGGGAGGCCGTACCGCCTGCGGCAGTGTGAGGGCCGGCCCCGTTGAGCCCGCCGAACGCCCGGTTTCGGGCACGGTCACAGGACGCCGGTTCGGGTCAGATGTGCCATGTACCAAGCGCGGCACTCGGCGAAGCGGTGTTCCAGACCGGGCCCCGGGTCGTCGGCGATGGCGGTCCACAGGCGAGTGCTGTCGTACCAATGGTCCTGGGTGAGCAGAGCGTACTGATGGGGCGAGAGTCCGGGCATGGCCCGGGCGGTCAGCGCACGGTGCTCGGCCACCGGCATGGTGTACTCGGGCAGCGGCAGGCCGAGGGTGCGATGCATGACCTGCAGGAGTCGGTCCATCTGCACGGGCTCCGGATCCGCCGCGTGGTAGACATCGGGACCATGCGGCGTCTCCCGGCCGTGCACCAGGGACACCACACAGCGCGCGAGATCGTTCACGCTGATCATCGACAGGCGCGGCAACGCGTCCGCCGGCCAGTAGGGCACCCGCGCCAGCAGACGGGCGATGGCCGGGACGACCCAGATGTCCCCCTGGCCGTAGACGAGATGGGGGCGCAGGACGATGCCCCCCGCGTCGAGCACCGCTTGTTCCGCCCGCAGACGTGACGCGCTCGCCGCAGACTCCGGATGCGGCGTCAACTGTCCCTCCCGCGCCTCACGGTGAGGCCCCGTGCCGTACACGGAGGTGGTGCTGACATAGACGCAACGCTCGACGCCCGCCCGGCGGGCCTCCTTGAGAAGCGCCTGAGTGCCACGGTGGTTGACCGCCTCACAGCGCTCCTCGTCACGCCCCACGTAGGACGCGACATGCAGGAGAGATGTCACACCCTCGCACACACCACGGAGGGTGTCCGGTCGGGTCAGATCGGCCCGCACGTGCCGCACCCCGGCGACGGACGTCGCCGGCACCACGCGGGAGGACAGCACACGGATGTCCGAGCCGGCGGAGGAACCACCTCGTGAGAGCAGTTCCCGCACCACGGCGTTGCCGACGAATCCTGTGCCCCCGACGACGAGCACGGCGCCCCGCGAGGTCCGCGGGGCCCGGACGGAAGCGGTCACGAGCGGCTCACCCTTTCCGTCCATGAGCACCGGGACCCGGCGGACGCCGGCCCGCGCATGCGCCTGGTGAACGCGGATGGTGGGCGAACGCGGGTTCGCGGTGCCCGCTGTACCGGGCCGAGCGTCCTCACAGTCGCGATCCTCCAGACGCGTCGATGCACTGACCGGTGATCCAGCGCGAAGCGTCGGACGCGAGAAACGCCACTATGTCGGCGACGTCCGAAGGCTGTCCGATGCGGTCGAAGACGGACCACGACGCCAGTTGTGCCGCCGCTTCGGGTGTGCTGCGCTTCGCTCGGTTCATGTCTGTCTCGATGAATCCGGGACGCACGGCGTTCACCGTGATGCCACGCGGTCCGAGCTCCTTGGCCAGAGCGAGCGTCAGAGTGTCCACCGCCCCCTTGCTCATCGCGTACGCGACGGACTCCGGGTACGCGATCCGGGTGGCCGCCGACGAGACATTGATGATGCGGCCGCCCTCGCGCATCCGCTGCAGCCCCTGTTGCACGACGAAGAGGAGCGCCTTGGCGTTCACCGCGAAAATCCGGTCGAAGAGCTCAGGAGTCACCTCGTCGATGCGGGCCGACCCGCTGGTTCCCGCGTTGTTCACCAGTATGTCGAGCCGGGGAGCCCGGCCGTACCTCGCCAACCCGGCATCGAATTCGCCGTACAACGTCTCGGCGTCCTGTGGAACGCCCAACTGTGCTTTGAGGGCGAACGCCTGCCCTCCGCTGGACGCGATCGTGTCCAGCGTCTTGTCAGCCGCAGCCCGGTCAGCATGGAAGTGCACGGCGACCAGGGCGCCTTCCTGCGCCAGCTTCGTCGCAATGGTTCGACCGATACCTCTGCTGGCACCGGTGACCAGCGCGGTTTTCCCCGTCAGGACACCCATGTCCGCCTCCCCCCGTGACGACCATCATTATGAGCAGTCCCGGGTCGTTCCCGGGTGCTGATCCGCTGGTCGCTGCTCAGCGGCTTCGGGGACGGCGGCTTGCCGCCGTGGGCAGCCGCAGGAGGACACGAGTGAGCGGCTCGATCGGATCGATTTCCTCCGCATCTCGGCCAGGCGGAGTCTGCGCTACCGGTAGAAACGAAACCGGTTGGTATGTATCTTTCTTCACCGGGAAGCGCCACACCGCGCGTCGCCACGGCCCAGGGGGAGCCATGTCCGCGATCACGTTCCAGGTCGAGCGCACGTCACCCCACGAGGCGGAGGGGGGCGCGGTGGCCTCACCCTCAAGACGACCGTCTTGGCCTTGCGCGCACGGCTTTTTCACACGCCTTCAGGGCTGGCTCCACGACCCGCTCATCCTCGCTGAAACAATCCGGCAGGTCGGTTCTCTGCTCGCCCACGCGGAGCACGAGGTGGCTCCGGCTTCGCCGCAGCGGGTCGGACGCACCTCGCCGTCCGACGTCGTGCTGGCGGGCATGGTCCTGGTCGAGGCGGCCCGGCAGGCTGCAGCTGCAGCGCTGGAACGTTCCTGCAGGGTGCCTCTCAGCATGAGCAGCACCTTCAACCGGTCCGTCGAACCGGACGAGTGCTGTCTGATCGCGGCCGCGCATCAGGGGCTGTCGCCCGACGGCACGACGCAGTCGGTCCTGGTGACCGGTCGTCAGAACGCATGCGAGGTGTTCCAGTGCCTTGTCACCGCGGCAGCCTGTCCCCGCTAGATCCGGTGCCGACGACGGCCGGTGCGGGGCGATCCGCGGCCCGCCCCGGACCGAATGGCCACGAGACTCAGGCGACAGCGGACGGACGGTCCTCGGCCTGCGTACGGAAAGGCCGGGCCGGGAACCGTGTCGCCTCGGACACCGCAGGACGCGCCCCGACCGGGGTACCAGTTCCCGATGCCGCGTCGCACAGCCCCGGCGGCCGGCTCCCGGGCCGGGCCACCCGGCACGGTGCGCGCCGGCTCCTCCCCCGGCGCCTCACGGCGCTGCGGACGGCCGGGCAGCCGGGCGGGCGGGACGATCTGCCCGACGGCGGCGACCAGCTCGAGGCCGGTTGCCGCCGCGGTCGCCGTGCCCGGCGTCGGTCGAAGTCCGCACAGGGCCCGCTCGCGCAAGCAGGCGCACAGTACTTGCCCGTCGGCGCGCCGGCGGCAGGCGATGGGGCCGTCCGCACCGAGGTCGGTGTCGGCGGCTGCCGGCAGTTCCACGATCCGTCGGATTCCGGTCAGACGCGCGACACCCACGAAGCGCTCGCCGCCGCCTCGGTCGCCAGGACCGGTGACGAGAAACGCACGCTGCGACCCCTCCGGGGAATGCGTCGAACGGCCCTCGCCGGAGCCGGCGTACGACGTGCCACCTCACGGTTCCGCCGTCTCCGGTTACGCGGGGCACGGGTGTTCCGCCTTCCACCCTGTCGGCAACTGGTTAGCGTGTTTTGTTCCCTCTCGGCGTGGCCGGTCCCGGACCTTCGGTCCCACGTGGCGGACGGTCTGATTCACAGCGGGCCGTTCGCGTGTAATATACAAACTGGGCGGTTTGTTTGCCCTGGCAAGAGTACGGCGCACCGGACGGAGTGTTCATGGCAATGCAGGACCGTGCGATCCGCACCCGCCGGAAGATCCTTTCCGCGGCGGCCGAAGTCTTCGAGTCGCGCGGCTACCGGTCGGCGACCATCAGCGAGGTCCTCAACGCCGCCGGCGTGACGAAGGGGGCCCTCTACTTCCACTTCCAGTCCAAGGAAGACCTGGCGCAGGGCGTGCTGAGCGCCCAGGACCAGGTGATCAGTCTGCCGGAACGCCCGAGCAAGGTGCAGGAGCTCGTGGACGTGGTGATGCTCCACGCGCACCGGCTGCAGACCGACCCCATGGTGCGCGCGGGCGTGCGGCTGGCCATGGACCAGACGTCCCACGGACTGGACCGCAGGACGCCTTTCCTGAAGTGGAGCACCCTCGCGTCCCAGCTGCTCGAACAGGCCCGCGCCCAGGGCGAGTTGCTGCCCCATGTCGTACCGGAGGAGACGGCCGACGTACTGACCGGTGCCTTCGCGGGCGTCCAGTCCATGTCGCACGCGATGAGCGACTACGACGACCTGATGCAGCGCTCCTGCGCCCTGCTGCGGCACATCCTGCCGAGCGTGGTCACGCCCTCGCTGATCACCGCTCTGGACCTGTCGGAGACGCGAGGGGCCAGGGTCTTCGCCGAAGTACAGGCCTCGCTGGACGAGGTGGCCGGGGTCACCGTCGCCTAGGAGAGCGCGCGGACGCCGCCGATCGGGCCGGCCCACGGGCGCCGGGGACGCGGACCGCCACCCTCGGGCGGCCGCCGTGCTCGTGCCGGAAGGCGCTCCGGGCCCGTCCGGGATCCGTCCGGCCGTGTCGCGCCTACCGCGGCGACGACACCGCCCCGCCCTCCGACCGCTGCGTCTTGCGCCCCTTGCTCCCCGGCGCCAGGGTGCGCGGGTCGATGGCCTCGGCGGGCGCCCCGGTGGCGTACAGCCCGTCGGGGACGGTGTCCCGGTCGTGCGGCAGCAGCCAGAACACCCGGCGGCGGAAGGTCCCCGACGAGCGGGACGGCTTGGCCTTCGGGCCGAGCAGCGCGTAGCCGACCATGCGGCCGTCGCGGTGGTAGGCGGGCCTGCCCCGGCGGGTCGGCAGCCGGTCCAGGCTCTGCCGTACGTAGTCCAGCCCGCTGATGTCCTCGAGCCAGACGAGGTCGACCTCGTGGACGATCTCGTCCTCGGCTATGAGGGCACTCATACTGTCTCCTCGTCGGCTGCCAACCCGATGCCCGGATAGTACTTGCGCTGGTTGGACAGGATCATCTGCTTCGGAGACGCCAGTCCCACCACCTCCCGGACCCGCGCGGCGAAGGACCGGGACGAGACGGCCGGGGCTCCCTCATTCTGGCACCACGTCCTGTAGGCCGCGTAGAGACCGGCCTGTTCCGCCCTCAGCCCCGGCTCGCGCCGGCAGGACTCGCCGAGGAAGCGCCCGATGTGGTCCTCGGTCTCCGCGTACGCCGTGGTGGCGATGCGCACCGCCTCCGGGCCCAGCAGGTCCCGCTCCCCGCCGAGGTAGCGCCGTGCCCCGGCGACGAGCCAGTTGAGGATGCCCGCCCCCTCCTCGGTCACGAGGATGTCCGCCAGGTTGTCGACCTTCCGGTGGTCCGGCACGACCCGCTCGAACGGGATCAGCCGCATCCGCCGCCAGAACGCGAACCCGCCTGTGCCCACCTCGGGCCGGTGGTTGCCCAGCAGCCACAGCTTGTGGGTCGGCTGGAAGCTGAAGAAGTCCTGCCGCATCCGCCGTGCCTTGATGCGGTCGCCGCCGGTCAGCAGCTTCACCCGGGCCTCGTCGAACCGGTCCCCCGGCTTGACCTCGCTGCACACGATGACCCGGCGCCCGTGCAGTTCGGCCAGGTCGGTGGGGTGTCCCTCGTAGGGGCGGGCCATGAGGAACCCGGGCGGCGCGGCGTCCGCGTAGTCGCCGACGAGCTTCATCACCACGTCCAGCAGCACCGACTTGCCGTTCTTGCCGGAGCCGAACAGGAACGGCATCACCTGGGCGCCGACGTCGCCGGTGATGGAGTAACCCAGCAGCAGCTGCAGGAAGTCGGTCATCTCCCGGCCCCCGGCGTCGTCACCGAAGGTGTCGGCGAGGAACCGGTCCCAGCGGGGCGTCGGCATCGGTTCGGGTGTCACGGTGGTGGAGCGGGAGTGGAAGTCCTTGTCCGGGTCCGGCACGCGCTGCAGCCCGGTGCGCAGGTCGACGATGCCGCCGGGCGTGCACAGGGCGTACGGATCGGCGTCCAGCAGCGCCGCGTTGAGCACCATGCCGGGGGCGGATCTCGCCTGGGTGAGCATCGCGTTCATCCCGCTGGTGCTCAGCGCCCGCCGGCGGTGCTGCTGCAGGGCGGTCGTGCTGTGCACGCCCCGCGGGTCGGTGGTGGCGAGGGACTCCGCCAGGTCGCCGGCGGCCCACAGCACGGTGTCGTCCTCGTCGATCTGCCAGCGGGTGCTGTCCCACCGGAACCAGCCGAGCCCGGGCACGTGCCGGTAGTCGTTGGCGTAGAGGCTGACGAACAGCTTGGCGTTGCCACGGTCGCTGAGGGTGTCGGGCAGCAGCCCGTCGGCGCAGGCCGCCCCCGCGGGCCGGGGGCCGCCGTGGCCCTCCGTACGGCCCTGGGTGCCGCCCTGGGCCTCTCTGCGCGCCTGGGGGACGGTCTGGGCCAGGATCTGCGCGGCGACCGAGCCGGCGTCGAAGAGGGCGTTGTCCTGGCCCGTCACTGGCGGCCTCCCGGGGACAGCGGACGGGTACGGCCCGCGCTCAGCCCGCCGCGGATGACGGCGCCGTAGCGCCGCTCCTGCCCGGGCCGCGCCTGCGCGGCGGCTTCTCGCAGGACCCGCTCGGCGCTCTCCTCGTCCAGCAGGCCGGCGGCGACGAGCCCGCCCGCGGTGTACGCCGCCCGGTTGAGCTTCTCGGTGAATCCCGCTCCCTCCGGTACGGCACCGCAGGCGGCCACCTCGGCCAGCAGCGGGGCCAGCGCCCGGCCCGCGGCTCCGCGGCCGCCCGAGGCGGCCAGGACGGCCTGCCGGGCCCGCGGCGGCACCGGGCGGGGCGCGGGCAGGTGCGCGGGCGGCAGATGGCCGGTGCGCTCCAGTTCCCGCGCGAGCCAGCCCGGCAGCGGAGCGGGCTCGCGTGCCGTGCCCAGGGCCTCGTACGGACCGGCCGCGGTCACGGTGCCCGGGGCGACGATGTACCCGCCGTGCGCCCGTACGTCGACCTGCCAGGCCAGCGCCCGGCCGCCGCCCGAGCCGGCGGAGCACTGCCAGCGGTGCCCGCCCAGGGCCCGGTACCACACGTGCAGCCCGCCGGAGGGCGTGCGCACCCGCAGGGTCGTCCCGTCGTCCGCGGGAGAGACCGCGCCGCGCAGCGCGGCCAGCACCCCGAGCGTGTGGAAGCCGTTGGCGAGCCCGGTCAGGTCGACGGTCTCGGCGATGTCGATGCCGGGCAGCAGACGGTCGCGTCCGGGCAGCTGACGGGCGTGGGCATCGATGTCGACGACGACCAGTCCGGCGGGGCCGCAGGCGATCCCGACCCCCAGCTCCGGGTGGTTCCCCCACCACTGCTCGATCCGGGCGAAGTCCAGTGTGGCGGCCCGGAATCCGTGGCACCAGCGACCGGCGGCGGGACAACCGCAGCCCCGGTGGGTGTGCCCGGGCTCACGGCAGACCGCGCAGTTGCCCGCGGGCGTCTTGCGTCCCGGGGCCAGTGGGTGAACCGGCCAGCCGCGGCTGGCGCACCACCGGGCGATGGCCAAGGACTGCGAGGCGCCCGCCCGGTCAGTGGCGGATCGCCGTGAGTCGCTGCGTAAAGCCCGCAGCTCATCGGTCATGTGTTTCCCCCGTCAGCGACCGAAGCGACTCAAGGATAGGAACACACTAGCGAAGCGCTGACAAAGGTGGGGCCAAGTGAGCAAGAAGTGATTCCGCATCCGGGGAGCGGCAGCGACCCAACGACGGCCCGCAGCGACCGAAAGCGACTCGGCCAGTGCTTCGGTCGCTGCTTCAGTCGCTGACAGAATCGCAGGTCAAGGCCCAACTACCCGCCAATCAGCGACTGAAGCGACTCAAGTTCCCTCCATATGACGCCCACACGCGCACGCACGCGCATACGCGCACACACGCGAATGTCTCCATATACCCGGAACTTGAGTCGCTTCAGTCGCTGTCCGGCCGCCAACAGGCCTCTGACCTGGCCTTCTACCCAGCTGTCGAGCAGCGACCCAACAGCGGCCCGGCCCTCGTCCGGTCGCTTTTCCTCAGTCGCTGCGCCCCGGCCGCCGCCCTTGGGTCGCTGTCCCCTGAGCGACCCAAGCGACTCAAGCGACTCTGGACCGAACTTGGATGACCGTTTCTGCATCGGGCTGTCCACCCGGCACCAGCGACCGAAGCGACCGACCGACCGACCACCCACCCAACCGAGCGGGGCTGGGTTCAAGACGCGGCGCCGGCTATGGCGGACGGCCCGCGCTGGGACCGGGGCGTCTTGCTGCCGGGCTTCCTGGGCTCGATGGTGCGCGGATCCACCGCCTCACCGGGCGCCCCTTCCCGGTACAGGCCCTCGGGAAGGCTGTCCCGGTCGTGGGGAAGCAGGAAGAACACCCGCCGCCGGTACAGCCCGCTGTCGGGATCGGCCTCCGCCGCGTCGTCCAGAACGGCGTAGCCGACCATGCGCCCGTCACGGGCGTACGGGGGCTTGGTGCCCCGGCGTCTGGTCTTGTCGAGCGCCTGGCGCACGTAGTCCAGGCCGTCCACGGGCTCCAGCCACACCACCTTCGCTTCGTGGATGAGGTCGCTCTCGTTCAGAAGCGAGCTCATGGCTCCAGCCCCTCCTTCGGCGGCCGGCCCTCCGCAGCGGGCCCGGCCTGGTGTGTATGTGTCGTGCTGTGGTCCGCGTCCCGGCGACCGGGGCGGGAGAGCGCCGCGGGAACGGCCGTTCGCCCCCCATCGTAGGAGGCCTCCCGCGCGGGGCGGAGATGCCGCCGTACGGCCCGCGGACGGGACGGGGCGGTCATTCCGCCCCCGTGAGGGCGATCCCCGGGTAGTACTTGCGGCCGTTGGACTTGATCATGGCGGCGGGCGAGGTGAGGCCCAGTTCCTGCCGGACGCGCGTGGCGAAGGCCCGCGGAGTGGCCGGGCGGATCCCCTCGCCCGCGGTGCACCATCCCTGGTACGTGGTGTAGAGCAGGCCCTGCTCGACCCGCAGTTCGGCCGGGCCGGCGCTCTCCCGGATGCAGCACTCGCCGAGGAAGCGGCCGATGTGGTCCTCGGTCTGCGCGTACTCCGTGGTCGCCACCCGTACCCGGTCGGGGCCGTCCAGCGGGTCCCGGGTGGCCAGGTAGCGGCGCGCGCCCTCGACGAGCCAGTTGAGGATGCCGGGCCCCTCGTCGCGGACCAGCTCGAAGGCGAGGTTGTCGATGCGGCGCTCGGCGGGCACGATCCGGGTGAACGGGATCAGCCGGATCCGCCGCCAGAACGCGAACCCGCCCGTCGACACCTCGGGCCGGTGGTTGCCCAGCAGCCACAGGTGGTGGGTGGGCGTGAACGAGAAGTAGTCCTGCCGCATCCGCCTGGCCTTGATCTTGTCGCCGCCGGTGAGGAGGCGGACCCGGGCCTCGTCGAACTTGTCGTTGGGCTTCAGCTCGCTGCACACCACCAGCCGCCGGCCGTGCAGCTCCGTCAGCTCGGTGGAGTGCTCGGAGAAGGCCCCACGGTCCATCAGGAAGCCCGGGGGCGCGGCGTCCGCGTAGTCGCCCAGGATCTGGATCATGGTGTCGAGCAGGACGGACTTGCCGTTCTTGCCCTCACCGTGCAGGAAGGGCAGAACCTGGGCGCCGACGTCGCCGGTGATGGAGTACCCCAGCAGCAGGTGCAGGAAGTCGACCATCTCCCGGCCCTCGGCGTCGTCACCGAAGGTGTCGGCCAGGAAGCGTTCCCACCGGGGGGTGGGCATCCGCTGCGGCGCGACACCGGTGGCCCGGGAGTGGAAGTCCCGTTTCGGATCGGGCTTGCTCAGCTGACCGGTGCGCAGATCGACCACGCCGGACGGCGTGCACAGCGTGTACGGATCGCCGTCCAGCGTGTCGGGATCCACGGACAGGTCCGGAGCGGCCTTGGCCTGGGTGAGCAGCGCCTTTATCCCGGTCGTGGACAGCGTCCGCCGCTTGTGCGTGGTCAGTTCACGGTCGCCGTACCGGCCGAGCGGGTCGGTCTCCGGCAGGTCCTCGGCCATCTCGCCCGCCGCCCACAGGGCCGCCTTCTCCCCGCCGGTGCGTTTCCAGCGGTAGCCGTCCCAGGCGAACCATCCCAGCCCCTCGACATGGCGGAACCGGTCGCGGTACAGCTGCACGAACAGCCGGGCGTTGCCGCGGTCGCTCAGGTGCGGGGGCATCCGCACCGGCTCCTGCCGTGCGCTGTCCGGCGCGCAGAAGTCCTGGGGCGGGGCGGCCTGCGCGGGCAGGACGGCGGCGGGCGGCTCGTTCTCCTGCAGCTCGAGCATCTGCTGAGCGGCAGCCTGGGGATCGAACCGCGGCGTGCTCTCGGCGCTGCTCATGTACGTCCTTCGAGGTGGAACGGGCGCGCGCGGCCTGCGGCCAGCCCGTCGTCGATGATCTTCTCGTTACGGCGATCCTGCCAGGGACGCGCGCTGTGTGCCGCGGCCAGCAACTCCTCGCGTATCCCGGCGTGCTCGAGGTGCCCGGCGGCCGCGAGCCCGCCCGCCGTGTAGGCGGCCCGGTTGAGCTTCTCGGTGAACCCGGTGCCCTCCGGTGCGGTCCCGCAGCGCACGACCTCCGCCAGCAACGGCTCGAGAACGCGCCGTGCGGCCGTACCCCGCCCCCTGCGCCGCGCGGCCCCTCCCCCGACGGTCTGGGGCGCACCAGCGGCCTGTTGGCGCCCAGCGGGCGGCTGTGGCCCCACAGGCGGCTGCGGCCCGGCGAGGGTGACCAGATGCCCGGTGCGGACCAGCTCGGTGTGCAGCCAGGCGGGCAGCGGTGCCGGCGTCCGGGCGGGCCCCTGAACCTCGTACGTGCCCTGAGCGGTCCGTGTGGTGGGCGCGACGATGTACCCGCCGTGCGCCCGCACGTCGACCTGCCAGGCCAGCGCCACCTTCGCACTGGACCCCGTCGAGCAGCGGAACCGGGTGCCCGGCTCGGGCACGCGGTACCAGATGTGCAGGCCGCCCGACGGTGTGCGCACCCGCAGGGTGTCCTCGTCCCGGGCGGGGTCGGGCTGCCCGCGGAACGCCGCCAGCAGCGCGAGCGTGTCGAACCCCGAGGCGAGACCGGCCAGGTCCACAGTCTCGTGAATGGGTATGCCGGGCAGGAGCCTGCTGCGGTCGGGCACCGGAGCCGGGTGGGCGTCGACATCGAGGACGACGAGTCCCGCGGGCCCGCAGGCCACTCCGACACCGGCCGCGGGACTCCGCCCCCACCAGGTGTCGATGCGTTCCTGATCGGTCGTCGCCGCGTGGAAGCCATGGCAGGCCCGGCCCTCTGCCGGGCACGGGCACGTCCGCGGGTCATGGCTGCGGCCCCGGCAGGCCGGACAGTTCGCGGCGGGCGTCTTGCGGCCCGGGGCGAGCGGATGCACCGGCCACCCCTGCAGGGCGCACCAGCGGGCCACGGCATGCGGGGTCACCTGCCTGGCCTGCGCGGCGGGCGCGGCGGTCTGACCGGGGCACGGCACGTGGATCGTCCTCGTCGCTCTTGAGTCTCGGTCCCCGCGGACGGCGAAAACACCGGGCCGGGCGGGAGCGTGAGGCGTTCTCAGGGACCGAAGGGACTGTCTTTCGCGCAAAGTTTAGGGCCGTGTCCGCCGGGCGCGACGCAGCTCCCCTCCCGCGTGCCGCCCTGTCGGTCGGGCCGGTCCCTTGAGTCCCTGCGGAGGACCTTAGCGGCCCAGGGACTCACCGGAACAAGGCGGTTTATCGCATTTTCTGAGTGACTGAAGGGACTTTCGAGCGAGGTTCGAGCAAACCTCCGACGCGGACCGCCGGTCCAGGGCCAGGGACCGAAGAAGGGCCCCTGCCAGAGTCCCTTCGGACCCTTGCGTCCCTGCGGAGAAAACCACAGGTCAGAGCGTTCTTACCGGGCCTCGCAGGGACTGAAGGGACTAGACACGCCCAATTATGAGCTGAACTAGCAATATTGATCTTGTGGTCTGTTCACATGCGCACGCGCGTACGAAAGATCACCCTCCCCTACTCAGTTCACGTCATAATGGGGGCAGTTGAGTCCCTTCAGTCCCTGAGAAGGCTGCTGCACCCCCTCTGACCAGGCAAAACGCTTCAGGGACCAAAGCCCCTCCAGGCCCTGGGCCTTCAGTCCCTGATCCCTCGGTCCCTCCCCCTTCGGACCCTCCGCCGCGCACCCGCGTACGGACAGCCGTACAGACAGCCGTGTGCGATCCACCGTCGATTCGAAGCGTGATCGAGAGAGCGATCGGGATAGGGTGGGCACGGAGGTGAGCTCCGTGCCCACTCAGGACGAGCTGTTCAGCGCGGTCGACGCGCTGCTGGAGGAAGTCGCCCAGAACGACCTGCCCTCGCCCGCCGAGCGCAGGCGCCTGCGGGAGGCCGCGGGGCTGAGCCAGGCCCAGGTCGCGACCGCGCTGGCGACCCGCCGGGAGACGGTCGCGAGCTGGGAGTCGGGCAGGAACGAGCCCCGGCCGCCCCAACGGGCCGCCTACGCCCGCTTCCTGGAGAAGCTGGCCGAACGGTTCCCCGCCCCGCCCCCGCCGCCCCAGGAGCCCTCCACCCCTCCCCCCGCGCCCTCACCCCCCGCGCCCGGGGAACGCCGGCCCGCCGCCCCCCTCCCCCCGCAGCAGGACACACGCACGCAGCCGAACGCCACGCCCGCACCCGCGCCCGCCCGGCGGACCGGGGCGAGCCCCGCCCCCAGGCCCCGGCCGGAGCCCGCACCGGGAAAGCCCTCCAGGACACCGGCGGCCTCCGGGACCGCGGCCGCCCCGCCCCCTCCCCGCTTCGAGAACGGCCCCCTCGCCGTCATCGGCCTCGACGGCGACCAGGTGGTGGCCTACTGCGTGGGCGGCCTCGTACTGGACGTCCCCGCCCGGAGCATCCCGGCCCTGGTGGACTGGACGCTCACCGAGGCCGGGCTCGGCCAGCCCCGGCTGCACCGGCACGGCCGCGACGCCGATCCCGTCCTGGTCCTCACCCCCGCCGCCCTGGAGCGCTACGGCCTGCCGGAAAACCTGTCCGCGGAGGAACGGCGCGCCGGCCGGCTGGAGGACGGTCACAAGGTCGTCCGGCAGGTCAAGAAGGCCGGGCTGCAGCTGACCCAGCTCGGCTTCGGACCGTGGGCGCGCCTGTACCGCGACCCGGAGGGCGCCCGCCGCCGCTGCGTACAGCTGTGCATCCCGTCCTGGGGCGCGCTGCCCGTGGAGGAGTGGGACGACAGGAACGACCCCCGCCTTCCCGCCATGCCGGCCGCCGACCTCGCACGGTTCCTCGGCACCTACGCGGAGCGAGTGATGACCCCGCGCGGCACCACGGCGGTCACCGGCCTGGAACTGATGACGGCCCTGCGCCCGCCGACCCGCGCCGAGAAGGCCCCGGACACCGGAGAGTTCCGGCAGGCCTTCAACGCCGACGCCCTCACCGAGGTGTACGACGTCGTCGAGTGCGAGGTGCCGGACGAGCACCCGCTGCTCAAGGGCAGGTTCGCCCGCCACCACCAGCGCACCCCGGCCGAGATGCTGCTGGAGGAACCGTACGACTGGTGCCGGGAGCTCACCGACGACGAGTGCATGCAGCCGTACCTGGTCGCCATCGACGTCAACATGGCGTTCGCGGCGGCCGCCAACGGCCTGACCGTCGGGCTGAACGGACCGACCCACCTCACCGGCAACCCCCGCTTCGACCCCGCACTGCCCGGCTCATGGCTGGTGGACCTCTCCCACGTCGACCTCTCCCGGGTGGAGGTGGCCGGCCGCACCCTGGACGCCGGCCGGCTGCCGTCACCGTTCACGCCGAGGGGCGACCGGCCCGAGGGCCCGGCCTGGTACGCCACGCCGACCGTGGCGTACGCGGTGGAACTCGGCTTCGACGTCGCGCCGATCGAGGCCTACGTCCGCACCCGCACCGGCCGTTACCTCGACCCCTGGTACAAGCGGCTGCGCGACGCGTACATCGCCACCATGGCCGACCTCGGGGTGAGCACCGCGCTGGACGGCGAGGAGTTCCTGCAGGCCATGGCCCGCTCCCGGCACGCCGATCCGACGCTGGCCCTGGTGCTCAAGGCCATCAAGGCGACGGCCAAGGGCGGCATCGGCAAACTGCGCCAGCGCAACCGGGGCCAGGTGCCGTACTACGAGCCGTGGCCGGCGCTCTCCCGGCCGACCTGGCGCCCCGACATCCGGGCGGCCGTCCTGGCCACGGTCCGGGTCAGCATGCACCGCAAGATCATGAAGACGGCGGCCGCCACCGACCGCTATCCCGTGGCCATCGGCACCGACGCCCTTGTCTACCCCTCCCCCGGTCCCAGCCCCCTGGACTTCCTGCCGTACACCCCCGAGGGCAAGCCCGTGCCGGGCACCTTCCGGCTCGGCGTGAGCCCCGGCATGATCAAGCACCAGGGCACCCGGACCGTGCTGTGGGCGGAGGAACAGTTCGAGCAGCACGGCGGTGTGTTCAACATCGCCAACCACATCAAGAACGACGGCACCGCCGCCGAAGGGGAGTAGCCCGCCATGGACTCGGTAGGGGACAGCCTGGACCGCGCGCTGGAGCAGGCCTTCACCCGCCCCATCCCCAGGAGCGCCCCGGCCCGGATGCGGTTCCTCGTCAAGCAGCTCAAGGGCACCCGGCCGGTCGCCGAACTGCTGGGCGTCTCCCAGCGCACCGTGGAACGGTATGTGACCGGCCAGTTGAAGCACCCCCGCCGGGAGCTCGCCGCCAGCCTGGAGCGCGAGGTACGCAGCCGCTGGCAGCCGCAGGTCCGGGCCAGGGCGAAGCAGAAGGCCGTCACCACCGACGGCCTGGTCTTCGCCACCCGGGGCAGATTCGGTTTCACCGCCGCCCCGGGCACCACCGACGACGCCCGCGTCCGCGACATCACCCAAGCCCTGCCGCCCCGCTGGGCCGAGCGGCTCTTCGAGGCCCGGGACGCCGGAGCCGCCGAGGACCAGCTGCTGCGGATCGCGGCGGAGGGCCTGGGGGAGATGTACTTCCGGGCCGACAACACCCGTGCCCAGGGCCTGGACGTGGAGTTCACCGACGTCGAGCAGATCGACATCTCCCTGTAGAGCCTGCGCCGCCCCGGCGGCGGGGCGGGCTATTACGCCGTAATAGCGGGTCGGCCTATTACGGCGTAATAGCTCCGGGCCCTGGGTCCCCGGCGGTCAGTCGCCCGGTACGGCGGCCTGCTCGGCGAAGGCCCGCGCCAGCTCCGCGAGCCGGGCGGGATCCCGCTCCGCCCCCTTCTTGCACAGGAACCGGAGCAGGTCGAAGAAGGTGTCGTCACTGTCGATGTTCCGGTCCAGCAGCATGGCGAGGGGACCGGGCTCGTCGTACGGCACCCGGCGCGAAGGGGAGCCGATCGAGGCATCCGCCTGCGAACCGATGACGGACGTCTCCGTCCGCGGCTCCGGCACGGGCTGCTGCCCCTGCCCCTCCGCCTCACCGGCGGCCGGTGCCGGCGACCCGCTCGGGGCGGACGCGCCCGGCTCGGCGCCCCCTATTACGCCGTAATAGCCGTCGGACACCCCGGCCCGCCGCTCCGGCCCGGCACCGCCGCTCCGTTCCACCTGACCGGTCACCGCGGGCGCGCCCGGCTCGCCGTCTCCTATTACGCCGTAATAGCCCTCCGGCTGCTCCGGCTGCTCCGGCTGCCGCGGGGCGGCGAATCCCGGGGCCTCGCTCTCGTCCGCCTTCTTCCGGCCGCGCCGGTCCTCCTCCTTCCGGGCCCGCTCGTCCTTGAGGTCCCGCAGCGCCGCCTCCTGCTCCGCGGCCGGCCTGTTGGCCACGGCACGCAGCAGATCGATGGGCTCCTGCCCGATACGGCTCTGCAGTTCGGGGGTCAGATTGAGCAGCGCGAGACGCTGCGACACCCAGCCCTGGGACCGGTGCAGCCGCTTGGACAGCGCGGTCTGGCTGCCATGGATGGCCAGCAGCCGCCGCAGGGCCCGGGCCTCGTCGAGTTCCCCGAGGTCGCTGCGGTGGATGTTGGCGACAAGGGCGGACTCGAGGAGTTCCTCGGAGTTGGTGCCCTGGTCGTCGCTGACCATCACCTTGACGGTGGGCAGGTGCGCCTCGCGGGCAGCGGCGAGACGGCTGCTGCCGTCGATGACCACATACGTGGTGTCGGGCTCGAGGTCGGCCTCACGCTCGGGATTGGCCTTGACGTAGGCGTCGCGGTTCATCACCGTGATCGCCTGCTTCTGGCCGTGCGTCTTCAGGCTCCCCGCGAGATCGGTGAGGTCACCGAGACTCGAGCGGGGGTTGTCAGGGTTGAGGCTGATGCGATGCGGCGGAAGCTCGGTGGGCGGGGCGACTCCCTCGGTGGGCACCCCGGTGGCGGCGGCCACTGCCTGGCGGCGCGCGCTCACCGACCGCACTCCCCCGCCGAACCGGCCGGCCCCCAGCTGATCGGCCTTGCTCATACGATCTCCCGGGCCAGCGCGCGCATCCCGATCGCCTGCTGCGACTTGGGGGCGTAGGACAGCAGAGGCCGCTTCATCCGGACCGCTTCTTTCTGCTCTTTGAGATCTCCGATGAGCCCGACGACCCGGGGATCCTTTATGTCGACCCACCCCTGGAGCGAGGACGTGGCGATGAAGCCGCGGCGCGAGTCGTAGAGGTTCACGACGATGCCCAGGTAGTCGATGTCGACCTGCAAGTCGCCGCGCAGATCGTCGATCTGAGTGGTCAGCAGCTCATAGGCGTCGGCCGAGCTGTCCTCGGCCTGCACGACGATCAGTGCGCCGGACTGCCCGAGCGTCTCACCGGGGCGCCGGCGGCCGTAGTACGCGGCGGCGTCCATGCTCAGCCCGAGGCTGGGCGGGCAGTCGACGAGGATCACGTCGTAATCGGCCTCGAGCGGGGCGAGGGCGCGTTCCAGCGCCGCCTCCCTGGCGCGTACGGCGGAGAGCCGGACGTCCAGCAGGAAGGCGTCGTTGCAGGCGGGCAGCAGGTGGAGCCGGCCGCCGAAGGTCTCGTCGTCGACGGAGACGACGAGGTCGCGGAGGTCGCCCTTGGGGTCGCCCGCCATGTGGTTGGTCAGGCTGTCGCCGTTCATGGGCAGGGGCGCCGCCCCGAGCTGGTTGGTGAGGTGGCACTGCGGGTCGAAGTCGACGAGCAGGACCCGCAGCCCGAGCCCCGGCAGGTTCTCCACGCTCAGCGGGTCGTCGCCGCCGGGCACTTCGTCGGACTGGGTGTCGCTCGCGCGCAGTGCTTCGGTGAGCGCCTTGGCCACCCTGACGGCGTGCAGGCTGTCGGAGTCCTCGGCCAGCGCCTCGCCGAGGCCCGCCGTGATCGCCGTCTTGCCGACCCCGCCCTTCTGGTTGCAGACGATGATGCGCCGGGTGATCTCGGGCCGCTCCACGTGCGGCGCCGGATTGGCGTCGAGCCACAGCTGGACGGACTGTGCCAGGCCCTGGATGAGCGAGACACGGCGTTCCGTGGCGACTTGGCGGAACTCGTCCCACTGGCCAGGCGGCAGGAAGGTGGAGAACGAGTCGGCGCCCGAGGTGTCGACGGCCGGGGGAGTGGAGGCGAGCGTGCACCAGTCCCGGATGCCTTGCTCGACGGCCGCCTGGATCTCGATGCCGTGCTGGGCGGCTCTGACTTTCAGGTTCTGCCGGAGCCATCCCGGCAGCTTGGAGACGACCTTCTCGCGGTCGCTGGACGTGGCTGGCGAACTCATGGACGACACCTTACTAACGTTCAAGATCCTTGGAAGCACCGACACGTTAGTTGAAGCATTTCTGAGGGGGCGCCAGGAGCCGCGTCGGCATCCGAGGGCTCGAGGGCTATTACGCCGTAATAGCCCGCTGCCACGCGAGCGACTCTCCGGAGCTATTACGCCGTAATAGCCCGGGCCCAGAGCTCTCCTGCCGGTACCGCCGTGCACGGGTGCGGCTCACCGACCCCCGTTCGGCATCCGCCGTCATGCGGGCATCGGCCCGTTTGCCCAGGTGGCTCGGCTGCGTGGTACCAGGGGCCTTCGCCGGCCCCTGGACCCCGCTGCCCCGCCACTTCCCGGCGCGAACCCGTTTCGTCGTGGACCGGGCCGTGCGCGCCGGGAAGCGACGGGTCGTGGGTGCCGAGAGCCGTTGTCGGGCGCGGCTCGACCGGGGTTCGGTGCGGTGTCGAGCAGCGGGCCGTCCGGGCCGACCGGTCGTGGGCCGAGGCCGGTTGGGTCCCGCCGTTCAGTGCCAGTCGCCGCCCCCCTATTACGCCGTAATAGCCCTCCGCCACACCCCGGTCGAGCCGGGCCGGGTGCCGACGGATAGCCGAAGTAAGAGAGCGCACCCCCCGAAAGGGCCGGTGACCTGCATAAACGCACCGAACGACCAAGACCGTGGGAACTGGCAGGCAGTTCGACCGATCGTGGAGCACGATCCGCCGATCCGGGTACCCGGATCCCTCGGACGTACCACCCGGTTCCACCAGCCCCACACCACGTCTCACGGAACCGGGACCACGACCAGAGAAACCGCCACCACGATCGAAGGAACCGGGTACCACGATCCTGCGACCGCACCAGATTGACGTGACGTACATGAGTCCGGCTCCAAGGACAGTCGTCGGTGCACGGCGGGAGCATGGACGGGGCGGCAGCCGACACGGCCGACAGGCGGAGCTGATTGACTTCATGCTCATGTACGTTAAGTTCATCTGGTCGGCCTCAGCGCCGTCCTTCATGAACCACCAATCACCCCCCTTCCACGGAGGGCCCGTTGGGAGCAGTACGCAGACTGGTCGACGCCGACACCGGCGAGCCGGTCCCCTATGCGCCGTACGCCTTCTCCGGCCGGCACACGCAGGTCGACAAGGCCCGAGTCGAGGCGATCACCGAGTCCAAGGCGTTCACGCCCAGTCAGAAGTTCCTCGTCCTGTGGTGGATCGGGGTCTCCCCCGAAGGCATGGAGCCCCTGCGAGCCACCGGAGCGGACATCGCCAAACGCGTGGGCATGTCCGCCGACGCCGTCGGAAAGATCAATAGGAAGCTGGCCAAACACCGCATCCTGGTCATCCGTGGACGCATCGGCAACTACAACTTCTACCGGATCAGCCCGTACATCGCCTTCCACGGCACAGGGATCGAGCAGCGCGAAGCGGTGAAGACCTGCAATCCGCCGGACATCCCCGGATTCGACGACAATGTTCCTGCACGGTGGGAGGTCCAGTGATCAGCAGCGACGACAAGCAGAAGAACCTCAAGCTGCTTGAGAAGACAGCCGGCATGAGCGCCAACCAGCGTCTCGTCGTCATGCTGTACGCCCTGCACCCGACCGACCGGTCCGGCGCCGTCCTCGAGACCGCGGCCAACCTGGCCAAGCTCGTCGGCATGGCCCCTCCCGTCTTCTCCCGCACCCGCAAGCAGGTCATCGAGGCCGGCTGGCTGGAGGAGACCGAGAGGATCGGGCACATCAAGTACTACCGTCTCGACCCCAAGCGCCTGGGCGAGAACGTCGTCGTCCCGCTGCGCCGCGCGACCTGACGTCCGGGGGAGCGCACCTCATTGACGTGACGTACATGAGCCAAGCTCCCTCAGCCCGTCCCGCTTCACCCCGACGCAAGGACAACGGGTGCGGGACCCGGCCGGTGCGGGACCGGCGCGGGCCCCGGCCGGTGGGGGACCGGCGCGGGCCCCGGCCGGTGGGGGGCCCGCAGCCGGGCTATTACGCCGTAATAGCCCGGGCCTCTATTACGGCGTAATAGCCGACGCACCTCGCGGACGCGCACCCGGCCGTCACTCCTGTGCACCCACGGCCCGGTCCGGGCTCCACCGCAGCAGCGGCCGTGCGGTCAGCGCACACACCACGGCCAGCCCCGCACTCACCGCCAGCAGCGCGGACCGCGCACCGATCGCGTCGGCCAGGGCACCGAAGACCAGCGAACCGACCGGGAGACTGCTCATGATCAGGACGCGGGCGGAGGCGTTGACACGGCCCAGCATCTTTCTGGGCGTCATCTTCTGGCGGAGCGTCACCAGGCTGATGTTCATCAGCGGCCCGCTGAAGCCGAAGAGCGCCTGAGCAGCCGCGAAGAACCAGGCCGCCCCGCTCTTCGGGGCGAGGGCCAGGCAGAGCGCGCCGCCCAGCGTGATCGCGAAGGCCGGCGCGATGGTCCTGCTCTCGCCCAGGGCCGCGCCCGGCTGCGCGGTGGTGGCGGCCCCCAGCAGCGCGCCGCCCCCCGACACCGCGATGCACACCCCGATGAGCTGCGCCGACAGCCCCAGATCGCGGCTGCCGTAGAGGATCTGCAGGGATTCGGCACCCGCGATGAAGGCATTGGACAGCGCCGCCGTGGCGACGACCATGAGCAGGAGCCGCTGCCGTACGACGAACCGCAGCCCTTCGGCGATGTCGGCACCCATAAAGAACTCGATTGGTGAAAAATCTCCGCCCGTCCGTCCCGGCGCACGGCGCTGACCTGCGGCAACACCCTTACGGACCTGACGCGAAGTCACCCCGTCGGGTCATCCGCTCGTTCAGTGTGGATGCACCCAGCTCGGCCTCCAGGTCCCGGCGGCGTCATGGCCGGCGGTGGTGGCGGTGAGGTGGGCGCGGAGGGTGGCCAGCGCCGGATGGGGGTTGTCACGGTGCCACAGGAGCGAGTGCGGGTAGACGGGTGTCGGGTCGGTCACCGGGATGCGGCGCAGGCCGTGGTCGGCGGGCCAGACGAGGCGGGTGTGCGCGCCCATGAAGGTGGCCAGCGCCGGGGTGTCGGCGATGGTGTCGAGCAGCGCGTCCGAGCCGAAGTTGGGGCCGGTCGCCTCGATGGTGAGGCCGAACTCGGCGACGAGGTCGTCGTAGTAGGCGGCCCACTCGGTACCGGGGACGATGCCGGGCATCCAGATCCGGTGCCCGGCGAGCCGGGCGAGGGTCACCGAGCGGGCGCCCGCCAGCGCGTGGGCGGGGCCGGTGAGGAGATCGAGGGGCTCGTCGAGCACCCGGACGGACTCGATGTCCTCGGGCAGGGGCCGGCCGGGCACGGCGACGGCGCGGAAGGACGCGTCGATCGCACCGGACCGGAGGGCGGCGACGGCGGTGTCGACGTCGAACAGCATCACCACGTCGAGGTCGATCCCGGGGTGGGCGCGATGGAAGTCGCGCATCAGGCCCGACGGCGCGACGCGCGAGGCGATCACGTCGACACGCAGCGGACGGCGGCCGGTGCGCACGGAGGCCACCGCGCGCTCGGCGACGCGCAGCAGGTCGCGCGCGTGGGGCAGGAACGCCTGCCCGTCGATGGTGAGCTCGGCGCCGCGCGCGGTGCGGGTGAACAGCCGCACGCCGAGGCTGCGTTCCAGCACGGCGATGCGTTTGGAGACGGCCTGCTGGGTGACGGCCAGCTCGGCGGCGGCCTCCTGGAACTGCCCCGCGTCGGCGGCGGCGACGAAGGTCCGGACGGTGTCGAGGTCCATGGCGGCCACTCTATGGCCACAACCATCGGTTGTGGCTGACGGCGCCGGGGTTGTTTGATCCCTGGGTATGGCGCTCGCTTTGATGCTTTTGGTCGCGGATCGGTTGTACGAGGTGAGTGCGAGGGGCGTCGGGCATGAAGAGCGGACACCGGCTGGGGCATCTGCTGGGGCATGTGCTCGGGCACCGGCTGGGGCGGCGCTTCGGGTGGCTGTGGGCAGCGTACGGGACCAGTGCGCTCGGCACCTGGCTCGCCTTCGGCGCGTTCCCGCTGATCGCCATCCGGGTGCTGCGTGCCGGACCGGCCGAGGTCGCCGCGCTCTCCTCCGTGGGGACTGCGGTGGGCGCGGCCGTGGCGGTGCCGCTCGGCCCGTGGGTGGAGTTCCGCCGCAAGCGGCCGGTGCTGATCGCGATGGACCTGGTGCGGTTCGCGGCGCTGCTGACGGTCCCGGCCGCGTTCGCGCTCGGCGTGCTCACCTTCCTCCAGCTGCTGCTGGTCTCGGTCGTCGTCGCGGCCGCCGACATCACCTTCCGCGCCGCTTCGGGCGCGTACCTGAAGACGCTGCTGCCGGCGGGGGACCTGCTCGTCGCGAACGCCCGGTTCGAGTCCACCACCTGGACGACCACGATCATCGGCCCCCCGCTGGGCGGCGCGGCGACCGGGCTCCTCGGCCCGGTGGCGACGGTGGTGGCCGACGCGGTCAGCTACCTGCTCTCGGCCCTGGGCATCCGCGCGACGGGCGGGCACGAGGCGCGGCCCGAGCCTCGGGAGGACGGGCGGATGCGGGCCGGGGACCTGCTGGAGGGCTGGCGGTACATCCTCGCCGACAAGGCGCTGCGTCCGCTGTTCCTCAACACCGCCTTCTTCAACGGCCTGGTGATGGCCACCCAGCCGCTGCTGGCCGTCCTGATGCTCGGCCGGCTGGGCTTCGTCCCCTGGCAGTACGGCCTGGCCTTCGCCGCGCCCTCGATCGGCGGGCTGCTCGGTTCACGGCTGGCCCGGCCGCTGGTGACCCGGTTCGGGCAGTACCGGGTCCTGGCCGTGACGGGGGCGCTGCGCGCGCTGTGGCCCGTCGGCCTGGCCTTCCTGGGGCCGGGCACCGGGGGGCTGTTCCTGGTGATGGGCGTCGAGCTCGGGCTCATCTTCTGCTGCGGTGTATTCAACCCCGTCTGCGCCACCTTCCGCCTTCAGCGCACCGCGACCGACCGGGTCACCCGCACCCTGTCCGCCTGGGCGGTGACGACGAAGGCGTCGGCCGCGCTGCTGACGGCCGTGTGGGGCGTGCTGGGCGCGCTGCTCGGCCCGCGTACGGCCGTCGGTCTGGCCGGCGTGCTCCTGCTGGCGACCCCGCTGCTGCTTCCCCGCCGCGCACCGGCGCTCGTCCCCGGCCCGGCCGCGGCACCGGGCCGCGCCTGAGCGGGCGGCCACCGCGTGGTGACCGGCTGGGAGGCCGCAGTCAGGCGGTTTTTCGGGGGAGGAGGCGCGTGACCAGGGCGTCGATCAGGGCGTCGAGCCGGTGCGGGGCGAGGAGTTCGGGGACGGTCAGGTCGTCGACGATCAGCCCCAGCATGGCCAGGTACAGCAGGATCACCCCGGTACGGTCGCCGGGCAGGCCACGCCCCAGGTGGAAGTCGGTGTTGGCGTCGAGCTCGGCGCTGAGGAAGCGCGTCAGCTCCGTGTGGAGTTCGGGCCGCCGGGTGGCCTCCAGGCGCAGTTCGAGCATGGCCAGGTGACTGCTGCGGTCACGGCGCATGCGCTCGACGAGCTGCAGCATCAGGGTTCTGACCAGCTCGTGCGAGGGCTCGGCGGTCATCGTACCGGCGAGCTCGGCCGGATCGGGGGTCAGACGCTCTCGGGTGCGTCCCATGACCTGGGCCAGCAGGTCGGCGCGGTCGGCGAAGTAGTTGGACGCCGTCCCGGTGGGGACGGCCGCCTCCTTGTCGACGGCGCGCAGCGTCAGGCCCCGGGAGCCCTCGCGGGCGAGGACCTCGATGGCGGCGTCGAGCAAGGCGGTGCGGCGGGCGGGGTTCTGACGCATCGACAGCTCCTCGGAAAAGTCCTGGACACCACTGCAGTTGAAGTACTACATTCAAACCACTTCATCCACAGTACATGACAGGGGTCCGGAACCGCTCAGGCCCGGCCTGCCCCGTCGCCACAGGAAGAGAGACCGGATGCGCAAGCTGATCTACTACGTCGCTGCCAGCCTCGACGGCTACATCGCCGCCCCGGACGGCAGTTACGACTTCCTCCCCTTCGAGGGAGAGGTCCGGGAGGCGATCCTCGCCGAGTATCCCGAGACGATGCCGGTGCACGTCCGCGGGCCGTTCGGCCTGACCGCCGTCCCGCACCGGCACTTCGACACCGTGATCATGGGCCGCGGCACCTACGAGCCGGCCCTGAAGGCAGGCATCACCAGCCCCTACGCCCACCTGAAGCAGTACGTCGTCTCCCGCACCCTCACCCCGGCCGACCCGGAGGTGGAGATCGTCGCCGGGGACCCGGCGGCGCTGGTGCGCGACCTGAAGAAGCAGGACGGCCTGGACATCTGGCTCGCCGGCGGCGGCAAGCTGGCCGCCGCGCTCCGCGACGAGATCGACGAACTGATCATCAAGCAGAACCCGGTCGTCATCGGCACCGGCATCCCGCTGTTCGACAGCCCGTTCGCTCCGACCGGCTTTGTGCCCACCGCACGCCGCGACTTCGACTCCGGCGTCAGCATCGTCACCTGCACGAGGAAGTGACCCGAGGGGCGCCACAGCCGACCGGTGGCCCGGACCGGCCCGATCCATGTGAAACGGCCGACGAAACTCCCCATCACGCGCACCGCTGAACGACTGCTCGTACCTGCAGATCCAGCGGGCCGTCAGCACTGCGACGGCGACCCGCGAGGACATCAGCGGTGTGCTGCGCGACGGCTTCACCGCCCCTCGGTCCGGTGAGCTCGTTCTGCAGGCCGCGGACGCCTTGCGCTGGAATATTGAATTCCGGCGCCGGCGGCCGTGTCGGCAGGCGGCCAGGTGGCGTCGCGCAGCAGCTCGGCCGTCGCGGTGTCGGCCGGGTAGAACGACTCGATGGACAGCTCGGCGACGGTGATGTCCAGCGGGGTGCCGAAGGTCGCCACGGTGCTGAAGAAGGCCAGTTCACGGCCCTCGTACCGCAGCCGCAGCGGGATCGCGATGTCGCCGGGGCCCGGCAGCTCGATCTTCGGTTCGTGCTGGTCACAGGGGTAGCGGACCAACTCGTCGTAGAGCTTGACCAGATCCGGGTCGGCCGTCATCGTCACCTGCCGGCGCAGCCGGCTCAGCAGATGGGCACGCCACTCCCCGAGATTGGCGATGCGCGGTGCCAGGCCGTCCGGATGGAGGGCGACACGCATCAGGTTGACCGGTTCGCGCAGCAGCTCTTCGGCGACGCCCTGGCCGAACAGCCAGGCGGGGGCGTTGGCCTCGACCCGGTGCCAGTACCGGTCGAGCACGACCGCGGGGTACGGCTCGTGGGCCGCCAGCACCTGGCGCACCATGTCCCGCACGGCGGACATGTGCGGGGCCTGCAGGCTGGTGTGCTGGTAGACGGGGGCATAGCCTGCCGCGAGCAGCAACTCGTTGCGTTCGCGCAGCTCCAGGCCGAGGTTCTCGGCGAGGCGCAGCACCACCTCCCGGCTGGGCTCCGAGCGACCGTTCTCGACGAAGCTCAGATGCCGTGCCGAGATCTCCGCCTTCACCGCCAGGTCGTTCTGGCTGAGCAACCGTTGCTTGCGCCACCTGCGCAGCAGATCACCGATGGACCGCACCGCCTGCGGGGTCGTGGTCACCTGGTCCTCCCCGGTCCTTCCGGCGGACGGCCGTCCGTCGTGCTTGTCCTCATTCTTCGTCAGCTCCGGCCGCCCCCACCACGGACGAGAGCCCTGCCCACTGGTTCCGGCACACCGTCCGCCGCAGCCGCGTGTGCTCGGGCGGATCCATCCGCATGAAGGACTGGGCCCGCGGCACGGGCGGGACGGGCAGGTGCTGAAGGAACCCGGGCAGGGTGTTGTCGACACTCGGCGCCGGGTTCATCATCGCCTCGCGCACGTCCTGGTAGCGGCTGACGATCCAGGCCGGGGTGCCGTCGTCCAGGCGGACCCGCTGGGGCGGCACCGAGCGCAGCTCCGCATACCGGTCGGGGGGGAGCAGAGGGCAGAGCCGTGGCATGGGCCAGTCGAGGACGCTCTCTTCATGAGTGGTCATCTCGTTTCCTCACACGTCGTATGCGGTGGCGGCACCGCGGTCGGGCGACGCGCGGCGCCGTCTGTGTCTCAGGCCTGCGCCGACGCCTTGGGCAGGGCCTGCACCAGGACGGCGGCGGCCACGGTGAACGCGGCCAGGACGGCGACGCTCCACTCGAAGGCGTGCGCGTAGGAGCCGCTGTGGCCATGGCCGAGGACGCCGAAGAAGACGACGCCGATGGCCGCGACGCCCAGGGCGTTGCCGCCCTCCTGGGCGGTGGAGAGCACACCGGCCGCCGCCGCGGCATGGTGCGGGGACACTGCGGCCAGGACAGTGGGCGTGACCGGATTGGCGAACAGGGCCATGCCGGCTCCCGCGACGAACAGGCCCGGCATCATCCACGCCGAGGGTCCGGTGACGCCGATCTCGGCCGCGGTGACGATGAGCAGCCCGTACCCGGCCGCCACCACCAGGGCGCCCAGCGTCAGCACCTGCCTGCCCAGCCGGACGGCCAGCTTGGGCGCCGCGAAGGCCGCGGGCACGTATCCGATGCCCAGGGCCCCGAAGACCGCCCCGGAGCCCAGCGCGGACAGGCCGTGGCCGTCCTGCAGGTACAGGGCCAGGACGAGCATGAAGGACGCCATCGCCGCAAAGAAACCCAGGATGATCACGATGCCGACCGAGAAGGCCCGCTCCCGGAACAGGGTCAGCGAGATGAGCGGAGCCCGGTCCTGCCGCTCGAGGCGGTGCTGGCGCACGGCGAACGCGCCGAGCAGGGGCAGCGCCGCGGCCAGGCATACCCACGACCATGCGGGCCAGCCTTGCTCACGCCCCTCGACCAGCGGAAAGACGATCGCCAGCAGCCCGGCGGAGCCGAGCAGCGCGCCGATCAGGTCCAGCTCCGGGCGGCCGCCGCCGCGCGACTCGGGGATGAAGGAGCGCATCAGCGGCAACGACGTCACGCCGATGGGAACGTTGATCAGGAAGATGGTGCGCCAGCCCAGGCCGGCGATGTCCAGGTGGATCAGCGCACCGCCGATGAGCTGACCGAAGGTGGCACCCACGCCCATGGACAGAGCGAACGCGGTGAACGCGCGCACGCGCTGTTCCCCGGTGAACGCGGTGTTGAGGATGGCGAGCATCTGTGGGGTCATCACCGCGGCACCCACGCCCTGCACCACGCGCGCGGCCATCAGCACCCCGGCGCTGGGCGCCATCCCGGCGACCAGCGACGCCAGGGTGAACAGGACCATGCCGCAGGCGAACATCCGCCGCCTGCCGTACAGGTCACCGAGGCGGCCGGCCGTCAGCATGCTGGCCGCGTAGGCGAGGCTGAAGCCCGAGACGATGAACTCGACTGCCGCCGCGCTGGCGTGCAGGTCCGCGCGGGTGGACGGAATGGCCACGTTGACCACGAAGAAGTCCAACGTGATCATGAACATCCCGGAGACCACGATGAGCATGCGGATCAGGGCGGCCCGGTCGAAGCCCGAGCCGGCTGCCTGTGCGCTGTCGAGGGCGGATGGACGGACGTTGGTGTCAGCCGACATGAGTGGACTCCCGATGGGTCGGTTCGGTGCTGCGGGAACTCCGGTTGCGCGGCCGGTCACTTCTGCGTGCCGACCGGCGCCCGGTCGAGGAACCGGCGGTCGTTCAGCATCCGGCCGGACGGTCGAGAACTACGACCTGGGTACCGATCGCCTCGGATTCCTCGCTGCCGGCGAGCAGCATTTCCCAGGCGTGGCGCACATGTCTTCCCACGGCTCGATTCCGCTGACCGCTCTCCTCGGGGAAAAGGACAAAGGGGTGCCGTGTTCGACAGGGGATACGCCGATTGCCGCCTCGATGTATCGAGCCTCGCACCCCGAAGTGGGCCATGTCGATTACCTCATAGGTAATAAAGTCGGGGCCCGGCTGCCGGAACCGGCCGGTGCGGCCGGGCCTTGGAGTGCCGGTGTGCTGCTGGTCCTTCGAGCGTGGGCGGGAGCAGGGCCGGAGTGCTCCGGGGGCGGGCCGTCCGCACCAGCGCCGTTTCAGCCGGGCGTCAACACCGGCTGCCGTTGCGGGCGATGAATGCCGGCCCGGAACTTCCCGGCTGGTGAATCATCTCCGGATCAGGAAACTTTCGATTTCGGCCTGAGTCTCTTCGAGGTCCCCAATTGCACGCCACAACGGCCCTTGTTCCGGTCTCCGGCTCTGAGGCCATCCGAGAATGGGCGCGGGCAAACGGATACGACGTACCGATGCGTGGCCGCATTCCCGCCGCTGTCCGACAGGCCTGGGAACAGGCACACGGCAGCAACTGATCGCACCGACACACTCGGCGCACACGGTCGTCGCGCGTGCGTGGGCGGGACCTGCGGTCCGTGAGAGGGCAGGTGGCTGCACTGCGCCGAGCTTCACCCGTTGGTCGATCAGAGGGGACCTGGCTCTGGGCGCATGCGGATGCGCCTGAACCTGCGGCCGCTCAGGGACGGGGCGGCCGGCAGGCGGGGACGGTGGTGAAGCGGCGCGCGAAGCAGCTCTGGGGACGTTGGCGTGGGGCGCGCGGTTGGGGGCCCGCGTGAGGCGCCCGAGGCATGTGTCGGATACGAGCACCGGTCAGGGGGCGGCGCCTTCCCGGGATCAGACGACTGTTGTTACTCACTTTCGTGTGAAGGCTGTCGTGGTGGTGGGTGGCGGGAGGTGTTGGGTGGTTGCCTCAGGCCCCGTTTTTCAGGCCGCAGGGGCGCTGACAGCTGCCTAAAACCACACATTCAGGGCTTAGATGGTGTTTACGTGCGCGAGTTACAGAAATATGCAGGATTGGTAATAGCCTCCGCATTTCCTTCACTGTGTAGAGGTCGGGGAGGAGGGTGTGCCTGTGCGGCCGACCGGCCACACACCAGCACAACCCACCCAGCCGGCCCGGGAGTTCTTGGTCGTGGCCGGCTGGGTGTGGGCACCCTCGAAGGAGGACCTCGTGTCCGTTTCTTCTTCCGTCCGTCGCCTGACCGCCGTCACTGCCGTCGCGGCCGCCGCCGTGGGCGCGGTGGCACTGCCGGCCGCGGCCGCTGATCACCACACGGGTTACCCGCGGCATGCGGAGGTGTACATCAGCGGTGTGCAGCACGGCTTGCCGGGCTGGGACGAGCGTTCCAACCGCTCGCTGAACAGGGAGTGGGTGGACATCACCAACGCAACCCGGCGGGCGGTGAACCTGGACGGCTGGACCCTGTCGGACGAGGACGGCCGTACCTACACCTTCCGCCATGTGTGGCTGGAGGGCCGGGCCACGGTCCGCGTCCACACCGGTTACGGCCGGGACACCCGCACGGATGTGTACCAGGACCGGCGGCGCGAGGTGTGGGAGGACCACGGTGACACCGCGACCCTGCGCAACGACCGTGGCCGCTTGGTCGACGCCGTCTCCTGGGGCCGCGACGACCACCGTGGCGACGACCGCGATCATTGGGGTGACCACCGCGGTGACCACCACCGTGGCGGGTACCGTCACTGACCTGATGGCGGGTGGCGTCGGCGTGTAGCCGCCTCGACAGCGCGCAGGTCGCCTTCTGCGGTTGCGGAGGAAGGCGACCTGCGGTGTGTGGCGGGCTACTTGAACTAGTGCCGCGGACGCGACCCGCTGGAGCGGATCAACCCCGCCTGGGGCAGCAGATTCCACCGGGTCCCACTCTCCCACGAACCTGCCCCTGCGATCCCGGCCGGACCCGCACAAAGCCCTGGTCGTCGCTTCGGGCGGATCCGCCCGAAGCGACGAGCCGCTGAGCTGCGTCAACAGACCCATCGACTTGTCACGCAAGGACCTGGCACAGGCACTAGAACAACTTCCAGTGGCCCTCGGAGACCACTTCGACGGCGTCGTCGGTCACCTTGATGGCAGTCTGCTCGTCAATCGCATACGCCGGCCCCGCGATCTGGGCCGCCCACCGTTCCGCCGCGGCCATGGTGTTGGCCGGGCAATCCGGATGATCCAGGTGCGGGAAGATCGAAAAATCAACCACGCCCAGCGCACGGTCGCCGCCGGTGGGCGGCTTCCAGCCCACGAACTCCTCCCCGACGCGGGGGGTCATCACACAGCTGCCGGCGCTGAGTCCCACGTAGACGGTGTCGGGCAGCGACGGCAGGAGATCAGCCAGCCCGGACTCCCGCATCCAGTGGCACAGGTACAGCGTGTCGCCGCCATTGACCAGCAGGACGTCGGCCTCCCGAACCCAGGAGACCCAGAGCGCTTCGTCGATGCTGGGCAGCGCGGTGAGCTCCAGCACGCCCACCGACTTCCACCCCAGCTCGGTCATGGGGCTGGGAGATCGTCCACTGATGAATCGCCATGGCCCGCCCGGATCGGCGTACGGGCCCCCGTACCCCGCGGTGGGGATGCACAGGGCACTGGACTCGGCGATCGGCTTACCCAGGAGATCGACCAACGCATCCTGGATGCTCGCGTTCTTGATACCGGAGTCGGTGAGGAGAAGCTTCATCATGTCCATTCAACGTGCGGCGTGATCACAGCAAGCGTCCTGACAGGGACCGCCAGCGGTTGCTACCTGGGCTGCCACTTGTCGAATACCCAGCCTGGGTGGGAAGAGCCGAGGTAGGGCAGGTGCGCGTCCCAGTCCACAGCTGTCAGTGCCTGAACCTCTTGCAGTGTGATGCGACTGGCCGAATCAATGTTGAACCCCCAGGAGAAGCCGGCCAGCGGCACGACGCGACGCTCGGTGTCATCCATCGGCGTCCATGCCAGGTAGCTGTGCGCTGTCCAGTCCAGGGCGCCCCGCTCAGCCCGTGACGGCGCGTCAAACAGGGTGGGATTGATGCCGAAGAACGCGTAGGGCGACGACGCGTCCTCGAAAAGGTAGAACGGGTCCATGTCGAATGCAGCCCCCGCAGAGGAGTTGTCCGTCGAACGCACCAGCTGGACCCAGCCGAACAGGGCCCGGAATGATCACAGCTTCACCCTGCCGCTCGGACACGTCAGTGGCAAGAGGTGGGATACCCGAAAGCCCACTTCAGGAACAGGCCCTCAGCTTGTCGTTTAACCGCAGGCGTTCGGCGGGGGCGCGGCAACGGTCACCTGGGCGGTCCAGGACCCGGCTTCCCGAGGCGGATCCCAGGTCACGACGACGCGTACTTCGTGGAAGTCGTTTGCGAGTCCCACCACCATTGCCGCCGCGGCGGCCCGTGCCTCGGCTGGTCCGGCGTTGACAGGAATGTCGGCGAGGCGTCCGCAGAGCATCCCGCCTTCAGCGGTGAGGACACTGTGGCGCCAGCCTTCCGGCGTCGCGAGCAGGACGATGCCCGTCGGCATGCCGAAGGGATGTCGTCTCTTCCTCTCCCGCTTCCGTCTCACCATGGAGCCATCCAACCTCGTCGGCTTCCTGACGGTTCA
>NZ_CP011498.1:0-2424 GCF_001027185.1 Streptomyces incarnatus | reverse complement strand
GCGGGCGGTGGCGAGGATGATGCGGCCGCGTACGGTGGTGGAGGTGGGCGCTGGTTCCTCGACGCTGCATCTGTTGCTCGGGCTGCGCGACGCGCAGGAGGAGGCCGCTGCGGACCGGCGGCTGATCGGCGGTGTGGTGTGGGACGACGAGCGGGCCTCCGTTCTGCATCCGTGCTCCGCGTTCGACGACTACGCGCCCCGGCTCCTCGTCGTCGACGACATCTCTGTGGCCGGGACGTCCGCGCACCAGGTGAGCGATGCGGCCCGCGTGCTGGGCCTTGACTGCCTGCTCACCTTCGTCGAGCGGGACTTCTTCGATCTCACCGAGCAGGAGCTGGACGCCTGGGGGCCGCTGGACCTGGTGTGGCTGGACGCGGGGACGCAGGCCGACGACGCTGGGTTCCTCGCGGCGCTGTGGCCTCGCCTGGCCCCGGGTGGCACGGTTGTGCTGCACGAGCCGTATCTCGCCACGACGGCCGAGACCCGGGACGGACGGACGGCGTGCCGGGTCGTCCCCACACCCCTGGTGCAGGATCTGCGTCGTCAAGTGGCGGTGCCGCAGGGCGAGTTCGATGTCCTCACTCTGAGCGAGCCGCACAAGCACCGGCAGACGGGTCTGCTGCTGCTGCGCAAGCACGCCGCGTGGGAGCGCGACCGGGGCGTGCCGTTCACCGAGGAGCTCCAGGCACTGGGGGAGACACCCTCGGTCGGGGTGCCCCGGCTCGGCGCAGCGCCGCGGCAGCCGGTCCTCGCGGCGCTGGCCGACGCCACCCGCCGCACGGTCCACAGCGCGCTCGTCTTGAACCCCGACACCGCCGAGGGCCTCGCCGTCCGCCTCGGTACCGCCCCGGCCCAGGTCACCGAGGCTCTCACCGTCCTCCAGCGGGCGGGCCTCGTCTCGTACGAGGACCAGCGCTGGTCGGCGGTCGACGAGGTCTGGCAGTCCCAGTAGGACGTCCTCGCAGCCCTCGACAAGCCGGTTCCCTTGGCCGGCTACCGGCAGCTCGACACCACCTGCGCCTGGGTCCTGGCGGCAGCCTGGATCCTCGCCACCAGCACTGGCCACCTGATACTCCTGCGCGTCCATGGCCACCGCACACGTCCACGACCTGGCCCCGGACGCTGCCACCATCACCCTCTACGACGACCAACTGCGCCAGGGCTGCATGACCCACCACGTCCCCGCCTGGGCACGACCCTGCTGCTCGCCGCCGCGTATCTGTGGCGCCTCGCCGGTGCTGCCCTGCCTGACAGATTTCGCCGAAAGCTGCAAGCTGCGCCCGCCCCGGCCCAAACGACGCAAGGGCTCACGTGCTCCGGCCAAGCGACCCACGACGATCTGGCCGGTCAGCTACGCCCACTACGCGCTGTCCTGGGCGGTGGGGGAAGGCGACCTCATTTACGGCTGTCTCCATCCGCCGCCCCACCCCTGGTTGGTGACTGTCGGTCAGCACCCCTGTCTCTCATGGAGTTTGCCCTGGTTCTCATCCGTGCTTGGAGCTCAGGCGAACTGGTGCTGTGTTCAGGACGTGTGTTCAGGTGGTGTGTTCGGTGATGCTGTGAGTCCACTCATGTGGTCTCTTGCTGTGACGTTTGCTGTGTCGTCGCACTGCAGAGGAGCATTACTGGGCTACGGGTCGATGTTGGAAGGGGTGGGATGTCTCCGGTCCGGCAGGTTTGGTCCTTTCCAGTTTCGATCCGGGGCATGTTTTGATGCATGGGGGAGGTCTCTGTAGTGTGCCGCCTTCGTTGGTGTGGTGAGTAGGGTGAGGAAGGCGAGCCGGCCTGCTGCCCCGGTGTGGCTTGCCGTCCAGGTGTGGCTTGCCGTCCCGGTGTGGCTGGGCGCCTGCTGTGCAGCACCTGAGACCGGTTCAGAACGGTGGAGTGCTGGCCTGGTTCCCGCTTGGTCGGGTTTTCTCCATTCCTAGTTTCTCCAGGCGTGCTCGGATCGCGCTGGGCTGGCGATGGAAGCGGCGGGCGAGGCTTTCAGGGTCGTGGCCGTCAGTGTGAAGTTTGACGAGTAGTTGTTCGTCTTCCGGTGTCCACCGCTGGTAGGCGTTCGCGTGGCGGGTTCTGACGTCCTGCACCGAGTAGGCCTTGGGAGACGTGGTCGGGTTTTCCTGGGCAAGCTCGATTGAAGCCAGCGATGAAGAGGGCACGCTCTGTACTTCGACGCCCCGTAGCCATAAGCAAACAGACTGACCGTCGAATGTGATGACGTCAGCTTCGACATCCATCGTCCGGCGCATGATGTCCGGGTCCCGTGGATCGCAGCACGTAGTCCGTGAACCGTAAACGCACTTTCCCCCGAGGCACATCACCAGCCATGAGCCACCGATTATGCTCCACCCACCCCCACACAACCCCCTAGCCAGCCAGGCCCGCAACGCGGGCCAACCGGTTCTTGGAGCGAAGCGGAGAGAA
>NZ_CP011497.1:8598467-8648285 GCF_001027185.1 Streptomyces incarnatus | reverse complement strand
CAGCGCCTCGTCAGCGGTCCCCGCGTAGGCGAAGGTCTGGGAGTCGACGTCCTGGCCGCCGAAGTACCATCCGACCCGATAGCCCAGGCACGAGACGATGATGTGCGCCAGCCGCCAGGCAATCGTGGTCACCGGCGCCGGCACCGGGTCAGGGGACGCGAAGTCCATCGTCCACTCCCCCGAACCTGCCGACATCGGTGTGGCCGAAGTGCCACGTGAGCGGATGCTCCAGCAGCCGCGCACCGGCTCCCAGAAGTACTCCTCATCGGTAAGACCGTCCAGCCGCGGCCGCAGGTTCGTGCGCCAGTGCCAGTCCAACTGCTCTGCGAGCCGCTCGCTTCTTGTCATTTCCGCACACTACATAACCGCCCACCTGTGGGCCGACCAGTAACCCCGCCCCGTGCCCCAACCGTCGGGCGTAGCCAGTGCCGAGGCCGTACAGCCGGCCATCACCGCGCACGCCAAAGCCACCGACACCAGCCGCTAGAGATCTTTAACGGTGCGGGTTACGTAGAGTCGTGACGGCTGTCGTGGGCTGCGCTATGCCGGGAGGATGAGGTATCCCGATGGCGGCGGCTTGACGGCTGAGGAAAGGGCTCGGCGTGAGCAAGTCCGGCTCGCGGCCGCCGATCTGATCGAGGCCGGGGCCAGTGACCGGGAGGTGGCCCGGCGGTCAGGGTGACCCGGATGTCGGCGAACCGCTGGCGGCGGGCGTTGGCCTCAGGGGGTCGGCAGGCCCTGGCATCCAAGGGCCCGGGCGGCGCCCGCTGCAAGCTCGACTCAGGTCAACTGCGCGTGTTAGAGACGGTGTTGGATGCCGGTCCGGCCGCCTCCGGCTGGCCTGACCAGTGCTGGACGCTGGCGCGGATCGCCGAGGTCGTGCGCCGTCGGTTCGGTGTCGAGTACACCCTGGCTGGGCTGGACCTGCTGCTGCACCGCATCGGCTGGAGTGTTCAGGTCCCCTCCCGTAAGGCCGCCGAGCGGGACGAGGAGAGGATCGCCGCCTGGAAGGACGAGCAGTGGCCCGTCATAAATAGAGGGCGGCGGACTTGAGCGCCTGGCTCTGCTTCGAGGACGAAGCCGGCCAGGGCCTGAGGCCGCCCAAGGGCCGTACCTGGGGCCGACGGGGTCACACCCCGGTGGTGCGGGTCACCGCCGCAGGCACCAAACGTGTCTCGATGGCGGCGCTGATCTGCACCAAAGCCGGCCACCGGCCCCGGCTGATCTACCGCATCCACCTCGACCGCGGCCCCTCCAAAGGCCGCCGCAAGGGCTTCACCGAGACCGACTACGCCTGCCTGCTCGATGCCGCCCACCAGCAGCTCGGCGGCCCCATCGTTCTTGTCTGGGACAACCTGAACACGCACGTCAGCCGCACCATGCGTGAGCTGATCGCCGCCCGATTATGGCTGACCGTCTACCAGCTGCCGCCGTACGCTCCCGAGCTCAACCCCGTCGAGGGCGTGTGGTCGCACCTGAAGAGGTCGCTGGCCAACCTCACCAAACACGGACTGGACCAGCTCACCGCGTTGGTGAAGACGAGGCTGAAACGCATGCAGTACCGGCCCCGCCTCATCGACGGTCTCATCGCCAAGACCGGGCTCGACTTCCAACCGCCGTAACCTCAGCCGTTAAAGATCTCTAGAGGTGGAGCAGGCCGTGAAGTAGGCCGTGCGGCACGCCCCGAAGGACCCAGCCGACGAGTAGCCGTCGCCGGCCACGACGATCCGCCCGGTTGGTCCGGTCAGCGGGTGGTGGCTCGGTTCACAGATCGGCCGCGAGTTTGGCGAGGAATTCGGCGTTGGCGGGGATGTCAGCACGACCTGGTGGTGCGGGAGGGCGGCGAGCCGGTCGGCGACGGTCGCGCTTGCCACGTCGCTTTCCGCCGCCGTTGATGCCATGGGCGAGACCGAAGTGGTCCGGGTAGCGGTCCTCGGTGCTCCCCCTCATGAAGTCGTCTTCGCCGAGGGTCCGGTCGCCGTCGACCACGGCCGGGACCGAGGCGGGGTCGATGCGAGGGAACAGCAGTGCTGCCGCATGTCCGCCCGTCGCGAGTTCCATGCCGAACCAGGTGGCGAGCTGGTCGGGGAAGACCTGCACCTTCTTCTCCCGCTTGCCGTCCGACTCCCAAGTGGCTTGCGGTGGCCGACCAGGAGCGCCCCGGTGACGTCCTGGTGCTGGGTGGGGTGGAGCTGCTCGCCCGCCTGGAGCCCGGTCGCGGACGACGCCGTACCAGCCGAGCGCGTCGAGCAGGCCCAGTCCGATGGCGGCCGCCGACGGCCAGGGGAGAACGTGCAGCTCGTCACCGACGACCTTCACGAACACCCGGTGTTGGCGAGCAGTTGGGCGCCGCGGCTGGCCAGCAGCAGGGCCGTGGTGGTCTTGCCCGCGCCCTTGGAGCCAAAGGTAAGCAGGGCCCGGTCGTCGCGGACGACGCCGGAGGCCTGCAGGAGTGTCCAGCCGTCACGCAGCAGGGACGCACGGATCATCTCCCGGGCGAACACCGCCGACCAGGCCGGAAAGTCATGGGGCAGCTAGCGCCACTGGCAGCCCGTCCGTTTCTGATAGAAGATCGCGTTCACTACCTTCCGCAGATCGCAGGACCCGGGATCTCCGGTCGCTGACCGCGCCACCCTCTCCTGCTTCCAGGCCGAGATCGATTCGTCCTATCCGGGGGCTCAGCGAGGCGTGCTCGGTCACCGCGGCGAGCCCGGTCGCCACGGCGGCGAGCACGCCGTACTTCGGGTGAGGCCGCTGCCGCGCTGGATGTGACCCTGGACAGGCCCCGTACCTGGCGGGTGGGACGCGGGCTATTGGTCGAGATTCAGGTAGAAGAACAGGTCGAGATCGGCCGCCCGTTGCGGATCCGGCTCGCGGACGAGCAGCTCGCGTCTCGTCGCGCCGGCGCTCACCCCCAGGTGCTCGGCGTTCAGGTACACCGGGCGGCCGGTCTCGGGATCGCGGACCCACACATGGGCGGAGCGGACCCGCAGGCGACACAGGACCGGCACCGTCTCGTCGCTGACCCACCCGCTGGCCTTGACCGCCTCCGCATCGACGACGCGCTGCCCCCAGCGATGCAGCGGCGCGGTCGCCAGGAACGTGCTCGCCATGTTCGACGGCTTCCACAGCAGACCGGGCTCCGGCTCGTGGGGCACGGTCACCTCTCCCGCGAGGCGCACTCGGTGGAAACCGAACGGAGCGGTGATCCCTTTGCCCTGATTGCGCGACGCGCGTGCCCAGTACACCTTGTCGTAGTCCGTCCCCGGGTACGGCAGGTCCAGCTCGACCTCGACAATCGGGTCGCGCGGCTGCGGTGTGGACTCCAGGGGCACGTTGTCCTTCCCCAGGGCCGCGTTCAGGGTGATTCCGGCGGCGAAGGCGTTGTAGGCCACGTCGAGCCCGTTGAGGATGAAGTCGTCCCTCACCAGCTCGACGGCCGTCCCCCGGGGGTCGGTCAGCCGGATCGAGGTGAGCCGCAGAGCCAGGGGTTCCGCCGGGCCGCCTTCATGGGCGCACAGGACGTCGAGCGCCTGCTGCACCGTGGTGGCCTGCTGGAGCAGGGCGCAGTCACCGGGCTGGTAACTGGTGGCCGCGGCCGTCCGGAAGCCTGCCGTGAACATCAGCGGTGGGCCCTCAGGGGTGCCCGTGGCCGATGTGAGGGCTGCCTGCACCTGGTGCTCCTTGTCGGTGCGGCCGGCGTCGATGGCCCACGCGACCTCGCACAGCCCCTGTGCGTCGGTCGTCGTCGTGACGGCGCCGGCCCCGCTCACCGCGGATCCGCCGACCTGGCTCGGGACGCCGCCCGCAGGCATGCTCCAGGTCAGCGAGGCCCCGGCTACCGGGGTACGCCCGCGCATCACCGCGACCCGCAGCCTGCCGGGCAGGGTGACGAAGCCGCCGCCGACAGGTGCCGGAACCTCCTGGCCGTCACCGCCCCGGTACAGGAGCGTGCGGTCGGTCAGCGTGGCGGCGGGCACGCGGCAGTCCTGGGCGGTCGACGGGCCGGTCAGGGCTGCGAGCGGTGCGTACCGGATCTGCGGGCCGTGAGGCGGCTCCTCCCGTCCCGGCGGCCAGTCCACCGATCCGTCGGCGCGGGCGGAGAACGTCCAGTAGTCGCCACGACGGAAGACGTCGTCGCCGCCCTGGCCGAGCCGGATCCGCAGACCGTCGCCCAGGTCGAGGAGCTCCGAGTGCTGTGGGTCCTCGGCGGACGGCTTGGCGGTCGCGACCCCGTTGCCCTCCGGGAAGGCGTCCCACAGCCGAAGGAACCAGCCCGCGGGATTGTCCTTGATCGAACCGGCCATGCCCGCCGCGGCGGTCTCCAGTGTCACGACGACGTCCGTCGCCCGTGCGACCTGGAACAGCCGCTCCCGGGCGGCCGCGTCCCGGGGGTCGACGTCGTCGTGCTTCGACACGAACTCGGCGTAGGCACCTGCGCTGAACCAGTTCAGCAGGTCGAGCGCCGGCGGCTCGACGGTGATGTCAGTACCGTCCACCTTCACCACGCCGGCCAGGACCGAGGCGTTGCGCCTGGACAGCTTGAGGGTGAGCCCGTCCATGCCGAACCGCGGGCCGTCCGCGGTCGGATGGTCCGGGCGCGGGACGCCGCCGTGCACCTCGATCCGGAACAGCAGGTTCTCGGGCCGCGAGTAGCCGCCCTGCGGCATGAGCGAGCAGGGGTCGGTCGTCGGGGGCGCCGTGTCCGGCACCACGGCCAGCGTGCCGGAGGACGGCTTCGCCAGCTTGACCCAGTCCGGGTGCGTCGTCGCCGTGGCGCAGCCGAAGTCCGTGCCCCAGCCGCCGGCCGGAGCGAAGGGGAACACCTGCCAGTCGATCAGCGCGCGACCGGCCGCCTGGGCGTCGCCGAGCGCCGGGTCGGCAAAGGCCTTCTCCTCGACGGGGTCGACGTAGCGGACCAGCGTCTTGAGGGTGAGGAGTACCGGGGCCGTCGGGGTGGTGTCCGTGCGGGGATGCGGCTGGGTGCGCAGCAGGCAGCCCTTGGTGGCGTTCTCCACCAGCCAGCCGCCCTGGAAACCGTGGCCGGTCCCGAGCCCGCAGGCGTCCGGTGTCGGAGCCGGCGTCACCGAGAAGGCGTTCGAGCTGGCCGGGACCACCAGGCGGCCGCCGGCGCCGAGCATGTCGTCGGTCGCCGTCTCGACCCGGTGGAGCAGATGCCGGCTCTGTTGGTCGAGGTCGGCGTCCAGCAGCACCTGCCCCTGCCGGCCGACTACCGAGCGCGGGTGCCGCTCGTCCTCCGCCCGGATCGTCAGGCGTGTGGCGTCGTTGCGGATGGTCATGGTCTGTTCCTCCGGGCTGCGACGGCGCTGGAGCGCGTGTCGTCGATGATTCCGGCCTCCAGGGCGACCGGCAGGTACTCGTCCAACAGAGCCCGTACGTTGGCCGTGGCGATGCCGTACGCGGCGCGGGCGAAGGCGCCCATCTCGACCTCGCCTTCGCCTCCCGAGCGCACGCTGTCGGGGCACAGCGGGTGCAGCATGGCCAGCGTCGGTTCCTCGGCGAAGGTGTCCAGGAAGACGGGCTCGTTCGCGAGCCGGATCGCGTCGGCCTCCTCTGCCGTCAACGGTCGTCGCGCGGCCTCCTCGGCTGCGGCCAGGGCGAGCGCCGGCTGGCACCGGAATGTGCGCGGTGTCGCCGAGCCCGGGGGTACGAAGCTGTACCGTACGCACCCGGTCTGACGACGAGTCACCGCCACCGTCTCGGCGAACACGGTGTTCGTCGCCGTCAGGGAGCGCAGCGACGAGGCCCCGAGCACGGTGACGTCGCCCAGGGTGACGTCGAGGTCCGGGGCGTCGAGGGCGGCGCCCGGCGCACCATCAGCGGTCACGACGCTGTCGGTGACCACAAGCGCGCCGCTCACAGAGATGTTCGTGTCCCCGATCCGCAACGGGCCGCAGATCGCGCGGTCGACCTGGATGCGGGTCGCCACGAGCGGACCGTCCGCGCGCACCGCGACCTCGCCCGGGGCGCGCACGGTGACGTAGCGCAGGTCCAGCTCGGCCACGGCGTCCGCGTGGAGCCGCAGGCCGCGGGTGAGTTCCAGGCCGTCGAGCACGAGGCGGCCGGCGCGTGCGGTGCCGTCTCCGCTCCCCCGCAGCACCCGCATCGGGACGTCCACCGTGTAGCGCCGTTCCCGGCGGACGACGAACCCGCGGAGGGCGGGGTCCGTGTCCGCACCCGGTGCGGTCCGCGGGGGTCGCCACTGGGCGGCGACGAGGTGCACCTCGGACGCGGGAGGCACCGTCACGTCGAGCGTCGCCGAGGCGGCGGGCGCCGCTTCCAGGTCGCAGCGGGCCAGGACGACGAGGCTGCGCCGTCCTGCCCCCAGGGTGGCGACTTCGGCGAGGGCGGCCGCGAGCGTGGGGACCGTCCGGCCGGCCATCTCCGCGGAGCCGCCGGTCGTGGTGGTGGGGTCGACGACCCAGACGAGGTCCTTCGGGCCGCCGGTGTCCCGGATGTCGAACGGCTGGTCCGGGGCGTTGCGGTCCTGGGCACCGGCTCCGACGGCCAGGCCGGCGGCCGTGGCACAGGCCACCCGGACCTCAACGACATCGGGGAGACCGGAGGCCTCGGGCACGACGATCCGGCCGGTCACCGGATCGACGGCGCAGGCGATGGCATGGGTGCCGCTCCTGCGCTGTGGAGCCGTGGTCCCCGGCTCGTACCAGGTGTGGGACACCTGGGCGGCGGGCCGTGCACCTGGCGGAGTCGGTGGCGACTCCAGGTTCACGATGCGGATCTCCTCGGGCGGCACCCGCCGGAAGGCGCTCTCGCCGTCCCGTCGCAGAAAGACGGTGAACGGTGCACCGGTCCGCTGGTCGAACCAGCGCCGGTCGGGCAGCCGGGGCGGCCGCTTCTCCAGCTTGGCGGCGCGCAGTTCCGTGGTCTCCTCGTGCAGGGGCAGGCGGCGCAGCCGGTCGGGCAGGTCGACCTCCCGGAGCCGGGTCCCGGCGGCGTCGGCCCGGCGATCCGGATTGAACAGGCGCAGTGCTTCATTTGGCTGCTGGGCCAGCTGGAAGTACCCCGGCAGCGCCGTCCCGTCGGCCTCCCACGGCCGCGCCAGGGGGACGCCCGCCAGGTCCGCCGCCGGGACGGTGGCGGGCGCCGACACGGTCTGGGCGGCCGGGGCGGGGAACCCCACCACCAACGGCCGCACCAGGTGGACACCCACCGAGGTCGGCGCGTGCCGCCCGGCGGGCCGGCCCGGGCGGGTCCGGTCGACGCGGCGGACGTCGAGAAGGCGGGGCAGCCGGTCGAAGGCGCCGCCGACCGACGACGCGGTCCGCCCCGGGACGAGACAGGCGGTGGCGGGGCGGTCCTGACGCACGTTCAGCAGGTGGGCGCAGCCGGCCAGCCGCTGGTAGTACTCGACCGCGACCGCGGCCAGACCGGTGACGTCGCCGGCCATCGCCTCGATGACGCGGGCCGTCCCCTTGCCGCGCCGGTAGCGGATCGTGTTGGCCACGAAGGCACGACGGCCGATTCCGGTGTCTCCGGGGACGGGGTGCAGCGTGGGCGCGGCGACCAGGGCGGCGATCGCGTCGAGTGCCGCGTCCCCGGCCGTCTCGACGAAGAGCGCGTCGTACCACGCGTCGATCTCGGCGTCGATCTCGGCGCTCGCCCGGCCCAGCACCCCGAACAGGGCCCGCAGGGAGCCGGTGGCGGCCAGATCGGCCTGACGCACATGGGCGGGCAGCAGGCCGTACAGGGACGCGGCTACCGCCTCGATGCGGGACTCCGGCAGTTCGGCCCCGCTGTCCGTCGTCGGGAAGCTCATGCGGTCAGCTCCGTGAACGTGATGTCCGACGCGGCGACGGACAGGAGCCGGGCCGGCTCCAGACGGGTCAGGCCGGTGTTCCGGTCGGTCACCAGGGTCGGCCCGGGGCAGGGGAGTCGTCCTTCGGCGTCCTGTGTCACGCCCGGCGCGGAGAAGCCGGTGAGCACGACGGCCGTGACGCCTGGGACGTGCTGCGCCGTGGCGATGACCTGTGAGCGGTGCACGGCGGTGCCGAAGGGCCGGGCCGACTTGCCGAAGTCGCGGACAAGCGCGGCCCGGACGGCGGCCTCCACGTCCGGCCTGGGCAGGTCCGGGTCGGACGCGAGGGCCAGGGTCACGGTCATCGGCAGGTCGACGAAGCCCTCGATCCGCACATGGGTCCCCGGGGGCGCCGCCGCGACGAGCGCCGCGTGCAGTCCGGTGACCAGGTCCGAGCCCGCCGCGGGCGGCTCGAACGAGGTGCTGGCGACGGTGACGCACACGATCCGCCGCAGCCCCGCCCGCAGTTCGACGGCCGAGGCCCTGCCGACTCCGCGATATCCCTCGGCGAACGCCTCGAAGTCCGCCAGGGACACGGCTCGGTCCAGGGTCCGGATCGCCTTCGGCGCGCCGGTACGCATCTCCTCGATCGTCTCGGCATCGCTGCCCCCGTCCGCGGCCAGGGGGTTCGTCACCGAGGCGACTCCCATCACCGGGGTGACGATCTGGGTCAGCCGGCCGCCCGGGACGTTCCCTGTCGCTCCACCACCGGTGCGGTACAGGGCGACGACGTTCCCGCTCCCGCTCGGCAATCGCCCCGCGAACTGCACTTCGGACCCACCGTCGGGCCGCTCGGTGACCCGGAACCGGCGGCTGTCGGATCCTTCGCCGTACAGGGTGTCGGCATCCTCGTAGCGGCGGTCGTCGACCCGGACCTCGATCGCCGGGGCGTAACCACGCGGCCCCGGTGCGGCGACATGGGCCAGCGGTGACTGCTTGAGCGGGAAGCGTGGCAGTGCGGTCGCCGGATCGCCGGACCCCAGGGTCTCGGCGCCCGAGGCAGGTGTCTGCGCGTGCGAGGACGGGACGACGTTGGCGAGCACGGTCAGCGTCGCGCTGGTCCATCGGCCGGACAGGGGCCGGTCGAACACGACGAGCGTCGCCCGGTGCGCGTGGCCGGTGCGTGTTCCGGTGCGTGTTTCGGTGCGCAGCACCGTCGCCGCCTCGGACACCGTCTCGCCGTCGGCCGTCCGCCCGGTGAGGATCACGCGCCGCCCCGGTGGCAGGGCGGTCTGTCCAGCCAGATAGAACCGGTCGGGAAGGTTCTCCGGCTCGAAGTCGGGGTGCTGCGGTGGCGCCGGCCGGCCGTCGGGTCCCGGGTCGGTGACCGGCAGGACGCGCTCCTCGGGGCGGGCGACGAGCGTTCCCCGGGCGGTCTCGAGGTGGATCGTCGTCTGACGGACCATGTTGTTGAAGCCATCGGCGAGCGCGGGCCCGAGGGTGACCAGGGTGCAGCGGGCGGACAGGCCGTAGTCCGAGCGTGCGGTCTCCCGGGCCGCGGTGATGCGTGCGGCGCCGGGCGTGGAACTTGCGGATCCGGTCTCGAGTACGACGACACGGCCGGGCGCGGCCTCCGGGTGCACGGCCTCGAGGTGGATGTTCCAGGTGTCGCTGGAGACGGCGCCCATCACGAAGTTGTCCCATTCGGTGGGCAGTTCGGTGCCCACGTGCTTGCCGTGCGCGTTGCGCACCGCGTCCGGCATGAACGTGATGTCCGGTGCCGTCGCGCCGAACGCCTGCCCACGCTGCCCCAGCAGGATCACCGCGCCCGGACCGGCCGGCGCCGTCAGGGTGTCGTCCACGGTCAGCAACTGCCCGCCGGAGACGTCGAGCACGGTATGCGCCGGCTCGGCGGAGGCGGCGACGTCCACGGCCGTGACACGGGCCAGAAGCCAGCAGGACTTCCCCGCTTCGGCCGTACCGGCGTGTACGAGCACCCGGTCACCGACCCGGGCACCCAAATCGACGCCCGCGACCTCGACACTCGGGGTCGCGGCCGAGACGTGCGGCAGGGCCAGCGCTCGCAACGGCCGGAGCGCGTTCCACGCGGTACGGGCCTCGACGGCGCCGTCCGTCTCGAAGGTCACCGGCTCTCCGCCCTGTTCGGGCACCGAAGCCACCTTGAGTCCCTGGGGGATCGTCACGACGTCCGGCAGGCCCGGCAGCGCGGTGCCGTCCGGTGCGCCGGGGAGCGTGCCGACCCGGAAGGCCAGCAGGGCGTCGGCGGCGATCGCCGGCCGGGGCACGTGCCCCAGCATGGCGGTCAGCCGGGCCAGGGCCGCGCGGTCCTCGGTGCCGGGCAGTGTGGAGTCGACCGCGAGCCGGTGGAGCGTCCAGGCCAGCACGTGGTGCGCTCCGGCCGCCGCCGCGAGCAGGGCGACGGCGGGATCGTCGGGCGAGCGTCCGAGCGCCGCCAGTGGCCGGCTGTCGAGGGCCTCGGCCCGCGCGATCCTGTCGAGCAGACGCTCCAGGATCGCGCCGTAGCGGAAGCGGACCGGATCGCCGGGGAGCTGCCCGGAGGTGCCCGGGCCGGTTCCCGCGCACGATGCGGCGTCACCCGCGCCGCAGCCGCACGTGCAGCTCATCGGCCACCTCCGGTACTGATCCGAAGACGTCCTCGCTCCGGGAAGCTCGGATCGTCGCGCAGTTCCAGTACCTCGGTCGGCGCCGGGCGGATCACCCCGCGGTCGAGCTCTCCCAGGGCGAGGCGCCCGAAGCGCTGGAACACCAGGGGCGTGACGCTCTGCACCCCGGGCACGGCCAGCACGGCGGCGAGGAGCACCGACAGGTACAGGGCGGTGCCGAAGCCGAACCGGTCGGGATGGAAGAACCCCGGAGTGCCGTGGCTCCCGGCGGGCGACAGGGCGGCGCGCACCCGTCGCCCCACCTCGCTGCGCAGCTCGCCGGGTTCGGCGCACACCGCGAGGCTGATGTCGAGAGGGATGGCACGGGCCTCGCGTACCGCGACGTCGAAGCCGGCCAGCCGGAACGACTCGAGGTGGGCCAGCAGGCCTGTGCGGAAGGCCGCGTCGACGCCGGCTCCGCCCTGCCGGTCGACATGGACGATCACGGTCTGCCATGCGCCGGTCCAGCGCGACACGGCGACGGCGTCGGCGACGCCCGGGAACCGGCGCGCCGCCTCTGCGTAGTCCGCGGGCGTGACGGCGCGCTCCTGACGGCGGAACGCCTCCGGGGCGGCAACCCGGACCGCGGCGTCCTCCTCCGGCGCCGCGCCTCCCGACGCCGCGACCGGGTTGGTCACCGACGAGACGGGCACCCTCCGGTCGGCATCCGGCAGGACGACATGGCCCAGCGCGTCCGGGCCGAGGTTGCCGACCGGGCCGGTGCCGAACCGTCCGCTCACACCGAGCGAGTCACCCACGGTCGGGGCCAGCCCGTGCGTGCCGTCGCCGAACCGCAGCTGCGGACGCCCGTCCGGCCCGGTCTCCACGACGAAGTCCCGGGCGAACCGACCGCTGGCCAGCAGATCGCGCCGGACGGTCCAGCTCGCGAACGCGTCGTGGAGGGTGATCTCCGGAAGGCACCGGGCCGCGTCGACGGCGGTGAGGGCGCGAGCGGACGGCGGCCCGGGGTCGGCCGGGCCGTGCTGCGCGATCCGCGACAGCGGACCGATGCCGCCGCTCACGACGGGACGCCAGGCCGCCCCGGGCTGCGGGGCGGGCGGGGACAGCCGCGGGGCGAGCGCCTCGCCGGCCGACGGCGGCAGGTTCAGGTGCGACGGCGGCGGCAGGGTGGCGCCGTGCTCGGCGAGTACGACATTGCCGCGCGCCGCGGCACAGACGACGCGCTGCGCCGGGCCGGACGGCTGCGGCACCTGGGCGGAGACCGGCAGGTCGAAAGGCAGCGCGTCGGACGCGTCCCACTCGATGTCCAGCAGTGCGCCCGGCGCGAGGACGTCCTGCACCGGTGTCACCCGGGTCAGCCGGACGACGTGCCGGTGCCCCGGATCGACGTCCTGGGCACGGCCGGTGTCGGGAGCCGCCGTTTCCACCAGCAGGAGGAAGTCGCCCGGTTGGAGCGGCCCGGATCCCTCACTCCCGTCGACGAGCGTGGCCGCCGTCGACCCGGCCGGCAGCGTGCAGCGCTCGTCGCCCCAGGTGTGCAGTGCGATGTCGTTGCGCCACCGCCACAGCCACAGGTCGGCGAGCGTTTCGAAGACCACCGGCTTGGACGCGAGCACGGCCGGGTAGTCCGCGGCCGGCACGACGGGGGCCAGCGCCTCCGAGCGGGGCAGGACCGGCGTGCCCGCCGGCAGCCGGTAGCCGTCCTTGCTCGCGGCACCCGGCGTGAGGGAGAGGCTGACGAATGTGCGTGCGGAGGCGCCCTCGCCGGGCGTGTAGTCGAGCAGCCGGGCATGGCGGGTCACCGACGCGCGGGTGCGCGCGGTGTCCAGGAACGCCTCGGTCCCGATCCAGTCGAGGGTGTAGCTCTGCTGGTCGGCGCGGAAGGCGAGCGCCTCGACGATCGTCGTGGTCAGGTCGACCGGGTCGTCCTCGCGGAAACCTGGAACGAGCACCGACATCCGGTCAAGCATCAGGCGCCTGAAGCCCTCCCAGTCGCGGGTCCGGTAGTCGAAGTGCGGGTCCGGCGGCGCCGCCTCGGGCAGGCCCGGGCAGCTGGGGGCGCAGTCGCCGTCCGCGGCACAGTCCACGGCGAACGAGAAGTCGACCGCGGACAGACGTGGATCGATGAAGTCGGGCGGAGTGTCCGACCCCGGCCCCTCGACGATCGCGAGCCGGTACGTCGAGAAATCGGTCGGCTGGCCGCCGGGCACCGTGACCGTGTACCGCGACACCTGTGTTCCGCCTGGCTCCGCACCCACGACGGGTTCCACCCCGGGCGCCGGGAACCGCACGCCTCCGGTGAGGGCGATGTTGTCGCCGGTGAGCGCGGCGTGGGGCAGCGGAAGCGGTTTGACGAGCACGATGTCGATCCGGGTCGGCTGGGCGACCGTGCCTCCTCGGTGGACCTCCACGTAGTCGATCCCGGAGACATCCGCCGGCCCGGACGAGGCCAGCGCGGCTCGGCGGCGCTCGTCGCAGCAGTGGTAGCGGGCGCCGGTCACGGGAGGTCCTTCCGTACGCGTAGCTCGTCGGTGGTGCCGGTGGAGCGGACCTCGTAGGTGACGACGATCTCGAGCACTCCGCTACCGGTGACCTCCACCGCGACGTCCAGCAGGGTGAGCACGTCGCCGAGCCACTGCTGGATCGCCGACTGCAGGGCGGCGCCGAGTGCGACCGTGGCGGGACCGTCCTGCGGGCCGAACACCAACTGGCGTGCGGGGCTGCCGAGTTCCGGGCGCATCACCCGTTCTCCGGGCAGGGTGAGTACCAGCAGTTCGAGCATCTGCCGTACGTGCTCGTCGCTGCCATAGGTCACCTGGGCCGAGCGACCCAGTGCGGTGACGGTGAACGGGAAGGCGAGCCTGCTCATGTCGCCACCACCCTGGTCTGGCTACCCGAGACGATCGGCGGACCAGCAGGGAGCTGGTCCGCGGACAGGCAGACCGCCCCGACGGGGTTGATCAGCAGCGGCTGTCCGGAGGCGGTCACGCGGGTGGCTCCCGCGAGCCACTTCGTGCTGACGCAGGGCTGGGGCTTCGAGGGCGGCACGGTGAAAGGGCATCCCGTGACGAGTCCCTGGTCGGTGAGGACGGCTGCCTGGGCGCCGGACACGGTGACCCGGGGACCGGCGGCTACGACGTTCAAGGGCGCGCCGTGCGGGCAGGTCACGGTCGCTCCGGTGTGCAGGACGGGCCCCGGCATCGAGGGCTCCTTCCGCGGTACGTGGGGACGGCGGGCTGTGCGGGGGCGGGCGGCTCAAGTCACCACGAGCGCACCCCCGTTGATGATCACCGAGGGTCCGGAGAGCACGATGGACGCCTGCCCGTTGCTGATGCTGATGCCGGCGGAGCCGATGACGACCGACGCCCCCGTGGGCGTGAGCACCTGCACCTGGGCCGCCGGGAGATCGGAAAGCGTGACCGAGACGCCGGTCGTGGTCTGGAGGTGGATGTTGGGTGTGGCGGGGGTACCGGCCATGGCGAGGGCCGGGACGCCCGCCGGGTCGGGCCAGAAGGCGCCGGTCCAGATGGGGCAGTCGGGATCGCCCGCCTCGAACTCGACCCAGACCGCGCTGCCGGTCTGGGGCAGCGCGATGACACCTGCCGCGCCCTTGGCGGCGAACGGGACCGCTGGAAGGGCCCACGTCGAGGGGAACAGGCCGTAGCGATCCGACAGTTGGACCTGGATCCGGCCCTGCACGAGGGGGTCGGTGGTGCTGAGCACGGTCGCCCGGTACTTCCCGAAGTACTTGGGTCCAGCCGTCATGGCGCCACCTCCGTGACGTTCGATACGAAACCGTCCCGTGCCAGCTGGAACGCCTGCTTCCAGCTCCCCCGCCCGAGCGTGTGGGTCACCGAGCGCACGAACCACAGTCCGTCGTGCGCCCGCCCCGCGCCGCGCACCCCGACCAGGGACCGGGCGTCGAGCGGCTGCCCGTAGCGCACCAGGTCCATCGACCCGGTCGCGGTCAGCGGATCCGCCGTGCCGCGTGCGGCGAGCAGGGTCATCAGAACCTCCGGCAGAGGCATCCGGTCGGTCTCCAGCAGTTTCGTGCGGGTCGGCACCAACGGCCTTGCGGCGAGCAGCGGTTTGAGCAGCGTCACCTCCGGCGCCGGAACCGGCACGGAGACGTTCGCGACCTTGACGTGCGCGTAGGGCAGGACCGCGGCGTTGCCGTCGGCGGAGAAACTCAGGCCGTCGAGGTTGGCCGCGGCGTCCATGTCGACGGTGAGGGCGGGCTGCACGGCGCCGACGCGCACCTGCGGTCCCCAGTAGGCGGTGTTCGTGCCGGGCGCCGGTCCGGGGATCACGTAGAACTCGTGACCGGCGTCCTTGGCCAGCTTCGTGGCGTACTCGAAATCGGTCCCCTGCTGATGGGCGTACTTCTCCACCGCAGCCGTCACGGGCTGGAAGGGCGGAGGGATCGTCACCGGTACGACGCCGAACGGGGCGTACTTGGCCATCATCGCCGCCACCCGGGCGAACGGCGGCATCCCCAGGAACGGGAAACCGGTGAGGTCGGCCACGTCCATGTAGCCGGAGACGTCGTCGCCGGTGACGACCAGCCGGTGTTCGCCGGGGCGGCCGGTGGCGGTGACGTCCTGGCGTTTGATCGGCCCGTCGGCGAGCACCTTGGGCACTCCGCGCAGCGTCGCCACGAGCACGACGCGCACCATCGGGTCGAAGAAGCCCATGGGGAGCAGGGACGTCGCGATCGGCGATGTCTTGGAGTAGGTGAAGCTCAGCTGGAACCCCGAGCGCGTCCCGACCGCATGCGTCACCGTGGCGCCGTCCAGGGCGTCGACGACCGCCTTCGGCGCGGGGGCGACGGCGACCGGCCCCATCAGGACGGTCAGCGTGACGGTGCTAAGCGCGGCCATGGTCGGCGATCTCCAGGGGGAGCGGAATCATGACGAGCCGGCCCTCCGAGCCGGTCAGTCGGGCCGGGTCGGCTTCGCCGCTGGCGTCGACGATGCGCCACCAGAGCGCGGGGTCGCCGTAGGCGTCATGGGCGAGGGTGTCGGGCCGTTCCGCACCGCCCAGCCGGCGGTACCCGAGCGGGACGTGGCGATCGGGCGCCGGCAGGATGCGGCGAGCCAGGTAGACCTCGGTGGTTCCGTCGTCGCGGGTGCGGCTGACGACGGGCACCGAGTGGTAGCGGCTGTTCGGCGGGAACGGTACGGCGGTCATGGCACCCTCGACAGTCCGACGCTCTGGAGGCCGGCTCCCCGACGGGCGGCGAGCCGCTCGCGGCGGCGGGCAGCGGTGAGAAAGAGCTCGGCCCCCTTGGACCCCGGTGGCAGGTCGTCGAACGACAGCACGCGCACCCCCAGCCCGAGACGGGCGAGGATCGGGTTGAGCCGCGTGTCGAAGGCCTCCTCGGTGACGGTGAACTCGGTGATCCGCACCGGCAGCGTGCGGTTGACCCCGAGGACGAGCAGCAGCAGCGGGGAGGGAAGCGGGAGGATCTCCAGCGTTCCCCGCCCGGCGAGCGCCTCGGCGGCCACCAGGTCGTCGGTGGCCGGTGAGATCATCGTCTCCAGCTCGGCGAGGTCCGCGGCAAGGCCCTCGGCGACCGTGGTCGGGTTCTGGTCGGGCTTCTCCAGCCGGTCGGTGGCGTCCAGGACGATCTCGAGTTTCATGGTCTCCACCGGCGGCCCGACGAGCCGGAGCGCCTCGAGGCGGTCGCCCGTGTCCGTGGCCGCGCCCCGCGGGGTGAGGGTCCGGGTCAGGGTCTCGGGGTTGTACTGGAACGGGATGGTGCGCACGACCGCGCGCCCGTCGCCGTCCATGACGACGAAACCGCCTCGCACCGTCCGCGGCGAGCCGGGGAACGTGGTCATCGCGGTCCTCCTCTCCGCATGCGGGTCATTTCTCGACCGCCTTCCCGCGCCCGAGCATGTCCTTGATGACCTGCACGGGGTCGATGGACTCTGGTTCGACCTTGATCTGGGACAGGCTGGGCCAGGTGATCTCGCCGTTCTTGGCGTACGCGATCCGGCCCAGGGTGAGTTTGAGCTCGGGTCCGATCCGCGCCGACACGGAGGCCACCTCATAGGTCCAGCGATGGGAGAACAGCCCCCAGGCGGCGTAGAGTTCGGCGGCGAGGAGTACCTTCGCGCTCGCCGTCAACTGCCCCTTGGCGTAGGCCTCGGCGTCGAACGAGAAGCCGTCCTTGTCGTAGTCGGCGGCGATCGTGACGCCGCCTTCACCGTCGATGCGCAGCGACGGCGTGATGTCGATCCCGCCCTTGGCGCCGACGGCACCGAGGGCGACCTCGGCCCCGATATAGGCACCGAACGTGCCGGACAGTTCGGCGTAGGCGGGCACCGCGAAGGCGCCGGTGAGTTTCGCCGCCACCTTCGGGTCGTCCTCGAACGGGTAGAGCTCGCCCTTGAACACGACGGCTTTCAGCACGACCGGGCCCACGCCGTAGCCCAGTTGCAGCGAGCCCCGCAGTTCGAGGTAGGCGGTCACGGCCGGGACCGGTGTGGGGAAGGAGAACTTCGCCCCGATCCCCTTCAGCAGCGGCACCGTCCCGCCTTCGGGGGACGGCCACTTGCGCACCAGGACGATGTTGCCGACGGTGACCTCGCCGGAGAGCTTGATCCGCTGGTCCTTGGTGATCTCGACGCCCAGCACCGGACGCAGGTCCTTGGTGACCTGGTAGCCGATGCTGCCCTTGCCCCAATAGCGGCCCTTCTCGTCGAAGTTCAGGCTCAGGGAGCCGTCCGCCTTCTGGGTCTTGACGGCGATCGTGGCCGCGCCCGAGAACCGCCCCTCCTCTTCCTCCTCGGTCCGGTTGTACTCGACCTTCATCGTGGCCCTGAACTGCTTCCAGACGATGTCGGCATCGCCCTGCAGGAACAGGCCGCGTTCGCCGTACCGGCCGGCCAGCTTCACCGAGTTCACCAACGGCAGGGGTTTCTCGACCGTCACCGATCCGTGGTAGGTGAGGGCGCGCCCCTCCCAGAGGGCGCCGAGCCTCAGCTGGGAGTTGCGGATGGTCGTGGTGATCGCACCGGTCGCGTACGGGTCGAATCTGCCGGACTTGGTCGTGAAGCCGATCTCGACGTTGGCGGTGGACTGCGGGCGGATGGAGGCCGAGTCGGCCGTGAGCTTGCCGGACCACCCGGTCTCCGAGTTCCACTCCACGTGCCCGGCCGCCGCGTTGACGCCGGGCAGCTTCCCCGCCGGGGTCAGGTCACCTGCGGCGACCAGCGCGCCGTTGCGCAACGTCACCCTGAGGGTGCCGAGCATCACGGGCTTGGCGGCGGGGCCGACCGAGAACGTCAGGGTTCCGTTCGGCACCAGCGCCGGGGAGAGCTGCAGGGCCAGTTCACCGCCGGTGAACCGGAACGCTCCGGGCAGGGGCGAGGCCAGTTGGGCGGCGGGGAGGGGTGCGACCAGCTTCAACTCGTCCTTGGTGTAGACGACGTTGAGGTTGCCCAGGAACGGCACCGAGGAGTGGATGATCCCTTCTCCGGTGAGGTTGCCGTGCTCGTCGAGGGCGACCTTGGTCAGCTCGCCGGGGCTCAGGTACGGGTAGAAGAAGGCGATCTTGGGGTTCTTCGCCTTGTCGAGCCTCAGCTGCCGCACCTCGCCCGGAGGCGCCGCGGTCGGGTCCGCCGTGGTCTCGGGGCCGGCGGCGGTGGCGGGGGCAGGAGCGGCCTCAGGCACCAGTTCGGCCTCGAGGGTGACCGTCGAGCCGGCCTTGGTGCTCGACACGGCGCGGCTGTCGAGCGTGCCCAGGACGGTGTCCCGTGTGGACTTGGCCCCTGCGGCGGCGCGCTTGTAGGTCTCGATGCGCATGCCCGGCACGATGCGTCGGGCGAGGGTGTCCAGCGGCGTCTCGCCGGTGTCCCGCACCAGCACCGTCTCCCCCTGGCCGCCGGCCATGAGTCTGACGGGCTTTCCGGCGGCCTTGGCCTTCTCCGCCTCCGAGCCACGCACGGCACCGGAGCGCAGCAGGTTCTCGATCTCATAGCTGGGGTCGGGCTGCCCGGTGGGGACGGTCGCCTTGGCGATGCGGATCTGAAGCTTGCGGACGCCCGGGCCGCGCATGGCCGGGTCGCGGATCTGCTTCACGACCTCGACGAGGGCCTGGTAGGTCTCCCGGCCCGAGGCCTGGTTCTTGGTGCTCGTGAGCAGTTGGAGGTTCGAGGGGATCGAGGTCCCGCCCAGCTGCTTCTCGACGATGTGGTCGATGTCGCACTTCGACTGCTTGAGGCTCTTGCCCAGACCTTTCACGACCTCCTTGACAGCCGGATCGGCCAGTTTGGTGCGCACCGTCTCGTCGCTCGCCGCCGCTGCGGTGATCGCGTCGGCGAGCTTCGTCGTGTTGGCGAAGCCGAAGGCCCCGAGCCATACGTCCTTGTACTTCTCGCCGCCTTCCTTGTACGCGGCGACCGAGTCGTAGTTCGCGGTCGAGTTGCCCTCGATGAGGGGGGTGAAGACCAGGCGGCCGCCGGCCGCGGCGTCGTCGTACGCCTTCTGCACCCAGGGACCGGCTCCCTTTTCCAGGGGGAGGGTGAAAGCCGGGAGTTCGACGACCAGTTCGGTGGTGCCGAGACCTGCCGGCTCGTCGGTGATCACCGTCAGTCCGGGGGGCAGCCGAAGCGCTGGGCCCGCGGCCGTGCCGGGCTGGGCCGCGGCCTCCTTGGGCGCGGCGACGGTGCCCGGGGCGGACGCGGGCGAGGTCGCCGGGACGGCCGGCGGCGCGGTCCCGCCCTTGCCGGCCCGGCGGATGACCGGTGGGCCGGGCCGCGGCTCGATCACCGGGCGCCCGCCGTCCGCCAGCGCCTGCACGGCCCGGTCGGCCTCCGCCTCCAGCCGGGGATCGTCCACCACGGCGGCGTGCGGCCGGCTATCGGCGTGGGCCTGGAGCACGTGCGCCAGTTCGTGCGCGATGAGGCCGCGTCCGCCGGGAGTGTCCGGGCGGTACTCCCCGGCTCCGAAGACCAGATGCGGTCCCAGGGAGAAGGCCCGGGCGTCGAGCAGGGACGCCGCACGCGCGGCCGACGGGCCGTCGTGCACCCGGACGTGGGAGAGGTCACGACCGAACCCGGTCTCCATCTGACCGCGCAGGGACGGCGGGAGGGGACGGCCGGGCTGATCGATCGCCGAGTGCACGTGTTCGGTGCCGCGTCGCCGGGTCACTGGGACCGGTGGTGGCGAGCTGGATGACGGAGCAGGCGGTGCGGGCGTGGGTCGCGGGGCGGTCGTGGCCGGGGGCGCTGCGGCGGCCGACGAGGTGAACGCGGGTGCGGACCCGGGCGCGGGACCGATCCGTGCCGGCGCCGGCTCGGCGACGGGGTTCGCCGACGGTACGGACGACGGTGTCGACCTCGTCGCAGCGAAGGACGGCGCCGACGTACGCGTACCGGCGATGTGCCCGCCGACGCCCTGCCGGGTCCCCGCCCCGGAAGGCGTCGCGTGTGCGCGCCGGGCAGGGCGCACGGCCTGTGCCAGTCGCCTCATCGTGGCCCGCCACCGCCGAGCCGGGTCCGCATCGTTTCGACGATCGCCGCGGCCACCTGATCCGCCCTGCGGGCCCCGGTGTCGGAGCGCCCCAGGACAGGTGCCGCCGGGGCCGGCCACGACCACAACGCCCGCTCGAGCGCCGCGGGCAGGGCGTCGGCGAGCAGCCGCGCCTCGGTCGCCGAGCCGGCGGTCACCCGGAGGGTGCCCACCCGGATCCGGACCGCTGGAGGGAGTGCGCTCATGCCGTCTCCTCCCAGGTCACGTGAGGGACCGGAAGGTTGTGTTTGCGCAGTTCCTCGGCGAGTTCGGCTTCGAGCATCGTCCTGTCCACCGGACGTCCCCCCGCCGCGGCGAGGAAGGCGGCACCGAGCGCGACGTTGCGGATCGAGCCGCCGGTGAGCGGGAGCGAGGCCAGGGCGTCCCAGCGCAGGGGTTCGACGGGGGTCTGCGGCGGGAACGCAGACCGCCACAGGCGGCGCCGTTCGGCCTCCGACGGCAGCGGGAAGTCCACCACGAACCGGAAGCGGCGCAGGAACGCGTGATCGATGGCCTGCCGGAGGTTCGTGGTGATGACGGTGAAGCCGGAGAAGGTCTCGATGCGTTGGAGGAGGTCCCCCACCTCGGCGTTGACGTGCCGGTCCGTTGCCGTGGCCACGCCACCGCGGGTGCCCCAGACGGCGTCTCCCTCGTTCCAGACCATCATCGACCCGGAGCGCTCGGCCGCTTCGAACACGGCCGCGACGTTCTTGGACGTCTCGCCCACCCACTTGGAGATGATCTGGCTCAGGTCGATCACCATGACCCGCAGGTCGAGCGCCGAGGCGAGCACCTCGGCCGCCATCGTCTTCCCCGTACCGGACGGGCCGCAGAAGAGCGCCGCCACACCTCGCCCGCGCCAGCTGCCGCGCCCGCCCACGCGCGCGGCGAAGCCCCAGTCGTCGAACACCTGGGCCGCGTGGCGCACATGCGACTCCACCCGGCGCAGCGCGGCCTCCGTGGCGGGTGGGAGCACGATGTCGTCCCAGTCGTAGGCCGGCTCGACAAGGCTGACGCCGGGCAGCGGGGACGGGGTGAAGGAGCGAGCAGCGACGTGCCAGAGCGCGGCCGTCGCGCTCGTGGAGTCCGGGGCGGCGTCGACAGCCGCGGCGGCCCGGGCGGCCGCGGTGGCGATGCCCTTGGCGTCGAGCCGGAACTGCGCGGCAACTCGGTTCACTCCGCGCCCGAGCCGGGCCGCGCGGTCGGGCCCCAGCGCTTCGGCCCACCGTCGGACGGCGGCGGCGGGACTGTCCCCCTGGGCCGGCACGACGTGGAACCCGCGCGTGAGCCCATCGGGCACCTGATGCCCGGTCAGCAGCACATGACCGAGCACCCGGTCGGCGAAGGACGCGACCGGTGTTCCCGGCGGGCACCCGGCGGTGTCGATCACCAGGGCCGCGGAGTCCAGCATCGCCTCGCGGCTCCACCGTGCGGCGAGGCGATCACGCGATTCGGCGTCCTCCGGGATGTCGCTCCCCGCGATGCGCCACGGCGTCAGCCCCAGACGGGACAGGGCCCGTGCGATGTCGTCGAGCGCAACGTCGGGCAACAGTACGGCCGGCGGCAGGCCGAGTGGGCCCTGGGAGGCGAGGGATCGTGCCAGGGCGGTCGGCAGGTCGCCTTCGTCGCCAAAAGCGGCCGCGGGCGCCGTGACCGGTCCCATACGGTCGGCCACGAGCGGATCCCGGACGGGCTGGCCCAGAAGTCGGTCCAGCACCGGCGCGGTCAGCGTCAGCCGGGCCTCCACCCGCGGCGTGGGCGGATCCACCTCCACGATGTCGAACCGCATCAGCGGCAGCGCCGCCGCCAGTATCGAGGGATCCAGGTCTCGGACGGCGCGGCAGGCGAGCCACACCGCCAGACCGCCGCCCCCCACACCGCCGTTCGCGGTCGCCGCATCGGCCGCGGCGCGTGCGACCGGCTCCGAGGTGCTCGCTGCCAGCAGCAGTACGATCAGCTGGAGTTCGGCGGCAGACAGGTCGAAGCCCTCGGCCATGCGCCGCAGCGGGGATGCGGGTTCGGCCCGCTCCAACCACTGCCGCAACGGGGCGAACGCGTCCGCCGGCCGCTCCCCGCGGGCGAGGCAGCCCAGGGCGGACAACGACATCGACTCGGCAAGTGCGGCCAGGTCCGGCTCGTCGGCGCGGGTGGAGGCGTCCTGGTGATCGGGGCCGGCTGTGGCGGTGGTGCCGGCCGACGGCGTCGGCATCAGGCACCGCCCGTAATCGTCACAGTGTCACCCGGCGGCAGTGTGTTCGACCTGTGCGGGTCCGGCCGCACGCCGACCTGAGCCTTTTCCACTTCCTTCGTGGTGGAAGGGCTGTCGCCGAGGTCGAGGAACACGGTCGTCACCAGGAAGTGCGCACAGGGTCGCATCGGTGACTGCAGTGACGACCAGATCTTCGTCGACAGGTCGACGTCGACCGGCATCTGCGACACGGTGATCTGCTGCGGTTGACTGTCGGGATCGTGCAGCGGCTCGGCAGTGAGTTGGTCGAGCAGGCGGGTGGCTGGGTGCGGTACCGCGATCCCGCTGAGGATCGACCGAATGAGCGAGCGGGGGACAATTCCGCGCCGGTTCAGTGCCGTGATCCCGAGGCCGAGCAGCACCTCGCGCTCGAGGTCGGCGCCCGTCGCCGCGAGCATGTAGTGCAGGTCGACGGCCAGCGGGGAAGGACCAACCCGTGGCCCCTCCGTCGTCCCCGGCTCCTCCGGCTCCAGGCGCACCTCGTGCATATTGCGCCAGGCCGCGTTGAGTGCCACGTGATGGAGAAACAGGTAGAGGCCCGCCGGTTCCGGCTGGGAAGTGGGGGCTGTGTTCGCAGGCGTCGCGGGCGGGCGTGGCGGAGGCTCGACGGAGACGGTCGGTGCAGGGAAGTTGTTGTAGGCAGCCGTGACGCGACGCTGGATGATGTCGCGCAGCACGAAGGTGGTCGCCGGAATGGCGAAGTGCGCGGTCATGATGCCCCCCGTCCTGCGGCACTGCCCAGGTACTCGTCCAGGGTCGGGCCGGTCCTGGGCCGGGTCCTTCGCTCGCGTGGCGGCTCCGAGGGCCGGTCGGGAACCACCCTCACCTCGACCCGCCCGATCTCGACGACCACCGGGGTGAACTCCGCCTGGAATTCGGCCTGGGGCTCCCTCGGCTGCGATTCCACGGGCACGGGCTCGGCACGCACCACGTCGGACGCCGTTGCAGCCGGTGCGAACGACGCGTCGTCGGCGGGGACGGCGGCCGTACGGGCCGGCGCGGCACCATCGCCGTCGACGTGGGGCGGCGGCACGTGCACAGGGGCAGGTGGTCGAGGAGTGTCCACGGGCGGTGTATCGGGGGCCTGTGGCGGCCGGCCGGTGTGTGTCATGGTCATCTCGTCCGTTCCTGCCCCGGCCGTCGGGCCGTCGGCCCGCGCAGGATCGCTCGGACGCGCGGTAGGACGGGGATCCACCACGTCGGACCGCGGCCCGGACAGCGGGCTTTCGCCGTTGCCCACGGGGGCGTACGACCGGGACGAGCGCGGCTCGTCGAGCGCGGGCCGCTCCGCCCACGGCCGGGGAACATCAACGGTGATCTCGCCGACGCCCGGCGGGTCGGGCGGGCGCGACCCGTCCCCCCAAGGCCGACGGGCCTGCTCGGACGGGGCCATACCGGGCATGTCCTCCTCAGGGAGCGGCAGCACGTCGACAACGGCCTCCTCCCAGGTCTCCTCGAAGGGGGAGCGTGGTCTCGGCTCGGCGGCCACGGCGGTGGCACCGGCGTCCTCGGCGGCCGTAGCCGCCATGCCTCCGGCGCGCCGGAGCGCTTCCCCGTACGCCGACCGCCGCGCCGTCATCGGACGGCCGCCGCGCGGCGGGCCGGGGAACGCCCCTCGACGATGAGTTCCACGTAGCGGCGGCGGCGCGGGGCGGGCATCACCAGGATCGCCTCCTCCGACCAGCCGTAACTGCCGGCGATCACGTCGACCTCGCGCATCAGTTCGTCGACGAGCAGGTCAAGGTCCCGGGCCACGAAGTCCGCGGGGTCGGCGTCCGCGGCGATCTCCCGCCCGCACCCCGCGCACGACAGGTCGACGCGCAGCGAACCGGCAGGGTCGAGGGCATCCCAGGCATCGGCGAGCCGGTCGAGATCGTCCGGATCCAGGTGCGGGATCCGGGGTGCCAGGCAGGTGTCGCAGGCCAGTGCGTGCAGGCTGTCGGCCGAGGGGCTGCCCCCCGCGGGGGTCAGATCGGCGAGAACCGGCAGCCGGAACGGCAGTTCCACGCCCTCCACCCACAGGTGCGCCACCGCATCGGCCTCGGCCTGCGGCAGCTCGGCCACGGCCTGCACGGGCAGCGCGAACTCGTTGTCGGACCCACAGGAGGGGCAGGTGACCTGGGCCTCGATCGGCCGACGGAACAATGCCTGGTGCACCGCGAGCAGGCGCTGGTTACGGCTCCCCAGCGGATAGCGCAGCGCTGCCGGTCCGTCCAGCGCGACAAGGAGGCTGACGACGCGTTCCCCCGCGGGGCGGCGCCGCGACAGCGGCCAGAGCCGGACGACGTCCTGCGCGCTCGGCACGGGGGCGGGGTCGGGAGAGGGGTTCACGGCCAGGCTCACGGCTCGACGAAGCTCGGTTCTTTGGGCTCCAGGACCGCGTAGTCGCGCTCCCAGCCCTCGTTCTCGAGCTTGAGCTTGGCGATGGCCACGGCGTTGGCGTTGGCGTCGAGATCCGGCAGCGCCTGGTACTCCGACACCCAGCACCGGTAGACGGCATAACTGAGCACGACCTGACCGGCCTCGTTGAGCAGTTCGATGATGATGTCCTTGCGGAAGTCGGCGAGGGACACCTCAGCGCCCAGGGCCGAGCCGAAGTTCCACGTCTTGTTCGCCCACTGCTCGAACTCCTGGTCATGGGTGACTCCGCGTTCGAGTGTGATCGCGTCGTACTCGGTGCGACCGGGAGCCTTGTAGGACGTCGAGGGATCCCCGCCGGAACGATGCTTGACGACCTCGGTGGTCCGCTTCAGCAGGGAGACCTTCGAAACGCCGGCCACGTAGCGGCCGTCCCACTTCACGCGGAACTTGAAATTTTTGTACGGATCGAGCCGTTGGGCGTTGACCGAGAACTGTCCCACGATGTGCTCCTGTCTCAGACGGCCGGCTGCACGATCTGCTTGAGGCTGATCACCACGAACTCGGCCGGTTTGAGCGGCGCGAACCCGATCACGATGTTGACGATCCCCTGGTCGATGTCCGCAGGGGTGGTGGTCGACGCGTCACAGGCGACGAAGTAGGCGTCCCGCGCCGAGAGCCCCTTGAACGCGCCCTGGCGGAACAGCCCTTGCATGAAGGCCGTGCAGTTGACCCGCAGCTGGGACCACAGCTCCTCGCCGTTGCGCTGGTGCACCGCCCAGCGCAGGGACTCCGACAGCGAACGCAGGATGTAGCTGGCCGTCCGGCGCACGGGGATGTACTTCCACTGGCTGGCCAGCGCGTCGGCGCCGTCCACGGTGCGCGAGCCGAACGCGACGGTCTGGTAGAGGGGGAAACGCCGGATCACGTTGACCCCGAGCGGGTTCACCAGGCCCTGTTCGGCGTCGGAGACCTCGACGGAGGGACCGTAGACGCCGGCCAGGGAGGCATCGGTGCCCGCCGGCGCCTGCCAGACTCCCACCCGGTTGTCGGTCCTGGCGATGACGCCTGCCACCGCCCCCGACGGCGGATGCGACATGATCGTGCCCGGCTGCAGCGGGTCGTCGACCCTGATGTTCGGGAACCAGGCGCCGGCGTGGGGCGACCGAAGCCCGAGCTTGGTGGACTTCCACGCGGCCGCCGTCCCGATGTCGACGACGTCGGGCGGAGGGTCGACGATGAGGAAGGCGAACTTGTCGGCGCACACCCGGGCCGCCTCGGCGTACACCGTGAAGGCGTTGGTGTGGTGCAACGCCCTGGGATCGGTGGTCTGCGGCCGGACAAGGTCGGGCAGGCACAGGAGGTTGAAGAACGGGTCGGGCACGTCGAGGGCGGTGACGGCGTCCTTGAAGTCGTCCGAGTCCGGCTGGCCGGCGTCGTCACCGTCCGCGGCCTTCTGGCTCTGGGAGGCCTGTGCCTTGTCGTAGTCGTACCGCTGGCCGAGACGGTAGCGCGACGGGTTGGCGACCTGCTGGGTGATGGCGTATTCCGCCAGGAGCGAGTCGGTACCTCCCGTCGGCGCCTCGATCGTGACCTTGGCGTCGTGGACGCGCTCGGCCCCGGGCACCGCGGTGGGCCGACTGACGGTCAGGCGCAGGAAAGCGCCGCCCTCGTGGAGGGACCCCTCGACGGACGCGCCGGCGAGCTTGCCCAGGGCAGCCGCGTCTTCTCGGATCGCCTCGTTGAGCGCCGCCACCAGGCGGGTCACCAGCTCGAGGCGACTGGCCGGCCTGGGATCGTCCTTCTTGAAGACGGGCACCAGCAGTCCCTTGACCGACGTTCCGTCGTCGGTCTTGCCGTCGTCGGGCTTCCACCGGGTCACCGACAGATTTACGGCGAACGCCTTGTCGAAGGTGCCCGCCGCAGGTTCCTTGCCGATCTGGTAGACGGATCCGGTGGCTTGCGGTCCGTTCTGCCCCATGCCGTCCGCCGTCAGCTTCACCTCGACCAGCCGGGAACCGGTGGCCTGATCATTGACAACCGAGTCGACCGTCCGAACGTCGCCCGCCAGGGACGTGAGGTCCCCGAAACGCTCGACCAGGCCCGTGACGGGATCGACGATCGTGAGGTTGAAACGCTTCTTGTCGTGCGGCGGCGAGGTCGAGTACGGGTGCACACCGATGTCGAAGGGGTCGATCTCGACAAAGAGCGTGCCGCTTGCGGAGCCCGAGCTCAGCGCGGTCACCTTGAGGGAAGTCTTGGTGTCGGAGCCGTCCTGCAGGACCGTCGACGCGGCGGCGTGGGCGTTCTTCACCGGGAGCCGGATGACCACCGCCTGGCCTCCGCCGTTGGCGAAGAAGTGCATCACGGAGTACGACAGCGAGCTCTTGGCATGCAGTCCGCCGAAGTTCCGTTCGAAGTCGGCGAAGCTCAGGCACGTCACCGGCCGTTTGTCGATGCCCGTCCGGGTCGGCCCCACGAACAGCGCCACCGAGGTGGGTGCCCCGGTGACGGTTCGTACACCCGAGTCCAGCTCGCGGGTGTACACGCCGGGATAGGTGAGGTTGAGCATCCGATCGCCTCCGTGGGCCTGGACGTCCCGGCAGTGACAGCGGCTCGCGGCGACGAGTGACGTCGAGAGTGCACAACCGTGGGAGGCATGCGCAACGCCCCATCAGCTCGCGGCCTGCCGCCCAAGGCTCCCATCGGCTCAAGGCCACTGTCGATACGGCAAATGGTTGATCCACGTGCAGCGATATAGCTGAGACCTGGCTGGTGGCACTCCCAGGGCACACGCGACAGTGCGCTCACCCGCCTGCGGCCATCGCGCTGCGGACGCCACGTGCTACGCCGTGAACGAAGTACGGCCACAGCTGGATGAGCTGCTGTTCTCCTCGGTAGCGGGCGTTTCCGTGGAGTCGGTCGACGTGGCTGACACGGTCGTCCGGGTGGAGGCTCGGACGATGGCCAGCCGGGCGGCTTGCCCGGGCTGCGGGCACTGGTCTGGGCGATTACATGGCTCCTACATCCGATTTCCTCGTGATCTGCCGACGACCGGCAAGTTCGTCAAATGGGCCGTGCCCTCTGTCATCTCCCGCAGGGAGACGAGGCGGTCGTGTGACTTTATCCACGAGAACCGACGGCAGATCGAATGGATGCATGCCGGGCTCCTACTCCATGCGAGCGATCGTTGATGACTCAGGGTAATTGGTGGGTGGCCTTACGGTATTTTGCCTGTTAGGTGGCGTTCACCGGTCAACGAGCCTCGGCGGAGGTCGGGTGAGGGGACGCCAGATGCCGCGTGGAACCGACGAGCCGACTTCTCGCTTCGCCTTGCAAGGCCGCCTCATCACCGTCGACAGGCACGACAAGGTCATCGATGACGGTGTTTTGTACGTCGACGGTGGCCGCATTGCGGCGGTGCTCTCCGTCGGCGCTCCGGCCCCGGCAGGGTTCGAGGACGTCGTGCCGATCGTCACTGGCGGCACGGTGTATCCGGGGCTGATTGAGCTGCACAATCACCTGCCCTACGACGTCCTGCTGTTGTGGGCGGTGCCCAAGAAGTACAGCAACCGCTCCCAGTGGAATGGCAGCAGCAACCCGGCCTACCACACCCTGGTGACCGGCCCCATGACGGTGCTGGGCCAGGACCCCGACCTGATGCCCGCTGTGGTGCGGTACGTCGAGGCCGAGGCGTTCGTCAACGGCACCACGACCACGCAGGGGATCGCCCTGTTCAGCAACGCCGGGGCGCGCCGGATGTACCGGGGAATCGTCCGCAACGTGGAGGCCACCGACGATCCCCAACTGCCGGAGGCCGCCTCCCAGATCGCCGATGTCGCGGCTGAGGACGCCCAGAAGTTCCTGGCCCGCCTCCAGCAGCCGCGCCGGCTGCTGCTCTACCTGGCCGAAGGCACCGATCAGGCAGCCCCGGACCACTTCCTGACCCTCAAGCTCGCCGACGACCGGTGGGCCATCAACGAGAACCTGGTCGGCATTCACTGCACCGCGCTGAGTGCGGAGGACTTCAAGATCTTGGCCGGTCACGGCGGGTCGATGGTGTAGTCGCCGCTGTCGAACCTGCTGTTGTACGGGCAGACCGCTGGCATCGCCGCCGCCCGCCGCGCAGGTGTGCTCGTCGGTTTGGGGTCGGACTGGTCCGTCTCCGGCAGCAAAGGGCTGCTGGGCGAGCTCAAAGCCGCCCGGCTGGCCGCCGATGCCCGCGACGTCGGTCTCAGCGACCGGGACCTGGTGGCCATGGCCACCAGGGATGCGGCCCGCATCCTGCGCTGGGAGCACACCCTGGGTTCGCTGCAGCCTGGACTGCGCGCCGACCTGCTCGTCACCGCCCACACTTCCGGCGACCCCTACACCGCGCTCGTTAAAGCCGTAGACAGCGATATCCGGCTGGTCGTCATCGAGGGCACGGCGCGCTATGGCACACGCGACCTGGTCAAGGCCGCCGCCCCGCAGGCGACAGTCGAAGCGGTGCCGTCCACCAGGGCGGACGAGCGCGTCGTCCATCTCCACGAGGTGAACACCGACCCGATCGTAGCGGGGCTGTCCCTGGCCGAGGCAACCCGGCGGCTGGGCACCGCACTGGCAGCACGTTTCGTTGCCCTTCCCATATGGCACCCGTGTTGCAACTGTCGCTAATGGTGCTTCCATGGAGAGAGGAATATGCCCACGGGCACAGGAAAGACCCGTGCCGACGACAGGCCACATCGCGTAGGCTGCGTCCGGCACGAGGGTGGAGGGAACGGGGCCTCATGACCAAGGTCGTTCGCCATCCTGAAGGCAAGGAACGCCCTCGAGACGCCCCCTGGTACACGCTGTATCCGCGGCGGTGGGCGATGTCGGTGGTCGCGGCACTGGGCAGGCGCTGGCGTACGTTCAGAACCGGCCGAGAGGCCCGCAGAAGTATCGTGCCCAATCTGAGCTGGCGAAGGTATTTTCGACTCAACTTTGCTCGGTTCATGCGGGTGTACGCCTATCTCTGCGCGGCCTTGCTTGTTGCCTGGCTGGGCCTGGGCATCTACTATTCGCATTCGCCTCCCGGAAAGCAGTCGTGGTTCCAAGCCATGCAGTCCAGCACCTGGTTTGCCACCGTTAGTCGCTTTCTGGGGCCGGTCCTGGTGGCCGGGTTCGTGACGAGCCTCTTCCTGCTCTACTGGTACCACAGGACCAAGGAACCCATCGTCGACAAGGCGAGATACTCGCCGCACGACCTGGTCCCCACCGCAGGAACGCTCATCGACCGGATCGTCGGCCGCCGGGAGCTCTCCCAGGTCATAGCGCAGACCCTCCGTAATCGTAGAACCCGCAGACCGTATCTCCTTGTTGGCGGCGTGGGCGTCGGGAAGACCGCCGTCCTGGTGGAACTCACCCGGATGCTTGCCCAGCAGTCCGCCGTCCCAGTCCCGCTGCACTTGCGCGACATGGACGCGGACGGCGAACTCGATTTCGAGAAGATGGCCCGGCGCCGTTTCGCGGAGGAGGCGGATCAGGGGGTACTGGCCAGCGGTCAAATCGACAAGACATGGCGGCAGCTTCGCCTCGACGACAAGGCCGTTGTCCTCGCCGACGGCCTGGAGGAGGCACTACTAGACGACAAGCACCGGGACGACCGCGACAACATCATCCGCCGCGCCATAGACCGCGCCGACCGTCAGAAACTCCCATTGGTCATCGCCTCGCGCCCGCATGCTCCCCTGGAGGGCACCCGGGCCGTGATCGCCGATCTGGAGCCGCTCAGCGAGGAGGCGGCGCTGGAATATCTAATGAGGGAATTCGGGGAGGTGGACGAGCGCCGCCTCGACTGGATCGTGGAAACGGCCGAGGTCTCCGAGTCTCCTATCTACCTGCAGATCACCCGGCTGCTTCAGCAGCGCGGACTGCTAGAACACATGACGCTACGCGAGGAGTCCGACCGCCTGGATACCCGCAGCCACGACTGCTCCACCCTCAGGCTGTGGTTGCTGGAGACCTATCGCAGAGCGCTGGAAGACGGCCGCATTCACGACAGACTTGTCATGGACCGGGAAGAGCGGCGGCGGACAGTCTGGGTGGCGTCGGCACTGGCCTGCCTGGGCCTGCTGCAGGACAGCCTGGAGGTCACGTTCGACGACTTGATCAGGACCTACGCCGACGACCGGGCAGACGACGAGTCATCACGACGTTCCAGAAAGGCAGCAGCACGCCCCGAACCCGCATCCAGCGCCACCCACGGCAGTCGGCTCACGGTGTCCAAGGCGCAGCGCGACGCGATCTGGCGGGTGCTGCGCCGCCAGTTCGGCGAGCCGACCTGGCTGAACGCCAAGGACTATCCGAACGAGTGCCAGACGGAATTCGCTCGCTATGCCGCTAATGGGCAGCTTCTCGGACTGGTGAAGGGCTACGAGAGGAAAGTTCGGTTCCCGCACAGCATCATCCAGGCGTATCTCGGCTATCGCCTTCTGGACGACATGGACACCGATCAGATCTGCGAGATCGTGAAACCAGCGCTCCGCAGCCCCGGCCCGTCCCGCGAATTGCTCATCGCCCTGGTCCTCCTCTCCCGCCAGCGGGCCGCCCCCCGGGGCGCAGCGGTGGACGCACCCTATGCGGCGCCCGGGCGCCAGCCAGCGCCCGCGTCCCCCGGCCGGGGGCCTTCCGCGAGAATCCCCCAGCTGCTCCGTGCGGAGGCGCAGTGCCGCCAGGACCCCAAGTTCTTCGACCTCTACGCAGCCGCTCTGGAAATCGACAGCGTCCACCCAAAGACCGAACAGGACGGCATCGCCCGCGAGCTCGCCGAGCTGTGGCTGAACAAGGAGATCCGGGGCGATCACCGGACCTTGGAGGACGCCAAACTTCGCCTGGTGCGTCGCTTCGGCGCGGCCCTGCGCGAGCGCGAGGACCGCAGCGTGGAAAGAGCACGGCTTTCCCCCGGGCGGACACCGCAGCAGCCCCTCCTCCGCTACCGCGCGGACTCCAAACTTCGCCTGGTGCACAAATTCGGAGCAGCCCTACGTGAGCGGACCGGCCGGACACCGAAGCGGCCGCTCCTCCCCTACTGGGAACTTTTCGACATCGGCACCCACGAGCCCTCCCACCCCGTCCGCACAGCCATTACCCACCAGATCGCCGCGGGTGGCGACGGCGCCTTCTACGCCCTGCGCCGGGCCTTCCCGCTGGGAAGCGACCCGGTGCTGCAGTACCTGCGGCAGACCCGCGAGGCCAAGAAGCACATGGACGACGCCTATACCGCCTGGCTGACGGAAGAGGACACCAATCTCCCAGCAAGCCGGCAGCAAGAAGAGGACAGACGGCAACAGCACAGGAAACTGGAGGAGGAGTTCGAGAAGAAGCGTGCGGAGTCATGGCGGTACTTCGCCATGCGGGCCTGGCTCGTCCCCATGTTCGTCGGCTCGGTCTCCGACACATACCGCGACGAGGCGAAGGAACGGCTCGCTATCTGGCTACAGCACCTCGTCCCCGCCGCCCGCCAGCCCAACCCGCTGATGCCCCGCGCCGCACGCGGCGAGCCGAACTTGCCGCTTTCCATGGAGAACGCCCTCGCCCAGGGCTTCAAGAACGCCGCAAACCGTCGCAGGCGGCACCCCAACGCCTGCGACCAGACCCGGCCCTACCTGGTCAAACAGGCTGAGAAGATGCTCACCTGCAGCCGCTATTGGTACGCACAACTGAGCCTGCTGCACGCTCTGTGCCTGTGGGCACTTCCCGACTGCATCCGCTGCGCACCGGCGCCGACCGAGACGGACAGACGCCGGCGCATCCACCGCGCACGCACGTCCACCGCTCCCGACGGCGTTGGGGGAACGGCGCAGCCCCGCCATGCGACCGACCCTGTGCAGTCCGTGGGCCGCTGGCTTGCGATGGCGGGCACCGCACACGACACCGACCCGCCAGGCGGGGCCGCTCGGGAACGACGGGACAGGCTCCTCCACCCGTTCGTCGCCGAAGCGGGCGACTTGGTGACACTGGCCCTGGAGACCGGGCATCCGGAACGGTTCATCTGGATCGATGAGAACGGCGCCAACGACAACGTCGGCTCCACCCCCGCCGACCCTGAACGCTACCGCAAGCACAACCTGTGGATCGCCCCCTCCGTCGGCTGGAGCATCCTGCACCCGCGCGCGCAACGCCTGCTCGCCGACGTCCTCATCATGATCAACCTCACCGAGCGCAACGGAAGCCCCGATGACATCGAGGAACGCCTTAAACGCGCCAACAAAGCCACCCTCCCGCCCTGTCTCACAAAGGACCGCACCCCCCTACACCCGTTGAGCAGCGTCACCACGGCCGACAGGGATGAGTCCGGGTCCACATGCCTGCCCACCTGCCAGTTCCGACTGTGCCCGTACCCGCCCAAGACCGGGAAGACGCAGACAGAGATGGAGGAGCCGTTTTGCCGCCAACAGCAGCAACTCCTTCACAGCGGTTTCCGGCTGCGCCGCCCGACTGTGATCCGGCACACCGCCCCCTGGGTGAGCATCCCTGTCCGGGAACTGCACGTCTTCTGGGAGGAGATGGCCAACCGAAATCGCAAGACGACCGCGGACAACACCTTCTCCGACCGCGATCCGCCCTGATCCCGCCGCCGTTAAGACGATCCCCACCGTCCAGCCAAGCATGGTGGACTGGCCGTGATTCCATTACAACGTCAGCCGGCAGCTACGACGGCACGGTACTGCTGCGGGACCTGCACACTGGCCAAGTCCGAGTCAGCCTCACCGGCCATGAGGGGGTCGTGAACTCGATAGCGTTCAGCCCGGACGGAGACACCCTGGCGACCGGAAGCGACGATCACACGGCGCGGCTGTGGAACGTTTCCCTGCCCGACCCATACGAGGCGATACAGATGATCTGTCGAGCCGTGCATCGCGATCTGACGCCGCAGGAACAGTCCCACTACCTGCCAGGTCAGGCGCGCAGCCCCGTCTGCCCGGACAAGTGAGCAGAAAGGGAAGGCGGCCTTCGTAGTACTCGCCGGAATCGTGGTCCGCCGACGTCCGCCGACCCCCTTCGCGGCGGTCGACGCCCGCCGCATCCTTTACAAGAAGAGGTTCGGTCTCAGCGGCGGGTGGGCGCCGAAGGACAAGGCGCCGGTCCCGGCCGGGTTGCTCGCCGGTCGTACGGGCCGAGGTGCGGCAACGGACCGGCTCGGGCTGCCGCTGACGGTGCTGACGACCGGGTCGGCCGGCTCGCAACAGCGGACGTTCAGCTTCGGACCCAGGTCGACGTTGACCGGGGAGTAGGGGGCCTCGTGGTGAGGAGCCTGGGCGTCGGTGGTGGTGACGGCCCCGGGGGAGTCGATGACCCGCTCCCAGTTCCGCGTCGTGCCCAGGGTGGTGACCTGCGGGGTGCCTCCAGTGGAGGTGCAGGTCCGCACGTCTCGTTGAGGGTGGCGACGCCGAGTTCGGCCGCTGCGACCGTGGTGGACTCCAGTGTCAGAGTGACGTGATTGGTCCACTTGTGCCGGTTGCGGTTGTCGAGTTGGACGCTGGACGTCCACGCGAAGTTGGCGCTGCCCTGGTACCGGTGCTCGGGCTCGATGTGGAAGTCGACGCGCAGGCCGCCGGAGGCGCACGAACTCGTGCGGTCGTCCCTGACCTGGCCGACCGTACACGTCACCGAATCGACGCGGCGTGTCGACAGTGTGGTGAGGTGCGCGACAGCGCTGTGACGGGGCTTCGGAATGGGGGCTGCTTGCGCATCCGCAGCGAACATGGCACCGACCGCCACACAAGCGGTCAGGAGAGCCGCCCCCCCCCGTTATGTTTTCCGCGGTCCTGCAAGAGGGCCGCTGGCCTCCGGGCCCGGCATGACTGTTCCCCCCCTGTCGAACGGATGACCTGGGGGGTGGTGTCACCGGGCCTGGGAGGCGCCGTTGGAGACGCTGATGAGAGGTCCGACTACCGCCTGGCCTGGCGCAATGCCTGGCCGCTTGCGGGCGGCAGGTCTGCATAACGTGGATGCGCGCATACGACGCCAACGCCTTGGCCAGCACCGCACGAACCCTGTTCGGGAGGATGGGTTGGACGACATCGACGACGTGGGCGTCTTCCTCGGCCTGGACGTCGGCAAGAGCGCCCATCACGGGCACGGCCTCACCCCGGCCGGGAAGAAGGTCTTCGACAAGCAACTGCCCAACAGCGAGCCGAAGCTGCGGGCCGTCTTCGACAAGCTGGCCACGAAGTTCGGCACCGTGCTGGTGATCGTGGACCAGCCCGCCTCCATCGGAGCCCTGCCCCTGACGGTCGCCCGGGACGCCGGCTGCAAGGTCGCCTACCTGCCCGGCCTGTCCATGCGGCGGATCGCCGATCTCTACCCGGGCGAGGCGAAGACCGACGCCAAGGACGCCGCGGTGATCGCCGACGCCGCGAGGACCATGCCGCACACCCTGCGCTCGCTGGAACTGACCGACGAGATCACCGCCGAACTGACCGTGCTGGTGGGCTTCGACCAGGATCTCGCGGCCGAGGCGACCCGCACCTCCAACCGGATACGCGGCCTGCTCACCCAGTTCCACCCCAGCCTGGAGCGCGTCCTGGGCCCGCGCCTGGACCACCCCGCCGTGACCTGGCTGCTGGAACGCTACGGATCCCCAGCCGCCCTGCGGAAAGCCGGACGGCGCAAGCTGGTTGAGGTGATCCGGCCCAAGGCTCCGCGCATGGCCCAGCGGTTGATCGACGAGGTGTTCGATGCGCTCGACGAGCAGACCGTCGTGGTCCCGGGCACCGGCACCCTCGACCTCGTGATCCCCTCCCTGGCTCGTTCGCTCGCAGCTGTCCACGAACAGCGCAGGGCCCTGGAAGCGCAGATCGGACAGCTGCTGGAGGCTCACCCTCTTTCCGCGGTCCTGACCTCGATTCCGGGGGTCGCGGTCAGGACCGCCGCCACCTTGCTGGTCACCGTCGGCGACGGCACCAGCTTCCCCACCGCCGCCCACCTGGCCTCCTACGCCGGTCTTGCCCCGACGACCAAGTCGTCCGGGACCTCGATCCACGGCGAACACGCGCCACGAGACGGCAACCGGCAACTGAAACGCGCGATGTTCCTGTCCGCGTTCGCCGCACTGCACGATCCCGCCTCCCGCACCTACTACGACCGATGCCGGGCCCGCGGGAAGACCCACACCCAGGCACTTCTCCGCCTGGCCCGACAGCGCATCAACGTGCTGTTCGCGATGCTCCGAGACGGCACCTTCTACGAACCCAGAACCCCACACCTCGCTTGACGAAAGACATAGAGGCACCCCCCCGTTTGAGCATTCTCACGAGGTGATCCTTTCGCTGTTTTTTGGCGGACCATGCTTCGCGTGCGCTTGACGGGGCGTCAACGCCCTATGTTTATCTGACCTGAACGCTCGGCCGGGGCGCACGGTGGTCGGCCGCCGAGGCCGGCACGGCGATCGCCGCGGTCACGGCCGCGGCGGACAGCGCGGCAGCGGTCAGGCGGCAGGCAGTCGCGGAAACGGTCACAGGATCCCCCTGCATGGTGCGGGCACCACCCGGCCCTGCGCCCGCGCAGGCCGCAGGCGGGTGGTGCGGTTTGCTGGGGCGGGGCCCGGTCGGCAGCGCACCCACACCTTGGCCTGCCAAGTGCAGACAATGCGGGTGAAACGTGGACGACATTACAGAGCGTGCATATCTGCGCAACCCTTACCTGCAGCGTCCATTGCTGTTTATGCGCAGCGTTGACGGGCCGCCAAGCCTACCGTTACAGGAACTGACCACTGACACACGCTCGCCAGGCTGCGCCCCCGACAGCGACCAGGCCATCACCCGAAAGAGAGTAACGACCGCTGTTGAGGCTCTCCGCCGAATATCCCCGTCCGTTCTCGGGTTGTTTCCCAGGCTTGCTCTTGTTCCCCATCCTGCGAGGTAGACGGCATGCCATTCCTCAGGGCGGCGTGAACGGAAGTAGCGTTTGGTTGCACAGCATGCCCTGGTCGTTCATGGAGCGGACATGTACTCCCGCTGGATGTCAATGCCCCCGGCCCAAGGCTCACGACTGGACGCGCTCCTCAACGCCGCGAGCCGCTGGGTGATCCAGGCGAGCCAGCGAATCGAACAGCAGCGCGGGATGCCGGCGCGGTGGAGTCAATATCTACTCGCATCCGCTGCGAGCGCCATCCTGACTGGGGCCACGTTGCACGGCTTGCTGCTGCTGACTGGACTGCACGGAGCGCTCGGGTGGGTCGGTCTCGGCTCGGTCATTGCCGTTGCAACGCTCCTCCTCGTGCTCCTTGCACGCAGCTACCATCTGATGAAATCCGAACAGGAAGATCGGCGGCCGTTCGTCCTCTCACTGTTCGTCTTGTCAGCTGCATTCGCGGCAGCAGTGGAGGCACTCGCCGGACTCACAGTCCTGGGATCCCAGTACGGCATCTTCTCCGCGGCCCCACTGCCCCTGTGGTCGTGTGAGCAGACGTACTTGTGGCTGTCGGCAGACTCCGTACCGCTACTAAAGATCCCGCAACTTCTCCGCTGGGCCGAACCCGGGCCGCTGCGGAGCGTCTCCAGCGGGATTCTCGTTCTGGCCTTCAAGTTTTTCTTCACACTTCTGCTGCTCCGCACGGTGGTGGTTATCTTCCAATTGGCCGAGCAGCACCGGCGCAGCGAGCGGAATCTTGAGTTCTCGGTGCAAAAGCAGCTACGCATCAATGGCGCACGCCTGCCCTTGCAGTCCGTATGGCCCAGGGCGTCGGCGATGGCAGCGGCCGCGTCCGTGTTCTTGGTCTACTTCACCGTGGGCGCGGACTCGCCGGTCCGTACGTGGCTAACCGGACGCGTCCCAAGCCTCCATGTTCCCGGCCTCACTATCCACGCTGGGCCTGCGGTGTCCGCCGTGCCGGAAATTCTCGCGATCGTGGTGATCGCCAGGCTTGTGTGCATGGTGCCCCGCGAGGGATGTGAAGTGGACCGTTTCACGTTCGTCGAGGAAGCAAAGGGTGCGCTGCTGGACTGCATCGTGATGGCGGTGGTGATCCTGACCGCGGCTGCGGCGGCTCTGGTCGTCCTATATGACTTCCACCTGGCGGGCCTGGGGGCGCCCGGTGTCGACGGGGGGACGACGAGCGGGGCGGCCTTGCAGGTGGTTGCTTGGCACCTGGCCGACTCGTTGCCGGGACCCAATATTCCCGGGACGGTGCACTGGACGCTGCAGAAGGACTTTACGGGACCGTGGGCTGGACTGGTCATCCTGGGCGAGCTGTTGAGCGTGTTCCTCCTGCTGACCTTTCCGGTGTCACGGGTAATCGCGCGATGGGTGGACTTGCGCAGCGTCTGGGTCCTTCCCGATCCGCCGCTGGTGGAAGTGCCCGGGAAGGTGAAACGTGACCTGAACAGGGCCGTTGCATTCTTCGAACGCGTCAAGGGAGGCGAGGGTCTTGCCATCGTCAGGCGGTACGGTCAACTTCCACCGTACCGCGATACAGTGCCGATCGCACAACTACCCGACACCAAAGAGATCAGTGTGGAGATGGTAAGGGTCCAGCTGTGCCTGTACGAGCTGCAACGATCCCGGCGTGCAATGTGGGACCTCTTTGGCGACGGACCGGTCTACGCAGCTGCGGAGCAGGCCATCAAGTTGGTGGCCCAGTGCTATGCGGTGCTCACGACACCGAGGCCCACGACACCAAGATTCCGCCCCGCCGGCACAGGGCGTCTTCTGCAGTCGCTCCACCGACAGCAACCGGAACCCGCTGACGCAGTCCGGATGGCAGCGGATGCCGTGGCGGTCTACGGGCACCGGCTTGCCGCGCACTACCGGCCGCCGTCGCCCCCCGAAGCCGGAAGCCGGCCGTGACGTGCTGTCGCCACTCAGCCCCCGCCCGGGCTCAATCAGGGGTCGCCCAGTGCCCAGCCCCTGCGCTTCATCCGCCACGATGAACGGCAGCCCGACCGCGGCGAGCTTCGTCTGGAGGTTGAGGGTACGGGGCCGCGGACGCAGAACACGACGGCGGACAGCGGTAGCAGTACCACCGGCGCCCATCTCGCCGTGTCTCCGATGCCCGGCCCGGTAGCCGACCCAGGCCAGAGCCACACCAGGTACAACAGCACGGCAACTGACGGCTGGCTGGACCTGGTGAGCGAGCATGGTGGAGCGCTTCGGCTCGCCACTGCGGGAGTGGTGGGTCTTCGCGGCCCTGACGTTCACTGCGCTGACGTCCGCGTGCAGTGTGGTCGGGAACGTGCCTCACATTCGGTAGAGAGTTTCTCGCGCTGCATGCGGTCCGGCAGCACGGGCGCCGCATGGAGAGGGACGCCGGGCTGCCGGGGCGGTGGTGGTGGTCAGTGGTAGGCGCTGACGCCGGTCCGGTACAGCGCGCAGGCTGTGCCCGTGGCGCTGCCGCCGATCAGTACGGCAGGGTGCGTGCCTGCGCGCCAGGCCGTGAAGGCGGCGGCGCAGCCGATGTACGGGGCCATGGACAGCGCCTCCCACGACGGAGTGCGCACTTACCCAGGATCGCGGCATGTCGGTCTGTCGAGCGGCTCGGTAACTTTTGCCTGATCGAGCCTTCTGTCGCTTATAGTCCTGGCGCGCGCTGGATGAGTTACTGGGTTCATGGTCGGCCGTTGCACGCTGTTCGCTACCATCCCTGCACATGACAATGCGGGGGTGGCACCTGGGCGTCGTGGCGGTGCTGGCGGCGATGTGTGCCTCCGGTCTCGGACAGCCGGAAGTCATCCGTACGGCGTCGGACCTTGGCCCGCTCCCAGCCGACCGCTACGAACTCACGCCGCAGGACTACCAGCGAGCGCAGCAGGCATCGGCGTTGCTGGTCCGGCAGTGCATGGCAGAGCACGGCCACCCGGACTTCCCGCTCGACCCCCGCTACCCCAGCGATCCCATCGTCGCCACCGCGGTAGGCACCGACTACGGTGCCCTGGATCTCGCCGCCGCCCACCGCTGGGGCTACGGCTGGGACCCGGCAAAGTCCCGGGCTCTTCGGCCGAAGGGCCGCCGGATGACTAACGCCGAGTACGCAGACTTCCCCGCCTGCAACGCGGAGTCGAGCCGGCGGCTGATGCGCGGCATCGACGTCAAGCGCGACTGGCTCTACGCAAGTGCACGGACGATCGAGGTCGACAAGGCCGTCAAGCACGATCCGCGCCTCCGTAAGGCGTGGGATGTGTGGTCCCGCTGTGTGGCAGAACAAGGATTCACGCGCTATCCCGACCCCCAGGCGGCGTACACGGACGCCGGCGACCATGGCCACCGTGGTGCCCGACAGCAGCACGGCGAGCGCGCGCCCCTTCTGGTCGGCAGGGACCAGTGTGGCGGCGGTCGTCAGAGCGACGGCAAGGAACCCGGCGTTCGCGAGCGCTGCGACCACCCGGGGCACGAACAGTACCGAGAAGCTCGAGGTGGCAGCGCCCAAGGCGCGGGCTGCCAGGAACACGAGGCCGAACCCAAGCAGGCTCGATCGTCCGGGCCGCTTACGGGAAAGTGCAGCCATGAGCGGGGCACCAACGATCATGCCGATCGCGCATGCCGAGGTGAGCGTGCCAGCTCACGTTTGACGGTTTCATGGCCTGCCCGGGACGACGTGCGATGGGGGGCCCGAAGCTCCGGCTCCTACTCTGCGGGAAGGCCCGGCTCGGCGCTTGCAGGAGCGTTCATGCGGCGTGTCAGCGTCGGCGGGCGCCGTGCCGTCGCGGCCGGCCCGACGTCTCGAGCCCGAGCAGCTGTCGGGCTGGAGGAGGGAAGGGCAGCCGATCACTGGACCGCCATCTGGCCGTCGCAGGCATGCGGCACAACGCCCAGGTTCGGCTCAGTTGAGGAGGCCGGCAACGGGGGAGGCGAGCTCGTCCGGGCTGGTGAGGCGGAGACCGAGCTGTTCGGCCTTGGTCGGCTGTCAACCGGAGCCGCCGCCCGCGACGACGAGTCCACCGAGGCGAGCAGGCCCTCACCCAGTGCTTCACGATCGGCACCGCGCCTGGGCCTCGATCACGGCCGCGTCCGCCGCGCCGATGGTGTCGGCGCGATGGTAGTCCTCGTCCACGTGCACCTGGTTCCAGGTCGGCGCTCGGTGCCGTCGGCCACGTAGAAAGGCGTGGTCCGCCGCCACGGGGGGAGTAGCGGGCCCACCTGCCTTCACAGTGTCACATCCGTCCCCGGCGTGCGCGGTCTGCGCGGAAGTCTCCGCAGGAGAAGGCGACTTCAGTTGAGCGGGGCTGCGTTACGTGCGGGCCCGCAGCAGAGCGAGGACGGCGGCCGCGTACGCGCGGGACCGGTCCCAGACGGCGAAGTAGTCGGAATGCAGCTGGTCGAACTCTTCGTCCCGGCCGGGCTGGACGCGCATGCCGCGGCCAAGGAGAAGGTTGGCGCGGCGGCTCCCCTCCGGGCTCAGACCACGGACCCAGGAGCGTCAGCGCGGACCGGTAGGGGCCGATGGCCTCCGGGGGGAGCGCCGCTTCGAAGACGGACAGCATCTGCCCGAACTTCATGGCGCCGCCCTTGAGTTCTCCGAGCATGCGGAAGAGGTGGTGGCCGGTGCGGTGCTGCAGTTCGCCGGTGATGAGGTCGACGGGCCGGCCCAGCAGCCGATGCCCGAACCGCAGCGCCGAGCGGCCCGCGTAGCCGATCGGCAGCGAGGCCAGCCGCGCGCTGCACGCGAAAGCCGATCGCGGAATGGGCCGGGCGGCGGCACCGTCCCGGTACCGGGGCGGTATGGCCCGCTCGGCCCCGCCGTCCGCCGCCGGGCCGGTGCGCGCCACCTCGGCGGTGTGCTCCGGCGTCCCCTCGGTCCCGGTCATCACACACCCCCGGCGTTCGCCCTCCCGCTCGCACCCGCGGTCACCCGCGCCAACACGGCGGCGGGCGGTGATAGGCGGCGGCGCAGGCCCGTGACGGCGTTGCCGATCAGGGTGTGACCGGCGCCGTCCGTCATCGTCATGATCGACTCGGGATGGAACTGGACGGCGGCGATCGGTAGCGTGCGGTGCTTGATGCCCATCACCGTGGCATCGGCCGTGCGCACGGTGACGGCCAGCGCCTCGGGGAGGGTGCGCGGATCGGCGTACAGGGAGTGGTAGCCCGGACCGCGCGGAGCCCGATCCGGGCCGCCGGGCGGGACCGGGGCACGCTGGACCGGAACCGCTCCTTGGCCCGGCGTACGAGATCCGCGTACGCGCCGGGTGCGTGGTCGCGGTGCAGCCGCGGTTCGGCAGGCGGTGCGCAGGGCGCCGGGGGCGTGGCGCTGAAGAGGCCGTCGGTGCCGCGGCCGGCCCAGGAGAAGTCGTAGATGAGCAGGGCGGCGGTGCCGCGCCGCCGGTCCAGGTGCAGGACGCGGTCGGGCAGGTGCAGCACCAGAGTGCGGTCGTGCGGTGCGCGTTCCTGGCGCAGCGGCACCGGAACGAAGCCCAGGACGAGGCCGTAACCGAACGCCCCGTACAAGCCCCCCAGGTCGTCCTGCGGTCCGGCTCAGGGCGGCGACGAGGCGGCGCAGCACACAGAAGGCGCAGGACCGGCGGGTGCGCTCCTCCTCGCTGACGGGTCCGCCGCCCGCGGTCAGCTCCCCGAGGCCGGCGGTGACGGTGCCCGCGGGCTCGCCCACTGCGCGCCAGCCGGGACCAGGGCGACGGCCAGTGCGGGCAAGCAGGACCCCACCGCGCTCGTTCACGGCACACAGCCGTACGCCGCGCAGGTCTGCGGTCACCTCGACAGGCGGGGCGACATGGCAAAGATCGTGCAGCCGGTAGCGGCCGGGCTGATCGCAGCGTCCCGACAGCAGCAGGCCACGCCGCGTGTCCAGGGCGTCCTCCAGACGGGCCAGTTCGGCCTCGGCACGCCGCGGATCGAGGGGTTCGGTGCGGCGGGTCACCGCCAGGCGGGGGGAGCCTTGCGCCCGCCCCGCTCGGGGCGGGCAGCTGACCAGGTCGAACGAGTCTCAGTCAGCGAGGTCTCTCGCTTCGTAGCTGGCCAGCCCCAGGGCAAGCAGGGGCGGCACCAGTGCGTTCAGATACCAGGCCATGTCCGTTAGGGCTGGTGCTCCGGAGAGGCTCCGCCGGTCGATCGTCGGGATGAAGGAACAGTGCGATCGGCCAGCATGAAAAAGTAGTTGGCCACCGGTTTCCGCAGTTGAGTGATAGATGCAGACGCCGACGTGGTGGTCGACGTTGGCCCGTGAATCGACCAGGGCCAGGACCTCAGCTTCCTGGTCGGTTGCAGTCGACTGCCAGTCGACTAGGTCGTCGTTGTTGACCATGTAGGAGATACCAAGCGGTTCCTGCAGCGACCACCCCTCACCGGCCAGAGATCGCACTACGGCGCCCACGGTGACGGCACGTGCGAACGCGAGATCGATGTGGGCGGTCCTGGACATTCGCGGCTCCTGCGGTGGGGTTGATCGATGCCGGAAGCGTTTCACGTGTTGCATCGTCATGGAGCGAGGAGCACTCGTTTCCTCAGGAGTGCGAAGCCGGCTCGGCCGAACATCTGGCATTTGAGCATCTTGATGCGGTTGACGTGCCCTTCCACGACGCCCAAGCTCCAGGGCAGCGTGAGCCCGGCGATGACCGCGGCCCGGTCACGATCGATGCCAGCGGCGAGGGTATGAAGACCGGGCAGGTCGTCCTGGCGGACTGCGTCGAGCCACTCGGGCAGCCGTTGGCCCTCTCACTCGGTGAGGATCTGGGCGAAGGACGGACATGCCCGGCGGGGGCTTCCGGAACTGAAACCTGATGGATATGCACCCCGCGCTGCTTCTCCAACTGGCAGCGTTCGGGGGCCATGAGTGCCCCCACAGTCGGCGCCGCTCTGCTGCCTCGGCGGCCGTGACGGACCGTCTGGACCGTTCAGTGCCTCACTGACGGATTTGCGCGCAACGAGGGAGCCGCTCCTGGCTTGAGGTGCAATTCCGCGCAATCTCTCTGCGCGCTCCCGCTATCCGCCGCATTCTGGGGGCTCACCCACGGCACGAGAGGGAGAGGCCATGGCCATGCAGCTCCGCATGCTCGGCACCACCAGCGAAGACGGGAAGTGCCCCACCTTGTACGAGGACGTCGCGACCGGCGACATCGTCGTGCAGGGCTACACCGTCACCGATCCCGAGGACGTCGCCCAGCTGCAGAACATCCTCGCTGGCGAGTCGTTCGTGCGGGTTCCGCGCGAGCTGCTCACCCGCTTTGCCCCCACGGAGTAAGCGGCGTGCCGGAGTTCATTAACGACGACACGTTCGGCTCGTACTTCGAGGCCTTCGAGCACACGGCCTGGCGGCTGGAAACACGGGACGGGCCACCTCAACGATCCCGCGCTCATCGCCGCGGCCTTCGGTCCCGGCGGCTACCGCACCGAAGCGGGGCCCGCGCATGACGCCCGCCGAGACCAGGGCGCTGGTCGACATCCCCGCCTAGCTCCTGCCGCTCATCCTGCTGCCGCCGCTGGAAGTCCTGCCCGACGCCAGGGCGCGCGGCGCCGAGTGCGTGTGGGGCGGTGAGCTGCTGTCCACCGCGACGGCCATCGACCTCGGCGAGCGCGAGACCGACGGCGGGCACTGGTTCCCCCGCGCCTGCCGGCCCTGCACCCGCCGCGCCGTCCTGGCCTCGCGCAACGACCACCCCGGCCGATGCGAGCAGTGCGCGGACGACGCCACCCTCTGTGAGACCCGCCGCGCCCTGCACGCCCTCGCCCTGGAGCTACGCCGATGATCTGCACGCGTTGTGACGAGCCGATCCGGCAAGGCGCACCGCCCGAGGAGATCCAGAACCACGGCGCGAGCGCCGCCGGCGGCTCCGTCGTCGTACCCGCACGGCTCTGCCAGCGCGCTCCCCAGCAGACGGCGCCGACGCGCCCTGATGCTTCCTGACCTCGTCGGCCACGACCCGCATCCCCGGCCTCCACCCCCGCCTCACCCCTTGGTCGGCCACAGCACCGGGAGGGCATCACCGGGGCGCCGACGACTTCCCTCCTGGCTCCGCCGCCGGGCTGACGGCGGCGAGGCGCGGCGGCCCCGGCCGACGCGCAACCGCCTGAGCGCGTCCCCCCGGCCGCGGCCGCACCGCCCATCCCGCCCGTCCCTTCCTCCTTCACACCAGCCAAGGGACATGGGCAGAGCAGCCGCAACGGGGATGTCAGCAGGCCGACCACGGCAGACCGTCGTGGTGACCTGCACGGACCCGGGACAGTCCTGCGGGCCGCGCAGCACCTGGCGCAACCCCCAGCGCAACAGATAGGCACAGCGCTTGCCGCAACCTCGTGCTCCTGACCGCCCGGGCCGACCGGTCACGCGGCCCGGGCGGCGGGATTGAGGGGCCTGGGGAGGGCAGGTTGCTCGCGCCGAGCTGGGGGAGTTCGACCTCACCATCGACAATGCGGATGTCCACGCGTCGCGTCTCAGGGTGCCGCTTCGGGGGAACCCATGCGGGGGCGAATGCATCTCCCTGGCCGGGAGGCAGGAGCGGTGGCACCCGGCCTCCGCAGGGTCGCTTCCCAGGGGGAGTCCTCGTGACACGGCGGACAGCGGCAGTCTCCGCTATCAGCCTGACGGTAATGGTGGCTGCTGTGGCCTGCGGTCCAGCGCATCCGGACGCCAGGAAGCCGAGCACCGGGCCGTCCTCCCGGGCGACGGCGGCGACTCCCGGCGGGGGACGGACAAGTGTGTCCCCCACAGCCTCGACGGGAGCCGCATGCGGGACCGCGCAGCTGCGATGGAAGCTGACACTTCTCGCCGACAAGCCGAGCAAGGCGCCCACGGCTCTGCTGAGCGCGACCAACACCAGCGCCGCGCCCTGTGCCTTCGATGGCTATCCGAAGGTGCAGGCGTACGCCGGCAAAGGCCCTGCCGTCTGGTCGGAGCCGAAGGTCAAGGCGCCGGTCAGGCTGGTGTTGAACCATGCCAAAACGGTGGACTTCCCGCTCTTCTACCCGGCATCCCCTTCCGCGGACGGCTCCTGCGCCATCCCGGTCGACGACGCCCCGCGCATCGAGGTGCTGCCACCGCACCCCGCGTCCACCGACTATGGCGCTTCGCTGCAGATCACCGACCCGCACGGCCGGCATGTGACCCCGGTGTTCTGCGACACCATTCACGTGGGCGCACCCCGTCGGCGGTAGACGGCGACAAAATCTGCACATAGGTTCGATTGTTGTGCGATCATGACGACAACGGTGACCGCTGACCATGGTCTACCGGGTGCCGTCTCACGGGGCGGCAGGGGGAATGCATCGGGGGGTGCGCTGTGCGCTGGACTGGATCATGGGGCGTCCCTGCCTGTCCACACGTGAGGGCCCGCGCGTCGGACGGCCCGAATCGGGCGGTCTGCCGAGCCTGTCATCTGCCATGACGCACGGTGCACCCGAGCGGCGACCACGATCAGCCGCCACGGCTGAAACGCCGACACTCCGCTCCGTGGCGAGGAACTGAACTTCCCGCCGGCAAGACCTGGCCGCGCACTCCGCGCCGGCCGTCCATTCTGTGCGTGGCCCGGACTCGTCGAGCTCTCCGGCCTGCCTGACCTGGAGCAAATTAACTTGCATAAGACACGAATAAGCCTGGGGAGTGTGTTCGCGTTGTGCGCCGCACTTTTGCTGGGCAACGCCGCCGTGGCCAGAGCCGCCACACCTGCCCCGGCCCCCACCAGACACGTGACGGCCAAGCCGAACCGCACCGACCACACGACGGCCGTCGCGAGCCCTTCGATGTCCGTCACGCCTCCGTCGACCAACAGCGGCAGTTGGACGGTTCAGGACGCCATCCAGTTCTGGACGCCCCAGCGCATGGCCTCGGCCACGGACCCCTCGGGTCGCATCGCGCAGCCGCAGGGCTGGACGGCGCCGCACCGGAAGCGATCCGTCGCCACCGGGATCAACGGCGAGCACTTCGGCGGCATCAAATCCGTCGGCACACTCTTCACCACCACGGGCGACATGAAAGCCCATCACTGCACGGCCAGCGTGGTACGCAGCCCCGGGCGCAACCTCATCCTCACCGCCGGGCACTGCCTCGGCAGCAACGCGGCGTTCGTGCCCAAGTACGACCACACCAAGTCGGCGGGCGACCAGCCGTACGGCATCTGGCCGGTCGGTGAGTGGTTCCGCGACTCGCAGTACGCCTCGGACCGGAGCACCAACTCCGACCTGGACTTCGCCTTCGCGAGCCTGAAGGAGAACGGCGGGCGCAACGTCCAGGACGTCGTGGGCGCCAACACCCTCGCCCGGACACCAGGATTCGTCAACCAGGTGACCGTGATCGGCTATCCCATGGTCAAGTACGACTCGCAGGACCGCGCGTTCCACTGCCAGAATGTCTGGACGACGCCGCTGCCGGCCTACAACCAGATGCAGATCGACTGCGCCGGCATGTGGGGAGGAGTCTCCGGCGGACCGTGGTTCTCCAAGTTCGACGCCTCCGGCGACACCGGCGAGATCATCGGCAACGTGGGCGGCTTCCTGCAGGGCGGTCCCGATGTGAAGACCGACAATCCGCTGTACAACCGGATCACCTACAGCCCGCTGCACGGCGACCGGTTCTTCCAGGACTACGACGACGCCCAGCAGGGCCTGCACACCGACCACGGCCCCTACCACCAGCCGCCCCTGCCCTACTCCATGGGCAGCGGCACGACGTGGGAGCACGCCAAGCTGATGGCCGCCGGCGACTTCAACGGAGCCGGCCACAGCGACCTGATCGTGGTCTGGACCGACGGCGAGGTCACCCTCTACACCAACGACGGCGAAGGCCACTTCATCACCGAACGCCAGTTGGTCGTCCCCCACTCCATCTGGACCAACGCGGAGACCATCACCGCGGGCGACTTCACCGGATCGAACGAGTTCGACCTGATGGTCCGCTGGTCCGACGGCGAGGTCACCCTCTACGGCGACGTCGGCGCCAACGGCCTCAACGTACCCGGCACGCAGATGGCCAAGCCCCACACCATCTGGGAACACGCCACCCAGATCGCCGCAGGCCGCTTCGGCTCCTCGACCTACGTCACCGACCTGATGGTGCGCTGGTCCGACGGCGAACTCACCCTCTACACCAACGTGGGCGCCGGAGGCTTCGGACAGGAGCACCAGCTGCAGAAGCCCAAATCCATCTGGACCGACGCCACACTGCTCACCGCCGGCGAGTACTCCGGCACTCAGAAATGGGACCTGATGGTGCAGTGGTCGGACGGCAAACTCGACAACTACGTCGGCACCACCCCCTCCGCCCTCGGCACCGAGGCACGCATCCAGAACCCCAACGAACTCTGGACCCACAACACAGTCATGACCACCGGCAACTTCACCCCCAACCACCGCACCGACGACCTCATCGTCCGCTGGTCCGACGGCGAGACCACGCTGTACGCCGACACCGGCACAAGCACCCTCGGCACCGAACACAACCTGGTTCCCAAAGCCTGAGGAACCGCTCCGAGCCCACGGAACCGGTTGAGCGCGGTCGGCGCCATCCGCCGCGCCGTGCCCACCGGGACCTGTCAGCCTTGGCAGTCCGAAGGGTGCAGGACGATCGCGAGCACCGCTCCGTAGGCCTCTTCCAGGCCGGTCGGGGAGCCGATCAGAACGTGGCCGCTGAAAGGCCGCATTGAGGTCGCGACCGGCGTCCTTGTCAGGCTGAGGTTTTCGGTTGCGGCTGGGTGGCTTGGGCGCGCAGTTGCTCGTTGATGCGCTGAGCTTCTTCGAGCTGATCTTCGAGGATGACGATGCGGCAGGCGGCCTCTATGGCGGTGCCCTGGTCGACGAGTTCGCGGGCACGGGCGGCGATGCGCAGCTGGTAGCGGGAGTAGCGGCGGTGGCCGCCTTCGGAGCGCAAGGGAGTGATCAGGCGGTGTTCGCCGAGGGCGCGGAGGAAGGCGGGGGTGGTGCCGAGCATCTCGGCGGCCCGGCCCATGGTGTAAGCAGGGTAGTCGTCGTCGTCGAGGATGTCGGCGGGCCGGGTACTGCGAGGGGGCATAGACCTCTTCTTTCAGGGGATGCGTCGGGGGGCCCGGATGCCGTACTGGCACCCGGGCCCCGAGCTTTCAACACCATCTACTGGCCGACTGCGCCGGCCTTCTTTGTCCGCAGCTTCCGCCTAGGAGGGCGGGGCTGCGGGGATCGCGTATGCGTGACCGGGGACCACCTTCCAATCCGGGGCCTTGCGGTACCCGGGCGGACTGCTTCCTCGCCCGGGCGATCCTGATGGCGTTCTGCTCCTTACCTTCGGTTACTCGGTTGTACTGCTGGATACCGCGGGTACTGCTCGCGACGCCTTCGGGTCGCGTCCTGCTTGACCTGCATGCACGGCAGTTCCTGTCTGCCGTGCCCACTTCGACTTCCTGGGTACGGTAGAAACCGTAGCTCTATGGATGACCAATGTCTACCTCAGACATGACAGATTTCCTCCGTTACACCTGGAAGAGTGCCTCACGGCAGGTTGTGGCTTCAAGCTCGGCTGTCTTGGTGGTTGGACAGTGCCAGCAGGCCGCGCACGGGCAGTGAGCCTCTGCTGGGATGGCGGAGGGTGCCGTCCACGGCGCCTGCGAGGAACACGACCAGGTCGTGGTCGCTGGGGGCGGTGCCGAGGACCTCGTCCCGGCCCTGATGGTGCACGGTGACTCTCCGGCCCACCCGGTCCGGCGGGCCGATGCATGATGATCAGTGCGCTGGTCACGCCTCCCACGTGCCTTTTACGGGATCGCGGGGCGAGTCGGCCAGCGGCACGGTCAGGGAGTGTCGCCGCACCAGTCCCAGGCGGGTCGAACCGGAGGGGCGCGGGTCGTACAGCGCCCGCTCATCGGGGCCGAACTGTCCCAGCTCGGCCTGGAGGGAGACGCCGGCGTCGACTTCCGTCTGCGTCCAGCCGGTGATGTCGAATAGCAGGCCGTCCAGTGGCCCGCCGACCAGCTCGGCGTAGTGCCGGTCTGGCCGCAGGCCCCCGGTAGTCGTAGTCGGCGCCATAGACCCGGCAGCGCAGCAGCTGCTCGTCATCACGGTCCATCCGCGAGTACGGGGCATCGAAGTCCTGCGGGTCGCCGACGCCTCCGTGATGCCCGCCATCGTCTCGGCGAACACCAGCGCAGCCGTCCTGGGCATCGCCGAGCGGGCCGTTCAGCTGGTGCGCTGAGACCGGCATCCCGTCGGGGTGAGCGGGACGGTGCCAGGCCGTACCGCTCAAGCGCCCGCCGCAGTGCTGTTCAGCAGCACCTGCGCATCTTGTGGAGGGCGTCTGTCGAAGCGGCCATCGCCAACGCCTGGGTGTCAGAACTGCTGCGCGCGCCCGATCCCAAGATGGCCACCGAGGACATCGCGCTCGACTACAGACAACACCTCTC
>NZ_CP011497.1:8505091-8597156 GCF_001027185.1 Streptomyces incarnatus | reverse complement strand
CAAGCTACCCACCTGTTGGACGACTCTCCGTATGAGTACGAAGGCGGGGGCCGGCGACACTCGCGGTGGACATGAGTGTCGATCTTGGTGGGCAGTCTGAGGTGGGTCGGCCGCGGGAAGTGCGCGGTGATCTTGGGACCCGTTTCTTCGTACGTCCTCGCCGGTCGAGGTGTTCGGGCTGCCAGGTCACGCACGTGCTGTTGCCGGAGGCGATCTGGCCGCGTCCATGCTCCACCAGCACAACTCCCACCGCGAGGCCGCGGCCCGCATCGCGTGGTGCATCAACAACAAGGCGATCGGCGTGGTGACTGGCGAGGTTGGCGCGGACAAGACCGTCGCCCTCAGAGGCGCCGTCGCCTCGCTGGATCCGGCCCGCTTCACCGTGATCTACCAGCCCAACCCCGAGGTCGGCATGCGCGGCCTCTATGACCGCATCGTCACCAGCCTGGGTGGCACCCCGAAATACCAGTCCGCCGCTCTCGCAGCTCAGGCGTCCGCGGCCTTGGCCGCCGAGGTCGACGAGCGCGGACGCACCCCCGCCGTCGTCATCGACGAGTCGCACCTCCTCGACCACCACGAGCTGGACGCGATCCGCATGCTCACCAACTACGACATGGACTCCACGACGCCGTTCGCGGTGTTGCTGATCGGGCAGCCCACACTGCGGAAGCGGATGAAGCACGGCGTCCTGGCGGCCCTGGACCAGCGGATCTCGATCAGCTACCAGATGCCGACCATGGACAAGGACGAGACCGCCAGCTATATCAAGCACCACCTGACCATCGCCGGCCGCTCAGACCCGCTGTTCTCCGACGACGCCGTCGACCTGATCCACCTCACCAGCCGCGGCCTGCCCCGCTCGGTCAACAACATCGCCCTGCAGTCCCTCATCGCCGCGTTCGCCGACGAGAAGAGCATCGTCGACGAGTCCTCCACCCGCCTCGCCATCACCGAGACACACGCGACAGAGTGACGACGAAAGCGACACCGCGTTCACGACGACCCTGGCGGCCTGACGGCCGCCGGGGTCGTTTCATCCCGTCCCGTCGGCAACCAGCACGTCGCCTTCGTGCACATCTTCAGCGTCGCTCAACACACCAGGCGCACTGCGCCGGCATCCTCCCGGCCGGCGTAGCGGTCCGCTCGGGCGCGGGAGTCGTCGGCCGCCTTGGTGAACGCGTCCTTCAGGTGGCGCAGCCGTTCGGCCGTGAGATCGAGGGCTTCCACATCCGTGCGGCACTCCCTCAAGGCCCGCAGCGCCGTCAGGTCGACCGCCTCCCGGGGTCCGGCCTCCGGCTCCTGGTCGCCGTGCTCCGGGCTGGCCGCCGAGAAGGCGACCTGGATGGGCCAGCAGGTTCCCTCGGCCTCGACGTCGGTGACGGCGAAGGCGCCCGACACCGGATCGTCCATGCGGCGCCCTTGAAGGGCGAGTGCCGTACGCCGGGCCGCATCCACGCTGGAGAACGTCATGCTTCGTGATCGGGGTCGAGCACCACCCTGAACCTGTTGCCTTCCGGATCCGTCATCAGGGCTTCCTGAGGGTCATGGAGTTCCACCAGAGAGGCGCCCTTGGCGATCAGCGTCTGAACCTGCTCGGCGACCGTTCCGACGAGGACAGTGACGACGGGCAGCACAGCCGGAGACTCCGCTTCCCCAACGCTGTACTCACCATGGCCCGGGATGCTGCTCCAGAACCTGATCATTTTCTCTGGGTCTACGGCTTCGAAATGAACGTGCATACTGTCTCACTTTCATCTGTGCGACCGACACCGAAAACGGCCTGCCGAATCGATCCGGCAGGCCGTTACGGGTGAACGGACTTCAGCAGTCGATCACGGTGTTGTGCGAGTCCGCGATTCCGGGTTCGCTGAAGCGTCCGTGGTACTCGACCTGCAACGTCACCTGCGTGTTGTACGTCTCCTTGTGGCCATCATGCACGCACTTGAGCCCCGGGGTGGTCAAGCGCCCGCTGCACTTCGTCCACCCGCTGTCCTTGTGCTTCACCGCGTGCCAGTGCCCGTCGTAGGCTTCGAGCCGCTGAAGATCGACCTGAGCCCGGCACTTGTCCGGCGGCGGAGTCGAGCAGCCCGTGTAGTGGCCCTGGGCGAACAGAGGGCCGTTATGGGTGACCTGGAACGGCTTCTCACCCAGGAAGGTGCACCACACGTACACGGAAGAGGCCTTCGCGACAGCCCTCCCCGAACCGTCATCGGTGGTGGCCGATGCCGTGGCCGCCGGCACCAGCAGGGCCCCCGCCGCGAGAAGCGGGACGACAAAACGTGCCTTCAATTTTCCCCCTAAAAAAATCGAACGCGTGTCGGTCACCGGCCACCCTCATACGTTCACGGACGCCACACAAGATCCGTGGCGCGAACTTCACGTTGTTTGTCCGGTTCCAGGCGTGGAATTGGCCATTCCCTCCCATGCGCTGGCAACGGGCCGGCAGAAAACGACGAAGCCCCCGCCGGTCCGGAGCCTGACAGGGGCTCTCTGTGCGGTTCAATGATCACAGCTGCACGTACGGATCACCTCGTTCGGCTCCTTCGCCTGGTCGGGCATCGGCTTAGGGCTTGCCGGGAATCAACACGTCGGTTTGATCTTGGTTTTGTTGGGGTTCGAGGAACCTGGCGACGTCTTCCCGTGTGCGGAAACGGGCTGTTGAGGCTGGGAGATGAACACCATGGGCTTCCAGGAGCGGGCGTGCGCATCCACTCGGTGCGGTGGTGCGCACCGGTGCGGCCAGCGGCACGGAAGTGGTGCGTACCGGGTGGGGCCGATGCGGTGGAGCGGCCCGTTGGCGGCGCGCGCATGAACCTGGCTCCACTCATCAGCTCCCCTTGGAATCGATCATCTAGGCTGGCGCGGTGACTGATGAGCAGGAGCGGGTGCAGCCCTCGGGAGTGTGGGCCACGGCGGTGGGGGTGGCCCGGGTGCGGGCGCTGGAGAGCCAGCGGGAGAACGCGCTGTTCCGCGACCCGCTGGCACAGGCCTTCGCGACCGCCGGCGGACTGTGGCCCTCCTCGCCGCCGTTGCCCGATGACGAGGCCGCGCGCCGCCGCTGGCTGGCCGTGGCGTTCTCCATCGTGATCAGGACGAAGTTCCTCGATGACCTGTTGCAGCAGGCCTCCGCGTCCGGGGTCCGGCAGGTCGTGCTGCTCGGCGCCGGCATGGACAGCCGGGCCTTCCGGATGGACTGGCCCGAGGGCACCCGGCTCTTCGAGGTCGACACCGCCGCCCCACTGGACTTCAAGGCTTCAGTGCTGCGCCAGGAGCGGGCCGTCGCACGCTGCGAGCGGATCACCGTCGCGGTGGATCTGCGGGAGGACTGGCCAGCCGCGCTGGCTACCGCAGGGCACGACCCGACCGTGCCGACCGTGTGGATCGCCGAAGGACTGCTGATCTATCTGCCCGAGGACGCGGTGGAACTGCTGCTGGCCCGGATCAGCGCGCAGTCGGCGGCAGGCAGTTGGATGGGGCTGACGTTGGGCTCGCGCGGCGTGATCGAGCGCTTCGCCGCGGACGCCGTGCCAGGATCGGCGGCGTCCATGTGGCTCTCGGAGATGCCCGACGACCCGGTGGGCTGGCTGGCCGGGCACGGCTGGGAGGCCGACAGCCACACCGTGCGCGAGCGCGCTGCCGCCTACGGCCGCCCGATCAGCACCCCGCCGCAGCGCGAGGAGCGGCCCGGCGGACTGATCGCGGCGGTCCGCCGGTAGAGCGCCTCCTCCCGGTTCCCCACCGAGGACGTAAGCACCTGACCGGTGTCAGTTCTCATCGACATTTTCCGGCCCTGTGATCATCAAGTGCTGCCCGGACTCGGTGATAAACGGTGTCGCACGTCAGTTACGAAGCCAATCCGTCATGGTGCGGGCCAGTACTCCATCGACAGGATTTCTCCCTCACCTGCCATGCGCTGGAAGCTGGCCTTCTCCCACGCGTGCACGGCCCGAATGTTCGTCGCCGAGGGGTCGACCGTCACCCGCCGCCACCCGAGCGTTTTGCACAGGTAGGTGATCAGTGCGCGGGCCGCGTCCGGTCCCAGTCCGCGGCCTCGTGCCTCGGTGGCCAGGACCATGTCGATTCCGCCCTCATCAGCGCCGGCATGCCAGTACTGCGCGTAGCCGACGGGTACGCCCTGAGCGTGTATCAGGAAAGACTCGACCTGCGGGCGGCGCCGGCCTACGTACTTGGCAGCGACTTCCTCACGCGGCATCGGCAGCCCGCCCCAGTGCTCCACGAATTCGGGGTCGGCGAACCAGCGCGCGAGCAGGTCGAGGTCGGCCTCGGACGTGGGGACAAGGCACGTCTGCTTTCCGCTGATGACCGGCCCCATGGGCATGCGCCTCCCCAAGTGGTGGTGTCGCTTTCCTCGGTGCGTCTGCTAGCCGGGGTCCTCCCCGCCTTACTCGTGCCAACGATCCTAGAAGTCGACCGCTGCCGGACGATCTACCCCGCAGGCTGCCGCCCGCGACCAGCGTGAGCACTCCGAACGACCGTCACACCAGCCTTTTGACCTGCGGCTACAAGTTGGCGGAGGCTCACTGCCCCGGGTGCGCGCCGCCGGGTCCATTCAGTGACCCGCCTCCCGTCCGCGGTGCGGTGCGGGCTCCTGCGGGCGGTGCACCTGCTGGTCGTTCGAGCGCACCGGGTGCCCTCGATCGGGATCGGCCTGTTCGGCGTAGCGGTCCGTGCGAGCGCCGGAGACGTCGGCCGCTTTGGTGAACGCGACCTGGAGGTGGCGCAGCCGCTCGGCCGTGAGATCGAGGGCTTCCACGTCCGTGCGGGACTCCCGCAAGGCCCGCAGCGCCGTCAGGTCGACCGCCTCCCGGGGTTCGGTCTCCGGCTCCTGGTCGCCGTGCTCAGAGTCGGCGGCCGGAGGCGCGAGCAGTTGCTCGGGCATCGCCGCCTGCTGGTGTGCGACGACGTCGTACGCCCGGCCCCGCACGGCGGTGGTGGTGCGCAGCTTCTCGCGGTCCACCGCGCCGGCGAGGACGGCCCGCTCGTACTGCAACGGGAGGCGGGTATCTCCCACTCCCCCACTGTCTGGTCCGGGGCCCTGGGTACAGCCGGCGCGCCGGGATCGGCCGGGGGTTGCCGGTCCGGGGCGGGCGCGGCGGTTGGTGAGCGCCGCCGGGCGGGGAGGTCGGACAGCGCCCACCGTGCCGTGTAGAGGCGGTAGCCGGACTCAAGGCCGCGCACGGTCTTCGGCTCGCTGATGTCCAGGCAGTGAGTGGAGATGGCAGCGGCCACGATCTGGTCGTCCAGGCCCGGGTCGCGGCGGCGGCCGCGCAGGACGAGGGCGAGGTGGCGGCGGGCTTCGGCGAGCAGATGTCGGCGGTGGAAGCGGCCGCCGTCGTTCATCACGAACACCGTCGCGGTGACGTCGAGGGCCGCCAGGGCGACGTCGACCATGGCGGCGACCCGGGCCCGGATCGCCGCAGCCGCGGCACGGGCGTACTCGAGGAGAGCGTTGATGACGTCGGCGGCCACCCCGGAGGTGCGGATCGCGCTTTCCTTCCACTCCTCACGCAGCCGCGTGAGGGGCCGGGTCTTCTTCTTGGCCGGGCGGGTCTTGCGGGCGGCGATCTGGTTCAGCTTGGCGCGGGCCCGCTCGGAGACCACGGGCAGGAACTTCGGCTCACCGTCGTCGACGGCAGTGACGTACTCGTGCTCCAGCTCGGCCAGGCAGGCGGCGATCTGGTCGCTGCGCCGGGAGGTCCAACGGATCAGCTCGTGCGGCACCCCGGCGATCTCCATCACCGGCCGGCGCCCCGGGGTGACGGTGTGCGGCTCGGTCGCCAGCCCCAGCGCCTCGCAGACCTCAGCGGCCACGATCTCGTTGTAGAGCGCGGAGGCGGCGACGGTGTTCTCGTGCAGCGCCGTGGTGTGGATCGAGCTGTAGGCCCGCCTTCGAATTGACTTGTTCCCCTGACGACCTGGGCTTTTCCAGCTGTCTCGTTTAGAGGACACGGCACTTCTGTCTCACGATCTTGTCCCTCGTGATACTGCCCTCCGTGAAGATTCCTCCAAGATCCGCACCGGGCACGGGCCGGAACGCCCGTGCGCACCGTCCTCGGGCAGGGTTACTTGGGATGTAGGGGAAGATTCTCGGCTTGCATGGACTTATCGCACGCGGCGACGAAGGGTTTGGGCGTCTGGCGTTTCCTGAACCCGTACACGCGAGGCCGGACTTGTGAAGCACGGGGCGGGGGCCGGTCAGTCAAGGCGGCTGGCCGATGGGGCGGGGACCGCGCGTTACTGGCGTGAACTCGATGTCGTCGTTGTGTACACCATTGAAACCTCCACACGACCGTGACTACCGTGACATCTCGGCTCGATCACAATTTCGCCAACGGGGGCAGGGAGATCGGGAGTGGGTACCAGCGGGGCGAGCAGCAGCGACAACCGGTTACGGGACGAGGACATGCACGAGGGCACGTCAGACGTCGGTGGTGGGTGGTCCTTCGTACCGGTCGCGCTGTTACGGCACGCGGGTTTCCCGGTCGCTTTGTTGGACCGGTTCGCCGATGTCTCGGCGGCCGAAGAGGCCGACCTTTTGCTCACCCGTGCCGACGCGGCTCGTCATCTCGCGCAGGAGGTTAAGGCCGCTTTGCGCGAGGCTCGGGTGGGCAGCCAGGGGGACATCTCCTCGGGTGTGGGTATGCTCCGAGCCTTCGGGGATCAGGATCTGGCCCGGCTGCGGGCCGACCTCGCGCCGTCAGCTCTGGAAATCGTCGAGCGTTACCAGGACGCGGCGCTCGGTCTGGACCGGATGTGGATCCAGTTCGAACGTGACATGACCGAAGGGCTTGCGCGGGCCCGCCACAATGTGCAGGAACTCTTCAGGGATCCGGCGCTGAAACAGGTCCTGCTGCTGTCCAACGACGCGCGTTTCCCCGAGTTCGCGGACTGGATCGACAGGGGAAGTGGCGGATCGCCCGGGAGGGCGCGGCGAATGACCGATCTGCTCGCCATGTACCTTCAGCGGGTCACAACAAAGAACGAAACGCATTCCCATTTCGGCCCGTTGGGCGTGGCGCGGGTGTCGCCGGGTACGTCCGGTATCTCCTGGGCTGCTGGTCCATTGCGCAGGACCGCCTTTCTCACGCATTGGGCGGGTGAACAGTTAGCCGAGACATTCAGCCGTCGTCCTGAGGCGTTCGAGGAAGTGCGGCCCCGGCGGCGGCCGCTCGCGTTCGCGGAGGGTTCACGCCTCGCGCTGTACGCGTTCGAGTCGGTGACGGGGATGCCCGACGGCTGGCGCTTCGTGCCGGTGGCGACCGCTACCCTCGATGACGACCAACTGTGGTTGTGGCAACGGTGCGATGGTGAGTGCACGGTCGCCCGACTGCGTAGGGCCTGGCACCTGCGGGAAGACGAAGGTGATGCGCCGCTACGGGGGTTCGATGACGTCCTGAACGAATTGATCGAGAAGGACTGGCTGGTCGGTCGCTGGGAGATCCCCATCGGCTGCCCGTATCCGCTGCGCGTATTGACCGAGCATCTGCAGTCCCCGGACGTGCCGCGGACGGCCGATGGCGCTCGTGATCTGGCAACGGCGGCATGGTTCGAAGCGATGCTGCAGGAGTTCGCCACCGCACCGATGGCGAACCGCGCGGCCCTGCTCACCAGCATGAAGGAACACTTCCACCAGGTCACCGGAGCCGCGGCCAACCGCGCCGGTGGCAGGCACTACGCCGACCGGAGCATCCTGTACGAAGAGGCCCACGGGCCCGTCCGGGATCTGCGTATCGGCCAGGGCATCGCCGACCTGATCAGCCGCGAGCTGACCATTGTCTACGACCTTGCCTTGCTCGCCCCCCGGCTGCGGGTCCGCCGGGAACTGGAGGTCCTCGGCCGCTGGGTCGAACGCCGCTTCGGCGCGGAGGTGGACGTCCCGCTGGAGCACTTCTACAACGGGTTCTACGCCGACAGACCGGAACTCGCCCGCGAGTGCGAGGACATCGATCGGGAGATCACGGCCGTCGACCGCGAGATCACCGCGCTGCTCCTCGACGGGTATGAGGAAGGCACGGACGAGGCGGTCGTCGACCGGGAGCGTCTGGAGGAGTTCCTCGCCCGTTTCCCGTCCTCACCGCCCGCGCTGTGCAATCCCGACGTCATGATCGCCTCCGAGAACGCCGGCGCACTGGCTCGCGGGGACCTTCTGGCAGTCGTGGGCGACTGCCACGGTCTGCGTGAGCTGCTGACACACTCCAGTTTTGCCCCACTGATCCAGACCGAGGCACCGGAGCTGCTCGATGAGGTGTACTCCCGATATCAGGACATGCTCGACAGCGACGAACTACTGCTCGACCTCGCTCGGGCTCATCCGGACAAGACGGGCGCACAACTGGTGTATCCCTGCCCGGACCTTGAAGTCTACGGCCTCTCGGCCAAGACCCGGGACCAGGTGCTCCAGCCACAGCAGCTGTACGTCACCGTTCGCGGCGGGCGGGCCCAGCTACGCGCGCAGGGTACCGAGATGCGGCTGAAGCTGCTGGCTCCGCTCGCCGGAGGCCCCAGCATCCGTCAGGATCCGCTGTCACCCTTCGCCTTCCCCCGCCACTTCGGCGGCATCGGTCTGGGTGCCGCCGACCACGACCGCCTGCCCCGGATCCGGTGCGGTCGGGTGGTCCTCCAACGGGCCCGCCGGCGGATCCCCGCGCAGGCGTTCCGGGGCTGGAGCCCAGGCGTGCACCGGGGGAACGGGGACGCGGCCGAGTTCGCGGCAGGGCGCATGCTCCGGCGTGCTTTCGACCTGCCCGAACAAGGCTTCGTGAAGATTCCCGGTGAGCCCAAGCCGGTGTACGTCGACTGGGAATCGCCACTCCTCGTGCGGCAGATCTTCCGCCTCGTACGAAAGACCGATCTGCCCGTCGATTTCAGCGAGATGCTGCCCTCTCGGGAGCAGCTGTGGCTTGAGATCGGCGGACAGCGGTTCACGAGCGAGCTGCGTTGCGCCGTCTTCTCACGGCGCGTCGGCTGACCTCCTGACGGGCCTTCTGACCGGCGGCGCGGGACCGCCGACTTCACGGCGCGCAGACCGGCCTGCCGGCGAACCGCCGCGCGTTTCGATTTCCCTCTCCCTACTTCCATCCCCTCCGACTCATCGTCACATCAGCCACCCAAGCGACGTGAGGGACACCCATGCTCAGGAGCTGCATCGTTCAATTGCCCTTCCCCTCCACACACGACCCCGACCCACGGCTCTCCCAGTACTACGAGGACTACGACCGGACGTTCCGGGACTTCCTCCCCGAGTACTTCATCCCGTCGGACGGATTATGGGAGATTCCCTTATGGGTGGCTCACCTGACCGCTCTGCTCAACACTGCGGGTATCGACTCCACCTTCAGCGACCTTTCGAAGGTTCCGGCCGAAGCGGAAGCCTGCTGCGACCCGCTGTTGCACGCGACGGGGCTCGGAGACCTCGTTCTCATGTCACCGCTGGCACAGAACTTCCGGCTCGCCCTCGACATCGCGAAGCGGCTGGCAGCCGCCGGGCGGCGCGTTGTTCTCGGCGGCAACATGGCTCCGCTGGCACCGAAGGACGCCGTACACATCGTGCACCGGGGGCAGCTCGACGCCGAATTCGTGCGCAGGCTCGCTGGTCTGGCGGCCGGGACCGGCGGTGCCATGGAGAAGCCTGTGGAGCGTGGCCTGTCCGCATCCCGCATCACCTGGGCGCCGGACTACCGGCATCTGAACGGCTTCAACGGGAAAGTGCCTCTGCTGAGGCTCAACGCCAGCCACGGCTGCCTCTACGACTGCGCGTTCTGCGGTGACGCCTGGAGCAAACAGCTCATTCTTGTGGACAAGAACGCCCTGGCCGCCGAGGTGGACGAAATCACTGACCGGTTCCCTGACACCCGGCTCATCTATATCGGGGACAAGACGTTCGGCCAGTCGAGAGAAGCGGTCCAAAACCTCCTGGAGGTGTTCCGTGACCGTCCCGGCTACCGGTTCATCGCGCAGACGCATGTCATGCAGGTGAAGGACTGGGTCGTCGAGGCCATGCTCGAACTGGGCGTCGTCGCGGTGGAACTCGGCTTCGAGTCGGCAGACTCCCAGATGCTGAAGCGTCTGGGCAAACTGTCACGCGGCCTGAGCGACTACACCAAGAAGATCCACACCCTCAGCGACGCCGGTCTGAAAGTCGTGCTGAACATGATGGGCGGACTCGACGAGGAAAGCGAGCAGTCACACGCCCAGACGATCGAATGGCTGGAGGCGAACAGCTCGGCCCTGTGGCTGTTCAACCTCTACAACTTCGTCCCCTATCCGCTCACTCCCGACTTTCCACGGCTGCGTGAGCGCATTTTCGACTGGGACTTCGCGAACTGGCGGGAGGACGCCTCAGTCGTCTACCGGCCCCAGCACCTGACTCCCGAGCGGAGTTGGGAGCTCTTCCAGGAGAAGATCGCCGCCGCCCACCGCATCGTCCGTACGCCTGCCCCTGACCTGCTCATCTCAGCCCGTGGGGAGACGAAATGACCCAGCAGCTTCCGGACTTCGAGGCACTGCAACACAGCGTCAAGCCTGAGGACTTCGAGACGGACCCACTGCCGGGATGGGCCGGTGTCGCCACGCTGTTCGGTGCCCCCGCCACCTCGATGTCACAGGTGGACGTCGGCACGAACGGCTGGGTGGTGTCCGGCGTTCCCTTCGACGCCACCGCCAGCTCCCGCCCGGGGGCCGCGGAAGGGCCCAGGGCCATCCGGCAGGCAAGTCTCGTGTTCTCCAGCTATCTGACCAGCCTCGGTGAATGGCGGATGCTGGACACACGCAGCGGGCACACCTTCCGCTACCGGGCGCCCAAGGTGGCCGACGCCGGTGACCTGCACGTCTACCCGACCAACACGGTGCGTACCTTCCAGGCGGTCGCGGCCGAGAGCCGACGGCTCAGCCAGGCTGCCCCGCATCTGATCTTCCTCAACGGCGACCACTCGGCCACCTTCCCGACCTTCGCCGGCTTCCGCGCCGGACGGCTCGACGGCGGAGCGGAGCGGGTGGGGTTCATCAACATCGATCACCACTTCGACTTCGGCAACTGGAGCACACTGCACGGACCGCTCTACCACGGATCGAACTCACGCCGGATCAGTGAGTTGCCGGGGGTGCGGGCCGAGGACATCGCCTTCGTCGGCGTCGGCGATGTGACGAAGTACGACCAGTTCCGCGGCCTGCTCGAACAAGGCTTCCACGTGGTCCCCGGAGTCCAGATCCTCAAGGAGGGCGCCGCCACAGCACTGCGGCCCGTGATCGAGCACCTGGGCGAGCGGTGCGACACCGTCTACGTGTCCCTGGACATCGACGTGCTCGACAGCGCCGTATCCACCGGAACCGGCCATGTGACCATGGGCGGCATCGACACCGGGGCTCTCCTGGACATCTACGAGGAGCTGAGGGCCCTTCCGGTCGGTGCCGTGGACATCGCCGAGGTCGCTCCCCGCTATGACCCGTCCGGCAGCACGGCACAGATCGCCGCCCACTTGCTTTTCAACTTCCTCTTCCGCACCGAGAGTGCCGCGAGCGGACTCGCCCCCTGGTCGGACGGTGGCGCCGGTGGCCCCCGGGGGGACAGGTGAGGCGACGCGATCCTTCCCTCACCCGGCGGCTCGCTCCGCCCGGGAATCCGTGATGCCCGGCGTACCGGCGATCCTTGCCGGACCGGTCGACCTGCATCTGCACACCCGGCGGTCGGACGGTGACGAGAGCCCCGCCGAGGTGGCGCGACGCTGTCTCGCCGCCGGACTGCGGGTCGCGTCGGTCACGGACCACAACACCATGGCGGGCATCGCGGAGTTCACCGGGACGGTCGGCCGGTCCATGACGGTGGTGCCCGGCTCTGAGGTCACGGCCCGATGGCGGGGCGAGGAAGTGCACTGCCTCGCCTACTTCATCGATCCCGCCGACCGGCGCTTCCAGCGACAGCTTCAGCGGATACACGACGCCGACCTGGACTGGTGGCGGGCCTGGGCAGAGCGGGTGCGGCACATCGGAGTGCCGCTCACCTGGGAGGACATCGCACAGCGAATAGGCGGTGACCGGATTGCCTACCCGGGCGACTACCTGGCGCTGCTGGCCGAGGCAGCGCGTGACGACCCCCGGTTCGCCGAGTACGGTCCCACGGAACACGAGCGGCTCGCAACGGACTGGTGCCGCCCCGGCCGGCCCCTCCATGTGCCCGAGCCCTGGATGCCCGACATCATGGACGTCCTTTCCTGGATCGCCGACGCGGGTGGCGTCGCGGTGCTCGCCCACCCCGCCCGCGTCCTGGACGTCTCGGACAGCGCGCAGTGCCGAGCGCTGCTCGAACCGTTGGTCGCCGCCGGGCTGGCCGGGCTCGAGGTGTGGACGAGCTGGCACACCCCGGCCGAGAGCGCCGGGCTGGCCCGTATCTGTGCCAGCCTGGGCATGGCGGCGACAGCCGGCTCGGACTATCACGGAGTCCGGGTCAAGTCGTGGGTGGCCGCCCCCGGGAGGCTGCCCTCGCTCCCGCCGGAACCCATGGCTGTCCTCGACGCTCTGTGCGACCGACGGCCCACCCCACTGAAGCCCGAGGCGGAACTATGACCGCGGTGATGACCCCATCAGACCCCCACTCCCAGGCCGCCGCCGCGAGCCGGCCGCCAGAGGTGGGCCGCGCCTGGAGCCTCGTGCCGGTCGTCGTGCTCCGCCAGGCCGGCTATCCGATGGAGTTGCTGGACCCGCTCCTCGCCCCGGACGCGGCCGAAGAGGCCATGTCGCTCCTCGACTCCAGAGACCGACTCGCCGGGCTGGCGGACGAGGTGAAGAAGCTTCTGCGCAAGCACCAGATCACGGGCGGCCAGCAGCTGTCCTCGCGGGCGGGCCAGCTGCGGCCGGTCCCCGAGGCCGAACTCAACGGGGCGCTCGCCGGCCTGCCCAACGACGCGAGCGCCACGCTGCGTAACTACCAGGAGGCCGCAATCCGACTCGGGGACCGGTGGGCGGCGTTCGCCGTCCGCCACCGCGAGCGACTGGCCGCGGCAAGGCTCGCGGTGACCGAAACCTTCTCGGATCCCTCGCTGCGGCAGGTACTCCTGCTGTCGAACGATGCCGCTTACCCCGAATTCAGCTCCTGGCTGGACTCCTTTCACGGTGAAGCCGGACCGCGCACCCGCAAGATGACCGACCTGCTGGCGATGTACCTGCAGCGCGTCACGACGAAGAACGAGACACACTCGCACTTCGGACCGATCGCCGTGGGCCGCGTCGTCAGAGACACCCCGGGCATCGCCTGGGTGCCGCGGCAACCGCTGGAGCGCCGGTCCTACTTCGCCCACTGGGCCGCCGAACGGCTCGCCGCGGCAGCGGGACAGACACCGGGTCTCGGCGACCATGTGCGACCGCGCCGACGTCCGCTGGCGTTCCTGCGCGACGGACGGATCGACCTGTACGCGTTCACCACCCGGGACGGGCTGGACATCGACTGGGACTTCCAGCACTTGGGAGGGGCCGAGGTATCGCCGTCGGAGGAGTGGCTGTGGCAGCGCTGCAACGGCGACCGGACGGTCCTGGAACTGCGCGCGGAATGGTCCGAGCGACACGGACCGCGCCATCAGTCGTTGTTCGACGAGGTGCTTCGGCGACTGACGGAGCGGGAATGGGTGATCGCCGAGTTCGAGATTCCGGTCGGCGGCTCCCAGCCGCTGGCCGCACTGCGCGACATGCTGCCGGCCGCCGTGGAGCCCGCGCGTCAGATCCTGGATGTGATCACACGATTCGAACAGGACCTGGTCCGGTTCTCCGCACTGCCCCTGGCACAGCGACCGGCGCTGCTCTCTGACGCCAAGCACCGCTTCGAAAGCGTGACCAGGAGCCCGGCCAACCGGAACAGCGGCCTGCACTACGCGGACCGCAGCATCCTCTTCGAAGAGGCCCACGGCGAGCTTCGCGATCTCACCATCGGGCCGGACATCGCCCGCTTCATCACGGACGAGCTGTCGATCGTGTACGACACCGTACTTGCCGGACCCCGGCTCCGTATGCGACGGGAGACGGCGATCCTCACCCGCTGGGTAACAGACCGATTCGGTACCGGTACCGAGGTGGACCTGGATCGGCTGTACGCGGACTTCTTCGACGACCGGGACCGCCTGGCGGCGGAGTGCGCCGTCGTGGACGCCGAACTGGCAGACCTGGACGAGGCGATGACGGGCGCGGTGCTGGGTGACGACACGGAGCGGCGGGAGGTCGTCATACCCCGCGAACGGGTGGAGGAAGTCCTCAGCGCCTATCCGGACTCTCCCGCCGCAGTCTGCAATCCCGACATCCTCTTCGCCGCGACGAGCCAGGAGGCGCTGCGACGGGGTGACTTCACGGCCGTGATCGGTGACTGCCATGCTGTGCGCGAGGTGATCACCCACACCAGCTTCGGCCCGCTGGTCCAGGAAACGGCACCGCAACTGCTTCCCGAGGTGTACCGCGGTTATCTCTCGCTCCTCGACGATGACGAAGTCCTCGTCAACCTGTCGCGCGGACACCCCGACAAGACGTCCACCCAACTGTGCTACCCGTGCTATGACCTTGAGGTCTACGGCCGGTCCGCGCAGACCCGTGACAAGGTACTGCAACCGTCGCAGCTGTACGTGGTCGTCCGGGACGGCCGGCTCGAACTGCGTGCGCGGGGTGTCGAGGGCAGGCTGCGTCTCATGGCGCCTCCGGCGGGAGGGCCGAGCATCGTCCAGGACCCGCTCTCGCCGTTCTCCTTTCCCCGGCATTTCGGCGGAGTCGGACTGCGGGCCTCAGCTCTGGACCACGTTCCCCGTATCCGCTGCGGACGTGTGGTGCTCCACAGGGAAACCTGGCGGATCCCCACAGCCCGCCTGCGTGGTCTGGCCCTGTCGGGCGACCGAGTGACGGCCGACGACGCCGCGCAATTCCTCACCATCTGCCGGCTGCGCGCCGAACACGGTCTGCCGCAGCAAGTCTTCGTGAAGGTTCCTGGTGAACCGAAGCCGCTCTACGTCGACTGGGACGCACCGCTGCTGGTCCGCCAACTGTGCCGGCTGGCCAGGAAGACGGACGGCACGCTGGAGATCTCCGAGATGTTGCCCGGCCGCGACCAGCGCTGGCTGGAGACAGGCGCCCGGCGCTACACCGCCGAACTCCGGTGCGCGGTGTTCTCCTCCGGGCGGCGGCGTTGACGACAAGCCCGGCCTTCCGTTCCGCCTCCGGATACCACCGTTTCATCGCCGCGGCGGCCGTTTCAGCGGTCGGCGACGGCATCCGCTTCGCCGCTCTGCCCCTGCTGTCAGCGGCGCTGCTGCGCGACGCTTTCGAGGTGTCCGTGATCACCGCCGCCACGACCGTGCCGTGGCTGCTGCTCGGTCTCCCAGCGGGGGCGTACGCAGACCGGTTCGAGCGCCGCCGCCTGATGGTGCTCGCCGATCTGCTGCGCGCCGGTGCGCTGATCGCCGCGGCAACCCTGCTCGCCTGCGGCTGGCTGACGTTCTGGCCGCTGCTGGTGATCGCGTTGCTGCTGGGCGTAGGGGAGGTACTGTTCGACTGCGCCTCCTTCGCTCTGCTGCCCAGCGTGGTCCCCGAGGACCGCCTCGAAGCCGCGAACGGCCGACTGTTCGCCGTCCAGAACCTGGGGCGTGACCTGCTGGGTCATCTCCTGGGCGGCGTTCTCTTCGCGGTGGGCCGGGCCGTCCCGCTGCTCCTGGACGCGTTCTCCTTCGTCGTCTCCGCCGCACTGCTGCGGGGCGTGCGCGGGCCGCTGCCCGACCGTTCCGGGGCCGAGCCGAGGCTGCTGGCCGAGATCCGGGAGGGGGTCAGCCATGTGGCGCGCGACCCGCTGCTCCGCGCCCTGACCGTCACCGCCGGGCTGATCAACGCCGTCTTCCTCGGCCAGGTGGCCGTCTTCGTCATCCTGGTCCGTGACGTACTGGGGCTGCCCTCCGCCGCATACGGGGTGCTCGTCGCGGCCGGGGCCGCGGGAGGAGTGATCGGAAGCGCGGTCGCAGGCCGGGTGAGCCGCATGGTCGGCCGGGTTCCCTCTCTGCTCGGCGGTCTGGCCCTGATCGGTGTGGCCGGGCTGGGCGTGGCCGCCACCGACAGCTCCTATGTGGTCGCTGTCGCCTACTCCGCGTCCGGGGCAGGCCTGATGGTGTGGAATGTTGTAGCAGTCTCCATGCGGCAGCGACTCATTCCCGACCGGCTGCTGGGCCGTGCGACGGGCGTGTACCGCCTCTTCGCCTGGGGCACGATGCCCATCGGCGCACTGCTCTTCGGCGCGCTGACCGACGCGGCAGGTCCCAGGACGGCCTTCGCGGCGGGCGGGGCGGTACTCCTCGTGCTGTCCGTCCTCGTCGCTCCCACCCTGCTGAGGAGCGACCGGACAGGTGGCGACCGGCAGGCGATGGAGATTACAGACGAAGCCACCGGCAAAAACACAGAAGAGAAGGTAGACGAGAAGACACACGATGAGTGAGCGACTGGACACACTGACTGAGCTCGCCGAGCGCTGGGGAATCGACGCCCCAACGCTTGCAGGCAGTGGGCTGGAGTTCTCCGTCTACCGGGCGCGGAGCCGGGACGGAGACCCCGTGGCTCTCCGGGTGGCCCACAGGCGTTTCGATTCCAACGCCAATGACCCCGCCGTGGACACACGTGCGCTGCTGGTGCAGGAATACCGGATCACTCGGCATCTGGCCGCTCACGGATTTCCGGTGGCGGAGCCTGTGAAACTCTTCCTCTCGGACGATTCATCATCCCCAGACGTCCTGCTGTCCAGGTACGTCCCCGATGACGGGGCGCCCCTCGACTGCTTCGCCCTAGGACAACTCCTCGCCCGCCTTCATCTTCTGCCACCACCACGCCTGGATCTCGTCGCATCCGAGGGGATGTCCACCCCCAAGGTCATCGCCACCCGCATCCAGCGCCGATGGGCCGAAGTGGGCTGTCATGTCATGGACTGGCCGAAGCCGCCGGGCCACGCCCACCTCGCCCGGTTGCTCGCCGGTGTCTCCGGGAACAGTCTCCTGCATCTCGACGTCCGCAGCGACAACATCCGCCGCGAGGACGGCGAAATCACCGCGTTGCTGGATTGGTCGAACGCGTTGCCCGGCAACAGCGCGATGGAATTCGGACGACTGGTGGAGTACGCGCTGTATGCGGAGAACGAACTCGACATGGCGACTCTGAGAGCGGGTTACGACACCGTTTGCCAGGCCCCGCCGGAAGGTGGGAAGGAACTACTCGTCTGCCGACTGGACGCCGCCGTGATGCTAGCGCTCGTCTTCCTCTCGGAAGCCCCTGATCCAAAGCGCGGGGCGCTGGCCGCAGACCACGTGCGCGAGCTGGGTGCCATGGTCGCAGCCCTTGAAGCCTGACCTACATCAGGGAGAGACAAAAATGGTGAACCTCACCCGCATTTACACAAAGACCGGGGATGATGGAACGACTGCGCTCGGCGATATGAGCAGGGTGAGCAAGACCGACAGCAGAATCGCCGCCTATGCAGATGTGGACGAGGCGAACTCCGCTATCGGCCTGGCCATCGCTGTCGGAGAACTCGACGCGGAGACTTCTGCTCTCCTGTTACGCATTCAGAACGACTTATTCGATGTGGGAGCAGATCTATGCACTCCCCTCGAAGGGGCTGACCCCAACGCACCCGCGCTGCGAGTTGAGCCCGCATACATACGGTTCCTTGAGGAACAGTGCGATCGGCGCAACGAGGGGCTGACGACGCTACGCAGTTTCATCCTCCCCGGAGGATCACGAGGAGCCTCCTACCTGCATTTGGCTCGGACCGTGGTGCGCCGCGCCGAACGCTCGACCTGGATCGCGATCGAGCAGCATGGCGACACAATGAACAAGACCACCGCTCACTATCTGAACAGACTCTCGGATCTGCTCTTCATTCTGGCTCGCGCGGCCAATTGCGCACGGGGCGACATCCCATGGCAACCGGGTGCCAATCGGTAACATTACGCGCCGGGAATTTCCCAGAATTTGGCACAGGCGTTCGGTTTCTTCGGGGCGGCCTCCGAGTCGGTCGGCCAGGGGAAGGACCGCCCGGGCTACACGCCGCCCGAATTCGGTGAGCTGCATGGACCGGCCTTTGGACGCGCGCTCCACGAGTTGACCGCCGAGATCCGCCTCCAGCTGCTTGAAGGCCAAGTCGACCGCAGTTCGGCTGAGCCCGTGTTTGTCGCAGGCGGTGGCGAACATCGGGTAGCCGGCGACGCGTAGGAAGATCCTCAGCCGGCGAAGGTGGTAGTTGTTGCTGAATACCGGCTGAAGCAGCGGGTCGGCGTCGCCGAAGTCGTGAGTGGGACGGCTGAATCGTCGCTGGCCCTTGGGGTCGGTGGGGCGAGTGAGTTTGTGGGTGCGGAGCCATCGCATGAGCGCCTTCGCCGGATTCATCCGCATCTTTCACCCGCACGGCGTCACGGAATGGGTCGACCTCACCGGACCTGCGCCCACGTCCATGCGGGAGCAACTCCAAAGCGACAAGGCTGCGGGCCGACCCGTCCCCCACGATCCGCGGAGCCTGTTCACCATGGGCGTGACCGACAACGGGGAACACCTCTTCTGGATCACGGACCCGGAGGATGACCCGGACGCCTGGCCCATCGCCGTCAACGAAGCACGCGGCCCGCAGTGGTTCACCTTCAACGGAACCCTGACCCAGTTCCTCGTCTCCGTCCTGAGCGGAGAGACCGACGTACCGCAGTTCCCCAACAGCCTCCGCCAGGCGGCCACCGCCTTCATCCCATCCGGCCCTCGCATAACAACCCCCACCCCCAGCGCCACCCCGCTCCCCACTGACACCAACGTCATCCGCGAGTGGGCCCGCGCCAACGGCTACGACCTCCCTCCCCGAGGACGCGTCCCCGCCGCAATCATCGACGCCTGGATCCAGGCCAACAGCGGAGCGTAGCCTCGGCCTACCGGAGCACCCGGCGTGGCGCGAACCGGAAGCGCGTCACCAGGGCACCTCTCCCTCGTCGTCGAAGAAGCGGCCCGTCGGCCCGTCGGCCGATACGGTGGCCAGCCGGATCGCGGCGGCTGCGCCCTGCTGGGGGGTGCGCACTCCCCGGAAGCCGTTGAGGTCGGTCGCCGTGAAGCCGGGGCAGACGGCGTTGATCAGGATGGGGGTGTCGGCCAGTTCCTTGGCGTACTGCACGGTGACGGCGTTGAGGAACGTCTTCGACGGAGCGTAGGCGATGGAGATGGGGCCCGTCTCGGCGCCAGGCGTGGTCTGGAGTGTGAGGGAGCCGACGCTGCTGGAGACGTTCACAATCCGCGGCGAAGGCGAGCGGCGCAGCAGAGGCAGCAGGGCGTTGGTGACGCGGATGACGCCGATCACGTTGGTTTCCACGGCCGCCCGTACCCGGTTCACGTCGACCGTGGTGGGCTCCTGCGGTCCGCCGCCGGTGATCCCCGCGTTGTTGACGAGCGCGTCGAGCCGCCCGGCCCGCTCCTCCATCAGCCGAGCCGCCGCTGTCACGCTGGCATCGTCGGTCACATCGAGCGGCACGCCGAACACGTCGGCTCCGGCGGCGCGCAGCTTGTCCACAGCGGCCTCGCGCCGCTCCTCGTTCCGCGCGCCGATCCCGACGGACCAGCCGAGGGCGCCGAGCCCGGCGGCGATCTCGTACCCGATGCCCTTGTTGGCCCCGGTCACCAGCGCGACCTTGTGGTGGTTCACGGTGTTCGTCTCACTCATGACATCGATACTTCTCCCCCGCCGGGCAGGGCGTCCAAGACCGACTGGGTGGACGGCGATACCGCCCGGGTATCACTCCTGGCCGTCCCGGTTAGGCTGGCGGGGTGGAGACACGTGAGCTGCGGTACTTCGTCGCGGTCGCAGAAGAGCTGCACTTCGGCCGGGCCGCGCAGCGGCTCGGCATCGCCCAACCCCCGCTGTCGCGGGCGATCGGCGGGCTCGAACGGCGCCTGGGCACCCTCCTGCTGGAGCGCGGCAGCCGGGGTGTCGCCCTGACCGGGGCAGGGGCGGTGCTGCTGCGGGAGGCGCGGGCGGCGCTGGACGCCGTCGAGGCCGCCGAACGGCGCACCCGCCGGGCCGCCCTCGCGACGGCCGGCCACCCCTCCGTGGTCCTGGCCGCGAAGGCGGGCGCCTCCGGCGAACTGCTGGCGAAACTCCTCGACGCCTACGCCGCCGAGCCCGGCGCCGTCGCCGTGGACGTCGTGCTGTGCGGACCGGGCGAGCAGGCACGGTTGCTGCACGACGGCCGGGCCGACGTAGCCCTGCTGCATCGGCCATTCGACGACACGGCGGGCTTCGACACCGAGGACCTGCACTCCGAGGGTCAGGTCGCGATCCTCCCGGCGGGCCACCCTCTCAGCGCCCGCCCCCACGTGCGGCTCGCCGAGGTCACCGACCTTCCCGATCTGCCCCTGCCCCGCTGGCCTCGCCCTGACGGCACCTTCCCGGACGGCCCCGGACCGAAGGTGCGCGACCACACGCAACTCACCCAGCTCATCGCCCTCGGCCGCGCCTGCGCGGTCCTGCCGGAGTCGGGCTGCACCGGCCTGCGCGAGGGCCTCACCGCCGTACCCGTCGCCGACGCCCCCCACGTCACCACGGTCATCGCCTGGCCCCCACACAGCCGCTCAACGGCGGTCGCGGGGCTGGTCCGCGCCGCCACTGCCCTGTGACCGATGGCGGTGAACGCCGGGACACCATGCTGGGTTTCGGGGACAGCGTCCGGTCTGCCATCACCTCCCGACACACCGTGCGGTACGAGGTGACTGGCCTGCACCGGCGTTGCCGGAACACAGCCAGGCTCCGACGCGAAGTGACAACAAGCCTGCCATGGCGACACCTATCGCACCTCGGCTCACCCCCCCCCGCCGCCGACGTGGTCTTCGTCGCCCACACAGGCCTCGAGTCCTCCACTCGGCGCGCACCGTCTGGAGCCGACTGCCACTACGGGAGGGCGTACGGGCGCACTGGTGGCGCATACCCGCACGCCGTGTCGCGCCGGGCGACGATGCTCGCAGCCGGTGGCTGCTCGCCCAATGGGCCCGCGTCGACCGCTGGATCGCCGACCATGCCACAGCGCACGCCACGCACGCATGAGGCTCGACGGCATCAGCACGGCGGCACGGCCGACAATGGCAACCGTAATCCGCACGCAGTCCCCCACCTGGCGGACGATCCACCGACGGTCGTGAGCAGCTGTCCCAGGAGGAGGGGGCGCCCCGCGAAGCCCCTCCCGAGGGGGCCTTGGCGCATTCGAACGGTGCGTTGCGGCCCCTGGCGCAGTACAGGAGGCACACGGACTCGGTGAAGGTCACAAGGGGCCATGGAGCTCGCCGCGCCGGTCCGCCTCGGCGCCCACTGGGCAGCTGGGGTAGGACGGCGCGTCCTGCTCAAGGAGCAGCAGGCGCGGCCGCGGGTGCCAGTTCCCCGTGCCCTGGAGACAGGGTGCTGCTCCAGGGATCGCCATCGTGTACGGCCGGCATCGTCGCCTGGTGTTGTCGTTGTGGGATCAGAGCCAGGGGTGACTCACCAGCGCCGGGATTGTGCAGCGATGCGGGCGCCGGGCGGACGGGCTGCTGGATCCGCGCCTGCGTCCGGACGAGTGCGCCCGTTGTCCGCACCGGCTGCCGGCCTCGACCGAAACGATCAGTCAGGGGCCCACGACAGACCCGAGCCCGCGCCTATCCGTCAACGCCCTGCGACCCATCACATTCAGCGTGCGATCCGGTGCCCGCGATGCCGAAAGCGGATCGCACCGAAGACGAGGTCGGCGAGCAGCACAACGGCGCCAATGATCAGCAGATAGAACAGGCCATGCGTGGCGAAGCCGACGATGCCCAGTACGAGGGCTGCGAGGATCAGGAGCAGAAACAGAATCATCGACTCTCCCGGTGGCGTCGGTGGTTCAGCGGCGGGCCAAGCGGCGTTCGCCGCCCGCGCCCGGGGCGTAGTCGAGGGCGTAGTGCGCGAAGACGGCTGGCTCGTCCGAGGCCGGGAGCTCGCCGTCGGGGTCTATGGCGGGGGCCTTCTTGACCAGGTTCTTGTCGTAGGCGACCTTCACGTACCCAGGACCGACGGTGGCGTCCACGAGCGGCACGAAGACCAGGCGCCGGCGAATGGGCAAGCCGGTCATGACCGTGGCACAGATCGGCTTGTCCGTCGCCGTTTCCACGTATACCGCCTCTAGGACCCCGATTTTGTGGCCGCGTGGATCGAGCACCTCATGACCGCGCCACTCACGGATGTCGCCTGCCTCGAACACGATGAACCTCCGTTGTCGCGAGTACCCCCTGATCGGGTCGGGATATCTCTCGCAGCATCGCTCGCCCAGAACCGTCGGTGACAGGCCGGCCAGAAGCTCCAGCACCAGCCGGAGAGAGCCTCCGGCAGCCGCTCCGGTCGCCTCTCCACCGGCGCTCGAGTCGTCGTCCGGGAAACCTGTTGAAAGCACGTCGCATCACGTGGCGCTGCACCGAGCTGCCAGTGCTGCGCGGACCGGTAAGGGAGAAATGGGCCTGGCCGTGCTCCGCACCAGCGGGGTGGCCCGGATGTCCTCAGGGAAGCACAAACGCTCCTCACGCATAGCGGGTCTGGCATGGGGAAGCCGGAATGCGTCCACTTGAAGCTGGGGGGAGGGAGTTCGATATGAACCAGGTCAGGACGAGTCAGTCGGATCTTCCTCAGCCGTTGCGTGTCGTCGCCTCCGGGCTCCGCCGCTTGCCCGGAGCTGGACAGGTCAGCAACGTCACCGACGGCGCACTGGACTGGATCGGAACGGTCCCTCCGAGAGGGCGCCGGATGGCGGTTTACACCGGAGCCGCGGTGCTTGGCCTGACCGGGGTGGTGGAATGGCCAGTCGCCCTCGCCGGCGTGGCAGTCGCCTGGCTGACCCAGGCACGGCCCGGGCAAAGGCCGGAGGCGTCGACCCGAGCAGACGCACCCCTTGCGACGCCGCCACGTCGTCCGGCACCCATGACGACCGAACCCGGCCCCGCCCCCGTGGGACGCACTGGCGCCATGCCCCCTCGCCACGCTGCCGGCGACAGGCTGGCCCCGTCCCACTTCCGCCCTGATCACCCCGAAGGTCACGTGCACGAGCAGCCGGCCAAAGTCGGGGACGCCGCCACCACCTCAGGCCTCAAGCAGGTCGCAGAAGCCTCCGCACACCACCACGACTCAGCGCCGTCGGAACACCACCCCCCACACGGCCAGAGCCGGTAGCACGGCCACCGGCGGAGTTTGCGGCGAGTGCAGGACAACTCCGCCCGGTAAGCTTCTCTGTGCGCGGTCCTACTGGTTTCGGCTTGGCCGCGCTGTTGTCACCCAGTGCCGAGTGCGCGTCACGTCCGATCACCACGCCGCCGATGGAGACGATGCCCGCCGGGTGTCCCTTTTCGACGACGGGAAGGCGACGCACGGAGTGCTCGCGCATGAGCTCCACCGCGCGATCGAGCTCCTCGTCATGGGCCACAGTGACAAGATCGCCGCTACCGGCGCAGACCACGGTCCTCTGCTCGGTCGCTGACCGGGCTCCGAAGGTCACGAGCACACAACCGCTGCACTGATCTGTCCGGAGTTTCGACGCCCCAGCCAAGCGCTGCCGCGCTCGGATCCCGAAGCACTAGTTTGAAGATCGCGTATGCGGATGCGCGTTGCCCTGGCAGGCTTCTGGGCCGAAGCTCCGGCGCTGTTGGCGCCGTCAACAACCTGAGCGGCCGGGTCCGGCCCGCGATCAGCCGCAGGCGGCGTCACAGCCGCGCGGCTGGACGTACGCCGAGCTCGATCTCGATGGAGCCGGCCTGTCAGCCGGTGCTGGCGCGGGCCGTGCCGCTCGAACGTATGCGCCGCGCCTGTTTCCGGCAGTCCGGGCACCGGCCCGGGAACAGCGCATCCTCGACCGTCTTGCTCGCCATGGCACTCGTGACGGACCCAGCCCTCAAGCCGCGAGTTGGGCTGCGGCGCGAGCCACATGACCGATGGCGTCCGGCGAGCCCCATGCCGTGGTCCGTCAGGCGGTGACGGAGGCTTGTTCGCGGGCTGCGCGGACGGCGGCGGTGAGGCTGGTGAGGTCGTAGGCGCCGTGGTGTCTGCGGCCGTTGATGAAGAAGGTGGGGGTGCCGGCCACGCTGCTGAGGTCGGCTGACTCGACGTGCTCGGCGATGCGGGCTGCGCCGGTGTGAGCGCGCATGTCTCGTTCGAAGCGCTCGGTGTCCAGGCCGACAGCGGCCGCGTGGGCGTGCAGGTCTTCGATGCGAAGTGCTTGTTGATGGCTGAGCAGCAGGTCGTGCATGTCCCAGAAGCGGCCCTGGCGTGCGGCTGCTTCGGCAGCTTCGGCGGCGAGTTGGGCGTGGATGTGCACGTCGGTCAGGGGGAGGTGGCGCCATACGTAGCGCAGGTCTCCGAAGTCGGCGAGGAGTTCGCGGACGACGGGCTCGGCCTGCCCGCAGTAGGGGCATTCGTAGTCGCCGTACTCCACGACGGTGACAGCGGCGTGGTGTGGTCCTCGGATGTGATCGTGGTCGGGGTCCACGGGCACGGCCAGGTCGACGATCGTCTCCGCCTTCCCGAGGAGGGCCCGGAGCCGCAGCTTGGTCGGCAGTAGACCGATCGCTGCGATGACACTCCGGGCTGTCAGCAAGGAGCAGACGAGTGTGGCGAGGATGCCGAGCTTGGCCTCGTTGAGGCGTGCGCCGTGGAAGGCGAGGGTCGCGATGAGCAGGGAAACGGTGAACCCGACCCCGCACAGCGCGCCGCCGGCGGTTGCGGCGCCCCAGCCGACCGGGAGGCGCAGCCGACCGCGGGAGGCGAGCGTGGTGAGCGCACAGGCCCCGACGATGCCCAGCGGCTTGCCCAGGATGTAGGCGATGAGGATCCCGAGGGTGATGGGCGAGGTGAAGGCTCGTTGCAGTTGATGGCTGCTGATCTCGATGCCGGCGTTGGCAAGGGCGAACAGCGGGACCACCATGTAGCTGGTCCAGGGGTGGTAGATGCGTTGCAGGCGGTCGTTGGGGGAGATTGCCGAGGCGATGCCGGCGCGGACGGACCGCTCCAGTTCCGGGGTGGGCTGCTCGCGGAACAGGCGGAACAGGCCGCTGGCGTGTTCCAGGTCGGCGCGTGAGGCGGGGTAGGCGTAGGTGAGCAGCCCCAGGGCGAGACCGATCACGACCGGGTCCACGCCCGACTCGAGCAGGGCGATCCAGGCGACGACGCCCAGCAGCGCGTCCACGCTGCCGTGGTTCACGCCGAGTCGCCGGGTGAGCAGGACGAGTGTGAGGGTTGCGATGGCCACGAGGAGTGCGGGTACGGCGATGCGGTCGCTGTAGGCGAAGGCGATGACGCCGAGGGCGAGGAAGTCGTCGACCACGCTCAGCAGGAGAATGAAGACCCGCAGCCCGGGCGGCATGCCGCGGCCCGCGACGGCCAGGACGCCCAGGGCGAACGCGGTGTCGGTGGACATCGCCGCACCCCAGCCCTGCTCGCTCCCGTGGCCGGCGTTGATGGCGAGGTAGAGGCCGACGGGCACGATCATGCCGCTGAGCCCGGCGACGAGCGGCAGTGTGAGCCGCTTGCGTTCGCGCAGTTCGCCCATGTCGAACTCGCGGCGTGCCTCCAGGCCGACGACGAAGAAGAAGAGCGTCATCAGGCCGCTGTTGACCCACCCTCGTAGGCCGAGCGAGATCCCGTACGTGCCGAAGCGGACGGACAGGCGGGTGTCCCAGAACGACGTATAGGCCGAGGGTGCCGCGTTGGCCCAGAGGAGTGCGGCGAGCGCGGCGGCGACCAGGACGGCGGCGCCGCCGGTCTCGGTGCGCAGGAAGGCACGCAGCGGGGAGCGCGATCCGCTGCTGCACAGCGTCTGGCCGGTGTAGGCCTCTGGTTCAGGGGACATGGGTCAGATTGTCGTTCGGGGCGTGGCTGACCGGCGTGCGGACGGAAAGCCGGTGCGTCGGCCGTGGGGCTTTGGCAGGCCGGCGGGCTCGTGGGCATGGCAGCGGCAACGGCCAGCGTGGGTCAAGCTCCCCGAGCTCGGAGTACGTCGGTGTCGGGAGACGTCGCGAAGGTCTGCAGGTGGTCGATGGCTGTCTGCAACGCGTCTTTCAGTGGAGCGATGTCTCGCGCGACCTGGGCGAGGAGCATGCCGCCCTGGAAGGCAGCAAGGAGCAGATTGGCCAGTTGCGTGGGATCTGCCTGAGCGCTGAGGCGGCCGAGTTGCTGCATGCGCTCGATTCCCTCGCGGAAGATTCCCCTCCACTGGTCGAATGCATTGGCGAGCTCGTCGTGCACGTCGAGGTCCGTCTTGATGATCTCGCTCGCCAGGGAGCCGAGGGTGCAGCCCTCCTGGTAGGCGCGCTCGTAACCGATGTAGAAATCCGCCCACGCCCGGAGCGCGTCGAGGTTGTCGAAGCCGGCGAATCGCTCGTCGCGGTGGAAGGTGAGAACGCGTTCGGCCTGCCAGGCGATCACGGCCAGGACGAGGCTCTCCTTGGTCGGGAAGTAGTGGTTGAGCTGCGACCCGCTGACGCCGGCGGCGCGACGGAGCTGCTCGTTGTTCGTCGCGTGGACTCCGTTTGTGTAGATCAGTTCCGCAGCGTGCTCCAGGATGCGGGCCCGCGTGGCCTGCCCCTTTGACGTGAGCTTGAGAGGCGCCCCAGCTGCCGAAGTGGTGGTCATGCCTTAACGATACCCCGGATTGGGCTTGACAGCCCAAAACCGGAGGTGTTCACTCCGAGAAGTGGGCTGGACAGCCCAAAAAATGCCGGGGTGTGCAGCCTCACCAGGGACTGGACCTCCGAAGCAGCAGGAACCGTCCTGGTCTCGGCGCTGGATCCCCTCACACCTTTCGTGGAGGTTGATTTGCCATGTCACGACTGAACGCTCCCTCCCCCGACGGCGTCTCCGACGGGGCGAAGGGCATCCTCGACAACATTGACGCGCAGTTCGGGTTCGTCCCGAACATGTTCGCCACTCTCGCGTCGAACCCGACCGTCCTCGACGTCGTCATGCCGCTGCAGGGCAGCTTGAGCCGGGTCCTGGACGCGAAGACGCGCCACACCATCGCGCTCGCCGTCTCGCAGGCCAACGGCTGCGACCACTGCCTGGCGATGCACACCTACGCGTCGTCCGAACTCGGCGGCATGTCGAGCGATGACATCGCCTTGGCTCGGGCCGGGAGCTCGGTTGATCCCAGGCGCGCCGCGGTCGCTCGTTTCGCTCAGCAGGTGGTGAAGAGCCGCGGCCAAGTCAGCGACGCCGACCTCGCGGCTGTGCGAGGCGCCGGGTACACCGACCCGCAGATCCTGGCGATCGTCACGGTGGCGGTGCAGGTCCTGCTGACCAACTTCCTCAACAACGTCAACCGGACCGACATCGACATCCCCGCCGTCAGCCCGGCTGGCACCCCCGGCTGACCGCCGGGACCTCGCGTACACGGCCGGCAAACCCCTCACCGCATCAGAACGATCACTAGCGCATCAGCCTGGGCCCAGCGCTCTCCAGCCACGCCATGGAGGCACTCCACCAGGCCACCAAGGCACTCGTCGCCGGTGACCTCACCACCGCGACGAGGGGAATCAGCTTCGAATGCATCAGCGACCTGCTCGCCCGCGGCACGAACTAGCCCGAACCCTGCGAACCACCGCTCACGCATCGCAAGAAGAAGGAAGATCGACATGAACCTCGACCAGCTCATGAACAAGCACCTCACCAGGTACTTCGACCCCAGCAAAACCATTCCGGAGGAAACCCTTCAGCAGCTGCTGAGGTTCCTGCGCTCCACGCCGTCATCGGTGAACGTACAAGCCCAACCGCTTCTACGTCCTCGCCACGCCCGAAGGCAAGGAGCGGCTCGCCAACAACCGGGGCGAACGATTCTGGGACAACGCCGAGAAGATCCTGAACGCGTCGCACAACATCATCCTCACCACCCGGGCAGATCTGCCCGACACCCACCTGGAGGCGGTGTTCGCCAAGGAGCGAGCCGACGGCCGGTTCCCTGACCCGGCCAAGCAGGAGCTGTGTGAATCCATGACCCGGGACTTCCTCAACCTGCGCGCCTACGGCTACAAGGACCTGAACCACTGGATGGAGAAGCAGGCCTACCTGGCGGTGGGCCTGACGATGACGGCGGCCGCCGAGCTCGGCGTCGAGGCCACGCCGCTGGAGGGGTTCGACCCGACCAGTGTCGACAATGCCTTCAAGATCCGCGAGAGCGGACACACCACGACGGTGCTGCCGGCCCTCGGCTACCCCGACCCGGCGAGGGTGTACACCACCCCGATCTCGCGTTTCGACGCCGCCCAGCTGTTCACCTTCATGTAAAACCCACCCAGAAACCCAAAAACACCACACATACGAGGAAGAAGCATGTCGATGAAAGCCATTGTGGTCACCAACCAGGCCGCGGGAACGGCTGGAATGACGCTGACGGAGCGGCCCGAGCCGCTCGCAGCGATCAACGACGTCATCGTTCAGATCCACGCATCGGGCTTCGTCCCCACAGAGATGGAGTGGCCCTCGACCTGGGCCGATCGCGCCGGCCGCGACAAGACACCGTCGATCCCCGGCCACGAGCTGGCCGGAGTGGTCACCGCCCTCGGCTACGGCACGACGGGGCTCTCGGTCGGGCAGCGGGTGTTCGGCCTCGCCGACTGGCACCGCGACGGCACCCTCGCCCAGTACGTGGCGATCGAAGCACGTAACCTCGCACCGCTTCCCGGCGACGTCGACTTCACCGTAGGCGCGTCCCTGCCCATCTCAGGCCTGACCGCGTGGCAGGGGCTGTTCCAGCACGGCCGCCTCCAGGCCGGGCAGACCATCCTCGCCCACGGCGCAGCCGGGGCAGTCGGGACGATGGTCACCCAACTCGCACGGGAAGCCGGCGCCTACGTCATCGGCACCGGCCGCGCCGCAGACCGCGAGAAGGCACTCGACTTCGGCGCGCACGAGTTCGTCGACCTCGCGAACGACACGCTCAAAGACATCGGCGGCGTCGACCTGGTCTTCGATGTCATCGGCGGCGACGTGCAAAAGCAGTCCGCCGCCCTGATCAAGCCCGGCGGAACCCTGGTATCCGTCGTCGGCCCGGTCGAAGCACGGCCCGCTGACGGCCTGGCCATCGACTTCGTCGTCGAAGCCGACCGCGCCCAACTCGGTGAGATCGTGCAGCGGGTGCGCGACGGACGGCTGCGGACCAACATCGGCGACATCGCGAGCCTCGACGACGCCATCGGCGCTCTCAACCCGACCACGCGACGCCGCGGCAAGACAGTCATCCGCGTCCTGCCGTAGACGGCCGTGTCGGAGATCAGGACCATGACCCGCCGGTCGGTCGGTTCCCGTCCACTGCCGGCCACCGACCGGCCCGAAGGACCCGAAACGACCCACCGGAGTTGATCACCCTGGACGGACAGGAACTGCAGAAGATCGCGCGCGACCACACCGCGGAACTGCCCGGCACCGACCAGGAGCATCGTTTCGACCCCGACTGGGAGCTCCACAAGGTGGGCGGCAAGGTCTTCATGCTCATGACCGACATGCCGGGACGCCCCGTCGTGATCCTCAAAGCGCGGTCGGCTTCGCCGCGCCACGGGACCCCGGGCCAACCGTGTGATCAGCACCGATGCCGTTCCTTTACTGCTCCCGGGGGCGGCGGCTACTGCTCCCGGGGGCGGCGGCCGGGCGGATGCGTGGCGGATTCGGCCGGGTGCCCACCGCTCTGGCAGGCCCGACGCAGCTCGTGCCGCCCCTTGTCGGTGACGACCGTCGCCCATCCCAGGCACACCTCGCAGCTCGCTGCCCGCGCCATGTCGGCGTGGGGGACGGTGCTGGGTTGAGTGGTGAAGGCCGCGCGCTGAGATTCGTGACGCAGGATGTCGAGAACGTGCCACCGGCTCCGTCCCAGGGCATCGGCGGCCGCCACCGGCCGCACACGGAAGAGGGAGAAGCGAGCATGGCGATTCAGCGGATGGACAACGTCGGCATCGTCGTCGAGGGCATGGATGCCGCTATCGCGTTCTTCGTGGAACTCGGGATGGAGCTGGAAGGCAGGGCGGAGGTCGAGGGCCTCGTCGCCGACCAGTGCACCGGACTCGACGGCGTCCGCTGTGACATCGCCATGCTCCGGGCCCCGGACGGTCACAGCCGGCTCGAGCTGGCGAAGTACCGCAGCCCCGCGGCGATCAGCGCCGGACCGCGCAACAGGCCGCACAACATTCTGGGCACACACCGCGTCATGTTCGCCGTCGACGACATCGAGGACACCCTTGCCCGCCTGCGCACTCACGGCGCCGAACTCGTCGGCGAGCTGGCACAGTACGAGGACAGCTACCGGCTCTGCTACGTCCGCGGACCCGAGGGCATCATCGTCGGACTGGCCGAGCAGCTCAGCTGAAGGGTGGCGGGGATCCGGTGCACCCGCAAGCCCCCTCCGGCCACCACCCTTGACGCCCCCCTCGCCACCCAAACTTGGTTGGCACACGCTCAAGGTATCGGTGCCACAGGACATCGGCGTGCGGCGCTCCGGGCCGTTCCTCGATAGCCGCGGACCCCTCCCGTCGGAACGGCGGCCACACTCGGCCCGCGAGGAAGGCTTCCCAATGCTGAAGTCAACCGTGGCAGTGACTGGGGGTGTCACTTGGTAGCAGCGTCGGTCACGGATCAGAGCCCAGAGAACGTTGACGCGTCGGCAGGCGAGGGCGAGCACGGCCTGGACGTGGCGTTTGCCTTCGGCGCGTTTGCGGTCGTAGAACTTCCGCGAGTTGGGATCGAACTGGATACTCACCAGCGCGGACGTGCAGAAGACCCGTTGCAGGCCCCGGTGGTAGCGCTGGGGCCGGTGCAGGTTTCCGACGATCTTGCCGAAGTCGCGTGGTGCGGGGGTCACTCCGGCGAATGCGGCGAGGCGGTCCGGGGTGGGGAAAACATCCAGGCGGCCGCCGATGCCGACGAGGAGTTCCGCGCCGAGGACCGTGCCGATGCCGGGCATGGACTGGATCACTTCGGCGAGTTCGTGTTCGCGAAACCGGCCCTCGATGAGCTTGTCTGTCTCGGCGATCTTCTCGTTGAGGGCCATCACCTCCTTCGCCAGGGTGTGCACCATCGTCGCGATCGCCGTCCCGCCTGCGACGGCGGTGTGCTGCCGCTCGGCGGCCTCGACCGCCTTGGCAGCCAGGGCTTCGGCGCCCCGGACCTTGCGGTTGCGTAGCCAGGTGGTCAGCCGGGCGAGGCCGGTGCGGCGGATCGCCGCCGGAGTCTGGTGGCCCGTCAGCAACAGCAAAGCTCCGGCGGTGCCGATGTCCAGGGCGCGTTCGAGGGCCGGGAACATGCTGTTCAGCGGGCCCTTGAGCCGGTTGGTGGTGCGGGTGCGGTCGGCGACGAGGTCCACGCGGCGCTCCGTCAGCAGCTTCAGCTCGATGCTTGCGTCGTCGCCGGGCCGGATCGGCTACAGGTCGCGTCGCATGCGGGCCTGGTCAGCGATCACTCGTGCGTCCCGGGCGTCGGTCTTGCCCGCTCCGCGGTAGCTGTCGGAGGCGCGGTTGACCGCGATGCCGGGGAGGTAGACGAGTTCCTGGCCATGGTTGACCAGCAGGGCGATCAGCAGGCCTGGCCCGCCGCCGGCCATGTCCAGTGCCCAGGTGACGTCCCGGCCGCCGGCGAGGTCCAGGACGTCCCCGATCAGCTTCACCAGTTCGGGTTCGTCGTTGGCCGCCCGCCGCGACAGCAGCGTCTCGCCCTCGCTGTCCAGGACCAGGCAGTGGTGGTGGGTCTTGCCGCAGTCGGTCCCCGCCCATATCCGGCTCATCGTGCTCCAGCCGCTCCTGCTTGCAGTGCGTACCACGGACGACCTCGCCGGCATTGCTCTACACAGCGACCTGTTCGCATTTCCCAATCGGCGGCCGAGTCGTCGTGGGGAGCCGGGCGGCCAAGCCTTTCGAACCACCAAAGGCAGCCGCGTGAAAGCCACACCCAGCTCCCCTGGGTGCCACAACCCTACGAATGGCTGGGGCGGACCGACTCCCGGACCCATCGACATTGATCATGCGACGGAGCCGGGAGTGCCTCCCGAAGTCACGTCGAAACGACTCCCGCTTCCGCTTGCACAGCCATCGCGCTGAGCAGCCACGGCCGGGGCGGTCAGGACGCTGCGGGGACTGTGGCGTCGAGGCCGCGGGCGGCGACGAGTTGCGCGCTGCCGTCGGCCAGGCGGTAGCGCAGGCCCACCACGGCGGCGTGCCCGGCGGCGACCTTGTCGGCGAGGACCCGGGAGCGGTCCAGGAGCAGGTCGGCGGTGTGCCTTATGTGCTCGGCGAGGATCTGATCGGGCTCGACCTTGCCGGCGGCCCGCGCGGCCAGCACGCTGGGGGTCACCCGCTCCACGACGTCCCGGACGTACCCGGCAGGTGTCATGCCGTTCTCCAGGGCGGCGCAGGCGGCGCCGACCGCGCCGCACGAGTCGTGGCCGAGGACCACGACCAGCGGGCAGCCCAGCACGTCCACGCCGAACTCGATGCTGCCCAGCACCTCCGGGCCCATGACGTGGCCGGCGGTGCGCACCACGAACAGGTCGCCCAGGCCGCGGTCGAAGATGATCTCGGCAGCCAGCCGGGAGTCGGCGCACCCGAACAGCACGGCGAAGGGCTGCTGGGACGGTGCGGTCTCGGCGCGGCGGGCGGCGTCCTGGTTCGGGTGCTCAGCGGTACCGGCGACGAAACGCCGGTTACCGGCCAGCAGCAGCTCGAAGGCGTCGCGAGGCGTCGGAGTGTGGATCTCGGTCATGGCCGAAGCCTACGAGCCGGATCGTTCGTTGGCAGTGCGTGGATGCTCACAACGGTGATGCGCAGCCCTGTACGGCCTCGCTGGAGGTGTACTGGATCCCACCCTGGTCGGACAGTCACACCGATGCCGGCGCGCAGGGACGCGCGACGGACCGGTCGGCGTCGTGGAACGGACGGGCGGTGATAGTCGCCATCGCGGCGGCCACCGTGATCCTCGCGGTGGTGTCCGTCGTGGTGCGTGGCCTGCCCAGGTGAGTCTCTATGAGCTGTTCGGGGAACCGGTGGTGCGCGGCTGGCGTGCCGCAGCCGGCCAGCCATCCGATGGGCGGCAGGATGACCGTCCGGGCGGGCGGTGTGGCGGGCCCGTTTCCCTGGCGGCGCCTGCGCATCCTGCGGAGTGTGCGGATCCTTCGGGACCGCCCGGCCGGCCGCACCGTTCTCCCACCGGTGCAGTCGCCCCCCGACCGTGCGCCGCGTGCACACAGGTGCCGGCCGTGGGAGTTGCGTGCGCGTCAGAGTGCGGCAGGGACGGCACGGGCCAAGGGTTCCAGGTTGCCGTAGAGGGCGGCCGCGAGTTCACGGGCGCGTTCTTCGCTGCGCACGCCGTGCATCATGAAGTAGACCGGCCCCGTGTAGGCGTCCAGGTCGACCTCGTGGCTTTGGACCAGGCGGCTGATCACGTCCCGGATTGCCTCGCTGACGGTATCGGCGACCACGTGGCCGGAGCCGGCGGTGAGGGTGTCCGCCTTCACGGTCCACCGCTGGCGCTTTTTCGGATTCGATGGCGACGAACACGGCGTTGTGCGCCACGGCGTTGCGGTAGACGTCGTGGAAGGCGTCGGTGCCGGTGGCGCCCGGGATGAGGTGCGCGGGACAAGGAACCGGAATGGGAGGCCTGCATGCGGTCGATCACGGCAGCATCGCCCGACGTCGAGCGCTGGCTGACGCGCGAGGTGTGGAACGACGCACTGAAGCAGACCGGCTATTCGCTACCTCACAGGACCAGCCCTTAAGACGTCATCTCAATTGGTGGCTGATGGCGTAGGTAGTCGCTGGCAGGCGTGCTGTAGGGACGGTTGAATATCGTGGTGAGCGACTACTGGACACCTGCGCATCAAGCGGTCGAGCAGGAGGATGCTGAGGCCCTGGCCCGGTTGCTGGCCGCTGGTTCCGAGCCCGACGAGGTCTTCAGCAACATGACGCTGCTGACGCACGCAATCGACGTCGAGGGTGATGGCCCCCTGCAGAGCGGGCAGCCGTTGACCGTGCACACCACGGCCGTGTTGCTGGCCTTCGGGGCTGATCCGGAGCTCGCAGACCCAGACGGCCGCACCCCCATGGACATGGCCCGTCAATACGGACACGACCTGGCGATGAAACTGCTGCAGGCCCACATCAGCAGACGAGCCGCCGATAACAGATGAGAGTGCAGGCGATGCTCGTGAAGGCGAGGAAGTGCTCGGCCTTGCGCTCATAGCGGCGGTGCAGGCGGCGGCAGCCGGCGAGCCAGGACATGGTGCGCTCGATGGTCCAGCGGTGGCGGCCCAGCCGCTGGGAGGTCTCGATCCCCTTGCGGGCGATGCGGTGCTTGATGCCACGCTCTCGTAACCATCGTCGCAGGTCAGAGTAGTCGTATCCCTTGTCTGCGTGGAGCTTGTCCGGCCTGCGTCGCCGCCGCCCGCGGCGGGAGCGGATCGGTGGGCCCGGTATGACTTGGTCCCCTCGTCGACATGATCGAAAAGGTGGTGTCACCGGGCCGGGAGGCATTGGCAGACCGCTGATCAGGGGCATGACCGCTCACATCCGCACCATGGATGAGCAGGCCTTCGTAACGTGGATGCCGGCACGCTGATGCCGCGCGTGAGACCGGGAAGAGGCTGCTGGGGAGGGGCATGAACCACGACGGTGAGATCGACATCTACCTCGGTCTGGACGTCGGCAAGGGCGAACATCACGGCACTGCGCTGACTCCGGCGGGCAAGAAGGTGTTCGACAAGCCGATGCCACATAGTGAATCGCGGCTGCGTGAACTGTTCGAGAAGCTGCAGGCCAAGCACGGCAACATGCTGGTCGTGGTGGACCAGCCGGCCTCGATGGATGCTCTCCCACTGGCAGTGGCCCGCGATACGGGCTGCCGGGTTGCCTATCTGCCAGGGCTGACGATGCGGCGAATCGCCGACCTCTACCCGGGCGAGTCGAAGACCGATACCCGCGATGCGGCGATCATCGCCGATGCCGCCCGCACCATGCCCCACACCCTCCGCGACCTGGCCCCAGACGACGAAACCGTCGCCGAGCTGAACATGCTCGTGGGCTTCGACGACGACTTGGCCGGCGAGGTCACCCGCATCAAGAACCGTCTGCGCGGACTGCTGACCCAGATCCATATGCGCCGGTGCTGTCCCTGACGGCCGGCGACGCCGAAGGGCCGGGCCTGCTCGGCTACATCAAGGGGCTGCGGTTCATCCGGATCGAGGCGTTCGACACCGACGCGGCGGTCACCGCCACCGAACTGCTGCGCTTCGGGCACTCCTGGGCCGCCGTCCATGCCATCCACGCCGCCCGCCCCTCCCCCGCCCACCCCACCGGACGGTTCCTGCTCACCCTGACACCGAAGGCGTATGCGGGCACCGGCATCCAGGCCGTCCACCCCGGCCAGTAACCGCCAGGCGCCCGGCGGGCCAAGACGCGCCGGACCGTCTGGCCCGCCCGCACACCACTGACCCTACGTGTGCGAGACCCGTGTGCGAGACCCGCTGGAGTAGTAACCGTTGCCTTCCCCTTCCAAGGGCAGACCAAGAGCCTCGATGAACAGCTTCCGGCTCAGCGGCGGGTCTGCGACGACCACCGCCACGCTCGTAATGGAGAAACACCAGGCCGTACCGTTTCCGGATCGCGGCGACCGTGGCGGTCTTCGGGTCGCGTACCACGCGGGACACCGGCGGATCATCGACCAGGCCGGCGTAGGGCTCCTCGACCAGCCGGGCCGGGGCGCCGTGCTCAGCTTCAACCTGCCATGGGCCACCCTGGGCGACTTCGCAGGCGACATCGCCGACCGGGTCGGTCGCCGCGCCGTCCATCAGGGCCCCTCCAGCCGTCGGGAGTCCTCAAGCGGCTCCGGGTGCAAAGGCACCAAGAGCTTGTGCAGGTCGCGGTAGACCGGTGGGCTCACGCAGGAGGCGTAACCCCCACCAAGCCGACTATGGCGCGCATCACATCGAGCTCATGTCACGGACTGGCACGCAGCTTCCATCCACTGGTCGTCAACAGCGAGCGGAGGAAGGCAAAGCGATGAGCACACAGCGCGAGACCGGCACGGCGACCACCACTCACCGCGTTCTGATCCTGGGCGCGGGATATGCGGGCATGTCCGCAACCATCCAGCTCGCGAGCCGGGTCAAGCGGCGCGAGGACGTGCAGTTGACCCTGGTGAACGCGCAGGAGCGGTTCACCGAGCGGCTGCGGTTGCACATGATGGCGACAGGGCAGCAGCTCGCCGAGCTGAGCATTCCGGAGCTGCTGGAGGGGATGGGCGCACAGTTCGTGCGTGGCTGGGTGACGGCGGTGGACGCGGACGCACGGACGGTGCGGATCAACGAGGACCGGGTCCTGCACTACGACACGCTGGTCTACGGATTGGGCAGCGTGGCCGACACGACTGCGGTGCCGGGCGTCGACGACCACGCGTACACCCTCAACAGCCCCCAGGACGCCGAGGTGCTGGCCGACCGGCTGGCGCGGCTCGGCAGGGGCACGGCGGTGGTGGCCGGCAGCGGGCTGACCGGCGTCGAGTCGGCTGCGGAGATCGCCGAGCGGCACCCGGAGCTGAACGTCGTACTGTTGGGCCGGGACGAACCCGGTGCGGCCATGAACCCGAAGGCCAGGACATACCTGCAGTCGGCGCTCGACCGCCTCGGCGTCCGGGTGCGCGGCGGCGTCGAGGTGGTGAAGGTGCTGCCCGGGTCGGTCGAACTGGCGGGCGGGGAGAGCATCGCCGCCGATGTCGTCCTGTGGACGAGCGGTACGCGGGTGTCGCCGCTGGCAGCCGCCGCCGGGCTCGCCGTCGGCGAACGCGGCCGCATCGTCACCGATACCGCGCTGCGTTCGGTGTCACACCCCGATGTGTACGCCATCGGTGACGCCGCGGCGATCCGCCAGGGCTACGGTGTCATGCACGGCACTTGCCAGGGCGGGATGCCGACCGGCGTGCACGCCGCGGTGTCAATCGTCCGCACGCTGAAGGGCAAGCGGCCCAAGCCGTTCCGCTTCGGCTACTATCACACGCCGGTGAGCCTGGGCCGACACGACGCCGTCGTGCAGTTCACCCGCCCCGACGACAGCCCGCGACGTATTCATCTGACCGGCCGGATGGCGGCCCGGTATAAGGAGACGGTGACTGCCTCGCCCTGGCCGACCTTCGGCCGGATGAAGAAGATGCCCGCCTCGGGCGCGTTCTGGCCGCACGGCCGCCGCTTCACCCGCCGCGCCGAGGGTGCCGAGTGAGCGCCGACCAGCGGGTTTTTCACGAGTACCGCAAGCTGCTGTTCTCCGTGGCCTACCGCGTCCTTGGCTCCGCGGCCGACGCCGAGGACACGGTGCAGGACGCCTGGATCAAGTGGTCGTCCGCCGACCGTTCCCAAGTCGCCGATCCCAGGGCGTACTTGACGCGAATCGTGTCCAACCTGGCGCTGGAACACCTGCGTTCCACCCGGCACAAGCGCGAGAGCTACATCGGACCGTGGCTGCCCGAGCCCATCCTCACCAGCGGCGACACCGCCGACGCCGTCACGGACGCGGAGTCGGTGTCGACGGCGATGCTGGTGGTGCTGGAGACGCTGAGCCCGCTGGAGCGCGCGGTCTTCGTGCTGAAGGAAGTCTTCGGCTTCAGCCACGCCGAGATCGCGCAGGCGGTGGAACGGTCCGAGGCGGCGGTACGACAGGCAGCGCACCGTGCGCGTGAGCACGTACGGGCCCGCAGCCCCCGGTTTGCCGCCGACCGCTCTCGGCAGCGCGAGGTCACCGAGCGGTTCTTCGCCGCCGCGACCGGTGGCGACATCAACACCCTGATGGAGCTGTTGTCCCCGGACGTCACCCTGTGGACCGACGGCGGCGGCAAGGTCCGTCAGGCGCTCAAGCCGGTCGTGGGAGCGCAGACCGTTGCCTCGTGGTTCGCGGCCATCGGCACGGTCACCTACCAGGTTGTTCAGCCCGCCGACATGCGCGCCGAGCTCGTCGAGATCAACGGCGGCCCGGGCATCGTGTTCAGCGCCCCGGACCGGGTGATCGCCACCGTCACCTTCGACTTCGACGCCGACGGTCGTATCACCGCCATCCACAACGTTGCCAACCCCGAGAAACTCCGGGCCATCACAGAGGGCACCGCCCACGACGTCGCGACACGGTGAGTGTTGGGCGGGAACTATCCCCGGACGGCAACCGAGGGTCGGCCCGGAAGGGTCCGCTCACCCTCTGACCGGTCATGGTCGCGGTCGCTGAGAACCCATCTCTGAACCTCTGATGATCTCGTTCTCGCGCCTCGATCATCTGGCAGCGAAGCCCACTGGCTCCAGAAGCGATGTTCGGCAGAGTGCGGCCGCCCCGTCGATCAGCGTAGTGCGGAGGCATCCGTCGCGTTGAGAGCGTCGACGGCATCGGCGACATGACCGGCCTATGAGTCATGGCCAGCCATCCCCTCCCCCTTGCCGCAACGTCGTGCTCCTGGGCGACCGAGGCATCCGGTCACTCGGCCCGGACGCCGTGCACGCGGGCGAGCTGGCGCAGCTCGGAGCGCGCCGCCGGCACCGCGGGGATCGTCTCCCCGTAGGGGTGCCACCGCAGCCGCACGGACAGGAGCAGCAGGCGGCGGCGCAGGGCGGTGGTGTCGCGGGAGGCGGGACCAAGTCGCCACTCTCGCCCGGCTCCCGCGGGAGATCGAGAAGTCCCTCGACGAGCGCGACGACAAAGTCGAAGACGCCCTGGCCGCCCAGTTTGGCATCAGCCCAGCCAACAAGGCATACGCCGCTGCGATCTGCATCCATACCGATGCACTGGAGGCCGCAGTCTGCGGCACGTCCACCCCGTCGGCCGGGTAACCGCCCCTCCGTCAGTTGGCTGTTGCGGGTTCGGGGACATCGCGGACACGGCGCTTAACACCCGCCTTCGGCATGAACAGCCTCGGCGACCGTGAGTCGGCGGTCATTAGGGCTGGCGCATTGTGAGTGGATTCATGACCCATTCTCGAAAATCCCACGAGGGAGGCCTCTGATGACGTCAGCCACTGCAGCAAGGGCCTGCTGAGCTTCGGTCGTGGTGGCAACTGATTGGCCGGCCATGTCTTCCAGGTTTCCATTGCTGCGCACCACCTCTGCCAGGAATCCGACCAAAGCATGCCGTTGGCGCGTAGTCCGGCAGTCGTCGAGGAGGGCGGCTGCTCCGTCAAGCGATGAGTCGACCGAGATGAGTGCCCCCCAGGGCTCGGGGATGACGAGATCGGCACGATGGGCCAGCAGTTGCCGTGCGACTCGGTCCACCGCGTCGAAGTGCTGGTCCTGGGTCCGATTCTGACATTGGAGCAGCTGCTCGGCTGCCACCAGAAGGCGGGCGACCTCCTTCGCCGAGTGTCCATCCGCGCTCATCGTGTGCCCGCCGGACAGTTCGAGAATGAATCCCTTATGTCTGTGCCGTTCGGCGAGTCCCCGGATGGCAGCGCGCAGGGCGAGCCAAATCCCGGGCCCGGCAGTAACCGCGATGACTGCATAGTCCGGAAGGCTGCGGGCGCTATGGTATTCATCCTGCGGCAAAGGCTCTGCGCCAGCTTTGCGCAACTCTTCCTCTAAGGCCGCGTGGCCAGTTACCGGCTCAAGCCGAAGGTAGATCCTCTGAGGCTCGCCAATTCGAGTTGGGCGAAAGTAGAAATTGTCAGCCTCCATGGTGATCACTGCGTATATAAGATGGGACTCTTCTCGCATAGCCACAGAAGGAAGGTAGCGGAGCCATCTTGCGAGCCGCTACGTGGCGGGTTGAAGTCAACGCTTGATCAGGGCGAGGCGGATCACCGGAGGGCACAGCGCTCCGTGCAGCCCTCACGTGGGTGACGGATGCGAATCTCCGCCGCCTGGCCGCCCAAAGATCGCTGCCGCCTGACCACAACCAGGCTGGCCAGCTAAACGCCGTCATCTGCGGCAACAACTTGGCGCTCGAACGGCGGGAATTCGGCGACGCCGCGAAGCTGATCCCCTCCTCCCCGACCCTCACACGGTGAAGGAAATGAGAAGGCTGTCACCAATCCCGCATATTTCTGTAACTCACGCATGTAAACACCATCCAAGCACTGAATGTGATGCTTTGGGACCCGTCCGCGCCCTTGCGCCTTGAAGAACGGGGCCCGAGGCAACCATCCGATCGGGTCCCGGCACCCACCACCACGACAGCGTTCACCCGCAAGTGAGTACCAAGCGCGGCCGCACGCAGCTGCACACACCACCCCCAGCCAGGCAAACCTGACGGCAATGCCAGCCAGACCCGCCAGCCCAGGTCCGTCTCGGAGAAGTAGCCGGGTGCTGCGCGCCGCGGTGCCGCCCGCTGCGCGCCCACCGGGCTACGACGCCGGGTCGTCGACCTTGAGCTTTTCTCCCGGTGTTGGAGACGAAGACGACCAGGAGCTTGGCCCGTGTCGTGGGGCTGGTGTTCTCGGTGAGGACGTGGTGGGCACCTGGCGGCTCGACCCAGTTCTCGCCCTGGTGGTACGTACGCACGGGCTTGCCCTCGAGCTGGCTGCGCACGGTGCCTTCGAGGACGTAGGCGTGGACGAAGGCCTGGCCGTGCCGGTGCGGCAGCGCGCGTGCGTCGGGCGGGAAGTCGACGATCGCCGAGGTGAACGTCTTGCCCTCCACGTTCGGCAGGGCCTACTGGAGCAGCGGCTTGAGGGTTTCGGTGGGGGGTGTCGATGCCATGGCCGCAGGCGATGCCGCGGCCGCGGTTGTCGCCTTGGCGTGGGCGGGCAGGTCCGAGGTCGAGCATGCCGTGGCCGCAGTCAGCCTGGCGACGGCCAGGAGGCCGGCGGCGATTGGCATTCTGATCACGATGGGTCTCCTGGGTCAGTCTTCCGTGACGCGGATGATCGTCTTGCCCAGGGTGCTCTTGCCGGGGGCGAAGGCGGAGGGTGCTTCGGCGAGTGGCCGCACAGCGCCGACGAGCGGCTTGAGCCGGCCGCCCCTCAGCCGCGTGGCGAGATCGGCGAGCCGGGCGCGGTCGGGTTCGACGACGAAGAAGACTGCACGCCCGTCCTTGGGCTGGACCTTGGGCGGCATGACGATGGTGACCAGCGTGCCACCGGGGCGGACCAGGGCGGCCGAGCGGTCGAGGATGTCACCGCCGATCACGTCGAACACGACGTCGACGTCGCCGGCGTCCTCCAGCTTCTCGGTCTGCAGGTCGATGAAGGTGTCGACGCCGAGTGCGAGCGCCCTGTCCCGGCCGGAGGCCCGGCCGGTGCCGATGACGCGGGCGCCGGCCTCACAGGCGAGCTGCACCGCGATCGAGCCGACGCCGCCCGCCGCACCGTGGATCAGGACGGTCTGGCCTGTGGCGAGGCGGCCGTGGTCGAACAGCCCCTGCCAGGCGGTCAGCCCGGAGATCGGCAGCGCCGCGGCCACGGTGTGGTCGACGTCCGCCGGCAGCGGGGCGAGGTTGCGGGCCTCCACCGCGGTGTACTCGGCGAGCGTGCCGTCACGCGCCCAGTCGGCCAGGCCGAAAACCCGCTGTCCGACACTCAGGCCGGTGGTGCCGTACCCCAGCTCTGCGACGACACCGGACAGCTCGTGACCGGGCACGCTCGGCGTCCGGTCGCGGCCGGCGCGGTCGGTCCACGTGGCAGGCCAGTCCAGCTCGCCAGAGGTGAAGCCGGCGGCGTGCACCCGCACGATGACGTCGTTCTCGGCCGCATGGGGTAGGGCACGTCCGTCAGGGACATCCCGGCAACACCGGCATCACGGTCTCGCACAGTGATGGCTTGCATACAGGTCCATACTGCGGAGGGGCGACCCGAGCACACAGCGCTCGTGCGCAGGGCTCATAGTGGCTGCAGGTGGATGTATGCCGTGCCGCATGATCGATCTCACCTGCTCGCGCATATTCCTTCGTCGCCCGTTGTGCGTTCTCAGCAGGGAGACGAGGCAGCCCGTCCGGGGGTGACGGCTCAGACGCGCACGAGTTTGTCGGGGTTCATGACCCGGCGGTACGCGGTGATCAGACCATCCGTGATCTGGACCGTGTCGACAGAGTAGACCCGGCCTTCCCGGCGGAACACGAGGGCGAGCTCGCCGCCGTGATCGTCCGCCGCGCAGGCAATCCCCTTGCGCTACCAACCCTGTCCAGCGATGCTCGACTGCCGTGAGCGGCTTCCAGATCAGCACCCTGACGGCCACCGAGGAGCGGCTCTGGCACGCTTTCCCCACCGGCGCCCTGGTCGACCTGCGCTCCCGCCCCGACGACGACCCCTGCCAAGCGACGTCGTGGCCGCGCACCCGCGACATTCGCGCTGAGGTGATCGCCGCGCTGCTGACCGGCAGCGGGCCCGACGCAAACGGCGGCGCGGGGGTCAAACTGGCCGGCGCTCGTGTCGTTGGGCGACTCACGCTCGCCCACACGCAAGTCCCCTACGCACTCGACTTCGAGCACTGCTGCCTCGACGACGGCCTGGACCTCGCCGAAGCCGAGACGCGCAGCGTGCGCCTGCGCGGCTGCTACCTCACCGTACTGGAAGCCAACCGCGCCGACATCCGCGGAGAGCTCCAGATGCAGGGCTGCCGCCTCGACCGGCTCAGCCTCTACGCGGCACGCGTCTTCGAGATCGAAATCAGCGGGACCACGATCACAGCACCCCCGCCCGAACCCCCGGACCCTGACGCCGACTGGACGCCGCCGCGCACCGCCGTCAACGGCGACCTGCTCGTCGTTGACACCGCGATGTACTGCCACGACGTTGTCATCGACGGACAGTTCCGGCTCCCCGGCGCGCGCATCGGCGGCTACCTGCATCTGGATGGCGCCCGGATAACCCACGAGGAGCCCAACCGCCCGCCCACGCCCGCCCTGCTGACGCAGGGGTTGCGCGTCGACACCGGCATGTTCGCCCGCCGTGGCAACACCCGAGCGAAGAACCCCTTCACCGTCACCGGCGGCGTCGACCTCAGCGACGCCACGATCAAGGGCGGGCTCACGCTGCCCGACGCCGACCTGGTGGACGACCACGGCCAAACGGCGCTGCGCGCAGACCACATCTCGGTCGAGGGCGGTGTCAACCTGTCGGGCGTCACGGCTTCGGGCGCGGTCCGGCTCAACTCGGCCCGCGTCGTCGGACCGCTGACACTGAGCGGTGCGCGACTGGGCACGCTCGACGCCTCCGGCGCGCGCGTCGAAGGGGCGATGTTCTGCAATGAGGGATTCACCGCGCACAGCCTGGACCTGCGGCGGGCACGGACTACAACGTTCGAGGACGACGCCGCGTCCTGGCCCGACGAGCTGCGCCTGGACGGCTTCGTCTATGACGAACTGATGCCGTTACCGACGGCCGGAACGCGACTGCCGTGGCTGGCTCGCGACGCGTATCACCCTCAGCCTTACGAGCAGTTGGCCGCGCGCTACCGCGCGGTGGGGCGTGACGGCGAGTCGCGGCGGGTGCTGCTGGCCCAGCAGCGGCGTCGACGTGAGGCGGCGGGCCTGCCGGCGAAGGCATGGGGCCTTCTCCAGGACGCAACGGTCGGCTACGGGTATCGGCCGTGGCTGGCCGGGCTGTGGCTGTTGGGCCTGCTCGTCGCCGGATCGGTCTACTTCGCCTCCCACCACCCTGCACCGCTGGGCGCGGGCGGCCCGCATTTCAACGCGGTCGCCTACACGCTCGACCTGTTGGTGCCGGTAGTGAGCCTCGGTCAATCGGGCGCGTGGAATCCGAGCGGGTCCAGTCAGGTGCTGGCCTATGCGCTGATCATCAGTGGTTGGACACTAGCCACGACGCTGGTCGCCGGAGTCACACGAATACTGGTGAGGCCCTGAGATAACAGGTCTCTCTACGGCTGGCGCGCCTGACACAAGACGACACCAAACCGTCGCCCTCAGTACTGCTGCCAGGCGCCGGCGCTCTGGTCGAAGTCCTCCTTGTAGGCGCGGCGCTGGGTGAGGTCGGATTCGGTCAGCTGCGGGTGTACGGGCGGCTGCTGGGGGGCGGCCCAGAGTTGGATCAGGTGGCGTTCGCCGCGGTCGCCGACGCCGGGCTCGGGGTTGAGGGTGTGGCACTACAGGCGCATCCGGATCCACGCAGGCACGTGGTCGGTGGGCAGGCGGAGCGGGCCGTCTTCGGGTTCGGCTTCGTCGAAGTGTCCGCTTCCGAGGATGTAGATGGCGGGGGTGTCGTCGGTGGCGTGCAGGCTCATCTCCTCTGCTGGCCCCCAGGCTGGGTCGGTCTCGGGTGGGGGCGGGGCGTCGTGGGTCTGGACGGTGATGGTGATGGTGCCGGTATCGGTGTCGGTGAGGATGTGCGCCGTGTCGCTGCCGATGGGCCCGCACCTCCAGCCGTACGGCCACTCGGGCGACCATTCGTAGTCCCCGCCGAGCGCGAGGAGATAGCCGTACTCGCCAGTCTCCGGCGTCCATGTGGTCTCAGCAATGATCAATGGTGGTCTCCTCACGCACAGGGGCAACCCCGGCGCGCCGGGGTTGGCCTATAGTGCCGTTCGGCCCAGCCTGTCAGGCCGTCAGGCGACGACGTAAAACGGGTCGTTGTCCATGACGTGCATCGGCTGGCGCCAGTTCGTGATGCGGGCGCCCTGGGTGTTGTTCTCGTTCGGGCTCACCCACGTCGTCTCACGCTGCGAGGCGGGCAGCCTCGTGCCGCCCTCGTAGGTCGAGGCGAACGGGTACTCGTCGCAGTAGGTGCGCCCCGCCCGCTTCATGTCCGGCGGCGCGGTGCAGCCCCCGCAGACCGCTTCCGGTTCTTGTTCTTCTGCCTGGTGTTGATCACCCAGTGCAGGGGCTTGCCGCCGTACGGGTCGCCGTAGTGGCCGCCCTGGCGCGCAGCTTGCGGATCCCGTCATCGATCCACGGGATGCCGACCATGGACACCGCCGTGGGCGCGTCGGTCATGGCGCAGCCGGAGGTGCCGTAGTAGTTGTCGCACCGCCAGGTCGCCGACTTGTAGCCGGTCGAGCCGGGGACGTAACCCGGTTTGGTGGAGCTGAAGACGTACCTGGTCTGGGTCTTGCCGTTGATGCGGCCCTTGCGCATGGGCGAGGTCGTGTAGGTGACGCTGCCGCTGGAGCCGGTGTCGAGCAGGTGCGGCCCGTAGTGCGTCGTCGCGGTGGTGCCGTTCCCGGCCGTGGCGGTGACGTTGACGGTGATGCCCCCGCCCTCGCCGGTGGTACGGGCCTTGGAGAGCTGGAACTTCTCCCCCCCCCAGTTCGCCGACGTCGAGTGCAGCGTCATCGAGTGCCGGACGGTGAACGTGGCCGTGCCCACCTGGCGCGGTACACCGTTGCTGACCCGGATGACCTTGACGCGGACGGTGGCCCACTCGCACTCGCTGAACCGGTTGATCACGATCGTGTCGACCCTGCACGTGGCGTTCGCGTCCGGCGCCACTGCCCCGGCGGGAGTTGGCGAGTCGAGTGCGAGAGGTGGCGGTGTGTGCACAGCACCCCGAAACTTATACAATCGTCTTGTACGAACGTCTTGTACGAGCGTATAGATCTACTCTATGATGAAGCCATGGACACCGACCTCACCAAGCGCTCCGCACTCACCGTCGACGGCCGCACCCTTTCCTACGTGGACTTCGGCGGCCCCGGCCGGCCGCTGCTCGCCCTGCACGGGCACATGTCCGAGGGCCTGTCGTACGCCGAGCTCGCCGCTCGTCTCGCCCCGGAGTGGCGGGTCATAGCCCCCGATCAGCGCGGCCACGGTGAGTCCGACCGGGCGGCCGACTACAGCCGGGAGGGCTACCTCGCCGACCTGAAAGCCCTCATGGATCACCTGGGGCTGGACCGGGCGGCCCTCCTCGGCCACTCACTCGGCGCGATCAACGCCTACCAGTTCGCAGCCCGCCACCCTGAGCGTGTCACCGCGCTGGTCAATGCCGAGGGATGCGCCGAACTCGGCCTGGACGGCAGCAATCCGCTGGCGTTCGTCCTGAACCTGCCGGAGGGCAGCGCCCCCAACCGGGAGGCGTTCGTCGCGCAACTCGGCCCGTTCGCACCGCACTTCGAGGCAGCCGTCCGCGAGCGGCCGGACGGCACCTGGGGCTTGCACTTCCACCCCCAGGACATCTACGACTCGGAGGACCAAGTGCACGGCGACCACTGGGCCGACTGGACCGGCTCCACGTGCCCGGCGCTGCTGGTGCGCGGCGCCAAGGGCGGCGTGCTGCCGGCGGAGCAGGCAGAGCAGATGGCCACCCGACGCCCCGGCACCCACCTCGTCGAGCTGGAGACCGACCACTTCGTATACGCCAACGACCCGGCCGGCTTCGCGACTACGGTCCGCGGCTTCCTCGCCGCGGTCTGACACAGGTCCGCAGCCGTCCACTCACTGCCGGCCGCTGGACTGAGCGAGTACTCCTCCAGGCTTGCCACCTGCATCGATGAGACCGTCCTCGTCAACTGAAACGCTCACCCGCCGACTGACGTACTCATCCGCCAAGTGAAGTGCTCAGTCACAATCCGGACGCGGTCCGGTCGAACGGGTCGGGCACGGCCACGGGCGGTTCTCCTCTGTGCGGTGGGTGGCCGGCGCTCAGCCGCGGTGGGCCGACGACCGGGCGTGCAGGGTGCTCGCCACCCTGGGGCCGAGCCAGCGCTTGAGCCTGCGTAGCGCCTGGAACCGGCCGACCGCCCTGTCGAGGCCGTAGTACAGCTGCGGCGGGATGTACGGCAGCAGCGGCGAGTGGCGCTGGCCGAGCAGGGCGAACATGCGGTGCGGGGGCAGGTGGATGTAGCGGGGCAGGTTCTCGTACCACTGGGCGCTGTAGCGGGCCGCGCTCTGCACGGGGAGCAGTTCGGCCTGGCGCCGTCGCTCGTAGGCGGCGAGGGCCCCGGGCAGGCTCGCGTGCTCGTGCACGGCGCGGGCGAGGCACATGGCGTCCTCCAGGGCGAGGGTGGTGCCCGCGCCGACGGAGTAGTGGGTGGTGTGGGCCGCGTCGCCGAGCAGGACCAGGTTGCCGTGGTGCCAGGTGCGGTTGGTGAGGGTGCGGAAGGTCTGCCAGCCGGCGCCGGGACGGCCGATGAGCGGGTGGCCGTCGAGGACGTCGGCGAAGAGTTTCTCCAGCAGGGCGACGCCGTCCGCCTGGCTCGCGCGGTCCAGGCCGAGCCCGGCGAAGGTCTCCGGTGAGCACTCGACGACGCAGGTGCTGTGGTCGGCGCTGTAGCGGTAGCCGTAGACCCAGATCCAGCCGTGCTCGGTCTCGGTGAAGGCGAAGGTGAAGGCGTCGAAGATCCTGGTGGTGCCGAGCCACATGTAGGGGTTGCGGCCGGGGACGATCCGGGTATCGAAGGCCGCGGCGTGCCGGGTGCGCAGGGCGCTGCGCACCCCGTCCGCCGCGACGACGAGGTCGGCGCCGGCCGGCGGTTCGGTGAGCTCGCTCTCGAACTGAAGCCGTACGCCGAGCCGGCGGGCCCGGTCGGCGAGCAGGTCGAGCAGGCGGTGGCGGCCGATACCGAAGCCCTCGTCGCCGTGGTGACGGATCGTCAGGCCGCCGACGTGGGCGACACCGTCGCTGTAGCCCACGGACGCGTCCTCGATCGCCCGCGCGGTGGCGGCGTCGTGCTCCCGGAGCTTGTCGAGGAAGCAGCGCCGGTACGTCACGCCCCAGCCGTAGGTCGAGCCCTCGGGGTCGCGCTCGTGGACGGTGATGTCATGGGCGGGATTCTGCCGCTTGAGCAGGATGGCGAGGTAGAGACCCGCGGGCCCGCCCCCGACGCAGACGACCTTCACACGCACACCCCTGACGGTCACTCCATGCGGTCGAACCGCATCGGAGGGTAGCAGGGCGGCCGGGCCGCGCGATCGCGTCGCCCTGCAGGAGTCCGTGGGCGGTGGGGTTGGCCAGCGTCATCAGCAGGATTGCTGTCGAGGCGGCGCCCAGGCCGTAGGACAGGACGGTGGCGCGCTTGGGGCGGAAGGTGTTGGTCACGGGGGGGAGTAGCCGCGAGCTGGGTGGGCGGTTCGTACGCGGGCATGCGGTGGCTCCAGGGGTGGGTGTGCGCGGGTGGCGGCGACCGGAGCGGCGGTCGCGGTGCCGGGCCCGTACGGCGGACCCGGCACCGTGCGGTGTGCCGCGTGCGGTCAGTCGCGCGTGGCGGCACGGTCATCCCTGCCATGCCGCCACGCCGCTCGCGCTTCCCCGTACACACCTGCCCGGACCGGGCTGTGATGCCCATCAGCGGTCCTGGGCCGCAAAGGCTCACCATGTCCGTCGCGGGTGGTGCGAAGAAGATCCGCACGTCAGGGCTGGGCCTGCAGCGCCCAGGTCTCCGGCACGCCGAGGTCGTCGTACACCCGCTGGCGCTGGCTGGGACTGAGAGTGGTGGTGGCCGCGGCCAGGAGGTCGGCCTCCTGGCCCGCTGCCGTCTCGACGATCCCCCGCGCGATCGCTGTCCGGACTGCAGGTGGCAGTGCGGGGAGCATCCGGCGAAGGTCGGTCAGGGCCTCCTCAGGGGTGCGGGAGGCGCGGAAGGCGGTGAGCACGGCGCCCAGCTCGTTGTCGCCGGCGTACTGCCACAGGGCCGGCATCGCGACCGTCTCCTCGAGGTGAAGGTGCGCGAGGTAGGCGCTGATGACTTCGTTCAAGGCGAGGTAGAGGGCGTGCTGGGCCTCCGGCAGGTCCTCGGCGGGAGTGCCGGGAAGCGAGCGTGCCTGCTCGTCGAGTGTGGTGAAGGCGGCGTCGAGGCGTATGTGCTCGGCCTCCAGTGCGTCGGCCGCCTCGGGAGCCCGCTCACGCAGGAGCTGGTGGATGAAGGTGTCCTCGTGGTCGGCGTGCTCGCGCAGTTCCTGGGTCATGGCCAGGCAGCGGTCCGCCTGCTCGGCGGCGGCACCGCTGGAGGGGATGTCCGCGGCGCCGAGGTCGGTGGCGAGGGCGAACAGCCGTGCACGCTGTCCCATGTGGACGTTCCGGTAGAGGTCGATCTTGGGCATGGTCTGTCCTTCGGGGGGGCCAATCAAGTACGATGACAACACATTGTCTTTCCAGCAACATGATGTCAAGTGGAGGAGTGTGCGATGCCGGACGAGGCAGCACTGTTGATCGCCGATGTCTTCGAGGCGGCCGGGGCCCTGCGCCGGCTCGGCGAGCAGACCGCCGCCGCGGAAGGCCTCACCCAGGCCCGATGGCAGGTCCTCAGCGCCGTCTCCGAAGACCCGCTCACCGTCCCCCAGGCCGCACGCCGCCTCGGCGTCAGCCGCCAGAACGTCCAGCGCGTCGCCAACGACCTCGTGTCCTTCCGCCTCGCCTCCTACGAACCCAACCCGGACCACCGCGGCTCCCCCCTGCTCACCCTCACGCCCCGCGGCAGGGAGTCACTCGCCCGCGTCACCGCCAGGGCCGAACAACTGCACCGCACCCTCTTCGCGGCCATCCCCGAACAGGAGATCCACGCCACCAGGACCTCGCTGCGGCGCCTGCTGGCCGAACTCGACCGCCACGAAGGCGAAACAGGCAAACGCTAGACAGGCTCCCCGCATTGCCGCAGACCAGGCCGACCGGTCCTTCCGGTCCTCGCAACGGGCCATGGCGTTGGGCCTACTGGTGATCGTGGGCTGCTTCGCCGCCGGCCTGTACTTCGTCAAGGGGCGACCAAGGTCTTCGTCGCCGCTGGGTCGTCGAACGCTCACGCGCCTGGGTCATGCACGCCCGTCGGCACGTGCCGCGACTACGAACGGCTCATCCAGCACTCGGAATCGCTGATCACCTGAGCCGCCATCCCCCTCCATGACCAGGTGAATCACCCGGCGATCCTCCCGCAGAAGCAATCAGCCGGCCTCCGGCGAAGCCCAACAGGACTGGACATTCTCAAGGTCATGGTGCTGACCTTGGCCCGCACAGGTCCGAACCCGGCCTGGGCGCCACTCTCCCACCGCCGTCCGTGGCCTGTCAGCGGAACACCACCGCGGAGTGGGCCATCACGGCGCCGGCGGATGCGGGGGTGCCGCACTCGCATGTGCAGCGGATTTGCAGCGTGAGCTGGGGAACGCTCACCGCGCAGCGTTGTCCGGGCGCTCGGCCCCGTCGAGCAACCCCCGGACGGCGTCGTTGAATCCCGCCGTGTCGGTCAAGCCGAAGGCGACACGCTGGAGCAGGAATCCATGCAGCAGACCGATCACTACCCGTGCGCCGCTCTCCGGCTCCACGGTTTGGACAGCGCCCGCCGCTTGTCCGCGGCGCAGGGCGTCGGCGATGCTGCGACGGACCCTTTCGAAACCCTCCAAGGCGCGGGCGTGCAGGCCGTCGTTGCGCAGTAGTTCCGACCAGGTCTGCACGACGCACTGCAGCAGTTCCTCGACCGGCACCACCTGCCCTGCGGCGTCCGTGACGGTCTCAGCACTCAGTGCCTGAAGGGAAGCGGCGACCAGGTCGCCCACGGAAGGGGCGTCAGCGGCCACGGCCACCCGCTCCATCGGCTCGAAGATCAGCCGGAAGGCGTCCGCGGCGATGGCCAGGATGATCTCCTCCTTGCTCGCGAAGTAGCGATAGGGGGCACCCGCAGAAACACCGGCTGCGGCAGCGATGTCCGGCATCGAGGTCTGGTGGAAGCCGCCCCGCGCGAAACACCGGCGCGCTGCCGCCACGATCTGCGCACGCTTGGCTTCCCGACGCTCGGGCGTGATCCGCGGCATGGCCAGCCCCCCTCAAAGTGAATGATTGTTTATCTTGACAGGGGATCATATCGGGCTCATCGTGAAAATGAAAGGTCATTCACGGAAGCGGGATCTTGATGAGCATCGAGCTGACCATCGGCGCCTACCGGTACGAGCACACCGAGGCGCTCTTCGACGGCCGCGTGAAGATCGACGGGGTGGACGCCACCCTTGAGACGGAGCCCTTGGTCTCGGACCTCTTCCGGCACATGCTCGAAGGCCGCTACGACATAGCGGAACTCGGCCTGACCTACTTCCTGCGCACCTTCGGCCTGGACGACGCCCCATTCCTGGCGCTGCCGATCTTCCCGAACCGCAACTTCCGGCACTCCGCCATCTTCGTGAACACCGAGGCAGGGATCGAGAAGCCCCAGGACCTCGCCGGCAAGACACTCGGCGAGTTCGCGCTCTTCGGACACGACGCCGGCGTCTGGCCCAAGGGCATCCTGTCGGACGAGTACGGCGTGACCGTCGACCGGTGCCGCTGGGTCATCGGTGGCACCAACCACCCCATCCCCGCGTTCGACTGGCTCCCGCAGCCGGTGCCGGACGGCGTGCACGTGCGGCACGCCGACCACGGCCAGACCCTGGGCGCGATGCTCGAGTCCGGAGAGATCGACGCGCTCATCTCGGTCGACGTGCCCCACGCCATGTTGCGGGGATCGACGAAGATCGCCCGGCTCTTCCCCGACTATGAGCACGTCGAGCGCGACTACTACCGGCGCACCGGGATCTTCCCCCCGATGCACATCGTCGCGGTCCGCAAGGACCTGGTGCACCGTTCCGAGGATCTGCGCTCGGTCTACCGCGCCTTCGTCAAGGCCAAGGACTTGGCCGAACGCAAATACATCGAGGACGCCGCGAAGCAGCACATGAGCCTGGTGACCCCCTGGTTCAGCAGCCTGTTCGAACACAACCGCAGCCTGCTCGGCGAGGACTGGTGGCCCTACGGCATGCGCGCGAACCGCAAGGCGGTCGACACCTTCCTGCGCTACCACCACGAGCAAGGCCTCTCCCAGCGCCCGCTGACCAGCCGCGACATCTTCATCCCCGAGTTCCTCGACACCTAGTCGCACCGACCAAGGGCCAAAAGCACCCGCCAGTCCCGCAAGGTCACCGTGTTCCACCGCGATGCCTTCGCCATCAACTGAGACCCGCACAGGGCGGCATGGAAGGCGGCGGCAAGCTCGCGCGTCCGCTCCTCGCTCCGCACGCCGTGCAGCATGAAGAACACCGGACCTGCGTGATCCACGCCGGCCTTCTGCTCGCGGACCAGACGGACGATGAGGGTCTGTCAAACGAACGGTGTAACCAGGGTGGTTGGGTTACTGGCGTGGTGCTGAGAGTCGGCCGTCGAAGGTGATGTCCGCTCTTGCTGCCGTGAGTGAGGCTGTTGACCCTCACGTGGCGTCAGGCTGCATAGTCGGTGCCGTGGAGGATCACTGGACCGTGGGACGCGTGGCCGAGCTGGCCGGCGTGAGCGTCCGCACGCTGCATCACTATGACGAGATCGGGCTCGTTCGGCCGTCGGCGCGGACCGCGGCCGGGTACCGGGCCTATTCGGCGGGCGACGTGGAGCGGCTGCGGGAAGTGCTGGCCTATCGGCGGTTGGGCTTCGGGCTGCGGGAGGTTGCCGAACTGGTCGGTGACCCGTCCACCGACGCGGTTGCGCACCTGCGCCGACTGCGCGGCCTGTTGCTGGAGCGGCGTGATCGCGCTGACGCCATGGTGGCGGCCATCGACAGGGAACTTGAGACACGGGCGAAGGGACTGACGGTGCCACCGGAGGAGCAACTACAGATGCTCGGTGCACGGCTGTACGACGCGATCGGCGGCGCTTACCCCGCGACACGGCGTACCGAGCCGCGGATCGCCGCGCAGATCTGGGACGCGCTCGGGGACGCGCGGACGGTGCTGAACGTCGGGGCCGGCACCGGCTCCTACGAGCCTGCTGATCGCGATGTGACCGCGGTGGAGCCATCGGCGGTGATGCGGGGGCAGCGGCCTGCCGGCTCGGCACGGTGCGTGGCCGCTGCCGCGGAGAGCCTGCCGTTCGAGGACCACTCCTTCGACGTCGCGATGGCCGTCTCCACCGTTCACCACTGGGGGGACCCGATAGCGGGGCTGTGCGAGATGCGGCGCGTGGCCCGCCGCGTGGTGGTGCTCACGTTCGACACCGACGAGCCCGGATGGCAGGACCGGTTCTGGCTCACCCGCGACTACCTGCCCGAGTTCGCCGCCGTCCTCGCAGAGTTTCCCTCGCTTGCTGGGATGGCCGACGCGATCGGTGCCCGCGTTGAGCCGGTGCCCATCCCGTGGGACTGCGCTGACGGCCTGTTCGAGGCGTACTGGCGCCGACCGGGGGCGTATCTGCAGGATCACGTGCGCCGTGCGATGTCGGTGTGGACGAGGGTCGGACCGCAGGCCGAGCAGCGGTCGGTGCGAAGCCTCAGCGACGACCTCGACTCCGGCCGGTGGGCCGAGCGCAACAGCGACCTCGCCGACCTCGACGCGGCAGATCTCGGCCTCCGCCTGCTCATCGCTTGACCCGCGTCGCAGGTTCAGCCTCAGAAGCTGTGTCTGAGCCTCGCATGACAAGATGAGTGGTACTTCGCTGCAGGTAGCGGGCTTATCGAGCTCACTATCACGGATTCGACCGGGACCCGCTGTAGCGGTCAGAGTTCGCGCCTCCGTACGTGCAGGTGACCGGCAAGGGGATATGCCGGCGGCGCTGCGGGCAGGAGCGTGGTCAGTTCGTACCGGCTCTTCTGGGCGCCGCGGCATGACGCGGTGTTGTCCAACTGGTGCAGGAGTTCAAGGCGCGTCAGCCCGTCACCGGGGAAGGCAGTGAAGGCCCAGTCCGTGAGCGCCTGCAGTGCTCTGGGCGCCACTCTCCGGCCGCGCGCATGCGCCGCGGTCCAGTAGCCGACCTCGGCGGACGAAGTACCCGGGGTGATCTTTTTAAGGACCACGTGGCCCGCCAACTGCTCCTCATGACCCGTGGCTTGGGATTCCACGATGGCGAATCCGAAGCGGTCCCCCGTCTCCCATCCCCGTTGCTGCTCCTGAACCCACCGTGCTGCGCTCGCCTCGTCGTCGACGGCTGAGCTCGTCCAGCGGCGCAGGGCGTCATCCCCACACAACTCAACCAGGTCGACAGCATCCGCCGGGCTCCAAGGGCGCAGTATGAGGGCGGAGGCTGACGGTGTGGCGTCTGCCTCGAGCCGTGCAGCGATCTTGCCCGTCGGTCGAGGGTATGTGGCCGTAGTGGCTTTGCGTGCCTCGTCCGGCTGTGCGGGACTGTGAGGCTGCTGCGTCATTGTGCCGCCCGTATGCGCAGAGCTGTGATGGACCAGTCGATCACCGGGACGAGGCGGTCCGGCGCTGGCCAGCCGTTGATCAGTGCGAGCAGCTGGAAGTAGTGGTCCCTGCGTGGATCGCTCGCGGCTTCCAGACGGTGCAGCAGCCACTGGTGCAGTGTGGGGTCCTCGGGGCGGCCGTGGGCGAGCGCGCACTGAGCGGTGAGCGCCGCGACGACTGGATCGGCCTGGGGCGAATCCGCGCTGATGCCGGACGCCACAGCTGGTCCGACGAGATCACGGGCGACGGCGACCATGTCCGGGCGCGGACGTGTGGGGGCGCCGTCGGGCAGGCCGGTCACATGGTCTTCGACCAGGCGCCGCACAGTGGCTCGGAAGTCCGGGTCCAGGGACAGTTCCGCCAGCTCCACCCATGCCCTGACCTGCTCGTCTGTAGGGTTGTCGGGCAGTTCGGGCGTCATGGAGCGCCGAGCTGCGGCATGGCGGGAGTCGCTGTGCGGGCCGTCGAAGACACAGTCGAGGAAGTCGTCGATCAGACGTCGGCGCTCGGCTTCGGACAGCGTGGCCAGCTGGTGCATGAGTTCCATCTCCTCGGGAGTGGCTTCGCGTTCGGCGGCGGCCGTCAGCACCGCCCGTCGCAGACGCAGGATGCTGATCTGTACGTCCAGTGCGGCGGCGTGCTCCGCGGCGACTTCGCTGAGCGTGAGTTCTTGATCCACGACTTGCCGGATCATGTCGAGGCCGAGTCCCAGTTCTCGAAGTGTCCGCACGAGAGCAAGGCGAGCGACGGCCTCCGGGGCGTAGCGCCGGTAGCCGGCGTGAGTGCGGTCGGCAGGCACCACGATGCCACGATCGGAGTAGAACCGGATGGTCTTGACTGTCAGCCCGGTGCGCTGGGCCAGTTCACCGATCGAGTAGAGGGTGCCGCCGTCCATGAGCCCACCTTCCTGTCTCCCCCTGCAGGAGACTCAAGTCCGCGCCCTACGTTTCCACGCTCCCTCCTGCTCGCCTTCCACTTCCCGGAAGCACGCCTCCGGCCTTGCCTTACGGTGACGTCATGCGCAGGGACAAGGTGCCCCGGCTGAGGCTCGTCGTGGTCGCCGATGACCGAGGCGCAGGGCCTCGGTTGTGCAGTGCGTGCGGCGGTCCGCTGACGCCGACGGCGAAGGCGAAGGCCGCATTCTGTTCATCGGCGTGCCGGTCGCGGCACTGGCGGCAGATGCGGAGAACGCGGGCGAGGACCGAGGCAGTCCAGGCGAGCCAGGCGTCCACCTGTGCAGAGTGCGGAATGTCCTGGACGGTGGGGGTCAAACGTCCCGTCTCGGCAACGTACTGCTCTCCCCGCCGCCGCCCACGAGCCTGGCACAGGCGGCACACGAAACAGCGCGAGTTGGAGACCGCGTATCTGGCGGCGATGGCCCTGCTCCACGGCCGGGGCGGCAGCTCCGCCGCACCGAGGCGGTCCCAGCCACTCTCGAGGCAGCCGCCTGAAGGTACCTCCGTACCGTTCGGTTGCCCGCCCATCGACGCCCAACCGAACGCCAAACCAGATCACGATCGGGCTTTATGTCGCTGTGACCTGCTGAAAGGAGATGTGACACAGCTTCTGAGCTTGTTCCTTAACATCGAGCCCGGTTGCGTGGTCACTCTTTGGAGTGATCGCAGGGTATGGGGCGGCCTTCCTCGTGATCCTGAACTCTGCGACGAGATACCGGAGTTCACCAGGAAGGCCGTGGGATGAGTGTGCTGACGCCGGTCGGCAAACGGAATGGGTTCTCGGAACTGTCACGCTTTCGGACGGCCTTCTACGGGTGTCTGTCCGCGCGGGCCGACGCGTTCTTCGAACTGACCGACGCCTTGCTGTGTGCGGACGGCCCGACCCGGGCGCCGGTGGAGTTGTCGCTGCTCGCCGAGCACCAGCGCGGCTACGGCTCGCTGTACGGCGCTCTGAACCACGGCCGGCTCGACACGAACGCCCTGCGTGACCTGCTGGTTTCCCTGCCGCTTCCGCGGTTCGACGGGCGGATCGTGCTCACGGTGGACCTCTCGCCGTGGCTGAGGTCGGACGCCGCCTGCTCGCCGGAGCGGTTGTTCTGCCTGGTCCACGGCCGCAACGGCCGTTCATCGGACCACGTGGTGCCAGGCTGGCCGTACTCGTTCGTCGCCGCGCTCACCCCGGACCGCACGTCGTGGACACAGGTCCTGGACGCGGCCCGGCTGGGGCCCGTCGACGACGCCGCGGCCGTCACCGCCGACCAGCTGAGGGTTGTGGTCGATCGGCTGATCGCGGCCGGCCAGTGGCAGCGCGACGACCGGGACATCCTGGTCGTGATGGACGCGGGCTATGACGTGATGCGCCTGGCCTGGGTGCTGCGCGACCTGCCCGTCGAACTGGTCGGACGGCTACGTTCGGACCGCGTCCTGCGACGTCCGGCGCCCTCCCGCGAGGAGTACTACCGGGCCCACCCCCGAGGGGGCCACCCGCCCAGGCACGGCATGGAGTTCAGCCTGGCCAGGCCCGAGTCGTGGCCGGAGCCCTCCGTGGCCACGGTGAACGACACACCCCGTTACGGCAAGGCCGAAGCCCGTGCCTGGGACCGGCTTCATCCCAAGCTGCAGCAGCGATCCGCATGGATCGACCACGATGGCGAACTGCCCCTCGTCGACAGCACGTTGATCCGGCTCAACGTCGATCATCTGCCCGGCGACCGCGACGCGTCGCCAGTCTGGCTGTGGTTCCTCCGCCACCGGCGCGACCCCGGACGACGTCGACTTCGCCTGGTCGTGCTACCTGCGCAGATTCGACCTTGAGCACACGTTCCGCCTGTTCAAGCAGTCCCTCGGCTGGACCCGCCCCCGACTACGCGACCCGCGGGCGGCGGACCGGTGGACGTGGCTGGTGATCGCCGCGCACACCCAACTCCGCCTCGCGCTCCCGCTCACGGCCGACCGGCGCAAGCCCTGGGAGAAGACCACCCGCCCCGGCATCGCGCTCACACCGACCCGCGTCCGGCGGGGGTTCAGGCACATCCGGCCTCACCTGAGCAGTCCGGCCCGTGGGCCCAAACCCACCCGGCCGGGACCAGGACGCCCGCCCGGCTCCAGGAACCGACACCCAGCCACCCGCTATGACGTCGGCAAGACCGTCAAGCGCCCCGCGACCGTCACCGAACGTAACCAACAATGTTAAGGAACAAGCTGAGGAACAGCGACGGCTCCCCCGCCCTGACCATCCAGGCCACCACCTCCTACGGCGACATCACCGCCCGCAGCCTCTGACCGGCCACGGTGCGTGCACCGACCGCACGTCCGGTACCGCGGTGGTGTCCGGGCCGTGCGGTGAGTGCACAGCAAGGGCAGCCGTGCGCGCGTCACACAGGACGGCGCACCTTGCACCGGTCGGACACGCCTGCCGGTCAGCGGCACGTCAGGAGGACGTCAGCCCGCCCTGGCACCGTGGAACACGTGAACGGCACCGCGAGGACACCGCGAGGCCGGGAACGAGGAGAGGTGCCCGGAGCGGCTGATCGGGGACCAGGGCAGCAGCCCAGAGTCGGACCCCTCGAGGGTCCACGCAGGTTTGAATCCTGCCCTCTCCGCGACACACAACCCACCCGTCAGGGGCGACAGCCCCGACGACGTACGCGAACCCGCGGGATGCGCGGCGTCCACGTCGACGGAGGGTCAGGGACCTGCGGGCACACGGCCGTCGCCGGCCGCCGGCGTCTGGGCGCCGCCGCACGCACCAGTCGCCGCACGCACCAGTCGCCCGTCCCGGGGCGCCGCGCGCGACGCCTCCGCAGCGTGTCTCTGTGACAGGGACGTACGGAACCTGTCACAGGGCTCGTACCGCCAGGTGCCGCCGCTTCCCCCAGAGCCCCACGGATGGAATGTTTACCCGCCGGAGCGGCCCGCAGCAGCAGGCCGCGGGGAGGGATCGGGTGGACACCTTGATGCGCATCGGCAACGGCAGAACCGCCGCAGGGACTCGAAGAATCGGCACCACCGGTGGAACCGGCGCAGCGCGGCGCCGCCGGGCGGCGGTGATCGCCACGGCGCTCGCCATGGCCGTGCCGCTGACCCTCGGCTCGGCGCAAGGCGCGGTGGCGGCGGGGACATCGGGGGCGGCAGGGGACCACCCCATCGTCTTCGCCCGCTACACCTCCGCAGCGCCCGTCGAGGACCTCTACGCGGTCTCCACCGCCGGCGGCACGCCCGTCAAACTCACCCACACCTCCACCGTCAGCGACGTGATGCCCACCTGGTCCCCCGACGGCAAACGGGTGGCCTTCGTCCGCTACGGATCCGGCGGCGCCATCGACGGCATCTGGACCATGAAGACCACGGGCGACGACCTCAAGGCCGTCCCCGGCACCAAGGGCGCCACCGACCCGGCGTGGTCCCCGGACGGCAAACGGATCGCCTACGCCAAACCGGTCGGCACCCAGCGCGAGATCTACGTGGCCGACATCGACGGCAGCCCCGCCACCCGGCTCACCCACACCACGGCGGACGACCTCCATCCGACGTGGTCCCCGGACGGCAGGTACCTGGCGTTCAACCGCGCGGACGCGACCGGACACAGCAAAGTGATGCGGATCCGGCTGTCCACCCTGGCCCAGACGGCGGTCACCGGGGCCGGCTCCCACGACTGGACGCCCGACTGGTCGCACAACGACCGGATCGCCTTCAGCCGCGTGGACTCCTCCGGCTTCGCCCACCTCTATCTCGTCCGCCCCGACGGCACCGGACTGCACCGCATCACCGCGGCTCGCCTCAACGACAAGAACCCCTCGTGGTCCCCGGACGGCAGCCGCCTGGTCTTCACCAGAGGCGGTGCCGACGACGCCGACCCCGAACACCTCTACCTCGTACGGGCCGACGGCACCGCACTGACCCAGCTCACCAAAGCCGACTCCCACGACCTGGAGGCCGACTGGCGCCCGTAAGACGCCCGGTGCATGCGAAGGCCCGGGGAATCCGCCGTCAGGGCCGGGCCTTCGCAGCACCCCCGGAGACGGCGTGGGCGACCGTGTCCGGACATGGCCGCCTGTCAAAGATTCCGTTCAGCCGCGCCAGGCACCCAGTCCGGCATCCGTGAACTCGCAAGTGACGCCCGCGCACCAGTCGTCGTCCTCGTGCCACACCGCCGGGTCGGCCAGCGTGGTGAGGAGTTCGCCGGCCGGTACGACCGTGAAGCCCTCCTCCCGTCCAGGGAAGTGGTACACCTCGATCCAGCCCTGCTCGACCCATCGGACCAGCGGCGCGATCTACGGCTCGATCCAGGCGAGGCGTTCATCGAGGCTCCAGTCCCCCTCCGGGCTCTGAAGGACGCCGAAGGGGCCGGTCAGCCAGCCACTCGCCTCCAGCGTGCAGATCAGCAGGGTCTCCTCCACCGCATTCCACTCCTCGCGGTGCGGGAACCCGCCCGACGCCGGAGCCGGGAAGGCCCGGGCCTGCCAACGCGCGCGGACGACCTCCGGCACCGACAGCCAGACGCGGTCCGCGTACGCCCTGGCCGGGATCCACCGCTCCGGGTCGGTCAGCACCCGGCGCAGCTCCTGGCCGCTCAGCACCGGCCCTGGGCCGACTGGCAGCACCTGGCGGTGGAGGCCCACGGTCACGGCTCCGCGGCACCGGCGGTCTCCTAGCCCAAGCCTCCTGCTTCCCGGCGCGGCAGGCAGCACGGCCGCTCGATGCGACGCTGGACCGGCACGTCCGGACGACAGGGAAAGCGACGTCGCAGTGAATGACGTGTACGCGGGTGAGGCCCGGGGGCCTGGGCTGAGGGCCTTGTCCCGCTGCGCGCCTGGCGGGGATCATGACCGCGTGCAGCACCGAGAGGAACTCCACGAACTACTCGCACGCGCCGGACTCACGGTCGTCGAGGACGTGTGCCCGGGCACCCTGTTCCCGCCGGAGGCCGGCTGGCGCATCGCGCGGGGGATCGCGGCGCCGGACGGCGTGGCCCAAGAAGCGTTCGATGCCGCGTGGTGGCGCCGTCTTTGCGATGTCGACGGTGAGTTCCTGGTGGCCGTCCTCAGGCACCGGATCGGCGGCAACGACTCCTGGTGGACCCGGGTCCGGCACACCGGGAGCGGGGTGCCGGAGTTGACCGGCGCTCCCGGGTTCGTGGCGCTCTCCCTCGACGGGCAGGTGCTGCTGGCGGAGGTGCCCGGCGCGGGCGGGCCTCGGGTGACGGCCCTCGACCGGCTGCCGGAGCGGCTGGAGGAGGCCGCGGAGGCCGCCGGGCGTGAGACGGAGGCCGAGCGCGCCGAGGTGTGGGCGGCGGTGCCCGGCCGATCTGCGTGGCCTTGGCACTGGGCGGAGGGGATCGGGTCCAATCCGGCCGCGACAGACGAACTGCTGATCCGGCTGCTGGATGTGGAGGAGGGCTTCCTGCACGGATGCGACCGGCCCGCCGTCCTCGACGCCGCCGTGGCGCACCCCGATCCGCGGGTGCGGTCAAGGCCCGCCGACACCTTCCGGCCCAAGCTCACGTCCGATCAGTGGGTACGCCTGGTCCGCGCCGAGCCGTCGCCGGATCGACGCGTGCTCTGGGCGGAGCGCGCCTGCATCTGGGGCGCCGAACTCCCCGAGGACCTGTACGACGATCTCCTCGCCGGCCCGTCCCGCGCGCGAGCCGCCGAACTCCCGGGGCTTCCCGCACAGCACCTCCCTGGCCTCGCGGCCGACGCCGATCCCCGGGTGCGGGCGGCGGCCTGTGCCCGGTGGGAGGACCTCGCTGCGCCGCTGCGGGAGCGGCTGCTGGCCGACACCGACTACGCGGTACGAACGGCTGCGCTGCTCGCCCACCACACTCGCGTACCCATGCCTCGCGAGGTTTTCGCCGCCCTGCCCGACCCGCGGCGCGCGCTCGAACGGTGCCGCCTCGCGCCGGAGCTGGAGGCGGAGCTGGTCCAAGACGGGGACGCGGAGGTACGTCGGGCGCTGGCCGCCAACCTCGGCCTGGGCGCGCACGGCGTCGCCGTGCTGGCAAAGGACCCGCAGAACGACATCCGCTCCGCGGTGGCGCTGCGCCCCGACCTCACCGAGGAGCAACGCGCCGCCGTGCGCCACGACTTCGACTCGACGTCGATGGCGCACACCCTGCCCTGGGTCGAGGACCTGCACGGCGACGCCGACGCGATGCGCCGTCTGGCCGCGTCGTCCCACCCGCTGGTCCGTCGCAGTGTGGCCCGAGCCCGGCACCTCCCGCCGGATGTCGTGGCGCGCCTGGCGCGGGACGAGGACCGGGTGGTCCGCCTGTTCCTCGCCGAATCGTGCGAGGACGCACCGGCCGACATGCTGCTGGAGGTCTGGCGCTGGTGGGACGGCAGCTTCAGCCGCCCCGACCGGCCCCGCAGCCACCCCAACTTCCCCCGTACGGGCCTGCTGCGCTACATCACCGACCCCAGCGGGCGGATGCGCCGCCTAGCCCTGGACGATCCGGAGGCGACACCGGCCGACGTCGCACGCCTGGCCCGGGATCCCGAAGCCGAGGTGCGCCGCCGCGCGGCTGAGGACCCCCGGCTGTCACCGGCCGACGCGATGCGGCTGCTGAACGACCCGGAGGCCCACGTCCGCGGCACCGCGGTGCGCAATCCGCGGCTGCCAGCCCGCGTCCTGGCCGGACTGCTGCACGACCGCGACACGGCATGCACAGCGGTCACCAACCCGGCGATCCCGGTCCCCGTCCTGTACCGCATCCTCACCGCGGCCGCGGCAGCCATGGCAGACCCGCGCCGATAACCGACAGCAGGCGGCCGGTGTCGCAGGGGTGCAGGCTGATGGGGTGCAGTGGCCCGTAGACGTCGCCCTGACCCGCCCGGTGCCGCAGCCTCCGCAGGACCGTGGGCCTAAAGGTCGACGGCCACCGGACCGTGCTGTGGCGGACCGAAGACAGTGTCCGGCTGCAGTCGCGGACCGGCCGCGACGTCACCGCGCTCTGGATGGATCTGGCCGTAGCGGGCGAACTGGGCGACCACCGCGGCCGGTGCCCGCCCGCGCGGCGTCGGGTGCACTCAGTGGCCGGCTTCTCGGCCGCTGTGCGGTCCGGGCTGCTGCGGGCGGTGCGCCCGCTGGTCGTCCTGGCGCACTGGGTGCACTGGGCCAGCCTCGTCCTGTTCGGTGTAGCGGTCCGCGCGGGCGCGGGAGTCGGCGGCCGCCTTGGTGAACGCGTCCTGGAGGTGTCGCAGCCGCTCGGCGGCGAGATCGAGGGCTTCCACGTCCATGCGGGACTCCCGCAAGGCCCGCAGCGCCGTCAGGTCGATCGCCTCCCGCCGCCCGGCCTCCGGCTCTTGGTCGCCGTGCTCGGGGTCGGCGGCCGGGGGAGCGAGCAGCTGCTCGGGCGTCGCCGCCTGTTGGTGCGCGACGACGTCGTACGCCCGGCCCCGCGCGGCGGTGACGGTGATGCGCAGCTTCTCGTGGGGCACCACGCTGGCAAGGACGGCCCGCTCGTACTGCGACGGGAGGCGGGGCATCTCCCGCTCCCCCGATTCCAGGTCCGAGGGCCGGGGCGAGGCCGGTGTGCCCGGGTCGGCCGGGGGCTGCCGGTCCGGGTCGGGGAGGGTGGTCGGCGGGCGGCGGGCGGCGGGCGGCTGTGAGGTCGGCCAGGGACCAGCGGGCGGTGTAGAGGCGGTAGGCGGGCAGCAGGCCGCGCAGCGTCTTCGGCTCGCTGATGTCCACGCAGTACATGTCGATGGCGGCGTCCACAATTTGCTCGTCCAGGCCCGGCTCGCGGCGGCGGCCGCGCAGGACGAGAGCGAGGTGACGACGGGCTTCGGCGAAGCAGGTACCGGCGGTGGAACCGGCCCCCGTGGTTCATCACGAACACCGTCGCGGTGACGTCCACGGCCGCCAGCGCTATGTCGACCACGGCGGCGACCCGCGCCCGGATTGCCGCCGCGGCACGGGCGTACTCAAGGAGGCAGTTGATGACGTCGGCGGCCACACCGAAGGTGCGGATCGCCCTCTCCTTCCACTCCTCACGCAGCCGCGCGAGGGGCCGGGTCTTCTTGTTGGCCGGGCGGGTCTTGCGGGCGGCGATCCGGTTCAGCTTGGCGCGGGCCCGCTCGGAGACCACGGGCAGGAACTTCGGCTCACCGTCGTCGACGGCAGTGACGTCCTCGTGCTCCAGCTCGGCCAGGCAGGCGGCGATCTGGTCGCTGCGCCGGGAGGTCCAGCGGAACAGCTCGTGCGGCACCCCGGCGATCTCCATCACCGGCCGGCGCCCCGGGGTGACGGTGCGCGGCTCGGTCGCCAGCCCCAGCGCCTCGCAGACCTCAGCGGCCACGATTGGCTCCCGGAACGAGATCTCCGCACCGGAAGGTCACCACGCTCGCGCCACCTACAGCGTGCGCGTTGGTCGGGGCGACCAGTCGTATGCGTGGCGCCCCGCCGCAGGCGGCGCGGAGGGAACGCCACGAACACTGCCGACAGGCTACCTACCCCAGCAGCCAGTCCGGGCTCACAGAACAGGCGTACGGGGCACGGCAGTCAGCGCATCCGCTCATGGGCGCAGGCTGGAGGTGTACTGGCTCCTGCTGTCGCCGAGGTAGTTGTTGTCGTAGGCGCCCTTCGAGGTGAGCAGCCAGTAGGAGTTCACCATCGGCTCGAAGTGCCACGTGCCCGTGTAGGCGCTCTTGCTGAAGGTGACGTGCAGGTAGACGTGGCCGACCTTGCCGGAGGCCACCTTCACCGTGGGCGAGTAGCCAGGCAGGTTGAGACCGATCAGTCCGTTCGAGTCGTAGTAGCTGGCCTTCTCCCAGCGGCGGTGTACCGGATTCCACCACGTGGCGGAGATGCCGCGCATCTGCTTGAAGCCGGGGGCGGCGAAGTTCCACAAGGACAGCGCGAAGCCGGACGGGGCCAGAACATCCCGGGACTTCTGCGTGTAGGACATGGTGACGTCGATCGTGCCGCCCCGGTGGAAGGACTTCGGGATGCCGCTGGCCCACTCCTTCAACGTCCCGATCTGGTGAGGCCCGGACGCCTGCGTGCCGGCCGGGGCCGCGGACGCTGTGCCTACGCTGACCGGCACCAGACCCAGCGCCACAGCGGCGGCAACCGCCGCGGCTCGTATACGTGTTCCCATACTGTCCCCTCCCAGTGATCCATCAGCCGCGCATCCTACGCACCAGCCCGCCCTCCCCGGGTAAGGCCACGACAAGACCGTCTAGCCACCTACTCGCAAAGGTGCCCGGTTGGGCCGTGGTGTCATTCTGGTTGGTCGGTGAGGGTGGCCAAGGCCTGGCGGGCTCGGATGGTGCCGTGGTGGTCATGGCCGAAGTGGGTGCGCCAGGCGTCGTGGGTGGCGTGCAGGAGTTCGGCTGCCTCGTCGTTCCGGTGCAGATCCGCCAGGGCGGCTCCGAGCACGGTGGCGGATTCCAGCGCCCGGTGGTGGGCGCGGCCGAGGTGGCGTTCGCACTGACTGACGCAGTGCCGGGCCTCGTGTTCGGCGTCGGCGGGCCGGCCCAGTGCCAGCAACGCCGCGGCCCTGGCCAGAGAAATCGCGCTCAGATCGTGCGCCAGTGCTTCGGCGCCCGGAGCCTGGTCATAGATGTCCTGCGCCTTCTTGACGGCGGCAAGCGCCTCCTGGGCCTGGCCCTGACCGGTCAGCGCCCGGGCCGCGCCGAGGTGCAACACCATCAGGACCCTTCCCAGTCGCCACCGGCGTGCCTCGTCGAGCACCGGGACCAGCAGGTGCTCTGCCTGCTCGTAGTGGCCGTGGAGGGAGAGGCTGAAGGCCAGGCCGTTGGTGACGGCCAGCGGCAGCAGGAGCCGGTGGATCCCTTCGGCGCCGCGGGCGGCGGTCTTCAGGGCGCCTGCCTCCGCGACGACTTCCTCGGGCAGGCCGAGGTAGGCCAGGTGCTGGAGGCGGTCGCTGCGGCCCTTGAGGACGAGCCGGTGATCGGAGGAAGTGATGCGGGCGCGTGCTGCGGCGGTGGCGGACAGTAGATCGGCTGCCTCGCGGTGGCGGCCCAAGTCACCGAGGACCAGGGCCAGCACATCCTGGCCGTTGCGCCCCTCGAACCTGCCAGGAACTGGCTGGACCTCGATTGCGGCCCTGGCCTCGCTCTCGGCTTCCTGCAAGCGGCCCTGCACGCGCAGCGCCTGCGCGAGCAGGGTGTGTGCAGAGGCCACCAGCGGGCCCGTCCCATCCCCGGCGGCCTCCAGGACACCGCGTAGCTCCCGCTCCGCGTCCGCCCAGCGCAGCTGCTTGTACAGGTACTCGGCCGCCTCCAGCTGACGGTTCAGCCGCCGACGCCCCCACCAACCCACCGCTTGTTTCCTTTCCCGGAGCAAACGACGACGAGCACAGGGCCTGACCACGACGTCGGGCACGGCGGGCCGGGTCCTGGCGCGCCACTCGGCTGACGGAAGCTCCCATGACGGCAGCTCCCAGTCGAACGCCGCGACGAATGCGTCGCACCAACCACCGTCCGGACTCGACCCATCAGGGTTCGAGGTCGGCCGCCGAGCGTCCGGACAGCACATCGACCGGCACCGAGGCCTGGTCGTGCACGATCAGCCAGTCGCCGTCGATCCGCCGGAAGCAGAACGTCCCACGCGCCCAGATGCCGTCGGTCCGGTCCCCGGTGGCCAGGGTGCCGCTGAGCCGGCCGAAGGCGTGCGCGAAGGCGATGTCACCGCCGACCTCGACGGCCAGGTCCCGCAGTTCGTACGAGACATCCTGGAAGACCGTGAAGACCTTGGCCCAGTTCTTCAGCTTGGCGTCCACGCCGACGTGCTGGAGCGGCGGCTCCACGTCGAAGGAGATGACGTCGGGCGCGTAGATCCGGCGCAGGGCGTCGAGGTTCTTGGCCTGTATACCGTGGATGATCTCGGCGATCCGGTCTCGGATCTCGGACTGCCCGGTCTCGGCCGCCGACGGGCCCGCCGTGGTGCCCACCCCGCGTAGCGGCGCCAGTGCCTCGCTCCACTTCACGACGCCGTCCAGCATCATGTCCAGCATCCTGGCGCTCGACTCCCTCGGCTTGAACACCGTGCGATCCTCGAAGTCGCCTTCCAGCGTCAGCGAGACCTGCTCCGCCACGTCCGCCAGTTGCAGCACCCCACACAGCTGCCGCAGTTGCGCGACCGACCGCACCCCGCCGTCGACGCCGTACGAGACGAACCCGACCGCCTTGTCGTTCCACTCCACGTACAGGTGGTCGATCGCGTTCTTCAGCGAGCCGGGCATCGAGTGGTTGTACTCCGGCGTCACGATCACGTAGCCGTCGCACGGAGCGATCGCGGCCGCCCATGCCAGCGTCCGCTCGTCCTCGTAGGCGCCACGGGCCAGCAACGCCGGCTTCTCCGTCTCCAGATGCGGGAGCGGATGGTCGAGCAGGTCGACCAGCTCGAACTCGGCGTCGGTCCGGCGCGCGGCCGCCTCCGCCACCCACTGCGCGACCTGCTCGCCCCGGCGGCCGTCACGGACACTGGCGAGAATGATTCCGATCTTGAGCATCGTCAACCCTCTTCTGTCACACGGTTGCTGCTGCGCTGTGCCCGGAGGGTGACCCCCTCCGACCGGTATGACGACGCACCCCGCCGGAATGTCAGGCGCGGTGCCTGCCTGACATTTGCGACCGCTGTATCGTCGGACAGGCATGACTGACTCGACTGGCGCGACCGACCCCGCTTTCGACGTGATCATCAGCGAGCGCCGCCACCTCCTCAACCTCGCCTACCGTCTGCTCGGCTCGCTCGCCGAAGCCGAAGACGCGGTGCAGGAGACGTACGCGCGCTGGTACGCGATGTCACGGGAGCAGCAGAAGGCGATCGAGTCGCCAGGCGCGTGGCTGACCCGGGTGGCCGGCCGCGTCTGTCTGGACCTGCTCGGTTCGGCGCGGGCCCGGCGGGAGCGCTATGTCGGGGAGTGGATCCCGGAGCCGGTACCGGGCCGGGCCGAGTGGCTGGGCGGGGTTGCCCGGCCGGGCGCGGCCGGCCCCGGCACCGGCGTCGGCGATGAGGCCACCGACCCGGCGGACCGGGTGACCTTGGACGAGTCGGTGAGCATGGCGTTCCTGGTGGTCCTGGAGGCGATGACCCCGGCTCAGCGGGTCGCGCTGATCCTGCACGACGTCTTCGACTACTCCTTCGCCGAGGTCGCCACCGTCACCGGCCGGACCCCGGCCGCGTGCCGCGAGCTGGCCTCGGCCGCCCGCCGCCGGGTCCGCGCCGCCCGCCCGGCCGCCGCGGAGGCGGGCTTCTCCCCCGCCACCCAGGCCGAGCTGGTCCACGACTTCAAACAGGCCTGGCAGTCCCACGACGTCAATGCCCTGATCACCCTCCTCGACCCTGCGGCCGTCTTCACCGCCGACGGCGGCGGCCTGGCGCCCACCGCCCTCCACCCCGTCCACGGCGCCACCGAGATCGCCCGGTTCATCGTCGGGGTGGCGCGACACCTGCGCGGGTCGGCCACCCTGGTGGAACGGCTGGTGAACGGCCGCCCGGGCCTGATGGTGCGGATCGGCGGGGAGACGACGGCGGTGTACGCGTTCGACATCGCGGAGGATCGGATCACGAGGATCTGGGCGGTGCGCAATCCGGTGAAGCTGCGGGCATGGGCCGAGGAGTGAGCTCCTGGCATCCGGCCCGCCGGAGCGCGGCCTCGGCGGCGTCACACACGCAAGGGGCGGGATCGGCGCCGGCGTGGCGCGCTCGGCCGGGTTCGCGCTGGCGGCCCGCATCCTGCGGATACCAGCGGAGTCCGAAGGTGTTGGTGTCCGCGTCCTGGATGGCAGTGGCGGTGGCGGTGCCGCACTTCGGGCGCGCGGCCGAGCGGTTGCGGCCGGCGACCGGGCGGGTGAGCGTGGGCTCAGGTGAGGGCGGTGACCAGCAGGGCGAAGGCGCCGATGATCACGGCGACGCGGACGTAGTGCCAGCGCAACCAGCGGTTCAGCTGCTCCTTCCAGTCCTCGGGCCGGTTCTCGGGGGTCCACGTCTTGTTCCGGTTGTTGATCGGGACGAGCAGGAGGACCGACATGACCACGCTGAGGAGCAGCAGCGCGCCGGCGGTGACGACGAGGCCGGTGCCGTGGTAGTGCCGTCCGGCAAGGGCCCAGATGCCGACGAGGACGAGCGAGCCGATGTACCAGACCGGCATCACGGCGCCGAGCATCCGGCCCCCGTGGGCGTGGCCGAGCTGGCCACTGTCCTCCGGGAGGGCGTTGAGGATCGGGTTGATGACGAAGAGGACGGAGAACTCCACCCCCACCATCACGCCGACGACCACGGTGGTGACGATCTCGAGTGCGTTGAGCATGATGACCCTCCCGGGCATCTAGCGTTGCTAGCCGATGAGGCAACGCTAGTACTGCTGCCGCTCGATTGTCTAGCAATGCTAGGATCGAATCATGTCGGTACAGGAACGCAAGCAGCGCGAACGGGCGGAGCGCGAGCGCCTCATCGTGGCGACGGCCCGCGAACTAGCCGAGCAGCAGGGCTGGGACGCGGTCACCACCCGCCGGCTCGCCGAGCGCATCGAATACAGCCAACCCGTCCTCTACAGCCACTTCCGCGGCAAGCGCGAGATCATCGGCGCCGTCGCCCTCCAGGGCGCCACCGAGATGGCCGTTGCGGTGCGGGCCGCGACCGCCGCCGCGGACGGCCCGCGCGAGCGGATCGCCGCCCTCGCCCGCGCCTATCTCGACTTCGCCGCACGCAACCCGGCGGTCTACGACGCCCTCTTCCAGCTCGACGGCGGTCTCGCCTACGCGCAGGAGGACACCCCGCAACCTCTCAAGGACGCCTTCGCCGCGCTGCTGGAGTGCCTGGGCGAGGTCGCCGGGGACGGCGTCGACCCGGGGCTGTTCACCGAGGTGTTCTGGGCGTCCCTGCACGGCGTGGCGACACTGACCCGGTCGGGACGGCTGCCGCCGGAGTACACCGAGACGAGGGTGGAGCTGCTGGTGGACCGGCTCGCCATGCTCTGACGCACCGTCCCGGCGGGCACAGAGCCGACGGCCAACGCTTCGCCGCGCAAACCGCCATCTCCCCCATACCGCCGTGGATGTCGCGGGTCTGGATGACGGTCTGCTGCCGGCCGACCGGCGAGCTTGTCGTCCATGTCGCCGGATCCGGTCCGCACTGCGTCGGAGCTGCGGCCGCCGTTTCAGCGGGCGACTGCGCCCGCCGCCGTCCTCAGTGCCGTGGCTCAGTTCTGTACCGAGAGTCCGGGGCGGTGGCGCCGCATCGCGTCCAGGACTGCCTCGGGCGGCACCGGCAGGGTGTTCGTGGCCATGTTGGCCGGACCGAAGCCGAGTCGTGCGTTCATGGACGCGGTGCTGCGGACGAGCTTGGGTGCACGGGCCAGATAGGCGTCCGGGTCGTGGAGGACCAGCTCGATGAACCGCTGCGAGGTGTTGCGTACCCGCTGCTCGCGTATCCGCACTGCGGCTATCTCGTCCCAGCCGAACCGGCCCAGCCTCACATGGTCCACTCCCGCGTCGTCCAGCACCAGCTCCGGTCGGTCGCGCAGCAGGCGCTGGATGATGAGCACCGCGCAGAACCCGAAGAAGAGCACGGCCAGTGCCCCCGCCACCGTCATCTTCACTGTGCTGTGGGCGACCAGGAGAACGATGCCCACAGCGACGAAGACCACAGAGCCGGCCAGCATGGCCCACACACGTCCCTTGGCGAGCGGGTAGACCGTCGGGGGCAGCGGAACGCCGTTGGGGATCATGGGCTCAGACTGTAGGACCATCGCCGTCGTCAGCGGAAGCCTTTTCGCAGGCCCTGCGGTGCCCGTGGCCGTCCCGCCTGCCTCACCCTCTCGGTGCTGGAACGGGTCTGCTCGGCTTCGCCAGGGTCCAGCGCGAGAACCTGCCCGGGGTGTCCAGGTCCCGGGGTGGCAGGCTGGGCACGGTCTCAACTCCTTCTGGTGGGCGAGGGGCATGGCGGGCGAGAGGCAGTGTACGAGGAGCGCCTGCTGGGCACCGGAGCGCTGGACACGTCCTGCTCGACGGGGGCGTGACACCCGTACGGAGCCGTGCGCGACCGGCAGGGACGTCACTCCGTGCGGGTGCGACCGTTCTTGAGCACCGCGTAGTAGTGGCTGTAGCGGAGTTCCAGCTTGAATACCAGGCCGTACCGTTTCCGGATGGCGGCGACCGTGGCGGTCTTCGGGTCGCGTACCACACGGGACACCGGCGGATCGTCGACAAGGTCGGCGTAGAGCTCCTCGACCAGCCGGGCCGGGGCGCCGCCGCGTGTCGTGTCCCAGGTCAGTATCTGTCCGGAGATGGCCATCATGGTCGGTTCCGGGGCATTGGGGCCCTGGGGGTTCGGGCCGTGCCCCCGGTAGTAGGCGACGAGTCGCTTGCCGTGGTCGTCGTGCCTGAACGGTATGGGACTTGCGGATCCGGCCGGCCCGGACCGGTCGTGGTCGCCCGCGGTCAGGATCGCGTCGAGGGTGTCGGCCATGTGCCTGGGGTCGGCGCCGTAGTAGGCGGTGACGTGCATCGAGCAGGCGATCTTGTAGTTGTCGGTCTTCTGCTGGAAGAACCAGCGCGGTCCCGATCCCGGCACGCACACGTCGTGTACCACGATCAGGCCGAGCGACAGGGGCGTGCGGTCCGCGTACGCCTGCGCCACGTCCCGGAGTTGTTGCTCCGCCCGCTGCCGGGCCTGCACCGCCTGGCCGCTCTCCCCGAGCTTGCGCAGCTGCTTGTCACTGACGGCACGGTCCGGGGTCGTGGCACAGGCCGACACGGCAAGCAGGACGACCACCGCCAGCGATCCCCACACGCTCTTCGAGCCGGCGGCACGCCGCGCGAAAGCCCTCATGCTTGTCCGCCTCTCATCGACACTCGCCTCTCCGTGTTGTACGCCCGGCCCGACCGTCACTGTCCACCAGGACGGCCGGGCCGGGCATGAGTACCCGTACTCAGCCCTGGGCCTTGGCCGGGGCATCGGTAGCGGACGGGACGTCGCAATGTCGGGGATGGATTCGAGCAGGGCGCGGACCGTCATCTTGCGGATGGCATCGGAGCCGCTGGCCAGTACCTCGGCGAGAGACATCCTCCCGTGCTTGAGGGCATCCTTCGCCTCGGCCCGCTCCTTGTGCGCGGCGGCGGCCTTCTCGAGAGCGGCCCGGCGCTGTTCGGGACTGAGCGAGGGCAGAGCTATGGGGGAGTCCGTACGTCGTACGACACCAACGACCCCATCATGTCTACGAGTCAGCGGCTTTGACCAGCAGTAGTGGGGGCTTTCAGGGATCTGCCACCAGTCTCGGCCGGACCTCCACCGCGACCGAGGCTCGGCTTCAGCCCGCCGCGCCGCACCGGCCACCCCTCAGGCCGACCCGAGCTTGCTCAGGGTGACGTCGGCGGCCTCGAACACGACCGCCAGGCGCGAGGTCGTCGACATCGCCGCCATGGGCCACCCTGGTCGGAGTTCGCAGGCGACATCGCCGACCGGGTCGGCCGCCGCGCTGTCCGTCAGGGCCCCTCCAGCCGCCGGGAGTCCCCAAGCGGCTCCGGGTGCAAAGGCTCCAGGAGCTTGTGCAGGTCGCGATAGAGCCGGTGGGCGTCGAGGTCGTACGCCCGGCCGCGGCCGCGCACGAAGAACACGGTCAGCGCACCCATCAGCGGCGTCGCCCCCAGGCCGATCACCAGCGGCGGGATCGTGACCGTCAGCGCCCCGAGGAGGAAGATCGCGAGCATCACCAGTGTCACGCAGCCGAACAACGGCGCAAGCATGATCCCGTTCATGGTCTCCAGCATCACTCCGGAGACCACCAGTGCGCTGCCGCCCCCGTGCGGATCCGGCACCACGTCAAGCCGGCCACGGAACTTGGCGGCCTGATTGCGGCCCGGCGCGTTGAGCGCGATCGAGCCGCCCGAGCCGACACGGCAGGCCGGCCATGCGCCGACCGACGAACGCCGTTTGCGCAGCACCGCCAACGCCGCATCGTGGTCCAGGCCGTCGGCGGTGAGCCGCCAACTGCCGTGCTCGCGGTGGCGCCTGAACATCGCACCGCCGCCGGCGCGCACCCGCTGCTGGTGGCGGTGCCTTTGAGCCCCCTGCGTGTCCACCCTGAACACCCCATCCGCGTGACGTGCCCCGAAGCTACCAGCCATCGGTGAACCGGCCCCTACCGGGGCGGAGGCGTACGCCGAGCGCTGGACGCCCTGCTGCCGTTCGGTGAGATGACTGTGAACTCGGCTTCACCCTGCCCTACTCACCAGCCCCGGCACGCATGTCGGGTCGCCAGCCCGAGCTTGCTCAGTGCAGGGCGAGGCGGCGGCCGGGGCGCGTGTGTCACCGCAAGGCCTGGGACGTTTCGGTGGGCTGGCCAGCCAGCTCCCCGGGCTGCCGCTTCCTGCGGTGCCGGTTGCCGGCGTCGATCGCGGCAGCGCTGCCCTCGCCGTCCTCGATACGGGCCCGGTAGTCGGCCCAGTCGGCGTCCGTCCAGGCGTCGAGAGCGCCGGGGACGACGGTTCGTCTGTGCTCACGCCGGCTTCTGCGGGGCGCCGTACAGGCCCGCGCAGCACTCGCAGGCCCGCAGGTCGCCGCAGCTCCGGGACGCGGGCATGCCGCTCCACGCCCTGGCTCATCATTCCGAGGCGGCAGCGACGCTGCCGGCGACCGTCGAGGTCTTCACCGGCGACCTGACCGTGCCCGAGTGCCCGAGTCGCTCGACCGGCGTTGAAGGGCGCTGGCGCGGTCTTTCTCGTCTGGACCGCTCCGCCTCGGACCGCCGCCGAAGTCGTGGAGCGGCTCCCGACCCACGTGCGGCGGGTCGTTTTCCGCTCCTCCCCGCACCAGACGCCGCAGCCCTTCTTCCAGCGACCCCATCCCATGGCCGTGCTGCACGCCGACATCGAGCGGCTCATCGCGGCCACCGGACTCGAGTCGACGATCATCCGGCCGGGGATGCGCGCATCGAACTCGCTGGCCTGGTGGGCGCCCGCGATCGGGCGGGCGAGGTCGTCCGGTGCCCTTACGGCGCCGCCGAGACCGCGCCGGTCGACGACCGCGACGTCGCAGCCGTCGCGGCCCGGACGCTCTATCAGGACGGATACATGACGCCAGACGAGTTCCGGCGCCTGTCGGAGGGTACGCCCAGCTCGGTCGTCGACATGCTGCTCACCGCGTGGAGCGTGGCGGTCGGCCAGCCCGCGTACGTCACCACTGCGGTGGCCGACATCCTCAGGACGGCCCCCAGAACGCTTCACCAGTGGGCCGCCAACCACGCCAGCGCGTTCGCGAAGGATTCCTGACCTCGTCGGCCCCGACCCGCATCCCCGGCCTCACCCCTTGGTGGGCCTCAGCACCGGGAGGACATCACCAGGGCGCCGGAGACTTCCGTCCCGGCTCCGCCGCCGGGCTGACGGCGGCGAGGCGGCGGCCCCGGCCGACGCACAACCGCCTGAGCGTCCCGATCCCCGGCCGCGGCCGCGCCGCCCATCCCGCCCGTCCCTTCCTCCTTCACACCAGCCAAGGGACATGGGCAGAGCAGCCGCAACGGGGATGTCAGCAGGCCGACCACGGCAAAACAGCGTGGTGACCTGCGCGGACACGGGACAGTCCTGCGGGCCGCGCAACACCTGGCGCAACCCCCAGCGCAACAGATAGGCGCGACCCTTGCCGCAACCTCGTGCTCCTGGCCGCCCGGGCCGACCGGTCACGCGGCCCGGGCGGCGCCGTGGACGCGGGACAGCTGGCGCAGCTCGGACCGTGCCGCCGGCGCAGGCGCCGGCGCCGAGGGGACGGTCTCCCAGTAGGGATGCCACCACAGCCGCACGGACAGGAGCAGCAGGCGGCGGCGCAGGGCGGTGGTATCGCGAGGGCGGGGTGCGGCGAGCGCTTGGTAGGTCGCGTTCCAGGCGGCTTGCGTCTGCACCAGGTCGTCGGGGAAATCGGTCACGTCCACACCGACATTGGATCACTTGTTCGAATTTGCTGTCACTTCGGACACGCCCCGTCCGGCCCCATGGTCGGGGAGTCGGGCCGAGCATGGTCGGCCTCACGGTCGGGCCCGTGGTCGCCCCCCGCCACGGTGGTCCGGCCCGGCCTGGAGCGGCACCCGGGTGGGTGCTTTTCTTTCGCGTACTCGGGCGCAGTCCTAGAGGCTGTCGTCAAACCTTGGCCAACCACCCAGGACCAGAGCTGGTCCAGCTGTCACCGTGCAGTGACATCGAGGGTCCGGAGAGGTCCGCCGTCAGAGGGGAGTGTCAGAGTCTGTGCATGCTCGAGATCGTGGTGGAGACGGAGAACTGGGAGCGGCACGTCCGCGTGTCCGCCGAGGAGCTGGCCGGGCTGGTTCGGCGCATCGGCGGTGACGGTGACCAGTTCCTGGTGGTCCAGCGGATACCTGACCTGCCTGACGTCTTCGCCCAGGTCTGGCACCAGGCCGGTGGTGACTACACGTTGGAGCACCGGGACGGTGCCGCTGATCGGCACTTCCAGGCGACGGCCGACAGGCCCGAGGGCGTCATTGCGGCGATTACCGGCTGGGCACGCCAGGAGGCCGGATGGGGCAGTGCTCTGGCTTGGTCGCTGCTGGACATGGGGCCCACCCAGGAAGTGCCGCCGCTCGACCTCGATGAAGACGAGCTCGAGGGGTTGGAAAAACGCGTCCGCGAGGTGCTGGTCGGCGGCTACGCCTCCCGTGCCGAACTGGCCGAGCTTGCTGAGGAGTACCTGGTCACCGGGGACCGCCGACCCGTTTCGCGCGAGCAGGCACAAGCCCTGGCTGATCGGTTGTGGCTGGAGGGCGTCGCGGAGCAAGCCAAGTGGCAAGGCGAGACCGACCCTGAGCGGCTCACCCGCGCGTTCACCGCCCTGCGGGAGGCCGGCATCACGGCCCGCGAGAACTTCACCTGTTGCCGTAGCTGCGGCCAGTCCGAGATCGGCGGTGAAGGCGAGCCCGACGCCCGCGGCTACGTCTACTTCCACACCCAGTGCACAGATGCCGCCGCAGCCGGCCACGGACTCATGCTCCTTTATGGCGGCTTCGACGGCTCGTCCGAGACCACCGCAGCCATCGGCCACGAGGTCGTGGCTGCCCTCGAAGCCGCCGGCCTCCACGCCGAATGGGACCGTGACCCCGGCCGGGCCATCACCGTCACCCCACTGGCCTGGCGCCGCCGCCTCGTCGGCTAGGGGGTGTCTGACAAATGATCACGGCCGGGCTCGCGGAGCCACAGGATGAGTGCGGCGAGGCGGAGTCCGGCCCGATAGCGGACGGCGAGTTTGTCGAAACGAGTCGCTATCGCCCGGAACTGCTTGAGCCGATTGAAGCAGCGCTCGACCACGTTCCGGGCCTTGTACTGCTCGTGGTCGAAGGCGGGCGACCTGCCGCCGGCGGATCCGCGGCGCGCTCGGTTCGCTTTCTGGTCAGCCCGTTCCGGGATGACCGCTCGGTTCCCCCGATGCCGTAGGCCCTGGCGGATCGCCCGCGTTGAGTACGCCTTGTCAGCAACGACCGCATCCGGCCTGCGACGTGGCCGACCGACGCCGGTCCGGGGAACTCGCAGCGTGTCCAAGACTGTGTCGAAGACGCTGGAGTCATTGACGTTGCCTGGGGTGACGACGATGACCAGGGGCAAGCCTCGGCCATCGCAGGCGAGATGGACCTTTGTTGTCAGTCCGCCGCGGGATCGGCCGAGCGCCTGGCCAGCCGCCGAACGTGCCGGATCTTCCAGTTCGTCCCCCGTCGTCGCCCTTTTTTGCGGGCCCCGGCAGCGTGCTGGTGGGCTCGATTGATGGTGGAGTCGACTGAAACCGTCCATTCCACCGCACCGACGGAGTCGTCCCGGACCTGGACTCGCTCGAGCAGGCGGTCCCAGGTCCTGTCCGCCTCCCAGCGGGCGAACCGCTCATAGACCGTCTGCCACGGTCCATAGCGTTCTGGCAGATCACGCCGTGGGGCGCCCGTCCGCAGACGCCACAACACGCCGTTGATCACCTGCCGATGATCACGCCATGGACGACCCGGCCATCCATGCCCGGCAAGAGCGGCGCTATCCGATCCCATGCCACATCCGTCAACTCACCGCGACCCACCACAAGATCAATGATGAGGCTGGTTGCGGCTGGGATCGCACGCGGGGTCGAGTACGAACACACTCAACCGATAGGTGGTCGGCTGCACGAGGCGCCCACAGAGGGTGTCGATCCGAGTCATCGCCCAGTCGATCCGCTCCGGCTCGGCACGCAGTTGACGCAGGTGAGCATGCCACTTCGACTCGTCCTGGGTCTCGAAGATCACCTGCCAGTGACCCGCGCCGGGACTGGTGCCAAGTGCAGCCTGCCGCCTCGCGTCCTGCTGCTGACGTTTCCTCTTCCGCTGTCCTGGCACCGCCCCAGCATCGCTGGTTCAGCGCCACCGCAGCAAGGCCATTGATCTGGGTCACGGCGCTGTCGGCGTTGATCATTTGTCAGACAGAACCTAGGTCCTCCACTTCGGGCACCAGCAGGTTGACGTGCCCGAGCATCCGTTCTGGTCGATGATCGCTGAGGCGATCGACGAACTCGGCCTGGACGACTCCACCTACATGACCACCGAGATCCGCGGCCGGCTCGACGGCCAGCCCTGGCTGCGCGGCATCCGCTACGACGACGTCACCCGCTTCACCAACCGCCTCCAGACCGCCTGCTACATCGTGGTCGCCTACCTGTCCGGGATGCGCGAGGCGGAGATCAAGCACATGAAGCGCGGCTGCCTGTCCGTCATGCGCGACGAGGACGGCCACCCCGTGCGGTACAAGGTCACCAGCCAGGCATTCAAAGGCGAGGACACCCCGTCCGGCACCGAGGCCACCTGGGTCGTCAGCGCCTCCGTGGCTACCGCTGTCCGCGTTCTGGAGCGGCTGCAGCCGCCCGGCCAGGACATGCTCTTCGCCCAGCCCCCTGCCCACCGCAGCGGCGACACCGGTTCCAGCAGCAATTCCGTCATGGGCGTCAGCGCCACCATCGAAGGCATGGCCAGGCTCGTGAGTTGGGTCAACGAATACTGCGCCGAGCACGGACGGGACGATGGCATCCCGAAGGTCAACGGCAACGACTGGCGGCTTGTGACCAAGCAGTTCCGGCGCACCCTGGCGTGGACCATCGCCCGGCAACCCGGGGGCACCATCGCCGGGGCCATCCAGTACCGGCACCACTCTGTGCAAATGTTCGGAGGATACCCCGGCACCTCGGCATCAGGGTTCCGGCACGAGGTGGAGGCCGAGCAGGCCATCGCCCGCGGCGAACAGCTGGGCGACATCATCCTCAACCCCGCCCCGCAGCGCCTGACCGGCCCCGCAGCAGAGCCCGAAGCCGGAAGGAGACTCCAAGTGCAAGACCACGTCTGACGACACCATTGCCGCCCTCCGCCGTGAGAACACCCAACTCCGTCGCTGCCTCGGAATCTACGCCGAAGCCCTTCGTCAACTGACTCTCGAATACGAGGAAGTACGAAGCCAGGTCCAGAAGCATGCTCGCGTAACCGACCTCGCGGCCCACCGCAGCCGTCAGCACTGAATCCGAGCAAACCTTGGCGGCAACCTCCCGCTCCAGCGTCGGGCGGGCCACGGCGGGCTTGGGGCGGAAAAGGTGACCTCCTCGCCGATCCGGCCGCCCAGCGGTGGACCTCATCAAACGTGACGGCCCCAGCCATAAACGGCTCAACGCCCGACCTGCAGTGTTAAATGTGAACCCCCGTAGCAATTGGAGTTATCTGCCGATCCGCGCAGACCGAGGTGCCTGCTAACGTCCTACCTTAGGAACTCTTGCTCGTTGCCATGTCGGATGCAGACGGCCAGCGTGATTGCTGGGCTTCTGTGGTAGGAATTCCGGGAATTCTCGCTCAATCGACTGCCTGACTTCTTCCGAGGCTCGTTCCAGGTTCACAATCGCCCGCTTCTCAACCATGACACCTTTGGGATCAAGAAGCCGAATGAGGACCCTCAGGTGCGCTCCCGCCGCAATAATTCGATCCCAATTCAATGGATTTTCAGGGTGAGCGGCTGTAATCACGTCCGACAATTCTTTGAACCAGCGCGAGAACTGATCATCCACACGGTAGCGAATCACAAATTCAGTGAAGTCGATTGGCCGCAATGGAGAACTATCCTTTATCATAGCTTCACCCACAGCAGAGAGCATCAAGCGAGGCACCGCCGAACGCCCAACCGCATCCTGATCCTCGCAACTCTTGAAGTAACCGTGACTCGTAAGGGCGCGGAAAATGCCATGCATTTGATGGTTAAGCAACCGGCCACGGCGTGACACCTCGAACGGCAGGAAGCCAAACTCTCGCTCGATTATTCGAATCCAACAGAGATACTCGCCGAATGCATATAGACTACTTAGCAGCGTGTACTCGTCTTCACGGAGCCAATTCTTTTCTTCGTTCCGAACAAGAAGATTTATACGCCGTTCAAGTGACTCCGCAGATCTAGCCAGAGGAGTCGAGTAGCGGTTCAATATCTTCCGGGTTTCATAGTGCACGCCGGCCCAAGGGCGCAGTAGATCTTCGAATGCGAACTTCACGGTGGCACCAACCAAGGCGCCAACTAGGCTCGATACGGCGAGCCAAGTAACAGCACTTCCCTGGAATTGGCTATTGAGAGTGATCATGGACTTCGCCTTGCAGTATCGCAGACCTCAAATCTGGTCGCCATGAACATGCAGGTTTTGAAAGCACACCGTGAACAATTGAACCGATTTCAGCGATAGCAATGAATGCTGTACCGCTACCGGGGACCGGTAGTGGGGTTCTCCTCGTAACAACCAGGGCCAGGAAAGTAGGCCTCACAGTATCTGGCGCCTTCACCAATTGGGCCACTTCCCCCCAGTGATCCGAGATCCATTGGGCTTTGGTCACCGCTTGGGATCGAGCTTTCTCCATCAATTCTATAGTTTCCCTTGCGCCGAAATCCTTATAGAGCGAGAAATCGTTGTCTTTCACCTCGCATACCAATACGATCGGATGCTGATGCAGTCCCTCCGCGTACGCAATATCGTCCACTTGTCCGCAAGGCAGTGGCGTCCCGTCCAGTCTCTTTTCCAGAGAGTGCTTGGCGGTCATCCCCGCCTTGAAAAAGCTCGCTGCGACTGCAAGTTCCAGATCTGCATTGATCTTGCTTGCTATTTTAGCGATCTTCTTCCCCTGTGTCCGGCTACGTGCTTTGGCTGCTCGAATGGCAGTGTCGGTTCGGAAGGATGTGGCGTAAACGGCTTTTACGGCAGCCCGATAAAGTAGATAGTCGGTAGTAACCGCACAGGGGCAGCGTTGGTCGCCGTCCCAGTAGCACCCAGCAAGCAATGGTGCACATGTGAGCCATTCCATTTCTGTGGATTCGCAAATCATCTGCACCTGGGTTCGATTCATTTTGCCGCCTGCCGCAAAAAAGAATGAGGGGATAGCATGCGTCCTCATGCGCTCGCCCGTCAGAGTCAAATGGTCTGCCATGCGCCGGAAAGCTGGCTTACTTTGCTCTCCCAGGTCAAAGATTAGGAGCCCTGCTTCGTTCTTTACTCGCGTAAACTTTCTCGCGGTTTCAACATCGGCAAGTGTGCCGATTGCATCGGTTACAGAAAAGTCGAAGAGCTCTCTCTCGATCGTCTGTACTGTAGGGTGATCATCCCCTAGAGAGAAAGGAGGCTTGGGACTGGAGTCGATATTGGCGTTGATTTCACCAGCCCAGTCGCCCTCCGGGGGGAATGATACGTATATATCGTCGCCGGAGAATCTGACTGATCCCCCCAACTCGACCTCTCGGATGAATATCGATAGATTAATGCAGGTGTTGATGCAATTCCCTGCTTCCGTCAGCCAGAAAGACGAGAGCTCGGTTGGTGGTGCAAGTATGTTTAGCGGCCCGAAAAAACGCTGCAGAATAGCGTAGATTAGTTGGATGGTTCGGGAGCCTCGATCGCTGAAATTGTACAATACATCAAGATCATAAAGGTCTACAATGCAAGCCATAAGCCAAGTCAAGGCATCTCGTGGCGCCCGATATACCTCTGCTTGGAGTCTGCAAACAAGACTGCTTCGCAGTGTCCCCATCAGGGCTGCCGCTGCACCTGGAGAGGAGAGCTGTGTTTCATATGGAATGTCGGAGAATGGTCCAAGCATCCTCCTTAGTGACATCTCTTCACTCGGACGTAGATTTATCCAACCACAGAGAGTGCAACGCTCCCCTTCCCCGTACTTCTCTGAAGTTACGGGTTCCGCGTCGCTCAGTGGCGATCGGCACCGATGGCAACTGGGATAATCATTGGGTGCCACTGAGAAATCGGGCATGGCTGGATTCCTCCAATACCCAATGGAACTGCATCGTCGCCCTAGACGGTAGTGGGACCGAGTCCACACACCGCACCGGCACACACGCCGGTCGGTGGCTCGCTGCTCTGACCTCTCCCTTCTAAGGTCCCACTTCTTGCGCGTCCCCGCCAAGCGTGCCGTGGCATGCCCCTAGGGCGCTTCTGCCGGCTCTTGGTTGAGACGCCCCCGCCAAGCCAATCGATCAACCGGCTGGGTGCTGTTGCCTCGTCGGACGCATTCGTTTCGGGCGAGAGAGGGTTTCAAGAGCCCTCAGAAGCACCCTAGTCATGCGGGCCAGCGCATGGACCGACGCGGTCAACTCGGTGCCGATCACGGGGGCCGCAGGCCCTGCAGTTCTCGCCGGCCTGCTACCGACTCCCTTACTGGATCCATCCCAGGTCGGCGAGCCGGCATCTGACTGCACTCCGCTCACAGAAACGAACGGCACGCGGATGTGCGCAAGCATCCCTCAGACTGTCACTCATTGTGATGACCGCAGCAGCGCTCCCTCCAGCCAGTGAAATGCAGGCATGTCCTGATGGTTAAGGCGGACACCGCCTTCACCGCTCGTTGAACATGTCCGCACCCGCATAAGCCAGCTAGATCGTCCCGACGTGCCCCACCGCGATCAGGGTCCCGCTGTCGCTGCGTCGGGGCACAGGATCAGCGAAGGACACCACCCCGCGCGCACCCTGGAGAGCAGTGCTTCGAATGTCCTCGCGAGGAACCAACTCTCTGAATTTGCGGGGCACTCGTCCAGCAGGACAAAGCGCGAGCACTCCAGGGATTCGACGTACGGTTCCTTCTGTGCACCGCTCGGCTCACTTTCCGCAGGTCATGGTGCGTCTGACCTATCAGTCGATGGGGTGACCGACAGGTGTCCGCGCGCCGCGTTGCTCCGCCACGGCGTGCTATCGCAACCAGCGGCCTCCGCGCACACGCCAAAGCCCTGTGCTGAGATCTGCCGTGTCTGACCGTGGCCACAGCGTTTGTACGTGCCTGGTGGGCGGCTGAAGGGGGCGGTCTCCTGGATCCCGGCGCACCGGCCGGAGAGGCAGGAGCCGACTCTCCAAGACGCTTCGGACGTGGACGGACCCCATCGCTGGGCAGACCCGGACCCAGCGGCCTGTCCGCCGTCGGCCGGGCGACTGGCGAAAAGCTGCGTGGCTGCTCGTACGACTGGACCCGGACGAACCGAAGTCGTTCGACCATCAACTTGACGAAATCCGGGGGCATTCCCCTACGGATGCGGACTGTGAGGTTCTGAAGGACGATGCTCGCAGGGGATGTGGCGACCTTTTGTTCCTTCGGCGTCCCCTTTTCGGATGGAGCGGCAGTTTCGTGCCGCTTTCAACGAGTGTGGCTGTGCGAGACCTTCCACGGCCCCTCGTATCGCGCAACCGGGACAGGAGTTTCCATGGTGACTCAGAGTGTCGACTTCACTGAGATGAACATGCCGGTGGCAATCCCAGCCTCGCCGAACGGTCAGCATGCGGCAACGACTGTGGAAGGTGTGATCACTACGGTGACCATCACCGAATCGGAGGGCAGCAGTGGCGGATCCACCGTCGACGCCAGGTTCAACCATCCACTTGGGATGGTGAGCGCCAGTGACGGCACCCTCTTCATCTGTGCAACAAACGACCACAAGGTATGGAAGGTAACTCCGGACGGCAAGAGGTTCACGTGGGCCGGAGACGGGACGAACGGTTCCGGAGGTGACGGCAAGCTCGCGACGGCTGCCCAGCTCAGCATGCCCCGGGCGCTCGCGCTTGACGCCCAGGGGAGCCTGTACATCGCCGAAGGCTCCCGCGTGCGGAAGGTGAGCCCTGAGGGCAAGATCACCACAGTGGTCGACGACCTGAACGACCCGAAGGGCCTGGCGTTTGACTCCAAGGGGAATTTGTACATCTCAGAAAAGGGCAGGCACCGGGTAAGGAGGGTGCCGCCCAACGAAGGCCGCATCACCACAGTGGCAGGCAGGACAGATGAGGGCGGCTTCGCCGGTGACACGGAGTGTGCAACCTCCGCCAGACTCAAAGAGCCCGGCGACCTGTGTGTGGATGAGAAGGACAACCTGTACATCGCCGATTATGGCAACAATCGGGTGCGGAAGGTGGACAGGCACGGCATCATCACGACGTTTGCAGGTGGCGGAAATGAAGCCGGCGAAGGCAAACTGGCCACCGATACCCAGCTGGAGGAACCCAACGCGCTGGCGTGGGACGTCGACGGGAGTCTGTACGTCGCCGAATGGAGGCGCGAGCGGGTGCGGAAGGTGGACCCGAAAGGCAACATCACGACGTTTGCAGGCACGGGGCGGAGAGAGCACGGCGGGGATGGTGGGCAGGCAACGGAGGCACAGCTGAGAGACCCCCAGGCGCTGGCGCTAGACCCGTACGGCAACCTGTACATCGCCTGCGGAACCAGTGACGGTCGGGTACGGAAGGTCGCGGCTGCCCCTGAGCGGAGCTTGATGATCCGCCAGGTGAAGGTCCCGCAGGCCAGTCTCGGCGAGACCGCTGACCTCACTTTGGAGATCACCGCCTGCCGCACGGGGTGGGCCGTCGACGCCGGGAACGTCGTGCAGAGGTTCACCGCGCCCACCGGCTTCACTTTCGCCGAGTGGCCCACCTACTCCTACAACGGAGACGACGCGCGGGAAGGGAGCTTGGGCAGCTGGTTCGAACGCGACCGTGGTGTCATGGTCGTCACCAGCAACCTGCATCTCAACACCTGCGCCTGGGACAAGGGCCCGCTGATCTATACGGTCCCGGTCAAAGCGGTTGCCGCGGTGGATCCTGGCACCTACCACGACGGGCAGTTGCTGGTGGGCCGTCGGCCGGTTGTCCGGCTGAGTGCCACGGTCACCGGAGGGCCCCGGTTCTCCGTGGAGCCGGGAGGGTCGCCGGTGGAGCTGGTGCAGGGCGGCCTCAGGTACCCGGGGGTGGAAGTCCGCGGGGACGGCCCAGTTCCTCCGCAGACCATCACCGTGACGCTCCCCCCGGGAGCCGGCCTGGCGTTCCATCCCGAGCGCGGAACCAGACACGAGTTGACCGTGAGCTCGGCTTCGTGGGCGGCAGAACAGAAATATGACGCGGAACTCTCGGATGACGCGCAGACTCTGACCTGCCGGAATGTGGACCTCGGCCTCTCGCAGCAGCACCCGGTTTCCGTCGTATGGGCCGCCGTGACGGCTACCACCGCCGCGGCGACTGGATCTGCTCATCTGGCCTTTCGGGTGGGCGGCATCGAATCGTCCTCCACCGAACTGAAGGTGGTAGAGGGGGTGACCGCCCCGGCTTCCCGCCTCACATGAGTGCGCCCTTGACCGGTTGTCTCCGGGCCAGGCACCACCAGGTCCGCTGTCGCGGCCCCAAGACGCCGGGGAACATGGTCGTAGGGCTCACCCCCTGGTAGCCGCGGTGTCGCTGCCGGGGCTGTGGTTCATCTCGCCTGTGTCCACGACCGTGCGGGTCACGTGCCCGCGGCGGGTGCTGCGCCGGGGGGGTCGCGCCAGAGTTTCGACGGCGTCGCACCACAGGCCGAGGTCGGGCGCGGCGCTCAGTTCCTCGGAGCGGGCCAGGGCCCGGCGGGAGGCGCGGGCCCAGTTGTCGGGGTCCTGCAAGGAGGCGAGGGCGTTGATCCAGGCGTTGGGGTCGTCGCGGTAGGCGAAGATGCCGGCTTGGCCCAGTGATTCGACGAGGCCGGGGGTGGGGTGGGCGATCACGGGGATGCCGGAGGCGAATGCCTCCACCGCCACCCGCCCCCACGACTCGTACAGGCTCGGCATGAGTATCACCCGGGAGCGGGCGTAGACGTGTTCGCGCATCCGCTGGCCGGGGACCGAGTCCAGGACCTCGCAGTTCGGCAGGCTGGGCGGCGGCATGACCTGCTGGCCGTAAGCCCCGCGCACGCCGAGGAACTTCCACTGGGGCGTCCAAGCGGCGATCTGCCAGAACAGCTCACCGCCCTTGTCCGCGTTCAGGTTGACCAAGGTCGCGCAGTCACCGGGCCGCGTACGGTACTCGTCGGCGATCACCGGCGGGCGCACCACGATGCTGCGCTGGGGTAGGAACTCGGCAGGGTAGCGGGCGTAGAAGATCTCCCCGTCCCGGCGGATCCACTCGCTGTTGTAGACAACCAGGTCGGCTCCCGCGGCGTTGTGGAACGTCGCGGGGAAGTTGTCGTGGCAGATCACCGCCATCGGAATCCGGCCGTCCCGCGCGAGACCTGCCACCAGAGGCACGTTCTCGTAGTGGGACACCAGCACATCCGCACAGCGGGCACGGGCGGAGAACTCAAGGCCCTCCTGGAACGGCACCACCCGCACCCCGTCGATCTCATAAGCCTTCTCACGCTTGCCGGGGTGGGACAGCCAGACCTCCACCCGGTGCCCGCGCTCGGCCAGGGGACGCAGCATCGAGTGCAGCATCCACTCCGAACCGGCGTTGTGGTCCGGCGGATACCCGTACACCCGGGCCACCAGCAACATACGCCGCCCGGCCGGTGCTCCCGCAGCCAGTTGGGACGAGCCGGGCGCCACCGTCCTCTCCACCTGTCGGTAGTCCCTGAACAGAGAAGAAGAGGCCGTCACCGCGCGCAACCACCGCAACGCGCCCGGCCGGGCCTCTGCCTGCTGCGCGGCAAACTCGGCGGGCGGGGCCGCGGTCGGTGAGGGCGGCGGGCGGCCGGTGCCGAGCGTCCGCCGCGCCGGGGTGGGTACGGCCCGGGTGTCCTTGCGGGTAAACATCGCGGCATGGCGACCGGCGAAGGAGATCAGGGTCTGCAAGCCGGCTGTCCTGCCGTCGGTCACGTCGTCTCCCAGATGGAGGTCAAGACGACCGGCACGATGTGCACCCGTCACTGCGGTGCCGGGTCTCATCGATCCGGCCTCTCATCAGCCTTCCCGTTCGCCGCAGCAGTACCAGCGGCGGCCTGCCAGAGCTGTCCCACGGCCAACCAGTGCGCACACTCGGGCACACGGACCTCACCCGAACGCCGGTTGGTACACGGCGCGCCCGCAGCATGCACGCCAGGCGCACTGGCTCCGGCGTACGCCCCGGCGCATCCCGCAAACCGATCACGCCACACACAAAGGGGAACACCCATGCCGGGTCGAAGGGCTTGCCGTGCTCGTCGGTTACGGCGAACTGGTCGAGCCAGGTCTGAAGCCAGTAGCCGATCGTGCTGCTGTCGTACGGAAGCTCGCCGAGTGCGTTGACACAGGAGCGGCGAGGGGTGGGGAACAGCGCCATGCGGGTGGAGCGGGGCCGGCCGTCTTCGCTAAACCAGTGCAGCGATTCGCGTCGCAGGTGGTCCTGCTGGCGGGTGATGACCTCGGCGTCGCTGGGATGGAGCGGGAGTTTGTGCCGTCGGCGGACCTCCTGCGTCCAGTACGCGAAGGCGAATTGGCACGCCAGCCGACACTGGCTACGTGAAGCGGCCCGGACACCGAAACGATGTCCGGACCGCAGGCCGAGGTTGTCGTGTCACGCGTTTTCCTGCCTGCGGGTCAGCCCTGCAGGGTGCCTCCGGCCGGGTGGACGGTCTTGGGATGCCTGGTGCCGTGCCGGTGGTCGGTGAGCGCGGCCAGCAGCTCGGAGGGTTCGGGCTGCTGGTGCTCGCTGAGGTAGCGGATGCCTTCGCCCTCCGGCGGGGTGCCGGTCTCCTTGCCGATCCGGTGGCGGGCTGACCGCGGTACGCCAGCCGTAGCGCTCGTCCCACACGAGGGCGGGCGCGCCGGATCCGCTCAGCGCCACGGCCGCGGCGAGCACGTCGCCCTCCAGGCGCTGCACCTGGACGTCCTGCGCCTGGGCCAGGCCTGCGCCGGCCAGGACGTCGGCGACGCGCTGCAGGTACGGCTGGACCTGGCGGGCGCGCAGTTCGGTGGCGGCGCTGGCCAGGGCTGTGCGCTGCACCGCGGTCGGGTAGCCGAGACGCGTGGCGGCCTCCTCGGGTGTCAGGTCCGGTTCGGCCTGCACCAGGTCGGCGATCCGCTCTCCGCGTAGCCGGGGCAGGGCGCGCGCGGCTGCGGCGTAGGACAGGCCGACGCGCTCCTGGACGGTTGCGAGGGTCACCGCCGGGTCCTCGTCGAGCGGGTCGCCGACCCCGGCGGAGATCTCGTCGCGCGGCACCATGTCCCCGCTGCCCTTCGGCCGGCCCTTGGGTCCGGCGTCGGTGCTGGCGTCCTTGCCGGTGCGGAAGGCCTGCACGATGCCGCGCGGGCAGTGCTCCACGCCCTTGACCTTGGTCAGGTGGGGGGCGATCTGGGGGTGTGTCTTGTAGTCGTCCCAGGTCTTGGGAGTGATGCCTAGCTCGGCGGCGGCTTCGTTGCGGTCGAGGAGGTCCTGCTCGTCGTCCTCCTGCGGCAGTTCGGGGACGGGTCGGCCGGCCAGGTGGGCAGCGGTCTGCTCGCTGTCTTACCGCCTGCGGCCACACATCCTTCTCTGCTCGGCCCGGCGTCGTCGTTCCAGTAGCCAGTGCGGGAAGTAACTGCCGGACCTGAGCTTGGGGATGGCGAGTTCGACGGTGCCGGCGCGGGGGTCCCACTCGCGCGGTCGATAGCCGTTGCGGTGATTGACTCGCTCGTCGCTGACCTGCCCGTATTGGGCGTTGCAGAGGGCGTCGGCCTCGGCGGACATGAGGACGTCGGCGAACGTCTTGACCATCGCGCGCAGCAGATCGGGACTCGCCGCGGCGAGGTTGTCTTCCACGAGAGCGTGCAGGAGCAGACTGTCAGGTGCGGTCATCGTGCTGATCTCCTTCGGGCTTCGACACCTCGAAGATCAGCCGGTGGCCGTTCACCTATGCGGGCATCATCCCGACGCCGGAGCAAACCCCCGGATCAGGTCGAACCCGTACGGCCAGCGTCAACAACGCTCGTGATCAATACACCTAGGTGCTGGCCCGGTTACGCACCTGATCCGACGGTTGGAAGCACGTGGAAAAGGGCGACTTCGTTCGAACGGGCGGCTTCAGGTGCGGGCTCGCAGCAGGGCGAGGACGGCCGCCGCGTAGGCGCGGGATCGGTCCCAGACGGCGAAGTAGTCGGTGTGCAGCTGGTCGAACTCTTCGTCCCGGCCGGGCTGGACGCGCATGCCACTGCCACGGCCAAGGGCAAGGTTGGCGCGGCGGCCCGCCTCCGGGCCCAGGCCGCGGATCAGCGGCACCGAGCGCCCTCCGAAGGGTGTGCCGTCGGGGACGTACGCCTCGTACAGGGTGCCGCGCTTGCGGTAGCCGACGCGGCTGGCCTGCAGCAGACGTGCCTGCTTCGCAACTTCCTGCACCATCGGGTCGTCCGGGCCGCCGAGCTGGAGCTCCGGTCCGGTCGACGGGATCGCTCGCCACATGCCGGCGTACGTGGCGTTGATGGTGTTCATCCACCATTGCGGCACGTAGCCCCCGGGCAGGATGCGCGGCTGCGGCAGCCGACGGGGTACCTGCCTTCCGGCCGCGTACCGGGCGAGCAGCCTGTGGGCCGAGCGCAGCAGGGCGGCGTCGTGTGCCTTGCTCAGGGCCACGGCGACGCGCAGTTCGCGGTCGGCCGCCTTGTACTGGGGAGTCTGTACGTACGCCTGGAGCTGCCGCTGGTACTCGGCGGGCGCGAGGTCGTTCCAGTTCGGGCGCTGGCCCCTTCCGGCGCTCTTCGCCTCCTCCACGCGTCGGTCGGACGCCTCGGCTTGGCTCAGCTATCGGTCCGTCCGTACCGCGCTCGGCGGCGCTGCAGGCCGGGGTGTTCAGAGCACGCGCAGGACGCCGACGACCTTGTCGGATGCGTGCGATCAGCTGCCCTTGCGGCCTTTTTCGCACTTCACCCAGGGCTTAAGGTTCTCGGTGTTACAGCCACTGGCAAAGACCTTCAGACAGGAAAAAACCGAGGAAGCGGTTTGGGAAATCTCCGAAATTCTGCCGCAATTGCCAGGACAATTGAAGAGCCCATCAGCACCTTCTGCAGCTGGTGCAGCTGTGCCGTGCGCAAAGGTTGTCCTGGCATACATGAAATGACCGCTGGCTTTCCTTGGTTCAGGGAGCGAGTCGGCCGCTGAGCTCGCCATCGCCATGTTCGAGGCGCAGCAAGCTCACCGGTAGAGCGCTGGCTACAGGCCCGCGATCCAGGGGTGTCCCGGGTGTACGCGGGCGAGTAGTTCGGCCAGGGTCTCGCGTTGAGCCGAGGTCATGTGCGGGACGGTCGCCTCGAAGTCTGTTTGATCCTTCCGGCGGGCGTGCTTGGCCTTGAACAGCAGGACCAGTTCGGGCGCCAGATACGGGATGCCGTCCGGGGTGTGATGGACGATGTCGCTGTAGGGAAGCCGGATCGTTTCATCGCGTCGGCAGATCCAGGTGTCGCCGTCGTGCGGTTCGCGGAACACGTCGAGCAGGTAGTTTCCGGCGGCCGGATCGCGGAGCCATGTCTGGTGCACGGCGGCCAGCACCTCCGGTGTGGCGTCCTCCCAGATCCGGCCGCTGCCTACAGCGTCGAAGACGTATCCGGGGAAGCGGTGGCGGACCTCGGGAAAGCTCGCGGCCGGAATCGCAATCTCGATGTCTCCATGAGGGCGGGTCTGCGTGCTGCGGAACAAGTCCAGCGCCCAGCCCGCGGCCACATACCAGGGCGTGCTGATCCCCGCCAGCCGCTGCGCGACCTCACTCGGGGTCCAGCAGGATGACCACCTGACGTGGAGGGCTTCGATCTCGTCGGGTGACAGCTCGATGCCGCCGCTGGGCAGTTGCTCGCTCACCGCAGAAATCTATCAGCGGAGTCGAAGGTCCCTGGCCGTGGTCGGTGACGGAGGGCAACGGGCCCTTGAGCCGTACGCCGCTGGAGATCACACAGTGTCTCCAGCCGGTTGGACTCCTCGGTCGCGACAGTTGAATACGAGAGCCCGCCAGTATCACCCCCAGGTCCCCCTCCTCGACTGGGCCCTTCTCCCATTAGAGCGTGTCCGGGTGTCCGGGCGATTATGTGCGGAGCCGGATGACCAGGGTTGCGACGGTGACGGTGCCGAGGAAGACGTAGCAGCGCTTGTCGTAGTGGCTGGCGACGGCCCGGAACGCCTTCAGCTTGTTGATGGCCCGTTCCACCGTTTTGCTCCTTTTATATCGTTCGCGATCAAAGCCCGGCAGCCTGCCGCCTCGTGAGCCGCGGCGCAGGCGGGTATTCTCGTGGTCCTTCTTCTCCGGGATGACGTGCCGGATTCCGCGACGGCGCAGGCAGGCGCGGATGGTGCGGTTGCTGTATGCCTCGTCCGCGCTGACGCTGTCCGGGCGTCAGCGCGGACGACCCGGCCCGGTCCGCGGTACCCGGATCTTCTCCATGACCGGCTCGAACCGGGTGCGGTCGGCCCGCTGCCCCGGGGTGACGACCCGGGACAGAGGCCGGCAAGTGCCGTCCGCGCTCAGATGCAGCCTGGTACTGAACCCGCCGCCCGAGCGGCCCAGGCCCTCGCCCGCCGCACCACCGCCGCCAGACGGGCCAACGGGCCCAACCGCCGCGTCCTGTTCTGATGTTCGGGGCCCGGTGCCCCCTTTGCAGCGCTGGGGACCGGGGGCGGTGTCCGGCGGGCGCCGGCCGCGTCCTGGTGGGCGCGCATGACGGTGGAGTCCACCGAGATGTCCCAGTCGATGCCGACGGCGGCGTCGGCGACGGCCAGGGTCTGCCGGAACAGGCGCTCCCAGGTACCATCGGCCGACCACAGCCGGTGGCGCTCATACGCCGTCTTCCAGGGGCCGAACCGTTCCGGCAGGCCCCGCCACGGCACTCCGGTCGGTATCCGTATCCGGTGCAGTATCCCGTCACCTGCCGGCGGTCGCGCCGGCGGCCGCACCGGCGCTCGCCGGCAGCAGCGGCTCAAGCCGCTCCCACTGGCCGTCCGACACCTCTCCTCGCCCCGTCATGCTCCGGTCGACGCGCCAGGAGGGTGATCGGAGACGCCCCTACAGTGGGGCCATGGCAGCAGACCAGCACCCGGATGTCGTCATCAGCAGCGGCATCGAGATGCCCATCCCCTCCGACGGCGAGCTGTGGGCGGTGGGAGCGGTGATCCTCGACCAGCAGGGCCGGGCCTTCGCCCAGAAACGCAGCCCCGACCGGCGGCTCTTCCCTGACTGCTGGGACATCGTGGGCGGCCACGTCGAGTCCGGCGAGACCCTGCTGGACACGCTTGTGCGGGAGGTCCGGGAAGAGACGGGGTGGCGTCTGCGCCGGGTCCGGCGCCTGCTCAGCGTCACTACCTGGACCGGCGACGACGGCGACGGGTTGCGGCACGAGGCCGACTACCTCGTCGAGGTCGACGGCGATCTGGGCCACCCCGCCCTGGAATGGTCCAAGCACACCGCCTATGACTGGTTCGGCCCCGAAGACCTGCACCGGCTCAAGGAGAACCGCGCCCCCGGGGAGTTCCTCATCCACGACCTGGTCGCCGCGGCGCTACAAGATCGCCCGCCTGGCTGCCCGTAGCCAGGTCTGCGGATCGCCCTACCGTCGCCGTCCCGGGATCACCCGGCGTGGCGTACTCGTTCGCCCCTATCGGCGAGTTGCGGTTCCGGAACCCGCCGGAGCCGCCTACCCGCCCAGCGGGAGCTCTGAGCGTGCGGGCGCGGCCCTCCCGGTCCGGTGGTCCCGGTGGCGCGGGGTCCAGGCCAGGTCACGGGCGGCCTTCTTGTTGAGCACCCGCAGCGTTGTCTCCAGCATCAGGTCGCCGAGGCACCGCCGCGCGCAGCGCCCAGCCCGGCAGCCGCAGTCCCGGCCGGCCCCGCCGGGCCGCTGCCGCGACCTCACCAAACCAGGCCGGCCGGTCGTCCACGATGTTGTAAGCCTGGCCCGACCGGCCGTCCTTCAGCGCGGCGAGGGTGCCGGCCACGGCGTCGTCGATGTGGATCCACGACATCACCCAGCCGTCGCTCAGCGGCACCGGCATCGGCCGACTGCCCGGCGTGCAGTCCGCCCTCGCGCAGGTCGACGGCGTGCACCACCTCCTCCCGCAGCCACTCCCGGCTGAAGCGGTATGTCTCCGCGGCGGCCGGAGCGGCCAGCGGCAGCAGGAAGGAGCCGAGCGCGACGGGGTCGAGCGGAACGCCCTGCGTGAGGATGCCCCTCCTCGACCAGGATCTTCCCGGCGGCCTTCCACGCGCCGTCCTGAGCCAGCCTGATCAGTGTGCCGAGCGCCCGGGGGAAAGCCGTCCGGCAGCCGCTTGACGGCGCCGAAGTTCAGGACGCCGAGCCGGCCGTCCTCCATCAGCCGGAAGTTGCCGGGGTGGGGATCGGCGTGCAGACGCCCGTCCCGTTCGGGCCCGGAGAACAGGAAGCGGGCGTACCGCAGGCCCGCGTGGTCGCGCTCGGCCTGCGAGCTGTCGCGGACGATCGCGGAGAGGGGGACTCCTTCCAGCCATGCGGTCACCAGGACGCGCCGGGTGAAGACGACAGCGTCCGGCACGATGATCTCCGCGTCGTCCCGGTAGGCGTCGGCGAAGGCCTGCTGGGCCTCCGCCTCCAGCCGGTAGTCGAGTTCCTCGGCGACCCGCTCCCGCAGCTCCCGCAGCGTCGGCTTCCCACTTGGCGTAGTAGTCGTAGACGGTCTTGTACGGCGGGAAGTCGTGAGGCAGGTACTCCCACGGGATGCCGGTGCGGTTGACATAGAGGATCGCGTTGACGATCTCCCGCAGGTCGTGCACCCGGGCTGCCGTTCCGGGCCCAGTCCGTCTCGCCCGCCAGGCGGTGAAGACTGGCTCGATCAGGGCCCAGCGGGCATCGGACACATCACTGCGGTACGGACGACGATCACTCACACACCGTGCAACGACCGCCAACGCTGCC
>NZ_CP011497.1:8485176-8501980 GCF_001027185.1 Streptomyces incarnatus | reverse complement strand
AGTCCCGTAGAAGGTTGCGCACATGCCGCAGAACCGCGAACCAGGAGGATTCGGGATTTTCCATGGCAGCGGGGTCGGCTTGGCGCATTCGATGCAAAAGCCTGTCCGCGGCGCCCTCGGGGTCGACACCCTGGTTGATGCTGGCCTCGGCGTCGTACTCCGGCCTTTCCTCCTCCAGTGCGTGCAGGAAATACGCCAGGGCGTCGATGCTGCTGTTGAGCAGGTGCGGAGCACCGTCCTCCGGGATGCAGTACACGATGCCGGTGGCGGTATCGACGATGACGTCGTCAAGGGCGATCCCTCCGAGCGTCAGCCAAGCCGACATGTCGAATGAGCAGTTCGGGTACTTCTCCGCGACGGCCTGCCACGCCTCACCGCCGATCCGCAGGTCACCGTCAAGAAGGAACTGGTCCATCTCGAACCAGCCCCCCTGGTCCGGGAGACCGCCCTCGCGCAGGAAGACTCGGGTCGGCTCATGCGCGATGGCAGCCAGCACACCGTCGTCCAGAGCGACCAGATCATCGGCGCTGAAGACCGACTCCATTCGAGTCCGGTCGATCAAAGGGCTCATAGAATTCCACACTTTCGGTCGGGACGGTCATCGGGCGACCCGATGAATTCCCGCTCGCCCCCTCCGTGATCGTATCGGACCCGCATGGCGGCGGAGCCGTTCCACTTCCCCCAGCCTCACACCCAGGAAGATGCCCACCAGCAGGCGGGATCACTCAATGTAACGAAGCACTACTAACGGTCTGGGGAGAAATTGAGCTTCGGGCGTGCTGGCCTGGGTTCGGCTGGTGGGTGATCAGCGGACGGTGTCGCGGACGAGGACGAGTTCGGTGCTCGTCCGGCGGCGGGTGGCCCGCTGCGCGGATCGGTCGGAGACGAGTGAGGCGATCGCGAGATGGGTCTCGGCGTAGGTATCGCGGCGTCCGGTGAAACGGCGCAGGGGTGCCCAGTGGTGGAGTTCGGCGTTGGTGTGCTCCACACAGATCCTCGCCGAGGACTGCCGTCGCCGTGTCTCGCGCCAGGCATGCTTGTCACCATCGCACGCCTCGTCCTTGGGCTTCTTCGGTGGGGCGCTGACCTGGCCGGGGAACTCTTTGGCCAGCCCGAGGTAGCCGGAATCGACCTTCGCCTTCACGCCGGGACGGGTGCGGAACTGCTCGGCAATGCCCTCGGTCCGCACGGCGGTCTGGTCGTGCATCCGGCCCGGGCGGACCAAGCCGGACAGCAGCAGGCGGCCTTGGCCGTCGTTGAACGTGGTGGTCTTGATGGTGTTCTGCTTGCGTTTGCCGGAGACGAACGCCCGGCGACCAGGACGGTCGGCCTGCGGGCGGCGGACCTGGGTCTCGGCCCCCGTCGAGCCGCAGCTCAACCCCTCCGCCTCGGCGTGGGCGAAGACGTCCTCCAGCGTCTTCAGCCGCAGGCCGGGCCGGTCGGGCACAGCGAAACCACGGGCTGACAGCAGCGGGCGGACCTGGCGGATGGCCGCGGAGACGCTGGAGCGATCCACCTCGAAGAGCTCGGCGAGCACCACATGCGGCAACTGATGGCGCAGATGGACCAGGGTGACCAGCAGCCGATCGAGGAAGACCAGCTTGGGCTTTCTGTCGGCACCCTCCGCCCTCCGACGCTCCCCGCCCCGGGCCTGACGGAGCGCGGACTCCCGCGCAGCCTCCCATGCCGTGGCGAGTTCGGCGAACAACTCGCCGGAATGTGCGCGTGAGACGCCGGACAGGGCAGGATGGGAACAGGCCGTACGGGCCCAGGTCAGCTTCACAACTCACCCAACCCGTGCGGCCCTTCTCATGTCACGGCCCGACCGGGACGATCGCCATGTCCGCCGAGACCGTAAAGCTACCCGGCCTGAATGGCGTCTGCCGGGACCTCGAAGATGATCGTGAGTCCGTCGCGCTCGTCCCCCTGCTCGCCGATGCGCGTGAAGCCGAAGCCCTCGATGCACGCCAGGGAGGCGGTGTTGTCGGATCCGATCCTGGCGCGCACGGTCCTGACGTCGGGGTCGGCCGCGGCCCTGACGAGCAACGCCCTCAGCATGGCGCGGGCATAGCCCTGGCGGCGGTACCCGGGCACGACGGTATAGCCAACTTCGACCATGCCGGCCTCATCCGGCGGCCCGTGGAACCCGGCGTCGCCAACGACGACCCCGTCCGGCTCGGACACCGCGGCACGCGTGATCCAGGGCGCGGCAGTGGGGTCCTTGGCGAGCTGGTCGGCGCGGTAGCCGAAGATCCAGCGGGCTCGTTCACCGACGAAGTGTTCGTCAAGGGCGACCCCGGCCTCGGCGCTGCCGCCAGCGAGGTCACCGTCGGCAAGCGCCCGCAGTGCCTTTGCATTGAGCTCGACGAAACGGACGCGTTTGGGGGCGGAGAGAGGTTCGTTGTTCATCGCGGTGATGCTCACCCAGAGCCGGAGAGCTGTCCACCGGTTTACGGCCTTGGCGGACATGGAGACGGCCACACGGACGCCGCGACACCACCTGCTGATCACCCACCAGCCCAGCACGCCCGAAGCTCAATTTCCCCCAGGCCCGTAAGACCGTACCGGGCCAAGACGAGAGCTACCCCCGCGGGCGCGGGGACAACTCCCAAACCCCTAGGAGGGAGGTGTCGGCACGCGAGCTACCCCCGCGGGCGCGGGGGCGACCTACTCGCGGGGCAGGTCCTTGAAGACGAGCTCCGGTTCCTGGTCGGCTCGCGCCTGGTGGGCCCTTAACATCTGTCTCTGGTCCATGGCCCGATTTCGACCATCACCTTGCCGACTTCATCGCCAGCCACTGCGCTGACCAGCGTACCGAGCCGCGTTGAACGTGGCTCAGCACATGAGGTGGCGCCCTGCCTTCGCCAACACCGGATCCAGCGGCCGCCTACACACCTCGCACCACAGCCCGCCCGGTGGCGCCGGAGGCAGGGGCGCACTTTTCGGCTGCCGCACTGCACGCTCACGGGACTCCCGGTCTGCCCGGGCGTAGCGAGCCTGGCTGTCCAGCCGCTGATTCGCTTCCTCCCGCGCCTCCCGCTGCGAGTCACGCAGCCGCCTTTGCAGGTCCTCTGGTAGCACCGCCCCGGTCGGCCCCAGTCCCAGCGCGCCCAGCGGCATCGACACACGCTCCAGCTCATCGAGCGCGCACGGCGGATGGTGCAGCCCGTACACCGACAGGTCCCCGGCCTGCCACCACTGGTGACGGCGCGCGTGCGGCTGCCCGAACGATGTCGCTGCTTCGCGCTTTGAGACGGAGTAGAACCAGACCGGCAGGCCCACCTGCTCAGCCGCGCGTCCTGGGACGCCGACCGAGTCCTTACCTCGTCTACTCCACCCCGGTCGGGCACGCTGCCATAAACCGGCGCCTCTACATCCCACGCTCCTGGATCCAGGACCTCGACCGGTGCCGGGCGGCAGGCATCCCGGAGGACACGGGGTTCGCCACCAAGCCCGCCCTGGCCACCGAGATGATTACCCAGGCCCTGGAGGCCGGCGTCACGGCTCCATGGGTCACCGGCGATGAGGTCTACGGCGGTGACCCCCACCTGAGCGCCGAGTTGGAGAGACGTCAGATTGGCTATGTGCTGGCCGTCTCACGCAAGCGACCGATCCCGACCCGTGCGGGCGTCTTCACGGCCGGCATGCTGGCCCGCTGCCTCCCGAAGAAAGCCTGGCGGCGACTCTCGGCCGGAGACGGTGCCAAAGGTCACCGCTTCTACGACTGGGCCCAGGTTGAGATCGACAACCCGCTCGGCAGCACGGGTCACCGGTCATTGCTCATTCGACGCAACCGGCGCACCGATGAACTCGCCTTCTACCGTTGCTACTCGGCCGATCCCGTTCCCCTGAGCGCCCTGGTCAGCGTGGCCGGGCGCCGCTGGACCGTGGAGGAGATTTTCCAGTCCGCGAAGGGACTGACCGGGCTGGACGAGCACCAGGTCCGCCGCTGGACCTCCTGGCACCGCTGGACCACGCTAGCCATGCTCGCGCACACCTTCCTCGTGATCGCGGCCGCCATCGAACGGACCGCCGTGGTCACCTCACCAGGGCTCGCCCCACTCACCTGCGGCGAGATCCAACGGCTCTTCGCCGCCTTCGCCGCAGCACAACCCCGAGGCCTGGCGCACCGGCTCAGCTGGTCAAGCTGGCGCCGACGGCATCAGGCCCGTGCGCGAAGCAGCCACTACCAACGTCAGGCCCTCCAAGAGCCGTGATCAAGATCTACAGCTGGAGTATTTTCCGCCTCAGACGATCAGGCCGCGCCGGACTTCTTTCCGGTCACCGAGGTGAGGACGAAGGTGTCGGAGGCCGAGGGAGTTGACAGGTCCACCGTGACACCGTAGTCGGAGTAGTAGACGGTCGCTGTCCGCTCGGCGGTGGCCGTCTGCATCTGCTCCCGCTTCTTCACCAGCAGGTTGTCGCTGTTGACCCAGACATCGACGTGGGCGTCCGTGATGCCCTGCGCCGCGAACTCCTGCTTGAGGAACTTAGCGTCGTCGGGCGACAGCCCCCGGCTGCGGATGGCCGTGATCTTGGCCGCGTCCAACGTGCCCGAGTAGTGGGTGGCGGGCACCCCTCGGACGTTTTCCTGGCCCACCTTGTGCACGTCGCCGCTGGAGATCAGCATCCGCACCGACAGCGTCGGGTTGGCCTGCTGCATCATGTCGGCCTGGGCCTTCCCTGCCGCGCCTTGGGCGGCGAGGAGCGCGAAAGGAGTCTTCGTCCAGTGCTTGCCGCCCAGTAGCGTCACATACTTCGGCGGTGTGCTCATGTACATGGCGTCGCTGCGGAGCTTGACCCGGCTGGTGGGTATCGGGGTCGGGACCGACGACTTGATCACCATTGTGAAGTTGCCCTGGGCGCCACTGGCCCAGTCCAAATCGCCGGACATATGTGTCTGCTTGAGGGTGCCGACCGTGGTGATCCCATCGACCTTGGCCGAATGTTCCTTGGCGGTGGCGTCCTCTGCCTTGACGAGGTAGGCGATCGGTGACACGGCGATCGGCGCCTGCGCAGGGGGCGTGTGCCGGCCCGTCGCGGATGCGGATCCACTGCCACCGGTCCCGCAGGCGGAGACCGAGCCCAAGGCTGCCGTGACGGCCACGATCGCCACAGCCGTACGGAATCGCATGCCATGCATGGAGCGCCCCGTTTCTGTTGTCAAAGGTTCGAATCCTGGATAGCGGAGGAAGGTTAGCGCACGAACCAACAGCTCGACGCTCCGCTCTCCTTACCGGCCTCGGGCACGGGTTTCCAGCGGCCCGACGGCCGTGGCACGGGCCTCTTGACTCAAACTGGACGCGACCGTGGGCGGGCTGCTCGTCGGTGACTTCCGGAGTGGGCCGACGTCGGTCGGGCAAGACTCACCCTCACGTCCCGCCCACGGGAGCAACGCCCCGACTCTTTTCCCGGCGTCCCGTCAGGCGGGAGACCACATGGTCCGGCTCGAATACGCCCCTGCGGCGAGGTTCTCCAAGTGGGTGCGCGAGGTGGTCAGTCGAGATCGTCGGCGAAGCGAGGCTTCGTCGCGAGCCTCTGGTAGAGGACGTTTCGGGATCGGCGGGTGCGTTGCACGAGCCCTGCGCGGTGGAGGATCTGCAGGTGGTAGGAGATGGTCGCAGGGCTGAGGTAGAGGCGCTGGGCGAGCTCTCGCGTGGTGCGAGGCTGGGTGAGTTCGGCCAGCAGCTTTACCCGTGTCGTGCCGATCAGCTCGTCACCGCGCGAGGGCGCAACACAGTCGTTGCGCGCAGCCGGATAGACGATCAGTGGAGTGCGGGGGGCCGGCGCATCCGCGGGCTCGGCGGCGCAGAAGGTCGCCCGTCCCGCGAAGACGCTGGGTACGAGTATCGCGGCGTCGGCATCGAGACTCAGACGGTGGGAACTGGTGGCGAGCAGGTGGACTGTCAGGGCGCCGTCGTGCCACTCCAGGTTGGGGGCCAGCTGGTTGACAGCGTCCGCGATCCCATGCTGGGCGATCACGGAGGCCCGGGCTGCGACATCGCCTTCCAACCGGGCCCGCATGCCGGGCCAGTGGGGCGCGAGGACGGCATACCAGAACTGCTCCAGCTCCACAGCGATACGCTGCGCCACATATTCCTCGCCCCGGTCCATAGCCATCAGGAGCAGCCGGGGCGGCCTGTCGGCCGCGGTGTTGCCCCATGAGTGGCCGCCGATGGCCGCCGCCAGCTCATAACGGATCCGCTCGCTCGGAGTAGTGGCCACCTGATGCAGACCACTGTCCAGGGTCGCCTGAAATCCCGCCGGTTCTGGCCGCAGGAAATCGGGAGCGTAACCGCCCGGCCCTCCGCCGGCGACAACAGCGAGTAGCCCCAACCGTCGTTGCGACAGGACGTCCACCGCTTGGGTCCGCCAGCCCGCGCCGAGCACATGCGGAGACCGGCCGAGGGCGAAGAGCAGATCCTTGGCCGCGTCCAGAGGCGACATGGCGAAACGGACCCTGCCCAATCCATGCGCGCCCAGGTTGATCCGGATCATGAACAGCCCCCGTAACACGATCATCTTCGAAAGAAATCGAATCATTCGACGGCGGGCATGTCATCCGATTCCCTGGATTCCGCGCCCGACGCCACCCGGCGGACCACGGGTATCGGAACCAGGAGGTTGACCATGAAGAAGGCTTTGGCCACAGTCGCCGCGACCGGGGTGCTGACGCTGGCCACCCTGGTCGGCACGGCGGCCACCGCCAGCGCGGCGACGGCGTCGCCGCAGCCGATGGGGCCCGCGTTCGCCACTGCCCAGGACTGCGAGGCCTACGTGAAGTACAACCACGAGTGGGGCGTTTGGGACTGCGAGTACGTCCAGGGTCACTGGTGGGCCTTCGCACCGTGACCATGGAGCGCCCGCGTGCCGATTCCCATCGGTGAGTGAGCACGTCGTCCGACATGGGCGGGTCCGTCGAAAGACGGGCCCGCCTGTGACGTTCTCGCGTAGTAATCGCGATGGTCTTTACGCCGCGGAGACTGATCAGGCGTGGGGCCCCGGTACAGAAATCCTGCTAGGACCGGCCAAGCGCGGCGGACACCTTGATTGCGTCCCTGATCGTGAAAGTGGCCGCATTTCCGCGACGGTGGCGCCGCCTCCACTGGCCTGGGAACTCTCCCAGCTCCCGGCGAAGAAGGCGGTCATCCTTGTCATCCTGCTCGACACCTTCGAGGACATCGCCGCTCCCCGCCGCATCTTCGAACGACTCCTCCAGAGGCTGGTGTGGCTCATGCCCAACTGTTTCTTCGTCATCTCCGGCCGCAACCGGCTCCGGTGGGGCGCCGGGGAACAGCGCCGCAGGGCGTGTGTGAGATGTGATCACAGTGCTTGCCGTATGAGGGTGAGTTGGACGGTGGCCTGGCAGCGGACGGCAAGCTTGTCGTATCTGGTCGCGACGCCTCTGGCCTGCTTCAACAGACCGATCCGGCACTCGACCTTGTGTCTGCGCTTGTACATCTCGCGGTCGAATCCGGGCGGGCGGCCACCGGCCGCCCCACGACGGATCCGGTGGCCGGCCTGGTCGCGCTTCTCCGGGATGGTGTGCGCGATCCCGCGTTTGCGCAGAAAGGGGCGGATCTGGAGTGAGGAGTAGGCGCGATCCGCAAGGACGTGCTTCGGGCGAGTGCGCGGATGTCCAACGCTGACCCGAGGAACGCGGATCTTCTCCATGACCCGCTCGAAGACCGGTGCGTCGCCCCGCTGACCCGCGGTGATGACAGCCGCAAGGACGTGGAAGGAAGCGTCCACCGCGAGGCGAATCTTGGTGGTCAGCCCACCGCGGGAGCGGCCGAGACCATGGTTGTCCGGCTCGGCCGCCAGGTGGGCGCCGGTGATCGCGCGCCAGCGAGCCTGGGCGGACTCGACCAGCTTGAACACCATCGCCAGAGCCGCGGCCCGACCGCGGGCGCCCCGGGTGACCTTCGTTCGCAGCTTGACCGAGCAGGAATGATCTACCGATCTTGGTGATTGTCCTGAATAGGACCGGGCCGGACAGAGACGGCCAGCAGGACGAACACGCGAGGATGCACATGCCGCAAGAATCGACGGCCGTGGTACTCGGAGGCGGCGGCCTGGCCGGGATCGGCTGGACCATCGGAGCACTCGCCGCGCTCGAAGAGTCCGGGGCACTGCAATTGGACAGGGTCGACCACGTGATCGGGACCTCGGCGGGCGCCGCCGTCGCGGCCGCCGTGCTCCAGGCCGCCTCGGCAGGCGCCGAGTACGACAAGATGGTGCGCAAGGCACTCCGCAACGACGAGCTCACGCCTGCGGTACCCCTGGCCGATGTACTCCCGGACGTGATGGCCGTCCACAGCAGCGAGGATCCCGTCGCGGCGAAGACAGAGAGACTGGTAAGGCTCTCCCGGGAGCGTTCCGGGACCGATCCGTCCCTGCGACGGGCCGCGATTTCCCGGCGGGTGAACAAGGATGCCTGGCCAGACGGCCGATTCGACGTCACCGCCGTACGCGCGGACGGCACCCGCGCCGTCTTCACCGCCGCATCAGGTGTCGGCCTGGTGGACGCCCTCACAGCCAGCTGTGCCGTCCCCGGGCTGTGGCCGGTGGCCCGGATCGCCGGCGAGGACTACCTCGACGGCGGAACGTTCTCTCTCACCAATGCCGAGCTCGCCCGTGATGCCGACCGCGTGATCGTGCTCCAGCCGATGCCGGAGTTGCCTGCGTACGCGACCCCGGAACGCCAAGAGGTCTTGGACCGTGCCGTGGTGATCGAGCCGTCCGAGCGAGCTCGCGCCGGATTCGGCACCGATCCGTTTGATCCTGATGTGCGGGGCGTGGCCGCCGTACTCGGTTACGAGGACGGCCTTGCAGCCGCGCCGAACGTGAAGTGAGCTCCGCGGAAAGCGCGGCGTCGGCTATGCGGATGGGACTCCGCACAGTCGACGCCGCCGTCGGCCCACGCCAACCGGTCCACGCTGGAGTCTGCGACTGGCCTGCGCTTATGGAGTCTGCCAGCAAGCCGAGCAAAGCCCCGGCCCGGCGTGTCCACGCACCTGCCCACAACGATCAGCGCGCGCTGATCGTCCAGGTGGAGGCTGCAAAGTCGATCTGCGCTTCGGCCGGCGGGACGAGGTGGTCGTTGTCGAGGCAGCGCAGGCCGTCGATTCGCAGACCGCACGGGCTGTGATGGAGGCTAGTGGTGGCGGTCGACGGTGGAGTCGGCGAGCTGGGCGAGTCGCTCGGTGGACGGCAAGCCGTCAAGGGCAGCGCGTGCCTGGGTGACGCAGTCTTGCGCCTGCCCTGTCGTCTCGGCGATGGCGCCGGTCCGCGTCAGCACGTCGAGCAGGTCGCGGTGGGCTCTGGTGGGGTCGGTGTCGCCGTGGAAGACCCTGGTGAGCAGGCGGCGGTCGTGGTCGTCTGCGGACTCGTAGGCGAGAAGGACGGGCCGGGTCGGTTGCCGGTTTGCGACGTCGCTAATGGCATGCTTGCCGGTGATCCGCTCGTGGACGGTGTAGGGCAGCAGGTCGTCTCGGATCTGCAAGGCCGTGCCGAGGACTTCGCCGTACTGGCGCAAGGCTTCGGCGTGTCCGGGTGTCGCCGCGGCCAGGATCGCGCCGGCCTGGCAGGCGGCGCCGGTGAGGGTGGCGGTCTTTCCGCGGATCACCTTCAGCACGGCCGATCGGCCGCAGGAGAGGTCCTCGCGGATCGTGGTCTCGTGCATGCTGGAGCGGCACATGGCGTGCATCGCTTCGGCGACTGCCTGGGACGCTTGAAGGACGCGGTCGGCCGGGCTGCCATGGAGCATGGCGACCCATCCGGCTGTGTACAGGCCGTCTCCGGCCAGCAGTGCCTCGGCGATGCCGAATCGCTCAGCGGTGGAGGCCCGTCCGCGGCGCATCGGGTCCTGGTCGACGATGTCGTCGTGGACGGGGCTGGCCACGTGCAGGCATTCGATGCCGGCCGCGAAGGAGAGAACCGACTCGGCTCGGCCGCCGACCGCCCGTGCCGATTCGATGCACAACGTGGGCCGCAGGAGCTTGCCGGTGGGGAACAGGGCGTCCAGGCATGCCAGTTCCAGCAGATCTTCGCCGCTGCCGACCAAGCGGGCCAGTTCGGCTTCACTGAGCGGGATCAGCGTGAGGGGTGACTGGGAGGCGGGGGCAGCCATGCGAAGCCTTTCGGGTCCAGCTGGGGATGGCAGCACGCCACTGGCTCTGCCACACCTCGACCAGCGCAGAGATGGGCGGGCGCACGGGATGGTGCAGCAGCTCGGCGCCCGCTGCGCGCACGAGGTCGACGAGGAGCGTGCAATGGCTGCTCATGGCGCGGGCCCAGGAACCGGCCGGGCTGTCCTCCAGGGCAGCGACCAGCTCAGGGAGCCGGTGCCGGACGCGGTCGGCCTCGAACGCGATGAAGCGGCGCAGCAGTCCGCCCTCGCGGTAGGCGTCGGCGAAGGCCTGCTGGGCCGACGCCTCCAGCCAGTAGTCGAGTTCCTCGGCGACCCGCTCCCGCAGCTCCCCCAGCATGGGCTCCACGTCCAGCCCCGGGCACGACCACGCAGAACAGACGGATGACGCGGCCGAGTTGAGCGTAGTCGCCGAGCAGCGCCTCGCTGGCGCCGGGCTACTGGATCTTCACGGCCACCGGGCGGCCGTCCGCCCACACCGCGCGGTGGACCTGGCCGATGGAAGCCGCCGCGGCGGCGGGCGTGTCGGAGAACTCGGTGAACCTCGCGCCACCGCGGACCCAGCTCCTGCGCCAGTACGGCGTGCACCTGCTCCGGTGGCAGGGCAGGCGCGGCCTCCTGCAGGAGCGTCAGCGCGGACCGGTAGGGGCCGATGGCCTCCGGGGGGGGGAGCGCCGCTTCCAAGACGGACAGCATCTGCCCGAACTTCATGACGCCGCCCTTGAGTTCTCCGAGCACGCGGAAGAGGTGGCAAGCTCTACCCCGCACTCGCCCCCGCTCTTGGCAGCCACGGCCACCATGAGCCGGGCCCACACCGAGATCGAACGCCTCGCCCGCCGCATCGCCACGCACCTGTAGCTGGCCCGCGCCGAAGGCGGCCTGTCGCGTGGCCAGCTTGATGACCTGCGCGCCTGCCTATACGGCTGCACACCGTCCTCCGCCTGCACTCCACGCAGGAGAAAAAGAGCTACTTCTCGCGGGTCCAGTGAGATCCTTCAGGGCTTTCCGCCGGAGCCCTCCGCCCCGGAGGGCCATTCGGCCCGCGCGGAGCCCGGTCAGCCCCCCACGGGGCCTCCGCCGCCGGACGCTGAACGCGGGATCCTCCGGAGGGAGAGTTCGTGATGACCGGTATCCAGTAAGCCCCGGTGCATGCCCTGCTGGCCGACGGAACCACAGTCCGCATACGGCAGGCAGGTCCGGCTGATCGTGCAGAGGTGCAGCGGCCGGCAGGCCACCGAGCGGGTGGCCAAGGGCGTCCGTCCCGGGTACCGCGCGCTGGCCGCTGAGTACGACGGGCGACTGGTGGGGCTGGCCGAGTACGAGGTGCTGCCGGGGGGCAGCACGGCGGAGATCTCGATGACCGTAGCCGACGGCTGGCATCACCGTGGTGCGGCAACCCTCGTGCTGGAACACCTCGCGGACGCCGCACATATGGTGGGCATCACCGTGCGGACGCCGTCGGGGCGGCACTTGGCCTCCTGAGAGTTCCACTGACCTGTGACGGGATCCTCCCGATGACCGGCCGGGTCCGGTCGCGCACGTATTCAGCGAACGAGTACATGCTGCCCGGAAGGCGGTACGACCGCCGTCCAGCCCCGTTGGCGGTCGATGCGGTCGCGGAGTGCGGCAGCCGCGTCCGGTTCCCGCGCACCAACTACGTCGTGCGCGGTGCTGGGGCCCCGCACAGCCAGCCGATGATCTGGCCGACATCGGCATGCGCCGAGAAGTGCGGTACTTCGGCCACCGCGCCCTGACCCGGAACGTACTCACCGAATATCTTCAGCACCCGGGCTCCGTCAACGAGGTCTCGGGCGCGCGCGCCTTGCACGGTCAGCTCCGTGTGGTCCCACAGTCGGATCAGCCGCCCCGGATCGAGGTCGCACTCCACAAGTACGGTGCCCGGCGGAAAGGCCTCTCCAGCGCCCGCTCGCGCAGGCGGGACAGCGCCGCCCAGCCGACCCCCTCGTCGTGCCGGGACGGGGCACCGCCCCGCGGTGACAGCGTTACGCGCGGAGAGGTTCATGATCGTTCTCGCTTCACTGTGGGTGCGTCCAGCGTGCGTGGACCGGCGGGCGGGGCGCATGGGTCGACGAGGCCCGACAAGGGTCCACGGCGGACCCTTCGGGTGTGCGGTACCGGCTCGGTTCAGGTGCATGGGCACCGGTCCGGCGATGCCCAGCGCGGTATGAGCCGAAGGGCCTACGGCCGGGACCGGGCGGCCTGTGGTGTCGGCGCCCGAGGCCGCGCACGCTGGGAATCGACAGCCCATGAAGGGAGCCGGTGCGATGACCTCCGCAACCACCATGAGCACGGCGCTCGAGCCCGTACACCCGGGAACGGCTGATGCGCCTCGCCCGCGAGGTCTCCTTCGAGGCCGGGACCCGCCTGTTCGAGGAGGGCCGGCACGCCGACCGCTTCTGGATCGTACGCACCGGAACCGTCGCCCTCGACCTGCACGTGCCCGGCCGCCGGCCGGCCGTCGTGGAATCGCTCGGGCACGGCGAACTGGTCGGCTGGTCCTGGCACTTTCCGCCGTATCTCTGGCACCTGGGCGCCGAGGCGATGACCCCGGTGCGGGCCTGGGAGTTCGACGCCGAGTCGGTGCGCGCGATGTGCGCTGCGGACCCTGCGTTCGGACGGGCCATAGCGGTGTGGGTGGGACGTGTGGCCGCCCAGCGGCTGCACGCCACACGGGTCAGGCTGCTCGATCTCTACGCCCCTTACGGCAGCGGTGACCTGTTGTGACCGCGCGCCCGCTCCGTCCGGCCGAACTGCCCCCGGAGGAACGCATGGACAGCAGCCCGCACCAGGTGAGTGACGTGATGACGCATGCTGTCGTCGCAGTGGGCCGCAAAACACTGTTCAAGGACATCGTCGAACGCATGGAGGAGTGGAAGGTCAGTGCCCTTCCCGTGCTGGAGGGCGACGGCCGGGTGATCGGGGTGCTCTCCGAGGCCGATCTGCTGCCCAAGGAGGAGTTCCGGGACAGCGATCCGGACCGGGTCACCCAGCTGCGCCGGCTGCCCGACCTCGCCAAGGCCGGGGCGGTCCGCGCCGAGGAACTGATGAGCACGCCGGCCGTCACCGTCCACGCGGACGCGACGCTCGCCGAGGCGGCCCGCATCATGGCTCTGCGGCACGTCAAACGGCTGCCCGTGGTGAGCTCCGAGGGCGTCCTCGAAGGCGTGGTCAGCCGCGGCGACCTGCTGAAGGTCTTTCTTCGCCCGGACAGCGAACTCGCCGACGAGATCCGCCGTGACATCGTCGACGTCCTCTTCCCGGCGCCGATCGAGCCCATACACGTGATGGTCACCGACGGCGTCGCGACCCTGACCGGGCGCGTCGGGGATCCTGCTCAGGTCGACCTCGCCACGCGCCTGGTCCGGGGCGTGGAAGGCGTCGTGGGGGTGGACTGCCGTCTCACCGCCGCCGACGCGGTATGACTCCTCAGTTGGCATTTGGAGTCAGCGACAGCCGTCCCCCTCACCCCTTGCCCCCGCTCCGATTCCGCCACTCGGGGCCGATCCGCTTCCACTCCTGATCCCATTCGGCCAGGCAGCGCCGGAGGAGCCGTTCACGGGCAAGCCGGCCCCCGGCCCAGACCGTCGCACCGGCCAGCGGTGCCACGAGGGCACCGGTCAGAACCACCTGCAGCGTCGCCTCCGCGTCGCTGGGCGGCGGAGAGACGATCCGGCCGGCGCGGTCCGTCCACACGATGACCCTGCTGCCCGCAGGAGCGCCCGGAAAGATCTTCGCGAGCCCCGTGTGCACCGAGCCGCCCGTGTCCGTCCAGCGCACGGTGGCCCAGACCTGGCTGTTGTCGTTGCCGGAACCCCCGGGCGGGGTCTTCGCCGCCTCGTCGGTGAGCACGGCAGACACCGAGTGCACCTGATCCCGCCGAGCGGCGAACGCCGAGTCCATTGCCTGCGCCGCCGCGACGCCCGCGAGGACTCCGCCGAGGAGGGCGACGGCCCGGATGAGCAGCACGAGCCAGGCCTCTACGACATCGCTGTGGCGCCTGATCGGGTTGCGCCGCCGGCGCCACAGCCGCACCCCGGTCACGGTCGTGGGAGGTGTCCCGGTCATCGGTACGTGCCACCTCTCGCCCGACTCCTACGGTGTCAGGCAGGGGCCGACCGCCGTGGATCCGGCAGGTCCGGGTCGAGATCCGGATGGCGGGGCGGTCCGGTCAGCGCGCAGTGCACGTCCACCACACCGGCCACGGTCCGGGCGAGGTGGGTGGCGAGCGGTATCAGAGCCGTTTCGTGGATCCGGCCGGTAAGCGTGACCACACCGTCCCGCACCTCGACCCGGACACCTTGCGCGTGCGTGCCGAAGAGCCGGATGACGACCTCTCGCCGGACTTCCTCGGCGATGTCCGCGTCGTCCCGAAGGAAAATCCTCAGCAGGTCGGACCGGCTCACGATGCCCTTCAGTGTTCCGTTGCGGCCGACCACCGGAAGCCTCTTCACCCTGCTGCGCGCCATCACGCGCGCGGCGCGGGCGAGGGTGGAGTCGGGCGCGACGGTGATGGCGGGAGTGGTCATCAGCTCCGCGGCGGTGACCGCGTCTGCCTTGTGGACATCGACTGGATGCCTCGCCTGCCCGTACCGGCTGAGATCGCGCTCGCTGAGCTCCTCCTTGGGCAGCAGGTCGGCCTCGGAGACCACGCCGACGACACGTCCGCCGTCGTCAAGGACCGGTAGGGCACTCACCCGCCACTCCTGCATGGTCCGCACGATGTCCTTGAACGCCGCCCCGGTGCGCAGGGCGACGACCCTGCGGGTCATCACGTCGCTCACGACGGGGGGAGTGCCGTTCATGGCATCCTCCAGGGCTCGGTGTCGCACTACGCCACCACCAGGCTGCGCCGTCGCGGCGTCCCCGCGCATGGGCCGATCGGCCCGCCTGACGGGACCGAGGGCACCTCCCCGGGTGCCCCACTGCCGTCCCAGGCTGGAAGGGCATCCTGCCCCCCGGTGAGGATCCTGCAGGCCTCTCGGCGGAGATCTCCCGGTGCCTGTCGGCGCTGGAGGCAACCACCGGGCGGCTGATCGGACGGCCGGACGACCCCTTGCTGGTCTCCGTCCGCTCCGGAGCCCGTTTCTCGATGCCCGGCATGACGGAGACCGTCCTGGACATCGGCCTGAACGACGACTCCGTCCTCGGCCTGGCCAAGGTGTCCGGCAGTGAGTGCTTCGCCTGGGATTCCTGCCGGCGGCTCGTCCAGATGTACGGCACCACTGTCATGGGCGTCGACCCTGCCCTGTTCGACGAGGCCATGACTTTGCTGAAAGCGGCTCGCGACGCTTCCGACGACCCTCGTCTCGACGCGGGTCCCCTGGCCTGGCTCGTGGAACCTTACAAGCGGCTGATCCGCGACGAGGCAGGCCGAGACTTCCCGCAGTCCCCGGCCAGGCAACTGCACGAGGCGATCCTCGCGGTCCCGAGCTTGCGCAGCCGCTTGTCACTGACGGCACGGTCCGGGGTCGTGGCACAGCCCGACACGGCAAGCAGGACGACCACCACCAGCGATCCCCACACGCTCTTCGAACCGGCGGCACGCCGCGCGAAGGCCCTCATGCTTGTCCGCCCCCCATCAACAGTCGTCTCGACCTCCGCGCAAGGCTGGCTCGATCGTCACTGTCCACCAGGACGGCCGGGCCGGGCATGAGTACCCGTACTCAGACGGCTACAGGCTCATGCCTGCCATCATGCGCTCGAGGGCGTTCGCGTACAGTCGCGCACCCCGATCTTCGGGTGGAACGACTGAGCCGATCACGCCGTACTTGCTGATGAGCGACCAGTCCTTGGCGGGCGCTGATCGTTCACGGGCGATCTCCACTGGCCCCTTGTCGTCCATGAAAGCCAGAAGCCAGGCCTTCCGGTGGCCCTCATGGGGCAGGTGGCGCTCCTAGTAATGGGCCGGGTCGGTGACCTGCGGGGATCTTCCCTGCGGGTCGCTGACCTGGCCTTTTGATGATTGGTGGCGATGGGGGGCGACGGTCGTGAGCGGGTGTCTTGCGGACTGTGTGCGGACTGCTGAGCCAGTTGATCGGCACCATCCCACTGGCCGCGGGTTACGACCAGCCGCGTGGACCGGTCAGACGTCACGGCGGCGCACGAGGACCAGGGCGGCGAGAAGGGCGAGGAGCGGCCAGGAGGCGAGCGCGATCCAGGACTGGAGTGCCGTGGGAGGGAAGGGACCGACGCTGTCCCACTCGGTGCCGAGGCTGGTCAGGGCGTTCCAGGCGTTCTGGGGTGCCCCGAGTTACTCAGAGCGGCCGTCAAATGGTTGCTGCCGGAAGGTACGGCGCCTAGCAGGACCGGGGCCAGGACGGAGCTGTGAACAGGGCGGCCACGGAGGTTCGGATGAGTGTGCCGATGGCCATGCCGATGACCGCGCATACCGTCAGGATTGCGGTGGATGCCACGAAACCTTGCAGGACACTGGGCTGACTGATCGAGATGCCTAGTTGGTCGCCGGACAGGATCGTCTGGGCGGTAAGAAACGAGGCGATCGCGGTGATGAGGCCGACGACGCACGTGACGCTCGCGAGGACGACCGCCTTGGCGAGTACGACACGCAGGCGGTTCGGGACGGCGAGGAAGGTCGTGCGGATCAGTCCGCTGGAGTACTCGCTGCTCATTGTC
>NZ_CP011497.1:8475290-8484101 GCF_001027185.1 Streptomyces incarnatus | reverse complement strand
CAGGACACCGAACGTGCTGGCACCGACCATGAGGAAGCCCCACGTGCCGGAGTTGAAAGAGCCCCTCAGCGGATCGTAAGCGGTCGCAGCGACGAGCGCTTCGCGCTGGGCGGCGGGACGCTGTCCATTGCCTGGGACGTTCCCCGGAACCCGACCGGGATCCAGATCGGCGTCCGGCCCGGCTACGTCAAGGTCGTCCCGGAGTCCGGCCCCAACACCTTCCCGGGCCGGCTGCGGGGCGTCAGCGACCACGGCGCGCAGCGCGTGCTCGAGGTCGCCGGGCAGCTCGTCAGGACCAAGACGCCACGCGAGGAGGGAGTTCCGGTCGGCGAGGAGGTGCTCGTGCATCTGCCGCGCACCATGGTCCTTCCGTGCGTGGACGGCCGGTTGGTACTCCGATCGTAACGACCGTCGCATGCCCCCTCCCCCGCCCCGCCTCACCACGGCGGGCCACCCATCAGGCGACGCGCCGCACCGCCTGGGGCGCCGCCGCCCTACGGCGGTATGCCGCGACGCGTCCGCTGTCGTGAGGTCGGCGAGCCGACGACGACAACCGAGGTCGTACGATCCGCCGTACACAGCGCCTGTTTGATGCAGGACGCACAGACATCAGCGAAGGAATCCCATGATCTTCATCACCGCCAAGTTCCGGGTCCGTCCCGAGCACGCCGACCGCTGGCCCGAGATCGCCGCCGACTTCACCCGGGCCACGCGCGGCGAGCCCGGCTGCCTGTGGTTCGACTGGTCGCGCAGCGTCGCGGAGCCGACGGAGTACGTCCTGGTCGAGGCCTTCCGTGACGAAGAGGCCGGGGTCGCTCATGTGCAGTCCGCGCATTTCAAGGCCGCACAGCAGACGCTGCCGCCCCATCTGGTCGAGACGCCGCGCATCGTCAACGCGACCGTTCCGCAGGACGACTGGTCCCTCCTTGGGGAGATGGCGGTCCCGGAACAGGAGTAGCGCCCTGCCCGGACGCGTCCTCACCGGGCGTCAGCGAGCAGTGCGCTCACGGCACGACCGCGGCGGCTCCCCGCTCCGTCCGCTGCGGGTGCGGGGGAACGGCAGGGCGAGTGCGGTCATTCCCAGCGCCAGGCCGAGCAGATTGCCGGCGATGTCCTGGGCGTCGGCAGCGCGCAGCAGCCACGGCACGGCGTACTGCACGGCCTCGATACCGAACGGCAGCGCGGCGGCGGCCACAGCCGTCAGCACGGCACGTGTCCTCGGCCGTATCTGGGCTATGGCCACCCCCAGCGGGACGAACAGCGCGACATTCAGGCTCTGTTGGTTGACCGTGGCCAGTTCGGCAGGCCGGGGAACGTGCCAGCTCGTCTGCCAGACCGGATCTGCGTACCGGAGGTTGTCCATGTAGTGGGCGTCGAGGTTCGGAAGCAGGGTGAACGTGACGATGCCGCCGAGTGAGAGCACCAGGAGAAAGGCGGTGAACGGGACAACGCCGAGCCATCGGCCGAGCCGGTGGCGGCACAGCAGTGCGGCCAGGACGGAGAGCAGCGTCCCGGGCCAGAACAGCGGCGTGGCATGCAGAACTGCTTCGATCACGGAGGGTCCTTCAGGGTCGGCAGCGGTGGAGCCGGTGCGGGTCGGCGTCACGGCTCAGCGGGCGGCGGGGCGTTCGACGGGACGGCCTGCGCGGTCGAACGGCCAGGCATTGGGCGTGCAGCCGTGCAGTCCCTTGATCTGCTGCACCATCACGGGAGCCGGGTGACCCGGGCCGGGACAACGCTGGTGGCCGCGGCCGAGGCGATGGCCGACTTCGTGGTTGACGATCAGCGCGTGATAGGTGGCGGACCGGCCCCGGTAGAAAGGGCTCAGCAGCAGCCATCGCTTGAGGTCGACCACGACATCGGTACCGCCCTGGCAGTTGACCTCGCCGCCGGTGTCCAGGCCGAAGCGGGTGCAGAGCCGGTCCGTCGTGGCGGGAGAGGCCAGGTGCACCGCAAAGTCGTACGGCGGCCGGTCGACGCGTTGGAAGGCGGTGCCGCTCGCGGTCCAGCCACGCGGGTCCGCCAGGATGCGGTCGACCTCCCTGGCGAACGCCTGCGGATCCTGGCCGGTGCCGTCCTCGACGTCCACGGTGTAACGCAGCGGCTTGCCGTCGCCGGACACGGCCGGGCTGCCGGTGGCCCGGGTGAACGTACCCCTGCCGTCTCGCGGGACCTCCCCGGCCGGGGCGACGGTGCTGCCGGGTGACGCGGCGGCCTGCCCTCGGCCGTCGTCATTCCCGGCCAGGACGTACAGGCAGGCGAGGAGCGCTCCCAGCACGCCGACGGGCAGAACGGCGGTACGCCACGGATGTTCCTTCGTTGAACGGCGGTGCCTCATACGGCCATTGCACCGACCCCGGTGTGAACCGGGCGTGAGCGTCCGCTGTCACCGCCGCCTCGCCCCGGCGCTGCCTGCTCGGGCCGGCAGCGTCACGCACACGGTCAGCCCTCCCCCGGGGCGTGGCACGGCGACCGCATCACCGCCATGGGCCTGGGCCACGGCCCGTACGATGGACAGGCCCAGCCCGCTGCCGCGCGCCGATCCGATCCGGTCGGTGAGGCGGCGGAAGGGCTCGAAGAGCACGGGGATCTCATGCGCGGAGATCACCGCCCCGGTGTTGGTCACCTCGACCTGCGCTCCCCGCGCGCCGTGCCGCGTGGTGACCTCCAGGTGGCCGCCGCGCCGGTTGTGGCGCACCGCGTTCTCCACCAGGTTGCGGATCAGTTGCTCCAGCAGGATCGGGTCGCCGACGGTGCGCGCGGGAGCGAGCCGCTGTGCCATGCGCACCTCCTCTTGTGCCGCCTCCGGTCCGGCCGCCTCGATGACGGCCGCGCAGATGCCCGCCAGGTCCAGCGGAACGCGGTCGGTCAGCGCATCCTCGGCACGGGCGAGAGTGAGCAGGGCATCGATGAGGCGCTCGTGACGGGCGTTGACAGCGAGGAGATGGGCACCCAGCTGCCGGGTTTCGGGCGGCACGTCGCGCTGGTTCATCGCGACCTCGACCAAGGTCCGGTTGATGACCAGCGGAGTCTTCAGCTCGTGAGCCGCGTTGGCAATGAAGCGTTCCTGGCCCGCGAAGGCACTGTCGAGCCGGTCGAGCATCTGGTCGAAGGCGTCGGCCAGCCGCTTCACCTCGCCCGGAGGAAGGTCGAGGGCGATGCGCCGGTGGAGGGTCCGCCCGGCGATGCGCTCGGCGGTGGACGTGATCTGGTGCAGGGGACGCAGCAACCGTCCGGACACGAGCCAGCCGGCCGTCGTGGCGAGCACACCCACCACCAGGACGGTCAGACCGCCCTTGGTCAGCAGGTTCCTGCGCATCGAGTCCATGATGATGCTCTTGGTGCCTGCGTCACTGTCGGATGCGTGGTCGGGCGAGAAGACAATGTCCAGGCTGTACTGCATGCTGTTGCGCACCAGGATCACGGCCCCCGCGAGAACGGCCGCTGCGGCGATGAAGAACAGCAGGCCGAACACCGCGGTCAGGCGCAGCCGCAGACTCCCGCGCCAAGGGAGCCCGGGGCGTGCGGCGGGGTCCGGCCGCGAACCGTGTGGGCTCATCGGACGCGGTATCCCACACCAGTGACGGTCTCCACGACCTGCGGTTCGCCCAGTTTGCGGCGCAGCCCTCGTACGGTGACGCGGACGATCGTGGTGAACGGGTCGTTCTCGTCCCAGACGCGTTCCAGCAGCGTCTCCGCCGAGACCGGAGCGCCGGCCGCGCGAAGCAGCTCCTCCAGTACCGCGAACTCCTTTCGGGACAGGGCGACGGGGCGGCCGTCGCGGTACGTCTCACGGAGATGGGGATCGAGCCGGATGCCCGAGCGCTCCAGTACCGGCGGCTGCGGGGGCCGCGCGCGGCGGCCCAGTGCACGGATTCGAGCGACCAGTTCCGCGAAGGCGAAGGGCTTGGCGAGGTAGTCGTCGGCACCGATACTGAGCCCGGCGACCTTCTCGGCGACGGTCGTCGACACGGTCAGCATCAGTATCCGCACGTCGGTGCCGGAGGCGGCGGTGCGCCGGCACACCTCGTCACCGTGCAGCCTGGGCAGGTCACGGTCGAGCACCATCACGTCGTACGCGTTGACGGCCAGGCGTTCCAGGGCCGCCTCGCCGTCGTGTACGACGTCCACCGCGAACGTCTCCTGCCGCAGTCCCCGGGCAATGGCGTCGGCAAGCATCTCCTCGTCCTCCACGACCAGAACCCGCATGCCGTCCTCACCCCTCGTCCCCCAACGTCGTGCTCCGGATGCCCGCGGTGGGCGAGCGCCCGTACCCGTACAGAGGAGGCGGCGTGGAGAGAACGCGCGTTCACTCGCGCGCTTGACACGAAATGATTAGTGCGCAAATAATTAGCGCATTAATTCTTTCCCCTCGGAGGTCCCCATGGAACTCGTGCCTGGAAACAGCCTGATCACCGCCACTCCCGAGGAGGGCCGTGCCCTCGCCGTCAAGCTGGCCCGGTTGTCGGTGAAGGCCACACAGCCCGACGGCGACGTACGCCAGCGGCTGCGCCCGGTGTACGGGGAGAACGCGGACAGCCTGATCGCCGTGGCGCAGGTCGTCGCCACCGAGTTCGCCACCATCGCGGCAGCCAACGGGTACTGGCGCTGATGGAGCCCGGCATGAAGGCCCACCGGCTGTCCGAGCAGCCCTGCTTCGCTCTGTACAGCGTGGTCAACGCCATCACACGCGCATATCGCCCCCTGCTCGATCCCCTCGGGCTCACCTATACGCAGTACATCGCGATGATGTCGCTGTGGGAGGACGACGGAGTGGATCTACGCACCCTCGCCGAGCGCACGCATCTCGATCCGCCGACACTGACCCCGGTGGTCAAGCGGCTGGAGGCCAAGGGTCTGGTGAGCCGCGTCAGGGCAGCCCACGACGAGCGGCGGCTGGTGCTCACTGTCACCGAAGCCGGGCGGCAACTGCAGCACGAGGCACGGAACATCCCCGAGACGATGCTGTGTCAGGTGGGTCTGTCCGCCGAAGAAGAACGGCAGTTGCGCGCGCTGTGCGAACAGATCCGCCGCACGCTCGCCGACGACGCGCCTGCCGCCGCCCCGGAGACGAAGGTGGAGTAGTGAAGAACTATCAGGCCATCTACGTGGACGGCCGCTGGCGGACACCGCGGCAGAAGACGGTCCTGGAGGTGGAGAATCCTGCCACCCAGGAGGTCATGGGCACCGTTCCCTTGTCGTCGGCCGGTGACGTGGCCGAGGCCGTGCGTGCGGCACGCCGTGGGTTCGACACGTGGTCGCGCACCCCCGTGACGGAACGCCTCGGGTACCTGTCCCGGCTGCGGGATGCGCTGACCGCCCGGCACGAGGAGCTGGCGCACACGATCGTGGCCGAGGTGGGCGCCCCGATCTCCTTTGCCCGCACCGTACAGGCGGGTGCACCGCTGGCCCTGGTGACGTCCTACCTCGACCTGCTGCCGGAGTTCGACTTCACCGAGCGCCTGGGTGGCAGCGAGGTGATCAAGGAGCCGCTCGGTGTCGTCGGCGCCATCACGCCGTGGAACTACCCGCTGTTCCAGGCCGTTGCGAAGGTCGTTCCAGCACTGGCAGCCGGATGCACCGTCGTTCTCAAACCGGCCGAGGCGGCACCGCTGTCGGCGTACCTGCTCGCCGAGGCGCTGGTCGACGCAGGACTGCCGCGTGGAGTGTTCAACCTCGTACCCGGGTCGGGACGCGGCGCCGGCGAGGCCCTGGTGACACACCCGGGCGTGGACGTCATCTCCTTCACCGGCTCCACCCGCACCGGGCGCCGGGTGGCGGAGCTCGCCTCCGGCACGGTCAAGCGGGTCGTCTCCGAACTCGGTGGCAAGTCACCCAGCATCGTCCTGCCGGACGCGGACCTCCCCCATGCGGTCGCGGCCACCGTGGCGAGCGCGTTCGCCAACTCGGGTCAGACCTGCACCGCATGGACCCGCCTTCTGGTGCACACCAGCCAGTACGACGAAGCCGTCGACCTGGCGGCCAAGACCGCCGACAACTGCGTCGTGGGCGATCCGATGTCCGAGCAGACCACTATGGGACCACTGATCTCCCACGAGCAGCGGCAGCGCGTAAGAAGCTACATCGCCGAGGGCATGTCCGACGGAGCCCGCCTGGTGACCGGCGGCCCGGAAGCTCCCACCGGACTCGACACGGGCTACTACGTGCAGCCGACCGTCTTCGCCGACGTCCGGCCGGACATGTCCATCGCCCGCCAGGAGATCTTCGGCCCAGTGCTCTGCATCCTTCCCTACACCGACGAGGAGGACGCCGTACGCATCGCGAACGACTCCATCTACGGGCTCTCCGGAGCCGTCTGGTCCGCCGCCCCCGAAAGAGCCGCAGCAATCGCCCGCCGGATCCACGCCGGCCAGATCCAGATCAATGGCACGCAGATCGACCTGCTCGCTCCGTTCGGCGGCTGCAAGCAGTCCGGCAACGGCCGGGAACTCGGCCGCTACGGACTGGAGGAGTTTCTGCAGACCAAGGCCGTCCACGCCTGAACGTGGATCCGACGGCGCATCGGGCACGCAGCTCCGGGGATTCGCGGAGCTGCGTGCAACGGCCGGGCAGAGCAGACGGTGAACGCGATCGTCGCGGCGCAGCAGTCGATCCGCTGAGGCAGTCGCCACCCGGACTGGAGCGACAACACGGCCGGCGAACTGGGGAGGGGAACAGTCGCAGGCCCAGCAGGCCCCGGCCACCGGGTCCGCGAGGCAGTGCCACCCTGCGGCTCCCGACCCGCTACGTCCGTGGGCGGCGTCTGTTCGAGACCGGGATCTTCCCGATCAGGCCCCGCCGTACGACTTGAGGGGTACGCAGCATGTCGTGGTGGACACGATGCTCCTGCGGCCCGACGACGGCCGCTGCCCCGGCGTGGCGGCGAAAAGCTCAGCCCAGCAGCTCAGCACTGCCGACCGGTTCGCGCCGTTCTTGTCCGTTGATGCGGTGCCGTTCGATGGACGAGCGCCGGTACACCTCCTGCCGCACCCGCTGGATCTCGCCGATGGGCCGGTGTTCCTCGCGTGATCGCCACGGCGTGATCGATGTGGCGTCGGCGGCCGCCAGGTTGTCGTGCCCGCCGATGTCCTGGCGCGGGAGATCCACCCGGGCGACTGCCACCCAGGGGGACAGGTCCTCGGGCCACTTGACGGACGTGTTGTCCACCGGCATCCGGGCCAGATCGGTGTTGAGCTGGACCTGGAGCTCGAAGGAGTGGTCCCGCTCCGCGGCCTCGGCCACCAGGGTGCGGCGGAACGCCTCGTTATCCGCGCGCACATCCACGATCGGGTGCGTGAGGGAGGCCAGGGACGCGGCCGTCGGCACGGTACGGATTTTGGCGATGTGGTCGCCGTACCGGAAGGCGCCCATGCTGTTGTAGGTGTACGACAGCAAGTTCTGGCGCGGAACGGCAGTGAACGACAGCATGGCGAGGAGTTCGTCCCACAGCCAGCTGTCGGGATCCGTGAGCGTGTGTCGGCGGGTCAGGAACTCCGCCATCCAGGTCTTGCGGCGGACTGGGTCCACCAGGGCCTCGGGCAGTTCGGCGAACAAATCCTCGATCACCATGTAGTCGTAGGCGGTGTTCGCGAAGAAGACCTCGTTGTTGATCAGGTTGAGGTCGAAGGTGCCGCTGTCTCGTTCGTCCTCCAGCAGTGAGGGGCCGGCAACCCCGAACAGCTTGATGCCCATTCCGCACGCCGCGCCCAACTGATGGTCCGGGCGGTGGTGGCCCAAGCCGTTCGAGTAGCGGACAACGGCGTCGTACGCGGTCGGCCGGGCGAAGATTCCCTGCCCGTAGAAGCCAGAGTTGTCACCGACCGTGACCGTGGCCTTGAGGAGCCCATAGGTCTTTGCGTGAGCAGCGCGAACAGCTCGACCGACGGTTTCCCGCTCGACCGAGGCGCGAGTACGACGTGCCACCTGGGCGACAACTTCCTCCATCTCCTCCTCGTAGGACGGGCGTTCGATGGGACGGTATTCCTCGTAGCGGACGGGCTTCATGATGCCGCCTCCCTGTCGTGATGCAGTGTCCACAGACGCTAGTACGCAATTTGATTGTGCACAACGTAACTGTGGGCCATCACACGTGCCCGCGGCATCCCACCTGCTCCCTGAATGTGAGGGACCGAGCGCGGTGCGGATCACCGAGCCACAGCTCGGCCAATTCGGGGCTTGGTAGGCCGAGACAGGCAACTGGACCACCGGCCGGGCCTTGACTGAGGCGTGGGTTACATACCGGCGCCAGATGAAGACAAAGTCGCGCGGCCTGCGTATTGCCCTCCCAGAGACGAAGAAGGGAGACCCGCCACCGGGGCGCCCGCTTGAGTTGGCCGTGTGCGCCAGCTCAAGCGCTCAGCTCCCCTTGTCGCACGGGTTGGGCGAGAAGCCTCGCCCCCTGGCCCCTCACCAGCCTGTTAGAGGGCGTTTATGCAGGTCAGGCCCTGTATGCGGCTCTCGTTCCTGTCCTTGTTTGGGGGCTTTCATTCGGTAGGCCGTGTATGACCTTCTGCGTGACGAGGGATCGGCCATCCGTCTCGTTCGCTTCTGTGTCTGGAAGTCTGTCTGGTTTGAAGATGCCCCGGAATCGCCTGATGGGCAGCGGAACCTGGTCTTCCGGCTCGCCCGTGATCACGCTACGCCGTGAGCGAGCGCAAGCCGTACCCCAGCGACCTGTCCGATGCCCGATGGGCCCTGATCGAGCCGACGTTGACGACCTGGAGAAAGGCCCGGCTCGACCGCAGACCGACCGGACAGTCGGCCAAGGTCGATTTACGGGACGTCTTCAACGCAATCCTCTATGTGAACCGT
>NZ_CP011497.1:8393191-8474224 GCF_001027185.1 Streptomyces incarnatus | reverse complement strand
CTAACAGCTCCAGGAACGCTCCGGTGAACGTGGTGTGCTCGGCGTCCTCCGGAGCGCGGGCCAGTAGCTCCGCCGACCCAAGGAGATACATCCCGTTCCCGGGTGCCGCGTTGAAAGCGGTGATCAATGAGGTGCCGCCGAGCGACGCGCGCCCAGAGAAACAGCAGTCGAGCACGACGACTTTGGACGCCGCCCGGCTCGCCAGCACCGCCTCCCGCAAGGCGGCGAAGGAGTACGCCTGGTGCTCGGCCATACCGGGAGTGAGCTCCGCGGTGCTGCTGGCGGCCAGAAATAGATCCCCGCCCGGGGTAAGCAGACCGTGCCCGATGAAGTAGACCAGCAGAACGGTGACGGCCCGCTTCGCCGCCGTTGCCACGGCGAGGGCCATGCTCTGGGCGTCAGCCGGGTCGAGCACTGCCGTCACATGTTCCGGGCGCACCCCGCAACGCTCGATCAGAGCCGTCCGCAGATCTCTGAAGCTGTCGGCGACCGAGGGTACCGAGGGCAGTCCGCCGTCCTGGTGCGTCGCAGTAGCGATCAGCAGAACCTGTGCACCCGCGCCGTCCAGATCGGTCATCGGTCCTCGCGGCGCTCGACCGGGGCGATCTCCAAGGTCACGTCTCCTTGCTCGTCCTGTGCGCCAAGCAGGATCGCGACATCGGCCACTTGCTGCCGTAGGGCTGCCGCGTCGAGATCAGCCACGTTCCTGGCGGAGAGTCCCAGCGAACGGCGGTCCGGGAGTGTCACCTTGATGTGTATCTCACTGCGCCGGGTACGCAGCCAGGCGATGACGGTCGTGGCCAGCGCGGTCGCCGCGGCGCCGGGACCGAGGGCCACCGTAAGCGCCTCGAGCAAAGGTCCGAGCGTGCCCTTCTCGGGTGGGCTCTCCTTGCAGCCGACTCGGCCTCTCAACTCGTCGACATCAGTCAACCAGGCGTGCAATGAACGAAGCTGGTCAGCCGCCTCCGGGCCGTCGGTGTTCAGCGTCACTTCTCACAAGCCCCCGTCGCTGCCGCGTGTAACCCCACTGCCTTCACGGCCGCAACGAGGCTAGCGGCTGCTGCTGGGCCTGACTAGGGCCCCTGTTCTCCACGGGACAAAGGTGACTCCACCCCGCGGCGGTGCGGTCGTTCGAGGACCTGGTGGGACAGGACAGGGGTGTCGCCAGGCGTGATCAGACCCACGTCGTGAAGGTAGGACAACCTTTGGCCGCAGACACCTGACGAGAGTGGCGAGGGTACTCGACGCACTGCTGGAGAACCCGACGTTTCGTGATGGATCCCAGAGGATTCCTACACGAGGGATCCGATCCAGCCATCTCACCTGAACCACTATCAGCCCCTCATTGGGAAGTGTCACTATCCAAGTTGTCGAGTCACTTCTCTCAAGGGGGACCCATGAAGCGACACAAGATGTCCAAGGCCTTAGCCGTCGCTGCCACTGCTGCCTGCCTCACACTCGGCCTCCAGGCCACCCCAGCGTCTGCGGATTCGGTCTGCGGGAAGGAAGTCGGCGGCGCCATCCTCACGAAGTACAACGAACTGGGAGGCGAAGGCGGCGTCCTCGGGTGCCCCACATCCGGGGAGCTGACCACACCGGACGGCCGCGGACGGTACAACACCTTCGACCACGGCTCGATCTACTGGACCTCCACCACCGGCGCCCACCCCGTATGGGGCGCCATACGCGACAAGTGGTCGGACATGGGCTGGGAAGCCGGCAAGCTCGGCTACCCCGTGAGCGACGAACTGACCAACCCCGACAGCGAGGGCAAGCGCCAGCAGTTCGAAGGCGGCACCATGTACTGGCACCCCACCCTGTCCCACGGCGCCCACGCCGTCTCCGGAAAGATCGGCTGGGTGTGGTCGGCGTACAACTGGGAGTCCGGTGCCTTCGGCTACCCGACGTCCGATGTGTACTGGGACAACGACAACAAAGAGAACTACCAGCGGTTCTCCAAGTTCCAAACGATCTTCTATAACCCCGACGGAAACAACATCGAAGGCTGCATTCACGCGTGCGTCGGCTACTACGGTACGGTCGCGGACGACCCCGCGTCCCAGGCAGCCGACCTGATCAACGAGACCCGCATCGAAATCCCCCTCGACAAGTGGCAGGACACCTTCGTCGTGCGCACCTGGCCCACGCTGAAAGGACGCGCCGGTGGCCGTGCACTCATCCCCGTCGAGTGGGAACAGGCATGGCAGCGGGTACCGCAGCCGTGGGCGATGACCGACACGAAGAACAGCTCCCTGTACAAGCAGTTCGCCTGCCACGTCATGTTCTCCGTCCCCAAGCCCGGCGGCTGGACCGGCGGCGAGTCCTGGGACCTGGAGTCATGGCGTCCTGACATCTCGTGGCTGAAGGCCATGGACCCGCTCACCAACTCCAAGTGCAACTGGGACTGAACCGGCATCGATCCACCGGCTATGAGAAGGGCGTCGGCCCGCACATCACAGTGCGGGCCGAGTCGCGCTTGGTTGTCCTTCAGGAACCATGTCCCGGCTGGCGGTACGTACCATCCGCGGCCCGCCGACCGGTCACAAGCCGGCACTGACACCGGCTACCCCGTTTGTCGGGCCCATGCCGGGGTGAGGGACCGGGTGACACACGGGGCGGGCACTGTGCAGCTGCACGGCTGGGAGCAAATGCCCTGATGCTCCAGGACATCCTCGGTGAAGCCGAGTGGGCGGGCCTCCTCACGTCCGCCGACCGGCGCGGCCTGACCCCGCTGTTCTGGTCCCACGTATGCCCGTACGGAGAAGTCAACCTCGACATGGACACCCGCCTCAGCCTCGCCGCAGCCGCCGTACCTGGGCCCCGGCAACCGGCCGACGATGCCGCTCGATCTCAAAGGGGGTTCCTTTGCGCGCTCGTCTTGCTGTCTCAACGGTGGCCATCACCGTGGCCGGTGTCTTCTTCAGTGCACCGGCCGCGTCCGCAGTGACGCTCCCGTCGACCAACACCGCACATCACTGCATCCACCACACCACCGGCGTGTGCGGCTGGATGCACCACCAAAAGTAGCGGGGCACAACTCGACGAAGGCGCCGTCGCCGCCCTGCGCCGTTTAGCCGCGCGCACACGCCTGCTGAGTCCCGAGCAGTGGCAGGCCACCAGCCCTACAACGAGCGACCAGACCAACGACTTCGGCTGATTCGAGGCGACGCGGTTCGACGCGCCTGAAGCGGTGGCCGGTACGCAGGAACAGTTCCTCGAGCTCGTCGTTCCAGATCTCAACTGCACGCTCGTCGATCACACCGGGAGGCTGCCCGGCCCGTTGTCACTATCAGCGGCGGCTGCACACGATCGAGGGGCGGTCCGGGAAAGAGAACATAGGCCGGAACTCAGCCCACTACACTTACCCAAATCCCCCCTGACCAGGGAAGACGTCAAAGTGCTGCTGGAGTACTAAATGGCATGCTCCTGAGCGGAATTCCGGGATTCCGGGTGGGCTGGATCATCGGCCGGGGCGGCGCCACGCAGCGCCGCTTCGACCCGGCGGTTGCTGGTCATGGATGCCGTGACGGCCGTCATCGCCAGGAGGAGGACGGCGGCGGCGTAGAGCGGCGTGCGTACGTCGTAGCTGGTGGCCAGCCAGCCGCCGAGGAAGGCCCCGAACGGGGCAGCGCACATGGCCAGCATGCGGGAGGTGGAGGCGACCCGGCCCATGAGGTCGGCAGGGACGATCGCCTGCCTGAGGGAGGGCCCGAGCACCATGGTGGCGCCCATGCCGGCCCCGCAGACGGCGAGCGCGAGGCCGGCGACGTACGGGTTCGGGGCAGCGGCAAGGCCCAGGATGGCGAGCCCTTCGACTGCGGCCGTGCAGGTCAGTGCGGCGCCGGTGCCGAGTCGTCGGCCAAGGAAGGAGGCGATGCCCGCACCGAGCAGACCGCCGGTGGCCTCCGCCGTGAGGAGCAGGCCGAAGCCGTAGGTGCCGATGCCGAGGCGGTCGCGCGCGAAGAGGGCGAGGACGGTCTCCACAGCGAGGAAGGCGACGTTGCCGACCGCCGGACGCAGTGCGAGGCCGAGCAGCACTCGGTCGCGGAAGACGTACGAGGCTCCGGCCCGCGCCTGCCGAAGCAGCGACTCGCGGACCTCCGGCACGGGCCGGGGCATGGCGGGAAGCGACCGTACGAGCAGGGCGGAGAGCGCGAACGAGACCGCGTCGGCGAGCAGCGGAACCGCCCGCCCGAGCGCGAGCAGCGCACTGCCCGCAGGCGGCCCCGCGAAGCCGGACATGGCGGTCTGGGCGCCACGCAAGCGCGAGTTGGCGCGCTCCAGGAGTGCGGGGTCGCGGTGGAGCAGATCCGGCAGATAGGCCGTGGCGGCCGTGTCGAAGAAGAGCCCGCCGAGACCGAGCAGGAAGGCGACGGCCGCGAGCAGCGGAATGCTCAGCACGTCGAACACGGCCGCCGCCGCGGGTATCCCGAGCAGCACCGCACGTGCCGTGTCCGCGACCCACATCGTGCGCCGGCGGTCCCAGCGGTCCACCAGCGCACCGCCGAGCACCCCGAAGAGCAGCCACGGCAGGGTTCCGGCGGCCGTGACGACGGCGAGCGCCATCGGATCCCGCGTCAACGTCAAGGCGAGCAGCGGCAGCGCGGCGTGCGTCACCCCGTCACCGAGCGAGGACACCGTCTGCGCAGTCCACAGCCGTCCGAAGCCGGTCGGCAACTTCCGAACGCCTGAGGTCACTTGGCATCTCCTTCGGCCTGCTTCAGCGATGCGGGGTGGAACAGTGCAAAGACGAGTGACGCGTCCGGCAGCGACGGATCGGACAGCTCCCGGTACTCGTCCGCCAGTGCCTGCAGCCGCGCCCCCAGCTCCGCGAACTGCTCCTCGGTGAGCCGCAGATGCGCCATCCGCACGTGCCGCTCGCCATCCACCGGCGACGCCTCCAGATCCGCCACCGCGTGCCGCATGAGCACATCCGGCCCGCCCTCGCCCGGATCCGGCAGCACGATCGCCCGCGCGGCCATTGCGTAGTACCGCTCGTTGACTCCCCGCACCTTCCGGGTTCGTACCACCTTCACCAGGCCGGCCCGCTCCAGCAACCGCACGTGATAGCTGGAACTCCCCTTCGCAAGGCCCACCCGCTCGGCGATCTGCGTAATCGTCGCCGGCTCGAAGCGGAGCACGGCCATGATCCGGTGACGCGTGAGATTGGAGACGGCGCGCAGCTGCTCGTCCGTGGTGACGTGAAACGTCTCGGGAGGATCATCGGTAGGCATGCGAGTAATGGTCAACGATTCTTGACCATTGGGTAAGCGGATTGCGCGCGGACTTCCAGATCTGCTGTCCGGCGCGTGAGACCTTCTGCCAAAGCCCTCCCCCGCTGCCGATCCGGGGAGCTGCGGCCGCGCTGCCGGCCACCAAGTGCTCTTCGATGGACACCCGGGTCACAGGGGCTTCCCCAGACCGTGCTCGGTGGCGATGCGGGCGATGTCGTCCGGGGTTCCGGACATGATGGTGCGGGCGTGTTCGGTGACGAGGTCGGCGGGCCAGTCCCACCAGGCGGCGCGCAGCAGTTGCTCGACGTCGGCGTCGCTGAACCGTTGCCGGATCGGTCTGGCCGGGTTGCCACCGACGATCGTGTAGGGCGGAACGTCGGCGGTGACCACTGCGCCGGCCGCGATGATCGCGCCGTCGCCGATGCGCACGCCGGGCATGACGGTCACCTGGTGACCGAACCAGACATCATTGCCGATCACCGTGTCACCGCGGCTGGGCATGGACGTGACGATATCCAGGGTCTCCTCGGTCCAGCGGCCGCCGAACATGGTGAACGGGAACGTGGACACCCCCATCGTCGGATGGTCGGCACCGGCCATCAGGAACCTGGTTCCCGAGGCGATCGCGCAGTACCTGCCGATGACCAGACGCTCGGGGCCGTACGCGTACAGGACGTTGAGGTGCTCGAACCCGGTCGCGCCGGCCGGGTCGTCGTAGTAGGTGTACTCGCCCACGGCGATCTTCGGCGAGGTGACCAGTGGCTTGAGGAACACCACCCGGTCATGCGCCGGCAGTGGGTGAACGAGGGTGGGATCAGGCGACAAGGTGCGGTCCTTCGGATCTGTGGCTCGTTTGGCCCTCGGGATGGGACAGGCAGGACGGCACGGCACGGATCGTGTCGTCCTGTCGGAGTGTGATCACCGGGCAATCCCCTTGTCAAGACGGCACGTGTCGTGCCGTTAGGATGGCGACATGACCGATCGTCGCCCCAGCCGTACCGACCACCGAACCGATGCGATCATGAGGGCAGCACTCGACCTGGCCCTTGAGCTCGGCTACGCCAAGCTCAGCATCGAGGCGGTCGCGAACAGGGCCGGCGTCGGCAAACACACCGTCTACCGCCGCTGGTCGTCCCGCGGCCTCCTCTTCCTCGACGCGGTCCTCAGCCTGAACACCGAAGGTCTGAGCCACTCCAACACCGGCGATGTCGTGGCCGACCTGCGCGAGACGATGATCAAGGCTGTCGATGTGCTGGGCCGGCCCCCTTGGGGTCCGCTGTACCAAGCTCTCATCGGCGAAGCGCAGCATGATCCCGAAGTCGCCGCCGCGCTCAACCAGCGCTTCATCGAGCCGCAGACCGCCGACACCCTGGCTCGCCTCAAAGCCGCCAAGGACCAGGGCGAACTCGCGCCCGACTTCGACCTCGACCTGGCATTCGACATGCTGTCCGGCCCGCTGTACTACAGACTCCTCATCACACAGCAGCCGATCACACACGACTACATCGATCGCGTCCTGCAAGCGGCCTTCGCCGGCATGAGCCCCAGACCGCCCACGCGATAGAGGGCGTCAGCCGGTCACGAGCTGCACTGTCCGCCTATGACGAAGAGTTGCCACCCCCATCAGCGTCGCTACCTCTCTGTCGGGTCAGGGCGACACCGCACTTGCCGACAAACAACTCGGCCAGTGAACTAGGAAGCAGGCCGGTTCGCCGCCGATCACGATCACGTCCGCCATGACATTCTGCCGGTGTCGGGGATTCGGGAGCGGTCGCGCGGTCCATGTCGACCTTGTCCTCATCGGGGGCCAGTGGCGTCGTCGGGTACCTGATGATCGCCAAGTGCTTCGTGGGCCACGGAGCGGCCGGACCAGCGGCCGGTCTGCTGGGCGGCGGCATCACAGCCCTGGGAGCAGTGTTCCTGAGTAACCGGTACCGCAACTCGCGCTGATGCGGTCCCACTTGTGAACTCACGCCACACGATCTCGCCGGGTTCCGCTCCCCCACGCCCCGCTGTCTGCGGGGGCGGCGACGAAATGCAGCCCTCGGCCGTCTCAGTCGGGTGAACGGGCTTGTCCAGGACGGCACTGACGGCGTGATCATGCCAGCCACCGCAAGATCGTCTCACCTGCCAGTGAGGCAGTTGCCGAGCCGGTCCGCCTGCTCTGCACGATGGACTCCACCATCGCCATGCACGTCGTAGATCAGCGCCTCCGTGAAGGTCGAACCCAGGGACCACAGGACGTCCGGCCCTACGGCGACGACGCGCCCGCCGGCTGCGATGTACGGCCTCAACTGGACCGACCACGAACCCAAAGGGCTGTGGCTGACTGAGTCGTGCGTGATTGCGCGGCCCGGGACGGCGGGCCGCGACCGGAGGTTCAGGCCGCGTTCGCGAGCTTCTGGCGTACGACGATGGCGTTGAGCCGGACGGCGAACGGCGCGGTGTCGGTGAGGTCCAGGGTGCGCATGCGGGACTTGTCGAAGCCGATGGTGACGTCGGTGCAGAAGGCCACGGCGTACAGGTAGGGGCCGGCTTCTTCGTCCTGGAGGGCGAAGAACAGGTCTCGGTAGTAGCTCGTGTGGTCGGGGCCCTCGTCGTAGTAGGCCAGTCCCGGTTCGCCTTCCTGTGCCGCGAGATGGGTGAAGGCGCCCGCGAGGTCGTGCTCGACGGTGTCCCAGAAAGACGCCTGAGCCGCCTCGGGCGGGAGCGCCTGACGGACCGCCTCCTTGAGGGACAGGGCCATCACCAGGAGCGGCGCCTCCTCCTGGAGCCCCCAACCGCGGACCATCTTGACGATGTCGCTGTCGGGAAGCGCGGCGGCGGCATCGCGGATGTGACCGAAGTCGTAGTTGACGGTGGCGGGCGCGATCGCCTCCTGGAAAGCGCGTCCCAGAGCTTCCGCTTGAGCTTGGTGGGCCTCTCCCACCTGGGTGACTGTCCTGAAACTGGCTGCCAACTCCCCCTCCTTCAACATTTTGTTGTACTGGTGGGGTGTCAGTATGCCGCAGCGGTGCGCCGGCGCGAGCCGAGGGGCGTCGGCCGGGCACCACCGCGCGGTGGTGCCCGGCCGTTCCTCTCGCCGTGGCCGCCGGGTTTCAGTGGCCGGCGGAGCCCTCGGGCCGTGCGTGGCGCGGGAGGAGGAAGGAGAGCAGGAACGTCAGGACGAGCATGCCGTCGACGATCCACAGCACCGTCTTCATCACGGAGCCGAATCCGGTGCGGAAGGCCGACTTCGCGGTGGTCTCCAGCGCGCCGGATATCCGGGCGCCGGCCTGCGGCGACGTCACGGCGGACCGGGTGTCCTTCCCCAGGCGCGCGCAGGACGCCGGCGTAGCGGCCGGATCCTTGGCGACGGCACGGTCGGAGGCGCACCGCCGCAGGTCCGCCACGACGCGGTCCTGGGCGGCCGGTGCCACGTGCGCCGCGCTCAGCTGACCGCGCAGGCCGGCCGCATGGTGGTCGACGGCGGTGGCGATACCGCCGCCGAGCAGGCCGAAGAACACGGTACCGAGGAGCGCCACGCCGAAGGCGCCGCCGAGCTGCTGCATCGCGGTCATCGTGCCGGACGCCGAGCCCGTCTCGTGCTGCTCGACGCTGGCGAGCACGATGTCGAAGAAGGGGGCCATCAGCAGGCCCATCCCGATGCCGGTGACGAGCAGGGCCGGTACGAGCTGCCAGGGGCCGACGCCGCTGCCCACCGTGTCGAGGGTCAGCCACACGCCGAACACGCCGAGCGCCATGACCAGCGTGCCCGCCTGGAGCACGCCCCGGCCGAACCGGACGACGGCCTGGGCGACACCGAAACCGACGATCATGCCGCCCGACCAGGGCACCATCACCAGGCCCGCCTTCAGCGGCGAGTAGCCGAGGCCGATCTGGGTGTAGAGGTTGAAGACCAGCATGAAGCCCTGCATGGTCGAGAAGAAGACCAGCCCGAGGGTCATGCCTCCACTGAACCCGCGCTTGCGGAAGAGGCTCGGGACGACCAGCGGGTCACGGCCGGCCTCGCTGCGGCGCGACTCGTAGGCGGCGAAGGCGCCGAAGACGGCCACCGACGCGGCCATCATCGCGAACGTCCACCCGGGCCAGTCGTACTCACGGCCCTGGACCAGCGGGAAGATGATGAGCAGCGCGGCCAGCGAGACCAGGAGCACGCCGGGGGTGTCGAGGCGCGGCCTGTCGCCGGAACGCCCCTTGGGCAGGTAGCGCAGGGCCCCGAGGAAGGCCGCGGTCCCCAGCGGCAGGTTGATCAGGAAGATCATCCGCCAGCCGGTGCCGAGGTAGTCGGCGTCCACGAGCCAGCCCGCCAGGATCGGCCCGCACACTGCGGACAGCCCCATGACCGGGCCGAACATGCCGAACGCCTTTTGCGACTCCTTCGGCGGGAACATCTCCTTGATCATGCCGAGGCCCTGCGGCAGCATCACCGCGCCGAACAGTCCCTGCACGACGCGTGCGGCGATCAGCATCTCGGGCGACACGGCGAATGCGCACAGCAACGAGCCAAGGGTGAAGCCGGCGGCTCCCACCAGGAACATCCGGCGGCGCCCGTGGATGTCGCCGAGCCGGCCGCCGGTGACGAGTCCGACGGCCATCGAGAGGGTGTACGCGGCGGCGAGCCACTGGAGGGTGGAGGCGCCGCCGCCGAGGTCGGCCCGTATGGAGGGGCCGGCGATGTTCGTGACGACGGCGTCGAGGAGATCCATCACCTCGGCCGCGAGGATGACGAACAGCGCAGCCCAGCGCCACCGGTAGGGCGCCGGCGAGTCGGTGGGCCTCTCGGCGGACGCGACACCGGTGGTGGACATCGGAAACTCCTGGCGGAAGGCCGCGTCGCGCTGAGGAGACGCGGGCGCGGCGGGACGGATGGACGAAGGCTGCCCGGCTCACTGGACACGGCCCAGGGAGCTGGCGACCGGACACTCGGGAGAACGGTGTTCACCGTAGCAGAACAGCGCTCACCAAGAGAACGGTGTTCATTAAGATATAGCGCAATCACTCTCCCGGAACAAGATATATCGCGTCTCAGGCTCGGCGTATGCCGTCATCCTGGGCAGAACACTGTTCTCCGGGTCCCTAGACTGATCGCATGAGCGACGCGGCCGCCGGCACCCCCGCACCCCCTCCACCGTCCCCATGGGAGCGCGAGCGCCCCGCTCGAGCCGGCGCACCCGCACGCGCGCCGCTGTCACGCGACCGGATCGTCGAGGCTGCCCTCACCGTGCTGGACCGGCACGGACTCGACGGCCTCTCGATGCGCCAGGTGGCGGCCGAACTGGGCGTCGCGGTCTCCGCCCTCTACGCCCACGTCAGCTCCAAGGACGACCTCCTGGAGCTCATGTACACCCGGCTCTTCGACGGCTACGCGCTCCCCGCACCCGATCCGGAGCGCTGGCAGGAGCAACTGCGCGACTTCGCCACCACCTGGCGCAGGCGTCTGCTGTCCCACCGGGACATGGCCAGGATCTCCATGGGGCACGTCCCCTTCACCGCCGAACTGCTGCCGCACGTCGAGTCGTTGCTCGCCCTCTTCCGCACCGCCGGCCTGCCCGACCGCATCGCGGCGGAAGCCGGTGACCTTATCTCCACCTACATCGACGGGTTCGTCCTGGAGGAGGGCATGTGGCGGGACCGGGCCGCTCGGCACGGCGGTGGCACCGCCTCACCCGCCCGCCCCGACTGGGGCGAGATGGCCGACGAGATGCAGAAGTACTTCGCGTCCCTGCCCGCCCAGGACTTCCCCCACCTGCGCGCCCTGTCCGGGCTGATGGTGACGGACTCCTCCGACGAGAGGTTCGACATCGGCCTGGAGATCATTCTGCGTGGCCTGGCGAGCTACCTGCCGGCCACGCCAGCCGGCCGGGTACCAAACACGCATCGAGTCCCGGAGTCCGGCGAGACCCGGGAAGCCGGCCGCGCCGGGAGGTCCGAGGGGCGTACGGAGTCTGGTGACACCCCGGGAGCCGCCGCGTCCCGGGGGGCCGGTGCGACTCCGGGAACCGGTACGGCTCCGGGAGCCGGTGCGGCTCCGCAGGTCGGCCCGGCACCGGACGCCGGACGCGGCACCGGCACGGCCTGAGCCCCGGATGGTCCCCCGCTGTACATGTCTCACGGCCGGTCAGGAAACCGCTCCCTCGAACCGACCCGACAGGAGGCCGACCATGACCACCGCACCGTCTCCTCACGGCCAGGAGCGCACACTCCGCGCGGCGCCACGCCGGCGCCGGTTGTCCCGCACCGTACTCAGCGGCTTCGTCCGCGGCGCCGCCACCGCCATCCGTACCGTCCTCGCGGGCTGACTCACCACCTGGGCCCGCGAACACCTGTGAGCCGACGGCGAAGGCCTGCCCGTCGAGGAAACACTGGCGGAGCTCGATCATCATGGCCGGGAAACGAACGACAGCTCTCACGCCTCGATGCGCTGCGCTCCGCCTGACCCAACAATCCCCAAGGAGGAGGCGGCGGGGCTGGCACCGGCAGCAGGGCGGGCGCGTCCGGTCACCGGCTGACGACACCGAGTAAGCCGACGTCGTCATGCTCCGTCCCCGACCGCTTCGGATGACCGATGCACCGGGCCCGCACCTCGTCCAGGCCCGCGTCACCGCCCGCCTCTTCCGGAGCCATGACCACCCCGTGTGCGCTCCGGGGTCCGGCGGACCCGCCCGAGCACCGGGCATGCGGACGCCCCGCCACTGGCGGCTGGATCCGCCCGGCCTCAAGGCCCTGCTCGTCCCGTCCGTGCTCAGGCTGCTCAGCGGAATCAGAAACCGTCGCAACATGAGTTCGACGGACGAGCAATCCCGACGGACGTCATCTCCGTATTAAGTCACAGGAAGCAAGACCTTCTCCACAACAACATCAACCGAGAAGTTCGCAAATCGTTTGTGGTCGATTTCGGAAGGTGATGGTCCGCCGCCCGAATGCGCTTCGCGGGCGGCGAGCGGCGCACAGAGCTACGCGCAGGCTCTCAAGCGCCGGGGACGGCTCATCGAGGCCGCCTGAATATCAAGCACACCCTCAGAGAGGGGCTCACCATGCGCGTACACACCCGTATCAAGAAAGCGGCCATCGCAGTCGCGGCGGCGCCGATCCTGGCCATCGCCGCCGGAGCCGGGGCCGCCCACGCAGCCGCCACCACCGCGCCCGAGCACGTCGTCTCGTTCCACCAGGACAACGGCTGGGGCTGGGGCGACGGTGGCGGTTGGGGCTGGGGCGGCGGTCACAACCACGGCTGGGGCTGGGGCTGGGGTGAAGGACACCACCACCACGGCTGGGGCTGGGGCTGGGGCTGGGGTGGAGGACACCACCACCACGGCTGGGGCTGGGGCTGGGGTGACTGAGTTCCAGCAGAACTGATCGCCACCTGAGATCCAGTCCTCAACCCCGAAAGGAGAAGCTGCCATGCGTGCAAAAATCTCCACGGTCAGACGCGTGGCTGCCGCCATCTGTACCGCTCCCCTCATCGCCATAGCGGCCGGCGCGGGAGCCATCAGCGCGGCTGCGGCTGACCACCACGCACCCAACAGCACCGCCGCCGTGTCCCCCAAGCCCTGTCCTCCCAAGCACACCTGCCCACCTGGTTGGGGTCCGGGATGGGGCTGACGGCCCAGGAACTGTAGGACCGCAACGCGGTCCTACAGTTGGTTTCCACGTTCACGACCCGCGTACTGGAGGTAGCGCTCCTTGTTGCCGGCTTCCGGACCGGTTACTCACGGCGCCAAGCGGGCCATTCCCCGCGGGGTCGGCCGAGATTGCATGAGCCGCGCAGCGTCTTGCCGTCCACGGCGATCGCGCCGCCCAGGGGGGTGCCGAAAGTGACTGGTGAGGATGGTGGAGAGCCCATTTGAGATCCAGAATGATTGGATGGTTACGCTTGAGACTCCCCGTCTGATCCTGCGTCGCTGGCGCGAGGAAGACGTTGCCCCCATGGCCGCCGTCAATGCCGACCCTGAGGTCATGCGGTGGATCCGTGACGGCAGCGTCCTTGACGAACAGCAGACTCGCGGCAGGATCCAGGCATGGGAGAGCGAGTGGGAGTCACAAAGCTTCGGCCTGTTCGCCGTGGAGATCCGGTCCACTGGCGAGCTGGCCGGGTTCACCGGGCTTTCGGTGCCCGGCTTCTTGCCGGAGGTACTGCCGGCGGTTGAGGTCGGCTGGCGGCTGGGACGTTCCCACTGGGGGCAGGGCTTGGCCACCGAGGCCGCTGCGGCCGCAGTACGGTTCGGGTTCGAAGAGCGAGGGCTGGATCGAATCGTCAGTATCGCGCAAGTGGGCAACGACGCGTCCGAACGGATCATGGCCAAATTGGGGATGCATCTGTTCTGTGAGACCGTCAATCCCACCGGTGGTCGGCGAGTTCGGGTGTTCGAGTTGTCGTCGGACCAGTACGTCACAACCACTCGTTGATGGCGGCAACGAGGACGGTGGCCTCGTAGCGGACCGCGAGTTTGTCGTACCTGGTGGCCACGGCTCGATGTCTCTTGACGCGATTGATGCCGCACTCGACCGCGTGCCGGGCCCTGCAGTCCTCTGGGTCGAACTTCGGTGGCCGGCTTCCGCCGGACCCGCGCTTCTTGCGGTTGCGGACTTGGCCAGCCTTGTCCGGAGTGGTGCAGCGGATACCGCGAGTCCGCAGGTGGGCGCGGTTCTTGCGGGACGCGTACGCCCTGTCCGCCCGCACCCGTCGCGGGCGCACGCTGGGCCTGCCGCGCCCCGGTCGGGGCACCCGGATACGGCCCAGCACGACCTCGAACCGCGGAAATCCCCGCACTGCCAGGCCGTGATCACGAGGAACATGGGCTTCTGCCTCTGTTCGACGGCCGGGTGCAGCTTGGTGGTTGGACCGCCGCGGGAGCGTCCTGGTCCGTGGTCGTCCGGCTCGCAGGCGACACCGCCAGGCGGTTCCTGTGGGCAGTCCCCCGTTTTACGCGCACCGGCAGCGTGCTGGTGGGCGCGCAGGACCGTGGAATCTACGTTGAGATCCCAGGTGATCAGCTCCTTGGCATCCGCCCGGGCCCTGCAACGCGGTGAAGATCCGATGCCAGGTGCCGTCCCGCTGCCATCGACGGAACAGGTCGTACACCCGGCCCCAGGGTCCGTACTCGGCGGGCATGTCCGGCCGCGGGACACCGGTGCGGACCCGGAACCGTACGCCGTCGATCAGCTGTCGCCGGGCCCAGGTCAGCGGGCGGCCGGGCTTCTCGCCCATCGGCAACAACGGCTCCAGGACCGCCCATTGCTCGCCCGTCAGGTCTCCACGCGCCACAAACGAAGATCATCGCACGACTACTGCAACGGCCTGGGGAGCGATGACCGGTAGCGGTTGGTCGGTCAGGGCCGCGGGACAATGAGCGGCAGATCTCGGTGGAAGACGACCATAGCCCGGCCTGGGCCGTTGTAGTCGTCGACGATCTTAGTGTTGAAGCCGAGGCTGCGATGGAAGGCGATCGAGCCGGTGTTCTCGACTGACGTGATCGCCTTCAACTTCCGTGCACCGTGACGTTCCGCTGCTTCAGCGAACGCCGTGTACAGACGACGGCCGAGACCGGTGCCACGGGCATCATCCCGGGTGGCGATCAGATGCACGTACCCGGTGCCGTCCGGGGTGACGAACCCGAAGATGTACCCGCGGATTCCGTCCTCGGCCCGGGCAACCAAGCAGGTGGAGCCGAACTCCTGCACCATAGCCAGAAGATGCAGCGACCGAAGGTCGCGTTCGCCCCAGTAACGGGAGTGATCAGTCAGGACCTGGTGGAAGTCGGCCACCGCGGCCGGTGCGATGTGTATCCCCATGATGACGATCATGACAGGCGCCCTGGCTGTATGGGTCACGAGCGTTGTTAACGCGGGCCGTTCTTGATCGTGGCGAAGGCCCCCGTGTGTGGTGGAGGTGTCGAATCTTCACCGCATGGAGGCCTTCATGTCCCACCGTAATGCCCGGCAACGGCCCGCGATTCTCCGCTTTGCCCCTGGCGCCGCACCACCCCGCCTCGCCCGTACGTGCCGTGAGGAGGGAAGCAGGTAGATGTGAAGCCGGCCAGTTTCCGTGGAGGCCAACGGTGGCGCGGGTCGGGAAGCGGACCGCGGTGCCCAGAGGGGATCGGGGCGGTGGTCGGCGTCAGAGGATGCCACGCCGTGAGTCTGGGAGCATCGGCGAAGCCGCTCATGCCCCGCTGAAGTCGAGAGCCACGGGCTGGAGGCTCGGTGGCAGTTGGCTCTGCGGCTTGGTCGGCGGGGTCACTGGCTCGAGGCGACCGTGCAGGAGCAGGCACAGCGTGACGGCAACGGCGGTGAAGGCCCATCGCCCACCCGAAGGCGGCGTCGAAGCCGCCGGCCCAGGCGCTCGGTGTGTGGGCGTCATCGGCGATGTGCTGGAAGACGACAGCGAGGTCGGCGATGCCCACCGAACCGCCGGTCCGCTGAGCGACGCGGGCGATGATGCCGGCGTCCGGGATGTCTTGGTGTTCCAGGCCGACGTACGCAGCGCCGGCTGGCGGGATCATGGCGGCGCCCGAGCCGATGCCGCGGACCTGCTGAAAGTGCAGAAGCAGCAGCATCGTCGCCCCGTACAGGGGGTGTCACCCAGGAACAGCAGCGCGGAGGAGGAAGCAACCGCGCGATGGCGGAACAGCCGCAGGTTGACCAGGGCGCCGGCGGTGCGGGTCAATGCCCAGGCGGTGAAGCCGGCGACAATGGTGAGTCCGCCGATCAGTGGGATGAGGACCTTGGCGCCGGTGAATCGCGCACCGGTGCCGAGGAGCCCGACAGGATCCGAAGCGTCATCAGCAGCCTTGCGATCAAGCCGGCCGCCCAGGGCGGCAACGATCGAGGCCGCCTCCTCATCCAGAGCGACGCGTGCGGCGGGGGAGGCTGCCGTACTCGTCGGCTCAGCCCCGGGATGTGTCGAGCGCGGCCCCCTCACGGTTCCACCGGCTGTGCCGCAACGGCCGGCCGCCCCTGGAGAGCAGCAGTGGCAGCAAGCGGTACGGACCCGTTGTTCCAAGGGCGGTGACCGTGTGCCGGCGCGCCTGTTGCGTCCTGAGGCCGGTGGGCTCCTCGTCCGGGCCGGGAGCCGAGACCGATTGTCAGTGGTGCGTGAGACGGTGGGAGCATCGAATCGGGATGAGGGGGAGCTGGTCATGTCCGGAAACCAGAACTACATCAATCATGTCGCCCTTGTGCTGGATGCCAGTTCGTCCATGTCGCATCTGAGCCGCAAGGTCGTCGAGGTCGCCGATCAGCAGATTGCGTACCTCGCCCGCCGGTCGAGGGAGCTGGACCAGGAAACCCGCGTCACGGTGTACGTCTTCGCGGACAAGGTGAAGTGCGTCATTTACGACAAGGACGTGCTGCGGATGCCGTCACTGGAGCAGCTGTACCGGGTCGGGGGCATGACGGCCCTGCTGGCGGCCGCACTGAAGTCTCAGCGGGAGCTGGCGCAGACGGCTCAACTGTACGGCGACCACAGCTTCCTGACGTTCATACTCACCGACGGGCAGGAGAACGCGAGTCATCGCTGCCCCGACGCCCCTGCCACGGATCCGCGTGCACTGGTCGGGGCCGTGGCCGACATGATCGAGACACAGGAGGACAACTGGACGCTGGCCGTCCTGGTGCCGGACCAGATGGGCCGGCGCGAGGCCATGCAGTGCGGTTTCCCGAAGGATAATGTCGCCATCTGGGACGCCACGAGCACACAGGGACTGGAAGAGGCCGGGCAGGTCATCCGGCAGGCCACCGAGAAGTTCATGGTGGGGCGTACCAAGGGCATCCGGGGATCGCGGGCGGTGTTCTCCACGGGAGCCGAGGCGGTCAACAAGGACACCATCAAGGCGGCCGGACTCACGCCGGTTGATCCGTCGCAGTACGAGCTGATTCCGGTGGCTCGTGACGCGGCGATCCGGGACTGGGTCGTCGAGTGCGGGCACACCTACCGTACCGGTGGTGCCTTCTACCAGCTGAGCAAGTCGGAGAAGATCCAGGCGCAGAAGCAGATCGCGGTGCTGGAGAAGAAGACGGACCGGGTGTACACCGGACCCGAGGCCCGAGCCCTCCTCCGCCTGCCCGACGTGGAAGTTCGAGTCAAGCCGGACCACAACGACGACTTCACGATCTTCGTGCAGAGCACGAGCGTGAACCGTAAGCTCGTCCCGAACACGCGGCTGCTGCTCATGCTCTGACGCCTTGAAAACCGTCTCACGGGTCCGCGGACCAGGGGCCCGTGTGCTGCGGGCCTGTGTGCTGCACAACCGCCGCTGCATCAAAAGCAACTGCCCGCTCCGGAGGAACCAGGCCCCGTCCGCAGAGGGTAGGTGACGGAACTATCGGGCCACACCGACCCTGCCTGATGGGCTCGGAAAGGCCGAACTCCCATTGCTCAACCCCAGGTCTCGCCGGTGACAAGGTGGGGGCCGAAGTAGCGGGTGGCGACGGACGCGAGCGGTGGCAACGGGCTGTCCTCCATTGCGTGCTTGAAGGTGTGCACCAGGCATGAGCGCACAGGGTGCACCGGTCCATGAGGCTTCCAGCCGTCGTTCGTGGACAGCGGCCGGTTCTGCGGTCGGGCCAGGGAGAAAGCGACGAGCATCGTACGTGCGTCCTCGTACCCGAAGTAGTCGGCGATCGCCCGGTTGGTGAAGTCCAGATGGTGGAAGACGACCGCCACGTCCTCCTCCCCGTATGGTGCCTGCTGCAGGGCCGGCAGCACGTCGAGTATGGCGTCACCGCGGGCCAGAAGCCGGGCCCGTTCGAGTGAGTCACCCCACGGCGGGGGATCGTCGTCCCGCAGGCCTTCGGGATACTCCTCGGAATGCAGAACGGTGCCGACCTCAGGGGCGTCCCAGCGGGCCTGCCCGCTGACGCTCCCCCAGTTCAGACTCGCATTGACACACAACTCGCCCGCAAGCAGTGCCCAGGGCACGCAGGCCACCCGCTCGCGCGCCAGGCCGACCACGAGCTGCCCGAAGTCCTCCCGGGACAACAGGGTCGGCTCGGCGGGCGCGGTGAAGGCATCGGTCCATATCCCCATGCAACGGGTCTACAGGCAGCCTTCGCGGAGGGCCAACGAAATACGGGTGCACCGTGCGTCATCCAGCACAGCAGTGAGATGCCGCTGACACTGATGGCAGAGGAGGCGTGGTGGCCAGTACACAGGGAGTGGGCAGGACTCCCGCCGTGACCGGATCGGTCCGCACACGGACCCGATGAGCCCTGTCACCGCTCTGGTCGCGCCGGTCAGGATGGGGAGCATGACCCGAGCACTCATCGTCATCGACGTCCAGGAATCCTTCCGCGCCCGCCCGCTGTGGGAGACCATCTCCAACCCGAAGATCGCCAACCAGGTCGACCGCCTGGTCCGGCTCGCCCGCCAGGCCGGGGACCTGGTGGTGTGGGTACTGCACTCCGAGCCTGGCAGCGGCGATGTCTTCGACCCCGCCCTCGGCCATGTCCGGCTGATGGAGGAGCTGGAGCGCCGGGACACGGAACCGCTGATCCACAAGACCTCGCACAACGCTTTCACCACAACCTACCTGCAGCAACTGCTCACAGAGCGCGGCATCCGCGAGCTCACTGTCTGCGGCATCCGAACCGAGCAGTGCGTCGAGACCACGGCCCGCGTCGCGAGCGACCTCGGCTACCGGGTCACCTTCGTCATCGACGCCACTGCGACCAACCCCGTCCCGCACCGGGATGCTCCAGCCGACCAGAGCATCGCCGAACTGCTGGCGGACCCCCGCACCCTGAGCGCCGAGGAGATCATCAGGCGCACCGAGTACGCCCTCGCCGGCCGCTTCGCCACCATCACCACCGTCGGGCAACTGGAGGCCTCGGCCGGGCCTCGGGCATGATGACCGGATCGTGAGCCACATCGCCTTTCTCCTGGTGCCCGGACTCCATCTGCTGGACCTGGCAGGACCCGCGCAGGTCTTTTCCACGGCCTCCGACTTCGGGCACCCCTACGCACTCAGCTACATCGCCGAGCAGCCCCTGGTCCCCACCGCTCAGGGCGTGCCACTGGTGGCCCGGCTCGACTGGCCCGAGCTCGGCCCCGAGGACCTCATCGTGGTGCCCGGATGGCGGGCGCTCACCCTGGCCGGCGGTCCTGCCATCGGCGCGGCCTCCCTGCAGTCTCTCCGGGACCACCACGCCAGGGGCGGGACCGTTGCCAGCGTGTGCGCCGGAGCCGAGGCCCTCGGCCGGGCCGGCCTGCTCGACGGCCGCCGCTGCACCACCCACCACGATGTGCAGGATGAGCTCGCACGCCGCTACCCCAGGGCGACGGTCGACCGTGATGTCCTGTACACCGCCGACGACCGGGTGGTCACCTCGGCGGGCATCGCCAGCGGCATCGATCTGGCCCTGCACCTGATCGCCACCCGCCACGGCCCCGCGGTCGCCGCCCAGGTGGCCCGCGACATGGTCGTCTACGCCAGGCGCAACGGCCATGAACCGCAGGCCAGCGCGATGCTCCGATACCGGTCTCACCTCGACGACACCGTCCACCAGGCCCAGGACCTGCTCGACGCCCGCTTCGACCAACCGTTGCCCCTGGCCGTCCTGGCCGCGGCCGTGGGCGTGAGCGAACGCACCCTCACCCGCCTCTTCACCCGCGCCACCGGCGGCCTCACTCCACTGCGCTATCAGCAAGTCCTCCGTCTCGAACGCGCCGAGCACCTCATCAGTCACGGCGCCACGGTCGAGGCCGCCGCCCGCGCGGTCGGGTTCGAGGACTCCCGTATGCTCCGCCGCCTGAGAGCCCGCGAGCACTGACCAGTGGCGCACGCCAGGCTGCGAGCTGCACCGGCCCGACGACGTCCTCCAGGGCCAGGCCGGCTGCTTCCGCGAGCGTGGACAGGTCCACGGTGCGGTGGTCGGCCGGCGGGTGCGGCACCACCTCCTCGACGGGTGCGAACTCACACGCGCTGCTCGCGGCGGACAGTGCCTCGGAATCCCGCCTGTCTCTAGGACGGCGCGGACGGTGGTCAGCCGTACCCGCAGGTGCGGGTACGGCTGGGATGCTGTCGACGTACGGGAGGCGCGGCACCACATGGCCGACGGACCTGACCGTCCATCGCGCCCCGGGAGCGGACGATCAGCGCGGGGTCGCGCAGCGGTTCAGCGAGGCGCCTGCGCATCCCGTCCAGGACGTCGACGTGAACGGCCGGGGTGGCGAGCAGAGGCCGCAGCGTCGCGCCACCACACCTCGTGGATGAACAGCTGCTCGGACCCCCACGCCATCAGTCGTGTGGGTCTGCCGACCGCCACCAGGGGCTCGGCGCCGAGCCAGGTTCTGCCGGGGGCGGCTGCCGAACTGGCTGGGAGCATTCGAGGCCGGCCCACCGGCTCGCACACGACGATGACCGTCCGCAGCCTGAGTCGACCCTGCGTGATCGCTTCGGCCGGCAGCGCTCCCCCGCTTTGTTCGCAAACGCAAGAGGCTCGCTGGTTGGACTTGCGAGGCGAAGCGTGGCCCCTTGAGAGCTGGGCCTCGGCCCCGCCCCACATCGTGCTGACTCCCGCCGAGAACACCTTCGGGCTGCGCGTCACGCCGGCGCGGGACGACGAAGCGTGCTGGACCGGCAACCTGCTCACCCTGTCCGAACTGGCCCGATTTCAAGCTCCCCCGCCGGCCCGACTGCCAGCGGCACTGCGACGCCACCGTGTGCGGCGAGTCGGCCTTGCCAGATGGGGGTGTGACGAGGGTGGACTCCGCGAGTGACGGCCGGGTCCGGGCCCCATGAGCCGACGATGTGCTCGTTCTCGTCGGACCAGGTGAACAGCGACTGGTCGCCGAGCACACCCCCGAGTCCCTGCTTCCGGCGCGTTGGAGCCCATCAGAGTGACGGCATCGAGTGCGCCCGCAGGGCCTCGACCGAGCGGGTGCCTTCCTGCGCGTCGAACGGTGACCTACCGCTTCCGTCCGCACCCGTCTTCTAGCCTCGGCGACATGCTGGGGCTTCCTGCGCACATCCGTACCTGCCTGTTCGACCTGGACGGGGTGCTCACCCAGACCGCGAAGGTGCACGCGGCCGCCTGGAAGGAGATGTTCGACGGCTATCTCCGCGACCGCGCGACGCGCGAAGGGACTGCGTTCGTGCCGTTCGACGCGGTCGGCGACTACGACGAGTACGTGGACGGGCGGCCCCGTGAGGACGGCGTGCGTACGTTCCTCGCCGCGCGCGGGGTGCACCTGCCCGAGGGATCGCCCGAGGACCCGCCGGAGGCGGAGACGGTGAACGGCCTGGGCAACCGGAAGAACGAGCTGGTGCTGCGACGGATCCGCGAGGAGGGGGTGGAACCCTACGACGGCTCGGTCCGGTACGTGCACGCGGCGCGGGCGGCGGGCCTGCGCTGCGCGGTGGTGTCGTCGAGCGCGAACACCCGGGACGTTCTGAGGGCGGCCGGCATCGAGGAACTGTTCGACGAGCGGATCGACGGAGTGGTCGCCCGCGAGCGCCGGCTGCGGGGCAAGCCCGCCCCGGACACCTACCTGGAGGCCGCCCGAGAGCTGGACACGGATCCGGAAGAGGCCGCGGTGTTCGAAGACGCCCTCGCCGGCGTCGAGGCCGGGCGGGCGGGACGGTTCGGTGTGGTCGTGGGTGTCGACCGGGTTGGCCAGGCGGAACAACTGCGAGCCCACGGCGCCGATGTGGTGGTCCGAGACCTGGCGGACCTACTGGAGGAACGGTGATCACCCATCCCAGCTTCACGGTCGAGCCATGGTGTCTGCGCGAGACCGAGCTGAACCTGGACGTGCTCGCGCAGAGCGAGTCGGTCTTCGCCCTCTCCAACGGGCACGTCGGGTGGCGCGGCAACCTCGAGGAGGGAGAGCCCCACGGACTGCCCGGCGCCTACCTCAACGGCGTGCACGAACGGCATCCGCTGCCCTACGCCGAAGCAGGCTACGGATACCCCGAGTCGGGCCAGACGATGATCAACGTCACCGACGGCAAGATCTTCCGGCTGCTGGTCGACGACCACCCGTACGATCTGCGCTACGGCCGGCTCGTCGCGCACGAAAGGGTCCTGGACTTCCGCTCGGGCATCCTCAGCCGCACCGCACGATGGACCTCGCCCGGCGGCCGTACGGTGCGGATCTCCACGCGGCGGCTCGTGTCCTTCACCCAGCGATCGGTGGCCGCGGTCGTCTACGAGGTGGAGCCGGTCGACGGTCCGACCACGGTGGCCGTGCAGTCCGAGCTCGTCGCGAACGCGCAGCTGCCGCGGTTCGAGGGCGATCCGCGCGTGGCCGCGGCGATCGAGTCACCCCTGGTGCCGGAGGAGAATTTCGCGCAGGACACCCGGCTGCGGCTGGTGCACCGCACCGACCGCAGCGCGCTGCGGGTGGCCGCAGCGGCGGACCATCTCGTCGAAGGGCCGCAGAGCACCCGCTGGACGGCGCAGTGCGAGGCCGACGTCAGCCGGCTGACGGTGACCGCGGACCTGGTGCCCGGGCAACCGCTCCGGCTGGTCAAGTTCGTGGCCTACGGCTGGTCGGGCGAGCGTTCGCTGCCGGCCGTGCACGATCAGGTGGACGCGGCGGTGGCGGCCGCGGTCAGCACCGGCTGGGACGGTCTGGCCACGGCACAGCGGTCGTACCTGGATCGCTTCTGGGCGGGCGCGGACGTCGAGGTCGAGGGCAGCGCGCGCATCCAGCAGGCCGTGCGGTTCGCCCTCTTCCACGTGCTGCAGGCGGCGGCCCGTGGCGAGAACCGGGCGCTTCCCGCCAAGGGCCTGACCGGGACCGGGTACGACGGCCACTGTTTCTGGGACACCGAGTCCTATGTGCTGCCGGTGCTGACGTTCACGGCGCCGGAGGCCGTCGCACCGGCGCTACGGGCGCGTCACCGGATGCTGCCGGCGGCGCGGGAACGCGCGCGTCAACTGGGGCTCGCGGGCGCGGCGTTCCCCTGGCGCACCATTGACGGTGCCGAGTGCTCCGCCTACTGGCCGGCCGGGACGGCCGCCTTCCACATCAACGCCGCCATCGCGATCGCCGCCGACCGGTACGTCCTGGCGACGGGGGACGAGGACTTCGAACGTGGTGAGGGCCTCGAACTCCTCGTGGACACCGCCCGGCTGTGGCGCTCGCTCGGGCACCATGACGCGGAAGGCGTCTTCCACATCGACGGGGTCACGGGCCCCGACGAGTACAGCGCGATCAACCGTGACAACCTGTACACCAACCTGATGGCCCGCCAGAACCTGATCTCGGCAGCCGACACTGTTGCGCGTCATCCCGAACGCGCCGCGGAACTCGGCGTCGACGACGAGGAGACCGCCGCGTGGCGGGACGCCGCGACCCGCATGGCGGTGCCGTACAACCACGCGCTCGGCGTGCACGAGCAGTCGGCCGGCTTCACGAGCCTCCAGCGCTGGGACTTCGAGGCGACCCCGCCCGAGAACTACCCGCTGCTGCTCCATTACCCCTACTTCGACCTGTACCGCAAACAGGTGGTGAAGCAGGCCGACCTGGTGCTGGCGATGATGGAGTGTCCGGATGCCTTCTCCGACGAGCAGAAGGCCCGCAACTTCGCCTACTACGAGGCCCTGACCGTCCGTGACTCCTCCCTGTCGGCGTGCTTCCAGGCGGTGCTCGCCGCCGAGACCGGGCATCTGCGCCTGGCCTACGCCTACCTCGGCGAGGCAGCGCTGATGGACCTGGAGGACCTGGAGCACAACACCCGTGACGGGCTCCACATCGCCTCCCTCGCCGGAACGTGGATCGCGCTGGTCGCGGGGTTCGGAGGCTTGCGCCGGTACGGCGGTGACGACGGGAGACAGGCCCTGCTAGCGTTCGCACCGCGCCTGCCGGAGGCGCTGTCCAGGGTGGCGTTCACACTGCTGGTACGCGGACGCAGACTGAAGGTGGACGTCGGTCCGTCCCGGGTGCGGTATCACCTGGAGGAGGGCGAACCCCTCGTCGTGCTGCATCACGGGGAGCCGACGTCCCTGACTCCCGACGCGCCGGTGGACCGCCCGATGCCGCCCGCACCCGTCCTCCCCGAGCCGCAACAGCCCCCGGGCCGCCGCCCGGTGGGCCTGCCCGTCGAGGAGGAGGACCGGGCGGCGACGCCGGAGTAGCGCACAAGAGCGACACCAAGGACGCACAAGTGATATCGCTGGTTCTGATCACGACCCCTGTCCAGTTGCCTTCACCCGGCCGTGGGAGCGTTCGGCGTTGCCGGCGAAGATCTCGCGGTAGGCCCACTCCGTCTGCATGGAGGCGCGAGAGCCGGTAGTTCTTGGCGTTGTCGGTCATGACCCGCTCCTACAGGGCGGCCGGAGGGGGTGTGGGAGGTGCTGTGAGCGTACAGGTCTCTCTGGTCTCGGTCCCTGGCTAGGACGCACCGCCCATGGCGACCGCCGCTGTTCGAGCCGCCGACACGAATGCTGCGATCGCCGGGTGCGCGCCGCCGCCCGCGCGGAAGGCGACCCTCGAGCGACGGAAGAGGGGCAGCCGGGTCAGGACCACGCCCTCGGGGGCGTGCGAGACAGCCATCTCCGGTATAAATCCGGCACCTTGCCCGATCGCGGCCAGTGCCAGGACCGTACGGAAGTCGTTGACCTGATGGCGGATGCGCGGCTGGAAACCGGCCGCCTGACAGGCGCGTACGGCCATCGCGTGACCGGTCGTACCGTCCCGGGCCGTGATCCATGGGGATGTGGCCCACGGTCCGAGCAGCTCCGCCAGCGTGTCTGCGCGCGCGGCGGGACCGGTCGCGTGAACGCTGTCCGTGGTGCCACCCGTGGCCAGGTACATCGGCTCCTCCAGCAGGGGCACCTGGTCGACCGCGGTGTCGGGCGCCGCGGGAACGAAGTCGTAGTCGTGGACGAGGGCCACATCGAGTTCGCCGGCGCGGAGGCCGTCGGAGACTCGCGCCGAGTCGATCTCCTGCAGCATCGGTTCCAGCGCGGGATGACGCTGGGCGAGTTCGGCCAGCGTGGCGGGCACGATCGCGAGGCCGCCAGAGGGAAACGTCCCGATCCGAAGCGGTCCGCCGATGCCCTCGCGTGCCCCGGCCAGCTGGGAGACCGCCAGTTCGAGGCGTTCGAGGACGGCGTCAGCGTGGGTGACGAGGGTGCGGCCCGCCGGCGTGAGCACCACCCGTCTGCCACTTCGTTCCAGCAGGGGCACACCGGCCTCGCGCTCGAGCACGCCCAGCTGCTGGGAGACAGCCGAGGCGGTGAAGTTCAGCGCCTCCGCCACGGCCGCGATGGTGCCGCGCCGGTCCAGTTCGCGCAGGAGGTGGAGACGTCGAGCATCAAGCATAAGATCATCTTACGTATAGACGTAGAAACATGAGCTGGATCTACCGGGTTTGAGTCGGCCAGGCTGACCTCATGAAGCCCGAAGCAAACCTCACCGGCCTGTTCGTCCCCTTGGTGACTCCGTTCACCGACGACCTGCGCCTCGCGCCGGACGCGCTCGCCTGCCTCGCCCACGAGGCGCTGTCGGCAGGTGCTCACGGACTCGTTGCCCTGGGCACCACCGCGGAGGCGGCCACGCTGACGACCGAGGAGAAGCAGGCCGTGGTCCGCATCTGCTCTGCCGCCTGCCGGGCACACGGAGCTCCACTGATCGTAGGCGTCGGCACCAACGACACCGCCTCCGCCATCATGACGCTGCGGGAGCTCGCTCAGAGCGGTGACGTCACCGCGGCGCTGGTTCCCGCGCCGCCCTACACGCGACCCGGCGAGGCGGGAGCACTGGCTCACTTCACGGCACTCGCCGAACATGGGGGTCTGCCGCTGGTCGTCTACGACATCCCGTACCGCACCGGTCAGTCCCTCAGCACCAGCACCCTGAACGCGCTCGCGCAGCTACCCGAGGTCGTCGGGGTCAAGTACGCGACCGGCGCGATCGACGCGGCCACGATGGAGCTGCTCGGCTCGTCGACAACGGGATTCGCGGTGCTCGGCGGCGACGATGCCGTCATCTCGCCGCTGCTCGCGGCGGGCGCCCGCGGCGGCATCCTGGCGTCGGCCAACGTCCGCACCGCGGACTACGCCGAGCTGATCTCGCTCTGGCGACGCGACGCCACCGGACCGGCCCGCGAGCTGGGAGCCGAGCTGGCGCAGTTGTCCGCCGCGCTGTTCGCCGAGCCGAACCCCACCGTGATCAAGGGGGTGTTGCACGCCCGGGGCCGCATCCCCAGCCCGGCCGTCCGGCTACCACTGCTGGCTGCTTCCGCCGATTCGGTTCGGAGGGCGGCGGACCTGGCGACCGCCCGGACCCAACAAGCCCACCAAGGGGCTGCGGCCTGACGAGGGCACATTGTCCGAGGGATGCCATTGGGCTTCGACGCAAACTGATTGCGCCCGCCGCTCCCGTGCCACAACGCGCCCCACGTGGACCAGCTCTCCAGGCGGCCGAGGCGAGCGCCCGACATTGGGAGACCGAGTCCGTGCTCCCCGGGATGACAGTGGGTGGGCTTGCTGGTCACCTTGCGCGTAGCGTCCTCCAAGTGGAGTGGTTCCTCGACGGTCAGGTCTCCGGCGCAGAACCGGTGTCACCGGTTCGGTACGGCGCGCGGCTCGCAGATACGTCGTTGCCTGACTCGGCACTGAACTTCGGGGTGCACACCCGCAGCGAGGTAACTGCCGCAGTCGGCACCGTTGTTGTGGCTGAGCGGGCGCAGGCAGCGTTGGGGGGACTGTCGCAGCGGCTGGGCATTGAGTCGGCCGATCGGTGGGTGGCTGTCCTCCACCGGCCGGACGAGGAGATGTTGCTGGACGGATACCTGCAGGCCCGTTGCGTCGAGCAGGCGGTGCACCTCGATGACCTCGCCAATCGGACCAGGCAGGGCACTCACTGGCCATTTGGTTCACGGAGTCCGCGGTGGCAGATAGAGGCAGCTACCGGCGCGGTGAAAGGCCAGGAAGTGGTCGGGCTCGCGCTCGTGGCGACGGTGCGTGCGCCGGCAGCCGGTGAGCCAGGCGGTGGTGCGTTCGACGCTCCAGCGGTGTCAGCCCAGGTGTGTGGAGTTCTCGATGCCGCGGCGAGCAACACGAGAGATGACGCCGCGCGTGCGTAGCCATCGCCGCAGGTTCCGGGAGAAGACGACCGGCAATTCCTGCCCCGACGGCGCCACCACCTCCACCCGCCGGCCCCTCTCGGGGCTCAGTCCTCGTGTGCGCCCGACACCACACTGGGCTGGAAAGCAGGGGGGTGTGAACCACGTCGTTCAGGCTGCTCCGGGAACGCATCGGCCCCGAGCACGAAACGGCTTGATGGGCGGCGTCATCCGGACGCGCTGCAGCGCCGGCCACCCGGCCGGCTATCCAGCCTGATGGTGTGCCACCGAGGCCTGACGGGGTGTTGTGGTCCGATGAGTAAAAGTACTCATGACGCCCACCCAGCGGTGGGGAACGATCGAGGAATGACGACGCGAAAGAAGACCAGAGCCCGGCTCGGGATGCTGCCCTTGGCGGTGATGGTCCTGCTGACGGCGGGGTGCGGAACGCAGCGGGCGGGAGACACCGCCAACGCGTACCGGCGTTCGCATCCGACGCCGACCGGCATATCGACGCCGAGTGCCCCAGCGGACTTCCCCTGCCCCGGCGAGAGCACCAAGCCAGCTCCGCCCACGGCCGCCACTGCCCCCAGCTCAACCGTGCCACCGACCGACCACTACGCCGAAAACCACGGCTTCAGGGTTCCCATCCCGCTCCACGGCCAGAGCCGCTGCGACGGACTCACCGCCGTCGGACGCGTCAAGAGAGCACTCGAACCACTGCGCCGGCGCGGCGACTTCGCCCCGGACCACGTGCGCGACGCACTCGCCGGCCTCGGTTACTCCCCCGGGAAAGTGCAGGCGTACCAGGATGGGTCCGGGGCCGGCTTCCTCATCGACATCGGCGTCTCCCCTTGGTGTGTGGAGGGCACGATGAGCAGTTCCTCCACCCAGGCGGATGCCTTCGGCGGCTACCCCGACGGCACCGGCTGCGAGCCCCCGAGCGGCGGCCACTGACCGCAGCGTCCGCCAGTGGCACACCATCAGCGTTCGCCGTCACAGGGCATTCGTGAATGCGGGAGCCGTCGTACCGGCAGGGCCCGCACTTCGCCGCCACAGCCTGGGGTTCTGCCGCGTCCATCTCGCCGGCCGGGCTGCGCCTGGGCCGCCGAGGCGAAGGCGTGGATATCGGCTCGCCGGCCGGGCGGCCGCCCCCGGCTTTGCCAGCTCTTTACAACCCGGCTCGCCGCCGCCTCGTCTCTCCCCTCGATCCGTCACCCAGCCCGCCGACCCGGCGGGCCGACGAAAGAGAGCGATTCGATGCGCCGAACTGTCCTCAGTGCCATGGCACTCGCGGCCACCGCCGGGCTGGCGGGCACCGTGCCCGCGTTCGCCGACAGCCCCAGCCCGGTCCCCACCGTCGCCCCCAGCGCGACGCCGAGCACCGAACCGACCCCTCTGCCCAGTGCCTCCCCCACCCGGGCGCCGAGCGCCGAACCCACCCGGACGCCGAGCGTCTCTCCGACCTCGATGCCCAGCGCCTCTCCGACCCGGGCGAACGGCCGTGGCCAGGTCGCCGTCGTGCCGAAGGGCGCGCCCGACACCGGCGTGACGGCGGCGTCCTCGGGGGCCGGGCCCGACGGTGGGCTGATCGGCGGCGGCGCCGCCGCGGCGGTCGTCGTGGGCGGCGGGGTGGTCTTCGCCGTACGCCGGCGGCGGACGACCGGGGCATGACCCCGCTCTCCAGGCGCGCCTTCGCCGCCGCTGCGCTGGCCGCGCTGCTCGCGGGCTGCGGTGGCCACTCGTCGCACCATGCCTCCCAGGACGAGAGGGCCAGGGGTGCGGGATCCGGCGGTGCGCCACGGCCGTCGTCGGCCGCCGCCAAGCCGGTGCACGCGCTCGGGCGTTCGGTCCCGGTCGGGTTGCGGATCCCGGCGATCGGGGTCGACACCCCGGTCATGCAGCTGGGGCTGGCGCCGGACGGTACGGTGCAGGTGCCCCCGGTGACGGCCCACGACCGGGCGGGCTGGTACCGCAACTCCCCGACGCCAGGTCAGACCGGCCCGTCGGTCATCCTCGGCCATGTCACCGTCGGCACCTACGGCGACGGTGTCTTCCGCCACCTCGCGCGCCTGCACCGGGGCGACCGGATCGTGGCACGCCTGGAGAACGGCACGGCCGCGGTGTTCGCCGTCCGCGAAGTGCGGACGGTCGCCAAGGCGGACTTCCCGGTGGCGGACGTGTACGGGAACGTGGACCGTCCCGAGCTGCGGCTCATCACCTGCGGCGGCCGCCGCACCGGTCACGGCTACCTCGACAACGTGATCGTCTTCGCCGCGCTGACCCCCGCCGGCCCCTGATCCACCGCCGTGCACCCCCGGGCCGGTGGAACGTATGCCGCCTGTCCGGGGTCCTCACCTACGACCCCTCTGATCCGGGAGAGCGTTGAAACGGTCCCGCGACAGGGCAGCGTCCGAACTGTTCGCCGCCCTCTACCCCCGCCTCGCCGGCTGGTGCCGCCGTCTCGTCGACGACGACGAGACGGCCCACGAGATCGCCTCCGAGGCGTTCACCCGGCTCTGGGCACGCTGGACGTCCGTGGCGGAGCCCCGCGGTTTCCTCTACGTCACCGCGGCCAACCTCGTGCGCGACCACTGGCGCCGGCTGGAGCGCGAACGCAGGGCCGTGCGCCGCGCCGGCACGGAAGCCGCCGTTCGCCCGCACACCGAACAGGCCGACCCGTCCGTACGCCTGCTGGTGCAGTCCCTGCCGGAACGACTGCGCGTCCCCATCCTCCTGCACTACTACGCTGACATGCCGATCCGGGAGGTGGCCGTACTGACCGGGCGCAAGGAAGGAACCGTCAAGGCCGATCTCCACGCTGCCCGGGAACTGCTCCGCGTCCACCTGAGGAGAAGCCTTGACCACACGTCTTGACGATGGCGAGGAATATCATGAGTTCGCTCCCGACGACCCGCTAGCGGTGATCCTGCGGCCCACCCCCGACCACCTCGGCGCGCCCCCCGGCCGCTACGAGGCGATCCGCCGCGCCGCGACCCGCCGCCGGCTGCTGCGCGCCGCGGCCGGGGTCGGCGCGTCCTGTGCGCTCGCCGCCCTCCTCGCGCTACCGCTGACGGCACACCGGCCGCACCCGTCCCGGACGGTCCCCCTCGCACCACCGCCCGCGACCGGCCCCACGACGCCAGCCGCCGCCTCAGCGACGCCCCCCACACCGTCTGCCTCGCCCACCCCCACGGCCCCGCCACGGACGGCCGGCCCCCGCCCCACCAGGAGCTCCCAGAACGGCCCTTCCACCATCACCTCGGGAAATTCAGTGACACCCACCTCGGTGCCGACCCGCGGCCCCTCAGCGACACCGACCCCAGCGAGGACGGAACCGTCGGGGAGCCCAAGCGCCACCGTGTCCACCTCCGAGCCCGGCACGAGCCGGCCGTAGCCGGTGCTGGATTCCCCGAACGGCGTACACACCTCGGCGCCGTAGCAACCGGTCCGCCGACGCGTTCCGCTGGTCGGTTCGAAGAAAGTCGTGAGCCGCTGTCCATCCGGCACACTTCAACGTCTTGAGTGACAGGATCGGTGCCGGTGAGTACCAGAGTCTCGAGAGACCGCTCGGCTACGAACATCCCGGGCCTCGACGACCACTTCGAGATCACGGGCCGCAACAAGTTCAGGCCCCCGTTGCGCACTCCGGTGTGCGTCATGACCCACGGGTCCGGACTGCGACTTTGGGAGTCCTCCGATGAACTCCTCGACCGGTTCCACCCTGGAGGTCGTGCCCAGCCCCAGCGGCGTGACGCACCGTCTGTTCTGGCGAGGGCGACGTGAGAGCCCACTTGAGTTCACGCTTCGAGCGGCTGCGAGCACCTCGGCCTCAGTGGCGTCCGGGCGGCCGAAGGTGATGTTGTCGCGGACCGTGCCGTCGAAGAGCATGCTGTCCTGCGGGAGCAGGGTGATATGGTGGCGCACCTCCTCGACGGGGAGTTCCGCGATGTCCCGGCCGTCGAGCAGGATGCGGCCCCGGTACGGCTCGTGGAACCGCAGCAGCAGCTTGCCGAGGGTGGACTTGCCGGCACCGCTGGGTCGGGTCACCGCGACGAGCAGGCCGGTCGCGATGTCCAGGTGCGCTCCTTCCAGCACGGGGTGTCCGCTGCCGGCATAGGAGAAGCTGACGTCCTGGAAGGTCACGCCGAGCAGGACGTGCTCGCTGGTCCAGCCGGCGAGATAGCCGCCCGCCGAGCAGCAACGTCTCCACCAGGCGAGCCCAAGTTCAGCCGCGCGCGGTCCACTTCGCCCGGTCTGGGATCCGCGCTTGACCGGCCAGGACCTGGGCCTGGTGGAGGCGAGGAGTCCCCCTGTCGCGCCGGCCTGGGCTGGTAGGCTCCCGCAGTCGATCATGAGCATGATCGTTCGACGTACGGAGACGGAATGAGGGGGCCCGTGCGAGCGATTCCCATGACTATGGCACTGGCGTGTCTACTGAGCGGGGCCGTACTCACCGGCTGCGCGGCCGGTGGCGGCGATGCCACAAAGTCCGCTACCGACCTGCTCGACGAGGCCAACGGCACAATGCGCGCCCTGCGTTCGGTGACCGTGGAGACGACCAACACCACAGCCCACGGCACCGTGACGACCCGGCTCAGCACTGACCTCAAGAACCGATGCAAGGCGAAGACCAGCTGGGCCGGGAACGGCAGCCTCGAACAGATCCGGATCGGTGACACCGACTACGTCCGTCCGGACGAGACATACCTCGAGAAGTGGAGCGGCAGGAAGATCGACGCCCTCCGGCCGAAGCAATGGGTGAAGCAACCCGCCGACGAGGCACAGCCGGGGGACGGACTGACGAAGTGCACTTGGACGTTCGCCTCGTTCGGCAGCGTGAAGAAGGGCGAGGCCACCCGCATCGGCGTCCGGGAAGCAGTCGCGCTGCACGTTACGGACAAGGCAGACAAAGAGGGACAGTACACTTTCTACGTTGCCACCGAGGGTAAGCCGTACCTGCTTCGGGTCGCCTACAGAGGCGGCGGAAACGACACCACCACGTCTTTCAGCAAGTTTGACGAGCCGTTCGATGCCCAGCCGCCCGCATCGGCAGGAGTGCTGGACGCAGGACGTTGATGGCTGGGTCGCCGCGCCGATGAGTACCACGGCCGTGGCTGGGCGCGCGGCCCAGCCACGGGCGCCACTACTGCACGGCCTGCGGCGTGGATCGTTCGAAATTGGTGCATTGGCCGTCTGTTTCGGGGAACAGAGCTGCGGTGTTTCCCTCATCAGTCTCTCGGGTCGCAGGGCGACCGGGACCCCAGGGCCGTCAGCGCCGACGGAGTTTCGAACGCAGACGGCGGTGCGGGCAGGAATCGGCTGGTGGGGGGAGTTCAGGCGTAAGCGTCCTCGACAGCCACTCGTCGTACGGTGCGCAGCGTCGACTGGAGAGTGTCCAGATCGGTCGAACCGAGAGCGAGGCGGATCGCCTGTGGTGTGTGCGCCGAGGTGGCGAACGGCTCGGCCGTGCTGACCGAGATGTGCTGACGCGCGAGGGTGGCAGTCAGCCGGTCGGCGCGTGCGTCCTCGGGCAGCGGCAGCCATGTGAAGTAGGACGAGGGGTGGCTGATGAGTGGCAGGCCTGCCAGTTCTTGTCTGGCGAGTGCTTGACGGGCCTTGGCGTCGTCTCGTTTCTGCGCTTCCAGGTGGTCCACCGTGCCGTCCTCGAGCCAGCGGCAGGCGATCGCGGTGGTGAGGGCCGGGGTGTTCCAGGTGGTCGCCCGAATCGCGCGTTCGAGCGACGGCACCATAGAGGGCGGGGCGACGACGAAGCCGACCCGGAGGCCGGTGGCGACGCTCTTGGACAGTCCCGAGACGTAGACGGTGATGTCCGGTGCACTCGCAGCCAGGGGCGGTGGAGGGTCCTCGACCAGGTAGGCGTACGCGGCGTCTTCGATGATGAGCTGACCGTGCCGCCGAGCGATCTCGATCAGGCGGGCGCGATCAGCCGCCGGCATGACCCACCCCAGAGGGTTGTGCAAGGTTGGCATGGTGTAGATCGCGCGCACGGGGCGGGTCGCGCACAGCTTCTCGAAGGCATCGAGATCCGGCCCGTCGGTGGTTGTGGGTAGGGGCTCCAGGTCGAGATGCAAGGCATGTGCGAGCACCTTGAAACCGGGGTAGGTGAGTGCGTCGACCGCGACGACGTCGCCGGCGTTGAGCGCGGCCATGACGGTGACGGCCAGGCCGTGCTGTGCACCGTTGACGATGAGAACCTGATCCGCGTCAGGAGTGATCCCTCGACGCCTCAGGTGCCGTGCGATCGAGGCTCTGTCCTGGGGGCGCCCTCGATGTGGTTGGTAGCGCAACAACGAGTCGAGTTCACCGGAGGTGGCCACCTCTCGCAAAGCCTGTCGCAGGAGATCGGCTTGACCAGGCAGCGACGGATAGTTGAAGTTGAGGTCGATCGCATCCGTAGCGACGCATTGCTGATCGATGCCGTGACCGGCGGGAACCGCGATGTCACGCACGAAGGTGCCGCGGCCCTGTTCCCGGCTGACCAGGCCCATCGCTTCCAGCTCGGCATAGACCCGCGTCGCGGTCACCACGGCGATGCCCTCGCGGGCGGCGAGTCCGCGGTGTGTCGGCAGCCGCGCACCTGCGGCGATCCGCCCGGACCGGATGTCGGATGCGAGCGCGTCAACCAGCTTCTTGTATCGCGGGGCTGCCATGCCCCGGATTGTATCCATGACAATTCTTTGACTGTCCTGTTCGCGGGTCCTTACCGTCGAGACCCACTCATCCGGAAGGGCAGCCACCGTGCACATCGCCATCCTCACCTTCGAGGGCTACAACGAGCTCGACTCCCTGATCGCACTCGGGGTGCTCAACCGCATCAAGACCGACGACTGGCGTGTCACCATCGCCACTCCCAGCCCCAAGGTGACGTCGATGAACGGGGTGGTCATCGAGCAGATGTCCACTCTTGAGGAGGCGTGCGCCGCTGACGCCGTCATCGTCGGCAGTGGCATCGCCACCCGCGAGGTCGTCGAAGACCAGGCGATCATGAACATCCTGCGTGGCCTGGATCCCTCGCGCCAGCTCATCGCGGCGCAGTGCTCCGGCGCACTCGTGCTGGCCAGGCTCGGCCTGCTCGACGACATCCCGGCCTGTACCGACCTGACCACCAAGCCCTGGGTCATCGCCGCCGGCGTCGAGGTGCTCAACCAGCCCTTCTACGCCAAGGACAACATCGCCACCGCCGGCGGCTGCCTCGCCTCGCACTACCTCGCCGCCTGGATCCTCGCCCGCTTCGCGGGCAACGACGCCGCAGAAGCTGCGCTGCACTATGTCGCCCCGGTCGGCGAGAAGGAGGAATACATCGAGCGCGCCTGGCGCAACATCACTCCCTACCTGCCCGCTCCCGCACCGACGCTCGTCTGACCAACCAGTCGCAAGCAGCGGCCGCCAGGAACTCCCCCGGCAGCGTGGCCGCTGGTTGCGCCCGGCGTTGGGGCTCGTTCGGCTACGCCGCGACGCTCGCGATGAGCGGGGGGATCTCGGCGGTGAGGTTGCGCATGTCCTCCCCTGCCGCGTGCACCGTGGTGGTCGCGAACTGCCATTCCTCGGAGGGTGCCTGATCGCAGAGCAGTCGCCGCCCTCGGACTGGCCGACGTCGGGTCTCCCACTCCCCCGGCTCCGGGTCCGGAAGCCGCGGCGCGGCCGGTGTGACGAGGGGAATGGCGCTGTCGTCCACGGGGGCGAGGTCGTTCGTGGCTGCTCAGTAACGGCGCAGCAGCGGCCAGAGCACGGGCCATGGCCGGTCCGGCCCTGCGCAGAGCACCACGGCCGCGTGCTGCTCCTGGTTCGCCGTGCCGAGTCCGTTGTCGACTCGCGCCACCGTGTGGCAGGCGGTGAAGTGCTGCTCCAGCTCGGCATAGCCCGCTGGGTGGACGAGCAGCACCGGACCGGTGGCGCCGGCCGGTGGCGGGCCCCAGGCGTGCAGGCCCATGTGGCCGGAGTACGGTGCCGGCAGGCCGAGAGCGGGCCCGTACCGCGCGATGGCGCCGGCCTCGCCGTAGTTCGCGGTCAGCAGCACGGCGGTGGCCCGCTGGTCGGCGGGGATCGCTGCCCAGCCGGTGGCGGTGGCGCGTGCGAGCTGTGGCCAGCCGACCTCCTCGCCGAGGTCGGGGTCAACGGCCATCGGCACGGTCAGCGCCGACGCGGGCAGCACCGGCAGGGCTGCCAGGGCGCCGGTGAGCAGGGCCGCGAGCAGTCCGCCTGCCAGCTTGGCGCGATGCTCATGGATCCAGTGGGCGTACGGCTCGCAGCCGGCGGCGCTGATCGCGTACAGCAGCGGAATGGGGTAGTACCCCTTGCCGCCGCCGGCCAGCACCAGCAGGCACAGAACCACCCAGGCCACCACGACCGGTCGGGCCCAGCGCAGCTCCGGCCGGCGCGACAGCCGGCTCAACCCGGTCAGCCACAGGGGTGCCAGCACCGGGGAGAACTGGAGCAGCTGCATCGGCAGGGCGAGCAGGCGCCCTCCGACTCCGACATCGGCGCTGATTCCGTGAGCCACCGTCAGCTCAGGCCAACCACGCGCGGCCTGCCACCACAGCGTGGGGATCGCGAAGGGCAGCGCGGCGAGGACCGCGGTCAGCGGACCCAGCAGCGCGCGTGGACGCGGTACGAAGAAGCCCCGCGGTCCGGCCGTCAGCGCGCCCAACGCGAGGGCCGGCAACAGCGCCAGCACCAGCAACTTGTTCAGCAGTGCGATCCCGACCAGTGCTCCCAGTACGGGCCACCAGCGGAATTGGCCCGTGCGCAGCAGTCGGAGCGTCAGCAGAATGATCGCCAGCCAGACCGTCAGGTCGAAGGTCGCGGTGGAGAGCAGGTGGCCGATTCCCAGCGTATAGCCCGAGCAGGCCGCGGCTGCTGCGGCGAGTACCTGTCCGTCGTGTTCGGCGCCCAGCTCTCGGGCGATCAGCGCGGTGAGCGTGATCGTGATCGCGGTGAGCAGGGCGGGCAGGATCCGCACGCCCGTCGGGGTGGAGCCGAAGAGCTCCGCGCCGAGCCTGGCCAGCAGCGGGGTGAGGGGTGGCTGGTCCGGGTAGCCCCAGGCCGGGTGCCGGCCGGCGAGCAGGAAGTACAGCTCGTCGCGGTGGAAGCCGTAGCGGTCCGACAGCGCGATCAACAGCGTCGCGGCCGCCGCCGCGATCCCCCCGACCGGCCTGGCTGCGAATCGCCGCAGGCGCGGTTGCTCATCCCCCCGAACGCGCATGTGGAGATTCTGACAGTCCGGACGGGGCCGGAGAAGGTCCCGGACGACGATGGGGCGCCGCTGCCGTGACCTCGGGCTCCTACAGACGGCTCAGTACGTTCGCCTTGCAGCCACCTTTGCCTATGTACTCGTACGTCGACAGCAGGTCAGGGCCGCGCCGACAGTCCAGGCCAGCCTTCAGGGGAAGACATACGAGACGGCGAAGTGTGCGGACACCTCCGTGGACTGCTCAGGGCACTCGCAGGCCGCCTGTTCCCACCACCATGGCCTCCCCTATCGGTTCACATAGCCCGTCACACACGCAGGTCGCCTCGTCCGCACCCGGAGAAGGCGACCTGCACGCTTTCGCTCGGCTATGGGTCGGCACCAGCTGAGCGCAAGGCACCTGTGTGGGCTCTCAGTTGATGCGAGTTCCTGCGCCGCTGACCCGGACGCGCGGGTCACCCGCGCGCAGCGTCACCGTGAGCTCGCCAGGGCGGCCCAGGTCTTCGCCCTGATGCAGGGTCAGGACGACGTCCTCGGGTACCAGGCCGAGTTCACGGGCGTACGCTCCGAACGCGGCGGCCGCAGCGCCCGTCGCCGGGTCCTCGACGACGCCGCCGACGGGGAACGGGTCACGGACGTGGAAGACGGTGGCCGACTCCCGCCACACCAGCTGGAGCGTCGTCAGGTCCAGGCGGTGCATCAGGGCTTCGAGGCGCGGGAAGTCGTACGCGAGATCGGCGAGGCGCTCGCGCGTCGCCGCCGCGAGAACGAGATGGCGGGCACCGGCGAACGCCACACGGGGCGGGAAGGCCGGGTCGAGATCGACGGCCGGCCAGCCGAGCGCGGCGAGTGCCTCCGTGAGGTCGGCGTCGGCCACCTCCTCGATGTGCGGCTGGACACTGGTGAGCGTGGCCCTGACCGCCCCGCCCTCCTCGGCCACCTCCACCGGCACGATGCCGGCGCGCGTCGCGAAGAGCAGTTCCCCGGCGCCTATCCGCTCGGCGAGCGCGACGGCCGTCGCCACGGTGGCGTGCCCGCAGAACGGCACCTCGGCCTTCGGGCTGAAGTAGCGGATGCTGTACGCCCGTCCCTCCTGGCCGCCGAGGCCCTCCGGAGGCGCTGTCAGGAACGCGGATTCCGAGTATCCAAGGTCCGCGGCGATCGCCAGCATGTCCCTGTCGTCCAGGGCTGCGGCGTCCAGAACAACACCGGCGGGGTTTCCGCCATCGGGGACGCTGGAGAAGGCTGTGTATCGCAGCACCTCGGGCCGCGGCGCATTCGTCGTCATGCTCCTAGCAACGAGAGCGGGGCGGCGACTATTTCACAGGAGCAGTCCGATCGAGGACCTGATCGCCTGCGGCAGACTCCGGCCGGAAGCAGTGACGGGCGGATGCGACCCGCCGCATGGCACCGGGCCTGCCCGCTCGCCGATCCAGCCGAGCGCGAAGGAGGCCGTTCAGACCTCCGGGCCCCACGGCACGACAGGGAGAAGGCCGGGCAAGCCCTGTCGGCAAGCACTCCCCCGGGGATGGCGGTGGCACAGCCGGGTCGGGGACCGGCTCACAGCACCGCCACGACCGGACCGCCACCACCATCCAGATGAAGTTCCCGCTCTGGCACGCAGTTGCACGTCATCGAATCGCCGCATCACATGGCCGGGCTCGAAACGGGCGAGAACGAAGACGATGAAGCCCCGGCTCAACGCAATCGGGTCAGCCGCTCCGTGCTCGTCGACCGGTCCGGGTGAAAGGCGACAGGTCTCCTGAGGGCAGCCAGCCCCATCGGGCCTCCCGTTCCCTGCTTCTCGCCGTGGACGCTCGCCGAACGCCACTATTGGGTAACTGGGTTACTGACGCGCTCGGTCTCATCCTGCACGAGCAGGGAAAGCAGAGAGGCCACGGAGAGGCCGGCTTCCGCCGGATGTCGCAGCACCTTGTCCGGCTCGATGCGGTAGGTGTTCGTGCGCCCATCACGCGTGTGGGAGAGGTAACCGTCCTGCTCGAGATCGGAGATGATCCGCTGGACGGCGCGCTCCGTGAGCCGGCAGCGGGCGGCAATGTCGCGGATCCGGACGTTCGGGTTGTCGGCGATGGCTGCCAGCACGCGCGCGTGGTTGGTGATGAACGTCCATCCGGTGTGAGGTTCGGGCACTCCAACCATGCCCAGCAGTTTACGGGATACCGTTGCCAGAACCCAGATACATGACATACTTTTCACGTATTCGCTGACTCCCGTGATGAAGAGCCACGGAAGGAGCCTGAGGGTGTCCTGGGATGAAGCTGTCATGCCAAGACTCATGAGCAACGCCGGCGGGAAGCAGTGGTCGGACCTGGCCGGCGAGGAGGCCCCGGAGGATACGGTGATTCAGTACGAATGGCGCGGTGCCTGGGTCGTCGCCGCGCACGGCTCCTACGACATGGACTCGATCCCGCCTCTGGCGGACGCACTGGGCGCCGCCGCCAGGAAGCATCCGAAGGTGGTCCTGGACACCTCAGGGGTTGTCTTCGCGGACTCGTCGTTTCTCAATCTGCTGATCCTTACCCACCAAGCGGTCACCCTGCGCGTGGTCGCGCCGCCCCGGCAACTACAGCGGCTCTTCGAGATCACCGGAGCCGACGACGTCCTGGAGATACGTGAGACGGTGGATGACGCCGTCGTCTCCTGAGTCCCCCTCCACCGGAGAGCCGGGCGCGCGCCGCCGGATTTCAAACGCCACTTGCCCCCAGATCTCGGACGGGAGCTCCGGTAGAGAGGCCAGGAGGCCCCCGACCTGCAGTTGATGGAGAGGGATGGTTGACAGGCTGACGCCGAACTTGCCGGTGCGGTCTCACTGCTCCGGGAGCTTCAAAGAGACGAGGCCGGCGGCCCGTGTCGTACGGCCAGCATGGCCACGTCGTCGTCGTTGTCCGGTGGGCGCGCCCGCGCCAACAGCTCGTCGGTGAAGGATTCCAGAGGGCGGTGGGCCAGGGACGCGGCGTGGCGGCACAGACGGTCCAGGCCCTCGTCCAGGGTGCGGCTCGGGGACTCGATCAGGCCGTCGGTGTAGAGGAGCAGGGTAGCCCCGGGTGGCAGTTCCGCTGTCGCGTCGGGGCGAACCTGGCCGGGTGTGACGCCCAGCAGGACCCCGTGGCCGTCGGTCAGATAGCGGGCCATGCCCTCGTGGGTGACCAGCAGCGGCGGTGGATGGCCCGCGTTGGTCCAGGACAGCTCGCACTGGCCGGCGTCGTTCTCACTCATCCGGGCAAAGACCAGCGTGGCCATGGAGACCTCGGCGATGTCCAGGGTCGCCCGGTCGAGCCATTCCACGATCTTGCTCGGTGGCTTCTGCTGGGACACGGCGTACGCGCGGAGCATGTTGCGCAGCTGGGCCATGCCGGCCGCGGCGTCCAGGTCGTGGCCGACGACGTCGCCGATGACGAGGGCGGTGGCGCTGTCCGGCAGGGTGAACGCGTCGTACCAGTCGCCGCCGACTTCTGAGGCGTCCGGCGCGGGCAGGTAGCGCGCGGTCATGCTGCGGCCGGGCGTCCGCGGGAGCTTCGGCAGCAGATGGCGCTGCATGGTTTCGGCGACCTTGCGCTGGCGCTGGTAGAGGCGGGCGTTCTCCAGGCCGAGGCCGGCGCGTCGGGCGATGTCCTCCAGCAGGGCGGCGTCGGTCGCGGTGAACCGATCGGGCTGGTCGGCGCGGCCGAGGGTGAGGGCGCCCAGTACGTCGTGCAGGCTGCGGAGGGGGACCACGATCGCCGAGTGCATGCCGGTCGCCTCGAACAGGCGCCGCTGCTCCACCGCGATGCCGGAGTCGGGCGGTCCCTGGTAGGTCTCGGGGCCGGCGAAGGAGGACGTGACGCCGCGCAGGGCGCGGGACAGGGGCATCGGGGACTCCTGCGGCACGGGCGGCATGGGCCCCTGGAGGTCCTCCCGGAACACCACGGTTCCGCCTTGCGCGTGGGCGACGGCGAAGCGCGACACTTCGTCCCGCTCGCTGATCAGGTCGATGACGGCCCAGTCGGCGATGCGGGGCACCACGAGGTTGATCAGGCGGCGCAGCGCCTCGTGGATGTCCAGGGTCGAGGTGAGCAGGGTGGTGGTCTCGGCGAGCAGAGCGAGCCGTTCGAGTTCGGAGAGCCGTCCGCCGGCCGGTTGCCGCTGGGCGGGACGCCCGGAGCGGCCGGCGGAGTGAAAGAGGAAGAGCGTGGCCGACGGACGGATACCGATGTCGCAGGGGGTGGCCAGCCATGCCACCGGCAATAGCGTGCCGTCGCCACGCTCGAACCACTCGTCCTCACCCTGCTCCGTGCGCCCACCGAGGGCGCTTTCCCGCATCCGGCACTCGGCCCTCGGCATCGGCTCCCCACAGCTGGTGCGGTGCAGTAGATCGTGGGCGTCCTGGCCGACCAGATCCGACACGGAGCGGCCCAGGAGTTCCTCGCCACGCGCGTTGACGGCAACGATGAAGCCCTGCTCGTCCGTCAGGTAAGCACCCGTACCGAGGGCGTCGAGGGCCCTGACAACCGCTTCCTGCGGACCGTCCGGGCCCCACATTGCCGCCTCCCGTCAGCGGAGAAATCGTCTGGGCCACCGCTGCGATCCGGGTTCCCCCTGGGCCACGGCCGACCCTCCCGAGGGGAACCGCATCGAGCGGGGCCGGCAGGGAATCACGGTGCGAGCAGCCGCCCGACGCGACCGCTGTAACGCCGTTCACGCTGGTCAGCGCGCGAGCCCGCGGCACATGACCGCAGCTCCCCGAGCCGCGAGGACGGCCTGGCCGCTGCAGGGGCTTCGTCACTGCGCCCGGCCGGTCTGCCGGCAGGATCCGAATCGGTACTCGACCCGTTGCGGTGTCCGCCGCTTGGGGCCGCGCTGTCCGACGACACCGGACCCTGCGCCGAGCCCTTCGTCCTGGACCGGGTCGGCCGCCCTGGACGAGGACGGCGTCATCTACCTGATGGCGATCAGGGACTGGGCCACGCACGCCCCCGCGGCTGCCACACCGGGGACCACCCGCGCCATCGCCCACTTCGTCGGCCAGGTCCTCGCCGACGCACCGAAGGACGTCGCCCAGGCTCCGCAGGCGCTGCACGATGATCAGGTGCAGCGGACCCGTGCGGTGGTGGACACCGAGGTGACTCTGCACCGGTTGCCGCACCACCGCACCGGGTGGATGCGCACCCGGTGCGGTGGTGCGCACCCGACCGGGGGGGATCGCGCATCCGGTGCGCACCACCGCCCGCCGCGCCGTTGCCACGGCTCGGATTCGGCGCCTCGTCCCCTCACGGATCCACTGCGCTCGCAGGTCACTGCGGCCGATGCCAGACTGACGACGTGGCCGTCTTGTGGCGTGACCGGGTGAGGAGGCCGGGTATCGCCGTACGACTGGCGGAGGCGCCGGTGCCCACGGGCGGGGCGACCGGTCTGGTGCCTGTACGGCGCCGCGTACGCACGCCATCCGCGCCCCTGAGCGGGCGGCCGAAGGGGCACAAAAGACGCGCACGCCGCTCCTCGCCAGGTCCGCCCACCCGGGCCGGCCATCCCCACGGCACGAGTCGGTCCACGGCCGCCCCAGCCTGCGGACCCTGCTCGGGCCCCACCTCAGGGGGCACGGCTCAGGGAGGTCTCTCACATGAAGGCCTTCATACGGGACGTTGCTATCGCCGTGGTCGCCGTGTTGACGGCTCTTGCTGCCTGTGGGCAAGAGGGCGGGACCGGCGTCCACGCCGGAAGCGGCCCGAGGATCGGCCTGCTGCTACCGGATGCCATCACATCCCGCTGGGAGTCCAAGGACAGGCCTCTGCTGGAGGAGAAGATCAAGCAGTTGTGCCGCGACTGCACGGTCGAGCACGCCAATGCCAACGGCGACGTGGCCGCCCAGCAGCGACAGGTGGACTCCATGATCACCAAAGGGGTCGACGCACTGGTACTCGTGGCCGTCGACGCCAGCGCGCTCAGCGCCGCGGTCAGGAAGGCGCACGACGCGGGCGTCCCCGTCATCTCCTACGACCGCCTCGACGAGGGTCCGATCTCGGGCTATGTGTCCTTCGACGGCCGGGAGGTCGGCAGGCTCCAGGCGAGGGCGCTGCTGCAGGCCATGGCCCACCGGGCAGCCGGTGATCAAATCGTCATGATCAACGGCGATCCCACCGACCCCAACACCCTTCTGTTCGAAGCAGGCGCCCTGTCGGTACTCAAGGGCAAGGTCAAGATCGGCAAGACGTACGACACGCCCATGTGGCGTTCGGACATCGCCAACATGAACATGTCCGGCGCCATCGCCGACCTCGGCGCCCGGAACATCAACGGCGTCTACTCCGCCAACGACGCCCTCGCCTCCGGCATCATCTCCGCCCTCAGGGCGAACAAGGTCTCCCCGCTGCCGCCCGTCACCGGCCAGGACGCCGACCTCGGAGCCGTGCACCGCATCGTCGGCGGCGAGCAGTACATGACCGTCTGGAAGCCCACCAGCGCCGAGGCCTCCGCGGGCGCCGCCATGGCCGTGGCCGCGGCTCGCGGCGAGAACCTCCACCGCATCGCCACCGGCACGGTGCGCACCCGTGGCGGCAATGTGGTTCCGGCCGTCCTGCTCACCCCCGTGTCAGTGACCGCCGGCACCATCAAGGACACGCTCGTGAAGGGCGGCGTGTACACGGTCCAGCAGATCTGCGTGCCCCGGCTCAGAACGGCCTGCCACCGGGCCGGACTGACCGGATAGACCGGTCCACCACAGCCGGGCCCGGGGAAGGAGATGGTTTCCGTGCCGGCTCCACCACTGCTGGCGCTGCACGGCGTGTGCAAGCGCTTCGGCGTCGTTCAGGTCCTCACCGACATCGAACTGAAGATTCGCGCGGGCGAGGTCGTGGCGCTTCTGGGGGACAACGGGGCCGGCAAGTCCACCCTCGTCAAGGTGATCTCGGGCGTGGCCCCCGCGGACTCGGGCATCATCGAATGGGAGGGACGGACGGTCAACATCAGGCGTCCCCAGGACGCCCGGGATCTCGGCATCGCCACCGTCTACCAGGACCTCGCCCTGTGCGGCAACCTCGACGTCGTCGGCAACCTGTTCCTCGGGCAGGAGATCCGCAGGCTCGGCTTCCTCGACGAAGTGGAGATGGAACACCGTACCCGTGACCTCCTGAAGCGCCTGGCGACGGGCCTGCCCGATCTGCGCTCCCCCGTCGTGGCCCTGTCCAGCGGCCAGCGGCAGACGGTCGCCATCGCCCGCTCCCTCCTCGGCGATCCCCGGGTACTCCTCCTGGATGAACCGACGGCATCCCTGGGCATCGAACAGACCGCCGAAGTCCTGGAACTCGTCGACCAGCTGCGTGACCGCGGCATGGGAGTTCTCCTCATCAGCCACAACATGGCCGATGTCAAAGCCCTCGCAGACCGGGCCGCGGTGCTGCGGCTGGGCCGCAACAACGGCTTCTTCAACGTGAGCACCGCGTCCCACGAAGAGATCATCTCCTCCATCACCGGGGCCACGGAGAACGTTCCCCACCGGATGGCCCACCGGGAGGTGGACTGGTGACACAGGACCGCAAGAACACAGACAACAGGCAGGCCGCCCCCGCCGCCGGACCCCGCCGACCGGGGCCCGGGCGGAAAATCGTCCGAGTGGTGGAGGGCTGGGCCGCCGCGTCCCGGCACAAGTTCATCGCCGGCGAACTGGGCTCGTTCCCCGTCATCCTCGTCCTGCTCGCGGTATGGGTCATCTTCCAGTGCCTCAACCCGAACTTCCTCTCACCCCGGAACCTGTCCAACCTCAGTGTGGACATCGTGGGTACGGGTCTGATCGCGGTCGGCATCGTCTTCGTACTGCTGATCGGCGAGCTCGACCTGTCGGTCGGTTCGATCAGCGGTCTCGCGGCGGCCGTCTTCGCCGTGCTGAGCGTCAACAACGGCGTCCCCGAATGGCTCGCCGTCATCCTCGCGGTGCTCGTGGGCACAGCGGCCGGCACCATCCAGGGCTTTTCCTTCGCCAGGACCCGCGTGCCCGCGTTCGTCGTCACGCTCGCGGGGCTGCTGACCTGGAACGGCGTCATGCTCTACGTCCTCGGCACCAGTGGCACCATCGACCTCGACTCAAACGGCCTCGTCGCCAAGCTGACCAGCTACTACTTCAGCAACACCGCCGTCGCCTACGGTGTGGCGGCGCTCGGCGCGGGCCTGCCCTTCGTCATCTCCTACCGGAACAGGAGCCGGCGGCGGGCCCTGGGCCTGCCGCACCGTTCGCTCTCCGAGCTCGGGGTGCGCACGGGAGCGCTCACGGTGATCGCGTTCGCCGCCGCGTACGTGCTCAACCAGTTCCACGGACTGCCACTGGCCCTCCTGATCTTCCTCGTCGTGGTGGCCGGACTGGACGTGCTCCTGCGCAGCACGTACCTCGGACGACAGGTCTACGCACTCGGCGGCGGTGTCGAGGCGGCCCGCCGCGCCAGTATCGGCGTAGTGCGGGTGCAGACCGTGGTGCTCGCGGTCTCCGGCACAATGGCCGCGATCGGCGGCCTGTTCCTCGCCTCACGGATCACCTCGGTCAGCCAGTCCTCCGGCTCGGGTGTCCTGCTGCTGAACGCCATCGCGGCGGCGGTCATCGGCGGCACCAGCCTGTTCGGGGGACGCGGCACGACCTGGTCCGCGGTGCTCGGCGCGCTGATCATCCAGTCGATCGCCTCGGGCATGGCGATCATGGACATCCCGGTCGCCCTCCAGTTCGTGATCACCGGCGGGGTACTGTTCGCCGCCGCGGTCATCGACGCACTGTCGCGCCGCTCCCAGGAGGCGCACGGCCGGGCTTGAGCAGTCCGTTCACCCGGACCGCGCTCCCCGGCAGGGCCGACCATCGGCCACGTGGTCACCTGCCGTGTGCTCTCCGGCGACGCCGACGTCTCCGCGGAGCTCGCCGTGCCGGACCTGTGCCTCTTCGAAAGGGTCCTCACAGACGAGGCAGCAAGCTGAGCGCCGGGGTGCTTCCCCATGGAGAAATCGACGCGCGAGAGTCAGGTCATCTCGGAGGCTTGCCCTGACGGATGGTCTCCACGGCGAACACCGGGTTGATTGGTTCGACGACTTGCTCGACGGTAACTGCCACGAGATGGGCTGGGGCATCGCCACCCCTCCGATCCCCGCCCCGCGCGGGGACGACTCCGATCTGGTGAAGCCCTCCGTCGATGCGATCGACGAGGTATGGGCGGTTGCCGACCAGCATGACATAGCGGTTACGGCTGGTTTTCGCTGCCGAGCGTGGACATCCTTATTCGACCTCGGACTCTGAATATGAATTCGCAGAACGATGCAACCGGAGTCACTCCGCTCACGGAGCGAAGAGGAAGCCATGGGGAGTCGTCGCTGTCTCCTCAGGCCGCAAGTGCTGCAGCATCAGGTCTACCTGCACACGGACAGCCTCTACTGGATTCGTTCGGGCTTTGTTGCCCTGGCCCTCGCGAGGGCCACCGAGCGCGAGGGACGGCAGCTGAAAGACGTCGACGCCATCGTCGGCCTGTACGGCGCGTTCGAAGATCTCGGTGAGCTGGAGCGCCATGTGGTGACTACAGCGACCAGACGGTGGAGCAGACCGCCACAGAGCTCGCCGCCGGTCTTCAGGCAGGCCGGTTCACCCTCGAAACCGCGGCTCAGTGATCACACCGGCTTCGTGACTCCCAAGGGCTGACAGGCGGAAGCCCCCTTGCTCCTGCTGTGCGCCCTGCTCCGCAGTTGGGAGGACCGCTTGGGTGCGCGGGGCGTCGCCTTTGACTGCGCGATGATCCACGTCTCCGTCGCCCGCCCGCCCCGGGATGCCGATCACGCGACCCACGTCGCTCTCGAACACGTGCTGACGGGCGCCGATAAGATCTACGACGGCACCGTCCCGTACCCCGAGTACGCCGCCTCACTCGTCAACTCTCCCCTCTGGTCTACCTGGTGGGATGACAACGGCCGACACAGCAAGCTGAGCTGCCGGTGTGTGATCAGGCAGCAGGCGAGTTCGACGAAGGCTTCATGAATGTCGGCTCGGCGTTCCCACCGGACGCGAAGGGTCACGGGCAGTCCTTCTCCGACGTCTGGTCCTGGACAGGCAGGCGCTCGTCGACGGCGTACAGAGGGTGTACTTGGCCGGGGTTACTCCGCCGGTCGGTGCGTCGGTAGGGGTCGCTCAGTAGGCTGGTTCGGCGGGCGGGATGATGATCGGCATGACTTCGATAGCCCAGACTCCGGTCACCGGCCTGGACCTCACCGGATTCACGGAGCGTGAGCCCGGCGTGTGGACCGACGCGGCGGGGATCATCCTTTCGGTTCACTTCTTTCCCCTCGTACCCGACCTGCCCGCGCCGCTGCACGAGCTGGACCGGCTGCGGTACGAGCGCGCGCAGGGCGTGGCAAGGGCCGGGGGCGGCCTCATCGAGGCGGTGACGGGAACCGTGGACGGGGTCACGGCGCTCCGCCAGCTGATCAAGATGCCACTGGGAAACAGGCCGGGGCAGGCCTTCATCGGCAGTTGGACGCTACCGAAGGACCGTTGCAGCACCGTGGTGAAGGTGCAGGCCGCGGACCGCGGGATGACTGGCCTGCGGGAGGCCGTGGTGGCGGATCGCGTGGGGCTGGCCGACTACTTCCAGCCTCACCCGTACGCCGGAGGCGGACAGTTGAGCGGGTTGCCCTACCACGTAGCCGACCTGGAGCAGTGGGATACGCAGTTCCCCGACCATCCGCTCACCCTGGTACGAGCCGCCCTGCACCGGCTCACCCCGACTGTCACTCTGCACGAGCAGTTCAAGGCCCTGCCGCCATTCGCCGGCCTGGTGACGGCACCCCAGCCTCAGCCCGGACCGGCTCCGGCTCCGGCTCCGGCTCCGGCTCCGGCTCCGGCTCCCTACAGTGGGCCGGTCCCGGCCCCGCACGCGCATCCGGGTTCCGCGGCGCCGCCGTACCCCGGACCGGCCTCTCCGGCCGCACCCCGGCGCGGTTGGTTCCGCCGCAAGGGCGTCTGAGGGCTGACCGATATCGTCCGCAGCGCGTGCAGCCACTGAACTGGCCATGCGCCTCGCGGACTTGAGGCAGACGGTCTCGCCCTGGGGGCCTGTCGGTTACTGCCCGCGGCGATCGCGTTTTCCATCGCCAGCGGGCCACTGGGCGGCACATTCACCCCGCGGGTTCACACCCGCTCAGGACACGAGGGGCTGCTCTTCCGACTCGGTCAGCTTCACGGTGCACAGACCACCACGCTCGGTCTTCACATCCACCACCTCGAGTTGCGTGCCCGGCAGGAGGATGAACTCCTCCTCGCCCGTGAACGCGGAGAAATTGCGAATGCCGACGGCCCGTGCGGGTTGCACTTCGAAGAGCGTCCGCTTGCCGCGACTGCCGAGGAACCCCCGTGCCACGCCGAGCTCGGATGTGCACGAGGACACGCCCCACCAGGTCACGGTCCGCCCCACCGGGTACTGCGCCCGCAGGTCCAGCGGTACTCCGCGCCACAACGGCGCCCTGCGCACCGGAAGCCCCGACACGGCCGAGAACAGCAGCCGCAGATAGGGGAGGTACGGGACGACCTTCGACCGGTCCGGATTGCGCAGGACAGCGTTGATCTCCCGGTAGAACGCGGACTCGCAGGTGTAGAGGTAGAGGGCGGCGACGGCGTCGGCGGACAGGCCCCCGGTGCCTTCGTCCGCCCGCAGCTTGCCGAACTCGTGCGACCGCTGGACATGCCGGTCGAGACCGCGCAGCAGCCTGCCGACGGGGCTGACAGCGTCCCGGAAGTCCATGAGCGGGGTGTCAAACACACCGGTGATCGCGTCCAGGACCAGGCCTTCGTCCCTGACGCTGGAAAGTCGCTCCAGGTACAACTGGTGCAGCTCCATGGTGGACGTGATGAACGCGCCCATGCGCTGGGCGACATCACTGTCCGTCCCGTCGGACCCTGCCGCAGTCCTGTCCCACCCTCGGCTCGGCAGCCAGTCGACCGGGTCGGCGCCCACCGACGCGAGGGCGTCGTTCACCATGGCGAAGTGGTCGCCGTCGCAGAAGATGTCGCCCTGCGCGGCGGGGTTGCAGTGGTCGATGTGCCGGACCTCGACCTCGGGGTACATCTTCTGGAGCCGGAGGACGACCTGCTTCAGACTGCGGGCGTGGGCCCCCCACCACGCGAAGACGACACCGCGGTCCTCCTCGTCGGCGTTCTGCTTGGCCTTGAGTATCTCCTCGACGATCCGCTCGGCGACCGGACGCCAGAACCCCGTGTGCGGGTCGGCCCCCCTCGGCCCGTCGCTGCTGGCGGTGAGGGCCGCGTTCAGCAGCAGTACGCCCTGCGTGAGCATCGCCTGGAACCATTCCGGCGGCTGGACGGTGTCCTGCTTCTTCAGCAGGGCGCGGATGTCGGCGATCGGCGTCTTCTTGGGGATGCCGTACTTCCACATCGCCGCCGCCTTGATGATGCAGCGGATGCTGACGACCCTGCCGAACTGGCTGTCCTTCCAATCGTGGAAGGTGTTGTCGAACATGGCGATGCCGGTGGCGCTCTCCGGCCGTGGGTACGGGTTCTGCCCGAAGATGACGACCTTCCACTTGTGGGGCGGGTTGGGCTTGAGCGCCTGGAAGGTCAGTTCCCGGACGGGAACCACATCCGGGCCTCGGCCCGGGCCGATGAACGAGGCGGCGTTCGGCTGTGCCTCGATGACCGGCTTCAGCAGCGGGAACCACGGTTCACCGCCGTCCTTGAACAGTTCGTCGAGGGCAAGCGGGTCGTTCGGATCGGGCTGGGCCGAGGCGTTGTCATTGATCACGGCCGGGAGGCTAGCAGCGGGGTACGACAACGCGATCTCCCAACTGCGTTGTCAGTGGGTGCCTGTAGCGTCGTGATCACTGGACAGCCCCTTTCCCGACGGGAGTGTGGAAGATGACCGTGAACCGTGTGCAGCCGCCGCTCAAGGTGGTCCTGACCGACATCAACGTCAAAGTGGTGCACGCGTGGCGGGCTGCGTTCGCCGATACTCCCGAGATCGAGATCCGCAAGGGGTCGATCGTCGATGAGACCGTCGACGCCTGGGTCAGCCCGACCAACTCGCGGGGCCTGATGAACGGCGGGGTCGACGCCGTCATCAAGCGGCACCTGGGCGCGGGGATCCAACTGCGCGTACAGCGGGCGATCCGCGACCAGTTCGGGGGACGGCTCCCGGTGGGAAGCGCGGTGTGCGTTCCGTCCGGGGCGACCAACCCGAAGTTCCTGATCTCGACGCCGACGATGGAACAGTCGTCGCAGAACGTGAGCGAGACCCTCAACGTGGCCCTGGCGTGCGCCGCCGCGTTCCAGGCGATCCACCACCAGAACAACAAGGCACCCGGCAGCATCACGTCGGTGGCACTGGTCGGCATGGGAGCCCAGACCGGCCGGGTACCGGCACGCGTGTGCGCCAACCTGATGTGGACGGGCTACACGCTGTTCAACGACTACTGCTTCGACGACTACGACGACCTGCGGACCACGATCATCGGCCAACTCGATGACATCGAAAACGCTCCTGCCGACACCCAGGTACGCATAGCGCCGCCCAACCGGGGGTCATCCCGTCGGTGACCATCGTGAGAACCGTCGCCGGCGTTGTGTTTGATCGCGCAGGCTGCGCAGCGCCCCGACGAGCAGCCCCCTCCTGCCGCGCATCCGCTCTCTCTACGCCCTCGTGCCGCTGAACGCCGCACACAGCACCAGGAACCTTTACCAGCCCCCGTGGCCGAACCCCGGATCATCACCAGCGTGTGTGGACCGCACAGGAGCAGGCGCACCCCGGCCGCGCCGGGTACTCGGACCGGCACGGCCAGGCGGAGACGTCAGCGGGCCAGGGTGGCTGTGCCGGGAACGCGTCCCGGTGGGCGCGAAGCGGCCGGCAGGCTGGACGGCACGGGAGGCGTTGTGCACCTGGAAGCGGCCATGCACTGGCCGCGCGGGCCAAGGACGTGGCACGGGCGCCTGACGACACGCCCTGGTAGCGGTTCTCACACGCGATCAGCGTCGTCCGATGGGACCGCCGCACACCGGAGCCAGGTGCATCGACCAGCGGTTGCCGTTCTGACGGGCCGTACGCACCCGCTCGGCCAGGCCCTCGGCCGGCGGTACACGCAACCTCTCTGCCAGGGCGAGGGCGGAGGTCTGGCCCCGGACGTGGTGCCGCCCGCCTGCCAGCCTTGCGCCACGGTGACGTTCACGCCGCGATCGGCCGCGCGCTCGGCGTCTTCGACGGAGCCGACCTGTGCAGGTGGAGAACGCCCGTGGCGTACAGGCGTGCGGAGGGGGCCGACCGGGTCTTCCCAGAAGGTCGAGACGATCGGCACTTCCTGTCCAGACAGGCTGCCCCTCACGTCGTCGACGGGGAAGTCCAGCACCAGGTTGACGGCGAAGGAGTGTCCGTCAGTCAGTTCGTGGACTCGGCGGATCTGCTGCGCCGACTCTTGGAGACCGGCGCAGGTGAGCGCCAGTCTGCCCAGTCCGAACGCACGGAAGACCGGGGGGGAGTTCGGGGGGCCAGTTCGGGAGTGGCCGCCGAGCCGGTGGGGGCCTGGATGACGGGCATACGGATGCCCAGCAGGGCCGCAGCGGTGAACCAACCTGCTTGTGTTCATTGGGCGTTCGCCCTCTCCTGTTCGGGTCCCCGGGGGCGGACCGGCGCAGCAACTCGCCGCGCGCCTACGGCTACTGGGGATGCGGAAGGTGGACGACGTTCGTGACCTCGGCAGTGCCGCCCAGGTGGACCGTGGCACCGGACGGGCTGTGCTGTGCAGTAGCGATGATCGTGGCGGGGCTGCCGACGGAGTCGCCCATGTCGACCGCGATGCCGGTGATGCCCTGCCCGGCGAGGTGTGCGACCAGGGAGGCAGTGCTGTTGGCGTTGGCGATGTCTTCCGCGACGCCGATCGACGGGGCGAACATACGGGCTGCAAGGCGGCCGCTGGGGGCCGGAGGGGAGTAGACGTAGCAGCCTAGGATGCCGAGGCGGTCACAGGCGGCACGGAGCAGTTCGAGGTCGGGATGGAGGGCGGCCAGAGCGGACCGAGAACCGACGGGAACGAGCAGGCGCGGCCGCCCCACGGAGGCGACGCGGACGCTCTGCGCAAGAGCGGTGTCGGAGGCCATGCCGAGAGCGGGCAGGATGAGGTCGCACTCGGCATCGGTGGGGTCACGCAGTTCGACGGGACCCGAGTTGAATGCAGCCTCGATGTGCGCTTTCTCGCGTATGGCCCAGCCGGGGAAGACCCGCTGCGGAGTATGGAGGGTGACCCGGTACTCCCGGCCGTCGGCGCGGTCGGCCAGGAAAGCCACAGCGGCGATCGTCCCGTGGCCGCACGCGGGCAGTTCTCGCTCGGCGGTGAAGAAGCGCAGGGAGACCGCGACATCGCCGCCCCGGCCATCGAGCGGCGAGACGAAGACGGCGTGTGAGGTTCCCAGCAGGGCCGGTACGCGACGTCGTTCGTCGTCACTCAGCGGCGCTTCGTCCATCACCGCCGTGGGGCTCCCGCCTGCGCCCTCGCGCAGGCACGCGCGGACGATGGCGACGGGCAGGCCACGCTCACTCATCAGACGCCGTCCCGCGCGTCGGTCGCGCGGAACATGTCGAACCGCGGTGCCCCCGGCTCCGGTGGGAGCCTGGTGGCGCGGGCGGTGAAGCTGATGGCTTGGTACCAGCCGCACAGCATCAGCAGGTCGAGGATCTGTTCGGGGCTGAAGTGAGTGCTGAGCCGGGCCCACAGCGTGTCGTCGATGTCGTGGCCGTCGTGCAGGGCGTCGGCTGTGTCGATCAGCAGTCGGTCGCGTTCGCCGGTCCAGCAGGGGTCGGCGCTGGATCCGTGGGTCAGGGAGGTGATCTCTTCGGTGGTCAGGCCGGCGCGGTCGGCGAAGCGGGCGACGTGGACGCCCCATTCGTACTCGCAGCCGCACCGGGCGCAGGTGCGGTCGATGACGAGCTCGCGGTCCCGCAGACCGAGGCTGAGTCGGCGGCTGAGCTGGTAGGAGCCCCAGCCGTGCAGTGCCTGGGCGAGGGGGAGGTTGCGGGCGAAGGTGCGGAAGAGGGCGATCGGTTCCTCCCCGCTCGGCATCATGCGCCGCAGTACCGCCGCGCTCTCCCCGGGATAGGGGGCCGACAGTGGTGGGATCCGGGTGGCCATGGCGTTGCATTCCTCCTCACAGGGTGCTTCGCATTTCGAAGCACCCTGTGAGGAGGGTAGTGTTTCTGATTCCGAAGCACCACCCCGCACCCGGCACGAGAGAACGGCATCCCCCATGACGCCAACGCCTCGCCCGCGCCGCCCGGTCCGTGGTTCCACCACCGGCCGTCCGCTCATGGCCGCGCTCGACCTGTTCGGTCGGCGGTGGATCCTGCGCATCATGTGGGAACTGCGCGACGGACCGCTCGGTTTCCGGCCGCTGCAGCAGCGGTGCGACGGTATGTCATCCAGCGTGCTGCAGCAGCGCCTCACCGACCTGCAGGAGGCCCTGCTCGTCGAACGCGACGCCGTCGGCGCCTACCAGCTGACCCCCCTGGGCCGGGACGCCTATCACGAACTCCGCGGGCTGGTCCGCTGGTCCGACCGCTGGGCGGCCGAGCTCGACCGCCGGCCGCCCGATCGGCCGACCACAGGGTCGCCGCCGTCGGCCTGATCCGTCGCACGGCAGACGGGAGGAGGAAGGGTCGGTCCGCGAGGTGCCACGGCGCATTGAACAGGGTGTCCCGGGCGTGGGCAGCAAGCAGGATGGCAAGGGTGGGCCGGTCGGCCCCGACCGTCTCGCCCGGGTACTCGTGGCCGACCATATGACACTGCGCCGACAGGTCGAGTGGGACAGCTGCGTCATCGGCGGTGAGGTGTACGACCGTGCCCGGCGCGACGCCGTCGATCGTTTACGCAGGCGCAGCAGGAGCGTGACGCAGAGCAGTCCGGTGCCGTCGAAGGTGATGTCCGGATCCGGTATCGGCGTGGGGGCCGTGGAGAGAACCTTGCAGTGAGGAGGAGACGCATGCGCGCCATGCAGTTCGAGCGGTTCGGTGGGCCCGAGGTCCTTACGGAGGCCGCGGTGCCCGAGCCGGTGGCGGGGCCGGGTGAGACGGTGGTCGAGGTGGAGGCGGCAGGCGTCAACTTCGGCGACATCAAGCAGATCGCGGGCGAGCAGCCCGACGGCCCCTACGCCCCCAAGGGCCCGCTGCCGCGGATCCCGGGCATGGAGGTCGTAGGCCGGACGGCGGACGGGCGGCGGGTCCTCGGCCACGTCCTGCAGGGCGGTTACGCCGAGCGGACGGTGGTCGCCGAGCGAGACCTGGTCGCCGTGCCGGAGTGCGTGAGCGCGGGCGAGGCGCTGGCGGTCCTCATCCAAGGGCTGACGGCCTGGCACCTGCTGCGTTCGGTCGCCCGGATCAGACCCGGCGAGAGCGTGGTGGTGCATGCCGCCGCGGGCGGCACCGGAAGCCTCGCGGTGCAGCTGGCCCGGGAGTTCGGGGCCGGGCGGGTCATCGCCACCGCGTCCTCCGAGGACAAGCGCGCCTTCGCCCTGGAGCTGGGCGCGGACGTGGCGATCGACGGCGAGGCACGGGGTTACCGGGAGCGGGTCCTGGCCGCCAACGGCCGGCGGCCGGTCGACATCGTGCTGGACGCCATCGGCGGCCCGGTTCTCGACGCCGCCCTGGACACCTTGGGCTACCTGGGGCGGCTTGTCACCTACGGCGCCTCTGCCCGGCAACCGGCCTCCGCCATCGCCCCGAGCCGCCTTGCGGTGGACAGCCTCACCGTCGCGGGCTTCTGGCTCACCCCACTGCTCCTGCGGGAGGGGGCCGGGGGCGCGCCGCTGGAGGAACTGCTCGACCTCACGGCCAGGCGGCGCCTGCGACCGCTGGTCGGAGGGGAGTACCCGCTCGGGCAGGCCCGCCAGGCACACGAGGACCTGCTCGCCCGCCGCACGAAGGGAAAGCTCATCCTGGTCCCCCAAAACTGAACGTGCAGGCCGATCTCACCTTCATGACGGGACGGCCGCTGGTGGGCCGGTGAACGGGCGGACATCGATGACGCGCATGCCTGCGGCTCGGGCGGCGGCCATGCCCTCGGCGCTGTCCTCGGTCGGCCTGTTCGGCGAACGTGACCTTCGCACAGGCCGGGTTCTCACAGTACAAACGGCGCACGCACAGCCACCGATCGCCCTGTCGGCGAGATGGCGTACGTCACGGCAATACACCCAGTCGATGGTGATGCCGCAGCCCGAACACCGAGCAGGTGCTTCAGCACTGGTACGAGACCGGACGGTCACGACAGGCCCTGTCACTTCGACGGAGACAACCGCCACGCCGGTCAAGTGCGGTAAAAGCCAGGGAAGTTCAGCAACACATAACGAGAGGATGCCCAGCACCGGGAAGTCCGTGTCCTACGTGCCCGCGGTGATCGCCGGCTACGAAAATCTTGCCAGAGCAGGCAGAGGCTGTACGCCGACAACTGGGCCTGAGTCAGTCGCCGATGAACCACAGATAGAGGTGCAGCCCGCGTTCCACGACCTGGCACAGCTCGCGGGCCTGACCGACCCAGTCACCGCCCAACTCGGCGGGAAGCCGGTCGAGTTCCGCCAGCAGCAGTGGCACCTGCCGCTGGTTGAAGACGGCATCCCCGTACGGCGTCAGGGCCCAGAGCATCGGGAACTCCGCCGAATCCAGATCCGCGAAGCCAGCCGTCCACTTTACGCCGGCTTTGGCGCTAGCCACGACGTTCCCGCTGTCACCACGCACCGCCATATTGATCATTCGCCGAGCCTATCCGCACCCACTGCCGCCCACGAAGGAATTACCGACCGGGGCGGGGGCGTCGAACTTCTGCGAGAGGCGGGCTCTCAGTCGGGGTAGTGCGGCACTGCGGGTGCAACGCCGGTCGTCGCTTGCCGGGCTTTTCGACGGTCCACCCGTGTGCTTCGTAGTAGGCGCAAGAGCCGGCGGCGGCCGGGCTGGTCGACGAGGTGGCGACGGCAGGGCGCCGACGCAGCCGCCAGAGGCCGGGGGCGCGGTTCGAACGGGTTCGGGCAACCGACCGGTAATCGGATTGAACCGGCGCTGGTGGGCGGAGAGACTTGCGCGGTGATCACGGAGCTGTCCCCCCACAATCTGACCTGGGACGAGGTGGATCCCGCCCGTCATCCGTTCGACAGGGAATCGGCGGCGCGGGTGGTGAGATCGCTCGGGCCGGCCGCGCGGGTGCCCCGACGCCCCGACGTACCACCGGGTGACCAGACCCTGCGCGAGTGGAGCTGGGACGAGGCCAGACCCTGGTCCGACGCCATGACGTACGCCCTGGCCGAGCACTACGGCAGCTGGGTCGCCGGCTGGCGGTGGGCGCACGACGAAGGGGACTACGACGGGGGTCCGGTCGGCAGCTGGTGCTGCCCGCAGCACTCGGTCACCACCCCGGACGAGACCCTCGATCGCGTGACCGCGGCGCTGTGCGAGTGGCGTGAGTGGCTGGAGAGCCTGGCCACACGATTCGAGGCCTACCCGCTGGACCTGGCCGACATCGACGACCAGCGGATCTTGTGGGACCGCACCGCCCGCAACCTGATCCTGCACGTCACCGACCGCACCGGCTGCGGCAGCGCCTGGTACGGGCACTGCCATCAGGTACTCAGCTGGTTCCTCACCCGCTGGGGCGTCGCGGCGGACGACGCCGAGCACCTGGTGGACCGGGCGATCGGCGGCCGGTTCAAGAGCTGGACCGGCCCCGGCCCGGTACTGGTCGACGACATCGCCGAGCGGCTCGCGGCCTCCGTGCGGCCGCACGCGGACGCCCGGGCCGCCGAGTCGCCGCTGCCCGACCACCTGGAGCGCTGGCTCGCGGTGCGGGAAGCCGTGCCGTGGCAGGAGGCCCAGGACAGCACCGGGGATGGACCGGTGACGCCGTCCCGCGACGGAGCGGCGGAGGAGATCCGCACCTTCGACGCAGTCCTGGACCCCGCCCGCGGACAGGGTCTGCTCACCGCCCTGGAGCTGATGCGGGCCGACGCCGCGCGCGGGGCCCGGCTCGACTTCGACCTGATCCAGGGCTGGCAACGACACGTCCTGGGCACGCCCGCGCCGCCGCCGTTGCGCACCTTGGCCGCCTTCGCCAAGGGCGGCCGGGAACGGTACGGCATCGGCCCGGACACCCGCGCCCGCCTCGACGCCTGCCTGGCCGAGAGCGTGAAGGACGCCGCCCGGCCCCTCCCACTGACCGCCCGGGCCGCACGCGCCTTCCTCGACGTCTGCTTCTTCCACCCCTTCGACGACGGCAACGGCCGCTCCGCCCTCCTCACCTGCCTCTTCGTCCTGGCCCGCGAGGGTGTCGCGCTCGACAACGTGCGACTGCTGCGCCGTGTCTCCTTCCAGGCCGACGAGCCGCAGGACGCGCTGACCCTCACCCGGTACATCGACCTCCACCTGAGCGAGACCCGGCGAAGGGGCACCGACCCGGCCTCCTGAACGGCCTGCGGCCGCGTCCCGCTACCCCACGACGCAGCCGGCCGCCCATTGTCACCCCGCCCCGGCGACTCCCTCAGACGCCAGCTGCTCCGCGGCGGCCAGGATGCAGTCGCGCGGTACCAGGACCAGGGACTCACCCTCACCGATCGAGGCGCCCAGCTCGTTCATCCGCTCCGCCTCCGGCGCGGTCAGCAGATGCGACTTCCCGATCACCAAGAAGTCGCCGTCGTCCAGCTCCAGGACGTCGGGGCAGTTGTTCGCTCCGACGGACCCGCGCTCGGCGGGCGTCGATCCGATACGGCGCATGAGGCTCCTTACGGTGACACGATCGGTGTTATGAACACCAATACGGACTGGGTCTACCGGGTGTTCGAGCCCCACGGCTCCGAGGGCTGGCGCCCCTACGGCAGCGACCCCGAACGATGGCACGGCGTGATCACCGCCGCCGACACGGACGAGGGCGCCAAGCACGCCATCGGCCGCATCGTCGCCGACCTCATGACCGAGTGGGAGAGGACCGGCCTCCACCACGCGATGCACGTGCGCGTCTTCCTCTGGCACGACGAGGCCGGCCGGATGGAGGATGCGGACTTCGTCGTGGAGGTCCGGCCCCGATCCGACTTCGACACAGCGTGACGGATCCGGATACTCGGCCGAAATCCACGTCGACGGCAATCCGCCCGTGGGGCACCGAAACCCCTGATCAAGGGAGCCGCAGGTACGACCTCCTTCGCGGCCTCATGCTTCGCCTCGATGACCTGGGCGATGGGTGATCTCCGCCCGGCCCGGAAGTCCCCGTGTGCGGCTTCCTGGTCGCAGAGGGCGATCAATTCGGCTCGGCGTCGGCCCACGGAGGATGGAAGGCCGGAATGACGGAAAGGACCTCTAGATCGCAGACCGCCGCCGCACCCGAAACTTCAGACGGGGGCGTCGGGGGTGGTGCCGGGCGAACCATGAGGGCGAACGGGACGGCACCTATGATCTCCAGCCTGGGCGATGAGGAGGTCATGTGGCGTTTCAGGACCATGTGCAACGGGTCGCGGGCGAGGTCGTCGGAGGGTTTCCGGCGGACCGTGGCATCTACGCGGTGACCTTCCGTGTCGACAGCGTCGATCAGGATCCGCGGTTTCCCTACGTGGCGATCGGCTACACGACCGAGGCCGATGCCGCGGCATCGGGGCAGCAAGCGTCGGACGACTGGGAGGCGCGTTGGAGCTACGCGTTCTTTCCGGAGACGGGGCTCGAGGGGGTAAGGAGCGTCGGGCGTGATCCGGACGGTGCTCACTTGCACCGGCAGGAGGCGGAGTCCCGGGGGCTCTGGTACGAGGACGACGACGAGCCGGGTGATCGCCACGAGCAGCTGGTCGAGTGGTTCTACCAGGTGTGCGTCACAGCCGCTCGGCACCTCCACGACAGCGGCAGGATCCTGGAGGTACTGGGACGGCGGGTACCGGTGATTCTGTACGACATGTTCGACCCCGACGCGATGTTCCGGCTGACCTCGGACGCCAATCCAGCGGAGTTGATCGCCGAGTTCATGGCCGAGGACCCAGGTTGACGGCGACATGCGTGGCGGTGGTCGTTCCCCGCGCTACGCCGAGCAGCGGGCGTGTGTACGGGCCGCGGCGCGTCCGCCGGGCGACCGTGCCGGTGAAGGCCGACCCGACGCGGTCCAGGCTCTCCTCCACGCACGCGACGCGAAGCCGCCGCCACAACAGGGGCCAGGCCGGCCATGCCGATGCCTGCGATCCCTCGGCAAGAGGCGGCCGCAACCGGGCCCGTCCGCCCTCGTCGGAGGGCAGTGTCAGAGCTGTGTGCGACGGTATTACCGCGAGCTCGAACTCGGCCTGGGCCTGGACCACTTCGAAGAGCGCTCCCGGCCTGGCCGGCGCCACCACGTCACCCTGGTGACCGCCACCCACGCCTTCCTCACCGAACAACGCCTGGCCCCAGGAGTCCCGGAGCCGGCCTCACCCTCTACCAGGTCCTCGGCAGGCCTGTCGGTTCTCTGGTCTAGGGTCGCGCGCATGGCTGAGCCCTCCTTTCTGACCGCCGTGCGCGAGTCGTACGACACGGTCGCCGCCGATTACGTCGAACGCGTCCCGCCTCCCGCCGAGATGGACCCGCTGTCACGCGCGATGCTGGCGGGGTTCGCCGAGCTCGTACGGACGGCGGGTCTGGGGCCGGTCGCGGATCTGGGGTGCGGCCCCGGACGCGTAACGGCGCACCTGGCCGGCCTGGGAGTGTCCGCCTTCGGGGTCGATCTGTCACCGAAGATGATCGGGCTGGCCCGGCACGCCTATCCGAACCTGCGGTTCACCGAGGGCTCGATGACCGCGCTGGAGTTGGGGGACGGCGAGCTCGGCGGCATCCTGGCCTGGTACTCCACCCACCACACGCCCCCGCAGTGGCTGCCGGCGGTGTTCGCCGAGTTCCACCGCACGCTCGCGCCCGGCGGCTACCTGCTCTGGGGAGACTATGTCGGCGATGAACGGCTGCAGCCGACCCAGGGCTATGGCCGTCCGGTGTCCTACGAGTCGTACCTCCTGCCACTGGACCGCATGGCCGGCCTGCTGGAGCAGGCCGGACTCGTCGTCACCGCGAGGCTGGAGCAGGAGCCCGGCGGACGGGTCAACAGACCGCACGCCTGCCTGCTGGCCCGCAAGCCCGAAAAGCCCTGACGGGGCGTGTTGCTGCGGCGTGGCCGCTCGTGTCAGATCGCCAGCGGTCACGGCGCGGCGGTCAGGCCGCGCGGTTGAGAGGGCGGCCCCCTGACCGCTACGTCGCAGACTCATGCTGCCTGTCCACCATCACCTGGAACCGTCAAGCAGCATGCGAGACACCGTCAAACGAATCCGGGGACCATGCTGTGGAGGAGGTCACGGTCGAGGACCGGACAGTGGACTCACCGACCTGGCGATGGCGGGTCGGAAGGTCACCGCCGCGATACCGGGATGGGGCCCGGGACCACGTCGTACGTTGTTCCGCGCCGCCGGTCGGTGGTCGGCCGACCGGCCGCCCGTCACCGCCGTCCGCCGAGAAAATCGAGGATGTGACCGAAGACGTCCAGGGCGGCGCCCCGGCCGAGGAATGTGTCCAGGTGGCCGTAACCGGGGATCTCGGTGTAGGACACGTCCAACTGGGGCTGCCGGTGGGCGAGTACGTCGTGGCAGAGGCGCTGGGAGTCCAGCCAGAGGCCGTTCTCGCTGCCTGCGAGGAGCAGGACCGGGGTGTCGATGCGGTCGGCCGCGTCCAGGGCGTTGGGTGGCAGTGCGCGGTAGCGGTGGTCGGTGTCGTGCCAGCGGACCACGCTGCGGGCCAGTTCGATGCGGCGCAGGTGGGGCAGGATCCACAGTGGCGCGGGGCCGAGGAGGTCGGCCAAGCGGCCGTGGGTGGCCTCGGAGAGGTTCTCGTGCTGGAAGAGCGAGGCGCCCGTGCCCCAGGCGGAGTTGTGCAGGATCTGGCAGGTCGGGTCCGGGCAGCTCGCCTTCCGTGACGCCAGTGCGAACAGCGGGGTGTACTTCGACCACAGGCCCACCTTGCGGAAGTCGACCGGGATGTGGTCGATCCGCGTCTTCAGCAGCTCCCCCGCCAGCGACATCCGCAGCGATGTGCGGCCGGCGAGCTTCGGCGTCAGGAACACACCCTGGGACACCACACCGGCGAGGCCCGGCACCAGTCCCGCCGCCATGCTCAGCGACAGCGTGAGCGAGCCGATGCAGTGCGCGACCACGAACAGCGGGCGGTCGCCGATGCGTTCGCGGATACGGGCGACGGCCGCGGGGATGTCGTACAGGGCCACGTCGTCGTACGTGTACCGCCGGCCGGTCTCGTTGTACGGCAGCCGGCAGCTGCCCCGCCAGTCCAGCAGCCAGGGCTCGTAGCCGTCGTCGAGGAGGACGTCGACCAGATTGCGGGTCTCCGGCAGCAGGAACATGTCGGCGGACGCGGTGTGTCCGTGCAGGAGCAGCACGGCGGGGCGGTCCGCGGCGCCGGTGTCGATGCGGGTCAGGCCGAGGCGGACGCCGTCGTCCGCCCGGAAGGGGATCTCCTCGACGCGGGCCGGGTCCAGGCGGTGGTGGAGCGGACGCAGGGCCGCGGCGGTCCTGACCCGGCGCAGCGCCGGCCCGCCGGCGCGGGAGGTGGTCGTCCTGAAGATCATCGGTGGTGCTCCGTGGGGGTCGGGGTGCGGCGCAGGTCGAGCAGGTCAGCGGCGGCGCGGGCGAAGGGGCCGAGCAGGCCGCGGCCCATCTCCAGGCCGAACCAGGCGAGCCAGGTCAGCTTGGCGGCCCGCTTCTCCTGGCTGGTCAGCCGCGGGTCGACCTTGATGCCGTCGATCTGGTCGCGGACGTAGGAGTCCGCGGGCACCACGACCTCGCCCGCCAGGCTCGCCGGTTCGCCCTCGCGGCCGATCCGCACGGTCAGCGCGCGGGTCTGCCGCCACAGGTCACGGCGGGCCCGGGCGTACTTGTGGCCCTCCAGCCACCAGTGGCCGCCGTCGGCGTCGCGCAACCGCAGCCGGTAGCGCAGAAGTTGGTGCTTCAGCCCGTGCTGCTGCGGGATTCCCTCCTCGGGGCGGACCCATATGTCACCGCGCTCGACCGCCAGCGGCTCGGGATGTACGGCGGTGCAGACGACCTCGCCGGTCACGTCCACCCGCCGCTCCTTCACCAGCTGGTACATGCTCGCGATGGAGAGGGTGAGCGCCATGGTGCAGGGGCTGTCGGCGGGGGCGCCGACCGGGCCTACGCTGCCCTGTGTCGTCTCGGAGAACCACAGGTAGGGCCGGTCGTCCTTGTGCGGCAGCCGGGCGAGGCCGTCCTGGGCGAGCCGCTCGAAGGTCCTCAGCTGGGCCTGAGCGTCGTAGCGGGCCGCGGGCGGCAGCCCGAGCGCCTCGACCAGCGCGGCCGTGCGTGCGCCTTCCGCCGCCGGGCCCTTCAGGGTCGCCTCGCACAGCTTGAGAGCGGTGGGGCTCTGCAACACGCGGGTGAGGAAGGCCAGTTCGGGCACGGGATCGGCCGCCAGGCGGGCCAGGGCGTCGGTGCGCCACTCGTCCCAGTCCTGGACGCGCACGTGCATACCGCCGAGCGCCATGTCGCGGACGACGTCGTCGAGCGTGTTGGGCACGCCGGTGAGGTTGTAGTCGTAGCCCCAGGCGTCGGGCTCGCAGATCGCGGCGACGGCGACCCGGCTCACCCAGTCCACCGGGGCCGCGTTCAGGTAGCGGAAGGCCGGTACGGTACGGAAGCGGCCGAAGGCGGAGATCAGGCCGCTGCTCAGGTCCTGCGCATTGTAGGCGCCGGTCTTCGTGTGGCCGCCGATGCCGCCGGGGCGCAGCGCGGTGACGACCAGGCCGTGATCGCGGGCACGGCGCAGGGCGACCTCGGCGGCCCACTTCGACTGGTCGTAGCCCGAGACCAGCCGGTCGACGTGGGCGAGGGGGTCGTCCTCGCCCATGGAGGTGATGCCGACCTCGTTGAAGACGGCGATCGAGGAGATGTGGTGCAGCGGCTTGGGCCGCCCGGTGGCCGCGAGTTCGGCGAGGGTGAGCGCGCCGAGGACGTTGCTCGCCCGCAGCGACTGGTAGCCGCGCAGGAAGTCCACGGCCGCCGCCACGCCCACGACGCTGTCCAGTTCGTGGGCGAGCGTGTGCCACAGGTCGTCGGGCAGGCCGAGCCGCGGCCGCCGGATGTCGCCGGGCAGCACGGTCACCCGGCGTCGCACCTCCGACGACCAGGGCAGCCGGTAGCTCTTCAGCGCCTCGCCGAGCCGGGCGGCGGCCGCCTCCTCGTCGGCCGCGCGGACCAGGCAGTAGACATGCGCGTCGCTGTGCCGGAGCAGGTCGAGCAGCATGTGACTGCCGAGGAAGCCGGTGGCGCCGGTCAGCAGGACCCGGCGGGGCGGCAGCGGGTCGGGCACGTCGGCGAACGGCAGGCGGTCGGCGAGGGCCAGATCGGCGAGGATCTGCTCGAGGTCCTCGCGGCGGGCCGTGGCATACCGGTCGTCGCCACTGCCGGCAGGGGGGCGGAGCGCCGGCGGGGTGCGCGGCGCCGGGATCGGGAGGGTGCGCGGAGCGGGGGGCGGAAGAGCGCCCGCCGCGGAGAGCGGCAGTGTGCCGGGGGCCGGGTCCACGACAGCGCCCGCGCCGGAAACCGGCAGCGTACCGGCGGCCGGAACCGGCAGAGTGCCCTGGGCGGTGGGCGCCGGGGTCCCTGCGGGCACGGCCGACGGGGCGGCCTCGCTCGACGCTTCGGCCCCGGTCGCCCGCAGCCAGCGCCGGGCGAGACTGATCGGACGGGCGTCGGCGAACACCTCGTCCAGATCGAACTCGATGCCCAGCTCGCCCTCCAGCTCCGCGACGAGTTCAACGGCGTGCACGGACGTGCCCCCCGCGTCGAAGAAGTCGGCGTCGGGCGACAGGTGCCCCGCGGGCAGGTAGCGGCCCGCCGCGGCGGCGATGGCCGCGGCCACGTCGTCCACGTCGCGGGCGGGCGGGGCGGGGGCGGCACCGGAGTCCGCGCCGCCGGCGGCCTGCATCACCCTGGCCAGCAGGTCGTCCACACCGAGCCCGCCGCCACCGCGCTCGATCGCCTCGGCGGTCGCCCGCTGCCCGGAGTCGTCCGTCACGTCACGCATGAGTGCCCTTCCACGATGTGCGCGTCCTTTCCCTTGCCTTCCGACAAGGCCCCTGCTGTCCGGCAAGGCCCCTGCTTCCGATGAAGTCCCTTGCTCCTGACGAAGTCCTCACCTGCTGCCGCGGACGTCCTCACCGCTGCTCCCAGGACCGGAACGCCCTCAGGTGGTCCGGTGTGACCACGGCCTCCAGGCGCTCGTCGTCCTGGTCACCGCCGCCGAGCGCGGCCAGCAGCCGCCGTGCCGGTACGTTGCGCTGCGTGCGCTCCGCCGTCAGCCGGACCTTCGCGCAGCCCAGTTCCTCGGCGCGGTCGGCCAGCCACTGCAACAGGCGTTCCTCGACCCCTCGGCCGAGCGCCCGGCAGCTCATCAGCCAGCCCAGGACGTCCAGTTGATCGCCTTCGGCGCAGAGCGCGAGAAGCGCGATCTGGCCGTAGTCGCCGAACCGGTCCCGGGCCGCCGCCGTCCACACCTCGCCCCGCTGCCGCCACCGGGCGACGTCGCCGCCGTCGGCCGACCGGGGGCGGAGCGTGAACTGGTTGGTGCGGCGGAGGAGTTGCTCGGCCCGCTGCACGTCCGCCTCGGACAGCTCCCGGATGTCGACCTGCAGCTGCAGGTGCGCGAGGAACTCCTCGAAGCCGGCGGTTTCGCGGACGGCCTCCCGCTGCTGCTCCTGTGCGTAGAAGCGGGCCCGCAGCGCGTCCTCGGCGGTCGCCGCGGCGGGAACCAGCGGCCACAACCGGCCGAGGAAGTCCTCCAGTTCGTCCGCGGACGGGCAGGTCACGGACAGCACCTGCGGCAGCGCGGCGCGCGCCTTGGCGATCTCGGCGGGGTTGTCGTCCAGGAACAGGAAGCTGTCCAGGCCGAGGTTGAGCGTGCGCGCGGCCTCGGCCAGGCGGCCCGGCTTCGGTCCCCAGGCGGCCGACAGCACGCTGAAGTGCTCCGCCTTCAGCAGGCTGTCCGGGCGGTCCAGGACGGCGCGGACCGTGGCCTCGTCGTTGTTGCTGACGAGCGCCAGCAGCGCGCCCGCCTCGCGCCACTGCAGCAGCCTGCGGGCGAGCAGGGCGCGCGGGCCGGTCAGGTCGACGGCCTCGGGGCCGATCTCGCCGGCGACCCCGCCCCACAGGGTCTCGTCGCCGTCCACCGCGATCACCTTGGGCGCGGGGCGCAGCGCCGCGCGTACGACCTCGGCGAGGCGCAGTGCCACGGCCGCCTGGAAGGGAGGGGTGAAGGGCAGGTGGGCCAGCCGCTCGGTCCGCTCGTCGAAGGGTTCCGCGACGGGGTGGTGCCGGGTCCAGTCGTCGGGGCCGAGCACCGCGACGCCGGGCAGGCGGCCGAGGTCGGCGGCGACGTCGTGCTCCCACCGCCGAAGGCGGTCCTCCTGACGGGCGGCGGGCAGGAAGCCGACGATCAGCGGCTTGCGGGTGCGTTCGGACAGGGCCTTCAGCGCGGCCGGGTAGGCGGTGCGCAGCTCGGCGAGCAGTGCGTCGTCGACCGGGCCGAAGCGCTCCAGGTCCGCCGCCCGCAGCAGCACCACGCCCACCGCCGTCGCGGGGTCGGCGAAGACGCCCGAGGGGTCCTGGAGGCTCGCGAGCACGTGGTGGTACGGCGCCTCGGTGATCGCCAGTGCGCCGTTCCCGGCCCCGTCCTGGACGGCTGCCTCACACATCAGCGGGAGGTTGCCGAGGGCGAAGGTGGCGGCGAGGGCCAGGGTCCGGCCGGCCGCGGGCGCCGTACCGGCTGCAGCCCGGATGCCGGCGTGCACCGGGACTGCCGGGTCCTCGGCCGTGGCCGCGAGCAGCGTCAGGAACTCCTCCCCCAGTTCGGCGGTGGTCGCGGCGTCCAGGATGTCCAGGTTGTGGTCGAGCCGGATGCGTGCCGCGTCCGGGGTCATGGTGATCATGAGGTCGAGGTCGGAGTAGCCGGTGCCGGCCGGCAGCACCTCCAGTCGGGTGAGGCGGCGCGAGGACCGTACGTAGTTGAAGTACACCTCGACGAGCGGCGCGTTCTCCCGGTGCAGGCCCTGCCGGGCCAGGGTGGCCAGGACGTCGGAGAACATGGCGCCCTTGGCCAGGACCCGCTGCAGGCGCGCGTCGGTGCGGCGCAGCACGTCGGCGGCCTGTTCGCCCGCGCGGGCCTCGGCCGGGAAGGGCACCGGCACGCCGAAGAAGCCCACCGCGTCGTACGCGTCGGCGTGGATGCGGGTGTCCACGGGCACGGCGAGCACGAACCGCTCCCGCTCCCGCTTCCTGGCCAGCAGCACCGTCAGGGCGCCGAGGCAGAAGGCTGCGGGAGTGACGGCCAGCCTGCTCGCGGCCGCCGCGACCCGTTCCATCAGCCCGTCGGGAATCGTCACGGTCACGCTGCCGGCCCGGTACGACCGGGTCGCCGGGCGCGGCCGGGCCAGCTCCAGGTCGAGCCGTTCGCTGCCGTGGAAGTGCTCGCGCCACTCGGCGCCTGCGCCCTCACCGCCCTGCTGGGCCGCGATGAGCAGGGCGATGTCGCGGTTGGTGACGGCGGCGTCGAGCGGGGTGCCGGACAGTTCCGCGTCGATCTCGCCGGCCACGAGCAGCAGCGACTGCAGGTCGCTGACCGCGTGGTGGGCGCCGAACACCAGGATCTGGCCGTGGGCGCCGCCGTCCACCAGCTCGAACCGCCACAGCGGAGTGGTCGCCAGGTCGAACGGCGGCTCCAGCAGGGCGCGCAGCCGCTCGGCGGCGTCGACCGGGCCTTCGACGGCCGTCCAGCGCAGCACCGGCTCCGCCGGCTCCCGGTCCACACGCAGGTGCCGGACGCCTTCCCCGGCGGTGACGATCGCGGTGCGCAGGGCCGCGTGCCGCGCGACGAGCCGCGTGAGGATGCCGGTGAGCGTCCCGGAGGTGGTCGGCTCGGTCAGCCGTACGGCGAGGCCGATGCCGTGGGCCGCGTCCGGCATGTCCGGCCGGGCGCTGCGCAGCAGTCGTACGACATCGCGTGTGGCGGGCCGCAGTTCGGTCTCCGCGACCTCACCTACGAGGTCGCCGGAGTCCTGCTGCGGCACGGCTCCCTGCTCCGGCAGGCCCTCGGCCAGGGCGCGGGCGAGGCCGCGGATGTCGGATGCCGCGAACACGTCGGCGGCCGGGAGCTCCACGCCCAGATCGCGGACGAAGGCGTTGCGCAACCGCACCAGCATCAGGGAGTCCAGGCCCAGTTCCTTCAGGGCCGTGGTCGCCGACACGTCGGCCACTCCTCCGGAGACCTCGCCGACCCGGGCGCGGACGTACGCCTCGAGCCAGGTGGCGCGGTCGTCGTCGGTCGTCGCCGCGAACACCTTCCTGACCAGGTCGTCCGAGGCGGCCGTGCCCGACGGCACGGTGACGAGGTCGCCCAGGATCGGGCGGGTGCGCGCGGCGTCGGGGACGAGCGTCAGCATCTCCCAGTCCAGGGCCATCGGCGCGAGCTGGCGGCGGGCGGTGGCCAGGACCCGATCGAACAACTCGCCGCCCTCCTGCGGCGAGAAGGCGACCAGGCCCGAGCGGCTGGTCTCGGCGGCCCGGGTGCCGGACCCGGCGACCATGCCGACACCGGCCCAGGCACCCCAGTCCAGGCTCAGCGCCCGGCGGTCGGAGCGGGAGAGGTGGTGTGCCCAGGCGTCGAGGAAGGCGTTCGCCGCCGAGTACGGGCTCTGCCCGGCCGACCCGAGGAGCCCGGCCGCGGAGGCGAACAGGACCAGGTTCCGGGCCTCCGGGATCAGCTCGGTGAGGAGCGTGGTGCCCAGGACCTTCGGGGCGAGGACACGCAGGACACGTTCGTCGGTCAGGTTCGCCACCGTGGCGTCGTCGAGCACACCGGCCGCGTGCACGACCGTGGCGATCGGGCCGCAGGCGTGCCGTACGGCGTCCAGGGCGGCCGTGAGACTCTCGCGGTCGGCGACGTCGGCGCGGGCCAGGTGCACGGTGACGCCCCGCTCCTGGAGACTCGTGATCCAGTTGCCGGCCTCCGCGTCGGGCGTGCCCCGGCTCATGAGGGCCAGCCGGCGGGCCCCGCGACGGACCAGCCGCTCGGCGACGACGCGGCCCAGGCCGCCCAGGCCGCCGGTGATCAGGTGCACACCGTCCACGGAGGTCTCGCCGGTACCGCCGTCGTCCGGGCGGGTGCGGGCCAGGCGCGGCACCAGGCGGCCGGTGCCGCGCAGGGCTACGAGCCGTTCGTCGTCGGCGTGCCTGAGCTGGGTCCACAGGGCGTCGGCGCCGTCGGTGGGCGGCAGGTCGATCAGCGTGGTCGACAGCTCCGGGTACTCCTGCGCCACGGCCAGCCCGAAGCCCCAGGCGAGCGCCTGCTGCGGGTGGGTCACCGAGGTGCTGTCACCGGCGGCCTGGCTGCCGCGCACCACCACGAACAGGCGCGGGGCCCGGCCCTGCGGGCGGTCGGCGAGGGCGCGCACCAGGTGCAGGGTGCTCAGGCAGCACAGCCGCGCCGCCTGCTCGGCCGATCCGGCGTCGCCGATCGGCGGGGCGTCGAGCGCGGTCAGCTGGACCACCCGCTCGGGCGGCCCGCCCGCGAAGGCCTCCGCCAGCAGCCGGGCCAGGTGGTCGGGGTCGGCCGGATCGAGGACGTAGCGGCCGGGCCCCTCGGCGGCGAAGGCGCTGCCCGTGCGGGCGATGACGTGCGGCACGGAGGAGCCGAGCCGTTCGCCGAGAGCGTCCGCCATCCCCGTGTCGTCGGCCAGGATCAGCCAGCTGCCCTGGACCGGCGGTTCCTGCGCCACCGGGCGCGGGTGCCAGCGGGTCTCGAAGAGGGCGCCGTCCAGCGGGGAGAGCGCGGCCAGCCTGAACTCCTCGATTTCAAGCAGGAGTTGCTCGTCCTCGTCCCAGATCCTGATGTCCAGGGTGGCGGTGTCGCCGGACACGGAGCGCAGTTCACAGCTGGCCCAGGCAGGCGTGGTGCGCAGGCCGGTGAACCGCAGCCGCCCCGCCCCGGCGGGCACGAACGCCCTTCCCTCGGGCGCGTCCCCGGGCAGCGCCGCGGTGTGGAACGCGGCGTCGAGGACCGCGGGGTGCAGCAGGTGACCCGCGGCGGGCCTGGCGGCCAGTCGGGCCAGGGCCGCCGAGCGCCCGCGGCGGCCCTGCTCCAGGCCCCGGAAGGCGGGGCCGTAGTCGATGCCGAGGGCGGTCAGCCCGGCGTACACCGCCGGCAGGTCCACGTCCTGCGTGCACTGCTCACGCACGGCGGCGAGCCGTACGGCGTCGGGCCGCGCGCCGGCCGGGGGCTGCTCGCCGGACACCGCGATGCGTCCGCTGACGTGACGCTCCCACCGCGGGCGCCGCTCACCGGCGGGAGCGGAGGCGACGGTGAAGGACCTGGAGCCGTCCCGGGCGGGCCGCAGCACCAGCTGCACCCGTACGGGCCGTTCGGGATCCATGCGCAACGGCTGTACGAACTCGGTCTCGGTCAGCTGGACTTGGCGACCGTCCTGCACCGCGGTGGCGGCCTCCAGCACCATGTCGAGGAAGGCGGCGCCGGGCAGCCAGACCTCGTTGTCGACCCGGTGGTCGTTCAGATAGGCGAAGCGGCTGTCCCGCAGGTCGATGTCGTTCTGGAAGAGGTGCCGGTCGGGCTCGTCGCTGGACTGGACGTGCGTGCCCAGCAGCGGTGAGGCGCCCGTGGCGGTGGGCGGGGCGGGCGCGAGCCAGTGGCGTTCGCGGGCGAAGGCGTAGGTCGGCAGATCGACGCGCCGGCCGTGGGGGAACAGCGCCGGCCAGTCGGGGGTGTGCCCCGCGACGTACAACTGGCCGACCCCGCGGAGCAGGGCGTCGGGTCCGTCCTGCTGACGGCGCAGCGAGCCGACGCCGGCCACGTCGATCCCGGCCTCGGCCGCCACCGCCTCGATGGAGGACAGCAGCGACGGGTGCGGGCTGAGTTCGACGAAGTAGCGGTAGCCGTCGTCCAGCATCCGCCGGACGGTGTCGGCGAAGCGGACGGGCTGCCTGAGGTTGGCGTACCAGTAGTCGGCGTCCAGCCGGTCGCCGGGGACGGGTTCGGCCAGCACCGTCGAGTACAGCGGGGTCGGCGCCTGTGCGCCCCGGATGCCGGAGAAGCGGTCGAGCAGCTCCGCGCGCAGGGGTTCCATCAGCGGGGTGTGCGAGGCGAACGGCGTCGACAGCCGTCGTACGGCGATGCCCCGCTCCTCGAGGTGCTTGCGCAGTTCGGCCAGGGCGTCGGCGGCGCCGGAGACGGCCGTGGAGCCTGCGCTGTTGACCGCGGCGACGAACAGCCGGTCGGCGTAGGGGGCGAGCAGTTCCTCGGTCTGCGCCCGCGGCAGCTCCACCGCGACCATGCCGCCGTGCCCGACCAGCGGGACGACGGCCTGGGCCCGCCCGGCCACCACGGCCACGGCGTCGTCCAGGCCGAGGGCGCCCGCGCTGTACGCGGCGGCGATCTCGCCCAGGCTGTGCCCGACCACGGCGTCCGGGGCCACTCCGAGCTGCCGCCAGGCGGCGGCCAGTGCCGCGTTGACGGCGAACAGCACCGGTTGCAGGCACTCGGTCCGCTCGAGCGGGGAGAACTCCTCCGGTGCCCGCAGCGCGTTGAGCACCGACCAGCCGACGTGCCGCTGCACCGCCTCGTCGATCCGGGTCAGCTCCTCGCGGAACGCCTGCGATCGGGGCATCAACTCCAGGCCCATGCCCGGCCATTGGCCGCCGTGCCCGGCGAAGACGAAGGCCACCTTGCCCGTGGTCTCCTCGCGCGGCGTGGCCGGCCGTGCCCGTCCGCTGCCCACCGCGTCGAGCACGGCGCGCAGTTCGTCCACATCACCCGCCGTGACCGCCGCCCGCCAGGGGAAGTGGCTGCGGTGCCGGGCCAGGGTGTAGGCGACGTCCGGCAGCGAGGTGTCCCCGGTCAGGTGCCGGGCCAGCCGCGCGGCCTGCCCCCGCAGCGCGGCCTCGCTCTGCCCGGACAGCACGAACAGCCGCTTGCCGGACGGGAGTTCATCCGCCGACTCGGGCTGCGGCACGGGCGGCGGGGCCTCCTCGACGATGACATGGGCGTTGGTCCCGCTGATCCCGAAGGCGCTGACCCCGGCCCGCCGGACCCGCTCCCCCGCCACCGGCCAGGGCACGGCCTCCTGCAGCAGCTGCAGACCGCTGTCGTCCCACTCGACGTGCCGACTGGGTGTGCGGGCGTGCAGGGTGGCCGGCAGCATCCGGTGGCGCAGCGACTGCACCACCTTGATCAGCCCGGCGACGCCCGAGGCGGCCTGGGTGTGCCCGACGTTGGACTTCAGCGAGCCCAGGTGCAGCGGGCGGTGCCGGGGGCGGGAGTCACCGAAGACCTGTGCCAGGGCGTTGGCCTCGATGGGGTCGCCCAGCGTCGTGCCCGTGCCGTGCGCCTCCACGTAGTCGATGTCGGCGGGTTCGAGGCCGGACAGCGCCAGGGCCCGCCGGATCACCTGTTCCTGCGCCGGGCCGTTGGGCGCGGACAGGCCCTGGCTGCGGCCGTCCTGGTTGACGGCCGTGCCGCGCAGCACCGCCAGCACCTCGTCGCCGTCCCGCCGCGCGTCGCTCAGCCGCTTCAGTACGAGCATGCCGGCGCCCTCGGACCAGACGGCGCCGTCGGCGTCGTCGGAGAAGGAGCGGCAGCGGCCGGTCGGGGACAGGCCGCGCAGCCTGCTGAACTCCACGAAGGTCTGCGGGGTCACCATGAGCGTCACACCGCCGGCCAGCGCCAGGTCGCACTCGCCCGACCGCAGCGCCTGCACCGCCAGGTGCACCGCGACCAGCGACGACGAGCACGCCGTGTCCACCGTCAGCGCCGGGCCGTGCAGCCCGAGCGCGTACGCCAGCCGGCCGGAGGCCACGCTGAGCGCCGACCCGGTGCCGACGTATCCGTCCAGCTGGTCGAGGCGGGAGCCCGACAGGTAGTCGCTGCCGAACATGCCGACGTACACGCCGGTGGTGCTGCCCGCCAGTTCGGCGGGCACGATCCCGGCACGCTCCAGCGCCTCCCACGCGGTCTCCAGCAGCAGCCGCTGCTGGGGGTCCATGGCGGCGGCCTCCTTCGGGGTGATGCCGAAGAAGCCCGCGTCGAAGGACTCGATGTCGTCCAGGAAGCCGCCTTCGCGGGCGTAGGACTTGCCCGGGGCCTCCGGGTCGGGGTCGTACAGCGACTCCACGTCCCAGCGCCCGGCCGGGAACGGGCCGACCGCGTCACGGCCCTCGGCGACCAGCTGCCACAGCTCCTCGGGGTCGCCCACACCGCCCGGCAGGCGGCAGGCCATGGCCACCAGGGCGACCGGCTCGTCGGACGCCGCCGTAGGGGCGGGCGGCGCGGCGGGTGCGGGACGACGGGTGGTGGGGCCGCTGGTCGCGAGGGCGGTGGCCAGCAGGTGCTCGGCGAGACGGGCCGGGGTGGGGTGGTCGAACAGCAGGGTGGCGGGCAGCCGGGAACCGAGGCGGACGCCGATGCGGTTGCGCAGCTCCACCGCCGTCACCGAGTCCATGCCGAGCTCGCGCAGCGGCTGGTCGGGGCGGACCGACTCCGCCGAGCGCAGGCCGAGGGCGCGGGAGGCCTCCTCGCGGACCAGGTCCAGGACGCGGTCGGCGCGCTCGGCCTCCGGCAGCCGGGCCAGGCGGTCCGCCAGTCCGTCGGCGCCGCCGTGGCCGGTGCGGGGCGCGGGCAGCAGCGAGCGCCACAGCGCGGCCGCGCTGCCGCCCCCGCCCGCCGTGGTCTCGCGCAGCCGGGGCAGGTCCAGCGCCCAGGCGACCAGGTGCGGGGCGCCCCGGCGCAGCGCGAGCTCGACGAGGTCGCGGCCCTGTTCCGGGGTGAGGGCGCGGTGGCCGAGGCGTGCCATCCGCTCCAGGTCGGCGTGCTCGGCGGCCAGGCCCTCGCCGGCCCAGGCGCCGAAGGAGACCGACACGGCGGGCAGCCCCTGGGCGCGCCGGTGGTGGGCGAGCTGGTCGAGGAAGGCGTTGGCGGCGGCGTAGTTGGCCTGGCCCGCGTTGCCGACGACACCGGCGGCGGAGGAGACCAGCAGGAACAGGTCGAGCCCGGCGTCGGCGGTGAGCCGGTGCAGATGGACGGCGCCGTCGGTTTTGGGGCGCAGCACCCGCGCGAGGCGTTCGGGGGTCAGTTCGGTGACCACCCCGTCGTCCAGGACGCCGGCGCAGTGCACGACGCCGCGCAGTTCACCGGCGACGGCACCGAGGACGTCGGCCAGGGCGGCCGGGTCGGCGACGTCGCACGCCGCCACCTCCACCTCGGCGCCGAGCGCCGCCAGTTCGGCGGTGGCCTCGGCCGTGCGCGGGTCGTCGGCTCCGCGCCGGGACGTCAGCAGCAGGCGGGGCACGCCCCGTTCGGCCAGGAACCGGGCGATGTGGCGGCCGACGGCGCCGAGGCCTCCGGTGATCAGTACGGTGCCGTCGGTGGGTATCCGCGCGCCGTCCGTGTCCGCGGTCCGGGCGCGCACGAGCCGGGGCACGAGCAAGTCACCCGCATGCGCGGCGAGTTCGGGCTCGCCCGCCTGAGCGACGGCGGCGATGAGGGCGGCGGCCGGATCGGTGTCGTCGAGGTCGAGCAGCGTCAGCCCGAGGTCCGGATGCTCGGCACGGGCACCGCGCGCCAGACCCCACAGCACCGACTGGGCGAGGCCCGGCACGGTGTCCCGCTCCCCGGCCGCGACCGCGCCGCGCGTCACCCAGATGGTCCGGGCGGGCGCCTGATCCTGTGCGAGGAGCGTCTGCAGGTCGGCCAGCGCGGCTTCCGCCATCTCCCGTGCGGCGGCGGCCGGTTCGGCGTCCTCGGCCGGCCGTGGCCAGAACCGTACGAGCACCGCGGCACCGGTGTCGCGGTGCTGGATGCCCGCGGCTTCGAGGCCGCGCAGGGCCGCACCGACCTCCGGGTCGGACGGGTCGCCGACGACGGTCCAGTCACCGGCCGGTGCCTCGGCGGCCGGTTCGGGCGCCGCCGCCCAGGCCACCTCGTACAGGTGCCGCCCGTTGCCCGCACCGCCGGCGAGGTCCGCCGGGCTCGCGGCCCGCAGCCGTACCCCTTCCAGCCGGCCCACGGGGAAGCCGTCGCCGTCCCACAGGGTCACGTCCAGCGTCAGATCCGTGCCGGCGCCGCCGGTGCGCCGCACGGAAACGGTGAGCTCGTCGGCGCGGGCGTGCGACAGCGCGGCCCGGCCCACGGCGACCGGGAGGAGCACCCGGGCGTCGGGGGCGGCGCCTCCTTCGAGGGCCGCGGCCACGTGCAGCGCGGCGTCCAGCAGCGCCGGGTGGACCGGGTAGGGGTCGGCCAGGTCGCGGGCCGCGGTGGGCAGCGACAGCCGGGCCTGCAGCTCGCCCGCGCCGGTCACCACCGCCTCCCGTACGCCCTGGAAGGCCGGGCCGTAACCGAGGCCGACCCCGGTCAGCCGCGCGTAGGTGTCCGGGCTCCAGGCGGGCTCCGCCGCCTCTGGCCACAGCGGCGGCCGCCCCTCGGTTCCGGTCGCCCCGGCCGCCGAGGCGGTGGCGTGCAGGGTCCAGCCGGTGGCCTCCTGGCCGCGCGGGCGGCTGTGCACGGTGATCTCCGGTGCCTGGCCGGCGGTGACCACCTCCACGGACACCTCGACCGTGCCGGAGGCGGGCAGTACGAGGGGCGCGAGCAGCAGCAGGTCGGTGACGTCGGCCGGGTCGTCCGGGAGGCCCACGGCGAGGGCGGCCCGGCACAGCTCCAGCAGGGTCGTGCCGGAGACCACGGTCCGGCCGTACACGGTGTGGTCGGACAGCCAGTCGGCGGTGGCCGGGGACCACTCGTTGCGGAAGGTCCAGCGGCTCTCGTCGGCCGACTGCAACTGGACGCCGAGCAACGGGTGTGCGGCGCGGTCGAACAGGCCCGGGCCGCCCGCTGCGGACTCGGGTTCGATCCAGTGGCGTGCGGTGTCCCAGGCGTAGGTCGGCAGGTCCGCCCGGGCGGCCTCGGGGACCAGGCGCCGCCAGTCCATCCGCCGTCCGTTCACGTGCAGTTCGGCGGCGGCGCGGTCCAGGCAGGCGGGTCCGTCCTCGTCGCGGCGCAGGGAGCCGACGGCGAGCAGCTCGTGGCCGGATTCCTCGCCGATCGTGTGCAGGGCGGTGAGCAGGGACGGATGCGGGCTGAGTTCGACGAAGTGGCGGTAGCCGTCGGCCGCCATGCGCTCCACGGTGGGCGCGAAGCGGACGGGTTCGCGCAGGTTGGTGTACCAGTAATCGGCGTCCAGCTCCTCGGTGACGGGCTCACCGGTGACGGTGGAGTACCAGGCGATGGACGTGGGGTACGTGGTCACTCCGTCGAGCTCGGCGAGGATCGTCGCGCGGACCGGCTCCACCTGGGCGCTGTGGGAGGCGTAGTCGACGTCGAGGCGGCGGACGAAGACCTGTTCCCGCTCCAGGTCGGCGAGCAGCCCCTCCAGCGGCTCCACGTCACCGGCGACCACGGTCGCCCGGCCGCTGTTGACGGCGGCGACCGAGACCCGCCCGCCGAGGCCGTCGAGACGGGTGACGACCTCGGTGTGCGGCAGGGCGACGACGGCCATGGCGCCGGTGCCGGACAGCTCGGTCAGGGCCCGGCTGCGCAGGGCGACGACCGCGGCCGCGTCGTTGAGGCTGAGCACGCCGGCGACACAGGCAGCGGCCACTTCGCCCTGGCTGTGCCCGATCACGGCGTCCGGGCGGACACCACGGGCCCGCCACACGGCGGCCAGCGACACCATCACGGCGAACAGCACCGGCTGGACGACGTCCACACGGTCCAGCGACGGGGCTCCGGCCTCGCCGCGCAGCACCGCCGTCGCGGACCAGCCGGTGAACGGTCGCAGGGCGGCGTCGCAACGGTCGAGTTCGTCGGCGAACACCGGGTCGCGCTGGAGCAGGTCACGGGCCATGCCGGCCCACTGGGCGCCCTGTCCGGGGAAGACGAAGGCCACCTTGCCCGCGGGCAGCGTCCGCCGGGGACCGGCAACCAGGCCGGTGTCGGGCCGGCCCTGCGCGAGGGCCCGCAGCGCGGTCAGCAGCTCGTCCCGGCCGGCCGCCTGGACGACGGCACGGTGCTCGAAGTGGGTGCGGTGGTGGGCCAGCGTCGCGGCCACGGCGGGAAGCACCGACTCCGGCTGTCCCAGGGCATATGCGTGCAGTCGATCGGCTTGTCGCTGGAGCGCGGGGAGCGAGCGGGCGGAGAGCGGGAAGAGCGTCGGGCCGGGCAGCTCCGCCTCCGCCCCGGCCCGGGCGCCGACGTCCTGCGGTGCCTCCTCCAGCACGACGTGGGCGTTGGTGCCGCTGATGCCGAACGCGCTCACCCCGGCCCGCCGCACGCGGTCGCCGCCGCGCGGCCACGGCCGGGCGCTGCCGTGCACGGCCAGGTGGCTGCCCGCCCAGTCGATGTGCTCGGTGAGGGTCTCGGCGTGCAGGGACGGCGGTATGAGCTCGTGCCCGAGGGCGAGCACCGTCTTGATCACGCCGCCGATGCCCGCGGCGGCCTGGGTGTGACCGATGTTGGACTTCAGCGAGCCGACGCCGAGCGGCCGGTCGGCGGGGCGGCCCGGTCCGAACACGGCGGCCAGTGCGCGGCCCTCGATGGGGTCGCCGAGCCGGGTGCCGGTGCCGTGCGCCTCGACGTAGTCCACCTCGTCGGGTGCGAGTGCCGCGGCGTCGAGGGCGGCGCGCAGCACCCGTTCCTGCGCCGGGCCGTTGGGGGCGCTCAGCCCCTGGCTGCGGCCGTCCTGGTTGATGGCCGAGCCCTTGACCACGGCGAGCACCCGGTCGCCGTCGCGGCGGGCGTCGGCGAGCCGCTTGAGCAGCACCACACCGCAGCCCTCGGCCCACACCACACCGTCCGCGTCGGCGGAGAAGGGGCTGCACCGCCCGGACGGCGACAGCCCGCGCAGCCTGCTGAACTCCACGTGTCCCCGCGGGGTCACCAGCAGGCTCGCGCCGCCCGCCAGCGCGAGGTCGCACTCGCCTGCCGCCAGCGCGCGGGCCGCCAGGTGCAGGGCGACGAGGGAGGAGGAGCAGGCGGTGTCGACGGTGACCGCCGGACCCTGCAGACCGAGGGTGTAGGCGATGCGTCCGGAGGCCACGCTGGGCGCCGAGCCCGTGCCCACGTGCCCGTCGAGCTGGGCCAGCGAGGCGGCGGCGAGGTATCCGCTGTCGTACAGGCCGATGTAGACGCCCGTGGAGCTGCCGTGCAGCGTCTCGGGGACGATCCCGGCCCGCTCGATCGCCTCCCAGCTGGTCTGCAGCAGCAGCCGCTGCTGGGGGTCCATGGCGTCCGCCTCGCGGGGCGAGATCCCGAAGAAGGACGCGTCGAAGCGGTCGATGCCGTCGAGGAAGCCACCACGCAGCGTGTACGCCTTGCCGGTGGCCTCGGGGTCGGGGTCGTACAGGCCCTGGGTGTCCCAACGGCCCGCCGGTACCTCGGAGATGGCGTCCTCGCCGGTGGCGAGCAGCCGCCACAGCCCTTCGGGGTCGTCGGCGCCGCCGGGCAAGCGGCAGGCCATGGAGACGATGGCGATGTCGTCGCCCGCCGCCCGCGGCCCAGCCTCGGCGGCGCCCGGGTCGGTCGCCGGGGCGGGCGGTTCACCGAGGACCGCGTCGGCCAGCGCGGCGATCGTGGGGTGGTCGAAGACGAGCGACGGCTCCAGGGGCCGGCCGGTCCGTTCGGAGAGTTCGGCGGCCAGCGCCACCAACTGCCGTGACCCCAGCCCGAATTCCGCGATCGGACGGTCCGGGTCGACGGCCAGCGGGTCGACCCCGGCCGCCTCGGCGACGGCCGACCCCAGCCAGGCCCGTACGTCCTCGGCGGTGGCGAGGGGCGTGGTGGTGGACTGCTTCTGGTGCTCGTTCGCAGGCATCTGGGCAGGTGTCCTCAAGCAGCGGTGGTGCGGGTGGAATCCGCACGACCGCATGCGGCAGCGGCGTACGGCTGGAATCGGGTGACGTACGGCCGCGGAGGCGCGGTCGCACGGGCGGCGCGATGGGTCGGGCCGCCGCCGGCGCGGGCGTGCGCCGGCGGCGGTGGGGTCAGCCCGTGACGGGCACGCCGACCACGGCGAGGGCGCCGTCGAGGTAGGCCGCCCGGGAGGCACGGCGCTGGATCTTCCCGCTGGACGTCTTCGGGATGGTGCCGGGGTGGACCAGCACCACGTCCCGCACCGACAGGCCGTGGGCCTCGCCGATCGCGCTGCGCACCAGGTCGGTGATCTTCTCGGCCTCGCCGGCCGCGTCGGGCGCCACCTCGGCCACCACGACGACCTGTTCGCCCTCCGGGCCGGCGTCCACGGAGAACGCGGCGGTGCAGCCGGGCCGCAGTGCCGGGTGGGACAACTCCGCGGACAGCTCCAGGTCCTGCGGGTAGTGGTTGCGCCCGTCGATGACGACGAGGTCCTTCAGACGGCCGGTGACGAACAGTTCGCCGTCACGCAGGAAGCCGAGGTCGCCCGTGCGCAGGAAGCGGTCCTCGCGGCCGGTCAGGGTGGCGCGGAAGGTCTCGCGGGTGGCAAGGGTGTTGCGCCAGTAGCCCTTGGCCACGCTCGCGCCGGCGACCCAGATCTCACCGGTCTCGCCCTCGGGCAGTTCCTCCTGCCGTTCGAGGTCGGCGATCACCACGGTGATCCCGGGCCCGGGCCGGCCGCAGCCCACGGCGGCCGCGTCCGCCTCACCGGCGTGCGGGCCGGTCTCGGCGGCCTCCAGCAAGGTGGGCGGGGCGTCCACCGCACCGCCGGTGACCATCAAGGTGGCCTCGGCCAGGCCATAGCACGGGTAGAAGGCCTCCTGACGGAAGCCGGCCGCGCGGAAGGTCTCGGTGAACCGTCGCAGCGTGGCCGCGCGCACCGGCTCGGCGCCGTTGAAGGCCACCTTCCACGCGCTCAGGTCGAGGCTCTCGACCAGGTCGTCGGTGGCGTGCTTCAGGCACAGCTCGTAGGCGAAGTTGGGGCCGCCGCTGGTGTGCGGCCGGTAGCGGCTGATCGCGGTCAGCCAGCGGTCGGGGCGCTGCAGGAAGTGCAGCGGCGAGAAGAGCGTGGCCGTGGCGCCCAGGTACAGCGTGTTCAGGATCGGTCCCATGAGGCCCATGTCGTGGTAGACGGGCAGCCAGCTGAGGATCAGCTCCCCGTCGTGCTCCGCGAGGACGTCCGGGGTGTGGCCCATCCGCTCGGTGATGATCCGCTCGTTGTCCAGCAGGTTGCCGTGGGTGACCACCACACCGCGCGGGGCGGAGGTGGAGCCGGAGGTGTACTGCAGGAAGGCCACCGAGTCGGCGGTGAGGTCGGGGGCGTGCCAGGAGCCGGCGGCGTCGTCGGGGATGTCCTCGGTGGCGACGCAGGTGACCGCGTCCAGTTCGGGCAGGTGCTCGGTCCAGGTGCGCAGGGCGCCGACGACCTCCCGGCCGCCGAGGATCACCTTGACGCCGGAGTCGGCCATCAGACGCTTCATCCGGATCAGGGCGCGGTGGTTCTGCGACCGCCCCTGCGGGGGCACGCCCGGTACGGCGACCACGCCGGCGGCGAGGCAGCCCAGGAAGGCGGAGACGAACTCCAGGCCGGGCGGATGGAGCAGCAGGGCACGCGAGCCGGCGAGGCCGCGGTCCTGAAGCCAGGCGGCGACGGCCCGGGAGCGGTGGGCCAGTTGTCCGTAGGAGATCTCCTGCGTCTCCCCGTCGCTGTCGCCGGTGAGGAGGTACCGGTAGGCGGTACGGTCGGGCTGTTGCTGGGCGTGTACGGTCAGTAATTCGACCAGGGAACGAGCCATGTGTCGAGTCCCACCTGTCCGGGTCAGCGCGTGAGGGAACTGGAGTTCGATGACTATGGCTGCGTGATGCCCACGCTCAAGAAGCCGTTGACCCGGCCCCCTTGCCAGGTCATCCGTCTCGCCAGCCGCCCGGCGGCGAGATGGCCACACGTCTCCCCGTGCCCCCCACTCAACTTGCTACCAACGAGTAACACCATAACAAGTCCCACGGGTCGACGGGTCGAACGCATGTAAACGCTGCGTGTCCAAAAGGAGTTGGCTGTCCGTCGGCTCCGCTGGGCCGGCTCACCCGTCCACGCACCCGGCGCCTGCCCGACAGTCGGAGCCACCCAGCACGTCCGCCGTGTCGGGGGCCGGCGACAAGGCGTTCTGCACGTCGGCGTGGACCACGCCGCGCTTGCGCATCACGGCCCGATGACCGGCCCGCCACAGCAGCCCCGAAGGATCGCCCCGTGCGGCTCGTCCCTGGACGTCGCCCCTTCGACACCACCTCGCAGCGAGGGGATGCCCCACCGGAGAGGTTGATGACGCGCGGGCCGCCGCACAGATCCGGTCACCGGGCCGCGCCGGCTCGGTCGAGCGGACACCGGGCTGGGCGTCGCGCCTTGGATGGTGCGGAAGCAATGGCCGTCGACAGTGGGTGACAACAATGTGCCTTTACCGGCATGCCCGGGGGTCAGCCGTTGAGGTTCTGCATCAGCTCGGGGGCGTAGCGGTCGCCGGAGACGATGCCGCGCGGGGCGACGGCTTCGATGGCGGCCACGTCCTCATCGGTGATCGTCACGCTGGTGGCGGCGACGTTCTCCTCCAGGTAGCGGCGGCGCTTGGTGCCGGGGATGGCGACCGCGCCCTGGTGCAGCACCCAGGCGAGAGCCAGCTGGGACGGCGAGACCTGCTTGGCGGCGGCGATGCGGCGGACCTCGTCGACCACGGCCAGGTTGCGGGCGAAGTTCTCGCCCTGGAAGCGCGGGTCGGTGCGGCGGAAGTCGTCGGCGGCGAAGTCGTCCGGGCCGGTGATCGCACCGGAGAGGAATCCGCGCCCGAGCGGCGAGTAGGCGACCAGGCCGATCCCGAGCTCGTTCAGGGTGGCCATGACCCCGTCGTCCTCGATGCCGCGCTCGAAGAGCGAGTACTCGGTCTGGACCGCCGTGATCGGGTGCACGGCGTGGGCGCGGCGGATGGTCTGCGGGGCGACCTCGGACAGGCCGATGTAGCGGACCTTGCCGGCTGCCACCAGCTCGCCCAGGGCGCCGACGGTCTCCTCGATCGGCACCTGCGGATCGACCCGGTGCAGGTAGTAGAGGTCGACGTGATCGGTGTCCAGATGGCGCAGGGAGCGGTCCAGGGAACGCCGGATGTACTCGGGGCGCCCGTTGTGGCCGACGAGCGTGCCGTCGTCGGTGAACTCGATGCCGGTCTTGGTGGCGACGACGGCCTGCTCGCGGCGGCCGGCGAGGGCCTTGCCGAGGAGCTGCTCGTTGATGAACGGGCCGTAGCTCTCGGCGGTGTCCAGCAGGGTCACGCCCAGTTCCAGGGCGCGGTCGATGGTGGCGAGGGACTCGGCCTCGTCGGTGCTGCCGTAGAAGGCGCTCATGCCCATGCAGCCGAGTCCTTCGGCGGAGACGGTCAGGCCCTGGCTGCCGAGGGTGCGGAGTTCCATGATGATCTTCCTTGCTGTAGCGGGTCGTCCCACGGTGTGTGACTGGTTGGTGGTGCGTCCGGTGCGCTGCGACACTCGGCCCGGACCGGGTACGG
>NZ_CP011497.1:7629297-8393166 GCF_001027185.1 Streptomyces incarnatus | reverse complement strand
GTACCCACCGGGACGTGGGGCGGTCAGCGCACCCAGGTACCGGTGAGGGCCTGGACGGCGGAGCCGTCGAGGTCGGCGAGGGTGGTGGCGACGAAGTCGCGGGCCCACTGCGAGGTCTGGATGCGGAAGGGCGGGCGGGCAGCGGTCAGGGCGTCGACGATCGGGGCGGCCGCCTCGGCCGGGGTCTGGGCGTTGCCGAACGACTGCCGGGTGCGGGTGATGTAGGCCTCGAGCGCCGGGCCGTAGGGCCCGGCGGCGGCGAGCAGCGTCGGGACGTCCAGGCCGAGATTGGCGACGAACTCGCTCGCCACCGCGCCCGGCTCGACCACGGTGACATCGACGCCGACGGTGGCGGCCACCGGCGCGAGGGACTGCATGAAGCCCTCGACGGCGAACTTGGCCGCGCAGTACGCCTCGTTGAAGGGCTGACCGACGACGCCGCCGACGCTGGTGACGGTGATCACCCGGCCCTTCGACGCCCGCAGGTGCGGCAGGGCGGCCCGGGTCACCGCCACCACGCCGAAGAAGTTGACCTCCATGGCCGCGCGGACGTCGTCGACGCTGCTCTGCTCGATGGTGCCGACCTGGGCGGCGCCTGCGTTGTTGACCAGCGCGTCCAGGCGGCCGTGCTCGGCGACGACCTCGTCCAGGCAGGCGGTGATGCCGGCGGAGTCGGTCACATCCAGACGCTTGACCTGGATCCGGTCCGCGACACCCGCCTCGGTGGCGGCCTTGAGCAGGGCCTCGGCCTTGCCGGTGTCGCGCATGGTGGCGATGGTCGCCCAGCCCGCCCGGGCGGAGCCGATGGCGGCGGCCAGGCCGATGCCGGAGGACGTACCGGTGATCAGAACCGTCTTCGGGGAGGTCATGTGGGGTCTTCCTTGCCTGGGGATCACAACGGGCCGATGCCCGTAACCGGGGAACTCCCCAGTTATCTGCGACGGTAACCGGGGAACTCCCCGGTTGTCCAGCTAGACTGGTGCCCTGACGAAGGGAGCAGCCTTGACCACCAAGCCGAGCGTGTTGCGCGCGGATGCCCGCCGCAACCGGGAGCGCATCCTCGAAGCGGCCGTGCGCGCCTTTTCCGAGAAGGGCCCGGACGTCGCGATCGACACGATCGCCAAGGCTGCGGGCGTCGGCTCGGCCACGCTCTACCGCCACTTCCCCACGCGCGAGGCGCTGGTCGAGGCGGCCTACCGCAATGAGCTGGCCCGTGTCTGCGACAGCGCCGCGAAGCTGCTCGCCGAGAACCCGCCCGACCGCGCGATGCGCCTGTGGATGGACGACTTCATCGACTACCTGGCTGCCAAGCAGGGCATGGCGGACGCGCTGCGGGCCGCGGTCGCATCCGGTGCGGACCCCTTCGCCGAGACCCTCGACAAGCTCGGCACCGCGCTCGGCACCCTGCTGCGCGCCGGGGCCGACGCCGGTCTCCTGCGCCCGGACATCGACCCCTTCGATGTCGGCTTCAGCCTGGCCGGCGTCGCGCTGATCACCAGCGCGCCCGACCAGCGCGAACGGGCCGGCCGCCTCCTCGACCTGCTCCTCGACGGCCTCCGATACGGAGCGGACGGACCGGCGTCCAGTTCGTGACCCGGCTCCGCCCGCGTTCACCGCCCACGCCCTTGCGCAGCATCTGCACGCCGGACCTGGCCATGGCCCGCGAGGAGATCAAAGGGCTTCACGCAGAACGCGATCAGCACCGCGGCGCCATGCGGCAGCAGCCCGGACAACAGCTCGACCAGATCAGCAACAGGAAACCGGCCGAACGGATCACCGAACTCACGGAGGCAAACAGGAAGCTCGGACACGAGCTGGCCCGGCTCCGGCCATTCACCGGCCACGTCCAGGAACTCGAGCGAGACCTGGCAGCGACCCGCACGAGCCTGCGACAGAATTCGGTTGCAGCGGAACCACGTGCCCGGTGAGGTAACAACATGGACGGTGCCACGGAGCAGGAGCAGGAGCGACGGCAGGCGGAGTCCAAGGATTCACCCGGCAGCCGGCTCCATGGCACAGGTCAGCGGTGCTCTTGGCCCTGATGCTGGCCGCCTTCGCCTTCAACACGGCGGAGAACTTGCCGGTCGGCCTGCTGGAGCTCATATCCGGCAGCCTTCGGGTGCCGGCGTCAGCGGTCGGCCTCCTGGTCACCGGCTATGGCGTGACGGTCGCCCTGGCCTCTCTGCCACTTGCCCATGCCACGCGGACCGTGCCCCGCCGGCACGCGCTCACAGGACTACTCACCGCGCGGTCCTGTCCAGTGCCGTCGCGGCACTGGCCACCTCCTACTGGCTACTCCTTACCGCGCGGCTGCTGACCGCGCTCGACCAGGCCCTGTTCTGGGCCGTGATGGGGCCGGTCGCGGTGGGCCTGTTCGCACCCGAGCTCCGTGGGCGTGTGGTCGGGGCGCTGTCCATCGCCGGTTCGCTCGCCCTCGTACTCGGAGTTCCTGCCGGCACCTGGGTGGGCCGGCAGAGCGACTGGCTCGGGCCGGTGTTCATGGTCGCCCAGAACCAGATGCTGCACTGCGCGCCGGGCCGCACCGACATCGCCCTCGCGGCCAACTCCGGCGCCTACACGCCGGCATTGCGGCTGGCGCCGCACTCGGGGCGCTGGTCCTGCCGCTCGCCGGGGTGCGAGGCACATTCCTCGCCGGCGGGCTGCTGACCGTCGGGGCCTGCGCAGTACTAGTCGGTGGCCGGCTGCTGCCTGGAAGCCCGCACCAGCGCTCCCGCGGCCGGTTTTCGGTTGCCGACGTGCGTCGACGAGACTGACCTCACCGTCCCTTGGCCAGTCACGCTGCTCTGACCTGGGAAGACAGGCCCCGGGATCTGGACAAGCATGCTCATCGAGCCGAAGGTGATCACGTTGGACCGGGCCGCTCTCGCCGGAGTGGTCACCGGTGCCGCGGATGCAGATGCGGGCGGCAGCATGCTCCTCGGCGTCCGCGTCGTGGGACTGGGCGTGAGTACTGCACGGGCCATGGAAGAAGGGGCAACGGGAAGCGCGGCTTCCAGCGCCGCAGACGAAGCCGCCGACGACGACGCCGGCGTAGTCGCTGCCAAGCGCGCCACCGCGCAAGAGCATGCGACGGAGGCAAACGCCGAAGCGGCCAAACCGAGCAGGCCGGGAGTAGGGAACCCCGACATCACGAAGCCCTGCTCCGCAGGGCTGGTCTGCTCCCCATGTGGTGTGTCGCGGCACATGGGCGTCCAAGGCCGTGGCTGAGTCCCGCAGTTGCGGGCGGGCGACGTGGTGTCAGGCCCGGACATCGCACCGCTCATTCTGAGCGCCTCGCTGGCCGACCGGCCGGCACCTTCGCGCGGTGGCCATCGACCATGCGGTCGAGTTCAGCTGACGGAAGAACCGCGGCGTGGCCTCCCAAGCCCTGGTTGCAGAGGAGTTGTCTGCGGAGGGCTGCCGTCGGGGGGCTTCTTCGGCTTCTTGACGGTACCCGATCAGATCGCGTAGTACTTCACTATGAAGCACGTAACTAATCACGGACAGCTCGCCCACACCGGGGATGGATTGCTGTACGACCCTCAAGTCCGCGAGGCCACGGCCGAGTTCATGGCAGGGGGCGACACCCTGCGCTTGGAGGCGGCTGCCGCGGCGCGCGCCGCGCACAGGTCCGTTGAGCGGCTTCGCACCCACGGATCGGAAGGCCGTGGTCTCAGTGCGGGAGCCAGCGATGTCCTGATCCGGCTGCGCACGCTCGGCGAAGCCGGGGCGAATCTCGGCGACCTCGCCCGTTCCGCAGGCATGACCCCCCGCAACGCCACCGGTCTGGTCGACACACTCGAACGTGAAGGCCTCGTCCGTCGCGACCCCGACCCCGATGACCGCCGGTCCGTCCTCGTCCGCATCACTCCCGCCGGCTTGACATGGCTGGACGCATTCCGGACACCGACCCAGCGGGCGATGGCGGCACTGTTCCACGGATTCACCGACACCGAACTGCACCAGCTCCGCCATCTGTGCCTGAGGCTTGTTCAGAACCAGCAGCGCATCGCCACCCACCTCGCTGCCACCGAAGGGGGCGACCTGTCATGACGGCGGCCACAACACGCACCACCGTCCGCGCCTACCACCAAGCCCGGTTCCACGGCGACATCCCGGCCGCGGCCCGAACTCTCAGCGAACCCTTCCACTTCCAAAGCCCCCTGCTCACCTCCGACAGCACGCACCAGCACCTCAGCGGCCTGGACGCGTTCCTGGGAATCGTGACCGGCGTCGATCTGGTCAGCGAACTGTACGGCGAGACCGAAGCGACCTTGGTCTACGACGTCCCCACCTCGGTCCCGGCCATCGGCACTCAACGCACCTCCGAACACTTCCACCTCACCAACGGCCGCATCGACACCATCCGCCTGATCTTCGACGCCACCCCCTGGCACGGGATCATGCAGGCAGCCATCCCCTCTTGAGTGATGTCCGGGCAGGCATGCCTACCTGCGCCGGCCCCACGCCCATACCCGCCAGAGCGGACGCCCCTTCGCAGCCTCACCTTGAACGCGATGGGGCCCTCGCATCACCTTCGCCAGAACAGGTGGTGTGTCACGCCACTCGGGCTGGGTACGACCTCCAGGTGGAACCGGTCGAGGAGCTCATCGGGGGACTCCCAGAGTCGCAGTCCGGGACCAAGCTTTACCGGCGAGACCGCCACATGCATGGTGTCGACGAGGTCGGCTTCGAGGAACTGCCGGATGGTGGTGACCCCGCCGCCGAGTCGGACGTCCTTGCCCTGCGCGGCTTCCCGCGCCCGTTCGAGGACCGTGGCCGGGTCACCGTCGACGAAGTGGAACGTGGTGTCGGAGAGCGTGAACGACGGACGCGCGTGGTGGGTCATGACCAGCACCGGAGTGCGGAACGGGGGCTCCTGGCCCCACCAGCCGCGCCACTCATGGTCCTGCCAGGGCCCGCGCTGGGGCCCGAACTTGTTGCGGCCCATGATCTCGGCGCCGATGTTGCGCGCGAAGTCTCGCGTGAAGTAATCGTCAAGGCCGCGGCTCCCCCCGGACTCGGTGCGCATGGGCCAGCTAGCCGTGGCTCCGGCCCAGGCGAACAGCCTCTCTGGATGGTCCAGGCCGAACGGCCGCTCAAGGCTCTGGTGCTGACCGGCACCGATTCCATCGCTCGAGACGTTGAAGTTCATGACTCTCAGCAGTTGGTCCACGGTTTCCCTCGTCAGGTCGTGTCGCGTCACCGTGCAGCTGTGCCGCCGCACATCATGACGTCGAACGGGACGTGGGCGGATCGACAGCGGCCCACACCTTTTTTCCAAGGCGTGTCCGGAAGGGGCCCAGGCACCACACCGGACGTCACCCCCAACCAATCGCCAGCCTGGCGAACTCATGCGGTCAGAGCACTAGCGGGTGGACCCTGGCAGCTCCTGAACGGCGTCGATCACGCTGTCCACCACCTCGGTCACCGGCTTGGACGCATCGATGATCGTCGCGCCACGGTTTTCGTGGATCGCCCGCATCCGAGGATTCCACTTCAGGGCCGCTGCGAGTTCTTCGGGATGTTGACCGAATGCGTTCGTAGTGCGGGTCGCGAGCCGGTGGCGGAGGGTGTCCTCGTCGATCACCAGGCACACGACGAGGTCGAAGAGATCGCGGACGTCCGCCTCGTTCTCCGCCGAGCCGCACAAGAACGCGATGCGGAAACGAGACTCCTCGGCGAGCGTCTGAACGCGCTCGCGGACGATTGCCCATCCGTAACGATCGAGCCAGCCCCCGGGAACCGGATACGGGGGATCCATCACGACCTCGCCCCTGCCTCGGTCGACCCAGCGACAGAAGCCGTCCTCGTCGGCGTCGAACGCGAGGTGGCCACGCGCTCGCAACACCCCGCAGACCGTGGACTTACCGGTCCCTGAATTGCCCGTCACCCACACCAATGTCACGCCGCCAGCGTAGACATGACCACCGCGGACCAGTGATGCTGTCGCCGCGATCCGGCAAGGTGCAGCCTCGACCGAGTGACTGCTCTGGCACAGCCCATGTGACAGCCGTGGTGGTCCCTCTCGACCGCGGGCACCCGGGCGAGAATGACCACCGGCCTCATGCCCACGGCTGACGCTCGGGCACGAGCGAAGCGTCACGCAGGCGGCGCGGTGAGTTTGACGGCCACGGCGTCGAGGACCCAGTCCAAGCCGGTCGCGAAGGATGTCTCGGCGTCCACATCCGTGCCGTCGTACACCGCCTTGGCCAGCGCCGGGAAGCGGCCCGTGGCCAACATCCTCGTCACATGCGGGCCGGAGGCGCGCTGCCAGTCGAGCTTGGACAGGCCCGTGGTGCGCTCGGCCCGCAGGTTCGCGATCTCGCGCCTGATCGCGCCGGTGAAGTAGGCGCTGACCGTCTCCACCGCGCGCATGACGGTGTCGATGTCGGTGAGGCCGTCGAGGGCGGCCAGTGTGGCCTCGGTCACGGCGAGGCCGTTCGGGCCCAGGGTCGGGCGGCCGCCGAGCAGGTCGGCCAGCCATTCGTGACGGAGAGCGGCCTGCCTGGTGCGGTGGGCGAGGATGCGCAGCGCTTCCCGCCAGTCCCCGGGCTGTTCCTCGGGAAGAATCTCGGCCTGGACCTCGTCCACCATGAGGTCGAACAGCTCCTCCTTGGTGGAGATGTATCCGTACAGCCGCATCGGGCCGGCGTTCAGCCGGGCGGCGACCTTGCGCAACGACACCGCCTCCAGCCCGCCCTCGTCGGCCAGGGCGATGGCGGCGCTGACGATCCGCTCCCGGTCGAGCGGCACGGGGCGAGTCGGCGGTTCCGGCCGGTCCCAGACAGTCATGATGACATCGTACTGTTGCGATACATCGTAGCGTCGCAATACAGTGTATCGGCATGAGACGTCGTATCGCCGTTGTCGGGGGCGGGCCTGCCGGCCTTACCTTCGCCCGCGTCCTGCACCGCCATGACTGCCCCGTCGCCGTCTTCGAACGCGATCCCGCTCCCGACGCCCGGCCCCCGGGCGGCACGCTGGACCTGCACGAAGGACTGGGCCAGCTCGCGCTGGACAAGGCGGGGCTGCTGGCGGAGTTCCAGACGCTGTCCCGTCCCGAGGGGCAGGCCATGCGCATCCTGGACACGGACGGGACCGTCCTGCGCGACTGGCGGTCCCGGCCGGACGACCGGGCCAATCCCGAGATCGACCGCGGGCAACTCCGTGACCTGCTGCTCGGCCCCCTCGACGTCCAGTGGGGTCGGAGCGTGACGCGGGTGGTGCCGGGGACCCGGGACGGCGTACTGGTGCATTTCGCGGACGGGCGACAGGAGACGTTCGACCTCGTGGTCGGCGCGGACGGAGCCTGGTCCCGGGTCCGCCCGGCGGTCTCGTCCGCGACGCCGCAGTACACCGGCATCACCTCGGTCGAGACCTCCCTGGACGACGTCGACACCCGCCACCCCGACCTCGCCCGGCTGGTCGGCGACGGTTCCGTGGCTGTGTACGGCGTGAACCGAAAGCTCGTCGCCCAACGCAACAGCGGCGGCCACGTCAAGGTGTACGCCCAGTTCCGCGCGCCGCTGGACTGGCACACGAACCTGGACCTGGCTGACGCCGAGGCCGTGCGATCGAGCCTGCTGGCTCTGTTCGACGGCTGGGCCGCTCCTGTCCTCGACCTCCTCCACCACGGCACCGCTTTCGTCCACCGCCCCCTCTACGTCCTGCCCGTGTCCCACACCTGGACCCACGTCCCCGGGGTGACGCTGCTGGGCGACGCCGCCCACTTGATGCCCCCACTGGGGGCAGGCGCGAACCTCGCGATGCTGGAAGGCGCCGAACTCGCCGAGTCCATCGCCGCCGGCCCTGGAGATCTGGACGAGGTCGTCCGCGCCTTCGAGGAACAGATGTGGGCACGGGCCGGCAGGTGGGCGAAGATCACGACGGCCGGTCTGGAACGCCTCGTCAGCCCGGACCCCGCCAAAGCCCTCGCCGTCTTCGACCAAGTCCAGCCATCCTGACACCGCTGAAGCCGCGGCCGGCGGTCGAGCGCCCGCCCGTCGGTTACGTGGCAGTGACGATTCCGGCATAGAACACCACAAGATGGCAGACGAGGATGATCACATCGCGCGCCTGACCAGTGTTGCGGCGGCCGAGGGACATCGTGACCGGATGGCCCGCTCCGGCGCCGGAAGGCACAGCGCGCGAGGGGATGAACCACCGACCGTTACCCATTCCCAGGGGGAATCATGTCCTTGTCCCGTCCGACCGCTCGACGCCTCGGCCTGCTGTGCGCCGCCACGGTCGCCGCACTCGTCCCGGTCGTGGGCGCCGCGCCCGCCGCCATGGCCGCACCCGCCGTGTCCGTCGCCGCGCACCAGGGTGTCGTGGCCGGGCAGAACCCGGGCGGCACCATGGTCCGTACCGAGCAGCTCGCCTCCGGTGGCGGGTTCGTGGAGATCTACCGTGTCTCGGCCTCCCACTACTGGGGCCGGATCGTCACCTACTACGGCACCAGTGTCATCGACGCGAACGGTGAGACCGCGGCCGTCCAGGACAACGGCGAGTACACGTTCCTCACGCCGCAGGGGCACTTCGGGGACTGGATCGCCATCCCGGGCAAGAACCAGTTCCGCGGGCCCAGCACGTTCACGATCGCCCGCGGATACACCGCGATCGTCGAACAGACCGGCAAGAACCAGTGGCAGGCGAAACTGCGCCGGCCTGCGGGCGGTGCCTTCCTGACCCTTCAGACGCACGCGGTCGACGACGGCCACGGCAGGCTGTCCCACGTCTACGCCGGGGAGGAGATCGTCGACCCGGGCGGAAAGGCGATCTACGTCGTCCTGAGCGCGGACGGCATCATCACCTCCTTCGACCCGCAAGCCGCCACAGGTGGTGAGCCGCCGGCGGACAAGTGCACCGCGACCCGCGTGCAGTCCATCGGGGCGGGCACCCTGGCGCACATGAGCAACCGCCCCAGCGGGCCCCGGGTCTCCTTCACGTCGGTCTACGACGACGGCAAGGAGCGGCCGGTGCTGATGCCGCTGGACAAGGACCACCCCTCGTTGCCCGCTGACGCCGGCATCCTGGCGCGGATAACGGGTGCGAACACGGCGGCACCGAAGCTGGTCACCCGTGTTGAGGGCGGCAAGGGTGCGCCGGAGACGGTCACAGCGTTCCCGGCGGTCCCGAAGGGCTGCCGCGGCGCGGGCACCGGTACCTCCACCATCTCGGGGACGTCTGTTCTTCCGGTGCATACAGCACGCTGATCGGGACCGGCCATCGCCGTGCGGCGTCCCTGCCCGCCGCACGTGCGCCGAGCCTGGCCAACTCCTGTGCACCAGGGCGCCTGCCGTTGTGTCCGGCCGACGGTATGCGGCCGGGATGGTCTCCCTGCGAACGGCCCGCGCGGCAATCCGCAACGCGTACGACGGCCCTCTGCGGCAAGCTCGTCGTTGGCCAGGATGAGCACCTGGATCTGGTTGTGCGTAGGCCGGACGAGGTCCTCCAGAGCGGCCTGACTCTGCGACGCCTGCCACGTTCTGGACTGGCCCTCGGCGAGTGTCATGCCGCCTATGTCCGTCGACGGAAGTCGGCGGACATAGGCAGCCCTCCCCGGCAGACGCCTGCGCGACAGCCCGCAGAAGGCGGACCGGACATGGCCGCGCGGGCCTGTTTGATCTCCAACACCGGACAACTCGCCCGGTGTCTTCATGTCACCGGACTCACCGTCCAAGGTCAGTCGCAAGTCGCCCCACTAGGGTCGGGGGCATGACACAATCCATTGTCGGCAGTGCCTTCGACTCGCTACGCCTCGACGCCGTGACCGACCAGGAGGAACTGCGCCGGGCCTACGAACTTCCCAGCGACGCGGCCGTACGCAAGCAGATGACCGAACTCACCGAACAGACCCAGCGGTTGATCGAATGCTCATCCCTGGTCCTGGTCGCCAGCGCGGACGCCGAGGGCAACTGTGACGTTTCCCCGCGCGGCGGCCCCGCCGGGTTCGTCGCCGTCCTGGACACACGAACGGTGGCGATACCGGACGCGACCGGCAACAAGCGTCTGGACACCCTGCAGAACGTCGTCGCCACCGGACGAGCCGGGCTGCTGTTCGTCATCCCGGGGCGCACCACGACGCTCAGGGTGAACGGCAGGGCCTGTGTCTCCACCCGCCCGGAACTGCTGGCGCAGCTGACCGCCGTGGGCAAGCCGCCGGCCAGTGCGCTGGTGCTGGGGATCGAGGAGGTCTACCCGCACTGCCCCAAGTCGCTCCTGCGCAGCGGGGCCTGGAAGCCGGAGCAGTGGCTGCCGACGGACGCCCAGCCGACCTCGGCCGAGGTGACGCTGGCCCAGCTGCGGATGCCGGAGCTGACGATCGCTGACATCGAGCAGGCGGAGGCGGATTCGCTGAAGTACCGGTACGAGTAACGGGCCGAGCAGCCTCTCCGCCGAGGGGCTTGTGGTCTTCAGGTCGAGGACTGCGTGAAGACCCGCTCACCCTCTCCGCTCGGTTCCTCGAAGATGGCCAGGTATCGGTTGAACAGCGACTCGTCCACGGTGACGGAGTCAGCACCTACCTCGCCGTTGCGCAGTTCGAGGCGACGCTCCAGCGTCGTCCGGTCGGCTTTGAGGTGGACCAGTTCCCAGCGGCAGCCGTGGCTTTCAATCAGCGCCTTGTAGTCGTCGCGGGCGGCCCGACTCCAGAAGCTGTAGTCCACCACCACATCGCGCCCGGCCAGCATCAGCTCGACCAGTTCCTGCCGCTGCTCGCGGCGGACCTCTTCCTTGAGCTGATCGAACGCCGCCGCCTCCAGCACCAGGCCGGCATCGCGCTGCCCGAGACGCTGCCAGACCACCTCGTCGATCGAGAGCCGTACGTAGCCACGTCGGACCAGCTCCCTCGCGTAGGTGGTCTTGCCCGCTCCCGGAAGACCACACATCAGCACCACCGTGCTCAATCGCTGCGTCACGAAGCCAGGTTAGACCCCGAAGCCACGCCCTCCTCCATGGCGACAGCGGTGCCCCCTGGAAACGGAGACGGCCGATCAGTGTGTTGAACAGGTTGCTGAGTCTGCGGACCTTGCCGCATGAACACCCACCACCCCACCCGGCAGCGACGGAACACGGGATGGTGGAGCGCGTCGGCGGATCAGGCGGACGAGGTGATCGCTCGGGTGACAGCAGAGACTCCCGGTACTGGTCGGCCGGGAAGCCGGGCCAGGAGAATCCGGCGTACCTCGGGGGGTGCTCCGTCCACGCGCAGCAGACTCACGCCGGCCGGCAGCACCGGCGACATGCGGGACGGGACAGTCGTCACGCCGAAACCGCCGGAGACCAGCTGCAGCTTGGTCAGCCAGTCGCGGGTGGTGTGCACGATGCGTGGCCTCCCGGGCAGGCCGGGCCAGACACCGAGCATGGGTTCGGCACTCGATGAGGGGGTGGCGATCCAAGGAGCATCGACGAGCTCGTCGACGTGGACTGTGGTCCGGCCGGCGAACCGGCCGGTGGTGGGCGCCCCTACCAGTAGTTCGGTGTCCTCGACCGTTTCGATGCGCAGCCGAGGGGACTCGCCGTCCGACGGCCGGTGCGGCGGGCGGGACGTCAGCACGGCGATGTCGATGGTGCCCGCCCGCAGGGCCCGGAGCAGCGCGGGGGTACCGGCCTCGCGCGTCGTGACCGTGATGTGCGGACTGTTCTTTGCGAGCCGCGTGAGCACACCGGGCAGAATCACTGCCCCGGCGCTGGGGAACATCCCGAGGCGCACCGGTTCGGTGTGGGCGGTGGCGCCGGTGAGTTCGTCCTCGGCCGCCGCGACGGAGTCCAGGATCGAGCGGGCATGGCGCAGCAGGGTCAGGCCGGCGGGAGTGAACCGGACGCCGTCGAAACGGCGCTCGAACAGGGCGGCGCCCGCACTCCGTTCGAGGGCCGCTGCCTGGCGTGAGACCGCCGACTGGGTGTAGCCGAGCTGGGAAGCCGCCGCGGTGAAGCTCCCGGACTCGGCGACCTGCCGCAGAACCCGCAGAGCCGTACTGGAGAAGTCCATGCGCAGTACGCATATCACGTATGCGAGATCGTCGCTTGGCGCATGCCCTGCCCGCTCATAGCCTCAAGGCGGACAGCCGAGGAGGCCAGCAGATGCGAGCAGCAGTCCTGACGGAGTTCGGTGCCCCGCTCACCGTGCAAGAGATGCCCGATCCCGAGGCGGGCGGCGGCGAGGTGGTGGTCGAGGTCCTCGCGGCCTGTGTCCCACCGTACGCCGTCGAAGTCTTCAGCGGTCGGCGGAACTATCCGCTCGAAACCCCTGTGGTCCCCGGTCCCGGGGGCATAGGCCGGGTCGTCCGCGTCGGTCCGGACGCTACCCGGTTGCGCGTCGGTGACCTGGTGTGGTGCGACTGCACCGTACGCTCGCGCGACGACGCTCTGACTCCCGACATCACGCTGCAGGGCTGGAGCTCCCGCGGCGACGGCGGCGCCAGGCTCGCCCGGCACCTGCACGACGGGGCGTTCGCGGAGCTCATGCGCCTTCCCACGGAGAACGTCCACCTCCTGCCCGCAGCAGCGGCGGACAACCCGGCGCGCTGGTCCTCGCTCGGCGTGTACGCCATCCCCTACGGAGGACTCCTGGCAGGCGAACTCCAAGCCGGCGAAACGCTGCTCGTCAGCGGCGCCACCGGCAACCTCGGCAGCGCCGCGGTCGCCGTGGGGCTCGCCATGGGCGCGGGCCGGGTGATCACGCCGGGCCGCAACCGCGCCGCGCTCGACCTCCTCGCCGACCGGTTCGGTGCACGCGTGCGCCCGGTCGAACTGACCGGAGACGAGGGCACCGACCGCGCGGCCATCTCCGCGGCCGCTGACGGCCCGATCGACTTGGTGCTCGACCTCCTCCCGCCCGCCGCACCCAGCTCGGCGGCGCGCGCCGCAGCCATGACCGTCCGCGAGAGGGGCCGTGTCGTCCTCATGGGTGGCGTCGGCATGCTCGGCGGCGCGGACCTCGCCCTTCCCTACCCGTGGATCATGCGCAATTCGGTCACCGTGCGCGGACAGTGGATGTACCCGCGCCCGGCAAACGTCGGCATGATCCGACTGATCGCATCACGCGCGCTGGATCTCGATCCCGAACGGGTCCGGACCTTCCCCCTCGACGCCATCAACGACGCCGTCGACTACGCCGCTGCGCATGGCGGACCGTTCGACCGCACCGTCCTGACCCCGTCTGCCGAGTGATGGTCGTACACCCTGCGCCGGGGAGCTCCGCCCTCACGAGCAGCGTGCCGTCCCTACCGCTGCCGGTTCTCGCGAACACTTACGCGCCGCAAGATCGCGGACTGCTTCCCGAACGGACGGACCGACGCTGCTGCTCGAAGCGAACAAGGCCACAACCCGGCTCCTGCCGGCGTGCGGCGCCCGGGCGGGTCCCATGCCGGCCCGCGCTCGCGGCCGGCGAGCGGTCGCCCACTTGCGTTCGCCCGTGGCTTCGTCCACCCGCTTGTCATTCACCCACGGTGAATGTTGGCTTCGGCCTCCTGTGCGGCGGCCGGCATCCGCCTCACGCCCTCGCGGAGGATCTCCTCGGTCAGACAGGAGCCATGTCTCGGTGCCCTCGCGATGTCCGCGCGGGCCGCGGCACCGAGGCCGCCGCCGAATACGATGCACTGCTGCCGGTCTTCCGCTTCCGCCTATCCAGTAAGGAACCACGGCATGACCACCCCGCACGCCTTCCCCCTGGAGCCCACCTCCATCCATGTGTCCGACGAGGTCCTCGACGACCTGCGCGCCCGTCTCACCCTGACCCGTCCGCCGCTGGACGAGGGGAATGAGGACTGGTCCTACGGCGTCCCGGACGGCTCTCTCCGTGAGTTGGTCGCCTACTGGCGGGACGGCTACGACTGGCGCAAGGCCGAGGCCGCCATCAACGCCTACGAGCACTACCAGGTGAGCGTCGCCGATGTCCCGGTGCACTTCATGCGCAAGCCCGGCGTCGGCCCCCGCCCGGTCCCGTTGATCCTCACCCACGGCTGGCCGTGGACGTTCTGGCACTGGTCGAAGGTGATCGACCCACTCGCCGACCCGGCCGCGTTCGGCGGTGATCCCGCCGACGCCTTCGACGTCATCGTGCCGTCCCTGCCCGGCTTCGGTTTCCCCGGCCCGCTCACCGGCTTTCCGGACGTCACCTTCTGGAAGGTCGCCGACCTCTGGCACACCCTGATGACCGAGACCCTGGGATACGAGAAGTACGCCGCCGGGGGCTGCGACATCGGCGGGCTCGTCTCCAGCCAGCTCGGCCACAAGTACGCCGACGAGCTGTACGGCATCCACATCGGCTCCGGGCTGCCGCTCGACTTCTTCACCGGCCCCCGCGCCTGGGACTTCGCACGGAACCGGCCCCTCACCGACGATCAGCCCGCCGATGTCCGTACCCGCATCATCGAGCTCGACCGCCGCTGGGCGTCCCACCTCGCCGTGCACATGCTCGACGGCGCCACCCTGGCCCACGGGCTGAGCGACTCACCCGCCGGACTGCTCGCCTGGCTGCTGGAGCGCTGGAACGCCTGGAGCGACAACGGCGGCGACCTCGAATCCGTCTTCACGAAGGACGACCTGCTCACCCACGCCACGATCTACTGGGTGAACAACTCCATCGCCACGTCGATGCGTTACTACGCCAACGCCAACCGATACCCCTGGACCCCCGCCCACGACCGCACCCCGGTCGTGCAGGCCCCGGTCGGCCTCACTTTCGTCACGTACGAGAACCCGCCCGGCATCCACACCGCCGAGGAGCGCGTCCGGGCGTTCAAGACCGGCCCGCAGGCCGCTTGGTTCAACCACGTCAACGTCAACGCCCACGACCGCGGCGGCCACTTCATCCCCTGGGAGAACCCCGCCGCCTGGGTGAGCGACCTGCGCCGCACCTTCCGCGGCCACCGGCCCTGAACAGCCACGCGGGCTCGGTCGCTCTTCGCTCCCACCCCGTCTGTGCTCAACGCCTGTCGTGCCGTGGTGACCCGGTTCGGGTTCGTGCCTGCTTGCGGTATCCGTCCAGGACGTCCTGGCGGAGCAGGAAACCGAAGCCGGCGGACTCCAGCCGGAGCCCCAGCTGGGCCTCACCGATACCAAGATCGACCGCGGTGTCCGCCAGGTGCCAGTCGTGGGCGGCAAGCCTGCTCAGAAGGTGGCCGCGACGAACCTGGTTCTCCGACAGGCGAAACGTCTTGAGGTAGACGATCCTGCCGCTGTCGTCGGTGATGGCCTCACCGATGTGGTTCTCCTGCTTGGGGCGGAACGGCGGCAGGAAGCGGGAGAGCGTGAAGCGTCCCATCCGGTAGACCGACTGCCAGGTGTACGCGTGCTCCAGCAGGCCGGTCGCCATGGTCGTGTCGTGGAAACGCGTCCAGGCGTCTTCCTGTTCGGCAACCGCCGTGCGCAGGTCACTCAGGGAGCGTATCCGCGAGTCAGGTATGCGGGCCCGGAAGTCCGGCACCGGCGGCATCAGCGTGGCGTAGTGGTGGATCAGTTCGCCGTACAGGTCCTGCAGGAGCGTTGGGTGGAGCGCGCGGTAGTCGTCGGGATGCGGCACCGCGAACGCGGCAGCGAGGGCGTCCGCGACGTACACCATCACACCACACTGGTTGGGATGGATCTCGAAGATGCGCAACGCGTCGGCGAGCCCGCGTACTTCGGCGCCCACATAGGCCTCCTCGACACGAGGGGAGAGTCCTTGGCGGATCGCACGCTGCGACCACTGCTCCCAGGCGAGGGAGGGGCCGCCGAAGTGCAGTGCCAGGTAGCCTTCCAGTGCCAGGTGCATGGGGAGGAACCGCAGCCGGTCCTTGGCCTGGCGGCGGGCCATTCTCCGGTGGAAGCGCAGGCCCATGGTGGCGGTGGGAGCGGAGTCGGCGTCAGCGGAAAGCTGGGTGCCGTAGGCGGCTGCCGGGGTGCCGTCGTCCGTCCACGTGGCGACGAATCCGTGCGGGACGTAGGAGAGATAGGCATGGCGCGGGCCGACCTCGACCAGCCCGGCCGCATCACCGTAGAGCCGCGCGTGCAGGCGGAGGTCGCCGACGGGCTCGTCACGCACGAGGGGCACCAGTCGAACGGCGTTCCATACCTGGGAGGGGCGGGTGGCCAGACCGGTCAGGTCCAGTGTGGTCATCGCTCCCGCTCCTGGTGGTGTCCGTTCATCATCCGGTCCGCGCGGGTGTTCATGTAGGTGATCAGTTCGGCCAGGCAGGTCCGGCCTTCCGCGAACTGGGCGAGTTCCACCAGTGCGGGGAGGTCCTCGGCGTCACGGATACCGGCGGTGGGCACCGTCGGGGACAGCCGGCGTACATCGAAATCGGCCGCGTCGTAGACGGGGTTGAGATGCACGATGCTGGTGCGACGCCCGGGGTCGAGCCGGGTCCGCCAGATCCGCAGCACCTCGGCTGCCAGCCCGGGAGGCGCGTTGTCCCATCCGTCGGAGACGATCACGAGCCTGGACGGCGCGGTGTCCAGCGCGTCGAGGATCCGCCGGCCGACCGGCGTCGGCCCGTACGGACGGGTCAGCAGCGCGTCGGTCCGCCCGGACGTCCACAGCCCGGTGTAGTCGCCGGCGAGTGACGCGAGCAGATAATGGCAGGCCAGGGCCACGGCCAGCGGCCGACGGCGCTTGTGCACCGAGCCGAAGGCGGAAAAGCTGTCGTCCAGGACCGCGGTGACCTTGCCCCAACTCCCCCGGTGGCCGCCGGCCACCCGGTCGGCGGCCGATTCCAGGGCGTGGGTCAGCTCGGCACGCCGGCGCCGACGGTCCTCGACCGGCAGCGACAGCACATAGGTCGCCAATCGGGTCAGCGGCATCCCGGCCAAATCCGCTTGTACCCCTGTGGTCCCGCGTTTGCGCGCGGACTCCTGCAGCCGCATCGTCTCCAGGCGGGTCATCCGGGGAGCTATGCGCTCCAGGAAGACGTCCCGGGGAATGCCGTACTTGGCGGCGAAGCCCTCGGCGACCGTATAGGGCAGCTCATACAGGGCGGCCTGCTCGTAGTGTGCGCGGCGCCACGTCTCCAAGAGGGGTGTCGCGTAGTGCGGCCGGTCCAGCGGCGCGAACATGAACGTCCCCAGCTCTTCGGTCGCGGGGGCCAGGTGTGCATGGCGCAGGGCTCGCTTGAGGCCGCTGCGGTACTTCACGGCATCGAACGCCAGGTCCTGGCGGGCGGACAGCCAGTCGCGCATGATCGCGCGGCTGCGACGGTTGTTCACCCTGGCCCGGCGCAGGGCATCGAACAGTCCGTAGACGCGTTGCGGCGGCAGCGTCGCGAGACGGGACGCGATCAGTCGGCCCTCGCTGCGGCGCTGTTCGGCAGTGGCCTCACCGCCGGTCTCCAGCAGGCGGCGGATGATGAGGGCTGCGTTGTAGTCGTTGATGTCGAGCGCGAGGACCCCGGCATACAGGTCACGGTAGTTCCCCAGCATGTACGCATGGAGGAAGTCCAGGGACAGCCGCTGCTCACCGGCGTCGCTGTGGAATTCACGCTGGCCGGTGGAGGTGATCGCCGCGTTGACGAACAGCAGCACGTCGTCGGCCGCGACGAGGTCCCCGTACGAATCCATCCAGATCTTTCCCCGAGAGTGCTGAGGCCGGCCGGGGAATGGGGGCACGAGCTGCGAATCATTGCTTCAGAGGCAGGTTCCGGAAGTCGCACCGGAGTCCCGCGGCCGGCCACAGGACCGTAACAGAGCAGGCCACAAGCCCTCCACTGACTTCCTTCACCTCGCTGGCCCGGGTCCCCGCCTCCGCCGTGCCGGAGCGGAGCGCGGTGGCGTACTCGACCATGACGTTGTACGGCTGCTCGATCAGGTGCCAGGCCGCCGTCACCGCCGCCTCGCTGACTCCTCGTCAGACCGGTGCCGTACGCACCACTTCGCCCCTCCCTCGTCGCACACGCGCACCCGCGTTCAGGACAACCCGGGACCCCGCGCCGCACCAGCCATGTCGTTCTTTCCATGAACATGCCATATTGGGCGTGTCCATCCCCCACGAAAGGTCACCTCCATGGCATACAAACGCCTGGCGGGCCTGACCGCCGGTGCCGTCATCGTCGCCACGGCCCTGCTGCCGCAGGTGGCACTGGCCGGCACCGGCGCGGACGCCACAGCCGGCCGCGCCACCACCGCCGGCCGCCCCCACGACGGGCACCGTACGGTCGTCATCTACCGCGTGCCCACGCGCCATCCGCTCGCCGACGCCGAGCGCCTCACCGACTCCGGATACGACCTGCTGGAGAAGCGGGACGGCAACAGCCTGTTCGTCTCCGGCGACACGTCGACCGCGGCCGGACTGCGCCGGCTCGGCTTCACCCCCGCCGTCGCCTCCACGCTGACCGAGGCGATCCCCTCCCCCACCGCGGTGACGCGCGCCGCCGCGGGCGGCACGTTCGACGGCGGCTACCACACGGTCACCGCGCAGTACGCCCACATGGACGACACCGCCTCCCAACACGCCGACCTCGCCAAGGTGGTCACCTATGGCCAGTCGTGGCTCAAGCAGCATGGCCGCGGCGGCCACGATCTCAAGGCGATATGCATCACCAAGATGCAGGCGGGCGACTGCGGCCTCAGCCCGAACTCGGCCAAGCCGCGGTTCTTCCTGATGAGCCAGATCCATGCCCGCGAACTGACGACCGGTGAGATGTCGTGGCGCTGGATCGACGCGCTGACCAGCGGCTACGGCAAGGACTCGGCGATCACCAGGCTGATGGACACCACCGAGATGTGGGTGGTGCCCGACGCCAACCCCGACGGCGTCGACATGGTCGCGGCGGGCGGCGACAACCCCGTCCTGCAGCGCAAGAACGCCGACGACTCGCACGGTTCCCGGTGCGGGGTGAGCGCCTACAGCCAGATCGGGGTCGACCTCAACCGCAACACCGGCTCCCACTGGCACGTGTCCGGTACGTCCAGCGCAGCGTGCGACCAGACCTACGGCGGCCCGGCCGCCGACTCCGAGGTGGAGAACACCGCTCTGGAGGGCCTGTTCCGCGAGTTGTTCCCGGCGGTGCGCACCGGCACCGGCAACTCCGACCCGGCGCCGTCGAACGCCAAGGGCATGATGATCACGCTGCACAGTGATGCGAGCATGGTGCTCTTCCCCTGGGAGTACGACGCCACCGTGCACACCGGCAACGACACCGCCCTGCGCGCGCTCGCCGCCCACATGGCCTCGCTCACCGGATACCAGTACGGCCAGGCCGGCGAGATCCTCTACAACGCCTCCGGCGGCACCGACGACTGGACCTACGACAAGCTCGGCCTGGCCAGCTTCACCATAGAGATCGGCGACAGCGACGGCGTCGGCTGCGACGGCTTCACTCCGCCGTTCTCCTGCCAGGACAGCTACTTCTGGCCGAAGATCGAACCGGCGCTCCTCTACGCCGCCCAGCACGCCGCGGCCCCCTACTCCACCGCGTCGGACGCACGCCGCTGACCTCCAGCGCGGGTCCCTCCCCCGGTCCCGGCGGGAGGGACCCACGGCCGTTCACGAGGCCGGCACGGTCCAGCGCTGGCCGATGCTCCCCGTGCAGGCCGCGAGTGTCAATCGGGTCTTGTTCACCGCCCCGTTGCTGGAGTCGGTGAGGCAGAGACCCGAGACCGGATTGACGAGTTCACCGGAGGTGTCGGACCGCCACTGCTGGGCCTGGGTGCCGTTGCACGTGTGCAGCTGGATCTTCGTGCCGGAGGTGGTGGCACCGGCGGTGACGTCCATGCAGTCGTTCAGCACCTGGAGGGTGCCGTCGGGCACGACCTTCCAGGTCTGTGCCGCGGTGCCGTTGCAGCCGTACACCTGGATGGCCGTACCGTTCGACGTACCGGAGCCCGCGTCGTCGACGCACTTGCCGGTGAGGGTCTCCGTGAGCGGGCCGCTGGGCTGGGCCACTCCCGTGCCCGGGGTGCCGTCGTAGGACGGCGGTGCGGCCGAGGGGTCCGCCGCCCACCGGGTGTCGGCGGTGGAGGAGAGGGTGAAGTCCAGTTCGGTGGACGAGCCGAGGGCGGACGCCGGCACGTAGGCCTTGTTCCAGACGCCGCCGTTGAGGGTCAGGGCCTCCACGTACGGTGAACCGGCGGCTGCAGCAGGGGCGTTGACGGTCAGCGTGTGCCCGCCTGCGGTGACGGTGGTGGAGGTGAACAAGGGGCTGCCGATGGCCAGGTCGGCGGTGCCGGGTGTCTCCGGGTAGAGGCCGAGCGCGGACCAGACGTACCAGGCGCTCAGCTCGCCGAGGTCGTCGTTGCCGGGCTCGCCGCCGGCGGCGTCGGTCCACAGCTGGTCCTGCACGGCACGCACCGTGGACTGCGTCTTGTACGGCTCGCCGACCCAGTCGTACTCCCACGGCAGCCCGATGCTGGGCTCGTTGCCCATGTTGGACTGGGTGCCGATGACACTGCCCAGCCCCTGGTAACCACTGAGCACGCTGTCCAGGTACGACGCCAGGGCCGAACTGCCGCCCTCCAGGGACGCCAGCTTGGCGAGGTTGAAGGGGATCATCGGCGTGTAGGTGAAGGCGTCGCCCTCGGCGAAGTCGTTGGCTGCCGTGCCGGTGATCAGCTTGGCGTTGAAGCCGTCCATCCAGCGGCCGTTGGAGTGCCGGGGCTGGAGGTAGCCGGAGGACGGGTTGAAGACGTTCTCCCAGTCCTGCGCCCGGTCCTGGAACTTCCTCCGGTTCGCGCTGTCACCGAGTGCGCCCGCGAACCGCGACAGGGCGAAGTCGTCGGTGTCGTACTCCAGTTGGGTGGAGGTGGTGGCGTACTCGTGGCAACAGCCGTACGGCGAGTTGGTGGGCAGATAGCCGAAGGAGTCCAGGTACGTCACGCCGGGGGTGACGTCGGTGTCGGTGGTCTGCTCCTCGATCATGGCGGCGAGAGCCGTGGAGGTGTCGAAGTCGCGTGCGCCGAAGGCGTAGTAGTCGGCCAGCACGGGCACCGCCGGGTCGCCGACCATGATGTGGGTCTCGCCGGTGGCCATGCCCCACTTGGTGAGGGTGCCGCCCTGCGTGTAGTCGTTGACGATCGACTGCGCCATGTCGGAGGCCGCCGCCGGGTCGAGCAGCGCGGTGAGCTGTGCCTGGGAGCGGTAGGTGTCCCAGTTGGAGAAGTCGGTGTACTGGGCGCTGTGGCCGCCGGTCACGGTGTGCACGGCGCCGTCGTAGCCGCGGTAGGAGCCGTCTGCGTCGCTGACCACGCTGGGGAAGAGGGAGGCGTGGTAGAGGGCGGTGTAGAAGATGCGCTGCTGGTCGCCGGTGCCGCCGCTGACCGTGATCTTCGCCAGTGTGTCGCGCCACGCCGTCGTCGCCGCGGACTTCACGTCGGCGAAGCTCCTGCCGGTGACCTCCGCGTCCCGGTTGGCGGCGGCCTCGGCCGTCGAGGTGTAGGAGATGCCCACCCGGGCCTCGACCGTCCGGCTGCTCGTGGTGTCGAAGGTGAGGTGCTCGCCGCCGCTGTAACCGCCGGCGGTGAAGGGGTGGTCGAAGGTGATGGCGAAGTAGACGGTGACGGGGTTGGTCGCCTCGCAGAAGCCGGTGCTGGTCACCGAGCCGGTCACGGTGTCGTCGCCGGTCACGTTCAGCGTCGAGGAGGCGTACGGGGTTTGGGTGCCGTTCAGTTTCAGCAGCAGGCCGGCCTGGGTGGAGGCGGGGAAGGTGAACCGGCCGATTCCGGCGCGCGTGGTCGTGGTGAGTGCCACGTCCGTGCCGTTGCCGAGGGCGACGGAGTAGGAGCCCGGTGTCGCCGTCTCGTCGCTGTGGGAGAACGACTCCGTCGTGGCGCCGGGGTCGGAGCCGATCGAGCCGACCACGGGCAGGATGGGCAGGTCGCCGGCCGCGTCGCACCCGACGCCGGAGACGTGGGTGAGGCTGAAGCCGGAGACGGCCGAGTCCCCGTAGCCGTACCCGCCGCCCTTGGGGCGCGAGGTGGTGTCCGGGGACCACTGGAGCATGCCGTGCGGGACGTCGGCTCCGGGGAAGGTGTTCCCGGCGCTGAAGTCGTTGTTCGCGCCGGTGCCGATATAGGGGTTGACCAGCGGCACCGGGTCGGTCACGACTGCGGCCCGTGCCGCCGGGGCCAGTTGGCCCGGCAGGGCGAAGGCGAGCGCCGTCGCCCCGGCCGCCAGCACCCGCGTCAGGGTGCGCGGGCGAAGGGTGTCAGCCACGGCCGATCACCTCGCCGAGCACACCGTTCGCCGGGGCGGTGATCACGTCGGTGGAGATGTACGAGGGTCCGCCGACGGCGAGTTCGGCGACGCGCGCCCGGGCGCCGGCCAGGGAGGGGACGGCGGGGCTGGGGGCGGGCGACACGTCGGGGGCGTCGGTGACGACCGTCGAGTGTGCCCGGTTGTTCGCGCGGGCTGCGGTGGCGAGGTCCGGGAAGCGGTTACCGTCACTCCTGGTCAGCAGCGACTTGTCGTTGTTGGTGCAATGGATGCCGGTGCCGGAAGACACACGGCTCGCAGGGCAGGGACCAGACCCGGCGGGGCCATGCGGGAGTCCTGGATCGATCATGTCCATGCCAATCCATTCGCGGTGCTCGGTGGTCGCGCAGAGCCTAGGGGTGAGACGGGTCCGTTCGCTACGCTTTGGTAACCGCTTTCCCAACATCGCGGAATCGTTGCGGGTGTGACGCGACAGCGCTACCCCGACAGCGACCATGGGGCGGACAGCAGATCGGCGATGGCGCGCCGGTCGCGGCTCGCCGGCGGCTCTTCGGCCGCCCTGCCCAGCGCGATCATGGAGATGATGGCCCACCCGGGGCTCGGGTCCAGGTCCTTGGTGAGCCCCTCCAGGTCGAAGGCGCGGAACTGGTGAGCGGCCAGTCCCATTGCCTGGGCCTGGACGGTCATGTGGGCGACGGCCTGGCCGAGGTCGTAGTCCGCGAACTCGGAGTAGAGCAGTTGCGTCTCGTCGACGTGGCGCCGCGTCAGCGCGACGACGAGCAGGCCCGCGTCCGTCGCCCACCGGGCCGAACTGGGCGCGAGGTGGCGCACCACCCGCTCGTGCTCCGGCTCACCGGGCCGGCTCAGGAAGAAGCCCCAGGGCTGGGAGTTGCCGGCGGACGGCGCCCACCGCGCGGCTTCCAGCAGCAGGCCCACGGCGTGGTCGTCCACGGTGGCCGACGGGTCGAACCGAGAGGGGCTGAACCGTCCGGCCAGCAGGGGGTGGATGCCGCCGGACGGCTGCTGATCACGTCGCATGTCCGGATGCAACCGGCCCCCGCACGGCCCTATTCCGGCCGCCGCCGTCACCGGGCCGTCTCACGGGACGCCGGCGGTGGTCAGCGCGGGCTTCCGGACACGGATGTCGGTGAGGGGCGCGGACGGGAGCCGAGCACCAGGTCCATGGTGGCGTCGGTCACGGACGCGTATCCGTACGGCCGCAGAGCGCCATGCCGGTCTCCAACTCGGCGCGCAGGGCGGGCAAGTACCACGGCGGATCACCCCGCCGCGGAAGTGGCCGGAGTCAGGGCGCGGGAAGAAGTACCCCGGGGTTGAGGACGCCGGCCGGGTCCAGGGCGGTCTTCGCGGCTGTCAGCGCTGCGGCGAAAGGGGCAGGGCGCTGGCGGTCGTACCAGGGCCGGTGGTCGCGCCCGACCGCGTGGTGGTGGGTGATCGTGCCGCCACACGCGTGGATCGCCTCGGACACCGCGTCCTTGGTGTGGTCCCACTGGGCCACGGTGCTGCCCCAGCGGCCCGGCGCGTACACGCCGAAGTACGGTGCCGGGCCGTCGGGGTAGACGTGGGTGAACCGGCAGGTCACCACTCCTGCGCCGGTGACCTCGCGGATGGCCCGCCGCGCTGCCTCGGTGACCGTCTGGTGGAGGCCCTCGAAGCGGTCCCAGGTGCAGGCCGTCTCGAACGTCTCGCCAGGTCTCCGCGGCGGCGTCACCGGCGGAGGCTCTCTCCGGCGCTCTCGCGACGTCCCTGTCAGGCTCCTCGTCGGCGTCGACGGCCGGCTCGCCGCCGTGGTCGCGGCACAGTTCCACCGCCCGCTCCAGATCGCGGCGTACGGGATGGTCCGCCGACTCGAAGGCGAGGACGAGCAGACCGCCGCCCACGCTCACGCCGGCGTTGATCAGCGCCTCGGCCGTGTCGAGGAGGCGGCAGTTCGCCGGGTTCAGCCCGCTCTGCGCGATCGCGCGGGTGGCCGCCACCGCCGCCGTGTAGTCACCGAACCGCACGGATGCCTTGGCACGCCAACGAGGGCGCTCCTGAAGGCGCATCCACGCCTCGGTGATGACGCCCAGCGATCCCTCGCTGCCCAGGAAGAGCCGGTCCGGTGACGGGCCGGCGCCGGAGCCCGGGAGCCGTCGCGACGCGCTCACCCCGGCCCCCGTCACGACCCGCATCGACTCGACCAGGTCGTCGATGTGCGTGTACAGCGTCGCGTAGTGGCCGCCGGCGCGGGTGGCGAGCCAGCCGCCCAGCGTGGAGAACTCGAAGGACTGCGGGAAGTGACGCAGCGTCAACCGGTGCGGCCGCAGCTGGTTCTCCAGGTGCGGGCCCAGGACACCGGCCTGGATCCGCGCGGCGCGACTCGTCCGGTCGATGTCCAGCACCCGGTTCATGCGCCCGAGATCGACGGTGACCACGGCGGGGTGACCGTCGCACCGCGGCTCGACGCCGCCGACGACCGAGCTTCCGCCGCCGTACGGCACCACGGCGATGCCTTCACGGGTACACCAGTCGAGGAGATCGATCACGTCGCGCTCCTCGGCGGGCCGGGCGACGAGGTCCGGTACGTGGCGGAGATCCCCGTGCAGGTTGCGGACCACGTCCCGGAACGCCTTGCCGTGCGCGTGCGCGGCCCGGTCCCTGGGTTCCGCCGAGCACAGGCCGGCGAGCGAGGCCGGAGGGGTGACACGGGGCCCGGGAAGGTCGAGGGAGTCGATGTCCGGTGGCTCGTGATCGGTCAGCTCGCCGGGCATCAGCGCCCGCACGCGTGCCAGCAGCCTCTCGAGCTCGGCGCCGCGCACGGCGTCCTCGACGTTTCCCCATCCCCACCACGACCGTGTCACGCGACGGCTCCCTGAATTGACCCATGGGTAAATTACCAAGCAGTCACATCGTGGACTAGAGTGCGGACCATGGGCAAGGCCGGAACCAAGGGCGTCTCCCGGGCCGACCGGGAGGGGCAGATCATCGACGTGGCCGTGGCGGAGTTCGGCGACCATGGCTACGCGGGTGTCTCCGTCGCCGCCGTCGCACGGCGCGCGGGCATCTCCAAGCCCCTGATCTACAGCTACTTCGACTCCAAGGACGGGCTCTACCTCGCCTGTGTGCACCGGGTGGGCGGCCTCCTGGTCGACGCCGTCGCGGCAGCCCGGTCCCGCAGCGGAACGACCGGTCACGCACTGGACACCCTCTCCGCGCTCTTCACCGCGGTCGAGGGCTGCCGGCACGCGTGGTCCGTCCTCTACGACCCCGCCCTGCCGCCGGACGGTGAGATGCGCGACGCCGTCAACCACTACCGCGAACGTCTCACCGCCATGGGGGCCGCGGGCGCGACCGGGCTCCTCACCCGTGCCGGACACGACGACCCTCTGGACCATCAACTCCTCAACCGGGTCTGGCAGTACGCGGTGACAGCCGTGATGCGCTGGTGGTCCGATCACCCGGACCAGAGTGCGGCCGACATGACGACCCGTTGCGCCCGCCTCCTCGCCGCGCTCGGCACCGGCTGACCCGGCCGTGGTCAGCGGGACTTCGGGACAGGCGAAGTCCTATTCAAGCCATGGAACGGATCGCCGAGAACCCGTATTCCATAAGCCCTTCTTGAGTCACCTCAAAGTTTGATGACAGGTGACACGTTGCATGTGATCACCGTCTCTGGCCTCGCGGGAACCAAAGTCCCCGGCAAACCATCCGGAGCATCAATGCACTTTTCACGGGTGGCCAGTTGGCGCAAGTCCGTTCCGAATGGTGAGATAAACTCGCTCCCGAACGCCCACTCGTGACGGGCGTTCGTCCGCTCACCCGCCTTCAGCGAACGAAGCCCACGTCAGTGGGCTCGTCGCGCCGTACCCGCCGGTCTTTACCGCGCCGGTGGTCCACGCCTTCGAGCAGGAATTGATGCCCGTTCAACCAATTGCGGAACTGATACGTTTCGCCCGGCAGAACTCGCCTTTCTACCGCGAGCTCTACGCTCACCTTTCCGACCCCGTGACCCGCCTCACGGATCTCCCGGTGGTGCCCCAGGCCGATTTCTGGCGAGCCAACGCACCGCGTGACAACCGGCTGCTGACCGCTCCTTTGCACGAAGCGGTCGTGTTCCGCAGCGGCGGAACCACCGGCTCGCCGAAGTTCTCCTACTACACCCGCGCCGAATGGCGTGAATTCACCACCGCGTTCGGCGCGGGGCTCGTCTCCGCCGGGCTGCGACCCGGTCACCGGGTGGCGGATCTCTTCTACGCGGGCGACCTGTACGCGAGCTTCAGCTTCGTCCTCGACTCCTTGCACCGCTCCCCCGTGGCCAACGTCCGGCTGCCGATCGGCGGCGCGACGCCCTGGGAATCCACCGCGGCGACCCTGGAGGAGTTCCGGGTCCAGGTCGTCGCCGGCACCCCGACCACCCTGTGCTCGCTCGCCGAACGGCTGGCCGGCGCCGACCGGACCCTGCCGGACGTGGAGCTCCTCCTCTTCGGCGGGGAATGCCTCTTCGGAGACCAACTCCCGCTGCTCCGGCGGGCGTTCCCGAATGCCGAGCCACGCTCCCTGGGATACGCGAGCGTCGACGCAGGCCTCCTCGGCGAGGCCGTACCCGGCGGAGATCCGCGCGTGCACCGCGTGTTCACGCCGTACACGGTGGTCGAGATCCTCCGTGACGAGACCGACGAACCCGTTGACGGCAATGGCGCGCCGGGGCGGCTGGTCGTCACCGATCTCCGCCGACGGCTCATGCCCGTGCTGCGCTATCCGGCGGGCGACAGGGCCGAGTGGGTGGACCGGGAGGCGGGTGTCTTCCGGATCCTCGGGCGCGCCGAGGAGGGCGTGCGGGTCGGTCCCGTCTCCCTCCACACCGAGGACGTCCATGACGTCGTCACAGCCGCCGACCCCCGCGGTGAGGTGACCGGTGTGCAGCTCGTGGTGCGGCGCCGGGGCGGTCGGGACGGCCTGGTGCTGCGGCTCGCGGTCGCCGATCCCGGGAAGGTGACCGCCGGGTTGGCGGAGTCCGTCACAGCGGCGGTGCTCGCCGAGCGGCCCTTCTACGCGAGCGCGACCGCCTGCGGGCATGTGAACCCGATCGGCGTCGAATGGGTGCGGCACCAGGATCTCGCGGTCAACTCCCGCTCGGGCAAGCTCGTCCGGGTCGTCGACGAACGGCCGCACACGTGAGCGCGGGGACCGGACGCGCACGGCGTCTGCCGCTCGTCCTGCGCAATCCGTCCTTCGGCCGGGTCTGGGCCGGTCAGCTCCTCACCCAGGCGGCGAGCCGCATGTTCCAGGTCGGCGCGGTCTGGTGGCTCGTCGGGTTCGCGGGCGGCGAGCACCGCGGGCTGGACTCCGGCGTGTTCCTGATGGTGAGCACCGTGCCCGCGGTGGCTCTCGCCCCGGTGATCGCGCGCATCGTCGCACGGCACGCACCCCGCAGGGTGCTGGCGGGCGCGGCGGCGGTGGCGGGCGCGGTGGCCGTGACGGCTGCCGTCACGGCCTGTGCGGGGGCCCTGCCCATGGCCGCCGTCTACGCGGTGGGGCTGGTGCTGGCCGGCTGTCAGGCGGTCTTCGATCCCTGTCTGACCACCTCGGTGCCGGAACTCGTCGAGGACGCCGACATCGAGTCGGCCACCGGCTTCGAACTGTCCACCCAGTCCGTCGCCGGACTGTGCGGCGGCCTGCTCGGCCCCCTCGTCGTCGACGCGGGCGCTCTGGCCGGTGTCACCGCCGTCTGCGGCGCGGCGTACCTGCTCGCCGCCCTGCTGATCGGCTCCACACGCTTTCCGCACCGCCGGGCCGGATTCGGCCCGGGCCCCGAGCGCCGCACCCTGCGCCGGGTCCTGGCCGGGCTGCCGTTCATCCGCCGTGTGCTGGTCTGCTTCGCCGCCGCCAACGTCTTCACCACCGCCGTCTACGTCGTGATGCCGCTGTACACCCGGGAGGTGCTGCACGCGACCGGCTCGACCGTCGCCTCGCTGGAGACGGCCCTCGGTGCGGGCACCCTGCTGGGATCGTTCACCGGCGGGCGCCTGCCCGGCCGCCCGGTCACCGTGAGCAGCTGGTGCCTGATGGTGATGGCAGCGGCCTTCGGTCTGCCGGGGCTGTTCGCCGACCACGGGGTGGCGGTCGTCTCGATGGCCGTCACCGGCTGGTGCCTCGGTGTGATCGGCGTGCGGTTCGTGGCGTTGTGCCAGCGGATGGTGCCCGCTGACGACAAACCGGCCTTCTTCGCGGTCATGCAGGCGGTGCTGGGCGCCACGTTCCCGCTGGCCTCGCTCGTGTTCGGCGCGCTGGGTGACCAGGTGGCCGCCCGGACGCTGTGCCTGGCGCAGGGCACGGGACTCGTGCCGGTCGCGCTGGCCCTGTGGTGGCTCGGCAGAAGCGCGACGACCGCCGGGCCGCGCGGCCCGGAAGCGGCGGCGCCGGTACCCGTGGGAGAGGCCTCGTGACCGCCGTCCTCTCCCCGGCGTCCGTCCAGGACATCGCCGAGCTGCGGCAGTTGTACTTCGAGGTGTACGGGCACGGCTACCCGGTGCCGCTCGGCAGCGATCCGCTGGTCATGCGCCGGCTGATCACCGACGGCACCGCGCACTGGCTCACCGCCCGTACCCGTGCGGGCGACCTGGCCGGTTCGGCGGTCGTCCTGACCGAGCCGGGCGGCCGCATCGGCAAACTGGTCGGCCTCGCGGTGCACCCCGGCCATCGCGGCGGCGGACTGGCCTCCCGGCTGACCGGGGCGGTCTGCGACGAAGCCTTCGCCACGGGCCTGCTGGACTCGGTGTACGCCACCGTCCGCCTGGTCACCGAAGGCCCGCAGCAGGTCGTCGTACGCAATGGATTCCGGCCGCTCGGCCTGCTGCCGAACGCCGTCGAGGTAGAGGGCTGCGAGACCCTCGCCCTGTTCGCCCGCTACGCCGACGGTGTGCTGGAGCGCCGCGAACCTGTGGCCGGTGTGCCCGAGCGGCTGTCGGCGTTGCTGTCCGCGGCGTCCGACGGCGTCGGCATCGACTACACCCTGACTCGGGCCGCCCCCTGCCGCGCCACGGCGACCGCCGCCGGCGCCGAACCGATCGAGCTGATCGAGGCCCCGGCCTTCGTGCGGCGCCGCTTCCTGGAGCTGTTCCCGGCGCCCGACGACCGGTTCTTCCCGCTGCACACGCCGAACGCGGTTCTGGTGGCCGCCGACGGCCGTTTCGAGGCGTACGCCGACCTCGATCCCGTGGCGGGCAGCTGCGCGCTGGTCGCGGTCCATCCCCGCCCGGCCGCGGTGGCGGGAACGCTGGAGGCGCTGATCGCCTCGGTCGCGCGGGCCGGCGCCGACTATGTCGAGGCGCTGCTGCCGCTGGCTGACACGGAGGCGCTGGAGGTGTTCCTGGCCTCGGGTTTCGTACCGAGCGCGGTCTACCCCGCGATGCGCCGCATCGGCGACCGGCTCCACGACTATGTCGTGCTCTCTCGCACCAGCCGTCAGATCGACTTCCGTACGACCGCCGTGAGCCCGCTGCTCCGGCCGTACCTCGCCGCCTACCTGAGTGCCTGGACCACCACCTACCTGCCCCTTCACGAGGTGTCCCGATGAAACCCCATCTCGCTCCCGTCGAGGTTCCCGGCCCGGCGGAGCTCGGTCAGGTGCAGCGCCTGTGCGACCTGGCGGAGCCGTACGCCCACGGCCCCGACGCCGACGCGCTGTTCGCGGCCGCCATGGCGGAGGCCAACGCCTGGCACGCCCGCCGCTCCCCCTTGTTCGCCGCCCTGCTCGAGGACCCGGCCGAGGCACCCGCTCCCACGGTCGGTGAGGGCGTGCGCACGCCGCTGGTGCCGGCCGCCTTCTTCAAGCGCCATGAGGTGCTCTCGATCCCGCGCGAAGAGGTGTTCCTGCATCTGACCTCCTCGGGTACCACGGGCCAGAAGTCGCAGATGTTCTTCGACGAGTGGACCATCCGCTCGGCGCAGCGCATGGTGGCCCGGATCTTCGACCACTACGGCTGGATCACCCCCGAACAGCCGGTGAACTACCTGCTGTACAGCTACGAGCCGGCTCCGGCGCTGAAACTGGGCACGTCGTTCACCGACAACTACCTGTGCGACTTCGCCCCGGCCCGGCACACCACGCACGCTCTGCGGCACACCGGCAGCGGCCACGAGTTCGACGTGCACGGCTGCATCGCGGCGCTGAGGCGCTACGCCGAGGACGACGTGCCGGTCCGCATCCTGGGCTTCCCCGCGTTCTTGTACTTCACCCTGGAGCGGATGCGGGCGATGGGGCTGCCGCCGCTCACGATGCCCGAGGGGTCGCTGGTGGTGCTCGGCGGCGGCTGGAAGGGACACGCCGACCGCCAGATCGGCAAGGACGCCTTCTACGCCGAGGTCACCGACCGCCTGGGCATTCCGGCGGAGCGTGTCCGCGACACGTTCGGCTCCGTCGAGCACTGCGTGCCGTACGTCGAGTGCGCCCATCACCGGCTGCATGTGCCGGTCTGGTCGCGAGCGGCCGTCCGTGACACCGGCACGCTGCGCCCCCTGCCGTACGGCGACCGCGGCTTCCTGCACCTGGTCAGCCCGTACATCACCTCGGTGCCCGCGCAGAGTGTGCTGATGGGCGACCTCGCGTCGCTGCACCCCGGCGAGGAGTGCCCCTGTCCGCTGTCCACCGACTGGTTCACCGTGCACGGCCGCGCCGGGGTGAGCCGCAACCGCAGCTGCGCGGTCGCCGCCGCCGAACTGATGAAGGGAATGTCGTGACCACCTCCGTACTTCACCTCTGGCAGGGCGAGTTCGTCGACGACGCCGAGGCCGGCCGGCGGCTCAGCGGTCTGCCCGAGCTGGCGGGGCGGGTCCTGACGCGTCCCCTGCCCACCGACGTGGTGCTCGGCGCCTGTGCCGCGGTCAGCCGTGACCTGGCCGATCCCGAGTGCGCCCTGTACGGCCGGCTGGCCGGGCAGCTGCCCGCGGGCGAGGCCGCGGCCGTACTGGCCGAGCTGGCGGCCGCGCTCACCCGGGAGGCGCTGGAGCGCAAGCTGCGGCGTGAGCTGGGCGGCCCGCGCCCGGAACGGCTGACCCGGCCGGACGCCCGCGAGACGGTGTACGAGGCCTGGGCGCCCGTCGGCCTGCTGGTGCACATCGCGCCGGGCAACGCCGCGGCCGTGGCACCGCTGAGCGTCGTGGAGGGACTGCTGACCGGCAACCTGAACATGCTGAAGACCAGCAGCTCCGACCCGGCCCTCGCCCTCGACCTGCTCGCCGCGCTCGGCGCGGCCGATCCGTCCGGGCTGATCGCCGAGCGCGTCATCGCCCTGCGTTTCCCCTCCGCGCGCCGTGAGTGGCTCCAGGCCCTCTGCGGGCCCGCCGACGCGATCGCGGTGTGGGGCGGTGAGGACGCGGTGCGCGCGGCGGGCGAACTGGCCCAGCCCGGTTGCCGGGTGATCGAATGGGGTCACCGGATCTCCTTCGCCTACCTGACCCGGCAGGCCGCCTCCGAGGACGGTGTGCTCGACGCGCTCGCCGAAGACGTCTGCCGGCTGGAGCAGCAGGCGTGTTCCAGCCCCCAGGTGGTGTATCTCGACACCGACGACACCGCAGAACTCCTCGCGTTCGCCGGCCGGTTCGCCGAACAGCTGGCCAAGGCCTCCGACGCGCGTCCGGCGCCGTCGCCGGGTGCCGCCGAGCAGGCGGAGATCACCACGGTGCAGCAGCTCGCCCGGCTCGAACAACACCTGGGCCTCACCCGTGTGTTCGCCGCCGAGGACGGCTCCTGGCGGGTCCTGGCCGACACGCGCCGCGCACTGGACGCCTCCCCGCTGCACCGCAGCGTCTGGGTCAAGCCGCTCCCCCGGCACACGATCACCGCGACCCTGCGCCCCATGCGCCGCTACCTGCAGACCGCGGCGATCGGCGGCGACCGTGCGGAGGTGGCCGTCCTCTCCCGCGCGATGTTCGCCGCAGGCGTCACCCGCGTCACCCCGGTCGGCTCCATGCTGGACGGCTACGAGGGCGAACCCCACGACGGCGTCTACGCGTTGCAGCGCTACAGCCGCAGGGTGAGCGTGCGCGCCGCGGACCCGGACTTCCGTACGGTGCCCTGTCTCGACGACCTGGTGGCGCCGCCGGTGCTGCCGCCCGCGCCGAACGCCCCGCTCCTGGGCAAGGAGGGCGTGCAGCGCGCGCTCGCCAGCCTGGATCCGCGTCACGCACACCTGTACTTCCGCAGCGGAGGCTCCACGGGCACACCCGCGCTGTCGGTGTTCACCTGCGACGACTACGACAACCAGATGCGCGCCGCGGCGGACGGGCTGCTCGCGGCCGGCTTCGACCCGGCACGGGACCGGGCGGCCAACCTCTTCTACAGCGGCGGCATGTACGGAAGCTTCATCAGCTTCTTCTCCATCCTGGAGCGCCTGAACGCCACCCAGTTCCCGATCGCCGCGGGCCCCGACCACACAACGGTCGCCGAGGCACTGGTCGCCCACCGGGCCGACACCGTCTTCGGCATGCCGTCCTACCTGTGGCAGCTGCTCCACGCCGAGGCCGACCGCCTGCGTGCCTACGGCGGCATACGCAAGATCTTCTACGGCGGTGAGCACTTCACCGCCGAACAACGCAGGGTGCTCACCGACGACTTCGGGGTGGAGGTGATCCGGTCCGCGGCCTACGGCAGCACCGACCTCGGTCCCCTGGGCTACCAGTGCGCGTCCTCCGACGGCTCGGTCCACCACGTGCTCACCGACCTGCACACGCTGGAGATCCTCGATCCGAGTCAGGACCGGCCGGTGGCTCCGGGTGAACCGGGACGGCTGGTGTTCACCTCCCGGGCCCGGGCCGGTCAGCGTCTGGAGCGCTACGAGATCGGTGATCTGGGACGTGCGCTGGAGGGCACATGCGCGTGCGGCAGCACCGTGCCTCGTCTGGAACTCCTCGGCCGCTACGGCGATGTGGTGCGCGTGGGGACGTACTTCGTCAACTACCGCGGAGTCGTACGGGCGTTGGCGGAGCGGCTCGCGTATCACGGCGAGGTGCAGCTGTCGGTCACACCCGGCACCGACCGTGAGGAGCTGACGGTGCGGCTCGACGAGCAGTACGCCCCCGACCCCGACGTCACACGCGCGGCGGTCACCCACGAGGTCCCGGAGGTGGCCGCGGCGGTGGCGGAGGGCCTGCTGTCCCTCGCCGTGCAGAACGTACGGAGGGAAGCGTTCGAGCGCACCCCGGCCAGTGGCAAGCTGCGCACGGTCGTCGACCTGCGCTGAGACCGAGCGGATCCGCCCCGCGAGGATCCCCGCGGGTGGTCACGGCAGCCAGTACCCCATCCATGCCAGGGCACTCAGCGGGCGACCGCGCCGTGGTTCCGAGATGTACGGTCCGCTCCCGGCCGCCAAGATGGAGGAGTGGCACGCGAAGACAGCAGCCGGATCCCGCGAGGACCGGCCGGGCCGGGACTCTACGGGGAACGTGTGTTCCGCCCCCAGGACGAAGGGGAGGCCGAGCGGATCGACCTCGGGGCACTCGTCTACGACGCCTCGACGTTCGCACGCCTGCGGGAGCTCGGCGCCGGACCGGGGATGCGCTGCCTGGACGTGGGCGCGGGTACGGGAACAGTGGCCCGGCTCCTGTTGCGCGAGGCGGGCGTGGCCGAGGTCGTCGCGGTCGATCGGGACATCCGTTTCCTCGCCGGGGAGCGCGTCGCAGGACTGACCGCGCTGGAGGCCGATGTGACCTCTCCTGGTTTCTCCCCCGGCCTCTTCGACCTCGTCCACGCCCGGTTCGTGCTGATGCACCTGCCGTCCCCCGCCCGGATGGTCGAGCGGCTCGCGGGGCTGCTCGTACCCGGAGGCGTCCTCGTGCTGAGCGATGCGGTCGACCTGACGACCGAGAGCGCACCCCGGACGCCGTACACGACGGCCATGCGGGCGATGTGGCTCGGTCTGCGGGAGACGATCGGCACCGATGTCTCCTGGGTGCCGGGTTGTCCCTGGCTGATGGTGGCCGCGGGGCTGGAGGCAGTGGCCGCCGAGATCCATGTCCCTCCCCTGCTGCCCGGCAGCCCCATCAGCCGGTTCTGGGCCGAGACCTGGGACCGGGCGCGCGCCGCCATGGTGGGCACTGGGCTGGTGGACGACGCCGGGATCGACGAGGCGAAGCGGTGTCTCGAGTCGCCGGAGTACGCCGGGATGTCCCCCGGCATGCTGACCACCTGGGGCCGGAGGCCGGCGACACCGTCGTAACCGAGGTGCCCATACCCGCCGCCGAGCCGGCCCTGCGGCCCGGCTTGCGGGTGTCTGACCGCGTCTGCCGCCGGACGTGGCGGCTGGGCCCGCGCCCAGGGCTGCTTCGGCTCAGCCCAGCGTGTCCAGCAGGGTGGTGACATAGGCATCCAGCCGTTCCTCGACGGCTTGCGTCGTCAGCTCTGTCCTCCCTGCCTCCCGCCATGCCCGCGCCACCGCCTCCACTTCCTCCGAGCACGCCAGTCCGTCCCGTACCCGCCAGTACAGCCGCTCGCTCCCGGCCGCGGCCAGCACCCCGCCGGCCTCCTCGTACGCCTCGGCGAACCGCTGACCCCACGCCGGGCCGTGCAGCAGCGCGAGATTGGTGGAGCAGTGCGCCACATCGAGGTCGGCCGGGCCCCAGGAGGTGGCCGCCCAGTCGATGACGCCGGTGATCCGCGTACCCGCCGGCCCTGAGGGCGGCACGTCGAACAGCACATTGCCGGGCTGGAAGTCGCGGTGCAGGAATCGCCCTGCCCAGGGCGGCGCGGGCTCGCGGATCACGTCGATCGCCGCGGCCCATGCCGCCGCGTCGGCACCCTTCGGAACCACGACGGTGTCGGCGGTCGTCAACGCCACATACTCCGGGGGCCGCTCGGCGGGTCGCAGCGCGTGGACCGCCACGAGTTGACGGGCCAGCAGAGGGACGCGCGTCTCCAGCCCCTCATCGTCGAGGACCGCCCGGCCCGCCAGATGTGTCATGAGGAGCGACGGATACTCGCCATGCGCTGCGGTCGGATCAGCCGCGACCAGTGCAGGAGCCGGCACATCGGTCCCCGCCAGCGCTGCCAGGGCGCCGGCCTCCCTGTTCAGCCAGTCCTGGGCCCACTGCACGTAGAACGGGTCGACGTAGGTCCGCAGCACCAGGTCACGGGTGCCGCCGTCCCGCGTGCCGATGGTCAGCCGCCGCATCTCGGCAGTGATGCCGCCGTGCAGCGCCTCGATCCCGAGGATCCGTTCGCCCACCTCCAGATGCCGGCGCACCCAAGCCAGTGTCATCGGTCGGACGGCCGCCGCCTCATCGCGGTTGATCATCGTGCCACCTCATCATCCGGACGGCAGCACGCGCAAAAGTTCTCATCGGCACGACCGGTGCAGGCGGCGACCGCAGCCTCCGGCACGGTCGGCGTGGGGGCGAAACGACGGGCGGCGGTACGGCATGTCGCAACCGCCGCGGCCGCCGCCCGCGGCCAGGTCCTCCCGCGCGCGGCGGTCCTCGCTTCGGGGGCCTCGGTCACGGCATGGACCGCAGAGGCGGGTGCTCCGTCGTTATCCCCGGGGGCTGGAGCAGTGGTGGAGGTTCGGGGCCAGGGTCCTCGGTGACGACGACGCCGGCGGCCGCGTGGTCGAAGCCGGCCGGCCACCGAGTGTGCTCGCTGGCCAGCGCGCCGGTCAGACGTGCCTGGAGAAGATCGGCCGTGCTCAGGTCGGAGCCACGCAAGTCGGCCAGGCGCAGGTCGGTGCGGTGGAAGACGGCGCCGCCCGCGTCGGCCTTGCGTAGATTCGCCTCGCGCAGATCGGCCTCGGTGAAGTCCGCGTCGCGCAAGTCGGTCTCGACCAGCCGGGCACCCCGCAGGTCGGCCAGAACGCAGCGGGCCCGGCGCAGGATCGCCGTCCTGAGGTCGGCGTGCCGCAGGTTGACCGAGACGAGAGAGGCCTGCGTCAGATTGGCGTGGTACAGGCCCGCCGCCTCCATGCAGGACCGGTCGAAGTTGACCTCGTGCAGCCACAACCCGTCGCAGTCGGCCCGGCGCAGGTCCGTGACGCTGAGGTTGATCCAGGACTGTTCCCGGGGCTGCAGCAACAGCACGCCGAGCCCGGTCAGCGCCACCTGGGCGTCGGCGGCTCGGATCTCCAGCGGCACGACGTCGTTGATGGGCGCGTCCGCCGCTGGAGCTCCCGGTCCCGCAGGCGGCCAGGGCAGGTGTGTACGCAGGTATGCGGCCTGGATGGAGATGACGGCCTCGCGATCGCGGGCGGAATGCTCCGCGATCCGCCACAGCGCGTGGAGCCCTCCGATGCGTGTTTCCAGCTTGTCGCTGCCGAGCTGATCGACGGCCCTGCTGAACCGGTCGGTGACATAGCCCTCCTGGGTGGCGCGCAAGCCGTCCTGGCTGACGCGTAGTTGCCGCCAGGTGGCGTACGCGCCGAACAGCACGACCATGCCGCCCACGGCCTGCAGAAGGGTCGTCCGGACGTCGTTCACCGCTGTCAGCCGGTCCTGCGCGGGAACGCTCGCCCCGGCGAGATCGTGGTCGACCACCACACCCGGCAGGAGGACGAGCACGGCGCCAAGAACCGCCAGCCCTGCCGTCCCGGCCGCCAGCAGGGCCGCGACAGCACGATGCCTGCCCAGCCGGTCGCGCCACGGACGGCGACCGCGGTCCGGCTCCCCCATCTCCATGGCATGGGAGCCTAGTAGGACTTCGTTGGGCCTTCACAGGGGCCTGTTCGGGAAGCGGAGCGTTGGGCAAGCGGGCGCACGGGCAACGGCGGCCTCGGCTACGAGGCACCGCGCGCCCGACGGCCCGGTCACTGCATCGCAACCGGGCCGAGCGGAGGTCCCATGACGTCGGCGAGGGTGATGATCAGCGCAGCCCGGCGAAGAGGTCATTCTCGGGCACGGCCGCGCCGGTGGTGTCCTGGACCCGGACGAAGGTCTCCACGCCCATCAGCTCGGTGAACCTCTCCTTGCCCATCCTCAGGAAGAAGATGTTCTCGCCCTGGCTGGCGTGCGCGGCCAGCGCATCGAACTTCTGACCGCCGAAGTCGGTCGTGTCCACCCAGGTGGTGATCTCCTCGTCCGGGAGTCCGATCTCGGGCATCGCGGCGGCCTCGGCCGGATCCGGCTCCTCCCAGTCCGCTCCGAACTCGCGCATGATCTCCCCGAACCGCTGCATCATCGAGCGCGGCGCCGTCGTCCAGTACACCTTCGGAGTCATCCCGGTCATCGCCAGTGCCGCCATCGTGATGCGATTCGCCTGGATGTGGTCGGGGTGGCCGTAGAACCCGTTCTCGTCGTAGGTCACGACGACATCGGGCTGGTAGTGCCGCAGGAGTTCGGCGAGGCGGGCTGCGCCCTCCTGCACGGGCGTCTGCCAGAAGGCCCCGGGGGCGTCGTTGGCCGGCCAGCCCATCATCCCGGAGTCGGCGTACCCCAACATCTCCAGGTGGCTGACCTTCAGGACTTCGCAGCTCGCTTTGAGCTCTTGACGGCGCATCGCGGCGACGGCCGCCGGATCGTGCCCGGGCTCACCCGGCTTGACACCCCCCGGCCCGTCACCGCAACCGCCGTCGGTACACGTGACGAGCACCGTGCGAATGCCTTCCTCCGCATAGCGCGCGAGGACACCTCCCGTTCCAGTGGCCTCGTCATCGGGGTGGGCGTGCACGGCCATCAGCGTCAAGGGCCGGTCATTCATGAAACAGTCCTCCGGTCGACAAGTGCTCGGTATGAGTCTGCGGTGCCCGGGCAGGCGGTCGCCCGCAATATCGCGGTGACCGCACGTTGGGCAGACAAAACAGGGGCCCAGGAACACGTCCAAGCGGATGACTGTTGATCTCTGCCCCCCCGCCTGCACGGTGCCGGTCCCTCGGTCAGTCCAACAGTCCCGACCGGCCCGGCTGTTCCCGCCCGCGCCGGGGCGAGGCGAACGCCCGCCCTCGAAGTGCCCCTGACCGGACTCGCAACCGACCCGGCCGGACAGGCCCCGGGCCGTTTCGGCTCCGCCGAACCCGAACCCGAACTCGCCCTGCACCAGACCGAGACGCACCGCACGCCGGACCGAACTGACCGGTCCCGCTCCCCGGCCGGGGCCTGGAGCCCACAAGGGCGTGGCGGGTGCGCACCAAAGCCGATCCTGACCTCAGTTCCCGTGACTGGCCTCGATTCGCTGAGCCGGGCGGTGTCTGTCTTCGCCTCGGCGGGAGCACTTGCCGGGGTTCGACGATGACGGTGACGTGCTTGCCGGGCATTCCTCTTGCCAGGCTTCAATCGCTGGGTTACGACCATGAACCTGCCGTCCGCACTCACGGGGACCACGCCCCGCGGTCGGCCGGTGAGCACGTCGGCGATCCGGACGCGGAAGGAGCCCTTGCCAAGCTGCACGACCCGCCCGGACGATCCAAGGATTTCCTGGTGTCCTCGATACGCGCCGGAGAGCGGACCGCGTCCCGGGACATGCCAGGTGATGTCCCCGTCGATCAGTTTCCGGTCGGGCCGGCCTGCGGCGTCACTCTGTGTCGATGTGGGGCTGGATCTCGACCATGAAGGCCGCGTCCTCGGGGCCGGTGCCTTCCGCGTCCTGCCAGACGATGACACGCACGTGCCTCTGGGCGGCGCCCTGGCGGTACCACTCGGACACCAGGTCGGTGACGACGAGGGCGGCGACGTACTCGGCGTCCTCCTTCGGATCGTCGCTGGTGACGGTCCCCCGCCAACGTTCGGGTTGGTCGCCGTAGGGGCGCCAGCCCTCGGAGCCGTGCGGCTCGTCGACCCGGTACACCCAGTCCGTCTCGGTGCTCATGCAGTCGATCCTGTCACCTTCCCCGCGGTGGCCCGGCGGCTGGCCTCCCCGGCTCGGCGCTGTGCACGGCACCGGCGGCCGCCCTACCCGGAGGGTGGGGGAACGAGTCTCCTCACGTCGCGTTCAGGGGGTGTGGCCGAATCCGCTCGAGTGGATGACACGTCCGTGGCCGCGTCGGTGGCTGTCGGGCTCGCGGTGGAGCGCGACGAGAGCCGCGTCGTCGTTGAGGCGTCCGTGGGCGTGGGCGAGCAGATCACGTTGGATGTGGTGGAGCAGCGATTCAGGGCCTGCCTTGTTCCACTGCGCGACCCGGGCCTCGAAGGGGTAGAAGCGGCCGTCGGCGTCGCGGGCTTCGATGACGCCGTCCGTGTAGAGCAGGATGGTGTCGCCCGGCTCGAAGGAAGCGACATCGATGGTGTAGCTGTCCGGTCCCGTCTCCGCGATTCCCAGGGGCGGCGCGGGGTGCAGGCTGGGAACGGTCAGGCCGCTACTGGGGCTGAGCAGCAGGGGTGGGGGGTGCCCGCAGCTGATCACGCGGGTGATGTGGTCGTCGTCGGGGAGTTCCAGCAGCAAGGTGGTGGCAAAGCGTTCGCCGGCCTCTGCGGGCGGCTCGAAGTCGGCCAGGTAGCGGGTCACGCTCTGCTCCAGGGTGGCGGCCAGATCGGGGAGGGTGGCGTGCCGGTGGGCGGCTTCACGGAAGGCCCCGAGCAGGAGGGCGGCTTCCCCGATGGCGGACAGGCCCTTGCCCCGCACATCGCCGATCATGATGCGTACCCCGCCGGTGACGCGGGTGGCCGCGTACAGGTCACCGCCGATCTGTGCCTCGTCCTCGGCGGCCAGATACAGGCAGGCGATCCGGAAGGGGCCCATCCGTTCGGGCAGCGGCCACAGCAGGCCGTGCTGCGCCGCCTCCGCGACCGACCGCACCTGCGCCAGCTGGCGCTGGTGTCTCTCGCGCACCAGGCAGAAGAACACGATCAGGGCTGACAGCACCGCCAGGGCGAGGATCTGCACGAGCACGTTGCGCGAGAACAGCACGCCGAAGTGCCAGCCGATGTATGCCTGCGCCGCCACGCTCAGGAACCCGATCAGCCCGGTCAGCAGGGAACCGGCGAAGGAAGCAGTGATCGCGGGTGCGATGACCAGCAGCGGGCCGAGGTGGATGTCCCCCGGGACCAGTTGGTCCACCGCCGTGATCACCAGGATGAGCGCGATCGGGATCAGCAGCAGCGCGCGGCTCGACTGCCGCAGCTGCCGCACACCGGCCAAGCCGTGCCCGGCGTTCACATCTCCCACATTGCCACCGCCGAGCACGCCTGACGAACAGGGACCGCCGTGACCTTCAGCGTCCGGGGCGCCGGATACGCCGCCGCCTGCCGGCCGCCCCGGACATAACATTGCATGGAGGTCGTGTTCGACGTGCCGCCGTACGACGGTGGCGGAGGACGAGGCACGTATGACGGATGGAGACCGGCGGGGCAGGGACGGGCGACGGGGTCTTGTCGCCCCCACGGTTCTGGCGGGCGGCCGGCTCACCGTGCTGATCGGCGTTGCCTTCGGAGTGCTGTTCTGGTCCGTCGCCGACATACGGGAAAGCCAATCTCGCGGAACGCCATTCCGTGGCGGCGGAGAATCAGGCGAGACTGGTAGGCGCTGCCCGCGACGGGGCGAGGGCAGTGACGGCCGCTGTTCGTCGCTCTGGGTTCCGCGGTGCGCAGGCGTAGCAAGGCCTCCGCACTGCGGTCAGGCTCGTGCGGAGGCGCCGAGGGCAAAAACCAGTCCCCGGTAGTGCTGCGCGTGTCCTGAAGCGTCAGTCGTCACTGCTGCCTCGGTGTCGCACCGGCTTGCCGGGGGCCTGAACCACATCCTGTCCAAGTCACTCCGTCGACTAGACGTCCTGATCGACTTTGTGGCTTATTCGGTGTTGTGGTCTAGTCATCACTCTCCACGCGAAATGCACCATGTCAATAGGTTTTGGGTAAATTTTTCAGCGTCCCATGGGCAGGTGCACCGCGCACCGAAGGTCAGCGGCGAGTCGAAGATCGATTACGGGACAACCCTCAGTCCCACTCCCATGTGATGCCGAGGAGGCCCGGCCGTACCTGCTGCTCCACGAGGTGGACCGAGCCATGGGCGTTCAGTGTCAGGTCGGCGACCGCCTCGTACGGAGCGGTCGCCGAGGGACGGGCGAAGCGGCGGCAGTGGACGGGAAGGGCGGCGCGGTCGAAGCCGACCTGGAGGACATACTGGCCGCCGCCGTAGGTGAAGCCGCGAACGTACTCATGGCTGGGCTCGCCGGTTCCGTCCTCGAAGCGGTACCCGAGGACTGCGGTCTCCCCGGCTCTCAACCGCCCGTCGAGGAGGAGCTCGACGACGATCACCCCCGAAGGGCCGTGGCGCCGGATCCGCCCGACCCGGCAATTGCCGAGACCACGCACCCGCACCCGTTGCGTGTCGCAGCCCGGGTCGCCGTGATGGATGGCGAGGTAGCGGTCGACGCCGTCGCGGTGGGCGCGTACGACATGCTGCGAGTCGCGGGCGGCGAGCTCTCGATGGGCGCCGATGTGAACGTGCTCGTAGTGGATCACGGTGTGCAGCCCGCCGTCCGCCGGCGCGCCCAGAGCCGCCAGCAGCGATTCCACCGCGGCGGCGGGTTCGAGGAGGGTGCGATACGGGCGGGCCGGAGGATGGTCACTGGTGGCACGTGGACCTATCAGGCGGGTGAGGGCGTGCGGGGGAAGCTCCAGGATCTCCTCGAGCGCGGTGACGGCACGAAGCGACTCGGGCCGCTCGGGCCGCCGCACACCGCGCTGCCAGTAGCTGAGGCTGGTCACACCGACGCGAATGCCGCGCTGGGCGAGCCGGTGCTGCACGCGATGCAGAGCCAGCCCACGTACGGCGAGCGCGGCCCGGAGCGCGGCAGAGAACGGGCCCGTACGCAGGGCTTCGGCGAGCTCGGCCTCGGGGGTGGGGCGGCGGGACGAGCCGAGGGTCGGGGCATCGGGGCGCGGGGTGGCGCGGCGACCGGCTCTATGCGCTGCCATGGGGCCCCTCCCCTCCCCTCCCCCCCGTCATGTTTTGCGCGGTCCCGGAAGAGGGCCGCCGGCCTCCGGGCCCGGCATGGCTGGTCCCCCACCCCTCGTTCAACCGTGAACGTTCACTTCCCGTCCTGGAACGGGGCGTTACTCGCGCTGCCACCTGCTGGTACCTGCTGTGGCGTTCACAACCGTACGGGCCGAGTTCACTTCGCCGCCAGCCCTGTGGATAACTTCATTGACCGGGACCCGACAGGAGATCGATGCTGCTGTCGCAGCGTCCGGACGCGCTCCTCCACCCCCACCCTGACTGGGAGGAACGCCATGTTCCGCACCACCCGGGGCCGTAGACGGCTGGCGTCAGCGATCCTCGCGGCCGCTGCCGTCCTGACACCCGCCCTCGTGCCCACCGCCACCGCCCACGCCGCTCCGCACGCGGCTCCGCATTCCGCTCCGCACGCGGCTCCACGGGCCGCCGCTCACCCGGCCGTTCCCGCCGCCAAGCGCCTCGACATCACCATGCAGGCCCAGCAGAACAGCAACTGGTGCTGGGCGGCGAGCGGCAACACCATCGCGTCGTGGTTCGGACGTCACTACACCCAGACCCAGTTCTGCGACGCCGCTTTCAACCGGCCCCAGGGCAGCACCTGCGGCAACTGGCAGGCGGCCCTGGACGACGTGCAGAACGCCCTCGACTGGATGGGCATCAACCCCGGTACATACGTGGGCGGTTATCTGCGCTACAGCACCGTGCAGAACGAGATCAACGCCGGCCGCCCCATCGAAACACGCATCCAGTGGAGCTCCGGGGGCGGGCACATGCACGTGCTGTACGGCTACGACACCTCAGACAACCAGGTCTACTGGGGCGACCCGTGGCCCTCCAACTACCGCTACAACTGGGCGGATTACGACTACTACGTGAGCAACGACTCGTTCACGTGGACGCACTCGCTCTACCGGATCGGAGCGTGACCCCATGACCTCGATCCGCGAACCGGTCCGCGAGCCGGTCCGCAAGAGCGCGGCGATCGCGGTGCTCGCCACCGCCGTGGCCCTCGGCGCACTCGTCCCCACCACCGCCCACGCGGCACCCATCAGCGTCTTCCCCGCGCCCTTCACCGCCGCCGACACCGCTCAAGCGCGCGAGGCGGCGTCAACCCCAGCGGCCCTGCTCACCCTCTCCCGCTTCTTCGCCCGCGACGGCGCGATCGCGCGGAGTGCCACCCGCCCGCACCTGGTCGGGCCGTCGGTCACCGTCTACCTCCTCGACCCGGGGTTCGTCACGGGACGCCCGGACGCCCCTGCCGCCGATCCGCAGTTCGTCGCGAGCAAGGCGGTCTCCGCGAACGGCCAGGTCGCCTCGGTGTGGACCGCACGGACGGCGCAGGGGTGGAAGGTCGTGAACATTGCCACCGGCGGTGACGAGACCGACTACGTCAGCAAGGCGCGCGGCCTCGGAACCGTCTTCCGGGAACCGCAGATCGATGCCTGGTACGTGGTGCGCGACGGCCGTGTCCTGCCGCTCGACCCCGACGCGCGGCGCGCCGTGGGGAAGGGCGGGGTGACTCTGGCCGCCTACCAGCGCCTGGTACACACGAGATACGGCGACAAGCTGCCGGGGTCCGCCTACGACCGGGCAGGCGAGGGCGGCGGATACGGCGGTACGGCCGAGCCCCCGCACGCGTCCTCCGCACCGACGACAACCGCCGGTGCGGCCGTCACCGCGGGCCTCGCCGGCACGGCCGTCGCCGCCTTGCTCGGAGCCCGCCTGAGAGCCCGCTTCGGCGTCCGCCGCGTGCGGCGCTCGCGCCACATCAGCTGAGCCGCTTCCCGGGTCTACCCCGTACCCCTGTGCCCCAGACCCGCCCAGTCCGGGGCACAGGGCTGTCCGCAGCCGGAGGAACCACCAAGCCGCACCGGACCGTTCACGACGACGTACACCCGACCATGACCCACCGCTCCATCACCCCATGACCCCGTCACCCCACCACCCGTGATCATGTGGCGCCGCTGACCTAGGCCTCCGGCGCGGCCGTCATCAGCGTGTCGAGCACCGAGTCCAGATAGCGCCTGCCGTCCTCGCCGGCCGGCAGCGTCTTGGGCACCGCGTGGGTCAGCTGCGTGTGCCCGAGGTATGCGGTGTACGCCAGCAGGGCGCGCCGGCGTGCCTGGTCCGGGGGGAAGCCCAACTCGGCGAACAGCTGCGCCAGGTAGCCCACTCGGCGCTCCGTCACCCGGCGCAGCACGGCGGCGACCCGCGGGTGCCCGGCCGCGGCCGGCAGGGAGACCTCCAGCGGGTCGTGGGCGGCGTGTTCGGAGGCCTCGGAGAAGAGCCTGCGCAGCCGTATCGCCGGATTCGGCTCGGACGCCAGGCCGGCGATGACCGCCTCGGTGGACTTGTCTTCCCAGCGGTCCAGCGCGGCTTCGATCAGCGCCTCACGGTTGGCGAAGTGCCAGTAGAAGCTGCCCTTGGTGGTGCCCAGCCGAGCGGCGAGCGGCTCGACGGCGACCGCCGCAAGGCCGCCCTCGCCCAGGGCCGCCAGGGCCGCGTCCGCCCAGTCCTGCGCCGTCAGCCGCTTCCGCCCGCCTTCGCGGGGTACCCCGTCACGCCGTTGAACCATGACCGTACGCTACCGTATGGTCGACAACATACGGCACCGTATGGAGGGACGTTATGCGTAGGTTCCGCACGATCCGCAATGTCCACGAGCGCACCATCGAGGCCCCCGCCCAGGCCGTCGGGGCCCTACTCGACCGCCTGTCCTCCCCCCAGGACCCGATCTGGCCGGCCCCGGCCTGGCCCCCGATGCGCTTCGACCGGCCCCTGGGCGTCGGCGCGGACGGCGGCCACGGCTTCGTCCGCTACCGCGTCACCGCCCATGAGCCCGGCCGCCGCATCCGCTTCGACTTCAACCCGCCGATGAGCGGCCACCATGAGTTCGTCATCGAGCCCCTGGCCCCGGAACGCTGCCTTCTGCGGCACACCCTTCAGCTGCAACGCCGCGGCCCGATGGCAGTGAGCTGGGCTCTGGCGGTGCGCTGGATGCACGACACGGTGGTCGAGGAGGTCTTCGACAACGCCGCACGGGCCGCCACCGGCACGGCTGTCAGCCCCGTGCGCTGGTCACCGTGGGTCCGGTTGCTCCACCGGGTCACCTGGCCCAGGGCCACCGCCGGCGACCTCCCCACGGGCGCCCGTCTGGTCCGCGCCGCCTTCGCGCGGACCGACTACAGCGACGCTTGGCGGATGCCGATGCGTCCCGGGATGCCGCGGGACCCCGAGTCCTGGCGGGGTGTCCTGCGCGGAGCTCCCTTCCCGGTGGTGGGCCGCGAAGACGGCGAGGTGCTGCTGGGTGAGGACGCCGGCCACCTCGACTTCCGCGCCTCGATCCACGCCGACGACGGTCAGGTCACGCTCAGCACGGTCGTGCGGATCCACAACTGGCGCGGCAGGCTGTACTGGGCCGTGGTCGAGCGCGTCCACCCCTTCATGGCCCGCACCATGCTCCGCCGGATCCACCGGCGGCTCGCCCTGACAGCTCCCAGCGCCGCCGAGCGCGCCCAGCCGGCACCCCTGTCCGCCGCACGGCAAGGAAGGTGAGCGGACTTCCAGGGAGACCACCCGCCGCGCCGGCCGGCCCTGCCGAGGCGAAAGCGTCATGTGCGCGGCCGCCGGCCCGCTTCCATCGGCATTCCCTCACTGTGCGCGTTCATCGCACGGTCCGCTGGTGTGGGCGAAGCGACCCCCGGTGTTATTCAATGAGGTGTGCGATCAGGGACCTCTATGCCCGTCGCACGGGTCCGAGTACGGCCCCGGTGCTGCGCCGGGGATTGCTGAGAGGGCCGCATGGACTCCACACCCTCCCCCTCGTCCTCTTCGGCGTTCGACCTGGTCAGCAGCGCCCTGGGGCGCTACATTCCGCGTGGCGGAGCGGCGGCGGCCGGTTCCGCCGACGCGCAGGGCGAGCGCGCCACCCCTCGGTCCGTACCCGGCGACCCGGCAGCAGGCCGTCAGGACCAGATCCTCGGCGCGGTCAACCTGGACGCGGATCTGATCATCACCCGCTGTAATCTTGAGGCCCCCGTGTTCGCGGGTCTGAACGCCGTGCCCGGGAGTCCCTTCGTCGATCTCCTGCCGCCCGGGGACGTGCCGACGGTCACCCGGCGGTTGCGGCAGGTCCTGGAGACCGGCGAGGCGCACGTCGCCCGGATCCAGAGGCTGCGGCGCGGCGACGGGTCGGAGCTGGTGGTCTCGATGAGCATCCTGCCCGCCGCAGTACCTCAGGAGGGCCTGACCGTCTCGGTGATCGCCATGGCCAGGAGGCTGCACCTGTACGCCGCCGAGACCGCGATCGGCACCTCCCTGGACATCGGCGAGACCGCGCAGTCGCTGGCGCAGTCCCTGCTGGCGTGGGGGGACGTGGCCGCCGTCGACCTCGACTTCGCCGTGTGGACGGGCGAGGTGGTCACCGGGAAGGCGCAGGGGCGCATCCGGCTGCGGCGGGCCGCTCTGGTGCCGGACCGAGCGTGGCCCGAGGGCTACGTGACGCCGGGCGACGATCTTCCCAGCGACGCGAGTCGCCTGCTGGCGCAGGCGGTGCTGCGGGACGACGCCCCGCAGGCCATCGTCATACCCGACCGGGAGGCGGTCGAGCGGGTGCTGGACAACCCGCGCGTGAGGCGCGCCCTGGTGCCCGGCGACCGGTCGGCGGGTGTGGCGTGCATACCGCTGGTCCTGGACGGCCCGCCGCCCGTCGTACTGGGCGTGGCGGAGGTCTGGCGGCGGGCGGACTGCCCCTTCCGCGACAGCGAGCTGTTCGACCTGCAGGAACTGGTGGCCAGGACCGCCCATCACGTCGACCTGGCCCGTCTGCACCAGCGCGAGCACACCCAGGTGCTGGCGTTGCAGCGCCGGCTGCTGCCCCGGACCGGCGGCGACACCATCGAGATCGCCAGCGTCTACCAGCCCACCACGCCCGACAGCGCGGGCGTCGGCGGCGACTGGGTGAACAGTTTCCCGCTGCCGGACGGCCGTACCGCGCTGGTGGTCGGTGACGTCGTCGGGCACGGGCTGGGAGCCGCGGCGACCATGGGCCAGCTGAGCATGGAGGCGCGCGCGCTGCTGTCCGCGGGGCTCGCGCCCGACGAGGTACTGGAGCACCTGGACGAGACCGTGACGCTGCTGGACGACGCGGAGTCCGGGCTGACGGCCGGCTACAGCGCCCTGGGGTCGACCTGCTGCATCGCCCTCTACGACCCGGTCAGCCACCGTGTGGCGCTGTCCAGCGCCGGCCACCTCCCCCCGGTCCTGGTCTCCCCGGACGGGCACGCGGGTCCGCTCGTGATCCGGCCCCACCCGGGCCTGGGTGCCGAGTTCGCGCTGCGGGAGCCGTTCGACGTGCACACGTTTGGCGCACCCCCGGGCTCGCTGCTCGCCCTGTACACCGACGGGCTGGTGGAGGATCCCGCCGTGTCGATCGACGAGGGCATCGGCAGACTCGCGGAGGCCTTGTCCAGGGTGCACCCCTGGGACGCCCTGCAGCAGGCCGCACGGCACGTCGTCGCCGCGCTGGCACCCACGCCCCAGCGCGACGACGTGACTCTGCTCCTCGCGCGGATGATCGGCTACCGCAAGGGGGACACCGCGACCTGGCGGCTGCCCGCCCGCTACGACGCCCCCGCCCGGGCCCGCGGGTACGTGAGCGCGCTGCTGCGGCAATGGAGCACCAGGGACGACACCCGGGACAATGTGCTGCTGCTGGTCAGCGAGCTGGTCACGAACGCGGTGCGCTTCGCCACCGGTCCGATCACGGTACGGCTGATCAGGGCGGGTCACGGCGTGCTGTGCGAGGTGGGCGACACCGGCAGCGGCAGGCCGCGTCTGCGGCCGGGCGGCCTCCTCGACGACGGCGGCCGCGGCCTGCATGTCGTGCACAGGCTCACCACCCGGTGGGGGGTGCGGTGGACGGACACCGGGAAGGTGGTCTGGGCGGAAGTCGCGAGGTGACACGGCTGGGGGCGGGGGCGCGGCGGGCACGGCAGGCGTGTGGGAGCGCGGCAAGGGTACGGGCGTACCCGCACCCGGCGCCCCCCGGCGCTACGGAGGGTGCCCTCAGCGCCACCGGTGGTGTGACCGGCGGTGCGGACGACCCCTGTGCCGGCAGAGTGGCGCGGGCTCGCCGCTACAGCCACTCACCTTCCAGGGCAGTCGCGGTGAGGCCCGGTGCCGCCGCGTACAGGACGGCGCGACTGCCCGGCTTCTGCCCGGCGTCGTACGCCCGCCGCATGATGTCGAACACGGCGGCGCCCCCGCGGTTGCCGGTGGTGTAGCTGTCCCGGCTGTAGTCCAGCAGCCCCGCCGGCCAGGCGTCGGGCATCGTCTGCTCCATGTACTCCAGCACCCGGGTCCCGCCGGGGTGCGCCAGCAGCACGTCGGGGTGCCAGGAGCCGGGGTCGTCCTGGTAGCGGACGCGCAGCCACTCCCACATCGCGGTGACCGTCTCCTGCACGGCACGGGGCCCGCGCCGGTCCATGACGAAGTGGGTGCCGTCCGCCCGCGTCTCCAGGCGGTGCAGGTCCTGGGTGCCGGGCAGGGTGTGGTGCCAGGCGGCGTCCACCCGGAGCACCGACTCGCGCCGCGGGCGGCCCGTGACCACCATGGCGACCGCGGTGTCGGCGAACAGCAGCCGGACGATCAGGGACTCGAGGGTGTCGTCCGCGGGCTGGTAGGTCGTGCTCAGCGCCTCCGCGATCACGACCAGGACCACCCGGTCGGGGTCGGCTGCCACGAGGTCCGCGGCCAGCGCCAGGGAGCGGGTCCCCGCGATACAGGCCCACTGGGTGGCCGGCTGCAGCATCACGTCGTTGCGGAGCTGAAGCTTGTTGGCCAGGGCGATGTCCAGCCCCGGCAGCGCGGGGGTGGTGGAGTTGCTGGTGATCAGGCAGTCGACGTCCGCCGTGTCCAGCCCGGCGATCTGCAGGGCTCCCCGCGCCGCGCGCTCGCCGTAGGACTGCACGGCCTCCCAGGCCGGCGCGGTGCGCTCCTGAACGGTCTGCGGCGTGGGTATCGCCTCGAGCGCGGCGATCGCACGGTCCACGTCCTGCTCGGTGAACCCCTCGCGGGCCAGCGCCTCTTGGGCCCGCCCGGTGCCGACGGTCCGCAGGCCGCCGCCGTTGCCGGGCGCGACGGCGGTCTCCAGCGGCAGCATCCACCCGCGGGTCTCGATGCCGGTGCTGGCCGCGATGCTGTCGATCCGCGGCTCCCACGCCGCGTGCGGATGCCGGTCGCGCACCTCCGCCACGATCTGGCTGGTCTCCACGGCGTGCTCGCCATGTATCACGGCAGGAGGGCAGAGGTAAGCGGACATAAGGGGGCACCTTTCCGAGGGAACAAGCGGGAATGTCATGAGTGCTGTGGCATGAGTCACTTAGGGGCGTTAAGCCCAAGAACTTGCCGTTGCACTCCACTTCGGGAGCCAATATCCGTTTCGAGCATGGACGCCAAATGGACATTTCCGCTGTGATGCAGACAACTTAGGCGGCCTTTGGAGTGCGTGACACGGCACACACCGCTGAAACGAGGGACCTCAGAGCCCTTCCGCAAGCCCTACCTGACTCACCGTCAGCCAACTGCTCCCGGGCAGGTCAGACTGGAGGCCGCGCCTTCTCTTCCGGCCCACTCTCACGGGCCTGCGACTGATTGCCCGCCGTGATTGGACAGAGCGCGGTGCCTGAGGTGCCCGGACGGCGCCCTGGCCGCTTCGTGATCGATCTCGGCGGGGCGTTGATCGGCGTGGTCACCCTCGATCGGCGCGACGCACAGCGCCCGTGTCACATCCGTTCCGGCTGCCGGGGAGGCGTTCGCCGACGCGCTTCCCCGCGAGCCGGTGGCGCCCTGTGTGCGGGTGGACGGTATGGGACGTGGGCACACGTGTCCCACGTGCGCCTCACCCGGTGTGTGGCCGGTCCGTGGCGGTCGGTTCAGGCAGGCCGCCCAGTCGCGTCTCGGGGTCGGCGGATCGTCGTCCCTCGTGCCTCCCCAGCAGTGCCAGGGTCAGGGTCACGGTGACCGAGGTCACAGCCATCAGCGTCATCGCCGTGGCCGGCGAGGCCAGTTGGGCCAGCGTGCCCGCGAGGGCGGCACCGGCTCCCTGCAGGGCGGCCATGCCGGTGGCGTGCAGGCCGAGGGCCTGGCCGGCCAGGTCGTCGGGGGTGAGGGCCATCAGGCGCTCCTGCAGGACCAGGCTCGCGGCGAAGCCGACGGAGGCGACGGTGGCGGCCACGGCAGACAGCGCCACTCCCGGCCGCAGAACGAAGAACAGGTAGGGAACCGCCAGCAGCAGGCGCAGCGGGGTCGCGAGACGGGGGCGCACCCCGGGCGGCACCAGGCGGCCCACGGCCAAGTCGCCCGCGAACATGCCCAGCGCCCCGCACGCGTACAGCGTCCCGGCGGCTTCGGGGGCGTAGGAGACGTAGAGCGAATCGCTGCCGACGATCAGGCCGTTGGGGATCCACAGGCCCAGGTACGTCAGTCGGCGGGGGCGTGCGGACCACAGAAGGGCGTTGGTGCGCCAGGTCGCCGCGAGGGACGGCCGGCCGGAGGAACGCGCCGGCCGGGCGGTGAGGCCGAGGCGGGTGACGAGCGCCGACATCAGGTGCAGCGCCGCCGCGAGGAGCAGGCAGGTGCGCGGGGAGAGCAGCGCCAGCAGTGCGCCGCCCGTCGCGAAGCCGGCCACCTGGACCAGGCCCCAGAGCATGTTGTACACAGAACGGCCCAGCACATAGCCGTCCTTGGGAAGGATCTCGGTCAGCAGCCCCCCGCGCACTCCCCCGCCCAGCGACGCGACCAGGCCCTGCCCCAGGACAACGGCGAAGACCCCCCAGACCGGCAGGCCGGGCAGTGCCGGCACCACCGTCCCGGCCGCGAAGGCGAGGGCGAGGCAGGACAGGATCGCGCGCGGGGGCAGCCGGTCGGCGGCCGAGAGCAGGAACGCGGCCCCCAGCAACTGCGCCAGCTGCGGCCCGAACATGCTCACCGCCGACAGAAACGGGGAGCCGGTGGCCCGGTACACCAGCGTGCCCAGGGCCAGGCCGCCGATCGTCTGGGCCGCCGCGAACGCGGCGAAGGAGAGGAGGAACGAGGCGAACTCCGGGGCGCGGAACACAGAGCGGTAACTGCGCATGCGTCGAAGTCTCGGAGCAGTACGGGGGCCGTGTTTATTGTTTCGGCGACGGGCGAAAGGTCGTAGGCATGGGCCTGTGGCAGATCGACACCGACACCCTCGCCCGCAGCCGGTTCGTGCTCTCGCCGTTCGCCGAGACCTTCGCGAGCCTGAAACTGCTGCACTCGGGAACCGGCGCACATCCGGGTGACGACGCCTGGCTGCGCGCGCACCTGCCCGGCTACCGCGCGCGCCTCGCGGCCGACCCGGTGACCGCGCGGCTCGTACCGGCGGCGCTCGGCAGGTCCTGGATCGCCGACTTCTTCTGCCCCACCTCGTGCGCCGGGGAGAGCTTCGAGGAGACCGTGACCCGGGTGCGGGCGGCCGGTGCCGGGGAGGCACGGGCCAACCTCCGCGTGTCGCTCCGGGGCCCGCTCCCCGCCGTCCTGGAGCGGGACGACCTGCCCGAGCGGGCGGCCGCGCTCCTGACCTACGTCTGGGAGGAGACCGTACGGCCGTACTGGCAGCGCCGGCGGCGCATCCTGGAGGCCGACATGGTCGCGCGGACCGCGCGGGTCAACCAGGGCGGCTGGGCGGCGGTGCTGGACTCCCTGCAGCCCGGGACGACCCAGTGGCTCGGGGACAGCCGCTTCCGGGTCAACCTGAACGCGTATCCGCCGCGGGAGGTCGCCGCCGGGGCCGAGCTGCTGTTCATGCCGGTGACGGCGAGGACCGGGTGGGTGTCGTGGGAGGGACGGGAGCGGTACGCCGTCGTCTACCCGTGTCTCGGGACGCTCGCCGAGGACAGCGACCGGCGCCCCGTCCCGGCGGGGCTGGGTGCGCTCATAGGGACCGCGCGGGCCGGACTGCTGGCGCTGCTCGACACTCCCCTGAGTACGACGCAGCTGGTCGCGGTGACCGGCCAGGCGCTGGGGTCGGTGGGAGGGCATCTGCGGGTGCTGCTGGACGCGGGGCTGGTGGAGCGGCGGCGGGCCGGGCGGTCGGTGCTGTACGTCCGGACGGCGGCCGGTGAGGTCCTGATGGAGGCGTCGGGGGCCGGAGCGGGCGACCAAGAGCCGGAGCGTGGGGATCCACTAGCCGGCCGCCGGCCCCGCGGCCGCCCAGCCTGAGGCGAACCGTCCTGCGAGGGGCCGTCGTCGCCTCCAACTCCTCAGCTGCAACGAGCAGTTGCGCGCCACGCACGGGGTCCGAGGTCCCGCCGGCGCCGGTCGGGCCGAGAGTCGGACGGGCTTCTACGCAGCGTCCGGGATCCGGCGGAGCGTCTTCGGGAGGTTGCGGAGGCGGGGTGTCTCAGGTGTCACGCGGAGGTGCAGGGCGGCGAGCAGCAGGCAGAGCGCGGCCATGGTGGACCACAGAGTGGTCGTCCCGGCGTGGGCGAGCAGTTGGGTGCCGAGGACGGGTGCGAGCGTCGCGGCCACGCCCCAGCTGGTGCCGAAGACGGCGAGGTATCGGCCGCTTCCGCCGGGCGGCGCGAGGTCGGTGACGAGCGCGTAGGCGCGGCCCATCACCAGCAGGTCGCCGAGGCTGCCCACGGCGGCCGAGACGAGCAGTGCCGGCAGGGTGTGGGCGAGGGCGTAGCCGGTCAGCCCCGCCGCCAGGAGGAGATGGGCGAGGGCGAGCGCGACGGGCGTCGTGAGCCGGCTCACCCAGGACAGCCGGACCAGAGGCTGGGCGAGCACGGTGGTGGCCGCGGCGGCGGTGAACAGCAGCCCGGCGTCGGCGGCGGGCAGGCCCCGCCTGGTGAGCGCGAGCGGCAGGGTCATCACGGTCTGCTGGTTGATCAGGGCGTAGGCGGTTCCGGTGGCCAGGACGCTCAGCAGGGCCGGGTCCCGCAGCGGTCGTACGGCGATGTCGTGCTGGATCGTTCCGCGCGGTGCCGGACGGTCGTGGGGCAGGGCCAGCCGGATCAGCAGCGCGCACGCCAGGCAGGTCGCGGCGTCGGCGACGAAGAGCCGGCGCAGGTCCCCACGCCCGAGCAGGGCGGCGAGCAGTCCTGCGCCCATGCCGCCCGCCGCGAGCGCGGCGCTGAACAGGCTGAAGGCACGCACCCGTTGCCGTTCCGGCACCGATTCGCCGATGATCGCCTGGCTCGGCGGCTCGTACAGCTCGAAGGCGAGCCCGAGGAGCACCGCCCCGATGACCGCCCAGGTGAGCGAGGTCGAGGCCGCGATCGCCAGCTGTGCCACGGCGCATCCGCAGAGCCCGAGCACGACGGTCGTGCGCCGGCCGATCCGGTCGGCCAGCCATCCGCCGGCCAGCCGCGAGGGGATCGTCGCGAGCCCGAAGGCGGCGCCGACCAGCCCGGCGGTGGTCAGGCTCGCGCCGTGGCCGGCGCGGATCAGCGCGGTGAGAAAGGGCAGTGAGAAGGCTCCGAGCCGGTTGACGACCCGGGCGAGCAGCAGCAGGCGGACGGTGCGGGGCAGTGGTTCGGAGCGCGGCACAGCACCCTCCCGTCACTGGTCAATCGTCTATTGTCGGTGACGGACACCGTAGACAGCGAAAGGTAACTGGTCAAGTGTTGTTCGACAGTCACATGCGCCGTCTGCTCGATGCCTCGGTGGCGCTCGTCAACGCGCTGACCGACGGTGAGGCGCGCGGCCGTCACTACCGCGCGCCGGCGGGCGCCGAGCGGGTCGCGGCGGTCCGCTCGGCCCTCTCCGCCGGGCCGGACCTGGGTCTCGGCGAGGCCGACCGGCTGGCCGCCACTGCCCGCACCCTGCGCAGCGTGTTCGAGGCCGCGGCCGCCGACCGCCTCGACGACGCGGCGCTCGCCCTGAACGCACTGCTGCGTGAGACCGGCGCCCGCCCCCAGCTCGACCGGGCTGCCGGGGAGCCGTGGCAGGTCCATTTCCACGGCGCCGACGACTCGTACGCCGTCGGTTGGAGCGCCGGCTGTGCCACCGGCCTCGCCATGGCCCTCGGCAGCGACTACGCCGGCCGCCTCGGGGTCTGCGCCGCCCCGCGCTGCGACCGGGTCTACGTGGACACCTCCCGCAACGCCGGGCGCCAGTTCTGCTCGACGGCCTGTCAGAACCGGGTCAAGGCAGCGGCGTTCCGTGCACGGCGCGCGAGCGGCCAGGCCTGAGCCTCGGTCCGTCAACTTCGCGAACCGGGCAGAGGACGTCACCGTCCTGCGGCGTCCCAGCCGTCGTGGTGCAGGACCTGCTCCAGCGGCAGCCGTGGGCCCGGACGGAAGGTGTGGCGCAGCGGGTAGGCGGTCGGCAGCAGGGCGCCCTGGCGGACGGTGGGGGGAAAACCGAGCAGGTCGGCGACCTCGTGTTCGCGGTCCAGATGGACCGCCGTCCAGGCGGTGACCAGACCGCGGTCGCGGGCGGCCAGAGCATAGCTCCAGGCGGCGGGCAGCAACGACGCCCACAGGCCCGCCTGGTTGCCCTCCGGCAGCCGCCCCTCGGGCAGTTCGAGACAGGGGATCACCAGGACGGGCACCTGGTGCAGACGGTCGGCCAGTGCCCGGGCGGCGGTCAGCACGGAGCGTGTCGACGCGGGCAGCCGGGCCGGCCGCTTCAGCGCGGCGGCGTTGCGGTCGTAGAAGGCGGCCCGGTACACCTCGGCTACGCCCGCGCGGATCCGGGCGTCGGTCAGCAGGATCCAGCGCCAGTTCTGCCGGTTGTTGCCGTTGGGGGCCTGCAGGGCGATGCGCAGGCAGCCCTTGACGAGTTCCGGGTCCACCGGGCGGTCCAGGTCCAGGCCGCGCCGCACGCACCGCGTCGTGGTCAGCAACTCCTCGCAGGACAGGGACGGTTCACCGGTCACGGCCCGAGCACCGCCCGGACGGTCAGCACAAGGTACGTGACCGCGACGAAGCCCGTCGCGGCCGGCACCGGCCAGGCGCCGCGGCCCGAGGACACGAACCGCCAGGTGCCCCATGCGGGCAGCACCGCCGCCAGGCAGGGCAGCAGTCCGAGGGGACCATCCGGGGCGAACAGCAGTACCTCGCAGCCGACCGCGCCCGCCGCGAGGGCGGCGGTGACCGTCGCGCTGCCGCGCGGGCCGAGGTCCACCGAGTACAGACGGGCACCGGGCGGCGCCTCCCAGGCGGTCTTCCGGGCGAACTCGACGTGCAGGAGGACGAAGGCGCACAGGGCGAGCAGGACCGCGCCGCGCCAGCCCGCGGTGAGCTCCCCGGCGGCGGCGAGCGACCCGTAGACGTAGACGCCGAGGAGCACCTGCACCGGGTAGGTGACCGCGAGGTTGAGCAGCTGCCGGTCGCGTACCGCGGGTGACCGCCGCTCCAGCGCGGCGAGGAACGTCCCGTAGCCGAGTGCCACGAGGATCAGCAGGACCGCCGTGGCCGAGAGGACGGCGTTCAGGCCCGTCACCGCCACCGCGATCGCCGCCATCGCGGCGCGCAGCTCGGCCCCGGTGACCGCACCGGTGACCAGCGGCCGGTCGGGGTGGTGCACCCGGTCGTGCGCGAGGTCCTTCTGCTCGTCGAGCATCCGCAGGAACAGCAGCGCCAGTACGACGCTCAGCACCCGCACCCAGGTGGCACCGGACGGCCGCCAGGGGGTGCCGGTCGCGGCCACCGCCGTACCCTCCAGGGCGAGGACCCACAGCAGACCGTAGGCGGCGTAGAGGTGCGGCGGGAACCTGCTCAGCACGAAGCGGCCCAGCCGGGCGGGAACCCGCGCGGCGCTGATGGTGGTCACCGCCGGGGCTGCCCCGGTTCCCGCGCGTACCCGGCTCATACCGCTCCCCGATCCGCCGCGGCGGCACCCGCCAGGCCTGCCGGGTCGAGGTCCGGGTCGGCGAGCCTGACCCGCGCCTCGGCAGCCACGGCACCGGGCTGGCGCAGGGTGCACTCGATGTCGGCACCGGACCGGACCGGGGCGGCCCGGCACTCGAGCGGCAGGTCCATCTCGGCGAAACAACGGAACCGGGCGGCCAGGCCGAGCGGAAGGGCCGTGGGCGTGCGGACGGCGCCGGCCGCCACGGCCGCGGTCAGGGCGAGTTGACGGAAAGCCTCCAGTTCCAGCATGCCGGGCACATGGTCGACCCAGTGGTCGTAGAGGGTGGGGTGCTCGGTGTCGGCGGTCAGCCGCGCCGTGCGGCCGCCGTCGCCCGTGGTGCGCGGCGGGGAGATCACCGTGTTGGCCGGGTCGCGCCGCCCGACGAGGGCCGCGGCGACGCGTGGTCCGGGCAGGGCGACGGGCCCGTCGGGCAGGCCGAGCGCGCCGCGCTGTCCGGCCCGCAGCCGGGTCCAGTCCTCCGGGCACATCCAGGAGTAGCCGATGCGGGCCAGCAAAGCCACCTGGGGGCCAATGGTCAGGGCGAAGCCCAGCCGCAGGCCGGTCACCCCGGTACGGACCCGGAACCGGTGCTCGACACGCGTGGTGATGACGGCCTCGGTGGGACCGTGCCCCAGGGCGAGGGCCGACGGGTGCGGCACCTCGAACTCGACCGTCCGCAGCAGGAACTTGTACCCCAAAGGCACGTCGAAACAGCGGTGGGCCACCACGAAGATGCCCTGCCGGCACGCCTCCAGCAACAGCAGCGGATCGTGCCGGTCACGGGGGCCGAGGGTGTCGTGGTAGAAGGCGTGGCGGCGAGGGAACTGCGCGGCCAGCAGCAGTTCGTCCTCGCCGTGGTGCGCCATGTCGGTCAGGAAGACCTCGGCGACCGCGGCGCGGTGCACCAGCTCCTTGGGAAGTGTCCGGGTGAACTGCATGGGCCGCTCCTCAGGTCAGGGTGGCGCGGACGGCCCGCAGGTGGCGGCGCCAGGCGTCGGCGTCGGCTCCGTCGAGCACCGGGGCACGGCCGGGCTGCCGCATGGGCAGCACCTTCGAGCCGACGATGACGGTGTCCCACGGATCGAGTTCGATCCCGTGCCGCCACGCGGTCTCGAGCAACTGCCGCGCGTCCGCGTCGGTGCCGCAGTGCGGTGACATGACGTCCCGCAGCCGTTCGACGGCGGGGTCGAAGTCGAGGTCCCGGGGCTTGGTCGCGGCGTAGAGCCGGCCGGTCAGCCTGAGGGCGTCGGCAAGGCGGTCCTCGCCGGCGAGGGCGGAGCGGAACAGGCGCTCACGTGCGCTGTCGTCGAAGTGGACGGCGAGCTCCCGCAGGACGTCCGCGGGTTCGTCAGGGGTGTGCACCAGGTTCAGCAGGTAGCTGTAGCGGCCGAGGAGATGGCGTAGGTGGCCGGGCTGCCGGGCGTCGGGGTCCGTGGGGCCCTTGAGCCGGGTCAGTTCGACCGATGCGGGGACGTCCAGGTCGTGGACGGCCCGGACCAGCAGCACGAGGGCGTCGGCGTCCTCGAGGAACAGGGCTGCGAGCCTCCTGCGGTGAGGGGTGGCGAGGTTCCACTGGAAGTACCACAAAGAGCGGATCATGGTGCGGGTCAGCCGGGTGACCGCCGCTCCGGCGATCCTGAAGCCCCGCCCGGCCAGCCAGTACACCGCCGCGTCCAGCCTGCGGGCCACCACGGCGTCCGGTTTGAGCAGCAGCAGCGCGTGCCGGTGGGCGAAGTCCGGGACGTCGTCGGTGAGGGCGGCGAGCTGGTCGTAGCTCTCCTGGTAGTAGGTGTCGGCGCCGTACAGCCGCTGTTTGGCGGGGTCGCAGGTGAGCAACGGGGAGACGGGTATGCCCCGCGGGGGCTCGGCGAGGTGTGCGGCGGTCATCGATGGGTGCTCCCGTCGGGTCGGGCGGCGTCCGGCCCCCGGTGCGGGGCCGGGCCGAGATAGCCGGTCGTGAGGCAGTGGTCGAGGAGGCGGCGCAGGTACGGCCGTCCGCCGGTCGGCGCCGGCCGGTGGCTGAAGACCGTCGCCTGGGCGTCGTCGAAGTGGACGCGCCGCCGGAAGTAGGTCTCGTACAGGGAGATGACGCGGTGGTAGTAGGGGCGTTCGCGCTCGGGCAGGTCCGCGGCACGGAACGCGGACGGCGGGACGAACCGCGGCACGTGGAAGGAGGGGTACTCGGCCAGGACGTCGGAGAAGTCCCGCAGGGTCAGCTCGTGCCCGACGGCGTGCAGCGTGCGGCCCTCGGCCTCGGGGAAGCGGGTGGCGGCCTCGGTCACCAGGTCGGCGACCCGGTCGACGGGGGCCAGGTCGAGGACGGCGTCGTAGCGGCCCGGCACGGTGCGCAGCAGGCCCCGGGTGAGGACCCGCAGCACGGGGTAGATGGTCTTGAAGTCGCGGACTTGGCCGGTGCGGGCGGCACCGGTGACGATGCTCGGGCGCACCACACTCACCGGCAGGCCCTCGGTCGCTGCCGTGCGGACCAGGTTCTCGGCGCCGAGTTTGCTCTTCTCGTAGCCGTTTCCGAGGCGTTGACCCAGGTCGGTTTCGTCCTCGCGCGCGGTGCCGTCGCGTTCCCCGCACACGTAGGCGGTGCTGACGTGCACGAGCGGCGTACGGTCGGTGAGGGCCAGGTCCAGGACGTGCCGGGTGCCCGCCACGTTGACGCGGTCGTAGCGTTCGTCGGCCAGTCCGAAGTCGGTGACGGCGGCGCAGTGCACGATCCGGTCGGCGCCGGCGGCGAGCCGCCGGTCGGCGTCGGTCAGCCCGAGGCCGGGGCGGGTGATGTCGCCGGTGATCCGGGTCAGCGTGCCCGGGCCGGCGGTGAGCTCCCTTCCGTGGTTGCGGACGATGCGGGGGGTGCGGTGCAGCAGCGCCAGCACGGTGTGTCCCGCGGCGGTGAGCCGGGCGGTCACCTCCGCGCCCACGAGGCCGCCGGCTCCGGTCACCAGCACCGTCATCGGGCCGGGCATGGGCGGCTCCTTCGGGCGGAACGTCGGATGCGGCGCGGTCACAGGGCCTGGTGGGGCTGGGCGCCGTTGCTTGCCAGGAGGTCGCGGGCCTCTTCGATGGGCAGGTCCGCGTCGAGGTGGGCGCCGATGCGCAGCCAGTCGTGGCCGAGCCGCAGGGTGGCCGCCCAGGTCGCCGCCGAGTCGAAGGAGGCCGGGAACGTGCCGGCGCCCACCGCGGTACGGATCAGGGCGGTGCAGGCCCGGATCTCCGTGAGCAGTCTGTCGCCCTCTTCCGCCGACTCGACGGTCCGCCGCAGCAGTTCGCCGGCGCGTGCCCCGATCGGCCGGGTGGCGGGCGGCAGCAGGTCGAGGCGGCGTACCAGACCGGCGTCGGCGGGCAGCGGATGGACGCCGTGGGCGCTGAGCAGTCCGCGCAGCGCGGCGTGCACGGCGCGGCGCGCGGTGAGTTCGGCGACCCGCCACTGGCCCATGCGCAGGGCGCCGGTCAGATCCTCGACGGCGTTCTCCACGACGACGTTGGACCACACCAGGGCCATGGCCGCGGCCGCGAACCGGTCGGCGGGCAACGGCAGGAGGTCGACGGCGCGGGAGCCGGTCACGGCCGCGCCGTGCAGCGACAGCAGCGGCTGTGCGGGGGAGGGCGGTGGGGTGACGGGGCCGGCCGGAGCGGCGAGCGGCAGCGCGGGGGTGACGGTGCCGCCGCCCTTCCAGGCGAGGCGGATCAGCCCGTAGCGCAGGAAGGCGGCAAGCAGCGCGCCGGGTTCGGAGACGCCGGTGTCCGCGGCGGTGTCCAGCACCCGGGGCAGCGGCCGGCCCAGGACGAGGGAGCGCCAGACGGACCCGGCGTCGTCGCCGAGTGCGAACACCTCGCGGCCACCGCGGACGACGTGCACCCGTTCGCCGGTCTGCCAGGTGGTCACCCGGGCCACGCGTTCGACGGTGAGCCGCTCGGGCCGCCAGGACACTCCGGTGAGTCCGAGTTGCCTGGCGAAGGCGAGGCAGGCGGTCAGGTGGTCGTGGGCGGCGCCGGCGTCACCGGACGCGGGGGTGGTGGCGTCCAGTTCCCAGTAGCGGTCGCGTACGTCCGCGCGGCCGGTCCGGGCGAGCTGCAGGGACAGCCACTTGGGTTCGAGGTAGGTCTCCCCCACCCCGGCGGCCCAGGACTTGACGGCCTGGATGAGTCCGGCGCGGGTCCATTCGGCCGCCTCGTCGCCCTCGCCGAGGCACAGCAGCGCCATCGCGTGGCGCAGGGACTGACGGGCCCGGTGCGCCCACCAGCCGGCGGCGATCCGGCGGAACTCTTCGACGGGCAGCATCGCCTTCACCTCCTCGACCAGGGCGTGGCCGCGCAGCGGGTGGCTGTGCAGCAGCCGCTGGCAGCGGTTGAGGAGGTCCTCGGAGAGCCGGCCGGGCCGCTTGGCGTGCTGCTGCACCTCGCGGAACTGGGCTGCGATCTGCCGCACGGAGCGGGTGCGTATCTCCACTCGCCGGCCGTCCACGAACAGCAGGGACGGCATGATCGGCGGGTCGTCCTGGCCGCGGTCGATGAGGAGGAAGTCGATGTCCGAGGAAGAGTTGCCGAATCCTTCCGCGACGGAGCCTTCGAGGGTCACGGCGCACTCGGTGGCGCGGGGCAGTTCGGCGAGGGACTTGTCGAGCAGGTCCTGGAGTTGCTCCTCGGTGAGGATCACGGGTGGGTCTCCGTTCCAGAGCTGTCCGGGGCGGCGGGCGTGCCGTCGTCGGGCGGATCGGCGAGTACGGTGACCGTCCCGGCGGCACCGTCGACGCGCAGCCGGGTGCCGGTGCGGATCTCGGTGGTGGCGTCCCTGACCTGGACCACGGTCGGAATGCCCAGCTCACGTGCCACGACGGCGACATGGGTGAGCGGGCTGCCCCGCTCGATGACGAGCGCGGCCGCCGAAATCAGCGCGCCGACCCAGCCCGGGTCGGTCCGATAGGTGACGAGGATGCCGCCGCCGATGTCGCGCGGGCTGTCGGTGACGACGGCGCGTCCCTCGGCGACGCCGGGGCAGCAGGGGGTGCCGTGCAGCTCACGGGCGCCGCTGCGGGCGGCCGGACGGCTGCTCCAGCCGGCCCGCTCCAGGTTCCCCGACCAGTACGGGGCGCCGTGGGTGACGAAACGGGACGGGGCGCGCAGCGCGGTGCCGGCGGCCAGGCGCCTGCGGCGCAGGGCGGCCAGCTCGCGCAGTTCCGTGTGGACGATCGCGCCCTCGTAGGCGCCCGCGATCTCCTCCAGACGGAGCATGAACACGTCGTCCCAGGCGTCGATGGCTCCGGCGCGTGCCAGGTCGCGGCCCAGGGCGCGCAGCATGCGCTTGGCCGCTCCGAAGGCACGGGTGCGGCAGAACCTGAGGCGTTCCCGGTCGGCCAGCGCCGTCCGGGCCTTGCCCCGCACCCGCTCGTACAGCAGACGGCGCGGGCCGCGCAGGTGCTCGTCGAGGTAGGCCTGGGCCTCGTCGGGACGGGCGTCCGCCGCGCCGCGCCGGTCCGGGGCACCGCCGTCCGCGTTGTCGGACAGGGCGTCCCGCAGCAGGGTGACCAGTCCGGCCGGGTTCTCGTGCAGGTCGGGGACCTCCAGCTTCAGTTCGTCGGGGCTGCGGTAGCCGTAGTCGGCGAGATAGGCGTCGACGGCGGCCAGGAACCGGGTGTGCCCGGCCGCGCGCAGTGCCGGGAGGCACTCGGAGTCGGAGGTGTGCTCCAAGACGTGCAGGACCTCGGCGTCGGCGCGGGCCCGGGCGGCCAGCTCGCGCAGGGCGCGCACCGGTTCGGCGGATTCCACGGTGCCGCCGGGGGCGGCCGCGGCCCACGTGAACCATTCCGGTGCGTCGGGCAGCCAGCGGCGGGTGAGCAGGGCCAGCAGGCCCATGGAGAGCAGAATGGTGGCGTCCAGGGCCTGCATCGGGCCCCATTTCTCGATGAGTTCGCGCTGCAGGCGGCGGAAACGGCGGTAGGTCTCGTCACCGGGCAGGGCGTCGTAGTCGACGTTGTTGAAGATCGCGTATGCCCGGTGGAAATCGCGGTGGAATCGCTCCACGGACCGATGGATGGTCAGGTACCTCCTGGCGAATTCCACCGTGCGGGCCAGGCGCGACAAGCGGCCACGCAGGCCGGCCCGGGGAGTGAACGGATGGAGGGTGTCGGCGAGTTCGTCGGAAATGCTCTCAGTGACGCCGAGGGATTTCTCCAGGACCCGCCGGCCCAGTGGGTACAGCGGGGCCAGGCGCACCATGCGGTACCAGTGGAAGAGGTTGTAGTAGACGCGTCCGTGGACGTAGCCCAGCAGGTGCGGGGTCCACTCGCGCACCTCGCGCAGTTGCTCGCCGCGGACACCCAGGGCGCGGGCGTAGCTGTCGTACACCTTGGCGTAGGTGTCGGCGGCGAAGCTGTAGGTAAGCGGGGAGACGACGCCGCTGAAGCTCTCGATGATGTTGGAGTTGTCCCAGATGCGCCGCTCGCCCCGGGGTGCGGGGCTGGTGACCGGGCGGCTCTGCAGGATCCACAGGGTGCCTTCGGCGATGGCCCACTCGATGTCCTGAGGGGCACCGTGGTGTGCGCTGATGCGGGTTCCGGTCTCGTGCAGCCGGGCCAGGTCGGCGGCGTTGAGGGCGGGCTCGGCGCGCTCCTCGTCGGGGACGGGTGACACCTCGCAGCCGGGTCCGGCTCCGGCGTCGTAGCGCTCCCGCTTGTCACCGATCAGGGTGCTGAGCGGTTCGCCGGTGGCGGCGTCCAGGAAGACCGTGTCCGCGTCGACGGCGCCCGAGACCAGCCCCTCCCCCAGGCCGGGTACGGCGCTCACCACATGCCGGTCGGTGCGGCCGGTCGCCGGGTCGGCGGTGAGGAGTACGCCGCTGCGCTCGGCCGGCACCATGCGCTGCACGACGACGGCGACGCCCCCGGTGCCGGGGGGCAGCCGGCGCTGGGCGCGATAGCGCAGGGATCGTTCCGAGAAGGCGGAGGCCCAGCAGCGGCGGACATGGGCGATGACCTCGTCGGTGCCGCGGATGTTGAGGAAGCTGTCGAACTGGCCCGCGAAGGAGTGCCGCGTGCCGTCCTCCTCGGCCCCGGACGAGCGGACGGCCACCGCGCCGCCACCGGCCTGCTGATAGGCACGCCGGACGGCGTCGGCGACGGACGCACCGAGCGGCGCGCCCTGGATGAGACGGGCGATCTCCTCGGCGACCTGCCCGGGCCTCGACTCCCAGCCGTCGGTGAGGAGCCGTGCCAGGTGCTCGTCCAGACCGTTGCCGCGACAGAATTCCGCGAAGACATTCGTACCGAGGACGGACCACGTCGGCACGTGAAAGCCGGACGTGGTGAGGGTGTGGAGGTTCTTCCCTTTTCCGCCGGCCCATTGGGTGATCAGCGATGGGTCACTGGACGGGGTGAGGACCTGCAGGGACAGGTTTCCGGAAGTCGTACTGAGCGACAACTCGTTGCCCTTTCAAGGGTGTTCCAGGGTGTTGCTCAACCGGTGCCAGTCGGCTTCGCCCGAATGTTCCACAGTGAGAAAGGTCAATTCATCCGGCGGGTTCATCAGGGGGCACTTTTCGGTCGTCGTAGTGCTTTCAAATTCCGGAGCCGAACGGAGCCGAACGGAGCCGGACCGAGCCGGACCGGGCCGAGCCGGACCGCCGTGCGGTGCCGGGGGCCGTGCGCGCCATGCGTTCGCTCTGTTTTCTCCAAGTTTTCCGCCGCGCCCTGGACACGGCCGTACCCATCAGTAGGGTTGCCGCGGCGGGGCCGCCCGACCGGCGGGCCCGCAGCCAAGTGACCTTCGTACAAGGGGGATTCATGAGCGGGACGAGCCGTCGTCGGTTCCTGTCGAGAGCGTCCGCCGCTGCCGCGGGAGCGGCCCTCTGGCCGGTGCTGACGCCGGGAAGCGCCAGGGCGCTGGACCGGGCCCTCGCGGCGACCGCGGCACGTGCGGTGCGTACTGCCGGGACCACCTTGGAGCAGGCGGCGGCACCGCTCGATTCAGGTGCGTACAAGCGGCTCACGGCGGGGCCGGGCTGGCCGCTGGCGGTGCGTGCGGAGCTGGCCGGCGCGGGTGCCGGCCGGGACGACCGGCGCACCGGGCTCGCCTCCTTCGTGCAGTTCACGGACCTGCACCTGACGGACACCGAGTCACCGGTGCGGTTCGAGTACCTGGCGCGCCTCAACGACAGCGCGCACCGGCCGCAGGAGGCGCTGACCGTGCGGGGCGCCTCGTCGCTGGTCGAACGGGTCAACCAGGTGCGCCAGGGTCCGTACACCGGGCTGCCGTTCGGTTTCGTCATGGCCACCGGTGACAACACCGACAATCACGAACGGATCGAACTCGACTGGTATCTGACCGTCATGAGCGGCGGCCGGATCACTCCGAACAGCGGTGACCCCCGTCGCTACGAGGGTGTGCAGAACTCCGGCAGCGCGCAGTACTGGAACCCGGAGTCCGCTCTCCAGGACGCCTACAAGGCCAAGGGCCTGCCCGAGATCCCCGGTTTCCTGAGCGGCGCCATCCGCCCCTTCGACGCACCGGGCCTGAGCGTCCCGTGGTACACCACGGTCGGCAACCACGACGACAGCATCGAGGGCAGCCTGCCCGACCTGGGGCTGCTGAACGACCTCTACACCGGCTCGCGCAAGCTGGAGGGCTGCGACGACGCCACTGCGGCGCAACTGGCGGACGCGGTGCTCCACGACCCCGCCCAGGCCGTGCTCCTGCTGAGCAAGCTGCTCGCCAACGGTGGTGCCATCCGTACGGTCACGCCGGACGAGCGGCGCCATCCGTTCACACCGGCCGAGTTCGCCCGGGCCCACCTGAACCCCGCGTACACCGGCGCCGGTCCCGCCGGACACGGTTTCAGCGCCGACTCGGCCGACAGCGGGCGGCTCTACTACACCTTCGACCTCGCCGACGGCGTCCTCGGCATCAGTCTCGACACCACCAACCGGGCCGGCTTCGCCGACGGTTCCCTCGGCACCGCACAGCTGAACTGGCTGGAATCGGTCCTCAAGGCGCACAGCGGCCACTGGTACGACGCCGACGGCCACGTGGTGCGCGGTGGTTCCGACAGCCGTCTCGCCGTCGTCTTCAGCCACCACACCAGTGGCACCATGGGCAACCTGCTGCCCGACCCGTACCACCCCTTCGAGGGCCGGCACAGCGGGGCCGAGCTCGTCGCCCTGCTCCAGCGCTTCCCGAACGTCGTGGCCTGGGTCAACGGACACACCCACACCAACCAGATCCTCGCGCACGGCCACGCCGTGCCCGAGCGCGCCTTCTGGGAGATCAACACCGCCTCCCACGTGGACTACCCGCACCACGCCCGGATCATCGAGATCGCTGACAACCAGGACGGCACCCTGTCCGTCTTCACCACGCTCATCGAGTCCGCCGCGCCGTACCGGACCGACTTCACCGACACCTCCGACCCCGGCCTGGCCGCGCTGTACCGCGAACTCGCCTACAACGACCCCTACGCCACCCCCGCCACCCGCATCGGCACGCCCGCCGACCACAACACCGAACTCCTGCTGGCCAAACCGTCGGCGTAGCCCCGGTACGACCGGAAAACGCCGACGGGCCGCATGGCAGCCTCGGCATCGGGGCGCCCGTCCTGATCGACGCCGCCCGGCTTGCGCGCGAGGTCCGATACGGGCGCGGTCACGTACCCGGCATAGGCACGGCCGGCCGCACCTGGGTCAGGGGCGGCGGCCGATAGCCGGACCGCCGGGCTTCACCAGTCGTGCACTGTCCCGTCGAGGAGCGTGTTGACGGGCAAGTAGGCCTGCTCGTAAGGGAAGTGACGCGCCGCTTCGACGTCGAGGTCGACACCGAGGCCCGGTGCGTCGGACGGATGCAGCAGTCCTTGCTCGAAGCGGTAGGAGGTTCGGAAGACCTCGAGGGTCCGCTCGGAGTGCCGCATGTATTCCTGGATCCCGAAGTTGTGCACGGCCAGGTCCAGGTGGAGGGCGGCGGCCATGCCCACCGGGGAGATGTCGGTGGGGCCGTGCATCCCGGACCTGACTCCGTAGACGGCCGCGAGGTCGAGCAGCTTCTTCATCGCGGTGACGCCGCCGGTGTGGGTCACCGCGGAGCGCACGTAGTCGATGAGCCGTTCGCTCAGCAGCATGGTGTAGTCGTACACGGAGTTGAAGACCTCGCCGATCGCCAGCGGTGTCGTCGTGTGCTGCCTGATCCAGCGCAGGGCCGCCTGGTCCTCCGCGGGCGTGGCGTCCTCCAGCCAGAACAGGTCGTACGGCTCCAGTGCCTTGCCCAGCCGGGCGGCCTCGATCGGCGTCATCCGGTGATGACCGTCATGCAGCAACGGCAGCTCGGGACCGAACTCCGCCCGTACGGCCTCGAAGACGGAGGGCAGGTGCCGTAGGTACGCGCGCGTGTCCCAGGTCTCCACGGTGGGCCGGGGCCGGTCGCCGGTGGTGCGGCGCGCGGGCTCGTAGTCGTACCGCTCTCCGCCGCCGGCGCTCGAGGCGGCCACGCCGTACACCGAGTCGAAGCCGGGTATCCCGGTCTGTATGCGGATGGCGCGGTAGCCCAGCTCCCGGTGCGCCCGTATGGAGTCGAGGAGTTCGGGCACGTCGCGGCCGGAGGCGTGTCCGTAGGCGAGGGCGCCGGCGCGGGAAGCGCCGCCGAGGAGCTGGTAGAGGGGCATCCCGGCGTACCTGGCCTTGATGTCCCACAGCGCGGTGTCCACGGCCGCGATGGCCGCCATGGTCACGGGGCCGCGCCGCCAGTACGCACCCCGGTAGAGGTACTGCCAGGTGTCCTCGATGCGGGAGGCGTCCCTCCCGAGGAGCAAGGGCACGACATGACTGTCCAGGTAGGACTGGACGGCCAGCTCGCGGCCGTTGAGCGTGGCGTCGCCGAGACCGACGACGCCGTCCTCGGTGGTGATGCGCAGGGTGACGAAGTTCCGTCCCGGGCTGGTGACGATGACCTCGGCGGACACGATCTTCATGGTGGGTCCCCCCTCTTTCGTCTCTTGGTCGGTTCGGTCGTTCTGTTTCCTTCGTTCAGGTACGCCTTGGTTCGCGTACGCCTTCGCTCGCGTACGCCTTCGTTCAGGTACTTCTTCGTTCAGGTACGCCGGGCCAGTTCGGTCTGGATCTCGGCGACGATGCGTTCGGCCGGCAGGGTCGCGTCGATGGTCATCCCGGCCTCGTCGTCCTCCAGTGGTTCCAGGTCCTCGAACTGCGAGGCCACCAGGGAGGCGGGCATGTAGTGCGATCTTCTGTGTGCCACACGGGAGTTGGCTTCGTCCTGGTCGAGCGTCAGGTGTACGAAGAAGGCGTCGGGCCGGGACACCCGGAGCAGCTCGCGGTAGATGCGTCTGAGGGCGGAGCAGGTGATCACCAGCCCCTCCTCCGCGCCCGCCACTCGCATCCGGCCCGCGATGGCGGCCAGCCACGGACTGCGGGTGCGGTCGTCGAGAGGGGTGTGGTTCGCCATCGACTCCACATTGCGGCGGGGATGGAAGTCGTCCCCCTCCTCGAACGGCACTCGGAGCGAGTCCGCCAAGTACCGGCCCACCGTGGTCTTGCCGCAGCCGGCGACCCCCATGACGACGACGGGGGCGCGCCGGGCGTGGAACAGGGCGGCCATGGCGTCCTGGAAGCCTGCTCGATGAGCGGAGGGCAGACCGCTCACGTTGAACTGGTCCAGGCCCGTCCGCAGTCGGTCGCGCACGCCGGGGTCGCGCAGTCGCCCGCTCCTGATCTCGGCGAGGAGACCCTCCGCGAAGGCCTCCGCGGCCGTGGCCAGCCCCTGGTCGACGGCGTAGGCCAGCCCCATGTGCAGCCACATGGCGATCGGCTCCGGCCTCGTGGGATACCGCTGGACGGTGTCGGTGCCGACGACGGCCCGCGTCGGCGTGACCACCGCTTCCTGGTGCGTGCCCGCCCAGTCCCTGTCGATGCGGTGGTTCAGCGCCATGACGACCGGGTGGGACAGCCGCACGAAGAGTTCGTTGCGGGAGCCGGCGAGGAGGGTTCGGTGGAAGGCCGCGTCCACGTCACGGAAGCGCTGCCGGATCGCCGTGCCGTCCCGGGGCTGAGCGAAGTCCGGATCCTCGCTCAGGGTGAGCAGGGTGCGGGCGTGGCTGGTGAGGTCGTGGCAGATCTCGGCGGACCGGCTGAGTGCGGCCAGCCTGGCCGCCCGGGGCTCGATCACTTCCCGCAACTCGGTGAGTGAGCGCATCTGGCTGTCGGGTGCCACCTCCAGACGCCAGGCGATCACGTCGGCGTCCAGCAGGTCCCACTGTTCCAGCGCCTGGACGGTGGCCCCGATCCGCGGCTGCAGATTGACCAGGCCTTTCTGGTGCAGCATCTGCAGGGCCTCTCGGGCCATGGGCCGGGTGATCCCGAACTCCTGCACCACGGCGTCCACGGTGAGGTGGTGATCGCGGGGCTTGCCGCCTTCCACGATCTGGCAGCCCAACTGCTCCACCACCTTCGCGGTGGATCCCCGTAACGCGTCCTCGGAACCTTCGGGTAGGTCGACCTCGGGACCAGTCATGGCGGGAATGCTAAATCACAGCGGCAGGTTGGTCAGCTGTCAGAGCATCAGCAGAAGGAGCGCGGAGGCTCTTGGGGCGCACGCCGGGGCACACTGCTCGCTACGACCGCCCCCGCGCGAACCCTATGGCGACCGATGCCACATCAGAATCCTTTTCTGATCTAGCTCAAGTGAGTAGCGTGGTCGCTCATTCGAAGCGTTCCGGTGATACCGAGGACCGGCCAGGCGAATGAGCAATACGCCGTCACCAGGCCCGCCTTCGGCGCACGGCAGCTGATGCAGGGCTGCCTCGTCCCGTTCTGACGCAGCCGCAGGAGAGCCGCATGCCTGAACAGACCTCGCCCACGCCGCCGCCGGACCGGTTGTCACTGCGCTGGGCGCTCATCCTGTTAGCCGCGGTGGTGGCGGGACTGCTGGCAGGCCTCTTGACGTACGCGCAGTCCCACAACTGGCCGGCCTCACTCCTGGCGGCGCTCGGAGCGAGTGGTGGGGCCCTCGTGAGTCTTCCGCTGCTGCTCTGATACGCCTGCTGCTCTGATACGACGGCGACGGCTGCCCGGCGAACGGCGAGGCCGGGGCGGTCCCGGGCCGCAGGGCCGACCCGCGCGACCGGCCTCTCAGCATCCGCCCGGCTCGTCCCGACGACCCTGCCGGGCCCGGTGCCTGCGGCGCCGAGGACGTCGAGTCGGGCCGAGGACGGCGTGGACCCGCAGGACCTCGCCGCCCTCGCGGCGGGGGTCCTGCTGCCGCTCGGCACGGCGACCGCGTGCCTTGCCCTCCGCCCGCTGCCGGAGGATCGTGGTGGTAGCCGGTGATCGGCGCAGAACAGCGGAACCAGGCGTGCACGACGATGAAGCCCGACGAACGACCCGGCCGGCTCGCTGAGCGGCCGGCGGGCCTCCCCTTCGACCCACTCGACCGCGACACACCCGAAGCGATCGTGGTCACGGACTCGGTCGGGCGAGTGACGCACCTGAGCGCCGGTGCGTCGGCGCTGTGGGGGCGCACCCCCGAGGAGGTGATCGGCAGGCCGCTGGCCGATCTGCTGACCGCCGACGAAACGGCGGTGAGGCACCGCGACGGCAGGGCTCTGGACACCCGGCTGCGTCTGTTCCCCCTGGGTTCGGACGAGCGGCCCGCCGGGTTCGTCCTGGTGGCCGGAGGCAGGCCGGACAGCGGCGGGACGGACGCGAACGCGGCCCTGGTGAAGTGGGCGTTCGACCAGCACCCCACCGCCTTCGTGATCTACGACCACGAGGCCCGCATCCAGCGGCTGAACACCGCGATGTCCCGGATCATGGGCTACCGCGAGGACGAGATGCGCGGGCGTTTCCTCGCCGAGATCGTGCCGGGATCGGTGTACGAGGAGATCGAGCGGCGCATCCGCCGCGTGCTGAAGACCGGGCGGCCGGAATACACGGAGCCTTTCGTCAGGACCCCGGGCGAGGCGAAGGCGCACGCCTGGTTCATGGACATCTTCCCGCTCAAGAACGCGGCCGGCCGGGTGTGCGGGGTGGCCGTGTCGGCATCCGACTTCTCGCAGCAGTACGACTCCCGGGAGCGGCTGGCGCTGCTGAGCGAGGCCCGGACCCGTATCGGTACGAGCCTGGACGTGGCGGGCACCGCTCAGGAACTGGCCGAGGTCGTCGTGCCGCGCTTCGCCGACGTCGTCAGCGTCGACCTGCTGGAACCGGTCTTCCTGGGCGGCCTGCCCGGACCACTCCCGTCCGGCCCTGTCCCACTGCGCCGGGCGGCATATCGAACGGCATTCCAACCCGGCCGGAACACCCCGGCCCGGGACGATCCCGCCCAGGACACCCACGCCCGGAACACCCCCGCCCGGCATGCTCCAGCCCGGGACGCTCCCGCCCCGGGGGCGGTCCAGCGCCATCCGCGCTCTTCGCCCCTCGTGCGGTGCCTGGTCGAAGGCCGGGCGGTGCGGCAGGCCGTCACCGACGACGAGATCGTCCGCTGGCTCGGCGACGATCCCGCACAGGCGGAGCAGATCCGCGCGTGCGGCATACGCTCACTGATCGCCGTGCCGATCCACGCCCACGGCTACACCCTCGGAGCGGTTCTGTTCGGGAGACGCGCGACCTCCCTGGAACCCTTCGGCCCCGAATGTCTGGCCATCACAGAGGACCTGGTCGCCCGGGCGGCCGTCTGCCTGGACAACGCCCGCCGGTTCACCCGGGACCGTGGCATCGCGCTGGCCCTGCAGCGGAGCCTGCTGCCGCGGGGACCGACCGTGCACCCGGCCGTGGAGACGGCGGTGCGCTACCTTCCCGCGGGCGGCGAGGTCCAGGCGGGCGGCGACTGGTTCGACGTGATCCCGCTGCCCGGGGCGCGGGTCGGCCTGGCCATCGGTGACGTCGTCGGCCACGGCGTGCACGCCTCCGCCACCATGGGCCGCCTTCGTACGGCGGTGCGCACCCTCGCCGACATCGACATGCCGCCCGACGAGCTCCTGACCCATCTCGACGACATCGTGACCCACGCGGAGGGCGAGCAGGGCGCGGACGACACCCTCGGTGACATCCCCGGCGACATCGGCGCCACGTGCGTGTACGCCGTCTACGACCCGGTGTCCGGCACCTGCTCCCTGGCCCGGGCCGGCCACCCGGCCCCCCTGCTCGTCCGCCCGGACGGTTCCGCGGGTGTCGTCGACCTGCCCGCCGGCCCTCCGCTCGGCCTGGGCAGTCTGCCCTTCGAGGCGACGGAGCTCACCCTGCCCGAAGGAAGCCTGCTCGCCCTGTTCACCGACGGTCTCGTCACGGGCGGCGGCCGCGACATCGACGACGGCGTCACCGCGCTGCGCCGCGCTCTCGCCGAGCCCGCCTCCTCGCTCGAGGCGCTGGCCGACTCCGTCCTGGAGACCCTGTGCCCCGGTCCACGCGACGACGACATCGCCCTGCTCCTCGCCCGCACGCGGGTCCTCGACCGAGACCATGTCGCCGGCTGGGACCTGCCCGCCGACCCCGCCGTCGTGTCCGAGGCACGCAAACGGGTCCGGGACCTGCTGCCCACCTGGGAGCTGGAGGCGGAAACCTTCGTCACGGAACTGGTGGTCAGCGAACTCGTCACCAACGCCATCCGGTACGCCACCGGCCCGATCCACCTCCAGCTGGTCAAGGAGCGTTCCCTGATCTGCGAGGTGTCCGACGCCAGCAGCACCGCCCCTCATCTGCGCCGGGCCCGGCTGAGCGACGAGGGCGGCCGCGGACTGTTCATGGTCGCCGAACTCACCCGGCGCTGGGGCACCCGCTACACCCGCACGGGCAAGACCATCTGGGCCGAACAGTCGATCGGCGGGGTGTGAGCCGACCGGTCGCACGAGCCTCGTCCGAGAACCGCTGTCCGGTTGCCGGCGTCCGAGCCATGCCATTCTGCCGCGCCACCGACGACTCACCACTCCCCGGATCCAATCGGGGGGTTCCACTCCGGAGGCGGCTCTACCGATTGCGGTCGTGACCTCGTCAACTTAGCTTCAACACGTCGGTTTTATTCCGATAAGGCCAACATCATTCCTTATGTTGACCTTTCCACGGCATCGAACGGAGCATTCATGTCGGTGATGACCGGTACCCAGCCCCAGCAGCAGTTCGGCCAGCAGATCGGCGCCCCGCAGGGCCAGCTCGCACAGGTGGTCCAGCAGGCGATCCAGCAGGCCTGCCAGCAGGCGAGCCAGCAGATCGCGCAGCGCATGCAGCAGACGCTGCAGCAGATCCAGCAGGTCCAGCAGCAGCTGCAGCAGCAGGGCATGGCCCACCAGGCGCACCCCTACCTCGCGCTCGCGCTGCACCACACGCTGCAGCAGGGCGTCCGCAGCGCAGTCGAGCAGTCCGTGCAGCAGGCGCTGCCGACGGCGATCGTGACGCTCCTCCAGCAGAGCCAGCAGAGCCAGCAGGGGGCCCAGGGCATGCAGGGCATGCAGGGCATGCAGCAGTGGGGCGGCGGGTACGGCCCGCAGTCGTTCGGGCAGCAGCTCCCGCAGTACCAGCAGCCCGGCTTCGGCTTCGGCCAGATGGGTCAGCCCTTCGGCATCGGCTGACACGCGGCGGCGCGCGGTGCGGTGTGCCCGGAACTGGTCCCCGGGCACACCGCACCCCTGTGGAAGCGCGCGCCGCCCGGCACCGGATCAGGAGCAAGAGGACGACACAGCCGTTGTGAAGGTGGACGTGATGGTCAAGGAAAGGCCCGGGAACAAGCCCCGAAACAACCGCGAGAGCGCATCAGAGGGCTCGGGGGCCGGTGGGCCGGGCCCCGAGGGCAGGGAAGCGGAACCACGCGGGACGGGCGCGCCGTCACCGATCACGGTGCAACCGCGCCGGGCCCGGTACTTGGTCACGCCGCTGCCGCAGCACCTTCTCCCCTCGGGAGTCGCCGCGCTGGGCATGGACGCGGTGTGCGAGCAGCTGGAGCGCATGCCCGAGGTCACGGTCGTCCGCAGGCTGCGGCCGTCGGAGAAGCTGCGGTCTGCCGGGCTGTACCCGTCGTGCCCGGAACTGGCCGTCGTCGAGGCAGCCGAGGAACAGGTGCCGGCCATGCGGTCGCTGCACGTGCACATCGAACCGGATCTTCCGCTGACCGGGACCGGACCCGCGTCCGTGGGCACGGCGGCGCTTCCGCTGCGCGACCCGGGGCTGGTGACCTCCCTGGAGCGATCCACCGACATCGCGCTGCGCGTCTGCGGCCCGGACGGCGAACCGCTGGCCGGCGCGGGAGTGTTCCTGATCGGTGCGACCTGGCCGGCGCAGGGCGTCACCGGTGCCGATGGAACAGTCACCCTCACGCTCACGACGGACACGGCGGAGTCCGTCCAGTCCCTGTACGTGCGGCCCACGGGCGGCTACACGGACCGCTGGATCCATCGACCCGACCTGTCGGCGACCCAGGAGAACCTCGTCACCCTCACCCCGCTCGCCAAGGTGTACCCGGAACTGGAGCAGCGGCAGCACTACGGCTGGGGCCAGCAGGCCATGCGCGTGGACCGGCTGCCCCCCACCTTCCGCGCGTTCGGCATCAGGATCGCGGCCATCGGATCGGGTGTCAGCGCCGGACACCCCGATCTGCGGCAACGGGTGCGCTCCGGGGTCGACATCGTCCGCGGCACGGACGAGGGCTGGGCCCACGACACGCTGGGCAGCGGCACCCACGCCGCCGGCATCATCGCCGGAGCGGACACCGGCAAGGGCGTCATCGGCATCGCCGTCGACGCCGAGATCGAGGTCTGCCAGGTGCTGCCCGACGGGCACTTCAGTGACCTGATCGCCGCCCTGGACCACTGCATCGAGACCGAGGCCGACATCGCCCACATCGCCGTGGCGACCCCCTACCCCTCGGCACTGGTCTCCCGCAAACTCGTCGACGCGGCCGCGGCGGGCATCGCCTGCGTGGCCCCGGCCGGGGACACCGGCGGGCCGGTCTCGTTCCCTGCCTCGCTGCCCACCGTGTTCGCCGTGGGCGCCCTCGGCGTCTTCGGCTCGTACCCGCCGGACACGTCCCAAGCCACCCACTGCGGAACGCAGTTGACACCGGAAGGGCTCTTCGCCGCACCGTTCAGCTGCCACGGCCCAGGAGTCGACGCGGCCGCCCCCGGAGTGGCGGTCCTGTCCTGCGCCCCGCAGGGCGGGTACACGGTCCTCGACGGCACCGGCACGGCCTCTGCCCACGTCGCCGGCCTGGCCGCGCTCGTCCTCGCTCACCACGAGGACTTCCATGGCCAGTTGCTGCCGCGCGGAGCGGGCAGGGTGCAGCACCTCTTCGAGATCATCGCGGCCAGCTGTCGCCAACTGGCCGCCCCCGGCACACTGGAGGCGGCCCGCGTCGGCCGCGGCCTGCCCGATGCCCTCGTCGCCCTCGGACTCGCCCCCGGAACACAGCTCGCCCCTGCCCTGCCACCGTACGCCGCCGCCATGGCCCGGTAGGTCTCTACCGCGACAAGCCCCCGTACCGGCACCCGCCTTCGAGAGCGGGTGCCGATCGGCTTTCCCCGGGCCGGCGGGCGAGTTGTACTCCGCGGTGACCACCGAGAGCGCCGGCATCCACGGCTGTGCAGCCCTTCCGCGCGCAGCAACAGCATGACCGTCTGCAGGTACATCCCCGCGTCCCCCCACTGTCCGGGCCCCATCGCCCGGTCGAGGTAGCAGAACAGTACGACCGGCGCTCCGAACGCCTCCGCATTCAAGACGGCGATCTTCCTGGGCCGGTCCGGGTCGTCACGCTCGATTCCCAGCGCTTCGTACCGCTGGGCCGCCGCGGCGGAGAAGCGGTCCAGATACGGCGAGGCGAGTCCGGACGGGTACATCGGATACTCCCGCTCGTCACCCGGGTCTCCTGCCCATGCCCTTGCCCTCGCGCGCCTCTTCAGTTCGGCCAGGGGCTCGCCTGTCACGACGTACACATGCCACGGCTGGAGGTTCCCGCTCGACGGCGCCCGCGTCGCCGCCGTCAGCACTCGTTCGAGCATCTCTTTGGACACCGGCTCGTCGCTGAACGCCCGCACGGCCCGGCGACTCTCCACGGCTTCGTACACATCCACGTCTTGTCGTCCTCTCGCTCTCCCTCAGTACAACCATCTCCGCAGCGCCGGGGGCGGCATGCCCGCCGTTGAGGAGGCTGCCCGCGATCACGAACGCGACGCCGGCGCCACGGGCTTCGATGCCGCGGGGGTGCGGGAGGCGCCGTCGGCACCGCGTGGATGGCCGGCCTCGCCAGTTGTCTGCGCGAAGCCGGGGTCGATCTGGCTGCGGCGGACCTGATCGGCCAGCACGGCATCGGCCGCGTGGTCCGGGCGGTGTTCGGCGTAGGTGACCGCTGGCGCGCCGAACGGCGAGGCAGGAAGCAGCCGTTCGTCCTGATTCGCCCGGATGACGCTCTCGGTGCTGCCGGCAGACGGCCGGACAGAGCCCACACGCATAAGCCCAACTCTCCTTCCTGCTGCGGCAGATCCGCTTCAGCTGTTCAGAAGAGGCAGGTCAGCATGTGCCGCGAGAGCTTTCCGAGGATCTCGCCCAGCCATGGGCTGCGGACGGCCGGCAGCCGGACCAGGGTGTGGTGGAACGTTGCCGCATCGGCCCGGAACAGGCGATTAGGGCGCGGCGCGGGCGGGTCGTCGCGGAGGACACCGGCGGGCATGGTGCCCGACGCCGGGACGGACGGGTGCGGCTCGGGGGAGGCCAGCCACAGCCACACTCCGAACGGCAGCGGTACCGGGTACGCCGAGGCGGCCGGGCCGGCCGGAGTCCAGGTCTCCCCGGTCTGCGGGTGGGTCGGTACGAGGAGTATGCCGGCGTCCGCGTCGGGAGCGGGCAGCGCCGGTCCGGCCAGGACGGCGCGCCGTGCCGGTGGACCGGCGGGCAGCACGGCGTCGAGGGCGCGTTGGAACACGTCCTCGGCCAGACCGTCCGGGACGGTCACGGGCCGGCCCTCCGAGGCCGCCAGCAGGTGCGCGAGCGCCCGGCCGGCTGCCGCCTCCCACTGCGGACTCCAGGACCACCAGTAGCTCGTTCCGAACCGCGACCCCCAGGTGGCGATCGGCTCGACCGGAGGCGTGCTCTTCCGCTGCGCCATCAGCTCCTCCCAGGACAGCGGTGCGGTGTCGGCACCGCCGACGGGCAGACGGTGTACGGCGTCCGGGGCGAGCCACACCGCCTGCCAGAGCGAGCAGTCGTCGATCCGGCTCGCCACGGGCAGGCCGCAGGTCTCGCAGACCATGTTGGGTCCGTCGGCGCCGTCGAGGCCGCAGCAGGCACTGCCGCGTTTCTCCGGGATCAGCAGGGTGCCGCGGGTGTCCCCGGGGGCGATGACGATCGCGCCGGGCGGGCCGTAGGACAGGGCGTGGACCGGCGCGTGGACGCCGCGGGCCGTCGCCTCCTCCGGGTCGATCTCCTCCCACCTGCGCCACGGCGGTCCCCAGGGCTCCGGGTCCACGGCGAACGTGCCCGACTCCATGAGCACCGGGAGCTGAATACCGTTGCCGTACTTCTGATGGGCGTGGGCCGGCAGCGCGACCTGGGACAGCGGGGTGGTCAGCCTGGCGCCGCACCCCGCGCACACGAAAACGAACAAACGTCCTCCGCCTGGGAAACAGGGACATCGTCGCAGTTCCGCGGCCGTCGGCCAACGGGATTTCCGTCCGCCGGGCTGCAGCGCGCCGCATGCGGTCGGGCCCGGACGGGAGTCATTCCGTCGGCAGCGAGGCCGGCAGGCCCAGCGCGGTGGACACCTGGCGCCAGATGGCGGTGAGGGCCGTGTCCAGGGTGACCGTGGGGTCGCTCAGCATCAGCCGGATGCCGTAGCCGTCGCTGAGCGACAGCACCAGCGTGCTCAGTTCGTCCACGTCGGTCGGCGTGAACTCACCGGAGGCGATGCCGCGCCGTACCGCTCCGGCCACCCAGGCGTGCAGCTGCGCGTACAGGTCCACGGCGAAGGCACGGGTGGTCTCGTCGCGCAGGGCCCGGGCCCACAGTTCCTGCCACAGCCGCCAGTCCTGCCGCAGTTCGGGGTCGGTCGGCAGCAGGCTGCGCAGGATCCGGGCCAGGACGACCGCGGCCGGCGCCGTTTCCGCGTCGCGTTCGACGTCGACGGCGGTGTGGGCGAAGGAGTGGGTCATCGCCTCGGTGAACAGCTTCTCGCGCGTGTCGAAGTGGTAGTGCAGCAGCGCGGTCGACACGCCGGCGCGCTCCGCGACCATGCGCATGCGGATCTTCTCGAAGCCGATCTCGGCGATGACCTCGCACGCCGCGGTCAGGATGCGCTCGCGCGTGTCTGCCGTGCGCACCTTGGTGGACACCCTGCCGCTCCCCTCGTCCGGTGGTCGTAGGCCGTGGCCATTTTCCCTCACCGCGGTCCCTCCGGTGCCACCGCCTCGCGACCCGGCTGTTCGTCGTACGTGTGGAAGCCGCGTCCGGCCTTCCGGCCCAGCAGTCCGGCCTCCACCATCCGGGACAGCAGCGGGGGCGGTGCGTACTGCGGCTCGCGGAACTCGGCGTACAGCGACTCGGCGATGGCCCGCGTGGTGTCCAGGCCGATGAGGTCCGTCAGGGCCAGTGGACCCAGGGGGTGCGCGCAGCCGAGGACCATGCCGCGGTCGATGTCCTCGACGCTCGCGCTGCCCGACTCCACCATGCGGATGGCGGTCAGCAGGTAGGGGACGAGCAGCGCGTTGACGACGAAGCCGGCCCGGTCCCGGGTGCGTACGGCCTCCTTGCCGAGCGTGCCCGTCACGAAGGTCTCGGCGCGGGTCACCGTGTCGGCCGAGGTGAGCAGGGACGGTACGAGTTCCACCAGTCGCAGGACCGGTACGGGGTTGAAGAAGTGCACGCCGACGACGTGTTCCGGGCGGCCGGTCGCGGCGGCGAGACGGATGACCGGGATGGCGGAGGTGTTCGTGGCGAGGATGGTGTGGTCGCCGGTGACCACGGTGTCGAGGCGGGTGAAGACATCGGCTTTGAGGCGTTCGTCCTCGGCCACGGCCTCGATCACCAGGTCACGGTCGTGCAGCGCCTCGATCTGGTCGACCACGGTGATCAAGTCGGCGGCGGCCTCCCGCCGTTCGGTGGTGAGCCTGCCGTGCGCGGTGGCCCGGTCGAGCGAGCGGGTGACGCGCAGGCGGCCCGCGCGGGCCGCCTTTGCGTCGCGTTCCACCACGGTGACCGGCAGGCCGGCCCGCGCACAGACCTCGGCGATACCCGCGCCCATCAGTCCGCAGCCGACGACTCCGACGCGTTCGATGCCGGTCATCCAAAGTTCCCTTCGGTCCGTGTCGGCCGTTGTGGTCAGGCGGTGGGCAGGTCCAGGACCCCCGGGCCCCGCTTGATCAGCTCGCCTGCGATGATCAGCCGCTGGATCTCCGAGGTGCCCTCCCAGATCCGGTCGACGCGCAGTTCCCGGTAGAGCCGTTCGACGGCGTACGTACGGTCGTAGCCCCGGCCGCCGTGGATCTGCAGGCACCGGTCGATCACCCGTCCTGAGGCCTCGCTCGCCGCCAGCTTGGCGATGGCCGCCTTGGCGTGCAGCGTCTTGCGGGCCTCGACCGGGGCCTGGTCGACCTCCCAGGCGACCTGGTGGGTGTAGGCGCGGTTGACGGCGATGTCCACGGCGCAGTCCGCGAGCATGCCCTGGATCAGCTGGTACGAGCCGATCGGCGCCCCGAACTGCTCCCGCTCCACCGCCCAGTCACGGGCCAGTTCCAGGGCGCGCTCGGCCGCGCCGGTGGTGCGTGCGGCGATCATCAGGCGTTCCTCGGTGAACCACGAGCGCGTGATGTCGTATCCCTCGCCGACACCGCCGAGCACGGCGTCCTCGCCGACCTGGACGTCGGTGAAGGTGAACTCGGGGTGCTCGTAGACGAAGGTGTGCATGAAACGGGGCACGCGGGTCATCTCGATGCCGGGGGTGTCCTTGTCGACGAGGAACAGTGTCGGCGCGCGCTCCGGACCCGCCGCGGCGAGCACGATCATGAAGTCGGCGTGGTCGCCGACCGTCACGAACCACTTCTCGCCGTTGAGCACCCAGCCCTGGTCGTTCCTCGTCGCCGTGGTGGCGAGGTTCTGCGGGTCGGAGCCGGCGCCCGGTTCGGTGACGGCGTAGCAGTCGCGCCGCTCACCCCTGATCACCGGGACGAGGAAGCGTTCGCGCTGCTCCGGAGTGCAGAAGCGCAGGGCGTTCGCGGGCCGCCACACCATGTCCCACAGGGCGCCGGTGAGCCGTCCCAGCTCCTCCTGGACGGTGACCTGCTCGGCGATGGTGAGTCCGGCGCCGCCCCACTCGGCCGGCATGTTGACGGCCTGGAGCCCGGCGTCGAGGACCGCGTCGCGGATCTTGGCGTGGGCGTCGGCGGGCAGGCCGTTGTTCTCCTCGCACGGGATCTCGTAGGCGGCGATGACGTCGGTGAGGGCGCGGGCCGCGGCCTTGAGCTGTGCCTGGCGCGGGGTGAGACGGAAGTCCATGGAGGTCCTCGCTGTGCGGTGGTGAAGGGGCGGGTTTCAGTGCGTGGCGGATTTCAGTGCGTGCCGGGGTCGGGGCGTGGCGGGGTCGGTACGTGGCGGGTCGGTGCGTGCCGGGTTTCGGCGGGTGGCCGGTGTCCGTGCGTGCCGGGGTCGGTACGTGGCGGGTCGGTGCGTGCCGGGTTTCGGCGGGTGGCCGGTGTCCGTGCGTGCCGGGGTCGGTGCGTGGCGGGTTTCGGCGCGTGGCCGGTGTCAGTGCGTGGGCAGGGCCAGGGTCCGGGTGCCGCGCTTGATCAGCTCGTTGGCGATGATCAGCCGCTGGATCTCGGACGTGCCCTCCCAGATCCGGTCGACACGCAGCTCCCGGTACATGCGCTCGACGGGGTGGGTGCGGTCGTAGCCCCGGCCGCCGAAGATCTGCAGGCAGCGGTCGGCGACCCGGCCGGCGGCCTCGCTGGCGGCGAGCTTGGCGGTGGCGGCCTTGGCGTGCAGCGTCTTGCGGTCGGTGTCCGGCTGGTCGGCCTCCCAGGCGACCTGGTGGGTGTAGGCGCGGTTGACCGCGATGTCCACCGCGCAGTCCGCGAGCATGCCCTGGATCAGCTGGTACGAGGCGATGGGTGCCCCGAACTGCTCCCGCTCCACCGCCCAGTCGCGCGCGAGCTGCAGGGCGCGCTCGGCGGCGCCGACGGTACGCGCGGCGATCATCAGGCGTTCGTCGGTGAACCATTCCTTGGTCAGCTCATAGCCCTTGCCGACGCCGCCCAGCACGTCCTCGTCGGCCACGAAGACGTCGGTGAAGGTGAACTCGGGATGCCCGTTGACCGCGGAGTGCATGAAGCGCGGGACACGCGTCATCTCCACGCCGGGCGCGGCCTTGTCGACGAAGAAGAGGGTGGGCAGCCGCTCGGGGCCGGCGTCCGCCTGCACCAGCAGGAAGTCGGCGATGTCGCCGCAGGTGACGAACCACTTCTCCCCGTTGAGCAGCCAGCCGCCGTCGGTGCGGGTGGCCGTGGAGGTGCCGGAGGAGGGGTCCGATCCGGCGCCCGGCTCGGTGACCGCGAACGCGTCGAACCTCTCGCCCCGGATCACGGGCAGCAGGTACTTCTCGCGCTGCCGCTCGTCGCCGTACGCGAGGACGTTGGCCGGCCGCCAGGGGATGTCCCAGAGGCAGTTGGTGACCTTGCCGAACTCCTCCTCCACGATGACCTGGTCGAGGAGGGAGAGGCCGGCTCCGCCCCACTCGGCGGGCATGTTGATGGCGTAGACGCCGGCGTCCATGGCGGCCCGGGTGAGCTCGGTGACGAGCTGCTGCGGCAGCGGGCCGCCGGCCTGCTCGGACTGGTCCTCGTGGCGCATCAGCAGGCGTGCGTAGTCGGCGGCGCGGCGCTTCAGGTCGGCTTGTTCTGGGGTGTAGCGCATGTCCATGGGGGCCTCTTCGGTCGAGTCGCAAAGGGAAGTCGGGTCAGGCGAGTACGGCGCGGGAGTCGAGGGCGAGGACTCCATGGGGGCGCACGAGCAGGGGGTTGACCTCGAGCTCGGCGATCTCCGGGTGGGCGGCGGCGAAGGAGGTGATCGTCTCCACGGCAGCGGCGGCCGCGGTGATGTCGACGGCGGGTCTGCCGCGCGTCCCGTCGAGCAGGGCGGCGGTGCGCAGTCCGCGCAGCAGCCGCAGGGCGCGGTCGGCGGGTACCGGGGCCAGGGCGAAGGCGATGTCGCGCAGGGCCTCGGCCAGCACTCCGCCCAGCCCCACCATGGCGACCGGGCCGAAGCGCGGGTCCCGGTTGACGCCGACGATCAGCTCGACACCGTCGGTCGTGTCCGCCATGGCCTCGACGGAGTAGGAGGGGGCGCCGAGCCGGGCGTGCATCTCGCGGAAGGCGGCGAGCAGTTCGTCCGGTCCGGCCAGGCCCAGCGCGACACCGCCCGCGTCGGTCTTGTGCAGCAGGTGGAGGGCCTTGAGGACGTAGGGGCCGCCGAACTCCCCGGTCGCCGCGAGCAGTTCCGTCTCGTCGTGGATCTCCCGGGCGGCGGGGAAGGCCACTCCGGCCGCTTCGAGGGCGCGGCGGGTCTGCAGATAGCCGCTTTCGGGCAGGGGGGCGGCGGGACGGGGCAGGGGCGGAACACCGGTGCGCGGTGCGCCGGGTGCGCTGGCGGCGAGGGCGCGAGCGGCGTCCTCGGTGCCGGCGAAGACCGGGACGCCGGCGGCGACGAGGGTGCGGCAGCTGGGCGAATCGGGATACATCGACTGCACCACGAGGGGCTTGGCGGTGGCCCGGTGCCGGGCCGCGATGAGGCGCGCGGCCTCCTGCTCCCCGGCCGCCAGCGCCGTACCCCCTCCCCCGAGCCCGCCCTCGGCGGCCGCGTAGCCGCCGAAGTAGCCGGTCATCAGGACGGCGTCGACCTCCTCGGCCGCCAGCAGCGCGGCGACGGTCTCCGCGTACGAGCCCGGGTCCTGTTCGCCCATACCCGCGAGGTCCACCGGGTTGCTGACGGCCGACTGCTCCCACAGGGCCGTACGCAGGCGTGCGCGGGTCGGCTCGTGGAGTTCGGGGACGGTCAGCCCGGCCGTCTCGGCGGCGTCGGCGGCGACGACGCCGTGGCCGCCGCCGTCCGTGAGCACGGCGACACGGTGGCCGTCCGCCCTGCGTCCACCCGTCAACGCGGCCAGTACGACGGCGAGTTCACGCGGGGTGGCGACGAGTTCCACACCGGCGTCCCGGCAGGCGGCGGCCACCACGTCGGCCGAGGTGGTCAGGGCGCCGGTGTGCGACTGGGCGCTGCGCGCGGAGGCGTCGCCGCGTCCGCCGGTGAGGAGCGCCACGGGTTTCCCGGCCGCTGCGGCCGCCTCGGCGAAGGCGCGTCCGTCGGCGAAGTCCTCCGCGTAGACCGCGATGGCCCGGGTGCCCTCGTGCCGGGCGCAGTCGGCGAGCAGGTCGACGAGCGTGACGTCGGCCTGGTTTCCCAGGGAGACGAAGCGGGAGAAGCCGAGCGCGTGCGGCCGGAAGCGGAGCTGGAGCTCCAGAGCCAGGTTGCCGCTCTGGCTGAGGAGGGCGACCCCGCCCGGGGTGAAGGTGTCGGAGGTCAGGAAGAGGTCCGTGGTGTTGTCGGCGAGCCCGAGGCAGTTGGGCCCGACCAGTACGGCACCGGCGGCGCGTACGCGTTCGGCGACGGCCTGCTGGCGGGTGCGCCCCGCCTCGCCGGTCTCCGCGAAGCCCGCGGTGATCGCGACGATCGCCCGGGCCCCGCACCGCAGGGCCTCGTCGACGGCGTCCTCGAAGGCGGCCGCGGGCACGGAGACCACCGCCAGGTCGACCACGTCGCCGATCGCGCTCAGGGTGGGGGCCGCGGTCTTGCCGAGCACCGTGCCACCGCGGCGGTTGACCAGGTGGACGGGCCGGCGGCCGTTGGCCCGCAGCGCCTGGGCGGCGATCGCGTGGCCGTACTTGGCCGGGTCGTCGCTGGCTCCCACGACGGCGACGGAGACGGGGTCGAAGAGTGCGGTGAGGTCGCGTCCCACGTCACTTCACCAGCTTCAGGGCGGAGTTGGGGCAGGCGGCGACGGCGGCCTCGGCGGCGTCCTCACTGCCGGGCGGCACGTCGTGGACCCGCACCTGCGCGTAACCCCAGTCATCGATGTCGATCAGTTCCGGGGCGGGTTCCTGGCAGAGGCCGTAGCCCTGGCAGCGGGTGGAGTCCAGCAGGAGTTTCATGGTGCGGTCCTTTCGGTGCGCCGGGGTCCGGCGGCTCGACGGGGTGGGGCGGGGTTTCGGGTCAGGGCACCGGCACCGTGAACCGGCGGCCGTCCTCCGGCTGCTCGCCGTGGCAGGCGTGGCAGCCGGCGTCGCGGTGGGCGTCGATCCGGTCGGGGAAGTGGGCGAGGAGGGTGGCGACGACGCGGGCGGCGGCATCGAGCAGCCCGCAGGCCCCTCGGCCGGGCAGTTGCGCCGACCAGCGGCGCAGCCGGCCGGTCGGGTCGTGGTCCGCACCGCCGCGTGCGGCGGCGGCGAGGGTCCGGGCCAGCGCGCCGGTGCCCGAGACGCACACCCCGCACTGGCGGGCGCTCTGGGCGGCGAGGTAGGCGGCGGCCTCGACGGCCACGGCGACCGGGCAGTCCTCGGGGTGCGGAAAGTGCAGCGCCGCGCAGCCGAGCGCGCCGCCGACCGCCTTCAGCCGGTCGTGGTCGAGCCGGAGGTCCGTCCAGCCCGTGCCGTACAGCCCGCCGAACAGGCCGCCGAGGAGGACCGCCGGGGCCCTGCCGTGTCCGGTCAGGTCGGCGAGGACCTTCAGGTGTGTGCCGGCGGGCACCTCGGCCAGCGCGGCTCCGGAACCGGCCGGTCCCGAGAGGGTCACCAGGTGGGCACCGGCGACGGCGGCCGCCGCGTCGGGGCACGCGTGGATGAGCGCGATCCGTGCCAGTGTCTCCACGTTGGCGACCAGGGTGGGGGCGCCGCCGACTCCCGCCTCGAAGGGGCGCGGTGGCTTCGCCATGGGCAGGGCCGGGCCGCCGTCGATGCGCCGTACGACGGCCGTCTCCTCCCCCGCCACGTAGGTGTGCTCGGTGCGTACGACGTCGACGGGCGGGTCGGTGGGGCGTTCGGCGAGGGCCCGCAGGACGGCCTGCTCGGCGAGGGCGTCCGCGAGGTAGACGACGCCGCGGGCGGCACCGGTCATGGCCGCCGTCAGGCGCAGGCCGTCCAGGACCAGATGCGGCCGGTGGCGCAGCAGCCACCGGTCCTTGACGGAGCCGGGCTCGCCCTCCTCGCCGTTGGCGACGACGACGGGCCTGCCGGGGGCGTCGCGGACGGCCCGCAGTTTCACGGCGGTGGGGAAGCCGGCGCCCCCGCGGCCGCGCAGTGCGACGGCGGCGATCCTCTCGGGCAGCCGGTCGCGCGGGGTCAGCGGGGTGTACCCGCCTGCGGCGAGGTAGCGGGCGAGGTCCTCGACCCCGTGGCACGGCTCGGCACCGAACACCGGCGAGACGAGCAGGCCGGGCTGTCCGCCGGGGAGGAGGGAGAAGACGCCGGTCATACGGTGCTCCTGGGCTCGGAGTGGCCGGGCAGGGCGGGACGGCGGTGCCGCAGGCGTGCCAACGCCCCTTCCAGGGCCTGTCGTTGGGCGGCGGTGCGCGTGTAGGCGGCGCCGGGCAGGCCGATCAGCATGCGGTGGTGGTCGAGAACGACCTCGCCGGCCAGCAGCGCCGCCCCGGGGTCGGCGGCCGGTGATGCCGCCGCGGCCTCGACGACCAGGTCGGTGACTTCGCTCAGGTAGCGCAGCCAGCCCCGCTGGGTGCCGCGCAGGACCAGCCGCTCGACCCGGCGTCGTTCGGCGGTGACCAGGGCCGCCGGCGGCCGGCCTGTCGCCGGGGCGCGCAGGGCGGCCACCGCGGCGGGCAGTTCCTGTTCCGGCTCGGGCGTGAGACCGAGCCAGACCAGACTTCGGCGAGCGCTCATGCGTGCCTCCGGGGTCGCGCCGGTTCCGGACGGCCGGAAACGGGTGCGCGGCGATGGCGTGGACGGGAGGTGCTCCGGCGCCGGACGAGTCGGGGCGGGGAGCGTGTGCGGGGGGTGCAGGTCCTCGGGGCGTGCACGGTGGACCAGCGGGGTCCGGACCGGTGCGAGGCGCGCGGCCGGGCCGTTTGCCCTGGCCATCCGCCTGCCACGAGACTAACTAACTAATTAGTCAGCCCACAAGTCTTGACTTGCCGATCCGCCGGACCCACTCTGACTAACCAATTAGTCAGCCGGAAGCCCGGCAGGCCGGCGCCGCCGTGCGCTGCCGCCCGCCGTCCTTCCGGGGCCCAGCCTCACCGCCCATCGCCGCCCCCGCGGCGCGGAGGAGGACCTGATGAACCCCTCGACCACGCGGGACGCCGCCGTGCCTGCCGCCCCACCGGGGCCGCAGGCCGAGCATCCCGGGGAAGCGCTCCCCGCCCGCTACTACACGGATCCGGCCATCGCCGAGAGCGAGACCGACCGCATCTTCGCCAAGTCCTGGCAGCTCGTCTGCCACGAATCCGACCTCCCCGGCCCCGGCGCGCGGCTCACCGCGACCGCGGCCGGCCGGGAGGTGCTGGTCGTCCGGACCGAGGACGGCGGCCTCGCCGCCCACCTCAACGTCTGCCGGCACCGCGGCACCCGCCTGGTCGCCGCCCCGGAACCGGCGGGCAAGGCGATCCGCTGCCCCTACCACGGCTGGACCTACAAGCTCGACGGACGCCTCGTGGGCGCGCCGGAGGCACGCCGCATCCCCTGCCTGGACAAGCCCCGGCTCGGCCTGCACCCGGTGAACGTGGAGTCCTTCCTGGGCTTCGTCTTCGTCAACCTCGACATGGAGGCGACCCCGCTCGCCGAGACCTGTGCCGGGCTCGCCCGGGCCGTCGGCCGCTACGCCGGGCCCGGCCTCGTGCCCGTCGGCAGGCACCGCATCCACGACCTGGTGCGCTGCGAGCAGCAGAACGCCAACTGGAAGGTGATCGTCGACAACTATCTGGAGGGCTACCACGTCCCCGTCGCCCATCCCGCGCTCATGCGGCTGCTGGACTACCAGGCGTACACGGCGGACGTTCAGGAGAACTACGTCCTGTTCGAGTCACGGCTGCGCGACAAGCCCTCCTCGAACTGGACCGAGCGGCTCTACCAGCGGCTGGCGACCCCCATGCCGGGACTCACCGAGGCCGACCGGCGCGTGTGGCGGTACGCCGTGATCTATCCCAACACGCTGATCGACTTCTACCCTGACCACGTGCTCGCGTGGACCGCCCTGCCCACCGCCCAGGACCGGGCGGCGATCCCCGGCGCCTTCTATACCAAGCACGGGGAGAGCGTCCGCACCAGGCTGGCCCGCCGGCTGAACATCCACATCGGCTGGGTCACCAACGACGAGGACGCCGAGCTGGTGGAGCGCGTGCAGGCGGGGCTGAGCACGCCCGGTTTCGAGCCGGGTCCGCTCTCGGAGCGCGAGGCCGCCGTCGGCTGGTTCGCCCGCCGGGTCCGCGGCGACCTGGAGGGGGGACAGCGGTGACACCGTACGCCACGACCCTCAGGACGTACTTACCCCTCCCCCGCTGACGCATCCTCGCACCTCCCCAGACCGGTCTTCCCCACGGAGTCAGGGCCCGTGGTGAGCCGACCAGCCGGTCCAGCCCTGGAGTTGTGCCGTTGCTCGACGGAGAGGACATCCATGTCCCCCGAGGTACTTCCACCGAACCGACGCGCCGTGCTGCGGGCGGTCGCCTGCGGCCTGCTCGGCGCCGCGGCCGGCGGCTGCGGGTTCATGCCCGCGAAGTCGCCCAGCGCCCAGCAGCTCGCCCCGGTCAAGGCGCGCGTCGACGGCGATCTCGTCTACTTCAACTGGGCCGACTACGTCGACCCGTCCGTGTTCAAGGGCTTCGAGAAGGAGTACGGCGTCACGGTCGTGCAGTCGAACTTCGACTCGATGGAAGGCATGGTCGCCAAGCTCAACGCGGGCAACCGCTACGACATCATCTTCCCGAGCGCCAAATGGGCCCAGCGCCTGGTGCGCGGAGGCCGGCTGCGCCGTATCGACCACACCCAACTCCCCCACGCCCAGGCCATATTCGGCACGTACACCTACTTCGCGGACCCGTGGTACGACCCCGGCTCCGCGCACACCGTCCCCTTCACCGCGTACAAGACCGGCATCGGCTGGCGCCGCGACAGGGTCGGCGAACTGACCGGCTCCTGGCGGGACCTGTGGAGCGACGAGGTCAGGGGCAAGGTCTTCCTGCTGGACGACCGCGACGAGGTCCTCGGCATGGGCGCCCTCGAACTCGGCCTGGGCGTCAGCACCGGCGACCCGCATGACCTCGGCCGCATCACCTCCCTGCTGGGCACGCTGCGCCCCCGGCTGCGCGGCTTCTCCAGCGACAGCTACAACAACCTCCTCAACGGCAACGCGCTGATGACCCAGGCCTGGAGCGGCGACATGGCCGCCATGCTCAACCAGGCCAAGGACCCCTCCGTGTTCGGCTTCGAGGCCCCGAAGGAGGGCACGCCGATCAACTCCGACTGCTACGCCATCCCGTGGAACGCCCCGCACCCCGGCACCGCGATGCTGTTCATCGACTACATGCTGCGGCCGGAGAACGTGAAGAAGAACATCGAGTACATCGGCTACCCGATGCCGGTGCCCGGCACCGAGAAGACGTACGCCGAGCTGGTCAAGCCGTTCCCCGAGTGCCTCGTCACCGAGGAGGACCTGAGGGCGGATCTGTTCTTCCGCAACGGCGGCCGCGCGGCGGAGGACGCCCGCGACACCGCCTGGACCCATGTGAAGGCGGGCTGACATGGCACTCCTCCCGCGCCGCAGGGGCTCCGACGCCACCGGCGCCCGCATGTGGACCTGGCTCATGCTGCCCGGCACGCTGTGGATGACCGGGTTCCTGATCGCCTCGCTGGTCCTGGTCGGCGTCCTCGCCGTGGGCACCACCGACGAGCTCGGCAACCCGCGCTTCGGCTTCGACCTGTCCGCCGTACGCGCCCTCGCCGACCCCGCCTACACCGAGGTCCTCGCCCGTTCCCTCGGCTACGCCGTACTGACCTGCCTGATCTGCCTGATCGTCGCCTACCCGGTGGCGTACACCATCGCCCTGCACGGCGGACGCTACAAGCACGCGCTGATCGCCGCGATCGTGGTGCCGTTCTTCGCCAACTACCTCGTCCGCATGTACGGCTGGTCGGTGGTCCTCTCCGACGACGGCCCCGTGCTGCGGGCCCTGCGCGCGGTGGGACTCGCCGACGGCGGCACGAAGATCCTCAACACCGGCGCCGGTGTGGTCGCGGGACTCGTCTACGGCTTCGTCGTCTTCATGATCATCCCCCTGTACGCGGCCCTGGAACGGCTCGACGTCTCCCTCATCGAGGCCGGCCGCGACCTGTACGGCGGCCCGGTCCGCACCTTCTTCTACGTCACCCTGCCCGCCACCCGGCAGGGCGCGGCGGCCGGGCTCGTCCTGGTCTTCCTGCCCGCCATGGGCGACTTCGTCAGCGCACAGCTCATGGGAGGCCCGGACCAGATCATGATCGGCAACCTCATCCAGGACAAGTTCTTCCAGGGCCAGAACTGGCCACTGGGCTCCGCGCTCACCATGCTGCTGATGCTGGTGCTGCTGATCGGGATGTTCGGCTACCTGCGCCGCACCCGCAAGGACGAGGCGGAGGCCCGCCGATGACCCTGCTGCGCCTGCCCTCCGCCACCGCCCCCGACCGGCCGGCCGCCCGGACCCGCACACGACGCGGCCGCGCCGACCGCAAGCCCCGGTTCCTCGTCGCCGTCACCGCGCTCTTCTTCGCCCTGCTCTACCTGCCCATCGCCGTCGTCGCCCTGTTCTCCTTCAACACCAAGAAGTCCCTGACCGTCTTCGGCGGGTTCAGCCTGCGCTGGTACCGCGCCTTCGCCCACGACGACGTCCTGCTCTCCTCGCTGAGCACCAGCCTGCGGATCTCCCTGGTGGCGATGGCCGGTTCGGTCGTCCTCGGGGCGGCGCTCGCCCTCGGCCTGGTGCGCTGCCGCACCCGGCTCGGCTCACTGTCCGGACTGATCATGCTGGTGCCGCTCATCACGCCGGAAATCGTCACCGGCGTCGCCTCGATGCTGCTCTTCAAGGGCCTGGGCGTGGCCCTGTCCACATCGACGGTGATGCTCGCCGAGATCACGTTCTCCATCTCCTACGTCACCGTCATCCTCCGCTCCCGGGTCGCCGCGCTGAACCCGGAGGTGGAGGAGGCCGCCATGGACCTCGGCGCCACCCGCTGGCAGGCGGTGCGCCTGGTGACCCTGCCCGCCCTGCTGCCCGCCGTCCTGGCCAGCGCCGTACTGATCTTCGCGCTCGTCTTCGACGACTTCGTCCTCGCCTACTTCACCACCGGTGTGGACCCGCAGCCGCTGTCGGTGCGGATCTACTCGGCGATCCGCTTCGGGGTGCAGCCCACCATCAACGCCGTCGGCACGCTGATGCTCGCGGGCTCCATCGTCCTGATCGCCCTGGCCCTTTTCATCCCGCGCCTCTTCGGCCGCCGCGGCGGCCTCGACATCCTCTCCGGAGAGTGACCCATGGACGCGACCCCCGCCGTCCGCCTCGACGGCGTCTCCAAGCAGTTCGCGGACTCCTACGCCGTCCACCGGCTCGACCTCGACATCGAGGCCGGCCACTTCTTCTCCCTGCTGGGCCCCTCCGGCTGCGGCAAGACCACCACGCTGCGCATGATCGGCGGGTTCAGCGACCCCAGCGAGGGCTCGGTGCTGCTCGCCGGCGAGGACGTGACCGCACTGCCGCCGAACCGGCGCAACGTCAACACGGTCTTCCAGAGCTACGCGCTCTTCGACCACCTGAGCGTCGCCGACAACGTCGCCTTCGGCCTCAGGCGCAAGGGCGCCGGCAAGGCGGAGATACGGCAGCGCGTCGGCGAGATGCTGGAGCTGGTCCAGCTCACCGGGCTCGCCGACCGCAAGCCCCGTACGCTCTCCGGCGGTCAGCGCCAGCGCGTCGCCCTGGCCCGCGCGCTGGTCAACCGACCGGCCGTGCTGCTCCTCGACGAGCCGCTGGCGGCCCTGGACCTGAAGCTGCGCCGGCAGATGCAGGTGGAGCTGAAGCAGATCCAGCGCGAGGTCGGCATCACCTTCGTCTTCGTCACCCACGACCAGGACGAGGCGCTGACCATGTCCGACCGGATCGCCGTGATGAACGAGGGCCGCATCGAGCAGTGCGGCACCCCCGAGGACGTCTACGAGCACCCCGCCGGCCGGTTCGTGGCCTCCTTCATGGGCACGTCCAACCTGATGACCGGCACCTACCGGGGTGGCGAAGTCGCCCTGGACCAGGGCCCCGCGCTGCCGGTGGGCCGCCGCGGCGGCATCGCGGACGGCACCGCCGTCAGCGTGTCCGTGCGCCCCGAGAAGATCTGGCTGTCGGACTTCGAACCGGGCATGTCGGTGCTGTCCGGGGTGATCCGCGAGACGGTCTACAGCGGCCCGACGACCACCTATCTGATCGAACTCGCCCCGGGCGTCACGCTGTCCGTGCTGGAGCAGAACACGGCCCGCGCCCGCATGGAGGACCGCTGGAGCGGCGGCGAGACCGTGGAGTTCGGCTGGCGGCCCGAACACTGCCTGGTCCTGGCCTGACCCCGCCCCATGACGAAAGCGAATGCGATGCATCACGACGTGATCGTGCTCGGCGCGGGCCTCGCCGGACTCGCCGCCGCCCGGGACCTGGCACAGGCCGGCACCGACGTGCTGGTCCTGGAGGCCCGGGACCGCGTCGGCGGCCGGGTCGAGCAGACCCGCACATCCGACGGCCGCACCGTCCAGCTGGGCGGCGAAGTGGTCGGCCACGCCCACACCGCCTACCTCGGCCTCGCCAAGGAACTCGGCCTGGAGCTGGTGCCCAGCTACGTGGCCGAACCCGGCCGCATCACCCGCGCGACACCCGAGGGCCGCTCGGCCGGCGACCCGCACTGGTTCGGCCCCGGCGACGCGGCCCAGCACGAGCGGCTGAGCAGGGAGTTCGGCGACCTCGCCGCGACGGTCGATCCCGACGACCCGTGGTCGCACCCGGAGGCGTCCGCCCTGGACCGGCTGTCCGTCGCCGACTGGCTGCGCTCCCGTCATGCCGCGCCCGCCGTGGTACGGCTGTGGGACATCGGCCAACTGGCCCTGGCGGGCGGGTCGTACGAGCGGATCTCGCTGCTGGCCGCGCTGCGCAAGAGCGCGGCGGTGCCCGGTGCCGGCGACTACGACTACGCCGCCTGGGAGGGGCTGCGCCTGGCGGCGGGGTCGGCGACCCTCGCCGAGGTCATGGCGCGAGAGCTGGGCCCCCGCATCCGCCTCGGCGCGCCCGTCGCCGCGGTCGACGTGCGGCCCGGCCGGTGCACCGTGCGCCTGCTCACCGGCGAGGTCCTCACCGCGGCGGCCGTGGTGAGCGCGCTGCCGGTGGGCCCGCTGCGGTCGGTCCACATCACAGGGGTGAGCGACGCCCGCCTGGCCTCGCTGCACCGGCAACGCCAGGCGACCGCCGCGAAGTTCGCCGCCGTCTACGACGGTCCCTTCTGGCGCGCCGACGGCCTCAGCGGCCTGTCCGAGACGGAGGGGATCCTGGGCAGCACCTGGCCGCAGAACGAGGGCGTGCTGTCGGCGCTGATCCCACCCGAGCGCTACGGCGTCCTGCTGGGCACCCCGCCGCAGCTGCGCACCCCGGAGCTGCTCGCCGAGATCGCCGCCATGTTCGGCGAGGAGGCACTCCGGCCGACCGCCTGCCACCTCCGGCTGTGGGGCACCGACCCGTGGACGCAGGGCTACGTCACCCAGTGGCCACCGGGTGAGGTCATGGCAGTCGGTCCGCTGCACGGCACCCACGAACCGCCGTTCTACGTGTGCGGCTCGGACCAGTGGGTCGCCGGATACATGGAAGGCGCCGTCCGCACCGGCCGCGCCGCCGCCGAGGAGGCACTGCGCCATGGCTGACACCCCTGCCCTCACGGCGGTTCTCAACCACATCGCCGGCGAGGACGTTCCGGCCGTCTCCGGAGCCACCCTGCGACTGATCGACCCCGCGACCGCACTCCCGCACGGGCTCGCCCCGCTCTCCGGACCCGAGGACGTCGACTCCGCCTGCCGGGCGGCCGAGGACGCCTTCGACCGCTGGTCGGCCACGACACCGGCGCACCGGCAGACCGCGCTGCTGCGCATCGCCGACGCGGTGGAACGGGAGGCGGACGCCCTGGCACGCGCGGAGGTGACCGACACGGGCAAGCCGCGCGCCCTCTTCCTCGCGGACGAACTGCCCGCGATCGTGGACGTGCTGCGGTACTTCGCCGGGGCGGCCCGGAACCTGCCGGGTGCCGCGGCCGCCGAGTACACCCCGGGCCGCACCTCCGTCCTGCGCCGCGATCCGGTGGGCGTGTGCGCCCAGATCACGCCCTGGAACTACCCGCTGATGATGGCCGTGTGGAAGATCGCTCCGGCGCTGGCCGCGGGCAACACCGTCGTCCTGAAGCCGTCCGACTCCACGCCCTCCACCGCCACGCTCCTCGCCCGGCTGGCCGCCGAGCACCTGCCGCCGGGCGTGCTCAACGTCGTGTGCGGCGACCGGGACACCGGACGCCTGCTGGTCGCCCACCCCCACGCCCGGCTGGTCGCCGTCACGGGCAGCGTCCGTGCCGGACAGGAGATCGCGGCCGCGGCGGGGGCCGACCTGAAGCGGCTCCACCTCGAACTCGGGGGGAACGCACCGGTGTTGATCCATGAGGACGCCGATCTCGACGAGGCGGTCGAGCAGCTGTCGTACCTGTCCTTCTACAACGCGGGTCAGGACTGCACGGCCGCCGCCAGGATCCTGGTCCACCGGCGCGTCCACGACACCTTCCTGGACGCCTTCGCCAAGCGGGCCGCACAGCGCACGCCCGGCACGTCCGCCGACGCCCGCGCCGACTTCGGCCCACTGGCCAACGCGGCCCAACTCGACTCGGTGCGCGGCCTGTTGCGGCGTCTTCCGGCGCATGCCGAGATCGTCACCGGAGGCACGGTCCCGCCGCGTCCGGGCTACTTCCACGAGGCCACGGTGGTGGCAGGAGCCCGGCAGGAGGACGAGATCGTGCGGAGCGAGGTGTTCGGGCCGGTCGTCACCGTCCAGCCCTTCGCCGACGAGGCCGACGCCGTCCGCATGGCGAACGCCGTGCCGCAGGGGCTGGCCGCGAGCGTCTGGACCCGCGACCACGACCGCGCGATGCGCGCGAGCCGGGCCCTGCGCACCGGCATCGTCTGGGTCAACACCCACGGCACGACCGTCTCGGAGATGCCGCACGGCGGCGTACGGCACTCCGGTTACGGAAGCGACCTCTCCCTCGCGGGCCTGCTCGACTACACCCAGGTCAAGCACGTCATGCTGTGACGACGTGGCCGAGAAGACCGGCCCGGCCGCCAGGGGCGGTCCCGGCCGGCCACGACGTGGTCCGCCCTTCCCCGAGCTGCAGCGGTCGGGCATTCAACGCCCGCTGGTCCTTGGACAGTTGCTCGGTAAGATCGCCGCAGCGCGGAACTCCACACCGACACCGAGCCCAGTGGAGCTGAGGGACATGGCCGCATGGACCACCCGGGTGGCCCGCCCGGACGATCAGACCGACATCCACTCCCTGTTGTCCGACACGTGCGACACGGTGGTCGTTCCGGCGTCGGAACTCCTCGCCGACGCCATTGCGCGCGGTCTGGTGCGGGTGGCCGAAGCAGACGGGAAAGTGGTGGGCTGCATAGCCGCGGAAATGCCGGCGCCCGGGCACGTGCGCCTGTCGGCGATATCGGTCCGGGACGGGATGCGCCGCCAGGGCATGGCCTCCCGTCTCCTGGCCGAGACGGTGAAGGAGGTCCCGCAGCGGCCGAACGAACCGCCGCTGATATCCGCCGTGGCGAAGACGGGCGAACTGGCCCTGGTACGGCTTCTGCTGAAGGGAGGCTTCATAGGGACGCGGGTCATACGCACGGGCCGTACGGACGACGACGTCCACATCCACTATCAGTACACGTTGCGCGTCGCCTACATAGACCCGGACGCCCGGCATCTCGTGCCCGTCAGTGCGCGCGAGCAGCTCACCGATTCCCTGGCACCGGCGGACCACGCCGTGACCGCCCTGGTGACGCTGGCCGGTGAACCCGCCTTCGAAGTCGCCCGGTTCGAGCGGGACGACCCGGCGACTCTGCAGTCCGGGGAAGCCGCCGCGGGCATCGCCTTCTCCGGTTCGATACTCGCCGCCATCACCTTCCTGCTGGGTTTCGCCTTCGCCTCCGGCCGGTTCCCCGACGACGTACGCCTGCTGCTCATCGGGGCGACGTTCAGCACCGTGCTCTCTCTGGTCGTGTATGCCAGCGCCTCCGGTGAACTCGCGCGGATCCGCTCCAACTCCTTCGGCAGGATCATGAAATGGGGGAACGTACTGTCCGAGTACGGCGGCGTGTTTCCCTTGCTCATCTCGCTGCCCGTCATCTACGCACAGGTCAGCGACGACCCCTGGACGACCACGGTGCTCGCCGTGGTGATCAGCACCGCCCTCGCCTGGTACGAGCGATCCGAGTTCTCCATAGCCCGCCGGTTCCACCGCAGCCCCGGTGAGGTCGCCTTGATGGCGCTCACGGCCGTCTCCCCGACGGTTGGTTCCGTGCTGGTGGCAGCGCGGGTCACCAGTTGGCCCTGGACCATGGTCCTCACGGCGACGCTGGCGGCGCGGACCTGGCTGTATCTCTTCCGCAGAGGACCGGAGAGCGGGATCGAGGAGCGCCGGCAGTGGCAGATCAGGGAGTGAGCGGCGCCCCCGCACGAACCCGCTCGGCGATCTCGCGGGCGCAGGCCCAGGACAGCGTCAGTCCGGCTCCGCCATGACCGTAGTTGTGCAGCAGCCGCGTGCCTTCGCGCGTCTCTTCACCGAGCCGGACCCGCGCGCGGACCGGCCGCAGGCCGACCCGGTGCGTGATGACCCGGGCCGCGGCGATCGACGGCTCGACGGCGGCGCAGCGCCGGATGATCTCCTGGGCGGCGGCCTCGTCGGGCCGGAGGTCCCAGGTGTCCCGTTCCGACGTTCCGCCCAGGACCAGCACCTCGGAGTGCGGGTAGATGTAGGTGAGTTCGGCGGCCCCCGGAGTGTCGTCGCAGAAGAACGACCGGATGCCGGGGTTCTCCACCACCACGAGCTGGCCGCGCACCGCCTCGACGGCGGGGTCCGCCGCCAGCGACCGGGCGCCCACCCCCGAACAGTTGACGACGACCGGCGCTTCACGGGTCGCCTCGTCAAGGGTGTTGTAGTGGTGACTGCGCATCCGCCCGCCGGCCCGGGCCAGCCGGCGGGTGAGGTAGCGGAGGTAGCGGGGCATGTCGACGACCGGGGCGCGATACCGCCATCCTGTGGCGAAGCCCGGGTGGAGCTCGTCCGGTGCGCAGACACGAGCGCCGACCGAGCTGCCCCAGGCCGGCATGTCGCACGGGGCACGGGATTCGTGGGTGCCCTCCAGCAACCGGACTCCCGTGTCGGCGTCGTCGCTCAGCGCGGTCAGGACCGACAGGGTTTCCCTGCTCCACGGGCCGACCAGGTGCGCCGGCTCGACCAGATACGGGTCCCACATGGCGCCCGCGGCTGCCGAGGTCGTCTCACCGGGGCACCGATCGCTGTCCACGCGTACGTCCCAGCCCGACTCCGCCAGACACACGGCCGTGGTGAGCCCCGCGACCCCGGCACCGATCACCACCGCGCGGCCCTGCAATGCCCGCCTCCGTTCTCCGCGTCGCGATGCCGAGCCTATCCGTTCGCCTGACTCCCGGCGCCGCAGCGGGTTACTGTACGAACACATCGCGACGCTCACCGTAACCGGAGGAGAAATCCTGTGTCATCGCCCTGCGACCCCCAGCATGCTCCCGCCGGCGATGTGGGCGCAGCGCTCATGCTGATCGACTCCCGGCTCAAAGCCATCTACGACGACGACCACCAGACCGACTCGGAACAACAAGCGCTCACCGACCAGTTCGCCGCGTCCTTGGGCCCCGGCGGATTCGAGGACATGCTGGACGGCGCGTGCACGCTCATCTACATGTTCATGCGGTGGCTGCGGATGGCCTACGAGGACCACGACAAGGACGTCATCGAGTGCGTGGTGCCCCACCTCGTGGCCACGATGCGCATGATGCCGAAGAGTGTTCGTCCCGAGACGATTCCCACCATGGCCGGACTGGTCATCGCCGCAGGCACCGGCCTGAGCCCCAGCCTGTGGCGCAGGCAGTACGGCTACTGGACCAAGGACGAGATGAATCCCCTGGAGGCCACCGCCTTCCTGCTCGCGGAGCACATCAACCGCATCACCGACGACCGCAGCTTCGCCACGCGCCTGATCAGCGACGCCCTGTCTTCTGTGGAGGAAGGCTGACGCAGCGCCGGACCCCACCGTCGGGGGATGGTGTCACGGAAAGCTGTGGTGCCGCACCAGTACCACCACGGCCAGCACCACGAGAGCCACCGCGTACCCCGCCAGAAGCACTGGCGGAAGCCAGGGCTGGGGCAGTCCGGCGTGCCGTGCCTCGCGCGCCTTCTTCACGCACTCGCCCACCCCGATCAGGCCGCTCACGAACGCGAGCATGTGCGCGTAGCGGTGCCAGCCCGAGTTGTCGAGCACCGTCAGCGAGAAGGCGCCACCCCCGGTCAACACCGTCGCCCAGAAGTACGCCATGAACGGCACCACTTCCGGCTCGTTCTTCTCAACTGTGCTGTCCGACACGCTCCGCTCCCCCTCAGCTGTCATGTCGTGCCCGGCGATCATTGATCAGTTGTCAAAGACGCGGTCACGCAGCCCGCGGTTGCCCGGCACACGACATCTTCCAGGGCAATGCGGGCGGCGCCGCGGGCGCCTCGGCCGGCAGCGTCTACGGAAAGAAGCGGCCCGCGCTCGGGTGGTCCTGGGCACCGTCCACGCAGATGTTGGCGCCGTTGATCCCGCCGGCGCGGGCCGACAGGAGGAAGCACGCCACGTCCGCCACCTCGTCCAGCTCGACCAGCCGCCCCCAGGGGAAGTCGTCGCGGGCGAAAGCCTCGTACTGCTCCGGCCGGTTGTCCCGGAACCAGGCCCAACCCCCGCCTTCGAACATCACCGAACCCGGACTGAGCGCGTTCACCCGGATGTTGCGCGGGCCCAGCTCCTGGCCGAGTGTGGCGGCGAGGTGGATCTCCGCCGCCTTCGCCGAGGCGTACGACGACCTGGGGCCCGGCTTCCATCCCGTGATCGACGCCACCACGAGCGCGCTGCCGCCCCCGCGCCGCTCGAAGTGCGGCACCGCGGTGCGGATGGCGTGGGCGGCATGCAGCACGTTCAACTCGTACGTCCGCAGCCAGTCCTCGGGCGTCGAATCCAGCAGCCCACCGCCGTGCACACCGCCGGCATTGGCCACCAGCAGGTCGAGTCCGCCCATCCGCTCGGCCGCCTCGTCCACGGCCCGGGCGAGCGCGTCCGGATCCGTGACGTCCGCCTGGACGCCGGGGAGTCCCGACTCCTTCAGCCTCTCCGGGTCCCGTCCGCAGACAGTGACCGCCGCCCCCTCTGCCTGCAGCGCCCGGCCGATGGCCAGTCCGATACCGCTGCTTCCTCCGGTGATGAAGGCTGTCTTCCCCGTAAGTCCCAGATCCACGGCGGCAGCCTGTCACCAGACGTCGGCATGATCAACCGGTGTCCGCCTGTGCGGTGTCCGCGGCGTCGAGTATCTGATCGCCGTACAGGTCCTGCAGCCAGTTGGTCTGGTAGACGGTGTCGAGGTAGCGCTCGCCGAGGTCGGGTGCGATGGCGACCGCCGTGACGGCGCGTGTGTCGTGTTCGGCCAGCCAGTCCGTGGCGGCGCTGACCACCGTTCCGGTGGAGCCGCCGAACAGGAAACCGCGTCTGGCCAGGCGCCTGCACATACGGATGGTGTCCCTCTCCTCCACCTGGATCACCTCGTCCACATAGGACTCGTCCAGCAGCGGCGGACGCATGCTCATGCCGAGGCCCGGGATCATCCGGCGGCCGGGTTCGCCGCCGAACGCCACCGAGCCGACGCTGTCCACGGCGACGATCCGTACCGGCCGGTGCCACTGGCGGAAGTAGCGTGCACAGCCCATCAGGGTCCCGGTGGTGCCCGCCCCGACGAAGAGGACGTCCAGGTCGGGGAACTGGCGGGCGATCTCCGGGCCGGTCGTGCGGTAGTGCGCCCACCAGTTGCCCTCGTTGGTGTACTGACTCAGCCAGACGTATCGGTCGTCGGAGGCGCACAGCGCACGGACGTACTCGATCCGCGTGCCCAGGAAGCCGCCGTTGGAGTCCTGGTCGGCGACGATGTGGACCTCGTTGCCGAGCGCCTCCATCAGCAGTCTGGTCGACAGGTTGCAACGGGAGTCCGTCACACACAGGAACCGGTAGCCCTTGCTCGCGGCGATCATGCTGAGCGCGACGCCCAGGTTCCCGGAGGACGATTCGACGAGGACGGAATCCGGTCCCAGTATTCCGTCGCGCTCGGCGCGCTCGACCATCTCGTTCGCGGCCTTCAGCTTGATGGAGCCTGCGAAGTTGAAGGCCTCGCACTTCAGATACAGCGGGTATCCGCAGATCGACTCCAGGTCGACGAAGAGATCGCCCTGGTTGAAGTCGTACGGAGCGGAGATGACAGGCACGGCGGACCTCCTGGTGCCGGGCCGAGGGCGACCGCCTCAGCCGTAGCGGCGAAGTTCGTGGAAGAAGTCATCGATGAGACGGAGGTGCCCGGCCCGGGACACCTCGTCGTAGACGTACTTGCCGACGGCGAGGTCGAGGACGCCGAGTCCGAAGGGCGAGAAGATCACGGGCCGGTCGGCCGGCGGTGTGGCGCGTCCGGCCATGACGTCGCTGAGCGTTCCGTCCAGGAAGTCGCGGTTGCCGGTGAGCTGTTCGACCAGGTGGGGTGACGTGTCGGCCTTCAGACAGTGCTCGACGTCGTCGACGAAGTTGGCCGAGGCCAGCAGGACCTCGGGGGCGAGGTCACGCAGCGACACGTGCAGGACCAGGGGGTTGTGGCCGAACCAGGCCGGGTCGCTGACGTGGGGGCGGCCGGCGATGGTGGCGAAGACCACGAGGTCGCTGGCGCGGACGAGGTCCTCGGCGCTGTCGTGGACGGTGATCGGTGCGGTGGTGCCGGCCTGCCGCAGATAGCCGCAGAATCCGGTGGCGCTGTCGGCGGACACATCGTGCACGCCGACCGCCTCGAAGGCCCAGCCCGTGCCGGTCAGGAAGGTGTGGATGTAACGGGCGATCAGGCCCGTGCCGAAGAAGCCGACGCGGGTGGGGCGGGGGCGGCCGCGGCTGAGCCGGTCGGCGGCCAGCGCCGCCGACGCCGCGGTTCTGGTGGCACTGATGATCGAGCTCTCCAGGCAGGCGAACGGATAGCCCGTTTCGTGGTCGTTGAGGATGAGCACCGCGCTGGCTCGTGGCAGCCCGGCGCCGACGTTCTGCGGAAAGCTCGAGATCCACTTCAGACCGTCCACGGGGGCCGATCCGCCGAGGGAGGCCGGCAGGGCGATGATCCGGGCCGTGGGCCGGTCGGGGAAGCGCAGGAAGTACGACGGCGGGTTGACCGTGTCTCCGGCGTCGTGCAACCGGTAGGCGGCCTCGACCAGCGCCACCAGGTGCTGCTCCCGCCCCCTCAGTGCTCGCTGTACCTGGTCCCCGGTGATCACCGCGAAGGTCGGCGCGGGAGTCCGCGCGGGCATGCCCGGCTGGGCGGCGGTCGGCAGTACGTCGGTCATCGCTCGCTCGCCCCCGGGGCCGGGCAGCCGTCGGCCGGCCGCAGGGGCTCGGCCATGCCGACCAGCACCTGCCGCTCCCCGGTGAAGGCCTCCCTGCTGTGCGCGGTGCGGATGTTGTCCACGAGCAGCAGGTCACCGGCCTGCCAGGGGTCGCGCCGGGTGTGCGCCTCGTAGGTGGAGTTGATCAGCTGGACGACGTCCTCACCGATCGGGCTGCCGTCGCCGTAACGGGTGTTGAACGGCAGCCCGTCCTCGCCGTAGACGTCGACCAGGTACTCGCGCACCTCCGGGGCCAGCGTCCACTCGTTGAGGAAGGCGATCTGGTTGAACCAGCAGCGCCGGCCGGTGCGCGGATGGCGGACGACGGCGCTGCGGCGCTGCTCGGTGCGCAGGGTCCCGTCGGGCTGCCAGGTGAAGTCGATGGCGTTGGCGCGGCAGTAGCGCTCGATCTCGGCGCGGTCGCCGGTGCCGAACGACTCCGCCAGGCTCGCCCCGATCTCGTCGTTGTAGGTGCGGGTCAGCAGCCAGCCCTCCCGCTCGAACCGTTCGGTGAGCGCGGTGGGCAGGGCCCGCAGTACCTGTTCGGCATCGGCGACCGCCGTCGCCCCGCCCTGTTCGGGCGCGGTCAGGCAGGCGAACAGCAGCAGGCCGGGCACCTCACGCGGGTAGCTCAGCTCGTGGTGCATGCACATCGGCTGGTTGGCCGGCCAGGTCGTGGAGGCGTACAGGCCGGGACGGTGGGCGTGCCGGGGGGCGAAGGCCTCCCGCTCCGTCATCAGACCGTCGGCCAGACGCGTGAAGACGGCACCGACCTGATCGATGTCGCGCAGCCCGAGTCCGCGGACGACCAGCGCCCCGTGCTCGGTGACCTGTGCGCGCAGCGCCGCTCGGTACTCGGCCACCCAGCTGGGGGCGTCGTCGAGGGGATCGACGTGCAGCAGTGCCGGCTTGTCCGGCCGCAGCTCCACATCGAGCGGTGATGCCAGGGATGAGAACGGCAACTCGGATTCCTTTCGGTCGACCGCCTGGGGTACGACGGGTCTCAGGAGGAGACAAGTGGGACGAGGGGTCTCAGGAGGAGACAAGTGCTGCGAAGGGTCTCAGGAGGAGGCAAGCGGGACGACGGTGCTCAGGACGGCCCGTGCCGCCTCGGCCGGACGGGTGCGCAGGAAGTGGTGGCCCCCGTCGGCGAGTTCGTGCAGATCGACGTGTTCGGCCAGGAGCAGCCAGTCACGGTAGTGGTCGGCGTAGCCGTCGGTATGCGGGTCGTCGGCCGCGACGACCACCGTGACCGGCGCGGACAGCCGCACCGGCGGCGGCGCTTCGAGGGCCTGGCGGAAGTAGCGGTGCGCGCAGACACAGTCGTGCCGGTAGGCCGCACCGAGGTGTTCGGCGTGCGGTTCGTTCAGCTCGGCCAGTTCCGGGTAGCCGCCGTCGGCGGTGAGCCGGGCCGCGATCTCGGCGTCGCTCCGGCTGTCGAGCTCTTCGATCGCCGTGTGCCGGTCGGTGGCCGTGCCGAGCAGGTGTGCGCCGAGGAACACCCGCGTGACGCGCACGCCTCGCTGCGTGAGCCTCCGGGCCGTTTCGATGGCCGGCGCGGCACCCGAGGAATGGCCCCACAGCATGACCCGGGTCAGGCCACGCGCCGTGATCTCCGCGGTGACCTGCTCGGCCACCTGCTCGATCGTCGCGAACGGCTCGGGGTGTGCGGTCAGGCTGTGACCGGGGAGGTCCACGGCGAGCACCGTCACTCCCCCGCCCGCCAGCGCGCGTGCCAGCGGCTGGTAGTTGACCGCGTTGCCGCCCGCATGGGGGAAGCACACCAAGGCGCACTGCGGCACACCGCCGCCGTCCGACAGGGGCAGCAGCAGTTCCGGGCGCTGCCGGGCCGTGCCGTCGATGAGGGCGGCCAGGTCGGCGAGGACCGGGTGCCGGGTGATGTCCTTCAGGGACACCGACCGGTCCAGCGCGAGGCTGAGTCTGACCGCGGTCAGGGAGGTGCCCCCGGAGTCGAAGAAGTTGTCCGTACGGCCGATCCGCTCCTGCGGCACCCCCAGCAGCTCGGCCCAGGCCGCGGCCAGCCTCCGCTCGGTCGGGCTGAGCGGGGCGGCGTCGTCGCCCGCCTCCCTCTGCGGTGCCGACTCCTCGGCCAGTGCCGTCAGGGCCTTTCGGTCGATCTTGCCGTTGGCGGTCAGCGGAAGGCTGTCCTGCCAGTGGAAGGCCGAGGGGACCATGTAGGCGGGCAGGGTCGCGGCGAGGGCCTCGCGCAGCACCTGCGGCAGCTGCTGTCGGCCGGAGTAGAAGGCGATCAGCTGCTTGCCGCCGCCGGACCGCTCGGTGACGACCACCGCGCCGTCCCGTACTCCGTCCACCCGCAGCAGGGAGTTCTCGATCTCGCCGATCTCGATCCGGAAGCCGCGGATCTTGACCTGGCTGTCCCGGCGGCCGAGGAACTCCAGCTTGCCCCCGGGGTGCCAGCGACCCCAGTCCCCGCCCAGGTAGAGCCGTTCACCGGGCCGGTACGGGTCCGTCCGGTACGCCTCCCGGGTCCGCTCGGGATCGTTGACGTACCCCCGGCCCACGCAGACGCCGGAGAACGCGATCAGCCCCGGGGCGCCCAGCGGGACCAACGACAGGTGTTCGTCCACGACGTAGACGCGCACGTTGCCCACGGGCCGCCCGAGCAGCACCCGGTCGGGTACCTCCCGCATGACCTCGTGGTTGGTGTCGTCCGAAGTCTCCGTCAGCCCATAGGCGTTGAGCAGCCCGATGCCCGGCTGGACCGCGAACCAGCGCTGGACCAGCTCCCGCTTCAGTGCCTCGCCGGTCACCGACACGCACCTGAGGTCCGGCAGGGCGCGCGGCTTCTGCTCCAGACGGGAGACCACGACCTCCAGGTAGGAGGGGACGAGCTGGGTCACGCCGACCCGGCCGCGCTCCAGCGTGTCGAGGAACCGCTCCACGTCCGTGATGACGTCCTGCTCCACCAGCAGGGTCCGCCCGCCGACCAGCAGCGGTGCCATGAGCTGCCACAGGGAGATGTCGAAGCACTGCGGGGCCGTCTGCGCCACCACGCACCCCTCGCCGAGCGCCAGGTCGTCGATCTTGGCGTACAGGTGGTTGAGCATGCCCGCGTGCTCGCACATCGCCCCCTTCGGCTCTCCGGTGGAGCCGGACGTGAAGTAGATGTAGGCGAGTTGACCGGGGTCGACCTGAACGCCGAGGTCGTCGTCGGCGTGTGCTTCGGCGTACGCCTCCTCGACCGGCAGCTTCTCGACTCCCGGCAGTGTGGCCAGGGCCTGGTCGAGGGTGTGGGTACTGCCGGACTCGGTCAGCACCAGCCGGCACCCCGAGCGCGACAGCGTCGCCGCGATACGGCCGGCCGGGAAGTGCGGCTCGATCGGCAGGTACGCGCCGCCCGCCTTGAACACCGCCAGCATCGCCGCCGTCCAGTCCAGGTCGCGCTCGGTGACGACGGCGACCACGTCCTCCCGGCCCAGCCCCCTGGCCAGCAGCGCTCGGGCCAGCCTGTTGGCGCGGCGGTTGAGCTCGTCGTACGTCCACTCCTGTCCGCCGTGTACGGCCGCCACCGCCTGCGGATGTGCCCGCACCCGCTGCTCGAACAGTTCATGTGGCCGCGCGTCGGGCAGCTGCCGATGGGGCCCGGCCAGGCCTTCCAGCTGCTCGCGCACCTCCTCGGCCGACAGCAGGCCCTGCCGCGTGTGGTCGGCGTCCGGATCCTGTGTCATCAGCCGCAGCGCCGTGACGTGGTAGCCGCCGATACGCGCGGCGGCCGCGGCGTCCAGCACGTCCGTGCGGTACCGGAGACGCAGCGTCAGCCGCCCGCTCCGGTCGGACCAGCGCACCTGCAGGACGCCGTCGTCCGCGTGGGCCTCGTCGGCCCCGATGGGACCGAACACGGCCTCGTACGGCGGCTCCGTCAGCCCCAGCTCCCGCCGCAGCTTCTCCACCGGGAACTCCCGGTGTGCCAGCACCTCCGCCTCGGCGTGCTCGGCGGCCGACAGCAGCGCCTGCCAGGTCCCCGGCGGAACAGCGGACCGGCACGGCAGGGGCTCGCCGCGCACACCGGTGGTGTAGCCCGTGACCACCTCGGGCTCGCCGGACAGCACGGCCAGCACCTTGAGGTGTGCGGCCAGCAGCAACGCGCTGACCGGCACTCCCCGGTGCCGGACCAGCTGCCGCACCGCCTCCGTCACGTCGTCCGGCACCGGCAGCTCGTGCTCGTCGGCTCCCGGCACCGGCAGCTCGTGCTCTTCCGGTCCCGCCGCCGGCTCCGGAACCCACCGCGGCACCGTGGTGACACCGCCGGCGGTCAGTACCCGCCGCCAGAACTCCCGGTCCGCTTCCACGCCCGTTCCCATCGATTGGCCTTCCTCAACTCGCGTTGACTGCAGTGGCGTTGGGCGATGACGTTGCCCGGCCGAGGTCGATGGACCGGCGGCCGCTCCGGCGCATGTCCACCGCGGGATTGCCGCCCCACTGTGCGTTCCTGGGGACTTCCTCGCCCTTCATGAGGAAGGAGTCGGGTGCCAGCACCGAGCCGTCGCCCATGGTCACGCCGTAGTGCACATGGGCGCCGACGCCCAGCGTGCAGCCGGTGCCGAGCGTGGTGCCGTCGGACTTGAAGGTGCCGTCCTCCTGCGAGTGGCACTGGATCTTGCTGCCGGCGTTGAGGGTGCACTCGTCGCCGATGGTGGTGAGCGTCCGCTCGGTCAGGTAGCAGCCGTCGTCGAACACCCTGCTGCCGATGCGGACGCCCAGCAGCCGCCAGACCAGGCTCTTGAAGGGGGTTCCGTTGAAGACGTTGAGGAAGTGGTCGGGGACCTTCCACAGCCGCTCGTGCCACCAGAAGTACGGGTCGTAGATGGAGCACAACCGGGGGCGCAAGGCACGGAACGACGTGATGCAGCGCTCCACCAGGATGAAGTACGCGGTGGAGAAGGCGAGGGTGAGCGCCAGGTACCCGGCGATCACCACGTGTCCGACGACGCCGTACAGGTCCACCGAGGCGAGACCGAACAGGGTGAGCGCGAAGGTGTGCAGCCATCGCACGAGCAGCATGAGCACCATGGAGCGAAGGTTGTAGCGGTTCTTCGCGGCGAGCCGGCGGCGCAGGGTGTCGCCCGTCCTGAGGTGGTCGAACCGTGCGTCACGGTCCACCGAGCGGGGGATCTCGAAGCACGGTGAGCCGAGCAGTCCCACGCCTTCACGGACCTCGCCGTCGAGGGGAACCATCACCTTCGTCGCGAGCAGGCAGTTGCCCCCCGTCCTGCCGCCTGCCGGGTAGGCGATGTTGTTGCCCAGGAAGTTGTGCGGGCCGATCGACACCCGGGACAGCCGGAAGGACGTACTGGAGAAGTCGGCGTTCATGATCGAAAGTCCGTCGGCGACCATCGTTCCGCTGCCGACGGAGACCAACAGGGGTGTCTCGTGCTGCACTTCGGTGCCGAAGTTCGAGCCGGTCTGCTCGACCCGTGACAGGTCGTATCCGAGTCCGCGGAGGTAGTGCACGATGTAGGAGCTGTCGCCGAAGAGCCAGGCGAAGAACTTGATGTTCGTCATGCGTGCCGTGGCCCGGTGCAGCGCGTAGTGGAACCCGTAGAGCGGATAGACCCTGTCGGGCTTGACGACCAGACCCACCAGGCGCGGGAGCGTGCACAGGGCCACCAGCCCCACGGCGGCGCACCCGAAGAACAGCACGAGGGAGAGCACCAGGGCGTCGGAGAGCAGTTCCGACCGGGACAGTGCGGCGGTCTGCGGGTCGAGTCGCTTGCCGATCGCCGGTACCTCGGTGAACAGCATGTACGCACCGCCGACGGCCAGCGGAACGTAGAGGAGGAACAGCTGCACCAGGGTGCCGAGCCCGAACCAGGCCCGCCGCGCGGTGCCGCAGCCGACCGGAGCGACCCGGACGTAGTCGGTCCGGGTGGGCTCGGCCGGGGATCCGTGCCAGTGCTCGCCGTCCGGGACCGCCTGACCGCGGTGCAGGGCGGACGCGTGGCCCAGCTGGGCACCGTCCCCCATCGACGTGTCGATGTCCAGGACGGTCTTCTCTCCGATGTGGACGTCCCTGCCGAGGGTGATCCGGCCGGTCTGGATGTGTCCCGCGTGGGCCCGGTAGCCGAGGAAGAACGAGTCCTTGCGGATCACCGTGCCCGCACCGATCGTCAGCAGGTCGGTGCAGACCGGGACCGAGTGGGAGAGGATCGTCACTCCCTTGCCGATCCGCGCGCCGAGGGCCCGCAGATACAGCACGTACAGCGGAGTCCCGGTGAGGAACACCATCGGATTGGCGTGCAGCAGCACCTTGACGAGCCAGAAGCGCAGGTACGCCGGACCCCAGACGGGGAACTCACCAGGTCGCCAGCGGCCGATGAGGAGCCATTTCGCGACGACCGGGAGCGCGCACAACGCGATGAACCCGATGCCTCCGAACAGCAGCGACCGCAGGTAGACGTCGGCCACCCCCGAACCGGTGGCGATCCACTCGTAACCCGCGGCGGTGACGAATCCGGAGACGAGGGAGTAGCCCAGGAAGAGCAGTAACTGGATCGTTCCGCAGAGCAGATGGCTCCGAGCTCTCCCCTGCGGCGCCGGAGCCGGCGACGACACGGGCGCCGATTCCGACGGGGCGTCCACCGGCTCGACCGCAGCAGCGGCCTCTCCGAGGGCCGCCGTCAGACGCTGGATCGTGGGGTGCTGATAGATGTCCCTCATGGACGGGGACGGCAGATCCGCTGTCTTCCTCATTCGCGCGCAGAACTGGGCCATGACCAGGGAGTTGGCGCCGAGGTCGGCGAAGAAGTGGCTGTCGACCGGGACGCGCTCGACACCCAGGAGGTCGGCCAGTGCCTCCGCCAGCTTCCGCTCGGTCTCCGCCCGCCCGGAGCCGCTGCCGCTCAGTGCGACAGCGGGTTCGTCCGGTTCCGACACGACCTGGGAGGACTGCTCCACCATGCGATCTCCTGGAGAACGTAGATGTTCCTGATCACGGCCCGGCGGATTCAGTTTGTCCAGATAGATGCGGTCCTGCCACCTTCCCGCCGATTCAACCGCCGGCGAAGAGCGATCCGTACGGTCATATTCCCCTGGTATCCCGCCAGGCCGGGCGGCACGTGACTCACCCGTACGGCGGTCCCCCGGACGGCAGCGCGCGCTCCTCGGGCGACTAGGGGTGCGCCCCTCAGACTTTCGCCCCGGCCGTGGGCACCGAGTTTTGAGACAGGTTTTACGCAACGCGCGCAACTGTGCCCCCGGTGCTCGCTGTCTGACAGGAGGTCGGGCCCGTGAGGGCCGAGGAGCGAGAGAGCGGGGCAGGTCGTGGGACGGCGCAAGGGCGGCATAGGGATCGCACTCGTCACGGGGGCGATGCTGGTGGGCGTGACTGCCTGCGGTGGAGGCGGCAGCGACAAGGCGAGCGGGGGCGACGCCAAGGCGTCGGGCAAGCCGAGTGCGAGTGCCTCTCCGTCACCGACGAAGCCCGCGGGGCCGCCGATGCTGCTGGACACGATCACCCCGCAGTCGGGGACCACGGTCGGCGTGGCCATGCCGATCTCGGTGGTCTTCACGAACCCGGTGGCGGCAAAGGCCCGGGCCGCGGTCGAGAAGCACATGAAGGTGAGCGCCTCGCAGCCGGTGGCCGGCGCCTGGCACTGGTTCGGTGACCGGCGCGCCGACTGGCGGCCGAAGACGTACTGGCCCTCCGGCACGAAGGTGAAGATCGACGCGGACCTGAACGGCGTCAGCAACGGAAACGGTCGCTACGGCGTCCGCAGCTACACGCACACCTTCCAGATCGGCGACGACGTACGGGCCGATGTCTCGGTGACCGGCCACACCATGAAGGTGACCCGCGGCGGCAAGCTGGTGCGCACGCTGTCGATCAACGCGGGCAGCGCCGAGTATCCGACGTGGAACGGCACGATGGCCGTCATCGACAAGGAGGAGAAGGTCCACATGACCTCCTGCAGCGTGGGCATCAGCTGCGACAAGGGCAGCCCCAACTACTACGACCTGACGCTGCCCTGGGACGTCCACCTGACCCAGTCCGGGACGTACGTGCACTTCTCGACCGGCGACCCCAATCCGGGCAGCGGCAGCGCCCGCGGCTCGCACGGCTGCGTCCACCTGTCCATGGCGGACGCCAAGTGGTTCTACGGCCAGGTCAAGCAGGGCGACCCCGTCACCATCACCGGCTCACCCCGCGCCAAGGCCTCGGCCGACAACGGCTACGCCGACTTCAACCTGGGCTGGGACCAGTGGCTCGTGGGCAGCGCCTCCGGGGAGGGGACGACCGCGACGCTGTGATGCGCCGCGGTGGGCGGCGCCGGTCAGCACTCCACGATGCCGACCGGCGCCGCCGTGCCGCGCGGATGACGTTTGTCGTACAAAGTAGAGCGAAAGGCTTGACACAGCGCATGGAGCATCGCTAATCCCAAATCGCTACAAAACGTGCAGATACTCTCACGTTGAGTAGTCAACCCGGGGCCTCGATGTCCCGGCAAGAAAGGGACGAACCATGCGCAGAATTCAGCGCGTTGCCGTCGTAGCCACGGCGGTCGCGGGCCTGTCCGTCCTCGGCGCGGGCGTCAGCTTCGCCGGTGGCCACGGGGCCCCTCCGCAGATCACCGCCGTGGCCAACTCACAGGCCACCGCCATGGCCGTCGGGGGCGGCACCGCGGTGGCCAACTCACAGGCCACCGCAGTGGCCACGTGGGACGGCTACGACCACCGCCCACCGCACTACGCCCCGCACTCGGCTCCCTACGCCGCCCCGCAGACAGCCCCGGCCCCTTACTCCGCTCCGCAGACAGCCCCGGCCCCTTACTCCGCCCCGCAGGCGGCTCCGGCACCATACTTCGCCCCGCAGGCATCCCCGTATTCCGCGCCGCAGGCAGCTCCGGCTGCGTACTCCGCGCCGCAGTACGTCACCGGCTGACGGCTCGGACTGGCCACCGGGACCGGCGGCCATCGCCGGGCGTCAGGTCCAGGGTGCCCGCGGCGCCGGCTTCCGGGAGCCGTCGTACGTCGCCCGGGCGCCCAGGGCCTGAGCCCGGCCCGTGACGAGGCGGACCCAGCCGCAGCACGGCTTCCAGGCGGCTACCCGGAGGGCTCTTGAGGTCCGGGGCGCCGGGAGCGCACGGCGACGGCGGCGATGTCGTCGTCGAGCCTTCCGCCGCCGTAGTGGAGGAGGTCCCGGTGAAGCTGGTCCAGCAGTTCGCGGGGTGCTGCCGGGCCGAGCTGCCGCATCCACTCCGCCAGCGGGAAGAACACGCCGGCGCGGTCCCGGGTCTCGGTCACACCGTCGGTGTAGAGCAGCATCTGGTCGCCCGAGGCGAAGGCGACGGTGTCGACGTGGTAGTCGTCCCCGAGGAGCGCCGAGAGATTGAGGGGCGGCGAGGGGACCGTGGGCTCGAGGACGCGGATCTCTCCGCTCTGCATCAGCAGTGGCGGAGGGTGCCCGCAGTTCAGGACCTTCACATGCCCGCCGGCGTACGGGATCTCGGCGATCAGAGCGGTGGCGAAGTGCTCCGGCTGGTCCGGGTCGATGATCGCGAGGCTGTAGCGGCACATGCTGGTCTCCAGGCGATGGATGATGCCTCTCAGGTCGGGCTGGTCGTACGCGTTCTCCCGGAAGCAGTTGATCACCGCGGAGGCCGCCCCCACCGCCGACAGCCCCTTGCCCCGCACGTCACCGATGAGCAGCCGTACCCCGTACGGCGTGTCGGCCACCTCATAGAAGTCGCCTCCGATCCGGGCCTGCTCCTGGGCCGCCAGATACAGCGACTCGATCTCGACATTCTGGACGCGACGCGGCAGCGGACGGAGCAGCACCTGCTGTGCCGCGTCGGCGACGAGCCGGATCTGGAAGAGTGTCTCCTCGCGCTGGAGCCGCAGGTGGCTCGTATAGGCGGCCGCCAAAGTGACCGCGACGATCGCGGCCGCCGTGTAGGGCGTACCCAGATCCGTGTACACGAGGCTGAGCCCGATCATGACCAGCAGGCAGAACGCCCCCAGCAGGATCGTGGCGAGCACCGGCCACATCGCGGCGGCGAGGGCGGGCGCGGCGGGCAGGAGCCGGCTGAAGGCGATCTCCCTGGGGGTGGCGAAGGCCAGGCCGGCGATGACGACGGTGAGGATCAGGGGTGACATAAGTACGGGGTCACGTCGGCCACCGTACGGAGGGCGGTGACGCCGCGGCCGTCCTGTCCTGATCACAAAAGGTATCTTATCGGGGCATAACGGGCTTCGTTGTGCGAGGGCGCGAGCTGTCCGAACAGTGTCGATGCCGCTCCATGGCTTGTTCCTGACGTCACCGAGGCAGGACGCGAGCAATCGAGCAGGTCGATACCGAAACTTTCGGCGGCAATTCCAGGGACGACTACCTTAATTTCGTCAGAGATTTCGGAAACTGAACCGTTGCCCGCCCCTCCGGCTCGACGCATACTCAGCCCTGGCATGACCACGCCATGTCGCCCATCGGTCCCCAGCGGGAGGAAACATGGACGCACAGAACCTGCCCGGCCACCCGATGAGCCGCAGGGGCTTCATCGGCCGGGCCGGCGCGCTGGCAGCGGTCGCATCGGCGTCGGGCTGCTGCTGCCCGCCGCCGCCCACGCCGCCACGACCATCACCACCAACCAGACCGGCACCGACAACGGCTTCTCCTACTCGTTCTGGACGGACGGCGGCGGGTCCGTCTCCATGACACCGGCCCACCGGGACCTACCAGGGCACGGTGAGTTCCGACGGCGGCACGTACGACGTCTATCGGACGACCCGCTACAACGCGCCCTCAGTGTCGATCAGCAGCCGGGCGCCGGTCGCGGCCCGGACCTGCTCCGCCGTGATGCCGGGCGCGGTTTCGACCAGTCTCAGTCCCGCGGCGGTGACGTCGATGACGGCCAGGTCGGTGATGATCCGGTCGACCACGCGGCGGCCCGTGGCGGGCAGGGTGAGCTCCTCGACGATCTTCGGGGAGCTGTCCTTGGCGACGTGCTCCATGACGACCAGCAGCCGACGGGCGCCGTGGACCAGGTCCATCGCACCGCCCATGCCCTTGACCATCTTGCCGGGGATCATCCAGTTGGCCAGATCGCCCCGCGCCGAGACCTGCATGGCCCCCAGCACGGAGACGTCGATCCGGCCGGCCCGGATCATCCCGAAGGAGAAGGCCGAATCGAAGTAGGCGGTACCCGGGACGGTGGTCACCGTCTCCTTCCCCGCGTTGATCAGGTCGGGGTGCTCCTCGCCGTCGTACGGGTAGGGGCCGACGCCCAGGATGCCGTTCTCCGAGTGCAGCACCACATGCACCCCGTCCGGCAGGTGGTTCGGGATCAGGGTGGGCAGACCGATGCCCAGATTGACGTACTGGCCGTCGCGCAGTTCCCGGGCGGCGCGGGCGGCGAGCTGGTTCCGGTCGAGCGGCATGGTCACTTCTCCTCGGAGTCGGTGCGCGACGTGGTCGCTGCGGCGCCGGTGCGCGCCGGCCGGACGGTGCGGCGCTCGATGCGCTTCTCCAGCGAGGGATCGACGGCGACCACCCGGTCCACGTACACACCCGGCAGGTGGATGTCGTCCGGCGGCAACTCACCGGGTTCGACGACGCGTTCGGCCTCCACCAGGGTCACGCGGCCCGCCATCGCGCACAGCGGGTTGAAGTTGCGTGCCGCGGCGTGGAACACGCAGTTGCCGTGCCGGTCCGCGACGGCCGCACGCACCAGCCCGAAGTCGGCCGTGATGGCTTCCTCCAGCAGGTAGCGGCGGCCGCCGAACTCCCGTGTCTCCTTGGGCGGGGAGGCCACCGCGACGCCGCCGTCCGGGGTGTGGCGCCAGGGCAGGCCGCCCTCCTCCACCTGGGTGCCCACCCCGGCCGGGGTGTAGAAGGCGGGGATGCCGGTGCCGCCGGCCCGCAGCCGCTCGGCGAGCGTGCCCTGCGGCGTCAGCTCCACCTCCAGTTCGCCGGAGAGGTACTGGCGGGCGAACTCCTTGTTCTCACCCACGTAGGAGGACGTCATCCGGGCGATCCGGCCGGCCCGCAGCAGCAGGCCGAGTCCCCAGTCGTCCACACCGCAGTTGTTGGACACGACCCGCAGACCTGATGTACCGGCCTCGGCCAGCGCGGCGATCAGCGTCGACGGGATTCCGCACAGGCCGAAGCCGCCCACCGCGAGGGTCGCACCGTCGGGGATGTCCGCCACTGCCCGCCCGGCCGCGGCCATCACTTTGTCCATGCCGTTTCCTTCCCCACCGGGATTCGTTCCGTTCATCGGCCCGGCCCGCCCGCCGTAGTGCGACGGAGACCAGGCATTCCTCACCCTTACGGCACCGGTCGTCACCGGCCATGTGTGACGCCGCCACGAATGGGCCGGCAGGGGCGGTGCTCACCAACATGTCTGCAGGGGCCGCCGGGATGGAGAGTTGTGGGACCGGCCACCCCAGGCCGGGTCAGGTTGCCGACAACAGGTGCAGGCGCAGGGCGAGTTGGAGCTCCAAGGCCCGCTCGGGGGCGTTCCAGTCAGGGCCGAGCAGCGCCTGGATGCGCTCCAGCCGCTGCACGACGGTGTTCACATGCACGTGCAGCTCCTCCTTCGCCCGGGTGAGACTCCCGCCGCAGCCGAAGTAGGCGTGCAGGGTGCGCACCAGTCGGGTGCCGCGCCGGGCGTCGTACTCGAGCAGCGGTCCCAGGGTGGTGGCGACGAAACCGTGCACGTCGTGGTCCCTGCCCAGCAGCACCCCGAGGAAGCCGAGCTCTGCGGCGCACGCTCCGGTGCCGTCGCGGCCCAGCACGTGCAGGGCCTTCAGGCACCGCGCGCTCTCGGCGTGGGCGTCGGCGATCGCCCGTGGCCCCGTGGCGGGTCCGGCGCCGGCCACCGTGACCGGCGCGCCCACCAGTTGGGTGAGCTGTCCGGCGGCGACCCGGGCCGCCTCGCCCGGCCCGGTGCCGTCGTCCGGCAGCAACAGCACGACGGCGCCCTCGTGTTCCGCGCTGCCGCTGCCGGATCCGAACAGGTACTGCACAGCTGCGGCGGCGAGCCGCTCCCCGGCCGAGTCGCCGGTCACGGCGGCGAGCACCAGGTGGGGCCGGTTCAGGTCGATGCCCAGCCGGCGGCCACGGTCCACCAGACCGGACGGGTCGCGGTCGGGCGCGCTGAGCAAGTCGGTGATGAGGTCGCCACGGACCCGGTTCTCGGTCTCGGCGACCGAGCGCCGCAGCAACAGCAGCAGAGCGGTGACGACGCCGCTGCGCTCGAACAGGCGCCGGTCGGGACCGTCCAGTTCCGGACGCCCGTGCAGGACCAGGCATCCGAGCAGCTCCTGCCCGGCCAGCACGGCGCAGACCCAGCGGCCGTCGCGGAACACCGCGTGGGCGGCGGCGCGTGAGCTCTCGGCGGCGGCGACCAGGGCCGCGGCGTCCGCGGCACTCATGGCGTCCGGTGTGCCCCAGGTGCACATGCCGTCCTCCCCGGCGGCCTCGGTGAGCGGCCATCCGGCGCCGTCGTGCACGACGACGGCACCCCGCAGCAGGCCCGCCACGGCGGCGGCCACGTCCGTGATGTCACCGCCGCGCAGCACCAGATCGGTGAGCCGGTCGTGGGCCTCCTCGGCGCGCTGCATGGCGGCGGAGTTCTCCCGGATCACCGCGTTGGCCTCGGCGAGCTCGGCGAGCGCCGCCCGCGCGTCGGCCATGGCCTTGGCGGTGTCGATGGCGATGGCGGCGTGGGCGGCCAGCGAGCACAGCAGCGCGACCTCGTCGGGAGAGAAGGTGCGGGGCGTGCGGTCCGCGGCGAAGAGCGCGCCGATGACCTGCCCACCGCTGCCGGAACCCAGCAGCAGCGGTACGCCGAGGATCGCGACCAGGCCCTCGTCCAGGACTCCGGCGTCGATGCTGCCGGTGTGCACGAACCGGTCGTCGGTGCGGTAGTCCGGGGAGGCGTAAGGGCGGGCGGTCTGCGCGACGAGGCCGCCGAGGCCTTCCCCGAGCTGCAGGCGCAGGTTCTGGAACAGTTCCGACACCGATCCGTCGGTGACCCGCATGTAGGTGTCCCCCGCCTCCTCGTCGGGCAGCGTGAGGTAGGCCGTGTCGGTGCCGAGGAGCATGCGGGCGCGGCGCACGATGGAGCGCAGTACGGCGTCGAGGTCACGCAGCGCCGCGAGGTCGCCTGCGGTGTCGAACAGGGCGGTCAGCTCCGCCTCGCGGCGCCGGTGCTGTCCGAGGATGCTCTGGACGCGCAGCGCCGCTGCGGTGGCCTGCTCGATCTCCGCGAGTTCCGGCGCCGGGGCGCCCCCGCGCCGCGCCTCGACGGCGACGGCTCCGAGGTCCTCGGCGGGAGCGCCTTCGGCGAGGAGGTCGAGCAGCCTGTGCAGGTGGGGGGCGACGGATGTGGGTTCTTGGGGCATGGGCTGGCCATCGTTCGGAAGTCGGTGAGGCGGTGGGACCGGTCAGCGGCAACGGCGGGGGCCGGGTCTCCTGACCGGAGAGACCCGGCCCCCGCTCGGGGACGCGGTGAGGGGTGTCAGGTGGAGGCGGCGGTCTGCTGGCCCGCGACGGGCCGTGCGGCGGTGTCGTCCGGGTCGATGGCGGCCAGATCGCTGCCTCGGGTCTCCCGGGCCGCGATGACGGCGATCACGGTGATCAGGGCGGCCAGACCGACGTACACCGAGATGGGAGTGGAGGTGCCGTAGGAACTCAGCAGCGCGGTGGCGATCAGCGGGGCGGGGGCGCCCGCCGCCACCGAGGAGAGCTGGGCGCCGATGGAGGCACCGGTGTAGCGCATCCGCGTGGCGAACAGCTCGGAGAAGAACGCGGCCTGCGGGGCGTACATGGCGCTGTGGAAGACCAGGCCGACGGTGACGGCGAGCACGAGCGCGGGGAAGGACCTGGTGTCGAGGAGGCCGAAGAAGGCCCAGGACCACAGGCCCACGCCGACCGCGCCCACCAGGTACACCGGCTTGCGGCCGATCCGGTCGGAGAGCGCGCCGAACAGCGGGATCAGGCAGAACTGCACGGCCGAGCCGATCAGCACGGCGTTCAGCGACGTCTGCTTGCCGATCTTCAGGTGGTCGACGCAGTAGGTGAGGACGAAGGCGGTGATCACGTAGTACGAGATGTTCTCGGCCATCCGGGCGCCCATCGCGACCAGGACGTCGCGCCAGTGGTTGCGCAGGACCGCGACGAACGGCAGCTGCTCGGCCTGCTGTTCGGCCTTGCGCCGCTCGGCCTTCGCGAGTGCCTCCTTGAACAGCGGGGACTCGTCGACCGACAGCCGGATCCACAGGCCGATCATGACCAGTACGGCCGAGAGCAGGAAGGGCACGCGCCAGCCCCAGGAGGTGAACGCGTCGTCGCTCAGCAGGCTGGTCATCAGGGAGAGGACGCCGACGGCGAGCAGGTTGCCGGCGGGGGCGCCGCCCTGCGGCCAGGAGGCCCAGAACCCGCGCTTCCGGGGATCGCCGTGTTCGGACACGAGCAGGACGGCGCCGCCCCACTCCCCGCCGAGAGCGAAGCCCTGGATCAGACGGAGGGTGGTCAGCAGCAGCGGGGCGGCGACGCCGATGCTTGCGTAGCCGGGGACGCAGCCGATCAGAGCGGTGGCGCCGCCCATCATCAGCAGGCTGATGACCAGGAGTTTCTTACGGCCGAGGCGGTCGCCGAAGTGACCGAAGACGACGGCGCCGATCGGGCGGGCGGCGAAGCCGATGGCGTAGGTGAGGAAGGAGAGCAGGGTGCCGGTCAGCGGATCCGACTCCGGGAAGAACACATGGCCGAAGACCAGGGCGGCGGCGGAGCCGTAGAGGAAGTAGTCGTACCACTCGATGGTGGTGCCGATCAGGCTGGCCGCGACGATCTTGCGGAGACCGCCTGGTCTGCCGGAGGTGCCTGGGTCGTTCACGGCGGTGTGAGCGCTGGGCATGGTTGTCACCGTTTCGGAGTGAGAAGGGAGCGGATCCGCCGGGCTCGGCCGGTGCCGGGTGACGGCCGAGCGGGTCCGGGGGCGAGTGGATGGGGACATACAGGGATGGGCGGGGACAGGGACAGGGGTAGAGACAGGGGCAGGGACAGGGGGCAGACCGGAAAAGGCCGTCAGTGGGCCGTCCAGCCGCCGTCGAGGGGGATCGAGCTGCCCGTGATGTAGCCGCTGCGCTCGGTGCAGAGCCACAGGGCCGCCGCGGCGACCTCCGCCGGCTCGATGAGGCGCTTGATCGCGGTGCGCTCCAGGAACACCTGGTCCGTCACGTCCGCCGCCGGTATGCCGTGGGCGGCGGCCTGGTGGGCGATCTGTTCCTCGACCAGCGGGGTGCGGACGTAGCCGGGGTTGACGCAGTTGCTGGTCACGCCGTGCGCGGCTCCCTCCAGGGCGACCACCTTGCTCAGCCCCTCCAGTGCGTGCTTCGCGGCGACGTACGCCGATTTGTAGGGGCTGGCCCGCAGGCCGTGCACGGAGGAGACGTTGACCACCCGGCCCCACCCCCGGGCGTACATGTGCGGCAGGGTGCGGCGCAGGATGCGGAACGGGGCCTCCACCATGACCCGCTGGATCAGCGTGAAGCGCTCCGGAGGGAACTCGTGCAGGGGAGCGACGTGCTGCAGACCCGCGTTGTTGACCACGATGTCGGCGTCGTCCGGCAGCATGTCCACGGCCTCGGGCGCGGAGAGGTCGGCCACGACGGCGACGCCGCCGATCGCCTCCGCCACCTCCTTGGCCGCCTCCGCGGCCCGGTCCACCACGTAGACCTCGGCCCCGGCCGCGGCGAAGTGCTCGGCACAGGCCCGGCCGATACCCCTGGCCGCGCCGGTGACCAGGGCTTTGCGGCCCGCGAGGAATCGGGTCGGGCCCGGCGCGGACACCGCGGCAGCGCTCGGTCCGGGGAGCTGGGGAGGACTCTCGGCGGAGTTCCTGGTGCTTTCCATGGCGGAACACGGTAGGGAGGAACCCCACAGTGAGACACGTGGGCCGACGACATATTTGCGCAGCATCAGGTGGGTGCCCGCACTATGTGCCGACGGTCGCCGGCTGGTGCGGCGTGCGGAGGCTTCCCGAAGTGTCCGATACGCCCCCTCACCCACGGCGCCCGGGCCCTGCTCATGCCACGGCGGCATCGCCAACACCATGTGTGCGCGAGCCACCTCGGCTACGGCTTTCCTGGCCGCCCTTCACATGTCGTGGGCCGGCAACCGGTCGTACGGTCCGCTGCGAGTGAGCCGGTACGACAGTGTGCCGTGGCACCAGCGCCTCGCACCGGGCGGCACGGGGACGAGCCGGCCCGGCGTTGCTCTGCGAAGCGCCCGGCCAGGGCACCGGGCAGCGCCCGTGCTCCCCCTCTGCTCTCCCCCACCCCTAGGAGCCGCCCCATGCGTTCCACTCCTGTGCGCACACTCTTCAGGCGCACCGCTCTCGCCGCCGGGCTCGGGGCCCTCGCCGCGGGCCTGAGCCTGGTCGGCCCCCTCACCCCGGCCGCCGCGGCCACGGGCACCTTCCAGCAGGTCACGAACTTCGGTTCCAACCCCGGCAACCTGGCGATGTACGAGTACGCGCCGGCGAACCTCCCCACAGGCGCCCCGCTGGTCGTCGCCCTGCACGGCTGCACGCAGTCGGCGAGCGACTACCACTCGCACTCCGGCTGGCAGAAGTTCGCCGACCAGTGGGGCTTCGCCGTGGTCTATCCGCAGACCGGCACGGCCAACAACAGCCTGTCCTGCTTCAGTTGGTTCGACTCCACCAAGGACACCCGCGGCAAGGGCGAGGCGGCGTCGGTGGTGCAGATGGTCGACACGGCCGTGGCGCAGTACGGTTCGGACCGCAGCCGGATCTACGTCACCGGTCTGTCCGCCGGCGGCGGTATGACCGCCGACCTGCTCGCCGACTACCCGGACGTGTTCGCCGGCGGCGCCGTCGACTCCGGGCTTCCCGCTCAGTGCGCCACCACACAGAGCGCCGCTTCCGGGTGCCAGTACAGCAACCAGAACCTGACCCCGAAGCAGTGGGGCGACAAGGCACGCGGCTCCGACCCGGGTTACACCGGGCCGTGGCCGCGTGTGGCGATCTGGCAGGGCACCTCGGACACCACCGTCGCACCGGTCAACGGCACTGAACTGCGCGACCAGTGGACCGATGTCCGGGGCATCGGACAGACGGCCTCGAGCACCCGGAACCTCACCGGCGGCACCACCGAGAGCATCTACGACGACTCCGCGGGCAAGCCCGCCGTCGCCCTCTTCTCGGTCTCCGGTATGGCCCATGGTCTCGCGGTCAACCCCGGTTCGGGCGCCGACCAGTGCGGCAGCACCGGCACCTACTACCTCGACCACATCTGCTCCAGCTACTACACCGCGAAGTTCTGGGGACTGGACGGTTCCGGCAGCGGCACCGGAAGCAACTCCCTGCCGGCTCCGTCCGGGGTGACGGTCACCGGGACCACCGACACCAGTGCATCGCTGTCCTGGAACGCCGTCAGCGGCGCCGCCTCGTACGACGTCTACCGCGACGGCACGAAGGTCGGTTCGGCGACGGGTACGTCGTACACCGACACCGGCCTGTCCGCCGGCACCTCCTACCGGTACACCGTCGCCGCGGTCGACTCCACCGGTGCCGTCGGTGCCTCCTCCTCGGCCGTCACGGCGACCACGACCGGCGCGGCTCCGCAGTGCTACACCGACAACAACTACAACCAGGTGGCGGCCGGGCGCGCGCACCAGAGCGGTGGTTACACCTACGCCAACGGCTCCGACCAGACCATGGGGCTGTACAACCTCGCCATCACCCACACCCTGAAGCAGACCTCCCCGGGCTACTTCGTCGTCGCCGACTCCGGTTGCTGACCCGGTGCGGCCGACGGGTCCGGCGTGCTGCGGTGGCGCCGGACGCCGAGGGTCTCGTACCGGCTGGACCGGGTGGCGACGAGGAAGTGGGTGAACTCGTTCCACGAGCCCTGGAAGGCCCGGCCGCCCCGCGGCGGATGGCTACTCGGCCGCGGTGGCCGCCGCAGCGCTGCTGTCGCGTACGACGAGCGCCGGCTCCAGCAGCAGGCGCTCGGGCGGTGCGTCGGGAGCGGCGATCCGTGCCAGCAGCAGCCGTACGCACTCCCGGCCGACCTCTTCCAGCGGCTGGGCGACGGAGGTCAGGGCGGGCGAGAGGATCCCGGCGGTCGGGGAATCGTCGAAGCCGACCACGGCGACGTCCCGTCCGGGAAGGGCGCCGCGTTCGCGCAGCGTCTGGTAGCAGCCGAGCGCCAGCATGTCGCTTGCCGCGATCACGGCCGTCGCGCCCGCGTCCAGGAGCGGCTTCACGGCGGCACGGGCCGCGTCGCTGTGGTCCGCGCTCTGTCCGCGCCGCCCGCGGGTCGGAAGACCGTGGCGGCGCATGGCCCGCCGCCAGCCCTCGGCGCGGTCGTCACCGGCGCCGGAGGTGCCGCGTTCCCAGCCGAGGAAGGCGATCTCGCGGTGGCCCTGGGCGACGAGGTGTTCGACCGCGGCGTCCGTGCCCGAGGCGCCGTCGACATCGACCCAGTCACCGATCTGCCGGCCCGACCACATCCGGCCGAAACCGACGAAGGGCACCCCTCGCCTGGCGAGCCATGCCTGTCGTGGGTCGCCGCGGTCGGTACCGCTGAGCACGAAGCCGTCGACCTCGTGCTGGGCGAGCACCTCCTCGTATCCGTCCAGGCCGGGGCCGCCGGGCGGGCAGGCGAAGAGCAGGATCCGGTGACCGGCCCCGTCCGCGGCCTGCGACAGGGCGTGCAGAAAGCGGTCCAGGACGGGTTGTCCGGCCGGAGCGGGCTGGATGCCGTAGCCGATCAGCCTGCTGGAGCGGGTGCGCAGTGTCTGTGCGGCGCGGCTGGGGCGGTACCCCATCTCGTCGATCGCGCGGCGGACCCGCTCCAGGGTCTCGGGCCGGAGCATGCCGGGCGAATTGATCGCGTTCGACACGGTCTGCGGCGAGACTCCGGCCCGCCGGGCGACCATCACGAGGGTCACCGGGCCGCCCTTGGCCGAGGAGGTCCTGCTGGAGCGGGGCATGCGGCTCTCCGATGCAGAGAGGAGATTCGGAGTTGATTTTAGCGTTCCAAAACCGTTGTCACGGCTCTGAGGACGGACTTAGTGTCCTTGGAACGATCCAACGCCGAGAGGTTCTACGCCCTTGGACACCCATGTCAAGCCGCAGGACGCCGACGGCCCGGCCCGGTCATCCGCGTCCGCCGTCCCGGGCCTGCAGCCGTTCCTGCACGACGCGGTGGTCATCGTGCACGCGCCGAGCCTCGCGGTCTCGCGCGCGGACGGGCAGCTCAGCGAGGGTGCGGACGGCTTCTACCACGGCGACCGCAGAGCGCTTGCCCGGCTGACCGTCTCGACCGAGGGCATCCCTCTGGCGCCGGTCCAGGGCGGCCTGCGAGGAGCGGATCGCGCGGACTTCCGGGCGGTCCTGCGCGGCCTCGGCGAGACCACGCCGGACCCGGCCGTCGCCCTGCACCGGCGCCGCCGTCTGTCCGCCGGCCGGCTGGAGGAGACCTTCGAGCTCACCAACTCGGGTACCGAGCACGTCCGCGTGCGGATGACGGTGCACGCCGGGACGGACCTCGCCGCCATGGAGCAGGTGAAGTCCGGGCAGGTTCTGCCGCCGCTACCGCAGCAGGCCCTGGACGCCGGGGGCACCGGCCTGTCCTGGACCGGCGCCGACTTCGCCGTAACCCTGGTCGGCGAACCCGCCCCGACCGCGCTTCGTCTGACGACGGGTCACCTGGCGTACGACATCTCCCTCCAGCCGGGTGCCGCATGGAGCATGACGTTGACCTGCACCGCGGCCTACACCGACGGCGACCGGTTCCCGGCCCCTCCTCACGGCCAACTCCCTTGGCAGACCCCGCGGATACGCAGTGCCGACCGCGGGCTCGACCGCTGGCTGGAGCAGTCGCTGACCGACCTGGACCGCCTGCGCCTGACGGACCCCCGCTCCCCTGCCCCGGACCGTCCGGACCAGTTCCTGGCCGCCGGAGCCCCCTGGTATCTGACCCTGTTCGGCCGCGACTCGCTCTGGGCCGCCCGGATGCTGCTGCCGCTCGGCACCCGCCTCGCCTCCGGCACCCTGCGCACGCTCGCCCGCCGCCAGGGCACCGCGACCGACCCCGCCACCGAGGAACAGCCGGGCAAGATCCTGCACGAGGTACGCCGGGACTCCCTGCGCGACAACGGAGGACTCTTGCTGCCTCCGGTGTACTACGGCACGGTCGACGCCACGCCCCTGTGGATCATCCTCCTCCACGACGCCTGGCGCTGGGGCCTGCCCCCGGAGGAGGTCGAACCACTGCTGCCGCACGCCGAGTCGGCGCTGGCCTGGATGCGCGATCAGGCGGAGGCGAGCGGCGACGGCTTCCTCAAGTACGTCGACCACACCGGTCAGGGCCTGTCCAACCAGGGCTGGAAGGACTCCGACGACTCCATCCGCTTCCGCGACGGCCGCCTCGCCGCCGCGCCGATTGCGCTGTGCGAGGTCCAGGCCTACGCCTACGAGGCGGCATGCGGCGGGGCGTCCCTGCTGCGGGCGTTCGGCCGGGCCGGGGCCGAGGAGTGGCAGGAGTGGGCCGAGCGGCTCGCCGAGCGGTTCCGCGGGCGCTTCTGGGTGGAGGACGCGTACGGCCCCTACCCCGCCGTCGCCCTGGATCGCGACGGCCGGCCGGCGGACGCGGTGACCTCGGGCTTCGGTCACCTGCTGGGCACGGGACTGCTCAACGGGGAGGAAAGCGCACTGCTGGCCGCCCGCCTCACCGGCCGCGACCTCGACGCCGGGCACGGTCTGCGCACGCTGAGCAGCGGCTCGGTGGGCTTCAACCCCTATGGCTACCACACCGGTTCCATCTGGCCGCACGACACCGCCATCGCCGTACACGGCCTGGTCAGGGCCGGTTTCCCGGACGCCGCCGCGTCCCTGGCGAGCGGTCTGCTGACCGCCTCGGCCGCCTTCGACGCCCGCCTTCCCGAACTCTTCAGCGGCCACGGCTCCGAGGCCGGTCCCGGCCCCGCCCCCTATCCGGCGTCCTGCCGCCCCCAGGCATGGGCGGCCGCCTCCTCGGTCCTGGTACTCCAGGCCGCCCTCGGTCTCCACGCGGACGTCCCCGCCGGCACGGTCACCGTGGCCCCCGGATTCGCCCGGGCATACGCACCGCTCACCGTGACCGGCCTCCAGGTGGGCGGAGACCGGCTGGACGTCACGGTCACGGCCGACGGAGCGGTGCACGTGAGCGCGCCGCGAGGACTGACCGTGCTCGCACCCTGATACGGCCGCCCGTCTGTCGCACGGCGCGGCATCGCTCCTCGGGCCGGCCACCGATCGCCGCTCCATGGATGCGGGCGGCACGAAGGTTCACCGCTCGACTCGACGGCCGGTCCGGGTGGACTGGGTGCACTGGTACGCGGCTCCCGGTCGGCTCATGAGCCGGGAAGCGCGGGGCCGAAGACGGCGAACCGGGCGATGTCCTCCGTCCCCGCCGGCTGCACGACGCAGTGGATGTGTCCCCCCACAGAGATGCGCCGCTGAAGGTTGGCGGGGCCGCGGCCTCGCGTGAGGCCGCGGCCGTCGCTGTGTCACCGGCGCAGGCCGGCGGTGTACGGAGCGCTCCGCAGGGTCAGTTCCAGATGCCGGCGATGTCGGAGGCGCTGGCCGCGGCGCCGGCGTGCGTGGTCAGCCCGGCCAGGTCCTCGAGGGTGCGCAGCACGTCGTAGTGGTTGTAGTGCGTCGAGGTGGAACTGCCCGGCGCGACGTGCGCGCCGTAGAACACGGTGGCGATGTGGTTGCTGTGCGAGCTGTCGTCCTCGTCGAAGGTGACGGCCAGGATGCTGTTGTGCGTCTGGGCCCAGGTGGCGTAGGCGCTGAGGTTGTTCTTCAGCCAGGTGTCACCGGTGCTGATGGAGCAGTCGTGCATGTCGTTGCACAGGTTCGGGACGACGAACGACTCCTTGGGCAGGGTCGTGTAGTCCGTCGGGAACTGCGTGAAGGTGTGCGCGGTGTTCAGCGGGACGTTGCTGAACGCGAACCACGGGTTGTGCTTCCGGGCGTACTTGGTGGCGGAGTTGGTGCAGACCGTGGAGCCTTCGGAGGGCAGACCCTCGTTGTAGCTGCCCCAGGTCTTGCCCGCGGCGATGAGCTCGGAGCCGAGGTTCGCGGCACTGCTGAACTGCGGGGTGTAGCAGTTGTCGTTGGTGATGCCCTGGTTGTTGCCGGAGAACAGGTCCAGGTAGTTCGGCTGGCTGGGGTGGGTGATGGCGAACGAGTTGGTGAGGTTGCCGCCGCCGGCCTTCAGCGTGTTGTTCAGGTACGGGGCGCTGGTGCTGCCGATGACCTGCTCGTAGGAGTGGTTCTCGAAGACCACCACGATCACGTGGTCGGGTGTGGGAAGACCGGCGGCCTGAGCGGACGGCGCGGCGACCCACATCCCGGCCAGGGCGGCGGGGAGGGCGGTGACGAGGGAGAGCGTCCGGTGAGAGCGCTTGATGCGGGACAGCAAGGACACGGTGGACCTCCTGTGTGAGCGGTGAGCGGGGAGGTTCTCCACTGATCAGGTCCTTTCTGATCAGGCGGTAGGAGACTAGGGGTGCGCCACCGCGGCCTTCAGGTGTCAGACAGTGAAAACCCGTCAAACAGCCGTTGGATCCAAATGTCTCCGCCGCTCCTCGTATTCACCTGCCGGAGGGTTGCCCCTACACCCCGGCGCGATGACCAGGGGCAGCCCAGCCGCCGACACGATCGCCACCTCACCGCAGCCGTTGGGCTCCCGTCCGTAGAGGGCGTCCAGGGACGACGCCGGCCGACTACACCTCCCCGGTCGCGAACAACTCCAGGTGCCCGCACTTGGGGCAGCGGAATGCCTCTATCTGCCGCCGGGGCCGGCCCATCCGCTTGGCACCGCCGAAGATGCCCCGCTCCAAAGCCCCTTCGATCCAGCGCGCGTAGCCACGCGAGTGCTCGCCGGCATCCTCGATGAAACCTTCCATCAGACCGACAGTGCCGCAGTGAGTGCACGTGTAGTTGTTCATCCGGTGAGTGTAGAAAACGGGGTACGCGCTCCGCCGCCCGTCACCCTGGCACCGGCCGCCCTGCCGGCACCGTACGGCGCCCTGGCCTACGACGTTGGCGTGGCGGCCGCGTTCAACGCCTCTGCCATCCGGTCGTCAGTCCTGCGCCGGCGCCGAGCCTGTAGGGCTTGCCCATCGGCGTCCAGTTCGTCGTCGTCCACTGGACACCTGGAACATACAGCGGCGCCCGGGCCAGCATCGCACCGCGCGCCGGACCCACCGGAGCCGGACGTCCGCGCCCCCGGCCGTCGCTCGGGGTGTCGTGTGCCGTCTGCGAGAATGGACGGTGTTCTCGGAGCGCCGTGGTACGCGGTGGTCATCGCCCAACAGGAGCACACACGGTGTCGCGACAGCACGGAAGCCCCTCTTCTTCCGGGGAGCGGAAGCGCCCCGCTGCGGGCGAGGGCCCGAAGCAGACCTCCTCGGCGGGAGGACGCAAGCGGTCCCTTGCTGACGGCGGGCAGGGGCGTCCGTCCCAGGCGGGCGAGCGCGGGGCTCCGTCCGGAGGGCAGGACGGGGAGCGTGCCACGGGCCGGGGCCGCGAGCAGGCCGCGCCGGCGGGGCAGGGTCGTGAGCGCGCCACCCTCGGCATGGACCGCAAGGCGCAGCAGGGCGGGAACAGGCGGCAGGCCGGGAAGGTCCGACAGGCCGGGACGAACCGACAGGCGCGGAAGGATCGGACGAACCGGCCGGAGCAAGGGGGGCACGACCTCGGGGCGTCGCACGATCCGAGCGCATCCCGGAATCCCATCGCCTCCCAGGAGCGCGAGGACCTGCAGGCCGACTGTGCCAGTTGTTTCGGCCTGTGCTGCGTGGCCCTGCCGTTCTCCCGCTCCGCCGACTTCGCCGTCAACAAGCCCGCCGGGCAGCCCTGTTCGAACCTCCAGTCGGACTTCCGCTGCGGCATCCACGCACAACTGCGTGACAAGGGCTACCCCGGCTGCACCGTCTTCGACTGCTTTGGCGCCGGGCAGAAGGTGTCCCAGGTCACCTTCGGCGGCACCGACTGGCGTCAGACACCGAGGACGGCGCGCTCCATGTTCGAGGTCTTCCCGGTCATGCGGCAGCTGCACGAGTTGCTGTGGTACGTCGCCGAGGCCCTCGATCTCACCCCGGCGCGCCCCGTCCACAAGGAGCTGCGGCGGGCCATGGCCCGCATCGACGGCCTGACCCGCGGCAGCGCCGAGTCGATCACCGGGCTCGATGTGAACGCGGTGCGCGGCGAGGTCAACACGCTGCTGCTGCGGGCCAGCGAGCTGGCGCGGGCCCAGGTGCCGGGCCGCAGGAAGAGTCACCGCGGGGCCGACCTGATGGGCGCGAAGCTGGCCGGCGCCGACCTGCGGGGCGCGAGCCTGCGCGGCTCCCTGCTCGTCGCCGCCGACCTCAGTGGTGCCGATCTGCGCGAGGCCGATCTGATCGGGGCCGACCTGCGTGACGCCGACCTCAGCGGGGCCGACCTCAGCGGCGCGCTGTTCCTCACCCAGGCACAGCTGAACGCGGCCAAGGGAGACGCGGCGACCGTGCTGCCTCCCACGCTCAGCCGTCCCGCGCACTGGTAGACGTGGGGAGGGCGCCGGGTGGAACACCCGGCATCAGGGGGGCAGGCTGTAGTCATGCGGTCGCACATCCGCCCATCTGGCCCCTCAGCGGCGGGCGGTCATAGCCGGGTCCTCTTCAGACTCGCGCAGTGTGTGCCATTCATGGTCGTACTGCTCGCCCTGGGGATCGAGCTCTCCCCCGCACACGCCATCATCACCGGCCCTCTCCTCGCCGCCATGCCGGCACTGGCTTCGCTGACGATGGGCCCCAAAGGCATCCTTTCGGCAGCGGCCGGAGCCTTCACCGTCACCGTCATCACGGCCACTCTCCACCACAGCTGGGGAGGCCAGGTCTACAGCAACCTCGTCTCCCTCCTCGTGGTGTCGGCAGCAAGCGTCACCATGAGTAATGCGATGCGCACGCGCAGGCAGAGCGAGCTGAACCAGGTTCGCCGGGTCGCCGAGGCGGCACAACGGGTTCTGCTGCGGCCGGTGCCGCCCCGGCTCGGGCCCGTCCGGATGGCCAGCAAGTACCTCGCGGCGGAGACGGGCGCGCAGATCGGCGGCGATCTGTACGAGGCAGTGCACACCCGGTACGGGGTCCGGATGATCGTGGGAGACGTCCGCGGCAAGGGCCTGCCTGCCGTGCGCCTGGCCGCAGCCGTGCTGGGTGCGTTCCGGGAGGCCGCGCACTACGACGAGGATGTGGCGGAGGTGGTGAATCACTGCGCGGCGGCGCTGGAGCGCGAACGGGCGGCCCTCAGCGAGCTCGATCCCGCCGATCAGGACGGCCTTACCGAGGATTTCGTCACCGCGCTCGTCGCTCAGGTATCGGACGCCTTCGTCGTCGAGGTCGTCAATCGCGGCCATCCGCCCCCGCTGGTGCTCCGCCGGGGCAAGGTGGTGGCCCTCATCCCCGCCTGCCCCCTGCCGCCCCTGGGCCTGGAGGATCTCATGACCGACCCGCCTGCCGAAGTGGAGAGCTACCCGTTCGCGCCCGGTGACCGTCTCCTGCTGCACACCGACGGCGTCATCGAAGCCCGCAGCCCAGACGGCGATTTCTTTCCCCTGCCCGAGACCGCGGAATCGGTGCGCCCCTGCACCCCGTCGGAATTCCTGGAAGGGCTGCATCAGGAATTGATCCGCCACACCCACGGCTACCTGGCGGACGACGCGGCGATGCTCCTCGCTGAACGGCTCGACGAAGCAGGCGACAGCAACGCACCAGACCGACGTACCTGGGCGGAGAGACCGAGAGGCCGGCGGTAGCTCATGTGCCTCAGTCAGCGACCGGTTCCGCCCGCGGTCGGTCAGGAGGGGCCGGAGGAATCGCGACGCCGTGCCGCGAGCGGTGTCCAGGCGGTGGCGATCGCGCACAGCAGCAGGATGAGGGGCGGGAGAGCGGCCCAGGCGCGCGCTTCCTTCAGCAGCGCGGCGGAGACGGCGGCGCCCGCGATGAGGCCGATGAACCGCAGCGGCACCCAGACGCCCGGGCGGCCGGCGCCGATGCCCTTGACGATGTAGGTGGCCAGCGTGCCGGTCAGATAGGTGGTGGGCGCGGAGGCCTCCCCGGCGGCCACCATGGCGGCGGACTGCGCCCCCATGGCGAGCGCTGCTCCGAACTGCAGGACATCGCGGGTCGCTGTGCCGGGCATGCCGCCGGTGAGTCCCCAGACCAGCGCGGCCACGGCCAGGACGACCGCCTCGGCGCCGAGGACGATCATGATGTGCCGGGGCCAGTGGGTGGCCGCCGTGACACGGCCGCGCGTGCACCAGGCGACGACCAGCGCGCCCACGCCGAAACCGGCCAGCGCCAGCACAGCCGCCTTCACACCGACGGCCTCGCCCCGGCCGACGGCCATGCCGAGCAGGGCGAAGTTGCTGGTCATGACTCCTGCGAAGACCCGGTCCAGACCGAGGAAGGAGACGGACTCCAGGGCTCCGGACGCGGCCACCAGCAGCACCACGGCGATCCGTAGGGATCGTCCCGGGGCGGTCTTCGCCTGCACCTGCTGCTCCACCGCTCCCCCGGCCGGACTCGTCACTCTTGGTGGGCCATAGTAACCCTGCGCTACAGAACCTTTCCAAGGGGTCACGAGTTCAGCGGCAACAGAACGGACGGGCGTGGGGCACGTGATGCCCTCCGGGTATCACAGGCGCCGGAAGAGGTCTTGGACGCCGCTCCGTCTCCGCGCGCAGGCTGGTCAGCGAAGTCACCGGCCTACGGAGGTTAGGAGCCACGACCATGAAGATCTTCCTCACCGGTGGATCCGGGTACATCGGCAGGGCCACGATCAGCGCGCTGGTCCGCCACGGGCACACCGTCGAGGCACTGGCCCGCACCGACCGTGCCGCCGAGACGGTCGGCGCCCTCGGGGCGACGCCGGTGCGTGGCGGGCTGGGAGACCTCGGCGTACTCAACGCCGCGGCGGCCCGCGCCGAGGCGGTCGTCCACCTCGCGCAGGCCGAGACCGGAGACGAGGACCTCGCGGCCGCCTCCGCCATGCAGGACGGCATCGGCACCGGTACCTATGTGCACACCGGCGGCACCTGGGTCTACGGCGACACCGGCGGGGTCGTGGACGAGACCGCTCCGTGGCATCCGCCGGCCCTGGTCGCCTGGCGCAAGCCCGTCGAGGATGCCGTACTGCAGCGGGCCCAGCACGGCGGCCGCCCCGTGGTCGTGCGGCCCGGCCTGCTGTACGGCCGCGAGAACCGCCTGATCGACATCTTCTACGCCACCCCGGGCAGGGAAGCGGGCGCCGTCCCGTACATCGGCGACGGTGCGAACCGCTGGGCGCTGGTGCACGTCGACGACCTCGCGGAGCTGTATGTCGCCGCGCTCAAGGCGAGGCCGGGTTCGGTGTACGTCGGCGTGGGCGGCGTGAACCCCACCGCCAGGGAGTGCGCGCTGGCCGTCGCCCGGTCCGTCGGCCTCGAGGGCAAGGTCGCCTCCATCACGCTGGAGCAGGCCCGCGCGCAGATGGGCCCGATCGCGGACGCCTTCGCCCTGGACCAGCAGCTGACCCCGGCACGCGCCGAGGCGGAGCTGGGCTGGACCCCGACGCACACCGACCCCCTGGCCGTACTCGCCGTCGGCGAGTGAACCGGCCGGAAGAGGGTGGGAAGACCGTCCGCAGCGGCTCCCGGCACCCGGGGCGGTAGATTCCTCGTCACATGCCTCGGTCGTCCCATGGGGCGATCGATGCGGTCGCTTCAGGACGGCCGGGTGACCAGACGAGTCGTCGCACGGAGAAAGTGAGCGGTGAGTCCGGGTGGATCTTGATCTGCGGAAGCTCCGGTATTTCGTGGCGGTGGCCGAGGAGCTCCACTTCGGACGCGCGGCCGAGCGGCTGCACATCGCACAGCCCGTGCTGTCCCGGCAGATCCGGAGCCTGGAGGACGAGCTGGGCGCCGAGGTCTTCGACCGTGGCCGGCGCGGCACGCTGCTCACTCCGGCCGGACGGCAGTTGCTGGAGGACGCCGTACCGCTGCTCTCCTCGGCGCAGGCGCTGGTCCGGCGGGTGAAGGCGGCGGCGCAGGACACCCCCACGCTGACCGTCGGCTTCATGCCCGGCATCACTGTCACCCCTGCCACGGCGGCCTTCACCGCACGCCATCCCGGCGTCAACGTCCGCCTGCTGCGCACCACTTGGGACGACCAGGTGGAGGTACTGCGGGACGGCCGGGCGGACATCGGCGTCGTACGACTGCCCATCGACCAGCGCGGCCTTCAGGTGCGGCCGCTGTTCAAGGAGCCGCGGGTCGTCATGCTGCCGGTGGGGCACCGACTGGCGGACAGGGCGTCGGTGTCCGTCGGCGACCTCGCCTCCGAGCACCTGCTCCAGGACCCGGACGCCGTACCCGAGTGGCGTGATGTGGCGCTGGAGTTGCGCGGCAAGCGGCGTCCAGACGTCCCGGAGATCCACCAGGTGGAGGAGAAACTGGAGTTGGTGGCCTCCGGAGCCGGCATCTGCGTGCTCCCGCTGTCCACCGCCGGCTTCTACACCCGCCCGGACGTCGTTCCGCTGCCCGTGGAGGACATCGGTCCGGGCGAGGTGGCCCTGGCATGGGCGGCCTCCCGCCGCTCCCCCCTCATCCACGACTTCGCCGAGGCCGCGGCGGAGACTCTGGGCCGGCCTCTGACCGAGGAGCGCCCGGACGCGGACTGAGCCGGGCAGGCACCTGCCCCGTAGGCGGGGCTGCCGCCGCGTACGGGGCTGCGACCGCTGCCCGGACGTACGTGCGGCCGGTCGCACAAGCCCAGGGGTAGTAGCCGGTGACGTGCCGGGTACTCGGCTCACCACCGGATCGATCAACGGAGGCACTGATGAGCACGGTCAAGGAAGCAGTGGAAGTCGACGTGCCCCTGCGCACCGCCTACAACCAATGGACGCAGTTCGAGAGGTTCCCGGACTTCATGGAAGGCGTCGAGGAAGTCAGGCAGCTGGACGACCGGCACAACCACTGGACCACCAAGATCGGTGGGGTCCGCCGGGAGTTCGACACGGAGATCGTCGACCAGCTCCCGGACGAGCGCATCACCTGGCGCACCACCAGCGGTGACACCACGCAGAAGGGCTCGGTCCGCTTCCAGCGCGTCGACGACACGCACACCAGGGTGGAACTCGTCATGGATGTCGAACCCAGCGGGGCCGCGGAGAGGGCCGCGGACATGCTCGGAACACTCGACCGGCGCGTCAAGGGCGACATGAAGCGCTTCAAGCAGTACATCGAGCAGCGCGGAGGAGAGTCCGGAGCGTGGCGCGGACGCATCCGGCCCGGGGGTTAGTGGTACCTCCTGAGGCTACGGCGCCCCGCCACCGTCCCTGCCGGTAAGGGGATCGCACGCGAACGCATGCCGGCTGCGGCTGGTGTCGGTGGCGGCCGGCGAAAGGCGTTCCAGGCTGCGGCTCGGACCGGTCCGGCTGGGCGGCCCCCGGACGGACAGCCCTACAGGCCGATGTTGGTGAGCGGGAGATTCCAGTCGCTGCTCTCCATATCGCCACGCCCGTCCCGAGCCGCAGCCGGTACGGCGCACAGCATCAGGCCGGCCACGGCAAGAGCCAGGACCCCGAGGAGACGACGCTTCACGATTCCTCCCTACGACGACAGCACCGACCACCCTGGACCGAGCCGGGACTCGGGCCTGCCCGGACACGCCGGTCGGTCCGGGTCTTGCCTCCAGGTGGCTATTTACTCGCTTGAGCAAGCAGATAATGTACGGCCGGACAGCGAGCCGGCCCGGCGCTGGAGGTCGTCGGCCCGTTCCAGCAGGGCACGGGTGTGCGGCAGCAGCGCGGCGCCGGCCGGGGTGAGGGAGACCGAGCGGCGGTCCCAGTCGAACAGCCGCACACCCAGGTCCTGCTCGAGCACCTTGATCTGCTGGGACAGCGAGGGGCCCGCGATGAGCAGACGCTCGGCGGCCCGCCCGAAGTTCAGCTCCTCGGCGACGGCGACGAACTACCGCAGCTGACGCAACTCCACACGCGCCATGCCACGCGCAGGGAGACTCCGCCTGTCAGCGACCAGGAAGGCGGCCTGAGCGGCGCCCTCTCCCCGCCCCATGGCACCTGCCTGCGGCGCCGTGTCACATACCGGTGGGAGAGGGAGGAGCCCACGATCGAGTGATTGCATCACTTGACCGTATGGATCACAGCCGCTGTGGATCCCCGCGTCCGCGCTTCCAAGCCACTCGCATCCCGGCGGCCCGTGCCCGTCCGGGACCGGTTGCAGCGGTCGCTCGACCAGGCCCTTCGCGGCACGGCCGAGGACGGCGGAACGACGGGCGCGCTCAGAAAGTGAGCACGGGTTTGATCGTCTTGCCCGCCTTCATGTCCCGCACCGCCTGGTCGATGTCCGTGAACGGATACGTGGTGATCAGGCGGTGCAGCGGCAGCCGTCCCTCCTTGACCAGTTGGACGAGGGCGGGGATGAAGGTCTGGGTCTCGCTGTCGCCCAGGGTGAGCCCGACGATCCGCTTGCCCGGCAGCAACCCATTGACGTCCAGGGCGACTTCGGTGCCGAAGGGAGGGGCGCCGACGATGACCAGGGTGCCGCGGGCGGCGAGCGCGTCGGCGCCCTGGCGCAGCACGGCGACGTTGCCCGTGGTCTCGACGATTCCGTCGGCTTCCTGCCCGTCCGTCAGGGACGCGAGGGTGTCGCCAAGGTCGGCCTCGGCCGCGTTGACGGTGTGCGTGGCGCCCAACTCCTCGGCCAGGGTGAGGCGTTCGGTGAACCGGTCGACGGCGATGATCCGGGCGGCCGGGGTGAGGGCGGCGGCCATCACCGCGGACAGGCCCACGGCTCCGGCGCCGAGGACGACGAGCGTGCTGCCGGCCCGGGGTTCGAGGACGTTCCACACGGCACCGACGCCGGTCTGTACACCGCAGCCGAGCGAGGCGATGGACTCGAGCGGCACATCGGGGTCGACCTTCACCAGGCTGCGCCGGTCAACCAACGCGAGTTCGGCGAAGGAGGACTGGCCGAAGAAGTGCCCGCCGAGCGGGCTGCCGTCGCGGCTGATGGTGCTGGTGCCGTCGGCGCGCCGGCCGCCCATGAGGTTCAGCGGGAGCCAGGTGGCACAGTACGCGGGGTGTCCGTCACGGCAGTTGCGGCAGCCGCCGCAGGAGGTGAAGGACAGCACGACGTGGTCGCCGGGTTCGACGCCGGTCACGTCCGGGCCGACGGCCTCGATGACACCGGCTCCTTCATGGCCGAGGACGCCTGGCAGCGGGAAGGGCAGAGCGCCGCTCGCCACGCCGAGGTCGGTGTGGCACAGGCCGGTGGCGACCATGCGCACGAGGGCCTCACCCGGTCCCGGGGTGTCGAGTTCGACGTCGCGGAGCGTGAAGGGCGCTCCCGCGGACTCGACCACTGCGGCGTGCGTGATGATGGTCATGCGGTGAACTCCTTTGTGCAGGTGCTCAGCCGAGCGAGACGACGACGGACTTGACCTTGGTGTAGGCGGCGAGGGCCTCGGGGCCGTACTCGCGGCCGAAGCCGGAGTCCTTGACGCCGCCGAACGGGACCGCCGGGTCGAGCATGGCCCAGTCGTTGATCCAGACGATGCCGGCCTGCAGCCGCTCGGCGACGCGGTGGGCGCGTGCGAGGCTGGTGGTCCGGATGCCCGAGGCGAGGCCGTACGGCGTGGAGTTGGCGAGGGCCACGGCCTCGTCCTCGGTGTCGAAGGGCTGGACGGTGAGGACGGGGCCGAAGATCTCCTCCTGGACGACGCGGGAGTCGTTGGCCAGGCCCGTGATCACGGTGGGCTTGTAGTAGTAGCCGCCGCCCAGGTCGAGCCGCTCGCCGCCGGCGACCACCCTGGCGCCCTCCTTGCGCGCCAGTTCGACGTACTCCTCGACCTTCTTCAGGTGCTTCTGTGCCGCCATCGGCCCGACCGCGGTGCCCGGATCGCGTGGATCGCCCACTGGCAGCTGCGCGACGGCCTCGGCGAGGATGGCGACCAGGGTGTCGTGCACCCGGCGGGCGACCAGCAGCCGGGGGCCGGCCATGCAGAACTGGCCGGTGTTGAACACGAACGCCTTGGTGATCGCGCCGACCGATTTCTCCAGGTCGGCGTCCTCGAAGACGAGGTGCGCCGCGTTTCCGCCCAGCTCCATCATGACCGTCTTGAGCCCTTCACCGGCCACGCTCGCCACGTGCCGGCCGACGGCGGTGGAGCCGGTGAAGGCGACCTTGTCGATGCCGGGGTTGCGCAGCAGCGCCTCACCCGCCACCGGGCCCGTGCCGGTGACGACGTTGACCACGCCCTCGGGGACGCCTGCCTCCGTCAGCAGGCGACCCATGTACAGGGCGCTGAGAGGAGTCTCCTCGGCGGGCTTGTGGACGACGGTGTTGCCGGCCGCGAGGGCCGGTGCGAGCTTCGAACCGGAAAGAATCAGCGGGAAGTTGAAGGGTGTGATGGCGGCGATGACGCCGAGCGGCTCGCGTCTGGTGTAGGCGAAGGCGTTGAGCGGGGTGTCGCGGGTGGCGCCGTCCTGGCTCTGCGCGAGGCAGGCGTAGTACTCGTAGTCGTTGGCCGCGTTCGTCACGTCGACCGCGGTGCACAGGGAGATCGGCTTGCCCACGTCGAGGCTCTCCAGGGCCGCGATCTCCTCGGCGTTCGCTCGGATCAGCTCCGCGACCCGGTGCAGCACGCGCCCGCGCTCGCGCCCGCTCATCCGGGGCCACGGCCCGGAATCGAAGGCGTCCCTGGCCGCGCGTACGGCGGCGTCGACGTCACCGGCGCCGGCCTCCGCGACGGTCGTGATCAGCCGACCGCTGGACGGGTCGATGACGTCCATGCGGGCGCCGTCGGCGGCTTCGCGCCACTGGCCGCCGATGAACAGCTGTCCCGGACCGGTGTGGATGGTGGTGGCCATGACCGACTCCCCAGCATGGTTCGGCAAGTTTTCAACCAACAGGTTTCCTGTTGGTCCTGCAGTCTGAGCAAGGTCAGGTTTCCTGTCAATGGTCTAGGGTGCGCGCATGGTCGATACACGGACACGCCCGTCGTTGCTCTACATGGTCAAGCAGGTGGAACTCGTCGTGCGCTCACACCTGGACGAGCTCGTCAAGCCCGCGGGGATCACGGCCCTGCAGTACACCGCCCTCACCGTGCTGGAGCGGCATGACGGACTGTCGGCGGCCCAGCTCGCCCGGGACTCGTTCGTCACGGCGCAGTCCATGGCCGATCTCGTACGGTCGCTGGAGGGCCGGGGGCTCGTGCGGCGGGAGCGCAACCCGCGCAACCGCCGCGAACTGCTGATCCTGCTGACCGACACCGGGCGCGAACTGCTCGACCGGTTCGCGGGTCCCGTGCGGGACCTGGAGGAACGGATGATCCACGACCTCACACCGCACCAGGCCGAACAGTTCCGTCAGGCGTTGTCCAAGGCGTGGCACGCCCTGTCGTAGGTCTGACTGAGCTTCCCTTGCCAGGTGGCTCAGACAGGCTCGGGTTGTGGTTCCGCACGGGGCACCGGCGCGGCAACCGGCTCCCACAGTTTCGCGGCCCGCGCGTAGCCGTGGGCCACCGACGCCGCCGCCAGAAGGAGAAGTGGCCCGAACACCCACGGCTGCCGGGCCATCTCCACCGGCAGATACCGGTACGACACCAGGAGTGCGGCAAAAACGGTCGCGCCATGAACGACCAGCTGGATTCCCGACCGGTCCCAGCCGCGTTCGTGCGAGCGCAGAGCTGCCTCGATCGTGAGCGCGAACACCGCGCCGGCGATGAGATCCACGCCGTAGTGGTAGCCGAATCCCAGCGTTGCGCCGAGCGTGGCCACCAGCCAGAAGGCGCCTGCGTACCGCAGAGTCCGTGGGCCCCTGCGGGAATGCAGGAATATCGCGGTGGCCCACGCCGTGTGCAGGCTGGGCATGCAGTTGCGCGGCGTGATCTCGTCGAACGGGATCTGGTGCGGGGCACCGATCGGCGGCGGCGTGTCGGGCCATACGTCGGCCACCGCCCAGTGCACACCGCCGGTACCGGAGGCGCCCGGGCCGTAGGCGAAGACCGGTCCGACCACCGGGAAGATCATGTAGATGGCCGGCCCGAGCAGGCCGATGACCAGAAAGGTGCGCACCAGATGGTGGCTCGGAAACCGGCGCTCGACCGCCACATGACGCAGCTGGTACGCCGCGACGACGACTGCGGCCACCGCGAGCTGAATGTAGACGAAGTCGAGAACAAGGCCGCCGATGGGATCGGTGGCCCTGACCAACCGGCCTGCCAGCCAGGACGGGTTGCCCAGCGCGTGATCGGCGGTCGCCACGTACGGGTCGAACACCGCCGGGCGGGTCTTCGACGTGATCAGCAGCCAGGCGTCGCCCGCCTTACGGCCGGCCACGAGCAGCAGGCCCAGCCCGACACCCTTCAGAAGCAGGACACGTTCCCGCCCTCTTCGGCGCGTGAGGGCGATGACCGCGTAGCCCAGAACCACCCACAATGCGCCGTTGCCGAAGGGGTGGCCCTCGGTGATCTTCACACCGAGCGCCCACCGCACCAGCAAAAAGACGACGTCAATACCGATTGCCGTGCCGGCCGCGACAAGCCGTTGCCGCCAGGTGAGCACCACCATCATCAACGCCATACTGGCGTACAGCAGAAAACCCGATTTGGGCGGGCATATCACCTCTCGCGCCTGGTTGGTGAGCGGCCCCGGGAGGCCGTAGCGACGCGCGGCCACCTCCAGCGTGACGAGGAACCCGAGGGCCACCACAGCCGCCGTGCCCCACAGCACCCCCCGTGGTTGCCGCCACGCGGCGAATTCAATTCTGCACTTTATTCGCGAAAACACCCGCGACGCGATAGGTATCAATTGTTTGGCCGATTTATGAGTTGTTAATCAAATTGCTCACCCTTGGGCCGGACAGCATGGTTTTCCGGTGACGGGTGAGCCATGAGGGATCTCCTCGTGAGTTGGATCATGCTACCAGTCACGCAAGGTAGTCAATCCATGTCTCCGGTACGACAAGCCGGAACAGCGGTTTCCGGGGGGCGTAGCGCGTGTCACTTCGGGGCACTCGGACGTCAAGAGCGATTCATCACCAGGAGGCTGCCATGATCGCCCTGGGTGTCATACTCCTCATCGTCGGTTTCATCACCGGGATATCCATTCTGTGGACCATCGGCATCATCCTCTTGGTCGTTGGCGCGGTGCTGTGGATCCTGGGTTCCATGGGGCACGCGGTCGCCGGCCGACGGCACTACTGGTAGTCATCGAGCCCTCTTCCCGGCCGCCCAGCCCGGGGCATGGTGTCTCCCGCGCTTCGGCGCGGGAGGCACCCGTCCATACCGATGCGGCGTCGACGTCACCGTCGGACGGGACGGAAGCGCCCTAGAGGTGCTCTGCCAAGGCCGCGTAGACCCTTCGCCAGGCATCGGCGCCGGACTGCGGGTCGTAGTCGGCCGGGCGGTCCGCGCAGGCGAAGCCGTGCCGGGCGCCCGGGTAGGTCACCAGGTCGTGCGGCACCTTGGCCTCGGTGAGTCGCTGCTCGGCCTGCTCCCACTCCTCGGCCGGGATGATGTGGTCCAGCTCGCCGCGAAAGCCCAGCAGGAAGGCGCCGCCCTCGGCGATACGCGCGCTGGTCTCCAACGGGGGCACCGGGCCGACCAGCGGGAAGCCGCGGTTCAGCAGCCAGCCCGGATAGAAGACCGCGGCCAGCTCGAAGCGCAGCTCGGTCGCCGCCCGCACCGCGATGTGCCCGCCCATGCTGAGCCCGAGGAAGGCCACGCCCCGTTCCCCGGCCTCCCTGCGCGCCGCCGCCAGTGCCGCGGAGGCGTCAGCCACCAACTCGTCCCGGTCCAGCGCGCGCATCAGTACCAGGCCCTGCTCGCGCTCCTCGGCGGAGTACCCGAGCTCGGTCCGGCGGGCGTTGCGCCAGTAGTAGTCGGGCGCCAGAGCGACGTACCCGGCCGCCGCCAGCTCCGCGCAGGTGCCGCGGACGTAGGCGTTCACTCCGTACAGCTCGGAGCAGACCACCACGGCGCCCCGCACCTCACCGGGCGGGCGGTGCACATACGCCTCGATGCCGCCCGCTTCGCCGAGTCTCTCCCACTGACCGGTCATCAGTTCCCCCGTTGCCTCGATCACTCAACGCCGACGCGATCCTAGCCGTGCGCAACGACGTTCACAGCGGGATCGGCGTGAACATGGGGGGCTCCTCGGCCGGTGTCAGGGCGGTGGGGCCGTACACCCAGTCGGTGAAGGAGTAGTCGTAGGTGTCCCGCGCCCGCATGATCGCGTTGCGTCGCAGCCGGCGCTCGCCGTCGAGGTGCCACAGCTCGCCCCAGGCGCGGGCCGTGGTCTGCACCCGGCGGCAGTGCTCCGTACGGACCGCCTCGTACGCGGTCAGCGCGGCCTGCCAGTCCGGCCCGCTCTCCGCGCAGGCGGCCCCGGCCTGCCGGGCGTAGTGCCGGGCGAGCACCCAGCCGTCCTCGATCGCCATGATCGCACCCTGGGCCATGTACTGCAGCGGCGGGTGGGCGGCGTCGCCGAGCAGGGCGATACGGCCGTGTACCCAGGTCGCGACGGGATCGCGGTCGAGCATCTGCCACCAGCGGTCGCGCCACATCAGCGGGATGCCCTTGCGCACGGTGTCGCAGGTGGCCTCGAAGGCCGCGTCGAGCTCGTCGGGAGTGCCCCAGTCGGCCCGGCCGGCCCGGGCCTTGGGGGACTCGAACACGGCGACCTGGTTGAACATGTCGCCGCCGCGCAGGGCGTACTGGACGAAGTGGCAGCGGGGGCCGATGTAGACGGTGACGTCCTTCTCCGCGATGCCGTTGTCCCGGACCTGCTCGATCGGGACGGCCGCGCGGTAGGCGACGTAGCCGGAGCTGACCACCGCGTCGCCCACCAGCCGGCGGCGGGCCACGGAGTGCAGTCCGTCGGCGGCGATCACCAGCGGCGCCTCCTGGGCGCTGCCGTCCGCCAGGCGGATCAGCGCGCCCTCGGCCGTGTTGTCGTACCCGCTGACGGTGTGGTCCGTCAGCAGCTCGACACCGGCGCGTGCGCAGGCACGCAGGAAGATGCCGTGCAGATCACTGCGGTGGATGACCATGTAGGGGAAGCCGTAACGGCGTTCGAGGTCGCGCAGGTCCAGCCGGGTCAGTTCGCGGGAGTCGAGCGCGTCCCGCATCACCATGTTCTGGGGGACGACGCCAAGGGCCCTGGCCTCCTCCAGCAGGCCGTACTCGGCGAGGATCCGGGTGCAGTTGGGCGCGATCTGCAGGCCTGCGCCCACCTCGCCGAACTCCTTGGCCCGTTCCAGGACGCGTACGCGCAGTCCCTGGCGGCCCAGGGCCAAAGCCGCGCTGAGGCCTCCGATGCCACCGCCGACGACGAGGACGTCGGGCCGTCCGGCGGGGGTGGATCCAGGGTTCATGATGTGTGTTCCTTCGGTCATCGGACGGTCCCCGCGTCACGGCCAGACGCCCAGCGTGGGGGCGGGCGTGCCGTCGGGGGTGAGCGGGCCGGCGTCCCGTCCGGTCAGGCAGGCCGCGATGTCGTGCAGCTCGTCCGTGACCAGGGCGGCCGCGCCCTCGCCCGGCAGGTCCCACGTGGCCCCGGGCCCGGCCGTGGCCCGCAGGCTCACGGCCGGGCCCGGTGCCGCGGCGCGCTTGGTGACGACGTCGTCGCACAGGGCGGTGAGGGAGTCGGCGGGCAGGTCGGCGAAGGACACGCCGCCCGCCAGGTCGACGGCGTGCACGCACACCTCTCGGGAGCGCAGCCAGGGCACCTCGGTCGCCGGTACGGTCCGGTCCTGTGCGGTGACGACCCGCGCGCGCCACTGGTCCGCGTCCAGCGCGCCCATCCCCCGCTCCGGCCTCGACGACGAACCGGAAGGCGTGCTGGGTGTGCCGGTGCTCCGGGGCGTCCTCGCCGGGCATGAGGTACTGGATGGCCTCTCACAGCGTCGGGGTGGCGAACGGTCCGCCGCCGAGGGAGGGGTTGGCCGGCGCGATGGCCCGGCGCTCGCCGCCGCGGCCGACGGGGACCAGGTCGCCGGCCTGGTCTGCCAGCTCCGGCAGCCGTTCCCAGCGCCACAGGTGCGGCACGGGAGCGGGGGTGGGTCGGCCGGCGTCAGGTCGCCGATCTCGGTCCACAGCGGTACGAGCAGTTCCTGCTCGAAGCCCCGGTACAGCTCTTCGAGGGATGTCTTGGACGATGGAGGACTGAGTCACACCCCCCACCGTGCGCCGTGTCCGCCATGAGGACGCAGGGATTCCGGAGAGCAGAACATGTCGCCTCCTCGCGCCACCGCATGGTTACGGGGCATCGGCTCGCCTCGCACCGCGCATGGGTTCGACTCGCGTCGCGCCCCTCCCTCCCCACCATGCACGCGGAGCCGAGCTGGGGCCACCCGGCCGGCAGCCTGCGCGGGGACACTGGGCGCCGCCCGCTGCGCGGTCTTCGCAGCCTGGGCGCCTCCTGCTGCGCGGTCTTCGTGGCCCGGATCGCGAACGCGGTGCGCTGCCGGCGGCTGCCGGCGTGGTGCGTTCGGCGTACCCCTCCCAGCCGAGACCTCTGGCGCGCGGGCGCAGGTCGGTTCAGCCCGTGGTCGGCGCGCCTGCGGCTGGTCGGGTGCGCCGCCCGGCCGCCATGGTGCGGCGTTCGGGCCGCCAGGTCGCCACGAGCGCGCCGGCCAGCAGGAGTTCGGCGATGTCCCCGCCGTAGTACATGATCTCGGCGCCTTGCTGCACCTGGTGGATGGGGGCGTGGACGTCGATCAGGAAGCCGCCGTACAGGGCCTGTGCGATCAGGGCGTGCGCGGCGATGGCGATGCCCAGGTACACCAGCCGGCTGCGTACACCGGGCCGGGTGGGTGCGGGGTCAGGTCCGGCGATGACGTGGGCGAACAGGCAGCCCGACGCCAGGAAGTGCGCGTGCAGGAGCCGGTGCCCCGCCGGGTGGGCCATGGCGGTGTCGTACAGCGGCGTGAAGTACAGCACGCCCAGGGTCGCGGTACTCAGCATGAGCGCTGTCGCGGGCCGCACCAGCAGTCGAGCCGGTGCGCTGTGCAGTGTGACGGCCACTCTGCGGGCTTGGCCGTGGGGCAGCGTGCGCAGGAGGAGCGTGACCGGCGCCGCCAGCACGAGCGCGAGGGGCGCGTACATGCCGATGAGCATGTGCTGGGCCATGTGCCCGCGGAAGTCGGAGTGCGCGGCGGGTCCCAGCGGCGGCAGCAGCGCGACGGCGAGCAGCGCCAGACCGGTGAGGAAGGATGCCGACCGCCAAGTGCTCCACCCCTGTACGGGGTTGCGGCGCCGGGCCCGGTGTGCGGCGAGCAGATAGCCACCGGCAGCGCCGAGCAGGAGCACCACCGTGAGTACGGTTCCGGGCAGGCCGTCACCGCCCCCTCCCTGCTGGTGCATCGTGCCCATCAGGCGCGGCCCCCGGCCCGCTCGCCGCCGGGGGAAGCCTCGGGGGCGACGGGCCGACCGCTGCGCTGCAGCAGATGACCGCTGATCAGGAACAAGCCGCCCAGGACGAGGAAACCCGCGTCCCACCAAGCCTGGTGGGGGCCGCCGCGGACATGGTGGATGCCGAGGATCTGGTGGTCCAGGACCCCCTCGACCAGGTTGAACAGACCCCAGCCGGCCAGGATCCAGCCCCACAGGACCCGCGAGGTCCACACCGCTCGCCGGTCGTGCGTGACCCGCGCGTACAGCATGGCCAGGCCCACCAGTACGGCGATCCAGCACACCGCGTGGAAGATGCCGTCCCACACCGTGTTCATCTCCAGCCCCGACACCGTGTGGGGGTCGTAGTACTTCACCCCGATGTGGTCGTGGTTGGTGCTGGTGAGCATGTGGTGCCACTGCAGCAGCTGGTGCAGCAGAATGCCGTCGACAAATCCGCCGAGGCCGACCCCGAGGACGATCCCCGGCAGCCGCAGAGTGTTCGGCACCGCCGGTAGTGCGCGGGCGTCGCCCGCCGTCGTGGCCATCACCTGTTGTCCGTCCCGTCGACAGTGTGCGTCAGCGTCAGGTCCTCCCGACACGGTTTCCCGTCCGGCTCACCTCAACCAACTGTCCGTACGGCTTCGGCCATGTCGCCCACGGGCCGGCGACGCACCGCTGTGCCTCGGAGAACACAGGAGTTGATGACACCGCGGCAGGGCCGGGGAGCCCCTCCGGGATGTGGGCCCGGGCTGAACGAGACCTGTTCACCCACACGCTTCTTGTGAACGAAGGCATCCAGGTTGCCCGGGACCCCACCGAGAGTCCATGACGACGTCGCTACTGTGATCGGATGACAGAATTCAGCGTCCTCGACGACGGCACCCATTGGCAGCAGGACTTCGAGCGCCGGCTGCTCGCCTCGTACACGGCGGCCGGGTTCACGCAGGCCGCCGCGGAGCGCGTGCTCGAGGGTGTACGCGCCGGCATCGGCGACTGGACCATCGCCGAAATCACGGACGCCGGCGTGCGCGTGGGGTACGTCGCCGTGGTCGTGGCCGACAACAACGGCGCCCTCGCGGGCCGTATCGGCGACCTCCACATCGACGCTCCGCACACCGGCCGAGGCCACGAGCAGGCCGCCCGGGACTGGGCCGAGCGATGGTGTGCCGAGCGTGGCGCACGCCGACTGAGCATACGTCTCACCGAGCCCGCCGGCGCGCTGTTCGACGGTTACGGTGTCCGCGGCCAGCTCAGGACGCGGCACATCGACGCCCCGCCGAAAGCCCTCGCCGGCGTCACCGCACGGCCGATGACACCGGCCGAGTACCCCGACTGGCTGGCCTCGGAGAAGGCCGCCTACGTCGGCGACATCGTCCGCTCGGGTGCCCTGGGCCGTACGGAGGCCGTACGCAAGTCCGACCGCGACTTCGCCGAACTGATTCCCCAGGGCCTGGCGACGCCCGACCACACGTTCCTGGTGCTCGAGGCGCAGGGTGAGCAGATCGGCACCGGCTGGCTGAAGCACCGGTACCTCCCGGGGGTCACCTTCGGCTACGCGCTGTACATCCAGGAGCAGCACCGCGGCAAGGGATACGGTCGAGCCGCGATGGCGGCCGGCGAACAGGCGACGCTCGAAGCCGGCGACACGACGCTGATGTTCAATGTGTGGGGCGGCAACGAGGTGGCCATGAACCTGTACACGAGCGCCGGCTACCACGTCGTGGAGGAAACCCGTTCCACCGGCCTTCCGCCCTCCGCGGCCTGACCCGGGCTCAGCACAGCACCATGGGGGGCTGTGCGCTGGCCCACGATGCGCGCGGTGCGTACGCCGCCGCCGGACGCGGCAAGGGCGGTCAGCGGGAGCAGGGTCAGGGCGGCGAAGACCGCGCCGACCAGGGGCGGACCGGTCAGGCCCAGGGTGGAGTTCAAGGCCGTACCCGCGATCGCGGAGCCGACGGCGATGCCCACGTTGAAGGCGGAGGTGCTCAGCGCGGAGGCGAGGGTGGGGGCCTCGCCGGCGAAGCGGACGGCGAGCGCGGTGACCACCGGGTTGACCGTGAACCCGGTCAGGCCCATCAGGAGGACGAGGGTGGTGACCGTGACCGGGTTGGTGGACAGCGGGATCAGCAGGAGCAGGACCAGCGCGGTCGCCGCTGCGGCGACGACGGTCGTGGCCATCGGGCGGCGGTCGCCCAGGCGGCCTCCGGTGGTGGTGCCGCCCAGGGCACCGATGCCGAAGGCGACGAGGACGAGCGGTACGGCGGCCTCGGGGATGCCGGCCCGGTCGGTCAGCAGCGGCGTGAGGTAGCTGTACGTGGCCAGCACACCGCCCATGATCAGCATCGCGGCGGTCAGCGCGAGCCAGAGCCGGCCGTGGCGCAGGGCGCCGCACTCGGCCCGCAGGGAGACGGTCGCGCGCTGTTTCCGGGCTGGGATGAAGCGGCCGATGAACGCGGCGGCGAGGGCGGAGAGCGCGGCGAGGGCCCAGAACGGGCTGCGCCAGCCGGCGTACTGTCCGGCGAACGAGCCGATCGGCACGCCCACCACGTTCGCCAGGGTCAGGCCGCCGATCATGACGCCCATGGCCCGGGTGGCCGCCGCGGGGCCCGCGGCGGCGGTGGCGACGACCGCGCCGACGGACCAGAAGGCGCCCGTCGCCAGTGCGGTGACGACGCGGGCGATGAGCACCACGGTGAAGGAGGCACTGAGGGCCGCGACGACGTGGCCGAGGCTGAAGACGGTGAGGGCCAGGATCAACGTGCGGCGCTGGGGCAGGCGCAGGGTGGCCATGGCCATGGCCGGCGAGCCGACGATCATGCCGAGGGCGAAGGCGGTGATCAGCAGGCCGGCCTTCGAGGTGCTGACACCGAGGTCGCCGGACAGCTCCGGCAGCAGTCCGGCGATGACGAACTCGGTGGTGCCCATGAGGAACGTGCCGGCGGCGAGCACCCAGACGACGAAGGGCAGCTTGCCGGGGGTGGTTCCGGGCGTGGAAGACATGCGTGCGGTCTCTCCTCGGGGCGGGCGCGGGCAGGTGGGGCTCCTGCGGCGGAGGCTGATGCGGTACAGGCGGGGAGGGTGACGTCGACGGTGGGTGCCGTCGCGTACGGCCGTCCGCCAGAGGGTCAGGGCTTGAGCAGGGCCTTGATGGCGCGGCGCTCGTCCATGGCCTGGTAGCCCTCGGCGACCTGCTCCAGGGGCAGGGCGAGGTCGAAGACCTTGCCCGGGTCGATCCGGCCGGTGAGGACCCTGTCGATCAGGTCGGGCAGGAAACGGCGCACGGGGGCGGGGCCGCCGCGCAGCCCGACGTGGGAGAAGAACAGCTCCTGGCCGTCGATCGCCACCTCGTGCGGTACGCCGACGAAGCCCACGTTGCCGCCTGGACGGGCGGAGCGCAGGGCCTGCCGCATCGCCTCGGGCGTGCCGACGCACTCCAGGACGGAGTCGGCGCCGATGCCGTTCGTCAGCTCCTTCACCCGGGCGACGCCTTCCTCGCCGCGCTCGGTGACGATGTCCGTGGCCCCGAACTCGCGAGCCAGCTGCTGCCGGGGCTCGTGGCGGCTCATCGCGATGATCCGCTCGGCGCCCAGTTCCTTGGCGGCGATCACACCGCACAGTCCGACCGCGCCGTCACCGACGATGACCGCGGTGGCGCCGGGCCCGACCTCGGCGGCGAGAGCCGCGTACCAGCCGGTGCCCATCACGTCGGAGACGGCGAGCAGGCTGGGCACGAATGCGCCGTCCGGGTGGTCGTCCGTGGCGACGAGAGTGCCCTGGGCGTTCGGGATGCGGACGTAGTCGGCCTGGCAGGTGCTCATGAACTCGCGGTTCAGGCAGGAGGACTGCCAGCCGTTGAGGCAGTTCGGGCAGGTGTTGTCCGAGGTGGCGAAGGAGCCGACGACGAACTGCCCCGGCCGGACCGAGGTGACCTCACCGCCGACCTCCTCGACAATGCCGACGTACTCGTGGCCCATGGGGTGGGGCTGGTCGATGGGCTCCAGGCCGCGGTAGGCCCACAGGTCCGAGCCGCACACGCAGGTGGCGACCGTGCGGATGATCGCGTCGGCCGGGTGGAGGATCTTGGGGTCGTCGCGCTCCTCGAAGCGGACGTCGCCGGGGGCGTGGATCACTGCGCCGCGCATGCTGGTGCTTCCTTCGTGCCGGGGATGTCGTGCGCCGGGAACGTCGTGCTGGGGTGTCCCTGAGATCGAGCGTCACATGCGGGAGCAGCGGCGAAAAGCGGAGCAACACATCCGGGGAAGGCCGCATCCTGGGAGTGATTTCTCCCCCCTTGCTCAGGTGGGACGGGTGCCATGCTGGGAAGCATGACCAGCAACGTCCCCCGCAATGAGCTGGGAGAATTCCTCAAGCGGCGCCGCGCCGAGCTGAGCCCGCGCACGGTCGGGCTGCCGGAGACGCGCGCGCCGCGCCGGGTGGCCGGGCTGCGCCGCGAGGAGGTCGCCCAGCTCGCCGCGATCAGCACCGACTACTACACCCGGCTGGAGCAGGGCCGTATGCAGGCGTCGGCTCCGGTGCTGGACGCTCTCGCCCGGGTACTCCACCTGGATGACGACCAGCGGGCGTACCTCTTCCAGCTCGCCGGCAAGACCGCCGGCCGCACCCGGCGCCGGGGCAGGCAGAAGGTGCAGCCCCAGTTGCAGCGCGTGCTGGACGACCTGACCTCCACTCCGGCCATCGTGCAGGGGCGCCGCGGCGACATCCTGGCCTGGAACGCCCTGGCCGCCGCTCTGGTCACCGACTTCTCCCGGATCCCGGAAAAGCACCGCAACTACCCCCGGATCCAGTTCACCGACCCGGCCATGCGCACCCTTTACGCCGACTGGGAAGCCTCCGCGCAGATCTCCGTGGCCCAGTTGCGGATGGAGGCGGCGAAATACCCCGAGGATCCGCGCCTGATCGAGCTGGTCGGCGAACTGTCCATGCGGGACAAGCAGTTCGCCCAGTGGTGGGGCGAGCACCGGGTCGCCGCCCGGACCGTCGGCACGAAAACCCTCAATCATCCGGTCGTCGGGGAACTCGTCCTGGACTGGGACACCCTCACCGCCAACACCGACCCCGACCAGCACCTGACCGTCTGGACCGCGGTGCCCGGCTCGCCCACCCACGAACGGCTGCGCATCCTCGCCTCCTGGGCCGCTGACCAGAACCTGTCCGCCTCGCCCTCCACCAGCTGAGGAGGCGGCCCGGCGGTGAACTCTGCGAGTCCGTTCGCGACCAGCGTGTCGAGCGTGCAACGTCGGCTCGCTCACCGCTTCCGCCCCTCCCCTGGGCCCCCGATCCTCATCGAGTCGTGAGCTTCACCGGCGCGAACAGGCCGACCGCAGACAGCTTCATCGGCTGTTGGGTGGCCTCTACGGCACGTCCTCTCGGCGGCTGATCCTCCGCGCGAGTCGCGTGGTGGACCGCGAACCCCACTCCGGCGCAGGCCAACTGGCACCGGTCCGCGACGTGCCGAACGCAGGCTTCAGCAAGCCGTGTTCGGGCGAGCCCAAGTCGCCGCTGCAGCTCCCCGGCCCAGCCGCATGGCCTGCTGCAAGCCGGCGGCCAGGACTCGGGCCTGCACGACCCGGGCTCCCGGCATCTCCCGGTTGCAGAGCCGAAGCGCAACGACAGGCGCGACGGGACAATGCGGCGTACCGCGCCCCGTCGGCCCAGGAGCCGTGTCCGCCCGCGGACTCTTCCGGTCGCATCGATTCCATGGCGGGCCCCTGACCGCCGCCAGTACGGCCGCAGCGCGTGCCGGCCGCCGCCGGAGTGCGCGGGGTGAGGGGATCCACGCGTCAACTCCACGGTGACCGCACGGTGGCGCGATCTCTCGGTCCGGGCAGCGGTACGGTGTGCCCCTGACCATCACCGGGCCGATGGCCTGTGATCACCAGGGGAGTTCTATGCACCACCGCAGACCGCGCCACCGCCGCAGGCTCATAGCCCGAGCGGTCGGTACCGCAGGTGTGCTCGCCGTCGCCCTGGGTGCCGGGGTGACGCCGTCGATGGCCGCCGGGAAGACGCCCTCCCATCCCACGGCCACGGGGTCGTCGCCCGATCAGGACACCACGAACGACCAGGACAACACGAACTGGGCGCCCGAGAATGACAGCGCGGCCGTGCCCAAGGGCACCCACCCGGCCGCCACACTCAGCAGGGGCCGGACCTCCGCCGTCCAGCTCAGGCTTCCCGCGCCGAGCGGGCGCTACCAGGTCGGCACGTTCAGCCAGCACCTCGTCGACAAGTCCCGCACAGACCCGTACGTACCGGGCAACCGGGCGCGCGAGTTGATGGTGACGTACTGGTATCCGGCCTCGTCCACGTCCGGGTACCCGCTGGCACCGTGGATGCCGTCGGGTTCGGGTGCTCACTTCCTCTACTCGCGCGGCCTGTCGCCGCAGCAGGTCACGCTGCCGCAGACCGCGAGCCACGTCCTGGCCCCGGTCAAGACCTCGCTCGGCAAGCTGCCCGTGGTCCTGTACTCGACCGGGCTGCACTCGGACCGCGCGATGGGCACCGCCCTGGCCGAGGACCTCGCCAGCCGCGGTTACATCGTCATCGCCGTCGACCACACGCACGACGCCAACGAAGTGCAGTTCCCGGACGGACGGCTCGAGGTCAACACCATGCCGGCCGGGGCGCACTCCTCCGACACGCTCAACGTGCGCGCCGCCGACATCCGCTTCGTCATCAACCAGCTCGGCACCATCGCCAAGGGCGGCAACCCGGACGTCGACCGCGCGAAGCTTCCGTCCGGTCTGTCGCGGGCGGTGGACACGTCCCGCGTCGGGATGTTCGGCTGGTCGCTGGGCGGCGCCGCGGTGGACACCGCGATGCAGCTCGACCACCGCATCGCCGCGGGCGCCAACCTGGACGGCCAGTTCTTCGGCACGGCGCCGGGCAAGGACCTGAACCGCCCGTTCATGCTCTTCAGTTCCGGCACGCACAACCGCAACAACGACTCGTCGTGGCGCACGCTGTGGCCCCATCTCAAGGGATACCGGGTCGACATCCAGCTGCACGGCTCCAGGCACCTGTCGTTCAGCGACAACGAGTGGCTGGTGCCGCAGGTGGCGCCCCTGCTCGGGATGTCGCCGGACCAGGTGCGGCAGCAGTACGGCTCGATCGACCCCAACCGGGCGATCAAGGTCCAGCGTGACTACCTCGCCGCCTTCTTCGACCAGGAGCTCCGCAAGAAGCACAGCACCCTCCTGGACGGCCCCTCCAAGAGTTACCCGGAGATCGCCTTCGTCCGCTGACCGGACCCCGAGAAACGGGCCCCTCGTGGGGCCCGCCCATCCCGGGCGCCCGGCCGAGTGCGACCTGGGCCACCGCACCGGCACGACACGAGTACGAGTACGACCCGGGGACGTAAGTGTGATTGTTGTGTGATCTCATGCGGCTAAAGTGTGCGCCTGTCGAACGTTCGGGCGCTCGCCGCCCGGTTGAGAGAGGATCCGCCGCCCTGCCCACCGCTTCCCGGGCACCGCGCCACAGCGCACCCTCCGCCCGCCAGAATGCCGCTGCCGGGCCAGGTGCGCCCGCCGGGCGCCTCGCTCGTCGTACGACTGCCCGGGGTAGCCGCCCTCCCCGTGGCCGGCCCGAAGGCCATCCGGCCCACGGGCGTGCCAGAAGCCGTGTCGACCACCGCGTCCTGTGCACGGGCCTCGACGACCGGGCCCGCCACAGCGCCCCCACCCCGGCCGGGCTGCCCCCGACGGCACCGTCACCGACGGGCTGTCCCAGCCGTACTGCCACCCACGCACGACCACCGGCGGTCTGCCGGAGGGCACGCACCGGCGCCGCCCGCGGCTCCCGGGCAGCCCACCGCCTGTGACCCGCCGCACCGCCTGACCACTGAAGGACCACCGCAATGGCCACCCTCCCCACCGCCCAGACCACCGGCGCCCGCAGCGGCCACCGGGCCGCGCGCCGGCGCGGCAGCCGGCCGGAAGCTCCGGCGGCCTGGGAACGTCCGGCGCTGGCCGCGGTGCTGGTCGTCGCCGCGCTGCTGTACGGCTGGGGCCTCGGGCACGCCGCGATTCACCCCTACTACAGCGCGGCGATACGGTCCATGGCCGCCAGTTGGCGGGCCTTCTTCTTCGGCGGTCTGGATCCCAGCGGTTCGATCACCCTCGACAAGCTGCCCGGCGCCTTCTGGCCCGAGGCCGTATCGGTCTGGATCTTCGGCCCGAGCACGTGGGCGGCCGCGCTGCCTCAGGTCATCGAGGGCGTGCTCACCGTATGGCTGCTCCACCGGATCGTACGGGCCTGGGCCGGGCCCTTCGCCGCGCTGGTCGCCGCGCTGGCGCTCACCTTCACCCCGGTCACCGTGGTCCTGAACAGGGCCACCATCCCGGACACCGCACTCACGCTGCTGCTGGTGGCGGCCGCCGGCGCCCTGCAGAAGGCGGTGCGCTCCGGGCAGCTGCTGCCGTTGATCACCTGCGGCGTGTGGGTCGGGCTCGCCTTCCAGGCGAAGATGCTGCAGGCATGGCTGGTGCTGCCGGTCTTCGCCCTCGTCTACCAACTCGCCGCGAGCGGCACGCCGTTGCGACGGGTCCTGCGCCTGCTGCTGAGCGGTGCGGTGGCCTTGGCCGTCTCCTGCTCGTGGGCGCTGCTCGCCTGGGTGACGCCCGCCGCGGACCGCCCGTACGTCGACGGCACCTCCAACAACAATCCCTTCAGCCTGGTCTTCGGCTACAACGGCCTGAGCCGCTTCAGCGACGACGACACCGCGCTCGGTGCCGTGTCGGGGACCGCCGCCAGCCGGACCTCCGGGAACACCGGCTGGGGCATGCTGGTCAACCACACCGTCGGCCCGCAGATCGCCTGGTTCCTGCCGCTGGCCGTGCTCGCCACCGTACTGGGCCTGCTCTGGCGCGCCCGCGAACCGCGCACCGACCTGCTCCGCGCCGGTTTCCTCCTGTGGGGCGGCTGGCTGGCCGTGCACGCCGTGGTGTTCAGCGTCTCCAACGGCAATCACCCGTACTACACGGCCGTGCTCGCACCGGCCGTCGCCGCGCTCGCCGGTGGCGGGCTCGCCCTCTTCCGGTCCGAGTACGAGGCAGGTGGCCGGCGGCGCGTGTGGCTGCCGTCGGCCATCGTGCTGACGGTGGTCTGGGCGGTGGTGCTGGACGTGCCGACCTTGTTCGTCTCCTGGCTGCTGCTGCTCGCCGTGGGCCTCGCGGGGTGCGGCGCGCTGGGCCTGTGGACCAACGAGTCACGCGCCTCCCAAGTGATGGTCCAGGGCTCCCTGGCCGCCGGAATCGCGGCCACTCTGCTCCTGCCCGCCGGCTGGGCCGTCTCCGCGCTGGACCCGCTGTACGCGGGCGCCTCCACGTCGCCCACAGCCGGTCCGGTCGGCAAGGTCTACCGCAACGCCGTCCACCACCGGTCCGCTCTCCGCCGGGTCGGGCTCGACCGGCCCAGCGCCCGCGACACCGCTCTGCTCGACTACCTCACCGCGCACCACCACGGCGAGAAGTACCTCCTCGCCACCCAGGCCGCCTACCCCGCGGAGCGCCTGCTGCGCGCCCGGTCCCAGCCCATGCTGGTCATGGGCGGCTTCACCGGCAAGACCCCCTTCCCCACCGCCGACGAACTCGGCACCCTGATCACCACCCACCAGCTCCGCTACGTACTGCTCACCCCCCTGCGGCCCACCACCCCGGCCACTACATGGGTGAAGTCCCACTGCACACGCATCCACTCCAAGGCCTACGGCTGGCGCACCAGGGGAAGCCTCAGCCTTTACGACTGCCACCCGGGCAACTGAGCCGACGGCACCGCCGACCCCGGCGTGCCTGCGAGTCGCCCCAAGCCCTCCCACGGCCGCGCACCCGGCATGCGGGGTGGCTCAGGGCTTCTCGGGCGTCGGCGGGAGGAGTCGTAGTGCGTGCAGGGCCACCGAGATCTCGGCGACGGCGCGGGGGTCCTGCAGGGAGCGGCCGGTCAGTTCCTCCAGGCGGCGCAGCCGGTAGCGGACGGTGTTGCGATGGCAGTAGAGCCGCCGCGCGGTGTCGGCCGCCGACCCCCCGGACTCGTACCACTGCTCCAAGGTGTCCAGCAGCCGATGCCGTTCCTCGGGTGGCAGTTCCAGGACACGCGCGAAGACCGTGTCCGCGATCCGGGTCGCGTCGTCCACGTTCGCGGCGACCAGCAGGGCGAGGGGACTGTCGTCGAACCGGACCAGGCCCGGCGTCCCCGCCGGCAGCCGGGCCAGCGCGAGGCGCGCGTAACGCAGGGCCCTGGGGGTGTCGCGCAAGGCATCGTACGCGGGGCTGATCCCCACCCGGGCCGGGGTGAAGCCGCCGAGGACTCGAAGGACGGCGTCCTCACCGTCCGGGACGCGGACCGCTGTCACGCCGATGTGCAGGTCGGGCAGCAGCCGCCAGGCCGAGCGGATCCGTTCGGCCTGCAGCCGGGCCTCGATGCCGGGCAGTGCCTCCCGGCCCGGTGCGGGGACGGCGGCGGCCACCACGGCGAACGGCCCCTCGGTCGGCAGGCCGAGCGCGTCGGCGGCCTCCCACAGGGTGGTGCGGTCGGTGAGTACGCCCGTGAACAGGGCCTCCACCAGCACGGACCGTTCACGGTCGCGCTGGAGGAGCAGTTCGGACGCCGTCTCGCGGTAGGCGTCGCTGGCCGCCGCCGCGAGGCCCTCGTTCACCCACCAGGCGGCCAGGGACACGATGGTGTCGGCGGTGACGGCCCGTGCGGCACGGGCTTCGGCCGCCAGCTCGGACCACAGGAACTCGGAGCCGACGCGATAGGCGTGCAGCAGCTCCCCCAGCGGCGCTCCCTCGCGTGCCGCCCTGCGTCCCGTCTCCTCGGCCGGGTCCATGCCGGCCGTGCAGCCGTTGGCCAACTGCCCGAAAACCAGCTCGGTGTTACGGCGGCAGCTGGCGGTCAACTCCTCCAAGGCGACGGGGCCTTGGGCACCGTAGTAGGTGACCTCGGCCCGGATGCGGCGGGCCATCCGGGCGCCGAGCTCCTGCGCGCGGCCGAGCAGCGCGGTCGCGACGGGGGCGATCTCGGCGGGTGGCGGTGGCGTGCGGGGCATGACCAGCAGGTTACAAATCGCCGCGCCGCGCACAAGAAGGCTGTGCACGGGGACAACCGGGCCGCCGCACCGCTGTGTGCGGGCACATGGCCCGCCGGATCGACGGCCACGACGATGTCCGCAACGTTACCGGCCGGTATCGGAGTTGCGTTCCCGTCCTCACACTCCCCTGGAGCAGCCGTGCCCAGAGCCGCGACCACCAGCACGCACATCACTCATCGAGCGCCACGCGCCCAACACACCCGGGAAGCGCGGAACACCCGGGCCGACCGGCGCGTGAAGGCGCTGGCGAAGGGCGTATCCGCGCTCGGCGGCGGTGTGCTCCTGGCCACCGCCTCCGCCGCCGTCCCCGCCCACGCGGCGTCCGTCAGCCCTGGTTCGAGCGGTGCGCCGGCCGGCGTCTACGCGGCACTCGGCGACTCCTACGCCTCCGGTGCCGGCATCCCCGCCCAGTCCGGCGGCGCGTGCATGCGCTCCGACCACGACTACGGCCACCTCGTCGCCGCCGACCTGGCCTTCGGCACGTACAGGGACGTCAGCTGCGCCGGCGCGAAGACCGGCGCACTGACCACCGCCCAGACCGACGCCGGGGCCGTCGTCAACGGTCCCCAGATCGACGCCCTCACACCCGACACCACGCTGGTCACCCTCACCGTCGCCGGCGACGACCTCGGCACGTCCGACTTCGGCTTCGCCGACATCGCGGCCACCTGCTCCACCCTGTCCGTGACCAATCCGCTCGGTACGCCGTGCCGCGACTTCTACGGCGACACCCTCAGCGAGCGGCTCGACTCCGCCGCGACACAACTCCGCGCCGCCCTCAAGGCGCTTCAAGACCGCGCACCACGTGCCGAGGTGCTGGTCGTCGGCTACCCGGCCGTACTCCCCGACGACCCCGTGCAGTGCCTCGGCAAGATGCCGGTCACCACCGGGGACCTCGCATTCCTGCGCTCCGTGCTCGGCGAGCTCAACGACACCGTCGCCGCGGCCGCCCGCGCCGCCGACGCCACGTACGTCGACACCCTGACCCCGACCCGGGGCCACGACAGCTGTTCCTCCACGCCGTGGATCGAGGGCCTGTTCCCCACCTCGCCCACGCTCCCCCTCCATCCCAACGCCACCGGTGAACTCGCCATGGCGAACGCCGTACTGGCCGCGCTACGCCACTGATTCCCACCCGGCCGTCCGGCCGCCCCACGCGGGCCGGACCCGGTCCCCTGGGCGGGCCGCGGCGGCGGCCGGCGCGGGGGCTGCAGGCCGCGGCGGCGGCCGGCGCGCGAAAACAGGGTGCGCCCGCTCACCCGCCTCGCGACCCTGCCGCAAGGGTCCATCGTCTCCAGCCCCTGGCCATCCGGCACACCCGCCGTCTTCCCGCCCCGGCAGGGCCGGTCGGCGAAGGCGCCGTCGCCGCACGGCAGTTCGACGCTGTTGATATCCGTGGAGTCCGGGCCGGGTCGCACTGCTGGCGGCCTTCCTGCGGGCCCCGGACGGCCGGTGGCACGCCAAGTGGCTGCACCCGTAGCTGAAGGGGACTCCGACGTCCGACCGCGTCGAGGGCAACCGGGTGACGGTGGCGGGGGCCATGAAGGGGCTTCCTTCTCACCACTCCTTGGATCCAGCCTCCTCGCGTTCTTTCCCCGTCACCTATGATCATGGGCATGTCGGCACTCCGCGAGCGTTCCGCCCACAGTCAACTGGCCCCCGGTGAGCGCCTCCTGGCCTACGCCACCGTCGTCCCCGCCAAGAGCGCCAAGGGCATCGGCATCGGGGCATCCCTCGCGAACCACATGGTCAACACCATGGGCGCGCAGTCCGGTGGAGCGGGCAGCATCGCCGCGGGGATGCCGCGCACCTCCGGAGCGCTGTTGATGCGCGTGACCGACCAGCGCGTCGGACTGGTCCAGCCACTGGACGGCACCCCGGTGTGGGAGGTGCCGCGGTCGTGGGTGACCCGGGTCGAGCGCCGGCCCCGGACGCAGCTGATGGCCCGCTTCCGGCTGCACTTCGCCGACGGCTCGTGGCTCGCCTTCCTCACCATGCGACGCCGTACGATCGAGCAGTTCCGCTCCCTCATCGGCTGACGTCGCCCGACTGCCCTCCCTGCCGCCCTCCCTGCCGCCCTCCCTGCCGCGCACATACCGTCCGCGGGCGCCTGTCCCTCTCCTCGGCCGTTCCCACGCCCGCCGTCAGGCGCGAGAGTAGAGCCCGCATACCCCTCCGGGGTATAAAGTGGAGCTCGCCGGCGGCATACAACGGCGAAGGGTGTGCACCATGCATGCGATCGGCCACGCGCTGTCCATCGCCGGGTCCATGACCTGGGAGATCACCTGGGCGTTGATCCTCGGCTTCACGTTGTCGGCCGTCGTCCAGGCGGTGGTTCGCCGGGAGACGGTGGCACGCCTGCTGGGGGACGACCGGCCCCGTACGCTCGCCCTGTCCGCGGGGCTCGGCGCAGCCTCGTCGTCCTGCTCGTACGCCGCCGTCGCGCTCGCCCGCTCGCTGTTCCGCAAGGGGGCGAACTTCACGGCGGCGATGGGCTTCGAGATCGCCTCGACCAACCTGGTGGTCGAACTGGGCGTGATCCTGGCGCTGTTGATGGGGTGGCAGTTCACCGCCGCGGAGTTCACCGGCGGCCCGATCATGATCGTCGTACTCGCGGTGCTGTTCCGGCTCCTCCTGCGTGAGCGGTTGCTGCGGCAGGCGCGGGAGCAGGCCGAGCGCGGGCTGACCGGATCGATGGAGGGGCACGCGGCGATGGACATGTCGGTGCGCGCCGAGGGCGGCTTCCTGCGCCGGCTCCTCTCCCGTGACGGCCTCACCTCCGTCTCGCACATCTTCGTCATGGAGTGGGCGGCGATCCTTCGCGACCTGGTCGCGGGACTGCTGATCGCCGGGGCGATCGCCGCGTGGGTGCCGGACGACTTCTGGCGCGCCTTCTTCCTGGCCGACCATCCGCTCGCGGCGAAGCTGATCGGGCCGCTGATCGGGCCGGTGGTGGCGATCGCCACGTTCGTCTGCTCGATCGGCAACGTGCCGCTGGCCGTGGTGCTGTGGAAGGGCGGCATCAGTTTCGGCGGTGTCATCGCCTTCATCTTCGCCGACCTGCTGATCCTGCCGATCCTGAACATCTACCGGAAGTACTACGGCGCACGGATGGCCGCCTTCCTGCTGGGCACGTTCTTCGCCGCGATGGCGGTGGCCGGCTATGTCGTGGAGTTCTCCTTCGGGGGTCTCGGCCTCATCCCCGACCAGGCCGACGCGAAGATCCCCCAGGAAGGCGTCAGCTGGAACTACACGACCTGGCTCAACATCGCCTTCCTGCTGCTGGCCACCGCTCTCCTGGTCCGTTTCCTGCGCACCGGCGGCCCGGCGATGCTGCGCATGATGGGCGGCTCACCGGCCCGGGGCGGGCATGACCACGACCACACGCACGGTGACGGCGAGCACCACCCTCACTGAACCGCTGCGGCCGGCGCCGTCTTGGCGGTTCCTGACCCTCCACGCACCCGCGGGTTTCGAGCGGTTCACGCTCGAGCTCGCCACACCCGCCGTGTCCACCGACGTCCCGCCCATCGTCGATCTCCCTCCGGACTCTGCGGCGCTCGCGTCGGCGGCTCGCTCCCGCGGCATCGAAATCCTCGGATCGGCGCTCCTGCCCTGACCGGCGCCGGGACCGCCTGGCCCACGAGGATCGCGCCCGGCGTCAGCGGGCGCAGCCGACGTCCAGTACCTCGACCACGTCGTCGCGGATGGTGTACACGAGCCAGCACCACTCGCCGAACGCGGCGGCGAGGTCCGGCGCCCGTGTCTCGTCGTCGTCGGTGACCGCGGTGATGAGCATGATGATCTCTTCGTGCATCTCGTTCGGCACGTCGAAGAGCACGTTGGCGGCCCTCTGGATCATTTCGACTTTCATGGCACCCCCCGGACAAGCAGGAGCGGCTGGGTTCGGCGGAGCCGGGACCGAGTCTTCGGGCTGCGCTCAGCGTCCGAACAGACCCCTCGTGACCACCGTAAACCCACCGGGGGCACACCGATGCCACTGAATGGCGGATGGCTTCGGTCCCGGCATCCGGAAAACGTGTCCACCGACGCAACCGGCGCAGCAAGACCAACACCAGTCACATCACCCCCCATCGCGTGGGCCGGGATCTTGGGCCTCCGCAAAACCCGTTGGCGGAACCACGGCAGCCACTGCTACGTTGCCGGAGGCCGTGCAAGAGAGCGAGGAGGTGGTACCCGTGAACGTATCGACAGGGGTGCTCCCCTCCGGGGCCACGGTCGGGCGATAGGTCGTCCGGGAGCGCCGTTCCATGGCACTCCCGAAAGGCACGACCGTGCACTTCACTTCTGAACAGCGTCTCGACGACGCTGTCCTCGAGCGCGCATTCACCCTCGGCGAGATCCCGGGCATCCTGTGGACGCCCGGATCCGCGTGCGCCTCCGCCCCGGCGCCGCTGATCCTGCTCAGCCCCCCTCCTCTGGGGCTGCGCAAGGCGTACCCCCGACTGGTGGCCCGGGCCCGGCACTCCGCGGCGGATGGCTTCGCCACGGCCACCATCGAACTACCCGGCAGCGGCGACCGCCCCCGCCTGCCCGCCGCCGAGCGAGCCCACGCCGACCTGCGCCGGGCCATGGAGGCCGGCGAGCCGGTAAGCGACGAGATCATCGACGCCCTCATCCTCCCGCTGGTCGACAAGGCGGTCCCGGAATGGCAGGCCGCCCTGGACGCCCTCCTGTCGCTGCCCGAACTCGGCGGCCCGGTCGGGTACTCGGGGGGAGTGATTTCCATCGGGACCCGGCTGGCGGTGGTGGAGCCGCGCATCTCGGCCGCTGTTCTGTTCGCCGGGAGTTTCGTCCCTCGCGCCATGTTCGAGGAGGCCCGTCAGGTCACCATTCCCCTGCACGTCCTGCTGCAGTGGGACGACGAAGGGAACGACCGGCAGGCGGCCCTGGACCTGTTCGACGCCTTCGGCTCCGAGGAGAAGACGCTGCACGCCAACATGGGCGGGCACACCGGCGTCCCGCCGTTCGCGGGGGACGCCGCGGCCCAGTTCTTCACCCGGCACCTGAAGTGACGCCGGTCCGTCAGACAACCAGCAGACGGCAGCCGTGTTGGCCAGGACGCTGCTCATCCAGGTGTGCCGGCCGGGAGGTTGGTTTCCACTGGCCTCACAGGGTCCAGCCGTGGGACGTGGCTGTGGAGCCATGCCTTGCTATGACACTCGACATAGGTCGGCGCAGCCACACCAGCCCCTCCGCCTGCAACTCGTAGATCGTCTGTCAGCGGCACGCGCGGCCGGCGGCCACCTCACCGTCACGGCGCCGCCCGCCAAGTACCAGGCCTGGGCGCACGACTCCCCCGGCGACAAGAAGTGACGTTCAAGAAGGAGCCGTCAGGCAAGTCCGCCTGGATCTGTCGGCGGCGGTCAGCCGTCGACGTCGCAGGAACCCCGGGTGCGGGGCTGCTGGGTGGGAGACTCCGGCGCGGGTACAGGCGCGGGCACTGGCTTGGGCGGCCGGAGGCGGAGGAGCACCGCGGCGGTGGCGAGCGCGGTGGCGGCCCCGGCCACCAGCAGGCTGGTGTGCAGTCCGTCGACGAAGCCGGAGTCGAAGTACCGCAGTGCGGTGCGGAGGTTCAGGCCCAAGTGGGCGGGGGCGACTCCGCGCTGGGCGACGATGAGGTGAGCCGCGGTGCCGCGCTCGCTGGGGTCGGGCACGCTGCCGGAGCCGGCGAGGTTGCCGGCGACCGAGGTCTCGGCGCGAGCGTTGAGCAGCGAGCCGAGCACGGCGATGCCCAGGGCCGTGCCCACCTGGCGGGTGGTGTTGACGGTGGAGGCGGCCGACCCTGACCGCTCCCGGGGTACGGCGGCCATGGCGGCCGCGTTGGTGGGTGCGATGCCGAGTCCCATGCCCAGGCCGAGAACCGCGAAGAGCACGCCCACCTGCCCGTAACCGGTGGTGGGGGTGAGGCTCAGCAGACCCAGCAGGCCGACGCTGACCAGGCCGTAGCCGGCCACCATGACGCCTCGGGGGCCGAAACGGGCGGTCAGCTTTCCGGCCTGCGTCGAGCCGATGGCGATGGCCGCCGAGTACGGGAGGAACTTCACGCCGGTCATCGCCGCGCTGGTGCCCTGGACCTGCTGCAGGTAGAGCGACAGCAGGTAGAAGGTGCCGTAGGCGCCGAAGCCGAGTATGAACGATGCGATGTTGGTGATCACGAAGCGCTGGTCGGAGAAGAGCGAGACCGGCAGCATGGCGCGCGGAACACGACGCTCGACGGCGACGAAGGCGAGGAAGGCGACGACGGCCACGCCGAAGAGCACCAGATTCCGTGTCGCGCCCCAGCCGTCGCGGCCGGCCTCGTTCACCGCGTAGGTGAGCGCGGCGAGCCACACGATCCCGAGGATCTGGCCGACGGGATCGGTGGCCGCGTGCTCCGGGTCGGCGGACTCGGCGATGCTTTTGATGCCGGCGGTGAGGGCGATGATGCCGAGGGGCACGTTGATCAGGAAGATGGCGGGCCAGCCGGCGGAGTCCGTGAGCGCTCCGCCGAGAAGGGGTCCGAGTACGACGGCCAGGGCGCTGCACGCGCCCCACAGGCCGATCATCCGGGCCCGCTTCGCCTGGTCCGGGAACCCCTGTGCCAACAGCGACAGTGCTCCGGGAGTGACGGTGGAGGCTCCGGTGCCCTGCAGCAGCCTCCCGATCACCAAGGTGGTGGTGTTGGATGCCACCGCGCACAGCACCGAGCTGAGAGTGAACAGGGCGAGCCCGGCCAGGAAGACCTTCTTGCGCCCGAAGCGGTCGCCCAGCGCGCCGCCGGTGAGCATGAAGGCGGACAGGCACAGGGTGTAGCCGTCCACCACCCATTGGATGTCTGTGATCCGGGCGTGCAGGTGGGTCTGCATGGCCGGAAGCGCCACGTTGACGACGCTCATGTCGAGCAGGGCCATGAAGGTTCCGAGGAAGACTGCTGTGATCAGCCCGACGGGATGGCGCGGTGCGGACACAAGGGCTCCTGACCGGTCGTGAGGAAAAGCCGATGGGCCGCACCGTTCCACTTCATGTCGACTTGAAGTCAAGCGTCCAGGTAGGCGTCGACCTCCCGGTGGACCACCGGGCACTCCTCCGCCGGGCGATCACGCGGGCAGTCCAGGTAGTGCACGAGGTAAACCCGGGCCCGCCCGAGACGGTCGATCTGCTCGTCGATGGCCGCCAGGCGCCCGTGCACCGTCTCCCGCCAATGACCGGTCTCCGTGCGTCCGGCCAGCACAGTCGCGATCTCGTCCAGGCTCAGCATGCCGCTCTCCTGCCAGATCCGGATCAAGGCGATCCGCCGCAGCTCCGTGGCCCCGTAGAGCCGCCGCCCCGATTGCCGGGCCGCGGGTCGCAAGAGCCCCCGTTCCTCCCAGTAACGCAGCGTCGGCGCAGAGATCCCCAGCCGGTCGGCGACCTCGCCGATCGTCAGATATTTCGTCCCCTCATGCATGGTCGACATCATGCGTCGGCATGAGCTCACCCGTAGGTGCACCCTGCAGGATCCGGTGCATGGATCCGGAGCTGCTGGAGCGGATCATCGCGCGGCGTGCGGAACTGGACGAGCTTGAAGAACAGCCGGCCAAGCAGTTGGCAGAGGTGCGGGCGGAGCGGGACGAGCTCGCCGTCGCCGAACGGGTCCTGGAGCGGGTGAGTGGACAACTCGCCGACGAGCGGGCCTCGGCCGCGCTCATGCCCGGGCAGGTGGGTGGCCGGCACGGTGATGGGCTGCTTCCGTACCGCGAGCTGGACGTGGAGAAGACCATGCTCCTGCCGGATTACGAGCGCATTGGTCGGGCTCGTCGATCGCGGCTGGCCGCGCAAGCTTCCCGACGGCCGGTTCACCACCCGCCTGTGACCGAGGCACTGTTGCCCTGAACGATGAGGCGCGAGCGTAACCGGCATGCCTCCGGCGGCCGTTGGAATGGTGCCCGCGCCACCCGCCTCCTGCGCGCCTTGCTCGTTCTGACGAACCTCGAAGTCAACCGCTGATGGACGATCTCCTCCACGGACAACCGCCCACGGCCAGCGTGAGCACCCTGAGTACCGGTCATACCAGCCTTCTGGCCGGCGTCTTCAAGGTGGCGGCAATCAATGCGAGGGAACCTCGACGGCGAGATCGTCCACCACAGCCCGCAGACCGCCCTGGTGTCGTTCCGCCACGCGCCTCTGTCGCGCGGAGCCGGACCCGTTGAGCTGCACATGGGCCAGCCAGGCACTTACGCGCCGGTCGTCGCCGTGACGGCTGAGGTGCGGCTCGGCCCGTTTCCACAGCTCCTCGATCAGCCGGGCGACGGCCGTCGGAGCGCAGTCGCGGGTGTGTGTGCCCGGCAGGGTGCCGACCGGCCCGTGCCGGGCGGCCTGCCAGCACGCCGCCCGTAACAGCAGCTCCGGGACGTCCGGGGCGGGTTCGCCGGAGCGCACCAGCTCCACGGCGTGCCCGACGAGCGCACGGACGAGCAGCGCGTACGCGGTGGTGGTCCTGGCGTCGGGCAGCACGTCCGCGATGCGTACCTCGATGGTGGGCAGATGCGCCGACGGCCGGACGTGCCAGTAGACCATGGCCGGATCCAGCGCCGCTCCGGAGGCCACGAGCCGGTCGACGAGCCGTTGGTAGTGCGCCGCGTCGCGCAGGTGGGGAGGAGGTCCGGCCGAGGGCCAACGGCTCCAGACCACCGAGCGCCAGCTCGCGTATCCGGTGTCCGCCCCATCGCCGTAAGGGGAGTTGGCGGTCAGGGCCAGCAGCAGCGGCATCCAGCCCCGCAGGTGGTTGACCGCCCGGACGGCTTCCTCCCGGTCGGCCACGCCGACGTGTACGTGGCAGGCGTTCACGCCCTGCCCGTGCACCACGGGCCCGAAGCGGCCGGCGAGGGCCCGGTACCGGGCCTTGTCGAGGATGGGCGGCGGCCCGGAGCGGCCCAGCACCGCCACCCCGCTGGGCACCAGCAGACAGTCGTGCTCGGCCGCCGCGGCAGCCGCACCGGCGCGTAAGCGAAGTACTTCCGCCTCCACTTCGGCTCCGGTACGGCACACCGCACTGACCGTCTCCAGCTGGGACTGCGACAGCTCTGGGCTCACATGCGGCCCGCCGAGGCGAGCTCGCGCGGCAGGCACCACGGAAACCGACCTGGACACGGCCGACCTGGTGCGCCGGTCGGCCAGGACGAACTCCTCCTCCACACCGACCGTCGGCGGTGCGGGCGCCTCCGGCGAGCACCCGGACCCGCCCGCAGCAGCAGGGGTCACGGCGTCAAACGGCTCTGGCACATCCAGCCCCTTCGGGAGACACGGGACACCGGCATCCACTCGGCACGACTCGGCGCAGCTCGCGCTCACTCCTCACGCGCCGGGGCGCTCAGGCCGGTTACCGACGAACAACGAGTGGGACCGTCATGCTGAGCCTTCGGGCGAAGCCGCTGCAAGCGGTTGCCCGGCCACCGTCACAGCGCACGGACCGGCCACCCGCCGCCCCGTGGAGTCCTGCGTCAGCTTTCGGACGCTCTCCGACAGGGGCACGCAGAACCGTTTGATGATCCGCTCACGGACGTCGCGCGTGTCCGCCACCATCGACTAGTGCCGCGGAACCGGCCAGTGCCAGCACCAGGCCGATGCTGAACGGGAGCCAGCGGTGCTCGACGAGGTCCCATGCGTTCCAGTGCAGGACGCCGGCGGCCTGCGCGTCGTCGGGGTCGGCGGGGTCGTACCTGACCGATTAACCGAACTCTGTTCGATATGTCAAACAAGTCGTCTCGCGATCCTCACTCCGCTGGGAGCTCCCATGAGCCGTTGACATGGGCACACGCTCCCCACTGAGTGATGATGGACACTCCAGGAATGCACCATTCAATATGCTTTGCTCCCTTGCCATTGATCGGCTGCCGGGCCCGAATCGTCGGGCACCGGGACGGGAGCCGTCCAGGTGGGCGAAGACGAGGCCTTACCGAGGCGCCGTACCCTGCTGGGAAACGTCCGTGCGGGCGGGAGCGGAGCCGCGCGGATCCTGGTGGGGGAAGCAAGGCTCCGGGCACCTTCAATGCCGGCCGTCCCGCCGAGGGCTTTCGCACAGTGCCCGTCGTCCGGGAACGCATTTCACGCGCCGTTCGTCTACAGTTCCGTAGACCGTCTACTTCACTGTAGTCATTCGCTGCCGGACGTTCATTCTCGTCCGAGCCGCAGGAAAGGCGCCCATGACCGCTCCACCGCATCTGGCCGCGCAGCTGGCCGTCAACGTGCTCGACGCCCATTCACTGCTGGCCGCCTTCGGCGTGCTGGGCGTAGGCGTGGTGATGTTCGCCGAGACGGGCCTGCTGATCGGGTTCTTCCTGCCGGGTGACTCCCTGCTGTTCACGGCGGGGCTGCTGTGCACGGGTACGGCGGACCAGGCCGTGAAACTGTCCCTGGCACCGCTGCTGCTCGCGGCGGCCCTCGGCGCGCTGGCCGGGGCGCAGTGCGGATACCTCCTCGGCCGGAAGGCGGGCGGCGCGCTGATAGCCCGCAGCCGTTCCCGGCGGCTGCACGAGGGGGTGAAGCGCGCCGAGGAGCTGCTGGAGCGGTACGGGCATGCCAAGGCCGTCGTGCTGGCCCGGTTCATCCCGGTGGTGCGGACGGTGCTGAACCCGATGGCGGGCGCGCTGGAGGTCCCGGTGCGGACGTTCACGGTGTGGCAGGTGACGGGCGGCCTGGCCTGGAGCGTCGGGCTCACTCTCGCCGGCTATGCGCTGGGCTCCTCGATCCCGAACGTCGACCGTTACCTGCTGCCGCTGGTCGCGTTGATCGTCGTCGTGTCCCTGGTCCCGCTTCTCGCCGAGGTGCTGCGGGCCCGCCGTGGCGCCGGCGCGAGGGGAGGAAGCAAGTGATCCTGGCCTTCGACGGGTCCTCCATCGACGGCTCCGCCTATGCGGACGTGGTGCGCCTGGCCCAGCACTCCCCCGGCTGGCTGGACGACACCGTCTCGGCCTGGTCGACGTACGGGCTGGCGGTGTTCGCCGTCCTGGCCGCCGTCGGCTGGTGGCGCGCCCGGCGCTCGGGGGTTGTCGCTGCCGCGGTGACGGCGCTGCTGGTGCCGGTGGTCGTGATCGTGGCCTACGGCGTGAACTCCGCCCTGAAGCTGATGGTGCGCGAGGACCGGCCGTGTCAGAGCCTGCACGTGCGGACGCTGGAGGCGTGTCCGGCGCCCGGCGACTGGTCCTTCCCCAGCAACCACGCGGCCATCGCTGCCGCGGCCGCCGTGGCCCTGGTGTTCGTCTCGCGCCGGCTCGGGGTGACAGCGGTCGTGGCCGCGCTGGCGATGGGAGTCTCCCGGGTGTGGGTCGGCGCACACTATCCACATGACGTCCTGGCCGGTCTGGCCGTCGGCGCCCTGGTGGCCGGAGCGGCGATGGTCGCGATACGACGGCAGTCGGAAGCCTTGGCGCGCCGGCTCACCGCCCTGCGCCTGGGTGCCCTGCTGCTGACGTCATGAGTCGCTGAGAGGTGACGGCTGTCCGAATCGTTCATCGTAGGTACGACCCCGGCCGGAAGGCCCACGGAGGATCATGCGCCCCAAGATCCTGATCGTCGAGGACGATCACGCCCTGCGGGACGTGCTGCGCCGGGGTCTGTACGACGAGGAGTTCGAGCCCGTCCTCGCGGCCGACGGCGCCACCGCCCTGCGGCTGGCCACCGCCGACATCGCGGCGGCCGTCCTGGACGTCGGCCTGCCCGACTCCGACGGCCGGGACGTGTGTCAGGCGATGCGCGCCAACGGCTTCGTCGCCCCCGTGATCTTCCTGACCGCCCGGCACCAGCTCACCGACCGCCTGTCCGGCTTCTCCGCCGGCGGTGACGACTACCTGCCCAAGCCCTTTCACCTCGCCGAGCTCGCCGCCAGGCTGAGAGCCGTCATCAGACGGACCGCCACCACGGCGATGACCTCGGCCGGCGACCTGGTTCTGGACCCGGTGGAACACGGCGCGACCGTGCACGGTGCCCGCCTCACCCTGTCGCCCACCGAGTTCCGGCTGCTGGCCATGCTCGTCGCCGCGGACGGCACCCTTGTGCGCCGCCGCGACCTGGTGCGCGCCGGCTGGCCCGAGGGCGCGCAGGTCAGTGACAACACCCTGGACCAGTACCTGAGCCGGCTGCGCCGCAAGCTCCGGGAGGCGGGCAGCAGCCTCAGCATCAGTACGGCACGGGGGATCGGACACCGTCTGGCATGAACCGCGACCTCCACGTCCTCCGCGGCCTCCGCCGCCTCGCCCCGCGCACCCTGCGCGGCCGGCTCTCGCTCGTGGCGCTGACCACGGCCGCCCTGCTGATGACGATCCTGACCGTGGTGTTCAACGCCGTCATGGACCGGCACCTGCAGCATCAGGCCGACGACGAGTTGCGCAACCGCGCGGCAGCGGTCGCCACGACCGTCGACACCAGCGGTCCCCGGGTCCGCGTCCTGGAAACCGCCAACGACCGCCTCCTCGACACCAACGTGTGGATCTACGCCGGAAACCGCCTGCTGGAGAAGCCGCCGTCCACTGCGGACGGCAGCCCCCTGACACTGGCCGCCGACCGGCTGGCCGCGCAGCGCGAGCACGCCTGCACCACCGTCCAGTCCCACGGTCAGCGCCCCGCAAGGCTGTGCTCTCATCCCCTCCCCGGCCGCCACGCCGTCGCCTCTGTCGTCACCGCACTGGATCTCGCCCCGTACCGCAGCTCGGCCGACACCCTGCTGCTGGGGTCACTGGTTCTCGACGCCGTGATGCTCGGCTGCACTTACGCACTCACCCGTCTGTCCGTCGGCCGGGCCCTGCGCCCGGTGCGGACGATGACCGACCAGGCCACGCAGTGGAGCGCCATAGGCTCCGACGAGCGGTTCGGAACGGAGGATCATCCGGCCGAACTCGCCCGGCTGGGAGCCTCGTTGGACCAGCTCCTGGACCGCATCCGCACCGTATTGCGCCACGAGCAGCAGCTGACGGGAGAGCTGTCCCACGAACTGCGCACCCCGCTGACCCGGATCATCATGGAACTCGACTGGTGGCGGGCCCGCCCGCGCACGGACGCCGAGACCCGAGCCGCGCACGACGCGATCGCCGAGGCCGCCCAGTCCATGCGGACGATCTGCGACACCCTGCTCAATGAGGCCCGCGAGAACGCGCTGAACCCGTCGACGACCCCCGGAGCGACCGATGTCGTGCCCGTCCTGGACCGCCTGCTCAAGAACCTCCACACCCCAGGCGCGGTGAAGACCACGGTGGAGGCGGAAGCACCGGTGCTGGACGCGGGGATAGCCCCCGCCCTCCTCGAACGCATCGTCAGCCCGCTGCTCGCCAACGCCGCCCGCTACGCCCGCTCCCGCGTGACCGTGACCGCCCGGCGGGTGTCCGGCGCCGTGCGGATCGAGGTCGTCGACGACGGCCCGGGCGTACCGGAGGGATTCGTGGGCGAGCTCTTCCAGCCCGGCCGACGCGCCGACTCCGGTGACGGGCACGACGGCGCGGGCCTGGGGCTGCCCCTCGCCCGACGCCTGGCCCGCGCCGTCGGCGGGGAGGTGTCCTACGACCCCGGGCACGCCCCCGGCGCCAGGTTCACGGTCAGCCTGCCCGCCGGGTGACGGTCGGAGTGGTCGCCGACCCCTACCTGAACGCATCCTGACCGGCCGCGGCGCCGCGCGCCTCCTCGGACCGGCCCCCGCGGCGTCGTCCCTCACCCTCGCCTGCGGCATGAACAACAGCAGCACCGGCGCCGTCCTGATCACCACCACGCTGCCCGACGAACCGCACGTCAGTCCGCCTGCGGCCGGGCCAGGCCGTGGTCGTAGGCGAAGATCACCGCCTGGATGCGGTCCCGGGCGCCGATCTTGGACAGGACGCGGCCCACATGCGTCTTCACCGTGGACTCCGAGAGGACGAAACGCTCGGCGATCTCGCCGTTGGTCCAGCCCTTGCCGATGGCGACGAGGATCTCGCGTTCGCGGTCGGTGAGGGCACTCAGGCGGGGATCCTCCGCGGAGCGGTCCCCGCCGGACGGCACGAGTCGGGCGAATTCGTGCAGCAGGCGGCGGGTGAGCGCGGGGGCGATGACCGCGTCGCCGACGGCCACGGCGCGGATGCCGGCGAGGAGTTCCTCGGGGCGGGCGTCCTTGAGGAGGAAGCCGCTGGCTCCGGCGCGCAGGGCCGCGTGGACGTACTCGTCGAGGTCGAAGGTGGTCAGGACCAGGACACGGGAGCGGTCACCGGCGGCGACGATGCGGCGCGTGGCCTCGATGCCGTCCATGCCGGGCATGCGTACGTCCATGAGGACGACGTCCGGCCGCAGTTCGGCGGTCTTGCGCACGGCTTCGGCTCCGTGGGCAGCCTCCCCGACGACCTCCGTCTCTGGCACGGAGTCCAGCAGCATCCGGAAGCCGTAGCGCTGCAGCGGCTGGTCGTCGACGACGAGCACGGTGGTCACCGGGCACCGCCCTGGGGAGCGAGGTCGAGGGTGGCGCGTACCGTCCATCCCGGGCCCGCGGGACCCGCGCTGACGTGTCCGCCGTAAAGAGCTGCTCGTTCCCGCATGCCCACCAGGCCGTGTCCTTCCTCGTTCGCCGTGCCGGGACGGCCGGCCGGTGCGGGCGGTCCGGAGTCCTGGACGGTGATGGTCAGCCGGGTGTCCTCCACGGCGATCGCCAGGTTCGCACAGGCGCCCGCGCCGGCGTGTTTGAGGGTGTTCGTCAGGGCCTCCTGCACGATGCGGTAGACCGTGAGCTGCACCCCGCTGTCGAGGGCGTCGACATCACCGGCCGTACGGTAGACGACCTCCAGGCCGGCGGCGCGGACCCCCTCGCACAGTGCGTCGACGTCCGTGAGACCGGGCTGCGGGCTCAGCTCGGGCTCGCCGCGCGGGCCGTCCGGCTCACGGAGCACGCCGAGTACCCGCCGCAGTTCGCTCAGGGCCAGGCGTCCGGTGTCGCCGATGAGGTGCAGTGCCTCCTTTCCTCGCTCCGGGGCGGCGGCAGTGGCGTAGGCGCCCGCGTCGGCGAGGGTGATGATGACGGACAGGTTGTGCCCGACGATGTCGTGCATCTCGCGGGCCACCCGCGCCCGCTCCGCCGCCACGGCGAGCCTGCCCCGCTGGTCGCGCTCTGTCTCCAGCCGGGCCGCGCGGTCCCGCAGCCCGGCCAGCTGGGCCCGCCGGATGCGGATCATCAGGCCGAGCGCGAGGGCCGCGGTCGCGGTGCTGAGCAGGAAGAACAGCGCGTCCCAGACCGACACCGCCGCCGAGACCCGCGCCGCGACCAGGCCCAGCGCACCCACCATCGCCACACAGGCCCACGGCAGCTGCCGCAGCCGCCCGTGCAGGGCCAGGCTGTACAGGGCGACGAGGAGGGCGACGTCCGCACGGAGCGCGACGCCGAGGGACCACTGGACGACGAACACGGCCGTGACGGCGCCGAAGGCCGCCGCGGGCGCCCGCCGCCGCCACAGCAGGGGCAGCACCAGCCCGGCCTGCAGCAGGAGCATCCCGGCCGTGGGCGGCCGGGTGAACACCAGATGGAAGCGGCGTGGGCCGTCGCCGTCCCCGTCCATCCCGTGCAGCAGGTCCGGCAGGCAGAACATCAGGAAGACCAGCACCACCACCGCGGTGTCCAGCACCCACGGGCGGGTCCGGTCGGCGTGCCGGAGCCGCTGGCCGGCCCGGCCGAGCCGGGCGACCAGCGGCCCCATCCCGCTGAGGTCATCGGTGGTCACGGAGGTCACCAGACCATGATGCGGCCTGCTGCCGCTCAGACGTCGCTGCGCAGGAGCCGGTACGCCGCCCCTGCCAGCGCCAGTGCCGTCCAGCCGAGGAAGACCAGGAGCCCGGCCGAGGGCGACAGGGTGGTGGAGTCATGGGTCAGCGCGAAGATCGACTCGCCCGCGTGGCTCGGCAGGTAGGGATCGATGTCGCCCTGCCACGAGGTGGGCAGCAGGGAGACCAGTCCGGGCACCAGCATGAGGGCGGCGACCAGGACCGAGATGCCGCCGGCGACGGACCGCAGCAGCGCCCCGAGGGCGGCGCCGATCACGCCGACCAGGCCGAGGTAGAGCCCGGCGCCCAGCAGGCTGCGTACGACGCCGGCGTGACCGAGACCCATGGCGGCGGGCGTGCCGGACACGATCTGGCTGCCGACGAGGAAGGCGACGAACGCGCCGAAGGTCGCGACCACCAGGGCGACCAGCCCGTACACCGCCGCCTTGGACCACAGCACGGGCAGCCGGCGCGGTACGGCGGCCAGGGTCGAGCGGATCATGCCGGTGGAGTACTCGCCGGCCGTGACCAGTACGCCCAGCACGCCGAGGGCCAACTGCGCGAAGTTCGTGCCGAACAGGGACAGGCTCACGGCCGTCGCGGTGGCGAAGTCGCGGTCCATGTGACGGCCGGAGTCGAGATTGGACTTGTAGTGGCTCGCGGCGATGACACCGAAGGCGACCAGGAACAGCAGACCCAGGCCGAGGGTGATCCAGGTGGACCGCAGGGACCAGAGCTTGGCCCACTCCGAGGCCAGTACGCGCCGTCCGGTCACCCGGTAGGCAGGCCGGTCCTGAGCGGCCGGAACGGTCTCGGGAGTCTCGGGAGTTGCCGTGAGGGTGCTCATGCCGCGCTCCCGGAGGTCTCGGTGCCGGTCGTGGAACCGTGGTACTCCACGGCGTCCCTGGTCAGTTCCATGAATGCCTCCTCCAGCGACACCGCCTTCGTGGTCAGCTCGAACAGCGGGATCCCGTGCTCGGCCGCCTTCAGCCCGATCTCCCGGGCGGACACCCCGGTGACCTGCAGTTCCTCGGAGCCGATACGGCCGGTGATCTCCACGCCGGGCCCGGCCAGCACGTCCCGCAGCCGCGCGGGGTCGTCCGTCGCGACCTTCACGGTGTCGCCGCCCGCCTCGCGGACCAGGTCCTGCACGGTCGTGTCGGCCAGCAGCCGCCCCCGGCCGACGATGATCAGGTGGTCCGCCACCAGGGACACCTCGCTCATCAGGTGCGAGGAGACGAACACCGTGCGCCCCTCGGCGGCGAGCGACGTCAGCAGGTTGCGGATCCAGAGCACGCCCTCCGGGTCCAGCCCGTTGACGGGCTCGTCCAGCATCACGGTCTGCGGATCGCCCAGCAGGGCCGCCGCGATACCGAGCCGCTGCCCCATGCCGAGCGAGAAGGCACCGGCCCGCTTCTTCGCGACGCTGCCGAGACCGGCGAGTTCGACGACCTCGTCGACCCGGCGGCGCGGAATGCCGTGAGTCAGTGCGAGCGCCCGGAGGTGGTTGTAGGCCGAGCGGCCCGGGTGGATCGACTTGGCCTCCAGCAGGGCCCCGACCTCCTGCAGCGGTGCCTGGTGGCGGGCGTAGCGGTGGCCGTTCACCGTGACGGAGCCGCTCGTCGGCGCGTCGAGTCCGACGATCATGCGCATCGTCGTGGACTTGCCGGCACCGTTGGGGCCGAGGAACCCGGTCACCGTGCCCGGCTTCACGGTGAAGTCCAGACCGTCGACGGCCGTCTTCTCCCCGTACCTCTTGGTGAGCTGCTGTGCCTCGATCATTCGCGTTCTCTCTCTCGGACTCGGGCGCCCGACGCGCCCGACGCCTCCTCCGCCACGCTAAGGCCGTGATCTCCCGGATCCGGTGGTACCGGGGGACCGAACACCGCCGCGCAGGTGGTACCGGGGTACTACGGCTACCGCGCGATCTCCGCTGCGTGCTGGTGCCGCCGCGCCTGCGCCGGACCGAGGAAGCCTTCGTAAGCCACCCCGGCGGCAAGGGCAGCCGCCCCGCGCCGAGCCGCACCCACCGGTCCGGCGCGAGGAACACCTCGGCCACGGCGTACGGCGCCTCCGTCAGCGCGACCCGGCTACTGGCGCTCCCCAGGCGCAGGGGTCAACCCGTGGACCAAGTGGGCGGCCTCACGTTCGGACAGGTCTGGGCGATCGGACCTGAGTGCTCTCTCAGCCGGCGTGGAGGATACGAAAGCGACCGGGTTCCGCCGGATCCCGGTCCACGACCTGGACCGGCGCCCACGCCCACTGCCGAACGCTGATGCCCGGGGTGCGGGAGAACTGGATCTGCCCGCGGGTGCCTTCGACCGCAACGCTCGACCAGGACTCGGCGATGCGTGCCCGGTCCACGCCATGAGAACGCAGCACATCGGCGAGGACGGCGACCGTGTCGTACCCCTCGAAGGCGACGAAGGAAGGCGCTTCGGCCAATCGCTCGCGCAGGGCCGTCTCGACGCGTGTGCCAAGCGGGCTGAGACGCTCGGGCAGGTAGCGCAGGAACGGGACGGAGGCACCATCCTCACCCAGCAACGTCGCCCACTCGGCGAACTCCGGTTGCCCGGCCGGAGCTCCGATCAGGACATCGCCGAGGCGCTGGTCCCGCCGGACGGACTTCACGATCGACACCGCCGGCTCCGGGTGGCCGACCAGAAGAAGCGCAGCCGTCACGCGCTGGTCGACGAGTTCGTCGCACAGCGTCGCGGGGTCGAGCGCGCGCATGTCGAGTTCGATGACGGTGCCGCCGCGTGGGGCGAGATGGTCCCGCAGGATGCGGGTCCCGGATGCCCAGTAGACACTCGGCTCGGCTGCTACGGCGATCCGGCTGTGGCCCGCGCCGAGGAGGAAGTCTCCGTAGATCCGCCAGCCATGGGACTGCGCCGGGGCGAGGCGGGCGACCCACTCCGTCGGTTGTTCGGTGAGCGCGTCAAGAACCGCTGACGAGCACAGGAACGGCAGGCCGAGGGCGTCGGCCCTGGCAGCGGCCGCACGGGCGACGACACTGTGGTACTCCCCCGCCAGAGCGGCCACGCCCAGGCCCGCCAGTTCGTCCACGGCCGCCGCAGCCCTGTCCGGATCAGCGGCGGTGTCCCGGACCAGCAGCTCAAGTGGTCTTCCGGCGATCCCACCGCCGGCATTGACTTCGTGGACGGCCAGCTCCAGTCCAGCGAGCAGGTGCCGACCGGCCCCGACCCACCCAGGCCGAGTGAGTGGAGCAAGCGCGCCGATCCGGACTGATGAGCCGTCAGTCCCCTCCGTTCCACGTGCCGATGGCGGCGTGTTCATGTGCTGGCGTCTCCCGAGTGACGATTTCGGCTGCGGTTCGCCCGGATCACAGAGTGATCATGAGTGACGCCGAGAGTAGCCGAGCCGAGAACGGCCGACTTCGACGCCCCTGCGTTCTCGCCGGCTTCTCCAGCGCCCTCCTGCGCGGCTCGGCAACACCCTCACGGTGCTGACCACGCCACGGGCGCTGCGGCGTGCGACGCCAGGCCCGCACAGAGAACTCACCAGCTGGTGTCTGCCCGAGGCAGCACCGCGCGGCCATTCCCCGATTCGCTAGCTTTCGGTCTGCGGGGCTGCGGCGGGTAGTTCCACGGTGATACGGATCCCGCCGGCGGAGCGTGGCGTGAGCGTGAGGGTTCCGTCGTGTGCGCGGGTGATGGTTTTGACGATTGCCAGGCCGAGGCCGACGCCTGCGTGGTCGGTGTGGATGCGCTCGGTGCCGCGCTGGAATGGTTCGGTGAGTGTCGAGACCAGTTCCGGGGGGAGCTTTTCGCCGGTGTTTTCGACAGTGAGCACCACGGTGCCGGGGCGGACGCTGGTACTCACCCACACCATTCCCTGCTCAGCCAGGTTGTGGACGATCGCGTTGTGCACGAGGTTCGTGGTCAACTGCAGCAGCAGTGCTTGCGATCCGGTCGTGGGGGCGATGTCGCCACCGGTTTCGATGGTGACGCCGCGCTTTTCCGCGAAGGGGAGGAGCGTTTCGGTGGCTTCTTCCGCCACGAGGGACAGATCGACGCGCTCCCGGCTGAACGATCGCTGCTCAGCGCGGCTGAGCAGGAGCAGTGCCTCGGTGAGGTCGATCGCCCGGGTGTTGACGGCGTGCAGACGGTCGAGGAGTTCGCCTGTGTCACGGTTGGGATCGGTGCGGGCCACGTCGAGAAGCGCCTTCGAGATCGCCAGCGGGGTGCGCAACTCGTGAGCGGCGTTCGCCGCGAATCTCTGCTGTTCGGCGACATGTGCTTCGAGCCGGGCCAGCATCACGTCGAAGGCGTCGGCGAGTTCGCGGAACTCGTCCTTGCGGCCCGGCAGCCGGATTCGATGGGAGAGCGACCCGGTCGTGGCCATACGTGTGGCGCCCGTGATGCGGGTCAGGGGGGCGAGCATGCGGCCGGCGAGGAGCCACCCTCCCGCGAGACCGAACACCAGCAGGAATGCCAACACCGCGGCTGCCCTCGGAGCGAAAACATGCAGCAGGTTGGACCGTACCGGGAAAACACCATGAGTGAGCGTGCCCGTGGGGACGATGAGCGCACGCTCGGGGACGTAACGCAGGAGGAACATCCACACGGCGGCGAGCAGCAAGACACCGGCAAGCATGAGGAATCCGGCGTAGCTGAGGGTGAGTTTCAGGCGAACGCTCAACCCAGGGGCTCTATCCACGCTCATCTCCGTCGTGTCCGGCCCCTGGTTCCGGCTCGATGCGGTAGCCGACGCCCGGCACGGTGGCGATGATCCAGGGTTCGCCGAGACGCTTGCGCAGTGCCGATACGGTGATGCGCACGGCGTTGGTGAACGGGTCGGCGTTCGCATCCCACGCGCGTTCCAGGAGTTCTTCCGCGCTGACGACACCGCCCTCGGCAGCGACGAGGACTTCGAGCACGGCGAACTGCTTCCTGGTCAGCGCGACATAGCGGCCGTCGCGGTAGACCTCCCGGCGGAACGGGTCCAGCCGCAGACCTGCGATCTCCCGTACGGGAGGCCTGTTATGGGCGCGTCTGCGGTCGAGGGCTCTGAGCCGGAGCGCGAGTTCTTTGAGTTCGAAGGGTTTCGTGAGGTAGTCGTCGGCACCGAGTCCGAATCCGGAGGCCTTGTCGTCGAGACGGTCGGCCGCGGTGAGCATGAGGATCGGCATGCCGCTGCCGGAGGCGACGATGCGTTTGGCGATCTCGTCACCTGAAGGACCGGGAATATCGCGGTCGAGGACGGCGATGTCGTAGGCATTGATGCCCAGCAGTTCCACAGCGGTCTTGCCGTCACCTGCGATGTCGGCCGCGATCGCTTCCAGGCGTAGACCGTCGCGGATGGCTTCTGCCAGATAGGGCTCGTCCTCGACGATCAATACACGCATGCCGTCAATGCTACGAGTCGGCACATATCGTCGGCGTATCGAAAACCGCATACGTGCCGACAACACGCCGGTGTCTTGACTGGCACCATGGCTCGCACCTCACCATCGGCACGCACAACGACCCGCCGGATTCGTCGGCTCCTCACAGTCCGCATGTTCGGCTCCGGTGCGATAGAGCGTGACTACCCGCGCATGTATGCCACCCCCACCCAGGCCCCGAGGACGCAACAGTGACCGGCAGTGCGCGAGGACGGACGATGGCGCAGGTGGACTCGGTGGAGACCGGACAGGACGGCGCCGGTCGCCGGGCCACCGGCGCCAGGGCCTGGCCCGCGGGCATCCGCCGGGCGATCCGCACCGGCTTCCCGCCGGGGCGGTGGAAGCGCGGCCGGGTCCTCGCGGCACTGGCGGTGCTGCTGGGCCTGCTCATGCCGCTGCACGCGGAGATCACGAACACCGGGGGCCTCGGCAGCCTGGTGGAGACCTTCCTGCCGTGGTTCGGCCTGTTCATCCCGGTGCTGCTGGTCGGGGCGCTGTGGCGCCGCTCCGCCTCCGCGGTGGTCGCGCTGCTGCTGCCGGCCGTGGTGTGGGTGAACCTCTTCGGCGGGTTGCTCGGCGACAAGGCCCGTTCGGGCGGCGACCTCACCGTGGTCAGCCACAACGTCGACGCCGGCAACCCCGACCCGGCCGGCACCGCCCGCGACCTGGCCGCCTCCGGGGCGGATCTGCTGGCACTGGAGGAGCTGACCCCGCAGGCACGGGGCACGTACGAGAAGGCGCTGGCGAAGGCGTACCGGTATCACACGGTGCTGGGCACGGTCGGGCTGTGGAGCAGGCTGCCGCTGTCGGACACCCAGCCGGTCGACGTCAAGACGGACTACGGGCCGCTGGCGGAGACCAAGCCGGCCGACGTCAAGCTGTCCTACGCCCGGGCGCTGCGCACCACGGTCGCCACGGACCAGGGTCCGTTGGCGGTGTATGTGGCCCACCTGGGGTCCGTACGGGTGTTTCCCAGGGCGGGCTTCGGGACGGTCGGCAGGGACAGAGGCGCGCAGGCGCTCGGCGAGGCCATCGCCGCCGAGCGGAACGAGCGGGTGGTGCTGCTCGGCGACCTGAACGGCACCACGGACGACCGCGCGTTCGCCGACATCACCTCGCGCATGCGCTCGGCCCAGGACGCGGCCGGAGACGGCTTCGGCTTCAGCTGGCCGGCGAGGTTCCCGATGGTGCGGATCGACCAGATCCTGGTCCGAGGCGTGGAGCCGAGGAGCTCGTGGGTGCTGCCGGCCACCGGCAGTGACCACCTGCCGGTGGCGGCCCGTATCAGCTGGTGAACACCGCGTACAGGCTCCGATCCCTCCCGGGACCCGGGATGCGGTAGACACTGTCCCGCTGTCCCTGATCCCGTGACTGCCGCCTCTCGGGCGAGGGCATACGAGACGTCCGGACCAGCGCCAACCAGGGCGCCGGTGACGCGCTGCAGGTACGGCCGCACCTGCAGGGCCCGCGGGGCTTGTCGCGCGCCTCCGAGTCTGGTTGGGTACCAGCGCCGCAGGCACGTTGGGCGTGTCGGCCGGGTGGGAGTGGAGCAGGCGCGTGCACACGACGGTACGGCAGGACGGGTCCTGGGCCCTGCCCGAGGGGCTGGGACAGGCGATACGGGACACCGCCGAGGAGATCGCCGCGGTGTTGCGGAGCGCGAGCGACACGACGCCGGCCGTGCCGGGGTCGGAGTGGACCGTCGGCGAGGCCGCCGCCCACCTGGCCATGGCCAACGAATTGATGGCCGACCTCGCAGCCGGGCGGGAGCGCCCCTACGGCGACGGAACGCCCCAAAGCCTCGCCGGGGCCAACGCGGAGTCGCTCGCCGTCTTCCCGGAGCGCCGGGCGGAGCCTCTGGCGACGATGATCGTGGAGCAGGCCGAGGCGTTCCTGGACGCTGTCTCACGCCTCCCGGCCGACGGCCCGGCCCTGGCCACTCCCCTGGGCGCGATGAACCGGTCCGTTCTCGCGTCGTACCTGCTCACGCACATGCTCGGCCATGGCTACGACCTGGCTCGCGCCCTGCGGCGTGCGCACATGGTCGACCGGGCACGGGTGGCCTTGTGCATGCCGTTCATGCTCTCGGTCATGCCGCGCGTCGCGAACCCCGCAGCCACGGCCGGGCTCACCGCCCGCTACCGGATCCGCCTGCGCGGGGGCGAGACCTTCGACGTGTCCCTGGCCGACGGAACCGTGCAGGTGACACCGGGGGCACCACCGCAGCGCGCGGACTGCACCATCCTGCTCGATCCCGTCGCCTTCCTGCTCATCGCGCTGGGCCGGCTGAATCCCTGGCGGGCCATCGCCCAGGGCAAGGTCCTCGCCTGGGGCCCCCGACCATGGCTGGCCGCCCGCTTCCCGCCCCTGTTCACCGCGCCCTGAGCCGGAGCCGCCGGGCGACGTCCTGAGACAGCCCGCGGCCCGCTCACGCCCCACCCTGGGATGCGGGAAGGCAAGGTCTCGATCCTGGGAGAGCAAGGTCTCGCGGGAACAACGCCCACAACTCGTCCGGAACCAGCCGCCCGGCCGGATCAGTCATCCCCCATGACCGTGCCCATAAGATCGGCGGCATGGCACTGCGACCCGTTCAGTTGAACATAAAGGCTCTTGATGGCTCGGCGGTCGGCCGGTTCTGGGCGGAGGCGCTCGGCTGGAGTGCTTACAGCCCTGGCATGACCACCTACGTCGGACCCGCCGGCGGACTCGTCTGGCCGGACCCGGTCGCCGTCTGCGTCGACATCGTCCCGGTCGCGGAGCCCAAGACAACGACAAAGAACCGTGTGCACCTGGATCTGGCCACCACCTCTGCGGCCCATCAAGCGGAGTTGGTCGCACGCCTGAAGGCTCTCGGTGCGACGCCCGCCCACGTGGGCCAGGGCCAAGTGCCGTGGACCGTCCTCGCCGACCCGGAGGGCAACGAGTTCTGCGTGCTGGAGCCTCGGGAGATCTACGCGGACACCGGCCCGATCGCCCGGGTGGTGGTCGACTGCGCGGATCCGCGGGCCATGGCGCGGTTCTGGGGTGAGGCCATGGACTGGGCCCTGCACGAGGTGACCGACGAACACGCGGTGTTTCGCTCCGCCAAGGGAGTCGGCCCGTATCTCGAGTTCCTCCGCACGCCCGACGGGAAGACCGTGCCGGACCGCGTCCACCTCGACCTGCTGCCGAACCCCGGGGACGACAAAGCAGCGGAGGTGACCCGGCTGCGGGCCCTCGGGGCCACCGACCTCGACCTCGGCCAGGGCGACGTCCCTTGGACGTGCCTGACCGACCCGGAGGGCCACGAGTTCTGCGTCCTCGCCCCGTCCTGACACGGAGCTTTGACGACACCGCGACGGGTGAGCTCTGTGTGCTCATACGCCGTAGCCCGGGGCGCCGAACTGGGCGGCCCTCTGGCCCTCGACGTTCTCGTGGGTCACGCGCTACGGGATGCACTCCCACCGTAAGACGGCCAACCGGGTGACGCACGCCAAGGAGTACGCGAGGGCCCGAGCGGCGCGGTTCCGGCGGGGCGGACAGGTGAGGAGCTTTCGGCGTGCGCGCGCGTAGGGATGGCGCTCAGGACGACAGGGTGACCAGTCGCTTGCCGTCCTGCGTGGTGGCGCACTGCCGGTACGGGTCGGGGTCGCCCTGGTGTTCCTGGCACTTCCATGTGGCCCCGGCCGCGCGCACCTCTATGGGTGCGCCTTCCGTGCCGTGCCAGACCTTGGTGTAGGCGGCAGCCACCCGGAGCGCGGTGGCACAGGGCACGTCCTTGGTGGCCGACACCGCGAGCCCGGTGGCCCGGTCCGTGCCGCAGTACGAGGTGGTGTCCAGGTGCACGCCGGTGTGGGCGAACGCCTGGGCGGACCCCGCGAGGCAGAAGGCGGCGGCTCCCAGCAGACCGGCGGCCGTAGTCATCCTGGTCGAGTGCATGGCGTACCTCCTCCGCGAGAGCCTCGGCGCACCGAGTACCCAGACACCGGGTACCCGGAGCGTGTGGCGCCGTGGGCGAGCGATAGCCCGACTAGCCGTCCGAGCCGGTGGCCGACGGCGGTGCCTCGACGACGAAGAACAGGAAGTTGGGTGTGGTCGACAGCTCATGGAAGCCGTCGGGGAACAGGTCACGGGCGGCCGGGTCGGGCTGCGGCTCGCTGATCACGGAAAGCCGGAAGCCGGCGGTCGTGAAGGCATCGGTCATCGCGTGCAACGGCCTGCGCCAGAACCTCATCGGGACGGTCTGCCCGTTGAACGTCCAGTCGAAGGCATAGCTGGTCGTCGCGAAGTAGTCGGGCCGAGGGTCCCGGATCGTGTAGGCCACGACGGGGTGGTCCACCGAGGCGATCAGCCGGCCGCCGGGTCTGAGCACGCGCCGTATCTCGGCCAGCGTCGGCCCCCAGTCCCGCAGGTAGTGCAGGACCAGCGACGCGACCACGTCGTCGAACGTACCGTCGGCGAACGGCAGGCGGTCCTTCAGGTCGACCAGGTGCAGGGCCGCGTCGGCGCCGAGCCGCCGCCTGGCCAGCGCCAGCATCCCGGCGCTTGCGTCGATGCCGGTGACGACGGCGCCGCGGTCGCGCAGTGCGGCGGACAGGGGGCCTGAGCCGCAGCCGGCGTCCAGGATCCGGCGGCCGGCCACGTCTCCGGCGAGGGCCAGCATCGCGGGCCGCGCGTAGTACGCGTTCACGAGGCTGTGCTCGCTCTCCGCCGAGTACGCCTCGGCGAAGCTGTCGTAGTCGTTCACCCGGGCCGCATCCGCGGACTCGGCGAAACTTTCGGGCACTTCGGTGGCGCGTTCCATCGTCGCAGCCTAGTAGTCGCATGATCCGCCGGACGGGATTCAGCTCTCTCGGGGCCTGGCCGGCACGCAGAACCAGGCGAGGACCGCTGCCGTCAGATAGGCGAGAGCGCCGACGGCCATGCTGGTGCGCAGCCCGGCGGCGTAGTGGGCGGCCGTGACGAGCAGACTGCCCCCGAGCGCCACTCCGGTGGCGCTGCCGATCTGGCGGGCCGTGTTGAACAGGGCGGAGGCGGCACCCGAGTACGACGGCGGCGCGGCGCCCATCACCGTCGCGGTGGACCCGGTGAGGGCGAAGGACGTGCCGAATCCCGCGGCCATCATCGGGGCCACCAGCAACGGGTAGGCGGGATCGGCACCCGCCGCGGCCCAGCCCGCGAGCCCCAGGGCGGCGAGGAGCATGCCGGCGATGACCAGGGGGCGGTCGCCGGTACGGCGGGACAACCGCCCGGAGACGACGGAGGCGAACATGGTCATGGCCACCGCCGGGAACAGCGCCAGCCCCGTGCCGAGGGCGCTGAAGCCCCGCTGGTGCTGGAACTCCAGGCTCGCGGTGAACACCATGCCGTAGAAGCCGAAGTTGAACAGCAGCCCGATGAGGGCTCCCCCGCCCATCGCCCGGGAGCGCAGCAGGGGAAGCGGCAGAACGGGGCTGCGGGCCAGCCGCTCACGTACCACGAAGGCCGCGGCGGCCGCCGCGGCCAGGCCCACCCCGGCGAGGACCGCCGGATCCGTCCAGCCCCGCCGTCCGGCCTCGTTGAGCGCCCCGGTCAGCAGCGCCACCGCCGCCACGATCGCGAGCTGCGCCGGCCGGTCCAGGGGCCGGGCGGCATGCCGGGGTGAGCGCGCCACGTGCCGCAGGCTCAGCAGCAGGCAGGCCGCTCCGACGGGAAGGTTGATGAGAAAGACCCAGCGCCACCCCACCGTGGTCACGAGCAGGCCGCCCAGCAGCGGCCCGGCCGACGCCGCGATGCCCGCCATCGAACCCCACAGCCCGAAGGCCCGTGAGCGTTCCGCCGGCCCCGGATAGGCCTGCTGGAGCAGGGCCAGGGACCCGGGCACGATCAGTGCCGCGCCGAACCCTTCCAGCAAGCGGGCACCGACCAGGAAGGGGGCGTCGGGTGCCAGGGCGCACCCGGCCGAGGCCACGGTGAACACGGCCACGCCCCAGCAGAAGACCCGTCGGTTGCCGAGCCGGTCGCCCAGCGCGCCGCCGGTCAGCAGGAAGCCCGCGAAGACCAGCGTGTAGCCGTCGGTGATCCACTGGATGCCGGTGAGCGAGGTCGCCAGGTCCCGGCCGATCACGGGCACGGCGACGTTGATGACCGTCACGTCCAGGATGACCATGAAGTACCCGGCGCACACCGCGAGGAGCGGTGCCAGGGAACGCCGTTCGGGCCGGGGAGCCGCCTTGTGAGAGGACACGGGCCCATCGCCGTCGCCCGGCTCCGCGAACACCACGGTCTCAACCCCATCCCGCGCACGGACGTACACGAAGGACGCCACAGTAAGGGACATGTGCCTCGTAGCCCGGGACTGGCGGCTCGGCATCAATGGGTTTGCCGGAGGCCGTCCCGGTCGGATAGGAAGCTCGCATGCTGAGGGGCAACAGAGTCGGGCTCAGGGCCCGGCACGAGGAGGACATACCGATCCTGAAGGCCGAGCTCTACGACGACGTGGTCAACTCCTCACGGGCCGAAAGCCGGCCGTGGCGGCCGCTCACACCTGGTTCGAAGGATCCGCGGCTCGTGGTGGACGACCAGGAGCCGGGGCACGTCCCGTTCTCCGTGGTGGAGCTGGACGGCGGCACGCTGGTCGGCACCGCGACGCTGTGGGGCATCGACAACCACAACCGGTCCGCGCACATCGGGCTGGGACTGCGGCCGGCTTACCGCGGCAAGGGTTACGGCACCGACGTGGTGGCGGTGCTGTGCCACTACGGCTTCGTCGTGCGCGGGCTGCAGCGGCTGCAGATCGAGACGCTGTCGGACAACGCGGCGATGCTGCGCTCCGCCGAGCGCAACGGCTTCGTCCGCGAGGGCGTGCTGCGCTCCTCGGCCTGGGTGTTGGGCGAGTTCCTGGACGAGGTGCTGCTCGGGCTCCTCGCCCAGGACTGGAAGCCGGGCTCGAAGGCCTCGGCTGCCGCCTGACGGTCAAGGCCGGGCCGTGGCGCAGACAGGGAGAACCGTCCGCTGCCGTGCTGCCGCCGTTCAGCCGGCCGGCCGGAACCGCAGTGCCGACCAGGTGTCGTCGATGGCGACCTGCCGCACGGGACGCACGCCCTGCTCGCCCAGCGCGGCGGCCAAGGTGTCGCGGTTCAGGTCCGTTCCGAGCTTCCCGCCCTTCGGGTAGGCCACCCAGGCCAGGGCATCGCGCCGCGCGGCGGCGATCGCCGCCTGCGCATCCGCTCCGGGAAGATCACCAGAAGTGGTCACGAAGACGAGCACCGCGTCGGCCGAGGCCGCCTGCACCGTGGTCTCCACGTCCAGCTGGACGTCGTCGGGCCTGCCCAGCACCACGACACTCTGACCGGGCTTGATCTGCAACTTGCTGATGACGGACACCTCTCAGATCCTGTCACCCCGGACGTGGCACCGCCACCGAGCAGCCCAGCCTTCCTCCGCCACCGGGGAAGCGCCGGACGGGCCGGTCCCGGGGCTCGCTTTCCGGGAACCGGCCCACCGCCGTCAGGGTCCGCCGTGGCTCACTGGCCGATGCCGTAGGCGAACAGGTGGTCGGTGCCGGTCGAGCCCGTCACCGGCAGGGTGATCGAGGCCACCTGCTTGGACGCGTCGAGGGGGACCTTCGTGGCGAAGACGTAGGTCTTCACCCCGTCCCGGCCCCCGCTGCCGGTGTTGCGGTATCCCGTCGTGACGGCCGTGGTGTCACCCGGAAGCGGCTTGCTCGACCCGGCGTTGAGCGTCCAGTCGGAGAAGCCGACCGTCGCCTTGGAGGTGGTGCCGTCGGTGTAGGTGACGGTCACCGTGCCCGAGACCCCGCTGCCGTCGGTCGGTGCGTTGGCCGCCGTGCCCAGCAGGCCCAGCGACGCGCCCGAGGTGCCGGCCGGCATCGGGATGGTCTGGCCGGCCATCTCCAGGTTGTCCAGCTGACCGGACTTCACCGTCGGCCAGGTGTAGGAGATGCCGTCGACCGTGACGGTGGAGCCGCTCGTGACGCCGGCCGCGGACAGCGCGTTCTGCGAGAACGCCCAGCCGCCGTCGTCGAAGCCGCCCGAGAAGGTCGCGCCGTCGGGGTAGATGCCTTCGTTGGTCGCGTACGGCCACAGCTCGCCGGCCTTGGCCACGGCCACGCGGAGGGCCGCGCCGCTCAGCGCCGACCCGGTGCTGTGGTCGGTCAGCGCGAAGGTGACCGGGAACGTTCCTTCGTTCGCCCCCGCCGTCACGTGGACCTTCGCCTCGGCGGTGCCCGAGGCGGGCACCTTCAGCGAGCCGGAGGAGCTGTCGAGCGTGACGCCGGAGGGCGCCGTCGCCTTCCAGTCGACGGTGACGTCCTTGCTGCCGAGGTTGGTGAGGTCGAGCGTGGCGTCACCGGACGCGCCCGGCTGGAGCACCAGGCCGTCGCTGGAGGGGCCGGTCGCGGCCAGGACCCGGTCGCCGCCCGTGGTGTCCGACGGCGGCACGGCCGACGGGTCCGAGGCCCAGGACCTGTCCGGCTGGGTGCCGAGGGTGAAGTCGACCGTACCGGCGCCCTTGAACTGCTGGTACGTCAGCCAGGAGGTGTTCCACTCCTTGCCCTTCACGGCGAGGGACTGCACGTACGGGGCGTCGGGTGCCGCCTGCGGCGCGTCGATCCGCACCGTCTTGCCGCCCGCGAGGGTCACCTCGGCCACCGGGAACGCCGGGCTGCCGAGCGCCAGGGTGTCCGTGCCCGGGGTCTCGGGGTACAGGCCCAGCTCCGACCAGACGTACCAGGAGCTCATCGCGCCGAGGTCGTCGTTGCCGAACGAGCCGACCGGAGCGTTGAAGTACAGCTTCTGCTGGGCCTCGCGGACGGCTTCCTGGGTCTTCCACGGTTCGCCCGTGTAGTCGTACTCCCAGGGGATCTCCACGCTGGGCTCGTTGCTCAGGTTGGCGTTGGTGTTGCCGGGGTCGGTGATGTTGTCGAGCAGGCCGTCCAGGTAGGACGAGTACGCCTTGGCACCGCCGCGCGCCTGGATGAGCTGCCGCAGGTTGAACGGGACCATCGGCGTGTACTGGGCCGAGGTGCCCTCCACGAACCCGTTGGAGGTGCCCGGGGTGAAGCCGCCCGCGAACTGGCCGTCCTTGTCCTTCGCCTGCATGTAGCCGGTCTGCGGGTTGAAGACGTTCATCCAGTCCTGGGCCCGGGTGGCGAACTTCGTGTAGACGTCCGTCCTGCCCAGCGACTTGGCGAACGCGGCGAGGGCGTAGTCGGCGGAGTCGTACTCCAGCTGGGTGGAGACCGGGCCGTAGAAGTTGCAGCAGCCGTAGTCGTTCTCGTCCAGCGGGAGGTAGCCCTTGGCGTCCCGCACCGACTCGCCGGGGCGGTCGTTGTTCGGGACGGTGGCCTCGTGCTGCAGGGCGGCGAGCGCCTTGTCCGTGTCGAAGCTCCGGGCGCCGAAGGCGTACGCGTCGGTGATGATGCCGGCGGCCGGGTCACCGACCATGACGTAGCTCTCGCCGTTGTTCGAGGCCCACTTGGGCAGCAGACCCGTCTGGTCGTAGCCGTTGAGCATCGAGGTGACCACGTCGCTGGTGACCTTGGGCTCGACCATCGCCATCAGCTGGGTCTGGGAGCGGTAGGTGTCCCAGCCCGAGTAGTTGGCGTACTGGGCCTGCTGCCCCCTGGCCAGCTTGTGGATCTGGTTGTCCATGCCCATGTACTGGCCGTTGGCGTCAGAGAAGACGTTCGGGTGCAGCAGGGCGTGGTACAGCGCGGTGTAGAACTGCACCTGCTGGTCCGCCGAGCCGCCGCCGATCCGGATCTTGTTCAGCACGGCGTTCCAGGCGGTGTGGTTCGCCTGCTCGACGGCGTCGAAGTCCCAGTTCCTGATCTCGCTGGCGAGGTTGTCCGCAGCGCCTGCGTCACTGGTGTAGGAGATGCCGACCTTCGCCCGCACCGTCGGGTCGGCGGAGGTGTCGAACGTCAGGTACATGCCGTTCGCGCCCGTCGTGGGCGGCTCGGCGGACGTGCTCGCGGCGCTCTTGCCCGCACCCGATGTCCGGGGCGCCGCGCCGGCGTTCGGGCTCGGTGACGACGTGCCGGAGGACGTGCCGCCGCTCCCGTGCACGGTCGGGGACGGGGCAGCCGGAACGGTGAAGTGCTTTTCCTTCAGCGGCTTCGACGGGTGTGCCTGCGGGTTCTGCCGGGCCCTGCCCGCCTTCAGCGACGTCTCGCCGGGGTTGATGGTGCTGCCGACCCAGGTGCCGCTGCTGGTGAACGGCTGGTCGAACTTGATGTCGAAGTGCAGCGTGTAGCGGTTGTTCGCGCCGCAGAAGTGACCGCTGTCGATCGAGCCGCTGATCTCGTTCTTGTTCACCACCTGGACGCGGGTGCCGTCCACCTGGGTGGCTCCGCCGCTGAGCTTGAACAGCAGGTTCGCCTGCTTGCCGGCGGGGAAGGTGAAGGTGCCCAGACCGGCGCGGGTGGTGTCGGTGAGCCGGGTCGTGACCCCGCCCGCGTCGGTGACCTTGTAGTACCCGATGCCGGTCTGCTCGTTGTCGTGGCTGAAACCCACGGACGCGTTGCCGAGGTTGCCCGACAGCGTGCCGGTCACCGGCAGGACGGGCAGGTCGCCCGCGACGCCGCAGCCGGGTCCCGAGACGTGGGTGAGGCTGAAGCCGGAGATCTTGTCGTCGTTGTACTCGTAGCCGCCGCCGGAGGGGCGGTCGGGGGTCGTGTCGGGTCCCCACTGCACCATGCCGGCCGGCATGTCGGGGCCGGGGAAGGTGTCCACCTCTCCCGAAGTGCCGATGAGCGGGTTCACGAGGGACGCGGGGTCTTTCACCAGCGCCGGTGTCGCGGCGCTCGCGGCATAGGCGTCCCCGGTCGCCGGGAGCGGGAGCGCGGCGATTCCCAGGACGCAGATCACGGCCAGGCGTTGACGGAGTCTTTTTCGGTTACGTGGCGCGGCTGAACGTCGGGGTCGGACCATCGGTTGCCTCCGCAGCGGTTCGTGCTTCGCACAGGTGCTGACGTGCCGAGGGACGGGGAACGTCAGGGGACGGCAACGGTGCCGGACCGTGTCGGACGGTCTGACAACGTTGCCATGCACGAGTGTCGAGTGAAACGCGTGGGCTTACGGCGTGTCAACGAGGTCAACGTGGCTTTCTGAGTGCGAAGTTCACCATCGGTGCGGTCGGTAGCCCACCGCCACGGTCCCAAGCGGTCCCGGCTCCCGGCGGATCCGAGGCTGGACTTCCCGCCCGTGCGCCGCCATCGGGGCAGCAATGCATCCGGTGCTCGACCGAGGTCATGCCCTCAACTGCACTAATTCCCTCCGCAATTGGGCACTGTTCAACACAAGGCGGCTTCCGCAGTCCCACTCTGGGCGTGCACCAGCACTGAAACGGACGAGCGGCGAGGTGACTTCCTCGCAGGCAACGCCCTTGCATTGCAAAAGTGACCGGCAATGGCGCAGGGTGCGTTCCTCGTCCCGCGGAGCGCCGCTTCGGTCATGTTGTGCCCCAGCTGCGGGCGTGCTTGACGGTGGGGAGTGCTGGAGGAGGTGTCGCTGACTTCGCGGGTCAGGGAGCGGTCGCGGATCAAGCGCAGCTGAAAGGGCGGGCCTCCGTAGCGGACCGCGTTGGCGACGAGCTCGCCGGCGACGAGTTCGGCGGTGAAGGCGGTTTCCTCTTCGACGGACCACGCCCGCAACTGCCGGCGCACCGCTGCCCGGGCCATCAGGTCATCCGGCTGGAGGTCCAGCCCGGCAAGGGAGTGGATGACGGTCGGCAGTTGTCCCATCATGGTCGCAGCGGCAATCCCCCGTCCGGCGACATCGCCGACGATCAGCGCCGTCCGCGCCCCCGCCGGCGCGATGACGTCGAACCAGGCGCCGAACCGCCGTCCACGTGTCGTCCGGGCAGTGGTGAGGTCATCCCCCGACGGCCGCTGCCGCCTGCTCCTGAAGGGCCTGGATCAGCGTCATGACCGCGGGGTGGTCGCGGCGGCGCAGCACGGCAACGCCGATGTGCCGGGTGGGGGCCGGCGGATTGAGGGGAACGGACCGCAGGCCCGGCAGCTCCGGGGCCAGCGCGATCGAGGGGATCAGTGAGACGCCCACGCCCGCTGCGACGAGCGAGCGGGCGAAGAAGTAGTCGGTCGTGGTGCCGCGTACCTCCGGGGCGAAACCGGCGTGCTCGGCATAACGGCGCAGGTATGCCTCGGTCTTGAGGCAGCCGAGCACCCAGGGCTCTTCCGCCAGCTCGGCGATGTCGAGTGCTGCGCGGTCGGCCAGGGGGTGCGCCTCGGGAAGGACGGCGTGCAGGGGGTCCTCCAGCAGCGCGGTCCACTCCACGTCGGAGCTCCGGCCCGGCCGGACGGGCAGCGGCCCGTCGAACCGGTAGGCGAGCGCGACATCCACGGCACCTTGCCGGACCAGGGGCAGGCTGTCCTCGGGCTCGGCCTCCCGGACGTGGGCCACGAGGTCGGGATGGGCGGCCGTCATGCGGGCGAGGGCGCCGGGCAGCAGGAGCCGGCCGCCGCTGGTGAACGTGGCGAGGGTGAACTGGGTGCGGCCGGTACCCAGCCGTTCGACCTGCCGTCGGGCGTGCGCGAGCTCCGCGGCGACCGACTCTGCGGCGCCCACCATGATCCGGCCCGCCTGAGTGAGGGTCACCCCTCGGGTACTGCGTTCCACGACCCGTGCACCGAGGCTGCGTTCCAGGGCCGCGACGTGCTGGGAGACGGCGGAGGGGGTGAGGCGCAGGGCGGCCGCCGCCCGGTTGAAACTGCCGTGCTCCGCCACAGTCCGCAGGACGCGGAGCCGCTGCACATCGATCAACAGTTTTCCTTTATACGCATCCATCAAGTCGGCACTTCTGCTGGTGACTTTAGGCGTCGAGGATGAGTGCATGCAAAGCATCTGCGTCATCGGCGGAAACCGGTACTTCGGAAAGCTCCTGGTCCAGCGCCTTCGGGCAGCCGGACACCAGGTCACTGTGATCAACCGCGGCTCGACCGTGCCGCCCGACGGTGTGGAGCACCTCGTCGTCGACCGGGACGACGAGGCCTCGCTCAGCGCCGCCCTCGCCTCCCGGACCTTCGATGTCGTCGTCGACCAGGTCTGCTACACGCCGGTGCAGGCCGCGATCACCGCCCGTGCCTTCCAGGGCCGCACCCGCCGGTACCTCATGACGTCCACCATCGAGGTCTACGACCCGTCGACCGCCGCGCTGCCCTCGGTCCCGCTCGGCACACCGGTGCCGGAGGAGACCGTGGACCCCGCCACGTGGCGGGTGAGCACGGATCTGCCCTGGCACCACGACGCCTACTTGGAAGCGCACTACGCCGAGGGCAAGCGGCAGGCGGAGGCCGCCTTCACCCAGCGCGGCGGGTTCGCGTTCGCCGCCGTACGCAGCGCCCACGTACTCGGTGGCGGCGCTCAGGAGTTCACCGGCCGGCTGGCGCACTACGTCGAGCGCATCAGCCAGGGCAGGCCGCTCGCCGTGCATCCCTCGGTGCTGCCCACCGTCTTCATCCACTATGCGGAGCTGGCCGACCTGCTGCACTGGGCGGCCACGGACACCGACTTCACCGGCCCGCTCAACGCCTGCTCGGACGGCCTGCTCGACGTACGCGACCTGAGTGCCGTGATCGCCGGCCGGACCGGCCGAGAGCCGGTGTACCGGGTCGCCGCCCCGGGCGAGGCGGCTTCCCCGTTCTCCTTCGACCGCCACTACGCCATGAGCAACGCCCGCGCGAAGGATCTGGGCTTCACCTTCTCCCGCACCGCCGACTGGCTGCCCGGCGCCGTGGCCGAAGCCCTCGCCGTATCCGCCACCCCGGCACGCTGACCACCACGAACACACACCACGAACACACCGGAGAACCGACGCACATGAAGTACCGCCCCCTGGGGAACACCATGGTCGGCGCGATCGGCCTGGGGGCCATGCCCCTGTCCATCGAGCACCGCCCGGACGAGGAACGAGCCGTCGCAACCGTCCACGCCGCCCTCGACGCCGGCGTCACCCTCATCGACACCGCCGACAGCTACCACTGGCACGCCGACGAGCGCGGGCACAACGAACTCCTCATCGCCCGCGCCCTGGCCCGCTACGGCGGCGACACCTCCCACGTCCTCGTCGCCACGAAGGGGGGCCGAGGCCGCCCCGGCGACGGCCGCTGGACCGTCACCGGCACCCCCGCCCACCTCAAGCAGGCCGCCGAGGCCTCCCTCAAGCGCCTGGGTGTGGACACCATAGGCCTCTACCAGCTGCACAAGCCCGACCCGGACGCGCCCTGGGCGGAATCGGTCGGCGCGCTGCGCGAACTGGTCGACACCGGCACCATCCGGGCCGCCGGAATCTCCAATGTGACCACCGGCCAGATCCTTGAGGCCCGCGCCATCCTCGGTGACGCGCTGGTCTCCGTGCAGAACCAGTACTCCCCCGCCGTTCGCGACACCGAGCCCGAACTGGAGCTGTGCACCCGGCTCGGCCTGGCCTTCCTGCCCTGGAGCCCGTTGGGCGGCATCTCCCGCAGTTCCCTGGACGGCCCGTCCGGCCCGGCCTCCACGGGCACCGCCTTTCACCGCGTCGCCGCCGAACGGGGCGTCAGCTCGCAGCAGATCGCCCTGGCCTGGCTGCTGGCCCGCTCCCCCACGGTCATCCCGGTACCGGGCGCCAGCCGTCCGGCCTCGATCCAGGACTCCGCCAGGGCCACGGAGATCGAGCTGGAACCGGCGGAACTGGCGGAACTGGATGCCGCACTGCCGAACTGAGACGCCGACGCCGTCGCCGCCCGCACAACGGCGTGGGCACGTCGGAGGCCGCCGCGCAGTGCGGCCTGCGTGATACGGCGTCAGTGCTGCGGGCGCCATTCGAACAGCAGGATGGTCACGTCGTCGCGCAGTTGGTTGCGCTGGTAGTCGAGGATGGCGTGGATGAGCAGCCGCAGCACCTCGGCCGGCCGCTGTCCGGCGGCGTTGGAGCGGATGATGAAGTCGGTGAACCGGTCGAGGCCGAACTCCGCACCGTCCGCGTCGCGCGCCTCCACGACACCGTCGGTGTAGAGGAGGACGCAGTCCCCCGGTTCCAGTGTGGTCTCGTGGACCTGCCGGGCTCCCGGGGTGAGGTGGACGGCCAGGCCGATCGGCGGCTGCGGGGGGCTGTCCAGCGCCCCCTCGATCACCCGCTCCGCGCGGATCAGCAGCGGCGGCGGATGACCGCAATTGACCCAGCGCAGCACTCCGGACTCCGCGTCGAGCCGGCACAGCACACCCGTGCAGAAATGGTCGGGCAGCCACTGGGCGAGCGCCTGGTCGACGGCGCCGACGACGTCAGCGAGGCTGCCACCGCTGCGGCGGGCGTTGCGCGCGGCCGCCATCGCGACCGACGTGGTCAGACCCGCGGCCAGATCGTGCCCCATGGAGTCGAGGATCATGGTGTGCAGCACGTTCTTGACCACCGAGTGGTCGAAGGCGTCGCCGGCGATGTCGTACGCCGGCTCCAGGACCGCGGTCGAGACGCACCTTCTGCTTCCGACGGTGTGGGGTGGCAGGAAGGCCCGCAGCATCTCGGCGGGCAGGCCCATGACATCGGTGCGGGTGCGGGCGGCGAGCCAGTCGCTGTAGGCCCGCTTGGAGGTGATCAGCATGGCGAACAGATCGGCCAGCATCCGGCCGCGGCGCATCCGCACCTCGTCGAGCGAGCCGGTCCGCACCGCCAGCACGCCCAGCCGCTCCGCGCCGTCGATCAGAGGCACCCAGACGGTCGAGCCGTCGTCCGCCTCGGCCACCTGCGGGCAGACCGTGCGGTATGCCCAGCCGGCCTGCGAGCCCTCCACCGGCAGCGGCTCCATGGCCTCGTCCAGAGGGATGAGCAGCCATTGCTGCAGGTCGACGAGGTAGATCAGCGCCGTTTCCAGGCCGAGGGCCGCGGCGCACCGGTTCGCCAGGCCGGGCAGTTCGACGGGCAGAGCCGTCTGCGCCTCGACGATCAGCTCCGCCAGCCGAATCTCGTCGACGGCGGTGTCGACACCGGCGGACGCGTGCGGTGGGTCCGGCACGGGGATCACCCCTTCCGAGCCCAGTTTCACACCGATCCCGGCCGCTCTCACGTCAGGCATGATCGCGCGGGTGCGGTCGCGCCGAGGGTGGTGTCGCCCCGCAGGAGCGCTCGACGGCGGTCTCGTGCCGGTGACTCGGGCGACCACCTGCCGGACCGGGCGCCGTGCCCCATGCGCAAGGCGTGAACCCGGCCCTGGTGCCCGGCGGATGAGCAGTCCCGGAGTGTTCCCGTCGCGCGCGAGGCCGTGGTGTTCGACGGCTTCGGTGGCGGTCCCGTTCGCCGGTCAGGAGAGGGTCGCCGACCTCCTGCGCCGGCTGACCACCAGCACTGCTGCCACGGCGCCCAGAGCGATGCCTCCGATGCCCGCACCCAGCCACACGGCGGTAGGCAGCCCCTTCGGACTGTCACGGCGACTGGGGTCCTGGGTGACGGTGAGGTAGCTGGTCTTCTTCACGCGTCCGCGGTGGCTGACGACGGTGACGGGATACGTGCCGGGGGCCAGGCCGGGCTTGATCCGCGCCGGGCCCCAGAAGATCGGGTCATCGAGCTCATGGCCCTTGATTACGTCGAACTCCAGCTTGGCCGGAGAACGGAACGCGGGGGAGGTCGCGGTCATGTGCTCCTCCTCCCCGGGGTCCGGATGCGCGTCCTGCCACTTGACATACACCGTCCGTCCCGCCGCGGTCCTGAAGCCCTTGTCCCGGGCGCTGAACACATACCCCTCGTTCACGAAGAACGCCGGGCCCCTGGCCTGGCCCAGATAGTCGTCGTCGCCCGGGCGGGCCGAGCGGACGTCCAGCCGGGTCCGGGCCTTCTGCCTCCCGTCCGCGTCGGTGACCCACACCGGGTACGACCCGTCGCGCAGGCTCGGCCGCACCGGCACATCAAGGGCCTTGAACGTACGGGTGTTGTTCCAGGAGTCCTTGTCGTACGCGAGGCGGACGGGGGAAGCGAACGCCGTGGAACGGGCCGTGAAGGACGTGCCGGTCTCTCCGGGGAACAGGTCGTCGAAGAACAGGTTCACCCTGGTGCCCGGGCGTCCCTCGCCGCCTTCCACTTCGATGGACGGACGCCTCGGCGGCTTGACGTCGATCGTGTCACGGGCGACGACCTTGCTTCCGGCCTTGACGACGAGCGGATACGAGCCGGGCTTGGCCGACATCGGAATCGGCGCCTTCACGCCCTCCCCGCCGGTGTCCGCCGCAGGGTTGTCCAACCGGACCGGGGCCGCGAAGACCGGGGACTCGGCCACCAGGCGCACACCCGGCTTCCGTTCGTAGTTGAGCAGAGCGATCCCGATGGCCTCACCGGGGCGTGGGCCCGCGAACGCCTGGCTGATCGTCGGAGGGTCTCCACCGGCCACCGCCGACTCCGTCAGGCCCCCACAACTCAGCACCCCGCCACATACACCGACGGCCACCATCCGCTGCCAGCTCGCCCTCATGCCGTCCCCCTCTCACTCGAAGAGGAAGAGGGAAAGACCAGCCCGACGGTTGGCCAGGCGGCCGAGGAAGGCGTCGCGTACTCAACCGGCCTGCGGATACCCGGGGGTGAGGAAGCCCCGGGGGTGAGGAAGCCCCGGGCGGTTCCTTCGCCGGCGTCACCGTGGCCGGCACGGCGCGCCATCCGGCTGATCGGTGGGAGCTGCTGAGGGCAGCCCGTTCCGTACCCTGGCGGCATGCGTATGCGCCCCACTCTGAGCTGGACCCCTACCGAGGACCTGCCGCCGGGCACCACGGATCTGGAGCCGGTCGCCGATGCGCTGAGCACCGGCGGTGTGCTGGTACTCAGCGGGGCGGGCATCTCCACGGATTCGGGCATTCCCGACTACCGGGGCGTGGGCGGGAGCCTGAGCCGGCACACCCCGATGACCTACCAGGACTTCACCGCGAGCGCGCAGGCCCGGCGCCGGTACTGGGCGCGCAGTCACCTCGGCTGGCGCACCTTCCACCGCGCCGGCCCCAATGCCGGGCACCGGGCCGTGGCCGCGTTCGGGCGGCACGGCCTGCTGTCGGGTGTGATCACCCAGAACGTCGACGGCCTGCATCAAGCTGCCGGCAGCGACGGTGTCGTGGAGCTCCACGGAAGCCTCGACCGGGTCGTCTGCCTCACCTGCGGTGCCTTCAGCCCGCGCCGCGCACTCGCCCGGCGGCTGGCGGAGGCCAATCCGGGCTTCGCCCCGGTGGCCGCCGGCATCAATCCGGACGGTGACGCCGACCTCACCGACGAACAGGTCGGGGACTTCCAGGTGGTGTCCTGCACGATCTGCGGCGGCATTCTCAAACCGGACGTGGTGTTCTTCGGCGAAGCCGTTCCGCCGCGACGGGTGGAGCACTGTCGCCGGCTGGTCCGTGAGGCGGCCTCGCTGCTCGTCCTGGGCTCCTCGTTGACGGTGATGTCCGGTCTCCGGTTCGTCCGCCAGGCGGCCCAGGCCGGGAAGCCGGTGCTGATCGTCAACCGGGACCCGACCCGCGGCGACCGGCACGCCGTCACCCGGGTCGCGCTCCCTCTGGGGCCGGCGCTCACGAGCGTGGCCGACCGGCTGGGCATCACCGTTGAGGGCGAGGCGGCGCCCGGGTGACGTGGTGAGGCGCTGTTCCTCACCGTTCTCCCCCAGGGGCTTCTCGATCACCGGTGCTTTCCCTACCGTTCCGGAGAACACCGGCGAACACGCGCCGGTGCTCGTGAGGGGGTGGGGACTCGTGGCGAGGAAGAGAGCGGGGCGGCAGGGACCGGTCCATACGAGTCTGTGGCGGTTCAGGCGCAGCCCGCTTCGGCGGACCAGCGATCTCGTCGAGGCGTGGCTTTTGCTCGTCGCATGGGTCGTGGGGGTGCTGGGTGGCGCGGTCGCGGGGGTGTTGGCGGCGATGGTGGCGGACCGGGATTTCGAGGAGGAGCGTTCCGGTCGCCGGCAGGTCGTGGCGGTTCTCCTGGACAACGCCAGGGCCGCGGTGCCCGGGCACGCGGACGTGAGCACGGCCAGTGCGACGGTCCGGTGGACGACGCCCGACGGCCGCGCGCGCACCGGCCGGACGACGGTGGCCGCGCATACCCGTGCGGGCACGCGGGTGCCGGTGTGGACGAGTGCGCGAGGCGACCTGGTCTCCCAGCCCCCCGCAGAGTCCGACGCGGTGATGAGGTCGGCCTTGGTCGGCGTGGGGGCCGTCATCGCCACCGGATGCGTGGTGTGGGCTTCCGCGCGAGCCGCACGTGCCCTGCTGGACCGAAGCCGTATGAGGCAGTGGGCGCTGGACTGGGAACGCGCCGACACCCGGCGGGGTGGCAGGACCGCTTGATCGATCAGGGGCCTTGGTGTCAGGACAGGGTGCTGATCTTGCCGCGTACCTGGTTCACGATGGCGGCAGGCAGCGTCGCGTAGCCCTGGAAGGTCAGATCCTGTTGGCCCTGTCCGTCGGCGATGTACGTCAGGAACGCCTTGGTGGCGGGCCAGGTGGCCGGCTTGTTGCCCTTGTCGCAGACGATCTCGTACGTGACCATGACGATGGGGTAGGCGCCCGGGGCCTTGGTCGTGTAGTCGAGTGCCAACACGAGGTCGGCACCGGTGCCGGTGATCTTGGCGTCGGCGATGGCCTTGGACGCCGCGAGGACACTGGGGGCGACCGGAGTGGCGGCGCCGGTGGCGATCGACACCATCGGAATGGTGCGGCTGATCGCATGCGTCAGCTCGACATAGCCGATGGCACCCACGGTCTTCTTCACCTGTTCGGCGAGGCCCGAGGAGCCCTTGGCGGACAGGCCGCCCTTGGCCGCCCAGTCCTTGGCGTGCCCGTACGGCCAGGCGCCGGGGGCGGCGGCGCTCAGGTAGGAGGTGAAGTTGTCCGTCGTGCCGGAGGAATCCACGCGGTGCAAGGCCTGGACCGGCGTCGACGGCAGCTTGGTGCCGGGGTTGAGCTTCGCGATCGCCGGATCGTTCCACTTCGTGATCCGCGAGTCGAAGATCCTGGCGAGGGTGGGGGCGTCCAGGACCAGCTTGCCGGCCCCTGGCAGGTTGTAGGCGATGGCGATCGGCGCGCCGAGCACGGGCAGGTGGACGGCGTGACCACGGTGGGAGCAGACGCTCCTGGACTGGGTGATCTGGGCGGTGCTCAGGGCGGAGTCCGAACCGGCGAAGGCGGTTCTGCCGCTGAGGAAGTCCTTCTGGCCGGCGCCGGAGCCGTTGCCGTCGTAGCCGATCCGGGTGCCGGCGCAGACCCGCGTGTAGTTCTTGATCCAGAACCGCATCGCGAACTCCTGCGCGGTCGAGCCGGAGCCCGACACGGTGGACGCCTTGCCGCACTTGACACCGATGGCAGCGGTGGCGGCGGGTGAGTCAGCCGGCGACGGACTCGCGGAGGGCCGGGAACTGCCGCTCGATCCGCAGGCCGTCAGGAGCAGGACGCCGGAGACGAGCGCCGAACTGGCCGCCGCGGCGAACGACCCGCGCTTCCGCTGAAGCTTCACTCTCCGGTGCTCCTTCCCACAGACCGCCGGGGCGGCGCAGCAGAGGCATAAGTCGGACGACCGCGGGCGGAGTACATCCCGGCCGCCCTCACTATATGCATGCAGTCATACACTATCCGTAACGACCCGGCCGTCGCCTCCCGCCGTACAAGCCGACGGCGGCAGTCCGGACGGTCACCGGGTGAAGGCGCACAATGAGTGCATGACTGGTCGCTGGCAGTTCTGGATCGACCGTGGTGGCACGTTCACCGATGTCGTGGCCGTGACCCCCGATTCCGAGGTGATCAGCCGCAAGCTGCTGTCGGAACAGCCGGAGGCGTACCGGGACGCGGCGGTCGCCGGGATCCGTCTGATGCTGGGCCTGGAGGCGGACGAGCCGATTCCCGGCGACCGGATCGAGGTGGTGAAGATGGGCACCACCGTCGCCACCAACGCGCTGCTGACACACACCGGCGAGCCGACCGTCCTGGTCGTCACCCGGGGCTTCAGGGACGCCCTGCGCATCGCCTACCAGAACCGCCCTCGCATCTTCGACCGGCGCATCCTGCTTCCGGAGGCCCTCTACGACCGGGTGGTCGAGGTGGACGAACGGGTGGGCGCACACGGCGAACTCGTCCGGCCCCTCAACCTGGACGCCGTACGCGAGGCACTGACGGCGGCGTACGCGGACGGGTTCCGCAGCGCCGCGGTGGTCTTCCTGCACGGCTACCGCCATGCGGCGCACGAGGCCGCCGTCGCCGAGGCGGCCCGGGTCATCGGCTTCTCGCAGGTCAGCTGCTCACACGAGGTCAGTCCGCTGATCAAGCTGGTACCGCGGGGCGACACCACCGTGGTCGACGCCTACCTCTCCCCCATCCTGCGCCGCTATGTGGACCAGGTGGCCTCCGAGCTGAACGGTGTGCGACTGATGTTCATGCAGTCCGGCGGCGGCCTGCGCGAGGCGGGCCGCTTCCGGGGCAAGGACGCCGTGCTGTCCGGCCCGGCGGGCGGTGTCGTGGGCATGGCGCGCGCCGCGACCGGCGCGGGTCATGTCCGGGCGATCGGCTTCGACATGGGCGGCACCTCGACCGACGTGTCCCACTACGCGGGCGAGATCGAACGCGTCCTGGGCACCCAGGTGGCCGGAGTGCGGATGCGGGCGCCCATGACCGACATCCACACCGTCGCCGCGGGCGGTGGCTCGATCCTGCACTTCGACGGGATGCGCTACCGGGTGGGCCCGGACTCGGCCGGCGCCGACCCCGGCCCGGCCTGCTACCGGCGCGGCGGGCCGCTGACCGTCACCGACGCCAACGTCATGCTCGGCCGCATCCAACCCGCCTACTTTCCACGGGTGTTCGGCAAGGACGGCGCCCAGCCGCTGGATGCGGCGGCGGTCCGTGCCCGCTTCGCCGAGCTCGCCGAGCAGACCGCCGCCGCGACCGGGCGGCGCCGCAGCCCGGAGGAGGTCGCGGCGGGATTCCTCGACATCGCCGTGCTGAACATGGCGAACGCGGTGAAGAGGATCTCGGTCCAGCGCGGCCGCGACATCACCCGCTACGCGCTGGTCGCCTTCGGCGGCGCGGGTGGCCAGCACGCCTGCGCGGTCGCCGACCGGCTCGGCATCGGCACCGTCCTGGTCCCGCCGCTCGCCGGGGTGCTGTCGGCGTACGGCATCGGGGTGGCGGACGCCGTAGCGCTGCGGGAGCGCTTCGTCGAGGCCGCTCTCGACCGGCCGGAGACGGCGGCCCGGGTCGAGGCCGTCCGGTCGGAGCTGGAGGAGCGGGCACGCGCCCAGCTGCGCGAGGACGGCGTGCCGGACCACACTGTCCGTACGGCCGCCCGCGCCCTGCTGCGCTACGAGGGCACCGACTTCTCGCTGCCCGTGCCACTGGGCCCCGCCGACCGGATGCGGGCCCACTTCGCGCACGACCACCGTGACCGCTACGGCTTCACCATGGACAAGCCGCTGGTCGTCGAGGCCATCGCCGTCGAGGCCACCGGTTCCTCCGGCCCGCGCACCACCGCCCCGGCGACCGCCCAGCCGCCGCGCACCGGCGCACTGCGACCGGCCGACACGGTACGGACGTTCGCCGAGGGCCGCTGGCAGCCCACGCGGCTGTACCGGCGCCAGGACCTGCGCCTCGGTGACAGCGTCGAGGGCCCGGCGATCATCGCCGAGGCGGACGCGACCACGGTCGTCGACCCCGGCTGGCGGGCCGCGGCCGACGAGCACGGCGACCTCGTCCTCACCCGCTCCCGTCCCCGCCCGTCCCGTACGGCGGTCGGCACCACCGTCGACCCGGTGTTGCTGGAAGTCTTCAACAACCTGTTCATGTCCATCGCCGAACAGATGGGGGTACGGCTCGAAAGCACCGCGCACTCGGTCAACATCAAGGAACGCCTCGACTTCTCCTGCGCGCTGTTCGACCCCGACGGCAACCTCATCGCCAACGCCCCCCACATCCCCGTACACCTGGGCTCCATGGGCGAGTCCATCAAGGAGGTCCTGCGCCGCAACCAGGGCTCGATCCGGCCCGGCGACGTCTACGCCATCAACGACCCGTACCACGGCGGCACCCACCTGCCCGACATCACCGTCGTCACCCCGGTGTTCGACGAGGCGGGTGAGCGGCTCCTCTTCCTGGTCGCCTCGCGCGGCCACCACGCCGAGATCGGCGGCATCAGCCCCGGATCCATGCCCGCGTTCAGCACGACCATCGACGAGGAGGGCGTGCTCTTCGACAACTGGCTGCTGATGCGCGACGGACACTTCCGCGAGGACGAGACCCGCCATCTGCTCACCAGCGCCCGCCATCCCTCACGGGACCCGGACACCAACCTCGCCGACCTGCGCGCGCAGATCGCCGCCAACGAGAAGGGCATCCACGAACTGCGCCGCGTCATCGACCAGTTCGGGCTCGACGTCGTCCACGCCTACATGCGCCACGTCCAGGACAACGCCGAGGAATGCGTACGCCGCATCATCGCCACCCTCGACGACGGCGAGCACCGCTACGAGACCGACAACGGCGCCGTCATCCAGGTCGCCCTGCACATCGACCGCGAAGCACGCGGCGCCGTACTGGACTTCACCGGTACCTCCCCTCAGCAGCCCGGCAACCTGAACGCACCCACGTCCGTCGTCATGGCAGCCGTGCTGTACGTCTTCCGTACCCTCGTCGCCGATGACATCCCGCTCAACAGCGGCTGCCTGAAGCCCCTCGACGTGCGCATCCCCGCGGGCTCCATGCTGTCCCCCGCCTACCCGGCGGCCACCGTCGCCGGGAACGTCGAGACCTCCCAGGCCGTCACCGGCGCCCTGTACGCCGTCCTGGGCGCCCAGGCCGAGGGCTCCGGCACGATGAACAACATCTCCTTCGGCAACGACCGCTTCCAGTACTACGAGACCGTCGCCTCCGGCGCCGGCGCGGGTGAGGGCTTCGACGGCGCGGACGCCGTGCAGACCCACATGACCAACTCCCGCCTGACGGACCCCGAGATCCTGGAGTGGCGCTACCCGGTGCGGGTGGAGGAGTTCCGCATCCGTGAGGGCAGCGGCGGCGACGGCCGCTGGCGGGGTGGGTGCGGAGTGGAGCGCCGGATCCGGTTCGCGGAGCCGATGACGGTCGCGGTCGTCTCCGGTCACCGCCGCGTCCCGCCCTACGGCATGGCCGGCGGCGCACCCGGCGCCCTCGGCGAGAACCTGATCGAACGCGCCGACGGCCGCATCGAGCGGCTGCGGGGCTGCGACACCGCGAACGTGACGGACGGCGACGCCCTGGTCATCCGCACCCCCGGCGGAGGCGGATACGGAGCCGCCGACGCCGCCCCGCCCGCTCACTGACACCCGTGGTGCTCCGCCGGGCCCGGGAAGCCGGTCGCCGTTCATACGGTCGGCCACCACGCTGGTCGGGTCGACGCAGGTGTTTCCCGTCGTCATGGCCGGTGACGGACCATGGAGGGGGGAGCTGGAGTCGGAAGGGCAGCCCGGCGGCGGTGATGGCGATGCGGGGTTCGATCTTGCTCGGTACTGTCCGCGGGATGGCGGTGCGGGCGCACTGGAGTGTGCCGCTGATCATGCTGCTCTTCGCCTACGGCCTGGCCACCCGGACGCTTCCGGGATACGCGCCGGGCCAGGCACCGGTGCTGTACGCGATCGGCGCGGTCGTCGGCGCCGCGCTGCTGCTGGTGAGCCTGGTGGTGCACGAGGTGGCCCATGCGCTGGTGGCCCGCAGGGCCGGGCTCTCCGTGCAGGACGTGACGCTGTGGGCGCTCGGCGGACTGACCCGGATGGAGCGGCCCACGACGGCACGGGTCGCGTTCACCGTCGCGGTCAGCGGGCCGCTCGCCAGCCTCTTCCTCGGCGGCCTCGGACTGGGCGCGGCGTACGGGGTGCGCGCCGCACTGGGGTGGCGGATCGCGGTCGCCGTGCTGGGCTGGCTGGGTGGCACGAACCTGCTGCTGGGCGTCTTCAATCTGCTGCCGGCCGCGCCCCTGGACGGCGGCCGGCTGCTGCTGGCGGTGCTCTGGTGGCGTACCGGGGACCGCGATCGGGCCCAGCGGGCGGCAGGGCGTGCGGGACAGGTCCTGGGCACGGCGCTGGGCGTGTTGGGCTGGCTGGCGTTCGTGAAGGGGATGACCGGCGGGCTGTGGCTGATGGTCGTCGGCATGTTCGTGGCGGCCGCCGCCGCGGCCGAGCGGCGGTGGGCCGAGCTGGCCACGGCCCTGCGCGGCGTTCGGGTGAGTCAGGCCATGACCACTCCGGTGGTCACCGGTCCCGACTGGCTGACCGTGGACCGCTTTCTGACCGAGGTGGCCGCGCAGGCGCGCCACTCGGTGCTGCCGCTGGTGGACTTCGGCGGCCGTCCCAGTGGTGTCGTCCGGCTGAGCCGGCTGGCCGTCCTGCCGGCCGACCGGCGGGAGTCACTGCGGGTACGGGACCTCGCGACGCCGCTGTCGCGGTGCACCCTCGCCGCACCTGAGGAGCCGCTGAACTCCGTCCTGGAGCGCCTCGCCACCGGGGGCGGGCTGCCCATCCTCGTCATGGACGACGGCCGGCTCTGCGGGATCGTCACCGCCCATGACATCGACCGCTGCCGCCGGCGCCCGGGGCACCCGCCCCTCGCGCGTTCCCCCAGGACGCGGCTCCAGGCGCTGCGGAGCCTCCGTGGCAGCCGCGCGGGCCCGCGCCAGTCCCAGCGCCGGCGAGACGCGGGTGAACCGGGACATCTCCTGTGACCTGCGGGGATCCCGCTGCGGTGGTGAGGGAATCATGTTCACGCGCACAATGTTTCTCATGTAGGGCCAATGGGGGTTACCCGGAGAAGGTGAACGGCCACGGCTATTCCTTTCGGACCCCATCTGTCGGTGCCGGGGATGTCTCCGGTACGCGGCGTGGGTATCGAGGCCAGCAGGGCCGCGGGCCGGCTGGTGCGGCTCCCTCTCGACATCGCCGCGGGAGGCGTGGGGCAGCTGGCCGGGTACTTCGTTCATGCCGTGTCCGAGCAGGGCACGAGCGGAGGCGAACCGCCGACGCCGGAGGGGGACATCCCCGTGCTGCTGGTCCATGGGCTCGGCGACGGGGAATCGATCGTCGCTCCGCTGCGACGCGGGCTGGAGGGCCTCAGTGCGGGGCCTTTCGTCACGGTGAGCTACCACGCCTTCAGCCCGGACATCCGCGCCGCCGCACGAGTCCTGGGTGAGCAGGTGGAGCTGGCGAGCGCCCGCAGCCCGGGGCGGAACGCGGTCGTGATCGGGTACAGCCTCGGCGGCCTGGTCGCCCGCTACTACGTGCAGGCGCTGGGCGGAGACGCGCACGTACCGCTGGTGATCACGCTGGCGACACCGCACGGCGGGACGGCGGCGGCCCTGCTGGCACCACCGCATCCACTCCTGCGCCAGCTGCGCCCCGGCAGCAGGCTGCTGACCGAGCTCGCCGAGCCGGCCGCGGGGTGCCGTACCCGCTTCGTGGCCTTCTACAGCGACTTCGACGAGGTCGTGATCCCGGCTTCCCGGGGCCGCATCGACCATCCCGACCTCGAGGCCCGCAATGTGCTCGTGCCCGGCGTCGGCCATCTCACCCTGCCGCTGCACCAGCCGGTCATCGACCAGGTGCGCTCTCTGCTGACGGCGGCGGGGCAGGCCGCTGCCGCCACACGCTCCCCACGCGGCCGCGGACCGAGGAGAAACGGGCAGGGCCGAGGCACAGCGGACGTTCCCGTGACAGGCGGCCCGAAAGGGAGGACGCTGAAAGGGAGCCGGTAGGAACGTCAGCACGCGCGCGGACGGACAGCATGACCTCCTCGCCCAGCCCCGAGAGCCCCACGACGGTACGCCCCTTGCGCCCCGAGGACGAACCGGGAGTGCGGGAACTCATCGACGCCGACCGGCTTCCCGGGCAGCCGCTCTGCACCTCTCAGCGGCTGGCCGCGCACTGGTGCGGGCCCGTTCCCCTGGTCGGCGCGGCGGTACCGGCCAGGCCCCGGATCAGCGTGCTCACCGATGCGCGGGACCGCCTCTGCGGGACCGTCGCGTACATGTCCTGGGCCGATGTGCGGACCGGTCTCATCTGCTGGATCCACGCGCACGAGGACCGGTCCGCCCTGCGCGCCCTGATCGGTCACGCTCTCGCCGCCCTCGCCCACTGCCCGCGGATCGAGGCGTTCGTGTGTGCTCCGCCGGGCGCCCTGGAGCCGGGCGGCCTGCCCCGCACGCGACGCGGCGCCACGCACGACACCTTGCTGCAGACGGGTTTCACGGGCCGCTGCCAGGGCTGCTACATGCACCTCGTGCTTCCGGCCGAACCGCCGACGGGCAAACTGTCCGCCGACGTCTTCCCGTGCGACTTTCCCCCGGGCCACCGAGTCGTCATCCGCGAGGACGCCGAGCCCGTCGCCGAGGCGGTGGTCAGCATGGGGCCCGACCGGACCGCGACGCTCTACTGGCTCGAGACCATGCCCGGGCGCCGGCACCGCGGCCTGGGCCGCAGGCTGCTCGGTCAGGCCCTGGCCCTGCTGACCGAGCAGGGCGCCACCGAGGTGTCCCTCGTCCTGGACGACGCCCAGCGGCCCACCGCCGAGGGGCAGGCCGCCGCCCGGCTCTTCCGCTCCTTCGGCTTCGCCGTCGTCGACGAGCTGTGGACCTACCAGCACCGACGCTCCGGGTCACCGCGACCTGACGCATGAGCCCGAGACCGGACGGGTCCCGGCCCGCGCCAAGTCGGCTCAGGCGTGGACCCGTTCGGCGGCCGCGAGGATGGTGGAACGGGCCTGATGGCGACGCTCGTACTCCAGCACCCGGCGGGTGAGGCCCTCTCCGGCGTCGGCGAGCCGCTTGCGGATGTCACCCGCGTTCATGCCGTCGTAGCCGGGCCAGGGCTCGGGCCCGAGCAGATCCGCGATCCTGGCCAGGACGGCGGGACGGGCGGCGTGGGACCGCTCGTACGCGCCGACCGTGGCGAGTTCCGTCTGCGACAGCTGCGGGAGCCGGTCGAGGATCATCCTGGCGCTGAGCCTGCGGTAGTCAGTGATCGGCAGCGCGTCCTCGGCGATGAGAGCCCCGTCCGGCACGCCCTGAAGCCGGTCCACGCCGGGCATGCGTACGGCGGTCTCCCGCAGCCAGGTGCTCCAGTCCCGGACCGTCTGGGTGGCGCCGCCGACGCCCACGCCCTCGGAGGCCACCGCCGCCTCGGCGGCCATCACCGCTGCCTCGGCCTGCTGCTCCAGGCACCCGGCGAGTTCCTCCAGCGTCTCCTCGCCCTCACGGCGGATGGCGCTCAGCAATTCCTCGGTGGCGGGATCCTCCGCCTCCTGGGCGATGCGCTCGGCGGCCCGGCAGATGGCCACGGCGAAGGCGGTGGCCGCATACTCCTCCTCGACGTTCTTCAGCAGCCGCTGCTCCGTCGCCTTCCCCTGCTGGCTCCGCAACAGGGCGCCCGGCGCGAACATCGCCGCGTCCAGGGGCAGCCGGACCGCCTGCCTGGTGATGTCCCAGGCGTTGCCGAGAACGTTCTGCACCAGCCGGCGCGGCTTCAACGCCGCCAGACGTTCGTCGATCACGTACACGTGCCCCCGGGCGTCGCCGACACGGCGCTCCAGGATCTCCCGGTACTCCCCGGAGGGCGTCACTGCGAGGTCGGCTTTGAATCGGTCGGCCAGCGCGGCTTGGGACTCACGGACCTCGCGCAGCGCAGGAACGAGCATGTCTGTGGCTACGGCCATCACGTTTCCTTCGGCTAGGGCGATGCTCGCACGACATCGGGCCAGAACGGCCCCGCCCCCCTCGTCCCCTACCGTGCCCCGAAACGGCCTCCCCCGCATCTTCCCGGCGGCCGCTCGGGCGGAGAAGGACGGAAAGGGGTTTTCCCCGGTGGGCCGCGGGCAGGCGAGGTGCGGGACCTGGATTCTGGTTGGACACTGGAGTCGCAGTTGTGGTCGGCGGCGTAGGAAGCCAGGGCGCGATGGCCATGAGGGACGGCATGACACATTCCTCCGACGCGAGGGATGTCGTCTTCACCCATTCCGTGTTCGGCGCTCCGTGCTGGGTGAGTCTCACCAGCCGCGACCTCGACGCCACCCAGGACTTCTACGGTGCCGTGCTCGGCTGGCAGTGCCGCAAGGCCAGACTGGGCGAGCATTTCCGGACCGCGCTGGCGGACGGGGTGCCCGTCGCGGGGATCGCGGCGGTGGCCACCATGTGGCAGATGGCCGTGGCCTGGACGCCGTACTTCGCCGTGACGAACGCGGACGAGACCGTGGCCCGCACCCAGGAGCGATGCGGCACCCTGGCGGTCGGGCCCATCTCGTTCCCTCCCGGAAGAGCGGCCCTGCTCGCCGACCGCGACGGCGCCACCTTCGGCATCTGGCAGGGGAAGCTCGTCACCGAGTGGGAGGCGTGGCGGCAGGTCGCCCCGACCTTCATCACCCTGCACACCCGCGACGCCTTCGACGCCGCCATCTTCTACGGCCAGATCCTCGACTGGGCCTCGGACCTCCCCGGCTGCTGCGAGGTCGAGTACGCGGGCGACGAAGTGCTGCTGCGCAGCCAGGGCGACATCGTGGCCCGTATCGAGTCGGGCTCGGTCGAGGCGCCACCGGACCCCTCGGTCCGACCGCACTGGCAGGTGCACTTCGCCGTGGCCGACGTGGGGCCGTGCGCCCGGGCCGCGGAGAAGCACGGCGGCAGCGTCCTGCGGGAGAGCGAGCACGAGGCCGTGCTGCGGGACCCCGACGGCGCGAAGTTCACGGTGACCGCGCGTCGTCAGCGCTGACGTCCCCGAACCCTCGGCAGTGCACCGATCCGGTCGCCACGGTCGCTGCCACACACCGCCGCTCCCGCCTGTACACCGCCTGCCGGGGGAATGGCCGACCGCCGCACGGCGCTGCTTCGCAGGCGTGTCCTACTGCGCCGGTGGGCGGCGCGTTCGCCGACCCGACGCGACGACGCGGGACTGAGAGCGCTGCGACGGCGCCCGCTGGTCCGACTTCGAGTACCGGGTCACCCCTGGCGACCTCGAACCGTGCACCGGCTGGGCGGTGGGCAACGTGGGCATCGTCCGCGAACTGCTGCGCTTCGTACGGCTGAGCCGCGGTGGCGATCCCCGGTACGCGTTCGCCTGGCCGGACCAGCCCGCGGTCCCCGCTCGGGCCACGATCCGCCCCTGCGTCACCGGCGCCGTGCCGTGATGGCCGGGGCCGCGGCGGGGCCCCGTACACCGTCAGTGGCGATGGCGTCACTTCGGCACCGGCCCATGGCCCAAGGTGGTGTCACTGCTTGGCGCCGAAGTCCTGCGTCCACCACGGGCCGCCCGCACCGTTGTGCACACCCACGCCGATGTCCTTGAACGAGCAGTTGAGGATGTTCGCCCGGTGACCGGGGCTGTGCATCCAGGAGTCCATGACGGCTGCGGCGGTCTGCTGGCCCTGGGCGATGTTCTCGCCGTAGGTGGACCAGAGATAGCCGGCGGCCGTGATGCGCTGTCCGGGGTCGGCGCCGTCCGGGTTGGTGTGGTCGAAGAAGTGGCGAGCGGCCATGTCGTCGGAGTGCCCCTGGGCCGCCTTCTGCAGCCGCGCGTCCTCGGTGAGGGGACCGCAACCGGCGCTCGCCCGCTCCTTGTTCACCAGCGCGACAACCTGGCCGACGACGTCGGTCGGTGCCGGCCCGGACGGCGCCGTGCTCGCCGGGGTCGCGGCCGGTCGGGCGGGCGGCCGGCTGCTGGGTGCGCTCTGCCTGCCGCGGGTCACCGTCTTCGTCGGTCGTGGCTTCTTCGGTTTCGACGGTGCCGGGGAGGGCGATGCCGACGGCGACACACCACCGGCACTGGGCGTGGCGAGGTCCGGGACGGGGGCGGCCGCTCTTCGCTCCGCGCTCGCGGTGTCGCGGCCGGTTCCGGAATCCGTACGGATGTACCACAGACCGCCACCGACGACGCAGGCCGCGACGACGGCCCCGCCGACGGCCCGGCGCCGCATGCGCCGACGCCGACGGGACTGGCGGCGCGAGCCGGTCCCGCCGCGTGTGCCGCCTCGTGCGGTGCCCGGGGCCGGCCCGGTGCCGCCCCCGATGACGCCGAGCGGTGTGGCAGCACCTGCCGGTACGGCGCTCCCGGCGAAGGCGGACATCCTGTCCAGCAGCGCGGGCGACGCTGCCACCAGCGCCAGACCGGCCAGCAGTCCCTCCGCGGGCATCAGGCCGCTCCACAGTCCGCTGCAGCGGGGGCAGCCGCGCGCGTGCCGGGCTATTCGCTTGCGCCACAGGGCCGAGGGCCTGCCGTCCCAGGAAGCCAGCACGATGCGGAGTTCCTCGCACCGCGGCCGTGCGTCGAGCGCCCGTACGACCACCCGGGCCGCCTCCAGCTGCGCCTTCATCCGCTGCACCCGGACCGCTGTGTGCTGGGGCGACAGATCCAGGGCCGCAGCCACCTCCGCCCGGTTCAGCTCACCGGCGCACTCGAGCCACCACAGCGACAGCAGTCCCCGGTCATCGGGCTCCAGCCAGCGCGTCGCCCGCGCGGTCTCCTGGCGCTGGCCGGCGAGCTGGAGCTGGACCACCGTCAGGTCGACGAAGTCCGCGCCCGGATCGGCCAGGTCCTCGGCTTCCTCCATCGTGCCCAGGGCGGAGCGCCGGTTCTGCCAGTGGGCCCGGACCTGGTTCATCGCGATCGCCACGAGCCAGGAGCGAAAGCGCTCGGGAGTTCGCAGTTCGCCCAGCCCGTCCAGGGCGCGCAGCATCGTCTCCTGTACGACGTCGTCGACGTCGACCGAGCCGTTCAGCGCCCGGCCCACAATGTTGTAGACCAGCGGAAGGTAGGCGTTGACCAGCGCGTCCTGAGCCTGCGTGTCGCCCTCCCGGGCGGCCGTGACCAGTATCGCCGTCTCCGCCGCGTCCTGCGTACTCATATGAATGCTTCCTGTCATCGAGGCCGAACGATTGTGTCCGATACCTGGGAGATCGCTCGACGCGCCCCCGATAACAGTTCTTGGGCAGTGAGTTTCAGGTCTCTCCCGCGGCTACGCCACGCTCCGCCAGAAGTCCCGCATCAGCGGGGTCGGTGTCGGGTTGGTCATCGCCACTTGTGTCAGGAGGATCGCCACCGTGCCCAGGGACGGGACGACGTGGGCCGTCGTACCGGTGCCGCCCACCCAGCCGTAGCGGCCGGGGACGTTCCAGGGGTCGGCCGGGGTGACGTCGACCTGGCCGCCGTAGCCCCAGCCCTGGCCCTCCAGGAACAACGGGACGCGGGCGCGCTGTTCGGCCGTGAGGTGGTTGGTGGTCATGCGGCTGACCGAGGTGGGGGTGAGCAGGCGGTGGCCGTTGCCCTCGCCGCCGTTCAGCAGCATGCGGGCGAAGGCCAGCCAGTCGTCGGCCGTGGAGACGAGGCCCCCGCCGCCAGAGTGGAAGCGCGGAACGCGGCTCCACTGGCCGTCAGGGGTGTCCGTCAGTTCCAGCGAGCCGTCCGGGGCCGGGGTGTAGGAGGAGGTGAAGCGGTGCCGCTTCGCCGCCGGGACCTCGAAGCCCGTGTCCGTCATGCCCAGCGGCTCGAAGATCCGTTCCGCGAGGAAGTCGGGGAAGGTGCGGCCCGACGCGCGGGCGACCAGGATTCCCTGGAGGTCGGAGGAGGTGCCGTACAGCCAGGCGTCTCCGGGCTGGTGCAGCATCGGCACCTGCGCGAGCAGGCCCAGCCAGGTGCCCGGATCCGGCCAGTCCCGCAGGGCCCGGCCGTCCTTCTGCACGGTGAACAGGGCCTGCACCGCCGGGAGCGAGAAGTCGGCGGGGAAGCCCCACCCGGTGCGGGAGCTCAGCAGGTCCTCGACCGTGATCGGGCGGGCCGCCGGGACGACGTCCGCGACCGGGGCGTCGGGGGCGCGCACCACGTTCGGCTTCGCCAGCTCCGGCAGCCACTCCTCGACCGGGGCGTTAAGGCCCAGTCGTCCCTCTTCCACCAGCATCAGGACCGCCGCCGCCGTGATGGGCTTGGTGATCGACGCGATGCGGAAGATCGTGTCCCGTGCCATCGGGGCGGTGCCGTTGGTGTCCACCGAGCCGGTGGTCACCACCTCGACGGCGTCGCCGCGGGCGACGAGGCCGACGGCGCCCGGGACGGTCCCGTCGTCGACGTACCGGTGCAGGGTGTCGTGCAGAGCGTTCATCGGTGGCCTTCCGGTCGGCGGTTTTCTCCGGCGAGTACGACTCCCGGGGCGGCGCGAAGTCATCGGCCGGCGCGGTTCGGTGGAAGGCCGGGAATGCGGTGCCTGCCGCGTGGGACGCTCTACCGGTCGTGTCGGGCACCGTCAGGTGCCGCCGGCCCGCGCCGCAGCGGACTCGTGGCCGGGTGCTGATGCGAGGCCGACGAACAACGGCATCCGGTGCAGCGGCGGGGGTTCTCCCGGCAGGCCGAGCCGCTGCCAGGCCAAGCGGGCCGACACCTTCAGCACCCGCCGGGCCCGCACTATGAGCAGGACGGCGAGGGGCAGCTCCACCAGTACGGCCGAGGCGGCACTCACCCACACATCCGCTCGCCCCCAGCTCAGGGAGACGTCGAACCAGGCATCGCAGATCAGGAGGGTGGCCGCCACGTACGACAGCGGGACCATGGCCTGCCGTCTCAGCCACACCGCCACTCCCGCACCGGCCAATGACACCAGCAACATCACATCGAAGCCCACCCACACCATGGGCCAGTACCGGGCCTCGAATCGATCCGGCAACGACACCGCCAGGTAGACGGTCCAGGGCACGAGCAGGAGCACGCACGCGCCGAGCTGCCGTAGAACCCGTCGGTAGCGGCGGCGCAGCGCGGCACCGTCCGGCGGGAAGGCGTCGGCCGCGATACCGGTGGGGGCAGTGGTGTCCCTCTGCTCGCTCATGCGCCTGTTCCTTCCGGCAGCTGATGGCCCGGCGAACCGGCGTTGCCGGTGCACTGCTCCCATGGTCGCATCCACGCGGAGATGCATGTACACGCCAGGAACATCCTGACGAACGTCAGCCGGAGCGCCGGTTCACCAGGGCCAGGCTCGCGGCGCGGGTGGAGGCGTGGTCTCCTGGCGATGTCCGCGGGAGGACAGACCGATGCGCCTCACCTTGGCCTCCGTCTTCGCGCCCGCCCGGTCGACCGCGCCGGCCGGAGCAGCCGGTGGCCTGCTGCCGAAACGGGATCTCGCATTCGCCTGGCTCCTCGTCTCACTGATTCGCGGTGCGCGCGTGGGCGCTGACCGTCGACCGGGCCCGGGCCATGGGGGCGGGGCCCGGCACCATGGGGATGGCGCTGCCGCTGTTCCTCCTGCTGTGGGTGACGATGCTGATCCCCCTCGCCGGGCTGTATCAGCTGGGCCCGCTCACGTAGGTGTGTCTGCGCCACTACCGCGCGTGGGCGTCGCCTTCCTGGTCCTGGCGGTGCTCGCACCGTTCCAGGACTGGCTGCTGCCGGGACTGCGGGGCTCGGGCCGACCTCCGATGAATTCGACGGCTGGGCGGGGTCTACACCTGAACACCGCAAGCCACGCCTACGACAGTGAGGAACCATGACCGCCCACGCACTACCGCCCGTCGTCGACGCCGGAACCTGGCAACGAGAGCTCGAAGCCCTGCGTGTCCGGGAGAAGGCCGCGACCCGGGAACTGGACGCGATCGCCGCCCAGCGGCGCCGGCTTCCCATGGTCCGGATGCCCGAGTACACCCTTGAGGGGGAGAAGGGACCGGTCCGGCTGGCGGACGTCTTCGAGGGCAGGAGGCAGCTGATCGTCTACAACCACATGTGGTTCCCCGGCAAGCAGTGGCAGTGCCCGGGCTGCACCGGCTTCACGTCGCAGTTCACCCGACTGGAGTTCCTGGACGCGTATGACGCCCGGTTCGTCATCGTCACCCAGGGGCCGATCGACGAAGCACTCGCCTACAAGCGGCGCGTCGGGAACCGAATGACCTGGTACTCCACGGCGAACAGCCCGTTCGGCAGCGACGTCGGCGCACCGCCCGGCGGGGGATTCGCCGTCAACGTCTTCCTGCGTGACGGCGACACCGTCTACCGGACCTGGCACACCGACGGTCGTGGCACCGAGCAGCTCAGCCACACCTTCGCGCTGATCGACCTGTTGCCGTACGGGCGCCAGGAGGAATGGCAGGACTCGCCCGAAGGCTGGCCCCAGGATCCGACCTACAGCCGGTGGAGCTCCTCCGAAGCCATCGCGGCACTCTACGGACCGGGACAGCGGGCTTAGGGCTACCGCCGGGTTCGGTGCCGGCGCCGAGTCGATGAGTTCGGCGGCGGAGCGCGGCCGGCGGAGTCAGCTGGGAGGCGCGGCGGTTGGGGCCTCCGCGTGACCCGGAGCCGCGCGGGGTGCGAAGGGGGGCGCGTTGTCGGACCGGGCTCAATACAGGGGCCCCGGCCCGATTCCGGCGGGCCGGGGCTCCAGATCATGTGACCGGCGCCGGACTAGTCCCAGTCCCCGCCCCCGTGGTGCCGGACCACGCGGAAGCTGGCCACCACCCCGTGCCTGACGTGGATGTCATCGGTGGGGCACGGGCGCACGCCCTCCGAGGAGCTGTGGGGCCCGACGGTGGCGATGGGGGCGCCGTTGTCGCAGACCGCCCCGCGGAACACCTCGACGGTCTTGCGCGTCTCGTTGCGAATGTTGAAGCTCCTGGCGCCCAGGCCGCTGACCACGGTGATGCAGTCGCCCGGGTGGGCGGAGTAGGACCGCTCGTTGATCAGGATCCGGCCCCAGTCGCCCTCACGGCCCTCACGGCCCTCGTTGCCCTTGCCCTGCCCGCCTTCGCCGCCGAGGGGCGCGGCGGCCACGGTGGCCGGGGCCGACTGGAGCGTCGGGGCCGGGGCCGCCGACGCATAGGTGATGCCGGTCGCGGCCAGGGCTGCGGCGGCCGCGAGACCAGCGGTGACCACGGTGGAACGGGGGACCTTCATGTCGTTTCTCCTGTCTGCTGTCTCAGAGATACCGGCCCGTCAGCCGGTCGTGATCAAAAGTACCGACAGCAGACATACCGGTCATATTGAATGACTATTGGAAGGCGCCGATCGGGGTATTTCCGGCGTGTCGCGCCGCTTCCCCGGAGGTGCCCACGGATGTCAAATGCCGCAGAATCAAGGCGGATTGATGCGACATTAGCCCTTTTGAATGATCTTCTGATGCCCGCTCACCTCACGCACTACGGCGTGTCGCCGCACCGGGAGAGGTCGAGGCGTGCTATGGGGCGCCGACCTGGGCACGCCAGACCACGCGTCGATCCCATTAACGCAACCATTCGGTTGCTATAGTGTCGCAAACAGATGGTTGCTATAGCCCTGGAGGCAGTGATGGCGGGCGGCTCGGCCTGGAGGAAATGGAAGGGCGGCCACTTTGCCGACATGCGGGTGGAGCGGGTGGAGGAACCGACGGTGTTCGGCTTCACCTGGCGCATGGCCGAACTGCCCGAGGGCTGGACGCGCGAACTGGGCGAACTGGTCGACCACCTCGATGCCGCAGCCTGACATGGAGGCGATCGCCGAGCAGGTCTTCGCCGCTCTGGCCGACCCGAGCCGGCGCGCCATCCTCGCCGCGCTGGCTTCCGGGGGGCCGGCCACCGCCACGGACCTGGCCGGCCGGCTGCCGATCACCCGGCAGGCGATCGCCAAACACCTGGCCCTGCTGGCCGACGCCGGCCTGGTGACGGCCGAACCGGGTGAGCGACGCCGGGTGCGCTACCGGCTGCGATCGGCGCCGATGCGGGTGGCGCAGCAGTTCCTGGCCGCGCTGGCACGCGACTGGGACAGCCCGCTCGGCGCGCTGAAGGATCACCCCGACGAGCAGGCGCGCGGATCCTCGTGACGAGATCGCCGCCCGACTCGCTCCGGGAGGAGAACCGCCGGTGAACGCGGCATTCCGGCGCCCGACCGCGCCGCCGACCGTGCTGGGAGTGACCCTCGGGCTCGCCGTGGCGTGCTCTCGTGATCGTCGTCGCGCCCTCACTGGTTCCGTGGCTCGCGCCGCACACGACCGTCAGTGCGCGCCCAGGCCACCCAGCAGACCGGCGACCTGAGCGCGTACGACGTCCCAGGCCGCGGTCGGCAGATCGCCGAAGGCCGTCGCGCGCAGTGCGTACAGGGCCTCCTCGGTGCCGGTGGCGCACGAGGTGCTGCCGCTGAGCACGTCGTAGCCGTCGCGTACGGCGACCCGCAGCCGCTCGCCACCGTCGTCGACGTGCACGGCCGAGGCGACGACGAGGGGTGGCGGGCCACCTGCCTCGCCGGCCAGTTTCCGGTACGCGCAGGCGATCGGCGCACGCCAGCGGAGGCTGAGCAGCACGGGGCGCTTGGAAACCAGCTCGGCCAGGTCCGTCTCCTGGACGCCATCGGATTCCAGCACCGTCGCCCGTGCGTTCAGGACGATCGCCGCGGGCAGCAGACAGCGCAGCGTGCTGCCGACGAGGTTGCCGCCGACCGTCGCCGTCCGCCGCACGGCCCCGGTGCCCACTGCCGCGGCCGCCAGGCGCAGCACGTCCGGCACCCGGTCGTCGATCCGGTGCAGGACCACAGCGCCTCCCGCGGTGTCCCGCCCCAGCACGTTGGCCTCGGGCAACTCCCGCAGTGACATGGCGACTTCGGGGAAGCCGTCCCGCTGCCATGTGGCCCACAGGAGCGTGGCTCCGCCGATCGGCACGGCGCCCTCGGCCAGATACTCCTGCGCTTCGGACACCGACGTGGGGAGACGCAACAACACGGCGACCGGCCTGCCTTCCTCGTGAGTCGACCGACGGCGGTGAGTCATGCTGTGGCCAACCGCCCTCGCCGAGGCAGTCTTCTCGCCGGGGCGGGGGCGCGTACAGGGCTCACACGAGCACGCCGTGCGGTCTCCCGCCGGGCAGCGCCCGGGCCCCGCCGGCCCGGCGGCCGGCACGGCCTTTTGGTCCACCGCACCGGTGGCGTTGTGGACCTGTCCATGACGTCCGGGGTGACGGCAGCGTGGGCGGTATGGACATACCTTCCGCTTCCCTCGCCCGGCTCGTCCCCGGCATGGTCGGGATGGCGCTGGTCGGCGGCAGCGTCAGCGTCTCGCGCACGCTCGTCGACGCGCCGCTGTTCGGCACCCAGGCGGTCCGGTACGCGGCCGCGACCGTGATCCTCCTGGTCCTGGCGCGGCTCGCCGGTGCTCGCCTGGTGTGGCCGAGGGGCCGGGAGTGGCTGTGGCTGGCCGGGATCGCGGTCACCGGTCTGGTGCTGTTCAACGTGGCCGTGGTCCGGGGCGTCGGGCACGCGGAGCCCGCGGTGATCGCTGTGGCGGTCGCGTGCGTACCGGTGGTGCTGGCTGTGATCGGTCCGGTGCTGGAGCGGCGCAGGCCGAGCCGGCGGGTGCTGTGGGCGGCGCCCGTCGTCATGGCGGGCGCGGTGCTGGTGGAGGGTACGGGCCGCACCGACGCCGTGGGAGTGGCCTGGGCGGCGCTGGCCCTGGGCTGCGAGGCCGCGTTCACGCTGCTCGCGGTGCCGGTGCTGCAGCGGCACTCGCCGTGGGGGGTGTCCGTGCACGCGATGTGGCAGGCCGCCGTGCTGCTGGCTCTCCTCGGCACGGTGACCGAAGGGCCGTCGGCCGTACGGGAGTTGTCCGCGTCCCAGTGGGCGGCCGTCGGTTATCTGGCGCTGATGGTGACGGCGGTCGCCTTCGTGCTGTGGTATTCGACGGTCCGCGCCGTGGGAGCGGGGCGCGCGGGCCTGCTGACCGGCATCGCGCCGCTCGCCGCGGCGGTCGTCGGCGCGGTCTCCGGCAGCGGCGCCCCGGGGCCGTCGGTGTGGCTGGGCATCACCGTGCTGATCCTCGGCCTGGTCGCCGGCCTGCGTCCACGCGGCGTTCCCGGCGCGGACGCCGCGACCCCCACCCGTGCGGAATGCCCCCGTCAGCAAGTCCGGCATAAGTAGGGTGATATGCATGAAGGCACTTTTGTTGTCTGGTGGCTCAGGTACCCGTTTGCGTCCCATCACCCATACATCGGCGAAGCAACTCGTACCGGTCGCGAACAAACCGGTGCTGTTCTATGGTCTGGAGGCGATCGCCGAGGCGGGCATCACCCAGGTGGGGATCATCGTCGGGGACACGGCCGAGGAGATCCGGGAGGCGGTCGGCGACGGTTCCGCGTGGGGACTGGACGTCACCTACATCCCGCAGGCGGCGCCGCTGGGACTGGCCCACGCGGTGCTGATCGCCCGTGAGTTCCTGGGCGACGAGGACTTCGTGATGTACCTCGGTGACAACTTCGTCGTCGGAGGCATCACGGATCTGGTGGCCGCCTTCCGCAGCGAGCGGCCGGAGGCGCAGATCCTGTTGACGAAGGTGCCGGACCCGACCGCGTTCGGCGTCGCCGAGCTGGACACGGCGGGCCAGGTGATCGGCCTGGAGGAGAAGCCCCGGCATCCCAAGAGCGAGCTCGCGCTGGTGGGCGTCTATCTGTTCTCCCCGGCGATCCACGAGGCCGTGCGCTCCATCCAGCCGTCCTGGCGCGGCGAGCTGGAGATCACGCATGCCCTCCAGTGGCTGATCGACGGCGGCCGTGACGTGCGCTCCACGATCATCTCCGGGTACTGGAAGGACACCGGGAACGTCACCGACATGCTCGAGGTCAACCGCTCGGTCCTGGAGACCCTGGAGCGCCGGATCGACGGCACGGTCGACGACGACAGCGAGATCATCGGCCGGGTGCGGATCGATCCCGGGGCGAAGGTCACCGGCAGCCGGATCGTGGGACCGGTGATCGTCGGCGCGAACACCGTGATCACCGACTCGTACGTCGGCCCCTTCACCTCGATAGCCGGGGACTGCCGGATCGACGACAGCGAGATCGAGTACTCGATCGTGCTGCGCGACTCCTCGGTGAGCGGGGTCCGCCGGGTGGAGGCCTCCCTCATCGGACGCAACGTCGAGGTGACGCCCGCGCCCCGCAAGCCCGCCGCCCACCGTTTCGTCCTCGGCGACCACAGCAAGGTGCAGATCTCGTCATGACGGCCCCTTCGTCCTCGCCCGCCCGGCCGGCCCGGATCCTGGTGACCGGCGGTGCCGGTTTCATCGGCTCGCACTACGTCCGTACGCTGCTCGGCCCGGCCGGCCCGGGTGAGGTGGCGGTCACGGTGCTGGACAAGCTGACCTACGCGGGTGATCCGGCCAATCTCGACGAGGTGCGCGATCACCCGGGGTTCGCCTTCGTCCAGGGTGACATCTGTGACGCCGCGCTGGTCGGCGAGCTGCTCGCCGACCATGACCAGGTGGTCCACTTCGCCGCCGGGTCACATGTGGACCGCTCGATTCTGGGCGCCGCCGAGTTCGTCCGGACCAACGTCCTGGGCACCCAGACCCTGCTGGACGCCGCGCTGCGCCACCCAGGTGCGAAGACCTTCGTGCACATCTCCACCGACGAGGTGTACGGCTCGACCGACTTCGGCTCCTGGCCGGAGACGGATCCGCTGCGCCCCAACTCCCCGTACGCCGCCTCCAAGGCGTCGAGCGACCTGATCGCCCTCGCGTACCACCGTACCCATGGCCTCGACGTGCGGGTGACCCGCTGCTCCAACAACTACGGGCACCATCAGTTCCCCGAGAAGGTCGTCCCGCTGTTCATCACGAACCTGCTGGACGGCAAGAGGGTTCCGCTGTACGGCGACGGCGGCAACGTCCGGGACTGGCTGCACATCGACGACCACGTCCAGGGCATCGAGCTGGTGCGCGCCAAGGGGCGAGCCGGTGAGGTCTACAACATCGGCGGCGGCACCGAGTTGACCAACAAGGAGCTGACCGCTCTGCTGCTGGAGGCCTGCGGCGCGGACTGGGACAGCAGCGTCGAGTACGTCGCCGACCGCAAGGGCCACGACCGCCGTTACTCCGTGGACTGCGCGAAGATCCGCGACGAGCTCGGCTACGAGCCCCGCAAGGACTTCGCCACCGGCCTTGCGGAGACGGTCACTTGGTACCGGGAGAACCGCGCCTGGTGGGAGCCGCTGAAGGAGCGAGCGGCGCTCTAGTGCCGTACCGATCCACTTTTTGACGACGAGCGCGGGGAACGTCGTACGCACGGCGTCTCTGGCTCTCCTCAACGAGAAGAAAGGTTCCGCCTGGTGAACTTCAGGATCCAGCCGACCGCCCAGGTCGACGAGACGGCCACGATAGGTGACGGGACGACCGTATGGGACCTGGCCCAGATACGGGAGGACGCCCGGCTGGGCAGCGGGTGCATCGTGGGCCGGGGCGCGTATGTCGGCCCGGGGGTGCGGATCGGCGACCACGTGAAGCTCCAGAACCACGCGCTGGTCTACGAACCCGCCCAGCTCGGTGACGGGGTGTTCGTCGGCCCGGCGGCGGTGCTCACCAACGACCACTTCCCCCGTTCGGTGGACCCGCAGGGCCGCCTGAAGCGCGGCGGCGACTGGGAGGCCGTGGCGGTCGTGGTGGGCGAGGGCGCGTCCCTGGGAGCCCGCTCGGTGTGCGTGGCGCCGGTGCGCGTCGGCCGTTGGGCGCTGGTCGCGGCCGGCGCCGTGGTGACCCGCGACGTGCCGGACTTCGCGCTCGTGGCGGGAGTTCCGGCGCGCCGGATCGGCTGGGTCGGCCGGGCCGGCGTGCGGCTCGTCGAGCGGGACGGCGAGCCGGGCGTCTGGGAGTGCCCGGAGACGGGGGCGCTGTACGACGAGAAGGACGGCGAACTCGCCGAGCGCGCATGACCGTTCATCGCGCACTTACGACTGCCGATTCTCCCGAAACGCCAATCCTCGAACACGTGCAGGCATAACATGTGTGCGAACTGTGCAGAGTCGGCACAGTGAGCGCACAAACCAGTGCCCAGGGGGGGTTACCGGGTGAGCACAGCTGTGTCCAAAACGGGTGTGACGCCGGCTTCGACGCCTGACGTCTGACGTTCTGACATCCGCCTGCCGCCGCGTGGCCATCCGCGACGCGGCGATCACGAGCCTGCGCGAAAAAGGACCCACAGGGGGGTTGGTGTGCCCAGAAGATGACGACCACACGTCTGGCGGCGCTCGGTCGTGAGGAGCCGCCGCTGCTCGCACTCGCCCGGCGACTGCTCGCGGTCGCCGAGTCGGGGCTTCCGTCGATGCTGCTCCCCGGAGGTGAGGCCTTCGCCTTCACCATGGCCGGGCGGCGGGCCCCCGATGGTTCCTGGACCCTGGAGCGGCGCGGGACCAGCACCCGCTACGCGGCCATCACGGCACTGGGGGCCCGGTTCCTGCCCGAGGACCGCCAGCGCGCGGTGCTGGGGGGGCGTACCGCCGAGGAGTTCACGGGTCTGCTGGTCGAGTCACTGCCCGGGGTGGCCAACCTCGGTGACGCGGCGCTCATCGCCTGGGCCGCCGCCGAGACCGGGCATCCCAAGCTGTCCGACGCTCTCGCGCGGGTCGATTCCCTGGACGAGGAGGGCCGGCCGCAGTACACCGTGGAGGCCGCCTGGGTGCTGTCCGCCCTCGCCGCGGCCCGCGACACGGTCGACGTGGAGATACGTTTCACCGCAGCCCGTGACCGTCTGTTGCGGGCTCGGATCGGCGACAGCCCGCTGTTCCCGCACGCCACGGGGCCCGGCCTGGTGCCCTGGTACCGGGCGCACGTGAGCTGCTTCGCCGACCAGACGTATCCGCTGCAGGCGCTGGCCCGCGCCCACGCGAGCAGCGACGGGGGCGGCGATCCCGAGGCGCTGGCCGCGGCCGAGGCGTGCGCGGCGCGCATCTGCCGACTGCAGGGCGATGGCGGGCAGTGGTGGTGGCACTACGACGCGCGCACCGGCGGTGTCGTGGAGGGCTACCCCGTCTACAGCGTCCACCAGCACGCGATGGCGCCGACCGCGCTGTTCGATCTCGCGGACGCCGGCGGCACCGACTTCGGCGCGTCGGTCCGCAAGGGCCTGCGCTGGATGACGGACGTACCCGAACTGGCCGAACGCCCGGAAAACCGCGAGCCGTTGATCCTGGACGAGCTCGGCGCCACCTGGCGCAAGGTCTACCGGGGCGACCCGAAGAAGGCCGTACGCGCCGCCCGGGGACTCGGCAGCCGAGTCGCGCCGAACCTGCGCCTGAAGTCCCTGGACCGGATGTACCGGCCCCTCTCCGTGGACCGCGAATGCCGGCCGTACGAGTTCGGCTGGATGCTCCACGCCTGGCAGGGGGGCCGCGTATGAGCGGGCGGCGGTCCCTCTTCGGCGTCGAGCTGGACCCGCTGACCATGGACGAGACCGTGCAGCGCTGCCTCGCGGCGGTCCGGGACGGCAGGCAGCTCGAGATCGGGGTGGTCAACGCCGCGAAGCTGGTGAACATGCGGCGGGACCCCCGGCTCGCCCGGGCCGTGGCCGGCTGCGATCTCGTCCTCGCCGACGGTCAGGCCGTGGTCTGGGCCGGCCGGATGCTGCGCGCCCCGCTGCCCGAACGGGTGGCCGGTATCGACCTGTTCCTGCGACTGCTGGCCGAGGCGGAATCGGCGGGCATGTCGGTGTACTTCCTCGGCGCCAGACAGGAGGTCCTGGAGGAGATGCTGCGCCGGGTGGCCGGCCGCTTCCCCCGCCTGAAGGTGGCCGGCAGCCGGAACGGCTATTTCGACGACGCGCAGCAGGAGGCGATAGCGGACGGGATCGCCCGGAGCGGCGCCCAGATGCTGTTCCTCGGCATGACCTCGCCCAAGAAGGAGATCTTCACCGCCGCCTACGGCGCGCGCACCGGCGCCCGCGTCGTGCACGGGGTCGGCGGCTCCTTCGACATCCTGGCCGGGGTCACGAGACGCGCCCCCGGTTCCTGGCAGCGGTGGGGGTTCGAGTGGCTCTACCGCGCACTGCAGGAACCGCGCCGTCTGGGCCGGCGCTATCTCACCACCAATGCTGCCTTCGTCCTCATGACGGCGCGAGAGTTCATCCGGCTCAACCCGTCGACCGCTCCCGCGAACAGGAGTCACTGATGCGCGTCGTCGTGGTTGGACAGGGATACGTCGGCCTGCCCCTGGCCATCCGTGCCGCCGAGGTCGGCCACGAGGTGATCGGATACGACGTCGACTCCCGCCGGGTGAAGAGCCTTTCCGCCGGTGAGTCCTTCGTCGAGGACGTCTCCTCCGAGCGGATCCGCACGGCACTGGACAGCGGCGCCTACCGGGCGAGCGAATCGGCGCGCGACTGCGGCGGTTTCGACGTCGCCGTCGTGACCGTACCGACCCCGCTGCACGAGGGCACCCCCGACCTCCGCTACATCAAGGAGTCGGCGGTGACCCTCGCCCGCTACCTGCGTCCCGGAGCCACCGTCGTCCTGGAGTCGACCACGTATCCCGGCACCACCCAGGAGCTGTTCGCCCCGATCCTGGAGGACGGCTCGGGCCTCACCGCGGGCCGCGACTTCCACCTCGGCTACAGCCCCGAGCGGATCGACCCCGGCAACGCCGTCTGGGGCTTCAAGGAGACCCCGAAAGTCGTGTCCGGCGTCGACGCGGCGTCGCTGGAGGCCGTTCAGGACTTCTACGCCGGGCTCGTCGACACCACCGTGCCGGTGAGCTCGCCGAAGGAGGCCGAACTCGCCAAACTGCTGGAGAACACCTTCCGCCATGTGAACATCGCGCTGGTCAACGAGATCGCGATGTTCGCCCACCACCTGGACATCGACGTCTGGCAGGCCATCGACGCGGCCTCCACCAAGCCCTTCGGCTTCATGAGGTTCACCCCGGGACCGGGCGTCGGCGGCCACTGCCTGCCGATCGACCCCTCGTACCTGTCCTGGCGGGTGCAGCGCGAACTCGGCCAGAGCTTCCGCTTCGTGGAACTGGCCAACGACATCAACAGCCACATGCCCGAGTACGTGGCACGCCGTATCGGCGACCTGTTCAACGAGAGACGTCGCTCCGTGAACGGCTCGCGCATCCTGCTGCTCGGTCTGGCGTACAAGAAGAACACCGGCGACGCCCGCGAGTCGCCCGCCCTGCGCATCTCCCAACTGCTGCTGGACATGGGGGCCCAGGTCAAGGCGGCGGACCCGCACGTCGTCGAGGGCCTGCCGGTGGACACCCGCCTGGTGCGGGTCGAACCGACGGCACAGGAGCTGGCGGCCGCCGACGTGGTGGTGCTGCTCGCCGACCACGACAGTTTCGACTACGAACTCGTCGCCGAGCACGCCCGTTTCGTCCTCGACTGCCGTCGGCGGCTGCCTTCCGGACCCACGATCGAGGTGCTCTGAGCCATGCCGCGAGTCGTCTGCGTCGCCGGGGCACGCCCCAACTACATGAAGATCAAACCGGTGATGGACGCCCTGGAACGCCGGGGCGCGGACGTGGTCCTCGTCCACACCGGGCAGCACTACGACCCGGCCATGAACGACGTGTTCTTCGCCGACCTCGGCATCCGGCCGCCCGACCGCTTCCTCGGGGTCGGGTCCGGCACCCACGCCGAGCAGACCGGACGCGTGATGACCGCGTTCGAGCCCCTGCTCGGCGAGGTCCGCCCGGACATCGTCGTCGTGGTCGGCGACATCAACTCCACCCTGGCCTGCGCCCTGGTCACCGCCAAGGCCGGACCGCTGCTGGCCCATGTCGAGGCGGGCCTGCGCAGCCGCGACTGGGGCATGCCGGAGGAGGTCAACCGGGTCGTCACCGACCGCGTCAGCGACCACCTGCTGGCCCCTTCGCCCGACGCCGCCGAGAACCTGCGCGCGGAAGGGTACCGGGAGGACCAGATCCACCTCGTCGGCAACGTCATGATCGATACGCTGCTGGCCAACCTGGAGCGGGCCAGGGCCTCGGACGTCGTGAGCCGGTACGGCCTGACCGCGGGCGGGTACGGCCTGGTCACCCTGCACCGCCCCGCCAACGTGGACGACCCCGAGGTCCTCGGCGGGCTCCTGAAGGCCCTGGGCGAGATCGCCGGCCGCTGCCCGCTGCTGCTGCCCGTGCACCCGCGCGCGGCGCAGCGGCTGGCCGACGTCGGCGTCCCCGGCGGGATCCAGCTCGTGCCGCCGGCGGGATACCTGGACTTCATCGCCCTGCAGGACTCGGCCCGGCTCGTGCTGACCGACTCGGGCGGCGTACAGGAGGAGACCACCGCGCTGGGCGTGCCGTGCGTGACCCTGCGGGACAACACCGAGCGGCCGATCACCGTCGAGCAGGGCACCAATGTGCTGGCCGGCCGGGATCCGGCCCGCATCGTGTCCACCGTGCACCGGGTGCTGGACGATCCGCCCGGGCCGCGTCGGCCCGAGCTGTGGGACGGCCGCGCGAGCGACCGCATCGCCGACGTGCTGCTGGCAGGAGGCACCGCGAGCACGCGGCCGAGACCCACCGACCGAACGCTCCCCATATGAACCGCTTGAAACATATGCTCGTCGAACGTCGGTTCGCGAGGGGGGACCATGGACCTGGCTGAGATCGTCCGCGTCATGCGCAGGCGCTGGTACGTCCTGCTGCCCGGACTGCTGCTGACCGCCGGCCTGATCCTCGGTGTGGCCCTGATGGTTCCGGTCACCTACCAGTCGCAGAGCACGGTGGTGCTGCTGAACTCCCAGAAGGCCACCGTCGCCTACGACGGCAACCCCTTCCTAAGCAGCCAGACCTCGCTCACCGGGATGGCCGACAGCCTGGCCCGCAACCTCAACTCCGACGGCTCTGTCCAGGACCTCAAGTCCCGTGGCGCCTCGGGCACGTTCGCGGCCAAGCTCGCCGACAACGCGCAGGGGCCGCTGCTCTGGCTCACCGTCACCGGCACCGACAAGGCCGCCGTCCTCGCCTCGGACAAGATCCTGACCGCCTACGCCAGGGAACGGCTGGATCTGTTCCAGAAGCAGCAGTCGGTCGCACCGAAGGCCATGATCCGCATGACGACCATCGTGCCGCCGCAGAACCCGGTGGCGCAGACGAAGACCCGGATCGAGTACCTGGTCATGGCCGGGTGCCTGGGCCTGGTGCTGAGCCTGGCCGCCGCCTTCTACGCGGAGGCGCGCAAGAGGCCGCACAAGCCCGGGCCGGAGCAGGAGAAGACGACCTCCCCCGCCCCCTCGGCCGGGGAACCGGTGGTGGACGAGACGCTCGCCATCCGGCGGCCGCCGAGCTGGTCACGGCCCGCCGGGGACCGGGCGGCCGCCGCAGAGCCCACAGCGCCACGGCCCGTCATGGCCGGGGCGTCCGCCGCAGAGCCGCTCGACGAGGAGCCGACTCATGGACACCGCCCGCGCTCCGCAGAGCGAGACCGGTGAGACGAGCGACACCCCCGCTCCTCCCCCTCCCTCATCCCCTGCCGCCAACTCACTTGAGCGAAAGGTCCGTTCGGCGGCCCGGTGGAGCCTGATCAACACCCTCGTGCTGCGCCTGGGCACCTTCGCGACCGGCATCGTGCTGGCCCGCTTCGCCCTGGGCCCGGCTCAGTGGGGCGTGTACGGCATCGCCCAGACCGTGCTGCTGGTGCTGCTGTCCGCGAACGAGTTGGGTGTGGGCCTGGCCATCGTGCGCTGGGAGGGGGACGCACGGCGGTTCGCGCCGACCGTGCTCACCCTCAGCACCCTCTCCAGCGGCCTGCTGTACGTGGCGCTGTTCGCGGCGGCACCGGCGGTGGCCGACCTGCTCGGCTCCCCGGACGCCACCGGCGTACTGCGGGTGATGTGCCTGTGCGTGGTGATCGACGGGGTGGCCCAGGTACCCGGCGGCTTCCTCACCCGGGAGTTCGCCCAGGGCAGGCGGATGGTCATCGACGGGCTCAACTTCGTGCTCGGCACCGCGGTGACGCTGCTGCTGGCCTTCGCGGGCCAGGGCGCGATGAGCTTCGCCTGGGGAGCCGTGGCGGGCAACGTCGTGACGCTGATCGGCTGCCGGCTGGCCGCACCGGGCACCCTGAGATACGGCTGGGACCCCGGGCAGGCCAGGGCGCTGCTGCGGTTCGGGCTTCCGCTGGCGGGGGCGAGCCTGCTGGCCCTGGCGGTGGTCAACGTCGACACCATGGTGGTGGGCGCGACGCTGGGCAATGTGTCCCTGGGCTTCTACGTCCTCGCCTTCAACATCTCCGGCTGGCCGGTGCGGATCATCTCCGAGGCCGCCCGCCGGGTCTCCTTCGCCGGGTTCTCCCGGCTGGCCGGGTCGCCGCAGGCGCTCGCCCAGGGCTTCAGCCGTGCCCTGGGCGTGGTGATCACCGGCACGGTGCCGCTGTGTGTCCTGCTGGCCGGCCTCGCGGAGCCGGTCATCCAGCTGATCTACGGCACTCGCTGGACCCCGGCCGCCGCGGCGCTGCCCTGGCTGATGGCCCTCGGGCTGATCCGCATCGGCAGTGAACTCGCCTATGACTGTCTGGTCGCGACCGGACAGCGCCGTTCGCTCTTCCTGGTGCAGGGACTGTGGCTGGTGGCCCTGGTCCCGGTGCTTCTGGTCGCCGCCCGTCTGAACGGGATCGTCGGAGTCTCCCAGGGCCATGTCCTGGTCGCCGGCGGCCTGGTGGTGCCCGTGTTCCTGGTCGCCCTCGGCCGTGGCGGCATCGGCGTCGGCCGGATCGCCAGGGCCTGCGCCTGGCCCTTCCTCGGCGGGGCCGTGATGGGCGCGATCGTCCTCGGCCTGGAGCGCCCGTTCGGCGACGGACGGCTCGCACTCCTCGCCATCGGCGCGGCGGCGCTGGCCGGCTACACGGTGTGCGTCCTGCCCAGCCGCGACTTCCTGCGCGGCGCCGACCGCGGCGCCAGGTCCCCCCGTGGCCGCCACCGGGCGTCCGTACCGGTTCCGTCTTCCCAACAGGACATGAGGTGAGCCGGATGTCACGGCGTATCAGCCGGAGCTCGCTCGCGGGGCCGCTGCTCGCGGCCTTACTCGCGGTCGGGGGCGCGGCCTGCTCGGGATCGGTCCGGTCCGCGCCGCCGGCCTGCGCGGACGACGCGCCGACCTGCCCGGCGAGGGGGTCGTCGGCGTCGCCGAGCGCCGGTCGGTCGTCCGCGGCCGGCGGGACGTCAGCGGGACCCGCCGGCACGCCGACCCCGACCGGGACGGCCGGTGCGAGCGGCGCCTCCGGCCACCCCCCGGCCAAAGCGGCGTGCGCCTCCCCCGGCGCCTGCGGTTTCCCCGACGCCCGTACCACCGGCCCGCGCGTCCCCCTCGAGCCCCACAGGACCGGCTACCTGGCCGTGCGCACCAACGGGCTCGTCATCCGCGGCTGGGACATCACCGGCTCGCTGGACATCTACGCGAACGACGTCACCGTCATCGACACCAAAATCACCTCGGACAACTGGTGGGGCATCAACCTGCGCCCCGGTTACCACGGCCTGCGGGTCCTGCACTCCACCGTCACGGCCGTGCCCGGCAAGGGGCCCGACAACGGCGGCGTGGACTACGCGGTGTCGAACATGGGCGGCAGTTCCGTCGAGGTCGGCTGGTGCGACGTCTCCGTGTTCGGTGACGCCCTGTCCATGGGACAGGGCGATCTGCACGACAACTACGTCCACGACATCGTCCCGTTCGTCAACCAGGGCGGCGAGTGGCAGCACACCGACGCGGTCATCAGCGGCGGCGGCAACACCGGGCAGCTGATCGTCCGCCACAACACACTGCTGAACCCGACCGGCCTCAAGCAGGGGGCCTCGGGAAGCATCGGCCTGTTCGCCGACACCGGAGTGGTCCGCAACGTCACCGTCGACCACAACTGGATCGCCGGCGGTGCGTACGCCCTCTACGGCGGTGACAAGGGCGCCACCGGGATCAAGGTCACCGACAACATCTTCTCGACCCAGTACCACCCCGCCTCCGGCGGCTACGGCACGGTCGCCCACTGGAACGCCGGCGGCACCGGCAACGTGTGGCGGAACAACCGGATGTCCGACGGCCGCACGATCCAGCCCGAGCCGTCCCCGTGAGCGGGATGCCCTGCCAGGAGGGAACCACATGATGCGTCGTGTCGCGCGGGCGCCCTGGACGCTGCTCAAGGCCGCGTTCGGCTGGCTGGTGCTCTTCGAGGCCAGGAACAAGATCCTCCTGGCGCCCACCGCGGTGCGGCTGCGCCGGACCGAGGACGCCGAGACCCGGCGGCTGGCGGCCCGCCTGCCGTCACCGCCCTCGGCACTCGTCGCCACGGTGATCGCCACCCACCGGCGCCCCGAGGCGCTGCGTGCCGCGGTGCGCTCGGCCCTGGAGCAGACCGTCCGCGACCAGGTCGTCATCGTGGTCGACGACGGCGCCGGGCTCCCCGAACTCCCCGGCGACCCACGGCTGTTCGCCGTGTCCCTGGCACGCAACACCGGCGTGGCGGGCGTCGTGCGCAACGTGGGCATCCGCCTCACCCGCTCGCGGTACGTGGCGTTCCTGGACGACGACAACCTCTGGGAGCCCGACCACCTGGAGCGCGCGTTGGCGGTCCTGGAGTCCCCCGGCGGGCCCGACGGCGTCTACACCGCGCTGCGCCGCGTCCTGCCCGACGGCCGTGAGCAGGACGTCCTGTCGGTGCCCTACGACCGGCGCCGGTCCGCCCGCGAGGCCTTCCTGGACACCAACGCCTTCGTCGCCCGCCGCTCTCGCTCCCTGCACTTCAGCCGCCTGCGCCGGACCCCGGAGGTGCTGCCCCGCGAGGACTGGGAGCTGATCCGCCGGTACGGCCGCAGGCACCGGGTGCGCCATGTGCCGTACCCCACCGTCCGGTACCTGATGAACCCGGCCAGCTTCTACACCCGGTGGCAGCAGCCCGGTTGAAGCGGCCCCCGGCTCCGCAGACCTCAGCTCCCCTTCCGCTCCGACGACAGGTGGTTGATCCCGTGCCCCGCTCCCGCGCCCTCAGGAACAGATTCGTCGACGCGCCCGGCTCGCTGGGCGAACGGCTCCGCACCGCCCGCTGGGAGCGGTTCCGGCGCTGCTTCCCCGGCATCGAGAACATGAGTGTGGTGGACCTGGGGGGGACGGCCGAGATGTGGCTGCGCGCACCGGTGCGCGCCAAGCACGTCCACCTGATCAACCTGGAGGCACACCCGGCCGGACTGCCCGACTGGATCACCGCGGAGAACGCCGACGTCACCGACCCGGCGGTCGCCGCCGCACTGAGCAGCCAGGGCGGCTACGACCTGGTGTTCTCCAACTCGACCATCGAGCACGTGGGCGGCCACAGCCGGCGCCGCCGGTTCGCCGCCGCCGTCGAGCAACTGGCGGCGCTGCACTGGGTCCAGACGCCCTACCGCTACTTCCCCGTCGAACCGCACTTCGTGGCGCCCGGCTTCCAGTTCCTGCCCCTGGCCGCCCGGGCACGGCTGGTACGGCACTGGCCGCTCGTCCACAGCCGCCCCGACAGCCCGGAGTCGGCGATGAACGCCGTGATCAACATCGAGCTGCTGACCCGCGCGGAGATGCGCTACCTGTTCCCCCGGTCGGTGCTGCTCAGCGAGCGGGTGCTCGGTGCCCCGAAGTCGCTCATCGCCGTACGGACGGAGCCCGCATGCTGAACAACCTCGTCAACCGACATGACGCCGACCGCCTGCTGCGCAAGGTGCGCAAGCTGGACCTGGAGCCGGTGCTGGCCAAGGTGCGGGTGCGCGGCGGCGCGCGGGTGGTCCAGCACTGGTCCCGGGTCGACCCGTCGCTGACCGAGTGGTGGGCGATACCGGCGGTCATCAAGCGGTGGAACCTGCTGATGACCGGCGACGCGGACACCTCGTTCCCGGAGTACGTGGCCGCCAAGCACTTCGCGCCGCGCACCGATCTGCGCGGCCTGTCCCTCGGGTGCGGCACCGGCGGGAACGAGCTGTTGTGGGCGAGGACCGGCGCGTTCTCGCTCCTGGAGGGCGTGGATGTGGCGCCGGAGCGGATCGGCTTCGCCACCCGCGCCGCCGCCGAGCACGGCCTCGCCGACGTCCTGCGCTTCCGGGTCACCGACGTCAACCGGATGACCAGCGACGGGGAACGCTTCGACGTGCTGCTGGGCCTGCAGTCGCTGCACCACTTCGACGAGCTCGACGAGACCCTGCCCCGGCTGTCCCAACTGATCGAACCCGACGGGATGTTCGCGATCGACGAGTTCGTCGGCCCCACCCGGTTCCAGTGGACCGACGCCCAACTGGACGCGGCGAACGCGCTGCTGGCCCAGCTGCCCGAGGAGCGCCGGCGCATGGCCGACGGCCGGATCAAGCGGCGGGTCGTGCGGCCCAGCAGACTGTCGATGGTGCTGGACGACCCCTCGGAGGCGGTCGACGCGGCGGCGCTGCTGCCGGGGCTGCGGCGCGAGTTCGACGTCGTCGAGGAGCGGCCGTACGGAGGGACGGTGTTGCACATCGCGTTCTCCGGGATCGCGCACAACTTCCTTGACCAGGAGCCGGGGACGCTCGCGCTGCTTGAGCGGTGTTTTGCTGCGGAGGACGCTGCGTTGCCGGAGGTTGGCCATGACTTCGTTGCCATGGTGTGCCGGCGTCGGAGCGTCGGCTGAGTGAGTGCCGCGGTCTGTCTGTCGGCCGTCTGCGGGTACGTTGTGGCTGGTCGCGCCCACGCGGCGGAGCCGCATATCGATACAGCCCCGCGCCCCTTCTGGGGCGCGTCCGCACGGGTTCGCTGTCACGGCCCCGGCGTCATACGCAGGGCCCCCGGTCGAGAGAGCGCGGCCGCTGCCGCTCGGCTTGCCGGGCGGCCGAGCGCTGCGCGTGAGGTCTCCCTGAGCAGGACGGCGGCGCGGAAGGCAGCAGTGGCTACGGGGCCGTGCCTACGCCCGTACAGGCGGACGCGGTTGAGGGTGAGGAGCTTCCAGAGGCGGGGCGACACCTGGGAGTCGCCTCCCAGGTGGACGGCCTCGGCCCTCGGCTCCAACTGGGTTGGGTACCCCCGGTCCCGCGCCCGCAGGCAGTACTCGGTCTCCTCCGAGTAGAGGAAGAAGGACTCGTCCCACGGGCCGCAGGCGGTCAGGCATTCCCCCGAGATGGCCATGAGCGCGCCGGTCGCCCAGTCCGCGCGCGTGGGCCGTTGGTATGCGGCGGGGTCGGTGACGAGCTCGCTCAGGGCCGGGAAACGCCCGGCGCGGGTGTTGCCGATCACGGCCTCACCGAGGGCCCGGAGCACACTCGACTCGCGACGCAGTGAGTAGTGGGGCGTGTCATGGCCGTCCTCGTAGAGAAGGGGTACGGCGATCCCCACACCATCGCCGAGCGTGTCGACGAGGCGCTTGGCGCAACCCTGCCGCATCCGGATGTCCGGGTTGCAGATGAGGACGGACCCGTACTCACCTGCTGCCCGCAGCGCCGCGTTGATCCCGGCCGCGTACCCGGCGTTGTAACCGGTCTGGACGACGGTGGCGTCGGGGGCCAGCGTCCGCAGGACCTCGACGGTGTCGTCGGCGGAGTCGTTGTCGGCCACGACCAGCCGCCAGTCGAGGCCGGCCATGCCGTCCGGGAGCGCGGCGAGGAACCCGGGGAGCACCGAGGCGCTGTTCCAGGTGACGACGATGACGGCGACGGTGCTCATCGGGACTCCGCGAGTTGGGGGAGCTGGGCTTCGGATGCCTTGCGGGACAACGGGACCGTGGGCGCGGCCGCCTCGCGGCGGATGAAGCCGAGGTAGCTGCCGCCGGCGCCCAGCGTCAGGAAGAACATCCCGGCGTACATGGGGAAGCTGAGGGCGTCGAACGTGGCGCTGATGACCAGCGCGACCAGCGCCGAGGCGAGGAAGGCCTGCCCGAGCTCGCGGTCCGATTCGGTGCGGGCGAGCCTGCGGACGGCACCGCCCTGGTGGATTCCGGTGACGAACAGGACGAGCAGCGCGACCAGCCCCACGACGCCCGTCTCGGCCAGGGTCAGCATGTACTGGTTGTCGGTGAAGAAGTACAGGTCGGGGGTGAAGGTGCCGAATCCGCGTCCGAACCAGGGGCGTTCGGCGAGATAGGGGACGATCGCGCTGTACTTGACGGTGCGCGCCTGGGTGCTGCTGTCGGAGTTGGACAGGAAGCTGGCGAACAGGTTGGTGATGGTTCCGATCAGGCCCGGGATGATCACCTTGAAGCCGGCCACCGAACCCAGGATCAGCCCGATCGCGGCCCAGCGCCGCTGCGGCCGCCAGCGGGGCACCATCACCAGGATCACGATGAAGGCGCCGATGATGGACGTCCGGGACACCGTCAGCGGAAGCGCGCCGGCCATGATCGCCACCGGAGCCCAGCGGCGCAGCGCTCCCGCGTGCCGCCGCACCGGGTCGAAGGCCTGGTGGACGGCGAAGGGGACCAGGATGGCCAGCATCCCCCCGAACTCCAGCGGGTGGGCCGTGGTGGAGCGCGGGCGGGTGAACGAGCCGCGGTCCATGGCGCTGATCCCGGCGGTGCTGGAGTGCAGGCCGGGGATGTGGATGGAGTCGGCGATGTTGGTCGCGGCGAAGAAGTCGTAGTAGCCGATCAGGGCGACCACCGTGCCCAGGACGACAAGCCGCCGCATCAGGGTCTCCAGCCGGCTGCGCTCCTGGATCCCGGCCGAGGCCAGCACCACCAGCGCCACCCACACCGCGAGCCCGATGAGTCCCCGGTCGGCCCCGAGGACCTCCTCGTGCGAGCTGTCGCGTGTCGCGTCGGCGAGATACGACAGCAGCACCGCGGCGGCGAGCACACACATCACCACGCGCGGCAGCCTGGTGCCCTGCGCCGGAAGGATGCGGCCTCCGAGCCAGGTGGCGAGGTACCAGAGCAGGCCCAGCAGGGCGAAGACGTTGGCCGGGGTGCCGACGCCGCCGAGGGCGGGCAGGGTGAGGTTCGAGGGGACGAAGAAGGCCAGCACCAGATAGCCGGTGAGGATCGTCGTGGCGTCCAGCCTGCGCACCAGCAGCCCCCGGGGCGCCCGCTCGGGGGGCCGGGCGCGATGGCGCCGGGGAACGTATCCGGCCCGGGCGCGTCCCCGGCGGCGGACCACCGCGACGCCTTCGGCCAGGATGGACAGCAGGAACGCGCTGACGAAGCCGACGATGACGACCGCCGCGATGTCCTGGTAGCGGCTCTTCGACTGCGAGACCGGAGTCTGCGGCAGGACGACCGGCGCGGTCTGCACCACGTACGTCGCCGGCACCTTGGCGGCGGCCTGCAGGGCCTTCAGCTGCTCCCCGGCGAAGCTGGTGAGGGTCGTGGTCTCCCGCAGCACCTTCGCCCGGTCGGTTCCGCTGACGCTCAGGGTGAGCAGCGGGCTGTCGGCGTCCGGAGCGAAACCGACCGTGTACCGGTCCGTGACGCCGCGGGAGCGCAGTTCCTTGGCCGAGTCGCCGGACTGGAGTGTCCTGATCAGCACGTCGGCCGTGACGACCAGCGAACCGCCGGCGTTCGACAGGGGGTTGCCGAAGGTCGGCGCCAGCTCGGCGACCGCCCTGGAGTCGAGCAGCGTGACGGAGCTCTGCGACGCGTAGGACACCGGGATGGTCCGGTAAAGGTACCCGCCCGCGAGCAGACTGAGCAGGGTGAGGGGCACCATGAAGTACCAGCGCCTGCGCATGATCGACAAGAGGTCGCCGAGGCTCATGAGCACTCCCCCAGGACACGTGATCCGGTGGCAGCTTGCCCTGGTTCCTGCGAGTATCGGGGCCGACGGAAGGAATCCCCGTGTCGCCTCGTGATGTCGCCGAAGCGCTGCTCCGCCGCTGGTACGTGCTGGTGCTCGCGCTGCTGCTGACGGCCGCCGGAGCCTACCGGGTGCTGCATCCGGCCCCGCAGTACCTGAGTTCGGCGGTGGTCGTCCTCAAGCCGCCGGTGACAGGGAACCAGCCGAACCAGCTGACGAACCTTCAGCCGCCGCTCGCCACCCTCTCGTACGGGGTCATCCAGCAGCTCGAGTCGCCGGCCGGGCACGAGGAGCTGCACGCCGCGGGCGTACAGGGGACGTACCAGCTGATCCCGCGCAACAGCGGCACCAGCGCGACGCCGCGCTATCTGATCCCCTCGGTGCAGGTGCAGGCACAGCGCGGTGGGGCCGCCGAGGCCGACACGGTGGTCCGACGGGTCATCGACGCCTACACCAGGCATGTGACGGAGCTGCAGGATGCGCAGGGGGTCGCGCCCGCGGCGCGGATCAGCGCATCCGTCCTGGTCGCCCCGAGCGCCGCCCCGGTGCAGGGCACCCGGACCCGCGCCCTGGCGGGTACGGCGCTGCTCGGCGGAATCGCAGGGATCCTGGGTGCCCTGTGGTTCGACCAGTACGCGCTGCGCCGCAGGGGCAGGAAGGGGACCTCGCCGGACCCCCGCCGCCAGGCGGACGGGGTTCCGGTGGCGGGCTGAGTCTCGTCTGGACATCAGATACCGCGGCGCTTCCACGACTCCCACCACAGCCACTCCCGCCCGCGCTCGGCCACGGCCGACCACACCAGCGGCTGCAGATACGGCATGGCCTTCGGACCGATCCGTCTGCGCAGCCGCAGTGCGCGGTACTCGGGCAGCGCCGCGTATCCCGGCAGGCACTCCTCGGCGAACGCCACGCATGCGTCGACCGGTACGACTCCGGTACGGCCCCGGTCGTAGGCCCGGTAGGCCCGGCGCAGGGCGTAGCGCGCGAGGCGGGTGTGGACCTGCTCGGCCAGGCGGTCGGCCTGGGGCAGCCGGCCGGCGCATTTGGTGAGCACCGAGTCGAAGGCCACCAGGCGCTGGCGCAGGTCGTCGAGCTGACCGCCGAAGTCGGTGGTGGACATGTTCTTGCCGTGCACGCGGTAGAAGGCCTGGTCGGCGCCGCGGATGTAGCCGACGTCGGCGTGTGCGGCGAGCCGCATCCACATCTCGATGTCGCCGGCGTGGGGAAGTCTCGGGTCGTAGCCGCCGACCGTGCGCTGGAGGCCGGTGCGGACGACGACCTCCGGCGAGGTGATGCACCCGGTGCCCTCGCGGAAGCGCCGCTCCAGCCACCACTGGCCCGGGTAGACGACCGATCCGGTGCTGTGCGTACGGGCCCTGGGCAGCGGTCCGCCGTGCTGGAAGCGCAGGGGGCGCCCGTAGGCGAAGCCCACCTCGGGGTGGGCGTCCAGGAGTGCGGCGGCCCGGACCAGCGCGCCCGGGACCAGCCGGTCGTCGGCGGAGAGGAGGGCGACGTAGTCGCCGTCGGCCCATTCCAGCAGGCCCTCGTTGTAGGTGGCGATGTGGCCCTTGTTGGTCTCGTGGACGCGGACCTCGATGCGCGGGTCGGCGGCGGCCAGTTTGTGCGCGACCTCCGCCGAGTCGTCGGGTGAGGCGTCGTCGATGATGAGCACCCGGACGTCGACGCCGTTCTGCTCGTCCAGGACACTGCTGACGCAGTCGGCGAGGAAGTGGCCGTACTTGTAGCAGGGGATGACAACACTGACGGTGCTCATCGATGGGCAAGCCAATCCCCGGGGCGGCCTCCGAGGTGCGGGAGACCGCCCGCGGTGCGTTCGGGTCGGTCAGTTCTTCTTCTTGCGGACGGTCTTGCTGGTCAGGGTCCAGCTGCGGGACGTCACCGGGTGGCGGTGCTGGTCCCGGGCCGTGACCGTGAGGGTGAACCGGGTGCCGTCGGGCAGCGGGGCGGACAGATGGACGGACACCTCGTGGGTCTTCCGGTCGTAGGAGACGACGGCCGTGACGTGGAGCTTCCTCGCGGCCTCGGAACCGCGCAGGATCGTCACGGTCGCCTGGACGGAGGACACCGCGGCCTTGTCCGGCACGGTCATGACGAGGGCGCTCCCCGCGTCGGCGGTGTGGGTCACCGAGGACGCGGTCTCCTCCGAGGCGGTGGCCGTCGACAGGGAGGCGCTCGGGTTGTCGGCGGTGAAGACGGGGCCCACCCAGTAGTTCGCGGATCCGTAGGAACCGTTGGGGAAGGCCGGGTCGGTGCCGTACTTGTAGAGCCCGTTGTGGTGCGCGGTGGTGTCGGCGGTGGCCGTGAGCGGATAGGACTGGTGGGCCGCCGCGAAGTAGCCGCCGTCCACCGCGTAGTTGCCGTTCGGCGCGTGGTAGGAGACGACGTACGGGGTGCCGGCGGTGATCGCCACCGGGGTGGCGAAGGTCAGGGTCTGCCAGCCGGAGGCCGTCTCGCCCGTGAAGGTGCCGCTGGCGAGCAGCGTTCCGTTGTCGGTCCACAGGCTGCCGGTGTGGGTGCCGGTGTTGCCGGTGCCCTTGTAGAAGGTGACGCCGGTGACCCAGCCGTCCGCCGAGGAGGTGAACCGGGTGCCCAGCTCCACGGAGTTGGGGTCGCCGGTCATGTCGGTGGTGGCCGGTACGGCGCCGGAGGTCCACAGCGTGCACGGGCAGGTCACCGCGGGCGGGGTGGAGCTGGTGGTGAAGGACCACGTCACCGGGTCCGCCATGGCGTTGCCCCACAGGTCGGAGGCCTGCACGGAGGCGGTGTACGTGGTGTTCAGCGCCAGCTGCGTCGACGGGGTGAAGGTCGCCTTGTTCGACGCGGGGAGTGTCGTGCTCCCCGGCACGGTGCTGCCGTCCGGGCCCTTCAGGGTGAACGTCAGGCTGCCGGCGTCGACGGGCGAGCTGAAGGTGGCCGACACCGGTGCCGTGATCGACACGCCGGTCGCCCCGGACGTCGGGGAGGTCGAGCTGACGGTGGGCGGGGTGGTACTGGCCGTCGAGGTGTCGAGCACCACGTCGACCCAATAGTTGCTGCCGGCGGACTGCGAGGACGGGAAGGCGCTCGTCGAGCCGTAGTGGTAGACGCCGTTGCCGCCGTCGGTGCCGGACTTCAGTGCCGTGAGCGGGGCGAGGCCCGCGTCACTGTCGTTGAAGTAGCCGCCGTCGTAGGAGTATCCGCCGTTGGGGGCGAAGTACGAGGCGACATAGGTGGTGTTGGCCTTGACGGGCACCGGGGTGGCGAAGTTCAGCTGCTGCCAGCCGGATGCCGTCTCACCCGTGAAGGTGCCGGTGGCCAGGCGGGTGCCGGACGCGGTCCACAGGCTGCCGGTGTGGGTTCCGCTGTTGACGGGGGACTTGTAGAAGCGGACGCCGGTGACTGAACCCGTCACCGTGGTACGGAACTTGACACCCAGCTCCACGGAGCCGCCGTCGCCGCCGTTGACGGTGCCGGGCACGGCCGAGGCCGGCCAGACGGTGCACGGGCAGGTCTGGGGACCGACGGTCAGCGAGACGGTGGTGACGGCGCCGATGTTCACGCTGTCGTCGACCGCGCGCACCTTGATCGATGCCGGGCCCGGGGTCGTCGGGGTCCAGCTGTAGCTCCAGGACGCGAGGCCACTGGCGGCCTGCCAGGTCGTGCCGCCGTCCGTGGACACCTCCACGCGGGCCACCACGCCGCCGCCGGAGTCGGTGGCGGTGCCCTTGATGGTGACCGGCTTCAGCGCCGGGACGGTCACCCCGGAGGCCGGGTTCGTCACCGTGACGGCCGGTCCCGTGGTGTCGGTGGAGGCCGTCGCGGCGACCAGGTTGCTCTGCCGGGTCGCGGGCTGGACGCCCATGTCGGCGAGGATGTTCACCGTCGCCTGCTGCATCCGGGAGTCCTCGGTGACCACCGCGTCCGCGGGGTCGCTCGTCGGGACGTCGGTCAGGCCCCACGACCACTGCACGGTCCCCGACCCGAACACCAGGGCCCCGGAGTCCTGGTCCCGGAACTCGACGAGATGGTGCGTCGCCGTGCCGTTGCCGTAGATGTTGCCCCAGTCCATGCGGAGCTTGCCGTCGTTGATGTCCACCGTGGTGGACGACACGTCGATCGCCCCGGCGGGCCGGGTGCTGTTGTCGATGTCGCTGTCCCACTCGTAGCCGAGGGTGCCCGTCGGGAACGTGGCGGTCTGGCCGGAGCTGAGGCCGGCGATGGAGGTGTTGCGCCAGATCCGGTTCCTGCCGTAGGAGCCGGGGACGGTGATGGCGTCACTGCGGTAGCCGTTCACCTGGAACATCGAGCCGGTGAGGATGTTCGGCGGCTGGTAGGTCTGGCCGTACCGGGTGCTGGTCGGGTCCATCCAGGTGCCGGTCCAGCTGCCGCTGGGGTCGGCGACGCCGTTGTTCTGCGCCATCTTGGTCATCTTGTAGCAGACCAGCGTCCGGTCCGCCGTGTTCGTCCCGTCGATGCTCGGCGCGAGCCGGGTCTTCCAGAAGACCTCGTTGCCGCTGAAGAAGGCCTCCCGGACGCCGGCCTTTCGGGCCGCCAGCACATTGGAGTACTGGCTCTGCGTCCAGTACTCGTCATGGCCGGACGACATGTACACCTTGTGCTTCTTCAGGAGGGTGGCGCCATTGGCGGAGGACACGTCCACGCCGGACAGATAGCTGACGTCGTAGCCGTTGCGTTCCAGCCAGGACAGCATCATGTACTCGGAGCCGTAGATGCCGTTGTCGCCGCCGATGTCCAGGGGCCGGTTGTAGCTGACCTCGTAGGCGCGGCCGTCCGGCGCGGGCCCCGCGCCGCCGTACAGATCCTGGCCGCCGTAGTCGTTGTAGGCCTGCCAGGTCTGGTCGCTGGTCTGCACGACCATGTCGGAGGTGCTGGAGTCGTTGCGGACGACGAACGGGTAGGGCATCAGGCCGTTGCCATCGGCCTGGTCCAGGTTCGCGACGTACAAGCCGGACACGGCGTCACTGGGCACCGTCCAGGTCGCGGTCACGGGCCAGTTGCCGCAGTCGACCAGCCCGGTGCTGCTCTTGGTCGTGCAACTGGCGGGCCTGGTGGTGTAGTCGGCCGGGTGGGACACCGCCGCCTGGGCCGGGGTCGACATCTCGCGCGCGCCGTCGCCGCCGTACCAGCCCAGCCGGTAGATCTCGATGTGGTACGGGACCGGCGACTGGACCTTGAACTGGACGGTGTCGCCGGCCTGGACGCTCTCCTTGGTGGTGAAGCCCTTGATGTCGCCGTAGGCGTTGGGCGCGAACCAGTCAGACATGGGGGTGCCCGGCTTGGAGTTCTCGCAGACGATCGGGTTCGAGCCCGTGCCGCACGGGTCGGAGGCCGCCTGGGCGGTCACGGCCTGCGGGAGCACCGCCCCCATCAATGCTGCCACGACGGCGAGGCGGACGCCCCGGATCCGTCTGCTCCATCTGTTCATGTGTACCTCTCAGCGGTGCTGTGCAGGACCGACCCGTGCGGTCGGGTGGAGCGCGTGAAGCCGGTGACCGGTCAGCCGCGGAGGGCGTGGGCGAGCGTGTCCACGACGCGCTGCTGCTGGTCGGGGGTGATCTGCGGGTAGAGCGGGAGCGACAGGATCCGGTCCGCCGCCTTCTCGGCGTGGGGGAAGTCGCCCCGTGTGTGACCGAGGTGGCGGTACGCCGGAGTGAGGTGCACGGGGGCCGGATAGTGCACTCCCGCGCCGATGCCCTCGGCGTTCAGCTTGCCCACGATGTCGTCGCGGTCCGCCCCGGCGACCTGGACGACGTAGAGGTGCCACACGTGGACGTTGCCGGCTGCCGTCGTGGGGCGCACGACGCGTCCGGCGTCCGCGAGGTCGCCGAGCAGGGCGTCGTAGCGGGCCGCGGCCGCACGGCGGGCCGCGTTTCCGTCCGCCAGCCGCGCCAGCTTCGCGCGCAGGACGACGGCCTGCAGTCCGTCCAGACGGCTGTTGAACCCCGGCACGTCGTGGCGGTACTTGGCGACGCCACCGTGGTTCGCGATGGCGCGCACCAGGCCGGCCCGTTCCTCGTCGTCCGTCAGCACCGCGCCGGCGTCGCCGTACGCGCCCAGGTTCTTGCCCGGGTAGAAGCTGGTGGCCGCGATGCCGCCGCTGCCCGGCGTCCGGCCGTCGCGGGTGGCGCCCTGGCACTGGGCGGCGTCCTCGACGACCCGTACGTGGTCGGGAAGCCCGCCGGACAGCGCCGCCACGTCGGCCATCTGGCCGTAGAGGTGCACAGGTACGACCGCGCGGGTGGCCGGGCCGACCGCGTCCAGGGCGGCCTGGGGGTCCAGGAGATGGGTGCCGGGCAGGCAGTCGGCGAGGACCGGGCGCGCTCCGATCCTGGCCACGGCGCCGACGGTGGCGATGAAGGTGTTGGCGGGTACGACGACCTCGTCGCCGGGGCCCACTCCGCTTGCGCGCAGGGCGAGTTCGACCGCGTCGGTGCCGTTGGCCACGCCGACGCAGTGTGCGGTGCCGCCGAACTCGGCGTATTCGCACTCGAATTGGCGTACCTCGTCGCCGCCGACGAAGGCGGTGCCGGCCAGGACTCGGTCGAATCCGGCCCGGACCTCGTCGGCGACCTCCGCGTGGGCCGCCTTGAGGTCCACGAGCGGTATCTGGTTCATGTCAGCGGTCCCCCCACTGTGCGCGGCGCGCGTTCCGTGCGCGGCGCGCGTTCTGTGCGCGGCGCGCGTTCCGTGCGCGGCGCGCGTTCCGTGCGCGGCGCGAGTTCTGGGCGCGGCGCGAGTTCGTCGAGCGCGGGCGCGTCCGCCGCGCGCAGCCGTCGGGCCGGGCTCCCCACCCAGACCTCGCCCGGCGGCACATCGCCGAGCACGGCACTTCCCATCCCGATCAGGGAGCAGGCGCCGACCGTCGCACCCTCCCTGACCAGGGCGCCGGAGCCCACATAGGCCCCCCGCTCCAACCGCGCTCCCCCGCCCAGGCGAACACCGGAGGCCAGCGTGGCGAAGTCCTCGACGACGACGTCATGGGTGAGGACGACATGCGGCATCACGGCGACGTGCGCGCCCACCACCACGGCGGTGGTCAGGGCGCAGTGCGCGAGCAGCACGGAGCCGGGTCCGATGTCGCAGGTCGCCTCCGGCACCGCCGCCGTCGGGTGGATCACGGTGGCATAGCGGCCCTCGGGCAGGCCGAGCCGGCGGACCAGCCGGGCGCGCGCCGCGTAGTCCCGGGGGTTGCCCACACAGACCACCACCTGGGCGTCGGACAGTTCGTGGACCAGCCCGCTGCCGCCGAGGACGGGCACGCCGTCCACCTCGGTGCCGTGCAGGGCGGGATTGTCGTCGAGGTGTCCGAGCAGCCGGTACTCACCTCCGGCGGCCACGGCCGCCGCGGTCTCCCGGGCGAACCCGCCCGCGCCGACGATCAGTAGCCCGTTCATCCGAGGGCCTGTTCGCGCAGTGCCGCGACGACGCGGTCCTGCTGGGCCTCGGTCATGGTGTGGAACAGCGGCAGGATCAGCGAGTCACGGGTGATGCGCTCGGTGACCGGCAGCGGCGGGCGGGGGTGGTCGGCGTAGGCGGGTTCGAGGTGCGCGGCCATGATGCCGCGCCGGGCGGAGACGCCGGCCTCGGCGAGCGCGGCGAGCAGGTCGTCCCGGCCGACGGGGAAGTCCTCGTCCAGCAGCACCCAGTACGACTGGAAGTTGCTCTGCCCGTGTGCGGGGTCGCGTACGGGGGTGAGGCCGGGGACGTCGTACAGCAACGCGTCGTAGCGCGCGGCCAGTTCGCGGCGCCGGGCGATCATGGTGTCGAGCTTGCCGAGCTGGACCAGGCCCACGGCGGCCTGGATGTCGGTCATCCGGTAGTTGAAGCCGACCTCGAGGTAGCTCTCCAGGACGGGGCTGTCGCTCGCGTGGCGCTGCGCCGCCGAGGCGTTCATCCCGTGCTCGCGCAGCCGGCGCAGGCGTGCCGCCCACTCGGCGTCGTCGGTGGTGATCATGCCGCCCTCGCCCGTGGTGACGAGCTTGCGCGGATGGAAGGACCAGGCGGCGAGCAGTGCGCCGTGGCCGACGGGCTTGCCGCCGACCGTGGAGCCGATGGCGCAGGCCGCGTCCTCGACCAGGGGCAGGTCCCGGTCGGCGCAGGCGGCGCGCAGGGCGTGCACATCGGCCGGCACACCGCCCTGGTGGACGGCCAGGACGGCCTTCGTACGGGGGGTGCGGACCGCGTCCACGGTGTCCGGGGTCAGGTTGCCGGTGGCGAGGTCGACGTCGGCGAACACCGGCTCGGCGCCGACGTACCGTACGGCGTTGGCGGTGGCGATGAACGACAGCGAGGGCACCACGACCTCGTCGCCGGGGCCGAGGCCGAGCGCGACGAGTGACAGGTGCAGGGCGGTCGTGCACGAACTGACCGCGATGCCGTGCTCTGCGCCCACCCGCTCGGCGAAGGCCCGCTCGAACCCGGCGACGCGGGGCCCCTGGGCGACCCACCCGGACAGCACGGCGTCGGAGGCGGCCCGGGCCTCCTCCTCGCCGAGCCAGGGGATCATCACCGGGATGCGGTCGGTGCTCACTTGGCCGCCTCCCGCTCCGCGCGCCACCACGCGACGAGGTCGCGCAGCCCCGTACGCAGGTCGATCCGCGCGGTGAAGCCGAGCCGCTCGGCGGCCCTCGAGGTGTCCGCGAGCCGCCGGGTCACGCCGTTCACCGCGCGGGCCGGCCCGTGCACCGGCTCCAGGCCCGTCGCGCCCATCGCCTCCAGCAGGCCCTCGGCGAGCTCCTTCAGTGAAGTCTCGGTCCCGCTCGCGATGTTGAACACCTCGTCGGTGAGATCCGACTCCGCGGCCAGCACATTGGCCCGGGCGATGTCGCGGACGTCGACGAAGTCCATGGTCTGGGTGCCGTCGCCGAGGATCAGCGGCGGTTCGCCCGCCTCGATGCGCTCCATCCAGCGGATGAGCACCTCGGTGTAGAGGCCGTGGATGTCCATCCGGGGGCCGTAGACGTTGAAGTAGCGCAGCGCCACGTAGTCCAGGCCGTACATGGCGTGGAAGCTGCGCAGCATGCCCTCGTTGAAGGCCTTGGCCGCGCCGTAGAAGGTGTCGTTGTTGTACGGGTGATGGCGCTCGGTCGTGGGAAAGGTCTCGGCCATGCCGTAGACCGACGCCGAGGAGGAGGCGATCACCTTGGCGACCCCGGCCTCGGCCGCCGCCTCCAGGACGTTGAAGGTGCCGTCGACCAGGACCTCGTTGGCCAGCCGGGGCTCCTCCGCGCACTGGGTGATGCGGATGGCGGCGAGGTGGAAGACGAGGTCGGCGCCCTCGGTGACCTTCCGTACGGTGGCGGCGTCCCGGACGTCGCCCTCGACGATCTCCACGACGCCGCTGGGCAGGGCCCGGGCGAGGTTGGCCCGCCGTCCGCGCACGAAATTGTCGAGTACGACGACCTCGCGGGCGCCGCCCTCGGCCAGGAGGTCGACGAGGTTGGAGCCGATGGTGCCCGCTCCCCCGGTGACCAGGATCTTCTTACCGCGTACGCTGCTCAACTGCACGTGCCTCTCCGCCGATCGGATCTGTCAACGCCCGGCGCGCAGGCCGACGACCGCGCCCTTGAACTCGAGGCTCCGGGACGCCGCCTCGAGAATGTCCAGCACCCTGAGGCCCGCCCGGCCGTCGGTCAGCGGCGCCCGGCGCTGCGTGATCGCGTCGGCGAACTCGTCGACCATGCCGCGCAGCGCCTCCTTCTCGCCGATGGCGGGCGCGACCATGTCTCCCGAGCGGTACGAGACGAGCATGTCCCGGCGCTCGTCGGCGCCGATCTCCTGGGGCGAGGACAGGTCCACGCCCCGGTCGTAAACGGCCACTCGCTGCAGGGGGTTGAGGTCGTCCCAGATCAGGGTGCGTTTGGCGCCGCCCACCATGGTGGTGCGCACCTTGGTCGGGGACAGCCAGTTGACGTGCACGTGGGCGATGGCCCCGGTGTTGAGCTGAAGCGTCAGATAGGCCACGCAGGCCTGTCCGGCGCCGATCGGGTCGGCCCCGTGGGCGGCGACGGCGACCGGCTCGACGGCGTCGGGGAGGATGAAGTCCAGGATGGACAGGTCGTGCGGGGCGAGGTCCCACATCACGTCGATGTCCTTCTGGACGAGCCCGAGGTTGATCCGGACCGAGTCCACGAAGTGGATCTCGCCGAGTTCGCCGGAGCGGACCAGGTCCCGGATGCGGCCCACGGCGGGCGTGTAGCAGTAGGTGTGGTCGCACATCAGGGTGATCCCGCGCTCCTCCGCCTCGGTGACCAGGCGCAGCCCGTCGGCGTACGTCGCCGCGAGCGGCTTCTCCACCAGGACGTGCTTGCCGGCGCGCAGGGCGGCGAGGGCGATGTCGAGGTGGGTTCCGGCGGGCGTGGCCACGGCGACGGCGTCCACCTCGGGGTCGGCGAGGACGGCCGCGTAGTCCGCGGTGGCCTCGACCGTGGAGTAGCCGCCGAGGACGCGGCGGGCCCGGTCCACGTCGAGGTCGCACAGCAGGCGCAACCGGAACCGCTCGCTGGCCTGGAAGTTGCGGACGAGGTTGGGTCCCCAGTACCCGGCGCCGACGACCGCGACCCCCAACGGCTCCCTGGTCTGCGTCACTTGGTTCCTCTCGGCTTGGTCCTTCGGTGGGCGGCCGGTCTGCGGGCGGTCCATCAGTAGGCTCCCGTTCCCCGCACCACCGCGGATCCGGTGCGCAGCAGGATCGACACGTCGAGGCTCATCGACCAGTTGTCCACGTATCCGAGGTCGAGCCGGACCGCCTCCTCCCAGGGCAGGTCGGAGCGTCCGCTGACCTGCCAGAGCCCGGTGAGGCCTGGCTTGACGAGCAGCCGGCGCTTGATGTCCGGGGTGTAGGCCTCCACCTCCTCGGGCAGCGGCGGGCGGGGGCCGACCAGGGACATGTGGCCCCTGACGACGTTGAGCAGTTGCGGCAGTTCGTCGAGGGAGCTCCGGCGCAGGAACGAGCCGACCCGGGTGATCCGCGGGTCCTCCTTCACCTTGAACAGCAGGCCGTCGCTGTTCTCGTTGAGGTGCTCCAGTTCCGCCCGGAGGGCCTCCGAGTCCGGCCGCATCGTGCGGAACTTCAGCATGGTGAAGTGGTCGCCGTACCGGCCCACCCGCTGCTGCCGGAACAGGGCGGGCCCGGGGCTGTCCAGCCGGACGATCAGGGCGATCAGCAGCATGGGCAGCGCTAGGAGCAGCAGGAGTGCCGCCGCGAGCGTACGGTCCAGCAGTTCCTTGGGCAGCCGGGAGATCCGGGAGAGGTTCGGGGCCTGGATCCGCACGAGCGGCACCCCGCCCGCGGGCCGTACCGCGAGCCGGGAGGCGGAGACGTCGGTCAGCACGGGGGCCAGGAGGAAGTCGACGCCCTGCGCGGCCGCCGTCCAGGACATCCGGCGCAGGACGGAGGCGTCGGCCCCGGGTACCGGCAGCGCCACGACGGTGCTGATGCCCAGGGCCCGGACGACGTCGTCCATGTCGCCGACGCCGCCGAGGACGGGCAGTCCCAACCTGCGGATGTCCGCGGCGTTCTGTGGATCGCTCAGGCACGCTCCGGCGGCCTGCAGTTCCTGTACGCCGCCGCGCCGCAGCACGGCGACCAGGTCCACGATGCCTTGTGCCGGCCCGACCAGAAGCGTCGCACTCCGGTCCCGGCCCCGGGACCACCGCCTGTGCAGCCGGCGGCGCAGCGCGTACCGGACCGGCAGGGCGATCACGGCGGCCGGCACCGCTGCCATGATCATGTCATGCAAGAGGCCCGCGTCGCGCGTGACCAGCCAGTACGCGAGGACGGCCAGCGCCGGCAGGGCGACGGCTCCGCGCAGCACCCGCCGGTACTCCTCGGTTCCCAGGCCGAGGGCACCGCGATCGTAGGAGCGATGGGCCAGCATCGCCACGATCCACGTCGGGGGCAGCACCAGGGCCACCGTCCAGCGGCCGTACGCCCCGTGGATCAGTAAGGCCGCGGCAACGGCCGCGAGGCCGTCCGCGACCAGCAGGACGGTGCGGTATTTCCGTTCCCAGCGTCTTCGGCGAGCTTCCGGACGTCTGTGTTCCACGACCAGTTGCTCATGCGTGACCTCAATGGTCATGTCCCCCCACCACATGCGCGGCTCCCCCTGGCCGGACGCAACCGGACCTACGGTCGCATGTGCGCAAGCCAGGGCTGGATCAGCACCGCATGTGTCTCCTCGGCACAGCGGCACTGAAAAAGACGAGGAAGCCTTCAGCGGTTCCCCAACCGCCTCGCGCTTCCTGCATGTTGGTTACTGCCTGTGTCGCATCCGGTTCACCGCGCCGCACCTTGACGTGTCGTCAAGGCCAAGTAGCCCTCCCAAACGGCCCGGCGGAGCTCAATCTAGACCACTGGACGCAGTCACGGGAACAGTTGGACGAAACACGCACCGCAATGGCGACTTCGGCGCCATACTGCCCGACGTGACGAGCATCGTGATCCCGGCCCACAATGAGGCGCGCGTCATCGGCCGGCTCCTCGATTCACTGCTGGCCGAGCCTTCCGGGCCCTCCGAGTCCTGCGAGTCCTCCGCGTCCTCCGTGTCCTCCGAGGACGAGACCGACATCGTGGTGGTGTGCAACGGCTGCACGGACGACACCGCGCGGATCGCGGCCGCGCGCGGCCCGCGCGTGCGGGTGGTCGAGATCCCCGTGCCTTCCAAGCACGCCGCCCTGCGGACCGGGGACGACCACGCGCGCGGCTTCCCCCGTCTCTACGTGGACGCCGACGTCGTGCTCACGGCGGCCGACGTACGGGCGCTGACCGAGCCCCTGAACGACGACACCTCGGGCATCCTCGCCACCGCGCCCGAACGGCGGATCCCGCTGGCCGCCTGCGCCTGGCGGGTGCGCGCCTACTACCAGGTGTGGCAGCGGCTGCCCGCCGTGCGCGAGGGGCTGTTCGGCCGGGGCGTGATCGCGGTCTCCAAGGCCGGTCAGGCCCGGATCGCCGCGCTGCCGCCGCTGATGGCCGACGACCTGGCCGCGTCCCTGGCGTTCGCCCCCGAGGAGCGGCTGGTGGTCGACGCGGCCCGTGTCGTGATCCAACCGCCGCGCACCTGGCCGGACTTGATGAGACGGCGGATCCGTGCCGCGGTGTCCACCGCCCAGGTCGAACGGCATCGCCGGCCGGAAGAGGCCTCGGCGCGCACCAGCACGGCGGATCTGAAGGCACTGCTCCGCAGGGAGCCTCGGCTCTTCGCGGCTGTCGTGGTCTTCGCCGCGGCGGCGGTCGGCGCCCGGCGGGGGGCCAGGAGGGCCATCCGGGCACAGGACTTCGGCACCTGGCTACGGGACGAGAGCAGCCGGCAGAACTGACCGCACCGCACCTGGAGCCCTGTCTTGTATCTCACCGACCGCTCCGCGCCCGTCGAGGCGGGCACCGACCGGCGCCGAAGACGCGGACCGGGCCGCAAGGTCGCCCCGGTCGTGCTCGTGCTGGGCACGGTCAGCCTGATCACGGACGTCTCCTCGGAGATGGTCACCGCCGTCCTGCCGCTCTACCTCGTCACCACGCTCGGCTTCAGCCCGCTGGGATTCGGCACCCTCGACGGCGTCTACAACGGCGTCAGCGCGCTGGTCCAGCTCACCGGCGGCCATCTCGCCGACCGGGTGCGGGGCCACAAGCTGCTGGCCGGGCTCGGCTACGGCCTGTCCGCGCTGTGCAAGCCGCTGCTGCTGATCGCCGGCAGCCTCGGCACCCTCGGCACGGTCCTGGCGCTGGAGCGGACCGGCAAGGGTCTGCGCACCGCCCCGCGCGACGCGATGATCTCCCTGTCCACGCCGGCCGGGAACCAGGGCCGGGCGTTCGGTGTCCACCGGGCGATGGACACCACCGGCGCGATGCTCGGCCCGCTGGCGGCCTTCCTCATCCTACGCGCCGCGGCCGACGGTTACGACGCCGTGTTCGGCGTGAGCGCGTGCGTCGCCGCGCTGGGCGTGGTCGTACTGGTGCTGTTCGTGCCCGGAAGGCCGCGCGGTCCGGGGAGGTGGCGGGACGGGCGGACGCCTGACGCGGAGAGGACCTACGACGCCGATGTGACCGACGGTGCCGATGTGACAGGCGGTGCCGATGTGAGGGGCGGCAAGCCGTCCGTCCGGGTTGGCGAGGCGCTGGCGCTGCTGCGGCTGCCGCGGCTGCGGGCACTCGCCGGGTGTGCCGCGCTGCTCGGCCTGACCACCGTCAGCGACGCCTTCGTGTATCTGCTCCTCCAGCGGCGGGCCGGGGTGGGCGAGGAGTGGTTCACGCTGCTGCCGCTGGGCACGGCCGTCGTGTTCCTGCTGCTGGCCGTGCCCGTCGGCGCGCTGGCCGACCGGGCCGGGCGGCGCACCGTGTTCCTCGCCGGACACCTGGGCCTGCTCACCGCCTACGCCCTCCTGCTGTGGGCCCCGGACACACCGCTCCTCGCCCCGCTCGTCCTCGCCCTGCACGGCCTGTTCTACGCGGCCACCGACGGGGTGCTCCCGGCCGCCCTCGCGGACCTTGTGCCCGAGCGTCTGCGCGCCAGCGGCCTGGCCATCGTCGGCACCAGCCAGGCGCTGGCCCGGTTCTGCTGCTCGCTGGCCTTCGGCGCCGCCTGGACGGCGTGGGGCGACGGCCCGGCACTGGCCGGCTCGGCGGTCGGCCTGCTGTGCTGCGCGGCCGTCGCGGGCATGGTGCTCCGGCCGGCCGGCGGAACCCGATGACCACCACAGCCACAAGGATCCGGATGACATCGCTGCGCCGCCGTCTGCTCGTACTCGTCGGGGCCGTCCTGCTGCTCGCCGGCCTGGGCACCGGCGTGGTCCTGCACGCCGCGGCCCGCGCGGACCGGGCGAACGAGCCACACTCGGGTGAACCAGCCGTCACTGCAGGCAAGTTGACCCTCGGCCAGAAAGGCCGGCTGGCGTTCCTCAACGCGGCCGCCGGCCCGCACCGCACCGCGGTCGCCTCGGTACCGTCCACGGACCCGAGGGGCGGGCGGACCGCCTCGAGCCTGAGGTGCGCACGCTTCTACGCGGCCGCCGGCACGGGCATCTGCCTCCAGTCCAACCCGGGCGTCCTCAGGCAGAGCAACCGGGCCCTGCTGCTGGACGCCGACCTGCGCACCCGGCGCACCTTCCCGCTCGCGGGCACGCCCAGCCGGGCCCGGGTCTCGCCCAGCGGCCGCTTCGTCGCCTGGACCGTCTTCGTGTCCGGCGAGTCCTATTCGTCCGCCTTCTTCTCCACCCGGACCTCGATCCTGGACACCCTGACCCTGCGGCTGACCCCCAGCCTGGAGACGTTCGCCATCGTCAGGGACGGCAGGCCCTACCACGCCTCGGACATCAACTTCTGGGGCGTCACCTTCTCCGCCGACGACGACACCTTCTACGCCACCCTCAACACCGCCGGCAAGACCTACCTGGTCCGGGGTTCGGTCTCCCGGCGCACGGTCACCACGCTGGCAGAGAACGTGGAGTGCCCGTCCCTCTCGCCCGACGGGACCCGGGTCGCCTTCAAGAAGCGGGTGTTGTCCCGTACCGACCTGTGGCACGAGTACGTCCTCGACCTGCGCACCCTGCACGAGACGCCGCTGGCCGAGCGCCACAGCGTCGACGACCAGGCCACCTGGCTCGACGACCGCACCGTCGCCTATGCCCTGCCCGCGAACGGCAAGGTCGGCGGCAGCGACCTGTGGAGCGTGTCCGCGGACGGCACGGGGACCCCTCGCCTGCTGATCGCCGACGCCTCCTCCCCTGCCCCGCTGTAGGCCGGGATCACTGGAAGTGGACGAGGATGCGCCCGGTGTTGCCCGTGTCGACCTCGCGCCGGACGTACAGCTTCCTGATGTGCTTCTGGTCCAGGAACGCGAGCACCCGGGTCCTGAGCCGCCCCGATCCCTTGCCCGGGATGATCTCCACAACCGGCTCGCCCGACTGGTTGGCCCTGAAGAGGAACTGACGCAGCGCCAGTTCGATGTCGCGGTTGTTGCGGAAGATCGGGTGCAGATCGAGCGACAGCATACGGAACCTCCCGGTGATGCGACGACTCGATCAGGTCCGTCACGTCGATGTCAATCGCCGACCCGCTCCTGACCACTCCGACGTACCACAATGCCGTAATGCGGAAATAAGATGCCACCAAGCGGAAAACGTGAGGGTGGGGTTGAGTATGCGGCGCCATGTCAGGACAAAGATGCTCAGACGCGGTCCGCGGTTCGCGAGCGGCGTGCTGCGCGGCCTCGCGCAGGTCATGTTCCTCGACAGCGCACGGGCAGGCGCCGTCTTCGCCCTCGCGCTGTGGACGGCGGACTGGCGGTACGGCGCCTACGCCCTGGGCGGCGCGGCCCTCGGAACCGGCGCCGCACGCCTGCTGGGCGCTCCTCATGACCGGGTGCGGGCGGGGCTGGAGGGCTTCAACTCCTGCCTGACCGCACTCTGCGTCGCCGTGTTCCTCGGCGCGGGGCGGCCGGCCACGGTGGTGCTGGCGGCCGGTGCCTGTCTCGTGGTCACCGTCGTCACCGCCGCGGTGATCCGGCTGCTGCAGGTGTGGGGCCTGCCGGCCCTGACCCTGCCCTACTGCCTGCTGGCGGGCGCGGTCACCGTGGCCGCCCCCGCCTTCCGGCGGATCTGGCCGCAGGGCCACAGCATCGCCGCGCTGCCCGGCGCCGCCTCCGGACCCACCGTCCTGCGCTGGAAGGACGTGGCGGGGGCGTTCTTCCGCAACGTGTCCCAGGTCTTCTTCCTGGAGCAGTGGCAGGCGGGGGTCCTGCTGCTGGCCGGCCTCTTCCTGGCCGGCCGGGTGGCCGGATGGGTGGCCTGCGCCGGCAGCGCGACGGGCATCCTGACGGCGTGGGCGCTCGGCACGCCGGCCGCCCGGATCGCCGACGGCACGATGGGCTACAACGCCGTACTGGTCGCACTGGCGCTGTGCGGGGTGTTCCTGGCCGCCACCCGGACGACGCTGCCGTACGCGCTGCTCGGCGCCGCGACCGCGACCGCCCTCACCCCGGCCGTCGCCGCACTCCTCGCCCCGTCCGGCGGCCACCCGTTCACCTGGCCGTTCGTGCTGACGACCCTCGGCTTCCTGGCGGCCGCCCGCTCCTTCCCGCACGTCACCGACCCGACCAGGCGCCGCACCTCGAGCCGGTCCGCCCCGTCACTCCACGGCGACCAGGCCGCCGCAGACTGACGGGCCGGATCCGCCAGAAGCTCCGCAGGGCGGCGAGCTGCGGCTCGGCGTTGAGCTGCTCGCGCAGGAGATGGGTGCCGCCGTTATGGGACCTCGACCGGCGTACTCCCGTAGGCGCTCGGACTGATGCGCTCCGCCGCCTGCTTCGGCGTTCTCCGCACCGGTACGCCCCTGAAGCGCGCCCGGCCCCAAGGCTCGCGCGCCCTGTGCCGCACGTCGGTTGGTGCCATCCGGTGCGGGTACCCGGGGGCGCACAGCGAGCACCACCGGGGAGCGCATCATGACGGCCACCGAATTCCTCGCCACCGTGCGGGAGCACGGGGAGTACGCCGACCGCGACGAGGCGGCCCGCGTCACCGAAGCCGTCCTCAGCACCCTCGGCGACCGGCTGCAGCCCACCGCGGCGGATCACCTCGCGGATCAGCTGCCCCTGGAGATCGGCGCCTTCGTCACCGGCGTGGGCAACACCGGACGCACCTGGGGCGTGCAGGAGTTCGTCCGCCAGGTTGCCCGGGCCGCCGCCGAGGACGAGGCCGCCGCCCGGAGGGACGCGGAAGTGGTCCTCACCGCCGTGGGCGACACCGTGTCGGGCGGTGAGCTGCACAAGCTGCTCAGCCTGCTGCCGAGCGGATACGCCGCGCTGTTCGGCCACCCCGACCTGACCTGACACGCGCCTTTCGCCGTCCGGGGAGCGGCAGGCCGAGCCGCCCGGCGGTCGCGGTCGCGCCGGCGTCACACACCCGCGGGCCAGGTCTGCTCCTCCAGGCTCCCCTTGGACCAGGGGTGCAGCGGGGTGAGCGCGTGGGTGCGGTCGAGGTAGCAGAAGGCGTCGTAGCGCTGGGCCAGGACCGTGGGGACGTAGTTGCCGACGCGGTCGTACTGCGGCCGGTACACCACGCCGATCGCGCGGTGACCATGCTCTTCGTGGAACCACTCGCCCCGCCCGGAGGAGGGCGGATGCTGGAACTGCACATGCGGGAAGACGAACAGCGCCCGCTCGCCCGGCAGCGCCCGGTGCAGCAGATCCTCCACGCTGCCCCGGCGGGCGGCCGGCACGCCCATGATCCTCGGCGTGTCACCCCAGGCGTCCGCGGCGATCACGGTGCCGGAGTGCGAGCCGAACCCGACGAGCACCACACCCCTCCCCAGGTGCCGCTCGCGCACCAGCTGGCCGACGTTTATCTCGCCGACGTCGGCCATGTCCGTGGCACGCGCGTCGCCGATGTGGGTGTTGTGCTCCCAGACCACGGCCTTGGCCTCGGGACCGTAATGCTCCATCAACCGGTCCAGGGTGTCGGCCATATGCCGGTCCCGGATGTTCCACGACTCGGGGCCGCTGTCGAGCATGACCCGGTAGTAGGCCTCGGCCCCGGCCAGCACCTCGGCGTTCTGCCGGGCGGCGAATTCCGCGAGCGAGCCGTCCATGGCCGCCGCCTGCGCCGCCCGCCGCCGCAGCTCGGTGAGCAGGGACACCACCTGGGGCGCACAGCCCTCCGACACATAGCTGGTGGCCAGCGCGTAGGACTGCGGATCCCGGGCGTACGGCTCGAAGCAGCGGCACGCCTCCAGGGCGTGGTCCACCTCGTCGGGGTCGTGCTCGCGCAGGTGGGCCAGCACCGCGTCCAGCGACTCCCACAGGCTGTAGACGTCCAGCCCGAAGAAGCCCACGCGCCGCTCGGGCGGCAGAGCCTCGTTGTGCCGGCGCAGCCACCGGGTGAAGGCGGCCACGTCGGTGTTGCCCCACATCCACGCCGGCCAGCGCCTGAAGCCCGCCAGCACCTCGCCGGGATCCTCGGGCGCGCCCGGCGCGGCGACCACGGCGCAGTGCACGGCCTGGCAGTCCGGCCAGTCGCCCTCCACCGCGACGAAGGAGAAGCCCTTCTCCTCGATCAGCCGGCGCGTCAGCAGATCGCGCACCCGGTAGTAGTCCGCGGTGCCGTGGGAGGCCTCGCCGAGCAGCACATAGCGGGCGTCGCCGATGCGTTCCATCAACGGGTCCAGCGACGCCGGATCGGTCAGCGGCAGCGCCTGCCTGCGGATGCGGTCCTGGTCGGTGTCGGGCACGGACGCTCCCCCTTTCCGGCGGACGCCGCACCGGGTTCCCGCACCGCGGCGGGCCGAAACGGCGGGCATCCTCACGCCCGAACCGGGAGCCGTCCCCGCGCACGGAACGCACGTGTCCTGACGCTCCGGCCGGGTACCCGCCACCCTGGTCGACCCCCTCCGGAAGCACGGGGTCAACCTCCCGCAAGCACAGAGTCGAAGCGACAGGAGTCGGAGGCCGGAACGATGCCTGCCCCGGCACGATCCGCTCTCGCGGATCCCCAAGAGCGCCGCCGTGCCGCCGCCCGGTCCGCACGCCCGCGCAGCCGGGTCCCGGAGACCATCGGCGACGAACCGGACCTGCTCGGCCAGTACCTGGCCCAGATCGCCGCGACCCCCCTGCTCGACGCCGCGGACGAGGTACGGCTGGCCCAGCGCATCGAGACCGGGGTGCACGCCACCGGGGAACTGGAGCGGGCCGACGCCGGTGACCGCGCTCTCGCCCCCTCGCGGCGCCGTGAACTGGAGGCGGCCGTACGGGAGGGCATGCGGGCCAAGGACCATATGATCCGGGCCAACCTGCGCCTCGTGGTGTCGATCGCCAAACGGCACGCCCACCGGGGCGCGCCCCTGCTGGACCTGATCCAGGACGGCAACCTCGGGCTGATGCGGGCGGTGGAGAAGTTCGACCACACCAAGGGCTTCAAGTTCTCCACGTACGCCACCTGGTGGATCCGGCAGGCCATCGAGCGGGGCCTGGCCCAGCACGCCCGCACGGTACGGCTGCCCATGCACGTCGTGGAGCAGCTGCAGAAGCTCGCGAAGTGCGAACGGCAGCTCCAGTTGCGCCTCGACCGCGAGCCGACGGACGACGAGGTCGCCCGGGAGAGCGGGTTCGCCGAGGACCGGGTCGTCTGGCTGCGCCGGGTGGGGCGGCAGACGCTGAGCCTGGACACGCCGGTGGACGAGACCGGCGAGACCGTGGTCGGGGACCTCATCCCCGCCACCGACGTACTCCAGGCTCCGCAGGTGGCCGAGTACCGGGCGCTGGCGGAGGACCTCAGGGACGCCCTGGGCGTGCTGGCACCCCGCGAAGCCATGATCCTCAGTCTGCGCTACGGGCTGCACGACGGGCATCCGCGCACGCTGCAACAGGTGGCCGACCAGGTGGGCCTGACCAGGGAACGCGTGCGCCAGCTGGAGAAGGAGTCCCTCACCCGGCTGCGGGCACCCGAGACGGGCGAGCGCCTGCTGGACTGGGCGGGCTGACGCCGACACCGCGCGGGCGGCCCGGCGCTGCCCTTTGTTCGTGCCCCGGAGCGTTCGCGCGCCGGAGGCTGGCGCCGGGGCACAGCCGCGTTCAGGTTCGGGCCCGGCATCGGCTTCAGGCCCGGGCGTCACCCGGGCGTCAGGACCCCGGCGTCCCGCCCAGCGTCGTGTTCCGCGTCCGGCGCGGCCGGGAGCCGCGGTGGCGGCCGTTGTGTGCCGCGCCGCTCACCATGATCACCAAGCCCACGCAGAAGATGAGCGCCAGCGCGAGTCCGGAGCTGAACAGGGCGAGCCCGCTCATGGTGGCGATGTCGTGATTGAGGACGGACACCGTGTACTCGGGCCCGCCGGACAGGTTGCCCGCGATCGCGAGGGCCGTGAAGGCGGCCGCGCCCGCGAAGAGGAGCAGTCCGATGAACCGCATGCCAGTCATCTCCTCGCACGGGGGTGTGTCAGTCGTGCGGGTACCCCGCGCCTCCTCGGTCATCCCGTGCGGTGGGGCCGTATGCCCCGGTCCGTGCCGGGTACTCCGGTCGCATGGCCGGTATCGAACTCACAAGCGCAGCCTTCAGTGACCACAGCATGATCCCGCGCCACTACGCGCATGACGCGGACAACGTGTCTCCCCCGCTCACCTGGTCCGGGGTACCGGATGACGCGGCGGAGCTGGCCCTGCTGTGCGAGGATCCGGACGCTCCGTCCGGAACCTTCGTGCACTGGCTAGTCACCGGTATCGACCCCCACGCCGGGGGCCTGGACGCCGGCGAGACACCCCGGGGCAGCCAGGCCCATCGCAACGGATTCGGGGAACGGGGCTGGGGCGGCCCACAGCCTCCGGTCGGCGACAAGGCCCACCGGTACTTCTTCCGGCTCTACGCCCTCCCCGCCCCGGTCTCGCTCCCGGACCGGGCCGGCGCCGACGAGGCCCACGCCGTCCTGGACCGGCAGCAGCTGGCCAGCGGCACGATCGTCGGGCTGTACCAGCGCTGACCCCGGCGGTTGGCATCCGCGGCCACGGCACGGGGCTCCGGCACGGCGTGGACTCGCCGCCCGCCGTGCCAGGACCACGGATCTGCTGCTCGGCACGCTGGTGCCGGACGGCACGTATCTCGACGTACCGGGGGCGCACACCTTCCCCCGGCCGTTCCCTGATGCCTGGTCGCGGCCGGTACGGGAGCCGGCCGCGAGGGCCCCGTGAACCCCGACCGGTTCTGGAACTCGGCCTTTTTCAGCGGCGGTTGAGCGCGGTCGGGGTCCGGGTGGCGCGGGTGGACCGCTAGGAGAGCGGATCGGGTTCCGTGAACAGCGTGCCGAACTCGTCCGGCAAGGCGCCTCGCAGATCCGCGGCCAGCGACGTGTCCTCCGCGGAGATCCGGCAGAGCACCGTCCGGGCCAGGAACAGTGCCTGGTCCGGAGTCGCACCCACGGGCCGGGCCACATCGGCCAGCAGTTCGTCGAGGCCCGGGCCGGAGCCCTCCGCCGCGTCGGCGCCGTACTGCAGCGCGGGGCGTTCATGGGCCGGTACGGCCTGGCGCAGATGCTCCCGGTGCGGTGGGTCCAGGCGACTGCTCAGCGCCGCGAGGACCAGATGCACGGCGGCGTCCGCCGCCTCCGGGTCGTCGAGCCGAGCCCGCGACGCCACCTCTTCCACCAGATGCCGATGGCTGATCATGCTGCCTCCCGCTGGTGAGGACGGGGTCATGCCCGAGGGGTCCGAGCGGCGACCCTGGGGGCCGCGTTGCACGGGTGCCCGTCGGGCCGTCCCGTACACGGGACGACGTCGGCACGGACGGACATCCGCCTGTGGTCCTGGTGACGTACCAGCGAGTCGGCCGGGGCGGCCGACGGGTACCAGGGTGCGGAGGCGTTCCGGATCCGGGGTAGGGATGGATCACGCAACGGATCACGGCGGAGGTGGGCGGCAGGCCGATGGTGGCCTGGAGTACGGAGGCCTCCCGCGCGCACCTCGAGTCGTACCTGCACGCCTCCGCTCCGTACGACGAGATCCGGATCCTGCTGTTCACACTGAGCAAAATCCGCACCCGCCCCCCGCTGCCCCTGCCGCTCAATGCCGCGGACGCGGTCTCCGCGCTCACCGGGCGGGAGGGCATCGTCTGGCGTCCGCTGCCATGACGACCTGTTCCCGCTCAGAGCCGGACGACGATCAGGGCGATGTCGTCGCGGCCGCCGCCGGCGACGCCGAGGCGGGCCAGGACGGTGTCGGCGAACTGTTCGGTGCCGAGGCGGGCGCAGTCGCAGAGCGTGTCGCACAGCCGGCTCAGGCTGACGTCGATGTCCTCATCCCTTCTCTCGATCAGTCCGTCGGTGTACAGCACGAGCGTGTCTCCGGGCCTGTAGGCCGCGATCGCCTGCGGGCGGGGGACGTGCTGGGGGCGGGTGCCGAGCGGTGGGTCGGTGGCCTGGTCCAGCAGTTCGCAGCGGCCGCCGGGGTCGACGAGCACCGGCGGCGGGTGACCCGCACTGCTATAGGTGATCAGGCGGCTGCGGGTGTCGACGATCGCCTTGACGGCGGTGGTGCCCAGCGCCCCCTCGATGGACCGGGCGTACAGACCGAGCACCTCCAGGGCCTGCGCGGGTCGTTCCAGGGCGCGGATGGCGGCGGACAGGGCACTGCGGAGCATGCCCATGACGGCCGCGGCCTCCAGGCCGTGGCCGATGACATCGCCGACCGCGAGGGCGAGCCGGTCGGGCGGGATGTCGACCACGTCGTACCAGTCGCCGCACACGTTCAGGGAGCCGGTCGCGGGCAGGTAGCGCACCGCGATGTCGCGGTGGCGGGCCAGGTCGGGGGCGTGCAGCATGGCCTGTTGCAGGGTGACGGCGACCTCTCGTTCGCGGGTGTGGGCCTGCCGCAGTTCCTCGTTCAGCCGCTGCAGCTCGCGCGCCCGCGCGTACAGCTCGGCCTCCAGAGCCTGCGCCTCCTCCAGGCGCTGCCCCACCCGGACGCCGGCGGGATGGGTGGCCCTGTGTGCCTTGACGAACGCGGTGACGTCCTCCACCCGGTGGATGATGTACGCCACCTGCCCGTCGGGCCCGGGTACCGGGGTGTTCACCGGGGACCACCAGCGCTCCTCGAACACCTCCGGCCGGCCCATCACGGGGATGTCGTACTTCTGCAAGGCCATCGTGTCGGCCTCGCGCGTGGTGAGGACCCGGTGCAGGGAAGCACCGAGGTTGCGGACCCCGTCGGCGTCCGGGTCGGCGGGGTTGTCGGGGAACGCGTTGAAGATGTGCCGGCCGAGCAGGTCTTCCCGGGTGCGCCCGGTGGCCGCCAGGTAGGCCCGGTTCACGTCCACGATGACCAGGTCCGGGCCGAGCACCAGGTAGGGGCTCGGTGTGGCGGCGAACAGGGCCGCGTGGTCAACCCGCGATGCCACCGGCAGCACTCCCTTCCCCGCCCTCCTCGTATCACCACAATCTAGGCGCCCTCCTGCGCCTGTGCCCGCCGTCCCGCCCACCTCGGCGGCTACCGCGGTGAGGAGCCGCTGCCGACCCGGCCGGGCCGTCACGGCCGGCCGGAGACGGCCTTCGCCCAGCCCTGGGTGACCGCCTTCCTCGCCTTCTCCAGTTGCTCGTCCGTCGGGAACTGGGGCGTTCCCTCGACCGTCGGCAGCCGTGCGGCGGCGGCCTTGTCGAGGGTGCCGTCCTGCTTCATGACGTCCATGAGCACCGGGCGGGCGTAGCCGCGCAGCCGGAGGTTCTGGCCCTCCGTGCTGAAGAGGTACTCCTGCCACAGGCGGGCAGCCGCCGGGTGCGGGGCGCGCTTGTTGACCGCCAGCGCGAAGTACTGGGCGAAGCTGCCGTCGAAGGGGATCGCGACCTGCCAGTCGACGCCCTTGTCGCGGAGCTGGTCGGCGTAGTGGAGGTTGACGTAGTCCCAGTTGATGCTGATGGGAGTCCGGCCGTCCTCGACCGTCGCCGTGCTGGAGCTGACGGGATTGAAGTTGCCGATCTTGTTGAGCTGGGCGAAGAAGTCGAGGCCGGGCTGGATGTCGTCGAAGGATCCGTTGTTCGCCAGCGCGGCGGCGTAGACGCTGTCGAAGGCGGTGGCCGACCGGGTCGGGTCTCCTTCGAGCGCGACCTTGCCCTTGTAAGCGGGTTTCAGCAGATCGGCGAAGGTCTCCGGGCAGATCCTGACCCGGTGGGCGTCGCAGCCGATGGAGATGTAGCCCCCGTAGTTGTTGGACCAACGGGCCTGTGCGTCCTTCTGGTTCACGGGGATCGAGTCGAACGCGGCGACCTTGTACGGCGCGAGCAGGTTCTGCTGCGCCGCGCTCCGCGCGAACGTGTCGCCCACGTCGATCACGTCGGGAGCCGTCGGGCTGTTCCCGCGCTTCCGCACGGCGTCGAGCTCGTCCTCGCTGTGGCCCTGCGGATCGTCGACCCTGACCTTGATCCCGTACTTCTTCTCGAAGCCGTCGATCAGGTCCCCGTAGTCGGCCCAGTCACGCGGCAGCGCGATCGCGGTGAGCGCGCCCTCTCGTTTCGCCGCGGCGATCAGTGCGCGCATGCCGCCCGCGTTCTCCGCGGACGTGGCCAGCGACGGCTTCTGGGGCCTGGCGGCCGGTGGTGGGTTGCCGCAGGCGCTCAGGCCCAGTGCCGCGAGAGCGAAGCAGCCGGCGACGGCCGCTGCTCGGGCCCGGGGTGTGGTCACGACGGCTCCTGGGTGGGGAATGCGGGTGTCGCCGAAGGATGCGGCTTGTCACAGGGTGTGTCGTACCACCGCCAGGATGCGCGGTTCCGCCGTGGCGCGCACGCTCGTGGACTCCCGAAGGCTGTCGCAGGCCGGCCCGGGGCGTGCTCCGGTCCGCCGGCACACGGTCCACGGCGTCGGCGAAGTCGCCATCGAGGTCAGGGTGCCCGGCGGCCCCGCCGGCGGACTCCCGCCCGGAAAGCCTGCGATCAGCGTGTTTCCTCTGCGGAACGCACTCTTCTCACACCGCCGTGCCGTCTCACAGCGCCGTGTCGTCCCACTGGTCGAGCAGGATGTCGCCGACTCCCGCCGCTTCCGGAGCGGCGCCGCCGTGGAGGGGCTGTTCGGCCCAGATGACCTTTCCGGTGGGCGTGTAGCGGGTCCCCCAGCGTTCGGCCAACCGGGCGACCAGGAAGAGGCCGCGGCCGCCTTCGTCGGTGTCCTTCGCGCGGCGCAGCCGCGGCGAGGTGCTGCTGCCGTCGGAGACCTCGAAGATCAGGCTGCCCGCGCCGGGACCGCTGAGCGGCACCGTGCGCAGCAGCCGGACGGCGATGGGCTCGCCGCCGTAGCGGACGGCGTTGGTGATCAGCTCGCTGAGGACGAGTTCGGCGGTGAAGGTGACCTCCTCCAGGCCCCACTCCGTCAGCCGCCGGGCGCAGGCCGCGCGCACCGGGCCCACGGCCGCCGGGTCACGGGGCACGTCCCACTCGGCGACCTGATCCGGTCCGAGCCGGCAGGTGCGGGCCACCAGGAGGGCGATGTCGTCCCTCGGCCGGTCGGACAGCATGGCCTGCACCACCGCCGTGCACGTGGCCTCCGGCGTGCGGGCGGGCCCGGACAGGGCGTGGCGCAGGGCTTCCAGGCCGGCGTCCAGGTCCCGGGTGCGGTCCTCGATCAGCCCGTCGGTGAAGAGCACCAGCCGGGAGCCCTCGGGAACGGTGAGTTCGGCGGTCTCGACCGGCAGGCCGGCGCCGAGCCCCAGGGGTGGCGAGACGGGCAGCTGGAGCAGGTCCACGGTGCCGTCGGGCCGGACCACGGCCGGGCCCGGATGGCCGGCGGTGGCGAGGGCCAGCCGCCCGGAGGTGGGGTCGTAGACGGCGTACTGGCAGGTCGCCCCGGTGATCATCGACTGCCCGTCCTCGGCGGCGGCGATCTCCTCGGCGTCGATCTGGGCCACCAGCTCGTCCAGGCGGACCAGCAGCTCCTCCACCGGCAGGTCGAGGCCGGCGAAGTTGTGCACGGCGGTGCGCAGCCGGCCCATGGTCGCCGCGGCGTGCAGACCGTGGCCGACGACGTCGCCCACGACGAGGGCCACCCGGGTGCCGGACAGCGGGATGACGTCGAACCAGTCGCCGCCCACCCCGGCCTGGGCCGGCAGGTAGCGGTAGGCCACGTCGAGGGCGGACTGTTCGGGCAGCCCGCGCGGCAGCAGGCTGTGCTGCAGGGTGACGGCCATGGTGTGTTCGCGGGTGTAGCGGCGGGCGTTGTCGATGCACAGCGCCGCCCGGGCAGCGAGCTCCTCGCCGAAGGACACGTCCTCGTCCTCGAACGGCTGGGAGTCCTTCGCGCGCCAGAACTCCACCGCTCCCAGCACCACGCCGCGGGCTCGCAAGGGGACCACGAGCAGGGAGTGGATGCCGTGCTCGAGGATCCGCCGGGCCCGTTCGGGGTCCTGGGCCAGCCAGCCGCCGGAGGCGTTGAGGGCCCCGACCAGGAAGGGGCGGCCGTCGGCCAGCGCCATGGAGACGGGGTGGTCGGGGACGAACCGGATCAGTTTGCCGAGGGGGTTGAGGAGCCGGTCCGTGTCCAGACCGGCGACGGCGCTGCGGCGCAGCTCGGTGATCCCGTCGGCGGCACGGGAGCACTCCTCGCCGCGCAGGACCGGGTCCAGCAGTTCGACGGTGACGATGTCGGCGAACCGGGGCACCGCTACTTCGGCCAGTTCCTCGGCCGTGCGCTTCACATCGAGGGTGGTGCCGATCCGCAGCCCGGCGTCGTAGAGCAGCCTCAGCCGCTCGCGCGCCACCTCCGCCCGTCCGGCGACGATCCGCAGCTCGGTGGTGTCGCGGAGCGTGACCACGCTGCCGACCGGTCCGTGCGGTGCGGTGAGCCGCTTGTTGACCGCGAGCAGCCGGTCGCCCGCCAGGTAGACCTCGTCGGTGGCGGGGCGGTCGGAGACCAGCAGCGCGGTGAGGTCCTCGGCGAGCCCCAGATCGGTGACGCGGCGCTGCTCCGCGTCCGTCGGCAGGTCCAGCAGCCGCCGTGCCTCGTCGTTGGCCAGCAGCAGCCGGCGGCCGTCGCCGACGATCAGCACGCCTTCCCGCACGGCGTGCAGGACCGCGTCGTGGTGCTCGTACATCCGGGTCATCTCGGTGGCCCCCAGGCCATGGGTCTGCCGCCGCAACCGGCGGCTCACCAGGGCCGACCCGCCCGCGGCGACGACGAGGGCGGTCGCGGCGCCGCCGAAGAGGACCGGCAGCTGCCGGTTCACCCGGTGCTGCACCGACTCCACGGTGACGGGCACGGAGACGATGGCGATGACCGAGCCGTCGGGGGCCCTGACCGGGACCGCCGAGACCACGGAGAGCCCCAGGGACCCCTGGAAGGTGCTGGTGAAGGGCTTGCCGGTCGCCGCCTGTGCGTAGGGTCCGATGACGCGTTTCCCGATCTGGTGCGGGTCGCTGTGGGTGAGGGTGATCCCGTTCAGCCCGTACACGATGATGGCGTCGACGCCCGCGGCCTTGCGGGCCGCCTGGGCGTGCGGCTGCAGCGCCGCGGTCGGGTGCGCGCTCTTCAGGGCCGACACGATCCCGGGGGAGTTCGCGAACGCCTGCGCCGTGGTGAGGGTCCGGTGGCGGGCGTCCGCCATGATGTCGCGTCGCGCCTGCACCACGAGCGCCACCAGGGTGGCGGCGACGATCAGCACCACGACGGCGAGCTGCAGCAGGAAGACCTGGCCGGCGAGGCTGTGCACGCTCAGCAGCGACCGCCACGACTCTCCCCCGCGACGGGGCCGATCCGGCTCGTGGGTGCTCCTGGAGACATCAGGCGCACCACGCCCGGATCGACCCGATTCTTCGCTCACATCACCTTTCTATCGTTTCTCGGGCGCCACAACGAGGCGACCGGGACCGGCGGCGTCAGGAATCCGCGAGCGGCGGGGCGGTCGTCCCCCTCACCTCCAGGAACGGGGTGGCGAGGTCGACCTCGCCCGGGCGGTCCGGCTCGTCGATCCGGTCGAGCAGCCGCTGCGCGGCGCGTCGGCCCACGTCATGGCTGGCGTTGTCCACGGTGGTCAGCCACAGATGGCGCAGGCGGGCGAGATAGGTGTTGTCGTACCCGACCAGGGAGAGGTCGCGGGGTACCCGCAGACCGGTCTCCTCGGCGGCGGAGAGGGCGCCGACGCAGGTCATGTCGTTGACCGCGAAGACGGCGGTCGGGCGCTGCGGGCGGCTCAGCAGCCGGACGGCCGCGCGGTACCCGCCCTCCTCGGTGAGGTCGCCCTGTTCCACGACCGCGGTGCCGGCGAGGCCGTGCTCGCGCATGGTGGCCTCGAAGCTGCGCCGGCGCAGCTCGCCGACCGCGCCATGACCGGCGATGTGGGCGATGTGCCGGTGACCGAGGCCGATGAGGTGCTCGGTGGCCAGGCGGGCTCCGTGCTCGTCGTCATTGGCGACGATGTCCACGCCGGGCAGCACCGGTTCCCGGGCGCCGGCGACGACCGTGGGCACCCGTCCGGCGGCGGTGCGCAGGGCCTGGGGATCCTGGAGCGTGCCGACGGCGATCAGGCCGTCGACGCGGAGTTCGGTGAAGGTCCGGGTGAGGTCCTCGCCGAGGCGCCGGTTGAGGTGGCCGTCGGCCAGCAGCATGTGCAGGCCGTTGTCGTACAGCCGCGTGTTCAGGCCGTCGAGCAGTTCCACGAACCAGGGATTGCGCAGGTCGTCGAGCAGCACGCCCACCGTGCGGGTGCGCCGCTCGCTCAGGCTGCGCGCGGCCGCGTTGGGCCGGTAACCGAGCGCTTCGACCGCCGCGAGGACGGCCTCGCGCTTCTCCGGCCGGACCCCTTCGGAGCCCCGCAGCACGAGCGAGACCAGGGACTTGGACACGCCGGCCCGCTCGGCGACGTCACGGATGGTCGGATTGCCCATGGCATGGACCGTTCCACAGGCCACACGCCGCTGTAAAGACCCTTGACACCGGGGAGAAGCGGGATCCACGCTGGGCGCGCAAGCTCTGGAACGGTCCAAAGAAGGGCGCTCATGGTGAATACGCTCGGCGTCGCCGTCGTGGGATTCGGCTGGATGGGACGGGTGCACACCCAGGCGTACGCCCGTCTGCCGCACCACTTCCCCCAGCTGTCCGTGCGGCCGCACCTGCTCACCGTCGCGGACGAGGTGCCGGGCCGGGCCGAGGAGGCCGCCGGGCTGTACGGGTTCGCCGCCGCGACGCGGGACTGGCGGGAGGTGGCCGCCGATCCGCGCGTCCAGGCGGTCAGCATCACCGCCCCGAACTTCCTACACCGCGAGATCGGCGTGGCGATGGCCGAGGCCGGCAAGCACATCTGGATCGAGAAGCCGGTCGGGCTCACGGCCGACGACGCCCGGGCGGTCGCCGACGCGGTCACCAAGGCCGGTGTGCAGGGCGCCGTCGGCTTCAACTACCGCAACGCGCCCGCCGTCGAGGCCGCCCGCGAGCTGATCGCCTCCGGTGAGATCGGCACGGTCACCCATGCCCGCGTCCGCCTCTTCAGCGACTACGCCGCCCACCCGGACGGCGCCCTGACCTGGCGCTACGAGCGCGCCCGCGGCGGCAGCGGCGTGCTGGGCGACCTCGCCTCGCACGGCGTCGACCTGGCCCGCTTCCTGCTCGGCGACATCGCGTCGCTCATCGCCGACACCGCGGTCTTCCTCCCCGAACGCGCCCGGCCGGCCGGCGCCACCGCCGGCCACACCCTCGCCACCGGCGGCGAGCCCGGGCCGGTCGAGAACGAGGACTACGTCAACTGCCTGCTGCGCTTCGCCTCCGGTGCCCGCGGCGTGCTGGAGGCCTGTCGCGTGTCGGTCGGCGAGCAGAACAACTACGGCTTCGAGGTGCACGGCACCAGGGGCGCCGTCTTCTGGGACTTCCGCCGCATGGGCGAACTCGCCGTCAGCCGCGGCACGACCTACCAGGACCAGCCGGTCAGCACGGTGTACGTCGGCCCCGGCCACGGCGAGTACGGCGCGTTCCAGCCGGGCGCGGCCACCAGCATGGGTTACGACGACCTCAAGGTCATCGAGGCGTACCGGTTCCTGCGCTCCGTCACCGAGGGCACCCCCGTCGGCACCACGCTCAGCGATGCCATGGCCAGTGCGGTTGCGCTGGAGGCGATGGAACGCTCGGCCGAGCGGGGCACGTGGGTGAGCCTGGCGTGAGCACCGGACGCATCGGGGTCGTCGGCGCGGGCACCATGGGCCCCGACCACGTGCACACGCTGCACCACTGAGTGTCCGGCGCAGAGGTCGTGAGCGTCGCCGACGTCGACGAGCAACGGGCCGCCCGCGCCGCCGCGGTGCCCGGAGCCCGGGCGACCGGCGACGGCCAGGCGCTGATCGCCGACCCGGACTTCGACGCCGTCGTCATCGCCTCGCACGACACGACCCACGCGGACCTCGCCGTCGCCGCACTCCGCGTCATGGACGACATCCGCCGACTGTGCGGCGCCGCCTTCCCGCGTGCGCTATAGGTAGCCCATGGTGTGGTTGCTGGTGACAGCGGGAGTGCTCGTGGCGTCGCTCGTCACCATGGCACGCGAACTGCGACAGAACGTGATGCTCCGGCAGGTCCGGCCCACGGCGCTCGAGCTGTCGGCCGAGGTGATCGGCAACAGGGCCACGCGGAGCGGGAAGCCGGGCGCGTACTTCCTGACGCCGGTCGTCCGCTACCACATCGACGGCAAGCGCTACGAGGCCGAGATCGCCAACGCCTCCTTCGGCCGCCCCGCCGAGACCGGCTCCTCGATGACCGTCCTCGTGTCCCCCGGCCATCCCTACAGCCCGATGGACCCCTACGGCGGCCTGGGCGCCACACTCCGCGGTGCGATCGTCACCGCCGTACTGAGCGCCCTGCTCCTCGGCTGGCAGATTGCCCTGCAGTAAGCGTTTCCGACGGCTTCCGCTGCCGGAACCGCGCGATGGCCCGGGGCGTCCCCGTCCGCATGACCGGTACATCGATTGCGTCGATCGGAATCCGCCCGGCTCGTCCCGAGGAGGCCCGGGCCCTGGCCGTGCTCCACACCCGCACGCGGACGGCGTACTACACGGCGGGCGGCCTGCCCGCGACGGAGCTGGACGGCGCGGAGCGGATCCTCCCCTACTGGGAGCGTGCGGTTGCCGAGGGCCGGGCGCTGGTCGCCGCCACGTCCGAGGGCCGTGTGGCCGGTTTCCTGATGACCGGCCCGCCGAAGTTCGACGACGTCGATGCCGCGTCGGTGCGGGAGCTGCAGCAGATCGGCGTCGAGCCGGGCGGCTGGGGACGCGGTGTCGGCGGCCTGCTGCACGAGGCGTTCGTGCGGCGGCTGCACGCGGACGGGCTCACCGACGGGGTGCTGGAGTGCTGGGAGGCCAACGCGCGGGCGCAGGCGTTCTACGCCCGGCACGGCTGGCGTCCGGACGGCTCCCGCCGCCCCGGCCCGCTCGGGCGCGACTACGTCCGGCTGCGGGTCACCGTCCCTCTCTGATCGACGTGACACCGTGGGCTCCAGCCGAGCGGGAGGCCGGCGAGCGGGTGGAAGCGGTGGATTCGCCATAGGATCCGAACCGTGGCAGATGTTCCGGATCGGTTGATCAAGCTGGAACGAACCGCCGAGGAGGAGCGCGCGAAACTCGCGGGCCTCACCGGCGGCGAATACGACGCACAGCTGCGCCGCTGGCGCGAGGCGTCCGAAGCCGTGCAGGCCGCCATCGCCGCGCACGCCGCAGCGACCGGGTCCAGCCCGCACGAGGTCGAACAGGCGGTGAAGAAGGCTGTGCGGTGCAGCCAGGAGGACCCGGCCGTGGAGTAGCGGCGCGCGGACCGCGCCCGGCGGACGGGGGAACGTTCCTGACCGGGGTCGAGCAGACAACGCGGGCTCGTTCAGCGATGCTGGACAAGGGTGGCACCCCTCCATGCGACAAGGAGCACGGCATGCCCACAGATCCGGTCGTACGATTCCTGGCAGCCCTGGACCCCGATCACCGGGACACTGTCGGTGCCAAACCGCGCCAGGAGCAGGAACAGCTCGCAGCGGCCTGGGAACGGGAACTGGAATCCGACGACGAGCTCGACACCCTCGACGAGCTGTCCCCGCCCGCCGCGGAGGCCGAGGCCGCCCGCCGCGTCCTGGCCCGCGGAAGCGGCTAGAAACCGGTGCGTTGCCTTCGTTCGCTCACCGAGCTGACAACGGCGCAGACGACGGCGGTCGTGGCGAAGCTGCCGATCATGACCAGCCCCACCCCGATGACGAAGAGTCCGCTGGAGTCGTCCGACCAGTCGTAGTAGGTGGCGAGGGTGAGGCCGGCCGTCGGGCCCAGCACGGTGGCGACGAGGTGGCGCCGGGATGCCGCCCAGGACACCGGCACGAGCAGGGTGACCACCAGCCCGATCACCTGCCACGCCTCGTACGGGCCGGTCGTGGAGCCGTCGGCGTGCACGTCGCGGTGCTGGTCCCAGCCCAGCCATGCGGCCCACGCGGCAACGGACACCCCCGCGAGCAGGAGGAACGGCAGCAGAGGGGCAACGGGTCTCGTCAGTCCTTGGCGCATGTCCCGAGCGTGCCGGCCGGCGCCGCCTGCCGGGCAGAGCGCAGGTACTCACCTCCGGCTGAGTACCTGAGGACGGCGCGGCGCCGTGGGACAAGGTCCGGTGACCGGCGTGGCGCCGGCCCCCACCTCGGTCAGCGGCGCACGCGTGCCCCGGGCGCCGGCCCGAGCGCCCGGCCGAGGACGGCGAGCTTCTCAAGCTGTGTGACGGTGCACTCCGCGTCCATCGGCTTTCCCGCCGGCCGGCCCCGGTCAGGCGTAGAACCGGGACAGGCTCTGCAGAACCGCGGCGGGCTTGGTGGCGCCTTCCACCTCGATCGTGCCGTCGACGGTGATCTGGACGCCGCCGGGCACCTCTTCGACCGAGGTGAGCCGGGCGGCCAGCCGGATGCGGGATCCTACCTTCACCGGCGCGGGGAACCGCACCTTGTTCAGACCGTAGTTGACCTTGGTGGTCACGCCCTGCACGTCCAGCAGTTCGGTGAACAGCGGGATGAACAGGGACAGGGTGAGGTAGCCGTGCGCGATCGGCGCGCCGAAGGGGCCCTGGGCCGCGCGCTCGGGGTCGGTGTGGATCCACTGGTGGTCGCCGGTGGCGTCGGCGAAGGTGTCGATGCGTTCCTGGGTGACCTCGATCCACTCGCTGGTGCCGAGGTCGCTGCCGGCGAGCTTCTTCAGTTCGTCCAGGCCGTTGACGGTGATGCTCATAACTCGCCTTTCTGATCAGGGCGTTGGGGTGCCGTAGCGGTTGCGCACCCGGGACTTGAGGAGCTTTCCGGAGGCGGTGCGCGGGAGTTCGTCCGTGACCACCACCGACTTGGGGATCTTGTACTTGGCGAGCCGCCCGGACAGCGCGGCCAGCACCTCGTCCGGGTCGAGTCCGGCTCCCGGGGCGGGGACGACGACCGCGCGGGGCACCTCGCCCCACTTGTCGTCCGGGACACCGATCACCGCGCACTCGGCTATGCCGGGGTGGGCGAGGAGGATGTCCTCGATCTCGGCGGGGTAGATGTTCTCGCCACCGGAGATGATCATGTCCTTGATCCGGTCGACGACGTACACATAACCGTCCTCGTCGACCCGCGCCGCGTCCCCGCTGCGGAACCAGCCGTCCGCGAAGGCGGCCTCGGTCTCCTCGGGCAGCCCCCAGTAGCCGGGCATGACATGCGGGCCGCGCACCACGATCTCGCCGGTCTCGCCGGCGTCGACCGGGGTGAGGTCGGGCCGTACGACCCGTACGTCGCTGAAGAAGTGCGGTACGCCCGCCGAGCCCGCCTTGTCGACCGCGTGCTCGGCGTCCAGGAAGAGCGTGCCGGGCGCGGCCTCCGTCATGCCGTACCCCTGGAGGAAGGTGAGCCCGCGCTGCTGGTAGACGGCGATGAGGGGGGTCGGCACGGGTGATCCGCCGCAGGTGAGGATGCGCAGGGACGACAGGTCGGCGCCCGCCCAGCGGGGGTGCCGGGCGACCTGGTCGAACATCGCCGGCACCCCGAACATGAAGGTGATCCGGTGACGTTCGATCAGATCGAGGGTGGTCCCCGGGTCGAAGGCCTCCACCAGGACGCAGGTGCCGCCCTTGAGCAGCACCGGCAGGGCCAGCATGTTGAGGCCGGCGGTGTGGAACAGCGGTGCGGAGACCAGGGCGCGTTCGTCGGCGATCAGGTCGTGGTCGACCAGGACGTTGACGGCGTTCCAGGTGAGGTTGCCGTGGGTGAGCATCGCGCCCTTGGGGCGGCCGGTGGTCCCGGAGGTGTACATGATGATGCAGGTGTCGTCGGGGCCGACCGGTTCGTCGATCGGCTCCTGCGACGCGGACGCCAGGGCCTGTTCGTACGCGTCGCCGATCTCGAGGAAGGTCCGTACGTCCGTCTCGCCCGGCAGTCCCGCGACGAGCCCGGCGTGCGCGGGACCGTGGATCAGGGCCTTGGCGCCGGAGTCGGCGAGCTGGAAGGCGATCTCGGGGCCGGCGAGGCGGGTGTTGAGGGGGACGAAGACGGCGCCCAGGGTACCGGCGGCGAACAGGGTCTCCAGGTAGGCGGGGTGGTTGGGGCCGAGGTGGGCGATGCGGTCGCCGCGCCTGACGCCCCGGGCGCGCAGGGCGTGGGCGAGGCGGGTGACGCGTGTGTGCAGGGTGCGGTAGTCGGTCGACCGCTCGCCGTGGATCAGGGCGGTGCGGTGCGGGGTCTTGCGGGCCCGGCGTGCGGGCCACGACCCCAGTCCCTCGTTGCGCATCTGACACCCCTTACGGTTTCGTCAGCCCGAGCAGCCGGGCCGCGTTCTCCTTGAGGATCTTCGGCCTGACCTCGTCCTTGACGGACAGCTTCGCGAAGTCGGCCAGCCATCGGTCCGGGGTGAGCACCGGGAAGTCGGAGCCGAACAGGACCTTGTCCTGGAGCAGTGTGTTGGCGTACTGCACCAGCTGCGGCGGGAAGTACTTCGGCGACCAGCCGGAGAGGTCGATGTGCACGCCGGGCTTGTGGGTCGCCACCGCCAGGGCCTCGTCCTGCCAGGGGAACGACGGGTGCGCCAGGATGATCTTCAGGTGCGGGAAGTCGGCGGCCACGTCGTCCACGTGGAGCGGGTTGGAGTACTTCAGGCGGATGCCGCCCCCGCCGGGGACGCCGGCGCCGATGCCGGTCTGGCCGGTGTGGAAGAGCGCGATGGTGCCGGTCTCCTCGATGACCTCGTACAGGCCGTACGCCACCGAGCGGTCGTCGGGGAAGAAGCCCTGGATGCTGGGGTGGAACTTGAAGCCCTTCACCCCGTACTCCTCGACCAGCCGCCGGGCCTGCCGCACGCCCGCCTTGCCGCGGAAGGGGTCGATGGAGGCGAACGGGATCAGCACGTCCGCGTTCGCGGCGGCGGCTTCGGCGACCTCCTCGTTGGGGACGGGCTCGGTGCCGGTCGCGGACTGGGCGTCCACCGTGAAAATGACGGCGGCCATCCGCCGCTCGCGGTAGTACGCGGCGGTCTCCTCCAGGGTGGGCTTCCGCTTGCCCTCGACCTTGAAGTAGGCGGAGGAGGCCTCGTGCAGGTCGTCGTCCAGGGAGGAGTGGCCCTTGCCGGACACCTCCGCGTGGGTGTGGACGTCGATCGCGACCAGGTCGTCAGGCCTCAGTGCGGGCGCCATCACGCCTCCGGGAACTTCGGCGCGGGGATGCCCACGGTCTGCGGCTCGGCGCCGACCGAGGTGGGCCAGGCGTCGGCCAGGGAGTCGGGGGTCCAGCCCCCGTCGGCGTACGCGGTCCTGATCTCCTGTGGATGCGACCACAGCGCCACCTTGTCGCCGCCGATGCCGATGCACTGGCCGGTGATGCCGCGGGCGGCCTCGGAGGCCAGGAAGGGCACGAGCGCCGCGCAGTCCTCGGGGGTGCCGAAGCCCTCGCCCTTGCGCAGGAACGCCGGCAGCGGTGCGCCGTCGCGCATGGCCTCGATGTACGGGGCGAAGGCGGGGATGGTCTCGGTCATCGCGGTCGCGGCGACCGGCACGATCGCGTTGACGGTGATGTGCGCGCGGGCCAGTTCCATGGACCAGGTGCGGGCCATGGCGGCGATGCCGGCCTTGGCGGCGGCGTAGTTGGTCTGGCCGAAGTTGCCGCGCTGCCCTGCCGGGGAGCCGACGAGGACGAGGGTGCCGCCCTCGCCCTGCTCGCGCATGCGGACGGCGGCGGCGCGGGCGCAGGTGAAGGTGCCCCTCAGATGGGTGGTGAGCACCGCGTCGAAGTCGTCGTCGGTCATCTTCCACAGCACCTTGTCGCGCAGGATGCCCGCGTTGGTGACCAGGACGTCCAGCCGGCCGAACTCTGCGACGGCACGGTTGACCAGCCGGTCGGCGGCCTCGGCCGTGCCGACCGGGACCACTTCGGCCACGGCGGTGCCACCGGCCTCGGTGATGGACTTGACGGCCTGCTCGGCCACGGCTTCGTCGATGTCGTTGACGACCACGGACGCGCCGTGGGCGGCGAGGGCGTGCGCATAGGCGAGGCCGAGGCCCCGGCCGCTTCCGGTGACGACGGCGGCCTTGCCGGTCAGATCGATGGTGGACACGAGCGGTCCCTTCGCATGGGGTGGGTCGTGAGGAGATCGAAGCTAAGAGCAATAATTGTTGCCGTCAATAGTTGTTGTCGACGTTCCGAGTGCGTCATGCTGGACTCCCCGCCACAGCGACACAGGGAGCCCGCCATCGCCCGCCAGCACACCGAGAAGCCGACCCCGATCGACGCGGACGAGCCGTGGATGCGAGCGCTGCACGCGGACACGGGCTACCTGCTGTACCGGCTGGGCCTGCGCTCGGGTCAGTTGTTCAACACGTTCCTGCAGGAGTCGGGGCTGCGACTGCGGCACTATGCCGTGCTGCGCCTGCTCGCCACCTGCGAGGGCGCACTGCAGCGCGAGCTCAGCGCCCGGCTCGGTTACGACCCCAGCGCGATCGTCGGCCTGGTGGACGACCTGGAGAAGCTGGGGTTCGCCGAGCGCCGCCCCGCCCCCGAGGACCGCCGCAGCCGCATCGTCGTACTGACCGGAAAAGGGCGGGAGTTCCTCCGCGACACGGACCAGGCGGGCCGGCGAGTGACCGACGAACTGCTCACCCCGCTCGCCCCCGAAGAGCGGGAGACGCTGCACGGCCTCCTGCTCCGCGCCGCCGGCAACGGTCTCACCTGACGCCGCGGTCACCGCGTGTCCGCGGGGGGACGCGGCCTCGTAATGTATCCACGTGACCGGTCCCGCCCCCCGCCCCCAGTCCCTCCTGCTCAGCTTCCTCGGTGACGAGGTGCTGGGCCGCGGGGTGTGTGTGTACACGGGGAGCGTCATCGAGGTGTTCCGGCGCGCCGGCGTCGGCGAGCAGGCCACCCGGTCCACGCTCACCCGCATGGTCGGCCGCGGTCTGCTGAGCCGCCGGCGCGAGGGCCGGCGCACCTATGTCGGCCTCACCGACCGCTCGGAGGCGATCCTGCGCGACGGCGAGCGGCGCATCTGGAAGGCGGGCGCGGTCAACCGGGACTGGGACGGCACCTGGACCCTGCTCGGCTTCTCGCTGCCGGAGTCGTGGCAGCGCCAGCGGCACGACCTGCGCTCCCAGTTGACCTGGGCGGGCTTCGGCGCGCTGTTCAGCGGGCTGTGGATCGCGCCGGGCGAGATCGACGTCTCCGGGATCGTCGCCGAGCTGGGCCTGGCAGCACATGTGAAGGTCTTCCGGGCGCACGCGGACGCCGGCATGGACCTCGCCCAGATGATCGACGACACCTGGGATCTGGCCGAACTGGCCGCTCATTACCGGGAGTTCGAGCACTCCTGGCGGTTGTACGCGTCGGGTGGCGCGGACCTGGCCGCCGAGGACGCGCTCGCGCTGCGCCTCCGGCTGACCGCCGAGTGGCTCCAGGTCATCCGCGCCGACCCCCGGTTGCCCGTACGGCACCTGCCCGCGGACTGGCCGGCGGCCGCGGCGGAGAAGACGTTCCGCACGGCCCACGCCCTGCTGGAAGCGCCCGCCCGGGATGCGGCGCGCCGGGTGATCGAGACGATTCCGGCGCCGTAGCGCCGTTCGCGGGCCACCCACCTCGACGCGCTCCCGCCCGAAGCGATGTTGTGCATTCTCTTGACCCCCGCAAGAAAGCAGCCCTACATTCCTGCACACCTTCGCTCAGCGCCTTCCCACCTTCGTTCAGTGCACTGAGCATCTTCCAGGTCTCCGCTCCGCAGCCGCCCACAAGGAGCCACCTCCATGCCTGCCAGCACCCGCCCCCGAACTCCCCGCAGCCGCCTGCGCATCGTCCTGGCCACCCTGGCCACGCTGGCGTCCGCCGCGCTCGCGACCATCCCCGCGCCCGCCGCCCAGGCGGACACGCCGGCCACCGGCCACCTCACCGGCACCCTCCCCGACGGTGCCACCTGGACCGCGGACGTCCCCGCCCACTGGAACGGCACCCTGCTGCTGTTCAGCCACGGCTTCGGTCCGACCGTCGCCAAGGACGCCCCCTCCGACGCCGTACGCACCGAACTGCTCGCCGAGGGCTATGCGACGGCCGGGTCGTCGTACGACCCCCACGGCTCGATGTGGGCCCTGAACAGCGCCGAACGCGACCAGTTCGCGACCCTCGGCGCCGTCACCGCGAAGATCGGTGCCCCGCGCCGCACCCTGGCCGTCGGCCAGTCCATGGGCGGGCTCGTCAACGCGCAGATCGCCCGCGACGGCGCCGGCCGCGTCGACGGCGCGCTCGGCCTGTGCGGCCTGGTCGCGGGCGGCACCGACCTGGACAACTACCAGTTGGACGCCGAGTACAGCATCGCCCGGCTGCTCCTGCCCGGGCAGGACGTCGGCCTGGTGCGCTTCGGCTCCGCCGACGCCGCGGCCGCCACCGCCAAGCAGCTCACCGACGCCGTCACCGCCGCCCAGACCACCCCGCAGGGCCGCGCCCGGATCGCGCTGGCCGCGGCCTTCCTCAACCTGCCCGCCTGGGCGCCCGGACAGGACCGGCCCGCACCGACCGACTGGGCGGGCCAGGAGGAGCAGCAGTACGCGTGGTTCGCCCAGGGCATCCTGTCGTTCGTCGAGGGCGGCCGGTACGCCGTCGAGCAGTCGGCCGACGGCAACAACTCCTGGAACCAGGGCGTGGACTACGCCCGTCTGCTCGCCGGATCCGTCCACGCACCCCAGGTCCGCGCGCTGTACCGGACGGCCGGCCTCGATCTGGGCGCCGACCTGGCGTCGCTGACCCGGGGCGCCTCGATCACCGCCGACCCCGCCGCGGTCCGTGCCGCGCAGCGCACCTCCTCCGCCGGGCAGGGCCTCGGCGTACCGCTGCTGGACGTGCACACCGTCGCCGACAACCTGGTCCCGGTCGAACAGGAGCGGCGGTTCGGCGACCGGGTGCGCGCGGCCGGGGACGGGCCGCTGCTGCGGCAGGCCTACGTCGAGCGGCAGGGCCACTGCACGTTCACCACCGCCGAGACCGTGGCGGCCCTGCACGCGCTGGAACACCGCGTCTCGTCCGGCCACTGGGACGACGCCGCGACCCCGGCCGCGCTCCAGCGGTCCGCCACCGCGCTCGGGCTGGACGGGGCGGCGTACGTCCCCTACCGCCCGGCACGCCTGACGGTCGGCCGCGACCGCACGGCCCACCCCATCCACCACTGACACCGGGACCGTTCATGTCCGACGCATCCGCCACCCCGCGCAGTTCCCTCCCGCCCGGCACGCTCGTCGCCGGCTGTCTCGCCGTCTGCCTCGCGCAGATCGGCCTGGCCATACCCGCCACCCTCAACGGCCTGTTCCAGGAACACCTGCACCCCGTCGGTTCCCAGCTCACCTGGATCTCCGACGCGTTCCTGCTGCCCGTCGCCGTGCTCGAACTCTCCTTCGGCGTGCTCGGCGACCTCTTCGGCCGCAAACAGCTCCTCGTCGGCGGCGCCGCGCTGCTGTGCGCGGGCGAGGTCGTCGCCGCGAGTTCCTCCGGCATCCATCAGCTGTGGGTGGGGCAGGCGCTGGCCGGGCTCGGCGCCGCCGCGCTCTTCCCCACCTCGCTCGCGATGATCGCGGCCGGCACGCACACCGGCCCGCAGCGGGCCCGCGCCATCGCCGTATGGGCCTCCAGCCTGTCCGCGGGCGGCTTCCTCGCCCCGCTGCTCGGTGGTATCACCGGCACCTACGGCTCCTGGCGCTCGGCGTTCGTGGTGGTCGCCGTGCTGGCCGCGGTGAGCGCCCTGGTGAGCCTGTGGCTGGCCACCAACTCCCGCTCCCCTGAGGGCCGTTCGCTCGACATCGGCGGCCAGATCACCATCGGTGTCGGTCTGTTCGCCCTGCTGTACGCCGTCATCCAGGGGCCGGCGGACGGCTGGGGATCGGTGCCGGTGGTCGCGGCGTTCGTGATCGCCGCGGTGTTCGTGGGCCTGTTCGTGGCCGCCGAGAGCCGGGCCCGCTCCCCGCTCCTGCGGCTGGACCTCTTCCGCAACCGCTCCTTCGCGGTCGCGTCGGTCGTCGCCGTCGTGGGCATGTTCAGCTTCCTGGGCACGGCGTACGCGGCGAGCATCCGGCTCGGCCCCATCCAGCACCAGAGCCCGATGCGCACCGCCTTCGCGTTCCTGCTGCTCAACGGCATCACCCCGGTCCTCACCCCGCTGACCTCCCGGCTGCTGCACCGGCTGCCCGCGCGGGCGCTGCTCACGACCGGTCTCGCGCTGATCGCCGCGGGCGACTTCCTGGCCGCCGGGCTCGACGTGGGCGACCGGAACCTGACCTCGCTGATCCTGCCGCTCGGGCTGGTCGGCATCGGCTTCGCCTTCACGGTGTCGTCCATCACCGCGACCGCCGTCAACACGGTGCCGCTGCCGCTGGCCGGCATGGCGAGCGCGGCGACCAACCTGCTGCGCGACTTCGGTTTCACCCTCGGCCCCGCGGTCATCGGCGCGGTCGCGCTGAGCCAGGCGGCCGCCCGGGTGACCTCCTCGCTGGCCGACTCGTCGTCCCTGCACGCCGGGTCGAAGGCCGCCGCGCACGCGGTGCTGAAGGAAGGCGGCCCGCTCGCCCTGAACTCCGTCCCCGCCACCTCCCCGCCGGGCGCGGCCCGCGCGTACGCCCTGGACGCCCTCGGCCACGGCTACGCGATCGGATTCGTGGTGTGCGGCTCGGCCGCCCTGTTCTCGGCGCTGCTGGTGGTCACGGCACTGCGCGGGCGTACGCCGGAGGAGAGCGCGTCGCCGGCACAGGACGGCACGGAGCGAACCGCCCTGACCACGGGATGACACCCCCTGAGCCGCGCCCCGGGGCCACTCGGCGCCTCCGGGGCGCGGCAGGCGGCGACACCGCCCGCCGTACGGGATCGACCGGTACCTCGGCGGCCGTGCGCTATGCCGGTGTCCGGCGCGCGCGCACCCAGCCGAAGAGCATCACCGAGGACAGCGCGGCGACGGCGCACCAGGTCGAGACGAACTCCAGTCGCCACAACGCCCAGCACACCGCCGCGCCCACGGCGACCAGCATGCCCAGCACGGACAGCCGCCGGTCACCGGACAGCAGCAGAGAGCCCACCGTGGCCAGCAAGTAGCCCATGACGAGCAGGGGTACCGGGGCGACATGCAGGACGTACCCGACGGTGTGGCCGCGGATCTCGGCCGTCACCGGCCGGCCGGCCAGGCCGTCGGCGAGCCGGGCGGCGGTCACCGCTCCCGCGGCGAGCGGGAGGAGCAGCCGGAACCGGGCGTGGGGCGGGGCCACCGCCATCACCGCCGCCGGGACCCACACCGCCAGCAGCGGCAGGGCGATGACGGCCCACAGGACGGTCGCGGGTCCGCCACCCCCGCCCGAGCGCCACACCACCGACTCCACGATCTGGTGGGCCCCCAGCAGCAACGGCACTGCGGCGAGCGAGAGTTCCCGGCCGCTGCGCACGAGCGCCACACAGGCCACCCCCACCGCCGCGACTCCGCTGCCTGCCGCGAGGTCCGCCGTCGCACTCCAGCACATCGCGCCACCAAGGGCTCGCCGCCGAGCGGTGCCCAGGGGCTCCGCTTCTGCCGCCGACCCCGCTACGTCCTTCTGCTGCGAGGCCCGATGATGATTAGCTTGCCCAGGCTCTCGCGCCATCACCCGCCCCGGCAGTCAGGAGGACCCCGCACCATGAGCAGTGGCTACGCGTACGAGTACAAGGTCGTCACCTTCCGGGAGTCGCTGATCGGCGACGCCCTGGACAGCGACAAGCTGGAGAAGGTCCTGAACAAGCACGCCGAGGACGGCTGGGCTCTGAAGGCCATCACCTCCGCCGACGTCAAGGGCCGCATAGGGCCCGGAGCCGTGGAGGGACTCCTGCTGACCTTCGAGCGCCCCCGGCAGTAACGCGCGCGGAGCCGGCGGCCGGCCGGTCCGGCACCGCGCGGACGGGAGCAGAGTGGAAAGCCACCGCCGCTCCTGTCCGCATCGGCGCCGACGGGGCATTGCCGTCCATGGCCCCGACGGCCGGAGGCGGAGCCGTGTCCGCCGGCACCGCCCTCGCGGTCGACATCCCTGACGGCCGGCCCGCCGGCACCCGCGCGCAGGACCGCTCAGCGGGACGGCGGCCTGATCGCCTGTGCGCATGCCCTGTCGGCCGGTCCGGAGACACCACCGGGTCCATGTGAGACCGTGGTGTCAGTGAACCCGCCCGCGGATGCGGCCGACACGATGGATCTCAGGGATCTGGCAGACAAGCACGGGGGCGACCCGTTCGGCATCACCTCTGCCGCCGTCGCCCTCGTGGACGTGCACGGCCTGATCCGCTACTGGAGCCACCGGGCGGAAGGCCTCCTCGGGTATCCGGCACCCAGTGTGCTGGGGCGGCCTGCGGCCTCCCTTCTCATCAGTGACCGCTCACCGGCCTCGCTGTTCACCGAGGCACAGCGGGTCGGGGAGGGCTGGGAGGGACTGATCACCGCGCGGCACCGGGCGGGCCACCCGGTCGAACTTGCCCTGCGGGTGTGTCCGCTGCACGCGGAGCAGGGCTCCGTATGGCTCGCCGTGGCGTGTGCGGCGTCCGACTCGCGCCGGTGGGACCTCGATCAGGCCGTGGTGCGCGGGCTCCTGGAGGAGTCGCCGATCGGCATCGCCGTCCTCGACAGTCAGCTGCGCTTCCAGTGGGTGAACCAGGTGCTGGCCGCCATGGAGGGCCTGCCGGCCGACCTCTCCGCCCCGCGCACCGATGCGTCCGCCGGGCTGGGACAGGTGCCCTCGGCCGTGGACTGGCAGGCACGTCAGGCGCTGACATCGGGCCGGGTCACGCCCGCCGTGGAGCATGTGGCGCCGCCGCACGGCATCTCCCGCCGGAACTCCCAGGGCCAGCTCAGGCTCCGCTCGTCGTTCCCGCTGAGGGACGTCGACGGCAAGACGCTCGGGGTGTGTCACACCGCCGTCGACTTCACCGCCCAGGACCGTGCGCGCGAGCGGCTCGCCCTGGTCAACGAGGCGGCGCAGCGCATAGGCACCACCCTGGACCTCGACCGCACGGTGCAGGAACTGGCCGAGGTCCTCGTGCCGCAGCTCGCCGACTTCGCGGCGATCGACCTCTTCCAGGGCGTCCTCGCGGCCAGGGAACTCGCCCCCGGACCGGCCACCGCCGGCGCCCTGCAGCGGGCGGTGCACCTGTCGATCCACGAGGACCTGCCGGAGGCCGTCGTCGCCGTCGGGGAGCCCACCGGGTACCCGTCGAAGTCCCCGCAACGGCGGTGCCTGACAACGGGCCGGCCGATCCTCGATCCGGTGCTGGACCCGACGACGTGGTGGCTGGCCGGCGATGAGCAGCGCCTGTCCAAGCTGCTCAGTCTCGGGGTCCACACCCACCTGGTGGTGCCGCTCCGGGCGCGCGGCGCGACCATGGGCGTGGTCACGCTGCTGCGGTGGGAGAACCCCAGCCCGTTCGACGAGGACGACCTGCTGCTCGTGGAGGAGCTGGTGGCGCGGGCCGCGGTGTGCGTGGACAACGCCCGGCGGTTCGTCCGCGAGCACAACGCGGCCCTCGCCCTCCAGACCAGTCTGCTGCCGCCGGACCTGCCCGATCACTGCGCCGTCGAGGTCGCCTACCGCTATCTGCCGACCGACGCCGAGGCCGGGGTGGGCGGTGACTGGTTCGACGTCATCCCGCTGTCCGGCGCCCGCATCGCCCTGGTCGTGGGGGACGTGGTGGGCCATGGCATCCACGCCGCGGCCAGCATGGGCCGGCTGCGTGCGGCGGTACAGACGCTGGCCGACATGGACCTGCCCCCCGACGAGCTTCTCGCCCATGTCGACGATCTCGTCCTGCGCCTGGCCGAAGAGGCGGAAGCGGCCGAGACCGGGCCCGTGGTGGTCGGTGCGACCTGTGTCTACGCGGTGTACGACCCGATCTCCAGGAAGCTCAGCGTGGCGCGCGCCGGACACCCCACGCCCGCCATCGCCCACCTCAGCGAGCCGGTCGAACTGCCCGACATCCCGGCCGGCCCGCCGCTGGGACTGGGCGGTCTGCCCTTCGAGTCGGCCGAGATCGAGCTGGAGGAGGGCAGCGTCGTCGCCCTGTACACCGACGGGCTGATCGAGGCCTCGGACCGCGACGTCGACGTCGGCTTCGAGCGACTGTGCTTCGCCCTGGCCCACCCCGACCGGCCGCTGGAGGAGATCTGCGACACGATGGTCCGCATCCTTCTGCCGGACCATCCGCATGACGACGTCGCCTTCCTCATCGCCCGCACCCGCGCCTTGCCCCCCGACCGGGTGGCCTCCTGGGACGTGCCCGCCGATCCCCAGGCGGTGCACGAGGCGCGCGACAACGCCGCCCGCTGCCTGGCGGCGTGGGGTCTGGAGGACGTCGCCTTCACCACCGAGCTGATCGTGAGCGAGCTGATCACCAATGCCATCAAGCATGCCTGCGGACCGATCGGCCTGCGCCTGATCCACGAGCGGACTCTCATCTGCGAGGTGTCGGACGCCAGCAACACCTCCCCGCACATGCGCCGTGCCCACACCACCGACGAGGGAGGGCGGGGCCTGTTCCTGGTCGCGCAGGTCGCCCAGCGCTGGGGCACGCGGTACACCGCCACGGGCAAGACCATCTGGGCGGAACAGCAGCTGCCGAGCGGGGTCCCTGCCGAGGCGCCGGGCTGAGGAGCCCTTGCACAGGGGCTTTTTGCTGAGGTGCCTGGCTGCGGGTTTCCGGCTGCGGGTTTCCGTACGAGATCGAACGGTGCTTTCATCACGTGCCGACCGCGGCCCTGCAAGCCTGCTTTTCGCAGCCGATCGTGGACCGACTCCCACATGAACAAAGGATCCCGCTTTATTCATTGACAGCGGAAAAGAACGTCCCTAGGTTTCCGGCCATGACACCGGCCGCTTCCCAGGTCTTCACCACGCTGCTCTCCCACGGTCCGCTCACCCGGGCCGAGGTGGGGCGGCGGACCCGGCTCTCTCCGGCCGCCGTGACCAAGGCGATCCGTCCGCTGATGGAACTCGGCTACCTGGTGGAGGGCCTGGACGAGGAGGCACCTCCCGCGGTGGGACGGCCGGCCAACCTGGTCTGGGTGGACGGGGGGAGGGCCCTGTTCATCGGGATCAAGGTGACGGGCGACGAGATCATCGCCGTACTGGCCGACCTGTGCTGCCGGGTCCGGCTGTCCCGGCACGTACGGCTCACGGGCCGCGAGCCGGAGGCGGTGCTCCCCGTCATCACCGCGCTGGTACAGGAGTTGCTCACGGAGGCCGACGGATTCGGTGTACGGGTCCGGGGCCTGGGCATCGCGATCTCGGGGGACGTGGACCGCGCGGAGGGTGTGGTCCGCTACTCGCCCTTCCTGGAGTGGCGGGACGTACCGCTGGCCGAGATCGCCGGGACCGCGACCGGGCTGCCGGTCACGGTCGACAACGATGTCCGGGCGCTCACGGTCGCCGAGCACTGGTTCGGGGCCGGGGTCGGTCTCTCGGACTTCGCCCTGGTCACCGTGGGTGCCGGCATCGGATGTGGCCTGGTGGTCCATGGGCGGGAGGTGGCGGGCGCGCACGGCGTGGCCGGCGAGATCGGGCATCTGTCGCTCGACCCGCAAGGCCCGCTGTGCCATTGCGGCAACCGCGGGTGTGTCGAGGCGATCGCGGCTGATCCGGCGATACTCCGGGCGGTGCGCGCGGTCACGGGCAAGCAGGTGAACGACGCCGCCGAGGCGCTCGAACTGGCCCACGCCGGAGAGCCCGGCGTCAGGGAGGTCTACGCCCGGGCCGGCGAGGCCATCGGCAAGGCCATCGGCTTCCTGGTGAACATCCTCGGCCCCGAACGGGTGGTCATCTCCGGCGAGGGCCTGGCCGCCTACGACCTGGTCGCCGAGGACATCAGGGACGCGTTCGGCGTGTCCGCCTTCGGCACCGCTTCTCGGTGCGACGTGGTGACGCGTCCCCTGCCCTTCACGGAGTGGGCGCGCGGGGCCGCCGCCACCGCCATCCAGTCCTTCATGGGTTCGGGCATGTGAGAGGAGTAGCGATGACGCTGAGGAGCCGCAACCCGCACGATCCGCCCTCGTCGCGGCAGGGCTTTTCCTGACCGCGATCCCCATGCCCCACCGGTTGCCGCCGCACGTTCCCCCCTCACCTCACCTCAGGAGGCGACCCATGCGGTCATCCCCGTACAGAGCCGTGCGCGGAGCCCTCCCCGGCTTCCCGCGCCGTACCCTTCGAGCGATAGTGGTCCTGGCCGTCACGGCCGCAGTCGGCGCAGCGGTCCCCGCCTCCGGCGCGGCCCGCTCTTCCAACTCCGCGCGCACAGCCGTCACTTCGGCCTCCACCGCGCAGGACACGTCCTCCGGCCCGGCTGCCGAGCCGTACATGGGCTGGTCCAGCTGGAGCATGCAGTCCTCCCAGTACCCGGGCCTGAATCCGGACGGCACCTACAGCTACCTCACCGAGGCGAACGTCCTGAAGCAGACCGACGCCCTCGCCACCACGCTGAAGAGGTACGGCTACGACCATGTCGACATCGACGCCGGCTGGTGGATGGACAAGAACTGGACCTCGGAGTTCGACCAGTACGGCCGGCAGACACCGGACCCGGTCCGGTTCCCCCACGGGATGAAGCCGGTCGCCGACCACATCCACGCCAAGGGCCTCAAGGCCGGCATCTATCTGCCCGTCGGCCTGGAAAAGGGCGCGTACGGCGACGGCAAGCTGCCGGTCCGGAACGCCCCTGGCTGCACCACGGCGGACGTCGTCTACCCGGATCTGCGCACCACCAACGGCTGGGACAGCGCCTACAAGCTGGACTTCGACAACCCGTGCGCGCAGAAGTACGTCGACTCCCAGGCACGGATGCTGGCGGACTGGGGCTATGACTTCCTGAAGCTGGACGGGGTGGGTCCGGGCTCGTCCAAGTCCGGTGACAACTACAACAACGTCGCGGACGTGGCCGCCTGGCACCAGGCCATCGCCGGTACCGGCCGCCCGATCCACCTCGAACTCTCCTGGTCGCTCGACATCGGTCACGCCGCCGACTGGAAGAAGTACGCCAACGGCTGGCGCATCGACACCGATGTCGAGTGCTACTGCAACACCCTGGTCACCTGGGAGAACTCGGTCAACGACCGGTGGAACGACGCCCCCGCCTGGAGCCACGAGGCGGGCCCGGGCGGCTGGAACGACCTCGACGCGGTCGACGTCGGCAACGGCGCGATGGACGGTCTCACCAACGCCGAGCGACAGAGCTACATGACCCTGTGGGCCATCAGCAAGTCGCCCCTGTTCACCGGTGACGACCTCACCAGGCTGGACGGCTACGGCCTCTCCCTGCTGACCAACCAGGAAGTCATCGCCGTCGACCAGAACACCTCGCCCGTCGCCCGTCCCGTCACGCCGATGGGCGACCAGCAGGTCTGGGGCACGAAGAACGCCAACGGCACGTACACGGTCGCCCTGTTCAACCTCGGCGGCTCGCCGGCCTCCGTCACCGCCGACTGGGCCTCCTTCGGCTTCAGGGGAGCTGCCTCCGTACACGACCTGTGGAACCACCGGGACCTCGGCACGTACAAGAACCGGATCACCGCGACACTGCCCGCGCACGGCTCACGGCTGTTCACCGTCAGGCCCGGCGGCACCAAGTTGGCGAGCACCCGCTATGAGGCGGAGTCGGCGGACAACACGCTCACCGGCAACGCCTCCGTCGCCGCCTGCGGCTCCTGCTCCGGCGGCAAGAAGGTCGGCAACCTCTACCTCGACAGCAAGCTGCAGTTCAACGACATCACGGTGAAGAAGGCCGGCATCTACACCGTCAACGTCTCCTACGTCAGCGGCGATCCCCGCTCGGTGACCGTCTACTCCGGCAGCGGCAACGGAACCAGCCTGAGGTTTCCCTCCACGGGCGACTGGAGCACGGTCGACACCGTCAGCGTCCAGCTGGCGCTGAAGGCCGGCACCAACACCATCACGTTCGACAGCGGCTGGGACTACTCCCCCGACATCGACAGGATCGACGTACCCGAGTCACCCTGATCCCTCGCGCGCGGGGGCCCGGGGCGGACGAGCCCCGGGCCCCGGCCCCAGGACCGGCTGGCTGGAGGAGTGGATGTCGCCCGACGACCTCGGCGAGACCACACACCGGCACCTCTCCCCGCTCATCGGCCTCTTCCCCGGCGACCGCATCCGCCCGGACGACTCCACCCCGAAGGACATCCTCGCCGGCGCCACGGCCCTGCTGACCGCCCGCGGCATGAACAGCTACGGCTGGTCCAACGCCTGGCGCAGCCTGTGCTGGTCCCGGCTGAAGAACGCGGAGAACGCCTACCAGCTCGTCGTCAACAACCTCAAGCCCTCGGTGAACGGCGGCAACGGCACCGCGCCGAACCTCTTCGACATCATGGACATGGGACAAGGCCGCGGCATCTTCCAGATCGACGCCAACTTCGGCACACCCTCCGCGATCATCGAGATGCTCCTCTACGCACGGCCGGGGCACGTCGAGTTGCTGCCCGCGCTGCCGGCCGCGTGGGCGGCATCCGGCTCGGTGTCCGGCATCGGAGTCCGCGGCGGCTTCGTCGCCGACCTGAAGTGGAAGAACGGCAAGGTCACCCAGGTGACGCTGAAGAGCGTCGGCGGCCGGGACACGACCGTCCTCGCGGGCGGTACCTCACGGAAGATCAGCCTCGAACCCGGCGAGTCCGTCACTCTGCGCACCTTCGGCTGACGACGCGGACCCTGAGAAGAGCGGAGAGACCGACGATGTCCCCGGCAGACAGAACCATGGCGACGGGTCGCCGACCGCACCGTAGAACCCCGCTGTCCGTGTGCGGCGCCCTGACCGGCTTGGCCCTGGCGGTCGTGCCGTTGAGCACCGCGCAGGTGGCGAGCGCCGCCACGCCCTCCCCGCAGAGCAAGGGCACCCGGGTCAGTGCCTGGTCGCCCAGCATGACGACCGGTGGGCCGTCCTTCACCGACCGGACCATCCGGATGGTGGTGCACAGCAGCGTCGCGGGCTCGGGTGCCCGCATCACCCTGTCCAACCGGTACAGCACCACCCCGCTCGAGGTCGGCGCCGTGGACGTGGCCGTCCGGGCGAGCGGTGGCGAGGCGAGGCGCGGCACCACGCGGAACATCACCTTCGGCGGATCCCGCCACGTCACGATCACCGCCGGCGAAGAGGCGGTCAGCGACGCCGTCCCGATCCCGGTCAGCGCCGGGGAAAACCTGCTCGTCAGCCTCTACGTGCCGGGTACGACGGGGATGTCGACCTGGCACTCGGACGCGTTCGACACCACCTACATCGCCTCCGGGAACCACACCGGTGACGATGGCGCGGCCGCGTTCGGCACCATCACGACCTCCTGGTACTACCTGGCCGGACTGGACGTGGTGTCGCCTACCGCGCGGGGCACCGTCGTCGCCTTCGGTGACTCCATCACGGACGGATACCGCTCCTCGACCGGCACCTACCGCCGCTGGCCCGACTTCCTCGGCCGCCGGCTGGGCGCCGGACCGGGGCCGCAGCGGCTGAGCGTCGTCGACGCCGGCATCGGCGGCAACCGGGTCCTCACCGACGTACCGAACCTGCGGCAGGGGGTCAGCGCCCTCAAGCGGTTCGGGCACGACGCCCTCGGCCGGCCCGGTGTCAAGGACGTGATCCTCTTCGAGGGCATCAACGACATCGGCAACGACGCCGGCCCCGACGGCGGGCCGCTGACCGCCCAGGACCTCATCGACGGTTACCGCACCCTGATCGGCGAGGCGCATGCCGCGCACGTCCGCGTCATCGGCGCGACGCTGATGCCCGATCAGGGCAACGGGTACTACACGCCTGCCGCGGAGGCCATCCGGCAGGGCGTCAACCAGTGGATCCGCACCAGCGGCGCCTTCGACGGCGTCATCGACTTCGACAGGACCATGCGCGACCCCGCCAACCCGGCCGCCCTCAACCCGGCCTACGACTCGGGTGACCACCTCCACCCCGGCGACGCGGGCATGAAGGCCCTGGCCGACGCGGTGGACCTGCGGCTCCTGCGCACCTGAACCCACCGCCGGGTCCGCGCTCCAGGGCGGTCACCGAAGCCGTGACACTCCCAGCTCGATGAGGTGCCGCTTGGTCACCCGGCCGCCGTACCGCCGGTCGATCAGTGCCGCGATGCACTCCAGCAGCGCGGTTCTGGCCGCCGGCGGAAGAGCTCGGTGCCCTGAGTAGGTCCGCAGCAGGTCGAGATAGTCCGCCGTGGCGTAGGTGAGGTCCCGCTCGTAGCGGCGGAAGACGGTGGGGCCGAACCGGCCGCTGCGGGCCACCTCCTCAGCATGGTCCGAGCCGTCGACGTCTTCGGCCGCGGGAAGCCGCAGTCCGGGCGGCGTGGCGGGGTCGAAGCGCTCGTAGCAGCGCTGGACCTCCACGAAGAACTCCTCGGTGCCGCCGGCCACATGCTGGGTGCGCACCACGGCGAGCGCGCCGCCCGGACGCAGCGCGTCGGCGGCCTTGGCCACCCGCACCGCGGGGTCGACCCAGTGGAACGCTGTCGCCGAGACGACCGCGTCGAACGGCTCGTCGGGCAGCGGCCACTTCTCGAACTCCGCCGTCACCACCTCCGCCTGCCCGGCCCCGGCCAGGTTGCGGCGGGCGAGCGCGGCCATGCTCGGCCCCGCCTCGACCGCCGTGATCCGGCAGCCGCGCCGTGCCAGTGGCACCGTCGCCTGGCCGGTCCCGCAGCCCACCTCCAGCACGCGGCTGCCGGGGCGGGCACCGGCGAGTTCCGCCAGGTCGTCGTAGAGCTCCGGCGGATATCCCGGCCTGGCCCGGTCGTACAGCTCCGCGTCTTCGTCGAATGTCCGGCCCAGGTGCACCCGCCGGGATTCCTCCGGCCTGTCGTCGCGTCGCGCGTGCGGGATGTCGTCGGACATCCGGAGCAGACTAGCGAGGTCCGCCGGACCACGAGCGGAGTATCCGGACGGTTCCCGGAGTGCGGCACCCGCGGCCGCTCGGACGCGCTGCGGGCAGCAGGTCAACGGGGGTGTCCCTCGCGCAGTACGCGGACCTCGCTGCCGTCGAGAGCGGAGAGCACCTCGGCGCAGATGGCCAGTGCCGTCTCGGCCGGGGTGCGAGCGCCGAGGTCGAGGCCGATGGGGCCGTGGACGCGCCCGAGGAGTTCCTCGTCGAGGCCGGCCCTGATGAGGTCCGCGGCACGGCGGGCCTGGGTGTGGCGTGAGCCCAGGGCGCCGACGTAGGGGACGCCGGTGGTCAACGCGGCGGACAGGACGGGCACGTCGACGTCCGGTTCATGGCTGAGGACGACGAGGCAGGCGGCGGCCGGTTGCCGGGCCAGCAGCCGGACGGCGTCCTCGGCGGCGGTCTCCACCGTGGCGTGCCAGTCCAGCAGGCGGGCCTGCGCGGCGAGCAGCTCGGCGAGTTCGCCGCCGCCCACGATGACCAGGTGGGGTACGGCCGGGCATGCCTCGATGAGGACGAGACCGTCGTCCGTGGCGCGGAGGTCCCGCCCGGCCCGGCGGCGGCCGAGCAGCTCACGGGCACGTTTTACGGCCTCGGCGGGCTCGTCGGCACCCTCCGGCCCGGGTGTCTCGACGGTGCCGGCCGCCCGGGTCCGCGCCCCGTCCAGCCGGGTGATGAGCGCGGCGTCGGAACCGTCCGCCAGCAGGTCCCACCAGCGGGCGGGGACGGTGTGCAGTGACTGCAGCAGCACTTCGGCCTGACCGCCGCAGGTCAGCCCCGCCTGCTTCACCTCGTCGTCGTGGACGGACACCGTGCGTACGGCCGCGGTGTGGTCCGCGGGCAGGGCAGCGGCCTCCGCCGCCAGGTACGCGTCGAACGCGCCGCGGTACAGCGTGCCGTGGCAGTGACCGTCCTGGTCGATCAGGAGCGCGTCGGCGGGGCGCCGGGGGCCGAAGCCCTGCTCGGTGAGGGGGCGGGCGAGGACGCCCGTACGTCCCTGAGCGGCCCACTGCCGTGCCGTCTCGGCCAGTTCACGCATGATCGCGGCCCTCCTCGTGGTGGGGGTCGGCGCCGGGAACCGGCGGGTCGGCGTCGGCACCGTGCCGGGAATTCTCCCATGATCACGGTTCCCGGTGCCGCCCCCGCCGCGGGAGAGGGCCGACGAGGACTGCGTCGGCGTGCTCGGCGACGTAGTCCTGCACGACCGACAGGAAGCTCGGGTCGGGCCGGAGACCGAGTGCGGCGGCGCGTGTGTTGTCGAAGACGGCGGGCCATGAACCGACGATCGCTTCGACGGCCGGGTCGGGCGTGATGCTCACGAGGTCGGCGACGGCGTCGCCGGCCGCCTGCCGCAGGGTGGTGAGCATGTCGGCGACCGAGACCGTGAGCGCGGGAAGGTTGACCGGCCCCGTGCCCTCGAGCCGCCCCGGTCCGGTGCCGCGCTCGGCCTCGGCGATGCGGAGCAGTCCGTGGACGGTGCGACGCGGTGAGGACAGGGCCACCCGGAGGCCGGGACGCACCGGGCAGGTCGCGGGAAGTCCCGCGAGAGGTTCGCGGATGATGCCGGACAGGAAGCCGGATGCGGCGGCGTTCGGTGTCCCGGGCCGTACCGAGACGGTCATCAGGCGGGCGACGCGTCCGTCCAGGAAGCCGTGGCGGGTGTGGTCGGCGATGAGGTGCTCGCAGATGAGCTTCTGTGTCCCGTAGCTCGACTGCGGCCTGGGCAGGGTGAGTTCATCGACCACCGGGGGCAGGGGCAGCTCCGGGCCGCCGCCGTAGACGGCGAGACTGCTGGAGAACACCACCCGCGGCCTCGGGCCCCCGCGGGCCGACTGCGCCCGGGCGGCGTCGAGCAGGGCGCGGGTCGTGTCCACGTTGGCGCGCATGCCGAGGTCGACGTCGGCCTCGCACTCGGCCGACACCGCGGCGGCGAGGTGGAAGAGCACGTCGACCGGCTCCGCGAACACGTCGTCCAGGCGGTCGACGAGGTCGCCGTGCACGACGTCCACGAGGGGGTCGGTCGCCGGTGGTGAGCCGGGCTGCACGGCGCGGTCGGCGAGCACCAGTCGCTCGATCGGCGCGCCGCCGAACGTCCGCGTCCGCAGCAGCGCGGTGGCGAGCCGACGGCCCAGGAAGCCGAACCCACCGGTGATGACGACCCTCACGTGACGACTCCTCGCAGTGGTCCGGCCGGCCGGGCCCCTCATGGTGATGCGGCGGGCCGGCGCCTTCGTACTGTCTGCCCGGCCGCGCCCGGCCGTAAAGGCATCCGGTGGACCAGCCGGGTGGCTCCCACCCGCGCGGCCGGGTGAGCGCCGCCGCGCGGGTGAGCCGGTGAGGGGCGCGCAGTGCGGCTGTGGGCAGGGTGCAGGCCGTCGTCGCCGCACTGCTCGGGCACGGTACGGAGAGCGCGGCGCCCGTCCGGTGCTCCGGTTGAGAGCCGTCAGCGGACGCGGACGCCGGTGAGCACCAGTGCGGTGCAGTGCATGGTGAAGGCGCCTCCCATGGAGTCGATGGCGTCGCCGAGGCCGGTGAGGAGCGCGTCGCCGCCCCCGCGTTCCGCGCCGCCGGCGAGCAGGGCGCGGGCCCGCGCTTCAACATCGGTGCCGGCGACGGTGACCCGTCCGCCTTCCAGCGGATCAACAGCGGGCAGTACCAGGCCGCCACCGTTCCCGAGTCGCTGTCGCAACGGGGCTGGCAGATCGTCGACGAGTTCAATCGCTCCTTCTCCGGCCGTCCCACGAGCGGTTACGTCGCTCCCTCCACGTGTCGACGGCCGCCAACAGCGCCGGAGCCACGACCTGGGACCCGACGGGCTGCCGGCAGGCGTACCGGAGCATCTGGGGCGGATGAGCCGCGCCGAGTTCCCGTTTCCCGCGCGTCCCGGAGACGGTCAGCCGTCCCACGACCAGTCGGCCACCTCGGGCAGGTCCGTGCCGTGTTCGCGGATCCAGACGTGGTGGCGCTGCCGGACGTCGGCCATCCGCTGGCGTACGGCCGCCGACCGCACGGCCAGGCCGGGGACGCGGTCGATCACGTCCATCACGAGGCGGTAGCGGTCCAGGTCGTTGCGGACCACCATGTCGAACGGCGTCGTCGTGGTCCCGATCTCCTTGTAGCCGCGCACGTGCAGGTGATGGTGCCCGGTCCGGCTGTAGGCCAGGCGGTGGATCAGCCACGGGTAGCCGTGGTAGGCGAAGATGACCGGCTTGCCGGCGGTGAAGAGGCCGTCGTACTCGAAGTCGGTCATCCCGTGCGGGTGTTCCTCGCTCGGCAGCAGACGCGCGATGTCGACGACGTTCACCACACGCACCGCCAGCCCGGGCAGCTCCCGGCGCAGCAACTGGGCCGCCGCCAGCACCTCCTGGGTGGGCACGTCGCCCGCGCAGCCCAGCACCACGTCGGGCTCGCGGGTACCGTCCTCGGTGCCGGCCCACTCCCAGATGCCGGCGCCGCGCGCGCAGTGCGCCTTCGCCTCCTCCATCGACAGCCAGTCGAAGCAGGGCTGCTTGCCGGCCACGACGACGTTGACGTAGTCGCGGCTGCGCAGCACATGGTCGGCGACCGACAGCAGCGTGTTGGCGTCCGGCGGCAGATAGACCCGGACCGCCTCCGGGCTCTTGTTGAGGATGTGGTCGACGAACCCGGGATCCTGGTGGGAGAAGCCGTTGTGGTCCTGCCGCCAGACGTGCGAGGTGAGCAGGTAGTTCAGGGAGGCGATGGGGGCACGCCAGGGCAGGCGGCGCGTGGTGCGCAGCCACTTGATGTGCTGGTTGACCATCGAGTCGACGATGTGCACGAACGCCTCGTAGCAGGAGAACAGCCCGTGCCGGCCGGTGAGGAGATAGCCCTCCAGCCAGCCCTGGCAGGTGTGTTCGGAGAGGATCTCCATGACCCGGCCGTGCCGGTCGAGGTGTTCGTCCACCGGCAGGGTCGCGGCCTGCCAGGCCTTGCCGCTGGCGCCGTAGACGGCCTGCAGCCGGTTGGAGGCGGTCTCGTCGGGGCCGACCAGGCGGAAGTCACGGCGGTCTGCGGTGGCCGCCATGACGTCCTGGAGCAGCTCGCCGAGGACGCGGGTCGGTTCGTGCAGGGTGGCGCCGGGCTTGTCGACCTCCACGGCGTACCGCTCCAGTGGCGGCAGGGGCAGCTCACGCACCAGGAGCCCGCCGTTGGCGTGCGGGGTGGCCCCGAGCCTCCGGGCCCCCTCGGGGATGCAGGCGAGCACGTCCGGGCGCGGGGCGCCGCGCTCGTCGAACAGTTCCTCGGGGCGGTACGACCGAAGCCACTGCTCCAGCTGCCGCAGGTGCTCGGGGTTGTCCCGGACGGCGGCGAGCGGCACCTGGTGGGCGCGCCAGGTGCCCTCGACCGGCAGCCCGTCGACCTCGGCCGGGCCGGTCCAGCCCTTCGGGGTACGCAGCACGATCACCGGCCAGCGGGGCCGGTCCGTGGCCCCGCCGACGCGGGCGGCCCGCTGCAGGGCGGCGATGCGGTCGGCGGCGGTGTCCATGGCCTCGGCCATCGCACGGTGGACGGCCGCCGGGTCGTGGCCGGTGACGTGGATCGGCTCGTGGCCGTAGCCCCTGAGCAGGTCGTCGAGTTCCGTCTCGGGGATCCGGGACAGCACGGTCGGATTGGCGATCTTGTAGCCGTTGAGGTGCAGGATCGGCAGGACGGCGCCGTCGTCGACCGGGTCGAGGAACTTGTTGGAGTGCCAGGAGGCGGCCAGCGGTCCGGTCTCCGCCTCGCCGTCGCCGATCACACAGGCGACCAGCAGGCCGGGATTGTCCAGCGCGGCGCCGTACGCGTGGGAGAGCGAGTAGCCGAGTTCGCCTCCCTCGTGGATCGAGCCCGGTGTCTCCGGGGCGACGTGGCTGGGCACCCCGCCGGGGAAGGAGAACTGCCTGAACAGCCGGGCCATGCCCGCCGCGTCCCGGGTGACGTCCGGGTAGGTCTCGGTGTACGAGCCCTCCAGCCAGGAGTTGGCCAGGACGGCGGGGCCGCCGTGCCCCGGTCCCCAGACGCACAGGGCGTTCAGGCCGCGGGCCTTGATGAGGCGGTTGAGGTGGGTGTGCACCAGGTTGAGGCCAGGTGAGGTGCCCCAGTGGCCCAGCAGGCGCGGCTTGACGTGCCCCGGGCGCAGCGGTTCGGTCAGCAAGGGGTTGGCCATGAGGTAGATCTGGCCGACGGAGAGGTAGTTCGCGGCGCGCCAGTGCGCGTCCAGCGTGGCGAGTTCCTCGTCCGTGAGCCCGGCGGGCGCGTGCTGCGTGTCGACGGACATCGGGTTCCTTCCGGATCGGACGGCGGTCGGGGCGGAACGCGTGCCCGGGCGGGCACAGCGTCCAGCCTCCGGCGGACCGCCGGGTACCCGACAGGGCCGTTCGGGCCACGTCCGCCGGCGAGGCGGCACCCTTCGGGCAGGCTCAGGAGTCAGGTCCACCCCCGTACAGCGTCCGTCCACCGCTGGACACCGGCCCGGTGACCGGCTCCGACTGGGTGTACGAACCCCTCGAACCGGGTCACCCGCCGGTTCTGCCGGGGTCGTTGGCGCCGGGCCCGGCCCCCCTCGTCGTCCGTCCGCCCTCGACCCGGCCGCCACGACAGGCTTCCTCACTGCTGCGAGGCGGAGCCTCCTACCGGCGCACCGCCCACCCTCACCGGCGGCACCGGCGCCTGGGCCGGACCCACGAGACCCGCGGCGCAGTGCGGCGAGGTCCGGCGGGCGGGGGCGATTGCGGGGCAGCTCGGCCAGTACGGCGGCCATGCCGCAGGTGCCGTGTCCGATCGGTACGAACGGACGGCTCCCGCGTTCAGCCGAACAGACTGCGCACCCTGATCGTCTCGACGTGCCGCCACGATCCGCCGGGCAGCAGCAGCCAGTCGCTCTTCGACGCCGGGCCCCTGCGCACGACGGTGTTCCGCGCGGCCCTGCGCGTCGGCAGCCGCGACCCACAGCTCTGCGTCCCGACCCGCGGCCGGGCCGACGCCCCCTTGCTCATGGCTCCTCCCGCGACTCAAGGCGCGGTACGTCACCCGCGTTCGCCTGCATGAGCACTCACTCCATCATCGTCCTTTTCACCGGGGACCGCCCTCGGACGGCCCAGTCCGGGGAGGCCCAACGGCACTCGCGCGGCGCCGCGCCGGCGGGGCCCGCGGCACCCCGGGGGCGTTGCCCTGGCGAGATGGCGGGACCGCGTGCAGCGTGGAAGCGACGTGGCCGTGACCGACGGGGTGGGAGAGCCGAGGAGAGGTGGCACACATGGATCACATGGACAGGGACGTCTCCGAGCCCCGGGTGGTCGTCGGTGTCGACGGATCGCCGTCCTCGTACGAGGCCCTGCGCTGGGCCGTCCGGTACGCGGGCCTCGTCGGCGCTGCCGTGGACGCCGTCGCGGTGTGGGAGCTGCCGGGGCTGTACGGCTGGTCGGCGCCCGCCGTGGACCTGGACGTCGACGAGGACGAGACCAGGCAGCGGATGCGTAAGGAACTGACCGATGTGCTCGGCGCGGACGCCGTCGGCTCGGTCCGCAGCCATGTGGTGCACGGCAACGCCGCCGACGTGCTGCTGCGGGCCGCCGAGGGAGCCGAGGTCCTGGTCGTCGGCAGCCGGGGCAGGGGCGGGTTCGCCGCCGCCCTGCTCGGCTCGGTCAGCCAGCACGTCTCGCAGCACGCGAGTTGCCCGGTCGTGATCGTGCGCGCGCGGCAGGAGTGACCCGCTCCGCAGGAGTGACCCGCTCCGACGGACAGCGACCTGCCGCCGTGGGTCCCCGGCGGTGCCTGGCCCCGGCTGGCGGAGGGCCGCGTGGTCTGGAGGCGGGCCGCGTGGTCCGGAGGCGGGCCGTACGCCGAAGCAGTCGGCCACTGCGGAGACGTGGCCTGCCGGCTGTGCCGTCCAGGCCGAGCGGTCAGTGGTCCGCCTGTTCCCCGGAGCTCTGTGGCTCCAGGTGGGACGCGAGGACCGCGGCCTGGACCCGGCGCTGGACTCCCAGCTTCGCCAGCATGCGCGAGATGTGGTTCTTGACGGTCTTCTCCGACAGGTACAGCCGCTGGCCGATCTCCCGGTTGGTGAGACCGTCGCCGATCAGGGCGAGGATGTCGCGTTCGCGGGGTGACAGGGTCGCCAGCTCGGGCGGCACCGAGGGGTTCTGCGCCGGGTCGGTGCGCAGCGAGCGCATCAGGCGGGCCGTGGTCGCGGGGTCCAGCATCGACTGTCCCGAGGCGACGGTGCGCACGGCGGAGACGAGGTCGGAGCCCTTGATCTGCTTGAGCACATAGCCGGAGGCGCCGGCCATGATGGCGTCCAGCAGGGCGTCCTCGTCGTCGAACGAGGTCAGCATCAGACACGCCAGCTCCGGCAGCCGGCTGCGCAGCTCCCGGCAGACCGAGATGCCGTCGCCGTCCGGGAGCCGTACGTCGAGCACGGCGACGTCCGGGCGCAGCGCGGGAGCGCGGGTGAGGGCGTGCTCGGCGGTGTCCGCGTCCCCGGCCACGGAGATGTCCGCCTCGGCGTCGAGCAGGTCGGCCAGGCCGCGTCGTACGACCTCGTGGTCGTCCACCAGGAACACCCGGATCGGGTGCTGCTCCGTGAAGGTGCGTGTCTCGGTCATGGCGACCTCTCGTTCCCCGGGAAGGACGGACCGCGGGCTGTCCACGAGGCCGATCATCCATCCAGCGGTGCCGTACGGACTAGGGCCGACCGGCCCCAGTCACTCGGCGGGGTGTCGCGTGCGAGGTCGAACCGCACCTCGGCCACACCTGCCACGGCAGGAAGACCCTGAGCAGGTCGGCGCGGCTGAAGATGCCCGCCGGCGGCCCGGCGGCGTCGCGCCGGCCACCCGGTCCTCGCCCTCGATCACGGGCAGGGCGCTGACCTGCCCGTCCCGCATCAGCCGCACGATCTCCTCGAAGGGGGGTCCGGTGGCCTCCGTACGGTCCTGGCGGCCGGTCCGTTCCCAGGATGCGCCGGTGCGGGAGAGCCGGCCAGGGGCCGGTCGGTCCCGGGGCGGGACCTGCGGCCCTTCACCCCGCCGGCCCGGTGGGACCACCCTGGGACTGGATCCTCGTCCTGGGAGGCGGAGACGATGGCTCGAACTGTCACGGTGGGTCTCGACGCGTCGCCCGAGAGCCGGGCCGCCGCCGAATGGGCGGCGCGCGAGGCAGCGCTGCGCGGTCTGCCGCTGAAGGTCGTTCACGTCTGGGAGCCGGTGCCCGAACCCGTCGCCCTGGCCCCGCCGCCCGGCGGCGGGCCCCGGCGGCAGTGGACCGAGGAGGCTCCCCGCCAGGCCGCCGAAGGTCTGCGGCTGCGCCATCCCGGTGTCGAGGTGAGCACCGACCGGTTCACCGGGAATCCGGCCCAGGCCCTGACCGAGGCGGCGGACGGCGCCGAGCTGATGGTGCTGGGCTCGCGCGGCCTCGGCGGGATCGCCGGCTTCATGGCCGGCTCGGTCGGCCTGGCCGTCCTCGCGCACGCCGAGCGGCCGGTGGTGCTGGTCCGGGCCGGGGAGCAGGCCGCCGACGAGCACAAGCCGGACCCGGCGGGCATTCCCTCCGCCGCGACCCCCTTCCGGCCCGTCGTCCTCGGCCTCGACCTCGCCACCCCGGACGAGAGGCTGCTCGGGTTCGCCTTCGACGCCGCCGCCCGGCGGGGCGCGTCCCTCCGGGTCGTGCACGGCTGGAGCCGGCCGCGCGCCTCCTTCCCCCGCTTCTCCGGTGCCGGCGGGCTCCCCGACGAGCTCGCCCACGCGCAGGCCAGGGCGCTGACCGAGGTGCTGCGCGCCTGGCGGCGGACGTTCCCGGACGTGGAAGTGATCGAGGCGAGCCGGTGCGGCGGCGCCGCGCAGGTGCTCCTCGCCGCCTCCCGCGAGGCCTGTCTGGTCGTCGTGGGCCGGCGGGTCCGCACCAGCCCGCTCGGCGCCCACATCGGCCACGTCACGCATGCCGTGCTGCACCACGTCGTGGCCCCGGTCGCCGTCGTTCCGCACGACTGAGCCCGCTGATCCTTCGAGGGAGCGCTGAACACCATGCATCTTCCGATCGTCGTCGGCGTCGACGGTTCCGAGCCGAGCCTGCGGGCCGTCGACTGGGCCGCCGACGAGGCCGTCCTGCGCGGGGCCTCGCTCCGGCTGGTGTACGCCTCCCTCTGGGACCGCTACGAAGGCGCCCTGCTCGCGCAGGAACTCGACAGGCCGCTGGAGGAGGTGATGGCCCGGGACGTCGTCGGTACCGCGGAGGAGCGTGCCCGGCGCCGCCGGCCGGAGGTGCAGGTCACCACCGACGTGCTGCCCGAGGAGCCGGAGCAGGGGCTGGTACGGGAGAGCGGCTGCGCCCTCGCCGTCGTGCTGGGGTGTCGTGAGCGCAGCGGCATGGCCGAGGCGCTGCTGGGTTCCGTCAGCCTCGCGGTCGCCGGGCACGCGCGCTGCCCGGTGATCGTGCTGCGCGGCGGCCCTGACGACCAGGACCGCACCGGGATCCGGGGCCGGATCGTGGTGGGGGTGGGCGAGAAGCCGGCCGGCTCGGCCGCCGTACGGTTCGCCGTCGAGGAGGCCGCCCTGCGGGGGGTGCCGCTGGAAGCGGTACGGGCCTGGCGGCGTCCCACGCCCGCGGTCGTCGGCCACTCCGCGGCGCAGCTCCAGAGGCAGCAGGCCGTCGCGTTGCTGGAGGAGGCCCTGCGCGGCACACCGGCCGAGCCGAGGACCGACCGCCGCACGGTCGAGGGCCATGCCCGGGACGCCCTGATCGCCGCCTCCCGCGAGGCCGGCCTGCTCGTCCTCGGCGCCCGGCGCAGGCACGGTCATTTCGGTCTGCCACTCGGCCGCGTCGCCCACGGCGTGCTGCACCACGCGGCCTGTCCGGTGGCCGTCGTACCGGAACCCGCCTGACGTCCTGACCGCTCGGTCGGGCGGGCCAGGCAGACCACCGCGCCACTTATTGCCACCGCCTCCCGGCAGGCTTCCGCACCGCCCCGTGGGCGGCGTCGCTCACCACGCCGAGCCGGGGGACCCGGGCATGATCGCCCTGGTCCTTCCCGTCATAGAACACGTCATAGAACACGTCGCGCCGAACGACGGTCGTACGCGTGCCCACGCATGCGCGGGGACAGGCGGCCACGATGCGGCCGGCGGCGCGGGGACGCGCGCGGCTCGCTTCCGGTGTCGGGCCGCGTCAGCGAGGCCGGTCCGTGTCAGCCCGCCAGGCCTCCGCGACGTCCTCGGGTCGCCGCAGCGGATCGCCTCGCCGACGCCACCACTCCGGCAGTGCGTTCATCACGCCGCTCCGCCGGTGGGCCCCGGCAGCGGCTGAGGGAGTCGTGTGTGCACCTCGAAGACGTCTCCCAGCCCCGTGGCCCGCAGGATGCGCCGGAAGCCCGCGCTGTCCGTGACGAGCCGCAGCCGGCCCCGCCGGGCCAGCGTCCGGTTGCGCGCACGGCACAGGGCGCCGAGTCCGGCACAGTCGATGAACGTGACCGGCCGCAGGTCGAGCACCAGATCGGGCTGCGGGCAGGTGGTGAGCGCGTCGAGCCGTCGCGACAGCGCGGGGACGGTCAGCACATCTATCTCGCCGTGCAGGGACACGACGGTCGCTCCGCCGGCCACCTGGTGGGGCGCGAGCACCTCGGCTGCGGTGTGGTGCGCTGCCGAACAGGCCGCGTCGTTCTCGGACATGACACGAGCGAAGCGGGAGTGCCGGTCGGGGCGGAAGGGCCGTCCGGCCCTGTCCCCCGGTCCATACGGGGCACCGCTCCGCCTGATGACGGCCAGGCTCATCGCTCGGAACCGCTCGGCCTCGTGACGGCCGGGGTCCCGGATCGCGCCGTATGCCCGCGGGCCTGGGCCGGACGGCCCAAGCGGCACCGCTGTGCACCGGCCAAGCTGAAGGTGCGGGCGATCCCGGCGCCGTGGCTGCACCGCGACCCCGCGGCGGAGTCGACGAAGAGCGACGAGGAGCTGCCATGAAGGGCTTCGTGTTCCACGGTCCGGGGCAGGCGTCCTGGCAGGACGTCCCGGACCCCGCTCTGAAGGAACCCACCGATGTCATCGTGAAGGTCGGCGCCGTGACCATCTGCGGGTCGGATCTGCACATCCTCAAGGGCGACGTCCCCGACGTCCGTTCCGGCACGGTGCTCGGGCACGAGGCCGTCGGCGAGATCGTCGAGGCCGGCAGCGACGTACGGACCGTACGGCCCGGGGACCGGGTGCTGATGTCCTGCATCACCTCGTGCGGCCGGTGCCGGTTCTGCCGGGACCGCTCGTACGGCCAGTGCCGGGGCGGCGGAGGCTGGGTCCTCGGCCACCTGATCGACGGCACACAGGCCGAGTACGTCCGCGTGCCCTACGCCGACCTTTCCGTGCATCCGCTGCCCGCGACCGTGCCCAGCGAGGACGCCGTCCTGTTCGCGGACATCTTCCCGACCTCCTACGAGGTCGGTGTCCTCAACGGGCACGTGCGCCCCGGCGACACCGTCGCCATCGTCGGCGCCGGGCCCGTCGGACTCGCGGCCGTCGCCACGGCGCGCCTGTTCTGCCCGGAACGGATCATCTCGGTCGACCTGAACGCGGCCCGGCTGGAGGCCGCCCGGCGGCTCGGCGCCGACGCCGTCGCCGACGTCCGCGAGGAGCCCGCCCAGTTGGTCGACGATCTCACCGAGGGACTCGGCGCGGACGTGGTCATGGAGGCCGTCGGCGTCCCGGAGAGCTTCGAGCTGTGCACCCGCATGGTCCGGCCCGGCGGGCACGTGGCGAACATCGGCGTGCACGGCGAGCCGGCGACGCTGCACCTCGAAGACCTGTGGATCAAGAACCTGACCATCACGACCGGCCTGGTGGACACCTACTCCACGCCGACTCTGCTGCGGATGGCCGCCGCCGGCCGGCTGCCGACCCGGCAACTGGTCACCCACACGGTCCCACTGGACCACATGGAGGAGGCCTACGACGTCTTCTCCCGGGCCGCCGAGACCGGCGCCCTCAAGATCGTGCTCGGCGGAGAACGGCACGCGGAGGTGGCGGTTCCGGGGGCCTGACCGCGCCCGGGGTTGCCGCCCGCGCCGACATGGCCGTCACCCGCCTCGGACGTCCGGAGGAGCATCCCGCTGCGCCCGGGAGCGGGGCGGGCTCAGGCCGGCGGACCGGTTTCCGGATCACGTCCCAGCCCGGCCCCGCAGGGGATACCGTGTGGGTGGAACCCATCGGTGCGGAGCCTTGCGCCGGTGGGGACTGGAGGACGTGGTGACCGGTGTGGAGGAACCCCGGGTACGACTGCCCCAGCTGAAGCTCGACGAGCTGCTGGAGGAGCTGCAGGCCCGGATCAACGCGGCCCGTGGCACGCAGGATCGGGTGCAGGGTCTGCTGGAGGCGGTCCTCTCCGTCGGCCGGGAGCTGAACCTGGAGCAGGTGCTGCACTCCATCGTGGAGGCGGCCGCCGTGCTCGTGGACGCCGAGTACGCGGCGCTCGGCGTCATCGGACCGGACGGCACACGGCTGTCCGCCTTCCACACGGTGGGCGTCAACGCGCAGCAGATCTCCGCGATCGGTCCCTATCCGGAAGGGCACGGCATCCTCGGCGAGCTGATCCGGCACCCGCAGCCGCTCCGGCTCGGCAAGATCGCCGAACACGCGTCCTCCTACGGCTTCCCGCCGGGCCACCCGCCGATGAGCAGCTTCCTGGGCGTCCCGATCCGGGTCCGCGACCAGGTCTTCGGCAATCTGTATCTGACCGAGAAGCGCGGCAGCGCGGAGTTCGACGAGGAGGACGAGTCGGTGCTGTCCACGCTGGCGGTGGCCGCCGGTGTGGCCATCGACAACGCGCGCCTGTACGAGGACGCCCGGCTGCGCGAACGCTGGCAGCGCGCGAACGCGGAGATCGGTCACAGCCTGATGTCCGGCACCGACCGGGCCGAGTCCCTGGGCCTGATCGCCGAACGGGCCCGGGAGATCTCGGGCTCCGCCCTGGCGGCGGTCGCCATGCCCATGGAGGGCACGAAGTCACTCACCGTGGAGATCGCCGTCGGAGTGGACGCGGAGGCGCACCGCGGACTGGTGCTGCCCATGGACGCGAGCCTGATGGGGCTGGCGTACACCGCGACCGCCCCGGTGACCAGCGACGACGTGGTCCATGACCCGCGGATCAACCCCGAGCCGCCGCGCTTCGGGGGGCTCGGCCCCGCCGTGGCCGTCCCCATCGGCACGGGCGAGAACGGGGTGCGCGGCGTGGTCCTGGTGGCCCGTGAAGCCGGCCGGCCGGCCTATCTCCAGAAGGAGACCGAGCTGCTGCAGGGATTCGCCGCCCAGGCCGCGATCGCCATGGAGCTGGCCGACCGCAGGCGGGACGCCCAGCAGATCGCGCTGCTGGAGGACCGCGACCGCATCGCCCGGGACCTGCACGACCTCGCCATCCAGCGGCTGTTCGCCACCGGGATGACCCTGCAGAGCGCGGGCCGTTTCATCGAACACGCCGAGGCCTCCGAGCGGGTGCTGCGGGCCGTGGACGACCTCGACGAGACCATCAAGATCATCAGGTCGACGATCTTCGGGCTGCGGGCCCGCACCGGCACCGCCTCCAGCGGCCTGCGGGCCAGGCTCGTCCGGGCGGTCGGCGAGGCCGCTCCCGTGCTGGGCTTCGCCCCCAGCGTGCGGATGGAAGGCCTGGTCGACACCGATGTGCCGCCGGAGATCGCCGACCATGTCGTGGCCGTGCTGACCGAGGCCCTCACCAACGTCGCCCGGCACGCCCACGCCGACCGGGCCCAGGTGGTTCTGACGACCGACGGCCGCGAGGTGCGCCTGCGGGTCTCGGACAACGGCGTGGGCATCCCGTCCGGCGGCCGGCGCAGCGGACTGCTCAACATGGCGGAACGGGCGGAGAACCTCGGCGGCCGGCTCGAGGTGACCGACCCCGAGGAAGGCGGTTCGGTACTGAGCTGGCACGTCCCACTGCCCACCGGGTAGGCGGCGTCGTCCTCGGTCCCGCCCCGAGTGCACGGAACCCGAGCGGGGGGCGGGGCCGAGCACGTACAGCTGATGACGCGTGCTCAGCTGATGTTCCCGCCGGCGTGCGGGGTGACGGACGGGGTGCTCGTCAGCTCCTCGCCACCGGTCACGCCGGACCGCCGCTGCCGTAGGGGGCGTAGAGGTCGAGCAGCCGGACCCGGGAGGCATGCAGCCGTTGAGCGACCACGCGCCCGACCCAGACGGCGACCGCCCGGCCGAACTCCGGATCCCCGGCGCACAGCGACCGTACGGCCCCGGCGTCGAACTCCCAGGCGCGCACCGGGCTCATGGCCGTGGCGCCCAGGTGCCAGAAGTACGGCTCGAAGTGCCAGGACCAGCCGACCAGTTCGCCGTGTCCGAGGGTCTCGATGACGGCGGGCCGACGGCCCGGCACGTGCAGGTCGAGGGCTACGGTGCCGGTACGCACGATCCAGAACCGGTCGGCGCGCCGCCCCTCCTCGAACAGGCGGGACCCCGCCTCGAAGGAGACCTCGTGGGCCAGGCGCATCAGCCGTTCGCGGTGCACGGGCTCGAGAGCCGCGGTCATGGTGGTGGTGGACGTCATCGCACCGGCTCCCTTCGTGGCTTCTGCTCCCAGCGTGTGCGCGTACGGCCGAGGCCGCCACGGGCCACTCGGTCCGGACCCGGGGTCCTTCGGCCCCGAGCCGGACGACGCCGGGTGACCGGTTGGGCCGGTTGGCGGCCGGATCAGTCGCCGTGGTCCTTCGGCCCCGTCGCCGTCTTCGAGTAGGCGTCGTGCCACGCGGCCTTCGCTCCGGAGTCGCCGATCCGGTAGACGTCCACGACCGCTCCGGCCGCGACGGCCAGCGAGAGCACACCGACGACGATCCGTACCGGAAGGGCGGACCACCGCGAGCCACTGCGCCGACCGGGCTCCGCCGGAGCGCGCCGCCCCGCCCACCAGACGACGGCCGCCAGCACGAAGAGGCCCAGCGCCCAGGGCAGCAGTCCGTCGCCCAGCTCGGTGTGCCGGCGCACCAGGGCGTCATCGGCCACATGCCGTTCGAGCCACTCACCGGCGTGCGTGGTCAGCGGCACGCTTGCCAGGGCGACGAAGGCGAGCACCGGGAGCAGGACGCCCAGCCGCCGGGCGGCGCGCGGCCAGAGCGCGGCCGTCACCAGGGCCAGCGCGGTGAGGGGTATCAACACGACGACCACATGGACGAACAGCACATGTGCGGGCAGACCGTTGATCAGAGTCATCCAGGGGCTCCTGAAGGGGGTGCGGGCGCGCGCCACACTGGCACAGCTACCTCTCAGTAAGCTCTGAGCCACAACTCTTCCTCGCGCACCTCGCGTTTACTGGTCGCGCACGTGCCGTCTTCTCCGCTGCGCCGGACCGCCAACCAAGGGCCGATTGTTGCGCATGGCGCATCTTCTCGCACCTCTCGGGACAAGCCTCTTGACCCGTCCCCGTCCGCATCGGACGATGTTGCGCATCACTCTCATCGTTGCGTATTGCGCATTCGGAGGATGTCATGTCCCCTCGCCCGCAGCCCGGCCGCGAGTTCGTCCTCACCCTCTCGTGCCCCGACCGGTCCGGCCTCGTCCACGCGGTCACCAGCTTTCTGGTGGACCACTCCGGCAACATCCTCGAGAGCCAGCAGTTCGACGACCGTCTGCAGGACCGCTTCTTCATGCGGATGCACTTCGAGGTCTCGCATCCGTCCACGTCGCTGGAGCGGCTGCGCACGGACTTCGGCCCGGTCGCCGACGCCTACCGGATCAGCTGGCAGCTGCACGACGTGACGACCCCGACCCGCACCCTGATCATGGTGTCGAAGTTCGGCCACTGCCTGAACGACCTGCTCTTCCGCCAGTCCACGGGCTCGCTCAACATCGAGATCCCGGCGATCGTCTCCAACCACCGCGACTTCGAGCCGCTGGCCCGCAACTACGGCATCCCCTTCCACCACATCCCGGTGACCCGGGAGACCAAGGCGGAGGCGGAGGCCCGGCTGCTGGAGCTCGTCGGTGAGCTCGACGTCGACCTGGTGGTGCTCGCCCGCTACATGCAGATCCTCTCCGACGACCTGTGCAAGCGGCTCGACGGCCGGGCCATCAACATCCACCACTCCTTCCTGCCGAGCTTCAAGGGCGCCCGGCCGTACGTGCAGGCGCACCAGCGGGGCGTCAAGCTCGTCGGAGCCACCGCGCACTACGTCACGCCCGACCTCGACGAGGGCCCGATCATCGAGCAGGACGTCGTCCGCGTGGACCACTCCCACACCCCGGACGAGCTGGTCACCATGGGCCGCGACGTCGAGGCCCGGGTCCTCGCGCGCGCCGTGCAGTGGCACAGCGAGAGCCGTGTGCTGACCAACGGCCACTGCACGGTCGTCTTCCGCTGACACCACCGGCCGCACGGCCCGCGAGAACACCGGTGACGACGGCTCCCCCGCACGAGGAGCCGTCGTATACCCTCCCTCTGCGCACCACGGGACCACGGCGACCGGCAGTGCTTATAGTTGCGCCATGAGCAACCACGCCGCAGATGACGAAACAACGGCTCCGGCGGTGAGCGGGGTGCAGTCCGTCGACCGTGCCGTCAGCGTCCTGGAGATCCTGGCCCAGCGCGGGGAGGCGGGGGTCAGTGAGGTCGCCGCCGAGATCGACGTCCACAAGTCGACCGCGTTCCGCCTGCTCGGTGCCCTGGAGGCGCGCGGTCTGGTCGAGCAGGCGGCCGAGCGCGGCAAGTACCGGCTCGGTTTCGGAATCGTGCGGCTGGCCGGCGCGGTCACGGGCCGCCTCGACCTCACCCGGCAGGGGCGGGAGGTCTGCGAGCGGCTCAGCGAGGAGATCGGCGAAACCGTCAACATCGCCGTCCTGCGGGAGCACTACGCCGTCAACCTCCACCAGGTGCGCGGCCCGGGCGCCGTCGGCACCCACAACTGGGTCGGGAAGCTCACCCCGGTGCATGCCACCTCCAGCGGCAAGATCCTGCTCGCACACCTGCTGGCGACGCAGCGCGCCCAGGTGCTCGCCGCCGCCGGACTGCGGAGGCTCACGCCGCACACCCTGACCTCGCGGACCGAGCTCGAGAAGAACCTCACCGAGGCGCGGGATCGGGGATATGCGGTGACGCTGGAGGAACTCGAACTCGGACTGCATGCCATGGCGGCCCCGATCCGCTCGCACCACGGCGAGGTCGTGGCCGCCCTCAGCGCCTCCGGGCCCGCGTACCGCTTCACCGCGGAGCGCATGCACGAGCTGGCGCCCCTGCTGCTCAAGGGCGTGGAGGAGATAAGCCACCGGATGGGGTACGTGGGCTGAGTGCCCACAGCGGCGCTGGAGCCGCCTGCTCGGTGCGGCCGGGACAGCAACCCGCCGTTGTAGCCAGAGCCTTGGCCATCGGAGCGGTCGGTCGGCGGGAATGGTGCGGCGGTGCCGGGCCAAGCGTTCGCGTCGGTCCGGCACCGCCGGGTCATCTCTGCCGCCCTGCCGGGCCGTTCACCGGTATTCGACGGCCGCGTCCAGCAGCCAGTCCACCAGGTAGCCGGCGAAGGAGGAGCGCACCAGTACCCAGAAACCGGCCCTGGGCTCGTCGCGGGCCACCAGGACGACCTGGGTGCGGGCCAGCGTCGTCTGGGCGCTGCGGCCGGGGCCGAAGGCACGCGGGTGCAGGTCCAGGGCGCAGCCGTGGGCCAGCAGGTCGCGGGCGCGGGGGCCGCCCACCAGCAGGGTGGTGCGCTGGGCGGAGACGTCGGTGACGGAGACCGGTTCGTTTCCCGCCGCCGAGCGGATCCGGCTCTCCAGGTCCCGCTGGGTGCCGGGCAGGCTCACCACGAGCCATTCGTCGGGGCCGAGCCACACCGCGGTCACGTCCCCCGCGTGCACCACGGTGTTGGGTTCCAAGGGCAGTTGGAGTCCCAGGGCCAGGCCGATGGCCTCCGCCGCCGGGCCCTTGGCGTCGAGGCGGACGTTCACCTGGGCCAGGAAGGGCAGTTCGGCCAGCCGGATCGCACCCCGGGAGGAGCGCGTGGCGGCGGCCAGGCGGTGGGCGGCGCCGGCCAGGGGGCTGCGCTGCCATACGGTCGGTGCGGTGTCAGCCATCGCGGCGGGCTCCCTCGGGGTCGTAGAGGACGGGGCCGGCGACGGTCACCGGGACCAGCCGGTCGCCGACGGGGGCGTACAGCCGTTCGCCGATGCGGTCCCGGCCGCCCTTGATCAGGGCGAGCGCGAAGGTCCGGCCGAGCGCCGCGCTGCGGTAGCTGGAGGTGACGTGGCCGAGCATCGGCACGGGCGGCGCGGGCAGTTCGCCGTCGGCGACCAGGTGCGTGCCCTCCGGGAGGAAGGCGGCCGGGTCCTCGGGGAGGAGCCCGACGAGGTGCTTGCGGTCGGGGCGGACGGTGTCGGCGCGGGCGTAGGAGCGCTTTCCGATGAAGTCGGGCTTCTTCTTCGACACCGCCCAGCCCATGCCGAGGTCCTGCGGGGTGACCGTGCCGTCGGTGTCCTGGCCGACGATCGGGTAACCCTTCTCGGCGCGCAGGACGTGCATGGTCTCCGTGCCGTACGGGGTGATGCCGTACGGCGCGCCGGCCTCGTCCAGCGCCTCCCAGAGGGCGAGGGCGTCCCACGGTGACACGTTGATCTCGTAGGCCAGTTCGCCGGAGAAGCTGATCCGGCACACGCGTGCGTCGATGCCGGCGACGGTCGTCTCCCGCCACGCCATGAACGGGAAGTCGTCGTTGGACACGGCCAGTCGGGGCGCGACCGAGCCGAGGACCGCACGGGACTTCGGGCCGACCAGGGCGACGGTGGCCCACTGTTCGGTGACCGAGGTGCAGTGGACCCGCAGGCCGGGCCACTCGGTCTGCAGCCACTCCTCCATCCAGTCCAGGACGGCGGCGGCGTTTCCGGTCGTCGTGGTGACCAGGAAGCGGTCCTGGGCGAGCCGGATGACCGTGCCGTCGTCGAAGACCATCCCGTCGGGGCGGCACATCACGCCGTAGCGGATCATGCCGACCTTCAGGGTGCTCATCATGTTGGTGTAGAGCCGGTCGAGGAAGAGTGCCGCGTCCGGGCCCTGTACGTCGATCTTGCCGAGGGTGGAGGCGTCCATGAAGGCCACGCCCTCACGGGCGGCGCGGCACTCGCGCAGCACGGCGGCCTCCATGTCCTCGCCGCCTCGCGGGTAGTACCAGGGCCGCTTCCACTGGCCGACGTTCTCGAACAGCGCGCCGTGCGCCACATGCCAGGTGTGCAGGGCCGTCGTGCGGACCGGGTCGCTCAGCGCGCCTCGGTCGCGCCCCGCGAGGGCGGCGAAGGAGACCGGGGTGTACGGCGGCCGGAAGGTGGGCAGGCCGAGCGCCGAGATGTCCACGCCGAGGAGTTCGGCGACGACCCCGCTGGCCAGGACACCGGCCGTCCTGCCCTGGTCGCCACCGGTGCCGGCGGTGGTGTAGCGCTTGGTGTGCTCCACCGACCGCAGGCCCGCGCCGGTCGCCCGCGCCAGGTCGTCGACCGTGACGTCACGCTGGAGGTCGACGAACCTGGGGGCGCCGGTGTCGGTGGGGATGGTGAAGACCTGCATGGGCGGGGTGTGCGGCTGGGCGGCCACGGCCGGGAGGACCGGCGTCCCGGCGGCGTAGCCCTCCGCCTCGACCGCGCGCGCACCGGCCGCCGCGCCCTGCGCGAGGACCGTGGCGAGGTCGAAGACGCCGTTCGCGCTGCCCGCGACCTGCACCGCCTGACGGCAGCTGCCGGGCACGAACGCGCCGAGGGCGTCGTCGTGGCGGAGCTTGCCACCCGCCTGGCTGAACAGGTGCGCGACCGGGTTCCAGCCGCCGGAGACCAGGAGCAGGTCGACGGCGAACTCCCGCCGGCCGGTGGACTCGCCGTACGGGGCGACCGTCACGGCGGTGAGGCGGGCCCCGCCCTCCGTGCCGGTGACCGCGTGTCCGGCGAGCACCTCGATCCCGGCGGACCGGGCGCGCTCGGCCCACTCCCCCGGCTCGGGCCGGGTGTCGGCGATCGCGGCGATGTCCACGCCCGCGGCCGCCAGGTCGAGGGCTGCGGGGTAGGCGCTGTCGTTGGTGGTGAACACGACCGCGTGCCGGCCGGGCAGCGCGGCGTACCGGTGGAGGTACGTCCGGGCGGACGACGCCAGCATCACGCCGGGGCGGTCGTTGTCGCCGAACGCCAGCGAACGCTCGTGGGCGCCGGTGGCGAGGACGACGCGGCGGGCGCGGATCCGCCAGACGCGCTCGCGGGAGACGGTCGCCGGGGCCCCGGCGCCGAGGTGGTTGGTGCGGCGCTCGACGGCGAGGAGGTGGTTGTCGTCGTAGTACCCGAAGACGGTGGTACGGCGCAGCACGCGTACCTCGGCGGCCGCTGCCAGCTGTGCGCGGGTCGTCTCCACCCAGTCGAGGTGCTCGCCGGTGCCGAGCAGGCTGCCGCCGGGTTCCGGCTGGTCGTCGGCGAGGATGACGCGGGCGCCGCTGCTCGCCGCCGCCGCTGCCGCCGCGAGGCCGGCCGGGCCCGCGCCGACCACCAGCAGGTCGCAGTGGGCGTGTACGGCGTCGTAGCGGGCCGGGTCGGGTTCGGTGGCGAGGCGGCCCTGACCGGGGAGGCTGCTCGCGACCAGGCCGTCGTAGAGCTCGACGGTGGTCGCGGGGAGCATCGGCTCGGGGAAGGGTTCCTCGATCTGGACCACCGCGTTGGGTTCTTCGACGCCGGCGGAGAAGATGCCGCGGGGGCGGCCGAGTCTGATGCTGGTCGCGGCCTGGATGACGCCGTTGGCGAGGAGGGCGGAGGCGAGGGTGTCGCCCTGGTAGCCCTGGTATTCGGTACCGTCGAAGGTGAAGGTGAGGGGGGTGCCGCGGTCGATTCGGCCGCCGGTGGTGCGGCGGAACGGCTGGCCCGCGGTGGAGGCGCTGAGGGGTGAAGCGCCCCCGCCGCCCCTACCCGTCCCCTCCTCCAGGGGCTCCGCCCCTTCGACCCCGCTGGGGGCTGCGCCCCCAGACCCCCCTTCGGCCTGAACGGCCTCGTCCTCAAGCGCCGGACGGGCTGGATTTTCCGGACTCGGCTGAGAAGTGACCGGCCCCGGCTCAAGCCGCTCGGGGCGGGGCTCCCCCACCCGGTACACCGCCTGGATCTCGTTGGTCGACGTGTCCCGCACCGCGTTGAACCACCTCCGGCAGCCCGCCGCGTGGCTCCAGCGCTCGGCGAACGGTCCCTTGGGGTTGTCGCGGAAGAACAGGTACCGCGCCCACTCCTCGTCGGTGAGGGCGGCCGGGTCTTCGGGGTAGGAGACGTGGGCCTGGCCACCGTAGTGGAACTCGGCCTCGTCACGGGGCCCGCACCACGGGCACGAGATGAGCAGCATGGTTCGGCTCCCTAGTGGGCCACCGCGGCCGCGCCGTGCTCGTCGACGAGCGCGCCGGTGGTGAAACGGTCGAGCGAGAAGGGGGCGTTCAGGGCGTGGGGGGTGTCGTGGGCGATGGTGTGGGCGTAGACCCAGCCGACACCCGGGGTGGCCTTGAAACCGCCCGTTCCCCAGCCGCAGTTGAGGTAGAGGTTGTCGACCGGGGTGAGGCCGACGATGGGTGAGGCGTCCGGGCTGACGTCGACGATGCCGCCCCAGGTGCGCAGCACATGGGCGCGGGCGAACACCGGGAAGAGTTCCAGGGCCGCCGACATCTGCTCCTCGATGATGTGGAACGCGCCGCGCTGGGTGTAGGAGTTGTACGCGTCGATGCCCGCGCCCATCACCAGCTCGCCCTTGTGCGCCTGGCTGACGTACACGTGGACGGCGTTGGACATGACGACCGTCGGATGGACCGGCTCCAGGAGCTCCGACACCAGCGCCTGCAACGGGTGGCTCTGCAGCGGCAGTTCGATGCCCGCCATGGCGGCGAGGACCGAGGTGTGGCCGGCCGAGCACAGGGCGACCTTGCCCGCGGCGATCGGGCCCAGGGACGTCCGGACGCCGACCACCCGGCCGCCGACCACGTCCAGGCCGGTGACCTCGCAGTTCTGGATGATGTCGATCCCGGCGGCGTCCGCGGAGCGGGCGAAGCCCCAGGCGACGTAGTCGTGCTTGGCGATGCCGGCGCGCGGCTGGTAGGTGCCGCCGAGGACCGGATAGCGCACGTCCGGTGAGGTGTTGACGATGGGGCAGACCTCTTTGACCCCTTGCGCGTCGAGCCACACGGCGTCGACACCGTTGAGCCGGTTGGCCTCGACGCGGCGGACGCTGTCGCGGACGTCCTGCAGGCTGTGGGCGAGGTTCAGCACGCCGCGCTGGGAGAAGAGGATCGGGTAGTCGAGCTCATCCTCCAGGCCTTCCCACAGTTTGAGGGCGTGCTCGTAGATGCCCGCGCTCTCGTCCCACAGGTAGTTGGAGCGGATGATCGTGGTGTTGCGGGCCATGTTGCCGCCCGCGAGCCAGCCCTTCTCCAGGACGGCGACATTGGTGATGCCGTGGTTCTTCGCCAGGTAGTGGGCGGTGGCCAGGCCGTGGCCGCCGCCGCCCACGATCACCACGTCGTACGACCGCTTGGGCTCGGGGGTGCGCCAGAGCCAGTCGGGGTGGTCCGGCAGGTCGGCGCCGGGGGTGCGGGGAGTCATCGGGCGTCTCCTGAAGGGCCGGAGAGGTGCGGGTACAGCGGGTGCCTGGCGGCCAGCGCCTCGGTGCGGGCGCGCAGGGCGGCCACGTCCGGCTCGGGCTGCAGGGCCAGCGCGATCACGTCGGCGACCTCGGCGAAGTCGTCCTCGGTGAAGCCCCGGGTGGCCAGCGCGGGGGTGCCGATGCGCAGGCCGGAGGTGACCATGGGCGGGCGCGGGTCGAAGGGGACGGCGTTGCGGTTGACGGTGATGCCGATGCGGTGGAGGAGGTCTTCGGCCTGCCGGCCGTCCAGGGAGGAGTCCCGCAGATCGACGAGGACGAGGTGGACATCCGTGCCGCCCGTCAGCACCTTCACTCCGGCGGCGGCCGCGTCGGGCCGGGTGAGGCGTTCGGCGAGGATGCGTGCGCCCGCGAGGGTGCGGGCCTGGCGCTCGGCGAACTCGGGCGACGCCGCGACCTTGAAGGAGACCGCCTTCGCGGCGATGACGTGCTCCAGCGGGCCGCCCTGCATGCCGGGGAACACCGCCGAGTTGATCTTCTTGGCGAGGTCGGCGTCATGGGTGAGGATGACGCCGCCGCGGGGGCCGCCGAGGGTCTTGTGCGTGGTGGTGGTGACCACGTGGGCGTGCGGGACGGGGCTGGGATGCAGTCCGGCGGCGACGAGGCCCGCGAAGTGCGCCATGTCGACCATGAGGAGGGCGCCGACCTCGTCGGCGATCCGGCGGAAGGCCGCGAAGTCCAGCTGCCTCGGGTACGCGGACCAGCCCGCGATGATCATCTTGGGGCGGTGCTCCTTGGCGAGCCGCTGCACCTCGTCCATGTCCACGAGGTTGTCCTGCTCGGAGACGTGGTACGGGACGACGTTGAGCATCTTGCCGCTGTAGTTGATGCGCATGCCGTGGGTGAGATGGCCGCCGTGCGCGAGGTCGAGGCCGAGGACGGTGTCACCGGGCCGCAGGAGGGCGAAGAACACGGCGGTGTTCGCCTGGGCACCCGAGTGCGGCTGGACATTGGCGTATCCGGCACCGAACAGGGACTTGATCCGCTCGATCGCCAGCCGCTCGGTGACGTCGACGTGCTCGCAGCCGCCGTAGTAGCGGCGGCCGGGGTAGCCCTCGGCGTACTTGTTGGTCGCGACCGAGCCCTGCGCCTCCATCACGGCGGTGGGCGCGAAGTTCTCGGAGGCGATCATCTCCAGGGTGGACTGCTGGCGGTGCAGCTCGGCGCGGAGGGCTTCGTGGACCTCGGGGTCCAGCTCCGCCAGGGGCGTGTTCAGGGCGTTCATACGGCGGTCGCGTTCCTCTCGGCGGCCTCGACGACGTTGGCGAGCAGCATCGCCCGGGTCATGGGTCCCACTCCCCCGGGCATCGGGGCGAGCCATCCGGCGACCTCGGCGGCCTCCGGGTGGACGTCACCGGCCGGCCCGTGCTCGGTGCGGGTGATGCCGACGTCCAGGACGGCCGCGCCGGGGCGCAGCATGTCCTTGGTGATCAGTCCGGGCGAGCCGGCCGCGGCGACGACGATGTCCGCCTCGCGCACGTGCCAGGCCAGGCCCTTGGTTCCGGTGTGGCACAGGGTGACGGTGGCGTTCTCGGACCTGCGAGTGAGCAGCAGCCCGATGGGCCGCCCGACCGTGATGCCCCGGCCGACGACGCACACCCGGGCTCCGGCGAGCGGGACCTCGTAACGGCGGAGCAGTTCCACGATGCCGCGCGGGGTGCACGGCAGGGGCGCCTCGACACCGAGGGTGAGCCGGCCGAGGTTGACCGGGTGCAGTCCGTCGGCGTCCTTGGCGGGGTCCATGCGTTCCAGGACGGCGCCCGCGTCCAGGTGGCGCGGCAGCGGGAGCTGGACGATGTAGCCGGTGCAGGCCGGGTCGGCGTTGAGCTCGTCGATGACGTCCTCGACCTGGTGCTGGGTGGCGTCGGCGGGCAGCTCCCGGCGCAGCGAGGCGATACCGGCCTCGGCGCAGTCGTGGTGCTTGCCGGCGACGTAGGCGCGGCTGCCGGGGTCGTCGCCGACGAGGACGGTACCCAGGCCGGGTGGGCGGCCGGTCAGGGCCGTCAACTTGGCGATGCGCTCGGCGAGTTCACGGCGGATGACGGCGGCGGTGGCCTTGCCGTCAAGGAGTTGTGCGGTCACCGACGGTACTCCTTCCTGGAAGCTGGGCTGCAGCGCCCCTTCAGGGGCGCGGGGAACTGCGCGACCAGCCCCCACGCGCCCGCAGCCGAACGACGGCACATCACGGCAGCTCCTTGCCGGCACTCACCCACGGAGCCGGGACGTCGCCGGGTCGAACAACGGCTCCTCGGCGACGACCGCCTCCACGCGCTGGTCGAAGTAGCCGATGTGCACGGCCCTACCGGGCTCGCTCAGCTCCGCCGGGAGCCACGCGTAGGCGATGCCCTTGCCGATCGTGTAGCCGTAGGCGGCGCTGGTGACGTAGCCGACGGCGCGGTCACCGTCGTACACCGGCTCCTTGCCCATCACCACCGACCGCGGGTCATCGATGGTGAGGCACGTCAGCCTGCGCCCCACGTTGTCCTTGCGGAGCGACAGCGCGGCCTTGCCGATGAAGTCGCCCTTGTCGAGCCTGACGGCGAAGCCGACGCCGGCCTCGTACGGGTCGTGCTCGTAGGTCATGTCGGTGCCGAAGGAGCGGTAGCCCTTCTCCAGGCGGAGGCTGTTGAAGGCGCCGCGGCCGGCGACGATGCCGCCGAGCGGCTCGGCCGCGGCCCACAGGGTGTCCCACAGCTTCAGGCCCTGGTCGGCGGTGGTGTAGAGCTCCCAGCCCAGCTCACCGACGTACGACAGACGCATCGCCGTCACCGGGACGCTGCCGATGTAGGCACGCTTGGCGCGGAAGTACTTCAGGCCCTCGCCCGAGAAGTCCGCGTCGGTGAGGGGCTGCAGCACCTCGCGGGCGAGCGGCCCCCACAGGCCGATGCAGCAGGTGCCGGCGGTGATGTCGCGGACCTGGACCGTGCCGTCGGCGGGCAGGTGGCGGGTGAACCAGTCGAGGTCGAGGTTGCCGTTGGCGCCGATCTGGAAGAGGTCGCGGGCGAGTCGGGCGACGGTGATGTCACTGCGGATGCCGCCGTCGTGGTCCAGGAGCAGGGTGTACGTCACCGAGCCCACGGACTTGGCGACCTTGCCGGTGACCAGTCCCTCCAGGAAGCCGGCGGCTCCGGGGCCGCTGACCTCCAGGCGCTTGAGGGCGGTCATGTCGTACAGGGCGACCTTCTCGCGGGTGACCTGGGCCTCGGCGCCGACGATGGGCGACCAGTAGCGGGCGGCCCAGTCGTTGGGGGTGGGGATGTCGCGGCCCTCGACCAGCGCGGCGTTGGCCTCGTACCACTGGGGCCGCTCCCAGCCGTTCGCCTCCAGGAAGAACGCGCCGTGTTCCTGCTGGCGGACGTAGAAGGGGCTGGTGCGGATGGGGCGCGGCTCACCCGAGGGCTGGAGGGGGTGGAGGATGTCGTAGACCTCGACGAAGTTCTGGCAGTCGCGGGCCAGGACGTACTCCGGGGAGAGCTGGTGCGGCTCGAAGCGGTTGACGTCGCACTCGTGCAGGTCGAAGGAGGAGCAGTGGCCGTCGACCAGCCATTCGGCGACGGCCCGGCCGACGCCCGCGGAGTGGGTGACCCACACGGCCTCGGCGACCCAGAAGCCCTTGACGTCGGGGGACTCGCCGAGCAGCGGGTAGCCGTCGGTGGTGAAGGAGAACAGGCCGTTGATGCCCTCCTCGACCTTCGCCTCCCTGGTCGCCGGGAGCAGTGACTGGGTCTCGGCCCAGGCGGGCTCGAAGTCCTCCTCGGTGAACTTCAGGACCGAGGGCATCTCCTCGGCCTCGTCCACGGAGAGGATGTCGTCGGCGGAGACCGGCATCGGGCGGTGGCCGTAGTAGCCGATGCCGAGGCCGTCGAAGCGGTCGCGGTAGTAGAGGTCGGCGTCCTGGTGGCGCAGGATCGGGCGGACCGCCTCCTCGGTCTGGCCGGCGAGGGCGGGGACGGGGCCGGTCCAGGCGAGCTGGTGGCCGAGCGGGGTGAGCGGCAGGTTCATCCCGGCCATGCGGGCGATCCTCGGGCCCCAGATGCCGGCGCAGCACACGACGATGTCGGCTTCGATCTCGCCCTGGTCGGTCACCACGCCGGTGACGCGACCCTCGCTCTGCCGGATGTCGAGGACTTCGTGCCGGGCGAGGAAGCGTACGCCGCGCTCGGTGGCGCGGCGGATCTGGGCCTCGACGGCCAGGACGGCCTTGGCGAGGCCGTCGGTGGGGACGAGGAGGCCGCCGAGGACCTTGTCGCGGTCGACCAGCGGGTGCTGCTCCACGCACTCGTCCGGGGTCAGCAGGCGCGCCTCGATGCCCCAGGCGGTGATCCAGCCGTGGCGCCGGCTGAGTTCCGCGAGGCGCTCGGGGCTGGTCGCCACCTCGAGGCCGCCCACCTGGAGGAAGCAGGGCTTGCCGTCCACCTCGAGGGAGCAGAACTTCTCGACGGTGTACCGGGCCAGCTCGGTCATGGTCTTCGAGGGGTTCGTCTGGAAGACCAGGCCCGGGGCGTGCGAGCTGGAGCCCCCGGTCGCCGGGAGGGGGCCCTGGTCGACCACGGTCACCTCGGTCCAGCCGCGTGCGGAGATCTCGTCCGCGAGGGCCGCTCCCACGACGCCCGCACCGATGATGACCACTCGGGGTCCCGCCATCGCCCAACCTCCGAACTTGAGACCGGTTCAGTTGCTTGTTGCGCAACTAGGTTCAGGTTGCGCAACTCAATGTGCCTGTCGCCCTGCGGGGTGTCAAGGGGTCGGTGACGTCGGAAAACGGCCCGGAACACGGCAATGCCCGGCGGGCGGTGCGCACCTGTGCACACCGCCCGCCGGGCATCGTCAGCCGGCCCTTTTCCGCCCCTGCTACTTCAGCCAGGCGTCGACCTTGGCGCGGTTGGCGTCGACCCACTTCTTGGCCGCCGCGTCGTCCGACATCTTGTCCACGGCGATGTACTTGGCCACGGTGTTCTGGTCGTCGTTCGTCCAGTGGAAGTTCTTCACCAGCTTGTAGGCCGGACTGCCCGACTTGGCGAAGTCCGCACTGACGATCTTGTCCAGGTCGTACACGGGATAGTCACAGGCCACCTTCGCCGCGTCGGCGTCGCAGCCCTTCGTGTACGCGGGCAGGTTGACCTTCACCAGCGGGACTTCCGACATGAACCACTGCGGTTCGTAGAAGTAGCCGATCATCCACTGCTTGTTCTTCTCGGCGGTGCGGAAGGCCTGGATGAGCGCGGTCTCGCTGCCCGCGTACACCACCTTGAAGTTCAGTTTCAGGTTCTTGACCAGGGCGGCGTCGTTGGTGACGTACGACGGGTCGCCGTCGAGCAGCTGGCCCTTGCCACCCGACTCCGAGGTCTTGAACTTGTCGGCGTACTTGTTGAGGTTCTTCCAGTCGGTGATGTCCGGATGGGCCTTGGCCAGCCACGGCGGCACGAACCAGCCGATGACGCCCTCGTTGCCCGTGGAGCCCGCCTCCACGGCGGTCTTCTGCCCGCTGATGTACTTCGACTTCAGGTCGTCGTGGCCCCAGTTCTCCAGGACGGCGTCGACCTCGCCGGTGCCGAAGCCCTGCCAGGCGATCTCCTCCTTCAGGTCCTTCTTCTGGACCGTACAGCCGAGGTCGTGCTGCGCCACGTACGCGACGACCGCCGCGTCCGCCTCGTAGCCGACCCACGGGTTGACGGCCAGGTGGAAGGCGCCGCACTTGCCGCCCGAGGACTTCGCGCCCGCGGAGGTGCTGTCGCCGACCTTCGCGCCCGAGCAGGCGGTGAGGGTGAGGCCGAGGACGGCCAGGCCGGCCGCGCCGGCTCGCCAGTGTTGTGCCATGGTGTCGTGCTCCTTATGCCCTGGTGCGTCGCGCCGCAGCCTGAGTGATCCGGTCGAACATGACTCCCAGCAGTACGATGGCGATCCCTGCCGCCAGCCCCTTCCCGTACAGCTGTCCCTGCGAGAATCCGGCCACGACGTCGTAGCCGAGGGCGCCCGCCCCTACCAGGCCGCCCACCACAACCATCGACAGCACGTAGATCAGACCCTGGTTGGTCGCGAGGGTCAGGGCACTGCGTGCCATCGGCAGCTGGACCTTGGTGATGATCTGCCAGGTGTTGCACCCGGCGGAGGTGGCCGCCTCCACGGTGGACTCGGACACGTTCCGCACACCGTCCGCGATGATCTTGATGGCGACGGGCGCCGCGTAGACGACGGCCGCGACGATCGCGGTGAACCGGGTGGCGCCGAAGAGGGCCAGGAACGGCACGAGGTAGACGAACGGCGGCATGACCTGTGCGGCGTCCAGGGTGGGCCGCACGATCCGGTCCACGACCTGGCTGCGCCCCATCCACACGCCGAAGACGGCGCCGAACAGCATCACCAGCACCGTGGCCACGGCCGTGGAGGCGAGGGTCGTCATGCTGTCCGACCACACGCCCGTGCCGACCAGCAGCCCGACGCACACCGCGGCCGTCACCGCGGCCCACCGGCCGCCGAGCACCGCGCCGAGCGCGACCAGGGTGACGCCGACGAGCCACCACGGGGAGTCCGTGAGCAGCGTCTGGAACGGGTTCAGCAGGCCGTTGGTGATGGCGTCGCGGACGCCGTTGGTCACTCCCGAGAGGTGGTCCTGCAGCCAGGTGGTCGTCGTGTCGGCCGCGCTCGCGATGTGGCTGCCGGTGCTGCCGTTGCCGGGGAACTCGGCCGCCCAGACGTAGGTGTGGGACAGGTAGACCAGGACGACGGCGCCGATCCCGCCCGCGGCCAGCAGCGGGCGGCGCCACTTCGCCAGGCGGCCGCTGTCGCGGCGGGCCGCGTCGGCGCGTCCGGCCGCCGCCGTGGTGACCCGGTCGAGCACGATGGCCATGACGACGATGGCCAGGCCGGCGTTGAAGGCCGTACCGACGTCGAGCGACTGCAGGGCCTGTACGACGGTCTTGCCGAGGCCGGGCGCGTCGATCAGAGCGGCGATGGTCACCATGGCCAGGGCGGCCATGATGGTCTGGTTGACGCCCATGACGACGGTGCGCTTCGACATCGGCAGCAGCACCTTCAGCAGTTGCTGCGTCCGCGTGGTGCCGAGCGAGTCGGCCGCCTCGACGGTGGTCTCGGGCACGGAGCGGATGGCGTGCGCGGTGATGCGGATGGCGGGCGGTGCCGCGTAGATCACCGTGGTGATCACGGCGGAGGCCCCGCCGATGAGGAAGATCAGGGTCAGCGGGGCGAGGTAGACGAAGGTCGGCATCGTCTGCATGAAGTCCAGGAAGGGCGTCATGATCCGGTTGAACCGGTCGGAGAGACCGGCCCACACGCCCAGCGGGATGCCGATGAGCAGTGCCACGAGGACCGCCGACAGGGTCAGCGCCAGGGTGTCCATGCTCTCCTGCCACAGGCCCTGCAGCCCGAAGAAGGTGAAGCCCGCGACCGCCAGCAGCGCGACCCGCCAGTTGCCCACGGCCCAGGAGACGTAGCCGGTGAGCCCGACGACGCCCAGCCAGCCGATCTGCGGGACCGGGCGGGTGCCGGTGGGCTGGGAGATCAGGGACTGGACGAAGGTCACCAGGTTGTCGATGGCCAGCCGGATCTCATTGAAGAAGTACAGGAAGAGCGGGTTGGAGTTGCGGTCGGCCCCGATGCTGTCGTTGAGGTCGTTCAGCCAGCGGTGCAGCCCGGTGAGGTCGGCCGCCGCGAGGGAGAGCGTCTGCCGGCCGCGCAGGACGGCGAAGAGCACCAGCCAGGCGAGCAGGACGGCCGCCACCACCATGGGGCGGCTCACCTTGCTGCGGAGGGTCGCGACCGGCGCGGTCGCGTCGGCGGCGACGGCCATCAGGCACCGCCTTCCTGACCGGCTGCCTGTCCTGCGACGACGGAGAGGATCTCCTCGTCGCCGACGATGCCGAGCAGCTTGCCGCCCTCGACGACCTTGACCGGCTTGTGTGCGGCCAGCACGGTCCGAGTGGCCTCGCGCACCACGACATCCGGCCCCAACTCCGGGCCGTCCAGGGCGTCTTCGGGCTCGGCGGGGCGCATGATCCAGCGCAGGGTGAGGACGTCGCCGCGCGGCACGTCCTTCACGAAGTCGCGTACGTAGTCGTCCGCCGGGGCGCCGACGAGTTCGTCGCCGGTGCCGCACTGCACGGTCTTCCCGTCCCGCATGATCAGGATGCGGTCGCCGAGCTTCAGGGCCTCGGACAGGTCGTGGGTGATGAACACCATGGTCTTGCCGACCTCGTGGTGCAGCCGGACGACCTCGCTCTGCATGTCACGGCGGATCAGCGGGTCGAGCGCGGAGAACGGCTCGTCGAAGAAGAGGACGTCGGGGTCGCCGGCGAGGGCGCGGGCGAGGCCGACGCGCTGCTGCATACCGCCGGAGAGCTGGTCGGGGTAGGAGTTCTCGTACCCGGCGAGGCCCACCAGTTCGACCGTCTCCAGCGCGCGCCTGGTCCGCTCGGCCTTGCCCATGCCCCGGATCTCCAGGCCGAACGCCACGTTGTCGACCACCCTGCGGTGCGGCAGCAGACCGAAGTGCTGGAAGACCATGGAGAACTTGCTGCGCCGCAGCTCGCGCAGCCGCCTCGGGTCGGCGCCCCGGATGTCCTCGCCCTCGAAGACGACTTCTCCGGCGGTGGGTTCGATCAGCCGGGTCAGACATCGCACCAGGGTGGACTTGCCGGATCCGGACAGGCCCATGACGACGAAGACCTCGCCGGGCGACACGTCGAAGTCGACGTCCCGTACGGCGGCGGTGCAGCCGGTGCGGTCCATGAGCTCGCGGCGGGTCAGTCCGCACAGCTCCTCGGAGCCCGGCACCTCGTCGGCCTTCGGCCCGAACACCTTCCACAGCCGGCGCACGGAGATGACCGGGGTGCGGTCCGTGGGGTCCTGGGACGTGTCGCGCCGCTGCGACACCTCGGTCTGTGCTGGGGTCATGATCGACCTCTCTTCGGCGTTCAGCCGCGGAACCAGTGCTGCGGCCGGGGTTGGATGTTCTGCCAGACGTGCTTGGGCTCTCGGTACTCGTCGAGGCCGGTCGGCCCCAGCTCGCGGCCCACGCCCGAGCGCCCGAAACCACCCCATTCCGCTTGCGGCACGTAGGGGTGGTAGTCGTTGATCCACACGGTGCCGTGGCGCAGCCCGCGGGCGACCCGCTGGGCCCTGCCCGCGTCCTGCGTCCACACGGCTCCGGCGAGGCCGTACTCCGTGTCGTTGGCGATGCGGACGGCGTCGTCCTCGTCGTGGAAGCGCTCGACGGTGAGCACGGGTCCGAAGGACTCCTCGTGCACCACGCGCATGTCCTGCCGGCATTCGTCGAGGACGGTGGGCGGGTAGTAGAAGCCGTCCGCGAGCGCGGGGTCGTCGGGGCGTGCGCCGCCGCAGCGCAGTACGGCGCCCTCGGCGAGCCCGGCGGCGACGTACGCCTCGACCTTCTCGCGGTGCTGTGCGGAGATCAGCGCGCCGGTCTCGGCCTCGGGGTCGAAGGGTCCGCCGAGCCGGATCCGCCGGGCGCGGCGCACGAGCTCGTCGACGAAGGCGTCGTGGAGGGAGTCCTCGACGATCAGGCGGGCGCCGGCCGAGCAGACCTGCCCGGAGTGCAGGAAGACGGCGGTGAGCGCGAAGTCGACGGCGGTGGCGAAGTCGGCGTCGGCGAAGACGACGTTCGGGTTCTTCCCGCCCAGTTCCAGCGCGACCTTCTTCACCGTCGTCGCCGCGGTGGCCATGATGTGCCGCCCGGTGTCCAGGCCTCCGGTGAAGGACACCATGTCGACGGCCGGGTGCTCGGCGAGCGGTGCGCCGGCCTCGGCTCCGGCGCCCAGCACGAGGTTGGCGGCGCCGGCCGGGAGCCCCGCCTCCTCAAGGGCCTTCATCAGCAGGATGGAGGTGGAGGGGGTGAGCTCGCTGGGCTTGAGGACCACGGTGTTGCCCGCGAGCAGGGCCGGGGCGACCTTCCAACTGGCCTGGAGCAGCGGGTAGTTCCAGGGGGTGATCAGTCCACATACGCCGATGGGCTCGTAGGTGACCCGGCTCAGGGCGTCGTCGCGTCCGGTGTCGACCACCCGTCCGGCGCTGGTGCCGGCGATGCCGCCGTAGTAGCGGAAGCAGGAGACGACGTCGGCGATGTCGTACTCGCTCTCGATCAGGCGCTTGCCCGTGTCGAGGGATTCGGCGCGAGCGAACTGCTTGGCGTCGCGCTCCAGGATGTCGGCGGTGCGCAGCAGCAGGGCTCCGCGCTCCCGCTCGGGGGTGCGGGGCCAGGGGCCTTCGTCGAAGGCGCGCCGGGCGGCGGCGATCGCCGCCTCGGTGTCGGGGCGGGTCGCCTCCGAGACCGTGGCGACCAGCGTGCCGTCCGCCGGACAGCGGATCTCCCGGTGGCCGCCGGCCACCGCAGCGCGCCATTCTCCGTCCACGTACAGATCTGCCACGGCCGCGCCCTTCGAAGGAGCTCGTTGCGTATGCGTTGCGTATGGTGCACTGCATTGCTTGTGGTGGAACACCCTGTCCGACCGGGCCGACGCCCGTCAAGGGGTCGGCGGATGCCGATTTCAGGCGGCCAGCCGGTCCAGCAGGGCCCGGCGCCAGCGCTCCGTCTCGGCGATCTGGTTGAAGGTGAACAGGTGCAGGCCGGCCACCGCGGCCGCGGGTCCGGTGAACGCCTCCGCGCCGCGGCCGAGCAGCCGCTCGGGGGCGTATCCGCCGGGCGTCGCGAACCGCAGGAACCAGGACGGGTGCCGGGTGAGGAAGCGCGTCGACTCCCCCACCCCGATCTTCGTCGCCATGGCCAGCAGCTTCGCCCGCTGGACCGGCCCGGCGACGCCCAGGTGCACGGGCAGGGTGATGTCGCGGCGCCGGAGCCTGGTGATCCAGTCGCCGAGGACGCGCGGGTCGAAGCACAGGTTGCTGACGATGTACGTGGCGTGCGCCCGCTTGTCCCACATCGACTGGATGGTGATGTCGTCGTGGATGAGCGGATGGCTCTCCGGATAGCCGGTGATGCCCAGGTCGGCGAAGGGCCTGCCCAGGTCGCTCAGGCCCCGCAGCACCGGCAGCGCGCCGTCGTACGGCCCGGCCGGCGGATCGGCGTCCCCCGCCGGCACGAACACGTCGTCCACCCGCGCCGCGCGCAGCCGCTCGGCCACGTCCTTCAGGTGGGCGTCGTCCCGCAGCAGCCGTGCGGGCACATGCGGGACGACGCGGTAGCCGTGCGCGGTGAGCCGCTCGGTGAGTTCCAGCGTCGGCTCCAGCCCCTTGACCGGCGACGCGGTGACCGTGACCACGATGTCGCGGGGCACATGGGCGAGGACCTTCTCCTCCGTCGACCTCGCCGGCAGCACCTCGTAGCGGACGCGGCCGAGCAGCGCCCGCAGCGCCTGGGCGCCCATGCTCTACCCGGCCTGCTTCTGGGCGTCGCGGTGCCGGTAGTAGGCGGCCTTCGACGGCTCCAGCGGTTCCCTGCCGAGGATGAGGTCGGCGGCCTTCTCCGCGATCATCATCACCGGTGCGTAGATGTTGCCGTTGGTGACGTACGGCATCACCGAGGCGTCCACCACCCGCAGCCCGTCCAGGCCGTGCACCCGCATGCTCAGCGGGTCGACGACGGACATCTCGTCGGTGCCCATCTTGCAGGTGCACGAGGGGTGCAGGGCGGTCTCGCCCTCCTTGGCGACCCAGGCGAGGATCTCCTCGTCGGTCTCGACGGAGGGTCCGGGCGAGACCTCGCCGTCGTTGTAGGGGGCGAGGGCGGGCTGGCCCAGGATCCTGCGGGCGACGCGGATGGCCTCGACCCATTCCCGGCGGTCCTGCTCGGTGGAGAGGTAGTTGAAGCGCAGCGCGGGCTTCTCCCGCGGGTCCTTGCTCCTGATCTTCACCGAGCCGACGGCGTCCGAGTACATGGGCCCGACGTGCACCTGGTACCCGTGGCCGCCGGCCGGCGAGGAGCCGTCGTAGCGTACGGCGACCGGCAGGAAGTGGAACATCAGGTTGGGGTAGTCCACGTCCTCGTTGCTGCGGGCGAAGCCGCCCGCCTCGAAGTGGTTGGTGGCCGCCGGGCCCGTGCGGAACAGCCACTGCAGCCCGATGAAGGGGGCGCGCCACTTCGCCATGTACGGCTGCATGGACACGGGCTGCTTGCAGGCGTACTGGACGTACACCTCCAGGTGGTCCTGCATGTTCTCGCCGACGCCCGGCAGGTCGTGGACGACGTCGATGCCGAGGGCGCGCAGTTCCCCGGCGTTGCCGACGCCGGAGAGCTGCAGCAGCTGCGGGGAGTTGATCGCGCCGCCGCACAGGATGACCTCGCCGGCGCGGACCTGCTGGGGAGCGCCCTTGCCGCGCCGGTACTCCACGCCGACGGCCCGCTTGCCCTCGAAGAGCACCCGGGTGACCAGGGCACGTGTCCTCACTGTGAGGTTGGGCCGCTTCATCGCGGGCTTGAGGTAGGCCTTCGAGGCCGACAGCCGGCGCCCGCGGTGGACATTGCGGTCGAACTTGGCGAAGCCCTCCTGCCGGTAGCCGTTGACGTCGTCCGTCGGGGCGTAGCCCGCCTCCTGGGTGGCCTTGAGGAAGGCGGTGAAGAGCGGGTTGGTGGCGGGGCCGCGTTCCAGGACGAGGGGGCCGTCATGGCCGCGGAACTCGTCGTCCGGGTCGGCCGCCAGGCAGTTCTCCATCCGGCGGAAGTACGGCAGGCAGTGGGCGTAGTCCCAGCTCTCCATGCCGGGGTCGGCCGCCCAGCGCTCGTAGTCCATGGGGTTGCCGCGCTGGAAGATCATGCCGTTGATGCTGCTGGAACCGCCGAGCACCTTGCCCCGGGCGTGGTAAATGCGCCGGCCGCCCATGTGGGGCTCGGGCTCGGACTCGTACTTCCAGTCGTAGAAGCGGCTGCCTATGGGGTAGGTCAGCGCCGCGGGCATGTGGATGAAGACGTCCCAGGGATAGTCGGAGCGGCCGGCCTCCAGGACGAGCACCCGGTTGCCGGGGTCGGCCGAGAGCCGGTTCGCCAGGGCGCTGCCGGCCGACCCACCGCCGACGATGACGAAGTCGTACTGCAAGGGAGCCATGGTGCCTCGTCTCGCTCGCGTCGTTGATGTGCCGCGCATGCTAGTACGGGTATCGCTATGCGCACTAGGTTGCGGACGGCGCAACTTGTAAGAAGTTTGTTCACAGCGCGTTACTTGCAAGAAAGTTGTTTACTGCGCGTATAGTTTCGCTATGAGCAACTACAGCCCGGATACGGAAACGAACGGTTCACCGCCCGGCGGGGTGCAGTCCGTCGACCGCGCCATCAGCGTCCTGGAGATCCTGGCCCAGCGTGGCGAGGCCGGCGTCAGCGAGGTGGCCGGCGAGATCGATGTGCACAAGTCGACCGCGTTCCGTCTGCTCGGCGCCCTGGAGGCGCGCGGTCTCGTGGAGCAGTCGGGCGAGCGCGGGAAGTACCGGCTCGGCTTCGGCATCGTACGCCTGGCGGGCGCCGTCACGGGACGCATCGACATCACCCAGCAGGGCCGTCCGGTGTGCGAGCGCCTCGCCGAGGAGATCGGCGAGACGGTCAACATCGCCGTGATGCAGGAGCACTACGCGATCAACCTCTACCAGGTGCGCGGCACGGCCGCCGTCACCGCGCACAACTGGGTCGGCCAGCTGACCCCGCTGCACGCCACCTCCAGCGGCAAGATCATGCTGGCCCACCTGCCCGCGAAGGAGCGCGCCGCGCTGCTGAGCGACGCCGGCCTGAAGAAGCTGACCCCCCACACGATCTCCGCGAAGGCGAAGCTGGAGAAGAACCTCGCCGAGGCCCGGGAGCGCGGTTACGCCTGGACGCTGGAGGAGCTGGAGATCGGGCTGCACGCCATGGCCGCCCCGATCCGCGACCGGGAGGGTCAGGTCATCGCGTCGATCAGTGCCTCCGGTCCCTCCTACCGGTTCACCGAGGAGCGCATGCACGAGCTCGCCCCGGTGCTGGTCAAGGGCGCGGAGGAGATCAGCCACCGGATGGGATACCTCGGCTGAGCGCACGGAGCACGTCCGCCGCACGGCCCGCGTACGCCCCCCGCGCGGGCCACGGCCGCCCCGTCACTCCGGGTTGCGCGTGCCGAGCCGCTCGTTCACCCAGTCGTGGAAGGCGCCGATGTGGTGCTCGCTGGGCACGAGCACGCCGCCCTTGGCGTACAGCCGTGAGCTCATCCCCGGCTGGGTGCGTTCGCAGGCGTCGAAGTCCTGGCGGTTGACCCGGTCGAAGAGCTCCACGGAGCGGCCGACGTCCTTGCCGCTCTCCACGACGTGCGGCAGGTAGAGCCAGTCGCACTCGACGATCGTGCGGTCGACGGCCACCGGGTACATGCGGTGGAAGATCACGTGGTCGGGCACGAGGTTGATGAACACCTGCGGCTTGACGGTGATCGCGTAGTACCGGCGGTCCTGTTCCTCGGACACCCCCGGAATGCGGTCCAGGCCCTCGGAGCCGTCGACGGTGAAGCCCTGGATGTCCGCACCGAACTCGGCGCCGTGGCCGACGTAGTACTGGGCCGCGTAGCCGTCGGCGAACTCCGGGAGGACCTCGGTGAGTTCGGGGTGGATCGTGGCGCAGTGGTAGCACTCCATGAAGTTCTCGATGATGAGCTTCCAGTTCGCCTTGACGTCGTAGACGATCCGCCTGCCCACCGAGAGGTTCTCGACGTCGTAGCGCTCGATCGACTCGGTGTCGCCGAGCCGCTCCACCACCGCCCCCATCACGTCCTCCTCGAAGGAGGGCGGGTTCTCCGCGAGGCACACCCAGACGTAGCCGAGCCATTCGCGGACGGCCACGCCCACCAGGCCGTACTCGGTGCGGCCGACGTCGGGCATCTTGGTGAGGTTGGGTGCCGCGACGAGCTTGCCGTTCAGGTCGTAGGTCCAGGCGTGGTACGGGCACTGGAAGGCCCGCTTGACCTCGCCCGTCTCCTCGGTGCAGAGCTTGGCCCCGCGGTGCCGGCAGACGTTGAAGTAGGCGCGTACGGAGTTGTCGCGGGCACGGGTGACCAGGATGCTCTCGCGGCCCACGTCCACGGTACGGAAGGCGCCGGGCCTGGCCAGGTCGGAGGAGCGGGCGACGCAGAACCACATCGTCTCGAAGATGCGCTCCTGTTCCTGGGCGAAGATGCCGGGATCCGTGTAGGCGGAGCCGGGGAGAGTGGCGATCAGGCTGTCCGGCAGGCTGGTCGAGGTCACGGTGCACTCCTCGGGAAACGTCGTGGATCGATAGGTCACGCGCCGGGAAGAGCGACTTCGGGCGGCGTTGTGTATGAAGCAACACTGCGTTTCATGTGCAACGCAGGATGAGTGGCCCCAGAGGTGGTGTCAAGACGCGGCGGAGGCGAACTGCTTGCGCCATCGGGTGAACAGCCGCGGCTGGTTCATGCCGAGCACGGCGACCGGCCGGCCGGCCCTGCGGTAGACCGCCAGAAAGCTGCGGTCGTCGGCCGAGCCCTCCTCGACCGTCACGCTGTCGGCCCCGGCGGCCTGGCCGACGAACTGGATCTTCACGCCGTACTGATCGGACCAGAAGTACGGCGGCCGGGGCACGCCCGGCTCCGTCGCACCGTGGGCGAGCAGCGCGGCGACGGCGGCGTCCGGACGCTCCAGCGCGCCGGTCCAGTGCTCGACCCTGCGGTGGACCCCGGTGCGCGGGTCGTACCAGTTGGCGCAGTCGCCCACGGCGACCACCTGGGCGACGCTCGTGCGGCCGTCGGCGCCGCACTTCACGCCGTTGTCGAGGGCGACGCCGGAGCCCTCCAGCCACTCGACGCAGGGGCGCGCGCCCACGCCGACGACGACGGTGTCGGCGGGGATGCTGCGACCGTCCTCCAGCAGCACGGCATCGACCCGGCGCTCCCCGCTCAGCCCCTTGACCCCCACCCCGCACAGCAACCGGACCCCGTGGTCGGCGTGGAGGGCGGAGACGACCGCGCCCATGGCCTCGCCGAGCGGTGCGGCCAGCGGCGTCGGCGCCGCCTCGACCACGGTCACGTCGAGACCGAGGGTGTACGCCGTGGAGGCGACCTCGGCGCCGACGAAGCCGCCGCCGATCACCACCAGCCGGCCGCCCCGGGCCAGGTCGTCCCTGAGGGCGCGGGCGTCGTCGAGCGTGCGCAGCACATGGACGCCGGCGAGGCCTTCGGTGCCGGGCAGGGTGCGGGCGGCGGCGCCGGTCGCGATGACCACGCCGTCGGCGCGTATCTCCCTGCCGTCGGCGAGCCGGACCGCCCGCTCGGCGCGGTCGAGTCCGGTGGCGCGGGCGCCGAGCAGCCACTCCGCGTCGAGTTCCTCGTCGTCCGTCTCCAGCGCCAGGTCCGCCTCGCCGATGGCACCGGCGAGGAACTCCTTGGACAACGGCGGCCTGTCGTACGGGCGGTGGAGTTCGCCGCCGACGACGACCAGCCGGCCGTCGTACCCCCGCTTCCGCAGCGAGCGCGCGGCCGACAGACCGGCCAGCGAGGCGCCCACCACGGCGACGGTCCTCACGCGGGGCCTCCGGCCAGGCGGGCGGCGACGCACGGCGGCAGGTTGGGCGCCTCGGTGGACACCCGCACGTAGACCATGCCGTCCTCGACGACGACCTCGTGGGTGCGGACGGGGAGCTTGGCCGGCGGGGCGTCCACGGCTCCGGTCCTCAGGTCGAACTTGGAGGCATGCAGGGGACATTCCACCTCACAGCCCTCCAGCCAGCCGTCGGCGAGCGACGCGTCCTGGTGGGTGCAGGTGTCGTCGATGGCGAAGAGCTCGCCGTCGTCGGTGTGGAACACCGAGACCGGCGGGTCGATGTCGAGCCGGTGGGCCTCGCCTCGCGGCAGGTCCGCGAGTCGGCACGCGGGAATCATCATGACACCTCGGTGCGTATAGCGAAACGGATTGCGATGAGCGCAACGTCAGTCTGCTGGCCGCTCTGAAGCCTTGTCAAGGCATCCACCGGGCCGTTTGCACGGCGTCCGGCGACCGATGTCCGGGCATGCGGAAGCGACCTCGAAAGCGCAGGTCAGCAGGCAGATCAGGGAGTGGTGGCAGGGTGCGGCGACGGCCCTGCCGCCGGTGCCGTCCACGTCGGCGCGTCACCGGGGCAGGGCCGCTTCTCGCCGGGCGGTCAGAAGCCGCGCTCGATCCACTCCTGCAGATGGGGCGCCTCGGCGCCGATGGTGGTGGTGTCGCCGTGGCCGGTGTGCACGGCGGTGTCGTCCGGGAGGGCGAGCAGGCGCTCCCTGATCGACCGGATGATGGTCGGGAAGTCGCTGTACGACCGTCCCGTGGCCCCCGGCCCGCCGGCGAACAGCGTGTCGCCGCTGAACAGCGCGGACAGCCGCGGGGCGTACAGGCAGACGGCGCCCGGGGCGTGTCCCGGGGTGTGCAGTACGGCCAGTTCCACTCCGGCGACGGTGAGGCGCTGCCCGTCGGTCAGCTCGCCGTCGGGCGCCCGGTCGGGATGGGTCTCTTTCCACAGCGGCAGATCGTCGGCGTGCAGCAGGATCGGGGCGCCGGTCCGGGCGGCGAGGGCGGGTGCGGCGTCGATGTGGTCGTTGTGCGCGTGGGTGCACACGATCGCGCGCAGGGTGCGGCCGCCGAGGGCCCGGGCGATGGCGTCGGCGTCATGGGCGGCGTCGATCACGACCGCCTCGGTGTCGTCACCCACGATCCAGACGTTGTTGTCGACGTCCCAGGTGCCGCCGTCCAGCGAGAACGTCCCCGACGTGACCAGACGCTCGATGCGGGCGCCCGGCGTCCCGCCCGCCGGCCCGCCCGCCGTCCCGCGCGTCATCAGAAGACCACCACCGAGCGCAGCACGTCCCCGCCGTGCATCCGCTCGAAGGCCTTCTCGACCTCGTCCAGCGCGATGGTCTCGGTGACGAAGGCGTCCAGGTCGAGACGGCCCTGCAGATAGAGGTCGATGAGCATCGGGAAGTCGCGGGAGGGCAGACAGTCGCCGTACCAGGACGACTTGAGGGCACCGCCGCGGCCGAACACGTCCAGCAGGGGCAGTTCGAGCTTCATCTCGGGAGTGGGGACGCCGACGAGCACGACGGTGCCGGCGAGGTCACGGGCGTAGAAGGCCTGCCGGTACGTCTCCGGGCGGCCGACGGCCTCGATGACGACGTCGGCGCCGAAGCCGCCGGTCAGCTCGCGCACCGCGCCGACCGGTTCGGCCTGCCGGGAGTTGACCGTGTGGGTCGCGCCCAGCTTCCTCGCGGTCTCCAGCTTGCGGTCGTCGATGTCCACGGCGATGATCCGCGCCGCTCCCGCCAGCTTCGATCCGGCGACCGCCGCGGCCCCCACACCACCGCACCCGATCACGGCGACGGTGTCCCCGCGGCCGACGTTCCCCGTGTTGATGGCCCCGCCGATGCCGGCCATCACACCACAGCCGAGCAGCCCGGCGGCAGCGGGCGATGCGGCCCGGTCGACCTTGGTGCACTGGCCGGCCGCGACGAGCGTCTTCTCGGCGAAGGCACCGATGCCCAGCGCCGGCGAGAGCTCCGTGCCGTCGGCCAGCGTCATCCTCTGCTTGGCGTTGTGCGTGTCGAAGCAGTACCAGGGCCGCCCGCGCAGACAGGCCCGGCACTGCCCGCACACGGCACGCCAGTTGAGGATCACGAAGTCACCGGGAGCCACGTCGGTGACCCCGTCGCCGACGGCCTCGACCACACCGGCGGCCTCGTGCCCCAGCAGGAAGGGGAAGTCGTCGCTGATACCGCCCTCGCGATAGTGCAGATCGGTGTGGCAGACCCCGCAGGCCTCGATCTTCACCAGGGCCTCGCCCGGACCGGGGTCGGGCACGACGATGGTCTCCAGACTGACAGGGGCGCCCTTGCTCCGCGCGACGACACCACGGACCTGCTGAGTCATGGCCACTCCTCGGCTCACAGCGGATCGAGACGTTGCCTATTACGGCACACCTCTCACGTTTCGCAACACAGCATCGCGGAGGCCGGGGCAGTGGTCAAGGATCCGTCGGGCACCCAAGAGTTCGCGGGCGACTCGGTGCGCCGAGTCGCCCGCGGCGGGCGTGCCGAGTCCGTTCCGCGCTCAGGCGGGGGCGTACACCCGCTTGGCGAACTCGGCGAGCTTGTCGTCGGTGAGGTGCCGCGCGATGTCGGTCTCGCTGATCATTCCGATCATGCGCTTGTTCTCGACCACCGGCAGGCGCTTGATCTGGTGGTTCTCCATCATCCTCAGGGCGTCCGAGATGTCGGCGGCGGCGTCGATCCAGCGCGGTGTGCCCTCGCACAGCTCGCCGCACGTCATCCGCGCGGGGTCGTGGCCCGAGGCGATGCACTTCACCACGATGTCGCGGTCGGTGACGATGCCGCACATACGGTCGCCGTTGCCGGGGTCGCTGACCGGCAGTGCGCCCACCTCGTGGTCCCGCATCAGCTGCGCGGCCCGGGCCAGCGTCTCGTCCCGGGGTATCCACTGGGCGCCCGGGTGCATGATGTCCTTCGCAGTCGTCATCGCTCGTCCCTTCGCGGCTGGGCCGGTGCGAGCGGTCGGCCCGCCCGGGAATCCTGGGTCGTCGGAGCGGACCGACGCGACCGCCGGCCGACGGAGGCCGCCCGTGCCCGCCCGTTCCGCTCCTTCAGGTACGTGACCAGGTCGGTGCGCAGATAGCGCCGGGCGGCGGCCGCCGCCTCCCGCGGATTGCGCTCGCCCATCAGCACGCACAGCGTGTAGCCCGAGTCCTCGAAGGCGGCCCGCGACGCGAGATCGGCGGGGGCCGCGACAGTGGCGGCCTCGCACACGCGGTAGTGCCGCAGCAGTCGGCGCACTTCGGATTTGGCCGGTAGCAGCATGGTGCAGTTCACCGCCCCACGGGACTCGGCGGGCTTCCGGTGGTGGCGCCGATGGGGCGGCGCACGAACACCTCCATCGCCCGAACAAGGCCTTCAGCCATGGTGCACGAGGCGGGTGGCGCTGTCTTGTTGGTCTTTCAATCGCAGCGCGATGAGGGGCTCGGGCCCGTGCCCGCGCACCCCGCCACGACGCCGAGCGCGCCGTCGGCCCGCATGTCGATGTGCACGCCGTGGCTGATCCGGTCGAGGGTCGCGCACAGCCATGCGCGGTCCTGGTCCTCAGCGGGCTCGAGCCGCATCCGCCGTGCCTGCCAGGGGAACATCCGCACGCCGGTCGGGCGCCCGGTGTCCGCCGCCACCGAGACGAGGTAGCCCAGCCGGAGGTCGTCGCGGTACTCCTCGTAGCCCGAGATGCCCTCGTAGTCGTCGATGAAGTCGCCGCAGCCGTAGAGGATCAGCCGGTCCCGGTACACCTCAAGGGGGCGGGCGTGGTGGGAGGAGTGCCCGTGGACGATGTCCACGCCGCCGTCGACCAGGGCGTGCGCGAAGCGCGTCTGCTCGCGGGGGACGAGATAGCCCCAGTTGGAACCCCAGTGCACCGACAGGACCACGATGTCGCCCGGCTGTCTGGCCTGCCGCACCCGCTGGACGGCGGCCTCGGCTGCCGCCGGCGACAGTTCGTGGACGTAGGCGACGCCGGAGTCGTCCGCGGTCGCGGCCCAGTCGGGCGGGATGCCGCTGGACAGGGCGCCGAGGGCGAAGACCAGGATCCGGCGGCCCGGCCCGACCGGGACTGCCGCGCCCGCGTAGGCCTCGTCGGCGGTGCGTCCCGCGCCCACGGCCCGCAGGCCCGCGCCGGCGAGCGAGTCCAGCGTTTCCTCCAGCCCCGGCCGGCCGAAGTCGAGCACGTGGTTGTTGGACAGGACGCACACATCGGGCCGGGCCACCGTCAGGGCGGGGACGTTGGCCGGGTGCATCCGGTAGTGGACCGCCTTGCCGGGCACGAACGCGTCGCTGCACGTGACGGCCGTCTCCAGATTCACGATCCGGGCATCCGGCGCCGCCTCCGCCAGCAACCGCAGCGCCTCGCCCCACGGCCAGGCGGGATCGACGGGTGCCGGGATCGGACCGCTGGCCGCCTCGGCCAGCTCCACGTACGTCCGGGCATCCGTGACGTAACCCTCGCGGAGCACCGGGCTTCCGGGGTGCGGGAGGATCTGGTCGACGCCGCGCCCGAGCATCACGTCACCGCACAGAAACAGCGTCACCACGCCGCCGCCCATACCCCCACCCTAAGCGGCGTCCTCGCGGCACGGTCCAGCCCAGGGTCCGAGTGAACACGCGCGCCCCGGGCACACGGCGCCGGCCGGTCGGATCCCCTCACCACGGGCCGTACTTGTCCAGACACCTTTTCTCCATGAGGTGATCGGGCGAAGTTCCCTCGGCGGTACCGGAAAGCACCTTAGAGTCAGGCTGTCATGTACGCGACCGGACAACGGGTCGCGGTCCGGGAAACTCCCCACTTCACCAGGAGAGCGCATGGTCTCGCGTCGTACGGCTACCGCCCTCACCTCCGCGGCGGCGGTTCTGCTGCTCTGCTTCAGCGGCTACGCGGCTCCCGCCGCGAGCGCGGGGACGGGCACCGGTCTTTCGGTGTTCGCCTGGAACGTCGATCTGGGCACCGCGATCGTCGACAGCACCCAGAACGAGAAGGCGGCGCAACGCACCCCGGTCATCGAGTCGATCATCCGCCGACACGGCGCGGACGTGGTGGTGCTGGACGAGGACTTCAACAACAGCTCGACCGCCCGCATCACCGCCGAGCTCGCCGACCTCTACCCCTACCACACCCCCGTCGTCGGCCAGACGTGCTCCGGCGGCGGCTGGACGGGCATCAGCGGTGACTGCTCCAACTCGTGGTTCGTCATCAACGGCGGCACCATGATCCTCTCCAAGTACCCGATCACCGCCCAGTACGCCCACGTCTTCAGCAACTCCACCTACGGCACCTGGGACTACCACGCCAACAAGGGCGCGGCGCTGGTGCGGATCGAGAAGGACGGGGTGGGGAGCTGGGTGGTCGGCACCCATCTGCAGGCCGACGAGTCCGGCACCGCCACGGACACCACGCAGTCCACCCGGCTCGCGCAGCTCGGCGAGATCCGCGGCTGGGTGGACGGCATCGTCGGCTCGACCGCGCCGGTGCTGATCGGCGGAGACCTGAACGTGGAGTACTACGGCGGCCGGTCGCGCGGTGACCACGCAGCCGCCCAGAGCGCGGTGAACGGTGTGCTGGGCACCCCGGCCACCGACTCCGGCCAGACCCTGAGGACCATGGACTGCCCGGTCTCCGCCTGGTGCCAGTACATGTCCGGCATCGAGTCCTTCCCGAAGGACTACCGGGACGACCTCGACTACCTCGGCTACCTCAACGCGCCGGGCCGCCCGGTGCCGGCCGCGATGCCCACCGTCCGGGTGGACTTCGACCCCCAGTCCGGCTGGGCCCCGGGCCAGACCGACACCAACGCACCCAGCGACCACTACCCGGTCGAGGCGACCTTCCAGCTCGGCTGACGCCGCGCGAGCCGACCGGCCGGACGGCGGGACACCGGGGTTTCCTGGCGTGGGCCGAAGAACAGGCCACCGGGACGCCCGACGGCGACCACAACTGACCGTGGAGGCCGCCGGCACAGGCGAACTGGTCGGTGCCGTCGGCTCGTACCGCACCGAGGTGGCCTTGCGCCGTACAGCGGAGCCACGTCTCGTGCGGTTCGTCAGAGTCGGGGGACGGTGGAGCCGCCGCCTGCCTTGACCGCTTCCACGGCGGCCTGGTGCAGTTGCCGGCTGAGCACCTCGGAACGGCAGGGAACGGGGCTTCCGGTGAGGGTGAACCATTCGGAGGTGCCCGTGTACTGCACCGACACGTCGGCCTCGGTGCCGTCCCAGGTGGTGTGGACGGTGAGGTCGCCCACGACGACCCCCGCCTCCTCGGTGCGCGCGCCGCCCCGGCCGGTGAAGACACCGGGGGTGGTCCATGATGCCCAGACCATGACGTCAGCCTCCCTTCATGAGTGAGCGACTCCGTGCGCGGAACCGCTACGGAATGACGATTCCGCGTGGCTGTGGCGCACGGCGGGGCGGCAGCCCGTCCAGGGTGGCCCGCGCGGGACTCCGGCCGGCGGACTCGGCGCGGGTGTGCAGGCCCGCGGCGGCGGCCACGTAGTCCCGGGCCGTGAGCAGGCCGACCAGCCGCCCGCGCGGATCCGTGACGGGCAGGGCGTCGAGATCCTCCTCGGTCATCACGGCCGCCGCGCGCAGCACCGATTCCTCGGGGTGGACCGTGACGGTGCGGCGGGCGTGCACGAGCTCGCGCACCTTGCTGCGGGACAGCGTCGCGGCCGCGGCGGCGCAGGCCACCGCCAGCTCGGCGCGGTCCAGGACTCCGGCACAGCAGCCGTCCGCGCGGACAACCGGGAGCTGGCGCTGCTCCGACCGCTCCATGACCTCCCAGGCCATCAGCACGCTCTCGTCCTCACCGATCGCGTAGGGGGCGGCGTCCATCAGACTCCGCACCGCGAGTTGCTCGTCCACGGTCGCCTCCTCGTACCGCGCGACCGGCTCGGTCATCCCTGTCGGGCAGCACCGGTGCGCGCCCCGTGCCCTTCCACGCTCACCGGACGAGCGGCCCCTGTCATGGGGCCTTTCGGCCCCTCGGCGGGCCATTGGCCCCACCCCCGGCACCGGGTACGGGACCACCCGGCCCACCCTCCGCCGGCCCGTGCGCTCGACCGCCGTCAGCGCGCCCGGTGGCGTGGCAGGACGTACGTACGGCCCTCGCGGCCCCACTCCCCGTACCCGGGGGTCAGGCCGGCGTCCATCGCGCGGAGGCAGGGACGGCCGATGTGCGCGTAGACCAGCCGTCCGACCCGGTTGCGGACCGCTTCCGCGCCGACCTCCCGTACGGGGGCGTGCCCGCCCACGCCGCCGCGGAAGCGGATGGGGCGGTCCCAGCACGAGGCTTCGGCGAACATGAGGTCCGCCGCTGCCGCCCAGGCCGGGAAGGTCCAGAACTCCGGTGCCCACACCACCGTGCCCGGCTCTGCCTCGATGCGGTAACCGCAGGTGGGATGGGAGGTGTGCGCGACGGGCAGCGCGCGGACACGCAGCTCGCCCAGGTCTGCGTCCGTCATGCGCGGCACCAGCCCGCGCTCGGCGGCGAGACGCCGCAGGGCGGTACGCAGCTCGGCGTGCTCATCGGTGACGAGCCAGGCGTCCAGCCGGCCCTCGGGCGGCTCCGCACCGGGGCCGCCGTCGAACGCGACGCGATGACGGCCGTAGGCGACCAGCAGGCCGGCCGGGGCGAACCGCGGGGATGCCATGGCGCCCACCCCGAGCAGCGTCAGCCGGAGCCGACGCGTCATACCCGTCACCTCCCCTCGCCCTCGCCTTCCGTCGCCTCCCGGGAACGTGACCCGTTCGTCGTCTCAGCCGCGACCAGCGTCTCAGCCGTGACCATGAGCCTTCGGCCCTGTGGCAGAAGGTCCCCCGACGGTCGATGGTGGAACGGGGAGGGGAAGGCGGGCGCCCGCGGCGCGTGTCGGGTCGGATACAGCACCACTGTGCGGAGAGGGCGGCGACCATGCGAGCTCACCTCGGCGACCGGCTCGTCGTGGAAAGTCCGGCGACCGGTGCCACCAGGCGCGACGGCGAGATCGTGGGACTCCACCATGCGGACGGAACACCTCCCTACGACGTGCGCTGGTCGGACACGGACGAAGTGACCCTCGTGTTCCCCGGACCCGACGCACATGTGCGCCCGCTGCACCACGATCAGGCGGCGGCCACGCACCAGCCAGGACAGAACACGGGTGAGGTGACCGCCGTGTCACCGACCGCTCCACCGCAAGGGGCGGCGGGCCCGGGTGACATCGGCCGGCGTGTGGCCCTCCAGCGCAGGCGGCAGGGCCTCAGCCGCGCGGAGGCGGCCGGCCGTGCCCGGATGTCGCCCGACTACCTGGCGTACCTCGAGGAACGCCCCGCCGACCCGACGCCGGCGACGCTCGTCAGGCTGGCCGACGCCCTGGGCACCACGGTCGCCGCCCTGCGCGGCGCAGGCCTCGATCTCCCACCCGGTCAGGGTTACGCGCTGCGCCACCCCGCCCTGCGCGACCTCGACCCGGAGGAATGCCGCACGCTGCTGTCCACGCACGGCGTGGGCCGGGTCTCGGTGTCGACGCCCGCCGGCCGCCCGGCGGTGGTCCCGGTCAACTACGACGTCGTCGACGACGCCATCGTCTTCCGGACCGCGCCCGACTCCGTGGCCGCGGCGGCCGCCGAACGGGAGGTCGCCTTCGAGGTCGATCACCTGGACGAGGCCCTGAGCCAGGGCTGGAGCGTGCTCGCCGTCGGCCCGGCGAGCGTCGTGACGGATCCGGACACCGTACGGAGGCTCGCCCGGCAGGCCTACACCACGCCGTGGGCGGGTGGTGAGCGCGAGATGTGGGTGTCGATCCGGCCCACGAGCCTCACGGGACGCCGGATCACTCCGGCCGAGGGGTAGACACCGCTGGCCCCGGCCGGGCGCCGTCGACGACCGCGGACGCGTGTGTCAGTCCGGGGCCGGCGGGATGTTCTGGTTGGCGTGGAAGAGGTTGTCCGGGTCGTAGGCGCGCTTCACCGATGCCAGCCGGTCGTAGTGGCCGCGATAGGTGGCGCGGACCCGGTCCGGGCTCTCCCCGTGGCCGAGGAAGTTCACGTACGAACCGCCCATGGAGTGCGGGTGCAGGTCGCTCCAGTAGTCGACGCACCACTGGCGGATCGCCTCGGCGTTGGCGGGGTCCGGGTCGATGCCGGCGATCACGCCCGACCAGAGGGCGTCCCGGTAGGCCCACGCGGTCCCGTCGGCGTCGATCTGGTGGGCCGCCCCGTCCACCGGGTACAGGTGCATGGTCGACAGTCCTGTCGGGATGTTCTGCCCGTACCTGTGGTGCACGTCGATCGCCGCGTCGGAGACGGCCTCGAAGAAGGCGCCGCGCCAGTACCACTGCAGTCCCGGGCGGAGCAGTTCGTCGAACATGGTCTGCAGGGCCGGGTAGGGCATCGGGGCGGCGAAGTGGAAGGCCGGCGGCGCCGGCTCGTTCACCACGGCGAACACCGCCGCCAGGCGTTCGTCGGAGAGGTCGCCGGTGTAGCACCACACGACCCCGCACATCTTCTGCCCGTGGACCGGCTCGGGGAAGGGCGGGCCGGGCGGTACGACGAGCAGGGCGAAGAACCCGCTCAGCTCGTCCGGCGCGGCAGGCAGGAACTCCCGGTACCAGCGCAGCACTTCGGGGGTGCGGTCGAGGGGCCACAGCGTCACGGCGAAGCCGACGGTGCCGGCCGGGTGGAGCCGGAAGGTGAACGACGTCACCACGCCGAAGTTGCCGCCGCCGCCGCGCAGCGCCCAGAACAGCTCCGGGTGACTCGACGGGGACGCGGTGACGTAGCTGCCGTCGGCGAGGACGACGTCGGCCGACAGCAGGCTGTCGATGGTCAGGCCGTGTCTGCGGGTGAGGTGGCCGTGGCCGCCGCCCAGGGTGAGACCGCCGACGCCGGTGGTCGAGACGATTCCGGACGGTACGGCGCGCCCGAAGGCGTGTGTGGCATGGTCGAGGTCTGCGATCAGGCTGCCGCCGCCCACCTGGACGGTGTCCGTCTCGGGATCCACCCTGACCCAGCGCATAGGTGTCAGGTCGAGCACGAGTCCGTCGTCGACCAGGCACAGTCCCGGGCCGCTGTGGCCGCCGCCGCGCACCGCGAGCTGGACGCCGGTGTCCCGGGCGAAGGAGATCACCGCCCGCACGTCCGCCACGTCCGCGCACTGCGCGAAGGCGGCCGGCCGTCGGTCGATCATGGCGTTGTGGATGCTGCGAGCCGCGTCGTAGCCGGGGTCCTGCGGTGTGATCACGGATCCCCGCAGTCCCTCACGCAGACCGCCGACAGCCGTGTCGTCGATGGTGTTCATGGCCGGGCCTTCTCCGAGGTACGCGTTCTGTTTCCCGCCGGGCGGGATCCGGTGGCGCCTGCCGCTGCCGGGAAAGCGACATGTTTCCTCCTCTTCGCCAGGCTATGCCCGATTGGGATCTCTGCACCTTGCGAACCGGGAACGCCGGCCGAGGCTACGGCCGAGTGGCCGTGGCGGCGATCCCGGACGCGCGCAGGCTCCGGGCCAGGAGCTCCATCTCCGGAAGGGTTCCGGAGTGGTCCCCGCACAGCACCCGGCGCAGCAGGATCTTGCCAGTCACCAGGTCGACGCCGAGTTCCGCCCGCAGCACCCGCATGATCACGGCACTGCTCGCCGACGCCCCGGTCACACGCAGCGTCGCCGGTCCGTACTCCGCGAGCAGCCGGTCCCGCGCTGGTCCGGCAGCTCCCCGCCGCACACGGCCACCGCGAACCCACAGGCGGAACACACCGACTCGACGTCCCACCGCAGCCGGCCACCGACGAGCGCCTGCACACCCTGGCACTCCAGCTCCCCGCCACAGTCCTGACACGTCCCGGAGTACGTGACGGACTCGTACACGCTCTGCTCCATGCCCACCCCCGCCCCGACGCGGACGAGGTCAACAGGCACCTCACGGTCAATTCCCTTGTGAGAGCGTTACGTTGGCCGCATGAGGATCCTCCACCTGTCCGACACCCACCTCGACCGCGCCGGCGGCCCGGACGCCGACGGTGCCGACGGCACCGCTGCGCTGCGCCGCATGCTGGCGGAGCTGGAGCAGTTGCGTGACCTGGACGCCGTCGTGGTCACCGGGGACGTCGCGGACGACGGTTCCCGCGAGGCGTACCTACGGGCCCGCGACCTCCTGGGCGGCTTCGCGCGCGAGCGTGGCGCACGCGTCTTCTACACCACCGGCAACCACGACGAGCGCGGCGCCTTCGCCGATGTGCTCGGCAGCGGTCACGAGGACCCGGACGCCGTGTGCGAAGGGCCCGAAGGCGAACGGGCCGCCGCCAGCACGCTCGGCGGATGGCGGCTGGTCACCCTGGACACCCTGGTCCCCGGCAAGGGGTACGGCCGGCTCAGCTGGGCCCAACTGCACTGGCTGCGCGGCGTCTTGGCCACCCCGGCCGCACACGGCACGGTCGTGGCCCTCCACCACCCGCCCATCGCCCTGGACGTCGAGGTGCAGCAGGCACTCGGACTGGCCAACGCCCAGGAACTCGGGGACACGATCCGCGGCACCGACGTGGAACTGGTCCTCTGCGGCCACTTCCACCTCCAGCTGCTCGGCCGGCTGGAGCAGGCCACCGTCTGGATCACACCCGGTGTCGTCAGCCGTGTCGACCTGACGGCCCGCCCCGGCACCGAACGCGCCGTACACGGCCCCTCCGCGTCTCTCGTCCGGCTCGGCACCCCGCACGGCCCCCTGATCCACACCCTGCACGCACGCGACCCGCGCCTGGGCGAGACCGTCTACGAGGCGGACGCGGAGGAGATGCGCGAGGTCATCGAGCGGCTCGGGCCGGGCCGTGAGCCGGTGAAGGCCGTACGGGTGCCCTGACCCCGGACGCCGAGGACCCCTGGCGGGCGGTGCGGCCGGCCAGGGGTCCTCGACGGGGCGTTCCGTGTCAGCCGTCGGACTCCGACGACGGGATGTAGGCACCGGGTACGTCGTTCGGCGCGTAGATCTTCTTCTCACCGGGGTACGGCTGCTGCCAGTTGTGCGTCTGGTACCAGGTGAGGTGGTTCATCTGCGCGGGGTTGGCGTAGTCGGGCACGGCGTTCGGCCCGGTCAGCCGCTGCTTCGCCTTCCAGGCCTGCCACTCGGCCACCAGCGGCCCCTTGTCCGCCGGGACCTTCGTCGCCGGGACGAGCGCCGCCTTGGGGTCCTGCTTCGCCGGGGTGTCCACGCCGCAGGACGGCGGGGTGCTCAGGCCGTCGGTGAGCGAGGTCCGGTTGGGCAGCGCCGTGAACGGCGTGTAGTCCGGGTGACCGGTGAAGGCGCCGCGCATCGGGGTGGCCGCGGTGTCCTTCTGGTTCATCGGGCGGATCCCGAGGATCTGCTCGATGGTGCGGATCATCGTGATCTGCGAGTAGTAGTGGCTGTCGACCGTGTCGTGCCGGGCCCAGGGGCTGATGATCTGGATCGGGGCACGGTGGCCGTCGACGTGGTCGAGGCCGGCCTGGGAGTCGTCCTCGACGACGAAGATCACCGAGTCCTTCCAGTACGTGCTGTGCGAGATCTCGTCGACGATCCTGCCGGTCGCGAGGTCGTTGTCGGCGACCTGGGCGGCGGGGCTCGCCGGACCGCCGGTGTGGTCGCTGGAGAGCCAGAACATGTTGAGGTTCGCCGGACCGTTCTTCTCGAAGTCCTGCTTCCAGATCTGCTCCCGGTAGACGTCCGGGACGCTGGTGTCGAACTTCGGGAAGCCGGGCACCGACACGCTGTTGAGCGACGGGATCGGCGAGGACGAGTTCAGCGGGTAGGCGGTGCCCTGCCCGGTCGCCGCCATGTTCTTGGCGTCGCAGTACAGGTTCTGCCAGCTCGCGCCGGACGGCTTGGTCAGGAACTGCTGGAACTCGCCGAAGTCCCGCACGGTCCTGCCCGCGGCCTGCGCTCCGGTCCACAGGAAACCGGTCTTCTGGTGGCCGAGCGCGTCGTCCTCGGTGTCGTAGCTGCGCTGGTACTCACCGGCCGAGGACTCGGTGTACTCGGGGTTGTCGGCCTGCATCAGCCAGTTGTGGCCCTCGGCCGAGTTGGTGCCGATGTCGTACGTGTTGTCGTAGAGCCCGAACTGCTCGGCCAGCGCGTGCTGGTTGGGCGTCACGTTCTCGCCGAACTGCGTCAGCGACGGGTCGCCGTTGCCCTTCGGGATGTCGCCGTAGACCTGGTCGTAGGTCCGGTTCTCCTTGACGATCAGGAAGACGTGCTTGATCGTCGAGGGGTCCCCGAGCCGCGCCGGGACCGGCACCGGCCTGGCCTTGCTGTTCTTGTTCGCCGGCTGGACCGAGCCCTCGGTCCAGCCGTTCTGCTGGAAGACCTTGCGGGTCTCGGAGCGGATGACGCGGTCGCTGGGCAGCGCGAACTGCGTCAGGCTGGAGGTCGTGTCGTGGGTGCCGTGACCGGCGCTGTCGGGGCGGCGGGCGTCGATGCCGCGGGTGTTGGAGACGACCACCGTCCTGCCGACCGCGGTGATCTCGGAGGGGAAGTAGTCCGTGGGGAGGAGGCCGACGTAGGAGACCGGCTCCTGCGCGGAGGTGTAGCGGTAGACGGCGACGGCGTTGGCGCGGCCGAGCGTCACCAGCAGATGACCGTCGTCGGTGAGCGTCACCGCGTTGGGCTCGTAACCGACCGAGGCCTCCGGCCAGGGCTGGGTGGAGATGGTCTGGACGACCTTGTCCTTCTTGGTGTCGATGACCGACACGTTGTTGTCGGCGGTGTTGGTGACGAACACCGCCCCGTTCCTGGCGTACACGGCGGTCGGGTGCAGTCCGACGTCGATGGTGCCGACCGCGACGGACGGGTTCGCCAGGTCGATGACGCTGACCGTGCCGGTGGTGGTGGCGGCGGTCTTCGGGTTGGCCGGGATCTGGGTGCCGTAGGAGTTGATCGTGGTGTCGCCGGGCTTGGCCGGGCGGCCGCCCTCGTTGCTGACGAAGAGCTTGTCGCCGACCCGGGCCATGCCGCGCGGGGCGTTGCCCACGGACCAGCTCTGCTTGACGGCGCCGGTGGCCGCGTCGAGGGCGACGACCCGGTTCTGGCCGTTGACGGCGGAGTACACGGTGGAGCCGTCGGCGGAGAACACGGCCGCGCTCGCCAGGGCGTGCCTGCTGCCGTCGGCCGGGACGGAGATGGTGGCCGGGTCGGTGAGGGTGCCGTCGGCGTTCACCGTGAACCTGGTGTAGCCGTCGGTCTGGCCCAGCCAGAGCTGCTTGCCGTCGGGCGAGTACGCCGGGCCCTCCTGGCCGACGGAACCGCTCTTGATGCGCAGGTCGTCCGCCGCGTTGGCGCCGACCTTCTGCTTCACCTGGCCGGTCTTGAGGTCCACGACGACCAGCGCGGCATCGCCGTCGGCGACCGCGGCCGCGAGGTGGCCGCCGTCCGGGCTGACCGTCGACGACATGATCTTGCCGTCGTTGATGACCAGCCGGCTGCCGTACGGGGAGATGTACTGGTCGCCGGAGACGACCTGGCCCTTGTCGGTGACCTGGCCGACCTGGTCGGTGCCGAACTGGCGGGTGGAGGCGACGGCGGTGCCGGTGGCGAGGGCGGCCGTGGTGATGCATGCCGTGAGCAGCGCTGCCCGGCGGCCGACACGTCTGCCGAGCAGGTCGAAGTACTCCTTCTCGACTTGCCGGCGGCGGCGGGTTATCTGCATGGCGTCATCCCTTCGGGGAGGTGGAGAGAAGTTCGACGTCGCCGTCGAACTGCCAGAGGGGGTTCGGTGCGTCCCCGGTCGAAGTCCGCACCAGGAAGTAGCCGTTCACTTCCTTCGGTCCGTCGCCGTCGGCCACGAACCGCCCGTCGGCGGTGATGTCGAGCTGGTAGACGGCCTGTCCGGTGGCCGCGACGCCGGGCAGGTGCCAGGAGACGACGCAGCGCCAGTCGTTGCCGACGCCCTCCGCGGCGTCCGCGACGCCGCCCTTGGTGCAGGCCGCCGCCGCCTTCAGCTGCGCCTCGGTGACCTGGGGGCGGTTCAGCTGCCTGGTCTGCATGCGGTAGAGGTGGGCGAACTCCGTGGCGAGCGAGCGCTGCACCTTGTCCTGCTCGATCCCGGAGCTCGTCGTCGCCCCCGGCACCGCCGCGACGGCGGCGACCGAGGCGGCCACCAGCCCGACGAGCGGCAGGAGTGCGGCGGTGACCGCGCGGCGCCCCGAGCCGTCGTCGGTGGGGTTGGTGAAGTCCCGCCGCAGGAAGAGCAGAAGGGCCAGCGCCGTCGCGACGGCCGCCCACACCAGGCTGACAACGATGCCCACCACCAGCGGGCCGAGCTCTGCCGGGCTGGTGAACAGCCCCTTCCAGGCGATGAACGCCCAGCTGGGCAGGGCGAGTCGTACGGCGACGGGGAGCGGCAGCATCTGGGCGAGCTGCATCGCGAGCGCGACGACCGCGGGAAGCAGCAGCCCCATCGGGGACCGCCCCAGCACCACGGACCCCAGCAGGCCGATCCCGGCGAGGGCCAGTGTCGGGGCGAGCACACAGGCCCAGGCGAGCAGCACCTTGCCGGCGGCGTCCCCCGGCGCCAGCAGATGGCCGTCGAGGCCGACCAGCGGATGGCTGCCGACCGCCACGAGACCGCCGGCCGTACCGGAAGCGGCCAGGCCGGTCACGAGCAGCAGGATCACCGTGCCGCTGGCCAGTGCCTTCGCCGCGAAGATCCGGCGGGGCGAGCGAATCGCCACGAGCAGGTGACGCCAGGTGCCGAGCCGGTCCTCGGCGGCGAAGACGTCACCGGCGACGACGGACGTCAGCAGCGGCAGCGCCCAGGTGCCCGAGAAACCGAGGATCACCAGGGGTCCGGCCCATCCCGTGGCGAGCATCCAGCGGCCGAAGAGGGTGTCGGCGGGCAGCGTGCTCTGCTGACTCACTCCCGCGACGAAGAGCGCCGGAGCGATCCAGCAGGCGAGGACCAGCAGGCGGATCCGCCATTGCGAGACGAGCTTGACCAGTTCGAAGCGGTAGGCGCGCGCCACCGGGACGCGCTCGGTGCCCGAGGCGGGGGTGGTGGCGGCGACGGTTGCGGTGGCGGTCATCGGCGGGCCTCCTGCGGCTGTGCGTCGCTCGTCCGCGACGGGGTGCCGGCGCGCTGTTGCCGCTCGGTGAGGGCCAGGAAGGCGGCCTCGAGCGGGGACACCACGGGGGCTAGTTCGCGCAGGGCGATGCCCGACTGCACGAGCCGGGTCACCAGTTCGTCGAGGGCCGGCACCAGCGCGCGTACGACGAGCACGTCGGCGCCGTGACGTCCTGCGGCTCCGTCGGCGAGGTGGACACCGGGCGTGGCGGCAGCCAGTCGGCGGGCGGTCCGCGGGTCGGAGGTGAGCAGCCGGTAGTCGAGTTCACGGTTCTCGGCGGCCAGCTTGCTCAGCGGACCGGAGAAGACGACCCGCCCGGTGGCGAGGATGGTGACGTCGGAGCACAGCGCCTCGAGGTCGTCCATGCGGTGGCTGGACAGCACGACGCTGGTCCCCTGCTCGGCGAGACCGGCGAGGACTCCGTGTACGTGCTTCTTGCCGGCCGGGTCGAGGCCGTTGGACGGTTCGTCGAGCACGAGCAGCCGGGGCCTGGTGAGCAGGGCGGCCGCCAGCCCGAGCCGTTGCCGCATGCCCAGGGAGAAGCCGCGGATCCGGTCGTCGGCGACATCGGTGAGCCCGACCTGGTCGAGTACGCCGTCGACGCCCGCCGTGCGCGCGTCCCGGCCGCGCAGTGCGGCGAGCGCGGCGAGATTCTGCCTGGCGGTGAGCGAGGGATAGAGCCCCGGCCCGTCCACGAACCCGGCGACACCGTCGGGAGCGGCGCACGTCCTGCCCGTCGGCGTACCGAGGATCTCGAGGCGGCCGCTGTCGGCCACGGCCAGGCCGAGCAGGAGCCCCAGCAGCGTCGTCTTGCCGGCGCCGTTCGGTCCGACCAGACCGTGGATCTGTCCCTGCGCCACATCCAGATCGACGCCGTCGAGTGCGACGACATCACCGAAACACTTGGTGATCCCGCGAGCCCGGATCGCGAGGAGTGAGTCCATGAGCCCCTTCTTTCGAAAGCCTCAAGGACCCTAGGGAGAGGACACCGCACTCACAGGAATCGCCAGTTGAACGCTCAGGGAACGGAAGACGACAGACATGCGCCGCGCCGACAACCGAGAGGATTCCCCAACTCACCTGCTGCATAGCTCTTCTGACGGTGCATCATTGAGCTGCCGAGGTGAGTGCGCACGTCAGAACACCGCGCGCACCTCCCCCACCTCCTGCCCTCCACCGAGCACCGGCGTACGGCCGACGCGGTCCACGACGGGTGCGGTGACCCCCATCAGGCGCAACGCACGGGCCAGCACGGGGCCGAGCGCCCGGGCCGAGCCGTCCTCCAGCTTGAGGGCCAGGGACCGGCCGTCGGGCAGGGCCAGGGCCTGCACGGCTTCCGCGCCCACCTTCGACAGGACGCCCGGTATCCCCCGCATGAGCCAGGTGTCGTGGCGGTGGGTGCCGGCGACGTACTCGGGGTGGGCGCGCATGGCGTCGGCGACCCGTCGTCCGGGTGTGCCGGGTACGGCGAGAACGAAGGAGCGGAACGCGCGGGCGAGGCCGGTCAGGGAGATCGCCATCAGCGGCGCCCCGCAGCCGTCCACGCCGACGGCGGCCACCGGTTCACCGGCCGCCTCCTCCACGACCGTGCGGATGACGCGCTGGAGCGGATGGTCCGGGTCCAGGTAGGACTCCAGCGGCCAGTCCCGCAGCGCGGCGGCGGCCAGCATCGCCGTGTGCTTGCCGGAGCAGTTCATGGCCACCCGGTCCCGCCGCCCGCCGGCCGCCAGCCAGGCCTCCTGCTCCTCCGGGTCCAGCGGGAGGGAGGGCGGGCACCGGAGGTGCTGCGGGGTCAGCCCGTGCTCGTCGAGCATCGCGCGCACCAGGTCGCGATGGAACGGCTCGCCGGAGTGGCTCGCGGCGGCCAGGGCCAGCCGTTCGCCCCCGAGGTCGAGTCCGGCCCGCAGCACGCCCGCCGCCTGCATGGGCTTGTTGGCGGACCGCGGGAAGACGGGAGAGGTCACATCGCCGAGCGCCCACTCCACCGTGCCGTCCGCGGCGAGCAGCACCACGCTCCCCCGGTGCCGCCCCTCGACGAATCCGGAGCGGACGACCTCGGCGAGCACCGGGGCGCCCGAATTGCTCGCACCCGGGGTGGCGTTGACGGGCTGGGACATCGGCGGTCACCTTCCGGTCGGGGATCGGGTACGGCCCGCCCGGCCGTCCCCGGGATCGCCGGGCAGCCGGCCGGATGAACGGGTCGCACCGCACCGTACTCGTGCCCGGCCGCGCGGGGGCGGGCAGGACCGGAGCGGAGCCCCACCCCCGGAATGCTGGTCCGAGGCGATGGCGCAGTTCATGATCTTGCCGGTACGGGCGGGCCGTATGGTGGGACCATGATCGATGACTGGCGCACGGATCGGATCGGGGCTGCTCTGCGGGGTGAGAACCCGACGGTGCTACGGCGGCTTCAGGCGGGGTTCGCGGTGATCGGCGACGTGCAGTTCCTGCCCGGATACTCCGTCCTCATGGTGGACGAGCCCGGTGTGCAGCGGCTGTCCGACCTGCCGAGGACCAAGCGGCTGGCGTTCCTGTCCGACATGGACCGGCTCGGCGAGGCCGTGGAGCGGGCCTGCCGGCGGCTGGACCCCGCCTTCCGCAGGGTGAACCTGGAGATCCTCGGCAACACGGACCCGTTCCTGCACGCCCATGTCTGGCCCCGGTTCGAGTGGGAGCCGCCCGAGCTGGTGGGCAAGCCCGTGTGGCTGTATCCGCCGGACCGGTGGCGGGACGAGCGGTTCGGGCTCGGCCCGCGGCACGACGGGCTGCGGGACGCGATCGGGAGCGAGCTGGACTCGACGGCGCCCCTGTCCTGAGCGTGTGCGCCGGTGCCGAGCGGGACGCGTGCGCGGGCTCTGTGTTACGCCGCTGTGACGGTGAACGGACGATTCGAAGATCAGGGCCTGTCAGGCTCGGTTTCACCGAGCGACTCGACCAGTCGACCAGTCCAGGTTCCTGGGGGAATACAGACATGACCACGCGTACCCGCACCATGGCGGCCGCCATCGCCGTGGCCGCGGCCGTCACCGGCACGGCACTGCTGGGCGCCTCCGGCGCCGCCTCGGCCGCCGCCACCGCCTCGCACGGCACCCTGACCATCAGCAACGGCTCCACGTACGTGCTGATCGGCGGCCACAAGGTGAACTTCGGCGTGCCCGTCCGGGACCTGGCCTGGTCGCCGGACGGCAAGAAGGCCGCCTTCGTCGACGGCTCCGGCAACCTGGACATCGCCAACCCCGACGGCAGCGGGCGCGTCGTCGTCGCCAAGAACCCCGGAAACCAGAACTGGTCCCACCCGACCTGGCAGGTGACCGCCAAGGACACCCAGAACGGCATCCCCGCCAAGGACAACCTCATCTTCGCGGCGCGCGCGAACAACGTGTCCCGGCTGAAGTACATCTCCGCCAAGGCCGTCCACGGCACGCCCAAGACGCTGTCCCTGTACGGCGACCCGGGTCCGGGCGGTGCGCTGCCGCAGACCGGCAACGTCTGGCCGAACGCGGCCGGCCACTACGGCACCTCGGTGTACGCCAACGACCACAACGGCGAGGTCTACATCCGCGACGACTACCTGCGCCAGCAGGGCGGCAAGCTCACCCAGGGCTCCCAGCCGGCGCTGTCCCCGAACGAGGAGGAGGTCGTCTTCGTGCGCTCCGTCGCCGGCCACGACCACGTGCTCGTGGAGGACTTCACGCACGGCAACCACGTCAAGGACCTCACGCCGCACGCCACGACCGACTACACCGAGCCCGCCTGGTCCCCGGACGGCAAGACCCTCGCGGTGCGCACCCCGTCCGGCACGGTGACCCTGCCGGCCGACGGCACGGGCCGGCCGACGAAGGTCACCTCGGCGGTCGGCCTGGCGGCGTACCGCCCCTGACATCGTCGAACGGCGCAGCGGGCCGGGCGCGTCCGGGGCGCGGAGTGCGGGTCACTTCGCGGTCCGGGCGAGCTCGGCCCGCAGTTCGTCCAGGTGCGCGTCGGCGGTGTCGTGCGGCAGGAACTCGACGACGTCGAGGAACCGGAAGAGCACCCGGCCGGCGGTGACGGCGTACTCGTACTCGCCGAAGCCCACCACCGCACCCAGCGCGCCCCGGACGGCGCCCCGCACCACATGCGAGGTCATGTCGTCCGGCTCCGCCGCCGACATGCCGCGCCGGGCGTTGGGCCGGGCCAGATAGGGGCAGACCATGGAGGCGTACAGCATGCACGCACGGTGCCCCGGTCCTTCGAGGGTGGGCGCGAGATTGCGGTAGGGCCGCCCGGCGGCCAGCGCCTCCCCGATCGCGGCGCTCTCCGCGGCCCCCACCACACGCCACACCGGCCCCTGCGGCATGCCCTGGTTGCACACCGAGCACAGACGCTTCCGCGCACAGGCGGCGCTGCGTTCGTAGTCGGTCAGCGCGAACTGGGGCTCCTCCCCGTCCCAGGGGGTGATCGCCGGCACCGGATACCCACGGACGTCACGGGGCCGCGCCTCGACCGCCGCCGGCATGGGAACACTCTCGAATCGCACAGGCCATGACTACCAGGACCGACGGCTTCGGGCCAAGACCGGCGGAGACGGCCACGGTTGACCGGACGGCCGGGGAGGATCGGTGCATGAACGAACTCGTGCTGATGGCGGATCCGAGGGTCGCTGCCGTCCCCGTGACCGAGTGCGGCGAACCGCTGGTCGACGTCCGGCTGCGGGACACCCTCGCCGTGGACGCGCGCAGGGCGGAACCGTCGGGCGCGTTCGCGCATCTGCGGGAAGGGGTCCTGATCCGTCTGCTCAGGGCGCAGCAACTCCTCCCGGACGGCCTGCGCCTGCTGTTCGTCGAGGGGTACCGGCCGCCCGCACTGCAGCGCCAGTACTACGAGCGCTACGCGGACTCGCTGCGGGCCGCGCACCCGGACTGGCCGCCGGCGCGAGTACGGGAGGCCGCGAGCCGGTATGTGTCGCCGCCGGAGATCGCGCCGCACAGCGCCGGCGCCGCGGTGGACCTCACGCTCGTGGACGCCGAGGGGCGTGAACTCGACATGGGCACCCGGGTGAACGCCGACCCGGAGGAGAGCGACGGCGCCTGCTATACGGACGCCGCCACGATCGGCCCCGAGGCGCGGGCCAACCGCCGCGTCCTCGGCGCCGCGCTGGGTGCCGTCGGCCTCGTCAACTACCCGACGGAATGGTGGCATTGGTCCTACGGCGACCGCTACTGGGCTCTCTCGACCGGTGCCGGCACCGCTCTGTACGGCTCGCGGGAGCTCGGATGAGCCGGGCTGCGGCCCGCCGTCCCGACGGCCCGGGACCGGCAGCCGACGCAGTGGGCCGTAGGGACCTCGCGGACGACGTGCCGCCGGAGACCGGTCCCCCGGCGGCGCGGGCGGTACCGCCGTTCGACCCCGAACTGGCCGAGGCACTGGCCGGTCCGCGGGCCTTGGCAAGGGAGCCGTACACCCCTCAGAACCTCGCCGCCCGGCAGGAGCGGGACGCTGCCGAGCGCCCCAGGCCGACGGTCGGGGAACTCCGGGCCGACGGCCGCTTCGAGGTGGAGGAGCTGCGGGTGCCGGGGCCGCCGGGCGGCCCGGACGTCACCCTGGTGAGCGCACGGCCCGCCGGGATCTCCGGGCCACTGCCCCTGCTGTACTACCTGCACGGCGGCGGAATGATCACGGGCAACGCGTGGTCCGTGCTGCCGCGGCTGCTGCGCGAGTGGGCCGCGCCCCTGGAGTTGGCCGTCGTCTCCGTCGAGTACCGGCTGGCACCCGGGGCGCGGTACCCGGCGGCGGTGGAGGACTGTTACGCGGGGCTAGTCAGGGTGGCCGGGCACGCGGCGGAGCTGGGCATCGACGCGAGCCGTGTCGTCGTCGGGGGAAAGAGTGCCGGCGGCGGACTCGCCGCGGCACTCGCCCTGCTCACCCGTGACCGGGGCGGGCCCGCCCCGATCGGGCAACTGCTCCTGTGCCCGATGCTCGACGACCGCGACCGCACCTTCTCCAGCCGTCAGATGGCCGGGGTCGACACCTGGGACCGGACCTCCAACGCGACGGCGTGGCAGGCGGTGCTGGGCGACCGGTACGGCGCCGCGGAGCTGCCGCCCTACGCGGCTCCGGCCCGCGCGAGGGATCTGTCCGGGCTGCCCCCGGCCTATGTCGAGGTCGGCTCGGCCGAGACCCTGCGGGACGAGGCCGTGGCCTACGCCCAGGCGATCTGGCGGGCCGGCGGCCGGGCCGAACTGCACGTCTGGCCCGGCGCCTTCCACGGCTTCGACACCCTCGCGCCACGGGCGGCGCTCAGCCGGGAGGCCCGCGAGGCCCGTACCCGCTGGCTGCGGCGCATCCTCAACCGGACGTGATGACCCCGTAGGTGACCAGGCCGTAGGCGAGGTGCGGGACGGCGTCCGAGGCCCAGTCGGCGGGCGACCAGGTGCGCGGGTCGCTGATGTCCAGGCCGGCGATCGGCGCGTCGGCCAGCGTCATCGCCAGGGCCCCGGTCAGCGTGGCGCCCAGCCAGGCGTGCGGCCGCAGACCGGCGCGGTGCAGCAGTGCGACCACGGCGCCCGTCCCGACGCCGACGGCGATGCCCGACAGGGCCCCCAGTCCGGAGAGCCGGTTGTCCCGCCCTTCCCCGCCCCGGACCGGGTGCCCCACCTTGGTGGTGACCTTGTCCACGACGGCTTCGGGGGTGCCGCTCAAGGGCCGGGCGCGCACCGCCATGTCCAGATAGGTGACGGCGTTCAGCGCGGTGGTGCCGGCCGCACCGGCGGCACAGCCCCGCGCGATGGTTCGGAACATGTCGCTCCGGGTCCCCGCCGTGCCATGGGCCAAACGGCGCCGCGGCCGGCTGCGGCCGGATCCGGCGGCACGGTCACGGTGGATGCGGGCCCGGTCCGGGCTCGGGGCCGGCGCGGGCGATCCGGGTCAGGTCGGTCAGCAGCGAGTCGAGCCACGACACGGTCGCGTAGTACAGGCGCGGCGCGCCGGGCGGCTCGGCGGCGGACCCGACGAGCGCCGGATCGATCAGCGGAACCGGCCCGGCCGGCGTGTCCGCTCCGGGATCCAGGGCCGCCGAGATCAGCAGCATCCGCCCGGCCACGCGGTCCCCCAGCCCGCTGACGGAATCGGCCGCCGAACGGCCGAGTCCGGCCGGCGGCGGCGCCAGCAGCCGTACCGAACCCCACAGCGTGTGGTGGCCGGCCATCAGCGCGGCCTGCCAGTCGACGCGGCGCGCGGCGGTCCGGCTCGGCATGCCGCCGAACGGTGTCGGCTCGCTCTGGAACTGGGCGTACGCGGACTCGGCGAGGACGACCGCGCGGTGCAGCGACCGGTGCCCGGACACCCCGGACGGCGCGGTCACCGCACCGCCGCCCGCCACCGAGGCGCCGGTCGCCACCACGATCTCGGCTGCCCTGCGCAGGAGTTCCGCCGCCGCCTGGCGCAGCTCGTCATGGGCGCCGCGCGGCCAGGCCAGCAGTCCGAAGACGGCACCGATCGCGCTGCCGACGAGCACGTCCAGCATCCTGACCTCCGCCAGGCGCCAGGTCGGCGGTGCCAGCTGGGCGAAGACCAGGGCCACGAGCACGGTGAACAGGCCCTGTGCCCAGCCGACGCCCTTGACCGGGCCCACCGTGAAGGCGAACAGCATCCACACCGGCAGGGCGACGGCGTAGACGGCGGTGTCGGTCCCGGCCAGGCTCAGCGTCCCGGCGGTGACGAGGGCCCCGGCCAGGGTCCCCGCGAGGGCGAGCCGGATGGTGTGCCAGGTCTCGTCCATGGTGGTCCGGGTGAGGGTGAGCGTCGCCAGGGTGGCCCAGAAGCCGTGGGGCAGCGTGTCCACCCCGGCCACGAGCCGGGCCGCGGTCAGTGCCAGGGCGATGCGGACCGCGTTCTGGAAGAACACCGACCGGCGCCCGGCGTGGCCGCGCACCCGGTGCCACCACAGGAGCGGCGTCCAGGTCCCGGCGTACCAGAAGCGGCCCTGCGCGACCGGCACCGCGGCACGCCGTCCGTGTACGGCGAGATCGGCCGCCGTGGCCATGGTGAGCGCGGCGTCGGCGATCTCCAGCACGGCGGCGTGCCGGCGCAGCACCGCGGGCGGGAAATCCGGCGCGCGAGCGGTTCCGGGCGCCGGATCACCGGCGGTGGCCGCGGTTCCGGACGCCAGATCACCGGCGGTGGCCGGGGTTCCGGGCGCCGGACCACCGGTGGGAGCCGGGGCTCCGGGCGCTGGATCCCGGGCGGGGGCCGGGGCCGCGGAGACGGCCGACAGGTGCGCGCGGGCCACGGCCAGGTGCTCGTACGGGGTCACCGGTGACGGCCCGTTGCCCAGGCAGTCCGCGGTCGCCGCGGCCAGCCCGGCGACGGCTCGCAGCACGGCGGTCACCTCGGATCCCGGCTCCCCGCCGGGCGGGACGGGCAGCTGCGCCAGGCGGCTGAGCAGGGTGCGCGTGGCCAGGCCGGTGTGGGCGAGGGCGCGGTCGCGCACGCCCGGCCCGGCCGGGCGTTCCGCCTCCGGCACGGTCAGGGGCCGCAGCGACCGGCTGCTCTCCCCGGCCGCCCGGATGTCCGGGCCGGTCAGGGCGTACGGCGGCGCGGCGAGGAGCGCCGCGCAGTGTGCGGCGGTTCGCCCGGCGTGGGCGGCCCGTGCCCGGTACGAGGGCGGGCCGGGCTCGGGAAGGATCAGGGCCTCGGCGGCGATGAAGAGGGCCAGGCCGGTGCTCGTCCCAGCCAGGCGCTCGCCGAGGGTGGCGGGGGCGTACGGGGGGAACGACGGGAGGATGTACAGCAGTTGCAGTCCGGGCGCCGCCCCAGCCGGGCGTGGACCGCCCACGGCGGCGAAGCCCAGCATGAAGCCCACCGCCAGCATGCCGACGACGGCGCTCCAGGTGCGCACCGACAGAAAGGTGCCGACGGCGACCAGCAGCCAGCACACCGGGAGCAGGCGCAGCGCCGTCGCGGCCCGCTGCCGGCCGGTGCCCGGGATCCTCGCGAGTCCGCCCAGGGCCACGGAGGCGAACAGCGCGTAGGTGGCCGCCACGGGCCGGTCGAGGCCGTAGCGGAAGAGGTAGAAACCGGCCGCGGCGACCAGCGTCACGCGTACCGCCCGGCGGCCCGAGACGGCGTAGTCCGCCGCAATCCGGCGGGCTGGGACACCACCCACCCCTCCAGAATCACCCACCACCCGGCGCCCGGCACGCCGCCGCCGCGCCCCCAGCGGCGGCGGTCAGCCCGGGGTGAAGCGGACCGGCGTACCCGGTGCGGCCTGCGCGGCGGCCGCCAGGGCGGTCTCGGTGACGACGCCGATCACCGGGTAGCCGCCGGTGGTCGGGTGGTCGTGCAGGAACACCACCGGGCGGCCGTCGGGGGGCACCTGGACGGCGCCGAGGACCATGCCCTCGCTCGGCAGCTCGCCGGCCGACACCCGCTCCAGCGCGGGCCCTTCGGTGCGCAGGCCGATCCGGTTGCTGTGCTGCGAGACGCGGTACGTCGCCGCGGTGAGGGTGCGCAGCGCACCGGGGGTGAACCAGTCGGCGCGGGGGCCGAGCCGCAGCGGGAGGGTCAGTTCGGTCGGCGGCGCCGGCCAGGGAGCGCTGTCGGGAAGCGCCGGCTGCCGGGCGGGGGTGCCCACCGGGAGGACGTCCCCGTCGCGCACCGGCGCCGGGCCCAGCCCGGACAGCAGGTCCGTCGAACGGCTGCCGAGGACCGGCTCGACGGCGATGCCGCCGGCGACGGCGACGTACGAGCGCACGCCCGCCGTCACCCCGCCCACGTCCAGCACGGCGCCCCCGGGCACCCGTACCGGCACGCCCCAGGCCACCGGCCGGCCGTCGACCGTCACCGGACACGGTGCGCCGCCGGCCACCACGGTCACGCCGCGGTCGGGGCGCAGGGCGCAGCCGGTCAGCGTGGTCTCCAGGACAGCGGCGCCCGGGGCGTTGCCGAGCAGCAGATTGGCCAGTCTCAGGGCGGCCGAGTCGAGGGCGCCGGAGCGGGGGACGCCCAGGTGCGCGTGGCCACGACGGCCACCGTCCTGGACGGTGGTGAGGGCGCCGGAGCGCACGACGGTGAGCTTGGCGGTCATGGCGTGCCGTCCTCGGCCACGAACCGTACGCGTGTGCCCGGCGTGAGCAGGGCCGGTTGGTCCCGGCCGAGGTCCCACAGCGCTGTCGGGTCCGGCATGGTTCCGATCAGCTGCCAGCCACCGGGGGTGGCGCGCGGGTACACCGCGCTGTAGGGGCCGGCGAGCGCGACGGCGCCGGCCGGGACGCGGGTGCGCGGGGTGTCGCGGCGCGGCACGTGCAGCTCCGCCGGCAGGCCGGTGAGGTAGCCGAAGCCGGGGGCGAAGCCGCAGAAGGCGACGCGGAAGGTGTGGGCGGAGTGCCGTGCGGCGACCTCGTGCACGGCGACGCCCCACAGGGCGGCCACCTGGGCCAGGTCGGGTCCGTCGTAGCGCACGGGGATCTCCACGACTCCCCCGCCGTCGGCGGCCCGGGTCGGCACGTCCCAGTGGGAGATGCGGCGGGCCAGCTCCTCGGGGTGCGCTACACCGTCCAGGAGTACGGTGCGGGCGCCCGGCACGATCTCCACGACGGGCGGCAGGGTGCCCGCCGCGCGCCGCCGGAGGACTTCGGCGTGGAAGGCCGCGGTGTGCTCGGCGTCCGGCAGCTCGACGAGCACGGCGTGCCGCCCGGCGAGGCGCACCTGCACGGACCGGCTCTGCGTCATGCGAACGCCCCGACCTCGATCCCGGCCGCCTCCAGGGCCGCGCGCACCCGCGCCGCGATCCGGGCGGCGCCCGGGGTGTCGCCGTGGACGCACAGGGAGCGGGCGGTCACCACGACCGTCGTACCGTCCACGGCCTCGACGGCACCGTCCACCGCGAACGCCAGCGCGCGCCGGACGACCAGCTCCTCGTCGGTCACCACGGCGTTGGTCTCGCGCCGCGACACGAGCGTGCCCGCGGGGGTGTAGGCGCGGTCCGCGAAGGCCTCCGGTACGGCGGTGAGGCCGGCCCCCTCGGCCGCGGCGAGCAGCTCCGACCCCGGCAGGCCGAGCACCGACAGCGCGCCGCCGGCCAGTCGCACGCCCTCGACCACGGCCGCGGCCTGCTCGGTGTCGTGCACGGTGCGGTTGTAGAGCGCGCCGTGCGGCTTGACGTAGGCCACCTCGGCGCCGGCGGCCTGGGCGAAGACCCGCAGTGCCCCGATCTGGTAGGCCGTCTCGGCCGCCAGTTCGTCGGGCGGTACGTCCATCGCCCGGCGGCCGAAACCGGCCAGGTCGCGGTAGGACACCTGGGCCCCGATCCGGACGCCGCGCTCGGCGGCGAGGTCACAGACGCGCCGCATCACCGAGGGGTCGCCCGCGTGGAAGCTGCAGGCGACGTTGGCGCTGGTCACGACGGAGAGCAGGGCGTCGTCGTCGGTGAGGGTCCAGCGGCCGAATCCTTCACCGAGGTCCGCGTTGAGGTCGATCACGCCCCACAACGTAAGGGATTGTTGAACGATCCGACAAGGGGATGGATTTTCCGAACGCCCCCTTGTTCGATCGTTGAACGATCCCCTAGGGTCCGGGCATCCCACGGATCCGGGCCCCCGGATCCGCGCCGCTCGGGCGTCCCGCCCACTCACGCCTAAGGCCACCGCATGATCGTTCTCCTAGGCGTCGTCGTGGTGATCCTCGGATTCGTCACGCGCCGCAACCCCGTCCTCGTGGTGGGCGTCGCCGGTGTCTTCACCGGGCTGCTCGGCAGGATGAACCCGCTGGAGGTCCTCGCGGCCTTCGGCCGGTCCTTCGCCGACAGCCGCTCGGTCACCGTCTTCGCCGTCGTCCTGCCCGTGATCGGCCTCCTGGAGCGCTACGGCCTGCGCGAACAGGCCCGCAGGCTGATCAGCCGGCTCGGCGGCCTGAGCACCGGCCGGTTCCTCACCGTCTATCTGCTGCTCCGCCAGATCACCGCGGCCTTCGGCCTCACCAGCATGTGCGGTCCCGCGCAGACGGTACGGCCGCTCGTCGCGCCCATGGCCGAGGCCGCCGCCGAGCGCTCGACGGGCGCGGCGCTGCCCGAGCGCGTGCGGGAGAAGGTGCGCTCCTACGCCGCGTCGGCCGACACCGTGGGCCTGTTCTTCGGCGAGGACTGCTTCATCGCGATCGGCTCGATCCTCCTGATCACCGGCTTCGTCAACTCGACGTACCACCAGAACCTCGAGCCGACCCAGCTGGCCCTGTGGGCGATCCCGGTCGCCGCCTGCGCCTTCCTCGTGCACGGCGCCCGGCTGCTGCTCCTGGACCGGCAGCTGCACCGGGAGTTGGCGCTCGCCACCGCAGAACACGATCTGCCGCTGCCGAAGGAGACGAACAAGTGATCAAGGTCGAATGGCTCTACTGGCTGGTGGGCCTCGTCTTCGTCGTCATGGCGGTGCAGATGGCCGCCGACCGCAGCAACCCCAAGCGGTGGACGACCGCCGCGTTCTGGGGCCTGCTCGGACTCACCTTCCCCTACGGCACCGGCGTCGCCGACGCCACCGCGAAGAACGGCGACTGGACCCTGCCCGCCGAACCGCTCGGCGTCGCGGTCCTCGCCCTCATCGTGCTCGCCGGGTTCAACTTCCTGGGCAAGGGCGTCCCGGTCACCAGCACCGGCGAGGAACGCGAGGCCTCCGCGGCCCGGCTCGGCAGCAGGATCTTCATCCCCGCCCTGACGATCCCGCTCGTCGCCATCGTCTGCGCCTCCCTGCTCGACACCTCCGGGCTGTTCGAGACCGGAAAGGCCACCCTCCTCGGGCTCGGCGTCGGCTGCCTGGTCGCCCTGGTCGTCGGCATGCTGGTCACCGGCGAGCGGAAGCTGTCCGTGCCGCTGCACTCCGGGCGTTCCATGCTGGAGGCGATGGGCTCCGCCCTGCTGCTGCCCCAGCTCCTCGCCGTACTCGGCTCGATCTTCGCGCTGGCCGGGGTGGGCACCCAGGTCGGCAAGCTCGTGCACGACGTCCTGCCGGACAACTCGAAGTACCTGGCCGTCGTCGCGTACTGCGCCGGCATGTTCCTGTTCACCGTGATCATGGGCAACGCGTTCGCCGCGTTCCCGGTGATGACCGCGGCCATCGGCTGGCCCGTCCTCATCGAGCAGATGCACGGCAGCGCACCGGCCGTCCTCGCGATCGGCATGCTGGCCGGCTTCTCCGGCACGCTGTGCACCCCGATGGCCGCCAACTTCAACATCGTCCCGGCGACCCTGCTCGAACTGAAGGACCAGTACGGTCCCATCAAGGCGCAGATCCCGACCGCCCTGCCGCTCCTGGCCTGCTCCACCATGATCATGGCGCTCTTCGCGTTCTGAGCCGCCTTGGCCTTCGCCCCGACCAACGCCTCCCGTGAAGGAAGTGCCATGACCCGCGTGCTCATCACCGGCTTCGCGCCCTTCGACGGCCAGGAGGTCAACCCGTCCTGGCAGGCGGCCCGTCTCGTGGCCGCCGAGCCGCCCGCCGGGCTCACGGTCACCGCCGCCGAACTCCCCTGTGTCTTCGGCGAGTCCATCGACACCCTGCGCGATGCCGTCCGCGCGTCCACGCCCGACCTGATCCTGTGCCTGGGCCAGGCGGGCGGCCGGCCCAGTGTCACCGTCGAACGTGTCGCCATCAACATCGACGACGCGCGCATCCCCGACAACGCGGGCAACCAGCCCATCGACGAACCCGTGGTCCCCGGCGGCCCCGCCGCGTACTTCTCGACCCTGCCCGTCAAGGCCTGCGTCGCCGCCCTGCGCGCGGCGGGCGTGCCGGCCGCGGTCTCGCACACGGCCGGCACGTTCGTCTGCAACCACGTCGCGTACGGCCTCGGCCACCTGATCGCCACCGAACTCCCGTGTGCCCGAGGCGGTTTCGTCCATGTTCCCTGGGCGCCCGAGCAGGTCCTCGACGGCACCGCCCCCGCCCTGGAGCCCGCCACGGTCGCCGGCGGACTGCGCGCCCTGCTGGTCACCGCCGCCGGCACCCCGGCGGAGCACGACCTGAAGGTCACCGAGGGAGCCACCCACTGATGCCGCTCGGCCCACACGCGGCCGCCTTCGCCCGGCCGGCCCTTGCCGGCATCACCCGGGAGTACCCCATAACGCGTGCCGGCCGTAGGCATGGTGCGGCTGCTGCGCCACGGCGACACGCCCGCCTTCCCCGCACACGGCGCCGGTCAGCGACGTACTCGACCGGACGTCACGGGAACCATCCCGACAGCGCCTCCGCCCTGGGCCTCCTGCTGGACGCGGGCGAACCGCCCGCCGCGACCACCGAGGCCGTACGGCGACGGCTGCCGACCTGGTGCGAGGACGATCGCCGCCGCGCTGCCGGACGGGCCGGTCCGCGCGTGCTCGGCGGAAGCCGCCGAGCCCCGCCTCGGGGCAGGCCTGCCGGCGGTGGAACGTGCGGCCTTGACAACCGGCCACTGGCAGGCCGCCTTCGAGGCACTGGCGCTCGACACAGGATCCGCCTCCGCAGCTGCCGACGTCTCCTGACCCCGACGGCCGGCGACTCTCTCCACGGCCGCGGTGCGATCGCCGCCTGGGGTCAGCCCAGTTCGGTGTCCAGCCAGTGCAGGACGTCGGGGGTGACGGGGTCGGTGATGTCGGCGAACTCCTCGTGCCTGTTCAGGAACTTGGCCACGTACGGGCAGACGGGCACGATCCGCTTGCCGGACTCCCGCACATCGGTGAGCACCTCCTGGACCAGCCGGGAGGCCAGACCCTGCCCGGCGAAGGCCTCGTCGACCTCGGTGTGGTAGAAGACGCGCTGTTCACCGCGGTCGCGGTACGCGGTCAGTCCGGCGCGCTCACCGTCGACCATGATTTCGTAGCGGTTCCTGGCGCCATTGTGCTCGACGGTCGGAGCGGCGGAGGGCTGGCTCATGGGGTGCCTTTCGGACGGGGGCCGGTGGGGTCGGTGCACGCGGCGGAGGGGACCGTGACGCGTGCCGGAGATGTCAGCGGCGCGGTGGATTCCTGCGCGGTGTGATCACGGCGTTCGGCAGGGCCGGGGCGGGAAGACGGTGTCCCGGATAGCCCTCGACCACCCCGAAGCGATCGGAGGAGTTCTGCCAGTCCTCCCGGGCCTTGGCGATGTCCTCGTGGCTGCGGCCGACGAAATTCCACCACATGACGATCTCCTCCTCGAACGGGGCCCCGCCGAGCAGCACCGTCCGTGCCGCGTCGTCCGACTCGTTCGTCAGGGTCAACGCGTCGGCGCCCGGCGCGACATAGCCCAGCTGCGCCGGACCCACCGAGGTGTTCGCCAGGCACACCGGTCCCTGGTCGACCAGGAGGCCGTGCTCGAAGGCGGGGTCCACGGCGAGCGTGAGGGTCGCGCGTGGCCGGAGCAGGATCTCGGCGCCGAGCAGCGGTGTGAAGGCCGGCACCGGAGAGACCCGGCCCGCAAGGGAGCCCAGGAAGACCCTGATCTCCGCTCCGCCCGCCTGCACCGGCTCGGGTGCGTAGTGCTGGAAGTCCCGTTCGGTGTCCTGGTGTTCCTCCGGGAGAGCCACCCACAGCTGCACGCCGTGCAGGACGGTGGTCCGCGGGGTGGAGACCTCCGAGTGGCTGATGCCGTACCCGCCCGTCATGAGGTTCAGCTCGCCGGGCCGTACATACGCGTGGTTGCCCATGCTGTCCCGGTGCTCGATCTCCCCGCTGAACAGCCAGCTGACCGTCTGCAGGCCGGTGTGGGGATGCGGGGCGACGTCCATGCCGCCCGTGACCGAGACGTCGTCCGGGCCGTAGTGGTCGGCGAAGCACCAGGCGCCGATCAGGGTCCGGGCGCGCTGCGGCAGCGTGCGGCGTACGGTCATCGCCCGGGGGCCACCGAGGGGCACATCGCGCGCGGTCAGTACGTCGACCCGGGCCGGCCCGGTGGTCCGGTCGGCGTCGACCGCGCCCCCGCACCGCAGCTCCTTGGGTTTCGTCTCGATGTTGCTCACCGTGGACCGCCTCCCGGATGAGTAGTTCTACGTTCAACTATTATGCCATGACCATAGGCCGTCGCCTCGGGCCGCCGGGCGGTCAGCCGGCGCAGCCGAGGTCCGTACGCAGGACGACCCGCCGTCCGTGCAGTTCGCCCTTCTCCATCCTGGCGTGCACGTCGGCGGTCGCGCTGAGGGGGAAGACCTCGATGCCGCGCGGGTGCAGGGCACCCCGGCCGAGCAGGTCGTTGAGGTACGCGGCGGCTTCGGCGAGTTCGTCGGGTGTCGCGTGGGAGATCACGAACCCCACGATGGAACGGTCGTGCAGGTACAGCTCCCCGGCGGGCAGCACGGGGCGGGTCCGGGCGCCGGCCAGCAGCACCACGCGGCCCCTGCGGGCGAGCAGGCCCACCGTGGTCTCCAGGTCGTTGACGCCTGCCGTGTCCAGGTACAGGTCGATCCCCGACGGCGCCGCGCGGCGGATCCTCCCGGTCACCTCCGGATCCCGGTAGTCGAACACCTCGGCCGCCCCCAGCTCCGCGCAGTACGGCGCGTCCCGCGCGCCCGCCGTGGCGAGGACGCGGGCGCCGGCCCGCGCCGCCATCGTCACCAGGGCGCTGCCGACATTGCCCGCGGCACCGGCGATCAGCACGCTCTCCCCCACGCGCAGCCGCCCGTGCACGAACAGGGCCAGATAGGCGGTCGCCGCCGGATGGAACGCCGCCACCGCCGCGTCGGGGTCGACTCCTGCGGGCAGGTGGTACAGCCGGTCGGCCGCCACCACCGCCTGCTCGGCCGCCGCGCCCTGCCTGCCTCCGTGCCCGAGGCTGTTGCACCACACCCGGTCCCCGGCACGGAAGCCGCTGACGCCGGGTCCCGCCTCGGCGACCATGCCGACCAGATCACGGCCCACGACGAACGGAAAGTCGACCTGCGTGGGGAACCGACCCGACCGCACGAACGTGTCCACCGGGTTGACCGTGGTCGCGAGGACGTCCACCAGTACGTCGGTCGGACCGGGCCGGGGCGCGGCGATCTCGCCGTACCGGATGACCTCGGCGGGACCCAGCTCCTCAATGTACGCGGCACGCATGGCACCCCATGGTTCCACCACCGCCCCGGCAACCCCGGCCGCACCGGGCCGTCACCAGCGCATCGCGGTGAAATCGACCGGCCGGGGCCGCAGTTCGCGGGTCCGCTCCGCAAGCCGTCGCAGCCGCCGGGCCATCTCCTCGGCGGGAAGGCGCCGACGGTCGCCGTGGCCGGGCAGCAGCCACTCGAAGCGCAGGTGCCCGACGGTGCGCGCCAAGGAGGCGGCCAGCTCCCGGATGTCGTACCAGGTGACGCTCTCCGCGACCTCGATGTCCCCGGTGGCTCGCGACCAGTAGAAACTGTCGCCGCTGAAGCAGTACCGGTCATCGGCGAGGAAGAGCACACTGCCGCGTGTGTGGCCGGGCAGGGGCTGGGCGATCACCCCTTCGGCGATCCGCACCGGGCCGGTGCCGTGCAGGACGCGGTCGGCGTCCGGGGCGGCATCGAGGTCACCCTCGTGGATCCACAGCCGCGCGCCGAAGCGGTCGGCGTAGCGGCGGCCGTGCGCGGCGTGGTCGCGATGGGTGAGCAGGACGTCGGTGACGGGGGCGAGGGTCTCGTAGCGCGCCGCCAGCGCCGTGCTCCAGCGTGGGGTGTCCACCATCATCGCGGTGCCGTCGGGACGGCGTAACAGGTAGGAGTTGGCTCCCGCGGTGCGCGTGGAGTTGTGTCCGCACAGGTGGACGCTGTCGTCCAGGGCCATCGGGAAGGGGTCCGGTGCCGTGTCCAGCCGCCCTCCCGGCGGACGGATCGAGCGGGTGGGGCAGGCATGCGCGGCGGCGTGGAGCTGCCTCGCCTCGCTCCGGTCCCGGGGCTGCCGCAGCACGGCCGAGCGCCCGTCGACCTCGCCGATCAGGCCGGGCGCGAGCTGCCGCGCGACATCGCAGTTGGTGCACCGCTCGTCCACGTGCCAGCCGTCGTACCGGCCGTCCCCGATCCGCTCACCGCTCATGTCCCGTGCCCTCCGCATCGTGTCCGCCGACCGGTTTCTCACCCTCCAGGGGTATCCGACGCCGAACGGACAAAGGAAGGGTGCCCGGATCTTGTGGTTGGGGCATGACGCTGCTCTGAGCGGATGCTGCGTACCACGACTCCGGGGTGATGCGTGAGTGGTTCGTCGGGATCGCGAGTGGGGCGCGCGCACGGGGAGGCGGCACATCGGGGAAGTGGTGATGGCCCGTCCCGTCGGCACCGACGGCGCCCGCAGGGATCCGCGCGCCGGTGGGGACGGGCCTGCGCCGTCGGTCGGCGAGGTCAGCGCCCCTGCTCCGCGCTGTCGACGCCGAGTGCCCAGGCCCCGTAGGCCGTCCCGGTGGTCTCGAAGGAGAAGATCACATGGGACGCGGCGGTGTTGACGTCGCGCCAGAACCGCTGGACCGGGTCGGACTCGAAATGGCCCGTCGTCCCTGTGCCGCGGAAGAGGCGTTCGACAGCGGACACCGACAGCTCCACCGCCAGCGCGAGGTCCCTGGGGCCGCGGACCGCCGCCTCGCCCTGCCTGGTCTCCTCGATGCCGTCGGCCACCCGGGCGGCCCGCTGGACGAGGAGTTCCGCGGCGTCCACCTCCGCGGCCGAGCGCGCCAGGTCGATCTGCACCGACGGCCGCTCGCGCAGCGGGGCACCCCGCCGGTCGAGCCGCCGGAGGTTCTGCTCGACCGCGGTCCGCACCGCGCCCCGTGCGGCGCCCACCACGGGCACGGCGAGCGGCAGCGCGTTCACCTCGGTCACGGGGACCGTGTGGCAGCGGGCCTCGGAGGCCGTCGCCCGACCCGCGTTGATGTCGAACCGGGACAGGGTCAGATGGTCGGGCACGAAGACGTCGTCCAGGACCATGGTGTCGCTCCCGGTGCCGCGCATGCCCAGCGTGAACCAGGTGTCCTTCACGGTGATGTCCGCCTGCGGCACCGCGAAGAACCGCACCTCGCCCCGCCCGTCGGGGCCCACCTCGCCGGGTACGGCGGAGCAGGCGAAGACCCAGTCGGCGAAGCGCACCCCGCTGATGTACTTCCATTCGCCGCTGAGCCGCCAGCCACCGGAGACGGGCTCGGCCTTCCCGGCCGGCATGAGCGCGCCCGCCATGAGGGCGTCCGGACCGTCGCCCCAGATCACCGCCTGTCCCTCAGGCGGCAGGTACGCGCCGTACCGGGCCGCGTAGGCGGACAGCGAGGCGGCCCAGGCAGCCGAGGCGCAGCCCTCACCGACCAGGGCCACCGCCGACGTCATGTCCACGAACCGGCCTTCCGTACCACCGAAGGCCGCGGGGACGAAGTGCCGGGCGAACCCGGCCTCCCGCACCGCCGCGACCACCTCGGGCGCAAGGCACCGGGCGGCCTCCGTCTCGTCGCTGCACCGCGCCGCGATCTGCGCCACGCGCGGAGCACCGGCGACGACCGCCGCCACGCTCGGCCTCTCGGCAAGGATCGTCGCTGTGCTGTCGCTGAGCATATGTTCGCCACCTCCGTTGGGATGGCCGCAGTCTCTCCGGCCGAGCCGACGACAGGCCGCACCCGAGCCGGGACCGGCCCGCCAATCACCCGACCGGCTTCGCCCCGGCCGCGTCCGGTGCGCTCCGACACCCAAGTGGGATGCGTCGTGAGCGGGCACCCGGTCGGACGGCAGGACCGCCCCGCAGCCGTGAGCGGCAACGGCAGTCGTCCTGCACCCCTCGGCTCGCCCGGCCCCGGTCGCCGCCTCCGTCGCGGCCGGCCGTCGTATCGCGCCCTACGGAAGATCGGAAAGCTCCCCCGCTCCGCCCTCATCGCGCGAGGCGACTCCTGCCCGGCCCCCGATATCGAGACCTTCCTCCACTTCCGCGCGGGCCGGCAACGCCGAACCTACAATGACGACATCACCCATGTCCGTCGGCCGCCCGGCCCGCGGCGGACGGGAGGGTTCGGCTCGCCGTGACGGCCTGCGACGACAGTGGGAGGCAGCCGTGCAACTGGAAGAATTCCTGGCCCAGGTCCGCGACCGGGGCGAGTACCGCAGCCGCGAGGAGACCGAGCACGTGTGTGAGGCGGTCCTGTGGGCGCTCGCGACCCGGATCGCCCCGGAAGAGGCCGACGAACTGGCGGCTCGGTTGCCCGCCCCGCTGGACGAGGCCCTGCATCTGGACCGGGGGCGTCCCGAGACGTTCGACTGCGACGAGTTCCTGCGGCGGGTGTCCGTGCAGACCGGCGCCCGGCCCCGTACGGCCGAGTGGGACGCGGACGCCGTACTGTCCACGGTGGCCGACGCGGTGCCCGCCCCGCAGCTCGACCACCTCCTGTCCGGGCTGCCGGACCGCTACGCGGAGTTCTTCGGCAGGGCGAATCCGAGCTGACGGGGCATCCCCGCCGGCCGAGCTGACAAGGCGTCCCCGCCGGCAGAGCTGACTAGACATCCCCGCCGGCAAGGGGAACGCATCACCCGCCCTGCTGCCCGGCGTCCCCGGTCAGCTGGTCGTCGCACCACTGCCTGGCCACCGCGGCGACCTCCTCCAGCGCGCCGGGCTCGCCGAACAAGTGGGTCGCACCCGGGACGATGTGCAGGGCATGCGGGGCCCTCAGGTACCTGGCCGCTTCCTCGTTCAGCTCCTGGACCTGCTGGTCCTGGCCGCCGACGATGAGCAGCACCGGGGCCTGCACGCGTCCCAGGGCATCGCCCGCCAGGTCGGGCCGCCCGCCTCGCGAGACCACGGTCAGCACCCGCGCGGGCCGCTCGGCCGCAGCCACCAGCGCCGCGGCGGCGCCCGTGCTGGCGCCGAACAGGACGACGGGGAGACCGCGGCTGTCGGGCTGGGTGTCCAGCCAGTCGATCGCGGCCACGACCCGTCGGCCGAGGAGCGGGATGTCGAAGCGGTGCTCGCCGGTCAGCGCGTCGTGCCGCTCCTCACGTTCGCTGAGCAGGTCCATCAGCAGCGTGCCGAACCCGGCGGTGCGCAGTTCGGCGGCCACCATCCGGTTGCGCGGACTGTGCCGGGAACTGCCGCTGCCGTGGGCGAAGAGCACCACGGCCCGCGCCGCCGTCGGGACCACGAGGTCACCGGAGAGTGTGGCGTCGCTGGTGGGAACCAGAACCATGTCGGAGATCATCGGCATCACTTCTTCCACGCCTGCCGACCCAGCGGATCACGGCGGATCACGAGGATCCGGATGTCCCTCACCTCCACCATAACGAAGCACCGTATGTCACGTCTTTCATACAAACCGCTCACAGACCCCGCCGGGAGATCGGCACGGCAGTGCTCGACGACCGCCCGTTGACTCCGAGCGGTGGGACGTCCCGTGCCGGGCGAGCGCGACGCGGACTTCCATCCGGGTGTGTTCCGGATTGCGCTCGTGATTCCGGCCGCTCAATCTCGGAGGGTGAGCATGTCACCCGCGCTGCGGCCGCCCGACAGCCCTCGCGAGACCGGCCGCGGTCGGGTGGAGGGTGCCCCCGGCGTTCTCCCGGCCCTCGCCGTCTTCGCGGCCGTCCGGCTCGCCGGGGTGGTCCTGCTGATCGTGGTCGACGCGGTGGCCGGCCGGCCGTTCGGGAAGAGCCTGGTCCATGCCTGGGACTCGGTGTGGTACCTGCACATCGCGGAGCACGGCTACGGCACCCAGCTGCACATCACCAGCACGGGCGCGGTCCAGACCGACTGGGCGTTCTTCCCGCTGTATCCGGGGCTCGTCCGAGCCCTGCGCGGGTTACTCCCGGTGACCGCCGGGCAGGCCGGGCTGCTGATCGCCTGGAGTTGCTCGGCGCTCGCCGTGTACGGCGTCTACACGGTCGTCCATCACCTCCACGGGCGGGCGGTCGCGACCGCTGCCGTCGCCCTGTGGGCCGTACTTCCGCAGTCGGTCGTCTTCGCCCTGGCCTACACCGAGCCGCTGTTCACCGCATGCGCCGCCTGGTCCCTGCACGCCGTCCTGCGCCGCCGCTGGCTGACCGCTGGCTCGCTGGCGCTGCTGGCGGGCCTCAGCCGGCCGAACGGGGTCGCGGTCGCCGCGGCCGTCGCCGCCGCGGCGGTGCACGAGGTCGTACGGCAGCGTGGGCGCGCCTCCCCGGGACTGCTGGCCGGCATGGTCATGGGTCCGCTCGGCTGGGCGGGCTATGTGCTGTGGGTAGGACGGCGGACCGGTGACCTGTGGCACGGCTACCTGCAGGTGCAGAGCGCCTGGAACTCCCGGCTGGACCTCGCGGTCGGGCCCCTGCGGTTTCTGGAGTCGATGCCGGTGCGGGGCAGTTGGGTGACCTATCCGGTGTCCGTGGTCCTCGTCGTGGCCGGCATCGTGTCGTTCTGCGTGTTGTGTCTGGACCGCACCCCGCTGCCGCTGGTGGTCTTCGCGGGCGTGCTGCTGCTCCTGGTGGTCGCGGTGTCCGGCCCCTTCTCCTGCAAGCCGCGCTTTCTCCTTCCGGCCTTCCCGCTGCTCATCCCGCCTGCCCGCGCCCTCGTACGGACCTGGTGCCCGAGCCCGTCGCACCGGGCCCGCCTGCTGTGCGGCGGCCTCACGGCCGTGTCCCTGCTCTACGGCACCTACCTGGCGGCCCTCGCCAGCCAGCCGCTGTGAGGCACCGGCACGGGGCGGCGCGGAGGCCGGCCCTCGACGTCCGGGGCCGTCCCGTACAGCCGGTCCACGCGCGGCCGGATCAGGTGCGAGGAACCTCCCCCGACATGCCGACGGGGAGTCCGGCCGGGCCCCCCTTGAGGGCCTGGCCGGACTCCCCGTAACGCCGCACGCCGCCGCTAGTTGCGGCGCCCCGCGGAGTCGTGGGCGACGGAGTCGCGGTCGGTGCCGGGCGCCGGCACGGAACCGCCGGTGCCCACGCCCGCCGGCGCCGCCTCGGCCCGGTCGCCGTGCCCCGGCCACCACGCGGCGTGGCCGATGAGCGCGGTGAGGCTCGGCGTGAAGAACAGCGCCATGACGAAGGCGGCGACGGCGATGCCGAAGGAGACCGCGAAACCCATCTCCGTCAGCAGCGAGTTGCCCGCCAGCATCATCGTGGCGAAGGTGGCCGCCAGGATGAAGCCGGCCGCGGCGACCGTAGGACCGGCGTGCCGCAGCGCCATGCCGGCCGCCTCACGCGGCTCGCGGCCCTCGCGGGCCTCCTCGCGGAGCCGGGCGATCATGAGGATGTTGTAGTCGGTGCCGATGGCGACCACGAACAGATACATGATCACCGGGAGCATGAACATCAGACCCGAGTGTCCCTCGCCCTTCTGGAAGATCCAGACGGTGGCGCCGAGGGTGGCACCGAATCCGAGGCCCACGGAGGCCATCAGGTACCAGGGTGCGACGACACTGCGCAGCAGCAGGCCCAGGATCACCATGATGAGGACGGCGGCCACCGGGAAGACCGTCTTGTAGTCGTGGTTCACCGCGGTGTTGATGTCCTTGTAGATCGAGGACATGCCGCCGACGAGCGCCTTGGTGCCGTCAGGGGCGTTGGTGTGCGCGACGTCGCGCACCTTGCCCACGGTCTCGATCGCCTTGTCCGTCGACGCCTCGTACTTGAGCGTGACGGTGATGTCGGCGGTGCTGCCGTCCTTGTTCACCTGGGTCAGACGGGCGTTGGCGACCCCGTCCACGGCCCCGAGTTTGCTCACGTACGCGCCGAAGGCGGCCTTGTGGAGGGGCTTGCCGCCGATGCTGGACAGGTAGACGTCGGTGGGTGCCGCGGCGCCCGCCGAGTACGCCTTCTGCATCTGGTCCTGGACGACCATGGACTCCTTGGTCTTCGGCATCGAGCCCGAGGCCAGGTCGAACGTGGCGTGGAAGCTGAAGATGCCCAGCGACAGCGCGACCAGGACGAGGCCGGACAGCGCGGCCGTCAGCGCCGGACGGCGCCGCACTCCGCGGCCGAGCGCGGCGAACCGGGCGTTCTCCGGCTCGTTCTGCCAGGACTTGGAAGGCCAGAAGACCTTCGGTCCGATCAGCGAGACCACGGCCGGGATCAGGGTCAGACCCGCGACGAGGGTCGCGCCGACCGCGATGGCGAGCGCCGGGCCCATCTGCTTGAGGAAGCCCAGCGTGGACAGCACCAGCGCGAGGAAGGCGATGATGACGGCGCCGGCGGCCGAGGCGATGGCCTCGCCGACCCGGGCGACCGCGTTGACCATGGCCTGCTTGGGTTCGTCACCGGCTCGCAGGCGCTCCCGGTAACGGAACATCAGGAACAGGAAGTAGTCCGTGCCCACGCCGAAGAGCACGACGATCAGGATCGACGAGATCGAGCTGTTGGCCTGGAGGTCGAACAGCTTGGTGGCGTAGGCGATCAGGCCGTTGGCGACGGCCGACACCAGGCCGATCAGCACCAGGGGCAGTACGGCCAGGATCGGCGCCCGGAAGATGATCAGCAAGGTGATCAGGATGATCGCGAAGGTGCCGAAGCCGATCAGCGCCTGTCCTCGCTTGGACGAGTCCTGCTGGTCGAGCGCCTGGGCGGCGCTGCCGCCGAGCTTGACGTCGAGATGCGTGCCCTTGGCCAGCTGCTTGACGTCGTCGCGCAACACCTTGGCCGCGTCGGCCTGTTTGGGCTGACCGGCGTTCTTGCTGTCCATCTGGACCAGGGTCAGGCCGTACCTGCCGTCCTTGGACGGCGGGCCGGGGACGACCTTCTGCACCTGGTCGATGTGCTTGTCGCCCAGTTGGGTGGTGATCCGGGCGATGTCCTGCTTGTCGGCGGCGGTCAGCCTGCCGCCGTCCGTGCGCTGGTACAGCGCGATCGCGGACGGGGTGAAGGCGCTGGGGAACGCCCTCTGCTGGAGGTCCGCCGCTTTGATGGACTCGTAACTCTTGGGCAGGAAGCTGCTCTCGTCACTGTTCGAGGGCAGACTCGGGGCGGTGGCGACGATCGCCACCGCGGCGATCAGCCATGCCACGATCGTCCACACGGGATGCCGGACGACTGTGGTGCCAATACGTCGGAACATGCGGAAGGTCCTCCTGGACAGGAAGATCACCGCAGCCCGGGGAGCGGTCCCTGGCATCGGCGACCCTGAACGACACGTATCGAACGGACCGTTCTCTTGGTTGTCTTGGGGTCACATGGTAGTGACCGGGTGCACAAAACATCTCATCAGGTGGTCTCGGCTCAAGTGAGCTTCAAGCACTCGGAGGACAGGGAGTGCTCAAGGCCACGCAAGCCCTCGACCCGGCAACGGAGGGGCCGCTCAGCCCAGGACGAACGGGAGTTCAGCGGCGAAGTCACCCAGCGCCGCCTTCTCCGCATCGCTCGGGTCACGGCGTCCGGTGCCGATCAGCAGCGCGTCCTTGTCGGAGAACGAGGCGGGGAACGGGCTCCCGGCGATCTTCTCCAAGGACACCCGCGCCGCCGCGAGGGTCTCGGCGGGCGGTTCGGCGGCCGACGGCAGATGGGCGATCAGGTCGAGGTGGTGCAAGGTCCACTCGACGACGTACGCGGACAGGTAGTCGCCGGCGGTCAGCACCTCGTCGCGCGTGCCGACACGGACGGCCGGATCGGCGAGTCCGGCGGCGCGGCCCGCCGCGGAACCGACGTCGTCCAGGTGGAACTTCAGCCACCGCGGCTCGCCGTAGGCGGCGGCCAGCCGCGGGATCAGCGCGTCGAGCGGATCCTCGCCGGTCGGGGGATCGACGCGGTTCCAGTACGTGACCGCGTCCACGGTTGGCCGATCGAAGTCCTCGTCGGGGAGTTCGGCGACCGCTGTGCGTAATGCCGTCCAAGAGCGTGAGAAGAGATCCACTGACCGCACGGTAGTGCGGGCCCGGCACGGCGGACAACCGAATTCGGACGTGTCGGCGCCGCCTCCGGCCCGGGGCTCACCGCGCGGAGGGTGAGAGCCGGTAGGAGGCCGCGAGGTCGCGCACCTCCACCGACAGGAAGACCCGCTCCTCATCCCCGTCGGCCACCGGCAGATGCTTGGCGAGCAGGGCCAGCACGCTCTCCGACAGCCGCGCCTTCCGCGCCGGGGAGCGGCCGGGCATCAGGCCGACCTCCACGTGGACGAAGACGGCCTCCCCGCTCGGCTCGTCCCCCACGTACGTCTGCACAGGCCGGAGCAGCGTCTTGCACACGCCCGACGTACCGGACTCCTCGACCACGAGCGGGTGCAACTCCTTCACCAGGGCACAAGCGTCGAGGGAAGGGGCCAGGTGGGAGGAGTAGTCGATGGTGAGGTACGGCATGGAGGCCCTTTCCCGCGTTACCTGTGGTTTCGCCGGGCAACTATCTTCCCTCATGCCGCGACGACGCCTCACGGCACCCCCGGCCCTGGGATTCCGGGCCCGCGAGGCGCCGCGCGCGGCGGCCCGGGTTCGCGGTTCAGCGGGCGGCGTCCATGCGCTGGGTGCCGATGACCGACAGCAGGCGCAGCGCCTCCTCGGACGGTGTGCCGGGGACGGCCGTGTAGATGACGACCTGCTGATTGCGGTCGGCGAGGTCGAGGGCGTCGCAGTTGACGGTGACCGGCCCGACCAGCGGATGCCGGAACGTCTTGCGCAGCGTGGGTTCGACGTCCACGTCGTGGGAGTCCCACAGCCGGGCGAACTCCGCGCTGCCTGCGCGCAGTTCGCGGATCAGGCCGGTCACCTCGGGATCGTCGGGGTAGCGTGCTGCGGCCGTGCGCAGCCGGCGCGCCGCGTGCCGGGCGAACGCGTCGGCGTCGGACACGCCGTACAGCCGCTGTCCCGCGGAGCGCGTCCCGAGGAAGGCGCGGCGCGCCAGGTTGCGGTCGCGGGGGGACAGCGCCGAGAAGTCCTCCATCAGGGCGGCGGCCAGGTCGTTCCAGGCGAGCACCTCCAGCGTGGCGGAGGTGACGAAGGCGGCGGACCGCGGCAGCCGGTGGATCAGGTCGAGGATGCTCTGCCGCACCTCGCGCGGGGGGCCGGGCGCCGGGTCCGGCGGGGTGCCGGCCAGCAGATGGAGGTGCTCGCGTTCGGCGTCCGACAGCCGCAGGGCGCGGGCCAGCCCGGCCAGTACCTCACGGGACGGGCGCGGGCCGCGGGCCTGCTCCAGCCGGGTGTAGTACTCGGCCGAGATGAACGCCAGGTGCGCGACCTCCTCCCGGCGCAGCCCCGGGGTACGACGGCGCGGCCCGGCCGCCAGGCCCACGTCGGCAGGGCTGATCCGCTCGCGCCTGCTGCGCAGGAATCCCGCCAGTTCCGCTCTGTCCACTCCCCCAGTGTGCAGGCCCGCCACGAGGCCCATCCAGGTACTGCCGGTGCCTGGATGGCCCCGTGCCGCGGGCGCACGCTCGCTGCCATGGACAACACACCGAACGAGGACACGCCGCCGCACGGGCTGCTGGCCGGCAAGGTCGCCTTCATCACCGGTGCGGGGCGCGGCATCGGCGCCGCCGCCGCGCGGCTCTTCGCCCGGGAAGGGGCCCGGGTCCTGCTCGCGGCCCGCACCGAGGCCCAGCTGAAGGCGGTCACCGAGGAGGTGCGGGCGGCGGGCGGCACCGCGGAGTACGTCGTGTGCGACCTGGCCGACACGGCGAGCGTGCGGGCCGCCGTGGACCGTACCGTCGGCCTCTACGGCCGGCTCGACATCGCCTTCAACAACGGAGCGACGATCCAGCCGCCCGGCCCCCTGGACCAGCTGCCGGAGGCCGAGTTCGACCGTCTGTACACGGTGAACCTGAAGAGCGTCTGGCTGGCCATGGCCGCCGAGGTCGCCGCCATCCGGGCCACCGCCCGGGCGGGCGCCATCGTCAACAACTCGTCCATCGGCAGCCTGCGCGGCAATCCCGAACTGCCCGCCTACGCCGCGATGAAGCGGGCGGTGAACAGCCTCACCGAGTCGGCCGCCGTGACCTACGGCCCCGAAGGGATCCGAGTCAACGCGATCGCGCCCGGCAACACCCTGACGGAGATGATCCGGACCTGGGAGGCGGAGGCTCCCGGTCTTCATGACCGGCTCACGGCGCTCACCCCGCTGCGCCGAGCGGCCGTGCCCGAGGAGATCGCCGAGGCCGCCGCATGGCTGCTCAGCGACCGTTCGTCCTTCGTGACGGGCGCGGTGCTGAAGGTCGACGGGGGCGCCCGCGCCTGAAGCACGGGCGCCGGAGGTCAGCCGAGACCGAGCACACTCGTCGTGCGCTCGGCCATGCGCCGCTCGCCGAGCGCGTTCGGGTGGACCGGGACGATGTTCTGCCCGAACAGGAGCGGCTCGATCCACCGGGTGCCGACGGCCTGGCACGCGTCGTGCCCCTCGGACGCGGCGGAGAAGTCCACGTACGTGGCCCCGGTCTCCGCGGCGGCGCGCTGCACGACGGCGTTGAGATGGGCCTGCAGCGCGTGCAGGTACGGCACGTCACCGGAGGCGACCGGCAGTCTGGCGAAGCAGGAGGGGTCGGCCTCGGCGGGCGTGATCCACGGGTAGCCGAGCACCGCCACACGGGCGTTCGGCGCCTTGGCGCGCACGGCACGCAGCGCGTTCTTCAGTGCGGGGTAGGTCTTGGCGTCGATCGCGTCGTCGAAGGAGGTGCCGTACGTGTCCTTGCAGGGGCTGCCCCTGCCGCCGCTGAGGATGCCGGCGGTACCGCAGGCGAGTATGGCGCCTATGAAGGTGTTGTTGTCGTTGCCGCCGATCGTGAGCGTCACCAGGTCGGTGTCCGCGCCGACCGCGTCCGCCTGCGGGGCGACGCCGGGGTACTGGGACCCGGTGAAGTCCTTGGTCTGGGCGGCGCCACAGGTGACGTCCGTCAGCCGGGCCCCGGTGCGGGCGGCGATGACGTGGGGGTAGTTCGCCGTGGAGCGCAGGCAGATCGGGTTGCTCGTGTCGACGGGCAGGACGCCCGAGGCGGCGCTGTAACTGTCGCCGAGGGCGGCGTAGTCGAGGGGTGTCGTGGCGTGGGCCGGCACGGCGGTGACGCCGAGGGCCAGCGCGCTGGCGAGTGCGGACGCCGCGGCGGCGACGCGGCGCGGGGCAGGCTTGGGCATGGATGGGTGCTTGGGCATGGGTGGGTGCTCCCTCTTCTCGGGTGGGGGCACGCAGCAGGCGGGCATGGCGGGGCCCGCGCGGGTGCTGTGCGCGAGAAAACGGCGGCTCAGAGCGAGGTGGGGTACGGGCGTGGGGTGCCGGTTCGCGGGATTACCGCTGAGTACTACCCATAGGTAATGTGAGGTCACCGGGCCACGGAGTCAACGTTGTTGACACAGATTCTTGAAACACCGACGAACAGGGGTGAGCCGACGCGCGGAGGCGGCCACCTCTTACGGAGTCATGACGGGGCGGCCGCGCCGCCCGGTCCCGGTGCCGGCCGCGTCTAGCGTGGCCGTATGCGTGTACTGGTCACCGGCGGAGCCGGGTTCATCGGGTCCCATGTCGTCGAGGCGCTGCGGGCGCGCGGGCACGAGCCGCTCGTGTACGACGTCCGTGCGGATCCCGGCGCGGACGTGCGCCACCCGGCGTCCGTGGCCCGGGCGCTGGCCGGGGTGGAGGCCGTCTGCCACCAGGCCGCGATGGTCGGGCTCGGTGACGGTGTCGCCGACGCGGCGGAGTACGTCTCGCGCAACGATCTCGGCACGGCCGTACTGGTCGCGGCCATGGCGGAGGCGGGGGTACGGCGTCTGGTGCTGGCGGGGTCGATGGTGGTGTACGGGGAGGGCCGTTACGCGTGTCCGCGGCACGGGGTCGTACGGCCGGGCCCACGGGCGGTGGCGGACCTGGACGCGGGCCGGTTCGAGCCCTCCTGCCCGCGGTGCGGCGCATCGCTGACCCCCGGCCTGGTCACCGAGGACGCGCCGACCGACCCGCGCAACGTCTACGCCGCGACCAAGCTCGCCCAGGAACACCTGGCGGCCGCGTGGGCCCGCGCCACGGGCGGTACGGCGATCTCGTTGCGCTACCACAATGTGTACGGCCCCCGGATGCCCCGCGACACCCCGTACGCCGGCGTCGCCTCCTTCTTCCGCTCGGCCCTCCAACGGGGTGAGGCGCCGCGGGTGTTCGAGGACGGACGGCAGCGGCGGGACTTCGTCCACGTGCGGGACGTGGCCGCGGCCAACGTCATCGCGCTGGAGGCCGCCCCGCGCCCCGGAACGCTCACCGCGTACAACACCGGCAGCGGCGAGCCGCACACGGTCGGCGACCTGGCCCGCGCCCTGTCCGCCGCGCACGGCGGCCCGGAGCCGGTCGTCACCGGCGAGTACCGGCTGGGCGACGTCCGGCACATCACGGCGGACTCCTCCCGGCTGCGCGCGGAACTGGGCTGGAAGCCGGAGGTCGGCTTCGCGGAGGGAATGCGGGAGTTCACGCGAACGCACTGAGCGTGTCCGCGCCCGCGGGACGGTGCCGGCGTCGATCATGGCGTTGTTTCGCACCGAGTTCCCACGAACCAGTCGAAAGGACAGTCATGTCGCGACGGACCCTGAGGCCGACCCGCGCCCAGGTCGCAGCCCTGCTCACCGCGCCGGTGCTCGGTTTGGGCCTCCTCGTCCCATCGGCCTTCGCGGACACGCCGCCGCCCGGCCCGAAGGTCGACAGCGGCACCGTCATCGACAAGGTCTGCCGGCACGCGAACGACGACGACGAGGGCGGCTCGGGCCTGTCCTGCGAGAAGGACATCGCACCGCTCCTGTCGCACATCATCGGCCCGGGGAGCGGGGTCACCTGCCGGAACGACTCCCCGGCCGTCATCGTCTGCCGCCCGGAGAGCTGACCGTTCAGGCCTTCGCCGCGGGCAGCGTCACCTCGAAGCGGCAACCGCCCGGGATGTTGCGGACACTCGCCCGGCCCTGATGGGCCTCGACGATGCCCCGTACGATCGCCAGCCCCAGCCCCGCCCCGGCGGGCGGGGTCCGGGCGTCGCTGCCGCGCCAGCCGGTGTCGAAGACGCGCGGCAGGTCCTCCTCGGGGATGCCGCCGCAGCCGTCGGTGACGGACAGCACCACGCCGTCGTCGGTGCGCTCGGCGGCGATGGCGACGGTGCCGTCGGGCGGGGTCCGGCGGATGGCGTTGACCAGGAGGTTGCCGAGCACGCGGGTCATCTCCTTGCCGTCCACCTCCACCGGCACGGGCTCGACCCGGTCGCCCACCAGCCGTACCCCGTGCTCCCGGGCGAGCGGGTCGGCCCCGGCCAGCGCGTCGCCGACCAGGTCGTACAGGGAGATCCGGGCGGGGCTCAGCGGGAGGGTGCCCGCGTGGATGCGGGAGAGTTCGAAGAGGTCGCCGACCATGTCGTTGAGCCGTTCGACCTCGGTGCGGATCTGCTTGAGGTAGCGGCCGGGGTCGGTGGCCACGCCGTCCTCCAGCGCCTCCGACATGGCGCGCAGTCCGGCCAGCGGGGTGCGCAGGTCGTGCGAGATCCAGGCGACCAGCTCGCGCCGGGACTTCTCCAGCGCCCGTTCCCGCTCGCGGGATTCGGCGAGCCGTGCGCTGGTGGCGGCCAGCTCGCGGCCGAGGGCGTCCAGTTCGGCGGTGGCCGGGCCGTGCGGGGCGGCGAAGGCGCCGGCGTCGCCGAACGAGCGGGCGGCGTCGGTGAGTTCGCGGCTGCGGGCGACGACCCAGCGGCCCAGGAGCAGCGCGCTGGCCAGGGAGACCACGGCCGCCATCGCGACGACGGTGGTGACCACGGTCAGGTCGTGCGAGGACAGGAACATCGCCCAGGCGACGGCGAGGGTGCCGGCGAGCATCGCGCCGACACCGACCGCCGCGACCACGGCGACGGAGGCGGTGAGCGAGCGGCGCCGGATCAGGCGCAGCACGCCCGCTCCCGCCACGCCCGCGGCCGCCGCGCCGGCGAAGGCGTAGAGGGCGATGAGGAAGGTGTCCCACATGGTCAGTGCACCGCCTCGCCGGTGTCGGAGCCGGGCTCGAAGCGGTAGCCCACGCCCCACACCGTCTGGATCAGGCGGGGCCGGGCCGGATCGTCCTCGACCTTGCCGCGCAGCCGGCGGACATGGACGGTGACGGTGGACAGGTCGCCGAAGTCCCAGCCCCAGACCTCGCGCATCAGGTCCTCACGGCTGTAGGCCCGGCCGGGGTGCCGCAGGAAGAAGGCGAGCAGGTCGAACTCCCTCAGCGTCAGGGCGAGTTCGCTGCCGTTCTTGGTGGCCCGGCGGGCGTCGGGGTCGACGGAGAGTCCGGCCGCGGCGAGCTGGTGCCCGGTGGCGGCGGGGCGGCTGCGGCGCAGCACCGACTCCACGCGCAGGACCAGTTCGCGGGGGCTGAAGGGCTTGGTGACGTAGTCGTCGGCGCCGACCTCCAGGCCCAGGATGCGGTCGTCCTCGTCGCCGCGGGCGGTGAGCATGATGACCGGCACCGGACCGCCGTCCCGCATCCGCCGGCACACCTCCAGGCCGTCCATGCCGGGCAGCATCAGGTCGAGCACCACGAGGTCGGGCCGGTGCGCGGCGGCGCGGCTGAGAGCGGTCGGGCCGTCGTCGGCGCGGTCGACCGCATAGCCGGCGCGGTGCAGATATCCGGTGACGACCTCGGCGACGGTCGGATCGTCGTCCACGACCAGGATCCGGGCCGTCTCGCCTGCGGCTTCGGTCCCGTGGGGCTCGTACTGGGGTTGCATGCCTCCAGCGTCGCACCGCTCGGTCCCCGCCGTCGGGCCGCGGGCCGGGCGTCCGCGTTTCGTAAGGACCATGAGTCCGATATGCCCGATTGGCGTTCGTAGGGTGAAACCGTGACGACCACTTCAGCGGACGTCGACGTGGTGCTGCCCTGTCTGGACGAGGCCGAGGCCCTTCCCTGGGTGCTCGGCCGGATCCCGGCCGGCTGGCGCGCCCTCGTCGTCGACAACGGTTCCACCGACGGCTCCCCCGACCTCGCCCGCGCGCTCGGCGCGACGGTGGTGCACGAGCCGCGGCGCGGCTTCGGCGCCGCCTGCCACGCCGGACTGACCGCGGCCACGAGCGACATCGTGTGCTTCTGCGACTGCGACGCCTCCCTCGATCCCGGGCTGCTCGTTCCCTTCGTCCGGGAGATCCGGGCCGGCGCGGCCGACCTGGTCCTCGGCCGCCGGCGCCCCGAGGGCCGGGGCGCCTGGCCGGCGCACGCCCGCGCGGGCAATCTGGCGCTGGCGCGGATGCTGCGCCGCCGTACCGGGCTGCGCCTGCACGACCTGGGCCCGCTGCGCGCCGCCCGCCGCGAGCCGCTGCTCGCGCTGGGCCTCACCGACCGGCGCAGCGGCTATCCGCTGCAGATGGTCGTGCGCGCGGCCGACGCCGGCTGGCGCATCGCCGAGCACGACGTGCCCTACCGCCCGCGCACCGGCGCCTCCAAGGTGACGGGCACCTGGCGCGGCACCTGGCAGGCGGTGCGGGACATGAGCCGCGTGCTGGCCGAGACCCCTGCCGACCGGGAGCTCGTACGGTGACCACGCTGCTCGTCATCGCCAAGCAACCGCTGCCGGGGCGGGTCAAGACCCGGCTCACCCCGCCGTTCACGCCGCAGCAGGCGGCCCGCCTCGCGGAGGCGGCGCTCGCGGACACCCTGCACACCGTGGCCGCGGCGCCCGCGACCCGGCGGGTCCTGGTCCTCGACGGGGCGCCGGGAGACTGGCTGCCGGCCGGCTTCGAGGTGCTGCCGCAGTGCGCGGGCGGACTGGACGAGCGGCTGGCGGACGCCTTCGCACACTGCTCGGGACCGGCGCTGCTCATCGGCATGGACACCCCGCAGGTGACGCCGGAGCTGCTCACCGTGGACTTCGCGGACTGCGACGCGTACCTCGGCCCGGCCGAGGACGGCGGCTTCTGGGCGCTGGGGCTGGCCGAGCCGGACCCCGCGCTGCTGCGGGGCGTGCCCATGTCGACGCCCGGGACCGGGGCGGCCCAGCGGGAGCGGCTGGAGACCGCCGGGCTGCGGGTGTGCGAGCTGCCCCGGCTGCGGGACGTGGACACCGCCGCCGACGCCCGCGCGGTCGCCGCGCTGGCCCCGCACGGCCGGTTCGCCGCCCGGCTGGCCGACTGTACGCCGGTCAGCCCGCGATGAGCGGCGGCTCCGTCGCCTGGGCGACCGCAGACCCCTACGCCGCCGCGCTGCGCACCGGCCGCGGCCCGCTGTTCCTGCGCCGCACCGACGGCTGGCTGCTGCCGCTGGAGGTGGAGCGCTGGTGCGGACAGGCCGATCGGGTCGACAGGGAGGTGCTGGACCGCTGCGAGGGCGCCGTCCTGGACGTCGGCTGCGGTCCCGGCCGGCTGGTGGCGGAACTCGCCGCCCGGGGCCGTACCGTGCTCGGCATCGACGTCAGCGAGGCCGCCGTCGACCACACGATCCGGCTCGGCGGACAGGCGCTGCGGCGCTCGGTCTTCGAGCCGCTGCCCGGCGAGGGCCGCTGGGACACCGTGCTGCTCATGGACGGCAACATCGGCATCGGCGGGGAACCGTCCGCGCTGCTGGACCGGGCGGCCGCGCTGCTGCGCCCGGGCGGCCTGCTGATCGCCGAGACCGTGCCGGGGCACGTCGACGAACGCGCCCGGGTCCAGGTGGTCGACACGGTCGGCGCCGGCCGGGCCACCGGTGCCCCGTTCCCGTGGGCGCGCCTCGGCACCCCGGCCCTGCTGCGGTACGCACGCAGGGCCGGGTGGCGGCCGGTCGCTCAGTGGTCGGCGGGCGGCCGGTGCTTCGCCGCCCTGCGCACCCGGCATGCCAAGAGCAGCGCGGAACCGCCGAAGAGGACGGCGGTGATCAGCAGCCAGCGGGTGAGGAAGCCGTCCGGACAGAGGCCGGTGGCGGACCGGTAGCGCCCGGCCGTCATGCCGCTGATCAGCGGGAACCAGACGAGCAGGAGCAGCCCGGACAGCAGGGCCGGGACGCGCACGTACAGCGTCCAGCCACGCCGTCCGGCCGCCCCCAGACCGCCGGTGACCGCCCGGTCCGCCACCGTGTACAGCGGCAGCAGGACCAGGTCGTGCAGCAGGGCGGCGCCCACGATCCACAGCGCCACGCCGAACCAGTCACCGGCGAGCAGCCGCACCCCGGCGTACGCGGCGAGGGCGAACGAGCAGGCGAGCAGCAGCAGTTGGAAGGGGCTGCCGAGGCTCGGGCGACGCGGCATCACAGGTCTCCGAAGGTCAGTCGGGCCACCCACTTGGTGTTCAGCACTCCGGGTGCCGCGGGGACGATGATCCGCGCCGGGTGGCCGTGGTCGGGGGAGAGTTCCTCGCCGTTGACGAAGAGCGCGAGCAGCGAGCGTCCGTCGGCCACCTGGTTGGCGCGCAGGGCCGCGCGGCGGAACGCTCCGTGCCGTTGCAGGGACTCCACGAGCACGTCCGGCGGATCGCCGTCGTACCCGACGAGCGCGGCGAGGTCGCGCAACCGCACCCCGCGCCACCACTGGTCGGCGGTGGACCAGCCCTCCACGCACGCGATGGGCAACGAGGCGCTGTGCTGCGGCAGTTGCAGCAGCTGGGCGCGGCTGAGCCGGACGGTTCCGGTGCGGCCGGTGACGACGAGCCGCCAGGCGTCCTCGTGGGTGTCGGCCGCCGTGATGCCGGCGTAGGCGGCGGTCTTGTTGATCTGGAAGCCGTTCGGGCCGCCGCCGGGATCGGCGGTGCCGTGCGGCGCGAGGAGGGCCGTACGGCGGAAGGGCCCGCCCAGGCTCTGCCCGACCGTGGTCAGGAACAGCAGCAGGGAGCCCCCGCCGACCAGACCCAGCGCGCCGCGCCGGGAGACGGTGGGCGCATCGGGTCGCGGGGCGACCAGGTCGTTCGGTTCCTGGCGGCGCCTGCGTACGGCACGCACCGCGGCCGGTGTCTTGAGCGCGGCGTGGGCGACGAACGCGGCGAAGAACACCCATGCCCCGTAGAAGTGCAGCGGGTAGAAGGAGCCGGGGAAGACATAGTCCAGCTGGACGTTGAGGACTCCGGTGGTGAACTCGAACAGCCCTCCGCCGACCAGCAGCACCAGCGAGATCCGCTCCAGCGCGTGCGCGAGGGAGCGGGCCGGCGGCAGGGTGAAGAGCCGCGGCACCACCGACCACAGCTTGGCCAGCAGGACGGGGACCAGGGTGATGCCGAGCGTCACATGGACGCCCTGGGTGAGCCGGTACAGCCAGACCGGGCCGGTGGGCCAGGCGAAGAGGTAGAAGCCCAGGAGGCCCTTGTCCGGGGTCATGTCGTTCACCCGGGACAGGCCCGGGTTGTAGGCGGCGTAGGACACCAGGCCGGTCACGAACAGCACGGTGATGCCGGCGAGCAGCACGAGTCCGAGCACCGAGGTGAGCCAGGGACCGCGCAGCGGGCTGCGCCAGAAACCTGGGGAAGTGGGAAGCCGGGGATGGTCACGCATGTCCCGACCGTAGGCCGGGACGGCCCCGGAAAACGGCCCGCGACCGGTGACGAAACGCTGACGTCCGGCCCGTACGGCGGCCGCTCGCCGCTCTCCCGGCCTAGCGTGCCGGTGTGATCAGATCTCTCCGCCGTGACCTATACGCCGCCGGTGCCGCCGCCCTCCTCGTGACGGCGGCCGTCGTCGTCGGCCGGCACATCCAGGACACCCGCCACACCCTGTTCGTGCACTGGCCGCCGCTGTTCGCGGACTGGGACCCGCACCTCGGTCCCGGCACTCCGGCGGCCCTGGCGGTGGCGGCGGCGGTCGTGGCGTACGGCCCCGCCGTGGCGGCCCGGCTGCCCTGGCGCGGGCTGCTCGCGGCGGCCTGGGCGAGCGCCCTGGCCTGGATCCTGTCCCTCGCCCTGGTCGACGGCTGGCACCGGGGCATCGCGGTCAGGCTGACCACGACCAACGAATACCTGCGGGTCATCGGCCGCTTCCACGACATCCCGGCCACCCTGCGCGACTTCACCCACCACATCGTCAGCGGCACCCCGGACCCCTGGCCCGCCCACATCGCCGGTCATCCCCCGGCCGCCACGCTCACCTTCGTGCTGCTGGACCGGATCGGGCTGCGGGGCGGCGGCTGGGCCGGGATGTGGTGCATCACGGTCGGTGCGACGGGCTGCGTGGCCGTGCTGATCGCACTGCGGGCGCTGACCGGCGAGACGCTCGCGCGGCGGGCCGCGCCGTTCCTGGTGCTGGCCCCGGCCGCGGTGTGGCAGGGGACCTCCGCCGACGGCTACTTCGCGGCCGTCGCCGCCTGGTCCCTGGCGCTGCTCGCCCTGGCCCTGACCCGACGCTCCCACGGGTACGCGGCCGCCTCGGGCCTCCTCTTCGGCCTGACCTGCTACCTCTCCTACGGCTTGACGCTGTTCGCCCTGATCGGCGGGGCGGTCGTCGCGCTCGCGCACCGCGAACTCCGGGAGCGTCCCGCCCTCTTGTTGTCCCTGCTCGCCGGACTGGCCGTGTTCCCGGTGGTGTTCACGCTCGCCGGCTTCGACTGGTGGCACGCCTACCACCTCCTCGTCACGCGCTACTACCAGGGCGTCGGCGGCACCCGCCCCTACGGCTACTGGGTGTGGGCGAACCTCGCCTGCACCGTCGTCATCACCGGCCCGGCCACGGCGGCGGGCCTGCGCCGGACGACCGCTGCGCTGCTCCCCGGGACCGGCCCCCGGCCCCCCGCGGAGCTGCGTCTGGCGCTCCTGGTCTCCGTCGCGCTGCTCGCCCTGCTGGTCGCCGACCTGTCCGGCATGAGCAAGGCGGAGACGGAACGCATCTGGCTGCCCTTCGCCCTCTGGCTCCTCCCCGCCTGCGCCCTCCTCCCCCGCCCCCGCCCCTGGCTCACCGCGCAGGCCGTCCTGGCCCTGCTCCTCAACCACCTGCTGCTGACCGGCTGGTGAGTGCTCCCGGGCCGTCGGGGCGGCAGGGTGACGTCCCGTGACCGCCGTACGGTCCGGGCGTTGCCCTGGGCAGGGGACGGGGCCGGTGTGGCCGGAATCGCGTAGCGGTGCGGGGCGTACGGCTGCCCCTTCCCTGGACGGAGCCGGCAGGAAGGACAGGGAATGGACCTCGGCGGCGTCGATCGGCGCGGGTTTCTCGGGACGGCGGCGGCAGGGCTGGTCACAGCGGTCTCGGCACGGGCGGCGACGGCGGCCGGGACGCCGGTCGGGTCCGGCGCGCGCGCCGGCGGCGGGGAACGGTTCCTCACCTACACCCGGATGACCGGGGGTTCGGTCACCGGCAGCCCCGTCGGCGGTGACCTGATCGCCGAGGTCCAGGGAGTGCTGTGGCGGGTGCCCCGGGACGGTGGGGCGGCCGTACAGGTGACGGGCTGGGAGCTGGAGGCGACGCGCCCCGCGCTGTCCTTCGACGGCAGGACGCTGGCGGTGTGCGGTTATCGCGAGGGCGGCTTCCGTCTGTGGTCGCTGCGGCCGGACGGCGGCGGGCTGCGCCGGTTGACGGACGGGCCCTGGGACGACCGCGGGGTCGCGTGGTCGCCGGACGGCACCCGCCTGGCCTTCTCCTCCGAGCGCGGCGGCGACGCCACGGCCGGTTCCTCCTACGGGCTGTGCGTACTGGACCTGGCCGACGGCCGGCCGCGCCGGCTCACCGGCGGGGACCACGAGGACTTCGATCCGGCCTGGTCGGCGGACGGGCGGTCGCTGGTGTGCGTGCGCGCCGCCCACACACCGGGCGGCGGCAACGACGGCGGGCTGTCGCTCGTCCGCGTGCCGCTCACGGGCGGCCGGGCCGAGGTCCTGCGCACGGTGACCGGGGGACGGCTGCTGTGCCCGTCCGTCTCGCCCTCGGGACGGGTCGCCTACCTGCACCTGACCGGCGCGAGCAGCCCCGGACTGCCGGCCGGCGCGGCCCGGCTGATGGTCGACGGTGAGGTCGTGACGGCGGAGGAGGACCTGGCGGCCGCCCCGCCGTGCTGGCTCGGCGAGGACGAGCTGCTGTACGTGGGTGACGGCCGGATCCGCGTCCGCTCCCTCGCCGGATCCTCCGTGCGGGAGGTTCCCTTCACCGCCCGGATGCCGGTGCCGGGTCCCTCCCGGGGCCCCCGACGGGCGCCGCTCGCACCGGAGTCGGCGGCCCCGGTGCGCGGTCTGCACCGGCCGGCCCTGTCCCCGGACGGCCGCAGCGTGGCCTTCGTCGCGCTGAACGCCCTGTGGCTGCGGCCGGCCGGCGGCACGCCGCGCAAGCTGCTCCAGGCAGCCGACGTGCACCTGGTGCAGATGCCGGCGTGGGCACCGGACGGGCGCAGCCTGCTGTACTGCTCGGACCGGGACGGGCTGGTGGCCGTACGCCGGCATCACCTCGGCAGCGGCGCCGACGAGCCGTTGACCGGGGGCGGCCGGCTGTATCCCGCGCTGTCACCGGACGGCTCGCGCCTGGCCTGCCAGGACGTGACCGGGAACCTGCTGCTGCGCACCCTGGCCACGGGCGCCGAGCAGGTGCTGGCCCGGCCGCTGGCCACCGACGGGCCGCCCGGCGCGCCCACCTGGTCGCCCGACGGCCGGTACGTGGCGTTCTGCGACCGCAACCGGCTCAACCAGCGGTTCCGCGAGGGGTACAACCTCATCCGCGTCGTCGACACCCGCACCGGCGGCGAACGCCGTCATCTGCCCGCCGAACACCAGTCGCTGTCCGACCGGGTCGCCTCCGGGCCCGTGTGGTCGCCGGACGGCCGCTGGATGGCGCTGGTCGCCGAGTCGGCGCTGTGGCTGCTGCCCGTGACGGCCGACGGCACCCCGGCCGGTCCGCCGCGCCGGCTCACCGACGAGCCGGCCGATCACCCCAGCTGGTCCGCGGACTCCGGCACGCTCCTGTACCTGTCGGAAGGCCGGCTGCGCCGGCTCTGCCTCACCACCGCACGAACCCACACGCTCCCGGTCCGCCTGACCACCGGACGCGGTGCGGGCCGGTCCGCCGAACCGCTGCGGATCCACGCCGGCCTGCTGTGGGACGGCACCGGCGCGCCGCCACGGCACGACGTCGACGTCCTCGTCACAGGCAAGCGGATCACCGCCGTCGAGCCACACCGTCCCCGCCGCCCCGGACACCGCACCCTCGACGCCTCCGCCCGGACCGTCCTCCCCGGCCTCGTCGACAGCCACACCCACCCGTACCCGGCCACCTACGGCGCCCGCCAGAGCCTGACCGCGCTCGCGTACGGCATCACGACCACGTTCTGCCTGGGCAGTCCGCTCTACGACGCGGTACGGCTGCGCGAGGCGGCCGGCGCCGGGGCCCTGCTCGGCCCCCGGCAGCTGGCCTGCGCCGAACTGATCGACGGCGCGCGCACGGCGTACAGCATGGGCCGCGCCCACCGCACCCGGGACGGTGTCCGGCGCACGCTGCGGCGCGCTGCCGCCCTGGACGTCGACTTCGTGAAGACGTATGTGCGCGCCCCGGGCGAGGTCATGGCCGAGGCGGCCGAGGTGGGCCACGCGCTGGGCGTGCCCAGCGGCAGCCACCTGTGCGCGCCCGGCCGGGCGGCGGGCCAGGACCTCACCACCCATCTGCAGGCCACCCAGCGCCTGGAGTACGGGCACGCCACCACCCCGCTCGGCCGCATCGGCGAGGATCTGGTGCAGCAGTACGCCGACGGCTCCTTCGCCCTGATCATCACGCCGTTCAGCGCGCAGATCCTGCTCGCCGCCGACCCCGGGCTCGCCGGGGATCCGCGCGTGACGCGCCTCATGCCGCCCTGGGACGTCGCCGTCGTCCGCACACACGCCCGGACCGCGCCCACGGACGCGCAACGGCAGGCCCTGGCCACCGAGATGGCGGACTACCGGCGGCTGGCCTCACACGGCGCCCGTATCGCCCTCGGCACCGACGCGCCCCTGGTCCCGGTCGGTCTCTCCCTGCATCTGGGCCTGCGTGCCCTGCACGCGCACGGCTTCACGGCCGCGGAGGCCCTGCACACCGCGACCGTGGAGCCGGCCCGCCTCCTCGGCCTCGACGCCGACCTCGGGACGGTGCGGGAGGGCAGGATCGCCGACCTGACGATCGTCGACGGGGACCCGTTCGCCGACTTCGGTTCGCTGATCCGCGTCCCGGTCGTCGTACGCGAGGGAGTCCCGTACACACAGGGCGACTTGACCTCGGCCCACCGGAGCGCCGTACCGCACGAGCCCCCCGGGAGGACGTCCTGGCTGGAGGTGGCCGAACGGCTCCGGCGGGGGGCGTGCTGCCATCCCGGCGCGGACGGGTGAGGCAGCCCGGCGGTGGCTCCCGAAGGCGCCGGCCGGCGGGTGCGGAGTCCGTGTCCCACCGGGCGGTGTCAGGCGTCCTCTTCGTCGGTGGCCGTGCGGTCGGCCAGCCGTTCATGACGCTGCCGGGCGGCCTGCGGAGTGCCGAGTCCGAGGCCGAAGGCGATCTCGGGCCAGGTCATGCCCCGGCCGCGGGCCATCTGCAGGAGAGAGGCCTCCAGTTCGTCCAGCTCCGCTCGCACCAGCGGCATGAGGGTCAACGCGGCCGTGATGTCGGCGCGGTCCACCTCCGGCTCGCCCTCCTCGAGCAGCGCGGCCCCGCTCAGCAAGAAGGTCACCAGCCGGACGGCCTCGTGCGGCGCGACGACCGACGGGTGGATCTGGCGACGCCGTTGCCCGTCGGTCGCCGCATGCCGCTCGGCGATGCGGAAGAGGGACGCGTGGACCCGCTGGGCGCGTGCCTGTTCCGGCCGCGGAGGGGTGAAGGGGTCGGTGTGATCGGCGGTGGATGACATGCGACAACGGTCGCGCTCAACACAACCTGTCGTCAACTGCTTATTGTGAACGGTCTGTTCACTTCAGCGAGCCGGCGCGGTGATCTCCCGCTTGAGGATCTTGCCGCTCGGGCCCATCGGCAGGGCGTCCGTCAGCCAGAGCCGGCGCGGGTACTTGTAGGCGGCCACCCGGTCGCGGACGAACCGCTGCAGCTCCTCGGTGTCCGCCCGGGCTCCCGGACGCAGGACGACCGCGGCGGCCACCTCCTCGCCGAGCCGTTCGTCGGGCACGCCGAGCACGGCGGCCAGCGCGACGTCGGGATGCTCGTGCAGCACCTCCTCGATCTCGCGCGGGTAGACGTTGTAGCCGCCGCGGATGATGAGGTCCTTCTTCCGGTCGACGATGTAGAGGTAGCCGTCCTCGTCCCGGCGGGCCAGATCGCCGGTGCGCAGCCAGCCGTCGGGGATGGCGGCGGCGGTCTCCTCGGGGCGGTGCCAGTACTCCTTCATCACGTTGGGCCCGCGCACGGCCAGTTCACCGACCTCGCCCGGCGCGACGTCCCGCCCGGAGTCGTCCAGCAGCCGGACCTCGACGTCGCGGACGGGGGTGCCGATGGATCCGGGCTTGCGCGGGCGGTCGGGGTGGTTGAAGGAGACGACCGGACTGGTCTCGGACATGCCGAAGCCCTCCAGCACCATGCAGCCGAAGCGCCGCTCGAACCCGTGCAGCAGCTCCACCGGCAGCGAGGCGCCGCCCGAGATGCACACGCGCAGGCTGGAGACGTCGGCCGCGGCGGCGCCCGGGTGCTGCAGCAGCGCCGCGTACATGGTCGGGACGCCCTCGAAGACGGTGGCGCGGTCGCGGGCGATGGCGTCGAGCACGGTCTGCGGCTCGAAGCGGGGGACGAGGGTGAGGGACGCCCCGCTGTGGACGGCGACGTTCATGGTGCAGGTCTGCCCGAAGATGTGGAACAGCGGCAGGCAGCCGACGATCACGTCGTCGGAGGTCAGCCGCTGCACCTCGGTGACGTTGACCTCGGTGTTGTGGCGCAGCCCGGCGTGGGTGAGCGCGGCGCCCTTGGGGCGGCCGGTGGTGCCCGAGGTGTAGAGCAGCACGGCGATGTCGTCGTCGGCGGCGGCCGTCACCTCGTACTCCGGCTCCAGGCGCGCCAGTTCGGCGGTGAAGGCAGCCGGCTCGACCGGCAGGTGCCGTACGCCGGCGGCGGCCGCACCCGCCGCGCCCCCACCCGGCGCCTGGTGCCACTCGAAGAGCAGCACCGCGCCGGAGTCCCGCAGGTGGTACTCGGTCTCGCGCTCCTTCAGCAGCGGGTTCATCGGCACCACGATGCCCCCGGCGCGCAGCACGGCGTAGTAGAGGACGACGAACTCGGGCACGTTCGGAAGCATCAGTGCGACGCGGTCGCCGGTGCGCAGGCCCTCGGTGCGCAGCAGCGCGGCGGCCTGGGCGCTGAGCCGGTCGAGCTCGGCGTAGCTGGTGGTCACGGTGCCGAGCCGCAGCGCCGGGCGCTCCGGCAGCCGTCGCGCCGTCCGGACCAGGAATTCCGCCAGATTGGCCATGATGCCTCCTCGCACGCATGCTCCCGCCGCGCTCACGGGTCCCGCCGCGAGCGCTCCCGGCATGGTCGCGTGCACGCTCGGGGCCGTCCATGGTGACGCCCACAGTTCGCCCGGGCCCGAGTTGTTCCCGGGAACAAACAAGTGGCCGTACGCTGCGGGTATGGGTCTGTCGAATGTGGGCGCGGCGTTGCGTGTGCGCCTTCCGGAGCTGGGCGTGCGGATGGCCGAGCGCATCCGGGCGGAGGTCGAGTCGTACGCGGACGACGCGCTGATCCCGTTCGCGTCGCTGAGGGAGTCGTGCGAGGGCAACGCCGATCTGCTCCTCGGGCGGTTCGCCCAGGACGCCGAAGCCGATGTGGGACCCGCTCAGCGGACCGGACGGCTGCGCGCCGAACAGGGCGTGCCGCTCGCGGACACGCTGCACGCGTACCGGGTCGGTTTCGAGCTGCTCTGGTCAGAGATGGTCGAGGAGGCGCGCAGGCACCCGGAGGTCACGGACGCGGAGCTGGTGGCCGGCTCCTCGGAGATCTGGGCGCTGTTCGGCCGGTACGCGGAGGCCGTCGCGGCCGCCTACCGCGAGGCCAGCGCGGAGCTGGCGCTGCAGCGCGAGGCCCGCCGGTCGGCCCTGGCGGAGGCGCTGTTCACGGGCGCCCTCGCCGATCGTACGACGCCGTGGGAGGCGGCCCGGCAGCTCGGCCTGCCGGAGCGCGGGCCGTACGCGGTCGTGGCCGCGGCGGTGCCGGATCCCGGCCAGGAGCCGCTGCCCGGGATCGAGGCGGCACTGCGCCGCTCCGGTGTGCCGTCGGTGTGGCGGCTGCTGCCGGACCAGCAGATCGGGCTGGTCTCGCTCGGGCACCGGGACGCGGAGACGGTGAGCCTGCGCGCGCTGCGCCGCCGGCGTGCCCGGGTCGGCGTCAGCCCCCAGTTCGACTCGCTGCGGGAGACGCCGCAGGCGCTGCGGTTCGCCCGGCTCGCCCTGGCCGGACCGCCCGGCGAGGGTCCGGGGGTCACCCGGTTCGACGACAGCCCGCTGGCGATGCTGGTGGCCGCCGCCCCGGCGGAGGCGAGCCGGCTGGTCGAGGTCGCGCTGGGACCGCTCCTCGGACTGCCGGAGGCGGAGCGGGCGCGGCTGCTGCAGACCCTCGGTCACTGGTTCACCGCGGGCGGGGTGGCCGCCGGGGCCGCGGAACGGCTCTTCGTCCACCCCAACACCGTGCGCTACCGGCTGCGTCGCATCGAGGAGCTGACTGGGCGTCCGCTCACCGACCCGATGGCCCTCGCCGACCTGGGCGCCGCGCTGTACGCGCTACAGCTGCTGCCGTCCTGACGGCGCCCCGGGCACCGGCCCGACCGGGGACGGCCGACCGCGCCTTACGGCGATGCCCGCGCGACGCGCCGCTCCCCGGCTAGCGCGGCACCGGCAGCCGGTACACCGAGACATGTGACCGCGACTCGGCGGTGAACTCGGTGCCGGACCAGTCGGCATGCCTGGACTCCCGCTGGAATCCGGCCAGTTGGGCCATGAGGTCGAGCTCGGACGGCCAGATGTAGCGGTGCGGGCTGCGGTACAGCCGGGCCTCCTCGGTCTCGTCGAAGCGGAAGTGGTGCGATACGACCCGCTGGTCGAGGATGTCGTAGGTGTCCAGCCCGATGTATCCGGAGTCGGTGCGCCACACGGTGGCCTCCTTGCCCGGGGGAAGCGTGCGCAGCTCCGGCACCCACAGCTCGATCACGAACCGGCCGCCGGGCGTGAGATGGCGGGCGGCGTTGCGGAAGCACTCGACCTGCTCGGCCTGTGTGAGCAGATTGGAGATCGTGTTGTAGACGAGGTAGACGAGGCTGTACGTCCCCGGGGCGCGGGTCGAGGCCATGTCACCCATGACGACGGGGATCGTGGCTTCGTCGGCCTTGGTCCGCAGTTGCTCCACCATCGGCCCGGACAGCTCGATCCCGGTGACGGGGACTCCTCGCCCGGCCAGCGGGACGGCGACGCGTCCGGTCCCGATCGCGAACTCCAGTGCCGCTCCGCCGTCCGCCAGCTCGGCGAGACGATCCACCGTGGGCGTCAGTACCTCGGGCGCGAACATGCCGGTACCGGGTGTGTCGTAGCGCCGGGCGGCGGCCGCGTCCCAGATCATTTCCTGCTCCATTCCCTCAACGCTGGCCCCGAGCAGAGAAGTTGTCCATCGAATTACCGCTTCGCGCTCCGCTTTCCCGGGTGCCTTTTACACCGGGAGACAGTCCTCGACTTTCTTCGACCGGTGGAGGCGACGTGGTGCTGGGCATGGGCGAAGGGGTCGAGGGCAGCCTGCCGATGCGTACGACCGTGCAGGCGACGCCGGACGACCTCGACGTGAAGGCCGTCCTGCACGGCCCGGTGGCGCCGGCCGGACCAACCAACCCGCTTCCCCGCCACCGGAGTTCGCCGCCTGGCACCGCTTCGACGAGACCTCCGGCACCGCGGTCGCGGACGCCACGGGCAACGGCAGGACGGCGACCCTGGCAGGCGGGGCCACGTGGACCAGGGGACACATCGGCGGAGCCGTGGCCCTCGACGCCGCGCTAGGCGATCACCACCGGCGGGGGCGGCGCCGGGCAGCGCATTGACGTCGGCCCGCTGCCCACCGACCGCTGGGTCCACGTGGCCGTCACCTACGGCTCCGGCACCGCCGTGGTGTACGTCGACGGCCGCGAGGCGGGCCGCGACACGGCGGTCACCGTCGAACCCCCGCCACTGCGGCAACCGCATCCGGGCCGCGTACGTGGGCAGGTCCCCGTACCCGGACCCGTACCTGAAGGCGGCGGTCGACTTCCGGGTCTGCGGCAGGACGCTGACCGCGGCCGAGGTCGCGGCCCTGGCCGGCTCCTGACGCCACGCCGCAGAACCCTGATTTTGAACGCGTTCAAATCTAGGGCTACCCTGAGGACTCCTGACCAAGGGGGCTCGATGAAGGTGGTTCTGCCGGGGGGAACCGGACAGATCGGTACGATCCTCGATCGCGCGCTGACGGCAGCCGGACATGAGGTCACCGTGGTGACCCGGCACCCGCCGGGTGAGCGGCAGGTCGGCTGGGACGGGGCCACGCTCGGCCGCTGGGCCGAGGTCGTCGACGGCAGCGATGTCGTCATCAACCTGGCCGGGCGCAGCGTCTCCTGCCGCTACACCGCCGAGAACCTGCGGGCCATGATGGATTCCCGGGTGGACTCGGCGCGCGCGGTCGGGCAGGCGATCGCCGCCGCCGCGCGACCGCCGCGCGTGTGGCTGCAGATGAGTACGGCGACGATCTACGCCCATCGCTTCGACGCGGCGAACGACGAGACGACCGGCGTGATCGGCGGCTTTGAGCCGGGAGTTCCCGGCTACTGGTCCTACAGCGTCGACATCGCCAGGAACTGGGAGCACGCCCAGGCCGAGGCGCCGACGCCGGCGACCCGGAAGGTGGCGCTGCGCTCGGCGATGGTGATGAGCCCGGACCGGGGCGGGGTCTTCGACGTCCTGCTGGGACTGGCCCGGCTGGGGCTGGGCGGCCCGGTCGCCGGTGGCGGGCAGTACGTCTCCTGGATCCATGACGAGGACTTCGTGCGCGCGGTGGAGTTCCTGATCGACCGGGGCGACATCGAGGGCCCGGTCAACCTGGCCTCCCCCGGCCCGCTCCCGCAGCGGGAGTTCATGCGGACGCTGCGCGCGGCACGGGGCGTCCCCGTGGGGCTGCCGGCGACCCGGTGGATGGCGGAGCTGGGCGCCTTCGTGCTGCGCTCGGACACGGAGTTGCTGCTCAAGAGCCGCCGGGTGGTGCCGGGCCGGCTGTCCGCGGCCGGGTTCGACTTCGCGTATCCCGAGTGGCGGCCGGCCGCCGTGGACCTCGTCGGCCGGGCCAGGCTGTCCCGGTCCCGAGCGGCCGGCTGACGTTTACTTGAAACTACAAGTAGTTGCTGTATCGTCCACCGTGGTTCAAATGTGAAGCGAGCTGCTCGGGAGGACGCCATGCGTGTCGCGATCACCGGATCCACCGGACTCATCGGCTCCGCCCTCACCCGCTCCCTCCTCGGGGACGGCCACCAGGTGGTCCGCCTGGTCCGCGACCGTTCCGCCGCCGCCCCGCACGACGGCAGCGAGTCCGCGCACTGGGATCCGGTCGCGGGCCGGGTCGCCCCCGGCGCGCTGGACGGCGTCGACGCCGTCGTGCACCTGGCCGGCGCGGGTGTGGGCGACCAGCGGTGGACGGCCGCCTACAAGCGGGAGATACGCGACAGCCGGGTGCGCGGCACCGACACCGTCGCGCGCGCCTGCGCCGTGTCCGCCGCCCCGCCGCGCGTCCTGATCTCCGCGTCCGCGACCGGCTACTACGGCGACACCGGCGAACGCACCGTCGACGAGAGCGAGCGGGCCGGGGACGACTTCCTCTCGTCCGTCTGCGTCGACTGGGAGGCGGCCGCCGACCCGGCCCGGCAGGCCGGCGTCCGCGTGGTGCACCCGCGCACCGGACTGGTCGTCTCCGCGCGGGGCGGGGCGTTCGGCCGGCTGTTCCCGCTCTTCCGCTTCGGACTGGGCGGCCGGCTCGGCTCCGGCGACCAGTTCTGGCCGTTCATCTCCCTGACGGACCACATCGCGGCGCTCCGCTTCGCCCTCGGCACCGAGGAACTCTCCGGACCCGTCAACTTCACGGCCCCCGAACCGCTGACGAACCGCGAGGTGACCCGGGCACTGAGCCGCGCCCTGCGCCGTCCCGCGGTCGCCGCCGTACCGGCCCTCGCCCTGCGCGCGGCGCTCGGCGAGTTCGCCGCGAGCATCACGTGCAGCGCCCGCGTCGTACCGGCCGCCCTGCACAAGGCCGGTTTCGCCTTCGCCCATCCGACGATCGGCGCGGCGCTCGACTCGGTGCTGCGACCGGCCGCCTGACGAGGCCGTCCGCAGGAGCGGAGAGCGCCGAGCGCGAGGCCGGATTCCGTCCGTGCCCGAGTGCGCGAACGCCCGGCGCACGGGACCATGGTCGTCCGGGCGGGGCGCGGGACCACGTGGCCCTGCGGACGGAACCGGACGACGTGGCCCGCGGACGACGGGTGACGAGGAGGAAGCCGTGTGCCGACTGTTCGGGCTGATCAGCTCCCCGCTGCGCACGCACGCCACGTTCTGGCTGCTGGACGCCCCCGACAGTCTCAGTGTGCAGAGTCGCCGCGAGCCGGACGGCACCGGGCTCGGGTTCTTCGACGCGGGCGGCAGGCCGGAGGTGCACAAGGCACCGATCGCCGCGTACGAGGACCGCGCCTTCGCCCGGGAGGCCCGGGAGGTGGAGTCGGCCACCTTCCTCGCGCACATCCGCTACGCCTCGACCGGCGGGCTGGACGTGCGCAACACCCACCCCTTCGAGCAGGGCGGGCGGCTGTTCGCGCACAACGGCGTGATCGAGGGGCTGGACGAACTGGACCGGCAGCTCGGCGAGGACCGTTCACTGGTGCACGGGGACACCGACTCCGAGCGCTTCTTCGCCCTCGTCACGCGGGAGACGGCGGCGCACGGCGGGGACGTGTCCGCCGGCATCGCGTCCGCTGCCCGCTGGGTCGCCGGGAACCTGCCCCTGTACGCCCTGAACATCATCCTCGTCACCGCCCGGGAGCTGTGGGCCCTGCGTTATCCCGCCACCCACGAGCTGTACGTCCTGCGGCGCCCGGCGGGCGGTCACCACGGATCGCGGCATCTCGACCACGCCGGCCGGCATGGCCACATGCGGGTGCGCTCGGCGCATCTGGGTGATCGTCCGGCGGTCGTCGTGGCCAGCGAGCCCATGGACGAGAGCCCGCACTGGCAGCTCATGGCGCCCGGCGAGTTGCTCCACGTCGACCCCGAGCTGCGGGTGACCTCCCGCATCGCCGTCGCCGATCCACCGGCCCACCCGCTGACCCTGTCCGACCTGCGCCCCGAGGCGGCCGCCTCCCAACGGCCCGCGTAGCGCGGTGACCGGGCTCACGAACTCGAAACTTGCGCAACCCGTAAACTTTCGGGCGTGGAGACTACCGAAGTGACGGGTTGGGAGACCGCCGTGCTCGAGGGCGGGCCGGCGGACGGGCTGCGGATGAAGGTCTCCGACCGGCCGCGCGTGATCCAGGTGACGTACCCCTGCCAGGTCGAGGCCGCACCGCCCGGCGGCGTACGCGCCGAGGCGGTGTACCTGTACCGCCGCGACTACGCCGTCACCAGCGAGCCCCTGCGGTACGGCTTCGACATCGCGAGCCCCTGACACACCGCGGGCCCACCGGTCAGGAATCGGAGTCGGGTGTGCTGCGCGCCGCCGCGTAGGCCTGGGCCGGGGTCATGGAGACGCCGTTGAGGCTGACCGTCCGGTAGGGGCTGACCTTGGCGCAGGTCTTGGCCTGGTCGGCGGTGGAGGCGTGGGCGCCTCCGACGGCGGCCTGGGTGTCGGCCGGCGCGGGCGAGGAGCTGCCGCCCGGGAAGGTGGTGCCGCTGGGCCAGTCGCTGCCGATCACCAGGGTCAGGCCGGTGCCGGTGCCCTGCTTCAGATGCGAGGAGGGCAGGCCGAGCGCCTTGGCGGCGGTCATCGCCTCGTCCTTCTGACCGGTGCCGTAGGTGAGGCTGGTGGTGGTCGCCGGGCTCGGCGCGTTGGCCGTGGTCGTCGCGGAGCTGAAGCCCTGGTCGGTCAGGGCGGTGGCGATGACCGAGGCGCGGCCGGTGACCGTGGTGCCGTTCTCGACGGTGACGGCGATCTGCGAGGCGGGCACGGCGGGCGTGGTGGCCTTCGCGGTCGCCGAGGCCGCCGCGGACTTCTTGCCGGAGCCGGTGGTCAGCGACTGGTCGTTGGCGATGGTGGAGAACAGCGTCCTGGCACCCGGTCCGACGACCACGCGCTCCTTGTTGTTCGGGTCGGGCGCCGTCTGCATCGTCGTGAACGTCATCCGTTTCGTCGGCACCTTGTTGACGTCCGACGCGAGCGAGATCAGCTTCTTCACGCTGTCCAGGCCGTCGTCCACGGTCAGCGCCTTGGTCGCGGCGTCGGCCAGGCCGTAGACCGCGGTCGGGTCGGTGAGCGTGCCCGCGCTCTTGAACTTGCGGATCATCGAGCTGAGGAAGATGTGCTGCGAGATCGTACGGCCGAGGTCACTGCCGTCGCCGAAACCGTGCCGGGACCGGACGAACTCCAGGGCGGCCTGGCCCTTGAGGGTGTGGGTGCCCTTGGACAGCTTCAGGTGGGAGTAGGTGTCGTACACGTCGTCGCTGACACAGACGGAGACACCGCCGACGGCGTCGGACATCTTCACGACGCCGGAGAAGTCGAGCTTGACGAAGTGGTCGATGGGGATGCCGGTGAGCTGGTGGACGGTGGCCACCTGGCAGGCGGGGCCGTACTGCAGAGCGCTGTTGATCTGGCCGTAGTAGCCGGAGGTGGACTGTCCCGACTCACTGTCCTTGCAGGCCGGGACCCGGGTCATGGTGTCGCGCGGGATGCTCATCACCGTCGCGTTGGAGCGGTCGGCGGATATGTGCACCACCATCTCCACGTCCGCGTTGCTGCCGGTCTGCACGCCGGTCTTCGAGCAGCCTCCGCCGAGCGCGCAGTCGGCCTTGCTGGTGCGGCCGTCCGAGCCCATGACCAGGATGTTGATCGGGGTGCGGCCGAAGGCGTCGGCCTTCTCGGTGCCGCCCTTGCCGTCGAGGGCGACGCTGTGGATGTTGCCGTTCAGGTGCTGGTAGAACCACCAGCCCGCACCGGCCGTGACCACGATGATCACCGACAGGCCTATCCCGAGGACCTTCAGCACCTTCCTGCCGCGGCCCGCCGGACGGCCCCGGCGCCCTCGCCTGCCGCGCTCGCGGGCGGCCGCCCGGGCCGCGGCCCGGCCACCCGGCCGCGGCGTCCCGCCGGACTCGGCCGTTCGCTGTCCGGGCAGCCGAGCGCTACGGCTGCGCGTGGCCTGCCCGGTGGGCCCGTCCCACGGGTCGCTCATCTCCCACTCCCCTGAACGGTCGGGCCCTCAGGCTGGGCCGTGGGGGGTACGGCCCGGCCCGCGCGGCGGTGTACGGGCGGCGGAGCGCACCGCTCCGCCGTTGCTTGCGTGGTTGCGCAATCTAACAAATCTGTGGGCCGAACAGCACAGATACACACATGATTCACAGGTGAGGCATCTCATGGAACAGCCGTGCGGTCCCGCGACGGTACGGGAGCGGGAGTCTACGCGCCTCAGATAAGAGCCACATATAGAGCTTTCATCAAAAGCGCAGTGCGGAGCCGCTGCGGAAGGGATCGTCACAGGGTCGAAAGATCCCCGCGCGGGCGCTCTCAGCCGCCGGTCCCGCGCAGCCCGCGGACAGGGCCGCAGGGGCCTGCCGAGCGCGCCGTCAGCTGACCCACCATCACCCGGACCAGGGTCACGACGTCGGGGTCCTCGATGTAGTAGACCTGCCGCCGGCCCTCACGGCGGGCGCGGACGAGTCCGGCGAGCTTGAGCTTCGCCAGGTGCTGGCTGACCGCCGGGAGCGCTCCGCCCACCCGGTCGGCGAGATGCGTGACATCGCTCTCCCCCTGCGACAGGGCCCACATCAGATGCAGCCGGGCGGAGGAGGCAAGCAGACCGAACGCCGCGGCGGCCTCGGCCAGCACCTCCGCGGAGGGGTCCTCGATGCCGGCGACGCTCTCCGTCACAGTCCTCTCCCGTCCCCGCCCTCGTCACAGCCGACGCACGCGCGCCCACCCAGTGTAGGCGCCCAGTCCCGGCGGCCAAGTGCCACCGGGACGGTCCGGCCGTCAGCGCCGGGACCGGGCGCACGCACGGAGGCGGCGGGAAGAGTCCCCTTCTAGCGAGGGCTCAGTCCTCGTAGAAGTTGTTGACCACGACCTCCGGCTCGTCGTCGTCGAACGCCTCGTTCAGCAGCGCGCCGCCGATGAGGCCCGCCGCACCGGCACCGATGAGCGCGCCCGTACCGAAGCGCCGGCCGCCGCCCTGCTGGTGCTGGTCGTGGTCCGCGTACGGCTGGCCGTACCCCTGCTGCGGGTAGCCCTGTTGCGGGTAGCCCTGCGGCACCGGCTGCGGATAACCCTGCTGGGGCGGGGTGTAGAACGGGGGTGCCGTGGTCTGTACGCGCTGCGCGCAGGCGCCGCAGGTCTGGACCGGCCGGGGCACGCCCCACTGCGGGGACCAGGTCACGGTCGTCACGCCCGGGCCGTGGTTGGGGTCGAAGAAGCAGGTCACGCTGGAACTCCCGGTGGTGGGTTGCGGGGACGAGGGGAACGCCGGGGCCGGCGGGGCGGCGACCGGCGGCTTCTGCGGGGCGGGCGGCCCCTGGTCGACGGCATGCGTCTGCGGCAAGGCGACCGGGTCCGGGTCGGGAGCCGGGCTCAGGTCGGGAACCGGGCTCGGGGGTGTCTCTTTCAGCACGGCCACGCCGTAGTCGGTGGCGATGCCGGCGAGTCCCGAGGCGTATCCCTGCCCGACCGCGCGGAACTTCCACCGCGCGCCGTGCCGGTACAACTCGCCGAAGACGAGCGCGGTCTCGGTCGACAGGCCGCCGGACGCGAGGTCATAGCGGGCCAGTTCGGTGCCGCCCTCCCGGTCGAGGACGCGGATGTGCGCGCGGTGCACCTGCCCGAAGGACTGGCCGCGGCTCGCGCCCTCGTACAGCGACACGGTGAAGACGATCTTCTCGACCTCGTCCGGGACCCTGGTCAGGTCGGCCTCGATCCGCTGGTCGTCGCCGTCGACCGGACCGCCGCCGCCCAGGTGGCGGACCGAACCGTCGGGGCTGCTCAGGTTGTTGAAGAAGACGAAGTGCCCGTCGGACGGCACCTTGCCCGACGCGGTGCACAGCAGGGCACCGGCGTCCAGTTCGTAGCCGGTGTCGGCCTGCCAGCCCAGCCCGACCGTCACAGCAGTCAGACCGGGGGCCTGCTCGCTCAGCGACACATTGCCGCCCTTGGTCAGGGACACGCTCATCCACGTCCTCCGCAGCCGCTCGTACTTACCGCGTTCATCATGATCGACGTCCCTGGGCCACTCCGGGTTCCTCGATTGCGCAATGTCTTAATCGTGTCGCAGAACCTCGACGGGTCATCACCAGAGGCCCGCGGGCGGCCAACAGCCCTTGTCCGGCTGCGTCGAGCTGCCCCTAGGCTTGCGCAAGCTGGCATAACACGTGTCGGTCTCCGGCGCACTCGACGCGGATCCCGACCCGACGGGAGGAACATCACCATGGGCATCATCGGCTGGATCATCCTCGGCCTGTTCGCCGGAGGCATCGCGAAGATCCTGCTCCCCGGCCGCGACCCGGGCGGCCTGATCGGCACCACGCTCATAGGCGTCGCGGGATCCTTCATCGGCGGCTGGCTCTCGGTCCGCTTCCTCCACCGCCCGGTGGAGAAGCACTTCTTCGACCTCTACACCTGGGGCGCCGCGATCGCCGGTTCCCTGGTGCTGCTCATCGGTTACCGCATCCTGTTCGGCAACTCCCGGGACTGACCCGGCTCCCGGGCGCCTGGCATCGCCTTCGGCCGCCACGCCGAGCGCTCGGGCTTCTCCTCCCTCTTCGCCGACGACTCGCCGACCCGACTCCGGTGCTGAAGGCGCCGGCCGTCACCGCGGCGGCGGAGACGCACGCCAGCCGGGCGCGGTGGCCTGAGCGGGACGCTCTTGCACCCTTCGGACGGCTCGTGGGGCAACCAGGCCACTTTTCATCCCTACGGGTGAATCGGCGGATGGATGTCCGGACTCCTCCCGCTCTGTGCGGTGTGCTGAGCCACGCAGCCCTGATGCCGTCACAGGGCCCGGCCGTACTCAGGACAGGGGGGAGCGGGTCGTATGGGAGTCTTCGTGCTGTGCGCGTGGCTGCTGACCGCCGGGCTCGGCGGATACCTCGGCACGGTGTGGGTCCGGCACGGCGGACTGCGGCAGCGCACGCCCGGTGTGACGCGGCTGCCGCTGTGGCTCGTGCTGGGGCACGTGGCCCTCGCGGTGACCGGGCTCGCCGCCTGGACCACCTACGTGGTCGGAGGGGTGCGGAGTTCGGCCTGGGCCGCGTGCGCGGTCGTGCTGATCGTGGCCGCGTTCGGCTTCATGATGCTGCTGCGCTGGCTGCCCAGTTCCGGGCGCCACTCCCACGGGGACGCCACGGCCGAGCGGCACTTCCCGCTCACGGCCGTGGTCGCCCACGGCACGACCGCCGGCGCCACCGTGCTGCTGGTGCTCCTCGTCGTCCTGCGCAAGGTGTGAGCGCCCGTGGCGCGCGCGGTTCGAGCCGCCGTACCTCAAGTGGCGTGAGCGGGAGCCCGGTTCACTTCCCGGTGGGCCTGCGGCGTACCGCGGCCGTACCGGAGGTGGCGGACGTACCGAAGGCGCCGGTGGCTCCCGTCGTGCCGGAACCGCCGACTGACCGACCGTGCGGAGCGTTCCCCCGGCCGCCGGTACCGGTGCCGCCGCCACCGGAGTCCCTACCGCCGCCGGACGGAAGGCTGAGCGCACGAGGGGTCTCCTCGGAGGCGTAGCGCATGTCGCGGCCTGCTGGACGGTTGATCATGTACTGGGTCCTCGGCGAGTCCCGGAGGTTGTACGAGCACCCCGGACCCGGCGGTGCCGGGTGGCAACGGCCCGCGCGGACCGGCAGGTTGGCGGTGCGAAAGTGGATGGGAAAGGTCTGACCGGCCCGTGTCCGGTCATGCGTTGCAAGCCCCCTGAGGTGCCGGAACGACTCCCTCACAGGGGGCGGGACAGGACGGGTGCACGACGGCACATGCTCGCTGGGCCTGGTGGGACGGCGGTTTCCGTGGTGTGCTGGTAGTGGCGGGAAGGACCGAGAACAGACGCGGGGAAGCGGCCGCGAGCCGTGCACCGCGCAATCCGGATCCGCGAGAAGCGGGTGGCCCTTCCCGCCCTGTCGTGCCCTCTCCGGCACGCGGGGCGGCGGACGCCGCCCGGTGTCGGGTGCTCAGCCCCGGCCGCCGCTGAGGTTCCCCCACCGGGGGCCGATCTGCTTCCACTCCTCGTCCCACTCGGCCATGCGCCGCTTGATCAGCCGGTTGCGGACCACCCAGCCCGCGCCCCAGACCACCGTGCCGGCCGTCGGTGCGACGAGGACGCCGGTGAGGGCCGCCTGGAGATCGGCGGCAGCGCCGGTGACGGGCGCGGAGACCACATGACCCGCGCGGTTGGTCCACACGGTCACCTGGGATCCGGTGGGGGCGCTGGGGGGCACCTTCGCGCGGTCGGTGTGCACGGTGCCGTGGACGTCCGTCCAGCGCACGGTGGCCCACACCCGCCCGTCGTCGTAGCCGGTCCCGGAGGCCGGGGTCCGCGCCGCGCCGTCGGTGAGCACGGCGGACACGGCGTGCACCTGGGCCTGCCGGGCGGAGAACGCCGCACCGGCGGTCTGGGCCGCCACGAGACCCGCCGCGGCCCCGCCGAGCACGGCGAGCACCCAGGTCAGGAGGACGATCCAGGCCTCGACGACGTCGCTGTGCCGCCGGAGCGGATTGCGTCGCCAGCGCCACAGCCGTACCTGGGCGACCGTCGTGGGAGGTGTCCGGGTCATCGTCACCGCCTCCTCTCGCGCACCGGCGGCTTCGCCGTACCGCTCCACGTACCCCTCGCCGGGCAGGATCGCGCCGGGCGGGCGGCGAGCGGGCTCGGGGCGGTCTCCCGGACCCGGCCGTCGAGTGTCACCACACCATCGTGCACCTCAATCCGGGAGTCGGCGGAGTGAGTGCGCGAGAGGCTCGGGACGACTTCCCGCCCCGCCCCCCGCCGACCGGCGGAGTCGGGACGTACGGCCCTGCCGCCGTGGGCCGAAGGACACTGGGTGGACGGCGTGGGACGGACGACAGTGGGGATCAGGAGCGGCACCGATTCCCCCGCGGTGTCGCTCCGTCCCCCGGCTGCCGCCGCGCGCCGGGGACCTGCGAGGCGGGGAGAGCCACCGACCCGCGAAGACGAGGCGGGGAGAGCCACCGACCCGCGAAGAAGCAGCCACCCGCGAGGAAGCCAGCCATGATCCGTGACGGCGAGCCGGCGCACCGGCGCATCGACCTCGACCCGGTGGAGGCGCTGCGGCTGCTGGACAGCGTGTCCCTGGGGCGGGTCGTGTTCACGCGGCAGGCGCTGCCCACCGTCCGCCCGGTCAACCACGTCCTCGACGGCGGCGACATCGTGATCCGCACCCACGAGGGCGCGGCGCTGACCACGCACGCGCGGCAGGGCGGAGGCGAGGGCGTGGTCGTCGCCTACGAGGCCGACGCGATCGACCCGGACACCCATCTCGGCTGGAGCGTGGTGGTCACGGGGTACGCCCGGCTCGTCACGGACCCCGCGGACCTCGCCCGGGTCCGGACGCTGCTCGCCCCTTGGGCGCCGCAGGAGGGCATGGACCACGCCGTACGCATCCACCCCTCGATGGTGACGGGCGTGCTGCTCACCGACACACCGGCCACGCCCGCCAAGGGCTCCGCCCGGCGGGCGCATGGAGGCAGGAGTCTGGAGGCACCACCCGGCCGCCGGCTTGGGGAGAGGTACGTGGCGGGCCCTACGACGGTGTGAGCGGCAGGTCGTCGGTGTAGGCGTTCACCGGCTGGGCGATGGGGCGGGTGGCCTGGGCGTCGAGGGCGGGCTGCGCGGTTCTGGTGCCGAGGGCGCCCTGGGAGTGCCAGGTGCCGGTCACCGCGAGCCAGGTGTTCGCGGGCGGGGTCTCGCTGCCGTACACGCGGATCTTGACGGTCTGGGAGTCCGCCGCACAGCACGTGAAGATGATGCGGGTCAGGTACCAGCCGTCGCCGCCCGCGGCCGGGGTGACGAAGCCCGTGAGCCGGACGAGTCTGGTCCTGATGGCCCGGCTGGGGTCCTGCTGGACCCGCTTGGTGAAGTCGGTGAGGGTCAGGGGCAGCGGGGACGTCGCGGGCAGCGGAGCGAATCCTTTCTGCACGGCGACCGGCTTGGCGTTCGAGCGTGCCGCGGTGTACGCGCCGAGGGCGGGCGGAGCGTAGAAGAGCAGGCTGAGCGCGGGGAGGAACAGCAGCCAGGCGACGGGCGGGGCTGCGGAGTGGGCGTGGCCGTGACCATGGCCGGGGCCCGGGCCGGGGCCGGGGTCATGGTCGTCGTGGGCGGCGCGTTCCGGTCCGCCCCGTGCGGCCGCCGCGGCCAGCCCGAGCAGCAGCAGGACCACGCCGGAGGTGATCAGCGGGGGACGCAGACCGGCCTTGACGTAGCGCAGGTAGAGGTCGGTGAAGAGGGTCGCGTGCAGCAGGCCGATGCCGGTCAGGGTCAACAGGAGGGTCTGGGCCGGGCGTCTCACAGCAGCGCGCCTCCGGTCAGGACGCTCGCGGCGACCGCCACGAGGGTGGTGGCCGTGGAGAACCGCCAGGCGAAGGCCCGCCCGAAGGTGCCCGCCTGAAGGGCGATCAGCTTCAGGTCGACCATTGGGCCGACCACCATGAACGCGAGCCGGGCGGCCGGGGAGAAGCCGGTGAGCGAGGCGGCGACGAAGGCGTCCGCCTCCGAGCAGACCGCCAGCAGCACGGCGAGCCCGGCCAGGAAGAGCACCGAGAGCCAGGGCGAGCCGGAGAAGGCGTCCAGGACGGAGCGCGGCACCGCGACGTTGAAGGTGGCGGCGGCCATGGCTCCGAGGACGAGGAAGCCGCCGGCGTGCAGGAAGTCGTGCTGGAAGCCGACCCGGAACTCGTGCAGGCGGCTGCGGCCGTGCCGGTGGCCGGTGTGCCGGTTTCGCAGCACCGGCCGCAACCACTTCTCCCTGCCCAGCCAGAGCCACAGCCAGCCCATCACGGCCGCCGTGGCGAGGGAGGCAAGCAGCCGGGCGGCGACCATCGCGGGGTTGCCCGGGAAGGCGACGGCGGTGGCGGTCAGCACGACGGGGTTGATGGCGGGCGCGGAGAGCAGGAAGGCGAAGGCGGCGGCCGGGGTGACACCACGCCGGATCAGGCTGTGCGCGACCGGGACGGAGGCGCACTCGCACCCGGGCAGCACCGCCCCGGCGGCGCCGGCGACGGGCACGGCGAGGGCGGGCCGCTTCGGCAGGACCTTGGTGAAGAGGTCGGCCGGCACGAAGGCGTTGATCGCGCCCGACAGGGCGGTGGCGAGGAGGAGGAAGGGGAGTGCCTGGACGGTGATGGCGAGGCACACGGTGCGCCAGGCCTGGACGGCGGGCTGATCCAGCCACCCGGTTCCGGCGAGCGCGAGCACGGCGACGGCACCGAGCGTGATCACGAGGGCGGCACCGAGCGGCCCCGGCCGGACGCGGCGTACGGACGGCGAACCGGCGGGGACGACCGTCACGCCCTCGGCCACGCCAACCAGTTCATCCGCTTTTTCCATGATCACTCCGGATGTCGGTGTCTGGCCGACGATAGGCGCGGCCCCGGCTGCCACCCCGCATCGACCCGCGCCCGGACGGCGGATGCGTCCCATTGGCGGCACCCGTGGCCCTTCTCACAATTTGCCATGAACAGGCCCGAAGGTGACCGCTGCCACGTCGCCCAGCACACGCTTTGTCTACGTTCGAGGCCATGCCGTCTTACCCCTTCCTCACCTTCACCTTCGCGCGCACGCGGACCTGTGCCCTGCTGGCCTCGGCCGCGGCCCTCGTCTCCGTCGGCGCGCTGCACCCGGCACCGGCCGCGGCCGCCCCCGCCCGGGCCGCCTCCCCGCGTGCCACGGCGGCCGTGCTCGACCTGGACGCCGCCGGCCGCACCCCCGTGGTGCACGGGAAGGACACCGCGTACGACACCGCCAGCATCGTCAAGGTCGACATCCTCGCGGCGCTGCTGCTCCGGGCGCAGGACGCGGGACGGCAGCTCACCGCCGCCGAGCGCGGCCACGCCGAGCCGATGATCGAACGCAGCGACAACACGGCGGCCAACGCACTCTGGCGCGAGATCGGCCAGGCCTCCGGGCTGGCGGCGGCCAACAAGCGACTGGGGCTGACGTCGACGACGGGCGGGACTGGCGTCAAGTGGGGCCTGACCCGGACGACCGCGAGCGACCAGATACGGATGTTGCGGGCCGTGTTCGACGGGGACGCAACGGGGAGGTCCGGCGCCACCGGGAAGTCGGCCCTGAACGCGCAGTCCCGGACCTACATCCGCGGCCTCATGGGCAAGGTCGTCCCCGAGCAGACCTGGGGTGTCTCGGCCGTCAGCGGCTCCGGAACCCCGCGGGCACTGAAGAACGGCTGGCTGCAGCGCAACACCTCCGGCCTCTGGGACGTCAACAGCGTCGGCCAGGTCACCGTGAAGGGACACCGCTGCCTCGTCGCGGTGCTGTCGAACGGCAGCGCCTCGATGAGCGACGGCATCTCCCTGGTCGAGCGGACGGCGCGCGAGGCAGTCGCATAGCGCCTCAGCGTTCCCCCGGCCGGTGGGGCCGGACGACGGCGGTGACCGCGAGCGACCCGAGCGCGGCCAGGCAGAGCCGGGCGAAGGTGTCCCCGATGCGGTCGTAGACCGTCGTGACGCCGTGCACGGGGTCCCGCTCCGCCGCGAGCCGCCGGTCTCGACCGGCTTGTGGGGTCGCGACCTCCGCGGGGTGCCGGGTGACCTGTGCCGTCGAGGTGGACGGGCGGGCGGCGCCGCCCGCCGGGATGCAGGTCTCGGCCTACCGGATCGTGCAGGAGGCGCTGGCGAACGTGGTCAAGCACGCCGGTCCGGTCGCCGTACGGATCGCCGTGCGCGGTGACGACGCGCGGCTCACGGTCGAGGTCGAGAACGACCCGCCGGCCCGGGCCACCGGCCGGTGCCCGGCAGCGGGCGGGGGCTGGTCGGGATGCGGGAGCGGCTGCGTCCTGACCGGGCTGGGCCTGGAGAACCGGGTCCAGGCTGCCCTGTACGCCCACCGGGCCGGCCTCGTCTGACCGGTGCACGCGGGTCCCTCAGGTGAGCCTGCCCCGCCGCCACCTCCGAGTGGTCCAAACCAATCCGCCACCCCTGTGACGCGCCTGTGACAGTCGGCGGACACCGTCATGACGTCCGGCAAGCAGTCTGGAGAAACAAGGGCAAATCGCCCTAAACGGTCAGACCCCTCGCCGCCGGAGGACAAGCACCATGAGCGCCACCCTCGCCACGCACACCGAAGCCCCCGCCCCCGCGCTGGCTCCGCGCGAGCGGGAGACGCTCCGGCACATCGCCGCCGGCCGCACCTATCTCCAGACCGCCCGCCACATGGGCCTGTCCACCCACACCGTGGACGCCTACCTGCGCCGCATCCGGGCCAAGCTCAACATCACCAACACGGCCGAACTGACCCGCGTGGCCATCTCCCTCGGCATGTGATCACGTCCCGGGCCCGGCCTCGGCGCGCTGATGCGCACGGACCCGGGGCGCTGCCGTCCGACGGCCAGGAAGCACGGCCGTTTTCGTCGTCGCCGGTCAGCCGACGGTCAGGGAGAACGGGCCGGCGAGGACCGAGTAGCCGTCATTGGCGAGGTAGTACACGTCGTACGTGCCCGCTCCGCCCAGTCTGCCGGTCGGGAAGGTGACGGCGCCGCTGGCGTTCGGGGCGTAGGACCAGGTCAGCGAGGACTGCTTGCCCGGGGTCACGCCCGCCGGGTAGACGCCGATCCAGTTCTTGGCGTTCACCTGGGTCGCCGACGGCACCGAGTAGCGGAAGGTGACGTTGCCGCCGCCGGAGACCGCGTTCAGGTCGCCGGTGAGCGTCGGGGTGGTCGCGGTGGCCGGGGCGAACGCGGCGTTGAGCGGTGTCGCGTAGGTGTCATTGGCCGTGAGACCCGGCAGGCCGAGCGCGGCCTCGACGGTGCGGCCGATGCCGTAGTGGTCGTAGTGCGACGGACTGCTGGTGCCGGCCGGGACGGTGCCCTGGGAGCCGACGAGGGTGGTGACGATGTGGTTGTAGCCCTCGTTCTGGCTCTCGTCCCAGGTCAGGATCAGCAGCGAGCGCTCCTGCGTCCAGGCGGGGGAGGCCAGGACCGGGGCGAGGGTCTGCTTCAGCCAGCCGTCCTGGGTCTTCAGGCTGGTGCTGCTGCCGTTGCCGGAGGCCTCGCCGTCGTAGTAGTCGTCGGCGGCGATCCAGGAGAAGTCCGGTGTGGTGGCCGCGGACTTCAGGTCGGTGGTGAGCTGCGTGGTGTCGAACAGGTGGGCGGCACAGCGCGTCGCGTCACCGCTGATGTCGGTGTAGTTGATGAAGGGTGCGTCGTCGGGCTCGTAGTAACTGTCGTTGTTGTTCTTGGTGTTGCAGGGCGTGCCCATGCCCTGCTCGTACGCCTTCCAGGTCTTGCCGGCCGCCTCCAGGGTGTCGCCGAGGTTACGCTCGGGAGAGTTGATGTTCGGGAAGTAGGTGGCGCCCTTGGCGTAGGTGTCGCCGCCGGCTACGGCGAGGTAGTTCTCGTCGCTCGGGTGGTACACGCCGTGGAAGTCGGTGAGTGTGGCGCCCTGGGACATGAGGCCGTGCATGTACGGCGTGTCCGCGGGGTCGTTCATGACCTCGGAGTAGTCGGTGTTCTCCATCATGACCATGAAGACGTGGTCGTAGCCGGGGACCCTGGACACGGGCGGCGAGAGCGGAGTGGGCGCGGTGACCGGGGTGTCCAGGGTGAGGGAGAGGTTGTCGAGGTAGCCGGTCTCGCTGCTCGTCGACAGGAACTGCACCTCGACCTGGATGGAGCGGGTGCCGGCCGGGACCGCGCCGGTGGTGCTGCGCGCGAGGAACTTGGTGGCCAGGCCCCGGTCGCTCGCGGACACGGTGGGCAGCTTGGCGGCGGCACCGACGGGGCGTCCGCTGCCGTCGTGGAAGTGCAGGCTGACCGCGGCATAGCCGCTGTAGGTGGTCCAGCCGCCGAGCCAGCCGGAGAGGTTGTAGTGCACTCCCCCGCCGTCGATGGCCGAGGCGGCCGAGGAGACGTCGACGGTCTGTGTCATCGCTCCGTCGCCGAAGTTGCCGGGCCCGAAGAACGCCTTGCCCGCAGTGTTGCCGTCGCTCGGCAGTCCGAAGGAGGCGACGCTGTGGCACATGACGTTCAGGCCGCCCGCCTCCGTGGTCCAGCCGGGGACCGTCGTGGCGGCCGCCCAGTCGCCGGTGCAGTAGCCGCCGCTCTCCGCGTCGCCGTTGACGATCAGGTTGCCGCTGTTCCCGGCCGCCCGGGCGGCGGGGGCGGGAGCGGCGACGATCAGTGCGCCGAGGAGGGCGAGCAGCCCGCCGAAAGATCTCCAGCGCAGTCGCATACGTGGTACCTCGTCCCGTTGGTGAGGATGCCGTGACGGGTGGCGCCCGCACGGCCTGACTGTGCGCAACGAACGGGACATGAGTACTGGTCGTGGCTGTCGAGGGGAAGAACCGCGACCAAACTTGACCAGACAAGTTCGCGTCCGGCACCTCGCGGTCGAGGCAGGGGGGCGGGCGGGCTTTTCGGTCACCGCGGAAGGGGCACGCGGTCGGGGTCAGGACTTCCGAGCGGAGGGCGGTATCACCATGAGCGAGTACGAATGGTCCCGCACGATGCCCGCACAGCCCGAGCAGGTCTTCGACCAGGCGGCCAACCTCGGCCAGCTCGACGCCTGGCTCCCGGACGCCCTGCACGTGGAGGCCGAGGAGCCGCCCGCGGTCACGGTGCACGAGGACCGGTCCGGCCAGGACATGGCCGCCCTGCTGCGGGCCCAGCCCGAGCAGATGCGCCTGGAGTGGGGCACCCGGGAACAGGGCAGCTACACCGGCTGGCTCCAGGTGTCCGGCATCGGCACCGGGGCCAGCGAGGTGACCGTGCACCTGTCGTTCTTCGACCCCGGTCACGACCCGGGCCAGGAGGCGGTGTTCAACGCGCTGGACCACAGTCTGCGGCGCCTGGAGGAGCAGGTGCGGATGCGCGTCGACAACGGGGCCGGCTGAACTGCCGGATCCGCCGCGGCAACCGGTGTCTGCCACACTGGCCACCGGCGGCACAGAGTCGCCGTCAACTCATCGCCCCTCGGCGCCAGTTCGGCGGCAGCACCGTTGACGAGCCGCCTCCGGGCGCGGGGGGGCGCCGGCCGGGCGGGAGTGGTGCTCCGCGGGCAGGAGCACTGACCGGCGCGACCCCGGCCGCCCGTCAGATACCGGACCCGAACGACTGGGTCGTGTAGGCGCACTCCGTGTAGATGTAGCCGGGCCGCAGCTGGGCCGTGTCGGAGGCCGGGGTCGCGGTGCCGCCGGTGCCGTTCGGCTTGTGCACGAAGTAGGTGGTGCCCGCCGGGAGGCTGATGGTGCGCTGCGGGTAGTCCTTGCCGCCGCTGCACGGCTTGAAACCGGTCATCAGGGTGTCGGCGAACGTGTACGCCTTGCAGCCACTGCAGCCCCTGAGGGTGAAACTGCCCGTCACCGGGCCGGTGTAGAGCACGGTGATGTCGTGCGGGCTGTCGTTCTTCACCGTGACGGAGATGCTGCCGCCGGAGGCGGTGGTGGGCAGCTTCTTGCCGGCCTTCGGGAGGGTCTGGGCGACCTCGGCGGCTATGGCGATCTTCTGGGCGCGGGCCCGGTTCCTGTCGTTCTTGTTGCCGGAGACGAACTGCTCCATGGTCTTCTGGGCGGCGTCGAAGTCGCCCTGCTTGTACTGGTCGACTCCACAGGCGTACTCCCCCGCGTCGCCGCTCCTCCCGGCGCGGTCGGCGGACTTGTTCAGCGTGCCGTCCGTGTCACCCGAGGACTTGGCCAGTCCGCCGATCCGGGTGTCCAGGTCGCGCAACTGCGCCACCGCCGTGCAGGGTTCGCTTCCGCCGACGGCCTTCTCCGCACGCTGCACGGCCGCGTCGACGGCGGACGGCACCTTGGTGGCCGCCGCTGACCGCGGGAAGGTGTTCAGCAGGTCGCCGAAGCGCGTGTCCCAGTCCGTCCCGCCGGCCGTGAGGCGCTGGGATCCGCACTCGTACAGGGAGGTCGCGAGCCGGTCGTCGGGCCAGCCGGCCAGCGATCCGAGCTGGTCCTTCGGCATGGTGCCGGGCACCGTGCGCAGGTACTTGAGCGGCTCGATGGCGTCGCAGTACCGCTGATGGCCGTACGGAGCGCCGACGGTCGTGTAGTAGGTCCGCAGGCTGTCGGGGAGCCGTCGGGCCGCGCGGGAGGCGGAGTGGTGCTCCGCGAGGTCGCGGTAGACCTCCAGCGCCGAGCGGTAGTCCGGCTCGGCCGAGGTGAACGACCGACGGCCGCTCGTCGCCACCAGCTGGTCGGCCTTGTCGAGGCGGCCGAGGAGCGCCTGTTCCACGGCCTCGTCGTGGGCGTTCCGGTACCAGACCGTGCCACCGGCCGGCACGGCGAGGAGCAGCACGCCCAGCAGCAGGGCGAGCGGGACCCTGGGCGGCCAGGCGAGCCGGGTGCGCAGCCCGGCGATCCCGCCATGGAGGACGGCGAGCAGCAGGAGTACGGCGTAGCAGACGACCGCGGCGGCCGGGATGCCGTCGGCGTCGGCGGGCAGCGCCACGAGCAGCAGTACGGCGGTCGCCGTCCAGCACGCGGCCATGAGCACCCAGCGCCGCAGCAGCGCGTATCCGAGGCCGAGACCGCTCAGGTTCAGCAGGGCGACGGCGGCGGCACGCCAGGCGTCGGGGGGCGCGGGTGGCGGGCTCGACGGCATGGGCGGCAGCGGTGGCCCCGCGTACCCCTGGCTCGGACCGTACGGACTCCCGGACATGCTCGCTCCCCCCGTCACCAGCGCCCCCATGGCTGCGGACCCGCAGTTTACGGGTCCGGGGAGCGGCCCGGCAGAGGCTCGAACAGGGCGAAATTCATTGAGACTTGAACAGCCCACGTATAAGGCACACCACGAGGCATCTCTACAAATTCCTTATTTGCCTCACGCCCCATTTGTCCGATTATCCTGGGCGGCCGTGCCCGACCAACGAAATGCGACGAAATCCGACGCGATCCGACGGACCGGAGGGAAAGGGGACGGACGAGGCATGCACAGTTCACCGCTGTCCGCGCTCGGGGCGCGGATCGGACGGGCCGGCGGCGCCGAGGCCGCGCGCGCCACCGTCGCGGCGGGTCTGACCTGGCAGATCTGCGCGCGGCTGCTGCACATCTCCGCCCCCTACGCGGGCGCCGTCGCCGCCGTCCTCATCGTGGAGACGACGGTCGTGGCCACGGTCTCCGCCGCCACCCGCTACGCCGCCGGAGGTGACCGCCCTCCGCCGCGACCTCCTGCACCACGTCCACGGCGACCTCGGCGACGACGCCGCCCTGGTCGCCCTGGAACGGCTGCCGTGACATCGCCGCCGGGGAACGGTTGCCGTGACATCGCCGCCCGGGAACGGTTCCCGTGACACGGCCGCCCGCCGGTCACCGGGTGGCCGTCAGTGCGAGTGTTCCCGCCGCCAGGGCGAGGAACAGGCCCGGGAAGCCGATGGTGTGGAACACCCGCGCCCGGACATGGGCGATCACCGCCCCGGCGTAGAACAGCACCAGGCCGACGGCGGCCGCGATGCCCAGCGGGCGCACACCGAGCAGCCCGAGGAGCAGCCCGGCCGCTCCGGCCGCCTTCAGCAGGGCCAGGGTGGGGATCCAGGCGGACGGCACGCCGACCTCTGCCGAGTTGGCGAGCACGAACGGCGCCTTCGCGAGGTCGGCCGCCGCGATGCCCACGTTGGCGAGGACGGCCACGCAGATGACGGTCACAGAGACGATGTCCATGGCTCCACCCTCACCGGCAGGCCGCCATGACGTCCAATACCAGCATCTATAACCTGAAGGAATGGATGTCGACACGCGTCTGCTGCGTTCCTTCCTCGCCGTCGCCGAGGACGGCAGCCTCACCCGTGCCGCCGAGCGCGTGTTCGTGTCCCAGCCGGCCCTGACCAAGCAGATCCGGCAGTTGGAGAACACGCTCGGCGTACGGCTCTTCGAGCGCTCGCGCGCCGGCATGGCGCTCACCGAGGCGGGCCGGGAACTCGCACGCCGGGTCCCGGTGGTGCTCGCCTCCTGGGACGACGCGCTGCGCGCCGCGGAGGCGGCCGGCCGGCAGGCCGCGCGGGTCCTGCGCGTGGGGTTCCTGGCGAGCGCGGCCAACGAATCGACACCGGAGATCGTCGCCGAGTTCGCCCGGCGGCGGCCCGGCTGGCGCGTTGAACTGCGGCAGGCGGCCTGGTCGAACCCGAGCGCGGGACTGGCCGCCGGCGAGGTGGACGCGGCACTGCTGCGCCTGCCCTTCCCGGGCCAGGACGCCCTGCGGGTGGAGGTGCTGTTCAGCGAGGCGCGGTGGGTGGCGCTGCCGAGCGGGCATCCGCTCGCGGAACGTGCCGAGATCGCCTTCCGCGAGCTGTGGGACGAGCCGTTCGTCGCCGCGCCGGAGGAGACCGGCGCCTGGCGCGACCACTGGCTGGCCGCCGACGAGCGCGAGGGCCGGCCGGTCCGCGTCGGCGCGGTCACCGAGCACCCCGACGACTGGCTGAGCGCCATCGCCAACGGGTACGGCATCGCCCTCGCCCCCGAGTCCGCCGCGCGGTTCTACTCCCGCCCCGGCGTGGTGTACCGGCCGGTCACGGGAGTGAGCCCGACGCGGGTGGGCGTGGCCTGGGCACCGGCCGACGACCGCACCGATGCCGTACAGGACTTCGTCCGCTGCTGCCTGGACCTCGCGCGACGGGGGTGACGGTCGACACCGGGGCCGGTGCCGGACATGTCGTGTGCCCCTGAGGCCCTCTCGGACGCGTGTCGTCCCCCGCCCGGCGCAATCGGGGTGCGCCGGAGGAGCGAGGGGCCGTGACCGGTGTGACCGTGGTGGAAGGAGTGCGCGCAGGAGCCCTGCGATGAGGAGGCGGCATGCCCGAAGGAACCGGCGAGGGCGCAGCGGTGCGCGCGGCCGTGCTGGACGGCCGCGGTGCCGAGGTGCCGTACGGCCGGGCCGCCGACGCCTTCGCACAGGTCGGTGCGGTCGCGGACGCCGTGCTCTACGAGGGATACCTGCTCTACCCGTACCGCCGGTCCTCGCCGAAGAACCGGGTCCGCTGGCAGTTCGGCGTGCTGCTGCCGCGCGACTGGGTGGAGCGGGACGGGCCGGTCACACCGGGGCTCTCCGGCTCCGCGGACTCCTGGTACCAGCAGACCGAGTGCCTGCTGCGCACACCGCGCGCCGACGCGGTCGTACGGGTGCGGGTGCGCTGTCTGCAGATGCAGGACAAGCAGGTCGAGGCGGCCGGCCCGGACGGACGGTACCGTCCGGTCGAGTCGTTGCGGACGCCCGACGGCACGACGCATCTGTCGTTCGCGGAGGCGGTGCCCCGGGAGACCGACCTGGTGCTGCCGCTGCGGGAACTGCTGGACGGCGGGCGTACCGCCCGGGTGGGTGCGGACGCCGGCACGGAGGCCGAGGCTCTGCCGGACGGGACCGGGCGGACGGTACGGCGGCGCGGGGAGGTGCGGGCCGTGACGACCGTCGTGGCCGAACCGCTCGCGCCGGAGCTGTTCCGGTTGCGGGTGCGCACCGAGAACACCGGCGTGACGGCCGACCCGGGGGCCCCGCGCACCGAGGCCCTGCGGCACGCGCTGCTCGCCACACACACCCTCGTCGGCGGGGACGGCCTGGAGTTCGCCTCGCTGATCGATCCGCCCGCCGGTCTGGCGCAGCACGCGCGGGGCTGCCGGAACGCGTTCACGTTCCCGGTGCTCGCCGGCCCGCCCCAGCAGGGCACGACGGGTGCCGTCATGCTGTCCGCTCCGATCATCCTGCCGGACTGGCCCCAGGTGGCGCCGGAGAGCCCGGGCGATCTGCACGACGCGGCGGAGATCGACGAGATCCTCACCCTGCGCACGATGCTGCTGACCGACGAGGAGAAGACGGAGGCCCGGGCCACCGATCCACGGGCGGCGCAGATCCTCGACCGGGTCGAGAACATGCCCCCGGAGGTCTTCGCCCGGCTGCACGGCGCCATCCGGTCCCTGACTTCGGCTCAGACCCCGTCCGGCGCCGGGCGGCCCGCCTGGTGGCAGGAGGGCGGCGACGACGGACTGTCCCCGGCGACCGAACCGGTGCTGGTGGACGGCGTACCCGTGAGTGGCGGCAGCCGGGTCCGGCTGCGTCCGCGCGTCCGGGGCTCCGACGCCCAGGACATGTTCCTCCAGGGACGGACCGCGCAGGTCGCCGCCGTCCGCCACGACGTGGACGGCAGCGTGCACCTGGCGGTCACGGTCGACGACGATCCTGCCGCCGAACTGCACGGCTGGTACGGCCGTTTCCACTACTTCCGGCCCGACGAGGTGGAACCGCTCGGCCACGCGGACGTGTCCGATCCGGGCCCGGTGCGATCGGCCCGGCCGCAGTTCCCGCGGCCCCCGCGTCCGGCCGAACGGCCGGAGGAGGGACGGTGCGATGGATGCCCCTGAGGCACGCCCTGGCCGCCCCCAGGCCCGGACCGCCGTGGTCCCGGCCGTCCCCTACGACCGACCCCGAGACCGGCAGCGACGGAGGCCGCAGCGATGACCACACAGAGCGGTACCACCGATGTCCGCGGCGAGCCCAGCAGGGCCGAGGCGCGGAAGGGATTCGACGAGATCACCATCCTCTGGATCTCGGAGGGCATGAGCTGCGACGGCGACACGGTGTCGCTGACCGCCGCCGGCCAGCCGTCCATCGAGGACGTCGTACTGGGCCTCATCCCGGGCCTGCCGAAGGTCAACCTCGTCAACAAGGTGCTCTCACCGAGCCTGGGCGGCGAGGACTTCCTCGCTCCGTACCGTGCCGCGGCGCGGGGCGAGCTGGAGCCGTTCATCCTCGTCATCGAGGGTTCGATCCCGAACCAGAACATCATTCAGGGCGACGGCTACTGGACGTCGTTCGGCAACGACCCCGACACCGGCGAGCCGCAGACCCTGAACTGGTGGATCGACCAGCTCGCGCCCAGGGCCTGGGCGGTGGTGGCCGCAGGGACCTGTGCCACGTTCGGCGGCATCCACGCCATGGCCGGCAACCCGACCGGCTGCATGGGCCTCGCGGACTACCTGGGCTGGGAGTTCAAGGCCCGGTCGGGACTCCCGGTCGTCAATGTCCCCGGCTGTCCCATCCAGCCGGAGAACTTCATGGAGACCCTCGTCTGGGTCCTCCAGCACGCCGCCGGCGCCGCTCCCCCGCCGCCGCTGGACCACATGCTGCGCCCGCAGTGGCTGTTCGGGAAGACCGTGCACGAGGGCTGCGACCGGGCCGCGTACTACGAGCAGGCCGACTTCGCGAGGGACTACAACTCCCCCAAGTGCCAGGTGAAAGTGGGCTGCTGGGGGCCGGTCGTCAACTGCAACGTGCCCAAGCGCGGCTGGATGGCCGGCATCGGCGGCTGCCCCAACGTCGGCGGGATCTGCATCGGCTGCACGATGCCCAGCTTCCCCGACGCGTTCATGCCGTTCATGGACGAACCCCCGGGCGGCACGCTGTCGACCATGCTCGTCAAGCCGTACGGAGCCGTCGTCCGCCGACTGCGCGGCCTGACCAACGACGTGGTGAACCACGAGCCCAAGTGGCGCCACAACAAACGCAAGCTGACCAGCGGTTACGACCCGCACTGGCGTGCCTGACGCCGTCCGTGCCCGTCCCGCCACCGTTCCGCCCGACCCCAACAGCGAGGGGCAGTACCGCAGATGACCACCACCGAGTCCCGGCCCACGGAGCGCAAACCCGCCCAGATCGTCGACATGTCCTGGGATCCGATCACCCGGATCATCGGCAACCTGGGCATCTACACGAAGATCGACTTCGCCAACCAGGAGGTCGTCGAGTGCCACAGCACCTCGTCACTCTTCCGCGGCTATTCGGTGTTCATGAAGGGCAAGGACCCGCGTGACGCCGGTTTCATCACCTCGCGCATCTGCGGGATCTGCGGCGACAACCACACCACCTGCTCCAACTACGCCCAGCAGATGGCCTACGGCGTCAAACCGCCGAAGCTGGCCGAGCACATCACCAACCTCGGCGAGGCGGCGGAGTACATCTTCGACCACACGATCTTCCAGGACAACCTGGTCTTCGTGGACTTCTGCGAGGCCATGGTCAAGGCCACCAACCCCGGTGTCCTGGCCCGCGCCGAGCGCACCGACGCACCCCGCGGGGACGTCCACGGCTACCGGACCATCGCCGACATCATGAAGGCCTTCAACCCCTTCGAGGGCGAGGTCTACAAGGAGGCGCTGAAGGTCAGCCGGATCACCCGGGAGATGTTCTGCCTGATGGAGGGGCGGCATGTGCACCCCTCCACGATGTACCCGGGCGGCGTCGGCACGATGCCGCAGCCGAACACCTTCACCGACTACCTCAGCCGCCTGATGCGCGTCATCGACTTCATCAAGAAGGCGGTGGCGATGAACGACGACGTCTTCGACTTCTTCTACGAGGCCCTGCCCGGCTACGAGGAGGTCGGCAGGCGCCGGATCCTGCTGGGCTGCTGGGGCGCCTTCCAGAACCCCGACGTCGTCGACTACCGCTACGCGACGATGAACGAGTGGGGCCGGGCGATGTACGTCACCCCCGGCGTCATCGTGGACGGCAAGCTGGTCACCAACAACCTGATCGACATCAACCTCGGGCTGCGCATCATGCTGGGCAGTTCCTTCTACGAGGACTGGGTGAACGAGGACCCGTTCGTCACCCACGACCCGCTGGGCAACCCCGTCGACATGCGCCACCCGTGGAACCAGACCACGGTGCCGGTGCCGCAGAAGCGGGACTTCGACGGCAACTACAGCTGGGTGATGAGCCCGCGCTGGTACCAGCCCGAGACCGGTGAGCACCTCGCGCTCGACACCGGAGGCGGCCCGCTGGCCCGGCTGTGGTCCACCGCGCTGAGCGGCCTGGTGGACACGCCGTACGTCAAGACGACCGGCGGCGGCATCCGCATCACCCTGCCCAAGGGCGAGAAGCTGCCGGAGACCACCCTTGAGTGGCGCATCCCCCAATGGAGCAACACCCTGGAACGGGACCGCGCCCGCCCGTACTTCATCGCCTACGCCGCCGCCATGGCCCTGCAGTTCCTGGAGGAGGCCATGGGCATGCTCAGGAACGGCGACACCAAGGTGTACGAGAACTTCGAGGTGCCGGACGAGTCGATCGGCTGCGGCTTCCACGAGGCGGTGCGCGGGGTCCTCTCCCATCACCTGGTGATCCGGGACAAGAAGATCGCCAATTACCACCCGTACCCACCGACACCGTGGAACGCCAGCCCCCGCGACATCTACGGCACGCCCGGCCCGTACGAGGACGCCGTCCAGGGCCAGCCGATCTTCGAGGAGAACGGCCCCGACGACTTCAAGGGCGTCGACATCATGCGCACCGTGCGCAGCTTCGACCCCTGTCTGCCGTGCGGTGTCCACATGTACATGGGCAAGGGCAGGACCCTGACCACCGTGCACTCGCCCACGTACGGGGCGAACCATGGCTGACACCGCCGTACGGCTGCCCGACCCGGCGGTGGAAGCGCGGCTCGCCCGTCTCGACGAGGTGCTGGCAGGGCTGGAACCGGCACCCGGCCCGGCGCTCGAGGCGGTGCGGCTGCTGACCGAGGTCTACGGCGAGGCGCTCGCCCGCGTGCTGGACGGCGCGGACGAGCGGCTGCGCGAGCGGCTCGCCGACGACGAGCTGCTCGGGCACCTCCTGGTCCTGCACGACATCCACCCCGAGCCCGCTGAGCGCAGGGCCGCCCGCGCGGTGGAGAAGCTGCGGCCGGCGGTGCGCGAGCGCGGCGGTGACCTGGCGTGGGCCGGTGTCGACGGGCAGGTGGCGCGGGTGCGGCTGGCCTCCGGCGGCGGGTGCGGATCCGGGTGCGGCGGCGGCTCGGCGGAGATCGTCGAAGCGGTCCGGGACGCGGTGCTGGCCGTCGCTCCGGAGCTGACTTCGGTGGAGACGGTGCCGGACGCCGCCGAGCGGAAGCCGGCGCCCGCGTTCGTACCGCTGAGCACGATCAGGCGCCGGACCGTGCCCGAGGAAGTGCGGTGAGGGTGGACGGCGCCCTCGCCCGGGTCATCCGCTCCGCGGCCGACCGTGCGGCGACGGCCGAGGCCGAGCTCTGCGAGCTGTGCGCCGCCCGCCTGGCCGTCGGCCATCCGCACCTGTACGACACGGGCGCCGCAGAGGTGCGGTGCGTGTGCGGACCCTGCTCGGTGCTGTTCGCCGACGACGGGGCGGGCGAGGGCCGCTACCGGCTCGTGCCCCGGCGCCGGCTGCGGCTGCCGCCGGTCGACACGGCGGTGCTGGGCGTCCCGGTGGGTCTGGTGTTCTTCGTGCCGCGCTCCGACGGCTCGGTCACCGCGCAGGGGCCGAGCCCGGCCGGGGCCATGCGGTGGGAGGTGGACGCGGCGGCCTGGCGGCGGCTGGCCGCCACGGTTCCGCAGCTCGCCACCGTGGCACCCGATGTGGAGGCGCTGTTGGTGAACACCGTGCGGGGCCTCGACGAGCACTGGATCGTGCCGGTCGACGACTGCTACCGGATGATCGCCCTGGTCCGCCACGAGTGGCGGGGCCTGTCCGGTGGCGGCCGGGTCTGGCCGGCCGTAGAACAGTTCTTCAGGGAGCTGACCGAGCGGTCCTGAGGACCCGGAAGGAGAACCGACATGGGCAGCATCCGAGTGGGCCGCCCCCAGGCGAAGCCCGACACCCCGAGCCACGTGCCCGGACTGCACCAGGGCAACAAAGGCCCGTACAAGCACCAGACCGGACACCACAAGGACGGCAGCTCCGACGCGCGCCGCTCCACCGGTATCCACTGGAAGCGGCATGACGCCCTGGTGAAGGACATGCCGAACATCTCGCCGGGATGAGACAGCAGGAAGAGATCGCCATGGAGGCTGGTATGCGAAGAAGGACCACCGTACGGGCCGGGGTGTCCGGACGTCAGCTGCTCGTCGCGCAGGGGGCCATGATCGGCGGCCTGGCCCTGACCCTGTTCGTCAAGGAACTCCCGGGGATCGTACGTGAGTTGCGCATCTACCGGATGACGGGTGGCCTGCGGGCCCGCCGCCGGTACCCCTGAGCCGGCCGTGCACGAGCTGTCGATCGCGACCGCGATCGTGGAGCAGGCCGGCGAGCTCGCCCGGGCGGACGGCGCGGACGCCGTCTCGGCGGTGACCGTCCGCGTGGGCGAGCTGGCGGGCGTCGTGCCCGACGCGCTGCACTTCGCCTTCGAGGTGGCCCGGGAGGGTACGGCGCTGGCCGCGGCCGAGCTGGTCGTCGAGCCGGTCACGGCGCACGCCTACTGCGCGCCGTGCGCCGAGGAGTTCGCGGTGGGCATGCCGCCGTTCTTCTGGTGCCCGCGCTGCGACCGGCCCTCGCAGGAGCTGCGCAGCGGGCGGGAGCTGGAGATCACCCAGGTCGAGACGGTCCCGGCCCCGCGCTGACGGCGGGGCCGGGCCGGGTCCGCTCAGCAGATGCGGGGCAGCTGCTCCCCCAGCGGCAGGTCCACCACCCGGGTGCCGCCCAGACCGGTGGCGACGACCACCATGCCCGGGTGCTCCGCCACGCACTCGCCGATCAGAGCCGCGCCGGTGCCCTGCGGGTGTGCCCGCATCGCCGCCAGGACGGCCTCCGCGTGGGCCGGGGGCACGAAGGCGACCAGCCGGCCCTCGTTGGCGACGTACAGGGGGTCCAGCCCGAGGAACCCGCAGGCGTTCACGACCTCGTCCGGGACCGGGACGGCCCGCTCCCGCAGCCGCACTCCGGTGCCGGAGGCGCGGGCGATCTCGTTCAGGGACGCGCCCAGGCCGCCCCGGGTCGGGTCGCGCAGGACGTGGATGTCCCGCGTGACCGCCAGCATGGCCGCGACGAGGTCCGCCAGGGGCGCGGTGTCGGAGGCGATCTCCACACCGAACTCCAGGCCCTCGCGGACGCTCATGATGGCCACGCCGTGCAGCCCGATGGGTCCGCTGACGAGCACGGCGTCACCCGGCCGGGCGCGCTGGGGGCGGATGTCGACGCCGTCGGGGACGAGGCCGACGCCGGCGGTGGTGACGTAGACGCCGTCACCGTGCCCGGACTCGACCACCTTGGTGTCGCCGGTGGCGACGGTGACGCCCGCGGCCTCGGCCGCCGTACCGATGGCCCGCGCGACCCGGCCGACGACGTCCAGGGCCACGCCCTCCTCCAGCACGAAGGCGGTGGACAGGTAGGCGGGCCGGGCGCCGCTCATCGCCAGGTCGTTCACCGTGCCGTTGACGGCGAGGTCGCCGAGGCTGCCGCCGGGGAAGAACAGCGGCCGTACGACGTAGGAGTCGGTGGAGAAGGCCAGCCGGGCGCCGCCCAGGTCGAGGACGGCCGAGTCGGTGAGGGCGGCCAGGGTGGGGTTGCCGTAGGCGGGGGCGAAGACCTGCTCGATCAGCTCGGCGGACAGGGCGCCGCCTCCGCCGTGGCCCATGACGACGACCGGCTGGTCGCGCAGGGGTGCGGGGCAGGTCCAGTTCGCGGGGTCGACCGCGGCTTCGGTGGTCAGGTCAGCCAACGGGGTTCATCTCCGGGGTGTTCATCCGGCGGTACAGGTAGTAGGCCGCGCAGGCGCCCTCGCTGGAGACCATGGTGGCGCCCAGCGGGGTGCGCGGGGTGCAGGCCGTGCCGAAGGCCTCGCACTCGGTCGGCTTGATCAGCCCCTGCAGCACCTCCCCGGCGCGGCACACGGCGGGCTCCTCGGTGCGGATGCCGGTGACGTCGAAGCGGTGTTCGGCGTCGAAGGCACGGTAGGCGTCGGACAGCCGCCAGCCGCTGGCCGGGATGCGTCCGATGCCGCGCCAGTTGCGGTCGGTGACCTCGAAGACCTCCTCCAGCATGCGCAGGGCCGCCGGGTTGCCCTGCTCGCGCACGGCACGCGGATAGGCGTTCTCCACCCGGTGCTCGCCGCGCTCCAGCTGGTGGACGGCGCGGCGGATGCCCTCGAGGATGTCCAGCGGCTCGAAGCCGGTCACGACGATCGGCACCCGGTGCCGGTCCGCCAGTCCGGGGTACTCGGCGGTGCCCATGACGCTGCACACGTGTCCGGCGGCGAGGAAGCCCTGCACCCGGCATTCCGGTGCCGTCATGATGGCCTCGATCGCGGGCGGGACCCGGACGTGGGAGACCAGCAGGCTGAAGTTGCCGATGCCCAGGCGGCGGGCCTGGTGGACGGCCATGGCGTTGGCCGGTGCGGTCGTCTCGAAGCCGATCGCGAAGAACACGACCTGGCGGTCCGGGTTCCGGCGGGCGAGGTCGAGGGCGTCCAGCGGGGAGTACACCACGCGCACGTCGCCGCCCTCGCCCTTGACCCGGAACAGGTCGCGGTCGGTGCCGGGCACGCGCAGCATGTCGCCGAAGGAACAGAAGATCACCTCGGGCCGGGCGGCGATCTCCAGCGCCTTGTCGATGACGTCGAGCGGCGTGACGCACACCGGGCAGCCGGGGCCGTGGATCAACTCGACCTCCTCCGGCAGGAGTTGGTCGATGCCGTGGCGGATGATGGAATGGGTCTGACCGCCGCAGACCTCCATCAGCGCCCACGGCCGGGTGGCCGTGGCGCGGATCTCGTCCAGCAGCCGGCCCGCCAGCTCCGGGTCGTTGAACTCGTCGATGTACTTCACCGGGCCTCACTCCCGCTCTCCTGCCGGGCCGCCTGCTCCCAGGCGTCCCCGAACTCCTCCTCCAGCAGCCCCAGTTGCTCGAACAGCTCCAGGGACGCCCGGGCCGACTCCTCGTCCAGGCGCTGCAGGGCGAAGCCGACGTGGACGATGACGTACTCCCCCACCCGGACGTCGGGCAGGTACTCCAGGCACGCCTGTTTGCGCACTCCGCCGAAGTCGATCAGTCCGGTCAGGGGATCGGCGCCGCGGTCGATGGACACGACCTTTCCGGGCACTGCCAGACACATGGGTCACTCCGTCCCGTGATGGGTTGCTGTCCCGTGGTGGGTTGCTGTCCCGTGGTGGGTTGCTGTCCCGTGGTGGGTTGCTGTCCCGTGGTGGGTTGCTGTTCCCGCGACCATGAGCTGACCCAGCGCCAGCCCTCCGTCGTTCGGGGGTACTTCGCCGTGCCGGAGCACCGTGAAGCCGTCTCCGGCCAGCAGCGCGGTGCACTCCTCCTCCAGCAGGCCGTTGGCGAAGACGCCCCCGGTGAGCGCGACCGTGGCCAGACCGGTTGCGGCGCGGGCGCGGTGGCAGCACTCCGCGACGGCCCGTGCGACACCCCGGTGGAAGCGGGCCGCGAGGACCGGTGCGGGGGTGCCGCGACGCCGGTCCGCCAGGAGTGCGCGCAGCATCGGCGCCGGGTCGATCTCCCGCTGCCGGGTGAGACCGAAGGGGTACGCCACCACGTCCGCGTCCCTCGCCTCGGTCGCCGCCGCCTCCAGCTCCATCGCGGCCTGCGCCTCGTACCCCGCGCGGTGGCACACACCGGCCAGCGAGGACACCGCGTCGAACAACCGGCCCATGCTGGACGTCGGCACGCAGGCCACCTGCCGGTCCAACTGCTGCCGCAGTACGGCGAGTTCGGCCTCGGTGCACGCCCGCAGGCTCGGCAGGTCCGGGTCCCATTCGAGCCCGGCCGCCCACAGGCGGGCCAGCGCCAGCCGGCAGGGGTTGGCCACGCCGGCGTCCCCGCCGGGCAGCGGGGCGGGGCTGAGGTGGGCGAAGCGCCGGTAGCCGCGGTAGTCGGCGAGCAGGATCTCGCCGCCCCACACGGTGCCGTCGTCGCCGTATCCGGTGCCGTCGAACGCGACTCCGATCACCGGCGTGGTGCCGTCCAGCCCGTGTTCGGCCATCGCGGAGGCGATGTGGGCGTGGTGGTGCTGGACCAGCCGCGGGGAGCCGTCGGGCAGCCCGGAGGCCCGGTGGCGGGCCCGGCGGGTCGAGTGGTAGCCGGGGTGCCGGTCGGCGGCGACCAGGGCCGGGCTGACGCCGGTCAGCCGGGTCAGGTGCCGCTCGGCGCGCTCGGCCGCCTCCAGCGTGGCCAGCTCGCCCATGTCGCCGATGTGCGGCCCGAACCACGCGTGGTCGCCCTCGCCCAGGCACAGGACGTTCTTCAGGTCGCCGCCGGCCGCGAGCACGGGCGGTACGGGCACCGGGAGCCGCAGCGCGCGGGGGACGTAGCCGCGCGACCGTCTCAGGACCAGTTCGGTGCCGTCCGGGCGGACCCGCAGCAGGGAGTCGTCGCAGGGCGAGGCGATGGGCCGGTCGTGCGCGAGCCAGGCGTCGGCCAGTCCGGCGAGCCGGTCCAGGGCCTCGGCGTCGTCGGTGACGATGGGTTCGCCGGAGCGGTTGCCGCTGGTCATCACCAGCGCCCGGGGACCGGGCGGGTCGCCGGGCAGGCCGAACAGCAGCGTGTGCACCGGGGTGTAGGGCAGCATCACGCCCACGTGCGGGCTGCCCGGGCAGACCTGCCCGGCCAGGCGGAGGCCGTCCGGTGCGGCGCGCCTGCGGAGCAGGACGATGGGGCGCCGGGCGCTGGTCAGCGCGGCCCGCTCGGCGGCGGAGAGGTCCGCGATCCGCTCGGCGGTGGCGACGTCGGCGCACATCACCGCGAAGGCCTTGCCGCCGCGTTCCTTGCGGTCGCGCAGGGCGGCCACGGCCCGCTCGTCGGTGGCGTCGCAGGCGAGGTGGTAGCCGCCGACCCCCTTGACGGCGACGATCCGCCCGGCGGCCAGCAGCGCCCGTGCCGTGGCCAGGGCGCCTGCGTCCCGGGCGGGGCGGAGGCCGCCGAGGGCCGGGACCAGGGTGAGCCGTGGCCCGCAGTCGGGGCAGGCGACCGGCTGGGCGTGGAAGCGCCGGTCGGCGGGATCGCCGTACTCGCGGGCGCAGGAGGGGCACATCGGGAAGCCGGCCATGGTGGTGGCCGCCCGGTCGTAGGGCATCCGGGTGGCGATGGTGAAGCGGGGGCCGCAGTGGGTGCAGGTGATGAACGGGTGCCGGTGCCGGCGGTCGGCCGGATCGGCGAGTTCGCGCAGGCAGTCGGCGCAGGTCGCGGTGTCGGGCGGCAGCTGGGTGCGGCCGGCTGCCTGTTCGGTGGAGCGGATGGTGAAGGGGCCTCTGTCGCCGGTGGCGGGCAGGTCCTCGCCGGCGATGCCGGTCACGGTGGCGAGGGGCGGCGGCTGTTCGGCCAGCACGGCGCAGAAGCGGTCGACCCCGTCCGCGGGGCCCTCGACCTCGACGATCACGCCGTCGCCGGTGTTGCCGACGAATCCGGCGAGGCCGAGCCCGGCGGCCAGGCGGTGCACGTACGGCCGGAAGCCGACTCCCTGCACGGTGCCGCGCACCGTGAGGCGGCGCCGGACCAGGCCGGTCGCGGGGGCCGTCATACGGCGGGGGCGGGCGCGGGGTGGTGGTGGCCGTGCGGGTGCGGCGCGAGCGGTGGCCGGTGGAGCGTGCCGTCCCGGGCGGCCAGGGCGCGGTCCAGGAGGGTGCCGACGCCGTCCCCGGTGCGGGCGCAGGACCGTACGATCTCCACGCCCGGGTTGACCCGGTGCACGTGGGCCCGGAAGGCGCTCTCGTCGAAGCCGGCCGGTTCGGCGAGGTCCGTCTTGGTGATCACGACCAGATGGGCGGAGCCGAACGCGGTCGGGTACTTCAGCGGCTTGTCCTCGCCCTCGGTGACCGCCATCAGCACGATCCGCATGCTCTCGCCGAGGTCGTAGGCGGCCGGGCAGACGAGGTTGCCGACGTTCTCCACGAACAGCACCGAGGTGTCCGCAGGCAGCCAGCCGTCCAGCCGGGCGCGGACCTGACGGGCCTCCAGGTGGCACAGCCCGTCGGTGAGCACCTGCTGGACGGGGGCGCCGGACCGGGCCAGCCGTACGGCGTCGTTCTCGGTGGCCAGGTCGGCGGTCAGCGCGGCCACCGGCACCTCCCGCTCCACCGCGCGGGCCAGGACCCGGGCGAGGAGTTCGGTCTTGCCACTGCCGGGGCTGGACAGCAGATTGACGACGCTCACGCCCTGCCGGGCGAGATCGGCGCGCAGTTCCGCTGCCAGGCCGTCGTTCTTCGCCAGGACGGCCTGTTTGACGTCGGACCGGCACATGGGCGCTGCTCCTCGGATGCGGCGTGGAGCCCGGGGCACGTCCCTGCGCCCCGGGCTTCACCGATCTTCCGCTCAGCCGCCCGCCGCGCCGGGCAGCGCAGCCGGGCGCGGGGGCCCGGATTCCACCGGGCGGCCCAACGGGGGCGCGGGTGCGCGGGGGTCGGCGAGCAGGGCCGGGATCAGCGTGTGCAGCGCGTCCACGGCCCGGCCGACGGCGTCCCGGACCGTGCTGCTGATTCCCGGCTGGAGATCCTCGTCACCGCCGGGCAGCAGTTCGGGTTCGCAGGCCAGGACGAGCACCCGGGGCAGGGGCTCCTCGCCGAGGTGCGCGGCCAGCGCGAGGACCTTCACCGGGTCCATGCCGTGGGCCTCGGGTACGACACCGCCGTCGGGCGGTTCGGCCTCGATCAGGGAGAGGGTCCCGGGGGGCCGGCCGCGTCGCGCCGCGTCCACCAGGACGGCGGTGTCGTACCCGTCGAGCAGGGCGTAGGCGAGGTCCATGCCGCGGATGCCGTAGTCGTGGACCCGCACCTCGGGCGGCAGCGGGCGCGGGCCGAGGGCGCGGATCACCTCGGGGCCGAAGGCGTCGTCGGCGAGGAAGATGTTGCCGACTCCGGCCACCAGCAGGCGCGGCGTCACCGGACGTCTCCGGCGGGCGGGGCGAGGGGCCGGGGGGAGCCGGAGGGTGTCTTGCGGACGAAGGCGGAGCGCAGGGTGTGATAGGGGGCCGCGGGGTCGAAGAAGATGGCGTGCATGCGGGCCAGTTCGGCCTCGCGGTAGGCGGCGAGGGGGCGTTCGAGCTCGTCCTCGGCGCGGGCTGCCTTGGCGGCGATCCGGGCGTCCAGGAAGGGCGAGGCGGCGAGTTCGGCCGCGAGCTGCTCGACCTCGGCCGGGAAGTCGCCGGGCGCGGCCGGCACGAGCCGGTCCACGAGCCGCATCCGCTCGGCGGACGCGGCGCTCACGGGCAGGGCTTCGGTGGTGAGGCGCCGGGCGTGGTCCGCTCCGACGCGGCGCGGCAGGGTGCAGGTCCAGAACTCCGAGCCGTACAGGCCCATGCGCCGGTAGTGCGGGTTGAGGACGACGCCGGTGCGGCACCACACCTCGTCGGCGGCGAGGGCGAGCATGGCGCCGCCGGCCGCCGCGTTGCCGGCGAGGGCGGCCACGACCAGCCGGTCGGTGGTGCGCAGTACGGCCTCGACCAGGTCGTCCATGGCGTTCAGGTTGATCCACGACTCCTGGGCCGGGTCGGGGGCCGCCTCGATGACGTTCAGGTGGATGCCGTTGGAGAAGAAGTCGCGGGGCCCGCCGACCACGAGGACCCGGGTGGGCCGGGTGAGGGCGTGCTGGTAGGCGGCGAGCAGCCGCCGGCACTGGTCGGTGCTCATCGCGCCGCCCGGGAAGGAGAAGCCCAGGAAGCCGATGTCGCCGCGCTGCCGGTAGCGGATGTCGGTCCAGGTCCGCCGGCCGGACGGCAGCTCCAACGGGACGTCTGCTTCCGGGAGTTCGAAGGAGGGCTCCCAGGCGGCCAGCACGGAGGCGGCGGGGCGGCGGAAGGGCGCGGGGTCGCCGGAGTTCCTGCGGGGGCGCAGTTCCGGGATCCAGACGGCGCCGTCGCGGGTGGCCCGGCAGACGGCGCCCGCGCGCTGCGCGAGGAGGGCGCCGGGGCGGCCGCGCAGCCGGTCCTCGGGGTGCCCGCCGTGCAGGAACACCTCCCGGCCGAGGAGCTCGTCCAGGACACCCGGCTGCGAGTCGGCGCCGCGGAGTCTGCGCAGCACCGTTGCGGTGTCGTCCCGCTCCCAGTCGATGCGCCGCCGCTGCTGCCGGAAGGCGTCACGCCAGACCACGCCGACCGAGTCGTCGGTCTGCGGCCGGGGTTTGTAGGCGCCTTCGGCGTAGCGCCGTACGGCGGTGAGGACGGCGGTGACGGCGGCGTCGGAGGCCTCGTTGCGGTACAGGTCGCTCTTGCCGACGGTCGGTACGGGGAACGGCTCCGCCGCCCAGATCGGGCCCGCGTCCATCGCCGCCTCGGCCTGCAGGACGGTCACGCCCCATTCCCGCGCGCCCTCGGCGATGGCCCAGTCGAGCGAGGACGGGCCGCGGTCACCGGGCGGACCCGGATGGACGATCAGGCACGTGTGGTCCCGCCACACGTCCTCCGGGATGGCGGACTTCAGCATCGGCGCGATCACCAGATCCGGCCGCAGTTCGCGCAGGGCGGCCCGGACGGGGTCTTCGCCGTGCGAGGCGAGTACGACGTCCACCTGGTGCCCGAGATCCGACAGTTCGGCGTACACGCGCTGCGTGAGGCTGTTGAACGCGCTGGCGAGGAGCAAAATGTCCATGACATCGCATGGTCGACCCTGAGCGGCGCGCCGTGAAGAACCGCCGCGCCGTTTTGTCCGCCTCCGTCAGGTCTCTTCCTCCATCCGGATCGCATTGCGCAGTTCCTCGAAGGCCTGGCTCCGTTCGTCGGCGTGGGCCTCCAGCAGGGCACCCGCGATCGCGTCCAGCTTGCGCTGGATCGCGTGCTCGGCCCTCATCTCGGCGTTCTTCAGCAGGGCGAGCAGCAGCAGGGTGACCGCGGTCATCGACTCGCCCGCCAGCAGGAGCAGTTCGAGCCGCAGGTGCGCGACGTGCGCGGCGACGAAGAAGCCGACGAGGAGCAGGCAGAAGAGGAAGAACACCGGGGAACTGGTGAAGTTGGAGGCGTACTCCGCGAACTGCTCGAACCGGCCGCGGCCCGCCCCGCCGCGGTGCACGGGATTCTTGAAGGTCATGGCCAAGCCTTCGTTCACGCCGGGCGGCACCGGCCCACCGGCTGCCGCCGGCCCGTCATACGGCGGCCCGGGCCGCGGCGCGTGTCCGGCCCCGGGCCGCCATCGTGAGGCCCAGGGCCCCGGCACCGTAAGCGCCGCTCCGTACGGCCGAGGCCGTGGACTCCGGGAGGACCGGGCCGAGGGAGCGCAGCAGCGTCGTGTGCGCGGCCGCGAGGGCGAGGACACCGCAGGTGCCGGCCCCGGCGAGCAGCAACCCGCCCGCGCCGAGCCGCTTCAGCGCGGTCATGATCTCGTCCCGGACGGCGCCGATCTCCTTGCGGGCCAGTTCGCCGGTGTCCTGGGCCGGCCGGGCCGCCGCGTCCCCGGCCCCGCCGGCCGCCGGTGTCTCGTCGCCTTGCGCGCGCATCGCCTTCTCCTGCCTGCCGTCGCTCGGGATCGTCCGCCGTCGGCGCACGACCACGGATCAGCTCCGCAGTACCCCGGCGAGGGCGTACGACACCGGGCCGGTCCGGCGGGTCGCGCGCTCAGGCCGCGAGCGTACGGCCCGGTCCGAGCCGGTCCAGGAGCTGGTCGAGGTGGAGCTCGGCGACGGAGGCGAGGAGGTCGGGGTGGCGCAGCAGGGCGGCGGCACCCCGGTCGGCGTCGTCCGGGGCGAGCAGGCGCCGGAACTCGGCCATCGGCCCGGGGCCGTGCTCGCCCTCGGCGACCGCGGCCACGGCCAGGCCGGCCAGCTCGGGATCGGTGAGCAGTCCGGCCGCCCAGCTGGCCACGACCTCGTCCACCCAGGTCCGCCAGGCCCAGTCGTCGTCCGCGACGTCCTCGCCGGCGCGCTCGGCGCCCGTGATCCAGTCCAGCCGGGCGGCGCCGCCGGGGCCGGCCATCGTGACCAGCGCCGCGTCGATCTCGGTCGGGTAGCGCAGCCACGCGGCGACGGTCACCGCCTGCCGGGCCTGCGCCTCGCACAGCGCGGAGGCCAGCGCGCCGCCGCTCGGCGGGTAGGCGACCGTCAGCCAGCGCGTCGTCGCCGCGATGAGGGGGGACAGATCAGTGAGCACAGCCGGGCCGTCCGGGATACGAGGGGAACAGGGGCTCGACGCAACGGTAGCCCGGCACCGGGGGCGCCCGGGAGAGAGTGCGAACCAGGTCATATGTGGCATCGCCCACGTCGGCACGCCTCGCCGCCCGGCCGCCGCGCCGTGTCACTCCTTCCCGCCGGGGAACTCGTTGCGGGCCACGGCAGGACACGCACCGGAGGTCAGGCATGACGACGGGCTCGGGGCAGTACGACGACCAGGGCGACGTCCCTCTCGCCGGGTATGCCGCCCTCGCCTCCGTCTTCGCAGGGGGCGCCGGGGGGTACGCGGTGCTGGCCCGGCGCCGGGGTGTCCAGCTGCCGCAAGAGGTGCCGCCGTGGGACGTCGTACTGCTGGGCACGGCGGCGTACAAGGCGTCCAGGCTGCTGACCCGCGACCGGATCACGAGCTTCCTTCGGGCGCCGTTCACCCGCCGTGCGGACGAGGGCGAGGCCGGCGAGGTCATCGACGAACCCCGGGGCGACGGACTCCGGCGTGCCGTCGGCGACCTGCTGTCCTGCCCGTTCTGCACCTCCGCCTGGACCGCCGGCGCCTTGGTCTGCTCCTACGCGGCCGCACCCCGGCTCACCCGCCTGGTCTGCGGGGGCCTCGCCGCGCTGACGGTCGCGGACTGGCTGCAGTACGCCTGGACGTGGACCCAGCAGACGGCCGAGAGCTGAGCGGACGGCCGTACCGCCGCTGCGCCGTCCGCGCTATTCGTCGTCCGCGGCGGCGCTCACCTCCACGTCGAGCACGCCCGCGTCCTGGAACAGTTCCGACGCCAGCCCCGTCGGATCCGCGGCGCCCTCCAGTTCCAGCAGCACGCGGGCCGCGTCGTCCGTGCGGCCGGGCAGCCGTTCGACCCTGACCTGCACGATCCGGAAGCCGCGCCGGGTACAGGTCTCCATCAGCCGGGGCAGCAGTGCCGACCCCGTGCGGTAGGTCAGGCGTGCCTCGAACGCGGCGGCGGCGGTGCCGCGGATCAGCCGGGAGGTGAAGCGCGGATAGCCGCGTACGACCAGGAAGTGCAGGGCGGTCACGGCCAGCGCGAGGACGGGCAGCCCCCCGCCGCAGGCCATGCCGACCGCGCAGGTCAGCCAGATGGTGGCGGCCGTGGTCAGACCCCGGACGGCGTCTCTGCGTACGAAGATCAGGCCGCCGCCGATGAAGCCGATGCCGGAGACGATCTGTGCCGCGACGCGGGAGGGGTCGAAGGAGACGTTCTCCAGCCCGAGCACCGCGGTGAACCCGTGCTGGGACACCTCCATCATCAGCGCGCTGGCGACACCGACCAGCGTGTGCGTGCGCAGTCCCGCGCTCTTCTGCTGCGCCGCCCGCTCCCAGCCGATCAGGCTGGACAGCAGCAGCGCCAGCGCCAGCTCGGCCAGCTGCCGTGGCCCCTGGCCGTTGTGGACGTCCCACAACGGCGCCGCCAGCCCCGTTCCCGCCATGCGCACCTCGCCTTCGGCTCCGCCGGTGTCCGGCGTCGTTCCACGGTCCGCCGCCACGCCTACCCCGCGACGGGACCGCGACGCCCCTGGCCGGTACCCGCGGCGGCGACCGGGGTACTCGGCCGGGGCCGCGGAAGGCCCGGCCGACCCCGGTGACAGCGCCGCAGGCCGGGCCCGGCCGCTGCCCGGCCCCGACGGGGGGCAGCGCACCTTCAGGACCTCGCGCGGAAGGAACCGGCCTCATGCGGCACGACGAGATGATCGGAAAGGTGCAGGCGCTGGCCCAACTGCCGGACCGGGGTTCGGCCGAACGAGCCGCGCACGCCGTCGTGAGCACGCTGTCGGAGCGGCTGCCGTCCGGGCTCGCCCGGCATGTGGCCGCGCAGTTGCCACCGGACATGGCGGCGGCTATGCGGGAGGCGGCCGACGCCTCGGCCGGGGCCGACTCCGGCGTGTCGGCCGAGCGGTTCGGACTGACCGTCTTCGCCGGGCGCATCGCCGACCGGGCGGGCACCGACGAGGACATGGCCCTGCGGGAGGCCGCCGCCGTGATGGAGGTGCTCGACGCCGCGCTGGCCCCGGAGCTCACCGAGCGGATGGCCGACGCCCTGCCCGCGGACATCCGTGACCTGCTGCCGGTGGGCCGGGCGACGGAGCGCACCGGCCGTACCGCCCGGGGACACTGACCGGTCACCGGACGGCCCCCGGACGGACCGTGATCCGGCGCGCGAGCGGAGGGACCGACCCCGGGCCGGCGCACGGATGTTCACGCCCTGCGGCACGGCCCGCACGGCGCGACGGTGCCCTCCGTCGCTGGTTCAATTGGTGTGCAAGCGCCCATCGAGGGCAGGCGTGGTAGTGACGCCCCCCACCCCGCAAAGGTGCTCCATGGCATTCTTCGCCCTCTCCCGGCAGCAGCCGCTGGTCCTGCTCTCCTCGACCGAGCTCGCCGCGGAGTACGACCGGCTGGTGACCGAGAACGAGCAGTTGCGGCAGGCCGTGTCCTCGCACGCGGTGATCGACCAGGCCATCGGGGCCGTGGTCGTCCTCGGTCAGATCGCCCCGGAGGAGGCCTGGCGGGCGTTGCGGGACGTCTCCCAGCGCACCAACACCAAGCTGCGGACGGTCGCCGAGCACATCCTGGACTACGCCCAGGGCGGCACCCTCCCCGAACCGGAGCGGGTCGAACTCGGCAAGGCGATCATCCGCTACCGGCGGTGGGCCGATCCGGGCAAGGACACGACGACGGACCGGTGAGGCCAGGCTGGGAGCCTGCCGGCGGAGCCCAGTGGGAGCCTGTCGGCGGCGGCTCAGCGCCGGCCCGGCCGCATACGACGATGCCGGTGCGGCTTGGTGTGGCGGGCCGTCGGATGCAGGATCCACCGGTCCTCGACCTGGTCCAGGCCGAAGAGCAGGACGGCGAGGACGGGGAGCAGCAGTACGGCGATAGTGATCACTGGAGATCCCCTCTGCCGACGACACACCCCGGGTGCCCCGCCCCGGCCGGACGACCCGCGGCGGTTGTGAAGGTCCTGTGAGCTCCTTCTGACGACACCCCGGGGGCCCAGTGGCTATTCGTCTGCCTGGTGAGGCGTGTTGCCGACCGCGGGCCCGTTGCGGCTGGTCGCGCAGTTCCCCGCGCCCCTTGTGGGACGGCTCGGGTCACATCCGTCGGCCGGCTTTCGTCAGTGCGGCGGAAGCGCGGAGCGGGTCTGGAGGTCATGCGGGTGGATGTGTACGAGGCGGTGGCGAGCCGGCGGGCGGTGCGGGCCTTCACGGAGGAGCCGGTCCCGCGTGCGGTGCTGGAGCGGGTGCTGGCCGCCGCCGCGCGCTCACCGTCGGGCGGCAACCTCCAGCCGTGGCAGGTCTGCGTGCTCACCGGTGCCCCGCTGGCCGAGCTGAAGAAGCGCACCGGAGAGCGTGCCGCGGCCGGTGATCCCGGGGACGAGCGGCAGTACCGGATGTATCCACCCGAGCCGAGGTCCCCGTACCGGGAGCGGCGGTCCGCGGCGGCCGCCCAGCGTTTCGGGGCACTCGGGATTCGGCGCGAAGACGCGGAGGCCCGCCGGGCGGCCGTCGCCGCGAACTGGCGCTGTTTCGGAGCCCCGTGTCTGCTGCTGTGCTACATCGACCGCGCCATGGGCGCGGCGCAGTGGGCGGACCTCGGAATGTACCTGCAGACGGTGATGCTGCTGCTGCGTGCCGAGGGGCTGCACAGCTGTGCGCAGATGGCGTGGTCGGTGTACCACCGGTCGGTCGCGGAGGTGGTCTCGCCTCCGGAGGAACTGATCCTTTTCGCGGGTGTGTCGATCGGCTTCGCGGATCCGTCCGCGCCGTTCGCCCGCATCGACCGGGCACCGCTCGCGGAGACCGTCACGTTCCTCGGTGACGCAGCGGGCGCAGGGGACGCATAGGGCGACGGCGCTCCGGCGGTGAAACGTGCCCGCCTGCAGGAAACCGCGCACGGACGCGCTGAGCGCGCCCCGCCCGTCACGCGCGCTTACGGTTCCTTACATGTGACCGACCGTCATCAGGGTGGCGGAGAGGAGCCGGGAACGGTGGTGGGCGATGGGCGTCGGCGGGCGGCCGGGGCGGGCGGCCGGCGCCGCAGGGGCCGGGTGCTGGGCAGCCGGCCGGCGTACACCGTGCGGCTCCCGGCCGTCCCGCGCACCGAGCCGGTGCCGGCGGCCGAGCGGACGGTGCCGTGGCTGCGGGTCGGGGCGGCCTATGCCTGGCGGCTCATCCTCGTCGGGGTCGTCGTCTACGGCGTCTTCAGCATCCTCGGCAGCTTCCAGCTCATCGCCGTGGCCCTGTTCCTCGCGCTGGTCGTCACCACCGTCCTGCGCCCGCCGGCGGACCTGCTCAACCGGTTCCTGCCCCGGCCGCTGTCCGTCGCCGTGGCGCTGGTGGGCAGCATCCTGCTCCTGCTGGCCCTGCTCGCCCTGGTGGGCAACGCCGTGGCGGGCGAGTCGGCCAGACTGGCGGGTGAGTTCCGGGGCGGGGTGCACCGCATCGAGCAGTGGCTCCAGCGGCCGCCGTTCCGGCTGAGTCCCGGCCGGCTGTCCCAGCTGGAGGGACAGGTGACGCACTACCTGTCCGCGCACCGCTCCAGCCTGCTCAGCCGTGCCGTCAGCGGGTTGGGCCAAGTGGTCGAGTTCGTCACCGGGGGCGCGCTCGCGCTGTTCGCCTCGGTGTTCTTCATCCACTCCGGCGAACGCCTGTGGCGCTGGATCCGCGACCAGTTGCTGCCGGTCGGCGCCCGTCCGGCGTGGGACCGGGCGGGGTGGGCCGCCTGGCGGGCCTTCGCCGGGTACACCCGCGGCATCATCATCGTGGCCGCGACCAACGCCGTGCTCGTCGGTATCGCGCTGCTCGTGCTGCGGGTGCCGCTCGCGCTGCCGCTGACCCTGCTGGAGTTCTTCGCCGCGTTCGTGCCGCTGGTGGGCTCGCCGGTCGCGCTCGGTGTCGCCACGATCGTCGCGCTGGCCGGGCGGGGGCCGCTGACCGCGGTGGCCGTGCTGGCGCTGATCGTCGTGATCGGCCAGCTGGAGGGCCATGTGCTGCATCCCCTGGTGATGAGCTGGGCGGTACGGCTGCATCCGCTGGTCGTCGCGGTCTCGGTGATCGCCGGCAGCATCATCGCCGGGGTGATCGGCGCCGTGGTGGCCGTGCCCCTGGTGTCGGTGGTCTGGGCGGTGCTGCGCGCACTGCGTGCGGTGCCGCCGCCGTGACGGGCGCCTCCGGCCGGCCTCGGCTGCCGTGTCTCCGGGCGGGCGAAGGGACGCGGCCGGTGGTCCCGGCGCATGAGGCGGCGCCGCCATGGTCGTCGTACCGCTGCCGCCGGAGACCGCCCCGCCGGCGTGCCACCTTCGACCCCGCCGCCCGTACGGCTCAGCGCAGGGCCGCCGTCACCAGGCCGCGGATCTCCTCCGCCGCTACGCTCCCGCCGTTCACCAGGCGGTCGAACACCAGGCCGTCCACGCAGGTCAGCAGCGTCACCGTGCGTTCCTCCGGGTCGGCCACGCCCTGTGCGGCGAGGAAGTCGCACAGCGCCTGCCGGGCCAGGTTCTCGCGTGGCACCAGGATCTCCCGCAGTTCGGGGTGGCGCGCGCTCTCGACGGCGCACGCGTAGCGCGCCAGGGAGCGCCTGCGCCCGTCCCCGGTGAGCCTCGCCGCCGTGAACCCGGTGAGTCCCGCCACCACCTCGGCGGCGGTCCGCAGCGGCGGCGTCCTCGCCCCGATCTCCTGCAGTTCGGCCTGGTCGAGCGCCACCAGGCGCCGTACCAGGGCGGTGAGCAGGGCCTGGCGGGTGCGGTAGTAGGCGGACGTGGTGCCGGGCGGCACCTGCGCCGCCCGGTCCACCGCGCGATGGGTCAGCCCCCGCATGCCGGCGTCGGCGAGGACGGCGATGGCCGCGTCGGCGAGGAGAGTACGTCGGTCTGTGGACACCCTCACTTTCTACACCCCCGCTTCTACAGCCGTAGAACTCCGCTGTAAGGTCTTCGCCAGCGGTTTCTACATCTGTAGAAGTACCGGCGTTGACCGAGGTCGAAGGGGGTCCGGCATGGGCGGTACGGCGGTGGTGGTCGGGGGCGGCATCGGCGGGCTGGCGGCGGCGATCGGCCTGCGCCGGATCGGCTGGGACGTACGGGTCGTGGAGCGCGCCGGGACCCTGGACGACGCCGGGGCGGGCATCTCGCTCCACGCCAACGGCCTGCGCGCCCTCGACGCCCTCGGCGTGGGCGCGGCCGTACGCGCGGCGGCGCGCCCGCAGTACACCGGCGGCACCCGCACCCCCGCGGGCCGGTGGCTGGCGCGGATGGACGGCGCCGCCCTCGAACGCGCCCTGGGCACGCCGATCGTCGGCATCCGGCGCGCGGTGCTGCACCGCCTGCTGCGCGAGGCCCTGCCGGCCGAGAGCCTGCTCATCGGCGTCACCGTGCCCGCACTGGACCTCTCGGCCCCCGACCGGGTGGGCGTGCCGGCCGGGGCCGGGACGCTGGACGCCGACCTGGTCGTCGCGGCCGACGGAGTGGGCAGCCGGCTGCGTGGAATGCTCTTCCCCGACCACCCCGGCCCGGTGTACGCCGGCTCGACGGTCCTGCGGGCCGTGACCTCGGCGCCGCCGGCCCTGCGCACCGACTTCGAACTGACCTGGGGCGAGGGTGCCGAGTTCGGGCACATCGCCTTCTCCGACGGCCGGGCCGAGTGGCACGCGGTGCTCACGGCGCCGCCCGGTGTCCGCCACGCCGACCCCCTCGGCATGCTGCGCCGCCGCTTCGCCGGCTGGCACGATCCGATCCCCGCGCTCCTGGACGCGACCCGACCGGAGGCCGTGCTCCACCACGACATCCACGAACTGGTCACGCCCTTGCGGTCGTTCGTCGCGGGCCGGGTGGCGCTCCTCGGCGACGCGGCGCACGCCATGACACCGAATCTCGGCCAGGGTGCCTGCCAGGCCCTGGAGGACGCGGTCACGCTGGCCGCCGCGCTGGCCGCACAGCCCTCGGTCACCTCGGCGCTGGCCCGCTACGACGCCGAGCGCCGCCCGCGCGCACAGGCGGTCGCCCGTGCGGCCCGGCAGGCGGGCCGGATGGGCCAGCGGCTGTCCCGTCCGGCGGCCGTGGCCCTGCGCGACACCGCACTGCGGATCACCCCGTCGCGTCTGGCGACACGGGCGATACTCCGGCACGCCGACTGGACACCGCCCAGCCTGGGCTGACCTGCGGGCAGGGGTGTTTCGGGCCTGAGCGCGCTCCCCGGCCCGCGTGTGACGAGGAGACGAGGCGCGTAGGGGCTGGGCCGCTGGTCACCCGGGCGGTATGCGATGCGGGTGGACGGAGCGTGGCCGTGTCCGGGATGCCGGCCGGGGCACGGTGCGGCGCATGCGGGTGACGTGGCAGGCGCTGCGGCGCGAGGTGACGGCCGCGGGGCACGGTGCGGCACGGGCCTGGGCCGGGCCGTGCCGGGAGCGCGATCTGGCCGCCCAGGCGGTGAAGGCGGCCCTCGCCGCGTGGCTCGCCTGGGCGGTGGCCGGCTGGTGGCTGCACGCTCCGGTGGCGTTCGTCGCGCCATGGGTGGCGGTGGTCCTGGTGGAGTCGACCGTGTACCGGTCCCTCGCGCACGGGCTGCAGCAGCTCGCGGCGATCGCGGCCGGCACGGTCGTGGCCACCGCGGTGGCGCTGCCCCTGCACGCCACGATGGCCGCGATGGCCGTCGTCCTCCCCCTCGCGATGCTGCTCGGTCAGTGGCGGCGCCTGGGCAGCCAGGGCATCTACGCGGCCACCGGCGCCCTCTTCGTCCTGACCGGCGGGCCCGTCGCCGTCACCACCTCCGCGGCCCGGCTCGGCGAGGCCCTGTTCGGCGCCGTGGTCGGCATCGCCGTCAACGCGCTGGTGCGCCCGCCGCTGTACCTGCGGGACAGCCGGGCCGTACTGAAGGACGCGACCGAGGAGACCCACGGCATCCTGCGCGCGGTCGCCGAGGGGCTGGCCGAGGGACGCTGGGACGCCGAGCAAGCCGGCGCCCGGCACGAACGGGCCCTGCGGCTGCACCGGCTCGTGGCGCAGGCCCGCTCCTCGGTCGAGTGGAGCCGGGAGAGCCTGCGCGGCAATCTGCGCCGCCGGCGCGCCGGCCCGGAGCCACGGCCCGGAAAGGGTTACGACGACGCGGTCCTGGTGCTCGACTACGCCGCCGTACACACGACGGGCGTCACCCGCACGGTGCTGGAGGCGGCCACCGAGGGCCGCGCGGCACCCCGGCCACACCCCGAACTCGCCCGCCGCTACGCCGAGTTCCTGCGCCGCACGGCACACGCACTGCGGCTCTACAGCCACAGCCGGTTCGGCCACGAGCACGACGAACACGACGAACACGACGAGTGCGACGACGAGCTGCGCGCGGCCCTGGCACGGTTGCGCCAGACGCTGGACGGTCTGCGCGGGGAACTGGTCCGGGCCACGAGCGACGACCCCGACGAGGTCGCCACCTACGGCGCCCTGCTCGCCCAGGCCCACCGGCTGGCGGACCAGCTGGCCGTCTCGGGCACCTGACCGGCGTCCGGCCACCGGACGGCGAGGCCGCCGCGGGCACGCGACCGGATCCTCGACGCCATGCGCCCCACCTGCTGGGAGCGAACGGCACGGGCATCGCGCGCGGTACGGACGTCACCACGCGGGATCCGCGTCCCGTGTTCAAGCCCGAGCACGCCGACAACGGCGACGGCACCTGGAAGCCGACCGTCGGCGCCGTGGACGCCCGCCCAGACGCCGGGAGACGACCGGTGGTGGGGGCGCATGACCAGCACCCGGGCCCTCACGTGCGGATGCCACCGTCGGAAAAGGAGTTGTCCAGGCAGCCGTACTGCCGCCACGATCGGCCCATGACCTCGCTGATCGACCTGCTGCCGACAACCGCCGCCGACCGATCGGTGCGCGGCCGACAGCAGCGCGACCGGCGGCGGAGGCCCGCACCCGACCACGCATGACCGCGGCGCTGGTCGCGGGGCTGCTCGCGGGCTACGGCATCGCCGTGCCCGTGGGGGCCGTCGGGACGTATCTGGTGGCATTGACCGCTCGGACCTCGTTGCGGACCGGCGCATGCGCCGCGCTGGGGGTCGCCACGGCGGACGGCGTCTACGCGCTGATCGCCGTGCTCGGCGGCTCCGCGCTGACGCATGCCGTCGAGCCGATCGTGCACCCCCTGCGCTGGGTCGCCGGCGCGGTGCTCGTGGTGCTGGCGGTGCGCGGCGCGGCAACGGCCGTCACCCACTACCGCACACCGCCGACGGCCTCCCGGACCGAGGGGACTCCGCTCCGCCCCGCCCGGGACTTCCTGGGTCTGTGGGGCATCACGATGATGAACCCCCTCACCGTGATCTACTTCACGGCACTGGTGCTGGGCAGCCAGGCCTCGGCGGTACCGGACCGCCTCGAACGGGCCGTGTTCGTCCTGGCCGCCTTCGCGGCGTCGGCCAGTTGGCAACTGCTCCTGGCCGGGGGCGGAGCCCTGCTCGGCCGGCTCCTGACCGGCAGCCGGGGCCGGCTCGTCACGGCCTTGGCGTCCAGCGCCGTGATGACGGCACTCGCCCTCCGCGTGCTGGTCGCTCACGGCCACTAGTGCCCCGGCGCGGCGCGCACACATCACCCAATCCCTTTGATCTGGCACCGAGTTGGCGTCGTGTTCGGAGCGGAGGCGGTCGCCACAGCGGCCGTGTACCCAGGCCGGGTGAGTACGCGTGCTCAGGCACGGTGTCCGGGGCGGCTCGTAGCGTCCGACCCATGCACACAGACCATGCTGCTCGAAGTCCGCTGTGCCGGGTGGGCATCACATCGGTGGGGTCCTGCCTGCCGGAGCACGAGGTGTCGTCCCGGCACCTGCAGGAACGGATCTCCACCGCGTCCGGGCTGCGGTTGCCGGCGCGGATGCTCGAACGGGTCACCGGGATCGTCTCGCGCCGGGCCGTGGCGGAGGGCGAGTACGCCTCCACGCTCGCGGTGCGGGCGGCCCGGACCGCGCTGGCCCGGGCCGGGCTGGCCCCGTACGACGTGGATCTGCTGGTGTTCGCCTCCGCCACGCGGGACATGGCCGAACCGGCGACCGCCCACGTCGTCCAGGCCGAACTGGGCTCCAGGGCGCACGCGCTGGACGTGACCAACGCGTGCAACAGCTTCGTCAACGGCATCGACACGGCACGCGCGATGATGCTGGCCGGCCGGGCGCGCCGGGCTCTCGTGGTCACGGGAGAGACGCCGAGCCGGGCGGTCCGGCACGCCCCTTCCGGGGCCGGCCAGTTCCGGGACGCCTTCGCGGGCTACACCTTCGGCGACGCGGGAGCCGCGGTGGTGCTCGAGGCGGTGGAGCGGGGCGGCATCCTCGACGTGGACACCGAGACGCACTCCGAACACTGGCCCGTCGGCGGGATCTTCGGTGGCGGTTCGCGTCACCCCCGCGGGGAGGAGCACACGTACTTCCGCGGTGACGGGACGGAGCTGCGCGAGGTGTTCGAGAAGGTCGGCACGTCGGTGCTGGACCGGATGCGGCGGCGCACCGGGCTGGACTGGACGGACTTCCGGCACATCCTGGTGCACCAGGTCACCGTGCCGTACCTGGACCGCTTCGTGGAGGTCACCGGTGTGCCACGGGACCGGCTCGTGGTGACGGTGCCCCAGCTCGGCAACATGGCCAGCGCCACGCTGGGCGTGCAGCTCGACCGGGTCCACGAGCGGCTGCTCCCCGGCGACCGGGTGCTGTTCGTGGGCCTGGGCGGCGGCGTGAGCATCATGACGATGGTGTGGGAGAAGGCATGAGTTCCCTGTGGGTGGTGGTGCCCGCGCACCAGGAGGCCGGCCGGATCGGCGCCACGCTGGACGCGCTCGCGGCCCAGCGGGACCGCGATTTCACACTCGTCGTGGTGGACAACGCCTCGACCGACGCCACGTCGGCGATCGCGTACGACTTCGCCCGCTGGGCACCGTTCCCGGTCCATGTTCTCGACGAACCGGAGAAGGGCGTGGGGTGCGCGGTGGACACGGGTTTCCGGTACGCGATCCGCAACGGGGCGACGCTGCTGGCCCGCACCGACGCCGACTGCCTGCCGCATCCCGGCTGGACGGCCGCCGCGCGTGACGCCCTGCGGCAGGGCGCGGGCCTGGTGTGCGGGCGTATCGAGGCACGTCGTGACGAGCACGGCCCGCTGGGGCGTGCCGCCTTCCGCGGTCTGGTCCGCGGCGCCGCGTTCTTCGGCCGGGTGCGCCCCGCCCACTGGAGCCGGCACGGCTACCTCGCCCCGTACCGGATGCACGCCGGCAACAACATGGCCATGACGGCCGCCCTGTACGAGTCCGTCGGCGGCATGCCGCGCCGCCCCTCCCCCACCGACCGTGTCTTCCTGAACCGGGTCCGCCGCCGCACCACCGCCATCGTGCACGCCCGTGCCATGGTCGTGGAGAACTCCACCCGGCGGCTGCGCGCGTACGGGCTCGTCGGCACCGCCCGCTGGTACCTCGACCAGGGCCCGGGCCGTCATACGGAGGACCCGCGCTGATGCTCGACACGCTCGCCCATGCCTTGCGTACGGCCCCCGACCGGCCCGCCGTCCTCGGCACCACCCGGACCGGGGCGGTACGGGTCAGGGCCACCTGCGGGGAACTGACCGACCTCGCCGGCCGTTACGCCGCCGCCCTGCACGCCCGGGGCATCACGCGCGGCGGTACCGTCGGCGTCGCCGTCCGGCCCGGGCCCCGGGCGCTCGCCGTGCTGCTCGCCGTGCACCGGCTCGGCGCGCGGGCCGCGGTGCTCGACCCCGGCGCGGGACCGGACGTGCTGCGCGCCCGGCTCGCCCTCGCCCGGCCCGATCTCGTCCTGGCCGACTCCGCCGCCCAGGCGGTCGCCGGGTGGGCCCGTCCGCTGGCCCGCCGGGCCGGCCTCGACCTGCCCGCCCTCGGGGCGCTCGGGCCGGTGGCCACCGTCGGGCCTAGGCTGCCCGGCTGCGCGGCCGCCGTGGACGCCGGTGTCCGGGCGGTGGTCCCGCCGCCCGCGGTGGACGAGGACGGCGACGCCGTCATCGTGTTCACCTCGGGCACCACGGCCCGTCCCCGTGCGGTGGTGCACACCCGTTCCTCGCTCGCCGCGGGCATGGCCACGGTGGCCGGCCTGGTCCGGGTGGCGGCCGGCCGGCCGGTCCTCGGTGGCACGTTCTTCGTCCTCGTGCCGTCGCTGGCCGGTGGCGCGCCGGTCGCGCTGCCCGCCCGGTCACCGCGCGTTCTGGCCCGGCAGCTGCGCCGGCTGGGCCCGCAGGCCACGTATCTGACACCGCCTCAGCTGCGCGGGCTGCTGGCCGAGGGGGCCCGGTTCAGCGGGCGGGTGTGGACGGGTTCGGCGCCGGCGAGCGCCGGTCTGCTCACCCGCGTCAAGCAGGCGGGGGCCGAGGAGGCGTGGGGCGTGTACGCGCTGACCGAACTGTTCCCCGCCGCCGCGGTGGAACAGGCCGACAAGGCCGCCTTCACCGGCGGGGGCGATCTGGTGGGCGCTCCGCTGCCGGGCGTGACGGCCAGGACCGACACCTCCGGTGAGCTGCTGCTGTCCGGCCCCGCGGCCCGGGACCGCTGTCTGGGCGAGGATCCGGACCCCTGGGTCGCCACCGGTGACCGGGCCCACCTCGACGGCGGCCGGATCGTGCTGCGGGGCCGGCTCAAGGACATGGTCCTGAGGCACGCGGAGAACATCTACCCGGGCCTGTACGAGCCCGCGTTGCACGTGCCGGGCGTCGAGCTGGCGCTGCTGGTCGGGGTACCGGCCGAGGACGGCGACGAGCGCCTGGTGGCCGTCGTGCAGCCGGGCCGGGATGCCGACGTCGCGGCGCTGCGGGCCGCCCTGAACGGGCCGCTGGAGCGGATGGGATCGGCGCGGCCGGATGCGGTGCTGCTGGCCGACATCCCGCTGTCCGGGCGTTCCCGCAAGCCCGACCGCGCCGCCACCGCCCGTCTGGCCGCCGCCCGCCTCGCGAGGGGCGGCCGGGGATGACCGTAACTGGCGATGCGCCGCTGTGGGTCGTGGTGCCGGCCTACAACGAGGCGGCGGGTATCGGTGCCACCCTCGCCGCGCTCGCGGGCCAGAGCGACGGCGACTTCAGCCTGGTCGTCGTCGACAACGCCTCGACGGACGCGACCGCGGACGTCGTACGCCGTTTCGCCGCGGTCGCGCCCTTCCCCGTGCACCTCGTCCATGAGGCGGAGCCGGGCGCCGGGGCCGCGGCCGACAGCGGATTCCGGTACGCCATCGGGCACGGCGCCGCGCTGCTCGCACGGACCGACGCGGACTGTCTGCCCGCCGCCGACTGGATCGCGGCGGTGCGTACGGAGTTCCGGCGCGGGCGGGAACTGGTCTGCGGCCGGAGCGTTCCGCGCCGGGACGAGCACCCCTCGCCCGCCGAGCGGTACCTGCTGCCGGCGGTGATCCGGGCGGCCGCGCTCTACGGCCGGTACCGCCGGGCACACCGCCATCCGCGCTACCGCGCCCCCTATGTGCTGTGCCACGGCCACAACCTCGCCGTCACGGCCGCCCTGTACCTGCGCTGCGGAGGCACGCCGCGGGTGCCGCTGGAGGGGCCGCCGGAGGACGTGGTCCTCCTGAACCGGGCGCGCGAGCACAGCGACCGCATCGCGCGGGCCGAGCGGATGGTGGTCCACGCCAGCCTGCGCCGCCTGCGGGCCTGGGGCGCCCACCGGACCCTGCTGTGGTGCTGGGACCGCCGCTACCGCCCCGCCGACGCACGAGAGGTACACGTCCGATGACCGTCGCACCGAGCCCGAGCCCTAGCCCGTCCGGCGCCCGCGCGGCACGCCGCCGCGACCGGCGCGTGTACACCCGTTCCCACCCCGTGCTGTTCGCCCTGCTCGCGGCCACCCGCCGCCGGCCCGTGACCCGGATCGGCGGCACGCTGCTGGTACACGGCAGCGACGCCTACCGGCACGCCCTCACCGGTGTCCCGCTGGATCGCACCGCGGCCGGCACCACCGGCGGCGCCGCCCGGGAGATGTCCGTCGGCGGGCTGCTGTTCGACCAGGAGGGCACCGGTCACCGCGACACCCGGCGCGCGCTCGCCGGCGGTCTGGGCGCGGCCGGGGTGGAGCGGCTGCGGGCCGTGTGGCGCGAGGTGCTGGCCCGCCGGCTGGCCCCGCTCGGCGCCGGAGCCACCGTCGATCTGGTTCCGCTGGCACAGGAGTTGGCCGGGGTCACGGTGTGCGCGCTGCTCGGAGCCGGCGCGGACCCCGGGTGCGTCGCCGAGGCGGCCGCCCGTGCCGCGGCCACCGCCGTACGCGACCACCTGCCCGGCCCCCGGCTCCCCGGCACCACCCGCAAGTCCGCCGCCGCGACCCACCGACTGCAGACCTTGCTCGACCCCACCAGGCCTGCCACAGCCACCTCCAAGGCCGACCCCGGCCACGGCACGCCTGGCGAGGCTCCCGGCACACCCCGCGAACCCACCTCCACGCCCGGCAAAGGCCCCAGCACGCCCACCGCAGCACCCGACGCGCCCGGCGCGCGCGGCAGCGCTCCCTCCATGTCCGGCGACGGTGACCAGTCGGCCCTGTGGGCGATGCTCGCTGTCGCCGCCGTCAACACCACGGTGGCGGCGCTCCCCCGGGCCGCCGCCTGGTGTGCCGACGCCGCGCTGTGGGATCAGGCGGCCGACGACCGGCTGCGGCCGCTCCTGGTGGACGAGTTGCTGCGCGTGATCGCTCCCTCCCCGCTGCTGCCCCGTGCGGCGGCAGCCGACGCCCGACTCGACGGGTGCCCGGTGCGCGCCGGGGACCGGCTGATCCTGGTGGCACGCCACGCCGCCCGCGCCCACACCGATCCGCCGAACGCCCGTCACCCCGCGCCGGCCGCCGACGCCCAGCTCGTCTTCGGCGCCGGACCGCACGCCTGTCCCGGCGCACGCCTGGCCCGCGCGCAGCTCGACGACACCCTCGCCGCCCTGGCAGCCCACCGGCCCGCCGTCGTACGGGCGCGCGTCGACCGGGGCGCGGCACTGCCGAGCTGGCGTTCGCTCACCGTCCGCGCCACCGTCACCAGCCGTCCGGAGGATTGATGACCACGATCGCCGTCACCGGCGCGAGCGGCTTCTGCGGCTCCCATGTCGCCGCCACGGCCGCGGCCCGGGGCGCCGAGGTGCTGTGTGTCGGGCGCCGGCCCGGCCCGGTCGGCCGGCACGTCCCGTGGGACGCCGCCCGGGAGGTCCCGGACCTGTCCGGCGCCGACCTCGTGGTGCACTGCGCGGCCGCGGTCGGCGACCCGGTGCCGGGCTCCCGCGCCGCGGCCGCGATGCGAGCCGTCAATGTCGAGGGCACGGCGCGGCTCCTGCGGGCGGCCGCCGGACGCCCCGTGGTGTGGGTGAGCAGCGCCAGTGTCTACGCTCCGGGCCCCGGCCGGTCCCGGATGATCGCCGAGGACCACCCGGTGCGCAGCCAGCTGAACGCGTACGGCCGCACCAAGGCCGCCGGTGAGGCGCTGGCGCTCGCCGCCGGTGCCGTGGTGCTGCGTCCGCGGGCGGTCTACGGCAGTGGCGATCCGCATCTGGTGCCACGGTTGCTGTCCCGGGTGCGCGGTGGCCTGCTCCTGCTGCCCGGGCCGAGTGTCCGCCTGAGCCTGACGGCAGTGGAGAACCTCACCGAGGCGTGTCTCGCCGCCGCCGGCTGGCCGGCCGGTGCCTACAACATCGCCGACCCGGTGCCGTACGACCGGGACCAGGCGATACGGGCCGTCCTGCGGGCCCACGGCGTACGGGCGCGGCTCCGTCACCTTCCTGCGGCGGTCGCCCGCACCGCGGCGAACGCCGCGCAGACGCTGGCCCGGCTGCGTCCGGCCACGGAGCCGTACCTGACCCCCTACGCGGTCGACCAGCTGGCCCGTTCGGTCGTCCTGGACGTTTCCAGGGCCCGGTCCCAGGGGTGGACGGCACATCGCACCCTCATGGACTACACGGGCTCCGGCAAAGGGGACGCCGGGCGTTCGGCGTCCAGGCGTGCCGGGTCCTCCGCGCTCGGGTAGTCCCCGGGGCGACGCACTCGCTGTTCGACGGCGTGGACGTGGACGTGGACCGAGCCGCGGCCGGTGGCGCCTGGCGTGCCGGCGCGAGGTCGGGGTCCCGGGGCCCTGCGCCTCTCGCATCCGACGCGGGGTCAGCCCGTCGCGAAGATCTTCAGCCGGTCCAGGGCGCCGTTGAAGCGGTCGTGGTCCCCGACGGTCTTGCCGGCGGAGGTGTACTGCCACATCGTGTGGTACGACCAGCCGGCCGGCAGGGTCCCCGGGTCCGAGGCGTAGCGGGCGATCCAGAGCGGGTTCGCCGCCGCGAAGCCGCTGTAGTTGCCGGTGCACTGGGTCCACCAGCTGGTCGCCGTGTAGATGACGGCGTCCCTGCCGGTGCGCGACTTGTAGCGGTTCAGGAAGTCACGGATCCAGCCGACCATGCTGGTCTTGGACTTGCCGTAGCAGGCGTCGCCGTACGGGTTCCACTCGATGTCGAGCGCGCCGGGCAGGGTCTTGCCGTCCTTGGACCAGCCGCCGCCGTGCGCCAGGAAGTAGTCGGCCTGAGCGGCGCCACCGGCCGTGTCCGGGGTGGCGAAGTGGTACGCGCCGCGGATCATGCCCGCCTTGTACGAGCCCGTGTACTGCTGGGTGAAGTAGGGGTTGGTGTAGTAGGTCCCCTCGGTGGCCTTCGTGTACGCCCACTGCGTGCCGGCCTTCCACAGGGTCGCCCAGTCGACGGAGGCCTGGTGGCTCGCGACGTCGACGCCCTCGGGCTGCGAGGCGCGTCCCGCCGGGGGCCGGGTGCCGGTGTCCCCGTCATGGGCGAGGACGCCGATGCCCATGTACGCGCCGCCGCGCACGGGTCCGCCCCCGGCGGGTTCGGACACGGCCGGGGTGCTGGGCAGGAACAGGACAAGGACGGTCAGGGCGCCGGTGAGGCACCGGCGGGACCGGCCGCGGAAGGGGACTGTCAGACTTCGCACGGAATACATCTGACCCGTGGTCGGGTCGGATCGCACTCCGTGTCCCGCCCTAGGAAGCCATCCGCGGCCGGATTTTCAGCCTTGTGGGTGTGCCGGTCACCCTTCGATGCGGTGCTGGGCCCAGAAGGAGGTGAGGTCGGTGCTCGTGACGGCCTGGGCGGCGGCCTTGAACTCCGCCGTGGTCGACACGCCGTACCAGTGCGCGGTCGCGTAGTCCTTCAGCAGCTTGGCCATGGCGGTGTCACCGAGGACGCGGCGCAGATCGTGCAGGGCACACTTGCCGTAGCCGTAGACGACGGTGGAATAGCGGGAGGAGTGCGCGTCCCAGTAGGCCATGGAATTGGTGATCTTCTCGGCGCTGGACGCCCAGGAGACACTGCTCCAGCAGTTGGTGCCGGTCTTGCCGAGGGCGAGGTCGGTGGCGTAGTCCGTGAACGCCTCGTCCAGCCAGGGGCTGTTGTACTCGTCGTCGCCGACGATGCCGTACCACCACTGGTGGCCGATCTCGTGGGTGAGGGCGGTGGAGCTGACCACGTCGAGGACGAACCCGGGGTACTCCATGCCGCCGAACCAGTAGTTGTTGTCGAGCACGGCGTCCAGTTCGCCGTACGGATAGGCGCCGAAACGGCCGGCGTGGGCGTCCACGGCGCTCTTGGCGGTGCTGAGCATCGACTGGGCGCTGGAGGAGCTGATACCGGACACCGAGTAGACGTTCACCGCGACGCCGGCCGGCGAGGTGCCGGAGATCCTGGTGAAGGGCCCGGCGGCCCAGGCGAAGTCGCGGACCTTGGACGCCGTCGCCGTCGTCACCGTACGGCCGCTGGAGCCGGGTGTGTCGGTGGAGGTGCCGGTGGCCGGGACCAGCAGGCCGCTGGGATGGTCCAGGGTCACCTTGAAGTCGGCGGCCAGAGAGTAGAACGACTCGCCGTTGTCCGTGTACGGGTCGAGGTGCCAGCCGGCGCCGTCGCGGACGGCGAGGACGGGCAGGGCGTTGCCGATGAAGCTGTAGGCGCCGTCGTGGCCGAACCGGTCGGCCCCGCTGGGCACGGTGATGCCGAGGTCGAATCCGATGGTGGCGCTCTGGCCCTGGGCTAGCGGGGCGGGCAGGTCGATCTTGAGCGCGGTGCAGGCCCCGGAGGGCGCGCCGGCCGTGCCGCCGGTGACGTTCGTGACGCGGACCGGCATGGCGTCACAGGTGCCGTGGTAGTTGTCCCACAGCCGCAGATAGACCTCGTTCAGCGCGGTGGCGGAGGCGTTGCTGAAGGTCACGCTCTCGTGCCCGGTCCATTCGGTGCCGCTCGTGTCGCTGCTGAGGTCCACGGTGTACGACGGAGCGGCCGGGGTGCGCGTGGAGTCGCCGGGCGGTGGCGCGCCGCCGCCCGAGGTGTCGAGCGCTATGTCGTCGAGGACGAAGCTGGTCTGGAGGCTTCCGTCCTCGGTCCCGGTGAAGGAGAGGGTGACGGTCTGCCCGGCGTACGCCGACACGTCGACCGACTTCTGGACGTACCCGGTGTTCGCGTCGAGGTTCGACCAGGTGCCCAGCGTCGTGCTGCCGATCCTGGCCGTGAGCTTGTCGTAGGCGACGGAGGAGGTCGTCTCGTCCGTGTCGATGTGCAGCCAGAAGGTGAGGGTGGCCGCGTCGCAGCCGGACGGGACGGTGACGCTCTGGCTGAGGGTGTCCGTATGGGTGCTGCCGACTCCGTCCAGCCACGCGTAGGAGCTGCCACCGTGGGCGGTCTGGCCGGAGCGGCTGGTGATGACGGTGGAGGAGGACGTCGACCAGGGCGATGTCCCGCTCTCGAAGCCGCCGTTGCCGACGACCTGCGCCGGGGTGCAGGCGGCGGGTGCCGCGGCCGGCCGGGCCGCGGCGGGCGTGCCGGGGAGCACGAGGGCGGCCACCACGGCGGCGGTGAGCGCACCGGCGCCGAGGACCTTGTGGGGGGTCGATCTCACACGCTACTCCTTTGCGGCGGCCGGGATTCCCGGCCTGCTCGATGGCCGTCGCGGGCTGGGGTACGCCGGGGCGGCCGCTGACAGGGCTTGCGCGATCGCTGTACGAAGTGGTGCGCCGCGCCCTCATGGGGTCAGGGTGCGGACTGCCGAAAGCGTGACAGATTTGACCGGGCCATGCCAGAAGGATGCGCGTGCTTCGGGCTGCGGGACGGTCAGCCGGCGCGCAGCGTCACGAAGACCGCCGCCAGATCGGCGCCCCGCGGATCCCGCCAGCCGCGCGCCACATGCCCGATCGCGCCCTCGGGGCGCAGCGGCGGGTTCCCGGGCACGGGGGTCAGGACCCGGTGGACGTGCAGGACCGTGCCGTCCGGCGCGGGGATGCGGGTGCCGTCCTGGTCATCGGCCGGCTCGGGGGCGAAGCCGCCCGGAGCGAAGGGGGCGCCGGCGTAGGAGCGGATCACCTCAGGGTCGGGGGCGCCGTCGATGCTCTGGGCCTGCGCCTGGGCCCTGCCCTCGATCAGCGACAACAACTCGGCGACCAGCACCGGGTCGTGGCAGCCGTCGTAGGCCCAGCGCTTGCCCAGGACACCGTGCTCCATCGTGCCGACGAGCGCGTGCTCCGCGCCGTCCAGCGGCGCGCCGCGATAGGTCAACGGAACGAAGTAGGCGGTCGGTTCCGCGGTGGACGTGTCGGTGGCCACCATGAACTCGATGCCGACCTCGCCCTCCGGGTCGTCCAGCCGGAATCCCCCGGACTTGGTCAGCACCGGAGCATCCGCGCCGCCGCGGTACCAGGGGCGCGAGGGCAGCCAGTCGGCGAGCAGCTCCAGCTTCGTGGGCTTGAGCGTGGTGTGGTGGATGATGGCCATGCCGTCGGTGCTCCTCCGTCGCGCGGATGTGCTGACCACGGCAGCTTCTCACACCGTCACCGCAGGTCAGCGGCATGCCCCTGGCTGGTGCAGGGCCCAACTCGCCGCTGTTTTCGGAGGGTGGACGGATCATCGCCCCGCGGCCGGTCGCGCTGCGTTCGTGCACGGGTCCGTACCGCGGCGCGGGGGCGGGGACTTCGTGTACGCGGCGCGGGGCCGGGCCCGCTCGTCGGCTCGAGGCCGGCCCGCTCCCCCTTGCATGCCGCTGGGCCGCCCACTGCGGGCGGCCCAGCGATCTCCTGTGTCCCGGCTTCCTCAGATGGCCGTCGTCACCTGCTCAGTCCTCGTGCGAGTCGTGGCCGTGGCCCGACTCCTTGTGCGACTGGTGCGACTTCGACGGCTTCGACGGCTGAGCGGGCTTCACCGGCTTCTGCGGGTAGGACGGCTTGACCGGCATCGCCGGGTACGCGGGCTTGACCGGGTGCTCCGGGTACGCGGGCTTCACCGGGAGCACCGGCTTCTCCGGGTAGGCGGGCTTCACCGGCAACACCGGCTTCTCCGGGTACGCGGGCTTCACCGGCAGCACCGGCTTCTCCGGGTACGCAGGCTTCACCGGCAGCACCGGCTTCTCCGGGTACGCAGGCTTGACCGGCTTCTCCGGGTACGCGGGCTTCACCGGAAGCACCGGCTTCTCCGGGTACGCGGGCTTCACCGGGAGCACCGGCTTCTCGGGGTAGGCAGGCTTGACCGGCTTCTCCGGGTACGCGGGCTTCACCGGCAACACCGGCTTCTCCGGGTAGGCAGGCTTGACCGGCTTCTCCGGATACGCAGGCTTCACCGGCAGCACCGGCTTCTCCGGATACGCAGGCTTCACCGGCAACACCGGCTTCTCCGGATACGCAGGCTTCACCGGCAACACCGGCTTCTCCGGATACGCAGGCTTCACCGGGAGCACCGGCTTCTCGGGGTACGCAGGCTTGACCGGCTTCTCCGGGTAGGCAGGCTTGACCGGGAGCACCGGCTTCTCCGGGTACGCGGGCTTCACCGGCTTCTCCGGATACGCAGGCTTCACCGGCCGTTGCGGATACTCGGGCTTGACCGGCAGCACCGGCTTCACCGGGTATTCGGGCTTCACCGGCTTCTCCGGATAGACCGGCTTCACCGGAAGAACAGGCTTCTCCGGATACACCGGCTTGACCGGGTGGACCGGCTTCTCCGGATAGACCGGCTTCACCGGAAGAACAGGCTTCTCCGGATACATCGGCTTGACCGGATGAACAGGTTTCTCCGGGAAGACAGGGTGGACCGGCTTCTCCGGATAGATCGGATAGGTCGCCTTCACCGGATACGCCGGGCTCTCGGGATGGAGCGGGTAGGCGGGTTTCTTCGGGTAGGGCGGCTGCGGGTTGGTGTGGTCCTGCGCGTACGCGGCACCCGGGTTCGCCAGCGCGACTGCGGTGATCGCGGCGATGGTGGCAGCTGACGCCAGAACGGATCGCCGTCGCGGCGATGTCGTCATTCTCTCCACTCTCCTCGACTTGGGTCAGAGCTTGAAGACGTCTGGTCAGTCCTGATGGGTCGTCAGTGGAATGATCAGGAAATCGGGGCCGTGAATAACGCTCACGCGGCCAGAAGCCACCGGATGGTGTAGCGCACAGGCATGACGGCAGCCTGACGCCCCATCAGGGACGGCATTGCGGCGGCCACGCCCGAGGGCAGGCCGGTTCGCAGATGCGGACCGGCCGCACGCCGACAAAGGTGTCCGTTCTCGCGCCCGCAACTCGTTGCTTCCCGCTTCTGGTCGGCGAGACCTACCGGACGGTATACAGACCCAGTCGAACGCGCGAGGGCCGCTCTCCGGTGCCGGCGCCGCGCGATGAACCGGCCTCAGGGGGAGGATCCATGACGAACGGCACACGTGCGGCGGGTGGGGCGAGAGGCCGGCGGGGAACCGCCGTACTGGGGGCGGCGCTGGGCGGTTGCGTCCTCGTCGCGGCCGCCACCGCGCCGGCCTCCGCGCGCTCCACGGGACACGACCACCGCATCGACTACGTCGCCCTCGGCGACTCCTACACCTCGGGCCCCGGAATCCCGCAGCAGGTGGACGCCAACTGCGCCCGGTCCGACCACAATTACCCCTCGCTGGTGGCGGACCGGCGTCAGGTGAGGACCTTCGAGGACGTCAGCTGTGCCGGCGCGACGACCGCCGAGATGTGGCAGGCGCAGGGCACCAACGCGCCCCAGCTCGACGCCGTGCAGCGGGACACGGACCTGGTGACGGTGCAGATCGGCGGCAACGACGTCGGCTTCGGCCCGATCATCAGCACCTGCGCCCACCTGGCCGCCCAGGACCCGATGGGCGACCCCTGTGAGCGCTCGTACAAGGCGTCCGGCTACGACCGGTTGGCCCTCGCGATCGTGCGGACCGCGCCGAAGGTGGACCGGGTCCTGCGGGCCGTGCGCGCGAGGGCGCCGCACGCGCGCGTGGTCGTCGTCGGCTATCCGGACCTGTTGCCCGACGACGGCAGCGGCTGCTTCCCGCAGGTGCCGTTCGCGCGGCAGGACTTCCCCTACCTGCGGGACACCGAGAAGCGGCTGAACCTGATGCTGCGCCTGGTGGCCGCGGTGAACCGGGCCGACTACGTGGACACCTACGGCCCCACGGTCGGCCACGACATGTGCAAGGCGCCCGCGGACCGCTGGATCGAACCGCTCCAGCCGGCCGCGCCCGCCGCCCCGGCGCATCCCAACGCCACGGGTGAGCAAGCCATGGCACAGGCGGTGCTGGACAGCCTGGACGAGGACCGCGGGCGCGGCTGATCCGGCCGGCCGGCATCCAGCGCGGGGCCGGACCCGGCCACGGGCACCAGGCCCGGCCGGGTGGCATCCGCGGCCGGGGCGGAAGGGGGCGCGCGGCCGGCCGTCCGCCCCGCCACCCGGATGCCACCCGCCCCGGTGTCGGTCAGCCGCCGAGCGCGCTCAGCACCACGGACCGGGCCTCCTCCTGTACCCGGGCGAGGTGGGCGCGGCCGAGGAAGGACTCGGCGTAGACCTTGTAGACGTCCTCGGTGCCCGACGGGCGGGCCGCGAACCAGGCGTGGTCGGTGGTCACCTTGATGCCGCCGATCGCGGCGCCGTTGCCGGGCGCCTCGGTGAGGACGGCCGTGACCGCCTCCCCGGCGAGCGTGTCGGCGGTGACCTGGGCCGGTGACAACGTGCCGAGCAGTGCCTTCTGTTCGCGGGTCGCGGGCGCGTCGACGCGGGCGTAGGCGGGCTCGCCGAAGCGGGCGGTCAGGCCGGCGTAGTGCTCCGAGGGGGTCCGGTCGGTGACGGCCGTGATCTCGGAGGCGAGCAGCGCCAGGATGATGCCGTCCTTGTCGGTGGTCCACACGGAGCCGTCCCGGCGCAGGAAGGAAGCGCCGGCGGACTCCTCCCCGCCGAACCCGATGGCACCGCCGGCCAGTCCGTCCACGAACCACTTGAACCCGACCGGCACCTCGACGAGTCGGCGTCCGAGATCGGCGGCGACCCGGTCGATCATCGTGGAGGAGACCAGCGTCTTGCCGATGCCGGCACCGGCGGGCCACTGGTCGCGGTGGCGGTACAGGTAGGAGATGGCGACCGCGAGGTAGTGGTTGGGGTTCATCAGGCCCGCGTCCGGAGTGACGATGCCGTGCCGGTCCGCGTCGGCGTCGTTGCCGGTGGCGATGCGGAACCGGTCGCGCTGCTCGATGAGCGAGGCCATCGCGTACGGCGAGGAGCAGTCCATACGGATCCGGCCGTCCCAGTCCAGCGTCATGAACCGCCAGGTGGGATCGGTGTGGGGGTTGACCACGGTGAGGTCGATGCCGTGCTGTTCGGCGATGCGTCCCCAGTAGGCGACGGAGGCCCCGCCGAGCGGGTCGGCGCCGATGCGCACACCGGCCGCGCGGATCGCGTCCAGGTCCAGCACGCTCGGCAGATCGCCGACGTAGGCGCCGAGGAAGTCGTACCGCCCGGTGGTGTCCGCGGCGAGGGCCTGCGGGTACGGCACCCGGCGCACGTCCTTCAGCCCGCCGGTGATGATCTCGTTGGCCCGGTCCTGGATCCAGGAGGTGGCGTCGGAGGCCGCCGGGCCGCCGCTCGGCGGGTTGTACTTGAAGCCGCCGTCTGCCGGCGGGTTGTGGGAGGGGGTGACGACCACACCGTCGGCGAGGCCGGAGGTGCGGCCCCGGTTGTGGGTGAGGATCGCGTGCGAGACGGCGGGGGTGGGCGTGTAGCCGTCCGCGCTGTCGATGAGCACCGTGACGCCATTGCCGGCGAGCACCTCCAGCGCGGTGACCTTCGCCGGCTCGGACAGGGCGTGGGTGTCGGCGCCGAGGAACAGGGGGCCGTTCGTGCCCTGGGCCGCGCGGTACTCGCAGATGGCCTGGCTGGTGGCGGCGATGTGGTCCTCGTTGAAGGCGCTCGCCAGGGACGAACCCCGGTGCCCGGACGTGCCGAACGCCACCCGCTGCGCCGGGTCGGCCGGGTCCGGGTGCAGTGCGTAGTACGCCGTGACCAGCCGGGCCACGTCGACAAGGTCCTCGGGACCGGCCGGCCGGCCGGCTCGCTCGTGCGGCATGAGTCCTGTCCTCCGCGTCGTCGGATCGATCGCTCACCGCCCATCTTTCCTCGTCAGGGCCCTGACATGCGAGTACGCCCCGCCTTATGGTCCGGTCCTTCGATCTGCGCGCTGCCCCGCAGCCTGTGCTGGGCGCCTTCACGGACGGGTCTTCCACCGTGACCGGTTCCGCCGCCGGGGTTCCTTGGTTCCTCGCGTGTTGCGCTCAGTTCGCCGTGCCGGCGGCGGCCGGTGGCGAACTCGTCCGGGCGCTGACGGTCCGTGCTCATCCGCTGCATCCGGCGACGACCACGGCCTCCGGCACCGGCCGTGTGTCAATGATCTTCGTGAACGTGATGACGGCGGAGATCGTGCTGTTCCTCCTCTGGTTCGCCCGCTGCCGGCGCAACGCCGAGCTGCTCTCGCCCGGCCGGCTTCCCGGTTCCGTAACCCGCTGCCCCTGGCCGCCGCGAACCTGGGCGGCGGCACCTCGCTGACCCTGCTGGTGGCGGCGGAAGACCTCGACCTGCTGGCCGCCGCCCTCTCGGTCGTCGTGATCCAGCGCATCACGGTGCGGCAGGCCGCCGGGCTCGGCGCGGGGCCTCAGGTGCCCACGCCCGCCGGCCTGCCGCACGCCTCGTGACACCGGTGCGTCAGCCGATGTGGTAACTGTCCCCGTACACCTTCCAGTCGAGCGGGGTGTTCAGGTCGAGGTTGCCCTTGCGCAGGAACACCCGCTGCTCGGTGTCGACGCGGCTGGTGTCGCTGTGCGCCTCCTCCTGCTTCATGGCCCACACCCGGGCGTCGAGGAAGGCGTTGAGGTAGGTCTTCTCGTCGCCGCCCTGCGCCGGCGGCTTGGCGCTGCGCAGGGCCCGCCCCCGGATGTTGCGGAAGCTGGTCGGGTCGTCGCCGTCACCGTGCATGACGAGGGCGTCGTAGTAGCAGAACTGGCCGAGGGCGCGCAGGCCGTCGGCCTTGCCCCGGGCGACCGCGGGGTTGAAGTAGACGCGGTCGCGCTCGTCGTTCTGGCACTGCTGGAACACGGCGTCCTGCGCGGCCTTGCGCCAGTCCTTGGGGAAGTTCGGGTCCAGGCCGTCGTGGGAGTCGCTGCCGTTGACCTTGCGCAACGCGGGCAGGTACTTGGCGAGGACGTTGCCCGGCTCGCGGTCGGCGTAGAGCTGGACGACCTCGAGCATGTCGCCGGTGCCAGAACAGAAGCCGATGATGCCGGCGGTGTAGCCGCGGCCGTCGCCGATGTCCTCGATGTACTTGTACTGGGCCTTCCAGTCGAGCGAGGAGTTCTCCGCGCTCGACACCAGTTCCATGGCGATCTCCTTCTTCGCCGGGTCGTCGAGACCCTTCGCCGCCGCCGGTGCGGCGGTCGCGCGCTGGGTCGCGAGCAGGGCACCGGAGGCGGCGGTGGCGCCGAGCAGGGCGACGACGGTCCGGCGGGATATGCGGGCGGGGGCTGCTGTCTCGCGGTCTGTGTTCACCACAGGGCTCCAAGCGGGAGTGGGGGGTGGTCAGTTGGTCCGTGCTGGTTCCACGCCCGGACACTGGTAGGAAAGTTTCCTATCAAACACTGCGGCGCAGGGTAAGCAGGCTCGCGAGAAGTTCGTACGATCGAACGAGGATATGACCGTACGGGGCGTGCCTCAGGTGCGCCGGGCCCCGTCCCGCTGCCGCACGAGGGTGTACAACTCCCGTGACACGGTGATCAGTTCGCGCCGCTCCTCGCGTGAACCGACCATCGGCTGCGAACCCTTGAGCGGCACCTGGGCGGTCTCGGGCAGGAACCTCACCGTCAGGAGGCCGATGAACCCGGCCAGCATCAGGTAGTAGGCCGGCATCAGGTCGTCACCGGTGGCCGTGACCAGCGCGGCCGTCACGAGGGGGGGTGGTGCCGCCGAAGGCGGAGACGGCGACGTTGAAGCCGATGCCCATCGCCGCGTAGCGGACGGCGGTCGGGAAGAGGGCGGGCAGCGTGGCCGCGCTCGGTGCGGCGAAGCAGGCCAGCAGCGTGGCCAGCAGCAGGACGCCGAGCACGGGCGGCCAGGTGCCGTGCGCCTTGATCAGCAGGAAGGCGGGCACGGCCAGCACGATCATCGCGGCGGCGGCGACGGCGTAGACCGGCCGCCGGCCGACGCGGTCGCTGAGCCGGCCGAGGAAGGTGATCAGCACGACGATCCACAGCATGCCGGCGAGCACCAGGAGGTCCGCGGAGCCGCTGGAGCGGTGCAGGACCTCGGTCTGATAGGTCGGCAGATAGCCGGTGACCATGTAGTTGGTGACGTTGTACAGCAGCACCAGCCCCATGCAGACCAGCAGCTCTCCCCAGTGGTTGCGGACGATGTCCTTGAACTCGCTGCCCGCCGATTCCTGCGCCAGGGCCTTCTCGTGTTCGTCCAGCTGCTGCTGGAAGGCCGGGGACTCCTCCAGCCTGAGCCGCATGTAGAGACCGATCACCCCGAGCGGTCCGGCGATCAGGAACGGGACGCGCCAGCCCCAGGACAGCATCTGAGCGTCCGTCAGGGCCAGGTTGAGCAGGGTGACCAGGGCCGAGCCGAGGGCGTAGCCGACGAACGTGCCGAAGTCGAGCCAGCTGGAGAGGAAGCCGCGCCTGCGGTCCGGCGAGTACTCGGCGACGAAGGTGGTCGCACCGCCGTACTCGCCGCCGGTGGAGAAGCCCTGGACCATGCGGGCCAGCAGGAGCAGCACGGGCGCGGCGACGCCGATCGTGCCGTACCCCGGGATGACGCCGATGGCGAAGGTGCCGGCCGCCATCATGATCATGGTGGTGGCGAGCACCTTCTGCCGGCCGATCCGGTCGCCGAGCGGCCCGAAGACCAGGCCGCCGAGCGGCCGGACGACGAAGGCGGCGGCGAAGGTCGCGAAGGAGGAGATGACCTGCGCGGCCGGGGAGGCGCCGGGGAAGAACACCTTGCCGATGGTGGCGGCCAGGTAGCTGTAGACGCCGAAGTCGAACCACTCCATGCAGTTCCCGAGGGCGGAGGCGCCCACGGCGCGCCGGAGCAGCGGCGGCTCGACGACCTGGATGTCGTCCTCGCCGAACGCGCGGCGGTCGCGGCGGAGCCTGCGGGTCAGCTCCTCGCGCACCTGGCGGGGCAGCCGCGCCACGGCCTGCGGCACCCGAGGGCCGCCCCGGCCCTCCCGCCGCCCGTCCGAACCGGCACCGCTCACCAGGCCCCTCCTTCCGTCGCCCACCGGTCACCGCCTGCCCCCATGGCCGATTCAGAAACGGAACCGCTCAATCCCATCCGGTACGGCGGTTGGACTTGCGGTGGCGTGCGGGCGCAGGGTGGACGGGCCCGTCCGCACCCGGAGGGGCGACCGCCACAGCACCACCCGGAGAGGACCCGATGACCCACGTCGCGGACCCCGCACGCTACGACGGCACCATGCGCTACCGGCGCACCGGCCGCTCGGGGCTGGACCTGCCCGTCCTGTCCCTGGGCTACTGGCACAACTTTGGCGACGACCATGCCTTCGACACCCAGCGCGAGATCGCGCTGCGCGCCTTCGACCTCGGGATCACCCACCACGACCTGGCCAACAACTACGGCCCGCCGTACGGCGCGGCCGAGCTGAACTTCGGCCGGCTGCTGCAGCGGGACCTCGCGCCGTACCGGGACGAGCTGGTGATCTCCACCAAGGCCGGCTGGGACATGTGGCCCGGCCCCTACGGGCAGGGCGGCGGCTCCCGGAAGTACGTGCTGGCCTCGCTGGACCAGTCGCTGCGCCGGATGGGCGTGGACTACGTGGACATCTTCTACTCCCACCGGCTGGACGCGAGCACGCCGCTGGAGGAGACGATGGGGGCGCTCGACACCGCCGTACGCCAGGGCAAGGCGCTGTACGTCGGCATCTCCTCCTACGACGCCGAGCGCACCCGGCAGGCGGCGGCCATCCTGCGGGAGCTCGGCACCCCCCTGCTGATCCACCAGCCGTCGTACAGCATGCTCAACCGCTGGATCGAGACCGACGGCCTGCTGGACGCGGCCGAGGAGGAGGGCTTCGGGGTCATCGGGTTCACGGCGCTCGCCCAGGGCCTGCTGACCGGCCGTTACCTGGAGGGCGTGCCGCAGGACTCGCGGGCGGCCCGCGGCACGTCCTTCGACGCCTCCTGGCTGACGGACGACATGCTGCGGCGGCTGCGCGCCCTGAACGACATCGCGGCGCGGCGCGGTCAGACGCTGGCGCAGATGGCGCTGGCCTGGGCGCTGCGCGACGAGCGGGTGACGTCGCTCGTCATCGGCGCCTCGCGCACGGAGCAGCTGGAGCAGAACGTCGCCGCGCTGGAGAACCTCCGGTTCGACGCCGAGGAGCTGGCCGAGATCGACAAGTACGCGACCGAGGGCGGCGTGGACCTGTGGCGGGAGGCGCGGCTGGGCCGGCTGGGGTGATCCCGGCCGCCGGGCGGTCCCGGGGAAAGGTGGCACTCGGTGACACACACTCTGGACAAGAGGAATAAAGCCGACATAATGGATGTCATACGGACAGCGTTGTCAGTGCGGACGACAGCCCCCTCACGTTGACTCGCGACTTCCAAGGAGCCGCTCCCCCCCATGGCACACGGAGCCCACCGCACCCTCATGCCTCCCCGTCCCGATCTGGATCTCGCCCGCGACTGCGAGGTGTGCCTCGGCTGGGGCACCGTCGTCACTCGCGACGGGGATCACGAACTGTGCCACATGTGCCAGGGCATCACCGATGACGAGGGCGCCGTCCGCTCCGACTGGTAGCCGGACACCGCCGGGCGGCCGTGAGCCGTGCCGGGCGGACCGGAACGCTGATCGCGCGGACGTACCGTGGAGGCATGGCCGCCCCTCCCCTTCCGGGTCCGCTGGCGCATCTCGCGCCGTTGCTCGGTCACTACGGCTACTGGGCCGTGGGGGCCGTGGTCCTGGTGGAGGACTTCGGGGTGCCCGCGCCCGGTGAGACGATGCTGCTGGCCGCCGGGGTGTACGCGGGCGCGGGGCGACTGAACGTCGTGGGCGTGGCGGTGATCGCGTTCGTCGCGGCCGTCGTCGGGGACAACATCGGCTATGTGATCGGGCGCTGCGGCGGGCGGGCCTTCGTGCACCGGTGGGGGCGGTACGTCTTCCTGACGCCGAAGCGGTTCCAGGCGGCCGAGGAGTTCTTCGGCCGGCACGGCGGCAAGATCGTGACCGTGGCCCGGTTCGTCGAGGGGCTGCGCCAGGCCAACGGCATCATCGCCGGCACCACCGGCATGCACTGGCTCCGCTTCCTCGCCTTCAACGCACTCGGCGCGGCCCTGTGGGTCGGCCTGTGGACCACCCTGGCCTACCTCGTGGGCAGCCACATCACGACCGTCTACGACGAGGTCTCGCGCTACCAGCTCTACGTCCTCGTCGCCGCCGGCGCGCTGGTCGCCGCCCTCGTCGTACGGCACCTCGTACGGCGGCGCCGCGAGCGCTGAGGGTGGTTTGCGCCCGTGTCCGCGGCGCACTCGGGAAGGAGACCGCGACCGGCGGTCGACGGTCCGGGGCTCCCCTGGTTCGGAACAGATGCCGGGGGAGCTTCGACGTGTCCGTCCCTCCTGGACGCGGCCGCCGCGGGCCTCTAGGGGGAGGTGCGCGTGGACCGGGCCTTCGCCGCGTGGTCCGGCCCGGCCTGCCGGGTGTCGTCGTCGGCGCGCGTGTGGCCGCCGCGCAGGGCGGAGGCGAGCGCGGCGACCAGGGCCATGCCCGCAGCCACGCCGAAGACGATGGTCAGGCCGTGGTGGAAGGGCCGGGAGACCAGTTCGGGGAAGAAGGCGTGGCCGGTCAGGGTGGCCCGCTGGGCGGCGGTCAGGTGGTCCAGGGCGCCGGCGCCGAGCAGATGACCGATCGGGTTGTCGCCGAGGAACGTGGCGAACAGCGTGCTGACCGGCGGCAGCGAGGCCACCTCGTGTGCGGTCGGCGCGGGCACGCCGTGCGCCTGGAGCCCGCCGCCGAGCGTCCTGGGCAGCGTGCTCGCCAGGCCCGAGACCATCAGCGAGAAGAAGACGCCGATGGACAGGGCCGTGCCGGAGTTCTGGAAGGTGGAGCGCATACCGGAGGCCACACCCCGGTCACGGGCCGGCACGCTGCCCATGATGGAGGACGTGTTGGGCGAGGAGAACATGCCCTGGCCGAGGCCGTTGAGCAGCAGCAGCGCGGCGAAGACGCCGTAGTCGAAGTCCACGGGGAGGGCCAGCAGGCCGAGGAAGGAAACGGCGACGACGACCAGTCCGGCGGTGGAGAAGAGGCGGGCGCCGAACCGGTCGGACAGATAGCCGGAGACCGGTCCGGCGACGAGGAAGCCGACCGTGAGCGGCAGCATGAAGATGCCGGCCCACAGCGGGGTGTCCTCGAAGTCGTAGCCGTGCAGCGGCAGCCAGATGCCCTGCAGCCAGATGATCAGCATGAACTGCAGTCCGCCGCGGGCGATCGCGGTGAGCAGGGCGGCCAGGTTGCCGGCGGCGAAGGCCCGCACCCGGAACAGCGACAGCCGGAACATGGGCTCGGCGATCCGTGTCTCGACGAGGCAGAACACCAGCAACAGGAGCACGCCGCCGACGAGGCCCGCGAGCACCCAGGGGTTGGTCCAGCCGGTGGGACGGCCGCCGTACGGCTGGATGCCGTAGGTGATGCCCGCGAGCAGGATGCCCGCGCCGGAGGCGAAGGTGAGGTTGCCGAGCCAGTCGATCCGGCCGCGACCGCCGGCCGAGGTCTCGCGCAGGCTCAGGTACGACCAGAGGGTGCCGGTGACGCTGACCGGGACGCTCACCCAGAACACCGCACGCCAGTCGACCGCGGCCAGCAGGCCGCCGGCGAGCAGGCCCAGGAACTGCCCGGCGAGCGCGGTGATCTGGTTGATGCCGAGGGCCATGCCGCGCTGCCGCGCGGGGAAGGCGTCGGTGAGGATGGCGGCCGAGTTGGCGGTGAGCATGGAGCCGCCGAAGGCCTGCACGATGCGCCACAGGATCAGCCAGAGCGCGCCCGCGCCCGCCCGGAACGGGTCGAGGGACAGCGCGACGGAGGCGCATGCGAAGACCAGGAAGCCCAGGTTGTAGATCCGCACCCGGCCGAACATGTCGCCGAGCCGGCCGAGGACGACCACCAGGACGGCCGAGACCAGCAGATACCCGAGGATCATCCACAGCAGGTAGCCGATGTTGCCGGCCGCCAGCGGGTCCAGGCCGATCCCGCGGAAGATGGCCGGCAGCGAGATGATCACGATGGAGGCGTCCATCGTGGCGATGAGGACGCCGAGGGTGGTGTTGGACAGCGCGACCCATTTGTAGCCGGGGCCGGGGGGCGTCTCCCGGAGGCGGGCCGGGCGGGCGAGGAGGCGGCCGCGTATGCCGGCGGCGGGCGTACGGCCGGTCACAGTCGTTCCGCCAGCCGGTCGAGCAGGGGCAGCGCGTCGTGCAGGGCCTGCCGTTCCTGCGGGGTGAACTCGTCCAGGGCGCGGGCGAGGCGGGCCACGGACTCGGAGCGGCGCTGCTCCAGCACGGCCCGGCCCTCGTCGGTGAGGGAGACGATGGCCCGGCGCCCGTCGGCCGTGTCGGGGGTACGGCTGACCAGTCCGCGTTGTTCGAGTCCGGCGAGGGTGCCGGCCATCGCCTGCGGCCGGACCCGTTCCAGTTCGGCGAGCGATCCGGGCGAGTCGGGACCGGTGCGGGCCAGCCGGGCCAGCACCGAGACGCCGGACAGTGTCACGTCGCCGACCGCGTGTGCCTGGCGCAGCCGGCGGACGATCCGGCCCATGGCCAGCCGCAGTGCGGCGGCGAGTTCAACGGTGTCCACGGTTACTAACAATAGGTTTATCAGTCTGGACTGTTCAACCAAGGGGAAGTAATCGGGGCCCGTATCGACGAGATGTCCGCGTTTTCCTGTTTGGGCGGCCGCTCGCTGGCAAGCCGACTGGGGACCGGATCCGCACGACGTTGGGATGTGACACCCGATGGCAGGCAACCAGAAGGCGAAGGGCAAGAAGGAGCAGGTCAAGGGGAGGGCGAAGGAGGCCGTGGGCCGCGCCGTCGGCAACGAGCGGATGGAGGCCGAGGGCCGTGCGGAAGGCGCGCGCGGTGACGCGCGGCAGGCCAAGGAGAAGGCCAAGGACACCTTCAAGCACTGAGCCGTGTTCAGGCACGGGGCCGCGCCGGATCCGCGGCTCCGCCGATTCCGAACGGGCCCGGGACATCCGGCGGACGCCGGCTTCCCGGGCCCGTTCCGCCGTGCGCACAGCGGGTCGGCGGCCGGTGGCCTGGGGCTCGTGTGCAACCGGAGGATTCGCGGCGTACGTGCCCTTGATCGAGGGCCCAGCGGGTATCCGAGCAACGACGGGAGGATCCCGTATGCACAGGAATGGTCCCCGGCGCCGCAGGAAAAGGGCAACGACGCATGGACATCCCGTTCGGGACGCACACGAGAACGCAGGCCCGCCCCGCGCCCCTGCGCTACAGCCGCACCTGGGACGACGCCGTGGCGGGCATCGGTGACGCCCGGGACGCCGTCGCCGCCCTGCTGGCACGGGTACGCCCGGCACCCACCCGGCGGTCGGTGCAGGACGCCCGGCTCGTCGTGAGCGAACTCGTCACCAACGTCGCCAAGCACGCCCCCGGCCCGTGCACCCTGAGCCTGGAGCTGCTGCCCGGGGCCGGTGCCCTGCGCATCACGGTGTCGGACACCTCCACCGACCCGCCGCTGCGGCGCCCTCCCGATCCCCGGCGGGTCGGCGGGCACGGGCTCCACCTGGTCGCGATGCTCTCCCGCGCCCTGGAGGTGACCTGGCTGCCCCACGGCAAACGGGTCACCGCCACCGTGCCCCTCACCGCCGGGCAGGGATAAGCATCCGAACGGGTCACGCCCGGGCGTGGACGCGGACGGTGATCAGTTCGCCACGGCGTAGGGCACCGCGGAACCGGGCAGGCCGAGGTGTCCGGACAGCAGGGACCTCATGTCGTAGCGGAGCCGGAGATGGCGGGTCCACCAGTGCAGTGAGGTGCCCGAGTCGGTGACGACGACGGTCCGGTCGGGCAGCCGCTCGGACAACTCGGCGACCACTGAACGGGGGTTGACGGACGTGCGGAAGTAGCGGCTCGCCCGCGTGTGTCCCTCGTCCCGCCAGGACCGCACCGTGTCCTCGACCCGCGCCCGCCACGTCCGGTCGGTGGCACGGTGCAGCAGCGGGATGAGCGCTTCCAGTGCCCCGGTGACGTCGCCGGTCACCCGCACGGCCGGACGCGCCCGGTGGAGCAGGCAGTCGGCCGGCTCGCGGTCGACGGTGACGATCCGGCAGCCGGCGGCGGACGGCAGGAGGGCGGGGGCCAGGTCCTCCGCGCCCACGAGGAGCAGCGTGTCGCACTCCCGCAGCAGCGCGGCCGCCGCCCCGCTGCCTAGGGGGCCGGCCACGCCCGTGCCGTAGGACAGGTCGTCGGGTAGGGCGTCGCGGGCCAGGGCGGCCGATTCTCCGCCCAGGCGGGCGCCGGCCGTCTCCTCGCCCACGACGGCCGGCAGCGGTGTCCGGTCCGCCTCCGCGTCGTGGAGCCCGCCCAGCAGCCGCAGCGCGGCTCCGCCGGGCGGAGCCGCGCCAGCAGCCGAGGCGGCCGGTGAGCTTGGCGTCGGCGCACGCCATGAGGGCGGCGGACTCCGCACCGCGCGCCTGCCCGAACCACGGCGCCCGCGGCCCGCCGCGCAGGGCGCCGGCCAGCGGGGCGACGTCCAGCCCCGGCACGCCGTACACCCGTTTCCACGCCCCAGGCCCGAAGCCGGGCCGCGACGGCCCCGGGCACGATCACCACGCCCGCCTCCTCGTACCCGCACACCGTCCGCGCGACCGGGTAGCCCCGCGCCGGTCCGGCAAAGAGCCGGGGCGCCGTTTCGGGCGCGCGGAGTCGGGGCACCCGTGCCACGCTCGAAGGAGAGCACCGAGAGTGAGGGACCCAGCACGGGCGGAAGGCGAGCACGCGGTGGCGGTGTCCGAGGAGCGGCGGTCGGCCCGGGCCGAGGGACGCGGTGAGCGACTGGTGTCCGCGCTGGACCGGCGGCTTCCGGTCTCCTCGATCCTCAACGGCTGTCCGTTCTTCGAGCGCCGGCTCACCGGCCCGCTGCCCGGGCAGCACCTGTGCGACCGGCCGCGCAACCAGCCGACCCGTACGGCGCTGGGCGCGGCGGCCGTCTCGACAGGATGTGCTGGCGTACAGGTTCCGCCCGCCGGTGGAACTGCTCACGCGCACCTTCCGCACGGCGCTGTTCGTTGTGCCCCTGCTGTCCCGCGCGGAGGCCTACCGCATCCTCGTGCGCGACACGCCCCGGCCGCGTGCCGAGGGCACGGAGGCCTGGCGCTGGTTCCATCGGCACCGGCCGCGCAACGCCCTGAGCCGCTGGTGCTTCGGCAGGAGCGTGGAGATGCCGGCCACGGCCTCGCAGAAGCGCCGGGTCGCGGTCGTGCGGGCCGCGCCCGGCGAGGTACCCGGGGAGGGCGAGGAGTGAGGAGCGAGGAGGTACGGCGATGAGCGACGGCGACGAGGTCCGGGGACATCTGCTGTACGGCCCGCAGCCGGACGTGGCCGGGGCCTCCGGCTGGCCGGACGCCCCGCCGAGGATGGGCTTCTTCACCGACACCTCGGTGTGCATCGGCTGCAAGGCGTGCGAGGTGGCGTGCAAGGAGTGGAACGCCATCCCGGAGGACGGTCTGGTGTGGACCGGCATGTCGTACGACAACACCCAGGGCCTGGGCGCCGACACCTGGCGGCATGTGGCCTTCATCGAGCAGCGCGGGCCGTTCGGCGGGCAGCAGCCCGGGGTCGCGCACGACGACGTCGACGTGTTCGCCGCGGCGGCCCGCCTCGGCACCGATGCCTCCTCCCCCGTCCCGGACGCCACCGCTTCCCCGCACGGGACGGCCCCCGAGGGCGCGCACGCCGGGCAGATCGCTCCCGTCGCCCCGGACGGCCGCACCGAACTGCGCTGGCTGATGGCCTCCGACGTGTGCAAGCACTGCACGCACGCCGCCTGTCTGGACGTGTGCCCCACCGGCGCGCTGTTCCGCACCGAGTTCGGCACGGTGGTCGTGCAGGAGGACGTCTGCAACGGCTGCGGCTACTGCGTGCCCGCGTGCCCCTACGGCGTCATCGACCAGCGCGAGGACGACGGCCGGGTCTGGAAGTGCACGCTCTGCTACGACCGGCTCGGCGTCGGCATGGAACCCGCCTGCGCCAAGTCCTGCCCCACGGAGTCCATCCAGTTCGGCCCGCACGAGGAACTGCGGGAGCGGGCGCGGGCCAGGGTGGAGCAGCTGCGGGCGGCCGGCGTGACCGGGGCACGGCTGTACGGCGAGAGCCCGGACGACGGGGTCGGCGGCGACGGCGCGTTCTTCCTGCTGCTGGACGAGCCGGAGGTCTACGGCCTGCCGCCCGACCCGGTGGTCACCACCCGGGACCTGCCCGACATGTGGCGGCACGCGGCGCTGGCCGCCGGCTCGCTGGTGGCGCTGGCCCTGGGCAGTTTCGCGAGGAGGCCGCGATGAGCGACTCGGACGTCACCCGGGACGGCGTGCGGGGCGAAGGGCCCGGCAGGCAGGCGCCGGGCGATGCCGGCGCGGGACGCCGCCGGCACCGGCGCGGACGGGGCGAGCAGCCGATGGTTCCGGAGGCCGCGTTCTCGTCGTACTACGGCAAACCGGTGCTGAAGAAGCCGACGTGGAAGCCCCTGGACATCGCCGGATACCTGTATCTCGGCGGACTGGCCGGGGCGTCCTCGCTGCTCGCGGCCGGGGGCCAGGTCACCGGGCGGCCGGGGCTCGCGGCTCCCGCGAAGCTCGCGGCCGCCGGGGCCGTCTCGCTGTCACTGGCCGCGCTCGTCCATGATCTGGGCAGGCCGGCCCGGTTCCTGAACATGCTGCGCGTCCTCAAGCCCACGTCGCCCATGAGCGTGGGCTCGTGGCTGCTGGCGGGGTACGCGCCGCTGACGCTGACCGCGGCGACGACTCAGGTGGCGGGCCGGTACCGGCTGCTGGGCTCGGCCGCCACCGCGGCCTCCGCCGTCCTCGGCCCGGCCGTGGCCACGTACACGGCGGTGCTGCTCTCGGACACGGCGGTGCCGTCCTGGCACGAGGGCTACCGCGAGCTGCCGTTCGTCTTCGCGGGCTCCGCCGCCACCGCGGCCTCCGGCCTCGCGCTGGCCACGGCCCCGGCCGCCCAGGCGGGACCGGCCCGCCGGCTGGCCGTGCTCGGGGCGGCCCTGGAACTGGGGGCGTTCCGGGCGATGAAGCGGCGCATGGGCCTGACCGCGGAGCCCTTCGAACAGGGCAGGCCGCACCGGCTGCTGCGCGCGGCGGAGGCGCTGACCGCGGGCGGGGCGGCCCTCGCCCTGTGCCGCGGGCGGGACCGGCGCGTGGCGGTCGCGGCCGGAGCCGCGCTGCTCACCGGCTCGGCGGCCCTGCGCTTCGGCGTGTTCCACGCCGGGGTGGCCTCCGCCGAGGACCCGAAGTACACCGTCGTACCGCAGCGGGAGCGGCTGGCCGGGCGCGGCGGCTGAGGCAACGGCGACTGAGTCGCGGCGGATGAGTCACGGCGGCTCGGGTCGCCCGGGGCGGCGCCGGTGTTCCGGGTCCGGGCCCGGGGAGAGGAGCGCACCAAGTGGCAGCGTCGGCGTCAGCGGCGGACGGCCGGAACCCGGGCGCCCAGCAGGCCGGGTACGAGCCGGATCCGCGGCGGTGGCGTGCCCTGTGGGTCACCCTGGTGGCCGGCTTCATGAGCCTGCTGGACGTGACGATCGTGGCGGTCGCCCTCCCCACGATCCAGCGCGATCTGCACGCCTCGCCCGCGCAGGTGCAGTGGGTGGTGTCCGGATACGCCCTCGCCTTCGCCCTGGCCCTGGTCACCGCGGGCCGCCTCGGGGACGCCCTGGACCGGCGCCGCATCTTCCTGCTGGCGCTCGGCGGCTTCGTGGTCTGCAGCGCGGCCTGCGGAGCGGCTCCCGGCATCACGCTGCTGGTGGTGTCCCGGCTGGCGCAGGGACTGGCGGCGGGCTTCATGGCCCCGCAGAACTCCGCGCTCATCCAGCAGATGTTCCGCGGCGCCGAACGCGGCCGCGCCTTCGGCTTCTTCGGCGCCACCGTCGGCGTATCGTCCGCCGCCGGGCCCGTCACCGGTGGCGTCATTCTCGCGCTGGCCTCCGGCGCCCAGGGCTGGCGGTGGATCTTCTACGTCAACGTGCCCATCGGCATCCTGGCCGTCCTGCTCGGCCGCCGCCTGCTGCCCCGCACCCGTCGCTCCGGCCGGGGGCACGTGGACCTGCCCGGCGTGCTGCTGCTGGGCCTCGGTGTCCTCGCGGTGATGTATCCGCTGGTCCAGGCGGACTCCGGCGGCATCGGACGCGTGTGGTGGCTGTTCCTCGCCGGCGCGGCGGTCCTCGCCGTCTTCGTCCGGCGGCAGCGCCGTCTCGTCGCCCGGGGTGCCGAGCCGCTGCTCGATCCGCGGCTGTTCACGACGGTGCGCGGATACGCGGTCGGCGCCGGGGTGGGCACGTTGTACTTCATCGGGTTCAGTGGCGTGTGGCTGGTCTTCGCGCTCTTCTACCAGCACGGTCTGGGCTTCTCGCCGCTCCGGTCCGGGCTCGCCGTGACTCCCTTCGCCCTGGGTTCGGCCGGCGCGTCCGTGGTCGCCGGCCGGCTGGTGGACCGCTTCGGCCGGCTGCTCACGGTGTGCGGCCTGACGGGCGTGATCGTCGGTCTGGGCGGCACGGCTCTGCTGCTCGGCCTCGCTCCCCTCGGCTTCGCTCCCTGGGTCGCCGCTCCGGTGCTGTTCCTCGGGGGTGTCGGCAGCGGCTGCGTGGTCTCGCCGAACATCACCATGACGCTGCGGGACGTGCCCGTGCGCATGGCCGGTGCGGCGGGCGGCGCCCTGCAGACCGGTCAGCGGCTCGGTGCCGCGGTCGGCACCGCCGCCCTGCCCGGCTTCTTCTACCTGGTGCTCGGCAGGAGTCACGACTACCGCGGCGCCCTCGTCACCGCGCTGGGCGCCGCCCTCGTCGGCATGGTGGCGTCGCTCGCGCTCGCGACGGCGGACTGGCGTCGCGACCGGCGACTGCGTCCCGCGCACCGGAAGTGTCCGGACGAGGTCGCCAACAGCCCGGTGCACGCCCGGCAGACCTGACCCGGCCGGCCGGAGGACGGCCGCGATGGGCCGTGCGGCCGACCCGGTCGCCGCGGACCGGCGAACCGCTTCAACGACACGGTCTTCCCCCGAGCCGCCGACGCACCGCTGCGGCACGCGGTCGCGAGCGGGCGATGCCTCGCGGGGCCGGCCTCGGACGGTCCCCCGTGGCCCGGCGTCCCGCTGCTCGTCCATGCCTCAGCGGACCTCCCCCGGACGGCCGTACCGCTCACGTAACGCCGAGCCGCGCCGCCGGATCCGGCAGGGCGGCGACGGTCAGGCCGGCGGGGTGCGCCGTCGCGTTCCCGATCGCTGGCGCCCGCTGCGGAGGCAGCCGGCGTCCGCAGTCCCGTCCCCTCGGTGAACGTCTCGTCGACGTCGAACACCAGGACGCGGAGCCGGTCAGCGGGCAGGGGGTCACCTCCCGGCGCGGGCAGAGGCCGAAGGCGCTGCCCGCGAAGAGCACGTAGTGCGGATGGGCCACGACGAAGTAGACGAAGTAGCTGTCGGTGACGTGGTGGTCGATCACGGGGGTGCCGACCATGATGCCGGTGAGGCCGCCGATCAAGAACTGCGTGCGCCGACACACTGCGGCGGCGGGGTCCCCCGGGCCCGTCCCCTCACACCTTCCGGGTCCGTTTGGCCGTGCCCGGCCGGGGTACTCCGCGGCTCGCCGGGGTGAGAGATGCCCCGGCCGCGCGGATCCTGGAGAAGAGGGTCCCCGAGCGGGAGGAGTGGCCGTGGGCGTACGCACCTGGATCGACTCCTGGCCGGTCTACCGCCAGCTGACCGGCAGCGATCCGCTGGGCCGGGGCGCCGCGGCGAAGAGCGGGCCCAGTGAGCGCCTCCAGCCCCGGGTGGCCACGGCGGACCGGGTGGTGAAGTCCGTCTGCCCGTACTGCGCGGTGGGCTGCGGCCAGAACGTGTACGTCCAGGACGGGAAGGTCACCCAGATCGAGGGCGACCCGGACTCCCCGATCTCGCGCGGCCGGCTGTGCCCCAAGGGCGCGGCGAGCCTGCAGCTGACCACCGGGGACGCCCGCGAGCACCAGGTCCTCTACCGGCGCCCGCACGGTACCGAGTGGGAGCGCCTGGACCTGGACACCGCGATGGACATGATCGCCGACCGGGTGATCGAGGCGCGCCGGGCGGGCTGGCAGTGGGAGGTCGACGAGACCCGCACCCGGCGCACCCTCGGCATCGCGAGCCTCGGCGGGGCCACGCTCGACAACGAAGAGAACTACCTGATCAAGAAGTTGTTCACCGCGCTGGGAGCGATCCAGATCGAGAACCAGGCGCGTGTTTGACACTCCTCCACCGTTCCCGGTCTGGGAACCTCGTTCGGACGCGGCGGCGCGACCACCTTCCAGCAGGACCTGCAGAACGCGGACTGCATCGTCATCGAGGGCTCGAACATGGCCGAGTGCCATCCGGTCGGGTTCCAGTGGGTGATGGAGGCCAAGGCGCGGGGTGCGAAGGTGATCCACGTCGACCCGCGGTTCACCCGCACCAGCGCGCTGGCCGACCTGCACGTGCCGCTGCGCGCGGGCACGGACATCGCCTTCCTCGGCGGAATCGTCAACTATGTGCTGGAGCACGAGAAGTACTTCCGCGACTACATCGTGGCTTACAGCAACGCCCCGGTGATCCTCCGGGAGGACTTCCGCGACACCGAGGACCTGGCGGGTGTGTTCTCCGGCCTGGACGCCCGGAACCGCTCCTACGACAACACCAGTTGGCAGTACGAGGGCGCCGAGATCCAGGCGGCCTCCGGGGAGCGCGACCAGGAGTACGAGGAGCGCACCCGCGGCGGCAGTTCGGTGACCGAGGCGGCACGCGGCGAGGCGCACGGGTCCGGCGGCGCCGTGATCCCCGAGGGGGAGCCGGAGCGCGACGAGACGCTGACCCATCCGCGCTGTGTCTTCCAGGTGCTCAAGCGGCACTACGCCCGCTACACACCTCAGATGGTCGAGGAGGTCTGCGGGGTGCCGCGGGATCTGTTCCGGCGGGTGTGCGAGCTGGTCACCGAGAACTCCGGCCGCGACCGGACCACCGCCTTCGCCTACGCGGTCGGCTGGACCCAGCACACGGTCGGCGTGCAGTACATCCGGGCGGCCTGCGTCCTGCAGACCCTGCTCGGCAACATCGGCCGGCCGGGCGGCGGCATCCTGGCCCTGCGCGGACACGCCTCCATCCAGGGCTCCACGGACATCCCGACCCTGTTCAACCTGCTGCCGGGCTACATCCCGATGCCGCACGCCCACCAGAACCAGGACCTGGAGGCCTTCGTACAGGCGGAGGCCGCCCACAAGGGCTACTGGGGCAACATGCGCGCGTACCTGGTGAGCCTGCTCAAGGCGTACTGGGGTGACGCGGCGAGGGCCGACAACGACTTCTGCTTCGACTACCTGCCCCGGCTGACCGGCAGCCACTCGGCGTACGAGACGGCCATGGCCCAGCGGGAGGGCACCTGCAAGGGCTACTTCCTGTACGGCGAGAACCCGGCGGTCGGCAACGCCAACTCCAAGCTGATGCGGCTCGGCATGGCGAACCTGGACTGGCTGGTGGTCCGCGACTTCTCGCTGATCGAGTCGGCGACCTGGTGGCAGGACGGGCCCGAGATCGAGACCGGTGAGCTGCGCACCGAGGACATCCGCACCGAGGTGTTCTTCCTGCCGGCCGCCGCGCACACCGAGAAGGACGGCAGCTTCACCAACACCCAGCGGCTGCTGCAGTGGCACCACCAGGCGGTCGAGCCGCCCGGTGAGGCGCGCAGCGACCTGTGGTTCGCCTACCACCTGGGGCGGATCATCCGGGAGAAGCTCGCCGGGTCCGCCGACGAGATGGACCGGCCGCTGCTCGACCTCACCTGGGACTACCCGACGAAGGGCCGGCACGCCGAGCCGGACGCGGAGACCGTCCTCGCCGAGATCAACGGCCGCGACGCCGGCGGCCGTCCGCTCTCCTCCTACGAGGAGCTGAAGCCGGACGGCTCGACGTCCTGCGGCTGCTGGATCTACTGCAGTGTGTACGCCGACGGCGTCAACCAGGCCGCCCGCCGCAAGCCCGGCAGGGAGCAGGACTGGGTGGCCGCCCAATGGGCGTGGGCCTGGCCCGCCAACCGGCGGATCCTCTACAACCGCGCCTCCGCCGACCCCGAGGGCAGACCGTGGAGCGAGCGCAAGGCACTGGTGTGGTGGGACGCGGAGAAGGGCGAGTGGTCCGGGCACGACGTACCCGACTTCAAGAAGGACAAGTCACCCGATCACCGGCCGACCGGCGACGCGACCGGTCCGGAGGCGCTGTCCGGCACGGACCCGTTCATCATGCAGGCCGACGGCAAGGCCTGGCTGTACGTGCCGTCCGGGCTCACCGACGGCCCGCTGCCGGTCCACTACGAGCCGCAGGACTCGCCGTTCCCGAACCTGCTCCACGACCAACAGCGCAATCCGGTACGGCAGTTGATGCCGTCGCTCCCCGACAACCGCTACCAGCCGAGCGGTGCCGAGCCCGGCTCCGAGGTGTTCCCGTACGTGGCCACCACCTACCGGCTCACCGAGCACCACACGGCGGGCGGCATGTCCCGCTGGCAGCCGTATCTGGCCGAGCTGCAACCGGAGTTCTTCTGCGAGGTCTCCCCGGAGCTGGCGGCCGAGCGGGGCCTGGAACACGCGGGATGGGCGACGATCGTCAGCGCCCGCGGGGTGATCGAGGCGCGGGTGCTGGTGACGGACCGCATGGCGCCGCTGACGGTGCAGGGGCGCCGGCTGCACCAGGTGGGGCTGCCCTATCACTGGGGTCCCAACGGCTACAGCACCGGGGACGCGGCCAACGAGCTGCTGCACCTGTCGCTGGATCCGAACGTCCACATCCAGGAGTCGAAGGCCTTCGCGGTGGACATCCGCCCGGGACGGCGACCGCGCGGTCCGGCCTCGGTGGAGCTGGTGCGGGCGTACCGGGCCCGGGCGGGCATCGACGAGCACACCGGAACGGAGCCGTAGGGGCCCTGGCCGTAGGGGTCCTATCGGAGGACGATCGAGTGGGCTCCGCGCGGCACCAGCTCCCCCACCACCGGCGCCCCGGGCACTTCGCCGGCGACCAGCAGGCCGCCGGAGGTCTGGGCGTCGGCCAGCAGCAGCCGGGTGTCGGCGTCGCAGCCGCCGAAGTCGGTGTGCGGGGCGACCCACGCGAGGTTGCGCCGGGTGCCGCCGCTGACGTACCCGTCCCGGACGGCCTCGCGGGCCCCGTCGAGGTACGGGACGGCGGCGGTGTCGACCACGGCGGTCACGCCGGAGGCCCGTGCCAGCTTGTGCAGATGGCCGAGGAGACCGAACCCGGTCACGTCGGTGGCACAGGTGGCCCCGGCCGCGAGGGCGGCCCCGGCGGCGTCCCGGTTGAGCGCCGTCATGGTGGCGATCGCCTGCTCGAACCGCTCACCGGTGGCCTTGTGCCGGTTGTTGAGCACCCCCACGCCCAGCGGCTTGGTCAGGCAGAGCGGCTGCCCGGGCCGGCCGGCGTCGTTGCGCAGCAGCCGCTCGGGGTCCGCGAGGCCGGTGACGGCCATGCCGTACTTGGGTTCCGGGTCGTCGACGCTGTGCCCGCCGCCGACATGACAGCCGGCCTCGGTGGCGATGTCCAGGCCGCCGCGCAGCACCTCGCGGGCCAGCTCGAAGGGGAGCCGGTCGCGCGGCCAGGCCAGCAGGTTCACGGCGAGCACCGGCCGGCCGCCCATGGCGTACACGTCGGACAGCGCGTTGGCGGCGGCGATGCGTCCCCAGTCGTAGGGGTCGTCCACGACGGGGGTGAAGAAGTCGGCCGTGCAGACGACCGCGGTTCCCCCGTGCCTGACCACGGCGGCGTCGTCACCGGTGGCGAGCCCGACGAGCAGCGGCGTGTCGCCCCCGGCGAGCCGGGGCTCGCTCAGCCCCGCCACCACCTCCTCCAGCTCTCCGGGCGGGATCTTGCAGGCGCAGCCGCCGCCGTGCGCGAACTGGGTGAGCCGGACGGGCGCCGGGTGGACCGGCGGGGATGTCGATGTCATGGCGGCGGTCTCCTGGGGCAGTAGCCTGACGAGCGGTGGAGGCGTGTGGGTGCCTGGTGGCCCTCCCGGTCTTCAAAACCGAGGGGCCCGAGGATCTCGGGCCGGCGGGTTCGATTCCCGTCCGCCTCCGTTCAGCGCCTCCGCGCGGCAGCGGCGGCGCCGGTCGTCGACGCGCTCGGTGTGCCCCCGGGCGTCCAGGAACTCCAGCAGCGGTACGGCGACCCGCCGGGTGGTGTCGAGTGCTCGCCGGGCCTCTTGCACCGTGAACGGCTGGGGCAGGGTGCGCAGCACGGCGGCGGCCTCGGCGTCGGCGCCGGGCAGCAGCACGATGCCGTCGGCGATCCGCAGCAGCGCACCGGCCGTGACGGCGGCGGCCAACGCCCTGCGGTCCAGGCCGAGTTGGGCGAGCCGACCGGCCTCGGGGGCGCGGAACGGCGTACGGGCGAGGTCCTCGCGCACGGCGTCCACGGCGGCGCGGACGGGCGGGGGCAGGGCGGGGGGCGTGCCGCCGGTGGCGTACAACCGCCCTTGCCCGGTGCGGAGTCGGGGTGTGGCGTCGGCCAGGGCGTCGACGAGGGCCCGGTCGGGCAGGCCGAGCAGCCGCCGGGCCGCCTCGGCGGGCAGGCCGGGGTCCAGCGGGTGTTCCCTCGCATGCCGCTCGACCGCGCCGGCCAGCCGGTCCTGCAGGGCGGTCCAGTACGTGCGGTCCGCCAGCCAGTCGCCCGCGACGGGTTCGGCGGGGGCCGGGATGCCCATGGCCAGCAGGTCGGCGCGCCGGATCAGTCTGCGCCGGCGCAGTTCGGCGGCGCCGTCGGGGCGGCCGGTCAGGGCGGCCAGTTCGGCGGCACGGGCCCGGCCGGCGCCGCGCCGGGTCAGCCGGGGTGGCCGTACGTCGAGGACGGTGGCCCCGCAGGGCATGCGGGTGCCGCCCGGTTCGCGCAGCACCGCGCGGTCGCCGACCCGCAGCGGCAGACTCCGGGCGAGGGTGAGCCGGGCGGTGTCCTCGCCGAGCGGGCGGACGGTGACGGGCACGGCGGCGGTGCCGATGTGCAGGGTGACGCGGCGGGGCAGGTCAGCGGCCGGCTCGCCGGTGATCCGTACGTCGAGCACCTCGCTGTGCAGCCAGCGGTCCGGGGTCAGCAGCACGTGCCCCCGGCGCAGGCCGTCGGCGCCCCGGCCGTGCAGGTTGACCGCCACCCGGGCCACCCCGCTGACCGCCGTACGGTCCTCGTGCAGGGTCTGCAGCCCGCGCACCCGGAGCACGGCGGAGCCGTCCCCGGTGACCAACCGGTCGCCGACGCGCAGGGTGCCCGCGCCGAGGGTGCCGGTCACCACGGTGCCGTGTCCGCGCACCGAGAAAGCCCGGTCGAGCCACAGCCGTACGTCGGCGTCGGGGTCGGGATCGGTCAACTCGCCTGCCAGCCGGGCCAGTTCGCGGCGCAGATCGTCCAGTCCCGCACCGGTGACGGCGCTCACCGCGACGGCGGGAACCTTGCCGAGGGAGCTCCGGGCCAGCCGGTCCAGGGACTCGGCGCGTACGGCGTCGGGGTCGGCGAGGTCGCTGCGGGTCACGACGAGGACGGCGTGCCGGACACCGAGCGCGTCGAGGACGGCCAGGTGTTCCTCGGACTGCTGCTGCCAGCCCTGGTCGGCGGCGACCACGAACAGCACGGCGGGCACCGGTCCGACCCCGGCCAGCATGGTCGGCACGAAGCGCTCGTGTCCCGGCACGTCGACGAAGGCGAGGTGGTCCCCGTCCGGGCCGAGCCGCGTCCACACGAAGCCCAGGTCCAGGGTGAGCCCCCGGCGGCGCTCCTCCTCGTAGCGGTCGGGCTCCATGCCGGTGAGGGCCCGTACCAGGGCGGACTTGCCGTGGTCGACATGGCCGGCGGTGGCGAGCACCCGCATCACGTCCCCCTCTCCTCGCCCGGCCGGGCGGACCGGACGGCAGCGGCCAGCCGTTCGTCGTCCCGCTCGGGCACCGCGCGCAGATCCAGCAGGCAGCGGCCCGCCTCCAGCCGGCCCACGACGGGGACCGGGCCGGTGCGCAGCGCGGCGGCGTACGGCTCGGGCAGGGAGAGTGCCGCGCTGGGCAGGGTGACCCCGGGGGCGCCTCCGCCGCCGACGGTGGCACAGGAGTCGACGGCCCGTACGTCGATGCCGTCGGCGGCGAGACCGCCGGCGAGCCGGTGGGCGCGGGCGCGCAGGCCGTCCGGGTCGGCGGTGAGGGCGAGGGCGGTCGGGGTGGGCGGGCCGGTGAGGGTGGCCTCCAGGGCGGCGAGGGTCAGCTTGTCGACGCGCAGGGCGCGGGCCAGCGGGTGCCGGGCGAGGGCGCGGACCAGGTCCCTCTCACCCAGCAGCAGTCCGCACTGGGGGCCGCCGAGGAGCTTGTCGCCGCTCGCGGTGACGAGGGCGGCGCCGGCGCGGAGTTCGGTGTCGGCGTCGGGTTCCTCGGGCAGCGCCGGATGCGGGGCGAGCAGTCCGGAGCCGATGTCGACGACGACCGGCACGCCCAGACCGGTGAGTTCCGCGGTCCCGGCGGAGCGGGTGAAGCCGGTGATACGGAAGTTAGACGGGTGCACCTTGAGCACGAACCCGGTGTCGGGACCGATCGCGGCGGCGTAGTCGGCCGGGGCGGTGCGGTTGGTCGTGCCGACCTCGCGGAGCCGGGCGCCGGTCGTGACCAGCAGGTCGGGCAGCCGGAAACCGTCGCCGATCTCCACCATCTCGCCCCGGCTGACGACGATCTCCCGGCCGGCCGCGAGGGCGGTGGCGGCGAGCACGAGGGCGGCGGCGCCGTTGTTGACGACGTGCGCGGCCCCGGCGGACGGCACCCGCGCGTGCAGGGCGGCGAGGGCGGAGCGGCCGCGGCGGGCGCGTACCCCGGTCGCCAGGTCCAGTTCGACGTCCGTGGGTCCGGCGGCCTCCTGGACGGCCTGCCGGGCGGCGGCCGACAGCGGGGCCCGGCCGAGGTTGGTGTGCAGCAGCACCCCGGTGGCGTTGATCACCGGGCGCAGTCCGCTCGCGGTGGCGGGCAGCAGGGCCACGGCCGTCTCCGGCACCTGCTCGGGCGGGATGCCACCCTCGCGGGCCCGTTCCTGCGCCGCGCGCACGGCGCCCTTCACCACACCGGCACCGAGCCGCTCCACCGCGGCCGACAGCCGGGGATCGCGCAGCAGGTCGTCGGTGCGCGGGATACGGCGGCGGGCGTCGGCGCCGTCCGATAGCCGTACGGCGGGGTCCGATGGCCGTACGGCGGGGTCCGGCGACCGTACGGATTGCTGCGAGGGTCGTACGGCCGTGTCGTCGCGCCCTTCCGCACGGCCGGAACGGGGCTGGGCCGCCCCGGTCCGCTGCTCCGCCGCGCTCGCCGTCCGCCGCTCCATGCCGCGCCTGTCCCTCCGGTCCGGCCCGGGGCCCGCCCGGGCTCCGCCCATCGTCCCCCAGTGCCCCCGACCGGCCGTTCGACACGCCGGAAGCGTGTTGGCGCGGGCCACGGCCCGGGTACTCGGCGCCGCATGAAGGACAAGGACCGCATGCACGACGAAGGCCGTCCGCCCGGCGAGGACCGCGGCCGGCAGGGCGAGAGCGCGACGGCCGCCGAGCGGGCCGCACGCCGGCAGCGCGAGCGGGACCGCGAGCGCGCCTCGGTCGAGCCGTTCGACTACCCCTATCCGGAGCGCCGGGCCGGGGTCCGGGCGCGGCGTCATGTGAGCGGGGCCGAGGCCGCCGCGGACATGCCGCCGGGCATCCCCGGCGGCTACGGCACGACCGGCGGCGGCCAGTCCGGCGCCACCGGCACCGCACACCCGCCGGCTCCCACTCCCCGGGACGTCAGGTCGCGCAAGGGCTCCGCCGAGCCGGGCGGGGACGACGAGGGTCCGGTGCACCGGTCCGGCCGGTGACCCGGGACGCCGTTACGGGGGTGTGGTCGGCCAGGGCCGGTTGTCGTCCGTGCCGTCGGCGTCCCCGGGGTGCGGCTGTTCCCGGGGCGGTGGGGGTTCGCCCGCGGTGAGGTGTTCCAGGACCTCGGCCAGTTCCTGGCACGCTCTCTCCACCGATCTGCGGGTGTTGCGCTGCTCGGTGATCAGGGCGGACAGCAGGAGCGCGGTCAGTGCCATCGCGCCGTTGAACGCCTGGAGCTTCGCCATGATCTCGATCCGGCTCAGCCCCTCGAAGGCCCCCGCACGGTCCGTCGCCGCGACGGTGGCCAGCACGGACATCAGCAGCGCGCACAGCACGCTGCCCGCGAGCTGGAAACGCAGGGCGGCCCAGATGAGCAGCGGGTAGACGAGGTAGAGCACGCTGATCGTGCTGTAGACGGCCACCGGCACGACAGCGCAGGTGACGACGGCCAGGGCGGTCGCCTCCGGCCAGCGGCCCAGGGGCGGCGGCCAGCGCGCGCGGTGGAGCAACAGCAGCAGCGGGGTGACGAGCAGCACCCCCATGACGTCGCCCACCCACCAGGCCAGCCAGACGGGCCAGAAGCTGTCCGGGTTCAGCTTGTCCAGGAGGACGAGGAGGCCGACGCCGATCGTCGAACTGATCAGCATGGCGGTCAGCGCGGCCAGGAACACCAGGGCGACACCGTCCCTCAGCCGGCCGAGATCGGTGTGGAAGCGGGCCCGGTGCAGCATGAGCGCCGCGCACACCGGGGCGCCGGTCTGGCCGACCAGGGTGACGAGCACGTCGGGGCCGGGGGTGCTGACGGCCATCACGGCGAAGAAGGCGCCGATCGTGATGCCGGGCCAGCAGCCCAGGCCGAGGATCAGCAGGGCGGCGACCGCGACGCCGGTCGGCGGCCAGACGGGGCTGACGACGGCGCCCTCGACGGAGAGTTCGCGCAGGAGTCCGAGCCGGGCCGCGGCGTAGTAGCAGGCCGCGACGGCCAGTACCTGGACGGCGTAGCGGCCGGGCCGGCGCAGATCGTCGATACCCACCACAGCAGCCATCTCACACCGGTGGCCCCGGGTCGGCGAGGCGAGAGCGGCGCGGTCCGGCCCTATGGCTGAATCGCGGGGCGCCGCGCGGGAACGTTCCGGACGGTGGGCGCCGGATCCGCGTACCGTGTCCCGGCCGTCGTGGCCGGACCGGTGGTCAGGGTGGGGGGTGGGGCCCGTCGAGGCCCACGACGAGGACGGCCGCGTCGTCCTCGTGGCCGACGCTCTCGGCGCCCTTGATCACGGCGGCGGCCAGGGCATGGGCCTCCAGGCTCGCCACGGCGGCGATGCCGGCGAGGCGTACCACCTGTTCGAGGCCGTCCTCGATGGTCAGCGAGGGGCCCTCCACCACGCCGTCGGTGAGCAGCACGAACACGCCGCCCGTGGTGAGCCGGTGCCTGCTCACCGGGAACTCCATGCCCTGGTCGATGCCGAGCGGCGGCCCGCCTTCGTCGTCGACGACGCCCGACTTGCCGTCCGCCGTGGCCCACACGAACGGGATGTGGCCGGCCCGTGCGCTCTCCAGCACTCCGCTGGCCGGGTCGAGGCGCATGAAGATGCAGGTGGCGAACAGGTCGCCGCCCAGCGACAGCAGCAGGTCGTTGGTGCGGGCGAGGAGTTCGCCGGGCTCACCGGTCACGGAGGCGAGGGCGCGGAGCCCGGCCCGAACCTGGCCCATGAACGCGGCGGCCTCGATGTTGTGCCCCTGGACGTCACCGATGGCCAGCCCGATCCGCCCGTCGGGCAGGGTGAACGCGTCGTACCAGTCGCCGCCCACGTTCAGGCCGAGGTTGGCCGGCGTGTAGCGGACGGCGAGGTGCAGGCCCGGTGCGCTGGGCAGGTCACGGGGCAGCATGCCGCGCTGCAGGGCGATGGCCAGTTCGACCTGGGTGCGCTGCAGCACCGCGCGCTCCCGTGCCTGGGCGGTGAGCGAGCCGAGTCTGGCCAGCAGCTCATCGCCTTCGTCCGTGGAGCGGTTGCGGGGCATCGGTCACTTCCGGCGGGGCGGTGGCCGTCGAGGACCAGCCGCCTGAATTCTCAGCAAACGCCTAGATTTTACCTATACCGGATGATCCTGCCCCGCGAGTGGCCGCGGTACGGCTCCCGGTCAGCGCACCTCGGAGTCGATGCCGGTGATGACGGCGGACCCCAGCGATGCGCTGCGCTCGTCCAGTCCCGCGTCCCGCAGGGCGGAGCCGGCGAGCCGGTGGGCCTCCTGCTCGGCGTGCGGGCCGGTGTCCGCCTGCACGGTCAGACGGAGGGTGAAGGTGTTGTCCTCGTTGACGCTGAGCACGTCCAGGCCCTCGGCGCTGCCCATCCGGGTGCCGTGCGGATCGGTGGGCCTGAGCGCCGTGGCCAGACGGGTACGGGTGTCCGCCCCGATGTCCGCGGTGAAGGTGCCGGGGACGCTGATCACGTAAGTCGTCATGACGGTCCTTTCCTCGGGCGTCCCCCCGCCTACCCCGATTCCGGGCCTTCGCACCAGGAGGCGGCAGCCCGCGTGACCAGCCGGTGGAGGCTCACAGCGGGGAGTGGGCCACCACCGTCACGAAGGCACCGAACAGCAGGGACATGACGGTGAGGCCGCCGTAGACGACCACGGCATGGGCCGGCCGGACCCGCCAGGTCCGGGTCAGCGCCCGGGCCATGGGGATGAGCAGCGGGAAGGCGGGCAGCAGGAACCGCGGCTTGGAGGAGAAGGAGCCGGAGCCGCCGACCACGAGCAGGACCAGGATCCCGGCGAAGACCACCAGGGCGAGCGGGGCGCGTTCCAGGCACAGCAGCGCGAACAGCAGCACACCGGCCGCCACGATCACCAGGGCCGCCGGATAGACGGCGCCGCCCCCGTGCAGGAGCAGGGCCTTGGTGAAGCGCGCCGAGCCGACACCGAAGTCGAAGCGGGAGTCCCAGGCGCTCTGCACCTTGAAGTAGCCGCCGAGGAGGTCTCCCGTCCGGCTGCCCACCCAGAGCACATAGCCGAGCCAGCCCAGCGGGGCCAGCATGGCACCGGCCCACACGCCCGCGGGGGCCCGGCCGCGCTGCCGCACGACCTCGTACGCGGCCGCGATGCAGACCGCCCCCGCCACCGCGAAGCCGCTGGGCCGGGACAGGCCCGCCAGCGCGGCCAGCGCACCGGCCCACACCCAGCGCCCCTTGAGGACGCAGTACAGGGACCAGACGGCGAGGGCGGCGAACAGCGACTCGGTGTAGGCGATGGTCAGCTCGACGGAGTGCGGCATGACGGCCCACAGGGCGACCAGCGCGGTGGCGACCCCGCGTCCGTAGAGGTGGTGGCCGATGACGTACACGCCGTACGCCGCGACACCCGCGGCGATCCAGGAGATGAGCAGCGCGGCCTGGCCGGGAGTGAAGGGCAGGACCGTGGTCAGCGCCCTGATCAGCCCCGGGTACAGCGGGAAGAACGCCCAGTCGCTCTGGACGGCGCCCTGCGGGGTGATCCAGATCTTGTGGCCGTAGCCCTGGGCGGCGATGTGCAGATACCAGCGGGAGTCCCAGGAGTGGGCGAGGCTCTTGAGGAGGGGATGCCCCCGGACGGCGTTCGTGACGATCACCAGGATGATCCCGGCGACCCGCACGGCCGCGAACAGGGCGAGGGCCGGAAGCGCCCCCTCGGGGATGCCACGCCGGGCGATCCGGGGCAGGGCCGGGGGGCGCAGGGGTCGGGACGGGGCGGCCGGCTCGGGCCGCGGTACTGAGGAGGTGCTCACTCTCTTGACCTTGGGCACGCCAGGTAAGACGGGCAAACCACGACCCGGGTTTCTTACACTCTTCCACCCTGATTCAGGAATTGGTCAAGGAATGGGTGCAAATCCCTTACTTGCCACCCCCTGAAGGAGCACGTGAGAGGTGTGGTTACCATATGAGCGCTGCCTAGCTCGAAAGATGGATCCGTGACTGTCAACGACGACTCGTTCACCAACTGGAAGATCCGCGAGGAGATCGCGGAGTCGATGATCCCGCTCATCGGGAAGCTGCACCGCGAGCGGGACGTGACCGTCCTGCTGCACAGCCGCTCCTTGGTGAACAAGTCGGTGGTCAGCATCCTCAAGTCCCACCGCTTCGCCCGGCAGATCGACGGCGCGGAGCTGTCGGTCACCGAGACCATGCCGTTCCTCGAGGCCCTGACCGCCCTCGACCTCGGGCCGTCCCAGATCGACCTGGGCATGCTGGCCACCACCCACAAGGCCGACGACCGCGGGCTGAGCGTGGCGGAGTTCACCGCCGAGGCCGTCGCCGGTGCCACCGGTGCCAACAAGATCGAGCGCCGTGAGCCGCGCGACGTCGTCCTGTACGGCTTCGGCCGCATCGGCCGGCTGGTCGCCCGCCTGCTGATCGAGAAGGCCGGCTCCGGCAACGGCCTGCGCCTGCGCGCCATCGTGGTGCGCGGCGGCGGCGCCCAGGACATCGTCAAGCGCGCCTCGCTGCTGCGCCGCGACTCCATCCACGGCCAGTTCCAGGGCACGATCACCGTCGACGAGGACACCAGCACGATCGTCGCCAACGGCAACGCCATCAAGGTGATCTACGCCGACGACCCGTCGTCCGTGGACTACACCGAGTACGGCATCCGGGACGCCATCCTCATCGACAACACCGGCAAGTGGCGCGACCGCGAGGGCCTGTCGAAGCACCTGCGCCCCGGCATCGAGAAGGTCGTGCTGACCGCCCCGGGCAAGGGCGACGTGCCGAACATCGTGCACGGCGTCAACCACGACACCATCAAGCCGGACGAGCAGATCCTGTCCTGCGCCTCCTGCACCACCAACGCCATCGTCCCGCCGCTGAAGGCGATGGACGACGAGTACGGCGTGCTGCGCGGCCACGTGGAGACCGTCCACTCGTTCACCAACGACCAGAACCTGCTGGACAATTACCACAAGTCCGAGCGCCGCGGCCGCTCCGCGCCGCTCAACATGGTGATCACCGAGACCGGTGCCGCCTCCGCCGTCGCCAAGGCGCTGCCGGACCTCAAGGCGAAGATCAGCGGCAGCTCGATCCGCGTCCCGGTGCCGGACGTTTCTATCGCGATTCTCAACCTGCAGCTGGCCCGCGAGACCACCCGCGAGGAGGTCCACGACTACCTGCGTGAGGTCTCGCTGACCTCGCCGCTCAAGCGCCAGATCGACTTCATCACGGCGCCCGACGCGGTCTCCAGCGACTTCATCGGCTCGCGCCACGCCTCGATCGTGGACGCCGGCGCCCTGAAGGTCGACGGCGACAACGCGATCCTCTACCTCTGGTACGACAACGAGTTCGGCTACTCCTGCCAGGTCGTCCGGGTCGTCCAGCACGTCTCGGGCGTGGAGTACCCGACGTACCCCGCGACGGCGGTCTGATCCCTCTCGCCGGCACGCGTACGGCCGCCGACCGGTGTTCCGGTCGGCGGCCGTTGTGCTGGGGCGCGTGCGGTCAGGACCGGGCGGGCCCGGCGCAGGCGCCCGCGGCACACGCGGTGAGCCACTGGTCGAAGTCGGCGTCGTAGCGGGTGCCGATGCCGTCGTGGTAGACGGCGTATCCGCCGGCGTAGTCACCGACGCGGAAGCGGGCGAGCATGCGCTGGATGTCGTCGGGGTGGTTCTCGGCCACGTAGCGCACGGCGAGATAGCCCCACGGGTAGGTGCGGATCACATCGCTGTTGTCGTAGGTGTTCTCGAACAGCGTGCTCAGCCGGTACGTGTGCTTGCCCGCCTCCTGGATCGCCTGGTCGTCGGCGATGCCCCGGTAGCTGTAGGACACGTACTCGGCGAGGCCCTCGATCCACCACACGTCCGGCACGGTGGTCTCCTGGGCGAAGTCGCCCTTCATGTCGTCGCGGCCGTCGAGGAAGTGCGTGTACTCGTGGTTGAGGTTCCAGATGCGGGCGGGGAAACCGTCGTCGGAGGGCTTCTGGTACATGATCGACGTGACGTGGTTGGCCGGGTCGGACGGGTCGCCGTCCAGGGTCATGCCGCCGTTGTCGGTGCTGATGCCGTAGATCGGGCCGGCGTAGGTCTGGTAGTCGGCGCGACTGGCGAAGACCACGAGCTGGATCGTGGACACGTACTGGCCGGGTATCGCTCCGTCGGCCTTGACCAGACCGCGGAAGTACGCGCTCTGGTCCAGCACGCTGGCGCAGGCGGCGTCGAGGTCGGCGGCGGTGAGCGACTGGGCGAGGACGGAGACGTCCGCGTCGCACCGGCGGCTGACCGGCAGGACGGCCCTGGTCAGCTTGGCGGGCAGGTCGCAGACGTCGTAGTAGGCGCAGTCGGCGCTGTCGTAGGCGTTCGCCTGGGTGGCCACGGCGACCCAGAGCCCGGCCGTGGGTCCGGTCATCGCGGTCGCGTCCAGCAGCTCCCTGGTCAACGGCCGGACATCGTCCCGCAGTTCGGGGTGCTCGACGTAACGCGCCAGGTTCATCCCGGCGTTGGAGTCCAGGAAGGCCTGATCGGTGCCGAGCAGGTCGGTGTTGGCGAGCGCGAAGTCGTGCAGGGTGTCGATGATGGCCGGGTGGGCCTCGACCGCCTTGACGTAGTCGGGGTTCCAGTTGCCGCGCCACAGCGGCGTGTAGACGTCGTTGACGGCCCTGACCATGCTGTCCACGGAGTCGTACGAACTGTCGTAGTCGTTCAGCAGCCGCCGGTAGACGGAGAGATAGCGGCCCTGCCGGTCGGCGCTGTCGGTGAGGATGACGCTCTCGCCGAGGATGTCGCCGTTGACCGCGGTCACGTCACGCGAGTGGGACCGGGCGAAGAAGGCGTCCAGTCCGGTCGTGACGGCGGTGGTGAGGCGAGAGCTGTACGGGCCGACGTCCGCGGAGTGGTTGAACTGCACGTAGTAACCGGCCCGCAGGAAGAGGACCAGCTGCTCCAGGCCGCCGGAGTCGTCGCCGCGGTACAGCTTCGCCGTACGGGTGTACGCGGCCGCGACGCTGAGCATCTGGGCCTCGCGGAAGACGTCGTGCGCGTCCTTGCCGGTCACCGAGAACAAGGTGTTGACGCAGTCGGTGGACGAGGCCTTCACGAAGGCGACGAGGGCGGAGCCGGTACGGTTGCCGAAGTCGCCCGGAGTGCAGGACTCCGCCTTGGGCGGCCTCCGGGCCGGGTGGGCCGACAGGGGCTGCAGGGGTGGGAGTTGAGCCGGGCTGAGGCGCCGGGGCCGGCTCGCGGGACGCTCGGTGACGGCGGTGGTCGCGCCGGCCGGCGACGGCTCGGGCGCGTGCCGCCGGGGCGCGGCGGCGGCGCGGGTCTGCGGGTGCTGCGGGGCCGCCGACACCGGCGTGGACAGCAGTCCGGCCACGGTGACGCAGACGGCCGCGGCGCCGGCCATCCTCGCGGCCGTACGGGGGTGGCCGCGGCCGGGCATGCGTCTGGGCAGCGCGAAGCGATAGCGCATCTGGATTCCTCCACGAAGGGATGCGCCTCGGTGGGGAGTTGAGGCGTGTGAGGCACTGTCTCAGCGGGGCACCCGCACCAACAATGCCGTGTGACATAGCACATGACACCGTCCGCGCATAACATCGCGGGGTGCCCTTGACCAGCCGCTACGCCCCGGTGACGCTCCAGGTGTGCGAGGCCCACGCCCGGAGATGGGGCGCCTGCGCGACGAGGTCGCGGTAGGCGGCGTGGGCGGACTGGGACAGTGCCTCCACGGCCTCGCCGGTGACGGTGTCGGGCCGCCAGGCCAGCACATAACGGCACCACAGCGGCGAACCGGCGAGCGGCTTGACCACGACATGCGGGATCGGCCGCAGCGTCGGCTGGACGAGGGACACCCCGAGACCGTCGGCGATCATGCTCTGCAGCTGGCCCTGGTCGCCGAGGAACTCGTGCACGGTGACCGGTGTGAACCCGGCCGCCGCACAGGCCTCGTAGAACACCCCCGGCCAGCCGGCGCCGTCGTCCGGCGTCACGAACCACGCGTCCTCGGCCAGGTCGGCGAGCTGGACCTGGGCGCACTGGCGCAGCCGGTGCCGGGCGGGCAGGGCCACGAACGTCGGCTCGGTGACGATCCCGCGGTGCCGCACCGCGGCCGAGTGGCGCAGCTCCATGCCCGGATAGTCGGCGGCGATGGCCGCGTCCACCGCGCCCTCCTCCAGCAGTTCCACGATCCGCGAGGAGGCGTAGACGCTGGTGACGGCGAGGGACACCTCCGGCAGCCGGGTCCGGACGCGGGAGACCGTCCCGGACAGCATGGGCGAGTTCGTCGCCGCCACGCGCAGGGTACGGCGGACCCGCGCGGCGGTCCGGCGGTGGCCGATGGCGTCGGCGCGGGTCAGCACGTCACGGGCCTGGGCGACGACCTCGGCGCCGTAGCGGGTGGGGCGCACTCCGCTCGTGCCGCGCTCGAACAGCGGTTCGCCGAGGTGCCGCTCGATGCGCCGCAGCTGGGTGCTCACGGCGGGCTGCGAGTAGCCGAGCTGTGCCGCGGCGCGACCCACACTGCCCGCGTCGGCGATCGCGCACAGCACCCGCAGGTGCCGCAGCTCCAGCTCCATCGCTCCACTCCCCGTTTCCGGCCCGGGGAGATCCTTCCGCCTCGCCCGGGAAACCAGTGCTCACAGCCATGACCGGCCGTGGTCGCGACCGGCGGACCGAAGCGTCGCACCACGCCGCGCCCCGCACAAGTCGCAGGTCCGCCGACCTGGGGCCGTCGGGTCCCCGGGCCGGGCGGCTCCCTCGCGCCGCCCAGGGCACGGCAGTACGCGCCGGGCGGGTGGGGGGGCGGGCAGCGTGGCGAGCCGGCCCACTCCGTGCTGACCGTTCCCACGACCCCGACCCGCCCCGCCCGCCTCGGCACCGGACCTCCCCACGACCCCGACCCGCCCCGTCGGCCCCCCTACCGCCCCCTCGATCCCAACCCGCCCAGAGCACCTCGTTGGCGGCCCAGCACCTCCGCGACCCGGATGAAACCGTCCGTGCCGTGGCCGAGGCCGATGGTGCGCCGGGCCATGCCTTCCACCGCGCGCATCACGCCCGCGTCGATGCCGTGGGCCTCGGAGACGGCGACGACATGGGCCATGGCCGCGGCGGCGGAGGTGAGGGGGTTGATCGCCCCGGAGTAGGAGCCGTCGTCGGCGTCCCGCGCGAACTCGGCGAACAGCGGCGGCAGGATCGCGCCGATGCCCTGGGCGAAGGGTGCGAGCTCCCGGGCCGTGACGCCCTCGGCTCGGGCGATCGCCACGGCGTGGGCGAAGCCGGCCATCGCCGTCCAGAAGAGGTCGAGCAGGGCGATGTCGAAGGTGGCGGCGCGTCCGATCTCCTCACCGAGGTGGGTGTGTGTGCCGCCCAGCGCTTCCAGCACGGGCCGGTGCTCCTCGTACAGGGCCCGAGGCCCGCTGTGCAGGAAGACCGCCTCGGGTGTGCCGATGCCGGGGGCGGGGGTCATGATCGCGCCGTCCAGGTAGCGGATGCCGTGGGCGGCCGCCCAGTGCGCCGTCTCGCGGGCCCGGCCCGGGGTGTCGGCGGTCAGGTTCACGACGGTGCGGCCCTTGAGCGCATCGGTGACGGGCTCGGGCCGCAGGAGCGCGTCGACCGCGTCGTAGTCGACCACGCAGACCACGGTCAGGTCGCCGGCCGCCACGGCCTCCTCGGCCGATGCGGCACTGGCAGCCCCCTGCCCGATCAGCTCCCGGTCCTTGCCCGGTGTGCGGTTCCAGACCGTGGTCCGCAGGCCTGCCCGCAGGAAGGCTCCGGCCAGCGAGCGGCCCATCGGGCCGAGACCGAGCACGGTGACAGCGGGAAGATTCGTGGACGTGGGCATGTTTCAACTCCCGTACATGCAAAGGAAAGTGGCCGTACGGCCTGACAACGGGGAACAGAAGAGGTCGCCGATGACGCGCAGCCGTGCCCAGGATCCGGACGTCTGTGGCGTGACCGCCGCGATCGCCGTGATCGACGGCAAGTGGAAGACGTCCCTGCTGTGGCTGCTGGAGTCCGGCCCGCACCGGCCCGCCGAACTGCGGCGCCGGCTGCCGGGGTTGAGCGAGAAGGTGCTGACTCAGGCGCTGCGCGAGCTGGAGGAGGACGGCCTGGTGCACCGGCAGGTGTACGACGTGCTGCCGCCGAAGACCGTGTACACGCTGACCGGCTTCGGCCGCGACCTGTCCGACGCCCTCGGCCCGGTGTCCGACTGGGGACACCGCCGCCTGGAACGGCTCCGCGACCGTGGAACGGCGTCCTGACCCACCACCACCGCCTGCTCCTCCCGAGCTCCCGCCGTCCCCCTGACCTCGCGAAACAGGTTCTCCCGACCGGGGGCAGGCTGCCAAGTACGCACAAAAAAGTGGGTATGCGGGGGTCGCGGCCTGCCGCGGAGGTGAGGGGAGTCAGCCCGACCGAATCGCCCTCACCGCCGAAGCCGGCAGCGCCGCCCGCCTCCTGGACGGTGCCGGTGCCTCACGGGCCACCGAGCGCATCGCCGCGTCCGGAGCGGTCTCCGCACGGTTCGCGGATGGTCGGCTCACGGCCGGCAGCCGGGGTCGGACAGGTACAGGTACCAGCGCCGTCGCCGACCGGCGCTCGGCCGACCGCATCCGACGGATGAGCGCGCCGTGCGAGCCCTGCAGGCGACGAACGCAACGCACCTGCCGACGGTGCCCCGCGGACACCGCCAGGTGCGCCGGAGCCCGCGGCGCGCCACACCTGCCCGCCGTCCGGCGCCCCATGACGCCGGCCCAGCGCGGCGCGCCCGGCGCCGCACGCCCCCGCTCCCGTCAGTACGCCCGCGCCACCACCGCCACGTTCCCCCGCTGGTCCTCGGTCTCCGGCACCGAACCGTCCGCCGCGACCAGGCACCGTACGGTCACGCCCCGTTCGGCGAGCCTGGCCTCTCCCTCCGGGCCCAGCGTGGCCCAGGGGATGCGGGCCCAGCCGCCGGCGGCGGCCTCCGCCGCCTCCTCGATGGTGGTCGCCTCGACGGTGTGGTCCTCGCGACGCCGGCGGGACTGCTCCAGCAGCAGCGCCTGGTCGTCCTCCAGCACCCCGGGCAGAAGCGCGGACAGCGCTCCGGCAGCAACCGGCTCCTTGGTGCCGGGGATGCGGCGGACCAGCACGGCGGTGCCGCGTTCCAGATCGCGGGGCCCCACCTCGATCCGTACGGGCACGCCCTTCAGCTCCCAGTCGACGGCGCGCCGGCCGAACGGGACGTCCGTGCGGTCGTCCACGTGGACGCGTACGCCCACCTCCCTCAGCCGGTCGCCGATCGCGCGGACGCCGGCCAGCACCCCCTCGTCGCCCTTGACGGCGAGGACCACCGCCTGGACCGGGGCCAGGCGGGGCGGGACGCGCAGCCCGTCGTCGTCGCCGTGCGTCATCACCAGCGCGCCGATCATGCGGGTGGTGGAGCCCCAGGAGGTCTGCCAGACGTATTCCTGCCGGCCGTCCTGCGTCAGGAACCGCGTGCGGAAGGCCTGGGCGAAGTTCTGGCCCAGCTCGTGGCTGGTGACCATCTGAAGGGCCTTGCCGTCGCCCATCATGCTCTCCAGCGTGAGGGTGTTGATCGCTCCGGCGAAGCGTTCCCCGGCCGTCTTGCGTCCGGAGACGAAGTCCATGGCGAGGACGTCGCGCAGGAAGGCGCCGTAGACCTCGCTCTGCACGCGTGCCGCGAAGGCGCGCGCCTCCTCACAGGTGGCGTGCGCGGTGTGGCCCTCCTGCCACAGGAACTCGGTCGTGCGCAGGAACAGTCGCGGGCGCAGCTCCCAACGCACCACGTTGGCCCACTGGTTGATCAGCAGGGGCAGATCGCGGTAGCTCCGCACCCACTTGGCGAAGTACTCGTTGACGATCGTCTCGGAGGTGGGGCGGACCACGACGGGCTCCTCCAGCTCCTTGCCACCCGCATGGGTGACGACAGCGAGCTCGGGCGCGAAGCCCTCGACGTGCTCGGCCTCCTTCGTCAGATAGGACTCCGGGATGAGCAGCGGGAAGTAGGCGTTCTGGGTGCCGGTCGACTTGATCCGGGCGTCCATGTCCTGCTGCATCCGCTCCCACAGGCCGTACCCGTACGGTCGGATGACCATGGTGCCGCGCACCGGGCCGTTGTCGGCCAGCTCCGCCTTGGTGATCAGTTCCTGGTACCAGCGCGGGAAGTCGTCCGCCCGGGGTGTGAGAACGGGTGCCTTTGCCATGCCCGGCAGGGTAGGTCCCGGTTCCTGCCCTCTGCGAACCGTTTTCGGCCCGCGTCGCCTCCTCGCTGCGACCTCTCCTGCGGCCCTCGCGGCACCCTTGACGCTGCTCCGCGCCGATGCGACTTTTTATCGGTACAAACGATCTCGGATCGGAGTACGCCGGTGCCCACCGCCACCGCGATCATCAACCTCGACATCGAGGGGCCCGGGATCAGCCGTCACCTGTACGGGCACGTCGCCGAGCATCTCGGGCGGTGTGTGTACGGCGGGTTCTGGGTCGGCGAGGACTCCCCGATCCCGAACGAGGGCGGTATCCGCCTGGACGTCGTCGAGGCGCTGCGTGCCCTGCGCGTCCCCAACCTGGTCCTGGTCTCGCTGAGCAACCTGGACGCCGACGAGGGCGCCGAGGTGACCCTGGACCTGCGCGGCGGCCGGATCGGCGAGGCACGGGCGCGGATTCTCGCGGCGGACAGGCTCCAGGCGCACAACACCCCGCGGACGCCCGAGGCGGTGGCCCCGGGCTCCTTCGACGGCGACGGCCTACGGGTCACGGACCGGGGGCTCGAGCTGACCCTGCCCCCGCACTCCTTCGTGACCGTCCAGGCACCCATGAGCCTGGCGGGCTGAGCGATGGCGACAATGGACCGACCCCTTCCGGACCGGCGGCTGCGTCCCCCGATGGGCTGGAACAGCTGGGACTGCTACGGCACGACCGTCACCGAGGACGAGGTGCTCGGCAACGCGGAGTTCATGGCCTGCCACCTGCTCGCCCACGGCTGGGACACGGTGGTGGTGGACATCCAGTGGTACGAGCCCACGGCCCGCGCCCACGGCTACAACGCGGACGCGCCGCTGGTCCTGGACGCGTACGGCCGCCAGCTCCCGGCGCCGAACCGGTTCCCGTCGGCCGCCGGTGCGGCCGGCTTCGCCCCGCTGGCCCGGCGGGTGCACGATCTGGGACTGCGCTTCGGCCTGCACATCATGCGCGGTATCCCGCGTCGCGCCGTCGCCGCCCGGCTCCCGGTCCTCGGTACGGAGTTCACCGCCGACGAGATCGCGGACACCGGCTCGGTGTGCCCCTGGAACCCCGACAACTTCGGCCTGGACCACGACCACCCGGGCGCCCAGGCCTACTACGACTCCCAGGTCGCCCAGTTCGCGGCGTGGGGCGTGGACTTCGTCAAGGCCGACGACATGCTCTTCCCGTACCACGAGCGGGAGATCGCCGCCTACGCACGGGCGATCGAGCGCTGCGGCCGGCCGATCGAGCTCAGCCTGTCCCCCGGCACCGACGTGTCCCTGGCCCGGCTGGACCACCTGCGCGAGCACGCCACGATGTGGCGGGTCTGCGACGACCTGTGGGATCGGTGGGAGGACGTCGAGGCCCAGTTCGCCCGGATGGCGCGCTGGGCCCCCTGGCAGGGCGAGGGCGGCTGGGCGGACGCCGACATGCTGCCGCTCGGCCGCGTCGGCATCCGTGCCGAACGCGGCGAGGACCGCCTGTCCCGGCTCACCCGGCCCGAGCAGATCAGTCTGCTCACCCTGTGGCTGATCTCCCGTTCCCCGCTGATGATCGGCGGCGACCTGCCGACCAGCCCGCCGGAGACCATCGAACTCCTCACCAACGGCGAGGCGTTGGCCGTCCTCATGCACAGCACCGGGAACCGCGAGGTGCTGCGCGAGGGCGACCTGGTGCTGTGGACCGCCCGCGACACCGACGGCCGTACCCGGTACGCCGCCGTGTTCTCCCTGGCCGACCGGCCCCGGCGGTTCGAGGTGCCGCTCGGCTCGATCGGTGCCCGCCCGGCCGATCGCGTCCGGGAGCTGTGGACCCGCACCGGCGTGGCGCACGACGGCCGGCACCTGGCGGTCGGCCTGCCCGCGCACGGCGCCGCGCTCTATCGTCTGGCGCAGGACGGCTGACGGGCGGGCACCCGCGGCGCTGTGCGCAGGACACCGGGCGGCAGTGCGGGTGGCGACGATCCAGGACGCGGCGAAGGCGGCCGGCGTGTCGGCGTGTCGGCGTGTCGGCGTGTCGGCGTGTCGGCGGTGACGGTCTCCCACGTCATCAACGACCATCCCCACGTCCGGCCCGCCACCCGCGAGCGCGTCCTCGCGGCAATGGCCCGGCTCGACTACCGGGTCAACGTGGCGGCCCGCAACCTCCGCAAGGGCCGCACCGGCACCATCGGCCTCGCGGTGCCCGAGGTGAACCGCCCGTACTACGGCCGGCTCGCCGAGGCCATCATCACCGCGGCGGGCCGGCACGGCCTGCGGGTGAGCATCGAGCAGACCGGGGCCCGCCGGGAGAACGAGCCGGCGGCGCTGTCCCGGTCCCGCAACCGGCTCTACGACGGGCTGATCCTCAGCACCGTCGGCATGGGCCCCGCCGACGTCGAGGCGCTCAGGACGGAATACCCGGTGGTGATCCTCGGCGAGCGGATCTTCGGCGGGCCCGTGGACCATGTCGCCATGCCCAACGTCGAGGCGTCGGCGGCCGCCACCGGGCATCTCATCGAGCGGGGCTGCCGGCGCGTGGCCGTCGTGTGCGGGGAACCGCGGGACGAGGTCGACGTGTCCGGCCTGCGGCACAGCGGCTACCGTCAGGCGCTGGCCGCGGCCGGTCTGCCCGAGGACCCGGAACTGGTGCGGAGCGTGCCCGCGCTCACCATGGCGGCGGGGGCCCGGCAGGCGCGGGCGATGGTCGCGGACGGGCTGGATTTCGACGGTGTGTTCTGTGTGACGGACACCGTGGCGATGGGCGTGCTGCGCCCTCGCGGACGCGGGGGTGCGGGTGCCGGAGCGGGTCAAGGTGATCGGTTTCGACAACGTCGACGAGAGCGCGTTCCTCGTCCCGTCGCTGTCCACGGTGGATCCGGATCACGACCTGATGGCGGAGCGGGCCGTCGCCCTGCTCGTCGCGCGGCTGGGCAGTGCGGGTCCGCCGATGGCGCAGGAGGAGTTCGTCGGCCCGTTCTCGCTGGTGATCCGGGAGTCGACAGGCGACTGATCCCTTCATCTCTCCCTGATTTGCCTAAAGTCTTTAGGCAAGCCCATAATCGCTTATGGCAGAGGGGAGAAACGCGATGGTGCGCGCAGGCCTGACCACCGAGCGCCTCGTCCGCGCGGGTGCGGACCTCGCCGACGAGGTCGGCTTCGACCAGGTGACCGTGTCGGCGCTGGCCCGGCGGTTCGACGTCAAGGTCGCGAGTCTGTACTCGCACCTGAAGAGCTCCCAGGACCTCAGGACCCGGATCGCGCTGCTCGCGCTGGAGGAGCTGGCCGATCGCGCCGCCGACGCGCTCGCCGGCCGGGCCGGCAAGGACGCCCTCGTCGCGTTCGCCGACGTGTACCGCGACTACGCCCGCGCACACCCCGGCCGCTATGCGGCGGCCCGGCATCCGCTGGATCCCGAGGCGGCGGCCGCGAGCGCGGGGGGCCGGCACGCGCAGATGACCCGGGCGATCCTGCGCGGCTACGACCTGGCCGAGCCCGACCAGACCCACGCGGTCCGGCTGCTCGGCAGCGTCTTCCACGGCTTCGTCGGGCTGGAGACGGCCGGCGGATTCAGCCACAGCACCCCCGACTCGCAGGAGTCCTGGACCCGGATCCTGGAGGCCCTCGACTCCCTGCTGCGCAACTGGCCCACCCACTGACCCCGACCACACAGGCCGACATCATGCAGACCACCCCGCTCACCGCCGAACTCGTCCGTGGCGCCCTCGATCTGGAACGCACCGCCCACGGACTGCTGCCGCACCGGCTGCCCGCCCGCGCCCGCGCGCAGTGCGCCGATCCGCAGCTGGCCATGGCGGAGTCCCAGCCCTCGGGTGTACGGCTGGTCTTCCGCACCCGTGCGACCACCGTCGAGCTGGACACCCTGCCGACCAAACGGGTCTACGCCGGTGCACCGCCGCGCACGGACGGCGTGTACGAGCTGCTCGTCGACGGACGTCCGGCCGGCAGCGGCCGGGTCACCGGCGGCAGCACGCTCACCATCGACATGACCGCCGGCACGACCGAGCACCGGCCCGGCCCGGTCGGCACCGTGCGCTTCTCCGGGCTGCCCGGCACCGCCAAGGTCGTGGAGATCTGGCTGCCGCACAACGAGACGACCGAACTCGTCGCCCTGCGCACCGACGCGCCCGTCGAGGCCGTACCGCATCAGGGCCGCACGGTGTGGCTGCACCACGGCAGTTCCATCAGTCACGGCTCGGACGCCGCGAGCCCGACCACCACCTGGCCGGCGCTCGCCGCGTCCCTCGGCGGGGTGGACCTGATCAATCTGGGGTTGGGCGGCAGTGCCCTGCTCGACCCGTTCACCGCTCGCGCCCTGCGCGACACCCCGGCCGACCTGATCAGCGTCAAGCTCGGCATCAACGTGGTCAACGCCGATCTGATGCGGCTGCGCGCGTTCGGCCCCGCCGTCCACGGCTTCCTCGACACCATCCGCGACGGACACCCCGACACGCCGCTGCTTGTCGTCTCGCCGATCCTGTGCCCAGTCCATGAGGACACGCCGGGCCCCAGTCTCCCGGACCTCGCCGCCCTGAGCGAGGGAAGGCTGCGGTTCCGGGCCGCCGGCGACCCGGCCGAGAAGGCGAGCGGCAAACTCACCCTGCGGGTCATCCGGGACGAGCTGGCCCGGATCGTGCGCGAGCGGTCGGCCGAGGACCCGCGGCTGTCCTACCTGGACGGCCGCGAGCTGTACGGCGAGGCCGACTTCGGCGAACTGCCGCTGCCCGACGGCCTGCACCCGGACGCCGCCGCGCACCGCCGGATGGGCGAACGGTTCGCGGCGCTGGCGTTCGCGCCGGGCGGGCCCTTCGGGGAGGGCACCGCCTGATCCGCACGGGGCCGGCTCACACCAGGTGGGCGAAGACCACGAGGTTGTCCTTGTAGTCCTTCGCCTCGTGGTCGTACTCCCCCGCGCAGGTGATCAGCCGCACCTCGGGGCGCTCGGCGTCGGCGTAGACCCGGTCGCTGGGGAAGGCGTCCTTGGCGAAGGTCTCCTTGTCGTCCACGACGAAGTCGGCGTCGCGTCCGTCGGCGCGTTCCACGGTGAAGCGGTCGCCGGGCTGCAGCTCGTTCAGGTTGGCGAAGACGGCCGCGGAGGTCTTCGTGTCGACGTGCCCCGCGATGATCGCGGTCCCCTTCTCGCCGGGGGAGGCGCCCTTGGCGTACCAGCCGACGAGGTTGGTGTCCCCCGCGGGCGGCGGCTCGAGGTGTCCCGAGGCGCCGATGGTCAGCGTGGTGAAGGGGGCGTCCACGGCGATCTTCGGGATGAGCAGCCGGGTCGGTGTGGATCGGGGCAGCTCTGTGTCGTCCTGCTGCGGATCCGTCCGCTGCGGTTCGATCAGCTTCGGGTCGGCTTTCAGCGGGTCGGTCTGTTGCGGGTCGGCCTGGGCGGCGGCGCTCGAGCCCGCCGCACGGGACACCTGCGGGGAGCCGTCCGAGGTGCGGTGGCCGCCGAACAGGCTGACGGCGAGGACGACGATCGCCACGCCCCACAGCGTCAGCCGCCGCCCGCCACGGCCGGAACTCCGCCCGTCCGCCCGCGGTTCCGCGGAGGTCGGGGAGGAGGGATCTGCTGCCATCGGACACCACCTCACTCGGGCACGGCAGCACGGGGAACTGGACAGGGGCGCCGGAACAGGTCCCGGCGCGCGGGGAGGACGTACGGGGGCGCCTGCGCAGGGGGACCTGTGTGCGCGCAACCGTCGGGGAGGGCCAGCGGGTGCGGGCCGCCGACACGGTGGGGCATCGGCGGCGGCCGCAGCCTCTGGAACGAGTCGTGCGGTCAGGACGCCGGCTGGCCGGCCTTCTTGCGGCGCAGCAGGTACATGCCGCCGGCGCCCACGGCCAGCACGGCCAGGCCGCCCGCGGTGACGCCCGGCGTGGCGAGCGCGCCGCCGCCGGTGTGCATGCCACCGTGCGGCCTCTCGTGGTCGCCGTGCTCTTCGTGGTCGCGGCCGCCTTCACGCCCGCCGTCACGACCCTCGTCCCGGCCACCGTCACGGCCGCCGTCCCGGCCGCCGTCCTCGTGGCCCGAGCCCCAGTCGTCACCGCGCAGCGTGGCGAGCGCACCGCCACCGGTGTGCACGCCGCCACGCGGCCCGCGGCCCTTGTCGTGGCCGCCGCGGCCCTTGTCGTGGTCGCCCCGGCCGTGCTCGTCGCCCTGGCCGTGGTCGTCATCGCGGCCGTGGTCGTCGTCACCGCCGTGGTCCTCGCCACGGCCCTCCTCCTGACCGTGGTCGTCATCGTCGCCCCGGTCGTCGCCGTGGCCGTCACCTCGCACCGCGGCCAGCGCTCCGCCACCCGTGTGGATTCCACCGTGCGGCTCGCCGTGTCCACGGCCCCTGCCGTGGTTGTCGCCGTGATCATTGTCGTGGTCGCGGCCCGAGTCGTGGTCGCGACCGGAGTCGTCGTCGCGGCCGTGGTCCTCGCCGGAACCACGGTCGTGGTCCTGGCTGTAGGAGGAGTCGTCTCGGCCTCCGTCGTCACCCGCGGGAACGGCGAAGGCGGCACTGGGCGCGCCGAAGGTCAGTGCGGCGGTCGCTGCCGCCGTGGCCAGAAGCATGCGGGCAGAACGCATAGCTGTGTCCTTCCGCCGTGGCCGGGCAGCGGAATCCTCATCAGCTGGACAGACCCGGCCTCGACATGAACCACCGTCAGCGAGTACGCGGGCTCCCACCATCCGAGCCACCCAGCCGGGTCATCGCGCCACCCGTATGTCCCAGCGCTCCGGCCCGAACGGCCCCTCGTCCGGGCGAATCACCCGGCGCGTCGCGCCGCTCCCAGCCGGCCGAGTGCCGCACGCCCCGCCCTCGCCCACCCCGGCTGCCCGCCGGGCAGTCCCCGCTCGTGCGCCCGGCCGATCCCCAGCAGTGACAGGGCCCGCAGCACGGCCCAGCCCCGGGCACGCCGGAGGGTCGCCTCGTGGACCGTCCCGTACGACCGGAAGAACCGGCGAGCCGTCCCCGCGGGCAACAGCAGCCACACGGCCGCGAGATCTGTCGCCGGATCACCCGCGCAGACGTCCCCGAAGTCGAGCACACCGGCCAGGGTGCCGTCCGCGACGACGACATTGGCCGGGTGCAGGTCGCCGTGCAGCCAGACCGGTGCTCCGGACCACGCGGGCGCGGCGACGGCCTGCTGCCACAGGGAGCGCGCGTCGGACAGCTCCGCTCCGGTCAGCAGGTCCGCGACAGCCCCGAACCGCTCCTCGAACTCGGCCGTACGGCCACAGAGGGTTCCTCCGCGCACCTCGTTGACCGGCGCCTCGGCGGGCGCGGACGCGTGCAGCGCGGCGAGGAAGCCCGCCAGCCGGACGGCGGCATCGTCGCCGCGCGTGAGAACGGCCCTGTCCCCGGGTTCTCCGGGGACCCAGGTCACGACGGCCCACGGGCGCGGGAAGGCGGCGGAGGGCGTACCGGTGCGCACCGGTACCGGTACCGGCAGGGGCAGCCGCGGAGCGAGCACGGGCAGCCACCGCTGCTCCTTGCGCAGGAGCTCCGGGGCGCCCGGCGTCCGCGGCAGCCGTACCGCCAACCGGCCGCCCACTCGCCACACTTGGTTGTCCCAGCCCCCCGGTACGGCACGGATCTCCAGGTCGGCGAGATCCGGATGCTGTGCGCGCAGCAGCGAGCGGACGACGATGTCGTCGACGTCCGTGCCGCCCCCTTTCCACTAGTGTTCGCGAACCAGTCGACCCTGGGATCGCCTTCCGCCCGGCCACGCCCTTGTTATGACCGCCGTCATAACGCAGTCTGGTGTCGACAGTACGCAGTGGATCCGGAGGCGGGGAGGAAACGGTGGCGGACGCGATGGCGCGGGCCCTGTGGGAGCGGTACGAACCGGTGCACGACCTCGTGTACTTCGCACCGGAGGTGCGCCGTACGGCGGACGCGCTCGGGATGCGCGGATTCTGGATGGGGTACTTCGCGCTGCGCGCCGCACCGCTCGGCGCGGTTCCCCCGTCCGTCGTGACGAGCTGCTTCTACGTCTTCCACCCGGACAGAGTGGCCCGGGCCCTGCCGGACGCCTGGACGTACGCGGCGCCCGCCGATGTGCTGGCCGCCCGCCAGGACGCCCTCGACGCGGCGCTGACCCGCCTGTTCGGAGCGGACACCGTCGGCTCGGCCGCGTTCGCGGAGGCCGCCGGCCTCGCCTGGGAAGCGGCTGCCGCGGCGGACACCACGGGCCGCGTGCTGGCCGCGGCCAACCAGGCACTGGAGCGCCCGGACCGCCCCACCGCGCGGCTGTGGCAGGGCCTGACGACCCTGCGCGAACACCGGGGTGACGGGCACGTCGCGGTCCTGGTGAGTCAGGGAATCGGGCCGGTTGAGGCCATGGTGCTCAAGGCTGCCGCGGGCGAGTCCGACGGGGTGTTCCTGAGGGAGACACGCAGGTGGGAGGAGGCGGACTGGGCGGCGGCGGGGGTACGCCTGCGTGAGCGGGGCCTGCTCCGGGCCGACGGGGCGCTCACTCCGGCCGGCGCGGCCGTGCGCGCTGAGGTGGAGGCGCTCACCGACGCGGCGGCGGAACGGCCCTGGGCCGCCCTCGGTACCGACCGCACCGCACGCCTGGCCGACCTGCTGGATCCCCTGGCCCGCATGGTCGAGACCTCGGGCCTGCTGCCGCCGGGCAATCCGGTGGGGCTGCCGCGGCGGACCCACGCGGCCGGCCGCTGACCGGGCCCCGAACCGCCGAGGTGGACCCGCCGTCCCGAACCGCCGAGGGGGACCCACCGTCCCGAGCCGCCGAGGTGGACCCGCCGTCCCCAACCGCTGATGGTGACCCGTACGGCACCCCCTTCCCGGGATGCCGGGCCGGGGGCGCCGTACGGACGGCGGGTGCGTGCCGGTTACCAGGTCACCGGCAGCCGTTCGGGGATCCGCTTCATGAACCCGGTGCGCCATACCAGCTGGCCCGGGGGTACGGCGAGGGCGAGGTCCGGCAGGCGGTCGAGGAGGACCTCCAGGGCGATCCGGGCGTGTGCGCGGCCGAGTGCGGTCGCGGGGCAGTAGTGCGCGCCGGCGCCGAAGGAGAGGTGGTCGGCGGTGTTGTCGCGGTGCACGTCGAAGCGGTGCGGGTCGGGGAACTTCTCCGGGTCCAGATTGGCGCCCTCGACCAGGACCAGGACCAGTTCGCCCGCCCGTACGTCGACCTCGCCCAGCCGGACGTCCTCCAGGGCCAGGCGGGGCAGGGCGTCGCCGATGGAGAGGTTGACCCGCAGCAGCTCCTCGACGCCGGGGCCGATCAGGTCCGGCCGGTCGCGCAGGAGGTCGCGGGCGATGGGGTGGGTGAGCAGGTAGACCAGGGCCATGGCGAGGAAGCCGGAGGTGGAGATCACGCCGGCGCCGAACATGGTGACCCCGACGGTGGCCAGCATCTCGTCGGTGAGGTGGGCGTAGTCGGGGTCGTCGCGCAGCGCGGCGAGTTCGCCCATCAGGCCGCAGGTCGACGGGTCGTCGAGCAGGGCCGTCATCCGGGCGATGTCCCGGTCCCAGTTGATCTTCGCGCCGGTGATCGGGCACGGCGAGTTCATGAAGGCGATGTCGAGGCTGCGCAGAAAGGGCGGGGCCTCGGTCTGCGGGATGCCGAGGATGCGGCAGTGCATCCCGGCGGAGTACGGCTCGCAGAAGGCGCCGCGCAGGTCGGCCGTCGGTCCGTCCTCGGCCATCCGGTCCACCAGGCGGTGCGCCTCCTCGCGCAGCCACTCCAGCAGGCCCGGCGTCTTCGGGTTGAGCGCCTTCAGCACCGCCCTGCGCAGCCCGGCCCCCGTGATGTTGCCCATGTTGTTCACGACTTCGGGCGGGATCGTGAGCGCATACTGCCGGGGGACCCCGGGGGCGGAGGTGTCCTTGAGGGAGAAGCGGTCGTCCTTCAGGACCTGGGCGCACAGGTCGTACGACGACACGAGCCAGGCCTCGTCGCCGGCGATGGTCCGCACGCGCCGCACGGGGGTGGTGGCGCGCAGGTCCGCGACCTCGGCGGGAACCCTGGTGCCGTCCCAGGAGAACGGGAAGTCGAGCAGGGGCGGGTGGTCGGCGCGGACGCCGGGGGCGGTGGTCATGCGGCGGTTCCTTCGAGCGCGGCGGGGGTGACGATGGCGTGGCCCTGGTTGCGGGAGGCGCGCAGTCCGGCGCCCCGGGAGTACAACAGCTCGGCCATCGGCAGCAGTTGGTGGTAGCAGTTGAGCGAGGAGGGCACCTTGAGGATGGCGGGGGTGTCCAGGAACAGGGGCGCCTCCGCGCACACGTACTCCAGGCACACGGCCCGCTGCCGCTCGGTCGGCGTCTCGCCACGCGCACTGAGGAAACGATTCACCAGGGCGTCGCAGACGGCCCGGAAGGCCCCGTCGGAGGCCAGACGCGCCGTCAGATGCCGGTGGATGTCCTGGTAGGCGGGGTTGGTGCGGAACTCGGACATCGGGTGCCAGTCCATCCGCAGTCCCTCCGGGTCGGCGGCCGACACCGCGTCCCGGACCTTGGCGCGCACGCCCCGCAGGTTCTTCACCGCCTTGCGCCGGGCCTCGTCCGGTGGATAGCCGGACGCCTCGTACATCTCGGCGACGTACAGGTCGGTGTAGACGAAGTCGACCTTGTCGAAGTGGTCCAGTCCCCAGCGGGCGAGGTCGTGCAGGCGGCGGGCGGAGAAATAGCTGTTGCCCGGGGAGACGCCGATCACGGCGTGCGCGCCCTCGCCGAGGATGACCTCGCAGTGGGAGGTGTAGGGCTGGACTTCGAAGACGTCGGCCATCAGCACGGATGCTGTGGTCAAAGGGGAAATCCTCCGCCGCGCGCTAGTCCCGGCGGGGCCCTGTGCCCCTGGTGTGGCGACGCGGCGCCCTCACGCTAGCGCTACGGAATCAGCACGTGCAGTTACTGCTTGGTTTTGGCTGAAAACAGTCGTATCAATGGTCGAAGTCGCCTACCGCGGACCTCCGTTGCGGAACCTAGGCTGGGGCCGTGGTCAAGGGATACGACGACAGCGAGGATCCGGTGCGGGCGGCGTCCCGGCTCACCGGACGCCCGGTCACCGGCGCGGGGGCGGGCTCCGGATCACCGGCCGAGGTCACCCTGGACAGTGGCGCTCCGGTGATGGTCAAGCGGGGGCACGCTCCCGGGGCCGTACGCGCGGAGGTGGCGGGGCTGCGCTGGCTGGCCGCGGCGGACGCGGTCCGGGTGCCGGCGGTGCTCGGGCACGACGAACGCTGGATGGTGATGGAGCGGGTGCGGACCGGACGTCCGGACCCTGGGGCGGCGCATCGTTTCGGCCAGGCCCTGGCCGCCCTGCACGCCTCGGGGGCTTCGGATTTCGGAGCCGCGCCGCCCGGCGGCCCCGAGGACGCCTTCATCGGTCTCGCCCCCATGCGCAACACGCCGGGCCGTGACTGGCCCGGCTGGTACGCCGAGCACCGCGTGCTGCCGTATGTGCGCGGCGCGGTCGACCGCGGCACGCTCCGCCCCGGCGAGGCCGCACTCTTCGAGCGTGTCTGCGCGCGGCTGCCGGATCTGGCGGGACCCGCCGAGCCGCCCGCGCGCCTGCACGGCGACCTGTGGAACGGCAACGTGCTGTGGGGCGCCGACGGTGAGGTTCGCCTCATCGACCCGGCCGCGCACGGCGGACACCGGGAGACGGACCTGGCGATGCTCCAGCTCTTCGGCTGCCCCCATCTGGACCGGGTGCTCGCGGGGTACGAGGAGACGGCACCGCTCGCGCCCGGCCGGGCCGACCGAGTGGGCGTGCACCAGCTGTTCCCGCTGCTGGTCCACGCCGTGCTGTTCGGACGCGGGTACGCGGAGCAGGCCCTGACGGTGGCACGGGGCGCGCTGTCGCTCACGGAGTGACCCGCTTTCCCGCCGCGGCAGTGCAACGTCCTGGGCTTCATCGGCGTCATCGGCCATGCAGGCACGCCGTCCGTCGGGGTTTTCGGGACCCCCTTCGGCCTACGGTTACTCAGCGTAAGGAAACCAATCACCCGTTCGATTCGTATAAGGACGTGAAAGCCTAATCAGGGAGAGACCATGCAACCGTTCACGCTCAACTACGCGCGCCCCGCTGTGCAGTTGGACGTCACCACTCCGTATGCGTACGACTCCGGACTGCAGTTGAACGTCCTCCCGGACGGGCGGATCGCCGCCACCGACCACGTGACGCTGAGGGCTCTGGGAACCACGACCTCGACGGCCGGTTCCAAGACGCACTTCGACGACTGAACGCGGGTTCTGGAAGATGACCGTGCTCATCCTGACCAGTGAAGAGGACGTGACGGCGGACATGGTGGTCCTCCGGCTGGGCGAGACGGGCGTGCCCGTGGTCCGGCTCGACCCCGCCGATCTGACCAACGGGGTGGCGCTGTCGGGCGAGTACGTGCAGGGTGCCTGCCGGGGACATCTGTCCGTCGGCGGGCGCCTGGTGAGCATGGGCGGCCTGCGCTCCGTCTGGGTGCGCAGGCCCGGCGACGCCGCCGCCCGCGCCGCCCAGCCGTCCGCCTGGCTGACCGAGGAGTCGTCACAGGCGCTCTACGGCATGCTGCGCACGACCGGCGCGCGCTGGATGAACCATCCGGACGCGGCCCGCCGCGCCCGCCACAAGCCCTGGCAGCTGCGCCTGGCCCAGGACAGCGGCCTCGCGGTGCCGGCCACGCTGATCACCACGTTCCCGCAGGCGGCCCGGGAGTTCGCGGAGCGCTTCCCGGATCTGGTGGTCAAGCCGGTCTCCGGCGCGCATCCGCAGGAGCCGCCGCGTGCCGTGCCGACCAGCCGGGTCGCACCGGACACCGACTTCTCGGCGGTGGCCTACGGCCCGACGCTGCTGCAGCGCCGGATCGCCAAACGGGCCGACATCCGGCTCACCGTCGTCGGCGACACCCTGCTGGCCGCCCGCAAACCGGCCGACCCGGACGCCCATCCGGACGACGTGGACGTCCGCTTCGCCCCTTCGGGCTCTCCCTGGCTCCCCGCTGACGTGCCCCCGCGCGTCGCCGAGGGCGTACGGCGGTACATGAGGGGCGCGGAACTGGCTTACGGCGCATTCGACTTCGCCGAGGACGCCGACGGGATCTGGTGGTTCCTGGAGTGCAACCAGTCGGGTCAGTTCGGGTTCGTCGAGATGGACACGGGTCAGCCCATCGCCGCGACGATCGCCAACTGGCTCGCCGCGGACGCGGATCCGGACGGCAGGTGTGCGCGGAGCGGCCGGAGCGCAGGCTGAAGACGGTGCGGGGATCGGCTCGGAGAAAGGAACGCCACATGCGCATCGGACTGCTGGGGACGGGCCCGTGGGCCCGGGCGGCCTACGCCCCCGCCCTCGCCGGACACCCCGGTGTGGAGTTCGCCGGGGTGTGGGGCCGCCGTCCGGAGGCCGCCACCGCGCTGGCCGAGCGGTACGACGTCCCGGCGTACGACGACGTGGACGCGCTGCTGGCCGGCGTGGACGCCGTCGCCGTGGCCCTGCCGCCGTCCGCACAGGCCGAGTTCGCGGTGCGGGCCGCTCGGGCGGGCCGCCATCTGCTGCTGGACAAGCCGCTCGCGGTGTCGGTGGCCGACGGGCGGGCCGTCGTGGCCGCGGTCGAGCGGGCCGGGGTGGCCTCGGTGGTCTTCTTCACCGCCCGCTTCCAGAAGGAGCCGGACGCCTGGATCGAGGAACAGGCCGCCGTGGCGGGCTGGTTCACGGCCCGCGCGCAGTGGCTGGGGGCCGTGTTCACCACCGACAGCCCGTTCGCCGCCTCGCCGTGGCGGCGGGAGAAGGGTGCGCTGTGGGACGTGGGTCCGCACGCCCTGTCGGTGCTGCTGCCGGTCCTCGGCGACGTACGGCAGGTCGTGGCGGCGGCGCACGGTCCGGCGGACACCGTGCATCTGGTCCTCGACCATGCCACCGGCGCGTCGAGCACGCTCACGCTGAGCCTGACGGCGCCGCCGGCGGCGGCCGGGGCCGATGTGGAACTGCGGGGGGATGCGGGAGTGACCCTGATGCCGGGGAGTTCCGAGGGAGCGATCCCGGCGCTCTCCCGCGCCACCGACGCCCTGCTCACGGCCGCCCGGACGGGCCGCCCCCACGCCTGCGACGCCGCGTTCGGGCTCCGGGTCACCGAGATCCTGGCAACGGCGCAGGCCCGCCTGGTGGACGGCAGGGACCTGCCCCCGGCCGACTGACCGGTGACCGGGCCGGCGGAGCCCTGGTGTCCCGAGGCCGGTCGGCCGGCTGCCGGCGCCGGTCGCCCGTCGCCGGACCCGGCCGGTGTCCCCTTGCCGGCCGCCCGGCCGTGGACGCGGGCGCTCGGGGTGGGACGGAGCCGCTCCGGCTCACCCCGAGGCCGGTGTCCCGGCGCCCCGCGGCCCCAGGACACGGGGCCTCAGTAGCCGATGACGTCCGTGAAGCCGTGCCCGGATATGTCCTCTCCGGCGAGCGTGCCGGTCACCTGACACGCGCCGGTGTAGGCGCCCTGCGTGGCGAACAGCTCCCGACGGGTGATGTCGAGGGACGCGTCGAGGCTCGGAACGGTCAGGACCCAGTGCCCGTCCCGCTCGGTTCGCCGAGCCCGGGTGATCAGGTGTGAGCCGTCGGGCTTGAGCTCGGTGAGCCAGGAGGTGCCGTCTCCCACCGCGTCCCAGACGCTCAGGTACCGGCCCGCACCGAGGTCGAGTCCGAGCCAGGTGAAGCGCGGTGCCTCGGTGGCGCCGGACACCCACTGGCGGTCGAACCAGGTGCGTCCGCCGACCTGGTGCGTGACCCCGTCCACGGTGACGGTCCCCGACGTGGTCAGGCCGGGCAGCGCGTACTGCCCCGTCGTCCCGCCGAAGAAGGGGAACACTCCGGCGCCGCCGTTGTAGAGCACGGGGCCCTCGCGGCGCAGGGTGAGCCGGATCGAGGCGGTGTCCGTGGCACCGGACAGCTCCAGCTCGTCCAGGTCCCCGCTCATGGTCAGGATCGACGTCCTCACGTCGAGCGAGTCCGCGGACAGCGTCACACCGTCCTTGGTGTCGATCGCGTGCCGGTCACCGGTGTGGCCGTCCGGTTCCCGGAGCAGCGCGACCGTGCTGAGACAGGCGCCGTTCATCTCCATCGCGTGGATCTTCACCCAGAAGACCTTCTCGTGGTCGTGCAGCCTGGCGCCGAACCACCAGGAGTCGGCGTCGACGGCGGAGTTCGCGGCGAGTCCGCTGGCGGCGTCGATCAGCGTGGGACGGGTCGTGGTCATCCAACTCTCCTGTCACGGGCGGCCGTTGACGGCCGGGCTTCATGATCAAGAGTAGATCGCCGGCCGTACGGCGCGGCGCGCCCGTGTCAGCCTTCCGTCCGTCCCTCCCCTCCCGGCTCCTCGACCGGCTCGTCGCTCCAGCGGAACCACGCCCGGTCGCCCTCGATGTGCAGCAGGAACGCGGGGACCGGGCCGTCCGGCGACGACAGGGAGACTCGGCGGGCTATGTCGTCGTACGCCCTCTCCCATTCCTCCCAGCCCTGTTCGTCGTCGTCTGCTCTTTCCAGCAGGGCCAGTTCACCGGCGAAGAGGTCCCGCACGGCGGCGAAGCCGGGGCCCGCGGTGAAGGCGCCCGACAGCCACGGGAAGTCGGCCTCGTCGACCAGGATGTCGCCGACCGCCTCCTGCCCCGCGCACACCCGCCACACCTCTCCGACGAATCCCATGGCCCCTCCCCCGTCTCGCCACCGGTCACCACTGACGCCCAGCATGTCACCCGCCACTGACAACGCGGTCGGACCAGAAGTTGATGCGCTCCCGTACGACGGGGTAGCCGACCCTGGTGAAGTGCGCTGCCATGGGGAAGTTGGACCGATCGGTGGCGGCGGCGATGAAGCCGGCGCCCTGGGCCGCCAGGAAGTGGGTGCACTCGGTGAGCAGGTCGAAGGCGTAGCCGTGACCCCGCTGTTCCGGCACGACACCGATGAAGCCGACGCAGGGTCCGGACGAGTTGCGCGCGGGGATGTGGATGCCGACCGGCTCGCCCTCGGGCGTGCGGGCGATCTGCCACCAGTCACGCGGGGACGGAAACCAGTGGAAGACGTCCAGTTCCCGCTGCGCGGCCAGGTCCGGCCCGCCCTCTTCGAGCGCCCGGCGGGCGTGGGCGTCGAGGGTGACCGAGTGGATGCGGCGCAGCAGGTCGTGGAAGACGGCGTCGTCCGGCTCGGCGGCGAAGACAAGACGGCCGGGGCGCTCGGGCAGGCCCCGGTCCGGGGTCCAGCGGTACAGGTAGCGCTCCACCAGCGGCGTGTAGCCGGCCGCCCGCGCGGCGGCGGCCCGGATGTCCACGGCGGTCCGCAGCCCGGGATCGGTCCGCCAGCCGGCGGGCGGGTCGAGTTCGAGTTCGTCGGTCTGCCAGGGCGCCGTCCGCAGGAGTTCCGCTCCGGCCTCCTCCTCGCCCTCGGCCACGTCGAACCAGTTGATCAGGAGCGGCTCGGGGTCCTCGGGCCGGCCCCACCAGGCGGCGCGGGCGACGGTGCGGCCGTCGCGTACGGCGATGCGCTGCCAGTCGGGGCGGTAGCGGGTGTCGCGGTGCTTGTCACGCAGCGCCAGCGGGTCGGGCATGGTGTCGAAAAGGTGCGCGGTGCTCTCGTCGAGCGCGCGGATGACCGGGGTGGTCATGGATTCCTCCGGGAGGCGTGCCGCGGTGCGGCGGCGGGGACGCGCTCCCGGTCAGGCGTGGCACACCCGGGTGACAGGGAGGCGGGAGCGCGGGATGACAGTGGCCATGACGCTCGCCTCCTTCCGTCCGTCTCGGGCGTGCCGGGCACAGGCTATGCGGGCCGCACCCGGGCGTCCACCGCTTTTCGCGGGCCACGGCCGGGACCGGGGCCCGGGCGCCGGGTGCCGGTGAGGAGGAGGCCCTGGCGCGCGGGGCGGCGTAGCTTGGGGATGTGAGATCGGTGCGCGGCGGGTCGTCGCATCGGGACCTGGAGAATCGCGGCTGGTTGCGGGGCGCGCCGCCGCCGTGGTGGGTACGGGTGCTGCCCGTGCTGCTGCTCGTGGCCGTCACCGTGGCCACGGTGATCACTCCGGCCGCGCGCGACGCCGGATTCCTGCTGGGCGCGATTCCGCCGCTGGCCGTGCTGTCGTACGGCCCGCTGGCGACGGCGGTCCTCGGTCTCGGGGTGGTCGCGGTGCTGAACATCCCCGCCACCCATCTCAACCGCCCCGGCAACACCGATCTGCTCAGCATCGTGTTCGTGGCCGCGCTGAGTGTGTTCGTGTCCTATGTGCGCAGTCGCCGGGACGCCCAGCTGGACACGGAGCGGGCGATCGCCGAGGCGGTGCAGCGGGCCGTGATGCCGCCGCTGCCGGAGCGGGTCGGGCACGTGGGCTGCGCAGGCTTCTACCGGGCCGCTCAGGACGGGACGCTGGTGGGCGGGGACTTCTTCGACGTACGGGACGGCCCGTACGGTGTGCGCGCGGTGATGGGCGATGTGCAGGGGCACGGGCTGTCGGCGGTCGCGACGGTGGTGTCGCTGCTGGGCGCCTTCCGCGAGGCGGCGCTGGAACAGCCGGACCTGGAGTCGGTCGCCGCGCGGATGGACCGCAGGCTCGCGGTGGACTCGGCGGGCGTGCGCCATGCGGAGCTGTTCGCCACCGGGGTGCTGCTGGAGTTCTCCGCCGACGGCCGTGCCGTACGGGTGGTGGCCTGCGGTCATCCGGCACCCGTGCTGCTGCACGAGGAGGACGCCCTGGAGGTGACGGTCACGCCGGGACCGCCGCTGGGGCTCGGGCTGGTCGGCGCCGGCCCGCCGAAGGAGGTCACTGTGGCGCTCGGGCCGGGCGACCGGCTCTTCCTGGCCTCCGACGGGGTGTGGGAGGCCCGGGACGCCCAGGACGCCTTCTATCCGCTGCCGGCGCGGCTGGCCGCCCTGACCGGCACGGCGTCCGCCGAGCTGCCCGGGGCGGTGTGGACGGACCTCGTACGGCGGGGCTACGTGGTCCAGGACGACGTCAGCATGCTGGTGCTGGCGCCCGCGCCGCCGGTCGCGTGACCGCCTTGCCGGTCAGCCCACGTCCCACAGGAAGCGGTGGGTGTGAATGCCGAAGTACGGGAACGACTGGATCTCGCGAACGCCCTCCAGGGGCCGTACCACGTCGTTGACGAAGTCCAGCAGCGCCTTCGGACCGGGGGTGACCACCTCGGCGAACAGATCGAATCCGCCCGAGGTCAGCACCGAGTAGACGACCTCCGGGCGCTCGGCGAGGGCGTCGGCGACGGCGCGGGGATCGCCGTCGGCGGCGATGCCGAGCAGGGCCATGGCCTGTCCGCCCATGGCCATCGGATCGGTGACCCCGACCACCTGGACGGCCCCGGAGTCCAGCAGCCGCTGCAGCCGCTGCCGCGCCGCCGAGGCGGACAGGCCGACCTTCGGGCCGAGGTCGGCGTAGGCGATGCGGCCGTCGGTCTGCAGCTCGCGCAGGATGGCCCGGTCGATCTCGTCCACGCGCGTCCTTTCGTGCTCTCGTGTGGGTGTGCCCCTGGTGCTTCAGTCCGCGAGCTCGGCGAGCGCCGCGGCGAAGACCTCGGTGTGGGTGTCGACGTCCTGCTCGGTGGTGTCCGGGCACATGAGCGCCATGTTGTGGAACGGCGTCAGCAGGATGCCCCGGTTGGCCAGGTAGAGGTGCAGGAAGTCCTCCAGCTCCGGGTCGGAGACGGCTGCGGACTCGGTGCCGGTGCGCGGCGCCGGGCTGGTGAAACGGTACTCGGTGCGGGCGCCGAGCCGGCTCACGGACCAGGGCAGTCGGTGGGCCTCGATGCCTGCCCGGACACCCGCCTCGAAGCGCTCGGAGAGCTTGGTCATCCGGGCGAAGGCCTCGTCGGTGAGGACGTGTTCGAGGGTGGCCCGCATCGCGGCGACCGAGAGCGCGTTGCCGGCGAGGGTGCCGCCGACCCCGCCCATGTCGACGAGGTCGAGGTCGGAGCGGGCCAGCAGCCGGTCGGCGAGCTCGGCGGACAGCCCGTAGGCGCCGGCCGGGATGCCTCCGCCGATGGCCTTGCCGATGGTCAGCAGGTCGGGTTCCAGGTCCCACGCGGCGGTGCAGCCGCCCGGCCCGGCGGAGAAGGTGTGGGTCTCGTCGTTGATGAGCAGGCTGCCGTGGCGCCTGGTCAGCTCGCGGACGCCGGTGAGGTAGCCGGGCTCCGGCAGGACGATGCCGATGTTGGTGAGGGCGGGCTCCATCAGGACGGCGGCGACGTCACCGTGGGCCAGCTCGCGCTCCAGTCCGGCGAGGTCGTTGAACTCGGCCACCCGGCTGGTCAGGGTCACGTCGCACGGCGCGCCGACGTTGCCTGGGCGGGCGGTACCCGCGCCGTCCGGGCCGACGACGATCAGCGACTCGTCGACGCTGCCGTGGTAGCAGTAGCTGTTCACCAGGATCTTCGGGCGCCCGGTGACGGCCCGGGCGAGCCGGATCGCCCAGCGGTTGGCGTCGGTCGCGGTGAGCGAGAAGCTCCAGCGCGCCAGGCCGAACCGCCGGGTCAGCTCGGCGCCGACCCACTCCGCGTCCTGGGTCGGCAGCATGGCCGTGGCCCCGCCCAGCTCGGAGAACCGGCGCTGCACGGCCTCGGTGACCGGGGCGGGCGAGTGGCCCGCCATCGCGCCGGTGTCGCCGAGGCAGAAGTCGATGTACTCGTGCCCGTCCACATCGGTGACCCGGGCCCCGCGCGCACCGGCCAGGTAGCGGGGAAAGGCACCGGCCGTCTTGTTCATCCAGGTCATCGGCACCCGGCCGAAGAGGTGCCCGGCCCCCGCATAGGCCGCGCGCGAGCGCGGGCCCAGGCGCTCGGCCTCGGCACTCTCGCGGGCCAGGAGGGCGGGCAAGCGCGTGCGGTCCATGGAGTACCTCGCTGGGGAAGGTGACGATTGCGGTGACTCTACGCCTGAAACAGCAGCTGACTCAACATATTGCACGCGATTCGATTGTCAGCACGCTCGAATCGAGCGCCGACGTCCATGTCCAGCCACCTCGCGGATGACGCGCCACCCTCCCCCAACTGGCGAACCCGCGGCCGGAGTTCGAACGTTGCGGCGCAAACGCCAGGGTTCGCCACCCCTTCCGCCGCGTAGAAATATCTACGAGCATGCATATGCCGAGGGCAGGCGGACGAGGACACCCGGAGCGGTGCATGACGAACACGATGTGGACGCGGGGCGTGGAGTGGCTGGCCGCGGCGGCGGCGGACCCGCGCTCGTGCAAATGGGAGTGGGATCACGGCGAGGGCATCGCCCTGCTGGAGGCGGGCCGCTTCTGGGACGTGCTGAGCGTCCCGGAGCGGCTCGGCCTGCTCACCCTCGACCTGCTGTTCCGGCCCGGAATGCCCGTGCCGGGGCCGACGCTCGTCGACACGGCGGCGGGCCGGGTCGGGTTCTTCCTGCCGCCGGACCCCTCCGGGGGCTGGGTGGGCGCGGGTCTGCGGCACACGACCAAGGGGGCCTGGGTAGCCGTACCGCCGCCGTACCGGCCCGCGCGTTTCCTGGAGTGGCTCGTGCCGCCGGACGGCTCCGGCGCGCTGCACTCGCCCGGTGTCCTGGAGGAGTCCCTGCGCCAGGCCAACGGCGCCCTCGCGGTCCTCGCGCCGGTGTGCGGGCAGTGACGGTTCAGGCGCGCCCGGACGTGTGCCGCGCACCCGGGCCGGCTCCGGGGCGGGCGGCCGACAGCGCGCCGGTGTCCGCGGGCACGGCCCGTCCCTGCGCCCGCCACTCGGCGACGAGGCCGGCGTAGATCGGCTCGCGGGCCCCATCCACCTGCGCCGGCCGGCCCGCGCGGCGCATCCGGTCCAGCCGGTCGAGCCAATCCAAGCGGTGCGCCGGATCGAAGCGGTTCATGCCGGGGCAACGCCCGGTGTCCGTCACCGGTACGGCCCGCCCCCAAGGCTCACCGGGTCGGGTGAGGCCGTCGCCCGAACGGGGCGTTCCGCCCGTCGGACAAGCATCCCATCGACAGGCGTCTCGGCAGCCTTCTCGCCAGGCTTCTCGGCAGGCTTCTCGGCAGGCTTCGAGGGGGGCGGCCGCCGGTTCCGCCCGGCGGGCGCGGCGGGGGGTGCGCTCCTATGCTGGGTGGGTCAGGGCTCCGACATCCCGCTCAGCGCACGCCCACCTCCCACGTGCTTGGAGTCAGCCCATGTCGCACACGTCCGCACGCCTGAGGGGGGCCGCGGTCGCCGTGGCGGTGGGGGCGCTGCTGGCGCCGGTCGCCGCCGGGCCGGTATGGGCGTCCCCGGCCGCCGGGCCGGCCGCCCTCACCGCCGGCTCGCCCGGGCCGAGCCCCTCGGGCACCGCCGTCCGCGACCTCACCCCCGGCGTGGCACGCCAACTGGACGCCGCGGTGCGCACGGTGATGCGCGCGGCGGACATCCCCGGTGTGACCGTGGGCATCTGGACGCCGGGACAGCCGAGTTACGTCCGCTCCTTCGGGGTCGCCGACAAGGCCACCGGCCGGCGGATGGCGCCGGACCTGTACATGCGCATCGGCAGCGAGACCAAGACGTTCACCGTGACCGCGCTGCTGCAGCTGGTGGACCGGAGGAAGGTGGGCCTCGACGACCCGATCGGCAGGTACGTCGACGGCGTGCCGAACGGCGGCAGGATCACGCTGCGTCAGCTCGCCGACATGCGCAGTGGGCTGTTCAACTACTCCGAGGATCCGGACTTCTACAAGGCGCTCACCTCCGACCCGCAACGGCCCTTCACACCACGTCAGTTGCTCGCCTACTCCTTCAAGCACCCGGTGCTGTTCCAGCCGGGGCAGAGGTTCTTCTACTGCAACACCAACCTGATCCTGCTCGGACTCGTGGTGGAGAAGGAGAGCGGACAGCGGCTCGGGGACTACATCAGGCAGCACGTCCTCGATCCGGCCGGCATGGATCACACGCTCTTCCCGGCCGGCACCGAGTTCCCCGCCCCACACGCGCAGGGCTACACCGGGCAGACGGCGAACGGCGAGGAAGCCGACGCCGCCGACTGGAACCCGTCCTGGGGCTGGGCGGCCGGCGCGATCATCTCGGACCTCCGGGACCTGCACACCTGGGCGCCCACGGTCGCCACGGGCAGGTTCCCGGACGGCAGCCGGATGGTGGGTGCCGCCACCCAGAAGCAGCGGCTGACCACCCCGGGGACCGGCACGATCAAGGGTGCGGGATACGGCCTGGGCATCTTCGACGTCCAGGGCTGGATCGGCCACAACGGCTCCCTGCCGGGCTACGAGACGCTGACCGTCTACCTGCCCGCGACTGGGACGACGCTGGTCGTGCTGCTCAACACGGACACCGCCTACCGGTCGCAGGAACCCAGTACCGTGCTGGGCGAGGCCATCACGAAGGTCATCTCACCGGCGCACGTGTACCGCCTCCCCGTCACACGGACCGGATGAGGCGGGCGGGCACGCGGGGCCGCGACCGGTCCCCCGTTCCGGTCGTGCCCCGCGGACTGCCGAAGCTACGCGCGCTGCCGGACCTGGGGTAGTGCACCCGTGCCCGGCACGGCCCGCACGGGGCTCACCGCTGCACAGACGCGTCCGGTTGGTCCGCCTTCGCCGCGCCGGGGCCGGGCGCGCCGAGGCCGGGCACGGGCAGCTCGCCCGTGACGAGCTGAGCGAGGACGACCTCGTACAGGCCGGTGCCGCCGGCCGTCAGTCTGCGTTCCAGGACCCCTTCGGCGGCGCGGACGTGTTCGCGCACGGTCTGGGCGTGTACGCCGAGGGCCCGGGCGGCGTGTTCGGCGTGCGCGTCGGCCCGGGTCCAGGCGCGCAGGGTGCCCCGCAGATCCCGGCCGTCCTCGTCGAGGCGGCCGAGCAGCCCCTCCGCCCAGGAGCACAGCACGTCGGTCGCGAGCAGCTCGGTGAGCCGGATCCGGGCCGGCGGACCGGATGCGCCGCCGGCCTGGCCGTACGAGCCGTGCGCGGCTTCGGTGTTGAGGGCGGCGTGGACGACGGCGCGGACGGGCAGCCGGGTGAGGTCGGCGCCGAGCAGGGCGGCGACCCGGTCCATCCGGGCGCGGACCGTGTTGCGGCTGACGCCGAGCACCTTGGCCGCGTTCACGGCGGTGAACTCCAGGCCCAGCCGGGTGGTGGCGAGCAGTTCGGCGCGCACGTGGTGCGCCAGCGCATCGAGCGGGTGCAGCACGGCCGCGGCCCAGGCCCGCAGCGCCTCGGGGTCCATGAGCTGTGCGGGGCGGGTGCGGGCGGCGTAGACGGCGTACCGGTCGGGCCGGAAGCGGGCCACGGCGAGCGCGGTGACGGCCTGTCCGTAGGCGGTGGCGGTCAGGGCGAGGCGCTGCCGGGGACTGCCGCCGAGGAAGGTGCCGGGCCGGCCGCCGACGAGGGACCGCAGCCGCTCCTCCACCTCGGCGGACGGCCCGAGGACGATGACGTGTTCGTCCACCGCGGGGCAGCGCACGACCAGCGCCCGGCCCTCGGTGGCGGCCACGCACGCGTCGGCGAGCCGGTCGCGTTCCACGGCCGTGTCCTCCAGGACGTAGACACGGGCGGTGTCCTGCTCCAGCAGGCCCGGCCAGAGCCCGGCGGCGACCCGGCGGGCGGAGACGGTGTCCTCCACCATGAGCAGTTGCAGGATCGCCAGCCGCAGATCGGCCGTGGCCCGCCGCAGCCGCCGCGCGGACTCGGCCGACCCCCGTTCCCCGAGCAGCAGTTCCAGTACGCCGGCGGTGTGGCCGAGGATCTCGGTGGTGCGCCGGTCGAAGGGCTCCGTGCGGGCCACGGCGAGGACGGCTCCGGCCGCCGGGCCGGGCCCCGGCTGCCGTATCCCGACCAGCCGCACGTGCCGTGCCCCGTCGCCGAGGGACGCGGCGGAGACCCGGCCGGTGGCGACGCCGGCGACGACGGCGGGGTCGAGCGGCAGCCGCTCACCGGCGAGCAGTGCACCGCGGTCGTCCTGCAGGCACACCGACGCGCTCACGGTCCGGGCGAGCCAGTCGACGAGCCGGCGCGGATCGCGCCCGGCGGGCCGCAGCTGGTCCAGCAACTCCTGCGCCCAGGCGCTGTCCCCGCCGTACGGCTGCTGCAACGCCGGGCCCTCGTCCGGTCGGCCGGCCACCTGCCGCTCGCCTCGCCTCCGTGTTGACCTGGACCTACGCATCCGCACGTTACCGGACGCGGCTGTGCACCCGCGCCGGACACGGCTCCGCCGGCGGCCCGGGGGGGTGGGCCGCCGGCGGAGACCTCGCGTCCGGGGCCGGGGGGAGGCCTCGGACTGCTCACGGGGCGGCTGCCCCGAAATCCGGGAAGTACGCGAACGACACCGAGGAGGCCCGTCCCGGGCGCGCCCGGCATGCTCCGGCGGACGGGCGCCGGGCGCGCACAGGTATGAGGCCATGGCGGTGCCGCAGTGCCCACGCGACCGCGGTGCGCGCCCGCCGCCCGCTCACGGCATAAGCTCGGTGAATGGCGAAGTACTTCGACGTTCACCCCGAGAACCCGCAGCCGCGCAGCATCACCCAGATCGCCGACGCGGTCCGCTCGGAGGCGCTCATCGCATACCCGACCGACTCCTGTTACGCGCTGGGCTGCCGGCTGGGCAGCCGGGACGGCATGGACCGGATCCGTTCCATCCGCCAACTGGACGACCGGCACCACTTCACCCTGATGTGCCGGGACTTCGCCCAGCTCGGCCAGTTCGTACGGGTGGACAACGACGTCTTCCGGGCCGTGAAGGCGTCCACGCCCGGCAGCTACACCTTCATCCTCCCGGCCACCCGCGAGGTGCCGCGCAAGCTGCTGCACCCGAAGAAGAAGACCGTGGGCGTCCGCATCCCCGACCATGTGGTCACCCAGGCGCTGCTGGCGGAGCTGGGCGAGCCGCTGCTGTCCAGCACGCTGCTGCTGCCGGACGAGGAGGAGCCGCTGACGCAGGGCTGGGAGATCAAGGACCGGCTCGACCACGTGGTGGACGCGGTGGTCGACTCGGGTGACTGCGGCACCGAGCCGACCACGGTCGTGGACTTCTCCGGCGGCGAAGCGGAGATCGTGCGGCGGGGCGCCGGGGACACCGGCCGTTTCGAGTGAGGGTGCGGCCCACCGTGCGGTGGCGCCGATCTTGCGTGACAGCATGGGCCGCAGTCCCGGCGCCGGGGGCCACCGCCGCCCGGCGCCCGTCCCTCCAGGGAGGCCTCCTCACCATGACCGATGTCCAGGGAACCGACCTCGACATCCAGACCGAGGACGGCGTCGCCGACGCCTACCTCGTCCGCCCGGCGGACGGACGTCCCCGTCCGGGTGTGCTGTTCTACATGGACGCCTACGGCCTGCGCCCGCACCTGAGGTCGATGGCCGACCGGCTGGCCGCCGCCGGCTACACGGTGCTGGTGCCCAACGTGACCTACCGCCTCGGCCGGGCGCCGGTCATCGAGCTGCCGGAGTTCATCGACCCGGGCGCCGACCCGACCATCTGGGAGCGGCTCGGCCCGATCGTGTTCTCGCTCACCCAGGACCTGATCGAGCGTGACTCCGCCGCCTATCTGCGCTGGATGGCCGACAGCCCGCTGGTCGCCGACGGGCCGGTCGGGGTCACCGGCTACTGCATGGGCGCCCGGCTCGCCCTGTGGACGGCGGCGGCGCACCCGGACCGGGTGGCGGCCGCTGCCGGGTTCCACGGAGCCGCGCTCGCCATCGACGATCCGACCAGCCCGCACCTGGGTGCCCCGCGCATCGCCGCGGAGCTGTACCTCGGACACGCCGACAACGACCCCTCGCTGCCCCCGGAGCAGATCGAGCGCTTCGAGAAGGCCCTGACCGAGGCGGGAGTCCGGCACACCTGTGAGGTCTACGCGGGTGCCCGGCACGGCTACACGCAGGCGGACACGACCGCGTACGACCGAGAGGCCACCGAACGGCACTGGGCGGCCCTGCTCGACCTGCTCGCGCGCACCTTCTGACACCGGCTCACGGCGCCTGCCGGTCGGCGGGCGCCACAAGCGGATCTGTTCATTGCATTGACATGAACGCGTACCAGTATCAGCCTGAGAGCGCTCTCAGAACAGGTACGGACCAATATCCGTACGACCCCGACCCCACACGGAGGCAAGAGAGTGCCACATCAACTCACCCGCCCCATGCTGCCCTTGGCCGCCACCGCAGCCCTGGTCGGCGGAGTGCTCGCCCTGGGCACCCCGGACCACGCCGGTGCCGCCGTACCGGACACCGTCCCGCTGAAGATCACCAACAACTCGGGCCGCTCCGAACCTGTCTACGTCTACGACCTCGGCACCCAGCTGTCCTCCGGGCAGCAGGGCTGGGCCGACGCGAACGGCGGCTTCCACGCCTGGCCGGCGGGCGGCAATCCGCCGACGCCCGCCCCGGACGCGGCGATCGCCGGCCCGGCCCCCGGGCAGTCCAAGACGATCCGGATACCGAAGTTCTCCGGCCGGATCTACTTCTCCTACGGCCGGAAACTGGACTTCCGGCTGACCACCGGCGGCCTGGTGCAGCCCGCCGTGCAGAACCCCTCCGACCCCAACCGGAACATCCTGTTCAACTGGTCCGAGTACACCCTCAACGACTCCGGGCTGTGGCTGAACAGCACCCAGGTGGACATGTTCTCCGCCCCGTACGCGGTCGGCGTGCAGCGCTCCGACGGCAGCGTGAGCAGCACCGGACACCTGAAGTCCGGTGGTTACAACGGCTTCTTCGACGCGCTGCGGAGCCGGCCGGGCGGCTGGTCCGGGCTGATCCAGACCCGCTCCGACGGCACGGTGCTGCGCGCCCTGTCACCGCTGTACGGCGTGGAGACCGGGGCCCTTCCGGCGAGCGTGATGGACGACTACGTCAACCGGGTCTGGCAGAAGTACACGACGTCGACGCTGACCGTCACGCCGTTCGCCGACCAGCCGAACACCACGTACTACGGCCGGGTCTCGGGCAACGTCATGAACTTCACCAACGCCTCCGGCGCGGTCGTCACCAGCTTCCAGAAGCCGGACGCGGACAGTGTCTTCGGCTGCCACAAGCTGCTCGACGCGCCGAACGACAACGTGCGCGGCCCCATCTCCCGTACGCTGTGCGCCGGTTTCAACCGCTCGACCCTGCTGGTCGACCCGAACCAGCCGGACACCTCGACGGCCGCCTTCTACCAGGACGCGGTGACGAACCAGTACGCGGGTGCGGTGCATGCCCAGATGGCCGACGGCAAGGCCTACGCCTTCGCCTTCGACGACGTCGGCAACCAGGAGTCGCTGGTCCACGACGGCAGCCCGCAGCAGGCGTACCTCACGCTGGATCCGCTCAGCTGACATGCCACGGCCCCGCACCGCGCGGGTGCGGGGCCGCGTCGGGTGACTCAGCCGGTCGTCAGGGCGGTGTCGTCCACGACGAAGCCGGTCTGCAGCGAGGAGTCCTCCACGCCGTTGAACTTCAGGGTGACCGTCTGGCCCGCCAGCGAGGACAGGTCGAAGGTCTTCTGGCCGTAGCCGAAGGCGGCGTTGAGGTTCGAGTAGGTCGCGAGGGTCTTCGAACCCGCGGTCACCGTCAGCTTGTCGTACTGGGTGCTGGTGGTGGTCTCCGAGGTGTCGATGTGCAGGTAGAAGGTCAGCGTCGCCTTGCAGCCCGCGGGGATGGTCACCGACTGGGACAGCGTGTCGGTGTGCGAGGAGCCGTAGCCGTCGAGCCAGGCCTTGTAGGAGCCGCCGTGGGCCGCCTCACCGGAGTCGTTGGTGATGACGCCGCTGGTCGCGCTCCAGCCGGTGCCGCCGGACTCGAAGCCCGGGTTGCTCAGCAACTGGGCCGCGGTGCAACCGCCGCCGCCACTGGAGTTGACCGTCCAGGTGAAGGTCGCCGTACCGGTGGCGCCGGTGGAGTCGGTCACCGTCACCGTGGTGTTGTAGGTGCCCGCGGTGGTGGGCGTGCCGGTGATCAGGCCGGTGGAGCTGTTGATCGACAGGCCCGCGGGCAGGCCGGAGGCGCTGTAGGACAGCGCTCCGCTGTTGGTGCTGCTCGCCTGGACCTGCAGGCTCACGGCGGTGCCGACGGTGGAGGTCTGGCTGCCCGGGTTGGTGACCGTCACTCCGCTGCTCGGCGGTGTGATGTGGCTGCCGACGTTGATGCCGGCGAAGGCGTTGCCGACGCCCGCGTACTGCGTGGAGTTGGTGCCGTACAGGGCGGCTGCCGCGTTCAGGGCGGCGGTGCGGGCGCCCGCGTAGTCGGTGCTCGACGTCATGTACGACGTCAGCGCCTTGTACCAGATCTTCAGGGCGGCGTCGCGGCCGATGCCGGTGACGGCGACGCCGTCGGAGGTCGGGCTGTTGTAGGTCACGCCGTTGATGACCTTCGTGCCGCTGCCCTCGGAGAGCAGGTAGAACATGTGGTTCGCCGGGCCCGAGGAGTAGTGCACGTCGAGGTTGCCGACGCCGGAGTACCAGCTGTCCGCCGAACCGCCGTCCTTGCTCGGCTTGTCCATGTACCGCAGCGGGGTGCCGTCGCCGTTGATGTTGATCTTCTCGCCGATGAGGTAGTCACCGGGGTCGGAGCTGTTGTTGGCGTAGAACTCCACGCCGGTGCCCATGATGTCGCTGGTGGCCTCGTTCAGGCCGCCGGACTCACCGGTGTACTCCAAACCCGCCGTGTTGGAGGTGACGCCGTGGCTCATCTCGTGCCCGGCGACGTCGAGCGAGGTCAGCGGGTCGTTGTTGTTCGAGCCGTCGCCGTAGGTCATGCAGAAGCAGCTGTCGTCCCAGAAGGCGTTGACGTAGTTGCTGCTGTAGTGGACGCGGCTGTAGGCGGCGACGCCGTCGTTGCGGATGCCGCTGCGGCCGAAGGTGTTCTTGTAGAAGTCCCAGGTCTCCTGCGCGCCGTAGTGGGCGTCGGCGCCCGCGGTGGCGGCGTTGGAGTTGGTGCCGTCGCCCCAGGTGTCGTTGCTCTGCGAGAACAGGGTGCCGGTGCCCGAGGTGCCGTGGTTCAGGTTGTACGTCTTGTGGCCGCCGCGTGACTGGTCGTTGAGCGTGTACGTCGAGCCCGACTGGGTCGTGGTCAGCGTGACCTGCCCGCTGTAACGGGTGTTGCCGACACCGGTCTCGACCGCCTGGTACCGGTACAGCTCCTTGCCGGTGGTGGCGTCGGTGATGACGTGCAGCCGGCTGGGCGTGCCGTCGTCCTGGAAGCCGCTGACGACCGTCTCCCAGGCGAGCCTCGGGGTGCCGGTGCCGGCCCAGATCACCTTGCGGGCGCTGTCGGCGGCGGGCTTCTTCGCGTCGAGGGACTTGGCGGTCTGCAGCGCCTTGGCCTCGGCGGCCGACCTGGCGAAGGTAGCGGTGGTGGAGGCGACCTGGATCCTGTGCTTGTTGTTGAAGGTGGTGGTCACGGTGCCCGCGGCGAGGGAGGCCGGCGGGATGTGCACGACGAGGTCGCCGCCGAGGACGGGAAGTCCGGCGTAGGTGCGCTCGTACCGGGTGTGCAGGGTGCCGTCGTTGTCCTTGACGACGTCCTTGACGACCAGCTTCTCCTTCGCCCCGAGCCCCAGGGTACGGGCGGTCGCGGCGGTCTTCTGCTGGGCGCTGCTGATCAGCGCCTGGTGCTGGGCCGGGCTGAGCCTTGCCTCCAGGCCGCCGGTGCGCAGCGCGCTGGGGTGGGGAGCGGCCGGCTTGGCGACGGCCGGGGCGGCCTGCATGCCGAGGGCGAGAAAGGCCGCGGCGGAGACCAGGGCGGCTCCTGCCGTGGCACGCTTGTGGGGAAGGCGTCTGTGGGGTCTCACTCGTACTCCTCCTGCTGCGGCCGCTGGGTCGCGACCGGTGACAGACGGGCAGCCGGGTCTGCTGCCCGGGTGAGCTGAGCTGTGCGGAGCGTGGATCCGTGTACGGGTTGTGAAGGATCGACGTGCGCACGCGGAGGATGACAGGCTTGACTAGGCCATGTCATCACAGGCGCGGTCAATCGAGGGTTTTCCCTACGAGGCGGCTCGGGGCTCCACTCAGATGCCGGCGCAGGAACCGCGACCACCGCCCGTGCCCAGCGGCGCCCGGGCAGGCCCCCGGCGGGTGCGGACCGGCCCGCCCGCTGGGCGGAGCACCCGCCTCGGTTCCCCAGTGACGACCGCACACGAACGCCTGGCGAGGGCAGAGCGCGGTGAGTGGGCCGGTGCCGGAGGGGAGCCGGGCGTCACGCCTCCGGTCTCGCCGCAGGACTCACAGGCGTACCGTCATCGCGACGGTCACCTCGTCACCCGGCGCGAGGCCCTCCGGCCGGCGCACGGCGCTCTTGAGCGGCAGCAGGTACCCGCCGTCCTTGGGGAAGAGGGACGTGGTGAAATCCGTGCCGCCGATTCTGGCCTCGACCGGGATCACGCCCCAGCCGTAACTGGCCAGCGCGGCCACCTCACGGATGTCGGCGCACTCCGCCTCCGGCACGGCGACGAAGTAGTACGGCGCCGGCCCCCGCCACTGAACGACCCGTCCGGCGAAGGCGAGTTCCATGGTCTGCCTACCCCTTTCCCGAAGCGGCTTCCCAGCGTACCGGCCGCGACCCCGGCAACCGCCCCTGACCGGCGCGTTGTTACGGTGCACGGTGTGTCTGACTCCTCGCGCGATACCGCACAGGGCGCCGGCTGGGGCTCGGCCGAGCCCGGCGCCTACAAGCAGCTGATGCCGGACCACGTCGAGAAGCTGTCGTGGCTGAATCCCCGGACCCTGTGGGCCGCCCGCAACGGCGTGCTGGCGTCCTGGTTCGGCGATCCCACGGGTCGTACCCGCAGCCGCTGGGTGGCGCGCCGGGAGGCGGCGGGGGCACCCGCCGACAAGGTGATCGAGCGGCAGGCCGGCGACCGGTTCTCCTTCATGGTCATCGGCGACACCGGCGAGGGAGACGACCCCCAGTACGCCGTCGTGCCAGGCTTTCTGAAAGTGAGTCAGGGCACGGACTTCGCGGTGATCGCGAGCGATGTCATCTATCCCGTCGGCAGCACCGACGACTACGGCAGCAAGTTCTTCCGTCCCTACCAGGACTATCCGGCGCCGATCTACGCGATACCGGGCAACCACGACTGGTACGAGGATCTCGGCGCCTTCATGCGCGTCTTCTGCGCCGACACCCCGCCGCTCGACCCCGAGCCCCGGCCGCGCCCGCTCGGCCGCGCCTGGTGGCGGTCCCTGCTGTGGCACCGGCCCCGGCCGGCCGACGAGCAACGGCTCGCCGCCGCACGGGAGTTGCGGTCCGCGCCCGCCCAGCAGGCCGTGCAGCCGGGGCCGTACTGGGCGATCGACGCGGGTCCGCTGCGGATCGTCGGCATCGACACCGGTCTGCTCGGCACGATCGACGCCGAACAGGGCGCGTGGCTGCGCGAGGTGTCCCGGGGCCCCCGCCCGAAGATCCTGATCACCGGGTCGCCGCTGTACGTCGACGGCGAGCACCACCCGTGCGCGATCGAGGGCGGTGGGACGGTCGACGCCATCGTCCGGGACCCGGAGCACCACTATGTGGCCGCGATCGGCGGCGACATCCACAACTACCAGCGCTATCCGGTCGACGTGGGCGGCCGCACCATCCAGTGCGTCGTCGCGGGCGGCGGCGGGGCGTTCATGCACGCCACGCACACCATCCCGCGGATCTCGGTCGCGGGGGTCACCGAGCGGGACTTCCGCTGCTACCCGCTGCGCGGCGATTCCCTGGCCTTCTACAGCCGCCTGTACGGCCGCCGGCTGCTGCTGCGCCGCTTCTTCACCCTGACCGAGGCGGAGGCCACGGCGGTCGTCGCCGAACGCCTCGGCATCGAGCCGGGCCGCAAGCCCGCCCCCGGCGCCCGGGTCACCCGGCGCGCCCGGCTGGTCGCGAGCCTCCTCGGCACCGGTGGCCGCCCCGACCGTACGTCCCGGGTCCGGCTGCCCGTGCGCAAGGCCTACACCCAGCTGTTCTCGCCGGGCTCGGCGACCTACAGCCCGCCCTTCTTCAAGTGCTTCCTGCGGCTGGACGTCACCCCGGACGCCGTCCGGCTGCGCTGCTTCGCCGCTACCGGCAACCGGGCGCAGGAGGTCGATCCGCCGGTCGAGGACGAGGTCGTCATCCCGCTGAAGTGATCACACGGTTGTCACACCCGCCTGCCAGAATCGAGGGGCGAAGCGCCGTACGACCGCTGGAGGAGCCCATGCCACCCACTCCCCGCCCGCTGCGCAAGCTGGGCTTCCTCACCATCGGCCTGTTCGACCCGGCGGATCCGGCGCGGGGCCACGAGTCCACCCTGGAGATCATCGAGCTGGGTGAGCGGCTCGGCTTCGACAGCGCCTGGCTCCGCCACCGCCACCTGCAGTACGGCATCTCCTCCCCGGTCGCCGTCCTCGCCGCCGCCTCCCAGCGCACCCGCCGCATCGAGCTGGGCACCGCGGTGATCCCGCTGGGCTGGGAGAACCCGCTGCGTCTCGCCGAGGACCTGGCGACGGTGGACGTCCTGTCCGGGGGCCGGCTGAACCCGGGCGTCAGCGTGGGCCCGCCGATGCACTTCGAGCAGGTCAAGGACGCCCTCTACCCGGACACGGCCGACACCGAGGACTTCTCCTACGAGCGGGTGCGGCGGCTGCTGGACCTGGTGCGGGGCAAGCCCGCGACCGACTTCAGCGGGGTCGAGGGCTTCGAGGTGTTCAGCGATGTGGTCCAGCCGCACTCCCCCGGGCTCGGCCGGCGGCTGTGGTACGGCGGCGGGAGCCTGGGCTCGGCGCGCTGGGCGGGCGAGCACGGCATGAACTTCCTGACCAGCAGCGTGGTCAAGGCGGAACAGCCGGACGGGCCATGGGACTTCGCCGAGATCCAGCTCTCCCTCGTCCAGGAGTTCCGCGACCGTCACCCCGACGGCGAGGCGGCCCGGGTCTCGCAGGGCTTGGTCGTGATACCCACCGACTCCGCGAGCGAGGAGCAGCGCGCCAAGTACGAGGCGTACGCGGCCAAGCGGCTGCCCCGCACGGCCTCCCCGCAGGGCCCGGGCCGGCTGCTGTTCGCCCCGGACCTGGTCGGCACCTCCGAGGAGATCGCCGAACGGCTGCACGCGCACGCCGCGTTCCGGGAGGTGGACGAGGTGGCCTTCGCGCTGCCGTTCACCTTCGACCACGAGGACTACGTCCAGATCCTCACGGACATGGCGACGAAGCTGGGACCCGCACTGGGGTGGAAGCCGACGAGCTGAGACCAACCCCCCTTTGAAAACAGGTCAGTCCACGAGCAGCACGAGTTTGCCGCGCACCGTCCCGGCTTCGCCGACGCGGTGCGCGTGGGCCACCTCGGTCAAGGGGAATGTCTGGCCCACCCGGATGGAGAATCGTCCCCTCTCGGCCATGTGGGCGACCTGGGCCAGCGCATAGGTGGCGCGGCCGGTGTCGCCGCGGCTGAAGCGGACGCCCGTCTGCCGCGCGCCGCGGAAGTCGGCGACCGTGATCACCCGCTCGGGTGCGCCCGCGAGGGCCACGAGTTCGGGAAGGACGCCGCTGCCCGCGACGTCCAGTGCGAAATCGACACCCGACGGCATGATCTGCCGGACTCGCTCCGGCATCCCGTCGCCGTAGGCCACCGGCTCCGCTCCGAGTGAGCGGAGGGCAGCGTGCGTGCCCGGACTGCCCGTGCCGATGACGCGCGCGCCGCGCTCCGCGGCGAGTTGCACAGCGGCACTCCCGACGCTGCCGGATGCCCCGTTGATGAGCACGGTGCTGCCCGCTGTGACGCCCAGCTGGTCGAGCGAGCGCGCCGCGGTCTCGGCTGCCGCCGGGATCGCCGCAGACCGCGCGCAGTCGAGCGAGTCCGGGATCGGGGCCCAGGAGGACAGCACGGCCAACTCCGCCTGGGCGGCTCCGTAGGGTGAGGCTCCGAAGACCCGGTCGCCCACCGCGACACCCGAGACGCCGTCGCCGATCTCGTCAACGACGCCCGCGGCCTCGTAGCCCAGGGTCTGTGGCAGTTCCTGGTCCATCAGGCCCTGACGCTTCTTCCAGTCGCTGGCGTTGATCCCCGCGGCACGAACCCTGATCCGTATCTCCCCCGCGCCGGGGCGGGGATCGGGGAGGTCGACGATCTCAAGGACCTCAGGGCCGCCGAACCTGCTGAACTGTGCTGCCCTCATGACGCACTCCTTCCGCGGAAGGAGTGGCGGATCGTCCGACACCGCGTGTGCGCGTACTCCCAGTCCGGCCATCCGCCCGGCCCAGAGCACGTTTCTACTCCGATGCACGGACCCTACGTCATGGCCGCCCGCCGTGGCGAGCTGCGTCCGGAGCCACCTCGCCCCCCACAGCCGGGACCGGACCAGCTCCGGGCGATCCGGGGTGAGGCCGCCGAGCAGAGCGCGAACGACACGCACGGGTGGGAGGAGCTGCCGGCCGCTCTCCGGCGCCCCGCTCGGTCGCCGCGCCGGGCCGGTTCACCAGCGGCCCGCTTTCGTGCCCACCACCGCCTCCGACCGCCTCCCGTCCACTCCCACCGGTACCTCCCCGGCGAGCATCACCCGGTGCATGATCCGGGGGGAGCCGACGTGGGCGTTGTCGCTCGGGGCCAGGTGGATGGTGGCCCGGTTGTCCCAGAAGGCGACACTGCCCGGCTCCCAGCGGAAGCGCACGGTGTACTCGGGGCGGACGGCCTGCTCCAGCAGCATCTCCAGCAGTGCCGCGCTCTCCGGGCGGGAGACGTCGGTGATCTGTTCCAGGTAGTAGCCGTTGACGAACAGCACCCGCTCCCCCGTCTCCGGATGCACCCGGACCAGCGGGTGCACCGAGGCCACCTGGTGGTCGAGGAGATGACGCAGGTAGGCGTCGTCGCCGGGCCGGGGCTGGTAGCCCACGCCGAGCCGGTGCTCGGCGCGCAGCCCGTCCACGAAGGCGCGGACCGGTGCGGACAGGCCTGCGTAGGCGGCGGCCAGGTTGGCCCAGGTGGTGTCGCCGCCGTACGGCGGGACGGTCTCGGCGCGCAGGACGGTCGCTGCGGGCGGGTCGATCCGGGCGCCGTGGTCGCAGTGCCAGCCGCGCAGCAGCGTGTGCCGGCGCCGCCGCAGCCACTCCTCGTGCTCCATGCCGAACCGCCCGCCCAGCTCCAGCCGGTCGGCGGTGGTCTCCACCTCGGGGAAGCCGGCCGGTGAGGCGCTGCCCCGCCGGCCGAGCACGACGGGTTCGCCGAACCGGCGGGCGAAGGCGACGTGCCCGGCGTGGTCCAGGTCCTGTCCGCGGAAGAAGACCACCTTCCAGCGCAGCAGGGTCCGCCGGATCAGGGCCACCACGGCGTCGTCCAGGGGCCTGGCGAGGTCGACGCCGGTGATCTCGGCGCCGATGTGCCCGGCGGCCGGCCTCACCTCCACGCCCGGCACCTCGAGCTCCACGCCCTCGGCCCGCTCCGTCTGATCCGCGGTGGCCCTGTGCGTCGTCATCGCGCGCTCCCGTGCTCGTCCGAACCGGCTCCACCGAAGATCGTGGCACCCCCGGCCCTCACACGGCGAACTCCCGGACGACCGTGTTCCGGAACACCGCCGTGCCGCCGGCCGCGAAGAGGGCCAGCCGGTCGTCGACCAGGTACGGGAACACCTCGCTGGAGTGCACGTACCGGCCGTCGTCCACGAACATCTCGACCGAGGTGCGGTCCACCAGGATGCGCAGCCTGACCCGGCCGGCGCCGGGGTCGAAGGGCGTACGGCTCTCCTGCCGGTTGCCACTGGTGTCGGGGCCCACGGTGCCGCGCCGGTTGAGGAAGGCGTAGTCGCTCCACACCCCCGCGTCGATGTGCCGCCCGCCGTCGGGTGAGCGGCGCAACTGCACGCCGGCTCCGGTGAGTTGTGACCAGGTGATCTCCGTCGTCAGCTCGTAGGAGATGCCCGTGTAGTCGAGGAGGCGGGTGCCGTCGACGGTGAGGTCGCCGAGGTCCACCGTGTGAGAGACGTAGGAGTCGAGCGCGGGGACGGGGCGGGAGGCCAGGTAGTAGGCGCCGGTGGCGGACTTCACCAGCGTGATCTCGCGGACGATCGAGTCGGTGCCGTTGAAGCCGTCCGCGTCGATGGTGGGTGTGGTGTGGGCGTACGCCCAGCTGTTGAGCCAGCCGAGGGCGTAGCGCGCCGCCGGGTCCGGTGAGCCGTCCGCCAGCCGTTTTTCGAAGGTGACCGCCGCGTACCAGTCCCAGCCGTGGTCGAGCCACTGCGGGTCGGCGGAGTCGGGGGTGAACGAACCGCCGTCGAAGGAGCCCGTCCAGTAGGCGTACGTGGCCGGCTGCCCGGACCCCGTACCGTCCGCGCTCGCCCCCAGCACCCACTTCGCCGTGCCGTCGTCGGCGGTGATGCGGAACAGGTCGGGGCATTCGAGCACGCCGATGCCGTCCTTGACGTAACCGCCCGCTTGGGTCCAGGACTTGAGGTCGGCCGAATGGTAGAAACCGATCCTGTCGCCCTGGGCGAGGGCCATCACCCAGCGGTCGTGCTCGTCGTCGCGGACCACCTTCGGGTCGCGGAAGTCGGCACCCACACCCGGACTGGCCAGTACGGGATCGGTGCCGTGGTTCGTGAACGTCCGGCCGCCGTCCGTGGAGTAGTACAGGAACTGCTCCTGGTGGTCGGTGCCGCCGCCGGGTGACATCGTGACGACGGCGACCACCGCACCCGCGCCGAAGCCGGCCGTGTCGCCGCTGTCGACCACGGCCGAGCCCGACCAGACGTCGCCGTTGACGGTGGTGTCCTTGGGCACGGCGATCCCCCGGTCGGTGAAGGAGACCAGGTCGGTGCTGGTGGCCAGGCGCCAGGCGGTGCCCACCTCGCCGCCGTCGAGGTAGTCGGCGTTGTAGAGGTAGTAGTAGTGGTACTCGCCGTCGATCCAGACCGGGCGCTGGGGGTCGTTCTTCCACTGGTCGGGAACCGTGAAGTGGTAGTCCGCGCGGTAACTCAGGCACTTCCGGGCCGACTTGGGTCTCGGCTTCGGCCCGGCGCCGGCGGGTGCCGCGGGCAGCAGTGCCGCGCCGGCTCCGGCGGCGGTCGCGGCGAAGAGGGATCTTCTGGTCGGGCCACGCATCACGCATCGGTCCTCTCGTGGCGGTTCATGGCACCAGGACTGTGGGACCTAACTCGTTAAAGGTCAAGCGTCCTGACGCCTTGACAGGGACGTAACACGCTTCTCATCATCTGGGTCATCTCACCTTTCCTAACACGAGTTAGGCACCTGATGACCGACTCGCACCTCTCCCGCCGCGCACTGCTGCGGTACGGCGCCTACGGCGCGGGGGCCGCGGCCCTCGCCGGTACCGCCGCGAGCTGGGACCGCCTCACCGGAGCGGACATTCCGGGCCGCGACGACGGCTCCCTGGTCGTCGCGACCCTGGGCTCCGCGTTCTCCCCGGACGGAATCCGCGCCCTGGTCGCCGGCTTCCGCAGGCTGCACCCCGACATCAAGGTCCGCATCAACGCCGTACAGGCCGTTGACTGGTCGGACTTCTTCGCCAAGATCCTCACCCAGATCGCGGCGGGCACCGCGCCCGACCTGGTGTATGTGGCCACCGAGGGCGTGCAGTTGTTCGCCCGGCACCTGGGTGTGGCGCTGGACCGCTGGGTGCGGCGGGACGCGGCGGAGCTGAAGGAGTACTTCGCCGACGTCCATCCCTCGCTGGTGGAGTCGATGATGTACGAGGGCAGCCTGTACCAGCTGCCGATCGAGTTCAACGCGGCCGACATGTACCTCAACACCCGGGTGGTGGAGCGGGCGGGCGCGGACCTCCCGGCGGACGGCTGGACCCGGGACGACTTCACCGCCCTGCTGCGCCGGATGAAGAAGGCCAACGACGCGCACTTCACGCCGTACTTCTGGACGAACCGGCTGTGGGGCGGGGTGGTGCCGTGGCTGTTCGCGAACGGCACCAACCTGCTCGCCGAGTCCAGGGCACCCGGCGGCCGCTGGCTGTGGGACGCCTTCTATCCGGCGGCGCAGCGGCAGGGCCGTGGCGGCGGCTTCCGCTGGACGACCCCGCAGGCCACCGGCGCCCGGGTCGAGGAGGCGTACGACTATCTCGCCGCCCTGATCGAGGAGGGGCTGTGCACCCGGCCCGAGGGCGGCAACGGCCAGAACCTCATCGGCGTGTTCTCCACCGGCCGGGTGGGCGTGACGCCCGCCGGCGGCTTCTGGGCGGGCGGTCTGCATCTGGCCGGCATGCGCGACGACGCCTTCGACGTGCGGTACTTCCCGCGCTGGCGCACCCAGCGGCACCAGTTCGGCGCGGCCGGCTACGCGCTGCTGCGCACGTCGAAGCGGCAGGACGCGGCCTGGGAGTTCATCAAGTACTCGGCCCGGCTGGACACCCTGACCGAGCTGTTCTCGACCAACCAGACCACCCCGGCCCGCCGTTCGATGCTGACCGCTGCCCGCTACCGGGAGACCGGCCCGGCGCACTGGCGGGTCTTCTACGACACCCTCGACAAGTTCCCCGACACCGGCCCCATTCCGGCCCCGCCGCAGGTCGCCGAGGTGACCCAGGTGCTGCTCAAGCACACCGGGACGGCCCTGGCGAGCCCGCGCTCGGTCGGGCCGGCGCTGCGGCGGATGCAGGGCGATCTGGAGAAGGCCATGGAGCGTGACGTATGACGGACACGACCAACCCGACCAACACGACCGGCACGACCGACGCAACCGGCGCAACGGACGCGACGGACGACCGGATCGCCGCCGTACCGACCCCGGCCGCGTCCCTCGGCGCGGCGGCCGGACGGCGCTCGGCGCGCGAGCGGGGCACGCGGCTGCTGGCGGCACTGTTCCTGGCCCCGACCGTGGCCGGGATCGTGGTCTTCACGGTCGTACCGATCATCGGCTCGGTCGTGTTGAGCCTGTTCCACTGGAACGTGATCGACGCGCCCGGCTTCGCCGGAACGGCCAACTACCGTGAGGTGTTCACCGATTCGACCGTGTTGGTGTCGTTCCGCAACACGCTCGTCTTCATGGTGTTCGCCGTCGCCGCACAGCTGCTGATCGCACTGTCGCTCGCGCTCACCCTGAACGGCCGGATGCCCACGTGGCTGCGCTCGGTCTTCCGCTCGGCGTTCTTCTTCCCGCTCGTATTGTCGGCCGCGTCCATATCGGTCGTGATGAAGTACCTGTTCAACCAGGACTTCGGAGTGGTCAACTGGCTGATCGGGTTGATCGGGATCGCTCCCGTGCCCTGGCTGACCTCCGAGCACGGTGCGATGGCCACGGTGATCATCGTGTACGTCTGGCAGCAGTTCGGCTTCTCGTTCCTGCTGTTCGTGGGCGGTCTGAACAACATCCCGAAGGAGATCCACGAGGCGGCCTCGCTGGACGGTGCGACGGGGCTGCGCAAGCACCTCGCCATCACCCTCCCGCTGCTCTCCCCCACCCTGCTGGTGGCCTCGGTGGTCGGCATCATCAACGCCCTGCAGGTCTTCGAGCAGCCGTACGTGCTCACCGACGGCGGGCCCGGCGACTCCACCCGCACGGTCGTGATGGTCATCTACGAGAAGGCCTTCGAGCAACTGCGCTTCGGTGAGGCGTCCGCGGTGGGCGTGCTGCTGTTCGTGCTGATCATGGCGGTGACCGCCGTCCAGTTCCGGCTCAGCCGGCGTTTCGTCCACTACCAGTGAGCCGGGTGATCCCCTTGAGCCAAGCAACCCTGTCCCGTCAGGCACCCCGTGCCGTCGGCCGCGCCCGGTACGCGCTCGGGCCGTGGGCGCGGATCGCCGGGCTGACCGTGTGCGCGCTGCTCACGCTCGGTCCGGTCGTGTGGACCGTCTCGACCTCGCTGCGCACTCCGGCGGACTCGTTCAATCTGCCCCCGCAGATCGTTCCGGCCCATCCGAGCACGGCCGCCTATCGCGGTGTCTTCGACCAGATCGACGTGTGGCTCCTGGCGCTCAACTCGACCCTGGTGACCGCTTTGATCGCGGTGGGCCAGATGATCACCGCCGGGCTCGCCGGTTACGCGTTCGCCCGGCTCGAGTTCCGGTTCAAGAAGCCGCTGTTCGCTCTGGTCCTGGCGACCATGATGGTCCCGCTCCAGGTCACGATCGTGCCGGTGTTCCTGGTGCTCAAGTCGATGGGCCTGACCGACACACTCCTCGGTCTGATCATTCCGGCGTTCCCGACCGCGTTCGGCACCTTCCTGATGCGCCAGTACTTCCTCGGCATGCCGAAGGACCTCGGCGAGGCCGCGATGCTGGACGGCGCCGGGCCCTGGCGGATCTTCCGGTCGGTGTACGCCCCACTGGCCACCCCGGGCCTGGCGATCGTCGGCGTCCTTGCCTTCAACTACCACTGGAACGAGTTCTTCCGCCCGCTGATCCTGGAGACCTCGGGCCAGAACTACACCCTGCCGCTGGGTCTGGTCTCCCTGCAGGGCAATCTCGGCACCGGCTCCATCTCCGTCGTGCTCGCCGGTGTCGTCCTGTCGATGATCCCCGCCGTCGCCGTGTTCGTCGTCGGCCAGCGCCCTCTCCGCGAGGGCATCACCTCCGCAGGAGTCAACCGTTGAGCCCCGCACGCCCCACCCCGGACCCGGCCGCGCCGCGCTTCCGGGTCCGCCCGCCCACGGGCTGGATCAACGACCCCAACGGCCCCTTCCGCTGGCGTGGCCGCCATCACCTCTTCTACCAGCACAACCCGGCGGCGCCGGTGCACGCGAACGTCCACTGGGGGCACGTCTCCAGCCCCGACCTGGTGCACTGGGAGCACCATCCGATCGCCCTGGCCCCGACCCCGGGCGGCCCCGACGAGGCGGGCTGCTGGTCGGGCTGTGTGGTGGACGACGACGGCGTTCCCACGGCCGTGTACACGGGCGTCGACCACACCCACACCGGTCTGGGCACCATCTGCCTGGCCCGCGCGGCGGACCCCGACGACGAACGGCTGCTCCGGTGGCGTCCCCTGCCCGAACCCGTGGTCGCGGCACCGCCGGCCGGGCTGGACGTGGTGATGTTCCGCGACCCGTTCCTGTTCCGGCACGCCGGGCGGCGCTGGGCGCTGGTCGGCGCGGGCCACGCGGACGGCACCCCGTCGGTCCTGCTGTACGACTGCGCGGAGCTGACCGCGTGGCGGTTCGCCGGCGTGCTGCTGGACGGCCACGACCCGGTCGCCGCGGAAGCGTTCGGTGACAAGGCGGTCGGCTGGGAGTGCCCGCAGCTGTTCGGGACGAGCGGCGGCGAGCACGTGCTGGTGGTGTCCCTGTGGGACGGTGCTCCCTGCTCGACCGCGTATCTGACGGGCCGTCTGGAGGCGGACGGCGAGGGCGGAACGAGGTTCACGGCCCGCGCCGGCGGCCCGCTCGACCTGGGCCGGGACTTCTACGCGCCCGCCGTCCGCCAGGAGCCCGACCGGGTGCTGATGTGGGGCTGGTCGTGGGAGGCGCGGGAGACGGCGGAGGTGCTGGCGGCGGGCTGGGCCGGCACGCTCACCGCGCCGCGCGTCGTCGACGTGCACCCGGACGGCACCCTACGGGTCGAGCCGGCCCGGGAGCTGGAACTCCTGCGCGCTCCGGAGCAGTTCGCGACGGCACCGGGCCGGGTGCCACTCCCGGCGTCGTACGACCTCACCGTCACCGCGCACGGTCCCACGACCGTCACCCTGCTGCGGTCGGCGGACCGGGCGCTCACGCTCCGGCTGGACCCGGCGGCCGGCACGGTCGTCCTGGACCGCGGCGGCCGGCCGCGCACGGGAGCCGGAGGATCGGCACCGCTCACGGTGCGCGTGCCGGCCGCGCCGACCCTCACCGTCCGGGTCCTCGGCGACGGCTCGCTGCTCGAACTCTTCGTCGGGGACCGGGCGACGGTGACCGAGCGGGTCTATCGCCGCCCGGACGACGTCGCCGAGCTGGAGGTCGCCGGGGACGCCGAGGTCAGCGCGTGGGAGCAGGTCCCACCGAGGCGCGGCTGACCACGGGGCAGGCCAGCCGCCGTACCGTGGCGGGCGGGGTGCGGCCGGTGTCGATGGCGTCCAGCAGCAGCCGGGCCGCCGCCTCGCCCATCGCCCGGTGCGGCAGCGCGACCGTGGTCAGGGCAGGGGTGAGGTAGGCCGCCATGTGTTCCTGGTCGTCGTAGCCGACCACCGACAACTCGCCGGGTACGGCGATCCCGAGCCGGGTCGCGGCATGCAGCACGCCTGCCGCGACCCGGTCGTTGTAGCAGAAGATCCCGGTGGGCCTGCGGTGCGGGTCGGTGCCCGCGAGCAGCCCCGTCGCGCCCTGGTGGCCGCCGGCGATCTCGCCCCCGGTGCGCACGACCCACTCCTTGGGCACGGTGACGCCCTCGGCGCGCAGGGCGTCCCGGAAGCCGCGCAGCCGCTCCACGGAGGCGATGTCGTCCTGCCCGCCGACCACGGCGAGCCTGCGGTGCCCCGCTTCCAGCAGCAGCCGCGCGGCCGTGCGCCCGCCGGCCCGCTCGGCCGGGATGACGGCGGGCAGCGAATCGTCCTCGGGCAGACAGTTGGCGAGCACCGAGTGGGTGCGGTGCAGACCCTCGAAGACCCGGACCCGGCGCAGGGACATGGCCGCGTAGATGATGCCGTCGACGCGCCGGTCGAGGAGTTCGGCGACGGCCGCGTCCTCCTTGGCCGCATCGCCGCCGGAGTCCACGGTGAGCACGAGGTGGTCACTCGCCCAGGCGGTCTCCATCGCGCCGCGCAGCAGCCGCCCGGCGAACGGGGACGAGGCGATCTCGTCGGTGACCAGCCCGATCACGGCCGTACGGCGGCGGCGCAGGCCGCGGGCGACCGGGTCGGGCCGGTAGCCGAGCTGGGCGGCGGCCTGCCGGATGCGCTCCTGGGTGGCGGGCGAGAGGTTGCCTTCGGCGCGGCCGTTGAAGACGAAGGAGACGGCGGTGTGCGACACCCCGGCGAGCCGTGCGACATCCCGTGACGTGGGCCGTCCGCCGCCCGTGCCGTTGCTGACCGCGCCGCCGCCCATGCCGTCCGCTGCCCTCTCCCCCACCGTCCGGTTGATCACGCTCACCCTATCCGTGAGGCTGTAGGGACGACACTGTGGAGGGAAGGTCCCATCGTGAACGGCATTCCGGTGCACACGCTCAACGACGGTACGACGCTCCCCGCCATCGGCCTCGGTACCTGGCCGCTGGACGACACGGCGGCCGAGCGGGCCGTACGCTCCGCGCTCGGCCTCGGCTACCGGCTGGTGGACACCGCGGTGAACTACCGCAACGAGACCGGTGTCGGGCGGGGCCTGGCGGGCAGCGGCGTGCCCCGCGAGGAGGTGGCCGTCACCACCAAACTGCCGGGCCGCCACCACGGCTACGAGGAGACGCTCGCGTCCTTCGAGGAGTCCCGGCGGCGGCTCGGCCTGGAGTACGTGGACCTGTATCTGATCCACTGGCCCAATCCCCGGGTCGGCAAGTACGTCGACTCCTGGAAGGCCATGATCAAGCTGCGCGAGGACGGGCTGGTCCGCTCGATCGGTGTCTCGAACTTCACGCCGGAGCAGATCATGCGGCTGGAGAAGGAGACCGGCGTGCTGCCCTCGGTGAACCAGATCGAGCTGCACCCGCTGTTCCCGCAGGAGGAGCTGCGCGCCTTCCACGCGGACCAGGGCATCGTCACCGAGAGCTGGAGCCCGCTGGGCCGGGGCAGCGATCTGCTGGAAGATCCCGCGGTGGCCGAGGTCGGCCGGGCGCACGGGGTGACCCCGGCGCAGGTGCTGCTGCGCTGGCATCTGCAGGTCGGCGCTCTGCCCGTGCCGAAGTCGGCCGACCCGGGCCGGCAGCGCGCCAACCTGGACGTCTTCGGCTTCGAGCTGGACTCGGACCAGCTGGCGGCGATCGGCCGCCGCTCCCCCCGGCGGCTCGGCGGCGACCCCGAGAAGCACGAGGAGTTCTGAAGCGGGCCGGGGCCCTACTGCTCCTCGATCCGTTCCTGCGCGCCGCCGGGCCGGGCGCGGTCGCCGGCCGGCGCGGCGAGGCTGCCGAGGATGTCGAGCAGTTCGGCACTGCGGCTGCCGGGCTCGGCGTGGAAGACGACCAGGGTGAGTCCGTCGGTGCCGTCCACGGACAGCTTGGTCGACCGCAGGTCGAGCTCGCCGACCTGCGGGTGGGTCAGGTGGCTCACCCGGCCGCGGCGGGGCCGTACCTCGTGCCGGGCCCACAGGGCGCGGAAGCGTTCGCTGCGCAGGGACAGCTCGCCGACCAGGTCGCGCAGCCGCGGGTCGTCCGTGTCCGCCCCCGCCTCGGCGCGCAGTGCGGCCACGCCTTCCTCGGTGAGGTCCGCCCAGTCCCGGCGCAGCTCGCGCTCGGCCGGGTCGAGCAGGACGGCCCGCAGGAGGTTGACGCCGGGCCGGTAGTTGGGGGTGAGCGCGGTGGCGAGGGCGTTGGCGGCCAGGCAGTCGGTGTAGCGGTTCTGGACGTAGGCGGGGTTGCGGGGCCAGCCGTCGATGAGCTCGAGCAGGCTCTCCGGGACCTGACGCGCAGGGCGCCCGGACCGCAGCCCCGGCCCGGGCCGGTCCTGGGCGAGGCCGACGAGGTGGGCGGTGGCGTCGGCGTCGAGCCGCAGCACACCGGCGATGGCCCGCAGGACCTGCACGGACGGGTTGCGGTCACGGCCCTGTTCCAGCCTCAGGTAGTAGTCGGCGCTGATGCCGGCCAGCATCGCGACCTCCTCGCGGCGCAGCCCCGGCACCCGGCGCAGCCCGCCGCCGGGCAGCCCCACGTCCTCGGGCCGTACCAGCGCCCGGCGGGCGCGCAGGAACTCGCCGAGCGCGTTCGTCCGGTCCATGGCCCCACCGTACGGCGGCCCGGCCGGCGGTGACTGGCCCTGTCACTCCCAGGATCGACGGGGTACTGCAACGGCGGGCGCGGGGGGCGCAGGGTGGAGAGCGTGGCCACCGGCGGGTCCGGTGGCCCGGACCTGGACGAGTGTCATCGGAAGAGGTACGACATGACTGCACAGCTCGGCGGCACCCTGACCCCGGCCGAGGGCCTGACCCTGACCCGGGTCGGCTACGGCGCCATGCAGCTGGCCGGGCCGCACGTCTTCGGCCCGCCGAAGGACCGGGGCCGGGCGGTGGCGGTGCTCCGCGCCGTGGTGGAGGCGGGCATCACGCACATCGACACCGCCGACTTCTACGGGCCGGTGGTGGTCAACGAGCTCATCCGGGAGGCCCTGCACCCCTATCATGAGGACCTGCACATCGTGACCAAGGTCGGCGCCCGCCGGGGAGCCGACGGCAGCTGGCTGCTGTCCCGGCACCCCGAGGACCTGAAGGCGCAGGTGTACGACAACCTGCGCAGCCTCGGCGTGGAGTCGCTGGACGTCGTCAATCTGCGGGTCGGCGATGTGGACTCCCCGAACGACGACTCCCTGGCCGAGCAGTTCGGCGCGCTGGCCGAGCTGCGGGAGCGGGGGCTGATCCGGCACCTGGGGCTGAGCACGGTGACCGCGGCGCAGCTGGACGAGGCCCTGGCGATCGCGCCCGTGGTGACCGTGCAGAACCTGTACAACCTGGCCGACCGGCGGGACGACGCCCTGGTGGAGCGCACGGCGGCCGAGAACATCGTCTTCGTGCCGTACTTCCCGCTCGGCGGGTTCTCCCCGCTGCAGTCCGAGACGCTGGCGAAGGTCGCCTCCCGGCTGGAGGCCTCGCCGCAGCAGGTGGCGCTGGCCTGGCTGCTGCGCCGCTCGCCGAACATCGCGCTCATCCCCGGCACCTCCTCGCCGGAGCACCTGCGGGAGAACATCGCCGCCGTGTCCCTGGTGCTGCCGGACGAGGCGGTCGCCGAGCTGGACGGCATCGCGGGCTGAAACGGCCCGGTCCTGGGCACCGGGCTGAACGGACCGGACCTGGGTACCCGGGGCCCCGTGAGGCGGTCGTACGGAAGGAGCCGCAGGTGGCAGCGGAGGACCGGCTGCGGACGTACCGCGGCAGGCGTGACTTCGAGCGGACCCGCGAGCCGTCGGGGCAGGAGCCCCGCGCCGGGGGTGCCGAGCCCCGTTTCGTGGTGCAGATCCACGACGCGAGCCGGATGCACTTCGACTTCCGGCTCCAGGTCGAGGACGTCCTGAAGTCGTGGTCGGTCCCCAAGGGCCCGTCCACGGATCCCGGGGACAAGCGGATGGCCGTGCCCACCGAGGACCATCCGCTGGAGTACGAGGAGTTCGAGGGCGTGATCCCGAAGGGCGAGTACGGCGGCGGGACGGTGATCGTCTGGGACCACGGCACGTACGAGCCGCTCAGTCACGACCGCAGGGGGCGCCCGGTGGACTTCGCCCGGTCGCTGGAGCGCGGGCACGCCACGTTCCGGCTGCACGGCAGCAAACTGCGCGGCGAGTACGCCCTGACCCGCTTCCGCGGGGACGAGGGTGAGCAGGAGGCCTGGCTGCTGGTGCGCAAGGGGTCGGCGCGGTCGGCCGGGCACGGCACCCCGGATCCCCGGCGGGCCCGCTCGGTGCGCACCGGACGCACCCTCGCCCAGGTCGCGGCCGCCGGCGAGGAGTAGGGGCGGTGCCGGGTCCGCTGGACGCGCTGTCGGCCGACGTGCGGGAGCTGCTGCGCCCTGCCGGCCCCGGGGCGGAGCTCGCCGCGGCCCCGATGCTCGCCACGCTCAGCGACCGCCGGGACTTCGGTGAGGGCTGGCTGTTCGAGCGGAAGCTGGACGGCGTCCGGCTGCTGGCGGTGCGCGAGGGGGACCGGGTGCGGCTGCTGTCGCGCACGGGTCAGCGGCTGAACGACACCTACCCGGAGATCGTGGCGGCGCTCGCGGCGCAGGAGTGCACCGACTTCACGGTGGACGGCGAGGTCGTCGCGTTCAGCGGCGGCCGTACCGACTTCGCGCGGCTGCAGCGGCGGATGGGGCTGACCCGGCGCCGGGACATCGAGGCGTCCGGGGTCGCGGTGACGTACTACCTCTTCGACCTGCTGCGCCTGGCGGGCGCCGACACCCGTCAACTCCCCCTGCGCGTCCGCAAGTCGCTGCTGCGGCGGGCGCTCTCCTTTCGCGCCCCGCTGCGGCTGACCCCGCATCGCAACGCGGGCGGCGCCGAGTTGCTGGCCGAGGCCTGCGGCCGGGGCTGGGAGGGGCTCATCGCCAAGCGGGCCGACGGGCCGTACCGGACGCGCAGGTCGCCGGATTGGCTGAAGCTCAAGTGCGCACGGGGGCAGGAGTTCGTGATCGGCGGCTTCACCGAACCGGCGGGCAGCCGCGTCGGGGTGGGGGCGCTGCTGCTCGGCCACTACGACGGGGACCGGCTCCGCTACGCCGGCAAGGTCGGCACCGGCTTCGACCGGCGGGCCCTGCTGGATCTGCGTGAGCGGCTGGACGCGCTGCGCCGGGAGTCCTCGCCCTTCGGCGACGCCGTGCGCGAGGCCCGCGCCCGCTGGGTGGAACCGGAGCTGGTCGCGCAGATCGCCTTCACCGAGTGGACCCGGGACGGGATGCTGCGGCACCCCCGCTACCTGGGACTGCGCGAGGACAAACGGCCACGGGACGTGGTCCGCGAGCGCGCGGCGGCCTGAGGCCCGCGCCCGCGTACGCATACGGATCACCCGGTTCCGCCCCCAATCACCTTGCGGTGCCTCTATGTTCACGGCGACACCCCGCTCGCCTGTCGAAAGGCCCCGCATGCGTACCGCGCTTCGTGCCGCCGTCACCGGCGCGCTGACCCTCGCCACCGTCCTGGCCTGCGGCACCGCGCAGGCGACCCCGCCGGGACCGGGTGTGACGGCCCGGATCATCGGCCGGACCACCGTCGGCGGCACCGACTACACCCTGCGGGAGATCACCGTCCCGCCCGGCCAGAGCACCGGCTGGCACTATCACGACGGCCCGCTGTACGGCGTGGTGAAGCAGGGCACGCTCAGCCACTTCGACTCCACCTGTGCCGCGGACGGCGTGTACCGGACGGGCGCGACGATCCAGGAGCCGGCCGGTGCGGACCATGTGCACATCGGGCGGAACCTCGGCGACACCCCGCTCGTGCTCGATGTGCTGTACGTGCTGCCGCACGGCGCCCCGTTCTCGGAGGACGCGCCGAACCCGGGCTGCCCGTTCCAGTGATCAGGCGCCGGAGAACCGGTCAGCTGCCGGAGGGCCGGTCAGGCGCCGGAGGGCCGGTCAGGCGCCGGAGGGCCGGTCAGGTGCCGGACAGGCCGGTCAGGCGCCGGGCAGGGCCTGTTCGGCCCAGATCGTCTTGCCCCGGCCGGTCTGCCGGCTGCCCCAGCGCTGGGTGAGCTGGGCGACCAGCAGCAGTCCGCGGCCGCCCTCGTCGTAGACCTGCGCCCGGCGCAGATGCGGTGAGGTGGAACTGGCGTCGGAGACCTCGCAGATGAGCGCGCGGTCGCGGATCAGCCGGAGCTGGATGGGCGGTTCGCCGTAGCGGATGGCGTTGGTGACGAGTTCGCTGACGACGAGTTCGGTGATGAAGGCGGCCTCGTCCAGCCCCCAGGCGGCCAGCTGTTCACCGGCCGCCTGCCGGAAGGCGGCGACCTCGGCCGGGTCCGGCGGGACGTCCCAGGTGGCGACCCGGTCGGCGCCGAGGGCGCGGGTGCGCACGAGCAGCAGGGCGACGTCGTCGCCGGGCTGATCCGCCAGGACGGCCTTCAGGACGCCGTCGCACAGGGCCTCCAGGGAGTCGGCGGGTGCGCCGAGGGCCCGGCACAGTTTCTCGGTGGCACCGTCGGCGTCGCGGCCGCGGTCCTCGACCAGGCCGTCGGTGTAGAGGGCCACGACGGAGCCCTCGGGCAGCTCCAGTTCCGTCGCCTCGAACGGCAGCCCGCCGACGCCGAGCGGTGGTCCGGCGCTCATGGTGACGGACTCGGCGGTGCCGCCCGGCAGGACGACGACCGGGGCCGGGTGGCCTGCGGCGGCCAGGCCGAGCCGCCGGGAGACGGGGTCGTACACGGCGTACAGGCAGGTGGCGCCCAGTTCGGCGACCTCTTCGCGGCTGTTCTCGGCGGCCAGGTGGGTGACCAGGTCGTCCAGGTGGGTGAGGAGTTCGTCGGGCGGCAGGTCGACGTCGGCCAGGGTGCGTACGGCCGTCCGCAGCCGGCCCATGGTGGCCGAGGACTGGATGCCGTGGCCGACCACGTCGCCGACGACCAGGCCCACCCGGCCGCCGGAGAGTGGGATGACGTCGAACCAGTCGCCGCCGATGCCGGCCACCGATCCGCAGGGCAGATACCGGTGGGCCACCTCGACCGCCGCCTGCCGGGGCAGGCCGCTCGGCAGCAGGCTGTGCTGGAGGGCGAGGGCGGTGCTGCGTTCGCGGGCGAACCGGCGGGCGTTGTCGATACAGACGGCGGCGCGGCTGCCGAGTTCCTCGGCGAAGACGGTGTCGTCGGGGCCGTAGTCGTCGGGGTGGGCGATGCGGACGCAGACGGCGACGCCGAGGGTGGTGCCGCGGGCCCGCAGCGGCACCGCGATCAGGGAGTGGGCGCCGTGCCGGTAGCGGCTGCCCTGGGGCGCGCGGGCGTTGCGCTCGGCGAGCCACTCGACGAACTCCGGCTCGCCGGCCTGGCTGAGCACCGCGCGGCCCTCGCGCAGGGCGCGGGTGGGCGGGGAGTCGGGTGCGTAGACGTCGGTCTCGCCGATGCGGACGGCCGCGCCGGGGTCGCCCTCGAAGGCCGAGCCGTGGGCGATGCGGTGCAGGACGACACCGCCCTCGGGGATCATCGGCGGCTCGTCCGCGCCGAGCACCCAGTCGAGCAGGTCGACGCCGGCGAAGTCGGCGTAGTGCGGGACGAGGACGTCGATCAGCTCCTCGGCGGTGCGCACCACGTCCAGGGTGGTGCCGATGCGGCTCGACGCCTCGTTGAGCAGGGCCAGGCGGCGCCGGGCCCAGTACTGCTCGCTGCTGTCGAAGGCCGCCATGGCGACCCCGGTCAGCTCGCCGGAGCCGGCGCGCAGCGGCCACATCTCGATGCTCCAGAGATGTTCCCGGTTCAGTGCCGGGGCGCCGGCGAAGCTCTCGTAGCGGACGGGCCGGCCGGTCTCGGCGACCTCCTTGAGGTGGCGCAGGAAGCCCGCGTTGTATTCGGCATCCGCCACGGTGTCCGGGAAGAACCGGCCCGTGAGCGCGGCCTCGGGCACGCCCATCACCTTGCAGGCGGCGTCGTTGAGCCGCACATAGCGCTGGTCGAGGTCGAAGACCGACATGGACATGGAGGCCTGCTCGAAGGCCTGGGCCGCCAGTGTGCGGCCGGGTGCGTCGGAGGTGACGACGAAGGAGGTGGGCTTCCCGTCGGCTCCGGCGACGGGACAGGCCGTGAGGGTCACGTCGATGCGGTGGCCGTCACGGTGGCGCAGCGCGACGGTGCCGGCCCGCGCGGCGAGTGTCTCGTCCGGGATGTCCCCGGCGAGCAGCTCGGCCGCGGGCCGGCCCACGACCTGCTCGGCCAGGTGACCGGTGAGCCGCCGCGCGCCTTCGCTCCACCCGGTCACCGTACCCAGGGCGTCGATGATCGCCACGGCGGCGCCATGCTTCATATGCCCAAGGATGTTCCGATTGCCCGGGCACATCAAGCGCGCGGGCGCGGCGGTCCGCCGGTGCGAGGGCCGCCCTTCAGCCCCATGGGCGCGCAGGGCGGCGAGTCAGCCCCGGTGGGCGCGCAGGGCGGCGAGCGCCCGGTCGGCGTGGGTGTTCATGCGCAGCTCGCTGCGGACGACCTCCAGCACCGTGCGGTCCTGGGCGATCACGAAGGTGACGCGCTTGGTGGGGGCGAGGGAGAAGCCGCGCTTGACGCCGAACCGCTCGCGGACCGCGCCGTCGGCGTCGGAGAGCAGCGGCATCCCGAGGCCGTGCCGGCCGGCGAACTCCTGCTGCTTGTCGACGCTGTCGCCGCTGATGCCGACGGGCCGGGCGCCGACGGCGGCGAACTCGGCGGCGAGGTCGCGGAAGTGGCAGGCCTCGGCGGTGCAGCCGAGGGTGAGAGCGGCCGGGTAGAAGAAGAGGACCACAGGCCCTTCGGCCAGCAGCTCGGTGAGCCGGCGGGTGGTGCCGGTCTCGTCGGGCAGGGCGAAGTCCTCGGCCTTGTCCCCGGCCTCGACGCGTTCCGTCATGACCGGCCCTCCTCGTTCCGGGCGACCGACCGGGCCCACAGCACCAGCGGCAGCTGCAGCGGCAGCCGCGCGAGGGCGGCCGTCCGCAGCGGCTTGGGCCGGTGCCGCCAGTCCACGGCCATCTGCACGTTCGCCGGGAACACGCCGACGAAGAAGGCCGCGGCCGCCTTCGCGGCGACCGCGCGGGTGCGGGGTGCGGCGATCCCGGCGGCCAGGGCGAGCTCCGCGACGCCGCTGCCGTAGGTCCATGCCCTGGGCGAGCCCGGCAGTGCGCGCGGTACGAGCGCGTCGAAGGGACGCGGGTTGGCGAAGTGGGCGACCCCGGCCGCGGCCAGCAGGCCGGCGAGCAGCAGGGGTGAGCGTTCGGACCGGGGCACGGTTCCTCCTCTGATGACCTGCCGCCGGATATTACTCGACGGTAGCCGCCGGGGTGGCCCGTTGCCGCGGAACGCCGGCCGTCACGCCGTGGGGACCGCGTCGTCCGCTTCCCGGCCGGAGTCCTCGTCGGTGGTGTACGCGAGGAAGTCGTCGACCATGCGGTGGAACAGGGCCGCCATCCGCCGCAGGTCCTCGGGCCGCCAGCCGGCGAGGGCGAGCCGCATGCCCCGGGCCCCGGCCTCCCGGACCCGGCCGACGGCCTCCCGGCCCGCGTCGGTCAGCTGGATCCGCTGGGCCCTCCGGTCGACGGGGTCCGGTTCACCAGCTCGTTGCGTAAGTCAAGTAATCACTCCGGCTCTCCCTCACTCCGTGATCGGCCGGTCCACTCCGCGATCGGCAGGCCGTGGATCGCGTGTCGGTCCGGCCGTCCCTCGGCGAAGCTGCTGGAATCGGCGAGTCCACCGCCGCCCGGAAACCCGGAGGAACCCCATGGCCTTCGCCGTCGTCGCCCAGTACCAGTGCGCCCCCGCCGACGCGGACACCGTGCGCGACGCGCTGCGCAAGATGCGCGAACTGGTCCCGTCGGAACCCGCGAACCTCGCCTACGAGGCCCACGAGGTCGTCGACCGGCCGGGGGCCTTCGTGCTGTACGAGCGCTACACGGACCGCGCCGGCTTCGAGGCGCACAAGGAGACCGGCCACTTCGCGGAGCTGATCCGGGGCACGGTGTTCCCGCTGCTGAAGGAGCGGACCATCACGTTCGCCGAGACGCTCTGACCGCGCGGAGGCCGCGGGCGCCCGTTCGGGACACGCCATCCGTCCGCGGGCGCCCGTCCCCCGGGACGTCCCGGGCGTCCCGGGGGACGCCGGAACGGCATTCCGGCGGCCCGTCGCGGAAACCCTGGCTCTCGTGATCACGGCTCGTGGTCACGAGAACGACAGCCGGAGGCTTCCATGATCCGACGGACTCTCCAGAGCGGGCTGCTGGCCGCGGTGGCGGTGCTCGCGCTCCTGCCCACGGCGGCCGGCGCCACCACGGCCGACGCCGCCGCACAGCGCCCGGTTCCCGGCGCCACCAGCCAGCACCAGGTCCACCGCGCCCAGCACCGCACCCACCGCACCGCCGGGCGCGTCCACCACCGCAGGTACGTCGCCCACCACCGGCACCACCGCGCCCACCTCCGCACGCACCACGCCCGCCGGACGCACCGGATCCACCGCCTCACGGCGCGCCGGACGGCGTACTTCATGCCGCAAACGGCGGCCTACCGTCTCGCCATGCACCGGCTGCAGTACCGGCTCGCGGCGCACTGGATGACACACCGTCACATCAAGCCGCTCACGGGCCGCGTCGCCACACGTCACACCGTGCTCAACGTCCGCTCCGGCCCCGGCACCGGCTACCGGGTGATCGGCCACCGGCAGCGGGGACGGGTCCTGGCGCTCACCTGCCGGACACGGGGCTCCTGGGTGCACGGGAACCGCACCTGGTACCGGCTGCCGCACCACGGGGGATACGTCTCCGCCCACTACGTCCGCCCCTCCCGCTCCGTCCCCTGGTGCTGACGGCACGTCACCGCAGCACCACCCAGCCACCGAAGGCCCGTTCGACGACCCCCGAACGGGCCTTCGGTACGCCCGCGCCTCACCCACCTCCTACCTCACCGCGTGTTGCAGTCGCCGTCCTCCCGGGAATCCATTCCGACAACAGGGGCGAAACCGCCCATACTGGAAAGGGAGTCGAGGACGCCGATGCGGCACCCCCAAGCATCGACCACGCCGGACGAGGCACTGGCGGTGGAACTGCGCGAGCTGAAGGACCGTACGGGGCTGAGCCTGGCGGCGCTGGCCGCACGCACCCCGTACAGCAAGTCCGCGTGGCACCGCTATCTGTCCGGCGGCGCACCGCCCCCCAGACAGGCCGTGGAAGCGCTCTGCCGGCTCGCCGGCGCCGCCCCCGAGGCCGTACTGGCGCTGTGGGAGGCGACCGGGACTCCCACGACCGCGGCCGACGCGCCCGACGCCGGGCCCGGGGAGCCCGGCCGGGGCCATCGGCCCGGGCGGCTCGCGCCCCGGCTGCCGAGGACCTTCCCGCCGTGGTTTCCGCTGTCCGTGTTCGCGCTGTGCGGTACGGCCACGGCGGTGGCCGCCGTTGCCGTCGCCCTGTCCGCGCGGCCGGGTACCGCGCCCGCCGCGCAGGCCCTGCCCTCGGCGGCCCACTGTCACGGCCGGTCCTGCCAGGGCGAGTTGCCCGACGCCACGGCGTGCGCCCGGGACGCGCGGACCACGAGCACGGTCACCGGCCCCGGCTACACCGTCCGGCTGCGCTGGTCGCCGGCCTGCGGGACCGCCTGGTCCGAGGTGCGGCTGCGGGCGCCCGGGGCCCGTGAGGTGTCGGTGCGCGCGGGCCAGGACGTGATGTCGGCCGGCTATCCGGCGGACGACTCCACCCGGAACAGCAGTCCCATGCTCTCGGTGTCCTCGCCGCGAGGCGTGGAGGCCTGCGCCGAGGTGGCCGGGGAGGTGGCCTGCACGGGCCTGGACGTGGAGCCCGGCGCGCCGGGGTGACACCGTGGCACGCGTGCGGCGCCGTACCCCGGGCGGGGCGCGGCGCCGTCTGCGCGGGGAGTCGTCGGCGAGGATCACGTCGCCGGGGCGGACGATCTGGCCGCCGATCGCGACCGGTACGTTGACCGAGCCGCCGGTCGTCTTCACCGTGCCCTGTGCGCAGACGGCCGCCGACCAGACGGGAGCCGAGGTCGCGCAGCTCCTGGGTGTCGCGGACGCCCGCGTCGATGACCAGGCCGCGCACCCCGCGCCGCTTCAGCGCGGTCGCGAACAGCTCGCCGAACATCCCGTCGGTGGACGGCGAGGTGGTGGTCACGACCAGGATGTCGCCCGCGCCGCACTGCTCGACGGCGGCGTGGATCATCAGGTTGTCGCCGGGCCAGGACAGCACCGTGACCGCGGTGCCGGCCACCCGCACCCCCTGCTGGACGGGGCGCAGCCGGGCGGGGCGCAGCCGGGTGCGGTCCATGGCCTCGTGCACGGTGGCGACGCCGTACCCGGCCAGGGCGTCGACGTCCTTCGCCTCGGCCCTGGGCGGGCCCGTGACGATCACGCCGCTCATGCCAGCTCCTTGGTGACCTGCGGGTAGGGGCGCATGTAGGCCTCGGCCATGGTCCTGTGCGGCAGGCCCAGGTTGGGGCCCGCGTTGCGCTTGAGCTGGACGCCCCGGCGGACGGCGAGGTCGGTGTAGTACTCCCACAGGTGCCGCTTGGGCCCCGAGGCACTCCATCGCCTTGCGCTTGGTCTCCCACGCCTCGGTGATGTCGAGGAGGACTTCGGGCCGGAAGCCGCTCATCTCGGGCTGGTGGGGCTCGAAGTAGAAGACGGGCGGTGCGCCGATGATCTCGCCTGGCCCCGGGTAACCGATGGCCTGGGCCAGGACACGGGCCTGAAGGGCCATGCGGTTGGCGGCCGGGTGGTCGCCGTTGTACGGGTCCTCCACCGGGTGGGTGAGGACGAGGTCGGGCTGGGTCTCACGGTAGACGGCGACGAGTCGGTCGGTGAGCTCGGCGGTGGCGAGGAGGGGGTAGTCGCCGGCGTCGGAGAAGCGGACCTCGGCGCCGAGGGTGGCGGCGGCCCGCTCGGCCTCCTCCCGCCGTATCGCCTTGATCTCCTCGAGGCCCTTCCCCTCGCGCCACGCCTTGGCGGACTCCCTGCGCTCACCGAAGGTCAGACAGGCGATGGTGACCTTCTCGCCGCGTGAGGCGGCCAGGGCGATGGCTCCGCCCGCGCGCCACACGAAGTCCCCGGCGTGCGCGGTGACGACCAGGGTGGAACGGGGCGGACCTGGGGGTCCCCCGGTCGAACGAAGTGGGGAGTGGAGGAGGGCGCGTCGGCGTGCGTCATGGCGGAGTTCTCCCTTTCGGGCTCGGTGCGCCGCAGCGATGTGTGTGCGGCGCCCTCGTCCCCGGTGGACAGGTGCGCGCCCGCCCCGGTGCCCCGCGTGCTCAGTCCTGAAGCGCCTCGATCACGCCGGCGAGGTGGGCGCGGACGGCCGCTTCGGCCGCCTGCGGATCCCTGGCCCTGATCGCCTCGATCATCGCCAGGTGCTCGTTCAGGGATTGCTGCGGACGCCCCGGGCGGAGTGCCAACTGGAAGCGGTGGCGGACCAGTTGGGCGTTCAGCCGCTCCAGCAGCTCGACCGCGGTGCGCTGTCCGGAGATGACCCGGATCCGGTCGTGGAGCCGGTGGTTGAGGTCGGAGTACGTCACCGGCTCGCCGTCGGCGACGGCCTTCTCCATCGCCGCGCCGAGGTCGGCCAGCTCGGTCAGCTGCTCGTCACTGGCCGCGACGGCAGCCTTGGCCGCGCAGAGTCCCTCCAGGACCATGCGGCACTCCGTGATGGCGACCGCTTCCTCCACGGTCACCACCCGCACCCGCGAGCCGCGGTTGCGGATCCTCTCGACCAGTCCCTGCGCCTCCAGATCGATCAACGCCGCGCGGATGCCGGCCCGCGTCACACCGAACTGCTCGGCGAGTTCGTTCTCCACCAGCCGCTGGGCCGGCGCCATCTCGCCGTGCAGGATCGCCTGCCGCAGCTGCGCGAGCGCATGCTGTTTGGCCTGCTCTCCGGTGGTCGGACGGGCTTCCTTCGGCATCGTGCCTTCCCTGAGTGAGTGCCTGTCGAAACTAAATCTAGCCAGACAAGATTGTCGACAATTTTGTTTGCGTTTCTCGGGCCGGCTGCTCAGCCCGTCCGGTACAGCTCACCGACCAGTTCGAGGACCGCCTGGAGCGCCGGGTGCGGGTCGTCGCGCCACCAGGCGAGCCGTACGGCGACGGGTTCGGCGTCGCGCACCGGCCGGTAGACGACGCCGGGTCTCGGGTACTGGTGCGCCGTCGACTCCGCGGTGACGCCGATGCCGCGCCCGGCGGCGATGACGGTGAGCCAGTCGTCGACGTCGTGCGTCTCTTCGACGGCGGGGCGGGAGCCCGCCGGCCACAGCTCGGGGGTGGTGGTGCCGGTGCGCCGGTCCACCCAGAGGATCCGGCCGGTGAGGTCGGCGAGCCGTACGGACCGGCGGCGGGCCAGCGGATCATCGGCGGCCAGGGCGCACAGGCGCCGCTCCAGGCCCACGATGGCCGTGTCGAACCGACGGTCCGCCAGCGGCCGGCGCACCACCGCGAGGTCGCAGGCGCCTTCGGCGAGGCCGGCGGACGCCGTGTTCACGCGGACGAGATGCAGTTCGGTCCCGGGGTGGTCGGCGGCCCAGCGCCGCTGCAGGGCGACGGTGTGGCGGCCGACGGCCGACCAGGCATAGCCGATCCGCAGCCGGGTGTGCCCCGAGGTGGCCTCCTGGACCAGGACGGCGAGGTCCGCCAGCACCCGCCGGGCCTGCGCCACCACCCGCAGCCCGGTCGCCGTCGGCGTCACCTCACGCGAGGTCCGCCTCAGCAGTCGTACCCCCAGCGCGCGTTCGAGTCCGGCCAGGGTGCGGGAGACGGCCGCCTGGGACACGCCCAGGGCGATCGCCGCGTCGGTGAAGGTGCCCTCGTCGACGATGGCGACGAGACAGCGCAACTGCCGGAGCTCGACCTCATCCATGCGCCAAGCGTATAGATCGGGTCGCGCATGCATTGTGCGCAAGCACCATGCCGGGCGGACGCTCCTCCCATGCGACGAGCTCTCGAACGTCCCGCGGCGACGGCGTCCCCCGCGGTCCGGAACCCGGCGCCGGCACAACTGACCGGCGTGGCGGCCATGTTCGGCAGCGGCCTGGCCAACCAGACCGGCGCGGCGATCGGCGCGCTGGCCTTCCCGGTCCTCGGCCCGCTCGGCGTCGTGGCGCTACGCCAGTACGTCGCCGCGCTCGTCCTGGTGGCCGTCGGCCGACCGCGCCCGCGCGACTTCACCCGGCGCCAGTGGTGGCCGGTGCTGCTGCTCGCCGGGGTCTTCGGCACCATGAACCTGAGCCTGTACAGCGCGATCGACCGGATCGGGCTGGGGCTGGCGGTGACCCTGGAGTTCCTGGGCCCGCTCGGCATCGCGCTGGCCGCCTCCCGCCGCCGGCTGGACGCGGGGTGCGCGGCACTGGCCGGGGCCGGAGTCGTGGTGCTGATGCGCCCCCGGCCGTCCACCGACTACCTCGGCATGGGGCTGGGCCTGGTGGCGGCCTGCTGCTGGGCCGCGTACATCCTGCTCAACCGGATCGTCGGGCGACGCGTCCCGGGCGCCCAGGGGTCGGCCGCGGCCGCGTGCGTGTCGGCGCTGACTTTCCTGCCGGTCGGCGCCGTCGTCGCCGTACGGCATCCCCCGACGGTCGGAGCCGTCCTGTGCGCGGTGGCGGCGGGTGTGCTGTCGTCCGCCGTGCCGTACCTCGTCGACCTGATCACGCTGCGCACGGTGCCGGCCCAGACGTTCGGCCTGTTCATGAGCGTCAACCCGGTGCTGGCGGCGGCGGTCGGCTGGGCGGTCCTCGGGCAGGGCCTCGGTCTGCCGGAGTGGGCGGGGATCGGGGCCGTGGTCGCCGCGAACTCGGTCAGCCTCGCGACCGCACGCCGCTGAGAACGACCGGCACGCTCGCTCCCGCGCACCGTCGAGAACAACAGGCACGCTGGATCCTGCGCACCGTCGAGAACAACAGGCACGCTGGATCCCGCGCACCGTCGAGAACAACAGGCACGCCCCCGCGTTCGCCGCGGGCGCCGGGTGCCTGCCTGCGGACAGCGGATCGCGGCCGTGGTCGCCGCGAACTCGGTCAGCCTCGCGACCGCGCGCCGCTGAGAACGACCGGCACGCTCGCTCCCGCGCACCGTCGAGAACGACCGGCTCGCTCCCGCGTTCGCCGCGGGCGCCGGGTGCCTGCCTGCGGACAGCGGGCGAAGCGGGTGGCCCCTGTCGGCGGCCGGCCGCCCTGGCTGGGCGTACCTCCCTGGAGGTACGCCCAGCCAGGGCGTGCCGCGGCTGTGCGCCGGGATCCCGGCCCACGCCGAGATGGCGGCGCGTCGGCGGCGGGAGCCGGCGGAGACGGGGGCGGCCGTGTCCCGCCGACATGAAGCAAGCCGGTCGTCGGGCAAACCGGCCCGCCGCTTCAGGTGGGCCGTGAGCGCGCAGGCCGAGTGCGGCGGCCGGCCGGTCCGCTCAGCGTCCGAGGGAAGGGCCGCGTCGTCCGCTCCGCGCGATGGCCCGGCATTGCCCAAGCCGGTCGCGCGGCGCAATCTGGTCGTATGGGTGCTCAGGACGGCCCCACGCTCATCACGTCCGTGCAGCGGGCCTTCCGGCTGCTGGAGGCGGTGAGCGCGCACGAGAACGGCGCGCCGGCGAAACAGCTGGCACGCGAGACGGGGCTGCCGCTGGCCACCGCCTACCACCTGCTGCGGACGCTCGTGCACGACGGATACGTGCGCAAGCTGGACGACGGCGGCTTCGTCCTGGGCGACAGGCTGACCTCCCTGCGCGGCGCCGGCGCGGGCCGCGCGCAGACGCTGCTCAGCCGGGTGCGCCCGACGCTGACCGCCCTGCGGGACGAGCTGTCCGCCGCCGCCTACCTCACGTTCTACGAGGACGGCGAGATCAGGGTGGCGGAGATCGTGGACAGCCCCCGCGTGCCCCGGGTGGATCTCTGGGTGGGTTTCGAGGATGCCGGACACGCCACCGCGCTCGGCAAGTCCGTGCTGCGCGAGCTGGACGAGGACGCCCGCCGGGAGTACCTGTCCAGGCACGACCTCGCCGACCTCACACCACGGACGGTCACCAGTCTTCCGGAGCTGCTCCGCAGGATCGAGGCGCCCCCCTTGGCGCCGGCCGTCACGGACCTGGAGGAGTACGCGCTCGGCACCGTGTGCGTCGCCGTGCCCGTCCACAAGGGGAGCACGCTCGGCTCGCTCGGCGTCTCCCTGCCGGTGGAGCGGCGGGCCCGGCTCGAGGAGATCCGGGCACGGCTGCTGCCGGTCGCGAGCCGGGTGACCAGGAGCCTCTCGCTCACTATCTGAAAATCCGCTCCTTGTGGCCGACCTCACCCAACCCGTTTTCTTGATGAAACGGACATTTTGGGTGTGCATCCCCCGACACACGAGGACTGCGGACAAGACATGCTCCAGGCCCGACACCATCGCGCCGACCACACGCCGATGCGGCTGTTCCGTGACCGGGCGTCCGGCGCCCGGCACTCGGTCCACCGGTGGGCCGTCGGGCTCCTGACCGCGGGGATGCCCCTGCTGCCGGTTCTGGTCCTCGCCGTGGTGGTGCTCCTGGACGTCGTCGGCGGGGCGGGGATGCCCTGGCTGCCGCTGCTGGCGGCCGGACCCGCGCTGGCTGCCTCCACCAACGGGCCGCGTGGTGTGGTCTGCGTCGGTCTCCTGGCCGTGGCGACGGGCGTGGCGCTGGCCATCGGGCACGCGGCCCCCGTACGCGAGCCGGCGGCCGTGGTGTCCGCCCTGCTGGCGGTCACGGCGGCGAGCGGCCTGGCCAGCGCGCTGCGCGGCCGCCGCGAACGGGTCCTCGCGGCCGTCCGCTCGGTCGCCGAGGCCGCCCAGCACGCCCTGCTGCAGCCGGTCCCCGACACGATCGGCCCGTTCCGGGTGGCCGTCCGCTACAGCGCCGCGGCGGCGGAGGCGCGGATCGGCGGGGACCTCTACGCCCTGGTGCCCACGCCGTACGGCATCAGGCTGATCGTCGGCGACGTGCGCGGCAAGGGGCTGCCCGCCGTCGGGACCGCCGCACTCGTGCTCGGCGTGTTCCGCGAGGCCGCCTGTGACGAGCCCGACCTGCTCGACGTCGTCGCGAGGATCGAGCGGAGCCTCGCGCGCAACCTCGGCCCCGACGACTTCGTCACCGCCGTGGTCGCCGGACACCACCGGTCGGGACACCTGGAGATCGTCAACTGCGGGCACGCACCGCCGCTGCTGATATCGGGCTCCGGAGAGGTCCGGGCGGTGGAGCCGACCCATCCCGCTCCGCCCCTGGGGCTGCGCGCCCTCGCGGGCCAGACCCCCCGCCTGCAGCGGCTGCCCTTCGCGGTCGGGGACCAGCTGCTGCTCTACACCGACGGGGTCACGGAGGCCCGCGATCACGCACGCGCCTTCTATCCGCTGGCCGCAGGGGTCGCCCGCCACGTGTGCGACGAGCCGGCGCGGACGCTCACCGCGCTCCATGACGAACTGCTGGCGCACGTCGGCGGCCGGCTGCACGACGACGCCGCCCTGCTCCTGCTCCGCAAACAGACCGCGGAGGAGCCGGCGTGCGCGCCGTCGTGGTGCGAGGCCGCCGCGGGCCGGTACGCCTAGGGCGCGACGAGTTCGGCCCAGCGGGTGACCGCGTCGAGGTGGGTGCGTATGCCGTGGCGGGTCGCCAGGGCGTGGACGATCGCCTCGCCCCTGCCGTGCTCGTCGGGGTCGATCCCGATGAGGGGCCGGCCCATCGGAAGGGCGGGTCCGGCGTCGGTGACCTCGACCCGCAGCGTGCGGCCACCGTCGCCCCGCACCCACGACAGCCGGAGCACGGCCGGGGGCCGGGCGTGCACGATCGCGTTGGTGACGAGCTCCGACACCACGAGCAGGGCGTCCTCGACGAGGTGCGGACACACACTCCAGTCCGCGAGGACCGCCTCCGCCCGACGGCGTACGGCCGAGACGGCGCCGGCGACGGGCGGCACCGGGCACACGTGTTCGTATGCCGCCTGAACCAGCGTCTTGAGCTGTGCCGCCATGGTCTCTCCCGGTGGTGTGTACGGCCGGTCCAGCGCCGCCGTAACGGCGCGTTCCGGGCTCGCATGCACGCTATGGAGACAAATCAGGCGGGTCAATGAACGGCGGTCGGCATTACCGAACGCCCTCCCGTGGGCACGGCGTCCGTACGGGTAATAGGCTCGCTTCATGGCCGGACCGGTCCAGTCGATCGAGCGGGCGGCGGCGATTCTGCGTCTGCTCGCCGGCGGGCCCCGCCGACTCGGTCTCGGCGAGGTGGCGGCCTCGCTCGGGCTGGCGAAGGGCACCGCGCACGGCATCCTGCGCACGCTCCAGCACGTGGACTTCGTGGAGCAGGACGCGGCGACCGGGAAGTACCAGCTCGGCGCCGCCCTGCTGCACCTCGGTACCAGTTACCTCGACGTCAACGAGCTGCGCTCGCGCTCGCTCAACTGGGCCGACGCCCTGGCCGCCCGCAGCGGGGAGGCGGTACGGCTGGGCACCCCCCTGGAGGGCAGCGTGCTCGTCGTCCACCATGTGTTCCGGCCGGACGACACCTTCCAGACCCTGGACGTGGGCTCGCTGCTGCCCCTGCACGCCTCCTCGCTCGGCAAGGTGCTGCTGGCGTTCGGGACGGCGAGCGTCGAGCCGGCCCAGGGGCGGGGGCTGGAGGCGTACACCCGGCACACCCTGGTCGATCCCGAGCGGCTCGCCCGGGCTCTCGCGGAGGTCAGGGAACTCGGGTGGGCGGCCGAGATCCAGGAAATGAGCATGGGCGAGGCCGGGATCGCCGCACCGATCCGCGGGCACGGCGGCCTCGTCGTCGGCGCCATCGGGCTGTCCGGGCCGATCGAGCGGATCTGCGACAGCCAGGGCCACCCCCGCCCGAGTCTGGTCACGCTGCTCCGCGAGGCCGCACGGGCGATCTCCAGAGACCTCGGAGCCGCCCGCTGGTAGAGCAGGACAGCCGCCCCTCGATCCGTCGGAAGGCAGACCCGATCATGGCCGAACGGTACGTAATGTCCATCGATCAGGGCACCAACTCCACCCGATGCATCCTGTTCGACCACCGCGGGCGGCTGGTCTCGGTCGCGCAGAAGGAGCACCAGCAGCACTTCCCCCGGCCCGGCTGGGTGGAGCACGACGCCATGGAGATCTGGCAGAACCTGCGGCACATCGTGCCCGAGGCGCTCTCCGACACCGGTGCCGGCAGGGAGCAGATCACTGCCATCGGCCTGGCCAACCAGCGCGAGACGACCGTGCTCTGGGACCGGCGGACCGGCGCCCCGCTGAGCCGGGCGATCGTCTGGCAGGACACGCGCACGGCACCGCTCGTCGAGGATCTCCGACGGCACCCCGGGGAGGAGTTCTTCCTTCAGCGGTGCGCCCTGCCGCCCTCGACCTACTTCTCCGCGCTGCGGCTCCGGTGGCTGTTCGACCACGTCAAGGGGGTCGAGCAGCGCGCCAGGGACGGCGAGGTGCTGTTCGGCACGATGGAGAGCTGGCTGATCTGGAATCTCACCGGGGGCGCCGCGGGCGGCCTGCACATCACGGACGTCACCAACGCCAGCCGCACCATGCTGATGAACATCCGCACGCTGACCTGGGACGACGAACTGCTGGCCTTCTTCGGGGTGCCCCCCGCGATGCTGCCCGAGATCCGGCCCTCCGCGGAGACCTACGGCGAAGCCCGCTCGCTGCTGCCCGGGGTCTCGATCACCGCCGCCCTCGGCGACCAGCAGGCCGCCCTCTTCGGCCAGACCTGCTTCTCCCCCGGCGAGGCCAAGTGCACCTACGGAACGGGCAGCTTCCTGCTGCTCAACACCGGCAGCGAGCTGGTGCGGTCCCGGCACGGGCTGCTCACCACCGTCGCGTACCGGATCGGGGACCAGCCGCCGGCCTACGCCCTGGAAGGGTCGATCGCCATCACCGGCGCACTCGTCCAGTGGTTCCGGGACCGCCTGGGGCTGATCAACAGCGCCCCGGAGATCGAGACCCTCGCGCGGACGGTCGAGGACAACGGCGGCTGCTACATCGTCCCCGCGTTCTCGGGCCTGTTCGCGCCCCGCTGGCGCAGCGACGCACGCGGGGTCATCGTCGGCCTGACCTCGTACATCACCAAGGGGCACCTGGCGCGTGCCGTCCTGGAGGCCACCGGTTGGCAGACCCGGGAGGTCGTCGACGCCATGAACGCCGACTCCTCGGTCTCCCTCCAGCAGCTCAAGGTGGACGGCGGCATGACCGCGGACAACCTGCTCATGCAGTTCGTCGCCGATGTGCTCGACGTGCCCGTCGTGCGCCCCATGGTCGCCGAGACGGTCTCGCTGGGCGCCGCCTACGCGGCCGGGCTCGCCGCTGGCTACTGGCCCGACCTGGAAGTGCTGCGCCGCAACTGGCACCGGGCCGCCCAGTGGCTGCCCGCGATGGACCCCGGACTGCGGGAGTCGGAGTACGACAACTGGCAGCGGGCCGTGGAACGGTCCTTGGGCTGGGTGAGACCACCACGCTCCGGCTGACGCCGGGTGATCTGGAAACCGAGGGCCCTTTCCCCAGGCGGCCCGGGCATTCGGGCCGGCGCTCACACCGGGGGCGGCGGAGAAGGTGGTGGTGACCTTCGGTGCGTGACGCGCGGGTGTTCAGCGAGACGGCCCGACCGGGGCCAGCCACAGCCCCAGGATCGCGTCCGCGAGTCCCGGGGCCGCCTCCGCCCAGGTCGCTCGCGGGGTCGGGGTGCCCTCGGCGAGGGCGCGTTCGCGTTCGCGTTCGGCGCAGGTGTGCAGGATCAGCAGGCGGACGATCTGGCCCCGTTCGGCGCGGACCTCGGGCGGCAGGTCGGGCAGGGTGCGGTTCAGCCCCTCGACCGCCTGCCGCAGCGCCGGCAAGGCCATGGACTCCTCGACCATGATCTCGTGCAGCGCCGGGTCGGTCATGACCTGGGCGCAGAACCGGGCGTACCACGTCGGACTGCCGAGCCCGGCCAGATGCCCGGTCACCGGGCGCACCAGGCAGTCGACCCAGTCGCGTACGTCGGTGGAGCCGGTGGCCGTGGCCAGGGCCTGCTCCCGGAGCACCTCGATGCGCTCGGCGTGCCGGCGGGCCACCGCGCGGACCAGGTCCGCCTTGGTGCCGAAGTGGTAGCCGACCGCCGCGTTGTTGCCCTGACCGGCGGCCTCGCTGACCTGCCGGTTGGAGACGGCGTAGACGCCGTGCTCGGCGAACAGCCGCTCCGCCGCGGTCAGGATCGCCTCCCGGGTCGCGCTCACCTGCTCGGCCCGCGCCGTCCTGCGCGCCATGCTCACCTCCGCTCCGGGACTGCGCACCGCCCCGGAACGGTCGGTCCCGCGCGCCGCCCCGGGCCCTCGCCCGGGCCCCGCCCGGCCACCCCGGCGCCCGCACCGGCGCCCGCGGAGTCCTCGGCGGAGGCGGTCGGCTGAGCCGGCGGGGGCCGGGCCGGCCGGGGTGCGGGCCCGTTCGCGGGGGGTGCGGGCCCGTTCAGGGGAACCGGTGGCCGAAGGCGCGTGAGGCGGGCGGAAGCGGTCGAGATCTTCAGCCGTGACCGCCGTGCCCCTGCCGCTCATCGCGCCGATGCTCGCTACTCCCGGCACCCTGCCGCCCACCGCCCAGGACCGGCGGTGGGCGTACGAGACCAAGCAGGACGGCCAGCGGGTGATGGTCTATCTGCCCGGCGACGGCAGCGTGCTGCTGCGGGCCCGCTCGGGCGAGGACATCACCGGGGCCTATCCCGAACTACGGCCGCTCGGCGGTGCGTTGGGCGCAGCGCCCGCCGTGCTGGACGGCGAGGTGCTGGCCCTCGACGAACACGGCCGGGCCGACTTCCAGCTGCTGCAGAGCCGGATGGGCCTGGCCCACGCCCCCGCGCGGGCGGCCCGCCGGGCCGCCCAGGTGCCGGTGCATCTGGTCCTGTTCGACGTGCCGTACTTCGAGGAGCCCCTGCTGCGGCTGCCGTACGTACGGCGGCGGGCCCGGCTGACGGAGCTGGGCCTCGCCGGGCCGTACTGGTCGACCCCGGGTGCGGTGACCGGACACGGCGCCGAGGCGCTCGCGGCAACCAGGGAACACGGCCTGGAGGGCCTGGTGTGCAAGCGGCTGGACTCGGTGTACGAGCCCGGGGTCCGCTCCCGCGCCTGGATCAAGATCCGGAACATGCGCGCGGAGGATGTCATCGTCGGCGGCTGGCTGCCCGGCAAAGGCCGCCTGAGCGGGCTGCCCGGCGCGGTGCTGGTCGGCCAGCGGGCCGGCGGGCGGCTGCGGTACGTCGGCGGGGTGGGCACCGGCTGGAGCGAGGCCGAGCGGACGGAGCTGGCCGCGCTGCTGCGGGACACGGCGAGCGAGCGGTGCCCCTTCGATCCGGTGCCGCGCGTGGCGGGCGCCCGCTGGGTGCTGCCCCGGCTGGTCGGCGAGGTCAGCTACAGCACCCGTACCCGGGCGGGGCTCCTGCGTCAGCCGTCCTGGCTGCGGCTGCGCCCGGACCTCACCCCGGAGGAGTCGGCGGCGGACCTGCCGGAGGGCTCCGGCTGAGGGCTCACACTCCCGCACGCCGTCATGCCGTACGGTGCGTCGGCGTGCCGTGCGGTACACCGATCGCGGTACGCCGCCCTGTCGTACGGTCCCCCGCCACCCCGCCGTGGACGCCCGCGCACCGAGCCCCCATGATGGCCGGATGGATCTTCATGTGGAGCTGCCCCCTTCGGTCGACACGGCCGGACTGCTCGCCCTCGCCGAGGGCCATCACGGCCGTACCGCACGGGCGTTGGGCATCAGGGAAGCCGCCGGTCACCTGGTCAAGGTGTACGCGCTGCAGGCGCCGGGGCGTACCGTCGGCCCGCAGGCCGTGGACACGGCACTGGACCTGGCCGCGGGGCATCTGGCCCTGGGGCGGGCACGCGGCTCGCTGGGCCTCGCGGTCCTGGTCGTGCACGCGGGCGGCGACGGCGACTACGTCCTCGTGCACAGCTGGATCGAGGGCCACATGTCCGACCTGGCCGTGTTCACCGGGCCGGCCGGGCGGCCTGCAGAGCTGCGGCCGGGCCGGGCGGGGCTCGCCCCCTGCGTGTGGGAGGCGGCGCTGCTCGCGCACGAACGGCAGGCGTACTCCCGGCACGTCCTGGACGGCAAGGGCCCGCTCGCCGAGCGCCTGGCCGCGTGGAGCACCGACACCCTGGCTGGCGAGGTCCGGTGACCGGCACGCCCCGGGTGCGGCACGCCGACCGCGCCGATCTGCCCCGGGTGGCCGAACTGGCCGCCCAGCACGCCGCGTACGAGCGCACCGCCCCGCCGGTGCCCGACCTCGCCGCCCGGCTGGCGGGCCTGCTGTTCGACACGCCCGCTCCGCGGCTGCGCTGTCTGGTCGCCGAGGCCCCGGACGGCGAGCTCGTCGGCTACGCCACCTGCGCGCCCGAACTGTCCACCTGGGACGGGCGGGAGTATCTGCACATGGACTGCCTGTTCCTGGCCCCCGGCCACCGCGGCCTCGGCCTCGGCCCGCTGCTCGTGGACGCGGTGGTCGCCGAGGCCCGGCGGCTCGGCGTCACGGAGGTGCAGTGGCAGACGCCCGCCTGGAACGAGGGCGCGGTCCGGTTCTACGACCGGCTCGGCGCCCGCGCGAAGCAGAAGCTGCGCTACCGCCTCCCGGTCGGCGCAGCCGGCGCATGAGCCGCGAACCGGTGACGGCCCGGGAGCTGTATGCGCGGCTCCTCGACCACACGGGTGCCGGCGCGTACGACGCCGTCGCCGCGCCATGGACGGCACGCGCCGGAGCGGCCTACCGGGAGCGGCTCACCGCGCTGGCCCAGCTGCTGGCCGGCCCGCTGCCGGAGAAGGGTGATCCCCGGCGCGCCCGGCTGTCGGCGGAGCTGTGGGAGCTGTACGCGCTCAGCCGGGTCGCCGACGCGCTGCTGCTCTCCTTCCAGCCGCCCGGGCACGACCACTGGGCGGGTCCCGGACTGAGCAGGGAGCGGTATCTGGCGCTCTTCACGGGTCTCGGCATGACGCCGGTCGGGCAGACCTCGGTGTTCGACCCGTTCCTGCACGAGATCGTGGAGGCCGAGCAGGCGGCGGACCCCGCGGAGCCGATCCGGGTCACCGGGGTCGTCTGGCCCGGCCTGTGGCTGGGCGGCGGGGTCCTGTTCGTCCGGGCGGGCGTGCGCGTACGGGCCGGGCTCCGGCACGCGGAGCGCGGCGTGGCCGACCGGTCCCCGCTGTACTGGACCTTCCGGCGCCGGCACCGGCCCACGGTCGATCCGTCCATGGGCTGGGGATCCGCCTCACAGTGGCGCACGGAGTTCCGCGTCGACGTCAGGACCACCGCCGGCGACCGTCTCAACGTGCTGGGCGACACGCACATCGACGCCGTCGAGGCCGGCGGCGCGGAGGCGCTGCTGACCCCGGCCGAGCGGCGTGACCTGCTGCGGCACCGATGCCTGCTGCGCACCCCGGAGCGGGCCGACGCACTCGCGGCCCGGCCCGGCTGGGCGGCGGACCTGTTCCCCTACGGCTGGCGGTGACCCGAGCGGGACGCCTGCGCAGCACGAGTGGGCCCCGGCCGGGCGCCCGGCTGGAGGGTCTATCGTGTCCTCATGTCCGTCCCGGAACTGATCCGAATCGTCTCCCGCGACTCCCCCATGGCCCTGGCCCAAGTCGAGCGGGTCCGCGCCGAGTTGGCCGTGCTGCACCCGGGTGTGCGCACCGAGGTGGTGCCGGTGAGGACCACCGGCGACAAGTGGCTCGGCGATCTGTCCAAGGTCGAGGGCAAGGGGGCGTTCACCAAGGAGGTCGACGCGGCCCTGCTGGCCGGGGAGGCCGATCTCGCGGTGCACTGCGTCAAGGACGTGCCCGCCGACCGGCCGTTGCCCGCCGGGACGGTGTTCGCCGCCTTCCTGAAGCGGGACGACGTCCGGGACGCGCTGATCCACCCGGGCGGGCTCACCCTGGACGAGCTGCCGGCCGGCACCCGGATCGGCACGTCCTCGGTGCGCCGCGTGGCCCAGTTGGCCGCCACCCACCCGCATCTGGTGTGCGTGCCGTTCCGCGGCAACGCCAACCGCCGGCTGGAGAAACTGGCCGCCGGGGAGGCGGACGCGCTGCTGCTGGCGGTGGCCGGCCTGGAGCGGATCGGCCGGACGGACGTGATCAGCGAGGTGCTGTCGGCCGAGACGATGATGCCGCCGATCGGCGCCGGCATCCTCGCCCTGCAGTGCCGGGAGGACGACATCGATGTGATCGACGCCGTCAGCGGGCTGGGCGACCCGGACACGTATCGCGAGGCGACGGCCGAGCGGATGTTCCTGCATGTGCTGCAGGGTCACTGCAACAGCCCCATCGCCGGCTACGCGCGCGTGGACCGCGGCGGGGAACTGTCCCTGCGGGCCTGTGTGTTCACCCCGGACGGCAAGACCCGGCTGAACGCCCACGAGTGGGCCGGACGGCTCGACCCGGCCACGCTCGGCACGTCGGTCGCGGTGGCGCTGCTGCGGCAGGGCGCGCGCGAGATCATCGACGGTATCCCGCACTGACCGTACTGACCCTACGACGGCGCCCCCGGCTCAGGCGGCGCCGGGCTCGGTCTGGTCCTTCAGGAAGGCGCTGACCTGGTGGGCCAGGCTGTGCTGCCCGGCGGCCGCGGGGGCGGCCGCCGTGGTCGCCTCCAGGACGCCGATGCCACCGGTCCACAGCCGGCGGTCGGTCCACTCCTCCTCCACCCGCAGCTGCACCTGCACGTCCACGTGGGTCAGGGCGCCCTCGGGAGCGGCGGCGTAGAGCACGGCGGTGGCCCGGCGCAGCGGATAGACGTCGAAGCCCTCGATGAACTGCGAGTTGCGCCAGTCGATGAACGCGCTCTCGCCGTCGGAGCCGACCCGGACGTCGATCTGGCCGTCCTCCAGGTGGATGCCGTAGTGCCGGGCACCGCGGTTCTCCACCGTCACCCGGACACTGAAGTACGTCAGACCCGCGGCGGCGTCGTCACGTCCGCGCGGCGGCTCCGCGGCCTCCAGACGGTGGACGCGGACCCGCAGACCGGCATGCTCGTCGTACTCGTGCCAGTCCCCGACCACGTTCGGCTCGTACACAGTGCCCCTCTCGACCTCCGAGAGCTGCTGTCTATCTGTGCGCCGAGCGCACTGTCAAATGCGCAGAATGCGCTGTGGCCAGGGAGTTCACCCGCTTTGATCGCTGATCAAGCGCTGCCCAGGAAGGATGCGTTCGCGGCGCTTTCGGCGGGGGTACGCGCGCGTGCCGCACATCACGTCCACGGCAAGATCACCGGGCCAGCCGGCCGAGCAGTGAGGAGGCCGCCGCGATGCCCAGCGCGGCGGCCACCGCGAGGACCGCGAAGTCGGTGCCGAGGTGCGCGGGCGTGCCGAGCAGCAGGCCGCGCAGGGCGTCGACCTGGTAACTCAGCGGGTTCACCGTGCTGACGGCCTGCAGCCAGCCCGGCATCACCGAGACGGGGTACAGGGCGTTGGAGCCGAAGAACAGCGGCATGGTGATGGCCTGCCCGAAGCCCATCAGCCGGTCGCGGCTGAGCACGATGCCGGCGATGGTCATCGACAGGCAGGAGAAGAACGCGGAGGCGAGGACCACCGCGAGGGCGACGCCGAGCAGCTTCAGCGGGTTCCAGGTCAGGGCGACGCCGAGCAGGGCGGCGATGACGAGCACGACGATCGCCTGGATCAGCGACTTCACCCCGGCGGCGAACGCCTTGCCGGTGATCAGCGCCGAGCGCGGGGTCGGGGTGACGAGGAGCTTGTTCAGGATGCCCGCGTCGCGTTCCCAGATGATCTGGATGCCGTAGAAGATCGCGATGAACATCGCCGACTGGGCGATGATGCCGGGCGCCATGAAGTCGATGTACGGGACGCCGCCGGTGGGGATCGCCCGTATCCGGGTGAAGGTCTGACCGAAGATCAGCAGCCACAGCGCGGGCTGGACCGCGCGGGTGTACAGCTCGGTGCGGTCGTGCCGCAGCTTCTGCAGTTCGACGGCGCACATGGCGGCGACGCGGGCGGGCAGCAGCCGCCAGCCGGCGCGCGGCTCGGGCGGACTGAGCAGCAGGGCGGTGCCGCTGCCGGGCGGGCGGTCAGCCGACGCGGCGCGCGGTGCGGCGGGTGCTGCGGACATCGCGGAAACCTCCTCCGGAGTGGTCGTCGAGGCCGCTGCCGGCGACGTCGCGGAAGACGTCCTCCAGCGTGGGCAGGGTGTCGGTGCCCTGGCGTTCGGCGAGGTCGCGGCGCAGCTCGGCCGGGGTGCCGAGGGCGCGGATGCGGCCGCGGTGCATCAGGCCGACGCGGTCGCAGTACTGGTCGGCCTCGTCCATGTAGTGGGTGGTGACGAGGACGGTCATGCCGGTGGCCGCGCGGACGGCGTTGATGTGGTCCCAGACGCCGGTGCGGGCGATGGGGTCGAGTCCGATGGTCGGCTCGTCGAGGATCAGCAGCCTGGGCGCGCTGACCAGTGCCTGGGCCAGCTCCAGGCGACGGACCATGCCGCCGGAGTAGGTCCCGGCGAGCCGGTCGGCGGCGTCCGCGAGCCCGACGGCGGCCAGCGCCTGGCCGACCCGTTCGGCACGCTCGCGGCGGGGCACGTCGAAGACCCGGGCGAACAGGGCCACGTTCTCCCGGCCGGTGAGCCCGCTGTCGGCGGACAGCTGCTGCGGGACGTAGCCGAGCAGCCGGCGCACCGCCATCCGCTCCTTCGCCGCGTCGTGCCCGAACACACCGACCGTGCCCGCGGGGACCGGCAGGAGCGTGGTGATACAGCGGATGGCGGTGGTCTTCCCGGCCCCGTTGGGACCGAGCAGCCCGAACACCTCCCCCTGCCGAACGGCCAGGTCGAGCCCGTCGACGGCGAGCGTGTCACCGAAGGCGTAGGCGAGCCGGGTACAGCTGACGGCGTCGGCGACCGGGGTGCCGGCGGGCCCGGGGCGCACGACTTCGGCGGCTGCGCCGACGGCGCCGACGGGGGCGGGGGCGGCCTCGGGACGCGCGGCCCCGGCGGCCGTACCGACGGCGTCGGTGACCGGGGCGGGGGCGGCTGCGGGGCGCGCGGCTTCGGCCGGTGGGGCGGTAGCGGCGGATGCGGAGGCCGCGTCGCCGGTGCTGGTGGAACGGGTGGCTGCGCCGGGGGGTTCGGCGGGCCGGCCGGGGGCCGCACCGGCGCCGCCGGCTGCGGCAGGTACGTCGGCGGGGTTCACGGCGTCACCAGTGGTGCCGGTGGTGTCCACCGCATCGCCGGGGCCGTCGGCGGTCTCCGCATCGCCAGGGGTGTCACTGGTGCCGACAGCGGCCGCCGGGGCGGCAGCGGTGCCGGTGTCGCCACAGCTGTCCGTGGGGCCGGCGTCGTCGGGGGTTTCCGTGCTGTCCCTCGTCATGGGTTCTGGACCTCCGTCATGGTCGTCGGCCTCCGTCATGCGTCCTCGGCCTCCTCGTGCAGGCCGGCCGCCAGCTCGCGCAGCGCGGGCAGGGCCGCGCGCAGGGCCTCCCGGTCGGTGTCGTCGAGGCGGGACACGTGCCGGCCGACCAGTTCGGCCCGGCGTCGCTTCCAGTCGCCGAGCCGCTTCTCGGCGGCCGCCGTCAGCTGCAGCCGGGCCGCGCGCCGGTCGGCGGGGTCGGTCTCGCGCAGCAGGTGTCCGCCCCGGACGAGCTGGTTGACCAGGGTCGACACGGAGTTGCCCGCCAGGTGCAGGGCCTTCGCCGCGTCCGAGACGCCGATGCCGGGGCGGGAGTCGACGAGCCGGAGCAGTTCCACCTCGGCGCCGCGCAGCCGGGGCCCGTCCAGCCCGCCGCGCAGCCGCCGCCGGATCAGCCGCTGGATGCGCACCAGCGCGTCCGCCAGTTCCTCCGGGAAGGCCTCGGACTCCGTTGCCGCTCGCCGCGCCGCCTCGGTCTCCATGCCAGAAGATTACCTCTGCTACAGAGGTAATGCCTCGCCAAGTGGGGCCAAGGGCAGGTCAAAGACGGGTGCGGTCGCATCCCATTTGTACTTAATTGTTTTGCGATGTCCGGGAGCGGGAAAACGAAGGACAGTGCTTCGGACCGGAGGCACGTCCGTGGGAGTCGGCTCCTTTGCCGCACGCCCCGCTTCCTCCTTTCCCGGTCCGAGCGCGCCTCCCACGGTGTCTGTAGATCCAGCACCTGCTGAGAGAGGTGCGCACCATGCGTGTCACCGGCAGTACGACCTCCCATCCCCACGACGACGCCCCCGACACGGCGCAGTCCTTCGAGCGGCTCGCGACGCTGCCCGAGGGCCCCGAGCGGCGGGCGTTGCGTGATGAACTGGTCCAGCTGTGGCTGCCCATGGCCGAGCGGATCGCCGTACGGTTCCGCGGCCGCGGGGAGACCCTGGAGGACCTGTACCAGGTGGCCGCCCTCGGCCTGGTCAAGGCCGTCGACCACTACGATCCCGGGCGTGGCCGCGCCTTCGAGGCGTACGCCGTGCCCACCATCACCGGTGAGATCAAGCGCCACTTCCGCGACCACATGTGGACCCTGCACGTGCCGCGCCGGGTGCAGGACCTGCGCAACCGGGTCCGCGCCGCCGGCAAGGAACTGGCCCAGAGCACTTCGGGGCGCCCGCCCACCGTGGCGGAGATCGCCGCCCACACCCGGCTCACCGAGGACGAGGTGCGCACCGGCATGGAAGCGCTCGAGTGCTTCTCCGCGCTGTCCCTGGACGCCGAGGTGGCCGGCACCGACGGCTACGCGCTCGGGGACTCCCTGGGCGGCCCCGACCCCGGATACGAGCTCGTGATCGACCGGACCGCCGTCCGGCCCTGTCTCGAGGCCCTGCCCGAACGCGAGCGCATCATCCTCTACCTGCGGTTCTTCCGTGGGATGACGCAGAGCCGGATCGCCCAGCAGCTGGGCATCTCGCAGATGCACGTCTCACGGCTGCTCAGCAGCTGCTTCGACCGGCTGCGCGAGGAACTGCTCGCCGAGGTCCGCTGAGCCCCGAGGTCCGCTGAGCCCCGAGGTCCGCTGAGCCCGCCGGGGCCTCACTCCGGCGAGGCCTCGGGCACCTGAGTGGGGCCGTACCGGTCCAGGGCGTCCTCCAGCGCGGTGAGCACATCGGCCGGGATCTCGCCGCGGCGGCCCCAGATGAGGATCAGCTCCGCGATGTTGCGCAGCTTGATGTTGGTGTGCTGGGAGACCTCCCTCAGCACCTCCCAGCCCTCGTCCGGAGTCACCCTGCCCAGGGCCACCACCATCCCGATCGCCTGGTCGACGACCGCGTGGGAGATCACGGCCTCCTTCATCTGGTCGACCTCGGCCTGCAACTCGGAGATCCGCTCGGACTCGCTCGCGCCCATGCCCCCATCGTGCTCGCCTGCCTGGACCGGTGCCACCGCGGGTACTCGACAGGCAGCCGACCCGCTTCCGGTCGGACACTGGTGCGAGAGCGGTGGCCGCCCGGCCCCGAGAGCAGGACGCGACTGACATGAACCACAACGCCCCCGTCAGTGGTGGACCGCGGACACGAGACGTCCTCTCCACGCACTCCGTCTTCGGCGCCCCGTGCTGGGTGAGCCTGACCAGCCGTGACCTCGAGGCCACCCAGGACTTCTACTCGGCCGTCCTGGGCTGGCGCTGGCGCGGCGCCAAACTCGGCGAGCACTTCCGTATCGCCCTGGCGGACGGGGTGCCGGTGGCCGGGATCGCCGCCGTCGCCGCCATGTGGCAGATGGCCGTGGCCTGGACGCCGTACTTCGCCGTTCCGGACGCCGATGTGGCGGTGTCCCGGGTCCGCGAGCGCGGTGGTACGGCGGCCGTGGGGCCGCTGTCCTTCCCGCCGGGCCGGGCCGCGCTGCTCGCCGACCGGGACGGGGCGACCTTCGGGATCTGGCAGGGGGAACTGGTCGGCAACTGGGAGGCCTGGCGGCGGGCGTCGCCGACGTTCATCCGGCTGCACACCCGCGACGCCTTCGACGCGGCGCTGTTCTACGGCGAGATCCTCGACTGGGCGTCCGGTAAGCCGGGCTGCTGCGAGGTGGAGTACGAGGGCGGTGAGGTGGTGCTGCGCAGCGAGGGCGACATCGTGGCGCGCATCGACTCGGGCGCGGTGGAGTCGGCGCCGGATCCCTCCGTACGGCCGCACTGGCAGATCCACTTCGCCGTCGCGGACGTCACGGGCTGCGCCCGGGCTGCGGAGAAGCACGGCGGCAGCGTGCTGAGCGAGAACGAGGACGAGGCGATCCTCCGCGACGCCGATGGTGCGCAGTTCACCGTCACCTCGCGCCGGCTGCGCTGATCAGCTCGCCGCCCGGGACGGACGCGACAGCAGAACGAGGCTGCGGGCCTCCACGCGGAGCCGCGTGGAGGCCTTGCGTTCGCGCTCGTCGGGGATGCCGTCCGGGTCGGCGGTGTCGATCAGGGTCGTCCAGCGCTCGCCGAAGGTGTCGTCGGGCAGGCGGAAGTCCACCGGTTCCCAGTAGCCGTTGACGAGCAGCAGGAAGGAGTCGTCGACCATCCGGCGGCCGTAGGGGTCGCGTTCGGCGATGGCGTCGCCGTTGAGGAACACGCCCACCGAGTGCGCGTCGCCGCGCTGCCAGTCCCGGGCGGTCATCTCGCGGGCGTCGGGCCTGAGCCACATCAGGTCGGGCAGCGGCTGCCTGGCGTCGGTCACGGTCTCGCCGCGGAAGAAGCGGCGCCGCCGCAGCACGGGGTGCGCGGCCCGCAGCGCGATCACGTGCCGTGTGAAGTCCGCGAGGCCGCGCTGCTCCTCGGTCAGCTCCCAGTCGATCCAGGAGATCTCGTTGTCCTGGCAGTAGGCGTTGTTGTTGCCCCGCTGCGTGCGGCCGAGTTCGTCGCCGTGGCAGAGCATCGGGATGCCCTGCGACAGCAGCAGCGTGGCCAGCAGGTTGCGCTGCTGGCGGGCGCGCAGTTCGAGGACGGCCGGGTCCTTGGTGGGGCCCTCCGCGCCGCAGTTCCAGGACCGGTTGTGGCTCTCGCCGTCCCGGTTGTCCTCGCCGTTGGCCGCGTTGTGCTTGTCGTTGTACGACACCAGGTCGCGCAGGGTGAAACCGTCGTGCGCGGTGACGAAGTTGACGCTCGCGCGCGGCCGGCGCCTGCTGTGCTGGTACAGGTCGGAGGAGCCGGTCAGCCGGGAGGCGAACTCGCCGAGCGAGCCGGGCTCGGCCCGCCAGAAGTCCCGTACGGCGTCCCGGTACTTGCCGTTCCACTCCGACCACAGCGGCGGGAAGTTGCCGACCTGGTAGCCGCCCTCCCCCACGTCCCAGGGCTCGGCGATGAGCTTGACGCGGCTGATCACCGGGTCCTGCTGGATCAGGTCGAAGAACGCCGAGAGCCGGTCCACCTCGTGGAACTGCCGGGCCAGCGTGGCCGCGAGGTCGAAGCGGAAGCCGTCCACATGCATCTCGGTGACCCAGTACCGCAGCGAGTCCATGATCAGCTGGAGCACGTAGGGGTGGCGCATCAGCAGGCTGTTGCCGGTGCCGGTGGTGTCGTAGTAGTGCGCCCAGTCACCGTCGACCAGGCGGTAGTAGGACGCGTTGTCGATGCCCCGGAAGGACAGCGTGGGGCCCCTCTCGTTGCCCTCGGCGGTGTGGTTGTAGACCACGTCGAGGATCACTTCGAGGCCGGCCGCGTGCAGCGCCTTCACCATCGCCTTGAACTCGTTGACCTGCTGGCCGCGACTGCCGAAGGCGGCGTAGGCGTTGTGCGGGGCGAAGAAGCCGATGGTGTTGTAGCCCCAGTAGTTGGACAGGCCGCGGTCCTGCAACACGCCGTCCTGCACGAACTGGTGCACCGGCATCAGCTCCACCGCGGTCACGCCGAGCGAGGTCAGGTGCTCGATGACGGCCGGGTGGGCGAGGCCGGCGTAGGTGCCGCGCAGCCGCTCGGGGACGTCCGGGTGGGTCATGGTGAGGCCGCGCACATGAGCCTCGTAGATGACCGAGTCCGAGTACGGCGTCCGGGGCGGGCGGTCGTCGCCCCAGTCGAAGTACGGGTCGGTGACCACGCCCAGCATGGAGTGCCCGGCGCTGTCGGCCGGGGCCGGGCCGTCCGGGGCGCGCTCGTACAGCGAGGCGTGGTTGTCGATCTGGCCGTCCACGGCACGGGCGTACGGGTCGAGCAGCAGCTTCCGCGGGTTGCACCGGTGGCCGAGCGAGGGCTGCCAGGGGCCGTGCACGCGGTAGCCGTAGCGCTGGCCCGGCGCGATGCCGGGCAGATACGAGTGCCAGACGAATCCGTCGACCTCGTGCAGGCGTACCGGGATCTCCTTGCCGGCGTCGTCGACGAGGATCAGCTCGACCCGCTCGGCGACCTCGCTGAACAGGGCGAAGTTGGTGCCCTGTCCGTCGAACGCGGCACCCAACGGGTAGGGCTGCCCGCTCCACACGGGCACGGGCAGCCCTTTGCGTCGCTTGCGGGCGGTCACCGGCTGCCCTCCAGGGCGTCGTCCGCCACAGCGGCCGGCGCGGCGAGCGTGTCGTCCACCGCTCCGGCCGGCCCGGCCAGTACCACCACCGGCGCCTCGCGCGGCACCTGGAGCCCCTCCCGCAGCGTCGGCGCGGGGGCGGTCGGCACCAGCGGGACGCGCTGGCCGGCGCGGGCGCGCTGCGAGAACCAGATGATCTTGCTTCCGGTGTCCGAGGCGCAGCACCCCCAGCCGTCGCTCATGGCGGCGATGTCCGCGAGACAGGCCCGCAGGTCCTGGTCGGGGCGCAGGTCCGGGTCGTCGTCGCCGAAGGCGGTGATGAGGTGCTGGCCGTTCCACCACATCTCGATGGAGGTGTGCTTGTCCTTCGCGTGCTCGTCGATCGCCCGCAGCAGCAGTTCCGCGCCGCGGCAGACGGGATCCGCGAGGTTCTCGAGGTCCCAGTAGCGGAGGTGGGCGGCCAGGATGCGGCTGACCTGACCCACCCGTTCCGGGCTGACTTCCACGTCGAGGTGGTAGTAGCAGGGCACTGCGGTCTTCATCGTCGCTTGCTCCTCACCGGCGAAGCTCTCGCTCCCCTCGCCCGTCCGGGAGGGATCCCGGATGCCCGTCCGGGAAAAGAGTCCCGGACACATAGCGTGAGCGCTGATCGCTTCTGAGTCACCTCCACGGTGAGGGCGCTACGCCATTCGTGCAACACGAGAGTCCGACACGCCATCCGTCGTTGAAGATCCAACAAGACGCTGCGTCGTCGTCCGTGCACCATAAGTGAAAGCCTCGATCGCCGTAACGGTGCCGTGCCCTCCCGCGCGCGGACACCACCCGACCGTCGGGAACGCGCCCAGTCGAGAGCGTGGAAGGTGAAGAGGGCAATGCTGCTACCCGCCAAGGCCGAAGTGGCCCGGGCGTTGCGGCGTTACCGGGCGTGGGAGCGCGTGATGCTCGCCTCGCCCCACGACCGCACGGTCCGGGCCACCTTCGAGGACTCGGGCTACACGCTGTGCGTGCTGATGGGCAAACGCTGCGCCCGCGAGGCCGCGGACGCCGCCGAACGCTATCTGCGCACCAATCTGGTCACCTACCTGCGCGAGCAGGACGGACGGCCGCGGCCGCACCGATCGGCCAGAAGAGCGCCGCCACCGGAGCGGCGTTCCACGGCGCCAAGCCCCTGAGCTGGCACCGTACAAGGCGTTCCCCCGGGGCCGGCGTGAGTCGGCCCCTCTCGGATCGCGAAGCCGGGCCGGGTGCCCGGCTTCGCGCACGGCGGAGGTGAGATACATGCCCAGGACCCCGGCCATCGGCCGCGTACCGGTACGTGACGTCCGGCCGGCCGTTGAGTGCGGCAGGCGCCCGGCGAAGGCGGTGGCCGGGGAGACCTTCCGGGTCACGGCCACCGTGTTCCGTGAAGGGCATGACGCCGTGGGCGCCAATGTGGTCCTGCGCGATCCCAGGGGCCGCCGTGGCCCGTGGACGCCGATGCGGGAGCTGTCCCCCGGCAGTGACCTGTGGGGCGCGGACGTCACCCCGGACGCGACGGGCCGCTGGACCTTCCGGGTGGAGGCCTGGAGCCATCCGCTGGCGACCTGGCGGCACACCGCCTCGGTCAAGGTGCCGGCCGGGATCGACGTCGGGCTCGTCCTGGAGGAGGGCGCCGAGCTCTACGAGCGTGCGGCCGCCGGAGTGCCGAAGGGCCCGGAGCGACATGTGGTCCTCGCCGCCGCACAGGCCCTCGGCGACGACTCCCTGCCGGTCGACGAGCGCCTGCGGGCGGCCCTGTCGCCCGAGGTGGACGCGCTGCTGAGCCGCTATCCGTTGCGGGAGCTGGTCACCACCTCCGACCCGATGCCGCTGCTGGTGGAGCGCGAACGCGCCCTGTACGGCTCCTGGTACGAGTTCTTCCCACGCTCGGAGGGCACCACCGAGCAGCCCCACGGCACCTTCCGTACGGCCGCGCGCCGGCTGGAGGCGATCGCGGAGATGGGCTTCGACGTCGTCTACCTCCCGCCTATCCACCCCATCGGCACCACCTTCCGCAAGGGACCCGACAACACGCTCACCGCCGGACCGGACGACGTGGGCGTGCCGTGGGCGATCGGCTCGCCGGAGGGCGGGCACGACGCCGTCCACCCGGACCTGGGCACGATCGAGGACTTCGACTGGTTCGTGGCCCAGGCGCGCGCCCACGGCCTGGAGATCGCCCTCGACTTCGCCCTGCAATGCTCCCCGGACCATCCATGGGTGCACAAGCATCCGGAGTGGTTCCACCACCGGTCCGACGGCACGATCGCGTACGCGGAGAACCCGCCGAAGAAGTACCAGGACATCTACCCGATCGCCTTCGACGCGGACATGGACGGGCTGGTCGCGGAGACGGTACGGATCCTGCGGCACTGGATGGACCACGGGGTGCGGATCTTCCGGGTGGACAACCCGCACACCAAGCCGGTCGTCTTCTGGGAGCGGGTCATCGCCGAGGTCAACGGCACGGACCCGGACGTGATCTTCCTGGCGGAGGCGTTCACCCGGCCGGCGATGATGCACACCCTGGCCCAGATCGGCTTCCAGCAGTCGTACACGTACTTCACCTGGCGCACCACCAAGCAGGAACTCACCGAGTACCTGGGCGAGTTGTCGGGGGAGGCGGCCACCTACATGCGGCCCAACCTCTTCACCAACACCCCGGACATCCTGCACGCCTACCTCCAGCACGGCGGGCGCCCGGCCTTCGAGGTGCGGGCCGTGCTCGCCGCGACCCTCTCCCCCACCTGGGGCATCTACAGCGGCTACGAGCTGTGCGAGAACACCCCGCTCAGGCAGGGCAGCGAGGAGTACCTCCACTCGGAGAAGTACCAGCTCAGGCCCCGCGACTGGGAGACGGCCGCACGCGAGGGCCGGACCATCGCCCCGCTCATCACCCGGCTCAACACCATCCGACGGCAGCACCCCGCGCTGCAGCGCCTGCGGAACCTCCGCTTCCACCAGACCGACAACGATGCCGTGCTCGCCTACAGCAAGAGCACGGGGACGGACACGGTCGTCGTGGTCGTCAATCTCGACCCGCACCACACCCAGGAGGCCACGGTCTCGTTGGACATGCCGCAACTCGGCCTGGACTGGAACTCCGCCCTGTCCGTGCACGACGAACTGACGGGCGAGACGTACCACTGGGGCAGGACCAACTACGTGCGCCTGACGCCCGGCAGCGCGCCGGCACACGTGCTCCACGTCGGGCGTCCGGCGCCCCGGAACGGAGGGCCCGCAGCCTCATGACCGTCAACGAACCCGTGCACGACACCTTCGAGGACACACCCGCCAAGGACCGGGACCCGGAGTGGTTCAAACGCGCCGTCTTCTACGAGGTCCTGGTCCGCTCCTTCCAGGACAGCAACGGCGACGGCATCGGCGACCTGAAGGGTCTGACGGCCAAGCTGGACTATCTGCAGTGGCTGGGGGTGGACTGCCTGTGGCTGCCCCCCTTCTTCAAGTCGCCGCTCAGAGACGGCGGTTACGACGTCTCCGACTACACCGCCGTCCTTCCGGAGTTCGGTGACCTCGCCGACTTCGTGGAGTTCGTGGACGCCGCCCACCAGCGCGGCATGCGCGTGATCATCGACTTCGTCATGAACCACACCAGCGACCAGCACCCGTGGTTCCAGGAGTCCCGCAGGAACCCCGACGGCCCGTACGGGGACTACTACATGTGGGCCGACGACGACAAGCAGTACGAGGACGCCCGGATCATCTTCGTCGACACCGAGGCCTCCAACTGGACCTTCGACCCCGTGCGCGGCCAGTACTACTTCCACCGCTTCTTCTCGCACCAGCCGGACCTCAACTACGAGAACCCGGCGGTCCAGGAGGAGATCCTGGCGGCCCTCAGGTTCTGGCTGGACCTCGGCATCGACGGCTACCGGCTCGACGCGGTCCCCTATCTCTACGCCGAAGAGGGCACCAACTGCGAGAACCTGCCGGCGACCCACGAGTTCCTGAAGCGGGTCCGGCGCGAGATCGACGCGATGTACCCGGACACCGTGCTGCTGGCGGAGGCCAACCAATGGCCCGAGGACGTCGTCGACTACTTCGGGGACTACTCCTCCGGCGGCGACGAGTGCCACATGGCCTTCCACTTCCCGGTCATGCCGCGCATCTTCATGGCCGTACGGCGCGAATCGCGCTACCCCGTCTCCGAGATCCTCGCCAAGACCCCGGCGATCCCGTCGAACTGCCAGTGGGGCATCTTCCTGCGCAACCACGACGAGCTGACCCTGGAGATGGTCACCGACGAAGAGCGCGACTACATGTGGGCCGAATACGCCAAGGACCCACGGATGCGCGCCAACATCGGCATCCGCAGGCGCCTGGCCCCCCTCCTCGACAACGACCGCAACCAGATCGAGCTGTTCACCGCCCTGCTGCTGTCCCTGCCCGGCTCGCCGATCCTCTACTACGGCGACGAGATCGGCATGGGCGACAACATCTGGCTCGGCGACCGCGACGCCGTCCGCACCCCCATGCAGTGGACCCCCGACCGCAACGCCGGCTTCTCGACGTGCGATCCGGGGCGGCTCTATCTGCCGACGATCATGGACCCGGTCTACGGCTACCAGGTCACCAACGTCGAGGCCTCGATGTCCTCCCCGTCCAGCCTGCTGCACTGGACCCGCCGCATGATCGAGATCCGCAAGCAGAACCCCGCCTTCGGACTGGGCTCGTTCACGGAACTGCAGTCCTCCAACCCGGCGGTCCTGGCGTTCCTGCGCGAGTACGGCGACGACCTGGTGCTGTGCGTCAACAACTTCTCCCGGTTCGCGCAGCCGACCGAACTCGACCTGCGGACCTACGACGGCCGGCACCCGGTCGAGCTGATCGGCGGTGTCCGCTTCCCCGCGATCGGCGAGCTTCCCTACCTGCTGACCCTGCAAGGCCACGGCTTCTACTGGTTCCGGCTCACCCGAGTCGCATCCCGCATCGGCCGCCGTCGCTGACCGACCGGCGCCGAGGAAAGGACGCGTCACCATGCCGAAGACCATCACTGTCCGACCGAGAACGGTGGCGGGTCTCGACGGGCCGCTGGCCTCGCTCGGCGGGCTGCTGCGCCAATGGCTGCCGAGGCAACGCTGGTTCGCGGGCAAGGACCGGCCCGTCACCGACCTGTCGGTGCTCTCCGTGACCGAACTGTTCCCGGGGTGCCTGCACCTGCTGGTGCACGCCTCGCACGCGCCCGTCCCCACGCCGGGCGGCAGCTCCCCGCCCGGTGACTGCTACCAGCTGCTGCTCGGCCTGCGCGAACACCTCGCCCCGCGTCTGGAGCGGGCGTACATCGGCCGGGCCGAGCAGGGTCCGTTCGCCGGGCTCGCGGTCTACGACGCGCTGCACGACCCGCGCTCGGCGAACCTGCTGCTGGAGCGGCTGCGGCAGCCCGGCGCGGCCGGCCCCCTGCGGTTCGAGGCCGACCCGGCCGCCCCCGTGCCCGGCGGCCTGCCGCCGCGCCTGCTGGACGCCGAGCAGTCCAACTCGTCGATCGTCTACGGCGACGCGTACATCCTGAAGGTCTTCCGCCGGATCCAGCCAGGCGTCAACCCGGACCTGGAGGTGACGGCCGCGCTCGCCGCTCAGGGGTGCACCCGGGTGCCGGCGCCGGTGGCCTGGTTCGGTACGACCGCGCCGCAGCAGGCCACCCTGGGCGTGCTGCAGCCCTTCCTGCCGGACGCCACGGACGGCTGGACGCTGGCGCTGCGCGCGCTCGCCGCCGGTGACGACTTCACCGCCGAGGCCCGCGAACTGGGCCGGGCCATGGCCGAGGTGCACCTCGCGCTGGCCGAGGCGTTCGGTCCGGCCGGGCCGGGCGAGAACGGCCGTACGGCCGAGGCGATGTGCGCGCGGCTGGACGCGGCCGCGCACGCCGTGCCGGGGCTGGTGCCCTACGTGCCGGGACTGCGGGCCGCGTTCCGGGCGCTCGCCACCTGCGACACCGGGCCGCCCGCCCAGCGCATCCACGGCGATCTGCACCTCGGGCAGGTGCTGCAGGCCGGCCGCGACTGGTTCGTCATCGACTTCGAGGGCGAACCGTCCCGGCCGCTCGCCGAGCGGCGGGCCCCGCACTCCCCGGTACGGGACGTGGCGGGGATGCTGCGCTCCTTCGACTACGCGGCCCGGCAGCGCCGCCCCTGGCGACCCGAATGGGCGCGCCGCTGCCGGGAGGCGTTCTGCGCGGGCTACGCGGCCCGCGCCGGCTGGGATCCACGCAAGAAGCACGCGCTGCTGCGCGCGCACGAGACGGACAGGGCGGTCTACGAGGTGCTGTACGAGGCAAGACACCGGCCCGACTGGCTGCCGGTACCGATGGCGGCGATCAAGCGGCTCGCCGTGTGGGGAGGATGACGTCATGGCCCTGCGCGACACCTCGCGCCCCGAGGCCGCCGGCCCCGCGCCGGCCCTGGCCCCGCCGCTCGACCCGGCCGACCGCGGCCGGCTGCTCGGCGGCGCCCACCACGATCCGCACGCCCTGCTCGGCGCCCACCCGGTCCCGGGCGGCGTGCTGTTCCGGGCCCTGCGCCCGAACGCGCGCGCCGTGCAGGTCGTGGTCGGCGGAGTGCACAGCCCCCTCCGCTCGGAGGGCGACGGTCTCTTCGCGGCCGTCCTGCCGTACCCGGAGATCCCGTCGTACACGCTGCTGGTGACGTACGACGACGCCGAGCAGGAGGTGCACGATCCGTACCGCTTCCTGCCCGCCCTCGGCGAGCTGGACCTGCACCTGATCCGGGAGGGCCGGCACGAGCAGCTGTGGCAGGCGCTCGGCGCCGAGCCGATGACGCACCAGGGCGTGCGAGGCACCCGCTTCACCGTGTGGGCGCCCAACGCCCAGGGCGTGCGGGTGGCCGGGGACTTCACGTACTGGGACGGCACCCAGTACCCCATGCGGTCGCTCGGCGCGTCCGGGGTGTGGGAGCTGTTCCTGCCCGGGATCGGCGAGGGCGCCCGCTACAAGTTCGAGATCACCTCGCGGTACGGCCACCGGTTCCTCAAGGCCGACCCGATGGCGCGGTGCACGGAGGTGCCGCCGGACACGGCGTCGATCGTCACGGCCTCGGCGTACGAGTGGGGCGACGCGGAGTGGATGGCCCACCGGGGTGACACGCCCGTGCACCAGGCGCCGTTCTCCGTGTACGAGGTGCATCTGCCGTCCTGGCGCCCGGGACTGACGTACCGTCAGCTCGCCGAGGAACTGCCCGCCTATGTGCAGGAGATGGGCTTCACGCACGTCGAGCTGATGCCGGTCGCGGGGCATCCGTTCAGCGGTTCCTGGGGCTACCAGGTGACCTCCTACTACGCCCCGACACCCCGCCTCGGTTCGCCGGACGACTTCCGGCACCTGGTGGACTGCCTGCACCGGGCCGGCATCGGCGTGATCATGGACTGGGTGCCGGCGCACTTCCCCAAGGACGACTGGGCACTGGCCCGGTTCGACGGGGATCCGCTCTACGAACCCGGGAACGCGACACGCGCCGAGCACCCGGACTGGGGGACGTACGAGTTCGACTACGGCCGCACCGAGGTGCGCAACTTCCTGGTCGCCAACGCGGTGTACTGGTGCCAGGAGTTCCACATCGACGGACTGCGGGTGGACGCGGTCGCCTCCATGCTCTACCTCGACTACTCGCGGGATTCCGGCCAGTGGGAGCCGAACGTGTTCGGCGGCCGGGAGGACCTGGACGCGGTCGCCTTCCTGCAGGAGATGAACGCCACCGTCTACCGGCGCTGCCCGGGCGTGGTGACCATCGCCGAGGAGTCCACCGCCTGGGACGGGGTGACCCGGCCGACGGACAGCGGCGGGCTCGGCTTCGGGCTGAAGTGGAACATGGGCTGGATGCACGACTCGCTGCAGTACATCCAGAAGGAGCCGGTGCACCGCAAGTACCACCACAACGAGATGACCTTCTCGATGGTGTACGCGTACAGCGAGAACTACGTCCTGCCCATCTCCCACGACGAGGTGGTGCACGGCAAGCAGGCGCTGGTGTCGAAGATGCCGGGCGACTGGTGGCAGCGGCGCGCCAACCACCGCGCGTACCTGGGCTTCATGTGGGCTCATCCGGGCAAACAGCTGTTGTTCATGGGGCAGGAGTTCGCCCAGGGCGCGGAGTGGTCCGAGGCGCACGGCCCCGAGTGGTGGCTTCTGGGCGACGACTACCACTCGGCCGGGGACCACCGGGGCGTGCGGGACCTGGTGCGGGACCTGAACACCGTGTACCGGGCGACCCCGGCGCTGTGGCAGCGGGACACCGATCCGGGCGGCTTCCGGTGGGTGCTGGGCGACGCGGCGGACGACAACGTCTTCGCGTTCCTGCGGTTCGCCGCCGACGGCTCCCCCCTGCTGGCGGTGTCGAACTTCTCCCCGGTCGTCCGGTACGACTACCGGCTGTGGACCGGTGACGAGATCCCGGCCTGGCAGGAGGAGCTGAACACCGACGACCTCTGCTACGGCGGCAGCGGTGTCGGCAATCAGGGGCCGCTGAAGCCCGAGGACGGGTTCCTGAGGCTCACGCTGCCGCCGCTCGCCACGGTCTGGCTGGCGCCGGAGCGCTGAAACCACAGGTGTCGGCTGCCCGCCCAGGGGCAGTCGGGGGTCGTACAGAGCCTCGACTGCCCGTCGTGGCATGGACACGGAAGGGTGGCACCACGTGCGCACCGTGGGAGTGGAGGAAGAACTCCTTCTGGTCGACCCGGACAGCGGCGAACCGAAGGCGCTGGCGGCGGCCGTCCTGGCCCGGGTCGCCCACGACGATCCGGGGCAGGAGGTCTTCGAGAAGGAGCTGTTCCGGCAGATGCTGGAGTTCGCCACTCATCCGCAGTCGGACATGGCGGACCTCGGCGAGGAGATCGTGCGCTGCCGCAAGGAGGCGGCGCGGCACGCCGGGGAGCTCGGCTGCGCGGTCGTGGCGCTGGCCACCTCTCCCCTGCCGGTCAGCCCCGCCCTCAGCGTGAACGACCGCTACCAGTGGCTGGCCGAGCACTACGGGATACCGACCTGGGAGCAGCTGGTGTGCGGCTGCCATGTGCATGTGTGCGTGGAGTCCGACGAGGAGGGCATCGCCGTCCTCGACCGGATCCGCCCCTGGCTCCCGGTCCTCCGCGCGATCAGTGCGAACTCGCCGTTCTGGCAGGGCCGGGACACCAGCTACGCCAGCTACCGCAGCCAGGTGTGGAACCGCTGGCCGTCGGCCGGGCCGACCGAGCCGTTCGCGTCGGCCGAGCGGTACCACCAGCGGGTGGCGGAGATGGTGGCCACCGGGGCGGTGCTGGACACGAGGATGGTCTACTTCGACGCGCGGCTGTCCGCCCGCTATCCCACCGTCGAGGTCCGGGTGGCGGACGTGTGCCTCGGCGCGGACACAGCCGTACTGATCGCTACGCTGACCCGCGCGCTGGTGGAGACGGCCGCACGCGACTGGCGGGCCGGCCGGCCGGCGCCCGGCCACAGCGTGAGCCTGCTCCGGCTCGCCGACTGGCAGGCCGCCCGGTTCGGCCTGGAGGAGAACCTGCTCGACCCGGCGGCCATGCGGCCCGAGCCCGCGCCGCAGGTGCTGCGGTCGCTGCTGGCGTACACCGGGGACGCGCTCACCGCCACCGGTGACGTGGAGCGCGCCGAGCAGGGCGTCGGAGAGCTGCTGCGGCGGGGCAACGGCGCACGGGAGCAGCGCCGGCTGCTGGAGCGGGCCGGCAACCTGCGCAATGTCGTCACCGAGTGCGTGAGGCGCACCCAGGCGTAGGGCCTGCTCGCGCAACAGGCGCACCTTCCCCCTGTAACAGGCGCACCTCTCCCCTGCCCCAGGCCGACGGCCCGGGGCTGCGAAGGCCGGGCCCGCTCAGACCATCAGCGCCACGGCGTACGCCACGAAGCCCGCCGCGATCAGGACGACGACCAGAAGGATCAGCGTCAGCGGCGTCACGGCCCAGCCCCTGCGCTGAGCATCGGCCTGCCGGGGCCCCGCCTCGGGCATGCTGCTCTCGGCGGGCGGCGTCTCGCCGGGCGGTACCGAGCCCCCGGGCTCCAGCCCGGTGGTCCGCTCCGGTTCCGGATCGGGGTTCACATGACTCATGTCCGCCGAGTCCCCAGGACACGGCCGCATCATCAGCCGATCACGACTTCCTCGTTCCCGGCCCCGAACGCGTTCCGCTGGGCTACATTCGAGCACCGCCGACACCGAGCCGGTCGGCGGTGTGACCCTCTGTACATCCAGGAGCAGCGCATGCGCGACGTCGCCCTCGCTCCCGCCGTTGCCCCGCTGCTCACCGGCGGTCTCGCCGACAGCGTCTTCGACACCGCGGAGCGCAGTCCCACCCTGCCGGTGCTCGCCCACCGGGTGGACTCCGCGGCCACCGTGTGGCAGGAGGTGACGGCCGTCGAGCTGCGCGACGAGGTGGTCGACCTGGCCAAGGGGCTGATCGCCGCCGGCGTCTCCCCCGGCCACCGGGTGGCCCTGATGTCCCGCACCCGCTACGAGTGGACGGTGTTCGCCCACGCCCTGTGGGCCGTGGGCGCCGAGATCGTGCCGATCCATCCGGCCTCCTCGCGGGACCAGGTCGAGTGGATCCTGCGGGACGCCGGCTGTGTGGCCGTGGTCGTGGAGGACGAGCAGGGCGTCATGACCGTCGGCACGGTGTGCGCCGGGCTGCCCCGGCTGCACCACGTCTGGCAACTGGACGCGGGGGCGCTGCCCGAACTCGTCGAGCGGGGCACGGTCGTGCCGTACACCACGGTGGAGTCGCTGCGCCGGATCGTGCTGCCGGACGCCACGGCGGCGGTCGTGTACACCTCCGGCACCTCCGGCCGTCCCCAGGGCTGCGCGCTGAGCCACCGCGGCCTCGCCTACCCCTGCGACACGCTGCTGGCCGGCTGGCTGCACACCGCGGCCCCGCCGGGCGTCCAGCCGTCCGTGCTGGCGTTCCTGCCGTTCTCCCATGTGTACGGCCTCATGATCATGCTGGTGTGCGTGCGCGGCGGTGCCCTGATGGGGCACGAGCCCGAGCTGACCGAGGCGTCGCTGGCGTCGGCGCTGACCACGTTCCGGCCGACGTACCTGTACGGCGTGCCGTCGGTGTTCGAGAAGCTCTACAAGAAGTTCCTGCAGGCGGCCGGGCAGGGGGGCCGGGGTGCCCTGTTCGAGCGGGCGGCGCAGACCGCGCGGGACTTCGCCGAGGCGCAGGAGCGCCAGCGGCTGGGCACCGGGCCGGGACCGGGGTTCGAGCTGAGGCTGCAACACGCCCTGTACGAGCGGACGGTATACCGCAGGCTGCGCGCGGCGCTCGGCGGGCGGGTGGTGCGCGGCACCTCCGGCGGTTCCTCGCTCAGCCGGGAACTGACCCTGTTCTACGAGGGCATCGGGGTGTTCGTGCACGACGGGTACGGCCTCACCGAGGCCTCCGGCGGGATCACCATGCAGCCGCTCGGCCGGGAGAAGTCCGGTACGGTCGGCCGGCCGCTGCCGGGCACCGAGGTCCAGGTGGCCGACGACGGGGAGATCCTGGTGCGCGGCCCGTCGGTGTTCCAGGGCTATGTCGGCGACGAACCGGCGACGCGGGCCGCGGTGCGCGGCGGCTGGCTGGCGACCGGCGACATCGGGCGGCTGGACTCCGAGGGCTATCTGACGATCACCGGGCGCAAGAAGGAGGTCATCGTCACCAGCGGCGGCAAGAGCGTCGCCCCGGCCCCGCTGGAGCAGCGGCTGCGCATGCATCCGCTGGTCCACCAGGCGGTCGTGATCGGCGACGACCGGCCCTGTGTCGGCGCCCTGATCACCCTGGACCCGGACTTCCTCGCGCACTGGCGGGGCACCCTGGCGCTCCCGGGCGACAGTCCCGGCCGGGAGAGCCGTGAGGAGAGCGCGCTGCGGGAGGAGATCGCGCGGGCCGTCGCCTCCGCCAACAGCGCCGTGTCCCGGGCGGAGTCCATCCGGGTCTACCGGGTGCTCCCGGAGCCGTTCGCCGCGGACAACGGACTGCTCACCCCGTCGCTGAAGCTGCGCCGGGACGCCATCGTGCGGCACTACGCCGCCGAGATCGACGCCATGTACCAGGCGCGGTCCCGGGCGGCGCGGTGGCCGCAGGAGCCGGCGGACTGGGACGAGCAGGACGACGTCTTCCGCTGACGCCCGCCGTCCGGGAACATCGTCCGGATCACCAGGCGATGGTGCATGGCGTCGTGCGGCCGGGGCACCTTCGGTCCGAAGGCCGGCAGGAGGGAGTTCGACGGCAGGAGCGGCCCGAGGCGGACGGATATCCGGCCCGGCTGCGGGAACTCGCAGGCACAGAATGAGATCAGCACCGACAGCCGTCCTGGTCACAGGGCCGAGCCCCGGCCCTGACCGCCCAGGACCGGGGAATGCGAGATGGCGACGGAGCCACGTGGGGACGACACACCGCCCTCGGAGGACGGGTACGAGCGCACCTTCTCCTTCGACGGAGAGCTGCGCAACGTCACGGAGGCCCGGCTCGCGGCGGAGGACTTCCTGTGCGCGCTCGCCACCCAGGCACCGCCCGCCGCGCCCGAGTACTGGGACGACATCCTGCTCGTCGTCACGGAGCTGGCCGCCAACGTGATCCAGTACGCGCCCGGGCCGTTCGGTCTGCGGATGCGCCGCACGTTCGACGGCGTGCACGTGACGATGCGCGACTCGAGCACCACCAAGCCGGAACCGCGGCCCTTCCACCCGCGCACGGGCGGCGGCGGCATCGGCTGGCACCTGGTGCACACGCTGTGCACGCAGGTCAGCGTGGTCGTACACGACGAGGGCAAGGACATCCATGTGTTCCTCCCCTGGTGACGGCACCACGTGTACGACGGGTATCTGTGCGACAACCGGTTACTCCCGCCCCAGCGGGGGCATGCTGGTGCCCACGCGTTCGTCTGCCTGCCGCACCCGGCTGGCGGGACGGCTCGGGGCACGGTGGGATCAAAGGTGGTGCGCACCGATCCAGGGCAGACGAACGGCGTGGAGTCGGACCGCCTGGAGCCGCAGAAAGGGATGAACACCGTGACACGACCCAGGATCCTGGTGGTTGGCGCAGGCTTCGCCGGAGTCGAGTGCGTCCGCCGCCTGGAGCGCAAGCTCGCGCCCGCCGAGGCCGACGTCACCCTGGTGACGCCGCAGTCCTACCAGCTGTACCTGCCCCTGCTGCCCCAGGTCGCCTCCGGCGTGCTCACGCCGCAGTCGATCGCCCTGAGCCTGCGCCGCAGCAAGAAGTACCGCACCCGGATCATCCCGGGCGGCGCGATCGGCGTGGACCTGAAGGCGAAGGTGTGCGTCGTCCGCACCATCACCGACAAGATCGTCAACGAGCCGTACGACTACATCGTGCTGGCACCAGGCAGCGTGACCCGCACCTTCGACATCCCGGGGCTGACCGAGCACGCCTTCGGCATGAAGACCCTCGCCGAGGCCGCCTACATCCGCGACCACGTCATCTCCCAGCTCGATCTCGCCGACGCCAGCGACGACCCGGCGGAGCGGGCGGCGCGGCTGCAGTTCGTGGTGGTCGGCGGGGGCTACGCCGGCACCGAGACCGCCGCCTGTCTGCAACGGCTGACGCACGCCGCCGTACAGCGCTACCCGCGGCTGGATCCCGGCCTGATCAAGTGGCATCTGATCGACATCGCGCCCAAGTTGATGCCGGAGCTGGGCGAGAAGCTCGGCCGCAGCGCGCAGGAGATCCTGGGGCGGCGTGGCATCGAGGTGTCGCTGGGCGTGTCGATCGACAAGGCCGGCGCGGAGGAGGTCACCTTCACCGACGGCCGGGTGGTGCCGACGCACACGCTGATCTGGACGGCGGGCGTGGTCGCGAGCCCGCTGATCGCCACGCTCGGCGCGGAGACGGTGCGGGGCCGGCTGGCGGTCACCCCCGAGATGTGCCTGCCGGGCCACGACGGGGTGTTCGCGCTCGGCGACTCGGCCGCCGTGCCGGACCTCGCCAAGGGCGACGGCGCGGTGTGCCCGCCGACCGCGCAGCACGCCATGCGGCAGGGCAAGAAGGTCGCGGACAACGTCATCGCGACGCTGCGGGGCGCGCCCATGCAGCCGTACGTGCATCACGACCTGGGCCTGGTCGTCGACCTCGGGGGCAAGGACGCGGTGTCCAAGCCGCTCGGCGTCGAACTGCGCGGGGTGCCGGCCCAGGTGGTCGCCCGCGGTTACCACTGGTCGGCGCTGCGCACCAATGTCGCCAAGGCCCGGGTGATGACCAACTGGCTGCTGAACGCGGTCGCCGGCGACGATTTCGTCCGCACGGGCTTCCAGGCCCGCAAACCGGCCCGGCTGAAGGACTTCGAGTTCACCGACGCGTATCTGACACCGGAGCAGGTACGGGCCCGGGTGGAGGGCGAGGCGGCGGGGAGCCCGTGAGGTGACACAGGTCACCGAAGACCGCCGATCACTTCGGAGCGGATCGGCGGTCTGACCGGGTGACCGACCGACGTCACACGGATGGGACACACCGACATGGCCAGGAGCTGATCCGCTCCTCGCCGCTGACGAAGCACAGGGAACTGGTCGGCTGGCTCACGTCCGAGCACGGCCTCGGGCACGGACACGCCAACGCCCTGGTGGCCGCCACCCTCGCCGAGGGCAAGTAGTCCGCACCGGCGTGCGATGCTGGGCCGGAGATCGAATTCCGGCACGGGAGAGAGCGCGGCGGCGTGAGCACAGCGGGACGACCTGGGCGGGTACGGATGCGGGACCGGCTCGCGGCGTCCGATCCCGGGCTGCTCCGGCTCACCGCGGGACTGCGCACGGTCACCGCGATCGCGCTCACCCTCGCCGTCCTGGCCGTCCTGCGGGTGCCGGTGCCCCAACTGGTCGCCGGCGCCATGGCGGCGATGGTGTCGACCTTCGCCATCCGGGAGAAGCAGCGCCCGGCGCAGGCCCTCACCCTCGCGCTCGGGCTGCCGGTGGCCCTGGCGTCGGTGTCGCTGGGCGCGCTGCTGAACGGGCGGGTCGTCGCCGGGGACCTGTTCTTCGTCGCCCTCATCTTCTGCGCGGTCTACGGCCGCAGGTTCGGCGACCGCGGCACGGCGCTCGGCCTGATCGGCTTCCAGATCTACTTCCTCTCCCTGTTCGTGCACGCGACGAGTTCGACGTTGCCCGCCCTGTACGGGGTCATCTGTGTGGCCTTCGCGTGCAGCGCCACCGCCCGCTTCGTGCTGCTGCCGCAGACCCCGGCGGGCACCCTGGACCAGCTGCGGCGGGCGTTCCGCGCCCGGCTCGCGCAGCTGATCGCCGTCCAGGCCGAGTTGCTGGACGCCGGGCCGGACGACGTGGACAAGGTCCTCTCGGAGCTGCGCACCGCCACCGCGCGGCTGCACGAGACGGCACTGCTGATCCAGGGGCGGCTGGAGGACGGCACCTCCGACCCGGCGGTGGCCCGGCTGCTGCAGCGCCGGATCGCGGACGCCGAGATCGCCTCCGAGCGGCTCGGACTGCTGCTGCTGACCGCGCGCAGCGCCGAGCGGACCGACACCCTCACCCTGCATCTGCCGGGCGCCGGGCTGCCGTCGGGCGGGGAGCTTCCGGTGCGGGAGGAGGCGACGGAGGCGCTGCGCCGGGATCTGCAGGCGCTGCGGCTGCTGATGCTGCGGCCGGTCGGTGAGGCCCGGGGCACCGCGCTCGCCCAGGTGCGCAACCGGCTGCTCGGCTACCGCGAGGAGGAGCGACTGCCCAAGGCCTCGCCCGCCGTGCAGGACGTCTTCCGCGGGCTCGGTGAGGCCGCCCGGGCAGCGCTGGGTCTGCGGGTCGCGCTGGACGGGCCGCAGGACGAGTCCGACGACACCCCGGCGACGGCCCGCTCACGCGAGGAGCTGGACGCGGAGGACGCCGCGATCGAGGCGGGCGAGGAGGCCGAGGCCGGGGAGCCGGGTCCGAGCGGTCTGCAGCGGCCCACCACGCGCGCCGCGGTCCAGGTGGCCGTGGGCTCCGCGCTGGCCATCGCGGGCGGCGAGCTGTTGTCCGCTCAGCGCTGGTACTGGGCGGTGCTGACCTGCTGGATCGTTTTCCTCAACACCGCCTCGACGGGCGAGATCCTGGTCAAGGGCTACCGGCGGCTGCTGGGCACGGTGCTCGGCGTGGTGGCCGGCATCCTGCTGGCCGGTCTCGTCGGGCACCACACGTGGACGGCGTTCGGCCTGGTGCTGGTGTTCATCTTCGCGATGTTCTACACCGCGCCCCTGTCGTACACGCTGATGTCGTTCTTCGTCACGGCGATGCTGGGGCTGCTGTACACACTGCTGAACACCTACAGCATGGCGGTGCTGGTGCTGCGGGTGGAGGAGACGGCGCTCGGCGCGGCCTGCGGGGTGATCGCGGCCGCGGTGGTGCTGCCGGTCCACACCGACCGCCGTACGAACGAACTGCTCGTCACGGTGCTGGACCGGCTCGCCGAGGTGACCCGGGCCGCCGTGGACCAGCTGAGCGGCGGGGCGGGGGCCGATCTGGTGGAACAGGCGCGCGATCTGGACCAGGCGCTGGCGGACCTGCGCGCGGCCACCCAGCCGCTGACCCATCCGATCACCCCGCTGCGCTCGCGCCGCGACACCGCCCGGTACGTGGTGGCGCTGCTGGAGACCTGCGCCTACCACGGGCGTTCGCTCGCGGCCACGGCCGAGCTGCTGCCGACGCATCCGTCGATCGCCGCGGATCCCCGGCTGCGCGGGGCGTGCGGGCGGATCGTGCACAACATCGAGGCGATCGCCGCGCATGTCGCGGACCCGCGTGCCACGGCGCGGATCGAGACCGGCCCCAGCATCGCCTCGATGCTGGAGCCGGGGACGCCGCGCACCCCGCGCTACGGCCGGGTCACCGACCGGGTGCTGCGCCATCTGCAGCGGCTGGACGAGGCGGTCTCGGGTCTGGCCCGGCCGCTGGGCATCACCACCCAGGCGGACCGGCCGGGCACGTGACGGCCCGTCGGGCGGGCTCTCACGCCGGGCCGGGCCCGTACGCGCGCCGGCCCATGGCCTCGTCGCGGACGCGGGCGCAGCTGCGGCTGATCAGCCGGGAGACGTGCATCTGGGAGATGCCCAGCTGGTCGGCGATGCGGCTCTGCGTCATGTCCTCGAAGAACCGCATGTAGAGGATGGCCCGTTCCCGTTCGGGCAGCCGGCGCAGCCCTTCCTTGGCGGCCTCGCGGTCGACCACGACGTCGTACGAGGTGTCCGCCGCTCCGAGGGTGTCGGCGAGGCTGTAGCCGTCCTCCCCGCCGGCCAGTTCGGCGTCCAGGGACAGGGTGCTGAAGCTCTCCAGCGCCTCCATGCCCGCACCGACCTCCTCCTCGCTGAGGCCGGTGTGGGTGGCTATGGCGGTGACGGTGGGTTCGGGGCTGCCGGGGTGCTGGGTGAGCTCGCGGCGGGCCACGCGCACCCGGTTGCGCAGTTCCTGCACCCGGCGCGGCACCCTCAGGGCCCACATGCGGTCCCGGAAGTGCCGCTTGACCTCGCCGGTGATGGTCGGCACGGCGTAACTCTCGAAGGCCCCGCGGGACGGGTCGTACCGGTCGACGGCCTTGACCAGCCCGAGCGCCGCCACCTGCCGCAGGTCCTCGACGGACTCGCCCCGGTCGCGGAAGCGGCCGGCGATCCGGTGGGCCATGGGCAGCCAGGCGGCGACGAGTTCGTCGCGTACGGCGTCCCGCTCGGGGCCGTCCTGCAGGTCCGCGAGCCGGTCGAACAGCGCGGCGGTGTCGGGGGCGTCGTCATGGGACCGCCGCGCCGGAGCTGCGGCGGCGGAGTCCGTGGTGGGCGTGCCGGGACGGCTTGTCGACATGTCGGTCAGCATGCGGAATCGCTCCTGAGACGTGGTGCCGGGGCACAGGGCCGGAAGGGGATTCCGGGCCGGGCCCGAACGGTTGTGTCAGGGGTCGCCGCGGGTCGGTCGCCCGGTCCGCCGATAGGGGGACCCAGGCGGTCCTGCGATTCCCGCTGGGCGCGCGCCTCCGGTCCGAAGCACGAGTTTCCGCCTGCCCCTTGCTCCGGGGGGCAAACACCACGGGGGCGGAACTTCCCGCACGGTTTCAGCGCAGCGGTACGACGGCCGTGATGCGCTTGCCCCCGCAGGGCAGCTGCGCGACCCGGACGTCCCGGGCCAGGCGGCAGACGATGGGCCAGCCACGCCCGCCCGGCCGGGTGCGGCCACGCTCGTCGCCGGGCGGGGCGGCCACCGGCAGCTCGTCGCTGCGGTCGCTCACCGACACCCGTACGCCGCCGGAGTCGACGTCGACGTCGAAACCGGTGATGCCGCCGCCGTGCAGGATGGCGTTGGTGGTGAGCTCCGAGGTGACCAGCAGGGCGTCCGCCATGGCCGCGGCATCGCAGCGGATGGCGCAGGCCCGGCACCGCTCGGCCACCACGCGCCGCACGGTACTGCGGGCGTCGGCCGGCCGGCACGGCACTCGGCGAGGTTCCCGCAGGGTCCCGGAGCAGCTGGTCCGGTGCTTTTCGCGCATCCCTTCCTCCCTGAGCGATGCCCGGATTGCCAAGCTCTCTCCTTTTCGCCTGACCTTTTCCCGCGCTGTCAAACACGCTCGGTGCCGGTGTCATCACCGCGGTCTCGCGGGTACCCGAGGTGTATGACCGATGTCGTGGACGCGGACGAACTGCTGCGGCGCATCCAGCGTGGCCGGCACCACGCGGCCGAGGCGGAACGGGCCTGGCGGGAACGCGCGCGGAGCCTGACGGCGACGGATCCGGACGGCGCACGGGAGGCGGCGGCCCGGGCGTGGGCGTTCGAGGCCGTGGCGCGGGTGCTGGGGGAGATCATCCGCCCGGGCGGGCCGCCGGTCGCCGGGGAAGGCGTGAAACAGGTCACCTGACCGGCTACCGATTGGTAGAACAACCGCGAGATGGTTTATCGTTCATACATACGTGATGCCGGAGGTGACCGGAACCGTCCTTCCTCCCTCCCTGGCGTCACCGCATACGGCCCTGGCTGGCCTCCCCCGTCCAGCCAGGGCTTCTTGCTGCCCGGAACCGGCGGCGGCCCGGGCTCCTTCCGGGAAATCCGCGTCCCTCGAGGTGCCCGCGGGGGCGGCAGCGGCTGAAATGGGCTTAGCGAAAGCACCCCCGAACCGCTCGGCGAGGAGCCCCGCGCCATGACCAAAGCGATAAAACTGCTGACCGCCCTGCCCCAGGCACAGCGCGAGCGCCTGATGGAACTGGCCAAGGAGGTCTCGTTCCCGGAGGACACCCGCATCTTCGAGGCGGCCGGCACCGCCGACCGGTTCTGGGTGATCCGTTCCGGCGCGGTCCACCTGGACCAGCAGGTCACCTCCCGGCAGCGGGTCACCGTGGCCACACTCGGCGCGGGCGACATGCTCGGCTGGTCGTGGCTGTTCCCGCCGTACCAGTGGGACTTCGGCGCGGTGGCCTTCACCGACGTACGCGCCTACGAGTTCGACGGCCCGTCGGTGCTCGCGCTGTGCGTGGAGGACCCGCTGCTCGGGCTGTCGCTGGTGCGGACGGTCGCCGAGATCCTCGCCCACCGCCTGGAGACGACCCGGGGCAAGCTGATGGACCAGTACACGAGCCGGCGGCGTCCCGGCCTGATCTGAGTCAGACCCGGTAGCGGCGCAGCGCCGGCACGGCGGCGGCCAGGGCCAGCATCACCACGACGACCAGGACGCCGCCGCCCGCCACCGCGGCCCGCGGGCCGAAGGCCGAGCCCGCCGTGCCGTGCAGGACGTCGGCCAGACGCGGGCCGCCCGCGACGACCACCGTGAACACGCCCTGCATCCGGCCGCGCATCTCGTCGGTCGCGGCCGACAGGAGGATGGCGCCGCGGAACACCATCGACACCATGTCGGCGACGCCGGCCGCGGCGAGGAAGGCCAGGGCCACCCAGAGATCGCGGCTCAGCCCGAACCCGGCGACGGCCACGCCCCAGCCGACGACCGCCCCGATGACCATCCAGCCGTGCCGGCGGGCCCGGGAGAACACGCCGGAGAACAGGCCCCCGAGGACCGCGCCGACGGGGATGCCGGCGAACAGCACGCCGAGCGCGAGCCCTTCGCCGTACGAGTGGTAGGTCTGCGCCGCGAGCTGCGGGAACAGGGCCCGGGGCATGCCCAGGACCATGGCGACGATGTCGGCGAGGAAGGACAGCAGCAGCACCTTGTGCCGCGAGATGTACCGGAAGCCGGCGGCGATCTCGCGCACGCCCGCCCGACGGGCCGCGCCCTCGCCGAGCGGTGGCAGCGCCGGCAGCCGGAAGACGGCCCACACGGTCACGCACAGCGCCACCGCGTCGATCAGGTACAGCTCGGGCAGTCCGATGACCGGGATCAGCGCACCGGCGAGCAGGGGGCCGGCGACCAGGCCGGTCTGCATGACCGTGGAGCCGAGCGCGTTCGCGGCGGGCAGCTGCTCGGCGGGCACCAGCCGGGCGATGGAGGCGTTGCGGGCCGGGGAGTTGAGCCCGAAGAACGCCTGCTGGCACGCGAGCAGCACCATCAGGACGGCGACGGAGTCCATGCCGGTGACGGCCTGGGCCCAGAACAGCAGCGAGGTGACCGCGATACCGGTGTTGGTGACCAGCAGCAGCTTGCGCCGGTCCACGGTGTCGGCGACCGCGCCGCCCCACAGCGCGAACGCCACCATCGGCACGAGGCCGGCCAGACTCGCGTAGCCCACCCACGCCGAGGAGTGCGTGACGTCGTAGATCTGCTTGGGCACGGCGACGGCGGTGAGCTGGCTGCCGACGGCGGTGACGATGGTCGACGACCACAGGCGCCGGTAGGCCGGGATGCCGAGCGGACGGGTGTCCATGGCCCACCGGCGCCAGCCGCGCCGGGGCGGGGCCGCCGCGTCCGTCGCGGCGTCGGGTGGGGCGGTGCTGCTCTCGCTCGTGTCCACGGGTGTCCTGTTGCCGGTAGAGGTTGCTCGCTACATCTTTTCGATTCGAGCCTGACTATCTCAGGAACGGCCGCGCACATCGAACGGGTTTGCTCATGCTCCGGTCATGAGCGTGGCTCCCAGCGCCGGCATGGTGAGGGCGACCAGGCCGTCCAGGACCCGCCAGGCCGCCGGCCGGGCCAGGAAGCGGCCGAGCAGCCGGGCGCCGAAGCCGAGCGCGGCGAACCAGCACAGGCTGGCCAGCGCGGCGCCGAGCCCGAAGGTCCAGCGCAGTGCGCCCCGGTCGGCGGCCAGGGAGCCGAGCAGGAACACGGTGTCCAGGTAGACGTGCGGATTCAGCCAGGTCATCGCCAGGCAGGTCAGCACCGCCCGGCGCCGGGAGCCCGCGGCCTCCCCCTCGGTGCTCAGCCCGGCCGTGCCCGGCCGGATCACCCGGCGGGCGGCGAGGACGCCGTAGCAGAGCAGGAAGAGACCGCCGACGATCCCGACCGCCCGCAGAGCCCCGGGCCACGCCACCACGACCGCCCCGACCCCGCCGACGCCGAGCGCGATGAGCAGCGCATCGGACAGCGCGCAGATCCCCACCACGGCGAGGACCGCGTCCCGGCGCACCCCCTGCCGCAGGACGAAGGCGTTCTGGGCGCCGATGGCGACGATCAGGGACAGGCCGGTGCCGAATCCGGCGGCCGCGGCGGTCAGGGCGTGGTTCATGCGCTCGACGCTAAGGAGCGCCGGGTACTCAAGTACAGCTAAAGATTCTTAAGTATCCTTAGCCTCTGTGATGCCCGAACTGCCGCTGGACCAGATCAGGACGCTGCTCGCCGTGGTGGACGAAGGCACCTTCGACGCCGCGGCCGCCGCCCTGCACGTGACGCCGTCGGCGGTCAGCCAGCGGGTCAAGGCGCTCGAACAGCGCACCGGCCGGGTACTGCTGCAGCGCACCAAGCCGGTGCGGCCCACCGAGTCCGGCGCGGTGCTGGTGCGGTACGCCCGGCAGCTCGCCCGGCTGGAACGGGACGCCTGGGGCGAACTCGGGCTGAGCGGTGCCGGGGAGCCGACCCGGGTGTCGGTGGCGGTGAACGCGGACTCGCTGGCGACCTGGTTCCTGCCGGCGCTGACCCGGGTGGCGGGGCTCTGCTTCGAACTGCACCGGGAGGACGAGGACCACACGGCGGCCCTGCTGCGCGAGGGGCTGGTGATGGCGGCGGTGACCACGGCCGCCGATCCGGTGCCGGGCTGCACGGTCCGGCCGCTCGGCCGGATGCGCTATCTGCCGGTCGCCGCACCGGAGTTCACCGCGGCCCGCCTGGGCGAGCGGCCGCTGCCCGAGGCACTGGCCGAGGCCCCGGCCGTGCTGTTCGACCGCAAGGACGACTTCCAGGACGCCTTCGTGCGCCGGCTGGGCCGGGGCTCCGCCGGCCCGCACCGGCATCTGGTGCCCACCTCGGAGGGCTTCCTGGACGCGGTCGCCGCAGGGCTCGGCTGGGGCATGGTGCCGGAGGTCCAGGCGCATCCGCTGCTGGCCGAGGGCCGGTTGGTGCTCCTCGCGCCCGAGGAGTGGATGGACGTCACGCTGTACTGGCAGCAGTGGAGACTGGACTCCCCCGCCCTGGCCGCACTGGCCGAGGCGGTGACGGCGACGGCCGCCGAGACGCTGCGCCGCTGACCGCCACGTCACGTTTCATCCGTTTCGCACCCCAAGCGGGGCACTACGGGAGTACGGTGGTCGGGCGGTGGCGCGGCGGACGGCGGTCCCGGCCGGATCCCCGCCCCCAACTCCGCGCCCCCGGTGCCCGGTCGGGTACGGGTGCCCGCGGCCCGGTCGCCCGTCCGCCCCCGTTTCCCGGCCTGTTGCACGCAGACGACCCGCTCCCGGGCCGTGCGCGCGCCCGTGGCCGGATCGCGGCCGTCGCCCGATCCCCTGTCGCCCACGCCGTTTCACCCGGCCCCGACCGGTCACCCGAACCCGCAGTACGCATTCGACAGGCACGGACGACTTCGATCGGATCCAGGAGACTTCCATGGACAACTGGCGCGACCATGCCGCGTGCCGCCATGAGGACCCCGACCTGTTCTTCCCCATCGGCACCACCGGTCCGGCGCTCGTGCAGACCCAGCGGGCCAAGGCCGTCTGCGGCCGGTGCCCCGTGCAGGAGGAGTGCCTGGACTGGGCGCTGGAGACGGGCCAGGGCATCGGCGTCTGGGGCGGGACGACCGAGCTGGAGCGCCGGGCACTGCACCGTCGCGCCCGCTCCCGGCCGCGCTCCGGCTGACCGGGGCGGCGCGGGCCGGCCTCGGCGGCTCCGCCTGACCGAGCGGCGCGGGCCGGCCTGGGTGGCTCCGGCTGACCGAGCGGCTCCGGCTGACCGGGTGGCTCGGGATGACCAGGCCGGCTCCGGCCGACCCGGTGCCCGCGTTCCGGGGCTCAGCGGCCGCCGCGCCGCAGGGTCCCCCACTCCCGCTCCTGCCGGGCCACCGCCTCCTTCGCCGCGTCGATCAGCTCCTCCGCGATCCAGCACAGCGGCTCCGCATCGGTCACGAGCGGCTCGTTGTCGGGGCCCCGGCCGGTCTCCCGGCCGCGCAGGACCCAGGGTCGTACGCCTGGGCCCTTGTCGTGCGGCAGGTGCGCGTAGTCGTACAGGCGGCGGGCCACCCACAGCTCCAACGACCGGTCCGCCCACCAGTCCTCGACATCGAGCGGATTGGCGGACAGCCCGGGCATGGGTACGCCGGTGAGGTCGTCGGTGCTGGAGGCCTCGGCCAGGTCGGCGCCGGGCCCCTGGGACCAGCGGACGTACAGGCCCTGCTGCTGCGCCACCAGGCGGGCCACCTCGGCGAGCGTGGACAGGACCGGCAGGTCCTCCTCCGGTGCGCTCATGGCATGACCTCCCTCGACGGCGCCGCGCGATCGGAGTACCCCCGGTCGCGGGCGCGGAATCCGACGGCGGCCCGCGCCTTCAGCGATCCTCGCGCGGCGGCTCCCGGCCGGGCAGCCGCAGGGTGAAGACCGCGCCCGCGCCGGGCTCGCCGGCGGCCTCGGCCGTCCCCGCGTGGGCGGCGAGCAGGTGGCGCACGATCGGCAGGCCCAGGCCGCTGCCGCCGGTGCGGCGGCTGCGGGACTTCTCGGCGCGCCAGAACCGGTCGAAGACGTGCGGCAGATCCTCGGGCGCGATGCCCGCGCCGGTGTCGGTGACGGTCAGCACGACATCGGCGCCGTCCCGGCGGGCGGCGAGCGTGACCGTGCCGTCGGCCGGGGTGTGCCGCAGCGCGTTGGAGACCAGGTTTCCGAGGGCCTGCCGCATCCGCACCGGGTCGGCGTCGAGCCAGGCGGTGGCGTCGGCCTCGGTGCGCAGGGCGACTCCGGCGGCGTCGGCGGCGACCCGGTGGGCGGCGGCCACCTGCTCCAGCAGATCGCCGGCGCGCAGCGGCTCGCGGTGCAGCCGCAGGGTGCCGGCGTCGGCGGCGGAGAGGTCCTGGAGGTCGTCGATGATCCGCTGCAGGACGAGCGCCTCCTCGTGCAGCGAGTCCAGCAGCGGCGGGTCGGGCTCGACGACCCCGTCGCGGACGACCTCCAGCCAGCCGCGGATGTTGGTGAGCGGGCTGCGCAGCTCGTGCGCGATGTCGCTGACCATCGCCTTGCGCTGGGCCTCCAGGCGCTCCCGGCGCTCGGTCAGGTCGTTGAAGGCCTCGGCGAGGATGCCGGTCTCGTCCCGGGTGGTCACCGGGACCCGTACGTGCAGTTCGGGCGGCTGCTGGGCGGCCTCGGTCAGGGCGCGCAGCGGCCGTACCAGGCGGGTGGCGACGAGGGCGGTCACGGCGACGGTCACCGCGAGGACCGCCCCGGCCGCGCCGATCACCTTGGCCTTGTTGGCCGGGGACATGTCGAAGCGGGAGGGGTTCTGGTCGCCGATGCCGAGGAACAGGTCGGCCACCGGGGCGACATAGGGCTCGAGTTGGGTGCGGCGGGCGGCCAGCAGGCATTGCTCGGCGGCCCGCGCCGTCTTCACCCTGCCCGCCGCGGCGTACTTGGCGGCGAGGTAGCCGCCGCCGAAGGGGTCCTTGCCGCTGGGGTCGAAGGTGAGGAACAGCGGCCCGCCGAGGTCGAGTCCGGCCTGCTTGAGGCAGGGCCGGGTGAGGCCGGTGAGGCCGGTCAGGGCGGTGCGTTCGGTCGGGGTGGCCGTGTCGAGCCGTCCGTCCTCGCACACCGACGCGCCGTAGGCGGCGGGATCGGGGCCGCCCGGGAGGGTGATGACGGGCCGTCCGCTGGTGGTGTGGACGACATCGGGCTGGAGGCCGAAGCGCTCGTAGCACTGCTTGCGCCGGGCGGCGAGCCGGTCCAGCTGGGCGCGTTCCTTCGCCGGCAGCCGGTAGGGGCCGACCACGCGTGGGTCGATGCCGCTGAGCTGGGCGCCGGTCTCGCTGTAGGTGTCGGTGTGCAGCGGGTCGACGGTGGCGGCGGGCCTGGGCGGCAGGGGCGTGCCGCGCGGCGCGGAGTCGGCGACGAGGGTGCGGTCGGCGGTGGTGAGCGCGATCCGGCGTCCGGTCTCGGCGGCCAGCTGCCGGACGGTGCGCCGGACGTCCGTCCAGTCGGAGTGGGTGGCGGCGTACCCGCTGAGCCGGGCCAGGATGCTGTTGTCGGCCGCGAGGTCCTGGCCCTGTTCCTCCTTCAGGGCGCTGGTGGTGGTGGTCACCGCGAGCCAGGCGGTGGCGGCCACCGAGCAGACGGCGATCAGGGCGGAGACGGACAGCAGCCGGACGAGCAGCCGTTTGCGCAACGGGATCCGCCGCCGTTTCCCGGGCACCTGCCGCCGGGCACCGCCCTGCCCGCGCCGCACGGCCGCACCCGGCCGCACTCGAACCCACCGGCGCCGCACAGCCGCCTCCGCCCGTCCCGCATCCGCCGACACCTCGAGGACACCTCCCACCCGGCCCTGCCCCGCGACACCGCCCGCCCCGCCCCGGGCCTCCCCGTGCCTCACACGCGGTTGCCGGTCAGCTTGTAGCCGACGCCGAACACCGTCAGCAGCCGGGACGGCCGACGGGGGTCGGGCTCGATCTTGCGGCGCAGGTTCATGATGTGGACGTCGACGGCCCGCTCGGTGGAGGCCCGGTCGAAGCCGCGGGTGCGGTGCAGCAACTGCCGCCGGGTGAACACCCGTTCCGGCTCGGCGGCCATGGCCAGCAGGATCTGGAACTCGGCGGGCGTGCAGTCGACGGTCGCGCCGTCGCAGCGCACTTCGTGCCGTACGGGGTCGACGGTGATCCCGGCGGCCCGGACCACGGGGTCGCCGTCCCGCGCGCCGGTGCCGCGCCCGCTGCGCCTGAGCACCGTGCGGATCCGGGCCATCAGCTCGCGCGGACTGTACGGCTTGGTCAGGTAGTCGTCGGCGCCCAGTTCGAGGCCGAGCAGCAGGTCGTCCTCGGCGGAGCGGGCGGTGAGCATCACCACCGGGATGTCCGGGTCCGCGCCGCCGCGCAGCGCCCGGCACACGCCGAAGCCGTCGACGACCGGGAGCATCAGGTCCAGGACGACGAGGTCGGGTGCGAGGCCGCGGGCGGCTTCCAGCGCGGCGGCGCCGTCGTGCACCACCGTGGCGGTGTGTCCCTCGGCCAGCAGGGAGCGGCGGATCAGTTCGGCCTGCTTCTCGTCGTCCTCGGCGACCAGTACATGTGCGCACACGAGTTCGGATCCTAGGCGGCTCAGGCGGCGAGCCGGTCGGCGTGTCCCATGACGACGACGGCCTGTCCGCAGCGCTCGGGGCTCGCCGCCGATCTGACGGGGCCGAGGCCGGGTATGCCCTGGGGTGCCTGCGCCGCCCGGACCTCGGGGGTGGCGGTGGATGCCGGGCGGGTGGGGGGTGTCCGGCGCTCGGTGGCCTCGGCTCCGCCGCCGCGGCCGGTGAGCAGCGGCGGGGAGGCGAGGACGGCGAGCGCGGTTCTGCGACGGATCATGGTGTCGACCATGGCCGACACTTGTTGGGAACTGGTCAGAGTTCAGGCGTTCTTCGGCTTTCCCTCGGTGAACAGCCAGGTGCGGAACAGCCCGTCCAGCCGCTTCCCGGAGATCCGCTCGGCCAGCCGCTCGAACTGCGCCGTCGTACCGTGCGCCTCGCGGTGTGCCGCGGCCCAGGCGCGCAGGATCCGGAAGAAGTCCGCGTCGCCGACGGCCTTGCGCACCTCGTGCAGGGTCATGGCGCCGCGGGCGTAGACGGGCGTGTCGAAGATGTTCCGGCCGCTGCCCGGGTCACCGGGCGGGAAGGCCCACAGGTGGTCGCCCGCCGAGCGGGCGTACAGGGCGTCGAAGGTCTTCTGGGCGCTGTCGCCGCCGTGCTGCTCGGCGTACAGCCACTCGGCGTAGGTGGCGAAGCCCTCGTTGAGCCAGATGTCCTTCCAGGCCGTCAGCGAGACGGAGTCGCCGAACCACTGGTGGGCGCTCTCGTGGACCAGGGTGCTGATGTCGGGCGCGGAGTCGTAGAGCGGCCGGGTCTGGGTCTCCAGGGCGTACCCGACGCCCGGGGCGTGGTCGACGACCGACCCGGCGGAGCGGAACGGGTACGGCCCGAACAACCCGCTCTCCCAGGCCAGTACGGACGGCAGCTTCTTCAGCACCGGAGCGGCCGCGCTCGCCTCGCGCGGGTCGACGGCATTGTAGACGTGGATACCGTCGGGGGTGGTGTACTGCTCGACCCTGAACGTTCCGACGGTGGCGGTGGCCAGGTAGGCGGCCATCGGCCGGCTCTCGCGCCAGTGGAAGGTCGTGCGGCCGTGCTCGGTGCGCCGGCCGAGCAGCTCGCCGTTGGAGACGGCCGTGCGCCCCTGCGGCACGGTGATGGTGATGTCGTACGACGACTTGTCCCTGGGGTGTGCGTTCGCCGGGAACCAGGTCATCGCGCCCTGCGGCTCGCCCGCGACGAAGGCGCCGTCGTCGGTGGGTATCCACCCGTCCGCGCTGCCGTCGGGGTCGGTGACCGGCTGCGGAGTGCCGTCGTAGGCGACGGTGACCCGGAAAACGCGGCCGGTGCGCAGGGTGTGGCCGGGGGTGACGACGAGTTCCTGGCCGGCGCGCCGGAAGGCCGCGGACGTGCCGTCGACGGTGACGCCGGTGACCTTCAGGCCCGTCAGGTCGAGGTCGAAACGGCTGAGGTCCTGGCCGGCGCGTGCGGCGAGGACGGCCCTGCCGTCGAGGTGCCGGGAGGAGGTGTCGTAACGGAGCGTCAGGTCGTAGTGGCGGACGTGGTAGCCGCCGTTGCCGCTGAGCGGGAAGTAGGGGTCGCCCGCGCCGGGCGCGCCGGGTGCGCCCGCCGCCGTGGGTCCGGTGGCGCCGACGAGTGCCGCGAGGGCGACGGGGACGGTGGCGAGGAGCGCGGTACGGCGTCGGGCGGGCGGTCTGTGGGCTGGCGTCACGGGCGCTCCTCGGGGGTGGCGGGTGATCGGCTGGCCGACAGACTAGGGGCGCCGGCGCTCCGTTCTCCCTCCCATTCTGGTCAAGTCCGGCCGCGGCGCCGCCGGGCGGACCGGGCGCGCCCGGCGTACGCTCGCAGCACCGACCGCCGTCCCGAGAGGGAGTGACGACCGTGAGCGTGCGTGTGCGCCGGATCTACGACCCGCCCGAGGCCGACGACGGCCTGCGCGTCCTGGTCGACCGGCTGTGGCCGCGCGGCCTGGCCAAGGACGAGGCGCACATCGACGAGTGGCCCAAAGGGCTCACGCCCTCGACCGAGCTGCGCAAGTGGTATCACGCCGGCGAGGGCTCGTACGAGGAGTTCCGCCGCCGCTACGAGGCGGAACTCGACGCTCCTGAGGCCGCCGAACTGCTCGACGGCCTCAGGAAGTCGGTCCGCGAGGGCAGGGTGACCCTGCTGACGGCGTCCAGGGCGCCGGAGCGGAGCCAGGCCGCGGTGCTGGCGGAGCTGCTGAAGCGCACCCGCTGAGGTCAGCCGGTGTGCGTGGCCGCGTGCCGCCCCGCGGCCCGCCCGGAGAACAGGCAGCCGCCGAGGAAGGTGCCCTCCAGCGCGTTGTAGCCGTGCACCCCGCCGCCGCCGAAGCCGGCCACCTCGCCCGCCGCGTACAGCCCCTCGATCGGCGTGCCGTCGGTGGCCAGGGCGCGCGAGTCGAGGTCGGTCTGGATGCCGCCGAGGGTCTTGCGGGTCAGGATGTGGAGCCTGACGCCGATGAGGGGGCCCGCGGCCGGGTCGAGGATGCGGTGCGGCGTGGCCACCCGGCCGAGCCGGTCGCCGATGTAGCGGCGGGCGTTGCGGATGCCCTGGACCTGGGAGTCCTTGCTGTAGGGGTTGGCCATCTGCAGGTCGCGGGCCTCGATCTGGCGGCGCACCTCGGCCGCGTCGAGCAGCGGCTTGCCGGTCAGCGCGTTCATCTTGCCGACCAGCTGCTCCAGGTTGCCCGCGGTCACGAAGTCGGCCCCCTTGTCGAGGAAGGCCTGCACCGGTGCGGGTGCGCCCTTGCCGAGCAGCCGGTCGCGCAGCACCGCCCTGCGGTCCTTGGCGGTGATGTCGGGGTTCTGCTCGGAGCCGGAGAGCGCGAACTCCTTCTCGATGATCTTCCGGGTGAGGATGAACCAGGAGTGGTCGTGTCCGGCGATGTCCTCGGTGGTGCGCAGGTACTTGAGGGTGCTGAGGGTGTCGTAGCCCGGCAGGCAGGGGTCGGGCAGCCGGCGGCCGAGGGCGTCCAGCCAGATGGACGACGGGCCGGGCAGGATGCGGATGCCGTGGCCGGGCCAGACCGGGTCCCAGTTCCGCAGGCCCTCGGTGTAGTGCCACATGCGGTCGCGGTTGACCAGCCGGACGCCGGCCTCGGCGCTGATGTCGAGCATCCGGCCGTCGACGTAGGCCGGGACGCCGGTGACCATCTCGGCCGGCGGGGTGCCGAGCCGGGCGGGCCAGTAGCGGCGGACGATGTCGTGGTCGGCGCCGATGCCACCGGTGGTGACGACGACCGCCTGTGCGGTGAGTTCGAAGTCGCCGGCGCGGTCCCGGTTGGAGGCGACGCCGCGCGGCGAGCTGTCCTCGGCCAGGACGGTGCCGCGCACCCCGCGTGCCGTGCCGTCCTCGATGACCAGCTCGTCGACCCGGTGGCGGTGGTGGAAGGTCAGCAGTCCGTCCCGGGCGGCCTGGCGGGCGTGGCGGACGAAGGGTTCGACCACGCCGGTGCCGGTGCCCCAGGCGATGTGGAAGCGGGGTACGGAGTTGCCGTGCCCGCCCGCCCTGAGGTCGCCGCGCTCGGCCCAGCCGACGGTCGGCAGCAGCTCGATGCCGTGGCCCTTGAGCCAGGTCCGCTTCTCGCCGGCCGCGAACTCGACATACGCGCGGGCCCAGCGCACCGCCCACGAGTCCTCGTCCTCGAGCCGGTCGAACCCGGCGCTGCCCCGCCAGTCGTTCCAGGCGAGGTCGAAGGAGTCCTTGATGCCGAGGCGGCGCTGCTCGGGCGAGTCGACGAGGAAGAGCCCACCGAAGGACCAGAAGGCCTGTCCGCCGAGGTTGGCGGCGTTCTCCTGGTCGACCAGGGCCACCCGGCGGCCCCGGCTGGTGAGCTCGTGCGCCGCGACCAGGCCGGCGAGGCCGGCTCCGACGACGATGACGTCCGCGTCCATGGCGACTGTGTCCTTCCTCAGATCCTCGATGGGGAGCTGCTGCCGTCGGTGAGAAGTGCGGTGAGCAGTTGCTTCAGCCAGGCCCGGGCGGCCTCGACGTCCTTGTCCAGCAGCAGCTGGACGGTGACGCCGTCGTACGCGGCGACCACGGCGTGCGCGGCGCCGTCCGCATCGCCGAGCACGGCGGGCAGTTCGGTGTGGCCGCGGGCGCGGAACAGGCGGTCGGCGATGGCCTCCCGGAGCCGGGCACGGTGGTCGAGGAGGACGCGGGCGACCTCCTCGTCGCGCGCGGCGTGCACCAGGAAGTCGGTCTTGACCAGCAGCCAGTCCACGTCGAGCAGCAGCACCTCGGTGACCCGGTCCACCGAGGCGGGCACGTCGAGACCGGGGCCGTCCTGGGCGAGGGCGTCGGCCACCTGGGCGGCGATGAGGTCCGCCCGCTCCTGGTAGAGGGCGAAGAACAGTTCGTCCAGAGTGGCGAAGTTGGAGTAGAAGGCGCCGCGGCTGAAACCGGCCGCGTCGCAGATCTCCTCGATGGAGACCCGTCCGAAGCCCTTGGCCGCGAACACCTCGAACGCGGCCTGAAGCAGCCTGGCCCGGGTGCGGACGCGGCGGCGGGTGACGCGCTTGGGGGTGTCTTCCATCGGCCCTCACTTTCGATACGCGAATGTATCCGATACATCGATGCATCGAAACCCCTCGCGATCACATGGGAACGCATATTCGATTCAGGAGTACGCTGGGCCCATGTCCACGCATCTCCAGGGCTCCCTGTTCGACCAGACCGACGAGCTGCGGCTCGGCCCGCTGGACGGGCTGCGCCGGACCGAGCTGGGGTCGGGCGCCTGGATCGACGTCCTGCCGGGCTGGCTGAGCGGGGCCGACGCCCTTTTCGAGAAGCTGGCGGCGGACGTGCCGTGGCGCGCGGAGCGCCGCAAGATGTACGACGCCGTGGTGGCCGTACCGCGCCTGCTGGCCTTCTACGCGGCCCACGACGCGCTTCCCCATCCGGTGCTGGACGAGGCCCGCGACGCCTTGTCCCGGCACTACGCCGAGGAGCTGGGCGAGCCGTTCACCACCGCCGGGCTGTGCTTCTACCGCGACGGCCGGGACAGCGTGGCCTGGCACGGAGACCGGATCGGGCGGGGTGCCCGGGAGGACACGATGGTCGCGATCCTGTCCGTCGGCACCCCCCGGGACCTGCTGCTGCGTCCGGCGGGCGGAGGCGGCGCGGCACTGCGGCGGCCGCTCGGACACGGCGATCTGATCGTGATGGGCGGCTCCTGCCAGCGGACCTGGGAACACTGCGTACCGAAGACCACCCGGGCCACGGGGCCGCGCATCAGCATCCAGTTCCGGCCGCACGGTGTGCAGTGACGCGCCCCACCGGTGCGGCACACCGGCACATCTGGTTGGCTGTCCCCGACGGTCGGCCGCACAGGGCTCGGGGAGATCATGCGGACAGAGGTACACCAAGTCGCCGAAGGCACCTACCTGGTGCACGGCAACCACGTCAACTGGGTCATCCTGAAGGACGGGGACGCCGTCACCCTGGTGGACACCGGCTATCCGGGAGACCGCGAGGGAGTCCTCGCGTCCCTGGCGGAGGTGGGCAGTTCACCGGACGCGGTCGCCGCCGTGCTGATCACCCACGCGCACAACGACCATCTGGGCTCGGCCGAGTACCTGCGCGCCACCCACGGCACGCCCGTGTACCTGCACCCGGCCGAAGTGCCGCACGCGCGGCGGGAGTTCCTGCAGCAGGCCTCCATCGGCGATGTGGTCCGCAATGCCTGGCGGCCGGGCGTCGTGCCCTGGGCGGTGCACGTGATCCGCGTCGGCGGCACCGACCACAACCCCGTCACCGCGCCCGAGCCGTTCCCGGCCGAGGGCCCGCTGGACCTGCCCGGCCGCCCCGTGCCCGTGCACACCCCGGGGCACACCGACGGCCACTGCGTCTACCACCTTCCCGAGGCGGGCATCGTCATCTCCGGTGACGCCCTGGCCACCGGGCACGCGACCTCGCGGATCAAGGGCCCGCAGATCCTGCCCGGCTTCTTCCACCACGAGCGCGCCGGAGTCCTGGCCTCCCTCGGGACGATCGGCGCGCTCGACGCCGACACCCTGCTGCCCGGACACGGGCCGGTCCACCGGGGTCCGGTACGCGCGGCGGCCGAGCTGGCCCGGGACCGGGCCTCCTAGAACACCCGGCCGGGGCCTTAGGGTTCGTGCCATGGCCTTGCAGATCAGCGCCACGAACCCGGAGCACCCCGCGCTCCTGCTCGCCCTGCCCTGGGACGTGCCCCTCGAGGAGTGGCCCGAGGAGTACCTCGTGCCGCTCCCCCGCGGCATCTCCCGGCACGTGGTGCGCTACGCGCACGCCGGCGACGAGGTGATCGCCGTCAAGGAGCTGGCCGAACGGCCCGCGCTGCGCGAGTACGGGCTGCTGCGCGACCTCGACCGGCTCGGCATCCCCGCGGTCGACCCCCTCGCGGTGGTCACCGGCCGCACCGACCGCGTGGGCGCCCCGCTGGAGCCGGTGCTGATCACCCGGCATCTGCGCGGCTCGATGCCGTACCGCTCGATGTTCGAGACCACCATGCGCCCGGCGACCATGCACCGCCTGATGGACGCCCTCGCCGTGCTGCTGGTCCGGCTGCACCTGGCCGGGTTCGCCTGGGGCGACTGCTCGCTGTCGAACACCCTCTTCCGGCGGGACGCGGGCGCCTACGCCGCCTATCTGGTCGACGCCGAGACCGGCGACCTGCACCCGCGGCTCAGCCCCGGGCAGCGGGAGTACGACCTGGATCTGGCCCGGGTGAACATCAGCGGGGAGCTGCTGGACCTGGAGGCGTCCGGGGCGCTGCACCCGTCCGTGGACCCGGTGGAGTTCGGGCACGAGATCTGCACCCGGTACCAGGGGCTGTGGCAGGAGCTGACCCGCACCTCGGTGTACCCGGCGGGCAAGTACCACTACATCGAACGCCGGATCCGCCGCCTGAACGACCTCGGTTTCGACGTGGCCGAGATGCAGATCGAGCACTCCACGGGCGGCGACACGGTCACCTTCGTGCCGAAGGTCGTCGACGCCGGCCACCACCAGCGCCAGCTGCTGCGGCTGACCGGCCTGGACACGGAGGAGAACCAGGCGCGGCGGCTGCTGAGCGACCTGGAGAGCTGGATGGCCACCCAGGACGACTACGCGCCCGGCGATCCGCTGGCCGCCCGCCCCGAGGTCCTGGCCCACCGGTGGGTGCGGGACGTGTTCCGGCCCACCGTGCGGGCCGTGCCGCCGGCGCTGCGCGGCTCCATGGACCCGGCCGAGATCTACCACGAGCTCCTCGAACACCGCTGGTACCTGTCCGAGCGCGCCCAGCACGACATAGGCCTGGACACCGCCGTGCAGGACTTCATCGACAACGTCCTGCCGAAGGCGCGGGCGGCCCTGGAGCCGGCCGAGACCGAGTGACTCACTCGTGCGGGACCACGGCGACCGGGCACGCGGCGTGGTGCAGCATCCCGTGCGCGACCGAGCCGATCCGGGCACCCACGGCCGTACGGTGCGCCCGGCGCCCGACGACCACCAGCTGGGCCGCCCCGGCCGCCGCCAGCAGCACCTGGCCCGCGCTGCCCAGCTCGACGTGCTCGGCCACGGGCACCTCCGGGAACCGCTCCCGCCACGGCCCGAGCGCCTCGGTCAGCGCCTGCCGCTCGTAGGGTTCGAGACCGCCCGCATCGTCGAGGAGCCTGAGCGAGCCGGGGCTGTAGGCGAAGACCGGCGGCAGGGTCCACGCCCGTACGGCCCGGACGGCCGCGCCCCGGGCCGCGGCCGTCTCGAACGCGAACCGCAGCGTGGCCGCGCTGTCCTCGGGGTCGCCGTGCTGGCCGACCACGACGTCCCGCCCGGCGGCCTCGGCAGCCGGCTGGTCCCCGGCACGCACCAGGACCACCGGCCGGGCCGCCCCGGCGATCACCTGCTGTCCGACCGAGCCCAGCAGGAACCCGACCACGGGCCCGTGCCCGCGCGAGCCCAGCACCAGCATCTCCGCCTCCGCCGCGGCCCGGGCCAGCGCGTGCACCGGCTCGCCCTCGACCACGTCGACGCTCACCGCGAGCCCCGGATGCCGCCCCGACACGGCCCGCACGGCCTCCGCCACCCCGTCCGACGCCCAGCCGTGCTGGGTGTCCCGGTCGGCGGCGGCGAGCGACTCGGCGTACCGCCACGCGTGCACCACGCGCAGGGGCAGCCCACGGCGCACGGCCTCCCGGCCCGCCCACCCCAGCGCGGCCAGGCTCTCCTCGGTGCCGTCCACCCCTGCCGTGATCGGGCGTGCCATGCGCGGGCCTCCTCGTCGTCGCCGCTCCCCTGGTGCTGGTGCCCACTATCGGGCACGGCCGCGCACGGGCACGGCGATCTCTCCTGCCACGTGCCGCCGGTGATCCCCTTGGCCGGGCCGAGCCGGGCGGCTGTCGTATCCGAGGGCGGATCGGGGCGATCGAACATACGATGGCCGGGAACGGGTGCGGTGGTCCCCACGACACCGGCCCGTGGAACCGACGCTCGGGGTGGGAGACGCATGGCACAGGCCGCCGAGGCAGCGCGGACCGTCATCCTGACCGTGGACGACGACCCGGGGGTCTCCCGTGCCGTCGCCCGCGATCTGCGGCGGCGCTACGGCGAGTCGTACCGGATCGTGCGCGCGGAGTCCGGGGAGTCCGCGCTGCAGGCGCTGCGCGAGCTGAAGCTGCGCGGCGACCTGGTCGCGGTGATCCTGGCCGACTACCGCATGCCGCAGATGAACGGCATCGAGTTCCTGGAACAGGCGCTGGACGTCTATCCGGGGGCGCGGCGGGTGCTGCTCACCGCGTACGCGGACACCAACGCCGCCATCGACGCGATCAATGTCGTCGATCTCGACCACTATCTGCTCAAGCCCTGGGACCCGCCGGAGGAGAAGCTCTACCCGGTGCTCGACGACCTGCTTCAGGCCTGGCGCAGCAGCGCCTACCGGCCCGTGCCCAGCACCAAGGTCGTCGGACACCGCTGGTCGGCGCGGTCGTCGGACGTGCGCGAGTTCCTCGCCCGCAACCAGGTGCCGTACCGCTGGTACTCGGTGGAGGAGCCGGAGGGGCAGCGGCTGCTGGCCGCCGCCGGGCAGGACGGGCGGCGGCTGCCGCTGGTGATCACCCCGGACGGCACGGCCCTGGTCGAGCCCGAGGCGCCCGAGCTGGCCGCCCGGGTGGGGCTGGCGACGACTCCGACCGCCGACTTCTACGACCTGATCGTGATCGGCGGCGGGCCGGCCGGGCTCGGCGCCGCGGTGTACGGGGCCTCCGAGGGGCTCAGGACCGTCCTGGTGGAGCGGTCGGCGACCGGCGGGCAGGCCGGGCAGAGCTCCCGGATCGAGAACTACCTGGGCTTCCCCGACGGTGTCTCCGGCGCCCAGCTCACCGACCGGGCGCGGCGGCAGGCGGCCAAGTTCGGCGCCGAGATCCTGACCACGCGCGAGGTGACGGGGCTCGAGGTGAACGGCGCCGCCCGGGTCGTACGGTTCGCGGACGGTACGGCGATCGCCGCGCACAGCGTGATCCTCGCGACCGGCGTGCAGTACCGGCAGCTCGAGGCGCGGGGCTGCACCGACCTCACCGGCTGCGGCGTGTTCTACGGCTCGGCGCTGACCGAGGCCGCCTCCTGCCAGGGGCAGGACATCTACATCGTCGGCGGCGCCAACTCGGCGGGCCAGGCGGCGATGTACCTGTCCCGGGGCGCGAAGTCGGTGACGCTGCTGGTGCGCGGACCCGACCTGTCGGCCTCGATGTCCCACTACCTGATCCAGCAGATCAACGAGGCGCCGAACATCTCGGTGCGCCCGCACACGGTCGTGGACGCGGCGCACGGCTCGGACCACCTGGAGCAGCTGACGCTGCGTCACACCGTGACCGGGGTGAGCGAACGGGTCGACGCGCAGTGGATGTTCGTGTTCATCGGTGCCGCCCCGCTGACCGACTGGCTCGGTGACGCGGTGCTGCGCGACGAGCGCGGGTTCATCCTGGCCGGGCCCGATCTCACCGCCGACGGGCACCCGCCGGCCGGCTGGGAACTGGACCGGCCCCCGTACCACCTGGAGACCAGCGTCCCCGGGGTGTTCGTGGCGGGGGACGCGCGTGCCGAGTCCGCCAAGCGGGTCGCGTCCGCCGTCGGCGAGGGAGCCATGGCCGTGATGCTCGTCCACCGGTATCTGGAACAGTCATGAACGATCAGGAGCAGTCATGAGCGGGCAGATCGTGCCGTGCAGCCCCAAGGAGATCGGCTCGCTGTTCCTCTTCGAGAAGCTGAGCCCCGAGCAGCTGGGCCGGTTGTGCAGCGAGGGGCGGGTGGAGCTGTTCCAGCCCGGTCCGGTGTACACCGAGGGCGACCCGGCCACCTGCTTCTTCGTGATGATCGAGGGTACGGTGGTGATGTCCCGCCGGGTCGGCGGCGACGACGTGGAGGTCGGCCGCACCTCGCAGCGCGGGGTGTACGCGGGCGCGATGCAGGCCTACCTCGGCGACCGGGTGCCGCAGGTCTACAACAACTCGATGCGGGTGACGGAGCCGACGCGGTTCTTCGTGCTGCCGGCGGACATCTTCGCGGACGTCATGACCGAGTGGTTCCCGATGGCCGTGCACCTGCTGGAGGGCCTGTTCTTCGGGTCCAAGCGCACCCAGGCGGCGATCGGGCAGCAGGAGCGGCTGCTGGCGCTCGGCTCGCTGTCGGCCGGGCTCACGCACGAGCTGAACAACCCGGCCGCGGCAGCCGTCCGGGCCACCGCGACCCTGCGCGAACGGGTCGCGAAGATGCGGCACAAGCTCGCCGTGGTCGCCGAAGGGCCCTTCTCCCGGGACGCGTTGGCCGGCCTGATCGAGATCCAGGAGCGCACCGCCGAACGGGTCGCCAAGGCCCCGGTGCTCAGTCCGCTGGAGGCCGCCGACCGGGAGGACCTGCTCACCGGCTGGCTGGAGGACCACGGCATCGACTACGGCTGGCAGCTGGCGCCGACCTTCGTGCAGGCCGGGCTCGACGTCGACTGGCTGGAGCAGGTCGCGGCGGCCGTGGACGAGGAGATCCTGGGCGGCGCGGTCGCCTGGCTCAACTACACCGTCGAGACCGAGCTGTTGATGAACGAGATCGAGGACTCCACCACCCGTATCTCGCATCTCGTCGACGCGGCCAAGCAGTACTCGCAGCTGGACCGGGCGCCCTACCGCGTGGTCGACGTGCACGAACTCCTCGACAGCACCCTGCTGATGCTCTCCGGCAAGATCGGCGCCGGCATCGGGGTCGTGAAGGAGTACGACCGCACGCTCCCGCCGGTGCCCGCCTATCCGGCGGAGCTGAACCAGGTGTGGACCAACCTGATCGACAACGCGGTGTCCGCGATCAACGACGCGGGCGGCACGGGCACGTTGACGGTACGGACCGCGCTCGACCACGAGCGGCTGCTGGTCGAGTTCCGGGACACCGGTCCCGGAGTGCCGCCGGAGATCAAGGACCGGATCTTCGACCCGTTCTTCACCACCAAACCGGTCGGCGAGGGCACCGGGCTGGGCCTGGACATCTCCTGGCGGATCGTCGTCAACAAGCACCACGGCAGCCTGCGCGTGGAGTCGGTGCCGGGCGACACCCGCTTCCAGGTGCTGCTCCCGCTGACGGCCGAGCTGCCGGACACATCCGTCGAGCGAGCGGAGGAATCCGTATGAGCACCAGCGACAAGGCCGACGCGATCGACCCGGGCATCCCGCCCAGCGGCACCGGCTGCGTGGAGTGCGAGGAGGCCGGCGGCTGGTGGTTCCATCTGCGCCGGTGCGCGCGGTGCGGGCACATCGGGTGCTGCGACGACTCCCCCGCGAAGCACGCCACCGCGCACTACCACGCCACGGGGCATCCGGTGATCCGGAGTTTCGAGCCGGGTGAGGAGTGGTTCTGGGACTACACCACGGACGAGTTGTACACCGCCGGGCCCGAACTGGCGCCGCCCGAGAGCCATCCCGTCGATCAGCCGGTGCCGGGTCCTGCCGGGCGGGTGCCGGCGAACTGGGCCGAGACGCTTCGGGGTTGAGTGCCCGCTGGTTCGGGCCCTGCGTCGGTGAGCCGGCCGGAACTCCCGGTCAGCGGGTGCAGTCGAGACCGCGGAGGTCGACGGCGTCGGCCAGTGCGCGCATGCCCTTGTCGTCGGGGTGGAGGTGGTCACCGCCGTCGAGGAGCGGCAGCAGCCGTGCGGGGTCGTGGGGGCTGCGCAGGGTGCGGTCGAAGTCGGTGACCGCGTCGAACTCCCCGCTGGTGCGCAGGAATCGGTTCACTTCCCGGCGTACGGCCTCGGCGGGCGGGTCCCATCCGGGCCGGCCTTCGAAGGGGGCGATCGTGGCGACGGCCACGCACTTGCCCGCCGCGTGCACCCGCTCGGCGATCTTCCGGTACCCCTCGATCAGGTCCCGCGCGGTGACGCCGGTGTGCGCCCTGAGGTCGTTCACCCCCTCGAAGACGAAGACGGTGCGCACTCCGGGCAGGGACAGCACGTCCCGGTCCAGCCGGTGCAGGGCGCTCTGCCCGGCGCCGTCGGCGAGCACCTGGTTGCCCCCGATGCCTTCGTCGGCGACGCCCTGGACGGCCGTGCGGGCGGTGTGCAGGCGCCTCGCCAGGTAGTCGGGCCAGCGGCGGTTCAGATCCGCGGTGGAGTGCCAGCCGTCGGTGAGGGAGTCGCCGAGCGCGGCCACGCCACCGGTGGCGCTGCGGGAGGGCCGTACGGACACGGCGTCGAGGTACCACCAGGAGCCCGTGGTCCGCTTCCAGTCGGTACCGCCCTCCTCGGCGGTGTGGTCGCCGCTGTCGGTGTAGGACGTCTGCATCGCCAGCAAGTGGCCGGTCACCGGCCCGGCCGCGGCCGGGGTGTGCAGGCTGACCACCAGGTCGGTGCCGGCACGCAGCCGGGCGGGCAGGGGGTCGCTCCAGGCGGCGGCGCCCTCCGGGACGACGACGGTACGGGCGCCGCCGAAGGTCAGCGGCCGGTTGCTGCCCGGCCGCAGGGCCGCTCCCTCGCCGCGTACTCCGGCGTAGACACTGTCCACGGTCAACGGCCGGTCGCCGAAGGCGTTGCTGAGGCGGACGCGGAGATCGTCGCCGCCGACGCTGGTGTGCACGATCAGCCGGTAGCCCTCCGCGCCGGTGCCCTCGCCCATGCGGTCGGCGCTCGCCGCCCAGGTGACGACCCCGGAGGCCTGCTCGGCGGACGCGGGCAGAGCGGTCCTGGGCGCGGGCGCGGACTGGCAGACGACGGCCGTGAGCAGGGCGGCGGCGACGCGGCGGACGCGTCCGAACCGGCCGGTCATCGCGCGGGGTCCCGGGGCATGACGGACCCGCCGGGGTGGCATGCGGACCGTCCGGGACGTGTCTGCGTATCCCACGCAGGTCATGGTCGCGCCGACCGGGCGGACGCGCACCTCGGTGGGTGGTCGCCGCCCGGCGGCGCGGGTCGCCGACGAACCCCCGCGAGCGGCTCCGGTCCTGGTCATCGGGCGGGCGCTCGGGCCGCCGCCCGCCGAGGGGTGAGCGGACCGTACCTGGTCGCAGGGCACGGCCCACGGCGGTCGAGCCGACCGTGCGTGGTCGCGCCGGGACCGCCCGGGGACATCGCCTTCCGGGGCCGGTCAGGGCGCTCACCACACCCAGGAGCGGCAGCCCGGGCATCACGCGGTGACACCGGCGGCGGTCGGGGCGGTCCGGGCCGCCCCGGACGTGCGGATGCCCCGCGCAGGGCGGGGCATCCGGTGGTGCGGCGGCTGCGTCAGTGGTGCGCGGCCGGCGTGTTGGCGGCGGTGACGTTGACCGCGGCCCACGCCTTGTCCACCGTCTTGTACTCGGTGCTGTTCGCGCCGTACAGGTCCTTGGCCGCCTTCAGCGTCGCGAGGCGCGCGTCGTGGAAGTCGGTCGTGGAGACCATGTAGCGGGTCAGCGCACGGTAGAAGATCGCGGTGGCCTTGGCGCGGCCGATGCCCTTGACCGTGGAGTGGTCGTAGGTCGGCGAGTCGTAGGTGACCCCGTTGATGGTCTTCTTGCCGCTGCCCTCCGCGAGGAGGTAGTAGGCGTGCGAGGAGACACCGGATCCGGCGTGCACCTCGGTGTAGTAGGTGTCCGGCGACCAGTAGTCGATCGTACCCTCGAGCTTGTCGAGCGACGGGTGGTCGAGACGGCGCAGGAACTTCTGGGCGAGGCCCAGCTTCTCGCCGATCAGGTAGTCCGGCGTGTCCTTCTTGTTGTTGGTGTAGAACTCGACGTTGGAGCCGAAGATGTCCGCGAGCGACTCGTTCAGCGCGCCGGGCTCGCCGTACTGGTTGCCGTCGGAGTCGACGTAGGTCGGCTGCAGCTTGGCGGTCGCGTCCACCACCCCGTGGGTGAGCTCGTGACCGGTGACGTCGAGGACGACGAGCGGCTTCTTGAAGGTCTGGCCGTCGCCGTCGCCGTACAGCATGCAGGTGCAGGTCGGGTCCCAGAAGGCGTTGGCGACCTTCTTGCCCCAGTGGACCATGCCCTGGGCGGCCTTGCTGTTGTTGGCTATGCCGTTGCGGCCGAAGGTCTTCTTGTAGAAGTCCAGCGTCTGGGTGATGCCGTACTGGGCGTCGGCGGCGGCGCTCGCACGGTTGCCGGTCGTGCCGTTGCCCCACACGTTGGTGGTGCTGGTGAACTTCGCGCCCGCGCCGAACTTCTCGGTGTACGAGCCCTTGGCGTCCCTGGTCTCGGTGCCGTACCGGCTGGGGTCCTTGAGCTGGTAGTGGCCGCGCGAGGTCGCCGTGGTGGTCAGGCCGACGTTGCCCACGAAGAGGGTCTTGCCGGTGCCCTTGGCGGCCGACGGGTAGCGGGTGGCGCCGGAGACGCCGGAGCCGAGGAGCGACTCGGGGGCGGCGGAGGCGGTGCCGGTGGCCGGGTCGATCGTCTCGCCGTGCTCGCGCAGGTTCTCGAGCAGCTTCGGCGACAGGAACTCGTCGCTGTCGGGCGTGTTGCTGCGCACCTTGCCGGTGACGGCGTCGATGACGACGGTGTTGGTGCCGTCCTGGCCGGTCACGGTCACCTGGTAGGCGAGGGCGGACGATCCGCCGCGCGCGTCGACGACGAGCTGGGCGGTGCCCGCGTCGCCCTTGGCGGCCTGGGCGGCCTTGGCGGCGGCCTGGTCCGCGGTCAGCTTGGCCTGGGTGGTGGCCGGCTGGACGGCGTGGCCGGCTGCGCGGGTCACGCCGGTGTAGGCCAGCTGGTGGTCGAGGTGGACGATGAGGTCGCCGCCGAGCACGGGCATGCCGCCGTGCGTGCGGACGAACCGGACGTGCCGGGCGCCCTCGGGGTCGAGCATGACGTCCTGCGCGTGCAGTTCGTCGCCCTGGGAGACGCCGGTCGCCGAGGCGTGGGCGAAGGCCGCGGTGCGCGCCGCCTCGACCACCGCGGTGGCGTTCGTGGTGGTGGACGCCGAGGACCGCTCCGCCCCCGTGGAGGGACCCGCGAAAGCCGTTCCGGCCAGGCCCGTGGCAGCGGTGGTCACCGCGATGGCGACTGCGACGCTGCGTATGTGCGGTCTGCGCAAGGGTCAGGGTTCCTTCGTACTGAGGCAGCCGGGATCCCCAACTGCCTTGACGCATGACGCGGTTCACGTCACGGGGGCTGGTCGGGCCCCAAGGCGTAACCCTTAGGGATCAGTCATGTCCACGTAAAGGCGGAATGATCGGTTTCGCGACCTTCTATGGCAATCCTTTACGAATGGGCTCCACAGAGTGGCCACTGACTGACCAACTGTGTTCCGGCTGTGGAGACGTCGACTCAACCCCCCGGGTTCCGGGGCCGGAATGTGACTGAAGTCTCATCAGACCTCGTGCACTTTGCGCGATCTTGGCGGAATGACATCCTCCGGGACACCATGCCCCGCATGAAGGGTGATCTCTTTTCCAGTGCGCATGTGGTGCAGCCGGCCGTGGAGCCGGGCATGTCCGTCGAGAACGCCAAGTGCGTCAAGTACGCGGTGAACGGCGAGATGTACGCCCGCCAGGGCGCGATGGTCGCCCATCGCGGGAACCTGAGGTTCGAGCGCAAGGGGCAGGGCGTCGGCGGCATGCTGAAGCGCGCGGTCACCGGTGAGGGGCTGCCCCTGATGGCCGTGCGCGGGCAGGGCGAGGCCTGGTTCGCGCACGAGGCGCAGAACTGCTTCATCGTCGAGATCGAGCCCGGCGACCAGTTCACCGTCAACGGCCGCAACGTGCTGTGCTTCGACGCCTCGCTGTCGTACGACATCAAGACGGTGAAGGGGTCCGGCATCGCCGGCGGCGGCCTGTTCAACAGCGTGTTCAGCGGGCAGGGCCGGCTCGGTCTGGTCTGCGAGGGCAACCCGCTGGTGATACCGGTCTCCGCGCAGTCCCCGGTGTACGTCGACACGGACGCGGTGGTCGGCTGGACCGCGCACCTGGAGACCTCGCTGCACCGCTCCCAGTCCATCGGCTCGATGCTGCGCGGCGGTTCCGGCGAGGCCGTACAGCTGATGCTCCGGGGCGAGGGCTTCGTCGTGGTGCGCCCGAGCGAGCTGACCCCGCAGAAGAACCAGCAGCACTGAACGTTCACAGGGTGATCCGCGTCGCACGAGCAACCCCCCTCGCCGTACCCGCGTCTTGATCGGCAACAGACCGACCCGCCCCGGTCCCTTCGGCCGGGGCGTCATTCCGAGATGCTATACACGCTGTGTATACATGCCGTGTATAGAGAGGTACGCATGTACGGCAAGGCTTTCGCCCCGGAGTACCAGGGCGCCCTGACCACCCTGTCCGTGAACTCCTCGCTGGTCGATGTGCTGGCGGAGGGCACCGAGAAGCTGCGCGAGGCCGAGCGGTCGGGGCGCGGCGCCGAGGCGGCCCGCTGCGGGCTCGCCGTCGCCGAGGCGCACCGGCGGCTCGGCCACACGGCGGAGGCGGACCGGGCCTGGAAGGCGAGTTACCGCGCCGCCCGCGCGGCCGGCGACACCGCCGCGATGGCGTGGGCGCTGTGGAGCGGCGGCACCCTCGCCCGGCAGCGCGGAGCCTTCCCGCTGGCCTGGCGGCTGCTGGGACTCGCGGCCGAACTCGGCGAGCGCGGCGGCGACGTCGTCGTCCGCGGCTACTCGCTGGCCGGCCTGGCGGAGACCGGCCGGATCCAGGGCGACTACGCGGCGGTCGGCCGGCTGCACGAGCAACTGCTGGCCGAGGCGCGCAGGCGCGGCGAGGCCCGGCACACGGTGTGGGCGCTGGAGGGCATCGCGCAGATGCACCGCAACACCGGCGACCACGACACGGCGTACGCGCTGTTCGAGGAGGCGGCGCGGATAGCCGAGCAGGCGGAGGACCGGCGCGGGCACGCCTGGGCGCTGCGCGGACTCGCCGACATCCTCTCGGTGCGCGACAAGGACACCGAGCGGGCACTGGAACTGCTGTCCCGGGCCGAGGCCGGCTGCCGGGAGATGAACCTCTCCAGCGCGCTCGCCTACAACCACAAGATGCGCGGCAACGTCCTGTACCGGGCGGAACGTTACGCCGAGGCGCGGGAGATGTACGAGCTGGCGCTGGAGGAGTTCCGCGCGATGAGCGAACCGCGCGGCACGGCGCTGGCCCGGCTGGGCCTGGCCAAGTCGCGGGCGCGGCTGGGCCGGGACCGGGCCGAGACCGCAGCCGAACTCGCCGACCTGGCACGGACGTTGGAGCGCAGCGGACTCAAGCACGCCCGGGAGATGGTGGCCCGGGCCCAGGAGGAGTTCGGCCTCGACGCGTCCACCGCCGCGGAGGCCGCCCGGTGACCACCGTACAGGCGCCGCCCTCGGCGCAGGATGTCCTCGCCCGCTGCGGTGGGTTGGTCCGCCCGGCACTGCGCGAGGCGGTGGGCCGGCTGCATCCGTGGGTGGCCGAGATGGCCGGGTACTCCTTCGGCTGGTGCGAGGTCGGCGGGGCGCCCGCCGCCGCGCCCGGCGGCAAGGGCGTACGGCAGGCGCTGGCGGTGCTCGGCGCCGAAGCGGCGGGCGCCGACGGGCGGGCCGGTGTCCCGGCGGCGGTCGCGGTGGAGCTGGTGCACGCCTTCTCGCTGCTGCACGACGACATCATGGACGGCGACGCGACCCGGCGCCGCCGCCCCGCCGTGTGGAAGGCCTACGGCACGGGACCGGCGGTGCTCGCCGGGGACGCCCTGTTCGCGCTGGCGGTGGAGACCCTCGCGACCGCGCCGCAGGGCACCGGCGCCGTGCGGCTGCTGTCGGCGGCCCTCGCCGACCTGGTCCGCGGGCAGGCCGACGACCTGCTGTTCGCCACCCGGCCCTGGACGGGTCCGGGGCGGGTCACGCCCGAGGAGTACCGGTCGATGGCGGAGGGCAAGACCGGCGCGCTGCTGGGCTGTGCCGCCGCGCTGGGCGCCGTGCTCGGCGGGGCGGACGAGGCCACGGCAGGCGCACTGGACCGGGCCGGACGGCATCTCGGCGTCGCCTTCCAGCTGGTCGACGACGTGCTGGGCATCTGGGGCGACCCGGCCGTCACCGGCAAGCCCGTGGGCGGCGATCTGCGGCAGCGCAAGAAGACGTACCCGGTGCTGGCCGCGCTCGCCGCCCCGGCGGCCCGCGCCCTGCCCGGACTGCTCGACGCGCCCGGCCGCGCCGCGGAGGCCGCCGCGCTGATCGAGGCGGCGGGCGGCCGTACCGCGGCGCTGACCGAGGCGCGTGCGCACACGGCCGCCGCCCGGGCGCTGCTCGCACAGGCACCGCTGGCCGCCGAGGCGGCCGGGGACCTCTTCCGGCTGCTGGACCACCTGGTGGGCCGCGAGGTGTAGGCCCGGTCGTCCGACTCCGTCCCCCGGGCCGGGCCCGGCGGCCACACCCGGCCGGCCGCGTCACCAACCCGTCCGGTCGGCACAACCGGGCCGGCTGCGAAACCGTGTTGACCTCGGGTGTCCGCGCGGGTCAGGGTGCGAACGGCGCGGCCCCCACCCCCGCGCCGGAAGGGTGAAGCACCTTGATCGGCATCGAGGAGATCGAAGCCGCGGCGGAGCGGATCGCCGGACATGTCGTACGGACGCCCACCGTGCCGAGTCCGGGTCTGACCGAGCTGCTCGGCGTTCCGGTCACCGCCAAGCTCGAACTGCTGCAGCGCACCGGCTCGTTCAAGGCACAGCGGGGCGACGGCGAAGCTGCTGTCGCTGAGCGAGGGCGAGCGGGCGGCGGGCGTCGTCGCGGTCAGCGGCGGCAACCACGGGATCGCCCTCGCGGTGATGGCCGCGGCCCTCCATGTGAAGGCGACCGTGGTCATGCCCCGTACCGCTCCCGCGCGTTCCATCGCGCTCGCCGAGCGGGCGGGGGCGCAGGTCCGGCTGACCGACGGCATGGACAGCGCCTTCTCGCTGGTGACCCGGCTCCGGGACGAGGGGCTGACCCTGGTCCACCCGTTCGACGACCCGGTGGTGATCGCCGGACAGGGCACGGTCGGGCTGGAGCTGGCCGAGGACGCGGTGGACGGCCTGACGGACGTCGTGGTCAGCATCGGTGGCGGCGGGCTGATCGCCGGGGTCGCGGCGGCCCTCGCCGCCCGGCGCCCCGGCGTGCGCCTGTGGGGCGTGGAGACCGAGGGCGCCGAGGCCATGTCCGGCGCGCTGAAGTCGGGCGGACCGGTGCCGGTGCCCCTGTCGTCCCTGGTCACCACGCTCAGCGCGCCCTCCGTCTCCCGGCTGACGTACGACCATGTGTCCGCGCTGGTCGAGGAGGTGCTGGTGGTACCGGACCGGGACGCGGTGCGGGGCTCGCTGGACCTCGCCGAGCACGCCAAGGTGTGGGCCGAGCCGGCCGCGGGCTGTCTGCTGCCGGCGGCCCGCCAGGTCGCGGCCCGGGTCGGCGACGGCGCCCGGATCGGGCTCGTGGTCTGCGGCGGCAACACGACACCACGGGAGCTGACCGGCTGGGCCGAGCGGTTCGGGCTGTTGTGACTCCGTGGCTGTGGTGACTCGACGGCTGTCATGAGTCTCCGGCTGGTGTGAACCAGGGCCGCGCCCCGTATTTACCCTCGGTTACCCGCAGGTCGAACGACCCCGGGGCGCGGCCATCTCAAACTCGCAAGCCCTTTCGAAGAATTGAATGAAAGGCAGGACCGGCGCCGGACTCGCGGATTCTTTGAACGCACCCCCGCACGCCCCGCGTACCACTGTGAGACACGCAACAGGGGTTTCAGCGAGGGATGACCATGACCAAGGCGCACGTCTCCGCACACGAGTTGGTCGCCGGACGGTACCGGCTCCTGGAGGTCTTCGCCCGCGAGACCAACCGCCTGTGGTGGTACGCCGAGGACGTGGCCGCCGACCAGCCCCGGCTGGTGGCCCAGACCACCCTGCCGGAGCCCGCCGGTGACGACACCGCGCGCCGGGTCACGGCCCGCGTCGTGCGGACCGCCGAGACGATGCGGCTGGTGTGTCCCGGCCAGGTCGCCACGGTCGTCGACGCCGTGGTGGAGGCCGGCACCCTGTGGACGGTCACCGAGTGGATCGACGGCACACCCCTCGTCGAACTCCTCGACCGCGAAGGCGCGTTCAACGTCGCGCGGGCGGCCCGGATCGGCCTGGAACTGCTCGACGTGCTGCAGGCCGCGCACGCCGAGGGCATCACCCACGGCGAGCTGAGCCCCGGCCAGGTCTTCGTCCGGGACAGCGGCCCGGTCGTCGTCACCGGGTTCGGGCTGGCCGGGGCGACCCTGGTGCCACGGCTCTCGGCACCGTCGTACGCCTCGCCCGAACAGGCCCGCGACGAGCGCATCGGACCGGCCGCCGACCTGTGGGCGCTGGGCGCGCTGCTGTACACGATGGTGGAGGGGCGGCCGCCGTTCCGCGACCGCGGCCGGCCCGACGCCACCCTGAAGGCCGTGGACCGGCTGCCGCTGCGCACACCGCTGCGCACGGGCCCGCTCACCCAGGCCGTGCAGGGGCTGCTGCGGAAGAACTCGCGCGAGCGGCTGACCCGGCAGGTGGTCAGGGAGGCCCTGATCCGGACCCTCGACGAGGACGCCGACGCCGACCGCGAGCCGGCCCCCGTGCCCCGGCTGCGCGGCGCGTACGCCGGTGTCCGCCTGGCCGGGCGGCAGCCGAGCAGATGGCTCCTGGCGGCCGGTACCGCGCTGGCCGTGGTCACCGTCGCCGCCGCCGTGCTGGCCGCGACCCACCAGCTGCCGGGCACCGGCAGCGCACAGGCACCGGCCCGCCCCACCGCCTCGGCCGCCCCGTCCGGCAAGCACACGGCGGCCACGGCGCCCTCCTCCGGTGCCTCGGCGCCCTCCTCCCCGGCCCCGGCTCCGAGCGCCTCAGCCGCCCTGCCGGCCGGTTACCACCGCTACACCGCCCCGGAGGGCTTCTCCGTCGCCCTGCCGGACGGCTGGCAGCGGCTGACCACCTCCCGCGTCGGCGGCGCCTACCGCGTCACCTTCGGCCCGGACGGCACCGCTCCCACCCTCGCCGTCACGCACAGCGAGCACGTGGGCCCGGATCCCGTGTTCGTCTGGCGGGACGACGTCGAACCCGATCTGCAGCGGCTGCCCGGCTACCAGCGCGTCGGCACGGTCCGGGCCACCACGTACCAGGGCTTCAGGGCCGCCGACCTGGAGTGGCTGGCGGGGACGGGAGACGCGCGGGTCCACACCTTCGGGCGCGGCTTCCTGACCGGCGGCGGCGACGCCTTCTCCCTGCGCTTCACGACCCCGGCCGCGGCCTGGGACGACGCCGCGAACCGGCTGGCGCTGAGGACGTTCCTGCAGACGTTCCGGGCACCCGGGGGGTGACGGGTGCCGGTGGCTCGTTTTCCGGCCGCCACGCCGGGGACTCGCCGGTCATGGTGCGAATCGGATACACGATGATGACCGAGCAGGCAGGTCCCCGGGAGCTGGTGGACCACGTGGTGCGGGCCGAGGAGGCCGGGTTCGACTTCTCGGTGATCTCCGACCACTACTTTCCGTGGCTGCGCTCGCAGGGCCACTCCTCGTACGCGTGGAGCGTGCTGGGCGCCGCCGCCCAGGCCACCTCGCGGATTCCGCTGATGACCTATGTGACCTGCCCCATCCTGCGCTACCACCCGGCGATCGTGGCGCAGCAGGCGGCCACGGTGCAGCTGCTGTCCGAGGGCAGGTTCCGGCTCGGGCTGGGTGCCGGGGAGAACCTGAACGAGCATGTGGTGGGCGGCGGCTGGCCTCCGGTGGATGTGCGCCACGAGATGCTCGAGGAGGCCGTGGGGATCATCCGCGCGCTGTTCGAGGGCGGCCATGTCACCCACCACGGGCCGCACTACGACGTGGACTCGGCCCGGCTGTGGGACCTGCCGGACCAGCCCCCGCCGATCGGGATCGCCGTCTCCGGCGACCAGTCCTGCGCGCTCGCGGGGCACCTGGCCGACCTGGTCATCGCGACCGAGCCGAAGCCGGGGCTGCTGGAGGCCTTCGACCGGCATGGCGGCAGCGGCAAACCCCGGGTGGGCCAGCTGCCGGTGTGCTACGACCCTGACCGGGACACGGCGGTCAAGCGCGCCCACTCCCAGTTCCGCTGGTTCGGGCTCGGCTGGAAGGTGAACGCCGAACTGCCGCACCCCGACTCCTTCGAGGCCGCGACGCAGTTCGTGGACGAGGACGACGTCGCCGCCGCCATCCCGTGCGGCGACGACCCCGACGCCTTCGTGGCGGCCGTACGGCCGTACGCCGAGGCCGGGTTCGGGGAGATCGCGCTGGTGCAGATCGGCGGCGACGCGCAGGCGGAGTACCTGGACTGGTCGGCGAAGACCCTGCTGCCCGCGCTGCGGGAGGCCTTCGGCTGACTCCGGCAGGCCATCGGCGGCTGCCTGGTCGCGCCGCGCGGAGCCGGCGGGAATCCGTCGCGGGGTTGAGCATCCCGGGCGTCACGGGGGTACTAGAGGGTCCTGAGCCGATCGTCGCCGGAGGCCCTCGCGTGACCGCGTTCGTGCACAAGACCCTGCTGGTACAGCTGTGCTCGGAAGGCACCGGCCGGTGCCCCGTGCTCGCCCATCTCCGTTACGACGCCGACGACCCGTTCGCCGTCACCGCCGTCTTCGGCCACGACGGCCGGGTGCTGGCCTGCTGGCGGCTGGACCGGGAGATGCTCTCCGAGGGCCTGGCACGGCCCGTCGGCGTCGGGGACGTACGGCTGCGGCCGGCCGCGACCGGTGCCTGGCACGAGCTGCGCATGGAGTTCCTCGGGGACGTCCGCCCGGACGGCGGCCGGCAGCAGGCGGTGGTGTTCGCCTGGGCGCCGGCGGTCGCCGCGTTCCTGCGGGAGACCCACCGGATCGTGCCGCCGGGACAGGAACGCGCCCCCGTCGACGAGCTGTTGGCCGAGATCCTCTCCGCGGGCTGAAGATCGTGCCCGGTTGCCCCGGCCCGTGGCGATCAGTGAGGTCGCCCGGGTGACTGCCAGGTCGGCCATGGGCCACGCACGAGTGAGGTTCCCGGCCTCGGCGTGAGCGCGAGGCGGGCGCGAGGCCCGCCGTTGTCTCCGATTGCTCCAGCCCCCGACGCCCAGGCCGGCGCCGCTTCCCACGGACCTCGACACCCGGAGACACCCCTGCAGAGCACTGTTCGGCACATCCCGACGACCGCCGTCCGGCTCGACCACACCGCCGTCCTCGCCGCGGACCGGCAGCTGTCGGCACAGTTCCTCGCCGCCGTCCTGGGACTGGAGGCCGGCGCCCCGTTCGGGCCGTTCCTGCCGGTCGACCTCGCGGGCGGCGTGACGCTCGACCACTACGAGAAGCGTGACGAGCCGGTCCAGCCGCAGCACTACGCGTTCCTCGTGCCCGACGAGCAGTTCGACGGCATGATCGCCCGACTGGAGGCGCTCGGCGTCACCTACTACGCCGACCCGCACCACGGCGAGCCCGGCCGGATCAACCGCCTCTTCGGGGGCCGTGGCGCGTACTTCGCCCACCCGGCCGGGCACAACATGGACATCATGACCCGGCCGTACGTCCGCCCTTGACGGAGCCGGCCGGCGGGCCCGCGTCCCGGTCGTCGGGCCGGGCCGTGTGCCGGTGCCGGGCCCACAGGGGCAGGCCGTACCACCACAGCAGGTACCAGGCGACGACGGCCGCCACCAGCCAGGGGACGTAGGTGCTGTGCGTGGCCACCCTCAGGATCAGCAGCAGCGAGGACGTCATGGTGGCCAGCAGCAGGGCGAGGCCGACCAAGGTCATCCGCGAGGCCAGCCGCACCGCCTGCGGCTTGACCCGGCGGCCGGAGACCAGGCGGTGCAAGGACACCGGGCCGACGAGGGCGCCGGTGGTACAGGCGCCCAGGACGACGGTCACGATGTAGATGACCTGGTTGGAGTGGGACAGCGTGGCGTACTTCTGCTGGAAGACGACGGTCAGCAGGAAGCCGAACAGGATCTGCACGCCCGTCTGGGCGACGCGGACCTCCTGGATGAGTTCGACCCACATCCGGTCGGCCCGCTCCTCCTCCGTCTCGTTGCGCCCCCTGCGCCGTCCTGCCTCCTCCATGCGGTGCGGGTAACCGCCCGCCCCTTCGTTCAAACGGTGGGTGCCGCGGTGACTACCAGCGGTGCTCGACCTGTTCCTCGATGCGCCGCTCGTACAGCTCGCGGATCGCGGTGAACGTCTCCGGCGGCAGCGGCGGCAGCTTGGCCGCGGCCGCGTTCGCACGGGCCTGCCCGGGGTTGCGGGCGCCGGGGATCACCGTGGTCACGCCGTCCTGCTCGATGATCCAGCGCAGCGCGAGCTGGGCCGGGGTGTATCCCTCGGGGGCGAGCGCGGCGAACTCGGCGGCGGCCTCGACACCGGTGTCGTAGTCGACGCCGGAGAAGGTCTCGCCCTGGTCGAAGGCCTCGCCGTGCCGGTTGAAGGTGCGGTGGTCGTCGGCCGCGAACACCGTGTCCTTGGTGTACTTGCCGGACAGCAGACCGGAGGCGAGGGGCACGCGCGCGATGATGCCGACGCCGGCCTCGCGGGCGGCGGGGAGCACCTCGTACAGGGGCTTCATGCGGAACGGGTTGAGGATGATCTGCACGCTCGCCACGTGCGGCCGGGCGATGGCGGTCAGCGCCTCGGCGCAGGTCTCCACGCTCACCCCGTACGCGGCGACGCGCTCCTCCTCGACCAGGGTGTCCAGGGCGTCGAACACCGCGTCGGAGGAATACACGGGCGTCGGCGGGCAGTGCAGCTGGACCAGGTCGATGCGGTCGACGCCGAGGTTGCGGCGGGAGCGGTCGTTCCAGGTACGGAAGTTGTCCAGGACGTAGTTCCCGGGGATCTGCCCGACCCGGCGGCCCATCTTGGTCGCCACCAGAACGTGCAGGTCGGGGCGGCCGCGCAGGAAGGAGCCGATGGTCTCCTCGCTGCGTCCGTCGCCGTACACGTCGGCCGTGTCGAAGAAGGTGACGCCCGCCTCGGCCGCGGCCTCGAGGACGGCGAGCGCCTCCTTGTCGTCCACGTCGCCCCAGTCGGCGCCCAGCTGCCAGGTGCCGAGTCCGATCACCGATGCCCACTGGCCCGACCTGCCGATCACGCGTTCGTCCATGGCGCCAGTGTGGCATCCGGCACCGGACCGCGCGGAACGAGCCGCTCCGGCGGGCGGGCCGTGTGTCTTCACCCTCATGGGTGAGGGGCGTCGTTCGGCGTCAACTGGGCCTGAATGAGCGGGCCGTAGCGGTCGGCGATGGTGTCGGCGTCGGCCTCGCGCAGGTGCGGGCCGCGTGCGATGCCGTACATCACGCCGAGGCCGACGAGCGCGGCGACGGCGAGTTCGGCGCGCAGCCCGGCGTCGGGGCCGGTGAGCCGGGCGGCGAGGCGTTCGGTCACCTGGGCGCGGAAGTTGGCGCGCAGGATGTCGCCGTGGTCTCCGTGCAAGGGGGCGAAGGCGATGCGCAGCAGCGGGTCGGCGCCGCGCTCGCGCTGGCTCGCGAGGACGTGCCGGGCCATGTGCCGGCCGAGTCCGGCGAGCGGCGCGTCCAGCAGGGCGTCCGCGTCGGTGTCGAAGGACATCACGCGGGCGAACAGGGCGTCCTTGTTGCCGAAGTACTTCACGATCAACGGCGGGCTCACGCCGGCGCGGTCGGCGACCGCCTTGAGCGTGATGTCGGCGTGCGCGTGCCGGGCGAGGAGGTAGCGGGCCGCTGTGAGGATGGCCGCCTTGGTGGCCTCGGCGTCACGGCGCGCGGACAGGCCCGGTGCGGGTGGAGTGCTCACGCCCCTCATGCTCCCTCCATGGCCTGGTCGCGGGCGCCGCGGGTGGGGTCCGTGGCGTGCCGGGTGCCGCCCGGGGTGCCGTCGCCGGGGATGGACAGGGCGGCGGCGCAGGCGGCGAGGGCGACGGCGCCGGCCATCGCGAACGCGAGCAGGTAGCCGTGCAGGGTGGGTGTCGCGACACCGCCGACCGGGCTGCTGTGGTGCACGAGGACGGCGGCGACGGCGGCGCTGGAGGTGGCCTGGCCGATGGTGCGCATGAGGACGTTGACGCCGTTGGCGGACGCGGTCTGCCCGGCGGGGACGGCCCGCAGGATGAGCGTGGGCAGCGCCGAGTAGGCGAGGGTGGTGCCGGTCGCGACCACGGTGGCACCGGCGATGATCATCCACAGGTCGCGGCTGTCGGCGATGCGGACCGCGTAGCCGCAGGCGATGACGGCGGCGCCCAGCGCGAGGGTGATCCGCGGGCCGCGCGCGGCCGAGATGCGGGCCGACACCGGCGAGAACAGCAGCATGGTCACGCCGCCGGGCAGCAGGCACAGACCGGTGGCGACGATCGACAGGCCGAGGCCGTAGCCGGTGGCCTTCGGCGCCTGCACCAGCTGGGCGGTGACCAGCGAGTTGGCGTAGAAGGCGAACCCGGTCAGCAGGGCGGCCACGTGCGACAGGCCGACGCGCGGCCGGCCGACCAGCCGCAGGTCGACCAGCGGCCGTTCGGCGCGCAGTTGCTGCCACCACCACAGCGCGAGCACGACGGCGGCGCCGAGGAACAGTCCGAGGACCCGGGCGCTCCCCCAGCCCCAGGAGCCGCCCTGCGAGACGCCCAGCAGCAGGCAGACGAGGCCGGCGGCGAGGCCCAGCGCGCCGGTCACGTCGAACCGTCCAGGTTCGCGCACCGGCGACTCCCTGACCGCCCACCAGGTCGCCGCCACGCCCGCCGCGCCCAGGGCGCTGGTCAGCCAGAACATGGTGTGCCAGTCGGCGTACTGGACGACCAGCGCGGCGAGCGGCAGGCCGAGGGCGGCGCCGATGCCGACGGTCGAGCTCATCAGCGCCACCGCCGAGCCCCGCCGCTCGGGCGGGAGTTCGTCGCGCAGGATGCTGATCGACAGCGGGACGACGGAGGCGGCGGCGCCCTGGAGAGCGCGGGCGGCGATGAGCAGGCCGATGTCGGAGGTCAGTGCGCACAGCACCGAGCCGAGGGTCATCAGGGCGAGCGCACAGGTGAGCACCCGGCGTTTGCCGTACATGTCGCCGGCCCGGCCGAGCACCGGGGTGAGGACGGCGCCGGACAGGAGGGTCGCGGTGACCGTCCAGGAGACGGTCGCGGCGGACGCGCCGGTGAGCCGGGGCAGGTCCGGCAGCAGGGGGACGACGACGGTCTGCATGACCGCCATGAGGATGCCGCCCGACGCCAGCACCGGGATGGTGAGCCGGCTGCGCAGCGGGAGCGCGGCGGCCGGGCCGGGCGGCTGGGCTATGGGGGCGGGCTGGTCCATCCGGCGCTCCTGAAGACGACACGACTGCTCGGTGAATGAGAATTCACCCTACCGAGTGAATCGCCATTCACCAACGTGTGTGGCAGGGGCCCGGAGCATTCAGCCGAGGTTCTTCTCCAGGGCCGCGAGATAGTTGTGCATGAAGTGGTCGCGCAGGCCGTCGGAGGCGGGCGCGAAGGCGTCGGTGGTCATTCCGGTCGCCCGGTCGGTGAGTGCCGACAGCACCGGCATGCTCTCGTGCAGCCGGCCGTGCGAGTCGATGTAGCGCAGGGCGCGGACATGGGTGTAGGCGGGCTCGGGCGGCAACTGGGGGACGATGTCGTTGTTGTTGACGAAGCGGTACATGCGGCCGCCGAATCCCTTGTGGAACGCCTCGGCGAGCAGCCGGTCGCAGGTGCGCGGCTGGCCGTAGGTGTACACGCCGTCCGCGGCCAGGTGCGGGTCCTCCAGGTACATCCGGGCGCCGGCCAGCATCGCGAGGGCGCCGCCCAGGCTGTGCCCGGTGAAGTACACGCTCTGGCCGTCGGTGCGCAGTTCGGCGAGGGTGGTGTGGACGGCCGGATAGGCCGACTCCAGGGCCTCGGCGAATCCGTGGTGGACGTATCCGTTGCCGCCGGGTCCGGGCCTCGGCGGGGTGGTGGTGTCGGTGAGCCAGTCCTTGATCTGCGCGGGTTCGGTGCCGCGGAACGCGGTGACGATCATCCGGTCACTGGCCAGGGTGTACGCCTGGGTGTCCTGCAGCGGGAAGGGCGGGGTGAATCGGGTCTCGTGGTGGCGCACCCGGTCGAAGCCCCACCGGGCCGCCTGGTCCTCGATGACGGCGCGGTCCTTGTAGGCCAGGTCGGCCGCGCGGGCGAGCCAGTAGGCGCGTTGCAGGCTGTAGCCGGACGAGGCCTGGTCGAACGATACGGGCACGGCCATGAACGGGACTCCTCGGTCACCCTGTGCAGTCGTACGAAACGGCAGGGTAGCAACGAGGCCAGGCCGCCCGATCGCGTCAGTTTGGCGTGGTGAGCCGGGCCACTCGAACGGAGGGCGGACGGCAAGGACCGCCGGAAACGCGGTCGGCGCGGCAAGGAATTCCCCGTTCCGGAGCGCATCGGGCCCCCGTCACGGCAAGATCACCTTGGTTCAACTCTGTACGACATGTAGGCAATTGTCCGGATCACGGCCAACCGGTTCCGAGGGATTTCCCCCCGTCCCGGAGCCCTCGATAGGCATGCGGCGTCACCACCGGAACCACCCTCCTGGAGGACCCGTATGCCCGACATCACCCGGCGCCGCGCGCTCACCGCGACCGCGGCCCTCGCCGCGACGGCCACCGTGACCACCCTCGCGGCACCCGGCGCCTCGGCCGCCGGCCGCGAGCACCCCGGCTCGGTCACCGGCCACGAGCACCCCATGCCGATGCCGGGGAGCTTCGACGAGGTCTACAAGGGCCGCCGGATACAGGGCCGGCCGACGACGACGGGCTCCGGCGGCCACCACCACGACCACGGCGGCGGTTACGAGGTGCTGGTCGACGGCGTGCGACTGCATGTGATGCGCAACGCCGACGGCACCTGGATCAGCGTCGTCAGCCACTACGCCCCGGTGTCCACCCCGCGCGCCGTCGCCCGGGCCGCGGTGGACGAGCTGCAGGGCGCCCCGCTGCTGCCCTTCCCCGCCAACTGACCGCCCCCGCAAGGACATTCGGAGCATCGCGCACCATGACCGTACGCAAGAACCAGGCCACCCTGACCGCCGACGAGAAGAAGCGGTTCGTGTCCGCCGTCCTCGAACTCAAGCGCAACGGGCGCTACGACGAGTTCGTCCGCACGCACAACGCGTTCATCATGTCGGACACCGACACCGGCGAGCGGACCGGCCACCGCTCACCGTCGTTCCTGCCCTGGCACCGCAGATTCCTGCTCGACTTCGAGCAGGCGCTGCAGTCGGTGGACCCCTCGGTCGCGCTGCCGTACTGGGACTGGAGCACCGACCGCACGGTGCGTGCCGCGCTGTGGGCGCCGGACTTCCTCGGCGGCACCGGGCGCAGCACGGACGGCCGCGTGATGGACGGCCCGTTCGCCGGGTCCACCGGCAGCTGGCCGATGACCATACGCGTCGACGGCCGTACCTTCCTGCGCCGGTCACTGGGCACGGCCGTGCGCGAACTGCCGACGCGCGCCGAGGTGGAGTCGGTGCTGTCGATACCGGCGTACGACATGGCGCCGTACAACAGCGCCTCGGACGGCTTCCGCAACAACCTGGAGGGGTGGCGCGGGGTCAACCTGCACAACCGGGTCCACGTCTGGGTCGGCGGGCAGATGGCCACCGGGGTGTCCCCCAACGACCCGGTGTTCTGGCTGCACCACGCCTACGTCGACAAGCTGTGGGCGGAGTGGCAGCGGCGGCATCCGGACGCGGGGTACGTGCCGGCCGGCGGCACGCCGGACGTCGTGGACCTCGACGAGACGATGAAGCCGTGGAACGACGTGCGTCCGGCGGACCTGCTGGACCACACGAGGTTCTACACCTTCGACAGCTGACCGGACCCGGTGTGATCAGGCCTCGGCGGTGCGGCACTCCGGGTGGCCCCAGCCCTGCGCGTTCTTGGCGATGGACTCGCCGGCCGCGTAGGAGCGGCCGCACAGGCAGCGGCCGGGGAACTTCGCCTTGATGGTGCGCGCCGAGGACGCTCCGCCGCCGGTGCGGCGGGGCGCCTTCCGGCGCGGGGCGGCCGCCTTCGGGGTGTCGGGCGAGGGCGGCGGCGCCGGGGAGCCGAGCGCGCTGCCGGCGGCCTCCTGCACCGCGGCGGCCTGGCTGGCGGCGCGGTCGGCGAAGTCGTTCAGCGGGTCGCCGTCGACCTGGTGGGCGGGGACGTAGCGGAACTCGACCGTGCGGCCGTCGAGGAGCGCGTCGATGCGGACGACGAGGTCCTGGTTGGCGACGGGCTTGCCGGCGGACGTCTTCCAGCCGTTGCGCTTCCAGCCGGGCAGCCAGGTGGTGACCGCCTTCATCGCGTACTGGGAGTCCATCCGGATCTCCAGCGGCACCTCGGGCGCGACGGCCGTGAGCAGCCGCTCCAGGGCGGTGAGTTCGGCGACGTTGTTGGTGGCCCGGCCGAGCGGCCCGGCCTCCCAGCGGGCGGGGGTCCGCTCGTCGCCGTCGGAGACCACCCACGCCCATCCGGCCGGTCCGGGGTTGCCCTTCGAAGCCCCGTCGCACGCGGCCACCACACGTTCACGCATACGCACGATCATGCCATGGCCGCGCCGGGCCCCGTCGCGGCCGGGTCAGGCCTCCTTGACCTTGGGCATCTCGCCCTCCGTGGTGGTGATGTCGATCACCGAGAAGTTCGCGCCCTGCGGGTCGCTCAGCGCCGCGAACCGGCCGAACGGGCTGCTCATCGGCCCGAAGCGGAGGACACCGCCCAGCTTGGTGGCCCGGGCCACGGCCGCGTCGCAGTCGTCGACGGTGAAGTAGACGTTGATGTACGAGGGCACCTCGGGCGGGAAGTCGTCGGTCATCCGCATCCGGCCGAGGACGGTGTCCTCGCCGACGTCGAACATCCGGAAGTCCACCGCGTCGTCCACGATGTCCTTCATCCGGTACGGGAACACCGCGGAGAGGAAGGCGTCGGCCTTCTCGGGCTCACGCGTGAAGACCTCGGCCCAGCAGTAGGCGCCCGGGGTCGCCGTCGCCTCGAAGCCCTCGTGGCTGCCGGCCTGCCAGACGCCGAAGACGGCCCCGCTGGGCTCGCGGGCCAGACACATCGTGCCGAAGTCGCCCACCTGCATCGGCTCCATCAGTACCTCGCCGCCGTTCTCCCGGATCTTCTCCGCGGTGGCGGCGGCGTCGGGCGAGGCGAAGTACAGGCACCACTGCGAGGGGCCCTCCTGCCCGGGCATGGGCGGGACCACGGCCGCCACCGCCTTGCCGTCCGCGTAGGCCTGCGTGTAGTTGCCGTACTCCGACGACGACTCGCCGAAGGTCCAGCCGAGGACGTCGCCGTAGAACCGTTTGGCTCCCTCGACGTCGCTGAACATCGCATCGGCCCAACAGGGCGTTCCCTCGGGTTGCACGGCCATGCTCGCGGCCCTCCTGGTCTTCGAGTCCGTACGGATGATCCCCACCCCAGGCGGTATGTCCCGAAGCTCACGCTAGCCATCCCGGGGGCGCCCCGCGCGCCGAACCGGGAAGCCGCCGGACACTGGAGGTGGAGGCGACGGCGCGATGACGGCGGAGACGATGCGTGCCTGGTCGGTGGTGCGGCCGGGACCGGTCGAGGGGCATCCCCTGCGGCTGGTGGAACGGCCCGTGCCGGTGCCAGGGGCGGACGAGCTGCTGGTGCGGGTGCGCGCCTGCGGGGTGTGCCGGACCGATCTCCATGTCGCCGAGGGCGATCTGCCGGTGCACCGGTCCGGGGTGACCCCCGGCCACGAGGTGGTCGGCGAGGTCGCGGGCGCCGGGGCCGCGGTGCGGGGCTTCACGGCCGGCGACCGGGTGGGCGTGGCCTGGCTGCGGCGCACCGACGGGGTGTGCGCGTACTGCCTGCGGGGCGCCGAGAACCTGTGCCCGCACTCGCGGTACACCGGCTGGGACGCCGACGGCGGATACGCCGAGTACACGACCGTGCCGGCCGCGTTCGCGTACCGGCTGCCCGGCGCCCTGGCCGATCTGGCGGCGGCGCCGCTGCTGTGCGCGGGGATCATCGGATTCCGTGCGCTGCGGCGGACCGGACTGCCCGAGGGCGGGCGGCTCGGCCTGTACGGGTTCGGGGGCAGCGCCCATCTGTGCGCCCAGGTGGCGCTCGCCGAGGGGGCCACCGTGCATGTGATCACCCGGGAGCCCGCCGCCCGCAGGCTGGCCCTGGACCTGGGCGCGGCCTCCGCGCGGGGCCTGCACGAGGCGCCGCCGGAGCCGCTGGACGCGGCGATCCTGTTCGCCCCGGCCGGCGAGCTGGTCCCGGTGGCCCTCCGCGCCCTCGACCGCGGCGGCGTGCTGGCCCTCGCCGGGATCCACCTGACCGACGTACCGCCGCTGCACTACGAGAGCGAGCTGTTCTACGAGAAGGAGCTGCGCAGCGTCACCGCGAACACCCGTGCCGACGGCCGGGAGTTCCTCGCCCTGGCCGCCCGGCACGGCGTCCGCGCGACCACGCACGCGTATCCGCTCTCCCGCGCTCCCCAGGCGCTTCGCGATCTCAAGGCCGGCCGGTTCGACGGGGCGGCCGTCCTGTACGCCGACCTGTCCTGAGCAGCGGGGAGGCGCACCACACCGGCGCGCGGGAACACCGCCGGGGGGCGTAGTGCACCGGCGCCCGGGCACACCCTTTGCCGCTCGCGCCCCGATCAGCGGGTTTACGCACCCGTGTGCCGGGTTCCGCCCCCTTCGCGCTGTATCGGGCACCTCACCAGGCCTGTTTGGCTTGGCCCGGGTGCTGGATCACCACGCTCACCACGCGGCGATCCGGCCACCCCTGTTCGCACACAGCTCCGCTGGAGGGAATGTGACCACACCGGACAGCGCCACCGGTCCCGCCGTCGACGAACCCGCCCCCGGCCCGTCCGCCGACGGGCAGCTCACCAGCCTGAGCACCCGGGCGGCACGCCAGCTCGCCACGACCACCAAGTCCGAGCCGCAGATGCAGGCCATCACCTCGCGATGGCTGCTGAAGACCCTGCCGTGGGTGGACGTCAAGGGCGGCGCCTACCGGGTCAACCGCCGCCTGACGCTGCGTACGGGCCGTGGCCGGGTGCACTTCGAGCAGAACGGCGCCGACGACATCCGGGTCATCCCGCAGACGCTGACCGAGCTGCCCATCCTGCGCGGCTACCCCGACATCGACGTGCTGCGGGAGATCTCCGGCCGTTTCCAGCCCCGGGAAGTGCGCGCCGGGCAGGTGCTGTTCGAGGCCGGCCAGCCGGTGACGGAGGCGTATCTGGTCGTCCACGGCCGGTTCACCCGCTACGCCGTCGGCAAGTACGGCGAGGAGGAGATCACCGGGGTCGTCACCGACGGCGACCAGATGGGCGACGAGGCGGTCGGGCAGTCCGACCCGCTGTGGCTGTCCTCGGTGCGGGCCGAGACCGCGGGCGTGGTGCTGGCGCTGCCCTGGGCCGTGGTGCAGGAGTTCACCGAGCGGGTGCCGTCCCTCGCCGCGCATCTCCAGGCCTATGTCGAGCGGCAGCGGCGGCCGATGAACCGCAAGGGCGAGGCCGAGGTGCCGGTGCAGGCCGGTCATGTCGGCGAACCCACGCTGCCCGGCGGCTTCGTGGACTACGAACTGGCCCCGCGCGAATACGAGTTGTCCCTCACCCAGACCGTGCTGCGGGTGCACACCCGGGTCGCCGACCTCTACAACCACCCGATGGACCAGACCCAGCAGCAGCTCCGTCTCACGGTCGAGGAGATCCGCGAGCGCCAGGAGTGGGAGCTGGTCAACAACCGGGAGTTCGGGCTGCTGCACAACGTCGACTACGGCCAGCGGATCAGCACCTTCACCGGCCCGCCCACCCCGGACGACATGGACGAACTGCTCTCCATGCGGCGCAAGACGAAGGTGTTCCTCGCCCATCCCAAGGCGATCGCGGCGTTCTTCCGACAATGCAACCGGCGTGGACTGGTCCCCGGCACCGTCAGCGTCGACGGCCACGAGGTACCGGCGTGGCGCGGTGTGCCGATCTTTCCCTGTGGCAAGATCCCGATCAGCGACGACCACACCAGCAGCATCATCGCCCTGCGCACCGGCGAGGCCGACCAGGGGGTCATCGGCCTCTATCAGACCGGCATCCCGGAGGAGCATCAACCGGGTCTGAACGTCCGGTTCATGGGCATCGACTCTGCCGCGATCGTCAACTACCTGGTGACCGCCTACTACTCGCTGGCCATTCTCGTGCCCGACGCGGCCGGGATCCTGGAGAACGTCCAGATCGGCCGGCTCCCCGAATGACCGCCTGGAGCACCCCATGACCACACCCACGACCGCCTACCGGCTGCCCGGCCCCCCGAACCTCGCGCAGAGCCTCAAGAACCGGCGCACCGGAGCCATCCCCGGGCTGCTGTACCGGCCCGCGGTGCCCGCCGACCCGGAGAAGGCGGCCGAGGTCGACCGCCGCCTGGAGACCTGGGCCCGGGAACTGGACCTGTTTCCCACGGCCTGGAAGGGAGACTTCTCCGGCTTCCAGTTCGGCCGGGCCGTCGTGCTCCAGCACCCGGGCGGCCTCGACCTGGACCGCCTCACCGCCGCCGGGAAGCTGCTGCTCGCCGAGAACATCGTCGACTCCTGCTACTGCGAGGAGGACGAGGGCAGAGGCGGATCGCGGCGCGGCCTGGGCGGCCCGCTGATCATCGCGCAGTCGGCGCTCGACCCCTACCACGGCATCCCGGAGCTGGAGGAGGAGTGGCGCCGGGGCATCCAGGCCGACGGTCCGCTGCGTTCGTACCACTTCGCCCTCGCGGACTACGCCACCTTCGCCACGCCCAGCCAGACCGACCGGTTCGTGCACGACGTCGCCCGGCTGCACCTGGGTTACCTCGGCGAGGCCGCCTGGATGGAGACCGGGTACGTGCCGCGGGTCTGGGAGTACCTGGTGATGCGGCAGTTCAACAACTTCCGGCCCTGTCTGTCGCTCGTCGACGCCGTGGACGGCTATGAACTGCCCGAACAGATCTACGCCCGCCCCGAGATCCAGCGGATCACCGCCCTCGCCTGCAACGCCACCACGATCGTCAACGACCTCTACTCCTTCACCAAGGAACTGGCGAGCGACCCCGACCATCTGAACCTGCCGCAGGTCGTCGCCGCCAACGAGCGGTGCGGGCTGAAGGCCGCCTACCTGAAGTCCGTCGAGATCCACAACCGGATCATGGAGGCCTTCGAGGAGGAGTCGGCCGTACTGTCCGCCACCTCGCCCCTCGTGGAGCGCTACGCCCGGGGGCTCGCCGCCTGGGTGTCCGGCAACCACGAGTGGCACGCCACCAACACCCACCGCTACCACCTGCCCGACTACTGGTGACCGCCCCTCTTTCCGAAACACCGTCACATGCACCACGAGGAGCCATCGTTGACCACTGCCCCCGTTGACCGGACCACGCACGTTCCGGTCCCGGCCCAGTCCACCTACCAGAGCCGGGTCGCGGACTACTGGAACGCCGAGGAGAACCCGGTCAACCTCGAACTCGGCAAGATCGACGACTTGTACCACCATCACTACGGCATCGGGGCGGCCGACCGCTCGGTGCTCGACGAGCCCGATCCGGCCCTGCGCCGGGACCGCCTCACCGCCGAACTGCACCGACTGGAGCACGCCCAGGCCGAGTTGCTCGCCTCCCACCTCGGCCCCCTGACCCCCGCCGACCGCGTCTTCGACGCCGGCTGCGGCCGGGGCGGCGGCAGTGTCGTGGCGCACCTGCGGTACGGCTGCCACGCCGACGGCGTCACCATCTCGGCCAAACAGGCCGGGTTCGCGAACGAGCAGGCCCGGGCGCGGGGCATCGACGACAAGGTGCGCTACCACCACCGCAACATGCTCGACACCGGCCTCGAGACCGGCGCGTACGCGGCGTCCTGGAACAACGAGTCCACGATGTACGTCGAGCTGGACCTGCTGTTCGCCGAGCACGCCCGGCTGCTGCGCCGCGGCGGACGCTATGTGGTGATCACCGGCTGCTACAACGACACCTACGGGCAGGCCTCGCGCGAGGTGTCGCTGATCAACGCCCACTACATCTGCGACATCCACCCGCGCTCGGAGTACTTCCGGGCGATGGCCCGCAACCGCCTGGTGCCGGTGCACGTCGAGGACCTGACCGAGGCGACGATCCCCTACTGGGAACTGCGCAGGGAGGCGGACCATCTGGTCACGGGCATCGAGGACACGTTCCTGGACGCCTACCGCAACGGCAGCTTCCAGTACCTGCTGATCGCGGCCGACCGGGTCTGAGGCCCACAAGGGCGCCACGGGGGAAATCCCATGGACGGCGAGGGCGCCGAGGCGCTGGGATGGGCCGCGATGAGCGCCCACGACAGCCAGAGTCCGCCGAGGATGCACGCGGACGAACTCGACCTCGACGCCCCGCCGGTCCAGCGTCTGATCGCCCGCCGGTTCCCGGAGTGGGCCGCGCTGCCGGTACGCCGGCTGCCGTCCTCCGGGACCGAGAACGCCATGTTCCGGCTGGGCGCCGACCTGCTGGTACGGCTGCCCCGGCGGCCCGGCGCCGTACCGGACCTGAGGCGGGAACAGCGCTGGCTGCCCCGGCTCGGGCCGCTGCTCCCGGTCGCCGTGCCCGAACCGGTGGGCACCGGCGAGCCGGACGAGGGCTACCCGTGGCCCTGGTCGGTCCACCGCCGGCTCCCGGGGCGCAATCCGGTGACCGGTGCCGTGCGGGAGCCGGAGCGGCTCGCCGAGGACCTCGCCGGATTCGTGCGGGCGCTGCGCGGGATCGACCCGCAGGACGGACCGCCCGATTACCGGGGCGGCCCGCTGCAGGACCGGGACGAGCCCACCCGCGCGGCCGTCGCCGAGCTGGGCGCACGGGTCGACCGCGGCGCGGTCACGGCGCTGTGGGAGGAGTCCCTGCGCGCGCCGGAGCACCCGGGGCCGCCGGTGTGGGCGCACGGCGACCTCTCCCCCGGGAACGTACTGGTCGACGAAGGCCGGCTGAGCGCCGTCATCGACTTCGGCTGCGCGGGAGTGGGTGACCCGGCCGTGGATCTCATCGTGGCCTGGAACCTGCTGCCCGCGTCCGTCCGGGACGCCTTCCGCAAGGCCGTCGGCGCCGACGAGGCCCAGTGGGCGCGGGGGCGGGGCTGGGCGCTGTCGATCTCGCTGATCCAGCTGCCGTACTACTGGGACACCAACCCGGCCCTGGCGGAGAACTCCCGGCATGTGATCGCCGAGATCCTCGCCGAGGCCGGGTGACGGCCGGCGGACCCAGGTCCGCTACTCCCCCGCGTACGCCTTCTCCAGCGCGGCGACGTCCAGCTTGCCCATGGCCATCATGGCCTTCATGGTGCGGGCCGCCTTCTCCTGGTCCGGGTCGCCGAGCAGGTCCGGCATCCGGTCGTAGACGACCTGCCAGGAGACGCCGTACCTGTCCTTGAGCCAGCCGCAGGGGCCTTCCTCGCCGCCGTCCTCGGTGAGCCTGGTCCAGTAGTAGTCGATCTCCTCCTGGTCGGCGCACATGATCTGGAAGGAGATCGCCTCGTTGAACGTGAACTGGGGGCCGCCGTTGAGCGCGACGAACTTCTGGCCGTTGGCCGTGAACTCGACGACCAGCACGGAGCCGGCCGGGCCGGGACCGGCCTCGGTGTACCGGCCGACGCGGCCGATGGCGGAGTTCTTGAAGACCGACACGTAGTACTGCGCGGCCTCCTCGGCCTGGCCGTCGAACCAGAGACAGGTGATGAATCCGTCGGTGGTCATGAGCACCTCCTGGGCGGGGAACGCGGTCGTGAGTGTGGACCGATCCTCCCGGCGAAACTCATCGGCGGGACCGCCGAATGACCCGGACGGGTGAACGGCGCTCCGGCCGGGTGTCCGCAGGAGGCTTCGGGCCCGCCCACCGTTTCCCGGATCCGGCGCAGACGCATGCATGCGTGGCGTGACCGGGGGTACCCGCCCGGTGAGCGCATCCGCCGGAACGTATGAAACACCAGGTTTCGGGTACGAACCGGCACACGGTACGAAAAGGACGAACAGCCGCCGAGGCAGACACCACCGTGACTTTCGTGGGAGAGGCAATGAACACCGCCGGGATCCGGTCGGAAGCAGAGGTCGCCGAGAGGACCGAGCAGGACAGGACGGGCGAGACATCGGTATCACTGCCTGGCATCGCGGACCCGGCGTCCGTCGCGCCGCGTGACGCACGGGAGCTGTCCCGTCAGTTCTTCCGCCGGCTGGCCGAGCTGGACGAGGGCACGCACGAGTACCAGTACGCGCGCAACACCCTGATCGAGATGAACATGTCGCTGGTGCGGTTCGCGGCCGGACGGTTCCGGGGCCGCGGCGACGACATGGAGGACATCGTCCAGACCGGCATGATCGGCCTGATCAAGGCCATCGACCGGTTCGAGCTGGCCCGCGAGGTGGAGTTCACCTCCTTCGCGCTGCCATACATCGTCGGTGAGATCAAGCGGTTCTTCCGGGACACGACATGGGCGGTGCACGTGCCGCGCCGGCTCCAGGAGCTGCGGGTGGAGCTGGCCAAGGCACGCGAGGAGCTGTCCAGCCGGCTGGACCGGGATCCGACGGTGGCCGAGCTGGCCACCCTGATGAACCTCTCCGAGGACGAGGTGGTCGAGGCCCAGCTCGCCTCCAACGGGTACAACTCCTCTTCCCTGGACGCCGCGCTCACCGGCAGCGGGACGGAGGACGGCGAGGCGGTGCTCGCCGACTTCATCGGCGTGGAGGAGGAGGGGCTGCGGCTCGTGGAGGACTTCCACGCGCTCGCCCCGCTGATGGCGGAACTCAGCGACCGGGACCGGCAGATCATCCATATGCGGTTCGTCGAGGAGGCCACCCAGGCGCAGATCGGGGAACGCCTCGGCTGCTCCCAGATGCATGTGTCCCGGCTGATCAAGCGGATCATCGCCCGGCTGCGCCAGGGGATGCTCGTCGACGCCTGAGACCCCGGGAGCGCTCGGCGCCGAGCGTTCAGCGTCGAGCGTTCAGCGGCTCAGTTCGAAGCGGGCGCGCACCCGCTTGCCCACGGGCACATGCTCCGCCGTGACCTCCGAGGCCAGGGCGTACACGATCTCCATGCCGTGCCGTCCGACGCGCTCGGGGTTCTTGGGGAAGCGGCGGGGCAGGGCGGAGCTGCTGTCGTAGACGCACACCGTGACGGCGTTGTCCGTGCCTTCCAGTTCCAGGATGTACGGGCCGTTGCTGTGCTGGTCGGCGTTGGTGACGAGTTCACTGACGACGAGGAGCAGCTCGCCGTCGGCGCGGCGGTCGGCGGTGGCGCACCACTCGGTGCGCAGCTGCTCCAGGAAGCGGGCGGCGAAGGCGCGCGCCTCGGCGATGCAACCGGGTTCGCCGGTGTAGTGCGCCGCGCGCCGCAGCGGCTCCACGGGTACGTCGAAACCAGTCGGTATCACTGTCCCGCCCAGGTGCTTGGTCATGCTGTCTCTCTCGGAAAGCCCGGCCGGGCCGGTCGCCTGTTGCACCTGTCCTCGTACCCCGTGCCGGGCTCCGCAGTCCCCCGGGGCGTTCGCCGACCGCGCACAGTGGCGATGCTCACGCCGCCCCGGCCGCGACCGCTCACTCCGAGGGCGAGCCCTGCGACTGCTCCTGAGTGGGGGTGACGGCCGACTCGCCGGGCGTTCCCGGGGTCGCCTGGCCCGGAGCGGAACTCTCCGAGGGCGGCGCGGCGGAACTGGCCGTCCGCTGTTCGGACGACGACCTCGCGCTCGAGGTCTGGGCCGACGGAGAGCCCGCGGACGGCGACACCGGCCCGGCGGAGGACCGCTCGGTCGACGGCGCCTTCGAGCCGGGCGATTTCGACTCCTGTGACGTCGACTGCGACGGTGACTTCGACTCCGGCGACTTCGATTCGGAGGGCGACTTCGACTCCGGCGACTTCGGCCCCGAAGGCGAGGACGGCGACGACGACTTCGACCCCGACGGTGACGACGGCGAGGAAGAGCGCGAGGAGGAAGAGGAAGAGGAAGAGGACGACGGGGACGAGGACGTGGACGAGGGTGACGCACTCGACGACGGCGAGGAGGACGGGGAGGACTTCGACGGCGACGGTGACGAGCTCGACGAGGACGACGAGGGCGACGCGGACGATGTCGACGGGCTCGGCCGGCCGGACGTGGGCGGGCACGTCGTGCCCGGCGGGCACGGACGCTGCGGCGGGTTCCAGGGGTGCGGGAACTTCGGCGGGCTCGCGTGCTGGTCGTGCCGGCAGTTCTGGTCGCCGCGGTGGCGGTGGATCCAGTTGGCGTGGTGGGTGTCGTAGAGCACGAAGACGTTGACGGCCTTCGGCGCGGGCGTCACCACGACCACGTTGGAGGGCCGGTACGCCGACCACGGAGTGCCCACCAGCTTCGGCGTGCTCTTCTGGGCGACGGGCGGGGTCAGCGGGTTGCCGCAGGCGCAGCGCACCCGGGGCACGCCGTGACCGTCCACCAGCACGGCGGTGCCGGCCTGGAGCACCGACTGGTAGGTGGTGGGGGCGCCGTTGCGGTAGCCGTGGTTGGTGACCCTGGTGTCGACGCGCAGTTGAACCGGGGTCAGCGAGCGCAGATAGGCGGGTACGCCGGAGGGCTGGACGCCGGCCACGGAGGCGAACGCCTTCTCCTTGCCCGGGTCGGCCTGCAGGAACTTGATCTGTTTCTCGACGTCGCAGGCGGGCGTGCGGTTGGTGCCGCCGTACAGACCGGGCGCTCCGCCCTCGACTCCCTGCACCGCGTTGGCCGTTCCGGAGGGCGCGGCGGAGGCGGAGGGCGGGGGCGGGGCGGAGCTCTGCTTCGCGGTGGAGTCCGTGAACGGGTCCTGGCCGCTGCTGTTCGCGGACTGCAGGAAGACCTCGCCGCCCTTGGCGGAGGATCCGCCACCCGGACGGGTGAAGACCACCGCGAGGACCACGGCGGCGACGACGGCCGCGGTGAGGGCCGCCACCCGGGGCACGGACCTCCACCACGGCCCGTGCGGTCCCCTGGCTCCGCCACCGCCACCCGGCGGCGGCCCGGACGGCGGTGGTCCGGACGGGGGCCGGGAGGAGCCCGACAGCGGGCCGGAGGGCGGCCCGGTCGGGCGGCCGGAGGACGGAGGTTCGGCGCTCACGAGCACTTCTTCCCGTCGCGATCGTCGCGGTACGCGGTGGGACGCGCGGTGCGATACGCGGCTTTTCTCAGTCAAGTCCCGTTTGGTGCATATGGCTGCACATTGATCCCATTGTGTGTCGCAGGGCAGTGACGCTCGCAAGCCGACGCGAACGGCCCACCCGGCGGGCGGGGTGTGCGGCCGCTGCATAGCGTGGCAACCGTGAGCGTTCCGACCGTCTCCCCGCGGCCCGCCGCCCGTCATGGCTGGGCACAGGCCGTGGCCGCGGTGCTGACCGGGCTCGCCGTCATGGTGCTGGTGGCGGCGCTGGGGCTGTGGGCGGCCGGAGCGGGTGACCTGCCGGACGGCGCGTTCCCGCGGGTGGTGGCCGCGACCCTGGTCACGGCGGTCGGCGGCAGCGTGGAACTCTCCGGCAACGCGGGCGCGCTCGCGCAGACCCAGGCCGGGATCACCGTGATCCCGCTGTCGGTGACCCTGGTCGGCGCGCTGGCGATCGGCGGGGGATTCCTGCGCCCGCTGCGGCACCGGGCGGTCGCCTCGGCCCGTGAACTGGCCGGCTGGGCCGCCCGGATCGCGGTGCTGTGGCTGCTCGCGCTGCTCGGCCTGGCCCTCGGCGCCCGGCAGACCTTCGCCGTCGACGTGGGCAGCGGCACCCTCAGCGACCTGACCGGCCTGTTCGACGCCGCACCCCGGGTCGGGTTCACCACGGACGTGCCGCTGACGGTGCTGTTCGGCCTGCTGTGGCTGGCCGGGGTGCTGGCGCTGGCGCTGCTGGTCGCGCGCGGGGCGCCGCTGCCGGGGCGGCTGCTGCGGCTGCAGGAGTCGGTGCGCCCGGCGGCGCACGCGATGGTGGTGCTGCTCCTCGCGTACGTCGTCGTCGGCCTGGTCATCGCGCTGATCACGGCGGCCGCCCGCGGGCACGCTCCGGCGACCTTCGCGCTGATCCTGCTCGGCCTGCCCAATCTGGCCTGGATGGCCCTCACCATCGGCCTCGGAGCGACCTGGAACGGCCGCGTGGACGGCCCGTTCGGCCTGCCCGTCCCGCATGTCCTGGACGCGATCCTGCGCACCCCGGACGTCTCGGCGCTGAACCTCGGCTCGCTCACCGACCACGACGGCCGGTGGTGGTGGCTGGTGGCCGTCGACGCGATCCTGCTGCTGGGCGTGGCCTTCCGGATGGCCGCGAGCTCACCGGCCCGGATCCGCCTGTGGCAGCACGCCGTACACCTGGCCGTGGCGCTGGCGCTGGCGGTGCTGATGATCTGCCTGGTCTGCCGTGTCTCGGCGCACTACGGACTCTCCCTGCTCGGCATCGGCAACCTGGGCGGCGGGCTGTCCGGCGAGCTGTTCCTCAGGCCCGAGCTGTGGCAGGCGGTGGGCCTGGGCGCGCTGTGGGGACTGGCCGCCGGGTTCCTCGGCGGCCTGCTGGCCCGGGGGGTGCACCGGCGGGGCGAGGTGAGCGGGCCCTGACCGGACTCACGCCGTCGCCCCGGCCCGGTACACCGGGTCCGCCCAGTGCGGGGGGCTCGGGGGCCCGCCCACCGCGTGGTCCGTCTCCGTGTCGGGCTCCGGCGCCGGACGGGCGTCGGCCGGGCCGGCGCCGGCTTCCAGGGTGGCGCGCAGGGCGGCGACGAAGGCGAGGCAGGTGTCGTGGCGGGCGTCGGGGCTCTTGGCCAGGGCCTTGGCGAAGACCGGGTCCACCGCGGGGTCGAGGCCGGGGCAGGACTCGCTCGGTGCGGGTGGATCGTCGTACTGGTGGGCCCACAGCAGGGCCATGTCGTCGTCGCGGAGGAACGGCGGGCGCCCGGCGAGGGTCTCGTAGACGACGCAGGCCAGGCCGTAGACGTCGCAGCGGCCGTCGACCGGGCGGCCGGAGATCTGCTCCGGGGCCACGTAGTCGAGGGTGCCGACGAACTGGCCGACGCTGGTGAAGCCGGTCAGCGACAGCGACTTCTTGGTGAGCCCGAAGTCGGTCAGGTACACGTGCTCGGGGTGGTCGGTGTCGATGCCCTCGGCGACCAGGATGTTGCCGGGCTTGACGTCCCGGTGCACCAGGCCGTGCTCGTGGGCGGCGTCGAGGGCGGAGGCCACCTGCGCGGCGATCCGCACGGCGTCGGGCAACGGCAGGGGTCCGCGCAGGTCGAGGAGGCGGCGCAGATCGCTGCCGGAGACGTACCGCATGGCGATGAAGAGCACCCCGTCGGTCTCGCCGGCCTCGAAGACCGGCACGATGTGCGGGTGGTCGATCGCCGCGGCCACCTGGGACTCATGGGTGAAACGCTTGCGGAAGGTGTCGTTGCGGGCGAGTTCGGGGGCGAGCAGCTTGAGGGCGACGGTGCGGTCCAGGCGCAGGTCGCGGGCGCGGTAGACGACGGCCATGCCGCCGCGCCCGATCTCGCTCTCGATGAGGTAGCCCGCGATCCGCCGGCCGATCAGCTCCGAGGGCCGGCCGGAGAACAGGCTGCTCTCGCGCGCCATCAGCGCTCGCCCTCGGGCGCGACCAGCCGGGTCGGGGCGTGCCCGGAGTCGTCCTCGCCGGTGACCTCCCGGTCGGTGGCGTAGGTGGTCAGCCGCCGTCCGTCGCCGTACACCCAGCGGCCCTCCTCCGGGTCGTACAGCCACATGGACTCCCCGTCGACCACGATCCCGATCCGCAGGCCCCGGGTACGGTCCTGGAAGTCCTCCCCGTCCAGGGTGCCGGCGGCCAGCTCCTCCACCGCGGACCGGTAGTCGGCCAGGGCCTGTTCGGCGCGGGCCAGCGCGGGGCGCGGGTCGGCGGTGCCCGCCGGGCCGTCGGCGGCGGGCGGGTCCTCGGGTACGGCGACCAGCCGGCGGCCGTCGACCCAGGCGCCCCAGCCGTTGGCGCAGCGGATGTACCCCCAGTCGCCGCGCCGCTCCACGAGCTCGACCGGCAGCAGCGGGTCGAGGGGCAGGGTGGGCCGGGCCGGGTCGGGGGCCTCCCAGGCGGGCATGCCGCGCGGCGGCACGACGTGCGTGGGCTGGAATCCGGGGCTGGGCGCTTTGCTCATCGGGACGCCTGCTTCCGCGTGTGGGCCATCGCGTTCGCCTACTTCCGCATCACGGCGGGCTCGTGCCGGCGCAGCAGCACGGCGACCACGAGCCCGTAGAGGACGGAGAGCACCACCAGCATGGCCAGATCGAGCAGCCAGACGCCCGTCGAGTGCCGGAACAGGGGGTCGGCGGTCAGGTTGCCCGGGACGATCCGGGACAGCCCGACCGTGCCGGCCATGGCGCCGAGCGCCCAGCGGGAGGGCACGAGCCAGGACAGCTGCTCCAGGCCGGGCACCCCGCTGAGTCTGAGCAGGGCTCCGCAGAACACGACCTGGACGATGGCGAGCAGCACCAGCAGCGGCATCGTCACCTCCTCCTTGCGCACCAGCGCGGAGACCAGCAGGCCGAGCATCATCGCGGTGAACGCGAGCAGGGCGGCCGCCAGGGTGATCTCGGCGAGCGGTGGCAGCAGGACGCCCCGGCCGCCGGGGGTGTTCAGGTCGACGCCGAGGAGGGCGACGAGGGTGAGGACGACGGCCTGGACCACGCTGATCGTGCCGAGCACCACGATCTTGGACATCAGATAGGCCGAACGGGGCAGGCCGACGGCGCGTTCGCGCTGGTAGACGACGCGTTCCTTGACGAGTTCGCGCACCGCGTTGGCGGCGCCGGTCAGCACGGCGCCGACGCACAGGATGAGCAGCGCGTTCATCGCGGTGTCCCGGGCGAGCCGGCCGCCGGCCAGGGCGCGGGCCATGGCGCCCATGACGAACGGCAGGGCGATCATCACGAGCAGGAAGGTGCGGTCGGAGCCGAGGACGGCCGCGTACCGGCGGATCAGGGTGCCGAGCTGGGCGCCCCAGCCGCGGGGGCGGGGCGGCGGCACCGGGGAGACGGGGGCCGGGCCCGGGTGGTGGGGCTGGGCGCCGGCCTCGGCGACGTAGTGCCGGTGGAACGGCGACTCGCGGTACTCCCTGGCCCAGTCGCGTCCGGGATCACGGTCGAAGGCCTCGAAGGCCTCCGGCCACTGCTCGAAGCCGAAGAAGGCGAGGGCGTCGTCGGGCTGCCCGTAGTAGGCCACCTTGCCGCCGGGGGCGAGCACCAGGAGGCGGTCGCAGACACCGAGGCTGAGGACACTGTGGGTGACCACGACGACGGTGCGCCCGTCGTCGGCGAGGCCGCGCAGCGTGGTCATCACCGACCGGTCCATGCCGGGATCGAGACCGGAGGTCGGCTCGTCCAGGAAGAGCAGCGAGGGTTTGGTGAGCAGCTCCAGGGCCACGCTGACCCGCTTGCGCTGGCCGCCGGAGAGGCTGTGCACGGGCTGGCCGGCGCGCTGTTCGAGGCCGAGTTCCCGGATGACCTCGTCCACCCGGGCCCGCCGCTCGGCCGCGGCGGTGTCCTCGGGGAAGCGCAGTTCGGCGGCGTAGGTGAGGGCCGCCCGGACGGTGAGCTGGGGGTGCAGGATGTCGTCCTGCGGGACGAGGCCGATGCGCTGGCGCAGTTCGGCGTAGTCGCGGTAGAGGTCGCGGCCGTCGTACAGGACGGTGCCGCGGTTGGCGGGCCGCTGCCCGGTCAGGGCGTTCAGCAGCGTGGATTTGCCGGCGCCGCTCGGTCCGACCACCGCGAGCAGGCACTTCTCGCCGACCGGGAAGGACACGTGGTCCAGGAGCACCTTGCGCCCGCCGTCCACGACGACGGTGAGGTCCTGGACGTCGAGGGAGATCTCGCCGGTGTCGACGTACTCCTGGAGTTCGTCGCCGACCAGGCAGAACGCGGAGTGGCCGACGCCGACGATGTCGCCGGGGCCCAGGGCCGCACGGGTGACGGGCCGGCCGTTGAGATAGGTGCCGTTGTGGCTGCCGAGGTCGACGATCTCGTAGGTGCCGTCGGAGTGGGCGCGCAGTTCGGCGTGCCGGCGGGAGACGATCAGGTCGTCCACCACCAGGTCGTTGTCGGCGGCCCGGCCGATGCGCACCGAGCGCTCGGGCAGCGGGCGGACACTGCTGGGCCGGCGGAAGGTGCCGGTCAGCAGGGGCAGCGACACGGACGAGGGGCGGTCGGGGGCGGGCCGTGGGGCGCCGGCGAGGACCGCGCGGGGGCCGTCGGTGGGGTTGCCGAAGCGGATCTCGCTGCCGGGGCGCACGTCCCACTCGGCGATCCGGCGGCCGTCGGCGTAGGTGCCGTTGGTGCTGTGCCGGTCCGTCAGGGTCCAGCGGTCGTGGTCGCAGCGCAGGACGGCGTGGTGCCACGAGACCCGGGCATCGTCGAGGACGATGTCGCTCAACGGGTCGCGTCCGACGTGGTAGTCATGGCCCGGGCTCATGAGCGTGGAGCCCGTGTCGGTCTCCAGGACGAGTTCGGGCGCCGTCGGGGCGATCGGCCGCTCCGCCATGGCCAGAATTCTACCGATTCGTCCACATGCGCGCCCGGAGGCGGGGGCGGCACGGGCCGACGGACACGTGTCAGGCGACGGGCATGACGAGCGCCGGCAGGGTGCGCTGCATGCGCAGCGCGTCGACGGACTCGGCGAGCAGTTCGTACTCGGTGGTGTCGTCGCTGGCGGCGATCCGCACCAGCCGTCCGCCGGCCAGTTCGTCGGCCACCCGCTCCTGCCGGACGTCGTCGGCGCACCAGGCGCGCAGCAGGGCGGGTACGTCGGCCACCGCGTCCCCGACCGGCACCAGCGAGCCCGCCGGGAAGGCGGGGTCCGCCGGGCTCGGGTCCAGGCGCTCGGCGATCCAGGACGCGCGGTCGCGCAGCCACCACAGGGCCAGCGCCAGCGTCGGCGCGCGATAGGTGCCGAGCGGTACCCCGATGCGCCGGCCGTCGCACATGCCGTACGCCGTGACATGGCACAGGAATTCGTCGTGCACGTCTCACTCCCCCGTCGCCTCGCTGGTCGCGCCCGGCCCGGCCTCGCTCTCCGTGCGGCTCCTGTGCGGTGAAGTGCCCCTGATGTTCGAGTATCGCCACTCCCGAAACACTGTCACCATGACTTTCCGGCCAGCCTCTTGGCATATTCACCGTCCGGTCTGGCGTGAAATGCACCGGCGCCTTCGCACCCCCGGGCATTACCGGGCAGGTAATCGACCCGCCCCCGGCGCTCCGGCATGGTGGTCACACCGGATCGGCGAAGCCCCGGATCCGGCTCTGACCAGCGATTCCCAGCAGCGACGACCCCGATGGAGGCTGCCCCGCCATGTCCGTGAACACGAACCGTTACGAGAGCGCCGCCGCCCGTTACTTCGAGGCCTGGAACGCCACCGAGCCGGAGGCCCTGAAGAAGGCGGTCGCCGCCGCGTGGACCGCCGACGGCGGCTACACCGACCCGCTCGCCGACGTCCGCGGCCACGAGGGCGTCGCGGCCGTGATCGCGGCGGTCCACGAGCAGTTCCCCGGGTTCGTCTTCCGCCCGCTCGGCGCGGTGGACGGACACCACGACACCGCCCGCTTCGGCTGGGAGCTGGTCAACGAGGCCGACGGCTCCGCGCCCGTGGCCGGCTTCGACGTCGTCACCCTGGACGCCGAGGGCCGCATCCGGCAGGTCCTGGGCTTTCTGGACCGGGTACCGGCGACTGCGTGACAGCGCCCGGCCGCGATGAGTTCCGCCGCGCGCGGGGGTCTGTCCTGGCGGACGACGACCGACGGAGCGCCGCGCGCGGCGCAGGACGGAGGCACACCATGGAGGCGAGCGGTCCGGTGGACGCGGAGTTCACCGCGGTCCTGGAGAAGAGCGGGCAGGACGGCGGCTGGACCTATGTGGTCTGGCCGCGTGCGGCCGAGTTCTTCGGCACCCGCGGGCTGGTCAAGGTCCGCGGCACGGTCGACGGCCACCCGTTCCGGAGTTCCTTCATGGCTCTGGGCGACGGCCGGCACAAGCTCCCCGTGAAGGCGGGCATCCGGCAGGCGATCGGCAAGCAGGAGGGCGACACCGTGACCGTACGCCTCGAAGAGCGGCTCGGTTGACGCGTCGCCTGCGGGAACGGCTCGGCCGCGCGCCGCTGCCGCCGACGGCCGGGGATGTGCCGGGCGGGCTCGCATCAGGCGCGGGGCGGGTGCCGGCCGACGCCCGCAGCCGATCACCCGGCGTCACCGACCACCGGCCGGCATCGACCACCGGCCGGCATCGACCCCGGCGCGCTCAGCCCTTCACGATCGCGTCGATCCGTGCCAGTTCCTCGGTGTCGAAGTCGAGGTTGCGGATGGTGCCGACGCTGTCCTCGAGCTGCTGCGGGCTGCTCGCGCCGACCAGGGCGGAGGTGACCCGGCCGCCGCGCAGCACCCAGGCCAGGGCCAGCTGGGCCAGGGTCTGGCCGCGGGACCCCGCGATCTCGTCGAGGGAGCGCAGGCGGGCGACGAGGTCCTCGGTGACCGCGTCCGAGTTCAGGAAGGGGCTGTCGCTCGCGGCCCGCGAGTCCTCGGGGATGCCGTCGAGGTAGCGGCCGGTGAGCAGGCCCTGCTCCAGCGGGGAGTAGGCGATGGAGCCGACCTGGAGCTCGTCGAGCGTGTCGAGCAGACCCCCGTCCTCGGGGCGGCGGTCGAGCATCGAGTAGCGCGGCTGGTGGATCAGCAGAGGAGTGCCGAGGTCGGCGAGGATGCGGGCGGCCTCGCGGGTCTGCTCGGCGGAGTAGTTGGAGACGCCGACGTACAGCGCCTTGCCCTGCTGGACCGCCGAGTGCAGCGCGCCCATCGTCTCCTCCAGCGGAGTGTCCGGGTCGGGGCGGTGCGAGTAGAAGATGTCGACGTGGTCCAGGCCCATGCGCTTCAGGCTCTGGTCGAGCGAGGACAGCAGGTACTTGCGCGAGCCCCATTCGCCGTACGGGCCGGGCCACATGAGGTATCCGGCCTTGGTGGAGATGACCAGCTCGTCGCGGTACGGCCCGAAGTCGGCCTTCAGGGCCTCGCCGAGCGCGGACTCGGCGGCGCCGGGCGGCGGGCCGTAGTTGTTGGCGAGGTCGAAGTGGGTGACGCCGAGGTCGAAGGCCCGGCGCAGAATGGCCCGCTGGGTCTCGGCGGGCCGGTCCGGGCCGAAGTTGTGCCACAGGCCGAGGGACAGGGCGGGGAGCTTCAGTCCGCTGCGTCCGGTGCGCCGGTAGGGCATGTCGGCGTAACGGTCGGGGTGTGCGGTGTACAACGCGACTCCAGAGGGGTTGGCACACGGTGTTCCCGGCGCCCGGGAGCCGTGGGGCTCCTGGTCACCGGTGCCACTCTTCCCCCCGCGCCGGGCAGCGGTCCAACAGAAGAATCCGATGGAATTCTGCGGCTAGGCTTCTCAATCATGGAACTGCGCCATCTCCAGCACTTCGTCGCCGTCGCCGAGGACCAGCATTTCACCCGGGCCGCCGAACGCCTGATGGTGTCCCAGTCGGGTCTTTCGGCGTCCATCAGGGCGCTGGAGCGGGAGCTGCGGGCGCCGCTGTTCGTGCGGACCACCCGGCGGGTGACGCTCACCGAGGCGGGTCGGGCGCTGCTGGTGGAGGCCGAGCGGATCCTGGGCCAGGTCCGTGCGGCGCACGAGGCGGTGGCGGCGGTGCAGGGGGTGCTGCGCGGCACGCTGGCACTGGGCACCGAGCAGTGCATCGCCGGGGTCCATGTGGCACGGCTCCTGGCCGCGTTCCGGGGCCGGCATCCGGACGTGGAGATCCGGTTGCGGCAGGCCGGTTCGGGCGCGCTGGCCGAGGAGGTCGGGGCCGGCCGGCTCGACCTCGCCTTCGCCTACCGCACCCAGGCCGACAGCGACCAGCTGCGTTCGGTGTCGCTGACGAGCGAGCCGATGACCGTGCTGTGCCATCCCGGCCACCGGCTGGCCTCGGCGGGCGCGGTACTGACCCCGGAGGACCTGGCCGGCGAGGTCTTCGTGGACTTCCACCCGGACTGGGGCCCGCGCCGCACCACGGACGCCGCCTTCGCCGCGGCCGGTGTCCGGCGCACGGTCGCGCTGGAGGTCAACGACGTGCACAGCCTGCTGGACCTGGTGGACGAGAACCTGGGGATCGCGGTCGTACCCCGGCACTTCCGGCACAAGCGGCCCTCGCTCACGGCGCTGCCGCTGAAGGGCACGGGCGAGACGGAGTACGAGACCGCGGCTCTGCTGCCGCCCGACCGTGCCACCAGCCCCGCCGCCCGGGCGCTCGTCACGCTCCTGGAAACGGAGGGCGGGCAGGGGTCCCGGCCCTCCTGAGTCCGGCCGCCCGTCCGGCACCGGACGGCGGCGCGCCGCCCGACGGCGCCCGGTGTCCGCGGAGGCGGAATTGCGGACGCGTGGGCGCCCGCTGTTTGGGATGGTGGACGGTATGCATGCGAAGGACATCCTCATCGACGGCTACGGCCGCATCCAGGAAGAAGTCCATGCCGCCCTCGACGGCCTCGGACCGGACGCGCTGCACCACCGCCCGGCACCCGACACCAACTCCATCGCCTGGCTCGTCTGGCATCTCACGCGGGTGCAGGACGACCACATCGCCGACGCCTTCGACCTCGACCAGGTGTGGCTGTCCCAGGGCTGGGAGAAGCGCTTCGGCCTCGACCTGCCCCGCCATGACACCGGGTACGGGCACAGCCCCGCCAAGGTCGCGAAGGTGCGGGTCGACTCGGCCGACCTGCTGACCGGGTACTACGACGCCGTCCACGAGCAGACCCTCGGCGCGCTGCGGGGACTGGCCGCCAAGGATCTGGAACGGATCGTGGACGAGCGCTGGGAGCCGCCGGTCAGCCTGGGCGTGCGGCTGGTGAGCGTCCTGTCCGACGACCTTCAGCACATCGGACAGGCCGCCTACCTCAGGGGACTGGTTCAGAGCGCGGCCGCGTAGCCGGGCAGGACGACGTCCTCGATGAGGGCCTTGCGCTCGTCGAACGGGATGAAGGCGCTCTTGACGGCGTTCACCGTGACCGTGCGCAGGTCCTCGACCGTCCAGCCGGCCTCCTCGACCAGCAGGGACATCTCCCGGGTCATCGTCGTCCCCGACACCAGCCGGTTGTCGGTGTTGAGGGTGACCCGGAAGCCCAGGTCCTTCAGGGCCGTGATCGGGTGCTCGGCGATCGAGGTGGCGCAGCCGGTCTGCAGGTTGGAGGTGGGGCACATCTCCAGGGCGATGCGGCGGTCGCGCACCCAGGAGGCGAGCCGGCCGAGCTTGCCGGCCGCGAGGTCGGAGATGTCCTCGGTCAGGCGCACGCCGTGGCCGATGCGCTGGGCGCCGCACACCTGCAGCGCCTGGTGGATGCTGGGCAGGCCGTGGGCCTCGCCGGCGTGGATGGTGAAGGGGACGCTCTCGCGGCGCAGGTGCTCGAAGGCGGCCAGGTGGTCGGCGGGCGGGAAGCCGTCCTCGGCACCCGCGATGTCGAAGCCGACGACCCCGGCGTCGCGGTAGCTGACGGCCAGCTCGGCGGCCTCGCGGACCCGGTCGAACATCCGCATGCCGCACAGCAGGGTGCCGACCCGGACCGGCGTCCCGGCGGCGGCCGCCTTGGCCATGCCGGCGGCGAGGCCCTCCTGGACGGTCTCCACGACCTCGCGCATCGTCAGCCCGCCGCGGGTGTTCAGCTCGGGGGCGTAGCGCACCTCGGCATAGACCACACCGTCGGCGGCGAGGTCCAGCACGTACTCCTCGGCGGTGCGCAGCAGTCCCTCGCGGGTCTGCATGACGGCCAGAGTGTGCTCGAAGGTGGCTATGTAGCGCACCAGGTCGCCGGAGTTGGCGGCCTCGAAGTACCAGGCGGCCAGCTCGTCGGGGTCGGTGGTGGGCAGGGTGTGGCCGACCTCCGCCGCGAGTTCCACGACGGTGGCGGGGCGCAGGCCGCCGTCGAGGTGGTCGTGCAGCACGGCCTTGGGGAGGCGGCGGATCACATCGGTGTCTATGCGCGTAGCGGTCATGGCGGGTCTTTCCTTGAGCGGGCGGTTCGAAGCGGCGGGGAAGAGTCAGTCGGCGGGCTGCAGGAGGTCCCAGCGGTTGCCGTACAGGTCCCGGAAGACGGCGACGATGCCGTACGGCTCGTGCCGCGGCTCCTCCAGGAAGGTCACGCCGGCCGCGGTCATCCGGGCGTGGTCGCGCAGGAAGTCGTCGGTGTGCAGGAAGAACCCGACGCGACCGCCGGTCTGGTCGCCGACGCGGGCGCGCTGGGCCTCGTCCCCCGCGCGGGCCAGCAGCAGTGCGGTCCCGGTGTCCGGCCCGCCCGGCTCCACGACGACCCAGCGGGAGCCGTCGGGGCGCGGGGTGTCCTCGGCGAGCCGGAAGCCGAGCGCCTCGGTGTAGAAGCGGACGGCCTCGTCGTAGTCGTCAACGACGAGGGTGACCAGGGCGACGCGTCGCATCGGGACCTTCCGTGTGGGTGGTTAGCGGGTGAGGTTATACGTAAAACTCCGCGCGCGCCAGTCCTTGTTCTACGCGCGTTGCCACGCGGTGTTCCAAGGAGCCGGGGCCATGCGAGCTGCGTGTCAGGGGCCGTACCAGCTCGTCAGGGTTTCGCGTCGCCCTGGGCGATCTCCACCCGGTGGTGGAAGTCGGCCAGGCCGGCGACCGAGGCGGCGCAGGAGACGGCCGTACAAGCGATGAGCAGGGCGGCGATCGCGCGGCCGGCCCGCGGCACACAGGGCGCGGCCAGCAGGGCCTGGACGCGCTGTGGGACCGGGCCGGTGGTCGCGGCGGGCGCGAAGTCGGGGCGCTCGCTGCGGGCCGTCTGCCCGGCGAGGGCCGCGCGGGCGATGGCCCGGGCGGTCAGGCGCCGGTCGCCGACGCTGGCGGCGGCGGCCTCGTCGGCGGCGCGCTCGGCGGCGAGGCGGATGGTCTCGCGGACCGGGCGCAGCGCCGGATGGCAGTGCGCGGCGAGTTCGGCGGCGGCGAGGAAGTAGTGGTGGCGGCCGTCGTTGTGCGCCCGCTCGTGCGCGAACAGCGCCTCTCGCTCGGGGCCGTCCAGGCTGCGCAGCATCGCGGTGGTGACGACGATGCGGTGCGGGCGGCCGGGCAGCGCGTAGGCGTCCGGGCGGGGCGAGTCCACCACGCACAGGTCGCCGGCCGGGGGGCGGCGCCCCGCCTCCGTGCGGGCCGCGCGGAAGGCGCGGCTCTGGTGCAGCACCGAGCGGACGAGGGTCCAGCCGCAGACGGCGAGCGCGCCGACCGAGGTCGCGGCGGCCGGCAGTACCACGAGGTCCGAGGCCGTGCGCAGCGGGTGGATCAGCTCGCCGACGGCGGCGAAGAGCGGGACCTTGAGCAGCCCGATGAGCACGAACGAGCCGAGCGCGGCCAGCGAGCAGCCGGCGAGGACGACCGCGCAGCCGGTGACGGCCCACAGCGCGGCGACCGGGGCCAGCCGGTCCAGGGCCCGGCGGGCCAGCGCCGGCAGGGCGAACGGCAGCAGCAGGGGCAGCAGCAGGAGTGCGGTCATCGTTCGTCGGATTCGAGCAGGTCGCGCAGGATCCGCTCGTCGTCGGGGCTGAGCTGGGCGACGAAGCGGGCGAGGACCGTTTCCCGGTCGCTGTCCCGGTCCAGTTCGCTGTGCATCCGGCGGGCGGTCAGGCCGTGCGCGTCCTGGACGTCCTGGACCGGGAGGTAGGCGTAGCCGCGGCCGTGGCGGTGGCGCTCGACGACGCCCTTGTCGTAGAGGCGGCTGAGGATCGTGGTCACCGTCGTACGCGCCAGGTCGGCGCCGAGGCTCAGCTGGACCTGGCCGGGCGTCTGCGGGGCGCCGGCGGCCCACAGCGCGGCCATGACGCTCGCCTCGAGCTCACCGGCCGGCCGGCGCTCGTCCTTCGCCTCGGTCATGGAACGTCCCTCACCCCGTCTTCGTGTGCGGCCCGGACGACCGTCTACACGATGGTAGTCAATCAAGCCGACGTACGGCTGTGACCCGGCACCCATTATGGGAGGGCCGTATGGGAGGGCCGCTCGTACGGGGGCCGCTGTGAAGGGGGCAGGGCCCGGGGCGAGGGTGGGGCCGCCGCTCCGGGACGGGGCCTGGGGTGGGCCTGGGGCCGCCGCTCCGAGACGGGGTCTGGGGGCTGGGGCCGCCGTACAGGAATCCGATGACCGGGGCGAGGCTCTGGCCGCCGTTCCGAAGGCCCCGGGCTGGGCCACGGCTCGGGCCGCCGTTCTCGAGACGCGGGACCCGGTCCCCGCAGCGAGGGCCGGGGGCGCCGCTCCGGGACCGGCGCCCTTGTGGCCAGGGCGCCATCGTCCCGGAGACCGGGGAACCGTACGACAGCTGGGGGCTGCCGTTCCGGGACCGGCGCCCTTGTGGCCAGGGCGCTGTCGTCCCGGAGACCGGGGAGCCGGTACGACGGCTGGGGGCTGCCGTTCCGGGACCGGCGGGACGCACTGCGAGTGGGGCCGTCGTCCCGGAACCGAGGACCCGGCGGGACGGCCGGGGCCGCCGTTCCCGGGACCGGCGATTCGGGCAGCGTCCGGTGCCGCCGTCCCGGAGGAGGGCCCGCGGGGGGGGCGGCCGGGGCGATCAGCTCGCAGGGGTGTGGAGGGCGTCCAGCCGGGCCAGTTCGTCCGCCGTCAGCCGCAGGGCGCCCGCCGCGATGTTCTCGGCGAGGTGGTCCGGGTTGCCGGTGCCGGGGATGGCGAGGACGTGGGGGCCCTGGTGCAGGGTCCAGGCGATGCGGATCTGCGCGGGGCTCACGCCGTGGGCGCGGGCGATGTCGCGCACGGTGTCGTCATGGGCGTCGGCCGCCGCCCGCGGTCCTGCCTCGCCCGCGACGGCGTAGAAGGGGACGAACGCGATGCCGTGTTCGCCGCACAGGCGCAGCATCTCGTCGTCGACGGGGTCGGGCCGGTCCAGGGCGTACCGGTTCTGCACGCACACCACCGGGGCGATCTCCAGCGCCTCGGCGAGATGGCGCGGTCCGACGCCGGAGATGCCCAGGTGCCGGATCAGGCCGGCCTCGCGCAGTTCGGCGAGCGCGCCGAAGTGCTCGGCGATCGAATCCTGCTGCTGGCGGCGGAAGTTGACCACGTCCAGGTGGTCGCGGCCGAGCTGGCGCAGGTTCTCCTCCACATGGCCGCGCAGCTGGTCGGGGCGCGCCGCGTCGCCCCACTCGCCGTAGTAGTCCCGGAAGGGGCCGACCTTGGTGGTGATGACCAGGTCGTCGGCGTACGGGGCGAGGGCGGTGTTGATGAGTTCGTTGGCGGAGCGGGTGGCGGAGAAGTAGAACGCGGCGGTGTCGATGTGGTTCACGCCGAGTTCCACGGCCCGCCGCAGCACGGCCAGGGAACGCGCGCGGTCGCTCGGCGTACCGAGGTGGAACGCGGCGCTGCCCGTCAGCCGCATGGCTCCGAAGCCGATGCGGTGGACGGGCAGGTCGCCGAGTTTGAACGTGCCGGACGCGGCTGCAGTGATCAAGTCAGCGGTCATTCGGCGGAGTTTCGCACATCCTCCGTGTCACGCAAGCGAATTCAGCGCAGGGGCTTGGCCAGGACCGCCTTGCGGTGGCTGAACGTCTCGATGGACCAGCGGCCGTGGTAGCTGCCCATGCCGCTCTCCCCGACGCCGCCGAACGGCAGGTCGGAGACGGTGAGATGGGCGAGGGGCAGGCCGTGCCCGAGGCCGCCGGAGGAGGTCTCGGCGGCGATGCGGTCGCGGGTCCGCTCGGACTCGCTGAAGACGTACAGCGCCAGCGGTTTGTCGCGGTCGTTGATGAAGTCGATCGCCTCGTCGAGGCCGGACACGGTGACGATGGGGAGGATCAGGCCGAAGATCTCCTCCTGCATCACGGGCGACTTCGGGTCGACGTCCGCGAGCACGGTCGGCGCGATGTACTTGGCATCGCGGTCGCTGTGGCCGCCGACCGCGACCCGGCCGGAGCCGAGGAGGCCGGACAGCCGGTCGAAGTGCCGCTCGTTGATGATCCGGCCGTACTCCGGGGACTGCGCCGGATCGGCGCCGAACAGCGTCTCCACCGCGCGCACCAGGGCCGTCTCCAGGGCGGCGGCGGTCTCCGGGTCGGCCAGGACGTAGTCCGGGGCGACGCAGGTCTGGCCGGCGTTGAGGAACTTGCCGCGGGCGAGCCGGTCCGCGACCACGTCCAGGTCGGTGTCGCGGTCGACGAACACCGGGGACTTGCCGCCCAGTTCGAGGGTGACCGGGGTGAGGTGCTCGGCGGCGGCGCGCATCACGATCCGGCCGACCGTGCCGTTGCCGGTGTAGAAGATGTGGTCGAAGCGCTCGGCCAGCAGCGCCGTGGTCTCCGGGACGCCGCCCTCGACCACGGCGACCGCGTCGGTGTCCAGATAGGCCGGGATCAGCTCGGCGAGGGCGGCCGAGGTGGCCGGGGCCAGCTCGCTCGGCTTGGCGACCACCGCGTTGCCGGAGGCCAGGGCGCCCACCATCGGGGCGAGCAGCAGCTGCGCCGGGTAGTTCCAGGGGGCGATGACGAGCACGACGCCCAGCGGGTCGTACTGCGTCCAGGCCGTCGCGTCGGCGCCGAGGTGGGCCGGGACCGGCGCGGGCTCCGGGCGCAGCCACTCCTGAAGGTGGTCCAGGGTGTGGTCGATCTCGCGGATCGTGAAGTCGATCTCGGTGCGGTAGGCCTCGGTGCTGCTCTTGCCGAGGTCGGCGTGGAGGGCGGCGGCGAGGTCGGCGCCGCGCTCCGTGAGCATCGTGCGCAGCCGGTGCAGCTGGCCGGTGCGCCACTCGACGGGCTTGGTACGGCCGGTGGCGAAGGTGGCGCGCAGCCGGGCGACGAGGTCGGCGGGCTGCTCGATGGCGGGATGGGTCACGGATGCCTCGCTGGGGGTGCACGGGCGGATTCGGCCCGAGCCTAGGGCTCGGTGGATGTATTTGCCAACCTTTAAGGTCCTCAAGTTCATTCCGGGGGTCAGCGGTGACGCCGGTCACGTCGTCGTGGGCCCGGTCCCGCGTCGGCGGCGCTCCAGGTAGGCCCGCTCGGCCTCGCTCCCGGCCAGCTCGGCGGCCCGGCCGTACTCGGTGGCCGCCTCGGCGGCGCGGCCCAGGCGGCGCAGCAGGTCGGCGCGGACGGCGTGCAGCACGTGATAGCGGTCGAGACCGAGGGCGTCGACCAGGTCCAGCGCGACGGCCGGCCCCTCCGTCTCCGCCACGGCGACCGCCCGGTTCAGCGCGACGACCGGGGACGGCGCCACGGCCATCAGCTGGTCGTACAGGCGCAGGATCTGCGCCCAGTCGGTGGCCCCGGCGGTGGGCGCGTCGCTGTGCACGGCGTGGATCGCGGCCTGGATCTGGTACGGCCCGGGCCGGCCGCGCCGCAGGCAGCGCCGGACCAGGTCCTGGCCTTCGGCGATCAGCTCGCGGTCCCACAGCGTGCGGTCCTGCTCGGGCAGCGGCACGAGGACGCCGTCCGCGCCGTGCCGGGCCGGCCGCCGGGACTCGGTCAGCAGCATCAGCGCGAGCAGGCCGGTGACCTCGGGTTCCTCCGGCATCAGCGCCGCGAGCAGCCGGCCGAGGCGCAGGGCCTCCGCGCACAGGGCGGGGTCACCGGTGTAGCCCTCGTTGAAGATCAGGTAGACGACCGCGAGGACGCCGCCGAGCCGTTCGGGCAGGTCGGCGTCGCGGGGAACCCGGTACGGGATGCCCGCGTCGCGGATCTTGGCCTTGGCCCGCACCACGCGCTGGGCGAGGGTCGGTTCCGGCACCAGGAAGGCGCGGGCGATCTGGGCGGTGCCGAGTCCGCCGAGGAGGCGGAGGGTGAGGGCGACCCGGGCCTGGAGGGCGAGCGCGGGGTGGCAGCAGGTGAAGATCAGCCGGAGCCGGTCGTCGCGCACGGGGCCCTCGTCGGGCGGTGCGTCGGGCGCGTGCAGCCGGGCGGCCTCCAGGTGGCGGGCGTCCCGGGAGGACTCGCGGCGGAACCGGTCGATCGCCTTGTTGCGGGCGGTGGTGATGATCCAGCCGGCCGGGCTCGGCGGCACCCCGGTCTGCGGCCAGGTGCGTACGGCGGTGGTGAAGGCGTCCTGCACCGCCTCCTCGGCGAGGTCGATGTCACCGAGGCAGCGGACGAGGACGGAGACCGCGCGTCCGTACTCGGCGCGGAAGACGGCCTCGACGTCGACGGTGTCCGGCATGGGCGCCCGTACCCTTCTGTCCGATCACGCCGCGCCCCGGACGGCACCGGCCGCGGGTGGGGTGCGGCCCGGCGGGCGGCAGCGGTCCTGCCGTGGCCGGCCGTCGGAAGCGTACGGGCTCGATCACGCCGAGCACCGCAGACAGGCGCGGACTTCCCGGCCGCCGCACGTCTGGTGGACCTCGGTCGACTGCGCGAGGGAGTCGACGATGCCGGTGCCGCGCCCGTGCTCGTCCGGCGCCATGTCGTGGCGGACGCGCTCGACCGCCGTTCCGGAGTCGCTGACCACGATGTGCAGGGTGCCGCCGTCGAGGGCGAGCAGCAGCGTCATGCGTTCGCGGCCGTACTGGGCGGCGTTGGCGGCGAGTTCGTCGACGATGAGGACGGCGGAGTCCCGGTCGCTCTCGGGCACGCGCCAGCACTCCAGCAGCTCCGCCGCGAGATGACGGGCGGCGGGGACATGCGCTTCCTGCGCGGGCAGGGTGAGTGTCGCCTGGCGCCGGCAGGACGGTGCGGCGAGGGGGCCGGCACGGGCGGAATCGGTCACGTACATGGTCTTCCGGCTCTTCTGCGTGGGAACCTGCGGATGAGGACTCACTAAGTTCTACGGGCGACGAGCGGATATGGTTCGAGCGATTCGCCCCTTTTGCGCAACTTCTTTGGCGTGAGCTCACTCCTCACGCCCGGATCGTGACCAGCTTCTGGCCGTTTCCCGCGACGATCTCGAAGTGCTCGATGGCCGCCGGGGACAGGGGGACCGCGCCCGGGACGGTGGTGCCGGCCGGGTACTCGCCCGCCCGCCAGGTGGCGGCGTCCGCCCTGGTTCCACCGGGGCCGACCGCCTGCAGCCGGCAGGTGATGCCGGCGGGGGCGCCCCGGGCGGAGATCTGCAGCACACTCCCCCACGCCGAGGGTGAGACCCGCACGATGGCGGTGACGCCGGTGCCGGGGTCGCTTCCGGCGAAGACGCGCGCCGGAGCGGGCGTGACCGGTGCGGGCTGTCTCGCCTGCCCGGCCACGGATCCGCTGATCGCCAGCCAGGTGCCGCCGGCCGCCGCGCCGGCGACCAGCGTCAGCGAGGCGACCGCACCGGCCAGTTGCCGCCGCCACGTCCTGCGGCGCCTGGCGGCGGCCTGGTCGAGCAGCCGGTCGAGCAGCCCCGGCTCCGGAGCCCGGGGCACCTCGGCCGTGCCGGCCGGCGCCTGGGGTTCGCCCCCGGCGCTCTCCGCCGCCCGGCGCACCAGCCGGTCCGCCGGGTCCTCCGCACCGACGGGCTCGGGCCGGCCCTCGGCCTCCGCCGCGGTGACCGTCGCGAGCAGCGCCGGAAGCCCGGCCAGCTCGGCGTGTTCCGCCCGGCACGCGTCGCATTCCGCGAGGTGCGCACGCACCTGTGCGGTCTCCGCCGGGGACAGCGCGCCCAGGACGTACCCGCCCAGCGACAGCCGGAGGGCGTCGTGGTCGTCAGGGTCCGCGTTCATGGCCGGCACCTCCTCCACGCCGTGGTCATGGCCCGATGCCCCGTTCCCGCAGTGCCAGCTTCAGGGCGTGCAGGGCGTAGTACGACCGCGACTTGACGGTGCCCGGCGGGATGCCCAGCACCCGCGCGGCCTCCGCCACGGTCCGGCCCCGGTAGTACGTCTCCAGCAGTACGGCGCGGTGGTCCGCGGACAGCGTCCGGATGGCGTCGGCCACGGCCCAGCTCTGCAGTGCCTGCTCGATCCGGTCCTCGCCCGGCGTCTGATCCGCCGCCCGCTCCAGGGCGTCGCCGCCCACCTCCGCCGGCCTCGCCTGCCGGGCCCGGTGCGCGTCGATGACCAGGCGCCGGGCGACCGTGCACAGCCAGGCGCGCGCCGGACCGCGTTCCGGGTCGAACGCGGCGGGGTGCTGCCATGCCCGCAGCAACGTCTCCTGCACGACATCCTCGGCCCACTGCCGGTCTCCTGACGTCAGTCGCAGCACGTAGTGGAAGAGAGGGCCCGCGTGCTCGGCGTACAGGGCCCGGAGCAGTTCCTCGTCCGTGGTCGAAATGGTCCCGTTACCCGAGACACGGCGCCCGGAGCGATTCGGATCGGCCGCCTCGCCACGCTTTCGGGCACTCCATGGCATAAGCAGATCATCACGCATATGCACTGGTTTGTCGTGCCATACCCAGGCTGTGCCGGGAAATCCCCAAAAACATGTGTATCCACCGAACCCCACGACACCGCCGCCCGTGAAACCAGGCATGAGCTGTCGTAGGCGGCATCACCTGATCAGTGGGGAATGAACATCATGTACCTGAACTTCCGCTCCCCGGGGCGCCGATCGCGCGGTGCGGCCGGGCTGGCCGTCGCCACCGCCGGCGCACTGGGACTCCTGAGCGCGTGCGGCCAGCCGCCCCGCTCCTCGGACACCGGCCCCCTCACGCCGGGCCCGGGTCAGCATCGGCTCGCCGGGATGCCCGGCTCCTCGGCGTCCCCCGGCATGACCATGTCCACTTCCCCGCCGGGCAGGAGCACAGCGGCGACGCCGGTGGCCGCGGACACGGTGGCGATCAAGAACTTCGCCTTCTCCCCGGCCACGCTGAGGGTCAAGGCGGGCACGACGGTGACCTGGACCAATCAGGACACCGACGCCCACACCGTCACCAGCACCGGCCCGGGCGGCCCGCTGCACTCGCCCGCCCTCGCCACGCACGGCACCTACACCCACACGTTCACCAAGCCGGGCAGCTACGCCTACGTCTGCACCATCCATCCGTTCATGACCGGCACGGTGGAGGTGACCTCATGACCGAGCACGACATGACCGCGTACGACGATCAGCCGGGCCGGGAACCGGCGGGCGGCGCGGAGCGGCCCGCTGCGGAGCACGGCATGACCCGGCGCCAACTCATGCGTCACGCGGGGTGGTTCGGTGGCGCCGTCGTGCTCACGGTGGCCGGCGGCGAGGTGTTCAGCCATGTGGCCGGCCCCCAGGACGCCACCGCCCGGGCCGCCGCGGCACCGGGCAATGCTCTGCGGTTCGTGCAGGTCTCCGACAGTCACATCGGCTTCCAGGGCCCGGCCAACACCGACGTGGCCGGCTCGTTCGCCGAGGCGATCCGCCAGGTCAACGGGCTCGGGTTCAGGCCCGACTTCGTCATGCACAGCGGCGACCTGACCCACCTGTCAACGGCGGGGCAGTTCGACCAGGTCAGGCAGATGATGACCGGGCTGCGGACGGACCGTGTCTTCACCGTGCCGGGCGAGCACGACTCCATCGGCGACGCGGGCCGTACCTACCGGCAGGTGTTCGGCCGGGGCACGCTCGGCGACGGCTGGTACAGCTTCGACACCCACGGTGTGCACTTCGTCGCCCTGGTCAACACGCTGAGCCTGGAGAAGCTCGGTCATCTCGGCACCGAGCAGATCGATTTCGTCCGCAGGGACCTCGCGGGCCTGCCGTCGGACACCCCTGTGGTGGTCTTCAGCCACATCCCGCTCTTCGCCATGTACCCGAAGTGGGGCTGGAGCACGGACGACGCGCTGAAGGTGATCGCGCTCCTGCGCCGCTTCTCCTCGGTCACCTGCCTCAACGGACACGTCCACCAGCTGTTCACCAAGACGGAGGGCAACATCACCTTCCACTCGGCCACCACGACCGCCTACCCGCTGCCCGAGCCGGGGCGGGCACCCGCCCCGACTCCGCAGGTCGTGCCCGCCCGGCAGCTGAAGCACGCGCTCGGCATCCGCACCGTGGACTACCGGCGGGGAGACCAGCGGCTGGCGGTCAGGGACGAGAGGCTGGCATGAGGCTAGTGCTGGTCCACGAAGGGCCGTACCTCGATCGGCAGTGTCGTGGCCAGGGCGGCCTTGCGGCCCCACTCCAGGGCCTCGTCGAGGTCGGCGGCCCTGATCAGGCACAGCCCGCCCAGGTACTCCTTGCCCTCGGCGTACGGGCCGTCGGTGATGAGCACCTCGCCGTCCTCGGGGCGCAGCACGGTGGCGGTCTCCGGGCCGTGCAGACCGCCGGCGAACACCCAGGCCCCGGCGGCGCGCAGCTCGTCGTTGAAGGCCTGGACGTCGCGCATGATCGCGGCGAGCGCGTCGGGGGCGGGCGGGGTCGCGCCGGTCGGCTGGACCACGCTGAGCAGGTAGTGCTTCATGATGTCCTCCTCGATGACTTCAGGGTCTCTCGGATGCGAGACACCTCCTACACGAACGGCCGGTCCCCGGATCGACACGGCGCCGGAAGAAATCTTCGGAAGAATCTCCGGTATGACAGCCACCACCGCGCACCCGCTCCTCGACCGCGCCGAGCGGCTCGCCACGGACCTGCTGATCCCCGAGGCCGAGCGGGTGGACCAGGAGGGCGTGCCGACGAGCCACATCGAGGCGGTGAAGCGGGCGGGGCTGCTCGGGGCGGGCGCCCCGGTCGCGTACGGCGGCTCGGGCGCGCCACCGGACGTGGTCCGCCGGATCGCGGAGATCCTGGCCGGAGCGTGCTGTTCGACGTGGTTCGTGCAGACCCAGCACCACACGCCCGTGCAGATCCTGGCGCAGAGCGAACTCCCGGTCCGGGAACGGCTGTTGGGTCCGCTGTCGCGGGGCGAGCTGATGTCCGGGGTGGCGTACGCGCATCTGCGGTCGTATCCGCGCGTCCCGGTGCGCGTCCGCCGGGAGGGCGGCGGCTGGCGCTTCGACGGGACCGTGCCCTGGTACACCGGGTGGGGCCTGAACGACGTGATGCTGCTCGCCGGGGTGACCGACGCGGGCGAGGCGCTGCTCGCGTTCGCCGAGGCGCGCGACCAGCCGGGGCTGCGCGCCTCGCAGCCGATGCGCCTCGCGGCGCTCACCGCCGCGCGCACGGTGTCACTGGAGCTGACCGGACTGCGGCTGCCCGAGGAGTCGGTGGCGCTGCGGACGCCGTACGAGCGACTGGCGCCCCGGGACCGGGCCAGGACGCTGAACGCGGGCCCCGCGGTCTTCGGCCTCAGCGAGGCCGCCCTGTCCCTGCTGGACGCGCGGACGGCGGCCCCGCTCACGGCCCGGCTCGCCGACGTCCGCCGCCGGGCCTACGCCCTGGCCGATCATCCCGAGCCGCTGGAGCGGGTCGCGGAACGGCTGGCGGTGCGCGCGGAGGCGTACGAGGTGCTGCGTACGGCCACCACGGCGGCCGTGGTGGCCGGGGGCGGCCGCTCCATGGCCCTGACGAGCCGTGCCCAGCGCCTCGCCCGCGAGGCGCTGTTCCTGCTGGTGCAGGGGCAGACGGCCGAGACCCGGGCGGCGCATCTGCGGGCGCTGGCAGGTGCCTGAGCCGGGGCCTCGCCGTCAGCGGCGCCGCAGCACGCCCTGGGCGAGTGCGTGGGTGCCGGCCGCCGCCACGGCGGCGAAGGCGAGGCCCTGGGCCACGTCCCGTGGCCGGGCCGGGCGCAGGACGCCGGAGCGGCGCAGCCGGCCACGGGCCCACACGGTGAACGGGAGGACGACCAGGGGCGTGGTCGCGGAGCCCGGTGTGTAGCCGCGCATGACCGCCGCCTGGGCCAGATGGACCAGTCCGTGCAGGCCGAAGGCGTTGAGCGCGGTCTGGTAGACGGCGGACCGGCCCCCGGTGCGGTGGCCGTCGGCGCACGCGGCGGCCAGCACCACCGCCATCGCGCCGACGGCGGTGCCGAACTCCCGCGCGTCCACGGCCTCCAGCCGCCGCCACACGGACTCCGGCACCCGGGGGAACCGCTTGCGCAGCTCCGGCACCTGGGTGCGCACCCAGCGCGGCACCATGACCACTTCCTCGGTGTCGTGCACGGCCCACGCGGCCAGCAGTCCCCAGGTGACGGCCCCGGCGACGTCGTTCGGTCCTCGTGTCATGAACCCGCAGTCTGCCAGGGCGGGTTGGTCAGCTCGCGAACGGCACCTGGGCCGAGGGAGCGGCCGCGTGGCCGTCGGGATGCGTCCACAGCCCCCGCGCGGCGAGCCGCGGCAGCACCCCCTCGCCGAACCAGTACGCCTCCTCCAGGTGCGGGTAGCCGGAGAGCACGAACTCCTCGATCCCCAGGGCGTGGTACTCCTCGATCCGCTCGGCGACCTCGTCGTGGCTGCCGACCAGCGCGGTGCCCGCGCCGCCGCGCACCAGACCGATCCCCGCCCACAGGTTGGGGTGGATCTCCAGGCTCTCCCGGCTGCCGCCGTGCAGGGCGAGCATGCGCTGCTGGCCCTCCGACTCGCTGCGCGCGAGCCCCGCCTGCACGGCCTGGACCGTCTCCGGGTCGAAGCCGTCGAGCAGCCGGTCGGCCTCCGCCCAGGCCTGCGCCGAGCTGTCGCGGGTGATCACGTGCAGCCGGATGCCGAAGCGGAGGGTCCGGCCGTACTCGGCGGCCAGCCTGCGGATCCAGGCGATCTTCCCGGCGACCTGGGCGGGCGGCTCGCCCCAGGTCAGGTACACGTCGGCGTACCGGGCCGCGACCTCGCCCGCGGCCGGCGAGGAGCCACCGAAGTACACCTCCGGCACCGGATCGGGCACCCGGCTCAGCCTGGCGTCCTCGACGCGCAGGTGCTCCCCGTGCAGGTCGACGCTCTTGCCGTCCCACAGGTCCCGCACGATGTGCAGGAATTCGCCGGTACGGCGGTACCGGGCGTCCTTGTCGAGGAAGTCGCCGTAGGCCCGCTGCTCGTGGCTCTCGCCGCCGGTGACCACGTTCAGCAGCAGCCGTCCGCCGGTCTGCCGCTGGAAGGTGGACGCCATCTGCGCGGCGAGCGTCGGCGAGACGAAGCCGGGCCGGAAGGCGACGAGGAACTTCAGCCGTTCGGAGTTCTGGCTGACCATGGCCGTGGTCAGCCACGCGTCCTCGCACCAGGCGCCGGTCGGGGTGAGCGCGCCGGTGAAGCCGAGGTCCTCGGCGGCCCGGGCGATCTGGCTCAGGTAGGCGACCGTCGGGGGCCGGTCCCGGCCGGAGGCGGTGGCCGGGGTGCCGTGGCCGCCGCCGACGACATGGCGGCTGTCGCCGTTGGTGGGCAGGAACCAGTGGAAGGTGAGGGACACGTGGGTCTCCGTTCGCGAGTGTCCGTCAGAGCAGACCGTGCCGGGGCGGCCGGGTTCCGCCGAGCACGTACCGGCCGATGTGCTGGACCTTCCAGCGGGCCGGGTCGTGCAGGGTGTGGGTGCGGGCGTCCCGCCAATACCGGTGCAGGTTGAGGGAGTTGAGGGCCGAGCGGGTGCCGGCCACCTCGAACAGGGCGCTCGCCACGTCCACCGCGGCCTCGGCCGCCCGCACCTTGGCGGCGGCCACCGCGATGGACGCCTCGGCCGCCGAGTCGTCGGTGAGGTGGTCGCGGGCCGCGTCGACCGTGCGGGCGGCCTCCTTCAGCAGTGCCTCGGCCGACCGCACCTGGAGGGCGAGTTCGCCGAAGCGCTGGATCAGGAGCGGATCCTCGGCGGCGGTCTCGGCCCCGCTCTCGAACCAGGGCCGGCTCTTGGTGCGGACGAACTCCGCCGCCTGGGCGAGCGCTCCCGAGGCGATGCCGGTGTCGATGGCGGCGTGCAGCAACTGGGCGACCGCCCCGTGCAGTTGGGGCCCCTGGAAGGTGAGGTGGTGCGGCAGGACACGGTCGGCGGGCACGGGTACGGCGTCCAGGCGGACGGTCCCGCTGGCCGTCGTCCGCTGGCCCATGCCGTCCCAGTCGTCGGCCACGCTCACCCCGGGGGCGTCCCGGGGGACGTACGCGACGTGCAGGTTGTCGTCCTCGGCGCGGGCCAGCACCGGGATCCAGTCGGCGAACAGCGCTCCGGTGCTGTAGTGCTTGACGCCGCTCAGCAGGTACGACCCGTCGGGGCGCGGCTCCAGGCGGGTGCGGATGTCCTGGACGTGCCGGGTGCCGGCCTCGGACTGCGCGTTGCCGAAGCGGCGCCCGGCCAGCAGCTCTGCGAAGAAGAACTTCCGCTGCTGTTCGGTGCCCTGACGGCGGATCACATTGACGTAGACGAAGTGGCTCTGCGGGATCTGGGCGAGGCTGCCGTCGGCCGAGCCGAGCAGCCGGAAGATCTCCGCCAGGGTCGCGGCCCGTACGTCGGCGCCGCCGTGCTCGGCGGGCACGGTCACGGCGAGCAGCCCGGAGGCGGACAGCCGGTCCACCTCGGCCCGGGGCAGCCGCCGCTGTGCGTCCCGCTCGGCGGCCCCGGCGCGGAACTCGGCGGCCAGGGCCTCGGCGACGGCGAGCGCCTCGGCGTCGTCGGCGATCACGTGTGCGGTCATGACGGTCAGCCCGCCGCCGCCAGCACCGGGGTGCGGCCGAGGGCGGCGGAGAACTGGTCCACCACCTGCCCCAGCGCCTCGGCGGTGGCCGGGGCGACGGTCACCGAGCCGTCCTCGCGCACGGTGATGTCCTTGTCGAGGGTGAACCAGCCCTGGACGACATGGGCGGCGCCCATGGAGGTGAGCACCGGGCGCAGCGCGTAGTCGATGGCGAGGACATGGGCGGTGGAGCCGCCGGTGGCCAGCGGGAGCACGGTCTTGCCGGTGAGCGCGTACTGCGGGAGCAGGTCGAGCAGCGCCTTGAGGACCCCGGAGTACGACGCCTTGTAGATGGGTGTGCCGATCAGGACGCCGTCGGCGCCGGCGAACAGCTCGGTGGCCCGGGCGATGGCCGGGTGCCGGAAGTCGGCGCCGAGCAGGGCCTCGGCCGGGATGGTGCGGACGTCCAGCGGGATCACCTCGTGGCCCTGGGCGGTCAGCCGCTGGTCCAGGTGGCGCAGCAGGCGGCCGGTGCGCGAGGAGGCGGAGGGGCTGCCGGAGACGGACAGGACGGTGGCCATGGGTGCCTCGTTTCTGGGGTGCGCCGGGCGCCCGTGCGGGGACGGGCGCCCGGGGAGGAAATCGGTCAGGAGTACCAGGTGGGTTCGGGCAGTTCGCCCTCGAGGACCCAGCGGCCGACCTCGCGGCGCTTGTAGGCGACGGGGTCGTGCAGGGTGTGGGTGCGCACGTTGCGCCAGAAGCGGTCCAGGCCCTCCGCGGTGGCGGTGGAGCGGGCGCCGGTCACCTCGAAGATGCGGCTGGTGATCTCCAGCGCGGCCTCGGTGGCGCGGGCCTTCACCGCGGCCACCCGTACCTCGAACTCCCCGCGCGCCTGGGCGGTGACCGCGTCGGGATCGTCGTGCAGCCTCTGCCCCTCGGCGGCGACCGCGTCGGCGAGCGCCTCCACGGCCCAGAGCTTGGCGGTGAGGTCGCCGTAGGTGTCGATGACGTAGGGCTCGTCGACCGCGCGCTCATGGCCGCCGTGCAGCCAGGAGCGGGACCTGGTACGGGTGTAGGTGGCCGCGGTCTGCAGCGCGCCGGCGGCGATGCCGAGGTAGAAGTTCGCGAAGACGAGCTGGATGGTGGGGACGTTGAGGGTGTTGTAGACCCGGGGCCGGAACTCCTTGCCGACATATCCAGCCGCTGTCGCCCACGGGGTGCGGACGCCGGCGAGGGTGACGCTGCCGCTCTCGGTGAGCCGCTGGCCGACGTTGTCCCAGTCGTCGTGGAAGGTCAGGCCCGGGGAGTCGGAGGGCACGATGGCGAAGACGTGCTTGTCGGTGCCCTCGAAGACGCCTTCCAGGACGGTGACGTCGGAGACCCTGCTGCCGGTGGAGAAGGACTTGCGGCCGGTGAAGACCAGGTCGTCGCCGTCCTCGGTGACGGTCACGTCCTTGTCGCGCGGGTTGACGGCGCCACCGAAGAACCAGCGGCCGCGGGAGGCCTCGGCCTCCACCTGCTCCCACTGCTCGCGGGTGCCGACCAGACGGGCGGCCCAGAACCACAGGTAGTGGTAGCCGAGGAGCTGTCCGATCGAGCCGTCGGCCTTGGCGATCTCCCGGACGACCCGGTAGGCCGTCGGCCAGTCCTGGCCCCCGCCGCCGTGCTCGACGGGACCGAGCAGGGTGACGAGTCCGGAGTCCTTCAGCAGCCGGACCTCGGCGTGCGGGGTGGCGCCGGCCCGGTCGCGGGCGGCGGCGTCGGTGGCGAGGACGGCGGCCACCTCGGTGGCGCGGGTGATCCAGTCCTGGGCGGTGGCGGGGGTGGGGCGGGTGGACCAGTCGGTGGGTACGGGCGTGCTGCTCATGCTGGGTCGACCTCTTTCTCGCGGTGCGGCGCGAAGGGCGGGGGCAGGTCAGGCGTGGGCCGGGACGGACTCGGGCTCGCTGTCGGGGAGTTGGGCCTCCAGTTCCCGTACGAGGGGCAGCACGCGCTTGCCGAAGTACTCGACCTCCTCGTGGTAGTGCAGGAAGCCGAGCAGGAGGAGGTCGACGCCGAGCTTCTTGTAGGCGACGACGCGTTCGGCGATCTGCTCCGGGGTGCCGATGAGCCCGGTGCGGAAGCCGTCGTTGTACTGGACCAGGTCCTCGAAGGCGGAGTCCTGCCACATGCCCTTCTTGTCGGCGGTGGACTGCCCCGCCTGCTTCACGGCCGCGCCGAACCCCTCCACCGCCTCGGTGTCGGCCTTGGCGACGATCTCGCGCAGCGTCTCGCGGGCCTCGGCCTCGGTGTCCCGGGCGATGAGGAAGCCGTTGAGGCCGAACTTCGGTGCCGTGCGGCCCGCTTCGGCGGCGGCCGCGCGGACGTCGGCGATCTGCTCGACGACGCCGTCGAAGTCCTTGCCGTTGGAGAAGTACCAGTCGGAGACCCGGCCGGCCATCCGCCGGGCGGCGGTGGAGTTGCCGCCCTGGAAGATCTCCGGGTGCGGGCGCTCGGGGGTGTTGAGCGGCTTGGGCTTGAGGGAGAAGTCCCGCAACCGGTAGAAGTCACCGGCGAGTTCGGCGTGGTCCTCGGTCCAGATGCTGCGCAGGGCGGTGATGAACTCCTCGGAGCGGCGGTAGCGTTCGTCGTGCTCCAGCCAGGGCTCGCCCAGCGCGGTGAACTCGCCCTTGAACCAGCCCGACACGACGTTGACGGCGAAGCGGCCGCCCGACAGGTGGTCGGCGGTGGCGCCGAGCTTGGCGAGGACACCGGGGTGCCACAGCCCGGGGTGGACGGCGGCGATGACCTTGAGGCGCTGGGTGGCGAGCAGCAGGGCGAGGCTGAAGCTGGTCGACTCGTGCTGGTACTCGGCGCCGTAGCTGGCCATGTAGCGGACCTGGCTGAGGGCGTACTCGAAGCCGTTGTTCTCGGCGAGGACGGCGAGTTCGCGGTTGTAGTCGTATCCCCAGTCGGTGCGTTGTTCGATCGTGCTGGTGACGAGTCCCCCGCTGACGTTGGGGACCCAGTAGGCGAATTTCACGGGCGCTGCGGGCATGCGGAACTCCTGGTGCGGAATTGCTCGGTGGCGTTTTCCGGGCATGCCGAATTCCGGGCGCGGGAATGGGCCGGGAATTCGGGCGGTGCCGGAGAGGGAGCGGAGAGCGGCGAATCGACGGGAAGAGTCGGGGGATCAGGCCGCGGCGCAACAGGAGGCGCTGGAGACGCGCGCGAGGTCGACATGGCGTCGCCGCGTGAGGTCCAGTCGCATCGTCATGCCGTCGATCGTGGCAGCCGCCGGTGAGGGCCGTCAAGGAAAACCCGACCGGTCTCGTATCGCGGACCATTGAATTTCACGAAGGTGTGACAGGAAAACCCTTGAACCCGGCCCGTGTGCGCACGCATTCTGCGGCGGTGCGGACCGAACAGCTGGAATACATAGCGGCCGTGACCCGGCTCGGCTCACTGCGCCGGGCGGCCGACGAACTGCGCCTGTCCCAGCCCGCGTTGAGCGAGACCGTGCGCAATCTGGAACGGGAACTCGGTGTCGACCTGCTGGAGCGGAAACGGTCGGGGGCCACGATGAGCGCGGCCGGCCGGGAACTGCTGCCGCACATCGTGAGCGTGCTGGAGGCGGTGGACCGGCTGCGGGCGGCGGCCGGCGAGCAGCACCGCATCAGCCGCATGGTGCGCGTCGGCACGGTCAACGCGGCGACCGTGCCGCTGCTGATTCCGGTGCTGCGGCGGTTCCGGTCGGCACACCCGGTCACCCAGGTGGAGGTGGTGGGCGCACAGCAGACGGAGATCCAGCGCGGGCTCGCCGAGGGCGGGTTCGACCTGGGGCTGGTCAATCACCTGGACGGCGACGACGTGCCGGCCGGCATGGAGTCCACGGAACTGCTGCGCGGCCGCCCGGTGGTGTGCCTGCGCCCGGACAGTCCGCTCGCCCGGCTCCGGGTGGTCGGCGTGGAGGACCTGCTCGGAGTGCCCCTGATCGCGATGCGGACCGGGTATGTGATGCACCGGTACGTGCACCGGCTGCTGTCCGGCCGTACGCCGGCGTTCTCCTACTCCACCGACGGCGCGGAGATGGGCAAGCTGATGGTCGCCGAGGGGCTCGGGGCGACGGTGCTGCCGGACTTCAGTGTCGTCGGGGATCCGCTGGAGCGGTCCGGCACGATCACCTGCCGGCCGATCGCCGACGGCACCACCCGGGTGCTGCTGATGCTGCAGCGCCGGCGCGCGGAGTCGGTGCCGCGGGCGGCCCGCGACCTGCACGCGGCGTTCGTGCGCCGGGCGCGGGAACTGGCGGAGGCGGCAGAGGCGGACACATGCAGAGGCCTACACATAAAGAAAAAATAAGAGCAAACTGGGCGTATGCGGTGGTAACCGCACAGCGCACCAGACGCAGTCTGGCCTGCACAGTCAAAGGAGACGAGTCATGGCCAACCTGCACAGGGGTGATCTATCGACCCACCCCGATGTCTCCGAAATGCGGGAACGCTACGCCCGCATGCTCGGTGGTCGTGATGTGGCACTCGTGGACGGCCCGGTCTTCCTGCTCGGGCTCTACTGCGCCGCATCGCCGTGGATAGTGCACTACACGACGAGCCAGCCCGCGCTGATGACCCACAACCTGATCATGGGCATCGCGATAGGTCTGCTGGCACTGGGATTCACCCGGGCCCCCGAGCGGATGTACGGCCTCAGCTGGGCCATGTGCGCCATGGGCATCTGGATGATCATCGCCCCCTGGATCGTGGGCAGCGGCCCGGACAAGGGAGTGATCATCAACAACGTCATCATCGGCGCACTGGCGCTCGTACTCGGCCTGGTCTGTGCCGGTACGGCGGCGCGGAGCACCCCCAGGCCGTAAGGGAGACGCGAGGAAAGGACACGAAAGAGAACCGGTGGGAGGGAGGCCGGTCCGCAGGGCGGGCCGGCCTCCCTCCGCGTCCGCTCAGCGGCCCGGCACCAGCCAGGGCTGCTGCGGCAGGGTACGGCCGGTCTCCAGCAGCGACTTCAGGTTCGACAGCACGGCCGGCCAGCCGGCGGCGGCGCCCGAGCGCTCGCCCTCGTCGCGCAGGTCCTCGTGGACGACGGTCAGCCGGACGATGTCCTCGTACGGCTGGATCTCGAAGGTGACGCGGGAGTGCCGGTCCTCCCGGCCCTCGTCGTCGGGCGCCGCCCAGGTGGTCACCAGCCGGGTGGGCGGCTCGCTCTCCACCACCCTGCCGACCACGTCCTCGACGCCCGAGCCGTCGGTGCGCACGTGCGCCCAGCGGGAGCCGGGCCGCCAGTCGGACTCGTTGCGGTGGCCCCAGTAGGCGGCCGTGAGGCCGGGGTCGGTCAGCGCCTCCCAGACCTTCTCGGGGGTGCTCGCGATGTAGGTGACGTACACGAAACTCGGCTTGTCGGTCATGGCTTCCTCGGCTCGTCGCTTCAGGTCGCCGAGCGCGGCGAGGCGCGGGCGCTCGAACTTGTCGATCCACCGCTCCTGGATCTCGTGGAGCGGTACGGGGTTGAGGTAGTGCAGCTTCTCCCGCCCCCGCCGCACCGTGCCGATCAGATTGGCGGCCTGAAGGACCGCCAGATGCTGGGTGACCGACTGACGCGTCATGGCGATGCGCTCGCACAGCTCACCCAGGGTCTGGCCGTTGTTCTCGTGGAGCCGGTCCAGCAGGCGTCTGCGCGTGTCGTCGGCCAGCGCCTTGAAGACCTTGTCCATCCCGGTGTCGTCTTCTGATCGCACACGCAACGTTATGCAGGCAATCACTTGCATGTCAAGCACGAGCGGGCCCGACCGGCCCGGCGTGGGACTCCCACGGCCCGGGATGCCGGTGAGGACCGCGCGCACGGCACGCAGCCGAACGCGCCCGCGCCGCGCGCACCCCGAAGAAGCTGTCCGACCGTCGCTCGTCACGGGCTTGTCGATCAGCTCACGGGGGCCACGTCCGGGTCCGTGCCGGCCAGGTACTCCTCGCTGATCTCCTTCTCCCCGAACGGCCAGACCTTCTCCAGCCGGGCCCAGACGGCGAAGGCCACGCAGCCGAGGGCCAGCCAGGCCAGGGACCACTCGATGGGGTGGCGGCCCGGGGAGTTCCGGTCCGCGTAGCCGTAGATCACGCACCAGCCGGCGAACGCGAGGAGGCTCGGCAGCGGGTACAGCCACATCCGGTACGGGCGGCGCAGATCCGGCTGACGTCGCCGCAGCACGGTGAGCGCCACGATCTGGGCGAGCGCCTGGACGATCACCATGACCGTGGTGAGCAACTGGATCAGGGTCGCGAGGTCGGTGTGCCGGCCGATCAGGAAGCCGACGGCGGTGATCACACCCATGGTCGCGAGGCCCAGCGCCGGGAAGCGGTGTTTGGGGTGGAGCTTCTCGTACGGCCGGAAGAAGACGCGGTCGCGGGCGGCGTCGTAGGGCACCCGGGAGCCGCCGAGCAGGCCGGTGAAGACCGAGGCGAAGGCCGTGATCAGGATCAGCACGGTGACCGTGTCGGCGGCACCCTTTCCCCAGGTCTTCTCCAGCACCGCCGAGGCGACGGAGGTGGCGGCGATGTCGTGCGGGTCGGTCATCCGGCGCCAGTCGACGACACCGAGGGTGCCGATCTGCAGGAGCAGGTAGATCGCCATGATGCCGAGGATGGACAGGAGGATCGAGCGCGGGAGGGTACGGCCGGGGTCCTTGATCTCGGCGCCCATGTACGCGGTGGTGTTGTAGCCGAGGTAGTCGTAGATGCCGATGGTCAGTCCGGCGGCGAAGCCGAGCCAGAAGTGGTCGCTCGTCAGGTCGAAGGCGCCCGCCGGGTAGGTGAAGGCCAGGTGCGGGCTGAAGTCCGAGGCCGCGGCGGCGATCACCAGCAGCACCGAGGCGATCATCACCGTCCACATCACGGCGGTGATCCGGGCGATGTGCTCGATGCCACGCCAGAGCAGGAGCACCACCAGGGCGATGACGCCGAGGCCGATCAGATCGCCCGCTCCCTGCCCCAGATGTGGGGCCAGATAGCCCAGGTACTGGACGAAGCCGACCACGCCCGTGGACATGATCAGCGGGATGAAGAGCATCGCCGTCCACACGAAGAGGAACGGCATCAGCCGGCCCGTGCGGTACTGGAAGGCCTGGCGCAGATACACGTAACTGCCGCCCGAGCCGGGCATCGAGGCGCCCAGCTCGGCCCAGACCAGCCCGTCGCACAGTGCGAGCACGGCGCCCGCGACGAAGCCGATGACCGCCTGCGGACCACCGAACGCGGTGACCATCAGCGGGATCGTGACGAACGGCCCGATGCCGCACATCTGGCTCATGTTGATGGCCGTGGCCTGGAACAGGCCGACACGGCGGACGAAACCACCCGTGGGCGGCGGGCTACCGGACATGGGGACTCCTGACGCGACGGGCGTCCTCGACGGCACCCGATGGCTGACTGGCCGATAAAGTTAAGGAGCCTTACTAGAGGCGTCAAGTATGCGCCGTGAATAGCCGAGAATGGCCTGATGACCGTCAGTGACGCCGCAGAAGAGCAGGAACAGCCCTGGAGCCGGCGCCGGCTGCGCAGCACGAACGAGCGGCTGCTGCTGGACCGGCTGCGCGCCCTCGGCGCGGCGTCGCGCGCCCAACTGGCCCGGGAGACCGGCCTGTCGAAGCCGACGGTCTCCAGCGCACTGGCCTCCCTGGAGGGGGCCGGACTGGTGCACGAGGTCGGCACCCACGCCCCGGACCGCGGCCGCACCGCCGTGCTCTACGCCCCCGACCCGGCCGCCGGGTACGCGCTCGGCGTGGACATCGGCCGCGGCTGGCTGCGGGTGGCGGTGGCCGACCTGGACGGCACGGTCGTCGCCCGGGCCGACGTACGCAACCGGGCCCGCGCCTCCGCCGCGCTGGCCGACCTGGTCGTGGGCACCGCCCGGCAGGTGATCGGCAATTCGGGGGTGGACCCGGCCGAGGTGGTGCACGGGGTGGTCGGCACGCCCGGTGTCTACGACGAGAAGCAGCGGCGGGTGCGGTACGCGATGCATCTGCCGGGCTGGGGGCGCGCGGGGCTCGTCGACCGGATGCGCGAGGAACTGGGCGTACCGCTGGAGGTGCACAACGACGCCAATCTGGCGGCGCTCGGCGAGTACTCGTACGGCGTCGGCACCGGCAGCCGGCTCTTCGCCTACATCCTGATCGGCACCGGACTGGGCATGGGCGTCGTCAGCGAGGGCCGGCTGTTCACGGGGGCGCACGGGCTGGCCGGTGAGATCGGCTTCCTGCCCTGGCCGGGCCGGCAGAAGCCGGAGCGGCTGGAGGACGCGGTGTCGGGGGTGGCCGTGGTGGAGGCCGCCCGGGAGTTCGGGATGAGCGGGCAGCTGACGGCGAAGGCGGTCTTCGACGCGGCCCGGCAGGGCAATCCGGCCGCCCTGCGGGCGGTGGAGCTGGAGGCCGGGCGGATCGCGCACACCGTGGCGGCCGCCGCCGCGGTGCTGGACCCGGACCTGGTGGTGCTCGGCGGCGGTGTCGGCCACAGCGTCGACCTGCTGCTGCGCCCGGTGCAGGAGCGGGTGCGCGCCCTCACCCCGCTGCGGCCGCGGATCGCGCCGAGCCGGCTCGGCGAGGACGCGGTGCTGCTCGGCGCGGTGGCCACGGCCCTGGGCACCGCGCGGGACCTGGTGTTCGAGCGCAGGACGGCCGGAACCTGACGGGCCGACGGCGCCGCCGCACACCGTCGTTGACATCACCCGGGACGCGCCCTAGCTTGAGCCAGGTTAGTAAAGTTTCCTAACTTTACGAGCCCTGGAGCCCCGCCATGTTCCCTCGCCCCGCCCTCGGACGCCGGTACGCCGTCACCGCGCTGGTCCTCTGCCTGCTCGGCTCCCTGAGCGGCGGCGCGTGGGCCGGCGCCCGGCAGCCCGCACCACCGCACGGACCCGCCCGGATCACCCGCGTCCCCAGCGCCGCCGGCACCGCCACACCGCTCGCCGGTTACGCCATCCAGTCCTCGGCGAAGGTGAGCGGCTCCCCCGCCGCCCTCTCCTCCCCCGGTTACCCGGCGAAGGGCTGGTATCCGGCGGGGCCCCGCTCGACGGTCCTGGCCGCGCTGCTCGCGGACGGCGTGTACGCCGACCCGTTCTTCTCCACCGACCAGCAGAAGATCCCGAAGGCCGACTTCGAGGTCCCCTGGTGGTACCGCTCCGACTTCACCGTGGCGGACACCGCGCGCCGCACCCTCCTCGACTTCAGCGGGGTGATCTCGGCGGCCGACGTCTATGTGAACGGCCATCAGGTGGCGCGGGCCGCGGACGTCACCGGTGCCTACACCCACCACGAGCTGGACGTCACCCCGCTGGTCGGGCCCGGCAGCAACACGGTCGCCTTCCGCGTCCGGCCCAACGATCCGAACGCCGACCTCACCATGGGCTGGATCGACTGGCTCCAGCCGCCGCCCGACCGGAACATGGGCGTCGTCCGGGACGTCCTGGTGCGCAGGGGCGGCCCGGTGGCGCTGCGCGACACGCACGTGGTCACCGGGCTCGCCGTGCCGTCGCTCGCCTCGGCCGACGTGACCGTGACAGCACAGGCGCGCAACGACACCGATACGGCGGTCACCGCCGAGGTCACCGGGCGCATCGGCGCGACCGTCTTCACCCGGCGGGTCCCGCTCGCCGCCCACGAGACGAAGACCGTCGCCTTCTCCCCCGCCGACACCCCGGGCCTGCATCTCACCTCGCCGAAGGTGTGGTGGCCTGCCGGGATGGGCGGGCAGCCGCTGTACGACCTCGACCTCACCGCGTCCGTCGCCGGTACGACGTCCGACACCGCGCACGAGAGCTTCGGCATCCGCGACGTCCGGGCGCCGCTGAACGCGGACGGCGCGCGCCAGTACCGGATCAACGGCCGCAGGCTGCTCATCAAGGGCGGCGGCTGGTCGCCCGACGAGTTCCTGCGCTGGGATGGCACCTACACCGAGGACCGGCTGAAGTACGCCCTCGACCTCGGCCTGAACACGATCCGTCTGGAAGGGCACCTGGAGCCCGGCGAGTTCTTCGACCTGGCCGACCGCTACGGCATCCTCGTCCTGCCGGGGTGGGAGTGCTGCGACAAGTGGGAAGGCCAGGTCAACGGGAGCGAGACCGGCGACAGGTGGACCGAGGCCGACTATCCGGTGGCGCGGGCCTCCATGGCCGCCGAGGCCGCCCGGCTGCGCGACCACCCGAGCGTGATCTCCTTCCTGATCGGCAGCGACTTCGCACCCGACGCGAGGATCGAGAAGACCTACCTGGACGCCCTGAAGGCCGCCGACTGGCCCGACCCGGTGGTCTCCGCGGCTTCCGACAACTCCTCACCTCAGCTGGGGCGTTCGGGCCTGAAGATGACCGGTCCGTACGACTGGGTGCCGCCCGGCTACTGGTACGCCAAGCGCGAGGGCGGGGCCACCGGCTTCAACTCCGAGACCAGCGCGGGCCCCGCCATCCCCACGCTCGACACCCTGCGCCGGATGCTGACCCCGGCCGAACTGGACACCCTCTGGAAGGACCCGGACGCCCGGCAGTACCACCGCTCACCGTCCCCGGTCTTCGGCACGCTCAAGATCTACGACGCGGCCCTCACCGGCCGTTACGGCGCCCCGAAGAGCCTCACCGACTATGTGCGCAAGGCTCAGCTGGCCCAGTACGAGAACGTCCGCGCCCAGTTCGAGGCGTACCAGCGCAATGCGACGGACGCCTCGAAGCCCTCGACCGGAGTGATCCACTGGATGTTCGACAGCGGCTGGACGTCCCTCCACTGGCAGCTGACGGACCGTTACCTGGATCAGGGCGGCGCCTACTTCGGCGCGAAGAAGGCGAACGAACAGCTGCACATCCAGTACGCGTACGACGACCGCTCGGTCGTCGTCGTCAACCACCGGCACGCCTCCGCGACCGGACTCACCGCCCGGGCCACGCTGTTCGACCCCGACGGCACGCAGCGGTACGACAGGACGGTCAGCGGCCTGGCGGTGGGGGGCGACGGGGCGCACGGCACCGCCCTCACGCTGCCGTCCTCGGTGAGCGGGCTGCCGCCGACGTATCTGCTGCGCCTGGTCCTGACGGACGCGGACGGCAAGGAGGTCAGCCGCAACGTGTACTGGCTCTCCACCCGGCCCGACACCCTCGACTGGTCCGGCACCACCTGGTACTACACGCCGACGACGAGCTACGCCGACCTCACCGGGCTCGCCGCGATGGCGCGGGTGCCGGTGTCGGTGACGGCGGCGACCGAGTCGTCCGACGGCACCTCGACCACAACGGTCACCCTGCGCAACTCCGGCAGCGGGAAGACCTCGGCGCTGCTGACGGACGTCCACCTCGTGGACGCGCGGGGCAGGCCGGTGCTTCCGGTGCGCTGGTCGGAGAACGAGGTGAGCCTGTGGCCGGGCGAGTCGGTGACGCTGACCGCCATCTGCCGCACGGCCGATCTGCACGGCTCGGCGCCGGGGGTGCGGGTCTCCGGCTGGAACACCCCGGAGCGTACGGTGCCGGCGGCCCGACGGAACGGGGGCGGACCGGTACGGCCCGCCCCCGGGCGATTCAGCCGACGTTGAGCGCGGTGTCGTCCAGGACGAACGACGTCTGGTACTGGGAGCCCTCGGTGCCGGTGAACTTCAGCGTGACGGTCTGCCCGGCGTAGCCGCTGAGGTCGAAGCTGTGCTGGGTGTAGCCGGAGGCGGCGTTGAGGTTCGAGTACGTCGCCAGGGTGCCGAGGACCGTGCCCGAGCTGCTCAGCACCTGCACCTTGAGGGTGTCGTAGGCGGTGCTGGTCGAGGTCTCGGCCGTGTCGACGTGCAGATAGAAGCTGAGCGTCGCCGACGAGCAGCCGGACGGGATGGTCACCGACTGGGACAGGGTGTCGGTGGTGGCGGTGCCGTAGCCGTCGAGCCAGGCGTAGTACGAGCCCGAACGGGCGGACTCGCCGGTTGAGTTGGTGATGACTCCGCTGGATCCGCTCCACGTCGTGTCGCCGGACTCGAAGCCGTTGTTGCCCAGGAGCTGGGCGGCGGTGCAGGTGCCGGTGCCGCCACCGCCTCCCCCGCCGCTGCTGGTGCCCGAACCGGCCAGCCATGCGGTGGCGTTGAGGGCGAGGGCGGCGTTGGTGGCGCTGGAGTCGTTCCAGCCGTCGTACAGGGTGTTGCCGGACTGGCCGGTGCCGTCGTCGATCGGCGAGCTGTCGCCCCAGAAGGCGACGCGGCCGCTGCCGAAGGCGCTGGTCAGGAAGAAGGCTCCGGTGTTGCCGGAGTAACCGGTGCGGTACAGCAGGCCCTTGACGGCGGAGTTGTCGGCGGGTTTGAGGGTGGCGGTGGTGCCGTTGGCGATCAGGCTCTTGGTGACGGTGCCGAAGGAGCCGTGCAGCACCGGGTCGGTGCTGTCGCTGATCGCGGCCGGGTGGTCGGAGCCGATGTTCAGCGAGTCGATGGAGAAGCCGAACGGGTCGGTGGAGTCGACGCTGTTGTTCGTCATCAGGTCGTTCAGGATCTTGACCGCGTCGTAGCCGTCGTTGTTGCGGTCGGCTCCGGTGTGGTCGGAGATCATGAACAGGCCGCCGCCGTTCTTCACGAAGTTCATGATCGCCGTCTTCTCGGCGCTGGTGAACAGCGTGTTGGGCTCCGGCAGGACCAGCGTGTCGAAGTTCGACAGGTCGGTGGCGGACGAGCCGCCGTAGCTGAGGCTGGAGCCCGACGGCAGCGTCTTCAGGCTGTAGCCGCCGGTCTTCTGCAGCGCCACGCCCCAGGAGGACAGGGCGCCGGTCCAGTCGGTCTCGGCGGACGGGGAGGAGTCCTGGCCGAGCGGGTCGGGCTGGCTGGTGGAGATGATCCAGTCGGCGTTGCCGGCCGTCTCGGCGTGGGCGTTGTCGAACAGGATGCGGTGGGTGGTCGCCGCGTGGGCGGCGGTGCCGCTGCCGACCTGGACGGCGGCTCCGGTGAGGAGCAGCCCGAAACCGGCCAGAGCGGTGGTGAGTCTGCGGCGGGATCTCCTGGATCCGAGCATCCGGCGAACCTCCATGAGGGGTGGGGAGAGGCGGTGCGGGCGCCAAGTCTGCGCGCGTAGAGCCCGCTTGAGGGTTCTACACGCGTCGAGTGGTTGAAAGGTACATGGCATGAAGCCCGGATGAACAGAAAGTCCCGGCAATAACCGGAGCGGACTGCCTCCGCTTACAGCGGGCAGATGACTGAGGGGAGTGATGACCAAAGGGGTGCACATGGAGATCTCGGGCATCATCAGTGCCATCGTCATCGGGCTCGTCATCGGGGTGCTGGGGCGCCTGGTCGTCCCCGGACGCCAGCACATCGGCATCCTGTGGACCATCGTGGTCGGCATCGTGGCCGCGCTGCTGGGCTCGGCGATCGCCGCCGGGTTCGGGGTCGCGGACACCAAGGGACCCGACTGGATCGAGTGGTTCATCCAGATCGCCCTGGCCGCGGTCGGGATCGCCGCGCTGGACCGGTCCCGGCTACGTCGCTGACCCGGCGTCAGCTGCCGTACAGGTACGGCGTCGTGGTGCTCAGCGCGTGGAAGCCGAGGCGCTCGAGGATCGGACGGCTCATGGCGGAGGCGTCGACCTGGAGGTAGCGGTAGCCGTGCGCGGCGGCGACGCGGGCGCGGTGGGCGACCAGGGCGCGGTAGACGCCCCGGCCCCGCCAGGCCTCGACGGTGCCGCCGCCCCACAGCCCGGCGAACCGGGTCCCGGGGACCAGTTCCATCCGGGCGGCGCTCACGGGTTCGTCCCCGGCCAGCGCGACCACGGCGACGACCGTGCCCGGGTCGGCGGCCAGGCGGGCGAGCAGGCGGTGCCGCAGCCTGCCGCCGTCCGTGCCGAAAGCCTTCTCGTGGACGTCCACGACGAGGTCGATACCGGCCGGGTCGGTGACCCGCACGAGACGGACGCCCTCGGGAGGTTCGGCGTCCACGGCGAGCCGGCCGGTCTCGCCGATCATCAGTGTCTCCTCGGGCTCGGCCCGGAATCCGGCCGCGGCGAGCCGGGCACCGAGGTCGTCCGGCCGGTCGTGGCCGTAGAGCTTCCACTCGAAGTCGCGGCCGAGTCCGGTGAAGTACGCGACCTGCTCGTGGATCGCCCGGTCCGCGCCCGCCGCGTCCAGTGCGGACCACAGGACGCCGTTCCACCCCTGCGCGTCCGTGACCTGACGCACCACCGCGCCGGCCCGTTCGATCCGGGCAGCGGGACCGTCGGGAGCCGCGTTCTCGCGCACGTCACGGTCGTAGAGGGCGAGCACCGCCGAGTGATCCATGCCCCGACTCGACCATGCCGGACTGGCCCGGGGCAACGGAATTACCTCTCCCGGACCTCCGGGCGTACGGCGGCCAGGCAGGCGTCGAGCCGGTCGCGGTCGCGGGCCAGGCGGTCGATGCGGGCCTGGATGCGGTCGATGCGCCCCTGGAGCAGGGCGGCCGTCCCGGGGGTCACGCACTCGGCGAGCGGGTGCAGCTCGCCCGGCCCCGAGAGGTACGGCAGGATCGCCCGGATCATCCCGGTGGTCAGGCCGGCGTCCAGCAGCCCGCGGATCTGCTGGACGCCGACGACCGCGGGCTCGGGGTAGCCGCGGTAGCCGTTGTCGCCGCGTCCGGGGTGGAGCAGGCCCTGTTCCTCGTAGTAGCGCGGCAGGTCCCCGACAGGGCTTGCGGACACCGAGCGGGTGTGGCGCCCCGGCAGGCGCGGCGAAGACGCTCCCGGGGCCTCAGCCCAGTTCGAGCGTGGTCACGCCGAACACCCGGTGCCGGGCGTGCTCACGGACCGGCCCGGTGTACATGCGGGCGGTCTCGAACGAGGCCTGGAATCCCGCCTCCTCGGCCAGCGCGACACCGGCCGCGTTCGGCTCGGGCACGTCGATGGCGACCGCGCGCCCCGCAGCCTCGGCCATGAGGGCGGCGAACAGCGCGCGGGCGTCGTCCGCGGTGTCCGCGAAGAGGGGGCCGACGCGCAGGGTGTCGTGGCCGGGGCGGAGTACGCCGTAGCCGGTGAGGCGGGCGCCGTCGTGCCGGACGAAGGCCCGGTGTCCGGGGCCGGTGAGCCACGCGGCGAGGAAACTCGGCCGGTCGGCCGGGTGGCAGGCGCTGTCGTAGGCGGTGATCGCGGCGAGGTCGGCGGGTCCGGCCGGACGGACGCCCTCAGGCGTCCCGGACTCGGGCGCCGTACCGGTGAACCGGACGGTGCGGTAGGCGAGTTCGAACCCGGACTGCCGGTAGTTGTCCTGCTGGGCGACGACGCCGTCCAGGCCGACGGTGCGGTCGCCGGCGTGGGCGAGGGCGGTCTTCCAGGTGGTCAGGCCGTGGCCCCGGCCGCGCAGGTCGGGGCGGACGAGGTAGCAGCCCAGGAAGGCGTACCGCGGGCCGTGGTTCACCACGGAGATGGCCGACACCGGCTCCCCGTCGATCCGGCCGAGGAAGAAGCCGTCGGGATCCTGCGCGAAGAACGCGGGCCCGTCGGACCGTCCGGGGTTCCAGCCCTCCGCCGCCGCCCATCCGGCGATCACCGGCCAGTCGGCGAGGGTGGCCTGGGTGACGACGAGGTCGTGGGGGGCCGCAGAGGTCATCGATGCGCTCCATTTCCGTCGGGACCGGACTGCCGTGCCGCATCCTTCCGGATCAACGGGGGCCGCGCCACGCGGAGATCGGCCGTTGCGGCCGCCGCGCACCGGCCATCGAGGGCACGCAGCAACGCCGGCGCCGACACCAGCACGAACACCCCGAAGAGGGTGATGGGCAGCAGCCCCACCGGGTGCAGCAGCCGCGCCGGATCCGCTTTCACCCGGGGCCAGTCGACATACCAGTTGGCGAGGACGTCGAGCGTCATCACGGCAGCCGCGAGCCGGATGCCCGAGGGCCGCGCCCGCAGCGTCAGGAGGACGGCCAGGGGGTCGAGGGCGACCAGGGCGGTGAAGAACACCTGCAACGGCACCGGGCCGAAGGCGGCGTAGGCGTGGAGTCCGCCCCGCACCAGATCGGCGGCATGGGAGCAGGCCCCCTCCAGGAATCCGCCGGCGTACAGCACGAGGACCAGGCGTGCCCGGCGCGGCAGCGCCCGCCACCGTCCGCGTGTACCGTCCGTCACCCGGTCAACCTACTGCACGGCGCCACCGCCGGGTCGCACCGGGCCCCACCGGCCGGTGTCCGGTGGGGCCTTGCGCGGGGGCGGGTCAGTCGGTACCCGTCGAGCGGAAGCGGCGGTAGAGGGCCGTACCGGTGAGGAGGAGTACGGCGCTGCCGGCGACGGCGGGCACGGCGATGTCCATACCGGTGTGCGCCAGCGTGGACGTCGTCGGCTCGGCGACGGGGCGTGCCACGTGCGGGTGGTGCCGGGGGGCCGGGGCCTTCGGGGCCGGGGTGCGGGGCCGCGCGCCGGTGCCGTTGACCGAGTGGTTGTCCCGGGCCGGGTTGCCCACCCCGGCCACGTTGACGCTGTTGCCGCTGACGTTCACCGGCACCTCGACGGGGAGCTGGACGCCGTTGCCGGAGAGCACACCGGGCGAGTCCTTCGCGCTGCCGTGGGCGACGGCCCCGGCGGAGGCCGGTGAACCGGCCCGGGCGGAGCCGCGGTTGACGCAGGCGTTGCCGGCCGCCGGGTTGAGCAGCCCCACCACGTTCACGGTGTTGCCACACACGTTCACCGGCACGTGCACCGGGAGCTGGATGCCGTTTCCCGAGATCAGCCCGGGCGAGCCGGCCGCGGAGCCGTCGGCGGCGGCACCGCCGGCCGCGAAGGCCGCGGACACCGGCAGCGTCACGGCCATCGCTCCGGAGGCGGCGACGACGGCCATCACACCGTTACGGGTAGCCCGTCTCATAGGTTCCCTGCCTTCCACACTTCGTCGCGGGCACTCACCCGCATCCCGTAAAACGGCGGCGAACCATCCGAGTTATGGCTTATCGGTCTTTCACCCCGTCGAGCGACAGTGTTATCGAACTGCATGTAAAGACGCTCAATGATCGATAACGGGCATGGAGGGCCGGGCAGGGTACGGCACCGGGCCCCGCACCGCTCGCCGGGAGGCGGGCCGTGCGGAGCCCGCTTATGGTGATCCGAGGGCGCCGTCCCCGGTCCGCGACAGGCGTCCCGGGAGGCGATCGATGCTGGCCAAGCTGTCCACACGGCCCGCCGTGCGGCGCTGCGCGGGTACCGGAGTCCTCGCCCTGGCGCTGCTCGGCGCCGGGCTGCCCGCGGCCGACCGGCCGCAGCCCGACCTCTCGCGCTTCTACCGGCAGAAGGTGACGTGGGCGGCGTGCAAGGGTCCGGACATGCCGTCGGACCTGCAGTGCGGGAAGGTCACCGTCCCGCTCGACTACGCCCGGCCGCGCTCGGGCACGCTCGACGTGGCGCTCGCCCGTTACCAGGCCACCGGGAAGAAGCTGGGCTCCGTGCTGCTGAACTTCGGCGGCCCCGGCGGCGGCGGCATCAGTGGACTCGCCGCCGACGGCAAGGAGTTCATGGACCTGACCAACGGCTACGACGTCGTCACCTTCGATCCGCGCGGCGTCGGCCGCTCCTCCCCCGTCAGCTGCGGCGAGGGCAGCGCCGAGGCCTCGTCCGCGATGGACGACGAGACCGCTCTCGACCATCCGCAGGCGCTGCTCGCACAGTTGCGCACGGCCGCCGGCGAGTGCGCCCGGCACTCCGGTCCGGTGCTGCCCCACATAGGCACCGTGAACGCCGCCCGCGATCTGGACGTCATCCGCCAGGCCCTCGGCGACAAGCGGCTCAACTACCTCGGTTTCTCCTACGGCACGCGGCTCGGCGCGGTGTACGCGGCGCAGTTCCCGCACCGGGTCGGCCGGCTCGCCCTCGACGGCGTGGACACCCTGACCGAGCCGCTGTCCGAGCAGGGGGTGGCCGGCGCCGAGGGGCAGCAGACCGCGCTGGACGATTTCCTGGACTGGTGTGCGACGGACGTCGCCTGCCCGTTCGGCCAGGACCGGCGTGCGGCCGGCGACCAGGTGGTCGGGCTGGTGCACTCGCTCGACGCGAACCCGCTCCCGACGGAGTTCGGCGGCTCGTTCTCCGGACAGGACCTGGTCGGCGCCCTCGGCCAGGCCCTCTACAGCAAGCAGCTGTGGCCCTCCCTGGAGCGCGCCCTGGCCTCCCTGGTCCAGGACGGCGACACCCGGGGCGTGCAGAACTTCGGCACCGGTGGCGCCGGACTGCCCCCCGCCGGCCACCGCGACGGCGGCCTGGTCGATCCGCAGAACGTGCCGGCGGACAACCTCGAGGCCGCGCTGATGGCGATCAACTGCGCCGACGACCCCGACCGGCCCGGCGCGGCGCAGATCGCCAGGGACCTGAAGAACCTGCGGGCCGCGTACGACCGGGCCTCGCCGGTCTTCGGCCGCTACCGGCTCACCGAGCTGCTCATGTGCTACGGCCGCCCCAAGGGCACCGACTTCATCCGCGACCGGGTGAAGGACGTCGACTCGGCGAGGATGCTGCTCGTGGGCACGCGCGGCGATCCGGCGACGCCCTACCGGTGGACGGTGGAGACGGCCGCACGGCTCGGCCCGTCGGCGGTGGTGCTCGACAACAAGGGCGACGGCCACACCGGTTACACCTCCTCCACGTGCGTGCACCGGAAGATCGACGACTTCCTGCTCTACGGCTCCCTGCCGCCGAGCGGCAGCTCCTGCCCGGCGGACGGCAACAGCTGGAGCGCCACCACGAACCCCACCGGCTGAGAGCGGCGGGGACGCGCGCGGGTGACAGCCGGGCACCGGGCACAACCTCCCGGCCCTCCCGGCCGTCACACCGGGCAGAGCGCGCTCCGGCCGGCCGCGTCCCGTACCCGACCACGACAGGGGGAACCCGCATGCGCGTGCGCACCGCCCTCGCCGTACCCGCCGCCGCGACCGCCGCCGCGGGCCTGCTGCTCACCGCACCGCGGAGCCAGGCCGTCACGGCGGACCACGCCCGGCCCGGCCGCTGCGCCGAGAACTCGCTGGTGGTCCGGGCGAAGGCGGCGTCCGGCGATCCGACCGTGCTGCGGGTCAGCGTCACCCAGGGCGGCGCCCGCGCGTGCGTCGTCGACCGGGGTGCCCACGGTGACCTTCGGGGACCTGGACGGGGCCGCGCTGCCGACGCCCGAGGGCGGCACCGGCGGCTACCGGCCGGCGGCCGGGCGGACCGCGTACGCCGACGTCCGCACGATCGGCGACCCGGCGGACCCGGAGGCCCGCCGGGTGGACACCGTGACCGTGGCCGCCTCGGCCGCCCACCGGGGCCGCTCCTCCACCGCCGCGCGGCTCGGCGCCGGGCGGCGGGTCCTGGTGTGGGAGCCGGTGACGACGTGGTGGCAGCCCACGCGGGCGGCCGCGGACCGGGCCATCGGCCTCAGCCGGTGACCACCTCGGGCGCGTAGACCTCCAGCCACCGCGCGAGGTCCAGGGCGCGCTCCAGACCGCGCCGGCCCGCCTGGGTGCTGACCGGCGCCTCGCGCTCGGCGGCCTGGCGGAGCCGGTCGCGGTCGACGAGGTCGAAGACCGGGTGCGAGGGCCGGGAGAGCAGCTCCTTGGCCTGCTCCTGGAGGGCGCGGGCGTACCGCGGGTCCTGTGTGGACGGGTACGGGCTCTTGACCCGCTCGTACACCGACCGCGGCAGGACGTCCGCGGCCGCCTCGCGCAGCAGGCTCTTCTCCCGGCCGTCGAAGGACTTCAGCGCCCACGGCGCGTTGTAGACGTACTCCACCAGCCGGTGGTCGCAGTACGGCACCCGGACCTCCAGGCCGACGGCCATGCTCATGCGGTCCTTGCGGTCGAGCAGGGCGCGGACGAAACGGGTCAGGTGCAGATGGCTCATACGCCGCATCCGGTACTCGAAGTCGCTCTCGCCGTCGAGCCGTTCGATGCCGGCGACGGCGGTGCGGTAGCCGTCGGCGACGTAACTCTCCAGGTCCAGGGACTTGGCGAGGTCGGCGCGCAGCACGTCGGCCTCCTCGCCGAAGCGGCGTCCCATGGTGGCCAGCCAGGGGAAGGTGTCGGCGCGGCGTGCCTCCTCGTCGAAGAACTGCAGATAGCCGCCGAAGACCTCGTCGGCGGACTCCCCGGACAGGGCCACCGTGGACTTCTCCCGGATGGCTCGGAACAGCAGCAGCAGCGAGGCGTCCATGTCGCCGAAGCCGGCCGGCAGATCGCGGGCGCGGATCACCTGCTCGCGCACCGCGGGGTCGGCGAGCGCCTGCGCGCCCAGCACGATGTCCTGGTGGTCGGTGCCGGCGAGCCCGGCCACGTCGTGCACGAACGGCGTGTCGGGGGTGCCGCGCAGTTCGTCGGCGACGAAGTTGTCGGTCTGGCCGACGAAGTCGACGGCGAAGCTGCGCACCTTCTCGCCCTGTACGGCGAGTTGCCGGGCTGCGATCGCGGTCATGGCGGAGGAGTCGAGGCCGCCGGAGAGCAGGGTGCAGCGCGGGACGTCGGCGACCAGCTGGCGGCGCACGATGTCGTCGAGGAGCGAGCGCACGGTCGCGACGGTGGTGTCGCGGTCGTCGGTGTGCGGACGGGTCTGGAGGCGCCAGTAGACGCGGGTGGCCGGGCCGGAGCGGTCGACGGTGACGACCGTGCCGGGTTCCACCTCGCGCATGCCGTCCCAGATCGCGTGTCCGGGCGTCTTGATGAGGACGAACAGTTCCCGCAGCCCGTCCGGCGTCACCCGGCGGCGGGCCAGCGGGTTGGCGAGGATCGCCTTCGGCTCGGAGCCGAACAGGACGCCGTCGGACGTGGGGTGGTAGTAGAACGGCTTGATGCCCATGCGGTCGCGGATCATCACGAGCTTGTCGTGGCGGCCGTCCCAGACCGCGAACGCGTACATGCCGTTGAGCCGTTCGGCGACCGCGTCACCCCATTCGAGATAGCCGTGCAGGACGACCTCGGTGTCGGAGTCGGTGCTGAACCGGTGGCCGCGGCCCTGGAGTTCGGCGCGCAGTTCGGTGAAGTTGTAGGCCTCCCCGGAGTACACCATGGCGACGGTTCCCTCCGGGGCCGCCACGGACATCGGCTGACGGCCGCCGGGGAGGTCGATGATCGCGAGCCGGCGATGGCCCAGTGCGGCCGGGCCCTCGGCCCACACACCGCGGTCGTCCGGGCCGCGGCAGGCCATCGTCTCGGTCATCGCATGCACTGTGGTGGCCTCGGCGGTCAGGTCGCGGTCGAAGGAGACCCATCCTGTGATGCCGCACATGCGCTGCCTCCTGCCTCCGGCTCGCTTCGCGAGCAAACCAGATGTATCGAGCACCTATATGACGAGCCTCCGTCAGGTGTCCGACGCGGTCAACGCGGGCATCACACGAATGACCCACATCCCCCATGGTTTCGGCCGGGTTTTGCCTTCGCGAAATCCCCGGATCGCGGGGACTCCGGGCCGGCGGCGCAGCGAACCGGCCACCGGCAAAAACTTGGCCAAGCGGCCCGCGCGCCACCGCTTCACGGCCAGGGAGTCCCGCCTTCACGACCAGGAAGTCACGCCTTCACGGCCAGGAACGAGTCGAGCGCCCCGGTCAGCTCGGCCGGCTTCTCCAGGGGCAGCTCATGGCCCGCGTCGAGGATGCGGACGACCGCGTTCGGGTAGGCCTTGGCCATCCGCAGCATCTGCCGCACCGGCAGCTGGACGTCGTGGTAGCCGTGCACCATCAGCGTGGGCGTGCGGATCTCCCCGGCCCGGTCGAGGACGTCGAAGGCGCGCATCGCGCCGTACAGCGTCATCACGACCTCGCGCGGGGTGGCGGCGGAGGCGCGGATGTGCGCGCGGATCTCCTCGCGCGGGTAGCCGGGCGCGAAGGCGCGCTGGATGTTGGTGGCCACGAACAGCCGGTACGGCACCAGGGTCGAGGCCGCCATGAGCAGGCCCCGGCCACGGCTGTACGTCATCCGGCCGATGGTGCCGACCAGCGCCATCCGCTCCACCCGCTCGGGGTGGGTCAGGGCGATGGTCTGCGAGATCATCCCGCCCATCGAGTGGCCGACCAGCACGAACCGTTCGACCTGAAGGTGGTCGAGGAGGGCCAGGACGTCCCGCGCCAGCTCCGCGATCGTGCGCACCCCGGCCCCGGTGCTCTCCCCGTGCCCGCGCAGGTCCAGGCGGATCACCCGGCGTCTCGGCGAGAAGTGGGCGATCTGGTGGTCCCAGCGGTGCCGGTTCGCGGTCCAGCCGTGCACGAAGACCAGGGGCACCTCCGGTGCGTCACGGGGGCCCTCGTCGTCGTAGGTCAGGACCGCTCCGTCGACTTCGAGCTGCGGCATGTGAGGCCTCCTGCGGTGCGCTGCGTTCCGGGTTACTGGCCGGTACGGTAGCCGTCCGCGGGGCGCCGCGTCACCGTTGTCCGCCAAGGGATCAACGGCCTCCGCCCCCGGGGTCCGCGGGGCCCGGGGTCCGGATTACCCCGAATGCCGTACCTGTGAATCCGACCTATCGTGCTGTCATGGAGCACGCACTGAGTCCCGCGACCCTCGCCGAACTGCGGCGACCGCGTCCGTATCCGGCGGTGTCGGTGCTGACCCCGACGCACCGCCGCGAACCCGAGACCGGCCAGGATCCCGTCCGGCTGCGCAATGTCGTCACCGAGGCCCGCAGGCGCCTGGAGTCCGACCCCGCCGTGACCCGTGAGCGGCGCAACGACGTCGTGGCGCAGCTCGACCGGGCCCTGGCGGAGGTGGATCTGACGCATGCCGAGGACGGCCTGGTGATCTTCGCCGCCCCGGGCGAGCACCAGGTGTGGTCCCTGGCCCGTACCGTCCCCGAGCGGGTGGTGCTCTCGGACACCTTCCTCACCCGCAACCTGGTCGCCGCACAGGCCGCCGAACGCCCCTTCTGGGTGCTGTCGGTCTCCGCCGACCGCGTCACCCTGTGGAGCGGCGGCGAGGACCGGGTGGTGCAGGACCGCTCGGGCGGCTTCCCGCTGGAACGCAGACAGGTGAACTTCGACCCCGAGCGCCAGATGCGCACCGGCGGCCTGCCGAGCACGTTCAGCGACGAGGGCACCCGGCAGTTCCTGCGCGAGGCGGACACCGCCATGGCCGCGCTCCTGCGTGACCAGCCCCGCCCGCTGTACATCACCGGCGAGCAGGCGGCGCTGTCCCTGCTGGAGGAGGTCGGCAGCGCGGCCAAGGAGGCCACCCTGGTCCCGCACGGCGGCCTCGCGCAGGCCGGGCGCGAGGAGGTGTGGCAGGCGCTGCGGCCGGTGCTGGAGGAGGAAGCCCGCAAGGACACCGCGTCCGTGGTCGACGAACTGACCTCGGCGCGCGGCCACAAGACCTACGCGGCCGGTCTGGACGAGCTGTGGCAGAGCGCCCGCGACGGCCGGGTCCGGCTGCTGGCCGTGGAGGAGAACTTCCGGGCGACCGTCAACGACCTGGGCGGGCATCTGGTACCGGCCGAAGCCGGCGACCTGGACGCCCGCGAGGACATCGTGGACGAGATCGTCGAGCAGTGCCTGGAGACCGGCGCCGAGGTCCGCTTCGTGCCCGACGGCACGCTGGGCGACGCCAACGGAATCGCGGGCGTACTCCGGTACTGAGCCGTCCCCGGGCGGCTCCCCCGGCAGCGCTCCCTGCCCGGCGTACGCTACGGCGTGATCGTCGGCGTAAGGGAGCGCACGCATGGGTGACCTGCTGGGAGTCGCGGTACTGGGTGCGGGGCACATGGGGGCCGACCACATACGACGCCTCGACCAAGTGGTCAGCGGAGCCAGGGTCGCGGCGGTGGCCGACCCTGATGTGGAGCGGGCCGAGAAGGCCGCGGCCGGCGTCGGCGGAGTGACGGTGCACGCCGACCCGGTGGCCGCACTCGACGCGCCCGGCGTGGCGGCCGTGCTCATCGCCTCCCCCGGCCCCGCCCACGAGGAGGCGCTGCTCGCCGCCTTCGCCCGGGGGCTGCCGGTGCTGTGCGAGAAGCCCATGGTGCCCGACTCCACGGGTGCGCTGCGGGTGGTGGAGGCCGAGGCACGGCTGGGCCGACGGCTGGCGCAGATCGGCTTCATGCGCCGCTACGACGCCGAGTACCGCCGGCTCAAGGCGCTGCTGGACGGCGGCGCACTGGGCCGCCCCCTGATGCTGCACTGCACCCACCGCAACGTCTCCTCCCCCGGCGACTTCACCAGCGCCATGCTGATCAACAGCTCCGTCTCGCACGAGATCGACGCGGCCCGCTGGCTGCTCGGGCAGGAGCTGACGGCGGTGACGGTGCTGCGTCCCACGCCCTCGTCCGGCGCCCCCGAGGGCCTGCTCGACCCGCAGTTCGTGCTGTTCGAGACGGCGGGCGGCGCGCTGGTCGACGTGGAGGTGTTCGTCAACTCCGGCTTCGGCTACCAGGTGCGCTGCGAGGCCGTGTGCGAGCGGGGCAGCGCGCGGATCGGCGACGAGCACACCATGGTGGTCACCAGCGCGGGCAGCGCCCGCGAGGAGGTCGCGCAGGACTACCTCGTCCGGTTCGCCGACGCCTACGACCGCGAGCTGCAGGCCTGGGCGGATGCCACCCGGCGTGGCGAGGTCACCGGCCCGAGCGCCTGGGACGGTTACGCCGCCTCTGTCGTCGCCGAGGCCGGGGTCCGGTCGCTGGAGACCTGCGACCGGGAAGCCGTGGAACTCGCCCCGCGCCCGGACCTGTACGCGCGTTGAACCAGTCCTCCGTCGCGGCGCCGACGGTGACGGTACGGGAAGCGGTTGGGGCCGACCATGGCGAAGTCGTACATGCCGCCCCCGAAGCCGGTGCCGATGTCAAGCAGGTCGCCGTTGCACCGGGCCAGGGTCTCGCCGTCCTTGCCGTCGGCGGACGGGGTGGCGCTGAGCTTCCACGGGTACCGGCGGGCCGTCCCGCCCGGCTGGTCGAAGACCGGGTGGCCGCCGCCGAGGGTGATGCCGCTGCGGTCGTCGAAGCCGCGTACGCCCTTCAGGCGGCCGAAGTAGTGGTCGAAGCCGCGGTTCTCCTGCATGAGGATCGCCACGCGCCGGACGTCCCGGATGGTGCCGCTCGCGGTGGTCGCCGCGGTGGCCGTGGTGCGCGTGCCGGCGCCGAGTGCCGCTCCCGCCGCCGCTGATGCGCCGAGCCCGACGAATCCTCTACGGCTGATCGGTGTCATTGGCACCGTCCGCGTCCCCTTCGGTGCCCCTGCGGCACGCCGCGCGCCAGGGTGCCCGCGGCGATCGCCGGGGTCCATACCGGAGCGGTGGGCGAAGGTGAACGGAAGTCGAAGTCGCCCGGGGCTCGCCTCACACCCCGCCGAACAGCGCGCCCAGCCCCCGCTCCACCACGTGGGCCAGGTCCTCCTGTCCCGCCCCCACCACCCCGTAGGTGCGCAGCAGGAAGCGGCGCAGGGCCGACGCGGGGAACTGCAGCAGGGCCAGGCCGTGCGGTGAGTGGAACTCCACGACCGTCCGGGTGCGGCCGTAGGGCCAGATCTGCACGTCCCCGTGGCCGGCCGGGGCGCGCAGCCCCTGGTCGAGCAGGGAGCGCGCGAAGATCCAGGTGACCTCCTCGCCGTCCAGGGCGGCCTCGGCCGGGAAGTCCACGTAGACGGCCAGGGGGTCGTCCGTGGTGTAGCGCAGCGTGGCCGACACGGGGATCTCCTGGTCCTCGGCGGTGATGAGCCGGGCCTGGGCGGGCTGTTCGACTGTGATGGCGTCCATGCCTTAATGGAGTCTTCGAAGGCGCCTCGCATGCCGCGAAATCCGGTCAGACTTCGACAGGTACAAGACGCTTCCCGCACGCCGGAACACAGATGCGACGAACATGCGTGTGAGTGCCGAGGGAAAGCGGGCCCGGGAGAGACAACTCGCGTAGTTCTCCTAAGACTTGGCTCGTCCGACGCGTACGTCATTCGTGCGCGGGGATCACTCCGGGAAGACTCTGGCATATGCCGGAAGCACCACCGTATCGTGTGTTGCCAAATCCCTTACGGGGCGTCGCGGGCTGTGCGAAAGTCGTAACCGGTCCCCCCGTCCTCCCCGGCCGTATCGTCCCCCAACGGAGTGCGTCATGCCGTCACCGGTCTCCGCGGACCGCCCAGCCGCCCAGCCACCCGGACGTGGCTCGGTCGAGGCGCTGATCACGCAGACGCGGCGGCTCAAGGGCGACGTGGACGCCGTACGGCGGGACACCCCGGGCGACGGAGCGGACCCCGAGGAACGCTGGCAGCGCGCCCTGTACGACCTCGCGCTGCACCAACTCGAGGATCTGGACGCCCACTTGGCGCAGCTGCGGGACGGACCGGCCGCCGGGCCCGCGGAACCCGCCGAGGCGCACCCGGTCCGGGCCACGCCCGCCGCGGCCCCGGGCGGCTCGCTGCTCAGCCGTGTCGGCAGCGCGGAGTGGAACCTGCTGACGGACGAGGCGACCTGGTCCGGGGAGCTGTACCAGATCCTCGGCCTGGACCCGGACGCCCCCGCCCTGACCCTGGACGAGCTGCCCTCGCTCGTCCTGGAGGAGGACCGGCCGAAACTGACCGCGATGGTGACGGACTGCCTGGTCGACGGCAAACCCATCGACGGCGAGTTCCGCGTCGTACGGCCCGGGGGCTCCGTGCGGGCGGTGCACATGATGGGCGAACCCGTGCTCGGCGCCGACGGCGGCACGGCCTCGATGTGGGCCGTGCTGCGCGACGTCAGCCAACTGCGCCGCTGCCGGCGGACGGAGCGCGAGACCCGTGACTCGCTGCGGCGTCAGCGCCGGCAGGAGCAGACCGAGCACCGGATCGCGGCCGAGCTGCAGGAAGCCGTGCTACCGCCATGGCGCGGCTCCCTGCGGCTCCCGCACCAGGGGCCGCCCGCCCTCGACCTCGCCGCCCGCCGCCTCCCCGCGGCCACCACCACACCGCTCGGCGGCGACTGGTACGACGTGCTGGAACTGTCCGACGGCGACACCCTGCTGAGCGTCGGCGGCCTCACCGGGCACGGGGTGGCCGTCGCCTCCGGGATGGCGATGCTGCTCGGCGCCGTACGCGGCATGGCGCTGGCCGGCAGCCCGCCCGGTGAACTGCTCGGCATGCTCAACCAGTTACTGGACGCCACGGTGCAGCCCGCCCTCGGCAGCGCCGTCTGCTGCCGCTACCGGCCGGAGAACCGCACCCTGGTCTGGGCGCAGGCAGGACACCCCGCCCCGCTGCTGTACCGCGACGGGGCGGGGCGGGTGCTGAACGCACCGGACGGCGTCCTCCTCGGCGCCACCTCGGGCGCCGTCTACGGACAGGCCGAGGACCCCCTCCAGCCGGGTGACCTGCTGCTCCTGCACACCGACGGGCTGGTGCCGGGGCACAGCCCGGGCGCGGCCGTGGACCGCCTGCTCGACCTCGCGCCACGGTTCGGCGCGGCGCGCACCGCGCAGGACTGCCTGCGGACGGTGGTCGAGGAGTTCGGCGGAGCCGGGCGCGAGGACGACGCCTGCGTGCTCGTCGCCAGGGTCACCGCATGAGCTGACGCAACCGACCTTGCCGACGTAACCGCTGTTGCCGACGTAACCGATGTCGTTGCCGGAATCCGGCGCACGGGCCCGGTGCCCGTGCGCTCACGCCTGTGCGCTGCCCGCGCCCTTGGACCTCGGCTTGGGCAGGGCGAGCCGGATCTCCTCCCGCAGTTCGTGGATCCTCGGATAGCCGGCGTACTCCGCGGTCAGCCGGTACATCTGCCGCAGCCGGTCCCAGGTGCGACGGGAGGAGTTCGACCCCATCGACATCAGGGCCAGCCGGGCGTAGCGGTCGGCCTGCTCGGGGTCGTCGGCGATGAAGCAGGCCGAGGCCATGGACAGATGGTCGAAGATCTTCGACCGCTCCCGCCCGTCGACGCGCAGGGCCAGGGCCTTCTCCGCGTAGTGCTGGGCGTGCACGGCCGCGCTCGGGTCGAACTCGGCCAGGGTGCGGTAGGCGAGGGCCTGCATGCCGTACAGGTCCTCGTCCTTGAAGGTCTGCATCCAGTCCAGCGGTTCGCCGTCGCCGCGGTCGGCGACGAACATGTCCTCCGCCCGCCCGAGCGTGCGGCGCATGGCCTGCCCCTTGCCCATCGAGGCCTGCGCCCAGGCCTCGATGGTGTGGAACATCGCCTTCGTGCGCGGCTGCAGGCGGTCGCCGGCGCCGTCCTGGGCGAGTTTCATCAGGTCCAGTGCGTCGTCGGGCCGGCCGAGGTGCACCATCTGCCGGGCCGCCCGGGACAGGGCCTCGCCGGCGCGGGGGCGGTCTCCGCCCTCGCGGGCGGCGTGGGCGGCGATGACGAAGTACTTCTGCGCCGTGGGCTCCAGGCCGACGTCGTGCGACATCCAGCCCGCGAGGACGGCGAGGTTGGCGGCGACGCCCCACAGGCGCCGCTGGAGATGGGGTGGATGGTGGTAGGCGAGCATGCCGCCCACCTCGTTGAGCTGGCCCACGACCGCCTTGCGCTGAAGCCCGCCGCCACGGGCCGCGTCCCAGGCACGGAACACCTCGACCGAGCGCTCCAGTTCCTCAACCTCCTGCGACCCGATGGGGGCGGCCTCATAGCGGTCGAACCCAGCGGGGTCGGCGTGCAGGGGGTCGTCGAGGACGGGGGCGTCGGCCTTCAGGGCCGGGTCGGTGTGCAGCCAGTCGTACATGGCGCTGCTGAGTGCGGATCCCGCGGCGAGCGCGGCACCCGCGCCCACCAAGCCGCGTCGGTTGAGCATGAGGTCCATTCCCGTGAATTCGGTGAGGACCGCGGCGGTCCGCTCGGGCGCCCACGGCACGCCGTCGGGATGTTCCTCGATCCCGTCGCCCTGCCGTTTCCCCGCACGCCCGTGCCGTACCAGACCGAGGTCCTCGATGGTCACGACACGGCCGAGACGCTCGGTGAACAGGGCCGCCAGCACCCGCGGTACGGGATCGCGCGGGATCTCTCCCATGTCGATCCACCGACGGACCCGGGAGGTGTCGGTCGACAGCTGGGGGTGGCCCATGGCCGCCGCCTGCTTGTTGACCAGCCTCGCGAGTTCGCCCTTGGACCAGCCGGCCAGGCCGAACAGGTCCGCCAGGCGGGTGTTGGGTTGTCCGCTCACGTCAAGCCCCCAGGTTCTCGGCTGAGTTGACAGTAGCCCCGTGGAGGTTGCCGGGCGACTATTCGCCAGGGTTCGCCAGGGTCCGCCAGATGGTGTGCCACTGGGCATCGGGTGTCGAGTAGGAACGCGCCACCCCGACCCGGTCGCCGCTCGGCTCGCCGAGCTGACGGTTGCATTCCCCAGGGTGCACCCGGGCGGCCGGGCCGGGCAGGCGCACGCTCGCAGTGCATGCGAACGGAGTACGGGCTCCCCCGTGCGCCGGCCTCGCGCATGTGCCCCGAGCACGCACCACAGGCAGGCACCGCAGGCACACGAAGGGATCTGTATCTCCCATGTACGCAGCATCGTCCTCCGTGTCCGCCCCGCCCCGGCCGCTGCGCTCCCGCCCCGCGGGCGGCGGGCCGTATCTGGACCCGGCGGCGCGGCCGGGCGGCCCCGTGCCGGTCGCGGGCCGGCTCCGGCGGGTGCCGGGCCAGGTCGGCACCGGGCCGCTCAGCGGCAGACTCGACCTGTCCGGTCCCCAGGGCGCGCAGCTGCGCACCGCGATCGCATCGGTGCACCGGATCTGTCCGGAGTTCACTCCGGTGCAGGTGCTGCGGCGCAGCGGACGGTCCGTCCTCCTGGTCGGCACGGCGGGGCGCGGCACGGCCGTGGCCAAGTGTCTGCTGGACCACTCGCCCGCCTGGGCCGAGCGGATCCGCCACGAAATAGCCGCATACCGCTCGTTCGTCCGGCACCGGCCACCGGTCCGCGTGCCCCGGCTGATCGCGGCGGACCCGGACAACTGCACCCTGGTCATCGAGCGGGCGCCGGGCCGGGTGGCGGCGCTGCAGCGTCATCCGGCGGAGGTGCCGCCCCGCCCGGACATCCGGGCAGCGCTGGGCGCGATCTGCCGGGTGAACGCCTGGCGGCCCCCGGCGGGCACCTTCGACATGCCGCTGGACTACGGCGCCCGGATCTCCCGGTACCACGAGCTGGGCCTGCTCACCGACCGGGACCTCGGCGACCTCCAGAAGCTGCTGCACGGCATCGCCCATGAGGTGGGCCGGCACGGCATGCTCCAGTTCAACCACGGCGACGCCCTGCTGTCGAACATCCTGCTGTCACCGGCCGGTCCAGTGCTGGTGGACTGGGAGCACGCGGGCTGGTACCTGCCGGGGTACGACCTGGCGACGCTGTGGCTGGTCCTCGGGGACGCGCCGGTGTCCCGGCGGCAGATCAGCCAGATCGCCCAGTCGGCGGGCCCGGCCTCCCGGGACGCCTTCCTGGTGAACCTGATGCTGGTGCTGACCCGGGAGATCCGGACGTACGAGACGGCCGTGCAGCGTTCGATGCACGAAGTGGCCCCGGCGGCACCGGGCCCGGCCCACCCGGGTGCCGCGCCGTCCGGCGAGGAACAGCGGCTGCTGCTCAGGCGGTTGCACGACGACTGCCAGATGGCCCGCAAGGCCGTACGGGCGGCGGTCGGCACTCGCTGACGTCGCTGACGGGGACGAAGGTCCGCGGCGCGCCAGAGCGGCGGCGCACCGCGGACCTTCGCGTGCCCGGACCTTCGCGTGCCCGGACCTTCGCGTGCGCGGACCTTCGGGCACCGCGGGCCTTCGCGTGGGCGGACCGGCGTGTGCTCGGACCGGCGTGTGCTCGCACTGTCCTGCGTTCGGGCCGTCGTCCGCTCGGGCCGTCCTCCGCTCGTCCCGTCGTGAGTCCGGCGTTCGTGGGCTCGGGCGTTCTCGGGTCGGGTGTTCGAGTGGCCCGGCCTTCATGAGTTCGCGCAGGCCGGGGCCACTGGTGTACGCCAGTGACGCCCCGCAGGCCCGCGCACCGCCGTGGCGAAACTCGCCGAAAACCCTTCGTGACATGGGAAATCGCCGTCCTCGCGGCATCATTGACGGATCGTCGGCCAGCGGGTACCACTGACCCAGCTCGGCGCCGCACGCCCCGCCACTGCCCGCCCGTCACAGGAGGCCGCATTGCGAGGTTCCGCCACTGATTCCGCGTCCGCACCCGGCCCAAGACATCTGCGGCGGGCCGCCGGCCCGCTCGCCTCGGCGGCCCTGCTGCTGCCGTTGCTCGGCGCGGCCCCCGCCCAGGGCGCCACGGACGCCTCCGCCGGCCGGCTGCAGCACGCGTTCGCCACCGCGGCGGCCGAGTACCACGTGCCGCAGAGCGTCCTGCTCGCCGTCTCCTACCTCCAGTCCCGCTGGGACTGGCACGCCGGCGCGCCGAGCGTGAGCGGCGGCTACGGCCCGATGCACCTGACGGACGCCCGCACCGCGATCGCCACCACGGAGCACTACGCCGAGGGCACCGAGGACGCCCGGGGCGACGCCGCCCGCGCGGCCGTGCACCCGGAGATCCAGGTGCCGGCCGACTCCGCGCTGCCGGCCCGGCTCAAAACCCTGCCGAAGGCCGCGCGGCTGACCGGACGGCCGGCCGAGGAACTGCGCACCGACCCGGCGGCGAACGTGGCCGGCGGCGCCGCCCTGCTCGCCGCCGCGCAGCAGGAGCTGGGCGAGCCGCTGAGCGCCGACCCGGCCGACTGGTACGGCGCGGTGGCCCGCTTCTCCGGCGCCGACGACACGGCCACCGCCAGGGCGTACGCCGACGACGTGTACGACGTGCTGCGCACCGGCGAGGAGCGCGTCACGGACGACGGCCAGCTGGTCGCGCTCGCCGCCCAGCCCCGGCTCACCGCCGACACCGCCCAGCTGCGGCGGGCCGGGCTGGGCACGCTGCCCACGGACGGCGTCGAGTGTCCGAACTCGGTGTCCTGCGAGGCGGTCTGGGCGCCGTACGCGCAGTTCGGGAGCAACGACTACGGCAACCACGACCTCGGCGACCGGCCGGTGTCGCAGAGCATCAAATACATCGTCATCCATGACACGGAGGGCGCCTGGGACGGAGTGCTGAACCTGATCCAGGACCCGGCCTATGTGTCGTGGAACTACACGATCCGCTCCACGGACGGTCTGATCGCCCAGCACGTGAAGGCCAAGGACGTGGCCTGGCACGCGGGCAACTGGTACGTCAACGCCAAGTCCGTCGGCATCGAGCATGAAGGTTTCCTCGCGAACCCGGACGCCTGGTACACCGAGGCGATGTACCGCTCCTCGGCCCGGCTGGTGAGGTACCTCGCCGCCAAGTACGGCATCCCGCTGGACCGGCAGCACATCCTGGGCCACGACAACGTGCCCGGCCCGACCACGTCCACGATTCCCGGCATGCACACCGACCCTGGCCCGTACTGGGACTGGCGGCACTACTTCCAGCTGCTGGGCCACCCCTTCAAGCGCACGGCCGGCAAGAGGGGCGGGCTGGTGACGATCCTGCCGGACTACGCCGCGAACCAGCCGGTGTACATGGGCTGCACCACCAGCGGCGAGCCGTGCACGGCGCACGGCTCCAGCGAGGTGCGGCTGTACTCGGACCACGACGTCAACGCGCCGCTGATCAAGGACATCGGGCTGAAGAAGGACCCGACCGAGGACGTGAACGACCTGTCCTCCCGCGTCTCCACCGGCCAGCAGTACGCGGTCGCGGACCGCTGGGGCGACTGGACCGCGATCTGGTACCTGGGCCAGAAGGCCTGGTTCCGGAACCCGCCCGGGGAGCCGGCGGCGGTTCCCGCCAAGGGGCTGGTGATCACCCCGAAGGAGGGCCTGACGAGCATTCCGGTGTACGGCAGGGCCTACCCGGAACAGGCGGCCTACCCGGCGGGCGTGCCCCCGCAGTCGGTCGTCCCGCTGCCGTACACGATCCCGGCCGGGCAGAGGTACGTGGTCGGTGACGAGGTGCCGGGCGAGTACTACTACTCGGTCACCTTCACCACCGACTCGCACCGGGTCGTGGTGGGCAAGGACCTGTACTACGAGATCCAGTACGGCCACCGGGTGGGATTCGTCCGCGCCGCGGACGTGACCCTCGAGGGCTCGGCGAGCTAGCCGCGCGCGGCCTCAGCCCTGCTGGAAAAGCTCCGCCGGGAGCGGCTTCAGCAGGGCGTACAGGTCGTCGGTGATGGGACGGTCCCAGGCGGCGATGGTGACGAGGACGCCGTCGCTGCGGTCGAACTGGACGCAGGAGATCCGGGACTCGGACAGCTTCAGCCGCCGCACGATGAGGAGGTTGTCGCCCTGGAGGACCGGGGTGTCCTCGACGCCGACGACCGTGACCTCCTCGTCGTTCTCCAGCGCGAGCAGCAGCTGGCCCACCTCGAAGGGGATCTCGCCCTCGGCGACCTCCCGGGCCGGGGAGCCCTCGGGGAGATTGCCGATGATCATGGCGGGGCCGCGGCCGCCGAAGAGGTCGTAGCGCAGGAAGACACCCTGGCAGGTGCCGTCGGGCGCGGGCAGCAGACCCGCGCCGAGGTTGCCCGGCCAGTCGCCCGGGTCCATGGCCAGCACGTCGAAGTCGGGTCCGGCGGGGGTGGCGCTGCGGCGGCGGAGGAACGACATGCGGCCATGGTACGTGGGCTCTGCGAGGCGCGCCGGGAAGGGGCCGTCAGTGGCTGCGCTGATCTTTCGCCAGCGGGGCTCATCGTGGCTGGTCGCGCGGTTCCCCGCGCCCCTTCGGGCGCGTCCGTCGGGACGGGGGGTGCCACTCAGCTCAAGGGGCAGCTGGTCAGCAGGGTGGCCGCCGTCGCACCGGGCGGGCGGGGGACCGTGTGGTCGGCGGGCGGGAGGGCGGCGCCGGTGAGCCAGCCCTCCAGGGCCGCGAAGGCCGCGTGGTGGCAGGGCACCATCGGGCGCAGCCGGTCGGGGAAGGCGTCGACCAGGGAGTCGGTGTGGGTGCCGTCCTCGATGCGGTAGTAGCGCAGCAGGGAGCCGCGTCCGGCCGCGTGGACCATGCGCGCGTAGACGTCGGAGTCCTGGCTGATCGGCAGCAGTGCGTCGAGGGTTCCCTGGAGGGTGATCAGCGGTTTGCCGATGCGCCCGGTGAGGGCGATCCGGTCGACCGCGCGGTGGACGGCCGCGGGCCGGGCCGCGTAGTCGTAGTCGGCGTCGCAGCCCGGGGTGCCGGAGGCGCAGAACGGCGTGCCGGCCTCGGTGGCGCCGTCGTAGCCCGGGTCGAGTTCCTCCCGGTAGACGCGCTGGGTGAGGTCCCAGTAGACCTGGTAGTGGTACGGCCACAGGAACTCCGAGCCGGGCGGGAAGCCGGCCCGGTGCAGGGCTGCCGCAGCGTCGGCGGCTCCGGGGCCGCCGGCGGCGTACGCCGGGTAGTGGCGCAGCGCCTGCGGCAGGAAGGTGAGCAGGTGGGGCCCGCCGGCGCGCCAGAGGGTGCCTTCCCAGTCGACTCCGCCGTCGTACAGCTCGGGGTGGTTCTCCAGCTGCCAGCGGACCAGGTAGCCGCCGTTGGACAGGCCGGTGGCGATGGTGCGGACGGGCGGCCGGTGGTAGCGCTGGGCGACCACGGCGCGGGCCGCGCGGGTGAGCTGGGTGAGGCGGGTGTTCCATTCGGCGATGGCGTCGCCGGGCCGCCGGCCGTCGCGGTAGAAGGCGGTGCCGGTGTTGCCCTTGTCGGTGGCGGCGTAGGCGTAGCCGCGGGCGAGCACCCAGTCGGAGATGGCCTTGTCGTTCGCGTACTGCTCGCGGTTGCCGGGCGTGCCGGCGACGACCAGGCCGCCGTTGAAGTGGTCGGGCAGCCGGATGACGAACTGGGAGTCGTGGTTCCAGCCGTGGTTCGTGTCGGTGGTGGAGCTGTCCGGGAAGTAGCCGTCGATCTGGATGCCCGGTACGCCGCTGGGCGTGGGCAGGTCCTTGGGGGTGAGTCCGGCGTAGTCGGCCGGGTCGGTGTGGCCGGAGGCCACGGTGCCGGCGGTGGTCAGCTCGTCCAGGCAGTCGGCCTGCTGACGGGCGGCACCGGGCACCCGGAGCCCGGTACGGCCGGCGCAGTGGCCGTCCGGTACGCCGGCGGGTGCCGCCGTGGCGGCCGGGGTGGCCAGGAGCAGGCAGGCCGCGGTGAGCGACAGGGCGGGGAGGGTGCCTCGGCGGGTGGGCCGTCTGTGCGGTGTGGTCGGCATACGGGTTCCTCCGGCTGTGGATGGACGCGCTGGAGGCTAGGCGCGGAGTGGGCGCGCCGGACATGTGTGGGGGCGCCATGAAGACGACCCGGGCAGCGTTGTCGGACACCATGACCGGCCCCGGCTGACCTGGTGTCAGGGGGAGCCGCTGCCCGCGATGGTGCAGGGAACCGTGGTAGGTCCGTAGGGGTGTGGGGTGACGAACGTGTCGTAGCGGCCCATGTACTGCGGAGTTCCCTTGGCCGGGCCCGGCCGCCGCTGGTGGTGGCCCTGCCCGGCGCTCACCCCTCCGGGGGCACCGGGGGCACCACGGCGATCGGGCTGGCCGCGTGCAGCAGGACGGCCTGGGTGACGGAGCCCATCATGCGGGCCGGTGCGAGCAGGCGCCGCCGGTGCCGGCCGACGACGACCAGCTCGGCATCCTTGGAGGCGGCCACGAGGTGGCCGGCCGCGTCGCCGGGCAGCGCCTCGGCATCGGCGCGGACCTCGGGGTGCCGCTCGCGGTGCGGGGCGAGGAAGCCCTCGGCGAGGGCGCGGGTCTCGTTCTCGACGGCGGACTGGTCGATCTGGGGCGGCACCAGCTGGCCGGGGGCCGACCAGGTCTGCACCGGCCACGGATAGGCGGCGATCACCTGGAGGCGTGCGCCGCGCAGGGCGGCCTCGGTGAAGGCGAAGGCGAGGGTCGCCTCGTCCGGGCTGTCGGCGTGCAGGCCGACCACCACCCGGGGGCCGGGCTCGGCCGGGCCCTCGCCGTGCACCTGCCGGCCGGGCCGGGGTACGACGACCACCGGGCACTCGGCGTCCCGGGCGGCGGCGAGCCCGTTGGAGCCGAGCAGCAGGCTGGCGAAGCCGCCACGGCCCCGGGAGCCGAGGACCAACAGCTGGGCGTCGGCGCCGAGTTCGGGCAGTACGGCGCCGGGTCCGCCCTCCAGGGCGACGTACTCGACGGCGGTTTCCGCGCTGCGGTCCGCGAGCCGGGCGTGCACGTCGTCCAGCACCGGGTCGCCCTCCACCTGGGGTGGCGCGGCGACCAGCACATCGGCCTGGCCCCAGGCGGCGTACTGCCGTACGTGCACCACCCGCAGCGGTGCGGCGCGGCGGCGTGCGGCGTCGACGGCCCACTCCAGCGCGCGCAGGCTGTCGTCGGAGCCGTCGACCGCGGCGATGACCGGCGCAGTGCTCATCGTCCTCACCTTCCGGAACACGACCTTCCCCGTGCTGGGGCCAGCCTGGCGCAGGCGTCGGTCCCAGCGGGGTCCTGGTGGTCGCGTGTCCGGGAATCCGCGCGGAACACCGCCGGTTCGGCTGCCGGTGTCCGCGCGGTGCCGGTCCGGTGCCGGTGGCGCCGGTCGCGCCGCCGGGCCGGATCAGGTGAGGTCGAACTCGCCTTCCCGGGCTCCGGAGACGAAGGCGCCCCATTCGGCGGGCGTGAAGATCAGGGATGGGCTCTCCGGACGGCCGCTGTTGCGCATGGCGATGAAGCCCTCGACAAAGGCGATCTGGACATCGCCCAGACCTCGGCTGCTGGACTGCCACTCGGCCTTGCTGAGGTCCAGCTCCGGCTTGTCCCAGCCCGCGAGCGGCTTGTGCTGGGTGGTGGTCTCGGCCACGTCCGTGCTCCTCCCGGTTCGTCGTCCGCGGGTCAGCCTAGCGACCGCTCACGACGCCCGACAGGCCACGTGGGGAGGACTTTCAGGACTCCGGTGGCCGCGCTCCCACGAGCCACATGGAGAAGAACTGCGAGCCGCCGCCGTAGGCGTGTCCGAGCACCCTGCGGGCACCGTCGACCTGGTGTTCTCCGGCCTGGCCGCGTACCTGGAGGGCGGCCTCGGCGAAGCGGATCATGCCGGAGGCGCCGATGGGGTTGGTGGAGAGCACGCCGCCCGACATGTTGACGGGCAGGTCACCGTCGAGCTCGGTCACCCCGGACTCGGTGAGCTTCCAGCCCTCGCCCTCCTCCGCGAAGCCCAGGTTCTCCAGCCACATCGGCTCGTACCAGGAGAACGGCACGTACATCTCGACGGCGTCGATGTCCCGGCGCGGGTCGGCGATGCCGGCCTGCCGGTAGACGTCGGCGGCGCAGTCCTTGCCGGCCTGCGGGGAGACGAAGTCCTTGCCCGCGAACAGGGTGGGCTCGCTGCGCATGGCGCCGCCGAGCACCCAGGCCGGCGGCCGGGGCGCGCGGGCGGCTCCGGCACGGTCGGTGAGGACCATGGCGCAGGCGCCGTCCGAGGAGGGGCAGGTCTCGGAGTAGCGGATGGGGTCCCACAGCATGGGCGAGGCCTGGACCTTCTCCAGGGTGATGTCGTGCTCGTGCAGGTGGGCGTAGGGGTTCTTCAGGGCGTTGCGCCGGTCCTTGTAGGCGACGAGGGAGCCGACGGTGTCGGGGGCGCCGCTGCGTCGCATGTAGGCGCGCACATGGGGGGCGAAGAAGCCGCCGGCGCCGGCGAGCAGGGGCTGCTGGAAGGGGATCGGCAGGGACAGGCCCCACATGGCGTTGGACTCGGACTGCTTCTCGAAGGCGAGGGTGAGGACGGTGCCGTGGACGCGGGCGGCGACCAGGTTCGCGGCCACCAGCGCGGTCGACCCGCCGACGGAGCCCGCCGTGTGCACCCGGAGCATGGGCTTGCCGACGGCGCCGAGGGCGTCGGCCAGGTACAGCTCGGGCATCATCACGCCCTCGAAGAAGTCGGGCGCCTTGCCGATGACGACGGCGTCGATGTCGGCCCAGGTCAGCTCGGCGTCCTTCAGGGCCCTTCGGGCCGCCTCGCGGACGAGTCCGGCGATCGAGACGTCCCGGCGGGCGGCGACGTGCTTGGTCTGGCCGACGCCGACGACGGCCACGGGCTCCTTGCTCATCGTGGATCCCCTTCGAGTACGGCGACCAGGTTCTGCTGCAGGCAGGGGCCGGAGGTGGCGTGGGCGAGGGCGCGGTCGGAGGCGCCGCGGTGGATGCGGGCGGCGGCCTCGCCGATGCGGATCAGTCCGGCGGCCATGACGGGGTTGGCGGCGAGCGCCCCGCCGGAGGGGTTGACGCACACGTCGTCGCCGAGGCGGAGCGCCTTGCGCAGGACCACCTCCTGGGAGCTGAACGGGGCGTGCAACTCGGCCGTGTCGACGGGCCGTTCGAAGGCTCCGGCCTTCTCGGCGGCGAGCCGGGTGGACGGTGAGTCGGTGAGGTCGCGGACACCGAGGCTGTGGGCCTCGATGCGGTGGTCGATGCCGCGGATCCAGGCGGGCCGCTCGCACAGCCGGCGGGCCCGCTCCCCCGCCGCGAGGATCACGGCCGCGGCGCCGTCGCCGACGGGCGGGCAGTCGCCGGTGCGCAGCGGCCGTACGACGTAGTCGCCCTGCGGCACCGGCCCCTTGAGCTGGGCGTGCGGGTTGGCCTCCGCGTCGGCCCGGCTGCGGGCGGCGACGGCGGCGAGCGCGGGTTCGTCGGTGTGGCCGGCGTCCATGAGTGCCTGTGCCTGGAGGGCGGCGAGGGCTACGGAGTCGGGCCACAGGGGGGCGACGTAGTAGGGGTCGAGCTGGCGGGTGAGGACGTCCCGCACCGAGCCGGGCGAGCACTTGCCGTAGGAGTAGACGAGCGCGGTGTCGGCGTCGCCGGTGAGCAGCTTGGTCCAGGCCTCGTACAGCGCCCAGGCTCCGTCCATCTCGACGTGGCTCTCGGAGATCGGCGGCCAGGCGCCGACGCCGTCGAGGGCGAGGGTGAAGGAGAAGGCGCGGCCGGCGAGGTAGTCGCTGGAGCCGGAGCAGGTGAAGCCGATGTCGGCGGTCCTGAGGCCGGTCCGGTCCAGCACCTCGTGCAGGACCGGCATGAGCATCTCGACCTCGGAGGACTCCTCGGTGGAGCGCCGGTGGTCGGTCTGGGCGAAGGCGACGACCGCGATCTCCCGGGTCACAGCAGCTCCTTGTAGGTGTCGTAGTCGGCGTCGGGCTCGCCGGTGGGCCGGTAGTGGTCGGGGTAGCGGGCGCCCTCGGTCCACACGGGCTCCACGCGCAGGCCCATGCGCACCTGGTCGTAGGGGATGCCGCCGATCCGGGCGTGCAGGGCGAGGTCGGCGCCGTCGAGGGCGATGTGCGCGTAGACGTAGGGCACCTCGATGTCGAGGTTCTTAGCCTTGATGTTGACGATGCAGAAGGTGGTGACGGTGCCGCGGGGACCTACTTCGACGTGTTCCGCCGTGGCCACGCCACAGGTGGGACACGCACCCCTCGGGGGGACGTACACCTTGCGGCAGGAGGGACAGCGTTCGCCGACGGTCCGCCGTTCGGAGAGGGCGTTGATGTAGTCGGACTGGGCGCGGCCGGGTGAGTAGGTGTAGTCCAGGCGGGCGGGGGCGGTGATCCCGGCGAGCGGGTCGGTGAACTCGCCGGTGTGGTCCCCCGGTTGCTCCGGCTCTCCGTCGTACGGCTCGAAGCAGGCGATGTCGGTGATGGCGCCCGTGCGGTCCCCGGCCCAGCGGGCGCGGACGCGCATTCCGGTGTGCACGGCGTCCGGGCCGGGGGCGTCGAGGGCGTGCAGCAGGGCGGTGCCGGCGCCGTCCAGCCGGACCAGGACCCAGGCGAAGGGCGTGTCGAGGGGCTGGCCGCGGCGCGGCTCGTGGTTCCAGGCCCAGGTGGTGACCGTGCCCGTGGGGGCGACCTCCACCAGGTCGCGCAGCTCCTCGGCGGTGACGGGGTCGTACTCGACGGGCGGGACGAGGATGCGTCCGTCGCTGGTCCTCACGCCGAGGACGACGCGTTCGCGCAGCCCGGTGAGGAAGGCGCTCTGGACGGGACCGAGGGAGCGGGTGAAGGGGAACTCGACGACGAGGGGTGCTCTGAGGACTTCCGGCATCGGGGCTTGCCTCCTTGAGAAGGTGGGCGGTGGAGGCGCCCCTTCAGGGGCGCGGGGCGGTGACACATGCGGCTCCGCCGCGCGGGCGCGACCGGCCCAAGACGGCCCGCAGCTTGCGAACGGCCTCTGCCGACCGCTCCCTCAGCGGAGCGTCACGCACGCTTGTAGACGGGCGCCCGCTTCTCCGCGAAGGCGCGGGCGCCTTCCTTGGCGTCGGCGGTGTCGAAGACCGGCCAGCCACGGGTGAGTTCGGCGGCGAGCCCCTCGGTCTCCGTCATCTCCGCGGTCTCGTACACCGACGCCTTGACGGCCTCGACGGCGAGCGGACCGCAGGCGTTGATCTGCTCGGCGGTCTCCAGGGCGGCCTCGAGCGCGGTGCCGTCGGGCACGACGCGGCCGATCAGTCCGATGTCCGCGGCCTCCCGGGCGCTGTACGGACGCCCGGTGAGCAGCATCTCCAGGGCGTGCGTGCGCGGGATCTGGCGTTGCAGCCGCACGGTGGAGCCGCCGATCGGGAACAGGCCGCGCCGGACCTCGAACAGGCCGAAGGTCGCGGACTCGCCCGCGATCCGGATGTCGGTGCCCTGGAGGATCTCGGTGCCGCCGGCGACGCAATACCCCTCGACGGCGGCGATCACCGGTTTGCGCGGGCGATGGTGGCGCAGCATCGCCTTCCAGTGCAGGTCGGGGTCGGCCTTGAGCCGGTCGCGGTACCGCTCCCCCGCCATGCCCTTCCCGGCCAGCGCCTTCAGGTCCATGCCGGCGCAGAAGGAGCCGCCTGCCCCGGTGAGCACGATCGAGCGGATCCCGTCGTCCGCGTCGGCCGTGAGCCAGCCGTCGTACAGGCCGACGAGCATCGGCAGCGAGAGCGCGTTCTTCGCGTCGGGCCGGTTGAGCGTGAGCACCAGCGTGGCGCCCTCGCGCCGCACGGTGAGGTGTTCCGTCCCGCCCATGGACTTGTCTCCCCTCGGTGAGAACGAGAACAGGTTGCAGTAGGCGGCGAAGCACTTCAAGGGAGCTTCCAGAGTTTTCTGACAGGGAGTCAGATTTATGGGCGCGGACCCTTCACAGTTGCGGCGCCCTTTGCTCTGATGACCCGCTAGTGGACGCATACGGGCACGATCGGGGTCAGGAGGAGCGGTGGAGTACAACCTTGCCGACCTGTTCGAGTCGGTCGTCGACGTGGTCCCGGACCGCGAGGCGCTCGTGTACGTCGACCATCCCGGCACCGGCGCGGAGCGCCGCCTGACCTACGCCGAACTGGACGCGGCCGCCAACCGCATCGCCCACCACCTGACCGACAGCGGGATCCGGCCCGGAGAACACCTCGGCCTGCACCTGTACAACGGCGTCGAGTACCTGCAGACGGTGCTGGCCTGCCTGAAGGCGCGGATCGTCCCGGTCAACGTCAACTACCGCTATGTCGAAGAGGAGTTGGTGTACCTCTACCGGGACGCCGATCTGGTCGCGCTGGTCTTCGACGCGGAGTTCGCGGACCGGGTGGCGGCGGCGCTGCCGCGGGCGCCGAAGCTGCGGCACCTGCTGCGGGTGGGCCCGGAGACGGCCGGGGTGCCCGGGGCGGTGCCGTTCGGCGACGCGGAGGCGTCCGGCGCGCCGGCCCGGGGCTTCCCGGCCCGCTCCGCCGACGACCTGTTCATCATCTACACCGGCGGCACGACCGGCATGCCCAAGGGGGTGATGTGGCGGCAGGAGGACCTGTTCTTCGCCGGCCTCGGCGGCGGGGCGCCGACCGGGGAGCCGGTGAAGGCACCTCAGGAGCTGGCCGAGCGGGTCGCCGCCGGCGGATCCGGGATCACCTTCTTCCCCACTCCCCCGCTGATGCACGGCACCTCCACGCTGACGGCGTTCATCGGCTTCAACTTCGGCCAACGCGTCGTCCTGCACCGCAAGTTCGTACCGGAGGAGGTGCTGCGGACCGTCGAGCGGGAGAAGGTCACCAGCATGTCGCTGGTCGGCGACGCCATGCTCCGGCCGCTGATCGACGCGCTGAGCGGACCGCTCAAGGGCACGGACTGCTCGGCCCTGTTCAGCGTCTCCTCGTCGGGCGCGATCATGTCGGAGACGGTGCGCCGGCAGTTCCGGGAACTCGTCCCGAACGCCATGCTGCTCAACAACTTCGGCTCCTCCGAGTCCGGCTTCAACGGAACGGCGACGGAGGACTCGGGCCCCGAGCGCGGCTTCCGGCTGCGGGTCAACTCCCGTACGCGCGTGGTGGATCCGGTCACGCACGAGCCGGTCGCCGCGGGCGAGATCGGCCGGGTCGCCCAGTGCGGGCACGCCCCGCTCGGCTACTACAACGACCCGCGGAAAACCGCCGAGACGTTCTTCGAGAAGGACGGGCAGCGCTGGGTCCTGCTCGGCGACATGGCGACGGTCGACGAGGACGGCGTGGTCACCGTGCTGGGCCGGGGCTCGCAGTGCATCAACACCGGGGGCGAGAAGGTCTATCCGGAGGAGGTCGAGCAGGCGCTCAAGGCGCATCCGGACGTGTACGACGCGCTGGTCGCCGGGGTCCCGGACGCCACCTGGGGCAACCACGTGGCGGCCGTGGTGCAGCTGCGCGAGGGAGCCGCGCACCCCTCGCTGGCCGACATCCAGAGCCACTGCCGTACCCGGCTGGCCGGCTACAAGGTTCCCCGCCAGCTGGTGATCACCGACTCCATCCAGCGGTCCCCGAGCGGCAAGGCCGACTACCGGTGGGCGCGGGAGGTGGCGGTGGCGGCCGACCAGCGGTGACACCGGGGGCGTCCCCGCGCCCACCACCCGGTAGCACCACTCCGTGCGCACAACCGACACCGCTCGACTACTTTGGGTGACTGTCGGTCGGTCGCGTTGTGCCGGTCCAGGCCTTCCGCACCGGCACCGGGCCACGCACGGAAGGATCTCCGGGTGTCTCACCACACGCCTAGTCACCCGCCGGGGAGCGCGGACGAGACGGACAGCGGCCCGGCGGCATCCGGGGATCCGGTGACATCCGGGGATCCGGCGACATCCGGGGCGACGGCTGAAGAGGCGGCGGAGCGGGCCGCGGCGCCCGGCGGGCGCGGGCGTGGCATCCGGGGCCTCGCCGCACGTGCCGGCCTGCTCGGCGGGCCGAGCCGCGCCACACGGGTCGGCTTCCCCGGTCGACGGAGCCGCGCCGCACGGACCGGCCTGCCGGGCGAGGGGAGCCGCACCGCGCATGCCGGCCTGCTCGGCCGGTGGAGCCGCACCGCACCGGTGGGCCCGCTCGGCGGGTGGGGCCGGGTCGCGCGGGGCCTGGGCACGCCGGCCGGTCCGCCCGGCAGGCGGGCGCGCGTCGTGCGGTGTGCGGCCGTCGGCTCGGCTGTGCTCGCCGTCGGACTCCTGCTCGCGGCACTGCTGCTGCCGAACCGGCCCGACCGGCTCACCCCGGCCGCGTTCGTACGTCTGCCGGCCGAGGGCATCCTGCTCGCCGCCGTGCTGCTCGTGCTGCCGCCCCGGGGGCGGCGGGCCGCGGCGGCCGTCATCGGCGTGCTGATCGGGCTGCTCACGCTCCTCAAGTGCCTGGACCTGGGCTTCTATTCGGTGCTGTACCGTCCCTTCGACCCGGTGCTGGACTGGGGTCTGCTGGGCAACGCGGCGGACTATCTGCGCGGGACCTCCGGCCGCACCGGCGAGCTGGTCGCCATCGCCGGTGCGCTGCTGCTCGCGGTCGCCGTCCTCCTGCTGACCGCGTGCTCCACGGTCCGGCTGAGCACCCTGGTGGCCCGGCACCGCGCCCGGTCCGTCGGTGCCGTCCTGGCGCTGTGCACCGCCTGGATCACCTGTGTCGTGTTCGGCCTGCGGCCGGGCGGCGTGCCCGTCGCCGCCACGCTCGACGCCGGCCTCCTCCGCGACCGCGCCCAGCAGGTCCGCGTCTCCCTCGCGGACGCCCGTCTCTTCCGCCGCCAGTCCGCCCACGACGCCTTCGCCCACACGCCCCCGGACCGGTTGCTGACCGCCCTGCGCGGCAAGGACGTGCTGTTCACGTTCGTCGAGAGCTACGGCCGGTCGGCGATCGAGGACCCGGCGATGGGCCCACGGATCGGCACGGTGCTCAAGGACAGCGACGACGCCCTGAAGGCGGCCGGATTCCGGGCCCGCAGCGGCTGGCTGCGCTCGCCGGTGACCGGCGGCGGCAGCTGGCTGGCCCACTCGACCTTCCTGTCCGGCCTGTGGATCAGCAACCAGCAGCGGTTCCGTTCCCTCACCTCCAGCGACCGCACCACCCTCACCGGCGCGTTCCGCAGCACCGGCGCCTGGCGCACGGTCGGCGTCGTGCCCGGGGTGCTGGTGGCCTGGCCGGAGGGCCGCTTCTTCGGCCTGGACCACGTCTACGACGGCCATCACCTCGACTACCACGGCCCGGACTTCGGCTGGTCCCAGGTGCCGGACCAGTTCACCCTGCAGACGTTCCAGCGGCGGGAGTTCGGCAGGCGGGGCAGGGGCCCGCTGATGGCGGAGATCATCCTCACCTCCAGCCACTATCCCTGGGCGCCCGTGCCCCGCATGGTCGACTGGGCGAAGCTCGGCGACGGCTCGGTCTTCCAGCGGATCAGGCGCGAGGGCCAGTCCCAGGAGGAGGTCTGGAGAAACCCGGAGAGCGTGCGTGACGCGTACCGGGCCTCCATCGAGTACTCGCTCGACAGCCTCGTCGGATTCCTGCGGCGCTACGGCAACGACAACACGGTCCTGGTCTTCCTGGGCGATCACCAGCCCGTGCCGACCGTCACCGGGAACAGCCCCAGCAAGGACGTGCCGGTCACCGTCGTCGCCCGTGACCCCAAGGTGCTGGACCGGATCTCCGGCTGGGGCTGGACGGAGGGCCTCAAACCCGCGGCGAACGCCCCCGTCTGGGCGATGGACGGCTTCCGCGACCGATTCCTGAGGGCGTTCGGGCCGCAGGGGTAGCCGCTGGTGGCTCAGTTGTCGAGGCCATTTGGTCCCACCACACAGGAGCGGACGTGTTGCGCTGCCCGTCGGCGGCCGGCAGGCGGGCGACGATGCCGCCCAGCGATTGGCCCACGACATCGGCGCCGTCGAGGCCGAGCCGTCAGCAGGGCGAGGAGGCCCTCGCTCATCGCCTCGGCCCGGTAGTCCCGCGGCCAGTCGTTGTTCCCGTGGCCGCGCACGTGCGGCGCGTACCCCCGGTGCCACGCAACGTCTCACCGCACGAGTGCGAGTGAAGGTCTCCCCGAGCGGGTGCGCGTCGACATCTCCCGCACGGGTGCGAGAAGCCCGATCACAGGGCGATGGGCCGGTACGCGAGGAGTTCGTCGACGATCCGCTCGGGCGGGGCATCCTGCTCGGTCACCTGGAAGGCCTGGGGATGGGCGACGTTCGCCTCCAGCAGCAGCCGGTAGTGGTCCGCGTCGGGATCACCGGTCGCGTATCCGGCGCGTAGCCTGCGGACGATCTCGATCAGCTCGTCCCGGGTGACGTCCGAAACCCGTGGCCACGCCGGCCGGGCCGCCTCCAGGGCGAACTCCGCCAGATCGCGTGCCGCCCACCACTCCAGGAAGGCAGCCGGGCCGTACGCGTGTCCGGTCGCCGCGTTGAAGGCGTCGACCGCCCGCCGCCCGGCCTCTTCGTCCTCGCGCAGCAACGCCTCGATCCGTTCGGTCTCCGCGCCCAGCTCGGCCGACCGCCCGGCGGACACGGGCGGCGGCAGCAGTTCCCGTCGTAGCTCCACGTGCCCGTTCTCCGCCGCGGCCGTGCTCCGGGTGCGCGGAAAAATCTCCGCAGGCCTCTTGCCTGGAGCCGCATGGCCTGAATTACTGACCCCGAACGGATCGACCGAATGATCGGTCGTCCGGAATGTGAGTGTGACGAGGGAGTCGAATCGATGGCGGATGCGACGGACCTGCTCGACGCGGGCGAACGGCTCGGGCCCGAGGAACTGCGGGAACTCCAGCTGGAGCGGCTGCGCGCCTCGCTGCGGCACGCCTACGACCACGTGCCGTTCTACCGGGAGTCCTTCGACAAGGCCGGCGTCCGCCCCGAGGACTGCCGGTCCCTCGGCGATCTGGCTCGCTTCCCCTTCACGACCAAGGCGGACCTCAGGGAGAACTACCCGTACGGCATGTTCGCCGTGCCGCGCGAGCGCATCCGCCGGCTGCACGCCTCCAGCGGCACCACCGGACGCCCCACGGTGGTCGGCTACACGGACAGCGACCTTTCCATGTGGTCCGACATGGTGGCGCGGTCGATCCGGGCGGCCGGCGGGCGGCCTGGTGACATCGTGCATGTGGCCTACGGCTATGGCCTGTTCACCGGTGGTCTGGGCGCCCACTATGGTGCCGAGCGCCTTGGCTGTACGGTCGTCCCGGCCTCCGGCGGCATGACGGCCCGCCAGGTGCAGCTGATCCAGGATCTCCAGCCGGCCGTCATCATGGTGACCCCGTCCTACATGCTCACGCTGCTGGACGAGTTCGAGCGGCAGGGCGTGGACCCGCGGGGCACCTCGCTGCGCGTGGGGATCTTCGGGGCCGAGCCGTGGACCGAGCAGATGCGGCGCGAGATCGAGGAGCGGTTCGCGATCGACGCCGTGGACATCTACGGGCTGTCCGAGGTGATCGGCCCGGGCGTGGCGCAGGAGTGCGTGGAGACCAAGGACGGGCTGACGATCTGGGAGGACCACTTCTACCCGGAGGTGGTCGACCCGATCACGGGCGAGGTCCTGCCGGAGGGCGAGCGGGGCGAGCTGGTGTTCACCTCGCTGACCAAGGAGGCCATGCCCGTCATCCGGTACCGCACCCGGGACCTCACCCGGCTGCTGCCCGGCACGGCCCGGGTGTTCCGGCGGATTGAGAAGATCACCGGGCGCAGTGACGACATGGTGATCCTGCGCGGGGTCAACCTCTTCCCGACCCAGATCGAGGAGATCGTGCTGCGCACGCCCGGCGTGGCGCCCCACTTCCAGCTCCGGCTGACCCGCGAGGGCCGGCTGGACCGGCTGACCGTACGGGCCGAGGCCCGCGCGGACGCCGGCGCGGAGGCGCGGGACGCCGCGGCCCGGTCCATCTGCGCGGCCGTCAAGGACGGGATCGGGGTCTCGGTCGACGTGGAGATCGTGGAGCCGGAGTCCCTGGAGCGCTCCGTCGGCAAGATCCGCCGGATCGTGGATCTGCGCCCCAAGACCACCGGTCAGGGCGGCGCAATGGGGTGACGGGCAGGCCGGTACGGCGGGCCCGGAGGGACTTGGCGCTGCGCCGGCTCCCCCCTGCTCGTCCCCACCCGCCCGTGCCGGCCCTGTGTCATGTGCGCCAGGCGCCGCCCGCCCCGCCCGACCGGCCGCATGTCACGGCACTCACCGGCGCTGCATCACGGCACGCGGCTCGGCGGCACGGCGCCCTCGACGGGAACGGCCCTCGTACGCCGCCGCCTGGCCAGATGCGTCAGATGCCGGGTCAGCGCGAGCACGGCGGACAGGGCCACCAGCCCCGTCACCCCCGGCCAGCCGAGCCGGCCGTACGCCCGTACCCCGAGCCAGGACCCCGCGCTGCCGCCGAGGAACGCGCACGTCATGTAGGCGGTGTTGACCCGGGCCCGCGCGTCGGGGCGGAGCGCGAAGTTGCGGGCCTGGTTGGCCACTTGGCCGCTCTGCACCGCGACGTCGAGCAGCAGCATGCCCCCGGCCAGCACGAGGAGCCCCGCCGTGCCGCCGAGGCCGGCCAGGGCCAGCACCCCGGCCGATCCGATCACCCCGAGCAGGCACCACAGGCTCACGGTGTCCGGTCCCCGGCGGTCGGCGGCCCGGCCGGCGAGCGGAGTGCAGAACATGCTCGCGGCACCGACGAGTCCGAGCACTCCCACGGTCTGGGCGCCCATGCCGTACGCCGGCCCGGTCACCAGCAGGGTGAGCGCGGTCCAGGCGGCGCTGAAGCCGGCGAAGACGGTGGCCTGGTAGAGGCAGGAACGGCGCAGGTCGGGTTCCTCGCGCAGCAGGCGCAGCGGGGCGGATAGGAGGTCCACGTACCGGTGTCCGGACGAGGGCGTGGTGTCCGGCACCACTCGGGCGAGCGTGACCGCGAGGGCGAGCACGAGCGCCGCGGCGACGAGGTAGGGGGCGCGCCGGCCCAGCCACTCGCCGAGGGTGCCGCCGAAGGTGCGGGCCAGCAGGATGCCGCCGATGAGTCCGCTGAGCAGGGTGCCGGTGACGGCGCCGCGTCGCTCGGGGGGCACGAGCCCGGCGGCCATCGGGATGATGATCTGCGGGACGACGGAGGTGACGCCGATGGCCGCGCTCGCCGTGACGAGGACGGGCAGCGTCGGTGCGGCACCGGCGAGGACCAGGCCCGCCGCGGTCAGGGCGAGCAGGGTGACGATCAGCCGGCGCGACGGCAGCCGGTCGCCGAGCGGGACGAGCAGGAAGATGCCGCCCGCGTACCCGAACTGGGCCGCGGTGACGACGAGGGCCGCGGAGCCCGCCGGGATGTGCAGGTCGGCGGCGATCAGCGAACTGATCGCCTGCGGGAAGTAGATGGTCGAGACGCTCACTCCGCAGGCGAGGGCCAGGACGAGGATCACCCGGCGGGGCGGGGTCGATAACGACGCGGGCTCGGACACGGGCACACCTCTCGGAGAACCGGTTAGAACGGTTCCCGCACGGTACCAGTCAAACCGGTTCTCCCGTAGGGTGAGGCTGTGCCGACGACGATTCGCTTCCGCCAGGGCGCGGGCCGCCCGTGCCTGGACTTCCTCCGGACCCTGCGTCACCGGGGCACGGCCGACGCCGTGGAGGAGCTGCCCGACCCCGAAGCCCTGACCGCCTGGGTACGGCAGTGCGGCCCCTGTCCCGTCGAGGCCCGGCGGACCACGGCCGGCCTGGTGCGTACGGCACAGGAACTGCGTGAGGCGATCCACCGGCTGATCGGCGCCGCCCGCGCCGGACGGACACCGGACGCGACAACACGCGCCCGGGTCAACGAGGCCGCGGCACACCCGGTGCCCGTCCCCGCCCTCACCTCCTCGGGCCGGCTGGCCTGGGACGCCGGGGACCCGGTGCGCGCCACGCTCGCCCTGGTCGCCCGGGACGCGCTGGACCTGGTCACCTCCCCGGCGCTGCACCGGGTGCGCGACTGCGCCGGAGCCTCGTGCGGAGCGCTCTTCCTGGACACATCACGCCCCGGCACCCGGCGCTGGTGCTCGATGGACACCTGCGGCAACCGCGCGAAGAAGGAGGCACTGCGCCGCAGGACCGCCGACTGACCCGGCTATCCGGCTATCCGGCTATCCGCTGAAGCGGTCCCGCAGTTCGCGCTTGAGGATCTTCCCGCTGGCGTTGCGCGGCAACTCGTCCACGAACAGCACCCGTTTGGGCGCCTTGAAGGGTGCGAGCTTCTCCTTCACATGCGCGATGAGCTGCTCCTCCGTCACCTCACCGCGCCGGACGACGACCGCCGTGACGGCCTCGATCCACCGCTCGTCGGGCAGGCCGATCACGGCGGCCTCGGCGACCGCCTCGTGCGTGTACAGGGCGTCCTCGACCTGCCGCGAAGCGACCAGCACGCCACCGGAGTTGATGACGTCCTTCACCCGGTCCACGATCGTGAAGTAACCGTCGGCGTCGCGCACCGCGAGGTCCCCGGAGTGGAACCAGCCGTCCCGGAAGGCCTCGGCGGTCTCCTCGGGCTTGTCCCAGTAGCCCTCGCACAACTGCGGTGAGCGGTAGACGATCTCGCCGGGCGTGCCGTCGGGCACCTCCTCGCCCTGCTCGTCCACGACCCGTGCGTCCACGAACAGCACGGTCCGCCCGCAGGAGTCCAGCCGGCCCTCGTGCTCGTCGGGGCCGAGGACCGTGGCCAGCGGGCCGATCTCGCTCTGCCCGAAGCAGTTGTAGAAGGCGAGCCGCGGCAGGCGCTCGCGCAGCCGTTCAAGCACCGGCACGGGCATGATCGACGCGCCGTAGTAGGCCTTGCGCAGTCCGTCGAGTTCGCGGGTGGCGAAGTCGGGCCGGCCCGCCAGCCCGATCCACACCGTGGGCGGCGCGAACAGGCTGTCCACGCGGCCCGCCTCGATCAGGTCGAGCAGCCGGTCCCCGTCGGGCGCGTCCAGGATGACGCTGGTCGCGCCGACGGCGAGGTACGGCAGCAGGAACACGTGCATCTGCGCCGAGTGGTACAGCGGCAGCGCGTGCGCGGGACGGTCACCGGCGCTCAGGTCCAGGGCGGTGATCGCGCTCAGGTACTCGTGCACGAGGGCCCGGTGGGTCATCATCGCGCCCTTGGGCAGGGCCGTCGTACCGGACGTGTACAGCAGCTGCACCAGGTCCTCGGTGCGGGGTTCGGGCCCGTCGTACGGCGGTGTGCCGGCCAGCCGGTCGAGCAGCGAGCCCGCGGTGTCCCTGAGCGGCAGCACCCGTACGCCGCCCGGGAGCCGGCCGGCGAGGTCCGGGTCGGCGAGGACGAGGGTGCTGCCGGACTGGCCGACCAGGTACGCCAGGTCGTCCCCGGTCAGGTTCTGGTTGACCGGCACATGGACCAGGCCCGCGCGGGCGCAGGCCAGGAAGCCGATCAGATAGGCGTCGGAGTTGTGGCCGTAGGCGCCGACCCGGTCGCCCGGCGTGAGGCCCTGCGTGAGCAGCACCGAGGCCGCACGGGAGACGGCGTCGTCGAGTTCCTCGTACGTCCAGCGGCGCTCGCCGTACTCCACCGCGAGGCGGGCCGGGGTGCGCCGGGCACTGCGCCGCAGCACCCCGTCGACCGTGCTGCCGTGTCCCTGCGTCATGGCTCATGATCCTGGGTCCGTCGCGCAGGCAGGTCAAGCACCGAGGGGTGATCAGGGGGCATCAACGGCCGTACACCGAATGCGACTTTTGCATCTGTGTGCTTCTGTGCGCCCCTTTGGAGAAAGGATTCGGGACACCCAGTACCGCTGAACCTGGGCAGGACAAGTCTCGGGCGCAAAGTCCGTAGCAGTTCACACATTTCCTGTGTGACATTGACCAGGAGGCATTCATGAGTCGTGCTGTGCCCGAACAGAAACCCACGTGGCGGACAGGTACTGCTCCCGGCATATTCCCACTCCTCGGCCACGGTATCGCCTTGTACCGCCGCCCGCTGGCTTTTCTGAATTCCTTGCCCGCGCACGGGGATCTGGTCGAGATACGACTGGGCCCCCAGCGCGCCTGGATGGTGTGCCACCCCGAGCTCACCCACGAGGTGCTCATGGACCCGCACACCTTCGACAAGGGGGGCCCGCTGTACGACCGGCTCGGAAAGCTGATGGGAGACGGTCTCGTCACCTGCCGCCGGCCGACGCACCGGGCCAAGCGCAGGCTGCTGCAGCCCGCCTTCCGCCCCTCCCACGCCGCCGCGTACACGGACCTCGTCACCGAGGAGGCCGAGTCGGTGTGCCACGGCTGGCGGACGGGCCGCACGGTTCCCGTCACCGAGGCGATGATGACCCTCACGACCCGCGTGATCAGCCGGGTCCTGCTCTCCGACTCGCTGGACGACACGACGACCGCCGAGGTGCGGGACTGCCTCACGGACGTCGTCCGCGGCCTGTTCGTCCGCACGGTCGTCCCGATCGACGCCCTCTTCCGCCTCCCCACGCCCGCCAACCGGCGCTACCGGCACGCGCTGACGCGTCTGCACGCGATCATCGACACGGCGATCGCGGAGCGCCGCCGCGGCCCCGACCGCGACGACGTGCTGGGGACTCTGCTGGCTGCCGCGCGCGGCGAGGGGGGAGCACCGCCGATCACCGATCAGGAGGTCCACGATCACCTGATCACGCTGTTGCTCACGGGCGTCGAGGCCCCGGCACTGTGCCTGGCCGACGCCTTCAGTCTGCTGGCGCGTCATCCGGAGGCGGAGCGCCGCCTGCACGCCGAGCTCGACGCCGTCCTCCCCGGCGGCCGGCGGCCCGGCCGCGACGATCTGCCGCACCTCGTCCGGACCCGGTGCGTCGTCGCGGAGACGCTGCGCCACTCGTCCCCCGGCTGGCTCTTCACCCGTGTCGCCACCAGGGAGACGGAACTCGCCGGGTGCCGGCTGCCCGCGGGAGCCACCGTTCTGTACAGCCCCTACCTCCTGCACCACGATCCCGCGTCGTTCCCCGACCCCGAACGGTTCGATCCCGACCGCTGGTTGCCGGGCCGGGCCGGCGCCGCACAGCGCCGCGCGCTGATGCCGTTCTCCGCGGGCAACCGCAAATGCCTCGGCGACGAGTTCGCCATGGTGGAGGCCACCCTGGCGCTCGCGACCATCGCCGGCCGACGGCGGCTGCGCCATGTGCCCGGGTACGTCGAACAGCCACCGCGCCCCGCGATCACGCTGGGCCCGCGTGCCCTGGTGATGGCTTGCGAAGCCCGTTCCCGCGCATCGGATTCCCGGACGGCAGGTGACCACGTTGTCGACAACGCATGAGGAACTCCCGGTCGGGGTTCCCGGGGGAATTCCGGTCTCCACCCTCAGGGACCTCATCGACCGTCACCTCCATATGCCCTTCCCGTTCCGGCGCAACCCCCATGAATCGGTGGCCGCGGCCGGTGTCGACGCATGGCTGAGGACGTGGGGGCTGACCGACGAACCGGGAGTGGCGGCGATGATCAGCCGCACTCGCCCGGCGGAGCTCGCGTCCTGCACGAGTCCCGCCGTGGATTCCGGTCTCCTGCAGATCGTGGCGAACCAGATCGCTTACCAATTCGTCTTCGACGACCGGGCAGAGGAAATCGGGCGGAACTCTCCGGGCGGGCTGCTGCCGATGCTGTGCGAGGGCATCGCGATTCTGCGGGACGGCCGACCGCCCCGCACCCTCCTCGGAGCGGCCCTGGCCGACCTGCACCGACAGGTCCGGGAACGTTGCACACCCGCGCAGGCCGCCCGTTGGGCCTGGCAGAGCCGTGAATACGTGCACGGTCTGCTGTACGAGGCCGTGGCCCAGAGCCAGCCCTACCTGTTGCGGACCCGCGACTGCACCGCCATTCGGTCGCTGACCGCGGGCGTCGAGCCGTTCTACCCGCTCTACGAGGCCGCCCAGCCGCGTGAACCGGCCCCCGCCGAACTCCATCACCCCGTCGTACGGCGGCTGAGCAGGCTGTCGGCCGACGCGGCGGTGTGGACGGCTGACCTGTTCTCCGCCGTGAAGGAACAGCAAGCCGGGGAAATGATCAATCTGGCTCTGGCCCACCAGCGCGAGCACCAGTGCTCTCTGCAGGCGGCCGTCCTTCTGGCCATCCAGGAGATCAACGCGACGATCGAGGAGTTCCAGAAGCTCCACGCAGAGATCGAACCGGACTTGAGCCCGGCGGGAGCCGGCTACGTGCAGGGCATGATCGGCTGGATCCAGGGGTGTTACCAATGGTCCCGCACCGTGCCACGCTACGCGGACGTGACGACGGTGCCCGCCGTGCCGTAGGCGCACCTGCCGCACGGCGGCGGGACCCTGTCCATTCAGGTCCCCTACCCAGCGAGCGGGCATTGTCCCACCCACCTGCCCATTGATTCACCTCTTGGAGTCCAATCCGGTCTGACCCACCGCCACGGAGCGTACGCTCGGCAACCCGGCCGAACGACAGAAGGCGGTACCGCACATGGCGATGGAGCCGCGGCAACCGATCACGGAGCAGCGAGCGTTGATCGAGCGTCGGCGGGAACTTCAGGCCCTCGACGTGGCGTTCCAGGAGCTGCGGCGCGCAGCGGAGGGCGTGCCGCGCGCGAGGCACCGGGGGGTGCTCGGCTTCACCGGGCCGGCCGGGCTCGGCAAGACGGCACTCATGACGGAAGCACGCGCCCGGGCCGCGGCCTACGGATTCACCGTGCTGTCGGGCCGGGGCGCGGAGACGGAACAGGGGTCGGCGTTCCGCGTGGTGCGCCAGTTCGTGCAGCCGTCGCTGGCGAGGATGGACGCGGCCGAACTCCGCACCTTCCTCGGCAGCTGGTACGACATCGTCGCCGCCGTACTCGGTCTCGAGGCGAGGGAGCTCGGTCCCGCGCCGGACAGGACCGGGGTGCGCGAAGGACTCGACTGGGTCATGACACGCCTGACGGTGCGGAAGGCACCCGTCGTGCTGCTCCTGGACGACCTGCACTGGGCCGACACCGAGTCCCTCAGCTGGCTCGACTCCTTCGCCTCACGCGTCGAGGACCTTCCCCTGCTCATCGTGGTCGCCTACCGGCCCGACGAGCTGCCGTTCGCAGCGGGCGAACTCCGCACGCTGGTGGGACACCACGGAGACCGCCCCCACGACCTGGCGCTGCTCACGGCCGACGGCGTGGCGCAGATCGTCAGGAACGAACTGGGGGACGCGGCCGAGGACCGCTTCTGCAAGGAATGCTGGTCCGCGACCGGCGGAAGCCCCTTCGAAACGGTCGAACTCGCCATCGGACTCGCCGAGCGGAAACTGAGCGGCACCGAGGACGACCTGCCCGCGATGCGGGAACTCGCCGCCGCGATCAAGGGACCGGGATTGATCGATCGTCTGGAACGGCTCGACACGGCGACCGTTCGCTTCGCGCACACCGCGGCCGTACTCGGTTCGCCCTTCTCACCGCAGCTCGCCGCGACCATCGCGGTGCTCGGAGAAGAAGCCTCGGCCGAGGCGACCCAGAAGCTGCGCGCGGCCCGGATCCTGGCCGATGGCCACGGCCCCGAGGGCGAGCTCGAGTTCGTTCACCCGCTGATCGCCACGACGATCTACCGGTCCATCCGCACGGCGTTCCGGGCCGGTCTGCACAACACCGCCGCGCAGGCCGTGCTTGCGGCCGGATACGGACCCACCGCCGCCGCCCGGCATCTGCTGGAGGTCCCCTGTGAGGGCAACGCCGAGGCGGTCGCCTGTCTGCGCGAGGCCGCTCATGAGTACCTTCGTGCCGGAGCGACCGAGGCCGCCCGGCGGCTGCTGACCCGCGCGCTGCAGGAGCCGCCGCTTCCCGAGGACCGTGCGGCGGTCCTGCACGAGCTCGCGTGCGCCACGTTCCTGATCGAGCCCACGGCCACGGTGAGGTATCTCCGCCAGGCGCTGGCGGAGCCCGACGTCGACCCCGATCTGCGCGCCGCCATCGTCTACCGGCTGACAACGGCTCTGGCCCACACCGATCAGCTCGCCGAGGCCGTGACCGTGGCCGCCGAGGAGGCGAAGCAGGCCACGAATCCGCGCGTCAGGCTGCGCATGCAGGCCGATCAGTTCGTCTGGAGCATGGTTCGCGCCGACGACCCCGACTCACCCGCCCGCTCCCGCACACTGGCACGTCTGGCCGAAAAGCTGCCCGGGCGCAGTCTGGAGGAGCGCTACATCCTCGGGCTGCGGGCCTGGGACGCCGTAAAGCGCGGCGAAGCCCGTCAGACCACCCTCACGTATGCCGAGAAGGCCCTGCGCGGCGGCATGAGCTGGACCGACGAGAACCGCGGTTTCGAGGTCCCCCTCTCGGTCGCCCTGGTGTACATGTACGGCGATCAGCCGCGACGGGCCGAGGAGTTGTTCAGCACGGGCATCGCCGAATGCGTGGCCAAAGGTTGGCACGGCTCACACCTGGCCTTCGGCCAGACCATCGCCGGGTACATCCGGTACCGCCGCGGCTGTCTCGCCGAGGCCGAGGACCTCGTACGGGAAGGCCTGCGCATCGCCGGCAAGGTGGAAGGGGTCGTGGCGGCCCAACTGTTCGGCGTCAGCATTCTCATCCAGACCCTGCTCGCCCGGGGACGCGTCACCGAGGCACGCGCACTGGCCGACGAGCACCACTTCGGTGAGACGACGCCGAACGCCGTCATCTACCCCGATCCCCGGGCGGTGTACGCGGAACTGCTCCTGGCGGAGGGACGGCACGCGGAAGCGGCGGAGCTGTTGTCCTCGGTCGGGGACTGGCTGGACGGGCGGGCCTGGCGGAACCCGGCCTGGTGCCCGTGGCAGTTCCACCTCGCCTCCGCGCTCGCCCCGACCGCCCCGGACGAGGCGGTCGGCCACGCCCAGGACGCCGTGAAACGCGCCCGGGACTTCGGCGCCGCCTCCACCATCGGCCAGGCCCTGCACACCCTCGCCGAGGTGACCGGCGGGCCTGCGGCACTCGACCTGTACGCCGAGGCCGTCGACCACCTGGAACAGTCCCCCGCCGCCTACGAGCTCGCCCGCGCCCAGATCGGCCACGGCGCCGCGCTGTCCCGCAACGGGCGGCTGCAGGAGGCCGCCGACCGGCTCTACCAGGGGCTGGAAGGCGCCGTCCACTGCGGGGCCGAGGCACTGGCGGCCCGGGCCCGGGAAGAGCTCTCGGCGGCCGGAATGCGTCCGCTGCCGCTGCGGTACGCGCAGGCGGACGCGCTGACCGCACGGGAGCGCCGGACCGCCGAACTGACCGTACGGGGCTCCTCCGTGGAAGAGATCGCGAAGGAACTGCGCCTCACTCCGCAAGGCGTGCGGCAGTTGCTGTCCAGCGTCTACCGCAAGATGGGCACTGACTCCGCCGGCCTCGCCAAGGCTCTGGAGGGCCTGCCTCGCCATCGCCACTGAGGCCGCGGGAAGCCACGGATCGCCGGTCCGTACAGGCCTGGTTCACACCACCCGCCCCCGCCCCTCCCAGTACGGCTCCCGCAACCGCCGCTTGTACAGCTTGCCGTTGGGGTCGCGGGGCATCTCGGTGATGAAGTCGACGCTCTTGGGCCGCTTGTAGCCGGCGAGCCGTTCGGCGCAGTGGGCGAGGAGGGCGGCGGCGAGGGCTGGGCCCGGTTCGTGCCCGGGGGCCGGTTCGACGACCGCCTTGACCTCCTCGCCCCAGTCGTCGTGCGGGATGCCGAAGGCGGCGGCGTCGGCGACGGCCGGGTGGGAGAGCAGCACGGACTCGATCTCGGCCGGGTAGATGTTGACCCCGCCGGAGATGATCATGTCGATCTTGCGGTCGCGGAGGAAGAGGTAGCCGTCCTCGTCCAGGTAGCCGAGGTCGCCGACGGTGAAGAAGTCGCCGATGCGGTTCTTGCGGGTCTTGTCCTCGTCCTTGTGGTACGAGAAGCCGCCGGTGCTCATCTTCATGTAGACGGTGCCGAGTCGCCCTGCGGGAAGCCGGTTGCCGTCGTCGTCGAAGACCGCCAGTTCGCTGATGGGCCAGGCCTTGCCGACGGTGCCGGGCTTCTTCAGCCAGTCCTCGGCGGTGGCGAAGGCGCCGCCGCCCTCGCTGGCCGCGTAGTACTCCTCCACGCAGTGGCCCCACCAGTCGATCATGGCCCGCTTCACGTGGTCCGGGCAGGGGGCGGCGCCGTGGATGGCGTGCCGCAGGGACGAGACGTCGTAGCGGGCCCTCACCTCGTCGGGGAGGGCGAGGAGCCGGTGGAACTGGGTGGGGACCATGTGGGTGTGCGTGCACCGGTGGGTGTCGATCAGGCGCAGCATCTCCTCCGGGGTCCACCTGTCCATCAGGACCAGGCGGTGGCCGATGTGCAGGGACGCGCCCGCGAACTGCAGGACCGCCGTGTGGTACAGCGGCGAGCAGACCAGGTGGACGTTGTCGTCGAAGGGCTTGATGCCGAAGATCCCGAGGAAGCCGCCCAGGTAGGCCTCCTCGGGGGCCTTGCCGGGCAGCGGGCGGCGGATGCCGCGCGGGCGTCCGGTCGTACCGGAGGTGTAGTTCATCACCCAGCCGAGTTCCCGGCCACCGGGTGCGGACTCCGGCTGTCCGTCCAGCAGGTGGGCGTACGGGCGGAAGCCCTCGACCGCGCCGACCGCGTACCGGTGGGTGTCCGGGAGCCCGGCCTCGTCGGCGGCCCGGCGCGCCGCGTCGCCGAACCGCTCGTGGGCGACGAGCACCTTGGCGCCGGAGTCGGCGACGATCCAGGCGATCTCGGGGCCGACCAGGTGGTGGTTGACCGGGACCAGGTAGAGGCCGGCCTGGGTGGCGGCCAGGTAGGCGGTGAGGAACTCGACGCCGTTGGGGAGGACGACGGCGAAGGCGTCGCCGCGCTCCAGGCCGGCCGCGCGCAGGCCGTGGACGAGCCGGTTGGCGGCGCCGTGCAGCCGGCCGGCGGTCCACTCCTCGCCGTCGGGGGCGATGAGCACCGTGCGTTCGGGGTCGCCGGTGGCCTGGGCCCAGAATCCGGCGGGGGGCGTGCTGGTCACGTGCCGCTCCTTCCGGCGATGCGGTTGATGCGGTCCACGGCCTTCTCGAAGCCGCGGGTGAGGTCGTCGAAGACGGCCTGGACGCTGCGTTCGCTGCTCATCCGGCCGACGATCTGCCCGACCGGGGTGCCGAGCAGCGGTTCGACCTCGTACTTCTGGATCCGGGACACCGCCTCGGCCACCAGCAGCCCCTGCAGCGGCATGGGCAGGGTGCCGGGACCGGCCGGGTCGTCCCAGGCGTCGGTCCACTCGGTACGCAGCTGGCGTGCGGGTTTGCCGGTGAGGGCACGGGAGCGGACGGTGTCGCCGGACCCGGCGGCGAGCAGCTTGCGGGTCAGGGCGGGCGAGTGCAGGTCGGCTTCTGTGGTGGTCAGCCATAGGGAGCCCAGCCAGACGCCCTGCGCGCCGAGGGTGAGTGCGGCAGCCACCTGTTGCCCGCTGCCGATGCCGCCCGCGGCCAGGACGGGCAGCGGGTCGACGGCGTCCACGATCTCGGGGGTGAGCACCATGGTGGCGATCTCGCCGGTGTGGCCGCCGGCCTCGTAGCCCTGCGCGACGACGATGTCGATGCCCGCCTGCTGATGCTTGCGGGCGTGCCGGGCGCTGCCGGCGAGCGCGGCGACCAGCACGCCCCGGTCGTGGGCGCGGGCGACGACGTCGGGGGGCGGCGAGCCGAGGGCGTTGGCGAGCAACTTGATCGGGTAGTCGAAGGCGACGTCGAGCTGGCCGCGGGCGACCTGCTCCATCCATCCGGTGATGCGCCAGCCGGACGCCTCGCCCTCGGCCAGTTCGGCGACGCCGTACTTGGCGAGGGTGTCCCGCACGAACTGCCGGTGCCCCTCGGGGATCATCGCCTCGACGTCCGCCTCGGTCACGCCCTCGACCTTCTTCGCGGGCATGACGACGTCCAGCCCGTAGGGCCGGCCGCCGGCGTGCTCGTCGAGCCAGTCGAGGTCGCGCTTGAGGTCGTCGGGGGCGGTGTAGCGGACCGCGCCGAGCACGCCGAAGCCGCCGGCCCGGCTGATGGCCGCGGCGACGGCGGGGAACGGCGTGAAGCCGAAGACGGCGTGCTCGACTCCCAGTTTCCTGCTCAGCTCCGTCTGCATGGGCGCAGGATGCCGCAGCGGGCCGGACGACGGAAGAGGCTTTCTGACGTTCCGTCAGATTCTTTTCGGGCGGCGCCTCACGAGGCGGCCTCCAGCACCGCCATCGCCGCGTTGTGCCCCGGCACCCCGCTCACCCCTCCCCCGCGCACCGCGCCCGCCCCGCACAGCAGGACGTTCGCGTGCCGGGTCTCCACTCCCCAACGGCCCGTCCCCTCCTGGGCGTAGGGCCAGGACAGGGCGCGGTGGAAGATGTTGCCGCCGGGCAGCCGCAGGTCGCGTTCGAGGTCGAGCGGGGTCTTGGCCTCGATGCAGGGGCGGCCGTCGGCGTCGGTGGCCAGGCAGTCGGCGAGGGGTTCGGCGAGGTGGGCGTCGAGCTGGGCGAGGGTGGACTTCAGCAGCTCCTCGCGTACGGCGTCGTTGTCCCGGTCGAAGAGCCGGGCGGGGGTGTGCAGGCCGAACAGGGTGAGGGTCTGGTAGCCGCACCCGGCGAGCTCGGGGCCGAGGATGGTGGGGTCGGTCAGGGAGTGGCAGTAGATCTCCGAGGGCGGCACGGCGGGCAGTTCACCGGCGGCGGCCTGGGCGTGGGCGGTGGCGAGCTGCCGGTAGCCCTCGGCGATGTGGAAGGTGCCGACGAAGGCCTCGCGCGGGTCGACGGCCGGGTCGCGCAGCCTGGGCAGCCGGGTGAGCAGCATGTTGACCTTGAGCTGGGCGCCCTCGGCGGGCTCGGGCGAGGGGTCGCCCGTCAGGCCGGCCAGCTCCTGCGGAGAGGCGGTCACCAGGACGTGCCGGGCGGCGGCGACGCCCTCGCCGTCGGCCGTGCGGTAGGTGACCTCGGCGGTGTGTCCGTCGGTGGCGATGCGGACCGCCTCGTGGCCGGTCACGATGACCGCGCCCGCCGAGCGGGCCGCGGCGGCCAGGGCGTCGGTGAGGGCGCCCATGCCGCCGACGGGCACGTCCCAGGCGCCGGTGCCGCCGCCGATGACGTGGTAGAGGAAGCAGCGGTTCTGGGCGAGGGAGGGGTCGTGGGCGTCGGCGAAGGTGCCGATCAGGGCGTCGGTCAGGACCACGCCCCGAACCAGGTCGTCCCCGAAGTTCTCCTCGACGGCGACCCCGATCGGCTCCTCGAACAGGGCTCGCCAGGCCGTCTCGTCGTCGACGCGGCGGCGCAGTTCGTCGCGGGTGGGCAGCGGCTCGGTGAGGGTCGGGAAGACGCGTTCGGCGACGCGCGTGGTCATGCCGTAGAAGCGCTGCCAGGCCTGGTACTCGCGCTCGCCGCCGGTCAGCCGGGCGAAGGCCTCCCGGGTGCGCTGCTCCCCGCCGCCGACGAGCAGTCCGGTGGGGCGTCCGCCGCGCTCCACGGGGGTGTACGAGGAGATGGTGCGGGTACGGACCCGGAAGTCGAGGGCGAGGTCGCGCACGATCTTCCGGGGCAGCAGGCTGACCAGGTAGGAGTAGCGCGACAGGCGGGCGTCGACACCGGCGAACGGGCGCGTGGAGATCGCGGCGCCGCCGGTGTGGTCCAGCCGCTCCAGCACCAGCACCGAGCGGCCGGCCCGGGCCAGATAGGCGGCGGCGACCAGGCCGTTGTGTCCACCGCCGACGATGACGGCGTCGTAGGTGCGGGTGTGCTCGTTGGCAGGCATGGTTCTTCGTAACACGGGATGATCCATTGCGGCCAGAGGTGTGCCCTGCCCGTGGCCCGGGTGGCCGCGGCCTGCCCCGCCCCACCCTTGATTCGGCACCCCCACCTTGATTCGGCGCCCCCACCCTCACGCGCCCTTGATCAGGCAGCCGCCGCACCCGGTCTCCGTCAGGCTCCGCCGGAGGCCTGCCGTCGGCGGACCACCGCGACCCTGCGGTACAGCTCGCCGGCCTCGGTGCCCCGGCCGAGGCGCTCCAGGCAGTGGGCCTCGTCGCCGCGCGCGGCGAGGGTGTCGGGGTGGTCGGCGCCGAGGAGTTGTTCGCGGGTGGCGGCGATCCGCCGGTACTCGGCGAGGGCCTCGGCCCAGCGACCGAGCCAGCCGAGGGCGACCGCGATCTCGCGCCGGCTGACGAGCGTGTCGGGGTGGGCGGGCCCGAGGACCTGCTCGCGGAGCAGGCAGACGTCCCGGGCCTCGGCGAGGGCCTCCGCCCAGTGGCCCAGCCGGCCGAGGTTGACCCCGAGGCCGTGCCGGGCGCGCAGGGTCTCGGGGTGGTGCGGGCCCTGGACGCGGGTGCGGTCCACGACCAGCTCGCGGTACACACACAGGGCGTCCGCGCTGCGGCCGAGGCGGCCGAGGCTGAGGGCGGTCTCGTAGCGGGCGGCGAGGGTGTCGGCGTGGTCGGCACCGAGGACGCGTGCTCTGGCCCCGGCGACCTCGCGGTAGGTGCGCAGCGCCTCCTCCCAGTGGCCCGACTGGCCCTGGGCGTAGGCCAGTTCGCAGCGCGAGACGAGGGTGTCGGGGTGGTCGGGGCCGAGCACCCGGGCCCGGGCCGCGGCCACCTCCCGGGCCGTGCGGCAGGCGTCGTCCAGGCGGCCGAGCCGGCCGAGGGTGCAGGCCAGGTTGTGGCGGCAGCGCAGGGTGTCGGGGTGGTCGGGGCCCATGACGCGCACCCGGGCGGCCAGCACCTCCGCGTACACCTGATGGGCCTCGAAGTGACGGCCCAGCCGGCCCAGCGCATAGGCGGTCTCCTGGCGGGCGGCGAGCGTGTCGGGGTGGTCGGGGCCGAGGACACGGGCCCGGGCCGCCGCGAGATCCGTGTAGGCGGCCAGTGCCTCGGCGACCCGGCCGGCGCGGACGAGCGCGAAGGCGGCCTCGTAGCGGCCGGCCAGGGCCTCGGGGTGGTCGGGGCCTGTGCGCTCCGCGGGTAGTGCCGGACACTCGCCGGGGAGGGGCGGTACGGGCCGTCGTGCGTCCTGCAGTCCGTTGTGGCTGCTCGCTCCCCCACGTTCTCGGCTTGGCGCTAACCCGGGGGAATTTCCTTCGCGACGGGAGTCGCCTGTCGGGTACGGCCCCGCGCCCGCTGGGGGCGTGTCCCGCCGGGTCACCTTCCATCGTCCCGACAGGGCCGCCCCCGGGTCCGGCGGCAGGGCACCGAGTCCGGCACCCATCGCCTTGTGGCCGGTGGTCATGCCGCACGTCCAGGACGGCAGGCGGGCCGCACCGGTCACCTGCGGGATCTCCATGGCCGGGACAGCGGTGGCCACCCCGCGTGGATGCTGGAGCCGACGGGCCAACTCCCCCGCGTCGCACGGCCGTTCCTCGGGCCGTTTGGCCAGCAGGTCGAGGATGATCCGCTCGAGGTGGCCGGGCAGGTCCGGGCGCACCTCGCGCGGCGGCCGGGGCGGGGTGTCGCGGTGGCCGATGAGGATCGCCCAGGCGTCCTCCAGGTCGAACGGCGGTGCGCCGGTGGCGATTTCGTACAGCACGCAGCCCAGCGAGTACAGGTCGCTGCGCCGGTCCACCGCATCGCCGCCGATCTGTTCCGGAGACATGTACTGCGGGGTGCCCAGCGCGACCCCGGTGCCGGTCAGCCGGGCGGTGAAGCCGATGTCGTGGCCGAGGCGCGCGATGCCGAAGTCGCAGATCTTCACCGTGCCGTCGGTGAGCCGGACGATGTTGGCCGGTTTCAGGTCGCGGTGGACTATGCCCTGTCGATGGGTGTAGGCGAGAGCGGCGGCGACCTGCGCGGCGATGTCCGCCAGGTCGTCCACCGGCAGCGGATGGCCCTTGTTGTCCTGCAGCAGCCGGCTCAGATCGCGGCCTTCGAGGAGTTCCATCACCAGATACGGGACCCCGTCGGACTCGCCGAAGTCGTGGACGACGGTCACCCCGCGGTGCGACAGGCCGGCGGCCAGCCGGGCCTCGCGGCGGAAGCGCTCGCGCAGGACCCGGGCGAGGGACGGGTCGTGGTACGGGCCGAGCGGCTTGAGGCACTTGACCGCGACCTGCCGGCCCAGGGACTCGTCCCGGGCCCGCCACACCTCGCCCATGCCGCCCCGCCCGATCAGGTCGAGCAGCCGGTACCGGCCCTGAACCAGCCTGTTCTCCCCCATAGCGATCCGCCGCCCCCGTCGCCGTCCGCCCCGCCGCCAGGAGGCAGGCCCGGAGCCGCGCCCCACGCACCGGCCCGATCCGCGCCACACCCCCCTGCTCGTCCAGTATGGCGGTCTATCACCCGACTTTGTACGGTGCCGGACGCGCCCCGGGTCCGAGCCGCGCCATGGCCCGCAGGATGTGTTTGGGCGGCAGCTGCCAGCGCAGACGTGCGGGAATGCCCCGCAGCAGCGCGCCCGTGGCCCGCAGCCGGCGGGTGACGACGGTGGGTGCGGGGGCCGGTCTGCCGTACAGCTCATGGGCGTACGGCGGCAGAGCGGCGTACGCCAGTTGGGCCACGCGCCGCCACAGCACCTCGCGCGCCGGGATGAGAAGGGGATGCGTCGGCGGCCGGAGGAGGAAGTCGTCCACCTCGCGTGCCTCGGGTCCCGCCGCCAGTTGCGGCCGCACCGTCTCGAAGTACGCGGCGAGTTCGGCCCGGCTCGCCGGTACGGTCTCCGGCTCCAGGCCCACCAGGCGGGCGCTGACCCGGTGTTCGGCTATGTACCGGTCGGCCTGGGCGTCGGTGAGCGGGAAGCCGGAGCGCCGCAGCACGTGCAGATAGGAGTCGATCTCCGCGCAGTGCACCCAGAGCAGCAGCCCGGGCTCGTCGACGCCGTACCGCTCGCCGGTCTGCGGATCGGTCGCCGTCAGCGTGCGGTGGATCTTCCGCACCCGGGCACCGGCCCGCTCGGCGGCCTCGGTGGTGCCGTACGTCGTCGTCCCGACGAAGTTCACGGTGCGCATCAGCCGGCCCCAGGCGTCGCGCCGGAAGTCGGAGTTCTGCAGGACGCCGCGTACGGCGCGGGGGTGCAGCGCCTGGAGGTAGAGCGCGCGGACGCCGGCGACCCACATCATCGGGTCGCCGTGCATCTGCCAGGTCACGGAGTGCGGCGTGAACAGCCCGGGGTCGCCCATGCCCGCAGGCTAGCGCCGCACCCGGGGCATCCCCAGGCCGATCCACGAGATGATCTCGCGCTGGATCTCGTTGTTGCCGCCGCCGAAGGTGAAGATGACCGCCGAGCGGTAGCCGCGCTCCAGTTCGCCGTGGAGGACCGCGCCCGCCGAGCCCTCTTTGAGCGGGCCGGCGGCGGCGACGATCTCCATGAGCCAGGCGTAGGCGTCCCGGCGGGCCTCGGAGCCGTAGACCTTGACGGCGGAGGCGTCCTGAGGGGTGAGCGTGCCGTCCTCGACGGCGCCGACCATCTGCCAGTTGAGCAGCTTCAGCGCGTCGAGCCGGGTGTGGGTGCGGGCGAGCAGCCGGCGCACCCAGGGCAGGTCGGCGACCCGGCGGCCGTCGGCGAGCTTGGTCTCCATGGCCCAGCGCTGCACGTCGTACAGGGCGCGGACGGCCATGGTGCCGTGCGCGGCGAGGGTGACGCGTTCGTGGTTGAGCTGGTTGGTGATCAGCCGCCAGCCCTGGTTCTCCTCGCCGACGCGGCGGGAGACGGGGACGCGGACGTTCTCGTAGTAGCTCGCGGTGGTGTCGTGCGAGGCGAGCGTGGTGATGACCGTGCAGGAGTAGCCCGGGTCGGAGGTCGGCACCAGCAGCATGGTGATGCCCTTGTGCGGCGGCGCGGCGGGGTCGGTGCGGACGGCCAGCCACACCCAGTCGGCGGTGTCGCCGTTGGTCGTCCAGATCTTCTGCCCGTTGACGACATACTGATCGCCGTCGCGTACGGCCCTGGTCTTCAGGGAGGCGAGGTCGGTGCCGGCGTCGGGCTCGCTGTAGCCGATCGCGAAGTCGATCTCGCCGGAGAGGATGCGCGGCAGGAAGTACGCCTTCTGTTCCTCGGTGCCGTACCGCATCAGCGTCGGGCCGACCGTGTTCAGCGCCATCAGCGGCAGCGGTACGCCGGCCTGCGCGGCCTCGTCGAAGAAGATGAACTGCTCCATCGCGGTCATGCCGCGTCCGCCGTACTCCTTCGGCCAGCCGACGCCGAGCCAGCCGTCCGTGCCGAGCCGGCGGATGGTGTCCCGGTAGAACCGTTTCTGGGCCACCGGGTCGGCGTACCGGGCATAGGCGTGGTCCGGGACCAGCTCGGCGAAGTAGGCGCGCAGTTCGGCGCGCAGTCGCTGCTGCTCGGGCGTGTGGTCGAGGTGCACGGCGCCTCCAGGCTCCCCAAGGGTGGTCCTGACGGCGCACACCGTAGAACGTGTTTCAGAAATAGGGAATGACGCGCCCGGGGGAATTCCGCCGGGCCCAGATCGGGCGAGGCAGGTCAGGCGAGGCTTCGCAGGAACTCGGAGCAGGCGTCGGCGCAGGTACGGCAGGTGGCCGCCGCCGACTCGGCGCCGGGCTGCTCGTCGAAGGTGCGGGCGCACTCCAGGCAGACCGAGCGGCACCACTCCAGCCGGACCCGGATCTCGTCCTCGTCCTGCCGGCTCTCCTCGCACAGCACGTGGCACGTGGCGTCACACACCTCGGCGCACATGATGCCCAGCCTGCGCACCCGCTCATGGCGCTCGGTGCCGTCCGGGTCGACCAGGCTCGCGCGCACCGCACAGGCCCGGGCGCACTCCGTGCACGCCTGGGCACAGGCGAAGCGGTCCTCCAGGAACCGGTAGAGCTGCTGAGAAGTCGGCGATGTCACACGGTGCGGGTAGCCGGGGCACAGGGCCGCAAACCACTGCGCGGGACCGGATCGGCGCCCCGGACCTGCCCGGGGCGGACCGGCAGCGGGAGGCCGCCGTACGGCGGGAGGCGCGTCGCCGTGCAGCGGAAGGTGGGTCGCCGTCCGTCGGCCGCCGGTCACGCATAGCGTCCGGTTCGTCCGGTTCTGTGCGGGGTATTCCTGTCCTATGAACACCGCATCGATGCAGCTGGCCGCAGCGAGCGGCCTGATGAGCCTTGTCCTGTTCATCGTGGCCATGGGCGTCCTGGCGCTGCTCGCCGGCGGCTTCTGGATGACGTCCCGCGTCAGGTACCGCGAGTCCCCCCGGCCCCGGCCCGAGGAACAGCCCACACTGCCGCCGGACGGCCCGGTGCGCGAGGTGCGGCAGAACAGGGAATACGAGGAGGTCCCCCAGACCCCCAAGGGCGGCCGCCCGCTCACCCCGTACGACCTGAGGAACCAGGACTCCAAGCCGAGCGCCTCGAAGGAGCGTCCGCGCTGGAGCCGGGGTTCCAGCGGCTCGTTCGGCGGCGGCGGACTCGGCGCCCACTGAGCCCCGGCCCCGGCACGGCCGAACGTCCCGCAACCCAACCCCAGCAGGCCCGGCCCGCGCCGGACCGCCGTACGCCGCCCCCTAGGAACCCCGGGCGGCGTCCAGGCGGCCGACGCGGGCCACGTTCTGCCGGTCCTCGGGGTCCTGGCTGGGCTCGCCGGCGAACCAGGCGTCCAGGATCTCCTTCAGCAGGGGTTCGGAGGTCAGGCGCAGACTCAGCGCGAGGACGTTGGCGTCGTTCCAGCGGCGCGCGCCGTCCGCGGTGACGGCGTCCGTGCACAGCGCGGCGCGCACGCCGGGCACCTTGTTGGCCGCGATGGACGCCCCCGTGCCGGTCCAGCAGCACACCACGGCCTGATCGGCGGTCCCCTCCGCGACGTCCCGCGCGGCCGCCTCGGAGCACGCCGCCCACTGCGCGTCGGCGCCGGGGCGCAGCGCGCCGTGCGCGCGGACGTCGTGGCCGCGCCTCCTCAGCTCGTCGAGGAGGAGACGGGCCACGGGTTCGTCCATGTCGGAGGAGACGGCGATGCGCATACGGGTGAGAGTAGTGCGCCATGGGAAGGCGAGTCCCCCGGCACTGCGCCCGCGCTCTGATCCTTACGGTGATCCTTGCGGTCTACGATGATCCTTGCGGTCGAGGGTGCCCGGTCAAGGGTGATCGGGCCGCTGTTCCGGAGGTACTCCTCCGCCCTTGCCGCCGCCCTTCTTCCCCTCGTCCGAGCCGTGCGGACGGCCGCCCGCGGCGCGCTCGGCTCCCTGCCGGGCCTTCGTCCGGCCGCTGTCCTGCGGGGTGGCGGCTCCCTTGTCACTGCGCCGCTGTTCGGGCTGCTGTGGATTGGACATGCGCCGGACTCCCTCCAGGTGCTGCGTGGCGTCTACGGCGTCCGGGTTCCCGGGACGCCACGGGTCACCCCCGGCGTCCTCGGCGGGCACGGCGGGCCCGGCGGAGCCGGTCACCGTCCGGTGGAGGTGTTCGAGGGCGTCGAGGAGCACCGAGCGGTGGTACCAGCTCAGCCAGGCCGCCGTGTCGGAGGCCAGCAGACCGAGCGCCTCGGCCTGGGCGGCGGTCGGGCGGTGCCCCGCCTCGGGCCAGTGCAGGGTGATCACGCCGGTGCAGGAGCCGGCCGCGGAGAGGACGGGGACGCTCTGCAGGGCACCGGCGCCCGTGCTGAGCAGGGCGCGCCGGGCCTCCTCGGAGAGCAGCGTGTCGGCGGCCACGTCGGGCACGCTCACCCGGTGTCCGCGCAGCCGGGCGAGCGCGTCGGCCGTGCCCTCGTCCCGGCCGCGCACGAGCAGGTCGAGAAACGTGTCCGCGCAGCCGTAGTGGGTCTCCAGCATCAGCGCGTGCACGGCAGGGTCCACGCACCGCACATAGCCGGCCGGCGCCCGCCCGATGGCCAGCGCCTCGTGCAGCACGGCGTCGATCATCTGCCGCCGGTAGCGGGGGTCGCGGCCGTCGCGGGCCAGGATCCGCAGCTGCGGCACGGGCAGGGAACGGCGGCCCGGGAACCACACCTCGCCGTCCGGTGGCCGGGCCACGACCACGGCGGAGACGAGGACGCGCAACGGCACGTTGAACCGCTGGGAGGCCTCGCGCAGCGCCCGGAAGGCGGTGCCGGAGTCCGGGAGGCCGTAGCGGACCATCAGCACCCCCTGTGCCATGCCGATGACCGGGGCGGTGCGCACCCGGGCACGCAGGGCGCGGACCTCCTTGCGCAGATCCTCGTAGCTGGGCCGCAGCGGATCCGCCATCTGCGACCGCCAGGCGGGCAGTTCCTCCACCCGGGAGGCGGCCCGGGCCAGCTCCCGCATGGCCTCGTCGAGCGTGGCGAACAGCCGGACCCCGTCCAGGCGGGCGAGGTGCACCGCCTCGCGCACCCCCGGCCGGGCGCGGACGATGATCAGGTCCGGGTGTCCGGTGCGCGCCCGGGTCGCCTCGCTGAGCGTGTGCAGCACGGCGGCGCCGCCGAGCTGCACGTGGGCCATGTCCAGGACGGGCCTCAGCCCCGCGCGGTCCGCCTGTTCGAGGTGGCCCCGCAGCTGGGCCGACCAGGCCTGGGCGCCCGCGGCGTCGAGGCTGCCGGACATGCGCAGCAGCAGCGCCGCCTCGGCGGGCAGCCCCTCGACGACGGACGACTCGATGACGAGCGGTGCCGGGGCGGCGGACGGGTCGGAGGACGAAGGGGGGGTCATGGCATCACCCGGGCATGACGGTGCGACGAACTCGGGCGGCCTCTTCCTGACCACGCCGCACGGTACGGGACCGGCCGCCGGCCGCCCCGGCCACCGCGCCGGAGGGGACGGGCCGGTGTGCTCCTCAAGCGGTGCCGCCGGGCCGGGGGCCGGCCCGTCTGCGGGCCTGAAGGGAGTTCAGGGCGGACGCCATGGTGGCGTGCACCCGCACGCCCGGCAGTCCCGCGGCGCGCAGCGCCTCCCGCACATGCGGACGGGGCTGTACGACGGGCAGGGCGCGGCCGGAGAAGGCCAGGACCCCGGTGGCCCGGTCCACGGCTCGCACCGCGGCCGCGCAGGCGAGGTACACCTCCGTCATGTCGAGTACGGCGTGTTCCCCGGCCCGGTCGGCGTGGGCGATGTGCTCGGCGAGGGTCTCGGAGAACTCCACGGCGTTGGTGGCGTCGACGGTGCCCCGCGCCTTCAGGACGCTGACGGCGCCGGCCTCGGGCCGGTGCTCGTGCACGGTCTGCAGGAGCAGCGGCGCCGGGCCGCCGGGGCGGCCCCGGGCACGGGACAGCTGACCTTTTTCCATGGACATCGGGCTTCCTGGATGGGGAAGGATCAGCCAGCCGCGTCTTGACCGGGGAGTTCACTGTGCCCCCGCGCCAGGCCTGACGCAACGATTCTGCCCGGGCGTGTCGCACCCCCGGGGCGGTTCAGCCGACATACCGCCGGGCGGGTGAGGTCCGACGGGCCCGCTCCAGCGCCGCCAGCCGCCGCTCCAGCTCGGGCGGCACCGGGCCGCGCCGGCGCAGCGCCCACGGCGGCCGGGCGGTGGCGTGAGCGAAGGCGCGCGCGGAGGCGATGTCCTGGGGCACGGTGCGCATCAGATGCCCGGTGCGGCGCGGCGCAGGCAGCAGCGGGCGGCGCAGCCAGGTGAACCACAGGGCGTTGCGGATCCCGAGCACGCTGCGGGCCGTGCTGTCCCGCAGCCGGGAGGCGTGGTGGTGGACGGTGAGGTCCTCGGCGCAGGCCGGGCCACCAGCCCCGGCGCGGCAGGTCGCGGGCGAGCAGCTCTTCCTCGCCGCCGAGCCACAGGCCGGGATGGAAGCCGCCGGCACGATCCGCGCGGTGCCGGCGGCGAGCCGGGCCGGGCGTCGAGCAGGTCGGCGGCGCGCCGCAGGCTGCCGGGTTCAGCGGACGCGCGCCACCTCCGGTCCGGCCCGCCGCCCGCCGTCGGCCGGTTCGAGCAGCGTCAGGCAGGCCGCGGCGACCTCCGCCGAGCGGATGCGCAGCAGCCGGGCGTCGGGGGTGCGGCCGTGCGGATCGCCGGGCGGGCCGGGCTTCCACAGGGCCAGGTGGCGGGGGCTCGGGGGCGGGCCCCACAGGCTCGGGGAGACGGGGCCGAACAGGGTGACGGAGCGGGTGCCGTGGGCGAACGCGAGGTGCGCCACTCCGGTGTCGCCGCTGAGCACCAGGGATGCCTCGGCGACCAGCGCGGACAGCTCCCGGTGGGGAAGGCCGCCGGAGAACACGTCCCCGGCGTCCAGTCCGCCGCGTTCGGCGACCGAACGCACCAGGGCCTCCTCGCCGGGGCCGCCGGTGAGCACCACATGGAATCCGGCCGCGCGCAGGCGCTCCACGACGGCGGCGAACCGCTCCCCCGGCCAGCGGCGGGAGCCGGAGGCCGCGCCGGGGTGCACGACCACGGCGCCGGGCGCCCGGGACCGGTTCCCCGGCCGGGGCAGCCGCAGGTCCAGGGGGTCGGCCGGGATGCCGTAGGCCTTCAGGAAGGCGCACCAGCGGTCCCGTTCGTGGGCCTGCGCCGGCCAGGGCGGGCCGTCCGGGCAGGCATGGGCGAGCAGCCGGCGCGGGTGCACGGCGGCGAGGGCGTCGCGGCTCTCGGGGCCGTTGCCGTGCAGGTCGACGGCCAGGTCGGGCGGCGGGCCGGTCCAGTGGATGAGGGACGGCACCGCCCGGCCGGGGGCCTCGGCCGGGAACACGGCGTCGATCGCCCCGGTGGCCAGGGCCGGCTCGGTCAGCCCCGGGGGCAGGGCGAGCAGGATCCGGTGGTCCGGGAAGGCCCGGCGGATGCCCCGCAACGCGGGCACACCGGCCAGCAGGTCACCGAGGCCCAGCGCGCGCAGCACCAGGACGGTCGGGGGGTGGGGCGGGATGTGGGTCACCGAGTGGGCCCTCCGGTATGTGGGACGGGGTGGCTGGTCGGGTGAGGGCAGGCCCGCGCCGCGGCCGGCCGGCGGTGTGGTGCGCGGAGCGCGCCGGGCACCGGAGCGCGACCGGTCGTCGTCGCGCCGGGCCCGCCGGGGGCCACGGACGGCCGGGCCGGTGCCACGGCGGCCGCTCCGGTGCCGTACCGGACCCGTTCCGCGGCGGGCGGAGCCGGTGGGCGTGCCGAGTACCCGGCGATCATGACGTACGTCCCGCGGCCGGTGCCTGGGCGGCTCGGCGGGCGAGGCCGGTGGTGGAACGGCCGTCGAGGTAGGGCAGCAGGAGGACCTGGCCGCCCCAGCTCTCCACCAGGGGCTGTTCGGGCAGTTCGGTGCGGGCGTAGTCGCCGCCCTTGGCCCAGATGTGCGGGCGGAGTTCGCCGAGGACGCGTTCGGGCGTGTCCTCGTCGAACACGGCGACCGCGTCGACGCACTCCAGGGCGCGCAGCACCCGGACCCGGTCGGCGGCCGGCACCAGGGGGCGGCCGGTGCCCTTGCGGCGGCGCACGGAGTCGTCGGAGTTCACGCAGACGATCAGGCAGTCGCCGGCCCGGCGGGCGGCCTGCAGGAGGGCGACGTGACCGGCGTGCAGCAGGTCGAAGCAGCCGCCCGCGGCGACGACGGTGCCGCCCGCGGTCCGGACCCGGGCGGCCAGGCGCACGGCGTCCCCGGTGATGTCGCCGTCCGCCGGGGCGGGCTCGGGGGTGTCCGCCCGCTCCTCGGTGGCGACCGCGCGGGCGCCGCCCTCGGCGACGTAGCGGGTCGCGGCGTGGACGGCGGCCCGCACGGCGGCCTCGGTGAGCGCGCCGTCGGCGAGTTCACCGGCCGCCGCCGCGGCGAACCGGTCGCCGGCGCCGCAGGGGTCGCCCGCCACCGCGGCCGGGGTCGGTACCAGCAGCGGGGTCTCGCCGTGGGAGAGCAGGGCGCCGCGCTCGCCGAGGGTCACGGCGACGGCCCGCGCCTGCCAGGCCCGGACCAGGGTGCGGGCGTCCCGGGCGGCGGTGCGCAGTCCCGCCCCGTCGCCGGCCTCCCCGGTGGTGTCCGACTGCCGGGCGAAGGCGCGGGCCTCCTGCGCGGAGGGCGTGGCCAGGCGGACGCCGGGGACCGGGGCCTGGCCGCGCACATGGGGGTCCCAGACCATGGGTGTGCGGCCGGCGGCGGTGGCCAGCGCCGTCCGGAGGACGTCGGCGGTGCCCCGGCCGTAGTCGGCGACCAGGATGCCGGCGGCACCGGTGACGGCGTCCTCGGCGGCCCCCGTCGCCGCGCGGGCGCGTCCCTCGCCGTCGTCCAGGCGGAGCAGCGGCCGGTCTCCGGCCATGACCCGGGTCTTGCTGCTCAGCGTGCCTTCCAGCGGCACCTCCACCAGGTCCAGCCGGCCGGCCAGCAGCCCGCGCAGGATGTCGCTGGCGGTGTCGTCGCCGAGGGCGGTGACGAGCGTGACCGGGCGGCCGTCGGCGGCGGCGAGGCAGGCGGCGAGGGCCGCGCCGCCGGGCCGGGAGCTGCGCCGGGTGCCCTGCACCACCGGCACGGGGGCGTCCGGGGCCAGGCGTTCGGCCCGGCCGCACAGGTCGTGGTCGAGCAGCGCGTCGCCCACGACGACCAGCGGTGTGCGCGGGCTCGTCATGTGTCTCCCCTCCTGCGGGCAGCGGGCGCACCGGGCGTGGACCGGCCGACGGTACGGGCCCGGCCGACGAGCCGGCCGACGACGCCCGGCCTGCCGTCCACCCCGTCGCAGCCGGCCCGGCCGGCCTCCCCGCGCTCGACGGCCCGGTCGAAGGCCTCGCACAGCATGTGCACGGCGACCAGGTGGAGTTCCTGCACGGTGGCGGCGACCGGCGCGTCCACGCACAGCGCGTCGTCGGCGCCGAGCTGCAGCGGGTTGGGTGCCCGGCCGGTCAGCGCCCACACCGTCATGCCCAGGCGGCGGGCGCGCTCGGCGGCGGTCAGCAGATTGGCGCTCGCGCCGCTGGTGGACAGCAGCATGAGCACGTCTCCGGGGCGGCCGTGGGCGACGGTCTGCCGGGCGAAGATCTCCTGGACGCCGTAGTCGTTGGCGATCGCGGTGGTGGAGGAGGTGTCGGCGTGCAGGGCGACGGCGGAGAACGGCGGCCGGTCGTCGCGGTAGCGGCCGACGAGTTCGGCCGTCAGGTGCTGCGCCTGGGCGGCGCTGCCGCCGTTGCCCGCGACCAGCAGCCGGGCCCCCGCGCCCAGGCGGCGGGCGAGTTCGCCGCCCCACTCCGCGATGCGGGACTCGTGCTCGCGGAACGCGTCCAGGGCCTTGGCGAGGTCGTCGCAGTGCGTGGTGTCGCCGGCGGTCTTCATCGCACCACCCCCGAGAGCCGGGGGACCGGGGCGACGGCGCCGTACACCCCCGCCACTCCGTCCGCCACCCGGTCCCAGGTGTAGTGGGTCAGCACCCGCTCCCGGCCGGCGGCTCCGTACCGGGCGAGCCGGTCGGGGTCGGCGAGCAGCGAGCGCACGACCGCGCCGAGGTCGTAGTCGTCGTCGGCCGGGACCAGGACGCCCGTGGTGCCGTCCACGACCGTGTCGAGCTGGCCGCCGACCGCGGTGGCGACGACCGGCGTGGCGCAGGCCATGGCCTCCAGCGGGACGATGCCGAACGGCTCGTAGCGCGGCAGGGACAGCACGAGGTCGGCGCCGGCCATCAGCCGGGGCATCCGGGCCCTGCCGACCCCGCCGAGCAGGGTGACGCGGTCGCTGACGCCGTATTCGCCGGCGAGGGTGCGCAGGCGCCGGGCCTCGGTGTCGATGCCGAGCAGGTCGGCCTCGGGGCCGCCCGCGACGAGCAGTTCGGCGTCGGGGATGGAGGCCAGGGCGCGGATGGCACGGTCGAAGCCCTTGCGGGGCACCAGCCGGCCGACGGCCAGCAGCCGCCTGCGCGCACCGGCCGGGCGGGCGCCGGGGGCGGGCGTGAACCGGTCGGGGTCGACCCCGCAGGGCACGACGCTGATCCGCTCCTCGTCCAGGCCCATGGCCTTCAGTTCGGCGACCTCGTCGCTGCAGGTGGCGATGATGCGGGCGCACTCGTGGCCGACGGCCTCCTCGATGGCGAGGCGCTGCGGGGGGCTGGTGTCGGCGGCGCCCTGGTAGCGCTTCTTCACCGTGCCCAGCGCGTGATAGGTCTGCACGACGGGTATGCCGAGCTCCCGGACGCCCGCCAGGGCCGCCAGGCCCGACATCCAGAAGTGGGAGTGCACCACGTCCGGTGGGCTCAGCGACCACTGCCGGGCCAGGTACGAACCGAACTCCGCCATGTGCGGCAGGAGTTCGTCCTTGGGGACGGGCACGGGCGGTCCGGCGGGCACGTGCACCACCTGTACCCCGTCGATGAGGGTCACCCGGTCCGGCAGGCCCGCCGAGTCCCGCCGGGTGTACACCGTGACCCGGTATCCCTTTCTGGCGAGCTGCCGGGCGACCTGTGCCACGTACACGTTCTGGCCGCCGGCGTCCGGTCCGCCGAGCGCGGCCAGCGGGCTGGCGTGCTCGGAGACCAGGGCGACGCGTCCGGCGGTGGACGGGATGCGGCTCATCGGGTGACCTCCTTGATCAGGCGTTCCCAGTCGTCCAGGAAGCGCCGCTCTCCGTAGCGGGCCCGGGCAGCGGCCCGGGCCGCGGCGCCGGTGCGGCGGGCGAGCGCGGGTTCGGCGAGGAAGGCCCGTACGGCGTCCTCCAGTACCTCGAGGCGGTTCGAGACCACCCCGGCGCCCCCGGGTACGGCCTCGCGCACCTCGGTGGTGTCGAGGGCGACCACCGGCATGCCCAGGAACATCGCCTCCAGCAGGGACAGCCCGAGCGAGGTCCAGCGCACGGGGTGCAGATAGAGCCGGCAGCGGGCCATCTCGCGGTGCAGTTCGTGCTGGGGCAGATCGCGGGTGCGGCAGCGTTCGGGGGGCAGGCCGAGGTGTTCGGCGAGGCCTTCGGTGCGCATGCCGAAGACGTCGAGCGGCGCGGACCGGGCCAGGCGGGGCAGCAGGTCGGTGCCGGTCGTACGGCCCCTGCGCACCGGCTCGTTGACCACGACGGCGGCGCGCCGCTCGGTGCCGGTGTACAGCGGGCCGGGGTCGATGATGCCGTGCTCCACGACCTCGGTGGGGGCCTGGCCGCTGTCCCACATCAGCCGGTTGAAGTGGGTGACGTGCACGACCGGGATCGCCGACTGCCCGGCCAGTGGGTGGAGTTGACGTTCGGGGGACGCGTCGGGGCTGTTGTGCTCGACGTACACGGCGGGCACGTCCACGCCGGGCCGCCGGCCGGTCCAGCGCAGGGCGAGGTCGAGTTCGTGCGGCCGCTGCAGCACCATCAGGTCGATGTCGCGGTCCCACAGCTCCTTCGGCGTCCGCTCCTGGACGGTCCCGGGCCAGTCCCAGGTCACGGCGCGGCCGAGTCCGTCGGGGCCGCGGTCGTCGGTGACCGGGACCAGGTAGGTGTGCGGGCCCTGCACGAAGGCGGTGAGCCACGATCCGTGCACGTGCCAGACGAGGATGTTCATGTGTGCCGCTCCTGGATGAGCTTGTGCACCGCGCGCACCACGTCCTGTCCGGTGACCTCGTCCAGACAGGGGTGCCCGGGCACCGGGCAGGTCAGCGCCCGGGTGTTCGCGCACGGCGCCGACTGGTCGCCGAGCAGGATGACCGGGACGCCGTACGGGGCCCAGCGCTCGGCCGGGACCACGGGCGCGAAGAGGGACACGACCGGGGTGCCGACGGCGGCCGCGAGGTGGGCGGGCCCGGTGTTGGCGCTGATCACGACGTCGGCCATGCGCAGCACCCCGGCGAGGGTGCGCGGGGAGGTCCGGCCGCCGAGGTCGATGCCCGCGTCGCCGCTCACGCACCGGGTGAGCACGGTCTCGTGCGGGCCGCCGGTGACGACCACGCGGTGCCCGGCGTCGGCGAGCAGGGCGACCGCGTCCGCGCAGCGCCGTGGGTGCCAGGCGCGGGCGGGGGCGCTGGCTCCGGGGTGCAGGACGACGTACGGGCCGTTGCCGGTCAGGGCACTGGTGTCCGGTGACGGCAGGACGCGCAGCCGGCCGTCATCGCCGGGGGGCGGCCGGAAACCCATGGCTGCGGCGGTGTCGAGGGCCGCCTCCACCTCGTGGCGGCCCGGCAGCCGCCGGTGCCGTACGTCGAGCAGCCGCCCGGGGTGGTCGACGCTGTCGGCGCCGATCCTGCCGATGCCGGCCAGCCGCAGCAGCAGCGCGGTGGGCAACGGGCTCTGGTGGAAGGACGTGAGCACGAGCGCGGCGTCGAAGGCCGCGGCGCGCAGCCGGCCGAGCAGGGCGTCGATGTCCGCCGCGCTCACCTCGGGCGGGTCGAAACCCTCCCAGGGCGCCTCCCACACCAGCACCTCGTCGACCCCGGGCAGCAGGCGGGCGGCGTCCGCGCCGCGCGGGCCGCACAGCATGGTGACCCGCGCGCTGTGCGCGGCGACGGCACGCACGGCCGGACCGGCGAGCAACACGTCACCGAAGCTGTCCAGCCGCACGACGAGGCACTTCATCCCGACCGCCCCCTTCCCGCTCCCGCCGAGTCCGGCGCCGAGCGCCACGCCCGGCCTGACAGCACCGCGCCGGTTTCACCGGACCCCGCCGGGCCCGGCGCCCCCACGTCCGCCTCGGACACCCGCCCCGGGCCAGGCACCACCACGTCCGCCTCGGACACCCGCCCCGGGCCAGGCGCCACCACGTCCGCCTCGCGGGACCGCCCGGGGCCAGGCGTCGCCTCGTGCGGCCGGGACAGCCACATCATGGCCGGACCCTCCGTGGCCTGCGCAGGCGACCGTGTACGGCCGGCGACCGCCGTATCCCGTTCGGAGGACCGCACACCGCCGGGGGCCGTCGGGTCCGACTCGCGGAACTGCCCGGGGCCAGGCGTCGCCTCGTGCGGCCGGGACAGCCACATCCCGGCCGGACCCTCCGTGGCCGGCGCAGGCGACCGCGTACGGCCGGCGACCGCCGTATCCCGTTCGGAGGACCGCACACCGCCGGGGGCCGTCGGGTCCGACTCGGGCGGCCCCGCCTGGGCCGGCGCCACGGCGCCCTGCCGGGATGGCCGGGCCCGGGCCGGGACGGTCGCGTCCGGCGAGGACGAGCAGGTCTGATCCGGGCTCATCGCGCCCCGAGTAGAAGTACGGGTCCGGTCCGGGGCCGCCGCGTCGGGCGAAGTCGGCCGCGCCCGGTCCGGGACCGCCGCGCGGCGCGAAGACGGCCGCGCCCCCTCAGGGGCCGCCGCAACCCGCGAAGACGGCCATGCCCCGCCAGGGGCCGCCGCGCCCCGCCAAGGCGGCCGCGCCCCCGCCGCCCCCGTGAGCGCCGTGCGGATCGCGGTGAGGATGTCGGGGCGCTCTGGTCGGCGAAACGGGCGACCTCCGCCGGGGCCGTGGCCGGGTTCGGTACGAGCAGTGCGTGGGCGCCGGCCGCGCGGGCCGCGAGGACGTCCGCCGCGATGTCACCGATCACCAGGCACGCGGCGGGCGGGACACCGAGTCGGGCGGCGGCCGTGAGGATCAGGCCGGGGCGGGGCTTGCGGCAGTCGCAGCCCGTTTCCGGGGTGTGCGGGCAGAAGACCCAGGTGTCCAGGCCGCCCAGCAGGGCGTCGGCGCGTTCGTTGACCCGGCGTACGTCGTCGGCGGTGATGAGGCCGCGCCCGACGCCGGACTGGTTGCTGACCACGCCCGTGGCCAGGCCGAGGGAGCGCGCGAGTGCCACGGCCTCGGCCGCGCCGGGCAGGAGCCGGACGCGCTCGGGGTCGCCGTTGTAGGGCACGTCCGCCACGAGGGTGCCGTCGCGGTCGAACAGGACGGCGGAGAAAGGGGTCACCCGGCACCTCCCAGCGGTTCGGCGTGCCGGTGGCGGAGGACTCCGCGCAGCCAGTGCCGGACGGCGAGGGGCGGGATGAGCACACTGGTGCCGAGCATCCCGGCGATCTCGCGGGCGGTACGGGGGCCGGGCAGGATGCGGGCGAGGGCGAACTCGAGGGTGCCGAGCGTCCACAGGGCCGTACAGACGGTCGCGGCGCGGCGGCGTCCGGCCAGCGCGCAGGCGGCCGCCGCGAGAGCGGCACCGGTCACCACCGCGTGGCGGGGCAGCCGGCCGCGGGGTGCCTTGGCGCGGTCCCACCAGTCGCGGCCGTGCAGCCGGTTCATCAGCGCGTCGTCGGCGTTGCCGCGCTGCGCGGGCAGCGAGGCCCACCAGTGGGCCGGGCGCACGGGGTGCCGGGTGATGCGGCGGCCGCGCCGCAGCGTCCAGCCGGCCCGCTGTACCCGCAGGGCGAGGTCGGCGTCCTCGCGGAAGGCGCGCGGGAAGCGTTCGTCGAAGCCGCCGACCCGGGCGAGCGCCTCGGTGCGGTAGGCCATGTCGGCGGTGGCCCAGGCGGCGTTCTCCAGACCCTTGGTGCCTCGTTCCCAGTCGGTGGGCCGGCGGTCCAGGGGCAGGGGGACACGCAGCTGTCCCTGGATGCCGCCGACGTCCTCGCCGGCCGCCCGCAGGTCCTCGGCGAGCAGCCGGGACCAGTCCGGGAGCACCTGGACGTCGTCGTCGAGGAAGACGGTCCACGGTGTCCCGGCCGTGCGCCAGCCGGCGTTGCGGGCGGCGGCCGGGCCCTTGCCCCCGGTGCGCAGGGTCCGTACCCGGTCGAGCAGTGGTCCGGCCTCGGCCAGCGGCAGTTCGCCGTCGCACTCGGGCCGGTCGTCCACGACGATCACCTCGTCCGGGGGGTGGCCTTCGGCCGCGGCGAGCGCGCACAGGCACTCGGCGAGGCAGGGGCGGCCGATCGTCGGGACGACTACGGTGTAGGCGGGCGCGTCGGTCATGCGAACGCCTTCCCGCGGCGGATCGCGAACGGGCCCAGCACCAGCAGGTCCACCGGCGCGGAGCCGAAGCACTCCAGGGCGTCGCGCGGGTCGTCGACCATGGGCCGGCCCGCGGTGTTCAGGCTGGTGTTGACGACCACCGGCAGCCCGGTGCGGCGCTCGAAGCCGTCGATCATCCGCGCGACCAGCGGTTCCTGGGCGCGGTCGACGGTCTGGACGCGGGCGGTGCCGTCGACGTGCACCACGGCTGGGACGCGGGCCTTCCAGCCGGCGGCCACGTCGTGCACGAAGAGCATGTGCGGGCTGGGCAGCGGTCCGTCGAAGATCTCGGCCGCGCGTTCCGCGAGCACCATGGGCGCGACCGGCCGGAACTCCTCGCGGCCCTTGACCGCGTTGAGCCGCTCCAGGTTGTCCGCCTTGCCGGGGTGGGCGAGCAGCGAGCGGTGGCCGAGGGCGCGCGGCCCGTACTCGCTGCGGCCCTGGAACCAGGCCACGATCCCGTCGGCGGCCAGCGCCTCGGCGGCCGTCTCGGCGATGTCGGCGGGCTCCTCGTACGGTACGGCGGCCCGCTGAAGCCACTGGCGCAGCTCGGCGTCGCTCCAGCCGCGGCCGAGCGCGGCGGTCGGCATCGGCTCCAGCGTGTCCTTCTGGCCGGCGACGTGCGCGGCCGCGCCCAGGGCCGTACCGGCGTCTCCGGCGGCGGGCTGGACCCACACCCGCTCGAAGCCGCTCTCGCGCCACAGCCGGGTGTTGGCCACGCAGTTGAGGGCGACACCGCCGGCCAGGGTGAGCGTGCTCTCCCCGGTGCGCTCGCGCAGCCACCGCGCGAGGGCGAGCATGGCCTCCTCCAGACAGAGCTGGGCACTGGCTGCCAGGTCGGCGTGGTCCTGGCGCCAGGCGCCGCCCGCGGGGCGGGCCGGTACGAGGTCGGCCCACGGCACCGGGCGGGCCCGGAAGCCGCCCTGGTCGTCGGGGTGGACGTACTGCCGCAGTCGCTCGGCGAAGCGCGGGGTGCCGTAGGAGGCGAGCGCCATCACCTTGAACTCGTCGCTGCTGCGCAGGAAGCCGAGGTGCTGGGTGAGGTCCTCGTAGAACAGGCCGAGGGAGTCCGGCAGTTGCTGGGTGCCGAGGACGGTCAGCTCACGGTTGGTGTAGCGGCCCGCCAGGTGGGAGCCGCACTCGCCGCGGCCGTCGAGGACGAGGACGGCGCAGTCCGGGTACGGCGAGACCGGCCCGGCGGAGGCGGCGTGGGCCACGTGGTGCGGGACGAACCTGACCTTCGCCGGGTCCAGACCGGGCAGCGCCTCGGCAAGGAAGTCCGGGGCCTGGCGGGCGTAGTGCTGGCGCAGGTGGTCCCAGGGGTCGTCCAGGCCCATCCGCTCGGCCGGGCGGGCGAGCGAGGGGTCGTAGGAGTAGGCGACGGCGTCCAGGTCGGACGGGGTGAGGCCGGCCTGTTCCAGGCACCAGCGGGCGGACTGCTCCGGCAGCTCCCACGCGGAGAAGGGCACGGGCCGCTTGCCGTGTTTGCGGCGCGAGAACCGCTCCTCCTCCGCCGCCGCCACGACCTTGCCGTCGGTGATCAGGGCGGCCGCGGGGTCGTGGAAGAGTGCGTTGATACCGAGGACGTGCATGCGCTGTCTCCAGGGCGGCGGGCGGTCGGGGGTCGGGGCGGCGGTCAGGGCTGCGGTGCCGGGTCCTCCTGCCTCGGGACCGGTTCGGGGGGCTGGGCGGCGAAGTAGGCGATGGTCTGCTTCAGCCCCTCCTCCCAGGGGATCTGCGGCGACCAGCCGAGCAGTTCGCGCGCGAGGGTGGTGTCGGGGCGGCGCCTGCCCGGGTCGTCGACGGGCCGGTCGACGAACGCGATCGGGGAGCGGGAGCCGGTCAGGGCGACCACCCGGCGGGCCAGGTCGGCGACGGTGATCTCGTCGCTGCCGCCGATGTTCACGGGCCGCACCGACCTGCTGGCGGCCACCCGCAGTATGCCGTCGACGGTGTCGTCCACGTAGCACAGCGAGCGGGTCTGGCTGCCGTCGCCGGCCACGGTGAGCGGCTCACCGGCCAGCGCCTGGCAGATGAAGGTGGGCACCGCGCGGCCGTCGTGGGCCCGCATCCGCGGCCCGTAGGTGTTGAACAGCCGCACGATCCCGGCGTCGGTGGACCTGGTCCTGGCGTGCGCGGTGACGAGCGCCTCGGCGAACCTCTTGGACTCGTCGTACACGCTGCGCGGCCCGACCGGGTTCACATTGCCCCAGTAGCCCTCGTGCTGGGGGTGCACCAGCGGATCGCCGTACACTTCGGAGGTCGACGCGAGCAGGAGGCGCGCCCCGTCGCGTTCGGCGATCGCGAGCGCGTTGCGGGTGCCGAGGCTGCCGGCGTCCAGGGTCTCCAGGGGCAGGCGCAGATAGTCGGCGGGCGAGGCCGGGCAGGCGAAGTGCAGCACCAGGTCGTACGGTCCCGGCAGCCGCTCCGCGCAGTCGGGCGCGGAGACGTCGACCTGCGCGAACCGGAAACCCGGCCGGTCCTCCAGCGCGGCGACGTTCTCCCTGCGCCCGCAGGCGAGGTTGTCGGCGCAGTCGACTTCGACCCCCGAATCCAGCAGCCGTTCGCACAGATGGGAGCCGAGGAAGCCGGCGCCTCCGGTCACGAGGGCGCGCCGCCAGGAAAACGGTGTGTCACCAGTCATGGGGCTGTTCCTTCGTCCACGTCGTCGCGCCCCCGGAACGCTCGTGCCTGTGCGTTCCGCGCGCACCGCGACAACGGGCCGAGAGGGTCGGCCCGCTGGGGGAAGTGCTGGGGAAGCTGAGGAGAGGGCTCGGTCCCCGCTGGTCCGGAGGACCGCCCTGGTCGGCCGCCGCTGGCTGGACGGCACTGGCACTGAAGTTCCCCTGCCAGTTGGTTTCACACGTTGCATCCTTATTGTCCGGAAGGCCGGGTCCTCGCGCGACTTCAACGACGTCGAGCCAGGTGGAGAGGGGCCTGAGGCGACGCCCGGACCGGTCGGCGGCGCCATCCGGAAAGAGTTCGTGAGGGCCATGCACGACGAGGTCACGGCCGCCCTGCTGCGTGCCCTGCGGCAGCCGCACCGGCCGGTCTCCCGGGCGCGTGCTGCTGACCGGCTGGTTCAGTTTCCGGGACGGCGAGGCGACGGCGAGGCGACGGCCGGGGACGTGCCGGCCCAGCGGCACGCGTCGGCCGCGCCGACCGGGGCGGCCATCCGGCGCGACACGGCGTGAAGCCCCGGTTTCCGCCGCGGCGCCCTGGGCACGGCGGCGCCACGGCGCCGACCACGCGGTCCGCTGATCGCAGGCGAAGGCGATGTGCACCTGGGGGGCCGTGGAGCGGGTGGGCCGTGTAGCGGGCCGTGCGTGGGGCACTCGGCGCGGCGACGGCAGGCCGCTCATGGGCCGCCGCGATGTCTCGCAGGAGGTGACGACATGGGTCACGGCGGAAACGTCATCCAGGAGCTGACGACCGATCACCGTGAGGTCGAGGAGATCTTCGGGCGTATCGAGGCGCTGCCGCCCGGCTCAAAGGACCGCAAGGACCTCGCCGACCAGGCGACGATCGAGCTGGTACGGCACTCGGTCGCGGAGGAGTCCTATTTGTACCCGGCGGTGCGCGAGCACGTCACGGGTGGGGACGCGATGGCCGACAAGGAGCTCGAGGACCATGCCAAGGCCGAGCGGATCATGAAGGACATGGAGGGCATGCAGGCGGACGATCCGCAGTTCGACACGCTCATGGCCCAGCTGATGAGCGAGATCCGCTCCCATGTGATGGACGAGGAGCAGAACCTCTTCCCCAAGCTGGAGGCCGCCTGTCCGGCGGACGCGCTGATGGACCTGGGCGACAAGGTACGCCGCGCGAAGAAGATGGCCCCCACCCGTCCCCACCCCTCGGCACCGGACACGCCCCCGGCCAACAAACTGCTGGCCCCGGGAGCGGGCCTGGTCGACCGCATGCGCGACGCGCTGTCGGGCCGGGGGAAGGAGAGCTGAGGGAGGGTCCAGGGGGTCCAACCGAGTCCCCGACGTTCCCCGGGCCGACACCGGGCCCCTGCTGGTCCGGGGTTGGCCCGGCGTCGGCGGCGGGTGCTGGTCCGGGGTTGGCCCGGCGTCGGCGGCGGGCGGCTGGCTGACTGACATCGTCGTCTCGCACTGGCACAAGGCCTGGTTGGCACAAGGCCTGGCCGGTCATCGTCGTCTCGCGGCGTCTCGCCCAGCCGCCACCTCGCCACACGTCGCCACGCGACACCCTGCGCCCGGTCACCGGCGTTCTCGGGCCGCGCGGCGAGGAGGCAACGGGACCGCCCTCGGCCTGTGACCCCCACCAGTGCCGTACCAGCCAGCGGGACCGCCGATCGTCGCCACGGAGCAATCGTCGCCACGGAGCAACGGCCACCCGCCGACAGGCGCGGGAACCCCGTCCGCGGTCCCTGGCCCCAGCGCCTCACAGCCACGGCCGCCGCATACGGCCCGCGTCCCCGGAGCGGGCGCGGGCGCGGTGGTGGATCGCTCGTCGTAGGAGGCGGAACGCCTGGAGGAGGGTCAGTGGGCAGAGCAGCGCGAAGCACCAGAGCACTGCGGGGTCCGACGTACGGACACCCATGACGGCCGCGAACGCCGAGGCGATGCCCAGCAGGAGTACCGCCACCGGCAGCCACACCTCTCCGCGCAGGTCGCCCATGCGGCGCGCGAACCTGCGGTCCTGCCTGAGGCGGGCCTCGATCTGCAGCAGCGCGACGCGTTCGCGTGGCGACAGCCGTACCTCGTCGTGCGTCTCCCATGTCTCCCAGTCGTCCACGGCAACGGCACCTCCTCCGCCGACCGGCGGTTTCCGTCCCCGGGCGCCCGAGTTCCCCGGACGGCACGGCCGATGCGGAGCCGCGAGCGCCCGCCGGAGGCCGCCGCGGCCGCAGCCGTCCTCCCGCCGTTCTCGCGTGCCGGGACGCTGTACCGGAGGGGTCGACGGTGTCCGGCGGCGGGGCGCCGGCCGTGCCGGGAAGCTGTCCGGAGGAGTGGGCGGCTGTCACGACCGGCCGTATCACCGAACCCGAGGAAGTGGCGGCCCTGATCGCGCGCCACCGCAAGGGCCAGCCCTAGACCTGCCGGCGTGCCGTCCCGACGAAAGCGTCGATCAAGGCGCGAGTCGCGTCCCGTCGGATGATGACGTCGGCGCGCTCCTCCGCCCGATCGATCTTGCCGACCGCCGTGAAAGCGTCGACCGCGACGGCGATGAGTTCGGGCTCGTCGGTGATCAGCTGGAGTTGGAACAGGGCGTGCTGCGTGCTGGAGCGAAGCTCGAACGACCGGCGGCGCAGCGTGACTTCGTCCTCGGCGTCGCGGCCCTCATGCAGACAGAACCAGTGATGCAGCATGGCCTGGCGGAAATCGACGAGCAGTCCGGCGTACGCGCCGAACACCTCCAGCCGCTCCTGACGCAGCCGCTCCTTGCGGGCGTTGTGCTCCGTGCGCCGTGCCGATCGCTGCTGGAAGACATGCGTCACCGTGGAGCCCAGCAGGGTGCCGAGGACCGCGATGACACTCGTGACTATGGCGTTCATGGGACACCATGCAACCAGGCCACCGTCAGCCGACCGGGCGCTACGGACCGTAAAGCCACCGTCACAGGTGACCTTCGCTGCCCCAAGGCCGATACTGCCGATAGACGGGACGAGCGACCCCCTTCAGCCCTGGCGCCGAGCTCGCGAGGAGACACCCATGAAGATGCTGATCAACGTTCCGGAAACCGTCGTGGCGGACGCGCTGCGTGGGTTGGCGGCCGCGTATCCCGATCTCACGGTCGACGTGGAGAACCGGGTGATCGTCCGCCGGGACGCCCCGGTGGCCGGGCAGGTCGCGCTGGTGTCCGGTGGCGGGTCGGGGCACGAGCCGCTGCACGGCGGGTTCGTCGGCCCGGGCATGCTCGCCGCCGCCTGTCCCGGAGAGGTGTTCACCTCCCCGGTGCCGGACCAGATGGCGCGTGCGGCGGCGGCCGTGGACAGCGGTGCCGGTGTGCTGTTCGTCGTGAAGAACTACACCGGCGACGTGCTCAACTTCGACATGGCGGCCGAACTGGCCGAGGACGAGGGCATCCAGGTCGCCAAGGTGCTGGTCAACGATGATGTGGCGGTGACCGACAGCCTGTACACGGCCGGGCGGCGCGGCACCGGTGCGACGCTGTTCGTGGAGAAGATCGCGGGCGCCGCCGCGGCCGAGGGGCAGCCGCTGGAGCGGGTCGAGTCCATCGGGCGTCAGGTGAACGAGAACTCCCGGAGTTTCGGTGTCGCGCTCAGCGCCTGCACGACCCCGGCGAAGGGCAGCCCTACCTTCGAACTTCCCGACGGCGAACTGGAGTTGGGCATCGGCATCCACGGCGAACCGGGCCGGGAGCGGCGGCCGATGATGACCTCGGGGGAGATCGCCGACTTCGCGGTGAACGCGATCCTGGAGGACATGCCGCCGAGCAGCCCCGTGCTGGTGCTGGTCAACGGCATGGGCGCCACCCCGCTCCTGGAGCTGTACGGCTTCAACGCCGAGGCGCAGCGGGTGCTGCGCGAGCGCGGGGTCGCCGTGGCCCGCACCCTCGTCGGCAACTACGTCACCTCGCTGGACATGGCGGGCGCGTCGGTGACGCTCTGTCAGGCCGACGAGGAGCTGCTGCGGCTGTGGGACGCTCCGGTGAAGACTCCCGCGCTGCGGTGGGGGATGTGATACGGCGAACGAGGCGATCATCACCCGTAGCACGCCGGTCAACACCCCTGACACGCAAGGAGATCCAGTGCTCGACGCCGACTTCTTCCGCCGTTGGATGGCGGCCACCGCCGCGTCCGTCGACCGTGAGGCGGAGCGGCTCACCGCCCTCGACTCGGCCATCGGCGACGCCGACCACGGCAGCAATCTGCAGCGTGGCTTCACCGCCGTACGGGCCGCCCTGGAGAAGGAGGCGACGGACACCCCGGGCGCGGTTCTGGTGCTCGCCGGGCGGCAGCTCATCTCCACGGTCGGCGGCGCGGCCGGGCCGCTGTACGGCACGCTGCTCCGCCGGACCGGCAAGGCCCTCGGCGACGCCGCCGAGGTCGGCGAGGAGCAGCTGGCCGAGGCGCTGCGCGCGGGCGTGGACGGGGTGATGGCGCTGGGCGGGGCGGCCCCCGGCGACAAGACCATGATCGACGCCCTGGTGCCGGCCGTGGACGCGCTCGGTGACGGCTTCGCCGCCGCGCGGGCCGCCGCCGAGGAGGGCGCGGTGGCCACCATCCCGCTGCAGGCCCGCAAGGGCCGGGCGAGCTATCTCGGTGAGCGCAGCATCGGCCACCAGGACCCGGGTGCGACCTCGTCGGCTCTGCTGATCGCCGCTCTGGAAGAGGCGGCGGAGGGCGGACGGTGAGCGACGAGAAGGTGGTCGGGATCGTGCTGGTGTCGCACAGCGCGGAGGTGGCCGCCTCGGTGGCCGAGTTGGCGAAGGGCCTGGCGGGCGGCGCCCCGGCGGTGCCCGTGGCCCCGGCGGGCGGCACCGAGGGCGGCGGGCTGGGCACCAGCGCCGAGCTGATCCGCGCCGCGGCGGCCTCGGTGGACCGGGGCGCCGGGGTGGCGGTGCTCACCGATCTCGGCAGTGCCGTGCTCACCGTGAAGGCGCTGATCGCCGAGGGCGGCGAACTGCCGGACGGCACCCGGCTGCTGGACGCGCCGTTCGTCGAGGGGGCGGTGGCGGCCGTCGTCACCGCCGCCACCGGGGCCGGCCTGGACGCCGTGGAGGCCGCGGCGACGGAGGCGTACGGCTACCGCAAGGTGTGACACGGCCACGGCACAGGCCGGTCACCTGTGCGCGAGGAACAGCCTGGCCAGCCGCGTGCCCGCGGACACCGCCGCCGCGTGGTTCTCGATGGGGTGCACCCGGGAGTTCCGGAACACGATGTAGGTGACCCCGGCGGGCGCCCCGCCGCCGCTCGGGTCGGCCCGGATGCCGAGGCCCCGGGCGGTGGCGTAGGAGGCCTCGCCGATGACGTCGCGGGGGCCGATGTCGCCGACCACCGCGTACCGCACCCGGCCCCGGTAGAGCACGGCGGCGACCGAGCCGCCCCGTACGCCGTACTTCCGGGGGTTCCAGATGCGGCTGGGGGCCGGGACGACGATGTAGGGCAGCCTCGCCGCGTCGAGATGACGGCCGTCGGACTGCTCGTAGGCGGTCATCGTGGAGAACTGCGGGTCGGTGTGGCGGTTGCAGCGTGCGGTGGACCGTCCGTCGCAGTCGACGTCCAGGTCGGCCTTCCAGTAGACGGCGTCCCGGGTGCCGCAGACGGGCACGGTCGCGGGACGGCCGGCATCGGTGCGGTACCGGCCGCGGGAGATCCGGTGGCAGGTGCCCAGCCGGTCCAACAGGTCGGCGGCGGCCACCGCACCCTCGCTGTGGGCCACGGGCCGTTGCCGGGGTGGGCCGTCGGCTGCCGGGGCGGGCAGCACGGCCGGGGCGTGCAGGGCGGCCGGGGCGAGCAGGGCGACACCGGCCACGGCCGGCGTCAGCGACGGGACACGCACGATGAGGGACCCTCTCGTCGGGGACGGGGCGGACGTCCGGCCGCTGTGCGGCGGACATCCAGCCCACTCTGGTGCGCATCGGCGCCCTCCGGCCATCCGGCCCGCTCCGAAGAGGCCGGATGGAGCAGGCTTCTGACGCCCCGTGAGGGACATGAGGAGGGACAACGGGGGGACTTCCGGAGCGGCGGCGGTGGCCCGCGACAACAGGGGCCGGGGATCCGGGCCGAAGCCGGTCCGGATCCCCGGGCCACCCGCGTCGGCGCGGGATCGGCGACGACAGCGTGTCCGCGCCGCAGGCATGAACTTCCCTGCCCTCTCGGGTAGTTCAGCCGCAGAGAGCCCCAGCATACGGAACGTCCCGGCGTGGTCACCAACACGGGCCCCGGATCGGTCACCCGCGCGGACGCCGGTCGGTCACCCACGCGGCCCCGTAGTGGTCACCCACACGGCCCTCTTGCCGCTTCGGTGCCCCCCGCGCCATATTGGTCCGGACCTTTACATGAATGCCGATGCCGCCGTCCCCGGGGAGGCAGAGCCGTGCGACGCGTTCCGTGGCCGCTCGTGCCGGTCTGCGGGGTCCTGCTGCTGGTCGCGTCCTGCGGCTGGGGCCGGGCCGGCGAAGCCGACGAAGGCCGGGCACCCGGTGCTCCGACCGGGGTCACCGCGCGGGCGGGCAGCGCCACGAGCGTGCACGTGATGTGGAACGCCGTGCCGGACAGCTCCGGTGTCCGCGCCTACGAGGTGTATCGCGGCACCACGAAGGCGGAGGAGGTGCCGGGTTCACTGCACATGGTGGACGTCACCAGGCTCAGGCCGTCCACCGTGTACGCCTTCACCGTGCGGGCCCGGGACACCGAGGGGCGGCTCGGGCCGCCGAGCCGCCAGGTGCGGGCACGGACACCGGCCAGGACGGCGGCGGACCGCTCGGGGCCCACCCGGCCGGCGCATCCCGCCGGGCGGGTGCTCGGCGCCCGGGAGGTCCAGCTGTCCTGGGGCGCGTCCCGGGACGACCGGGGTGTGGTGTCGTACGACGTGTACCAGGGCGGGGCGAAGATCCACAGTGTCGGCGGGAACCAGACCGCGACCGTGGTCACCGGACTGCGTCCCGGCACGGCTTACGTCTTCACCGTGCGGTCCCGCGACGCCGCCGACAACCTCTCCCCCGCGAGCACCCCGGTCCGCCTCACCACCCCGGGCACCGACGACGGGCGGAACACCGCGCCCACCGGCTTCACCTTGGGGACCCATCGGGCCGGCGGGGCGTACTACCTCGACCTGTCCTGGGACCCGCCGCGCGTGGACGGCGTGATCACCGAGTACCAGGTCGGCCTCGACGGCACCGCGGCGACCTCCCTGATGTGGGGCGGCACTCCCCCGCGCGGACGGGCGGGCTACAGCTTCTACATCGGCCGGACCGCCGGAGAGGAACACCGGGTACGGCTGCGGGCGCGGCTCCCGGACGGCACCTGGGGCGGCTGGTCGCCGGAGCGAACGGTGACGACGGGCGGCCGAGGGCGGCTGAGGGCGGCCTCCCCACGCCGGCCACGGCAGCCGGCCCAGGGGCGCGGGGCCGCGTCGACCCGCGGCGCCACTGCGGGTGCGCGCCCTGCCGCGGACAGGCCGCACCCGCCGGCACCCGGGCGTCGCGGACGAGGAGGCACGTTCTCCGCCGCCCGACGGAATCCGTCACCTGACCGGCCGCCTCCCGGGTGCGGCCACCCCCGCAGCCCCGTTGGCTGCTGTCCATGCAGACCTCGCGACTCCTCGCCCGCTCCGGTCCGGCCCTGGCGGCCGCCGCGGCGCTCACCGGCGCCCTCGCCGGACCGTCCGCCGCGGCCTCGGGCATTTCCGTCAGTACGACCGGGTCCACCATCTCGGTGGTCACCAGCGCGTGCTCCGAGATCAACGGCAGCTGGGGCAACGCGGCCCTGCTCACCAGCAAGCAGGCGAACTTCTCCGAGGGCCGGCAGGTGAGTCTGGCGGGCACGTCCGTCAGCCAGTCCGCGGCCTGGACCGGGGTGAGCCCGGGGACGTACACCGTGGTCGTGGTCTGCTCCAGCGGCAGCACCGCGGGCACCCAGGCGGTGAACGTCTCGTCCGGCTCCCGGCCGACGACCTCCTCCACGGCCACCTCGTCGACCTCTTCGACAACCTCCTCGACGGCCTCGCCGGCGCCCTCCCGGGGCGTGCTGGGCGGCCTGGGCGGTGCCGCCCGGGACTACGGGCCGCTGACGCTCGGCATCGGCGCGGCCCTGGTGGGCACCGGGGCCATCGCGACGGGCTGGTACCTGCGGCGGCGTTCGAAGCCCTACCGGCTCTGACACAAAGCCGTACGGCCGGCACCGGCACAAAGCCGTGCGGCCGGCTCCGGCACAAGGCGTGCGGCCGGCTCCGGCACAAGGTGTGCGGCCGGTTCTGGCGCACGGCGTGCGGCCGGCTCCGGCGCACCGACGGCGCAGTCCGGTCAGTCGCCCTCCGGTAGTTCGGCGAACTCCGCGAGGGCGTGGGTGAGCCACTGGGTCCAGAAGGTCTCCAGGTCGATGCCGGCCCGCAGCACGAGATGGCGCAGCCGGTCCTCGGGGGCGTCCCGGTCCGGCGGGAAGTCGCGCTTCTCGATCTCCCGGTACTCGGCCAACTGCCGCCGGTGCAGCTCCAGATGACGGCGCAGGTCCGACTCCACGCCCGCCCTGCCGACCACCGCCGCGGCCCGCAGCCGCAGCAGCAGCGTGTCCCGCAGCGGTTTGGGATCCTGCGCGGCGGCGGTCCAGCGGGCCAGTTCGGCACGGCCCGCGGGCAGGACCTCGTAGCTCTTCTTCTGCCCGCGGGCCGGCGCCTGAGTCGGCAGGGCGCGGATGAGGCCGTCGGCCTCCAGCCTCCCCAGCTCGCGATAGATCTGCTGGTGCGTCGCGGACCAGAAGTAGCCGATCGACTTGTCGAACCGGCGGGTCAGCTCCAGCCCCGACGACGGCTTTTCCAGCAGGGCGGTGAGGATCGCGTGCGGGAGGGACATGGCCTCAATCCTAGGGACCGCCGGCCCGCGGCCTACAGCGCCGCCGCCAGCTCCGTGCCCTGCTTGATGGCCCGCTTGGCGTCCAGCTCGGCCGCGACGTCCGCGCCCCCGATCAGATGGACGCTGCGCCCGGCGGCGGCCAGCTCCTCGTACAGGTCGCGGCGCGGCTCCTGGCCGGTGCACAGGACCACCGTGTCGACCTCCAGCACCGTGCTCTCCTCGCCGACGGTGATGTGCAGACCCGCGTCGTCGATGCGGTCGTAGCGGACGCCCGGGACCATGGTCACGCCACGGTGCTTGAGCTCGGTGCGGTGGATCCAGCCGGTGGTCTTGCCGAGGCCGGCGCCGACCTTGGTGGTCTTGCGCTGGAGCAGGTGGACCTGGCGCGGCGGGGTGGGCCGCTGCGGCGCGGCGAGACCGCCCGGCGTCCGGTAGTCCATGTCGACGCCCCAGGCACGGAAGTACGTCTCCGGGTCCTCGCTCGCCTTGTCCCCGGCGTCGGTGAGGTACTCGGCGACGTCGAAGCCGATGCCGCCCGCGCCGAGGATGGCGACCCGGTCGCCGACGGGTGCGCCGTCGCGCAGCACGTCCAGGTAGCCGAGGACGCGGGGGTGGTCGACGCCGGGGATGTCCGGGGTGCGCGGGGTGACACCGGTGGCGACCACGACCTCGTCGTAGCCGTCCAGGTCGGCGGCGCCGACCCAGGTGTCCAGGCGTACGTCCACACCGTGCGCGTCGAGCTGGTGGCGGAAGTAGCGCAGCGTCTCGTCGAACTCCTGCTTGCCGGGGACCTTGCGGGCCACGTTGAGCTGGCCGCCGATCTCGCCCGCGGCGTCGAAGAGCGTGACCTCGTGGCCGCGTTCGGCGGCGGAGACCGCGCAGGCGAGTCCGGCCGGACCCGCGCCGACGACCGCGACGCGCTTCTTCAGCCGGGTCGGGGAGAGCACCAGCTCGGTCTCGTGGCAGGCGCGCGGGTTGACCAGGCAGGAGGTGATCTTCCCGCTGAAGGTGTGGTCGAGGCAGGCCTGGTTGCAGCCGATGCAGGTGTTGATGGCCTCGGGCGTCCCGGCGGCGGCCTTGTTGACGAAGTCGGGGTCGGCGAGCATCGGGCGGGCCATCGACACCATGTCGGCGTAACCGCCCGCCAGCAACTCCTCGGCGACTTCCGGGGTGTTGATGCGGTTGGTGGTCACCAGCGGCACGGACACCTCGCCCATGAGCTTCTTGGTGACCCAGGTGTAGGCGCCGCGCGGCACGGAGGTGGCGATGGTCGGGATGCGGGCCTCGTGCCAGCCGATGCCGGTGTTGATGATCGTCGCTCCGGCGGCCTCGACCGCCTTGCCGAGGGCGATCACCTCCTCCAGGGAGGAGCCGCCCGGGACCAGGTCGAGCATGGAGAGCCGGTAGATGACGATGAAGTCCTCGCCGACGGCCTCGCGGACCCGCTTGACGATCTCGACGGGGAAGCGCATCCGGTTCTCGTAGGAGCCGCCCCAGCGGTCGGTGCGCCGGTTGGTCTGCGCGGCGATGAACTCGTTGATGAGGTAGCCCTCGGAGCCCATGATCTCCACGCCGTCGTAGCCGGCCTGCCGGGCGAGGCGGGCGGCGCGGGCGTAGTCGTCGATGGTCCGCTCGACGTCGGCGTCGGTCAGCTCGCGCGGCACGAAGGGGCTGATCGGCGCCTGCAGCGGGCTCGGGGCGACGAGGTCCTGGTGGTAGGCGTACCGCCCGAAGTGCAGGATCTGCATCGCGATCCGGCCGCCCTCGCGGTGCACGGCCTCGGTGACGGCCTTGTGCCGCTCGGCCTCCGCCTCGGTGGTGAGCTTGGCCCCGCCCTCGTACGGCCTGCCCTCCTCGTTGGGCGCGATGCCGCCGGTGACGATGAGGCCCACCCCACCCCGCGCGCGGGCCGCGTAGAAGGCCGCCATGCGCTCGAAGCCGCGCTCGGCCTCCTCCAGACCGACGTGCATGGAGCCCATGAGCACGCGGTTGGGCAGGGTGGTGAAGCCCAGGTCGAGCGGGGTCATCAGGTGCGGGTAACGGCTCATCGGGCCCTCCGTGCGCGGTGTCGTCGCCTCTTGTTGTAGAGGAAGCCCGCGCCTTTGTGCAACTAGTTGCACAACCAGCGAGGGGTGACACCGACCACTCTGTACCTACTAGTATGTACAGCCGGACTCGACTCCAGCCCGCCCGAAAGGACGTACTCACCATGCCCTTCGTCCGGATAGACGCGCTCGGCACCGACCCCGCCCGGCTCGACGCCCTGGGCCAGGCCGTCCAGGACGCCCTGGTGGAGACGCTCGGCGTGCCGCCCGACGACCGCTTCCAGGTGCTGGCCGGCCACGACGGCACCACCAGCACCCTGCGCTACGGCGACCACCTGGGCCTGCGCAAGGACGACTCGGTGGTGTTCGTGGCCATCACCATGCGCTCGGGGCGCCCCCCGGAGCGCAAGCGGGCGCTCTACCGGCGGATCGCCGAGCTGGTCCACGAGCGCACCGGCACCGCGCCGCGCAATGTCGTCGTCACCGTCACCGAGAACACGTCCGTCGACTGGTCCTTCGGCGACGGTGAGGCACAGTACGCCCCGGCCGACGTGACGCCGGCCGGGGCAACCTCCTAGGCCCTGTCGGCCCGGCGCCCGGGGGAGGCTCAGCGGCTGCGCAGCCGCAGATGCAGGTCCCGCTCCTGGTCGCCGGAGGCCGTGCAGGTCTCCTCGACGGCGAACATCGAGTCCAGGGTGTGCCGGAACCGGTCCACGGCCCAGTAGCCGCCCTGGACGTCCGCCTGGACGGACGCGTCGAGGTGGACCGGCGGGCAGCCCGGCCCCCGGGCGTCCGCGACGTCGTACGTGCCCAGCCACACCATCGGCCGGACCTCGTGGAGCTGCTGAGGGATCTCGTCCGCGCCCCGGTCGGACGCGAAGCAGGAGCTCAGCGCGTCGAAGACGAGGCGTGCGTCCTCCTTGGAACCGCTGATCTCCACCGTGACGGTTTCCGGGTGCGACCGCTCCGTGTGTGCCATTGATCGCTCCTTCCGTGCCGCGCCGCGGTGGAAGGGGGTACCCCGCCCAGCCGCGTCCACCCCTAGGAAAGCACCACCGGCCGGTCGGCACACCCCAGGCGGGCTCAGCCGCGGGAGAACTTGTACGTCTTGCTGTCCGTGAGGACGCAGAAGCCGGGCGACATCACGATCACGCGCAGGATCCCGGTGCGGCGGTCGTAGTCGATGCCCTCCACCTCGAAGGTGCCCGAGCAGGAGCTGCGCAGCGGCAGCTGGCGCAGGGCGGTGACATGCCCGGTGACGTCCCCGGAGCCGTTCGGCGGGGCCGACAGGTCGATCTGGAGCAGCGGCTTGGTGAGGCCGAACAGGCTGCCGTCCGGGTCGTCGGAGGAGCACAGCAGGGTGGTGGGGCCGGAGAAGTCGCAGCCCTGGACGTCGCGGACGGCGTGGTCGAGGTTGACCCGGGAGACCTGCGGGAGGTTCGCCGAGGGCGAGGTGGCCGGGTTGACCCCGGGGGTCGGGAAGACCAGCAGGCGGTTCATCGTGCCCCACTCGCCCGAGAGCATCCACTGGCCGTCGGGCGAGATCGCGTCCCAGGAGTTGTTCAGGGCCTCGCCGGGGCTCAGCGCATGGACGTACTCCGACCAGGTGCCGTCGGGCGCCTGCACGCGGTACATCTTCGAGTTGCCGGAGTCCTGCTGGTAGGGCTCGATGTAGTAGCCGTTGTACGAGGCGTCGGGGTCACCGACGTGGTTCCAGCCCCGGCTGGAGACAGCGAGGGGAATGGTGCCGATACCCGTGTACCGGTTGGGACTGTTCGCCGGCACCTCGACGGAGGTCAACCCCTGGCTCTCGTCCAGCGCGCGGGCGTGGTCGGAGCCGGTCTCCGTCCAGGTGTCGGCCGCGGCGGCGGACCCGGGTGCGGCGAGGGACACGACGGCGGCGGTGGCGAGGGTGACGAGTCCGGCGAGAACTGGATGACAACGTTGCCGGGCGGACGCGGGCATGGCCGACTCCTTGGACTGGGTGACAGCGGGCGGTGGGCAGGAACGACCGGGCGGCGGGGACACTCGGTCGGCGGACAGTCTGGCGTGGTGCGATGGTCATGTACAGGCCAATGCAGCAACATGAGCGTGAACTCTCCCGGTCCGCCGTGGGGACGTGCACGATGTCCGGGACGGAAGTCCCCTCCCGGCGTGGCGGCTTCGGCGGACGTGCACCGCTGTGGTGAGAGATGGTGGAGGTGACCGGCGACGGCGCCGGAGAGTCGGGTGTGAGCGCGGTGGATCAAGGGGAGTCGGCACGGGGGACGACGTGCCGTGCGGACGGGCGAAGGCGGTACATGGCATGAGCGCAGCCGAGGCTCCGGTGACCGAGGGCGGCGAGCCGGTGCGCGGTCCGGAGCGGCCGGGCGGGCTGCTCGACGTGCTGGGCGTGGCGTCGGTGGTGCTGGACACCAGCGGCCGCATCGTGCTGTGGAGCCCGCAGGCGGAGGAGCTGTTCGGCTACACCGCGCGGGAGGCCCTCGGCCAGTACGCCGCCCGGCTCATGGTCCACGAGCGGCACTTCGAACTGGTCGGCAAGCTCTTCGCCGATGTGATGCGCACCGGGCAGAGCTGGGCCGGCGGCTTCCCCGTCCGGCACAAGGACGGCACCACCCGCGTGGTCGAGTTCCGCAACATGCGGCTGCTGGACGACCGGGGTGACGTGTACGCGCTCGGCCTCGCCGCCGACCAGTCGACCGTACGGCGTCTGGAGCAGGACGTGGCGCTGTCCGAGCGGATGGTGAAGCAGTCACCGATCGGATACGCCGTCCTGGACACCCGGCTGCGGTTCGTCTCGGTCAACCCGGCCCTGGAGAAGATCAACGGGGTACCGGCCGCCGAGCACGTCGGGCGGACGCTGCGCGAGGTGCTGCCCATGCTGAACCCCGAGCCGGTGGAGATCGACGCCCGGCGGGTGCTGGAGACCGGGGTGCCGGTCATCGACAACACGCTGGTCGGCCGTACCCCCGCCGACCCGGACCAGGACCACACCTGGGCGCATTCGCTGTACCGGCTCGACGACGCCATGGGCAATGTGCTCGGCGTCGCGGTCTCGGTCGTCGACATCACCGAGCAGCACCGGGCCTCCCTGGAGGCGGAGGCCGCCCGCCGCCGGCTCGCGGTCATCGCAGACGCCTCCGCCCGGATCGGTACGACGCTGGAGCTGGACCGCACCGCCTGCGAGCTGGCCGAGGTCGCGGTGCCGGAACTCGCCGACGTGGCCGCCGTCGATCTGCTGGACGCGGTGGTGGAGGGCCGGCCCAGCACGCTCGGTCCGTCGGAGGAGGCGGTGATCCGGGCCCTCGCGGTCCGCCCGCAGGACGACACGGACGCCGTACGGGCTGCCGACCCGCCCGGCCGGGTCGCCCGGTACGGGTCCGACCGGCTGGTCACCGAGTGCGTGCGCACCGGCGAGGCGGTGCTGGTGCCGCGGGTCAAGGACGAGGATCTGCCGCGCATCGCCCGCTCACCCGAGGCGGCCGATCTGCTGGGCCGCGCGGGACTGCACTCGTATCTCGCGGTGCCGCTGATCGCGCGCGGCGAGGTGCTGGGCGCCCTGGACCTGAAACGGACCCGCACTCCGGCGCCGTTCGACGAGGACGACGTGCTGCTCGCCCGGGAGCTGGCCGCCCGCGCTGCCGTGCAGATCGACAACGCGCGCTGGTACCAGAACGCCCGCAACACCGCCCTCACCCTGCAGCGCAGTCTGCTGCCCAGCAGCCCGCCGGTGACCACCGGCCTGGAGGTGGCCTCCCGCTACCAGCCCGCCGGGGCCACCAGCGAGGTCGGCGGCGACTGGTTCGACGTCATCCCGCTGGAGGGCGGCAAGACCGCGCTCGTGGTGGGCGATGTGATGGGCAGCGGTCTCAGCGCGGCCGCGACCATGGGCCGGCTGCGCACGGCGACCACCACGCTGGCCGCCCTGGACCTCGATCCGGCGCTGCTGCTGGAGCACCTGGACAAGACGACGTCGGCCCTGGACCACTCCATCGCGACCTGCATGTACGCCGTGCACGACCCGCATCTGCGGCAGTGCCGGATCGCCAACGCCGGCCATCTGCCGCCGGCCCGTCTCCGCCCGGGCCGGCCGCCGGAGCTGCTCGACCTGCCGACCGGGGTGCCGCTGGGCGTGGGCGGCGTCGCGTTCTCCACCGTCACCGTCGACTTCGAGCCCGGTGACGAGCTGGTGCTCTACACCGACGGGCTGGTGGAGACCCGGTACCACTCCCTGGACGAGCGCCTGGACTTCCTGCTGTCCCTGCTCGACGACCCCGCCCGGCCCTTGGAGGACACCTGCGACCTCCTCCTGCGGACCCTGCACCACCCCGCCAACCACGACGACGTCGCCCTGCTCATCGCCCGGGCGCAGGAACTCCCCTGACGGTTACGGCAGTACGCCGATCACCACGTGCGCGGACAGCTCCTGGGAGACCGCCGGACGGGCTCTCAGCCCCGCGTCCCGGAAGGCCTGTAGAGCGGCCGGTGCCTGGCGTTCGCTGGTCTCGCTCAGCAGGCAGCCGCCCGGCGCGAGCCACTCGGGGGCCCCGGCGGCCACCCGGCGCAGCACGTCCAGGCCGTCCGCGCCGCCGTCCAGGGCGCCGCGCGGTTCGTGGTCGCGGGCCTCGGCCGGCAGCAGGGGCAGCTCGGCGGTGGGGACGTACGGCACGTTGGCGGTGAGGATGCCGACCCGGCCGCGCAGCGCGCCGGGCAGGGCGTCGTAGAGGTCGCCCTGATGGGCCCGGCCCGCGTGGGCGGCGAGGTTGCGGCGCGCGCAGCGTACGGCGGCCGGGTCGATGTCGGCCGCGTGCACCTCGGCTCCGTCCAGGGCGGCGGCGAGGGCCGCGCCGAGCGCGCCGGACCCACAGCACAGGTCCACGACGACGCTCGCCCGGGGCGCCTGGGCCAGCGCCTGGTCGACCAGGAACTCGGTACGGCGGCGGGGGACGAACACCCCGGGTTCCACCGTGACCCGCACTCCGTGGAACTCGGCCCAGCCCAGGACGTGTTCGAGCGGGTGCCCGGCAGCGCGCCGTTCCACCATCGCGGCCGCTTCCTCGGGTGAGCGGGCGGTGGCGAGGATCAACTCCGCCTCGTCCTCGGCGAACACACACCCGGCGGCGCGCAGCGCGGAGACGAGGGCGGCGGGGGAAGAGAGGGAGCCGGAAGAAGACCCGGAAGAAGCGCCGGAAGAAGAGCCGAGGGAAGAGCCAGGAGAAGACATGGAGGCCGAAAGCCTTTCGGAGCGCGGGACTTCAGGGCGCTCTCGCGGTCACCGCTGCCGGTGCGCCGTCCGCGACCGGACGCCCACCCTACCCCACGGCGGGGCCCGCTCCCGGGCGGGAAAAACACCTGGCGCGGGGTGGGGCGGGCGGCTACGCTCGCCGCGATGACGACTCACGCCTCGCAGAGATTGGGGGTCCCGTCCGCGCAAGGTGAGCGCTGATGCTCCCTTCCACCGCGCATGGGGACTCCCGGCTTTCCATGTGGCTGCGCGTACGGACGTACGCCGTGCCACCGTCCATGATCGAGCTCGCCACCCGCCGCCGTACGGCCGGGGACTGGGCGGGGGCCTGCGCCGCCGCCCGGATCGACGTCGACCTCGATCTGCGTTCCGTGGCCCGCGTCCACGGCCGGGAGATCGCGGCCCGGCTCCGCGCCGACCTCCGCCGTCTCGCGCCGGACCTGCTGCGCTGGCACATGCCCAGGATCGCGCCCGACGGGCTGCTGCGCCCCGGCCTGACCCTGACGCTGGCCCGGTACGAGCGGCCCGGCCGGGCCGGGCCGCTGCACCTCGTGGCCCGTACCCCGCCGGCCTGGGCGGACGCCGGCCAGCGGATCGGCCTCGCCCTGTTCGACCCGGCCGATCCGCCCGCCGGCCGCCATCCGCATCCCCACCCCCACCGCCGCTACCGGCTCGATCTGCACCGGCACCTGTGGGACGCGAGCAGGTCCGGCGAGCTGCGCGCCCGGTCCGGCGCGGTCGGTCCCGCACCACCGGACCTCGATCCGCTGGGCCTCGTCCCGCCCGGGAGCGGCTGCGCCGTCGCCCGCTGGGCGGCCGAGGCGGGCCTCCTGCTGCGCGCCGACGGACACTCCGGCGGCCCCTTCGCGGTACGGCTCGGTGCCGGCCGCCGGGTGCTTCTGACGGTGACGGCGGACGGGGGCGGCGCGCCGGAGCCGATCGGCCAGCGGCACGGGCCGGACCCGGCCGACGGGGCGCCAGGCCCGGCCCGGCTACGGCAGCGTGGCCGGACACGCCATATCGCGGACGGGGGCGACGCGCCGGATTCGGCCGGGAACGGGCGCGGGGTCCACCCGGACGACGGCACGCCAGGCCCGGCCCGGAAACGGCACCATGGCCAGGCGCGCCACGTCGCGGACGGGAGTGACGCGCCGTATCCGGCCGCGTTCCCGCGCGGAGCGGGTGCCGACGGGGTGCATGGCCGGGCCGGGCTTCCGTACCGGGTCGCGAACGGGGACGGTGTGCCGCGCCTGCGGATCGTCGACGAGGTGCCGACGGGCGGTCTCTCCGCCGTGCCGGTGCTGCCCGACGCGGCGACCTGGGTGGCGCCCGATCTGGAGTTGCTGCGCGCCGGGCTGATCGGCGCGGACCGGCTGCATCCCCTGGTCGCGGCCGCGCTGGTCCCCGGTCGCACGGCGTCCGGTGCGGTCCGCGATCCGGATCCGGTGGAGCGGGCGCGCCGGGTGGAGTGCCGGGGAGCCACGCACCGGATCGGCCTGGCCGACGGGGTCCTGGTAGCACTGGACCACGACCGAGCCGAGATCCGGCGCGAGGAGCTGCTGGCCGCGCTCGGCGGACCGCCGCTGCCCTGTCTGCGGGTCATCGACGAGGCGCACCGGCGCCCCGACTGCCTGGCCGGTGTGCGGGAACGGCTGGACCACGGTGACACCGAAGGCGCCCTGGCCGTGGTCGAGGGCCTGCTGGGTCCCGGTGCCGTGCTGCGCGAGGGGCCGCTGCGGGACGAGCTCACGGCGGCCGCCGAGCGGCGCATCGCCTATGGGCTGTACCGGGCCGGTCTGACCGACCCCGGCGACACCTCCACCCACCCGAGCCGCCGTACCGGCCGAGGCCGCCGCCTCACCCGGCGGCAGGCCCGCACCGTCACGTTCTTCTGAACTCCCTTTCAAGCAAACCCACTTCACACTTCCAAGGTGATTCCTCATGACCTCGTACGTCTCCACGCCCCTGCCCGCAGACCCTTCCCTCTCCTCCCAACTCGCCGTCGCCGACGCCCTGTCGGCCCTGCTGCGCGACTCGGCCACCGAACCGCGCTCCGACATCCAGCTGGAGGCGCTGACCCTGGCCGTGGCCGCCGATCTCCCGGTGCTGCTGTGGGGCGAGCCCGGCATCGGCAAGACGGCGGCTCTCACCCAGCTCGCCGGCGCCCTGGACCTGCCGTTGACCACCGTGATCGCGAGCGTCCACGAGCCGTCCGACTTCTCCGGCCTGCCCGTCCTCGGCGACGATCCGGCGGTGCAGGGCGTCCCGATGGCCCCGCCGGACTGGGCGGTGCGGCTGGTACGGGCCGGGCGGGGACTGCTGTTCCTGGACGAGCTGTCCACCGCTCCCCCGGCGGTGCAGGCGGCGCTGTTGCGCCTCGTGCTGGAACGCCGGATCGGCGCGCTGCGGCTGCCGCCCGGGGTGCGCATCGTGGCCGCCGCCAACCCGCGCTCCTCGGCGGCCGACGGCTGGGAGCTGAGCCCGCCCCTGGCCAACCGGTTCGTGCATCTGCAGTGGGCCCACGACCACGACGTCGTCGTACGGGGCCTCGGCGGGACCTGGCCCCGGGCGACCCTGCCCCGGCTCGACGCCGAGCGGCTGCCCGAGGCCGTGGCCTTCGCGCGGCGCGCGGTGTGCCGGTTCCTCGTCGCCCGGCCGGGGCTGGTGCACCGGCTGCCGAGCGGGGAGAGCCGCCGGGGCGGGGCGTGGCCGTCGCCCCGGAGCTGGGAGGCGACCCTGCGGCTGATCGCCTTCGCGACCGCCGCCGGATGCTCGCGGGACGTGCTGTCGCTGCTGGTCCGCGGCACCGTGGGAGACGGCCCCGGGCTCGAGCTGCTGGCGAGCCTGGACCGGATGGACCTGCCCGACCCCGAGACGCTGCTCGCCGACCCGGTGGGTGCGGAACTGCCCGAGCGCGGGGATCTGCGGCAGGCCGTGCTCGACGGCGTGGTGGACGCGGTCCGGGGGCGCCCCGAGCGGGCCCGCTGGGACGCGGCCTGGGCCTTGCTGGTGCGGGCGATGGAGACCGGCGCCCCGGACGTGGTGGTCGTCCCGGCGACCACGCTGGCCTCGCTGCGCCGGGAGGACTGGGACGTGCCGGCGGCGATCGAGCGGCTGGCCGGCGTGGTGTCGCTGTCCCGGCGGGCCGACCAGGCCGCTCGTACGGCCGGCGCCCGCCGATGACGGCGGACGCGCCCGGCGCGCTGGACCTCGGCAAGCTGTTCGCCGCGCGGCTGCACGCGGCCCGCGTCCGGCCGTATCTGGCGACGGCGCTGTTCGCTCTGCGGCCGGTGGAGTCGCGGGAGGTTCCGACCATGGGGGTGGACCGGTACTGGCGGTGCTATGTCTCCCCGGCGTTCGTGGACCGCACACCGGTGGCGGACCTGGCGGCGGTGTGGGTGCACGAGGTGGCGCATCTGCTGCGCGACCATCACGGGCGCAGCGAACGGTTCGCCCGCGAGCACCAGCTGACCGGGCCCGCGGAACGGCTGCGCATGAACATCGCCGCGGACTGCGAGATCAACGACGACGTGTTCGGTGACGGGCTGGTGTGTCCGGAGGATGCGGTGACGCCCGGGAAACTGGGGCTGCCCGCGGGCTGGCTGATGGAGGACTACCTGCCCGGGTTCCGGCTGGGTCCGCGGCTGGAGCGGCTGGCCTGGCTGGACTGCGGCAGCGGCGCGGACGGGCTGGACCGGGGCTGGGAACTGGGGCCGGACGGCGCGCACGGCCTGAGCGAGCAGGAGCGGGACGCGGTCCGGTTCCGGGTGGCGCAGGGCATCAAGGGCAGCCCGGGCAGCGCGCCGCGGGGCTGGCGTCGGTGGGCGGAGGAGGTGTTCCATCCGCCGCAGCCGTGGCGCCAGCTGCTGGGCTCGGCGCTGCGGTCGGCGATGTCCGCCCCGGGCGTGGGCGAGGACTACAGCTACGGCCGTCCGGCGCGGCGTTCGGCCGGGCTGCCTGGGGTGGTTTTGCCGAGTCTGCGGCGCAGGCCGCCCCGGGTGTGCGTGGTCATCGACACCTCGGGGTCGGTCAGCGACGCCGAACTGGGCAGCGCGCTGCTGGAGGTGGCCGCCATCTGCCGGGCCGTGGGCGGCCGACGGGACCTGGTCACCGTGCTGTCCTGCGATGCCGCGGCGAAGACCGTGCAGCCGCTGTGCCGGGAGGAGGGCATCGAGCTGGTGGGCGGCGGCGGGACGGACCTGCGCACCGGCTTCGCCCGGGCGCTGCGGACGCGGCCGGACGCGGTGGTCGTCCTGACCGACGGCCAGACACCGTGGCCGGCCGAACGGCCCTCATGCCGGACGGTGGTGGGGCTGTTCCCGCGGTCCGGTGGGTCGTACGACGAGGACGACCCCGACTACCGACCGGACACGCCCCCGGCGTGGGCCCGGGTGGTGACGATCGGGTCGGGAGGGAGCTGAGGGGCCGGCGGACGGCACAGAGGCTTGCGGTCGAGTCCCACGGCTCACCGCACCCGGGAGAGACGCCGGCAGGGAGCCCCGCCCGTCGCCGGCCGCGCTCCCTGTCCTTGGGCCGTACCGGGCCAGAGGGCCCGGGTCGGTACCGGGTCAGAAGCCCCGGGCCGGTGCCGGGCCAGAGGGCCCGAGCCGGTGCCGGGCCAGAAGCCCCGGGCCGGTGCCGGGCCAGAGGGCCCGAGCCGGTGCTGGATCGAAGTCCCCGGGCGGTGTCGGTCAGACGCCCACCGTCTCCTCGATTTCTTCCTCGGCCTCTTCCTCAGCCTCGGCCGACCGCACTGCCTCCCGCTCCGGGGGCGCCGGCGCAGGGGTGGCCGTCGGCTCGGTCGCGGCGCCGGGGTGGCCGGCCGCGTGCCGGGCCCGGCGGGGCCGCTCGTACAGGGCCGCGATCCCGGTGACGACCAGGCCCACCAGCAGCCAGACCACGAGGGTCGAGGCGTTGCCGGACAGGCCGTCGTCGCCGAAGTACAGCAGGCTGCGGACGCCCTCGACGAAGCCGGCGCCGTTCCAGAAGGCGTGCAGCGTGCCGAAGAAGCCGTTCTGCAGCTCGGGCCGGAACAACCCGCCGGAGCTGGTGAAGTTGAGCATCACGAACAGCACCATCATGGTGAGCGTGGTCCACCGCTTCAGGAAGGTGTGCAGGCCGACGCCGATGAAGAGAATGCCGGCCGAGTACAGCCAGGCCATGCCCCACACGCCCGCGAGGTCGTGGTGGGCGAGGTGGAACACCGGTCCGGCGAGCAGCGCGCCGATGCCGCTGACCACGGCGGAGACACCGAGCGCGAGCAGCGCGCGTACCCGCATCGCGAGGGCGGCGCCGGCGGCACCGAGGGCGGCGACCGAGGCGTAGGAGCCGATGCTGAGCGCGATCAGCAGAAAGAACAGGCCCTGCCCGGTGGGGTCGTCGGCGACCGGTTCGGCCACGTCGGTGACCTTCAGCGGCACGCCCTCCTTGGCGGCGACCGGCGTGAAGACCTTCTCGACGGCCGTCGCGCCCATGTCGGAGGCGGCGCTCGCCACCAGCAGCTCGGGCGCCTTGGCGCTCGGCACATAGGCACCGGTCACGGCGCGGGACTTCAGCAGGCCGACGGCGTCGGCGCGGGTCGGGACCGTGCGGACGTCGAGCCTGTCCCCGGCGGTGTCCTTGACCGTCTGGGCGAAGACCTTCGCCTGCGGTGCGCTGCCGACCACGGCGACCGGCAGGTGGTGCGGCTCCGGGGTCACGAAGGCCCCCATGTACGCGAGCCCCATGCCCAGGCACATCAGCAGCGGGGTGATCAGGTGCGTCAGCACATGGCGCAGGGCCGGTGACCTCATCGCGCACGACCTCCAAAGGTTGGCTATTACAACTTTCCGTTCAAGTTGTACTATACAACTAGAACGCCGAAGGAGGTACTCCCGTGAGCACAGCGGAGTCGGCCGTCGAGTCGATCCAGCGCGAGATGACGGTCTTCGCCCGCCGGGCCCGCGCCTCGGCGGGCCGGATGCATCCCGAGCTGTCCCTGGTCTCGTACACCCTGCTCGGCCATCTGGAGGAGCGTGACGGCTGCCGCGCGACCGACCTGGCGGCGCACTACGCGCTGGACAAGTCCACCGTCAGCCGCCAGGTGGCCGCGCTGGAACGGGCGGGGCTGATCGAGCGCCGCCTGGACCCGGAGGACCACCGGGTCCAGGTACTGCACCTGACGGAGGCGGGCCGGGAGATCCTCGCCCAGGTCACCCGCAGCCGCCGGGCCGCCTTCCGCGAACGGCTCGCGGACTGGCCGGAGGAGGATTTGGTGCGCTTCGCGGCCTACCTGGAGCGGTACAACGCGGGTCCGGGCGAGACCGGGGCCGGCTGAGCCCCCGGCCGTCCGGTGCCGCTCATGCCACCGGCGCCGCGGCCCGCTCGTCGGCCGGCCGCTCCGGGGCGCGGGCCGCGAGGAACGCCGTACGGCGGCGCAGCCGGAAACCGAGGGACTCGTACAGCCGGATCGCGCCCGTGTTCTCGGCGCTCGTGTGCAGGAACGGCGTCTCGCCGCGCTCCCGGATGCCGTGCGCGACCGCGAGGATCAGCCGGGTGGCGAGGCCCTCGCCGCGGAAGGCGGGGTCGGTGCAGACCGCGCTGATCTCGGTCCAGCCCGGCGGGTGCAGCCGCTCCCCCGCCATGGCGATCAGCGCGCCGCGGCGGCGGATACCGAGGTAGGTGCCGAGTTCCACGGTGCGCGGCAGGAACGGTCCGGGCCGGGTGCGGGCCACGAGGTCGAGCATCTCGGGCACGTCCGCCGGGCCGAGGCGGACCGCCTCAGCGTCCGGCGCGGCGGCCAGGCCGTCGTCCACGAACTGGACCCCGTCGATCCGGAAGGTGATCTCCCAGCCGTCCGGCACCTCACCGCGGTACCCCGCCAGCGGGATCTCCGCGCCGGGACCGGCCAGCGCCGCCAGATCCGCCCAGTCCCGCGCGTCCGGTTCGTCGGGCAGCGCCAGCCAGGGGGAGACGTCGACGGGATAGCGCAGCACGCGGCCGCGCCGCTGGGCGAAGTGGGCGTGCGGGCCGGTCAGGGAGGCGAGGGCGGGGTTGTCGAGGACGTGCGGGGTATCGGCGGCGGTACGGTCGCCGACGCCCGCTCCGGCTATGAGGCTCACGCGGCCACCTCGATCACGATCTTGCCGAGGGCGTGCCCGTCCTCCACGGTGCGCAGCGCCTGGCCCGCCTGCTCCAGCGGGAAGGCGCGGGTGATGTGCGGCTTCAGGGCGCCGCGTACGGCGAGGTCGGCCACCGCCTCGAGGACGGCGGCGGTGCGGACCCGGTGCACGGGGGCGCCGCCGAGCGCGGCCACGGCCTGCTGCGGGGAGCCCGCGGTGACCAGCTTGCTCCGGTCCTTCAGCAGCTCGGCGGCCGCGGTGAGCACCGGCCCGCCCACCAGGTCGTACACCCCGTCGATCCCGTCCGGCGCGGCGGCCCGCACCCGCTCGGCCAGCTCGGGGCCGGAGGCCACGTGCACCGCGCCCAGCGACTGGACGAACTCCCTCTTGCCCTCGCTCGCCACCCCCACGACCCGCAGTCCGAAGGCGCGGGCGATCTGCACGGCAGCGCTGCCGACGCCGCCGCCCGCGCCCGTCACCAGCAGGGTCGAGCCACCGGGCAGGCCCAGCTGGCGGACGCCGTCGTAGGCGGTGGCGGCGGCGACCGGGAGGGTGGCGGCGGCACCGAAGGACAGCGCGGCGGGCTTGTGGGCGGTCGAGTCGGCGGTGAGCAGGGCGTACTCGGCGAATGCGCCGTGCGCGGCGCTGCCGAACACCTCGTCGCCGGCGGCGAAGCCGGTGACCCCCGGGCCGACCTCCTCGACGACGCCGGCGGCCTCGTTGCCGAAGACCGCCGGAAAGACACGCTCGCCCTCGCCGGGGCGGCGGAAGCCGTCACGCAGCTTCCAGTCGACGGGGTTGACGCCCGCCGCGCGGACCGCGATCAGGATCTCGCCGGGCCCCGGGCTGGGACGGTCCAGGTCGATCAGCGCCTCGGTCTCCGGTCCTCCGTGCCGTGTGTAGACATACGCCTTGGGCATGCTCGTTCCTCGCTTCTCTCGCGCTGTCACCGGTCTACCGGTGCCGGCATCGAGCGCAAAGGAGAAGCGCCGCAGAGCTATTCCCCTGGCCCGAAAGAGTTCATACGGCCGCAATCATCCGGGCCTGACGGGGGGTGACCAGGGACGGAGCATCCGGACCGACCCCGTACGGTTGAAGGATGAACGTTACGCGAGGCTTCACGGGCCGCCCGCGCGTCCACAACCCGGGGCTGCCGCCCGGGCAGTACGACGCGGGCGAGGACTGGCCCGTCCTGTCCGCCGAGGTCACCCCCGACCTCGCACCGGCCGACTGGTCCCTCCGGATCGACGGCCTGGTCGAGCGGCCGCACACCTGGGACTGGGACGCGGCGCACGCGCTGCCGGCGTCGGCGTACGACGGCGACATCCACTGCGTGACGGGCTGGTCGAAGTTCGGGGTGAGCTTCGGCGGTGTCTCCCTGGACGCCTTCTTCCATGTGGTCCGCCCCCATGTGTCCGCCACCCATGTGCTCGCCCGCTCCCACACCGGCTACACCACCAACCTGCCGCTCGCCGACCTCACCGGCGGGCGGGCCTGGATCGTCTGGGAGTACGACGGCGAGCCGCTGCCGGCCGAGCACGGTGGGCCGGCGCGGCTGCTGGTGCCCCACCTGTACTTCTGGAAGAGCGCCAAGTGGATCGCCGGGCTCACCCTCCTCGACCACGACGAGCCGGGCTTCTGGGAGGGCAACGGCTACCACGAACGCGGCAACCCCTGGGAGGAGCAGCGCTACTCCGGTGACTGACCCGATGACGACGAACCCAGGCACCCACGCCACCCACCCGGAACCGGGACCCCCGCCCAGGCCCCGGCCCCCGGCCACGGAGCCGACCACGCCCGCCCCGCAAGCGGCTCCCGACGCCACGGCACCGGAAGCAGCCACGGCGGCGCCGAACGACTCCGCCCAGCCCGCGGCCCCCGACCCGACCGCCCGCACGCCGCGTGTGGGCTCTCCTGGCACAGCCCTGCAGCCGCCGGATGCTCCCGCGCCCGGCTCCGGGTTCGTCGTTCCCACCACGCGTTTCGCCGTGCCCGGGCGGATCGCCGTGAGTGAGCAGGTCGCGGCGGTGTGGCAGCTCGCCACGGTGGTGGGGATCCGGCGGGAGACGGCGCGCGCGGCCAGCTTCCGGCTGGCGGTGCCGGGCTGGGCGGGGCATCTGCCGGGCCAGCATCTGCTGGTGCGCCTCACCGCGCAGGACGGTTACGTGGCCCAGCGGCACTACTCGATCGCGTCGGCGCCGGACGACTCCGGGCACATCGAGCTGACCCTGGACCAGGTGCCGGACGGCGAGGTCTCCGGCTGGTTCCACACGGTCGCCCGGCCCGGCGACACGGTCGAGGTGCGCGGGCCGCTGAGCGGCTTCTTCGCCTGGCCGGGCGACCGGCCCGCGCTGCTGATCGGTGCCGGATCCGGGATCGTCCCGCTGATGTCGATGGTGCGGCACCACCGCAGGCGCTCCCTCACCGTGCCGCTGCGCATGCTGGTGTCCGCGCGCAGCCCCGAGGAGCTGATCTACGCGGCCGAGCTGGGCGCGGAGACGACGCCCGTCTTCACTCGCAGCGCCCCACAGGGTGTGCCGATGGGACGTATGGCCGCCGCACATGTGGCGCCACTCCTGGCCGAGCAGCCTCCCGGTGGGTGGGAAGCCTATGTGTGCGGATCCAACGGGTTCGCCGAGCACGCGTCCCGGCTGCTCGTCGCGGCGGGCCAGCCGGCCGACCGGATCCGGATCGAGCGCTTCGGCTGACCGGGTCGCACGCCGGGGTCGTCCGAGCGGCCGTGGGGCGCGTGACGCGTTCCGTGCTCCAGGAGGGCTCGAACTCGCGGTTCGCGGCGTGAGCGAGGTGCTCCGTACGGGGTACGAGACGGGTGTGGACGCTCGTGTGCGTGAGCGGCGGGGGTGAAGGGCCGTACGGACCGGCTCGTCGGCTCTCCGGCTCCGACGGTGCGAGGAGGTGGACATGCGTACCGGGGTGCGTGGCTGGCGCTGGCGGCGCAATCCGCTGCGGCGCCGCTCGGACGTCGTGGAGGCGTGGACGGTGCTGATCGTCGCCGTCCTGCTGTTCGTCGTCACACCGCTGGTGGGCGTCGCCGCGGGCCTGCGCGCGCATGACACGGCCCGGAGCCTCGCGGCCACCCAGCGGGCCGAGCGCCACCAGGTGCGTGCCCGGGTGATCGGCGCCCCGCCCGAGCGGCTGTCGTCCGAGCAGAGCGACCGCGCGTACGCGTACCGCGCCCAGGTCCGCTGGAGCGAGCCGGGCAGGGGAATCCGTACGGCCTGGGCCCGGGTGCCCGCGGGAACCCGTACCGGTGACACCGTCTCGGTGTGGTTCGACGCCCGGGGCCGCAGCGTCGCGCCGCCGCCGGGCGACACGGCGGTCTGGCAGCACACGGTGACCGTCGGCCTGGTCGCGGCGGGCGGTTCGGCGGCCCTCGTGCTCCTCGGCCACGCCGTCGAGCGCCGGATCGCGCTGCGCCACCGCCTGGCGGAGTGGGAGCGGGAGTGGGCGCGGACGGGACCGAGGTGGACCCAGCCGCGGGCGTGAACGGCGGGTGCACGGCCGCCGCGAGGGCGCAAACGCTTACTGGTCAGCCCTCCGGCACCCACGTACGGTGAGCTGACGCAGTCTCCCTTCGCAAAGGTGGTTGTACATGGCCCTGTTCGACCTGCCCCTGGACGAACTCCGCGAGCACCGCAGCGAGTCCATCGAGCCGGAGGACTTCGACGCCTTCTGGGACAAGACCCTCGAGGAGGTGCGGGAGCACGAGCTGGACGCCCGCTTCGAGCCGGTGGACACCGGACTGTCGACGGTCCAGGTGTACGACGTCACGTTCGCGGGGTTCGGCGGCCACCCGGTCAAGGGCTGGCTCCGGCTGCCCGCTGGCGCGACCGAACCCCTGCCCCTGGTCGTGGAGTTCATCGGCTACGGCGGCGGACGCGGGCTGCCGCACGAGAGCCTGCTGTGGGCCTCGACGGGCCGGGCCCACTTCGTGATGGACACCCGCGGACAGGGCAGCGCCTGGGGCGCCGGGGGCGGCACGGCGGACCCGGTCGGCGCGGCCCCGGCCTATCCCGGCTTCATGACGCGGGGCATAGACGCACCCGAGAACTACTACTACCGCCGGGTGTACGCGGACGCCGTGCGCGCCGTCGAGGCGGCCCGCTCGCACCCGCTGGCCGACGCGTCGCGGACCGTGGCGCTCGGCGCGAGCCAGGGCGGCGGCATCACCCTGGCCGTCGGCGGCCTGGTCCCCGACCTGGTCGCGGTGGCGCCGGACGTGCCGTTCCTGTGCGACTTCCCGCGCGCGTCGACGCTGACCGACCGGCACCCCTACCGCGAGATCGGCCTGTTCCTCAAGACGCACCGCGGCCGCTCGGCTGAGGTGCAGCGCACACTGTCCTACTTCGACGGCGTGCACTTCGCGGCCCGCGGCCGGGCGCCGGCCCTCTTCTCGGCGGCGCTGGAGGACCAGACCTGCCCGCCGTCGACGGTGTTCGCCGCGTTCAACGCCTGGGCGCACGAGGACAAGGCGATCGAGGTCTACGACTTCAACGACCACGAGGGCGGCGGCCCCTTCCACGAGGCGGAGAAGCTGCGCTGGCTGCGGTCGTACGCCTGACGCGGCGGGCCCGTGTGAGGGTCTTCCCTCCAGTCCGACCAGTCGGTACGTTCGGGGCACCCGGGCCGCAGCGCCGCGGCCCGGGTTTCCGGCGACGACGGAGGTCCGATGTCCGCGCACGAGACCCAGCACGAGACACAGGTCCACGGCCACTGCGACGCGCGCTTCACAGCGGTGCGGGAGGCGTTCGAGGCCAACTTCCGGGAGCGGGGCGAACTGGGCGCCGCCGTCGCCGTGACCGTCGACGGCACCCCGGTGGTGGACCTCTGGGGCGGCTGGGCGGACGCGGCGGCCACCCGGGCGTGGGAGCGGGACACGCTGGTGAACGTGTGGTCGACCACCAAGGGCCCGGTGGCCCTGTGCGCGCATCTGCTCGCCGACCGGGGACTGCTCGACCTCGACGCGCCCGTGGCCGCGTACTGGCCGGAGTTCGCGGCCGCGGGCAAGGAGAAGGTGCTGGTACGGCATCTGCTGTCGCACCGCGCGGGGCTGTCCGGGCTGCGCGAGCCGCACTCCCTGGCGGACCTGTACGACTGGCAGCTGACGACCGCCCGGCTGGCGGCGACCGAGCCGTGGTGGGAGCCGGGCACCGTCTCCGGGTACCACGCGCTGACGTACGGCCACCTGGTCGGCGAGGTCGTCCGGCGGGTCTCCGGGCTGCGGCCGGGGGCCTTCCTGGAGCGGGAGGTGACCGGGCCGCTCGGGATCGACTTCACGGTCGGGCTGCCGGCGAAGGAGGCGGGTCGGGCGGCCGAACTGGTGCATCCGCCGGCCGCCGACCGCGGTGAACAGGCGGCGGCCTTCGGCCAGTTGGCGCCCGCCGCGCTGGCGGCGCTGACGAATCCGGTGGTCGGCGCGGCGGAGGCGAACACGGCCGAGTGGCGGGCGGCGGAGATCCCCGCGTCGAACGGGCACGGCACCGCACGCGCCGTCGCGGCACTGTACGGCGTCCTCGCCGGGCGCGGCCGGCACGACGGGCGGCGCCTTCTGTCGCCGGAGGCGGCGGAGCGGGTGCGCGAGGGCCAGGGAAGCTGCCGCGATCTGGTGCTGGGCGCGGGCTTCGACCGGGAGACGGAGGCGGGGCTCGGGCTGTGGCTGAGCGGTCCGCACGGGTCGTACGGCCCGAATCCGCGGGCTTTCGGTCATGACGGGTTCGGCGGTTCGTGCGGACTCGCCGATCCGGAGGCCGATGTGTCGCTGGGGTACGTGATGAACCGGATGGGGCCGCGCATCGCCGACGACCCACGGAAGATGGCGCTCATCGACGCCCTGTACAGCGCCCTGTGACGGCGCGATCGCGCGGGTGGGTTTCGGCCGAACCGGCAGTCCGCTCTTCCCTCGTGGTTTAGACCAATGCTAAGTGTGGTCGCGCAACGAGCCCGCACGACTACGTCTTGTCACCACAGGAGGGCGCGGCATGGCCCGCACCACCCCGAAAGAATCCGCACCGCACGAAGCGGCGCAGAGCGACGACCGGCCCCTGTACGGACGGATCGCGGCGCTGCTCCTCGACGAACTGCGCGCCGGCACCATCCCCCCGGGCGAACGGCTGCCGGGCGAGCGGCACTTGGCCGCCTACTTCCAGGTCAGCCGGGAGACCGTACGGCAGGCCCTGGAGGTGCTGCGGCGCAGCGGTGCCGTCTCCACCGACCGGCGGGGCAGCCATGCCACGCTGCCCGCCCGGCCCGTCGCGGCGCCGGGGACACCGGCCTTCCCGCTGGGCGCCCGGTCGGCCGACCCGTGCGCGGTCGACCTGGCCACGGTGACCTGGGAGGCGCCGCCGGAGGAGCACGCCCGGGCGCTGGGACTGGCCCCGCACCGGCCGACGCTGGTGCACCGCTACCGGTCGGCGACGCCGGACGGCCGGTCGCTGCGGACGGCCGTGACCTCGTTCTCGGCGGTGGCCCTGGCCGAGGTCGCCGAGCTGGCCCGCTACCGCAGCCGGGCCGACGGCACCACCCCCGCGCAACTGCGCCGGGCCTACGACTGGATGCGCCAGGCCGGCCTGTCCCTGCACCACCGTGATTCCATCACCCAGCTCGACGGCGCCGCCTCGGTGCGGGTGACCCGGCGGGTGCACGACCAGTACGCCCGGCCGCTGGAGATCACCGACCTGGTGGTGGACGCCGAACGGGACGCCCTGGTCTACGAGTTCACGCTGCCGGCGGCCGGCTGAGCCCGCCGTGCCACCACCAGCCGGGCCCGTGGGCTGCCGTCACCGCGCCGCCCGAACTCGGGCAGCGGGTGCAGCTCGACCGCGAATCCGGCCCGGCCCAGCTCGCCGAGCACGCCGCCGAGCCGGAAGGACCGGTAGTACATGACGAACGGCGGCCGCCACAGGGCGTTGCGCACCCGCATCACCGTGTCGAAGCCGAGCAGCATCCAGAACCCGGCCCGCGTCGGCCGGGGCGGGGCGAGCACCGGGAAGGCGAACCGGCCGCCCGGCCGCAGGACGGAGTGGACCTGACCGAACAGCCCCGGCAGTTCGCGGGGCAGGAAGTGGCCGAACGCGCCGAAGGAGACCACGAGATCGAAGGCGGCCGCGAACGGCAGGGCACGGGCGTCGCCGCGCACCCAGGCGACCCCGGGCCCGCCGGCGGGCCGCACCCGGTGCCGGGCGACGCCGAGCATGCCCGCGCTGAAGTCGACCCCGGTGACACTGCGGCGGCACAGACCGGTGAGCACCTCGGCCCCCGCTCCCGTGCCGCAGCACAGGTCGAGCCCGTCCTCGAACGGGCCGAGCGGGGTGAGCGCCTTCGCCACGGAGTCCAGGACGCCGTCCGGTGTCCGGAAGGGCGTGTGATCGAACTTGGGGGCGAGCAGGTCGTAGCCGCGCTCGACGGACGACAGTGCCTGCACGGCGAGTTCACGCAGGTTGGGGCCTTCGGGACCGAACATGTCCTCAGCCTAGGGCCACCCGCCGGGTCAGGACCGCGAGCGCCCGCTCGCACCAGCGCAGGTTCTCCTCCTCGAAGCCGATCCCGGCCATGAGGGTGAGGTACGGGCCGACGCGGTCGGCGTTGCTCAGGTACTCGCCCTCGGTCCGGCCGCCGAGGAGGCGGGCCTGCACCCGCCGGTAGCGGTCGAGCTTGCCGCGCGCCCAGCCCATGCGCTCCTCGATCAGCGCGCGGGTGACCTCCGGGTCGCCGCCGTCCATCGCCTGGATCTTGATGAGGAGCTCGTCGCGGATGGCGGTGGGCCGCTTCGGCGGCTCGGCGGCGAAGGCGTCCAGCTCGGCCCGGCCGGCCTCGGTGAGCGTGAACATCCGCTTGTTCGGCCGCCGTTCCTGCTGCACCGTCCGCGCCTGGACCAGGCCGTCCTGCGCGAGGCGCTCCAGCTCCCGGTAGAGCTGCTGCGGGGTGGCGGGCCAGAAGTTCGCGAGCGAGACGTCGAACGACTTCGACAGCTCGTAGCCCGAGGCCTCGCCCTCCAGCAGGGCGGCCAGGACGGCGTACTTGAGCGACATGTGGACAGGCTAGCAGTCGTTGACTAACCTCATCCGCACCTATTCAAATAATTGTCTATCTGACTTTTCTGACTGTGCGAGGTGATCCGATGCACGCGTTCCGTGCGGCGGTGGAGGCCGGCGACATCGATGCCGTCGAGGCGCTGCTGGCCGAGGACGTCGTCTTCTCCAGCCCGGTCGTCTTCAAGCCGTATCCGGGCAAGGCGATCACCGCGGCGATCCTGCGCGCGGTCTTCCACGTCTTCGAGGACTTCCGGTACGTCCGCGAGATCGGCGACCCGGCCGCCCCCGACCACGCGCTGGTCTTCACCGCCCGGGTCGGCGACCGCGAACTGACCGGCTGCGACTTCCTGCACGTCAACGAGGACGGCCTGATCGACGAGTTCATGGTCATGGTCCGCCCGCTGTCCGGGGCGCACGCCCTCGCCGAGGCCATGGGCGCGCGGTTCGACGGCATCGTGCAGGAGGCGGAGGCGCGCTCGGCGTGAGCACGCCTCCGCCGCGCGGTCACGCCAGGGTCAGGGTGACGCCTGAGGGTCAGTTCTTCAGCCGGCCGAGCGTGGCCTTGGCGTCCTTCTTCAGCCAGTCGTCCACGTCGCTGAGCGCGGGCGGGTTCTTGTCCTGGTCGTACGAGGTCAGGTAGGCGCTGTAGCTCATCGTGTACGTCACCCAGCCGTCGCGGACGGCGAGCGTGGCGTAGCGGGAACCGCTGGAGGAGCCGCTGGTGGTGTCCTGGCTGACCAGGTAGGCCTCGTCGCCGATGCCGCTGACCGGGGAGACGCCGTAACCGGTGTGGCTGTCACCGTAGTTCTTCCAGGTGGCGGTGAACTCGGGCCCGGGGTTCGTCTTCTTGTGCAGGTCCAGTTGCATGGACAGATAGGCGTCCGCATAGGTCGAGCCGGTCTTCTTCAGGCCCACGCTGCAGAAACCCTCGTCCAGCGCCACGTTCTTCAGCGAGGTCTTGGTCGGCGAGGAGTCGCCTTGCGGATACTCGTCCTTGAAGGAGGAGTAGTCGGCGCTGGAGCACATGTCGGACGGCGCCGAGTAGCCGCGCAGGTCCGCGCTGTCGCCCTTGCCGCCGAGGAGGAACACACCGCCCGCCCAGGCGGCGGAGGCGACGACCGCGCCGACCGCCGCCCACAGCACCGCCTTGCCCACTCCGCCGCCACCGGACGGAGGCACGGGCGGCACCGCGGCCCCGAACTGGGGAGCCTGCGCATAGGGGTTGCCCGGCTGCGGCTGGGTCGGCTGACCGAACTGGCCCGGCTGCCCCGGCTGCCCCTGGCCGAACTGGCCCGACTGCTGGCCCTGGCCGAACTGGCCCGGCTGTCCCGGCTGCGGCTGCGGCTGCGGCTGCGGCTGCGCGGTGGGCTGGCCGACCAGCGTGGGCTGGGCGTAGAAGCTGCCCGGCGGCGGGGACTGCGGGTTCGGGTAGGGGTAGGCCGTCGGCTGCGGCGGGACGGCCGGCGCCGGCCCGGGCTGCTGGGGCTGCGGAACCGGCTGGTCGGCCGGCTGCGGGGACTGCGGTGGCGTGGACATGCCTTGAAAATAGTCCACGGTTGACGGTCAAGTCCCCCGACGTCCGGGATCGTTATGGTCTGGGGACATCTGGTGCGGTTCCCTGACATGACATCCGGCAGCGAAAGGGCCGGGGCGCGAGCCCCCGGCCCTCCAGTGTCGCCTGCGGCTCCCCCGGACGCGCTCGGCACCGCCGTGTGCCGCGGCCCTGGCGTTCGCATGGCCGGTATGCGGCTGGGCTCTGGGCCGCCGCGGCGAACCGTCCGGTGCAGGAGCGCGTTGCCGAGGTGGTGCGGCAGCCCGCGAGGGGGCGGGAACAGCCGGGAACGGCGGCATGTTGACCGGACCGAGCGCACGGGTATAGTGCGATCAGAGCGTGTGCGTGTCCCGTCGTACGGACACCGGCGCCGCTCTTCTCTCCACCAGCCCCCGGCCGAGGCTTCCGACCGGCCCGGGCTTCTTCTCTGCACCACCTCGTGACCAGGGCGTTTCCGCCGTACCGAGGTGCCGTTCCCGCCGCCCGGAGGCAGCTGTCAAGCCTCCCGCTCGCGGCCTCATCCCCCCTTCCCGCTCTCGGTCTTCCGTCCGTGAAAGGACCTCCCACCATGACCACCGCACTCGAACACCCTCCCGTGGCCCAACAGGCCCCGGCCGCCCGGCTCGTCACCGGTGTCCTCGACATCGACGCGCAGGGGAAGGGGCATCTGCGGGCCGCGCACCTGCTGCCCTCCCCCGCCGATCCCCAGGTCGCGCCAGGCCTGATCCGGCGCCATGGGCTGCGCAAGGGCGACCTCGTCGAAGGCGTCCGGGGTGACCGGCGCGCGCTGACCGAGGTCACGCGCGTCGACGGCCGCGACCCGGCGGACCTCCGCGCCCGGCGCCACTTCCGTGACCTCACCCCGCTCCACCCGCACGAGCGCATCCGTCTCGAACACCCCGCGTCCGGACCGGCAGGGCGCGTCACCGATCTCTTCGCACCGGTCGGCAAGGGCCAGCGCGGACTCATCGTGGCCCCGCCGAAGAGCGGCAAGACGGTGCTGCTCCAGCAGCTCGCGGCCGCCGTGGCCGGCAACCACCCCGAGTGCCGGCTGATCGTCCTGCTGCTGGACGAGCGCCCCGAGGAGGTCACCGAGATGCGCCGCTCGGTGCGCGGCGAGGTGTACGCCTCCACCTTCGACCGGACGCCCAGGGAGCACATCGCGCTCGCCGAGCTCGTCGTCGAGCGGGCCAAGCGCCTGGTGGAGGCCGGCGAGGACGTCGTGATCCTGCTGGACTCGCTGACCCGGCTGTGCCGGGCGCACAACAACGCCTCCGCCGCCGGCGGCCGCACGCTGAGCGGCGGTGTCGACGCGGGCGCGCTGCTCGGGCCGAAGCGGTTCTTCGGCGCCGCCCGGCAGGCCGAGGAGGGCGGCTCGCTGACCATCCTCGCCACCGTCCTGGTGGACACCGGCTCGCGCGCCGACGGCTACTACTTCGAGGAGCTGAAGAGCACGGGCAACATGGAGCTGCGCCTGGACCGGGAGTCCGCCGCCCGGCGCCTCTTCCCCGCCGTGGACCTCGACGCCACCGGCACCCGGCGCGAGGAACTCCTCCTCCCCCCGGCCGAGTTGGCGGCCGTACACGGGCTGCGCCGGGTGCTGCGCTCCCGCGAGGGCGGCCCGTCCGGCCTTCAGACCCTCCTGGAGCGGCTGCGCTCCACCTCCGACAACGCCGCGTTCCTGCGGCAGATCCGGCCCACCCTGCCCGCCGGCTGAGCCCGCCCGGAGGCGGCCTCGGTGCGGCATCCGGGTTGCTCGTGTGCTCCGAACGGCCGCTACGGCGCGAGGGATGACACCCAGGTTCGTACGTTGATCATATGATCAGCGGACTTTCTCATCGGGTGGCCGTGTCGGCCTGTGCCCTGTGCGCGGCCGGCGTACTGGCACTCTCCCCCGCCGCCTTCGCCGGGCCCCGTACCGGGGAACCCGCCCCGCCCGGGCCCCGGGCGGTGATGCCCCAGCCGTCCCAGCTCTACGGCTCCGGCACCCAGGTCCGGCCGCACCGGGACGCGCCCGAGCTGCCGGAGGTGTCGGCGCTGTCCTGGGTGGTGGCCGACGCCGGCAGCGGGGCGGTACTGGCCGCGAGCGACGCGCACCGCAAGCTGCCGCCCGCGAGCACCCTGAAGACCCTGTTCGCCCTCACCGTGCTGCCGTCCCTGCCCGCCACGATGCGGCACACCGTGCGCAACGAGGAACTGGCGGACATCGGCCCGGGCAGCAGCCTGGTCGGCGTCCAGGAGGGACACACCTACCAGGTGGCCGACCTGTGGCGCGGCGTCTTCCTCAACTCGGGCAACGACGCCGTGCACGTGCTCGCCTCGCTGAACGGCGGCTGGTCGGCCACGGCGGCCGCGATGCAGGCCAAGGCGCGCTCGCTCGGCGCCCTGGACACCCATGTCGTCTCCCCCGACGGCTACGACGCCGACGGCCAGGTGTCCTCCGCCTACGACCTGGCGGTCTTCGGCCGGGAGGGCCTGCGCAATCCCGACTTCGCCCGCTACTGCTCGACCGCGGAGGCGTACTTCCCCGGGGACGGCGCGTCGTTCGGCATCCGGAACACCAACCGGCTGCTGACCGGTGCGAACGGCGTGGTGAAGTATCCCGGGCTGATCGGCATCAAGAACGGCTACACCAGCAACGCGGGCAACACCCTGGTGGCGGCCGCCCGGCATGGCGCGCGCACGCTGGTGGTGACCGTGATGAACCCTCAGCACGGCGGCGGCTTGGCGGTGTACGAGGAGGCGCGCGAGCTGCTCGACTGGGGGTTCTCCGCGGCCGGCCGGGTGGATCCGGTCGGCTCGCTGGACGGGCTGCGCGTCACGTCCCGGCCGGCGTCGACGGCCGCACCGGTGGCCGCGGCCGCGGCGACGCC
>NZ_CP011497.1:7536500-7629272 GCF_001027185.1 Streptomyces incarnatus | reverse complement strand
GCCGCCGCCGCGGGGCTCGCGGGTCTCGCCGCGGGGGCCGCGACGGTGGCGGTGCTCCGGCCCTGGAGCAGGCGGGCCCCGCGCGGCTGACCCGTCGGCAGGCCGAGCAGCAGGCCCAGGGTGATCCAGGTGTAGGTGTTGCTGCCGAGGAAACCGCCGGCACCGGAGGCGTCGTCGAACCACAGCCAGACCACGCTCGTGCACAGCACCGCGTACAGGGCGCCCGCGATCCGCGGGTGCCCGGCCCGCAGCAGCACCGCGAACGACGGCAGCAGCCACACGAGGTGGTGCACCCAGGTGATGGGGCTGACCAGGCAGGCCGCCGCCCCGGTCAGCGCGAAGGCCGCCGCCCAGTCACCGGCCCGCACCGCCCGGCGGGTCCGCCATGCCCAGACGCACAGGGTCAGCAGGACCGCCGTCGCCCACAGCGGGCGGCCCGGCTCGCCGAGCCGGGCCAGTACGCCCTGGAGCGACTGGTTCGACACATAGTCGAGCCGGCCCACCCGGCCGGTGTTCCACAGCGCCTCGGTCCAGTAGAAGCGCGAGGCGCGCGGGTCCGCCCAGGCGGCCAGCGCGGTCGCCGCGACGGCCACGGCCGTCGCGACGCCGGCCGCCCGGCGCCGTCCGGCGAGCAGCAGCAGACCGATGAACAGGGCGGGCGTGAGCTTCACGGCGGCGGCGAGCCCGATCCCCGCGCCCGCCCAGCGCTCCCGGCCGGTCGCCAGCAGCAGGCAGTCCGCCAGGACGAGGGCGAGCAGCACCAGGTTGACCTGGCCGAAGCTGAACGTGTCCCGCAGCGGCTCGAACAGCGCGAGCAGGCACAGGCACAGCGACCAGCGGTACCAGCCGTGGCGCCGCCAGTCCGGGCCGGCCAGGATCCGCAGGACCACCGCCAGCGCGGCCAGATTGACCAGCAGGGACGCGGCGATCGCCGAGGTCCGGTCCAGCAGGGCCAGCGGCAGCATGGTGAGCGCCGCGAACGGCGGATAGGTGAAGCCGTACGAGGTGCCGGGCACCCGGTAGTCGTAGATGAGGCCGCCGTGGTGCGTCCAGGTGTGCACGGTGCCGTAGTAGACGCGCAGGTCGAAGAAGCCGCGCAGCAGCGGCACGGTGGCCGTGAAGACGGTGACCGCGGTGCCGAGGGCGAGGACCAGCACCAGCCGGCCCCGGGTCGTACGCGGCCCGCTCACGCCATGCGTCCCGGGGCCGGGGCCTGCGCCGCCTGGTGGGCCTGCCACAGCACGACCACGCCGAGCACCCCGCCGGAGACGGCGAGCACCAGCTGCCCGGGGTCGGCGGGGCCGCCGCTCGGCAGGACGGCGAGGGCGAGGACGCCCGCCAGGGCGGCGACCCGGTGCCGCACCGAGGTGGTACTGGGCGCGGCGGCGGCGATGAGGAACAGGCCCCACAGCACGTACCAGGGGCGGATCGCCGGGCCGAACACGGCGACCGTCAGCAGACTCAGCCCGAGGGCGTACACAGGTCTGACGCGCAGCCGGAGCCAGATCAGGGCCACCGCGACGGCGGTGGCGGCGAGGCCGAGCAGTTGCCAGGCCGGTACCGCCAGCGGGGCCAGGTTGCTGCCGAGGTGGTCCAGCAGGGCACCGGTGGCGCGGCCGAGCAGGCTGGTCAGGGCCCAGTTGTGCGGGGAGACGGGGGTGGCCAGGGCGCCGATCCAGCCGTAGCCGGTGCCGGCGACGGCCGTGGCGGCGACCGTCGTCACGGCGGAGGCGGCCGCCGCGGTCAGGGCGGCCGGCAGGGGGCGGCGGCCGGAGCGGACCTGCAGGGCCACGACCGCCGGCAGGCCGAGCGCGGCCGGCGCCTTGACCAGGGCGGCCAGGGTCACGAGGACCGCCCCGAGGGCACCGCCGGCCGGCCGGTCTCCGCGCGCGGCGACCAGGCCGAGCCCCAGCAGACCCAGCATCAGGGCGTCGTTGTGGGCGCCCGCGACCAGGTGCAGCAGGACGAGCGGGTTGAGGGCGCCGAGCCAGAGCGCGGCGGCCGGGTCGGCACCGCTGTGCCGGGCGAGGCGGGGCAGCGCCACCGCCATCAGGGCCACGCCGAGCAGGGCGACCAGGCGCATGCCGAGCAGTCCGGCGGGCAGCCCGCCGCGCGTCAGTCCGGACAGCGCGGAGGCCACGGCCAGGAAGGCGGGCCCGTAGGGGGCGCCGGTGTGCTGCCACATCGGGGCGACCTCGTCGGCGAGCGGGCCGCCGAGCGCGGCCGGGCCGTGGGCGTAGACGTCCATGTGGGCGTCGACCATGGCGCCCTGCGCGAGATAGCTGTAGACGTCCCGGCTGAACAGCGGCGGGGCGAGCAGCAGCGGTGCCGTCCACACGGCGAGCACCAGCAGCAGGGCACGCGGGCTGGGCGGCTGAGGGCCGCGCACCAGGCGCCCGAGCAGCACCCAGGCGGCTATCAGCAGGACGACGCCGAAGTACACCCCGACCAGCCCGAGCGCGGCCTGCACCGAGGCGGGGGCCAGGAGATCCCGCACGGGCAGGGCACCGGCCGTCTCACCGCCCAGCGCGAGAAAGGCGGTGCCGGCCAGCCCGAGCACCTGGCAGCGGCGGAGATCGACGGGGAAAGCCATGGCCAACACTGGTTCAGCGTGTCAACGCCGGGTGGCCGGAAGACGACGGTGGCCCTGCCGGGCGGGGGCCGACATGTGACCGGAGCGTGGTCGGTGACGCCGGTTTGCCCACCAGTGGCCCGTCGTGGCTGGTCGCGCCCACGCGGCGGAGCCGCATACCCACACAGCCGCGCGCCCCTTCGGCGCGGGGCCCTGCAGCCGCTGCTGACAAGTCCCGTCAGAACACCGACAACCCGGTCAGTGTCGTGAAGCGGTCCAGTGCCGCCACCCCCGCCACCGAGTTGCCGCGTTCGTCCAGGCCCGGGCTCCACACGCAGAGGGTGCACCGGCCGGGGACGACCGCGATGATTCCGCCGCCGACCCCGCTCTTGCCCGGCAGCCCGACCCGGTAGGCGAAGTCCCCGGCCGCGTCGTACGTCCCGCAGGTCAGCATCACCGCGTTGACCTGCTTGGCCTGGCTGCGGGTGAGCAGCCGGCTGCCGTCGGCGCGGATGCCGTGCCGGGCGAGGAAGCCGGTGGCGAGGGCGAGGTCGGCGCAGGAGGCGGCGATGGAGCACTGCCGGAAGTACTGGTCGAGCAGGACCGGGATGTCGTTGTCGATGTTGCCGTAGGAGGCCATGAAGTGGGCGAGCGCGGCGTTGCGGTCGCCGTGGGCGGTCTCGGAGGCGGCGACCTCCTTGTCGAAGTCCAGGGAGGCGTTTCCGCTCTCGCTGCGCAGAAAGGCCAGCAGCTCACCGGCCGCGTCCCCGGTACGGGTCTGGAGGCGGTCGGTGACGACGAGGGCACCCGCGTTGATGAAAGGATTCCGCGGGATGCCGTTCTCGTACTCGAGCTGGACCAGGGAGTTGAAGGGGTTGCCGGAGGGCTCGCGGCCCACGTGCTCCCAGAGTTCGTCGCCCTCGCGGGCCAGGTCCAGGGCCAGGGTGAAGACCTTGGTGATGGACTGCGCGGAGAACGGCTCGCGCCACTCCCCCACCCCGTACACCGTGCCGTCCAGCTCGGCGACGGCCATGCCGAAGCGGCGGGGATCGCAGGCGGCGAGGGCCGGGATGTAGTCGGCGGCCCGGCCGCGGCCGGGCGTGCGTTCCATTTCCTCGGCGATGCGCTCCAGGACCGGCAGGAAGGTGAGGGACGACGTCGTTGTCATGATCACCATTGTGCCTCCGGACCGGTCCTGGAGCCCACTCGCGCGTGGGCTGATATCTGCCCGTTACCGCAGGTCAGGCGGCAGGTGCCCCGCTGCCGGCGACGACCTCGGGGCGCAGCAGGCCGGCCAGCCGCTCGGCCGGCAACAGCCCCTTCTCCAGGACGAGTTCGGCCACGCCCCGGCCGGTGACGAGCGCCTCCTTGGCGATCTCGGTGGCGGCCGTGTACCCGATGTGCGGGTTGAGGGCGGTGACCAGGCCGATGGAGTTCTCCACGGTGACGCGCAGCCGCTCGGTGTTGGCGGTGATGCCGGACACGCAGCGCTCGGCCAGGGTGAGGCAGGCGCGCTGCAGGTGCGTGACGGACTCCGACAGCGAGTGCAGGATGATCGGCTCGAAGGCGTTGAGCTGGAGCTGTCCGGCCTCGGCGGCCATGGTGATGGCGACGTCGTTGCCGATCACCTCGAAGGCGACCTGGTTGACCACCTCGGGGATCACCGGGTTGACCTTGCCGGGCATGATGGACGAACCCGCCTGCACCGGCGGCAGGTTGATCTCACCGAGGCCCGCACGCGGACCGGAGGACAGCAGCCGCAGGTCGTTGCAGCTCTTGGAGAGCTTGACGGCGATCCGCTTCAGCACACCGGACATCTGCACGAAGGCACCGCAGTCCTGGGTGGCCTCGACCAGGTTGGCGGCGGTGACCAGCGGCAGCCCGGTGATCGCGGACAGGTGCCGGCGGGCGGCCTCGGCGTACCCGGCCGGGGCGTTGAGGCCGGTGCCGATGGCGGTGGCGCCCAGGTTGATCTCATGGATCAGCTCGACGGCCTCGGCAAGACGGCTGCGGTCCTCCTCGATCATGACGGCGAACGCGGAGAACTCCTGACCGAGCGTCATCGGCACGGCGTCCTGCAGCTGCGTACGGCCCATCTTGAGCACGTCACGGAACTCGACGGCCTTGCGGGCGAAGGCGTCCTGCAGGACGGACATCGCCTTGAGCAGTCCACGTACGGCGAAGACCGTCGCTATCTTGACGGCGGTGGGATACACGTCATTGGTCGACTGACCGAGGTTGACGTCCTCGTTGGGGTGCAGATACGTGTACTCGCCCTTGGCGTGGCCGAGGAGTTCCAGCGCGCGGTTCGCCACGACCTCGTTGGCGTTCATGTTGGTGGACGTGCCGGCGCCGCCCTGGATGACGTCGACGACGAACTGGTCGTGCAGCTTGCCCGCCCGGATCTCCTGGCAGGCGGCGACGATCGCACGCGCCTTCTCCGGTGCCAGCAGGCCGAGTTCCTGGTTGGCGAGAGCCGCGGCCTCCTTGACGGCTGCCAGGGCGTCGATCAGATGCGGGTACGCGGAGATCGGGGTGCCGGTGATGGGGAAGTTCTCCGTGGCGCGCAGGGTGTGCACACCCCAGTACGCGTCGGCGGGTATGTCGCGGTCGCCGAGCAGATCGTGTTCGCTGCGGGTGGTGGCGGCGGTCATGAGGGGTGGGTCCTTCTATCGAGGTACGGAGGTGAAGGCGCCCCGACAGGGGCGCGGGGAACTGCGCGACCAGCCACGAACGGCCCGCGGACCGGCGACGGCCCGCAGTCCCCCATCGAAATGCGGCGGAACTAGGCACACGCGGTGAACGGAACCGGAACCGGATCCAGCGCACGCACGGCCTGAACGCACCCCACCGGCTCTCCGCCACCGAGCAGCGGCTCCCCCGCGAACTCGGTCAGCAGCCCGGGGTCCACGCCGGCGCGAGCGAGCGCCGCCGCCGCGACCGGAACCCGCGCCCGATTCGCCCCGTCGGCGATCTTCACGGCGACGGCACGGCCATCCGGCAGCGCGGCGACCTGCACGCCCTCGAACCCGTCCTTGGCCAGCAGCCCCGGCACGGCCCGCATCAGCGCGGCGACATCACGCCCCGAGCCGGAGGCCATCTCGGCGTGCGAGCGCATCGCGTCGGCGACCCGGGCCTCGGGCGTGCCGGGGGCGGCGGAGGTGATCCGGGACAGGGCGCGGGCGAGGCCGTGCAGGGAGATGGAGAACAGCGGCGCGCCGCAGCCGTCGACGGTGACCCGGGCGACCCGCTGGCCGGTCAGGTCCTCGACGGTGTCCTGGACGGCCTGCTGGAGCGGGTGTTCGGGGTCGAGGTAGTCCTGGAGGGACCAGCCGTTGAGCCGGGCGGTCCACAGCATGGCCGCGTGCTTGCCGGAGCAGTTCTGGGCGAGCCGGGAGGGCAGGCGGCCCTCGCGCACCCAGCAGTCCCGGACGACCGGGTCGAACGGCATGTCGGGGACGTTGCGCAGGTCGTCCTCGGTGAGTCCGGCGAGTTCGAGGATGCGCCGGGTGCCGGCGAGGTGCCGCTCCTCGCCGGAGTGGCTCGCGGCGGCGAGGGACAGCAGTTCGCCGTCGAGCGGCAGCCCGGCCCGCAGCATGGCCACGGCCTGGAGGGGCTTGACGGCCGAGCGCGGGTAGAACGCGGCCTCGATGTCGCCGAGCTGGAACTCCACCGTGCCGTCGGCGCCGAGGACGACGACGGAGCCGTAGTGGATGCCCTCGACGACTCCACCGCGGATGAGGTGGGCGACCGGGGCGTGAAGGGGTTCGCGGACGAGGGGTGCGTCGGCGGGAGAACTGCTGTACATCACTGCCTGCATCGATGAGTCGGGTCGGCCGGTACGCGGGTCACGCGTCGGCGCCGGTGGACGTGCGGGATATCCGGCCGCGGATGGCGTACCAGCCCGCGACCAGTGCTGCGACGATCAGCGGCAGACAGAGCACGGTGGTGCGTCCGGCGCCGCCGTCGGCGTACATGAGGACCAGGACGGCGGCGAGGAACGCCAGCGTCACGACTTCGGTCCAGGGGGAGCCCGGCAGCCGGTACGACGGCCGGATCAGTTCGCCCCTCTGGGTCTTCCGCCAGAAGAGCAGGTGACAGAGCATGATCATGCCCCAGGTCGCGAGGATGCCGATCGCCGCGAAGTTGAGGACGATCTCGAACGCGTCGGCGGGGACGACGTAGTTGAGGCCCACGCCGAGGACACAGATGCCGCTGGTGAGGAGGATGCCGCCGTACGGGACCTGGCTGCGGCTCATCCGCCCGGTGAACTTCGGGGCCGAGCCGCTCATGGCCATGGAGCGCAGGATGCGGCCGGTGGAGTACAGGCCCGAGTTCAGCGAGGACATGGCGGCGGTCAGCACGACCAGGTTCATCACGTCGCCGGCCGCGGGGACGCCGATGTGCGACAGGACCGTCACGAAGGGGCTCTCGCCGGCGCTGTAGCTGTTCCAGGGCATCAGCATGGACAGCAGGACGACGGAGCCGACGTAGAACAGGCCCACGCGCCACATGATCGAGTTGATCGCCTTCGGCATGATCTTCTCGGGGTTCTCGGTCTCGCCGGCGGCCACGCCGACCAACTCGACGGAGGCGTAGGCGAAGACGACGCCCTGGATGATCAGCAGCATGGGCAGCAGGCCGTTGGGGAAGACGCCGCCGTTGTCGGCGATCAGGGACGGGCCGGGGTGGTGGCCGGCCACCGGGTGCTGGGTGACCAGCAGGAAGATGCCGATCGCCATGAAAACGACGAGCGCGCCGACCTTGACGATGGCGAACCAGAACTCCAGCTCACCGAATATCTTGACCGAGATCAGGTTGACGGTCAGCACGACCGCGAGGGCGATCAATGCGATCAACCATTGAGGGATGTCGGAGAACATGCCCCAGTAGTGCGTGTAGGTGGCCACCGCCGTGATGTCGGCGATGCCGGTGGTCGCCCAGTTCAGGAAGTACATCCAGCCCGCCGTGTAGGCGCCCTTCTCGCCCAGGAACTCCCGGGCGTAGGACACGAAGGCACCGGAGGAGGGGCGGTACAGGACGAGTTCGCCGAGGGCGCGTACGACCAGGAAGGCGAAGACGCCGCACACGGCGTAGGCGACGAAGAGGGAGGGTCCGGCGTCGGCGAGCCGGCCGCCCGCGCCGAGGAAGAGGCCGGTGCCGATGGCTCCGCCGATGGCGATCATGTTGACGTGCCGGTGCTTCAGGCCTTTGCTGTAGCCGGCGTCTCCGGCGTCGACATGGCCGGACGAGGGGCGCGTCTCGTCTTTGAGGTGCTGCTCGCTCACGCCTCGGGTCCGCCTTCCGTGGGGAGGTCGTCCGTCCGCTGGGGACGCACGATGTCGGTGAGGGTCGTCTCGACGCGGTCCAGGTGGTGGCTCATGGCCTCCACCGCGTCGTGTTCGGAACCGTCGATCAGCGCCTCGACGATGGCCCGGTGCTCGCGGTTGGACTGCTCGCGCCGGCCGCCCAGCTCGTTGAGGAAGGCCGACTGACGCGCCAGTGCGTCGCGGATCTCCTCGATGACCCGGCGGAAGACCGGGTTCTGGGCGGCCTCGGCCACCGCGAGGTGGAAGAGGGTGTCCATCGCGACCCAGGCCGTGGTGTCCGTCTCCCGCTCCATGCGGTCGAGCAGGTGGGCCAGGTGGTCCAGGTTCTCCGGGGTGCGGCGCGCGGCCGCGTACCCGGCGACGGGGATCTCGATGTGCCGGCGGACCTCCAGGAGGTCGCTGGCCGCGTAGTCGCCGAACGTGGGGTCCTCCACGGCGTTCGCGACGACGAAGGTGCCCTTGCCGGTCCGGGAGACCGTGAGGCCCATCGTCTGCAGCGCGCGCAGCGCCTCGCGCAGCACGGGCCGGGACACCTCGAGGGTGCGGCACAGCTCCGCCTCGGAGGGGAGCTTGTCCCCTATGGCGTACTCACCGCGCTCGATGGCACCGCGGAGGTGGGCGAGCACCGCTTCCATGGCGCTGACGCGCCGCGGTGCCGGACCACCTGTCTGGCTGTCTGACAGGTTCACGGAAGTGATCCTGCGGGTTGCGCGACGGGGCTGTCAAGGCATGGCGTAAACAAACATTCACGGGGTGCGGCGCCTGAATGCAGGCATCCGCACCCCGTGGGTGATCAGGAGAGTTCGCTCAGGCGCTGAGCACGCCCGCGCCGAGCAGGCCGAGCAGGCCGGCGCCGATGATGATCCGGTAGATCACGAAGGCGTTGAAGGAGTGCTTGGCGACGAACTTCAGCAGCCAGGCGATGGAGGCGTAGGCGACCACGAAGGACACGATCGTGCCGACGGCGAGCGGGGCCGCGCCGACGCCCGCGCCGAGGGCGTCCTTGAGCTCGTAGATGCCGGCGCCGGTCAGGGCCGGGATGCCGAGGAAGAACGACAGACGGGTGGCGGCGACGCGGTCCAGGTCCAGGACGAGCGCGGTGGACATGGTGGCGCCGGAGCGGGAGAAGCCGGGGAAGAGCAGGGCGAGGATCTGCGAGCAGCCGACCCACATCGCGTCCTTGAACGAGGTGTCGTCCTCACCGCGCTTGTGCCGGCCCATCTGGTCCGCGCACCACATCACGACGGAACCGAGGATCAGGGAGCCGGCGACGACCCAGAGCGAGCCCAGCGGACCGTCGATCAGCGGCTTGGCTGCCAGGCCGACCAGGACGATCGGGATGGTGGCGTAGATGACCCACCAGGCGAACTTGTAGTCGTGGTGGTAGCGCTCCTCGCGGTTGGTCAGACCGCGGAACCAGGCGGAGACGATCCGCTTGATGTCCTTGAAGAAGTACACGAGCACGGCGGCGATGGCGCCGACCTGGATGACGGCGGAGAAACCGACGACGGACTTGTCGTCGACGGGGATGTGCATGAGTCCCTCGGCGATCTTCAGGTGACCGGTGGAGGACACCGGGAGGAACTCGGTCACCCCCTCGACTACTCCGAGGACGACGGCCTGACCGACGGAGATGGCGCTCATGGGATCCAGTTCTGAGGAGAGTTGGTCGACATTGCTGTAGACAGTACTTGCTGCGCCCGGCGCTCTGGCAAGCGCCTAGGCCCACAGTGCGGCGGCGAGCGAGACACCCCCGAAGGCGGCGGCGAGCCCGGCCACCAGGCTCGCCACGACGTTCGCCGCGGCGTAGCGGCCGGAGCCGGCCTCGGTCAGCCGCAGGGTCTCGTAGGAGAAGGTCGAGTACGTCGTCAGCGCGCCGCACAGGCCGGTGCCGAGCAGCAGCTGCGGACGGGGTCCGAGGGCTCCGGCGGAGGCCGCACCCGTGATCAGCCCGAGGATCAGGGAGCCGGTGACGTTCACCACGAAGGTGCCCCAGGGGAAGACCGAGTCGTGGCGGGCCTGCACGGCACGGTCGGTGAGATAGCGCAGCGGGGCGCCGACCACGGCCCCCGCGATGACGAGCAGCCAGTTCACAACGACTTCTCACCCTCCGGATCCGTGTCCCCCGACCCCCCGGAGCGCCCCACGTACCGGACGACCTCGCACTCCTCCAGGGTCACGAGACCTTCGTCGACCAGTTCGTCGAGCTGCGGCAGGAAGGCCCGTACGCGCTCCTCGGTGTCCACGACGACCACCGCCACGGGCAGGTCCTCGCTGAGGGACAGCAGCCGGGAGGTGTGGATGCGGGAGGAGGCGCCGAAGCCCTCGATGCCGCGGAAGACGCTCGCCCCGGCGAGCCCGGCCGCGTGCGCGCGGTGCACGATCTCGGAGTAGAGGGGCTTGTGGTGCCAGGTGTCGTCCTCGCCGATGTAGACGGTCAGCCTGAGGGCCCGGCCGGTGAGTGCGGTCATCGCTTCCTCCCGATCAGCACCCGGCGGGCGGCGACCGAGGCCAGCCACACCGCGGCGAGCGCCCCGCACAACGTCGCGGCGAGATAGGCGAACCCGAGGCCCGGGCGGCCCGCGTCGACCAGCCTGCGGATGTCGACGGCGTAGGTGGAGAAGGTGGTGAAGCCGCCGAGCACGCCGGTGCCGAAGAAGGGCCGTACGAGGCGGTGGGCGGCCCACACGTCGGTGAGGAGCACCATGAAGACACCGATCACCGCGCAGCCGATGACATTGGTGCAGAAGGTCGCCCAGGGGAATCCGCCGGGCGGCGTGGGCCAGGCGAGGGCGAGGCCGTAACGGGCGCACGCGCCCAGGGCGCCGCCGAGCGCGACCACGGCGACGACGGGTGTCTGGGCACGCCATTCGGACCGCCGCCGTGGGGCGGGGCGGACACGGAGGCTCTCGGCTTCCGGGGCTGTCATGCGGTTGCGTCTCCTGTTCGGCCCGCCCCGACGGGTGATCACGGCCGGGCACCAGGGTACCGCCGGTCAGGCGGCGCCGGGCCGTGCGCAGACCGCTACGCCGGGCTCCCACAGGCTGCCCAGGACGAGGTGGTCCCCGGTCGCGCAGACGCTGGTGACCATGCGGAAGCCGGAGCGGCGGCGGGTGAGGTGCCGGACGGTCCGTCCGGTGTCGTCGAGGGCCATCACCCCGGTCGTCCCGCTCGGGCGGTACGGCGCGTGTACGGCGGCCCGGGCGGCGGCGGCACGCATGGCGGGCGGGGTGCGGTGCAGGAGGTCCAGCGGCGGGACGCGGGGGCTGGCGAGCGCGACCCAGAGCGGGCCGCCGGGGCCTTCGCGCCAGAGGTTGTCCGGCATGCCGGGCAATGCGGCGAAGAGGTCGCTGTGGCCGGCGCGCGGGCCGGTGAGGTGGTACCGGGTGAGGCGGCAGGCGCCGGTCTCGGCGACGACCAGGAAGGAGCCGTCGCCGCTCACGGCCAGGCCGTTGGCGAACTGCAGCCCCTCCAGCAGGACTTCGGGCTCACCCCCCTCGGGGGCGAGGCGGAGCAGCCGTCCGGTGCCGGTGTGCTCGACGATGTCGCCGATCCATTGCTGCAGTGGGTAGCGGCGGCTGGAGACGGTGAAGTACACCGTGCCGTCCGGCAGGGCGACGACGTTGCTGCAGAAGCGGAGCCGCTCCCCCGCCACCGAGTCCGCGAGCACGTGCACGGCGCCGCCGGGACCGACGCGCAGCAGGCCGCGTTCCGCGTCGCACGCCAACAGGCCGCCGTCCGGGAGCGGTTCGAGTCCCAGCGGACGGCCGCCCGTCTCTGCCACCACCTCCACCCGGGCCGTGCGCGGGTCGCCGGGGCCGTGGACGCGCAGGATCCGGCCGTCCGCCACTCCGGTCAGCACGCGCCCGTCCGTGTCGGCCACCACGTCCTCGGGGCCGTGGGCGCCCAGGGACAGATAGTGCAGCGGAACGAGTGCCGTGGGTCGGTCCATGCGCGTGCCCTTCGCGGTCGGCCGGCCGGTGTCCCCTGTGTCGTCCCCTCACCAGCCCTTCTCGAAAACCCTGGCCACCTCCGCGATGCGGATCTCGTCGCGCCGGTAGCAGGTGCCCCAGCAGCTGCGGCGGGTGCGCAGCAGGCCGAGCCGGGTGAGAAAGTCCAGGTGGGCCTCGGCGGTCCGGCGGGGCACGCCCAGCTTGGCGGCCACGGCACGCGCGGTGACTCCCGTCTCGGCGAGATCGCGGCGGCGGGGCGCCGGGAAGTGGGCCGCGGGGTCCTTGAGCCATTCCAGAATCGTCTGCCGCATGCGGCCCGACGGGGTTCCCATCATCCGTCCGCCTCCGTCCCCCGGCCTCCTCGTACGCAGTGTTCCCACTGTCGCGCGGCCGACGCCGTCGCGTCCGGGACTCGGCGTTCGTTGTCCGGTACCGAACGGCCGTACGACCGGGGCGGGTGCATATGACCCCGGAAAATGGGCGAAGGCCCGGCCGCCCCTCACGGCCGGGCCTGTCACCGGTGGTTCAGCGGTGGCTGAACCACGTCATGGAGGAGAGCGCCCTGTCGTCGTAGCCGAACAGGGCGCCTGGTTCTCCCAGCCGTTGCCGGAGGTGGCGTCGGTGGGGTCCCAGCCGTTGCCGGCGACGGCGGTCCAGGTGGCCTCCCAGGAGAAGACGCCGAGACCGCGGCCGTTCAGGGAGTCGTCCTGGGCCAGGGTGAACGGGTAGGCCGTCTCCGCGACGAACACCGGACTGGGTGCTGCTGGTCTCCAGTCACTCGGGCGATCCGGTCGCGGAGGAACTGCGGGAGGCGGGCGTGCCGCTCGTCGCCTGCGGCAAGCCGATCGGGCTTGGCTCGAAGGTGAGTTACGTGGCCGCCGACGACCGGGACGGGGCCCGGGACATGGTCCGGCATCTGCTGTCGCTGGGCCGGCGCCGCATCGGTGTGGTCACCGGTCCGCTGGACACCCCGGGTGGTGTGGAGCGGCTCGCCGGGTACAAGGAGGTGCTGGCCGAGGCGGGCATCGGGGTCGACGAGAGCCTGATCGTCTCCGGGGACTACAGCCGGGCGAGCGGTGAGGCGGGGCGGAGCGGCTGCTGGCGCAGGCGCCGGACATGGACGCGGTGTTCGTCGCCTCCGACCTGATGGCGCAGGGCGGCGCTGCACCGGGCGGGCAAGGGGGTGCCGGACGACATCGCTGTCGGCGGCTTCGACGACTCCCCGGCGGCTACGGCCGCGACGCCCCAGCTCACCACGATCCGGCAGCCCTGGGACCGGATCAGCAACGAGATGGTCCGGGTGCTGCTCGCGCAGATCGCCGGTGAGGACACGGCGGCGGTGATTCTGCCTACGGAGCTGGTGCGGCGCGCTTCCGCGTGAGCCGGGGCGCCCACGGAGTGCCGCGGCGCGTGAGCCGGGGCGCCCACTGGGGTGCCGCGGCGCGTGAGCCTGGGCGCCCACGGAGTGCCGGGAAACGGCGTCGGGTGTCTGCGGCTCCGTCGTGGCTGGTCGCGCCGTTCCCCCCGCCCCTACAGGCGCGACCATGCTCGTCGCGGGAGCTCCCGCAACCGGTCAGGATCGGAGAAGCCGGAGCGGGCTCCCCGGTCCTAGCGTGAAGTGCACCGACGGAAAACCCGTCGGGCCACGCGCCTCAGCGAAGGAGAGTCCCATGACCGCCGGCGTGCAGACGATCATCTACCCCGTGAAGGACAAGGACCGTGCCAAGGCCCTGTTCACCGCCCTCCTGGGTGTCGAGCCGTACGCGGACGAGCCCTACTACGTCGGTTTCAAGGCCGAGGGGCAGGACATCGGCCTCGACCCGAACGGGCATGCCCAGGGACTGACCGGGCCGGTGCCGTTCTGGCACGTCACCGACCTCCGGGAGCGCCTCGCGGCCCTGCTGGCGGCGGGCGCCGAGGTCGTCCAGGACGTGCGGGACGTCGGCAACGGCAGGCTGATCGCCTCGGTCAAGGACCCCGACGGCAACCTGATCGGCCTGCTTCAGGACCCGGTCGCCTGAGCACCGCCCCGCCGCTCGGGCCGCCGCATGCACCCGCACTAGTTGCACACTCAACGATTGGCCGGATCGGTGCTACGGTGCGGGTATGGCAGTCAAGACGGCCGACGCCCGGCTCGAGGAACGGTGGCGGGACATCCTCGCCGTGCATGCCCGCACCATGTGCGAGATCGACCGGGCCCTGCATCCGCACGGGCTGGGCGCCAGCGACTTCGAGGTGCTGGACATCCTGGCGACCGAGTCGCCCGCGCAGGGCGACCAGTGCCGGGTGCAGAACCTGGTCGGGCGGGTTCATCTCACCCAGAGCGCGCTGTCCCGGCTGATCGGCCGGCTGGAGAAGGACGGGCTGGTGGAGCGCTCGGTGTGCGCGGAGGACCGCCGCGGCGTGTGGGTGGCGCTCACCCCGAAAGGCCGCGCCCTGCACGCCGAGGTGCTGCCGCTGCAGCGCGCCGTGCTGGAGCGCATGCTGACCGGTCAGGAGCGCCAGGGCAGCCTGCAGGACGACTAGCGCGCAGGACGACTGGCACGCGGGACCACTGGCGCGCAGGACCACTGGTACGCGGGACCACTGGCACGCGGGACGGCTGGACGCATCACCGGCAGGACCAGTGGAGCACCGGCTCGGCCCGTCCAGAGCACCAGCTCCTAGAGCACCAGCTCCGCCCCGTCCGGCAGGACCTCCGCGCCCTCCTCGGCGATGCGGGCGCGTGCCGGGGAGGCGGGGTCGAGCAGCGGGTTCGTGTTGTTGAGGTGGGTGTAGATCCGGCGGGTGCCGGGATGCCGGGCCAGGGCGGCGAGGGTGCCGTCCGGGCCGCTGACCGGCAGGTGGCCCATGGCGGCCTGGCGGGCCCGGGTCCGTACCGTCGTGCCCATCTCGTCGGCTGCGTAGAAGGTGCCGTCCAGCACCACGCAGTCGGCCTCGGCGCACAGCTCGTCCAGATCCGGATTCCAGGTGCCCACACAGGGCGCGTAGACCAGCACTCCCCCGCTGGCCAGGTCTTCGACCCGGTACGCCGTCACCCACGGGGCGGACGGCTCCGGCGCCTGCACCGGCACGTACTTCGGGATCTTCGCACCCATCGGATGGGCCGTGACCACCAGTCCGCCGGCCAGCACGAACCCGCCGTCGGCCAGGCTGTCCGCCCACTCCCAGGGGGCGTAACGGCCCAGGGCGGCCCGGGCGGGCCCCAGCACGGCGCGGACCGGCGGGGCGGCGTAGACCTTCAGGCCCGCCGCCCCGCGCAGCTCGGCCAGGCCGGTGACGTGGTCGGCCTCCGCGTCGGTGAGCAGGACGCCGCGCAGCGGGGTGTCCCGGGGACCGGGGCCGGGCCACAGCGCCGGTGTCGCGGTGAGCTGGGTGCGCAGATCGGGCGAGGCGTTCAGCAGCCACCAGTCTCGGCCGTTGCCCGTGACGGCGGCGCACTCCTGGGTGCGGGAGGGCAGCTTGCCGTCCCTCGCCGCCGTACACAGTGAGCAGGCGCAGTTCCACTGCGGGAAGCCGCCACCGGCGGCGGTGCCCAGCAGGACGACCCTCACGACCCCCACTCCTTCGCGTGCCGCGGTCTGTCCGTCCCGGGGACCTTCCCCTGCCGGCGAGGTGTGGCCACCCCGTGGCAGGGATCAGTTCCGGCCGTCCTTCGCCGCTGGGCGGTCGTCTACGGGGGTGGAGGTCGGTTGTGTCAGCGGGCCAGCAGCGTGCGTACCCCCTGGGAGGTGAGCGTCAGGGCGTGGGTGGAGTTGCCGTCTATGGCCAGGGAGAGGTCCTCGTCGGGCCACTGGGAGGCCAGGGCGCCGAGGGGGATGAGGCGGTAGCGGGAGACGAAGGGCAGGAGCCCCGCCATCTCGCCCTCCGTGGTGAAGACGGGGACGACCGGGTCGCCTCCGGGCTGTTCCAGGACGGGCAGGGCCACGGTCGTGGCGTCGGCGCCCTCTCCGTCGACCGCGTCGTCCGGCACGGGGACGAGCACGTCACTGTGGGCGAGGACGTCTAGCGCGGCCTCGTCCTCGGCGTTCACGGCCAGCGTGTCCAGCGCCTGCTGGGCCGGCGTCGGCAGGTCGTTGTGTGCGGGTGTCTCCATGGCAGGTCCCCAGGTAGCGACGGTCGTACAGGCCACCCGGGGCGGAACCGCACCCGGGCGTGCTCCGCCTCGCGTACCCGGTGGGCCGCGGGACATGCGTGCGGATCGGCGGGAGATCCGGCGGTGGCCCGGGGCCGGTGGGCCTGGGCCCGGTCGTGTCCCAGGGCCCGGTGGTGATCCGGCCCAGCGGTGGCCAGGCCCGGTCGTGGCCCGGGATCGTGGAAGCCGGCCGGGGAAAGTGATCGTCCCTCACGCCGCCCGCGCGGACGGAGCCTGGTGTTCGCGCCCGACGCCGGTCACGGTCCGGCCTCGGCGAGCAGGTCGTCGACCGTGGTGACCCGGACCAGCGGCCGGTAGAGCTCCATGATCTGCAGGGCCTTGAGGTGGGAGTCGTCGTCGACGCCCGCGCAGGCGTCCGCGACCACCAGCACCTCCGTGCCGGCGTCGGCGGCGGCCAGGGCGGTGGAGAGCACACAGCACTCGGTGCTGACACCGGCCAGGACCAGACGGTCGTCCGGGCCGACGCGCGCGGCGAGTTCCGGGGTCCACTTGCCGAAGGTGGTGGCGTCCACGACGTGGCCGGCCAGGGCGGCGAACTCGCCGGAGAGCCGCCAGAGTCCGGCGTCCGGGGGCTGCCGGGCGAAGGGCCACCGGTCGTAGTACGCGCGCCAGGCCCCGGCCGGTTCCCCGGGGGCCAGGAAGCGGGTGAAGGTGACACGGCCGGCGAAGGCCGGCAGCAGGCTGCGCACGCCCGCCGCCGCGTCGGCGTACCGGGGCGTGGCCCATGGGCTCGCCGGGTCGGCGAAGACCCGCTGCATGTCGATGACGGCGAGGTGTCCGGCGGTCATGCGTGGAGCACCCCCTCGTCGGTCACCGGACTCGGTGCCTGCGCCTCCTGGGCGCGGACCCGGCCCCGGCCCGTCAGCAGGTGGCCGAGGAAGGCGAGGGCCAGCGCCACCAGGACGCCGAGGTTGGCGTACGCCCAGGCACCGGCCTTGCCGCCGAGGCCCACGGGGCCGAGGAGGTAGCCCTGCCAGGTGAGCCAGCTCGCGGCGGTGTTGGTGACCAGGCCCCAGCCGACGGCCGTGGCGGCGAGGGTGAGCAGCAGGGGCGCCGGGGCGATGTCGCCGTAGCGGCCGTGCGGGCGGTAGAGGTCGCCGTCGTCGTAGTCGCGGCGGCGCAGGGCGAGGTCGGCGAGGACGATGCCGCACCAGGCGGCGACGGGGACGCCGAGCGTGGTGAGGAAGCCCATGAACTGGCCGAGGAAGTCGCCGGCGAAGAACACGATGTAGACCGAGCCGGCGATCATCAGGACGCCGTCGAGGAGGGCGGCCAGATACCGGGGCACCGGCAGGCCGGCGGAGAGCAGGGCGAGGCCCGAGGAGTAGATGTCGAGGACGGCGCCGCCGACCAGGCCGAGCACGGCGACCACGGCGAACGGCACCAGGAACCAGGTGGGCAGGATCGTGGTGAGCGCGCCGATCGGGTCCGCCGCGACGGCCTTGCTCAGCGCTTGCGAGGAACCGGCGAGCAGCAGGCCGAAGACCAGCAGGAGCAGGGGGGCCACCGAGGCGCCGAAGGTGGTCCAGCCGATCACCCCGCGGCCGGCCGAACTCCGGGGCAGGTAGCGGGAGTAGTCGGCGGCGGCGTTCACCCAGCCCAGGCCGAAGCCGGTCATCATGAACACCAGGGCGCCGATGAACTGCTGCGCGGAGCCGGACGGCACGGCGCTCACCGCGCCCCAGTGGACGTGGCCGGCGACAAGGGCGACGTACACGACGGTGAGGACGCCCGTGACCACGGTGATCACCGTCTGCAGCCGCATGATCAGGTCGAAGCCCATGACTCCGCCGACGACGGTCAACGCGGCCACGACCACGAGGGCGGCGATCTCGGTCCCGGTGCCGCCGCCCCAGCCGAGGCGGCCGAGGACCGTCGCGGTGGCCAACGTGGCGAGCGCGGTGAGGACGGTCTCCCAGCCGACGGTGAGCATCCAGGAGATGACGGACGGCAGCCGGTTGCCGAGCACTCCGTACGCCGCCCGGCTGAGCACCATCGTGGGCGCCGAGCCGCGCTTTCCGGCGACCGCGACGAACCCGCACAGCAGGAACGAGCCGACGATGCCGAGCACTCCGGCCGCGAGGGCCTGCCAGAAGGAGATCCCGAAGCCGAACGCGAAGGCGCCGTAGCTCAGGCCGAGGACGGAGACGTTGGCGCCGAACCAGGGCCAGAACAGCGTGCGCGGGGTGCCCTTGCGCTCCGCGTCGCCTATGACGTCCAGGCCGTGTGTCTCCACCCGCAACGGGCGGCCGGCGGCTCTCGCGCCGGTGCCGCCGATCCGGTCCTGCGGTCGCGTCATCGCCGAGCCCCCCTGACCAGCCTGTCTGGACGTGTCCGCCCACGCTAACGAGTACACCGGGCCGTCGACCAGCGCTTTTCAGCGCCGCGGCCCGGTCGGTACTCACGGTGGTTCAGCGGTCGAACTCCTCCTGGATCGGTGTCCTCGGCTCCTCCCGCAGGTGCTGGGAGAGTCCGGGCTTGCCGCCCGCGCGTGCCTGTTCCGCGCGCTGTGCGGCGGTGCGGTCGAGGTCGGAGTCCGGATCCACCCGCACCGACCTCGCCACGTCCTCGCGGCCGGTGTACTGCTCGGCGGGGATGCCGCGCAGGGCCTTGACCACCTCGTCCGACGCGCCCGCCTCACGCGCGGCCGTGACCAGGCGGTCCTTGTCGGCCGGGTACGACACGTCCTTCAGCGCGGCCAGCACCTCGGGGACGCTGGTGTGTGCCGTGCTCATGACGCCTCCTCACTCGTCGCCTTCCTCGGCGTTCTCGTCCGCGGTGTCCTCACCCTCGGCCTGGGACGGAGTCGTGCGCGGCGGCTGCTCGGCCTCCGCGCCGCCCGGCTCCCGCTCGCCCTCGGCCTGCGAAGGGGTGCTCTCGCTCATGGGGCCTCCCACACGCGTCCGTGCCGGTTCCAAGGCCCCCGAGTACCCGCCCGGCACGCGTCCCATGACAGGGGGCGCTCCGTGGGCAGTGGACGGTGGGGGTGATCCGTGGGACAGGGGGCGATCCGTGAATCCGCTGCCGGGGGGTGGGTACCTGGGCGGTCCCGGCGCGGCGTTGCGGCGCCGGTGTACCGAGGACCGTCTCACCGCCTGGAGGAGCCATGGCGGGTATCAACCCCCCTGACCTGCAGAAAGCGCTGTCCGGCGCGGAGTACCCGGCGAACTCCGACCAGCTTCGGAAGGTCGCCGAGAAGAACCACGCGTCCAAGGAGGTCACCGAGCGCATCGCGCACCTCGGGAAGAAGGAGTTCCAGAACCCCGCCGAGGTGAGCAAGGCCGTCTTCCGGAACGAATGACCGGCCGGCGGCGTGCGGTGGCCGGGGCCCCTCGCCCCGGCCATCGCGTGCTCCGCGTTCGCGTGGTCCGGTTCAGTCCACCGCGTGCTCCGCGTTCGCGTGGCCCGGTTCAGTCCACCGCGCGTACGGCGGGCAGGCCCAGGTCGACCGGGCCGGCGGCGCCGTCGCTCTTGCAGGTGTCGTGGCAGTCCTTCTCCAGGCTGCAGCAGAGCGAGCAGATGGCACCCTCGTGGAAGGGGCAGCCGGCCATGTCCGGCCGTTCGAAGCCGGTCGCGCACACCGAGCAGGTCAGGGTGGCCGCGGAGGGCAGCCCGTCGGGTCCGAGCAGCGGCTCGTCCAGGGCGTCCGCGCGGGCGATGTAGTACCTGCCCTTCGTGAGCACGGCGAACAGCGGCGAGAGCACCATGGCGAGGAACAGCGCGACGAAGGGGGAGAACGCCTTGCCATAGGCGCCGAAGGCGTCGAAGTACGCGGCGATGGACACCGCCGACGCGATCAGCATGGAGCCGAAGCCGACCGGGTTGAAGTGGTGCAGGTGGGCCCGCTTGAACTCGATGTACGACGGGCTCAGCTTCAGCGGCTTGTTGATGACGAGGTCGGCGACGACCGCGCCGATCCAGGCGATCGCCACGTTGGAGTAGAACCCGAGGACGGTGTTGAGGAAGCCGAAGACGCCGCCCTCCATCAGGGCGAGTGCGATGCCCACGTTGAGGAAGATGTAGACGACGCGGCCGGGGTGACGGTGCGTCAGTCGCGAGAAGAAGTTCGACCAGGACAGCGAACCGGAGTACGCGTTCGTCGAGTTGATCTTTATCTGGGAGAGGATGACGAAGAAGGTGGCCAGTCCCAGGGCGACGGGCGCGGCGAACGTCCCGAAGCCGTGGACGTACTGCTGGATCGGCTCGTTGGCCTTCGACAGCCCCACGCTCCCGGCGATGAAGAAGGCGAGGAAGGCGCCGCCGATCTGCTTCAGCGCGCCCAGCACCACCCAGCCCGGTCCGGCGCCGAGGACCGCGGCCCACCACTGCCTGCCGTTGCCGGCCGTCCGGTCGGGCATGAAGCGCAGGTAGTCGACCTGCTCCCCGATCTGCGCGATCAGTGACAGGGCGACGCCCGCGCCCGCCCCGACCCCGAGCATGCTGATGCTCGATCCGGTGGGCGAGTCACCCGCGAAGTGCGTGAACTCGGCGAACTTTCCCGGCTCCTGGATCGCGACGGACACGAACGGCGCGACCATCAGCACCAGCCAGACGGGCTGGGTCCACACCTGCATCTTCGACAGGGCCGTCATGCCGTACACGACGAGCGGCAGGATGATCAGCGAGCAGATGACGTAGCCCACGGGCAGCGGTATGTGCAGGCCCAGTTCCAGGGCCTGCGCCATGATCGAGCCTTCGAGGGCGAAGAAGATGAAGGTGAAGCTCGCGTAGATCACCGAGGTCAGCGTCGAGCCCAGATACCCGAATCCGGCGCCGCGGGTCAGCAGGTCCATGTCGATGGAGTACTTCGCCGAGTAGTACGAGATCGGGATGCCGGTGAGGAAGATGACCACCGCCGCGGTCAGGATCGCCACCAGGGCGCTGGAGAAGCCGTGGGAGACGGCGATCGAGCCGCCGATGGCGAAGTCCGCGAGGTAGGCGATGCCGCCGAGGGCCGTGGTGGCCACGACGTACGGCGTCCAGCGGCGGAAGGACTTGGGCGCGTAGCGCAGCGAGTAGTCCTCCAGGGTGTCGTTCTGCGTCCACCTGTTGTACGTCCGGGCGCCCGGGGAGGACGGCGGGGCTGGCGGCGCCTGCTGGTCGACGGTCTCCGTCACGGCTGCTCCCTCTTCCTGCGGTCCGCCCCGGTGGTCCCGGGGCGTTGCAGGGAAGGTTCGCGCCGCGTCATTACTGCGCCGTTTCGCCTCTTTTACGACGGCGGACACGCTGAGGGGAATCGCCGCTGGTCACCGGCGCGGGGCCGTCGGGTGCGAGTGCGTCTTCCCTTCCTTCCCGGCAACCGGCCGCGCGGTGGCCGGCTCGAAGCACCCGCGGTGTGCCGGGCACCGCGAGTTGGAGCCGGGCGTCGAGCCGCAGCCCGCCGAGGCTCGGGCGCGGCGGACAGCGGGGGTGCCGCAGCCCAGTGCGGCGGCACCGGCCCGCTGTGCGCGGGCCCGTGGTCCGGCGTCCGGCGGGTCTGGGCGGCCGTACGCACCTTCCCACGCACGGCCACCCGGCGCGGCGTGGCGCGTGGGGCGCGGGAGCGGTCCGCGGTGAGGATGGCGGGCGGGAGCAGCCGGCTGGGAGGTGGGTATGACGGTGCAGCGGATCGGCCTGGTGGTGCACGGCGGCCGTGCCGAGGCCGTGGCCGCCGCGCGGGTGGTGCGCGAGTGGTGCGCGGAGCACGCCGTGGGGTGCGCGGACATCGACGTGTGGCGGAAGGGGGCGCGGCACAGTGCCCGGGAGGAGGTCGACGCGGCGGGCGATCCCGACCTCATCGTCACCCTCGGCGGGGACGGCACCTTTCTGCGCGGCGCCCGGCTGGCGGCCGAGAACGACGCCCTGGTCCTCGGCGTCGACCTCGGCCGCGTCGGTTTCCTCACCGAGGTCCCGGCCTCGGCGGTGCGCGCGGCGCTGGACGCGGTCCGGTCCGAGCGGATCACCGTGGAGAGCCGGATGCTCCTCACCATGCGGGCGTCCTGCCGGCTGGAGGTGCCCGCGCAGATGGAGGCGCTGATGCGGTACGGCCGCGGGCCGATGCTGCCGCCGCCCCGCGTGCGGTCGGAGTGCGAGGTCGGTGACGACTGGGGCGTCGCGCTCAACGTCACGGCTCTGAACGACGTCGTGGTGGAGAAGCTCGCCAGGGACCGGCAGGTGTCGGTGGGGGTGTACCTGGCCGGCCGGCTGCTGGCCAGCTACTCCGCCGACGCGCTGCTGGTGGCCACGCCCACGGGATCCACCGCCTACAGCTTCGCCGCCGGCGGCCCGGTGGTCTCGCCGCGCGCGGAGGGCCTGGTCTTCACGCCGGTCGCGCCGCACATGGTGTTCAACCGCTCGGTCGTGGCCGCGCCCGACGAGCCCATCGCCCTGCGGGTCCTCGACCGGTCGGGGCAGGCCGCCGTCAGCATCGACGGTCAGCTGCGCGGCGTACTCGGCCCCGGGGACTGGATCGGCGTGTACGCCGCGCCACGCCGGCTGAAGGCGGTCCGGCTGGGCCCGACGGACTTCTACGGCCGGCTGCGCGAGCGGATGAACCTCACCGACGCGCCTGCCGCGCTCGCCGACGGGGAGGCCGCTCCCCTGTGGCCCATCACCTCACCCCGCCCGGGCGACCTGGCCCACCTCGCGCTGCCTCCGGCTCCGGAGGACGGGCGTCGGCTGTCCTGAGAACCGGAGGCGGTGCGTCGGCTAGCCCAACTGCCTCCCGGGCAAGCATCCTTGATCTTCCCTCGGCGTGCTGTGCATCGGAGCCGGCAGGCGACCGGCGGCGGACGGCACCCCGGAACCACTGGTCAGTCCGTCGTGGACGACTCCCGCTTCGGCAGCTTCCAGTTCGGTCGCGGGAAGTGGCAGGTGTAGCCGTTGGGGTAGCGCTCCAGGTAGTCCTGGTGCTCGGGCTCCGCCTCCCAGAAGTCGCCCACGGGCGCCACCTCCGTGACCACCTTCCCCGGCCACAGCCCGCTCGCCTCGACGTCCGCGATCGTGTCCAGGGCGACGCGGTGCTGGTCCTCGTCGCCGTAGAAGATGGCGGACCGGTAGCTGCGCCCGATGTCGTTGCCCTGGCGGTCCCGTGTGGTCGGATCGTGGATCTGGAAGAAGAACTCCAGGATGTCGCGGTAGCTCGTCACCGTGGGATCGAAGAGGATCTCGATGGCCTCGGCGTGGTCGCCGTGATCGCGGTACGTCGCGTTCGGCGTGTCACCGCCGCTGTAGCCGACGCGGGTGGAGACCACGCCCGGCTGCTTGCGGATCAGATCCTGCATGCCCCAGAAACAACCGCCCGCCAGGACGGCCCGCTCGGTTCCCACGGTCATCGGTCACTCCCTGAAGCTCGAGCCCGGCGCGGTCGTGGACGTGCCGGTTCCATGGTCACCCAGCCTAATACGGCCCGCGTGCGACCGGACTTCGCCCCTGTCCGCGCTCCTTCTCCACGGCCGGCACGGCGGGCCGGGGTATCGGGAATCCGGATGGATCGAGTTGGTCTAGTCCTCTTGACGGGGTGACGCGGCGGCGCTTTGGTATGTACCAACTCGGCTCGCACCACCCCACCACTCCACGCCCGAGGCATCCCCAGAAGGGGCACTGTCATGCACCTGGCAAGATTTGCGGCTTCCGCATGCGCGCTCGCGCTCGCGGCCACCGGGGCCGTCGTGGCCCTGGCACCGGCCGGCAGCGCCGCGGCGGCGAGCAGTGTCTACTCCGTGGCTCCCTACGTCGACATGTCGAACAGTCAGGAAGGACTCCTCGACACTGCCATCACCGGTCACCAACTCAAGGCCTACACCGCGGCGTTCGTGCTGGGCGAAGGCTGCAACCAGATCTGGGGCGACACCCTCCCCATCGGCAACGACTCCTACACCGACCCGGAGATCGCCAAGGCGAAGTCCGAGGGCGCCTCCGTCATCATCTCCTCCGGCGGGGCGAGCGGCGAACCGCTCGCCTGGACGTGCTCCACCCAGAGCAGCATCGACGCCGGATACCAGGCCCTCATCAACGACTACGGCGTCACCCGGCTCGACTTCGACGTCGAGGGCGCCGCCGTCGCGGACACCGCGGCCGCGGCCCGCCAGATGCAGGCGATGAAGGACCTCAAGGCATCCAACCCGGGCCTGCAGTTCTCCATGACCCTGCCGGTGCTGACCAGCGGGCTGACCAACGACGGCGTCAACATCCTCAAGGCCGCCAAGAACGCGGGCATCAGGATCGACGTGGTCAACATCATGGCCATGGACTACTACGCGGGCACCGGCACCGAGATGGGCCAGGGCGCGGTCGACGCGGCCAGGGCCACGCTGGCCCAGATGCAGTCCGTCGACTCCGGTTACAGCTACGCCGATCTCGGGATCACCCCGATGATCGGCAAGAACGACGACGGTTCGACGTTCACCCTGGCCGACGCCCGCACCGTGGAGAACTTCGCCGCGCAGAACGGTGTCGGACGGCTCGCGTTCTGGTCCGTCAACCGCGACCAGCCGTGCAGCGGCAGCGCCAACTCCCTGCCCACGTGCAGCGAGATCAGCCAGAACAGCCTGGCGTTCACGGACGCGTTCGTGCCGTACGAGGGCACCTCGGGCGGCGGCGGAGGCACGACGAGTGACTTCTCCGTGTCCCTGTCACCGGGCTCCGCCTCGGTCGCCCAGGGCGGTTCCGCGACCGCGACCGTCGCCACGGCCGTCACCTCCGGCAGCGCCGAATCCGTCGGCCTCTCGGCCTCCGGCGCGCCCTCCGGCGTCAGCGTCTCCTTCAGCCCCGCGTCCGTCACCTCCGGTGGCACCTCGACCCTGACGGCGACGGTCGGCTCCGCCGTGGCCGCGGGCACCTACCCGATCACCGTCACCGGCGCGGCGGCCAGTGGCAGCCACAGCGCGACCTACACGCTCACCGTCACCTCCAGTGGCGGCGGGGGCGGAGGCGGCGGGGGCTCGCTGACCAACGCCGGCTTCGAAACCGGCGGCCTGAACCCCTGGACCTGCACGGGCGGCAGCACGGTCGTCGCCGGCCCGGTGCACAGCGGCAGCCACGCTCTCCAGGTCACCCCGAGCTCCAGCGGCACCGGCGAATGCGACCAGACCGTCACCCTGTCCCCCAACCACAGCTACACGCTCAGCGGTTGGGTCCAGGGCCCCTACGCCTACCTCGGGGTCAGCGGCGGCGCCACCGCCAGCACCTGGTCCAACAGCACGAGCTGGAACCAGCTGACCGTCAACTTCACCACGGGAAGCAGCGGAACCGTCACGGTCTACGTCCACGGCTGGTACGGCCAGTCCGACGTCCACGCCGACGACCTCACCCTCGGCTAGTGCCCCGGCAGGCAACGTCTGCCCGCCAAGGAGCGGCGTCCGGTGCGTGCTCTGGGGTCTCCCCGGCCGAAGGCTGGGGGAGTGCCGGGTGCAAGCCCTCGTACTGGACGTACTGGGGTTGTGCCCGGTGCGGCGAGTGAGGCCCCTCTCACGTCCTCAAGGCAGTGGGGGGCGTGCCGGGCGTTGCGACGGGGCGAACGTTGCCTGTTGACGCACTGGGCATCTCGCCCCCGCGCGCGGCGCGGCACCCGGCCGGGCCGTGGCCGCGGGCCAGGGCCTGCGTCAGGTGCTGGGCGCGGGAGGCGGGGCGGGGGCGGCCCTGCGGCCGGTTCTCGCCGGCTGGGGGACGTTCGAGCCGGGCTCGCCGGAGGAACGCTCCGAACGGTGGCTCCGGTCGAGCGGCGCGGATCCGGTCGCGCTGCTCCGCGTCCTCGACTCGCTCGTCGCCACGCCGGCCGAGCTGATCGGCCGGATCGACGTACCGACGCTCGTCGCGACGGGCGCCGACGATCCGCGTACCGCCTCGGCCGACGAGCTGATCAAGGCGCTGCCCCACGCCACGGGGACCGTCGTGCCGGGCGACCACTGGACGGCGGCCGGCGCGCCGGAACTGGTCACCGCCATTGTGGACTTCCTCTCCGGCCGCCGGTAGTCACCGTCAGTTCCCGAGCACGCCCGTCGCCGAGCACGCCCGGTACGGCGATGCCCGGGGCCGTCGCAGCGGGGGCGGGCAGCGCATCGGACACCCGGTGGGCGCCGCCGCCGGGGCCTACCGCGCCCCGTACACCGGCAGCGGGGGCTCCGCCTCGGCGATGAGTTTCAGGGCCGCCGCACCTGCCTCCGCCGGTGTCCAGCGGGCCCCCTTGTCGATGGTGGGGCCCGGGCGCCAGCCCTCCATGACGGTGATGCGGCCGCCCTCGGACTCGAAGACGCGGCCGGTGACCCCCGCGGAGGCGGCGGAGCCGAGCCAGACCACGAGCGGGGAGACGTTCCCGGGGGCCATGGCGTCGAAGCCGCCGTCCTGCGGGACGGCCATGGTCTCGGCGAAGGTGTGCTCGGTCATCCGGGTCCGGGCGGCCGGGGCGATGGCGTTGACCTGGACGCCGTAGCGCGCCAGTTCGGCGGCGGCGACCAGGGTCAGGCCGAGGATGCCGGCCTTGGCGGCGGAGTAGTTGCCCTGGCCGACGCTGCCCAGCAGCCCCGCTCCGGAACTGGTGTTGACCACGCGGGCCTCGGGCATGCGGCCCGCCTTGGCCTCGGCACGCCAGTGCGCGGCGGCATGGCTGAGCGGCAGGAAATGGCCCTTGAGGTGGACGCGTACGACCGCGTCCCAGGCGTCCTCGCCGAGGTTGACGAGCATGCGGTCACGCAGGAACCCGGCGTTGTTGACCAGGGTGTCCAGGCGGCCGTAGGTCTCCAGCGCGGTGGCGACGAGGGAGGCCGCGCCCTCGGCGGTGGCGATGTCGCCCCCGTGCGCGACCGCCTCGCCGCCGAGCGCGCGGATCTCGTCGACGACCCGCTGGGCCGGTCCGGCGGCCCCGCCGGTGCCGTCGCGGCCGACGCCGAGGTCGTTCACGACGACCTTGGCCCCCTCGGCGGCGAGGGCGAGGGCGTGTGCGCGGCCCAGGCCGCGGCCCGCGCCGGTGACGGCGGCCACGCGCCCGGTGCACAGTCCGGTCATGGGATGGGTCCTCTCGTGGGTGCCGAAGTCCTGGTCAGTTGCCGGCGTTCGCCGCGTCGAGGAAGGCGGGGCGCTCCCCTCCGCCGTGGACGTGCAGGCTCGCCCCGCTGATGTAGGCGGCCCGGTCGGAGGCGAGGAAGACGCAGGCGTCGCCGATGTCGGCGGGCGCGGCGAGGCGGCCGAGCGGGACGGTACGGCCCACGGCGGCGATGCCGTCCTCGTCCCCGTAGTGCAGGTGGGACAGTTCGGTGCGGACCATGCCGGGGACGACCGTGTTGACCCGCACCCGCGGCGCCCACTCCACCGCCATCGAGCGGGCGAGGCTGTCCAGGCCCGCCTTGGCCGCGCCGTACGCCGCGGTGCCGGGTGAGGGGCGGGTTCCGCTGACGCTGCCGACCATCACGATCGACCCGGCCCCCTGCTGAACGCGCATCACCTCGTACGCGGCGAGCGACGCGGTGAGGGGAACGAGGAGGTTCAGCTCCACGACCCGGGCGTGCCGTACGGACCCGCCCTCGCCGAGCAGCCGGAACGGGGTGCCCCCGGCGTTGTTGACGAGGGTGTCGAGGCGCCCGTACTCGTCCCGCACCCGCGCGAAGAAGGCGCCGACCGCGTCGGTGTCGCGCAGCTCGACGGGGAGGAAGCGAGCCGTCCGGCCGGCCGCCTCGACCGGCGCCTCCGGGGGCCGACGTGCGCAGGTCACGACGTCCGCGCCGGCCTCCAGGAACGCCCGGGCGATGCCGGCGCCCACGCCCCGGGTGCCGCCGGTGACCACCGTGACGCGTCCGGTGAGATCGATGACCGCCGCCAAAGGGCACCTCCCGCAGCGGGCACTCCGCTGCTACCTTCATGCCTAACAAACGTTTGGTGGAAAGGTAGCTGATCCGCTCATGGGTGTCTCCACCTCCGCCCCCGAAGACGGCGTCGCCGTCGTCACCGTGGACTTCCCGCCGGTCAACGCCCTTCCCGTGCGGGGCTGGTACGACCTGGCCGCCGCCGTGCGCGCCGCCGGCGCAGACCAGGAGGTCCGGTGCGTGGTCCTCGCCGCCGAGGGCCGCGGCTTCAACGCCGGCGTCGACATCAAGGAGATGCGGCGCACGGCCGGGCACACGGCCCTCGTCGGCGCCAACCGCGGTTGCTACGACGCGTTCGCGGCGGTGTACGACTGCGAGGTCCCGGTGGTCGCCGCCGTACAGGGCTTCTGTCTGGGCGGCGGCATCGGGCTGGTGGGGAACGCCGACGCGATCGTCGCCGCCGACGACGCGGTCTTCGGCCTGCCCGAGCTGGACCGGGGCGCCCTGGGCGCGGCCACGCATCTCGCCCGGCTGGTGCCCCAGCACCTGATGCGGGCCCTGTACTACACCTCGCGCACCGTCACCGCCGAGGAGCTGCACCGGCACGGCTCGGTGTGGCGGGTGGTGCCGCGCGTACAACTCCTCGAGGCAGCTGTGGAGTTGGCCCGGGAGATCGCCGCCAAGGACGGGTCCCTGATCCGCCTGGCCAAGGCCGCGATCAACGGCATCGACCCGGTCGACGTGCGCCGCAGCTACCGCTTCGAGCAGGGTTTCACCTTCGAGGCCAACCTCACCGGCGTCGCCGACCGGGTCCGCGACACGTTCGGCACGGACCGGGAATCCGTCGGCACGGACCAGGAGCGGCGGTCATGAGCAGGGACAAGACGATGACCGCCGAGGAGGTCGTCGGCCGGCTGGACAGCGGCATGACGATCGGCATCGGCGGCTGGGGTTCGCGGCGCAAGCCGATGGCACTGGTGCGGGCGCTGCTGCGCTCGGACCTCACCGACCTGACCGTCGTCTCCTACGGCGGCCCGGACGTCGGCCTGCTCGCGGCGGCGGGAAAGATCCGCACGCTGGTCGCGGCCTTCGCCACCCTCGACTCCATCCCCCTGGAGCCGCACTTCACGGCGGCCCGGCAGCGGGGCGCGCTGGAACTGGTGGAGCTGGACGAGGCCATGTTCATGTGGGGGCTGACCGCGGCCGCGCACCGGCTGCCCTTCCTGCCGGTCCGGGCCGGGCTCGGATCCGACGTGATGAGGATCAACCCCCGGCTGCGGACGGTGCGTTCGCCGTACGAGGACGGCGAGGAACTGGTCGCCGTACCGGCCCTGCACCTGGACGCGGCACTGGTGCACCTCAACCGGGCGGACGTGCACGGCAACGGCCAGTACCTGGGCCCGGACCCCTACTTCGACGACCTGTTCTGCGAGGCCGCCGACGCCGCCTACGTCTCCTGCGAGCGGATCGTGGACAGCGCCGACCTGCTCAAGGACGCCGCCCCGCAGACCCTGCTGGTCAAGCGCGCGTTCGTGACCGGCGTCGTGGAGACGCCGAACGGCGCCCACTTCACCTCCTGCGTCCCGGACCACGACCGTGACGAGGCCTTCCAGCGGGCCTACGCCCGGGCCGCCCGGGACCCGGAGGCCTGGCGGGTCTTCGCCGAGCGGTTCCTGTCCGGCGACGAGGACGCGTACCAGGCCGCGGTGGCCGCGTTCCACGAGGAGGCCGCACATGAGTGACCGCCGTACGACGACGAGGGCGACGCGCGCCGAGTACTGCGTGGTGGCCTGCGCCGAGGTCTGGCGGGACGCCGGGGAGATACTGGCGAGCCCGATGGGCACCGTCCCGACGATCGGTGCCCGGCTGGCGCGGCTCACCTTCTCCCCCGACCTGCTGCTGACCGACGGCGAGGCGCTGCTGACCGGCGACGTCCCGGCGGTCGGGGCCCGGCCCAGGGTGGTCGAGGGCTGGCTGCCGTTCCGGCAGCACCTGGCCCTGGTCGCGACCGGGCGGCGGCACGTGATGATGGGCGCGAGCCAGCTCGACCGGCACGGCAACCAGAACATCTCCTGCATCGGCGACTGGGCCAGGCCCACCCGGCAGCTGCTGGGTGTGCGCGGCGCACCCGCCAACACGCTCAACAATCCGACCAGTTACTGGGTGCCGCGGCACTCGACGCGGGTGTTCGTCGAGCGGGTCGACATGGTGTGCGGTGTGGGCTACGACCGTGCCGCGGCGGCCGGTCCCGTCGCGTCCCGGTACCACCACATCGCGGAGGTCGTCAGCGACCTGGGCGTCTTCGACTTCCGGACCCCCGACCGGACGATGCGGCTGCGCTCGCTGCACCCCGGGGTCACGGTCGAGCAGGTCGTCGAGGCCACCGGCTTCCCGCTGACGGTCCCGGACGAGGTGCCGTACACCCGGGAGCCCACCGCCGCGGAGCTGCGGCTGATCCGCGAGGTCATCGACCCGAGGGCGCTGCGCGAGCGCGAGGTGCCGGCGTGACCGGCTTCGAGATCGCCACCCCGCTGACCCGGCTGGTCGGGGTACGGCACCCCATCGTGCAGACCGGCATGGGCTGGGTGGCCGGTCCACGGCTGGTGTCGGCCACCGCCCGGGCCGGCGCGCTCGGGATCCTCGCCTCGGCGACCATGACGACCGGGCAGCTGCGCGCGGCCGTCCGTGAGGTCAAGTCCCGTACCGACGCGCCCTTCGGGGTCAATCTGCGGGCGGACGCCTCGGACGCGGCCGAGCGGGTGCGGATCATCATCGAGGAGGGAGTGCGGGTCGCCTCGTTCGCGCTCGCGCCCTCCCGCGAGCTGATCGCCCGGCTGAGGGACGCCGGCGTGGTGGTCATCCCGTCCATCGGGGCCCGGCGGCACGCGGAGAAGGTCGCCGCGTGGGGCGCCGACGCGGTGGTGGTGCAGGGCGGGGAGGGCGGCGGGCACACCGGGAAGGTCGCCACCACGGTCCTGCTTCCCCAGGTGGTCGACGCGGTCGGCATCCCGGTCGTCGCGGCCGGCGGTTTCCACGACGGCCGCGGCCTGGTCGCCGCGCTCGCCTACGGTGCCGCGGGGATCGCCATGGGCACGCGCTTCCTGCTCACCTCCGACAGCACCGTCCCCGACGCGGTCAAGGCCCGGTACCTGGCGGCCACGGTGGCCGACGTCACCGTCACGACCCGGGTCGACGGCCTCCCCCACCGGATGCTGCGCACCGAACTGGTCGACTCCCTGGAACGCTCGGGCCGGGCGACGGCGCTGCTGCGCGCCGTACGCCACGCGGCGTCGTTCAAGGCGCTGTCCGGCACGAGCTGGGCGCGGATGGTCCGGGACGGCCTGGCCATGCGGCACGGCAGGGAGCTGACCTGGAGTCAGGTCCTGCTGGCCGCCAACACCCCCATGCTGCTGCGGGCGTCGATGGTCGAGGGTCGGACCGACCTCGGCGTGATGGCCTCCGGGCAGGTCGCCGGTCTGATCCACGACCTGCCGTCCTGCGCGGAACTCGTGGACCGGATCATGACGGAGGCCGGGGCCGTCCTGCGCGGACTGCCACCGGCCGCGTAGATGGGTCGCGAGGGTCCGCCGCCTGCGGCCGGCCGCAGGCGGCGGAGGCGGCGGGTCAGAGCCGCTCGACGATGGTGACGTTGGCCTGGCCGCCGCCCTCGCACATGGTCTGCAGGCCGTAGCGTCCGCCGGTGCGCTCCAGCTCGTGCAGCAGCGTGGTCATGAGCTTGGTGCCGGTGGCGCCCAGCGGGTGACCGAGGGCGATGGCGCCGCCGTTGACGTTGACCTTCTCCGGGTCCGCGCCGGTCTCCTTCAGCCAGGCGAGCACCACGGAGGCGAAGGCCTCGTTGATCTCCACGAGGTCGATGTCGTCGAGGGTCATCCCGGCCTTCTTCAGGGCGTACGCCGTGGCCGGGATCGGCGCGGTCAGCATCCGGATGGGGTCCTCGCCGCGCACCGAGAGATGGTGGACGCGGGCGCGGGGCGTCAGACCGTGTTCCCGTACGGCTCGTTCACTCGCGATCAGCAGGGCGGAGGCGCCGTCGGAGACCTGGGAGGAGACGGCGGCGGTCAGCCGGCCGCCCTCGATCACCGGCTTCAGCGCCGCCATCTTCTCCGGCGTGGTGTCGCGGCGGGGCCCCTCGTCGCGGGTCACCTCGCCGTAGGGGACGAGTTCGCGGTCGAAGCGGCCCTCGTCGATGGCGCGGACGGCCCGCTGATGGGAGCGGAGCGCGAACTCCTCCATGTCCCGGCGGGAGATGCCCCACTTGTCGGCGATCATCTCGGCGCCGGCGAACTGGTTGACCGGCCGGTCGCCGTAGCGGGCCCGCCAGCCCTCGGAGCCGGCGAAGGGGCCCTGGGTGAGCCCCAGGGGCTCGGCCGCCTGGCGGGTGGCGAAGGCGATCGGGATCATCGACATGTTCTGCACGCCGCCCGCGACCACCAGGTCCTGGGTGCCCGAGAGCACCGCCTGCGCGGCGAAGTGCAGGGCCTGCTGGGAGGAGCCGCACTGGCGGTCCACGGTCACCCCCGGCACCTCCTCGGGCAGCCCGGCGGCCAGCCAGCAGGTGCGGGCGATGTCGCCGGCCTGCGGTCCGACGGTGTCCAGGCAGCCGAGGACGACGTCCTCGACGGCGGCCGGGTCGACGCCCGAGCGCGCCATCAGCGCCCTCAGCACATGGGCGCCGAGGTCGGCCGGGTGGACGGCGGCCAGCCCGCCGCCGCGCCTGCCGACCGGCGTGCGCACCGCTTCGACGATGTATGCCTCGGCCATGGCCCCTCCTTGGGGGAATCGGTGGTGTCTGCGGTCTCCTGCGCGCGTCGCGATGCCCTCGGGCTCCGTCGGTGGGCACGGGCGGACGATCCTCCGTGCGGTGCCGTCGGCCCGGCCGGTCCCAGGACGGTCTGGCCAGCCGGTCCCAGGGCCGTCTGCCCGGCCGGTCCCAGAACGCGGCGACTCCCACGGTCCGGCGCGCGAAGCCGCGGGCGAGCCGGACGTCGAGCCCGGCGCGGAGGAGCTCGACGGCCACCCCGCGCTCAAGGGTTCCCGGCCACGCCGGCTCGAACCGGGCCTGCGCATCGGCGAGGTGGTGCGCAGGCGTCCGGTGGCGACGGCCGGCAGGTTCTCGCGCCGCTCGGGCGAGGGCCCGGCGGCGGCCCGCCTGTTCTCCCTGTTCCGCACCGGCTCGTCCCGCCTCACGGATGCCGGCTGCTGACGGACAGGACCTCCCCGGTCAGGTACGAGGAGTAGCCGCTGGCCAGGAAGACGATCACATTGGCCACCTCCCACGGCTCGGCCCAGCGGCCGAAGGCCTCGCGAGCGGTCAGTTCCCGCAGCAGCTCCGGTGTGGTGACCTTCACCAGGTGCGGGTGCATGGCGAGGCTGGGCGAGACGGCGTTCACCCGCACGCCGTATGCCGCGGCCTCCACGGCGGCGCACCGGGTGAGGGCCATGACCCCGGCCTTGGCGGCGGCGTAGTGCGCCTGGCCCCGCTGCGCCCGCCAGCCGATCACCGAGGCGTTGTTGACGACGACGCCCCCGGCGCCCGCCGCCTTCATCCGGCGCAGCGCGGCGCGGGTGCAGCGGAAGGTGCCGGTGAGGGTGACGTCGAGGACCCTGTCCCACTGTGCGTCGGTCATCTCGACCAGGTCGGCGGTGCCGCCGAGTCCGGCGTTGTTCACGACGACGTCCAGGCACCCGTGCCGCTCCACCACGAAGTCGAAGAGCGCGGCGACCTGCTCCTCGTCGGTGACGTCGCAGGGCAGTGCCGCGATCCGGTCCGCCCCGAACTCCGCGGCCAGCGCCGCCGCCGACTCCTTCAGCCTGCGGGCGTGGGCGTCGGAGAGCACGACGCGGGCGCCTTCCTCCAGCAGCCGGCGGGCGGTCGCACCGCCGATGCCGGCGCCCGCGGCGGCGGTGACCACGGCGGTACGGCCCTGGAGGAGGGCGTGACCGGGAACGTAGGGCGGCGGGGGCGTGCTCATGGGCGGCTCCGGACGGCTCTCGACGCCTGACGGGCCGTACGTTAACCTACCAAACACTTGTTAGGGAAGGAGGGCGGATGTCGCACGTCATGGAGCGGACCGGTGCCGAGGAGGCGGGCGGCTGATGGACCTCGACTTCTCCGCCGCGGACGATGCCTTCCGTGCCGAGGCGCGCGCCTGGCTCGCCGGTCATGTGCCCGGCACCCCCCTGCCCTCGCTGGAGACGGCCGAGGGGTTCGCGGCCCACCGGGACTGGGAGCGCACCCTGTTCGCCGACCGCTGGTCGGTGGTCTCCTGGCCCGAGGAGTACGGCGGCCGGGGCGCCTCCCTCCTGCAGTGGCTGATCTTCGAGGAGGAGTACTACGCGGCCGGTGCGCCCGCCCGGGTCAGCCAGAACGGCATCAACCTGCTCGCGCCCACCCTCTTCGAGCACGGGACACCGCGGCAGTGCGCGCGCCTCCTGCCGCCCATGGCCAGCGGCGAGGTGATCTGGGCGCAGGCCTGGTCCGAGCCGGAGTCGGGCTCCGACCTGGCCTCGCTGCGCTCCAGGGCCGTGCGCACGGCCGGCGGCTGGCGCCTGAGCGGCCAGAAGACCTGGTCGTCGCGGGCGGCGTTCGCCGACCGCGCGTTCGGACTGTTCCGCAGCGACCCGCACGCCGACCGGCCGCACCAGGGACTGACGTACCTGATGTTCCCGCTGGACGGGGAGGGGGTGACGGTGCGGCCCATCCGGCGGCTCGACGGCAAGCCCGCCTTCGCCGAGGTCTTCCTCGACGAGGTCTTCGTGCCCGACGAGGACGTGATCGGCGAGCCGGGGCAGGGCTGGCGGGTGGCGATGAGCACGGCGGGCAGCGAACGCGGGCTCACCCTGCGCAGTCCCGGCCGTTTCACGGCCGCCGCCGACCGGCTCACCGCCCTGTGGCGCTCCGTCGCCGACCCGTCCGACACCGCGCTGCGCGACCGGGTCGCCGACGCGGTGATCGGCGCCCGCGCCTACTGGCTGTCCGCCTACGCGGCCGCCTCGCGCCTGGCGGCGGGAGACTCGATCGGGGCGGAGTCCAGCCTCAACAAGGTGTTCTGGTCCGAACTGGACATCGCCCTGCACGAGACCGCCCTCGACCTGCTCGGCCCGTACGGCGACCTCGCCGACGACGCCGCGGACGCGCCCGCGCACGGCGGCTGGGCCGAGGGGTACGTCTTCTCCCTGGCCGGACCCATCTACGCGGGCACCAACGAGATCCAGCGCGACATCATCGCCGAGCGGCTGCTCGGCCTGCCGAAGGGACGCCGGTGATGCGCTTCCTCCTCGACACCGAGCAGCGCGACTTCGCCCGCTCACTGGACGCCATGCTGACGGCGGCGGGCACACCGGACGTCGTACGGTCCTGGGCGGCCGGAGACACCGGGCCCGGCCGCGCGCTGTGGGCCAGGCTGGCCGAGGCCGGGGTGTTCGCGCTCGGGATACCGGAGCGGTACGCCGGACTGGGCGCGCGGCCGGTCGAACTGGCCGTGTCCTTCGTGGAGTTGGGCCGCCACGCGGTGCCGGGACCGCTGGCGGAGACGGTCGCGGCGGCGGCCCTCCTGGAGCGGCTGGGCGACGCGGCGGCAGCCGCGGACTGGCTGCCGGGGATCGCCGCCGGCAAGGTCGTCGCCTCGCTGTGCCTGCTCTCCCCCGGCAGCCCCTACGCCCTGGACGCGGACGCCGCCGACGCGGTGTTCGTCGTCGAGGGCGACACCCTGCGCCTGGCCCGGGCGCACGGCCCCGTACAGCACTCGCTGGACCCGGCGCGGAGGCCGGCCCGCCCGCTCGGCGGCGGCGTACTGGCCCAGGGGCCGGCCGTCGCCGCCGCGGCCACGCATGCCGCCGGGCTCGCGGCGCTCACCACCGCCGCGCAGGCCCTCGGACTCGGCCGCGCCCTGCTGGACCGCACCGTCGAACACGTCCGGCGGCGCCGGCAGTTCGGGGTCGCCATCGGCTCCTTCCAGGCGGTCAAGCACCGGCTGGCCGACACCCTCGTCGCCCTGGAGTTCGCCCGGCCGCTGGTCCACGCCGCCGCGCTGGCGCTGGAGCGGGGGGACGGCGGGTGCGGGAGCGAGATCGCCGCGGCGAAGGTCTCCGCCTGCGAGGCGGCGTACGGCGCGGCGCGCACCGCCCTGCACCTGCACGGCGCCCTCGGCTACACCGAGGAACTGGACCTGTCCCTGTGGATCCGCAAGGCCCGCGCGCTGCGGACCGCCTGGGGGACGCCGTCGGCCTGCCGGGCCCGGGTGCTCGCGCCGGTTCAGTGATTGGGTTGCGCCCTGCTGATCTCCGCCAGCGCCGAATGCGGGTCCTCGGCGGCCGCCAGGTCACCGAGGCTGACGAACCCGACCGGGCAGCCCCCGTGTTCCACGACGGGGAGCCGGCGCAGGCCGTGCTGCCGCATGAGCTCGACGGCGCGGTCCGTGGTGTCCTCGGGTGTCACGGTCAGCACCGGCGGCCGGCTGCACACCGTGCCGGCCGTGGTGGTGTGCGGGTCCAGTCCCGCGGCGAGCGTGCGCACCACGATGTCGCGGTCGGTGAGCACACCGAACAGATCGCAGTCGTAGGCGACCAGGACGTCACCGATGTCGTGCTCCCGCATGAGGAGCGCCGCCCGTTCCACCGTGGTCATCGGTTCCACCGCCACCGCGCCGGGCGACATCACGTCACGTATCCGCCGTGTCATCGGGCACCTCCGGCTCCGAGAAGGGTGAGGCATGCGGCCTCGCCCGCCCGCGTAGCCCGGGACGACGCGGGCAAACCGGCAGACATGGCGCCGCCGGGCCCGGCGAGTGACGATGGAACCCGAGGGGGCGTCGGAGAAGGGACCACGGCGGCCATGGTGGGTGACATCAGCGACGAGCTGCGCGCACGACGCGAGGGCGAGAACGGTCACCGCTCGATGCCGCACACGGCCGACACCCGTCTGCAGGCCTGGGGCGCCACCCGGGAACAGTGTCTGACCGAGGCCGTACGCGCCATGGTCGAGGCCTTCGCCGATGTGTCCGAGGCCCACCCCACCACCATGGAACGGGTCCGTCTGGCCCCCGGCGACGACGCGGAGCTGCTGGTCGCGCTGCTGGACGAGGTGGTCTACCGGCTGGAGGTGGCGGGCCGGATCCCGGTCGACGTGGAGGCGGAGCCCACCGACGACGGTGGGCTGGAGGTGCGGCTGTCGCTCGCCCGCCTCGCGGACGTCACCGTCATCGGTGCCGCGCCCAAGGGCGTCTCCTGGCAGGAGCTGCACATCGGCCCGGACGCCTACGGCTGGTCCTGCACGGTGATCGTGGACGTGTGACCGCACCCGCGCGCCCGTCGCCGTACCGGCACCCGCCGGCCACCGGCGGTCAGCCCTTCACCACCCCGAGCGGCACCAGCCGGGCGACCTTCCGGCACAGCCCCGCGCCCTCGCTCGCGGCGACGACGGCGTCGACGTCCTTGTACGCCTCCGGTGTCTCCTCGGTCAGGCCGCGCCAGGACTTCGGGCGCGCGGCGATGCCGGCGTGCCGCAGCCGGGTCCGCAGCTCGCTGCCGGTGATGCTGCGCGCGGCCTGGTGGCGGCTCATGGTGCGGCCGGCCCCGTGGCACGTGGAGTGGAAGGCGTCGCCCCGGGCCACGCCGGCCAGCACGTACGACGCCGTCCCGAGGGTGCCGGGGATCAGCACAGGCTGCCCGAACTCGCTGATGTCATCGGGCAGTTCGGGATGCCCGGGCGGGAAGGCGCGGGTGGCGCCCTTGCGGTGCACGCACAGCCGGCGCCGCTCGCCGTCCACCGGGTGGGTCTCAAGCTTGGCGAGGTTGTGGGAGACGTCGTACACCAGCGACAGCCGGACGCCGGCGGCGCGCCGGAACACACCTCGCGCGGCGTCCGAGAGCAACTGCCGGTTCGCCCGGCCGTAGTTGGCGGCGGCGGCCATGGCCCCGAGGTAGGCCTGTCCCTCGGGGGAGTCGACCGGTGTGCAGGCGAGCTGCCGGTCGGGCACGGAGATGCCGTAGCGGGCCATGGCGCGGTCCATGAGCCGCACGTGGTCGGTGCAGATCTGGTGCCCCAGCCCGCGTGAGCCACAGTGGATCATCACGCACACCTGGCCGGTCCGGATCCCGAAGGCGGCCGCGGCCGGGCCGTCGTACACCTCGGCCACCTGCTGCACCTCCAGGAAGTGGTTGGCGGAGCCCAGGCTGCCCACCTGGCCGAGGCCCCGCTCCCGGGCCCGCGGGCCCACCTGGCTCACGTCGGCGTCGGCGACCGCGCCGCCGTCCTCGCAGCGCAGCAGGTCGCGTTCCTCCCCGTGACCCCGCTCCACGGCGTAGCGGGAGCCCTCGGCCAGCAGCCGCTCCAGCTCGCCGGGGCCGTCCGGCCGCCATACGCCGCCGGGCCCGGCGCCCCGTGGGATCGCCCGGTCGAGGCCGTCCATCACGGCGGTCAGCGCGGGCCGGAACGTCTCGCCGTCGCAGTCGGCGGCCAGCAGCCGCACCCCGCAGGAGATGTCGAAGCCGACACCGCCCGGGGAGACCACCCCGCCGGCGTCGACGTCGGTGGCGGCGACCCCGCCGATGGGGAAGCCGTACCCCCAGTGGATGTCCGGCATGGCGTAGGAGGCGGCGACGATACCGGGCAGGGTGGCCACGTGCACGACCTGCTCCAGGGACTGCTCGGCATCCCGCAGCAGCTGCCGGGACGCGAACACGACCCCGGGCACCCGCATGCCGGCGTGCGGTTCGATGCGGTAGCGGAAGGAACGTTCCTCGACCAACTCCATCGCGGCCTCCGCTCCGGCCCGGCGCGCCGGGGGGTCACTGCCCGTGCAGCGCGGCGAGCACGTCGTCGTCCGTCAGCTGCTCGAAGTCCTCGTACCACTCCCCCACGGCCAGGAACACGGTCGGCCGCTGCAGGCAGAGCACCTCGTCGGCCTCGCCGCGCAGCAGCTCCGCCGCCTGCGGCGAACACACGGGCACCGCGAGCACCACCCGCTCCGGCGACTGCCGGCGCAGCCAGCGCAGCGCCGCCCGCGCGGTCGCCCCGGTGGCCACCCCGTCGTCCACCAGGATGACGGTGCGGTCCCGCAGCTCGGGCGCGGGACGGCCCTGCCGGTACCGCTCCTCCCGGCGGTGCAGCTCCGCCCGTTCCCTCTCCACCACGTCGTCCAGGGCCGCCTCCTCCAGACCGAGTTCATCGAGGGTCCGCTCGTCGAACAGCGGGGGGTCGTCACCCGCGAGCGCCCCGACGCCCAGCTCCTCCTGGAAGGGCGCGCCGATCTTGCGCGCGACCAGTACGTCGAGCGGCGCCTCCAGTGCCCGCGCCACCTCGCGGGCCACCGTCACCCCGCCGCGCGGCAGGGCCAGCACGACCGGATGCGTCAGCGCCCCCGCCTCCTGCCGGATGCGCAGCCGCTCGGCCAGCTCCCGGCCGGCGTGGACGCGATCATGAAACCGCATGCCCAGTCGACTCCTTCCACACCTCCGCCGGGCTCGTCCCCGGGCCACGGCGTGCGGTCCTACGACGGCTCGCGCCCGGCAGGTGCGCCTGCTCGCACTCGGACCACCGGACGGGCACGAGGCACCTCCCGCCGGCGCCCCGGCCGGGTACCCGGGCCACTCCGTCACGACACGGGACGCGGCCGCATGTCTGGGGCCCGGTCCCGGATGACGAGCGGCACCGCCCGCGGCGGTGTCCGGTCAGCCGCCCGCGGCGGTGTCCGGCAGCCGCGCGCGGAAGCGACGAGTATGGAACGGAGGAGCTGGGCGATGGCACGCATTCTCGTCGACGGGGACGACGTGGTCGTACACCTGTCGTGGTGGCAACGGGCCGCGGCCCGCCGGGGTGACGTGCGGGTGCCGCTGGCGGCGGTGTGCCGGGTGACGGTCGAGGCCGACTGGTGGCGCGCCCTGCGCGGGGTCCGGCAGCGCGGCACCTGGGTGCCGGGCGGCTGGTCCGTCGGCACCCGCGGCCACCCCGGCGGCACGGACTTCGTGGTCCTGCGGCCCGGGAGGCCGGTCGTGGTCGTCGAGCTGCGGCCCTCGGCTCCCTTCCGGCTCCTCGCCGTGTCCGTCGCGGACGACGACGAGGCGCGGGTCACGGCGCGGCGGCTCGGCCGGGCCGCCCCGAGGATCGACACCTCCACGCGCTACCGTCAGCCGGTTCCGGTGCGCGGGGAGACCGCCGACGGGAGCGCCCCTCCTGCCCTGCCGGGGTAGGTGCCCGCCGCCCAGGTCTGCCGTCACCGGCCACGCAGGGCGTGCAGCAGGTGGTCGCGGACGCGGATCACGTCCGGGTTGCCGGGGACGCCCGGGCGCTGGACCAGGTAGGCGGTGTTGATCGGAGGGTCGTCGGGCTCGTGCAGGACGACGAGCGCTCCGGAGGCGAGCTCGTCGGCGCACAGATAGCGGGGCAGCACGGTGAAGCCCGCGCCGGCCACGACCGCGGCCTTCACTCCGCGCAGGTCCGGCACCGTGACGGCGGCGGGGCAGGAGAGCCGGCGACCGAAGACATGGCGCCAGTAGCGGCGGGCGATGGGCAGGTCCTCCGCGTAGGTCACCAGCGGAACCGGGTGCAGGACCGAGGGACCCTCGGCGGCGAGCGGCTCCTTCACCCGCTCGGCCCACGCGGGCGCCGCGACCAGCACGAACTCCTCGTCCGCCAGCGGCACCGCGGACAGCGTACGGCCCCGGGGGCGGAGCGTGGCGATCACCAGGTCGTGGCGGCCCGCCCGCAGCTCCCCGAGCAGCGTGTCGGTCAGCCCGGTCGCCACCCGCAGCCGCACCCCGTCGGCCACGAGCGGCGCCAGCGCCGGCAGCGCGCAGGTGCACAGGAACTCGGCGGGGCCGGCGAGGTGCACCGGGTCGGCCGTACGGCCCCCCGCCGCGTCCGGGCCGGAGACGGCGGCGAGCAGGTCCAGCCCCGGGGCGACCCGTACCGCGAGTTCGTCGGCCACGGCGGTCGGCGCGACCCCGCGCGGCAGCCGCTCGAACAGCTCCCGTCCCGTCTGCCGCTCCAGGGCGCGCATCTGTGTCGTCACCGTGGGCTGCGACAGCCCCAGCAGCTGCGCGGCACCGGTGAACGAACCCGACCGGTACACCGCCAGGAACGTGCGCAGCAGGTTCAGGTCGAGATCGCTCACGCATCAAAGGTAGCCATAGAAGTTCCCATGCCTGGCATTGGAGTCCTCATTGGAAACACATGGCTCGGGGTCCTAGGTTCGAGAGCGACCTCTCCAACTCCCGCGAAAGAAGCACCATGTCGAAGATCCTCTTCGTGATGACCGGCGTCGACCACTGGACCCTGGCCGACGGCACCAAGCACCCGACCGGCTTCTGGGCCGAGGAGGCCGTCGCCCCGTACGAGGCGTTCAAGGCAGCCGGTCACGAGATCGTCGTCGCCACGCCCGGCGGCGTCGTCCCGACCGTCGACCGCGGCAGCCTCGCGCCCGAGGTCAACGGCGGACAGGAGGGCGCGGACAGGATCGCCGCCGTCCTCGCCTCCATCACCGAGATCAAGAACCCCGTCCGGCTGGAGGACGTCCGCCTGGACGACTACGACGCCGTCTTCTACCCGGGCGGCCACGGCCCCATGGAGGACCTCGCCGTCAACGCCGTCTCCGGCCGGCTCCTCATCGACACGCTCGGCTCGGGCAAGCCACTGGGGGTGGTCTGCCACGCCCCGGCCGCGCTGCTCGCCGCGGAGCGGGCCGACGGTTCCAACGCCTTCGCCGGGTACCGGGTGGCCGCGTTCACCAACGCGGAGGAGACGCAGGCGGGCTTCGCCGACAAGGCCAAATGGCTGCTGCAGACGCGGCTCGAGGAGGCGGGCGTCGACGTCCAGGTCGGCGAGCCGTGGGCGCCCCACGTGGTCGTCGACCGCAACCTGGTCACCGGGCAGAACCCCGCCTCCTCCGCCCCGCTCGCCGCGGAACTGCTGAAGAAGCTGGGCTGAGACGGGCAGCCGGTCAAGGCCGCGGTGGGCGAGGGCCGAGTACGGAGGTCAGCGCCGTGGCCGTCGCGGAGGCGTGCGTGTGCACGATCCCCGCGAGACCCGCGCGTTCGGCCGCGGTGATGTTCTGCTCCAGGTCGTCCACCATCACCGCGTCCTCGGGGCGCACGCCCAGCCGTTCACAGGCGATCGCGTAGGCCCGGCGCGAGGGCTTGCGGACGCCCACCTCTCCCGAGATGGTGACGGCGTCGAACATGGCCGGCAGGTCGAACCCGGCGTAGCAGTCGTCACCGAGCGAGTTGGACAGCAGACCGACCCGGTACCCCGCCTCGCGGACCCGCGCGACCAGATCGATCATGGCGTGGTCGGGTTCCAGCGCGCGCTGGATCCGGCGCACGATGCCCGGCTCCGCGGGGTCGACCGCCACTCCGTGGGCGCGGAGCCGCTCGGCGAAGCCCTGTTCGAACTGCAGCTCGCCGATCCGGCCCTCCTCGTGTGCCACGAGCAGCGCGCCGCTCACCTCGTCCCGGGCGAGCAGCCGCAGGGGCAGCCGCGGGTCGCAGCCCAGCTCGGTCCCCAGCCGCTGGAAGGCCGCGTGCACGCTGGTGGTGAGCACCCCTCCGAAGTCGAACAGGACGGCGCTGCGGGTACCGGGCGGCGTGTCCGCGCCCTGGCTGAAGAGATGCATCGTCCCTCTCCCTGTATAGTTGAATCCAACGTCAGGTTCAATACTTATAACCTCCCGTCGACCAGGGCAGTTGGTCGAGGGTGATCAGCCGATGGGCGGTGCGGTGGCTCATGACGACGAAGGCTTCACTCGCGGACTGGGAGCGCCTCGAGACGCGTGAGGTCGCCACGAACGGCATCACCCTGCGCGTCTTCGAGCACGGCGAGCAGCGGCCCGGCACACCGCCGGTCGTGCTGTGCCACGGGTTTCCCGAGCTCGCCTTCTCCTGGCGGCACCAGGTCTTCGCCCTGGCCGAGGCCGGCTACCGGGTCCTCGCGCCCGACATGCGCGGTTACGGAGGAAGCTCACGGCCCCGGGACGTCGAGGCCTACGACGTGCTCAGCCTGTGCGCGGACCTCGCGGGCCTCCTGGACGACGTGGGCGCCGAGGACGCGGTGTTCGTGGGACACGACTGGGGAGCCAACGTCGTGTGGCACATGGCCTGGCTGCATCCCGCGCGGGTGCGTGCCGTGGCCGGCCTGAGCGTTCCCGTCACCCCGCGCTCCCCCGTCGCGCCGCTGCCCGTCCTCCGCTCGCGACTGGGCGACGACTTCTACATGGTGTGGTTCCAGGAGCCCGGAGCCGCGGACGAGGCGCTGGCGCGCAACGTCCGCAGGACGCTCGTCGCACGCGAGGTCTACTCCGCCGAGTGGGCGTCCCGCGACGAGGCGGAACCGGCGCCCCCGCCGTGGCTCGACGAGGACGAACTGGCCTATTACGTCAAGGCGTTCGAGGCGACCGGCTTCACGGGCGGCCTCAACTACTACCGCAACATGGACCGCAACTGGGCGCTGACCCGCGACCTGGAGGGCCGTCCCATCACGCAGCCGTCCCTCTTCCTCACCGGCTCCCGGGATCCTGTCGCCATGTTCATGCCCGCTCAGCGTCTCGGTGACGTCCTCACCGACCTGCGCGGGCACGTCGTCGTGGAGGGCGCCGGCCACTGGGTCCAGCAGGAGCGCCCCGAGGAGGTCAACGCCGCGCTCCTCCACTTCCTCGGCTCGCTGGACCTGGGACGGTGAAGCCGGCGCCGCACCCGGGCAAGGGCCGCCGGGCCCCGGCCCATGACGGACCCCGGGAACCGCTCGCCCCGCGCAGCCGGCGGGGCGAGCGCACGCGCAACGCGCTCATCGCCGCGGCGCGCGAGGTCTTCGAGCGCGACGGTTATCTCGACGCCCGGATCACCGACATCACCGCGGCCGCCCATGTCGCGTCCGGCTCGTTCTACACCTACTTCACCGACAAGGAGGACGTCTTCCGGGCGCTCGTCGCCATCGTGCAGGAGGAGATGCTCCATCCGCACCTGCGCGAGCGCACCGGCATCACCGACACCCGGCAGCTCATCGACGCGGCCAACCGTGACTATCTGCGCTCGTACAAGAAGAACGCCCGCCTGATGGCACTCTTCGAGCAGGTCGCGCACATCGACGACAGCTTCCTGGCGCTGCGCGTCGAACGCGGCAACGCCTTCGCGCGGCGCAACGCCAAGATGATCCGCGCCCTGCAGGACCGCGGCGAGGCCGACCCCACGCTCGATCCGCTGGTGACGGCCCACGCCCTGTCCGGGATGGTGAGCCGCATGGCCTACAGCGTGTTCGTGCTCGGGCAGCGGATCCCCTTCGAACGGCTGGTGACCACGCTCAACAGGATCTGGGAGAACGCACTTCAGCTGAAGCCCAGCGCCGACGCATAGGCCCGCTGGCGCTGTCGACGGGGCCGTCTCGCACGCCTCCTCCTGGGTACGCGCGTCGAGCCGCCGCGGCCTGCTTCAGCCCCGATCCCCCACGTCCTGCCCTCGGCCCTCCATGGCGGCCGACTCCTCGGCGAGGTCCGTACGACGCCTCAGTACTTCTTCACACCGGCCGTGATCGCCTGCCGTATGCGGTGGTAGGTGCCGCACCGGCAGACGTTGCGGATCTCGTCGAGGTCGGCCTCGGTGATCTCCCGGCCCTCCTCACGGGCCTGGCGGACCTTGGCGACGGCGGTCATGATCTGGCCGGACTGGCAGTAGCCGCACTGCGCGACGTCGTACTCCAGCCAGGCCTCCTGCATCGGATGCAGGTCACGGCCGACGATGTCGGGCAGACCCTCGATGGTGGTGATCTCGTCATCGGCGCCGATGTCCTTCACCGGCACCGAACACGGGTTGAACGCCTTGCCGTTGACATGGCTGCTGCAGGCCTGGCAGACGCCGAGCCCGCAGCCGTACTTCGGTCCGGTGACACCGAGAACGTCTCTGAGCACCCACAGCAGCCGGACGTCGTCCTCGATGTCGACGGTCACCCGCTTGCCGTTATGGAGCGTCACAGGATGCGGGGCCGTACCAGGCGGGCGGCCGCCGCCGCGTTGTACAGGGCGAGTTCCGCGTTGGGGCCGTGCGCCACGACGGATCCCACGCTGCCGCGCCAGTCGGTGGTGCAGTCCACGGTCTGACCGCGGGAGCGGGACGGGAACAGCCGGGGGGAGCCCGGGTGGCCGGCCAGCAGCTCTTCGCCGTCGAAGCCGTCGAACACGCCGGTCCGGTCCGCGATGAGGTGAACCTCCGACATGCCCCGCAGCGGGGTGAGGGGTGCGTCGAGCAGGGCCGGACGCTGCCCGAGCGCCATGTCGATGAAGGCATGACACAGGTTCATGTCGTACGCGCCGTTGATGAGACCGCCGACCATGCCCCCGCCCAGCCGGGGATTGATCTCCACGATCTCGAAGCCGTCGTCGGTGAGGATGAACTCAGTGTGGGAGAAACCGGAGTAGCCGATGCCGTCCAGAGCCGAGGCGACCAGGGTGGCCAGCTCGTCGGCCTGGACCGCGGGGAAGGAGATGGGGAACGCCTCGGCCTCCTCGCGGAAGTACGGCAGCGGGGACATGAGCCGGCTGGTGACGCCGAGCAGTCGGGTCTCACCGCCCCAGCTCAGCGTCTCGGCACTGTACAGCGGGCCGGAGAAGTAGGGCTCGGCCGTCAGCACGCCACCGCGCAGCGAGGCGGCCCGGGCGGCGTCGAGCACGGCCGGGACGTCCTGCGGTCCGTGCGCCAGCCACACGCCCTGGCTTCCGGTCCCGGACACGTCCTTGAGGATCACCGGATAGCTCAGTGTGCTCGCGAGGTCCTCGGCATCGGTGTCGAACGGGTCGACGGTCCGCTGCGCGGCGCGGGAGAGACCCGCGTCATGCAGATGACGGCGCAGCGCCGCCTTGTCGCGCACCAGGCGTACGGCCTCGGCGGGCTGGGCCGGCAGTCCCAGCTCCGCGGCAACCCGCGGCGCGACCAGACTGCACACGTCGGTCGTGCTGATGAGCCCGGCCAGACCGTCGATCGCCCGCAGCTCCTTCACCACCCGGGCGGCGTCGGAGGTGTCCGTGTCGTGGACGACGAGCGCGCCGGGCGCGCACCGGTCCAGCTCGAAGGCGTACTCGGAACGGTCGGCGGTCAGCAGGTGGAAGGTGAGGCCCCGCTCCTGCGCGGCGGCCACCGCGCCGGCCAGGCCGAAGGTGAGCCATTCGAGTGCTGCGACATGCACGCCGGTTTCTCCGTTCGTTGCGGGTCGGGGGGAGGACACGCCGAGTATGTGCACGTCGCCGAACGGCTCTCCAGGGGTCACCGGACCCAGGTAACTGCAGCGCAGCAAGCTGAGGGACCCGGCACCCGAACCGGCCGTTGACAGTGCGGTGTCCACGGTGTTTTCGTGGCGGTCCCCGGGCCGGACACCGTCGTCCCGGAGCGCGGACGAAGTCTCCGGGGCACGTCCGCCGGCGGCCGCAGGGCGCGCGGCCCCCGCCGCGGACCGGCCACCTCGCGAAGCCCGCCCGGCCGCGGTCCTCGTCGAAGCCCGTCACCGCGTCGCACCGGCGCACCCGGTCCTCGCTGTCGCACACGCAGAATGACCCGGCCCCGGTCGGGCTGCCTCACCGCCCTTCCGCCGAAGGAGAAGCTCATGCCCTCGCAGTCACCTCCCGCGCCGACACGCGCGGAGCGTCCCCCACACCCTCGCGAATCCGAGGTCCGAAGCTACTCACGCAAGTTCCCCGCCGTTTTCGCGCGGGGCCGGGGTTCCTTCCTCCACGACGAGGAGGGCCGGACGTTCATCGACTTCTTCTGCGGATCGGGAGCCCTCAACTACGGGCACAACCCAACGGCCGTGAAGGAGCGGCTGCTTCGGTACATGACCGATGACGGCCTGGCCCACGGGCTCGACCTCTTCACCGTCGCCAGGCGCGATTTCCTGGACGCCCTGGACGAGACCGTCCTCGCTCCGCGCGGGCTGTCGCACAAGGTCCAGTTCTGCGGCCCCACCGGCACCAACGCGGTCGAGGCGGCGCTGAAACTGGCCCGCAAGGCGACCGGCCGCCGCGGGGTGGTCTCGTTCTACGGCGGGTTCCATGGTGTGTCCGCCGGGTCCCTGGCCGTCACCGGTGATCTCGCCGCCCGCGCGGCCCTGGGCACCGATCCGTCCGGCACCGTCTTCGTGCCGTATCCGGAGGGGCCGACGGGAGCCTTCGACTCCCTGTCCTATCTGGAACGGATGGTCGCCGACCGTTCGAGCGGATTCCCGCCGCCCGCCGCCGTCATCCTGGAGACCGTCCAGTCCGACGGCGGAATCTACTGCGCGTCCCCCGAATTCCTGCGCGGCCTGCGGGCGTTCACCGAACGCCATGGCATCGTCCTGATCGTCGACGACATCTTCGCCGGCTGCGGGCGCACCGGTGACTTCTTCAGTTTCGAGCAGGCGGGCATCACCCCGGACGTCATCACCCTGTCGAAGTCCATCAGCGGTTACGGGCTGCCCATGGCGCTGGTACTGATCTCGCCGGAGCTGGACGTGTGGCTGCCGGGCGAGCACAGCGGCACGTTCCGCGGCAACCAGCTGGCCTTCGTCGCCGCCACCGCGACCCTGGACTACTGGAGGGACCCGGACTTCCTGGCGCGGCTCGGCGAGAACGCCGGCGTCCTGCGGCGCTTCGGCGAGCGTGTCACCGCCGAGCTGGGACTGTCCGTCCGCGGTCGCGGACTGGTGGCGGGGGTCGACACCGCGGACGCGGAACGCGCCCGGCGCGTCCAGGAGTTGTGTTTCCAGGACGGCCTGGTCATGGAGCGCTGTGGCCGCGACGACGAGGTCCTGCGGGTGCTGCCTCCGCTCACCATCGGCCGCGAGGAACTCGACCGGGGCCTGGACATCGTCCGCTCCGCGCTCGCCGCCACCGACGTCCGAGGGCCGGGCCATGCTGCAGACGCCGCCTGAGCCGCGGACCCGGACCGCTTCCCGCCCGGCCGTCGGGGCCGGGACGGCTCGGGCCCTGTACAGCGGCGTCAGCAGAGGGACGCTGGGCGAGCTGTACCAGGGTCCGCACTGGGAGGAAGGGCTGCCCCACATCTCACTCGTGTCGCTGCCGGTCGACAAGTTCAGCTGGTGCCACATGGCCCTCGACCCCTCGGCCGCCGAGTTCGACACCTCGGCCCTCGCGACGCGCCCCAAGGCGGCCCGGGCCATGGACCTCTTCCTGGACCGGTACGGCCTCACCATGCCCGCGGGCCGCATGGCCTTCCACACCGAACTCCCGCCCGGCAAGGGAATGGCCAGTTCCACAGCGGACATCGTCGCCACGCTCCGGTGTCTCTTCCGGCTGTTCGCCCTGCCGTACGACCAGAACACCGTCACCGGCATCCTGGCCCGGATCGAACGAGCCGACAGCGTCTTCCTCGACGAGTACGCCCTCTACCTGAGCGCCGCGCAGCGGGTGGTCCGCCGGCTCGGCGACCGGATCGGCCTGTACGCGTGCTACATCGTGGAAGAGGGGTCGGTCGACACCGAGGCAGCCGGCCCCGTCCTGCTGGCGCACTACGGCCGGCACCGGGCCGCGTACCGCGCGTGCGTCGACGAACTCCTCGCGGCCTTCGCGCGCTCCGACCCCGCCGCGGTCGCGGCCGCCGCCACGAGCAGCGCCGCGTTGTCCCAGAGCGTCGTCCCGAAACGCACCTTCGAGGCCCTGTACGAGCACCGGGCCGAGTTCGCTGCGGACGGGATCGTCGTCGCCCACACGGGCACCGTCGTGGGGTACCTGTTCCGGGAGCGCCCCGGCCAGCAGCAGCACGCGGAACTGTCCGAGTTCTTCATGGGGCTGGGCCACCAGTGTCATTTCTCGCATGTGGGCTGGGGCCATGGGTGACATCAAGTCCGCCGGAGCGGACAGGAGTCGTCTCCGTGTCCACGTGGGCGGACACATGGGCGGACAGTAGTATGGTCACAGGGTTGCCTCTCGTATGCGCCGGCCGAGGCCGTCGAGAAGCCGGTCGGACATGGAAGGAAAACGGACGCGCATGGGCGGAGCCCAGTCCCGCCGCTCGGGTCCACCCACTGAGCGCAAGATCGACCGTCGGCTCACCACCCTGATCGCCGCCGTCTACCCCGACGAGCGCCGGCGGCCCGGTTACGCGAAACTCGCCCAGGAGATACGCGAGACCACCGGACGGGCGATCTCCGGCACCTACCTCTGGGAACTCGCCACCGGCAAGAAGTCCAACGTCACCCTGGACCATCTGGAGGCGCTCGCCCAGTTCTTCGGCGTCCCGACCGAGTACTTCGTCAATGACGAGGTGGCCGACAAGGTCGACAGCCAGCTGGCGCTCGTCTCGGCCCTGCGGGACGCACAGGTGCGCCATCTCGCGCTGCGCGCCCACGGGCTCTCGCCGGCCAGTCTGGACGCCCTGCTGGCCATGGTGGAGGAGGTCCGCCGGCTCCAGGACCTGACGGGGACGGACGGAAAGGGCAACCCCCGGCGGGCGGCCGCACCCGATCCCGGAGCGCAGCACCCCGAGCACTGAGCCGACGCCGACGCGCGGGCTCCTTTCTCTGCGTCGCCAGGCGCCGTGATCCCTCACGGCGCCTGGCTTTTCGTCGTTGCGAGTCGCAGCCAACCGCCTTACGCACAGCGATGGTTCACGTTCGTACGACTGCCCCCGCCTGCCCGGCCCGAAGGGGCCGTCCGCCATCATGGACAAGAGGCATAACGTGAACCAGCTCTCCATCCGCTGCAGTTGACGGTCACATGCGTGCGTGCGATATTAAGTACGTTCAAACAGTATAGGCAACGCGACCCATCTGCTGCGCCAAGGGGGATACATGCAGGCAGGTCTCACGACTCCGTACGCCGAGCCGTTAGCCGGGACCGGCGATCCGGAGGAGCTGTACATGCTGGCCATCCGCTGCCAGATCCTCGACGTCGAACAGTCCGCCGAGGAACTCGGCTGGGATCACGCCCGGATGACCCAGGCGGTCGGGCTGCTGATGGAGGGAGGGCTCCTGCGGCCTCTGGCCGACGACCACGGGACGCTCGTCCCGGTCGCGCCGCGCGCCGCCGCCTCGCGCAGACTGGCCCCGCTGCACACGCAGATCGCCCAGATGGAACGCCGTTCGGAGCAGATCCGTGCGGAGCTGGCCGTCTTCCAGGAGGTGCACGAGCGGGCCCTGCGCGAGACCGATCTGGCGGAGCCGTTGCAGACCATCACCGGAGCGGAGGCCATCGCCGCTCAGATCGCGGCGGCCGCCGAGGCGGGCCCCTCGGAGATCCTGGCCGTCTGCCTCGCCGGCAGCCGTGGCGGCGCCGCTCACCGCCGCGCCTGGGAGCTGCCGGAGTCGACGCTCGGCGGACTCGGCGGGCTCGGCGGGGCACGGTTCCTGTACCAGCACGTCAGCCGCTTCGACAGTCTGGCCAGAAAACGGGTGGAGCGCATCCTGGCGGCGGGCGGAGAGGTGCGCACCGTCGGCGACTCGTTCGAGCGGATGATCGTGTTCGATCGCGAGCTGGCGTTCGTGCCGGCGGCCGGCGACGGCGACTCGGCCGTGGCCATCCGTCAGCCGGCCATCGTGAACTTCCTGGTGACCGTCTTCGAGCGGGCGTGGGTGAGCGCCCGGCCGTTCGAGACCCAGAACCGCTCGGCGGACGTGAGCGAGGTGGTGTCCAGTGTCCGGATGTCCATCATCCAGCTGCTCGCGGAGGGCGAGACCGACGTGGCGATCGCCCGCCGCATCGGACTGAGCGTGCGGACCTGCCGCGCTCATGTGGCCAAGATCTACGAGGGACTGGGCGCACGCAGCCGCTGCCAGCTGGGCGTCCTGATCGCCCAGTCCGGTCTCCTCGACGAGGGATGATCCGTTACGCCGGCTGGGAGACGGGGCACGGGGCCCTCTAGGATGCGGGGCATGACTGACCCGGACTCCCCCGTGCTGTCCACCGCTCCTCGGGATCCGGAACTCGGCTTCCCGCCACCCGGTGAGGTGCTGCACCGGCTCCGTACCCACAAAGGCATGTCACTGCGACAAGTGGCGGCGGAGTGCGGGCTGTCCGTGTCCTTCCTGGCCGCTCTGGAGCGGGGGGAGACCGACATCGCCCTGGAGCGGCTCGGCCGCCTGGCCAAGGTGTTCGGTCACGACGTAGGCTCGTTCCTCGGCTTCTCGCGGGGCCGGGCCACCCCGTCGGTGTTCCCTCGGGAGGAGCAGGACGTCCTCGACCGCGCACCGGGCGTCGTCTACCGCGTGCTGCGCTCCCCCGAGCTCGGATACCAGGTGGTCACAGGGGACTTCGACCCGCACAGCGGCCTGGCCGAGGACCTTCAGCACGAGGGCTCGGACCTCATCATGGTGACCCGGGGCACCCTGGTGGCCCGTTACAACGGGGTGGACCACGTCCTGTCGGCCGGCGACTGCATCCAGTGGACCGCCGGCTATCCCCACAGCTTCCGCAACGACGGCGACGAGCCTGCCCAGATGGTGGGAATCCTCTTCTCCAGCCTCTACTGAGACTCCTCCTGCCGAGACTCCTTGCCGAGACTCCTCCCGCTGAGACTTCTTCCTCGCGCCAAAGCCCCACGGAATCCGGTCCGTGGGGCTTTTCGCTGCCCGCACGTGCCCCACACTCTCGCCCTGAACGATATTTTGCTCTAGAGTGCTTTTTACTGCACAGAGGAAGGTCAACGTGACGATGCCGAACTCTCCCGTCGAGGGCTCCGAGCGAGCCCCCGCTCTTCGCCGCTTACCGGTCACCGCCGACGAGCCGCCCGGTGCGCGGCGCCCGGCCGATCTGGCCGCTCGCGTGGCCCTCGTGGTGGTGTGGAGCTCCGGCTTCATCTCCGGCAAGTTCGGCCTCCGCCACGCGGCGCCCTACACCTTCGCCACGCTGCGCTTCGCCATCGCGGGCGCGACCCTGCTGGGCGTCGCCGCGCTGCGTCGTGAACCGCTGCCGCGGGGGCGCCGGTTGCTGCACCTGGCGGTCGCCGGGACGCTGGTCCAGGCCGTGCAGTTCTCCAGCATCTACATGGGCATGGACCTCGGCGTGCCCTCCGGGCTCGCGGCCCTGATCATCGCCCTCTACCCGCTCACGGCGTCGCTGCTCGCCGTGCCCCTGCTGCACGAGCGGGTCACGGCGGGCCAGTGTCTGGGCCTGGTCCTGGGCCTGGGCGGCGTGGTCCTCGCGGTCTCCGACGGGATCGACCTGTCGAGCGACGACCTGCTCGGGCTGGGTTTCCTGGTGTTCGGCCTGCTGGGCATCTCGGCCGGCACCGTCTACCAGAAGCGGTTCTGCGGCCGGATGGACCCGGTGGGCGGCAACGCGGTCCAACTCCTCGCCGCCGCACTGGTCGTGCTCGTCCCCGCTCTCCTCGTCGAGGGCTGGGACGTCGACTTCACCACCTCCTACGCACCGGCACTGCTGTGGAGCGCGCTCATCAACTCGATCGTGGGGGTCGGCCTTCTCTACCGCCTCCTGCAGCGCCACGGGACGAGCCAGGTGAGCAGCCTCTTCTACCTCGTCCCGATGTGCACCGCGGTCCTCGCCGCGCTTCTCCTGGGGCAGCGGCTGGGCCCGCTCACGCTCGGAGGACTCCTGCTGGCCACCGCCGGCACCCTCCTCGCCAACCGTGTCCGCCGCTGAACAGGCGAAGAGCCGGACCGCCGGCCCGGCTCTCCCGTCGCGTCACCGTCACGCGGCGGGCGGCGCCCCGTGCTCCTGCATGTCGGCGATCAGGTCCTCGATGTCGTGGGCGCAGTCGCCGCAGCCGGTGTTCGCCCCGGTGGCCTCCCGCACCCCCTCGAGGTCGCAGGCCCCGGCCTCGACGGCGGCGAGCACCTCACACTCCGTCACGTGCAGGCACATGCAGAGCAGCGGGCTCGGTTCCCCTGAGCGCTTCTCCATCCCTGTCCTCCTCCCATACGGCGGGCAGCCGGTGCACCATCGCGGGGGCCTCGGGCCGTCCCCGCAGCTCGGCCCGGCGGATCTTGCCGGACGGAGTCATCGGCAGCCGGTCGACGAACTCCAGGACGCGCACCCATTTCTCCCGCGGCAGCACCTCGACCGAGTCACGGAACGCGGCCAGCGCGGTCGCGCCGTCCGGGGCGTGACCGCCGGAGGGCACCACGTAGGCCTTGGGCTCCCACAACCCGACCGGATGCGGCACCGCCACGACCGCGGCGTCCGCGACCACCGGACTGCGCAGCAGGGCACGTTCCAGCTCCAGGGGCGAGATCCGGTGGTCGAAGGACTTGAACATGTCGTCGGCCCTGCTGACGTAGGCGAAGCTTCCGTCCTTGTCGCGGACCACCAGGTCACCGGTGTGGTAGACACCGTTGTCGAAGGCACGGGCCGTACGCTCCTCGTCTCCGGCGTAGCCCGTCATCATGCCGACGGGACGCGGCGAGAGCCGGACGCACAGCTCTCCCGGGCTTCCGTCCGGCACCTCCTGACCGGTCTCCCGGTCGATCAGCACCAGGTCGTATCCCGGCAGGGCCCAGCCCATGCGCCCGGGTACGACCTCCCGGCCGGGCGGATTGCCGATCTGGGCCGTCGTCTCGGTCTGGCCGAAGCCGTCCCGGACGGGCAGGTGCCAGGCCTGCCGCACGGCGTGGAGGAGGGCCGGCTCCAGCGACTCCCCGACGGCCGTCGCCTCCCGCAGGTGCGCGGGACGCTCGCCCAGCCCCAGCTGCACCATGGCGCGCCAGACGGTGGGCGGAGCACAGAACGTGCTGATCTCCCGCGAGCGCAGCACGTCGAGGACGGTGGCCGCGGAGGGACGCGGGTCGGCCAGGGCGACGACCGTGGCCTCGGCGTTCCAGGGGACGAAGAACGAACTCCAGGCGTGCTTGGCCCAGCCGGGCGCGGAGACATTGAGATGAACGTCCCCGGGCCGTACGCCGTTCCAGTACATGCCCGACAGGTGGCCGGCCGGATAGCTGAGGTGCGTGTGCGCCACCATCTTGGGGCGCGAGGTGGTGCCCGAGGTGAAGTAGCGGAACAGCGGGTCGTCGGCGGAGGTCCAGCCCAGCGGGCTGAACTCGGCGGGTGCGGTGAGCGAATCGGCGTAGGGCACCCAGCCGGGCCGCGGCGCGCCGACGGCGATGCGGGTCCAGCCGCCGGGGATGTCGGCGAACCGGTCCGTCAGTTCCGCGGCGGCGACCACGTGCCGGACCCCGGCCCGCTCGACCCGGTCGACCAGTTCGGCCCGCGTGGTCGTGGTGTACGTCGGGATGATCACCGCTCCGATCTTGATGGCGGCGAGCATCACCTCCCACAACTCGACCCGGTTGTCGAGGAGGAGCAGCAGGGGATCCCTGCGGCGGACCCCGAGGTCCTGGAGCCAGGAGGCGACCTGGTCGGAGCGGCGCCGGAGGCTGTCGAAGGAGTGCTCCTGGTCACCGTCGGTGCCGATCACCCGCAGTGCGGGTGCCGGGTTGTCGCGCGCCACCATGTCGAACCAGTCGAGGGCCCAGTTGAAGCGGTCCGGACGCGGCCATCGGAACAGCCTGCGGGCCGTCTCCAGGTCGTCGCGGTGCTCGAGCAGGACGTCGCGCGCCTGGCGGAACTCCAGGTGTGCCCGGGTGCGATGCACGGTCATTGCCAAAAGTGCCTTTCGTGGAGGGGAACGGGAGACCTAGCCGTGGGATCCGCGGTCGGGTCCGACCAGGACGGCCTGCGCCGCCTCGGACGCGGGTGCCGCGTCGTGGGCGTCACCCCCGGCCTCGAGGTCCGCGAGGAGGTCCCGGGCCACGGCGTCGGCGACCTTCATGAAGTCCGTGGCCACGCCGGGCCGTCCGTTGCCGATCTGGGTGAACCAGCGCACGTGCTCGGTGGGGATGCCCAGTGCGTACAGGCCCGGGTGCACATGTCCCGAGCGGTCCCGGACGCGGAAGGAGCCCTGGACGATGTCGATCCCGCCGGTGGCGAACGACGTGCCCGACCCGGCGTCGACGTTCACGAACTCGCGGACCAGGCCCTCGCGCAGCAGCTGGCGGGTGAGCGGGGAGCTGTCGCGTGGCAGGCTGGGGGTCGGTATGCGCGCGTCTATCAGCACCTCGGCGGTCCGCTCCGAGCCCTTGACCTGGGGGGAATCGACCACGAACCGGCCGCGCGACGCGTCGGCGCCGAACCGGGTGTCCGGCCCCACGATCTCCACCACTCCCTGCTCCATCAGCGCGATCAGCTGCTCGCTGCGGATCATGGGCGGCCCGGCCGAGAGCAGCGCGTTGACGGGTGCGTAGTCGCGGAGGAAGGCGTCACGGTGGGAGTGCGGCAGCAGGCCGCCGTAGTCGATGGCGGACCGCACGATCCCGCGCAGGTCCCGCAGGGCGTCCAGGGCCGCCTTCAGCGGACCGTCCAGGGTGCCCCGCGCGGCCTCGGCGAGGTCCTGCCGCATCACCTGCGTCAGCCGGTCCTGCCAGGCCGCGTGGCCGGAGAACGTCTCACCGGCGAAGGGCCGGGCCAGTGCCCGCAGATCGAGCGGGGGAAGGTGCTCGAGGCCCGCCTCCTTGAGGAGGACGGACGTGTCGTCGTCGGCGAGCAGCTTCTCGGCGTGCTGCCGTGCGAAGTCCCGCGCGGCCGTGGCACCGGACAGGGCCCGCACATGGGCGGTCCAGTAGACGTGCTCGACCTCCTTGTGCAGCAGCGGCAGCAGGTCCTCGGCGAAGTCCAGCAGCGGGCTGCCGGTGGCTTCCCTGCGGCGGGCGCGGGCGGCCGCAACCGCCTCCTGTGTCAGGAAGCGGGCCGGGTGCACATGTCCGGGTGCCTTCTGGTTGCGTCCGCGCGCGGGGATCGGCAGCCCGCTGCGCGATCCGGCGACGATACGGGGTTCGCGCCCGCCCGGTACGTACCGCAGGGCGCCGTCGGCCTCGCGGACGAAGGCGCCGCCGCGGCCCACGGTCAGCGACAGCAGCACGTCGTAGAAGGTGAGGCCGAGGCCACGGACGGCCACGGTGGTCCCGGGGCGCACGGCCTCCTGAAGGTCCATGTCCGCGGCCGAGTCCCCGCGCACGTAACGCAGGGCGGGGCGCGAGGCCGTGAAGTCCAGCATGGCCCGGTCGAAGGTGTCGGGGTCGTTGCGCGGGTGTCCGGTGGCCAGCACGACCTTGTGTGCGGTGATGGTCCGGGCGCCGCCGTCGAGGGTGAGGCGGTAGTCGCCGCGCGGTCCGGGGCGGACGGCCGTCACCCGGGCCCGCACCGGGAACAGGCGGACGTGGGCGGGGAGTTCGTCGGCGATGGTGCGGTGGACGAACCTCAGGTATCGCCCGTAGTCGCGGCGCGAGGCGAAGTCGTCGGGGCCGAGCGGCGGCCGCCGGTCACGGTCCGGGGCGTGCCGTTCGAGCCACTCGCCGAGGGAAGGACCGGCACCGGGCCGGATGCGGCCCCCGTCCGGCTCTCCCGAGAACATCGTCACCTGTCCGACGACGGTGTTCATCGTGAACCAGTCGTCCTGGTCCGACCGCCACACACGGCCGGCGCCGACCTCGACCGCGTCGATGGCGTAGAGGTGGACCGGTGTGCGGTCCGGGCCGCGGTCGCGCAGCAGGGCGGCGAGGCGTTCCAGCACGGAGATGCCGCGCGGTCCCGTGCCCACGACGGCGACGGTGTAGGGCGCGGGCGGCTGTTGGGGCATGGTCATGGGGTTTCTCCTTGGGACCGGCCGGCGGCAGCGCGTGCCGCGCAGGACGGAAGCGACGAGGAAGCGAGCAGAAAAGACGAGAAGGCCGAGATGGCCGAGAAGGACGAGAGAGGCAAGGAAGAGCCAGGAAGGCGGGCGCGCGGAGGGCGACGACGCGCATCCGGCTCAGGCCGGGGTGAGCCCCGCGCGGTCGAACCGCGACTGGGTGTACGAGAGCATGCCGAGGAAGTCGTCCGCGCGGAGCCGCCACCGGCCCGGCGGCGCCACGGGCCGGATCGGCATGGCGCCCACGGACAGCCACCGCAGGCGGCCGTCGCCGTCGACGAAGCTGCGCGAGCGCTGGGCGTTGTCCGCGTGCAGGCAGTACGGCACGTCGAGGTGACCGCGGGCGAACGCGACGGTGAGCGCCCGACCCGTGTCGGGGTGCAGGTCCAGCACCGCCTCCACCAGGGCCCGGGCCTCCTCGTACACCCCGTCACCGCCGGCCGGGGTGTCCGGCGCCGGCGTGGTGTCCGCGGCCGTCCGGGCCGCCTCCCGCAGCGCGCGGACGTTCTCCTCGACCGTGGGGATGCGGTGCGCCTCGGCGGGTGTCTTGACGATCAGCCGCTCCACTCCGGTCGCGGCGGCCAGCCGGGCGCTGTGCCGCAGCAGGGCCAGCGCACCGGCCTCGGTGCGTGGGAAGACGCCCATGTAGGTGTAGAGGACGATGTGCCAGGAGGCCTGCCGCAGCGTCTCGCCGGCCAGCCGGCGCAGCGCCGAGATCGCCTCCACGTCCTGGCCGAAGTCGGTCTGCTGGGCGTAGCTGAGGGAGATGTCGCGCAGTCCATGCTGCTCGAAGAACAGCCCCTCCAGCACGCTCATGGCCACCAGCAGCCCCGGCGGGCACAGTTGGCCGAGCAGGCAGCCGCCGAAGCTCTCCAGGTGGGCGGTCGGCGAGCGGGCGGCCAGCAGTTCGCAGCAGCGTGCCCAGGCGTCCACCGACTGGCGCAGCGGGGTACGGCCGTAGGGCAGGCAGTACGAGACCGGTCCGCCCTCGGTGGCGTCCAGCCCGGAGTCCAGCAGGACCCGGAAGATGTCCAGCGGCAGCGCGGAACCGTGCCGGATCTGGACCGCGAACGGCCGCGACCCCCCGAGGCCCGCGGTCAGTTCCCTGGTCCTGGCGGCACCCTGGGCGACGAGGGGATAGCCGTTGAGGTTCTCGCCACGCACGAGCGCGCGGCGCGCGGAGTCGTGGTCACCGACGCGGGTGTAGCTGTCCAGGGTGACCGTGCCGACCGTGCGCGCGGGCACGTCACGCACCGCCTCCAGGCCCCGCCGCATGGCCGCCACGGTGGGAAACCCCATGCGCGGCTGGACCACCAGCTCGCCCGCGACCCGCGCGGCGGCGACGGTGGCGCCGAACGGCGACGGTCCGGGTCCACGGGGCGGGCCGTCCGCAGCGGGGCCGCTCATACGGCCGCCACCGCCAGGGCATGCGGCCCGGACGGTGCCACGGCGGTCGGCCTGCCCTGTGCCGGCGCGGGGGCCCGGCGCAGGTACGCGCGGAACTCCTCGATCGCGGCGTCGCCTTCGAACACGGCGGTGAAGCCCGCCGCCCGCAGCGCCGGGCCGTGTGCGCCGCCGGCCGCGCCGTCGGTGCCGAGCTTGCCCCCGATGACGACGGGGAGTTGCACGAGGTCCGGCTCCCGCCGCAGCCGGGTGATCAGGCGGCGGCCGTCGAGGAAGCCGTGGCCGTTGACGCTGCTGATCACCACCAGGTCGGGACGGTGGCCGCGGCACTCGCGCAGCACCAGGTCGTCCGGCACGCAGGCGCCGAGGTTGTGGACCTCGTGGCCCCACTCCTCCAGCAGCAGCTGGAGATGGACGAGATTCCAGGTGTGGGAATCGGACGAGACGCTGGAGAGGATTATGCGGCGCCCGTATGGAGGAAGGACGAATTCTCGGTCGGATATGACCGCAGAAGAAGGCATGGAGGTTCTCTCCTGTGCAGGGAAGGTGGGCTCGGTGCGGGGTGCTCAGCGAGAATAAGCACCGCACCCCCACCGGTCGCTCCTTCAGCAACCTGCAATGCAGCTACATGAGAGTTGTCCGCACTGGATACCGGACTGTTCGCCGCCCCAGAATCGAGGTGAACCGATCGAAGAGGGAGCTTCGGCTGATGAGTTCGATACGAGCCAATCGTGAAGTGAAGCCGTTCGAGGTGGACGAGAACGGCATGCGTCCGGTGGAGGTCCACTGTCATGGATTCGGGGACGTGGACTTCTCCGACTTCACCCGTGTGGATCTGAGCCGGCTCGACGAGTGGTGCGCGACCGAGGGCGTGCTGGCGCTGCCCACGATGTATCTGCACCGCGACCGTCTGGCCGAGTTCGAGGCCTTCATGCGCCGTTACGCCGAGATGCGGAAGGACGGGCTGCTGCCGCACGTGCCGGGGGTGGCGCTCGAGGGCCCTCTCCTGTCGCACCGGGGCGGCACCCCGACCTCGACCGTCTGGGCGCCGAGCCGGCAGGAGTGGGAGCGGCTGGCCGCCCTCGGACAGCACGGCCTGGTGTACACGGTGCTGTCCCCGGACGCGTACTCCCCGGAGTCCGTGCTCCAGGACGACCCCAACCTGCGTACCAGCGACTTCTCCTGGATCGTGCCGACCCTGCTGGCCCAGGGCGTGCGCCCGGCGCTCGGCCACTTCACGCGGGACAACCCGCAGCGCAGCGCCGACAACGTCGACGCCATCGTGGAGATCGCCTACCAGTCGGAGTGGAGCGGCACCGGCGTGCGGGTGACCACGGACCACCTGTTCAACGACATGCCGCTGAACATCCGGCACGCCTTCAGGACCGAGCGGGCCCGCCGCGAACGCGACCGCGTCATCGAGTCGTACGAGCTGCCCAACTGGACGCTCGACAACATCAGCGAGATCGCCGGTCCCGTGCCCGGCGCCATCATCAAGCAGGCCGTCAACTGCCGTATCTCGGCGTGCATCAACTTCGACGGCGAGCATGTCGACCTGGCGCTGGCGACCCGTGCCGTGCAGCTGATGGGGCCCCGCAACGCCATGATCATGACCGACCGGTGCGACTCGGCGCGCCTCGGCGGCCGGCCGCTGCACCACACCGGTGACAACGGCCTGTGGTACGAGGAGAACGGCGTCGTCGCGGCCGGATCGCAGCCGCTGGCCCTGCACATCGCGAACGCCAAGGCCCACGGGTTGTCCGACGCGGACATCCGGCACCTCACCACTCGCACCGCGCACCGCACCTTCGGCATCCCCGTGGCCGCCGAAGCGGTCGCCACGGCCGCCTGACGGGCGCCGGGCCCCTCGATCGACGCGGCCGGTCCACCCCCGCTCCGGCCGCGTCACCCCGGCACTCCGGGACGAAAGACCTCGCCGCAGCACGGTGAAAGAACGTCGGCGGCTGCTGAGGAAACACCGCGGAACACATGGTTCTTGCCACTGCCAGAAGAACGGGACGGGAATGTGTTTGATCACGCCGCCGACGCGATGAAACAGCCGGACATCATCCGACTGGACAGCGACCTTTATGTGCTGCGTTTCGAGATGATGAAACTCTACTCGGCCCTGGAAGCCGTGCGGCATCTGCTGGTGACCGGCGTCGTGAAACCCGGTGACACCCTGATGGACAGCTCCAGCGGCACCTATGGCTATTCCCTTGCGATGGCCTGCCACAAATACGGCATGAAGTGCCGGATCGTCTGCTCCACCAAGGTCGACGAAAAACTCCGCCGCCAGCTGGAGATGCTGGGCGCGCGCATCGAGCGGGTGACGATTCCGCCGGGCCCGCTGGTCGACAAGATGGACCAGGCGGCCCGCATGGAACGCGTCGCCCACATCCTGGACACCGAGCAGAACGTCCACTGGATGCAGCAGTACCACGACGCGGTGCACTACCTCGGCTACCGGGAAGTCGCCCAGATGCTGCACAAGGAGTTCGGCGGCGAGCCGTTCACCCTGGTGGGCGGGGTCGGCTCGGGCGCCTCCACCGGCGGGCTGACCAGCTGCCTGCGCGAACTCGGCGACGACGTGGAACTCGTCGGCGTGGAGCCCTTCGAGAGCGTCACCTTCGGCAGCGAGCCGGTCGAGGACCCGGTGGCCTCGATATCGGGCATCGGCAGCCCCATCCGCATGCGCAACGTACGCCACGAACTCTACGACCGGGTGCACTGGATCGACTTCGACAGCGCGGTGACCGCCACCCTCGACCTGTTCCGCCGGCACGCCCTGTACGCCGGCATGTCCGCGGGCTGCGCCTACCTCGCGGCCCGCTGGGAAGCGGCCCGCGTCCCCGGGCGGCCCTGTGTCTTCGTCGCCGCCGACACCGGACACCGCTACGCCGACAACGTGTACGCCCGCCCCGACGGTCCCACCGGCGTCGAGGACCTGGCGCCCCGGCACATCGACACCCAGGACGACCTCGCCCTGCCGTGGTCCGTCATGGACTGGGGGCGCCGGTCCTACCAGCCCCGTGCCAAGGAGAACGCGCGGTGAACCCGCCCACGGGAGGCAATCTCATCGCACTGGAGTGGCTGCAGTTCGGCCTCGGCCGTCTGCTGAGCGCCGCCGCCGACGAGGACCTGACCGTCCATCTCCTGACCGGACACCGCCCGGAGTACCTGCACGAGCTGGCGAGCGCCGACCGCAGTCGGCTGGTCGTGCACGACGTGAACACCTTCGACGTGAGCGAGGTCGTCCACACCGTCCGGCGGATCGGTGACGTCGCCGGGCTGGTGAGCACCACCGACACCTGGAGCCTGGTGGCACTCGCCGCCCTCCGGGAACTCGGACTCGGCGGACAGGACCCGGACTCCGTGCGCCTCGTCCGCGACAAGGCCCGGCTGCGCCGCCGCCTGTACGAGCACGGGCTCTCCCGCGCCGACGGCCGGCCCGTGGCCGACACCGACGACGCCGACGCCGTGGCCGCCCGCACCGGCCTGCCCCTCATCGTCAAGGACAGCGCGGGGACGGGCAGCCAGCACGTCTGGCTGGCCCGTACCACCGACGAGCTCCGCGACGTCCTGGACCTGGCCAGGAACTCCGCCTTGCGCGGCCGGCCGACCGCGGAACCCTACTTCCTGGGGCCGCTGTACAGCATGGAGACCCTGACCTGGGAGGGCAGCACCCGCCTGCTCGCCGTCAGCAGCCGCGTCCTGTCCCCGCCCCCGCTGTTCCGGGAGGAGGCACTCGCGCTCCCGGTCGCGCTGCCCGGCTGCATGGCGGAGGAGGCCGGACGCTGGATCGAACGGGTGCTCAAGGCGGTCGGCTACACCGAGGGCTTCGCGCACACCGAGTTCATCCTCACCGACCACGGCTTCGAGGTCGTCGAGATCAACCCGCGGCTCGGCGGCGGCCTGGTCGGCGAGGGGCTGTGCAAGGCGCTGGGTGTCAACGTGTACGCCGCGTTCGTCGACCTCGCGCTGCGCCGGCGCCCCGCCCTCATGGACGAGCCCCTCGCCCCGCTGTGCGGTGCGGCGCACGCCCGGCTCTACGCGCCGCGCACGGGCGTCTTCCGCGGCATCGAGGGCGCTCAGCTGCTCGCGGGCCATCCCGGCAGCCCCGCCGTCCGCCCCGCGATGCCGGACGGCACCGAGGTGACCACGGTGGCCGACCAGGACGGCTGCGTCGCCGTGGTGTCCGCCACCGGGGCCACCTCGGAACTCGCCCTGCAGAACGTAGTGTCCGCCGCCGGCGAACTGAGCGTGCGGATGGAAGGAGACCGCCGTGCCTGAGCACAGGCCCCACCTGCTCGTCCTCAGCGGCTGGGCCGGAGTGGTCGAGACAGCCCTCTCGCTCGGCTTCGACGTCAGCTTCATCGGCAACACGGCCGACTTCACCCCCCGCGAGCTGGAGGTCCTCGACCGTTGCCGGTTCGTGCGACCGCTCCCCGCCGAGCAGGTCGTCGCCTGTCTTCAGGCCGCCCGCGCCCTGCACGGCGAGCATCCGCTCGACGCGGCCGTCTCCTTCGGCGAGTTCGGCCTGGAGAGCTGCGCCGTCATCGCCGACGCCCTCGGCATCAAGGGGCTGCCCCTCGCCTCGGTGGCCGCCACCCGCTACAAGGACCGGATGCGCGCCATCCTGGCCGACCATCCCGAACTCGGCCTCGGCTGGGCCCGCGTCGCCAGCGCCGAGGACCTGGCGAAGTTCCACGCGCGCCACGGCCTGCCGCTCATTCTCAAGCCCGTCGCCGGTTCGGGCAGCGTGGGAGTCCGCCAGATCACCACCCCCGAGGAACTGCGCGGCGCCCTGGACGACGCCCGGCTCTGGATCGGCGAACCCCATCTGGCAGAGGAGTTCATCGAGGGGGACGAGCTCTACAGCGTGGAGACGGTGACCCTGAACGGCCGGCACGCCGTCGCCGGGATCTCCCTGTGCCGTCTCGCCCCGCATCCCAACCCGGCCGTCACCGAGATCAGTGTGCCGCCCCCAGCGCCGTACGACCGGCACATCCCGCGCATCACCACCTCGGTGCAGGCCTTCCTCGACGCCATCGGGCACACCTGGGGCCTCACCCACACCGAGGTCAAGGTCGCCCGGGACGGCCGACCGGTGATCATCGAGTCGCAGACCCGCATCGGCGGATACCGCATCTTCCGCATGGTCGAGCACGCCGGCGGCGTCGACGAGATCGCCACCGTGCTGCGCAGCCTGCTGCCCGGCGGCGAGAGCGTGAGCTCCCCGCATCTGCCGCCCACCGACGCGGTGGGCATGGTGGTCTCACTGATCCCGCCCGCCAAGCGCGTGCTGCGCACCGCCGACCCCGAACTGCTGCGCGCGGTCGTGGGTGTCGAGGACTTCGAAATCGGCATCCGTCCGGGCGAGATTCCGCTGCCCGTCGCCGCGAACACCAGGCGCCCGGGGCTGATCTGGCTGAAGGTGCCGGATCACGCGGCGGGCGAGCGCACCAAACGGGAGATCGCCCGCACCTACTGGGTGGAGTTCGAGGACGGCGATGTCTGGCACCCGTCGTTCTGAACTGCGGGCCGGTCTGGCCGGTCTGCCCCCGAGTCTCCGCTTCCTCCTGGCCACCTCGTTCGTCATGCCGCTCGGCAGCTTCATGGTGCTGCCCTTCCTGGCGATCCTGCTGCACGAGCGGCTGGGCATGGCGATGGGCACGGTCGGTGTGCTGCTCGGGACGACGTCCTTCCTGCAGTTCGCCGGCTGCCTCGGCGGCGGGCTGATGGCGGAGCGGATCGGGCTGAAGCCGGCCATGGTGACCGGACTCGTCGTCCGCACCACCGGATTCGGTCTGTTCATGCTGGGGCTGTCCACCCCCGGGCCGGCCGTCGCCGCGGTGCTGCTCGCCGCGGCCGGCGACGCCCTGTACTCCCCGGCCAACAAGGCCTTCCTCGTCCGGGAGGTGCCCGAGGAGCACCGCTCGGTGCTGCTCTCGCTGAACAACTCGGCGCTGAGCAGCGGAATGGCCCTGGGCACGCTGGTCTCCGGACTGCTGATCGTCCGCGTGCCGCTGCTGGTGTTCTCGGTCGTCACGGTCCTGTTCGCCGCGCTGACCCTGCTGCACGCGGTCCTGCTGCCGCGCGGCGGCTCGGTGCGCCCGGCGGACGGCGGCAGCGGCGCGGACTGGGTCAGGGCGTTCCTCACTCCGCCGGCCTTCGTGGCCGCGATCAGCGCCTATCTGTACTGGTTCTTCCAGAACTACCTCGGCGTCTTCGTCACCGCCTCCCACCCGGCGGTGGTCTACAGCCTCGCCCTCGTCGTCAACAGTGTGCTCGTCATCGTCGGACAGCCCCTGGCCGCCCGCTGGATCGGCCGGGTGCGCTACTCCACGGCCACGCTGGTGGCCTTTCCCGCCTTCACCCTCGGGTTGCTGGCCTTCGCCCGCGCCGGTGTCCCCTTCGTCCTCCTCGGCACGGTCCTCGTGAGCGTGGGCGAGGCGGTGATCTTCCTCAAGAACGAGCTGGAGGCGCTCCGGGCCGTTCCCGGGCGGCCCGCGCTGGCCGTCGGAAGCCAGCGGATGGCGCTCGGCCTCGGCTCGTTCACCAGCGGCATCGTCGGAGGGCGGCTCTACGCGCTCGCCCAGTCCGGCGGTGACACCGCGCACTTCTGGGTCTACGTCGCACCGCAGGCCCTGCTCGTCGCCGCCCTCGTGCTGCCGGCGTCCCGCGTCGTACGCGCCCGCCGGGCGGCCACCGGTGCGGCACGTTCGGCCCCCGAGCAGACCACCGGCGGCCCCGGGACCCGGACGGCGAACACGGTCCCCGCCCCAGCGGGGGACGACGACCCCACCGACGCGCGCCTCGCCTCCGAGGCCCCTCACGGAAGCGGGTGAGCAACCCCGTGGAGCAGCTCCTGGAATCCGGCCGGCCCGGCCCGGCCACGGCCGGGCTGCCGGTGGCCCGGCTGCGCTGGGCGATCAGTCTCTTCTTCGCCCTCGACGGCTTCGTGTTCGCCGGCTGGGTCGTCCGCATCCCCGCGATCAAGGAACAGATCGACGCCTCACCGGGCGTGCTCGGGCTGGCCCTCCTGGGCGTGTCGGTGGGTTCGGTGACCACCATGCTGCTGGCCGGCCGGCTGTGCCGGCGGTACGGCAACCACCCCGTCACCGTCGTCACGGCGGCCCTGCTGTCGCTGTCGGTCGCACTGCCCCCGCTGACCCACGACGCCGTCCAACTGGGCCTCGTCCTGCTGCTGTTCGGCGCGGCCTACGGCGGCCTCAACGTCGCCTTCAACGCGGCGGCCGTGGATCTGGCCGAGGCGATCGGACGTCCCATCCTCCCCTCCTTCCACGCGGCGTTCAGCGCGGGCGGGCTGGCCGGCGCCGGGCTGGGCGGTCTGCTCGCCCCCCACCTCAGCCCGCAGCGGCACCTGCTTCTGCTGACGGTCATCGGGCTTCTGGTCACCGCCTTCGCCGGCCGGGTCCTGCTCAGCGCCCCCGTGCCCCGCCGCCCGGACTCCCCCGCCGCGGAACGCGCCGAGGGCACCGGGACCCCCGGCGGCAGCGGCACCGACCGGCTGCGGCTGTTCATCGTGGTCTACGGGCTGATCACCCTGTGCACGGCCTACGGCGAGGGCGCGCTCGCCGACTGGGGCGCGCTGCACCTGTCCGCGGACCTGCACACCGGACCGGGCGTGGCGGCGGCCGGTTACGCCGTCTTCGCGCTGACGATGACGGTGTCCCGGGCGTCGGGCACCTGGCTCCTGGAACGGCTCGGGGACACGGTCGTCCTGGTGGCCGGAGGCCTGCTCGCCGCTGTGGGCATGCTGACCGGAGCCCTCGCACCGCAGACGTGGCTGGTCTTCCTCGGCTACGCCCTGACCGGAACGGGCCTGGCCAACGTCTTCCCCGTCGCCGTCGGCAACGCCGGTGCGTCCGGGGGCTCCCAGGGGGTCGCCGTGGCGTCCACTCTCGGCTACACCGGCATCCTGATCGGCCCGCCGTCCATCGGCTTCCTGAGCGAGGCGTTCGGGCTGCCGGCGGCCATGACCACCATCGCGGCGCTCGCCGCGCTGGCCGCTCTGCTCGGGCGCCTGGTGCACCGGGGCCGGTCCCGCCCCCTCGACACGCCCGCCTGACCCGCGACACCCGACGCCGAAACCCGCGACCGCGACTCCCCCCCCCCCCCCCCCCCCGCACCACCCACGAAGGAGCCCCATGGCCGTCAAAGGATGCATGTTCGACTTCTCCAGCACGCTCTTCCACCTGGAGGACGCCGAGAGCTGGCTCCGGGCCGTGGCCGAGGAAGCCGGCCGTGCCCTGGAGGAGCATGAACTACGGCGATGGGCCGGGCACTTGGCGGACTTCGGGGCGGTGCCGGGCGGCCCCGCTCCGCGGGACGCCGGCCCCGAGCTGATGGCCCTGTGGCGCGAACGGGACCTGGACGCCGTACGGCACCGGGCGGCGTACACCGGGCTGCTGCGCGCCGCGGGACTGCCCTGGCCCGAGTTGATCGACGCGCTCTACGCACGCCATATGACCCCGCCCGCCTGGCAGCCCTACCCGGACACCGAGGAGGTGCTGCGGACGCTGCGGGAGCACGGTGTGCGCGTGGCGGTGGTCAGCAACATCGGCTACGACCTGCGGCCCGTCTTCCGCCACCACGGGCTGGACGGCCTCGTCGACGCGTTCGTGCTGTCGTACGAGCACGGTGTGCAGAAGCCCGACGCGCGCCTGTTCACCCTCGCCTGCGAGCGCCTGGGACTCGCGGGGCCCGATGTGGCGATGGTCGGCGACGACCGGGTGGCCGACGCCGGCGCGGCCGCCCTCGGCTCACCGGTGTACTTCGTCGACCCGCTGCCCGTCGACCGGCGGCCCGATGCCCTGCGGGGACTGCTCGACCGCCTGCTGTGAGCCCCGTCCCCGGACGCACCCGACAACCACCCACGGATGGAGAACGAGCACCATGCCCCTCACCCCCGGCGACAGCGCGCCCCGTATCACCCTGGTGGGCGCCACCGGCGCCGTCGGCACCACTCTGATCCGGCTCATCGAGGAGCGCGGGTTCCGCTACCGGGACGTGCGCCTCGTCGCCTCCGCGCGTTCGGCGGGCCGTGAGCTGACCGTCGACGGCCGCACCCACCGCGTCGAGGCCCTCGACACCTTCGACTTCTCCACCACCGACGTCGCCTTCTTCTCGGCCGGCGGTGCCGTGAGCCGGAAGTGGGTGCCCTCGGCGGTCGCCCAGGGCGCACTGGTCATCGACAACACGAACGCCTTCCGCATGGACGCCGGCACCCCGCTGGTCGTCCCCCAGGTCAACGCGGCGGAACTCGACGTCCGCCCGGCCGGTGGCATCATCGCCAACCCCAACTGCTCCACCATCCCGCTCGTCCGGCTGCTGCGGCCCGTCGAGGAGCGCTGGGGCATCCGGCACGCCGTGGTGAGCACCTACCAGGCCGCCTCCGGGCGTGGCCACTCGGGCCTCGCCGAGCTCGCCGAGGCCAGCAGCATCACTCTGGAGGACCCGGCGGCCACTCCGCCCGCCACCGCCTTCTCCCCCGCCCTCGCCTTCGACGTCATCCCCTTCATCGACGAACTCCTCGACACCGGCTTCACGTTGGAGGAGCAGAAGATGCTCCAGGAGTCGCGCAAGATCCTCGGGCTCCCGCATCTCGACGTGACCGCCACCTGCGTCCGTGTGCCGGTGATGAACGGCCACTCGGAGGCGGCCTGGATCGAGTGCGACGACGTGGTCGACCGCGCGGAACTGATCCGACTGCTCGCCGCCGAACCCGAGGTCACCGTCCACGACCAGGACACCCCGGGCGCGTTCCCCACGCCGCGCACCGCCGGGAATCCGGATCATGTGCACGTCGGGCGGGTCCGGGTCAGCCCGCGCAATCCGCGCGGCTTCTGGCTGTGGCTCGTGGCGGACAACCTGCGCATCGGAGCCGCCCTCAACGCGCTGCAGATCGCCGAGGCGCTCGTGGAGCGGGGTGTGCTGTGACGGCCTCCGCCACGCCCGCGGTCACCCACCCGCCCGCGGTCCTCAAGTTCGGCGGTTCCAGCTTCGCCACACCCGCCGCGTACGGCGAGCTGGCGTACTCCCTGTCCGCCCGGCTCGATGCCGGAGGGCGGCGGCTGGCCGTCGTCGTCAGTGCCATGCCCGGGGAGACCGAGCGGCTGCGGGAACGGCTGCACACCGTCGATCCCCACCCCACGGGCGACCGGGTGGCCGGGCTGCTCACCCTGGCGGACACCGTCAGCGCCCACCTCCTGGCCGCGGCGCTGCACCGCCTCGGCCGGTCGGCCACCGTGCTGGCCGGGCAGCGTACGGGGTTCACGACCGAGGGCCCCTTCATGTGGGCCCGGCTGAGCCGGACCGACCCCGGACCGCTGCGCCGCGCCCTGGACGAGCACGAGGTGGTCGTCGTCCCCGGCGGCCAGGCCGTCGACGCCGAGGGCCGCCCCACCTGGCTGGGCAAGAACAGCTCGGACCTGTCCGCGGTGGCCGTGGCCGTCGCCGTGGGCGCCGGCGCCTGCGAGATCCACTCCGACGTCGAGGGCATCCACAGCTGCGACCCCCACCAGGTCTCCGGCACCCGTCTGCTGGACCAGGTCTCCTACGCCGACGCCACCGCCATGTCGCGGCACGGTGCGAAGGTGCTGCACCACCGTGCCGTACGTCTCGCCGAACGGCACGGTGTCTCCATCGTCTGCCGGCACAACACCCCGCCGTTCACCGAGGGCACCGTCATCGGCCCCGGCGCCGCCACCGCCGACGCCGTGGTGCTGAACCTGCGCTCCGTCGTCGTCGCCCATCCCGACGGCGCGACCGCCGACCGGGCGCACCGGGCGTTCCGCGCCGAGGGCGTGGACGCGATCCGGCTGGGTGACGCCCCGTGCGTCGCCGTGATCGGCGGCTATGTGGACCCGGTGGAGGTCCAGCGCCGGCACGGTGTGGCCCCCGGTCGCGTCGTCGGCATACCCGTGACCGAGATCCGGGACGGACTGGCCACCGTCCACGTCGCCGCCGGCGAAGCCGAGGCGGTGCGCCTGGCACGGGAGTTGCACGCCGGCCTCCCCGCCCGTCCCGCCCCATCCCGTTTCCACCCGCACGCCGAAGGAGTACGCGCATGAGCGTCCACGCGCATGCCCCCGCCGCTCCGGACACCCTCGCCGAGATCGAGGTGCCGGATCACGTCCGCGACACCCTCGCGGCGCACCTGGTCAAGGAGCCCGAGCCGTCCCGCGACATCGACTGGGCGATGACCCGCTACCTGCAGATCTTCGCGCGTATGCCCACCGAACTGCTGCAGCGCGTACTGGACTTCGGCAGGCACCCGGACACCCCGGGCGTCGGCTACGTCCGCAACCTCCCCGTGGATCCGCGGCTGCCCGACACCCCGCGCGACGGCGGACCGAGCCCGGACAAGGCCACCTTCGTCGCCGAGGGTGTCCTGCTGGGGCTGAGCGGACTGCTGGGCGAGCCGGTCGGGTTCGCCACCGAGAAGAGCGGGCAGCTGGTGCACGACGTCGTCCCCGTCGCGAGCGGCGCCCGCACACAGACGAACCAGGGGTCGGTGGTCTTCCTCAACTTCCACAACGACATCGTCCACGACCCGTCCGGCCGCTACGACCTCGCCAGCCCGGACTTCCTCGTCCTGAGCTGCCTGCGCGCCGACCAGGAGGGGGTGGCGGGGACGTACTACGCCGACGCCCGCGACATCTGCCGCGTCCTCGACGAGGCGACGCTGCGGACGCTGCGCAGCCCCCTGTTCCGGATGAACGCGCCCGGCAGCTACGTCCGCGACGTCGCGCAGGGCGCCGAGGTGCTGTCCGACCCGGTCCCGATGATCAGCGGACCCGAGGCCTGTCCCGAGGTGTCCGCGGCCGCCAACGGAGTGCGGCCGCTGGACGACGCGGCGCAGTCGGCCCTCGACCGTCTCCAGGCCGCCTGCCGGGCGGTCGCCCACCATGTGCTCCTGCGGCCCGGTGAGGCGCTCTTGATCAACAACCGCAAGGGACTGCACGCGCGTTCGCCGTTCACGGCGCACTACGACGGACGCGACCGCTGGCTGCAGCGGACGTATGTGCGCCGCAACCAGTGGGACATCCGCCACCGCGCCGTCCCCGGATCCCGCCGCCTGCACTGAGTGAATGCCATGACCAACATCGCTGTGATCAACTACGGCCCACGGCTGGACTATCCCGCCATGTTCCCCGAAGTGGCCGACCGCCTCCATGTGTTCAGCCACCACGAGCTGGCCGGCACCGAGGGACTCGGCGGATACGAACACGTGCCGGAGTGCGAAGCCGTGCCCTACCCGGAACTGATGATCCGCCGGATGGCCCGGCACCGGCCGTTCACCCACATCATCACGGACAACGAGTACGACCTGGAACGGGTCGCACGGATGCGGGAGGACCTCGGCATCCCCGGTCAGTCCTCGGCCAGCGCACTGTCCTTCCGCGACAAGGTGGTCATGAAGCAGGTCGCGCGGCGTACCGTCCCGACGGCCCGGTTCGCCCGCCTCGCCGCGTTCACCGACCTGACGGACTTCATCGCGGAGCGCGGGTTCCCGGTCGTCGTCAAACCCGTCAAGCAGGGCGGGTCGCGCGACATCACCGTCCTGCACCACGACGACGAACTGGTCGCCTTCAGCCGCAGGCCCTGGCGGGAGGACCTGATGGTGGAGGAGTTCGTCAAGGGCCCGATGTACCACGTGGACGCCGTCCTCGCCCCCGGCTACCGCTTCGTGGCCTCCTCCCGTTATCTGCGCAGCTGCCTGGGCGTCTTCTCGGGGGACAACAACGGCTCCGTCCAGCTGCGGCCCGACGACCCGTTCGCCCGGCGGCTGGAGAACTTCCTCGACCGCGTGCTGGAGGCCTTCGACACTCCCGAGGCGGGCGCCTACCACCTGGAGGTCTTCCACACACCCGAGGACGAGCTGGTGATGTGCGAGATCGCCTCCCGCGTGGGCGGGGACCGCATTCCCGCCCTCACCCGGGCCACCTACGGCGTGGACCTGCACACCGCTTCCCTGCGCCTGTCCTGCCAACTGCCCTGCGAGCCGCCCCCCGCCGACCCGCCGGCCGAGGTGCACGGCTCGGTCTCCATCCTGCCGCAGGGCCGTCCGGTACGGCTGCCGGACAGGCCGCCGTTCCCGTGGGTGCGGCACTACGAGGTGAACGAACAGATCGCACCCGACGCGGTCACGCTCTACAGCGCTTCGCACCTGTGCTTCGTCATCGTGAGCGGCGTCGACGCCGCCGAGGTGGAGCGACGGCTGCTCCAGGCCGAGGCCTGGCTCATGGAGCGCATCGAGGAACTGCCGACCGCCTGAACCGCACAACGAGGTGACACCATGCCCTACAGGATTCTGGTCCTGGTCTCGGAAGCGTACAAATTCAAGCTCGACAACCACTCCATCATCCCCAGCGCCCTCTACCGAGAGGGCCACGAGGTGCACATCGGGGACATCGACACGCTGGGCGTCCACGACTCCGTCGTCGTGTGCGACCGTATGCGGGTGTCCGAGGAGTTCGTCGCCGGCGGCGAGTTCCCCAAGCTCAGCGAGTCCAGTGCCTCGGCCGAGGACTTCGACCTGGTCTGGGTGCTCGCCGGCACGCATCCCGAGGCGACCACCGACTACTTCCAGCTGTTGTGGCTGCTCAACCGCAAGGTGCCGTTCGTCAACGACGCGACCGCCCTGTTCTACCTCAACGCCAAGAGCAACCTCGGCGCGGTGGTGCCCGCGGAGAACCTGCCCGCCTCGTACGTCTCGAACGACTACGAGTTCCTGAACGCCCTCGTGGAGTCCGACCCCGGCCGCTCCTGGGTCACCAAGCCGACCAACGGCGGCTGCGGGCAGAACGTCTACGTCGTCAACGACCAGGACCGCAACCGCTCGGCGCTGCTGGCCGCCGCGACCGGCAACGCGACGTCCCGGTACGTCAGTTACGGACGCGACATCATCGGCATGGCCAAGCGGTACACCGCGGTGCAGGAGTACATCCCGAACGTGCGCAGCAACGAGAAGCGCGTGATCCTCGCCGGCGATGTTCCCGTGACCGGATTCCTGCGTTTCCACCGCGACAACGACCACCGCGCCAACGCCACCGTCGGCGCCCGCTTCGAGCGCCTCACCCTCACCCCGGACGAGGAGGTGTTCCTGCGCCGCCTCGGCAAGCGGCTGATGGACCACGGCATCTTCTATGTGGGTGTCGACCTCGCCTATCCCTATGTGATCGAGCTCAACATGGAGAATCCCGGCGGGCTGAACTACCACCGGCGGGCCACGGGCGAGGACAAGTCCTCCGAGGCGGTGCGCGCGGTCCTCAGCGCGCTGCGCACGGCGGGCAAGCTGTCTCAAGATCGTCGGTAGCCGGACGCGCGGCACGTGGGCCCTTCTACGATCGGCTTCCTGCGTGCTCCCGGAACAGAAAGCTGAACCCCTCTGATGGATGAGCGAGTTGTCATCGTGACCGGCGCCGGTTCCGGCATCGGCGAGGCCACCGCCCGATTGCTGCGCGAACAAGGGCACCACGTGGTGGTCTCCGGGCGCCGGGTGGAACCGCTGCGGCGGCTGGAGCAGGAGACCGGCGCCCTGGCGTATCCGTCCGACGCGGGCGACCCCGACGCCGCCGAGGGCCTTGTCCGTACGGCGCTCGACGCCCATGGGCGACTGGACGGTGTCGTGCTCAACGCGGGCATCGGACGCGGCGGCACCGTCGGGGACCTGTCGCCGGCCGACTGGGACGAGGTGATGCGCACCAACGTCACCGGTCCGATGCTGCTCCTGCGTGCGGCGATCCCGCATCTGCTCCAGGCGCGCGGAGCGGTCGTGGCGGTGGCGTCGGTCTCCGCCCTGCGCAACGGCGCGAGCAACGCCCCGTACGCCGTGTCCAAGGCCGCCCTGCTGTCGCTGTGCCGTTCCGTGGCCGTCGACTACGGGCGCGCGGGAGTGCGCGCCAACGTCGTGTGCCCCAGCTGGGTGAGGACCGAGATGGCCGATCGGCGCATGGCGCGTTTCGCCCGGGAGGCGGGCCCGGGGGACGGCGGTGTGGAGTCCGCCTACGCGGAGGCGACCAGGCTGCTGCCCATGGGCCGGCCGGGCGAACCGCGGGAAGTCGCCGAGACGATCGGCTGGTTGATCTCCCCGGCGGCGTCGTATGTCAACGGTGCGGTGCTCACGGTCGACGGCGGGGCGACGGCCCTGGATCCCGGGACCCTCGCGTTCGACTTCCACATCGCACCACGCGCCGGCGCGGACCTGTGACACCGGCGGGGTCATGCCTGCCTTGATGGGTCCGATTCAGCATGAAGCGGCCCCGGTTCGGGGCCGCCGGGACCGCCGGAGCCGGTCGGGGCCGGGAGGGTGCCAGTCGTGGAAGGCCACATCCGGGCGATCGCCAGGAGGGTCGCCGGGCTGCCGCGATCGACGCCGGGCAGCGGAATCGGGGTGGACGGCGGCGCGCCGGCGAGCTTGGCGCGCCGGGCCTGATCCAGCGCGCCCGCCAGTGCCGCCGTCGCGAGCCGTTCCCCGCGCAGCCCCGCCTGCCGCGCCCGCCGGTGCGCTCGGTCGTGGGCGTCCGGCCGGACGTACTGCTGCAGGTCCAGGAGCGCGTCGTACGTCTCGATGGTCTGGCGGTGTGCCTGCAGGGCGTACGGAGAACGCGGGCGCAGCACCTCGTGGACGCGGGTCCGCTGCGGCGGGGCGAGGGCGACGTGCGGTACCGCGGCCACGAGGTCCCGCCACAGTGGCCACAGCTGCCAGGTGGTCCGCAGGGCCGTCAGCGACCGGGCGAAGGCGGTGGCGGTGGGGACGAGCAGTGAGGCCGCGCGGAGGAAGCCGTGGAGGCTCATGACCAGCGACAACCAGGGGAGCATGCCGTCGATGCGGACGTGGAGGTGGATCAGATAACCGCACCAGAAGGCGATCGCCAGGAGGCTTCCGAGCGCGAACAGCCGCAGTGACCAGACGAGATCGCGGTCGTCGGTACGTGTGCTGTAGCGCCGGCAGACGACCACCGCGACGGCGTCACCGGCCAGGTGGGCGACGCCGAGGACCCACCAGTAGAGGGACGACGGATCGGCGGGCCCCTGGGGCGTCGTCCGCGAGACCGTCCGATCGGCTCCCAGCAGGTACAGGGCGAGCAGCGAGCCCATGGCCGCCGCCAGTCCCGCCGTCACGGCGATGTGCGCGCGACGGGCCCGCGTGGAGTCGACGATGAACAGCAGGACCAGTCCGGCGCTCAGGACGCCGATCAGATTGCGGACCAGCGAGACCGTCCGGCAGGTGCCGCCGACCTCCGTCAGCCACGTGACCACCTTGGGCTGGAACAGGGTGATGGCGACGGTGGCGGCGAGGACCGTGAGCCAGAGTCCGCGCTGGGAGGGCACGCGCAGCGCGGGTCCCGCCCGCAGGGCGAGGGCGAGCCACAGGGTGAGGACGCCGCACACTCCGACGTGGGCCGCGAGCTCACTCACCGCCGTCGGTCCTCACTCCCAGGTAGGCGCCGAGCCGTCCCAGTGCGCCGGCCGGGCGACCGGTCTTCCCGGCGCTCTGTATCAGGCTGGCGATCATCTCGGCTTCCCGTTCCTCGGTGGTGCTGTAACCGGTGCGGGCCATGAGGCGTTGGACGAGCCGGGGCTGGAGACCGTCGAGGAGCCGGCCGGTCAGGGCGTCGGCCCTGACCGTGACCCCACGGTGGTGGTCGCACAGCACATGTCCGATCTCGTGCAGGATGATGTGCTCGCGGTGCACAGGGGCCGTCCGGCCCTCGTAGAACACGTAGTCGGCGTCGTCGGTGCCCAGCCACAGCCCGCACACCCCGGTCGAGGCCGCCTGCTCGGGCAGCTCCTTCAGAATGAGCGGTCGGCCTCGCAGTTCCTCCACCCGCTTGCGGATCGCGTCGAGGGAAAGGGACCGCGGCACGCCGAGATCGCTCAGGATTGCCCTGCATCGGCGCTGTAACTCGACGTATTCGCCGGTTCTCCTCACGTACTGTCCTGCCTTTTGTACTCGCCGAATTCCGGGGGGAACTGCGAGCCGCGGTGGAGGGGAACAGTTTCTCCCGAAGCTGATCAGTCGCCCGCCGCTCCGAACAAGGCCGAGCCGGCGCCGCCCGCTCGCCCTCGACTCAAAACGTATCCCAGTTCGTCGCGAGGCCGGCTCGTCGAGCGCGTGATCAGGCCAAGCCGCGGTGGTCGGGGCGACCGACCCACTGACGCCCTGTCATCCACCTGGCTCCGACCGGTTCCTGACGCGGCGACGCGGTGCGAACCGGCCGCCGGTACACCGCCCCTCGAACCGTTGAAAGCCCGGATCCGCCGTGCGAAAAGAAAGTGCGCGTGTTCGAGCCGGTGAGGTAGGTTCCTGCCTGTTCGAAGGGGGAGCCGAAGTGGCGAGACTGAACCAGATCATCGCTGTCGAGAAGGGTGTCAAGAGCAAGTCGCTCCAGGACATCACCGCGGCGCACCACAAGGTGCAGAAGCCGGCGCTGCTGGCCGGTATCTCGCGCACGTACCAGCCGAAGGACGAGGAGGGCGAGCAGCTGCCGCCCGAGTCCACGCGGGTACAGGTGCAGGCCGAGGACGTGCTGCGGGAGATGTCCGCGTCGCTCACCCGGCTCTTCGACGTGACCGCCACCAAGGACTGGGCGAACTGCGCGGCCCGCGCGGACGTCACGGTCGACGGCCGGACGATCGTCGCCGACGTCCCGGTCAGTTATCTCCTCTTCCTGGAGAAGCAGCTCACCGACCTGCACACGTTCGTCAGGAAGCTCCCCACCCTCGATGCCGCCGAATCCTGGTCCCACGACCCGTCCACGGACTGGTGGAAGACGGACCCGGTACGCACGATCCGCACGAAGAAGGTCCCCCGCAACCATGTCAAGGCGGAGGCCACCGACAAGCACCCGGCGCAGGTCGAGGTGTACTACGAGGACGTGCCCATCGGGTACTGGACGACCGTGAAGTTCTCCGGAGCACTTCCCGCGCGGCGGGTGAACGAGCTGGTGGAGCGGGTCGAGAAGCTCCAGCAGGCGGTGAAGTTCGCCCGCGAGGAGGCCAACGGCGCCGAGGTCACCGACCAGCGGGTCGGCGACGCGGTGTTCGGCTACCTGCTCGGCTGACGCCGGCCACGGGTAGCATCCACGATCGCCCCCGCGTGCGAGCGCGGGGGTGCGCAACAGGCGCGGGCCGGATTGAGGCCTGGTCCGCGTGATGAGCGCAAGCTGACACTGAAGTTCAGCCTGAAGACACGGTGACAGTGAAGGTTCGAGTCCTTCCCCCGGCACAGCACCTGCGACGAGCCGGGGTAGCCCAACTGGCAGAGGCAGCCGCGGTCAATCTCAGACTCTCGCTCCAGTCTCAGCATCGCCGCCGATCGCCGGATCGACCGAGGCCGGACGAACGCCGTCGGATGCGAGTTCGACTCTCGCCTGCACCTCTCTCCTGGTGCGGTAGTTCAAAGGAAGAACACGACGGCATGATGACTGATCCGACCTCTTAAACGCCGCCGGCGTGCGCAATTGGGTGGCATCCCCAGGGGCCCGGGAGCTGGATACGACTCCCGGGCTCCGCCACGTCCACCGGGCTTGTGGGGACCGCGGGGTACTCGAAGGCGGCACACCGCGGGTTACTCGGAGGCGGCGGAGGCCAGGCCGTCCGGCCATGCCTGGTGGCCGTTGAGCATGGGTGCGGGCGCTCGTCGGCCAGTGCCGCGGCCGGCCGCCCGATCCGGTCTGCTGGTTCAGGCCTGGCCGTCTACCGCGCCGGCGCCTTCACCGCCGCCGCCCCGGCGCTGAGGCCGGCCCCACCCGTGACCGCCCCGGATCCGCGTCCTGAAGCAGCAGACCGGCCGCGACCTGTTCACCGGCTACCCCGCGGCGTCGAACCCGTCCCCCTCGCCCACGAACTCGCCGACGTCGGGGTCGGCTCGGCGATGACGGTCGGCGCCCAACTGGCCCTGGGCTCCCTGCTGCACGCGCGGCCCGACCGTGACGACGCGCGCTCCACGGACCTGGTCGTCCGCGGACCGCTGCGGCACTTCGGTCTGTCCGCCGACGAGGCCGAGCGGATCTGCTCGCTCGGCCTGCCCGACCTGGTCTCGTCGACGCCGCCGTCCTGTGACCGCCTCGGGACCGACGCTCCCGGACCGTCCGGTGACGGCTCAGTGTTCCACCGTGCAGCAACCGCCCCCGTCGGCGGTGTCTGAGACGGCGTCGAGGCGGCAGAAGCAGGACGCCTCGACCGGCACGTCCGCCATCGCGGCGGCGATCTTCAACTGCTGGGCCACGATCTGCGCCTCTCCCGCCTTGCCCAGCCGGACCAGGCACTCGTGCAGCCCGTGCAGGGCCCAGACATTGCCGGGGTGCTGCACGGCGCGGGGAAGGGTGTCGTCGAGTCCCAGGTCGGCGCGGTAGACCGCCTCGGCCTCCGCGACGCGCCCCTGTTCCAGGAGCAGGGCGCCGTGGGCGTGCCGGGTGGGCTGCATCCATCCCCACGGCTCGTCGTAGGGGAGGTTGTCGTCCAGGTCGATCGACCGCTCCAGCGCGGCGAAGGCGGCGTCGTGATCGCCCTTGCGGTAGGCGAGTTCACCGTCGAGCATCGCCGACGCGATCGCCAGGATGTCGGCGCAGGTGTTGTTGAACAGCATGCGGGTCTCCGGGACCCTCGCGGCCGCCTCGCCGAACAGCCGGCGTTCGGCCTCGGCCTCGGCGATCCGGCCGGTGGCCGAGAACGCGATGCCCCGGGCGTAGTGCAGCATCGCCGTGCTCACGCTGTAGAGCTCCGGGTCGGCGGGCAGGGGCAGCCCGAGGATGTCGCTCCAGCGGCCGAAGCGGATGAGCACATGGACCCGCATGGCGAGGAAGCCCTCCAGCCAGTCGGCCATGGGCGGACTCCGCACGCGCAGCAGTTCCTCGGGGATGGACGCCTCCAACCGGGCCGCGGCCTCCAGGGCGGTCCGGAACCGGCCGAGGAACATCGCGCCGTAGATCTTGAAGTGGTGGTTGTGCGACCGGTACAGCGTGTAGAAGTTCATCGCCCCGGCCCGCGCGTGGAACTTCTCGTCCGCGACGATCGCGTCGTGGTTGTCCGACACCACGCGCCGGTAGTCGCCGCAGAGCACCTCGATGTGGGACGGCATGTGCTGCAGGTGGCCGGCGTCGGGCGCCAGGCCGCGCAGCCGGTCGGCGACGGGCAGTGCGGCCTCGGGCGTCGGGGACATCTCCATCAGGTGGATGTACATGTGCAGCACGCCGAGGTGCCCCGCCCCGGCATCGGTCGCCAGCGCCCGGTCCAGGACGGCCTTGGCCTCGAGCGTGCGGGCGCCTTCGGCCGGTCCGCAGGTCCGCAGGTTCCACAGCCGCCAGGGCGTGAGGTTCATCAGCGCGTCGGCGTACAGGGCGGCGATGTCGGGGTCGTCCGGGGCGATTTCGTGGACGGCGCGCATGCTGTCGGCGTACGGCGCGTTCCACACGGAACAGTCGTCGACCACCTCCGCCTGCGGGTAGCGGGCACGCAACGCGCCGATCAGGGCTCGTTCGACGGGCGTGGCGCCGGCTGCCGCCTTCTCGTGGGCGAGTTCCACGGCGGCATGGGTGCGCGCGACGGTGCGCGCGAGGTCCTGCTCGTCGAAGAACTCCCACGGCTTGTTGTAGTTGGGGCCGAGTGCGTACGCGATGCCCCAGTGGGCCATGGCGCAGCCGGGGTCGGCCGCCGCGGCGGCTTCGAAGCAGGAGACGGCTTCCTCGTGGTTGAAGGCGTACGTCCAGATCAGACCGCGGTCGAACCAGAGTTGCGCCTCGGGCGAGGACGTCGTCACGGGGCGGCTGTAGGTGCCGAGATCGTAATAGTCCATGCATCGTCCCTGACCGTCCGACCGCCGAGGCGCCGGGAACCGACCGCACTGCTGACGCGAAGCGTGTACCGAGCAGCGTAGTGGAGCGAGTCATGACGTGGTGCGGGATGCGGAGTGTGGACCTCGAAAGGGGGTGGGCCCCGGTCGTCCTCAGGACCCACCCCGGAAACGTCTCAGACGCCGACGGGTCGGCCCGGCCCGGGAACGTTGCGGAAGCGGAACGGCTCCGGTTCGCGGCCGGCCTGGATGAACCAGCACTCGCCGGTGCCGTCACCGGTGAGGATCCGCAGCACCGTGTCGGCGACGGTCTCGGCCGGGATGACCGGCAGGCCCTGCTCGGAGAGCATGCCGCGCAGGTGGTCGATGATCCGCGATTCGGCGAACCCCGGGCAGACCGCGTTGAAGCGCACGTTCTCCGGCGCGAGAGCCGGCCCCAGGGAGCGCGCGAGTCCCACGACCGCGTGCTTGTTGGCCCCGTACAGCGGATCGAGCGGCACGGCCGCCAGGCCCGCCAGGGACGCGGTCGCCACGATCGATCCTCCGCCGCGGGCCCGCAGCGCCGGCAGCACCGCGTGGGTGCCGAAGACCACGCCGTCGAGGTTGGCCCCCATCGCCCGGCGGTAGCGCGCGGGGTCGAAGTCGTCCCCGACGCCGCATCCGGTCGCCACCCCCGCGTTGAGCAGCGCGATGTCGACCCCGCCGTACGTCTCCTGGGTGAACTCCACCAGCGCGCGGTTGGCGTCGAGGTCGGAGACGTCGCAGGCCCGGAAGTGGCCGCCGACCGTGTGGGCCACCTCCCGGCCGCCCCGCGCGTCGAGGTCCGCGACGACCACGCGCGCCCCCGCCCTCGCCACCGCCAGCGCCATGGCCCGGCCCAGCCCGCTCGCGGCGCCGGTGACGATCGCCACCTTGCCCTGGAGCGCGGCGCTGTCCTTCTGTGCCCCCTGCGGGGCGGCGGCGGTCACGCCAGCTCCAGCACGAGCTTGCCGACGTTCTCGCCACGGAAGAGCATCTGCAGCGTCTCCGGGAAGTCGTCCACGGTGCCCCTCACCACATGTTCCTTGACCTTGATGCGGCCGTCGCCGATCCAGGCGGCGATCTCCCGCGCCGCCTCCGCGTAGCGCTTGGCGTAGTCGAAGACGACGAAGCCCTCCATCCGGGCGCGGCGCACCAGCAGCGAGAGGTAGTTCGAGGGGCCCTTGACCGGCGTGGCGTTGTTGTACTGGCTGATCGCACCGCACACCACGACGCGCGCGTGCATCGCCAGCCGGGTCAGGGCGGCGTCGAGGATGTCCCCTCCGACGTTGTCGAAGTAGACGTCGATGCCGTCGGGGGCGTGCTCGCGCAGCGCCTTCCTGACGTCGCCGGCCCGGTAGTCGATCGCCGCGTCGAAGCCGAGTTCACCGGTGAGCAGGGCGCACTTCTCCGGCCCTCCGGCGATGCCCACGACCCGGCAGCCCTTGGCCTTCGCGATCTGCCCCGCGATGGTGCCGACCGCTCCGGCGGCCCCGGACACCACGACGGTCTCGCCGTCCTTCAGCGCCCCGACGTCCAGCAGGCCGAAGTACGCGGTCATGCCGGGCATGCCCAGCGCTCCCAGGTACGTCGAGGGCGGGGCGAGCGAGGTGTCGATCTTCAGCGCGCCCCGGCCGTCGGAGACCACGTACTCCTGCACGCCGAAGGTGCCGACCACGTGGTCACCCGGCTGGAAGCCGGGGTGGTCGGAGGCGGTGACCTCGACGACCGATCCGGCGCGCATCACCTCTCCGATGCCCACCGGCGGCAGGTAGGAGGGCCGGTCGTCCAGCCAGCCCCGCATGGCCGGATCCAGCGAGATGACGCGTGTCCGGCCGACGAACCGGCCCGGGCCCGGTTCCTCGAGGGGCTCACTGCGGTGCTCCCAGTCCTCGGGTTTCACTTCGCCCACGGGGCGGGCTGCCAGACGGATCTGCCGGTTGGTCGCGGACATCGCGCCTCCTGTCGTTCGCGGCTCCCCGCGACCATACCGACCAGTAGGTACGCCCGGGTGTGTGACATTCCCCACAAGCCACTCCCGCGCCCGGTGACCTACGGTCCGGGGGTCGCCACCCGTCGGGCGATCGCTGTCGACCGGATGCCACATCGAACTCGAAACGTGACGTCCGGCAGGCTTATCAGGCATTCCAACCAGTCGGTATCGTGCGCCGCCACACCCGAGCTCCGCCCCCCCATGTCCCACGCATCCGAGCCGCACCGGAAGGCCACGATGACATTCCCCGACGAGCGGGATCCACGGCAGCCGTCGTACCGCCACGGCGTCCCGCAGGACAACCCTTACGCGTACGACTACGCGTACGACGTCTTTTCGTACGAGCCGTACGGCCAGGCACCCCGGCACGAGCCCTACGTGCCCGAGACCGGTCGGCGCGGTGGCGACCTCGCCGCCCTGCGCTCGGCCTACCGCGTGCTCCGCCGGGTCTCCACGCTCACCGCGCTCGGCTCCTTCGTGGTGTACGTCGTGCTGTCCTGCTGCGCGCCGGACCTGATGGGGGCCAGGATCACCGGTGAACTGAGCCTCGGCATGGCCCTGGGGGTCCTCCAGCTCGTCGTCACCTTCGCGGCGGTCCTCTGGTACGGCCGCAGCGCCCAGCGCTCCGTGGACCCCTTGGCGCGGACCGTGCGCGAGCAGACGGTCCGGCGGCCGGACCAGGAAGCCGGGGTGGCGAGATGAACGACTTCGGCGCGGGGACACAGACCGTCGTCCTGCTCCTGTTCACCACCCTGGTGACCCTCACCCTGCTGATGTGCGTGATGGCGGGACCGGACCGCGACGACCTGACGAACTTCTACACCGGCTACCGCTCGCTGACGCCCCTCAAGAACGGCCTGGCGATCGCGGGCGACTACATCTCGGCGGCCACGGTGCTGAGCACCACCGGCATCATCGCGCTCGCCGGATACGACGGATACGTCCTGGCGGTCAGCACCGCCCTCTCGCTGGTGCTGCTGATGTTCCTGCTGGCCGAACCGCTGCGCAACGCCGGCAGTTTCACCATGGGCGACGTCCTGGCCCGCACCATGCCGGGACGCGCGGTCCGTATCGCCTCGTGTGCGGTGACCCTCGGCGCGACCCTGCCGTTCCTGGTCGTCCAGCTCTCCGGAGCCGGGTCGCTGCTGACCTTCATCCTGGGCATCCCGCACCTGGCCGGCGCCAGGACGACGTGCATCGTCCTCGTCGGCAGCCTGATGATCATCTACGCGGCGCTCGGCGGCATGAGGGGAACCGCGCTCATTCAGATGATCAAGATCGTGCTCCTGCTCGGCACCAGCGCCACCGTCGCCGTCCTCGTCCTGAACCGCTTCGACTGGAGCCCGGACGCCGTGCTCCAGGCGGCCCGGCACGGCAGCGGAGCGGGCCCCGCCTTCTTCCAGCAGGGCCTTCAGCTGGGTACCTCGGCCGTCGACCGGCTGGACTTCGCCAGTCTCCAGATCACCGTGATCCTCGGCGCCGCCTGCCTGCCCCACATCACGATGCGTCTGTACTCCGCGCGGGACGTGCCGGCCATTCGCCGCTCCATGTCGTGGGCGGTCGGCACGGTCACCACGTTCTGCCTGCTCGTGATCATCATGGGTACGGGCGCGGCGGCGCTGGTGGGATCGCGGTACATCACCGCGGTCGACCCCCACGGCAGGACGTCGGTGCTCATGCTGTCCCGGGCGCTCGGCGGTGGCGCCGGCTCCGTGGGCACCACGGTTCTGTACGCGGCCATGGCGGGCACGGTCTTCATCACGCTGCTGTCCTCGGTCGCCGGAATGACCCTGGCCGCGGCCTCGTCGCTCGCCCACGACCTGTTCGCCCACACCATGCGGCGGGGACGGGCGGAGCCCCGTACGGAGATGACGGTGGCGGCGTGGACGAGCGTGGCCGTGGGAACCGTGGCCATCGCGCTCTCCACCCTGGTGCAGAACTGGGACGTCGCCGTACTGACCACGCTGGCGATCTGCATCGGGGCGTCGGCCGTGGCCCCGGCGCTGACGTACTCCCTGTTCTGGCGGGGCTTCACCCGCACGGGCCTGCTCGCGAGCCTCTACGGCGGTGCGGCCTGCGCGCTGGTGCTGATGGTCTTCTCCAAGGCCGTCTCGGGCACGCCGTCAGCGGTCTTCCCGAACACGGACTTCCACTGGTTCCCCATGCAGTCCACCGGCCTGGTCTCCGTGCCCTTCGGCTATCTGGCGGGCTGGCTGGGCAGCCGCTGGGAGCACCGGCGCCGCGCCGCCGTCAGTCACGAGAGCCGTCGGCTGTACGAGGAGAGCGAGGCACGGCTGCTCGCCGCGGCCGAGTGACCGCATCCGCGCAGGCGGGCTACGCGCGCGGCCTCGACGCCGCCGCCGTAGCCCGCCCTGGCGTTCCCAACTCACGTGCAGCCAAGGCCCAGTTGAGCTCCACCACGGTGTCCGGAGCGTCCAGGCTGGTGCCGGTGAGCTCCTCGAAACGGCGCAGCCGGTAGCGGACGGTGTTCACATGGACGTGTGCGCTGCGGGCGACTTCGCGGATGTGCCGTCCCCTCGCCAGGTATTCCCGCACCGACTCCTCGATGAGCGCGCCGAACTCGCCTTCCGCCTCCAGCGGGCGCAGATAGCGGTCGAGCAGCAGCTCGGCGAGTTCCGGTTCGGCGACGACCGCCACCCGCCAGGACAGGTCGCTCAGGTCGTACACGCCGCGCAGACCGTACGCACGGGCGGCCTGAAGCATCCTGCCGGCGGCGCGGAAGGAGCGGTGCACCGCGGCCAGGTCCGCCGGCGGGCCGACCCCCGCCGTCACCTCCGGGTCACCGGTCTCCGGCTTGGCCTCGACGATGCCTGCGACGGCCTCGCCCAGCACGGTGAGCAGCGCGGCCCGGCCGTTCCTGCGCCCGTGGGACTCCAGGGAGCGTTCCAGGGCGTCCGGACCGGCGGTGCCGTTCGCAACGGCTCTGATGGCCCGGTACGGCCGCGCCGGGTCCAGTCCGTAGATCGCCGCACCGCTGTGGATCTCCGCGGCGCTCAGCGTCCCGTAGAGCAGTCCGCGCAGGAAGCCGGCGCGGCGGCGGGCGTCGAACAGGGCGGAGTCGACCTCGGCCTGCCGGTGAACCGCGGCGATCCGCAGGCTCGCGACGTCCGCGAGCTCCCACAGGCGCGTGGTGCGGTCGACGACGAGGCCGGGGTCCAGCCCGCCTGCGGTCGCCTCGGCGAGGAACAGGTCCCGTATCGCGCTCAGCGCCCGGCGGAAGGCGCGGAGCCCGTCTGCGAGCGGCACGCCCCGGGCGACCCGGTCCCGGGCCACATCGGCCTCGCCGAAGTCCTCGGGCGCGGGCACCGCCCCTTCCCGCACCACCGCGAGAGCCCGCTGGAAGTGCCGGTGCCAGATCTCGTCCAGGAGTTCCCGCGGGACCACGCGGTAGGACGGGATGTGGTCCGTCAGCTCCGCGTGCAACCGCCCGCCCACGTGACGCTGCTGCGCGGCCATCGCGGCGATGACCCGTTCGAGGCACGCCGCCGCGCCCGGCTGTCCGGGCATGGACCTCACCTCCGCCCCTCCTGCAACCGCCGTTGTACGACCGAACAATATGCCGGGTTCCGGCCTTGGCCGAAGGGCCGTCGACAACGCCCCGCCGCCGGCAGCACAGTGGCACGGCGGCGGGACGAGCGCACCGGCGCGTACCCGGCATGGCGCCGGTCGAGCGCGCTCAGCCCCGCCCTCCTGCTGTCCACCACCCTGACGAACCGTGCGGAGACCGCCATGACCGACGAGCCCCATCACCGGCCCCACCCCGCCGCCGACGCCACCGGCCCGCGCCTCGCGCCGCTGCCCGAGGACGAGTGGGACCCGTCCACGCGGGAGTTGCTCGCCGCGATCCCCCGGGACGCCGACGGCCGTCTCGCCAACGTCTTCACCACCTTGGTGCGGCACCCCGGCCTCTTCCGGCACTTCCTGCCCTTCGGCAGCCATCTGCTGCGCGACGGCCGGCTTCCGGGCCGGACCCGGGAACTGCTGATCCTGCGTACGGCGTTCCACACAAGGGCCGGTTACGAATGGGGGCGGCATGTACCGCTGGCCAGGGCTGCCGGGCTCACCGACGAGGAGATCCGGCGGGTCGGCGCGGGCCCGGACGCCCAGGAGTGGTCACCGGCCGACGCCTCCCTGCTGCGTGCCGCCGACGAACTGCACCGGGACGCGCGCCTGTCCGCGGCCACCTGGTCCGCGCTCGCGGCCGACCACGACGAGGCGCAGCTGATCGAAATCACCATGCTCGTCGGTCAGTACCACATGGTCGCGTTCTTCCTGAACTCCGCCGGCACACCGCTGGAGCCGGGCTACGCGTCGGAAGCCCTGCCCGGGCCCGACGGAGCCCGCGCGCACGCGACGGGAAGGGGACACGGCCATGGCTGAGCCCCGGCACGCCGCGACCACCCGCCCGGTCGGCCGCCTGACCGGCCTCCTGGCCGGCCGGAACATACTGGTCATCGGCGCGGGCACCCGCCCCAGTGACGATCCGAAGGCCCCGGTGGGCAACGGACGGGCGGTGGCCGTGCTCGCCGCCCGCGAGGGAGCCCGCGTGGCCTGCGCCGACGTCTCCCCCTCCGCCGCGGCCGCCACCGCCGCCCTGGTCGGCGAGGAAGGCGGTCGCGGCCTCCCTGTGGTCGGTGACGCGACGGATCCGGGCCAGTCCTCGGCCATGGTCGCCGAGGCCGTCCGCGAACTCGGCTCGCTCGACGCGCTGGTGGTCAACGTCGGCATCGGACTCGGCGCGGGTCTCGCGGACACCTCACCGGAGCAGTGGGAACGCGTGCTCTCGCTCAACCTGGGCGCTCCCTTCCTCGCCGCCAAATACGCACTGCCCGCGCTCTCCGACGGGGGATCGATCGTCTTCGTCGGTTCCGTGGCGGGGCTGCGCGCCGCGACCGACTCGCCCGCCTACGACAGTTCCAAGGCGGGTCTGTCCGGTCTCACGCGCCATGTCGCCAAGGAGGGTGGGCCGCGCGGGATCCGTGCCAACCTCGTCGTCCCGGGCCTGATCGACACCCCGATGGGACGGGAGGCCTCGGCCCGGCGGGCGTCGCGCACCACCTCGTTCACGCGCATACCGCTCGGGCGCCAGGGCACCGCCTGGGAGGTGGCCGAAGCCGTCACCTTCCTGCTCTCCGACCGCGCCTCCTACATCACCGGCCAGAGCCTGGTGGTCGACGGAGGGCTGAGCGCCGTGTGAGCCCATGGCGCCCGTCGGCTCCGCCGAGCCCATGGCGCCCGTCGGCTCCGCGCGGCGCCACCGGCGGGCGCCTTCACTTCAGGTCGGCGAGCGGGGCGCTCGGTCGCCAGGTGACGGGGAGGACGACGTCGACACCGTCGCGGCGGGCCAGGGGCAACAGCCTGCTCATGGTGGTGCCGATGTCGTCCAGGAAACGGGGCATGGGCCTCAGGGGCCGGTGCAGGCCGGCGAAGAAGTCGTCCCAGTGCACCAGGACCACCCGGCGCGCACCGGTCGCGACCACGACCTCGTCCCAGTACGTGCGCAGGAACTCGGCCGACTGCCTGCCCAGATTGCCGATGCCGAGATAGATGACGTCGGCGGACCGGCCGCGCAGGGCGCCGGGGCGGACGTTGGCGCTGGCGTGCAGCAGGACGCGGCCGGCCGGATGGGCCACGAGCACGCTGTAGGCGGCGCCGGTCCTCCAGGCGCCGGCCCGGGCCGGTGGCACCAGAGGCTCGTCGACGGTGCCGGGAAAGCGGTCACCGGGGCTGTGCACGGATTCCAGGAAGGTGAGGTCGAAGCGGCCGTAGGAGACGGTCTCCCCGTCCGCGACCACGCGCAAGCGCGGCTCCGGCACTCCCAGGCCCCGGCCGATGTTCGCGGTGGAGGGCGATCCGACCAGCTCCGCGCCGGTCTCCAGGGCCCACACCGGCGCGTCGAGGGCGTGATCGTAGTGGGAGTGGGCGCAGACCACGGCGGCCAGGTTCCTCACCCTCAGCCGGTCGATCGCGGCGCGCACCAGGGGCCGGTCGGGCGCGATCCTGCCCAGGGCGACGCGAAGCATCCCCGGCCGGGTGACGAAACCGTCGTTGAGCACAGAGGTCTCCCCGTCCGACAGCAGCACGGAACTGGTGCCGAGGAAATGGGCGACCAGGGCGGGGTCGCCCGTCATCGGGCGCTGTCGGTACGGCAGATACGGGCGCAGGCTCGGACGACCGAGAGGCATTCTCATGCCTGCATCCTGACCTCTTCCGCGGCTGCGGCCGAGCATGTGCGCGGCCGTACCGGCGCCCTGTGAGCTGCCTCACGCGGCGCTGCCCGCCCGGCGCACGAACTGCCTTGCCAGCGCCTTTCCCGCGCCTGCGGCGCCGCGCGTTGGCCGGATACGTCACTAATCTGTCATTGCAGCCAGTGCGAGATCCGATACAGGCTGTGACCGTGTTGGAGCGACGTGTTGTTGTGGTGGTGTACGCGGGCGCGATGGCCCTGGACATCACCGGACCGATTGAAGTGTTCGATACCGCGAACCGGCTCCTCGGCCCCTCGGGCATCCCCTACCGGACCGAGTTCGTCTCCGCCGACGCACCGCTGGTGCGCATGAGTTCGCAGATGGTGGTGGAGGCCTCACCGCTTCAGGCGGGGCAGGGCCCGATCGACACACTCCTGGTGCCGGGCGGGTGGAGTCTCGACAGCGCTCTGCGGGACGAGGAACTCGTGTCCTGGATCGGCCGGGCGGCGGCCCGGTCGCGCAGAGTCGCCTCCGTCTGCGGCGGTTCCTTTCTGCTGGCCGAGGCGGGCCTCCTCGACGGCAGGCGCGCCACCACGCACTGGGCGTACAGCGAGGCGATGGCCTGCCGCTATCCGGACGTGACGGTGGACGCCGAGCCGATCTTCGTCTGGGACGGCCCGTTCGTGACCTCCGCGGGCGTGTCCACGGGCATCGACATGGCACTGGCTCTGGTGGAGGCCGATCACGGATCGTCGCTCGCGCTGGAGACGGCACGGTTCCTGGTGCTGTTCCTCAAGCGGCACGGAGGACAGTCCCAGTACAGCGCCGTCCTCGACGCCCAGCTCGCCGACCATCCGCCGATCCGGGCCGCTCAGGAGTGGATCCTGGACAACCTCGACGGCCCGTTACCCGTGGCCGAGATCGCGCGGCGGGCCAACATGAGTCAGCGCAACTTCGCCCGCGTCTTCCGGCGCGAGGTGGGCACGACACCCGGCCAGTACGTCGAGCGGACGCGTATCGCCCGCGCGCGCGAACTGCTGGAGACCACGGACCTGACCATCAGCCAGATAGCCGGCCGCTGCGGATTCGCCGCCACCGAGACGTTCTTCCGCTCCTTCGGACGAACCCTGGGACTCACCCCCAAGGAATACCGGCACCGCTTTCAGGTCATCTCGCCGTCCGGCCTCATCGCCCGGCACCACGAGAGGGAGAGGAGCCCCGCATGACCACCACGACCCCGGAACCACACACGGGGGAACGCGACGGAGAAACGGTACGCCTGGTCGACTGGCTGGCCGGGGAACTCGCCGGGACCGGCGTCACCCACATGTTCGGCGTCGGCGGCGCGAACATCGAGGACCTGTACGACGCGGTGCACCGCGGCGGCGCCGTCCGGGGTGTCGTCGCCAAACACGAGTTCTCCGCCGTCACCATGGCCGACGGATACGCGCGTACCACCGGGCGCCTCGGCGTCGTTGCCGCCACCTCGGGCGGTGGGGCGATGAATCTCGTACCGGGCCTGGCGGAGGCGTACGCCTCCCGGGTGCCCGTGCTGGCCCTGGTGGGCCAGCCGCCGACCGGCCAGGAGGGGCACGGGGCGTTCCAGGACTCCAGCGGCAGGGCGGGCTCCTTCGACGCGCGGGAGGTCTTCGCACCCGTCTCCCGGTTCTGCGCCCGGGTCGATGACGCGGACTCGGTCGTGGAGTTGCTGCCCCGGGCGGTCGCGGCGGCACAGGCCGGACCACGCGGGCCGGCCGTGCTGTTGCTGCCCAAGGACGTGCAGCAGGCACGGATCCAGGTGCCCGCCCGCGGTGCGGCCCCGACACCGGGCGGCCCCGCGACAGCATCGGCGGCGCGGCTCGACGCGGCTGCCGTCGGCGCCGTGTCGGAAGCCCTTCGCGGGGCCGGTCGCGTCCTCGTCATCGCCGGTGAGGACGTCGCCGCCGGCGGCGCACGGGGGGAACTGGCCGAGCTGGCCCGGCGCCTCGGGGCATGGGTGGCGGTCACCCCGGACGCCAAGGACGTCTTCGACAACCGTGATCCCCGGTTCGCGGGTGTCGCAGGGGTGATGGGCCACGCCAACGTCGAGGACTGTCTGCGCCGGGCCGATGTGTGCCTGCTGGTCGGTACCCGGCTGCCGTTCCTGGCGCGCGGTGGTCTCGACCGGGCCCTGGCCGCCACCGACGTCGTCTGCCTCGGCCCCGAACCGCCGTTCGTGGCAGGCACCGCGTTGGGCGGGAACCTGCGGGACGCGCTGCGCGCGGTGACCGCCCGGCTGCCCCCGCACCGACGCCCCTGCCCAGCGCACGCCGGCCCTCTGCCCACACGCGTCCCGGGTGCGACCATCGAGACTCGGGAACGAACCGTCCCCCACGCCCAGGCGGTCGCCGCCGTGGAGGCGGCGCTCCCCCAGGACGCACACGTCTTCGTGGACGCCGGCAACACCGGGGCCAGCGCGATCCACCTGCTCCCGGCACCGCGCCACGGCCGCTTCGTGGTGGCGGTCGGCATGGGCGGCATGGGCTACACCTTCGGTGCCGGCATCGGCGCCGCGCTCGCCACCGGCCGTCGCACCTACGTCCTCGCCGGCGACGGGGCCTTCTTCATGCACGGCATGGAGGTGCACACCGCCGTGGAGTACGACGCCCCCGTGACGTTCGTGATCTTCAACAACAACGCCCACGCCATGTGTGCGATGCGGGAGGAGTTCTTCCAGGGCGGCGTCCGCAGCGACGACCTGTTCGCCCGGACCGACCTCGCCGCCGGAGTGGCCGCCGCCTTCCCGTCCCTGCGGGCCACGCGGGCCGCCGACGCGGAGCACCTGCGCACGGCACTGCTGCGCGGCAATGCCGGGACCGGCCCGGCCTTCGTCTCCGTGGACTGCGACCCACGGGAGATCCCCCCGTTCCTTCCCTTCCAGTCCTTCACCAACGCCGCCAAGAACAAGGAGGGTTCCGATGAGCGAGCCGTCGTCCACGTTGGCTGACATCCCCGGCCTGATCCGGATCGAGAACACCGGCAAGGAGGAACTGACCGCCCACTGCATGGAGCTCACCCACGCGGTCTATCCCCACCATCAGGTCTACGGGCAGTACTGCACCATCCACGAGCACGTCGACTGCCCCCCGGAGCAGGCCTACGACTACCTGCGCCAGGGGCACCACCTGGAGGAGTGGACCTGCAGCCTGCGGGACTTCGCGCCCGCCGGCACACCGGGGCTGTGGGTCGGTCATGACCGGCTGGAGGACGACACCCGGATCTACTGCAGGGTGAGCGCGAACCCCGAGACCATGACCGTGGACTACCACTGCTCCTGGGACCAGGGCGAGAAGCTGTGGATGATCTACCTGATGCGGGTCGTGCCGGCCCGGCTGGTACTCGACAAGCCGGGTTCGGTGATCACCTGGACCAACTGCCGGCACCCCTACTACGACGACAACCCGCACCCCGGCCTGGCGCCCCGCCCGGACCGGCCCTGGGTGGGCGACTACTGGGACCTCTTCTACGCGGGACACACCGTGGAGATGCGGAACCTCAAGGCCATCCTGGAACACCGGCACCGGGGCGGCCTGCCGGTCAGTTCCGCTCCGGCGAGGGCGGTGGCCCGGTGACCACGGTCAGCCTCACCGACGTCGCGAGCTACCTGCCCGGCGATCCGGTCCCCGCCGAGTTCTACACGGACTTCCCCGGAGCCGAGGACAAGCTGCGCCACCACCCCATGTTCAAGGTGCCGCCGTTACGGCACCACGTGGCCAGGGACGAGACCAACGCGGACATGGTCGAGCGCGCCGTACAACCTCTCATCGAACGGCACGGCAGGGACGAAATCCGGGGCGTCGACGTGCTGTTGGTGCACAGCCAGTTGCCGGACCTGCCGTTCGTCGGCGCCGGGACAGAGGTGGCGCGCCGGCTGGGCCTGAACCCGGAGTGGCTCGTCGACGTGGCCAACGCGGGCTGTGCGTCGTTCGTGTACATGGTGAAGCTGGCCCGGCAGATCCTCACCACCACCGACGCGAGGACGGCGCTGATATGCAACGCGCAAAGCGCCGCGGGGCAGTGGTTCACCCAGTCCGAGGTGCGCAAACTCGCCCAGGCGGCGATCCCGGGCGACGGGTGCGGTGTGGGGTACGTGACGACGTCGGCGAAGTCGCCGGTCCTGGGCGTGGAGACCCGGCACATCGGCGCGTACGCCGGCGACATGACCGTGGCCGTCGACGACGGCCGCAAGTACTGGGAGCCGGGCGAGTCCCAGCTGCGGATCGGGTTCACCGACGCCAGTGTCGCCAAGGTCCTGGCACGCGGGAACCGCCTCGTCCCCGAGGTGGTCACGGACCTGTGCCGGCGGCTCGGCGTGACGAGCACCGACATCGACGTCCTCATCACCAACCAGCCCAACCGCACCTTCCTGCGGAACTGGCGCGAGGCGCTGCAACTGCCCGCCGAACGGCATCCGCACACCTTCGACGAGTACGGGAACCTCTTCGGCTCGGCGATCCCGATCACCCTGGACCGCGCCATCGGCTCCGGACAGGTGACGGACGGCGACCTGGTGGTGCTCGGTGGATTCGCCCACGCGGGCGACTTCGCCGGTGCCGTCGCCGTTCGCTGGCACGGCGGACGGGACTGAGCCATGGACATCCCCGTGCTGCACCGGCTCGCCCTGAACGAGAGCCCCTATCCCCCACTGCCCTCGGTGCGCGAGGCGATGCGGCGGGCCGTCGTGGAGGCCCACCGTTACCCGCCGTTCCACCCCGACGACCTCACCGAGCGGATCGCCGCATGGTGCCGGGTGACCCCCGACCGCGTCGCCGTCGGCAGCGGATCGGTCGGCGTGGCCCTCCAGTTGCTCCAGGCAGTGGTCCGGCCCGGCGACACAGTGGTGCACGCCTGGCGCACGTTCGACGCCTACCCTCTCCTGGCCGGCATGGTCCGCGCTCGGCCCGTCCCCGTCCCCCTGTCACCGGACGGGCACCAGGATCTGGGCGCCCTGCTCGCGGCGTTCGACCACCGCACCCGCGTCGTGGTGCTGTGCAATCCGCACAACCCCACCGGCAGCCTCGTCACCGCCGACGCGCTGTCGGCCTTCCTGCGCCGGGTCCCACGACACGTCACCGTGCTCCTCGACGAGGCGTACGTGGAGTTCGCCCGCGACACCGGCCTGCCGGACTCGCTCGCGCTCCTGGACGCACACCCCAACCTGCTGGTCCTGCGCACCTTCTCCAAGGCCTACGGCCTCGCCGCCCTGCGGGTGGGCTACGGCCTCGGCGCCTCCGGCCTGGTGGAGCGGATCCGCCGGCAGCAGCTGCCCTTCGGGATCAACACGGTGGCAACGGCGGCGGTGCAGGCCTCACTGCGGGCCGAGAGCGAGCTGCGCCTCCGCGTGGACTCCGTCGTCGCCGAACGCGAACGGCTCCAGCGCGAACTGGCCTCCCTCGGCTGGCGTGTACGCCCCGGCCACGCCAATTCCGTCTGGCTCGCCGCGCCCGATCCGATCGACGCGGGCGCGACGGCACTCGCGCGAGCCGGTGTCCAGGCACGCCACTACCCCGGCGAGGGACTCCGGCTCACCGTCGGCAACCGGAACGCCAACGACACGGTGCTGACCGCGCTGGCGGGACTGCGCGCGCACCAGGGCGCGGCGCGGACGTGACGGGGAGGGGCGCGAGGGCGGCCTGTTCCCGCCCTACGACCCCACCGGGGACGTCGTCACCGGGGCCGGCCTCGCCCGGTGCGGGGCACTAGGTGGCAGAGGTGCGGCGGCCGGATCCGCGGACGGCTTTGCCGGAGGTGGCGCCGGTCGCCGGCCGGCGGTCGGAACCGCGGCCGCCCGCTCCGGTGGCGCCTCCCGCCGCCCCGCCGGATCCCGCCCGGCGGCCGGACCCGCGCCCGCCGGCTGCGGGGGGCGCC
>NZ_CP011497.1:7467179-7536021 GCF_001027185.1 Streptomyces incarnatus | reverse complement strand
CCCCGTCCTGGCCGCACCACCTGCCGCCGCCTTGGCCCCGCCGCCGTTCCGGCGTCGGCGGCCGGACCGCCTGCCGGGCTCCGTACCGTTCTTCCGGTCCGCGCGGGACGCCGTCGGCGTCGCCGGCTGGGGCACCTCGATGGTCACGGCCACGCCGGACGGTTCGCGGGCGCCGGTGATGGTCGCCAGTTCCGGGTCGCTCGACATGATGCGGGCCGTTCGGGGGCGGATGCCCGCGTCCGACATGAGCCGGGTCACGTCCCGCTTCTGGTCGGGCAGGACCAGGGTGACCACGCTGCCGGAGCCGCCGGCGCGGGCCGTGCGGCCGCCCCGGTGGAGGTAGTCCTTGTGGTCGGTGGGGGGATCGACGTTCACGACGAGGTCGAGATCGTCGATGTGTATGCCCCGGGCCGCGACGTTCGTCGCCACCAGGGCGGTGACCTGGCCGTTCCTGAACTGTTCCAGGGTGCGGTTGCGCTGCGGCTGGGAGCGGCCTCCGTGCAGTGCCGCCGCGCGGACACCGACGGACAGGAGCCGCTTGGCGAGCCGGTCGGCGGACCGCTTGGTGTCGAGGAAGAGGATGACCCGGCCGTCACGGGCCGCGATCCGCGTGGTGACGGCCTTCTTGTCGGTCTCGTCCAGGACGTGGAACACGTGGTGCTCCATGGTGGTCACCGCTCCCGCGGACGGGTCCACGGAGTGCACCACGGGGTCGGTCAGGAACCGCTGCACCAGGCGGTCGATGGTGCGGTCCAGGGTGGCGGAGAAGAGCATGCGCTGTCCGTCGGGCCGTACCCGCTGGATCAGCTTGGTGATCTGCGGCAGGAAGCCCATGTCCGTCATCTGGTCGGCCTCGTCCAGCACTGTGATGCGTACGCCGGCGAGCTCGCAGTCTCCGCGTTCCACCAGGTCGTTGAGCCTGCCGGGCGTCGCCACGAGTACCTCGGCACCGCGCCGGAGCGCACCGGCCTGCTTGGTGATCGACAGCCCCCCGACCACGGTGGCCAGACGGAGGTTCACCGCCGTCGCGTAGGGGGTGAGCGCGTCGGCCACCTGCTGGGCGAGCTCCCGGGTGGGCACCAGCACGAGAGCCAGGGGTGCCTTGGGCTCCGCACGCAGTCCGGCCGTGCGGGCCAGGAGGGCCAGCCCGAACGCGAGGGTCTTGCCGGAGCCGGTGCGCCCCCGTCCCAGCAGGTCACGGCCGGCGAGCGAGTTGGGCAGCGTGGCGGCCTGGATGGGGAAGGGAGTGGTCACGCCCTGCGCGGTGAGGGCGGTCAGCAGCTCCGCGGGCATGTCCAGACCGGCGAAGTCCTCGACGGCGGGAAGGGCGGGTGTCGTGCTCTCCGGCAGCCGGAATTCCCCCGGCGACGACGCCGACGGTCGGGGTGACGAGGCGCGCCGGTTCGTTTTCTGGGGCCTGCGGGGCATGCGGTTGTCTGCCTTTCTGGAAACAGCACAAACCGGGGTCCGCACCCTGACGGTGCGGACCCCGGTGAGCGGATACGCGTCCGGCGATCAGGCGGGGACGATGTTCTCCGCCTGCGGGCCCTTCTGGCCCTGCGTGACGTCGAAGGAGACCCGCTGACCCTCCTGGAGCTCACGGAAGCCCTGGGTCGCGATGTTCGAGTAGTGGGCGAAGACGTCGGGGCCGCCGCCGTCCTGCGCGATGAAACCGAAACCCTTTTCAGAGTTGAACCACTTCACGGTTCCCTGTGCCATTTTCTTCTCCGTTCTGTAGGCAGAGGCCCCATTCCGGAGATGCCGGCAAACAAATAGTGCGCCCGAAGGAGAAACATTCCCGTCAGGCGCACATAGGTTCATGGGTACCAAAACTGCAACACCCAGACTCTAGCACAGGCCGCCGTCGGCACGTCGTCGCGGTGGCGGAGCGGGACCCGCCGATCACTTACGGGCAGAAGGTCACCCGCGGCTGGGATTTCGTCAACTGGTGGTGTAGATAGGTCAGTTGTTGCGACGCCTCAGTCGCAACAGGCGGTGATCGCGGCACCTTCGCGCACTTTTCCCGCGATCGCCGACCCCCCTCATGCACAGCGAAAGGCACATGTATGGCGAACAACCGCAGGACGCGCTACGGCGGGCGCATGCTGGCGCTCTCGGCGGCTGCCCTGGGCACGCTCGCGGCGATGGCCGTTCCGGCCGCGGCCGACGACCAGCCCACCCGGGCGCAGATCCTGGCCGACTGCGACTCCGGTGAAGGGAAGTGCACCTTCAACGACCCGCAGCTCGGCCAGGCGTATCTCGGAGACTTCCACCGGGTCTCCGACTCGCTCTACAACTGCAGCACCTCACCCGCCACCCAGTCGATGACCTGGTCCGACACGGTCGGCTCCACGGACACGGCGGGCGTGTCCGTGACCGCCGGCGGCAAGATAGCGGGGATCATCGACCTCAGCGTGACGGCGACCTACAGCCACTCCTGGTCGAGCACGCACTCGGAGACCAGCTCCGTCAACATGACGGTGAAGCCCGGTGAGGTCGGCTGGATCTCCCGCGCACAGGTGATGCAGACCGTCTCCGGCACCTGGCAGACCCATTACGACGACCGGAAGTGGGGTCACTACTTCTGGTTCGTCCCGGACGTCATCACCGGGCCCGCTCCGAACGGGACGGACGGCCGCAGCAACGCGGTGGTCGTCAAGTCCAGGAAGATGACCACCGAGGAGAAGCGGTCCTGTTCCAGCCGCTCCCATAGGCACAGGACGTTCGTCGTCCGAGGCTGACCCGCCGAACGCCTCGCTCCAGCGGTCCGGCCGGCGTGCTGCGGGGCTCTGCAGGCGCGGCCCCCGTACGGCACGTCCGTACGGGGGTCAGCGTCTGTCCGGGGCCGCCAACCGGTGCAGCCGCAGGGCCAGTTGGATCTCCAGGGCCCGGGACGGGGTCTGCCAGTCCTCGCCCAGCAGCCGGCCCACCCGCTCCAGCCGCTGGGCGACCGTGTTGACGTGGACGTGCAGCGCGTCCTTGGTCCGGGCCGGGCTCATCGCGCAGGCGAAGTACGCGTCGAGGGTGCGCAGCAGTTCCGTGCCGCGTCGCTCGTCGTAGGTCACGACCGGGCCGATGGTGCGGTCGACGAAGCCGGCGACGTCCCGTTCGCCCGCGAGGAGCAGGCCGAGGAAGCCGAAGTCCTCGGCCGCCGCCCCGTCCCCGGCCCGGCCGAGCAGATGCAGCGCCTCCAGGCAGCGGCGGCCCTCGGCGTAGGCGGTGGCGACGGTCTCCGGACGGGCCGCGAGGTCGCCGACCGGGGCGGAGGCGCCGACGGTGACGGGCTGGTGCACGGCCGTGCCCAGCTGGCGGGCGGTGCGGCGGGCCAGGTCCGTGGCGGTGTCGCCGGCGGCGAGCGGCAGCAGCAGGACGGTGCCGCCGTCGCGTGCGGCGGCCAGGCCGTGCCCGGTCGCGGCGAGGTGGGAGGCGGCCGACCACAGCCGGCGGCGGGCCGCGGCCTCCTCGTCGGCGTCGGCCGCCGGGCCGTCGAGGCGCGCGGCGAGGACGACATGGGTGGCGTCCAGGTCGGCGTGCAGCCGGGCGGCGCGTTCGCGCAGCAGGCGCGGATCGCGGTCGCGCGCGTCCAGCAGGTCGTCCAGCAGTTCGCCCCGCACCCGCTGCTCGGCCTCGGCCGCCGAGCGGCGGGCGAGCAGGAGGAGCGAGGTGACCATCGCGGCGCGCTCCAGGGTGCGCTGGTCGACGGGGTCGAGGCCGGGATGTCCGCGCAGCACCAGCGCGCCGAGGAGTTCGCCGCCCGCGGCGACCGCGGCGATCCAGTCGTCGCCGTGCCGTACCGCGTGCCCCTCGGTGCGGGACGCCTCCAGCGCCTCGGCCGGGACCGCGTCGGCCTCGCCGAACTCCACGGTGCCGTCGAGGACTTCGGAGACGCCGGCGGCCACGTCGTACACCCCGCCGCCGCGCAGGACGAGTTCGGCGAGCCGGTCGTGGACGTCGGAGGCGCGCTCGATGGCCGCGCTGCGGTCCCGGATGATCTCGTTGGCCCGCTCCAGGCCGGCCAGGGCGGCACGGGTCTCGCTGAGCAGATTGGCGCTGTCGATCGCGGCCGCGGCGAGGGCGGCGAAGGAGCCGAGCAGGGCGATCTGCGCGCGCTCGAAGACGCGCGCCCTGCGGTCGGCGGCGAAGAGGACGCCGATGACGTGCGGCCCGAGCACGAGGGGGACACCGAGGATGGCGACCAGTCCCTCGTCACGGACGCCGGCGTCGATGGTGCGGGTGTGCTGGAAGCGGGCGTCCTGGAAGTAGTCGTCCGTGACGTACGGCCGTGTGGTCTGGGCGACCAGTCCGCCGAGGCCCTCGCCCATGCCGAGGCGCAGTTGCTGGAAGCGGGCGGAGACCGAGCCCTCCGTGACCCGCATGTAGGTGTCGCCGTGCGCCGGGTCGTTGAGGGTGAGGTAGGCGACGTCCGTGCCGAGCAGGGAGCGGGCGCGCTGCACGATGGCCTGCAGGACGGCGTCGAGATCGCGCAGACCCGCGAGGTCGTGGGCGGTCTCGAACAGCGCGGACAGCTCCGCCTCGCGGCGCCGGCGCCCCTCCAGCTCGGCCCGGACCCGCAGGGCGAGCGGCTTGGCCCGCTCCAGCGCGGCGATCCGGTCGGCCGGCGCGCCCTCGGCGCGGGCCAGCAGCACCGGCTGCTCGTACGCCTCCACGGAGGCGTCGCGGGCCAGCAGCTCGAGGAACGGGGCCTCGATGCTGCCGCTGGGTTCCGGCTGGACGTGATCGCGAGACATGGTCACAGGATTCCGCATCGCCGGCCCGGCCCGTCAGGCCTGTGGAAAACTCCCCGGGCCGGGGCCACCCACCCTTCAGTGGAGAGTCCCGGGGTCGAACCACGTGGGTGCCTCGGACATGGCCTGCTTGATCCGGAACAGGCCGAACTCATGGAGCTCGGGCAGCGCGTCCACCGCGAACCAGCCCACCTCCAGGGACTCGTCGTCGTTGACCCGGGCCTCGCCGCCCACGGCGCGGCAGCGGATGGTGATGTCCATGTACTGGCACTGGTCGCCGTTGGGGTAGGTGACGGGCTCCAGGGCCTGGACGAGGACGACCCGCTCGGCCACGCAGCGCACCGCCGTCTCCTCGAAGACCTCCCGCACGGCACAGGCCGCGGGCTGCTCGCCCGGCTCCGGGATGCCGCCGATCACCGACCACTTGCGGGTGTCGGCCCGCCGGCCCAGGAGCACTCTGCCCTCGTCGTCGAAGACGATCGCGGTGATCCCCGGGAGCCAGAGCAGTTGCCGGCCGGCGGAGGCCCGGAGCGTGCGGATGAAGTCAGGAGTAGCCATGGGCCCGACCCTAACGGGGCGGACCCGTGAACTCCTGGCGGTTCAGCGGGCGTACGCACCGGTTCAGGGTGCGCACACCGGTCGTACGGCTATGCGCCAACGGCACGCCGACGGCGCAGCCCGGACCCGATCGCCCAGCCGGCACCGCCCGCGGCGACCAGCACCAGAGCGATCTCCGGGAGGATGCCGAGCTCGGTCGCGGGGGTCCTGGACGTGCGCAGCGGCACCTTCTGCACCAGGTAGGCGGGCACGAACATGCCGGTCCGCCGGGTGATCCTCCCGTCCGGCATGATGATCGCGCTGACGCCGCTGGTCACCGGCACGGTGACGGTGCGGCTGTGCTCGACGGCGCGGATCCGGGACATGGCGAGCTGCTGGTAGGTCATCTCGCTGCGGTCGAAGGTCGCGTTGTTGCTCGGTACGGAGATCATCTCCGCGCCATGGGTCACCGTGTCCCGGACGGCCCAGTCGAAGGCGGCCTCGTAGCAGGTGGCGAGGCCCACCTTGGCGCCGTCGATGTCGAACACGCCGGGAGTGCCGCCGCGGCTGAAGTCCTGGCGGACCATGCCGGTCCAGTTCTTGTTGACCGCGCCGACGAGCCCGCGCAGCGGGAGGTACTCGCCGAAGGGCTGGATCTGCCGCTTGTCGTAGGTCTGTGTCGGTCCCTCGACCGGGTCCCACAGGATCTGCTCGTTGAGCAGTCTGCCGTCCTTCTCGACGACTCCGCCGACCGAGATGGGCACGCCGACGGCCTTGGCCGCCCCGTCGATGACGGCGGCCGCGTCCGGATTGACGAAGGGGTCGATGTCGGAGGAGTTCTCCGGCCACAGCACGTAGTCGGGCTTCGGGGCCTTGCCCGCCTTGATGTCGGCGGCGAGCCTCAGCGTCTCACGCACGTGGTAGTCGAGCACGGCCCGCCGCTGCGCGCTGAACTCCAGCCCGGAACGGGGCACATTGCCCTGGATGAGCGCGACGGTCCGGGTGCCTGCCTCGGCCTTGTCGCTCACCAGCGGCCGGGCGGCGACCGCGCCCGCGACCGGGACGGCCATGCTCAGCAGCGCGGCGGCCGCCGCACCCCGGCGCACCTGCCCGGTCCGGCGCCGCTCGGCGATCAGCCGGCCGGCCTCGTACAGGCCGAATCCGCACAGGACGACCGCGAAGCCGAGCACGGGCGTGCCGCCCACCGCGGCGAGCGGCAGGAAGACGCCGTCGGCCTGCCCGAACGCGATCTTGCCCCAGGGGAAGCCCCGGAAGGGCACGCGCGCGCGTACCGCCTCGCCCGCGATCCAGAGCGCGGCCGCCCACACCGGCCACGCAGGCAGCCGGGAGACGGCGGCGACGCCGACGCCGACCAGGGCGACGAAGACCGCCTCGATGGCGACGAGCGCCAGCCAGGGTCCGGGCCCCACCTCCACGCCGGTCCACACCAGCAGCGGCAGCAGGAAGCCGAGCCCGAAGAGGTAGCCGAGGCCGAGGGCCGCCTTCCAGCCACGGCCGCGCAGCACCCAGCCGAAACCGGCGAAGGCGGGCAGGGCCAGCCACCACACGGTGCGCGGCGGGAAGCTGACGTAGAGCAGCACTCCGCAGAGCGCGGAGGCGACGGCCGGGACCAGGCGCAGCAGGCGGCCGCGGAACGCGCTGGGCGCGGGGGACGGCTGGAGCTGGTCCGGCTGGTCCACGGAAGTTGCGGTGACGGTCACCCGGGTGAGTGTACGGCGGCCACCTCGGCCGCCGACAGCACGGTTCGCGGGACGGAACCGGCACCGCGCACCGGGGACGTCCCTGGTCGCCGCCCGTCCCGGCAGGCCGGCGCGCCGGCCCCCCGCGGGGCGGGCACCCACCCCGGGACCTTCCGCACGCCCACGGCCTCCGGCCCGCCCCACCGCGACTTTCCGCCGCATCTCGTGCCCAAACCGGTCATCAGCCGCTACGGTGAGCCCAGCCTCGGCAGTGCGGCCGGATCCGGCGCCGTGCCCGGCCGTGGCCTGACACAGGGGTCGGGGACCGGGGACGACGTGAAACAGGCGTCGGGAACCGGGGACGAGGGGCAGCGGTGGGGTCGACGGGGACGAGGTCTGCGGCCGGGAGAACGAGGTCCGCGAACGGGACGGCCGCGGGCGCGGCCGACGTCAGGAGAAACGTTTCCGACGGGGCGGGCATGATCCTGCTGGGCGCCTGCGCGGGCTGGTCGCTGATCACCGCTGCGGCGCACGACGGACGCCCCGAGGGCGTGCTGCTCGCGGTGCTCGCCGTGGCCGCCGGCCATGCCGTCGGCCGGATGTCCGGGGCACTGCTGCCGGTGGCCGCGCCGTGCGCCGGTGCGGCGGCCGGCCTGACGCTCGCCGTGGCCCTGCCCGGTCTCGCCGCAGGCCCCCGGTACGCCGCCCCGCTCGGCCACGCCGGCGGCACGGCCGCCCTGCTGACGCTGGCCACGGGTGCCGCGTGCTGCGCCGCCTGGGCGTCGCCCGTACCGGAGTTGCGGCTGGTGCTGCGGCTGCCGGCCGTCGGGATGGTGCTGGCCGGGGCCGTGCTGGGGTCGGCCGCCGGGTGCGTGGCGAGTGCGGCCGTACTGCTGTGTTCGCTCGCCGCGGGCTCGGTGTCCCGCCGGGGCGTCTGTCTGCTGGGCCTGGCGACGACGGCGGCACTGGCGGCCGGCACGGCCTGGGCGCTCGCCGCCGGTGCGCTGCCGGGCGGACTCTCCCGGGTGCTCGAAGGCCGGCTGGGCGCGCACCGGGTCGCGTGGTGGCAGGACGCCCTGCGGCTGGCAGGCCGGAACCGGGGGCTCGGCGTCGGTCCGGGACGGTTCGCGGAGGTGGGCGGCACGGCCGCGCAGACGGCGTCCGCCGACGGCAAGCCGCACTCGGCCCTGCTCCAGCTGGCGGCGGAGCAGGGCGTCGTCGGGGCGGTGCTCTCCGTCGCCGCGTTCTGCTGGCTGCTGCACGCGCTGTGGCGCTCTCCCCGCTCCACCCCGGTCGCCCTGACCGCCGGCACGGCCCTGACGGCACTGGCCGTGCTGGCCACGGCGAGCAACGCGCTGAGCTTCACCCCGGTGACCGTGGGCGCCGGGCTGCTGGCCGGATGGGCGACGGCGCGGCCGTGGGCGCGCGACGGCGCGGAGCCCCAGAACCGCATCGCGGAGTCCCAGGACTGAATCGCGGAGTCCCAGGACTGAATCGCGGAGTCCCAGAACTGAATCGCGGATTCCCCGCGCGCCGCGCGAGGCGCGGCCTCAGCAGGCCGAGCCCGGGGTGATCGTCCGCAGCCGGTCCCTGATGACCCGGACCGCCGACTCGGCGTTGTCCACGGTGATCGTGAAGGTGTGGCCGTCCCACAGGCGCAGCACGACGCCCTCCCCCCGGCGTACGACCACGGCCGTGCCCTTCTCCGGTCGCCACCGGTAGCCCCAGCCGCCCCAGTTCCGCGGTGTGACGAGGGCGGTGAAGTCGGCGCCGGCCACATGGGAGAGCGGGATGCGGCGGCGCGGCAGCCCCATGTGGCCGCAGCGCACCTCGACGCACTCCTTGTCGAGCCTGAGGTCGACGTGCACGAAGGCGAGCGTGCCGAAGAGGACCAGCAGACCCGCGGCGATGCAGCCCACGACGGACATCACCAGCGGGGCGACGCCGGAAGTCCATGCCGAGTCCACGGCCAGCTCGATACCGAGGGCCATGCAGGCCGCGCCGACCAGCGCCAGCAGCCACTGGACCCGGTTGGTGGCGCGCCCGGTCCAGACATCGGGGTCCGGGCTGTCGTCGGCGTGGGGGTGGTCCCTCATGTTTATGAGGTTACTCAGGTTTCGCTGCGCGGGTAGGGAGTCGCGGAGCGTGACTGACCCGGGTGGGCCAGGGCTTGTGGCCGTTCGGTCCGTCGTCGCGGGCCGCTCAGCGGACGGGGCTGACCGCCTGCAGGAAACGGCCTTCCTGGTAGGACAGCGCCGTGTCCGGGAGCGCGGCCTCGCGGCCGCTGAGCAGCACGGTGAGCGTGGTGTCGGCGACGGCGGCCGGGGCCGGCTCCACGCCGATCCGGCGCAGGGCCTGCGCGGCCACCGCGCCCGCGGAGCCGTGCAGCGCGAGCGGCGCACGGCCGGGCCGCTGGACGGCCTCCCGGATGCGCTCGCCGACCAGCTCGTAGTTGGTGCACCCGAGGACGACGGTGGTGACGTCCTCGGGGGTGCGGGCGGCGGCCGAGGCGATCGCGGCGTCGATCGCGGCCTCGTCCGCGTGGTGCACCGCGTCCGCGAGACCGGGGCAGGGCACCTCGGTGACGTCGACACCGGCGGCGAACTGCTCGATCAGGTTCCGCTGGTAGGCGCTGCCGGTGGTGGCGGGGGTCGCCCAGATCGCGACATGCCCGCCGCCCGCGGCGGCCGGCTTGATCGCCGGGACGGTGCCGATGATCGGCAGGTCCGGTTCGAAGCGGGCCCGCAGTACCGGCAGGGAGTGCACGGAGGCGGTGTTGCAGGCGACGATCAGGACGTCCGGCTCATGGGCGGCGGCGGCCTCGCACACGGCGAGGGCCCGCTGGGTGATGTCCTGAGGGGTGCGCGGCCCCCAGGGCATCCCGTCCGGGTCCCAGGAGAGCACGAGATCCGCGTCGGGTCGCAGCCGCCGTACCGCGGCGGCGGCGGGGAGCAGGCCGATTCCGGAGTCCATGAGCGCGATCTTCACCCGGCCACGATAGACGATGGGCTCTCGCGGCCCCCTCCGGTGGGGCAGACTGCGGGCGTGAGCGCCCTGATGTGGATCACCGTCGTGTCGCTGGCCGCCTGGTGCTGGCTGCTGCTGTGCCAGGGCTTCTTCTGGCGCACGGACGTCCGGCTGCCGCCGCGCCGGGAACCGGACGCATGGCCGTCGGTCGGTGTGGTCGTACCGGCCCGTGACGAGGCCGCGGTGCTGCCCGCGAGTCTGCCGTCGCTGCTGGCGCAGGACTATCCGGGGCGTGCGGAGGTCTTCCTGGTGGACGACGGGAGCACCGACGGCACCGGGGACCTGGCCCGGGAGCTGTCCCGGCGGCACGGCGGGCTGCCGCTGACCGTGACCTCGCCGGGTGAGCCGCCGCCGGGCTGGACGGGCAAGCTGTGGGCGGTGCGGCACGGTATCGGCCTGGCACGCGCGCGTGATCCCGGGTATCTGCTGCTCACGGACGCGGACATCGCACACGCGCCGGACAGCCTGCGCACGCTGGTGGCGGCGGCCCACGCCGGGGGCTTCGACGTCGTGTCGCAGATGGCGCGGCTGCGGGTGGAGAGCGTGTGGGAGCGTCTGGTGGTCCCGGCTTTCGTCTACTTCTTCGCGCAGCTGTATCCCTTCCGGCGGATCGGCCGCAAGGGATCGCGTACGGCCGCGGCGGCGGGCGGCTGTGTCCTGGTGCGCGCGGGCATGGCGGAGAGGGCGCGCATCCCCGACGGCATCCGGCACGCCGTCATCGACGACGTGGCGCTCGCGCGCGCGGTGAAGGGCGCCGGCGGGCACGTCTGGCTGGGACTGGCCGACCGCGTCGACAGCGTGCGGCCGTATCCGCGGCTGCACGACCTGTGGCGGATGGTCTCGCGCAGCGCCTACGCCCAGTTGCGGCACAACCCGCTGCTGCTCCTCGGTACGGTCGCCGGGCTGGCGCTGGTGTACCTGGTGCCGCCCGCCGCGGTGGTCGTCGGAGCGGCGGGCGGCGGCGCGGCGACGGCGGCCGCCGGAGCTCTGGCGTGGGCGGTGATGGCGGGGACGTACGTCCCGATGCTGCGCTACTACCGGCAGCCGCTGTGGCTCGCTCCGCTGCTGCCGTTCACCGCGTCGCTCTATCTGCTGATGACGGTCGACTCGGCCGTGCAGCACTACCGGGGGCGCGGGGCCGCCTGGAAGGGCCGCACGTACGCGCGTCCCGATGCCGTGGCCGACGAGGGCTGAGCCCGGTCACTTGCGGCCGGGCGTCCAGTTCATGCCCCATCCGTAGGCGCGGTCTATGGTCCGCTGGGGGCTCACTCCGCGCTCCGGCACGAGATACCGCGCCTCTCGCTGTACCAGGAGATCGCCGCCGGTGTTGGTGATCAGGGCGAGCGCGCACACCGTGGACGGCACGGTGCACTCGTCGAGCGAGAAGTCGATCGGGGCGCCGTGCTGCGGGTGCAGGGTGACGGTGGCGTGCAGGTCGGCGAAGGAGCTGGCGCCCTCGTAGATGGTGACGAAGACGAGGATGCGCCGGAAGTCCTGCCTGTGGTCCAGGTTGATGGTGAGGTTCTCCCCGCTCGCCACGGCACCCGTGCGGTCGTCGCCGTCGAGGTGGATGTACGGCGGCCGGTGCAGCGAACCGAAGGCGTTGCCGAGGGCCTGTACGACCCCTTTGCGGCCGTCGGCGAGCTCGTACAGGGCGCACAGGTCCAGGTCGATCTCGCCCTGCCCGCCTCCCCACCGGCCGCCCCAGCCGGAGAGCTGTTTGCGCATCTGCCAGTTGAGGTTCACCCGCATGGCACCGGAGGTGCCGCCCTGCTTGGCGAGCGAGACGGAGGGCGCCGTCTTGGTGAGGGTGACCTTGGACAGCCGGACGGGCTGTGGCGCCGGAGGGGTCGCGGGCGCGGACGGCATGGGTGCGGGGGGCATGGGTGAGGGGTGCATGGTGGGTGGTGGCGGCGGTGCGGGGGTCGGCGTGGGGGGTGGGGTCGCGTGGGCCGGTGCGGGGGGCGGGGGCAGGGTCGCGTGGGCCGGTGCGGGTGGCGGGGGCGGGGGCACCGGGCGCGGCGCGGCGGGCGGCGCTGCGTGCTGGGGTGCGTCCACGGTGATGCCGAAGTCCGTGGCCAGGCCCTCGAGTCCGCTGCTGTAGCCCTGGCCGACGGCACGGAACTTCCAGCCGCCCTGGCGGCGGTAGAACTCACCGAGCACGAAGGCCGTCTCCACGGTCGCGCCGGGGCTGTCGAAGCGGGCGACCGCCTGGCCGGTCCCGGCGTCGGTCACCTCGATGTAGAGGTCAGGGACCTGCCCGAAGGTCCCGCCGTCGGCGGAGGCGGCGAGGACGATCCGCTCGATCGTGCCCTCCACGCGCGCGAGGTCCACGACGAGGGTGTCGGTGACACCCGCGCCGGCCGTCCTCTTGCCCTCGTGGCGCACCGCGCCGGAGGGATGCACGGGCTGGTTGTAGAAGACGAAGTCGTCGTCGGAGCGGACCTTCCCGGTGGCGAGCAGCAGCGCGGAGGCGTCCGCGTCGGGCACGCCGGGTCCGCGGCGCCACCCCAGTCCGACGCGCAGCGCCGTCGTCGGCACCGGCGTGTTCGCCCCTTTCAGCATGGTCATGCCCGCCCCCATCCGTGTCGGCCTCGTACACCCTCGGTCGTCCAGGTCATCCCTACCCGCACAACGTATGCGCCGGTGCGGCGAACTCCCATGACCACTGCAGGAGGATCGCCGGTCAACTGGCGGTAACCCCGCAGGACCTCGCTCTTTACACGATTAAAGCGCGGCCGGACGTCCCTTTTTGCCAAGTTCGCTCGGATTGGGGATCCCGCGTCACTGCGGACACGGAAAACAACCCTCTTATCGGTCTCCCCAACGAGCACATCGTGGGCTTAACTTATGTGCCATGACCTCCCCCCGCTCCACTTATGGTGGCGGCTACTACTCCGCCTCCTTCCCGGACACCCCGATCTACGACTCGCTCGTCGCCGAGCGCGGTACTCCGCAGATCGCCCCGATCCGGGTCCCCGCCGCCTACGACACGGGCAGCAGCCTGCCCGCCCTGCCGTCGGCCCTGCCCGCCCTCCCGGCGGCGCCCTCCCCGCAGGCCCCGGCCTACGGCTACCCGCAGACGCCGCAGCCCGCACCGCTGCAGCAGGCGCCCACGGCGTACATCCCGCAGCAGGCCGCCGCCCCGCGGGGCTACCCCGGCCCGCAGGCCCCGCAGCAGCAGCGCCCGATGGGCATGGGCACGGGTTACGAGGCCATGCGCCCGGCCGCGCCGCGGCCCACGCCGGCTCCCTACCAGGACCCGTACAACAACCAGGGGTACCGCGGCTACTGACCGGCCCCCGGTCGCTGTCGGTGCCTGCTGGCACGATGGCGGCATGGGAAACGCCGAGTTGCAGTCGATCCACGTTCATCCGGTCAAGGCGTTCCGGGGTCACGCGCCCCGGGAGGCTGTGGTGGAGCCCTGGGGCCTGGCCGGAGACCGGCGCTGGACGCTGATCGACGACGGGGGAAAGGTCGTCACACAGCGCGAACAGCCGCGCCTCGCGCTGGCCGCCGCCGAGCCTCTGGCCGGCGGCGGCGTGCGTTTGTCCGCGCCCGGCCGGGCGCCCCTGACGGTGTCCGTGCCCGACCCCGCCGGGACGGTGCCGGTGAACATCTTCGGCACGAAGGTCGAGGCGGTACCGGCCGCCGCAGCCGCGCACGCCTGGTGCAGTGCCTACCTGGGGGCGGACGTACGCCTGGTCCACATGGACGATCCGGCCACCCGCCGCCCCGTCGATCCCGAGTACGCCCTGCCCGGCGAGACGGTGAGCTTCGCCGACGGCTACCCCTTGCTGGTCGCCACGACGGCCTCCCTCGACGCCCTGAACTCACTGATCGCCAAGGGCGCGCACGCCGCCGAGGGCCCACTGCCGATGAACCGTTTCCGGCCGAACGTCGTCGTCGCGGGCACCGAGGCCTGGGCCGAGGACCACTGGTCACGGCTCTCCATGGGTGAGGTGGTCTTCCGCGTCGCGAAGGCGAGCGGACGCTGCGTCGTCACCACCGTCGACCAGGACACCGCCATGCGCGGCAGGGAACCCCTGCACACCCTGGCACGTCACCGCAGGGCCGGCTCGAGGCTGCTCTTCGGCCAGAACCTCGTGCCCCTCACGCGCGGCACGATCAGGGTCGGCGACCCGGTGCGGGTGCTGGAGTAGGGCGCGACGAGAGTACGGCGGCCGGGGAACCAGGGGCGGGTCCCGCTCGTTGGGAGGGCATGAGAGATGCGTGAGAAGCCGCGTGCGTGACCGTCCGCGGTGGACGTGATGTCGCTCTCTCTTGCTCCGGGCCGCGGATGCGCTCCCGCGGCAGGGGATATGACGGAGCGGAAGGGGGGTGGGAGATGGGGGCAATCAGTGGCCTGTGGCGCTGGCGGCACAATCCGCTGCGCCGCCCGACCGACCTGGCCGAGGCGTGGGTCGCCCTCGTGGCGCTGGTGCTGATCGCCGTGGCCGCGCCCGTGGCCGGCTGCCTGGTCGGCGCCGCCGCCCACGACTCGCTGCAGCGGTCCGTGCGCGAACAGCGGCACACGCGCCATCTCGTCACGGCCACGGTGATGCGCGACCTGGGCGAGGCCCCGCGGGAGACCGACCCCGACACCACCCCGGCGCGCGAGATCCGCAGGCGCGTCCTCGCGGACTGGACCGCACCGGACGGCACCCACCGGCACGGCCCGGCCCTGGCGGACCTCAAGTCCCCGCACACCGGTGCCCACTTCGGACTCTGGACGGACCCGCACGGCCGAATAACGACCCGCCCGCTGGACTCCCCCACCGCCACGACACACGCGGTGCTCGCCGGAATGGGCGCGGCCCTGCTGACCGCGGGCCTGGTCGAAGGCGGCAGGCGGCTGACGGTGTGGCGCATGGTCCACGGCCGGTACGCACGCTGGGACCAGGCCTGGGACCGGGCGGGCCCGGACTGGGGCAAGGCGGGCACCGGCTGCTGACGGCCTTCCGGCTCTGGTCAGTCCACCGTGCACGCACACGCTACGGTGGACCGGCCGAAGCGCATTCGGCGACAACCCGCGGGTGAGCGAACCGCAGGGGCGCGCGCAGGTTTTCGGGAGCGCGGACGCGCACCAGCCCCAGAGGCTGAGCACGGTCGTGGTCCCGGCACCGGCGGCAGGTCCCCCGTGGCAGCGAGCCATCAGTACGACGAGGTGGGGGCACAGCAACGCCATGGCACAGGGCACGGTCCAGGTGACGCACACCGGTACGTCGCGGTGGCGGCGCCGCACAGGCGAGTACGCGTCGCTCGCCGCCGCCCTGGAGGCCGCCACCGACGGCGACGTCCTCACCATCGCCCCGGGCACCTACCGGGAAAACCTCGTGGTCCAGCGGGCGGTGACGCTGCGTGGCCCCGAGGGCTCCCCCGGCTCGGTGCGGATCGCGCCCGTGGACGGTGTGCCGCTCACCGTACGCGCCTCGGCCGTGGTGCAGGACCTGCACGTGGAGGGCCAGGACGCGGCGGCACCCGCGCTGCTGGTCGAGGAGGGCACGCCCGAGCTGATGGACGTGCGGATCGTGACCCGGTCCGCCGCGGGCATCGAGGTGCGCGGTGGCGCCCGCCCGACCGTGCGCCGCTGCACCGTCGACAACCCGGCCGGCATCGGCATCGCCGTACTCGACGGCGGGGGCGGAGTGTTCGAGGAGTGCGAGGTCGTCGCGGCCGGGCAGGCGGGCGTGGCGGTCCGCGGCGGTGCGCATCCGCGCCTGGAGCGCTGCCGGCTGCACCACGCGTCGGGCACCGGGGTGACCGTGACGGGCGAGAACTCCGCGCTGGAGGCGGTGGGTTGTGAGATCTACGAGGTCCGCGGCTCCGGCGTGCAGGTGACCCAGCGGGCCACGGCGCAGCTGACCGACTGCGATGTGCACCGCACCACGGCCGACGGCGTCACCCTGGACACGGACGCCGTGCTCACGCTCGCCGACTGCCACCTGCACGACATCCCGGAGAACGCCGTCGACCTGCGCTCCCGTTCGGTGCTCACGCTGACCCGGACGACGGTCCGTCAGTTCGGCCGCAACGGCCTGTCGGTGTGGGATCCGGGGACCCGGGTGGACGCCCACCAGTGCGAGATCTTCGACAGCACCGGCGACTATCCGGCGGTGTGGGTCAGCGACGGCGCCACCGCCGTCCTCGACTCCTGCCGGGTGCACGACGTGCCGGACGCGCTGTTCGTGCTGGACCGCGGTTCGCGCGCGGACGTCGTGGACAGCGATCTGTCCCAGGTGCGCAACACGGCGGTGTCGGTGAGCGACGGGGCGACCGCGCAGCTCGACGACTGCCGGATCCGGGAGGCGGCGACCGGAGCGTGGTTCCGCGACCACGGCAGCGGCGGCACGCTGAACAACTGCACCCTGGACGGCACCCAGACCGGCGTGATCGTCACCAAGGGAGCCGACCCGACCATCGAGCGCTGCACGGTCGACTCCCCCGCCGAGGCCGGGTTCTACGTCTCGGCCGGCGGCCGCGGCAGCTTCCTGAACTGCCGGGTCAGCGGCAGCGGCGGCTACGGCTTCCATGTGATCGACGGCTGCCGGGCGACCCTGCGCAAGTGCCGTACGGAGCGCTGTGCACGCGGCGGTTACGAGTTCGCCGAGGCGGGCCCGGACGCCGCGTCCGGCACGGGTCCGGTCGTGGAGGACTGCACCAGCGACGAGAGCGGCGGCATGCGGCCGCCCGCGGTCCGCGAGTCCGCCGTGCAGACCGTGTCGCACTCCCCCGGGCTGCTCGGCTCGATCCCCGGGCAGCGCAGCACGGAGCAGGAGCCGCTGATCGCCGCAGCCCAGCCGGCGAAGCCGGTGCGGACGTCGAAGGACGTGCTCGGGGAACTCGACGCGCTGGTGGGCCTGGACAGCGTCAAGCGCGAGGTGCGGGCGCTGACCGACATGATCGAGGTGGGCCGGCGCCGGCAGCAGGCGGGGCTGAAGGCCGCCTCGGTCAAGCGGCATCTGGTCTTCACCGGCTCCCCCGGCACCGGCAAGACGACGGTCGCCCGCCTCTACGGCGAGATCCTCGCCTCCCTCGGCGTGCTGGAGAAGGGCCACCTGGTGGAGGTGTCCCGGGTGGACCTGGTGGGCGAGCACATCGGTTCGACGGCGATCCGTACCCAGGAGGCGTTCGAGAAGGCGCGCGGCGGTGTGCTGTTCATCGACGAGGCGTACGCGCTCTCCCCGGAGGACGCCGGGCGCGACTTCGGCAAGGAGGCCATCGACACGCTGGTGAAGCTGATGGAGGACCACCGGGACGCGGTGGTGGTGATCGTCGCCGGCTACACGGCGGAGATGGAGCGCTTCCTGTCCGTCAACCCCGGTGTGGCCTCCCGCTTCTCCCGCACCATCACCTTCGGCGACTACGGCCCCGAGGAGCTGCTCAGGATCGTGGAACAGCAGGCCGACGAGCACGAGTACCGGCTGACGCCGGGCGCCTGCGAGGCGCTGCTGAAGTACTTCACGGCGATCCCGAAGGGCCCGGCGTTCGGCAACGGCCGCACCGCCCGGCAGACCTTCGAGGCGATGGTGGAGCGGCACGCGAGCCGCGTCGCCCAGCTGGCGGACCCGAGCACCGACGACCTGACCCTGCTGTTCGCCGAGGACCTGCCGGAGCTGCCCTGAGCGTCCGGCCGCACACACTTCCTGGAGGATTTCGGTCATGAAGGCCCTGGCGACGCTCGCCCGGCTCTACGTGGACGACCTGGACGAGGCGCTGCCCGCCCTGCGCGCGCTGACGGGCCAGGACGTCCGCACCCGCTTCTCGCACGCGGGCGTGGAGGTCGCGAGCATCGGCGGCTTCCTGCTCGTCGCGGGCGACGAACGGGCGCTCGCCCCGTTCCGTGAGGTGCAGAGCACGGTGCTCGTCGACGACCTGGACGGGCTGCAGGCGCTCCTGACGGCCCATGGCGGGACGATCGTCGACGGCCCGAACAAGGTGCCCACGGGCCGCAACGCGACCGTGCGGCACGCGGGCGGAGTCGTCATCGAGTACGTCGAGCACTCGGCCTAGCCGGGCCTCACCGCGGGGCCCGGCGCTGCGGTCGTGGTCCAGGAAGCTCCGGACGCAGGCGGCTCAGCAGACGGGCCCGCTCGCGGGCGAAGGCGGGGTCCGCCTGGTAGTCGCAGTGGCCGAGGACGGGCGCCGGGAGCGGATGCTCGGGAGTGCGGCCGTAGGCGAGCGGGTCCCGCAGGGGGCCGTGGTCGACCTCGGGCGTGCCGTCGGCGGGGACGCGGACGGGGCCGCCGATGGGGTCGGTGCCGCGGTAGAGGTTGCCCCAGCAGGCGACGTCGCGGTGCAGGGCGGCGAGCGCGGGCGGCCCGAAGTGGGCCGGGAACCAGCGGCCGTACAGGCGTTCCAGCGGGCAGCCGTAGGTCAGCAGCGCGATCCGGCCGCGGACGGACGGGGGCAGCTGCCAGGCGGCGGCCGCGGCCAGGACACTGCCCTGGGAGTGCCCGGAGAGAACCAGGCGGCCCCCGGTGCGCCGGGTCCAGGTGGCCATGCGCCAGGTCAGGTCGGGCACCGCGCGCTCGGCGTAGCACGGTGGCGCGAAGGGATGCGCGGCGCGCGGCCAGAAGGTGCCGACGTCCCAGAGGATGCCGATCGTGCGCCGCGCCGAGGCGTCCTTGTAGGCGCGCCTGCCCCAGGTCACGAAGAGCACGAAACCGAGGCCGACCAGCCAGGACCCCAGCGCCTGCGAGGTCTCGGCGACGGCCTGTACGGCGTCGGGGGTGCGGCGGGCGGCCGCGTCGGGGGTCTTGCCGGTGGCCAGCGCGCCGGCCAGCGCCGCGGCGCCGAGCAGCAGGGTGGTCGCGGTGAGCACGGCGACGACGAGGGGTGCCCGGTCGGTGAGCGTGGCCATGGCGCGGGCGCGGGCGATGTCGCGGGTACGGCCGGGATCCTCCGGTTCGCCGGGGTGTTCGTGGCGGATCCGGTCGCGTTCGGCGCGGGCCAGCCGGGCGGTGCCGAGGCCTAGCCGGGCGGCGAGGAGCAGCAGGACCGCGAGGACCGGCGGGACGGTGGACGCCTGCCAGGTGAGCAGGACCGGCGGCCCGGGGAGCGCGGCGTGGGTGCCGTCGAGCCAGCCGGCGACGCGCTGGGCGACCCCGCCGGACAGCACGCCGCCCAGCGCGCAGGCGAGCAGTACGACGGCCGGTCCGCCCTGGCCGCGCATACAGGCACGCGGATCGGGGCTGCGGCGGTGGAGGCACCCGGCCACGACGGCGAGCGCGACCACCAGCAGCCCCTGAGCCGGCATGAGGGCGCCGAAGGCCAAGTCGCCCGGCAGCCGCCCGGTGGACCGCCAGCCGGGCCGGGCCCAGCCGGCGTAGACCACGGTGAGCACCAGCAGGGCGAGCGCGCCGAGCGGCAGCAGGCGTACGAGGTGCCGGTCGAGCCGCTCGTCGAGGCGGTTCTCGGTGCGGCCACGGCGGCAGACGACACCCACGGCCACCGCGGCCCAGGCCGCCAGGGCCGAAGTGAGCAGCCGGCCCAGGACGTCCAGGGCGGCGGGTCCGCCGTGCCGGTGGTCGAAGCCGGCCGCCGGGGCCGCGACGGCGACGGCGACGGTCAGCAGGGCCGCGGCGGTGTGCGCGGCACGCAGCCGGGCCACGAGCCGGCGCCCGTACCAGAAGCCGGGCCTGGTCAGCGCGCTGCCGCCGGGGTCCGGCCCGGGGTCGTGGGAGAACGGCCGGTGGGACTCGTACGCGCTCCAGGTCCGGCGGGAGAGGTACCAGAGCAGGACCGTCAGCGCGGTCGGCACCAGTGCGGCGAGCGCGAGCCGGCGACCGGGCGGGCTCCACCAGGTGGCGTGCCCGCCGGGGGCCGTGAACGCCGGGGGCGTGAGGAAGGCCGGCCAGGAGTGGCGCCGGGCGCAGGACGGGACGCCGGCGCACTGCCAGGCCACCAGGTCCAGGGCGACCTCGCAGGCGGCGGCCACCAGCAGCACGGTCAGGCTGAGGGCGGCCAGCCGCACGAGGAGGCCGTACAGGCGGGCCGTGCGGTGCCGGCCGGCCGCGGCGGGGCGCATCCAGTGGGCGAGGTTGACCACCATGAACGGCAGCAGCAACAGCCACAGGGCGCGGCTGCTGTCACCGGAGGTGAGGTTGCACCAGACATACGCCTCCTGGACCGGCCCGTGCCGCGGATCCTTCCCGGCCCCTGCGTCCTCGGCGCGCCGGAAGACAGCCGCCGTGTCGTCGCCGGTGACCCGGACGGTGTGCGGGTCGCCGAGCATCTGCCCGGGAGTGGTCCCGCCCACCCCGTGCACCAGTAGCTCCAGCTCGGCGTCCCTCCGCCGCGCGCTGCGGCGTGCCTGTGCGCGGTCCACTCGCACCCCCGTGACGCACCCGAAGGACTGTGTCGATGCGGGCTTCAGGATCTCCGGTCAGGGGGCGGTGTGCATCACTCGTCATGGAATATCCCCTGTCCGGGTGACGGTGGCCGGGGCGGCCGGGCGGGACGTGGCATGTGCGCGTCGTGACAGGTAGTGGCGCAACCGGTGCCGACCCGTGAAAAGATGGGACGCCCGCGCATCTCCGGCCGGCCGGAATCTCCTGGTCGGGGCCGGCGCGCCGGGCGTGTCGGACGGTTGGCGGCGAAAGGACCGGAGCGTACGTGAGCGAGAATCAGAACCTCCTCGCCGAGCAGCGCCGCGCCCTGATCCTGGACGAGGTTCGGCGCCGGGGCGGTGTGCGGGTCAACGAACTGACCCGCAAGCTCGGCGTGTCGGACATGACCGTGCGCCGTGACCTGGACGCCCTCGCCCGCCAGGGCGTGCTGGAGAAGGTGCACGGCGGCGCGGTGCCGGTGGTCGAGGCCAGCACGCACGAGCCCGGCTTCGAGGCGAAGTCGGGTCTGGAGCTGACCGCCAAGGAGGACATCGCGCGCGCCGCCGCCAAGCTGGTCAGCCCGGGCACGGCGATCGCCCTGTCCGGCGGTACGACGACGTACGCGCTCGCCCAGCAACTGCTGGAGGTGCCCGACCTGACCGTGGTGACGAACTCGGTGCGGGTCGCGGACGTCTTCCACGCCGCCCAGCGCACCTCGGGCCAGCGGCAGGGCGCGGCCACGGTGGTGCTGACCGGCGGTGTGCGCACCCCGTCGGACTCGCTGGTGGGGCCGGTGGCCGACCAGGCGATCGCCGCCCTCCACTTCGATCTGCTGTTCCTCGGCGTGCACGGCATATCGGTCGAGGCCGGTCTGTCCACGCCGAACCTCGCCGAGGCGGAGACGAACCGGCGGCTGGTGCACTCCGCGCGCCGGGTCGTGGTGGTCGCCGACCACACCAAGTGGGGCACGGTGGGCCTGAGTTCCTTCGCCGCGCTGGAGCAGGTGGACACGCTGGTGACCGACGCGGGCCTGCCCGCCGAGGCCCGCGCGGAGATCTCCGAGCACCTGCGGGTGGTCGTGGCGGGCGAGCCCGGAGAGGACGACGCAGACATCTGACGCCATGTCAGCTATGGTGGGCCGCCCGGTCGACCGCCCCGCGGGAGGGGCACAAGGGGGTTACGTCCATGACTCGTCGGCTGCGCCCGGTGGACCTCGGCTTCGTCGGGGCCGCGCCCGTACGTCTGGTCTTCGCCCGGGAGGTCTCCGCCTCCCCCGAGCAGGTCTTTCACTCGCTCGCGGAGGACGTGCCCGGCTGGGCCCAGTGGTTCTCGGCGGTGACGCTCGCCCGGGCCACCGACGGCGGCGCCGGGCGGGAGATCCGGCTCAGGGGCGGGACCCGGTTCGCGGAGACGGTGCTCGCGGCGAAGGCACCCGAGCTGTACGCCTACCGCGTCGACGCCACCAACGCGCCGGGCCTGCGCGCCCTGGTCGAGGAGTGGCGCCTTGCTCCTCAGGGCACCGGCACCCGGGTGCAGTGGACCTTCGCCGCCGACGGTGCGGCGCCGTTGCGGTTCGTCCTGGGTCTCGCCCGGCCCGGCCTCGGGCGCGCCTTCCGCGACGCGGTGACGGCCCTGGACCGGCGTCTGGCGGGGCGCTGATCAGCCGGCCCCGTGGGCATGGTGCGTCTCGGTCATGACCGCTGCCATCAGTTCCGCGTCCAGCACGGAGACGTCGGCCAGGCGCGAGGCCGCGGACAGCGAGTTGAGCAGGGTCTTGGTGACCCGCAGCGCCGCCCGGGGCCGGCGGACGACGGGCCTGGCCCAGGCGGCGACGGCCGCGTCCAGCTCCGCCGCGGGGACGACCTTCTGCAGGATGGACAGGGACTGCGCCTCCGCCGCGGTGATGGCCCGGCCGGTCAGGACGATCTCGCGGACCCGGGCGGCGCCGACCTCGCTGATCAGGCGGGGCAGCAGGCCGCCCCACGCGGTGGGCAGCCCGAGCGCGAGTTCGGGCAGCCGGAAGGTCGCGTCCTCGGACCCGACCCGCAGATCACAGGCGAGCGCGAGGGCGAAGCCCGCCCCGACGGCCTTGCCGTGGACACGCGCGATGGTGACGGCCGGGTTCGCGGTCAGGGCCTCGCAGACGCGTCGCGCCTTGGCCCCCGACATGCGGATGCCGCCGCCCGTGGGGTCGTGGGCGAGTTGCCGGGCGGACTCGCCGCGGTCCCCGCCGAGGCAGAAGTCGTCGCCGCTGCCGGTCAGCACGAGCACCCGGACGGCCGGGTCCTGGTCCTGGAGGACCGCCCAGAGGTCGTCGAGCAGCGCGTCGGTGACGGTGTTGCCGTGCTCGGGGGTGTTCAGCTCGACGGTGAGGACGGGGCCCTCCCGGTGGGTGCGCAGGGTCCGCCGCAGGGCGCCGGCCGGGAGGGTGGTGAGGGGGAGGGCGGTCATGTCGTCACTTTCAGCGAGGTGATGCGCCGGAAGACCATCCGGTTCGCATAGGTCGGGCCCGCGGACGGCCGCAGGGTGGGGAATCGTTCCAGCAGACGGGTGAGCAGGAGGCGGGCCTCCAGACGGGCCAGGCCCGCGCCGAGGCAGTAGTGGACGCCGCCGCCGAAGGTGAGGTGGGCGCCCTTGCGGCGGATGTCGAAGAGGTGCGGGTCGGGGTTGCGGCGGGGGTCGTGGTTGGCGGCGCCGTACAGCACGTGGACGGTGGTGTCCCGGGCGATGGGCACGCCGGCGAGGACGGTGTCGTCGGCGGCGAAGCGGGAGTTGAGGTGGATCGGCGGGTCGTAGCGCAGTGCCTCGTCGATCGCGTCGTCGACGTGCTCGGGGTGCCGGCGCAGCCAGCCGGCCCGGGCGGGGTCCTGGGTCAGGAACCACACGGCGTTGGTCAGCAGGGTCGCCGTGGTCTCCAGGGAGGCGATGGTGAGGAACATCGTCAGGTCGTAGAGCATCTGGTCGGCCGCCGCGCGGTCGCCCGGGTACTGGGCGTCCCAGTAGCGGATCCAGCCGCTGAGGACATCGTTGCCAGGGTGGGCGCGCCGGTGGGCGACGAGACCGGTGAAGTAGGCCCGCATCTCCACGGTGGCCCGTGCCGACACCGCGAGTTCGCTCTTGGTGGGGATCAGTTCCTGGGCGTGCACCTGCCGGTGGGTGAAGTCCAGGATGTGCGGGTAGTCCCCGGCCGGGATGGCGAGCCAGTGGCCGACGGTGTGGATGGGCAGCCGGTCGCCGACCGTGGCGACGAAGTCGGCCTCGCCGTGGGCGCGCAGCTGTGCGTCGAGACGGTCCAGGAGCTCGGTGACATGGGCGGCGATCCGGGGCCGCATGGCCTCGAGGGTGCCGCGGTCGAAGAGGTTGCCCAGGGCCCGGCGCCGGAAGGTGTGCTCGGGCGGGTTGAGGCGGGACAGCGTCCGTGTCATCTCCTGGGTCGCCGGGTCCTGCCAGCGCGCCGTGCCGGGCCGGCGCTGCTGCCAGGCGAAGTCCGGCACGAGCCAGTTCCGGTCGCGCAGGACCTGGTTGCAGGCGTCGAATCCGGTCACGAAGTACCCGCCCCAGGGAGCCCGCACCACGTCACCCAGTGCCCGCAGTTCGTCCCAGACGGGCACGGGGTCGGCCTGGCCCTCGGCGGAGCGGAGGCGACGGAGGAGGGGGATGACGGCTCGGCGGTCGGTGGGGGTGGTACCGCGTATGACGCCAACGGCGGTCACGCGAAGCTCCTTTGTGGCTGGGCGCTACCGTTACCGCCGGAACCTACCCTTCCTCTCTCCGTCGCCATGCGCCTGAGAGTGTTGCTCCCGTCACATGCCGCACATGAGACGCTCACAACTCGACGCTCACACGCGGAAGATGTCCAGGAAGGTGCTCCAGAAGCCCTTCTTCCTGACCGGTTCCTGACGGGCCGCGGTGACCGGTGCGGTGGGCAGCGGCTGCTCCCCCGCGGCGGGGACGGTACGGCTCTGCAGCGCGGCGGCGACATGGGTGGCCGGTGCCGGGCTGAAGGCCACGGGCAGCGCGACCAGCGCCCGGTGGAACGGGCCCGGCCGCCAGTCCAGGTCCTTCTCGGGGACGGTCAGCACCAGGTCGGGCAGGGCGTTGAGCAGCTTCTCGATCGCGGTGACGGCGATGACCTGCGCCGGGTCCTTGGCCGGGCAGGCGTGCGGACCGGCTCCCCAGGCCAGGTGGGCGCCCGTGCTGTGCTTGCGGCGGGCCTCGGCCAGCGCGGGGTCGGTGTTGGCGGCGGCGAAGCTGATGACGACCGGCGTGCCCGCCTCGGCCACCACTCCCCCGAGGTCCACGTCCTGGACCGGGTAGTGCGTGGCGTAGTTGGCGATGGGCGTCTGGTTCCACAGCACGTGGTCGATCGCCTCCTGGATCAGCAGCCCGGAGTCGCGTCCGCTGGTGTCGGGGGACAGTAGCAGGAGCAGGGCGTTGCCGATCAGGTTGCGCTCGGGTTCCACACCGGCGCCCATCAGCATGACCAGCTGGTCCTTGAGCTCCTCGTCGGTCAGTCCCGCGGGGTGCTGGATCAGCCAGGAGGTGACGTCGTCGCCGGGCCGGCGGCGCTTGAGGGCGATCAGCTCCATGAGGCAGGCCGTGAGCTCCTCGTTGGCGCGCAGGGCGTCCTTGCCGTCGAAGATCGCCGACATGGCGCCGGTGAGGGTGTCACCGATGTCCGCCGGGCAGCCGAACAGCTTGTTGAACAGCAGCAGCGGCAGCAGCTTGGCGTAGTCGTTGAGGAGGTCGGCACGGCCGCGCTCGCAGAACTGGTCGATGAGGTAGTCGGCGATGGGCTCGACGTCACGGCGGATGCGGGTGATGTTGAGCCGGGCGAGGCTGTCCGTGACGGCCTTGCGCAGCCTGAGGTGCACGGCGCCGTCGGTGAACAGGCAGTTGGGCCGGTACGCCATCATCGGCAGCACCGGGTTGTCCAGCCCGATCCGCCCTTCCGCCAGGGCCTTCCAGCGGCGGGAGTCCCGGGCGAAGAGGGTGGTGTTCTGCAGCACGCGCAGGGCCGTCTCGTGCCCGACGACCAGCGTGGCGTCGACGCCGGGTGCGAGTTCGACCGGTCCGGCCGGACCGTGGGCGCGCAACCGGTCGTAGACCTCGTGGGGGTCGGCGGCGAACGCGGCGTCGTGCATGGGGCATCTGGCGGGGGCGGGGACTGACTGGCGGTCCATGGGGTTCCTTCTGCTGGCTCCGGGCCGCGGATCCGGGGAGGCGGGCCGGGGGTGGGGTCCGGGGGGAGATGTCCGGGGGTGTGGTCCGGGGATGGTCGGGTCAGGCGGCTCGGGTGAGCAGGTGGCGGACGAGCTCGATCAGCGCGTGGGCGGAGGACTGCCGGTCGCGGGCGTCGCAGTAGACGACGGGGGTGTCCGGGAGCAGGTCGAGGGCCTCGCGCACCTCCGCCTCCTCGTAGACCTTGTCCGGGTGGAAGCCGTTGACCGCGATGGCGTACTCGAGGCCGTAGCGCTCGACGAGGTCGATGACGGGGAAGGTCTCCTCCAGCCGGGCCGGGTCGACCAGGAGCAGTGCGCCCAGCGCGCCGCGGGCCATGTCCTCCCACAGCTGCATGAAACGCTGCTGTCCCGGGGTGCCGAACAGGTACAGCACGAGGTCGTCGCCGAGCGTCAGCCGGCCGAAGTCCAGGGCCACGGTGGTGGTGCTCTTGTCCGCCACGCCCCCGAGGTCGTCCACGTGGACAGACGCCTGCGTCATCTTCTCCTCGGTGCGCAGCGGGGTGATCTCCGACAGCGAGCCGATGAACGTCGTCTTGCCCACGGCGAAATGCCCGACGACAAGGATCTTGGCGGCGTTGGTCACCGCGCTGGAGACGTAGATGGATCCAGGGGCCGTCTCAGCCGATGAGGGATTGGAGTCCATTCAGAACCTTCTCGAGGGTCGCTCTGTCAACGTTCTGAGCCCGGGGCGGCTCGGCGCGGCGCAGGAGGTGGCCCTGCTCGAATAAATCGGTCAGCAGCAACCGGGCCACCCCCACCGGCAGTCCCACATGGCCCGCGACCTCGGCGACCGACAGGTAGCCGCCCGCGCACAGCCGCCAGATCGCCATCACCTCGGGGCCGGCCCCCAGCGGCGGGGTCCGCTCGGGAGCCAGGGTGACCAGCGTGTGCAGCGCCAGGTCGTCCGAGGCCGGCAGGGTCCGTCCGCCGGTGATGACGTACGAGCGGACGAACTCGCTGGTGACGGAGGCTCCCTCGCCGGGCGTGGTCATACGCCCACGCCGTTGTCGGAGCGCGGAGCCACGCTCATCGCCTTACTCAGTGCGGCCACCGTCTTCTGCATGCGGAAGGACATGGCCTCCATGTCGACGTCCAGCGCGGCCGAGACGGCGAGGTACGAGCCCTGGCCGGCGGCGATCAGGAAGATCCAGCCGCCGTCGTACTCCAGCAGCGTCTGCTTCCAGATGCCGTGTCCCGCTCCCACGAATCCCGCGACGGCCCGGCTCAGCGACTGCATCGAGCTCATCGCGGCGGCGTTCGTCTCGGCGTCGTCGCGTCCGATGTCGTCCGAGCGCTGCAGCAGCAGGCCGTCTCCCGAGACGAGGATCGCGTGCCGGGCTCCGCGCACCTCGAGCACGTCGTTCAGCACCCAGGACAGGTCGGTCTTCACTGGTTGTCAGGTCCTTCCGTGGTGTTCGTGGTCCGCCCGAGCTGAGTACCGCGCGCGAACGCCCCGATCCGCGACGCCGTCACCTCGCTGACCGGTTCGAACGTCCCCTCCTGGCCGTCGGTGCCGGGGGACGGGACCACGGTGACGGGGCGCTCCCGGCGCCGGCGTTTGGGCAGACCTCCCGAGGTCGTTCCCACCACGTGCGAGGGGCCCACGACCGGGACGGGCGCCAGTCGCTGGGGGGCGGCCTCCGGGGCCGCGGCGTCCTGGGCGCCGGCCGCCGGGGAAGGAGTGTCGGCCGAGAGCAGACTTTCGGGCACACGAATCACTGCACGCACTCCGCCGTAGGGGGAAACGGAACCGACGGAGACGGCGAAGCCGTAGCGGGCGGCGAGCATGCCGCACACGGCGAAGCCGAACCGCGGCGGATCGCCGAGCCCGGTGATGTCGACGGGACCGTCGACGGACAGCAGGGCCGCCGCCCGGTCCTTGGTCTCCTGGTCCATGCCCAGTCCGGCGTCGTCGACGATGAAGCACACACCGGTGGGCACGGCCTGGATGTTGATCTCGACCCGCGTTCCGGGTGCGCTGTAGTTCGTCGCGTTGTCCAGCAGTTCGGCCAGCACGACGGCCACCGGCTCGACCGCCTTGCCGACGAGGGAGACGTTGACCTGCGAGTGGACGCCGACCCGGTCGAAGTCCTTGATCCTGCCCTGGGCGCTGCGGGCGACGTCGTAGACGGTGGCGGCGCCCTCGCGCCGGCCCAGCCATCCGCCGCACAGCACGGAGATGCCCTTGGCGCGGCGGCCGAACTGGCTGCCGGTGTGGTCGACCGTCATCAGGTCGGCGAGCACGTCCGTGGTGTCGCCGTACTTCTTCAGCAGGCTGTCCAGGAGCACCTGCTGTTCCTCGGCGAGCGACTGGAGTGTGCCCATGGCGGACTTCAGCACCGCCTTGGTGGCCGCCTCCGCGTCGGCGCGCACGTCCGCGAGGTCACGCTGGTGCTGTGCGGTCAGCGCGGCGATGTGCGTGTGGAGCTGCCCGACGTCGCCGCGGGCCTGCCCCAGTCCTGCCTCCAGGTCCTTCCTCGTTCTTCGGAGCGCCATGTTGGTTCTCCGGGCCCGCAGCACTGCGACTACCGCAGCGACGAGCACCACCAGCAAGATCCACAGCAGTGGATCCGTGGTCAATGACGTCATGAGACTCTCTTCAAGTCGCATCGCGCCAGGAGCGTGCGAGCGCGATGGTGCCTTTGAGACTGTCCCCCCGTACGTGTTGTTGACACGCCGTCAGCCCACCGAAAAGTGGGATGATCTTATCAGTCACACAGGCACAACACGCTTGCCCAGAACCTCAATTGAGACGTCACCAAACCCTCACAACCCCGTCACCCGGGCGTTGGGCACCGGCCGCCGAAGGGGCCGGGTACCGGCTCAGTCCGGCCACACCCCCGAGGCCAGCAGGGTGTCGATCGCCGCGGTGTACGGCGCGATGTCCAGGCCCTGCTCGGCGAGCCAGGCGTCGGAGTAGTACTTGTCGAGGTAGCGGTCGCCCGGGTCGCACAGCAGGGTGACGACGCTGCCCCGGCGGCCCTCGGCCACCATCTCGGAGACGATCTTCAGCGCGCTCCACAGCCCGGTGCCCGTGGAGCCGCCCGCCTTGCGGCCGATGGCCCGCTCCAGGGCGCGTACGGCGGCGACGCTGGCCGCGTCCGGGACCTTCATCATCCGGTCGATGGCCCCGGGCACGAAGCTGGGCTCCATGCGCGGCCGGCCGATGCCCTCGATCCGGGAGCCGCAGTCGCAGGTGACGTCCGGATCGCCGGAGGTCCAGCCCTCGAAGAAGCAGGAGTTGTCCGGGTCGGCGACGCAGATGCGGGTGTCGTACTGCATGTAGTGCACGTAGCGCGCGAGGGTCGCGGAGGTGCCGCCGGTGCCGGCCGTGGCGACGATCCACGTCGGCTCCGGGAAGCGCTCCAACTCCAGCTGGCGGAAGATGGATTCGGCGATGTTGTTGTTGCCGCGCCAGTCGGTGGCCCGCTCGGCGTAGGTGAACTGGTCCATGTAGTGGCCGCCGGTCTCCACCGCGAGGCGGGCGGACTCCTCGTACATCTTCCGGGAGTCGTCCACGAAGTGGCACTGTCCGCCGTGGAACTCGATCAGGCGGATCTTCTCGGCGCTGGTCGTGCGCGGCATGACCGCGATGAAGGGCACGCCGATCAGCTTGGCGAAGTAGGCCTCGGAGACGGCCGTCGAGCCGCTGGAGGCCTCGATGACGGGACGGCCGGGACGGATCCAGCCATTGCAGAGGCCGTAGAGGAAGAGGGAGCGGGCGAGGCGGTGCTTGAGGCTTCCGGTGGGGTGCGTCGACTCGTCCTTGAGGTAGAGGTCGATGCCCCAGTGCTCGGGGAGGGGGAAGCGCAGCAGATGCGTGTCCGCCGAGCGGTTCGCGTCGGCCTGGACCTTGCGGACGGCCTCTTTCAGCCAGTCACGGTAGGCGGCGTCGCTGCGGTCGACGTCGAGGGTGGCGCCGGTCCTGCTCTGGTGGGTGGTGCTCACGGCGGTGCTCCTTACGCTGGGCGCCGACGACGCCTCGCGAGGCCGGCCCCTTGAGCATAGGCATCTTTCACACCGCTTCCCACCTGCATAAACGCATCTTTGAGCCACCCAAAGCGGCACTGGGGCACAGGCGTACGAGGCATGCGGGGGCGCATTGGCGGGAGTGCTCCGGGCGGGTTCGGCGGGCGCCTCGCGTGTACTGGTGCTCCCGGCCGCATCGGGGCAGACTGCACGCGACGGGACGATCGTCCCGAACCCAGGCGCACACTGGACCGGGAGCGGGCGCACACTGGATCGCGGAAGCACACGGGCAAGGGGGCGGCCAACGATGGCGGAGCCGGAGTTCACAGCCACGGGCGTGCGGATCGGCAAGCGGCTGCGTTCGCTCACCCGGGCCGGTCAGGTCCGGATCAACGACGGCAGGCTGGAGTTGCTCACCAGCTACGGCAGCGAGATCGACAGCGCCCCCGTGCAGGCGGTGCGCGCGTCCCGCCCGTGGTTCCGGCCGGACGACAAGGCGCTGGCCGACCTCAACGGCAAGCGGTACCTGCTGACACTGGGCGAGCGGGATCCCGCTCCGGGCGAGCCGGGTCCGCCCGCGGCACGCCGGTTCATCGAGGCGGTGCGCCGGGCCGCCGGGCGCGGCGGCTGACCGTCGTACGGCCGCCGGCCGGGGCGGAGCCGGTCGCGTTACTCCGAGCAGCGGTCCGTCGCGGCGAGTTGCGGGACCGCATCCGCTGCGTCACGCTGGTCTCACGTCACTCTGGGTTTACCGGCGATAACGCTGCGAACCAGCCCGCCGGCCATGCAGCAGGCGGACGTTTGGACGCAAGCACCCTGCTGGATCCGTTGTTCTCCGTGTTCTTCCGGTCCCGTCGGACCTCTACATCGGGGAGTCGCAGCCGTGATCAGTCACCCAAGCAGGCACTGCACGGTGGAGCTCCAAGCCCTGCCGTCGCGGATCGGCCAGGTCCGCAGAATCGTATCTGCGCAGTTGCGCTACTGGCACATGGACGCGTTGATAGACCGAGCCGCGCTCGGTGTGACGGAGCTGCTCAGCAACGTCCACCGGCATGCCAGGCCCGACAAGTCGTGCACGGTCGAGCTCGAGCTGGCGCCGGACCGGCTCACGGTCTCGGTGCGCGACAACGATCCACGGCTTCCGGTGCCGGCCGACGTCGCCGACCTGCCGGACGGCGGTCCGCTGGCCACCTGCGGGCGGGGGCTGGCGATGGTGGCGGCGGTGAGCGAGAGCTGGGGCGCCCGGCCGGACGGCGAGAACGGCAAGGTCGTCTGGTTCACGCTGACCGCCCCGGCGGTGGTACGGCCGTATCCGGCCCATGTCCCGCGCCGTGCCGCGGCGGTACGGCCCGCGCCGGAGCCGGTCCGGGTCGGGACGGCGGCCAAGGCACCGGCGGGGACACGGGTCGGTGCCGGGGTCACGTTGACCGCCGAGGCTCCCGCCGCGGCGGCTCCGGTGGCGAACGCGACCACCGTGGCGACCGCGTCGCCCGCTCCCGCCGGCGCCGGCCCCCAGACTCCCGCCCGGTCAACCGTTCCCGGCTGACCGGGCGGTGACCCTGCCCGCGCCGGGGGCGACGACGACTCGCCCACCGGCGCCGGCAGGGTGCGGAGCGCTGGCGCCGGCCGCGGTGGGGTCACTCCCCCGGCACCGACCGGGTGCCGCTGCGCCCACCCGCGCCGCCCCAGCGGCACGACTGCCCGCAGCGGCGGCGGAACCTGGCAGCCGACGGCACCGCAGCGCCCCAGAGGGGCGCGGGGAACTGCGCGATCAGCCCCCACGCACCCGCACCCGCGCACGGCCTCACTCGGCCCACCCCCGTAGGCGCCCCGGCCAACGCGACGCAGTCACTCCGTCGCGATGGCCCGCAGCACGTCCAGCCGTGCCGCACGGCCGGCCGGGCGGAGGCCCGCCAGTGCGCCGGCGGTGAGGCCGACGAGGGCGACCACCGCAAGCCGGGCGGGCGGCAGGGCGAAGGCGAAGGCGGTGTCGCTCGCGCCGTCGGAGGCCTTGACCAGCACCCAGCCGAGGAAGGCGCCGAGTCCGAGACCGCCGGCCGTACCGAACCCGGCGACCAGGACCGACTCCCAGCGGACCATGGCCCGCAGCTGGCCGCGGGTCTGGCCGACGGCCCGCAGCAGGCCCAGTTCCCGGGTGCGTTCGTGCAGCGCGAGGGTCAGTGTGTTGGCGATGCCGAGCAGGGCGATGACCACCGCGAGGGCGAGCAGCGCGTAGACGAGGGTCAGCATCATGTCGATGCCGGCCGCCGAGGACTGCGCGTACTCGTCCCGGGTCTGCACGGACGGGTTGCCGTACCGCGCGGCGACCCTCTTCACCGCCGCCTTGCCCGCGTCCGTGCTCACCCCGCGCTTGAAGGTGACGGCGATCAGCGAGTCGGCGTCCTGGGTGCGGTGCGGGGCCCAGGCGGCGCGGGTGATGACGTAGTCGCCGGCGAGGTCCGACCGGCCGTACACGGCACGGACGGTGAAGTCGTCCCTCCGGCCGTCGGTGAAGGTCAGCCTGGCCGTGTCGCCGGTGCTCGCGGGTGAGGGCGATGCCGTCGGTGCCGAGGTCGCGCAGCGAGCCGGTGACCATGCCGAGGTCGAAGGTGCGGGCGAGCGCGACCGGGTCCGTGACGGTCAACGCCCTTCCCCGGCCGTCGACTTCGGCGACCCCGCGCCCCAGGCCCACGGCCGTGTCCACCTGGGGCAGCCGCTGGAGTGCGGGGGCGAGCCGGGGGCTGAGTCCACTGCCGCCCGCGCCGAAGGAGGGACTGCTGACGGCGACGTCGCCGGCGAAGGACCGGGACACCGTGCGGTCCATCGTGGCCTTCAGCGAGGCCCCGAAGACGGTGAACAGCGCCACGACGGCCACACCGATCATCAGCGCGCTCGCGGTGGCCGCCGTCCGCTTCGGGCTGCGCAGGGCGTTGCGCCGGGCCAGCGAGCCGGTGACCCCGCGCAGCCGGTCCAGGGGCCCGCCGAGCAGCCGTACGGCCGTGGTGGCGGCGACCGGGCCGAGCACGACGAACGCCGCCAGGGCGAGCACCGCGCCCACTCCCGCCAGCCACACGGACGGGGAGACCAGGACGCCGGTCAGGGTCGCGGCGAGCGCCGGCGCGCCGAGGCCACCCCCGGCGATCGCACGGACGCGGGAGGCACCGGAGGCGTCGACGGCCGTCTCGCGCAGGGCGGCGAGCGGTGCCGTCCGTCCGGCGCGCCGGGCCGGCAGGAGCGCGGAGCCCAGGCAGACCACGATCCCCACCGCGAGCGGCAGCACCATCGACATCGTCTTGATCACCAGGGCGCCGTCGGGGAACGGGAATCCGATCGCCGGGAACAGCGCCTGGAGCCCTGCGGCGATGCCGATGCCGCCCGCGAGTCCGGTGAGGGACGCGGTGACCGCGACCAGGCAGGCCTCGGCGAGGGCGGCGGCGGTCACCTGGCGGCGGGCCGCGCCGAGGGCACGCAACAGGGCGTTCTCACGGGTGCGTTGGGCGACCACGATGGCGAACGTGTTGTGGATGGAGAAGGTGGCGACGAGCAGGGCGACACCGGAGAACACGAGCAGGAAGGTGGTGAAGACGGTCAGGAACTGGCTGGAGATCATGTCGGTGTTCTCCTGAGCCGCCTGCTGTCCGGTGATGGCCTCGACTCCCTCGGGCAGCACCGGAGTCAGGCGCCGGACCAACTCCCGCTGGCTGACTCCGCGTTCGGCCCGCACCACGATGGACGCCGCCCGGCCGGGCCGGGCGGTGAGGTACTTCTCGGCGTCGGCCCGGGTCATGCCGGTGAACGTCACCTGGGCCATGCCGTCCTGCCCGCCGAAGGTGGCGAGGCCGACGACGGTGACCCTGACCGGATCCGGGGTGCGCAGGGTCGTGGTGTCACCGATCTTCAGACCGCCCTTCTCGGCGGCACCCCGGTTGACCACGACCTCGCCCGGCCTGGCCGGAGCCCGGCCTGCGGCGAGCCGGTACGGGTTGAGCCGCGCGTCGGTGATCCAGTTGCCGGCGACGGTGGGCGGTCCCTGGCCGCCGACCGGCTTGCCGTCGGAGCCGACCAGCTGGCCGGCGCCCTGGATGTCCGGTACCGCCGCGGCCACACCGGGCACCCGCTCGACGGTCTTCACCAGCGAGGTGTCCACCGGGCGCCGTACGCCCTGGGCCTCGCCGGGTGTGGTGATGGCGTCGGCGCCGCGTACGACGGCGTCCGTGCCGCTGGTGGCCTCGCCGAACATGCTGCCGAAGCTCGCGCGCAGTGTGTCGCCCACGACGAGGGTGCCGGTGAGGAAGGCGACGCCGAGGAACACCGCGAGGAAGGTGCCGGTGAACCGGCGCCGGTGCGCGCGCAGGGAGGTGAGGCCGAGCCGGAGCGAGGCGCTCATGTCCGCACCTCGAAGGCCTTCATGCGGTCCAGGACCCGGTCCGCGGTCGGCGACTCCATCCGGTCGACCAGCCGTCCGTCGGCGAGGAAGAGCACCTCGTCGGCGTGCGCGGCGGCCACCGGGTCGTGGGTGACCATGACGACCGTGCGGTCCATCCGCCGCACCGCCCGGCCGAGGAGCCCGAGGACCTCGGCGCCGGAGCGGGAGTCGAGGTTTCCGGTCGGCTCGTCGGCGAAGACCACGTCGGGCCGCGCGGCGAACGCCCGGGCCACGGCGACGCGTTGCTGCTGGCCGCCGGAGAGTTCCGAGGGCCGGTGGTGCAGCCGGTCGCGCAGGCCGACGACGTCGACGAGGGCATCGATCCACTCCCGGTCACCGCGCCGTCCGGCCAGGTCCAGGGGCAGCGTGATGTTCTCCGCGACGGTCAGCGTCGGCACCAGGTTGAACGCCTGGAACACGAAGCCGATCCGGTCGCGGCGCAGCAGGGTCAGGCGCCGGTCGTCCAGCGCGCCGAGTTCCGTGTCGCCGATCCAGGCGGCGCCGGAGGTGAGCGTGTCGAGGCCGGCCGCGCAGTGCATGAGGGTGGACTTGCCGGAGCCCGAGGGGCCCATGATGGCCGTGAAGCGTCCGGCGGGAAAGGAGACGTCGACGCCGTCCAGGGCGCGTACGGCGGTGTCGCCACCGCCGTACACCTTCACCGCGCCCACCACACGGGCCGCGGCCCGCAGTGCGGTCGTGGTCATGCCGCGCCTCCCTTGCCCGTACGGCCGAACCGCTCCTCCAGGACGGACAGACGGCGCCAGTACTCGTCCTCGTCGATCTCACCGGAGGCGAAGCGGCGGCCGAGGACCGCGAGCGGGGAGTCACCCGCGGGGCGTCCGCCGTCCATGGGCCGCCAGGGGCCGCCGCGGCCGCGCCACCCGGTGCGGCGCAGGAACGTGACGGCGCCGGCCACCACGGCCGCCCAGATCAGCGGGAAGAACAGGATCCACGGGCCGGGACCGCCGTCCCAGTCGGCCAGGGTCTGCATCTCGGGTCATCTCCCTTGTCGGTTTCTCTCTGCCGGGATGTCACGAGAGTCCCTTCGGGAGGGGGTCCGGGTCGTCGTGCGGCCGGCGGCAGTGCGGGTACCTCGCGGGGAGTACGGCGGGGGCGGCGGGCTGCTCCCCGGGGACCGCGGGCGGCTTCCGGGCGGCTCGCGGGCGGCTTCGGGGCGAGTCGCGAGCGGCTTCGGGAGGCTGGCGATTGTAACTACTAGTATGTACAGTGACTGCATGAGCACCTCGGAACGACTGATCGAGTCCACGCGTGAGCTGCTGTGGGAGCGCGGCTACGTGGGCACGAGCCCCAAGGCGATCCTGGAGCGCGCGGGTGCCGGCCAGGGCAGCATGTACCACCACTTCAAGGGCAAGCCGGAGCTCGCCCTGGCGGCGATCCGGCGCACGGCCGAGGAACTGCGCGCCACCGCGGAGCGGGTCCTGGGCGGTCCGGGCACCCCGTACGAGCGCATCGAGGCGTATCTGCTGCGCGAGCGTGACGTGCTGCGCGGCTGCCCGATCGGGCGGCTGACCATGGACCCGGACATCATCGCCAGCGACGAGCTGCGCGCACCGGTGGACGAGACGATCGCGTGGATCCGGGAGCGGATCGCCGGGATCGTCGAAGAGGGCAAGGTACAGGGGCAGTTCGCACCCTCGCTGGACGGCGAGGAGATCGGCGCGGCCGTCCTCGCCACCCTGCAGGGCGGCTATGTCCTCGCCCGCGCCGCCGGCTCCCCCGCCGCCTTCGACGCCGGGGTGCGCGGTCTGCTCTCCCTGCTCGCACCCCGAACTCCCGGACAGGAGAACTGAGTCACGTGCACATCACCAGACGGCGTCCCGACACCCGGCAGGGCCCGGCGGAGAACTTCACCGGCACGGTCTGGCTGGACGAGCTGGCCGCGCCCCCCGCGCCCTCCCGGCTGCGCTTGTTCAACGTCCACTTCGCCCCGGGCGCCCACACGGCCTGGCACCGGCACCCGCACGGCCAGGTGCTGCACGTGCTGGAGGGCGAGGGGCTGGTGCAGCGCAGGGGCGGTGCGGTGGAGGCGATCCGCGCGGGCGACACGGTGTGGATCGAGCCGGACGAATGGCACTGGCACGGCGCCGCGCCCCGCACCTTCATGACCCACCTCGCGGTCGTGGAGGCCGCCGAGGACGGCACGACCACCGAGTGGCACGCGCACGTGGACGACTACCCCGCCTGAGAAGGGACACACGACATGCACGCCATGCAGTACGAGTACACCCTGCCCGCGGACTACGACATGGGCGTCATCCGCTCCCGCGTCGCCGGTGTCGCGCACCTGCTGGACGACTGGGACGGCCTGGGCATCAAGACGTACGTGCTGCGCGAGCGCGGGGTGCACGGCTCGCCGGCGAACCAGTACGGGCCGTTCTACCTCTGGAACACCATGGAGGGCATGAACAGCTTCCTGTGGGGAGGTGCCTTCCAGAGGCCGGTCGACGACTTCGGGCGGCCGGCGATCCGGCAGTGGACCGGCCTGGCGTTCGAGGAGGGCGCCGCCGGCGGGTCCGCACCCGCCTTCGCCGTGCGCCGACGGCAACCGGTGCCCGAGGGCGTGGAGTTGGCCGCCTTCATGGCGGACGCGGCCGCCGAGACCGGGCGGCTGGCGGCGGAGGACGGCGCGGTCCTCGCGGCGGCGGCCGTGGACACGCGCGCGTGGGAGCTGGTCCACTTCTCGCTCTGGGAGCACGACACGCCCAAGGCCGACGGCGACCTCTACCAGGTGCTGCACCTGTCCGCGCCCGGCCGCGCCCGGCTCCCGCGCGGGCGGCAGTGGTGAGCCAGGTCCGTACGGTCCTCGGTGACATCCCGCCCGAGGAGCTGGGCGTGTGCGACGCGCACGACCATCTCTTCCTGCGCAGCCCGCGGTTGCCCGGCCAGGAGCTGGACGACCTGTCGGCCGCGCGGGCCGAGCTGGCCGCGTTCCGGGCGGCGGGCGGAGCGGCCGTCGTGCAGTGGACGCCGTACGGCATGGGACGGCGGGCGGCGGACCTGCCGGAGCTCTCCCGGGCCACCGGTGTACGGCTCGTGTGCGCCACGGGCCTGCACCAAGCCGCCCACTACGACCCCGAGTTGCTCGACAAGCTGCGCGGCGGCGGCCTCGCCGGGCTCTTCGTGTCCGAGCTGACCGACGGCATCGGTACGACCGGGGTGCGAGCCGGGCTGATCAAGGTCGCGGGCGGTTTCCACGCGCTCGACACGCACGCCCGCTGGACCATGACGGCGGCGGCCGAGGCACACCACGCCACGGGTGCGCCCATCGCCGTCCACCTGGAGATGGGCACCGCCGCGCTGGACGTGGTCGAGCTGCTGTGCGGCGAGTTGGGCGTCCCCGGGCACCGGGTGATCCTGGGCCATCTGAACCGCTTCCCCGACCCGGTGGTGCAGCGGCAGGCCGCCGAGTCCGGGTGCTGGCTGGCCTTCGACGGGCCCTCCCGCGCGCATCACGCCACGGACTGGCGGATGCCGGAAGCGGTACGGGCTCTGGCGGACGCCGGCTTCGCTGACCGGCTGCTGCTCGGCGGGGACACCGTGGTCGCCGGGTCCCGCTCGGTCGACGGCGGGCCCGGCATGCCGTATCTGCTGCGCAGGGCTTGGCCGCGGCTTGAGGTGGAGCTGGGTGCGGAGTTGGTGGCGCGGATGCTCATCGAACATCCTGGGCGGGCGTTTGCTGTCGACTGGCGGTAGGTGTCCTTCGCCCTTGAGGGGCGCGATCACGCCACGGAAATGCCGACGAATGGGCGGAGTTTCGCCGCCGAAGCCAGGGCCTCGTGCACCGGGTGTTCGGTGAAACGCGTCAAAAGACCCTGGTCCGAGGGGAGTTCCGACAGCGGATAGGCGATCTGCTCACATGCGGACTGAAAGCGCGGACCCCAGCGGCGGGCGCCGAGGCGGGCCGAGCGGGAGCAGTTGTCGACCATGTGGGCCACGTCGGTAACCCGGCAGCGGGCCGGAATGACCCTGATTTACCGCTTCTGCCGAGGCCCCCTCACATGTATTCCAACGCTGTGCGCGACGGTGATCGTTCCCGTTTCGGATGTGACTCTTCCCCCGCCGGCCGGGGCTTTTCGTGGCTGCCCTGAGCTCCGCATACTCGCCCGTCGGCGGTACTGACGACGGCGACGAACGACGGCCGGGAACCGGGGGTTTGATGAGAACGGAAGCAGCCAAGGGCGAGCGCCGGGAATCCTGGCTGGTCGCGCGCGGCATCATGCTGGAGCGAGGCCCTCGGCGCACGCTCGCCGCCGCCAGCTTCGTGAACATGCTCGGCAGCAGTGTGTTCACACTGACGGCCGCCCTCTACTTCACCCGCTGTGTGGGCCTGTCGGCGGCGCAGGTCGGTCTCGGCATGGGCGTCGGCGCGCTGGTGGGGCTCCTCGCCGGGGTTCCCGTGGGACGGATAGCGGACCGGCGCGGGCCGCGCGGGGTGTACCGGGCGACCCTGACGGCTCAGGCCGTCGCCATGGCGCTGCTGGTCCTCGTCCGTTCGTTCTGGCTCTACACGGCGCTGCTCTGCCTCACCGAACTCGCCGGCTCGGCCGCCCAGGCGGCCCGTGGGCCGCTCGTGCGCGGCCTGGGCGGACCGCGCCCCGCGCGGTTCCGGGCCTATCTGCGTGCCGCCGTCAACCTGGCCTCCACGCTCGGCGCCCTGCCGGCGGCGCTCGTCGTGCAGCTGGATTCTCGCCCGGGGTACGTGTGCCTCGTGCTGGGCAACGCCCTCAGCTACCTGGTCACCGCAGTGATCGTCGGCCGGCTGCCCGATCTGCCGCCGGTGCAGGCACCGTCGGGCACCGGCCGCCGGTCGGCGCTGCGGGACCACCGGTACCTGGTGATCACCGCGCTCAACGGCGTGCTGTCCATGAACGGCGCGGTCCTGGTCTTCGCCCTGCCGCTGTGGATCGTGGGTCACACCCACGCCCCGCGCTGGTTCGCCGGCACCAGCGTGCTGCTGAACACCGTCATGGTGATCCTGCTGCAGGTCAGGACCGGCCGGAGTGTCGACTCCGGCGCCCGGGCCGCACGCGCGTGGCGGCAGGCGGGCTTCGCGTTCCTGGCCGGGACGACCCTCATCGCCTGCGCCTCCGGAATGCCGGCCTGGTCCGCCGTCCTGCTGGTCCTGCTCGGCGTGGGCGTGCACACCCTGGGCGAACTCCGCCATGCCGCCGGTTCCTTCGAGCTGCGCTACGCCCTCGCTCCGGCGCACGCCCAGGGCCAGTACTCGGGCGTCTTCCTCTTCGGCAGCGGCCTGGCCGGCGTCGCGGCACCGTCCGTCCTGGCCTGGCTCTGTCTCGCCCGGGGCGAGCCGGGCTGGATATGCCTGGGCGCCGTGTTCTGCTGCGCGGGGCTCGTGGCGCCGTCGGCGGCCCGCTGGGCGCTGCGGTCCCGCCCGGACGAGCTGCCGGGCGGCGCTGCCGGGTGACGGAGAGGCCCCGCCGAGGAGGACGGTACCGCCGTCAGCGCAGCGCCCCGAGCGGGTCGTCCAGGACCGGCTGCCAGGCCAGTTCGGCGGCTCCGACCAGGCTGTTGTGGTCCAGGGTGCAGGGCAGGATGGGCACCCCGCCGCTCTGGCCCCACAGGCTGCGGTCGGCGACCACCGCGCGCAGCCGGCCGGGGTCGGCGTCCAGGAGGGTGCGGTGCAGGCCGCCGAGGATGATGCGGTCGGGGTTGAGGATGTTGACCAGTCCGGCCAGCCCCAGGCCCAGGCGGTCGATCAGGGCCTCGGCGGCCGCGCGGACGGCCGGGTCGTCGTACTGGGTGCGCAACAGGTCGTTGGCCTGCTGGAGCAACGACACCTCGGGGCCCGGCTCGCGGCCGGCCTCGACCAGCAGGGCCAGCGGGTCGGCCTCGACGTCCAGGCAGCCGCGGCTGCCGCAGTGACAGGGGCGGCCCTCCGGGTTGACCGTGAGGTGACCGACCTCCAGGGCGAGCCCCGAACTGCCGGTGTGCAGGCGGCCGTCCAGTACCAGAGCGCCGCCGACACCGCGGTGTCCGGTGGCCACGCACAGCAGGTCCCGGGCGCCCCGCCCCGCGCCGTGCCGGTGTTCGGCGAGGGCCGCGAGGTTGACGTCGTTGCCGGCGAAGGCGGGCCCGGTGATGCCCGCCGCGCGCACGCACTCGGCGAAGATCCGCCGGACCGGGGCTCCGACGGGCCAGGCCAGGTGGAGGGGGTTCAGGGCGAGACCATCGGGCTCGGCCACGGCGGACGGTACGGCGAGTCCGGCGCCCACGCACCGGCGTCCGGTCGCGCGCAGGAGTTCCGCGCCCGCCTCGACGACCGAGCCGAGCACCTTCGCCGGGTCGGCGTCGACGGTCTCGCAGCCGGGCGCGGTCGCCACGATCCGCCCGCCGAGTCCGACCAGGGCCGCTCGGAAGCCGTCGGAGTGGACCTGCGCGGCCAGCGCCACCGGGCCGTCCTCGGCGACCTGGAGCCGGTGCGAGGGGCGGCCCTGGGAGCCGGCCGCGGCGCCCGGCCGGGCGTCCACCCGGATCAGCCCGAGCGCCTCCAGCTCGGCGGCCACCGCCCCGGCGGTCGCCCGGGTGACCCCGAGTTCCGCCGTGAGCACGGCCCGGGTCGGCGCCCGCCCGGTGTGCACCAGCTCCAGCGCGGGCCCGAGCGCTCCGCGCCCCCGGTCCAGCCGCGCCCTCGAGGTGGTCCTCTCCCCTGCCGCCCGGGGATCCGCCTTGCCGCTCATGAGGGCGAGTCTCCCATGATCCGCAGATGATGCGGCCTACAGGCCGCTGACCCGAAGTGTGATGTTCAGCCGACCGGACAGGCCCAACTCGGTCGGTGCGGTGCGCCCGTACACCCGCGGAACCCCATGGAACGCGAGCCGCGACGGGCCGCCGAACACGAACAGGTCGCCGCTGCGCAGTTCGACGTCCGTGTAGGGCCTGGCCCGCGTCTCGGTGTTCCCGAACCGGAAGACACAGGTGTCGCCCAGGCTCAGCGACACCACCGGCGCGTCCGACCTCTCGTCGCTGTCACGGTGCATGCCCATGCGCGCGTCGCCGTCGTAGAAGTTGATCAGCGCGATGTCGTACGCGTACGGCTCCTGCGGGCCCAGCGCGGCGACGGCGGCCCGGCGGCCCAGCTCGCCGAGCCAGGCGGGGAACGGCTTCACGGGGGCGCCGTCGCCGTCGACGGCCGTGCGGGCGTAGCCGTACGGGTACCAGTGCCGGCCAGGGCACCCGGGATTGTCCCGTACCGCCCGCCCGCAGTTCGGGCACCTGCGGACAGGACCCCAGTGCCAGCCGAGGCACACCTGGCGGGCGGTCATGGTGCCGCCGCCCGGTGTGCGCACGGTGCGCAGTCCGGCCGGTGGGAGCGCCCACTGGCGGCAGGCGGCGAGCAGCTCGCGCTGCGCGTCGGCGTCCAGCCAGTCCGGGACGTGCACGGCGCCCGGCGCGACGCGAGCGCGCTCCCGGGGAAACAGCTCGTCCTCCATGCGCTCCATCGTGCCGCAGGCCCGTCCCACCGGCGCTGAGCTGCGGCTCCGCTAGCCTGGGAGGCACGATGAGCGACCGTATGACGACACCGTGGGGCGAGGTCGAGCTGTCCCGCTTCCCCGAGGATCCCCGCGACCGGCTGCGCGCCTGGGACGCCTCAGACGCGTACCTGCTGCGCCACCTGGCCGAGGAGGGGGTGCCGCTCGCGGGCGCGGTCGTGGTGCTCGGGGACCGCTGGGGCGCGCTGGCCACGGCGCTCGCGGAGCACCGGCCGACGCAGATCACCGACTCCTTCCTGAGCCAGGAGGCGACCCGGGCGAATCTGGCCCGGGCCGGTGTGCAGCCCGGTGCCGTGCGGTTGCTGACCACCCAGGATCCGCCGCCGCAGCGGGTGGACGTGCTGCTGGTGCGGGTGCCGAAGAGCCTGGCGCTGCTGGAGGACCAGCTGCTGCGGCTGGCGCCCGCCGTGCACGCCGGCACGGTGGTCGTCGGCACCGGGATGGTGAAGGAGATCCACACCTCCACGCTGCAGCTGTTCGAGCGGATCCTCGGCCCGACCCGGACCTCACTGGCCCGCCAGAAGGCCCGGCTGATCTTCTGCACCCCCGACCCGGCGCTGGAGCGGCCGGCGAACCCGTGGCCGTACGGCTACGACCTGCCGGACGGCATCGGGGCGGTCTCCGGCCGCCCGGTCGTCAACCACGCCGGCGTCTTCTGCGCCGACCGCCTCGACGTCGGCACCCGCTTCTTCCTCCAGCACCTGCCCGCCCCGGGCGCGGGCCGCGTGGTGGACCTCGGCTGCGGCAACGGCGTCGTCGGTACGGCGATGGCGCTCGCGGACCCGTCGGCCGAGGTGCTGTTCGTGGACGAGTCCTTCCAAGCGGTGGCCTCGGCGGAGGCGACCTACAAGGCCAACGGTGTGCCCGGGCACGCCGAGTTCCGGGTCGGGGACGGACTGGCCGGGGTGGCGCCGGGCAGTGTGGACCTGGTCCTGAACAACCCGCCGTTCCACTCCCACCAGGCGACGACCGACGCGACGGCGTGGCGCATGTTCACGGGGGCACGGCGCTCGCTCAGGCCGGGGGGTGAGCTGTGGGTGATCGGGAACCGGCACCTGGGCTACCACGTGAAGCTGAGGAGGTTGTTCGGGAACTGCGAACTGGTGGCCTCCGACCCGAAGTTCGTGGTGCTGAGGGCGGTCAGGAAGGGCTAGGGCGGTCAGGAGCCGGGCCGGTCAGGACAGGACCCCGATGATCCGGCGCACTTCGCAAGCCATCGCCTCCCGCCCCACGCTCAGGTACTTACGGGAGTCGACCGCCTCCGGGTGCGCCGCGAGGAAGTCGCGGATCGCGGCGGTCATGGCCACGTTGAGGGCCGTGCCGACGTTGACCTTGGCAATGCCGCCGGCCACCGCCGTGATCAGGCCGTCGTCCGGCACCCCGGAGGAGCCGTGCAGGACCAGCGGGACGGACAGCGCGGCGGACAGCCGCCCCAACAGGCCGTGATCGAGGGCGGCGGTGCGGGTGGTCATCGCGTGCACGCTGCCGACGGCGACGGCCAGCGCGTCGACACCGGTGCCCGCGACGAAGTCACGGGCCTGGTCGGGGTCAGTGCGGGCGCCGGGTGCGTGGGCGTCCAGCGCCGGCCTGCCGTCCTTGCCGCCGATCTGGCCCAACTCGGCCTCGATCCACAGCCCTTGGGCGTGGGCCCAGTCGGCGGCGGTCCGGGTGGCGGAGAGGTTCTCGGCGTACGGCAGCCGGGCCGCGTCGTACATCACCGAGCTGAACCCGGCGTCGGCCGCCTGGCGCAGCAGGTGGTCGCTCTGCACGTGGTCCAGGTGCAACGCGACGGGCACGGTGGCGCGTTCGGCCGCGGCGACGGCGGCCCTGGCGAGCGGCAGCAGCCGCCCGTAGCGGAACTTGACGGCGTTCTCGCTGACCTGGAGCACGACGGGCGCGCCGGCCGACTCGGCGCCGGCGATGACGGCCTCGACGTGCTCCAGGGTGATGATGTTGAACGCGGCGACGGCGGAGCGGGTCGCGGCGGCTGAGGTGACCAGCTCGCCGGTGGACGCAAGGGGCACGTGGGGTGTTCCTTCCGGGCGCGGCTCGGGGTTCAGGGGGCGAGGATCACCGAGCGGGTCAGATGGCGCGGCTGGTCGGGGTCGAGTCCGCGCGCGGCGGCGACGGCCACCGCGAGGCGCTGGACCCGGACGAGTTCGGCGAGCGGATCGAGGCCGCCCGCTATCCACAACCCGCCGGTGGTGCGGACCTGTGCGGCGAGCCCGTCCGGCGCCTCGCCGAGCATCCAGGTGGCCGTGCCCTCGGTGGTGATGCTGATCGGGCCGTGCCGGTACTCCATCGCCGGATACGCCTCCGTCCAGGACAGCGAGGCCTCCCGCATCTTCAGCCCGGCCTCGCTCGCGAGCCCGACGGTCCAGCCGCGCCCGAGGAAGGTGAACTGGGTGCAGGCGGTCAGCCCTTCGGGAAGAGGGGTGGAGAGGGCCGTGCGCGCATCGGTGACGACGGCGTCGGTGTGCAGGCCGAGATGGGTGCGCAGCAGGGTGAGCGCGGTGGTGGCGAACCGGGTCTGGACGACGGAGCGTTCGTCGGCGAAGTCCAGCACCACGAGGTCGTCGGCGGCCGACGCCACCGGGGTGTCCTGGTCGCCGGTGATGGCCGTGGTCCGGGTCCTTCCCCTCAACTCGCCCAGCAGCTCCAGCACTTCGGTGGTGGTGCCGGAGCGGGTGAGGGCCACCACCCGGTCGTAGACGCGCCCGTACGGATACTCGGAGGCCGCGAACGCGTCGGTCTCGCCCTGGCCCGCGCCCTCGCGCAGGGCGGCCACCGCCTGGGCCATGAAGTACGAGGTCCCGCACCCCACGATCGCGACCCGCTCCCCAGGCGCCGGCAGCGCGTGCCGGTACCGCCCCGCCTCCTGGGCCGCCCGTATCCAGCACTCCGGCTGGCTGTTCAGCTCGTTCTCGACATGGGTCATGCCCACCCCTCCCCTTGCTGCTTGTTCCTGCAAGATACTGCGCTATTTCGAGCATAATCAAGCATCTGTGCGCAGGGCGAGGTGCGCTAGGGTCACCGGGAACACTTCGGAACGGAGGCTGCGGATGTCCCGGGACGCCCGCTGGAAGGCGCTGCTGGAACTGCTCGTCGAGCGCGGCCGGCTGGACGTGGAGGAGGCGGCGGCCGAGCTGGAGGTGTCGGCGGCGACGATCCGCCGGGACTTCGACCAGCTCGCCGAGCAGCAGATGCTGGTGCGCACCCGGGGCGGCGCGGTGGTGCACGGGGTGTCGTACGAACTCCCGCTGCGCTACAAGACGGCCCGCCGCGCCTCGGAGAAGCAGCGCATCGCCAAGGCCGTGGCCGAACTCGTCGCGCCGGGCGAGGCGGTGGGGCTGACCGGCGGCACGACCACCACGGAGGTGGCCCGCGCCCTGGCTGTACGCGGCGATCTGTCCACCGGATCGCCCGCGCTGACCATCGTCACCAACGCGCTCAACATCGCCAACGAGCTCGCCGTGCGGCCCCAGTTCAAGATCGTGGTGACGGGCGGCGTGGCCCGCCCGCAGTCCTACGAGCTCATCGGCCCGCTCGCGGACGGGGTGCTCGGGCAGATCACGCTCGACGTGGCGGTGCTCGGGGTCGTCGCCTTCGACGTCACGCACGGCGCGGCGGCGCACGACGAGGCGGAGGCCGCGATCAACCGGCTGCTGTGCGAGCGCGCCGAGCGGGTGGTGGTCGCCGCCGACTCCAGCAAACTGGGCCAGCGGGCGTTCGCCCGGATCTGCGGGGCGGAGCTGGTCGGCACCCTCGTGACGGACACGGCGGTGGGACAGGAGACGGTACGCCGCTTCGAGGAGGCGGGCGTCCGGGTCCTCACGGTGTGACGACGGCACCGGCACGGGCGGGCGTGTGCGGGCCCCGGCTCGGGGAGGGCCTCGCAGGCGTGCACCAGGCGCGGCTCCGGCGCGTCCGTGGGGACACCGGCCCGAGCAGGTCCTCGCGGGCGACGGCGCGAGTGATCCATGCGGGTGCGGGCTCGGGCAAGCCCCTCGCTCCCCGCTCAGATGCCGCCGAGATCGGCCTTCACGAAGCCCGCGCCACGCTGGTCGTTGCAGCCCACCGGCGGCCGGTCGAGCGGGTCGGGCCAGGTCTGCTGGGCCTGGAGCGCCACGCTCACCAGGGTCAGCAGCAGGTCGACGTCGCTCGCCGCGTCCAGGCGCAGGGTCACCCACTGCGAGCCGGGCACGATCCTGATCGCGCCGGAGCCCCGGAGATCCTTGGCGAACCGCCGGATCGCCCGGTCGGTCAGCCGCAGGTCCACATCGCGGTCCGAGTGGAAGTGGGCGATCTCGCCCTGGGCCGAACTCACCGCCTGTCCAAGGCCGCAGCTCGGGACCGCCCGGCTCAGGTCGGGCCAGGTCGCCAGTTGCGCGAGCGCGCGCGAGGCCAACGTCATGGGCCCATCATGGACCGCTCACCCCTCGGCAACCAGCTCGTGAGCAAGCATTAACCGACCTGTATCCGGCCACGGAACGCGCAGAGACGCCCGCACGGAACCCCCAAAGCGGCACATTCTCCGCCGCGTTGATGCCGCCACCGGCGCCAGTCGGCTCAAGTCGATGCAGGTCAAGGCCACATGGCCGGCTCTCGGCCAAGCGCTCCTCGTTCACCCGGCCGCCGGGGCAGCCGAAGCGTGACAGGGAGCCGTCGTCGCCGAAGCGGGTGACGGCGCGGATCCGGCTGTCTCGCATCGTGAGAGCAACAAACCCATGGGAGGGTGCGATCCGGCCGCCGCGCTCACGCGGACAGCTCTCGCCCGCGGGCGCGGCGCGCGGGGATCCCGGCGGAACCGGCCGCCCGCGGGTGACGGGCGCCGCGGCAACCGGGCGGTCGCGGCACGCCTCCCGGCCCTCGAGCGGCTCACCGGACGTCATCGGTGCCCAGCCGGTGGCGCGCGGGCCTCAAGGCCGCTCTGCTCCCTACGGGGGCGTGGGCCGCGTCGCCGACCCGCGCCCTGCCCCGCGCCCCCTCGCCTCGACCGCACCGGCACGCTGCCGCACCCCTCCGGCATATCTCTTGCCCTGCCCCCGCGCACCCACCTAGCCTGACTTTGTGCCGCAAATAAACAAACCCCGTTCGCACAGCGTCGTGCCGGGTGGCAGCCGCGATCTCTCCGGGCTCCGCGCCGCGCTCACCGCCTTCTTCGCCCTCGACGGGTTCGTCTTCGCGGGCTGGGTGGTCCGGATCCCGGCCATCAAGCAGCAGACGAACGCCTCTGCCGGCGCCCTCGGTCTGGCTCTCCTGGGCGTCTCCGCGGGTGCTGTGATCACCATGACGCTGACCGGTCGGCTGTGCCACCGCTACGGCAGTCATCCGGTCACCGTGGTCTGCGCCGTCCTGCTCTCCCTCAGCGTCAGCCTGCCCCCGCTGACCCACTCCGCCCCCGCCCTCGGCGCCGTACTCCTGCTCTTCGGGGCCGCCTACGGGGGGATCAACGTCGCCTTCAACAGCGCCGCCGTCGATCTGGTGGCCGCGTTGCGGCGGCCGATCATGCCGTCGTTCCATGCCGCGTTCAGCCTCGGCGGCATGATCGGCGCCGGTCTCGGCGGACTGGTCGCCGGTGCGCTCTCGCCCACACGGCATCTGCTCGGCCTCACCCTGGTCGGGCTGCTCGTCACGGCCGTCGCCGGGCGCACCCTGCTGCGACAGGAGCCGCCCGCCCCGGCGCAGCGCACCCCCTCCCCGCACCAGGAGGCACCGCCCCCGGAGACACACCGTGCCGCGGCACGGCGGACCGGCGGCCGGGGACTGGTCGTCGTCTTCGGGCTGATCGCCCTGTGCACCGCCTACGGCGAAGGCGCCATGGCCGACTGGGGCGCGCTCCACCTCCAGCAGGACCTCGCGGCGTCGTCCGGTGCGGCGGCGGCCGGGTACGCGTGTTTCGCGCTGGCCATGACCGTGGGCCGGGCGACCGGCACGACCCTGCTGGAGCGCCTCGGCCGTGCCCGCACGGTGATCGCCGGCGGCACCGTGGCGGCGGTGGGCATGCTGCTCGGCTCGCTGGCGCCGTCCGCGTGGGCCGCGCTGACCGGCTTCGCCATCACCGGGCTCGGGCTCGCCAACCTCTTCCCGGTCGCCGTGGAGCGAGCGGGTGCGCTGACCGGTCCGTCCGGCGTGGCCGTCGCCTCGACGCTGGGCTACGGCGGCATGCTGCTCGGACCGCCCGCGATCGGGTTCATGGCCGACTGGTTCTCCCTGTCGGCCGCGCTCACCAGCGTCGCGGCGCTGGCCACCGTCGCCGCGGCCATCGGGGTGTGCACACGGCGGACGCTGGGCGCGTGAGGCGGCGGCCGAAGCGAGCCGGTCACCCGTCGCACCGGAAATGCCGATGGATCGGCGCCCTCCGTCCGGCACACTCACCCCATGAACACTGCCGACTTCCTTCAGATCCTGGACCGCGAGGGCCGGTTGCTCGCGGCGGCCGCCGCCGCGGCTGGGACCGATGCCAAGGTGCCGACCTGCCCGGAGTGGCAGGTGCGCGACCTGCTGCGGCACACCGGCGCGGTGCACCGGTGGGCCACGGCCCTCGTCGCCGACGGCCACCGGGAGCCCCGCCCCTTCGGCGACGCGCCGGACCTGGACGGCGACGAACTGGTGGACTGGTACCGGGACAGCCACCGCCTGCTGGTCGACACCCTGGCCGCCGCGCCCGCCGACCTGGAGTGCTGGACCTTCCACCCGGCGCCCAACCCGTCACCGCTGGCCTTCTGGACCCGCCGGCAGGCGCACGAGACGACCGTGCACCGGTACGACGCCGAGGCCGCGCGGGGTGGTACGGCGTCGCCGGTCGCAGCGGACTTCGCGGTGGACGGCATCGACGAGCTGCTGCGGGGCTTCCACGCCCGCCCGAAGAGCCGGCTGCGCACCGAGCAGCCGCGGGTGCTGCGGGTGCGGGCGCTGAGCGCGGGGCCGGACACCGGGCCGGAGGCGGTGTGGACCGTACGGCTCACGGCCGAGCCGCCGGTGACCGTACCGGACGCGGCCGGCGAGGCGGAGGCCGAACTGGCCGGGCCCGCCGACGAGTTGTATCTGGCCCTGTGGAACCGGAAGCCGGTGCCGAACGTGTCCGGCGACCCCTCACTCGCCGCCTTCTGGCGGGAGAACAGCGGGATCTGACGCCCGGCCGCCCCGCTTCGGTCAGCCGTCTTCGTCAGCCGTCTCCGTCAGTCGGCCTTTTGCAGCCGTCTTCGTCAGCCGACTTCGTCAGTCGGCCTCGGCCAGCATGCGGGTCAGTACCGCGCGCTGCACCGGCCGTACCTCGCCGTGCAGCGCGCGCCCCTTCGCCGTGAGCGCCACGCGCACCCCGCGCCGGTCCTCGGCGCACATGGCGCGCTCGACCAGGCCGTCCTTCTCCAGGCGCCCGATCAGCCGGGACAGCGCGCTCTGGCTGAGATGGACGCGCTCGGAGATCTCCTGCACGCGGTAGGCGCAGCCACCGTCCGCCGCCGCGCCCTCCGCCAGCAGGTCCAGGACCTCGAAGTCGCTGCCGCACAGGCCGTGTCCGTGCAGCGCCCGGTCCAGCTCGCACTGGGTGCGGGCGTGCAGGGACAGGATGTCCCGCCACTGCTCCACGAGCGCCCGCTCGGCCTTGTTCGACGCCATGGCCGCACCGTAGCAGAGAAACAAGATTATTGCATCGGAATTAAATGCATTTGCATTCGATGCGTATGCATGTAGTGTCGTCGGCATGACCTCTCCGCTCACCACCCCCGCGTCCCCGTCCTCGGCGGTTCGCTGGACCCCCCGGCTGTGGGGCACCCTGCTGGTGCTCTGCGCGGCGATGTTCCTGGACGCGCTGGACGTGTCGATGGTCGGCGTCGCGCTGCCGTCCATCGGCTCCGACCTGCACCTGTCCACCTCGACGCTGCAATGGATCGTCAGCGGCTACATCCTGGGCTACGGCGGCCTGCTGCTGCTCGGCGGCCGCACCGCCGACCTGCTCGGCCGGCGTCAGGTGTTCCTCGTCGCCCTCGGTGTCTTCGCGCTCGCCTCACTGCTCGGCGGACTCGTGGACTCCGGTCCGCTGCTCATCGCCAGCCGTTTCATCAAGGGCCTGAGCGCGGCCTTCACGGCTCCGGCCGGCCTGTCGATCATCACCACGACGTTCCCGGAGGGCCCGCTGCGCAACCGTGCCCTCTCCATCTACACCACCTGCGCCGCCACCGGCTTCTCCATGGGCCTGGTGCTCTCGGGCCTGCTCACCGAGGCCAGCTGGCGCTTCACCATGCTGCTGCCCGCCCCGATCGCCCTCCTCGCGCTGCTCGCCGGCCTCCGGCTGCTGCCGCGCAGCGCCCGCGAGGAGAACCACGACGGCTACGACATCCCCGGCGCCGTCCTCGGCACCGCGGCGATGCTGCTGCTGGTGTTCACCGTCGTGCAGGCGCCCGACGCCGGCTGGGCCTCGGCCCGCACGCTGCTGTCCTTCCTGGCCGTCGCGGTGCTGCTGACCGTCTTCGTCCTGGTCGAGCGGCGCTCGCCGAGCCCGCTGATCCGGCTGGGCGTGCTGCGCTCGGGCAGCCAGGTCCGCGCCCAGCTCGGCGCGATCGCCTTCTTCGGCAGTTACGTCGGCTTCCAGTTCCTGACCACCCTGTACATGCAGTCCCTGCTCGGCTGGTCGGCGCTGCACACGGCGCTCGCGTTCCTGCCGGCGGGCGCGCTGGTGGCGGTGTCCTCCACGAAGGTCGGCGCGATCGTCGACCGGTTCGGCACCCCGCGCCTGATCGCCACCGGCTTCGCCTTCATGGTCCTCGGCTACGCGCTGTTCCTGCGGGTCGACCTCGACCCGGTGTACGCGGCCGTGATCCTGCCGTCCATGCTGCTGATCGGCGCGGCCTGCGCGCTGGTCTTCCCGTCGCTCAACATCCAGGCCACCAACGGCGTCGAGGACCACGAGCAGGGCATGGTCTCCGGTCTGCTGAACACCTCGGTGCAGGTGGGCGGCGCGATCTTCCTGGCGGTGGTCACGGCCGTGGTGACCGCGAACAGCCCCGCGCACGCCACCCCGCGGGCCGTCCTGGACAGCTACCGGCCCGGGTTCATGGTCGTCACGGGCGTCGCGGCGGCCGGTCTGCTGATCACCCTCACCGGTCTGCGCGGCCGCCGTACGCAGCGGTCCCTCGTGGTCGCCAGGTCCACCGTGGAGGAGGCTGAGGCGGAGCGCCTGGCGGTCCGCGACTAGGGGGAAGCCTCCAACAGCGCGCCCGGCGGGGCCGATTGCCCCGCCGGGCGCGCGTCTGTGAAGCTGGGGGAATGAACACATACGGGGGACGCCGCACCAGGGCACAGCAGGACGCGGCCACGGTCGAGACCGGCTACGCGCTGGTGAGCGCCGCCTTCGCGGCGGCGGTGCTGTTCGGGGCCGTGGCCGGGCCCGCGCTGCTCTTCGACCTGCCGCACCCGCTGTCCCTGGTGCTGCTCCGGCTCGGCACGGCGGTCGCACCGGTGGTGTTCGTGGCCCGGGTGATCAGCGTGCTGGTGCGCTTCCGGCAGGCGGGTCAGCCCAGCCAGCCGGGCCGTACCAACCCCGACTCGTAGGCCAGCACGACGAGTTGGGCGCGGTCCCGCGCGCCCAGCTTCACCATCGTGCGGCTCACATGGGTCTTGGCGGTGAGCGGGCTGACCACCAGCCGGCGGGCGATCTCCTCGTTGGACAGGCCGATGCCGACCAGCGCCATCACCTCCCGCTCCCGCTCGGTGAGCCGGCCGAGCGCGTCCGCCGCCGCGGGCTCCTTGGAGCGGGCGGCGAACTCGGCGATCAGCCTGCGGGTGACCCCCGGCGACAGCAGCGCGTCCCCCTGGACCACCGCCCGCACCGCGCGCAGGAGTTCGTCCGGTTCGGTGTCCTTCACCAGGAAGCCGGAGGCGCCGGAGCGGATCGCCTCGAAGACGTACTCGTCCAGCTCGAAGGTGGTGAGCATGACCACCTTCACGTCCTGCAGGTCCGCGTCGCCGGTGATCCGCCGGGTCGCGGCGAGGCCGTCCAGCAGGGGCATGCGGATGTCCATCAGGACGACGTCCGGCCGCAGTTCGCGCACCAGGCGCACCGCCTCCTCGCCGTCGGCCGCCTCCCCGGCCACCTCGATGTCCGGCTGGGCGTCGAGCAACGCCCGGAAACCGGCCCGCACGAGCGACTGGTCGTCGGCGAGCAGTACCCGGATCACTGGTCCTCCCTGGTGTGCGACGGCAGTACGGCGAGTACCCGGAAGCCGCCGTCGGGGCGCGGGCCCGCCTCGATGGTGCCACCGAGCGCGGCGGCCCTCTCGCGCATGCCGGCCAGCCCGTTGCCGCTGCCCCCGGCGTCGGCGCCGGTGGCCGGGCCGTCGTCGTCGATGCGCAGCCGCAGCGCGTCGCCGTCGTGGGCGAACCGCACGCGCGCGTGCCGCGATCCGGAGTGCCGTACGACATTGGTCAGGGCCTCCTGCACGATGCGGAAGGCGGCGAGGTCGGCGCCGGGCGGCAGCCGGGGTGGTTCACCCTCGATCTCGACGGTGAGTCCGGCAGCGGCCGCCTGTTCCACCAGCTCCGGAAGCCGGTCCAGGCCGGGGGCGGGGGTGCGCGGGGCGGCGCCGGGGGCGCGCAGGGTGTCGAGGACCTGGCGCACCTCGCCGAGCGCCTCCTTGCTGGCGGCCTTGATGGTGGTGAGCGCGGTGCGCGCCTGCTCGGGGTCGCTGTCGAGCAGGGCGAGACCCATGCCGGCCTGGACGTTGATGACGGAGATGCTGTGCGCGAGGACGTCGTGCAGCTCGCGGGCCATCCGCAGCCGTTCCTCGTCGGCGCGGCGCCGCGCGGCCTCCGCCCGGTCGGCGCGCTCCCGCGCCCACTGCTCGCGCCGCACCCGGACCAGTTCGGCCAGGGCGACCACGGCCAGCACCCAGGCGCCGATGCCGATCTCCTGATAGACGTTCCCGCCCCTGTCGCCCGCGGGCGGGAGCCGGCGGTAGAGCCACAGGGCGAGCAGGGCGTGCCCCGCCCACAGCAGGCCGAGGGCCCCCCAGGCGGCCCGCCGGTGCCCGGCGACGACCGCGCTGAAACAGCCGACGGCGACGGTCAGGAAGACCGGCCCGTAGGGGTAGCCCGCGGCCAGGTAGCCGAGGGTCGCCACCGCGGTGCCGTAGGCCACGGCCACCGGGTGCCGGTGCCGCCACAGCAGCAGGACCGAGGCGACGAGCAGCAGCAGGCGCGCGTAGCCGTCCAGGGGCACGCGATGGAGCTGGCCGTGGGCCGCGAAGTTGGTGCCGACGAGGACGAACACCGTGAGCAGCACGGTGCTGCGCCACGGCCAGTGGACCCGGAGCGGCTCCGCCTCGTCCGGGGCACTCCGCCACGGCGGCCCGTGCCACCACCACGGACCGGGGGCGCGCTGCTCTTCCATGCAGGCCACGGTAGAGGGCGACGGACGGCCCGGGCGTCAGCCGGACGCGGTGATCACCCCTACTCCCCGGGGAGTACGGGCGCCCGTCCGCTCAGTCCTCGTACCCCAGGGCGTCCACCTCGGCGGTGAAGAGCAGCTCCGGGTCGAAGCCCATGCCGGTGAAGTGGCCGGCGAGTTCCAGGGAGAGGATCCCGTGCAGCCGGGTCCAGAACGCCAGGGCCCGGCGCAGCACCGCCGGCGGGGCGGGGTGGTCGCCGGCCCAGCCGCGATGGTCCGCGAGGTGGGTCTCGAGCGCGTCGGGCGACGCGGCCCGGGGCTCGTCGGCCGCGCAGACGTCCAGCAGTGCGGCCATGATCTCCCGGGCGAGCGCGGTGGTGTCGTCCGGTGCGCGGTAGCCGGGGACGGGCGTGCCGTAGACGAGGAAGTAGCGCTGGGGATCCTCCAGCGCCCAGCGGCGCAGCTCCCGGGCCAGGCCGGACGGCCCCGCGCCCGCGTCGGCCGCGGCGCGGAAGGTGTCCGCGAGGCCGCGGTAGGCGTCCCGGACCAGTTCGGTGATCAGGTCGTCCCGCCCGGCGAAGTACCGGTACAGCGCCGGGCCGCTCATGCCCAGCTCCTTGGCGATGGCGTTGAGGGACAGCCCCGACGCGCCCGAGACGGCGATCTGTTCCCAGGCCTTCGCCTTGATCTCGGCCCGCACCTGACTGCGGTACCGCTCCCGGGGACTCGCCGCGCCTGCCGCCATCGCCTTCACGCTCCTTGCCACTGGTTTCAACCTATCACCACCGAGAGAGGCCATAACAGGCCTTTGGCTGTGACGCCTTGACACTCAAGCTAGCTATGGTCATTTTAGTTATAGCTTCTAACGCAAGCGAAGTGGCCTCTCTCGCCGCACGGCGCACCGGCACTTCTCTCCGACCCGGAGGTCGTCATGGAAAGCAAGAAACTCGTCGAGGTCGTCCTGCCGGGCACGGTCGAGCCGGAGGAGTTGCAGCTCCGGCACCGGGACGTGCCACTGCCCGGGGCCGGGCAGGTCGTGGTCCGGGTGGAGGCCACCGGGGTGTCCTTCGCCGAGCAGCAGATGCGCCGGGGCCGCTACTACGACCAGCCGCCCTTCCCGTTCGTGCCCGGCTACGACCTGGTCGGCACGGTTCTCACGGCCGGCCCCGGCGTCACACCGGGCCTGGTCGGCAAGCGGGTGGCGGCGCTGGTCAAGGTCGGCGGCTGGGCCAGTCATGTGGTGCTCGACGCGGCCGACGCGGTGGAGGTGCCCGCCGGGATCGGCGCGGCGGAGGCGGAGACGCTGGTGGTCAACGGGATCACCGCGTGGCAGATGCTGCATCGCGAGGCCCGGGTGCGCAGCGGCGGAACGGTCCTGGTCCACGGCGCCAACGGCGGTGTCGGCACGGTCCTGGTCCAGCTCGCGCGTGCGGCCGGCCTGAAGGTGATCGGCACGGCGTCCGCGCGCCACCACGAGGCACTGCGCGAACTGGGCGTCACCCCCGTCGACTACCGGACCGAGAACGTCCCGGCCCGGGTCGGTCAGCTCGCTCCCGGCGGGGTCGACGCCGTCTTCGACCACCTCGGCGGGCGCAGTGTCACCGACTCCTGGCGGCTGCTCGCCCCCGGCGGGACCCTCGTCGCCTACGGCAGCGCCACCACCCGGGACGACTCGGGCTCCAAGCAGTGGCCGGTCCTGAAGATCCTCGGCCGGGTGTGGTGGTGGAACGCGCTGCCCAACGGCCGCCGCGCCTGCTTCTTCAACGTCTGGGCGGGGCGCGCCCTGAACAAGGACCGCTTCCGGACCCGGCTGCGCGCCGACCTCACCGAGGTGTTCCGCGCCCTGGAACGCGGCGAGGTCACCGCCAGGATCGCCGCCCGGCTGCCGCTCACCGAGGTCGCGGAGGCCATGCGGCTGGCCGAGTCCGGCACGGTGACCGGGAAGGTCGTACTCGTGCCCGGCGACTAGGCGTACTCGGCCAAGAGGTCGGTGACTCGCGTCGGTTAGGTGTGGGAGGTGGCGTCGCGGGGCTGGGGGCACCTCCCGGCCAAGGCCGGGGAGGGAGGCCGACGACAGGGCCTGGACCCGAGCCCGGCCCGGTCTCCGGGCGTCACGCGCCGGCCAGTCCCACCTCCCGGGCGAGCCGGGCCGCCGCATGCCGGAAGAAGGCCTCCCGGTCCTCCACCACCCGGTGGAACTGCCCGAACAGCTCGAAGCCGACCAGCCCGAACAGCTGGGACCAGGCCGCGACCAGCGCGACGGCCGCCTCGGGGGGCAGGTCGGGTGCGAAGTCGGCCACCATGCGCTCGGCCTCGGGACGCAGCTCGGCGGGGAGGGGGAGATCGGCGAGGCCGGGATTCCGGAAGGCGTCGCGGACGATGCCGATGAGGAGCAGGCCGACGCGCGAGGCGGCCGGGACGGTGGCCTCGGGGGCGGAGTAGCCGGGCACCGGCGATCCGTAGATCAGGGCGTACTCGTGTGGATGGGCGAGTGCCCACGCCCGCACCGCCTCGCACACGGCCGTCCAGCGCCGCACGTGATCCGCGCCCGCGGCCGCCGCGTGGGCCGCCTCCGCCGCCTCGCCGAGGGAGTCGTAGGCATCGATGATCAGGGCGGTGAGCAGCTCGTCGCGGCTCGGGAAGTAGCGGTACAGCGCCGAGGAGACCATGCCCAGCTCGCGCGCGACGGCCCGCAGCGAGAGCCTGGCCGCGCCTTCCTCGCCCAGCTGTCTGCGCGCCTCTTCCTTGATGGCTGCCGTGACTTCCATCCTGGCCCTTTCGCGGGCGCCGCGTGCGGTGCTCATGCGTGCAGTGTGCCACGACCGGAGAGCAGTGCCCACAAAAGAGAGCACCGCTCTTGCTTCGGAGCACCTGTCTCCCCCACACTGGAGTCAGGCGAGAGCACCGCTCTCCAAACCGTGGGGGTCACCATGTCGACACACGTCAAGAAGCCGGGCTGGTTCACCGTCAACGTCTTCAACCGGGCGGTCGCCTGGCTCACCCGGCGCGGGATCAGCGTCTGGGGCTCCCGGGTCCTGGCGGTGCGCGGACGCAAGAGCGGTCAGTGGCGCACCACTCCGGTGAACCTGCTGACGGTGGACGGCCGGCAGTACCTCCTCGCCCCGCGCGGGCACGTCCAGTGGACCCACAACATGCGGGCGGCCGGCGGCGGCGAGCTGCGGCTGGGCAAGAACGTGGACGTCTTCACCGCCACCGAGATCGCCGACGACGACAAGGTCCCGCTGCTGCGGGCCTACCTCCGGCGCTGGAAGGCGGAGGTCGGAGTCTTCTTCGACGGCGTCGGCCCCGACTCCCCGGACGCGGACCTGCGCCGCATCGCCCCCGACCACCCGGTCTTCCAGATCACGGTCACGAACTGACCGGATGCTCGGACGGATCGGCGCTCCCGGCTGCGGACCGGCGTCGTCCCCCACAGCGGCGCGGTCCGCGCGCATCTCCCGCCGGTCCGGTCAGGATCCGGCCGGCTCCTCGGCCGGAACCGCCCGGCCCCGGTCCAGGGCGGTCAGGGCGCGCTGGGCGACGGGGTGGGTGCGGACGATCTCGCCCAGGGAGGTCGAGCCCTGGGTGATGTCCCGGAAGGCCTTCCAGGCGGGGCGGAAGCCGGTGAGGGCCGCGTGGAAGAGGCCGGGGCGCCTCTCGAACACGGTCAGCAGGCTCTTGCCGACGCTCATCTCGACGCCGAGCCCGGCCTTGATCGCGAACGCGTAGTTCAGGGCCTGGCGGCGGGCGTCCACCGCGTCGTGCGCCTCGGCGATGCGCACCGCCCACTCCCCCGCGAGCCGGCCCGAGCGCAGCGCGAAGGAGATGCCCTCGCGGGTCCAGGGCTCGAGCAGCCCGGCCGCGTCACCGCAGACCAGCACCCGGCCCCGGGACAGCGGCGAGTCGTCGGCGCGGCAGCGGGTCAGATGCCCGGAGGAGATGGCCGGCTCGAAGCCGGCCAGGCCCAGCCGGGCGGTGAAGTCCTCCAAGTACCGCTTGGTGGCGGCGCCTTCACCGCGCGCGGAGATCACACCGACCGTCAGGGTGTCGCCCTTGGGGAACACCCAGCCGTAACTGCCCGGCATCGGGCCCCAGTCGATGAGCACCCGCCCCTTCCAGTCCTCGGCGACGGACTCCGGCACCGGGATCTCCGCCTCCAGACCGAGGTCCACCTGGGCCGGCTTCACCCCGACATGCGCTCCTATGCGGCTGGCGCTGCCGTCGGCGCCGACGACCGCGCGGGCCAGCACCGTCTCGCCGCCCTGGAGGACCACGGCGACCGTGCGCCGGTCGGGGACCGCCGTACCGTGCTGCTCGACCCGCTGCACCGTGACGCCCGTACGCAGCCGGGCGCCCGCCTGCTGGGCGTGCTCGACGAGCTGCTGGTCGAACTCCGGCCGGTTGATCAGACCGAACAGCATCTGCTTGGAGCGGCGGGTGCGGGTGAAGCGGCCGTTGTTCGAGAACGTCACCGCGTGCACCCGGTCACGGAAGGGCAGCTCGAAGCCGGGCGGCAGCGCGTCGCGCGAGGGTCCGATGATCCCGCCGCCGCAGGTCTTGTAGCGCGGCAGCTCGGCCTTCTCCAGCAACAGCACGCGGCGTCCCGCGACCGCCGCCGCGTAGGCGGCCGAGGCCCCCGCGGGTCCCGCGCCCACCACGACGACGTCCCACACCCTCTGCACGTCGTCCGCCGAAGAGTTCTCGCCGCTCACGTTGGTCTACCGCTCCGATCAAGCCGCTGCCGTGGTGTCCCCCGCATCCTACGGCGGCGGTCGTCGCAGGCCACTGTGGGAGTATCGGGTTACCTACCCTGTTCAACCTGTGCAACGTCGCACCCACGAGGAGCGTGCCCATGTCGTCGAATCCGGTCGCCGAGACCGTCGCCTCGCTGATGCCCCGGGCGAAGGCGGAACTGGCCGAGCTGGTGGCCTTCAAGTCGGTGGCGGACTTCACCCAGTTCCCGAGGAGCGAGAGCGAGGCCGCCGCGAGCTGGGTCGCCGACGCGCTGCGCGCCGAGGGATTCGTCGACGTGGCCCTGCTGGACACCCCGGACGGCACGCAGTCCGTCTACGGCTACCTGCCGGGCCCGGAGGGTGCGAAAACGGTTCTGCTGTACGCGCACTACGATGTGCAGCCCCCGCTGGACGAGGCCGCGTGGACCACCCCGCCGTTCGAGCTGACCGAGCGCGACGGCCGCTGGTACGGGCGCGGGGCCGCCGACTGCAAGGGCGGCGTGATCATGCACCTGCTCGCCCTGCGCGCCCTGAAGGCGAACGGCGGCGTCCCGGTCAACGTCAAGGTGATCGCCGAGGGCTCGGAGGAGCAGGGCACGGGCGGCCTGGAGCGCTACGCCGAGGAGCACCCGGAGCTGCTGGAGGCCGACACCATCGTGATCGGCGACGCGGGCAACTTCCGCGTCGGCCTGCCGACGGTCACCACCACCCTGCGCGGCATGACCCTGGTCCGGGTGCGGATCGACACCCTCGCGGGCAATCTGCACTCCGGCCAGTTCGGCGGTGCGGCCCCGGACGCGCTCGCCGCGCTGATCAGGGTCATGGACTCGCTGCGCGCCGAGGACGGCTCGACGACGGTCGACGGTCTCGACGCCACGGGGACCTGGGACGGCCTGGAGTACACCGAGGAGCAGTTCCGCGCCGACGCCAAGGTGCTCGACGGGGTCGGGCTGATCGGCGACGGCTCGGTCGCCGACCGCCTCTGGGCCCGCCCGGCCGTCACCGTCCTCGGCATCGACTGCCCGCCGGTCGTCGGTGCCACCCCGTCCGTGCACTCCAGCGCCCGCGCGCTGATCAGCCTGCGGGTGCCGCCGGGGGTGGACGCGGCGGAGGCGACCAAGCTGCTCCAGGAGCACATCCAGGCCCACACTCCCTGGGGCGCCCGGGTCACCACCGAGCAGATCGGCCAGGGCCAGGCCTTCCGCGCCGACGCCACCAGCCCCGCCTACCAGGCGATGGCCGACGCGATGGCGGTCGCCTACCCGGGCGAGACGATGCAGTACGCCGGTGAGGGCGGCTCCATCCCGCTGTGCAACACCCTCGCCGGCCTGTACCCGCAGGCGGAGATCCTGCTCATCGGCCTGAGCGAGCCGGAGGCGCAGATCCACGCGGTCAACGAGAGCGTGTCCCCGCAGGAGCTGGAGCGGCTGTCGGTCGCCGAGGCGCTGTTCCTGCGCAACTACGCGGCGGGCTGAGCCCTTCTGCCGTCGGCAGAGCGCCCCCGCCCACCGGCGGGGGCGCCGCCCACGGTCGGCGCATGGACGTCATCGAGCTTCTCCCCCGGCTCCGTCTCCTGCGTTTCCCCGTCGGACAGGCCTGTCTCTGGTGCGACGACGAGGAGTTGACGCTGATCGACGCGGGCACGGTCGGCGCCGGGCGCGCCATCGCCGAGGCGGTCGGGCGGCTGGGGCGCGCACCGGGGGACGTACGGCGGATCGTGCTGACCCACTTCCACGAGGACCACGCGGGCGGGGCGGGCGAGTTCGCCGCGCTCAGCGGCGCCGAGGTGCTGGCGCACCACCTGGACGCGCCGATCGTACGAGGTGAACTCCCGGGCCCGCCCCCGCGGTTCGAGGACTGGGAGGTGCCGATCCACGCGGCCGTGGTCCAGCACCTCCCCGACGGTGCGCCGGTGCCGCCCGCCGCGGTCACCGGCGTGTCGGACGGCGACCTTCTGGACTTCGGCGGGGGCGCCCGGGTGAGCCACGTGCCGGGGCACACCGACGGCGGCATCGCGCTGTTCCTGCCCGAGGCGGGCGTGCTGTTCACCGGGGACACGGTGGCGGCCTCGCCGGTCGACCGGTCGGTGAGGCCGGGGGTGTTCAACCTCGACCGACCCCAACTCCTCACCTCGCTCAGGCGGTTGGCGGAGCTGGAGGCGGACGTGGCGTGCTTCGGGCACGGAGACCCGGTCGTGGGCGGCGCCGCTGGCGCTCTGCGCGAGGCGGAGGGCGCCCGCTGATCGCACGGCCACCGGCGACCGGCTCAGCCGACCGGCACCCCGGCCTCCAGATACAGCGCTGTACCGCGCTCGCGGGCCCGCAGCGCCCAGCGCAGCCGCTCGTAGCGGACCGGCGGCAGCATCCCGGCGGCCTCCTGCTCGGTGGCGAAGCGCCAGCCGCGCAGCTCCGGTCCCGGCAGCAGCACCCGGGAGGCCTCGCCGGACTCCAGCCGGCCGCCGTCGAACAGCAGCCGCAGCCCGCCGAAGCCGGGCGGCACCGGCCGCTCCCAGTCCACGACCAGCAGCCGGGGCACCTCCCGCAGCCGTATCCCGGTCTCCTCGGCGACCTCGCGCATCCCCGCGCGGGCCGGTGCCTCGCCGCGCTCCACCACACCCCCGGGGAACTCCCAGCCGGGCTTGTAGGTGGGGTCCACGAGGAGCACCCGGTCCTGCTCGTCGAAGAGCAGCACCCCGGCGGCGAGGGTCTCGGCGGTCGGCTCGGGGGTCTGCACGATGTCGCAGGGCGGTACGGCACCGCTGCCGACGGCGTCGGCGATACGGACGGCGGTGGCGTACGGGGTGAGGGCGCTGGTGTCCACGAGGTGGGCGTCGGCGGTGAGCCAGGAGGCGAGCGCGGCGCGGTAGGGCTCGATGTGGTCGTAGGCCCACTGCCGAGTCCGGATCTCCCCGTCGGGCAGGTCCGGCGGCACCTCCCGGCCGGCTATCCGCTCGCGCAGGATCGTTTCGGCCGGGGCCAGGAGCAGATGGTGCACGGATATCCTGCGGGCCGCGAGGCCGCCGAAGATCTCGTCGCGGTACTCCTGGCGGAGCAGGGTCATCGGCACCACGAGGGTCCCGCCCAGCTCCGCGAGCAGCGCGGCCGCCGTGTCGACCACGAGCCGGCGCCAGATCGGCAGGTCCTGGAAGTCACCGACCTCGGCGAGCCGCTTGGCCGGCAGCAGGTGCGTGAGCCCCGCGCCGATGACCTCGGGGTCGAAGAGCGTGCTGTTCGGGATCAGCTCGATCAGCTCCCGTGCGGTGGTGGTCTTCCCCGCACCGAACGCGCCGTTGATCCAGACGACGGTCACGGACTCCCCCTCTTGTGTTGGCCCCCTGTGGCTTGCCCGCTCCACCCTGCCACGGAAACCCCGGCCCGGTGAGGGCGCCGGAACGGCGGTGCCGGTGCCCCCGAGGACCGGGGACACCGGCACGCGCGCCGTGGGCCGCCGGGCCTACTGCTGCCCGTGGGGCTGGTCGTCGAAGGTGAAACCGTCCAGGGTGACCGGGTGGCCGCCGGCCGAGTCGAGCGTGTCCGAGACGTTCAGGCCGTCGACGGGCAGCCCGGTGGACACCTTGTCCGCCGCGTGGGAGGGGGTGACGGCGGCCACGACGAATCCGGTGGCCAGGGTGGCGATGGCGAGCATGCTGCGCTTCTTCATGCGCTGATCAACTGCCGAGGGGGCCAGGGGTCACGCGGATACCTGCGAGCGGACGAGCAAGGGGTACCGGCCGGGCGGGGAGCCGGGTCGGGGACGGACTGCTCGGCCCGAGCGCGTCATGTGCCCGCCATCGCCCGTCGACCAGGCCCGGGCGGAGCGGGCAGCCGCCCATCACCGTGTACTGACAAGGCTGTTCGCGGCGCCGTAAAGCTGCCGGCCCTGCCGAAATCCGCTGGTCCGCTTCTCGGTGCGCCCGGTAACGTCCGACGTCCCGACCTGCCCGCCGGCCACGACAGGCCCCGACCGGAGAGACCGACATGACCAGCCGGCCCCTGACGACGACCCTCTGGCGCCCGACGGGCCCCGGGGAACTGGAGCTGGTCCGCGCGCTCGACTGGCGGGCCTGGCCGCCGCGGCTCCCGGAGCAGCCGATCTTCTACCCGGTCCTCAACGAGGACTACGCGATCCGCATCGCCCGGGACTGGAACGTCAAGCACGACGGCGCCGGTTTCGTCACCCGGTTCGAGGTCGACACGGAGTTCCTCGCCCGGTATCCGGTCCGGCAGGCCGGTGGCGAGACGATCCTCGAACTGTGGGTCCCGGCCGAGGAGTTGGACGAGTTCAACGCCCATGTCGTCGGACGGATCGAAGTCGTGCGGGAGTTCCGGTGAACCCCGCCGCGCACCGCGTGGGCGAACGCGTCGAGGACGTCGTACGCTCGGGCGACCGGCTCGTACGGGCCGCGGCCGGCCTGTCCGACGCCGGGCTGCTGGCCCCGTCGGGGCTGCCGGGATGGACGCGCGGCCAGGTGCTCGCCCACGTCGCCCACAGCGTCGACGCCTATGTCTGGCTGCTGCGGCTCGCGCACACCGGCCGCGCACCGGGGCCGCGCGCGGACGCGGCGACGCTGTCGGCCGCGATCGAGCGGGACGCGGCGCTGTCCGCCGGGCGGCTCGCGACCCTGCTGCGCGAGAGCCTGGACCGGTTCGCGGCGCAGGCGCGCGCGTTGCCCGCCCCCGCCTGGGACCGTCTGGTGCCCGCGCTGGCCGGCTGGCGGCACCCCGCCCGGTACCTCCTGCTGCGCTGCCTGCGGGAGCTGGAGACGCATCACCTCGACCTGGGCGTCGGCCACGGCACCGCGCAGTGGCCCGACAGCTATGTCTCCTGGGCGCTGGACGACACCCTCACCACGCTGCGGATCCAGGGCTTTCCGCTGGCCTCGGTGGCGGCCGTGGATCTCGGCCGGCGCTGGTCCATGGCGACGGAGGGACCCTCGGTCGCCGGGGCCGGGCACCAGGTGCTCGGCTGGCTCAGCGGACGAACCCCCGCCGGCGTGCTGACGATCGGCGGTCCGGCCCCTGCGCTCCCCGACCCGCCCGCGTGGCCGCAGCCGCCGCTGCCCGGCTGGGGCCGCGTCGACGACGAGGCGTGAACGCCGGAAGCGAACACATCCGAACACCGGACAGTGGTCAAGGAGCCAAACCATCCTGTCGTCAAGCCCTCTGACGGGATCTGAGGGGACATCGAGCGGTCGGGTCACACCTCTTCCAACAGAGTCAGACACGTCCTACCGTAATCGCGCACAGCTGACACCCATATGACGCCCAGGCACCGCCCTGCCGTCAGCCACCTTTCGCGAGTCGGGAGGAACGTCAACGATGCGTCACCCTCACACCGGCACACCCCGCACCACCCGCACCACCCGCCGAAGAGTCGTCGGAGCACTCACCGCGGGCCTGCTGTGCGCGGCGGGCCTCGCCGGCCCCGCGCTGGCGGCCCCCACCCAGGACCCGGCGGCCCCGGCGGCCCCCGCCCTGGCCGACGGTCTCGCCCTCACCCCGCCCATGGGCTTCAACAACTGGAACTCCACCCACTGTCGCGCCGACTTCGACGAGAGCATGGTCAAGGGCATCGCCGACCTCTTCGTGGCCAAGGGCCTGAAGGACGCCGGCTACCAGTACGTCAACCTGGACGACTGCTGGGCCCTGCCGCAGCGCGACGCCGCCGGAAAGCTGGTGCCCGACCCGGCCCGCTTCCCGAACGGCATCAAGGCCGTCGCCGACTACGTCCACTCCAAGGGCCTCAAACTCGGCATCTACACCAGCGCCGGCACCAAGACCTGCAACAGCGCGGGCTTTCCCGGCGCGCTCGGCCACGAGTACAGCGACGCGCGGCAGTTCGCCGACTGGGGCGTGGACTACCTGAAGTACGACAACTGCAACAACCAGGGTGTCGACGCCAAGCAGCGGTACACGACCATGCGCGACGCGCTCAAGGCGACCGGGCGGCCCATCGTCTACAGCATCTGCGAGTGGGGCGAGAACAAACCCTGGCAGTGGGCGTCGGGCGTCGGTCATCTGTGGCGCACCACGGGCGACATCAGCGACAGCTGGGGCTCGATGCTGTCCATCCTGAAGCAGAACCTGCCGCTCGCGCCGTACGCGGGACCCGGCCACTGGAACGACCCCGACATGCTGGAGGTCGGCAACGGCGGCATGACGGACACCGAGTACCGCTCGCACTTCTCCCTCTGGTCGGTCATGGCCGCGCCGCTGCTGATCGGCACCGACCTGCGCAAGGCCTCACCCGCGACCTTCGGCATCCTGGCCAACAAGGAGGTCGTCGCCGTCGACCAGGACCCGCTGGGCAAGCAGGGGACGGTCGTCTCCTCGGCGGGCGGGCGCTGGGTGATCGCCAAGGAGATGAAGGACGGCAGCCGCGCCGTGGCCCTGTTCAACGAGTCCGGGACCGCCCAGCGGATCGCCACCACCGCGGCCGCCGTCGGCCTTCCCGACGCCTCCGCGTACACACTGCGGGACCTGTGGGAGCACAGGAGCTACAACACCGCCGGCACCATCGCGGCGGCCGTCCCCGCCCACGGCACGGTCCTGCTGCGCGTCTCGGCCGACTCCCACTGGGCCGCGTATCCACCCGCCGCCGAACTGGGCCTGGACGGCAGCCCGTTGGTGGCGGCGGGGACGCCGGCCACGCTGACCAGCACGGTGACCGACCTCGGCCGCACCGCCGCGCGGCAGGTGTCCGTGTCCCTGACCGGCCCCGACGGGTGGACCGTACGGCCCACATCGCCGACTTCGGCCCCCGCCCTCGGCACCGGCGGCACCCTGCGTACCGGCTGGAGCGTCACCGCACCGCCCGGAACGGCGACCGGGTCATACGGCCTCACTCTCCAGGCGCGCTATCTCTCACCGTCCGGCCAAGGCGTCACCAGCACCCTTCCGTTGACCGCGTCCGTCGTCGTCCGGCCGCCCGCCGGGACGTCGTACCTCAGCGACCTGCCCTGGTTGTCGGCGACCAGCGGCTGGGGGCCGGTGGAACGCGACACCAGCAACGGGGAGAGCGCCGCGGGTGACGGTCACCCGATCACCATCGGCGGCACCGTGTACGCCAAGGGCCTCGGCGTCCACGCCCCGAGCGACGTCTCGTTCTACACCGGCAAGGCCTGCGACAAGGTCACCGCGGACGTCGGCGTCGACGACGAGAAGGGCGCGAAGGGAACCGTCACCTTCGAGATCTGGGCCGACGGCACGAAGGTCGCCTCGACCGGCGTCCTGACCAACACGATGCCGGCCCAGCCGCTCACCGCCGGCATCACCGGCGCCCAGGTGATCGACCTGGTCGTCACCGACGCGGGAGACGGCAACGACTCCGACCACGCGGACTGGGCGAAGGTACAGGTGAGTTGCTGAGCGGCAGAAGCGCCGTTGCCCTGTGGGCCGTCTGCCGGGTGCGGGTGTGTGGTGGGCTGGTCGCGCAGTTCGCCGCGCCCCTGGGGAGTTGCAGCCGCCGCACCCGCATGCGCGCCGTGGCTCCACCCAACCCCGGCTCACACCCCCGCCGTGGCGTCCGGCCTCCGCGCCAGCGCTGCCGCCGCCGCGCCGACCAGTCCCGCGTCCGTGCCCATCTGCGCCGGCACGACCGTCAGCCGCTGGACGAAGGAGAGGGTCGCGTAGTCGGTGAGCGCCTTGCGCAGGGGCGTGAGGAGGATGTCGCCCGCCTTGCCGACGCCGCCGCCGATCACGGCGATGTCGATCTCGACCAGGGTCGCGGTGGCCGCGATGCCGGCGGCGAGCGCCTGCGCGGCCCGCTCGAAGGAGGCCACGGCGACCGGGTCGCCCTCGCGGGCGGCGGCGGCCACGGCGGCGGCGGAGGTGTCGCCGTCGGGGCCGGGCCGCCAGCCCTGCTCCAGGGCCCGGCGGGCGATGTTCGGGCCGCTCGCGATCCGTTCCACACAGCCGCGCGAGCCGCACGGGCACGGGTCGCCGTCGAGATCGACGCTGATGTGGCCGATGTGACCGGCGTTGCCGGTCGGCCCGGGGTGCAGCCGCCCGTTCAGGACCAGGCCGCCGCCCACCCCGGTCGACACCACCATGCACAGCGCGTTGTCGTGGCCGCGCGCGGCCCCCTGCCAGTGCTCGGCCGCCGTGATCGCGACGCCGTCGCCGATGAGCTCGACCGGCAGCCCGCCGGCGGCCGCGCGCACCCGCTCGACCAGGGGGAAGTCCCGCCAGCCCGGCACGTTCACCGGACTGACCGTGCCCGCCGAGGCGTCCACCGGGCCGGCGCTGCCGATGCCGAGGGCGCCGGCACGGTCCCACAGCGGTGACCCGGCGAGCTCGGCGAGCACGTCCTCGACGGCCCCCATGACCGTCTCGCCGTCCTGCTGGGCGGGCGTGCCGCGCTGGGCCCGGGCAAGTATCCGTCCGTCGCCGTCCACCAGCGCGCCGGCGATCTTGGTACCGCCGATGTCCAGGGCCGCCACGAGGTCGGTGTGCATCAGAGTCAGACTCCCCGTTGAAGCTTGCAAACCAAGAAAAGGAGGCCGGTCAAGCGGTGGGGGCGCAGGCCGGGGACAGCGCTGGACAGTGTCTCTCGCAGCTGACAACGTTGTCCAGGCTCTATGCTCGACGCCACATCCTCATACAAACCGAGGATCGACGCACCATCCCGTTGACAAGTCGGACAAGTCGTACGACAGGACAGGACCCCGCATCGTGCCCGAGACCACCCGCCGCACAGACAGCCTTTCCGGGACCCGTTACGGCAACCGCCCGACCATGAAGGACGTGGCGGCGCGGGCCGGTGTGGGCCTGAAGACGGTCTCCCGGGTGGTCAACGGCGAGCCCGGCGTCACCCCGGACACCGAGCGCCGGGTGCAGGAGGCGATCGACGCGCTGGGCTTCCGCCGCAACGACAGCGCCCGGGTGCTGCGCAAGGGCCGTACGGCGAGCATCGGCCTGGTCCTGGAGGACCTCGCCGACCCCTTCTACGGCCCGCTCAGCCGCGCCGTGGAGGAGGTGGCCCGGGCCCACGGCGCCCTGCTGATCAACGGCTCCAGCGCCGAGGACCCGGAGCGCGAGCAGGAATTGGCGCTGGCCCTGTGCGCCCGGCGGGTGGACGGTCTGGTGGTGATCCCGGCCGGGGACGACCACCGCTATCTCGAACCGGAGATCAGGGCGGGCGTGGCGACGGTGTTCGTGGACCGTCCGGCCGGGCGCATCGACGCCGACGTGGTCCTCTCCGACAACTACGGCGGTGCCCGGGGCGGCGTCGCCCATCTGATCGCGCACGGCCACCGCCGGATCGGCTTCATCGGCGACATGCCGCGCATCCACACCGCCGCCGAGCGGCTGCGCGGCTACCGGGCGGCCATGGAGGACGCGGGGATACCGGTGGAGGACGCCTGGATGTCCCTCGGGCAGACGAACCCGGAGCGGGTGCGCCGGGCGGCGGAGGAGATGCTCTCCGGGCCCCACCCCGTCACCGCGATCTTCGCGGGCAACAACCGGGTGACCGTCACCGTGATCCGGGTGCTCGCCGAGCAGTCGCGGCGGGTCGCCCTCGTCGGCTTCGACGACATCGAACTGGCCGATCTGCTCCAGCCGGGTGTCACGGTCGTCGCCCAGGACGCGGCCGCCCTCGGCCGTACCGCCGCCGAGCGGCTGTTCCGTCAGCTGGACGGCAGCCTCGTCGCACCGGAGCGCATCGAACTGCCCACCCGGCTGATCACGCGCGGCTCGGGCGAGCTGCCGCCGGCCGACTGAGCCGCCCGTGACCGGCCGCACCCTGGCGGAGCTCGGCCTCGCCGGCGCTCCCCGCGACCATCCGCTGACCTACCCCGGCGCCTGGCCCGCCGACTCCGGGCTGCTGCGCGGCGACCGGATGCTGCCGCTGGAGCGCCTGGTGTACGACGACCGGGTGCCGGTGCTCGCCGTCGGCTCCAACGCCTGTCCCGGTCAACTGCGGCACAAGATGGACGAGTTCGGGATCGACTCGCCCGTGCCGATGGTGCGGTCGCGGGTGTCCGGGCTCGACGTGGGCGTCTCGGCGCACGTCAGCCGCCTGGGCTATGTCTCCGCGTCCCCCGTCAGGTCACCGCGCTCGTTACGGGAGTTGTTCGTCATCTGGCTGGACCGTCCGCAGCTGGAGGTGATCGACGCCAGCGAGCCGCACTTCCGGCGGGCCTGGCTGCCCGCGCCCGAGGTGCGGATCGAGCTGCCGGACGGTTCCGGGCTGACCGGTGCGTACGCCTACGTCAACCGGCACGGCGTGCTGCACAACGGAAGCGGTGCGCCGCGCCCGCATCCCGGCGACCAGCGCGCCCTGCTCGGCGAACTCCTCGTGGGATCGGCTCCGTTGCGCGAGCTGTTCGGGGTCACGCCGGAGGAGTTCTGCGCGCGGGCCCGCCGGGACCCCGGGCTCTGCGCACGGGGCACCCGGCTGTTCGCCGAGCAGAAGTGGGTAACGGAGTCGGGTCTCGAGCCGTACGCCGACGGTCAGCAGGCCGGGAGCCCGGGCACCGGCTGGTCGTTGTTCCCGCCCTTGAGGTAGACGTCACTGACGTAGACGCCGGTGTTGCCGCTGTCGTCGTCGGTCTTGGCCCACCACACGTTCGTCCACCGGCCGTAGGTCTCCCGGCGGCCCAGGTTCGCCTGGCAGTAGAAGTAGTCCGTGCCCGCGTTCAAGGTCCCGGCCGCGGTGCCGGAGGCGGTGTAGGACGCGGCGGTGCGCCAGACCTCGCAGTCGTACTTGCCGCCGCCGAGCGACCGGCAGGCTGCCGCCGGAGCGGAGGTGGTCCCCGAACTGCCGGTCGGGCCCGGGGCGGTGGAGGGGTGGTCCGGTGCCGGGGCGGAGGCGGAGGCGGGCGAGGACGGCTCGGTGTGACCCGCGCCCCTCGCCGTCCCGCTGGGCGCGGCGCTCTTCCCGCCGCCCCCGCGCGACTTCCCCGGCTGCGGGGACCGCGCGGTGCCGGCCCGTTCCGTGGCCGCGGCCGGGGAGCGGGACGCGGCCGGCGCCGAGTCGGTCTTCGGCGTTCCCTGGTCGCGCACCAGGGCCACGGTGACCCCGGCCAGCGCGAGGACGACGGCGCCGGCCCCGGCGGCGAGCAGGGCGCGGCCCTTGCGGCGGGAGGAACCCGGTGGGGTGCCCATGGACCCGGTGGGGGCACCGGACGGCAAGGCGGACCCCGGCCCGGTGGGAACGCCGGGAGCCCCGGCGGAGCAAGGCACCGAGGCCACCGGAGCACCGGCCGGAGC
>NZ_CP011497.1:7448300-7467154 GCF_001027185.1 Streptomyces incarnatus | reverse complement strand
AGGAACCCGGTGGGGTGCCCATGGACCCGGTGGGGGCACCGGACGGCAAGGCGGACCCCGGCCCGGTGGGAACGCCGGGAGCCCCGGCGGAGCAAGGCACCGAGGCCACCGGAGCACCGGCCGGAGCAACCGGGCCGTGGGCAGCGGCCGGGGCGCCGGGGCCGTGGACGGCAGCGGTAGTGCCGGGGGCGTACGCGGCGGCCGGTCCGGGCGGTCCCGCCGCGCCCGGTACGGGAGTTGTCGCGGCCGCCTGTACGGGAGCGGTCGCGGCCGGCTGAACCGGACCGCCCGCGCCCGGCCGTACCGGACCGAACTCCGGGGGCGGTGCCCACGACGGCGCACCGTGTCCCGTCACTTCCGTCGTGTCGGGCGCCACGGGCGGCGTCGGGCGCAGGGTGGCCGTCGGGACGTCCGAGGTCCGCGTCCGGGCCGCCGCGCGCAGCGCCTCGCGGGCCTCCTCGGCGTCCGGGCGGGCGTCCGGGCGCTTGTCCATCAGGCGTCGCAGTACCGGCGCCAGCGGCCCCGCCCGGCGGGGCTCGGGCAGGGGCTCGGAGACGATCGCGGTGAGCGTCGAGTAGGTGGACGTACGGCGGAAGGGCGAGGCGCCCTCGACGGCCGCGTAGAGGGTGGCGCCGACGGCCCACACGTCGGCGGGGGCGCCGGGCTCGGCGCCCTGGGCGCGCTCGGGGGCCAGGTAGTCGAGGGAGCCGACGAGTTCACCGCTGCGGGTGAGACGGGTGGCCGAGCCGTCTCCGGGGTCGTCCATGGTGGCGATGCCGAAGTCGGTCAGGACGACGCGGCCGGAGCGGTCGAGGAGGATGTTGCCGGGTTTGACGTCGCGGTGCAGGACGCCGGCGCGATGGGCGGCGGCCAGGGCGTCGAGGATCTCGGCGCCCACGCGCGCGGCCTCGTACGGGTCGAGGGTGCCGCGCTCGCGCAGGACGTCGTCGAGGGAGGGACCGTCGATCAGCTCCATGACGATGAGCGGGCGTCCGTCGACCTCGGTCACGTCGTGCACGGCGACGACACCGGGGTGGCGGACCCGGGCGGCGGCCCGGGCCTCGCGCCGCATGCGCAGCCGCAACTCGGACAGTTCCGGTCCGGCCGCGTCCGTGTAGGTGCGCAGCTCCTTGACGGCGACCTCGCGGCCGAGGACCTCGTCCACCGCCCGCCAGACCACGCCCATGCCGCCGCGTCCGAGCCGCGCGGTGACGCGGTAGCGCCCGGCCAGCAGCCGGCCGGCCCCGCCATCCGTGTTCCCGTACTCCTTGGGCCCCTGCTCCCCCGAAGACACCGCCGCCCCGTCCCTGTGCCGTCCTCTGCCACGTCCGCCTGGTCGATGCGTGGCGTCCAGCGTACGGGGCGGCGGTGACAGCCGGTCCCCCGGCCGGGGGTCGGCGACCGGTCCGCGACCTCTACTTGGCGGAGGCCGTCAGGTCCCCGCGCCGGGGAGCGGCGAAGCCCTCCAGGTCGGCGCGGGTCAGGCCGGTGAGGCGGGCGACCTCGGCGATGTCGAGGGCACCGCAGTCCAGGCCGCGCAGCAGGTAGCCGCTGAGGGCCTTGGCGGTGGCGGGCTCGTCCATGACGTCGCCGCCGGCCCGGTTGGCGTACCGGGCGAGGCGGCCGGCGGCCTGCTCGAAGCCCTCGCGGTAGAAGGCGAAGACGGCGGCGTAGCGGGTCGGGATGTGGCCGGGGTGCATGTCCCAGCCCTGGTAGTAGGCGCGGGCCAGGGCGCGGCGGGTGAGGCCGTAGTGCAGGCGCCAGGCGTCGTGGACCTTGGAGGTGGGGCCGACGGGCAGGACGTTGGTCGAGCCGTCGGAGACGCGCACCCCGGTGCCCGCCGCCGCGACCTGCATGACCGCCTTGGCGTGGTCGGCGGCCGGGTGGTCGCTGGCCTGGTAGGCGGCGGAGACCCCGAGGCAGGCGCTGTAGTCGAAGGTGCCGTAGTGCAGCCCGGTGGCGCGGCCCTCGGCGGCCTGGATCATCCGGGCGACGGTGGCGGTGCCGTCGGTGGCGAGGATGGACTGGCTGGTCTCGATCTGGATCTCGAAGCCGAGCCGGCCGGCGTCCAGGCCGTGCGCCTTCTCGAAGGCCTCCAGCAGGCGCGCGAACGCGGTCACCTGCTCGGGGTACGTCACCTTCGGCAGGGTCAGCACCAGGCCCTCGGGCAGGCCGCCCGACGCGATCAGGCCGGTGAGGAAGACGTCGAGGGTACGGATGCCCCGGTCGCGTACCGCCGCCTCCATGCACTTCATGCGGATGCCCATGTACGGCGCCGCCGTGCCGTTCCGGCAGGCATCCGCGATCAGCCGGGCCGCGCGGGCCGCCGCCCGGTCCTCCTCGGCGTCGGGGCGGGGGCCGTAGCCGTCCTCGAAGTCGACGCGGAGGTCTTCGATCGGCTCGTGTTCCAGCTTGGCCCGGACGCGGGAGTACACCGGCTCGGCGAGCTCGTCCGACAGGCCGAGGACGGCCGCGAACGAGGCGGCGTCGGGGGCGTGTTCGTCGAGGGCGGCGAGGGCCTGGTCGCCCCAGGAGCGGATGGTGTCGGCGGCGAAGGCGTCGCCGGGCACGTAGACGGTGTGGACGGGCTGCCGGGTGCCGGGGTCCCCGGGGTAGCGGCGCTCCAGCTCCGCGTCGACCGGCGCGAGGGAGGCGCTGATCTCCTCGCTCACGGCGCCCGCGAGGCTCGTCGCCACCTTCTCCTGCTGACCCATCCCACACCCTCCAATTTTCCGCTGTACGGAATCAACAATCCGTAGAATGAAGTTATCCGGGTGGTTCTCGCTGGTCAACACCCCGTCCGGACCGTGGTCGGCGCCCGGCGGACCGTCACCAGGATGCACCGAGGCCCCGGTGACCGCGTCGGTCACCGGGGCCTCGGACGCGCCTGGGTGAGGCTCAGCCCTTGCGGGTCTTGATCTCCTCGGTCAGCTGCGGGACGACGTCGAACAGGTCGCCGACCACGCCGAAGTCGACCAGCTCGAAGATCGGGGCCTCGGCGTCCTTGTTGACGGCCACGATCGTCTTGGAGGTCTGCATACCGGCACGGTGCTGGATCGCGCCGGAGATGCCGTTGGCGATGTACAGCTGCGGCGAGACCGACTTACCGGTCTGGCCGACCTGGTTGGTGTGCGGGTACCAGCCGGCGTCGACGGCGGCGCGCGAGGCACCGACGGCCGCGCCGAGGGAGTCGGCCAGCGCCTCGATGATCGAGAAGTTCTCGGCGCCGTTGACGCCACGGCCGCCGGAGACCACGATCGCGGCCTCGGTCAGCTCCGGGCGGCCCGTCGACTCACGCGGCGTACGAGCGGTGATCTTGGTGCCGGTCGCCTTCTCGGAGAAGGAGACGGACAGGGCCTCGACCGCACCGGCGGCCGGCGCGGCCTCCACGGCGGCCGAGTTCGGCTTGACCGTGATGACCGGGGTGCCCTTGACGACGCGGGACTTGGTGGTGAAGGACGCGGCGAACACCGACTGGGTGGCCACCGGGCCCTCGTCGCCGGCCTCCAGGTCGACGGCGTCGGTGATGATGCCGGAGCCGATGCGCAGCGCCAGGCGGGCGGCGATCTCCTTGCCCTCGGCGGAGGACGGGACCAGCACGGCGGCCGGGGAGACGGCCTCGTAGGCGGCCTGCAGGGCGTCCACCTTCGGCACGACCAGGTACTCGGCGTACTCGGAGGCGTCGTGGGTGAGGACCTTCACGGCGCCGTGCTCGGCGAGGGTGGCGGCGGTGTCGGCGGCGCCGTTGCCCAGCGCGACGGCGACGGGCTCGCCGATGCGGCGGGCCAGGGTCAGCAGCTCGAGGGTCGGCTTGCGGACGGCACCGTCCACGTGGTCGACGTAGACGAGGACTTCAGCCATGGGATTGCTCTCCTGCGTAACGAAGTTGAGGGGCGGTCAGCGGGGGCGAGCCCTTAGATGAACTTCTGGCTCGCGAGGAACTCAGCGAGCTGCTTGCCGCCCTCGCCCTCGTCCTTGACGATGGTGCCGGCCGTGCGGGCCGGGCGCTCGTTCGCGGCCTCGACCTTGGTGAACGCGCCGTCCAGGCCGACCTCCTCGGCCTCGATGTCCAGGTCGGACAGGTCCCAGGACTCCACCGGCTTCTTCTTGGCCGCCATGATGCCCTTGAAGGACGGGTAGCGGGCCTCACCGGACTGGTCGGTCACGGAGATCAGGGCCGGGAGCTGCGCCTCGAGCTGCTCGGAGGCGGCGTCGCCGTCGCGGCGGCCCTTGACCGTGCCGTCCTCGACCGAGACCTCGGACAGCAGGGTGACCTGCGGGACGCCCAGGCGCTCGGCGACCAGCGCCGGTACGACGCCCATGGTGCCGTCGGTGGAGGCCATGCCGGAGACGACCAGGTCGAAGCCGGCCTTCTCGATCGCCTTGGCCAGCACCAGGGAGGTGCCGATGGCGTCGGTGCCGTGCAGGTCGTCGTCCTCGACGTGGATGGCCTTGTCGGCACCCATCGACAGGGCCTTGCGGAGCGCGTCCTTGGCGTCCTCCGGGCCCACCGTCAGGACGGTGACCTCGGCGTCGTCCGCGTTCTCCGCGATCTGCAGGGCCTGCTCGACCGCGTACTCGTCCAGCTCGGAGAGCAGACCGTCCACGTCGTCGCGGTCGACGGTCAGGTCATCGGCGAAGTGCCGGTCGCCAGTGGCGTCGGGCACGTACTTCACAGTGACAACGATCCTCAAGCTCACGCCGGCTCTCCTACTGCATCGTCATTTCCGGGCTGCCTCTTGCACGCAGCATAGGCGCCTCAAGCGGCCGATCCCGGTCGGGGCGTCCGCGCGCTCCGACCGAAATATTACTCGTCAGTACACCCAGTTCATGCCCGCTAAGCAAGCGCTTTGAACTGTGACCTTCGCAACGCAGCGTAACCGGAACTCGACGGCTCCGCAGGACGGCCGCGGTGTGATCAGTCCCGCAGACCGTTGAAGCGGCCCTGGTGGTAGAGGAGCGGACGGCCGGAGCCGGAGGGGTCGCCGAGCACCACCTCGGCGAGCACGATCCGGTGATCGCCGGCCGGGACCCGGCCCACGATCCGGCAGACCAGCCAGGCGAGCACGTCGTCCAGCACCGGTACGCCTTCCGGGCCCTCGCGCCAGGCGGTCGGCTCGCCGAAACGGTCGGCACCGCTGCGGGCGAAGGTGGCGGCCAGCTCGCGCTGGTGCTCGCCGAGTATGTGGACGCCTATGTGCTCCGTCTCGGCTATCGCGGGCCAGCTCGAGGCGCCCGTGCCGATGCCGAAGGAGACGAGCGGGGGCTCGGCGGAGACCGAGGTGAGGGAGGTGGCGGTGAAGCCCACCGGTCCGGTGGCGCCACGCGCGGTGATCACCGCCACACCGGCGGCGTGCCGGCGGAACGTGGAGCGCAACAGGTCGGGCGAGGCGAGCTGAACGGTGCCGAGGTCGGGCGAGGCCGTCATGGAGTTGTCCTTCTGCTGGGGATCGCGAGCGGGTCCGTCGGTGCTCAACACGCCGGACAGATGGCGCTCGCGGTGCGTGCGAGGTCGACGTGGACCCGCCCGTGGAGAAGGAGTTCGATCGGCATACGGTCAGGCTGACGATAGTTGGTGCGCCCAGTCAAGCGGGATCCGGGATGCGGAAGACGCCGTACCGCCTGAGGCCCCCTCACACCGCCTCCCCCAGTGCCGCGATGACGTCGGCCTTGCGGGGCTGTCCGGCGGCCCGCCGTACGACCCGTCCGCCGGCGTCGAGCACCAGCACGGTGGGCGTCTTGAGGATGCCGAGTTCGCGTACGAGGTCGAGCCGGGCCTCCGCGTCGATCTCGATGTGGGTCACCCCGGGGACCATTCCGGCGACCTCGCCGAGGACACGCCGGGTGGCCCGGCAGGGCGCGCAGAAGGCGCTGGAGAACTGGACCAGCGTGGCCCGCTCACCGAGCTCGCCGCCCAGTTCGGCGGCTCCGAGCCGCTTGCCCTCGTCCCGCCCGCGCACGCGTACTCTCCCGCTCCGCCACTTGTGCAGCACTCCGGCGGCGCTCGCCACGACGAGCACCGTCACGCACATCACCACTCCGGTCATCACCTGCCCAAGCATTCATCAGACTGAAAAGATTCCCGCCTCCCGCGGGAGTTTCCGTTGCGGAATGCTTGATTCATGGACATCGACGTGAGAGGGCCGCGCTTCGGGGCGGCCGTGACGACGGCCGTTCTGGCGGTGGCACTGAGCCTGGAGAACGCCTGGGTGCTGGGCTGGCAGACGCTGGCGTTCGCGCTGGGAGCGGCCGCGGGTGTGCAGCGCTCGCCGTACGGCTGGGCGTTCCGTACGGCCGTGCGGCCGCGGCTCGGGCCGCCGAAGGAGTTCGAGGCGTCCGAGCCGCCGCGGTTCGCGCAGGCCGTGGGGCTGGTGTTCGCGGGGCTCGGTCTCGTCGGGTTCACGGTGGGACCGCAGTGGCTGGGGCTGCTCGCGACCGGCGCGGCGCTCGCCGCGGCGTTCCTGAACGCGGCGTTCGGCTACTGCCTGGGGTGCGAGATGTTCCTGCTCCTGAAGAGGGTCACGGCACGGGCGGAGTAATGGACACTCGAAGAGCCGAGGCCGGATGTAGGCCGACGTGACGAGAATCTCGCCGCCGCCGGGCACGAGGACTGGCTACCCGTCCGTTCTTCGGGCACGATCTGCGAGACGCCGTAAACCTACGGCCGCGTAACTTCCCGCCGGGAGCCCCTTTCCCGAGCAGAGCAGAAAGGGTCCGCCCCGCCCATGGCAGAGCTGGTCTACCGTCCCGTCATCGGTTTCGCCAAGACGTTGTTCAAGGTCTGGGACCTGAAGATCGACTGCCAGGGGTCGGAGAACATCCCGCGCTCGGGCGGCGCCGTGCTGGTGAGCAATCACATCAGCTACCTGGACTTCGTCTTCAACGGCCTGGCGGCCCTGCCGCAGAAGCGCCTGGTGCGCTTCATGGCGAAGGAGTCCGTCTTCCGCCACCGCATCTCCGGCCCGCTGATGCGCGGCATGAAGCACATCCCGGTGGACCGCAATCAGGGCGAGGCGGCCTACGCGCACGCGCTGGACTCGCTGCGCTCCGGTGAGGTCGTCGGGGTCTTCCCGGAGGCCACCATCTCGCAGTCGTTCACGCTGAAGAGCTTCAAGTCCGGTGCGGCACGGCTCGCCCAGGACGCCGGCGTCCCGCTGGTCCCGATGGCCGTGTGGGGCACCCAGCGGCTGTGGACGAAGGGCCAGCCCCGCAACTTCAAGCGCAACCACCTGCCCGTCACCATCCGCGTCGGCGAGGCGGTCGAGGCACCCCGCGACCAGTACGCGGGCGCCATAACCCGCCGGCTGCGCGAGCGCGTCCAGGAACTGCTGGACGCCGCGCAGCGCGCCTACCCGGGCCGCCCCAAGGGCCCCGAGGACTCCTGGTGGCTGCCCGCCCATCTGGGGGGTACGGCACCTACGGCGGAGGAGCTGCGGGCGGCGGGCTGACGTGCGTCGCCTCGGCCGGGGGGCTCGGGAGGCTTCGGTGGTTCGTCGTCCTACGGGCCGGTGGGGGCTGGTCGCGCCCATGCGGCGAAGCCGCGGTATCAGACACAGCCCCGCGCCCCTGAGCGGGTTGCGGCACCCGGCGACAAGCGCACAGCGCGGCTGTCGGTAGGGTTCGCGAGCGTGACGGGAGGGCCGGACGGCTCTCGTGTGCGGATCGCTGTACGGGGGCTCGTGGATGCGGCGCTGGTGGAAGGTGACGTTGGCGGCTGCGGCCGTGCTGGCTCTGGGCGGCTGGATCTGCGCGCCGTACGTGCGGGACTGGTGGCTCGTGCGCACCGCCTGCGACGGTGCGCTCCCCTCCGGGCCGCTGCGGAAACTCGCGGCCGGTGGCGGCCACTTCACCAAGGCGGACACCACGGCGCACCCCCGGCTGGGCGACTACGGATGCAGCCTGCGCTTCGAGGGCCGCGGCGATGCGACGCTGGTGGTGCGGATGACCGCCTACACCGGGCGGGACGACCAGGACGCCGAGTTCCTCTTCGACTTCCCGCGGGCGGGCATCTCGCGCATGTACCCCATGCCGCAGGATCTGCCCGGCTACGTCGACCAGTTCGGTGACCTGCAGTTCCTGGTGCGCTGTCCGGATCTCGGCAAGGACGCGATGGGCAGGCCGCGCAGGATGCTGGTGAGCGCGGACCTCGGCTACGCCACCGCCCGGACCAGCCACGCCGTTTACGAGACGGTCGTCCCGCTCGTCAACTCCGCCTCGCGGCACCTGGGTTGCGGCGCCACGCCGCTGACGGTGCCGAAGGGGGACGCCGCGCCGCCGGATCCCGACAAGGGTGAGGATCCGGTACCGGTGACCGAGGCGGCGGGCACCGGCTGCGGCTGGGTGGCGCACGCTGGGCTCCCCCGGTCCGCGCAGTGGCACGTCGAGCCGCTGGTGAACGACACGGCTCCGGCCGTGCGGTGCGACCTGGACCGGGCGGCTTCGCCGACCTCCTCCGAGTATCTGCACCTCTCGGCCTGGTACGGCGACTGGAGCAACCGCCTGGTCTCGGACGACGGGGTGCGCCAGGCCCTGACGGCGACCGCCCGCTGTGCCGGGGAGGCGGCCAACTTCGCGGTCAGCGCCGAGCAGCGCATCCCGGGCGTCGGCACGGCGGAGCAGCGCAGGCTGCTCAGGGCCTTCGCGGCGGACCAGGTCGAGCGGCGCGGCTGCACGGGCCTGCGCATGACCGGCTGACGCTCCCCCGGCACGGGCGCCCTCACATCGGCCCGTAGCGGTACGTCTGCACGTATCCGTCGTCGAGGACCTGCCGGATGGCCGACGCCCGCTCGGCCGGTACCCCGCGGGCCTTCGCCCAGGCGTCCACCGTCAGGAACAACTGACGGCGCCCGTCCATGAGATCGCCCGGTACGGCACCGCTCGCCGGCCGGCGGGCGATGCCGCTCATCGGGGGCCGGGAGGTCACCTGCCGCGGGGCCGCCCGGTAGGCGCCCCGGGTGTGCCGCCGCACGGCCGCGTCGAAGGAGCCGAGGTCGGTGATGCGGCCGTCACGGGCGCCGTTGGCTCGCGCGTACATGAGGGTGCCGACGCGTCTGGCCATGTCGTTGAGGTCTCTCTCGGGTCCGGCTGTGGGGGCCGTCTCGTCCTCTCCCGGCTCCTTCTCGGGGTGGTAGTCCGGGTCCGTGCCCTCGGCGGTGAGACGCTCCAGGTAGTGGGCGAGGTAGGCCCGCTCGGCGTCGTACAGGATCGCGAACGCCTCCGGATCCCTGGCCACGTCCTCGAAGAGCCGCGCCGGGGTGGCGGTCAGCAGGCCGCTGTGGGTGAACCCGAACTCCGGGTGCGCCTCGCCGGGCGCGAGGAAGTGGCCGAAGCGGGACCATCCCGCCTGGTCGGGGGCGGCCTGCGCGCCGGTGGCCGCCGGGGTGTCGGCTTCGGGGTCGTCGAAGGAGAACGGGGTGGTGTCGGCGACGTAGCCGGCGAGTACACGGGCCACGCCCGGCTCCGCACCGGGCGGCACATCGGTGTCCTGGTAGCTCGCGGCAATCGCGTAGACGACGCGCGACTGGGCCGTGGAGTGCGGCTTGCCGGCGTCGGATGCGCCGGTGGCTGCGTCCAGCACCTGCCCGAGCACCCGCCCGCCGTCCCCGCACAGCGTGCCGGACGGCAGGAGCCGCGTCACGGCGTCGTAGCGGGACATGTCGTCCCGGGGGTCCAGGGCCCGGGTCGCCGCCGCCGGGGCCTGCTCCGCCAACTCGCGCGTGGCGGCGGGCAGTTCCTTGCACGGGTCGTCCCAGGCGCCGAGCGCGAGCGGCACCGCGACGGCACCCGCGACCAGGGCCGACGCCACGGCCGAGGCGAGCACCTTGTGCCTCCGCAGCCGAGCGAACCGGCCACCGGAACCGACGCCGCCCCGTCCGTCCACCGCACCATCGGCGCCCGTCTCCCGCGGACCGGCGCGGCCCTGCTCGGGCGCGGCGGAATCGCCGTCCCGTTCGCCGGACTCCGGATCCCGCGCGCCCACGGCTTCCCGACCCGGGCCGGCCGTGTCCGCGCCGCGGGCGCCGCCGCCCTCGCCCGGTGTGGCGGACGCCGCCGGATCCGGCGTCCGCTCCGCGCCGCTGATGTCGTCTTCCGCTGCTCCCCCGTCGCTCATGGCGGGGAGATTAGCGAGTGTGATCGCGCCGCCGCCGGGCGGGGTGCCCCGCGCCCTCAGAGTGCGTCGGGCAGCGTCTTCCACAGGTACGGCCGGTCCGGGGCCGCCTTCAGGGCGTCGAGGACGACCGGGTGCGGTGCGGCGTACAGGACCGGGTGGTCGAGCTCGCCGGCCGCGGGGTCGGGGATCCAGGCCAGCCGCTCGCCGTCCAGCGAGAACTCGGCGTCCACGCCGGGCTTGTTGCCGCGCGGGTCCTGCCGGTGCCAGGCGCCGTGGAAGCGGACGGCGACCAGTCCGTGCAGCACATGGCCGGTTCCGTCGTCATGCGTCAGCCGCTGGTAGCACAGGGCCGTCGGGATGTCCTCCGCGCGCAGCAGGGCCGTCAGCGCGTGTGCCTTGGCGTGGCAGATGCCCGTGCGCCGCTCGATGACCTCGGAGGCGCGCCAGGTGACACGCAGGTCGCCGGAGTCCTGGGAGTGCGGGATCGTGTCCCGGACGAATTCATAGGCGGCCCGCGCATAGGCATACGAGTCGGCCGCCCTGGCGGCCAGCCTCCGGGCCGTCTCCCGGACCACGGGATGGTGATGGTCGATGGCCTCATCCGCGGCCAGATACGCGGACAGATCGGCGGTGTTCTGGATCAGCTCCATGCCCGCAGAGCATAGGAACGCGGCCACTCGACGGTCAATGACTTTTCGAGTGACCGCATACCTATGCATAGTCGGGGCTAGCGCGCCATCTCCTCCTTGAGCGCGGCCACAAAGGTGTCGACGTCCTCCTCGGTGGTGTCGAAGGAGCACATCCAGCGCACCACCCCGGCGGCCTCGTCCCAGAAGTAGAAGCGGAAGCGCTGCTGCAGCCGCTCGGACACGTGGTGCGGGAGCCGCGCGAAGACGCCGTTGGCCTGCACCGGGTAGAGGATCTCCACCCCGTGCACCGCGCGGACGCCCTCGGCGAGCCGCTGGGCCATGTCGTTGGCGTGCCGGGCGTTGCGCAGCCACAGGTCCTTCGCCAGCAGCGCCTCCAACTGCACCGAGACGAAACGCATCTTGGAGGCCAGCTGCATCGACATCTTCCGCAGGTGCTTCATCTTCCGCACCGCGTCCTGGTTGAGGACCACGACCGCCTCGCCGAAGACGGCGCCGTTCTTGGTCCCGCCCAGCGAGAGGATGTCGACGCCCACGGCGTCGGTGAACGTCCGCAGGGGGACGTTCAGGGAGGCCGCCGCGTTGGCTATCCGGGAGCCGTCCAGGTGCACCTTCATGCCGTGCGCATGGGCGTGCTCGCAGATCGCGCGGATCTCCGCCGGCGTGTAGAGGGTGCCGAGCTCGGTGCTCTGGGTGATCGACACGACCTGCGGCATGGCGCGGTGCTCGTCCTCCCAGCCCCAGGCCTGCCGGTCGATCAGCTCGGGCGTGAGCTTGCCGTCCGGCGTGGGCACGGTGAGCAGCTTCAGCCCGCCCATGCGCTCGGGCGCGCCGCCCTCGTCCACGTTGATGTGGGCGCTCTCGGCGCAGATCACCGCGCCCCAGCGGTCGGTGACCGCCTGGAGCGCGACGACGTTCGCGCCGGTGCCGTTGAAGACCGGGAAGGCCTCCGCGGTGGCCCCGAAGTGGCTCCGGATGATCCGCTGGAGGTTCTCGGTGTACGCGTCCTCGCCGTACGCCACCTGGTGGCCGCCGTTGGCGAGGGCCAGGGCGGCCAGCACCTCCGGGTGGGCCCCGGCGTAGTTGTCACTGGCGAAACCGCGGACCTCGGGGTCGTGATGGCGACGCGCGTCGGTCTTGGGAGGGTTCACGGCTTCTCGGTCAGCCACAGACGGTTTCCGTTCACTTCCGCGGCGGGCTTGCTCCAGACGCCCTCGATCTCGGCGGCGAGGTCCTTGACGTCCGTGAAGCCCGCGAACTTCGCGTTGGGGCGTTCGGCGCGCATCGCGTCGTGCACCAGCGCCTTCACCACCAGGATGGCAGCAGCCGCACGCGGACCGGCCTCGCCCCCCGCCTTGCGGAAGCCGTCGGCCATGGCGAGCGTCCACGCCTCGGCGGCGGCCTTGGACGCGGAGTACGCCGCGTTGCCCGCGGTGGGCTTCGACGCCCCCGCGGCGCTGATCAGCAGGTACCGGCCGCGGTCGCTGCGCTGCAGGCCCTCGTAGAAGGCCAGGGAGGTGTGCTGCACCGTGCGGATCAGCAGCTTCTCCAGCAGGTCCCAGTCCGCGAGGCTCGTCTGCTCGAAGCTCGCGCTGCCGCGCCAGCCGCCGACCAGGTGGACCAGGCCGTCGATCCGGCCGTGCTCCTTCTCGATGCGGTCGGCCCAGGCCCGGGTCGAGTCCAGGTCGAGCAGGTCGACCGTCTCCCCGGTGACCGTGGCACCGCCGCGCGCGTAGCGGGCCGCGTCCACGGCCTCCGCCAGCCGCTCGGGGTTGTTGTCGGCGCCGACGACGACCGCGCCGGCCTCGGCGAGCCGGACCAGCGTCGCGTGTCCGGCGGGTCCGCCCGCGCCGGCCACCGCGATCACCGCACCGCTGAGAGACCCGTTGTTCGCCACGTTCTTCCCCTCTGAAGCAGTGTTCTCTTCGACGCGGTCGCTCACGCGGCGATCCGCTCGGCGCTGTCCGCCGTGATGCCCTTGGTGGAGGCGATCACATTCTTCAGCTTCTTGGACAGGGCCTCGTAGAACATGCTCAGCGGAAACTCGTCCGGAAGCACGTCGTCCACGAGCTTGCGCGGCGGCTGGGTCAGGTCCAGGGCGTCCGGACCCTTGGCCCACTTCGAGCCGGGGTGCGGGGCGAGGTAGGTCGAGACCAGCTCGTAGCCGGCGAACCAGTGCACCAGCTTCGGGCGGTCGATGCCGTCCTTGTAGAGCTTCTCGATCTCGGCGCACAGCTGGTTGGTGACCTGCGGGGCGCGCTCCCAGTCGATGGAGAGCTTGTTGTCGGTCCAGCGGAGGACGTCGTGCCTGTGCAGGTAGGCGAAGAGGAGCTGGCCGCCGAGGCCGTCGTAGTTGCGGTTGCGGTCGCCGGTGACCGGGAAGCGGAACATCCGGTCGAAGAGCACCGCGTACTGCACGTCACGGGCCTGCGGGACGCCGTCCGCCTGGAGCTTCACGGCCTCCTTGAAGGCGGTGAGGTCGCAGCGCAGCTCCTCCAGGCCGTACATCCAGAACGGCTGCCGCTGCTTGATCATGAACGGGTCGAACGGCAGGTCGCCGTGGCTGTGGGTGCGGTCGTGGACCATGTCCCACAGGACGAAGGCCTCTTCGCAGCGCTTCTGGTCGTGGACCATCGCGGCGATGTCCTCGGGCAGCTCAAGGCCCAGGATGTCGACGGCGGCCTCGGTGACCCGGCGGAAGCGGGCGGCCTCGCGGTCGCAGAAGATGCCACCCCAGGAGAAACGTTCCGGCGCCTCGCGTACGGCGATCGTCTCCGGGAAGAGGACCGCCGAGTTCGTGTCGTAGCCGGACGTGAAGTCCTCGAAGGTGATGCCGCAGAACAGCGGGTTGTCGTAACGGGTGCGCTCCAGCTCGGCCAGCCAGTCCGGCCAGACCATGCGCAGCACGACCGCCTCCAGGTTGCGGTCCGGGTTGCCGTTCTGCGTGTACATCGGGAAGACGACCAGGTGCTGCAGGCCGTCCGCGCGGTGTGCGGCGGGCTGGAAGGCCAGCAGGGAGTCCAGGAAGTCCGGCACCTGGAAGCCGCCCTCGGCCCAGCGCCGCAGATCCTTCACCAGGGCCTGGTGGTAGGCCTCGTCGTGCGGGAGCAGCGGGGACAGCTCCTCGACCGCGGCCACGACACTCCGTACGGCGGCCTCGGCGTCCGACTTGGCGGGAGCGCCCTCGGCGTCGAAGTCGATCGATCCGTCCTTGGACTGCCATGGCCGGATCTGCTCCACGGCATCCTTGAGCACGGGCCAGGCCGGGTGCTCAACCACCCTGGTCGACGAAGGAATCCGTCCCTCCGCACCCGCCTGCACAAGAATTTCCGTCATGTCCCATCCTCCACGGGAGAAGCTCGCGTAAGGACACCGTATGCATACCCGCTTTCAGCCAGCAAGAGGCAGCTCAGGAAATTATTCTGTCCTGCCCCTTGGTCACCGATGTTTTTCCTGCCGTAAACCGTGACGGCGCTCACTTCCGTCGAGCAAGCCCGTACCTTCGCGCGGTGTGCCACCGCGTGGTGAGCGGTGTCCCGTCGAGTCGTCAAGAGTGCGGGGGACTCGCCCACGCGAGGGTGACGGCGGGGGCGCATACCGGCCAACCGGCGACCGCCACGCAACCCGGATGCCTCACGCACGTGCGGGTTCATCGCGGGGCCCGGCCGTTAGGCTGCGACTCTGCCCGCGCGGACGACGGTGTCCGCCCGTTCCGCGCGCGCCGAGCCGCCGTCGACGGAACGGAGTCGAACCTTGAACTTCCTTACCATCGGTCACCGCGGGGTCATGGGTGTCGAGCCCGAGAACACCCTTCGTTCCTTCGTCGCCGCGCAGAACGCCGGCCTCGACCTCATCGAACTCGATCTGCACCTCAGCAAGGACGGCGCCCTGGTCGTCATGCACGACGCGGAGGTCGACCGCACGACCGACGGCACCGGGCCGATCGCCGACAAGACGCTGGCCGAGCTGCGCGCCCTGGACGCGGGCCGCGGGGAGCGGGTGCCGGTGTTCGAGGAGGTGCTGGACGCGGTACGCACGCCGCTGCAGGCCGAGATCAAGGACGTCGCCGCCGCACGGGCCCTGGCGGCGGTGATGCACGAACGCGACCTGATCGGGCGCGTGCAGGTGTCCTCGTTCCACGACGACGCCATCGCCGAGATCGCCCGGCTGGTGCCGGGCGTGCGCACGGCGCTGATCGCGAGCCGCTACGGCACGGATGTCGTGGAGCGCGCGGTCGCCGTGGGCGCGGCGACCCTGTGTCTCAACATCCGCCGGCTCACCCTGGAGGTCGTCGAGCACGCGCGCGCGTCAGGGCTGCGGATCATCGGCTGGGTCGTCAACACCCAGGATCATCTGAGGCTGGTCCGCGCCCTGGAACTGGACGGCGCGACGACCGACTTCCCGGAGATCAAGCGCACCGGGCGCTTCACGGCCTGACCCGGTCACCCGAGCTTCTTGACCAGCAGCTCGAACTGCAGGTCGTCGCGCTGCGGGATGCCGAAGCGCTCGTCGCCGTACGGGAAGGGGGACATCTTTCCCGTACGGCGGTAGCCGCGGCGCTCGTACCAGGCGATCAGGTCGTCCCGTACGGAGATCACCGTCATGTGCATCTCGGTGACGCCCCAGGCCGCGCGGACCTGGCGCTCGGCCTCCGCCATGACCGTCTTGCCCAGGCCCGCGCCCTGCAGCGTGGGGCTGACCGCGAACATGCCGAAGTAGGCGTGGTCGCCGCGGTGTTCCAGCTGGCAGCAGGCGACGATCCGGCCGTCCTGCTCGACGACCAGCAGCCTGCTCTCGGGCGACTTGATCACTTCCAGCACACCCTCCGGATCCGTCCGCTGGCCCTGGAGGATGTCCGCCTCGGTGGTCCACCCGGCCCGGCTGGAGTCCCCGCGGTAGGCCGACTCGATCAGCGCGACCAGCGCGTCGACGTCCGCGTCGGTGGCGTCGCGGAAGGTGGGTCCGGTGGCGGCGGTTTCCATGGGCGGCCTTTCGGTCTCGGGCGTGGCAGAACCAGGGTCGAGCGTAACCCTGCCCTAGGCTCCGCCTGCATGGTGCACGTACTCAGCAGCCGGACCCTGCTCACCCCCACCGACCCCGAGCGCTCCCGGACCTTCTACGGCGAGCAGCTGGGGCTGTCCGTCTACCGGGAGTTCGGTACCGGGCCCGAGCGCGGCACGGTCTACTTCCTGGGCGGCGGCTTCCTGGAGGTCTCCGGGAGGGCCGAGGCCCCGCCGTCGCCCGCGGTCCGGCTGTGGTGGCAGGTCGGCGACGTGACGGCCGCGCACGAGGAGCTCAGGGCCCGGGGCGTCGACATCGTCCGGCCACCGCTGAAGGAGCCGTGGGGCCTGGTCGAGATGTGGATCGCCGACCCGGACGGCATCCCCATCGCGCTGGTGGAGGTCCCGGGGGACCATCCGCTGCGGTACCGGCCCGGCATCTAGCCCGCGGACGCCTCCTCGGGGCGGGTGCCGGCGGTGAGCAGGTGGCCGCTGACTCCGAGCAGTGAGGGCACGGACTCCGTGCGCCGCAGCGCCGCCAGGACCAGCGCCCGCCGCCGTGGATCCGTCAGCCAGGAGTCGAGGTCGCCCATCAGCCACGCCGCGCCTTCGAGGCCGTACTGTCCGTGCGCCGTCAGGCCGGCGTCCGCGAACTCGGCGGGGACCTCCTCCGGTGCGTGGAAGTACGCCGTGGTGAACAGCGCCTTGGGCCCGCGGCCCGGACGCAGCCACCCGTCACCGGCGGCCGCCTCGATGTGCGGGCGCCGGTCGGCGTCGAAGTACACGCCCTTGGCGAGTGTGTCGTGCAGCCCCGCGAACCGGTTGATGGTGGCGGCGACCACGAGCCCTCCGGGCCGCACCACCCGGCGCGCCTCGGCCAGGGCCCGCAGCCGGTCCGGGCGCTCGGGCAGGTGGTAGAGCGGGCCGAGGAGCAGCACGACGTCCACGGACGCGTCCGGGGCGTCCAGGGCGCGGGCGTCGCCGTGGCGTGCCCGGACGCCGGGCAGCCGGGCCGCACGTTCGACGTGCAGGGGCACCGGGTCGAGGAGCTCCACGTCGTGGCCGTCGGCGGCGAGCCACTCCGCGTGGACACCGCTGCCACCGCCCACGTCCAGGATCCGCGCCAGTGCGGGCGGCAGGAGCCTGCGCAGGACGTCCTGGGTACGCCAGAACTCCAGCCGCCCGGCGCCGGTGCGCAGCCGGGCGTCCTCCCGGTCGCGTCCGTAGTACTCGGCGATCTCCTCGGCCAGCGCGGGCGCCGTGGTGTCCTCGGTGTCCATGGCCGGAACCCTCCCGCGGCCCGCTCGCCGCGGGCAACCGATTTCCCTGCCCCGGGGACGGTCCCGGATGGCCGGGTCCGGGAGCCGGGGTTAGCGTGCGGAGGAGATCTCTGTGCGGTACGGCGGCCCCCGGCCGGAAGGAACCCTCATGAAGTTCGACAAGCCGGTGACCGGCGGACCGTGCTGGACCGAGCTCGGGACCAGCGACCTGGAGGGGGCCAAGCGGTTCTACACCGAGTTGTTCGGCTGGCGGCCGGAGACCGACCCGCGGCAGGAGGCGGGCGGCTACACGGTGGCACACCTGGGGGACGCGGCGGTCGCCGCGCTCACCCCGCTGTACCAGGAGTCCCAGCCGGTGGCCTGGAACGTCTCGTTCGCGGTCACCGACGCGGACGCGGCGGTACGGCGGGTGGAGGAGGCCGGCGGGACGGTGATCCTCGGTCCGATGGACGTGTTCGACGTGGGCCGGTTCGCGGTGGCCCTCGACCCGACCGGCGCGGTGTTCCAGCTCTGGCAGGCGCGGTCCTTCCCCGGCGCCGGGCTGTTCAACGCTCCCGGCACCCTCGGCTGGGTGGAACTGGCGACCCGGCACACCGAGCGGGCCCGGGACTTCTACACCACGGTGTTCGGCTGGAGCGTCAACGCCTCGGAGGAGTACACCCAGTGGGGCATCGGCGGCGACGACTTCGGCGGCATGGCCGACATGGGCGACCGGTTCCCGCCTGAGGTGCCGCCGCACTGGCTGCCGTACTTCGCGGTGGACGACGTGGACGCGACGACCGAGGTCGCGCAGCGGGCGGGCGGGGCGATCCTCCTGGCCCCCGTGTCGGTGCCCGACGGCCCGCGCATCGCGGTGCTGCGGGATCCGCAGGGCGCGGCGTTCGGGGTGTACCGGGCCGGCGAGGAGGGCTGAGGGAGCGCGGCTTGCCATCCGTGGCCCTTGCTTGCCTCGGCGTACCGATCGTCTCCGGCACGAAGCCGGAGCACCTGGCCGAGAAGCTCGCGAGCACCGGGGTCCGGCTGGACGCGGACGCGGTGAAGCGGATGGACGCGGCGAGCGCCGTGCCGCTCGGCTTCCCGCACGACTTCCTCCGGGAGCCGCTCATCACGCGGAACGTCCTCGGCGACCGCTGGACCGACATCGTCGACCGTCGCTCCACGTACCGTCGTACGGCGCACGACGTGCTCTGACGCCCCTGCCCTACGCCCGCAGGGCCCCCATCCGGCCCTCCAGGCGACCGAGCAACTCGGCGAGCAGTCCGGCGAGTTCGCGCTGCCCCTGGGGAGCCAACACGCTCAACACGGCTGTTTCGTAGGCGAGTTGCTCCGGGAGGATGCCGTCGACCAAGTCGCGGCCCGCGTCGGTGAGGCGGACGTGGGCGACGCGGCGGTCACGGGCGTCACCGCGCCGCTCGACCAGTCCGCGCTCGGTCAGCTGCTTGAGCCGCTTGGTGACGGCGGCCCCGGAGGAGAACGTCTCGCGGGCCAGCTCCCCGGGGGTCAGCTCGTGGCCGGTACGGCGCAGCGCGCCCAGCAGGTCGAACTCCGGACGGCTGAGCCCGGCCCGGCGCAGCGGCGCGTCCTCGGCCTGCTGGAGCAGCGCGGCACACCGGTTGATCCGGCCGATGACCTCCATGGGCCCGGTGTCCAGCTCGGGGTGGACGGCCCGCCACTGCCGCACGACGGCGGCGACGGTGTCGTGATGAGCGGCGGGATCGGCGGCGGCGGTGTCGTGGTGAGCGGCGGGGCCGGCGGCGGCGCGGCGTCCGGTGCGGGCCGGATCTGCACCAGGGGCGGTGCCGGGCGGAAGCGGGTC
>NZ_CP011497.1:7432612-7448253 GCF_001027185.1 Streptomyces incarnatus | reverse complement strand
GCTCGCCGGGGTCGGTGTCCGGGCCGGGGCGCGGGTCCGGCTCGGTCCCGGTCGCACGCGGACCGCCACGGCGCGATCGCGTGCCGGCCATGGCCTCGCCGTGCCCCGGGCGCGCGCCCCCTACGGGCCCGGCGCCGGCGGGCCGCGCGGCGGAACTGCGGCCGTCGCCGGGGTTCGCACCGGCCATGTCGGTCATCGGCGCGGATTCACGGTTCGTCGGCGTCATGGCCGTATGTCCTCCGTCGTCCTGCCCGGGTCCTGGACCTGGTCCTGCTGCTGGTCGTGCGGTACGAATCCCTGGCGTCGCACCGTCGCCGCGAGCGTACGGTGTCCGGACTGCTCGGCGAGCACGACCCGCTCCTCGGGCAGGGCGCGCTGCCACCACTCGCCGGACGCAGCGTCGGCCGTGGCGCGCAGGTCGGCGAGGGCGGCGGCGAGGCCGCGGCGGGCCGCCTCCAGGGCGCGAGGTGCCGGGTGCGGCTCGGCCAGCAGCCGGGCGGCGTTCTCGCGGGCGCGTTCCGCGGCGGTCAGCGCGTGTTCGAGGCGGTCGCCGACGCGCCGGTTGGTGACGGCGACGGCCGCGACGAAGCCGACCAGCGCGCCGACCAGGGTGTCCACGACCCGCTCGGTGATCAGCTCGGCCGGGTTCTGGGCGCGGGCGAACTCGGTGATCAGCAGGGCCATCGGGGTCACACAGACGCTGCCGAGCCAGTAGTTGCGGGCGATCAGCGCCTCGGCGCCGAAGTTGAAGGCGAGGCAGCTCAGCACCAGCGCGACGGGGTGGAGATGGGCGAGCGGGGCGACGACGGCGAACACGAGGACGCCGAGGACGTTGCCGACGACCCGCTGGACGCCTCGGCTCCAGGTGAGGGTGACGTTGGCCTGGTAGAGCGAGGCCGCGGTGACCAGTGCCCAGTAGGGACGGCCCACCCCGAGCGCGAGGGAGGCGTAACCGGCGAGGGCGCACCCGATCGCGGTACGTGCGGCGATCGGGGCGAGGGGGGCCAGGCGGTGCCGCAACGTCCGCCGGGAGAGGGCCAGTTCGGTGTCGATGCCGAGGAGTTCGTCGGCGGACTCGCGGGGGGACTCGACGCGCGGTATCCGCCCGGTGCCGCGCAGCCCGCGGGCCCAGGCGCGCAGTCGTGCCGGGTCGGTGTCGGAGGGGGCGGCGAGGGCGACCTCGGCGCGGACGAGGAGCCGTTCGAGGGCGCGCCGGGTGCGGTCGGGGCGGGTGCCGGCGGCGAGCAGCGACTGCCAGGCGGCGTGGATCGCGGCGGCGCTCGCGGCCCGGGTCCGGGCGTGCCCGTCGGCGGTGCCGCGGGTGTCGGCGTAGGCGGCGGCCGCGCTCAGGGCCCGGGCGGTGGCGCGGCGCTCGGGGCCGTGCGGGCGGAGCAGGCCGGGCGCCATGCCGACCAGCCAGGCCCAGGCGCCGGCCGCCAGGGCCAGTCCGACGTGCCCGGGCACCTGGCCGAGGGTCTGCGGCGCGAACAGCGAGGCGGAGCTGATGAAGGTCAGGACCACGTGGGCGGGCGGTCCGAGCCGGGTGGCGTCGCACGCGGTCTTCTGCGCGGCCGCCATGACGGCGCCCACGGTGACCAGGACGACGGCGTTGCCGGTGAGCGACGCGGCGAGCAGGGAGACCGCGAGGCCGCCGACCATGCCGAGCACCACCCAGGCCAGGACGCGGGCGCGGGCGGCGTAGGGCCGGTTGTGGCCGTAGAGCGCGCACAGCGACCCGGCCATGGTGTACATCGCGAGGTCGAGGCGGCCGAGTGCCAGCAGGATCAGGTTGGGCGGCGCGACCGCTGCGACCACGCTGAGCGCGGGCTTGAACCAGATGTCGGACGGCCGCCCGAGGCGGAGCACCCCGGCGAGGGGAAGTCGGTGGCGGGTCGCACTGCTCATACATTCAATTTAGCATGTGTTTTACTCGTAAAATTCCTCCCGAGAGCCCCGCGTGGCGGCGCGCTCACCTGGCGTGCTCCGCCGAATGCTCCCCGTGTACACCCTTGCGCTCGCGTGCGCTCCGCATGGCGTGGGCATCGCATTCCTCGACCGACCGTCGAACGGGGAGGTGCGCGTGCACGGACCGGTACCGGCGGCGTGGCTGCTGGTCGCCCTGTGCGCGGCGACCGGGGCCTACTGCCTGCTGCGGATGCGCAGCCGGGTCGAGGAGCAGCGCCGCTCCGCGGGTGGCGAGGCGCTGATGGGCTTCGGGATGGCCGTGATGGCCGTGCCGGCGGCGGTGTTCGCGCCGCCGAGGTGGGCGTGGCCGGTGTACGCGGCCGTCTTCGGCGCGGCGGCACTGCGCGCCCTGTGGGCCGCGCGCGCCGCCCCGCACCACCTGCACCACCTGGTGGGCACCTCGGCGATGGCCTACATGGCGGTGGCCATGGCCGCGGCCCCGCCCGGCGCCCATCACGTGCACGGCGGCCCGGGGGTGCCCCTGCTGACCAGTCTGCTGCTGCTGTACTTCGCGGGTTTCGTCCTGCTCGCGGGCGCCCGTCTGGTGCCGGCCGCCGTCGCGGCGGCCGGGGCGGGCGGTGGCCCGGTCGGCTGGGGCGACCGGCCGGAGCTGGCGCGGGCCTGCCGGCTGTCCATGGGGATCGGCATGGTGGCGATGCTGCTGACGATGTGAGCGGTGTCGGTGGGGGTGCGTTGCCTGCGTCACTTCGCCGGCTCGGGCCGTACCCGGGAGCGGCCTCGCGCTCATAGGGTGCTGCCCATGATGGTCCCCGTGACCCTGCTGCTGCTCGGCGCCCTCACCGCCGTCCTCGCCCCGCGGCTGCTCGCCCGGGCCGACTGGCCAGACCGTGAACCGGTCGTCGCCCTGTGGGTGTGGCAGTGCGTCGTGGCGGCCGTCCTGCTGTGCTGCGCGCTGTCGATGACGCTCAGCGCGTCGGCCGCCTGGCAGCAGGTGCGGGGGCAGTTGTTCGCCCGGGCCCCGCGCGCGGTTGTGGACGCCTACGCCCTCGGTACGGCTGGGCCGTGGGCGGCGCCCACCGCCGTGGCGCTCGCCGCGGGCGGCCTGTGGAGCCTCGCCATGCTGGTGCGCGAAATCGTACGGGCCCGGGCCCGGCGGCGTACCCGGCGGGCCGAACTCCTCGTGCGGGCCCCGCTGTTGCCGGGCGAGGAACCGGCGGGCGGCCGGCTGGTGGTGCTGGAGGGCGAGCGCCCCGACGCCTGGTGGCTGCCCGGGGCGGCACCCCGCCTGGTCATCACGACGGCCGCGCTGCGCCGCCTGAAGGGGCGTCAACTGCACGCGCTGCTCGCGCACGAGCAGGGCCACGCGCAGGCCCGGCACGACTGGCTGCTGCACTGCTCGGCGGCGCTGGCGGGCGGGTTCCCGCAGGTACCGGTGTTCGCCGCGTTCCGCGCCGAGATGCACCGGCTGGTCGAGCTGGCCGCCGACGACATGGCCTCCCGGCGCTTCGGCCGGCTCACGACCGCGCTGGCGCTGCTCGAACTCAACGAGGAACGGGGCGTGTTCGGCCCCTGCCCCACCCCTGAGGCCCATGTGCCGCAGCGGGTGCACCGGTTGCTCACTCCCCCGGACCGGCTCCCCGTTCTGCACCGGCTGCGCCTGACGGCCTTCGCGGCGCTGGTGCCGGTGATCCCGGTACTCGTGGCCCTGGTTCCGGGCCTGCGGGCACTTGGCTGACGGCCGACTCCCGACGGCTGACGGCCCACTCCCGACGGCTCACGGCCCACTCCTGACGGCTGCGGCTGACGGCTGTGGGTGCGGCTGACGGTGGCCGGACCCCGTCGACTCGGCCCCCTACGCGGCCTTGCCGTCCGGTCACGCCATGACGGCCACCGTCGTGCGCGGCCTGCTGCTGTGCCTGCCGCACCGCTTCGGCGGGGGCCGGGTCCGGTGGCGTACGACCGTGGCGGCGGCCGTGGTCTCGGTAGTGGGGGGTGGGCGTGACCCGGGTGTGGCTGGGCGTCCACCGGCCCTCGGACGTGCTGGGCGGCCGCCTGTTCGGGGCGCCGGTGGAGGCCTTGGCCATGATCGTCGACCAGTGGCAGCGGCCCGGTCATGCCGACTCCGCCCGGCACCGGCCCGGATAGGGTCGGGTGCATGACTGCCGTGTTGTTCGACTTCTCCGGGACGCTGTTCCGCGTCGAGTCCACCGAGTCCTGGCTGCGTGCCGTACTGGCCGAGACGGGGCACACCCTGCCCGAACCCGAACTGAAGGCTGCCGCAGGCGCCTTGGAGGCGGCCGGTGCGCTGCCGGGCGGAGCGAATCCGGTGGAGCTGCCCGCGGACCTGGCCGGGGTCTGGGCGGTGCGGGACGAGAGCGCGGAGCTGCACCGGGCCGCCTACACGGGCCTGTCCCGGCGGGTGCCGCTGCCCGACCCGGGACTGCACGACGCGCTGTACGAACGGCACAAGGTCCCGGCCGCCTGGGCCCCGTACCCGGACGCCCCCGAGGTGCTGCGCACGCTGCACGAGCGCGGCATCGGCGTGGGCGTGGTCAGCAACATCGGCTGGGATCTGAGCCCGGTGTTCCGCGAGCACGGGCTCGACCGCTATGTGGACGCGTACGTCCTGTCGTACGAACACGGCGTGCAGAAGCCGGATCCGCGGCTGTTCTCCCTCGCCTGCGCGGCGCTGGGCGCCGATCCGCGGCAGGTGGTGATGGTGGGCGACAGCAAGGAGGCCGACGGGGGCGCGGCCGCGCTCGGCTGCCGGGTGCACTTCGTCGACCACCTGCCGGTGACGGACCGGCCCGACGCGCTGCTGCCCGTGCTGGATCTGGTGAGCTGAGCCCCGGCGGCCCCGCGTCGGGCCGCGCTGCCGCAACAGAGTCGGCGCCGCACGGGAAAAGAACTCGCTGCCACGCCGCCCGCCTGAGACGATCCCCCGCGTCGCCCCAGACGGACGGCAGCCCTGGACCGGGCCCGCACATGGCGGTACCCACTGCGTTGAGTATAGTTGGCTGGCAGCCAGTCAACGCAGGAGTTACAGGATGTCCCCGCGCAGCGCCTCGGTCAATGAAGAGTTGCGGCGCCGTTCCCGGGAGCGGCTGTTGCAGGCCGCCGTGGAACTGGTCGACGAGCACGGCTTCGAGGCCACCACGCTCGGCGACATCGCGGACCGCGCCGGTTCGGCGCGCGGACTGGTGTCGTACTACTTCCCCGGCAAGCGCCAGCTGGTGCAGTCCGCCGTGCACCGGCTGATGCACCGCACGCTGGAGGAGGCGCTGGAGCGGGAACCGCACACCGAGGACGGCCGGGAGCGCCTCGCCCGGGCCATCGACGCGATCCTGGGCCTGGCCCACGACCGGCCGGTGCTGATGCGCCAGCACATGGCGGGGCTGCTCCAGGCCGAGGGGTTCGTGGCGTGCCCGGAGCAGCGCCGGCTGGCGGAGCTGCTCACCGACACCGTCAAGCGGTACGGCTCCCAGGACCTCGCCGCCGACTATCCGATGCTGCGGGCCCTGCTGATGGGGGCCGTGTATGCGGCGCTGATCCCCGGGGTGCCGATGCCCGTTCCGGTGCTGCGGGCCGAACTGTTCCAGCGGTACGGGCTCGACTGGGAGTCGGGGGTGCCGCCGGAGAGCGAGACGGGCAAGAAGGCGCGGGAGCGGGATCTGTCCCGGTTCTTCGCCACGGAGGAGCGCCCGAGCAGCGCCTGACGGCCACATGAGCCGGTACGGCGGCGACCGCCTCAGTCGCGGCGTACGTGACGGGGGGTCAGGAACCCGGCGTCGCGCGCCTGGGCGATCAGCCTGAGGGCGCGGCGACGGCTGTGCCCGGTCGCGCTCATCACGGCGAGCACCGGGTCGGCGCCCTCCTCCTGTGCGGCGCGGTACTCCTGCGCGACCAGCCGGCGGCCCTCGATGCCGCGCGGCCAGACGGCCCGTGCGCGCCGCGGGCCCACGCAGAACACGCTCGCCGACACGTCGCCGGCCTTCTCGTCGCGCGCCTTCTCGTCGCCGGCCTTCTCGTCGCGGTCCTTGTGGTCTCGGGCCTTCTCGTCGCCGGCTTTGTCGTCGCGGGCCTTGTGGTCGCCGGCCGACTCGTCGCCCGCCTCCTCGGTGGGCCGCTCCGTGCGCTCCTCCGCCGCGGGGTCCGCCTCGCCCGGCTTCTCCGCCTCGCGCTCGTCCTGGCCGGCGATCTCCGGTTCGTGCCGCGCCTCCGGCCGGACGTCGCCTTCGCCCTCGCCCTCGTACGGCCGCTCCGCCGTCACCCCGCACGCCTCGAACAGCGGGCCCTGGATCCAGTCCGCGAGCACCGTCAGGTCGGCGAGGGACAGGGCCGGTTCGGCCGTGACGTCCTCGATGGACACGCAGTCCTCGCGCACGACGGCCAGGGCGTCGACGCGTGCGCCGTCCGGGAAAGCCAGCCGCACATAGAACCAGGACGTGGCGTCGCCCTGCTCCCGCACCTTCCACGCGGGCCACACGGACACCGCGCCGTCCTCCGCGTTCCGATCGGAAAGATGAAGAAAGCATGCTTCGGGCACACACGCAACGTACCCGCGTGATCACATCCCGTACGCAGGGACACGCGTCGGGGTCACCCCGCCGGCCCCTGCCGCCGGGCGCCCGGCAGTGCCATGCTGGAGCCGTCCGCACACCCTCCTTCGTCACCTCCGTCGTCCGAGGAGCATCGCTGTGCTGCGTGTCGCCGTCGTGGGTTCGGGTCCGAGCGGGTGTTACACCGCCCAGAGTCTGGTTCAGCAGGATCCCGAGGTGCGTGTGGACGTCCTCGACCGGCTGCCGTGTCCCTACGGGCTGGTCCGGTACGGCGTCGCCCCGGACCACGAGAAGATCAAGTCCCTGCAGGGCAGCCTGCGGACGGTGCTGGAGCACGAGCGGGTGCGGTTCCTCGGCGGGGTCCGGGTGGGCGGTCCCGGCGGGCTGCCCGTGCAGCGGCTGCGGGAGCTGTACCACGCGGTGGTGTACTGCGTGGGCGCCGCGACCGACCGCCGGCTCGGCATTCCGGGCGAAGAACTGCCGGGCAGCTGGTCGGCGACCGACTTCGTGGCCTGGTACAGCGCGCATCCGGACGCGGCCGACGCGGGCTTTCTGCGCGGAGTGCGGTCGGCCGTCGTCATCGGTGTGGGCAATGTGGCGGTGGACGTCACGCGGATGCTGGTGCGGGGCGCGGCGGAGCTCCGCCCGACGGACATGCCGCAGGCGGCGCTGGAGACGCTGACGGCGAGCGGGATCACCGAGGTGCACATGGTGGGCCGGCGCGGCCCCTCACAGGCCCGCTTCACCACCAAGGAGCTGCGCGAGCTGGGCGCGCTGCCCGGCACCGAGGTCGGCGTCGATCCGGCCGACCTGGCACTGGATCCGGCCGATCCCGCCGCCCTGCCCCCCGTGCAGCGCCGCAATCTGGAGGTGCTCCGCGGCTGGGCCGACCGGTCCCCGGCCCCTGCCGTCCGGCGCATCGGGCTGCGGTTCTTCCTCCGGCCCGTGGAGCTGCTCGCGGACGACGGCCGGGTGGGCGCCGTGCGTTTCGAGCGGACGGCGCCGGACGGGCAGGGCGGGGTGACGGGCACGGGCCGGTTCGTGGACGTGCCCGCGCAGTTGGTGCTGCGCTCGGTCGGCTATCGCGGCGTGCCGCCGGACGGGCTGCCGTTCGACGCGCTGAGCGGCACGGTGCCGAACGCCGCAGGGCGTGTCGTACGCGCGGGTGCCCCCTCCCCCGGCGAGTACGTCGCCGGGTGGATCAAGCGGGGGCCGACGGGTGTCATCGGCACCAACCGGCCCTGCGCCAAGGAGACGGTGACCTCCTTGCTGGCGGACACTCCGGCGCTGCTGCAGCGCGAGGTGCCCGGGGATCCGGTGCCCGCGCTGCGGGCGGCCGGGATCGAACCGGTGCCCTGGACGGGGTGGCTGGCCATCGAGCGGGCCGAGGCCGAGTTGGGCGCGCGGCTCGGGCGGGGCGTCGTCAAGCTGGCCGACTGGGACGCGCTGCTCACCGCGGCCCGGTCGGCATAAGGCCCCGTTGGCCGGGGTCCCGGTGGCCAGGGTCCGGGTAGCCGGGGATCCCGGTGGCCGGGTCCGGGCAGCCGGGGTCCCGGTAGTCCAGGATCCGGGGGAGCCAGGGATTCCGTACCGGCCGGGCGGGCAGGACACACAGCGGCAACGGACCGGAAATCAACAAACTGTTCAAGCAGCTTACGGTCTCGTGCTGTCCGGATGTCACCCCCCGCCCGCGCACCGCTGGAGTCCCCATGGCCACCACCGCAGACGTCCACCCCGTCGACGAGATACCACCGGCACGGCAGTTGGCGGCCTTCGGGCTGCAGCACGTGCTCGCGATGTACGCGGGCGCCGTCGCCGTGCCGCTGATCGTGGGCGGCGCGATGAAGCTGTCGCCCGCCGACCTGGCGTATCTGATCACCGCCGACCTGCTGGTGTGCGGGATCGCCACACTGATCCAGTGCGTGGGTTTCTGGCGGTTCGGCGTCCGGCTGCCGATCATGCAGGGTTGCACGTTCGCGGCGGTGTCGCCGATGGTGCTGATCGGGACGACGGGCGGCGGACTGCCCGCGATCTACGGCTCGGTGATCGTCGCGGGCCTGGCCATCATGCTGCTCGCACCGGTCTTCGGCAGGCTGTTGCGCTTCTTCCCGCCGCTGGTGACCGGCACGGTGATCCTGGTCATCGGGGTCTCGCTGCTGCCGGTCGCGGGCGACTGGGCGGCGGGCGGCGCCGGGGCGAAGGACTTCGGGGCGCCGAAGAACCTGGCGCTGGCGGCCTTCGTGCTGGCGGTGGTACTGGCCGTGCAGCGGTTCGCGCCCGCCGCCCTCGGCCGCGTCGCCGTGCTGATCGGGATCGCGGTGGGCCTGGCGGTCGCGGTGCCGTTCGGGTTCACCGACTTCAGCGGGGTGTCCGGCGCCGACTGGGTGGGCATCAGCACGCCGTTCCACTTCGGGGTGCCGCGGTTCAAGGTCTCCGCGATCGTGTCCATGCTGGTGGTCGCTCTGGTGACGATGACCGAGACGACCGGTGACCTGATCGCGGTGGGCGAGCTGACCGGGCGGAAGGTGGAGCCGCGCCCGCTCGCCGACGGGCTGCGCGCGGACGGTCTGTCGACGGTGCTGGGCGGGGTGTTCAACACCTTCCCGTACACGGCGTACGCGCAGAACGTGGGCCTGGTCGGGATGACCCGGGTGCGCAGCCGCTGGGTGGTCGCGGCGGCCGGCGGGATCCTGGTGCTGCTCGGCCTGCTGCCCAAGCTGGGCGCGGTGGTCGCGGCGGTCCCGGCGCCGGTACTGGGCGGCGCGGGTCTGGTCATGTTCGGCACGGTCGCGGCGAGCGGGCTGCGGACACTGGCCCGGGTCGACTTCAAGGGCAACAACAACCTGACGGTGGTGGCCGTGTCGGTGGCGATCGGCATGCTGCCGGTGGGTGTGCCGACGGTCTACGCGAGGTTCCCGGACTGGTTCCAGACGGTGATGAACAGCGGGATCAGCGCGGGCTGCGTGTCCGCGATCGTACTCAACCTGCTCTTCAACCACCTTCCGCGGAAGGCGGGTTCAGCTGCCGTCGCCGAGTCGGCCGGCCTGTCGGTCGGCGGCCGCGAGGAGGCTGTCGAGCAGCCCCGGGAAGAGTCCGTCTAGATCGTCCCGGCGCAGACCGTTCATCTTGGCCGTGCCCCGGTAGACCTGCCGGACGACCCCGCTCTCGCGCAGCACCCGGAAGTGGTGCGTGGTGGTGGACTTGGTCACCGGAAGTTCGAACTGCGAGCAGGTCAACTCGGCTTCCCGAGCCGCGAGTTCACGGACGATCTGGAGCCGCATGGGGTCGGAGAGCGCGTGCAGCACGGCCTCCAGGCGGATCTCCTCCCGCTTCGGATGCGGCAGCGCCCGGCCGGTGGGGGCGGTGTCGGTCACGTCGGCTGCCTGCCCTTCGTCGCGGAACGTCTCGGCTGCGACCATTGTACGAGAGGCGTCGTAGTTTGACACCTCTCGTAGTACGAGGTTTATCGTATGAGTCGACCAGAGGTCCCGTGGCGAACGGAGTCTGATGTGAGCGCGCTCTTCGAGAGCATCACCCTGCGCGAAGTGACCATCCCGAACCGGGTCTGGATGCCGCTGATGTGCCAGTACTCGGCCGAGCCGGAGGGTCCGCTCGCGGGTGCCCCGCACGACTGGCACTTCGCGCACTACGCGGCACGCGCCACGGGCGGCACCGGCCTGATCATCGTGGAGGCCACCGCGGTCTCGCCCGAGGGCCGGATCTCCCCCTACGACCTCGGCCTGTGGAACGACACCCAGGTGGAGGCCTTCCGCCGGATCACCCGCTTCCTCACCGCCCAGGGCACGGTCCCGGGCATCCAGCTCGCGCACGGCGGCCGCAAGGCGTCCACCGACCGGCCCTGGAAGGGCGGCGCTCCGGTCGGACCGGACGGGCACGGCTGGCAGCCGGTCGCTCCGAGCGCGGTGCCCTTCGACGAGCACCATCCGGTGCCGACCGAGCTGACGGTGGAGGAGATCCAGGAGATCGTGGGCCGGTTCGCCGCAGCGGCCCGCCGGGCGCTCGCCGCCGGCTTCGAGGTCGCCGAGATCCACGGCGCCCACGGCTACCTGATCAACGAGTTCCTGTCCCCGCACTCCAACCACCGCACCGACGCCTACGGCGGCTCCTACGAGAACCGCACCCGGTTCGCCCTCGAGGTCGTGGACGCCGTACGGGAGGTGTGGCCCGCGGACAAGCCGCTGTTCTTCCGCGTCTCGGCCACCGACTGGCTCCAGGACGGCGGCTGGACCACCGAGGACACCGTCCGCTTCGCCCGCGACCTGCACGCCCACGGGGTCGACCTGCTCGACGTCTCCACCGGCGGCAACGCCTCCGGCGTGACGATTCCGACCGGGCCCGGCTACCAGGTGCCGTTCGCCGCCCGGGTGAAGGCCGAGACCCCGCTGCGCGTCGCCGCCGTGGGCCTGATCACCGAGTCCGAGCAGGCCGAGAAGATCGTGGCCAACGGCGAGGCCGACGCCGTCCTGCTGGGCCGCGAGCTGCTGCGCAACCCGTCCTGGGCCCGGCACGCGGCCCGCGCACTGGGCGGCGAGGTCCGGGTCCCGGACCCGTACCACCGGTCGGTCTGACCCCGGCCACCCACATCCGGCCGACCCGACCCACGCCACCGGCCCCCACCGGCCCGACCGGAGCGCGGCCACCGGGATCCCCATCGGCCCGGCCGGAGATGGCCAGTGGGGGCCGGTGGGGGCCCGCCACCGCCCAGGCAACGCACCCGCCCGGCCGCCCGGCCGACCGGCCAACCGGCCGGCCCGACGACCACCACCGACGCCACCGGCCCGGTCTGAGCGCGGCCACCGGATTCCCACCGTCCAGACACGGCGACCGCCCCACAACCGGCCGATCGCACCACCCCCACCGGCCGCCGCCGGCCAGGCCGGACGGCCGCCACCCCCACGACCGGCTGGCCCGAGCGCCCCCGCCCCCCCGGCACCGGCCGGTACGGCCACGGTCGGCGCCGGTCAGTGGGGCAGCAGGCGGCCGACCGTTTCCTCCAGGCGGGGCAGTACGCGTTGGCCCGCGAGGGCCACGGCGATCGCCGCCAGGACTCCGGCCCAGGCGACCGGGCCGAGCGGGGTGCATCCGACGGCGTGGCTGGCGCCCGGGATCTGCACCGCCGCGACCAGCGCGGCGGCGGAGCCGAGGCAGGTGATCTGCACCAGGCGGCTCTCGCGCCGGTCCAGCCACGTCTGCACGAGCTGGGTGCCGACCACCCCGCACAGCGCCATCGTGCTGGAGCGGCGCGCGCTGCCGGGCGTGAAGCGGCCGATCAGCCAGGCCGTCACCGCGCCCAGCGAGGTGGTGAGCGCCCGGTGCCGGATCTGCCGCAGCAGGGGCGCGCCCAGGACGGCGGAGGCGTCCTCCGGCGATCCGCCGCGGGCACGTACGGCGGCACCGGCTCCGCCGCCCTCGGGCGATCCGCCGCGGCCCGGTACCGGCGCGTCCTCCTTCTCGGTCACCGCCACCGCCATCGACGGGAACAGGTCGGTGAAGAGGTTCACCATGAGCATCTGCCGGGTGGACAGCGGCGCCCGGCCGGACAGCAGCGTGCCGAGGATGCCGAACCCGACCTCGCCCGCGTTGCCGCCGATCAGGATGGCGATGGCGTCGGCCACGCTGTGCCACAGCGCCCGGCCCTCGCCCACCGCGTCGATCAGGACCGTCAGATCGCCGTCGGTGAGGACGATGTCGGCGGCGTTGCGCGCGGCGGCCGAACCGCGCGCGCTGATTCCGACGCCGATGTCGGCGGCGCGGATGGCCGCGGCGTCGTTGGCGCCGTCGCCGACCATGCCGACGACCCGGCCCGCGTCCCGCAGCGCCTCCACGACCTGGAGCTTCTGCTCGGGCGCCACCCGGGCCACCACGCCCGCGTCGCGCAGCATCCGGGCCCTGGCCGCCCGGTCCGCCGCCGCCAGCTCGTCGCCGGTGACCACGACGGTGTCCTCGGGCCAGCCCAGCTCGGCCGCGATGGCCCGCGCCGTCTGCGGATGGTCCCCGGTGAGCATGACCGGTCGTACCCCCGCCTCCAGCAGCCCGGCCACCAGCGCCGTGGAGGTATCGCGCGGTACGTCGGACAGGGCGAGCAACCCGGTGAACTCCAGGTCGCGCAGCGGCTGTTCGAGAACGTCGTCGGCTTCCTCCGCCGCCGCGTCGAGCCGCCGTTCGGCCACCGCCAGCACCCTCAGGCCGTCCCCGGCCAGCGTGTGGGCCGCCTCGGCGGCGTGCTCCGGTAGCTCGGCGCAGGCGGGCAGCACGGTCTCCGGCGCGCCCTTGACCACCAGCACCGGCGGGCCGTCCCCGCTCCGGCCGACGGCGGCGGCGTACCCGCGTGCCGCCTCGAACGGCAGGTCCGCCAGCTGGGTCCACTCCGGGTCGGGACCGGCCGCGGCCAGCACGGCCTCGTCGGTGGCGTGCACCGGCTGCTCGGAATCGCCGTCGATGCGCGGGCAGGCGCGGGCTGCGGCCCGGACGGTGCCCGCGGACCCGGTGTCGTCCACCGGGCGCACCGTGCCGTCGGCGTCCGAGGTGCGCACCAGGCGCAGCCGGTTCTCGGTGAGCGTGCCGGTCTTGTCGAAGCAGAAGGTGTCCATGCGGCCCAGCGCCTCCAGGGTGCGCGGGGTGCGCACGAGGACTCCGCCGCGGCTCAGCCGCCGGGCGGCCGCCAGCTGCGCGACCGTGGCCACCAGGGGCAGGCCCTCGGGTACGGCCGCCACGGCCACCGCCACCCCGCCGCTGACCGCCTCCCGGATGGCGGTGCCCCGCACCAGCGCGAGACCCGTGACCGCGGCGCCACCGGCCAGGGTCAACGGCAGTGCCTTGCGGGTGAGTTCCTGCAGCCGGGCCTGTACACCGCCGGCCGGGGGCACCCGCGCGGCCAGGTGGACGGCACGGGCGGCCTCCGTGTGGTCCCCGATGTCGACCACCACGGCACGGGCCTGGCCCGCCACCACGGTCGTACCCTCGAAGACCATGCAGCGCCGGTCGGCCACCGGGGCGTGCGGGGTCGGGTCCGTCTGCTTCTCCACCGGCAGGGACTCGCCGGTCAGGGCCGACTCGTCGACCTCCAGACCGTCCTGCCACAGCAGCCGGGCGTCGGCGGGCACCACGTCGTCCGCCTTCAGCTGGATCACGTCGCCCGGATGCAGCTTGCCCGCCTCCACGGTGCGCGTGCCGCCGGCCGGCGCGTCGGTCTCCGGCGGGACGAGGCGCGCCTTCTGCCGCTGCTCCGCGAGCAGTCCGGACAGCGCCCGTTCGGCGCGCAGCCGCTGGATGCCGCCGACCAGGGCGTTCAGGTCCAGGGCGCCGACGACGAGCAGGGCGTCCACCATCGAGCCGAGGAGCGCCGACGCCGCCGAGCCGACCGCGAGGACCGGGGTGAGCGGGTCGTGGAGTTCGCCGCGTACGGCCCGCCCGAGCCGGTAGGCCCAGCGCACGGGTGCGGCGGCCGGGTGGCCGAGGACGCCGGCGGCGGCGTTGCGCGCGCGGCCGGTCAGCGCCTCGAACGCGCCCACCTCGTCGGCCGGTTCGTGCTCCAGCCGCTCCCGGGCCTGCTCGGGATCCAGTTCGTGCCAGTGCACGCGCGCGTGCGGGTGCGGGGGCCGGGCGGCCGCCACGCCGAGCGCGGCCCGGCCGCCGGAGAGCAGGGCCGACACGGCGGCGGCGTCGACCGGGGCGTGCCGCAGCCCCGGCAGCGCGGCGAAGCGCCCGCGGCCGCCGCCCGACTCGCCGACGGCCACGAGCAGCCCGGACAGCGCGGCACCGGAACGGGCCAGGATCTGGGCATGCCCGCCGACCGTGCGGGCGGCCGGGATCGCGGTCAGCACCCGCCATACGTCGGGCAGCCCGTGCAGGGCGAGGAGGTCCGCGCCCCAGACCACGGCGCCGTCGTGGTCGGTGAGGGCGAGGGCGATGTCGGCGCAGCGCAGCCCGGCCAGCACGTCGCGTTCGTCGGCCGTGCGCACCCGGGCGACGGCGAGCACCGCGCCGGCGTCGCCGCGCGCCTGGTACACCACGTCGTCCAGCGGCCGGCGCGCGTCGACGACCTGGTCGGCGAGGCCGGTGAAGTCCTCCAGGGCGGGGTCGTCCACGAGCACCACGCGCAGCCCGGCCCGGCGGGCCGCGTCCAGCACCGGCTCGGCCCACGGGTCGGGCTCGCCCTCGTCGGTGCGCAGCGCGCTGGGGTGCAGGACGACCGTGCCGGCCAGCTCCAGCCGGCGCAGCCGGTCCGGGTCGCGGACCAGGACTCCCGTGCGGGCGAGGGCGGCGCTCAGCAGCGCGTGGAAGGCGGCGGGGCCGTAGCGGGCGGCCTTCGGCGAGCCGGCGAGGACCGCCTCCGCCGCCTCGGCACCGTCGTGCTTGACCAGCAGGGTGGCCGCCGCGCCCAGCACACTGCCCGCCGAGGCGTGCTCGGCGTACTCCTGGGCCGGGGACTCCTTGAGCGGCGGGCGGGGAGCGCCGTCCGCCGGGAGGCTGACCCGCCCGGGCGCGCACAACTGGTCGTGCACCGCGTCGAAGGCCGCGGCGCGGGCCACCGTCTCGGCCACCTGGCAGGCCCGCAGGACACCGTCGAGGACCAGGGAGGTGGGGGTCTGCCCGGCCCCGTGGACCGCGGCGTTCGCGCAGGCCAGCAGGAGGTCCATGCGGGTGTCCCCGATCCGGGCGCGCAGCCATCCGCGAAAGCGCGGGTTCTCCCGCAGCAGCGTCACCACCGCGGTCCCCAGGCGCGGCGCGGGCGGCAGCCGGAGCGCGTACGCGGTGAGCGCGACGCCGATGCCCGCCGTGTCGGCGGCGAGCGTGGCCACGGCCGCGCGCACCCCGGCCGGGTCCGCCGGATGCGTGGTGTCGTCGACGTCCGCGGCGGCCAGCAGCAGCCCGTGCCGCTCGGCCAGTTCGGCGGCGTGATCCATGATCCGGTCGGTGGCCTCCTCCTCGGTCGCGGTCACCACCAGACGCGCGAGCCCCTGGTCCCAGTACGCCAGGAGCACATCGGGCCGCTCCGCCAGCGTCTCGGCCACCCGGCGCGCCAGCTGTGCCGTGCCGCCCGCGCGCCGGACGTGCTCCTGCTCCGCCGGGCGCAGGGCGAGGTGGGCACGGGCCCCGGCGCGCCAGTGGTCACCGGCGCCGGGCAGCGCGTTC
>NZ_CP011497.1:7143666-7432587 GCF_001027185.1 Streptomyces incarnatus | reverse complement strand
GCAGCCGCGGTGCGGCGGGCAACAGGCGTACGGCCGCCGAGGGCACCGTCAGCAGTCGGACCACGATGGCCCTCCTCAGAGCGTGGTGCGGTCGGGCCGCGCCGTGGGACCGAGCCGCCCGTTGGACGGCTTGCCCACCGCGCTCTCGGCACCGCGGGTGGCCCGGGCTCCGGCGGCGGTCCTGTGGCTCCCGGCCGTTCCGGCGCTGCCGGTCGCCCTGGCCCCGCCGGACGCGTGGCCGGTCCGGGATGCGGCGGCGTCGCCGGCCGTCCCGGTGCCGCCGGTTGCCCGGCCGGCCGGGGGCGCCGTCGCGCCGCCGGGAGCCCCGGTACTGCCGCCTTGCCTGTCGGCCCCGGACGCTGTCGCGCTGCCAGGGGTCCCGGTACTGCCGCCTCCCCGGCCGGCCCGGGACGCCGGCGCGCTGCCCGCCGCCCCACCGCTTCCGCGTGTTCCGGTGCCCCCGGGGGTCCGGCTCTCCACGGAGGCTTCGGCGGCGCCCGCCGCCTCGACCCCGGCCTCGGCGGCACCGGCGTCCCAGGCTTCGCCGGGGGGCTCGGCGGCCTCCGCCACGCCCGTGCCGCGACCGCCCGTGCCCCGCGCTCCCGCCGACACCGCGCCACCCCGGCCGGCGGCCGGGGGCCCGCTGCCGTGGCCGGACCTGAGGGCCGCGGTGGCGAGGTCATGGGCGGGTTCGACGGTCTGCTCCCCCGCGCTCCCGCCGTGCGCCGGATGCGCGGGCCGGGGCTGGGTCAGCCAGGCCACCGCAGCGCCGGTGAGGGCCACGGGCCACTCCACCACGCCCGCGGCACCGAGCACTCCGGCCCCCGCGTACACCGCGATGCGCCGCCCGCGGGGCGAGACCGCGCCCACCTTGTCCAGGGTTCCCTCCGCTGCCCTGCTCACCATCCCGGCGCCGGGCACCCTGCGCAGGACCGAGGCCGCGCCGCGCAGGGGCGCCGTGAGGGCCGACGACGACTTCTGCTCAGCCATGACTCTCCTCGGGTGAGATCCTCTCGCGTGCCCCACCGAGTGCCCGCCAACGGGCTGGTCATCCCCGTTCCCGCCCGGGGATGCCCATCTTCCAGGGAACGCCCGGCACCGCGCCCGCGCCACCCGCACCGCGCGAGCGCCCCGCCGCGGACACCCCGGAAGTCCCGCCCCCGGGCGTCTCAGCTGCCGCCGCGGAACAGCCCCGGCCCGGTGGGCGGCGACCGCAGGTGAGCGCCCGGACGACGTCCCCGCTGCCGGAACCGGCCAGGCGACCGGCAACGCTCCCCGACGGTGTCACCAGGGGCGCGCCCACGGCCGGGGCCGGCGACCGGCGGCCTACGGGTGCCAGGAGTCGTCGTATCCGGGATGGCCGGCGTACAGCACGGCGAGCAGGCGCAGCGTGGTGCACGGCGAACGGGGACACCCGGCTTCGCGGCAGGTGGCGCACGTGCCGTCGTCCCGTGTGCGGTGCTCCGCCAACAGCGCCCGTTTCGCCTCGAGTTCGCGCAGCACCCGCGCCGGATCGTGCCGGGCGACATGGGCGAGCAGCTTCACGGGATCCTCCGCGCCGAACTGCACCATGGGCGTGTGCGTGGTCCCGCCGTCCTCGGAGGTGAGCACCTGCTCGATCTCGTCGGCCATGACGCCCCAGACCGCCCCGGGCGCACCGGCGACCGCGTCCCGGGCCACCTGTTCCTCCTCCTGGAACCGGGCGCGCAGAAACCGTGCGAGGGCCACGGCCGTCATGCGGCGCGCTCCCTCCGCCCGACCGACGCGGTCAGCTCGCGCTGATAGCCGGCGTAGGCCGCGCGCAGGGCGTCCCCGGGCCAGTCGGCGGGCAGGAGTCCGGGGGGCAGGACGGGGTCGGTGAGCAGATGGCGTACGGCGGCGGCGTAGGCGGTGAGGCGGTCCGCCGGGGTCCGGGCGGTCGCGGTGCGGGCGAGCAGGGTCCGCGCGGTGCCCGCCCAGGCGTCCAGCGGCCAGAGGCGGGCGACCAGGTCGGGCGCGGGCTCGTCGGGTCGCGCGGTGTACGTCCGGGCGACGGAGCCCAGCAGGCGGGGCAGGGCACGGTCGAGGTTGGCCGGGCGCAGCCACACGCCCTCGCGGAGTTCCGCCAGGCGCAGGGCGGCCAACCGGCTGCGCAGCTCGGCGCGTTCGGCGGGGCCGCGGCCGGTCGCCGTGATGACCACCATCTCCCAGTCGCCGTCCCACGCGCGCGTGCCCGGCCGCAGCGCCTCGTCCTGGCGCCGCTGGCGCGCCAGCAGCCGGTCGCTGAGCCGGTAGACGGCGTCGGTGCGGCGCAGGTCCCCCGCGGTCACCATCCGGCTGAGCGCGGCCCGCAGCGTGGAGCCGCCGACGCCGAAGGGTTCCACCAGCCGGACCAGGTCCTTCACCGGCAGCTCCGCCGGGTGCGCGCCGAGCAGCAGGCTCAGCACGACCGACCGCGCGGACAGCGGCCGCAGGCCTGCCTCCTCCGGCTCGGGCGAGAGGTTCATGGGCATGGACACGTACTGTACGCACCCCTCCTTGTTGCAGTATTGCTGCGCCCGCAGCGAGAGTGCAACATGCTCCTATGGTCTCGATTCCCGCGCAGTCCCCTGCGCATCCGCAGCCCCAGCCGCAGTACGCCACGCACGAGGTCACCAACCAGGCCCCGCCGTTGGCCCCGTACGACGCCTCCGACGACGCGGCCCTGCTGGAGGGGCTGCGCCGGGAGGGCGCCGGCTGGGCCGAGGACGGCATCCGGCGCCTGGGGGCCCGCTCCGGCAGCGCCGAGGCGCAGGAGTGGGGTGAGCTGGCCAACCGGCACGAGCCGGTGCTGCGCACCCACGACCGTTACGGCCACCGGGTCGACGCGGTGGAGTTCCATCCCAGCTGGCACCGCCTGATGCGGACGGCGGTCGCCGAGGGCCTGGCCGGCGCCCCGTGGGCGGACGAGCGGCCCGGCGCCCATGTGGCCCGCAGCGCGGGCGGGCTGGTGTGGGGGCACACGGAGGCGGGGCACGGCTGCCCGACGTCGATGACGTACGCCGCCGTGCCCGCGCTGCGCGCCCAGCCGGATCTGGCCAAGGTCTACGAACCCCTGCTCACCAGCCGGGAGTACGACCCCGAGCTGCGCGTGCCGACCGAGAAGCCGGGTCTGCTCGCGGGGATGGGCATGACCGAGAAGCAGGGCGGGTCGGACGTCCGGACGAACACCACCACGGCCACGCCCACCGCGGAGCCCGGCGTGTACACGCTGCGCGGGCACAAGTGGTTCACGTCGGCGCCGATGTGCGACGTCTTCCTGGTGCTCGCGCAGGCTCCGGGCGGGCTGTCGTGTTTCCTGGTGCCGCGTGTGCTGCCGGACGGCAGCCGCAACACCTTCCGCATCCAGCGGCTGAAGGACAAGCTGGGCAACCGCTCCAACGCGTCCTCGGAGCCGGAGTTCGACGGCACGGTGGCCTGGCTGGTCGGGCCGGAGGGGCGGGGGGTGAAGACCATCATCGAGATGGTCAACTGCACCCGGCTGGACTGCGTGATGTCCTCGGCGACCCTGATGCGCAAGACGCTCGTCGAGGCGGGGCATCACGCCCGGTACCGCAGCGCGTTCGGGGCCCGGCTGATCGAGCAGCCGCTGATGCGCAACGTCCTGGCCGACCTGGCGCTGGAGTCGGAGGCGGCGACGACGCTCACGCTGCGGCTGGCCGGCGCGGCCGACCGCGCGGTGCGCGGGGACGCCGGGGAGCGGGCGTTCCGGCGGATCGCCACCGCCGTCGGCAAGTACTGGGTCACCAAGCGGGGTCCGGCGTTCACCGCCGAGGCGCTGGAGTGCCTGGGCGGCAACGGCTATGTCGAGGACTCCGGCATGCCGCGCCACTACCGGGAGGCTCCGCTGCTGTCGATCTGGGAGGGCTCGGGCAACGTCAACGCGCTCGACGTGCTGCGCGCCCTCGGCCGCGAACCGGACACCGCCGAGGCCCTGTTCGCCGAACTCGCCCTCGCGCGCGGGGCGGACGCCCGCCTGGACACGGCGGTGGCCGCGATCAAGGACCAGTTGGCCGAAACCGACCAGATGGGCGCCCGCCGGCTGGTCGAGCGGATGGCGCTCGCCCTCCAGGCCTCGCTGCTGGTGCGGCACGCCCCGCACCCGGTCGCGGACGCCTTCTGCGCGAGCCGGCTGGGCGGCGACTGGGGGCACTCCTTCGGCACGCTGCGCTCCGGGACCGACCTCGGCACGATCCTCGAGCGGGCCCTGCCCGGCCTGAACTGACTCGTCGCCGGGGCGCCGGTGCCCCTCCCCGGCGGGCGGCCTCGGACCGTTCGCACGCTGGCCGGTGACAGCCGACGGATCGCACACAGTCAACGCGCAACTCCGGACCGTTGTCAGTGCCGTGGTGCACACTCGCGATCAGGTGGCACTCGTCTGGGGAGGACAACGTGTTCACGGGGATCGACGAGGTCGACTGGGCCTCGCTGCGGCACGCGCACGGCAGCGCGGAGGACGTGCCGGGCTGGTTACGGGCGCTGGCGTCCGCGGACACCGCCGAGCGGGCGACCGCGCTCGACGGGATGTACAGCGCGCTGCACCAGGGATGTGTGTACGACTCGACGCTGGCCTGCGTCCCGTTCCTGCTCTCGCTCGTGGCCCGCGAGGAGGTGCCGGACCGGGGCGGCATCGTGGAACTGCTGGTCGGCATCGGCGCGGAGGGCACGGACGGGGACGCGCGCGCACGGGAGGCCGTGTGCGCGGGCGCCGAGGTGTTCGTCCGTCTCGTCGGGGACCCGGATCCCGCGGTGCGCCGGGCGACCGCCCCCGCCCTCGTGCACTTCCTGCCCGCGCCGGCCCGGGTCCTGGACCTGTTACGGCAGCGGCTGCGGGCCGAGCGGGACGAGCGGGTCCTGCTCGCCCTCCCGGAGGCGCTCGCCCTGTTCGTGCGCCGGCACCCCGCGCACGCCGACGCCGCGGTGGACCTCCTGGCCGAACTGAGCGCGCCGCCGTACGCCCCGGGGCTGCGGCTCGCCGCACTCGGCCAGCTCGCGCTGGTCGCGCCCGCCCGGCTGCCGGCCGACCTGGTGCCGACGGCGGTCCGGCTGCTGCGGGAGCGCTCCGCCCACCGCGCCCGGGTCTGCGCGCCGCGCGCCGCCGACTCCCTGGTCGGGCGCATATGGCGGCTGCGCCCGTCCGACGAGGAGGGCGCCCGGCTGCTGCGCACCCTGCACACCGCGCTGGGCGACCGCGTGGGCGACCGGACCGCGCTCCTCGGCGGGCAGTTGACCGGCCCGGACCCGGTGGACCGGTGCCATGGCGTGTGGATGGCGGCGGCGCTGCTGCGCGGCTGGCGCGGCGACCACGGCGGCACGGTCCGGTTGCTCGGCGCCCAACTGGGCGCGGAGCAGGACTGGCTGCCGGACGCGGCGGTCGGCGTGCTGGCGGAGCTGTTCGCGCTGGCCGCGCCCGCCGCGGACGACCTGTACGCCCTGGTGTGTGCCCGGCCCGACCTGTGGACGCACCGCGTGGAGCGCGGCTCCTGCACGCTGGGCGGTCCGCTCAAGGCGCTGGCCAGGAGCGGCGATCCGCGGGCGGTCCCGGCCCTGGCGCACCTGCTGGCCGGACCGGCCGCACCGGTGGACCTGGGGTTCGAGGTCGCCCACCTGGGCGCCGCCGCGGCCCCGCTCGCCCCCGCGCTGCGGCACCGGCTGGGCCGGATCCCGCCGGCCTCTCCCGACACCGCCCGGCTCGCCGCCCCGCTGCTGGCGGCGGTCGGCGCGATCGGGGACGAGGACGCCGTTCCGGAGGTGCTGCGGCTCCTGCCGGGCGCCCCCGGCGCGTCCGGGGCGCGGGGCGACGAGGTCGCGGGCCGGGTCATCGCCACGCTGGAGGCACTGGGCGCCACCGCGCGGGCGGTGCCGGCCCTCCGCGCGCTCCTCGGCACCCGGCACGCCGCCGTGGCGGCCGGTGCGCTCTGGTCGGCACAGCGGGACGCCTCCGTCGTACTCCCTGTGCTGCTGCGGGAGTTGACCGAGGGTGAGCCGGCGAGCCGGGGCGTGGCCGCCGATCAGCTCGGCCGGCTGGGTCCGGCCGCGCGCGCCGCGCTGCCCGCGCTGCACCGCATGGCCCGGTCGCGGCACGCGCGGGAGCGGGTACCGGCGGCGTGCGCGGTGTGGCACATCGCCGCGGATCCGGAGCCGGTCCTGCCGGTGTTCCGGGAGGCCTGGGCCCAGGACCCGCGCACCCGCCGGGCGATCGCGCGCTGCCTGACCGCGATGGGTCCGGCGGCCGCGCCGCTACGGCACCTGGCGGCGACGGAACTGGCCGCCCCGCGCCGCCACTTGGCCCAGGCAGGCGGCGGCGCTGTGTGGCACATCGCGGAGGACGAGGCGCTGCTGAGCGCGTGCCGGGAGGTGCTGGCGACGGTGTAGGGGTGTCACGGCAGGCACTCGCCCGAGCCGATGAACTCGGGGACGCGGCTGTCGCCCTCGTGGACGGCGACGCTCCAGCGGGTGTGGTTCCAGGCAGGGTTGCGCCGGTACTCGGGCATGAGCCTGGGGCAGACGGTCCGGGACACCGCGTCCTGGAAGTCCGACCGCCGGGCCCGGCCCACGAGGACCTCGTCGGTGTCCCGCGCCCACACATAGGCGGCCTTCTCCACCGGGTCGAAGCCCAGGTTGAGGGACGGCCCCGCAGGCGGCGCCGGGTCCCTGCCAGGCCGGGGGGCGAGGCCGTCGGCCGTGGTCAGACCATCCGGCCCCACTGCGGTCCGAGCCGTGCCCACTCCGTGTCCCAGGCGCGCATGCGGCGGCGTTCCAGGCGGCCGCGCAGGGCGAGGCCGCCGACGAGGGGGACGGCCGCGGCGCTCACGCCCACCAGGCAGCCGATCAGGTTGCCGCGGAAGGCGGCCTCGGAGGCGGAGGCGGGGCGGCTGACGAGCCGGCCCTGCGGGTCGGTCCACACGGTGACCGGCGTGCCGGCCCTGCTGCCGGGCTCCACCCGGACCTGACCGGTGCGGGTGGAACCGTCTGCGACGGTCCAGCCGACCTTGGCCCAGACGCGTTCACCGGCGGTCGCGTGACGGTGCGCGGGGGAGGTACCGGGGGCTCGTGCCACCACGTGGGCCACGACGGGACGCCAGGCCGCCCGCTCTCTCGCGAGTCCGCGCTCCACCGTCCCGGCCGCCACGAGGCCGGCCGCGACCCCCGCCAGGACGGTCAGCAGCCAGGCGCCGAGCACCACCCAGGCCTCCACCACATCGGCCCGGCGTTTGAGCGGGTTGCGCCGCCAGCGCCACAGCCACACCTTCGGACCACGGAACGCCTTCAAAGGCATCCTCCTCACGAGCGCACCGACCGGCCGGAACGCCCTCCCATACGCGGGAGATCGCTCCGCTGCTCACGACGAGCCGTCTCCCCGACGGTCGCACGCCACGCGCCACCCGCGCAGGCGCATGCCGCAAGGAGCCCGGGGCGATCTCCGTCACAGGCCGACGACACCGCCGTGACCTGCGGGAACGTGCGCATCAGGGTCGACTGTCAGTGGCGGGGTGCAGACTGGCCGATAACCGACGACTACGTGTCTCGCGACTACCTGGACAAAGGCGTCCCGGAGGTGATCGGCATGACCGAGGTACTGCTGGCGGTGGGCACCCGCAAAGGCCTGTTCATCGGGCGGCGCAGGGGCGGCGGCGCCTGGGAGTTCGACGACAGTCCGTATTTCAACGCGCAGGCGGTGTACTCGGTCGCGATCGACACCCGTCAGGACCGGCCGCGGCTGCTGGCGGGCGGCGACAGCGCGCACTGGGGCCCGTCCGTCTTCCACTCCGACGACCTCGGCCGCACCTGGACCGAACCGCCCCAGCCGGCCGTCAAGTTCCCCAAGGACACCGGCGCCTCCCTGGAGCGTGTCTGGCAGCTGCACCCGGCCGCCGCCGAGCCCGGCGTGGTGTACGCGGGCACGGAACCGGCGGCGCTGTACCGCTCGGAGGACCACGGCGAGAGCTTCGAGCTGGTCCGGCCGCTGTGGGAGCATCCGACGCGCTCGCAGTGGGTACCGGGCGGCGGCGGTGAAGGTCTGCACACCGTGATCACCGACGCCCGCGATCCGCAGGCGGTCACCGTGGCCGTCTCGACGGCCGGGGTGTTCCGCTCCACCGACGGCGGGGCGAGCTGGGCGCCGTCCAACTCCGGCGTGTCGGCGGTGTTCCTGCCGGATCCGAACCCGGAGTTCGGTCAGTGCGTGCACAAGATCGCCAAGGACGCGGGCGACCCCGACCGGTTGTATCTGCAGAACCACTGGGGGGTGTACAGAAGCGACGACGCGGGCGCGCACTGGACCGACATCGGCGCGGACCTGCCGTCCACGTTCGGCTTCGCGGTGGCCGCCCATCCTCGCCGCGCCGAGACGGCGTACGTCTTCCCGATCAACGCGGACGCGGACCGGGTGCCCGCGGAGCACCGCTGCCGGGTCTTCCGCACCACGGACGCGGGCCGGTCCTGGGAGCCGCTGTCCAAGGGTCTGCCGCAGGAGGATCACTACGGCACGGTCCTGCGGGACGCCCTGTGCACCGACGACGCCGATCCGGCGGGGGTGTACTTCGGCAACCGCAACGGCGAGGTCTTCGCCTCGGCCGACGACGGCGACAGCTGGCGGCAGCTGGCGTCCCATCTGCCGGACGTGCTGTGCGTGCGGGCGGCGGTGATCGGCTGACCGGGGCGGAGCGGGCCGCGCGAGGGCGTCGCCGCGGGGCGCCGGCCATCGGTTGATCACCGGGCCGGGTACGGCAGTAGGGTGACGCCCGTGGCACCACGACCCTTGCATGAGATCGTCGAACCGGGCTGGGCGAAGGCCCTCGAACCCGTCGCGGAACGGATCGCCGGGATGGGCGACTTCCTGCGTGCGGAGATCGCCGCGGGACGCACCTACCTCCCGGCCGGACCCAACGTCCTGCGGGCCTTCCAGCAGCCGTTCGACGACGTGAGGGTCCTGATCGTCGGTCAGGACCCGTATCCGACCCCGGGGCACGCGGTGGGCCTGTCGTTCTCGGTCGCGCCCGAGGTACGCCCGCTGCCGCCCAGCCTGATCAACATCTTCCGCGAGCTGAACACCGACCTGGGTCTGCCCCAGCCGTCCAGCGGCGATCTCACTCCGTGGACCCAGCAGGGCGTGCTGCTGCTCAACAGGGCGCTGACCACGGCTCCGCGCAGCCCGGGCGCCCACCGCGGCAAGGGCTGGGAGGAGGTCACGGAGCAGGCGATCCGGGCCCTCGCGGCGCGCGGCAAGCCGCTGGTGTCCATCCTGTGGGGCCGGGACGCGCGCAATCTGCGTCCGCTGCTGGGCCGGCTGCCGGCCGTGGAGTCCGCGCATCCCTCGCCGATGTCGGCCGACCGCGGGTTCTTCGGCTCGCGTCCGTTCAGCCGGGCCAACGACCTGCTGATCCAGCAGGGCGGACAGCCGGTGGACTGGCGACTGCCGTGACCGTCGCCGGTTATCTGGCGGTGGACTCCGGCGGCTCCGGTCTCCGGGTCGCCGTCGGCGTGCCCGGCCGGGCGCCCGCCGCGCGGCGGGAGTCGCGGGAGCCGGTCCGCACCGGTGCGCGGGGCATCGATCCCGGCCATCTGATGGCCCAACTCACCCCGCTGGCCCGGGAGTCCGCCGCCGAGGCCGGAATCGGCCCACTGCAGACGGCCGTCGTCGGCGCCGCCGGGTTCGCCACCCTGGGCGACGCCCTGCGCGCCGAACTGCCGGGCGCCCTGGCCCGGGAGCTGGGGGTACGGCGGGTGGCGCTCGCCGCCGACGCCGTCACCGCCTACGTCGGCGCCCTCGGGCCGCGTCCGGGCGCGGTGCTCGCCGCCGGGACCGGCCTGATCGCGGTGGGCACCGACCTCACGGCCTGGCGCCGGGCCGACGGGTGGGGCCATCTGCTCGGCGACTGCGGCAGCGGCGCCTGGATCGGGCGGGCGGGGCTGGAGGCGGCGCTGCGCGCCCACGACGGCCGCGACGGCGGCTCCGCACCGCTGCTGTCCCGCACCGAGGAGCAGTTCGGCCCGGCGCACGGACTGCCGGGGCTGCTCTACCCGCGCACCGACCGGCCCGCCGTACTGGCCTCCTTCGCCCCTCAGGTGGCCGCTTGCGCCGCGCACGACCCGATCGCCGCGGGCATCCTGCGCGCCGCGGCCCGGCACATGGCCGAGTCCGTCGCGGCCGTGTGCCCGGCGGACGGGGAACCCCGAATGGCGCTCACGGGCGGCCTGTTCCGGCTCGGCGAGCCCCTGCTCGCCCCTCTGCGGGAGGAGTTGGCGCGCAGGCTGCCGCACGCCCGGCAGGTGCCCGCCGAGGGCGACCCCCTGCACGGCTCGGTACGGCTCGCGAGCGATCTGGCGGCCGGCCGGCTCACCCTGCCGGGTGAATCGACCATGCTCCACGTGGTCTCCGCGCAAGGCGATTGAGGTCACCGCAAAATCCGATTGTTCCGCCTTATAACCCCTTTATCGGCTAACGTTCCCGGCACGTGCCCGGAACACGTGTCGCCGTCGCGTAACTCATCAGACAAAACCGGACGGATACCGCTCACCTGCACCCTCCCCGAACGGAGTAACCCCGAAAGCCAGTAACATGCGGCGCCATGAGCACCCCCACTGGGCCCGCGTCCGGCCTGCCCGTACGAATGCCGCGACCCCGCCAGCCCGGACGGCACCGCCGGCCGGAACCGCTGGTTGCCCCCGAGGGCGCGCCCGCGCTCGCCCTCGCGGTGCCCGGTGCGCCCAGCGCCGCCACGCGCGCCCTGGCCGAGGAGGTCGTGAGCATCGCCCGCTCCGAGCTGCCCGGCCTGGACGCCCGGATCGGATTCCTGGACGGGGACGACGCCGAGTTCCCCACGCTGCGGACCGTGCTGGTGCGCGCGGCCGAGGAGCGCACGGCCCGTTACGAGCAGGCCGTCGCCGCCGGGGTCGAAGGGGTCAAGGAGCCCGACGGCCCGGTCGCCGTCGTCGTCCCGCTGCTGGCCGGCCCGGACAGCGCGCTGCTGCGGCAGATCCGCCAGTCCGTGATGGACAGCCGGGTCGCCGCCGATCTGACCGACGTGCTCGGCCCGCACCCGCTGCTCGCCGAGGCGCTGCACGTGCGGCTGTCCGAGGCGGGGCTGGCCCGTGCCGACCGCGCGCGCCTGTTCACCGTGGCCACCGCCGCCGACGGCATCATTCTGGCGTCCGTGGGCGGCGAGGAGGCCGTACAGGCGGCCGGGATCACCGGCATGCTGCTCGCCGCGCGCCTCGCCGTGCCGGTGATGGCGGCGGCCCTGGACCAGGAGGGCTCGATCTCCTCCGTCGCCGAGCAGCTGCGTTCCTCGGGCTCGCAGCAGCTGGCCCTGGCGCCGTATCTGGTGGGACCGGAGATCGACCCGGCGCTGCTGGCGGCGGCCGCCGAGGAGGCCGGCTGCGCCACGGCCGAGGCGCTCGGCGCGTACCCGGCGATCGGCAAGCTCGCCCTCGCCAAGTACACGACGGCGCTGGGCATCGCCCCGCCGCAGCCGCAGGGCACGCCGGTCCGCTGACCCACGCCCGCCTCCGCGGCACCCGTACGACACAGGGCCCGCTCCCCTCCCGGGAGCGGGCCCTGCGCCTTGCCGGGCGCCCTGCCAGGCAGGCGCTCCTCAGCCGAAGACGACGCAGGAGGCCGCGGTGACCGCCACGGAGCCCTCGTAGCGGGGCAGCCCCGTCGCCTCGTCCAGGGCGAACCATGTCACGTCGCCGGAGCGCTCGTTGGCCGCGTAGAGGAAGCCGCCGTGCTCGGCGAGCGCGCGCGGCCAGTGCCCGCCGCAGGGCACCGTACCGATCAGCCGGAGCACCTCGCCCTCGACGGCGAGGATCGACAGGACGTCCTCGCCGCGGGTCGCGGTCCACACGAAACGGCCGTCGGGCGAGACCACGATCCCGGACGGATAGGCGTCGCCGGCCGGGGCGCCGGGCAGCAGCGGGACCTCGGCCAGCGGTCTGAGGGAGCCGGCCTCGGCGTCCCAGCGGCACACGGTCACCGTGGGGGTGAGTTCGTTGACGACGTAGGCGTGCGCGCCGTCCGGATGGAAGGCCAGATGGCGGGGGCCGGAGCCGGGGCGCAGGGCGAACTCGCGGTGCACGGCGGGGACGCCGTCCTCCAGGGTGCAGATCCGCACCGAGTCCGTGCCGAGGTCGACGCTGACGGCCCACCTGCCGCTCGGGTCGGGCTGCACCTGGTGGGCGTGCGGACCGCGCTGGCGGCGGTCGTGCGGGCCGGAGCCGGTGTGCTGGAGGCGCCCGGAGGGCTTGGCGGCGAGCGAGCCGTCCGGACGCACGGGGACGGCGGTGACGCTGCCGCAGCCGTAGTTGGCGGTCAGCACGTGCCCGCCGTACAGGCCGAGGTGGGTCGGTCCGCTGCCGTCGACCCGGACGGGTGGCCCGGCGAGTTCCGGCCGGCCGCCTGCGACGCGGTAGGCGGCGACGGCGCCCTCGGCCGTCTCGCTGACCGCGTAGAGCGTCTCCCCGTCCGGCGACAGGACCAGGTAGGACGGGTCGGGTACGTCGTACAGCGCGGTGCCGAGGAGGAGGGCGCCGCTGTCCGGCGCGACCTCGGCGGTCACGAGTCCGGGGCCGCCCGCCGCCGTGAACGAGCCGATGAAGGCCCGGCGCCTGCCGGGCCTGCCGTCCTGTGCCACCGCTGTCCCCTCTCGGTCGAGCCCGTCCGGGCCGACGGTAGCAGCCGATCACGCCCGGTCTAGACCAAGGAGCGGGGGTTGTCGGCGGTTCTTTTCCTGGCGGGGTCGCGTCATCGCCCGCGGCCCGTCGGCTGCACGGGACCTGCGGTCGCCGCGGGGGATGTGTCCCTGCTCCGCAGGGAGGTGTCGTCGCCCTGCGAGCCTATGGCTGCGCGAGGGTCTGCGGGTGGCCCGACAGCCAGACCACGAAGCGGTCCGGCCCGGCTCCCCAACCCGCCCCAGCTTGCGGCACTCCCGACTCAGGCCCGCCCCGCGCACCCTCGGCCTCCCGGGCCGAGCCCTTGAGAGCCGCAAGCGCGGCGCGGCACGCTCAAGCTTCACCAGCCCCGTCGGCGAGCTCCGACCCTCCGGCCACCAACCGCACGAGCGACGACGTCGCGCGCCCACACCCCGCCAGCCCGATCGGCGATCCCACCCTCGGCACACCAGCCGCACCCGCGCGCTGGCTCAGCCCGCCAGCTGTACCCACGGCGTCCAGACTCAGCCCCCGTCAGCCGTAACCACGACGACCCAGGCTCAGCCCCCGTCGGCCGCACCCCAGCGGTGCTTTGCTCAAGCGCCAGCGGTGTCCTTCTCCCCACCAGCCGCATGCCAGCGGTGTCCTTCCCCCCACCGGCCACATGCCGCCAGCGCTCTGCTCAGCCCCCGTCGGTCGGCCGCCCCCGACCGTTACCCGCTCAGGCGCCCACCAGCCGCGACCCCGTCCGGGCGCGCAGGGGCTCGGCCAGGTCGGCGAGGGCGCGTTCCAGGCCGTGCAGGTGGGCGAGGGCGGGCTCGGCGGGCGGCTCGGCGGGACTGCGAACGGGCTCCGGCCGGCCCGCGGTGAGCGCCTCGACGGCCGACTCCACGCGCCAGCAGGCCGCGGCCAGGCGGGCGTCGTGCGAGGCCTCGGGATCGGCGGCGACCGCCACCAGGCCCCGCACCTCACGGGCGCAGTCGTCGAGGAGCGCCAGGACCCGGCGGGCGCGCCGCTTGCGGGCCGGCATCGGGTTCAGCGGGTGCACCAGCGGGGCCACCGACAGCCGTACCCGGCCGAGCAGCTGCTCCAGTTCGGCGACGCGGGGCGCCGGGTCCGCCGTCGGGGATCCCGCGAGCCGGGCCGCGGCCTCGGCCGTGCAGGCGTGGACGCAGCGCAGGGCGCGCTGGATCCACGCGTCCGTGATGGTGTGGGTGGTGACGGGCAGGACGAACAGCACGGCGAGCGCGGCGCCGAGCGCGCCCACGCCGGTCTCGGCCAGACGTAGGGCGAGCAGGCCGGGGCTCAGGACGCCGAGGAGGCCGTAGAGCAGTTCGGCGAGCAGGGTGACGCAGAACATCATCCAGGTGTAGGAGACCGCGGCCGTGTAGAAGATGCCGAAGACGGCGACGGCGACCAGGACGGCCGTCGGGACCGGCGCGCCGCCCACCGGGACGGCGACGAGGAAGCCCAGGCCGATGCCGATCACCGTGCCGAGGACCCGGCGGAAGCCGCGTACCAGGGTCTCCCCGCGCGAGGCCGTGTTGACGAAGATCCACCAGGTGGCGCCGACGGCCCAGTACCAGCGCTGTCCGGACACGAGCTGGCCGACGACCAGCGCGAATCCCGCGCCCGCGGTCGCCTGCACGGCCTGCCGCGTGGTCACCCGGGCCAGACCGCGCCCGGCGGGCGGGGCCGGTACGGCGGCCGGGGGCAGCCGGCGCTCGTAGCACCACACCCCGAAGCGCACCACGGCCGCACTGAGCACGGACAGCAGGACGGCGGCGTACAGCTCGGGCAGCTGCGCCGGGGTGGCGTGCAGGAACTGGGCCACGAAGAAGGTCATGAAGGCGAACACGCCCAGGCTGTGCCCGCGCGGGCCCCAGCGGCGCGCGTACACCCCGGCGCCGACGACGGCCAGGAAGACGAGGTCCCGCGCGACGGGCACGGCGTGCAGCTCGGCCGCGGCGGCGAGCACCGGCACGCCCACGGCGGGCAGCAGCGCGGTGGTGACCGCCTGCCCGCGCACGGTCGGGTCGGCGACGGTGAACAGGGCGAGGAGCGCGGCGAGGCCACCGGTGACCGCGCCGACGAGGGAGTGCCCGGCGAGGAAGCAGACGACGACCGCGAGGCCGATGCCGAGGACGGCCCGCGCGGCGAAGCGCAACCGCGCCCGCCCCGGGTCCGGAGCCACGAACATCCTCTTCAGCACTGCTGCCCTCCCCATGGAATCCGGATGGATCACCGGCACAGAAAAGGCGCCGCGGAGGTCCGCAGCGCCATCGACGACTCCATGAGAGCATCACCGACGTCACTGGCTCAAGTGTGTCCAGAATCGCTGTGCCATTGGCCCATCCTCATGTCTGTGTCCGCGCCGAGCAAGGAGCCAACGGACCAGGTCGGACGGCACAGGCCGGGATGCGCCCGCTGAGCCATTGGTACAGTCGTCCATCATGGCCGTGGACGAACTCGACACCCGCATCCTGCGACTGCTCCTGGAACAGCCGCGCACCAGCGTGCGCGAGTACGCCCGCATCCTCGGCGTCGCCCGCGGCACGCTCCAGGCCCGGCTCGACCGGCTCGAGCGGGACGGCGTGATCACGGGCACCGGTCCCTCGCTCTCCCCCGCCGCCCTGGGCCATCCGGTGCTGGCGTTCGTGCACATCGAGGTCACCCAGGGCCACCTGGACGACGTGGGGGACGCGCTGGCCGCCGTACCGGAGATCGTGGAGGCGTTCTCGATCACGGGCGGTGGCGATCTGCTCGCCCGGGTGGTGGGCCGGGACAACGCCCATCTGGAGGACGTCATCCAGAAGCTGATCAGCCTGCCGGGCGTCGTGCGCACGCGTACGGAGGTGGCGCTGCGCGAGCGCGTTCCGCACCGGCTGCTGCCCCTGGTGGAGTCCATCGGGCGGGCGGCGCGCGCCTGACGCTTGGCATGCTGGAGCGCATGAGCGATCTCGGCGGCCTCTCGGTCATCTTCGATCTCGACGGAACGCTGGTGGACAGCGAGCCGAACTACTACGAGGCAAGCCGGCAGACCCTGGCCGGGCATGGCGTCCCGGACTTCACCTGGGCGGACAACGAGGCCTACGTCGGCATCGGCAACCAGGACGCGACGCGGCTCTGGAAGGAGCGGTACGGCCTGAGTGCGCCCGCCGGGGAACTGCTCGCCGAGCTCAACCAGCGCTATCTGGAGCTCGCCCGCACCCGCACCCCGGTGTACCCGGAGATGCGCAAGCTCGTGGAGCTCCTGGCCGCCGAGGGCGTACCGATGGCCGTCGCGTCGGGATCCTCCCCGGAGGCGATCGAGGCGATCCTGACGGGCACGGGCCTGGGCGCGTACCTCCGTACGGTGGTGTCCGCCGAGGAGGTGCCGCACGGCAAGCCCGCCCCCGATGTGCTGCTGGAGGCGGCCCGGCGGCTCGGCGCGGATCCCGGCGACTGCGTGGTCCTCGAGGACGCGGCACCGGGCGCGGCCGCCGCCCACGCGGCCGGCATGCGCTGCATCGCCGTCCCGTACGTGGCCGCCCAGGCCGACCTGCCCGAGTTCGCCACGGCGAGCCTGCTGCTGCGGGGCGGTCAGACGGAGTTCACCGCCCAGTCGGCCTACGCCTGGCTCCGGGCCACGGCGCAGACCGGCTGAGCGCGGCGCCGGGCCACGGCGCTGTCCCGCCGAGCATGGGGCCGGACCACAGCGCGGTCCCACCGAGCATGGGGCCGGACCACAGCACGGTCCCACCGAGCATGCCGCCCGACCACAGCACGGTCCCGCCGAGTGTGGCGCCGAGACACCCGTCCGGAGCAAGGAGGCGCCGCCCGCGCAGGTCGGTGCGTTCCTGGCGGCGAGGGTGGAGCGGGCGGTCCTGCCGTGGAGGTTCCTGCCGTGCGGGTACGGCGGTGGCTGCCTAGCGTGATCCCATGACCACAGACCGGGCCGGGCCGGCCCCGCACGACCGACGGTGGCAAGCGCTCGCCGTCTGCCTGACCGCGGCCTTCATGACCTTGCTGGACACCTCGATCGTGAACGTGGCGCTCCCCTCGGTGGAGCACGGGCTGGGCGCCAGCACGGCCCAGCTGTCGTGGGTGATGTCCGGCTACGCCCTCACCCTCGGCCTCGCCCTGGTCCCGGCGGGGCGGCTCGGCGACATGCGCGGGCGGCGCCAGACCTTCCTGACCGGGCTCGCGCTGTTCACGCTCGCCTCGGCGGCCTGCGGGCTGTCCACCGGCGCGGCCTGGCTGGTGCTGTTCCGGCTGGTCCAGGGAGCCTCGGCGGGCCTGATCGCGCCGCAGACCTCGGCGCTGATCCAGCAGATGTTCCAGGGCGCGGAGCGGGCCCGCGCGTTCGGCATGATGGGCAGCACCATCGGCATCTCCACGGCGGTCGGCCCCCTCGCGGGCGGACTGCTGATCCAGGCGGTCGGTGGCCCCGACGCCTGGCGCTGGGTGTTCTACGTCAACCTGCCCCTCGGGGCGGCTGCCTTCTGCGCGGCGCTGCGGCTGCTGCCCCGCTCCCCCGGTGCACCGGGACGGCGCGAGTGCTTCGACGTGCCGGGCGTCGTGTTCCTGGGCTCGGGTGTGCTCGCCCTGCTGCTGCCCCTGGTACAGGAACAGCAGTGGCACGGACGGCTGAAGTGGGCCCTGCTCCCGGTGGGCGCCGGGCTGCTCGCCGCGTTCTGGGCGTGGGAGCGGCGCCAGGGACGGCGCGGCCGGGCACCGCTGGTCGACCTGCGGCTCTTCTCGCTGCGCTCCTTCTCGCTGGGGGTGCTGCTGAGTCTGGTGTACTTCGGCGGCTTCACCACGCTGTTCTTCGTCTACACGCTGTTCCTGCAGAACGGCATGGGCTACGGCGCGCTGGCGGCGGGCCTGTCGTCCATGCCGTTCGCGGCGGGCTCGGCGGCCGGTGCCGCTGCGGGCGGCCGACTGGTGGTGCGCTTCGGGCGCAGGCTGGTCATCGCCGGGCTGTGCACGGTGGCGGCAGGGATGCTCGGGGTCGTCGCGGCCGTGCACTGGGTACCGGGACGGGGCGTGGCCTGGGCGGCCGCTGTCCCGCTGCTCCTCGCCGGCATCGGCTCCGGCCTGACCATCTCCCCCAACACCACGCTCACCCTGTCCCTCGTGCCCGTAGGGAGGGGCGGGGCGGCGGGCGGCGTACTGCAGACCGCGCAGCGCATCGGCTCGGCGGCCGGTGTCGCCGTGGTGGGCTCGGTGTACTTCGCCCATCTGGCCACCCATGGCACCCCCGCGACCGCGCTCCAGTACGGCCTGCTCACCTCGGTCGGCATCATCCTGCTGGCCCTCTGCCTGGCCTTCGCCGACCTGCGCGAACGCCTCGCCCATCCACAGCCGGAGCAGCCCAGGCAGACGGCGCGGGAGAAGGTGTAGGGGCCGACGGCCGGACGGGGGATGGAGGGGCCGTTACGGCACGGCGCGGGCACGGGGCCGACGGGGGCGCGAAGAGGCCTGGCGGCACGGCGTGGCGGGCGGGGGCCGGAGAGCGGTGGCGGGCACGGCACGAGGGGGCGGGGTTGGGCGGGGCCCGGAGAGCCGTGGCGGCACGGCACGAGTGGGCGGGGGCCTGGAGAGCGGTGCCGGCCCCGGCGTCGGGTCGTATTGTGACACTCCGTGTGGCAGGGCGGTCGAACTCGGTCGCGCGACGGGATCGGGCACGTCGCGGCTGCGGCCGTGCGGCATCGGGTGTACGGCACCGGAGGTGGGCGGGGCAGGGGGCGCATGGCCTCTGCGCGAGTCGCCGTACGCCGAGATGCCTGCACCATCCGGTCCGCAACCCGAGCCCTGCCTCGCGGAACCCCACCAGCACCGCCGATAACCGAATGCACCGGTACGCGCACCAGTACCGGCACCGGCACCGACGTCCGCCGTCCCACGCGCCCGGCGCTCGCCACAAGGCGCCGGCGGCGTCCGGAAGCGGCGTGATCGAAGCCGGCGGCCCGCCGCTCACGACCTCCGGCGTGGCTTGCCCCGCTTGGGGGCCGGCTTGCTTCCCGCCGTGCGGGCCCGCGGGTTGCGGCCCGTCGGCTTCGGCGCCGGTTTCTGCCGGGTGCCGCTCGCTTCGGTGCGCTTCCGCTGCTGCTCCGCCGGAGGCTTGGCGCGGCCGCGCGTGCTGTTGACGGTGCGGCCGCGGACGATGCCGATGAAGTCCTCCACCAGGTCGGTCGTGGCCTCCTCCGGCCAGGACAGGGCGACGCCGGACTGGGGGGCATCGGTGACCGGGCGGTAGGTGAGGTCCTTGCGGTGGTGGAGGCGGGCCAGGGACTGCGGGACGACGAGGAGGCCGACGTTCGCGGCCACCAGCTCGATCGCGTCCTCGGTCGTCGCGGGGCGCTCGAAGGCGGGTTCGCCGGGCGGGCCGTCCCAGTCGAAGACGTCGTCCAGGGGGTGGAAGAGCACCTCGTCGGCGAGATCGGCCAGCGTGACCTCGTCCGCGGCCGTGATCAGGTGGTCCTTGGGAACCACGACCACCGTGGTCTCGGTGTAGAGGGGGATCGCGCTGAAGAACGTGCGGTCCACCGGGAGCCGGACGAGGCCGGCGTCGGCCTCGCCCGCCCGCAGTACCTCAGGCGCCTGGGCGGCCGGGACCTGGACGAGGGTGAGCGGGACGTCCGGCAGGCGCTCGTTCCAGATCCTCACCCATTTGGCGGGCGTCACTCCGGGTACGTACGCGAGCCGGAACGACGGTGATTCCTCCGAGCCTGTCACCAGGCCAGGTTACCGGGCGTGGTCGGTGGCCCGGCACGCGGCCGATACCCTTGGCCTCATGAGTTCGCAGCAGAGCGCCCAGACGATGAAGCCCGCGACCGCGGCGAAGAAGCTGGGTGTGTACCTCCCCGCCACCCCCGCCTCGTTCCAGGGGGGCGTCGTCACGCGCGCCGAGCTGAACGAGCTGCAGGCGAACCCGCCGGAGTGGCTGAGCGAGCTGCGGCACAACGGCCCCCACCCGCGCCCGGTGGTCGCCGCGAAGCTCGGCGTGTCCATCGCCGGCCTCGCGCGCGGCGGGGTCACCGAGCCGCTGACCACCGAGCAGATCGAAGCGCTCAAGCGGGAGCGGCCCGAGTGGCTGGAGAAGGAGCGCGCCACCCAGGCCGAGGTCCGCAAGGAGGGCGCGCGGATCAAGCAGCGGAAGAGGGAGGAGCAGGAGCGCGCCGCCGGGCGCGGCTGATCCTGCTCCGCCGTTCCGGTCTTCCGGAACGGCCTATTCCGAACGGCTCGTCCGGACGACCTGTCCTGAACGGCTTTTCCGTACGGCGATCTCCGTACGGCCTTGCCAGAACCGTTTTTCCACAACGCCCTCCGGACGGCCGGAGGGCGTTGTCAGTGGCCTGCCCTACAGTTCCCGTCACTTGATCAACGCGGGTGCGGGAGGCACGTATGGGGTGGGTGTCGGCAGGTGACTACGAAGTCGCCCTCGACGGCGGAAAGGTGGTGTGCCGCAACGCGTCCGGTCGGCGGCTGAAGTCGGTGCCGGCGAAGATCGGCGACGATCCGGCGGTGGTGGGCCTCAGGCAGCTCGTCGAGTGGCTGGAGCGGCACGAACGGCAGTGCCTGGACACGGCCGAGCGGTGGATGGTCCGCTCGCTGCCGGTGCCGCTCGCCGTCGTCACGCGCGTGTGGCCCGACCCGGCCTGGCGGGCGAAGCTGCGCGACCTCGTGGTCACCGGTGCCGACGGGCAGGTCGCCGGCTTCCTGCGGGACGCGGATCCCGAGCGCGGCCTGGGCCTGGTCGACCTCGACGGCGACCCCGGCCGGAGTGCGGGCGCGAAGGGGTACGGCACCGGACGGGCCGCCGTTCCCCCGTACCGGCGGCCCGCCGCACGGAGATCCGCACGGGCCGGTGCCGCGGGTTGCAGTGTGCGACAGCCGGGGGCCGCGGGGGTATGCGTACAACTACGTACGTCGACGGCCGGGGACGGGCCGCGAGGCGACCGGAGAGGAACAGGTGGGGCTGGACAGGGCCTATGAGCACATGACCGCGGTCGCCGTGGCGGCGCTGCACGAACGGGAGCCCGCGCAGCTGTGGCCGATGCTCGCCGGCGCCCTGGCGGATCTGTGCGGCGGCGAGGCGGCGATCCACAAACTCGACGACTGGAGCGAGCACGCGGGGACGATCGGTGTGGCGCCCGATGCCGCCGCCGTCGAGCTGGGGCGGCTCGCGCAATCGGACCTGGCCCTGCTCCGCGCGGGTTATCCCTTCGCCCGGCACTACGCGGACAGGACCGACCGGTTGCCCGTCACCGCCCGTCGAGCGGCGGGGCGGCGCTGGCCGGGCAGTCCCACGGCGCGTCTGCTCGGCGAGGCGCTCGACGTCGACCAAGTGCTGGGCGTGCCGCTTCCCGAGAGCACCAGCCCGGTCACCGGGTGCCTGGTCTACCGCGCCGGTACGGACTTCACCGACGACCATCTCGCCATGGCGGAGCGCGCGCAGCCGCTGCTGGCCGCCGTGGAGCGGCAGCGGCGGCTGCTGGAGGAGTGGCGGCGCGGACTCGGGCCGGGCGGAGCGCCGGACGAACGGGCGGCGGACGAGCGGGCGGCGGACTGCGCGCTGACGCCGCGCGAGACGGCCGTCCTGCTGCTGCTCACCGACGCGCTCACCGCCGACGCCATCGGCCGTCGCCTCGGCATCTCCGTCCGCACGGTGCACAAGCACGTCGAGAACATCTACCGCAAGCTGGGCACCCGCGACCGGCTGGGCACCGTGCTGCGCGCCCAGCGACTCGGTCTGGTGCCGTCGCCCGGTCCACCCTGAACCTGGGCGCGGCCTGCGTGATTCGTTACCGTGGAGCGGTCCGCCGGAGCCGAGCCGATCTGAAGGGTTGTCAGCCAACTTGTCACGTGATAGGTCGACGGTACCGCGAACCGCGAACCGCGAACCGCGAACCGCGAACCGCGAACCGCGAACCGCGAACCGCGAACCGCGAACCGCGAACCGCGAACCGCGAACCGCGAACCGCGCGGGAGCGGGGGCTCGGTGTCCGGTAGCCCCTCCGGCGGTTTCCTGCGCGTCCCCATAGGCCCCGACGCCCACCGCTGGCGTACGTTCCCGGCCGAGCGGACGCTCGTCGTGGCCGCGCGCACCGTCACCTCCACCGTGCGCGTGCTGGAGGTGCTGCCCGCCCTGCTCCGCGACGACCCCCGAGTGAGCGTCGTCTTCGCCCACGACCCCACCTCCGCGTTCGCCGACGGGGTGGGGGAGCTCCTGCGGGAGTCCGGATGCCGGGTCATGCCCTGGGACCAGCTGGCGTTCATCAGCCCCGATCTCATCCTCACGGCCAGCGAGAACGTGGACATACCGGACGGTGACTGCCCGGTGCTGGTGCTGCCGCACGGCGTGGGCTTCCAGAAGCGGGTCCCGGACGCGCGCGGGCCACACGACCGGCTGTCCGGCCTCGTCCCCGACGCGCTGCTGGAGTCCGGCCGGGCCTGGCTCGCCGTCTCGCACCCGGACCAGGAACGACAACTCCTCGCCGCCCACCCGAAGACCGCCGGCCGCACCCTGCTGCTGGGCGACCCCTGCTACGACGAGCTGCTCGCCGCCCGGGCCCGCCGGAACGCGTACCGGCGGGCCCTCGGCGTTGAGGAGGGCCGGCGGCTCGTCGTGATCAGCTCCACCTGGGGGCCGACCTCCCTGCTGGGCCGGCATCCCGATCTGCCGGTTCGCCTGCTGGGGGCGCTCCCCCACGACGCCTACCGGGTCGCGGCCGTGGTCCATCCCAACGTCTGGTCGGCGCACGGGTCCTGGCAGATCCGTGCGCTCCAGGCCTCGGCGCTCGACGCGGGCCTGCTGCTGATGCCGCCCGTGCACGCCTGGCGGCCCGCGCTCGTCGCGGCGGACCTGGTGATCGGCGACCACGGGTCGGTGACGCTGTACGGTGCCGCCCTCGGGCACCCGGTGCTGCTCGGTGCCTTCGGCGCCGACGCGGTGCCGGAGACGGCGGCACACGATCTGGCCGCCGCGGCCCCGCGCCTGGACCCGGGCACCGATCTGGCGGCTCAGGTCGAGAACGCCGTACGCGACCACTCCCCCGAGCGGTACGCCCATATCACCGGGCGGGCCTTCGCCGACTCCGGCCGGGCTCTGACACGGCTCCGCACCGCCGTCTACGAACTGCTGGAACTCCCCGAGCCCGGCTCCGCACCCCCGCCGGACCTGTTGCTGCCCGTGCCGGAACCGGCCGCCGAGCCGGTGACCTCCTGGCTGGTCGTCACCGAGGTGGGCGAGGAGCCGGCCGGTCCGGTCGTGTCGGTGCGCCGGTATCCGGCCGAGGCACGGGCGTACGCGCACGGTGGGCCGGAGGCCGAGGAGGACAGCCCGGACTCCTCGCCGTACCGCTTCGCGCATCTGGCCTGTTCGGACGGGGAACGCGACCGCCGGCTGCTCGAGAGCGCCTCGGTGATCGAGCGGGCCGACCGGGCCGGATCGGTCGCCGAGGCGCTGGCCTGGATCCGGGACACCCTGGCCCGGCTGCCCGGCAGTCTGCTGGCCGCCTGCGCGGTGGCGCGCGGTGGCCATCTGGTGGGGCTGCGGGACGGTCAGGTGGTAGAGGCGGCGGTGACCGGTCCGGCGCCGTCTCCCGGGCTCGCGGCGGCGGTCGTCCACGCCCGGCTGCGGCAAGGCCTGCCGCCGGGCGAGGCGCTGCTGACCCTGCGCATCGCCGGCGTGCGGGACGAGGACGTCGTACTCCGCCCGCGCCCCGCGCCGCCGCGTCTCAGCTGAGGTCCCGCAGTCGCCGGCGCACGTCGTCCGCGCGCCGGTTGCCGTTCGCCTCGTGGATCTCCAGGGCACGGGTCAGCCAGGCGCGCACCCCGTCCGGGTGGCGGCCGGTCCGCTGGGCGAGGCCGGCGAGTTCCTCCCGCGCGTCGGCCTCGTAGCCGTACGCGCGCCGTGCCTGAAGGGTGTCGGCCGCCGCTTCCAGGGCGTGGAAGGCCGCGTCGTACTCCTCGCGGTGGGCGTGGGCCCGGCCGAGGGCGAGGAGGGCGCGGGCCGCCATCCGCTCGTCGGGCTCGGGGAGGCCCAGCAGATCCGCGCGTGCCCGGCCGAGCAGGGTGAGGGCCTGTTCGTGCTCGCCCTGGGCGTCCAGCGCCGAGCCCAGGAAGAGCAGGGCCAGGGCTTCGCCGCGCCGGTCCTGGGCGCGGCGGTTGAGGTCGAGGCAGTAGCGGTACGTCTCCACGGCCCGGGCCGGTTCGAAGAGGTCGAGGTGGCGGCCGAGGAACTCCTGGACGGAGGCGCGCAGCAGCAGCCGGTCGGTGGCTTCGGCGAGGGCGACGGCGCGCTCCAGTTCGGTGCGGGCGCGGTCGTGCTCGCCGAGGTCCGTGAGGGGGCGCGAGAGCAGGCTGCGCAGCCGGGCCTCGCCGGCCCGGGCCTCGGCCGCGGCGTCGGCGGGGGTGGCCGGGTCGGCGGCGAGCGCGGCGGCGGCCTCGCTGCCCAGGATGAGGGACTCCTTCCAGGCGCCGAGCTGGCGGTGGTGCAGGAACAGCACGGTGAACGCCTCGGCCAGCGGCCAGGCCAGGGCGTGCAGGCGGTGGCGTACGGCCGCGCGCAGGACGGCGAGGATCGCGGGACACTCGGCGTCGAGCCAGGTCAGCGGGGCGGGGCCGTCGGGTGCGCGGAAGGGGTCCGTGGCCCCTGCCAGCAGCGCGGTCAGATCGGCGACGCGCAGCCGGTCCGCGCGCTGCGCCCGGTCGGCGAGGGCCGCGAGGACGAGGTAGTGGGTGGTCACCCGCTCGACGAGGGCCCTCTCCTCGTCGGGCCGTTCCTCGGCCACGGCACGCTCGCGGGCGTAGAGCCGGACGAGGTCGTGAACGCGGTATCGGCCGTCGCGGTCCCTGTCCAGCAGGCTCGCGGCGGCCAGTTCGCGCAGCAGGCGCCGGGCCGTGCGGCGGTCGACGCCCGTGGCGGCGGCTGCGACCGACTCGTCGAACAGTCCCGCGGGCAGCCAGCCCAGCAGCCGGAACATCCGGGCCGGTCCGGGCGGCAGCAGCCGGTAGGAGGGGCCGAGGACGGCCGACAGCGAGTGGCCGCCGCCGGGCAGGGAGATGCCCTCCAGCCGTTCGGCCTCGTCCCCGAGTTCCTGGGCCAGGTAGGTCAGGCTCGGGGCGTCGCCGGTGGTCAGCCGGGTCGCCACGATGCGCAGTGCCACCGGCAGTCCGCCGCACAGCTCCACGAGGCGTGCAGCCGCGCCGGGTTCGGCCGCGACCACGTCCGCTCCGCACTGGTCGCTCAGCAGTTTCAGGCCGCTGTGCGGGTCGAGGGGTTTCAGGTCGATGAGTTCGGCGCCGTCCTGCGCGACGAGCTCGCCGAGCTTGCTGTGACTGGTGACCATGACGGTGCTGCCGGGGCCCGTGGGGATCAGCGCCCGCACCTGGGCGGCCAGGGTGACGTTGTCGATGAGGACGAGCATGCGCCGGTCGCGGGAGTGGGTCTCGTACTGCCGCCTCAGCTCCTCGAACCGCTCGGAGACATGGGCATCGCTGCCCAGCAGCGCCCGCAGGATCGAGGCGAGGGCCTGTGAGGTCTCGACCGCACCCATGGCCGCGCCCACGGCGGACTCGTCGCGCAGGGCGGCGTAGTCGACGTAGAAGAGGCCGTCGGGGAAGTGCGCGCGCCGGGTGTCCGCCCAGCGGCAGGCGAGCGCCGTCTTGCCCACCCCGGGCAGCCCGGCGAGGACGGCGAGCCGCACCCTGTCGGGTTCCCCGCACAGGCTGTTCATCCGGTCGAGCTCGGCGACCCGGTTGCTGAACGTGCCGGTCAGGGCGGGCAGCTGGTCGGGCTGGACGCCGGAGGCCGCCGGGGCGGGCGGAGGGACGTCGAAGGCGATGTCGTACGACGCCGCCGGCAGCACCTCGGCCAGCAGCCGGCGCAGTTCCTCGGCGGCCTCGGGGTCGTCCTCGAGGATGCGCAGCAGGCGCCGCTCCCAGTCGGCGGCGACCCGGTTCGCCGCCGCCTCCTCGTCGCCGCTCTCTCTGGCGGCGTCCAACTCCGCGCGGGCGGCGTCCAGTTCGCCGTCCTCGCCGCGCCGGGAGAGCCAGCGGCTCAGCCGCCGCCCCCCGTGCTTCATCCTCAGCCAGGCGTCCGTGACCATGAGCCCGACCAGAGCCGTGGCCCCCTGTGCGGCGAGCGTCCCCAACTCGGCTTCCACCAAGCCCCCTTACGTCGTCCAGCGGCACCGGGACAGGCGGACCCCACGGTAGAAGGATCTTCGCCGGATTCCCAGTCGGCACCACCGGAGAGCCGACGTCATCACACCGGAGCCCGCTGCGCCCCCTGGCCGGTGCCGCTGGGTCGGCCAGGGAGGCTGAGCCGTACCGTGCGGCCGGGATCCTGCTCGTCGGTGTGCGGCGAACGCCCTACTCCGGCGCCTGGAAGCCGCCGATCCTCCGCTCGAGCAGTTCGGCCAGCCGCAGCGGGGTGCGGTCCTCGAACATCGGACCGATGAGCTGCACTCCCACCGGGAGACCCTCGGGGGACCGGCCCGCCGGTACGGCGGTGGCGGGCAGGCCGGGCATGGTCGCCACACCGGCCCACACCATCTGGTCGAGGTACGGGTACTCCACGCCGTCGATGTCGAGCCGGCGTGCCAGCGGATCGGGGTCGTGGTCATGCGGGAACGCGGGGGTGGGCGTGATGGGACACACCACGGCGTCGAACTCCGCGAAGAGCCGCCGCCAGCCGTGCCGGTGGAGTTCGCGGCGGCTGTTCGCCTCCACCCAGTCCCGGTGGCTGGACACCATGCCGCGCAGCCGCGCCGCATGGAGACTCCGGTCGTCGGCGCTCAGCCCGGCGGCACGCGCCCGCAGTTGCTCGTACGCCTCGTCGGGAAAGCGCGCGACGGCGCCCGAGAACCACAACTGCATGTAGGTCACCGCGGCTTCGGCCAGATCGGGCAGCAGCGGACTGTGCCGTTCGACGCGGGCACCGCCGTCGGCAAGCGCGTCGGCCACCCGGTTGACGCCCGCCCGCACGGCGGACCCGGTCGGAATGCACGGATGCTCCTCGATGACCAGGACCCGGAAGTCGCAGAGCCGCTCGTGGCGCGCGGGCGGCAGCCTCAGGTCGTACGCCACCCCCCGCGTCAGCGGGTCCGGCCCGGCCATCACGTCGAGCAGGAGCGTGAGGTCGCGGGCGCTGCGCGCCATCGGACCGACGACGGCGAGGTCCTGGTCGACCGGCAGCGCCGGCCCGGGCGGCGGGACCATACCGCGGTCCGCCGCCAGCCCCAGTGTCGGCTTGTGCGCGTAGACACCGCAGAAGTGTGCGGGGGTGCGCAGCGAGCCGCCGATGTCGGAGCCGATGGACAGCGCGCCGAACCCGGACGCCAGGGCCGCCGACGATCCGCCGGAGGACCCACCCGGCGTACGGCCGTGATCCCACGGGTTGTTGGTGGTGCCGTAGACCTCGTTGAAGCTCTGTATGTCCTGGAGTCCCAGGGGCACATTGGTCTTGCCGAGCACCACCGCGCCGGCGGCCCTGAGCCGTGACACCTGCACCGCGTCCTCGGCCGGTACGTAGTCCCGGTGGTGCGGCATGCCCCAGGTCGTGGGCAGTCCGGCGATGTCGTACGACTCCTTGACCGTCACCGGGATGCCGAGCAGCGGCCGGTCCTCGCCGCGGGCGCGCGCCTGGTCGGCACCGCGCGCGGCGGCCCGTGCCCGGTCGAAGTCCGGCACACAGATCGCGTTGATCGCCTTGTCGTCCCGCTCGATACGGGCAATCGCCTCGTCGGTCAGTTCCGCCGAGCTCACTTCACCGGCACGCAGGGCGGCCACGAGTTCTTCGGCCGTCTGAAAACTCCACTCCATGGATCAGACCGTACCGGCGCCTGAAACAGGGCACGAAACACCTTTTCGGGCAACCGAGTTGGAGATCTGAACGGTGGCTAGAATGAGCCATGACATTGAACTCCATACATGCAGGGACGAGTTGGAGTAGGCGGCGCTCGGCGGTTCTGGCTTCCTTGCTGAGTGCGGCGACCCTCGGATGGACTGCGGTCGCACTGAGCGTGCACACGGCCGGCTCGACCGCGCCGGACCCTGGCGGTGTGACCGACGCCGACCTGGCCCGGCTGGGCGCTGCAGTGATGGCCGTCATCGCGGCGGTGGCTGCCGGACTGTGGTGGCGCCACTGGGCGGCCGTACGCCGGCCGGTGATCGGCGGAGGTTGGGCGCGGGGGGCGTTCGCTGTCTCCGCCGTCCATTCCATGTTCGTCGTGCCAGTGATTCTCTTCGCCCCCTGGGACTGGAAAGCCCCTGTGATCGCGTTCACGTGCGCGGTGCTCGCCGGTGGTGTGCGGGAGGCCGCCGAGGTGACCGCCCCGGCCGGCTGGGGCGCGTCCGTCGGTGAGGGCCTGACTGCGTGACACCCGCGGCCCACGACGGCGGACGAGCGCGGCGGCCTACGTCGCCTGGTCCACGGGGAGCGAGAGACCGGCGCAGACCTCGTTGAGGACGGTGGGGCCTGGGCCGTGGTGCGGCCGTCCGGAGACGGGGGTCCCGAGTCCTTGCGCTCATGACAACGCACCCTGTCCTGGCCACAGTGCGTGCAGGCGGCCTCGTCCATCACTTACAGCTCCTCGGATCAGGCTTGATGAGTGGACGGCGGATCCGGCAGGTCGCCAGGTGAGCGTCCGTCACCGTCGTCCGGCGGGGCCGGACCTCACCGCTGCAGTCCCATCGAAGCGCATCCCTAGCCGAGGAAGCTCAGCCGCACCTGACGGTTGGGATTGTCCCTATTGGTGTCGACCAGGCAGACCGACTGCCAGGTGCCCAGCTCCAGGCGGCCGCCGATCACCGGGAGGGTGGCGTGGGGTGGGACGAGGGCCGGGAGGACATGGTCGCGGCCGTGGCCGGGGCTGCCGTGGCGGTGCTGCCAGCGGTCGTCGGCGGGGAGCAGGGTGTGCAGGGCGGCGAGCAGGTCGTCATCGCTGCCGGCGCCCGTCTCGATGACGGCGATTCCGGCCGTTGCGTGCGGGACGAAGACGCTGAGCAGGCCGTCGCGACCGGCCGCCGCCTCGCGCAGGAAGTCCTCGCAGTCGGCGGTGAGGTCGACGACGCGTTCCCGGGAACCGGTGGAGATGTGCAGCATGCGGGTGGTGAAGGCATCTGGCATGTCCCCATCCTGGCCCATGGGCCGGGTTTCGCAGCTGTGGCACGGGCACGTCCTGAGACGCTTCTTGCTCTCCGGATACCCGCATCTGGAGGAGGCGTACTGGTTCGGCGAGGGCGTGATTCCGGAGCCGTCGGCCCGCGGCCTGCTGGACCGTATGGCGGCTCCGGTCGCCGGGGGCGCGGCGCCACTGCCGGTCTCCGGCGGGCGCTGAGCCGGGGACGGGGCGCCGCGGCTGGTCTTGGGCGGACGCTGAGGCCGGGCCGGCTGACGCTTGGGCCGGGGCCGGGCCGGGGCCTGTCCGGCTTCGGGGCCCCGGCCGCCCCGGCTCTCGGGAAGATCCACCCCCGGTGTCAGGTTAGTAGAACCGTGAACGAATCACGTGAGGTCGAGGTTGTCGTCATCGGCGCTGGTCAGGCCGGGCTGTCCAGCGCCTACCATCTGCGGCGCACCGGTTTCGAGCCGGACCGTGACTTCGTGGTCCTCGACCACTCCCCCGCGCCGGGCGGCGCCTGGCAGTTCCGGTGGCCCACGCTGACGTACGGCAAGGTGCACGGGATGCATGCGCTGCCCGGCATGGAGCTGACGGACGCCGATCCCGCGCGCCCCTCGGCGGAGGTGATCGGTGGATACTTCGACCGGTACGAGCGCACCTTCGGGCTGCGCGTGCGACGGCCCGTCGACGTACGCGCGGTACGGGAGGGAGAGGGCGGACGGCTGCTCGTGGAGACCTCGGCCGGCTCCTGGTCGACCCGCGCCCTGATCAATGCCACCGGTACATGGGACCGGCCGTTCTGGCCCCGCTATCCCGGCCAGGAGACCTTCCGCGGGCGGCAGTTGCACACCGCGCAGTACACCGGGCCCGGCGAGTTCGCCGGCCGGCGTGTCGTGGTCGTGGGCGGCGGCGCCTCGGGTACGCAGCACCTCCTGGAGCTGGCCCCGTACGCGGCCGCGACCACCTGGGTGACCCGGCGGCCTCCCGTGTTCCGCGACGGCCCGTTCGACCAGGAGGCGGGCCGCGAGGCCGTCGCGCTGGTGGAGGAGCGGGTGCGCCAGGGGCTGCCCCCGCGCAGCGTGGTCTCGGTCACCGGGCTGCCCCTCAACGACGCGGTCCGGCAAGGGCTCGCGGACGGAGTACTGGACCGGCAGCCGATGTTCGACCGGATCACCCCGGACGGTGTGGAGTGGGACGGCGGACGGCACGTCACCGCCGATGTGATCCTCTGGGCAACCGGGTTCCGCGCCGCGCTGGATCATCTCCGTCCGCTGCGGCTGCGCGAGCCGGGCGGCGGGATCCGGGTCGAGGGCACCCGGGCGGTGGCCGATCCGCGCGTCCATCTCGTCGGCTACGGGCCGTCGGCCAGCACCATCGGCGCGAACCGGGCGGGCCGCGCGGCCGTGCGGGACATCAGGCGACTGCTGGCCGAGGAGCAGCCGGTCGCCGCGTGACGTTCCGCCGGCTCAGCGGGCGCCGCGTGACGTTCCGCCGGCTCAGCGGGCCGAGGGCCGCGAGGAGGACCGAGTCCGGCTCGGGCTCTGCGCCCGGCCGGTGCCCTCGTGGCGGGAGTTGAACTCCGCCACGTTGCGCATGTGCGTCGTGTAGTCGGAGGTGAAGCGGGTGTCTCCGGGCTTGACCGTGACGAAGTACAGCCAGTCGCCCGGCGTCGGGTTGAGTACGGCGCGCATCGCGTCCGCGCCGGGGTTGCCGATCGGTGTGGGCGGCAGGCCCATGCGCTGGTAGGAGTTGTAGGGGCTCTCGATGCGGGTGTCGTCCTGGGCCGTGTGGACGGTGTTGCGGTTCAGCGCGTAGTTGATCGTCGAGTCCATCTGCAGCGGCATTCCGCGCTCCAGCCGGTTGAGGACGACCCGGGCGACCTTGCCCATGTCCGCCTCGGTCGCGGCCTCGGCCTGGACGATGCTGGCGATGGTGACGGTCTGGTAGGGATTCATCGCGTCGTGCTGCGGCCCGGCCGCGATCGGCGCCGCGTCGAACTTGCTTTCGGCGGTGTCGACCATGAAGCGCAGCAGGGACTCGGGGGTCGCACCCTTCCGGAGGGGATACGTCGCCGGGTAGAGATAGCCCTCCGGGTTTCCCGCGGCGTCCCTCGGCAGCTTCAGACCGGCCTTCCCGACGGACTTGCGCGTGCTTCCGGGCGGCAGCCGCAGGGCCTTGTCGATCGCGTCGTACACCTGACTCGCACGCCAGCCCTCCGGGACGACGAGTACCGCGGACGGTGTCTGCTCGGTTCCGCTGTTCATCGTCAGCAGCGGCACCGCCACGGCGGTACCGGCCACGACGGCGCCAGCCACGAGAAGGGCGAATCTGCCCCGGCGTGTCAGTCGAATCGTGCTCCGCGGCGGAGTCTTCGTCTGCATGCGGGAACGGTAATACGCATATCACTACAAACCCGGCATCTGTCCGGTCTGTCGGTCACGGCGTCAGCGCGTCGGTAGCGGCCGCGTTCAGCTCGCCGGTTCGAGTTGCGCGTCCCGGCGCACCAGCGCGGCGTACCACCCGTCCAGTTCCAGCAGGTCCTCATGGCTGCCGCGTTCGGCGACCCGTCCGGAGTCGAGGACCACGATCTGGTCGGCGCCGCGGATCGTGGACAGTCGGTGGGCGATGGTGATCGTCGTGCGGTCGGCCGACAGGGCGTCGATCGCCTCCTGGACGGCCGCCTCCGTACGGGTGTCGAGCGCGCTGGTCGCCTCGTCGAGGATGAGGACCGGCGGATCGCGCAGGATGGTGCGGGCGATCGCGAGGCGCTGCTTCTCACCGCCGGAGAAGCGGTGGCCGCGCTCGCCGACGACCGTGTCGTAGCCGTCGGGCAGCGCGGCTATGTGGTCGTGTATCTGCGCCGCCCTGGCCGCCGCCTGCAGTTCCTCGTCCGTGGCGTCCGGCTTGGCGAAGCGGAGGTTGTCGGCGACCGAGGCGTGGAAGAGGTACGTCTCCTGCGAGACGACGCCGACCGCGCGGGCGAGGGTGTCGAAGTCGAGGTCCCGGACGTCGACCCCGTCGATGGTGACGCGGCCTTCGGTGACGTCGTAGAGGCGGGGCACCAGATAGCCGAGCGTGGACTTGCCGGCACCGGTCGGGCCGACGACGGCGAGGCTGCCGCCCGCCGGCACGGTGATGTCGACGCCGTCGAGGACTGCGCGGGCCCTGTCGTCGTTGTCGTAGCGGAACTCCACGCCCTCGAAGCGGACTTCGCCCTTGACCTGGTCGAGGTGGACGGGCCGCTCGCGCTCGGTGATGTCGATGGGCAGGTCCAGATACTCGAAGATGCGCTGGAAGAGGGCGAGGGAGGTCTGGATCTGGACGCCGGTGGCGAGCAGGCTCACGGCCGGCCGGAACAGTCCCTGCTGGAGCGAGACGAAGGCCACGATGGTGCCCAGGGAGACCTTGGGGCCGCCGAACTGCAGGGCCAGGCCGGCCGTCCAGTAGATGACGGCGGGCATGGCGGCCATGACGATGGTGATCACGGCCATGCGCCAGCGCCCGGCCATGTTCGACTTCACTTCCAGGTCGACCAAACGCTCGGACTCCTCGGCGAAGGAGGCGGTGAGCGAGTCGGAGCGGCCCATGGTGCGGCCGAGCAGGATGCCGCTGACCGAGAGCGACTCGGTGACGGTGGCCGCCATCGCGGCCATCTGCTTCTGCCGCTGTGTGGTGATCTTCTTGCGTTCGTTGCCGACGCGGCGGCTGATCCACACGAAGACCGGCAGCAGGAGCAGGGAGACGATCGTGAGCCGCCAGTCGAGGGCGACCATCGCGACGATCGTGGCGACCACGCTGGTGGCGTTGGAGACCAGCGAGGTGGCGGTCGAGGTGACGGTGGCCTGCATGCCGCCGATGTCATTGGCGATCCGGGACTGCACCTCGCCGGTGCGCGTCCGCGTGAAGAAGGCGAGCGACATGCGCTGCAGGCGGCCGTAGACGGCGGTGCGCAGGTCGTGCATGACGCGCTGGCCGACGGTGGTCGAGATCAGCGTCTGGAGCACGCCGAAGACGCTGGAGAGGACGGCGCTGAGGATCATGCCGAGCGCGAGCAGGCTGAGCAGGCCGGTGCGGCCCCGGGGGATCGCGACGTCCAGGGTCTCCTTGAGCAGGAACGGCGTGGCCACCGAAACCAGCGAGGAGGCGCCGACCAGCAGGCCGACGATCGCGAGCCGCCCGCGGTAGGGACGGAAGAGCTTCAGGATGCGGCGCACCTGCCGGGGCTGTTCCTTGGCGTCGGCAGGCGGGGTCCAGGACGGTTCTCGGTCGGGATGCATGGGCTCCTACGGAGGTGAACGGGCGTCGGTCGAGGGTCGGCCGGCGATGACGAACGGATCGTAGCTCATTGTTACCTATACTCACAATGAACGGCATCCTGATATTGTTCCCGCATGACCACCCCCGATTCCGACGGCCTGCTCGCCGAGCAGTTGCTGCGGCTGACCCGCCGGGTGCACCGCATCCAGAAACGCCATCTGGAACGGCACGACCTGGGCGTCACCCCGGCCCAGTCCCGGCTGCTGCGCACCCTCGCGCACTACGCCTCGCCGCCGCGCATGGCCGACCTCGCCGAGCGCCTGGAGGTGGTGCCGCGCGCGGTGACGACGCTGGTCGACGGGCTGGAGGCGAGCGGGAAGGTACGGCGGGTGGCGGATCCGGCGAACCGGCGGGTGACCCGGATCGAGCTGACGGACGAGGGGCGCACGACCCTGCGCGAACTGCGCGGCGCACGCCGGTCGGCGGCCGAGGAGATCCTCGCTCCGCTGACGGAGAAGGAGCGCCAGGTGCTCGGCGTGCTCCTGGACACCCTCATCGAGGGGGACGGCGGCCAGCGCTGCTGAACGCGGCGAACCGCGCTCCGCGACAGGGCACCGGACCCGCGTAGACCGCGGCGCGTAGACCACGGCGGACCGCACACCACGGGTCGACGTGCGGGCCGGAACCGGACTGGAGGACGTCCCGGGCCACAGCTTCCCGACGACGACGCTGAGCACGAGCACGCGGGCGACCCGCGCGAAGAGGGAGGTACGCAGTATGCGCGCGACGCGTCGCGGCAGGGACGGTACGGACTGCGGCACGGGCACTCCTGGAAGGGGAGACGCCCGTGTCACAGCCGTACATCACAGGTGGCGCACCTGACATCGCGCTGTGCTCAGCAGCGCTCGCGATCCTCCGTCAGCACTCCCTGAACGGTGGTCAGCGAACGGTCGTAGCAGCCGTCGGAGCCGTACAGCCGGTAGCGCTCGCTCGACGTGCCGACCGCATGCCGCTGGTCGCGCGGGACGTTGATCGTGTACGCCGCGTCGCCGCTGTAGGTGTCGTCGAGCCGCGACCACGCGGTGCGCCGGCCGTCCCGCAGTTCCACGACCGACGCGCGGTCGCCGAGCGTCAGGACGGTGCGCAGCCTGTCGTCCGCGCCGACGGTCGTCGCGCCGTTCATCGTGTAGGTCCGGTCGGTGTGCGTGGTCCGGGCGGGACCGTGGCCGCCGACGGTGACCGTCTGGTCGTCGGTCCAGGTCGCGTCCAGTCCGTCCGTGTTCTCGCCGTCGGTCCAGCGGTGGACGGAGGTGTTGGCGAGCGTCCGGGTGACGGTGGTGGTCACGCGCCCGTGCGAGGTGTCGAGGTATCCGGACACGGTGAGCCGGTGTCCGGCCTCGGTGTTCACACGGTTCTCCGAACCGGGCGTGTAGACGGAGGAGTTGGCGATGTCCGTCGCCCTGTTCCCGGTGAGCGCCCCCGTCAGGTGGGAGCGGTGCGCGTCCTGCCAGACCAGGACGTTCACCGGGGCGCTCCAGCCCGACTGGCCCGCGGGCACACCGACGACGGAGACCTCGACGCGGTGCGGGCGCCCGTCGTCGAGCAGGCCCGCGAACGGCGTGAGGTCGTATGCGATCGGCCGGACATCGAAGGCGCCCGGCGCCGGAATGACGTACCAGAGGAAGGGGTTGGACCAGCCGCCGGTCCAGACGTTCGGGAACGGCGCGGCGATTCCCGCGAGTTGGCCGTCGACCTTGATCTGCACCTCCCGGTACGGTCCGTGATCGGCCTTGCAGGAGTACGACGCCGGGTCGGCCACGGTCAGGTACCAGAACTCCTCGCAGCCGCCACCCGAACCGGTCGCGTAGACCTCGGCGACGATCCGCTCGCTGTTGCGCGGGGTGGTGAGGGTCGTGCCGCCGGGCGTGTCGGCGAGGGTGAGCACCCGGTCGGGCGTCCGCTCCGCGGGACGGCCCGCGGAGAACGTCAGGGTGACGTGCACGTCGATGACGCCTGTGTAGGTGTCGTCCACGACGTTGCCGATCAGCATCTCGACGTTCTGCGGGCTGCGGAAGGTGTCGCTGTAGCGGGTGACGTCCTTCTCGACGTGCCAGGCGATGCCGTCGGGCGAGGGCTCCGGAGTGGAGGTGCGCAGGATCTCGACCCCGCCGACGTGCAGATAGCCGAGGCGGTCGTACTGACGGCCCTTCACCTTGCCGTCGAGCCGCAGCACGACCTTGCTCCAGCGGTCACCGCAGCCCTGGGGCGGGGTGTACGCGCCCCGGTACGGCGTGAAGTCGCGGAACTGGGCGTCGGCGAGGGTGACCTGGCACGACTTGGTGTGCGGCCGCTCGACGGGCGGTGCCGCGGTGACCGGGTCGTGCCAGTCGGTACCGAACTCGGCCGGAACGTCGGCCGCTTGGGCGTCAGCGGCTCCGGTGCCGAAGAGGGCGCTCGCCAGGAGGGTCGCTCCGGCAAGCATGGACATGACTATCCGTCTTCTCATGGCCGGTGTTCTACGGGCCAGTCGGGGCCGGCCGCAATGACGCCTCGGGAACAACGGCGCGATCGTGCGTTCAGGCGCGCAGTTCCGCCCGGTCGCCCATCACCATCACGGGATGCCGAGCCGGGTCCAGCGTGCGCAGCAGGAACTCCATGGCGTCCTTGGACACGCTGACGCACGCGGACGTGCCGTCGCCGTGGTCGAGATGCAGCCAGATGCCGCCGCCCTTGTCGTCGCCCTCCGGGCGCGTGGGGTCGTACGGCGGGGTGCCCGGGAGGCGGTTGTAGTCGATGGCGATGACGTAGTCGAAGTCGTGCCGGTGCGCCTCGCCCCAGTCGTTCGGCGGCGCGTAGGCACCCTCGTCCTGGTCGTACGGCAGCCGGGTGCCGGGGTCGTCGAGCACACCCCCCGCGTCGGAGAGACCGAACACGCCGACGGGACTGCGCTCGTCGCCCATGTGATGGTCCGTGGTCCAGCCGTACCGGCCGTTGTGCGCGGGCCAGTCGGCCACCGGCCGCCACCGCGCGCCGTCCCGTGTGTACAGCACGACCGTGGAGTCGGCCGAGTCCTCGGCCTCGCCGTACACCACGACGACCTGGTCCGAGTCACGGGGGATCTGCCGGTGGAACCGGTCACCCACGCCCGGGATGCGGGTCGGGTCGGTCGCGGGGAGGGCCGACACCGACGGGCTCGGCCCGGCCTCGCCGCGCGAGCCCGCCGCCCCGGCGGTGCGGGCCGGCCCGGAGCTTCCGGTGCCGCACGCCGACAGAGTCGCCAGCAGAGTTCCAAAAGCCGTCACCGCGACCGCCATTCGCCGCACACCCTGGATCCGCACGCCACCATCGTGACACCCCATACCGGATGTTTATGCCCTCTTCCGGACATTCGGGTGACGGCCTCGTGACGTGGCCGACCGGCCGACCAGTGGCCGGAAGCCGGTGAACGTCGCCGCTCCGTCGGGAAAACCGTTTGAAATTAACCACTCGGCGACGCGAACCTTTCACGGCCTGTCACCGCTCTTCTCCCCTCCCCCCTTCACTCCATCCCCTCGACACCCCTTCCCTCCTGACACGAGCAACTGGGACGTCATGCAGATTCAAGACCTTCCGTACTCCGATCCGGGCGTCCCGGACGCGCGTTCGGGTCCCCGATTCCTGTGGTGGCTCGGGCGGAACCAGCTGGCCGGACAGCTGAAGTCGCTCGCCTGGGGCCTGCTGCACTTCGTCTCCGTCTCGGCCCTGCCCTTCTGCGTCGGTCAGGCCGTGGAGGCCGTCCTGGAGCGCTCCGGCACCGAGCTCGCCCTGACGGGTGCTCTGATGCTGCTGTGCGGCACGGGAATCGCCCTCGGCGACACCTTCCTGCACCGGGCCGCCGTCACCAACTGGATCACCGCGGCCGCCCGCGTCCAGCAACTGCTGGCGCGCCAGGCCGCCCAGCTGGGCTCCGCCCTGACCCGGCGGGTCGCGGCAGGCGAAGTGGTGGCCGTCTCCACGGGTGACGTCGAGAAGATCGGCTGGTTCGTCGAGGCGGTCTCCCGGTTCACCGCGGCCGCGCTGACGGTCGTCGTGGTCTGTGTCGGCCTCCTCGTCTACCAGCCCGCCCTGGGCGTGGTCGTCGCTGTCGGAGTACCCGTCGTGGCCCTCGCGGTGCTGCCGCTGCTGCCCCGGGCGACGCGCCGCGCCGATGTGCAGCGCGAGAAGGCCGGCCGGGCCACCGAGCTGGCCTCGGACACGGTCGCCGGGCTGCGGGTGCTGCGTGGCATCGGCGGCGAGGAGCTGTTCCTCGACCGCTACCGCCGCGCCTCGCAGGAGGTACGGCACGCCGCGGTGCGCAGCGCCCGGATGTGGTCGCTGATCTCCGCCGTCCAGGTGCTGCTGCCCGGACTGCTGCTCATCGCCGTCGTCTGGCACGGCGTCCACCTCGCCCGCCAGGGCCGGATCACCGTCGGCGAACTCGTCACCGTCTACAGCGCGGTCATGATCCTCAACTACCCGCTGCGGCACTTCGAGGAGATCGCCATGGCGTACTCCTTCTCGCGCCCCTCGGCCAAACGGGCGGCCCGCGTGCTGTCGCTGGAGCGGTCCACGGCCACCGAGGGCACCCTCGAGGCGCAGGTGCCGGGCGGCGACCTGTACGACCCCGGCACCGGTCTGCTCGCTCCCGCCGGCCGGCTCACCGCCGTGGTCTGCGGCGACCCGGACGCGGCGGGCAGACTCGCGGAGCGGCTGGGCGGCCACCCGACCGAGCCGTGCCGCTCGGTGCTGCTCGGCGGGGTCGCGCTGGACGACCTCCCCCTGGACAGCGCCCGTACCGCCGTCCTCGTCCAGGACAAGGATCCGGTGCTGCTCTCCGGGACGCTGCGCGAGCTGCTCGACGTGCCCGCCTCGGGAGCCGTACGGGCCGCGGACGCGCTGGCCGCGGCGCAGTGCGGCGACGTCCTGGACGCGCTCGTGCAGGGATCGCTGGACGCCGCCGACCCGATGGACGCCCGCATCACCGAGCGTGGGCGGTCCCTGTCCGGCGGCCAGCGCCAGCGGCTCGCGCTGGCCCGGTCGCTGATCACCGACCCCGAGGTGCTGGTGCTGGACGAGCCGACCTCCGCGGTCGACTCGCACACCGAGGCACGGATCGCGGACGGACTGCGCCGGCTCCGCTCGGGCCGTACGACCGTGGTGTTCACCTCCTCTCCGCTGCTGCTCGACCAGGCGGACCGGGTCGCCCTGGTCCATGAGGGCGAGGTCGTGGCGGTCGGCGTACACCGCGAACTGCTCGACGGCGAACCGCGGTACCGGGCCGTGGTCACCCGGGAGACGGCCGACGAACTGGCCGCGGCCGACGAGGGCGCCCTGGTGGGCGCACGCCAGGAACCGGAAGAGATCGAGGAGAGCGCATGATCGGCGTAGCGCCGCCGGCGTACGACCCGGCGGCCCCGACGACCGCCACCACCCTGCCCGTCGGCGCGACCGCGACCGTGCGCGCCTACGTCACCGAGCTGTTCCGCCGGCACCGCCGGGCGTTCCTGCTGCTCATCGGCGTCAACACGGTGGCCGTGATCGCGTCCATGGTGGGGCCCTACCTGCTCGGCGGCCTGGTCGAGCGGGTGGCCGACCGGTCTGCGGACCTCCATCTGGGCCCGACCGCCGGGCTGTTCGTGCTCGCGCTGGCCGTGCAGGCCGTGTTCACCCGGCAGGTGCGGCTGCGCGGCGCGATGCTCGGCGAGCGGATGCTGGCCGACCTGCGCGAGGACTTCCTCGTCCGGTCGGTCGGCCTGCCGCCGGGCGTGCTGGAACGGGCGGGGACGGGCGACCTCCTCTCCCGCATCACCACCGACATCGACCGCCTGGCCAACGCGATGCGCGAGGCCGTGCCCCAGCTGTCGATCGGTGTCGTCTGGGCCCTGCTGCTGCTCGGCGGGCTCGTCGTCACGGCTCCGCCGCTCGCGGCCGCCGTACTGCTCGCCGTGCCGGTGCTCGTGGCCGGGTGCCGGTGGTACTTCAGGCGGGCGCCCTCCGGCTACCGCTCCGAGGCCGCCGGGTACGCCGCCGTGGCCGCCGCGCTCGCCGAGACGGTGGACGCGGGCCACACCATCGAGGCGCACCGGCTCGGCGCCCGCCGCGTCGCCCTCTCGGAGCGGCGGATCAGGGAGTGGACCGCCTGGGAGCAGTACACGCTGTGGCTGCGGTCGGTGCTGTTCCCGGTCATCAACGCCGTGCACACGATCGTGCTCGGCTCGGTCCTCATGGTCGGCGGGACCTTTGTGCTGAGCGGCTGGATCGGGGTAGGGCAGCTGACCACCGGCGCCCTCATCGCGCAGATGCTCGTCGACCCGGTGAACCTGATCCTGCGCTGGTACGACGAGGTGCAGGTCGCCCAGGTGTCGCTGGCCCGCCTGGTCGGCGTGCGGGACATCGAGCCGGACGCCGGGGACGGCTCGCTGGCACCGGGCGGGCGGGACCTGCGGGCCGACCGGGTCCACTTCGGCTACCGCGAGGGCGTCGACGTGCTGCGCAAGGTGTCCCTCGACGTCGCCCCGGGCACCCGGCTGGCCCTGGTCGGCCCCTCGGGCGCGGGCAAGTCGACCCTGGGCAGGCTGCTCGCCGGGATCTACGCACCCCGCGACGGCCGGATCAGCCTGGGGGGCGCCGAGCTGTCCCGGATGCCGGCGGAACGCGTCCGGTCGCACGTCGCCCTGGTCAACCAGGAGCACCACGTCTTCGTCGGCTCCCTGCGCGACAACCTCCTGCTGGCCCGCACCACCGCCACGGACGCCGAGCTGTGGGCGGCACTGGGCGCGGTCGACGCGGACGGCTGGGCACGGGCACTGGACGACGGCCTGGGCACCGAGGTCGGCTCCGGCGGTCTTGCGCTCACCCCGGCACAGGCCCAGCAGATCGCGCTGGCCCGGCTGGTGCTCGCCGATCCGCACACGCTGGTCCTGGACGAGGCGACCTCGCTGCTGGACCCGCGCGCGGCCCGGCACCTGGAACGCTCGCTGGCCCGGGTACTGGACGGCCGCACCGTGGTCGCCATCGCCCACCGTCTGCACACCGCCCACGACGCCGACGTGATCGCCGTCGTGGAGGAGGGCCGCATCAGCGAGCTGGGCAGCCACGACGAGTTGGTCGCGGCGGACGGCGCCTACGCGGCACTGTGGCGGTCCTGGCACGGGTGAGGACCCGGCGAGCGCACGGGCGGCCGGTGCCGCGGCCCGACGCCTGCCGACAGGGCCGCCGGCGCGCGTTGCCCGCCGGCAAGGCCGCCGACGCGGTGCCCGCCAGCATGGCCGCTGACGTGGTGCCCGCCGACAAGGCCGCCGACGCGGTGCCGCCAGCAAGGCCGCCGGTGCAGCGCCCGCCGACAAGGCCGCCGCCGCGGTACCGGCCGGCAAGGCCGCTCTCCGCGATCAAGGCGGCGGCGCCGGCAGTGACCGGTTGCGCTCCGCTGGGTGTCGTGGGCACGGCTGTCGGTTCCCGGGACGGCCTGTCCGCCGAGGGCGGGCGCCCGGCGGGGGCTACCGCCGGCCCTCCGCCCCGCCGGTCACGGCGGACCAGCGCGCGGCCGCGTCTCCCGGCGCTTCCGGCAGCCGGGCCACGGCGCGAGGGCGCGCGATGGGGTGTGATCGGTGCCGGTGGGCGACCGCCGGCAATGACCCGCGCCCGTGCCGTTGCGCGGTGCCGAGCAGGGGTGGAAGTCTGGAAACGGCACCGGTGCGAGGAACGCCCCGGAACCATCCGGTTCACGGCGTGTGACCCTCGTCCTCGTGCCACGCGTGCCGGCGGCCCGCCGCCCCTCGCGGCGGCACATGGCCGTCCTCACCACCTGGAGGTACTCGTGGACAGCGCCGACGGCTGGGGGGACGACGTCTACCAGCCCGATCCCTCGGAGATCCGGGAGGACTCGGGGGTGCTCGACGTCGAGGACACACTGGACTTCGACGGCGTCGCGGACCCGCTCGACCGTGGCTGGTCCCCTCCCGAGCGCCCCTGGGCGGTGGAGCACACCGGGGTGACGGCGGCCGAGCGCCAGGCGGGCGAGACTCTGGACCAGCGGCTCGCCGAGGAGCAGCCCGACCTCGTCGCCCCCGACGGCGACGACATCGGTGACCGCGACAGCGACGGGGAGCTCCTCGACAACGAGGTCGGCAACCTCCGCTCCGGCCGGCTGGTGGCCCCGGACGAAGGAGCGCACGAGGACGAGGAGGCCGCCCTCGTCGCCACCGACGTCGGCATCGACGGCGCCGCCGCCTCCGCCGAGGAGGCCGCGATGCACATCGTCGACGAGGACTCCCTGCCCGGCTGACCCACGGGCCCCGGCGGGTCCGCCCACGCCCTGCTCGACCGCCCCGCCCGAGGAGCCGCTACGCAGCAGGACGAGCACCCCGACCACCACCCCGTGGTGTTCCGCGACCGCGCCGCCGGCTGCGCGTCTCTGACCCGCTCGACGGCGTGGAGTGAGCAGACCATCGAGTGGACGACGACCGGACTACCGGGTGATCGACGTGGAGATCCCCTCTGGAGAGCCACCCCTTCTACACGGGCAAGGCCCGCACGGGTCGGCATCGAGGGCCGGATCGCCCGCTTCGAGCGCCGGTACGGCGGGGCGGGGGCCGGCGCAGCGACCTGAATCCGAGGGGTGCCTCGGGTGCGAGGCGTGCCTCGGGCCAGGCGCCGGGGGCCCGGACGCGAGGGGCGCGCCGCGTCCGGGGGATGCCTCAGATGACGTTGAGGGCCGCCGCGCAGCCCACGCCGCCGAGCAGCATGAACACGGGCATCAGCACCTTCAGCTCCACCCAGCTCCCGGCCCGGAACCGCATGACCTTGGGCGGCCCCAGGGGGTACCAGCGCTTGCGGCCCACGGGGATCGGCCACAGGATCGGGCAGCCGGACACCGTCAGCGCGTCCCCGATGTCGTGCACCAGAGCGCCGAGCACGATCGGCAGCCCCAGCCACAGGTACTGCTGGCCCGGCGCCGTGAACAGCCAGTGGGAGCCGTTGCCGGGCTTGTCCAGGACGCCCGCGAGGATCCACGCGGTGGTCGCCGCCAGCAGCCAGACCAGGACATCGCTGCTGGAGCCGCGTGCCGCCCGCCACAGCAGTCCCTCGATCGCCAGCACCATGTGCACGAACAGGATCGCGAGCACGGCCCAGCGGCCCCCCGCGATCGCCGCCCCCGAGCAGCCGGCACCGATCAGGACCGCCCACAGCCAGGTGTGCGTGAGCGTACGGTGACCTCCGGAGCGGCGCGGGTCGCCCTTCATCCGGGTCGCCTTGTAGACGGCGTACGACAGCTTGTCCACGATCTCGCAGATCCAGCGCGAGATCGGTCCGAAGGCGCGCGAGATCGTGGCCGCCTTGTGGTCGAGGTCGGGGGCGAGCGCGGCGCCGGCGCAGATCAGGGCGCCGCAGAGGAGTACCGGCCAGGGCATCGGGTGACCTGCCGCGGCGGCTGCCGCCCCGACGCCGAGCCAGGCCGCGGCCCCCGACAGTGAGTGTGCTGGTCCCATCATGGCCGCTTCCCGCCCCATTCCTCGTGTGCCGCTGTCCAGTTGACCTGGTGCACTGACATCCCGTCGGCGACACAGCGTAGCGGCCATGATCTTCCTGCCCGCATCCGATTCCCCTCTCGGGGGCAAGGCCAGGCAAGATGGGGGCGTGACCCTCATCGATCAGCTGCCGCCGACCGCCGACCCCGACGCCCTGTACGAAGCCTTCGAGTCGTGGGCGCAGGAGCGCGGCCTCACCCTCTACCCCCACCAGGAGGAGGCGCTGATCGAGGTGGTCTCCGGGGCGAACGTGATCGTCTCGACGCCGACCGGCTCCGGCAAGAGCATGATCGCCGCGGGTGCCCACTTCGCCGCGCTGGCCCGGGACGAGGTCACCTTCTACACGGCCCCGATCAAGGCGCTGGTGTCGGAGAAGTTCTTCGAGCTGTGCAAGCTGTTCGGCACCGAGAACGTCGGCATGCTCACCGGCGACGCCTCCGTGAACGCCGACGCGCCCGTGATCTGCTGCACCGCCGAGGTGCTGGCGTCGATCGCGCTGCGCGACGGCAAGAACGCGGATGTCGGCCAGGTCGTCATGGACGAGTTCCACTTCTACGCCGAGGGCGACCGTGGCTGGGCCTGGCAGATCCCGCTGCTGGAGCTCCCCCAGGCGCAGTTCATCCTGATGTCGGCGACTTTGGGTGATGTGTCGTTCTTCGAGAAGGACCTCACCCGTCGCACCGGCCGCCCCACGTCGGTGGTCCGCTCGGCGACCCGTCCGGTGCCGCTCTCCTACGAGTACCAGCTCACCCCGCTCACCGAGACGCTCACCGACCTGCTGGAGTCCCGGCAGGCGCCCGTGTACATCGTGCACTTCACGCAGGCGCAGGCCGTGGAGCGGGCGCAGGCGCTGATGAGCATCAACATGTGCTCGCGCGAGGAGAAGGACCAGATCGCCGAGCTGATCGGCAACTTCCGCTTCACCACCAAGTTCGGCCGGAACCTGTCCCGTTACGTCCGGCACGGCATCGGCGTCCACCACGCCGGCATGCTGCCCAAGTACCGGCGCCTGGTGGAGAAGCTCGCCCAGGCGGGCCTTCTGAAGGTCATCTGCGGCACGGACACGCTCGGCGTGGGCGTCAACGTGCCCATCCGCACGGTGCTGTTCACGGCTCTCACGAAGTACGACGGCAGCCGGGTGCGCACGCTGCGGGCCCGGGAGTTCCACCAGATCGCGGGCCGGGCCGGCCGGGCCGGTTTCGACACGGCCGGGCTCGTCGTGGCGCAGGCGCCGGAGCACGTCATCGAGAACGAGAAGGCGCTGGCGAAGGCGGGCGACGACCCGAAGAAGCGGCGCAAGGTGGTGCGCAAGAAGGCGCCGGAGGGCTTTGTCGGCTGGACGGAGAACACCTTCCAGAAGCTGATCGACTCGGAACCGGAGCCGCTGACCTCGCGTTTCCGGGTGACGCACACGATGCTGCTGTCGGTGATCGCCCGCCCGGGCAACGCGTTCGAGGCGATGCGCCACCTCCTGGAGGACAACCACGAGCCGCGCAGGCAGCAGCTCCGGCACATCCGGCGGGCCATCGCGATCTACCGGTCGCTGCTCGACGGCGGAATCGTGGAGAAGCTCGACAAGCCCGACGCCGAGGGCCGTATCGTCCGCCTCACGGTCGACCTGCAGCAGGACTTCGCGCTCAACCAGCCGCTGTCCACGTTCGCCCTCGCCGCGTTCGAGCTCCTCGACCCCGAGTCGCCGTCCTACGCCCTCGACATGGTCTCCGTCGTCGAGTCCACCCTGGACGACCCGCGGCAGATCCTCGTCGCGCAGCAGAACAAGGCGCGCGGCGAGGCCGTCGCCGCGATGAAGGCGGACGGCGTGGAGTACGAGGAGCGCATGGAGCGCCTCCAGGACGTCACGTACCCGAAGCCGCTGGAGGAGCTGCTCTTCCACGCGTACAACACCTACCGCAAGAGCCACCCGTGGGTCGGCGACCATCCGCTGTCGCCGAAGTCGGTGATCCGCGACATGTACGAACGGGCGCTGTCCTTCACGGAGTTGGTGTCCTTCTACGAGCTGGCCCGCACCGAGGGCATCGTGCTGCGCTACCTCGCCAGCGCCTACAAGACCCTCGACCACACCATCCCGGACGACCTGAAGTCCGAGGACCTGCAGGACCTGATCGAGTGGCTGGGCGAGATGGTGCGGCAGGTGGACTCCAGCCTGCTGGACGAGTGGGAGCAGCTGGCGAATCCGGAGGAGATGACCGCCGAGGAGGCCCAGGAGAAGGCCGACGAGGTCAAGCCGGTCACCACCAACGCGCGGGCCTTCCGGGTCCTGGTCCGCAACGCCATGTTCCGCCGCGTGGAGCTGGCCGCCCTCGACCAGGTCGAGGAGCTCGGCGAGATGGACGCCGAGTCCGGCTGGGACGCCGACGCCTGGGGCGAGGCGATGGACAAGTACTGGGACGAGTACGACGACCTCGGCACCGGTCCCGACGCCCGCGGTCCCAAGCTGCTGGTCATCAACGAGGAGCCGGAGAACGGCCTCTGGCGCGTCCGCCAGATCTTCGACGACCCGAGCGGCGACCACGACTGGGGCATCAGCGCCGAGGTCGATCTCGCCGCCTCGGACGCCGAGGGCCGTGCGGTCGTCCGCGTCACCGAAGTCGGTCAACTGTGAACCGCCGTCGACCAGTTGTGAGACCCGTTGTGATCCCAGGAGAATCCCACCGATGACGACGAATCCCGCCGAGCGCCTGGTCGACCTGCTCGACCTGGAGCAGATCGAGGTCAACATCTTCCGTGGCCGAAGCCCGCAGGAGTCGCTGCAGCGGGTCTTCGGCGGCCAGGTGGCGGGCCAGGCACTGGTCGCGGCCGGCCGCACCACGGACGGCGACCGCCCGGTGCACTCGCTGCACGCGTACTTCCTTCGCCCGGGCCGCCCCGGCGTGCCCATCGTGTACCAGGTGGAGCGGGTCCGTGACGGCCGGTCGTTCACCACGCGCCGGGTCACGGCCGTGCAGCAGGGCCGCACGATCTTCAATCTGACGGCCTCCTTCCACAAGCCTGAGGAAGGACCGTTCGAGCACCAGCTGCCGCCGGCCCGTGAGGTGCCGGATCCGGAGTCGCTGCCGACGGTCTCCGAGGAGATCCGCAAGCACCTGGGCGCGCTGCCGGAGCAGTTGGAGCGGATGGCGCGCCGCCAGCCCTTCGACATCCGCTATGTCGACCGGCTGCGCTGGAACACCGAGGAGATCCAGGGGGCCGAGCCGCGCAGTGCCGTGTGGATGCGCGCGGTCGGACCGCTCGGCGACGACCCGCTGGTGCACACGTGCGCGCTGACCTACGCCAGTGACATGACCCTCCTGGACGCGGTCCGCATCCCGGTCGAACCGCTGTGGGGCCCACGGAACTTCGACCTGGCCTCCCTGGATCACGCCATGTGGTTCCACCGGCCGTTCCGCGCGGACGAGTGGTTCCTGTACGACCAGGAGTCGCCGATCGCGGTGGGCGGCAGGGGCCTTGCCCGGGGCCGCATCTACAACCTCTCAGGGCAACTGATCGTGTCCGTGGTGCAGGAGGGCCTCTTCCGCAAGCTGAGCTGACCTGCGGTTTCACCGATCGTCGGCCGGTCCGGGTAGCGTCGTGCGACGGTCTGCGGGCCGGTCGTGACGACTGCTCGTTCGCGTGCGAAGGTGACAAGGAGGCCCGCCAACGCCGCAGACAGAGTTCAGGCGCGTTCGGGCGTGCGGCGCTGGTGCGCCAGGCCGCGGTGCCCATTCAAGTCGCCGCTGACCTCCTACGCCCGGCGCACTGGCCGCTCAGCGTCGTGCGCGTTCGCCCCGAGATCCCGGCAGACCGGGGCAAGCCGGACCGCTCGGTGATCAAGTGTCGCACCCGCCGCATGAGATGACATCTCAGTCGCCCGGGAGGAGCCTCTCGGCGACGAGGTCGTCGTAGACCGCTTCGAGGTGGGAGGTGACGCCCCGGGCGGGGTTGGCGCCCTTGGCGACGGGGGCGATGACGCCTTTCAGCGGATTGTCGTCGCGCGGTTTGTCCAGGGTCAGGACCCCGCCGATGCCGGGGGCAGCGGCATCCCGGGCCGTGAGCGGATCCACCCCCCACCGCTCCTCGATCGTCTTGAGCACCGAGGTGTGGTCGAACGGCACGCTGCCGGCGGGGACCCGGAAAACGGTCCCGCGCTCGATGAGCGGGGACACCAGCACCGTGGGCACCCGCACTCCGAACCGGGTGAAGTCGAAACCAGCCTCGCCCTCGGACTGATCGGGCGGTGTCGCGCCGGCCGGCGGCGGCACGTGGTCGTAACAACCGCCGTGCTCGTCGTAGGTGATGACCAGCAGAGTCTTGGCCCAGTCGGGCCCCGTGCGCAGCGCGTTGTACACATCGAGGATGAGCTGCTCCCCTGACGAGACGTCATCATTGGGGTGCTGGCTGTTTCCGTCGTGCTTCCAGGCGGGCTCCAGGAAGGTGAAGGCGGTCAGCGAGCCCCCGGCGGCGTCGTTCTTGAAGTCCATGAAGCGGCCGAAATGCCCCGGATCGGCCTGCATGGTGTCGGGGAAGTCCGCCCTGGTCAACGGCTCGAGGTTGTAGCCGTAGATCCTCCAGTCGATGTTCTTGTCACTGAGCCGGCCGAAGATGCTGGGCACGTCGAACATGACCTTGTTGGCCTTCGCCTGAGCCATGCACGCCTTGTCACTCACCAGGCCCTGACTGGTCCCGGCAAGGGCGAAGGCCCGGTTGGGCATGGTCTGGGTAGGCACCGAGCAGTACCAGTGGTCGCAGACCGCATAGCCCTGGGCCAGTCGGGAGAGCACCGGCAGCGCTTCCGGTGGGAAGCAGCCCATGATGTCGGCAGCGGTGACGCCCGGGGAGTTGCCTCTCCTGGTCGGAAACATCTCCGCGAAGTCGGTGACAAAGCCTTCATTGGTCGCGGCAGGGGCTGGTGAGGACACCTGTTGCGTGCCGAACAGCTGGTTGTTGACTCGGTGGTATTCCTCCCCGGGGACGGAACCGGGCATGAAATACGCGCCGGGCTGAGTTTGGTCGATCCGGAATACGGTGACCTTGCTGCCGTTCCCGTCCGGGTTGGACTCCGCTCCGGTCAAGCCTTCGACGGGTTGGCCGGACGGGGACCGATTGCCCTGGTCGGTGCACAGGAATCCGAGCATGTTGTCGAAGGAACGGTTTTCCAGCATGAGGACCACAAGGTGGTCCATCTGGTGCAGAAGTGTGGTGTCGGATGTCATCTGGTGCCTCCGCAGATCGCGCGGACGGGGGCCCGCCGCCCCGCCGGGCCCCCGCTAACCACCGTAGGACAGAACCCCATACCTCGCTCGGCGGCATCGCGCACACGGAAGTGCACCATGCGGGCCCATCGTTGACCGCTCAACGGAGTAGGCAACGAAGAACATCCGCCGCCGTGGGCTCCCATGGTGTGGTGACGGGGGCTGTTCGCTCACCCGCGGACTCCTGCTGTGGGGGTGACCCCCGACGGGAGCTCGATGGTGATGAGCAGGCTGGGGCGGTCGGGGGCCATGTCTCTCCTGGGTGCGTCAGCTGCCGCCGGAGCGGCCGTTCTTCTGGCGGCGGTGCAGGGCGTCCATGATGCCCGCGGGACGTTGACCACGCCGTAGCCGTAGTCGAACCCTGCGGCACCGCGGTCGTCGGCGGTGCGCCGCAGGAGGGTCCGCAGCTCGCCGGGGCCGATGGAGGCGGCGGACCACTGGGTACGGATGGCGGCGACCACACCCGCGGCCACGGGGCAGGCGGCCGAGGTGCCGCTGTCCGGCGCACCCGGACCGAATGCCTCCGAGCCGCTGAAATGCGTGAAGGCGCAGATGTCGGGTGTGCGCCGGCTGAGCCGGCCCGGTCCCTGAGAGGAGTAGCCGACCCGGTCGCGTTGGGTGTTGACACCGCCGACGCACAGCACGCCCCGGCTTTCCTGGCGTCGTGGTGGCGGGGGCTGACGCCTTCCTCTCCGGTGCCCGGGTGCCCGCTCCAGGGCCGAGGCGCGGCTCACGGCGGCGGGGACACGCAGGCCGACGTGGCGGTGATGAAGGCTGCGGACGTACGACGCATCGCCTTGGTCAGCGCCGGCCTGATCGGTACCGGACCGTCATGGGCCCATGCGCGGGGTGACCGCGCCTCGTGAGCGGTGGCGGTCTCATCATCTGACGGCTTCTTCGCGTCCGCGCGGGTGGCAATGGCCGCTCGCGGCACGGTTCGCCACATTTCGCATTTCGTAGCACACTGGGGAGCAGAAACGCTTATCAGTCAGGACCTTTGCCGCCCCGACACCCGCACCGGGTAGCGGCAGCGATGCTCTGGCGGCAGTTGGTCACGACCTCTCGCTGCCGCATGCGCACCTGGTGTCAGACGCAAGGAGCCTGCAATGGCTGATTTGTGGCTGCCCGGCGCTGTCAGAGCCGATCTCGGGGACCATGCCCCGTGCGACTCCGCCTTTCCGGCGAAGGCGATCGCGCACATCACCGCGGACCGCGAGGCCACCCCCGCGGCCCCGCAGGACCTCGTACCGTTCGCCTCCCTCAAGAATTACTTCACCGGCAGCGGCAAGGAACTGGCACCGCACGTCCTTTGGGATCCCTTCACCGGTGCCTTCGCCCAGTTCTTCCCCGCACCATCCCGCAGCAAGTCGCTCAGGGACCGGTCCGGCGGCACGCGCACCAACCGCGCCGGCAAGGTCGTCATCCAGATCGAGGCCCTTTTCTTCCCGCACTGCCGCCTCAACGGCAAAGTGTTCGCGAAGCTCACGGACACCCCGTGCAAGGGCTGGGCCGAGCTGAACGCGTGGGTGCGCTCCTGGGGCGTTCCGGAGAACTGGCCCATGGGCCGGCCGACCGATTTCACCGCGCACCGCTCCGAGAGTGTGTGGCGGTCCCAGGGCGGCTGGTACGCACACGCGCACGTCCCTGAGAACGACCACGTCGATCCCGGCTCATGGCCGGCATACGTGGAGGCCCGGCACCCCGTCGGCGCCGGAGCTCCGGCCCACCACCGTCCCTGAACCCGAGCCGTTCCTCGGTACTGAACCAGCCATACACACCGGTCAGCGAGGAGGCAGGCGCCATGGTGACGCTCGCCAACGTCCAGTTCGGAAAGACCAACGAGGACGTTCGCACCGTCCAGCGCGCTCTGATCGCGCGGGGCCGCGGCATTCCGGCCGGAGCCACGGGTCACTTCGATGAGCAGACCAAGGCCGCGTACGCCGCCGAGCAGCGCGCTCAGGGCTTCCACGGGAACGACGCGGACGGCGTCCCCGGCTGCGAGACGCTCACCCAACTCGGGCGCCTTGAAGGTTTCACTGTGGATTGCCAGGCCGTCGCGCCCACCAGGAACACACCGGGCAGGCTCAGCCTGGCACAGGTCACCTACCACGACCCGAACGACGGTGTGGGCAAGGCCGCCATGGAGGGCTACGCCCGGACGGCGTGCTCTCTGACCGGCATGGAGCCCGCATTCGGAATCCCGGCCCTGGTCACCATTTCGCTGAGGGAGTCCTCCTACAACGCCCCCGGCCACCGGATCAACACCCGCGACGGCAACAACCGCGGACCGATCGTGGCCGACGGCCACCGGCAAAACTGCTCCCGGGGCGCGATGCAGGTCATTCCGCCGACCTTCGCGGAGCACCACCAGGCCGGTACGGCGACGACGCCGTACGACGTGGTCGCCGACATGTGCGCCGCGGTCAACTACGTACGCAGCCGTTACCGCGTCAACCATTCAGGCTCGAATTTCGCCGCCCGCGTCCAGCAAGCCGACCCCCACCGGCCGCCCCACCCGTACTGAACGAGGCGACGGTGCACGGAAACACGTGCCCACGGCAGTGGGCCCCTTGGAGGTGCACGATGAGCCACGCCACCGACATCGGCGCCGACCGGCTGCTGGACATGCCGCAGCCCGAGCTCGACCGGTTGTTCCGCGCCTCCCCGCCCGGGGATATTCCCCGGGGAAGAGGCCTGGGGACGGTACTCCTGGGACGCAGCCCGAGGATGAACGCCGTGGCAGCCGTGCTGACGCGCCGTCTCGCGTGGCAGGGCAAGGTCTTCGAACCCGGTGGCCGGGAACTGCGGAACCTCGTCACGCCGTTCGGGATCCGGGCGGTGCGGGCGCGGGTCTACCGGGACTCGAGCTGGTCGGACGACGGCGCGTGCATCGTCCTCGACTACTCGCGCACCTCCCTCGTGGCCCACTGGATCCGGGACGAGATCCGCAGCGTCGGGCAGGGGGTCTACCTCGGCAACGTCTACTGGGGGCGGCGCAAGGTCCTGGATTTCAGCCTGACGTTCCGGGACGCGCCGACCTGAGGGCCCGAGGAGTGGCGGAGGTGCTTGAAGATGCCGTATCAGACGGCGGTCACCGTCCAGGCCGCCCTGCCGCCGGATCGAGTCGCCGAGGTGCGGGAGCTGCTGCACGAGGCCGGCCAGAAGGGCACGGCCGGGGAGCTGTTCCCCTTCGCCGAAGTGCCGGGCGTTCACTTCGCACGTGTCGTCCTCGTTCCCGAGGGACCCGGCGGCGCCGCAGCGGACATGCCGCCCAGCGTCGTGTACATGGGCGAGGTGGACGGGCCCGTGGAAGCGCACCTGACCGGTCTCGTCCGCAAGGCGGGCGACGGCCTGGACCGGCTGTTCGGGCACTGCGCCGGATATCCGGCAGGGGGCTCCTCGGATGCGGCGCGGATCGGCTGGCTGCGTTCCCACTTGGTGCCCTGCGCCGCCTATTACGTCAACACCGTCGGGAGGGGACGGCAGCAGATCGAGCAGGAGGCCGTACTGCGCGAGGTGATCGAGGAATTCCTCGACCGGAACGGACCGGCTCTGGCCGGCAGGACCCCGGTGGAGATCAGGGCCGCCATCCAGGAATACGTCGGCGGCCGCGAGGACCTCGCCTGGGCCCGCGCCGGGCCCGCGCCGCCCCCGCTCGGGTGGCGGATCCGCCGGGCCACCCACCTGGTCGGGGTGCCACTGGCCGCCCTGGTGCTGCTGCCGCTTCTCGTGATCGCCCTGCCGGTCTGGGTCGTCCTGCTCAGGCTGCACGAACGCCGCGATGTCCCCGACCATGCCCGCCCGAGCCACGACCGGATACGCGAACTCGCGGGTTACGAGGATTTCGTGGCGCAGAACCCGTTCACCGCCGTCGGATCCGTCAAGACCGGTCCGTTCCGTCGGATCACGCTCACCGCCGTTCTGTTCGTCGTGGACTACGGCGTCCGTCACGTCTTCAACCGGGGCGACCTCGCCGGGGTCAAGACGATCCACTTCGCGCGTTGGCTGTTCGTCGACGGGAAACGCCGGGTGGTCTTCGCGAGCAACTACGACGGCAGCCTGGAAAGCTACATGGACGACTTCATCGACAAGGTGGCCTGGGGGCTCAACGCCGTCTTCAGCAACGGCCTCGGCTATCCGCGGGTGCGCTGGCTCGTGCTGGACGGTGCCAGGGACGAGCAGGCGTTCAAGAACTACCTGCGGTGCCACCAGGTGCCGACGCAGGTCTGGTACTCCGCGTACGACACGTCGACCGCACACGACCTCGACATCGCCGCCCGCATCCGGGCGGGCCTCTTCGGGCCCCTCGGTGCCGCCGAGACGGAGGCCTGGCTCGCCCTGTTCTGAAGAGCTGTGAAGGAAGGGTGCCACCATGACGATGCCGCTGGAACTCGACGACATCCAGGGCCTGGTCACCCGCGGCTACCGCACCCTGACGTCGGCCTGCTTCCTGGTGCTCGCCACTGCCGGGCAGGCCGCCACCGCCCGTGCCGCGCTGGGACGGCTGGCGCCCCGCGTGACGAACGGCCGCGCCGAACCCGCTGACACCGCGGTCAACGTGGCCCTCACCTCCGACGGTCTGCGCCGCCTCGGACTGGACACACCCGGACTGGACGGATTCCCGTACGAGTTCGTCGTAGGCATGACCGACCCCGACCGCAGCCGCTTCCTCGGGGACGTCGGGGAGAACGCCCCCCGGTACTGGCAGTGGGGCGGCCCGGCCGGCCCGCCCGTGCACGTCCTGGTGATGCTCTACGCGCGCGACGAGCGGCGGCTGGGGCAGCTGGAGGCCGAGACGCGGCGAGAGGTCCTGGCCCCCGGCGCGTTCACCGAGACCGTACGGCTGGGCACCGCCGAACTGATCGGCCGTGAGCCCTTCGGCTTCCGTGACGGCATCTCCCAGCCCCTCATCGAGGGGCTGCCCAAGGCCACCGCGGCCGGCGACAGGGGCACGGACGGTGAGCAGGTGGTCAGGGCCGGGGAGTTCGTCCTCGGCTATCCCAACGAGTACGGGCTGCTGACCGACCGCCCGCTGCTACCGCTCCCCTACGACCCCCTCGGCGTCCTGCCCCGCGCGCCCGAGGGCGGTGCGGACTTCGGGCGCAACGGCAGCTACCTGGTCTTCCGGCAGCTCCGCCAGCACGTCGAGGCCTTCCGGGACTACCTCGACGCGGAGACGCGGCGCCCCGACGGCAGCAGCGACCCCGCCGCGCAGGAGGCGCTCGCCGCGCGCATGCTGGGACGCTGGCCCGGCGGCGCTCCTCTGGTCCGGTCGCCCGAGCACGACGACCCCGCCCTGGCGACGGACAACGGCTTCGGCTACCACGCCACGGATCCGGACGGTCTGCGCTGTCCGCTCGGGGCCCACATCCGCCGGGCCAACCCTCGTGACTCCCTCGATCCCCGCCCCGGCTCCGCCGATTCGGTCGCCGTCGGACGCCGGCACCGGCTGCTGCGCCGCGGCCGGCCCTACGGCCCTGACGGCACGGCGGACGACCCGGACGCGCGGGGACTGCACTTCCTCGGGCTGAACGCCAACATCTCCCGCCAGTTCGAGTTCATCCAGCACACCTGGCTCGACAACCCGAACTTCAACGGGCTCCACGACGGCCCCGACCCGATCGTCGCGGCGCGCCAGGAGCGCCGCGCGACGTTCACCGAGCAGGGCAGGCCCTTCCGTACCCGCCGCCTCGGCCTTCCGCAGTTCGTCACCGTTCAGGGCGGCGCCTACTTCTTCCTCCCGGGCCTGAAGGCGCTGCACTACCTCTGCACGGTCGTACCGGAAGGTGAGCGGCAGTGAGTGCCGGGCGGCGACTCAACGACGCGGTCCTCGGCGGCGTCCTGCTGGAGCGGCGCATCGACCCCTACGTGCGCCCGCTGTTCGACCGGACCCTCCTGCGTCCCGTCCAGGCCGCCGTGCAGTGGTGCATCAACGTACGCCGCCGCGACGAGCACCTGGGTCTCGCCGAGGAGCGTGCCGTGCCGGGCGAGGCGGCACTCGCCGAGGCCATCGCACAGCAGATGGCCCGCTTCGTCCGGCGCCAGTACCGGCCGGGGGAGTCGCAACGGGCCGGCAACACCAAGACCTACGGGGTCGTCCACGCGGAATTCACCGTCCGGGACGGCCTGCCCGCACGGCTGCGGCACGGCGTGTTCCGCGCCCCCGCCACCTACCGCGCCTGGGTCCGCTTCGCGGGTCCCGGTCCCCTCGCGCCGCCCGACATCAAGGACAACGGGATCCTCAGCATCGGCGTCAAACTCCTCGGTGTCGGCGGCGAGAAGCTGCTCGACGACGAGCGGTGGACCCAGGACTTCACCGGCATCAGCGCGCCGGCCTTCACCACGCCCGATGTCGTCGAGAATCTCAGGCTCCAACAGCACGTCTTCGCGGGAACTCCGGTCCTGTACTTCCTCGACCCCCGTCATCCGCACCTCTGCGACATGATCATGCAGGGCCTGTACGCGAAGACCCGGTCCAGCCCGCTGGAGGCCCGCTACTGGAGCTGCACGCCGTACCTCCTCGGGGCGGGCCAGGCGATGCAGTACTCCTTCGTGCCCCGCGACGGGACCCGCAGCCGGGTGCCCTGGCACCCGCCCGACGACTACCTGCGGCAGGCCCTAGCCGCCGCACTGCGGGAACGCGACGTCTACTTCGACTTTCTCGTCCAGGTGCAGTCCGACGCCCATCGGATGCCGGTCGAGAACGCGTCCGTGGTGTGGCCCGAACGCCTCTCGCCGTTCGTGCCGGTGGCCACCCTGCGCCTGCTCCGGCAGGAGTGCGATCCGGCGGACCAGTTCGCCCGCGCCGACCGGCTGTCCTTCAACCCTTGGCACGCCGTGCCCGAACACCGCCCGCTGGGCAACCAGAACCGTGCCCGCCGCACGATCTATCTGCAGCTCGCGCGGCTCAGACAGGCCATGAACGGCACGCCGCACCAGGAGCCCGAAGAGCCCGGAGAGGAGGAATGACGACCGACGGCCGCCCCGCGGCCCGACGCGCACACCAGGACTGCTTCTCATATCGTAGGAAAAAGGCGTGAACATCCTCGGGATGCCCGCCTGGAAGGGACGCTGAGATGGACGTGCGGATGGCCGCACGCTGTTCCCTGGCCATGATCCGACTGGTGAACGGCGCGGCGGCGCTGCTGACCCCGCGAGTGATGGCCCGGCGTCTGGGCGCGGATCCCGGACGGCCCGCCCTGGTCTACGTGCTTCGCATGTTCGGCGTGCGCACCGTGGTCATCGGCGCCCAACTCCTGTGCCCCGCGGACTCGGACGACCTTGACCGGGCGCTGCGGACCGGCACGCTCATCCACGCGAGCGACGCCCTGGCAGCCGCCTGCGCCGGCCGCGAGGGTCTGCTTCCGCACCGCATGGCCGCTGCGACCACGGCGATCTCGACGGTCAACGTCGCCCTGACCCTAGTCGCCCGGGGATGGCCGGGCCGGCCGCCAGACGTCCGCTGACGGTAGCCGCCGCGCCTCCCGGGACGGGACGCCAGAAGGAACCCCTCATGAGCACAGCACCACAAGGCCGGGCCCCGTGGTTCGTACTCCTGCACGACCGGCTGGCGGTCGCCGTCGACCACAAGGTCGGCTGGCACCGCCTGCCCAAGCCCCTCGGACTGCTCACCCTCATCGGCCTGCGGGACAACCTGCGCCGCAAAAACCTCTTCGACACCGGCTCCTACCCGTCGTGCAACCTGCCGGCCGTCGACGCTCCGGACGCGCAAGGCCTCACGGGACGCACGGCCGACGGCACCTACAACGACCTGGCCGATCCCCGTATGGGCATGGCCCGTGCGCGCTTCGGCCGCAACGTGCCGCCCCACCTGGCCTTTCCCGAACCCGAGCCGCGCCTGCTCTCCCCGAGCCCTCGCGAGGTGAGCCGGGCCCTGCTCACCCGGCACGCTTTCGTCCCGGCAGAGTCCGTCAACACCCTGGTCGCCGCCTGGCTCCAGTTCATGATCAAGGACTGGGTCAGTCACGGGCAGGGCACCATGGACCGCCCCTGGCGCATCGATCTGGCCGATGACGACCCGTGGCCCGCACCACCGATGCTCGTGCCGCGGACCATCCCGGACCCCACCCGGGCGGACGGGCACGACGGCCTGCCGCCGACCTTCCTGAACGAGAACTCGCCCTGGTGGGACGCGTCCCAACTGTACGGAAACACCCTGGACGAGCAGCGGTCGCTGCGGACCGGCGAGGGCGGCAGGCTCCGCGTCCCCGACGGCCCGCTGTTCCCGGACCACCCGGACAAGGACCCGTCGGGCATTCCTGGCTTCTGGCTGGGACTGGCCATGATGCACCTGGTCTTCCTGCTCGAACACAACGCGATCTGCGAAGCGTTGCACGACGCCTACCCGACGTGGTCGGACGAGGAGCTCTTCCAGCGGGCACGGCTGATCACCGCGGCGCTGATCGCCAAGATCCACACCGTGGAGTGGACGCCTGCCGTCATCAGCCACCCGACGACCGTGGCCGCCATGCACGCCAACTGGTACGGCCTGCTGGGCGAGCGCCTGCACAAGGTGTTCGGCCGTCTCAGCAGGAGCGAGGTACTCAGCGGCATCGTGGGCGGGCACACGGACCACTTCGGCGTCCCGTACTCCCTCACGGAGGAGTTCGTCGCCGTCTACCGTATGCACCCTCTCATCCCCGACGACTGGAGCTTCAGGTCTGCCGCCGACGACTCGCTCCTGCAGGAGGCGACCTTCCGGGAACTGACGGGGCGGCAGGCGTACGACATCCTCGGCAAGCACTCCCTGACCGACCTGCTCTATTCCTTCGGCACATCGCACCCGGGCCTGGTGACCCTGCACAACTACCCCCGGTTCCTCCAGGAGTTCCAGCGGCCCGACGGCAAGCTCATGGACCTGGGGGCCGTCGACATCCTGCGCTCGCGGGAGGTGGGCGTGCCCCGCTACAACGAGTTCCGGCGCCAGCTCCATCTCCTGCCCGCCGAGGACTTCGACACCCTCACGGACAACCCCGTGTGGGCCGAGGAACTGCGCAGGGTCTACGACGGGGACATCGAGCGTGTCGACCTCTCGGTGGGCATGTTCGCCGAACCCCGCCCGAAGGGCTTCGCCTTCAGTGACACGGCCTTCCGCGTCTTCGTCCTGATGGCCTCTCGCCGCCTCAACAGCGACCGGTTCCTCACCACGGACTACACGCCGCAGGTGTACACACAGACCGGCCTGGACTGGATCGAGAACAACACCATGACCAGCGTGCTGCTCCGGCACTTCCCGGGGCTGCGAGCGTCGCTGCGGTCGGTGGACAACGCCTTCGCCCCCTGGTCCGCAGCGGGGGTCCCGCGGTGAGACAGGAGGCGGACGGCGGGACGCGCGGCCTGCCGGCCTCGCCGGGAGACGCCGGCCCCGCCAGGCTTTCGCGCGTGCACAGCAGCATCCTGGCCGTCGTGGCCCTCGCCGTCTTCGGGGCAGGGCTCGCGATCCGCCTCCAAGCCCCCGCCGTCGATGACGTGGGGCTGCAACTGGCCGGCAGCGCGGGTGCGGCGCGCGCCCTCGTCGGCGTCCGGACGGCCGACTTCCGTACGGCACTGGCGTACGACTTCGTCCCCACCGGGACGTACACCGCCAGCACGGTACTCGTGCTGTGGCTGAGCGGCCGCACCATAGCGGTGCGCATGAGATACCGCTGCCTGGTCGTGTACGGGATCGGCGCGGCCGTCGCAGCGTGTGTGTGCGCCGTGACCGAGAAGCTGCTGCTCCTGCACGGGCTGAGCGGCGCGGACTGGACGTTCGCGTGGGCGGCGGGCTTCGCGACGGTCAAGTGGCTGCTGGTCGTCCTCACCGTGCCGGTCGCCGCGGTCGTGGTCGCGATCATCCTCAAGCGGGCCGCGTTCCACGGCTGTGCCCAGCGCAGGTACGCCAGGGAGCGCGCAGGCCACAGCACCTGCGCATGCGGGAGCGAGCACACCGGCGACAGGGCCGGCTCCGGCCCCGTGGGGCCCGACGTCGTCGCGCCCTGGCCCGTGCTGGAGTGGGGCCGACGGCGCTGGCCGGGGACGGCGCGTGGTGACGCGCCCCGTTCCAGGGAGGCTCGCTGGCAGAACGGCAGCCGGGTGCCGCCCGGCCGGGAACAGGGCGGGCTCGGCTTCTGCGTCTCGGGCGGCGGCATCCGCTCGGCCTGCGTCACCCTGGGCGCGCTGCAGGCGCTCCGGCCCCAGCTGCGCAGGGCGCGCTATCTGGTGTCGGTGTCCGGAGGCGGCTACACCGCGGGTGCCCTGCAACTCGCGCTGGCCGGGAAGAGCCGGAGTCGTGAGCAGGGCCGGTGTCGTGAGCAGGGCCGGTACAGGGCTGGTACCGACGACGTCTTCATGCCCGGCACGCCGGAAGAGGACCACACCCGCCGGCACTCGAAGTACGTCGCGGAGGGCACCGGCCAATGGCTGGCCGCCATCGGGGCCGTTCTGCGGGGCCTGCTGGCCTCCCTGGGACTGCTCACCGCGACTCTGCTGGTCCTGGGGCTCGCGCTGAGCTGGGGCTACCACCTCGTTCCGCTGGCGGACCCGGCCCGGCTCCCGGGCTTCCGGGCACCCGCGCTGTGGGCCGTTCTCGCCCTGCTCCTGTGCGCTGCCGTGTTCTGGCTTCTCTGGCTGGTGTCCTTGTTCTTCGCCAGGCAGTTCCTGTCGGGCGCGTTGAAGAAGACCTTCCTCACGTTCGTGGTGGCGGGCCTGCTGCTGGCCGTCGTGGTGGTCGTCCTCCCCGCGCTGGAGTGGGTGACGGCGCGTCTGTGGACGCTTCATGCCCCGGCGACCGCGATGAGCGGCGGAGCCGTGGGGCTGCTCACCTATCTCACCGTTCTGGTCAGCACCACATGGCGGCGCATCGAGACCACCGAACGCGCCCTCGGGCCGGCCAAGCGTTCGCGACTGGTGCGCACCGCGCCTGTCATCGCCAAGTATCTGCTGGTATGGACGGTTCTCATCGTGGTGACAGTGGCCTCCCTGCTCGTTCTGGGCGCGGCTATCCACGTCGGGCGGACCTGGCCGGTCGCCGTCCAGATCGGCCTCCCCGTCGTCCTCGGCGTCGTCGCGCTGAGCCTTGACCAGACATGGACGAGTCTCCACCCCTTCTACCGCGCCCGACTGGCCACCGCTTTCGCCGTCCGCCGCAGGACCGACCCGGACGGCGAACAGCTGGCGGTCCCCTACGACTTCGACGAACCGACGCCGCTTGCCTGCTACGGCAGACGGCACCCCGGCTTCCCCCAGGTCGTCTTCGCCGCGGCGGCCAACCTGTCCGGCGACGACCGCACACCGCCGGGGCGGCATGCCGTCTCGTTCACCCTGTCATACGACTACGTCGGCGGTCCGGACGTCGGGTACGCCCGGACGGACGTCCTGTGGGGCCGCACCAGGCCGGTCATCCGCAAGGACCTGACCGTCGAGTCGGCCGTCGCCGTCTCCGGTGCGGCCTTCGCCTCGGCCATGGGACGCCAGGCACGCGCGTTCCAGACGCTGTTCGCGCTCTCCAACGCCCGGCTCGGCACCTGGCTCCCCAACCCCGGTGTGCTGGGTGCCCTGTGGGACGAGGGCGCCGATTGGGGGCTGCCTCCGATGCCCGGCATCCGCCGCCTGTCGTACCTGCTGCGGGAAGTGTGCGGCCGCTACCCGATGGACGACCGGATGCTCCTGGTCACGGACGGCGGGCACTACGAGAACCTCGGCTTGGTCGAACTGCTCCGGCACGGCGTCACGACCGCCGTGTGCGTGGACGCCAGCGGGGGCTCCGGGGCCTTCGCTGCCGCCCTGGGCGAGGCCATCGCCCTGGCGCGGGAGGAGCTCGGCGTCGAGATCGTAATCGAGCGCGAGGACTGGCAGAAACTCGTTCCCGGCAGCGCGCCTCCCCTGACACCCCGGCCCACCCAGCCGACCCAGCCGGGCCAGCCGGGCCAGCCGGGCCAGCCGCCCCCACCGAACCCCCTGGCCGCCCTTGACCTGCGGCTCTCGGCCGACACAGTGGTCGAGGGCAAGATCGTCTACCCGCGGGCACTGGTGGACGGACACGGCCGACCGCTGGGCAGGCGGGGGCGGCTGATCGTCGCCCGGGCCACGCTGACCCCCGACATGCCCTACGCACTCCTCGCCTACGCTCAGTCAGACCAGCAATTTCCGCACGACGGCACCAGCGACCAGTGGTTCGACAGCCGGCGCTTCGACGCCTACCAGGCACTCGGCTACCGGATGGGCAAGCGGGTGGCGCAACTACTCCCGGTGAACAGCAGCGCGCCCCGGAGCCCGAGGCCGTGGCCCGGGCGCCGAGGAGCAGGAGCCGTGCGTGACGGCAGGACGGGCGGAAGAAGAGGATGACCTCACGCTCGTGAGACGACACGTCAGGCGAAGTGTTTCTCAAGCCAACCGAGCAAGGCCGCGAATGCCGGGGACATGGCGGCGTCCGACTGGGTGAGAACGGTCGAACGTCCCTCGTCCTCCACTGTGATCGTATAGCTCATCGCATCCGGGGCACGGCCGTGCCGTTCCTCCTCGGCCGCAGGGACGGCCGCCGCCACCAGCCGGGCCAGCTCCGCTGCGGCGTCCTCGGGCAGGACGTCGGTGTCCAACACCCTGGGCGGCAGGCGGAGATGAATCGCAGCCGCCTGCCCGCCGTGGGTCGCCAACGTCACCTTCACTTCCGCGCCCTCAGCGCGGTCACGTCCTTGGCGAGCCCCGTCACCTGGGCGCTCAGTGCCCCGATCTGCTGGGTCAAGGCGGTCAGGCCGTCCTTCCGGCCTACTCCACCGTTCCGGTGGCCCGCGTGGCTACGCGCCCGGGCGACCCCTGCCGGGACTCCGCTGATCTGGATGCCCACCGCCTGCCACGCCTCCAGGACGGCCAGCTGTTCGTTGCTGCCGGCCCCATACAGTTCCTCGGCCTTCCGGTAGGTGGTGTCCGCGAAATCCTGGAACTGGGTCTCGGCGCTGGAAGCCTTGAGCGATTCGTACCAGATTTGCCCGGGAGCCTCCCAGGCGAATCCGCCGATACCCACGGCGGTCAGGTAGAACGCCTTGTTCGGGATGCCGGAGTTGATGTGCACCCCGCCGTAGTCACCTCTGTCGGTGTCCGGCAGGTTGACGAATTTGCTCATGTGGTCGGGCTGGGGGTCCTTGCCGAACTGGGGGTTGTCGTATGCGTGACCTGGCGCCTTCATCGACCGCAGGGCGTCGGCTTCGATCCCCGGGGTGAAGATCTCCGCCCCGATCAGCCAGTCCGCCTCGTCGGCCGACTGCTTCAGGGACCACTGCTTGACCAGCGATCCGAAGACGTCCGAGATGGACTCGTTCAGGGCCCCGGGCTGATTGTGGTACGCGAGGCCCGCGGTGTGCTCGGTGACTCCGTGCGCCAACTCGTGAGCGACCACGGTGAGGGATCCTGTGAGGTCGGTGAACATCTTTCCGTCTCCGTCACCGAAGACCATCTCCCGGCCGTCCCAGAAGGCGTTGTTGAAATTCACGCCGAAGTGGGCGTATCCGTCCAGGCGCATCCCTCGGTCGTCGATCGAATTGCGATTGAACACCTCGCGGTAGAAATCGCGCGTCGAGCCGAGACCGTCGAACGCTCGGTTGACGGAATCGTCCGCGGACGCCGGTCCGTCCTCGGACCGGGTCATGACAGCCGAGGCGAGAAGCCTGCCATGCTGGCAGTCGAAGATCGTCCGTCGGCCGTCGCCGGGGGCGGCTGCGCCGGTGAAGGACGCCCTGACCGCTCGCTCACCGCGCAGCCGAGCCGTGGTCACCAAGGTGTCCAAGGCAGCCTGTTGTACCTCGCTGTCCTCACTTCTCAGGAGCTCCTCGAGAAGGTGCGGGGGAATGATGCAATTGAGGCGGGTCCTGGTCATGGGATTCCTCACATACCAGATCGTGGGCGCCGAACGCGGCGCACCAGGGCGTTGATCATCGGCAGGGATGGCTTTGCTGTGACTGGACGATCGCGTCCCACGCGCGGGACGACATCTGTGCGGAGGGCAAGATCCCTCGTGGCATGCAGGTCAAGCCACGCAGAAGGGGGAAACCGCGTCCAGTTCGAGTATCCGCTCGATGCCGTCGACGCGCACCCCGAAAGGGGGTTCTCCCCTCCCGTGATGACGCGGACCCGGTCGTCGTCTCCGGCGTCAGGAGCCGACTGCTCCGCACGCGTCCTCACTCCGGCATGAGATCGCTCAGGTCACGCGCCATATCAGCGGAACGATCCGGTCGGCCCCCGCGAGAGGGAGAGTCCGGCGTGTACCTCGTTCGCCGGCAGTGCGGCGCCCGGCGGATCCCCGACCCGGTCGCTCGCAGCAGCCCAGTACTCCAGCGGTAGATCGTGATCTCGCTGGTGGGGCTGGGGCGGACATGGGTGCGGCCAGCGTTGATCATCGGTGTGTGAAGACAAACGATCATACGGTGGCCGCAGGTCGCAGCGTAGACCCTGCCCGCTGGCAGGGCTCATTCGACGCCATGACGGGGCGCATCGCAGGCCGGTTAGCCCGGGTTGAACCTCGCCGTCGGATACGACGATGGGTGCTCGGACTGCTCTCGGATCTGCCCCGGAAGAACTGCTGGACCATCGCGAAGTGGGCCGGTGAGGCGACCCCGGACGGCATGCACCACCTGCTGAACCGCGCCAAGTGGGACGCCGAGGTCGTCCGCGACGACCTGCGCGACTACGTGTTGGGCCCACATCAACCTGCCCAACCCGGCCCACGGCTACCGCCACCTGCTGATCCACCGCAACCGCGCCACCGGCGAACTCGCCTACCACCGCTGCTACTCGCCCCAACCCGTACCGCTCACCACCTTGGTGAAGGTCCCTGGATCAAGGTGGCGAGTCGAGGAGACATTTCAGTCCGGTAAGGAACTGGCCATTCCTGGCGGTCGTCCGCGCCGACGAAGGAGCCTGCCATCCCGTGCCGGACAACCTGATCCCGCTCACCTGCAACGAGATCGCACGTCCGTTCATCACGCTCATCGCCCAACGCGTCCACGACACGGCATGTACCAGTCACCCCTGCTGGTCCAGCGCGGCGAGCAACTGGCTCGCGCGTCCGTCCGCCGCGGCGAAGGAGAGGTGGTCGTGGTAGTCGCGGGTCTCGATGATCAGGCCGTCCCTGACGCGGAGGACCTGGATGTTGGCGGTGCGGAAGGTACGGCCAGTGGCGGGGTACAAGCCCTCGTAGTCGAACTCGGCGATCACGACTTCGGGGTCGTCGGTCTCGTGGATGCGGATGTTCTCGGTACGTAGGCGAACCGCGTCAGAGGCCTCCAGGGCGTCGAAGCGCTTACGGAGCTCCGCCCGGCCGTGGATGCGGCGTGGAGGAACTGGCGAGAAGACGATCTCCACCTCGGCGTCCTCCGCGTAGAGCTCGGGGAGTTCGCTCCACTTGCCCGCCGAGATGAGACCTGTCAACTGCCCGAAGATCTCGCGGGGCGTAGCTGGTGCAGACATGGCTGACCTCCGTGATCCCGCCGCCATATAATCGGATAGGCGACTCCGGTTCTGACGATACGGATACGCGACTCCGTTTGTCCAGGCATGGTGAGGACCACATGACGACAGATCAGACTTCCCCCGCCACAGGCGTGAAGCCCCTGCGCGCCGACGCACGGCGAAACCGCGCGCGGCTGCTGGAGGTCGCCGAGGCGGTCTTCACTGAGCGGGGTACAGGCGCCTCGACGGAGGAGATCGCCCGCGAGGCGAAGGTCGGCATTGCCACCGTGTTCCGACATTTCCCCACCAAGGAAGCCCTGCTCGAAGCGGTGCTCGTCCGGCGATTGGAACGGCTGGCCGAGGAGGGGCGCCGCCTGATAATCGAGACCGGGCCGACGTACGCTCTCTTCGCGTTCTTCGACCTGGTACTGGATCAGTCTCCGGTCAAGAATGCCTTCGCTGCGGCGCTCGCGGACGCGGGAGTCGATGTGCGGGCCGCTACCTCTGAGGCCGGGCGAGCCCTGCGCGAGGTGCTCACCGCGCTCCTCGACGGCGCCCAGCAGGCTGGTGTGGTGCGACGGGGCCTGGAGGTACCGGAGTTGACGGCGATCCTGGTGGGCACCTGCCGCATGCTGGAACACCTGGACGGCCACCCGGAGTCCGCGAAGCGGGCCCGAGCGGTCGTCCGCGACGGGCTGAAGGCGTGCACCGGCAGCCCGGAAGGGCCTTTGCCACAAGGACGTGCCCACTCCTGAAGGAGGAACGGGCAGCCTACGTTCCGGGCGGTCTGAAACTGTCAGGATCACGATCTACGCTGGAGTACTAGGCCGTGACCCGCAGTCACAGCCACAGAGGCGGCGGAGTCGCCAGTAGAGCCGGTGACGGCCCCGGCCCGATGAGACTCCACTCCGCGCCAAGTTGCCCCTGATGGCCTTCAGGCGGGTTCCGCTCCGTCTGCCCGGCCAGGGCCTGCATCAACTACTGGTCAGCGGTACGGACGTGTGTAATCTCCCGGTTGCGTGGAGGGGTTGGTTGTGCGGCTCGGCTTTCCCGGTGAACCCGGGCTCGCGCTTCCTGGACGGCCCGGCAGGGATACGTCCGCGCGGTGGGCTCGATCGGTGACGACCGGTACCGTGCCGCGCCTCGTCCGGCTCCCGGGCCATGGGTATCGAGGGCTGGAAGACCCTCCGCAACCGCCGCCTCAAAGGCGACGGCGGTTCTTCCGACTGGTACGGCGACCGCGTGCCCATGCCCTCACAGGCCACCTTCGACCGCCTCGTCCATCAGCTCGCCCATCCCGCCGATCAACACCACCGCCCCTGCTGACCAGCCCAAACTCCACCGAACAGCAATAACGCGCCCGAGCTTTTACCCCCAAACGCTACCTTCGACTACCCACCCGCAACTCAACACACCACAGACAACCCCAGCTCACCTCGCCATCACTCGAATGGACGCACCCGAATGGCGGTACTGCACCGGGCGATTCTACGGTCGGTTGAGATCTCGGTTCCGAGAAAGGTGGCTCGCTAGGGAGGTCAACCATGAACCGACATCGCGCTCTCGCCATCGCGGCCGCGCCGGCGGCATTGCTGATCGGCCTGGCGATTCCGGCTCCCGCCGCACCCGCGCCGACAACGCCGAACGCCGGCTGCTACATGCCGCGGGCCAACCAAGTTCTCACTGCCCAGGAAGGCATCAAGCTCGTCAACGCCTGCAAGGCTCAGAAGTCTGACCCCTCGTGGCACTGGATGGGCAACTACGGCTCGGTCTACGACGTGGTCAACGTCGCGAACAGCCGGGGCGTCGGCGCCGGCGGGCTGGTAACGATACCGAATGCCAGCGGCGGCGGCCTGATTCCGACGTTCATGTACTACTGAACAGGCGACCAGGAGGGTCCGCCGGTAGGTCATGAACGCATCGGAGTGGCGGCACGGCGGGCAGGCTTCTGCGGATCATGGAATCGCTTACGGTCTGTGATCCGAGCAGAAGACTCCTGCCCGTCGTGCCTGCGTTCCATCATCGACCCGGCCCGCGCCGAGTTCCTGGCCAGCCGGCGTCTGCCGCATGGCGGTGCCGACTACGGCTTCTGCGCTCGCCTTCGTCTCGGTCGTCCAGGAGAGCCTGTTCAGGTCCCTGCAGTGAGTCGACGGCCGGGCCTGCGGCCGCGGGGGTTCAGGTCCGCGCGGGCCGCGGCCTTCTACCCCGCAGCCAGGCGCGCAGGCCCCGTTTGGTCCCCGTCGGGCACTGCTCGGCGCTGCGGGGTCGGCGGTGGGCCGACGACGGCGCGGCCGCGAGCATCACCGGTGTGCGGTGCCACTCGAACGCTCGGGCCACGGGGGCGTCCGTCGGCGAGGGCAGCCCCGGCGGCGGTCCGCCACTCGGCCCGGAGGCCACCGTCACCGTGCCGCTCTCCGGCCCCGGCGGTCCCAGCGGCGGCTCGGCTGCCCGGGCCACGGCCGGCTCCGCTCCGGGCTCCGACGACGTCGGCACCGCCGGCTCGGTGGGCCGTGTGACCGTGCGGGCCATGGGCGGGATGGGCCGTGCGACAGCTCGCTCGGCCGGTGCGGCGCGACGGGCGGCCGGGCGCGGGGCCCGTGAGAAGGCGCGGGCCTCCTCGAGCACATGGGCCAGTTCGCTGCGCAGCCACTCGATCTCGTCCGCGTCCTGCGCGATCGCGATCCGCTCGGCGAGGTGCGCCGCAGGGGAGCCCGGAGTGCCCTGGCCGAGCGGCGCGGACCGGAACCGGCTCAGATGGGCACGCTCGTACGGATCCTTGACGACATCGGCGATCTCGACGGGCGGGAGGAAGGCTGCCACGGCTCCGGCCCGAGCCCATGGCTCCTCTGCCTGCCGCAGCAGGAACCCGAGATGGCGTCCCCGCCAATTGCGGGCGCGCAGGTCGACCCCGGCCTCCAGCTGTCCCCGCAGGTTCTCGGGCATACGCCCCTTGAGCAGGTGGGCGTTCTCGGGGCTCGCGGTGAAGTTCCGCAGGTCTTCGGCCAGATACAGCCAGACGACGGCTCGGTAGCGGTTGAGGTACCACTTCGCCGGGACCACCAGGCCCAGGCGGGCGAGACGCGTGAACCGTCCGGCCGAGATCTCCATGAGCGCGGCCCCCTCGGTGGTGCCGACCACCCGCACGCGCTCACGGAGGGTGTCCGCACCGCCCTCCCGTGCGTGCAGGCGGTCGATCTCCGCGCGCTCCACCCTGCGGCCTCCTCCGCCGCCCTCGTCGGGCAGGGTCCGGATGTGGCCGAGGTGCACGGCGAGGTCGAACTCGCCTCGTTTCAGCCCCAGTTCCCGAGCGGCGTGGCTCGGGCTGCAGGCGGTGGGCCGGGGTGGGCCGAAGGTGCTTGCCGACATGGTCGTACTCCCCCGTGGAGTCGTTGGCTCACGCCCTGCGCGTTCGCCGTGCACACACCGTAGCCAATGCGCGGCACGGCGTGGTGGCCCTGTGGATAACTCCGCGGCGTGAGGAGAAGGCGCAGGTCAGGCGTCTGCGGTGGGGGTGCGCTCCGGCTGCCTGGCGTCGACGCCGAGGTGCTCGCCGACGCGATTGACGAGCAGCGTCATCTCGTAGGCGATCTGGCCGATGTCGGCCTCCGCGCCGCTGAGCACACACAGACAGCTGCCGGTGCCCGCCGCCGTCACGAACAGCACCGCGTCGTCGTACTCGACCATGGTCTGGCGTACCCCGCCGGCGCCGAAGTGGCGGCCCGATCCCTTGGCGAGACTGTGCAACCCGGATGCCACCGCGGCCAGATGCTCGGCGCCCTCACGGCGCAGGCCCGTGCTCGCGCCCGTGACCAGCCCGTCGTTCGACAGGACCAGCGCGTGCCGCACGTCGTCCACACGCTCGGTCAGATCGTCCAGGAGCCAGCCGAGTCCCTGGTTCTGCGCCATCTCCGTCTCCCCGTGTGATGTCTCCCCCTGGCTGGAGGAACTGCCCGCCAGCCTTCCCCAGGTCGGGCGTCCGGGCAAGCAGGATGGACGCATGGCACAGAAGATGACCGACGAGGAATGGCGGGCATTCGTCTCGCACGGCACCCGGACCGGCAAACTGTCCACCGTTCGCGCCGATGGGAGCCCTCATGTGGCGCCGATCTGGTTTCTGCTGGACGGGGACGAACTGGTCTTCAACACGGGCAAGGACACGGTGAAGGGGCGCAATCTCGCCCGAGACGGGCGGGTCGCCCTGTGCGTGGACGACGATCGGCCGCCGTTCCACTTCGTGGTGATGAACGGCCGCGCACGGCTGTCGGAGAACCTGGACGAGCTGCGTCATTGGGCCACCCGGATCGCCGCCCGGTACATGGGTGAGGACCGCGCCGAGGAGTACGGCGCCCGCAACGGCGTTCCGGGCGAGCTGCTGGTCCGGGTCCCGGTCGACCAGGTGGTGGCCGTGAAGGACATGGCGGCCTGAGCGACGGGGTCAGCCGACCGAGTCCAGGAGCCGGGCGGTGTGCATCCGCCCGGCGTACTCGACGAGCCGGATCAGGACTTCCTTGCCGGAGTCCCGGTCGCGGGCGTCGCACAGCACCACGGGGGTGCCACGGTCGAGGTCGAGAGCGCGTGAGACGTCGTGCGCGCCGTAGGTGCGCGCGCCCGCGAAGCAGTTGACGGCCACCACGAACGGGATGCGCCGGTGCTCGAAGTAGTCGACCGCGGGGAAGCAGTCCTCCAGGCGCCGGGTGTCGGCGAGGACGACGGCGCCGAGGGCTCCCTGGGACAACTCGTCCCAGAGAAACCAGAAGCGGTCCTGGCCGGGTGTGCCGAAGAGGTAGAGGGACAGCCCGGAGCGGATGGTGATGCGGCCGAAGTCCATGGCGACGGTGGTGGTGACCTTGTGGTCCACGCCGTCGGTGTCGTCCACCAGCTGCCCCGCCTCGCTGAGGAGTTCCTCGGTGCGCAGCGGCCGGATCTCGCTGACCGCCCCGACCAGGGTCGTCTTGCCGACGCCGAATCCGCCGGCGACCAGTATCTTCAGCGCCAGGGCGGTGGTGTCGCCGACGGCTTCGGAGTGCTCGGTGACCATGATCACTTCTCTCGGGAGGGCCGGCTGCGGTCGGCGCCCGTCCGCTGCGGGCGCGAAGGCAGCATCATGACAACGCAGCCGCACCTTGGGGCTGGCGGACCGGAATGCTCCTGATGTGACCGACTCGCGTCCGGTCGGCGCCCGAACGCGTACGGACCGGGATGCCGCATGGCGTACGGCGGCTTCGGAACGTTCATCTACAGCGCTCGCAATCCCGCGATGACCTCGCGCAGAATCCGCTCGTCGGGCAGGTGGGCCGGCGGCACCGGACGGCTGATGACCACGCAGCCGAGTTCCAGGAGGTCACCGAGAAGCACCCTGACGACGCCGACGGGAAGGTCGGCGTCCGCCGCGAGTTCGGCGACGGACTGCGTCTCCGTGCGGCACAGCTCGATCAGGGTCCGGTGTTCGGGGCCGAGCGCGGCCTCCTCCAGCGCCGGTGCCGCCGGGTCGAGGGTGACGAGCGCGATCAGGTCGAAGCGCACCCCGGTGGGCCCCGGCTGGGTGCGGCCGCCCGTCATCGCGTACGGGCGCACGAGTGGTCCGGCCTCGCCGTCGTACCACTGGCTCCCCGGCTCCCACGGACCGGCGCTCTCGTTCTCGGTCATCTGTGCCGCCCGTTCCCGTTCAGCCGGCTGCGGGCGGCTGCGCGGCGACCCGCGGCGGCGTGTACAGGTGCTCGCCGACCCGTTTGACCAGGCGCGCCATCTCGTAGGCGACCAATCCGATGTCGGCGGTGACGGCGGTGAGCACGGCAAGGCAGGAACCGTCGCCGGCGGCGGCCACGAAGAGGAAGGCGTCGTCCATCTCGACCATGGTCTGCCGCACGCCGCCCGCTCCGAAGTGCCGTCCCGCGCCCTTGGCGAGACTGTTGAACCCGGAGGCCACGGCGGCGAGGTGCTCGGCGTCCTCCCGTGCGAGGCCGCCGGAGGCGCCGACGGCCAGTCCGTCGTTGGAGAGCACGACGGCGTGCCGTACCTCGCTCACACGCATCACCAGGTCGTCGAGCAACCAGTCCAGTTCGCCGGAGCGCTGGCCGGCCCTCGTGTTCGGGTCCTGGATCATGCCGGGTCTCCTTCGCTGCTGTCTCTTCCCGTTTCGGGTTCCGGGGCGGCGCCGCGCCCAGGCTGTCTGCCGCCGCCACGAACCCAGCCGTCGCGGTAAGCCGCCATGCGGTCCCGTACGAGTTCGGGGGTGCGCCGTTCGTCGCTGTGCCGAGCGGTCTCCTGCGCCGGCGCTTCGGTGCGCTGCTGCCGCAGCTGGGGTGCGAGGCTCGCCTGGCGCACACGGCGTGGGAGGTCCTCGGAGCCCTCGGAGTCGTTCGGCGGTCGGTGCAGCCTCAAGGCGGTGACTCCGGGGGGTGGGGTCTCATCGTCGGCTCCGTGCGGGTCCGGCTGGTCGACGACGCCGTACGGACCGGGCACGGTGACCGCGAGGGCGGGCCGGTCCGAGCGTGCGGCGACGGCCTCTTGAGGTGGACTGGCCCCGGGCACGCGCGCGTACCCGCGTTCCAGCTCCGGACGGGACTGCTCCCCTTGGTGGGAGGGACGTTCCTCCGGACCACTGTGCAGCAGGGCGGTGGGCACCAGGACGACCGCGGTGGTTCCTCCGTAGGGGGAGGTCCGCAGATGCACCTTGACGTCGTGCCGGGAGGCCAGCCGGCTGACCACGAAGAGTCCGAGCCGGTCGCTGTCGAACAGGTCGAGGGCCTCCGACTGCTCGATGCGGCGATTGGCCTCCGCGAGGGTCTCGGCGCCCATGCCGAGTCCCCGGTCCTCGATCTCCAGGGCGTAGCCGTTGCCCACGGGCTCGCCGGTGACACGCACGCGCGTGTGGGGCGGGGAGAACTGGGCGGCGTTCTCGACGAGTTCGGCGAGCAGGTGCGTGAGGTCGGCGACGGCGGCCCCGATGACCTGGGCTTCGGGGAGCTGACGTACCTCCACGCGCGCGTAGTCCTCGACCTCGGACACAGCCGCCCGTACGACGTTGGTCAGGGACACCGGCATGCGCCAGGCCCGACCGGGTGCGGCGCCGGAGAGGATGATGAGGCTCTCGGCGTGCCGCCGCATGCGCGTGGTGAGGTGGTCCAGGCGGAACAGGTCGCTCAGCTCGTTGGGGTCGTCCGAGCGGCGCTCCATGCTGTCCAGGAGGCTGAGCTGGCGGTGGACCAGCACCTGGCTGCGGCGGGCCAGGTTGACGAAGACGCCGGAGATTCCGCTGGCGAGTTCGGCGCGTTCCACGGCGGCGTGCAGGGCGGCGCGGTGGACGGTGGTCAGCGCTTCCGAGACCTGCCCCGTCTCGTCCTCCGCGGGTGGTCCGGCGGGCGCCTCCGCCTGGATGTCGATCTCCTCGCCCGCGCGCAGCCGGCGCATGGCCTCGGGGAGTTTGCGGCGGGCGATCTCCAGGGCGTCGTTGCGCAGGCTCACGAGCTCGACCACGAGACCGCGTCCGATGCGGACGGAGATGACGAGCGAGGCGGCGACGGCGGCCAGTCCGAGGAGCACGGCGGCGCCCGCGGGGCTGAGCAGGCCACGTGCGAACGGATCGGCACGGCCCGCGACCGCCCGGCCCGTGTCCGCCGCGATGCCCTGCATCGCGTCCTGCACGCGCGCGTGGGCGGCGTTCCAGGCGGCCAGCTGCGCCGCTTCGGCCGGCCTGCCGCCGGGCCCGGCGGTGATGATCCTGTCCTCGGTGGCACCGAGGGCCGTGTAGGTGTCGCTGCGGGCCAGATCCTGCCAGGCGGCGCGCTGGGCGGCGGGCAGATCGGCGACCGCGGCCTCGGTGAGCGTACGGCGCGCGGCGACGGCGGCGCCGAACAGCCGTAGCCGTTCGCCCTGCAGTTGCCCGGCGGTCCGGGTACTGCCGAGCAGGGTGTCCTCCTGGGCCAGTGCCTCGGCGGCCCGGCTGAATTCGAGCAGCACGCGCGCGTCGGAGCCGAGATCGGCACGCTGGATGCCGGTGAGGGCGCCGTCCACGGCGAAGGCCGCGCCGATGGTCTTCGTGTACTGCGCGTACACGGTCTGCCAGTCGGCCTTGCGGTCGAGTACGGCCGTGCGCAGGGCGCGCAGGTGTTCGGCGCCGGTGACGAAGGAGCCGAGGCGCCCCTGGGCACCGGGGGGCAGTTCCTCGCTGTCGGCCACGGTGTTGTGATCGCCGAGCCGCAGCTTGGCCACCGCCTGGTCGGTGCGCGCGGCCAGGCTGCGCAGGTCGCCGCCGTCATCCGTGGCCGGTGCGGTGGCGTAGCGCACGGCTGCGGTGCGCTCGGCCTGGAGGGCGGTGACGGCCGCGGCCACCGGGGTGCGCAGTTCGGCGTCGACCCGCTGGGACTGCCGCAGCCGGGCCACGTCCTGGGCGGTGGTGACGGTGGCGTAGGCCCACAGGGCGAGCAGGGAGACGACCGGCACCATCAGCAGGCTGACCACTTTGGCGCGCACCGTGCGGGGGCGCAGGTGCCAACGGCCGCCACGCGCACGTGCCTTGGCCGGCTGCGTGCCGAGCGGGCGGTCGGCTCCCTCGTCGGCGGGTGGGCCGGCGTGTGCACGGCGGCCGCGCGGCGGGTGGGCCGGGGTGCCGGCTTTCGGGGCGGTACGGGGTGGGCGCATGGCCTCCTCGCTCGGGACGTGGGTCGGGGCGCTCGGGCCGGGCTCCCGCTAGCGGGCGATGCTCTCGACGGGACGCTGCGCGGAGGCGGACGCCTCCCGCTCGTCGGCCGTGGGCGAGAGGGCGACGAAGGCCGAGGTGATGAACAGGTAGGACCCGAGGCCGACGGCGAGGGGGAAGATGAACTGCATCGCCGTGGCCCCGGGCAGGGTCTCGCCGGAGGGGTGCACACGCACGCTCACCGCGAACATCCCGGTGTAGTGCATGCTGCTGACGGCCGCTCCCATGACGAGGGAGGCGACGGTGACCGCGAGGGGCGACTTGATGTTGAGGCCGGCCCACAGTGCGGCGGTCGCCGCCACGACGGCGATCAGCACCGACACTCCGACGAGGACGGGGTCGTACCTGACGTCGCCGTGCAGCCGGACCGCCGCCATGCCCAGGTAGTGCATGCTGGCGACGCCGATCCCGGTGGTGAGTCCGCCGAGCAGGAGCGCCCGGGTGCGGTCGCGGCTGTAGCCGACGGCGAAGACGCCGGCGCAGACGACGACCATGGCGACCAGGAGACTGAGGATGGTCAGCGGCACGTTGTAGCGGATGTCGGTGCCGCTGACGCGGAAGCCGAGCATGGCCACGAAGTGCATGGTCCAGATGCCGGTGCCGATGGCGGAGGCCGCGGTGACGAGCCAGTTGCGGCGCGAGCGGCCGGTGGTGGCGAGCGCGCGGACGGTGCAGCGCAGTCCGAGCGCCGCGCCCACGCAGGCCATGAGGTACGACAGCACGGGGGTCAGCCAGCCGAAGGCGGCGTGGTCCAGGTGTCCCATGGCCAAGGGACGCTAGGGGGGCACGGGCGCACAAAGGGGGCGCATTTCGAAAGCTGTTGGAATATGACACCTGGATGCGACAGAACGATCGACTCCGGCCCGAACATGTGCGCCTACGTATCCCCCACGACGGTGAGGAATCATGCGGAACATGAGCGACGACCACACACACGTGCAGAAGTTCTTCACCGCCCGTGCGGCGGACTGGGACAGCCGGTTCCCCGACGACGGCCCCGCCTACGCGGCGGCCGTCGCCGATCTCGGGCTGCGGCCGGGCGACCGCGTGCTGGACGCGGGCTGCGGGACGGGGCGCGCCCTGCCGCCGCTGCGGGCCGCCGTGGGCGCGTCCGGGGTGGTGCTGGGCGCCGATCTGACGCCGGCGATGCTCGCGGCCGCCGTACGGGCGGGCCGGGACCGGGACGGACGGCTGCTGCTCACGGACGTCGCCGCGCTGCCGCTGCGGTCCGGGGCGCTGGACGCCGTGTTCGCGGCCGGCCTGATCGCCCACCTGCCGCACCCGGAGAAGAACCTGCGTGAGCTGGCCCGCGTGGTACGGCCCGGCGGCATGCTCGCACTCTTCCATCCCATCGGGCGCGCGGCCCTGGCGGCACGTCAGGGCCGGCAGATCACCCCCGACGACCTGCGCGCCGAGGCCAACCTCCGTCCGCTGCTGGCCCGTTCACGGTGGAGCATGACGTCGTACGTCGACGAGGACGCCCGTTTCCTCACCCTCGCGGTGCGCGCGGGCTGAACGCCGTGTGCGGCCCGTCGCCGAGAGCACGCTCTACCCGGCGATCAAGCGGCTGGAGAAGGCGGGTCTGCTGGTCCGGGCCACCGAGCCGGGCGCCGTGGCCGCGCCGCGTCACGTGCTGCGGCTGACCGAGGAGGGCAGGCGTGAGCTCAGGCGCCGGCTCGCCGAACCCGCGCAGCGTGAGATCACCGATGAGAACCAGTGGTTCACGCTGCTCGCGTTCCTGCGGCACCTGGAGGATCCGGCCGCCCAGGCGGCCGTACTGCGGCGCCGGTTGGCCTTTCTGGAGGAGCCGGCGAGTTTCTTCTACGCCGGCGACCGGCCGCTGCGCGCCGAGGAGCTGGACGATCCGTTCGGGCGCGGTGTCCTCACCATCGCGCGTGCCATGAGCCGGGCCGAACTGGCCTGGCTGCGCGAGACGCTGGCCTCACTCGGCGACGTCGGCCGCTGAGGTGTCCCCGTTCCGCACCGGGCAGCCGCGCAGCCCGGGCACCGGGCGGGTGCCCAGGTCCGCCACCCGGTAGCCGTCCGGATAACCCTTGATCTCCCAGTTCTGCCGTGCGAAGTGCGGGGCACGGCGCGGCGGCAGCAGCCGGACGAGCCGGCCACGCGTGCGTACGGCCCGACGCACGAGAGCCGAGGTGGCCGGGCCGGGCGGGGTGTACCGGAAGGCGCGCAGCAGTGGCTCGTCGAGCAGGGCGAGCGTCGCGGTACGCAGCAACGGCGCCAGAGGGCGCGGATACCAGGACGCCATCAGGTCGAGCGTGGCGTCCGACACCCGCCGGGACTGCTCGTCCCAGCCGAAGTGTTCCGCTTCGTACGCGTCGAGGAGCGCCTCGAACTCCTCGTACGTCTCGGGAACACCGGGAATGCCCATGTGCCGGCCGAGGGTGCGGTAGTACTCGGTGCCGGCGACGATCTCGTGCCGCGACAGCCGCCGCCAGCCGTAGGCGTCGATCCAGCGCCTGGGCATCACGACGAACGTGCTCAGCACATACCGCATGTCGTCGTCGCCGATGTCGTAGCTGCGGTGCATCTGATTGATGCGGCGGATCGCGCTGCGCCCCTCGTCGCTGGCGAAACCGTGCTCGACAACCGTGTCGAGGAGGAGGACGGTGTCGTCGTACCGCTTCTGGGTGCGCTCGGTCAGCTCCGCCGTCCGCGCGAGCAGCCGCCCGATGCTCGGCACGGCGTACGTGCGGTACAGGGCCAGCTCCAGGGCGCGGGTGTAGTCCCAGGGGAACTCGAACGCCACACTGAGCCGGTAGATCTCCAGAGCGTCCGCCGCCGGGTCCAGCCGCCGGATCTGCCGGAGCCGCTCGAAGCGCTTCACGCTGCTGTCCCCCTTCTGCCGCCGAACGTCCAACTCTACGTTGAAGGAGAGCAGATGAACGATCGACGACGACCCCGTTCGGGGGAAGGATGGTCCGCGTGTTCGGTCAGATACGCAAGTACACCGCCAGGCTCCGCACCTCCACGCGCGCGCAGCCGGTGATCACTCGGGAGAGACGTGCGCACAACTTGTTCGAAGCGGCGGCCACGTATGTCGCGGCCCGTGCGGAGGACGATCAGGACCGGATCGAGGAGGCGGCCGCCTGGGTGTCGCCGGAGGCGCTGTCGTTCGGGGTGAGCGAACTCGCCTGCCGGGCCGTCGTGGCGTTGGCCCGGGAGCGCGCGGAGTCGCCGGCGGTGGTGGCCCGTGAACTCCTCGGGCTGCCCACGGGCTGACCGGAAGCTCCCCGTCCATCGTGGTCGTTTCGCCCCCCTCCAGGCGGAAACCTGCAGCTCCGCGTGGTGTGAGGAGTCGTGACAAGCGGCTTCCGCTCGCACTAGGGTGCGCGCCGATGGACGAACCACTGGGAGGCAGGGATGGCCGGGGCCGAGGATGAGGCCGTCGCCGCCGCGGACGATGCGCTGTACGTACTGACGGCGGTGCTGCTGACGCCGGCGCAGTTTCCGAGCGTTCTGGGCGACGACTATCCGGAGGCGTGTGCGGCGCTGGGACTGGCGCCGCTCGCCGACGGATACGGCCTGGTGCTGGGGCAGGACGGTGACGGTGCGCGCTGGACGGTCGTGATCGACGACGTCTCGCTGGTCGCCGTGGCGATCGCGTCCTGGGACTGCGGCATGGAGTACGAGCTGTCCCCGGACGAGCGCGCCGTCGTGGCCGCCCTGCCGGGCTGGCCACTGGCCGTCGCCGTCTCCGCTCCCGGCGTCCCCGCTCCGCACGACCCCGATCCCGAGGTGGCGGACCGGCCTGCGCTGAGCCCGCCGGACACCAGCTGCTGGGGACCGGCCCAGCGCCGCCTGGGCGCCGACGAGATAGCCCTGCAGTGGGCGGCATGGCGGGAGCAGATCAACGACGAGGATTTCTCGGCGGACGGGCAGCCGCGGCCGGACGGGCAGGCGAAGCCGGGCGGGCCGGAGACGGCCGCGGAGTCGTCGCCGGAGGGCGGGCAGGGTGTGCCGCACCGCGGCCACCAGGGGATCAGGCGGGTGCTCGCGGAGGCCCGCGCCTACGTCGAGGCACCTCCGCCGCTCGGCCGGGTCCGCTCCTCCTTCGCCCCGGGTGACGCCCGTACGCTGCGCGCCGACGGCCCCGGCTGGTCGATCGTGGCCCGCACCGACGACATCGCCTTCGTCCTGCTCGACGAGGAGCCCGGCGAGGTCCTGCCGGTGGGCCGGGGCCCGGAGCTGCCGGGCCTGCTGGAGGCACTCGACAAGATGGCCGTACGGCCCCTCTGAGGCCGGACGGCGCCGGGGCCGGCGGGTGAGCCGCGGGCGCCTGGGGTCCACCGCCTGGTGCCGGACCTCCTCACGGCCCGGCGCCCGTGGCCGGACGCGCATGCGGCCGCCCTCCGAGGGACAGCAGGCGGTGGCACACCCGCCGTCCGAAGCTGCACGACCGCAGGCCCGTGCCACCCGCGGCCGCACGACGACACCAGGCCCCACGGGGGCCTGTTGGCCTGCACGGCTGCCCAGCTCACCTACACCGTCGTCCACCCGTACAGCACTCCGGCCGCCGCGCGGTGTGAGGCAGGCTCCAGCAAGTGCCCTGCGCTGCCACGAGGACCGGCTGCGCCTCGGGGGCCGCGCACGCCCCAAGGCCCGTCCGGCCCCCGCAGTCGCCTCCGCACGCCTGCCGACGGCCTCAACGGCCCCGTCAGCGGCCGAGTTCCTTGCGTGTGACCCTGCGCAGCCTGCGCCGCTGCGAGGGGTCCAGCGCCAGATACGCGGCCGCCGGAACCCCGACCACGATCAGGAACGCCACCCACCAGGGCAGCCAGATCAGCAGGATCAGCCCGACCGCCACACCCCCGCCGGCGATCTTCGCGGTGTTGGACATGAGCGTCGCCTCCTTCGCGGCCACTGCCGCTCTCTGCTCTGAGAACGGCGCCCCGCCCCGAGCGGTTCCAGAACTCGCCCCTGAGACGTCCCTGAGGCCCATCCCCTAGTGGACCGGGGACCAACAGTCGAACAGATTGTGAAGTGATCCGGATCGTGACGCCGGTATGCCGGGGCCGTCCTCACTCTGCCGTGCCCACGACTGCTGTACGCGCCCGCGCTCCCGCGCCGGTGCATCACGCCCCATCTCGATCCGATGAGCGGTCGACGCGAGCCGTTCACCGGGCGGTCGTACGGCGTTCCTCATGAGGCCCAAATGTGGCCGCTGCCAACGTACTTGTTCCCAGGAGGCCCGATGTTCCCGCTCGATCCCGGCCGGCGCCGCGTCCCCCGTTCCGTCGCCACGGGCCTGCCCCTGGCCCTGGCGGCCGCGCTCGTGGCCGCGGGAACGGCCACGGCGGCGCCCTCCCGGGACGCCCGCGTCACCCGCACGGCGACGCTCGGCGAGATCCCGCTCGGGGCGTTCAGCAACGCACTGCTGCCCGGCAGCGTCGACGACGACCACGGGGTGAAGCTCGGCGGCATCGGCAGTGACATCTACCCGGCAGGCCGCGAGGGCGAGTACTGGACGGTGACCGACCGCGGCCCCAACGGGCAGATCAAGGTGGACGGCAAGAAGCGCCGCACGTTTCCGGTGCCGGGATTCGACCCCGCGATCGTGAAGATCCGGGTCTGCGGAGACTCGGTCCAGGTCGTCGACGCGATCCCGCTGACCACTTCCTCCGGGAAGGCCGTCACCGGGCTCCCCGATCAGCAGAGCCGGGACGAGGCGCCGTACACCTACGACGCCAGGACGCCGCTCTCGTACAACCCGAACGGACTCGACACCGAGGGCATCGTGCGCGCCGCCGACGGCACGTTCTGGCTCGTCGACGAGTACGGCCCCTCGCTGATCCACGTCTCCGCGCGCGGGCAGGTGCTCACCCGGTACGTGCCCGAGGGGCTCGGCCTGACGGGCACCGACTACCCGGTGGTGGAGGCGCTCCCGTCGGTCTTCCTGCACCGCAAGATCAACCGGGGGTTCGAGGGGCTGGCCCAGCTTCCCGACGGTGACCTGGTGCTGGCGCTGCAGAGCCCGCTGTCGCTGCCGGACGCGGACGCCGGGAACGCCTCGCGCACCACCCGGCTGCTGCGCTTCTCGCCGCGCGAGAAGGCCGTCACCGCCGAGTACGCCTACCGCTTCGACCCGGTGAACGTGTCGACCCGAGCGAGAACGACACCTCCGAACTCAAGATCTCCGCGGTCGTCGCCGTGGGCGGCGACCGGCTGCTCGTCGAGGAACGCACGGACAAGACGGCCCGGCTGCAGCTGGTGCGGCTGGGGCGCAAGTCGAGCATCCTGGGCGGCCCCTGGGACGACGACACGACCTCGCCGTCCCTGGAGCAGCTGGACGATCCGGCCGCCGCCGGCGTGCCGGTGCTCGCCAAGCGGCTCGTGGTCGACCTGGACAAGGTCGACGGCGTGCCGCGGAAGATCGAGGGCATCGCGCGCGTGAACCACGACACGCTCGCCTTGATCAACGACAACGACTTCGGGATGACCGACGGCGCCGGCGCGTTCGACGCCCAGGGCCGGCTGGTCGACAGCGGCATCAAGACGACCGTCGTGTACGTCCGGCTGCCCGAGGACCTGTGACTCACGCTCATTGACCGGACAGTCCGCGAACTGGACTGACGGAGGGCCGGGGCGGCGGGTGCCGCATCCCGGCCCTCCGCGCCTTCAGCCCCGCGCGCCGAGCAGGTGGTCCATGGCGAGCTGGTCGAGGCGTTCGAAGGCCATACCGCGCGCGGCCGCGGCCTCGACGTCGAAGTCCTCGAAGGCGGTGCGGTCGGCGAGCAGGGCCTGCAGTCCGTCCGCGGCGGTGGGCCGGGCCAGCTCGTCCAGGCGCGAGTCCCGCAGCGCCTGCTGGACCTCGGGGTCGGCGCGGAAGGCCCTGGCGCGCTCCTTGAGGATGAGGTAGTTGCGCATGCAGCCCGCCGCCGAGGCCCAGACCCCGTCGAGGTCCTCGGTCCGCGGCGGCTTGAAGTCGAAGTGCCGCGGCCCCGCGTAGCCGGCGCTCTCCAGCAGGTCGACCAGCCAGAACGCGGCGCGCAGGTCACCGGCGCCGAACCGCAGGTCCTGGTCGTACTTGATGCCGGACTGGCCGTTGAGGTCGATGTGGAAGAGCTTGCCCGCCCACAGGGCCTGCGCGATGCCGTGCGGGAAGTTCAGGCCGGCCATCTGCTCGTGGCCGACCTCGGGGTTGACGCCGTACAGCTCGGGGCGCTCCAGACGCTCGATGAACGCCAGGGCGTGGCCGACGGTGGGGAGCAGGATGTCGCCGCGCGGCTCGTTCGGCTTGGGCTCGATGGCGAAACGGATGTCGTAGCCCTGGCTGGTGACGTACTCGCCGAGCAGGTCGAAGGCCTCCTTCATCCGGTCCAGGGCCACGCGCACGTCCTTGGCGGCGCCGGACTCCGCCCCCTCGCGACCGCCCCAGGCCACGTAGGTCCGCGCACCCAGCTCGACCGCCAGGTCGATGTTGCGGATCGTCTTGCGCAGCGCGTAGCGGCGCACGTCGCGGTCGTTGGCGGTGAACGCGCCGTCCTTGAACACCGGGTGGGTGAACAGGTTGGTGGTGGCCATCGGCACGGTCATGCCGGTGGCGTCCAGGACCTGCCGGAACCGCTTGATGTGCGACTCGCGCTCGGTGTCCGAGGACCCGAAGGGGATCAGGTCGTCGTCGTGGAAGGTCACCCCGTAGGCACCCAGCCCGGCCAGGCGCTGCACCGTCTCGACCGGGTCCAGGGCGCGACGGGTGGCGTCGCCGAACGGATCCCTTCCCTGCCAGCCGACGGTCCACAGGCCGAAGGTGAACCTGTCCTCGGGGGTGGGCTGGTAGCTCATGCCGCGGCTCCTTGCTGCGTTGCGACTATTTCGTCATGCCGGTTTACAAATTAGTATGCGCTCGCGCCTCTGGGAAGAGACAAGATGTCTTTGTCCCGCAGAGCCGTGGAAAGTCACCGAAGTCGCGGAACGTCGCGGAAAAGGGAGAGCCCGATGTCAGCAGCCGAGGGTCCGCTCGTCGTCGGCGTGGACACATCCACTCAGTCCACGAAGGCACTGGTCGTCGACGCGGCCACCGGCCAGGTGGTGGCGAGCGGCCAGGCGCCGCACACCGTGTCCGCCGGCGCGGGCCGCGAGAGCGACCCGCGGCAGTGGTGGGACGCGCTGTGCGAGGCCCTGCGCCGGTGCGGTGACGCGGCGCACGAGGCGGCCGCCGTGTCGGTCGGCGGTCAGCAGCACGGCCTGGTCACCCTGGACGAGCGGGGCGAGCCGGTGCGTCCGGCGCTGCTGTGGAACGACGTCCGCTCGGCACCGCAGGCCCGCCGGCTGGTGGAGGAACTGGGCGGTCCGAAGGCCTGGGCGGAGCGCACGGGCAGCGTGCCCGGCGCGTCGTTCACGGTCACGAAGTGGGCGTGGCTGGCCGAGCACGAGCCGGAGTCGGTCCGCGCGACCAAGGCGGTACGGCTCCCCCACGACTACCTCACCGAGCGCCTGACCGGGCAGGGCACGACCGACCGCGGCGACGCGTCCGGCACCGGCTGGTGGGCGTCCGGCACGGAGACGTACGACGCGGAGACCCTGGCGCACGTCGGTCTCGACCCGGCGCTGCTGCCCCGGGTGGTGCGGCCGGGCGAGGTGGCCGGCACCGTGCGCGACAGCCACGACCTGCCGTTCTCGAAGGGCACGCTGGTCGCCCCCGGCACCGGCGACAACGCCGCGGCCGCGCTCGGGCTCGGCCTGCGGCCCGGCACCCCGGTGCTCAGCCTCGGCACGTCCGGCACGGTGTACGCCGTCTCCCGGCGCCGCCCGGCCGATCCGACCGGCACGGTGGCGGGGTTCGCCGACGCGCACGGGGACTGGCTGCCGCTGGCCTGCACCCTGAACTGCACACTCGCCGTGGACCGCGTCGCGGCGCTGCTGGGCCTGGACCGCGAGGCCGTGGAGCCCGGCGGCTCCGTGACCCTGCTGCCGTACCTGGACGGGGAGCGCACACCGAACCTGCCACACGCCTCCGGTCTGCTGCACGGCCTGCGTCACGACACGACCGCCGGGCAGCTTCTGCAGGCCGCGTACGACGGCGCCGTGCACGCGCTGCTCGGCGCGCTCGACCTGGTCCTGGACGAGGACGCGGACCGCAGCACCCCGCTGCTGCTGATCGGCGGCGGGGCCCGCGGGACGGCCTGGCAGCAGACGGTACGGCGGCTGTCCGGGCGGCCGGTCCAGGTCCCCGAGGCCCGCGAACTGGTCGCCCTCGGCGCCGCGGCACAGGCCGCCGGCCTGCTCACCGGCGAGGACCCGGCCGCGGTGGCCCGCCGCTGGAACACGGCCGCGGGGCCGGTGCTGGACGCCGTGGACCGGGACCAGGAGACGCTGGAACGGATCACCGGGGTACTCTCCGACGCATCCCCGCTGCTGGAGCGGGGCACGCAGACCACCCCGCGCGCATGAGCCGGGCCGCAGACACCGAGGACTGACTCCAGGCATGACCGCACCGCTGCACGAGGCCCGCCCGCCGGGCGCCGGCCGCGCCCTGCCGGACACCCAGCAGGGCATGCGCCGGCGCAATCTGGCCCGTGTGCTGCACGCCGTCGGCGCGGCGGGCCCCCTGTCGCGGGCCGCGGTCGCCTCGCGCATCGGGCTGACGCGGGCGGCCGTGTCGACGCTGGTGGACGAGCTGATCCGGTGGGGTCTGCTGGAGGAACTGGGTCCGGAGCGGCCGGGCCGGGTGGGCCGGCCCGGGTCGGCGCTCGCACTGAGCGGCCGCGGGCCGGCGGGGATCGGCGCCGAGATCGGCGTCGACCACCTCGCGGTGTGCGCGGTCGATCTGCGCGGCGTGGTCCGGGCGCGGGCCGTACGGCACGGGGCGAACCGGGGCCGGGCGCCCGGACCGGTGGTCGAGGAACTGACCGGACTGGTACGCCGGGTCGTCGCGGAGGCGGAGGGGCAGGCGCTCTGGCCGGCCGGGCTGGCGGTCGCCGTGCCCGGGCTCGTGGCGCGGGACGGCCGTACGGTCGTACGCGCCCCGAACCTCGACTGGCACGACACCGACCTCGGCGCCCTGCTGCCCGACGCCTGGCCGCTGACCGTGGACAACGAGGCCAACTACGGCGCGCTCGCCGAGCTGTGGCTGGGTGACGGTGCGGCGCGTGACTTCCTGCATGTGTCGGCCGAGATCGGCATCGGTGCCGCGGTCGTCGTGGACGGCGGACTGCTGCGCGGCACCCGCGGCTTCGCGGGCGAGCTGGGGCACGTACCGGTGCGGCCGGACGGACTGCCCTGTCCGTGCGGCGGCCGGGGCTGCCTGGAGCAGTACGCGGGCGAGGAGGCGGTGCTGCGCGCGGCGGGGCTGGAGCCGCGCGAGGACCTGGTGGGCCTGCTCGCGGGGCGCGCCGAGCAGGGTGACGAGGGCGTGCGGGCGGCCCTGCGGGACGCCGGTACGGCCCTCGGCATCGCCCTGACCGGGGCGGTGAACCTCCTCGACCCCGAGACGGTGGTCCTGGGCGGCGCCCTGGCCGGCCTCTCCCCCTGGCTGCTGCCGTCGCTGGAGACGGAGCTGACGAGCCGCACGGCGGGCCCGCCCTGCCCGGTGACGGTCTCCCGGCTGGGGCCCGACGGCCCTCTGCTGGGCGCGGCGCACTCGGTCGTCCGGGGCGTGCTGGACGATCCCGCGGTGGTGGCGGAACGTTCCTGAGGGCCCTCCCCGGGCCCTGCGGGATGCCGGCTTGTGAGACGGACTGGGGACAAACGGCCCGGCCGCTACCGGTGTTCACCCGATCGGATGACCGGGTTTTCCACAAGTGGAGGCTTGTCCACGGATGCGGTGTGCGCTCTTCTGCCCAACCCGCCCGCGCCGTACCGTGATTCACGCGAGGCACGGCCGACGGACCGTCAAGGCCGTGCCGCTGAGCGGTTGACGGTATTTCACGAGCGCCGGGTGGCAGTGGGCTGACAGACATCGGGGGACACATGCACGAGGACACGACCGGGACGCTGCGGCGCGACGCCGTCGGATTGCGCGAGGTGCTGTTCCAGAGCGTCACGGCGATGGCGCCGGCGGCCGCCGTGGCCGCGTCGATCCCGGCGGGCGCCGCCTTCGCGGGCGGCAGCCTGCCGCTGGCGGTGCTGGTCGCCCTGGTGGCCTGCCTGTTCACGGCGTCGTGCGTGGCCGAGCTGGCCCGGGAACTGCCCGCGGCGGGCTCGGTGGCCACGTATGCGGCGCGGGGGCTGCACCCCGCCATCGGGTTCCTCGTCGGCTGGGGTTACGTCTTCGTGGAGATGCTGGTCCCCCCGCTGCTGTTCCTCCAACTGGGTTTCACGGCGGCGGGCACGCTGCACGAGGAGTGGCCCTCGTATCCGGCCGACCTGTGGTGGCCGTGGTCCCTGGCGGGCGCCGGCGTGATCGCCGTCGCCGGTTACCTGGGGGTCCGTGCCTCGGCCCGCTTCGGCACCGTCCTCGGCGTCTTCGAGATCCTGGTCTTCCTGGTGTTCGCGGTCCTGCTCATCGGCAAGGCAGGTGACGCCAACACCCTGTCGGTGTTCGGCACTTCACACACCGCCAACGGATACGCAGGGATCAGCGGCGTGTTCGCCGGGTCCGTGTACACGGTGCTGGCGTTCGCGGGGTTCGAGGCGGCGGCGCCGCTCGCCGAGGAGACGCGCGACCCCCGGCGGACCATGCACCGCGCGGTCCTCGGGGCGGCCCTGGGCATCGGTCTGTTCTATGTGATCACGACGTATGCGATGACCGTCTACTTCGGCCCGGACCGCTTCGCGAAGTTCGGTGCCTCGGGTGCGGCGTCCTGGGACGGCGTCGCCCGGGCGTCCTTCGGCCTCTTCTGGGTGCTGGTCTTCCTGGCGGTGGTCAACTCGACGATCGCCAACGCCAACGCGTGTGCGAACGTCTCGACCCGTACGGCCTTCGCCCTGGCCCGCGTCCGGGTCCTGCCCCGCCTGCTCGCCGCACTCCACCCCCGGCACCGCTCCCCCGTCGCCGGTATCGCACTGCAGAGCCTGGTCGCGGTCGGGGCGGTCCTGGGACTCGGTTTCGGCTACGACCCCGTGACCGCGTTCCTGCTGCTCGCCACGGTGATCGTCACGGTCGTCGTCGGTGTCTACATCGTCGTGAACCTCGCCTGCGCCGGCTACTTCCTGCGGGCCGGCCGGGCCGCTGTCAAGCCGGTACGGCATCTGCTGTTCCCGGTGCTCGGCGTCGCGGCCTTCGTCCCCGCCCTGCTGACGGCCGCCGGCCTCCCGGTCTTCGACTTCGTCACCGAACTGACGGCCCCGGTCTCCTACGCCGGCCCGATCGTCGGCGCCTGGATGGCGGCCGGTGCGGTCGTGCTGGTGGTGCTGATACGGCGTCACCCGGAGCGCATAGCCGAGACCGCCCGGGTGCACCTCGACACGTACGACACGGCCGGTCCCCGGCAGAACGGGACCGTCCCCCGCTGACTCGCCGGCACCGTGCGGCGGCCCCCGGCCCGGACTGCGCGAGCCGCGTCCCACGACCGCTCCCGTCAGAAGGGACCACTCCACGATGACCGACCCCCGTATCCTGACCGTGCGCCCGGAACCGGACGCATACGCCTGGACGTTCGGCGGCGCACCGCCCATGGCCAGGATCGCGCCCGGCGCGGTTCTCGACCTGTACACGGAGGACTGCTTCGCCGGCCGGGTGCGCTCCGAGAAGGACCTGGTCTCCGAGGTCTGCGAGTTCCCGTTCCTGAATCCGCAGACCGGTCCCTTCCACATCGAGGGCGCCGAGCCCGGCGACACGGTGGCCGTGCACTTCGTCTCGATCGAGCCGGCCCGCGACTGGGCCGCGTCGACGACGGTCCCGCTCTTCGGCGCGCTCACCTCCACGCACACCACGGCCACGCTGCAGCCCCCGCTGCCCGAACGCGTCTGGATCTGGCAGCTGGACCGCGCCCGGCGCACCGCCCTCTTCCAGGCCCACGACAGCGACATCGAGGTGGAGCTGCCCATGGACCCCATGCACGGCACAGTCGGCGTGGCCCCGGCCAATCTCGAAGTGCGCTCGGCCCTGGTGCCGGACGCGCACGGCGGGAACATGGACACACCCGAGATGCGGACCGGCGTCACCTGCTACCTGGGGGTCAACGTCGAGGGCGCCCTGCTCAGCCTCGGTGACGGCCACGCCCGGCAGGGCGAGGGCGAGACCTGCGGCGTGGCCGTGGAGTGCGCGATGAACACCGTGGTGGTCGTCGAGCTCCTCAAGGACGTCGCCACGCCGTGGCCCCGGCTGGAGTCGGACACCCACATCATCTCGACCGGCTCGGCCCGCCCGCTGGAGGACGCGTTCCGCATATCGCAGCTGGACCTGGTGCAGTGGCTGGCCCGCGACTACGGGTTCAGTGAGCCGGACGCGTACCAATTCGCAACCCAGGCGGTCGAATCACCGTTGGCCAACGTGTGCGACACGAACTACACGTGCGTGGCCAAGCTCCGCAAGGAGTGGCTGCCGGCACGCGAGACGTACCGAGGCATGCACGCGCGGTTGCGGGAGACCGCGCGCGCCCTTCGGGGCTGACAGGACGAGGTCCCTGGCGACGGCCCCCGGCAACAGCCCCTGGTCCCCGGCGACGGCTCCCGGCTCGTGACGCTCCCGCCCCCCCCACACACACAACCTCTGAAGCCCCCACCCCCGAAAGGCACCCGCCGATGGACATGGGCATGGACATGAACATGGACCCGGCCGGACCGGCACGGCGAACGGAGCCGGAGCAGCCGGCGAGACAGGGCAGGCCGCGCGTGAGCAGGCGTCGGCTGCTGATGGGTGCGGCGCTCGCCGCCGTTCCCTACGCGCTGCTCCCCGACCCACGCGCCGGTGCGCAGTCCGGCACCGTCGACTACCCGCCCGCCGAATGGCGGCCGGCGAGCCCCTCCAACTACACCGCGTCCGACCGCCCCGGCGGCTACGTCATCGACCGTGTGATCATCCACGTCACACAGGAGACGTACACCAACACGCTGGCGATCTTCGGTGATCCGGCGAAGAAGGTGTCCGCGCACTATCTGGTCCGCTCGGCGGACGGGCACGTCGCGCAGTGCGTGCACGAGGCCGACATCGCCTGGCACGCGGGCGACTGGGACTACAACACCCGCAGCATCGGCATCGAGCACGAAGGGTGGGTGGACCGGCCGGCCTACTTCACCAACGCGCTGTACGAGGAGTCGGCGAAGCTCACGGCGGCGATCTGCGACAAGTACGGCATTCCGAAGGACAGGGAGCACATCATCGGCCACTACCAGGTGCCCGGTACCGATCACACCGATCCCGGCCCGTACTGGGACTGGGTCCGCTACCTGAGGCTGGTCAACTTCGCCTAGCCGGAAGACGATGGTCGCGGGACGAACGTCACTGTTTCACCGTCCGGGGAGGCCGAGTTGACCGATCCGTGGGTGGCCCTGGAGCCGGGGGCCGACCCCGCCGAGCGGGTCCGTGTGCTGCGCCGGGCGCACGAGACGTTCACCACGGTGGGCACGGTGCCGCGTCCGGTGCGGTCGGTGGTGGCCGAGTCATGGCGGCGCAGCGCGCGGGCCGGTGTCCGCCCGGACGGCACCGCCGGTGTGGAGCTGACCGACGGTGACCTCGGCGCGTACCGGGCGGAGCACCCGCTGGCCAGGGTGATGCCGCTGTTCCGGGAGCTGCTCGGCACGTTCGCCGCCGACGGCGAGCATCTGCTGGCGGTGTGCGACGCGCACGGCAGGCTGCTGTGGGTCGAGGGGCACCCGGCGACCCGGCGCCGGGCGGACGGGATGAACTTCGTGCCAGGGGCACGCTGGTCGGAGAGCGCGGTCGGCACCAACGCGCCGGGGACCGCGGTCGCCGTGGACCGGCCGGTGCAGGTGTTCGCCGCGGAGCACTTCATACGGCGGGTCCAGCCGTGGACGTGTGCGGCGGCACCGGTGCACGATCCGCGCACCGGACGGGTCCTGGGCGCCGTGGACATCACCGGCGGCGACGGGCTGGCGCATCCGCACAGTCTCGGGTTCGTGCAGGCGGTGGCGCGGGCGGCGGAGACGCAGCTCGCGCTGCTCGATCCGCCGGGGAGCGCGGTGGACACGCCGCTGCTCGGCGCGCTGGGCCGGGACGAGGCCGAGTTCGTCCTGGACGGCAGCCGGATCCGGCTCAGCCGCCGGCACAGCGAGATCCTCGTGCTGCTGGCCCGGCATCCCGAGGGGCTGAGCGGTGACGAGCTGCTGTGCGCGCTGTACGCGGAGGAGTCGGTGACGCCGGTGACCCTGCGAGCGGAACTCGCCCGGCTGCGCAGGCTGTTGGGTCCCGGTCTGCTCGGCTCGCGGCCGTACCGGCTGACGGTCGCGGTCGAGTCGGACGTCACCGTGGTGGAGCGACGGCTCAGGGCGGGGTCGGTCACGGCGGCGGCGGAGGCGTACACCGGGCCGCTGCTGCCCGGTTCGCAGGCGCCGGCGATCGTACGACTGCGGGACCGTCTCGCCGACGAGCTGCGGACGGCGCTCGTCGCACACCGCGATCCGGACCTGCTGGCGGACTGGGCGCACGCGCCGTGGGGCGAGGACGACCTTCAGGTGTGGCGGGCGCTGGCCGCGGTGCGGCCCACGGCGCCGGTGCGGGCCCGGCTCGCCGCGCTGGAGGCCGAGCTGACGGCACCGGCCGGCCGGCCACCGGGGCGGAGCCGCGGCGCAACGTGGTTGCAACGTCCGCCCGCCTAGCCTCGCGCCCGAGAGCTGCCCAACGGCGGGCAGCGCTGCACCGGGAGGCAGACCAGCATGACTCGTTACGCGGCGCCGGGCACCGAAGGCGCGATCGTCTCCTACCAGGCGCGCTACGACCACTTCATCGGCGGCGAGTACGTGCCGCCGCTGCGCGGGCAGTACTTCGAGAATCCGTCGCCGGTCAACGGGCAGCCGTTCACCGAGATCGCGCGGGGTACCGCGGAGGACGTCGAGCGGGCGCTGGACGCGGCGCACGCGGCCGCGCCGGCGTGGGGCCGTACGCCGGTGGCGGAGCGCAGCGACATCCTGCTGAAGATCGCCGACCGCATGGCGGCCCACCTGGAGCCCCTGGCGGTGGCCGAGAGCTGGGAGAACGGCAAGCCGGTCCGCGAGACGCTGGCGGCCGACATCCCGCTGGCGATCGACCACTTCCGTTACTTCGCGGGCGTGATCCGGGCGCAGGAGGGGTCGCTCGGGGAGATCGACAACGACACGGTGGCGTACCACTTCCACGAGCCGCTCGGCGTCGTGGCGCAGATCATCCCGTGGAACTTCCCGATCCTGATGGCGGCATGGAAGCTCGCGCCTGCGCTCGCCGCGGGCAACGCGGTCGTCCTGAAGCCGGCCGAGCAGACACCGGCCTCCATCCACTACTGGGTGGGCCTGATCGCGGACCTGCTGCCGCCCGGTGTGCTGAACATCGTCAACGGCTTCGGCGTGGAGGCGGGCAAGCCGCTGGCGTCCAGCCCGCGCGTGGCGAAGGTGGCGTTCACCGGGGAGACCACGACCGGGCGGCTGATCATGCAGTACGCCTCCGAGAACATCAAGCCCGTCACCCTGGAACTCGGCGGCAAGTCGCCCAACATCTTCTTCGACGACGTGTGGGCGCACGACGACGACTTCCGCGACAAGGCGCTCGAGGGCTTCACCATGTTCGCGCTCAACCAGGGCGAGGTGTGCACGTGCCCGTCGCGGGCGCTGATCCAGCGCGGCCACTACGCGGAGTTCCTGCAAGCGGCCGTGGAACGCACCCGGCGGATCAAGCCGGGCCATCCGCTCGACACCGACACGATGATCGGCGCCCAGGCCTCCAACGACCAGCTGGAGAAGATCCTCTCCTACCTGGACATCGGCCGGCAGGAGGGCGCGAAGGTCCTCACCGGCGGGGAGCGCGTCGAGTACGACGGCGAGCTCAAGGGCGGCTACTACGTGCAGCCGACCATCTTCGAGGGCGACAACCGGATGCGGATCTTCCAGGAGGAGATCTTCGGCCCGGTCGTCTCGGTGGCCTCCTTCGACGACTTCGACGACGCCATCAAGATCGCCAACGACACGCTGTACGGCCTCGGCGCGGGCGTGTGGACCCGCGACGCCAACACCGCCTACCGCGCGGGCCGCGCCATCCAGGCGGGCCGGGTGTGGACCAACTGCTACCACGCCTACCCCGCGCACGCGGCCTTCGGCGGCTACAAGCAGTCCGGGATCGGCCGCGAGACGCACAAGATGATGCTGGAGCACTACCAGCAGACGAAGAACCTCCTCGTGTCGTACTCCCCGAAGAAGCTGGGCTTCTTCTAGACGCCCGGGAAGGGGCGCCTGACTGGCTGTCCGCCGTCAGGCGCCTTCCGCCGGCCTCACCCAGCGGTGAGCGCGGTTCGCACAGCGGCGTCAGTTCGTCTCGGTTTCGAAGGTGCGCAGCAGATCGGCGGCGACGCTCACGGCGATGGTCGCGGGTTCCTTGCCGGTGATGTCGGGCAGTCCGATCGGCGTCTTGATCCGATCGACGGTGGCCTCGTCGTGACCGCCCTCGGTGGTGAGGAGCTTGCGGAACCGCACCCACTTGGCCGCCGACCCGATCAGCCCGATGGAGCCGAGACGGGGGGTGCGCAGGGCGGCGTCGCACAGAGCGGCGTCCTCGGCGTGATCATGGGTCATGATCAGGACGTGGGTGCCGCGCGGCAGCTCCTCCAGCACCTCCTCGGGCAGCAGCGGCGTGTGATGCACGTGCACCTGCGCCACCGCGTCCGCCAGCACCTCGAGCCGCTCCTCGGTGAGGACGTCGGAGCGCGTGTCGATCAGATGGAGGTCGAGGTCCTGACGTGCCAGGATGCGCGCCAGTTCCAGCCCGACGTGCCCGACGCCGAAGATCGCCACCGCCCGTACCACCGGCAGCGGTTCGAGCAACACCGAGACCGTGCCGCCGCAGCACTGCACGCCGTGCTGGTTGGTCACCTTGTCGTTCAGGGCGAAATCGATCAGCTCCGGCTCAGGTTTGGACACGGCGATCATCTCCCGGGCCCGATCGATCGCGACGGCCTCCACATTGCCGCCGCCGATCGAGCCCCACGTCCCGGTCTCCCCCACGACGAGTTTCGCACCGGCGTCGCGCGGGGCATGACCGCGCACGGTCGCGACGGTCACCAGCACGCCGGGCTCCCGGCGTGCCCGCAACCGTGCGACCGCGGCGATCCACGTCATGTCAGGCACCGTTCAGCGCTGTGGCGTCGGTTCGGATCCTGCCGCCCGCGGCGTGACCGTTGCCGGTGTGGCCGCCCGCGGCGAACCCGGCGCGGGCGTGACCGTTGGGCGAGGCATCGCTCCGACGGGCCTCCTGGAGTGCCCAGTACACCGCCTCCGGCGTCGCGGGCGACGCCAGATCGACGCTGACCCCGCTCGGCCCGAACGCGGCGATGGCCTGCCGCAGCGCCTCGCGCACCGAGAACGCCAGCATCAGCGGAGGCTCACCCACCGCCTTGGAGCCGTAGACCGCGCCCTCCTCGGTGGCGTTCTCCAGCAGCGTGACGTTGAACTCCTCGGGCATCTCCGAGAAGCTCGGCAGCTTGTAGGTGCTCGCGGCCTGCGTCAGCAGCCGGCCGCGGTGCGGCCCGTCACTGACGTCCCAGCGCAGGTCCTCGAGCGTCAGCCAGCCCGCGCCCTGCACGAAACCGCCCTCGACCTGACCGATGTCGATCAGCGGGGACAGGCTGTCGCCGACGTCGTGCACGATGTCCACCCGACGGATGCGGTACGCGCCGGTGAAGCCGTCCACCTCCACCTCGGTCGCGGCGGCGCCGTGGGCGAAGTACTTGAACGGCGAGCCCCGGAACGTCTTCGCGTCCCAGTGCAGCCCCTCGGTCCGGTAGAAACCGGACGCCGACAGCTGGACGCGCTGGAAGTACGCGGTGCGCACCAGGTCGTCCCAGGCCAGCTCCTTGTCGCTGCCCAGGGCACGCGCGACGCCCTCGGTGATGCGGACGTCCGAGGCGTTCGCGCCCAGCTGGGTGGCGGCCACCTGCAGCAGCCGCCCGCGCAACTGCTCGCAGGCGTTCTTCACCGCCCCGCCGTTGAGGTCCGCCCCGGAACTGGCGGCGGTGGCGGAGGTGTTGGGCACCTTGTCGGTGCGGGTGGGGGCCAGCCGCACCTTGTGCAGCGGGATGCCCAGCGTGGTCGCGGCCACCTGCAGCATCTTGGTGTGCAGGCCCTGACCCATCTCGGTGCCGCCGTGGTTGATCAGGACCGAGCCGTCCTTGTAGATCAGCACCAGCGCGCCGCCCTGGTTGAAGGCGGTGAGGTTGAACGAGATGCCGAACTTGATGCCGGTGATCGCGAGCGCCCGCTTGGTGTGCGGGTGCGCGGCGTTGAAGGCGGCGATCTCGCGCTTGCGGTCGGCGATGCCGGCGTCGTCCTGGACCTGCCGCCAGACGGTGGAGATCCGCTCGGCCTGGGTGACCGGCTGCCCGTACGGCGTCGTCTGGCCCTGGCCCGGCTGGTAGAAGTTGCGCTCCCGCAGCTCCATGGGGTCCAGGCCGAGCAGCGGCGCGCAGCGGCCCAGGATGTCCTCGATCACCAGCATGCCCTGGGGGCCGCCGAAGCCGCGGAAGGCGGTGTTGGAGACCGTGTTGGTCTTGGCGATGCGGCCCGCGACGCGCGCGTTGGGGATCCAGTAGGTGTTGTCGATGTGGCACAGCGCGCGGGCCAGCACCGGCTCGGAGAGGTCCAGGCTCCAGCCGCCGTCCGCGGTCAGGGTGGCGTCCAGGGCCTGGATACGGCCGTCGGCGTCGAAGCCGATCTTCCACGTGGCGTGGAACCCGTGCCGCTTGCCGGACATGGTCAGGTCCTGGGTCCGGTTGAGCCGGAACCGGACCGGCCGGCCGGTCAGCTTGGCGCCGAGCGCGGCGACGGCCGCGAACCCGTGCGGCTGCATCTCCTTGCCGCCGAAGCCGCCGCCCATCCGCAGGCACTGCACGGTCACCTCGTGGGCGGGCACCCCGAGCACGTGCGAGACGATCTCCTGGGTCTCCGACGGGTGCTGGGTGCTGCTCTGGATGAACACCTGCCCGTTCTCGTCGACCTGGGCCAGCGCCGCGTGCGTCTCGAGATAGAAGTGCTCCTGACCGGAGAACTGGAACTCCCCGGTGAACACGTGCGCGGAGTCGGCGAAGCCCGCGTCGACGTCGCCGTGCACCATCACGGGCTGGGCGCCGTGATAGCTGCCGGCCGCCATCGCGTCCTGCAGCGTGATCAGCGAGGGCAGTTCGTCGAGTTCCACCTCCACGGCCGCCGCACCGAGCCGGGCCGCCTCCAGGGTCTCGCCGAGCACCCAGGCGACCGCGTGGCCGTGGAACATGACCTCGTCGGGGAACAGCGGTTCGTCGTGCTTCATCCCGGCGTCGTTGACGCCGGGCACGTCGGCACCGGTCAGCACACGGACCACACCGGGCACGGCGAGCGCGGGCTCGGTGCGCAGCGCGGTGATCCTCCCGTGGGCCTTCATGACCTGGACCGGGTAGGCGTGCAGCACGTCCTTGGTGCGCTGGACCAGGTCGTCGGTGTAGAGAGCGGTGCCGGTGACGTGCAGGTTGGCGCTCTCGTGCGGCATCGGGACGCCGACGACGGGCTTCTCGGGACGCTCGGACAGATGGCTCATGACGACACCGCCTCGGTGTTCTGCGCGTACAGCTTCAGCAGGCTCTGGCCGAGCATCGCGGAGCGGTAGTCGGCGCTGGCACGGTGATCGCTCATCGGTGTGCCCTCGGCCCGCAGCACCTGGGCCGCGGCCTCGACGGTCTCCACCGCCCACGGCCTGCCCTCCAGGGCCGCCTCGGTGGCGAGGGCGCGGATCGGGGTGGCGGCGACGCCGCCCAGGCCGATGCGCGCCTTGCGGACGACTCCGTCCTCGATGTCGAGCGCGAAAGCGACCGCCACACTGGAGATGTCGTCGAAGCGCCGCTTGGCGATCTTGTGAAAGGCCACGACCGGCGACAGCGGCAGCGGGACGCGCACCGCGCGGATCAGCTCGCCGGGACGGCGCACGCTCTGCCGGTAGCCGGTGAAGTAGTCCGCCAGCGGGACCTCACGCTCACCGTCGGCGTCGGCGAGCACCACCGATGCCTCCAGCGCGAGCAGCACGGGCGGGCTGTCACCGATGGGGGAGCCGGTACCCAGGTTGCCGCCGAAGGTCGCGCTGTTGCGGATGAGCCGGGACGCGAACTGCGGGAACAGCTGTGCCAGCAGCGGGACATCGCCGTCGAGGCGGCGTTCGATCTCGGTGAGCGTCAGAGCCGCCCCGATCTCGATGTGGTCGGAGTCGACGCGCAGCTCCCGCAGTTCGGGCAGCCGGTCGATGGCGACCACGCAATCCGCCCGGCGTGAGCGGATGTTCACCTCGACGCCCCAGTCGGTGGAGCCGGCGACCACCACGGCGTCGGGCCGCTCGCGCAGCAGCCGCAGCGTCTCGGCCAGGGTGCTCTTGCGCAGGAACGCCTGGTCGTCCTGGGTGTACTCGGTGGCGACGGGGGCCGGCGGGGACTGCTCACGGCGCTGCGCCAGCGGGTCCTCGTCGGTGGGCACACCGACGGCGAACGCGGCGTCGCGAATCGGGCGGTACCCGGTGCAGCGGCACAGGTTTCCGCTGAGCGCGTGCAGATCGAATCCGTTCGGACCGTGCTCGGTGTCGGCGCCGTGCTCGGCCTCGGCGCTGTGCCCGGCGTCGCTGCCGCCGGCCGGGGCCGCATGGGCGCACCGGTCCGGCCGGTAGTACTCGGCGGCCATGCTGCACACGAATCCCGGCGTGCAGTAGCCGCATTGGGAGCCGCCGCGGACCGCCATCTCCTCCTGCACCGGGTGCAAGGTGGGCGGTGTGCCGGGTTCGCCGGCGGTGGCGAGACCTTCGGAGGTGATGATCTCCTGACCGTCGAGCGCGGCGGCCGGGATCAGGCAGGCGTTGACCGCCACCCAGTCGGTGGGCTTGTTCACGCCGGGACGGGCCACCAGGATCGAACAGGCGCCGCATTCGCCCTCGGCGCAGCCCTCCTTGGTGCCGGTGAGCCCGCGCTCGCGCAGGAAGTCCAGCGCTGTGGTGTGGGGCGCAGCCGGTGAGATCGGTGCTTCTTTCCCATTGACCGTGATCCGCGCCGCTACCATGACGGGCCTTCGTTCCGGTGTGTGATGGGTCGATTCATCATGTTCGCCAATTTCAGGCAGCTTTCTGTGTTCAGACGCGCCACGTGGGAGAAGCGGGCGCAAAAGGGCACGCGACAGCGACGTGCCGGAAGGTGGTGACGGGGAGTCCCCCATGTGCCGTGGACGGGCGGCACATCACAAAGGCGTGCTCAGCAGCCGTGCGCGATCCGACCCGGAACCCAGACCGTGCGCTGGGCGAGGCGACCGAGATCAGAGCAGGTGTACATCCGCCGGTCGCCTCCTTTCGGTAGTCATGGATCGGCTACCGCAAGCTAGTGGCTGGGACTACCGAGGTCAAGAGGTCGGTCCGGCCAGCGGGCCCCTGGTGGACGGACGGCGGGGTCTGCGGGGCGCATCCGGCGAGGTCGGCGATGAGCCGGCGCGTGACACCGGGAGCGATGAGCGTCACCGGCGATGACCACCCGGATGGCGGCCGGCAGGTCGTCGAGCGCCATGTCCTTCGCCAGGAAGCCGCCGGCCCGGGCCTGTCCTCGTACGGGAAGATCAACGACCGGCAGGGCATGCGGGGCGACGTCAGCGGCACGATCACCTCGGCGCTGAGCCTGATGCTCCACCTGCTGCTCGGCCCAGCTGGAGTCGGTGGTGATCCTGGCCGGAGATCCAGACGAGCATCCGGACCGGCTGGGACCGGGACGGCACCGGGGCGCGCGTTTTCTCGGTGGCCGGGCGATGCTGGTGAGCGAGCAGCCCTGCGAGCAGGCCGGGAGGCGCGGCCAGGTGATAGCCGTCAATCCGATGAACAGCGCCTCGGTGCTGGCCGCCTTCGGCGCGATCGGCGTCCTGGTGGTGATCTTCGCGGAGTCCGGTCTGCTGGTCGTCGGCTTCCTCCTGCCCGGAGACACCCTGCTGTTCCCCGCCGGTGTGCTGTGCGCCGGCGGGGCGCACCAGGAGCCCCGGCTGGCGTTGTGGCAGGTGCTGCTGTGCGCGGCGGTGGGGGCGGTGCTGGGAGGGCAGGTCGGGTACCTGATCGGGCAGCACGGCGGACGGGCCCTGCTGGCGCGCACCTCCAGCCGGCGGGTCAAGGCGGCGGCCGTCCGGGCCGAGGAGCTGCTGGCCCGGTACGGCTACCGGAAGGCCCTGGTCATCGGCCGGTTCGTGCCGTTGCTGCGGACGGTGCTGCACCCTGTGGCCGGCGTCCTCGGGGTGCCCGTGCGGACCTTCACGCTCTGGCAGACCGTGGGCGGGGTGCTGTGGTCGCAGCTGCTCGTCCTCGCCGGGTACAGCCTCGGCACGTCCGTCCCGCACGTCGACGACTACCTGCTGCCGCTGGTCGCCGTGGTGGTCGTCCTGTCGATGCTGCCCCTCCTGCTCGAGGCCCGCCGGGCGCGCCGGGAGCGCCGCGAAGGGCGTACCCGCCGTTGACAGCGTCGCGCGCTGAGCGTGCCGCACTGTGCCGTCCTGCGTCCGCGGCGCCGTCCTGCGTCCTCGGCGCCGTCGTGGCTGGTCGCACCCGCGCGGCGGAGCCGCACAGCGATACAGCGATACAGCCCCGCGCCCCTTCGGCGCGCGCTTCGCTGACCTTGCCGATGCGCTGGGTCCGCGACGGGTCGCTCCTCGCAGCCGGCCCCAGGGCTACCCTGGCGTCTCCCGCACCAGCCGACCGAGCAGCGGAGCCGCGAGATGCCCGTACGCCGCATCGTGCCCAACGTCCAGTCGACCGCGCTGCCGCGGAGCGCGGAGTTCTACGGGGTGCTGGGGCTCGAGGAGGTCATGAACCACGGCTGGATCATGACCCTGGCCTCCCCCGAGAACCCGGCCGCGCAGCTCAGCCTGATGACCGGGGACCGCACCGCGCCGGTCGCGCCGGACCTGAGCGTCGAGGTCGACGACGTGGACGCGGCGTACGCGGCGATGCGGGAGCACGGCGCGGAGCTCGTGCATCCGCTCACGGACGAGGAGTGGGGCGTACGACGGTTCTTCGTGCGGGATCCGAACGGCCGGGTGGTGAATGTGCTCGGCCACCGCTGACCCGACCGGGCGGGGCCGACGAGGCGTGCTGGACGGGCCGGTGACGATCCGTGAGACTGGGCCGGGCCCGACGTCCCGCGCCCCGGCCCTCCAGGAGGGTGACCCATGGATGAGGAAACCCCGCGCGTCGAACTCACCCCCGAGGCAGCGGACCTGGTGCGGCGGCTGCACGCCGAGCACGGTCCGCTGATGTTCCACCAGTCCGGCGGCTGCTGCGACGGCAGCGCGCCCATGTGCTACCCGGACGGCGAGTTCCGCACCGGCGGCTCCGACGTGCTGCTGGCGGAGCTGACGGTGGACGGCGTGGCCGAGCCCGTCACCTTCTGGATGTCCCGGAGCCAGTACGAGGCCTGGAGCCACACCCGGCTGATCGTGGACGTGGTACCCGGACGGGGCAGCGGCTTCTCGCTGGAGGCACCCGAGGGGGTGCGTTTTCTCACCCGTTCTCGCGTAGTCGACGCCTAGTCGGCCCCGCGGTCGCCGCCCTCTGGTCCACTGCCCCTTGACGCCGTACGACAGCCCGTACGGCAGGGACAGTTGACGACCCATCAGGGGGCACGGTGATCAGACGTCGCAGGCGTTCGGCAGCGGGCAGAGCGGTACTCACGGTTGTCACGGCGTTCGGTGTGCTGGCCGGTGCGGCCCTGGCAGGGGCGGCGCCGGCCGGTGCCGTACCGGCCGGCAGACGCATCGCGCCGGGTGTCACCTACCGGCAGTTCGACGTCCGGGCGGCCGCGGGACCGGCACACGCCCATCTGCTCACCGTCGACCTGGCCGATCCGCACGTCCACGTGGACCTGCTGTACCCGGGCGCGGTGGCGGCCCGGGCCACCGTCTCCGGGATGGCGGACTCGGCCGGGGCGGTCGCGGGGGTCAATGGTGACTTCTTCGACATCAGCGAGACCCAGCATCCGGGCGTGGACGCCACCGGGGCGAGCGTCGGACCGGCGATCGCGGGCGGGCAGGCGCTCAAGGCGGCGGTACCGAACGGCCAGCGGTTCGGACCCGCGCTGCCGCCGGGCACGAGCACGCAGGACGTCTTCGGCGTGGGCACCGACGGGCGGGCCCGGATGGACCGCCTCTCCCTCACCGGCGGCGTGGACACACCGGACGGCACGTTCCCATTGAAGGGCCTCAACCAGTACGCGCTCCCGGAGAACTCCGTGGGCGCCTTCACCGCACACTGGGGCAGCGCCTCCCGGAAGCGTGCCGTGTGCGGTACCGACGCCCAGCGGTCGGCGCCGTGCAGCACCGACACCTACGAGGTGAGGGTCCGGGGCGGCCGGGTGGTCTCGGCCTCCGACACGCCGGGCAGCGGGGCGATCCCGGCGGACACCACGGTCCTGGTGGGCCGCGAGGAGGGCGCGCAGCGGCTGCGCAAGCTCTCCGTCGGCGAGCCGGTGAAGGTCACGCACGACCTGGTGGCGGCCTCGTCGGGGGTGCGGTACGCCTTCGCGGTCGGCGGCTTCCCGGTCCTCGAGCACGGCGAGGCGCTGCCCGGTCTGGACGACAAAACCTCGTCGGTGCGCACGGCCGTGGGATTCCGGGACGGCGGGCGGCAGTTGCTGATCCTGGCGCTGGACGGAGCCGCCGCCTACCGGACCGGCATGACGCTCGCGGAGGAGGCCGGCACCATGCGCTCGCTGGGCGCGTCCGACGCGTTCAACCTCGACGGCGGCGGCTCGACGGAACTGGTGGCCCGCGACGACGGGGCGAGCGCCGTGACGGTCCGCAACCATCCGAGCACCGGCGCCGAGCGCCCCGTGGCGAACGGCATCGGAGTCTTCTCGGCCGGCTGACCTCAGGGCCGCAGGCTGCTCACCAGGTCGGCGGTCGTCATGAGCCCGCTGTGGATGGTCGGCGCCATGCTCGTGCCGGCCAGGAAGAATCCGAGCAGCATGCAGACCAGGGCGTGGGAGATCTTCAGCGAGCAGTTGCGAATGAAGATCACGGCCAGGATCAGGAGCAGCACGACCGCAGAGACCGGAATGACCACCAGGAACCTCCTCCGCCACGCCCCATGAGTGGCGTTCCGGCCGCAAGTGTGGCGTAGCGGAGGGTTCGTCCGGGTGGCTGACGTGTCCCCCAAACGTGTGGTGTCACGCGGTGGGGCGGGCGTCCAGGAAGGTCTCCAGGCCGGCCAGGTCGTCGGTGTTCAGATAGTCGACACCGGCGCCGAGCAGTTCCGTCCACAGGGCGTCGCGGGCGGGGCCCGCGGCGTCCGGGGTGGCCCAGAACCGCACCTGCTGACCGCGGGCGTGCGCCGCGGCGGTGATGCTCCGCAGTTTCTGCCGCTCGGCGTCGGGGAACGTGCCGTCGCCCGCCCAGGTGAAGTTCTGCGTCCAGTTGTCGCTGATCAGCGAGATGAGGGCGGCCGGGGCGGGCCCGCCGAGATCGGTGAGCCGGCCGTCGTAGAAGGCGCGCCGCTCCTCCTGCGCCTGCATGGGGATGCGGGCGGCCCGGTCGCCGGAGACGACGGCGGTGACCGGTCCGGGGTGGACGCGGCCGCGCGCGTACCGGGTGAACAGGTGCGGGTGGCGGCGCAGACGGCGGTCGAGTACGAGGTACGTCGAGGAGCCCTCGGTCTTGATGTCGATCAGGAGCTGCAGCGGCCGGCGCCGGCCCCGGTACACGGCACCGTGGTTCTCCCGGACCCGGGCGGCGAGCGGGTCGAGGTAGAGGGACTCGAGGGTGCGGGAGGGGTCCAGCTCGGAGCTGTCGTGGCCGATGAGGAGCTGGTCGCCGACGAGGAAGATGTCGGCCTCGACGCTGTTGAAGCGGTGGTCGAGGGCGTCGAACAGCGGCCGGGGGTGCTCGTAGTCGTTGTGGGCGTGCGCGTTCCACAGCGGGTGCGGGCCGCGCGGCCGTCCGCCGGCCAGGGCGCGGCCCGTGGGCAGGGCGAGCGTGCCCACGCAGGCGGCGCCGAGGGTGGTGAGGGCTCTGCGACGGGTGGTGGGGGCCATGCGCATACTCCCTTGAGGTGCCGGAGGGGACCTCAAGGGAGTATGCGTACGGTCTACGGCCAACGTCCCCCGCCTGAAGGGGAGTTCGCCCTGTGTTCACCTGCGGGCGCCGGTGGTCAGGGCCCCTGGAGATCCACCAGCCCGGCCAGCGCCGAGCGATGCTCGCCCGCCGTGCCGTAGGCGATCGAGTCCGCCTTGGCCCGCTTCAGATACAGGTGGATCGGGTGTTCCCAGGTCATCCCGATGCCGCCGTGCAGCTGCAGGGCCTCCTCGGCGGCATGGACGGCCACCGGTGCCGCGTAGGCCTGCGCGACGGCGACCGACACGTCCGTGTCCTCGCCGGAGGCCAGCGCGTCGGCGGCGGCCCGGGCGGCGGCGCGCAGGTTCACGACCTCCAGCCAGAGCTGCGCCAGCCGGTGCTTGAGCGCCTGGAATCCGCCGACCGGCCGGTTGAACTGCTTGCGCTCCTTCAGATAGCGGACCGTCTCGGTCAACGCCCAGTCGGCGACACCGAGTTGCTCCGAGGCCAGCAGTCCGGCCGCGGCGCGCAGGGCGCGTCGTACGGCGGGTTCGGCGTCGCCGACGCGGCGGCCGGGCGCGCCCTCCAGCCGTACCGTCGCCAGTGGCCGGGTCAGGTCGAGGGAGCTCTGCGGGATGACCGTCGCGGCGCCCGCGGCCACCGCGTACAGGCCGCCGTCCTCGGCCGGGACGAGCAGGACGTCCGCCACGGCCGCGTCGGCGATGCCGGTCAGCTCGCCGTGCAGGACGCCGTTGTCCAGGCGTACGGCCTTGTAGGAGGCGCCCGGAGCCGAGTGCAGGCCGACCGCGAGGGCGCCGATGGCGCGCCCGGAGGCCAGCTGTCCCAGCAGCTCCTCGTCACCGCAGGCCAGCAGGGCCTCGGTGGCCACGACCGCGCTGCTGAGGTACGGCACCGGAGCGACCGCCCGCCCCAGCTCCTCCAGCACGACGGCGACCTCGCGGGCGGAGGCGCCCTGGCCGCCCTGCTCCTCGGGCACCAGGAGCCCGGCGAGGCCCATGCCCTCGGTGAGGGACTTCCACAGGGCGAGGTCGTGCGGGGTGTCCGACTCGACGCGGGCGATGGTGTCCGCCGGCGCGCAGTGGTCCGTGAGGAGGTCGCGGACGGCGGCGCGCAGCGCCTCTTCCTCCTCGGAGTACAGCAGGTCCGCCGCTTGTGTCATCGGGCCAGGTCCTTCCATGCGACGTCCTTGTCGGTGCGCGGTTCGGCGGGCAGGCCGAGGACCCGCTCGGCGACGATGTTCAGCAGGACCTCGGTGGTCCCGCCCTCGATGCTGTTGCCCTTGGAGCGCAGATAGCGGTAGCCGGCGTCGCGGCCGGTGAAGTCGACCAGCTCGGGGCGGCGCAGGGTCCAGTCGTCGTACAGCAGGCCCTCCTCGCCGCGGAGTTCGACCTCCAGGCCGCTGATCTCCTGGTTGAGGCGGGCGAAGGCGAGCTTCATGCCGGCGCCCTCGGGGCCGGGCTGGCCGGCGACGAGCTGCTGGCGCAGGCGCTCGGCGGTGAGGCGGGAGACCTCGGCCTCGACCCACAGCTTCAGCAGCCGCTGGTGCAGATCGTGGGTGCGCAGCTCGGGGCGTTCGCGCCAGGTCTTCGACACCGGGCCGATCATGCCGCCCTCGCGGGGCAGCCGCATGCCGCCGATGGCCACGCGCTCGTTGTTGAGCGTGGTCTGGGCGACCCGCCAGCCGTCGCCGACCTCGCCGAGGCGGCAGGAGTCGGGGATGCGGACGTCGGTGAGGAAGACCTCGTTGAACTCGGCCTCGCCGGTGATCTGGCGCAGCGGCCGGACGTCGACACCGGGGTCGGTCATGTCGCAGAGGAAGTAGGTGATGCCGGCGTGCTTGGGCACGCTCGGGTCGGTGCGGGCGATGAGGATGGCCCAGCGGGCGTTGTGCGCGCCGGACGTCCACACCTTCTGCCCGTTGACGACCCAGGTGTCGCCTTCGCGCACGGCCCGGGTGCCGAGGGCGGCGAGGTCGGAGCCTGCGCCGGGCTCGCTGAACAGCTGGCACCAGACCTCCTCCCCCGTCCACAGCGGCCGCAGATAGCGCTGCTTCTGCTCGTCCGTGCCGTACTTCAGGATGGTCGGCGCGGCCATGCCGAGCCCGATGCCGTTGCGGCGCGCGTCGTTGTCGGGTGCGCCCGCGGCCTCCAGCTCGGCGTCCACGACGGCCTGGAGGTGGCGGGGCGCGCCCAGTCCGCCGAGGCCCTCGGGGTAGTGCACCCAGGCGAGGCCGGCGTCGAAGCGGGCCCGCAGGAAGTCCAGGCGGTCGGTGCTCGCGGGTGGATGCGCGGCCAGCAACTCCCGTGTGCGGCGGCGCAGTTCGTCGGCGTCGGTCATGCTGCTCCCTCCATCACCACGGCGATCCGGCCGGTGGAGAGGCCGTCCGCCACCTTCTGCACCGCCGCGGCGGCCTCGCCCAGCGGCACCCGCTCGCTGACCAGCGGCTTGATCGCGCCCCGGGCGGCCAGTCCGGTCAGCTCCTCGTGGCAGCGCTGGACCAGCTTGGGGTTCTTGGTGTTGTACAGGCCCCAGTGCAGGCCGAGGATCGAGTAGTTCTTCACCAGCGCGTGGTTGAGGGCCGGGCTGGGGATGGTGCCGCTGGCGAAGCCGACCACGACGATCCGGCCCTCGAAGGCGACGAGCTTGGCGGACTGGGTGTAGGCCTCGCCGCCGACGGGGTCGTAGATCACGTCCGCGCCCCGGCCGCCGGTGGCCTCCTTCACGGCCGCGACCACGTCCTCGGAGCGGCGGTCGACCACCACGTCGCAGCCCAGCTCGCGGGCCACGGCGGCCTTGTCCGCGCCGCCGACGACACCGATCACGGTGGCGCCGGCCGCCTTGCCGAGCTGGACGGCGGCGCTGCCCACGCCTCCGGCGGCGGCGTGCACGAGCAGGGTCTCGCCCGCCTCCAGGTGCGCCCGGCGGTGCAGGCCGAACCAGCCGGTCTGGTAGCCGATGTGCAGCGCGGCGGCCTCGGCGTCGTCCAGCGCCTCGGGCGCGGGCAGCAGGGCGCGGGCGTCGGCGAGGGCGTACTCGGCGAAACCGCCGTACGGCAGCGCGGGGTTGGCGATCACCCGGCGGCCGTCCTCGGTCTCGCCGCAGATCTCCACGCCGGGCGTGAACGGCAGCGGCGGGCGCACCTGGTACTGGCCCCGGCACAGCAGCGCGTCCGGGAAGTTGATGTTCGCGGCGCGCACCCGCAGGCGCACCTGGCCGTCACCGGGCGTGGGCGGCTCCACCTCCGCCAGGCGCATCACCTCGCTCGGCTCGCCGTTCTCGTGCACTTGCCATGCCTGCATGCGGGGCCTCCACGGGACTGCTTCGTCTGACCGGGTCCGACCACATACTAAGCGGTCGCTTGCCCATCAGGGAACTGTCGGCCGTGTCACTTCCGCCGCGAGCGCGCCCGTACATGCATCCGCTCCCCCTGCGGCCCGAAGAGGCTGAGGAACTCCACCGGCCCCTCGCCCGTCGACCCGAACCAGTGCGGCACACGCGTGTCGAACTCGGCGGCCTCCCCCGCCGACAGCACCACGTCGTGCTCGCCGAGGACGAGACGCAGGCGCCCCGACAGCACATACAGCCACTCGTACCCCTCATGGGTGCGCGGATCCGGCTCCTGCCTTCGCTGCGGTTCCAGCACCTTGAAGGCCTGCAGGCCGCCGGGCCGGCGGGTCAGCGGCCAGTGGGTGCGGCCACCCCGCACGATCGGCTCCGCCCGCACCCGCGGATCCCCGACCGGTGGCGCGCCGACCAGTTCGTCCAGCGGTACCTGGTGGGCCTGGGCGATCGGCAGCAGCAGTTCCAGGCTGGGCCTGCGCAGGCCGGACTCCAGCCGGGAGAGCGTGCTGACGGAGATGCCGGTGGCCTCGGACAGCGCCGCCAGGGTCACCTCCCGGTCCTTCCGGATGCGGCGCAGCCGGGGGCCCACCTCGGCGAGAACGTCGTCGGTACTCATGCCGGTATTGCAGATTCGGCAAACACGTTTGTCAACCTGGCCGGCAACGCCCCGAAGGGGCGCGGGGCTGCATCTGATATGCGGCTACCGCCGCGCGGGCGCGACCAGCCACCCCTGCGCCGCACCCGGCAACGCACCGCACCCGGCAGACGCGTAGCCACCCGCGCACCCGGCGGAGCGTTGGTGCACCCTTGAGGACATGCTGCTGACCCGGCTCGCCCAGGTGTCCCGGGAGGTCGCCGCGACGGCGGCCCGGTCCCGTAAGACGGCGCTGCTCGCGGAGCTGTTCCGGGAGGCGGAGGCGGACGACGTGCCGATCGTCATCCCCTACCTGGCCGGGCGGCTGCCGCAGGGCCGGCTGGGCGTCGGCTGGAAGGTGCTGAGCCGGCCGGTGCCGCCGGCCGGTGCGCCCACGCTCACGGTCCAGGCGGTCGACGCCCTGCTCACCGACCTGGGCAAGGTGTCCGGGCCGGGCTCGCAGGCCGAGCGGGTCCGGCTCGTCGGCGAGCTGATGGGCGCGGCCACCGAGGAGGAGCAGCGATTCCTGCTCGGCCTGCTCACCGGCGAGGTACGGCAGGGCGCGCTGGACGCGGTCGCGGTGGAGGGGCTCGCCGGGGCGACGGGCGCCGACCCCGCCGCCGTACGCCGGGCGGTGATGCTCGCGGGGTCGCTGCAGACGGTCGCCCAGGCCCTGCTGGGCGACGGCCCCGAGGCGCTGGACCGGTTCCGGCTCACGGTCGGCCGGCCCGTGCTGCCGATGCTGGCGCACAGCGCGTCCTCGGTGGCGGAGGCGGTGGAGAAGCTGGGCGCCTGCGCGGTGGAGGAGAAGCTGGACGGCATCCGGGTGCAGGTCCACCGGGACGGCGACACGGTCCGGGTGCACACCCGCACCCTGGACGACATCACCGGCCGGCTGCCCGAAGTGACCGCGGCGGCAAGGCGGTTGCCGGGCGAGCGGTTCATCCTGGACGGCGAGGTGATCTCCTTCGACGCGGCCGGGCGGCCCCGGTCCTTCCAGGAGACGGCGGGCCGGGTGGGCTCGCGGACCGACGTGGCGAAGGCCGCCGAGGAGACCCCGGTCTCCCCCGTCTTCTTCGACGTCCTGTCGGTCGACGGCACCGACCTGCTCGACCTGCCCTTCGCCGAGCGGCACGCGCGGCTGGCCCGGCTGGTGCCCGAGCCGATGCGGGTGCGCCGTACGGTGGCCGACGGGCCCGGCGGCATTCCGGAGGCGGAACGGTTCCTCGCCGAGGCCCTGGCCCGTGGTCACGAGGGCGTGGTGGTGAAGGCGCTGGACGCGCCGTACAGCGCGGGCCGGCGCGGCGCAGCCTGGCTGAAGGTCAAGCCCGTGCACACCCTCGACCTGGTGGTGCTGGCCGCCGAGTGGGGGCACGGCCGCCGCACCGGCAAGCTCTCCAACCTCCACCTCGGCGCCCGCACCCCGGACGGCGGCTTCGCCATGCTCGGCAAGACCTTCAAGGGCATGACCGACGCGATGCTCGCCTGGCAGACCGAGCGGCTGCGGGAGCTCGCCGTCGCGGACGACGGCTGGGTGGTCCGGGTCCGCCCCGAACTCGTCGTGGAGATCGCCTACGACGGCCTGCAGCGCTCCTCCCGCTACCCGGCCGGGGTCACCCTCCGCTTCGCCCGCGTGGTCCGCTACCGGGAGGACAAACGCCCCGAGGAGGCCGATACCGTGGAGGATCTGCTGGCGGCCCATCCGGAGGTCAGGCCGTGACGGTGCGTGCGACCAGGCGCAGTGCGGGACTGCTGTTGTTCCGGCACACCGATGAGGGACTTCAGGTACTGCTGGGCCATATGGGTGGTCCGCTCTGGGCGAAGAAGGACGCCGGGGCGTGGACCGTCCCCAAGGGCGAGTACGACCCCGAAGAGCCCGCCTGGGAGGCCGCCCGGCGCGAGTTCCAGGAGGAACTGGGGCTGGCGCCGCCCGAGGGGGAGGCCGTACCGCTGGGCGAGGTGGCGCAGCGGAACGGCAAGGTCGTCACGGCCTGGGCCGTCGAGGCGGACCCGGACCTGAGCGGCTTCAGCCCCGGCACCTTCACCATGGAGTGGCCGCCGCGGTCCGGCCGGGTGCGGGAGTTCCCGGAGCTGGACCGCGTGGAGTGGCTCGGCCTGGAGCGGGCCCGGGCGGTGATCATCACGGCGCAGACCGCGTTTCTCGACCGGCTTCAGGAGCACTCGGCCTGAAGGGACGCCACGCGTTGCGGGCGGCCGTACCGCGCGCGAAGGTCTAAGCAAGCCCGCTCCCAGGGAGGTCAGCCATGCCCATCGCGACGGTGAACCCGGCGAACGGCGAGACGCTCAAGACGTACGAGCCCATGGGCGAGGAAGAGCTGGAACGCCGGCTCCAGCTCGCCGAGGCCACGTTCCGCACCTACCGGATGATGTCGTTCGTCGACCGCGGCCGGCTGCTGCTGAGGGCCGCCGATCTGCTGGACGAGGACCGGCAGGAGGTCGCCAGGGTGATGACCACCGAGATGGGCAAGCCGATCAAGCAGGCCCGCGCGGAGGCCGCGAAGTGCGCCAAGGCGATGCGCTGGTACGCCGAACGCGCCGAGGGGCTGCTGGCGGACGAGGAGCCCGCCGAGCCGGACGTGCGGGACTCCGGCGCGTCCCGGGTCCGGGTGCGGTACCGGCCGCTGGGCCCCGTCCTCGCGGTGATGCCGTGGAACTTCCCGCTCTGGCAGGTGATCCGGTTCGCCGTGCCCGCGCTGATGGCGGGCAACGTGGGCCTGCTCAAGCACGCCTCGAACGTCCCCCAGACGGCCCTGTACCTGGAGGACCTGTTCCACCGGGCGGGCTTCACCGAGGGCTGCTTCCAGACGCTGCTGATCGGCTCGGGCGCGGTGGACGACATCCTGCGCGACGAGCGGGTCAAGGCGGCCACCCTGACCGGCAGCGAGCCGGCGGGCCGGGCGGTCGCCTCCACAGCCGGTGAGATGATCAAGAAGACGGTGCTGGAGCTGGGCGGCAGCGACCCCTACGTCGTGATGCCCTCCGCCGACCTGGACCGGGCGGCCGAGGTGGCGGTCACCGCGCGCGTGCAGAACAACGGGCAGTCCTGCATCGCCGCGAAGCGGTTCATCGTGCACTCCGACGTCTACGACGCCTTCGCCGAGAGGTTCGTCGCCGGTATGCGGGCGCTCAAGGTCGGCGACCCGTTGGAGGAGGACACCGACATCGGGCCGCTCGCCAGCGAGCGGGGCCGTGCCGACCTGGAGGAGCTGGTCGACGACGCCAGGCGCGGCGGGGCCGAGGTGCTGTGCGGCGGGCAGCGCCCGGACGGGCCGGGCTGGTTCTACCCGCCGACCGTGCTGGCCGGGATCACCCGGGAGATGCGCATCCACCGGGAGGAGGCGTTCGGGCCGGTGGCCACGCTGTACCGGGCCGGTGACCTGGACGAGGCGATCCTGATCGCCAACGACTCGCTGTTCGGGCTCAGTTCGAACGTGTGGACACGGGAGGAGAGCGAGATCGAGCGGTTCGCCCGCGACCTGGAGGCCGGATCGGTGTACGTGAACGGCATGACCGCCTCCCATCCGGCCTTCCCGTTCGGCGGCGTCAAGCGGTCCGGGTACGGGCGTGAGCTGTCCGGGCACGGAATCCGCGAGTTCTGCAACATCACCACGGTTTGGCAGGGTGCGTGAGCGCTGCGCGGCTACCATCCCCTTTTGTGAACCGCGAAGTGACCCTGCCTCTGATCGTCGACGACCGCGGTACCTTGCAGGTGGCCGCGGCCGACGTGAGTAAGCTGCTGAGGACCGTGGGCGGGCGGTGGCTGCGGCTTGTCGAGGCCGGGGAGCAGGGGTTGGACGAGGACACGGTCGCCGCGTTGACCATCGAGCTGGCCAAGCTGGCCGATCGTATCGATGTGGCGTGCATCGCGCACAGCAGTGGGGCGCCCTAACGGCGCCCTAACCCAGCGACGTCCAGAACATCGCCTCGTACGCCTGAAGAAGGCCCCCGTAGGCGTGTGCCCTGTCCGGGCTCAGGGAGCCCGTGTCCAGGCCCGCCCGGACTGCCGCCGTCGCCTGCTCGTCGAGGAGCGGCGCCGGTGCGGCGAAGAAGTCGAAGAACGCGCAGGACTCGTCCGTGAAACCGTAGTGCGCCCGCAGGCCTGCCGCGATGCGGCCGCAGTAGCCGCCCCACGCGGAGAAGTTCGCGGTGAGGGCCAGGACCACGTCCGCCGGGGCGGCGTTGAGGGCCAGCCAGGAGACGTAGGCGGGGTAGGCCTGGCAGCCGGCCAGGGGGACGTGGGTGCGGGAGCGGTCCTCCGTCACGCCGCAGGCCCGGGCGAAGGCCGTCAGGTGCCGCGCCGCCAGTTCCTCGCCGGTCGCGAGGGTGGTGAAGAAGGCCGCCGAGGCGGGGTCGGCACGCTGGGCCAGGTGGTCGAAGGAGCGGCGGTCCGCGGGGATCACCCACTGCTGCTCCAGGGCCAGGCGGGCCAGGTTCTCCCGGGGTGCCTCGCCGCGTTCCACCAGCGGGACGAACGGGTTGGCGGCCGGGTCGGGGGCGAGTTCCCGGGTGGTCGTCTCCAGCAGCTTCTCGGCCGATGTCGTCATGGTGTTCTCCCTCCTGCGGACCTGCGGTTTCCTACCCGGATCCGTACGCGGTGTCCCCGGTCTGGAGTAGTTCGGCGCGAGAACGTCGCCGTGCCGAGTGATCGTGGGTGAACCACCCCCTGAGGTGAACGACCCTCTGACCGGCGGGCGCAGGCCTTCCGGAAGGCTGAAAGCAGGCACGGTTCATGGCGACTTTGTGCAGACCCTCGGTGTCGGTTCCGGAACACGTGATCACGATGGAGGAGACGCTGGAGCTGGCGCGCTCCCGCCACGCGGACCACCCCCAACTGCCGCTCGCACTGCGGCTGATCGAGAACACGGGCGTCAGGACGCGGCACATAGTGCAGCCCATCGAGGAGACCCTGAAGCACCCCGGCTTCGAGGAGCGCAACAAGCTCTACGAGGCCGAGGCCAAGGCCCGGGTTCCCGCGGTGATCCAGCGGGCCCTCGACGACGCGGAACTGCTCACCACCGACATCGACGTGATCGTCTACGTCTCGTGCACGGGCTTCATGATGCCCTCGCTCACGGCGTGGCTGATCAACGAGATGGACTTCGACCCGACCACCCGACAGCTCCCCATAGCCCAGCTGGGCTGTGCGGCCGGCGGCGCGGCGATCAACCGCGCGCACGACTTCTGCACGGCCTACCCCGACGCCAACGCGCTGATAGTCGCCTGCGAGTTCTGCTCGCTGTGCTACCAGCCCACCGACCTGGGCGTGGGCTCGCTGCTCTCCAACGGCCTGTTCGGTGACGGCATAGCCGCCGCCGTGGTCCGCGGCAAGGGCGGCACCGGCGTCGAGCTGGAACGCAACGGCTCGTACCTGATCCCGAAGACCGAAGAGTGGATCATGTACGACGTCCGGGCGACCGGCTTCCACTTCCTGCTCGACAAGCGGGTGCCGGCCACCATGGAGCCGCTGGCCCCGGCGCTGCAGGACCTCGCGGGCATGCACGGCTGGGACGCGTCCGACCTGGACTTCTACATCGTCCACGCGGGCGGGCCGCGCATCCTCGACGACCTGAGCAAGTTCCTCCAGGTCGACCCGCACGCCTTCCGGTTCAGCCGGGCCACCCTCACCGAGTACGGCAACATCGCCTCCGGCGTCGTGCTGGACGCGTTGCGCCGGATGTTCGACGAGGGCGGCGCGCAGAACCGGGCGCGCGGGCTCCTCGCCGGGTTCGGACCCGGCATCACCGCGGAAATGGCGCTGGGCCGCTGGCGCAGCTGACGACCGAGAGACGGTTCGAGTACGGCATGACCGAAGAGACGCTCACCGAGACCCTGCCCCCTATCCGGCACTGGCCGGCGCTCGACCTGACCGGGACGGACTTCGACCCGGTGCTGAGAGAGCTCATGCGCGAAGGCCCGGTCACCCGCATCCAGCTGCCCAACGGGGAGGGCTGGGCCTGGCTGGTGACCCGGATGGACGACGTGCGCATGGTGACCAACGACCCCCGCTTCAGCCGCGAGGAGGTCATGAAGAAGCCGGTCACCCGGCTGGCCCCGCACTTCATCCCCGACCCGGGCGCGGTCGGCTTCCTCGACCCGCCCGACCACACCCGGCTGCGCCGCTCGGTGGCGGCCGCGTTCACCGCGAAGGGCGTGGAGCGGGTACGGGAGAAGGCGCGCGCCATGCTGGAGGAACTGGTCGACGAACTCCTCCAGGACGGCCCGCCCGCCGATCTCACGGCGACGGTGCTCAGCCCGTTCCCGATCGCGGTGATCTGCGAGCTGATGGGTGTCCCGGCCGCCGACCGGCACACCATGCACACCTGGACCCAGCTCATCCTGTCCTCCTCCAACGGCAAGGAGATCAGCGAGAAGGCCAAGCGGGAGATGGCCGCCTACTTCTCCGACCTGATCGGGCTGCGCGAGAACAGCACGGGCGAGGACGTCACCTCGCTGCTCGGCGCCGCGGTGGGCCGGGGCGAGGTGACGCTCGAGGAGGCCGTCGGTCTCGCCGGTCTGCTGCAGATCGGCGGCGAGGCGGTCACCAACAACAGCGGGCAGATGTTCTATCTGCTGCTGACCCGCCCCGACCTGGTGGAGCGGCTGCGCGCAGAGCCGGAGATCCGTCCCCGGGCGATCGACGAGCTGCTGCGCTGGATCCCGCACCGCAACGCGGTCGGGCTGTCCCGGATCGCCCTGGAGGACGTGGAGATCCGGGGTGTGCGGATCCGCGCGGGCGACGCGGTGTACAACTCCTACCTGGCCGCCAACCGCGACCCGGAGGTCTTCCCCGACCCGGAGACCATCGACTTCTCCCGCAGCCCGAACCCGCACGTCTCGTTCGGCTTCGGCCCGCACTTCTGCCCCGGCAACATGCTGGCCCGGCTGGAGGAGGAACTCATGGTGGACGCTCTCCTGGACCGGATTCCGGGGCTGAGGCTGGCGGTTCCGCCGGAGAAGGTGCCCTTCAAGAAGGGCGCGCTGATCCGGGGGCCCGAGGCCCTGCCGGTGACGTGGTGACCCGCCGATGACCGGGATCGAGGCGCTGTACGTGCCGCCGGGCCACGGCCGTGTCGTGGAGACACCGGCCCAGCGGGTGACGTTCAAGGTCACCGGCACGCACTCGCGGATGGCCTCCACCTTCGAGGTGGAGGTCCCCCCGGGTTTCGACGTGGGCGCGCATGTGCACACGCGCAGCGAGGAGTTGTTCTACGTCCTGGAGGGCGAACTGGACGTCCTCGCCTTCGAGCCGCGCATCCGCACCCCCGACAACTGGCGCACGTGGGAGTCGAGTTCGGGCAGACGGGTGGTGCGGGCGACGCCGGGCACGGTCATCGTCGTACCACCGGGGTGCCCGCATGCCTTCGCCAATCCGACGGACACCCCGGCCAAGATGTTCTTCCAGGCCTCTCCCCCGCCGGATCACGAGCGCTATTTCGAGGAGTTGCTGGAGATCCTGGGGAACGGGGGCCCGCCGGACCAGGAGGCGATCGAGGCCTTGCGGGCCAAGTACGACATCGAGCAGCTGACGCCGCTCAGGCACCGTTAGCGGATGGGCATGCCCGACAGAGTGCGGGCGATCACCAGCCGCTGGATCTCACTCGTGCCCTCGAAGATCGTGTAGATCGCGCTGTCCCGGTGCATGCGCTCGACGGGGTATTCACGGGTGTACCCGTTGCCGCCCAGGATCTGGATGGCCTGGGCGGTGACCTTCTTCGCGGTCTCACTCGCGAACAGCTTGGACATCGACCCCTCGGCGGCGGTGAACGGCTTGCCGTTGACCGCCATCCAGGAGGCACGCCAGACCAGCAGGCGGGCGGCGTCGATCTGCGTCCGCATGTCCGCCAGCTGGAAGGCCACGCCCTGGTTGTCGATGATCGGCCGGCCGAACTGCTCCCGGGTCTTCGCGTAGTCGAGGGCGACCTCGTACGCGGCCCGGGCGGTGCCGACCGCCATGGCGCCGACCGCCGGACGGGAGGCCTCGAAGGTCGCCATCGCCGCGTTCTTGACGCGCTCGCCGCCCTTCGCGGCCTTCTCCCGGGCCCGGGCCAGCCGCTCGTCGAGCTTCTCCTTGCCGCCGAGCAGGCAGGAGCCGGGCACGCGGACGTGGTCGAGGACGACCTCGGCGGTGTGCGAGGCGCGGATGCCGTGCTTCTTGAACTTCTGCCCCTGGGCCAGGCCCGGCGTGCCCGGCGGGACGATGAAGGATGCGTGGCCCTTGGAGCCCAGCTCCGGGTCGACGCTGGCCACGACGACGTGGACGTTGGCGATGCCGCCGTTGGTCGCCCAGGTCTTCGTGCCGTTGATCACCCACTCGTCCTTGGCCTCGTCGTACACGGCACGCGTGCGCAGGGAGGCGACGTCGGAGCCGGCGTCGGGCTCGGAGGAGCAGAAGGCGGCCACCTTGACGTCGTTGACGTCTCCGTACATCTGCGGGATCCAGGTGCCGATCTGTTCCTCGGTTCCGTTGGCGAGAACGCCCACGGCGGCGAGCCCGGTGCCCACAATGGACAGGGCGATGCCCGCGTCGCCCCAGAACAGCTCCTCCATGGCCATCGGGATGCCGAGGCCGGTGGGGTCGAAGTACTGCTGCGCGTAGAAGTCGAGGGAGTAGATGCCGACCTTCGCGGCCTCCTGGATGACCGGCCAGGGCGTCTCCTCGCGCTCGTCCCACTCGGCGGCCGCGGGGCGGATCACGTCGGCGGCGAAGCCATGGAGCCAGTCCCGGACTTCCTTCTGTTCGTCGTTCAGCTCCATGGTGAACTCGGCCATGTCCCCTCCAGCGGCGGCGGTGCGATGTTACTAGCGGTAACACGAGTCTGTTACCGGCGGGTAGGAAAAGTCAACCGGCGATGACGTCTCGGCATCCCGTTCGATGTCAGGGGCGCGGTCAGTGCTAGTTTGCGCAGGCGTCACCGAAACAGCACGGGTGGGGAGAGCACATGGACACCACACAGCGGACCGATCAGCAGCGGTCCGCCGACCGCCGGCGGCGCGAGCTGCTGGAAGCCGCCGACCGGGTGGTGCTGCGCGACGGCCCGCAGGCGTCGATGAACGCGATCGCCGCGGAGGCCGGCATCACGAAGCCGATCCTCTACCGCCACTTCGGCGACAAGGGTGGCCTGTACGCCGCCCTGGCCAAGCGGCACACGGACGCGCTGCTCGATTCCCTGCGGGCGGCGCTGGACGCTCCGGCCGACCGGCGCGAGCGGGTCGAGTCGACGCTGGACACGTATCTCGCCGCGATCGAGGCGCGGCCTCAGGTGTACCGGTTCCTGATGCATCCGGCGGAGGGGAACGCGGGCGGCGATCAGGGCTTCGACGTCGGCAAGCACTCCGCTCCGCTGCTTCGGCGGATGGGCGAGGAGCTGGCCCAGGTCATCGAGGAGCGGGTGGATCTGGGGCCGGGGAGTCAGCAACTGGCCCGGGTGTGGGGGCACGGGATCGTCGGCATGATGCATGCGGCGGGAGACTGGTGGCTCGGGGAACGTCCTTGTTCCCGGGGTGAGTTGGTGAGGTCCCTTGCGGATCTGTTGTGGGGTCGTCTCGCGGCGGCAGGGGACAAAATGGGGGGGCCGGGGTTCTAGCGATCGATCCCCGTCTGCGGGTGCGTGGGGGCTGATCGCGCCCACGCGGCGGAGCCGCACATCGACACAGCCCCGCGCCCCTTTCACGTGGGGCCAGTCCCCCGGCGCCATGAAGCTCGCTTGATCTGCCTCGCCAGTCTCCGCTTGCGCCAGCCCGTCAGGTGGTCCGCGTACACCCGGCCCGCCAGGTGGTCGCACTCGTGCTGCAGACACCTCGCGAAGAAGCCCGTGCCGTGCACGGTCAGCGGCTCCCCGGTCACCGTGAAGCCCTCGACCACCGCATGGTCGTACCGCTCGGTCCCCGCCTCCAGCCCCGGCAGGGACAGGCAGCCCTCGGGTCCCCGGACGACCACCCCGTCGGCCTCCACCAGCCGCGGGTTCACCACATGTCCGAGATGCCGGACATCGTCGTCGTCCGGGCAGTCGTACACGAACACCCGCAGCGGCACCCCCACCTGATTCGCCGCCAGGCCGACGCCCTGCGCCGCGTACATCGTGGCGAACAGGTCCTCCACGAGGGCCGCCAGCCCGGGGCCGAATTCGGTGACTTCCCGGCATTGTTCGCGCAGATCCGCGTCGCCGAGCAGGGTGAGGGGCCGGACGCGCCCGTGGGCGCCCGGAATGGAACCGTGTCGCATGGCGGCAAGGGTACGGTTCGTATCGCCCATGCCCGCCGCTCACGACGTGGGCCGGGATTCGGGTGTGGATACGGATCTCGATAGGCTGAGGTCACACCACGCTGCCGGATGGCCCCAGGCGCGGCGCGTACGCAAGGAGGATCGAGAACTGATGGCAGGCAACTCGGACCCGCTCACGCCGCGGGCCAAGCTGGCCGTGACCGCGGGCAAGGCGGTCGCTGCGGCATCGCGCGCCGCCGGGCGCGGCAGCGGGTCGGTGATCGGTGGCCGGGTCGCGCTGAGACTCGACCCCGACCTGCTCGGACGGCTCGCGCAGAACCTGGACGTCGTCCTGGTCTCCGCCACCAACGGCAAGACGACGACCACCCGGCTGATCGCCGAGGCGCTGCGCGCCGCGGGCCCGGTCGTGTCGAACGCGCTGGGCGCCAACATGCCGGCCGGCATCACCTCCGCGCTCGCGGGCGGCTCGGACGCGAAGTTCGGTGTCATCGAGGTCGACGAGAAGTACCTGGCCGGTGTGGCCCGGGACACCGCCCCGAAGTGCATCGCCCTGCTCAACCTCTCCCGCGACCAGCTCGACCGTGCCGCCGAGACCCGGATGCTCGCCGAGAACTGGCGCGAGGGCCTCGCCGGCTCCAAGGCCGTGGTCGTCGCCAACTGCGACGACCCGCTGGTGGTGTGGGCCGCGTCCTCCTCGCCCAATGTGATCTGGGTCGCGGCCGGGCAGATGTGGAAGGACGACGCCTGGTCCTGCCCGTCCTGCGGTGGCGTGATGCAGCGCCCGGGGGACGACTGGTTCTGCGGGGAGTGCGGGTTCCGCCGTCCCACGCCGACCTGGGCGCTGTCCGGGGACCACGTGCTGGATCCGCACGGGTCCGCCTGGCCCATTCACCTGCAGCTGCCGGGCCGCGCCAACAAGGCGAACGCCGCCTCCTCCGCGGCCGTCGCCGCCGTCTTCGGGGTGCCGCCGCAGGTCGCCCTGGAGCGGATGTACCAGGTGCAGGCCGTGGCCGGCCGGTACGACGTCGTACAGTTCCAGAACCGCGATCTGCGGCTGCTGCTGGCCAAGAACCCGGCCGGCTGGCTGGAGACCTTCTCCCTGATCGACCCGCCGCCCACCCCGGTGATCCTGTCCGTGAACGCCCGCGGCGCCGACGGCACCGACACCTCCTGGCTGTGGGACGTCGACTACACCCGGCTGACCGGCCACCCGATCTTCGTGATCGGTGACCGGAAGCTGGACCTCGCCGTCCGTCTGGAGGTCGCGAACCAGCACTTCCAGGTCTGCGAGAACCTCGACCAGGCCGTGCAGATGTGCCCGCCGGGCCGGATCGAGGTCATCGCGAACTACACCGCGTTCCAGGACCTGCGCCGCCGCGTCGGCAACTGATCTTCTGATCCTCGAAGGGCGATCACCTCAATGAGCGACAACCAACTGCGGCTGGTGTGGATCTACCCGGACCTGCTGAGCACCTACGGCGACCAGGGCAACGCCCTCGTCGTGGAGCGCCGGGCCCGGCAGCGCGGCCTGGACGTGGCCCGGCTCGACGTGCGCAGCGACCAGCCGATCCCGACCTCCGGCGACATCTACCTGATCGGCGGCGGCGAGGACCGTCCGCAGCGGCTCGCGGCCGAGCGGCTGCGCCGCGACGGGCATCTGCAGCGGGCCGTGCAGAACGGCGCGATCGTGTTCTCCGTCTGCGCCGGCTACCAGATCCTCGGCCACGAGTTCATCAACGACCTCGGCCAGCGCGAGCCGGGCCTCGGCCTGCTCGACGTGGTCTCGGTGCGCGGCGAGGGCGAGCGGTGCGTCGGTGACGTGCTCGCCGACATCGACCCGCAGCTCGGGCTGCCCCAGCTGACCGGCTTCGAGAACCACCAGGGCGTCACCCACCTCGGCCCGACCGCCCGCCCGTTCGCGCGGGTGCAGATCGGCAAGGGCAACGGCACCGGGGACGGCACGGAGGGCGCGTACAACGGCACCGTGTTCGGCACGTACATGCACGGCCCGGTCCTGGCCCGCAACCCGCAGATCGCCGACCTGCTGCTGAAGCTGGCGCTCGACGTCAACGCGCTGCCGCCGACCGACGACCGCTGGTACGAGGCGCTCCGCAACGAGCGCATCGCGGCCGCCCAGCAGCCTGCCTGAGCACCGTTTCAGCGAGAGCCCAGCGCCTTCCGGCACCGCTCCCGGCGGGCCCGCCTGACGGTCCGTCCGCTCACATGTGCGGGCGCGTCCAGCAGGCGGACGCCCGCTACGGAGCCACCCCCCGACGCCGGTAGGGTGGCCGGGAATCCGCCGGACAACGTGGTCCGGTCTACCCGGCCCACGTTGAGAAGGTATTTCGGGCTATGCGCATTGGTGTCCTCACGTCCGGCGGCGACTGCCCCGGCCTGAACGCCGTCATCCGGTCCGTCGTGCACCGTGCCGTCGCCGACCACGGCGACGAGGTCATCGGTTTCCGGGACGGCTGGAAGGGCCTCCTGGAGTGCGACTACCTCAAGCTCGACCTCGACGCCGTGGGCGGCATCCTCGCCCGCGGCGGCACCATCCTCGGCTCCTCCCGGGTCCGCCCGGAGCATCTGCGGGACGGTGTGGAGCGGGCCAAGGGCCATGTCGCGGAACTCGGCCTCGACGCGATCATCCCGATCGGCGGTGAGGGCACGCTGAAGGCGGCCCGGCTGCTGTCCGACAACGGGCTGCCGATCGTGGGCGTGCCCAAGACCATCGACAACGACATCGCCGTCACGGACGTCACCTTCGGCTTCGACACGGCCGTCACCGTGGCGACGGAGGCCCTGGACCGGCTGAAGACCACCGCCGAGTCGCACCAGCGCGTGCTGATCGTGGAGGTCATGGGCCGGCACACCGGCTGGATCGCGCTGCACTCCGGGATGGCGGCCGGCGCCCACGCCATCGTCGTCCCGGAACGGCCCTTCGACATCGACGAGTTGACGCGGAAGGTCGGCGAGCGGTTCGAGGCGGGCAAGCGGTTCGCCATCGTGGTCGCGGCCGAGGGCGCCAAGCCGAAGCCCGGCACCATGGACTTCGACGAGGGCGGCAAGGACATCTACGGCCACGAGCGCTTCGCCGGGATCGCCCGGCAGCTGTCGGTCGAGCTGGAGCAGCGGCTCGGCAAGGAGGCGCGGCCGGTGATCCTGGGCCATGTGCAGCGGGGCGGCACGCCGACCGCGTACGACCGCGTACTGGCGACCCGTTTCGGCTGGCACGCGGTGGAGGCCGTGCACCGGGGTGAGTTCGGCCGGATGACGGCTCTGCGCGGGACGGACATCGTGATGGTGTCCCTGGCCGAGGCCGTGGAGACGCTGAAGACCGTTCCGGTGGAGCGGTACGACGAGGCGGAGTGCGTCCTGTAGTTCACCCGGGAACAACCCGCCCCCGGTCACAGCCGTGGCCGGGGGCGGTTCTACTCTTGGGGGCGGACAACTCGCACAACCCCCACGAATCAGGAGCCGCCGGATGGACCACAGCGGGCACGGCATGATGATGGATCTGCCGCCGTTCACGCTGGGACGGGGGCTGGAGTGGTCCGCTGATCCGTTCTTCCTCGTCGCCTGCCTGCTCGGGCTGGGGCTCTACGGCTGGGGTGTCGTACGGCTGCGGCGGCGCGGGGACGCCTGGCCGGCCGGCCGTACGGTGTCGTACGTCGTGGGTGTGCTGACCGTCGCCCTGATGATGTGCACGAGGCTGAACGACTACGGCATGGTGATGTTCAGCGCGCACATGGTGCAGCACATGGTGATCAGCATGCTGTCGCCGATCCTGATCCTGCTCGGCGCGCCGGTCACCCTGGCCCTGCGGGCGCTGCCGACCGCCGGCCGGGGCCGCAAGGGCCCGCGCGAGCTGCTGCTGGCGCTGCTGCACAGCCGGTACATGCGGATCATCACGCACCCGGCGTTCACCATCCCGCTGTTCATCGCGAGCCTGTACGCGCTGTACTTCACCCCCATCTTCGACTCCCTGATGGGGTCCAAGGCCGGGCACGTCGCGATGATGGTGCACTTCCTCGCGGTCGGCGTGGTGTTCTTCTGGCCGATCATCGGTGTCGACCCGGGCCCGCACCGGCCGGGGCACCTGATGCGGATGCTGGAGCTGTTCGCGGGCATGCCGTTCCACGCGTTCTTCGGCATCGCGCTGATGATGGCGTCGACGCCGATGGTCGACACCTTCCGGCACCCGCCGGCCTCCCTCGGCATCGACGCGCTGTCCGACCAGAACGCGGCCGGCGGCATCGCCTGGGCGTTCAGCGAGATCCCGTCGGTGCTGGTGCTGATCGCGCTGCTGTTCCAGTGGTACCGCTCCGAGCAGCGGCAGGCCAAGCGCAAGGACCGGGCCGCGGACCGGGACGGCGACAGGGAGCTGGAGGCGTACAACGCCTACCTGGCCTCGCTGAACGCACGCGAGGGCTGAGCCGCACGCGAGAGCCGGGGCGGAGCCGTCCCGTCCGGGCGGGAATCGGGGCACCATGGTCGGGACGGACCATGAGGAGGGTGTCGCGATGCCCGGTTCCACGAACGGTTCCACCAAGGCGATGGGGGCTCTCACGGTCGGCGGGCTCGTCGTCGTGACCGCCTACACGGTCGCGCTCGGCAGCAACGGCTGGCTGTGGTTCGGATGGGTGGTGCTGGGGCTGCTGACGCTCGCCATGGTCGTCACCCAGTCGTGAGGCCGGCCGCCGGGCGCGGCTGACTACAGTGCCCGCATGAGCAGCAGGACGACCCCGTTCGACGACCTCGACCGCCAGATCATCACCGCGCTGATGGCGAACGCCCGGACCAGCTTCGCCGAGATCGGCGCGGGCGTCGGGCTGTCCGCGACCGCGGTCAAGCGGCGCGTGGACCGGCTCCGGGAGACCGGGGTGATCACCGGGTTCACGGCGACGGTGAAGCCCTCGGCGCTCGGCTGGCGCACCGAGGCGTACGTCGAGGTCTACTGCGAGGGCGCGGCCCCGCCCCGCAGGCTCGCCGAGGTGGTGCGCAACCATCCGGAGATCACGGCGGCCATGACGGTCACCGGCGGCGCCGACGCGTTGCTGCACGTGCGGGCGCGGGACGTGGAGCACTTCGAGGAGGTGCTGGAGCGGATCCGGGTCGAGCCGTTCATCCGGAAGACGATCAGCGTGATGGTTCTGTCCCACCTCCTCCCGGAAAGCCCGGAGGCGGGCGCGACCCACGCGGCGCCCGAGTGACGAAGTATGCGCAGGACCAGTGCGTGCAGCCCGTAAAAGACGCAGCGATGCTGCGCATCTGCGCAGCTTTCGTTTCTTGTCGGCCGTCCGCCTCCCTTTCTACCGTGGTGTGCACCCTCAGTGACACACAGCAAAGCGGAGGAAACCCTCTGTGTCCGATAGCCGTGTACAGCGTCCTCGGCGCTTTCTCGTCTGCGAACCCAGACACTTTGCCGTCCGGTACGCGATCAATCCCTGGATGCACCCCGACAAGCCGGTCGACGTGGACCTCGCCCGGGAGCAGTGGCAGACGCTGATCCGCGCCTACCGCGACCACGGTCACACCGTCGAGTCGGTCGAACCGGTCCCCGGCCTGCCCGACATGGTCTTCGCCGCCAACGCGGCGTTCGTGGTCGGCGGCCGCGTCTTCGGCTCCCTCTTCCACGCACCCGAGCGGCGCCCGGAGTCGCTGCACTACGACACGTGGTTCAAGACGGCGGGCTACGACGTGTACCGCCCGGAGTCGGTGACCGAGGGCGAGGGCGACCTGGTGTGGACGGGCCGGTACGTGCTCGCCGGCACCGGGTTCCGCACCACCCGTGAGGCGCACCGGGAGGCGCAGGAGTTCCTCGGTCATCCGGTGATCGGCCTGACCCTGGTGGACCCGTACTTCTACCACCTGGACACGGCGCTGTTCGTCCTCGACGACGACAACATCTGCTACTACCCCGAGGCGTTCTCGGCCGGCAGCCGGGAGGTGCTGCGCCGGCTGTACCCGGACGCGGTGCTCGCCACCCGCGACGACGCGATGGCGTTCGGCCTGAACTCCGTCTCCGACGGCCGGAACGTCTTCATCGCCCCGCAGGCGGAGGCGCTCGCCGAGCGTCTCACCGGCCACGGTTACACCCCCGTCCCCGTCGACCTGTCCGAGTTCCACAAGGCAGGCGGCGGCATCAAGTGCTGCACCCAGGAGATCCGCTCATGACCGCACCCGCGCGCACCCGTACGTCCGACGACCTGATCCGCGCCGAGGAGCCGGTCCTCGCGCACAACTACCACCCGCTGCCGGTGGTGGTCGCCCGGGCCGAGGGCACCTGGGTGGAGGACGTCGAGGGCCGCCGCTACCTCGACATGCTCGCCGGCTACTCGGCCCTGAACTTCGGCCACCGGCACCCGGCGCTGATCGAGGCCGCGCACCGCCAGCTCGACCAGCTGACGCTGACCTCCCGCGCCTTCCACAACGACCGGCTCGCCTCCTTCGCCGAGCGGCTCGCGGCGCTGACCGGCCTGGACATGGTGCTGCCGATGAACACCGGCGCGGAGGCGGTGGAGAGCGGCATCAAGGTCGCCCGCAAGTGGGCGTACGACGTGAAGGGCGTCCCCGCCGACCGGGCGACGATCGTGGTCGCGGCGGAGAACTTCCACGGCCGTACGACGACCATCGTCAGTTTCTCCACCGACGAGACGGCCCGGGCGGGCTTCGGCCCGTTCACGCCCGGTTTCAAGATCGTGCCGTACGACGACCTGGCCGCGCTGGAGGAGGCCGTCGACGAGACCACGGCGGCCGTGCTGATCGAGCCCGTCCAGGGCGAGGCGGGCGTGATCATCCCGAGCGAGGGCTATCTCGCCGGGGTGCGGGAGCTGACCCGCCGCAAGGGCTGTCTGTTCATGGCGGACGAGATCCAGTCGGGCCTCGGCCGCACCGGCCGCACCTTCGCCGTGGAGCACGAGGCCGTCGTGCCGGACGTGCTGCTGCTCGGCAAGGCACTGGGCGGCGGGATCGTGCCGGTGTCGGCGGTGGTGGCCCGGCGCGAGGTGCTGGGTGTGCTGCATCCGGGTGAGCACGGTTCCACGTTCGGCGGCAACCCGCTCGCCGCGGCGGTCGGCACGGCCGTGGTCGAGCTGCTGGAGACCGGCGAGTTCCAGCGCCGGGCCGCCGAGCTGGGCGTGGTCCTGCGGGACGGGCTGACCGAGCTGGCCGGCCGGGGCGTGGTCGGCTTCCGTTCCCGTGGCCTGTGGGCGGGCGTCGACATCGACCCGGCGATCGGCACCGGCCGCGAGGTCAGCGAGCGGCTGATGCGGGAGGGGGTCCTGGTGAAGGACACGCGCGGTTCCACGATCCGGCTCGCGCCCCCGCTGACCATCACGGCGGAGGAACTGCGCTCCGCGCTGGCGGCGCTGGAGAAGGTCCTGGGGTCGTGACCCCGGTGTGGGCGGCCTGTGGGTGGCCCGCGGGTCGCCCACACCGGCCGTTCGTCTGCCCGCAGGGTGAAGATTGAGCCAAGAGGGGGTAGACCACTCTCAGCTACAGAGAGGTCGGCCGTGAGCACTCACGAGGAGCGGGACGTCACCCGGCAGCGGTTCGACGTGGCCGACGCCGCGCCCCTGCTGCTCGACGCACAGGGCGTGGTGACGAGCTGGACGCAGGGCGCCCAGCGCCTGCTCGCGTACACGGCCGCCGAGGTGGTGGGCAGCCAGGTGACCGGCCTGCTGTCCGCCGAGGACGCCGCGCGGGTGCCCGAGCTGGCCGAGCGGTGCCGCAGGGACGGCGGCTGGGCGGGGCTGCTGACCGCGCGGCGCAAGGACGGCCGGCCGGTGCGGGTCATGGTGCGGATCACGCCGGCGGTGGAACCCGGCGGGGCGCCGCACTGGCTGGTTCTCGTCTCCGACGTGTCCGGGGCACGCGGCTGGGACATGAGCCGCGAGGTGCTGGAGCAGATGGTGACCGACTCCGCCGTCGGCATGGCGATCGTGGACACCGAGCTGCGGTGCGTGTGGTCGAACGAGGCCCTGGAGCGGTACGGCGGCGGCTCCCCGCGCGAGCGGCTGGGGCGGCGGCTCTCGGAGATCCAGCCGGGCATCGACTTCGCGGACATCGAGACGCAGATGCGGCGCGTGCTGGCCACCGGCCGGCCGGTGGTCGGCTTCGAGCATGTGGGCCATGTGCGGTCCACGCCGCACCGGGAGACGGCGCACATGATGTCGTTCACCCGCCTGGACGACGACCAGGGCCACCCGATGGGCGTGTACTACACGGTCGTCGACATCACCGACCGGCACCGTGCCCGGCAGCGGCTGGCCCTGCTGGACCGGGCCGGCGAGCAGATCGGCCGCACCCTGGACATCGTGCGGACCGCGCAGGAACTGGCCGACGTGGGCGTGCAGGGCTTCGCCGACTTCGTCTGCGTGGACCTGCTGGAGTCCGTGCTGCGGGGCGCCGAGCCCGAACCGCCGAGCGACATGGACCAGGTGCCGCTGCGACGGGCCGGGCACCAGTCGGTGCGCCCCGGGGTCCCGGAAGCCGTCGTCGCGATCGGCGAGGTGGCCACCTATCTCGCCGGATCGCCCCCGATCCGCAGTCTGACCACGGGCCGGTCCTGGCGCGCGGAACGGCTCGACCCGCTCGCCAAGGAGTGGGCCACCGGCATCCCGGGCGGCCGGTCGGCGACCTTCCTGGAGCTGGGTCTGCACAGCGTGATGATCGTGCCCGTGCGCGCCCGGGGCATCACGATGGGCGTCACCACCTTCTTCCGGCGCCGCCGTCAGGAACCGTTCGACGAGGACGACCTGAGTCTCGCCGAGGACCTGGTGTCCCGGGCGGCGGTCTGCGTGGACAACGCCCGCCGCTACACCCGCGAGCGGGACGCGGCCCTGGTCCTGCAGCGCAGCCTGCTGCCGCGCCGGCTGCCCGAGCAGGACGCCGTGGAGGTGGCCGCCTGCTACCGGCCGGCCGACGAGCTGACCGGCCTGGGCGGCGACTGGTACGACATCATCCCGCTGTCCGGGGCGCGCGTGGCCCTGGTCGTGGGCGAGGTGCCGGGGCACGGGATCGACGCCGCGGCGGCCATGGGGCGGCTGCGCACCGCCGTACACACCCTCGCGGCGCTCGATCTGCCGCCCGAGGAGATCCTGGCGCACCTCGACGACCTGGTGGCGCGGATGGCCCGGGAGGAGGGCCTCCGGCTCGAGGACCCGGAGGCCGCCGGTGTCCAGGCGGTGGGGGCGGGGTGTGTGTACGTCATCTACGACCCCGTCACCGGGCAGTGCACGATGGCCGCCGCGGGTCATCCCGCGCCCGCCGTCGTCCTGCCCGACGGCGCCGTCCGCTTCGTCGACCTGCCGCAGGGCCCGCCGCTCGGGGCGGGCGGCCCGCCCTTCGAGGCGATCGGACTGGCCCTGGCCGAGGGCAGCACGCTGGCCCTGCACACCGACGGGCTGCTGGTCCACCCGGACGGCAGGGACGACGCAGACGGTGCGGGGGCCGTCGCCGCGGACCGCGACCGGCTGCGCCGCGCCCTGGAACGGCGCGCCCCCACACTGGACATGCGCTGCCGGGCCGTGGTCGACGCGCTGGTCCCGGCCCGGCCGCACGACGACGTGGCCCTGCTGATGGCCCGCACCAGGCTGCTCGGCGCCGGCCGGGTCGCCGACTGGGAGCTGCCCGCCGACCCGGCCGTGGTCGCCGACGCCCGCAAGGAGGCCACCCGGCAGCTGAGCGAGTGGGGACTGGACGACCTGGTGTTCACCACGGAGCTGGTCGTGAGCGAGCTGGTCACCAACGCCATCCGGCATGCGGAGGGCCCCGTGCGGCTCCGGTTGATCAGGGAGCGGGCCGCCGTGATCTGCGAGGTCTCCGACGGCAGCGCCACCGCGCCGCATCTGCGCCACCCGCGCACCACGGACGAGGGCGGCCGCGGGCTGCTGCTCGTCTCCCAGTTCGCCGAGCGGTGGGGCACCCGCTTCGTCCCGGGCGGGAAGATCATCTGGGCCGAGCAGTCCACGCCGGAGCAGGCGGCCTGACTCCGGCGGATGGGTGGTAGCCATGACCGAGGGGGCCATCGACTACGCGGGGGTGTTCCAGGCGCTGCCGGGCATGGTGGCGCTGCTGACACCCGACCTGCTCTTCGCGGACGCCAACGAGGAGTTCCTGCGGGTGGCCGGGCGCACCCGCGAGCAGGTGGTGGGGCGCTACCTCTTCGACGTCTTCCCGGACAACCCCAACGACCCCACCGCGTCGGGCATGCGCAACCTGGCCGCCTCGCTGACCCGGGTCGTGGCCACCGGCGAGCGCGACGCCATGGCCCTGCAGCGGTACGACGTCGAGAACCCCGACCGGCCCGGGGAGTGGGAGGAACGCTACTGGAGCCCCGTCAACGCCCCGGTGTTCGGTGCGGACGGCAAGGTGGTGCTGCTGGTGCACCGGATCGAGGAGGTCACCGAGCTGATCCGGGCCCGTGGCGGTCCCACCGGCAGCCGGTCCCGCGTCCTGGAGGCGGAGCTGTACACGCGCGCCCGCGAACTGCAGGAACTGAACGAGCGGTTGCGCCAGGCCCACGCCCGCGAGCGCGAGGTGGCCCTCGCCCTGCAGAAGGCGATGCTTCCGGCGCGCCGCCAGGTCGGCCACTATCGCGCCGCCGTGCGCTACCGGCCCGCGGTCGGCGCGCTGAACGTGTGCGGGGACTGGTACGACCTCGTCGACCTGGTGGGCGGCAACCGCATCGGCGTGGCCGTGGGCGACGTGGTCGGGCACGGTCTGGACGCCGCCGGGGTGATGGGCCAGCTGCGCAGCGCGCTGAGCGCCGCCTCCCGGGTCGCCGCGGGGCCGGCCGAGGCCCTGAACGTCCTGGGCCGGTACGCGCACGTCGTCGACGGCGCCGAATCGGCCACCGCCGTGACGACGTTCATCGACTGCGACCGCCGCACGATCACCTACAGCAGTGCGGGACACCCGCCGCCCGTCCTCGTCCACCCCGACGGCCGGGTGGAGTTCCTCGACCGGGCCACCGACCCGCCGCTCGACGCCCGCCCCGACCCGATACCGAGACCCGAGGCGAGCACGACCTACCGCGACGGCGCCACCCTCGTGCTCTACACCGACGGCCTGGTGGAGCGCCGTCGTGAGGACATCGACACCGGTCTGGCCCGGCTCGCCGACTCCCTCGCACGCCATCGCGACGAGGACCCCGAGAGCCTCGCGGACGCGGTCCTGCTGGAACTGCTGCCGCCCGGGGGCGCCACGGACGACACGGCGCTGGTCATCGTGCGGCTGTGACCCACCGGCGGCGATCCCGCTCTGCGTGGAACTCACGGGGGAGACGCCGATTACAGCAGGATCGCAGGGGAAGCAAGCGTCACATGTCTGCCAGTCATGGACGGCAATCGGGCCAGGCTGCGCCGGTCTGTTGATGTGTACCTACCAGGAGCAGCAGGCTGACCCAGTGATCATCTCCCCGTCCCCGGAACACCCGCGACGCCGGCCCTGACGGCCCGTCAACAACGTTGGCAACGCGTCAACATGGACACGCCCGGACCCGGTTCCCCGTGACTGCGCCCGCACCTACACTGACCCCACGACATGCCGTTTGACCTGCGAGAACGCGGCGGTTGAGCCGATCCGCCAGAGTGAGGAGCGACCCCTTGTTCTACTACCTGCTCAAGTACGTGTTGCTGGGTCCCCTGCTGAGACTGGTCTTCCGGCCCCGGATCGAGGGACTGGAGCACGTGCCGGACTCCGGTCCCGCGATCGTCGCCGGGAACCATCTGTCCTTCTCCGACCACTTCCTGATGCCGGCGATGCTGCGGCGCCGGATCACCTTCCTCGCCAAGGCGGAGTACTTCACCGGCCCGGGCCTGAAGGGCCGGCTCACGGCGTTCTTCTTCCGCAGCGCCGGGCAGATCCCGGTGGACCGCTCGGGCAAGGACGCGGGGCAGGCGGCGATCCGCGAGGGCCTGAAGGTGCTGGGCCGGGGCGAGTTGCTGGGGATCTACCCGGAGGGCACCCGTTCGCACGACGGCAGGCTCTACAAGGGCAAGGTCGGCGTCGCGGTGATGGCGCTGACGGCCGGGGTGCCGGTCGTGCCGTGTGCGATGATCGGCACGTTCGAGGCCCAGCCGCCCGGGAAGGTCGTCCCGAACATCCACCCCGTCACCATCCGGTTCGGCGAGCCCCTCGACTTCTCCCGCTACGCCGGCATGGAGCGGGAGAAGGCGATCCTGCGGGCCGTCACCGACGAGATCATGTACGCCATCCTGACCCTGTCCGAGCAGGAGTACGTCGACGAGTACGCGGCGGTCGTCAAGGCGGCACAGGCGGCCGAGAAGAAAGAGCGCAGGTTCCCGCGGGCACCGCTGAGCTGACCGCTGTTGCCGGCAGAAGGAACATGTGAGGGGCGGCCGGAGAGTCCGGCCGCCCCTCGTCGCCGTACCGGGTCCGGTTACGGCTTGGGCGTGGCGTGCGGGCCGCAGGTCACGTCCGCGCCGTCCAGCGTGCCGTCGAGCAGGTAGGCGTCGACGCGCTGGTTGATGCAGGGGTTGACCAAGCCGGTCACACCGTGCGAGCCCGCGTCCTTCTCGGTGATCAGACGGGAGTCCCGGAACCGCTTGTGGAGCTCGACGGCGCCCTCGTACGGGGTGGCCGCGTCCCGGGTGGACTGCACGATCAGCACCTGCGGCAGGCCCTTGTGGGACCGCACGTCAACCGGGGTCCGCTGCTTGACCGGCCAGGTGGCGCACGGCAGGTTCATCCAGGCGTTGGCCCAGGTCATGAACGGGTAGTCCTTGTTGAGCTCCGTGTTGTCCCGGTCCCACTTCTTCCAGCTGGTGGGCCACTTGGCGTCGGTGCACTCGACGGCCGTGTAGACGGCGTTGCCGTTCTCCGCGGAGATGTTCCCGGCCGTGTTCGACAGGTCGGGGGCGGCGGCGTCGACCAGCGCCTTGGTGTCACCGGCGAAGTACTTGCCGAACACCGTCGCGACCGGCACCCAGGAGGAGTCGTAGTACGGCGCGCTCTGGAAGAAGGAGATCAGCTCGGCCGGGCCGACGACCCCGCCGATGGGGCTCTTCTTGGCGGTGGCGCGCAGCTGGAGCCACTTGTCCTGGACGGCGGCGCGGGTGGTGCCGAGGTGGAAGGCGGCGTCGTTCGCGGCGACCCAGTCCTCCCAGTCCTTCCAGCGGCCCTCGAAGGCGATGTCCTGGTTCAGGTTGGCCTGGTACCAGATGTTCTCGCGGGCGGGGTTGACCACGCTGTCCACGATCATGCGGCGCAGGTGGCCCGGGAAGAGGGTGCCGTAGACGGCGCCGAGGTAGGTGCCGTACGACACGCCGAGGTAGTTGAGCTTCTTCTCGCCCAGGGCGGCACGTATGACGTCCAGGTCGCGGGCGGTGTTGGGCGTGGTCATCTGCTGCAGCACGGCGCGGCCGGTGCGGTCCAGGCAGCCGTCCGCGTACTGGCGGGCCAGCTTGCGCTGGGCCAGCTTGTCCGCCTCCGTGTCCGGCACCGGGTCCATCTTCGGCGCCTTCACGAACTCCTGCGGCTCCTCGCAGGAGATGGCCGCGGAGTGGCCGACGCCGCGCGGGTCGAAACCGACGAAGTCGTAGGCCTTGGCGACGTTCGCCCAGACGGGGTTCTTGGTGGTGACCCGGCGCGGGAAACGCATGCCGGAACCACCGGGGCCGCCCGGGTTGTAGACGAGGGCGCCCTGGCGCTCCTCCTTGGTGCCGGTGTTGCCGATGCGGTCCACGGCGAGCCTGATCTGCTTGCCGTACGGGTGGGCGTAGTCCAGCGGCACGCTGACCCAGCCGCACTGGATGGGCTTCTCCAGCCCCCAGTCGGCCGGGCAGTCCTGCCAGTCGATGCCGGCCTTGGCGGCGCGGGCGGCGGCGATCGCCGCGCCCTGGGCCTCCCGGTCCTGGCCGGGCCGGCCGGCGGCACTGGCCGCGGGTGCCGAGACGGCACCGGCGACCAGGGTGGCGGTGACGAGTGCTCCGGCCGAACCGAGCGCCAGCAGGCGGCTCTTCGGTCTGTTGTCCCTCAAGTGGGCCCCTCCCCCTACATGCAGGATCACTGCGAGTGGTCAGTCCGGGGGATCCTCTCGGCTGTGAGCCGTCTGAGAACAGAGGGGTGCCCGTCATCTTTACCAATCCGATAAACGGATGGTCGTGTCCCCTTGACGGTCAACGCCCCTTCGGAGGCGCGCGCTTCAGCCGAACTGGGCCAACGCCTGGTCCAGGACGCGCCTCAGGCGCAGGGCGTCGGGCGCGACGGCGCTGACCAGAACCGCCGGGCCGGCCAGCGGTACCAGGGCCGCGCACTCGTCCACCATCCGCGCCTGCACCGGCTCCTGCGCGAACTCCGGGCGTACGACGACGAGTTGGCCCACCGCACGGTGCCCGGCGAGTACGGCGGGTCCGTCCCATCCCCCCGGCGCCCCGGGCCCACAGGACAGTTCCTGGTCCAGCACCGTCCGGCCCGCGACCCGTACCGTCAGCCGGCTGGTGAGCCGCCCGGGCTCCTCTCCGGCTCGTCCGAGCACCTGCTCCTCGCGCAGCACGAGCCGGGCGCCGGCGGCGAGTTCGGCGCGCGTGGTGACGTGCAGGTCGCTGCCGCGGGCCGAGATCAACTGCTCGGGAAGCCAGCGCAGTTCGGCGCCGTCGGCCACGTCGAGCCGTACCTCGTAGCGGGCCTCGTCCTTGGCCTGGCCCGGCAGCGCGAGGGTGGCGGCGGCGGAGCCGACGTGCAGCCGGGCGCCCTGCTCCACCCGGGCGGTGAGCGTGAAGCGGTCGCCGCCGAGCGGGCCGCTCATCGCGCCGACCACCATGACCTTCGCCCCGGTGCCGCTCGACCGGGTGCGGCGCAGGGCCAGCGGGCCGTCGCTGTCCAGGACGGGCAGCGCGGTGCCGCCACGGCCGTCCGCGCGGGCCACGATCCGCGTGTCCGCCCGTACCCCGGTGGCCGTCACGCGGTCCACGCGGCGAGCCTCTCGCGCACCCAGGCGGCCACGTCGGCGACGCCCCGCTCGCCGCGCAACGACTGGAAGACCACGGGGAGTTCGGCCCGCTGGGCCTTGGCGTCGGCGGCCATCCGGGCGAGGTCGGAGCCGACGTGGGGCGCGAGGTCGGTCTTGTTGACGACGAGCAGGTCGGCGGTGGTGACACCGGGACCGCCCTTGCGCGGGATGTCGTCGCCGCCGGCCACGTCGATCACGAAGATCTGCGCGTCCACGAGCCCCCGGGAGAAGGTCGCGGTGAGGTTGTCCCCGCCGGACTCGACGAGGATCAGGTCCAGCGGGCCGACCGCGTCCTCCAGGTCCTCCACGGCTTCGAGGTTGGCGGAGATGTCGTCGCGGATCGCGGTGTGCGGGCAGGCGCCGGTCTCCACGGCCGTGATCCGCTCGGGCGGCAGCACGGCCTCGCGGAGCAGGAACTCGGCGTCCTCACGGGTGTAGATGTCGTTGGTGACGACAGCCAGCGACAGCTCGTCGCGCAGGGCCCGGCAGAGCGCGGCGACGGTCGCGGTCTTCCCGGACCCGACGGGCCCACCGAGCCCGATGCGCAGGGCCCGCCGCGAGCCGTCGGGACGGTGCGCGTCGGCACTGACGGCGGCAGGGCCGGTGTAGGTGTGGTCGAGGTGCATAACAGCGGCTCCATTTTCAGCCAGGTCCGGCATCAATCAGCCCGTCCGGCTTTTGAGGACGAGGCCGTTCAGGCCGATCGGGGGTCCAGGGGGCGGAGCCCTCTGGCGGGGTCGAAGGGGCGAAGCCCCTGGGTATGGGACGGGTAGGGGCGGCGGGGGCGATTCCGGCTACGACGCGAACAGCCGCACGGGCCAGGCCGCGTGCCACTCCGCCCCGACCTCCAGCAAGGGCCCCGACGCGGCCGGCAGCGCGTCGACACCCTCGTCGAGCACTCTCCGCGCCGCCTCCACCGCCGCATCCGCGACGCGGTCCAGCTCCGGCGCCAGCCGGGCCAGCACACCGGTCGCGTCGAACGGGTCGAGGCTCAGCAGTCGTACGGTCGCCGTCGTCGGCCCGCTGACGCTCTCGTACACCGCGCAGTACGCCGCGTCGTCCGGCCCCAGCCCGGCCGCCCTGGCTGCGAGGCCGAGGACCACCGGCTGGTGCGCCCCCTTGGGGAACCGCCGTGCCAGCGCGTCGAGTTCGGCCGACGGCCAGGCGGATCGCGCCGCCCGCACCAGCTGCCGGCCGAGGCGGCGCGCGGCGGCCCGCAGGGCGGGCGACGGCGTACGGGCGTCCGCCGCCGCGTCCAGCTCCCCGGGGTCCACGCCGAGTACGGCGGCGGCCGCCAGCGCGCCCGCGACCAGCCCGGCGGTGTGCAGCCGGCCCCGGCAGAAGTCCTCCAGGCTCGCGGCGGAGCTGATCCGGCCCGCCTTGACGGCGGCCTCCGCCCCGCCGGAGTGCGCGTGTCCTCCGGCGGGGAAGCGGCCGTCGGCCAGGACGAGAAGTGCTGCCCGTGACATGACGATCCCCTCAGAAGAGGAAGTAGCGCTGGGCCATGGGCAGTTCGGCGGCCGGGGTGGCCTCGACCAGTTCGCCGTCGATGTGGACGGCGAAGCTGTCGGGGTCGATCCGCACGTCGGGCCGGGCGTCGTTCTCGCGCATGTCGGCCTTGGTCACCGCACGCGTGGACGCGATCGCCGTGAACCGCTTGCCGAGGCCCAGCCGCTCCGGCAGCCCGTCCTCGATCGCCAACGGGGCCACGAAATTGACCGAGTTGGCGGCCGGGGCCCGGCCGATCGCGCCGTACATCGGGCGGGGCAGGATCGGCTGCGGGGTGGGGATGGAGGCGTTGGCGTCGCCCATCTGCGCGTAGGCGATCTGCCCGCCCTTGAGCACGAGGTGCGGCTTGACCCCGAAGAACGCCGGTTCCCACAGCACGAGGTCGGCGAGCTTGCCGGTCTCCACGGAGCCGATCTCGGCGGCGAGGCCCTGGGCCAGCGCGGGGTTGATCGTGTACTTGGCGACATAGCGACGCACGCGGTGGTTGTCCGCGCGTCCGTCACCGGGCAGCGCCCCGCGCCTGCGCTTCATCACATGGGCCGTCTGCCAGGTGCGCAGGATCACCTCGCCGACGCGGCCCATGGCCTGGGAGTCGGAGGAGATGATCGAGATCGCGCCGAGGTCGTGCAGGACGTCCTCGGCACCGATGGTGGACGGCCGGATCCGGGACTCGGCGAACGCCAGGTCCTCGGGGACGGCGGGGTTGAGGTGGTGACAGACCATCAGCATGTCGAGGTGTTCCTCGGCGGTGTTGACGGTGTAGGGCCGGGTCGGGTTGGTGGAGCTGGGCAGCACGTTGGGCTGCGAGACCACGGTCATGATGTCCGGCGCGTGCCCGCCGCCGGCACCCTCGGTGTGGTACGAGTGGATGCCCCGGCCCGCGATCGCGGTGAGGGTGTCGCCGACGAAACCGGCCTCGTTCAGGGTGTCGGTGTGGATGGCGACCTGGATGCCCGTGCGGTCGGCAACGGTCAGCGCGGCGTCGATGACGGCCGGGGTCGAGCCCCAGTCCTCGTGCAGCTTCAGGCCGGCCGCGCCGCCCCGGATCTGGGAGAGCATCGCCTCGTGCGAGACGGTGTTGCCCTTGCCGAGGAAGCCGACGTTGACCGGGTAGGCCTCCATCGCCTCGAACATCCGGGCGAGGTGCCAGGGGCCGGGCGTGACGGTGGTGGCCTTGGAGCCCTCGGCGGGGCCGGTGCCGCCGCCGACCAGGGTGGTGATGCCGGAGGCCAGCGCCTCGTCGGCGATCTGGGGGCAGATGAAGTGGACGTGCGCGTCGATGGCGCCGGCGGTGAGGATCCGCCCGTTGCCCGCGATGATCTCGGTCTCGGGGCCGATGACCAGGCCGGGGTGGACGCCGTCCATCGTGTCCGGGTTGCCGGCCTTGCCGATCGCCGTGATCCGGCCGTCGCGGATGCCGACGTCGGCCTTGACGATCCCCCAGTGGTCGACGATGACGACCCCGGTGATGACCGTGTCGGGGGTGCCCTCGGCCCGGGTGGCGCGGGACTGGCCCATGGACTCGCGGATGACCTTGCCGCCGCCGAACACCGCCTCGTCGCCGGACGCGCCGGGTCCGCCGGAGCGGTCCTCCTCGATCTCGATCAGCAGGTCGGTGTCGGCGAGCCGGATGCGGTCACCGGTGGTCGGCCCGAACAGGTCGGCGTAGGCGCCGCGGGAGATCTCAGGCATCGAGGGCACCTCCGGTCTCCCCGCGCAGCCCCGGCACGATCCGGGCGCCGGTCAGGGGCACGAGTTCGACGTCCACGGGGATCCCGGGCTCGAAGCGCACGGCGGTGCCGGCGGCGACGTTCAGCCGCTTGCCACGCGCCGCGGCACGGTCGAACTCCAGGCCGGGGTTGGCCTCGGCGAAGTGGTAGTGGGAGCCGACCTGGACCGGACGGTCGGCGGCGTTGAGAACGGTGAGGCGGGTGACCTCGCGGCCCTCGTTCACCAGGACGGGATCGTCCGCGAACAGGATCTCTCCGGGAATCATCGCGGCCCCCTCAGATGATCGGCTCATGGACGGTGACGAGCTTGGTGCCGTCCGGGAAGGTGGCCTCGACCTGGACGTCGTGGATCATCTCGGGGACCCCCTCCATGACGTCGTCCCTGGTGAGGAGCTTGCGACCGGAGGACATGAGTTCGGCGACGGTACGGCCGTCACGCGCGCCCTCCAGGATGTGCGACGTGATGAGGGCGACCGCTTCCGGGTGGTTGAGCTTGAGCCCGCGCGCCCTGCGCTTCTCGGCCACGTCGGCCGCCACGTGGATCAGCAGCCTCTCTTGCTCATGCGGGGTCAGTTGCACGTCCCACCTCACAGTCCTTGCTCCGGACCGTGCGGGGTCCGGGTTGCCGCAGCCATCGCGACGGGGATAGGTGTAACACACAGACAAATACCCGGATCGTCGTCAATCCGGGCAGAAAAACCCCTGATGGCGTGGATCGGCAGGCTAGAGCGCCGGAGTTTCAGTGACGTTAACCAGACCTTGATCCACCGATGACCGGGCGATGGGAGCCGCGATACCGCCGACAGGTCAGGACACGCCCGGGCCGCCGTGCCCGCCGGGCATGCCGTGACCGCGGTGCTCGGCGGCCACACCGTGACCGGAATGCTCGGCGGCGATCCCGAACCGCCGCTGTTCGCGCGGGGCGGAACCGACCTCGCGCACCCCGGACACCGAGCTGATCACCTGCTCCTCGGCCGGCTCCTCGAGCGCGTCCAGCCGCTCCAGGTCGGCGGCCGAGACCAACGCGACCAGCGGCTTGCCGTGCCGTGTCACGACGACGCGCTCACCGCCGTACACCACCCGGTTGATCAGATCGGCGAGCTCAGCCCTGGCTTGCGTCACCGGAATCTCGTAGGCCATACCGCCATCGTACGTCAGGTACGTCCTGTACATTTTTTACAGAAGCCGAGCCCGCCGGGCTCCGTGCGATGAGAAGGGGTGTCCCATGTCCCGAGCGTCCGCCCGTCATGTCCTGCCCGAGTTCACCGAGCGCACCGGCAGCGGTGCCCGCACGCTCGATCCCTACGGCAAGCTCTTCGAGGACCGGATCGTCTTCCTCGGTACCGCGCTGGACGACACGGCGGCGAACGACGTGATGGCGCAGTTCATGTACCTCGAACACGCCGCCCCGGAGCGGGACATCACGCTGTACGTCAACTCCCCCGGCGGCACGTTCAGCGCGCTGACGGCGGTCTACGACACGATGCGCTACGTCAGTTGCGACGTGGCGACCTACTGCCTGGGACAGGCCGCCTCTCACGCCGCGCTGCTGCTCGCGGCCGGCACGCCGGGCAAGCGGTTCACCCTGCCGGGCGCCCGCATGGTGATCGAGCAGCCGCAGCTCCCGGAACCGATGCAGGGTCAGTTCAGCGATCTGCTCATCCAGGCCGAGGAGTTGGCCCGGATGCGCACGGTGGCGGAGGAGATGCTGGCACGGCACACCGGGCGCACGGCCGAGCAGGTGCGGCGCGATCTGGAGCGGGACCTGGTCCTCGACGCCGCCGGGGCGGTGGCCTACGGCCTGGTCGACGCCGTCGTGCCCGGCCGGCGGAGCACCCCCGGCGCACCGGACGCGAGGTGAGCCGCCGATGCTGCCGGAGCTGCCGCCACTGCCCGCACTCACGCGTGCCGAGGGCGATCTGATCGACCGTTATCTCGAGGCCGCCGACCTGCTGGGCCGCATCAACCCCGCGCACGGCGGGGACACCTATCACGGGCTGCGCGCCGCCCAGGCCCTGGCACGCAAGGCCGCAGAGCTGCGTGACGCCCTCGCGTTGATGCACCGGCGGGGCGAGACGGAGCTGCACGGGGACACGCTGGCACGGGCCTTGCGGGTGCTGGACGGCGAACGCCGTACCGCGCGCGTCGCGCTCCCGCCCGACGGTGTCGGCTGATCCGGACGCCGGACCGGCCTGACGCGGCCCGGGTGTCGACAGGAGCCGCCCTCGCCGGAGTTGAAACGGCCCGAACGACGTACCGCCGACCGGTGTATATCCCGATCATTCTACGAGCCTCCCGACTTGCGCCCAGCGTGTGTCCGCCGTTCCCGAGAAAGCGCTTCTTCCCAGGTCGGGGGCTACGTCGGGGATCTGACGGCGCCTCGAACAGAACACTGTCCACCCGAACGGGCGAGTGGTGAGTAACACCACAAATCCACGGATGCATTGGGATTTTCGGACCGGTGTGGGCGAAGATCCCGTCCGACGACAAGCCCCCGCCACCGCGGCGGGGCGGTCCGGGCGGACGCCGAGTCCTGCCGCCGTCCCGGATGACCGGTCGACAGGAGTGGATCGGCAGGAGTGGAGGACCCAGGCAAGACGGGTCGCCGGAACGGATGTTCGTCTGCACGTCGCAGACGGCCGGACGTTCCGAGCAACCCTTGGGGTGAAGCCGCGGCAACGCGGCCGGGCAACTTCGCCAGCCCGAATCCGACAGGTCATCCTTCACAGGCGGCTGACGAAGGGTTGCGCATGACTGCGCCTAATCGTGTCCCGTCGCTCATGGTCCGGGCCGGCACGGCCTCGGCCCTCACCCTCGCCGCCGTCGGCGGCTCGATCGCGGTCCCCGGGCTCGCCACCGATGCCTCGGCCGCGACCCTCGCGACCAAAGCACTGCAGGTCGCGGCCTCGAAGAAGGGGTCCCCGTACCAGTACGGGGCCACCGGGCCGCGCAGGTTCGACTGCTCGGGGCTGACGCTCTACTCGTTCAAGAAGGCGGGCAAGACCCTGCCGCGGACCGCCGCGCAGCAGTACAACCGGACGAACCACATCTCCGCCAGCCATCGCAGGGCTGGTGACCTGGTGTTCTTCCACTACGGCTCGAACGTCTACCACGTCGGCATCTACGCCGGGCACAACAAGATCTGGCACGCCCCGAGGACCGGTTCCGTGGTCCGGCTCGAGAAGATCTGGACGTCGAGCGTCTGGTACGGCCGGGTCAGCTGACCCGCCGTCAGGGCAGGAGCGGCTCCAGCAGCAGGGCCGCTCCCAGCACCGTCAGCGCCACCCCGGTGCCCGCCTGGAGCCCACGGGCGGCCCGGGGCCGGCGCAGCCATCCGCCCAGCCGGTCCACCAGCAGCGCGACCACCTGGAACCACACCAGCGCCAGCGCGCACACGATGAGCGCGAGCAGCAGGGTCCGGGGCAGCGCGGGGCTCCCGGCGGGCACGAACTGCGGCAGCAGGCTGAGGAAGGTCAGCGAGGCCTTCGGATTGAGGACGTTGGTGACGAAGCCCTGCCGGAGCGGGTGCGCCGGCTCGGCCGCCGTGTCCTTCGGCGACTGGACGGCTCCCCGCAGCGACCACAGCGTGCGCACCCCGAGGTGCAGCACATAGGCGCCGCCCAGCAGTTGCAGCGCCCGGAACAGCGCGGGCACGGCCACCAGCACCGCCGCGACACCGGCCACCGCCAGGGTGGTGTGCACCAGGAGTCCGCCCGCGATACCGAGCCCGCAGACCGCGCCGGCCCGGCGTGAGACCAGCGCGTTGCGTACGACCACGGTGAAGTCGGCGCCCGGCATGGCGACCAGACCGGCGGCGATACCGGTGAAGGCGATGAGCTGTCCGTCCATGTGCCCAGACTGCCTTGGCAGAGCCTTCAGCAGGTATTTCGGCTTTTCTGGGTGAGCCTGAAGCAATGCTTTAGGCTGGTCCCATGTACGACCCCACCCGGCTGGCCGCACTGGTGGCCGTCGCGGAGGCCGGCTCCATCACCCGGGCCGCCGACCGGCTCGGCTACACGCCGCCCGCCCTCTCCCAGCAACTGGCCAAGCTGGAGCGGGAGGCGGGTACCGCGCTGCTGGTGCGGCACCATCGCGGGGCGCGGCTGACCGAGGCGGGCGAGGTGCTGGTGGCCCGGGCCCGGCGGGTGCTGGACGAGCTGGAACAGGCCCGGCACGAGCTGGCCCGGCTGACCGGTCTCACCGGCGGCGCGCTGCGGCTCGGCACCTTCCCGACCGCAGGGGTGCATCTGCTGCCACCGGCGCTGAGCGCGTTCCGCCGGGCCCACCCGGACGTGACGCTGTCGGTCGCGGACTACGATCCGCCGACCGGGGTCACGGCGGTGGCGGCCGGCGAGGTGGACCTGGCGCTGACCCACACCTACCACCCGGCCGAGCGCTCCCCGGTGCCGTCGTCGGTGCGTCTGGAGCCGGTCCTGGTGGAGGAGCTGGTGCTGGTGACCGCGCCCGGACACGCCCTGAGCAGCACCTCGTCCCGGCTGCCCCTGGCCGAGCTGGCAGGACAGCCGCTGATCAGCATGGCGCCGCACCATCCGGCCCGCCGGGACATCGAGGCGCTGCTGTCCGAGGCGGGCGCCACACCGGCCCTGCTGGTACCGACCCCGGGATACGCCGTGGTCTGCGCCCTCGTCAGCGCCGGGCTCGGCGTGGCCGTCGTCCCCGAGATGGTGGCCCGCACGGCCTCCACACCGGTCGGCGTACGCCCCCTGGAAGCGGGCCGCCTGCACCGCACCATCTCCGTGGCCTACCGCCCGGACGAATCCACGCCGGCCGCGGACGCCTTCCGCGCACTGCTCCGAGGAGCCTTCGGCCGAGCGGGCCGCTCGCCGGGAGCTTGAGCGCCCGAGCGGGCCGTCCCGGGGCCTTCGGTGTTGTCCTGCCGTACCGGGGTGACCTTGCCTTGCTCCCTCGGGCACCCTCGTGTGTCGTCACCCCGTCCTCCTCGATGCGGCACGCGGTGAGAGCACCAGCACCACGCGCCCGCGCCCCTGTCCGGAGGGCTACGGCTCCTGTGGTCCCGCCGCGGGAACCGGCTCGGCCGGGATGATCCACGGGAGTTCGATGGAGACCGTCTTGCCACCCTCGCGGGTGGGGCGGACACGGAGTCTGCCCCCGCACTCCGCGGTGAGCCAGCGGATGATGACCATGCCGCGGCCGTTGTCCTGCTGGACGGCGGCGGGCAGTCTCTTCGGAAAGCGCGGGTGACTGTCCGTGACGCCGATGCGCAGATGTTCGTCACGGTCCAGCGCGATGTCGACCGTGAAGGTGGGTGACTGACCGAAGGTGTGCTGTACGGCGTTCGTGGCGAGTTCGGAGACGATGAGCCGCACGGTGTCGGCCGTCTCGGTGTCCGACGGCAGGCCCCACTCCGCGAGCGTGCCCACGACATACGTGCGGGCCGCGGAGACCGAGGCGGGATCGCTCGGCAGAGTGACGGATGCTTCCAGATGGTCTGCCATGGCGACGTCGTCCCTTTCCCACGGGACCGCAGTCCGACACGGAGCCGGATGGTTCGAGTACGGTCCCGGACTGGTGCTTGCTCGTCAGACTGCCATCACGGGGCCGGTCACGGGGAGCGATCCACCAAGATATGCATATATCTGTCGCCCAAAGCGGTGAACTCTACGACGCGAGACCGTATTTGGGCGGCCCGGAAGGAGTAAGGAGGAGCCCATGCAGAACGGGCCGGCCGTGCGCCGCCGCAAACTGGGCGCCGAACTGCGCACGCTGCGCACCGGTGCTGGGCTCACGAGCGGTGATGCGGCCCGGCTGGTCGGCTGGCACCAGTCGAAAGTCAGCCGTATCGAGACCGGGGCCAGTGGTGTGAAACCAGCCGATGTGCGGTTACTCCTCGACGCCTACGAGGTACGCGACGGACAGCTGCGCGAGTTGCTGCTGATGCTGGCGGGCTCGGACGGTACGGGCGACCGGCACCGCTGGTGGCACGCCTACCGCGGGGTGCTGCCGCCCGCGTACCGGGACTTCATCAGCCTGGAGTCGCAGGCCAGCACGATGCGCACCCTGGAGACCACGGTCGTACCCGGCCTGCTGCAGACGCCCGAGTACGCCCGTGCGGTGACCCGGGCGGCCGTGTCGGACCTGGACGAGGAGGGTCTGGACGCGCTGGTCGAGGTACGGCTGGCCAGGCAGGACGTGCTCCGCGCCGACCCCCCGCTGGAGCTGAGCGCGGTGCTGGACGAGGCGGTGCTGCGGCGCGAGGTCGGCGGCCCCGAGGTCATGACCCGGCAGCTGGAGCGGCTGATGGAGGCGGCCCGGCTGCCCCAAGTCCGGCTCCAGGTACTGCCGTTCAGCGCCGGAGCGCATGTCGGCCTCACCGGGCCTTTCGTTATCTTGTCATTTCCGAGCACTTCTGATCTGGACGTGGTTGTTCTCGACCAGTTGACGAGTAGCCTCTACCTCGAACGGAAAGAAGACCTCATGGCCTACGCGGAGGCCTTCGACACCCTTCGGATGCACGCCCTTTCACCCGAGGACACGTTGGACTACATCGCCGGGATAGGTGACGGCGCGTAAGGAGGCACCATGTCAGCTCTGCCTCGGAACGTCCCTGCCAGTACCGACCTGCACGACGTGCGCTGGTTGCGCAGCAGCTACAGCACGGGAGCCAACAACTGCGTGGAGACGGCCCGGCCGCGCTCCGGCCCCGGGGCCGGACTGCTCGCCGTGCGCGACTCCAAGAACCCGGCCGGACCCGCGCTGCTCTTCTCCGCCGGGAGCTGGTCCGGTTTCCTCAGCACTCTCTGATCAGAACCGATCTCGACCGGTCACTCATAGCCATCCAAGGTTGAAGCACGGCCGTGTCACGCCGACTCATGGTCGCGTTTCGCCGATCACCCGTACAGCGCGTTCGATCTCGGCCCCGGACAGGTCCGCGCGGGCCGTCAGCCGCAGCCGTGAGATGCCGTCGGGCACGGAAGGAGGACGGAAACAGCCCACGGCGAGCCCCGCGGTACGGCAGTCGGCCGCCCAGCGCACGGCCTGCTCCGGGGACGGAGCCCGCACGGAGACCACCGCGGCGTCCGGACGCACCGCTTCCAGACCCGCGGCGGTCAGCCGTGCGTGCAGGTCCGCCGCCACCGCGCGGGCCCGCGCCGCACGCTCCGGCTCGCGGACGAGCAGCCGCAGTGCCGCGAGCGCGGCGCCGGCCGCCGCCGGGGCGAGGCCGGTGTCGAAGATGAAGGTCCGGGCCGCGTTGACCAGGTGGTCGATCACCCGCGCCGGGCCGAGCACCACTCCGCCCTGACTGCCCAGCGACTTGGAGAGAGTGGCCGTGACCACCACGTCCTCGGCACCCGAAAGACCGGCCGCGTACGGAGCGCCCCGGCCGCCGTCGCCCAGCACCCCGAGCCCGTGCGCGTCGTCCACGACCAGTCCCGCGCCGTGCTCCCGGCACGCCTCGGCCAGCCCGGCCAGCGGGGCCCGGTCGCCGTCGACCGAGAACACCGTGTCGGAGACGGCGATCGCCGGTCCCTGGTGGGTGGCCAGGGCCTTGCGCACCGCCTCCGGATCGGCGTGCCCGACGACCTGCCGCTCGCCCCGCGCCAGCCGGCAGCCGTCGATGAGGGAGGCGTGGTTGCCGGCGTCGGAGACGATCAGCGAGCCGTGCGGGCCGAGCGTGGTGACCGCGGCCAGGTTGGCGGCGTAACCGGAGGAGAACACCAGCGCCGCCTCGAAACCGCAGAAGGCGGCCAGTTCGCGCTCCAGCTCGGTGTGCAGCTCGGTGGTGCCGGTGACGAGCCGGGAGCCGGTCGAGCCGCCGCCCCAGGTCCGGGCGGCCCGCACGGCCCCCTCGGTGACCTCGGGATGGTGGGCGAGGCCCAGGTAGTCGTTGCTCGCCAGATCCAGCAGGGCTGACTCGGCGGGGCGCGGGCGCAGGGTGCGTACGAGTCCGGCGCGGCGGCGCGCCTCGGCCTGCTCGTCGATCCAGCCGAACGCCATGGGTCCTCCGGGGCTTTTGTAGGTAGCGGACAGACACTAGCGGCACTACCGGTCACCCACGGTGTGGCAATACCCACACGGTGATCCGCCTTCGTTGTGCGAACTCTCCTTGGCCCGGGGCGGTCCCGTAGGACAGGATCAGGCCTCATGGACCTGCTGAACACGCTGGTGGACAAGGGGCTGCGGCGCGAGCTGCCGACCCGCGAGGAAGCGCTCGCCGTGCTGGCCACCTCCGACGACGACGTGCTCGATGTGGTGGCCGCGGCCGGAAAGGTGCGCCGGCACTGGTTCGGGCGACGGGTGAAACTCAACTATCTGGTGAACCTCAAGTCGGGCCTGTGCCCGGAGGACTGCTCCTACTGTTCCCAGCGACTCGGCTCGAAGGCCGACATCCTGAAGTACACGTGGCTCAAGCCCGACGAGGCCTCCAAGGCGGCCGCCGCGGGCCTCGCGGGCGGCGCCAAGCGGGTCTGCCTCGTGGCCAGCGGGCGCGGCCCGACGGACCGTGACGTGGACCGGGTCTCGGAGACGATCCGGACCATCAAGGAGCAGAACGAGCAGGTCGAGGTCTGCGCCTGCCTCGGTCTGCTCTCCGACGGCCAGGCCGAGCGGCTGCGCGAGGCGGGCGCGGACGCCTACAACCACAACCTCAACACGTCCGAGGGGACGTACGCGGACATCACGACCACGCACACGTACGCCGACCGGGTGGACACGGTGCAGAAGGCGCACGCGGCCGGTCTGTCCGCCTGCTCCGGTCTGATCGCGGGCATGGGCGAGAGCGACGAGGACCTGGTGGACGTGGTCTTCAGCCTGCGCGAACTGGACCCGGACTCGGTGCCGGTGAACTTCCTCATCCCGTTCGAGGGCACCCCGCTGGCCAAGGAGTGGAACCTCACCCCGCAGCGGTGTCTGCGGATCCTCGCGATGGTCCGGTTCGTCTGCCCGGACGTGGAGGTCCGGATCGCGGGCGGCCGTGAGGTCCACCTGCGCACGATGCAGCCGCTCGCGCTGCACCTGGCCAACTCCATCTTCCTCGGCGACTACCTGACCAGTGAGGGCCAGGCCGGCAAGGCCGACCTGGAGATGATCGCGGACGCCGGGTTCGAGGTGGAGGGCGCCGGCGAGGTGACGCTGCCGGAGCACCGGGTCGAGGCCGCGGCCGGCTGCGGATCGGTCTGCGGCTCGCACGAGGGCTGTGGCTCGCACGAGGGCTGCGGCTCGCACGAGGGCGCGGACGCGTGCGGTCACGAGGGCGCGGGTGTCTGCGGTACGACGGCGGCGCCGGCCGCGCAGGAGGCGCGCACCGATCTCGTCGCCGTCCGCCGCCGGGGCGCCGGAACGGACCTCGCGCCCAATGCCTGACCTGCCCGGCCTGACCGTGCCCGAGCTGCTGGAGCTGGACCGACGGCACGTGTGGCATCCGTACGGCCCCATGCCCGGACGTGCCGAACCGCTCGTCGTGGAGTCGGCGAGCGGGGTCCGGCTGCGGCTCGCGGACGGCTCGGGCGAGTTGGTGGACGGCATGTCGTCCTGGTGGTCGGCGATCCACGGCTACAACCACCCGGTCCTCAACGAGGCGGCGCGCGACCAGCTCGGGCGGATGAGCCATGTGATGTTCGGCGGGCTCACCCACGAGCCGGCCGTACGGCTGGCGAAGCACCTTGTCGACATGTCGCCGAATGGTCTGGAGCACGTCTTCCTCGCCGACTCCGGTTCGGTCTCGGTCGAGGTCGCGGTGAAGATGTGCCTGCAGTACTGGCGCTCGCTCGGCCGGCCCGGCAAGCAGCGGCTGCTGACCTGGCGGGGCGGCTACCACGGCGACACCTGGAACCCGATGTCGGTGTGCGACCCCAAGGGCGGCATGCACGCCCTGTGGTCGGGCGTGCTGCCGCACCAGGTCTTCGCGGACGCGCCGCCGCCGGAGTACGAGGAGTCGTACGCCGACCATCTGCGCGAACTGATCGCCCGCCACGCGGACGAGCTGGCCGCGGTGATCGTGGAGCCGGTGGTGCAGGGTGCGGGCGGCATGCGCTTCCACTCCCCCGCCTATCTGCGCGTGCTGCGCGAGGCCTGCGACGCGCACGACGTGCTGCTGGTGTTCGACGAGATCGCCACCGGCTTCGGCCGCACCGGCGCGCTGTTCGCCGCGGAGCACGCGGGCGTCACCCCGGATGTGATGTGCGTAGGCAAGGCGCTGACCGGCGGCTATCTGACGCTGGCGGCCACGCTGTGCACCGCACGGGTCGCCGACGGCATCTCACGGGGTGAGGTGCCGGTGCTCGCGCACGGACCGACGTTCATGGGCAACCCGCTGGCGGCGGCCGTGGCCTGCGCGTCCATCGAACTGCTCCTGGGGCAGGACTGGCGGACGGAGGTCAAGCGGATCGAGGCGGGTCTGTGGGCGGGCCTGTCGCCGGCGCGCGAGCTGCCCGGTGTACAGGACGTCCGCGTCCTCGGGGCGATCGGCGTCGTCCAGCTCGACCACGAGGTGGACATGGCCGCGGCCACCGCCGCCGCCGTGCGGGAGGGCGTGTGGCTACGCCCGTTCCGCGACCTGATCTACACGATGCCGCCGTACATCACCTCGGACGAGGACGTGGCACGGATCGCGCGCGCGGTGTGCGCCGCGGCGCGGGAGGGATGACATGACGGTACTGGTGATCACGGGCACGGGCACGGAGGTCGGCAAGACCGTCACCACCGCCGCCGTCGCCGCCGCGGCGCTCGCGGCGGGGCGCTCGGTGGCCGTGCTGAAGGCCGCGCAGACGGGCGTACGGCCGGACGAGCGCGGGGACGCCGACGAGGTCGCGCGGCTCGCGGGGACGGTCACGGCCACGGAACTGGCCCGCTTTCCTGAGCCGTTGGCGCCCGGTACCGCTGCCCGGCGGGCGGGCATGGCCCCCGTCCACCCGCACGAGGTGGCCGAGCGGGCGGCCAAGCTGGCCGCTGAGCACGAGCTGGTGCTGGTCGAGGGGGCGGGCGGACTGCTCGTCCGCTTCGACGCGGCCGGCGGCACGCTGGCCGACGCGGCCGAGCTGCTCGGCGCACCGGTGCTGGTGGTCGCCCAGGCAGGCCTGGGCACCCTCAACACCACCGAGCTGACGGCGCTCGAACTACGGCGCCGGAACCTGGAGTTGGCCGGCGTGGTGATCGGCAGCTGGCCCGACTCCCCCGACCTCGCCGCCCGCTGCAACGTGGCCGACCTCCCGGAGGTCGCAGGCGCTCCACTGCTCGGCGCGATCCCCGCCGGGGCGGGGACGCTGGCACCGGCCGACTTCCGCACAGCGGCACGGGAGTGGCTGGCGCCCCGCCTGGACGGCACGTGGGATGCGGAGGCGTTCCGGACACGCTCGACGCCCTAGGCGAGAGACTGCGCATGCCCGGTACGACCACCACTCCGGCCGGGCTCGTTCCGGCACCCCGGGGACCGGCAGGAAGGTGACCGACGCGACGCGGGACCTCGGCCCTACAGGCGCCACAGCCAACCCGACAGGGGGCCCGGGCCTGGCAGGAGCCGTGCCCCGGGCGGCCTCCGGGCCCGGACGGCGCGTGGCCCGGGTTCCGCCTCCGCAGCCGACCGAGCCGAGTGGCGGGCCCACCCTCCAGCCGGCCGAGTCGGGTGGTGGGTGGGCGAGGGTGGGGTCCAGGGGCGGAGCCCCTGGCGGGGTTCGGGGCGGGGCCCCGTGACGCGCGCTGCTGCCAAGGGTGGGAGAGCCGTCGTACGGGGACACTCCTGGTAGGCCGTCCCCTGGGAGGTTCGCCATGCGGCTGCTGTCCGGCTCCGAGAAAGTGGCGCGGAATCCCGTCCACCACCCCCTGTTCGCCCGCTGCTACGCCCGGTACAGCGTGCGCGCGGAGACCCGGCTGGGCTTGGCCGGGATACGGGAGCGGATGCTGGCCGGGCTGTCCGGGCGGGTGATCGAGATCGGCGCGGGCAACGGGCTGAACTTCTCGCACTACCCCGGTACCGTCGCCGAGGTCGTCGCGATCGAACCGGAGCCGCTGCTCAGGAAGCTGGCGCTGGAGTCGGCCCTGCGCTGCGGGGTTCCGGTCGACGTCGTGCCGGGCGCGGCGGAGGCGCTGCCGGTCAAGAGCGAGGCCTTCGACGCGGCCGTGCTGTCCCTGGTGCTGTGCAGCGTCCGGGACGTGGCCCGCGCGCTGGGCGAGGTGCGGCGGGTGGTCAAACCGGGCGGACAGGTGCGGTTCTTCGAGCACGGTCAGGGCGGCGGCCGGGTGATGAGACTGACCCAGCGCACCCTGGACCGGACCGTGCGGCCCGCCCTGGCCGGGGGCTGTCATCTGGCCCGGCAGCCGGTGGCCGCACTGCGCGAGGCGGGGTTCGTCCTCGGACCGCAACGGCAGGTGGTGATGCCGGAGACGGGCCCGACGCTGCCGGCCTCCTACTGCACGCTCGGGATCGCCTGGCGGCCGGACGAGCCGGACGCACGCTGATCCCGGACTCGGGCCCCGTGCCCGCGGCCGCCCGCCCCGGCAGCGCACCCGAAGTCACAGGCTCCAGCGGCGCAGTTCGCGCGCGATGTCGTCCACCCCGGCAGCGCCCTCCTTCACCAGCCGGGCAAGGTCCCGCACCTGCTCGGCCGAGGTGGCCACCTTCTCGCCGCTGGCGACCAGGTAGGCATAGGCGACCGCCGAGGCGAACAGCGCGTTGGAGCGCTCCAGCGCCGGGAGGTGGATGAGCAACTGGAGCAGGGAGGCGGCACGGGCGTGCGGGTCGTCGTAGACGGGCACGCCGAATATCTCGGCCCGGTGCCGGGCGACGGCGGCGACCAGCGCGCCCCAGTCGGTGACCTGAGGGTCCCCGGGCGTCTTCTGTTCGGCGAGCATGAGGAGCCAGGCGAGGTCGATGCTGAGCTCGTTCAAGGGATCAGCGGCCGTCCCCGACAGCGGTGCCGGTGCCGCGGGTCTCGGCGAACTCCTCGGCGAACACGGACTCGTACTGCTTCATGAAGTCGGCGGCGGCCTCCACGAACGTACGGCCCGCCTCACCGGTGTCCTGTCTGACCAGCTCTTCGATATAGCGGTTGACGCTGATACCGCGGGCCAGGGCGCGTTCGCGGGCGGCGCGGGCGGTGCCCTCGTCCACGCGCACGTTCAGCTGGGTCTTCGCCATACCTCGACGCTAGCGCTCGGATGCTAGCAAGGCAAGGGCGCGTGAATCGGTGCGCCGGGCCGGCTTCTCGCCTACGCTCGCCCGGGACGGGCGGTTCCGGCGACCGGGAGGCGGTCTTGTCCACACCTGCTGCGCAGCACGCGCCGGGCGGCGCCGTCGCGGCCCGCGCCCGCGGGCTGACCAAGGCGTACGGCTCCGGCGAGACGGCCGTCATCGCCCTCGACTCGGTGGACGTGGAGATCGCGCGCGGCCGCTTCACCGCCGTGATGGGGCCGTCCGGGTCCGGGAAGTCCACGCTGATGCACTGTCTGGCGGGGCTCGACACGGTGTCGGCGGGTCAGGTGTGGCTGGGCGACACCGAGATCACCGGGCTCCGGGACCGGGACCTGACCCGGCTCAGGCGGGACCGGGTCGGGTTCATGTTCCAGTCGTTCAACCTCATCCCGACGCTGACGGCCGCCGAGAACATCACCCTGCCCATGGACATCGCGGGACGCAGGCCCGATCCGCGGTGGCTGGACCAGGTCATCGACACGCTGGGCCTGCGCGACCGCCTCACGCACCGGCCCGCCCAGCTCTCCGGCGGTCAGCAGCAGCGGGTCGCCTGCGCGCGGGCGCTGGCCTCCCGGCCGGAGCTGATCTTCGCCGACGAGCCGACCGGCAACCTCGACTCGCGGGCCGGTCTGGAGGTGCTGGGCTTTCTGCGCGGCGCGGTGGACGATCTCGGGCAGACGGTCGTCATGGTCACGCACGACCCGGGCGCCGCCGCCCACTCCGACCTGGTGCTCTTCCTGGCCGACGGACGCATCGTGGACGACATGGAACGGCCGACGGCGGACGCCGTACTGGACCGCATGAAGCGCTTCGACGTGGTCCGGGAGCGGCTGGTCGAGGGCGACGGCGACGACGGCACCACCCGAGAGGACTGACCGGGTGCTCAAGGCGACCCTGAGGAGTTTCCTCGCGCACAAGGGGCGGCTCGCGCTGTCCGCGCTGGCCGTGATCCTGTCCGTGGCGTTCGTCGCGGGCAGTCTCATCTTCTCCGACACCGTCACGCGCACCTTCGACCGGCTGTTCGCCTCCACCGCCGCCGATGTGACGGTCCAGCCGAAACAGCTGGACCTGCGCTCGGCCCGGGTGAGCGGTTCGGTGCAGACGCTCCCGGCCGCGCTGCGGGACCGGGTGGCGCGGGTCGACGGCGTCGCGGCGGCCCGTGCCGAGGTGTCGGTGCAGAACGCGGTCGTGGTCGACAGCCGCGACAGGTCCGTCGGCCCGACCACCGGCGCTCCGACCATCGCGCTGGCCTGGTACGTCACCCACCGCAGCCCGGTGCGCCTCACCTCCGGCCACGCACCGCACGGCGCCGGTGAGGCGCTGCTCGACGCCGACACGGCGCGCAAGAAGCACGTACGGATCGGCGACACGCTGACCGTGCAGGCCCAGCCCGGCATGTTCCGGGTGCGGGTCGTCGGCATCGCCACCTTCACCACCACCAACCCCGGCGCAGCCCTGGTCTTCCTGGACCCGGCGGTGGCGGGCCGCGAACTGCTCGGTTCGGCCGCGAAGGCGACCAGCATCGCGGTGGACGCGGCCAAGGGCGTGTCCGACACGGAGCTCAAGCGGCGGGTCGCCCGGGCGGTCGACACCGGCAGCTACGACCTGAAGACCGCGAACGAACAGGCCAAGTCGGCGGCGGCCAGCCTCGGCACGTTCCTGGACGTGATCAAGTACGTGATGCTGGGCTTCGCCGGTGTCGCGCTCCTCGTCGGCGTGTTCCTCATCGTCAACACCTTCTCCATGCTCATCGCCCAGCGCACCCGCGAACTCGGCCTGCTGCGGGCCCTGGGCGCGGACCGGCGGCAGGTGCGGCGCTCGGTGCTCACCGAGGCGCTGCTGCTCGGGCTGGTCGGTTCGACGCTGGGCCTCGCGGCCGGGATCGGGCTGGCCCTGGGGCTGATCCGGCTCATGAGCGCGTTCGGGATGAACCTGAAGGCCACGGAGATGGTCATCGGCTGGGGCACGCCCGCCGCGGCGTACGTCGTCGGTCTCGGCGTCACGTTCGTGGCCGCCTACCTGCCCGCGCGGCGCGCGGCGGCCGTCTCGCCGATGGCGGCGCTGGTGGACGCCGAAGTGGCCGGTGTGGGCAAGCCGTTGCGGACGCGGGCGGTCGTCGGTGCGGTGATCGGGACGGTCGGCGCGGCGGCGCTCGCGGGGTGTGCGGCGGCCACGAAGACCGCCCAGGCGGCCTCGCTGCTCGCTCTCGGCGTGGCCCTGACGCTGATCGCGACCGTCGTCGCCGGCCCGCTGCTGGTGCGGCCGGTGATCCGGGTGCTGGGCGCTGCCTTCCCCGCGCTGTTCGGTCCGGTGGGCCTGATGAGCCAGCGCAACGCCCTGCGCAATCCCCGCCGTACCGGCGCCACCGCCGCCGCGCTCATGGTGGGCCTGGCCCTGGTCGGCGGGATGTCGGTGGCGAGCGCCTCTATGTCCGCGTCGTTCGACCGGCAGATCGACCGCACGCTCGGCGCCGACTTCATCGTCCAGAACACCAACTTCACGCCGTTCACCCAGGAGGTGCGGAACACCCTGGCCCGCACGCGCGGTGTGGGGCTCGTCGTACCGCAGCGGCTCACCCAGGTCGCCGTACGGCTGCCGAACGGCGCCCGGGTCACGACGGCCGCCGCCGCGTACGGCCCCCGGCTCGACGACGTCGTGCACCTCACCTACGCCCAGGGCGGTTCGGCGGCGGCGCTGGCGGACGGGCACCTCGCCATGGACGCCGACTACGCCCGGGACCACGGTGTGCGGGTCGGCAGTGTCCTGCCGGTGGACTTCCCGGGCGGGCGGCACGCCGAGCTGACCGTCGCCGCCCTCACCAAGCAGGAGACGGCCGAGGGCTTCGGCGCCCAGGGCGGCCTGTTCTTCGGCCTCGCCACCCTCGAGAAGTACGCCCCGGACGCGCAGGACTCCGCGCTCTTCGTCAACGCGGCCACCGGCACGCAACCGCAGGACCTGCGCCCCCGGCTGGAGCACGCGCTGAAGCCGTTTCCGCAGGTCCAGGTGCGCAACCAGACCGACTACAAGCAGCTCGTGCACGACCAGATCGCCGTCCTGCTCTACCTGGTGTACGCGCTGCTCGGACTGGCGATCGTCATCGCCGTGCTCGGTGTGGTCAACACCCTCGCCCTGTCGGTGGTGGAGCGCACCCGTGAGATCGGGCTGCTGCGGGCGATCGGGCTGGGGCGACGGCAGTTGCGCCGGATGATCCGGCTGGAGTCGGTGGTGATCGCGGTGTTCGGCGCGGTCCTCGGGCTGGCGCTGGGGCTCGTGTGGGGCGTGTGCATGCAGCAGGTGCTGGCCCTGCGCGGGCTGACGGCGCTGGCGTTCCCCTGGAGCACGATCGTCGGCGTCGTGATCGGCTCGGCGGTGGTGGGCGTGGTGGCGGCCCTGCTGCCGGCGCTGCGGGCGTCGCGGATGAACGTGCTGGCGGCGATCGCGCACGAGTGATGGAATCACGGCGGTAGCCCAAGTCACCCGTCACCAGGGAGAGTTGATGTCCCGTCCGTTCCGCTTCGGGGTCAGTCTGCTCACGCCCGCGCCCGCCGCCGAGTGGCGCGCGAAGTGCCGGCGCGCCGAGGAGCTGGGCTACGACGTGATCCTCGTCCCGGACCACCTCGGGATGCCCGCTCCGTTCCCGGCCCTGGTCGCGGCGGCCGAGGCGACCGAGCGGCCCCGGCTCGGCACGTTCGTGCTCAACGCGGGGTTCTACAACCCGGCGCTGCTGGCCCGTGAGGTGGCGACCACGGACGCGCTCACCGGCGGACGCCTCGAACTCGGGCTGGGCACCGGGTACGTGCCGGCCGAGCACGAGACGGCGGGGCTGCCGTACGGCTCACCGGGCGAACGGGTGGACCATCTGCGGCGCACGGTCGAGGAACTGGACCGGCTGCTGGGCTGCGACAACCACCAGCCGTGTCCCGCCCAGTCCCGGGTGCCGCTGCTGATCGGCGCCAACGGCGACCGGATGCTGCGGCTGACCGCCGAGCACGCGGACATCGCGGCCTTCACCGGAGCCCGGCCGGGCTCCGCTCCGGGGTCGCTGGCACCGCTCACCGCCGAGGAGCTGGACGAGCGGGTGGCGCGCTACCGGGCCCTGGCGGCGGGCCGCGCGGAACCGGCGGAACTGAACCTGCTGATCCAGCTCGTGGCGGTCACCGACGACCCGGAGCCCGTGCTGAAGCCACTGCTGGAACGGCAGCCGCAGCTGAGCCTGGACTCCGCACTGGCCCTGCCCCTCGTGCTGGCCGGTCCCCTGGAGGAGATCGTGGCGCGGGTGCGGGCGCAGCGCGAGCGCTTCGGCTTCTCCTACCTGACCGTGCTGGAACCGTACATGGAGGCCTTCGCACCGGTGATGGAGCGGCTGCGCGAGGAGCCCGCCTGAAGAGCCCGCCAGAGGAGTCCGCATGATGGAAATCCCCGCGCACGGCTCGCGCCGCGTGCTCCGATGATCACATGACTCATCTGCGCATCCGCCCGGCGGCCCGCGACGACCTCGACACCGTGCTCGCCTTCTGGAAGACGGCCGCCGAGGGCACCAGCATCAGCGACGACCGGGACGGGGTGGAGCGGCTGGTGGCCCTCGACCCCGAAGCGCTGATCCTTGCCGAGCAGGCGGGCGAGCTGCTGGGCACGGTGATCGCGGGATTCGACGGCTGGCGCTGCCATCTCTACCGGCTCGCGGTGCATCCGGAGCGGCGCCGGCAGGGCATCGGGTCGGCGCTGCTGGCCGCCGCCGAGGAGCGGTTCGTACGGCTCGGCGGGCGCCGCGCGGACGCGATGGTGCTGGTCCGCAACGCGACCGCGCACCACGCCTGGAGCGCCGCCGGTTACGACCCCGAGGAACACTGGCGGCGCTGGGTGAAGCCGCTCACCGACTGAAGACACCAGGCCTTCTTTGCCCATCCTTTACCATGGAGGGAGCACTCGGCCCTCTATGAAAGGTTGTGAGCGTCCGCCCATGGGCGAGCCTCCCAGTTCGCGTCACCGCGCGTCCCGTCGCGCCCTGTCCGATCATGGGACGGGGGTGACCCGATGACCGAAGTGCTGCTCCTTCTGGTGGCCATCCTGCTGTCCATGGCCTGCGGGGCCTTCGTCGCGGCGGAGTTCTCGCTGACCACGGTGGCGCGCGGCGAACTCGAGCGGGCCGCCGAGCGCGGCGAGCGCGGTGCCGCCGGCGCCCTGAAGGCCGTACGGAACCTGACCTTCCAGCTGTCCGGCGCACAGCTCGGCATCACCGTGACCAACCTGGTCGTCGGCATGCTTGCCGAACCGTCGATCGCCAAGCTGCTCGCCGGTCCTTTCCGGGCCATGGGTCTGTCGGAAGGCGCGGCGAGCTCGGCCGCCCTGGTGCTCGGTACGGCGCTGTCGACGGTGTTCCTGATGGTCGTCGGTGAGCTGGTGCCGAAGAACTGGGCGATCTCCGCGCCGCTGGCCATGGCCAAGCGGGTCGGCAACCCGCAGCGCTGGTTCAGCGCGGCCTTCCGGCCCTTCATCACCCACCTGAACAACACGGCCAACCACGTCGTACGCCGGCTGGGCGTGGAACCCGCCGAGGAGCTGGCCTCGGCGCGCGGCCCGCAGGAGCTCGCGGCCCTCGCCCGGCACTCCGCCAAGGAGGGCGCGCTGGAGCCGGACACCGCCGAGCTGTTCGTGCGGACGCTGAACCTGGCCGACCTGACCGCGGAGAACGTGATGACCCCGCGCGTCCAGGTCATCGCACTCGACGCGCAGGCGACCTGCGAGGACGTGGCGAACGCGACGCGCGCCACCGGCCTGTCCCGGTTCCCCGTCTACCAGGGCACGCTGGACTCGGTCGTCGGGACCGCCCACATCAAGGACGTGCTGGCCGTCCCCGCCGACCAGCGGCGCCATCGCACGGTGGCCCAGGTGATGCGCGAGCCGCTGCTGGTGCCCGAGTCCCTGACCGTCGACCGGCTGCTGGACCGCCTCGGCGGCCGGCGCACCATGGCCGTCGTCATCGACGAGTACGGCGGCACGGCCGGTGTGGCGACCCTGGAGGACATCGTCGAGGAGGTCGTGGGCGAGGTGCGGGACGAGCACGACCCGCACGAGACGCCCGACCTCGCCCCCGCCGGGGCGGACGAGCAGGGCCGGGCCCTGTACTCGGCCGACGGCGCCGCCCGCACCGACCAGCTCGCGCGCGTGGGACTGCGGGTGCCCGAGGGGCCGTACGAGACCCTGGCGGGGCTGGTCGCGACCCTGCTGGGCCGGATACCGGTGACCGGTGACGCGGTCGAGGTCGAGGGCTGGCGGCTGGACGTGGTGGACGCCACGGGCCGCCGGGCGGCGCGGGTGCTGCTGCACGCGCCCCTGGACGACGAGCGGGCCCAGGAGTCCGCGGAGGGGGCGCGATGACCGCCGTACAGCTGCTGATCGGACTGGCGACCCTCGTTGTCAACGCCTTCTTCGTCGGCGCCGAGTTCGCGCTGATCTCCGTGCGCCGCTCGCAGGTCGAGCCGCTGGCCCAGGAGGGCGACCGGCGCGCGAAGGCCGTGCTGTGGGGCCTGGAGCACGTCTCCGCGCTGCTGGCCGCCGCCCAGCTCGGCATCACGCTGTGCACGCTGGTCCTGGGCGTGGTCGCCGAGCCGGCGATCGCGCATCTGCTGGAGCCGGTGTTCCACGCGGTCGGGGTGCCCGTGAGCGCGGGTCACGCCGTGTCCTTCGTCATCGCGCTGACCCTGGCGACCTATCTGCACATGCTGCTGGGCGAGATGGTCCCGAAGAACATCGCGCTCGCCGAACCGGTGCGCAGCGCGCTGCTGCTCGGCCCTCCCCTGGTCGCGCTGTCCCGGGCCCTGCGCCCGGTGATCTTCACGGTCAACGCCTTCGCCAACGGGCTGCTGAAGCTGCTCAGGGTGGAGGCCAGGGACGAGGTCGCGGCCACCTTCACGGACGCCGAACTCGCCGAGATCGTCAAGGACGCCAGTCAGGCGGGCCTGATCGACGACCGGGCGCAGGAACGGCTGCACGACGCCCTGGAGCTGGGCAGCCGACCGGTGCGGGATGTCGTGGTGCCGCTGCAACGGGTGGTGTACGCGCACATGGGCGTCACTCCGGAGCAGTTGGAGCGCCTCTCGGCCGACTCGGGCTTCTCCCGGTTCCCGGTGGTCGACGTGGGGCGTCGGATCGTGGGGTATCTGCACGTCAAGGACGCCCTGGACGCCTCGCCGCGGGACGTTCCGTTCCGGCTGCGGGACATGCGGCCCATCGCCCGCGTGCGGGAGCGGACCCCGCTGGACGACGTGCTCACCGCGATGCGCGGCAGCCGCACGCACGTCGCGGCGGTACTCGGCGACGACGGCCGCCTGGCCGGCCTGGTGACCATGGAGGACGTCCTACGGGAACTCTTCGGCCAGCCCGCGTGAGCCTCCGGCGGGTGCGGCGGGGGCTGGGGGCTGGGGCCGAGGCCAGGGCATCGGGGTGCCGGGGCCAGGGCATCGGGGTGCCGGGGCCGTGGGGGCTGACCGGCCGGGGCGAGGGAATCCGCGGCTGCGGGCGGGTCCGGGCGCCGGGCGGGCGGTGCGGCCGTGCGAGTCCGGCGCCGGTACTGCCCGGCCGGGCGCCGGGCGGGCGGGGCGGCCGTGCGAGTCCGGCGGCGGTACTGCCCGGCCGGAGGCCCGTGCGGGCCTGGAGGCCCGGCGAGTCCGGAGACCCAGGAGGCCACGGACTCGGGACCTGTGGGGCCGAGGAGCCGTGGGGCCGAGGGGCCGAGGGGCCGAGGGGCCGAGGGGTCGAGGGGTCGAGGGGCCGTGGGGTACAGGCGGGGCGGCGTGGGCCGGGCGGGCATAGGTTTCCGGGGCGACCGACCGGCGGGTATGTCGACGGGATACCATCGCTGGCGCCATGCAGACGAATCCCACACCTCCCCCCTACAGCAGCCTGGTCGCGGTCGGCGACTCCTTCACCGAGGGCATGTCGGATCTGCTGCCCGACGGCTCCTACCGGGGCTGGGCCGACCTGCTCGCCGCGCGGATGGCCGCCCGCACTCCGGGCTTCAGGTACGCCAACCTGGCCGTGCGCGGGAAGCTGATCAAGCAGATCGTCGACGAGCAGGTGGACGTGGCGGCGGCCATGAACGCCGATGTGGTCACACTGGTCGGCGGGCTCAACGACACCCTGCGGCCCAAGTGCGACATGGGCCGGGTGAAGGGCCTGCTGACTGAGGCCGTGGAGCGGCTGGCGCCGTCCTGCAAGCAGCTGGTGCTGATGCGCAGCCCCGGCCGGCAGGGCCCGGTCCTGGAGCGGTTCCGGCCCCGCATGGAGGAGCTGTTCGCCTGCGTGGAGGAGCTGGCCGACCGGCACGGCGCGGTCGTGGTCGACCTGTACGGGGCGCCCGCGCTGGGCGACCCCCGGCTGTGGGACGTGGACCGGCTGCATCTGACGGCGGAGGGGCATCGCCGGGTCGCCGAGGCGGTCTGGCAGACGCTCGGGTACGAGCCGGAGGACGCCGAGTGGCACGTGCCGATGCCGGCCACGCTCCCGCCGGGCTGGGTGACACGCCGGGTCGCGGACGCGCGGTTCGCCCGTGAGCACCTGCTCCCCTGGATAGGCCGGCGCCTGACCGGCCGTTCCTCCGGCGACGGCCGCCCGCCGAAGCGTCCCGAGCTGCTGCCGTACGAGGCTCAGGCGTAACGGAGTGACCGGGGTCTCGTAGCTTCCGCCGAACCACGGCATGGCGTTGGCCTGCACAAACCACCAGTACAATCCGTACACGTGACTTCTGCCGCGCCCGCCAAGCCCCGCATCCCCAACGTCCTCGCCGGACGCTACGCCTCCGCCGAGCTCGCCACGCTCTGGTCCCCCGAGCAGAAGGTGAAGCTGGAGCGGCAGCTCTGGCTCGCCGTCCTGCGCGCCCAGAAGGACCTCGGCATCGAGGTGCCGGACGAGGCGATCGCCGACTACGAGCGTGTCCTCGACACCGTCGACCTCGCCTCGATCGCCGAGCGCGAGAAGGTCACCCGGCACGACGTGAAGGCGCGGATCGAGGAGTTCAACGACCTCGCCGGGCACGAGCACGTGCACAAGGGCATGACCTCCCGTGACCTCACGGAGAACGTCGAGCAGCTGCAGATCCGGCTCTCGCTGGAGCTGATGCGCGACCGTACGGTGGCCGTGCTGGCGCGTCTCGGCAAGCTGGCCGGCGAGTACGCCGAGCTGGTCATGGCCGGCCGCTCGCACAACGTGGCCGCGCAGGCCACCACCCTCGGCAAGCGTTTCGCGACCGCCGCCGACGAGCTGCTCGTCGCCCACGGCCGCGTCGAGGAGCTGCTGGCCCGCTACCCGCTGCGCGGCATCAAGGGCCCGGTCGGCACGGCGCAGGACATGCTGGACCTGCTCGGCGGTGACGCCTCCAAGCTCGCCGAGCTGGAAGACCGGATCGCCGGGCACCTGGGCTTCTCGCAGGCGTTCACCTCGGTCGGCCAGGTCTACCCGCGCTCCCTGGACTACGAGGTCGTCACCACGCTGGTGCAGCTGGCGGCGGCGCCGTCCTCGCTGGCCAAGACCATCCGGCTGATGGCCGGGCACGAACTGGTCACCGAGGGCTTCAAGCCGGGCCAGGTCGGCTCCTCGGCGATGCCGCACAAGATGAACACCCGCTCCTGCGAGCGCGTCAACGGCCTCATGGTGATCCTGCGCGGCTACGCCTCGATGACCGGCGAGCTGGCCGGCGACCAGTGGAACGAGGGCGACGTGTCCTGCTCGGTGGTACGCCGCGTCGCCCTCCCGGACGCCTTCTTCGCGCTGGACGGCCTGCTGGAGACCTTCCTGACGGTCCTCGACGAGTTCGGCGCCTTCCCGGCCGTCATCGCCCGCGAGCTCGACCGCTACCTGCCGTTCCTCGCCACCACCAAGGTGCTGATGGGCGCCGTGCGGGCCGGGGTCGGCCGTGAGGTCGCGCACGAGGCGATCAAGGAGAACGCCGTCGCCACCGCGCTCGCCATGCGCGAGCAGGGCGCCGAGCGCAACGACCTGCTCGACAAGCTCGCCGCCGACGACCGTCTGCCGCTCGACCGCGACCGGCTGGCGGCGCTGATGGCCGACAAGCTGTCCTTCACCGGCGCCGCCGCCGACCAGGTCGGTGTCGTCGTGGCCCGGATCGAGGAGATCGTCAAGCAGCACCCGGAGGCCGCCGGCTACACCCCCGGAGCGATCCTCTGACCCGGCTGACGAAGGCCGACCTGGAGGCCGCCCGCGACCGTCTGGTACCGGACGTCGTCGCGGACGGCCTCCGCGTCTTGTTCTGCGGCATCAACCCGGGGCTCATGACGTCGGCGACCGGTCACCACTTCGCCCGCCCCGGCAACCGCTTCTGGCCGGTGCTGCACCTGTCGGGCTTCACCCCGAGGCTGCTGAAGCCGGCCGAGCAGCAGGAGCTGCTCGCGTACGGACTGGGCATCACGAACGTCGTGGCGCGGGCGACGGCACGGGCCGACGAGCTGACCGCCGAGGAGTACGTCGAGGGCGGACGGCTGCTGACCGAGAAGGTGGCGCGGCTGCGGCCGGGTTGGCTCGCGGTGGTCGGGGTGACCGCCTACCGGGCGGCCTTCGGCGATCGCACGGCGCGGGTGGGACCGCAGGAGCGGACCATCGGTGCCAGCCGGGTGTGGGTGCTGCCGAACCCCAGTGGGCTGAACGCCCATTGGACGGTGGCGACGATGGCGGCGGAGTTCGCCCGGCTGCGGACGGCCGCGCAGGCCTGACGGGTCAGGGAGGGTCGGTCTCGGTGACCACCGCCAGCAGCTGGAACGGCAGTTCGCCGTCCCACTGGGACACGCCGAGCGCGACCCAGCGGCCCGACCCCGATCGCCACAGATGCACATCGGGCACGTGCGAGGCGAGAGAGCCCCAGGGCTCCGCTATGTCCTCACCCTCCATGCTCCGCAGGAACACCCCGGCCAGACCGATCACGTCGGCGGGCCCCCACCGCTCGGCGAGCCGCTCCCCCAGCGCGTCCCGGTCCGCCTCGTACTGCGCCTCCGTCTCCTCGCGCTCGGTGCCGTCGTCCTCATGGAAGTCGCCGCTGGTCTGTAATGCGGCTATCAGGTACCCGGGCCCGCCCATGCCGACGTCCGTCCTGCCGTGCTCCGCCGGAAACACCCGGTCGCACAGCTGGTCGATCACAGCAAGGTGGTTCGCGATGTCCATGTGATCCAGTAAAGCGGGCCCCACTGACAATTGGTGGGCTGTCAGGCGTCCCGGCGCCCCACGCTCCACGCTCCCGCGAGCAGCGCGGCCGCTGTCCACAGCGCGCTCACCGCGAGTCCGGTCCACGGGCCGAGCGAGCCGTCCCAGCTGCTGTGCAGGACCACTTGACCGGCGCGGTCGGGCAGGAAGTCGGCGAGGCCGGAGGACATGTCGCCGATGACGAAGGACACGATCAGCAGGAACGGGATCAGGATCGAGAGGGTCGCGACCGAGCTGCGCAGCACGGCGGCGAGTCCGGCCGCGAACAGCGCCATCAGCGTGAGCTGCAGGCCGCAGCCGATGGCACCGCGCAGGCCCTCGGTCCAGGTCGGGCCGGAGGTGCCGAGTGCGGACTTTCCCACCAGCAGGGTCACCGCCCCCGTGACCAGTCCGACGGCCAGCACGGGCAGCGCGATCGCCGTGGCCTTCGCGGCGAACCACCGCCGCCGGTCCGGCACGGCCGCCAGCGTCAGCCGCAGCGCGCCGCCGCGAAACTCCGACGCCAGGGCCGTCGTACCGAAGGCGATCGCGGCGATCTGCCCGAAGCTGATGCCGAAGAACGCCGAGAACAGCGGGTCCGTGTCGCCGGCGCCGGCATCGGCGGAGGCGGAGGCGAGCGCGGAGAACGCGGCGGTGGCGAGGAGGATCGCGGCCAGGGCGCCGACGAGCGAGCGCAGTGTCCGGATCTTGATCCACTCGGCGCGCAGAACGGGGGTGAACGGCATGGTCAGACCTCCTGGGGCTGGGCGGTGAACTCGGCTTCGGCGGCGGTCAGATCGAGGTAGGCCTGCTCCAGGGTGGCCTCCTGGGCGGCGAGTTCCAGTACGGGCAGTCCCGCCTCGGACATGAGACGGCCGAGGGACTCCACGTGCGCGTGCCGCACGATCCACGTCCCGTCGTCCTCCCGGGTGGCGTCGTGGCCGTGCCGGGCGAGCAGTTCGGCGAGCGCGGCGGCGTCGGTGGTGCGGACCCTCACCTGTGGCTGTACGCGTGCGTGGATGAACTCCTTGACGGAGGTGTCGGCGAGGAGGCGGCCACGGCCGAGGATCACGAGGTGGTCCGCGCAGGCGGCGGTCTCGTTCATCAGATGGCTGGAGACCAGGACCGTACGGCCGTCCGCGGCGAGTCCGCGCAGCAGGGTGCGGATCCACACGATGCCCTTGGGGTCGAGGCCGTTGGCGGGCTCGTCCAGCAGGATCACCTCCGGGTCGCCCAGCAGGGCCGCGGCGATGCCGAGCCGTTGACGCATGCCCAGGGAGTAGGTCCTCACCCGGCGCCCGGCCACCTCGGCGAGGCCGGTCTGCTCCAGGACCGTGTCGACCCGGTGGTCCGGGATGCGGTTGCTCGCCGCCAGGGCCCGCAGATGGGCGTGCGCGGTGCGGGAGCCGTGCGCGGCCCCCGCGTCCAGCAGGGCGCCCACCCGGCGCAGCGGCTCGCGGAGTTCGGCGTAGGGTCGGCCGCCGATCGTGGCGGTGCCGGCCGTGGCCCGGTCCAGACCGAGGACGAGCCGCATGGTGGTGGACTTGCCGGCGCCGTTGGGGCCGAGGAAGCCGGTGACGCGGCCGGGGCGGACGCTGAAGGTCAGGTGGTCGACGGCCCGCCGGGCGCCGTACTCCTTGGTGAGGTCGCGTACGTCGATGCTGGTCATGGATTCAGCCTGGCGTTTTACGGGAGTTGGCTCCTCCCCCGCCGGTGGAGATCGTCTCCCCCGTGCGGGGGAGGCCCGTTGTCAGTGCCGTTTGCGACGATGGCTTCATGGTCCACATGCCCCGCTTGCTTCGCCCGCTGCTGCGCGGGACGACGTACACGCGGCTGCTGCATCTGTGGGTGCCGATGCTGATGGAGAGCGTGTGGCTGTTCATCGACATGTCGAAGCCCTGGGTGCCCGCGCTGGTGCTCGTCCCCGTGGGACTCCTGCCCGCCGTGCGGACGGGCGAGGGGGTGCAGGCGCGGCTGCTGCTGACGCCCGGTGAGCGGGAGCCGGGCATCTCCGAGGCGCCGTCCGGGACATGGCGGGACCGGCTGCGCACGGTGCTGTGGCTGGAGGTGCGGTGGGTCTTCGGCATCGCCGCGTCTTTCGCCACGGTGTGGTTGCCCGTCATCGCGGTCGAGCTGGCGCGCTGCGCGTGGGGTCGGGCGCCGTCCGGGGTGCCGGTGCTGGACCTGCTGCCGCCGGACCGCGGGTGGGCGCTGCTGACGCCGCTTCCGCTGCTCGTGCTGTACGGCGTGGTCGTCGGGCTCGGCGAGCTGATCACGCTCTTGGCGCGCCGGCTCCTCGGGCCGTCCGCGGCCGAGCGGCTGACCGCGCTGGAGGAGCGCACCGAGCAGTTGCTGGAACGCACCCGCATCGCACGGGAGTTGCACGACTCGATCGGGCACGCGCTCACGGTGGCCGTGGTGCAGGCCGGTGCGGCGCGGGCGGCGGGGGACCCGGAGTTCACCGACCGCGCGCTGGACGCCATCGAGGAGACCGGGCGGGCCGCGCTGGCCGACCTGGAGCGGGTGCTGGGCGTGCTGCGCGAGGCCGAGCGTCCGGCGAGCGCCCGGCCCACGCTGGCCGACGCCGGCCGGCTCCTGGAGTCGGCGCGGGCCTCCGGGGCGAAGGTCGACGCGGAGGTGACCGGACCGGTCGGCACCGTGCCGGGGCCGGTGTCCCGCGAGGGCTACCGGATCCTCCAGGAGGCGCTCACCAACGTGCTGCGGCACGCGGGTGCCGTCCCGGTCCGGGTCCGGGTGGCGGTCGGCGACGGAACGCTCGCGCTGGAGGTCCGCAACCCGCTGCCGGACCCCATAACCGGCCCGGGCCGGGGCAGCGGCCTGCGGGGCATACGGGAGCGGGCCGCACTGCTCGGCGGCACGGCCCGGACCGGTCCCCAGGAGGGCGACTGGGAGGTGCGCGCGGAGCTGCCGATCAGCTGATCTAGGCTGGCCGGATGCCGGTCACCGTACTCCTCGTAGACGACGAACCCCTGGTCCGCGCGGGTCTGCGCGCCGTGCTGGAGGCACAGCCCGGCATCGAGGTGGTCGGCGAGGCGGCCGATGGGGCTGCGGTCATCCCGCTGGTGCGTCAACTACGGCCGGACGTGGTCGCCATGGACGTGCGGATGCCCCTCATGGACGGGATCGAGGCCACGCAGGCGGTGCTGCGCACGGTGGACGACCCGCCGAAGATCCTCGTGGTGACCACCTTCGAGGACGACGAGTACGTGTACGAAGCGCTGCGCGCGGGCGCCGACGGCTTCCTGCTGAAGCGGGCCCGGCCCGCCGAGATCGTGCACGCCGTACGCCTGGTGGCGGAGGGCGAGTCGCTGCTGTTCCCGGCTTCCGTACGACGGCTCGCCGCCCGGTACGGCGACGGCGACCGGCCGGCGCGCGCCGTGCTGGACCGGGCCCGGCTGACCGAGCGGGAGGCGGAGGTGCTGCGGCTCATGGCGCGCGGGCTGTCGAACGCGGAGATCGCGGCGCGGCTGGTCGTGGGCACGGAGACGGTCAAGTCGCATGTGAGCGCCGTGCTGGCCAAGCTCGGCGCGCGCGACCGCACCCAGGCGGTGATCGCGGCGTACGAGTCGGGGTTCGTCGAGCCTCGGTGAGGCAGGGCCGCGGCCCGGCACTCGCCGGGGTGCGCCGGGCCGAGTACGATCCGCCCAACACGCCCGCGAGCTGGAAGGACGGACGGTGGGGCAGCTGACCGGCGGCGATCCCTCGCTGCTGCGAAGGATCAACTCCGCGGTGGTGCTGCACGCGCTGCGCGCCACGGACTGCGCGACGCTCACCGAGATCACCCGGGTCACCGGACTGTCCCGGCCGACCGTCGAGGGTGTCGTCGAAGGGCTCATCGAGGGCGGGCTCGTCGTGGAGACCGCGGCCGACGGGGGCACCGCGCGCCGTCAGGGGCGGCCCGCGCGCCGGTTCCGGTTCCGGGCCGAGGCGGGGCATCTGCTGGGCCTGGAGATCGGCCCGCACCGGGTCGCCGCGCTGCTGTCCGACCTGGACGGACGGGTGCTGGGTGCGCAGGGCAAGGAGGTCGACGAGACGGCCACGGCCGACGAACGGCTGGACCGGCTGCGCGGCGCGGTCGCCGAGCTGCTGCGCCGCGCCGGGGTCGCGCGCGGGTCGCTGCGGGCCGTCGGGGTGGGCACGCCGGGGATCGTGGAGGCCGACGGGACGGTACGGCTGAGCACGGCGCTGCCGCAGTGGACGGGCCTGAATCTGGGGGAACGGCTCAGCCGCTCCTTCAAGTGCCCGGTGCTGGTGGAGAACGACGCCAACGCGGCGGCCGTCGCCGAGCACTGGAAGGGCGCGGCCACCGAGTCGGACGACGTGGTCTTCGTGCTGGCCGGGCTGAGCCCGGGCGCGGGTTCCCTGATCGGCGGCCGGCTGCACCGCGGCTACGGCGGGGCCGCCGGGGAGATCGGCGCACTGCATCTCCTGGGCCGGGAGGCGACTCCGGAGACGCTGCTGTCCACCACCGACGAGCCGCTGCACCCGCTGGACGAGCAGGCGGTCGCCGAGGTGTTCGCGCTGGCCCGCAAGGGGGACCAGCGGGCGCGGGCGGCGGTGGAGCGGTTCATCCAGCGGCTCGTGCACGACGTGGCCGCGCTGGTGCTGGCGCTCGACCCCGAGCTCGTCGTGATCGGCGGGTGGGCGGCCGGTCTCGACGGCGTCCTGGAACCGCTCCGCCGCGAACTGGCCCGCTACTGCCTGCGGCCGCCGCAGGTGGCACTGTCCGTTCTCGGTGAGGCGGCGGTCGCGACGGGGGCGCTGCGCCTGGCATTGGACCATGTCGAGGAGCAGCTGTTCGCTGTCGAGGGAACGGTGACGCGGCGCTGAGCTGTGACCGCTCGGGACGCGGTGACGCGGCGCTCGGTGTTCGGCGTGCCGGGCACGGTGACGGGGTGCTGCGCGGTCGCCGTGCCGGGCGCGGTGGCCCGGTGCTGAGCGTTCGCCGTTCCGGGCACGGTGACCCGGTGCTGCGCGTTCACCGTGCCGGGCACGGTGACGCGGCGCTGTGCGGTCGCCGTGCGCGGTGCGGGTCGTCGTGCCGCTGCGGTGCCGTCGTGGCTGGTCGCGCCCACGCGGCGGAGCCGCACATCGACACGGCCCCGCGCCCCTTGGTCGGTTGCCCCGCCGGGTCGTTCGGACACCCGGGATGCGGGAACGAGGTACCCGGAGGTCAGGAAGCCTGGCGGTCCGGGTTGTGGTGTATCTCGACGTCAGGTGAGTCGCCGAAGGTCAGGCGGCAGGTGTCGGCGCGGTAGGTGGCGACGGACAGGGCGGCGGTGCGGCCCTCGGCGAAGAAGCGGGTGGTGACGACGAGGACCGGGGCGCCGGGAAGCCGGTCGAGGTCCTTGGCGTCGTCGGCGCGGGCGGAGCCCAGTTCGACGGCACGGTCCTGGCCCTCGAGCGTCAGGTGCTGGAGTTCACGCAGCACCGCACGCGCGCGTGCCGGGCCGGACGGGGCGTCGATGGCGGTGAGGTCCGGGACCGAGGCCGCCGGGACGTAGAGGAGTTCGGTGGCGACCCGCTGGCCGTGCGACATCCGGGAGCGGCGCACGGTGTGCACGGGCTCGTCCGCGCCGGACTCCAGGACCGAGGCGACGGCGGCGGGCGGCACCGCCTGCTCGCAGTCGACGGGCTGCCAGGAGTCCGAGCCGGCGCCGGGCCAGACGTGCTGCTCGGTGCCGACGGCCACGCCCACGCGCGGCGGCGCCACGGTCGTACCGACGCCGCGGCGGCGCTGCAGCCGGCCCTCCAGCTCCAGCTGTTCGAGGGCCTGGCGGAGCGTGGCGCGGGCCACGCCGAAGCGGGCGGCGAGGTCGCGCTCGTTGGGCAGGATCTCGCCGACCGAGAACTCGGAGTCCAGTGCCTCGCTGAGCACGGTCTTGAGATGCCAGTACTTCGGTTCCGGTACCGATTCCAGCTGCGTGGTCCCCACCCTGTCCTCCGCAAGAGCCGTGGTCCGGCGGTTTTTAGCGCCCTTGTTTATTAAAGGTTGTTGCACTTCTCTGCGACCATAGGGCGGCCTTCACCCTTGGTCAAGACCAATCCTCGATCCCCCGGGCAGCCCGCAGGTGACCCGCCGCGGAGCGTTCACAAGGCGTTCGTGCACGGCGGTGTGTGTGACATCGCGGCAAAGCCCCCGTCGCAGGACGGGGGCTCGCGGGGCGCGTGGGGTCCGGCGGTGTGGCTCAGCGGTCGGCGAGATGCCGCAGCTTGTCCGGGTTGCGGACGACGTACACGGTGGCCACGCGGCCGTCGGCGACGTCCACCTGGACCAGGCTCTCGGGCTTGCCGTCCGACAGGACGAGCAACGCCGGGCCGCCGTTGGCCTCCAGGAAGCGGTAGGACAGGGCCGCCGTGGTCTGCTGAGCGACGGCGACGAGGAACCGGCCGACCTTGTCGGCGGTGTGCAGGATGCGCAGCGGCGCCTTGGCCTTGCCGCCGCTGTCGCCGACCAGGCGGACGTCCGGGGCCAGCACGGACATCAGCCCGTCCAGGTCACCGTCGGCCGCGGCGGCGAGGAAACGTTCGGTCAGCTCGCGTCGCCGGCCGGGGTCGACGTCGTAGCGCGGCCGCCGTTCCTCGACGTGCCGGCGCGCCCGACCGGCCAGTTGCCGTACCGCCGCCTCACCGCGGTCGAGCAGGGCGGCGATCTCGGCGTACGGGTAGCCGAAGGCCTCCCTGAGCACGAAGACGGCCCGCTCCAGCGGCGACAGCGACTCCAGGACGACCAGCAGGGCGAGGGAGACGCTGTCGGCGAGCACGGCGCGGTCGGCCGCGTCCGGGGCGACATCGCCGAACTCGGTGAGATACGGCTCCGGCAGCCAGGGGCCGACGTACGCCTCGCCGCGCGTCCGCACCTGGCGCAGCCGGTCGATGGCCAGGCGGGTGGTGATACGCACCAGGTAGGCGCGCGGTTCGCGGACCTCCGCGCGGTCGGCGCGGGACCAGCGCAGCCAGGCGTCCTGGACGACGTCCTCGGCGTCGGCCACGCGACCGAGCATGCGATAGGCGACACCCATCAGCAGGGGGCGGTGCTCTTCGAAGACATCGGTCGCGGTGTCGGTGGTCACCGGTCCATCCCAGCCGACACGCACCGCAGCTGTCCACCCGGAATCGGCCCGTCCGGCGGCGGCCCGGATCACAATGACCGCGGACCGCCGGAAGTCGGCGGCCGGTGACGGAAGGTGGCCGATGCGATACGCGGTGCTGGGCACGGGCGAGGTGGGCCGCACGCTGGGCGGCAGGCTGGTGGAGCTGGGGCACGAGGTGACCCTGGGATCGCGCGTCAAGGACAACCCGGTGGCGCTGGAGTGGGCCACGGCCTCCGCCGAGCGGGCCCGCGCCGGCACGTTCGCGGAGGCGGCCGCCTCGGCCGAGGTGGTCATCAACGCGGTGGGCGGCCGGGTGGCGCTGGACGCCCTGCGGGCGGTCGGCGCGGAGCACCTCGACGGCAAGGTCGTGGTGGACGTGTCCAATCCGCTGGCCTTCGAGGACGGCCAGCCGCGGCTGGACCCGGTGGAGTCGGACAGCGTGGGCGAGCAGATCCAGCGGGCCTTTCCGCACGCGCGCGTGGTGAAGACGCTGAACACGGTGAACTGTCAGGTGATGGTGGATCCGGGCCGGGTGCCGGGTGCGCACCACCTGTTCGTCTGCGGTGAGGACGCCGGGGCCAAGGAGCAGGTGACGGCGCTGCTCGGCGAGTTCGGATGGCCGGCCGAGCGGGTGCTGGACCTGGGCGGGATCCGGGCGGCCCGGGTGACGGAGATGTACCTGCCGCTGTGGCTGACCCTGATGCGGACGTTGGGGACCGCCGACTTCAACATCGAGGTGCGGCGGGCGGATTGACCACCACCTCGGAGCGGACGCCCTCCCCTCGGGGGCTACCGGCTGGTAGCAATTGCTGACAAGCTGTCTACAGCGTCCGTCAGTACCCAGACGAGGAGCACCCGATGTCCGCCACCGTCTCCTTCAAGGTCCCCACTCCGCACGGCCCGAAGGACGTGGCCGTGTCCTACGCGCGCGTGGGCCGCGGCGAACCGCTGGTGCTGCTGCACGGCATCGGCCATCACCGGCAGGCCTGGGACCCGGTGGTGGACATCCTCGCCACCGAGCGCGACGTTATCGCCGTCGACCTGCCGGGCTTCGGCGCGTCCCCGGGCCTGCCCGAGGGCCTCGCCTACGACCTGCCCACCACGAACACGGTGCTCGGCACCCTGTTCGAGGCGCTCGAGCTGGACCGGCCGCACATCGCGGGCAACTCGCTGGGCGGCCTGCTCGCCCTGGAGCTCGGCCGGGAGAAGCTCGTACGGTCCGTCACGGCCCTCTCCCCGGCCGGGTTCTGGACGGAGGCCGAGCGCCGGTACGCCTTCACGGTGCTGCTCGCGATGCGGGGCATCGCCCAGCGGCTCCCGCTGCCGCTGGTGCAGCAGTTGTCGCGCAGCGCGGCCGGACGTACCGCGCTGACGAGCACCATCTACGCGCGACCCGCGCGCCGCGCCCCGGAGGCCGTGGTCGCCGAGACGCTCGCGCTGGTGGGCGCCACCGGGTTCGACGCGACGCTGCGCGCGGGCGCCGCCGTCCGCTTCACCGACGACCTGCCGGGTCTGCCGGTCACGGTGGCCTGGGGCGCCCGGGACCGGCTCCTCGTACGCCGCCAGGGCGTGCGCGCCAAGCAACTGATCCCGCACGCCCGGCTGGTACGGCTGCCCGGCTGCGGCCACTGCCCGATGAACGACGACCCGGCCCTGGTCGCGCGGGTCATCCTGGACGGCAGCCGCTGAACGCACCGACCCGGTCGGCGCCTGCGACGGACCGACCGGGCCCGGCTCGGTGAGGGGACCGGCGCCGGCCGCCGGCGACGGGCCCCGGACGCCCGGCGAGCCCTCGCCGACTCGTCTGGCGTCACCGAGGTCGCCGCCACACCGCAGGGAGCAGGTCGGACGTCACTGGCGCGTCGCCGCAGGGGGCAGCGGCCGGTTCAGGCCTGTGCCGAAGGACTTGTCCCGGCCATCGGTGTCGCGCAGACGTGCGGCGGGCGCGGGCGGTTGGGGACCGCACGCCCACGATGACCGGTCGCGGTCGCGCCGGCACCGCCGCCGGTTCTGGTCCCTCGCGTGGTGCGCCGGTGTCCCGTGCACGCGTGCGCGGGCGGCCGCCTTCCGCGACGCCGGACGCGTCCCGCACACCGCGTACCCGGTCGGCCGGCCCGCCTCGGCTCACGCCGTCTGCCCCGGACCACACGATCTGCTTCGGCTCACGCAGTACGCGCGCGTGCGCTCGGGTCACGCAGTACGCGCGCGTGCGCTCGGTTTCGTTGCGGCGGGACCCCGACGCGCCTGGTCCGCCGTACGGCAGACGGGGCATTCGGCCGCTGCATCTCCTCGGGCGGCCCTGTCCAAGCCCCGTTGTTCACTTCCGGTTTCCGCGCGCGCCGCAGCTGCCCAGTAGGTGTGGCTCTGCACACTGGCCGGATCCCGCTCCTGGAGGCGCAGCCATGTCAGACCGTCCGTTCCCCGGCCGCCGCAGCGTGCTGCGCGGCTCCCTGGCCGCGTCGGCGGCCGTCACCCTGCCCGTCGGCCTCGGCGCGGCCCCGGCGTTCGCCCGCTCCGGGCGCCCGCGGGCGAGCTGGGGCGTGCAGGCGGGCGATGTGACCACCGACTCCGGTCTGGTGTGGGTGCGTTCGGACCGGCCGGCCCGGATGATCGTGGAGACCTCGGCCACCGAGTCGTTCCGCGACCCGCGCAGATGGCACGGTCCGCTGCTGGGCTCCGGCACGGACTTCACCGGCACCACCCGGCTGCACGGCCTGCCGTCGGGCGAGCAGATCCACTACCGCGTGCTGCTCGCCGACCCGGACGACCCGCGCCGTACGGGCGAGCCGGTCACCGGCACCCTCCGTACCGCGCCCGCCCGGCGCCGCCAGGGCGTGCGGTTCGTCTGGTCCGGCGACCTGGCCGGGCAGGGCTGGGGCATCAACGAGTCCATCGGCGGCTACCGCATCTTCGACGCGATGGCGAAGGCCGACCCCGACTTCTTCCTGTGCAGCGGGGACAACATCTACGCCGACGGCCCCATCGCGGCGACGGCGACCCTGCCCGACGGCAGCCTGTACCGGAACGTCACCACCGAGGAGAAGTCGCACGTCGCGATCACCCTGGACGACTACCGAGGCAACTTCCGCTACAACCTGCTGGACTCGGCGCTGCGCCGGTTCAACGCCCAGGTGCCGAACATCATCCAGTGGGACGACCACGAGGTCCGCAACAACTGGTACCCGGGCGAGGTAATCGGCAGCGGCACGCCCTACCCGGCGGGCACGAAACTCGACGACCTGGCGCTGCGCTCCCGGCAGGCGTTCTCCGAGTACTTCCCGGTCTCGACCCTCAGCGAGCGCCCGGACGGCCGGATCTACCGGGTCGTCCACCACGGACCGCTGCTCGATGTGTTCGTGCTCGACATGCGCACCTACCGCGACGCGAACTCCCCCGACGACCAGACCACGGACCCGGTGGGCATCCTCGGCCGCGAGCAGCTGGAGTGGCTCAAGCGGGAGCTCGCCAGGTCGCGCGCGGTGTGGAAGGTGATCGCCAACGACATGCCGCTCGGTCTTGTCGTGCCCGACCCGGTCGAGGGCAAGCCGGACTTCGAGGCCGTCGCGCAGGGCGACCCGAGGGCTCCGCTGGGCCGCGAGCTGCAGATCGCCGAGCTGCTGCGGTTCATCAAGCACCGTCGGATCACCGGCACGGTGTGGCTGACGGCGGACGTCCACCACACCTCCGCCCAGCACTACGACCCGTCGCGGGCCGCGTTCAAGGACTTCGAGCCCTTCTGGGAGTTCGTGTCCGGCCCGCTCAACGCCGGTGCCTTCCCGGCCAACGCGCTGGACGGCACCTTCGGCCCGGACCGGGTGTTCGTCAAGGCACCCACCGCGTCGAACGTCTCGCCGGCCCAGGGCTACCAGTTCTTCGGCGAGGTCGACATCGACGGCGACAGCGGCGAACTGACGGTCCGGCTGCGCGAGTACGACGGCACCGTGCTGTTCACGCAGACGCTCCAGCCGGGCCGGGTCGGCCAGTAGGCACCGACGGGCCCGCCGGTCCCGTACCCTTCGTCCGTGCCGCGCACCGGCGTCATCCCACGGGGCGCGGCACGGGCAAGTCCTCTGTTGTGCGGCCCTTTTCGCAGGTCAGGCCGATTGTCAGTGGTCGCCTCTACGGTTTTCGTATGACGCGAGCACGGGATGACGACAACGCCACGATCTGGGGCCGGACGGCGCGGCGCCGGCAGGCCGTAAAAAATCCAACAAAACGGACGGAGCATGCTTTACCCATCGGTCACAATCAGTTCGTGATCACGCAACACCGTTCCTTCACAGTGGATGCATGACTCCAGAGATGTCTGATGTGACCCGGGCGAAGCACGGCCGCCCCGTGCACCACTGGCGGCGGGACGTCGTCGAGCTCGCCGCACTGTTCACCGCCGTCGCCGTGGCCGACGGGGTGGCGAACCTGGTCGGGCACGGCCCCGGCGGTCCCGCCCTGCTGGTGATCTCGGCGCTCGCGCTGGCCGCGACGGCCGGCTTCCACACCTGGTGGGCACGGCGCCACGGACACGCACCGCCGGCCGGTGATACCGGCGCCCGGCCGGCCGCCGAGGCGCGGTCGGGCGGGCCCTCCGGGCAGCCGGGCGACGGTGCGGACGGCGCCGACGACGTGGGCGAGCCCGGTGCGCTGTGGCGGATGCGGACCACGGTGAAGGACCAGCCGGGCTCGCTGGCGGCGCTGTGCACGGCACTGGCCGAGCGGCGCGTCGACATCCTGAGCCTGCAGACGCACCCGCTCGGCGACGGCACGGTGGACGAGTTCCTGCTGCGGGGTCCCGGTGCGCTGGAGGCGGCCGAGATCACCCGGGCGGTCTCGCGGGCCGGCGGGGAGTCCACCTGGATCGAGCGGGCCGACGCCCACGACCTGGTCGACGCCCCCACCCGAGTGCTCGGGCTGGCCGCGCGCACCGCGCTGGACGCCGCCGAACTGCCGTTGGCGCTGCGCCAGTTGCTGGGCCGGTGCACGATCCGGCAGCTGCCCGGGACACCGGTCGGCGGGGGCCGCGGGCCCGAGCCGGTGCCGGTCGAGGGCGTGCTGGAGGACACCGTGATGCGGCTGCCGGCGCCGGAGGGCGGAGTGCTCACCGTGGAACGGCCGTATCTGCCGTTCACCCCCACCGAGTTCGCCCGGGCCCGGGCGCTGGTGGACCTCGACAACCGGCTCGGTCCGCGGATCCCGCGCGGCCAGGACGTACTGACCCTGCCCGAGGGCAACGACATCACCGTCCGCCGGGTGGACACCGGGGACCTGGCCGCGGCCAGGGCGATGCACGAGCGGTGCTCGCCGCGCACCCTCGGCATGCGCTACCACGGCCCGGTCGGCGACGCGGACCGCTATCTGAACCACCTGCTCAGCCCCCGTTTCGGCCGGACGCTGGCGGCGCAGACCACCTCCGGCCGCATCGTCGGCCTCGGGCATCTGCTGTGGGACGGCGACGAGACCGAGGTGGCCCTGCTGATCGAGGACGACTGGCAGCAGCGCGGCATCGGCGGTGAACTGCTCGACCGGCTGGTGGCGATGGCCGTGGAGGCCGGCTGCGAGAGCGTGTACGCCGTGACGCAGGCGTCCAACACCGGCATGGTCGCCGCGATGCGCGGCCTGGGCCTGCCGCTGGACTACCAGATAGAGGAGGGCACGCTGGTCATCACGGCCCGCCTGGACCCGGCACAGGCGGCCGGCTCCGGGGCGCCGTACGACACCGGCCTGCGCCACCTCGGCGCCTCGGCGCGGCGCGACTGACGCAGGGGCACGAAGGCGCGTCCGGCCTCTCGCGGCCGGCGCCGGTCACGCACCGGCTGCGGCCCGGCGCCGGCCGCCGGGCCGCTCTCCCCCTCACCGGGCCGCCCCGTGAATCCGCCGCGCACGCGGTGTCCGGCGGTGCCGCCCCGCCGCCACCGCAGACCGCGACGGCTCAGCGCACCGCTTCCCGCAGCGGCACCGGCGTCCGGGTGGGCTCCCCCAGCGCCTGGTCCAGGTCCCGCCACAGATCGTCCACGTCCTCCAGCCCGACGGACAGCCGCAGCAACCGATCACTCACCCCCGCCCCGCGCCGGTCGTCGGCGTCGACGATGCGGTGGCTGATGGAGGCGGGGTGCTGGATGAGCGTGTCGACGCTGCCGAGGCTCACCGCCGGGGTGACGAGCCGGACCCCGGAGATGACCTCGTGCGGATCGCCGTGCACCTCGAAGGCGATCATCGCGCCGCCGATGCGCGGATAGTGGACACGGGCCACCCGCGGGTCGGCGGCGAGCCGCCGGGCCAGTTCGGCGGCGTTCGCGGAGGCGGCCCGCACCCGCACCGGCAGCGTGGACAGTCCCCGCAGCAGCAGATAGCCCGCCAGCGGATGCAGCACGCCACCGGTGGCGAACCGTATCTGCCGCAGCCGGCCCGCGAACTCCTCGTCGCAGGCGACCACACCGGCCAGCACATCGCCGTGGCCGCCGAGGTACTTGGTGGCGCTGTGCAGCACCAGGCGCGCACCGTGCTCGGCCGGGCGCTGGAGCACGGGCGTGGCGAAGGTGTTGTCGGCGAGCAGCGGGACCGAACCGCAGGCGTGCGCCACGGCCCGCAGATCGAGTTCGGCCAGGGTGGGGTTGGCCGGGGACTCGACCATCACCAGGCCGGTGTCCGGGCGCAGCGCGTCGGTGATGCCGGCCGGGTCCGTCCAGGTGACCTCGGTGCCGAGCAGCCCGGCGGTGAGCAGGTGGTCGCTGCAGCCGTACAGGGGCCGTACCGCGACCACGTGCCGCAGGCCCGTGGCGGCGCGGGCCAGCAGGACCGCGCTGAGCGCCGCCATCCCGCTGGCGAAGGCGACCGCGGACTCGGTGCCCTCCAGGCGGGCCAGGGCGGTTTCGAAACGGGCGACGGTCGGGTTGCCGAGACGGCCGTAGACGGGCGGTCCGACCGGGTCGGCGCCGTCGGTGGCGAAGGCGTCGATGCGGGCGGCCTCACCGCGGCTGTCGTACGAGGGGTAGGTGGTCGACAGGTCGATCGGCGGGGCGTGCAGGCCCTGGCGGGCGAGGTCGTCGCGGCCGGCGTGCACGGCTTCCGTGGCCAGGGCTCTCGATGCGGTGCGTACGCCGTCGTAGGCACCGGTGCTCGCTGTGTCCATGGGCGGAAGGGTGAACAGGCAACGGTTCCCCGGAATCGAACACCGTGCTACGTTCGGCCAATGGCCGAATCTGTCGTACTGGATCCGGTGGATCTCCATCTGCTGCGGCTGCTGCAGAACGACGCCCGGACCACCTACCGCGACCTCGCAGCTCAGGTGGGCGTGGCGCCGTCGACCTGCCTGGACCGGGTGACCCGGCTGCGCCGCTCCGGCGTGATCCTCGGCCACCGGCTGGAGCTGGATCCGGCCAAGATCGGCCGCGGACTCCAGGCGCTGCTGTCCGTGCAGGTACGGCCGCACCGCCGGGAGCTGGTCGGACCGTTCGTGGAGCGGATCCGGGCGCTGCCGGAGGCGCGGACGGTCTTCCATCTGACCGGGCCGGACGACTATCTGGTGCATGTGGCCGTCGCGGACATGGCCGATCTGCAGCGGCTGGTGCTCGACGAGTTCACCGCGCGGCGCGAGGTGGCCCGGGTGGAGACCCGCTTGATCTTCCAGCAGTGGGAGTGCGGACCGCTGCTGCCGCCCGGCCACGCCCAGAGCTGAATCCGGAAACGTGGGTGACGCACTGATCCTTCTCGTACGAGGATGGGCGCATGTCTGAGACCAAGAGCCCGCTGCCCCGCCAGGTGGCAGACGCGTACGTGGACGACCTCATCGCCCTCGACCCGGTCACCGGTACCTACCTCGGGGTGAAGGAGAGTTCGAGCCGGCTGCCCGACTACTCGCCCGCGGGCCAGGCGGCCCTGGCGGAGCTGGCGCGCAACACGCTCGCGAAGCTGGACGAGGCGGAGCGGCAGCCCGGGGCGGACAGTGACGCGGAGCGGCGCTGCGGGCGGCTGCTGCGGGAGCGGCTGACCGCCGAACTCGCCGTGCACGACGCCGACGAGCACCTGCGCGCGGTCGGCAACATGGCCACGCCGGGCCACTCGGTGCGGGACGTCTTCACGGTCACCCCGTCGCAGACGGACGAGGACTGGTCGGCGATCGCCGAGCGGCTGCGCGCGGTGCCGGACGCGCTCGCGGGCTACCGTGAGTCGCTTCAACTCGGCCTGGACCGCAAGTTGTTCGCGGCGCCCCGGCCGACGGCGACGTACATCGATCAGCTCACCGAGTGGACGGACACGGACGGCAAGGGCCGTGGCTGGTACGAGGACTTCGCCGCCGCCGGGCCCCAGGCGCTGCGCGCGGAGCTGGACGAGGCGGCCCGCGCGGCGACCGGTGCCCTGGTGGAGCTGCGGGACTGGCTGCGGGACGTGTACGCGCCGGCCATCGAGGGCGCCCCGAACACGGTGGGCCGCGAGCGGTACGCGCGCTGGTCCCGCTACTTCAACGGCACCGACCTGGACCTGGACGAGGCGTACGCGTACGGCTGGTCGGAGTTCCACCGGATCCTCGGCGAGATGCGGCTGGAGGCGGAGAGGATCCTGCCCGGCGCCGAGACGCCCTGGGTGGTGCTCGCGCACCTCGATGAGCACGGCCGGCACATCGAGGGCGTGGAGGAGGTGCGGGAGTGGCTGCAGGGCCTGATGGACAAGGCCATCGAGGACCTGGACGGCACGCACTTCGAACTCGCCGAGCGGGTGCGGAAGGTGGAGTCGCGCATCGCCCCGCCCGGCGGTGCGGCGGCCCCCTACTACACGCCTCCGTCGGAGGACTTCTCCCGCCCCGGCCGCACCTGGCTGCCGACCATGGGACAGACCCGCTTCCCGGTCTACGACCTGGTCTCGACCTGGTACCACGAGGGCGTGCCCGGGCATCACCTCCAGCTCGCGCAGTGGGTGCACGTGGCCGAGAGCCTCTCCCGCTACCAGGCGACGATCGGCGGGGTCAGCGCCAACGCCGAGGGCTGGGCGCTGTACGCGGAGCGGCTGATGGACGAGCTGGGCTACCTCACCGATCCCGAGGAGCGGCTCGGCTACCTGGACGCGCAGATGATGCGGGCGGCCCGGGTGATCGTGGACATCGGCATGCACCTGGAGCTGGAGATCCCCGCCGACTCGCCGTTCCACCCCGGTGAGCGGTGGACGCCGGAGCTGGCGCAGGAGTTCTTCGGCTCGCACAGCAGCCGGCCGGCGGACTTCGTGGAGAGCGAGCTGACCCGGTATCTGACGATTCCGGGGCAGGCGATCGGCTACAAGCTCGGTGAGCGGGCGTGGCTGCTGGGCCGCGAGAAGGCGCGCGAGCGGCACGGCGACGCGTTCGACCTGAAGGCCTGGCACATGGCGGCGCTGTCGCAGGGTTCGCTGGGCCTGGACGACCTGGTGGACGAGCTGTCCCGGCTCTGACGGTCCCGCGTCAACGCCGGAAGCCTCCTTCCGAGTTGATGACCTCCCCGGTGATCCAGCCGGCCTCGTCGGTGGCCAGCCACGCGATGAGGCGGGCCGGGTCGTCGGGGAGGCCCCAGCGTCCGCCGGGGAAGCGGGCGGCGACGGACGCGTGGAGGTCTGCCCCTGCGTAACCGGTGTCCACCGGGCCCGGGTTGACCGCGTTCACGGTGATGCCCTGCTCGGCGAGCGGGCCGGCCAGGGAGCGGGTGATCGAGGCGAGGGCGCCCTTCTGGAGCGCGTAGGCGATCTCGCCCGGCATGCCGCCGCCGAGGTCCTGTCCGGAGGTCATCAGCACCACCCGCCCGCCGGGAGCACCGTCGCTCAGCCGCGCGCGCGAGCGGGCGTGGGCCTGGACGAGTAGCAGGACCGAGCGGGTGTCGACCGCCCAGTGCGCGTCGAGCATCGCCGCGTCGATCTCGTCCAGGGTGCCGTCCGAGCCGCTGAGGGCGTGGTTGGCGACGAGGATGTCCAGACGCCCGAACTCCCGGACGACGGTGTCGACCAGCCGGGCCGGTTCCGCCGGGTCGGCGAGGTCACCCGGTCCGGTGACGACGCGGGCCCCGGGGTCGCCGAGCGCCGCACGCACGGACCCGGCCACGGCCTCGGGACGGTCCGCGCCCCACGGCATGGCGGCGTCGTGCGGCACATGATGATGCACGTACACACTCGCCCCGTACGCCGCCAGCCGCCGCGCCACCGCATGCCCGATCCCGGCCCGCCGGCTCGCCCCGGTCACCAGGGCGGTACGACCACGCAGGGGCAGCGGGTCGCGCCGCAGGTCTTCCGGGGCGGGGAGCTTGTTCACGGACATGGCGGCTCACTTTAGGGCGCGGGGACAACCGGCGCGAGCGGATTAGGGGCGGGGTCGGGGCACCTGGGCCGGCAGCGCATGGTGGGGGGTGCGCGGATGTGGCGGCGGGCGTCGGACGCGCAGCCGATCGGAGACCGGGCGGGGAATCACCGGGGTCGGGTCGAGGCGCGCATCCCTGACCTCGCCCCCGGCGTGCCTGCCCTTGCGCCCCCGCGACGCGTCTGTCCTCGGGCGCGGCTCCCCGACGCGTCCGACGACCAGCCACGACGCCACCCCACCACCGGCGCTGCCGGCGAGGCCGACCGCAGCCGCCGTAGGCCCGCGTGGCCGTGGTCATGGGCAGCCCGTACCGCACATCGATCGGCCGTCCGGCCGTCCCCGGTGGCAGGGCTGGGCGGGTGGGGGCTGGCTGGTGAGGGAGGCGATGCGGAGGAGGTGGGGCGGTATGCGGCGGAAGAGGTCGGCGCAGCAGGCGCTCCGTACGCCGCAGGCCGCCGGGCTGGCCGGAGTCCTGTTCGCGCTGCTGCTGGCAGCGGCGGTCGTCCTCGTCCGGCTGGGGGTGCCGCAGGGAGCCGGCGCGGTCACCGCCCAGGGATTCACGAACTCCGTGCGGCGCGGGGCGCTGCGGACGGCCCTCGCGCTCGTGCCGTTCGCCGGCATCTTCTTCCTGTGGTTCATGGGCGCGATCCGGGCGCATGTCGGCGCGGCCGAGGACAGGTTCCTGGCCACCGTGTTCCTGGGCAGCGGCCTGGTCTTCACGGCCACGATGTTCGCCGCCGCCGCGGCGGCCGGTGCCGTGCTCTCGGTCGGCCACCCGGCCGGCACGGCGCCGTCGGCCGCGTACTGGGACTTCGGCCGCCACTTCGCGTACACGATGATGGTGGAGTACGCGATGCGGATGGCGGCCGTCTTCGTGTCCGCCGTGTCGGCGATCGGCCACCGTCTCGGGGTCCTGCCCCGCCGGCTCACCGCCCTGGGCGGTCTCACCGCCCTGACGCTGCTGTTCGTCTCGAGCAACGTGCCGTGGTCGGAGCTGGTCTTCCCCGCCTGGTCGCTGGTGCTCGGCCTGTACATCCTCCTGGCCGGCGGCCGGCCGCGCCCACGTCCCGCGGCTCGGGCGTGACGGACCGGGGGGGGCGCGCCCGGCGTGGCCACCGCCCGGACGGATTGCCCGACGGGCGATCTCGCCGCACCGCACTCATGCTGGCAGACGGGACATGACCGCCGTCCGGGGAATGCCGCGCGAAACGGCCGGCGCGCACCGGACCTGGCCACCGGAAGGGCGGAGCGCCGATGCGGCTCGTCGTCGATCTCAACAAATGTCAGGGCTACGCCCAGTGCGCGTTCCTCGCGCCCGACGTCTTCGCCATGCACGGCGACGAGGCGTTGATCTACAACCCGCACGCGCCGGAGGAGCAGCGGGAAAGGCTGGCCCGCGCCGTCGCCGCCTGCCCGGTGCAGGCGATCACCGCGGACGGGCTGGACGGCACGGAGGGCGCTGAGGAGGCGTCGGATGCCCGCTGACTACGTCGACTGGCTCAGGCGCGAAGGCCGGATCGTGATCGTCGGTGCCTCGCTGGCGGGCCTGCGGGCCGCCGAGACGCTGCGCGCCGAGGGCTTCGCGGGTGAGCTGACCCTGATCGGCGACGAGCCGTACGAGCCGTACGACCGGCCGCCGCTGTCCAAGTCGGTCCTGCTGGGCAAGGCGTCCCCGCACCGCACCGAGCTGCCGCACCGGCGGCAGATCGACGCCAAGTGGCGGCTCGGCGTCGCGGCCACCGGTCTGGATCTGACCGCCAAACGGGTCCGGCTGGCCGACGGTGACGAGGTGGAGTACGACCGGCTGCTGATCGCGACCGGTGTGCGCGCCCGGCCCTGGCCGAAGGAGGACGAGGCCCGGCTGGACGGCGTCTGCCTGCTGCGGACCCGGGACGACGCGGCCGATCTGTACCGGCGGCTCAAGGCGGGGCCGCGCCGGGTGTTCATCATCGGCGCGGGCTTCGCCGGTTCGGAGGTGGCGTCCGCCTGCCGGGAGATGGGGCTGCCCGTCACCGTGGCGGAGCGCGCCGGGGCGCCGCTCGTGGGCGCGCTCGGCGGGGTGATCGGCGCGGTCGCCGCCGACCTGCAGACCGAGAACGGCGTGGACCTGCGTACCCACGTCACGGTGACCTCCCTGGAGGGAGATCCGGTCGGCCGGGTACGGGCCGTCCATCTGTCCGACGGGAGCGTCGTCGAGGCGGACGTGGTGGTGGTGTCGCTGGGCTCGCTGCGCAACACCGACTGGCTGACCGGGTCGGGGCTGGGCGCCGGGCCCCGCGGCATCGCCTGCGACGCGGGCTGCCGCGCCTTCGACTTCCGGGGCATCGTCACCGACCACGTCTTCGTGGCGGGTGACGTCGCACGCTCGCCGCACGCGCTGTTCGGGTACCAGTTCCTGTCGCTGGAACACTGGGGCAACGCGGTCGCGCAGGCGGAGACGGCCGCGCACAACATGATCTGCCACGGCGCCGAGCGGCGGCCGCACCTGTGGCTGCCCGCCTTCTGGTCGTCGATGTTCGGCGTGAACATCAAGTCGGTCGGCGTGCCGCCCATGGGCGAGCAGCTCATGATCACGCAGGGTTCGCTGGCCGAACGCCGGTTCGTCGGCGTGTACGGCTACCAGGGCCGCGTCATCGCCGCGGTGACCTTCGACAACACCCGGTGGCTGGAGTTCTACGCACGGCAGATCGAGCGCGGGGCGCCGTTCCCGGTGGAGTACCCGACGGTGGACCGGCGTCCCGAGGGCCGCCAGCCGGTGGACGCCGACTTCCCCGACCCGTCCCTGCCGACCCACGGCCCCATGGTCACCCTCAGTGGCTACTCACCGGCCGACCAGCAGCTGCTCTTCCACCCCGCCCGCCACTGACCGCCGCCGCCCGGGCCCGACGTTCCAAGGACCTGTCATGCCGCACGCCTCCATGTTGCGCCAGATCACCGACTTCGCGAACCGCGCCAACCCGTACCCGATCTATGAGGAACTCCGTAAGACACCGGTGCTCCACGAGGAGGACGGTCCTTACATCATCAGCTCGTACTACGACATCGAGGCGCTGCTGCACGACCCGCGGATCAGCTCCGACGCGGCCAATCTCGCCGCCGCCGGGGACGACGAGCTGTCCGGGCCGGAGGCGACGGGGCTGCCGCCCAGCTTCATCCGGCTCGACCCGCCGGAGCACGACCGGCTGCGGAGGATCGCCAACAGCTCCTTCGGGCCACCGCACCGGCCGCGCCGGATCGAGAACATGCGGGGCGAGCTGGGTGAGATCGTCACCGGACTGATCGACGGCTTCGGGGACGCGCGGCAGATCGACCTGGTCGACCAGTTCGCCTACCCCTTCCCGGTGACCGTGATCTGCCGGCTGCTCGGGGTGCCGCGCGAGGACGAGCCCCGCTTCCGTGCCTGGGTCGACCCGATCGTGGCCGGCCTCGACCCCGACACCCGCACGAGCGCGGAGTCCGAGCGGGCCGCGCAGGAGGCACGGCTGCAGCTCGGCCTGTACCTGAACGGGCTGGTGGAGCAGCGCGCCCGGGAACCTCGCGACGACATGCTGTCCGACCTGGTGAACAGCAAGGGCCCGGACGGCGCCATGACGACGATGGAGGTCCTCAGCACGGCGGTGCTGCTGCTCATCGCCGGCCATGAGACGACCGTCAACCTCATCACCAACGGCATGCTCACCCTGCTGCGCCACCCGGAGATCCTGCGGCGCTTGCGTGACGATCCCGGTCTGTCGGTCAGGATCGTGGAGGAACTGCTGCGTTACGAGCCGCCTGTGCAGCTCGTGCCGCAGCGCACCTGCATCGCCGACATCGAGGTGCGCGGCGTGACGATTCCCAAGGGCTCGCGGATCTGGCTCGTGCTCGCCGCGGGCAACCGGGACCCGGAGCGGTTCACGGACCCCGACCGGTTCGACCCGGACCGCCAGGACATCCAGCACCTCGGCTTCGGCAGCGGCATCCACAGCTGCTTCGGCGCCCCGCTGGCCCGTCTCGAGGCCCAGATCGCCCTGTCCGAGTTGGCCCGGCGGCTGGAGAACCCCCGGCTGGTCGAGGACCCGCCGCCGTACCGGCAGAACGCGGTGCTGCGCGGCCCCAGGCACCTCGAGATCGCGTTCGACGGCCTCGGTTGACGGTCGCCGGCGGTCCGGTCAGTGGCCGAGCCGGCGGAGCTGCACCAGGCCGAGCCAGGTCTCCGGACCGGGCTGGACGTACGCGGAGCGCACCGAGTACGTGCCGGGTTCCAGCGGCACCCGGAGGTGCTCGCTGCGCCCGGCCGCCTGCCCCGGCCAGGCGGAGTCGAACAGCAGCACCGGGCCGGGCACCCGCCAGTGCACCTCGCTCCCCCACACCGCCGTATCCAGGGCGAAAGAGACACCGGCGAGGAGCTCCGTCTCGGAGTTCGCGGCGGACCACCGTACGAAGGTGGCGGTGTCCGGCAGGTACGAGGTGGCGGCGGGTTCGTCGCCGAACACCAGGGCCGCGCTGTCGCCGACGGGCAGCAGGCCGATGTGTCCGTCGACCTCGCACGCCCGGTCGTAGTCCGTGTCGAGTTCCTCGCTGTCGGCGCCCGCCCAGAACGGCAGCACCGTCTCCGGGACGGCTATCAGCGGGCCGCCGCCCGATTCCACCCACTCCAGCACGCCTGGATCCGCGTATCGAGCCATGGGCAGAGAACCTACACGGGTGCCGGTCAGCAGCCGCACTCGCCTTCGACGGGGGCGGTCAGCGGGTCGGCGTCGCGTCGTCCGCTCCCCTGCCAGGTCTCGTAGGCGAAGCCCTCGCGCGCCCAGTACTCGAAGCCGCCGAGCATCTCCTTGACCCGGTAGCCGAGTTCGGCGAGGGCGAGGGCGGCGCGGGTGGCGCCGTTGCAGCCCGGGCCCCAGCAGTACGTCACCACCGGCACGGACCTGTCCAGAAGGTGTTCGGCCTGCTCGGGGATGAGCGCGGTGGGCAGGTGGACGGCGCCGGGGATGTGTCCCTGGTCCCAGGACTCGGTCGAGCGGGAGTCCACGACGACGAAGCCGGGGTCGCCGCCGGCCGAGAGCGCGGCGGCCACGTCGGAGACGTCGGCGTGGAAGGCCAGGCTCGCCCGGAAGTAGGCCGCCGCCTCGGCGGGAGCGGCGGGGGCGACCCACAGGACGGGGTTCTCGGAGGTCTTGGTGATCATGACTGGAAATCTACGGTCCGGAGCCCGTCTCATGAAGGGGGAATCCACGGCACTCCCCTTGTCCACGCCGGGATTTCCCTGCTATCCATCCGGGATGACCGCGTATTCCCCGGACGCCACCGACTGGCGCATACTCGAAGTCCTCCAGCGGGAGGGGCGCGCCAGCTACGCCGAGTTGGCGCGGGCCGTCTCCATGTCGCCGAGTGCCGTCACCGAACGGGTCCGCCGGCTGGAGGAGGCGGGCGTGATCCAGGGGTACGCCGCGGTCGTGGACCCCGAGCGGCTCGGGCTGCCGATCCTGGCCTTCGTACGGCTGCGCTATCCCAACGGCAACTACAAGCCGTTCCACGACCTGGTGGGCGCGACCCCCGAGATCCTGGAGGCGCACCACGTGACCGGCGACGACTGCTTCGTCATCAAGGTCGCCACCCGGTCCATGGCACACCTGGAGGAGGTCTCCGGCAAGATCGGCGCGCTCGGCTCGGTGACCACCAGCGTGGTGTACTCCTCGCCCCTGCCCCGGCGCGCCCTGGGCCACTGACCCGGTCAGACACCGCGCTGCCGCGACGCCGACCCTGATCTGCTCCCCAGGACCTCCAGCTGCGCATGGATGCGGCGCCGCAGGTCGGGCACATGGCTGACGATGCCGACGCTGCGGTCGCGTGCGCGCAGGGAGTCCAGGAACATGGTGTAGTTCGAGTCGGTGACGAGTTGCCCGGAGACGTGTGCCACGCCTTTGCTGCGGTCAGCCTGGTCCCGCAGCTCCTGTGCTGCTTCCTTGGCTTGGTTCTGAGTGAGGAAGCCGCCCTTGCGAGGGCGTCTGCGCTCTTGGGTTCGGTGCACTTGCAGGTGCTGCCGTCGAACACGTGGGATCCGGATCCCCCTGAATGCGCGGGGCCATGACGCCCTACGGCTTCTTGGCCACGCCGCAGAACTGAGGCACATCGATGATCTCGGCCTGCCGTTGGGTCGGGCGCCAGCGCGAACACGTGACGACACCAGGTTCGAGCAGGTGCACTCCGTCGAAGAACCGCAGCAGCTCCTCGCGGGTCCGCAGGGTCATCGGCGCTGAACCTTGGCTGTTCCAGTGGCGCACCGCTTCCGTCATCGCCTCGCCGTCCACTTCAGTGGTGGGATGGGAGATCACCAGGTAGCTGCCGGAGGGTACGGCATCCAGGAGTCGGCGGACGACGGCCTGGGCCTCGCCGGTGTCGATGATGAAGTTGAGGACGCCGAGCAGCGTGAGGGCGACCGGTCGGCTGAAGTCCAGAGTTCGGGCGGCACACTCCACAATGGTGTCCGGGTCGTGCACGTCGGCATCGACGTAGTCCGTGGCTCCTTCGGCGGTGCTCGTGAGCAGCGCGTGGGCGTGACTGAGCACGATGGGGTCGTTGTCCACGTACACGATCCGGCAGGTCGGATCGACTCGTTGAGCGACCTCGTGGGTGTTGTCCACGGTGGGCAGTCCGGTGCCGATGTCCAGGAACTGCCGGATGCCCTCCTTGCCGGCGAGGTGCTCCACGGCCCGGGTGAGGAACTGTCGGTCGGCCACGGCCGAGCGGGGGAGGCCCGGTACGAACGCAAGTATCTGATCGCCGACTTCCTGGTCGATGGGGTAGTTGTCCTTGCCGCCCAGCCAGTAGTTCCAGACCCGAGCGGAGTGCGACACATCGGTGCGGAGCCGTGCAATCCGCGCGGCGCCCTCGTCGCGGGGAAGCGAAGCATCTGACATACCTGAGCTCTCCTCACGGTTCATCATGTGATCAGTATCGAGCCCAACCTAGACGCCTTCCGCCCCGTCGACATCCGCTTCATCAACAGCGGGCACGAACAGCCGGCGGCACCGAAGTGAGCACGAATCAAGGAGAGTTCGGCAAGCGGTCACCTCGTCGGTCTGGTGACCTTCGTCCGCGTGGCCCGGTTCGTTCGTCCACCACGGCCGCAGGGAGTCTCTCCGTCTCCTCTTGCGGTCTCATGAGGTTCAGGTCCTCGCCCCATGCATCCAGTACCTCGTTGTGTCCGGCCTCTCGGGCGGCAGCCTCGACCAGGGCGAACAGGTGCCGCTGCAGGGACGGGTCGCCTGTTGCCGAGATGTGGTCCACGGCGCGGAGCAACACGTCGGTGTCCCAGCCCGGCAGTGGGTGTCGGGCGAGCTCCCACTCCAGACCGACCCCGCAACCGCAGAGCGCGTCGGTGCTGCGCGCGAGCAGAAGGTGGCAGAGTTGACGAACGGCACGGTGCCGTCGGGTGCGCCGGGCAAGCCGGGACTGAAGGTGACCAAACCGGGTGCCGGCACCACGGACGTCGACGTGATCGGCGGAGATGGCTCATACATCGCTGTCGGTGGCCCGGCGAAGGCCAGGAACCTTGCCAAGTTTGGGGAGAAATGCCACATCTTGAAGTATGCGGCTGAGCAGCAGGGCGTCCGGGCCCAGGTGTACCTCGAAGAAGGGACGCCGGAGTCAGCGTTGAGCCTCGCCAGGAAGATCCTCGGCGAAGGCAATGTTCACACATTCACGAGATGAGTTGCAGTGAGTGACGGATTCTTCCATTGGTACCGCTCAGGGTGGGTCCCGGCAGATGCCGAGCGAATCGTGCAGGATCTCGATGCGCAAGGCCTGAGACTCCACAACCCCACCACGGGCCTGATCACGCAGATCGCCAGCGGGCCCGCATCCTGGGGCGAGCAGATGCCGGTTTCGCGTGATCAGCTCATGTCGAACGCAGCTCTGACGAATACCGGAGAAGTGAACTTTCAACTGTGGCTGAGCGGTGACACAGACGTGTTCACACGTATTCGTCGCCTGAACGGCGGCGTGACGGTTGCCGAATTCGGCCTTGACGGGCTCTCGCTCGAGGAGCAAGAACATGCCATTCGCGCAATCTCGAGACAGATTCGCGCGGATCTCACACGGTGCATCGGCTTTGTCTTGGACCGGCAAGGCACAACAGAGGATGTCGATTGGGATGCCGTCATCGTGCATGGCACCAATCACTTGGACAGCTGGCCCGATACGCTTGCTGTACGTCCTGACATTTCTGTAAGGCATCCGCAACTGACGGCCGCGAAGCGAACGGAAATGCCGCCGCTCATCCTGATCGGCGAAATACTCCCGGTCGATGGACCAGAGCTGTGACGCCTGATGGGATAGGCCGCCGATGTCACGCTGTACGTGCAGCAGGGTTGGCGTGGCCTGGAAAGTCAGGGGAGCCACCGAAGCCGCGTTCGCGCGAGGCATCGAAACCGACTCGCGGGTACCCGCCTCCGGAGGGGTGGATCGGATCGTTGGGGAACTGAGACGGCACCTGCTGGTCGTCGTGGGCGAGTAGAGCCCGCCCTGCGGTCTGCCGACCCACGCCGGCCTGCACCCCCGTCAAGGGCACCGCTGGCGGCCAGTCCAGAGGCGGAGCTCCCCCACCGAGGACCACTGGCCTTGGACCGATGCCTTCCTGTGTCCGTCAACTCAGCTGCCGTACCGACATCAGCAGATGGCGGTGGTCTTCGCGCTTCGTGTCTTCCTCGTCCGGTGCGGCACTCAGCAGTGCCCGCTGGCCGAGCCCTAGAAGCTCGAGGCGTACGTGCGACGCGTCGAAGGAGGTGAGGGCTTCCAGCAAGTAGGTGGGGTTGAAGGCGACTGTGAGGTCGTCGGCACCCGCCAACGTGGCCGTGAGCTGCTGGGACGCCACATCGTCTTCGTACCCCGCTTGCAAAAGCACGGTTCCTTGCGCGGAGAAGTCGAGCCGGATGGGGCTGTTCGGCTCTGCGACGACCGCGACACGACGGACCGCGTCAGCGAGCGCCTCTCGCTGTGTGATCGCGACTGCCGGGTTGTCCAGGGTGAACAGCTTGTCGTAGCGAGGCAGCCGTCCTTCCAGCAGCCTCAGCGTGGTGCGCATGCTGGTCCCCTCGAAGGCGATCAAGCCACCACTGGAGCTGTTCAGGCCGATGCGGATCAAGCCCGACTTCGCCAGCGAGCGGGAGATCTCGGTCAGCCTGCGTCCGGGAACCACCACCTCCACCACCTCGGAATCGGCCGACTCCGGCTTCCACTCCACCGTACGCACGGCATACCGGTACCGGTCCGAAGCAGCCAAGGTCATCCACCCGTCCTCCAGACGGAGCTGAATTCCCGTGAGCACCGGGAGTGTGTCGTCACGGCCGGCGGCTGTCCCGACCTGCGCGACGGCTTCCGCGAACTTTGCCGCATCCACGGTTCCCCGAAAGTCGGGAGGCTCGGGCAGCGCCGGGTACTCCTGCCTGGGCAGGGTCGACAGGCCAAAACGCGTACCGTCCCCTTCCACCGTGAAGCGCGTGCCTTCCCTCGCGCATGTCACCATCGCATCGGGCAACACCCGGCAGATGTCAAGCAGTCTCCGCCCCAGCACGAGCACCTGCCCGCCTGCTGACGTCTCCGCCGGAACCTCTATATTCGCGGAAGCCTCGTAGTCGAAGCCAGAGATTCGCAGTCGCCCCTCCTCCGCGTCCAGCAGCAAGCCGCCCAGCACGGGCACCGGCGAACGGGCGGGCAGCGACCTGGCCGCCCAGGCGACGGCCTCAGCGAACGCACTACGCTCGATCCGGAACTCCATCCGTACTCCCCTGTCGTGTCGCACAAGTTGGTGCGCGCACGCTACATGCCGCCACTGACAACAGCCCGGCTCGGCGCCGGTCCCCGGCTGTGCGGGGGAGGTGAGTCAGCCGGCTCTCGCGACTGGACCACCGCATTGAGAACGAGGGATCCCAAGACACTCGGCCCGAGCAGGCAGATGCCCCCCCCTTTCCGGCTGATACGCGCTTGCGCCTCGCACGATCAAGGAGGGTGCGCGGCCGCCTGGAGTGATCGCCGATGTCGGTGCCGCCGAGCCGCCTGATCAGGCTCTCCGCGCAGTCCAGCCAAGCCGGCCTCGATCTGGCCGGTGCGCTGATCGACCGCACGCTGATCGGACGGAGCGTGCCGAGCAGCAGTGTCGTGAGGGCCAAGCGCAGGCCGCGGCGACGCGTCGGCTGCTGCTCAGGCCTGGGACGATCAAGGAAGGAGCCGGAAAGCCAGGTGACGAATCCGCCCAGACCGGCGGCAATGCGTCGGCCGCCAGGTGCCGGTTTGCGAGCCGTCAGACACCCCGCTGCCGCAGCACCGACCCCGATCTGCCCTTCACGACCTCCAGTTGGGCGTGGATGCGCCGCCGCAGGTCGGGGACGTGGCTGACGATGCCCACGCTGCGGTCGCGTTCGCGCAGGGAGTCCAGGACGTCGAGGACCTCGTCGAGGGTCTGGTCGTCGAGGGTGCCGAAGCCCTCGTCGATGAACAGCGTGTCGAGCCGGACGCCGCCGGCCTCGGCGGTGACGACGTCCGCGAGGCCGAGGGCGAGGGCGAGGGAGGCGAAGAAGGTCTCGCCGCCGGAGAGCGTGGCGGTGTCGCGTTCCCGTCCGGTCCAGGCGTCGACCACGTGCAGTCCCAGCCCGCTGCGGCCGCGCCCGGAGCGGTCGTCGGAGTGGACGAGGGTGTAGCGGCCCGACGACATGCGCTGCAGCCGCGCGGTCGCGGCGGCGGCGACCTGCTCCAGACGGGCCGCGAGCACGTACGACTCCAGGCGCATCTTGCGTTCGTTGTCGGCGGAGGTACCGGCGGTGAGGGCGGCCAGGCGGGCGACCCGGTCGTACTCCTCGCGGAGCGGGGCGAGTCGGCGTACGGCCTCGGTGGCGCGCGCGGAGAGGCGGTCCAGCTCGGCGCAGCAGCGGGCCGCCGCGTCGCGCGCGGAGGCCGCCTCGCGCAGCCGGTGTTCGGCCGCGGCGGCCGCGCGCTCGGCCGTGTCCGGGTCGGCGGGCGGGCGCTGGGCGGCGGCCGCGGTGGCGGCCTCCGCCAGCACCGCGCGTACGGCGGCCTCCTCCGCCTGCCAGGCGTCCAGGCGGTGCTGCAGGTCGCGGTGGGCGGCGGGGTCCAGCAGGGCGGCGGCCGCGGCCTGCGGGGTGTCGAAACCGGCCCGGTAGGCGGCGTCGGCGAGGCGGGCGTCGGCGTCCTTCAGGCGCTGGGCGGCGTCCTCGGCGGCGCGTACGGCGTCGGCGGCGTCGGTGAGCAGCGCCAGCTGCCGCTCCAGCTGTGCGGCACGGGCGGCCACGCTGCCGGATCCGCCGCGCGCCTTGGCCAACTCGACGTCCAGCTGGCCCTGTTCGCGCTCCAGGGTCTCGCGTCGGGTGAGCCGGGAGGCGGCCCGTACGGCGGCCTGCTGGCGGTCGGCGAGGCGCTGCTCGCGCTCGTGCTCGGCGCGGCGCAGCTCCTCGTGGGCCGCATGCAGCGCGGAGGCGTCGCGGCGGGCGCGGGCGTACTCCTGCTCCAACTCGGCGGCGGCCTCTTCGAGTCGGTCGGTGGGCGTGTCGCCGGCCTCGGCGGTGGCGGCGGCCAGGGCCTCGCGGACCAGTCCGAGCCGCCGCTCGTCCTCGGTGTGCCGGGCGTCGGCCTGCTGCCAGGCCTGGTGTGCCCGCTCCTCGGTCTCGCGGTCGACGTGTCCGGCGACCTTGCGGGCCGGCGTCGGGTGGTCGGTGGCCCCGCAGACGGCGCAGGGTTCGCCGTCGGTGAGGTGGGCGGCCAGTTCGGCGGCGATGCCGTTCAGGCGCTGTTCCTTGAGGTCGAGCCAGTGGGCGCGGGCGTCCAGGGCGCGTCGGCCGGAGGCGGCCGCTCGATGCCGGGCCTCCTCCAGGTCGGCGGCCAGTTGGTCGCGGGTGCGGGCCGCGTCGAGGCGGCCACGCATCGGTTCCCGCTGGACGGCGAGCTGTTCGGCGCGGGTGGCGGCCTCCTGGGCGGAGTCGACCCGGGACTGCAGCGCCGCGCGGGTGGCGTCCCAGTCGGCGAGCCAGGCCTCGGCCTCGCGGAGCACGTCCTCGTCGGCGCGCTCCTGACGGTCGAGCCCCGACCGCTCCTCGGCCAGCTCGGCGAGCCGCCGCTCGGCGCGCCGGGCCGCGTCCAGGCCGCCCAGCTCCTCGGCGGCCCGGCGGGCGGCGGCGGCGAGTCCGCCCGCGCCGGCGCCGGCGTGGGAGTCGGGGAGCAGGCCACGCGCGCGTGCCTCGGCCGCGGCCGCTCCCCGGTGCTCCTCCTCGGCGGCATCGCGCAGCTCCAGCGCGGGCGCGACCGCCTCCGCCTTGTGGGACCGCTCCATGCGCCGCTGGGCCTCCTGGTGGGCGCCCGCCCGCTCCTGGAGCCGCTCGGCGCGCTGCCGGGCCTCGGCGAACCGCCCCTGGAGACGGGCGAGTTCGCGTACCTCGTCCAGGGCGCGCCGGGTGGCGGCGTGGGCGGACTCGGCGGCGGTGAGGCGGCAGTGGGCGACGGTGAGGCGTTCGCGGGCGGTGGCGCGGGCGACGGCGGCGGCACCGAGCACGGCGTCGGCCAGTCCTGGTTCGCCGGGGGCCAGTTCGGGCAGCTCCATGGCGTCGCCGGCCTCCTGCTGCATGCGGTGGGCGTCGGCGAGCAGCGCCGCGTCGCCCTCACGTACGCGTGCCTCGGTGGCGCGGCGACGCTCGGCGAGGCGCTTCTCGACGTCGGCGAAGCGCCGGGTGTCGAAGAGGCGGCCCAGCAGCCGGCCGCGGGCCTCGGCGTCGGCGCGCAGGAAGCGCGCGAAGTCGCCCTGGGGCAGCAGCACGACCTGGCAGAACTGTTCGCGACTCATGCCGAGCAGCTGGGTGATTTCCTCGCCGACCTCCTGGTGGGAACGGCTGCGGTCCTTCCAGACGCCCGACGCGCTGTCGTACTCGCGCAGCCACGTCTGGGCCTTGTCGACGGTCGTGCCGGTGCCGCGCAGTTTGGGCCGCTCCCAGGGCGGCTGCCGGGTGATCTCCAGGCGGCGCCCGGCGACGGTGAGGTCGAGGCGGACCTCGGTGCGGGTGCGCGGCTCGGCGTGGTCGCTGCGCAGGTTCATGCCCTGGCCGCTCTGCCGGGCGCCGGGGACGGAGCCGTACAGGGCGTAGCAGACGGCGTCCAGGACGGAGGTCTTGCCGGCGCCGGTGGGGCCGTGCAGCAGGAACAGTCCGGCGGCGGACAGCGCGTCGAAGTCGACGCTCTGGGAGCCGCCGAACGGCCCGAAGGCGGTGATGTCGAGCCGGTGCAGCCTCACCGGGACACCTCCCGTACGGCGGCGTCGGCGCGCACGGCGTCGAAGGCCTCGCGCAGGACGGTCGCCTCCCGTTCGTCGGGCCCGGCGCCGCGCACATGGGCGACGAAGTCCTGGGCGATCTGCTGGTCGCTGCGGCCCGCGAGGCGCCGGGCGTACGAGACCTGGGGGTCGTCCGGGGCGCGCTCGGGGGCGAAGACGAGGCTGAGGGTGTGCGGGAAGCGCTCGGTGAGCCGGGCCATGGGGTCGGCGGGACGGACCGCGTCGGTGAGGGTGGCCTCGACCCAGGCGTCCTCGTGGCGGGCCAGCGCCGGATCGGCGAGGAGGCCGTCCAGCGTGCCCTTGATACGGGCCAGCGGGCGCGGCACCGGGCAGTCCACGCGCTCGGCGGTGACGGAGCCGTCGCCACCGAGGTCGACCAGCCACATGCTCTTGCGGTGGCCGGCCTCGGAGAAGGAGTACGCGAGCGGGGAGCCCGAGTAGCGCACGCGCTCGGTGATGGTCTGGCAGCCGTGCAGATGGCCGAGCGCCACATAGTCGACGCCGTCGAAGACCCCGGCCGGTACGGCGGCGACCCCGCCGACGGTGATGTCCCGCTCGCTGTCGCTGGCCTGGCCGCCGGTGACGAAGGCGTGGGCGAGGACGACCGAGCGGGTGCCCGGCGCGCGGCCGGCGAGGTCGGCGCGGACGCGGTCCATGGCGGCGGACAGTACGGCCTCGTGGCCGGCCTTCTCCACCGCGAACTCGTCCTTCACCAGGGCGGGTTCGAGATACGGCAGTCCGTAGAACGCCACGTCCCCGTGCGCGTCGCTCAGCACGACGGGGGTGCCGGCGGCCGACGGCTCGGTGCGCAGGTGGATGCCGGCGCGGTCGATGAGCCCGGCGCCGACGCCGAGGCGGCGGGCCGAGTCGTGGTTGCCGGAGATCATCACCGTGGGCACGCCGAGGTCCGCGAGGCGGTGCAGGGCCTCGTCGAACAGCTCGACCGCGGCGAGCGGGGGTACCGCACGGTCGTACACATCGCCCGACACGACCACTGCGTCCACCTCGCGCTCACGCGCGGTGGTGACGAGGTGACCGATGAACCCGGCCTGGGCCCCGAGCATGTTCACCCGGTGGAAGGCCCGGCCGAGATGCCAGTCGGACGTGTGCAGGAGTCTCATGATCCCCGAGACTAACGGCCGGGTCTGACAGCACGGGTGGTTACTCCCGTATCGGCCCGATCTCAGCCGGTCAACTTTGGCCATACATGCCCGATTTACGCCAGTCTGTCATGCGTCTCCGTAGGCCTCGCCGCCGAGTTCGAGCCCGGCCGTGCCCGCCGTCGCGTCGGCGAGCCAGGCACGGAAGGCGTCCACGTCGGCGTCCGGCAGGCCGATCTCGATGGTGACCGCCGCGCCGTAGCGGACGTCCCGCACCTCGCGCCCGGTGGCGCGCAGGTCGTTCTGGACCTTGCCGGCGCGCTGGTGGTCGACGGTCACCGTGGCCAGCCGGAAGCGGCGCCGGGTGAGGGTGCCGAGGGCGTCGAGGGCCTCGCCGACCGCGCCGCCGTAGGCCCGGATGAGTCCGCCGGCGCCGAGCTTGACGCCGCCGTAGTAGCGGGTGACGACCGCGACGACGTAGCGCATCTCACGGCGCAGCAGCATCTGCAGCATGGGCACGCCCGCGGTGCCGCCCGGTTCACCGTCGTCGCTGGCCTTCTGCACGGAGGCGTCCGCACCGATGACGTACGCCCAGCAGTTGTGGGTGGCGTCGGCGTGCTCCTTGCGCACGGAGGCGATGAAGTCCTGCGCCTCCTGCTCGGTGGCGGCCGGGGCGAGGGCGCACAGGAAGCGGGAGCGGTTGACCTCGGTCTCGTGCACGCCCGCGCGGGCGACTGTGCGGTACTCGTCCTGCATCCCGTCAGCCTATGTGGTTCCCGGGAGTGCCGGTCACGCGCGCGTGGGGGCTACTTCTTCCTCCCGCGCGCCACGGTCAGCGAGGTCAGGAGGGCCGTTCCGGGGCCGAGGGCCGGCCAGCCGGGTCCGTGCCAGGACAGGACGGCGATCGCGGCCGTGGGGAACTTCGTCCGCACCCGCTCCAGCGTGTCGTCGAGACCGTCCCGCGCCAGCTCCAGGACCAGTTCCTCGAGCCCGGGATTGTGGCCGACCAGCAGCAGCGTCTCGACCTCGGGCGGCGCCTCGCGGACCACGGCCAGCAGCTCCTGTACGCCGGCCCCGTACAGGCGCCGGTCGTAGCGCACCGGCGGCGGAGTGCCCCACTCGGCGGAGGCCAGCTCCCAGGTGCGGCGGGCTCGTACGGCCGTGGAGCACAGGGCGAGATCGGGCAGGCAGTCCGCCTCGGCGAGGGCGCGCCCGGCGGCCGGGGCGTCGCGCAGCCCGCGCGGTGCCAGCGGCCTGCGGTGGTCCTCGACGCCCTCGGGCCACGCGGACTTGGCATGCCGCAGGACCACCAGCCGGCGCAGCGGGCCCGTGCCCGCCCGCGCGATCACGTGAGGCTCCCGAGGTCGCGGGCGAGGTCGAGGGCCAGCAGACGGTCGGCGTAGACGTACGTCTCGAAGCGGGCGCCGTCGGGGAGATCCGGGGCGTCCTCCACGGCCCGCAGCACCTCCAGCACCCCGGGCAGGCCCAGGTCGTCCTCCCACGCGGAGCGCAGCCGCGCCCGCACCTCGTCGGGCACGGGCCGCGAGGGCTGCCGCGCCCACCCGGCCACGGCCCGCCGCCACCGGGCCAGCCGCCCGGCGGCCTCCTCCAGCACGGCGGGGCCCAGCCGAACCGGCTCCCCGCGCGGCACGGACAGCAGGGCGAGCCGCAGAGCGGAGGGGTCAGCGAGCAGCACCGGGAGCGGAGGAGGGGCGGCGGGCTCGAGGGCGCGGGCCGGAGCGGGCTCGGGAGGAGCACCGGGCGCGGGCTGGGGGGCGTGGGTGGGAGCAGGCTCGGAGACGGCGCCAGGAGCGGGCTCGGGGGCGCGGGCCGGAGCCGATTCCGCAGGAGCGCCGGGCGCGGGCTCGGGAGCGTGAGGTGGCGCAGGCTCGGAGACGGAGCCGGGAGCCCGTTTACGGAGAGGCGGGACCCCAGACAGATCCACCCCCCGTCCGCCCACCACCCCCCATCCACCCATCGCCTCCTGTCCCTCCGTCGCCTCCTGTCCATCCACCACCCCCTGTCCGCCCACCGCCTCCCCCAGCCACTCCACCGGTGCCACCCACACCACCGGCCCCGCGCCGGAGGCGGTCGGGGTTTCGGTGGTGACGTGGATCACCTGGGCCTCCCCCAGGCCCGACGGGAGGTCGTGGGCGTCCTCGAACGGGCGGATGGACAGGGCGGTCGCGGCGGCGGCGAGGTCGGCGGGGTGGTGGGGCGTGGCGAGGGTCGCCCAGACGGGGGTGCCGCCCAGTTCGAGGGCGCGGACCAGGACGTCGGCGGTGAGGAGCACGCGCAGGGCCGTCGGGTCGGGGCCGGAGACGTGGGCCTCGATGCGGGTCAGACCGCGGCGGGCGGGCGCGGCGGGGACGGGCTCGCCGGTTCGGGCGTCGAGGATGCGCAGCACGGGCTGAGCGTAGGCGGGCGGGTCGCCGTACGAAGGCATCTTGTGCCGATTCGGCACGTGGTGGCGCAGGTGGCGGGCTGGGAATCCGGACCCGTAGGGTGCTGTTGCCCGGGGAAACAGTTTCCCGCAGCCCCGAGGAGGCGGCCGTGTACGGCGACGAGGCGACGATCCGCAGGATCCTGACCGAGCTGGGCGACACCTGGGCGGTGGTCGGCCTGTCCACCAACCGGAGCCGGGCCGCGTACGGGGTGGCGCAGGTGCTGCAGCGGTTCGGCAAGCGGATCGTGCCGGTGCATCCGAAGGCGGAGACCGTGCACGGGGAGCGGGGCTACGCCTCCCTCGCGGAGATCCCCTTCGAGGTCGACGTGGTCGACGTCTTCGTCAACAGCGAGCTGGCCGGCGCGGTGGCCGACGAGGCCGTGGTCAAGGGTGCGCGGGCGGTGTGGTTCCAGCTCGGGGTCGTGGACAAGGGGGCCTACGAGCGGACCCGGGCGGCGGGCGTCGACATGGTGATGGACCGGTGCCCGGCCATCGAAATACCCCTGCTGAACCAGTGAATCTTTCCTTCTACTCACAATCGTCGGCTGAATATTGACATTCCGGCCTGGCATCTGACCTGTGACAAGTCAGTGACCGAGTGTGCGCCCAAGACACCTAAGATCCCGGGTCAAAATTTGGTTAACACTCTTTTGCTCGCTCGGAAAGTCTCCCTAGCCTGTGGCCTCCTTGCTCGTAAACGCTGCGTATAGATCTGAGAGGCCACTAGACATGGCGAATGTCGACCAGGCTGCTACGCCGGTAGCCACAAGCGACACCGGCGGCGGCCTGCGCCGCGATGTGGGACTCATCGGCCTGATGTGGGCTTCGGTGGGTTCCATCATCGGCTCCGGCTGGCTCTTCGGCGCCGAGAAGGCCGTGGTGGCGGCCGGCCCCGCCGCGATCATCTCGTGGGTGATCGGGACGGTGGCGATCGTGCTGCTCGCCCTCGTCCACGCCGAACTCGGCGGCATGTTCCCGGTGGCGGGTGGCACCGCCCGCTACCCGCACTACGCCTTCGGCGGCCTGGCCGGTATGTCCTTCGGCTGGTTCTCCTGGCTGCAAGCCGCGACCGTGGCCCCGATCGAGGTCGAGGCCATGATCGGCTACGCCAAGCACTGGCACTTTGCCGACGGGTTCCAGAACGCCAACGGCACCCTCACGGCCAGCGGCATCGTCGTCGCGGTGCTGCTCATGGCCGTGTTCGTCGCGGTCAACTTCCTCGGCGTGCGTGTCCTGGCGCACACCAACAGCGCCGCCACCTGGTGGAAGATCGCGGTCCCGCTCGCGGCGATCTTCATCATCGCGATCGGCAACTTCCACCCGGGCAACTTCACGTCCGAGGGCTTCGCACCGAAGGGCGCCGCGGGCGTTCTCGGCGCGATCAGCTCCAGCGGCATCATCTTCGCCCTGCTCGGCTTCGAGCAGGCGATCCAGCTGGCCGGCGAGAGCCGCAACCCGAAGCGTGACCTGCCGCGCGCGACGCTCGGCTCGGTCGCGATCGGCGCCACGATCTACCTGCTGCTCCAGGTCGTGTTCATCGCCGCCCTGCCGCACGCCTCCTTCGCCAAGGGCTGGGCGAACCTGAACTACACCGGCATCAGCGGCCCCTGGGCGGGTCTCGCCACGCTGTGCGGTCTGGGCTGGCTGGCCTGGGTCCTGTACGCCGACGCGATCATCTCCCCCGGCGGCACCGGCCTGATCTACACCACCGCCACCTCGCGCATCTCCTACGGCCTGGCCAAGAACGGCTACGCGCCGAAGGTCTTCGCCAAGACGGACAAGCGCGGTGTGCCGTGGTTCGGCCTCGCGGTCTCGTTCGTCACCGGTGTGATCTGCTTCCTGCCGTTCCCGAGCTGGCAGACGCTGGTCAGCTTCATCACCTCGGCGAGCGTGCTGATGTACGCGGGTGCTCCGCTGGCCTACGGCGTCTTCAAGGACCGGCTGCCGAACCACGAGCGTCCGTACAAGCTGCCCGCGGGCAACATCATCTCCCCGCTGTCCTTCGTGGTCGCCAACCTGATCATCTTCTGGTCCGGCTGGGACACCCTGTGGCGCCTGGGCTTCGCGATCCTGATCGGCTACGTGCTCCTCGGTTCGTACGCCGCCTACGCGATCAGCAAGAACCTGCCCAACGCGCCGCGGCTGGACTTCAAGGCCGCGCAGTGGCTGCTGCCCTACCTGGCGGGCATCGGCGTGATCTCGTACCTGAGCACCTTCGGTGGTAACGGTGACCTGCCGCTGTGGTGGGACATCCTGGTCGTCGCGGTGTTCTCGCTCGGCATCTACTACTGGGCCAAGGCGACCGCCTCCAAGCCCGAGCAGATCGAGCGCGACATCGAGGAGGTCGTGGTCACCGACGCCCCGGCGCACTGACCCCACTCCTGCCCCGGTGTCCCGTCGGCCGCGTCGCGGCTGACGGGACACCGTCATAATGCGGGGATGATCTCCCCTTCCCCCCACCTCGACTCCCCCCACCTCGACTCCCCCCACCTCGACTCCGCGCATCTCGAATCCGGGCCGGAGGAACGCCGTACGGTCGTCGTCGTGGGCGCGGGGCCGGCCGGGCTCACCGTCGGCGGCATCCTGCGGGCCGCCTCCGTCGACTGTGTCGTCCTGGAGACCGAGAGCAGGCAGTTCATCGAGACCCGGCCCAGGGCCGGCGTCATCGAGGAGTGGGCGGTGCGCGAACTCGGCCGGCGTGGATTGTCCGAACGGCTGCCGGAGCGGGCCGAGGCCCACAGCGCCTGCGAGTTCCGCTTCGACGGCGAGCGGTACCGCTTCCCGTACGCCGAGCTGACCGGCAGCCGGCACTACGTCTACCCGCAGCCCTTGCTGGTGACGGACCTCGTACGGGAGTACGCCGACGTACGCGGCGGCGAGATCCGCTTCGGCGTCCGCGACGTCATGCTGCACGACCTGGACTCGGACCGGCCGGCGGTGTCGTACCGGTGCCCTCGGACGGGTGAACGGCGCCTGCTGCGCTGCGACTTCGTCGCGGGCTGCGACGGGGCGCGCGGCGTGACGCGGGACGCGATACCCGCGCACGCCAGGCGGATCGCGCGGCAGGACGACGGCATCGGCTGGCTGGCGCTGCTGGCGGAGGTCCCGCCCTCCACGGACTGTGTGCTGTTCGGCGTCCATCCGCGCGGTTTCGCCGGCCAGATGCCCCGCGGCCCGGAGCTGACCCGGTTCTACCTCCAGTGCCCGCCCGGCGACGATCCGGGGAACTGGCCGCACGACAGGGTCTGGACCGAGCTGCGCGAGCGGCTCGGCGCGGCCGGGGCGCCCCCGCTCACCGAGGGCCGGCTGGTCGAGAAGCGCGTGCTGGACATGCACCACTACGTCGTCGAACCCCTCGCCCACGGGCGGCTGTTCCTGGCCGGGGACGCCGGTCATCTGGTCGCGCCCATCGCCGCGAAGGGCATGAACCTCGCCCTCCACGACGCCTTCCTGCTCGGCGACGCGCTCGCGGCCTGTGTCACCAAGGGCGACGGCAGCGGCCTGGACGGATACTCGGCGGCCTGTCTGCGCCGGGTGTGGGACTACCAGGAGTTCTCGCAATGGCTGTCGGACATCTACCACGGTGTCGCGTCCGGCGACCCGTTCCGCGCCGGCACCACCCTGGCCCGGCTGCGCCGGCTGTTCACCTCACCGACCGCCGCGGCGGCCTTCGCCGAGCAGTACCTCGGCACCGCGACCGCCTACTGACGAGGACGTAGGGCAGGTCGACCACGGCCGAGTCGCTCAGCACCGGCCAGCCGGCGGGCGGTCCGACCGGGGTGATGCCGCCGTACTCCATGCCGGTCTCGCCGGTCGCCGTCTCCATCGAGGCGAACGAGGCCTTGCGGGCGCCGGGTTGGCGGCGCGCCACGCCGTTGGCGTCGACCCGGGTGGTGGAGAGCACCACGCACGCGGCCGGCGTGGTCTCACGGCCCCGCTGGCCCGCGACGAGCACGCGGTTCGCCGACCGCTCCAGCAGGTCGCGGCCGTAGTGCTCCACGAAGACGCCACCGCCCCCGTCCCGGACCGCCGCGGTACGGTTCAGCGCACGGGCGGCACCGAGACGGCCATCACCATCTCCATCGGTACGTCGCCCTCGTTGCCGTAGGTGTGTGAGGTGCTCGCCTCGAACGTGGCGCTCGCGCCGGTCGGCACCAGGTGCTGCACGCCGTCCACGGTGAGGGTCAGTTCACCGGCGGTGACGTGGACGAGCTCCACCGTGCCCACCGGGTGCGGCTCGGAGGGGCTCCGCTCGCCGGGCATCAGCCGCCAGTCCCACATCTCCAGCGGCCCGGGCGCCTCCGTGCCGGCGAGGAGGCGGTTGTAGCTGCCGGCCTCCGTGTGCCAGAGCCGTACGGCCTGCTCGGCGGGGACGATGCGGACGGTGGGGCCCTGTTCGTAGTCGAGCAGGGTGGTGATGCTGATGCCGAGGGCGTCGCCGATCTTGACGACCGTGCCGATGCTGGGGTTCGTCCGGGCCTGCTCGATCTGGATGAGCATGCCGCGGCTGACGCCCGCGCGGGCGGCGAGCGCGTCCAGGGTGAAGCCGCGCTCGGTGCGCCAGCGTTTGACGTTGCGCGCCAGGGACTGGGTCAGCAGGTCGAGGTCCGACACATCACGTCCATCGAGGGGAGGCCCGGGAGTCCTGGGAGCCCCGGGGTTCACTATATGGGATGACAGAGTTCACTTGACTGAACTACGGTGGGGTGTACCCGATCGTTCATCGAACTGTACTGCGAGGCCGGCCGTGACAGCATTCTTCGCCCTGACCACCAGCCTCCTGTGGGGGCTGGCCGACTTCGGCGGCGGACTGCTGACCCGGCGTACGCCCGCGCTGACGGTGGTGGTCGTCTCACAGGCCATCGCGGCGGCGGTCCTCGGCGTGATCGTCGTCGCGACCGGCGGATGGAGCGAGGCCGGACCCCGCCTGTGGTTCGCGTTCGCCGCCGGCCTGGTGGGTCCGGTGGCCCTGCTCTCCTTCTACAAGGCGCTCGCGCTCGGCCCCATGGGGGTCGTCTCGCCGCTAGCGACGCTGAGCGTGGCCGTGCCGGTCGGGGTGGGCCTGGTCCTCGGCGAGCGGCCCGGGCTGCTCCAGGTCGCGGGCATCGCGGTCGCCGTCACCGGTGTCGTCCTCGCGGGCGGTCCGCAGCTGCGCGGGGCGCCCGTCCAGCGGCGCACGATCCTGCTCACGCTGGTCGCGGCGCTGGGTTTCGGCACGGTCTTCGCCCTGATCACGGAGGCTTCGACCACCGTCACCGGCCTGTTCCTCGCCCTGTTCGTGCAGCGGCTGACGAACGTCGCGGCCGGCGGGACCGCGCTCGCCGTCTCCGTACGGCGGGGCGGCCGGGCGGTGCCGGAGGGCGGCTTCCCCTGGGCGTCGCTGCCCGCGCTGGCGTTCGTCGGGCTCGCCGACGTGGCGGCCAACGGCACCTACGCGGTCGCCGCCCAGCACGGCCCGGTCACCGTGGCGGCCGTCCTCGCCTCGCTGTACCCGGTGGTGACGGCGCTGGCCGCGCGCGGCTTCCTCAGCGAGCGGCTGCGGGCGATCCAGGCGGCGGGCGCGGGGCTGGCGCTGCTCGGCACGCTGTTGCTGGCGACCGGCTGAACCACCACCGCCGACCACCGGGAGCCGGTCAGCCCTCGGGCTCGAGCTCCGCGAGCCGGGCCACCGCGTCCTCGTCCAGTTCCGCGAGCCGGGCCACCCCGTCCTCGTCCAGTTCCGCGAGCGCCCGTAGCTGCTCCGGCGTCGTCCCTTCCGGGATGGGCACCGGGGCCGGCGTCCTGAGCGGCGGCTGCCAGCCCTGCTCGGCCGTCCAGCGCCGGACGACCCGGGCGGGCGCCCCGGCCACCACGGCATGGTCCGGCACCGTGCCCCGTACGACCGCCCCGGCCGCGACGACCACGTTCCGGCCGATCCGCGCGCCCGGCAGGATCACCGCGCCGGTGCCGATCCAGCAGCCCGGGCCGATCTCCACCGGCTCCATCCGCGGCCACTGCCTGCCGATGGGCTGGTGCGGGTCGTCGTAGGAGTGGTTGGTGGAGGTGACGTAGACGTACGGGCCGAAGTAGCAGTCGCTGCCGATGGTGACCGTCGTGTCCGCGATGACATGGCTGCCGCGGCCGAGGACCACGCCGTCGCCGATGCGCAGGATCGGGTCCGGGCCGAGGTCCAGGTCCGGCATCAGGCCGGCGGTCAGCGTGACCTGTTCGCCGATGATGCAGTGGGAGCCGAGGTGGATCCAGGGCTCGCCGAACACCGTGCCGAGCGGGAACGCGAGCCGTGTGGCTTCGCCGATCGCGCCGAACTTCAGGCGGCCGGGGTGATCGGCGGTGACGGAGCCGGTGCGCTGGGCCCAGGCCCAGGCCGCGTGTACGGCACGCTGGGCGAGGCCCTGCCTCCAGGATGAGAACGTGTTCTTGCGCTTCGGCACGGGGTCACGTTACTCAGCGGTTGCCTTCGGGGAGAGGGCGGGCTGCTGTGATCTTTGCCCCACGCCGTGTCGTACCGTGCCGGGGTACGTACGGATGCGAGGAGACGGTGATGACACAGCAGGCGCTGATCGTGGGCATCGGGGGCAGGGAGCCGCAGGTGGATCCCGAGGCGTTCGTGGCGCCGACCGCATCCGTGATCGGGGACGTGACCCTCCACGCGGGGGCCAGTGTCTGGTACGGGGCCGTGGTGCGCGGCGACGTCGAGAGGATCACCGTGGGGGCGCAGGCGAATGTGCAGGACAACGTCACGCTGCACGCGGATCCCGGGTTCCCGGTGAGCGTGGGTGAGCGGGTGTCCATCGGGCACAACGCCGTGGTGCACGGGGCGACCGTGGAGGACGACTGCCTCATCGGGATGGGGGCGACCGTGCTGAACGGGGCTGTGATCGGGGCCGGGTCGCTCGTTGCCGCTCAGGCGCTGGTGCCGCAGGGGATGGTGGTGCCGCCCGGGTCGTTGGTGGCTGGGGTGCCGGCGAAGGTGCGGCGGGAGCTGACCGAGGAGGAGCGGCAGGGGGTCACCCTCAACGGCACCATGTACGCGGAGTTGGCGAAGGCGCACAAGGATGTGCACCCGTAGGCCGGTGGGTCACTCGCCGGCGCTGACAGGCTCCGCGTCTCGCTCGTGCTGCTGCTGGGCCTTCTTCGCCTTGCGCTTGATGATCAGCATGGTGGCGAGGCCCAGCACCACCGCCGCGGCCAGGCCGACGTAGGAGAACTTCTTCAGCCAGCCCTCGGCGACCACGCCGACGTAGTAGACGGCGGCCGTGGTGCCGCCGGCCCAGCAGATGCCGCCGAGGACGTTGGCGATCAGGAACTTCCAGTACGGCATGTGGAGGACGCCCGCGAGCGGGCCGGCGAAGATGCGCAGGAGGGCGATGAAGCGGCCGAAGAAGACGGCCCACATGCCCCACTTCTCGAAGGACCGCTCGGCGGTGGCCACATGGCCCTCGCTGAAGTGCTTCGGGAACCTGTTGCCGAGCCAGGCCAGCAGGGGCCGGCCCCCCTTGCGGCCGATCGCGTAGCCGATGGAGTCGCCGATCACGGCGCCGGCGGTCGCGCACGCGCCGAGGACAACCGGATTGATGCCCGAGTGCTGGGAGGACATCAGCGCCGCGGAGACCAGGATGATCTCTCCGGGAAGCGGGATGCCCAGGCTCTCCAGACCGATCACCAGGGCCACCACGGCGTAGACGGCGGCCGCGGGCACCGTGTCGAGCCATTCCTGGACGTGCACCGGCGGGATCCTCCCCTGTCGCTGTCCTTGCCTTCCGGGCCGCCGCATGCAAAGCGCGCCCCAAGGGAAGGCTACCTGGTCGGCGGTGAACGGCGGCCGGATCCGGCCCGCCGACGGCACCGTCCCGACCTCGTGCCTTCGGTTTTCGGACATCCCCGTGTCACGCGGGAGGGGAAGGCTCCCCGCGGTATCGCCCGACCCGCCTCCCCCAGGTCCCCATCGCGGGACCCGCCGCGGAAGGACGACGTCCCCGTGTCCTCACTGTCTTCCTCCCCCTCGCTCTCGTCCCCCTCGCTCTCGTCCTCCCCGCTCTCGTCTCCTCCGCTCGCCTCTCCCCCGTCCACCCGGTCCGCGTCCCCCCTCGCGGCCCGGCACCTGCGGCTGACCCTGTGCCTGGCTCCCCTGCTGCTCGCGGCCGGCTGGGCCGTCGCCAACCGGCCGGTGCTGTACGAGGGCGTCCGGCGGCTGGTCGCGGCCGACCCGGGGTGGCTGCTGGCCGCGGCCGGTTTCAGTTGCCTGAACTGCGTGGCGGCCGCGTGCGTCCGGCAGGGCGCCCTGCCCGACCGGGTGCCGCCGGGGCTGCTGCTGGCCTCGCAGTTCGCGGCCGGTGCCGCCAACCACGCGCTGCCGGGCGGGCTCGGCGCCCATGCCGTCACCCTGCGCTTTCTGCGGGGGCGCGGGGTGCCGCCGGCCCGGGCCACCGCGTCGATCGGGCTGTACTCGCTGGCCAAGTCCAGTGCGAAGACCGTGGTGCTGCTGGTGTTCCTCGCCGCGTCGCCGTCCTGGCGGCGCCTCGGGGACCTGGTCCCGGACGGACGGCTGGTGGCTCCGGTCGCGGCCGTCGGGGGCGGGGCCGTCGCGGTGGCCGGGGTGCTGCTGACGGTCGTACGACCGGTCAGGCGGCCGGTGGCCGGGCTGCTGCGTTCCGCCCTCGCCGACGCACGCGAGGTGCACGCGCGGCCCTGCCGGGTGGCCGCGCTGTGGGGCGGGGCGGTCGCGATGCCGCTGGTGCAGGGGACCACCCTGGCCTGTGTCGGTGCCTCGCTCGGGCTGGGGCTGTCCTGGGGGCACGTGGTGCTCGCCTATCTCACGGCGGGCACGGCCGTCGGGGCGGTTCCGGCGCCGGGCGGGTTCGCGGTCGACGCGGCGCTGGTGTGGACGCTGGTCGCCTTCGGCTCCGCACCGGCGGTGGCCACCGCGACGGTCATCGGCTACCGGGTGCTGACCGACTGGCTGCCGCTGCTGCCGGGGACCCTGACGCTGTCCGCGCTGATCCGCGCCAAGGTGCTGTGAGTCACCGCGGGGCGGAGAGTCACCGCGGTGCGGAGAGTCACGGGGCGGTGGGTCCCGGTCACTCACGGCGGGCCACCAGGCGGTAGGCGTTGGACAGGCCGAGGCGGTGGGACAGGGGACGGACCGCGAGCCGGTCGAGGAGCGTCGCCGTGAGGAGCGCCGGCACCCCCGCGAGGAGGAGTGCGGTGCGCGCGGCGCGGCGCAGGGCGCCGGGCGGCTCGGGCAGCCAGGGGGCGTCCTCGCGCGGGGCAGTGTGGTCGAGGGCCAGCCAGACCGCGGCCAGCAGGTCGACCGGGTCGTGCGCCGCGGCGTGCTGCTCGGCGACCACCGTGAAGCCCCGCTCGGTCAGCCGCCGCCTCAGGGCCGCGACGGGCATGAAGTGCAGGTGCTGGGGCTGGAGCCAGGGCAGCCACCAGCGGCCGAGCAGCCGGGCGTAGCGGCTCTCCGGGTCCGGCACCTCGATGATGAGGTGGCCGCCGGGGTGTACGGCCTGGTGGGCGGCGCGGAGTTCGCGGTCCGGGTCGGTGCTGTGCTCCAGGTAGTGGAACATGCTCACCACGTCGTAGCGGGCGGCGAGTTCGAGGGCCAGATCGGGGAAGGCGCCGCGGTGGGCGTGGTCCACGCGGCCCTCGCGGGCGGCGAGGTCGACGCCCTCGGTGAAGTCGAGCCCGTCGAAGCTGGTCCCGGGCAGGACGGTGCGCGCGGTCGCGCAGAAGTGGCCGTGGCCGGTGCCGACGTCCAGCCACGTCTTCGGGGCGGGGTCGTGCGGGAGCATCGCCTCGGCGCGGGCCCGGTACATGGCGCCACGGCCGCCGAAGGTACCGCTCATACGCTGTTCGCCGAGGCCGTCGTAGAAGTCCCGGTAGTAGAACTCCAGCCCCTCGGCGGTCAGTTGGGGATTCTGGAAGACGTGGCCGCAGTCGGCGCAGCGGTCCAGGGTGAAGCGGCCGGGCTTGTGCTGGAGCAGGTCGGTGGTGCGCAGGCGGGTGCGGAGCCGGTCCGAGCCGCACCAGGGGCAGTCGGGGCGGCGGGCGGCGAAGAACCGGTCCGTGCCGGCCGCCAGATCCCTCCGGTAGGCGGGGCGCAGGGCGGCGATCCGGTCCGCCCCGGATCGCCTGCCGCCGCTGTCGATCGGCTCGGTCATCGGTCCTCCGCTGCGAGTCGTTCGAGGTGGGCCGCCGCGGCCCGGGCGCCGCCCGCCGCGCGGAACGCGGTGCGGATCCGGGCGGCGGCGGCCCGGTGGCCGGGATCGGTGAGGACGGTGTCGAGGGCCGCGCCCAGCCGGTCCGCCCGGGCCCGGCCGAAGCGGACCCGGACACCGGCCCCGGCGTCCACGACCTGTCCGGCCACCACGGGCTGGTCGTCGCGGATGGGCGCGACGACGAGCGGGACGCCGTGCCACAGGGCCTCGCACACGGTGTTGTGTCCGGCATGGCAGACGACGGCGTCCATCCGCTCCAGCAGGGCGAGTTGGGGCACGGACGGAAGGACCAGGACGTCCTTGTCGCCGGGCGGCACCGCGAGAGCGCCGCCCGGGTCGGCGATCACCGCCTGCACCCGGTCGGCACGCTCCCGCAGCGCGGTGAGGCACTCGGCGAGGAACCGGCCGCCCGCGTCGGCGTTCGCCGTGCCCAGGGTCACCAGGACCTTCGCCCGGGGCTGGTCCAGCAGTTCCCAGGGGAAGCCGGGGCCCGCCGGGCGGCCGGCGAGGGAGGGGCCGACGTAGTGGATGTGCGGCGCCAACGGAGCGAGCGGGCCGATGAGTTCGGGTGTGCTGAAGATCAGCAGGAGATGCGGGGAGGAGCGGGGGTCCACGGTGCCCGACGGGTCGCCGATGCGGGTGCGCAGCCCGGTCAGCCGGTCCCGCAGCCAGTCGGCGACCTTCGGCAGGCCGTCGTAGGCGCCGGTGAACTCCGCCGAGGTGGTGGCCGAGGTGGCCCAGGGCAGTCCGAGGCGTTCGGCCACCAGGGCGCCGGCGAAGGCCTGCTGGTCGGCCACCACCACGTCCGGGCGGAACGCCTCGGCCGCCGCCCGGACCCCCGGTGCCATGGCGTCGGCGAGCGGCAGCAGATACCACTCCCACAGGAACTTCAGCGCCTCCGCGCCGCGCAGGTCCGGCGGCCGTACGGCGCCCTCGGCGCCCGGCACCGGGCCGGCGCAGCCGAACACCTCGGCGTCCGCGCCCGCGAGCCGCCGGACCAGCGCCGGGTCCGGGCACACCCAGGCCACCCGGTGCCCGTGGGCGGCCAGCCGGGCGGCGACGCCGACGGCGGGGTTGATGTGCCCGGTCAGCGGCGGCACCACGAAGAGGAAGGCGCTCATCGCACCCCCGCCCCGGCGCCGATCAGGTCCAGGACGTGCCCGCCCACGGCCGCCGGCGCCTCGACCAGCACCGAGTGCTCGTGCCCGGGCAGCACCACCGCCCGGTAGTCGGTCAGCAGCACCCGCAGCAGCGGCACCAGCGCCACGAGGTCCGACTCGCCGCCGTACACGCCGAGGACCGGGCAGCGTACGGCCCTGATCGCGGCCTCGGTCAGCACCCGGCTGGCGGGGATGTCCCGGGCGAGGGTGGTCTCCCGGGCGAGCCGGGCCGCGCCCTTGGCCAGCCGGGCGGTGTTGTGGCCGCGGTGGGCGGTGATCCAGGCGATCGCGTCCGGCTCGTTGTGGGCGAGTTCGGTCGTGACCCGGTCGAGGATGCGGCGGAGTTTCGCCGCCCAGGCGGGGGTCGCGGGCTCGGACTCGATCAGCGTCAGACTGGCCGTGCGCTCCGGGTGCCGGGCGGCGAAGCCGAAGGCGATCGTGCCGCCGTAGGAGTTGCCGACGAGGTGGACGGGCCCGGTGACCGCCAGCCGGTCCAGGAGGGCCTCCAGGTCGTCGATGTTGTGGTCGAGGGTGTAGCCGTGCGGCGGGCGCTCGCTGCGGCCGTGGCCGCGCAGGTCGTACATGACCACGTCGAGGCCGGCCGCGGCGAACGCGGGCGCGACGGTGAAGTAGTAGCTGGCCAGGCTGTCGGTGAGCAGCCCGTGCACCAGGACGACCGTGGCGTGCGGGACGCGGCCGTCGGCCGGGCCCGTGCGCTGGACGTGCAACCGGATCCCGCCGGCGTCGGCCATCGCCACGGCTCAGCCCGCCTGCGCGGTCTTCAGGCTCCGGACGACGTACTCCACGAGCCGGCCGACGGTCAGCTCGATGATCTCGTCGAACTCCATGCCCGCCAGGAACTCGGCCAGGTTGACCCGCTGCCCGTAGCGCTCCTCCAGCAGCCCGGCCAGGGTGACCAGGTCGATGCTCTCCAGCTCCAGGTCGCGGTTGAAGGTGGTGGACAGGCCGATGACCACGTCGTCGTCGCCGTACTCCGCGAGCACGGTGCGGAGCATGCCGGTGAGGTCGGCGAGCACGGTGTCGGCGGTGGGCTGCGCCGGGGCCGGCTGGATGGGGTTCATCGGGGGAACTCCTCGGCTGCGTCGTCGGGTGCTTCGTGGATGTGTCCGTCGTCGGCGCCGGGCCCGGTCGTCCAGGCCACCATGTAGGTGCGCCGCGGCAGGGCGGGCGGGTTGGCCACCGGTGCGCAGTGCACGGTGTAGACGCGTTCCAGGCGGCCGGAGACCAGCAGCCGGCTGCCGTCCGGCGCGGTCTCCAGCACCGCGAAGTCCCGTGGCCGGCCGCCGAATCCGACGCCCTCGGCCTTGGCCACGGCCTCCTTGGCGGCCCAGAACCGGGTGAACCACACGGCTTCCCCGCCCTCCGCGGCACTGGCGCGCAGCAGGCGGAGTTCGGCCGGGCCGAGCGCGGTGGCGAGGGTCGCCCGGTCGCGCTCGGTGACCTCCTCGATGTCGATGCCGGGTCCGGGCCGCGGGCTGTGCGGCCGGACGATCGCCACGGCCGCCTCGGCGCGGTGGGCGAGCGAGACGTCCAGCGGGGGCGGGGTACGGCCGTGGGCGCCGGTGACGTACGGCCGCCCCAACTCGTCGTTGCGCACCCGCAGTTCCGCCGGGAAGACGGGTCCTTCGCCGTGCCGCCAGAGCCACTGCCGTACGGCGTCCTTGGCGGCGATCCGGCCGAGCAGCCACTGCCGGCGGCCGCGCGGCGGGCGTGTGGCGTACTCGGCCCGTTCGGCCCCGCCGAGCGAGTTGCGCATGATCAGCTCGCGGGAGGCGAGGTCGGGCCAGCGCTCGTGCACCAGCGTCCAGCCGCCGGGCATGGCCTGGGAGAGGGTGTTGCGTTCCGGGAAGCGTTCGACGGGCCGGGTGGTGGGGTCGTTGTCGAAGCGGCGGTCCTGCCAGCCGCCGATCACCGCCCACACCCGGCCGCCGACGGTGAGCTCCGCGTCGGCCTCCAGGACGATGTCCGTCAGCGAGGTGATCCACAGCACGCAGCCCACCTGCGTGCCGGGTGCCGGGTGCGGTCCGTGGAACCGCAGGTGCCGCATCCGCACGGGGAAGACGACGGTCCGCTCGGTGCCGGTCGCCATGATCCAGTAGCCGAGCAGCTGGCCCACGTTGTCCAGCAGCGCGCCGGGGGCGGCGGGCGCGGTGATCACTCCCCGGATGTGCCGCTCACCGATCGCGGTGAGGTCGGTCAGGCCCTGGAAGCCGGGGCCGTGGAACATCCAGCGGTCCCGGTAGAGCTGGGCCGCGGTGTGCTCGGGGCGGCGCTCGGGGCCGTCCGGGAGGGGGCCGGGCGGAGGTGGTGCGGGGTGGCGCCGGGCGAGTTCGACCGTGGCGCGGGCCGTAGGGCCGAACGCGACGGTGACGCGGTCCGGGTGGCCGGGGGCCGGGGTGACGGTGACCGGTACGTCGACGGGGGGCGCGGCGGTGAGCCAGCGGTCGAATCGGGCCTCCCGCACGGCGACCGCCCGCAGACCCGGCACCGCCGCCTCCGCCGCGTCCATCATGTGCCGCACGATCGTGGTGGCCGGGACGACCGGCCAACGGTCCTCCATGTCCGGCCAGTCGGGGCGTTGCCGGAAGAAGCAGTGGTCGAGGAGGTGGGGCATGGTGCGGGGGGAGACGTGGAGGGTGGTTGTCGTCGGGTTCGGCGCGGGGGTGGTCGTGACGGGTTCGAGGGCGGGAGCGGTGGATGCCGGGGGCGGGGCGGCGGGGGCGGGGGCTGCGGGGGCTGGGGCTGGGGCTGGGGCTGGGGTTGTGTGTGCGGGAGGCGGGGCTGGCGCGGTGCGAGCGGGGGGCGGGGCAGGGGGCGCCGGGGGCGTGACGGGTCTGGGCGCTGTGGCTGGGCGCGTGGAGGGTGAGGCGGGCACGGGAGCGGGGGCAGGGCGCGCAGGAGGAGTGGCGGGTCTGGGCGCTGTGGCTGGGCGCGTGGAGGGTGTGGCGGGCACGGGAGCGGGGCCAGGGCGCGCAGGAGGAGTGGCGGGCACGGGAGCGGGGGTGATGGGGGCGGGAGCCGCGACGGGCCGGGGAGTTGGGGCGGGGTGGGTGGGGATCGTGCCGGGCTGCGGGGACGGGGCAGCAGCAGCCGGGGCCGTGGTCACTGTGGTGGCTGCGGTCGTGGCGGTTCTCCGGTCGCGCCGGGCACTCGCCGCGATCAGCTCGGCCGCGGTGTCCGCCGTGTCCCGCAGCAGCGCGGTCAGCTCGGCGGCGGCCGGGAAGTGCGCTGCGAGGCCTTCCAGTTCACCGAGCCCCGCGCCGCTCGGACCGGATGCGGGCCCGGGGCGGGCGGCAGGGGGCCGTACCGAACGGTGACCGGGCTCCGGGTGCACGGCGGGCGCTCGCGGGCCCCTCGCCGGCGCAGGCTGGGCGGCGGACGATCCCTGGTGGACCGTGGGCGCGGGCTGAACGCCGGGCAGCCCGGGGCCGCTCGTAGCCGCGGGATGGGCGGAAGGCAAGCCGGGGCCGTCTGGCCGCGCGGGCTCAACGGCAGGCAACCCGGGGGCGTCCGGAGGCACGGGCTGCGCCGCCTGGAATCCGGAGCGCAGTTCCGCGCGGAGTGCGTCGAGTACCGGTCCGTCCAGCGAGACCAGGGCGCCGCCGAGGTCGAGCCGAACGGGCCGGCGGCGGCGTGCCGACGCGGTCGCTGCCGTATGGGGAGGCAGGGGCCGCGTGGTCGTTGCGGTGCGGGCCGGCGCAGCGGACGCAGTCGTCACAGTGCGGCCCGGCGCAGCCGGCGCGGTCGCTGCTGTGCCGGGCGAGGAAGGAGGCGCAGCCGCTGCGGTGCGCGGCGGCGCGGCTGCTGCGGAAGTCACTGCCGCAGGCGGTCGTACCGTCGGTGTCACGGATGCCCCCGCGACCCACAACGCCACGGCCACCCGGCGCAGTTGGGACATTCCGCTGCGCTCGGGGGCGTTGGCGGCGACGGTCAGGTGGTCGCGGTCGCCGAGGGTGTCGGTGATCAGGGAGGTGAGCCGGCCGGGGCCCACCTGGACGAAGGCGCGGTGCCCGGCGGCGTACAGGGCCTCGGTCAGCTCGCGGAAGCGGACGGGTTCCAGCAGATGCCGTACGAACAGCTCGCGCACCGCCGCTTCGGCCTGCGGGAACGGCGCGCCGGTCGTCCCGGACCACACCGGAACCGTCGGCGGATGGAGCCGGAAGCGGCCGGCGGCCTCCTCGATGGGTGCGAGGTACGGCTGCAGCATCGGCGTGTGGAAGCCGGAGCGGAAGGGCAGCACCTGGCAGATCACGCCCCGCGCACGCAGGGACCGTACGAACTCCTGGACCGCGGCTCCGGGCCCGCAGACCATGGACTGGCGGGGCGCGTTGTCGTGCGAGAGCACGATCCCGGAGTCCGCCCAGGACGCGGCGAGCGCGGCGCGGACGTGCGCGGCCGAGGTGCCGAGGGCGGCGAAGGTGAGGCCGGGCACGGTGACGGTGTCCGGGTCGAACCCGGCCATGAACGCGTCGACCTGGTCCGGCGCGTAGAGCCCGCCCGCCGCCATGGCCGTCCACTCGCCGACGCTGTGCCCGGCGACCGCGTCCGGTACGACGCCCATGCGGCGCAGCGCCCGGTCCAGCAGGCGGCCGACCCCGACGACCCCGAAACCGTGCCGGCCGACGTCACCGACCCGGACGTCCGTGCCGGGCAGCGGGGTGAGGCCGAAGTGGGCGGCGATGTCGTCGGTACGGGGCGTGAAGTCGCCTTCCAGGCCCGGGAAGACGAACGCCAGCCTGCCGCCGCCGGCGGGGCCGAGCAGCGGGCCGGGCCGGAACCACACATCGCCACGGCCGTGCCAGCCACGTCCCTTGGCGACGGCTCGGCGGGCCAGGGCGAGCCGCTTGGCGGTCGGGGCCACGATGCCGAGCCGGACGGGGCCGGCGCCGGGGTGCGGCAGGTCCGGGTCGAGCCCGGCGGCGAGGACGGCCGAGTCGTCGGCACCGAGGAGCGCGGCGAGGTCCGTCTCGCCGTCGGCGGCGAGCAGCAGGATCCGCTCGGGCTCGGTGACCTGCGCTGGAACGGACGCCGAGCGCACACCGGGCGCCCGGTCCGCCGCCGAGCCTCCCGGCACGCCGCCCTGCGCCCCCGAACCAGCGCCTGCTGCCTCCGCACCCCCCGATCGCGCACACGCACCTCCTGGCTGCACACTCCCCGAACGGGCACGCGCTGCCCCCGCCCGGCCGGAAGGCGCGCGCCCGCTCTCCCCCGGCATGGACCCGGAACCCGGTGCCTCCTCCAGCACCACATGGGCGTTGATCCCGCCGAAGCCGAACGCGTTGACGGCGGCCCGGCGGACCGGGCGGCGGGCGTCCGTCTCCCAGGGCCGGGCCTGCGCCAGGGTGCGGAAGCGGGTGGCGGCGAGGGCGGGGTGGGGGTCGTCGCAGTGGAGGGTGGGCAGGAGGGTGCCGTGGTGGAGGGCGAGGGCGGCCTTGACCAGCCCGGCGACCCCGGCGGCCGGCATGGTGTGCCCGATCATCGACTTCACCGAGCCGAGGACGGCACGGCGGCCCTCGCCCCCGGCGGGCCCGAACACCTCGGCGAGGGTGATGAGTTCGGTCGTGTCACCGGCGGGGGTGGCGGTGCCGTGCGCCTCCAGCAGGCCGATGGAGTCCGGCGCGGCGGGGTCGAGCCCGGCGGCCCGCCAGGCCTGGCGTACGGCTCTGGCCTGCCCGCCCGGGTCCGGTGCGACCAGTCCCGCGGTACGGCCGTCGCTCGCCACGCCGGTGCCCCGGATCACGGCGTACACCCGGTCACCGTCGCGTTCGGCGTCCGCCAGCCGCTTCAGTACGACGACGCCGGTGCCCTCACCGATGAGGATGCCGTCGGCGTCACGGTGGAAGGGGCGGATGCGCTGGCTCGGGGAGAGCGCGCGCAGTTGCGCGAAGACGCTCCAGAGCGTGATGTCGTGGCAGTGGTGCACTCCCCCGGCCAGCATCAGGTCGCAGCGGCCGGTGGTGAGTGCGGTGACCGCCTGGTCCACGGCGACCAGGGAGGAGGCGCAGGCGGCGTCCACGGTGTAGGCGGGGCCGCGCAGGTCGAGCCGGTTGGCGATGCGCGAGGCGGCCAGGTTGGGGACCAGGCCGATCGCGGACTCCGGGCTGTCGGGGCCGAGCCGGTCGGTGAACGCGGTGCGGATGCGGCCGAGCTGGGCCCTGGAGAGGCCGGGTAACAGCTCACTCAGGGTGCGGGTGAGCTGTGCGGCCGTGCGTACGCGCTGGTCCAGGCGGACCAGGCCGGGGGTGAGATAGCCACCGCGGCCCAGGGCCACGCCGATCCGGTGCCGTTCGGGCAGCCGTTCCTCGCCGCCGGCGTCCGCGAGCGCGGCGGCGGCCACGTCGAGGGCGATCAGCTGGTCGGGCTCGGTGCCGGGCACCGAGGCGGGCATGATGCCGTAGCGGGTGACGTCCACCTCGGCGAGCCCGTCCACGAATCCGCCGCGCCGGCAGTAGATCCGGTCGGGCGCGGCGGGTCCGGTGGCCGAGTCCGGCGTGTAGTGGTCGGCGTCCCACCGGCCCGCGGGGACCTCGCCGATCGCGTCGACTCCGTCGCGCAGGTTCCGCCAGTAGGCGTCGAGTCCGGGGGCGCCGGGCAGCAGCACCGCCATCCCGACGACCGCGACGGGGACTTGACGTTCGGTCATGTCAGCGTCCCCGAGGCGGTGTAGACGACGGCGCGGACCGACGGTTCGCCCCAGGCGAGCTCCCGCAGCAGGGCCGCGGTGCCCTCGTCGGGGTCGATCAGCTCGATCCCGCGCCGGGCGTACGCGCGGCCGAGTTCGGCACCTACCATGCCGCCGTGCGTCGCGGACGGTGCCCAGGGTCCCCAGTGGACGGTCAGCGTGCGCGCGCCCGTCCGGGCGGCCCAGTCGGCGCCGAGGGCCTCCAGGGCGTCGTTGGCGGCGGCGTAGTCGGCCTGGCCGCGGTTGCCGAGCACGGCGGCGACGCTGCCGAACAGCACGGTGAACGCGGGCGCGCCCGGCAGGTCGTCCAGGGCGGCGAACAGCGCCGCGGCTCCGGCCGTCTTCGTGCCGTAGACCCGCTGGAAGGACTCGGCGGTCTTGTCGGTGATGAGCCGGTCCTCGATGACACCGGCGGCGAAGACGACCCCGTCGAGACGGCCGTGTTCGGCGTGGATCTCCTTGACCGCCCGCAGTACGGCGTCCCGGTCCCGGAAGTCCACCGAGCGGTAGCGTGCTTCGCTGCCGAGTGCGCCGAGTTCGGCGAGGGTCGTGGTGATCTCCCGCTGGGCGAGGATCAGTTCGGCGGCCGTGTTGATCTCGGCGGGGGCGGCCGCGCCCGGTCCCGCGGCGAGTGCCGCCCGCAGCTCGACGGGGGTGCGCGCGACCGCGGTGTGCGGGGCCTCGGGCGCGGTGGGCGCGGGCGTACGGCCCAGCAGCTCGACACGGCACCGGCAGGCACCGGCCAGCGCGGCCGCGAACCGCGCGGTGATGCCCCGGGCGCCGCCGACCAGCAGCACGACGGAGTCCCGGTCGAGCCCGAGTGCCGCCGCTTCGGCGGCGCCGTCCCCCGCGGGCCCGGCGCCGGTGCTCGCGAGCGGGCCCAAGGGGGCGGGTACGAGCTCGGGACCCTGCCGGGCACCGGCCGCCGTACGCAGGACGACAGGGGCCTGCCCGGGCGCCCGCAGCTCGGCGAGCAGGGCGTCGGTGACGGCCGCCGGAGCGGTGTCGGCGACGGCGACGACCCGTGCCAGCAGATCCGGGTACTCGCAGCCGATGCCGCGGAACAGGCCGTCCAGCCCGGCCGCCCGCAGCGCGCCCGTGCGGTCGGCGGCCCGGAGGGCGAACAGCCGGCGCGGGCCGCGCGCGAGCGCCGCGCGGAGCACCGGGAAGGCGTCCGGCAGCACCGGGAGGTCGGGGCCGGGCAGCGCGCCGAGGTACACGACGTCGTCCACCGGGCCGTCCGCCGCGGTGAGGAGGTGGTTCGCGTCGAGCATCACGGCTTCGGCGCCGTGCTCGGCGAGCCGCGCCGCGACCTGCGCCGCCGCGCCCGCGCCGTCCCCGAGGAGGGCGAAACGCCGGCCGGACAGGGCGTGGTCCTGGTCCTCGGCGGCAACAGGGTCCGGGGCCGGGAGGGGTACCGGACGCAGCTCGCAGCGCCGGGGTGGAACGCCGAGGACGGGGGCGGGGGCGTGCACGGCTTCGGCCGGTTCCCGGGGGTGCCCGGCCGCCGCGCCGACGAGGGCCTCCTCGGCCCGCTCCCCCACGTACTCTGCCCGGCCGTCGGCGCGAGGCTCCTGCTGCCGCCCGCCCGCCGCACCGGACTGTGCCCCCGCCTCGCCGGGCTCTGTCCCCGCCTCACCAGACGGTGTCCCCGCCCGCGCCGTCAGCCAGGCCGTCACCGCGGCAGCCGTACGCGCCTTGGTCAGCTCCTCCAGCGCGGCGTCGTCCAGTACGTCGGCGCCGCCCGCGATGCCGAGCCGCTGAGCGAGCTCACCCGCTATCTCGGCCCGCTTGATCGAGTCGATGCTGAGGTCGGCCTCCAGGTCGAGGCCGGGCTCGATCATGTCGACGGGATAGCCGGTGCGTTCGCTGATGATCTCCAGGACGACCTGCTCCACGTCGGTCACCGGCGCCGCACCGTCCGGCTCGGTCGACTGGGCATCGAGCGCGGGGACCTCTGGTGCGACCTCCTGCGGAAGCGGTACGGCCGGGACGGGCGCCGGCGGCATCGCGCCCGGTGCCGGTGCGGTACCGAAGTAGGTGAGCAGGACATCGCGCTGGGCGGCGATCATCTCCCGGCTGGTGCGCAGGAATTCGGAGATGAGCGCGTCCCGGTTGTCGGCGGGGGCGCCGTACGGCTGGTCGGTGGTCACGGTCGTCTCCACGACTCGTCGGGCCGGTGCGAGGGCACCGGGAAGGAGTGCTCCGTCGGCGGTGCGGACGAGGTGTCCGTCGACCGTCCAGCCGGGCCGTTTCGGTGCCGGGGTGCGCAGCGCGTCGACGGCGTCACGGCCCCGCAGCAGCCAGGCGGTGCGCACCGGCTGTCCGGCGACGGCGAGGCGGGCGAGGGCGTCGAGCCAGCCGCGCAGGCCGCTGTCGGGGTCGGGTTCGCAGGCGACCGTGCGGTGCGGGCGGTCGCCGAGGATCCGGGCGACGAGCCGGGTGAGGACCGTGCCGGGGCCCGCCTCGACGAAGACGCGCGCGCCCGCCTCGTACATGGCCTCGATCTGGGCGGCGAACGCGACGGGGGCACCGATCTGGGCGGCGAGTTCGGCGCGCACCTCGTCGGGGCGGGGCGGATAGGGCGCGGCGGTGCGGTTGGCCCAGACGGGGAACTCGGGCGGGCGCACCGTCTTGTCCCCGAGGACCTTGGCGAACCGTTCCCCCGCGGCGGCCACGAGCGGGCTGTGGAAGGCACAGGCCACGGGGATGCGCCGCGCGCCGAGCCCGGCGTCGCGCAGCATCCGTACGGCCGACTCGACATCCGCCGTCGGTCCTGAAATCACGGTTTGATCAGGTGAGTTGAGGTTGGCGACGACCACGGAGGCGGGTGCGCCGGACGTCTGCAGGGTGCGTACGACGGTCTCGGCGGGGGCGCCGACGGCGGCCATGGTGCCCGGGTCGTCGCCCGCCGCCGCCAGGATCGCGCCGGCCCGCTCGGCGCTCAGCTCGAGCAGCGTCCCGGGGTCGAGGGCGCCGGCCGCGGCAAGGGCGACCAGCTCGCCGTAGCTGTGCCCGGCGGCCAGGTCGGGATGGACCCCGGCCGAGGTGAGGAAGGCGTGCGCGGCGAGTCCCGTGATGCCGAGGGCGGGCTGCGCGGCCCGGGTGTCGGTGAGGGCGGCCCGCCGGAGCTCCCGCGCGGCCTCGTCGAAGGCGGCGGGCGGGTGGACCGCGTCGGCGTGCCCGCGACCGAGCTCCAGGTAGTACCGCAGCTCAGGCAGATGCACCAGGAGCTCGGCAAGCATCCCGGGACGCTGACTGCCCTGACCGGGGAACAGAAAGGCGACCTTGCCCGGCACCGAGTCGGCACCCTCACCCCGAACCAGCCCGGCGCCCGCGCCCGGCACCGAATCGGCACCCTCGCTCCATGGTGAGCGGATGACGGTGCTCTCCACCGAGCCGGCGACGCCGTTTCTCACCGGACCCGCGCCCCTGCGGTCGACCGGCTCGGCACCCCTGCCGTCGACCGGCTCGGCACCCCTGCCGACGGCCGGCTCGGCGCCCCTGCCGACGGCCGGCTCGGCGCCCCTGCCGACGGCCGGCTCGGCGCTCCTGCCGACCGCCGACTCCACGACACCGCCGCGCACCCCGGCCGGCACGCCGTCCCGCACCGGATCCGCGGCCTCAGCCTCCCCCGGATCCGCGACCTCACCCTCCGCCGGATCCGCGACCTCACCCTCCCCCGGATCCGCGACCTCACCCTCCCCCGGATCCGCGACCTCACCCTCCGCCGGATCCGCGACCTCACCCTCCACCGGATCCGCGGCCTCAGCCTCCCCCGGATCCGCGGCCTCACCCTCCACCGGATCCGCGCCCACCCCCGGCACCGAGTCCGCCGCGCCCTCCCCCTCCGGCTCCGTCACCGCGTGCTCCGGCTCCGGCACCGGATCGGCGACATGGATGCCCGCGGCCGGATCGTGCTCCCCGGTGAGGAGCCGCCGGAGTTGGCGCGTGAGTTCCTCGGTGTCGTGGGCCACGAGTGCGGCCTGGACCGGCTCGTGTGAGGTGTCGGCGCGGTGGGCCGCGGCGAGGGCGAGGTCGCGCAGGCGCCAGGGGTGGCCGTCGGCCTCGGCGGCCCGGAGGAGCTCCGCGGCCTGCCGGTGGGCCGCCGTGGTGTCCCGGCCGCGGAAGAGGAACAGCTCGGCCGGCCAGGCGTCCAGGGCCTGCCGGGGCGGTACGGCGTCGGCGTGAGCGGCCAGCACGGCGTGGAAGTTGGTGCCGCCGAAGCCGAACGCGCTGACCCCGGCGAGACGTTCGGCGGCCGGTGCCGTCCAGGGCCGGGCGCGGGTGTGGAACGCGAAGGGGCTGCCGTCCTCCGTCCAGGCCGGGTTGGGCCGCTCCAGGTGCAGGGTGGGCGGGGTGACGCCGGTGTGCAGCGCGAGGACGGTCTTGATGAGGCCCGCGAGCCCGGCGGCGCATTTGGTGTGCCCGATCTGCGACTTGACCGAGCCGAGGGCGCAGCGGCCGTGCTCCGCGCCCGCTTCGGTGAACACCTCGGTGAGCACGGCGAGTTCGGTGCGGTCGCCGACGACCGTGCCGGTGCCGTGCGCCTCGACCAGGCCGACGTCCGCGGGCGAGACACCGGCGTTGCGGTACGCGCGCTCCAGCGCCGCCCGCTGGCCTTCGGGGCGGGGCGCGGTGAGGCCGAGCGAGCGGCCGTCGCTCGCGGAGCCGAGGCCCTTGACCACGCCGTAGATCCGGTCGCCGTCGCGTTCGGCGTCGGCGAGCCGTTTGAGGACCACGCAGGCCACGCCCTCGCCGAGGGCGATGCCGTCGGCCGAGGCGTCGAAGGCGCGGGAGCGCCCGGTCGGCGAGAGCGCGTGGACGGAGGAGAACAGCACGTAGTCGTTGATGCCGTTGTGCAGGTCGGCGCCGCCGCACAGCACGAGGTCGCTGGTGCCGGCGACGAGTTCCTTGCAGGCCACGTCGAGAGCGGCGAGGGAGGAGGCGCAGGCGGCGTCGACGGTGAAGTTGGCGCCGCCGAGGTCCAGCCGGTTGGCGATCCGGCCGGAGATGACGTTGGCGAGCATGCCGGGGAAGGAGTCCTCGGTGAGCCGGGGCAGTTGTTCCTCGATGCCGTCGGGCACCTTGCCGTAGTAGGACGGGAGTACGGCGCGCAGGGTGACGGCGTTGGCCAGGTCGCTGCCCGCCTCGGCGCCGAAGACGACCGAGGTCCGCGCGCGGTCGAACGCCCGCCCCCGTTCGCCGTACCCGGCGTCCTCCAGCGCCCGGCGGGCCGCCTCCAGGGACAGCAGCTGGACGGGTTCGATGCTGCCGAGGGAGGCGGGCGGGATGCCGTAGCGCAGCGGGTCGAAGGGGATGCGGGGCAGGAATCCGCCCCACGTGGACGCCGTGCTGCCGGCCGCGTGGTGCACTGCCGGGTCCCAGCGTTCCGGCGGCACCTCGGTGACGGAGTCGCGGCCGCCGACGATGTTGGTCCAGAAGGTCGCGAGGTCGGGGGCCCCGGGGAACATGCAGGCCATGCCGACGACGGCGACGTCCAGCGGCGCGGGCGGCTCCGGCTCGACGGCGGAGGGCACGCGCGCGTGGGCGGTCTGCCGCGTGCGGACCTCGGCGGCCGACCGCGTCAGGAACGCGGCGGCGCCGTCGGTCACCGCGCGGTGCAGGTCCGCCAGGGTGGTGGTCGCCGAGCGCAGCACGGCGACCTCGCCGGCCATGAACATCCCGTCCGCGAGCTGCCGTTCCTCGTCCACGGTCGCCAACGCGCCGTCGGCCCCGCGCTCGACGCCCTTGCTGGCGATGCGCAGCCGGCCCACGTTGAGCCGCTCCAGCTTCTCCCAGACCTCGCGGTCGGTCAGCCCCTGCTCCCGGAGCGCGGCCTCGCGTGCCCGGTAGTCGCCGGTGAAGGGGCTCGGGACACAGCGGGTGGCGTGGCCGGGGGCGGTCCGGAGGAGCGTGGTCGTGGTGGCGGTGAGCACCTGCCGCTGGAAGAGGGGCCGTACGGCGCCGTGCGCGACGGCCTCCTCGGTGAACAGGTAGGCGGTGCCCATGAGCACGCCGACGGCGGCGCCCCGCGCGGTGAGCGGTGCGGCCAGGGCCGCGACCATCGCCGCCGACCGCTCGTCGTGGACACCGCCGGCGAAGAACACCTCCAGCCGGCGGGCCGTCGGGTCGTCGGCGCCGGCCAGGAAGTCCTCCAGCACGGCCAGTTGGGCCTCCCAGAGCGGGAAGGAGGCGCGGGGTCCGACGTGCCCGCCGCACTCGGACCCCTCGAACACGAACCGGCGTGCCCCCGCGTCCAGGAACTGCCGCAGCAGTCCCGGCGACGGCACGTGCAGGTAGGCGTGGATCCCGGCCCGCTCCAGCGTCTCGGCCTGGGCGGGCCGTCCGCCCGCGATGACGGCGTGCGTGGGCCGCAGTTCCCGTACGGCCTCCAGCTGGGCGTTCCTGATCTCCTCGGGGGCGAAGCCGAGCACGCCCACGCCCCAGGGCCGCCCGTCCAGCACGGCCCGCGCCTCGGTGAGCATCGACCGGGCCCGCTCGCCGTCGGCGAGGGCCAGCGCGAGGAACGGCAGCGCCCCGTCGGCGGCGACGGCCGCGGCGAAGCCCGCCTGGTCACTGACCCGGGTCATGGGCCCCTGAGCCACCGGGAGCCGGGTGCCGAGCGCCCGGCTCATGGCCGACCCGGGTCCCAGGGCCGTGGCGGCGCCGTCGCCGGCCGCCCCGAGCATGGCCGCCGACACCTCCCGCACCGAGCGTCGTACGTCCCCGTACCGTTGGGCGAACCGGGCGGCGAGGGAACCGTCCTGGCCCACCGGCAGCAGCCGGCCGTACCGGTCGTCGGCGCCCAGCAGGGAGGCGACCGCCCCGGGGTCGTCGGCCGGCGGGCCCGGCGCGTCCGGTCCCCTGCGCCGCAGGACCCGGTGGCCGCCGAGCACCACGGTCTCCGAGCCGTCCAGGGAGCGCAGCACCGAACGGACCGACTCGGGCAGCCCCGACTCGGCGAGCAGCGCCAGCTGGCTGTCGAGGACCACCCCCGCGGCACCGCCGGCCACCGCGGCCGCCGCCGTGCGCGGGCCGATGCCGCCGCAGGCCCAGACCGGGACGCGGCCCGACGCCGGGTCGGACAGCAGCTGTTGCAGCAGGACGAAGGTGCTCAGCTCGCCGACCCGGCCGCCGCTCTCGGCGCCGCGGGCGATGAGCCCCTGGGCACCGGCGCGCAGGGCCGCGCGCGCCTGCTGAAGGTCCGTGACCTCCACCAACACGCGTACTTCTGAGGGCAGTTCGGACCGGGGCCAGACCGCGTCGGCGGTGAGGACCACGGTGCCGGGGCCGTCGCCGACCTCGGCCGGCGGCAGCGCGCAGCGCCCGGTCACCCGTACCCCGAAGGGGCCCGGCGCGGCCCGGCTCAGCCGGGTGAGCGCCTCTCGGGATCTTCGGTCCCCGGTGCCGAGGTCGAGGATGCCGAGCGCGCCGGCGGCGCAGGCGGCGGCGGTGAGACCGGCGTCGGGTTCTCCGAAGGGGGTGAGGCACAGGACGAGGTCATGGGCGCGCACAGGCGAGGTCATGATGCTCCGGCACGATCGGCGAGACTGCACGGTGGGGGGTGTGCGGCGGAACGCTCTGGTGCGAGGGCACCGGAAACTAGCCTCGGCTTACTCACGGGTCAATAACGACGCTCCCTTTTCGCGCCCAGGGACATCGATTCGGCCAGTGGGTCGAATTCGCCGCAAGAGGCGGAAAACGCGGTAATTCCCTTCACCGGTGCGGGCGGGGGGCCACCGGGACCCCCGCACCACACCACCACAACCCCGGGCGAAACCCCCGCCTGCGCCACCGCGCACTCGCCCGGCCGCACCGCGGCGGGACATCCGCTCGAAGTCTGTAAATCCCGCATGACTTCGGCGCCGTGGCCCGATCGCCGCCCGGCGTCACCGAGATGTCCCGCGCCGCGCGTCAGCGGAGCAGTGTGCCCACGGTCGCCGGTACGGCGGCGACCGGGCCGGCGACCGGCGGCAGGACCCGGTGCACCGCGCGCGCCGCCCGGGCGGGTGACACGGATCCGGTGCGCCGCCGGTCGTTGTCGGCGCCCACCTGGGCGATCCGGGTCTCGTCGGCCTGGCCCGACTTCCCCGGAGCGCCCGGCCCGCCGGCCGCGCCCTGCGGCGCCCCGCCCGAGGTGAGCCCAGGCGCGGGGCCCCCGGCATCGCCCGTCGAGAGCCCGTCGCCTGCCGAGGACCCCGCCGATGAGCCCCCTGGCGCGTCCGCCGCACCGTCCCCGGCGGCACCGGATCGGCCCGGAGCGCCGGGGTCACCCGGCACCCCCGGCCCGCCCGGCGCCACGTCCGGCCGACCCGCCCCGTCCGCCGCCGGCTCCAGCGCCCAGCGCTGGTCCGGCGCACCGTCGCGCGGTGCCAGCACGACGCCCGCGGAGGTGTCGCCGGAGCCCGCGGCGAGCGCGAGGCCCTCGTGCCGGCGCGGCAGGATCTCGCCGCGCACGGTGATGTCGTACGCCACCTCTCCGGCGTGCACGACACACCCGGCGAGCACGACGCTCTTCGAACCGGGGTCGGCGGCCAGGCACAGGGACGGGTCGGCGGCGCTGCGCAGCAACCCGTCGTCCTGGTACGACCACTGCTGCGAGGCGGCGGAGGTGCAGGGCGCGAGCACGACACCCGCACCCGCCCGCACACTGTCCCCGCGCACGTCCAGGCAGCGCCCGGAGGCGAGGCCGCGCAGGCCGCCGTGGGCCACCTCGGCGGGCCCGCCGGCCGAGGCGGCGGAGGAGTCGGCGGCCCGTGCGCCGGGGCCGCCCGGGTGTGTGGTGTGCCCGGCGGGGGCACCCCAGGTGGCGCCGGGCGTGGGGACACCGTTGTCATCGGACCAGCTCCTGGCCACGAGGACGGTGGCGAGCAACGCGAGCGAGGTCAGTCCGACGCCGACGGCCACGGCTGTGCGGTGGCGGCTGCCGGTCCCCGTACGGTGTCTGCCGCCCGCCTTCGCCTCCCCCGGATCGGACGCCGGCGCACACGGCGGGTCCTCGGTGGCGCCGCGTCCGGGGCGCGAGTCGAGATAGCGGCGGGCGCCCCAGCCGAGCACGGTCTCGGCGAGCAGCAGGCCCAGGCCGTCGTCGACCAGCCCGAAGGTCTCGGCCGCGTGCCGGCAGTACGCACAGGCCGTCAGATGCTGTCGTACGTCCGGCAGCAGGGCGCCGCCACGGCGCATGGGGACGTCCAGGAGCCGGTTGTAGAAGCGGCATTCCTTGGTCGGCGCGAGTTCCCGGTGGGCGCGTACGCAGCCCGCCCGGAATTGCTCGCGCGCCTGTTCCAGGGCGGCCGCGGCGGTGGCCGGGTCGACGCCCAGCAGACCGGCGGGTATGTTTATCGGTTCGGCTTCTACCTCGGTGTGCCACAGAAGGCATTGCGAGGCGCCGGGAAGGGCCTGGAAGGCGCGTTCGGCGAGTTGTCGTCTTTCCGGCGTTCCGGGCTTTGTCGCACGCAGTCCGCGACCTCCGGTGGGTTTGCGCAATTCCGGCAGGGTCGCGCAGGCCACCTCGTCCGCCGCCCAGGCGCGGACGATGTCGCGGACGGCGACGAGCAGGTGCGGGCGCAGGGCGCCGCCGGCCGCTCCGCCCGCCGCCCGGCCGAGGACCTCGTGGAAGGCGGCGGTGGCCACGAGTTGGGGCGCGGGACCGGCGGAGGCCAGGCAGACAACGGCGTAGTCGCGGGCGGCCCGCCAGTGGCGGGCCAGCAGCAGGGCGACGGCGTGGTGGTGGGCGGCGTGCGGACCGCCGAGCCGGGCGGCGAGATCGCGGTCGGACTCCCCGGGCGAACCGGGCAGCGGCGGATACGGCGGGCGTGGGGGGTGAGGGGACTGCACGGAACCATTTCCTTCCAGCCGCAGGACGCACACGAAATGCCGTCCTGACGGAAAGCAGTGCCATGTGATGCATACCTGGATCTGGTACGTACCTAAAGGGCCGGCCCTGGCGTTCGACGCCTGCCTTTGCCCTCCCGCGGGAAGGCTCACCTTCGCACACGCTGCTCACAGGAAACAAGAAGTTCGAATGACCCGGCTTCAAACTCAGCGAATTGCTCAGGAGTTACCGCCGGTATCACTTCCACAGCCGGTTCCCATGTTTCTCCGGGCCCGCTCTCATCCGGGTGCCCGAGCATGGGCCGCATGATCGCCTCCCGCTCCACAACCGCCCCCGCTCCCTCCCGTACGGTCCGCAAGGCGGTCGTACCGGCCGCCGGACTCGGTACCCGCTTCCTGCCCGCGACCAAGGCCACGCCGAAGGAGATGCTGCCGGTCGTCGACAAGCCGGCCATCCAGTACGTGGTCGAGGAGGCGGCCGCGGCCGGTCTGGACGACATCCTGATGGTCACCGGCCGCCACAAGCGGGCCATCGAGGACCACTTCGACCACGCCTTCGAACTGGAGCAGGCGCTGGCGGCCAAGGGCGACACCGTGCGGCTGGACGCGGTGCGCGATCCGGCGCGGCTCGCCGACATCCACCACATCCGCCAGGGCGACCCGCTCGGTCTCGGCCACGCCGTGCTGTGCGCCCGTCACCACGTCGGCGACCAGCCGTTCGCGGTGCTCCTCGGCGACGATCTGATCGACCCGCGCGAGACCCTGCTGAGCCGGATGCTCGAGGTCCGCGAGCGGTACGCGGGCAGCGTGGTGGCGCTGATGGAGGTCGACCCGGCGCAGATCCACCGCTACGGCTGCGCGGCGGTGGAACCGGCCGGTGAGGACGGGGTCGTACGCGTCACCGGGCTGGTGGAGAAGCCGGCGCAGGGGACCGCGCCGAGCCGGTACGCGGTCATCGGCCGCTATGTCCTCGACCCGGCCGTGTTCCACGTCCTGGAGCGCACCCCGCCGGGCCGCGGCGGCGAGATCCAGCTGACCGACGCCCTGCAGGCCCTCGCGGCGGACGGCACCGTCCACGGGGTCGTCTTCGACGGCCTGCGCTACGACACCGGCGACAAGGCCGACTACCTGCGCACGGTGGTCCGGCTCGCCTGCACCCGCCCCGACCTCGGCCCCGGATTCGCGCGCTGGCTCAGGGAGTTCGTGACGGAACTGGAGGAGAGCGCGACGGGCGGCCGGAACGGCCGCCGGGCCGCGTAGAGCGACACACCGGGCGGAACGAAGGGGCCCCTTTCCGAGGGGCCCCCTTCAACCGCCCGTCATTCCCTAGCTGTTGGGACGCAACGTCCAGACGACGGTCATCTCACCCGTCACGGCGCCGTCCGCACGGCGGATCTCGATCGCCACGGGGAACTCGGGGCGCTGCCCGGCGTCCAGCTCGGCCACGACCTCGGCGGCCGGACGGCCCAGCGTGGCGGTCGCGGTGACGGCGCCCATCGCGAGCTTCTTGTAGGCGATGTCGGCACGGACGGCGAGCGGCACCGCGCGGGAGAGCTGGTCCCCGAACGCGGCCAGCACGATGGCGCCGCTCGCGGACTCGCCGAGCGTGAACATCGCACCGGCGTGCGGCCCGCCCACATGGTTGTGATACGCGCCCTGGTCCGGCAGGGACACGACGGCCTTGTCCCCAGAGGTCTCGAGGAACTCCAGGTTCAGTGTCCGGGCCATGGGCACGGTGGCGGCGAGCATCTCGCCGATCGACATCTGGTCTGCGCTCATGGCACCATGTTACTCACGAGTAGCCGAAACTGACCAGCACGGACCCTCCCCCGCCCCGCTTCGCTACGACCCTGGCGAGGGCCGGTGACCGAATCGTGTCCCTGGCGGCACTAGGGTTACTGGCCATGTGGCCAGATCAGCAGCCGCCAGGGGGCGCGCCGAACCCGGGGAACGCCGGGCAGAACAACCCGCAGCAGAATCCGTACCAGCAGCCGGGTTACCAGCAGCCGAACCCGTACCAGCAGCCCGGATACCAGCAGTATCCGCAGGCCGGGCCGTACGGTCAGCAGCCGCAGTGGGGGCAGCCGCAGCCGCCCGCCGCGCCCGCTCCGCAGCCTCCGCAGGGGGGCGGCCGCACGAAGCTGATCGCGATCGTCGCGGCCACCGCGGTCGTGATCGCGGCCGCCGTGACCGGCTATCTCGTCCTCGGCAAGAAGGACGGCAAGGACGACCGGGCCGACGGCGGCAAGGGCGGCCGGGCGAGCCAGTCGCCGGCCCCCCAGCCCACGGCCAGTTCGTCGGCGACGGACGACCCGCGCGGAACCGGGACGGAGAAGCCGGCCATCCCCGGCTGGAAGGTCGTGGTGAACCCCAAGTGGGGCGTCGCCTTCGACGTGCCGCCGCAGTGGGAGGTCGAGTCCACCGGCCTCGCGGTCGGCTTCGACTTCCCGAAGAGCGAGAAGGACTCGGGCATCACCATGTCGGGTCTCGCCGAGTACCAGCCGAAGTGGTGCACCTCGGACGACGACAAGGACGGCCGCACCGAGGACACCCCGCTGGCGGTCGTGGGCACCAAGGGGGCGAGCGGCGCCAAGAACACGGACGAGATCGCCCTCAACACGCCGCCCTGGTGGGTCTACGGCGGCTACACCATGCCGGACAAGAAGAGCATCTCCTGGGACAAGAAGGCCACGTCCTTCAAGTCCGCCTCGGGCGTCGAGGGCAGCTACGCCTGGGCCCAGTCGACCCACACACCGCGCAAGGGCAAGTGTGTGACCGACGGCAAGGCGCTGACGTTCGGCTTCCAGAACTCGGTGCACGACTACGTGTCGTTCAACTTCTACGGCGCCAAAGGCGTGACCGGCGAGGTGTCCAAGGCGACCGTACTGAAGGTGCTCAGCACCGTCCGGCTGCACGGGGACCCGACGAACCAGTGAGCCCGCGGGGTGTTCCGGCCCGCCGTCGCGCGGCGGGCCCGGAACACCGTGGAGCCTCAGCCCTGGCGCAGGTGGCCGCGGTGGACCCGGTGACCCCAGAGGGTGTCGTCGCCTGCTTGTCGGGTCAGCCGATGCCGAACGCCCCGCCCGGGGGCTCGGGTGACGGTACGGCGTCGGCGTCCTCCACGGGCCGGGCGGAACCGGTGAACTCCCGTACCGCCGCCCCGTGTTCGACCCGCGCCGGGAAGGCGTCCGCAGCGGTACGGCGGGCCAGTGCGGCGGTGTCGAGGGGCCGGTGTGCGGCGGCGAGCACCGCGTTTCCGAACCGGCGGCCGCGCAGCACCGCGGGCTCGGCGATCAGCACCAGCTCCTCGAAAACGGCCGCGAGCGTGGCCAGTTGGGACCGCAGGAACCCGAACGGCGCGGCGTCCGCGAGATTGGCCAGGTAGACCCCGCCCGGCCGCAGCACCCGCTCGGCCTCGCGGGCGTAGGCGAGCGTGGTCAGGTGCGCCGGCACCCGGGACCCGCCGAAGACGTCGGCGATCAGCACATCGGCGTGATCGTCCGGGGCCGCCTCCAGCCAGGCCCGGGCGTCGGCGGCGTGCACCGCGACACCCGAGCCGGCCGGCAGCGGCAGGTACTCGGCGACCAGCTCCAGCAGCCCCCGGTCGGCCTCGACGACGTCCTGCCGCGAGCCCGGCCGGGTGGCCGCCACATAGCGCGGCAGCGTCAGCGCCCCGCCGCCCAGGTGCAGCACGTGCAGCGGCCGCCCGGCCTCCGCCACGGCGTCGAGCACATACCCGAGCCGCCGCGCGTACTCGAACTCCAGATACGCCGGATCGTCGAGATCGACGTACGACTGCGGCGCCCCGTCGACGGTCAGCAGCCAGGCCCGCGCGCGATCGACATCGGGCATGAGCTTGGCGGTGCCGTGATCGGTGGCGCGGGTCACGGGTATGGGTTCGTTCACCCCTCCATTGTGGGGGCGACCGCGCTACCCGACCGTCGTCACGGTCCCCGCTCCCACCGTCCGACCGCCCTCACGGATGGCGAACCCGAGCCCCGGCTCCAGCGGCATCTCCCGTCCCAGCTCGACCGTCATCTCCACGGTCTCTCCGGGCCGGGCCATGCCCACGGCGCCGAGGTCGACGTCACCGACCACGTCCGCCGTGCGGATGTAGAACTGCGGGCGGTATCCGGTCGCGACCGGCGTCGTACGACCCCCCTCGCGCCCCGCCAGCAGGTACACCCGCGCCGAGAACCGCCGCGCCGGCACCACGCTCCCCGGCGCCGCCACCACATGCCCGCGTCGCACGGCGTCACGCGGCACACCCCGCAGCAGCACCGCCACGTTGTCCCCGGCCTCCGCCTCCTCCATCGGCTTGCCGAAGGTCTCGAGCCCGGTGACCACGCTGTCCACCCCGGCGCCGAGGACCGAGACCCGGTCCCCCAGGCGGAGCGTGCCCCGCTCCACGGCACCCGTGACGACCGTGCCCCGGCCGGTGATGGTGAGCACGTTCTCCACCGGCAGCAGGAACGGCGCGTCCAGATACCGCTCCGGCATCGGCACGTACGTGTCCACCGCGTCGAGCAGCGCCTCGACGGCCGCCGTCCAGCGCGGGTCGCCCTCCAGCGCCCGCAGCCCGGAGACCCGTACGACGGGCACGGAGTCGCCCGGGTAGCCCTGGGCGGTCAGCAGGTCGCGGACCTCCAGCTCGACGAGGTCGATGAGCTCCTCGTCGTCCGTGCCGTCGGCCTTGTTGAGGGCGACGACGATGTGGTCGACGCCCACCTGCCGGGCGAGCAGCACGTGTTCGGCGGTCTGCGGCATGATCCCGTCGAGCGCGGACACGACGAGGATCGCCCCGTCGAGCTGCGCGGCGCCGGTGACCATGTTCTTGACGTAGTCGGCGTGCCCCGGCATGTCCACGTGGGCGTAGTGCCGGGTGTCGGTCTCGTACTCGACGTGCGCGATGTTGATGGTGATGCCGCGGGCGGCCTCCTCCGGGGCCCGGTCGATGCGGTCGAACGGCACGAAGGTGCCGGAGCCGCGCTCGGCGAGGACCTTGGTGATGGCGGCGGTCAGGGTGGTCTTGCCGTGGTCGACATGACCCATGGTGCCGATGTTCAGGTGCGGCTTGGTGCGCACGTAGGCCGTTTTGGACATGGCTGTACCTCGAAGCCTCTCAGCCGTAAGGAGAAACGCGGGACCCCGGGGACTCGCCGACCCTCCCCCTGCGGGGTCCGCCGGACGTTCCGGAGAGGGTCAGCTTCGGGCGCCGTCGACAGCGGCCACGAGGATCAGGACGGCAGCCTTCGGCGCATCCGCGACGGCGGATGCTGCGAGGAGGAAGGCGTACCGGAACATGCGGTCGATCCTCGCCGAGCAGGCGTCCGGCGTCGAACGATTTTCGGCTGCCGGTGAGTTGGGGCCCACCCGCCGGTGATGCTCACGCGCCGATGTTCTTCAGCGCCTCCCGGACGGTCAGTGGCGCGAACCTGCCCCGCTCCCGCGCCAGGAAGGCCCGTACGGCCCCGGGGTCGGTCTTGGCGTACTCGCGCAGGGCCCAGCCGATCGCCTTGCGGACGAAGAAGTCGGGATGCCCGGACTGGACCAGGCAGTAGCCGAACAGCCGCTCGGCGTCGGTGTCTTCCTTGCGGGTCAGCTGGTGGAGCAGGGCCGTGCGCACCGGCCACCGGTCGCCGTCGGTGATCCAGGCGTCCATGTCGGCGGTGAGCCGGGGGTCGGCGGCGACCAGGCGCCCGACCACGTGGGCGGCGAGCAGATCGACGGTGTCCCACCACGGGACGGTCGTGACGAGGTGCCGGGTCACCGGCAGGAAGCCGGACGAGCACCGCGCGGCGTGCCGGCGCAGGTAGTCCACCGCGAAGTAGTGGTACTCACGCTCCGGCAGCGCCCAGCAGCGCAGCGCGATCGCGGTGCAGTCGGCCTCGTCGGGGCGCGGGGTGCCCGCGAGGACGGTGCGGGACAGGATGCGGCGGTCCGGGGTGGGGATGCCGAGGAAGGGGGCCACGTCCTTCATGTACGCCCGCATCGGGCCGGCCCGCCCCGGATCGGCGGCGGCCGCGAACACCACCGTCAGCCGCTCCAGCACGGTGTCGGCGAGAGCACTGGGCGGCACGTGCGGCGGGGCCGCGCCCACGACGGTCATGAAGGAACGATACTATCGAACACGCGTACGATCACGCTGCAGCATCACGCGCCTCGAACCGCGGCGCAGCACCCCTCCGACGGGGGTTGCACCCCCCTCCCCACCGGCGTTCCCTGGAAGTAGTGGCGGTGAAGCGGCGGAGGTGACAGAGGTGAAAGCCGTCGTCTACGAAGAGCCCTTCAGCGTGGTGGTGAAGGACGTCCAGGATCCCCGGATCCAGCATCCCAACGATGTGCTCGTACGCGTCACGTCGACCGCGATATGCGGTTCGGACCTGCACATGTACGAGGGCCGCACGGCGGCCGAGTCGGGCATCGTCTTCGGGCACGAGAACCTCGGCATCATCGAGGAGGTGGGCAGCGGGGTGACCTCCCTGTCCCAGGGTGACCGTGTCGTGATGCCGTTCAACGTCGCCTGCGGATTCTGCAAGAACTGTCTCGCCGGCAAGACCGGCTTCTGCCTGACGGTCAATCCCGGATTCGCGGGCGGGGCCTACGGCTATGTGGCGATGGGCCCGTTCATCGGCGGCCAGGCCGAGCTGCTGCGGGTGCCGTACGCCGACTTCAACTGTCTGAAGCTGCCCCCGGGCGACGAGTTCGAGACGGACTTCGTCCTGCTCGCCGACATCTTCCCGACGGGCTACCACGGTTGCGAGCTCGCCCAGGTCTCCCCCGGCGAGAGCGTGGCCGTCTACGGCGCCGGGCCGGTGGGACTGATGGCCGCCTACTCGGCGCTGCTGCGCGGCGCGGCGAAGGTGTTCTCCGTCGACCGGGTGCCCGAGCGGCTGGCCAAGGCGGAGGAGATCGGGGCCATCCCGATCGACTTCACCAAGGGCGACCCGGCGGAGCAGATCAAGGAACAGACGGGAGGCGAGGGCACCGACAAGGGTGTCGACGCCGTCGGCTACCAGGCCCAGGCGCACGACGCCAGCCACGAGGAGCCCGCCATCGTCCTCAACGAGCTGGTCCAGACGGTACGGCCGACGGGCATGCTCGGCGTGCCCGGTCTGTACGTGCCCTCGGACCCGGGCGGTCCCGACGACCACGCCAAACACGGCCAGCTGCTGGTCTCGATCGGCAAGATGTTCGAGAAGGGCCAGCAGATGGGCACCGGTCAGTGCAATGTCAAGCGGTACAACCGCCAGCTGCGCGACCTGATCATCGCCGGGCGCGCCAAGCCCAGCTTCGTGGTCTCCCACGAGCTGCCGCTGGACCAGGCGCCGCAGGCGTACGAGAAGTTCGACAAGCGGATCGAGGGCTACACCAAGGTGGTACTGCACCCCGGTCACGCTCTCGCCGCGTGAGACACGTGAGACAAGGGACCACGGGTCCGGGCGCCACGGGTGCCCGGACCCGCTGGGTGCGGCAGACCTGACGGCGATCACACGCGTTCGTCGGTTAATGTCACCGGATGCTCGATGCCACCCGCTCTGGCACCGCCACGGCCGCTCCCCCGGCCGCCGCCACGGAGCTCGCCGTACCCGCCTCCCGCCTGCCCCGCGCCGGGTTCGCCGGGCGGTGTGCGCGGGCGCTGGCGCATCCCTATGCCCGGCTGTCGCTGCTCCTCGTGCTGCTCGCCGGTGCCGCCGCGAGCGTGCTGGTCTTCCAGCCGCAGCGGCTGCTGACCCACGGGTGGCCGCCGCAGCTGGGCGGGGCCGCGGCGGCCGCGGTGTTCGGCGTGGCGTACGGGCTGTGCACCGTGGCGTTCGTGCCGCGCCCCCTGCTCAACCTGGCGGCGGGCGCGCTGTTCGGCTCACAGCTGGGGCTGGCGACCTCGCTGGCGGGCACCGTGCTCGGCGCGGGCGTGGCGTTCGGGCTCGGCCGGGTGCTCGGGCAGGACGCGCTGCGCCCGCTGCTGCGGGGCCGCTGGCTGAAGGCGGCCGACGGTCAGCTGAGCCGGCACGGGTTCCGGTCCATGCTGGCGGCCCGGCTCTTCCCGGGTGTGCCGTTCTGGGCGGCGAACTACTGCGCGGCCGTCTCCCGCATGGGCTGGTGGCCGTTTCTGCTGGCCACTGCCGTCGGTTCGATCCCGAACACCGCCGCCTACGCGGTCGCCGGCGCCCGCGCCTCCGCGCCGACGTCTCCCGCCTTCCTGATCGCGATGGCCGGGATCGCCGTACCGGCGCTGCTGGGCGCGGTGGTGGCCTGGCGCAAGCGGCACCATCTGCGCGGCCGCTGAGGCTCATTCCGGCCGGAGGCCCTCGAGGATCATCGCGTTGGCCAGTCCGCCCGCCTCGCACATGGTCTGCAGGGCGTATCGGGCGCCGCGCTCGCGCATGGCGTGGACCAGGGTGGTGGTCAGCCGGGTGCCGCTGGCGCCGAGCGGGTGGCCGAGGGCGATCGCGCCGCCGTGCACGTTGACCTTGGCCAGATCGGCGCCGGTCTCCTGCTGCCAGGCCAGTACGACGCTGGAGAAGGCCTCGTTGACCTCGAAGAGGTCGATGTCGGCCGGCTTCAGTCCCGCCCGGTGCAGCACCTTCTCGGTCGCGGGGACGACCCCGGTGAGCATCAGCAGCGGGTCGGAACCGGTGACGGCGAAGCTGTGCAGGCGGGCCAGCGGGCGCAGGCCGAGGCGGGCCGCGGTGTCGCCGGAGGTGATCAGCACGGCGGAGGCGCCGTCGTTGACTGGGCTGGCGTTGCCCGCGGTCACGTTCCACTCGATCTGCGGGAAGCGCTCGGCGAAGCCGGGGTCGTAGTAGGCGGGCTTGAGGCCGGCGAGGATCTCCGGGGTGCTGCCGGGGCGGACGCACTCGTCGCGGGAGACGCCGTCCAGCGGCGCGATCTCGGCGTCGAACAGGCCCTTGTCCCAGGCCGCGGCGGCCTTGTCGTGCGAGGAGACGGCGAACTCGTCCATCCGCGCACGCGTCAGGGACCACTTGGCGGCGATCAGCTCCGCGCTGATGCCCTGCGGGACCAGGCCCTCGGGGTAGCGCTCGGCGACGCCGGGACCGAACGGGTCCTTGTCCGCGGGCACGTTGGACCACATCGGCACCCGGCTCATCGACTCCACACCGCAGGCGACGACGAGGTCGTACGCCCCGGACAGCACGCCCTGCGCGGCGAAGTGCACGGCCTGCTGGGAGGAGCCGCACTGACGGTCCACCGTGGTGGCCGGCACCGTCTCCGGGAAGCCGGCGGCGAGGACCGCGTACCGGGTGGTGTTCATGGCCTGCTCGCCGACCTGATCGACGGTGCCGCCGATGACGTCGTCGATCAGCGCCGGGTCCACGCCGGAGCGTTCGACCAGGGTGCGCAGGGTGTGGGCGAGCAGCTGCACGGGGTGGACGTGGGCGAGGGAGCCGTTCGGCTTGCCCTTGCCGATGGGGGTGCGTACGGCTTCGACGATCACTGCGTCGCGCATGGCGCGGGCCTCCTTGGCCGCCTGGCTGTCCGCAGCGAGCCGGGCGGCGGGCTGCGGCAGCTACCAGTGAGTAGGTAATTCAAACTCACCATAGCTTGACGGGTTGGAAAATCAAACCCTCCTCTAGACTGACTCTCATGGCCGCACGAAAGACCGCGCACGACCCGCGCCCCTGCTCCATCGCCGACGCCCTAGCGCTGGTCGGCGAGAAGTACTCCTTGCTCGTCCTGCGCGAGGTGTGCCTGGGCAACGGCCGCTTCGACCAGCTCGTGCGCAACATCGGCGCCCCGCGCGACATCCTGGCCACCCGGCTGCGCCGGCTCGTGGACGCCGGGATCCTCACCAAACGCGTCTACAGCGAGCGCCCGCAGCGCTTCGAGTACCGGCCCACGCAGGCCGGCCTCGAACTGGAGCCGGTCCTCATGACCCTCAAGGAGTGGGGCGACCGCCACATCCGCAAGGGCGCCGACCTGCCCATGGCCGTCGAGCACGTCTGCGGCAACGAACTGGTCCCGGTCGTCACCTGCCGCGCGTGCGGGGAGGAGGTCCGCCACGAGGACCTCACGGCACATCCGCAGGCGCCGGGGTGGACGCTGACCGGACCGACAGCGGCGTAAGCCCCCCGGAAGGGGCGCGGGGCTGTATCGATGTGCGGCTCCGCCGCGTGGGCGCGACCAGCCACGACGGATCCGCAGCCGCTCGACGGCCCAACGCGGCACCTACAGCGGCGTATCGTAAACGTCAAGCCGCCCGCACATCCCGAACCGCCCCTGCTCAAAGGGGAATTCGGACTGTACAACCGCCTCGGCGAGGTGCGCCGAGTCCCCCTCCGCCAGCCGGTCCAGATGCCGGCCCGTCGCCTCGGCCGCCGCCAGCGCACCCTGCCGCCACCGCTCTCTCCACTCGGCGACCCGGGGCCGTACGAGCGCGAGGGCGGCCCGATGGAAGGCGGCCAGCGCTTCCGGCTCCCGTGCGGCCCGCAGGGCCCGGTAACCCTCCAGAGCCAGGTCACGCCGAGCGCGAGCGGCCCGCTCCCGCTCCTCCTCCGGTGCGTCCACCGGGATCGTGGTCGCGGCGGCGTACGCCTCCGGGTCGGCCAGGTGCTCCGGCGGGAGCGTGAGCACCGCGTCCCCGGCCTCCGGCAGCCCGCTGTTCTGCATGAGGACGGTGATGCGCAGATCGCCGTCGTTGACCAGCCGGTGGATGGTGCCCGGCGTGAACCAGGCGACCGTGCCGGGCGCGAGCGGGGTGACCTGGTAGCCGGACGCGGTCAGCGTCTGGACCGCGCCCCGGCCGCCGGTGACGACGTACGCCTCCGAACAGGCCAGATGCACATGGGGAGTTCCGCCACGCGCCCCGTCGGCGGCGGGCCAGTCGTACACGCACAGCCGGGACACGGCGATCCCGCCCGGCAGACCGGCGAACGTGTGCTCCCCGGCGCTCACCACGGATGCGTCTCCAGGTACGTGACGACGTCCGCCCGCCGCCAGGCCCCGTCCGCCACCACGACCCGGTAGCGGCGGCGGAGCGTGTCGCCGGGGACGAGCTCCAGCTCCTCGAAGAAGGACCAGGAGGGGGCGACGGCGGCGAAGGGGTCGTTGCGGACGAACCAGTGGGCGGGGTGGGTTCCGCCCGCGCCGGAGTGGTCGTTCTCCGGGGCGTGCGCGAAGACGAGGGTGGCGTGGCCGTCGATGCCGTCGTGTTCACCGGAGTACGCCAGCCAGGGCGCCTGGGTGCCCATCAGCGCCGGGCCCTCCCCCTCCGGGCCGATGATCCGCCCCTCCCGGAAGGCGCGCGGACCCCGCCAGAAAAGGCCCGTGTAGCCCGCCAGTTCGCGCCCGGCGGTGGTGGGGCTGCCGAAGCGGAGCGGCTCGGCGCGCCGGTTGGTGATCGCGCTGGTCCAGGTGAGCGCCCAGGAGCCGGAGTCCGGGTCGACGTCGTGGACCTCGATCCGCCGCTCCTCCTCCGCCCACAGCTCGCCGTCGTACGGATGCCAGGTCAGCCGCTCGGCGATCACCGCCCCGCCGTCGGCCGCCGAGACCTCGTCGAAGCCGGCGTGCCGCATCGAACCGACCCGTTCGGGCAGTTCGAGGTAGCCCTGCCCGGGCACATAGGTGTTGCCGCCCCACAGGTTCGCCCCGGACAGGTGCGAGGCGGTCAGGGACAGGCCCTTGTGCCAGCGGTGGTCGTTCGGGCGGTGGTCGGTGACGACGGCGCCGGTGAGAGTGCGGACCGGGTGGAGGTAGGGCCGGGGCGCCTCCCAGGCGGCTTCGGCGCGGTAGACGTAGGCGAACAGGTCGACGCCGGTGGCCGGTTCGCGGACGGTGATCCGGTCGCCGTGCGCGTGGACCAGCCGCAGTGCGCCGGTCACGCCGAAACCTCCTCGGCGGTCACCGGCGCCCAGCCGGGGGCGCCGCCGTGCAGGGCGGTGTAGTAGGGGTCGCCGGGGCCGATCTCGCCCGCGCGGACGGTGGTGTCCGTGAACGCGGACTTGTACAGGGCCGTGATCAGCTCCAGGCTCGTCCGCCCGTCCGCGCCGCTGCTGCGCGGCCGCTCACCCGCGCGCATGGCGGCGACCAGGTCGCGCAGCTGGGCCAGGTGGGAGCTGGGCACGTCCGGACCGAAGTCCCGCCACCGCTCGGCCTGTTCGGCGGGTACGTCCGGGGCCGGGGTGATGCGCCAGTCGTCGTTGGCGTGCCCGTAGAGGTGGGTCAGCTCGACGGTCGCGCGCTCGCAGTCGATGCGGATGCGGCTGACCTCGTCGGGGCTCAGCACGCTGTTGACGACGGTCGCGAGAGCGCCGCTCGCGAAGCGGACCAGGGCGGTGGAGACGTCCTCGGTCTCGACGTCGTGCACCAGCCGCCCGGCCATGGCCCGCACCTCGCTCCACGGACCGAGCAGATCCAGCAGCAGGTCCATCTGGTGGATGCCGTGCCCCATGGCCGGGCCGCCGCCCTCGGTGTGCCAGCGGCCCCGCCAGGGCACGGCGTAGTAAGCGGTGTCCCGGTACCAGGTGGTCTGGCAGTGCGCCACCAGGGGCCGCCCGAGGGCGCCTTCGGCGAGCAGCCGGCGCACGTGCCGGGATCCGGAGCCGAACCGGTGCTGGAAGACGATCGCCGCGTACGGCCCGCCGTCCGCGCCCTCCTCCGCCTCGATCGCGTCGAAGTCGGCGAGCGAGGGCACCGGCGGCTTCTCGCACCACACCCAGGCCCCGGCGCGCAGCGCGGCCACCGTCTGCGCGCGGTGCAGGGTGGGCGGGGTGCAGATGCTGACCAGGTCGGGCCGCTGCTCGGCCAGCATCCGGTCGAGGTCGGTGCAGGCGTGCGGGATGCCGCTCTCGGCGCAGAAGGCCTCGACGGCCTTTTGGTCGATGTCGACGGCGGCCACGACCTCCACCTCGCCCTCCCGTGCGAGCTGGGCCAGTGCCGGCAGATGGGAGCCGCGCCCGATGGCGCCGGTGCCGATGACGGCGGCACGGATGCGGCGGCCGGTGAACCGGGGTGTCGAACGTGGGCGGTCGGGCGTGGGCGGGAGGGGAGAGGGCGGCATGGGCGGGTTCAGCACTCCTCCGGTACGGCGGGCGCGCGGGCCGGCGATGCGGCGAGCATGTCCAGCAAGCGCTTTCTCCTGCGCTGCAACGTAAGCGGAGGCGTGGGGACCGGTCAACACCAGGGAGCGGCTGAACCGTTCGACCGCCGATTCGGCGCAATGGCTCCGGCCGACCACGCTCCTCCCGTCGTGTGATCACCTCTTGACCGTCACGCTTGTCCAGGCAGGCACCCTGACCCCGCACGCGGCGCGGTCGGCGGCGAGCGCGGCACGGACCGGCCGGAGACACGCCCCATGGCCCTCACCCAGCAGTTCGCCCGTGTCACCCCGAGTATCCCCTGCGGTGCCGGACGACGGCGCTCGCCTCCCCCGACGCCGCGCCGGGCCGGGCCCCGCCGGAGAGCGGCACCCTGGACACGGACTGGGCGCTGTGGGGACTGCCGCGGTTCCGCCGTGGCCTGGGCGCCGACCCCGCCGCGGCCCGCCCGCTCGACCGGGTGACCGGCGGCGACGCCGACGAGGACGTGGGCTTCCTCGACCACCCCGACGAACACGACGGTTTCGACAGCCCGCCCCGGCTGCCGTCCGCAGCCGCCGTTTCGGACATCTCCCGCGCCCTGAACCAACTCGGCCTGGACGGCGTCCTCGCCCGGCTGCCCGCGGCCGCTGCGGCCTGCGGATGCCCCGGCTTCAGCGGTGCCGTACGGGCCTACCTGACCGGGCACTTCGCCGCCGCCCGCGCCTTCTTCCGCGAGGCGGCCCGGCAGGGCATGTGCGTGGTGGTCCGGATCGACTGAGGGCCTGACGGCCGGCGACGGTGACCAACTGCACCCCTTCTGTGTAGCCGAACGGTAGCGCAGTGTCAGTGCTCGGCCCTAGGCTGTGCCCATGTCCCCCGATGTCCCGCCCTCTGGTTCCGTGCGGTCTGCTGCCGAGGTGAACGAGCAGATCCGGGCGCTGTGGCTGCGTGCGGGCGGCACCCTGTCGGCCCAGGAGCGCGTGGAGTACGAGCTGCTGGTGGTCGAGTGGGCCGAGGCGATCCGCTGTGAGGTCATCGAGGCCGCCTGACCCGGGCGGTGTCCCGCCGCCACCGGCCTACGCCCGCAGATGTGCGAGCACCTCGTCCGCCACCGGATACGGCCGCTCCTCGGGCAACAGCCCTGCCGCTTGCGCCAGTTGTCCGGCCCGCACCAGGCCGTGGACCTCGCAGGCCAGCGGGGTCACGTCCTCGATGCCCACGATCCACTCGTCGGCGTACCGCGCCGCGGCCTCCCCGGCGAGGCCGAGCTGCAACGACCGGTAGGGCAAGGGGTTGTGGTGCAGATCCCGCTCAGGGTCCCACTGCACACGCGCCGGGGACCGGCGCAACTGCCGCTTCCAGGACGCCTGGTCCTCGTGCAGCGCGGGCACGTAGTGCGACAGACAGGCGTGCCGCAGGGCCCACTCGAATCCCGCGCGGTCGATCTCCACGGCGAGCACGGTCTCCTGCCCTTCTTTCGTGCCCCAGCCGCAGCGGTACATCATCCACAGGAAGGACGGCTTGATCCAGGTCATCCGATCCCGCTTCCAGGCGGCCGGGAAGCGTCCGGTGCGGGCCGCCGGGTGGCCTATCTGCGGGCGGTAGGCCTGGTACACGGTCACCGTGGATTCCGTGTACCGGGCGCGGATGCGGAACTTCGGTTCGGGGTCGATGGGTTGATCGTTCATGGCTAGAGGTTCGGGGTTCCGGGCCGCCGCGCACCACCGAATATCCACGGACGCCGATCGTCCCGATGTCCCCGGGCCACCGATTGTCCCGGCGCGCCTCTTGGCTCAGCGCCCGCCATGCCCAACACTGTGCCGATGACCCAGCGCGCTGAGCTCGCGACCGTGATGGACCGGCTGGCCGTGGACGAGTTGATCACCGCGTACGCGGTGGCGGTGGACGACGGCGACTGGCCCGCGTACCGGATGCTGTTCACGGCGGACGGACGGGCCGACTACCGATCGGCCGGCGGCATCGAGGGCGACGCCGGGCAGATCGCCGCGTGGCTCGCCGAGAACCTGGCCCTGTTCGCCATGCGCCAGCACCTGATCGTCAACCGCCAGGTCCGCTTCGGCCTCCTGGAGCACGACACCGGCGACACCGCCTCGGTACGGGCCGACTACCTCAACCCGATGCGCTTCGCGGCCAACGGCACCCCGACGGCGCCGGACCTGGTGTGCGGCGGCCGGTATGACTTCGGGTTGCTGCGCACCCCGGAGGGCTGGCGCCTGCGCGAGGTGACCGTCGACGAGAAATGGCGCCGCCTGCCGGCCACGGGGACTGCGACCCCGTGAGGGGCGCGGGGAACCGCGCGACCAACGGACGACGAGCCGCGGACGCCGCATGGCCGCCGGCACCCGAGCTCTGAGGCGCACCGGTTCCAGGCCCCCTGTCCTAGATCGCTCCAGACGCGCACACTGGAAGAAGCGCAGGGTAGGGAGGGCCCACATGAGGACGATCGACCACTGGCTCACCTCCCCCTGGCGGCGCTCCGGCATCGCCGCACTGGCCGGCGCCCTTCCCGTGCTCGCGTTCCCCGCGCCTGCGCTGTGGTGGTTCGCCTACGTCGCCCTGGTCCCCTGGATCCTGCTGGCCCGCTCGGCCCCGAGCGGGCGCCGAGCGGCGTACGACGGCTGGAGCGGCGGCTTCGGCTTCCTGCTGGCCGTGCACCACTGGCTGCTGCCGAGCCTGAACGTGTTCATCTTCCTGATAGCCGTCCTGCTGGGCGTGCTCTGGGCGCCCTGGGGCTGGCTGGTGCGCCGTTTCCTGGGCGAGCAGCCGACGCCCGGGCGGTGCGCCGCCGCGCTGCTGGTGCTGCCGTCCTGCTGGCTGATGGTGGAGCTGGTGCGGTCCTGGCAGGGGCTGGGCGGGCCGTGGGGCGTGCTGGGCGCCAGCCAGTGGCAGGTGTCGCCGGCGCTGCGGCTGGCCTCGGTCGGCGGAGTGTGGCTGCTGAGCTTTCTGGTGGTGGCCGTCAACGTGGCGGCGGCCGTGCTGGTGTCCGTGCGCGAGGCCCGCGTCCCGGCCGTGGCCTCGCTGGTCGCCACGGCCGCCGCGACCTGCGCCGCGTGGGCCTGGGCACCGCACCCGGGCGTCGACGGGCGGGTGCGGATCGCCGTCGTACAGCCCGGGATCATGGACGGGCACGACAGCGCCGGGAAGCGGTTCGACCGTGAGGAGCAGCTGACCCGGCGGCTCGCCGGGCAGGACGTCGACCTGGTCGTGTGGGGCGAGTCCAGCGTCGGGTACGACCTGGACGACCGGCCCGACCTGGCCCGGCGGATCGCCGCCCTGTCCCGCGAGACCGGGGCCGACGTGCTGGTGAACGTGGACGCCCGCCGCTCCGACCGGCCCGGCATCTACAAGAGTTCGGTGCTGATCGGTCCGGACGGCCCGACCGGCGAGCGGTACGACAAGATGCGGCTCGTGCCCTTCGGCGAGTACATACCGGCCCGCTCGCTCCTCGGCTGGGCGACCTCGGTCGGCAAGGCGGCCGCCGAGGACCGCAGGCGGGGCACCGAGCAGGTCGTCATGAACGTCGGGCACGGGCTGCGGATCGGCCCGCTGATCTGCTTCGAGACCGCGTTCCCCGACATGAGCCGGCATCTGGCCCAGGACGGCGCCGATGTCCTGCTCGGCCAGTCCGCCACCTCCACCTTCCAGGACAGCTGGGCCCCGGAGCAGCACGCCTCGCTGGCCGCGCTGCGGGCCGCCGAGACCGGCCGCCCGATGGTGCACGCGACCCTCACCGGCGTCTCGGCCGTGTACGGCCCCGGCGGCCAGCGGCTCGGCCCGTGGCTCGGCACCGGCACGAGCGGTGCCCGCGTGTACGACGTACCGCTCGCGCACGGCATCACGCCGTACGTCCGCTACGGCGACTGGCCGGTGCACGGCGCGCTGCTGGTGCTGGCCGTGTGGTGCGCCACCGAGGGGATGCGGGCGGTCAGGCTGCGCCGGGGCGGTCCCGAACCGCTCGTACCACCCGCTCGCACAGCTCATGGGTCGCCAGCGCGTCCCGGGCGCTGAGCACCTTCCCGGCGCGCACGGCGTCGAGGAAGGCGAGGACCGCCTGCTCGATGCCGCGCTGCCGGGCCACCGGCACCCAATCGCCGCGCCGGCGCACGGTCGGCTGGCCCTTGTGGTCGATCACCTCGGCGAGGTTGACCACCTGCCGCTTGGTGTCCTGCCCGGAGACCTCCAGGATCTCCTCGGCGGAGCCGCTGAGCCGGTTCATCACGCCGAGCGCCGTGAAACCGTCCCCGCCGAGCTGGAGCACCACATGGTGCAGCAGCCCGGCCTCGACGCGGGCGCGGACCGTGACGTCGTCCACCGGGCCCGGCACCAGGAACCGCAGGGTGTCGACGACGTGGATGAAGTCGTCCAGGATCATCGGACGCGGTTCCTCGGGCAGTCCGATCCGGTTCTTCTGCATGAGGATCAGCTCGCGGGGGTGCTCCAGGCACTGGGCGTATCCGGGTGCGTACCGCCGGTTGAAGCCGACGAACAGGGAGACCCCGCGCTCCTCGGCGAGGGCCACCAGCCGCTCGGAGTCGGCGAGTTCGTAGGCGAGCGGCTTGTCCACGTACGTCGGTACGCCCGCCTGGAGCAGCCGGGTGACGATCTCGGGGTGGACGGCGGTCGGCGCGTGCACGAAGGCCGCGTCGAGACCGGCGCCCAGCAGGGAGTCGAGCGTGGTGTGCCGCCGGCCGGCCGGCAGGTGCAGGCTGTCCGCGACCCGGTCGAGGGTGGCGGGCGTCCTGGTCTGGAGGTGGAGGTCGATGCCCGGCTGCACGGCCAGCACCGGCAGGTACGCCTTCTGCGCGATGTCCCCGAGCCCGATGCAGCCGACCTTCACGTGCCTCTCCCCTACCGCTTGGTTGCCTCTTCGGCAGCATACGGGGGCCGCCAGCCGGCGATGTCGTCGAAGCCGCGCAGGAGGAGCGCCGGTCCGGCCTTCGACAGTGCCGCGACCAACGTGTTGCGTACGGCGACGGCGGCGGGGTTGCCGGCCATGTTCACGCGGGCGACCCGGACGGCCCGGCGGGCGATCGCGGTGGTGCGCGGCAGCCGGGCGGCGGTGTAGGCGGCGAGGTCGTCGCAGTGGTGGGCGAGCACGACGGCGTCCTCGACGGCCTGGTTGCCGCCCTGGCCGAGGGTCGGCGGCATGGCGTGGGCGGCGTCGCCGAGCAGGGCCACCCGGCCGGAGTGGAAGGCCGGCAGGGGCGTGACGATGTGGTGGACGTCGTGCCGGAGCACGTCCTCGGGTCGGGCGGCGGCGAGCACGGCGGGAATGGGGTCGTGCCAGTCGCCGAACAGGCGCAGGAGTTCGGCCTTCTCGTCGTCGGGTGCTCGTCCGCCGGCCGGGGTCACGGCCGCCGCGTAGGCGTAGACGCGGCCGTCCTTGAGCGGATGGGTGCCCCAGATGCGGCCCCGGCCCCAGGTCTCGTGCGAGGCGAACGTCACGCCGGGCACCTCGATCAGCACCCGCCAGGTGGTGAATCCCGCGTACACCGGGCCGGGGTGAGCCGGGAAGAGGGCACCGCGCACACGGGAGTCGATGCCGTCCGCGCCGACCACCAGTTCGGCCGCCAGTTCGTCGTCGCCGATGCTCACCCGGGCGGGCCGCCGGTGGTCGCCGGGATCGGCGAGGGACGCGGCGGCCGCGGTGCGGACGGCACCGGGCGGGAGCAGGGCGGCGAGCCGATCGACCAGGGTGGCGCGGGGCAGCAGGACCAGGGGGCCGCCGAAGCGGGCGGCGGCCGCCTCGGCGCTGGTCCGGGACAGCCACCGCCCGCCGGGGGCGCGCAGTCCGCCGTCCCCCTGCCAGGCCGCCAGATCACGGATCTCCGCGCCGACGCCGAGCACGTCCAGGGCGCTGAGGGCGTTCGGGGCCAGGGAGATGGCCGCGCCGACGGGTTCCAGGGAGCGCGCCCGCTCCAGCACCGTCACGTCCCAGCCCCCGCGGTGCAGGGCCGCCGCCGCGGCCAGACCTCCGATGCCGCCGCCGATGACGATCGCGCGTCCCGACCGAGCCATGGCTCCTCCCGATTCCCCGTTCCGAGTGCCCGTGTGACTACATCTGTGACTACATCTGTAGTGAGTGGGACTCTACTACAGCCGTAGTGAGACAGATAGGGTCGCCTCATGTCCGTACGCACCCCCGGCGCCTCCCGTGCCGATCTCGTCGCCGACGCCGCCCTCGCCCTGCTCGCCGAGCGCGGGATGCGCGGGCTGACGCACCGGGCGGTGGACGAGACGGCCGGACTGCCGCTGGGCTCGACGTCGAACGTGGCGCGCACCCGGCAGGCCCTGCTGGAGCTGGCGGTACGACGGCACGCCGAGCGCGAGGCCCGGGTGCTGGACGTGGCGGAACTGCCGGATCCGAGCGGCGGAGCGGACGCGCTGGCCGACGGTCTGGCCCTGGCCGTGCACCGCTCCCTGACCCAGGGCCGCGCCCTGCTGATCGCCCGCTACGAACTCGCGCTGGAGGCTACGCGCCGCCCCGAGCTGCGGGCCTTCTACGACCGGACCGGTGCCGTGTTCAAGGAACAGCTGGCCGCGATGCTCACCGCGGTCGGCTCGCCCGACCCGGCCCGGCACGCGCTGTCCCTGGTCGCCTGGGCGGACGGGCTGATGTTCTCCTGCGCGGCGGGCTCGTTCGGCGCCGAGCAACCGGGCCTGGAGGAGATCCGCACCGGCCTGCGGGAACTGCTCGCGGGGCTGCTGGGCCGGTGAAAACCCCTGGTGGAGGGCCGTGATCTCGGGTGACGATACGGGCATGACGACCGAACGCCGAGAGCCCGACCAGACCGCCGGTGAACGCGCCATGCTGGAGGGCTGGCTGGAGTATCACCGCCAGACCCTGGCGTGGAAGTGCGAGGGACTGACCGACGAGCAGTTGCGGACCCCGTCCGTGCCGCCCTCCGAGCTGTCCCTCATGGGCCTGGTGCGGCACATGGCGGAGGTGGAACGGGGCTGGTTCCGCAAGGTGCTGGTGGGCGACGACCCCGGCCCGATCTACTACACGGAGGAGGACCGGGACGGCGAGTTCCACCTCACCGAGGCCGACACCTGGCAGGAGGCCCACGCGACCTGGCAGGCGGAGATCGAGACGGCCCGGCGCAACGCGGCCGGCTTCGAGCTCGACGACCTGTCCCGGGGAAAGAGCCGGTTCCGTGACGAGCCGTTCAGCCTGCGCTGGATCTACACCCACATGATCGAGGAGTACGCCCGGCACAACGGCCACGCCGACCTGATCCGCGAGCGGATCGACGGCGCCACCGGCGACTGAGCGTCAGCCCCGGCACGCGGAAACCCCCCGTACGGGGCACGAGATCACCCGTGCGGGGGCATCGACCTCGGCTCCCTGACCCCAACCCGGGCGCCGAGCCAGCAGAGTTGACCAGGTGCATCGAACGACGACGACCGCAGCGCTCCTGGTCACCGTGGCCGTCTCGGCCCTCACCGGCTGTGTGACGGTACCGCGCCCCGCGACACCCGCGCCGCCGAGGGACACGGCCCCCTCGCTCCCGACGGCACCCCGGCCGGACGGCAGCACCGAACCCCGCGCGGTGCAGGCACCGGCCCAGGAGGCCCTGGAGATGACGGGCCCGTCCCGGCATCCGCAGCACCGGCCTCCGGCGGCCCCGCGGCACCCGGCCGAGGTACCGCCGGCCGTGCACCGTCCGCCGGCCGCGCCGCCGGCTCCCCCGCGTCACCGCGAGCACCCCCGGCAGCCGCATCCCACCACCCCGGATCTCCCGAACACGGCACCCAAGGCCCCGAACGTCTGCGCCCTGGGCAAGCGGTACGGCGGCTGGCGCGACGACAGCACGGAGGCGAAGATCTGCGAACAGACGTACGGCCACTGAAACGCGCCCGAAAGGGGCGCGGAGCCGTGTCGATTTGCGGCTCTGCCGCGTGCGCGCGACGAGCCACGACGAAGCCGCACCCGCAAGACGGCACAGCCCGGCATACGCCTAGGCGCCCTCCCCCAGCCGCAGCTCCATCCGGTCGATGGCCGCCCACACCCCGTCGCCGTACCCGTCGTCGGCCAGCGCGGCAGCGAACTCGCGTGCCCGGTGCAAATGGCTCCGGGCCGCCTCGTCCCGGCCCAGCTTCACGTAGTCGGCGGCGAGATTGAGGTGGAGCGAGGGGAACAACCCCCGCACACTCAGCGGAGCGCCCCGCTCCTCCGCCGCCGACAACGCCCTGAGGTCCCAGGCGAGTTCGTCCTCCGGGTCCTCCTGGGTGTCGGCCAGATAGTGGGCCAGGGTGCAGCGGTGCAGCGGGTCGCCGTCCTCGCAGATCTCCGCCCACAGGTTCAGGAAGCGGCTGCGGGCCTCCTCGCGGTCGCCGCCGTGGTGCAGCATCACGACCTGCCCGATCCGCGTCAGCAGGGCATCGGGTGCCGCCTGCTCCTGTTGCTCCGCCACGGGGCCCTCCGGGCTTTCGACCGATGTGGTGGTGCTGACGTTAAACGGCGCCGTCTGGAATCCTCGGCAGGCGGCGCCGTTGTGGCTTGGGCCGGTGGCCCGGCTGCGGGCTCGTCGTGGCTGGTCGCGCCCACGCGGCGGAGCCGCATGTCGACGCAGCCCCGCGCCCCTTCGGGGCGCTCACCCCAGGTTCGGGATCCGCCAGTCGATCGGCTCGTGCCCCTGCGCGGCGATCGCCTCGTTGATCTGGGTGAAGGGGCGGGAGCCGAAGAACTTCTTCGCGGACAGGGGGGAGGGGTGCGCGCCCTTGACCACCACGTGCCGCTTGTCGTCGATCAGTGGCAACTTCTTCTGGGCGTAGTTGCCCCACAGCACGAAGACCGCCGGGTCCGGGCGGGAGGCCACCGCGCGGATCACCGCGTCGGTGAACTTCTCCCAGCCCTTGCCCTTGTGCGAGTTGGCCTCGCCGGCGCGGACCGTGAGGACCGCGTTGAGCAGCAGCACACCCTGCCGGGCCCACGGCATGAGGTAGCCGTTGTCGGGGACGGGCAGGCCCAGCTCCTCCTGCATCTCCTTGTAGATGTTGCGCAGGGAGGGCGGGGTCTTCACGCCGGGACGGACCGAGAAGCACAGGCCATGGCCCTGGCCCTCGCCGTGGTACGGGTCCTGGCCGAGGACGAGGACCTTGACCTGCTCGTACGGCGTCGCCTCCAGCGCGGCGAAGACCTGCTCGCGCGGCGGGTAGACGGGACCCTTCGCCCGCTCCTCCTCGACGAACTCGGTCAGCTCCTTGAAGTAGGGCTGCTGCAGCTCGTCGCCCAGAACCCCGCGCCAGGACTCGGGCAGCATGGCGATGTCGGTCACGTCAACGTCCTCACGATGTCGATCAACTACGGCCTGTGGTCACTTCCAGGTCCAGAACCTACAGGCGACCACTGACAACCGGCACAGGAAGGCCGGTTCACCAGCTGGTCTTGCGGTGCAGTGCCCACATCATCATGATCGTCGACGGGTCGAGGGACTGTTCGCCGCCGGAGATGTCCTCGCTGGCGGCGATGAACTGCCGGCCCTGCCACAGCGGGATCAGCCGGGCGTCGTTCACCAGGATCTGCTGGGCCGCCTCCATGTCCTTGACCGTCTGGGCGCGGTCGCTCTCGGCACGGGAGTGCGGCAGCAGCTTGTCGGTGATCTCCTTGGACGGGTAGGGGGTGCCGAGGGCGTTGTGATCGCCGACGAACGGGGCGATGAAGTTGTCCGCGTCGGGGAAGTCGGGGAACCAGCCGCGGCCGAACACCGGGTACTCGCCGTTCTGGTAGCCGACCACATAGGTCTTCCAGGGGCGGCTCTTGAGCGTGATCGAGAACAGGCCGGACGCCTCCAGCTGCCGCTTCAGCTCCTGGAACATCAGCCCCGTCTCGGAGCCGTACCGGTCGGTGGTGTACCAGAGGGTGAGCGGGACGCGCTGGTGGATGCCCGCGTCGGAGAGGATCTTGCGGGCCTTGGTCACGCTCGGGTCGCCGTAGTCGTCGAAGAAGCCGGTGCTGTGCCCGGTCAGGCCCTTGGGGACCATCGAGTACAGCGGGTCGACGGTGTCCTTGTAGACCTTGTGGGCGATGGCGCCCCGGTCGACGATCTGGGCGACGGCCTTGCGGACGGCCGGCTCCTTGGCCCAGGGATCCTTGGGGTTGAACACCAGGTAGCTGATGTCGATGCCGGAGCCGTCGACCAGCTGGAGGTTGCTGTCGGCGTGCTGCTGGAGGGCGAGGATGTCGTCGGCGGCGAGACCGCGGTAGGTGACGTCGATCTGCTTGTCCCGCAGGGCCTTGACCATCTGGGCCGAGTCCTGGAAGTAGCGGATGGTCACGGCGTCGTTCTGCCGCTTGGCGAAGCCCTGGTAGCTGCCGTTGGCGACGAGGACGGCCTGCTTGTCCTCGTCGTAGGACTGGAGCTTGTACGGCCCGGAGCCGTAGACACTGTTGTCCTTGCGCAGGGAGCGCGCGGGGTAGTCGTCCGGGTCGACGATCGACATCGCGGGCGTGGCCAGCACGAACGGGAAGGTGGCGTCGGGCTGGTTGAGGTGGAAGACGATCTCGCGGTCGCCGAGCGCCTGCACCCGGTCCAGGCTGCCGAGCAGCGGGGCGGGGCCGCCGGGGGCGTTGATGGTGCGGATGCGGTCGATGGAGTGCTTGACGGCCTGGGCGTTCAGGGCGTTGCCGTCGGCGAACTTCAGGCCCGAGCGCAGGGTGCAGCGGTAGGTGCGGCTCGAGGAGTCGGTGAAGGAGCAGCTCTGGGCGGCGTCGGGCTGGGGGGTGGTGGCACCGCTGGGGTAGGCGAGCAGTGTCTGGAAGATGTTGCGGTACAGCTCCCAGGAGCCGTCGTAGGCTCCGGCGGGGTCCAGCGTGCTGGGCGCGCTGGTGGTGCCGACGACGATCGGGCCCTTGCTGTCGCCGCCGCCGTCGGACAGCAGGCTGCAGCCGGCCACCAGGGATATGGACGCGATCGCCGCGACTCTCCGCAGGAATCGGTTCCGGTTGAACACGCGCACGCTCCTCGATCTGCCATACCAAGGGTCGGCAGACCATACCGCAGCGTTCGCAGCCCTGAACCTCCCCGGAAACGAGGCTTCTTGATCGATTTCGCGATGACGACGTTGTCAGTCCGCTGTGCGGAATCCATGGGGCCTTCCGGGCGCCGATCCGTCCGAAAATCGGCGCCCGGAAGGTGGCTCAGCCCACGCCGGCGTTGAGGAAGATGCCGCCGTCCACGACGAGCGTCTGGCCGGTGATCCAGTCGGACTGGGTGGAGGTGAGGAACGCGGCGGCGCCGCCGATGTCGGAGGGCACGCCGAGCCGGCCGAGGGGGTAGGCGGCGGCCGCCTCCTCCTCCCGGTTCTCGTACAGGGCCTGCGCGAACTTGGTCTTGACCACGGCCGGGGCGATCGCGTTGACCCGCACCTTCGGCGCGAACTCGTGCGCCAGCTGCTGGGTCAGGTTGATCATCGCGGCCTTGCTGACGCCGTAGGCGCCGATGAACGGCGAGGGCGCGAGGCCCGCGACCGAGGCGATGTTGACGATCGCGCCGCCGTTGTCCTTCTGCCAGGCGTGCCAGGACTTCTGGGCGAAGCCGAGCGCGGAGATCACGTTGGTCTCGAAGACCTTGCGGGCGACGTCCAGGTCGAGGTCGGCGATCGGGCCGAAGACCGGGTTGGTGCCCGCGTTGTTGACCAGGAAGTCGAGGCGCCCGAAGGCCTCCATGGTGCGCTCGACGGCCTCGGCCTGGTGGGCCAGGTCGTGCGCCTTGCCGGCGACGCCGATGACCCGGTCCGAGCCGAGCTTCTCGACGGCCTCCTTCAGCGCGTCCTCGTTGCGGCCGGTGATGCACACGCGGTCGCCACGGGCGACGAGCGCCTCGGCGACGCCGTAGCCGATGCCGCGGCTGGCGCCCGTGACGAGGGCGACCTTGCCCGACAGCTCGGGCAGTTCAGCGGAAGTCATGTACCCGTATCCCTTAGTTGAGCGGTCCGCCGGCGACGTACAGCACCTGGCCGGAGACGAAGCCGGCCGCTTCGCCGGTGAAGAAGGCGATGGCGTTGGCGATGTCCTCGGGCTCGCCGACGCGCTGCACCGGGATCTGGGTCGCGGCGGCCTTCTTGAAGTCCTCGAAGCCCATGCCGACGCGGTCGGCGGTGGCCTTGGTCATCTCGGTGGCGATGAAGCCGGGGGCGACCGCGTTGGCGGTGATGCCGAACTTGCCCAGCTCGATGGCGAGGGTCTTGGTGAAGCCCTGCAGGCCCGCCTTGGCGGCGGAGTAGTTGGCCTGGCCGCGGTTGCCGAGCGCCGAGGAGGAGGACAGGTTGACCACCCGGCCGAAGCCCGCGTCGACCATGTGCTTCTGGACGGCCTTGGTCATCAGGAACGAGCCGCGCAGGTGAACGTTCAGGACGGTGTCCCAGTCGGAGACGCTCATCTTGAACAGCAGGTTGTCGCGCAGGACGCCCGCGTTGTTGACGAGGATCGTCGGGGCGCCCAGCTCCTCGACGATCCGGGCGACGGCCGCCTCGACCTGCGCCTCGTCGGAGACGTCGGCGCCGACCGCGATGGCCTTGCCGCCGGCGGCGGTGATCTTCTCGACGGTGTCCTTGCAGGCGGCCTCGTCGAGGTCGATCACGGCGACGGCACGGCCCTCGGCGGCCAGCCGTACGGCGGTGGCGGCGCCGATGCCGCGCGCCGCGCCGGTGACTACCGCGACCCGCTGTTCAGTGGTGGACATTGCTGCTTCTCCTCGCCCTTGAGAGAACCTGTCGGGGCCCTTGGCAGTGAGCCCCTCATGCGGTGAGCGACCGCTTAGTACCTTCAGCAGAGGTGACGCTAGAAGCCCTGGCACCCGGTGTCAACGGCACACCGGGTGCGTGTGATCCATTACCTCACCAAGAGGTCCAGCAACCGCTCGGTCTCGGCCGCCGGGTCGGCGGTCAGACCGGTGTGCACGGGGCCGGGCTGCACGATCGTGGAGCGGGGTGCGATCAGCCAGCGGAAGCGGCGCCCGGCGTCGTCCCCCGCCGCCTGCCCGGCCTCCTCGCCGCCCGCGCAGTGCCGCTCGATCGCACCGAGCGCGGCCCGGATCCCGGCCACGTCCGCCTCCGGGTCCAGCGCGAGCAGCCGGGCCTCGTCCAGATGGGTACGGGCGCCGACGTAGGCCCTGGCACGGCTGTAGACGACGACGCCCGCGTTGACGCACTCCCCGCGCTCCACCCGCGGTACGACCCTGAGCAGCGCGTACTCGAACACGTCCCGGTCCCCGCCCTGCCCCGCCCGGGTGATGTGCCGTTCGGTGACATGGCCGGCCATGTGGATGTGGGTCTCGCTCACTTGGTCCCCTCGATACCGGTGATGCGTTCGTGGACGCCCTTCGCCCGCGCGAGCAGCGGCCCGGCGTAGGCCCGGCGCAGGTCGTCGGGGGTGTCGAAGCCCGGCTCCTCGGTGAGCCAGGCGTCCGGGACCTCGGCGGTGACCTCGGCGAGCAGGTCCTCGGTGACCCGGGGCGCCAGGTCGGCCGCGGCGCCGGCGACGTCCGGGGCGAAGCGGGCGAGGGCGTGGTCGGAGGCGTCGTAGGGGCGGGCCGCGGAGGCGTCGGCCGAGGGCCAGTTGTGGTGCCAGATCATCGTGGCGCCGTGGTCGATGAGCCACAGCGCGCCGCGGTGCACCAGGAGGTTGGGGTTGCGCCAGGACCGGTCCACGTTGTTGACCAGCGCGTCGAACCAGACGATCCGGCCGGCCTCCTCGGGGCTCACCGGGAAGGCGAGCGGGTCGAAGCCGAGGGCGCCGGAGAGGAAGTCCATGCCGAGGTTGCTGCCGCCGCTGGACCTGAGCAGGTCCTGCACCTGCTGTTCGGGTTCGCCGAGGCCGAGGACCGGGTCGAGCCGGACGGTGACCAGCCGGGGCATCCGGAACCCGAGGCGGCGGGCGAGTTCGCCGCACACCACCTCGGCGACCAGCGTCTTGCGGCCCTGTCCGGCGCCGGTGAACTTCAGGACGTAGGCCCCGAAGTCGTCGGCCTCCACGAGCCCCGGCAGCGAGCCGCCTTCACGCAGGGGCGTGATGTAACGGGTGGCGGTGACTTCTGGCAGCATTTCCCCAGGCTACCGAGTTCTCGACCGTGCGATCGCCGGCCGCCGGGAGGTTCGCGGCGGTGCGGCCCACGCGGCACGCGACGGCCGGCGCCACGGGCGGTGCCGACAGCGGATCGACAGCTGTGGTTTACGGGCGTCTCATGCCCGGACGGCAAGGATCTGCATGCCCGTCTGAACGGGTCGCGTCCGGGCGCCGTACCCCTGGACGGATCACGAGAAGCTCCGCGGAAGGGAAGCTCACATGACCAGCGCATCGCCCCAGCCCCATGCCGGACCGGCCCGCCGTACCGTCGTGGCGGCGGCCGGAGCGGCGGGGCTCGCCGCCGCGCTGACCGCCTGCGGTTCGGGCGACAACTCGTCGGACACGGCCGGCACCGGGTCCGGTTCCTCCGGCTCGACCGGCTCGACCGGCTCCGGCGGGTCGGCGGGGAGCACCGGCTCCACGGGATCCTCGCAGAACAGCGGCGGTTCGGCCGGCGGCACCGCGCTCGCCAAGACCTCCGACATCCCCGAGGGCGGCGGCAAGGTCTTCAAGGACCAGGGTGTCGTCGTCACCCAGCCGGCGGCGGGCCAGTTCAAGGCGTTCTCGTCCAAGTGCACCCACCAGGGGTGTGCCGTGGGGAGCGTGGCGAACGGCGTGATCGTCTGTCCGTGCCACAACAGCCACTTCTCCGCCGAGGACGGCAGCGTGAAGCAGGGTCCCGCGACCCAGCCGCTGCCCGCGGCGAAGATCGCCGTGTCCGGCGACGAGATCAAGCTGGCCTGAGCCGTCTCACCCCCGCCCGCGCGGCCGTTGGAGGCAGCCGAGCACCTCGTCGGTGGTCGAGACCGTGGCGACCAGCGCGAGGGTGTGACGGATCATCGCGGGGGTGTACTCGGCGGGCACCCCCGCGATGGCGTCGGCCGGGACGACGGCGGTGTAGCCAAGGTTGACGGCGTCGAACACCGCGTTGGGTACCGCCACGTTGGCGGAGACACCGGTGACGACCAGCGTGCGGCAGCCGAGGTTGCGCAGCAGGGCGTCGACGTCGGTGCCGTGGATCGGGGACAGGCCGTGCAGCCGCCGTACGACGATGTCCTCCTCGGTGACCTCGATCGGGGGCGCGACGCGGACCGCGGTGGTGCCGGACAGCTGCTGCACGGGGAGCCGTTCGGCGGCCCGGAACAGCCGGGCGTTGCGGCTCGCGCCCCGGCCGTCCGGGCGGCGCTCGGCGATCGCGTGGACCACCTGGACACCGGTCTCGTGGGCGGCGGCGACCAGCCGGGCCACATTGCGCAGCGCACCGGAGGACCGGGCCGCACGGGCGAGTTCGGGCAGGGCGCTGTCCGGGCCGACGACCCCCTGCTGGCACTCCACGGTGAGCAGGACGGTGCTCACGGGGTCGAGGAGTTCGCCGAGCTGTGCGTGCGACGGCATGGCACGCCTCCCTTCGAGGAACCGCACGAGGACTGACGAGGACTGACGCGGACTTACGAGGACAGCCTGTTCTCTTTTCTGACGTGATGTCAGAGGATCACCACCACACGATAGTTCTCTGGCACGACGTGGGAGAAGAGGGGGCCGCATGACCGTCATTCAGCAGCGCCGGGGCCGGAAGATCATGATGACGCCCGGCGAGCTGGACGAGTTCCTCACCAGTCAGCGCACCTGCCGGGTCGCGACCGTCTCGGCGGACGGCACTCCGCATGTCAGCGCGTTGTGGTTCGCCTGGGACGGCACCTCGCTGTGGCTGTACTCGGTGGTGCGCAGCAGGCGCTGGGCGCAGCTGTGCCGCGATCCCCGGGTGGCCGTCGTGGTCGACTCGGGCGAGGAGTACGACCAGTTGCGCGGGGTCGAACTGTCCGGCCGGGTGGAGTTCGTCGGCGAGGTGCCGCGCACCGGGGAGCTGTGCGCCGAGCTCGACACGGCCGAGACGCTGTTCGCACGGAAGAACTTCGGCCTGGACGAGATGCCGCACGACGGCCGCCACGCGTGGGCACGGCTGACCCCGGACAAGATCGTCTCCTGGGACTTCCGCAAGCTGGGGCCGGCGTAGGGCTCAGCCGACCCCCTGTGCGGCGGTCCGCAGGGCGTCCACCGCCGCCCTGATCGAGGGGCGGCGGTCGGCGTCCGCGCGCCAGACCACGTAGACGTGCCGGCGCACCCGCTGCCTGAGCGGGACGAGGACCACGCCCTCGGGGACCGGGTGCCGACCCAGGAGCGGCGCGATGCACACGCCCAGTCCCGCGGCGACCAGGCCGAGCTGGGTGTGGGTCTCGCCCGCGCGGTGGCCGACGATCGGCTCGACGCCCTTGGAGCGCAGGGTGAACATCAGCCACTCGTGGCAGAACTCGCCCTCGCCCCAGGTGATCCACTCGTCCTCGGCGAACTCGGTGAGGTCCACCTCGTCCCGCGCGGCGAGCCGGTGCCCGGCCGGCATGGCGACATCGGCCGGGTCGTCCAGCAGGGGTGCCTTGACCAGGCCGTCGGGCACGGGCATCGGCTTGTTGTACCAGTCCAGGACCACGGCGAGATCCAGATCGCCGCGGACGACACCGGCGACGCCCGCCTCCGGCTCCAGCTCGCTGGAGCGCACCCGCAGCCCCGGATGCTCGGCCCGCAGCGCGCCGAGCGCGACCGGGAAGAGCCCGCGGGCGGCGGTCGGGAACGCGGACAGCCTGAGCTCGCCGACGACCTGCCCGCGGTGGGCCTCGAGGTCGGACTCGGCGAGTTCGACCTGCGACAGGATGCGGGCCGCGTGCTCCGACAGCAGGCGGCCGGCGTCCGTGAGCCGTACCCCGCGGCCGTTCTTGGCGAGCAGTCGCTGGCCGATCTCGCGCTCCAGCTTGCCCAGTTGCTGGGAGACGGCGGACGTGGTGACGTGCAGCGCGTCGGCGGCGGCGCTCACCGAGCCGTGCCGGGCGAGGGCGTCGAGGGTGCGCAGGCGCTCCAGGTTCAACATGTAAGTGATTCTAAGAGATACCTCGTGAGAAATCTCGATTGTGCTACGAGGTTGCCTTCGGCATCGTGGAGACCATGAGCACGGTCACCGCACCCCGAACCCAGTCCCCCGCCCCCGCCCGCCCCCGCGCCCGCCTCGACTGGCGACTCCGCTTCGGCGCCCTGTCGCTGATCTGGGGCTTCAGCTTCCTGCTGATCAAGCTGGGCACCGAGGGCTACGCGCCCTTCCAGGTCACGCTCGGGCGTCTGGTGTTCGGTACGGCGGTGCTGGCGGCGGCGATGGCCGTCAAGCGGGAGAGGCTGCCGCGCGGGGCCCGGCTGTGGGGCCGCATGGCCGTCGCCGCGTTCTTCCTGAACGCCCTGCCGTTCTCCCTCTTCGCGTACTCCGAGCTGACGATCCCGTCCACCCTGGCCGGCATCTGCAACGCCACCTCTCCCCTGTGGGGCATGGCCCTGTCCCTGGTCGCCCTCTCCGAGGACCGGCCGACCCGGGTCCGCGTGGCCGGGCTCGGGCTGGGCTTCCTGGGCGTCCTGACGGTGCTGGGCGCGTGGCAGGGCTTCCACGGACTGGACGCCACGGGTACGGCGATGGCTCTGCTGGCGTCGCTGAGCTACCCGGTCGGCTGGATCTACGTCCGGCGGACACTGGCCGGGACGGGGAACTCGCATCTGTCGATGACGGGCGCGCAGCTGCTGCTCGCGGCGCTCCAACTCGCCGTTGTGACGCCGTTGTTCACCAGCTTCCCCACCCGTTTCCCGCTCGTTCCGCTGCTGGCGATCGCCGCGCTGGGGGCGCTGGGCACGGGGGTGGCGGTTCTCATCCAGTACGGGCTGGTCGCCGAGGTCGGGCCGACCACCGCGCAGATGGTCACGTACTTCATTCCGGTCATCGCCACGGGGGCGGGCGTCGCGATTCTCGGGGAGTCGTTGCGGTGGACGACGCCGGTGGGGGCGGTTGTCGTTCTCGCGGGGGCCGCGCTCACCCAGGTCCGGCGGAAGAGCGCCTGAGCGGGAGGGGCTGGGGGTTCGTGGGCGAGTGCAGGTCGCCCGTGGTTGCTCGGGCCCACGCGGCGGAGCCGCATATCAATACAGCCCCGCGCCCCTTCTCACGTGCCGTCATCCGTAAACGCGCGCCGGTGACGGCCGTACCGCTGCTGCCACCGCGTCCGCCAGCAGGCTGATGTCCTGCTCCGTGAGGGCCGAGATCGTGATGCGGATGCCCGGTGGAGAGGAGACGCGGAAGCGGGCCCCCGGTGCCACCGCCCAGCCCGCCTGCAGCAGACGGGCCACCGCGCCGGTCTCGTCGGGGACCGGTACCCACACGTTCATGCCGCTGCGGCCGTGGGCCACGACCCCGCGTTCCGTGAGCGCGTCGACCAGCGCGTCCCGCCGGGCGCCGTACGCCTTCGCCACCGCCGCCCGGTCCACCGCGCCCTGCGTCCACAGCCGGACCACGGCCCGCTGCAGCAGCACGCTCACCCAGCCCGGGCCGAGGCGCTGGCGGCCGCGTACCCGGTCGACGGTGACCGGGTCGCCGGCGACGACGGCCACCCGCAGGTCGGGACCGTAGGCCTTGGAGGCGGAGCGGATCACGGCCCAGTGGTGGGTGACGCCGGCGAGGGGGTGCAGCGGGAGGTCGACGATGCCGTGGCCGTGGTCGTCCTCGATCAGCAGGGTGCGCGGGTGGTCGCGCAGGATCGCACGCAGGGCACGCGCGCGCGTGGCGGTCACCGAGGCCCCGGTCGGGTTCTGCGCACGGTCGGTGACGATGAGCGCGCGGGCCCCGGACTCCAGGGCCCGGCGCAGGTCCTCGGGACGCGGTCCGTCGTCGTCCATGCCCACCGGGAGCGTGCGCAGGCCCAGCGCCGGGACCAGGTCGAGGACGCTGCCCCAGCCGGGGTCCTCGACGGCGACCGCGTCGCCCGGTCTGAGGTGCGCGGCGAGGACGCGCTCGATGGCGTCGAGGGAGCCGGACGTCACGGTCAGCGGGCCCTCAGGGACGCCGTCGGCGTCGAGTTCGGCGCGGGCCGTGCGGACGAGTTCCGGGTCGACCGGGTCGTCGCCGTAGAGGACGGGCCGCCGGTCGCCCTCCTCAGCCGCCGCGGCGAGCGCCGGGGCGAGGCGGGGCAGCAGGGCCGGGTCCGGGTTTCCGGCCGACAGGTCGCGGCCCCCGGCGGGGACCTCCACGCGCAGTTCCTCGCGGCCGGTGGTGGCCGGCTTGGGCCGGACCCGGCTGCCCCGGCGGCCGGCCGTCTCGATGACCCCCCGCTCGCGCAGGGTGCGGTAGGCGGCCGCCACGGTGTTCGGGTTCACGCCGAGCCGGGTCGCCAACTCCCGCATGGGAGGCAGGGGTTGACCCGGCTGCAGCGCACCGGCGCCGACCGCGCGCTCGACGCTGGCCGCGATCTCGGCTGCGCCGCGCCCTTCGATGGGATACTCTCCTAGCACAAAAGACATTATGTACTAGTGCAATAGATATGGCCAGACCGCCAGATCACCGTTGCTCGCCGATGGAGGGACCGACATGCAGGGGACGACCGAGGAGAACCGGGCCGCCGCCTACACCCCGACCGAGCGCACCGTGCCCACGCGCTCAGCGGACCGGGCGTCGTACGACAGGGAACTGGTGCACGCGATACTCGACGAGGGGTACGTCTGCCACCTCGGCTTCGTCCGCGACGGCGCCCCGGTGGTGCTGCCGACCCTGTACGGCCGGGTCGGCGAGCGCCTGTACGTGCACGGATCCACCGGTTCCCGCCCGCTGCGGATGACCGGCGAGAGGGACCCGGGCCTGCCGGTGTGCCTGACGGTCACCCACGTCGACGGGCTGGTGCTGGCCCGCTCCGCCTTCCACCACTCCATCAACTACCGCTCCGTGGTGGTGCACGGCATCGCGCGCCAGGTCACCGACCCCGAGGAGCGGCGGCTGGCCCTGGACGCGCTGGTGGACCACGTCGTGCCGGGCCGGGCCGCCGACTCCCGGCCCGCCAGCAAGAAGGAGCTGGCCGCCACCGCGGTGATCCGGCTGGACCTGGACGAGGTCTCGGCCAAGGTCCGCGCGGGCGGCGCGAGCGACGACCCGGAGGACCTCGCCCTGCCGCACTGGGCCGGCGTCGTCCCGCTCCGCAAGGGCTACGACGCGCCGCTGCCCAACGCCGACCTGGCGCCGGGCGTCGAGCTGCCGGACTACCTGAAGGCCCTGTAGCCCCCGGACGCGGCGGGCGTCACACCGGGACCGACTCCCGGCCGCCACCCCCGCGTGCCTCGCTCACCGCGAGGCCCGCGACCGCGCCGAGCAGCAGCAGGGTGCCGGCCGCGGTGGCCGCCGTGAGCCGCTCGCCGAGCAGCACGACGGCGAGCACGGCCGCGGTCACCGGCTCCAGCAGCATGATCACGGAGACGGTGGCGGACCGTACGACGGCCGCCCCGGCGAAGTACAGGGCGTACGCGAGAGCCGTGGGCACGGCGGCGATGTAGAGCACGAGCCACAGCAGCCGCGCCGGGTGGGCGGTGTGCGGGAGCAGGCCCTCGTGCAGGGCGAACGGCAGCAGGCACAGCCCGGTCACCGCGAAGGCCCCGACGGTGGTGTCGGAGGCGTCGGCGCCGCCGCCCCTGCCCCACCAGCGGGTCAGCAGGGTCATGGCGCCGTAGCCCGCGGCGGAGACGAGCGCCAGGAGCACGCCCGCCGGCCGTACGGTCGCCGCCGAGCCGCCGAAGGTCAGCACGGCCAGCCCGGCGAGCGCCCCGGCGACGGCCAACACCCCGCCGGCGCCGAGCCGTTCGCCGAGCAGCAGCCGGGCGCCGAGCGCGATGAGGACGGGGCCCGCGCCGAGGGTCACGACGGTGGCCACGGCCAGGCCGGTCGACCGCACGGCGGCGAAGTAGGCGGTCTGGAACACCGCCAGGCCCAGGCCGGTGGCGAGGACCTTCCCGGCCCTGCGCGGCAGGGGTTCGGTGCCGGCCGGGCGGGTCCAGGGGCGCAGCCCGCGTCCGGCGAGCAGCAGGACCAGGCCCAGCGCGCAGCGCCAGAAGGACAGCCCGAAGGCGCCCAGGTCACTGGACCGGTAGACCAGGGAGGCGGCGGCGCCCGCGGTGCCCCAGGCGGCACCGGTGATGATCAGGTAGAGCAGGCCACGCCCGACGGGCAGGCCGGAAGCGGCGTTCGACGTCGTCAAGGCAATCTCTTCCGCAGAAGCGCACCCGGAGGTGCGGAAGTTCGGAGGCGGCCCGCTTCAGCGGGGCGCGCGGACTTCGTCTGCGGGCAGCACCGTCCCGCCCGGCGCGGATGCGCGGGGCTGATGTCCCGGAGGCCCGCCTCAGGCGGCCGGGGGCGGAAGGACGAGTGCGTTCGACGGCATGACCGGCACCTTATGCAGTCGTGCGCCGGGGCGCCACATCCCTTTCGACGCCGCCCGCGGCCACCGGCTCGGCGGAGCCGTTCGCGGGGGCCGAGGACTGGGCGATGAACGCGCCGACCAGGACGACCGCACCGCCGGCCACCTGGGGCGCCGACAGGTGCTCGCCGAGCAGCACCCAGGCCAGCACGGTCGCGACGACCGCCTCCAGGCAGGCCACGACCCCGGCGACCTGCGGCGACAGCCGGCGCACCGACAGCACGCCGGTGACGTACGCGACGACGGTGGCGATCAGCACGATCCAGCCCAGCAGCGCGAGGGCCGGTACGGCGGTGCCGTCCAGGTGCGCCGAACCGGTCAGCACCGACCAGCGCATGCCCCAGGGGCGGGCGACGACCGTCAGTACGACGGCGCCGACGAGCAGGCCGTAGGCGATGACGCCGAGCGGGTCCGGTGCCTCGTCGCCCGCGTCGCCGCCGTGGTCGGCCAGGACGAAGTAGCCGACCTGGCAGCAGGCGGCGCCGAGCGCGAAGAGCAGGCCGAGGGCGTCGAAGCTCAGGCCCGACCAGGCCTCCACCACACCGGCGAGGCCACCGGCCGCGAGGACCACGCCGAGCGCGGCGGCGCGGGTCACGGGCCGCCGCTGCACGAACCGGACCCAGCCGAGCACGAGCGCGGGAGCGAGGTACTCGATGAGCAGCGCCACACCCACCGGGATACGGGACAGCGCGGCGAAGTAGCAGGCCTGGACGCCGGCGACGGCGAGGAGTCCGAACCCGGCGAGCAGCGCGGGACGGCGGCGCAGCAGCGCGCGGTGCCGTACGGCGACGGGCAGCATGACGACGGCGGCGCCGGACACCCGCAGCCAGACCACGTGGAGCGGGTCGAGTCCCGCCTCGATCAGCGGCTTCGCGGCCACTCCGGACCCGCCGAAGGCGAGCGCCGAGGCCAGCGCCAGGCCGAGCCCGACGCCCCTGCCGCGGCTGCTCCGACTGCTCTCTGACGTATGCACCGGCACATGATGACAGGCGGCGACATGAGCGTCATCCCTGTTGACACCTGTCTCAGGGGATGGACCTCAGTGGACCGGCCCGGCGTCGCCGGCGCACTCGTCCACGCCGGGTTCGACCGGGGTGTTCAGCTCGCGGATGCCGGCGCGTTCGAGGACCTCCACGGCCCGCGAACCCGGGTCCGCGGTGAGCGCGGCGAGGAGGTCCATGCCGCGGACGCGGGGCTCGCCCCGCAGCCTGGCCCGCTCGCGGGCGGCGGCGAGGGCGGTGGCGGCCGCGGGCGACCACCCGGCCGTGTCCCTCGGCTCGCGTGGCGCGGGAACGGCCGCGGCGGGGACGGCGGGAAGCGCGCCGGAGTCCTCGACGCTGCCCTGCCAGCGCAGCCCGTAGCCGATGCTGCGCTGCACGAGGTAGCCGAGCAGCCGGGCGAGCTGCTGCGGGCCGCCGACGGCGGCGCGGACCTCGGGGTCGTGCTCCAGGAGGGAGTGCAGCAGATGAGCGGTGTCGGTCTGGCGGTCCCCGTCCCGGACGGCCCTGCGGCGGGCACCGGCGACCACCGCTGCCAGCTCGGCGCCGAGCACGGCATCGTCGTCCAGGTGCGCGACCGCCTCGTCAGGGGCGGTCCAGGGGGCTGTACGGGGGTGCACAACCCCCACCCCATCAACCTCAGCGGCCCGGGTCATCCACGAGGGGAACCATCTTCGCGTCCCACACAGAGTGGACCCGGGCGTTCGCGATCTCATCCTCAGGGAGGAGATTCGGCCGATCCGGCCCGAGGGGCGCGCGCCGACTTGCCATGCGCCCCGCACGCAGCCACCGCGCGCCCTCACTCGTCCCGCCCCTACGAACACGGCGGTGATACGGCGGCTGGGGCGACCCCGCACGGCCCCCGGTCCGCCGCCCGCAGGTTCCTGACGGTTCATCAGTATTGAATGTTGGAGCCCCTGCGGCTACGTTCCGCGACACCCTAGCCCGCTACGCCCGATCCGAAGGGGTGGTCGCATGGCCGAAGTCAGCGCCGAGGCACGCATCCAGGCACCGGCCGAGAAGGTGTGGGCCCAGCTCACCGACTGGTCGTCGTACGGAGAGTGGAACGCCACCCACACCAGCTTCCCCAAGGGAGGTCCGGAGAACCTGGCCGTGGGCGGGACCTTCCAGGAGAACATGAAGCTGATGGGCTTCCCGGCCGAGGTCGACTGGACCATCGAGGAGCTCGAGCCGGCGCGGGTGTTCGCGATCCGGGGCAAGGGCCCGATGGCGGTGACGGTCGCCACCCGCTACACCCTCACACCCGACGGCGGCGCGACGGCCGTCCGGATCGACGGCGAGTTCACCGGCGCCGCGGTGTCGCTGATGGCGGGCAAACTGAAGGACTCGGCGACGGCCGCGCTGAACGAGTCGCTGCGCAAGCTGGCCGGCCTGGTCGCCTGAGCCGGGATGCGGCAAGGCGCCCCACGGATGTGCTCCGCGGGGCGCCCGGACCGTCGTACGGGACTCAGTGCTCGTCGGCGAGGATGAGGTACAGCTTCTTGCGGGCGTCGTTGATGACACCCAGCGCCTTCTCGCGCTGTTCCTTGCTGCCGGTCTTCCAGACCTGGCCGAAGGCCTCCATCAGGCCGAAGCCGGCCTGGCGGATCTCACTGAGCGCCTCCCAGTCGACCCCGCGCGAGGCCTCCTCCCAAGGGGCGTCCGGGCCTTCGTCGGCGGCGGCGCGCCCGGCCTCGGTGAGCGCGAACAGCTTCTTGCCGCCCTCGCTCTCGCTGGCGATCAGCCCCTCGTCCTCCAGCAACTGGAGCGTGGGGTAGACCGAGCCGGGGCTGGGCTTCCAGGCGCCGCCGCTGCGTTCGGCGATCTCCTGGATCATCTCGTAGCCGTGCATGGGGCGGTCCTTGAGCAGGGCCAGGATCGAGGCCCGTACATCACCGCGCCGGGCCCGCCCCCTCGGGCCGCCGCGCCCCCGGGGTCCCCAGGGGCCGGACCCGAAACCGGGGCCGCCGGGGCCGAACCCCGGACCGCCCGGGCCGAAGGGCCCGAAGGCGGCGCGCCGCCCGTCGAATCCACCGAAGCCCCGCAGGCCGGGGCCCTCGTGCCGATGTCCACGCTCGTGTCCGTGGGTACGCATCGCGATCACTCCATTCCATCGATGATCTGTCACGTCTGCATCGCGTATCGTTCGCGATGCCTCAACGATATATCGGAACCGATCGCATAACAAGCCCCCTTCCGACCGTGGGCTCCCTCTGGGCGCTACGCCTGGTCAGCCGCCCGCAGCGGGCAACCGGTGCCGACACGGGAGGTGAGGTCCGCGCGGAGTGCGGTCAGCTCCGCCATGCGCGCGTCGATGACCCGGATCTTGTCCTCGAACAGTGCGGACAGGGCCTCGGCGCTGTCGGGGGCCTCCCGCAGGTCCGCGCCGTGCCGGGCGATCTCGGCCAGGGTGAAGCCGAGCGCCTGAGCGGTGCGGACATAGCGAGTCGGCCTGGCAGCGGGGGAATCCGGCGGGGGCGAGGGGGGGAGGAGCCATGCGCACGGAGAACTGGCCGCGCGCATGGGGCTGTCGAAGGACACACTTCGTTTCTACGAGCGCATCGGCCTGCTCGACGGCGACCGTCTGCCCAACGGCTACCGCGACTTCCCGCCGGAGACCGTGGTCTGGCTGTGACCTTGGAGCGTACTCCGCTGTTCAGCGTGGGCGGCGCCCCGGCGAGCCGAACCGAGGAGCCCCCGGTGAACCTACGCACTGGTGCACCGCCTGCTGTCGGCCGGCGGCGCGGCGGCGGGCCTCGGCACCATGCCCGCGCTCACCCCCCTGCAGACCCTTTACGCCAACCTGATGGGCTCGGTCGTGGTGGTCTGGTCCGTCCTGCGCGTCGTACGGCCCCTTCCCCTGCACGGCCTCCTCGACGGCGCCGCCCGCGTCCTGTTCTCCCTGTGGCAGGGGTACGCGCCGGCGCACGGTGGGCCCGGGGTGCTGTGGCCGTTCCTGGTGCTGGAGGTGTCGTTCGGGGTCGCCCAACTCGCCGCATGGGCGCGGCCGCGTGCCGCCACCGTGCGGAAAACGTGCCAGGACGCGTGAATTGGCCTTGGGCGGGCGTCCGTCGGGGCACTAGCGTCGGCGCCATGCGCATGCGAATCGTGGACGCCTTCACCGACCGCCCCTTCGCCGGCAACCCGGCCGGGGTCCTGCTCCTGGACGACGTCTTCCCGGACGACGACTGGCTCCAGAACGTCGCCATGGAGGTCAACCACGCCGAGACCGCGTTCGCCCACCCGCTGCCCCAGGGCGGCGAGGTGGACTGGGCGCTGCGCTGGTTCACGCCCGTCGCCGAGGTCGCGATGTGCGGGCACGCCACGCTCGCCACGGCCCACGTCCTGCACACCACCGGCGCCCACGAGGGCCCGGTGCGGTTCGCCACCCGCAGCGGCGTGCTCATCGCCACGCCCGCCCCGGACGGCTCGATCACCCTCGACTTCCCGACGGCCCCGCTCACCCCGGCCGAGATCCCGGCCGGGGTCGCCGAGGCCCTCGGCGCGGAGCCCGTCGCCGCCTTCGACACCGGGCCGAACGTGGGGGACCTGCTGGTGCAGCTGGCCGACGAGAAGACGGTCCTGGGCCTCGCGCCGGACCACAAGGCACTCGGCGCCTTCTCCGCACGCGGCATCATCGCCACCGCCCGCGCCGACGCTCCCTCCCGCGGCTACGACTTCGTCTCCCGCTGCTTCTTCCCCAACGTCGGCATCGACGAGGACCCGGTCACCGGCAGCGCCCACACCGCGCTCGCCCCGCACTGGTCCGCCCGCCTGGGCCGCGACGACCTCACCGGGCTGCAGGCCTCCCGCCGCACCGGCCTGGTCCGCACCGGACTGCGCGGCGAGCGCACCCTGCTCACCGGCCGCGCGGTCACGGTCATCGAGGGCGAACTGCACGCCTGAGCGGGCGGTCCCGGCGCTCAGGCCGTCGGCAGCCAGCCCACCTTGCCCGCGAGCAGGGCATAGCCGACGAACGCGCCGATGTCGAGCAGGGAGTGCGCGACGACCAGCGGGCCGACGCGCCCCCAGCGGCGGTACAGGTACACGAACACCACGCCCATGACCATGTTGCCGAGGAAGCCGCCGACGCCCTGGTAGAGGTGGTACGAGCCGCGCAGGACCGCGCTGGCGACCAGCGCGGTCCCCGGCGTCCAGCCCAACTGGCCGAGTCTGCGCAGCAGATAGCCGACCACGATGACCTCTTCGAGGATCGCGTTCTGCAGGGCGGAAAGGATCAGCACCGGGAACTTCCACCACACGTCCGGCAGCGCCTCGGGCACGACCGTCAGGTTGAAGCCGAGGCCGCGGGCGGCCAGGTAGAAGGCGATCCCGGTGCTGCCGATCACGGCCGCCACCCCGGCGCCCCGGCCCAGGTCCGGCCAGGGCCGGGTGCGGTCGAAGCCGAGGGTGCGCAGGCTTCCGCCCTCGCGCATGAGCAGATGGGCGACCAGGGCGACGGGGACCAGCGCGGTGGCGATGCCGAACAGCTGCCAGGCCAGGTCGAGCCAGGGGCGGCCGGGCGCGGCCGAGGCGTTGAGGGTGGCCGCCTGGTCCTTCAGGCCGCCCGGCTTGGTGACCGCGCCGATGAAGCTGATCAGCGCGGAGACCCCGCTCGCTCCCAGCGACAGCGCCAGGACGAGCAGCGTCTCGTCCCGCAGGATGCGCCGCGGGTCGCGCTGCCGCGCCCCGGAACCGGCCACCGAGTCAGCCTCCACCTGCACCCCTGCCTCCATCCGGCTCATGGGCCCCTGGCCCACCTCTGCCTGGCAAGGATCGCAGAAGGGGATGTGAGGACGGCGTACACCCGTTCCTTCATGCCCGGCCCCGGGCACCTCCGCGACCTCCGGCCCGCCGGTGCGGCGCTCGGCCGCTGCGGCGCGGACCGGCGGTCCGCACGGTGCTCAGCGCGGGAAACACCCCTGCGTCATCCCAAGGGCACGGCCTCCGGCAGCCCCACCGGCCACGTGTGCACCGGCTCCCCCACGTGCATCAGCTCGGCATAGCGCCGCGTCGTCGCCGCCAGCGCCGCCTCGCGGGACAGCCCTTGCTCCAGAGCACGGTGAAACGTGGCCGCCTGCCAGGCCGCCCCGTTCACCCGGCGCCGGCAGCGCTCCTCGATGACGCCCAGGTACAGGTCGCGGTCGGCCGCCTCCACGCCCCACGCGTCCAGCCCGGCCGAGGCCAGCGGCAGCAGCTCGTCGCGGACCAGGGTGACCGCGTCGACCTCGCCCGTGCCGCCGTAGCGTCCCCGCCGGGGCCACACGAACCGCGCGTCGATGCCGTACCGGCACGCGGCGTCGAAGTTGGCCTCGGCCACGGCGAAGGGCAGCCGCGTCCACACCGGGCGGGACTCCTCGGCCAGGGCGCGGACCAGGCCGTAGTAGAACGCCGCGTTGGCGATCACGTCGGTGATGGTCGGCCCGGCCGGCAGCACCCGGTTCTCCACCCTGAGGTGCGGGACGCCGTCGGCGATGCCGTACACCGGCCGGTTCCAGCGGTAGATCGTGCCGTTGTGCAGCACCAGCTCGGCCAGCCTGGGGGTGCCGCCCGCCTCGATGACCTCCAGCGGCTCCTCGTCGTCGCAGATGGGCAGCAGGGCGGGGAAGTAGCGCAGGTTCTCCTCGAACAGGTCCTGGACCGAGCCGATCCACCGCTCGCCGAACCAGATCCGCGGCCGTACGCCCTGTGCCTGGAGCTCCGGCGGGCGGGTGTCGGTGGACTGCAGGAACAGCGGGGGCCGGGACTCGCGCCACAGTTCGTGACCGAACAGGAACGGGGAGTTGGCGCCGACGGCGATCTGCGCGGCGCAGGCCGCCTGCGCCGCGTTCCACACGTCGGCGAACCGGGCCGGGGTGACCTGCAGGTGCAGCTGGACGGAGGTGCAGGCGGCCTCGGGGACGATCGACTTCGAGGTGCAGACGAGGTGCTCCACGCCCTCGATGTCGAGCCGGAAGTCCTCGCCGCGCGCGGCCACGATCTGGTCGTTGAGCAGGGTGTAGCGGTCGTTCTCGGAGAGGTTGGAGGAGACCAGGTCGTCGCGGTCGAGTGTGGGCAGGATGCCGATCATGACGATGCCGGCGTCCACCTCACCCGCCTTGCGGTCCGCGTAGGCGAGGGAGGTGCGCAGTTCCTCGGCGAGCCGGTCGAATACCCGGCCGCCCAACCGGTGCGGGGCGATGTTGACTTCCAGGTTGAACATGGCAAGTTCTGTTTGGAAATCGCGGCTCGCGATCCGCTCCAGAACCTGTCCGTTCAACATCTTCGGCATACCGTCGCGCCCGGCGAGATTCAATTCGATCTCGACTCCCATGAGGTTCTTGGGACGGTCGAACCGCTTCTCCCGCAGCAGTCGCTCCAGCCCCGCGAGGCACTTCTGGAGCTTTTCTCGGTAGCGCTGGCGATCGGACAGGTCGAACCGCCCCGCCACGACCTTCTCCCCCATCGAAGTGTCCCTCCTCGGATGGGCGGGCCGACGATCCGGCCGCCGGGCTCCCGGGTGCAGGGGGGATGATGCCCAGTGGAAGCGATCGATAACGTCCCGCGCGGGCCCGGCACCCGCTACTGTGTCGGAATGTTCCCCGCGGCACATTCACGGGGCATGCGTCGGTCTGCACCAACGGGTTCCCGCAGCACCTCGTGAAAAACGCCGACGACATTCGGCCGACCGCTACCGGCGCGTATTCCGAGGTCAGCGGTGGCGTACGGGCCGGGAAACGGGAGGAGCCCCGCAAAACTCCGGCGTATTACCGCCTTGCGCGACTTCCCGAAATCGGATAGACGAAACAACGGCCGAACAAGCGTCATATAAACTTCGCCCACAAGGCGGAAGGTTGACGCCTCGGTCCTGGTTCCTGCCGTGATCAGGCCGTCCCGGTGACGGGCGGCAGACCGAGCCGCACCCATGTTCACCGACCCGGGCCTTCACCCTTCCGGCCTTGCGTGAGCAGACAGCGCCGTCCGCCCCACCCCCTCCTCCTCGCGCCGTCGCGCCTGTCGTACGAGAGAGGCGACCCACATGCCGCTGCACGTGCCCCCCGCCCCCGCGCCTGCCCTGCGTTCCGTCCTCACCGCCCTCGGTTCGCCCACCGCGGTCCGTGAGGCCCGCACCCCCTCCCTGCGCGCCGCGCAGGGGCCGACGACACCCGAACTGCCGCTGCCCGTGCACGTACTGGAGCGCATCACCGCACCGGGCCTGTCCGCGACCAGGCTGACCGGCTGGCGCTTCCTGATCCGCTGCGGCGACCGGGCGGTGGCCGCGGCGGAGACCATGCTGACCCCCGACGGCTGGGCCTTCTCGCACTTCTTCGAGGGCCCGTACGTCTCCTCCACCGAGCGCGCCCTGCAGCAGGCCGAGGCGCTGCAACAGCCCTACCAGGCCCGGCTGCTGTCCGTGCCCGACCTGTACATGCTCACCCTGTGGCTGCACGGCGACATCACCGCCGACGGAGCCCAGGGACAGCCGGCCGACACCGATCTGCTCGTCCCGCTGGCGCCGGCGCCGCCCGGCATACCGGCGCACCGGCCGTTCCGCGTCACCGAGTTGCTGCCGGTGCTGACCCATCGCGCGACCCCACTGCCACTGCTCGGCGCGCCCGTCCTGGACTCCCCCGCCGCCTGACCGATCACCCGCGTACCCCGCTTGCCCGGACGGCAGGCGGGGTACGTCCATGTCAGGGGTCCGGCCTGCACGGACTAGCCCGTTCCGGCCACTGCGAACCATCCGAAGTGACCGCCCACTTGGACTGAACCGTCCGCCCGGGTGACGCGTCATGAACCTGTGAGAAGCGGTGCTGCGAAATCCCTGCGGAACGACGCCGAGAGGGCAACACTGGGTTCCGACCGACTATCACCACGGGGGACGGCCATGACCACGACAGAGCGAAAGATCCCACCCATGTGCCAGCACCAGCCACCGTGTCCGCCAGCCGAATCCGCCGACCGGGAGTCCGCCCGTCTCGTGGCGCACCACCCGGAGCAGGGATGGAGTCTGCTGTGCAACGGCGTCCTGCTCTTCGAGGACACCGGTGAGCTGCTGCCCGACGGCCGGATCATCGCTCCGCACCGCCCGCTCGGTGCGGAGCACGTGATGACCGCCGCCTGAGCGGAGCGCGGGCGAACGACGCGAGGGGCCGGCCGCACCCGGTGAGGTGCGCACCGGCCCCGATGTGCGTCCGGAGGTGGCTACGCTGCGTAGCCGGGCGTCAGCGCAGCGCCTCCCGCAGTGCCTGGTAGGCCGGCTTTGGGTCCAGCTGCTCGTCCCACGGCAGGGCGGCGCCCTCGCCGGGGAAGACGGCCGGGATCCAGGAGTACTTGTCGGTGTAGTCCCAGATGGTCACGCCGACGCACCTGCGCACCGCCAGGCAGGCTTCGGTCAGCCGCCGGTACCAGCCGGCCTGCTCGGCGAGCTTCTCCTCGGTCGCGGGCAGCTGCATCCGTACGTCGACCTCGGTGAGGGCGGTGTCCAGGCCAAGGCCGGTGAAGCGGCGCAGGTTGTCCTCGAGGCTGGTGGGATAGCCGTACTGCAGGGCCAGATGGGTCTGGAAGCCGATGCCGTCGAGCGGCACGCCACGGGCCCTGAGGTCCTTGGCCAGCGTGTAGTAGGCGTCGCTCTTCGGGCCGACCGCCTCGATGTTGTAGTCGTTCAGGTAGAGCTTCGCATGCGGGTCGGCCTGGTGGGCCCAGCGCAGCGCATCGGCGATGTAGCCGGGGCCGAGGGTCTTGTACCAGAGGGTCTCGCGATAGGTCCCGTCCTCGTTGAAGGCCTCGTTGACGACGTCCCAGGAGTACACCTTGCCCCGGTAGTGCCGTACCTCCGTGGTGATGTGCTTCTTCAGCACGGCCCGCAGCTCGGCCGCGGTCCACTGCCTGGAGGTGAGCCAGTCGGGCAGCTGGCTGTGCCAGACCAGGGTGTGGGCGCGGACCCTCTGGTGGTTCTTCCGGGCCAGGTTCACGATCTGGTCGCCGCCTGTCCAGTCGAAGACGCCCTGCTGGGGTTCGGTGGCGTACCACTTCATGGCGTTGCCGGGCGTGATCATGTCGAACTCGCCGCCGAGGATCTTCGTGTAGGCGCTGTCGGTGAGTTCGGGGTTGTCGGTGGCGCTGCCGAAGTACCGGCCGTGGCGTTCGGCCAGGTCCGCGAGGGTGGGCTGCCGTGCGGGGGCCGGGGCGGCCTGCGCGGCGGGGGCGGCGAGTGCGGCGGCGACGAGGGCGGCCGCGAGGGCGCCGGCGAGCCTGCGACGCGTGCTCTTGCTGGGCATGGTGCGACTCCTGTCTCTGAAAGGGGTGTTCAGCCCTTGGTGGCGCCCGCGGTGAGGCCGCCGACGAGCTGGCGTTCGGCGACCGCGTAGAAGGCGAGGGCGGGGACCATGGCGAGGACGAGGTAGGCGAACACGCGTGCGGTGTCGGCGGAGTACTGGCCCTGGAACTGCTGCACGCCGATCGGGATGGTCCACCAGGTGCTGTCGGTGAACACCAGCAGCGGCAGGAAGAAGTTGTTCCAGCTGGTGACGACGGCGAGCACGGAGACCGTGCCGAGCGCGGGGCGGGCCATCGGCAGCAGCACCCGCCAGAAGAAGCCGAGCGGTCCGCAGCCGTCGAGGGTGGCCGCTTCCTCCAGTTCGCCCGGGATCTGCCGGAAGAAGCCGCGCAGGATGATGATCGTCATCGGCAGGCCGAAGGCTGCCTGCGGCAGGATCACGCCGAGCGGGTTGTCCAGCAGGCCCATCGAGCGCAGCAGCAGGAACAGCGGCAGCGCCGCCACCGCGAACGGGAACATCAGCCCCATCGTGAACAGCGTGAACAGCACCTCCCGGCCCCGGAAGGCGAACCGCGCGAAGGAGAACGCGGCCAGCGCCGAGACCGCGACGACGATCACCGTCGTACCGACCGCGATCAGCGTGCTGTTGCCGACCAGCCGCCAGAAGGAGCCCGAGCCGAGGATGTCGCCGTAGTTGGCGAACACCCACGGCTTGGGCAGCCCCACCGGGTTGCGCGAGAGCTGGTCGGTGGACTTGAAGCCGGAGAGCAGCGCGTACAGCAGCGGTACGGCCATGACGGCGCCGACCGCCACCAGGACGACGTGCAGCGGGAGCGTACGGCCCCTGCGGCGGACACTCATGCTCCGGCTCCCCTCATGTTCGTGGTGGCCCCTTCGAGGTCGCGGCGCAGCACGAACCGCTGGTAGGCGAGGGCGAAGACGAGGCTGATGGCGAACATGACCACGCTGATCGCGCTGGCGTAGCCGACCTGGTAGCGCTTGAAGCCGTACTGGAACATGGTCACGGCCATCGTCTCGGAGTGGTGGTCGGGACCGCCCGCGGTGACCACCCACACCAGGTCGAACAGCTGGATCGCCCCGATCACGGACAGGAACACGCTGATCCGCAGGGTGGGTGCGAGCAGCGGCAGCGTGACGTGCCGGAACCGCTGCCAGGGACCCGCGCCGTCGACGATCGCCGCCTCGGTCAACTCGGCCGGTATGGACTGCAGTCCGGCCAGATAGAGCATCATGTGGAAGCCGAAGTACTTCCACGTCATGACGAGGAACAGCGTGGCCATCACGGTGGAGGTGCCGGCGAACCACTGGCCGCCGAGCCCGTCGAGGCCGATGGCTTTCAGGACGTGGTCCGCGAGGCCCTGGTCCGGGGCGAAGATCATGCTGAAGAGCACGCCGGTGATGGCCTCGGACAGCACGTACGGCGCGAAGAACAGCATCCGGTACACCGCCCGGCCGCGCACCTTCTGGTTGAGCAGGACGGCCATGGCGAGCGCGAACGGCAGTTGCAGCGCGAGCGACAGCACGACCAGCAGCAGCATGCGCCACAGGTCGCCGAGGAACACGGGATCCTGCAGCAGACGGCTGAAGTTGTCGGTGCCGGTGTAGTCGGACGGCATCCCGAAGCCGCCCCAGCGGAAGAAGGACGCGTACAGCGCGAACAGGATCGGCAGCAGGACCAGGACGCCGAAGAGCACGAGGGCGGGCAGTTGCAGGCCGACGGCGGTGAGCCAGTGCAGGGCGCGCCGGCGGGCGCGCTGCCGGCCGGCGCCGGCCGGCGGGGCGGGCAGGACGGCGCCGGGCCCGCTCCGCCTGCCCCGTTCGCCCCGCTGATCCGGGAGGAAGGTGGAGGTCATCGGGGGCCCTACTGCTCCTGCTTCGCGGTGCTGGTGATCGCCTGCGCGACCTGCTGCGGGGACTTGGACCCGGCGATCAGCCCGGCCACGCTGTCGTTGACCTGCTGGCCGAGGGCGGGGGCGTAGGCCTGGTCGAGGTAGAGCTGGAAGCCGGTGGCGCCCTTCAACTGGGCCTGCACCGCCTTGAGGTTGGGGTCGGTGAGGACGCTCTCGGCCGCCGGCACCAGGGGCAGCACACCGGTCCTCTTCACCAGCTCCTTGTCGGTGACCTCGGACGCGAAGAACTTCAGGAAGTCCACGGCCGCCTGCGGGGCACCCTTGCGCAGGGCGTGGCCGCCGCCCCCGCCGAACACCTCGGTGATCTTCCCGGCGCCGCCCTCGACCTCGGGGAACGGGAAGAAGCCGAGGTTCGCGCCGAGGCCCTTGCCCGCGTCCGCCTCCACGACCGGCGCCCACTGCCCCATGAGCTCCATGGCGGCCTTGCCGTTGCCGACGGTCGCGGCCTGTCCGGTCGGGGAGGAGTAGGCCGCCCCGAGGAAGCCCTTCTGGAAGGGCTGGAGATCGACGAGGTCCTTCAGGTGCTGCCCGGCCTGGACGAATCCGGCGTCGGTGAAGTCCTTCTTCTCATTGGCCTTCCGCAGCGCGTCGACCCCGGCGGTGCGCATCGCGAGGTACGCCCAGTAGTACATGCCGGTCCAGCTCTCCTTGCCGGCGAGGGCCAGCGGCGTGATCCCGGCGGACTTGAGCTTCTTCACGGCGTCCAGGAAGCCGCTCCAGGTGGTCGGGGGTGCGCTGATCCCGGCCCGCTTGAAGAGCGCCTTGTTGTACCAGAAGCCGATCATGCCGATGTCGAACGGGATGCCGTACAGCTTGTCGTCGATGAGGTACGGCTGCTTGGCCACCGACAGCAGTCCGTCGGCCCAGGGCTTGGTGCGGTCGGTGAGGTCCTCGACCAGACCGGCGTCCACCTGCTGCTTGAGCACGCCGCCGCCCCAGGTGTGGAAGATGTCCGGCAGCTTTCCGGAGGCGATCAGCGCGGTCATCTTCGACTTGTAGGCGTCGTTCTCCAGCTGGACGATCTTGAGCTTGACCTTGGGGTTCTGGGCCTCGAACTTCTTGGCGAGGCCGGCCCACACGGTCTTGGTGGGTTGGGTGGTCGAGATGTTCCACCACTCGATCGTGGTCGTCCCCGAGGACGACCCCCCGTCCGAACCGCCGCCGCAGCCGCTGAGTGCGGTCACACCGAGACCGGCGGCGACGGAGGCCGCCAGGAAGCCGCGGCGGGACAGTGCAGGGTCGCCCATCTTGCGCTCCTTCGAAAAATTTCGGAGTGGCTTCACAGAGGTGGTTCCGAAACATTCGAAGAAAATCCCGAACGTTCCGAACGGCGACTCTAGGAACGCGCGTGGGGAGCGTCAAGGTGTCGCGCAGGAGGTCGTGGGTGCGAGGTGAAACCAGGCGGCGCGGCAGCGGCCTCGGCCGGTCTCGAAACTTTCGGCCTTCGGTGCCGAACGGAGGCCGTTGCGAAGACATCGACCACCCGGCTGGCCCCATCGCCGGTACGGGAGTGGGATGGAAGGAAGCAAGGGCCTTGCAGGGCGGGCACGTCCGCGCGCGAGACGCCCCGGCGTCGCCCGCGAGGAACGGTGGAGTGATGTCCGGTTACGACGCCTCGGCGAGCGCTCGGGTGGTGGTCGGTGTGAGCGGCTCCCTGGGCAGCGTCACGGCCCTGCGGCGGGCCACCGCGCTGGCCCGCCGGCTGGGAGCGGAACTGTGGCCGGTGCTGGCCTGGGAACCGCCGGGCGGTGACGCCGCCGCGCGCCGTTCCCCCGCCGCCGGCCTGCTGGTCGAGGACTGGCAGCGGCTGGCCGGGCAGCGGCTGGCCTCGGTGCTCGAGGAGATCTTCGGCGGGGAGGCTCCCGGTGTGCCGATGCACGCCGTCGTCGTCCGCGGCGCCCCTGGCCCGGCGCTCGTGGCGACCGCGGACCGGGAGGGCGACCTCCTGGTGGTGGGTGCCGGCCGGCGCGGTCTGCAGCGCGCCTTCTCGGGCCACGTCTCCCGGCACTGCCTGGCGCACGCGGTCTGCCCGGTGCTCGCGGTGCCCCCGTCCCCGCTGGAGTCGGAGCTGCTGTCCGTCCACCGGCGCAACACCTGGCATCTGCGCATGGACATCCGGCGTCTGTGAGGCTCGGCGCCTGCGCGTCGACGGCTCGAAAGGTCCGCTGGAGTCAAGGATCCGGTGCGCGGGGTCAAGGATCCGGTGCGCCGGTGTGCCGCTCGGGCGAGGGCCGTGAAACGACGTCCACGGGCGCTCGGCCGGGGACGCGGATGACAGTCGGTGGCCGTCCACAGGCCCGCGGCGCGACCTGCCACCCGGACGGCCCCGGTCGCGGCGCCACCTCTCCGGCCTCTGCTTCTTGATGCGGGTCTGGCGTCACCGGGCCATTCTTAACGCAAGATTGACGCGCTCCGGGCCCGTATCCGTGGGCCGAGGCGTCACTCTCTGCTTACGCTGATGCCGCCATCCGCGTGATGGCCGGAAAAGAGCTGAGCCGCACACAGGAGCCCACTGATGGCCACGACCGAGCAGCCTCCCAGTACCAACCGCCTCCGGGCCTGGATGCTGGAGGGGCTGTCCGACATGGGCAAGGCCGGGGGCCACACCGGCCCGCACGCCGAGCCGGAGCCCGCCCACCAGGGCCAGCGCTGGTGGCGCGTGATGTGCCTGACGGGTGTCGACTACTTCTCGACCCTCGGCTACCAGCCGGGCATCGCGGCGCTCGCGGCGGGACTGCTGGGGCCGATCGCGACCATCGTCCTCGTCATCGTGACCCTGGCCGGTGCGCTTCCGGTGTACCGCCGGGTCGCCGAGGAGAGCCCGCGCGGCGAGGGTTCGATCGCCATGCTGGAGCGGCTGCTGTCCTTCTGGCAGGGCAAGCTCTTCGTGCTCACGCTGCTGGGCTTCGCCGCCACCGACTTCCTGATCACCATCACCCTGTCGGCCGCCGACGCCTCGACGCACCTGGTGGAGAACCCGCATCTGACCAACGCCCTGCACGGACAGCAGATGATCATCACCCTGATCCTGGTGGCCCTGCTCGGCGCGGTGTTCCTCAAGGGCTTCCTGGAGGCGATCGGCGTCGCGACGGCGCTGGTCGGCATCTACCTCGCGCTGAACGTCGTCGTCGTGGTCGTCGGCCTCTACCACGTGGCCACCGCCGGACATGTGATCACCGACTGGTCGAGCGCGCTGACCGCCCAGCACGGCAACGTCTTCGTCATGATCGGCCTGGCGCTGCTCGTCTTTCCCAAGCTCGCCCTCGGCCTGTCCGGCTTCGAGACCGGCGTCGCCGTCATGCCCCACGTCCAGGGCGATCCCGGGGACACCGAGGAGAAGCCGACCGGCCGGATCCGGGACACCAAGAAGCTGCTGACCACGGCCGCGCTGATCATGAGCGCCTTCCTGATCACCTCCAGCTTCGTCACCACGCTGCTCATCCCGGAGAACGAGTTCAAGACCGGCGGTCAGGCCAACGGACGCGCCCTCGCGTACCTCGCGCACGAGTACCTCGGCAACGCCTTCGGCACGGTCTACGACGTCTCGACCATCGCGATCCTCTGGTTCGCCGGCGCCTCCGCCATGGCCGGTCTGCTGAACCTGATGCCGCGCTATCTGCCGCGCTACGGCATGGCCCCGCACTGGGCCCGTGCCGTGCGCCCCATGGTCATCGTCTTCACGCTCATCGCCTTCCTGGTCACCTGGATCTTCGACGCCAACGTCGACGCGCAGGGCGGCGCCTACGCCACCGGCGTGCTGGTGCTCATCAGCTCCGCGGCGATCGCGGTGACCATCGCCGCGCGGAAGGCGGGGCAGCGCAAGTGGACCATCGGGTTCGCCGTGATCTCCGCGGTGTTCCTGTACACGACCGTGGTGAACGTCATCGAGCGCCCGGACGGTGTGAAGATCGGTGCCTGCTTCATCGTCGGCATCATCCTGGTCTCGCTGCTGTCCCGGCTGGCCCGCGCCTTCGAACTGCGCGTGACCAGCGTGACGCTCGACCCGATGGCGGAGCGGTTCATCCGGGACATGGCCAGCCGGAAGATACGGTTCATCGCCAACGAGCCCGGCCACCGCGACAAGGCCGAATACCGCGACAAGGTCGAGCAGATCCGGGCCGACAACGACATGCCGGAGCAGGAGGACTTCGTCTTCGTCGAGGTCACCGTCACGGACCCCTCCGAGTTCGAGGCGGGGCTCACCGTACGCGGCGAGGTCCTGCACGACCGCTACCGCGTGCTCACCCTGGAGTCCTCCTCCATCCCCAACGCTCTCGCCGCGCTCCTCCTCCATGTGCGCGACACCACCAACTGCACCCCGCACATCTACTTCGAGTGGACCGAGGGCAACCCCTTCGCCAACTTCCTGCGGTTCTTCCTCTTCGGCCAGGGCGAGGTCGCCCCTGTCACCCGCGAGGTGCTGCGCGAGGCGGAACCGAACCGGGAACTCCGGCCGCGGGTGCACACGGGCTGAGACCGGCCGGGAGGCGACGACCGGGGCAGACGGCGGCGCGGGGCCGGGCCGGCCGGTGCGGCGAGAGTGCGTGCCGGGCGTCGCGACGGGGCGAACGTCGCCTGCCGGGGCACTAGCGGCCGAACCACCGCCTGGGCGGCCGTACCTCCAGCCGTCCCAGGCTGAGCCGGCCGTGTATCTCCACGCGGAGCACGGCCGGCGCCCCTGGCTCGGCGGCGGGCCGCACCTTGGTCTTGCCGTAGCCGATCACGAGCGCGTCGGCGTCCACGACGACACCGGCCCGGGTGATCAGCCGCAGGGTGCCGCCGCGCATGTCGAGGTCGATGCGCAGGGTGTCGTGGGTGATCACCGCGCTGGAGAAGTCGAGCGTCACGTCCCCCCAGGCCGAGGTGATCTCCATCCGGCGCGGCACCGCCCAGCCGTCCGCGCGTACGGCCGAGGCACCCTGCTGCTCGATCCGCACGACGTCCTTGGCCGGTGCGGGACCGGCCGCGTCCGGCAGGTCGGCGGTGAGCACCGCCAGGTCGCCGAGCGTGCGGGCGGACAGGGCGGCCGTCACGCGCTCGTCCAGTTCCTCGGCCGTGATCCGGCCGTCGGCCGCGGCGCCCGTCAGCACGTCCACCACCCGGTCCCGGTCCGCGTGCGAGGCACGCAGCCCGGACGGCATCTCCGTGTGCAGCAGCTCGGCCGCCATACCCTCACCCCGATTCGGCACCGCCCCGCGAGGGGCATCGTCACGAACTAACGTTATATCGCGTTATACCCAACGGCCAACCCCCGTCCACGGTTCCCGGGGCCTGGCCCTATCGTGACCGGCATGCAGTCCTACACGATCGGCCAGGCGGCACGGCTGCTCGGCGTGAGCCCCGACACCGCCCGCCGCTGGGCCGACGCGGGCCGGGTGGCGACCCATCGCGACGAGTCCGGACGGCGGCTCATCGGCGGCAGGGATCTCGCCGCGTTCTCCGTCGAACTGGCCAAGGCGGGCGGCGGCGAGGAGGACGCCTCCTACACCTCCGTCCGCAACGCCTTCCCCGGCATCGTCACGGCGATCAAGCTCGGTGACGTGGCCGCCCAGGTGGAGATCCAGGCAGGCCCCCACCGGCTGGTGTCGCTCCTGACCCGGGAGGCCGTGGAGGAACTGGGCCTGGAGGTCGGCATGGAGGCCACCGCGCGCGTGAAGTCCACCAACGTGCACATCGACCGCGTCTGACCCCGTCACCGACAGCACCGCCCAGCAACACCGCCCGCACAGACAGCGGCCGGGGAACTCACCACCCCGGCAAGGTCACCTGCGCGCCCCCGGCAAGGTCGCCTGCGCGCCGCCCGTCCCTCGCCGACCGGCTGATGGAATCACCGAGGTGCCGCTGCCGCGTGACCGGCGGATCCGGCGGGCGCGGGACCGCCACAGCGGTAGCCGCCGTCGACCCGGATCGCCGTGATCCCGCTGATGTGCCGGGCTCCGCACCGGTCCTGCGGCAGCACCAGCTGCGGCCCGGCCGCGTCCAGCGGGGTGTCGTCGATGCGCACGCCCAGCAGGACGGGGGCGTGCGCGAAGTCCGGGTCGATCTCGGCCCAGGACAGCATCGCGTGATGGCCGTCCGTGCCGGTGACCGCGATGAGGAAGCGGAGCCGGTCCTTGCGCCGCGCCGGGTCGAAACCGGGTCCGGCGTCGGCGAGGACGTCGTACAGGCGCGGACCCGCGAAGCGGTGGTGCTGGATGCCGCTGGTCGCGCACTCGAAGCTGACGTCCACCCGGTGCTGCGGCCAGCGGAGCAGGTCCGGCACGGTCAGCCGGGCGGGCCGGGCCAGATCACCGGTCAGGGCGAGCTCTGCGAGCGTCATCGGCGACCACCTCCCGCAGGACCGTACCCGCCGCGAAGCGCCGTACAAACGCACATGCAAGCTACAAGTCACAAGTTCGCAGCTCATGCGATGCGACAGGAGACTTACGGCTGGCAGATGCGGCAGTATCATCGCCGCACGGTCGATGGTGTGCGGCCGTGGCAGGGCGCGACAGTTCGACAGAACCTGAGGAGAGATCCGTGATGACCCGTTCCGTGCGCCGGACCCGGCGGATGCTGCAGCTGGCCGGTGCGGGAGCCGCCGCCCTGATGGCACTCAGCGCCTGCTCCTCGTCCTCGGACTCGTCCAACGCGAAGTCGGACAAGTCGAACTCCGCCTCCCCGAAGCTGTCCGGCGACGTCACCGTGTTCGCCGCCGCCTCCCTGAAGGAGAGCTTCACGGCCCTGGGCAAGGAGTTCGAGCAGCAGCACCCGGGCACCCACGTCAACTTCAACTTCGGCGGCAGCGACACCCTCGCCGCGAGCATCACCGGCGGTGCCCCGGCGGACGTCTTCGCCGCCGCCAGCCCCAAGACGATGAAGATCGTGACGGACAAGAAGGACGCGGCAGGCACCCCGGCCACGTTCGTGCGCAACCAGCTGGAGATCGCCACCCTGCCGGGCAACCCCGGCAAGGTGTCCTCCCTGAAGGACCTCACCAAGTCCGGTCTGAAGGTCGTGCTGTGCGACAAGACCGTGCCGTGCGGCGCCGCCGCCCGGAAGGCCCTGGACGCCGCCAAGCTCAAGCTCACCCCGGTCTCCTACGAGCAGGACGTCAAGTCGGCTCTCAACAAGGTGGAGCTGAAGGAGGCCGACGCCGCGGTCGTCTACAGGACCGACGTGAAGTCCGCGGCCGGCAAGGTGGAGGGCGTGGAGTTCCCCGAGTCCGCCGAGGCGATCAACGCCTACCCGATCGTCCTGCTGAAGAACGCGCCGAACGCCCAGGCGGCCAAGGCCTTCATCGCCCTGGTGCGGTCCGCCGAGGGCCAGAAGGTGCTGAACGAGGCGGGGTTCCTCAAGCCGTGACCACGCTGCACGAGCCCGGCGCCGCGACCGGTCCCCGCACGGACCGGCCGCGGCGTCGCCGCGTCGGCACGGGGGGCCGGCGCGGGGTGCCGTTGCCGCTGCTGCTGCCGGGTGTGCTGGCGCTGGCGTTCCTGCTGCTGCCGCTGGTCGCGCTCGTCGTCCGCGCGCCCTGGCGCAGCCTGCCGGCCCAGCTGTCCAGCGCCGAGGTGTGGCAGGCGCTCCAGCTGTCCCTGGTCAGCGCCACGGCGGCGACGGCCGTGAGCCTCGTCCTGGGCGTGCCGCTGGCCTGGCTGCTGGCGCGTACGGAGTTCCCCGGCCGGGGCCTGGTGCGGGCCCTGGTGACGCTGCCGCTCGTGCTGCCGCCGGTGGTCGGTGGTGTGGCGCTGCTGCTGTCCCTCGGCCGCAACGGCGTGATCGGCAGGTGGCTGGACGCCTGGTTCGGGATCACCCTGCCGTTCACCACCACGGGGGTCGTGATCGCGGAGGCGTTCGTCGCGATGCCCTTCCTGGTCATCAGCGTCGAGGGCACGCTGCGCGCGGCCGACCCGCGCTTCGAGGAGGCGGCCGCCACGCTGGGCGCGTCCCGCTTCACCGCGTTCCGCCGGGTCACCCTGCCGCTGATCGCGCCCGGCATCGCGGCGGGCGCGGTCCTCGCCTGGGCGCGCGCGCTCGGCGAGTTCGGCGCGACGATCACCTTCGCGGGCAACTTCCCCGGCCGCACCCAGACCATGCCCCTCGCGGTCTACCTGGCCCTGCAGAACGACCCCGACGCCGCGATCTCCCTCAGCCTGGTCCTGCTGGCGGTGTCGATCGCGGTGCTGGCGGGGTTGCGAGACCGTTGGATGACCACCTCATGACCAACCAGCGCCCCACGCCCGGCAACACCACCGAAGCGCCCCAGGCACCCGCCGCAGGCGCCGAAGGCACGACACCGCCGCCGGAACCCCCCGCAGCCGCCGACGGCGCTCAGCCCCCGCAGGGGCCACCCGCACCCGACGACGAAAGTCGCACGGGTGGTGCGGGTGGGAACCCGAAGCCGGCCGAAGGCCGGCACCCCACGACGCACCCGCACCGGCACCCGCACCCGCCCACCGACGGCCTCGACGCCCACCTGATCGTCGACCGCGGCACATTCCGGCTGGACATGACCCTCACCGCCGCCCCCGGAGACGTCCTCGCCCTCCTCGGCCCCAACGGCGCCGGCAAGACCACCGCCCTGCGCGCCCTCGCCGGCCTCACCCCGCTCACCGACGGCCACCTCCGCCTGGACGGCACCCCCCTGGAGCACACTCCCCCGGAGTCCCGCCCGGTCGGCGTCGTCTTCCAGGACTACCTGCTCTTCCCTCACCTGTCCGCCCTGGACAACGTGGCCTTCGGCCCGCGCTGCCAGGGCGCGTCGAAGGCCGACGCCCGCGCACAGGCCGCGGCGTGGCTGGACCGCATGGGCCTCGCCGACCACGCGACCGCCAGACCCCGCCGCCTGTCCGGCGGCCAGGCCCAGCGCGTGGCCCTGGCCCGGGCCCTGGCCACCCGGCCCCGGCTGCTGCTGCTGGACGAGCCGCTGGCCGCCCTGGACGCCCGCACCCGTCTGGACGTCCGGGCCCAACTCCGCCGCCATCTGGCCGAGTTCGAGGCCGTGGCCGTACTCGTCACGCACGACCCGCTGGACGCCATGGTGCTGGCCGACCGGCTGGTGGTCATCGAGCACGGCCGGGTCGTCCAGGAGGGCGGTCCCGCCGACATCGCTCGCCATCCGCGCACCGACTACATCGCCCGGCTCGTCGGCCTCAACCTCTACCGAGGCCAGGCGGACGGACACACGGTACGGCTCGACACGGGCCCGGCGATCACGACCACCGAGGAGCTGTCCGGCCCGGCGTTCGTGGCGTTCCCGCCGTCCGCCGTCACCCTGTTCCGGGACCGGCCCTCCGGCGCCAGCGCCCGCAACCTCTGGCACTGCGAGGTGGTCGGCCTGGAGACGCACGGAGACCAGATCCGCGCCGACCTCACCGGCGAACTCCCCCTCGCCGCCGACCTCACCACGGTCGCCGCCGCCGAGCTCGGCCTGCATCCGGGCGCCGCTGTCTGGGCGACGGTCAAGGCGACGCAGACACACGCATACCCGGCCTGAAGGGACGGGCGCTCTACCGTGAGTGCCCATGACCCTGAGCATCCGCAACCAGCTGCCCGGCACCGTCACCGAGGTCCAGTCGGGCGAGGCCATGGCCACCGTCCGGCTTCGCCTGGACGGCGGCCAGAACCTCATGGCTGCCATCACCAAGGAGTCCGCCGAGGACCTCTCCCTCGCCCCCGGCTCACCCGTCCGCGCGCTCGTGAAGTCGACGGAGGTTTCCCTGGCCACCCATCGGGTGGCGGGTCTGTCGATCCGCAACCAGCTTCCCGGCGCGATCACCGGCCTCACCACCGGCGCCGTCATGGCCTCCGTGAGGATCTCCGTCGACGGTGGCGAACTGACCGCGGCGATCACCAAGGACGCGGTCGCCGACCTCGGCCTCTTCGTCGGCTCCGACGTGTTCGCCCTGATCAAGGCGACCGAGGTGTCCCTGGCGACGGCATGACACGGCGAGGGCCCCGCCCGGAAACGGACGGGGCCCTGCGACAGCTCCTGCTCAGTCCTCGTACGCGTCCAGTCAGTCCTCGTACGCGTCCAGCGGCGGGCAGGAGCACACCAGGTTGCGGTCGCCGAAGGCCTGGTCGATACGGCGCACCGGCGGCCAGTACTTGTCCGCGGCCGACACACCGGCCGGGAAGACGGCCTCCTCGCGGCTGTAGGCGTGCTTCCACTCACCGCCGAGCGCGGCGGAGGTGTGGGGGGCGTTCCGCAGCGGGTTGTCCTCCGCCGGCCACTCCCCCGCACCGACCTTCTCGATCTCCGCGCGGATGGCGATCATCGCGTCGCAGAACCGGTCCAGCTCGATGAGGTCCTCCGACTCGGTCGGCTCGATCATCAGGGTGCCGGCCACTGGGAAGGACATGGTCGGCGCGTGGAAGCCGTAGTCGATCAGGCGCTTGGCCACGTCGTCCACGCTCACGCCGGTCGCCTTGGTCAGCGGGCGCAGGTCGATGATGCACTCGTGCGCGACCAGGTTGCCGGGACCGGTGTAGAGCACCGGGTAGTGCGGCTCCAGGCGCTTGGCGATGTAGTTCGCCGACAGCACGGCCACCTGCGTGGCGCGCTTGAGGCCCTCGCCGCCCATGAGGCGGACGTACGCCCACGAGATCGGCAGGATGCCCGCCGAACCCCAGGGAGCGGCCGAGATCGGGCCGACACCCGTCTCCGGGCCCGCGGCCGGCTGCAGCGGGTGGTTCGGCAGGTACGGCGCCAGGTGCGAGCGGACCGCGACCGGGCCGACGCCGGGGCCGCCGCCGCCGTGCGGGATGCAGAACGTCTTGTGCAGGTTCAGGTGGGAGACGTCACCGCCGAAGTGGCCCGGCTTGGCGAGGCCGACCAGGGCGTTGAGGTTGGCGCCGTCGACGTACACCTGGCCGCCGGCCTCGTGGACCTGGGCGCAGATGTCGGCGACGTGCTCCTCGAAGACGCCGTGCGTCGACGGGTAGGTGATCATCAGCACCGCCAGCTCGTCGCGGTACTGCTCGATCTTCGCCCGCAGGTCCTCGACGTCGATCTCGCCGTCCTCGGCGGTCCTGACGACGACGACCTTCATGCCGGCCATCACGGCGCTGGCCGCGTTGGTGCCGTGCGCGGAGGACGGGATCAGGCAGACGGTGCGCTGCTCGTCGCCGTTCGCACGGTGGTAGCCGCGTACGGCCAGCAGGCCGGCCAGCTCGCCCTGCGAACCGGCGTTCGGCTGCAGGGAGACCTTGTCGTAGCCGGTGACCTCGGCGAGACGTTCCTCCAGCTCACGGATGAGCGTGAGGTAGCCCTCGGCCTGCTCGGCGGGCGCGAAGGGGTGCAACTGGCCGAACTCGGGCCAGGTGACCGGCTCCATCTCGGTGGTCGCGTTGAGCTTCATGGTGCAGGAGCCCAGCGGGATCATGCCGCGGTCGAGCGCGTAGTCGCGGTCGGCCAGCCTGCGCAGGTAGCGCAGCATCGCGGTCTCGGAACGGTACTGGTGGAAGACCGGGTGGGTGAGGTACGTGTCGGTGCGCAGCAGTGCCTCGGGCAGGGTGTCCTCGGCGGTCGCGTCCAGCGCCTCGATGTCGCCCTCGATACCGAAGGCGGACCACACGGCGGCCAGCTGGGCCCGCTTGGTGGTCTCGTCGCAGGCGATCGACACGTGGTCGGCGTCGGCCAGGTGCAGGTTGACGCCGTTCTTCCGGGCCGCGGCCACCACCTCGGCGGCCCTGCCGGGCACGCGCGCGGTGAGGGTGTCGAAGAAGGCGCCGTGCACGATCTCCACGCCGCCCGCCTTCAGACCCTCGGCGAGGATGGTGGCGTACCGGTGCGTGCGCCGGGCGATGGTCCGCAGGCCCTCCGGCCCGTGGTAGACGGCGTACATGCCGGCCATCACGGCGAGCAGCACCTGGGCGGTGCAGATGTTGCTGGTCGCCTTCTCCCGGCGGATGTGCTGCTCACGGGTCTGCAGCGCGAGCCGGTAGGCCTTGTTGCCGTCGGCGTCGACGGAGACGCCCACGAGACGGCCGGGCAGGCTGCGCGCGAACTTCTCGTGCACCGCCATGTAGCCGGCGTGCGGGCCGCCGAAGCCCATCGGCACACCGAAGCGCTGGGTGGTGCCGACGGCGATGTCCGCGCCGAGCTCGCCCGGCGAGGTCAGCAGGGTCAGCGCGAGCAGGTCGGCGGCGACGGTGACGAGCGCGCCGAGCTCGTGGGCCTGGTCGATGACCGGCTTGATGTCGCGTACGGCACCGGAGGCGCCCGGGTACTGGATCAGCACGCCGTTGATCTCACGCGCGGCGATGTCGGCCGGGATGCCGTCGCTGAGGTCGGCGACGACGACCTCGACACCGGTCGGCTCGGCCCGGGTCTCGATCACGGCGATGGTCTGCGGCAGCGCGTCCGCGTCGACCAGGAACAGGCCCTTCTTGTTCCGGCCCATGCGGCGGGACAGCGCCATGGCCTCGGCGGCGGCGGTGCCCTCGTCGAGCAGGGAGGCGCCGGAGGTGGGCAGCCCGGTGAGGTCGGCGACCACCGTCTGGAAGTTCAGCAGGGCTTCGAGGCGGCCCTGGGAGATCTCCGGCTGGTACGGCGTGTACGCCGTGTACCAGGCGGGGTTCTCCATGACGTTGCGCAGGATGACGGGCGGGGTGAAGGTGCCGTAGTACCCGAGTCCGATCATGGAGTCGAGGACCTGGTTCCGGTCGGCGAGCGAGCGCAGCTCGGCGAGCACCTCGGCCTCGGTGCGGGCGCCCGGCAGGTCGAGGGCGTCGGCGTTCTTGATCACATCGGGGACCGCCGCGGCGGTCAGTTCGTCCAGCGAGCCGTAGCCGACCTGCGCGAGCATCTTGGCCCGCGCCTCCTGGTCGGGCCCGATGTGGCGCTGCTCGAACGGGATACCCGCTTCGAGCTCCGAGAGCGGAATGCGATGGGCGGTCATTGCGGAGGCCTCCTGGTCTGACACGACCTTCGAGGGCACCACGGCGCGGGTGCCCGGACGGCCTCCCCCTCTGTCATCTCAACCTGAGAGCTTCACCGGGCACGCCCCGGCTTTCACCGTCGGTGAGAGCGGAAGCCGTCGACACCCGCTCTGCTTTCCAGAGTGACCTCGTCCGTGCGGTACGTGAGCCTGAGAGATTCCGGGGAGGATTTGCTCCTTCGGCGCCTCCGAGGTGGTCGGAGGACTCTCCCGCACGGGGTCAGCAGCCGCTGTCAGCCTACCAGCGAGGTCAACGCACGGGCCCTCGAGTGGCCGCCTCCCTGAATGTGCTCTTTCGTAGTGCTTACGGATGAGTTGCGACCAAGTGGAGGGAGACGGACCGTGCAGACCGAGATCGATCCGCGCAACCTGATCGGCCGCAAGGCGTTCGACCGCAACGGCACCAAGATCGGCACCATCGACGAGGTGTACCTCGACGACGCGACCGGCGTGCCCGAGTGGGCGGCCATACGCACCGGCCTGTTCTCCCGCGACGCCTTCGTCCCCCTGGAGCCGAGCGAACTGATCGAGGGCTCCCTCCACGTCCCCTTCGACCGCGCCCTGATCAAGGACGCCCCGGACTTCGGCGTGGGCCGCCATCTCTCCCCCGAACAGGAGCTCCAGCTCTACCACCACTACGGCCTGGACGTGACCTCACCTCCTCCCGTACCGGACCACGACTTCGGCAAACTGGCGGGTTCGGAGGAGACGTGAGCCCTCTGATCCACCTCCGGACTCCGATGATCCACCTCCGGGGCCCGGCGACCCACCTCCGAGGCCCGGTGACCCATCTCCGGGGCCCGGTGATCCACCTCCGAGGCCCGGTGATCCACCTCCGGGGCCCGGTGATCCGCCTCCGAGGTCCGGTGTTCTTCCTCCGGGGTCCGGGGCGGAGCCCCGTGTCGGCCACTGCTTGACCGACCGAGACGGGCGGGCGGGTGGGCAAGCTCCAAAACCAGGGGCAACGGATCAGCGGCCTCCAGCGCAGGATCATCGACAAAAAACGTCCGCACCCGCCCCGGAGGGGACTGCGGCGTCTCGAACCGCACGGTCACCCGCCCCAGCCCACTCCCCTGCACCCACCCATGCCCGTACTCCGTATGCCGTATGTCCTGCCCTGCGCGCCACTGGCGTTCCACGGGCTCCGGCCGCTCCGCCACGGCCTCCCCCTCAGCCCTTTCCGGCTCATCCGCCGGAGGCAGTGGCATCGCCTGCGCGAACAGGTCCTCCTGGGTGTAGTCGGCGAGCCCGGAAACACCCACGCCCAGCAGCCGTACCCCACCCGTGGTGTCCACCGAGTCCAGCAGCCGCGCGGCCGCCTCCCGTACGACCGCCGGATCGTCCGTGGGCCCTCTGAGCGTCTCGGAGCGGGTCAGGGTCGAGAAGTCGTACCTGCGCACCTTGAGCACGATCGTCCGCCCCGAAAGCCCCGCCCCGCGCAGCCTCCCCACACACCGGTCCGCGAGCCGCCGCACCTCCAGCCCGATCCGCAGCCGGTCGTGGATGTCCACGTCGTAGGTGTCCTCGACCGACACCGACTTCGCCTCGCGCTCGGCCACCACGGGCCGTTCGTCATGGGCCAGCGCCATGGCGTACAGCGCGTGCCCGTGCGCCTTGCCGAGCAGCCGGACCAGCTCGTCCTCGCCCGCCTCGGCCAGCTCCTCGACCGTCGTGATCCCGGCCCGGCGGAGATGGTCGCCGGTGGCCGGCCCGACCCCCGGCAGGGTCCGCACCGGCATCGGCCCCAGCAGCGCCCGCTCGGATCCCGGCTCGATGAGCACCAGGCCGTCCGGCTTGGCCTGCTCCGAGGCGATCTTGGCGAGCATCTTGGAGGCGGCTAGCCCCACCGATCCGGTCAGCCCCGTGACCGCTTGGATGTCCGCGCGCAGCTTGACCCCGGCCAGCCGCGCCGACTCCTCGTCCCAGGCCGTCCCGCCGGCCTCCAGGTCCACGAACGCCTCATCCAGGCTGAGCGGCTCCACCAGCGGCGACAGCTCCCGCAGCAGCGCCATCACCTGCTCGCTGATCGCCCGGTACACGGTGAAGCGCGGGACCAGATACGCGGCGTTGGGTGCCAGCCGGCGTGCCTGGGCCATGGGCATCGCCGAGTGGACCCCGAAGACACGTGCCTCGTACGACGCGGTGGCCACCACCCCACGCGGCCCGAGTCCGCCCACGACGACCGCCTTCCCGCGCAGGCTCGGCTTGGATGCCTGCTCCACCGAGGCGTAGAAGGCATCCATGTCGAGATGCAGGATCGTGGGCGCGTTTCTCACATCTCCGATGCTGCACCACGGCACTGACAATGCCCCCGCCGCGGAGGGGGGCCCGTGTCAAAGCGCGGGAGCGGTGTCAGACGGCCCGGTTACGGCGCCGCGCCAGCTCGTCCGCGGGATTGTGCCCGACCAGGGTCTCGCCGGTGTCGATGCGCTCCCCGTGCAGCTGGGAGAGTGCGCTTTCCACGTCCCGCCACACCACGCCGACGGCGATCCCGAAGATGCCCTGACCACCCTGGAGCAGGGCGTGGACCTCGTCCGGCGAGGTGCACTCGTACACCGTGGCGCCATCGCTCATCAGGGTCATCCGCTCCAGGTCACGGAAACCGCGTTCCCTGAGGTGCTGCACGGCCGTGCGGATGTTCTGCAGCGAGACACCGGTGTCCAGGAACCGCTTGACGATCTTCAGGACGACGACGTCCCGGAAGCTGTACAGCCGCTGCGTGCCCGACCCGTACGCGGGCCGTACGCTCGGCTCGACGAGCCCGGTGCGGGCCCAGTAGTCGAGCTGCCGGTAGGTGATGCCAGCGGCCGCACAGGCCGTGGGCCCCCGATAGCCGATCTGCTCGGACGTCATGGCCGCCGCCCCTCCGCCGTTCGGCACCGCTGTCGGCCGTTGCGGAGCGTGATCCACCGCGCTGCTGTGAACCGGGTACGGACCGCTCTCCCCGAAACCGCGCACGGGGGCACCCCCAGCCGTACCGTCGCCGCTGGTTCTCACGCCGACCTCCGTCCTTGACCTGCCTTCACGACGGTAGGCAGTCACCAGGGGTGCGTCAACGATCGCCACACTCGGCACGCCGAGTGATAATCACCCTAGGAGTGGTTTCCCGTGCCCCACCGCGGGGAAAGGCTAGCCGAATGCTTTCGGGGGAGGCCGTAGGACGCTCTCCTTGGCCGGTGGCACATGCCCGCGCGCCGGGCGCCGATATGCACCGGCCGTGCACCCTCACTGGCTGCTGGTGCCGAAGTCCTCGGGCGAGATCTGGTCGAGGAACTCGCGGAACTTCTCCACCTCGTCCTCCTGCTCGTCCGGGATGGCGATGCCGGCGTCGTCCAGCACCGCGTCACTGCCGTAGATCGGCGTCCCCGTCCGCAGGGCCAGCGCTATGGCGTCGGAGGGACGGGCGCTGACTTCGACACCGCTGGCGAAGACCAGCTCCGCGTAGAAGACACCTTCACGTAGATCGGTGATGCGTACCTCGGTCAGCTCCTGGCCGACGGCCTCCAGCACGTCCTTGAACAGGTCGTGGGTCAGCGGCCTGGCGGGGGCCATGCCCTGCTGGGCGAAGGCGATCGCCGTCGCCTCCCCCGGCCCGATCCAGATGGGGAGGTAACGGTCGCCTCCCACTTCGCGCAGGAGCACGATCGGTTGGTTGGAGGGCATTTCGACCCGGACACCTACGACATCGAGCTCGTTCACACAGCAACCCTAGGCCGTGCCCGCGACATTTGGGTAGTCGGGCCGGGAACAGGTGCCCGATCCGGCCGCTGGCAGCCCCCGGCCTTCACGGCAGCCGCACCCCGAGCGCGGTCTGCACCAGTGCGGCGTGCAGCTTCACCGTGAGCGCCGCCAGCTCCTTCGCCCGGGCCTCGGCATGGGCCCTGGTCTGGGGGTTGCGGTGGCGCCTCAGCGGGGCCACCACCTGGTCGACCAGCCCGGCCTCGCGGTCGGCGGCCGCCTTCATCACCCGCAGATGGCGTGGCTCGATACCGAAGCGGCCCAGTGCGGCGACGAGCGAGGCCACGGTGACCGCCTCGGCGTCGTACACCCCGTCCGCCAGGGGAGCGATGAGCCCGTACGACTCCCACTCCTTGAGGTCGCCCTCGTCGATCTCCGCGGTCGCCAGCAGCTCGGCCCTGCCGACCCGGGCCACGGTGGGCGCCGCGGCCGGCTCCGGAACGTCCTCGGCGGTGCGCTGACGGCCCACGACCGGCAGCTGGACGGCCTCGCCCCGCTCCATGGCGTCCAGATGCTCGCGGATCACCTTGAGCGGCAGATAGTGGTCCCGCTGCATCCGCAGGACATGCGCCAGGCGCTCGACGTCCCCGGCGCTGAACTTGCGGTACCCCGAAGGCGTCCGCTGCGGCTCGATGAGCCCCTCCGACTCCAGGAAACGGATCTTGGAGATGGTGACTTCGGGGAACTCGTCGCGCAGCGCGTTCAGCACCGTGCCGATGCTCATCAGCCCACTGTCCCTGGCGGCGGTACCGCTTCCGGCACCGCCGCTCGGTGTTTGAAGCATGGACCTTCCCTGGGAGTCCCCCCGGACACCGGTCCGGGGGCGGGTCAGATGCCCTGCCGGCTCGCGTAGAACACCAGCCGGTACTTGCCGATCTGCACCTCGTCACCGTTCGACAGAGCCACCTGGTCGATCCGCTCGCGGTTGACGTACGTGCCGTTCAGACTGCCCACGTCGGCCACCGTGAACGAGCCGTCCGCGAGGCGCCGGAACTCCACGTGCCGACGCGAGACCGTGACGTCGTCCAGGAAGATGTCGCTCTGCGGATGACGGCCGGCCGTGGTCAGGTCGCTGTCCAGCAGGAAGCGGCTGCCCGAGTTCGGTCCGCGGCGCACCACCAGCAGGGCCGAGCCCATGGGCAGCGCGTCCACCGCGGCCTGCGCCTCGGGCGACAGCATCGGCACCTGGGTCTGGCCGGTGACCTCGGAGTCGTAGGCCTCGAGACCCGAGATCGAAATGGTGGACGTCGTCTCGGCGGCACGCTCCGGGGCCACTCCGGGGCGCAGCGGCGCGCCACAGTTGGAGCAGAAGCGGGCGTTCTCCGCGTTGCGGTTACCGCACCTCGTACACACCAGGACCGACATCGACGGATCCTCCTGCGGCTGCCCCGCCGGGGCGTTGGACGCGTACGGACCGGGGGCGAACCCTCCACCCGCACCTGAGGTTGACGGTTGCCCGAAACCTATGCCGCCGGACTGGGCAGGGTCAACCGACGCCCCGCCCTGACCTCCGGAAATGTCACCGCCCGGACCAGCCACCTGGTCCCGGAACAGCGGGCGCTGGCCCTCCGCGTCAGGCTGCGCGCGGTGCCGAGCGGTCGCGTTGTCGCTGCCCTCTCGCGCGCTCTTGCGGAACAACTTCGCAAACAACTTCACGGGCGATTCCCCTTGACCGAAACAGACCCGCCCGTGGGGCAGGACGAACCCTGATTGCCTACACCGGCCGAGCCGGACATTCTCACAACGTCCGTATCCACCGGACAGTTTCCACCACGCACCACTCCTTCGGTGCGCCGACCCCCCGCAACCTCATGCCCCTGCCGGATGTCCCCCATGCACCGCCGGTTCACTGGGAGGACGACCGAGCGTAGTCAGGCCGCTTCGCCTGTCGCAAGGCGTCCACGACGATCTTGTCCGACTGCTGGACCGTCACCGTGGCCTGCTCCTTCTCCAGTGTCTGCACCACGCCTCCCGGGATGTTCAGCGCCGGCTCCAGATCCTGCGGCTTGCCGATGACCTTGAAACGATAGGGGGCGTTGATCTTGTTCCCGTCGACGCCGACTCCGTTGCCCGAGTCCGTGAAGTAGGTGTTCGCGACCACTCGGACCCCGTTCACCTGGATCGCCTCCGCACCGGCCGCGCGCAGCTCCTGGATCGCGTCGAGCAGCATGTCCGCCTTGACCGTCCCCTTCGTGTCCTCGATCGTCATCGTGATGCCGGGACCCTGCGCCGCCACGGTGCCCGCCAGGATGCCGAGTTGCTTCTCCTTCTCGGCCGTCTGCTTGCGAGCCTCCGCCGCCTGGTCGGAGCTGCTCTGCAGTTCCTGGCGCTGCTTTTCGAGTCCCTGCTTCTCGTCCTCAAGACGCTGAGTACGCGAATCCAGTTCATCGAGAATGCGCACAAGATCCTCCTGGCGTGCGCCGCGCAGCGCGCTGTCCGTTTCGCTGTTGGAGGCCACCTGCACCGCCAGGCCGAAGCCGAGGCCGAACAACAGCACGGCGACGATGAGTTGGGCCCGGGTGAACCGCGGCGGCCACACTCCCTTGACCAGCCGCTGCCGCCCGGTCAGCTGCCCTTCGGCCTGCTGCTCCGGTTCCGGCTCCGGTGCCCGCGCGGGTACCTCTTCGGGCAGTTCCCTGCGCAGCCGGTTCTCCGGCTCTTCCGCCTTCCGCGGAGTATCCGGCCTTTCCGGCTTCTCTGGCCTCTCCGGCCTCTCCGGCCTCTCCGGCCTCTCCGGCTTCTCTGGCCTCTCCGGCTTCTTCTGCTGCTCCGGCGTCTTCTGCTGCTCCGGCTGCTCGTCCGGCTCGTTCTGCTCGCTCATCGATGTCACGCCCGGAACACGTGCCGCCGGATCGCCGCGGCGTTGGAGAAGATCCGGATGCCGAGGACGACCACGACACCCGTGGACAGCTGCGCACCGACGCCCAACTTGTCGCCCAGGAACACGATCAGCGCGGCGACGACCACGTTCGACAGGAACGACACCACGAAGACCTTGTCGTCGAAGATCCCGTCGAGCATGGCCCGCAGACCGCCGAACACGGCGTCCAGCGCCGCGACGACGGCGATCGGCAGATACGGCTCGACGACCGCCGGAACCTCGGGCCGGACCAACAGGCCGGCCACGACTCCCACGACGAGGCCCAGTACGGCGATCACGATGTGCCCTTCTCCGTCTTCTCGGTCTTCTCGGTCTTCCCGGTGCCCGGCTGTGCCGTGCGTACGATCACACTCGGTGCGGCGGGCAACCGCAGGTCGCCCTCCGCGGAGATGGTGGCGCGGATGCCGAAGTTCTGCTCCAGGGCGTGCAGGTACAAGCCGTCCGCGCTGTTCTGGAACTCGGTGCTCAACCGGTGCCCGTCCCCCACCGCCAGCACCGTGTACGGCGGCACCAGCGGCCTGTTGTCGACCAGTATCGCGTCTCCCGCGGCCCTGATCGCGGACAGGGCGGTCAGCCGCTGCCCGTTGATGGAGACGGCCTCGGCGCCGGACTGCCACAGCCCGTTCACCACGCGCTGCATGTCCCGGTCGCGCACCCGGCCGGTGTCGGAGAATCCTGAGGTCTCCCGCGGGTTGGTCCCGTCACCGCCGGTGCTGGCCTCCTTGGCGTCGTCCACGACGAGCTTGACGCCCGGACCGTGGACCGCCGTGGCGCCCGACAGCACGCCCACCAGGTCCGCCTGCGCGCTGCCGCCGCTCGACTTCAGCGCCACCCGCTGCCGCGCGCTGACGTCGTCCCGGAGCCGGTCGACCGTGCCCTCCAGCTTGTCGGCGTTCGCCGTCTCGCTGTCGATGCGGTCGATCAGTTCCTGCCGCTCCTTGGCGACCACGGGCGCCGCCGCCTGCGTCTGTGCCGCCCCGACGGTCACGACCAGCGCCGCGAGGACGAGGCCGGCCGCGAGACCGAGCTTCGCCCTCAGGGTCCTGGGCAGGCCGCCCTCGCCCGCGGACTTCCTGCGGGCGGCGGCCTCGGCGTACCCGTCGTCGAGGCTGTGGTCCATGACGTTGGTGATCAACGACATGGAGGCGTCCGGGCGCTGCGACCGCGGGGGTCTGCTCCGAACGGGGGGTTGCTGCGGCATGCCGCACATCGTCGCATGTCGAGAGGAGTACCTCCGAATGGCCCCACCCACGTGCCGGACAGGCCCCCTTGGGGGACACTTGTCCGGCACGCGCGCGTGCGTGGGTTCTGCCGTCCGGTGGTCTTGTCCTCTTAGCGCATCCTCTTACCGTCCGGCGCTGTCCACGACGGCCGACCACTCGTCCAGCAGGGCCTGCGCCGAGGCGTCGTCGGGGCCCTCGGCCCACAGGTGGGTGACGGCCTCGGCCGGGTCGGGCAGCACCATCACCCAGCGTCCGTCCGTCTCCACGACCCGCACACCATCCGTCGTGTCGACGAAGCGATCCCCTGCGGCTTCGACCACCCGCCGCATGACCAGGCCCTTGACGGCCCACGGCGTGGCCAGGTCCCGCTTGAGGACATGCGCCCGCGGGATCCGCGCGTCGATCTGGCTCAGCGTGAGCTGCGTGCGCGCCACCAGCCCGATCAGCCGTACGAAGGCCGCCGTGCCGTCGTAGACGCTGCTGAACTCGGGGACGATGAAGCCGCCCTTGCCGTCACCGCCGAAGATGGTGCCCTCCTCGCCGCCCACGCGCGTGAGGTCGTCGGGCGAGGTGGTGGTCCACTCCACCTGGGTGCCGTGGTAGGCGGCCACCTGCTCGGCGATCCGGGTCGTGGTCACCGGCAGCGCCACCCGGCCGCTGCGCCGCTCCGCGGCCACCAGGTCCAGCATCACCAGCAGCGCGCGGTCGTCCTCGATGATCCGGCCCTTCTCGTCCACCAGCGACAGCCGCTCGCCGACCGGGTCGAACCGGACACCGAACGCGGCCCCCGAGGACGCCACTATCTCGCCCAGCCGCACCAGCCCCTTGCGCCGCATCTCCTCGGTCTCCGTGGGCCGGGACTCGTCCAGACCGGGGTTGATGGTCAGGGAGTCCACGCCCAGCTTGCCGAGCAGGCTGGGCAGCACCAGGCCGGCACTGCCGTTGGAGGCGTCGACGACCACCTTCAGGCCGGAATCGGCGATCCCGGTCGTGTCGACGTTCCGCAGCAGCGATCCGGTGTAGGAGTCGAAGACGCTCGCCGGGAAGTACAGGTCACCGATCTCGCCGGGGAACGCCCGCCGGTACTCCTGCCGCGCGAACACCCGGTCCAGCTTGCGCTGGCTGCCCTGCGAGAGGTCGGCGCCGTTGCCGTCGAAGAACATGATGTCGACCGAGTCCGGCACACCCGGCGAGGTCCGGATCATGATGCCGCCGGCGCTGCCCCGCGCGGTCTGCTGCCGGGCCACGGGCAGCGGTACGTTCTCCAGGTCGCGTACGTCGATGGCGCTGGCCTGCAGGGCGGAGATGACCGCCCGCTTGAGCGCACGGGCGCCTCGGGAGTGGTCGCGGGCCGTGGTGACCGTGGAGCCCTTCTTGAGGGTGGTCGCGTAGGCACCGGCCAGCCGTACGGCGAGTTCCGGCGTGATCTCCACGTTCAGGATGCCGGACACACCACGGGCACCGAACAGATGGGCCTGGCCCCGGGACTCCCAGATGACGGACGTGTTGACGAAGGCGCCGGCCTCGATGGTCTTGAACGGGTAGACCCGGACGTTGCCCTGAACGATCGATTCCTCACCGATCAGGCACTCGTCACCGATGACCGCGCCGTCCTCGATCCGCGCGGCGCGCATGATGTCGGTGTTCTTGCCGACGACACAGCCACGGAGATTGCTGTGCTGCCCGACGTACACGTTGTCGTGCACCACGGCCTTGTGCAGAAAGGCTCCGCTCTTGACGACGACGTTCGAGCCGACGACGGTGTGCTCCCGGATCTCCGCGCCGGCCTCGACCTTCGCGTAGTCGCCGATGTACAGCGGCCCGCGCAGCACGGCATCGGAGTGCACCTCGGCGCCTTCCGCCACCCACACACCGGGGGAGATCTCGAAGCCGTCGATGTCGACGTTCACCTTGCCCTCGAGCACATCGGCCTGGGCCTTCACGTAGCTCTCGTGGGTGCCGACGTCCTCCCAGTAGCCCTCGGCGACAAAGCCGTAGATCGGCTTGCCCTCCTTCATCAGCTGCGGGAAAACGTCACCGGACCAGTCGACCGGAACATCGGGCTCGACGTAGTTGAATACCTCGGGCTCCATGACATAGATGCCCGTGTTGACCGTGTCGGAGAAGACCTGCCCCCAGGTCGGCTTCTCCAGGAAACGCTCGACCTTGCCTTCCTCGTCGACGATGGTGATGCCGAACTCCAGCGGATTGGGGACGCGGGTCAGACAGACCGTGACCAGCGAACCCTTCTCCTTGTGGAAATTGATCAGCTCGGTGAGGTCGAAGTCAGTCAGGGCATCGCCGGAGATGACGAGGAAGGCATCGTCCTTCAACGCCTCTTCGGCGTTCTTGACGCTTCCGGCGGTACCGAGTGGCTTCTCCTCATTGGCATACGTGAGCTCCATTCCGAGCTCTTCGCCGTCGCCGAAGTAGTTCTTGACGAGCGATGCCAGGAACTGGACGGTGACAACGGTCTCGGTGAGCCCGTGCCTTTTGAGCAGCCGCAGCACGTGCTCCATGATCGGGCGGTTGGCCACGGGCAGGAGCGGCTTGGGCATGCTAGAGGTCATGGGGCGCAGGCGGGTGCCTTCGCCTCCGGCCATCACGACGGCCTTCATGTCGGAAGCGTCCTCCTCACAAGAGACGACGGTCTAGCCGACTTCACCCGTCCAGATTGTCCCGCACTTTTCCACCGCGGGCCATCGTGGCGTAACGTCCGGACAATCGCCGAGCTCAATCGGCCATGGCGTCCGCACGAACCAAACGGCGGACCTGTACCACGTAGAGCACTCCTGCCCACCAGTAGAGGGTTGTACCCCACCCGGCGAACGCCCATCCGAAAACAGCAGCCAGTGACGCGATCCAACCGTGCCCGTCGCTGAGAAGCAGCAACGGGAAGGCGTACATCAAGTTGAAGGTGGCTGCCTTCCCGAGGAAGTTCACCTGGGGCGGCGGATACCCGTGCCGGCGGAGGATGCCCACCATCACCAGAAGCATCAGCTCCCTCGCGAGCAGGAGGGCGGTCAGCCAGAGCGGCAGGATCTCCCGCCAGGTGAGACCGAGCAGCGTGGAAAGGACGTACAGCCGGTCGGCGGCAGGATCGAGAAGCCGACCGAGACTGCTGATCTGATTCCACCGCCGGGCGAGCTTGCCGTCCAGATAGTCACTGACCCCGCTGAAGGCCAGCACGAGGAGAGCCCAGCCGTCGCTCTTCGGGCCCCCGAACTCGGGCCTGAGGATCAACCACAGGAAGACGGGTACGCCGACGAGCCGTGCCATGCTGAGGATGTTGGGGATGGTGAGGACCCGGTCCGTCTGGACACGCGTCTCCTGGACCTCCACCCGGGGGCCTCCTGTGCGAAACGAGCCGATGATGCCTCCTGACCTTACCTCAACGCAAAAAAGCTCCGGCCCCTGGGCAGTGCCCAAGAGCCGGAGCTGTAAAGGTA
>NZ_CP011497.1:7110999-7137984 GCF_001027185.1 Streptomyces incarnatus | reverse complement strand
ACTTCCCTTCGGCGTTTCAAACTCTACCAGGGTTTTTCCGGCTCTCTGACCACCCCTCTGCGGACATGCAGAAGCGGATCCAGAGATAGGATCTGACGAGTTTGGGTTCTGCTGCGACCATCTGAGGGCGCTCTCGCGGCCTCCGCCCCAAGCAGGAGTACGACTGTACACGGAGCTTCGAAGGCCGTGCAAATCCACGGGGTTGGTGGTCTAGACCACTAGCTGGTAGCTTCCATACGGAACCGCCACTTCATCTGACATACGCTGCTGCCACGCCGTCCGGGACAGGCAGTGACGGCCCGTAAGCAGCTCCACTCCTTGGGAGGCTTCCCATGACCACCGTGACGTCCCCTCTCGCTGGACGCGCCATCGGACTGGCCGAAGTGCCGGATCCGGTCTTCTCCGGGGCCATGGTCGGCCCGGGCACCGCGATCGACCCCGTGCGTGAGCCCTCCGAGGCCGTGGCGCCCGTGGACGGTGTCATCGTCTCCCTGCACCCGCACGCCTTCGTGGTGGTGGACGACAGTGGGCACGGCGTGCTCACCCACCTCGGCATCGACACCGTGCAGCTCAACGGTGAGGGTTTCGAGCTGCTCGTCAACAAGGGCGACACCGTGACGCGTGGCCAGGCCATCGTGCGCTGGAACCCTTCCGCGGTCGAGGCCGCCGGCAAGTCGCCGGTCTGCCCCGTCGTCGCTCTCGAAGCCACGGCCGAGTCCCTCTCCGACGTCCGTGACAGCGGAGACGTGAAGGCCGGCGACAGCCTCTTCGCCTGGAACTGACGGCAGTGCCGTCATCGGACGGCGATCAGGACAACCACCGCGGCGGCGGGACCCGCCGCATCTATCGGAGACGGGTGAGATGGAGACAACGCTGCGAGGCGTCGGCGTGAGCCATGGCGTGGCCATCGGCGAGGTACGGCACATGGGTACGGCGGTGCTGGAGCCGCCGGCCAAGCAGATCCCCGCGGAGGAGGCCGAGCGTGAGCAGGGGCGGGCGCGCCAGGCCGTGGACGCGGTGGCCGCCGATCTGATGGCGCGCGGGAACCTGGCGGGGGGCGAGGCCCAGGCCGTGCTCGAGGCGCAGGCCATGATGGCCCAGGACCCCGAGCTGATGGCGGACGTGGACCGGCGGATCGCCGTCGGTAGCACGGCCGAGCGTGCGGTGTACGACGCGTTCGCGGCGTACCGGGAGCTGCTGGCCGGTGCGGGTGAGTACCTCGCCGGTCGCGTGGCCGACCTCGATGACGTGCGGAATCGTATCGTCGCCCGGCTGCTGGGCGTTCCGATGCCGGGTGTCCCGGACAGCGACCAGCCCTATGTACTCGTGGCGCGGGACCTGGCTCCGGCGGACACCGCGCTGCTGGATCCCTCGCTGGTGCTCGGTTTCGTGACCGAGGAGGGCGGGCCGACCAGCCACAGCGCGATCCTGGCGCGGGCGCTGGGCGTGCCGGCGGTCGTGGCACTGCCGGGTGCCGGTGAGCTGGCCGAGGGCACGGTGATCGCCGTGGACGGCAGCACCGGCGACATCTTCGTGAACCCGAGCGAGGAGCGGAAGGCTCAGCTGGAGGCCGCGGCCGCCGAGCGCAAGGCCGCATTGGCCGCCTCGACCGGGCCGGGTGCGACGGCGGACGGGCACAAGGTGCCGCTGCTGGCCAATGTGGGCGGTCCGGCGGACGTGCCGGCCGCGGTGGAGGCCGGGGCCGAGGGTGTCGGTCTGTTCCGTACCGAGTTCCTGTTCCTGGACGACAGCAAGAACGCTCCTTCCGAGGCGAAGCAGGTGGAGGCCTACCGGCAGGTGCTGGAGGCGTTCCCCGAGGGCCGTGTGGTGGTGCGGGTGCTGGACGCGGGTGCGGACAAACCGCTGGACTTCCTGACTCCGGCCGACGAGCCGAACCCCGCGCTGGGCGTGCGGGGTCTGCGGACGCTGCTCGACCATCCCGAGGTCCTGCGCACGCAGCTGACCGCGCTGGCCAAGGCGGCCGAGGGGCTGCCTGTCTACCTCGAGGTCATGGCACCCATGGTGGCCGACCGTGCGGACGCGAGGGCGTTCGCGGACGCCTGCCGTGCGGCTGGGCTGCAGGCGAAGTTCGGCGCGATGGTGGAGATCCCGTCGGCCGCGCTGCGGGCGCGTTCGATCCTGCAGGAGGTCGAGTTCCTGTCGCTGGGGACCAATGACCTCGCGCAGTACACGTTCGCTGCCGACCGGCAGGTGGGTGCGGTGTCCCGGCTGCAGGACCCGTGGCAGCCGGCGCTGCTGGACCTGGTGGCGCTGTCCGCGGAGGCGGCCAAGGCCGAGGGCAAGAGCTGTGGGGTGTGCGGCGAGGCCGCGTCCGACCCGCTGCTGGCCTGTGTGCTGACCGGTCTGGGTGTCACCTCCTTGTCCATGGGTGCGGCGTCGATTCCTTATGTCCGGGCGACGCTCGCGAAGTACACGCTGGCGCAGTGCGAGCGGGCCGCGGCCGCCGCGCGGGCCTCGGACAGCGCCGAGGAGGCGCGCGGCGCGGCTCAGGCGGTGCTGTCCGGCGAGTAGCCGACCGGCCGGCACGGTGTGTGGTGCCGGGTGCAGGGGCGTCCCGCCTTCGGGTGGGGCGCCCCTGGTGCGTTCGCCGTGTCCTCGGCCCGGTCAGCGCCTCCGGGCGCCGGTGGCGTCAGTGCGGGTGGCCGGGGGCCGCGTCCTCATCGCCGAGGTCGGGGGGCTCGGAGTAGTCGACACCGGATTCCGGGGAGATGAGGTCGCCGGATTCGATGTCGGTGCAGTAGGCGTCGAACACTTCGGAGGCGGTGAGTGCTTCGAGGCCGCCGCCGCGCAGTCGCCATCCGTACACGCGGTCGGCCGTGTCCGGGGCGCTGGTGCGCAGGACGAGTCCGCCGGGGCTGCGGGTGGCGAGGCCGAGGGCGAGGACGCTGGTGAATTCCAGGACCTCGGCCTCGTCCAGGTGAATGCCGCCGTCGCTGTCCTGGTCGTTGTGCAGCACGGAGACGAGGGTGTCCGGTGGTCCGGAGACGCTGCACACGAGGTGCCGGTCGCCGGGTGGTGCGGTGTCGAGGATGCGGACCAGGAGTTCGGAGGCACGGGTGAAGGCGGCCCTGCCGATGTCCTCGCCGCAGGTGGGGCAGGGTCCGAGGCGGGACAGCAGCGTGGTGGCGTACTCCCAGGTCGCCTGGCGTACGGCTTCGTCGACGAGGGCGGGTACGAGGGTGGCGAGGGGTTGGCCGTCGTAGGGGATGGTGGGGCCGGTGGCGGCGAGTTCCGCGGTGAAGCGGGTCCGGCTGGTCGGGGCTTCCGGGTCGAGGCCGGCTTCCGCGCAGTAGGCGGCGTAGTCGTCGGGGTCGAACAGGGCGAGTGTGGTGTGGGTGCCCTGCGCGGCGCGGGCTTTGAGGACGGCCTCGACCTGCTTCAGGTAGGTCGCGTGGTCGTCGAAGGTGAAGCTGCGGTACCGTCGCATGGCGCGGAAGTCGTGTTCGTCGGTGAGCAGGCCGATGGTGCCGGCGATCTCACGGCGCAGGACGCGTCGCATGGTCTGGTGGTCGGTGTGCGCCATGTTTCCCCCAAAGTGCGCAGTCGATCAGTGCTCACTCACCGTAACCGGCGGCACTGACAACGGGCTTCGCCGGAGGCGGTCGCGCACGAGTCGATGTTGAAGTGCGCAGGTCGCGGCGATCGTGGCGCCGAAGACGGTCCAGCCGAGGGGCCCGGTGGCGATGGCGGCGGTGACGGCGAGCGGGCCGATGCTGCGCTGGCCGGCCTGGGCGAGGCCGTGCACGCCGAGGTAGACGCCCTGCGCGGTGTCCGGGGCGAGGGTCAGGGAGAGTTCCCAGGACACGACGGCGTGCAGCATCTCGGCCAGGGTGAAGAGGGCGGCGGCCGCGGTGAGCAGGCAGACGGCCTCAATAGTGCTGCCGGTGGCGGACAGGGTCATGGTGACGCCGCCGGCGGCGGCGGAGGCGGACAGGGGGACGAGCAGTCGCCGGGCTGCCGCTGTGGTGGTGCCGTACCGCGCGAGCGGGACCTGGCAGGCGACGACCATCACGTTGTTGAGGACGAGCAGCAGGGGTGCGAGGCCGTGCGGTACGCCCTCGGTGTGCGCGATCCACAGGGGCAGGCCGACCTGGAAGACGGAGTCGTCGAGGAAGAGGACCAGGTCGGTCGCCACGTATCCGAGGTAGGTGCGGTCGCGCCAGGGATTGGCCGGCTTCGCGTCGCGCGGTGTGGCGCCGGAGGCGGCGACGCGGCTGCTGGACGGGGGTTCCGCGCAGGTGAGGGTGAGGAGCGCGATCGTCAGGAAGGAGAGTGCGTCGCCGGTGAGGAGCCAGCGGTAGGCGGTGGTGGTGCCGAGGGTGAGGGCGGCAGCGGCGGCGAGGCCGCCCAGGGCCCAGCCCGCGTTGGAGCAGGTGCGGTTGACGGCCTGGTAGCGGACGCGGTCGGGTCCGGCGATGCGGGCGGCGTACAGCTTGGTCAGGACGCTCGAGGCGCGGTCGCCGAGGCTGCCGACGGCCGAGATCGCGAGCAGCGGGAGGTAGTGGTCGGTGGTGAGCAGGCCGAAGGACGCGAGTGCGCGCAGGAGGTGGAGCGCGATCAGGATCCGGGTGAGGGGGAAGCGGTCGGCGATGCGTCCGCCGAGGGGTGCGCCCGCGATGCCGACGGCGCCGGAGACGGCGGCGAGGGTGCCGACCTGGGCGACGGAGAGGCCGGATACGTAGGTGAAGTACAGGACGGAGGCGGATGCCCACAGGCCGCTGCCGATGCGGTCGATGAAGGTGATGAGGAGCATCCGGCGTCCGTCGCGGCCTCCTGGTATGCGTGCGGGCCGGACGGCGGCCTCGGGCTTGGCGTGCACTGGTCCCCCATGAGCGACTTGTCTGAAGTTATGTACCGATACATAATGTGTAACGTGGCAACACAATATGAGATCACTGGTACGACGGCCAAGGGAGTTTCCGCATCCGTCGAACGCGGCGTGTCGGAGGGCGCGTTGGCACCGGGGGTTGCGCTGCCTCCCGTGCGGCGGCTCGCGGACGAACTGGGGGTGAGTCCGGGCACGGTCGCCGCGGCGTACAAGGAGCTGCGGCGGCGGGGCATCGTCGTCACGCGCGGGCGGGGCGGCACGGTGGTCGCACCGGCTCCCGCGGTCGCGTCACGGCGGCCGCCCAGGGTGCCCGAAGGGCTGCGGGACCTGGCCGGCGGGCATCCCGACCCGGCGCTGCTGCCCGCCCTGCTGCCGCCGTCACGCCTCTCCCCAGGCGCCCGCTCCCACCGCTCCACGCCCCGGCTGGCGCGGCTCGAGGAGGCGGTGCGCGCCTGGCTGGGCGCGGAGGGCGTACCGGTGGAGCACGTGACGTTCGCGCACGGGGCGCTGGACCTGCTCGGCCGGGTGCTGTCGGTCGAGTTGCGTCCCGGGGACGGCGTGGCGGTGGAGGACCCGGGTTATCACCACCTGCTGGATCTGGTCGCGGCGCTGGGGCTGCGCACCGTCCCGGTCGCGGTGGACGACGAGGGGATCCGCCCTGAGGCGCTGCGCGGAGCGCTCGGCGCCGGGGTGCGCGCGGTGGTGTTCAGTCCACGGGCGCAGAATCCGTACGGCGGACACTTCTCCGCTGCCCGTCGCGAGGCGCTGGCCGAGGTGCTGCGAGACGCGCCCGATGTGCTGGTGGTGGAGAACGACCACGCCTCCGAGGTGGCCGGCGCCGCCCTGCACACGGTGACGGGTGCCGGACTGGCCCGCTGGGTGCATGTGCGGACCGTGAGCAAGTTCCTCGGGACCGATCTGCGCTGGGCGGCCGTGGCCTGTGATCCGGTCACGCTGGCCCGGCACGACGGCCGGCTGCTGCTGACCTCGGGCTGGGTCAGTCATCTGCTGCAGGAGACCGCGCACGGCCTCCTGACGGACGCGGGCACGCGCGCGTTGGTGGCACGCGCGCGTGAGACGTACGCGCGGCGACGCACCGCGCTGGCCGGCGAGCTGGCCGCACGGGGTGTCGCCGCGCACGCGGCGAGCGGGATGAACGTGTGGGTGCCCGTGCGTGACGAGTCGGCGGTGGTGAACGGGCTGCGGTCGTACGGCTGGTGGGTCGCGGCCGGGGCGCGGTTCCGCCTGGCAGCCGGGCCGGGGGTGCGGATCACCGCCGCCGGCCTCGAGCCGGGCGATGCCGCGCGGCTGGCCTCGGACTTCGCCGCCGTGCTGGGCGAGTCCGAGGCCACCTACGGAGGGTGATGCCCGCGCCGCGCGGTCAGCCGCGCTTGCGGGCGAGTTGCTCGTAGAAGCCGAGCAGGGAGAGGTTGTCGATGGAGCCGGGGTTGACCGCCTTCTCCAGGGGGGTGCCCTGGAGAAGGCGCTTGACGGGTACCTCGATGCGCTTGCCGGTGAGGGTGTGCGGGATGCCGGGCACTTCGATGATCTCGTCGGGTACGTGACGCGGCGAGAGCTGCTCGCGGATGGTCTGCTTGACGCGGCCCAGGAGTGCCTCGTCGAGGACGGCGCCCGGCGCCAGGTGCACGAACAGCGGCATCCAGTAGCCGCCGTCGGGCTGCTCGACGCCGATGACGAGGGACTCCCTGATCTCGGGCAGGCGCTCGACGACCTCGTAGATGTCGGCCGAGCCCATGCGCACGCCCTGCCGGTTGAGGGTGGAGTCGGAGCGGCCGTGGATGATCACGGTGCCGCGTGAGGTGACGGTGATCCAGTCGCCGTGCCGCCAGACGCCGGGGTAGGTGTCGAAGTAGCTGTCGTGGTAGCGGCTGCCGTCGGGGTCGTTCCAGAAGCGGATCGGCATGGAGGGCATGGGGTTGGTGACGACCAGCTCGCCGACCTCGTCGATGACGGGCTTGCCGCTCGGGTCCCAGGCCTGCAGGTCGGTGCCGAGACCCGGTGCCTGCAGTTCACCGGTGTACACCGGCAGGGTCGGGACGCCGCCGGCGAAGCAGGAGCACACGTCGGTGCCGCCGCTGACGGAGGCGATCCACAGGTCGGCCCCGCTCTCGGCGAACTCGTCGTGCAGCCAGCGGAAGCCGTCGGGCGGCAGCGGGGAGCCGGTGGTGGCGACGCACTTCACCGCCGACAGGTCGTGGTCGCGCGCGGGGTGGACGCCGGCCTTGCGGCAGGCCATGACGTAGGCGGCGGAGGTGCCGTACAGGGTGGCACCGGTGCGTTCGGCGACCCGCCACTGGGCGCCCGTGTCCGGATAGCCGGGGCTGCCGTCGTACAGGACGATCGTCGTGCCGGTGAGCAGGCCGGAGACGAGGAAGTTCCACATCATCCAGCCGGTCGAGGTGTACCAGAAGAAACGGTCCTCGGGGCCGAGGTCGCAGTGCAGGCCGAGCTGCTTGAGGTGCTCGACCAGGATGCCGCCCTGGGACTGGACGATGGCCTTGGGCAGGCCGGTGGTGCCGGACGAGTAGAGCACCCACAGCGGGTGGTCGAACGGGACCGGCTCGAAGACGGGCTCGGCCGCCCCCGCCGTCAGCGCCGACCACTCCAGCGCCCCCTCGGGGGCCTGGGTGCCGAGCAGCGGGATGTGGACGAGGGCACGCACGGTGGGCAGCTCACGGCGCAGTTCCGCGATGATCTCCCGGCGGTCGTGCTCCTTGCCGCCGTAGCGGTAGCCGTCGACGGCGAACAGGACGACGGGTTCCACCTGCTGGAAGCGGTCCAGGACGCTGCGGGCGCCGAAGTCGGGGGCGCAGGAGGTCCAGACGGCGCCGACGGCGGCCGTGGCGAGGAGCGCGACGACGGCCTGGGGGATGTTGGGCAGGTAGCCGCTGACGCGGTCGCCGGGGCGGACGCCGAGGGCGCGGAGCTCGGCGGCGAGGGAGCCGACCTGGCGGCGCAGCTCGGACCAGGTCACCGGGCGCGGTTCATGGGTCTCGTCGACGTACAGGAGGGCGGGCTCGTCCGGGCGGTCGGCCGCGGCGCGCAGGGCGTGCTCGGCGTAGTTGACGGTGGCGCCGGGGAACCACTGGGCGCCGGGCATGGCGCGGTCGCCGAGTACGCGCGCGTAGGGCGTCGAGAAACGGACGTCGAACCACTCGGTGACGGATTCCCAGAAGGTGTCCAGCTGGTCCACGGACCACTGGTGCAGGGCGGGGTAGCCGCCTTCGGCCGGGGCGCCGTGGTGTGCGGCTGTCCATGCCTGGAACTGGGTGATGCGTGCCTGGGCGATCCGCTCGGGATCGGGCTGCCAGAGCGGCTGGGGGTTCGCGGTCGTCATGGGGGCGGCTCCCGGGCTGTGCGCTTCGTGTGCGTCGGTCCGCGCACGGGCTGGGGTGTGCGCGTGACGCGGCTGACAGGGACGATGCCATGTGATCGACTTCTGCACCAGGGTGTGCCCCACACGGTCGGTGTCGTGAAGATGTGGTCCCGGCACGGGTGAACGGCAGTTGAACGACACGCGCGCGTGGGGCGCTCGGTGGCAGGGTGAGCAGCATGGACGGTCGTGACCTGGTGCGTTCGGTGAGTGTGATCGGTTCGGGGAGGGCGGCACAGGGGTTGCGTACCGTGCGGGCCGCGTGGCGCAGGAGGCGGATCGACGCGGCCGGGCTGCCGCCGCGGGGGGCCGAGCGGGCGCGGGTGCCGGGGCAGGTGACGGGCGTGGCGCCGGGTCCGGGGGGCGGGGTCATCCGGTTCAGCCGGTCCGAGCTGCGGATCACCGTGGCGGTGAACGGGGCGGTGTTCTGGGGGTGGGACGGGGCCGGTCCGCAGCCGTCGTACGCGCTCGCGGGGAGCTGCCCGGAGCCGGATCCGCGCGTGCTGCTGGAGCCGGACAAGGACGGTGGCTGGCGGGTGGTCGCCGAGCGGGTGACCGTCACCGTCTCGCGGCACGGCGCGGTGGAGGTGTGCACGCCGGGCGGCGTGACCCTGCGACGGGATCTGCCGCCGCGCTGGTGGGAACCGGTCGGCGGGGGCGCGGCGCGCTGGATGCAGCGGTCGGAGGTGGCGGCGGACGCCCGCTTCTTCGGTCTGGGCGGCCGGGCGTCGGGGCCCCGGCTGCGGGACGGCACGTACCGGCTGTGGAACACCGATCCCGGCCGGGCCTTCGGCCCCGGCGACGATCCGCTGTACGTGACCATGCCGGTGCAGCTCGTGGTGGCCGACGCCGGCACTCATCTGGTCTTCCACGACACCACCTGGGACGGCACGGTCGTGCTGCGCGAGGGTGAGGAGGGCGCCGGGTCCGGGCACGACCGGGCGGGGCGCTGCGAACTCCGGATGGACGGCGGGCCGCTGCGCTGCTGGGTGATGGTGGGTGCCCCCGCGCGCGTGCTGCACACCTGGGCCTCGCTGACCGGTGCGCCCGCGCTGCCGCCCGCGTGGGCGCTCGGCCACCAGCACGCGCGGTGGGGCTTCGGCAGCGAGCAGGAGGTGCGCCGGGTCGTCGCCGGCTACCAGGAGCGCGATCTGCCGTTGGACGCCGTGCACCTGGACATCGACCACTACGACGACCACCAGGTGTTCACCGTCGACCAGGAGCGGTTCCCGAAGCTGCCGCAGCTCGCCGACGAGCTGCGCCGGGACGGGATCCGGCTGGTGTCGATCGTCGACCCGGCCGTGAAGGCGGCGCCGGGCAACGCGGTGTACGACAGCGGTACGGCCGTGGACGCGTTCGTGCGGGACGCCTCCGGGCGGACGGTGCACGGTGTGGTGTGGGCCGGGGAGTCGGTCTTCCCGGACTTCACGCACGCGCGCGTGCGCTCGTGGTGGGGCGGGCTGTACGAGGAGCGGCTGGGGCAGGGCTTCGCGGGGTTCTGGCACGACATGAACGAGCCGACGTCGTTCAGCGCCTTCGGGGAGCGGACCCTGCCGCGTTCGGCCCGGCACGCCCTGGAGGGGCGCGGGGGCGACCACCGGGAAGCGCACAACGTGTACGCGCTCTGCATGGCCCGGGCGGGCTACGAGGGGCTGCGCGAGCTGTCGCCCGGCGAACGGCCCTTCCTGTTCTCCCGGTCGGGCTGGGCGGGGATGCAGCGGTACGGGGGCACCTGGTCCGGAGACGTGGCGACGGGCTGGCCGGGGCTGCGGGCGTCGCTGTCGCTGGTGCTGGGGCTCGGGCTGTGCGGGCTGCCGTACTCGGGGCCGGACGTGGGCGGTTTCGACGGCAGTCCGTCGCCGGAGCTGTATCTGAGGTGGTTCCAGCTCGGCGCGTACCTGCCGCTGTTCCGCACCCACGCGAGCCTGCGGGCGGGGCGCCGGGAACCCTGGGAGTTCGGCGCCGAGGTGCTGGAGCACGCGCGCGTGGCGCTGCACGAACGGCGGCGGCTGGTGCCGTACTTCGTGACGCTGGCGCATCTGGCGCGGCGCACCGGCGCGCCCTATGTGCGGCCGCTGTGGTGGGGGGCGCCGGAGGACCGGGCGCTGCGCGACTGCGAGGACACGTTTCTACTCGGGGACGCCCTGCTGGTGGCCCCGGTGCTGGATCCGGGTGCCGACCGGCGGGCGGTGCAGCTGCCGCGGGGCCGCTGGTACGACACCGTGACGGAGCAGTCGTACGAGGGCCCGGCGCAGGTGCTCGTCGACGCGCCGCTGTCGCGGATACCGGTGTTCGCGCGCGCGGGTGCGGTCATTCCGGTGCGCGGCGCGGGCGGCGGCGTCGAGCTGGAGGTGTGGGCACCCGCGCGTGGCCGGACGGGCGGCGGTCTGGTGGTGCCGGACGCCGGCGACGGGTGGGACGAGCCGGAGATCGAACGCTACGTCGCCCGGCGGCAGGGCGGTCAGGTGGTGGTCACCCGGGAGCGGGAGGACGGTTCCGCCGAGCCGCCCCACCCGGTGCGGGTGCGGGGGCTCGGCTGAGCCGGGCCGGTCAGATGTACCGGCCCTCGAACCAGGCCCGTACGGCCACGGTGTGCAGCGGGAAGGCGAGTTCCTCCGGCCTGCGCAGCAGCTGCCAGCCCTCGGTCTCGTCCGTGGGGTCGGCGGGCGGGAGTCCTTCCACCGGGCGTTCCGGCAGCAGTCCGAACAGCAGGAGGTGACCGTCGGGCGAGCTCATGGCGTCCACGAGCCGCACGTCCCGGGCGGCCGCGTCGATGCCCGTCTCCTCCTTGAGCTCGCGTACCACGGCCTGCTTCCAGTCCTCCCGGTCGTCGATGTAGCCGCCGGGCAGTGCCATGCCCCCGCGCGCGGGGGCGACGGTCCGCGTGATGACGACCAGGGCGGTGCCCTTGGTGTCGTACACGGGCTGGAGCGCGATCGCCACCGGCAGCGGATTGCGGTAGGCGACGGTCCCGCAGGTCGGGCAGGTGCGCGGCCAGCCGGAAACGCCCTCTCCATAGGGCGCTCCGCAACTCGAACAATGCGAGTCCGGTGCGGAGTTGGCAGTTGAGTGCTGAGTTTCGGACACGCGCGGACTGTATCCGATCAGAGGAGCGACATCTTCCGGAGGTCGCTCAGTGGCCGCAGACGAGCGACTTCGAGGACACCGGGAAGTCGAAATACGTGTCCGGGTAGGGCTCGGGCTTGTACGTGTAGTGCCACCACTCCTCGGCGAGGTTCACGAAGCCGACGCTTTCCATGGTGCTCTTGAGCAGCAGGCGGTTGGCGCGCTGCTCGCCCTGGACGCGCGGGTCGAGCGTGTGCGCGAGGGTGTCGAAGCAGTCGAATCCGGTGCCCATGTCGACGGAGTTGTCGGGGAAACGCTCGGCCTTGGGCGCGAAGCAGGGCACGAGTGGCTGCCCGGGGTGGTAGGGCCGGGTCGGCCGCGCGGGGAGCTTCACGATCGTGAGGTCCATGGTCGAGCCGCGGCTGTGGCCGGATTTCTCGGCGATGTAACCGTCCGCGAACAGGCGGGTCTTGTCGACGTTCGGGTAGAACTCGCCCTTCATCGACTGGTCGTCGAGGTCCTCGGCCCAGCGGACGAAGTGGTTCACGGCCCGCTGTGGCCGGTAGCAGTCGTACACCTTGAGGGTGTAGCCCTCGCGCAGCAGGGTGAGCTGCGCCTTGTGGAGGGCTTCGGCCGCGGGACGGGTGAGGATGCACATCGGCTGCTCGTAGCCGTCGATGCGCTCGCCCACGAAGTTGTGCGGGGTGAAGTAGCGCATCTCCTGGATGATCGTCGGATCCACGGTTCTCAGGGCCACGAAGTCCTTCGGGGCCCTGGGGTCCGTTGTCGCCCCGGCGGTGGCGGGGACGGTGGTCACGGCCAGCAGGGCGGCGAAGGCGGTGACGAGCGCGCGGACTGCAGCGGTGAGTCGTGTCATGTCTCCTGCACTGCCCAATTCCGGATGCCCGTGACACACTTCTGACACCCCGTCAGGTATCAGGAGGGCCAATGTCCCGGACACGCATGCCTGTGGTCGACGGCTGGTTCGCCGGCGCGGCGGACGACTTCCGGCTCCTCGGCACCCGGTGCGCGGCATGCGCCTCGGTGTTCTTTCCCCGCGAGGACACCCACTGCCGCAATCCCCGGTGTTGCGGCGGCGACCTCGAGGAGGTGCCGCTGTCGCGCCGCGGGCGCGTCTGGTCGTACACGGACAGCCGATACCGTCCGCCGTCACCCTATGTGAGCAATCCGGAACTTCCGTGGGTGCCGTACGCGTTGATCGCGGTGGAGCTGGAGGCCGAGCGGATCGTGGTGCTGGGACAGGCGGCTCCCGGGGTCACCGTCGCCGACCTGACGGTGGGCATGGAGGTGGAGGTCGTCCCCGGAGTGCTCCACGAGGACGCGGAGACGACCCGGACGACCTGGCACTGGCGGCCGACGGGGGTGAGGGCGTGACGATGGACGTGGCGGTGCTGGGCGCGGGCATGCACCCATGGGGCAAGTGGGGCCGCTCCTTCGTGGAGTACGGGACGGCGGCGGCCCGCGCGGCGCTCGCGGACGCCGGAGTCGACTGGGCGGAGATCGGCTCGGTGGTGGGGGCCGACACGGTGCGTGGCGGGTATCCCGGGTATGTGGCGGGAGCGACCTTCGCCAAGGCCCTCGGCTGGCAGGGGGCCAGGGTCGCCAGTGTGTACGCGGCGTGCGCCTCGGGGGCGCAGGCGATCGCGGCGGCCCGGGCACAGATACTCGCCGGGCTCGCGGACGTCGTCCTCGTGGTGGGGGCGGACGCGGCGCCCAAGGGGTTCTTCCGGCCGGCGGGCGGCGACCGGCCGGACGATCCGGACTGGCTGCGCTTCCGGGTCCTGGGCGCGACCAATCCGACGTACTTCGGGCTGTACGCGCGGCGGCGGATGGCGGTGCACGGCGACACACCGGAGGACTTCGCCCTGGTCAAGGTGAAGAACGCCGCCATGGGCGCGCTCAACCCGTACGCCCGCTACCGCAAGCGGGTCACCGCCGAGGAGGTCGCCGCGTCCGCGGTGGTCGCCGATCCGCTGCGGCTGCTCGACATCTGCGCCACCTCCGACGGCGGGGCGGCCCTGGTGCTCTCCAGCATGGAGTTCGCGCGCCGGCACGGGGTGGCGCGGCCCGTGCGGATCCGGGCGGTGTCGACGGTGACCCCGCGCTTCCCGAACACGGTGCTGGACCTGCCGGACATCGCCACGGACTCCACCGTCGCGGTGGGCGCGCCCGATCAGACCTTCCGGGCCTCCATCGCCGGCGCCGCCTACGAGGAGGCCGGCGTCGGCCCCGGCGACCTGTCCCTGGCCGAGGTCTACGACCTGTCCACCGCACTGGAGCTGCAGTGGTACGAGGACCTGGGGCTGTGCGGCGAGGGCGAGGGGGCGAAGCTCCTGCGGGAGGGCGCGACGGCCCCGGGCGGCCGCATACCCGTCAACCCCAGTGGCGGTCTCGCCTCGTTCGGGGAGGCGGTGCCGGCCCAGGCCATCGCCCAGGTCTGCGAGCTGACCTGGCAGTTGAGAGGCGCGGCGGGCGAGCGGCAGATCGCCGGGGCGCGCGTGGGCATCTCCGCCAACCAGGGACTCTTCGGGCACGGGTCGTCGGTGATCGCCGTGAGGTGACGCCGTCGCAGGGGGGCGTGTGACAGCAGAGGCCACAGAGGTTTTCCACGCTGTGTGATCAGCCCGGAATCCTGCGTGAACGTCTCATGAACTGGGCCTGGGCGCACCCGGGCAGCGCCATCATGCTCCACGTGCACTCCTGGACGGACACTCTCCGCTTCGCCTTCCAGCCGGTGGTCAACCTGAGGACGGGCGCGGTCACCGCACTGGAGACGCTCGCCCGCCCGGAGACCGGTGACATCCTGGCCGAAGCCCGCCGAGACCCCGAACTCGACGGACGGCTCACGGTGTTGGCGCTCCGTGCCGCGACACACAAGGAAACCCTGCTGCCGCTGCATCTGAATGTGTTCGCGGCCACCCTCGCCGACCTCGGCGGCCTGTCCCCGCTGCACGACGCCGTTCGCGCGGCCGGGCGCCTGCCCTGGGAGGTGACGCTGGACGTGGTCCCGCCCTACACACACGTGCCGCAGCGCGCCCTGCTGGAGGCGGTGGCCGCGCTGCGCGAGCAGGGCTTCCGGATCAGCGCGGACGGCATCGGCGACGGCGACGTACCGCTCCGGCTGCTCACCGACCTCTCCCCCGACCTCGTCAAACTCGACGCCTCGCTGCTCGCCCGGCCGGCCGCGGTGCGCGCGGTGCGGACGCTGTGCGAGGAGCTGGGGGCCCTGGTGGCGGTGGAGGGCGTGGAGACCGAGCTGCAGTACGGGGTGGCGCTGTCGGCCGGGGCGCAGCTGGGCCAGGGCGAGCTGTTCGCGCCGCCGGCCCGGATCCCCGCGGCGGACGTATACGTTCCGCCCCGCTCCCCCGGCGCCATCGGTGTGCCCCGGTCCGGGCCGTCGGTGCGGGAGTTCGTGCGCCCCGCCGCCGTCCTGCCGGTGACCGCCTCGGCGGGGCAGGTGCGGGCGCTGCTGACCGGATCGCCGGACGTGTCCGGGGTGCTGCTGGTGGACCAGGCCGGCCGGCCCGTGCGCTCGGTGCACCGCTCACGCTTCCTGCTGTCGATGTCCGGCCGCTACGGGCACGCCCTGTACGCCGACCGGCCGGCCTTCAAGCTGGGGGACGCGCCGCGCACGGTCGGCGTGGACGCCACCGCCTGGGAGGTGCTGGACGTCGTCGCGGTCGGTGGCCGGGACCGGACCTCCGACGATGTCGCGGTGGTCGACCGGCACGGCCGGTGCGTGGGCGTCGTACGGCTCGCGGATCTGGTGCGGGCGCTGGCCGAGAGCCGGGTCGAGGAGGCCGCCGGGCTCAACCCACTGACCCGGCTGCCCGGTTCGGACGCGATCACCAGCGAGGTGGACCGGTGGATCGCGGACGGCCGGTCCTTCGCCCTCAGCTGGCTGGACATCGACCACTTCAAGCAGGTCAACGACGGTGCCGGCTTCGCCGCGGGCGACGAGCTGATCCGGTCGGTGGGGCGGGTCCTGCAGCAGGCGGCCTCCGGGCACGCGCGCGTGGGGCACATCGGCGGCGACGACTTCCTGGTGCTGGCCGAGGAGCAGGCGCTCGACCCGCTGGTCGCGGCCGTGCTCGACGCGCGCTGGTCGGCGGGAGACCGGCCGGTCACGCTCTCCCTCGCGACCGTGGTGTGCGCGCCGGGGAGCGTGGGTGACCACCGTCAGGCCGCCGCCCAGCTCGCTCCGCTGAAGCAGGCGGCCAAGGCGCTGCGGGGCGCGAGCTGGGTGCTGGGACGGGCCGGGCTGCCCGGCCATGAGGTCCGGCGCGGCACGGCGCCGGCGCAGGCGCAGGCGCCGGCGCAGGCCGGGTATGCAACCGTCGAGCCGGGTCGGTGAATGTCCTTGCCGGCTGCGTCCGTCGGGTCCCGGCAGCGGTGACCTGGGCGTCGAGCGCGTCGGCGGCACCGTCGCCGACGCGCCGCGGGGCCGGCCGCCGTCACCGTCGCCGTCGGCAACCTTGACGCCCCCGGGGCGCCGGTGAACACTTCCCGGTGTCGGCCGCCATCGCCGTACATTCTCGGCGTTATCAGGCACTGCGCCAGGGATCTGTCCTGTTCCACGGCTCGTTCCTCCCTGGCGATACGGCTGCGACGGCATGCTCGTCACGGATGCCGGGCGGGGCGCAGGGCTTCCTGCCTACGGCTGACGTCGCCAAGGGAACGTTCCTGCACGGACGGCCGGGGCTGACCGCCCCCAACCGGCGCCAAGGGAGCCGCCATGAGCAACGGAGACATTTTCGTCGGCGAAGTGATCGGCACCGCGATCCTGATCCTCTTCGGTGCCGGTGTCTGCGCCGCCGTCACCCTCAGATACTCCAAGGCGCGGGCCTCGGGCTGGGTCGTCATCGCGTTCGGCTGGGGCTTCGGCGTCCTCGCGGGCGCGTACACCGCCGCTCCGCTCTCGGGCGGCCAGCTCAACCCCGCGGTCACCATCGGCATCGCCATCGACACCGGCAAGTGGGGCAAGGTCTGGGTGTATCTGCTGGGCCAGCTCGTCGGCGCGATGCTCGGGGCCGTACTGGCCTACCTGGTGTACCTCGCCCAGTTCCAGGCCAACGTCCGCAAGAGTGGCACGACGGAGGGCACGGCCGACGAACCGGTGCCGACGCTCGGGATCTTCTCGACGATTCCGGAGATAAGGAACCCGGTCGCCAACCTCATCACCGAGATCATCGCGACCGTCTCGCTCGTGCTGCCGATCCTCGCCTTCGGGCTGACCAAGGGACTCGGCGAGTCCGGCACCACGGTGCTGATCGTGTCCCTGCTCGTCGTCGGCATCGGGCTCTCCCTCGGCGGGCCCACCGGCTATGCCATCAACCCGGCCCGCGACCTCGGGCCGCGGATCGTGCACACCTTCCTGCCCATCCCCAACAAGGGCACGTCCGACTGGGGTTACGCCTGGATCCCGGTCGTCGGGCCCCTGATCGGCGGGGCACTCGCCGGCGCGATCTACAACGCGGCCTTCTGATCCCCGTACCTCACCCGCGAATCCGTACGTCGCCCCGCCCCCGCTCCTTCGAGCCCGCACGCCCACTCGCGGCGCCGCACGCCGCCCTCCCACCCCGCACGCGCCCCACGACCAGCGACCCGCCCCAGCGACCCGACCCAGCGACCCAGGGGACTGCCATGACGGACACCGCCGACACCTACGTCGCCGCCATCGACCAGGGCACCACGTCCAGCCGCTGCATCGTCTTCGACCACAGCGGCGCCATCGTCGCCGTCGACCAGCGCGAACACCGCCAGATCTTCCCGAAACCGGGGTGGGTGGAGCACGACGCGACCGAGATCTGGTCCAAGGTGCAGGCCGTGGTGGCCGGGGCGCTCGCCAAGGCCGGGCTGCGTGCCGACCAGCTGAGCGCGCTCGGCATCACCAACCAGCGGGAGACCACCGTCCTGTGGGACCGCGCCACGGGCAAGCCGGTGCACAACGCCATCGTCTGGCAGGACACCCGTACCGCCGCCCTGTGCAACGAACTCGGCGGCGCGGACGGCCAGGACCGCTTCCGTGAGCAGACCGGGCTGCCGCTGGCCAGCTACTTCTCCGGGCCCAAGGCGGCCTGGCTGCTGGATCATGTGCCCGGCCTGAGGGAGCGGGCCGAACACGGTGAGATCGCCTTCGGGACGATCGACTCCTGGCTGATCTGGAACCTCACCGGCGGCGCCGAGGGCGGACGGCACGTCACCGACGTCACGAACGCCGGCCGCACCATGCTGATGAACCTGGAGACGCTCCAGTGGGATCCCGCCATCCTGTCCGCCATGAACGTGCCCGAGGCGGTGCTGCCCGAGATCAGGTCCTCCGCCGAGGTGTACGGCACGGCGGTCGGGCAGCTCGCCGGGGTGCCGGTGGCCTCCGCGCTGGGCGACCAGCAGGCCGCCGTCTTCGGGCAGGCCTGCTACGACGTGGGCACCGCGAAGAACACCTACGGCACGGGCAGCTTCCTGCTGCTGAACACCGGCGACCGGCCGGTGCCGTCCAAGAGCGGGCTGCTGACGACGATGGGCTACAAGATCGGCGGGGAGGCGCCGGTGTACTGCCTGGAGGGGTCCATAGCGATAACGGGCGCGCTGGTCCAGTGGTTCCGCGACCAGCTCGGCATCATCCGCACCGCCGACGAGATCGAGACGCTGGCGGCGAGCGTCGAGGACAACGGCGGCGCCTACATCGTGCCCGCGTTCTCAGGCCTGTTCGCGCCCTACTGGCGCTCCGACGCGCGCGGTGTCGTCACCGGCCTCACCCGGTACGTCACGAAGGCGCATCTCGCGCGCGCGGTACTGGAGGCGACGAGCTGGCAGACCCGGGAGGTCGTGGACGCCATGTACCAGGACTCCGGGGTGCGGATCACCACCCTGAAGGTCGACGGCGGCATGACGAAGAACAACCTGCTCATGCAGCATCAGGCGGACGTCCTCGGCGTTCCGGTCATCCGGCCCCGGGTGTCGGAGACGACCTGCCTGGGGGCCGCCTACGCGGCCGGTCTCGCGACCGGCGTGTGGAACGACCTGGACGAGCTGAAGTCGCACTGGCAGCGGGACGCGGAGTGGACGCCGGCGATGGAGCCGTCGGTGCGCGACCGCGAGTACCGCAACTGGCGCAAGGCCGTGGAGAAGAGCTTCGGCTGGCTGGAGGAAGAGGACGGCGCGTAACGGCGCGCCGCACGCGCGCGTGAGGGGTCCTCACGGACCACGGCCCGTACCCCGGTCGGCGGGGGTACGGGCCGTGCCCGTGGGTCAGCCGAGGGCGGCCTGTGGGCGGTCGGCCGCGTACTCCATGGCATGCCGGACGACTCCGATGAGCACCTCCTTGACCGATTCCCGCTCCCGCGCGTCACAGAGCAGGACGGGTACGCCGTCGTCCAGGTCGAGGGCCTGCCGGACCACCTCGGCCGGGTAACGGGACGCTCCCTCGAAGCAGTTGACGCCGACGAGGAAGGGGATGGCGCGCCGCTCGAAATAGTCCACGGCGGCGAAGCAGTCCTCGAGGCGCCGTGTGTCGGCCAGCACGACGGCGCCGAGCGCACCCTCGGACAGCTCGTCCCACATGAACCAGAACCGTTCCTGCCCGGGCGTGCCGAAGAGGTACAGGACCAGGTCCTCGCGCAGGGTGATGCGGCCGAAGTCCATGGCCACGGTGGTGGTGTGCTTGCCCTCCACACCGCTGGTGTCGTCGACCGGGCGGCCGGCCTCGCTGAGCAGTTCCTCGGTGCGCAGCGGCCTGATCTCGCTGACCGCGCCGACGAGGGTCGTCTTGCCCACGCCGAAGCCGCCGGCCACCAGGATCTTGAGCGTGACGGGCTCGACCGGGGGCTTGCCGCGCTCAGAACGCCCGAGGATCATCGGTTTCTTCTCCTGCTTCAGGGGATCTTGCCGGACGGGGTCACAGCGCCCGCAGGCCGTTGATCACGTCCCGCAGAATGCTCTCGTCCGGCAGCTCGGCCGGGGGCACCGGGCGTGTGACATGGACCAGTTCCGCGTGCACGAGGTCGCCGATCAGGACCCGCACCACGCCGGTCGGCAGGTCGAGCTCGGCGGCGAGTTCGGCGACCGACTGCGGTGCGTGACGGCACAGCCCGACGATCTGCACGTGCTCCGGCGCCAGCGTCGGATCCGTCTCCGGGTCGCCGGCGCCGGGTTCCGTGACGACCACCGCGATCAGATCGAGCCGGTGCTGGGCCGGACTCGTGGTACGGCCGCGTGTCATGGCGTACGGACGGACGACCGGTCCGGCCTCGTCGTCGAACCAGTGGTTTCTTCCCTGACCGTCTGCGCTCATGCCATCCCACTACCCGCCTGCGGGCAGATCGGTGCGCGGGACGGTGCCCAGATGCACGCCGACCCGCTTGACCAGGAGCGTCATCTCGTAGGCGACCTGTCCGACGTCGGAGTCGGCGTCGGACAGGACGGCGAGGCAGCTGCCGTCCCCGGCGGCGGTGACGAACAGGAAGGCGTCGTCCAGTTCGACCACCGTCTGCCGGACGCCGCCCGCGTCGAAGTGGCGGCCCACGCCCTTGGCGAGGCTGTGGAAGCCGGACGCGACGGCGGCGAGATGCTCGCTGTCCTCCCGGGTCAGGTCCTTGGACACCCCCGTGGGGAGCCCGTCGCCGGACAGGACGACGGCCTTGCGGATGCTGGAGACCCGGTCGACCAGATCGTCCAGGAGCCAGTTCAGCTGCCCCTTGTCGGTCGCCGTGTGGCCGGTCGCCTTCGGTGCGGTCATCGACCGTCCCCCTTAGTCGTTCCTTGTGCTGTGCCGTTGTGGTCCGTGTCGCCGCCGGCGTTCTCCTCGCGGCCCCGCTGCCAGCCGCGCTGCAGCGAGGCCATCCGGCTGCGGACCTCGTCGGCGTCGCGGTCGGCGGGCTGCGCCGCGCGCTCGGCGCGCCGCACGGTGTCCTGCTTGAGCTGGGGAGCCAGGCTGGCCTGCCGTACGCGCCGGGGCAGGGCCCCTCCGGACGGCTCGCCGTCCGATGTGCCGGCCGGCTGTGCGGCCGTGGGGCCGCCGGAACCGCCGGGGCCGCCGGGGCCGCCGGGGCCGCCGGGGTCGCCGGGACGGGACTGCCCGGGGGCGCGCTCGACCGTACCGGACCGGCCCGTGGTGCCGGTGGCATCGGCCGCGGGCTCGGGCGGCCGGGTCCGCCTGGGCAGGGCGGGGAGGCCGGGCGTCGTGCCGGTGCCGTCGGTGGGAGCCGTGTCGCGTTGGCGGCCTCGGTCGGTGTCTTCGGCGGCGCGCCGTGAAGCAGTGGTGCGCCTGCGGGAGGGCAGCGGGGCCAGTCCGCCCGTCTCGGGGCGGCGGGGGGCGACCGGCGGCTGCTGGTCCGGTTCGTCGCGGCGGGGGCGCTGGTCGGTGACGGGCCTGCCGTGCGAGCTGACCAGCTTGGGAGTCTGCCGGCGCGGCAGCGGTACGGGCCCGCGGTCGCCGGCCTCGTCGCGTGCCGCGCGGTCGGCGGACGGCGGCGCCTGGTCGTCGGTGCGGGAACGGCGGGGCCGGAACAGTCCGCCGCGCTCGCTGTGCTCGTCGCCCAGGACGCCGGGGAAGTCGTCGATGGCGTCGAGATCCACCGGCGCCTCCAGTTCGACCGGGCCGTCCAGCAGGGACGTCGGCAGGCCGGGCAGCTGGGGCGGCGCCGTGGACCGTCCGGCGCCGCGGCCCGCCTGCCCGAGCCCCTTCGCCGGGCGGTCCCGGTCGAGGCGGAAGCCGAGGCCGTTGGTGTCGGGTACGTCGTCGCTCAGCAGCGCGTCGGGGATGAAGACGACCGCGGTGGTACCGCCGTAGGGCGACGGCTGGAGCGAGACCCGGATGTTCTGGCGCTGGGCGAGGCGGCTGACCACGAACAGGCCGAGCCGGTCGGTGTCGGACAGTTCGAACTCGGGGGTCTCGGCGAGGCGCAGGTTGGCCTCCAGCAGTGCCTCGGCCGGCATGCCGAGACCCCGGTCGTGGATCTCCAGGGTGAAGCCGTTGGCGACCCGCTCACCGAGGACCTGGACGGCGGTGTGCGGGGGCGAGAAGACCGTGGCGTTCTCCAGGAGTTCGGCCGCGAGGTGGGTGAGGTCGGCGACGGCCGGGCCGGTGACGGCGACCCTGGGCAGCCGCCGTACCTCGATGCGTTCGTAGTCCTCGACCTCGGCGACGGCGGCGCGTACGACGTCCATCAGCTGGACCGGGCGGCGCCACTGCCGGGAGGGTGCGGCGCCGGAGAGGATCACCAGGCCCTCGGCGTGCCGGCGCATACGGGTGGTGAGGTGGTCCAGGCGGAAGAGGTCGGCGAGTTCCTCGGTGTCCTCGGTGCGGCGTTCCATGGTGTCGAGGAGGGTGAGCTGCTTGTGCAGCAGCACCTGGCTGCGACGGGCGAGGTTGACGAAGACCTCGGAGACGCCGGAGCGCAGTTCGGCCTGTTTGACGGCGGCCTCCACGGCGGCCCGCTGGAGGGTGTTGAGGGCCTGGCCCACCTCGCCGATCTCGTTCTTGTCGTACTCCAGGCGCGGCACCTCGGTCTCGACGTCGATCTGCTCGCCCACGGACAGGCGGCGCATCACGCTGGGCAGCCGTACGCCGGAGGCCTCGTGCGCCTCCAGGCGCAGCTGGCGCAGGTCGCGGACGAGGCCGCGGCCGATCCGGACCGACAGGATGACGGAGAGCACGAGCGCGACCAGACCGAGCAGGCCCGCGACGGCCGCCTGCAGGATGACGCCGACGGCCACCGGGCGGGCACGGCTCTGGAGGCGGTCGCCCACCTGGTCGTCGAGGGTGCCGAGTTGGTGGAGGACGTCGCCCGCCGCGGAGTCCCAGCTCTGGGCGGAGACGCCGCGAGGAGTGCCGGAGTCGGTGCGCAGGACGCTCTGTTCGGCGGTGCGCAGCGGGGCGGTGGTGGCGTTCTCCCAGAAGCCTTCGTAGCGGTCGCGCTCGTCGGCGGGCAGCAGCGGCAGGCTCACGTCGTACAGGACGGTGCGCTGGGCGACGAAGTCGGAGATGTGCCGCGTCTCGTCGCGGGTGAGGCGGCCGACGACGAGGGAGGAGCCCAGCAGGGCGTCCTCCCGGGAGAGCAGCTCGCGGGCGCGGCCGATGTCGACCAGCGCGCGGGCCTGCGCGTCCAGGCCGACGTCGTCGACGCCTTCGAGGGAGGCGAGCAGCGTGAAGCAGGGATCGACGAGGTGGTTGTAGCGGTCGAGGGCCTGGGCGCGGGTCACCGTGCGCTGCTCGACGCCGCGGCGCAGGGAGCCGAGGCCGTCGAAGGCGTCGAGGACGGCGGTGAGACGCGCGTTGTCCGCCGCGTCCAGGCCGTCGAAGACGTGATGGCCGCCGGCGTTCCTGCGGATCCCGGCGATCGCCCGGTCGGTGGCGGCGCGGGTGCGCTGCAGCGCGGAGAGCGCGTCGGCGGCTCTCGGATCGGCGAGGTAGACAAGGGCCTGGCGGCGCTCCTGCTGCAGTACGCGCACGGTGTCCTCGGCGGGGTAGCCGATGTCCTGCTTGACGTCCGACACCTGGAACAGCCGGGCAGCCTCGCGCCCGGTGAGGACCGTCGCGAAGCCCCAGACGGCGGTCAGGGACACCAGCGGCACGAGAAGCAGCGCCACGATCTTCCGGCGGATCGACTTCCCGCGAAAGCGCATGGCCTCCCCCAGCTCGACCCCCGCCGGCCGGGGGTGCACAGGTCCGTCAACAAACGGCGCGAGCCTACTACCGCCTCACAGTTAACTCGAAGACACGTCCGGAGGGCGAACTTCCGCTCCGGCGGCGAGAGATACCGAGTTGTCCGGGCATTGCGGGAGATTGCCACCGCGATCGGCTCCCCGCGCCCGGCCGGAGGGTGATCAGGTGACCGGGCGGTTGGCTGGAATTTTTCCCCGCTCGGGAATCTTCGGGCGCGGTCGTTCGTCCTTCTCCATGGGAAATGGGGGCGGAATGGGCCACAGGAGCCGCATCCTGCACCCGGGCGGCGTAAAACAGCGCAAGCCGGGCAGTCACTGGGGAGTCGGAGTCTTTGCGACGCCGGGGCGAGCGGTCTGCGGGTGGGGAGGACACGGTGATGGGCACGGCGGAGTGGCGCGTGGCGCCCGAGGAGAGCGTGGCGGGGCGCTCGGCGGCGCGGCGGGGCCGGGAGGCACCGGATCGCGACATTCCGGCGCGCCGGCGCGCCCGGGAGTCCGCCGGCGAACGGCAGCAGCCCTACCGGCCGTTGTGGGTGGAGGAGCCGGCCCGGCGGCACCCGCTGCCGGATCCGGTGCGTACGGCGGCGGTGCGGGCCCTCATCATCATCGCGGTGACGCTGATCCAGGCGATGGTGGCGTTCCTGTGCACGCTGGCCGGATCCTGGCTGGCCTTCCCCATGGTGATCAGCAGTGTGGTGAGCACGGTGGTGGCCACCTGGGCCGTGGTCGACGTGTGGGTGACCCGCCAGGTGTGGAACCAGCGGTACGGCGTGGTCTCCGAGCCGAGCAGCACGGCCCGCGCACTGCGCCGCGAGCGGCGGGCCCGCCGGCGTGCGGAGCGCGCGGCCCTGCGGGAGCAGGAACGGATACGCAGGCGGGGCGGCACCGGGCAGTTGTCGCACTCCTGAGGCGCCGGAGCCGCATGTCGGCACGGTCCGGCGCCCGAGGTCAGGGGGTGGCGGGCGCCGGGCGTTTGAACATGCGCGTCGCCGTGATCTCGCTGTGCACCGCCTCTCCGGCCTGAGGCTGCTGGGGCAGCCCCGGCCGGAGGTGCTCCTCCACGCTGATGTACTTCAGGCCGGCCCTGAGGTCGGCGTCGTTGCGCAGCCGGATGACCAGCGGGAACTCGGCCAGGGCGGTGGTGTCGAACAGGCCGGTGGTGTACAGCAGCTGCACACCGAGGGCGTCCGACACGGCCCGCTGCAGCTCCAGCAGGTAGGTGGCGTTGGCGCGGCCGATCGGGTTGTCCAGGAACAGCGTGCCCGCGTGCCGGTGCTTGTCCCGGCCCCGGTCGTTGCTCCGCAGCGCGGCCATCGTGCAGTACAGGGCGATCGCCGCGGTGAGCAGCTGGCCGCCGGAGAACACATCGCCCATCTGGCCGACGGGGACGCGCTCGGCGCGCAGTACGGCGTCGGGCTTGAGGATCTCGACGGCCACGCCCTTCGGCTGCAGCGCGGCCGCGACCCCGCGCAGCAGCAGCGACATCCCGTCCCGGCGCAGGTCGGAGTTCTTCTTCACGGCCGCGCGCGTGGCGTCGTCGATGACCTCCCCGAGGCGCTCGGTGAGCGTGGCCTGGTCGGGCTCCTCGAAGCGGATGCGCAGGAACTCCTGGCCGGACCACTCACCGAGCCCCTCGGGCAGCCTGGACAGCCGCTGCGCGGACCGCAGGGTCGCGAGGGCGGACTCCACCAGGCCACGCAGCCGGTCCACGATCGAGTCGCGGTTGCGCTCCAGCTGGGCCAGCTCGTCGGTGAGGACCCGCAGGCGGGGCGCGAAGGCGTCGGCCCACTTCTGCGCGTGCTCGGGCAGCGCGGACGCGGGCAGTTCGCGGATCTGCTGCCGGGCGGGGGTGCGGACCTGCTCGTAGCGCGTCGAGTTGGCGTGCCGGACGAGGACGTCGCTCGCCTCGCGCACGGCCGCCTCGGCGGCGGACAGGTCGGCGGCACAGCCCCGCAGCGAGCGGCGGGCCTCGGCGGCGGAGTGCCGGGCCTCCTCCAGGCTGCCGGGGTACGGCTCCGGCTCCTCCTGCTCCTCCTCGGGGGTGTGCTCGCGCAGCAGGTCGCGGAGCATCGCGGCGATCTCGTCGAAGCCGCCGGCCGCGTCCTCGGCGGCCCGGTGGGCCTCCAGCAGCTCGGCGTGCGCCTCGCGGGCCTCGGCCAGGGCCTCGGTGCGGGCGGCGAGTTCGCCCGTCGCGGTGCGCAGCAGCGCCTGGGCGTGCTCGGCGTCGCGGGGGACGAGTTCCTCGGGCAGCTCGGTGTGTGCCTCGCCGTCCTCCGGCGCGTGCCGTTCGGCCTCGCCGCGCAGCCGGCCCAGCTGCTCGCTCGCGCTGGACATGCGGGTCTCCAGGACTTGCACCAGCTCCTCCGCGCGGGCGGCGGCGGCCTGCCGGGACGGCCCGTCGGAACCGTCGGGCGACTGGAGAAGCTGCTCGGCGCGGGTGCGGACCTTGTTGCTGAGCCGGTCGAGTTCGGCGCGGGCGGCACTCTCGTCACTCTCCGCACGGGCCTGCTCGGCGCGCAGATCGGCGCCGACGCCGACCTTCTCGTACACCTGGGAGGCCGCCCGGTAGGCCTCGCGGAGGGCGGGCAGGGACGCCTTGGGGGCGTCGGCGTCCTCGACCGGTACGTCGTCGGGGGCGCCGGCGATCTCGGAGCGCTCGGCGCGCAGGGCCCGTGCGGTGCGGCGGGCGTCGTCGGCGGCGCGCTGGGCGGCGCGGCGGTCCTCGTCGGCGGCGCGGGCGCGCTCCAGGCAGGCCTGGGCCCGGGCCTCGGACTCGGCGGCCTCGTCGGCGAGTTCCCGCAGTTTCACCTGCCAGCCGGCGCGCTCGCGGAGCCGGTACGCGAGGCCGGCGAGGGCGTCGGCGGCGCGGCGGGCCTTCTGCGCGGCCTCCTGCCGCTCGTCGCGGACCTGGGCGGCCTCGGCGGCGGCCTCGTCGGCCTCCGCGCGCGCCGTGCGGGCCTCGGCCAGTTCGGCCTCGGCCTCCTCGGCGAACGCGCGGGTCTCCTGGGCGGCCTGGCACAGTTCGGTGAGGCGCCCGGCGGGGCAGCCGGTGCGCCAGGAGGCGAGCCGGGCGGCCAGTTCGCGGTCCTTGCCGAGGCGCGCGGCGAGCGCGCGGATCTCCTCGTCGCGCTCGGTGGCCCGGGCGCGCAGTGCCTGCCGTTCCTCGTCGGCGGCGTGCTCGTCGTGCATGGCCGGGTTCGGCGGCACGAGGAAGACGTCCCCCGCGGCGGCGCTGTCGGCGGGCGGCGGGGCGAGCAGGGCGGCGGCGGTGCCGACGGCGACGGCGGAGCGGGGCAGCAGGGCCGCGTCGCCGAGCGCCTCGCGGGCACGCGCGTGCGTGCCGGGGTCGGTGATGATCACGCCGTCGACCAGCTCCGGGCGGGCGGCGAGCACACGCGCGTGGTCGGCGGGATCGACGGCCTGGGCGAGATAGCGCCAGCCGGGCAGCGCCGGGATGCCGTGCTCGCCGAGGAACTCCACCGTGGCCAGGACGTCCGGGCCCGGCGGCAGCAGTCCGCCGTCGCCGAGCGCGCCGAGGATCCGGGAGTCGTCGGCGGCGGCGGTGCGCAGCTCGAAGAGGTGCCGTTCGGCGGTCGAGACGGCGTCGTCGAGGAGTTCGCGCAACTCGTCGGCGAAGCGGTCGAGTTCCTCGGGGGTGAGAGGGCCTTCGGCGAGCGGGCGAGAGGTGTCGTGCGCGCCGGGTCCCGTCGGCTGTGCGGCGCCGTCACGCCCGCTCGCCGGACCGTGCGGCCCCCCGTCGGCGCCCGCCTGGCCCCGGGCGCCCCTCGCGTCGTCGGCCCCGGAGCGGGGCCCTGGCACTCCGGGCTGCGCGGCCGCGGGCGCACCCGGCAGGCTGAGCAGTTCGGCGAGCCGCTCCTCGGCGGCCAGGGCCTCGGCGAGGCGCCGCTCGGCCTCGTAGGACCGCTCGGCCGCCGTCGCGGCGTCCGCCGCGCGCGCGGCGGTCAGTTCCGCGCGGGACTCGGCGGAGGCC
>NZ_CP011497.1:6637880-7110974 GCF_001027185.1 Streptomyces incarnatus | reverse complement strand
GTGGCCTTGCGGGCGGCCTCGCGGGCCGCGTCCCAGGCGGCCACGGCGGTCTTCTCGGCGTCGCTGGCGGCGAGCGCGGCCCGCGCCGGGTCGGCGTCCGGGGCGGTGTCGTCGAGCCAGCCCGCGCGGACCGCCTCGGCGGTCTCCTGCTCGACCTCGGCGAGGCGCTGGCGCAGATGCCCGGCCTCGCTGCGGGCGCGCTGGGCCTCGGTCGCGGCGGTCGTCGAGTCACGGTAGGCGGACTCGCTGACATCCTGCAGCGCGGCGGAGCGCTCCTCCCCCTCGTTGGCGAGGGCCTCGGCGCTCTCGGCGGCCGCGTGCAGGGCCCGTACGAGGTCCACGGCGGCCTTGGCGCGGGCGGCGAGCGCGGGCGCCGCGTCCCGCTCGGCCTCCTGGATGGCGGCGGACACGCGCGCGACCCGGTCGGCGGCGGCGCGGTGGCGCAGCACGGCCTCGGCGGCCTGCCAGGCGGAGTGCAGGGTGCGGGCGTCGGCCAGCTCGCGCTTCTGCGCGGCGGCGGACTTCTCGGCGGCGGCCAGGGCCAGGGAGGCGTGCCGGTAGGCGAGTTCGGCGGCGATCAGGGCGCTGCGCTCACGGGCGCCCTCGGAGTGGGTGACGGCGTAGGCGGCGGCCGTGACCCGCTGGGCGAGGTCGGCGGCGCGCACCCGCTCCCGCACCGCCCGCGCGGACAGCCGCCGGGCGAGAGTGCGGGTGCGGCGCTCGGCGCCGGCGTGGATGTCACGCGCGCGTGAGCGCGCCTCGGCGGCCTCGACGATCCGCCCGAGCAGGTCGACCGACCCGGCGGTGAAGTCGCGTTCGGCGATCAGCTCCGCGCGTCGGCCCAGCTTGTTGCCGAAGCCGCTGACGAGGTCGGCGAGGCCGTCGGTGTCGCGGGTGTCGGTGACGGCGCGCAGCAGCAGGTCGGTGAAGTCGGAGTCCTTCTTGACCGCGAAGAGACCGGCCGCCTCGCCCTCGTCGGCGTTCATCTCCCGCTGGTAGCGGAAGAGTTCGGGGTCGAGGCCGAGGTCGCCGAGGTGCTCGATCCAGCGGTCGTGGATCTCCTCCCAGTGCACCTCCAGGTGCGGGTAGGCCTTGCCGGCCTCCGTCAGGGCGTCGCGGAAGCCCTTCATGGTGCGGCGCCGACCCTGGGCGCCCGAGGTGCCCTCGACGGGCGGCCGTACGGCGGTGGACTCGGCGACGGGCAGGTTGTCCAGGCTCAGTCCGGGGCCGGGCCGGAACGAGTACCAGGCCTCGGCGAACTTGCGGGGGTCGCTGGACACCTGCCGTCCGCGCCACTCGCTCACCTTGCCGACGACGACGCACTCGCCGGTCTGCACGTGCTGCCACTCCAGCGCCACGTGTCCGCAGTCGTCGGCAAGCAGGAACTTGCGCAGCACACCGGAGCTGGCGCCGCCGAGGGTGTTGCGGTGGCCCGGCAGCATCACCGAGAAGATCAGTTTGAGCAGGACGGACTTGCCGCCGCCGTTCTCCAGGAAGAGCACGCCCGCGGGCGCGGGGCGGCGCGGCGGGCCGGACGGCTCCTCCTCGAAGAACTCCGCCTGCGTGGGCGCCGGGTCGGGCACGGGCTCGCCGACACCCCGCAGGTCAAGCACGGTGTCGGCGTAGCGCGCACCGGCGGGACCGATGGAGTAGAGGCGGACCCGGGACAGCTCGTACATGGCGGACTCTCGCGTTAAGTCTTCGGGAATGTGCGGTGGTTCGGAGGGTTTCAGGAGTGGAACGGCAGCCCGGCGTCGGCGACCAGTTCCAGATCCTCGGTGTCCTCGGCGGGCAGCAGGCTGGCCGTGCCGTCGGTCACCGGTACGACGCCCAGCTCGAGCAGTTCGGCCATGGCGGCGCTGCCGGCCATGTCGCGGACCTGGAGCTGGTAGCGGGCCGTGGTGCGGTAGGTGCCGCCGCCGTCGTCGCCGGTGCGCTGCAGGAAGCCCGAGTCGGTGAGGAAGGCGAGGGCCTTGGCCACGATGCCGGTGGTGGACGCGGCCGGGCGGCGGGCGTCCTTGGTGGCGCCGGTGGCGCTGCGTCTGGCCCAGATGCGCCAGGCGGCCTCGAGGCCGGGCGCGTCGGTCGCCGGGTCGGTGTTCTCGCCCAGTTCCTCGGCCCGCTCCTCCAGGCGCCGGCAGGCCTGCCGTACGAAGGCGTCGACGCCGTTGACGGTGACGCGGCCGATGTAGGTGTCGTCGGCCAGGTCCTCCGGGCGCGGGAAGGCCAGTGCGGCGACGGCGAGATGGGCGAGCCCGTGCAGGAAGCGGTCGCCGGAGTCGGCGGCGGTGCGACGCGCGTAGTCGCCCATGCGGACGGCGAACACCGAGTCCTCGGCGGCGGTCACGGCCATGCCCGCGCGCGGGGACACCTCCAGCACGACGAGGCCCAGGCCGGCGGCGACGGCGTCGGCGAGCCGCGCGAACGCCGGGTCCTCGCGGTAGCGGCGCAGCAGCTCCGCGTACTCCTGGTCGCGCGCGGGCTGCAGCTTGGGCTGCAGCCCGAAGGCGACGAGCCGCGCCGCGTCGGCGGCGTCGGCGGGGGTGACGGCGGCGGGCGCCGACGGTGCCGACGACTCCGCCTCACTCCACTCGACGTGCTCGCTCACGGTTGGGGCTCCTTGTCACGCTGTCGTCGACTCATGCTGCTTCCGTCCGGTCCGCCGCCATCCCCGCCGCGTCCAGCAGGGCGGTCCCCACGATCAGGTCCGCCCCGCCGAACTCGGGATCGTCCAGCTCGGTCCCGTCGTCCACCGCGAACAGCAGCTTCTGCTCACCCTGCCGGTACGCGGTGCCGACGGCCGGGCTGGCCGCGTGCACCGCCAACAGGGCCACCAGATAGGCCAGATCGGGGTCACCGGAGCGCCGGGCCTCGGCCAGCAGCCCCGACAGCCTGCGCGGTGCGTCGGCCGGCAGGTCCAGCAGCTCCGTCGCGGCGGCCAGCTGCTCCTCGCTGAACCGGCTGTCGTCGGGCGTGGCGATCAGGTCGGGCTCGGGCATCTCCGCACCCAGGTGCTCCCGCTCGACGGGCGGCGTCAGCAGTATGCCGACGAGATCGGCGACCCGTACGGACACGGGCGTCCGCAGCCCCGTGCCGTTCGCGAAGAAGACGTCGGTGACCCGGATGGCCTGCTCCAGGGGCAACGGCAGGACGGGGGCGACGAGATGGCCGTAGAGGTCTATTCCGGACGTGGTGGTCGGTGCGGCGAAGGCCTGGCGGTCCTGTTCGGCGCGGAACAGCGGGCCGGCCTCCAGCAGCCGCGACTGGAGCTGGGTGTGGCGCCGGATGCAGTCCTTGACGATGTCGACCAGTTCGGCGGCGCGGCGCTTGTGCTCGGGCTCCTCGGTCTCGTCCCGTGCCTTGCGGATGTTGGTGAGGATCGCGTTCTCGTGGCGGTAGCGGTCGGCGACGTGGTCCAGGGCCTCGGCGATCATGTCCGGCACGGCGTTGAGCCAGTCGACCGCGCGGACGTTGCGCCGGGTGGCCTCCAGGGCACGGCGCAGGGTCTCCGAGTACTGCACCGTGCGGTAGCGGGCCTGCTCGGCGGCGAGCTGGGCGTCGGCGAGCCGACCACGGCTGATCAGCACCTCCAGCTTGACCTCGGCGGCGATCTGGGCGCTGGTGACGTCGGTGTCGAGGGCGCCGACCAGGACGTTGACCGCCTCGTCCGTCGTACGCAGGTACACCGTGCCGCCGGGGCCGGGGACCTCTTCGATCAGCTTGAAGTCGTAGTCCCGGCGGACGTAGGAACCATCCGGCGCGAAGGTGCCGTAGAGGGCGCGGAAGCCGCGGTCGACGCTGCCGACGTTGATCAGGTTCTCCAGGACCCAGCGGGCCACGCGCTCGTGCTCGGCGGTCGGCCGGTGCGGGGCCTGGGCGGCGATGCGCGGGACGAGCCGGGCCACGATCTGCTCGTGGTCGGCGCCGGTGTCGAAGTCCATGTTGAGGGTGACCAGGTCGATGGCGGCGAGGGCCACCTCGGCCATGCCGTACACCGAGTACTCACCGGCCAGGTTGGCCTTGCGCGCGTCGAGGTCGTGCAGCGGCGCGGTGCAGGCGAGCGCGCGCAGCCGCCGCGCCAGCCCCTCGTCGGCGGCCGGGCCCGGAGCCGGGCGCGGCCCCGCGCTGAGCTGGGGCGGAACACTGTCCGTCGATGCAGGCGAAGTCACGGTGCACAGATTAGGTCCTGGGTCTGACATCGACCCAAACGGTGCGGCTCCGCCGGTTTGACCGAAAGGGCTGCGGGCCGTTCTTCACCTGCGGGCCGTTACTTCGGCTCCGGGCCGTTCTTCGGCTGACGGCCGCTACGGGGCGCCTTCCTCGCCCACCCTTCGCCGGTACACCTCGACGATCCGCTCCAGCGAATCCGCCAGGTAGGTCTCCAGCAGTTCTTCCGCCCCGCGCCGGTCCCCGGCCTGCAGCGACCGCAGGATCTCCTGGTTGCGGGCGAGGTAGGGCTCGTGCAGCCGGCGCGGGTCGTCGACCACGTGGAAGGCGAGCCGCAGCTCGGCGAAGACACTGCGCATCAGTTCGTCGGTGCGTTCGCTGCCCGCGAGGGCGACGAGCTCCCGATGGAAGTGGATGTTGGCGGTGCCGAGCGCCTTCCAGTCGCTCTCCGCGGTCGCCCGCTCTCCTTCGGCGACCGCCGCGGTGACCCCCTCCAGCCGGTACGGCGGCTCGCCGAGCCCGCGTACGACGGCGCACTCGACCAGGGCGCGCGTGCGGTAGATGTCCTCGACGTCCTCGACGGTCAGGACCCGCACGAACACCCCGCGGTTCAGCTCGTGGACCAGCAGGCGTTCGTGTGTGAGCAGCCGGAACGCCTCGCGCAGCGTGTTGCGGGAGACCCCGAGCGCCCCGCCGATGCCGTCCTCCGACAGCCGGGTGCCGGGCGGGAAGTACCCGTCGGCGATACGACTCCGGAGGATGTCCGAGACCCGCTCCGCCGTGCTGGTACGCCCCAGGAGCGCACGGTCGTCGGCCAGTGCCGTCAGCTGCTCTGCCATGCCGGAATTCAATCGCACGGCCCGGAACGAAACAACATGGGTATTGAAGGATCGTTGAACGATCCCCTACCGTGCTCGGGACGGCATTGCTCACGTCCCGAGGAGTCGGCATGACGCAGCCACCGCGTACCGAGGACCTCCCCGTCACCGCAGTCGACGAGCACGCGCACGCGTGGAGTCCGCGAGCCGCCCGGGCCCGCTTCCGGGACGGCCTGGCGGGCCCGACGGCCGGGGTCGCGGCGGGCCACACACAGGCCAACCTCATCTCGGTGCCGGCCGACTGGGCGTACGACATGCTGCTGTTCTGGCAGCGCAACCCCAAGCCGTGCCCGGTGCTGGACGTCACGGACGCCGGTTCCCCCTCGACCGTCCTCGCCGAGGGCGCCGACCTGCGCACGGATCTGCCGCGCTACCGGGTCTGGCGGGACGGCGAGCTGGTCGAGGAACCCACCGACGTGCGCGCGCACTGGCGGGACGACCTGGTGTCGTTCCTGCTCGGCTGCAGCTTCACCTTCGAGTGGGCGCTGGCCCGGGCGGGCGTGCCGATCCGGCATGTCGAGCAGGGCCGCAACGTGCCGATGTACGTCACCACGCGCGCGTGCCGGGCGGCGGGGCGGCTGCGCGGGCCGATGGTGGTGTCCATGCGACCGGTGCCGGCGGAGCACATCCGCGCCGCGATCCGGGAGAGCAGTCTGTTGCCGGCCGTGCACGGGGGTCCGGTGCACTGCGGGGACCCCGCGGCCCTCGGTATCGGGGATCTGGCCCGCCCCGACTTCGGCGACCCGGTGGCCCTCGCGCCCGGTGACATCCCCGTCTTCTGGGCCTGCGGAGTGACCCCGCAGGCGGCGGTGACGGCCTCCCGGCCGCCGTTCGCCATCACCCACGCCCCGGGGCAGATGTTCCTGACCGACGCGCGCGACGAGCAGTACCGGCTGGTCGGCATCGTCTGAGACCGACGGGTCGGCAGCGCCGGCCGCCAACGGGGCCGGCCGTTCACGGTGGACGGTCGGCCGCCTCACGGTGGACGGTCGGCCGCCTCACGGTGGACGGTCGGCCGCCTCACGGGGGATGGTCGGCCGCCTCACGGGGGACCGGGCCGTACGCGACGTCACCGGCTCCCCGACCCGACCCGATCCACCGCCATGACCGGGCAAGCCGTCCCCGCCCCGGCGTCAAGGGCCGGGTTCGCCCCGATTCGCGCCCGTGCGGGAACGGATGGCACCACCGGATGTGGGACCGCAGGGCGTCGCTGGGCCCCGGTGATCCGGCCGGGGCGCTCCGACAGGGCGGACAGGGCCGCGGAGGCCGCCGTCGAGGCGGTCAGGTCCAGGTGGGCGCTGGTGCCGCGGGCGCGGTGGTGCAGTTCGTCGGCGGCCAGCCGCAGCAGTTGCGGGAGCAGGTCCTGGGAGCGCCGGGCCACCCAGGCGGTGCCGGCCGTGGCCAGCCAGAGCAGGCTCGCCGCCCGGGTGGGGGCCGGGAACTCCGGTTCCGGGGACGGCGGTCGGCCCGTCGCCCAGCCCGCCTCGCCGAGCAGGGCGTGGAAACGGACCGCCAGCTGCCGGTGACCGCGTTCGCCGGGGTGCAGCCGGTCGGCGCTCCACAGGGTCCGGTCGCTGATCCAGGCGCCGTCCGTGGCGTGCAGGTGCACGGCGCCGTAGCGCTCGGACAGCGCGTGGACGACCGTGTTGACGGCCCGTTGCCGGCGGGCCAGCGGACGGGCCAGGGGGCTCGGCAGGCCGAGCATCGCGCCGGGGTCGGGCAGGCAGGCGGTGAGCAGGGTCGCGCCCTCGCGGGTGAAGGCCGCGTAGACCTCGTCGAGGCGGGCGGCCACTGCCTGGATGTCGAAGGTGCGGCGCAGCGTGTCGTTGACGCCGATCACCACCGACACGAGGTCGGGACGGAGTTCGAGGGCGGCCGGGGTCTGCCGCTCCAGCACGTCACGGGTCTGCGCGCCGCTGACCGCGAGGTTGGTGAACTCCGTGGCGCCGGGGGTCTCGGCGAGGGCGGCCGCCAGCAGCGCGGCCCAGCCTCGCCGGCCGTCCCCGGCGGGGTCGCCCACGCCCTCGGTCAGCGAGTCCCCGAGGGCGACGAAGCGGACGGGGCTCATGCCACGCCCTCCGGCACGTCGCGGCGGGCGCCGGCGGGGCGGAGCACCTGCGCGTCGTGGGCCGCGAGGAACGCCTCCACGGCCGTACCCCAGCCGAAGCACTCCGCACGCGCGCGTGCCGCCTCCCGCCGGGCGCCCTCACCGCGGTCCAGGAGCAGTTCCACGGCGTCCGCGAACGCCTCGCCGCGGTCGGCCGCGGTCGCCCCGGCGGAGCCGATGATCTCGGGCAGTGCGGACGACACGCTCGCCACGACGGGCGTGCCGCACGCCATGGCCTCCAGTGCGGCGAGCCCGAAGGTCTCGGCGGGCCCGGGCGCGAGGGCGATGTCCGCGCTCGCCTGGAGGGCGCCCAGCGCGGTCCGGTCGGAGACGTGTCCGAGGAACGTCACCGGCAGTCCGCGCTCCCGCGCGCGCTGTTCCAGCCGGGCTCTGAGCGGCCCGTCCCCGGCCACCACGAGCACCGCCCGCCGCCCGCGTCGTATCAGGGCGTCCAAGGCGTCCAGGGCGGTGCCGGGGCGCTTCTCGACGGACAGCCGGGAGCACATCACGAGCAGCGCCTCCTGCCCGCGCGCGTGCCGGGCACGCAGACCCGGGTCACGCAGGGCGGGGTGGCGTTCCATCAGGTCGACGCCCAGGGGGGCGCGTACGACGTTGCGCGCGCCGATACGGACGAACTCGCGCTCGGCGAACTCCGTCGTGCACACCACCCGTGAGTAGACGTGCGCGGTGCGGGTGTTGAGGGCGTCGGCGGCCCGGCGGGAGAGGTGCTCGGGCAGGCCCCAGGTACGCAGGACGCCGTCGGCGGTCTCGTGGGAGACCATGACGGCGGGCACGCGCGCGCGGCGGGCCCAGCGCCCGGTCCAGCGCAGGGTCGTGCGGTCGGAGACCTCAAGGCGGTCCGGGGCGAGCTCCTCCAGCAGCGCGGCCACGCGCCGCCTGTCGGTGAGGACGCGGTAGCCGCCGGTGCCGGGCAGCAGCGGGCCGGGCAGGGCGATGACCCGGCCCTGCTCGGTGTCACTGTCGGTGTGCCGTTCGCCGGGCACGATCAGGACGGGTTCGTGGCCCGCCGCCCGGAAGCCCTTGCCCAGCTCGCGCAGGGCGGTGCGCAGGCCGCCGGAGGCGGGGGCGACGAAGTTGGCGAGCCGGACGATGCGCAGGGACTGGCCGGTCATGCCGCCACCGCCGTCCTCCGTGCCGCGAGCACGTCGTCGTAGTGGGCGATCAGCTGGTCGCCGACGGCGGCCCAGGTGCGGCCCTCGACCATCGTGCGCGCGGCGGCGCCGAACGCGGTCCGCCGCCCCGGGTTGGCGGCCAGTTCGCGGACGGCCGCCTCGACGGCGCCGGGATCGCGCGGTGGGACCAGGTATCCGGTGCGGCCGTGGGCGACCAGGTCGAGCGGGCCGCCGGCGGCGGGTGCGACCACCGGTACGCCGCTGGCCATGGCCTCCTGGACGGTCTGGCAGAACGTCTCGAAGGGGCCGGTGTGCACGAACACGTCCAGCGAGGCGAAGATCCGCGCGAGGTCACCGCCGGTGCGGCGGCCGAGGAAGACGGCGCCGGGCAGGGCCTCGGTGAGGTGGGCGTGGCTGGGCCCGTCGCCGACGACCACGACCTTGACGCCCTCCAGAGCGCAGGCACCGGCGAGGAGTTCGACCTGCTTCTCGGGGGCGAGCCGGCCGACGTAGCCGACGATCAGCTCGCCGTCCGGGGCGAGTTCGCGGCGCAGCGCCTCGTCCCGCAGATCTGGCCGGAAACGTACGGTGTCCACGCCGCGCGGCCACAGCCGGACCCGGGGCACGCCGTGCTCCTCCAGGTCGATGAGGGCGGCGCTGGAGGGGGCGAGGGTGCGGTCGGCGGCGGCGTGCACGGAGCGGATCCGCCGCCAGGCGGCCGCCTCGCCGGCACCCATGTAGGTGCGGGCGTAGCCGGCCAGGTCGGTCTGGTAGACGGCGACGGCGGGGATGCCCAGCTTGGCGGCGGCGGCCATACCGCGCACGCCGAGCACGAACGGGCTGGCGAGATGGACCAGGTCGGGGCGGTGTTCGACGAGCGCGGCGGCGAGGCGCCGGCTGGGCAGTGAGACGCGGACCTGGGGGTAGCCGGGGAGCGGGAGGGAGGGGATCCGGACGACCGGGCACGGGGCGTCCGTGTCCGGTCCGCTGCCCGGGGCGGGGGCGGGGGCGACGACGAGCGGATGGTGACCGCGATCTACGAGGTGCCGGGCGGTCTGGAGCGCGCAGTGGGCCACGCCGTTCACATCGGGGGGAAAGGATTCGGTCACGATGACGACACGCATACGGGTGTTGTCGCCGTGCCGGACGTGGCCGCGTCGACTTCGATCTTTCCGCCCGGGGAACGTCCTGTGAGCGTTGGACTGCACACCCGAGCAGGTCAGACGGCCGTCATGACCGCCTGACCTGCGGGACACCAGGAGTTCACACAGCGGGCGGTCGTCCGCCCGGGCCGCCTGCGTGCGCGGGGCCTCGGACTCTGTGCGTCCGTGGGTGGGGTCAGCCGAGGGCGGCGTCGGGTCCGAAGCGGCTGCGCACCGCCGTCTGCACCTCCGCCTCCTCGGCCGGATCGGCGGCCAGGCGGCGCAGGCGCTCCACGACCCGGGCGTCACCGGTCTCGGCGTGCCGGGCGGCGATCTCGCGGGTGGTCTCCTCGCAGTCCCACAGGCATTCGACGGCGAAGCCGGTGGCGAAGGAGGGGTCGGTGGCGGCCAGGGCCCGGGCGGCGCGGCCGCGCAGATGGGAGGAGGCCGTCTCGCGGTAGATGTGGCGCAGGACGGGGGCCGCGCAGGCGATGCCGAGACGTCCGGCGCCGTCGACCAGGGTCCACAGCGTGGGCGCGTCGGGGCCCTCGCCGCGTACGGCCTCACGGAGGGCGCCGAGGACGAGGTCGCGGTCCTGGACGCCGCCGCGGCAGGCGAGCATGCGTCCGGCGGCGGCGCCGAGCGCGTCGGGGCGCTGGGCCCAGCCGCGGGCGCGCTCGACGGCGGCGACACTGCGCATCCGTTCGAAGGCGTCGACGGCGGCCTCCATGACGACGGTCGTGCCATCGGCGACGGCGGCCTCGATCAGGCCGAGGGCGTCGGGGTCGTTGCTGTCGGCGAGATAGCGCAGCGCGGTGCAGCGGGCGCCGTCGATGCCGTCGCGGGCGGCCCGGACGATCTCCGGCCGGTCCTCGGGGCCGGCCACGGCGACCAGACAGCGGGCGGCCGGGACATGCAGGGCGGCGCCGCGGTCCAGGCCCGCCTGCGCCCATTCGAAGACGGCGCGCACGCTCCAGCCGGGGCGCGGACCGCTGGGCCGCATCTGGCGCTGCCAGCGGTCGAAACAGCCGGTCTCCTGGGCGGCACGCACGCGCGTGGCGATCGATTCGCGCGGATCCTCCGCCCACAGGCGCCATGGCCGCGGCTCGAAGGCGTCGCGGACGGCGGCGGCCAGCTCGGCCTCGCCCTCCGCGTCGGCGGGGAAGCGGGCCAGGACCGGCGCGGCGAGGGCACGCAGGCCGGCGTCGTCGTCCCTGAGGGCCAGCTCGTCCAGGGCCCAGGCCCAGTTGGAGCCGTGGGCGGCGTACCGGCGCAGCAGTTCGAGCGCGTCCCGCCTGCCGTAGGAGGCGAGGTGTCCGAGCACGGCCAGGGCGAGGCCGGTGCGGGACTCGTCGGTGTCGAGGACGTCCTCGGGGTCGAAGAGGTGCGCCTCGATCGCGTCCAGCTCGCCGTTCAGGTCGAGGTAGAGCCGGGCGTAGTAGAGGGAGCGGTTCTCCACCTGCCAGTCGTGGCGGGGATCGCGCAGCACACAGTGGTCCAGGGCCGCGAGGGCTTCGGCGCGCGGGGCGGTGAGCGCGTGCAGGGTGCCGTCGCCGCGGCCCCGCTGGAGCAGGCCGAGCAGCGTACCGCTGGGCGCTATGACCGGATCGAACATGGGAAACAGCCTCACATCAAGCGTCGACGCAACCGGGGAACACGCACTACCTGGCCGCGTGACACAACGTCGGAGCGCCCGCCGTCTCTTGCTTGCTGTAGACCATCTCTCTCTGCCTCTCGTCGGTGGCCCATGCGGACCGCATCACGGCCCGCGCGGTGCGGCATCACCTGCCCAGCCATCGCGTCCGTGAATCACGTCGTCATGATGACCCGGCGGTTTGTGCTGCCGCGACCGTATTTCCGGCGGCCTCTTACCGCCTCCCCCGTTGTTCGTGTCGTACCTGCTCAGGACAGGCGCGTCAGTGCGCGCCGAACAGCTCCAGGAGTTCTGTCTTGCCGAACATCCGGGCGGTGTCGAGGGCCGACGGCGTGCCGGCGGCCGGGTCGGCGCCGCCCTCCAGGAGCGCCTTGATCACTTCCGTCTCGCCCTTGAAGACGGCGCCCGCGAGCGGGGTCTGGCCCCGGTCGTTGATCTGGTCCGCCGCGGCGCCCCGGGCGAGCAGGGCGCGGACCGCGTCGGCGTGGCCGTGGTAGGCGGCGAGCATCACCAGGGAGTCGCCGCGGTCGTTGGTGAGGCTGGCCGGAACGCCGGCGTCGACGTACGCCACGAGCGCCTCGGTCTGACCCTGCCGGGCCAGATCGAAGATCTTGGTCGCCAGCTCCACGACCTCGGGGTCGGGGGCTTCACTCATCGGCCGGACCGCCTCTCCTGGGAACTTCGGGGACTGCAGGGAGCGTACGGCAGCGCGAGCGGAACGCGGCCGTACGAGTGAATCGACAGGGTACTGGCTCGCACGGCACATGACCCGATGTGCCCGAGGTAAAGATCACCGACAGCCCCCGCCGGAGACAACCGCCCAGCTCAGCCGGGCCGTGAACCGCTCCGCCGACAGGGCGAAATCGGCCAGATTTCACCCATTTGCACCTTTAATAGTATGGATACATGCTGTGATCCTGGAAGAACTCAGGGTGACTGTCCCCCCTCGACACCAGGAGGCCTCAAATGATCCTCTCCATCTCGGGCGTCATGTTGCTCGGCGTCGTCGTCTTCCTCTTCTTCCGCAAGGACGGCCTCAAGGGCTCACACGCCTGCACTTCGGCCCTGTTCGGTTTCTACCTCGCCAACACGGGCATCGCCCCGAGCATCAAGGCAGGCGGCGAGAGCCTGGCGAGCCTCCTCGGCGGCATCAAGTTCTGACCCCGCTCGTCCCGCCCGCACGCACCGTCAGGAGACAGCAGTGGCCCGGCGCCCTCTCCCCCGCATCCTGAGCAAGGACAGCGCCCAGATCGCCCGGACGCAGCTCGCCCGGAGCCGGGAGCTGGCCCGGACGGCGGCCGACAGCGCGACCGATGTCCTCCACCCGCTGATCACCGTCACGCGCGGGCTGCGCCGGCTGGCCTCGGCCGGGCGGCGCAGATGGACGGACACGCCCCAGGACAAGCGTGGGCCCCTGCTGTTCCTCCTGGCCTCCGTCCTCCTGGCGGTGGCGCTGGTGCCGTACGGGCCGCTGCTCGCCGTCATCACCGTGATGGCGGCGGCGGCCTGGCAGGGCCGCGACCGCACCCCGCCGGCCCCGGAAGGACCCGACGAGTCCCAGACCGAACGGCTCCAGTCGCTCTACGAAGCCCTGGTGCCGTACTTCTCCAGCCCCGAGGACCCGGCGCCGCTGTACGCGCACGGCGGGGAGTGGCAGAAGGCCTTCACCACCCACGAGTTCGACGACGCCGGGCGCGTCGGCCACCTGGTGATCCGTTACCCCGCGTACTTCCCGGACGGCGAGCCCGAGGCCCGCACGCGGATCGAGCAGCTGCTCACCGCGAAGGCCGGCCGGGGCCGCGAGTACCGGTTCGCGTGGGACGAGGAGGGCAACCAGCTCACCGTCGCCGTCCTGCCTCCGCTGCCCGCCGACATCCCGGCCCAGCACTTCGTCACCGCGCCCGGCGAGACCGTCCTCGGCTTCACCGACCCCAGCGAGGTCCAGCGCACGCTCCCCCTCTCCTACGGGGAGGAGCAGATCGACGTGCCGCCGGTCGTCTGGCGCACCGGCATCCGCTCCACCGAGCCGCATCTGCTGGCCATGGGACACCCCGGCAGCGGCACCTCGACCCTGCTGCGCTCCATCGCCCTGCAGGCCCTCCGGTACGGCGACGTCCTGATCGTCGACGGCGGCGGCACCGGCGAGTACGCGTGCCTGACCGGCCGGGACGGCGTGCTGGCGGTGGAGTGCGCGCTGCCCGGTGCGCTGGCGAGCCTGGAGTGGGCGGCGCTGGAGACCGAGCGGCGGCTCATCGCCGTCAACCTGGCCCGGCAGGCGGGCGATCCGCCACCGGCCGACGCGCGCCGACCGCTGTGGATCATGCTCGACCGCCCGTCCGTCTTCGCCCACCTCGCCGCGGCGGACGGCCGCAAGGATCCGCAGGCGCTGCTCCAGGTGCCGCTGCGGCACGGCCGGGCGGCGAACGTGACCGTCGTCGTGGCCGAGCAGTTCGACAGCGCGGAGGCCCTGGGCGAGGCGGTACGGCAGCACACACGCGCGCGTGTCGTGCTCGGGCCCGCGGCGCCCCGGCAGGTGGAGGCGGTACTGGGCGCCCCGCCGCACACCACACCGCTCGGGCACGTCCCGCCGGGGCGGGGGTATGCGCGGCTCGGCTCGGGTCCGGTGCACCGGCTCCAGGTGCCGCGTACGCCGGATCCCTACGACGACGCGACCAGCGACGCCGATCGGCAGGCGGTGCTGGAGTTGCTGCCGGCGCGGGCCACTGCCGTGGAGGCTGAGCCGACGGAGCCGCCTCCGCAGCCGACGGAGCCTTCGCAGCCGGCGGAGCCTTCGCAGCCGGCGGATCTCACGAAGCCGGCGGTGGCTGCGGAAGCGGCCGGATAGCGCCGTGGGGGTTCGGACCGGCTGCTGGGCGCGGGTCCGTCGTGGCCGTTCGCGCAGTTCCCCGCGCCCCTTTGGGGCGCTGCCCGGCTGCAGGTCCCTAGGGGCGCGGGGAACTGCGCGAGAAGCCCCCACGCGCCCGCAGGCGCCGAAGCACCCGGCGCCCCGAGCTCTGAGGCGCCCGGCTACGCCACAAACGTGCCCGGCGCCTCCACACCCCCCGTGCCACCGCTCTCCACCAGCCGGGCCGCCGCCGCGAGACGGATTGCCGCCTCGTCCGCCACCGCTCCCCCGACGGTGAACGGAAGCCGGAGGTAGCCCTCGAACGCGCCGTCCACGCCGAAGCGCGGGCCGGAGGGGACCCGGACGCCGGTCCGCTCGCCCGCTTCGGCGAGGCGGGAGCCGGACAGGCCGCCGGCCCGGACCCACAGGGTCAGCCCGCCCTTAGGCACGCTGAACTCCCACGTCGGCAGCTCGCGCCGCAGCGCAGCCACCAGCGCGTCCCGGTTCTCCCGGGCCTGAGCCCGGCGCAGCTCCACCGCCTGCTCCCAACCCCCCGTGCTGAACAGCCAGTTGACGGCGAGCTGTTCCAGCACCGGCGTACCGAGGTCGGCGTACGCCCGCGCGGCGACCAGGCTGCGGATGACGTCCGGCGCCGCCCGCACCCAGCCGATCCGCATGCCCGCCCAGAACGCCTTGCTCGCCGAGCCGACGGTGATGACGGTCGAACCGGCCGGGTCGAAGGCGCACACCCGGCGCGGCATCCCGCCGTCAGCGAGCTCCTCGTCCAGCCACAGCTCGGTCATCGTCTCGTCGGCGACCAGCACCGTGCCGGCCGAACGCGCCGCGTCCACCAGCCGGCGCCGCTGGTCCTCGTCGGCGAGCGCACCGGTGGGGTTGTGGAAGTCGGCGACGACGTACGCGAGGCGGGGCGCGGCCTCGCGCAGGACCTGCCGCCAGCGGTCCAGGTCCCAGCCGGACAGCCCCTCGGCCATCGCGACGGGCACCAGGCGGGCACCGGCCTCCCGCATCAGCTGCAGGATGTTCGCGTACGACGGGGATTCCACGGCGATGCGTTCGCCGCGGCCCGCGAAGAGGTGGCAGATGGCGTCGATGGCGCCCATCGCACCGGTCGTCACCATGATCTGCTCGGGCATGGTGGGGATCCCGCACGCGGTGTAGCGCTCGGCGATCATCGAGCGCAGCGCGGGCAGGCCGGCCGGGTAGTCGCCGTGTGTGTGGGCGTACGGCGGCAGTTCCTCCAGGGCGCCCTGTACGGCGCGGGTCAGCCACGGCTCGGGAGCCGGCAGCGAGGCACAGCCCAGGTCGATCACCGAGCCCAGGGCCTCGGGCGGCAGCGGCTCCAGACCACGGGCGGGCAGCGGATTGCCGGCCGGTACGGCGGTCCAGCTGCCGGCGCCGCGCCGGGACTCCAGGAAGCCCTCGCCGCGCAGCGCCTCGTACGCGGCCGCGACGGTGGTGCGGCTGACGGAGAGCGCGAGGGCCAGTTCGCGTTCGGCGGGCAGGCGGGCAGCCACCGGGACGCGGCCCTCGAGCACCAGCAGCCGGATGCCGTCGGCGAGGGCGCGGTAGGCGGGCGGGCGGCGGGTGCCGGGGCCGGCCGGGCGGTCCTGCTGGGACTTGAGCAGCCGGGCGAGCTGCGCGGCACCCATCGCAGAGGTCCACTGCGCCATGACGATCAGTCCACCTTCCCCGAATTGGCCATGGATGACGATTCTTCCCAAGCCACAGAGTGACATGTGTCAGGCCACCGCCACCACCCAGGGGGGTACTTCGTGTCCACTCGGCCCCGTATCGGACGACGATTGATCCAGCTGTACGCCGGTCTCGCGCTCTACGGCGCGAGTTCCGCGCTGCTCGTCGAGGCGGGCCTGGGCCTGGAGCCCTGGAACGTGCTGCACCAGGGCCTCGCCGAGCTCACCGGGCTGACCATCGGCGTGGTGTCGATCATCGTGGGGGCCGCGGTGCTGCTGCTGTGGATCCCGCTGCGCCAGCGGCCCGGGCTCGGCACCGTCTCGAACGTCTTCGTCGTCGGCCTCGCCATGGACGGCACGCTCGCCCTGGTGCCGGACGCGCACTCCTTCGCCGTCCGCGTCCCGCTGCTGCTCGCGGGGATCGTGCTGAACGGCGCGGCGACCGGCCTCTACATCGCGGCGCGCTTCGGCCCGGGCCCCCGCGACGGGCTGATGACCGGGCTGCACCGGCGCACCGGGCGCTCGATCCGGCTGATGCGGACGGGGATCGAGGTCGCGGTGGTGGTCACCGGGTTCCTGCTGGGCGGCACCATCGGCGTCGGCACCGTGCTGTACGCCGTGTCGATCGGGCCGCTGGCGCAGCTGTTCCTGCGGGTGTTCGCCGTCCCGTCGGCACCGGTCGGCAGTACGGTCGTTGCCACCGCGACACCGGAGCGGGTCATACTGCGACCGTGAGCCTCACGACACCGTCCATACGCCACCCCTACCTCGACCATCCCGGACCGATCGCCTTCGCCCACCGGGGCGGGGCCGCCGACGGGCTGGAGAACACCGTGGCGCAGTTCCGGCGCGCGGTCGAGCTGGGCTACCGCTACATCGAGACCGACGTGCATGCCACGGCCGACGGCCGGCTCGTCGCCTTCCACGACTCGACGCTGGACCGGGTCACCGACGGTGCGGGCCGCATCGCGGACCTGCCGTGGGAGGACGTACGGCACGCGCGCGTGGCCGGGCGTGAACCGGTGCCGCTGTTCGACGAGTTGCTGGAGACCTTCCCCGGGGTCCGCTGGAACGTCGACGTCAAGGCGGAGCCGGCCCTGCGCCCCTTGCTGGAGCTGATCGAGCGCACGGGCGCCTGGGACCGGGTCTGCGTGGGCTCCTTCTCCGAGGCGCGGGTGCTGCGCGCCCAGCGGCTGGCCGGGCCGAAGCTGGCCACCTCGTTCGGCACGCGGGGGGTGCTGAACCTGCGGCTGCGCTCCTGGGGCCTGCCGGCCGCCGTGCGCCGGTCCGCCGTCGCCGCGCAGGTGCCGGAGGCCCAGTCGGGCGTCCCGGTGGTCGACCACCGCTTCGTCCGCGCCGCCCACGCCTACGGGCTGCAGGTGCACGTGTGGACGATCAACGAGCCCGAGCGCATGCACCGGCTCCTGGACCTGGGAGTCGATGGCATCATGACCGATCACATCGACACGTTGCGCAAGGTCATGGAGGAGCGCGGCGTCTGGGTCTGACCACCCGGCCGCCGGCCCGAGCCTTCGCACTGGAGCACTTGAGCGGGGAAGCGAGGGCACGGGTGGGCACGGACACCGTGCGGAGGGACGCGGCGGACGACGCCGCCGGCCTCCGGCGCGAGCAGCGCGGCTGGTACTTCTACGACTGGGCGTGCTCGGTCTATTCGACGAGCGTGGTGACGGTCTTCCTCGGGCCGTACCTCACCGCGGTCGCCGAACGGGCCGCGGACGCCGACGGCTATGTGCATCCGCTGGGCATCCCGGTCCGGGCGGGTTCCTTCTTCGCCTACTCGGTGTCCCTGTCGGTGGTCCTCGCCGTCGTGGTGATGCCCATCGTGGGCAGCGCGGCCGACCGCAGCGGCCGCAAGAAGCCGCTGCTCGCGGCGGCGGCCTACACCGGGGCCGCCGCGACCACGGGCATGTTCTTCCTGGACGGCGACCGGTATCTGCTCGGCGGCGCGCTGCTGGTGGTGGCCAACGCGGCGCAGTCCGTCGGAATGATGCTCTACAACTCGTATCTGCCGCAGATCGCCCCGCCCGAGCAGCGCGACGCGGTCTCCTCGCGGGGCTGGGCCTTCGGCTACGCGGCGGGTTCCACGGTGCTGGTGGCCAACCTGGTCCTGTACTCGGCGCACGGTTCCTTCGGCCTGACCGAGACGGCCGCGGTCCGCGTCTGCCTGGCCTCGGCGGGCCTGTGGTGGGGCGCGTTCACGCTCGTACCGCTGCGCAGGCTGCGCGACCGGCACGCGCGCGTGGAGCATGCTTCGGCGCCCGGGCTCAGGCAGCTCGCGGCGACGGTCCGGGACATGCGCCGGCACCCGCTGACGCTGGCCTTCCTGCTGGCGTACCTCATCTACAACGACGGCATCCAGACGGTGATCACCCAGGCCTCCGTCTACGGCTCGCAGGAACTGGGGCTCTCCCAGTCGACCCTCATCGTGGCCGTGCTGCTGGTGCAGGTGCTGGCCGTGGCCGGGGCGCTGGCGATGGGCCGGCTGGCGCGGACGTACGGCGCGCAGCGGACGATCCTCGGCTCGCTCGTGGCCTGGACGGTGACCCTGGCGGCCGGTTACTTCCTGCCCGCGAGGGCACCGCTGTTCTTCTTCGTGCTGGCCGGCGGGATCGGCCTGGTCCTCGGCGGCAGCCAGGCGCTGTCCCGGTCGCTGTTCTCCCACCTCGTGCCGCCCGGCAAGGAGGCCGAGTACTTCTCTGCGTACGAGCTGAGCGACCGCGGGATGAGCTGGCTCGGGCCGCTGCTGTTCGGCATGACGTACCAGCTGACCGGAAGCTATCGGTCCGCGATCATCTCGCTGGTGGCCTTCTTCGTCATCGGTTTCGTGCTGCTGGCGCGCGTGCCGGTGCGGCGGGCCATCGGCGAGGCGGGCAATCCCGTTCCGGAGAAGATCTAGCATCGATTTAGCGTTCAACGCGAAAGGGCGGTAGTGTACGCCTTTGGCCTGCCAGGCGTACCGTTACTGCGCGTCAAAGGTGCCGAAACGCTGGGTGACATCTGCTAGCAGATGTGACAAACCGGGCGCCGGTGGGTAGAACAAGGGGCGGCTACGACGGCGACGCATGACCCGGAACGGGACACGGAACGGGAATCTTTACCGCCGACCGGACGTTGACCGGATGACGACGACAGCGACACCTGTCCTGTGGGCGACAAGCCCGGGAGGCACGATTCATGAGTGAGCGAGCTCTTCGCGGTACGCGCCTCGTGGTGACCAGCTACGAGACGGACCGCGGTATCGACCTGGCCCCGCGCCAGGCCGTGGAGTACGCATGCGAGAAGGGGCACCGCTTCGAGATGCCCTTCTCGGTCGAGGCGGAGATCCCGCCGGAGTGGGAGTGCAAGGTCTGCGGAGCCCAGGCACTCCTCGTCGACGGCGACGGCCCTGAGGAGAAGAAGGCCAAGCCCGCGCGTACCCACTGGGACATGCTGATGGAGCGGCGCACCCGTGAGGAGCTCGAAGAGGTCCTCGAGGAGCGCCTGGCGGTTCTGCGCTCGGGGGCGATGAACATCGCGGTTCACCCCCGGGACAGCCGTAAGTCGGCCTAGTCCCTGCGGGGCTGGGCGCGGACACAGCGCACACGAAGACCGCGGGCGCCGTACGTGAATCGCGTACGGCGCCCGCGGTTTCGTATGTCCGAGGGCGTGCTTCGTATGCCCAAGGGTGCGCTCAGCGGGTCAGCGGCGGATACTGCTGGTCCCCCGGCCCGGGCCGGTCCTCACGGATGACCTCGCCCTGCACCACCTTGCCGTCGGGACGGTGCATCCGGGCCTGCTGGAAGGCGTCGCCGAGGCTGCCCGGGGCCGCCGTGCGCAGCCTCTTGTCCAGGGCGCTCTCCGCATACCGGCTCACCGCCTTCTGCACCGGCGGCAGCAGCAGGAGCAGTCCGGCCGCGTCGGAGACCAGTCCCGGGATCATCAGCAGCAGACCGCCGAGCATCATCAGGCCGTTGCCGCCGCCGCGCTCCGGTGAACCACCCCGCTGCAGCGCCTCGTTCAGGCTCTGGAAGGCACGGCGGCCGGCCCGCTTGATGACCACGGAGCCGGCCATGAGGCCCGCGACGAGCAGCAGGAACACGGCCAGGCCTCCGGCCGCGCCCGCGACCAGGGTCAGCAGCCAGATCTCCAGCACCAGCCAGGCGGCGATGCCCAGCGGCAGATACCTGCGCAGCCGGGAGCGCCGGGGCCGGGCGGTGGTGTACGGAGAGGTCGGAACGCCAGTCGTCATGCACCCAGTGTGCCTGGCGGCGGCTCAGCCCCGGATAAGGGGATGCCCCTACGAGTTCCGCTTGTTCCTGCCGGTGAGCTTGGCGAGCCGGTCGCTCGCGCCCCAGGCGGTGACCCGCCACAGCGCCTCGACCACGATGTTCTTGCTCATCTTGGAGTCGCCGAGTTCACGCTCCACGAAGGTGATGGGCACCTCCACCACGTGGAAGCCGGCCTTGACCGCGCGGCGGGCCAGGTCGACCTGGAAGCAGTAGCCCTGCGAGGCGACCTCGTCCAGGCCCAGGCCCTCGAGCGTCTCGCGGCGGAAGGCGCGGTACCCACCGGTGATGTCGCGCAGCGGCAGACCCAGGGCGAGGCGGGAGTAGAAGCTGCCGCCGCGGGAGATGAACTGACGGGACTTGGGCCAGTTCACGGTCCGCCCGCCGGGCACCCAGCGCGAGCCGAGCACCAGGTCGGCACCCTGGAGGGCGGTCAGCAGCCGGGGCAGTTCCTCGGGCTGGTGCGAGCCGTCGGCGTCCATCTCGATCAGCACGCCGTAGCCGTGTTCCATGCCCCAGCGGAAGCCCGCGAGGTACGCGGCGCCGAGGCCTTCCTTGCCCTTGCGGTGCAACACCTGGACCTGGTCGTCCTCGGCCGCCAGCTCGTCGGCGAGCTTGCCGGTGCCGTCGGGGCTGTTGTCGTCCGCGATCAGCACGTGCGCCTCGGGGACGGCCTTGCGCACCCGGCCGACGATGGTCTTGATGTTGTCCGCCTCGTTGTAGGTCGGAATGATCACCAAGGCCGTGCCGAGCGGACCGAACTGCCTCCCCTGGGCGTTGGCCGCGAGAGTCCCGTCGCCGTCGTTCACTGCTGCCCCTTCTGGTCGTACGCAGACGTCCACCATAGTGGCCGCCGCCCGGGTAGATGGGACAGCTCGTTCTCATGGTGGTGTCGATTCCACAAGAGTGGGGTAAGAATGCGTGTTTCGGCACCTTCATGGCGCGCCCGGACTGCTTTTCCGTCACGCCGGACGGGGTTTTCCGCCACGCCGGACGGGTTTTCCGCCACGCGCCGCCGTCGGCGGATGGGGGCCCGGCGCCCTTCGGGCCGACCTGGGACCCGCTGGCTGCGGATCGACCGAGAGCCGTTGTCTACTGAGCGCACGGGCCCCACCCGGGTCACACCTTGCCGACCGGCCGGAACGTTCCCTCGGCGGCGCGGGCGCTGAGCCTGGCTCCCAAGCGACGGTGCCCCGGTGCGGCACACCGTCCCTGACCCAGCAGCGCTGCGACGAGCTGTGCGAACGATCCCCGGTCGGGCGTCCGGTGGTGGACTCGGCCGAACCTACCGGCCCCCGGCCGTCGACTGTCAACAGCCCTCTGGCCTGCGGCGACGGCCCGGACGGCACGGCCTCGGGGGAGGATGCGCAGGTCGGGCGGTGGCGGGGCGGTGACGGGTCGCCGCCGCGCCACCCCGGTAGATCACTCGCCCGGCCGTACGAACACCGTCCGTCCGCCCACCACGGTGCGCAGGCAGACCGGCAGGTCACGGCCCGGGGTGAGGTCCGGCAGCCCGGGCGTGCCGGAGCGCGGGTCGGTCGACCAGCGGGCCACCCGGTCGTCGGGGGCCTGGACCACCAGCTCATCGGTGCGCCAGACCGCGTAGTCGGCGGGCGCGCCCGGCACCAGGACACCGGCGTCGTCCCGGCCCACGGCCCGCCAGCCGCCGCGCGTGTGCGCCGTGAAGCCGGCCCGGACGGAGACCCGGTGCCCGGGCGTGCGATGGAACGCGGCGGCACGCACGGTGCCCCACGGGTCGAGCGGGGTGACCGGGCTGTCCGAACCGAAGGCCAGGGGCACACCCGCGCGCAGCAGGGCCGCGAAGGGGTTGAGGGTGCGGGCCCGTTCGGCGCCCAGCCGCCGGGCGTACATGCCGTCCTCCCCACCCCACAGCGCGTCGAAGGCGGGCTGCACGGAGGCGATCAGGCCCAGCTCGGCGAAGCCGGCGACGGTCTCCGGAGTCAGCATCTCGGCGTGCTCGACGCGATGCCGGGCGGCGCGGACGCGGGCGAGGCCGAGCTTCTCCGCCGCGGCGCGCACCCCGTCCACGACGGCGCTCACGGCGGCGTCGCCGATCGCGTGGAAGCCGGCCTGCAGGCCCGCCTCGGTGCAGGCGACGACATGGGCGGCGACGGCGGCGGCGTCCAGGTAGGCGGTGCCGGAGTGGTCCGCGTCGGCGTACGGCTCGTGCAGACAGGCGGTGTGCGAGCCGAGGGCGCCGTCGGCGAACAGGTCGCCCGCGGCGCCGGCCGCGCCCAGTTCCCGCGCCTTGTCGACGTTCTGCTCGGCCCAGTAGCCGACGACCCGGGGGCCGGGCGCCTCGGCGGCGAGCGTCAGCAGGCCGGTGAAGTCGTCCTCGGAGGAGATCCGCGGGCCGCCGCACTCGTGCACCGAGCCGATGCCGAGGGAGGCCGCGTGGGCGAGGGCGGTGCGCTGGGCCTCGGCGCGCTGGGCCGGGGTGATGGCGGCGAGGGCGGCCTCACGGACGGTGTGGTGGGCGTCGGCGGTGAGCGGGGCGTCCACGCGGGGGACGTCGCCCGGGATCAGGTCCAGCAGGGCGGTGGTGACGACCGCCGAGTGCACGTCGATGCGGGAGAGGTACAGCGGGCGGCCGCCGGCGGCCTCGTCGAGTTCGGCGCGGGTCGGCGGGCGGCCACCGGGCCAGCGGGCGGCGTCCCAGCCGTGGCCCAGCAGGACGCGGTCGTCCGGGCGGCCGGCGGCGAAGTCGCGGACCAGGGCGAGGGCCGCCTCCAGGGTGGGGGCGCCGGACAGGTCGAGGCCGGTCAGGGCGAGGCCGGTGGCGGTGGTGTGCACGTGGGCGTCGGTGAAGGCCGGGGTCACCAGGGCGCCGTCGAGGTCGACCACCTCGTCCACGCCGTCGGCGAAGGCGTCGGCGGCGCCCTCCGAACCGACCCAGGCGACGTGGCCGCGCTCCACCACCATCGCCGTGGCGAAGGGGTCCGCGGGACTGTGCACCTCGCCTCGGCGCAGGAGGACGGTCTTGTCGGTCTCGGGGTCGGCGGTGCGGTCGCTCATAGCGGACAGTTTCTCCTGCCGCCGGGCAGCGGCCGCACCTGGGGCGTGCCGGACCGCGGTGATCAGATCCGCGGTGGCCGTGCCTCGTACGGCGTCGACAGCACCACCGTCGTGCGCGTCGACACCCCGGCCAGGCCGCGCAGCCTCGCCAGGAGCTCCTCCAGTTCGTGCGGGGTGGCCACCCGCACCTTGAGGATGTAGTTCTCGTCGCCCGCGACGCTGTGGCAGGCCTCGATCTCGGGGACGCCCGCGAGGCGGTCCGCGATGTCGTCGGGGGCGCTGGGGTCGAACGGTTTCACCGAGATGAAGGCGGTGAGCGGCAGCCCGACGGCCTCGGGGTCGACCACCGCGGCGTAGCCGCGGATGACGCCACGCTGTTCCAGCCGGCGCACCCGCTGGTGCACGGCGGACGTGGACAGGCCCGTGGCCTTGCCCAGGTCGGTGTAGCTCATCCGCCCGTCCTTGACGAGCAGCTGCACGATCTGTCGGTCCAGCTCCTCCATGGCGCCAAAACCTACAGGGCGCATGATCTCCGGGATAGCCGAGAGCCCAGGTCATAGCCGGTTCGATACAAAAGGCGCCGTACACGGCCCGTATTACGCACCTGCACATGGCATGTGACGAACACCACACGCCCGCGGTGAGCTCCGTGATGTTCTCGTGATTACCGCCGAGGGCTGGCGGGAAGTGCTTGCTGTGGTCGAGGCCGCAGCGCCGTAACGGCCCAGCCTTAGGGGGAGAATCCCATGCAGAGTGTCCATCGCCCTGGTCGATCCGCGTCCAAGCGGCAGCAGCCCGTCGTCGAGCCCGAGCCGGAGGGCGTCGAACCCGACGCCTTCGACGACGAACCGGACGCCTACGACACCTTCGAGATGTACCGGGTGATCTGCCCGGACTGCGCCCAACCGATCGCGCTGCTGGCGGACGAGCAGGTCCTGCCCGAGCACGCGCTGTGCGCCTCGCCGTGGAACCCGTTCGGCCTCACGGTCTGCGCGGGCACGGGCCGTGCGGCGGCCGACGCCCGCCCCGCGGACGAGTCCGGCACGCCGCAGGAGCAGGACACCGCCCTGCTGCTGACGCTCCCCCAGGGTCTTGACTGGCGTACCCAGCCCTTCTCGCACGTCGGCGGCCCGGGCTCGCGCCCGATGCGCGTACCGGCGATGCGCCGCCAGGCCGCCTGAGCCGCCTCACCGCGTCCAGTACGTGCCCTGCACCATGGCACGCAGGCTGTCGTGGTGCAGGATCAGTGTGTCCGGGTCCGCCGGGACGGCGGCCTCCCCGAAGTGCACCTGCCGGTAGGCGACGCGCAGCATGACGATCGCGTGCCGCAGGGCGGCGTAGAGGGTGTGGAACTCCATGTCCCGTGGGGTGTGGCCGGTCAGGCGTGCGTAGCGGGCCTCGACGCGGTCCCGGCGCAGGAAGTCCGGCAGGCCGCGCTGTCCGGAGGCGACCGTGAGGTCGTGGAAGAAGCGGTGCAGATAGACGAGCCAGCCGAGGTCGACCTCGCGCGGGGCGAGTGCGGCCATCTCCCAGTCCAGGACGGCGACGGGGTCGAAGCCGTCGTAGACGATGTTGCCGATGCGTGCGTCGCCCCAGCTGAGGACGGGTTCGCCCGCCTCGCGCGGCCACAGCTCCGCCAGCCGGTCGAAGGCGGCCTCGATGAGGGGTGAGCGGGGCAGGCCGTCGATCACCCAGGCGTAGTAGGCGCGTTGGGCGGTCACATGGCGGCGCAGCGCGTCCTGCACACCGGACGGTGCGAGGAACTCGGCCTCCGTGAGCGGCACTTGGTCGTGCAGGCGGGCGAGCAGACCCACAGTGGCCGCCTCCAGGTGCTCGCGCTCGGCGTCGCTCGCCCCGTGCAGCCAACTGCCCTCGTAGGTGTACGGCATGACGTCCGGCGGCACCCGCCCGGCGACCCGCTCCATGACGAAGAACGGCGCTCCGAGCGGTCCGGGGTCCTCCTCCAGCCACAGCACGCGGGGTACGGGCACGTCGGTGCGCTCGGCCACCAGGCGCAGGGTGCGGTACTGGCGGGCCATGTCGTAGACGGGGAAGACGGTGTACGCCGCCGGGTCCGCCGCGAGCCGCAACGCGCAGGCGGTGCAGGGCGCTTCGGGGTGCTCCAGGTCGAACAGCAGGGTTTCGCTGGACATGCCGTTGGAGGCGGGGACGGTGACGCCGGTGGCCTTGGCGCCGGGCAGCCGGGTGCCGAGCCAGGCGGTGAGGCGCCGGGCCAGGTCCTCGGGGTCGCGGGTGGTGGTGCGGGGGCGCGGTGCCGTGGCCATGCGGAGCCCCTTTCTCACGGTGCGACCGAGTCGAAGCCGGTGAAGCCGCTCGGATCGTGCCGGCCGAACGAGCCGTGCTCGAAGATGCCGTGACCGGTCTGTTCGTCCAGCCGGAAGCGGGCGGAGTGGTCGGTGACGCCGTAACCGGCCAGGGGGTGCGGCCGGGTCATGTCGTAGGTGCGCCGGTCGGTCCAGCCGGGCCCGCGCCAGGTCCCGTGCTGCCAGTCGTCCGCCGGCGGGTAGCCCGCGCCGAGGGCGAGTGGCGAGGAGGTGAGGATCTCGACGTCAAGCTTCCGTGATTCGCGCGCGTCCCCCAGATGGATGACCGCGCGTTCCGGGTGGCGGGTGCCGGAGCGGTAGCCGATCTCGGCCTGCGGCCAGCCCAGTTGGCGGTCGCGCCGGCCGGGGCGGACCAGGGTGGCGTCGTTCAGAGAGCGGTGTCCGTCGGCGTCCTCCTGGGTGATGACCATGAGGAAGCGGTCCTCGAACCGGACCGGGCACCAGATCCAGTGGAAGCCCTCGGCGGGGTGGTCCGCGGCGAGCCGCCCGCCGTCCTCGCCCGGGACGGGGCGCACGCCCCAGCTGCGGTCCCGGGTGCCGGTCCAGTCGTCCCCGGTGACCCGGAACTCCGCTCCCCCGGCCCGGATCACGCCCTCCGCGGTGCCCGCCTGGACGAAACGGCGGCCTTCCAGGGTGAGCCGGTCGCCGCGGCGCTGGAGGTGGTGCGGCTCCCAGAGCGCGGGGAAGGCGGCCGTCCAGGTGAGGTCGTACGACAGCCGCTCGTCCTCGCAGATCAGGCGCAGTTCCCGCAGCGGCCGCGGGACCTCGATGCGCAGCGGTCCGACGGCGAGCCGCATCCGGTCCTCGCCCAGGGCGTCCGAGGCGCGCACGGCGTGCAGGGTGTCCCCGGTGCGCAGGGTGGCGTAGGCGTCGATCACGCCGAGGTTGGGGTAGACGCCGAGGCCGAGGATGAGCAGGGCCCGGCCGGCGTGGTCGAAGACGTGGAAGATGCAGCGGTCGTACGCGTTCCGGTCGCCGGTCGCCACGTGCTTCATGGACAGCGGTACCTGGTGCACCGGATACTCGTCGAGCGGTACGGGACGGTCGTCGGCCACGGACACCCCCTGCAGCGATGGTCGGCTGACGGTACGTCAGTTGACCGCAGGAGGCCAGAGCGGGGGCGGGACGCGCATGAACTGACGCTCGATTCCGCGGGGCGGTGACCTGTCCGGGCGCCGGCGCGTTGCGCAGGTATGACCGCCTTGCACTCGGCCACCGGGCGTCAGCGCCGGATCTTCGTCCCCCGCCCGGCAGAATCGGTTCCCCCGCCCGTGCCGCAGGACCCGCCCATCTACCGCGATCTCATGCGGACCTGGGCCGACCGGGGCCGGACGCTGCCGGGCCGCCACGATCCGGAGTGGATCAGGCTGGCGGCCCCGACCGTGCTCACCGGGCAGTTCAGCGGCCTTCGGGTCCCGCCACGTGACGTGCGATGACCATCCGCTGGATCTGGTTGGTGCCCTCGACGATCTGCAGGACCTTGGCCTCGCGCATATAGCGCTCGGCCGGGAAGTCGGCGGTGTAGCCGTAACCGCCGAGTATCTGCACCGCGTCCGTGGTGACCTTCATGGCCGCGTCGGTGCAGTGCAGCTTGGCCATGGCGGCCTGCTTGGCGAACGGCTTGCCGGCGTCGCGCAGCCGGGCCGCCGCGAGGTAGAGCGCGCGGCCGGCCTCGATCTGGGTGGCCATGTCCGCGATCATGAAACGCAGGCCCTGGAAGTCGGCGATGGGGTGGCCGAACTGGCGGCGCCCGGTGGCATAGCGGACCGCCTCGTCCAGCGCGGCCTGGGCGAGGCCGATCGCGCAGGCCGCGATGCCGAGCCGCCCGGAGTCGAGGGCGGACAGGGCGATGGAGAAGCCCTGGCCCTCCTCGCCGATCCGCCGGTCGTCGCCGACCCGGACGTTGTCCAGGTGGACCTGCGCGGTGGGCGAGCCCTTCATGCCCATCTTCTTCTCGGGCAGCGCCCCGCTCAGCCCCGGCGCGTCCCCGGGGACCAGGAAGGCGGTGATCCCGCGCGGGCCGTCCTCGCCGGTGCGGGCCATCACGGTGTAGAAGTCGGCGATGCCGCCGTGCGTGATCCAGGCCTTGGTGCCGTTGATCACCCACTGGTCGCCGTCACGGACCGCCTTGGTGCGCAGGGAGGCCGCGTCGGAGCCCGAGGACGGCTCGGAGAGGCAGTACGCGCCGAGCAGGCCGCCGCCGAGCATGGCGGGCAGGTGCTCGACCTGCTGCTGCTTGGTGCCGTAGGTGGCGAGTGCGTAGGAGGCGAGCGTGTGCACGCTGACGCCGAGGCCCACGGTGAGCCGGGCCGCGGCCAGCTCCTCCAGGACCTGGAGGTAGACCTCGTAGGGCTGGTCGCCGCCGCCGTACTCGGCGTCGTACGGCAGGCCGAGCAGGCCCGATTCGGACAGCAGGGTGAAGACCTCGCGCGGGAAGCGGCCCGCGTCCTCCTCCTCGGCGGCCTTCGGCGCGATCTCGCGCTGGGCGATGTCCCGGACGAGGGCGAGCAGATCCCGCGCCTCCTCCGTCGGCAGCTGACGCTCCACCGGCTGCGGGTCGCGGTCGGACATGGCGTCGGTCTCCTCCCTGGTCGGGCACCGGCGGTCTGGCCCGTCGGGTGGGGGCGGCTCCGCCTGGTCGTTCCGTGATGGCCGAAGGCGCCCTCTTCCGGGTCTCGGAAGCGGCTGACCAGCGGCTGTGCGCTGTGAGTATGCCCGATCAGCGACCTCCCGTCACCAGTTAACGACCGCTTACTCCAAGAATCCAGCCGGAACGTTACACACGGGTGGAGCGGCGGGCGAGATTGGTCCGAACCATTGACTGATTGGTCTAGTCCTCCTACTGTGCATGACCAACGCTTTACCGCGTTCATGCCAATCGGCCCGCGTTCCCCTCACCCCACGAGGAGACACCCGATGCACACTCCCCACCGCTCGCGCCTGCGGGCGTTCACCGCGACCGCCTGTACCGCCGTCCTCGGCGCCGCACTGCTCGCCGGCGCGGGCACCGCCACCGCGGCGGCCCCGGCCGCACCCCAGGCCAAGGCCGGCTCGAAGGTCGTCGGCTACTTCACCGAATGGGGCACCTACGACCGCAAGTACTACGTCAGGAACATCCAGACCTCGGGCTCGGCCGCCAGGCTGACCCACATCAACTACGCCTTCGGCAACGTCACCGGCGGCAAGTGCGCCATGGGCGACTCCTACGCGGCCACCGACCGCGCCTACACCGCCGCCGAGTCGGTGGACGGCGTGGCCGACACCTGGGACCAGCCGCTGCGCGGCAACTTCAACCAGCTGCTGAAGCTGAAGAAGAAGCACCCGGGGCTGAAGATCCTGTGGTCCTTCGGCGGCTGGACCTGGTCCAGCGGCTTCGGCGAGGCCGCGAAGAACCCCGCCGCCTTCGCCCAGTCCTGCTACGACCTGGTGAAGAACTCCAAGTGGTCCGGGCTGTTCGACGGCATCGACATCGACTGGGAGTACCCGAACGCCTGCGGCAACACCTGTGACACCAGCGGCCGTGAGGCCTTCAGGAACGTCATGGCGGCGCTGCGGTCGAAGTTCGGCGGCAGCGCGCTGGTCACGGCGGCGATCACGGCGGACGCCTCCGGCGGCGGCAAGATCGACGCGGCGGACTACGCGGGCGCCGCGCAGTACGTGAACTGGTACAACCCGATGACCTACGACTACTTCGGCGCCTGGGACGCCACCGGCCCGACCGCCCCGCACTCCCCGCTGACCTCGTACTCGGGCATCCCGAAGGCGGGCTACAACACCTCCGCGACCATCGCCAAGCTCAAGGGCCTCGGCGTCCCGGCGTCCAAACTGCTGCTCGGCATCGGCTTCTACGGCCGCGGCTGGACCGGGGTCACCCAGGCGGCACCCGGCGGGACGGCCACCGGGCCGGCGGCGGGGACGTACGAGCAGGGCATCGACGACTACAAGGTGCTCAAGGCCAAGTGCCCGGCGACCGGCACCGTGGGCGGCACGGCCTACGCCAAGTGCGGGAAGGACTGGTGGAGTTACGACACACCGGCGACCATCGCCACGAAGATGACGTACAAGAACCAGCAGGGCCTCGGCGGCACCTTCTTCTGGGAGCTGAGCGGCGACACCGCGAACGGTGAGCTGATCAAGGCCATCGACTAGCCCCCGGGACGGGGGACTTGGGAGCGGAGGACCACGAGCCTCCGCTCCCCCGGTGTGTCAGGTGTCCCGGCGGGCCGGCTGCGGCGCCGGGTAGGCCGGGTCCAGCTCCTCGACGGCGCGCAGGGCTCCGCCGAGCGTCTTCACGAGCAGCTCGCGCATGGTGTCGCGGGACAGCTCGGAGTGGTCGATCCAGTCCAGGGTCGCGCCCTCCACGCTGCACACCCAGGAGAGCAGGCCCATCCGGGCGAGCGGGCCGATGTCGCTGCGGCCGTAGGCCCCTTCGGCGATGGTCGCGATGATCGCCTCGCGGACGCCGTCCCGGATGGCGTGGACCTCGGCGTCGAAGCCGACGCCGCCGCTGACGATGGTGCGGTAGGCGGCCTGGTGGTGCTCGGCATAGCGCAGATAGGCGTCGATGGTGCGGTGGACCCGGTCCACGGCGGGCATCTCCAGGCCCTTCGCGGCAAAGGTGACCAGGTCGGCGACGGAGTCCTGGACGATCGCCAGGTAATAGCCGCGCTTGGACTGGAAGTAGTAGTAGATCAGCCCCTTGGCGACATGCGCCTGGCGGGCGATGTCGTCCATGGACAGCGCGTCGTAGGACGTGTCGGCGAACAACTTCCGCCCGATGGCGATGAGTTCGGCGCGACGCGCCACCGAGCGCTCGGTACCGCGCGTCCGGGGACGGACGGCGGCACGCTGATGCGGCATGTTCACGTTCGGCCCTGTTCCAGGCGGTCGGCGGGACCTCCGCAGTATGTCAGAACATGCCGCACACGTGAGCGGTTCGACTCGGAGCAGGCCGAGCGCGGGCGTCAGAGCAAGCCCAGCCCGGGCGTCAGAGCAGGCCGAGCTGGGTCACGAGCATCGCGAGGACCGCGACGAGCACCCAGCCCATGACGTGCTCGAGGATCTTCGGGCCGTCTTCGCGGGGGCCGCCGGTGCGGACGCGGGGGCCGGTGGCCGGGTGTGCGGTCGTGTCCATGCGGCCACCTTGCCACCCGCGACCGCGTTGGCGGCGATGAGCTTGCTCACACGGTCGTGCTCGCTGGTCGTACTCGCTGGTCAGTGCACACCCACCGCCGCCAGCGCCTTGCGCTGGCGCGGGCTCGGACGGGCCGGGAAGTAGAGGTAACAGACCCCTCCGGTGCCGGAGACGACCTTGCCGGAGGCGTTGTACCGCTTGGTGCGCAGCCAGATGTTCTCGAACTCCCGGCGCAGATAGACCCGGCGTACCGCGTCGTCGGTCGGCGAGGCCGGGTCGTTGGCGATGACGTCGCCGTCCGCGGTGAAGCCGATCACCGTCATCAGATGGCCGGAGGTGCCGTAGCCGGCGCCGGTCAGCTCGGTCTTCAGGAACGACTGGGACGTTATGGCCGGGATGCCGGCCGCGATCAGCGTCTCCAGGTCGGTCAGCGAGGCGAGGCGCGTGACCACGCCCTGCAGGCCCTCGAAGGTGGCCGCGTAGGCGGCGTTGAACGGCCAGTTGCCGCAGCCCTGGTACTGGTAGTCGTAGGTGAAGCGGGCGGCGTTGTCCACCTGGGGGTCGGTGTAGGAGGGGTCGACCCAGGACAGCTGCCCGGGGGTGAGCCGGCCGCCCCAGTACTCGATGATCATCTGCGAGGAGGTGGGACTGCACCAGGCCTCGCCGCCGTTGTCGTACTGCGGGTACTGGCCCTTGTGGATCTCCTGCGAGTAGCGCGGTACGGCCAGTTCCTGGGCGAGGCCGGGGGTGGAGGCCGGGACGGTGAAGCGGTCGGGGATGTCGGAGCCCATGGCGCCGAGCCGCCACACGGTCGGCGTCAGGTGCGTCCCCGGCCTGCGGTAGAGGGTGAGCCGCAGCCGGTACGACGTCAGGCGCAGGCCGGTGCTCGCGTCGTCGATGGCGAAGGTGTCGGTCCAGATCGTGCTCTTGCCGTCGGCCTGGCCGTCCACCGAGGTCCGCCTGATGTCCTGGTCACCGGCCGCCCAGCGGCCCATCACGTACCACGGGGTCTCGGTGCCGTCGGAGTACGTGCCCCGCAGTTCCACCTGGAGCCAGGTGCCCTCGGGGGTGTGGGCGTTCCAGGAGGAGACGACCTCGGTCGCGGGGACGGCGAGCCGGTGGACCGGGGAGGTCCAGGTGGCGTACTCCCAGGTGGCGGTCGTCCCGGTGTGCGGGTCGGTGTAGTCGGTGCGGCCGGCGGGGGCGCCGATCAGGACGCCGGGGCGGGAACCCGCGACGGCCCGGACACCCTGGGCGGCGCCGAGCCGCCACTCGCCGTACGTGGTCCAGGCGTGGTAGTCGATCGGGCGGGCCGGGGCCCGGCCGGGGTCGTCGGCATCGGTGCCGGGTCGCTGCGCGGCGGCGGCAGTGGGGGCCGTTCCGCCGGCGACCGCCGCGGCGACGGCTGCGGTGAGGACGGTTCTGCGGGACGGCTGTCGGGCTCTGCTCATGGGCGCGATTACCCCCAGGTGTCCGGTGATCCGGTGCGGTTCGTGCGCCAACTATGGAGCAGCCGGCAGGGCCCTGCCAGCACTTCGGCGCATGCCGCGCCACCAATATTGGTCTGGTCCACTGGAAGGGGTAACAGGGCGGTGCGGCTGCGGCTGCGGGGCGCCCGCGAGGGGCGCGGGGAACTGCGCGAACAGCCCCCACGCGCCCGCACCCGGACCTGGCGCGCCACCACCCGAGCGCCGCGCTCCTCGGGAAGGCGCTCGGCGTCAGACGAGGTCCATCGCGGCGACCTCGTCGGGGCTCCCGTAGCTGACCGGCCCCTGGAAGCGGCGGCGGGCCGTGGCGAACCACCACACCGTCGCGACGACCAGGACGGCGGCGAGCGCGATCGGGGCGTAGTTGAAGGTGTCGACGGTGATCGGCGAGGCCTGCGGCAGCATGAACAGGACGCTGCTGAGCACGATCCAGATCACCGCGAGCCACCCGACCGGCCGCCCCCAGCGGCCGAGGTGCCAGGGCCCCGGCTGGAAGGCGGCACCGAGCCGCAGCCGCAGGAAGATCGGCACGGCGTAGGCGAGGAAGAGACCGACCACGTTGACGCTGACGATCGCGGTGAAGGCGGTGTGCGACCACCAGCCGGGCACGACCAGGGCCAGCGAGCAGGCCACCGCGAGCCACACCGCCTTCACGGGCGTACGGGTGCGCGGCGAGACCGAGTGCCACCAGCGGGAGCCGGGCATGGCGCCGTCGCGGGAGAAGGCGAAGATCTGACGGGTGTTGCTGGTGAGGTTGGCGAGACCGCAGAAGAGCATCGCGCCGATGACGATGAGGAGCATGACCTTGGCGGCGCCGAGGCCCAGGCCGTCGATGAGGATCTGGACGGGCGGACCCACCGGCGAACCGGCCTCCTTGGCGTAGTCGCCGATGCTGTAGACCAGTGCCAGCATCAGGATCAGCCCGGTGATCGCCGAATAGCCGATGGCGCGGGTGATCCCCTTGGGCGCGTTCACCGTGGCGTGGACCGTTTCCTCGGACATGTGGAAGCTGCCGTCGAACCCGGTGAACGTCCAGCTCGTGACCAGCAGGCCGAGCATGCCGCCGTAAAGCCCGCTCGTGAAGCCGGTGTTGTTCGCGAAATGCGTCACGAAGGACGCCGGCTGATGATGATCCGGCATCACGATGAGTGCGCCGACGATCACCACGAGTCCGATCAGCAGCCACCACACGGAAATGCGGTTCAGTACGGCGACGAGCTGCACGGTGTAGGTGTTGGCGAGGCCCTGCACGACGATGATCAGGGCCGTGATCAGCACCGTCTGGTGCGGGGTCGGCTGGTAGGAGGGCCACTGCAGCTGCACGAAGGCCTGGATGAAGGTGGCGGCCGCGTAGCCGGTGGCCGCGGTGCCGCCGATCTGGCCCACGAAGTTCAGCCAGCCGGTGAACCAGGACCAGGCGCCCTTGTGGCGCTTTGCAAGTTTACCGGCGGAGAAATACAGGGCACCGCTCGTCGGATAGGCCGAGGCGACTTCCGCCATGGCGGCACCGATGAGCAGCACCATGACACAGACCCCGATCCAGCCGAACACGAGAACACGGGGCCCGCCCGCGTTCATACCGAATCCGAAGGACGAGAAAATCCCCGAGAGGATATTGATGATCGTGAACGAGATCGCGAAATTGTCGAACGCCTGGAAACGCCGGGTGAGTTTCCGCGGATAACCCATCGCGTGCAGGGTCGCGTCGTCGTCGAGCGCGACCGCGTCCTTGCCCGCGCGGGCCTTCGCCCGGGACGTCGATGTCCGTTCCGACACAGTTCGGCCTTTCTCTGAGTGGATCCGGGGTGAATCCGAGGGGAGGGGCGGAGCATGGGCGGATCAGCCGGGCCGCGGTACGGGCAGTCCGCAGGCGCGCCGGGCCCGGGAGAGCTGATCGGCGGGGTCGCCGAAGACGCTCCAGGGCATGCGCGAGGCGTACGGGCCCATCGCCGCGAACACCGCCCGGGCCTCGAACGCGCACTGGCCCATGACCAGCGCGTGCGCGAGGTAGGCCAGGTCGAGCACCGGGGTGAAGCGGTAACGGCCCACCGTCGGCAGCCAGTTCTGGTAGATCGCCAGCGCGGTGGAGCGCCACTGCGGCTGTTCCCAGACGCGGTCGGCGAGCAGCTGGGTGGGGTTGTAGCTCTCCACCAGCGCCACCAGGGGCAGCAGCCGGAGGGCGGAGTCGGCGGGCGCCCGCTGGCTGAGGAAGGCGGCCACGTCCCAGGCCGCGTTGACCGAGCCGCCGTACCGCGTGAAGAAGCAGGACAGGAAGCGGTGGTGGCCCTCACGGTGCCACGGGTCGAGCGACAGGACGTGCGTGAACAGCCGCCAGGGGCCGGGCGGGGCGGTGAGCAGGCCGCGCGGAGCCGGGTCGCGCAGCCGGTGCAGCCGGGCCATGGCGAGCTTGGCGACCCAGGGCGTGGGGTCCCGGGGGGCCATGGCGGCGGCGCGGTCGCAGGCGGTCAGCGCGATCCGCTCCAGCGCCTCGGCGCGCTCGTCGCGGGCGTCGGCGGCCCGCAGCGCGCGCTGCACGGCGACCCGGGCCCACATCAGCGCCGCCTCGGGCGTCGGCTCCTCGGCGAGCCAGCGCTCGACCAGATCGGTGCCGGCCGCCTCGGAGGCGAGGACCAGCGAGCGATGGGCGCGCAGCGCGAAGTCGGTGCGCGTCTCGGCGAGGGCCTCGTACGCGTATCGATAACGTCCGGCGCGCACATCGACGCATACGCTCGCCAGGACACGGTCGTCGGCCGCCGGGTGCCACACATAGTGCCCTTCGAATAACTCCGTGGCCATGTCCCCCTGCCAGTCCCCGTACGGCGCACAGCGGTTGCGCTGGAGGGCACCTTACTCAGCGGCGGGCACACCCGGAACGCCTAATTCGACATATCGGTCAGGGGATTCGCGCATGTTTATCGGGGGCCATTGACTGGCCGCCAGCCGATGATTCAAACCGCGACCACCGCTACTACACTGTTTCCGGAAAACCGCCCACACGTACCCACCCCGGGGGAACCACCATTCGCGACCTCGCCGCCCGGCTGCGCCGGCTTCCCCCCTCCCTCGGTCCGGTCAGGCTGATCGGGGTCGACGGGCACGCCGGCTCGGGAAAGTCCACCTTCGCCGGGCACCTGGCCGACGCGCTCGGCGGGGCTCCGGTGCTGCACCTCGACGACATCGCCAGCCATGAGCGGCTCTTCGAGTGGACCGACCGGCTGATGGCCCAGGTGATCCACCCGCTCGCGCACGGCGGGAGCGCGGCCTACACACCGTACGACTGGCGCGAGCGCCGCTTCGGCGCGGCGCGCCCGCTGCCGGCCGCGCCCGTGGTCCTCGTCGAGGGGGTCGGGGCCGGGCGGCGCGCGCTGCGGCCGCATCTGGCCCTGCTGCTGTGGATGGAGCTGCCCCGGGAGGAGTCCTGGAACCGCGGGCGGCTGCGGGACGGGGCGGAGCAGCGGGAGTTCTGGGAGGGCTGGGTCCGGGCGGAGCAGGCGCACTTCGTCCGGGACCCTTCGCGCCCCCACGCCGATCTTCTGGTACTGCAGTCGCCGAAGGGGTATGAGGTGCTGCCGGGACCTGGGTCAATCTCTGGACCGGACCAGAGCGTGACCCAGAGTGATGGGTCGTCCGCGTTGTGGTGAAGTGGTGAAGACCCTTGCGGGGGAACTTCTCCGAGTGCCCCAACTCCGCTTGACCGGGGGGCCGTACAGGTCTTACGTTCTCAATGAGCGGTCATCGGTGACCGCCCCCACACGCGAAGCCCCCGGTTGTTCCCCCGTGACCGGGGGCTTCGTTCTGTCCGCTCGCGGTTTTCCGGGTGCCCCGCGCGCCGATCCGCTCACCCTCGGTCACGAAGGGCGCGCGCGCCCCGTCTGCTCCCGCCTCGTCGAACGGCCGGTGCGGCACCCTTCGGCCCGCGGTCGTCGCGCGGGTACGATGCCCTCGGTGCGACCTTCGAGGCTGCCTCGCGCACCGGTAACTCCGGTCCGCGGCCCGGCGGTTCGACCGCGGCGGCCGTCGGGTGACTGCCCGGTGGTGAACCACGGGGACACGGTCTGTGGGGGGACGGGATGGACTTCGGCACGCAGGGCCCCGAGGCCCCGGCCGACCTGGCCTGGCTGCGCGGGGTGGACGCCTACACCATGGGTGCCTACCCGCAGGCCGAGGAGGAGTTCCGCGCAGCGGTGCGGATGGACCCCGGCATGGCCGACGGCTGGCTCGGGCTGCACGCGCTCCGGGTCGACACGACGACCTCGCTGCTCAGGATGTTCCGGCACCGGGACCGCTTCGGCGAACAGCGCGCCCGGCACCGCCGTACGCTCAACTCCTGGTACTGGCTGGGCTGGTGGGTGCAACCGGTGCTGGAGAGCCCGCGCGATCTGCTGCTCGCGCACGCCTCGCACTGGCTGGACGGCCGGCACGTGCCCGAGCTGGACCGGGCCCTCGCCGGGCTGCCCCCGGTCGACACCGATCCGCAGGTCCGCTTCCTGCACGCCTGCCGCTCCTATCTGGTCAAGGACTGGGAGCAGCTGGTACGGCACACCGACCCGCTGCTGGACGATCCCATGCTCGGCATCGAGGCGGGCCTGTTCGGCGGCATGGCCAGGGTCCGGCTGGAGATGTACGGCCAGGCCGAACCGCTGCTGTCGGCGGCGCTGATGCGCTGCCGCAGCGAGCAGCCGCAGCGCAAGGAGCTGCGCTACTGGCTGGCGCGGGCGCACGAGGGCACGGGACGCTCGGCGGCGGCGCTCCCCCTGTACCGGGCCGTCCACCGCGTCGACCCGGCCTTCATGGACACCTCAGCACGGCTCGCGGCGATCGCCGAGGGGGACGGGTACGACGACACCGCCGACCTGGCCGCGATCACCCTGACCGGTGCCGGGCAGGACAGCGTGGACGGGCCCGACGGCTTCGATCCGCTCTTCGGCACCGAGGGCCGTGATCTGCGGCTGCCGGAGCCGGATCTGCCGACGGGGCCCCTGCCGTCGGTGACCGATCCGGCGGTGCGGGTGAAGACCGGTGTCTCCTCCTCTCCCCTTCCGGCCGGTCCGACCGATCCCGCCCTGCTCGAGGAGGCGCTCGCCGAGCTCGAGCGCATGGTGGGGCTGGAGCCGGTGAAACGCCAGGTCAAGGCGTTGTCCGCGCAGTTGAACATGGCCCGGCTGCGGGCCGGTCAGGGGCTGCCGGTGCAGCCGCCGAAGCGGCACTTCGTCTTCTCGGGGCCGTCGGGGACGGGGAAGACCACGGTGGCCCGGATCCTGGGGCGGGTGTTCTACGCCCTCGGGCTGCTCGGCGGCGACCACCTGGTCGAGGCGCAGCGGGCCGACCTGGTCGGCGAGTACCTCGGGCAGACGGCCGTGAAGGCCAACGAGCTGATCGACTCCGCGATCGGCGGCGTGCTGTTCGTGGACGAGGCGTACTCGCTGTCCAACTCGGGGTACGGCAAGGGGGACGCGTACGGCGACGAGGCCCTGCAGGTGCTGCTGAAGCGGGCCGAGGACAACCGGGACCACCTGGTGGTGATCCTCGCCGGCTACCCCGAGGGCATGGACCGCCTGCTGGCCGCCAACCCCGGGCTGTCCTCCCGCTTCACGACCCGCGTCGACTTCCCCTCCTACCGGCCGCAGGAACTCACCGAGATCGGCAAGGTGCTGGCCGCCGAGAACGGGGACGAGTGGGACGAGGAGGCGCTGGAGGAGCTGCGCTCGATCGCCGGGCACGTGGTCGACCAGGGGTGGATCGACGAACTGGGCAACGGACGGTTCCTGCGCACCCTGTACGAGAAGAGCTGCGCGTACCGGGATCTCCGGCTGTCGACGTACCCGGGTTCCCTGTCCCGGGAGGACCTCGCCACGCTGCGGCTGCCGGATCTGATGCAGGCGTACGGGGAGGTGCTGTCGGGCAGGGGGCCGCAGGATCCGCCGGGTATGTGAGGCGCTGTGACCCGGGGCCGTCCCGGGGTGGGTCGCTTGTCCGCGGAGCGGGGCGCCGCTGCGAAACCGACGGCACTGCAGCTCCCCAAGGGGCGCGGGGCTGTGTGGGACATGCGGCTCCGCCGCGCGGGCGCGAGCAACCCACCACCGGGCCGCACCCGCGCGGTTCCCGCACCACCCGAGCTCCTAGGCGAGCGCTCCCTCCGGCTCCCCGCTCACCCTGGGCTCCGCCAGCTTCACGTCGGCTTTCACCGCGGGCACCTCCCGGTGCGCCGGATCCCGTACCTCGCCCACCAGCAGCTCCAGTGCGTCCTCCAGGGCCACCAGGCCCAGCACCTTGCCGGAGGCGTCGGCGACCTGGGCCAGGTGGGTGGCCGCGCGCCGCATGACCGTCAGCGCGTCGTCGAGCGGCAGCTCGGCCCGCAGGGTGGTCATCGGGCGCCAGACGTGCTGCGGGACGGCGCGGTCGGAGTGCTCCAGGTCCAGGACGTCCTTGACGTGGACATAGCCCATGAAGGGGCCCTTGTCCGTCGCCGAGACCGGGAAGCGGGAGTACCCCGTGCGGGCCGTCAGCTCGACGATCTCGCCCGGGGTGACCGACGGAGCCACCGTGACCAGGGACTCCCGGCGCAGCAGGACGTCGGTCACCGGGCGGGAGCCCAGCTCCAGCGCGTCCTCCAGGCGTTCCCGCTCCTCGGGGTCGAGCAGCCCCGCCTGGCCGGAGTCCTCCAGCAGGCGGTTGAGCTGCTCGCTGGTGACGACGGCCTCGACCTCGTCCTTGGGCTCGACCCGGACGAGCCGGAGGATCCCCTGGGCGCAGGCGCCGAGGGTCACGGTGATCGGCTTGCACAGGCGGGCGAAGTAGACCAGCCCGGGGCTCAGCCACAGCGCCGCCTTCTCGGGGGCCGCCATGGCCAGGTTCTTCGGCACCATCTCGCCGATGACCAGGTGGAAGAAGACCACCGCGGCGAGGGCGATGACATAGCCCAGCGGGTGGACCATGCCGTCGGGGAGGTGGACCGCCGTGAACACCGGCTCCAGCAGATGCGCCACCGTCGGCTCGGCCACCGCGCCCAGCGTCAGCGAGCAGACAGTGATGCCGAACTGGGCCGCGGCCATCATCTGGGGCAGGCGCTGCAGGCCGTAGAGGACCTGGCGGGCCCGTGCCGTGCCCAGCGGTTCGATCTGGCTGCGGCGCACGGAGACGAGCGCGAACTCGGCGCCGACGAAGAAGCCGTTGGCGAGCACCAGCAGCGCGGCGAAGACCAGTTGGAGGACGCTCATCGGGCGGCCTCCATCACGTTCACCGCGGGCGCCGTCCGGACCAGGCGGACCCGTTCGGCGCGGTAGTGGCCGACCTGGCGGACCGAGAGCCGCCAGCCGGGCAGTTCGGCCCGGTCACCGGGGGCCGGGATGCGGCCGAGCAGGTCGGCGACGAGTCCGGCGACCGTCTCGTACGGCCCCTCGGGCACGTCGAGGCCTATGCGCTGGAGGATGTCGACGCGGCAGCTGCCGTCGGCGTCCCAGGCGGGCCGGCCGTCCTCCGGCGGGGCGGGGGCCAGCTCGGGGATGTCCTTGGCGTCGTGCTCGTCGCGGACCTCGCCGACGAGTTCCTCGACGATGTCCTCCAGGGTGACGACGCCCGCCGTGCCGCCGTACTCGTCGATGACGACCGCGATGGGCTGCTCGGAGCGGAGCCGGGTCAGCAGGGGCTGGACCGGCAGGGTCTCGGGGACCAGCAGCGCCTTGCGGGCGATGCGGCTCACGGGGGTGCGCAGCCGGTCGTGCACGGGGACGGCGAGGGCGTCCTTCAGGTGGGCCATGCCGACGATCTCGTCGATCTTCTCCCGGTAGACGGGGAAGCGGGACAGGCCGGTGGCCCGGGTGAGGTTGACGACGTCCTCGGCGGTGGCCGTGTCCTGCAGGGCGCTGACCTTCACGCGCGGGGTCATGACGTGCTGTGCGGTCAGCTCGCCCAGGGACAGGGTGCGCACGAACAGGTCGGCGGTGTCCTGTTCCAGGGCGCCGGCCTGCGCGGAGTGCCGGGCCAGGGAGACGAGTTCGCCCGGGGTGCGGGCGGAGGCCAGCTCCTCGGCGGGTTCGACGCCGAGGGCCCGCACCAGCCGGTTGGCGACGGTGTTGAGCGCGGCGATCACCGGGCGGAACAGGCGGGAGAAGCGGGCCTGCGGTCCGGCCACGAACCGGGCCACCGGCAGCGGCTTGGACACCGCCCAGTTCTTCGGCACGAGCTCGCCGACCACCATCTGGACCGCGGAGGCCAGCAGCATGCCGACGACCACGGCGACACCGGAGACGGCGCCGTCCGGTATGCCGAGGGCGGCGAACGGGCCGTGCAGCAGCCGGGCCAGGGCCGGTTCGGCGAGCATGCCGACGACCAGGGAGGTGATGGTGATGCCGAGCTGGGTGCCGGAGAGCTGGAAGGACAGCTCCTTCAGCGACTCGGCGACCCTGCGGGCCCTCCGGTCGCCCTCGGCGGCCGCCTTCTCGGCGTCCGTCGCCTCGACGGTCACCAGTCCGAACTCGGCCGCCACGAAGAAGCCGTTGGCGAGGATCAGCAGGAAAGCCGCTCCCAGGAGCAGCAGGGAGATGGTCACGCTGCCACCGCCTTCCCGGTATGTCGGGTCGGGGCGGCGCAGGTACTACAGGACGATCCGTCCATCGCTGGAGGGAGTCACTCCTCGGGTAGCAGGAACCCCTGTGCACCGGGTGGTGTCCAGGGGCGGAGGCGCAGCGAAAGGGCCTCCGCCACCAGATTAATCAAGACACGGGCCACTCGGGCAGGGTGGACGCCCCTGAGTCAGCCCTGATCTTGCCCCGGGTCAGCCCCGGCCGTCCGCCAAGTGGGTGGTGGCACGGGCTTCGGCGAGGGCGCGCAGGGCCTGCGCGTCGGCGATGGCGCGCTGCCTGGCGAGGCCCGGCTGGATGCCGAGCGCGGGCAGGCTGGTGCCGTCGCTGAGGTTGAGGAACACCCAGGGGTCCCCCGGACGGAGGTTCACCTGGACGATCTCGGCCCACTCCAGGCGCCGCTTGCTGGCGATGTTGACCACGGTGACGCCGGACTCGTCGGCGACGACCTTGACCCGGGCCAGCTGGGCCAGCACCCAGAAGATCAGCGCCCCGGTGACGACGAAGCTCGCCCGCTCCCCCGGGCCGAGCTGCTCCAGCAGCAGCCCGACCCCGGAGATGGTCAGGAAGATCACCACGCCGGCGGTGAGCAGGATCGCCCGGGTGTGGCCGGGCCGGAAGGTGACGGGAAGGGAGGGGGTGGTGGGCGTGTCGGACATCTCGCGCGGACCCTTAGAGGCGGCAGGCGTGGATGGCCGTGGTCAGGATGGCGCGGGCGCCGATGGCGTAGAGGTCGTCCATGATCCGCTGCGCCTCCTTGGCGGGTACCATGGCGCGGACCGCGACCCAGCCCTCGTTGTGCAGCGGGGAGACCGTCGGGGACTCCAGGCCGGGGGTGAGGGCGACGGCCTTCTCCAGCTGCTCGACCCGGCAGTCGTAGTCCATCATCACGTACGTCCGGGCGACCAGGACACCCTGGAGGCGGCGCAGGAACTGCTGGACCTTCGGTTCCTCGCCGTCGGTGCCGGTGCGGCGGATGACGATCGCCTCGGACTTCATGATCGGCTCGCCGAAGACCTCCAGGCCGGCGTTGCGCAGGCTGGTGCCGGTCTCGACGACGTCGGCGATGACCTCGGCGACGCCCAGCTGGATGGCGGTCTCCACGGCGCCGTCCAGGTGGACGACGGAGGCGTCGACGCCGCTGTCGGCGAGGTGTCCCGCCACGATGCCCTCGTAGGAGGTGGCGACCGTCCTGCCCTTGAGGTCCTCGATGCCGTTCGCCGTGCCGGGCTTGGCGGCGAAGCGGAAGGTGGAGCGGGCGAAGCCGAGCGGCAGGATCTCCTCGGCGTCGGCGCCCGAGTCGATGAGCAGGTCGCGGCCGGTGATGCCCAGGTCGAGGCGGCCGGAGGCGACGTAGATCGCGATGTCGCGGGGGCGGAGGTAGAAGAACTCGACCTCGTTCTCCGGGTCGACGATCCGCAGCTCCTTGGACTCGCGGCGCTGCTGGTAGCCGGCCTCATGCAGCATCTCCGCCGCAGGGCCGGACAGTGAACCCTTGTTGGGGACGGCGATGCGCAGCATGAGGTCGGCTTCCTTTGCGTGAAGGGGTTTCTACGGCTGTTTCGGCGGGGCGGCTTACAGGTGGGCGTAGACGTCGTCCAGGGAGATCCCGCGGGCGACCATCATCACCTGGACGTGGTACAGCAGCTGGGAGATCTCCTCGGCGGCCGCGTCCTTGCCCTCGTACTCGGCGGCCATCCAGACCTCGGCGGCCTCTTCGACGACCTTCTTGCCGATGGCATGGACGCCCTTGCCGACCAGCTCTGCGGTGCGGGAGGTGGCGGGATCGCCTTGGGCGGCCTTCTGCTGGAGCTCGGTGAAGAGCTCCTCGAACGTCTTCTTGGACATGGTGGTCCTTACCCTACGCGCTCCGGCCGGTGCCTCAGTGCCAGGGTTCGGATACTGAGCGGAGCGTCGCGGCGGTCGCGACCGCCGCGGTCACCGCCTCGTGGCCCTTGTCCTCGTTCGAGCCCTCCAGGCCGGCCCGGTCCAGGGCCTGCTCCTCGGTGTCGCAGGTGAGCACGCCGAAGCCGACGGGCACCCCGGTCTCGATGCTGACCTGGGTGAGGCCCTGGGTGACGCCCTGGCACACGTAGTCGAAGTGGGGGGTGCCACCGCGGATGACGACGCCGAGGGCGACCACGGCGTCGTAGCCGCGCCCGGCCAGCACCTTGGCGGCCACCGGGAGTTCGAAGCTGCCCGGGACCCGGATCAGGGTCGGCTCGTCGATCCCCAGTTCGTGCAGGGCGCGCAGGGCGCCGTTCACCAGACCGTCCATCACCTTCTCGTGCCACTGCGCCGCGATGACGGCGACCCTGAGGTCGCTCGCGTTGCGTACGGACAACTCCGGTGCACCCTTGCCGCTCACGTGTCTCCTAAGTGCCTTGCTGTCGTGCTTCAGTACGTCTGTCGTGCTTCAGTGCGTCTGTCGTGCTTACTGGCCCGCCGCCACGGCCGGGGTGTCCAGCCAGGGCAGGTCGTGTCCCATGCGGTCGCGCTTGGTGCGCAGGTAGTGCAGGTTGTGCTCGCCGGCCTGGACCGGCATCGGCTCCCGGCCGGTGACCTTCAGGCCGTGGCGCAGCAGCGCGTCGGTCTTGTCGGGGTTGTTGGTGAGCAGCCGGACGCTGCGCACGCCCAGGTCGGCGAGGATCCGGGCGCCGGCGCCGTAGTCGCGGGCGTCGGCGGGCAGGCCGAGTTCCAGGTTGGCGTCGAGCGTGTCCCGGCCGCGCTCCTGGAGCTCGTACGCCCGGAGCTTGGAGAGCAGGCCGATGCCGCGTCCCTCGTGGCCGCGCAGGTAGACCACGACTCCCCGGCCCTCCTCCTGGATGCGCTGGAGCGAGGCGTCCAGCTGGGGGCCGCAGTCGCAGCGCAGCGAGCCGAACACGTCTCCGGTGAGGCATTCGGAGTGGACGCGGACCAGGACGTCCTCGCCGTCGCCGAGCTCTCCGTGGACGAGGGCGACGTGTTCGACGCCGTCGACGGTGGAACGGTAGCCGTAGGCGGTGAAGGTGCCGTGCCGGGTGGGCAGGCGGGTCTCGGCCTCCCGGCGGACGGTGGGCTCGCTGCTGCGGCGGTAGGCGATCAGGTCCTCGATGGAGATGATCGTCAGGCCGTGCTTGCGGGCGAACGGGATGAGCTCGGGCAGGCGGAGCATACGGCCGTCCTCACCGGCGATCTCCACGATGGCACCGGCCGGGCGGAGCCCCGCGAGCCGGGCGAGGTCGACGGCGGCCTCGGTGTGGCCGTTGCGGACGAGGACGCCGCCGGGCTTGGCGCGCAGCGGGAAGATGTGGCCGGGCCGGACGAAGTCCGTGGGCTCCGCCGTGCCGCTCGCGAGCAGCTGGAGGGTCGTCGCGCGGTCGGAGGCCGAGATGCCGGTGCTCACACCGTGAGCGGCCGAGGCGTCCACGGAGATGGTGAACGCGGTTTTCATCGACTCGGTGTTGTCCTGGACCATCTGCGGCAGCCGCAGCCGGTCCAGTTCCTCGCCCTCCATGGGGGCGCAGATCAGTCCCCGGCACTCGCTCATCATGAACGCGACGATCTCGGGGGTGGCCATCTCGGCGGCGATGACGAGGTCGCCCTCGTTCTCCCGGTCCTCGTCGTCCACGACGACCACCGGGCGGCCGGCCGCTATGTCGGCGATGGCCCGCTCGACGGGGTCGAGGCCGAAGTTCTCGGGGGCGTCCGTGTCGTACAGGGGCAGTGCCGAGGTCATGCCGGGACTCCTTCCAGGACGGGCTGCGGGCTCCGGCGGGAGCGCAGCCACCAGTCGCGCATGCCCCACAGGACGAGTGCGCCGTAGATGACGTAGACGAAACCGGAGAACGCGTAGCCGTTGGCGAAGTTGAGGGGCACGCCGACGAGGTCGACCAGCAGCCAGGCGATCCAGAACTCGACCATGCCCTTGGCCTGGGCGTACATGGCGACGATGGTGCCGACGAAGATGTAGGCGTCGGGCCAGGGGTCCCAGGACAGCGACGGGTAGGCCGTGAAGAGCAGGGCCACCGCGACGGTGCCGGCGGCGGCCGCGCCGAGCATCGCCGCGCGCTCGCGCCAGGTGGCGAACCGCGGGGCGATGTGCCCGTCCTCGGCCCGGCCCTGGCTGCGCCGCCACTGCCACCAGCCGTACAGCGCGACGGCCATGACGACGGCCTGCTTGCCGGCGCTGCCGGTGAGGTGGCCGTAGAAGGCGGCGAACAGGACGAGGCCGGAGAGGAACTGCACGGGCCAGGTCCACAGGGAGCGGCGCCAGCCGAGGGCCAGGGTGATCAGGCCGAGGATGTTGCCGGTCATGTCCGACCAGATGATGCGCTGGCCGAAGAGCGTGAAGGCCCCGGAGTTCAGCCAGTTCACTTGCCGGCCCCCTGGGCGCGGTCGCCGAGCAGCCGCTCGACGTACTTGGCGACGACGTCGACCTCGAGGTTGACCGGGTCGCCGGGCTGCTTGTGGCCGAGCGTGGTCAGGTCGAGGGTGGTCGGGATGAGGCTGACGGTGAAGTAGTCCGGGCCGGCGTCCACGACCGTGAGGCTGATGCCGTCGACGGTGATGGAGCCCTTCTCGACGACGTAGCGGGAGAGGTCCGCGGGGAGCGAGATCTTGACGATCTCCCAGTTCTCGGAGGGCCTGCGCTCCAGCACCTCGCCGGTGCCGTCGACATGGCCCTGCACGATGTGCCCGCCGAGACGCGCGCCCACGGCCATGGGGCGTTCGAGGTTGACGCGGGAGCCGACGGTGAGCGCGCCGAGGCTGGAACGCTTCAGGGTCTCCGCCATCACATCGGCGGTGAACTCGTCGCCCTCGTGCTCCACGACGGTGAGACAGACCCCGTTCACGGCGATGGAGTCGCCGTGCTGCGCGCCCTCGGTCACGACGGGGCCGCGGAGCCGGAAGCGGGAGGCGTCGTCGAGGTTCTCGACGGCGGTGACCTCACCCAGCTCTTCGACGATTCCGGTGAACACTTCCCGGGTCCTCCTGCCTCTTCGGGCACGGACTCCGGGGCCTGTCGATGACGACAGCATGTACGGGTGAGCACGCCAGGCGACGCCGAAAGAGGGCCGTCCGCGTACGGACCAGCCCCAGATACGGCGACGCGCACAGGGATGTGCCCGCCCGCCGCGCACTGCCTCCCATCCGGACTTTAACCGTCGGTCCAGGAATTTCACCTGGTCAACCGGCCGCTGGAAGCGACCGGGTCGCGGACTGTAACCGCCGGTTCGGACTTTCACCGACCCCGGAGTGCGCTGCTTCTGGTACAGGGCCAGTGTGCCACGCCTTACGGCACTCCAGACAGGCGGAGGGTGTGGGTTCCCTCACAGCACGTGTCGCCGGCCTTGCGCGGCGCTGCCGGGAACGCACAACTGCGGGACACCCAGCGCGGATTGACCTTTGGCCCGGACCATTGACCGTACTGGTCTAGTCCTTTTATCGTGCGGGCGGGTCCGGTGGCGGTGACGACGGCCCTTGCCCGCCGCCGGGCCGCCAGGACGCCGCGTCGGGACGCCGGGGCACCCGGGACGCCGGGGCACCCGGAGCGGCGGGGCACCATGATCAGGACAGCACCGGCCTCTGGCAGGCTGAGGCGCATGACGCCATCGCCGCCCTCCGACGAGTTCGAGTCCCACCGGCCCCGCCTCTTCGGCCTGGCCTACCGCCTGCTGGGCTCCGCCCACGAGGCGGAGGACGCGGTGCAGGACGCGTATCTGCGGTTCAGCGGCGCCGACCGGACGGCGATCGAGCACCCGGGGGCCTGGCTCGCCAAGGCCGTCACCAACCTCTGTCTGACCCGGCTGACCTCCGCCCGGGCGCGGCGCGAGGAGTACCCCGGGACCTGGCTGCCGGAGCCGGTGGCCACCTCCGACGGGACGCTCGGCCCCCTGGAGTCGGCGGAGCGGCGCGAGCAGGTCTCCATGGCGCTGCTCGTCCTGCTGGAGCGGCTGACGCCGACCGAGCGCGCGGTGTACGTGCTGCGCGAGGCGTTCGGTTACGCCCACCGGGAGATCGCGGACGTCCTGAACCTCGGCGAGGCCAACTGCCGCCAGCTGTACCGGCGGGCGGTGGCCCGGGTCGCCGTGCCGGAGGGCCGCTTCGAGCCGGCGCCCGAGCGGCAGGAGGAACTGCTCATGTCCTTCCTCACGGCGGCCCGCGAGGGTGACCTGGCCGGTCTGGAGAAGATGCTCGCGGCGGACGTCACCTACTGGGGCGACGGCGGCGGCAAGGTGTCCGCGGCCCGGCGGCCGGTCGAGGGACGCGAGAAGGTCGTGCGCTTCCTGGTGGGCGGGGCCGAGCGGTTCACGGGCGGCCTGGACATCGTGGTGGCGGAGGTCAACGGCGCGAGCGCGCTGGTCGCGTGGGCGGGCGACGTACTCGCCGGGGTGGCGTCCTTCGAGCTGCGGGACGGGCTGATCGCTCATGTGCGCACCGTGATGAACCCGGACAAGCTGACCTACTTGCGGCGGCAGCTGGCGCGGTCGTAGCGGGGCCGGCCGGGGGCTTGTCACATTTGCGGGGGCTGCGCGGTCTCAGCTGGCGAAGGTGCCCCGAGCGGGGCACACGGAGTCCGAAGGGACGGGAACAGCATGCCCACGATCCTGGTGACCGGCGGGACCGGCACGCTCGGCCGGTGCGTGACGGAGCGGCTGCGGACGGAGGGGCACGAGGTGCGGGTGCTCAGCCGGCACACGCAGCCGTACGCCGTCGATCTGCGCGTGGGCGGGAGCGGTCTGGATGCCGCGCTCGACGGCGTGGACACGGTGGTGCACTGCGCGACCACGCAGCGGGGCGGCGACGAGACGTCGGCCGATCATCTGATCGCGGCGGCCCGGCGGGCCGGGGTGGGCCATCTGGTCTACATCTCCATCGTCGGCGTCGACCGGGTGCCGCTCGGCTACTACAAGACCAAGCTGGCCGTGGAGCGGCGGATCGAGGAGTCGGGGCTCGGCTGGACCGTCCTGCGCACGACCCAGTTCCACGACCTGCTGGTCACGGTCCTCGGCGGACTGGCCAAGTCGCCCGTCCTGCTGGTCCCGGCCGGGATCCAGGACCAGCCGGTGGAGGTGACCGAGGTCGCGGACCGCCTGGTGGAGCTGGCGCTCGCCGCGCCGGCCGGGCGGGTGGCGGACCTGGGCGGCCCCGAAGTACGGTCCCTGGACTCGCTGGCCCGCGCCTATCTCCGGGCGACCGGGCGGCGCCGGGCGGTGGCACGGCTGCCGCTGTTCGGCCAGGCCTACCGGGCGTGCCGCGAGGGCGGGCTGCTGGCGCCGGAACAGGCGGTGGGCAAAACCACGTTCGAGGAGTACCTGGGGCGCCGCTTCGGCGGCTGACAGGCCGGCGGCGAAGGGGACGCGGTGGACGCGCGGGCGCCCGCGCCCGACGAACTCGCCCAGGGTGTGCGGCCACTGCCGGAGGGGGTCACCTGGTTCGCCGGGGGGGGGCGGCGGCGCGGCGGCCGGACGGGCGGTCTGCGGGGCATGCGTCCCCGTGGGCGCCTCGCCCGGAACTCCTGACGGTCCGTCAGTTCCGGTTCTGGTGGCCGAACACGTCCTCCTGGGCGCGGTCACGGGCGGTCAGCAGGGCGCCGCGCAGGACCGCCGTGCCGCCGAGGGTGCTCGCCCGCACCTCTGTGAGCAGGGGTGACATTCGGCGCAGCCGCTCCTCCACGAGCCCGGCGAGCACCGGGCCGCCCGCCTGTCCGGCCTCTCCGCCGAGCACCACGCACCCGGGGTCCAGCACGGCCACCACGGACGCGGCGCCGATGGCGATCCGGTCGGCGAGGGCGTGGAGAAACCGCTCGGCGGGCCGTTCGGCACCCGAACCCTCTGGTCCTGAGGACCCTGGACCAGCTGAACCCGCTGAACCCGCGAGCCCTCCGGCCTCCGGACGAGCCGCGCCGGAGTCGCCCGCCTCTCCCGTCACCTGCGCCACAGCTTCCGCCGTCACCTCCGCCACGGCCTCCCGGATCACCACCGCCGCGCCCGGTCCGTCCATCGTGGCCGGTACCGGCAGGCCGTGCTGCGCCGCCAGGACGCCGATCGCCGCCGCGCCCGCCAGGGAGTGGAAGCCGCCGTCGCAGTCGCTCGACGAGGGCAGAGAGGCGGTGCCCGGGACCGGGAGGAAGCCGATCTCTCCGGTGCCGCCCGAGGCGCCGCGGCGGAGGGTGCCGTCGAGGACGACCGCCGCGCCCACGCCGTGCCCCAGCCAGAGCAGGACGAACGTGTCCCGGTCCCGGGCGGCGCCCTCGCGCTGCTCGGCCAGGGCGGCGAGGTTGGTCTCGTTCTCCACGGTGACGCGGGTTCCGGACAGCCGTTCCTGCAGGGCCGCGGCCAGGCTGCGGTGCCAGGCGGGCAGCCCGCCGGAGTCGCGCAGGTCGCCGGTGGCGGGGTCGACGAGGCCCGGCGCGCCGATGCCGAGGGTGTGCAGCCGGTCCGCCCCGGCCTCCTTCGCGGTCCGCTCCACCGCGGCCACCGCCTGCTCCACGGCGGGGCCGGTCCCGGTGTCGCCGCCGATCGGCACGGACGCCTCGGCCAGCACCCGTCCGACCAGGTCGGAGACCAGGACGAAGACACCGCCGGTGCGGACGTCGAGCGCGGCCAGGTGGGCGCGGTCGGCGACGATGCCGTACAGCCGGGCGTTGGGCCCCCGGCGCTGTTCGCCGGACTCGCCGACCACCGTGATCAGTCCGGCGGCGGTGAGCCGTTCCACGAGGTCGGCGACCGTCGGCCGGGACAGACCCGTCAGCTGCTTCAACTGCCCGGCCGTGAGCGGCCCTTCCTGCTGCAGCAGGCGCAGGGCGAGGCGGTCGTTGATGGCCCGGGCGGTGCTGGGTGATGCGGGCATGACGGGAATCCTTCCAGATCGGCGCGCAGAAGGGCCCGGACCGCTGGGCGTGGCGGCGACCGTAAACCGGCTATCTATCAGGCAGGGTCCCTGATAGTTTACGGCGCATGCCGCAGCGGCGACCCTGGGGAGGGATCGGACATGAGTGACGTGGGATGCGCGCGCGACGACGTCAGGCGCGCCCGGTACGCCGTGGCGGCCGTGTTCGCCGTGCACGGCGCCGTGACCGGCTCCTTCGCCACCCGGGTGCCATGGATCCAGGAGCACGCCTCGCTCAGCGCCGGCCAGTTGGGCTTCGCGCTGGCCTTCACCGCGTTCGGCGCCTCCTGCGCGATGCCGCTGGCGGGCCGGACAAGCCACCGCTTCGGCAGCCGTACGGCCCTGCGCGGGCTGCTCGCGCTGTGGACGCTCTCCCTGGTCCTGCCGTCCCTCGCGCCGAATCTGTACACCCTGTGCCTGGCGATGTTCACCTACGGCGCGAGCGCGGGCATGGCCGACGTGGCGATGAACGCGCTCGGTGTCGAGATCGAGCGGCTGCTGGACAGGTCGATCATGTCGGGGCTGCACGGCATGTGGAGCGCGGGCGCGCTGATCGGCTCGGCGGCCGGCACGCTCGCCGCGCACCTCGGCTCGGACGCCCGCCTGCACTTCGCGCTCGCCGCGGCCGTGCTCACCGCGCTCGGCGTGGTGGCCTGCACCTGGGTGCTGGACCTGCAGCCGGCCGAGGACGAGGAGCCCCCGCCGCGGTTCGCGCTGCCACCGCGCTCGGCGCTGCTGATCGGCACGGTCGGTTTCTGCGCGGTGTTCGCCGAGGGCGCGAGCCTGGACTGGTCGGCGGTGTTCCTGCGGGACCGGCTGGACAGCTCGGCCGGAGTCGCCGCGGCCTGCACGACCGGCTTCATGCTGACCATGGCGGCGGCCCGGATCGCGGGGGACGCGGTGGTGAACCGGTTCGGCGCGGTCCGCACCGTGCGGGCCGGCGGTGTCCTGGCCGTGCTGGGCGGTCTGCTGATCGTCGCCGCCGGGCACCCGGCGGTGGCTATGGGCGGGTTCGCGCTGATGGGGCTGGGTATCGCGGTGGTCGTACCGCTGTGTTTCGCGGCGGCCGGGCACGCCGGGCCCCACCCCAGCCAGGCCATCGCCGGCGTGGCGACGATCACCTACACGTCGGGCCTGATCGCGCCGAGCCTGATCGGCGGGGTGGCCCAGGCGACCAGCCTGGTGGTGTCGTTCGCCGTGGTGACGGCCCTGGCGTGCGGGCTCGCGGCGTTCGCCGGTGTGCTGCGCACCGCCGAGCGTGGCGGCCGGACCGAGGTCAGCCGGCCGGCCGCAGCAGTTCCCGGCCAGCGGCCCTGAAGGCGTCGGTCCACGGCGTGGGCCGCAGGGTCGACGCGTCCAGGCGGACCAGCACCCGGGCGCCCTGGGCGTAGGTCCGCGTCCCGTCGGCCGAGCAGAAGCGGAAGCCGTAGGTCAGGCCGGTGGTGCCGAGGCGGTCCAGCCAGAGGTGGACGGCGTAGAGGCCGGGACTGGTCACGGGTGCCTCGTAGCTGATGCGCAGTTCGCGGACCGCGTTGCAGGCGTCGCCGGCCGCGTGCCAGTCGCCGTCGAAGCGGACACCGTGCTCGCTCCACAGCTCGGTCCAGGCCCGCTCGACCAGCAGGGGGTAGCGGGCGTTGTGCAGGAGTCCGAGCGCGTCGAGGTCGTCGAAGTGCACGGTGACGGGGATCAGCCGGCCGTAGGAGACGACGGGGGCGGTCGGGGCTTCGGCGGTCACGGGAGGGGCTCCTGAACGGCTGCTGGAACGGTACATCGCTGACGGACCATACTAAGCGACCGCTCAGGAGCCCACTGCCGGGTGCCCTCAGCCCGCGATGGAGTCCAGCTGTTCGGCGGCGGGCCGCAGCGCCCACAGGTCTCCTCCGGGCGGCGCCTCCAGCTGCGCCACGGCCGCCCGGGCCGCCGCGTCCCCGGCGTCGGCGGCCGCGTGCACGACATCGGTGGCCGCGTACCGGTGGAACTCCAGCTCCGGATGCGGCCACGCGGCGGCGCCCGTCGCGGCCGGCAGCAGATAGTCGACGGCCTTGAACAGGCTCTGACCGTCCGGCCCCCGGTACGACCACAGGTCCACGCCCACGTGCCGGCCGATGGCCGCGAGCCGGGTGTAGGCGACCAGGTCGAAGGCGGAGTAGTGCCAGCTGCGGGTGCGGGCGAGCTCCTGGGGCTGGCTGCCGTCGGCCGCGATCTGCGGGTCGATCCGCCGGGCGCGCGCGTCCAGCACGGTCCGCCGGGCCAGGGCGGTGTCGCCGGTGGCACAGGCGAGGGCGGCGAGCTGCAGGTCGTAGAAGGTGCCGTGGTTGTTGGCGGCCGCACCCTCCTGCTTGCCGAAGTCACTGGTCTTCAGCCAGTTCAGGAAGTCGGTGTTCCACCGTCCCATCGCGCCGCGGTCCTTCGCGCTCCAGCCGGGCGCACCGGTGGCGAGGATCGCCTGGGCGTCGAGGACGCCGGTGTACGACTGGGAGAAGTCGATGATGCCGATGGCCCGGCCGTCGTACCTGCACGGGATGAACTGGGCGTGCTCCAGGTCGGGGTTCATCCGGGTGGCCGGGTCGAGGAACCAGGTGCGCAGGATCTGCCCGGCCTTGACCGCGTAGGCGGGCTTGCCCGTGTAGTACCAGGCGAGCGAGAGGTCGTACGTCGAGTCGAAGACCTTCTCGGCGTCCTGCCGGTCCGTGCCGCTGTCGACCTCCGGGTTGCGCTGCCCGTCACGCTGGACGTACGGGCAGCCCCAGGGGTTGTCGGCGGTGGGGGTGGTCGTGGGCCACCAGTAGGGGGCCTGGCTCAGGTACTCGTGGACGTCGCCGCCGGGCGCGGGCCTCGGCTTGTCGACGACCGTCCACGGGCCCTGGTCCAGCCAGGTGTCGGCGCGAGCGGTCAAGTCACCGAGTGCGCGCCGCAGTCGAGGGTCGCGGTCCAGGCGGGCGCGGGTCTGCTGGAGCCGGGCGCCGTCGAGGACGACGGTCCGCGGAGCCCGGGGCGCGGCGTGCGCGGACGGCACCAGCGCGGCCCCGAACGTCACCACCGCGGCCAGCAGCACGGCCGCACGGGATCTTCCACTCATCAAGCACTCCGATCTGCGTCCGATGACCTACCGAAACAAATATGTGAACCATGTTCATGAACAGGACCGTGCGAGCGTAGAACCGCTCGTTACCCCTGACAATGGTTCGGACCGTCTTCACGTACGTAAGAAAGCGAAACCCCACCATGGACCTCGGCGTGCGCTGGAAGCTGCACGGTGACGGGCGTACGCCCGCGCCCGGAGCGGTGGTACGCCCCGACGAACGGCTCTCCTGGCCCCGCACCGTGGGACTGGGCGCCCAGCACGTGGTCGCGATGTTCGGCGCGTCCTTCGTCGCGCCCGTCCTCATGGGCCTCGACCCGAACCTGGCGATCATGATGTCGGGCGTGGCGACCGCGATCTTCCTGATCGCCACGCGCGGCCGGGTGCCAAGCTATCTGGGCTGTTCCCTGTCGTTCGTCGGCGTGGCCGCCGTCATCCGCGCCCAGGGCGGCACCAGCGCCACGGTGACCGGCGCGGTGTTCGTCGTCGGCGTGGCGCTGTTCCTGGTGGGCCTCGCGGTGCAGCGGTTCGGGGCGCGGATCATCCACGCGGCCATGCCGCCGATCGTCACCGGCGCGGTGGTCATGCTGATCGGCTTCAACCTGGCCCCGGTGACCGCCTCCACCTACTGGCCGCAGGACCAGTGGACTGCCCTGCTGGTCATGCTGTTCACGGGGCTGGCCGTGGTCTGCCTGCGCGGATTCTGGTCCCGCATCGCGATCTTCCTCGGGCTGGTCTTCGGGTACGGCGTCTCCTGGGCCTTCGACCGGATCTTCGGCAGGATCCACTCCATGAGCCCGAGCGGCAAAGTCACCGACCACTGGCGCCTGGACCTCTCCGGTGTCTCCAAGGCCGACTGGATCGGCCTGCCGCACTTCCACGGACCGTCCTTCCAGTGGTCGGCGGTCCTGGTCGCGCTGCCGGTCGTGATCGCGCTGGTCGCGGAGAACACGGGCCATGTGAAGGCGGTCGGCGAGATGACCGGCGACCCGCTGGACGACAAGCTCGGTACGGCGATCTCGGCGGACGGCGTCGCCTCCATGCTGTCCACCGCGGTGGGCGGCCCGCCGAACACCACCTACTCCGAGAACATCGGCGTGATGGCCGCGACCCGCGTCTACTCCACCGCCGCCTACTGGGCCGCGGCCGGTTTCGCCCTGCTCTTCGGCGTCTGCCCGAAGTTCGGCGCGGTCGTGGCCGCGATCCCGGGCGGTGTCCTCGGCGGCATCACCGTCATCCTGTACGGCATGATCGGCCTGCTCGGCGCCCAGATCTGGCTGCACGCGAAGGTGGACCTGCGCAATCCGCTGAACCTGGTGCCGGCCGCCGCGGGCATCATCATCGGCGTCGGCAATGTCAGCCTGAAGTTCACCAGCACCTTCTCGCTCAGCGGCATCGCCCTCGGCACCCTGGTCGTCATCACCGGCTACCACGCGCTGCGCGCCTTCGCGCCCGCCCATCTGAAGCGGCAGGAGCCGCTGCTGGACGAGGGCGCCTCGGCCTACGACGAGGAGGCCGGCCACCGGGACACGCCGCGCGCCACGTCATAGGAGTACGGCGGCGTCGACGTCCCGGCCGGGCCACGGCAGCCGTCGGACTCCCCCCGGGTTCCCCCGTTCCGGCGATGTGTCCGGCCGGTCGGTCCGTCGGCCGGGCCGGGGCTGGGACCCTTCCCCCATGGCGCAGCTGGAACACTTCACGACCCCCGTCGACGCGGTCGTCTCCCGGATGCGGTCCCTCGACGCGACGCTGCCCGAGCGGGACGGTGTCGCGGTGTTCAACCGCGTTTACCTCACCGTCACCGAGGAGATCGACCGGCGCCTGGACTCCGGGGAGTTCCCGGACCCACGGGCGGCGACCGCGCTGGACGTGCGGTTCGCCGAGCGGTATCTCGCCGCCGTCGACGCGGTCGCCCACGACCGCCGGCCGCCCGCCTGCTGGCGTCCGCTGTTCCAGCTCCGCCGCCATCCCGGGGTACGGCCGCTGCAGTTCGCGCTGGCGGGCATCAACGCGCACATCGGGCACGACCTGGCACTCGCCGTGGTGGACGCCTGTCGTACGCTCGGCTGCGAACCGGCCGATCTGGAGGACGAGTTCGACCGCGTGGGCGAGGTCCTCGTCTCGCTGGAGGAGCGCATCCGCGAGGACCTGATGCCGGGCCCGGATCTGCTGCAGATCGCCGACCCGCTCACCCATCTGCTGGACTCCTGGAGCCTGGAGCGGGCCCGCGACGCGGCCTGGGTGGCGGCACGGGCCCTGTGGGCGCTGCGGCACCGCGACGGCGTGTCCGAGGAGTTCGCCGAACGGCTGGACGCGGCGGTGGGGTTCGCGGGGCGGATGCTGCTGACACCGCTCGCCGACTGAACCTGGCCGGATTCCGCCCCTGCGCGAGCCGCCTCGGAACACCCCGCTCGTCGTCGTACGTTGCCCGGCGGACATCCGATCGCAGAGGAGCAGCGGTATGGCGACCCGGCTCGGCCTGAGTCTTCCCCAGATGCGGCAGTACTCGATCGGCACCGACGTGCCCGCGGTGGCACGCGCCGCCGAACGGATCGGCTACGACAGCCTGTGGGTCTTCGAGCGTGCCCTGTTCCCCGAGCCCGCCACCCAGGGTCTGTACGGCGTCGAGGGCCTGCCCTGGCCCGACCAGTACCGCAGTGTGGCGGACCCGCTGGTCACCCTCACCCTGGCCGCGGCGGCCACCGAGCGGGCGGAGCTGGGCTCCAGCGTGCTGGTGGCGCCCCTGCACCTGCCGTTCCAGCTCGCGAAGGCCCTGGCCTCGCTGGACGCGGCGAGCGGGGGCCGGGTGATCGCGGGCTTCGGCACCGGCTGGTCCCTCGACGAGTACGCGGCCTCGGGCGTCCGGCCGATCGCCGAGCGCGGCGCGGTCCTGGACGAGATCATCGCGGTGTGCCGGGCCGTGTGGGGTCCGGATCCGGTCGTCCACGACGGACGGCTGGCCAAGATCACTTCCGCCGTGGTGGGGCCCAAGCCCGCCCGGCCGATCCCGGTGCTGCTGGCGGCGAGCAACGAGCGGGCCTTCCGCAGGCTCGTCGACCATGCCGACGGCTGGCTGCCCGCGGGGTTCAGCGCGGAGGGAGTCGGCGCCCAGTGGCGGCGGCTGCGGGAGCTGGCCGAGGAGCGGGGCCGTACGAAGCCCATCCGGACGGTGCTGCGGGTGAACGCCGACCGCCGGGCGAAGCCGTACGCCGAGGCGGACCGCCGGCCCTTCCAGGGCGATGCCGACCAGATCGTGGCGGACCTCGTGGAGTTCGCCGGCCTCGGCCTGGACGAGATCCTCATCGACCTGCAGGGCACCGCGCGGGACGCGCGGGAGCTGGCGGACGTCGCCGCCGAGGTGTTTGAAAAGGCGCGGGCGGCCGGAGTCTGAGTCCGGGCGCCCGCGCCTTGGTCCTTGCTCGTCGTTCGGTCAGTCCTCGGGCAGCTCCACAGGGGCGATCTCGTCGTACACGTCACCCGGGCCGGGGTTGGCCGGGTCGGTCTCGCCGCCGAGGTGGTGCATCACGCCCCAGACCGCGTTCAGCGCGGTCTGGACGGCGCCCTCGGCCCAGCCGGCCGTCCAGGAGATGTCGTCACCGGCGAGGAAGATGCCGCGCTTGTCCGCGGGCAGCCTCTCCTGCATGAAGTGGGTGAACAGGCGCCGCTGGTAGCGGTAGTGGCCCGGCAGGTTGGCCTTGAACGCGCCCATGAAGTAGGGCTCGTTCTCCCAGGAGACCGTCACCGGGTTGCCGATGATGTGCTTCCTGATGTCGACCTTCGGGTAGATCTCGCCGAGCGACTTCAGCATGACCTCCATCCGCTCGTTCGCGGACAGCGGCAGCCACTTCAGGCTGTCGTCGCACCAGGTGTAGGAGAGGCAGATGACGGCGGGCCGGTCGGGGCCGTTGTCGAGGAGGTAGGTGCCGCGGGTCATGCGGTCGGTGAGCGTCATCGACATGACGTCCCGGCCGGTCTCCTCGTCCTTGTCCAGCCAGAACGGCCGGTCCACGGGGACGAACAGCTTCGAGGACTCCATGTAGTGCGTGCGCTCGATCGCGGTCCAGTGGTCGATCGGGAAGAGCGAGTCGTCGCAGGCGATCTTGGAGAGCAGCATCCAGGACTGGGCGGTGAAGATCGCCGCCTTGTAGGTGCGGATGTCGCCGTTCGCGTCGGTCACGGTGATCTGGTTGCCCGCGGTGCGGTGCAGCCGGGTCACGGCCGGGCGGGGCTCGCCGTCGACGTGCAGGGACTTCAGCGAGGTGCCGTACGGCCAGTGGACGATCTTCTCCGGCGCGCGCTCCCACAGGCGCAGCGGCAGCTGCTGGGAGCCGCCGACGATGCCGCGGTGGTGGTCGTCGGCCTCGGTGTAGACGACGCGCAGGATCTCCAGGATGGAGTTCGGGAAGTCGGTGTCCCAGCCGCCGGTGCCGAAGCCGACCTGGCCGAAGATCTCGCGGTGCCGGAAGGACTTGAAGGCCTCGGAGTCACAGAGGAAGCCGTAGAAGGTCTGGTTGTCGAGCTTCTCGACCAGCTTCGCCCAGATCTCCCGGATGCGCGGGACGTCGCGCTCGCGCATGGCGCGGTTCATGTCGGAGAAGTCGGCGCCCTCGTCGAGGCACTTGTTCCAGGCCTCGGCGACGTCCCGGTAGACCTGGGGCAGGTCGTCGATGGTCTCGGCGTAGTGCGACTCGCCCTTGAGGTCCACGACGGTCGAGGGGGTGGCCTCGGCCAGCGGGTTCGGGAAGGGACGGGTCTCCAGGCCCACCATGTCGATGTAGTGCTGCAGGGCGGTGGAGGACGGCGGGAAGCGCATCGCGCCCAGCTCGCAGTTGAGCGACTCGTCGCACCCCTCGAAGCCGACCGTGCGCAGCCGGCCGCCGATCTGGTCGGCCTCGTAGACGACGGGCTTGAGACCCATCTTCATCAGCTCGTACGCGGCCACGATGCCGGACAGGCCACCGCCGATGATCGCGACCTCGGTGCCGTGCTCGGTCGCCGGTATCTGGCCGAGGCCCGCCGGGTGGGCGAGGAAGTCGTCGTAGGCGTACGGGAAGTCCGGGCCGAACATGGTGATCGGCGGCTGCTGCTCGTCGGTGTGCTCGACGGCGTTGGGCACCGTGGACGTCATGGGGTACGGACTCCTTGCACGAGGTGAAACAGGGGGCAGGCTGTTACGGCGGCTCAGCCGAGGGACCCGTACAGACCGGGGCGGCGGTCCCGCAGGTACGGGTTGGCCTCGCGGGAGGCGGCCAGGAAGGCGGGGTCGGCGTCGGCGCACACCAGCTGCTCGGCGCGGCCGGCCCGGGCGCGGGCGACACCGTCGGGACCGGCGAGGACGGAGAGGCCGACGAACTCGAACTCCCCTTCCTGGCCGACCCGGTTGACGTACGCGACGTACATCTGGTTCTCCCAGGCGCGCACCGGGATCATCGACTCGGCGACGAACTGGAAGGGGTGCATCTGCGCGGTCGGGACGACGAGGAGGTCGGTGCCGGCCAGGGCGTGGGCGCGGACGTTCTCCGGGAACTCGACGTCGTAGCAGATCATCAGGCCGACGGTGAGGCCGTTCAGCTCGGCCTGGACGACCGGCTGCTCGCCCGGGGTGAAGTGGTCGCGTTCGAAGCAGCCGAAGAGGTGGGTCTTGCGGTAGTTCGCGAGCCGGGTGCCGTCGGCGGAGATCAGCTGGGCGGAGTTGTAGACGGTCGCGCCGTCGCGCTCCGGGTAGCCGTAGGCGATGGCGATGCCATGCCGGCCGGCGGTCTCGGCGATGGCGTCGGCACAGGCGCCGTCGGCGGGGTCGGCGAGGCGGGCGATGTCGTCACCGATCGCGTACCCGGTCAGGTACATCTCCGGTGCGGCGAGCAGCGCGGCACCCGCGGCGGCGGCACGGCCCGCGGCCTCGTCGAGGACCTTGAGGTTCTCGGCGATCGAGCCGGGGCGGCCGGAGCTCTGGAGCAGGGCGGTGCGCATGCGGATCCTCACCGGGAAGGGGCTTCGGGGTGGGCCTCGACGTTGTGGGGCCATGAAGAAGGTACGGTCGGCGCGCTCGGCCGGACAAGAAGGAGCCGTTGCGCGCCCGTGCGCGGTTCATTGCGTGGTGTGCGGCCCGGACGGCGATTCGTTGCGCGCCCTCGGGACCGGTTCCGTCCTCCCTGGGGCGCAGGTGACGGCTGGGGTTCCCGGGGCGCGGAGGCTGGGCCAGGGTCAGGGTGGACTGCCTGGTCACCGGCGGTCAGGTCGCCGTCGTCTCCGGGGTGATCACCACGTCCGACCTGCCGGGGGCCGAGGAGCGGGCGGGTCGGCGTCACGGTCCACGACCTCGGACACCATGAACGGCCGGGCTGCAGCTGGGCGGGTCGGCAGCCCCACGGACACCAAGGATCCGCCGCCGTGTGTGTCCTCCGCCCCCTTCGAGAAGGTGAAGCGGGGCACCGGTGACTTCAGGGTCGCGCCCTGGCAGCCGACGCTCCAGGTGGCGGCCGCATGCCGGTGCCGGCTAGATCTCCCGCAGTCGCTCCATGATCTCCCGCAGCAGCCCCGGGTCGGTGGCCGGGCCGCCGGTCCGGTGGCGGCGGGGCTCGTCGATCCGGATCAGGCCCGCCTCGGCCAGGTCACCGAGCAGCACCCGGAGGACGGTCAGGGGCAGGTCGGCGTCCGCGGCCAGCTCCACCACGGGGCGCGGTCCGCGCCGGATCAGGTCGAGCAGGGCGGCCCGGGCGTGGTCGACGCGCGGTCCCGGCGCGTCGGCGTCCAGCGCGGTGACCCGGGACATCAGGTCGATGGCGTGCGCGCCCGAGGGCCGGGTGCGGCCGTGGGTGACCGTGTAGGGCCGCACCATCGACCCGGTCTCGTCCTCGTACCAGTGCTCGTCGCTCACCGCGGGATCATCTGGGGGTGCGGGCCGCCGCGTCGAGGTGGCGGCCGAGGCGGCGGACGAGCAGGGCCATCTCGTGCGCGAGCTGGCCGACGTCGGTGCCGGCCTCGCTGAGGACGGCGAGCCGGCTGCCGTGCCCGGCCGGGGTGATGAAGAGGTAGGCGTCGTCCAGCATCACCATGGTCTGCCGCACCTCGCCCGCGCCGAACCGCTCCCCCGCCGAGCGGGCCAGGCCGTGGAAGCCGGAGCAGACGGCGGCCAGATGCTCGATGTCCCGTCGGCGCATCCCGTCCGAGCTGCTGATCGGAAGGCCGTCGGCGGTCAGCAGCACGGCCTGGCGGACGTGCTCGGTGCGCGCCACGAGGTCGTCCAGCAGCCAGCCGAGGTCCGTGCCGGGCGCTCCGCCGGGCGGATCCTGCGGCTCCGGGGTCTGGTCGTCACCGTTCATGACCAGTGTCGGTCCCTTCGTCGGCGTGGCTGGTCAGGGGGTCGGGGGTGGCGTCGGTGGGGGCTTCGTGGGGGTCGTCGGGTGCGGACTCGGGTGACGGTGCCCGGTCGGGCGCGGGTACGCGTGCGTGGGCGGGGGCGGGCGCGTGGTCGGGGGCGGGCGCATGTTTGGGTGCGGGCGCATGGTCCGGTGCGGGCCCACGGTCCGGTGCGGACGCATGGTCCCGTGCGGACGCATGGTCCGATGCGGGCCCACGGTCCGATGCGGGCCCACGGTCCGATGCCGGCGCGTGGGGGCTGGTCGCGCCGTTCCCCGCGCCCGTGGGCTGCTGCCGTGCCGTCGGCTTCGTGGTACCGGAGCTGCCGGCAGGTGCGTCGGTCGCCGGCAGGCCCTTGCGGCCGCGGTCGAGGCCGCGCTGGAAGGCGCCGAAGATCGCCCGCATCTCCTCGGCGCCGACCTCGCGCCCGGGTGCCGTCTCCGGCGGAGGCGGGTCTTCCCGCAGCTCCCGGGCGAGGGAGGCCTGGCGGACCCGGGTCGGGAGGGCGGGCGCCTCCGGCTCGGGAGCCGACGTGTGTACCGGTTCCTGCCCGGAGGACGGCTCCGGGGCGACGGCACTCCCCAGGTCGCCGGAACGCCCTGCCCCGGGCCGCCTCCGCCTGGGCAGCCCGCTGGCACCGGAACCGACGCGCTGTCCCGACGGCGACTCGGCCACACCCTCGGCCCCTTCGGAACGCCCGGTGGACGGCACCTCACCCGAGTCCGCGGGCACCTCGTACCGCCCGGTGGACGGCACCTCACCCGGGTCCGCGGGCACCTCGGATCGCCCGGTGGACGGCAGCTCCCCCACGCCCGCGGATGCCCCGGACTGGCTTCCCGGCGGCAGGTCCCCCGTCTCCGGAGCGACTGCCGGCCGGCCCCGCGGCGGCAGCTCCCGTACGGTTGCGAGGCCGTCGGCGCGCCCGTGCCCGGACGGCGTCCGGTCTTCCGGGGTGTCCGCGCCCGGCCGCGCGTATCCGGGCCAGGCGTCCTCCGCCCCGCCGCTCTGCCGTACGCCACTGCGCGCTGACCGTTGCACCGGCCCCGCTGCACGGGGCTCGACGGGGTGGGCGGGCACCGCCTCCGCCAGCACCCCCTCCGGCAGCAGGATCACCGCCGTCGTGCCGCCGTACGGCGAGTCCCCGAGGCTCACCTCGATGCCGTGGCGGGCGGCGAGGCGGCCGACGACGTAGAGGCCGAGGCGGTCGTGGCGGGTGGGGTCGAAGGCGTCGGGGTCGGTGAGGGTGGCGCGGGCGTGGGTGCGCGCCTCGGCGTCGAGGCCGAGGCCCCGGTCGTCGATCTCGATCACGAACCCGCTGCCGACCCGCCCGGTGCGCAGGGTGACCTGGGTGTGCGGCGGCGAGAACACCGTGGCGTTCTCCAGGAGTTCGGCGACGAGATGGACGACGTCGGCGACCGCGTCCGCGGCGACGCCGACCTCCGGCATCGGCGGTACCACCACGCGCGCGTAGTCCTCGATCTCGCCGACGGCCGAGCCGACGACGTCGGCGACCGGCACGGGCCGGCGCCAGCGGCGGCCGGGGGCCGCGCCGGAGAGGATGATCAGGCTCTCCGCGTGCCGGCGCATGCGCGTGGTGAGGTGGTCGATGCGGAACAGCTCCCGCAGGACGTCGGGGTCGTCGGTGCGCCGTTCCAGGGTGTCGACCAGCTTCAACTGCCGGTGCACCAGCGCCTGGTTGCGGCGCGCGATGTTGAGCAGCACCGCGAACAGGCCCCGGCGCAGGGTCGCCTGCCTGACGGCGGCCTCGACGGCGGCGAGCCGCGCGGTGTTGAAGGACCGGCCCACCTGCCCGATCTCGTCGTCGCGGACCTCGTCGGCGGCCAGCGGCGGCGCCTCCGCCACCGCGTCCACGTCCTCGCCGGCACTCAACCGGCGCATCACGTCGGGAAGCTGACGCTGGGTCAGCACGTCCGCCGCGTCCCGCAGGGTCTCCAGGCGCCGCGAGATGCGCCGCGCACCGCGCACCGCGAACCACAGCGACAGCCCCACGGCCGCGAGCCCCACCACGCCGGCGACGGCCGACTTGGTCAGCTCCCGGTAGGCGAAGGCCCTCCCGCGTGCCGCGGAGTTCTCGGCGGACCGCGTGCACAGCTGCATGTACCGCTTGACGGCCCGGTCGGTGGTGGACCGCCAGGTGTCCGCCGCGACGGCCCGGCCGGCGCCCGCCGCCCCGGCCCGCAGCAGCGCGTCCTCGCCGCGCACCAGCGAGCCGTACAGGTCCCCGCGCTGGAAGTCCTCGAACAGGGCGCGCGAGTCGGCGGGCAGGTCCGGCACGTACGTGCGCTGGAACACCCGCCGGTCCTCGATGGTCGCGGTCAGCGTGTCGTACTGCCGGTCGGTCAGTGTGCCGGCCGCCCGCGCCCCGGCGACCAGCGCGTCCTCCCGGGAGACGAACTCCCGTACCCGCACCAGCTCGATGACGACCTGCGCCTCGCGGGCGAGCTGCCCGGCCTGGAGCGCGGTGAGCGTGGACTGCACGTCGAAGCCGGGCTCGACCAGCGCGCTGTACTCGTCCACGGCCCGGTCCCAGGTGATGTGCCGGGACAGCACCTGCGAGCGCAGTCCGTCCAGTTTCCCGGTCGCCGCGTCCATGGCGTCCAGTGCCTGCCGCTGCCGGTCGGTGAGCCGGCCGCGATCGCCGTCGCGGATGGCCTGCCGCATGGCGTCCACGGCCCGGTCGGTACGGCGCTGCTGTTCGAGCAGTTGACCGGCCGTCGCCGTGTCGAGGCGGGCGCCCAGGTAGGCGGCGGACATCCGGCGCTCGATCTGGATCTGCCCGACCGCGGTGTCCACGGGGGTGCCGAAGTCCTCGTACACCCCCTGGAGCCGGATCAGCGCGCGCAGTTCGGCGGTGACGGACACCATCGCGAAGCTCCACAGCGCCATCAGCGCGACGGCCGGGGCGAGCGCGAGCGCCACGATCCGCGTACGGACGGTGGTGGGACGGCCGAGGGGCCAGCGCATGGAGAACCTGCCGGTGTTACCAGTCGGTAGAAAGTCCGGCACAACCTACGGGATGGTCACCCGGACCGCAATGGTGACCTGCGGTAACCCCGGGTTATGTCCGGGGCGGGGCGAAGGTGGTGACGACCGCCGCGTGGTCGGAGGGCCAGTCGTTGCCCGCGACGTCGGGCCAGGGCCGCGGGCTGCCGGTGACCAGGGTGCGCGCGTCCCGCACGGTCAGGCCCCGGTGCAGGACGTAGTCGATCCGGTCCTGCGGCTCGGGCCGTCCGCTGCCGTCCTCGTGCACCGGGTGGATCGGCGACCAGGTGTGGCCGGGCTCGGCCACGGGGTCCGGGTGGGCCTCGCGGTAGGAGTCGGCGAAGCCCGCGTCCTCCGCGGCCCTGGTCACCGGCCAGGCGACGTCCGGCCAGTCCAGGTGGGAGGGGCAGTTGAAGTCGCCGACCAGGACGACCGGGATGCCTTCGGCGGACGATTCGGCGATGCGGTCCAGCGCGTCCCGCATCTGCGCCAGCCGCAGCTCCTCATGGGCGATCAGCTCGGAGGCGCCGAGCCCGTCGAAGGCGGCCTCGTAGGGCCCGTACGGCGTGTAGTGCAGGTGCGCGGTCCAGACGTCGACCTCGCGGCCGGGCGCCACGGCGATCCGGACGCCCGCCGCGCCGTAGAAGCCGACGTCCGGGTCGCCGAAGCGGGCGGTGATCGGGTGGCGGCTGATGACGCCGAGGTTCTCGCCGGCCCGGTGGTGGTACCAGCCGAGCGCCTCGGCGAGCTCCTGGGCGGCGGTTCCGCCCGTCTCCTGGAGCCCGACGACGTCCGCGCCGCTCTCCAGGATGACCTTGACCTGCTTGGCCCGGTGGTCGTCGACCTCGCTGCCGCCGAGCCACAGGTTCCAGCTCATCACCCGCAGCTCGGGCGCGACCATCCGCCCCAGTTCCTCGACCGTCACGCCGGCGAGGCTCTCCCGTACGATCCGGCCGGGCGCCGTACCGATGGGCGCGAGGGACGGTACGGCGAGGACGGCGCACCCGGCGGCCTCGGCGGAGGCGACGCCGGTCTCGGTGTCCTCGACGGCCACACAGGCGGCGGGGTCGACGCCGAGGGCCCGGCAGGCGGCCAGGTAGGGGTCGGGGTCCGGCTTGGTGCGGGCGGTGTCGTCGGCCGTGACGGAGGCCGCGAACCGGGCGGCGCCGAGGGCGTCGAGGACGACGTCGGCGACCGCGCGCGGGGACGCGGTGACCAGGGCGACGGGGACGCCGGCGGCGGCCAGCGCGTCCAGCAGGGCCGGCGCGCCGGGCCGGGGCACGATCCCGGTGCGGACGCGGTCGGCGAACTCGCGGTGCAGCTCGGCCGCGAGGTCCGCCGCCGCCCGGCCCGTCGCCGTACCGAGCCAGGCGGCGGTGTGCTCCACCGGGCGGCCGAGCACGTCCGGCTGGTCGGCCTCGGTCAGCGGGCGCCCGGCGACCTGCTCGACCGCCTCCCACCACAGCCGCTCGGTGTCGACGAGCGTGCCGTCCATGTCGAACAGGACGGCCTGCAGCGGGAGTTGAGGGATGTGGGAGGTCACGTTCGGGAGATTCCTCACTTCTCGGTACGTTCGGCCACGAGCACCAGGCGCTCCGGCAGGGACACGCCGACGGGGGTGCCGGCGCCGAGGCCGGTGGCCTCGTGCGCGGGGAGGTCGGCCTTGGCCTCGGTGCCGTCGGCGAGGCGTACGGTGACCCGGACGACCGCGCCGAGGAAGGCGGTGGCGACGATCCGGGCGCTGCCCTGCTCGTCCGGGCGCACCTGGACGGCCTCGGGCCGCACCAGCACGTCCACCGTGCCGTCCGGCACCTCGCCGTCGGCCGGCAGCCGCTGCCCGAGCACCTCGACGGTGCCGTCCTTGAGCTCGCCCGGGATCCGGCTCATGGTGCCGACGAACTCGGCGACGAAGGCGGTGGCGGGGCGGCCGTACAACTCGGCGGGCTCCGCGCACTGTTCGAGGCGGCCGGCGCGCATGACGGCGACCCGGTCGGCGACCGACAGGGCCTCCTCCTGGTCGTGCGTGACGAACAGGGTGGTGATGCCGAGTTCCTGCTGGAGGCGGCGGATCTCCTCGCGCAGGGTGAGCCGCACCTTGGCGTCGAGCGCGGACAGCGGCTCGTCGAGCAGGAGCACGCGCGGGCGCAGGGCCAGGGCGCGGGCCAGCGCGATGCGCTGCTGCTGGCCGCCGGAGAGCTGGTGCGGATAGCGCTCGCCCTTGTCGGCGAGCCCGACCAGTTCCAGCAACTCGGCGGCGCGGGCGCGCCGTTCGGCCGTGCGGACGCCGCGCATGCGCAGCCCGAAGGCGACGTTGTCGACGGCGTTCAGGTGCGGGAAGAGGCTGTACGACTGGAAGACCATGCCGGCGTCACGGCGGTGGGCCGGGACGTGGGTGACGTCCTCGCCGTCCACCAGCACGGCGCCGGAGTCGGGGTGTTCGAACCCTGCGAGCATGCGCAGCGCGGTGGTCTTGCCGCAGCCGGAGGGGCCGAGCAGGGCCAGGAACTCCCCGGGGCGAACGGTCAGGTCGAGCCCGTCGAGGGCGACGGTGGCGCCGAACTCCCGCCGCAGCGAACGGAATTCGACGGTGGCGGCCTGGGTGCGGGTCTCGGGCAGGGTGGCGGTCATGTAGGTCATCCCCGGGAAGGAGCGGTTCGGTTGCGGCCGCCGCCGGCACCGGCGAGCGCGAGGAGCAGGGCCCAGGTCACGAGCAGGCTGAGCACGGACACGGCGACGGACATCTGGGCCTGCTCGCCGCCGACGTTGTAGATCCACACGGCGAAGGGCGCGTATCCCAGCAAGTGGGAGACCGTGAACTCGCCGAGGACCAGGGCCAGCGTGAGGAAGGACGCGTTCAGCAGGGCCCCGCGCAGATTGGGCAGGACGGCCCGGAGGAGGGCCTTGGGCCAGGAGGCCCCGCAGCTGCGGGCCGCCTCGACCAGGGTCCGTACGTCGATGGCGCGCAGGCCGGCGTCCAGGGCCCGGTAGACGAACGGCAGGGCCATCACGACGTAGGCGAGGACGAGGACGACGGGGAAGCTGTCGTCCTGGATCACCACGAACGTCTCGAACAGCGGCGTCCTGGAGAGATACTCCGGCCCCCACTTCAGCACGGTGGCGATCCCGGTGACGAACGCGATGGGCGGCACCACCAGCGGCAGCGAGCACACCACCTCCACCACCGGGCGCAGCCGGGGCGCGCCGAGCCGGAGCGCGACCACGGCGGGCACCATCAGCAGCAGCACGACCGCGATGGTGGCGACGGCCAGCTCCAGCGAGAGCAGCAGGCTGGTCAGGAAGCCGTCGGCGGAGAGGATCTTGGTGTAGGCGTCGAAGGTCAGGCCCTGGCCGGGCACGTCCACCGTGAAGATCGCGGAGGCGACGAGCGGCACCAGGAAGTACAGGGCGGCGAGGCCGAGGACGACCCACCGCCAGAGGGTCAGGCGTCGAGCCATCGGGCGCTCCTTCGCTGAAGGGGCAGGTACACGGCCATCACCAGGCCCGCCACCAGCACCATGTCGAGGCTGAGGGCGAGGGCGACGTTCTCCTGGCCGACCAGCACGTTGCCGGACAGGGCGTCGGCGATCTGCAGGGTGACCAGCGGGACCGCGCTGCCGACCATGGCGGCGGCGGTGGCGTAGGCGGCGAAGGCGCTGCCGAACAGCAGCACCAGGCCGCCGAGCAGCGAGGGCGCGAGCACGGGCAGGGCCACGTGCCGCCAGTACTGCACGCCGGTGGCGCCGTTGTTCAGCGCGGCCTCGCGCCACTGGGAGCGCAGGCCGTCCAGCGCGGGGGTGATGGTGAGGACCATGAGCGGGATGAGGAAGTAGAGGTAGACGAGGACCAGGCCCCAGAAGCTGTAGAGGTCCCAGCCGCTGTCCTTCAGGCCGAGGTGCACGGTGAGGACGCCCGCGTTGCCGAGGGTGGCGACGAAGGCGAAGGCCAGCGGGACGCCGCCGAAGTTGGCGAGCACGCCGGAGGCGGTCAGCACGGCCTCGCGCAGCCAGCGGGAGCGGGAGGAGACCACGGCCTGGGCGAGCGGCAGCCCGAGCAGGGCGCCGAGGGCGGCGGAGAGCGCGGACAGCTTGACGCTGCCGAGCAGGGCGGTGAGGTACGGGCCCCGCAGCGAGGCCGTCATGTTGGCGCCGGTGTAGGTGGTGGTGCCCGTGGTGGCGTCGTCGACCGAGAAGGCGCCGTTCACGATGGCCACGGCGGGCAGGCCGAAGGCGATCGCGACGAAGACCAGCAGCGGCACGACGGCGAGCCAGCCGGGGGCGCGGCGCCGCCGCTTCGCCGAAGCGACGGGCGCCACGTCCGCGCGCGGGAGGGCGGCGGTCATCCGGAGACGGCCTTCCCCCAGCCCTGCGCGATGACCGTCTTGGCCTTGCTCTGCTGGGTCTCGGTCGGGAAGGACGGCGTACCGGTGACCTTGGGCAGCTTCGCGGCGGCCGTCTTGTCGAGGGTGCCGGCCTTCTCCATCGCGGCCATGAGAGCCGGGCGGGCGTAGCCCTTCAGCCACAGGTTCTGGCCCTCGGTGCTGTACAGGTACTCCTGCCACAGACGGGCGGCCGCCGGGTGCGGGGCGTCCTTGTTGATGCCCTGGCAGTAGTACTGGGCGTACTGGCCGTCGCTCGGGACGGCGACCTTCCAGTCCAGGCCCTTGGACTTGAACTCGTCGGCGTAACCGGCGTTCAGGTAGTCCCAGTCGATGGAGATCGGCGTCTCGCCCTTCTCGACGGTGGCCGGGGTGGACTCGACGGGCGTGTAGTTGCCGCTCTTCTTCAGCTTGGCGAAGAAGTCCAGGCCGGGCTGGATGTCGTCGAAGGAGCCGCCGTTCGCGAGCGCCGCCGCGTAGACGCCGCCGAAGGCCGAGCCGGACTTGGTGGGGTTGCCGTTGAGGGCGACCTGGCCCTTGTACTCGGGCTTGAGCAGGTCCTTGAAGCTGGTGGGGCACTCCTTGACGCGCTTGGCGTCGCAGCCGATGGAGACATAGCCGCCGTAGTCGTTGTACCAGCGGGCCTGCGGGTCCTTCTGGGCCTCGGGGATGTCACCGTAGGAGGACACCTTGTACGGGGCGAGCAGTCCCTGCTGGGCGGCGCTCAGCGCGAACGAGGAGCCCAGGTCGAGCACGTCGGGGGCGCGGTCCTGGCCCTTGCGGGTGGTGACGGCGTTGATCTCCTCCTCGCTGGTGCCGTCGGGGCTCTCGTCCTGGATCTTGATGCCGTACTTCTTCTGGAATCCGTCGATGATCGCGCCGTAGTTCGCCCAGTCGCGGGGCACCGCGATGATGTGCAGCGTGCCCTCCTTCTTGGCGGCCTTGACCAGGGCGTCCATGCCGCCGAAGGCGGCCGCGGAGGTGGCGGTGGCGGCGCTCTTGCCGTCCTTGGTGGTGGTCGACGCGTTGTCGGGAGCGGCGCCGCAGGCGCTGAGTGCGAGCGCGGCGACGACGGCGATACAGCCGCCGAGTGCGGCGTTTCTCGGCAGGGACACGGTCACGGTCTCTCCAGGGGTGCACACGAGGGTTGAGGCAGTGCGGAGAACTTGTCTGAACAAGTTGCGTCACAGTACGCCCGCTCGCGGTGTCCTGTCTGTAAACGTGAGCGAAACTTTGAGCCCTGCTTGGCTGCACATTCCAGACCGTTGCAGATCACGCTCAGGTCTCGATTAGGCTGGTCACGCTGTGCACAGCGACCTGAGCAGAGGGGAAGCATGACGGCGCGACACGAGGAGATCGCCGACGAGCTGCGGCGCGCGATCGACCGCGAGGAGTACACGGTCGGCAGCCGGCTGCCCTCGGAGTCGGAGCTGGCCGCGGCCTACGGCGTCTCACGCGGCACGGTCCGCCAGGCCGTCGCGACCCTCACCTCCGAGGGCCTGATCGGCTCCCGTCAGGGCGCCCGGCGCGTCGTGCTCGCCAGCCGCCGCAGCCAGAGCTTCGAGGAACTGCGCAGCTTCGCCCAGTGGGCCCGCGCGATGGGCCGCGAGGCGACGGGGCACGTGGTGGCCCAGGAGTACCGCCCGGCCACGGCCGAGGACGCCGTACGTCTCCAACTGGCCGTCGGCACCCAGGTGTTGCACGTGCTCCGGGTGCGCGGCCTGGACGGCGAACCGGTGCTCCTGGAGCGCACGGTGTACGCCGACTGGATCTCCCCCGCGGTGGAGTCCATCGAGCCGGACTGCCCCTCGGTCACCCAGCGGCTGTACGACGACACGGGTCTCGTCTTCGCGTACGGCGAGCACGTGATCGACGCGGTCGCCTGCGGCGCGCGGGACGCCGAGTTGCTGGGGATCCGCCGTACCAGTCCGCTGCTGCGGGTGCGGCGCGTCACCACGACCCGCGAGGGCCGGCCCGTCGAGTGGTCCGATGACCGGTACCGCCCGGACGCGGTCAGTTTCAGCGTGCGGAACTCGATAGGCAACAACGCGTTGGCGCGGAAGACCGCGGAGTAGAGCTCGGGGCGCCCCTCACCGTCGCCGGGTGCGGGCATGCCGTGGTTTCTCGCGCAGTTCCCCGCGCCCCTTCAGGGAGCTGCGGTCCAGCATGCCTGAAGGGGCGCGGGGAACTGCGCGACCAGCCACACACAACCCGCACTCGGCAACGGCGCAGGCGCCCCGAGTCGGAAGCCGCCTACCCCGGCGCCCCGGAGGAGAAGCGGCGCAGCAACGGCGACAGCACCAGCACCGACTTGGTCCGCTCCACGAACGGTTCCCCGGCGATCCGCTCGAGCACCCGCTCGAAGTGGCGCATGTCGGACGCGAAGACCTGCGCGATCGCGTCCGCGTCGCCGGTGACGGTCGACGCGGCCACGACCTCCTGGTAGCGCTCCAGGCCCCGCTGGATGGTGTCCGGCGAGGTGTTCCGCCGGCAGTAGATCTCGATGTACCCCTCGGTCTCCCAGCCGAGCGCCGCCGGATCCACCCGGACGGTGAATCCGGTGATCGCTCCGGTGGCGCGCAGCCGGTCCACGCGCCGCTTCACCGCGGGCGCGGACAGGCCGACCATCTGCCCGATGTCCGCGTAGGAGCGGCGGGCGTCCTCGGCGAGGGCGTGCACGATGCGTTCGTCGAGATCGTTCAGCACAGGGGGTGGTTCACTTCTTCGGTCCGGTCACTTCTCTGCCGTCACCGCGAGGCCGTCACCGGTCGCGAGACGGGAACGGCGATAGCCGTACACGAAGTAGAACACGAGCCCGACGGCCATCCAGACACCGAACACGATCCAGGTGACGGTGGACAGGCTGCCCATCATCCAGACGCAGAAGGCGAAGCCCAGCGCGGGCAGCACCGGCGACAGCGGCACCCGGAAGGAGCGGTGCATGGCGGGGCGGGTCCGGCGCAGCACCACGACGGCCACGTTGACCAGCGCGAAGGCGAACAGCGTGCCGATGCTGGTGGCGTCCGCGAGCTGTCCCAGCGGGATGGCGGCGGCGAGGACACCGCAGAACACCGAGACGATGACCGTGTTGGCGCGCGGGGCGCCGGTCTTCGGGTGGACCTTGGCGAAGATCTTGGGCACCAGGCCGTCCCGGGACATGGCGAACAGGATGCGGGTCTGGCCGTAGAGCACGGTCAGCACGACGCTCGCGATGGCGATCACCGCACAGAAGGCCAGCAGGGTGCCCCAGAAGCTCTGCCCGGTGACGTCCTTCATGATCTGGGTGAGCGTGGCCTCGGAGTCGCTGAAGCTCCGCCACGGCCTGGCACCGACGGCGACGGCGGCGACCAGCACGTACAGGGCGGTCACGATGACCAGGGACAGCATGATCGCGCGGGGCAGGTCGCGCTGGGCGTCCTTGGCCTCCTCACCGGCGGTGGAGGCTGCGTCGAAGCCGATGTACGAGAAGAACAGCGTGCCGGCGGCCCCGCTGACGCCCGCCATGCCGAGCGGCATGAAGTTCGAGTAGTTGCCGGACTTGAAGCCCATGAAGCCGATCGCGCAGAACAGGATCAGCGCGGCGATCTTCACGGACACCATGACGGTGTTGGCCCGCGCGGACTCCTTGGCGCCGCCGATCAGGAACACCATCGCGAGGATCACGACGATCAGGGCGGGCAGGTTGAAGACACCGCCGTCGACGCCGGGCGGGTTGGCGAAGGCCTTCGGGATGGTGACGCCGATGGTGCCGGACAGCAGCTCGTTCAGGTACTCGCCCCAGCCGACGGCCACGGCGGCGACCGACACGCCGTACTCCAGGAGCAGACACCAGCCGCAGACCCAGGCGATCAGTTCGCCCATCGTTGCGTATGCGTACGAGTACGAGGAGCCGGAGACCGGGATGGTGCCGGCCAGCTCGGCGTAGGACAGGGCGGAGAACAGCGCGGTGAGACCGGCGATCACGAAGGAGAGGGTGACGGCCGGGCCCGCCTTGGGGACGGCCTGGCCGAGCACGACGAAGATGCCGGTGCCGAGCGTGGCGCCGATGCTGATCATGGTCAGCTGCCACAGGCCGAGGGAGCGCCGAAGCGAGCCTCCCTCGCCCTGGCCGCCCTCCGCGACCAGGCGTTCCACGGGCTTGCGCCGCATCAGGCGCGCGGCGACGCCCTGGGCTGCGGGGGCGGTCGCTGTGCGGTCGTGCGGGGGTGCGCCTTGGTCGAGCACGCGCTGGCTCCTTCATCCTGCCGGTCATTGCGGTCGGGGACCGGGGGCAGCCCTGCGCGGGCAGGGGCCCGCCGAGCGGGGTCCCCGCCACGCCACGTACAGCGCAGCACCTTACGGGGGTGGCCTTCACGGGCGTAATGCAGCAACCTTGCGCGTCCCCGCATGATCATTGCGTTCCTCGGCCCGGAATGACAAATCGTTGTGCACCGGCTGTCGACCGTTGCAAGGCGACGGCCCCCGTTCTCCCGGCGAGCGGGAACAACGGGGGCCGTGGGCAAGGGAGTTGGATCAGGTCCAGCTGGCGTGCAGCGGCTTGCCCTCCGCGTAGCCGGCCGCGCTCTGGATGCCGACGATGGCCTTCTCGGCGAACTCCTCCAGGGAGGCGGCACCGGCGTAGGTGCAGGAGGAGCGGACGCCCGCGATGATCGAGTCGATCAGGTCCTCCACGCCCGGGCGGGCCGGGTCGAGGAACATGCGCGAGGTGGAGATGCCCTCCTCGAACAGCGCCTTGCGGGCGCGGTCGTACGCCGACTCCTCCGACGTGCGGTTGCGCACCGCGCGCGCGGAGGCCATGCCGAACGACTCCTTGTAGGCACGGCCGTTGGCGTCGTGCTGGAGGTCGCCCGGCGACTCGTACGTGCCCGCGAACCACGAACCGACCATCACGTTGGACGCGCCGGCCGCGAGCGCCATGGCCACGTCGCGCGGGTGCCGGACACCGCCGTCCGCCCACACGTGCTTGCCGTACTTCCTCGCCTCGGCGGCGCACTCCAGCACCGCGGAGAACTGCGGCCGGCCCACGCCGGTCATCATGCGGGTGGTGCACATGGCGCCGGGGCCCACACCGACCTTGATGATGTCCGCGCCGGCGTCGATCAGGTCCTTGACGCCCTCGGCGGAGACGATGTTGCCGGCGGCGATCGGCACCTGCGGGTCGAGCGCGCGCACCAGCTTGATGGCGCTGATCATCGACTCCTGGTGGCCGTGCGCGGTGTCGATGACGAGCGTGTCCACGCCCGCGTCGAGCAGCTGCTTGGCCTTGCCCGCCACATCGCCGTTGATGCCGACGGCGGCGGCGATGCGCAGCCTGCCGTTCGCGTCGACGGCCGGGGTGTACAGCGTGGCGCGCAGGGCGCCCTTGCGGGTGAGGATGCCGGCCAGCTTGCCGTCCTTGTCGACGGCCGGGGCGTAGCGGCGGTTGTGGTGGTCGAGGGTGTTGAAGGCCTCGCGCGGGTCGATGTCCGCGTCCAGCAGGAGCAGGTCCTTGGACATGACCACTTCGAGCTGGGTGAAGCGGTCGACGCCGGTGAGGTCCGCGTCGGTGACGACGCCGACGGGCCGCTGCTCGTCGTCCACGACCACACCGGCGTTGTGGGCGCGCTTGGGCAGCAGCGCCAGCGCGTCGGCGACGGTCTGGTGCGGGGCCAGCACGATCGGCGTGTCGAGCACCAGGTGGCGGCTCTTCACCCAGGAGACGACGTCGGTGACGACGTCGATCGGGATGTCCTGCGGGATGACCACCAGACCGCCGCGGCGGGCCACCGTCTCGGCCATGCGCCGGCCGGCGATGGCGGTCATGTTGGCGACGACGAGCGGGATGGTGGTGCCCGTGCCGTCCGGCGAGGCGAGGTCCACGCCCTGACGCGAGCCCACCGCGGAGCGGCTCGGCACCATGAACACGTCGTCGTACGTCAGGTCGTACGCGGGCTGGTTGTCATTGAGGAAACGCACGTGCTGCACATCCCAGTCGATCAGAGGTGACCCCCCGACGGGTGCGCCAGGGGGAAAGAGCACGTACTTCATTGTCCCATGGCGCGGCCCGGGCCATGCCCGGGCGGAACCTCCAGGGTGCCCAGTGGATCTTCGGAGGATCCGCCGAACGCCTCAGTGGAGGGCGCGGCGCGCGGCCTCCAGGAAGGCCTCCCGGGCGCCGTCGAGCGCGTCGGGGCGGGCATCGCGCCGGACCGGATCCACCAGGGCGCGGGCGGCGGCCGCCACCTCGGCGGGGCCCTCCAGCTGCACGACGTCGAGCGCCCGCTGCAGGTCGGTACGGTCGTCGGGCCGGCCCGCGCCGGTACGGCGGGTCTCGGTGACGGCGCCCACCGCGTCCAGGAAACGGACGTACGCCTGCCGACGCTGGTCGTGCACGCGCGCCGCCCGCTGTTCCTCGGCACTCAGCCGCAGTGCCTCCAGCGCCGCCTCCGCCTGCCGCTCCCCCGCCGCCCGCGTGGAGCGAGCGGAGATGACGCTGCCGCCGAGCGCGGATCCGGCGCCGATGAGAGCGGCGGACAGGGCGATGAGCCATTCGTTCATGCGGCGCATTCTGCAGGGACACGGCAACCCGGCGGTGCGGATCCGGCCACCGGTACGATCGCCACGCCGAGCCCGGGAAGCATCGGCGGGCCCGCACCGACCTGCGGAAACACCCGCAGCAGCTCGCCGAGGACGTCCGCGACCTCCACGGCGCCGTCCCGGCGGACGTCGTCGAGGTCGACGTACAGCACACCGTCCGGGTAGCGCCCGTGCAGGGCCCGGGCCAGCCGGAAGGCCAGCTCCGTCTTGCCGGTGCCGCCGTACCCGCTCAGCAGCAGGCACAGCGGCCGGGCCGCGCCGCCCGCCGTCTGCCGCTCCGTGACCAGTTGCAGGACCCGTGCCTGCTCGCGTTCACGGTCCACGAAGTGCGCCGGCCCCGGCGGAATCTGGTACGCCACCTGTCGCTGGACCCCCGTCCCGAATCGCTCCGCGTCGGCAGGAGCCTATCCAGCGGCGGAAGTTGACGCACCATCACCCGGTCATGCCGTCATTCCAGCGTGAGGGCGACCGTGAGCGGGCCGGTGCGGTCGGCGGCCTCGGTGAGCACCTCCCGTGCCACCCGCCACTCCTCCGGGTGGCCGTCCGCGTACGGCCGCCAGCCGGTGACGACGAGGAGGAGCCCCCGGTCCGCCGCCTCCCGGGGCCAGACCGACGGATCGGAGAGGCTGTCGAGGAGCGCGTCCCAGTTCCGGCCGAACCAGTCGGGCAGGGCCAGCGTCCGCGCCACGGCGTCCATCAGACCGGCCTTGTCGGTGACGCCGCCGAGGTCCAGCGTGACCACGACCCGTGTCATTTGAGCACCGCCCGGAACGTGTTGTAGTGATCATCGGTGTAGTAGATCTCCCCGCCCTGGCCGGTGATGATGCGCCGGGGGCCACGGTCGCGCGAGCCGGGCGTCCGCACCGTGTACTCGTGGTAGTAGCCCCGCTGGTGCTTCGGCAGGCGCCCCTCGAAGTTCCCGAAGACGATCCCGTCCCTGGCGTACGGGTAGGGGCCGCCCTTGTCGATCAGGGCGAGGGTCTGCCGGGCCTCGGCCGGCAACTGGGACTCCCGGACGGTGGCCATGCCGTGCGCCCAGGCGGGAGTGGACACGGCCGCGGCGGACGCGCCGGTGGCACCGGACGGGCCCGAGGAGCACCCTGCCAGCAGCACTGCGAGGACGAGGCCCAGCAGCCCCGCGAGCGCGGGGAGCAAGGACCGGCGAGGCCTGTGAGCGACGATCCGCGGCACCATGCCGACGATGCTGCCACGCCCGCCCGGCAGCGCCCCCGCCACGACCCGCCCGGACCGGACCCGCCCCACCAGTACCGGACACGCCCCGCCAGGACTGACACAGCACGCCAGGACCGAGGCACGCCCCACCATGACTGACATAGCCCACCGGGACCGGAGCACGCCCCGTCAGGACTGGCATGCCCGCCGGAACCAGACACGGCCCGCGAGACCCGGTCACGGCCCGCTGATGTCGGACGCGGGCCCCGCCCGCGTGCCTTACTGATTGCCGGACACGGTCGTTTTCCTCGGCCGCGCGCCCTGCCGATGCCGGGCCCGGCCCGCCGGGCCCGGCGCGGCGAGCCCGTGGCGGCCCGTGGGGCGGTCAGTGCCCGTCGGGGTCCGCGCGGCCGAGCGTCGGCTTCGGCGTCGGCCCGGCCGTCATCAGGTAGTCCGCGGCGGAGGTGTCCGTGACCAGGCTGGTGACCAGCCCGGAGCGCAGCACCGCGTCGATCGCGGACGCCTTGCGCTGCCCGCCGGCGATCGCCACGACCTCCGGGATACGGCGCAGCTGGTCGGCCTTGACCGTGATGCACCGCTCCCCCAGGTCCCGCCCGATCCGGCGCCCCTCGGCGTCGAAGAGGTGCGCGGCCATCTCGGCGGCGACGCCGAGCGAGGCGTAGTGCGCCCGCTCCTCGTCGCTGAGCATGTCGTGCACGGTCGAGATGCCCGGCTCCCAGGAGCCGATGGAGACACACGCGACCGTGACCTTGTCGAAGTACTCGAAGGCCCGGGCGATCCCGGTCTGGTTGCGCAGCGCGGCCGCGGTGGCCGCGTCCGGCAGCAGCATGGGCGCGTAGATGGGGTGGGCGTCGCCGCCCGACACCTGGGCGGCGCGGCGCACGGCCTCGACCGAGCCGCGCTCCGAGGTCCCGGCGTCGTACACGCCCGTCAGCTGCACCACCGTGCACGGCGGCAGCCGGTCGAGCGCCGCCGCCATGTGGATCGTGGACCGGCCCCAGGCCAGCCCGAGCACGTCCCCCTCGTTGACGAGCTCGCCGAGCAGGTCGGCGGCGACCTCGCCGAGGTTCTCGGGGTCGGGGGTCTCCTCGGCCTCGGCCGGGGACTCGACCACGACGGCGTGCCGCAAGCCGTAGCGGGCGCGCAGCGCGTCGGAGCGCTCGGCGTCCAGCTCGGCCGGGACACGGATCTCGATGCGTACGAGATCCCGTTCGAGAGCGGTCTCCAGGACCCGGGCCACCTTGAAGCGGCTGACGCCGAACTCCTCCGCGATCTGGATCTTGGACTTGCCCTCGAGGTAGAAGCGGCGGGCCATGGCCGCCGCCTGCACCAGCTCAGCGGGTCCCATCCGCATGGCTGACCGGCCCGCCGACATACCCGACACGGCGATCTCCTCACTGCTGTTCACACTCTGGATTCGCCGTTCATCCTTGCAGATTCGGCGCTACGGATCCGCCCTGATAGCGGCCGTTCACTTAACCGTTCATGTATCTGTGGCTCAGTGGTCGCATGCCCAGGATGCCTTGGCGGTAGCCGTTTCGGCCTGCGCGCGCAGGGCACGGACCGCCTCCGCCGGGTCCTTCGCGCCGTACACCGCCGAGCCGGCCACGAAGACGTCCGCTCCCGCGTCCGCGCACCTCTCGATCGTCGAGGCCGAGACACCGCCGTCCACCTGGAGCCACAGCTGCAGGCCGTGCTTGCCGATCAGCTCACGGGTGCGGCGGATCTTGGGCAGCATGATGTCGAGGAACGCCTGGCCGCCGAAGCCGGGCTCGACCGTCATGATCAGCAGCATGTCGAGTTCCGGGAGCAGGTCCTCGTACGGCTCGATCGGCGTCGCCGGCTTCAGCGCCATCGAGGCGCGGGCGCCCTTGGCACGGATCTCCCGGGCGAGCCGTACCGGGGCGGCGGCCGCCTCCACGTGGAAGGTGACGGAGGAGGCACCCGCCTCGACGTACTGGGGCGCCCAGCGGTCGGGGTCCTCGATCATCAGGTGGCAGTCCAGCGGGGTGTCCGTCGCACGCGCCAGGGACTCCACGACCGGCACGCCGAGCGTGAGGTTCGGGACGAAGTGGTTGTCCATGACGTCGACGTGGAGCCAGTCGGCGCCTCGGACCGCCTCGGCCTCCTCCGCGAGGCGGGCGAAGTCGGCGGACAGGATGCTGGGGTTGATCTGCACGGCCATGCCCCAAGCCTGCCATGCCGCTGCGCTGGGCTGTAACGGCGGTCCGTTTCGGTTGTGGTTTGTCTGCGGGTCGGTGGGGGTTGATCGCGCAGTTCCCCGCGCCCCTTACGGGGCGCTGTGCCCCGGCGGTGTTTCAGCCCGTTCTGCGGATCAGGGCCAGGTACATCGCGTCCGTGCCGTGGAGGTGGGGCCACAGCTGGATGTCGGGGCCCTCGCCCAGCGCGGGGACGCCCGGGAGCAGGGGGCGGGCGTCGATGAGCTCCGTTTCCGGGTGCTGCTTGAGGACGTCGGCGACGACCGCGCGAGTCTCCGCCAGGTGCGGGGAGCAGGTGGCGTAGCCGACGACTCCGCCGACGCGTACCGAGTCGAGGGCGGTGCGCAGCAGGGCGCGCTGGAGGGGGGCGAAGTTGTCCAGGTCCTCGGGGCGGCGGCGCCAGCGGGCCTCGGGGCGGCGGCGCAGGGCGCCGAGTCCGGTGCAGGGCACGTCCATGAGGACGCGGTCGAAGGTGCCGGGGCGCCATGGCGGCCGGGTGCCGTCGGCGGCGATCACCTGGTACGGCCCCGGGTTGCCGGCCAGCGCCTTGGCGACGAGGCCCGCGCGGTGCGGCTGCTTCTCGGAGGCGAGCAGCGTGGCCCCGCGCTCGGCGGCGAGGGCGGCCAGCAGCGCGGCCTTCCCGCCGGGCCCGGCGCACCCGTCCAGCCACGTGCTGTCGGAGCCCTCCACGGGCGCGCCCGCGAGCGCGAGGGCGACCAGCTGGCTGCCCTCGTCCTGCACCCCGGCCCGTCCCTCGCGCACGGCCCGTACAGCGCCCGGCTCCCCGCCCTCGGCGAGCCGCACCGCGTACGGCGACCAGCGCCCCGGCACGGCGGCGTCCTCGCGCAGCAGCTCCTCGGTGGTGGCCCGGCCCGGCCGCGCCACCAGGGTCACCTCGGGCCGTTCGTTGTCGGCCTCCAGCAGTTCCTCGATGCCGGCCCGCCCGCCGCCGAGGGAGTCCCAGAGCGCGGAGACGACCCAGCGGGGATGCGAGTGCACGACGGCGAGGTGGTCCTCCGGGTCCTCGTCGTACGGCGGCGCGACCTTCGCCAGCCACCCGTCGAGATCGTCCTGGGCCACCTTGCGCAGCACCGCGTTGACGAACTTGGCGCGCCCGTCGCCGAGCACCACCCGGGCCAGCTCCACGGCGGAGGACACGGCGGCGTGCGTCGGGATCCGCGTCCCGAGCAGCTGGTGCACACCGAGGCTGAGCACGTCGAGCACGGGCGGGTCGACCTCGCGCAGCGGCCGGTCGACACAGGCGGCGATCACGGCGTCGTACGTCCCCTGGCGGCGCAGCGTGCCGTAGACCAGCTCGGTGGCGAGGGCGGCGTCCCGCGCGTCGAAGTCGCCCTTCTCGCGGGCCTTGCGCAGCAGCGGGGGCAGCACGAGGTTGGCGTACGCGTCCCGCTCGTCGACCGCGCGCAGCGCCTCGAAGGCCAGGATGCGGACGGGGTCCTTCTGCGGACGACGGTAGGGCTTGGCGGGCTTACGGGGCCGCCGGGACTGCTCGCTCACGAAAAAGGTGCTCCGGATGTGAAGAAGGGGTGCGGTGTCCAGCCTACGTCGGCGGACCGCCGCCCCCGCCGGCCGGGACTCAGCCGCCCAGCGTCTCGCCCTCGGCGATGCGCACGCCGCGCGCCCAGTCGGCCGCCCGCATCGGCTTCTTGCCCTGCGCCTGCACCCAGAGCAGCTCGACGGCGTACGAACCGGTGCCCACGTGGACGCTGTTCTTGCCGACGGCCATCCGCCCCGGCGCGAGGTCGGTGCGCTCGGGGACGGGGGTGACCTGGATGAGCTTGAGGCGCTCGCCGCGGAAGGTGGTCCAGGCGCCCGGCGCCGGGGTGCAGCCGCGCACGACCCGGTCGACGCGCAGCGCGGGCGTCGACCAGTCGACCCTGGCGTCCTCGACGGTGATCTTCGGTGCGAGGGTGATGCCCTCGGCGGGCTGCGGTACGGCCTTCAGGGTGCCGTCCTCGATGCCGTCCATGGTGGCGGCGAGCAGCCCCGCGCCCGCGAAGGCGAGCCGGGTCAGCAGGTCGCCGCTGGTGTCGGTGGGCCGGATCGCCTCGGTCACGGTGCCGTAGAGGGGCCCGGAGTCGAGTCCCTCCTCGATGAGGAACGTCGACGCCCCGGTGATCTCGTCGCCGGCCATGATGGCGTGCTGCACGGGGGCGGCTCCGCGCCAGGCGGGCAGCAGCGAGAAGTGCAGGTTGACCCAGCCGTGGGCGGGGACGTCGAGGGCCACGCGGGGCAGCAGGGCGCCGTAGGCGACGACCGGGCAGCAGTCCGGGGCGATCTCCCTCAGCCGCTCCAGGAACTCCGGCTCGCGCGGCCTGACCGGCTTCAGCACCTCGATCCCGGCCTCCTCCGCCCGCTCGGCCACGGGCGACGCGACCAGCCTGCGCCCCCGCCCGGCCGGCGCGTCGGGCCGCGTGACGACGGCGGCCACCTCGTGCCGCCCGGAGGCGATCAGAGCGTCCAGAGCGGGAACGGCGACCTCGGGGGTACCGGCGAAGACGAGCTTCATGGGCGGGATCGGGCCTCTCGGGCGGGGGTTGGACGGGCAGCGCACCAGTCTATGACCAAGCAAGCAGGGACAAGCCATACGCACCTGATGCCGACGGACGAGGGAAACGGCGGAGACGGCGAACCACGGTGAACACGGCGCAGGCGGCGCAGGCGGCGAACCACGGTGAACACGGCGCAGGCGGCGCAGGCGGCGGACAACCGTGAACGCGGCGGAGGCGGTAGACGGCGGTGAGCCCCGTGGATGCGGACGGCAGTGAACCCGGTGGACGCGGTACACGGCAGAGTCACAGAACGCCGGACGCGACGACGGCCGGGCGCAACGCACGTGCGGACGCCGACGGCGAGCACCCCCACAGGTTGTCCAGCCTCTCGACCGACTGGAAACGGGTGGTGCGCGGGCGGGAGAACAAACAACCCGAACCCCCCACGGCGCGCACCCGAACGACCGGCGTACGCATATGCCCGTACGCCCCCACCCCGTGACCAGCGGAGCGCCCACGCGTTGGTCAAGAAAGAGTTGACCACATAGGGCCGTTTTCGCGGCCCAATTCCTTTCAACGCCGGTTCGAGAGGCTTGTTCATGGCCGACCACGCCACCCACGACGCCCAGGCCCGGGCCAGCCTGCACTTGCTGGTGCGGGACATCGAGCGAGTCCGCCGGCAGGTGGACGCCTTGCGCACGCTCACCGCCCAGTTGGGCAACGTCTACCGCCCGCGCCGCTCCGGCCCGTCCACGGGCTTCGTCGTCTACGGCCGCGCCCCCGCCCCGACGGTGCGCCTCGCCCAGGAACTCCGGGACAGTGTCGAAACCCTGGTCACGGCCGCCGTGGACTTCGACCGCTCACTCGGCTTCTCGTGGGACGCGGTGGGCTCGGCGCTCGGAGTCACCAAACAGGCGGTGCACCGCCGTTACGGCGCCCGCCGCGCCGCGGCCCAGGCGGCCGCCGAGGCCGAGCGGGCCACGGAGCCGTCCGGCACCCGCACGCTCAATGTGAACACCGGCCTGCCCACGGTCCCGACGGTCCCCGCGGCCCGCTCGATGCCCACGCAGCCCACCGCCGGCAGCCCGGCCCTCCGCGACCGCGACGAGGCCCGCCCGACGGCCTTCCCCAGCCCCCGCAACGGCTGACGCCTCCCCCTGCCCTCCCGGCACCACCCGGGAGGGCAGCCACGCACCCCCTCCGCACAACGGGCCCCACCACGGCGACCGGACAGCCGCCGACGGCGGGCAACCCGCACAGGTTGTCCAGCCTCTCGACCGACCGGAAACGGGCGGGGCGCGAGTGGGAGAGAGAACCCGGGAACGCCACCCGTCACCCGATGTCCGGCGGATCGATCCGCACCCGCACCGCCTCCCCGCTCCCCCGCGCCAGCCGAGCAGCCTGCGCGGTCTTCAGCGCGGCAGCCAGCGCCGCCCCGCTACCGGGTGGCACGCGGACCAGCGCCCGCTCCCAGTGCTCCCCCGGTGGCGGCGCCCCGGCCCTGCGGGGCCGCCCGGGCGGCGTCGGCGGCATCGGCACCGGCCCCAGCACCTCCGCGTCCGGCGGAAGTTCCACGGCGGCCAGGAACTCGGCGACGGCCGCGGGCGGCCCGGACACGGCCGCCATCCGCGACACCGGCGGGAAGCCCAGCTCGGCCCGCTCGGCCAGTTCCCGCACCGCGTGCCCGACGGGGTCCCAGCGCACCAGCGCCTGCACCGGCCGCAGGGTCGGCTCGGCCACCACGACCACCGTGCCCCCCTCGCTCTGCGGCCGCACCAGCGCGCCCGCCGCGATCCACCGCCGCAGCGCGTCCTCCCCGGCCCGCAGGTCGGGTCGTACGAGCATCGCCCAGCCGTCCAGCAGCAGGGCCGCCGCGTAGCCGCCCTCGGCGACCGGTTCGGCCCCCGGTGTGCTCACGACCAGCGCGGGCGTGCCCGGCACCGTGTCCAGCACGTGCTCCCGCCCCGAGGTGCGTACCGGGACGGCGGGAAAGGCGCGGCCCAGCTCCTCGGCCGTGCGCCGGGCCCCCACGACCTGGGCCCGCAGCCGGAAGCCGCCGCACTCCGGGCAGTGCCACGCGCTCTCGTCGCGCCCGCACCAGCCGCAGCGCAGCACCCCCGCGTCCTGCCCCTGCAGCGGCCCGGAGCAGTGCCGGCACCGGGCCGGCGCCCGGCACCGGTCACAGGCCATGCGGGGCGCGTAGCCACGCCGCGGCACCTGTACGAGCACCGGTCCGTGCCGCAGCCCCTCGCGGGCCGCCTGCCAGGCGAGCGTCGGCAGCCGGGCGGCGCGGGCGGCCTCGTCGCGGGCGAGGTCGTCGTCCCCGACCGTCCGGACCAGCGGGGCGGCCCGCCGCACCTGGTCCCGCCCGGCGACCAGCGGCCGGGCCCAGCCGCTCTCCACGAGCTGGGCGGCCTCCACGGTGCAGCTCCAACTCCCCAGCAGGAAGGCGCACTTGTCGAGAGCGGCCCGCAGCAACAGCACATCCCGGGCGTGCGGCTGCGGGGCGTGCTGCTCGCTGTGGCTGTCGTCGCCGTCGTCCCAGACGGCGACGAGCCCCAGGTCCTGCACGGGCGCGAACATCGCGGCCCGGGTCCCCACCACGGCCCGCACGGACCCCCGGCGCACGGCGAGCCACTGCGCGTACCGCTTCTCCGGCCCCGCCTCGGCCGTGAGCAGCGCGTGCCGGCCCGCGCCGAGCAGCGCGGTGAGCGCGGCGTCGACCCGCGCGGCGGACCGCCCGTCTGGTACGACGACGAGGGCGCCGCGGCCCGAGGCGAGCGCGGCGGCGACGGCCCGGGCCAGTTCCTCGCTCCACAGCGGGCCCGGCAGCGCGTTCCAGACGGCCCTGGGCGACCCCCCGGAGGCGAGGGCCTGGAGGAATGCCTCCCCGTGCTCGTAGCGGCCCCAGGAGGCCGTTTCCGGCGGCTTCGGTGGGGGCAGGGGCGCGGGCGACGGCCGCTGCTCGGCCCGGGCGCTGCGCGGCGGCACGGCCAGCTGGAGCACGTCGGCGAGGCTTCCGGCGTACCGGTCGGCGACGGCCCGCGCGAGGCCCAGCAGTTCCTCGCTCAGCACCGGCTCCGGCGACACGACCTGGGCCAGGGCGGCCAGCGGCCCGGAGTAGTCGGACTCGGCCCGCCGCTCGACGAGGAACCCGTCGATGAGCCCGCCGCCCTCGCGGCGCCCTTCCCGCACCCGGCCCCGGCCGGCGCCGAACCGCACCCGGACCCGCACGCCGGGCTGGGCCTGCTCGTCCAGCTCCGCGGGCACGGCGTAGTCGAAGTACCGGTCGAGATGCAGCACGCCCTTGTCGACCAGCACCCGGGCGACGGGCAGCCGCGGGGCGAGCGCGGCTCCCCGCCAGGTCCGCGGCTTGGCCCGGGGCACCTGCGCCTTCCGCACGCTCTCCCGGATGAGCGCGAGCTGCTCCGGCGGCGCCCCTTCGGCCCCGCCGTCCCCTTCTGGCCGGGGCGCCCCGTTCTCGCTGCTCACGCTTGCATTCTTACCAAACGGCACTGACAACCGACGTCCGCCCGAGATCAGGATCGGCAGCGGTACGGATTCAGCTTCACCGCACGCCCCGAAGGACGCACTCCACGAAGTAGCCGCGGCCTTCGCACCGTGCGGCGTCGGCGGCGCCAGGGTAGGTTCCGCCCGGCCGGGCCCGCCACTCGATTCGCTACCCGAGGCGGGAGAGCGGACCTAGGCTCACGGCCATGACCGAGCCGACGCCGAACCCGCTGGAACGCCTGCGAGAACGACTGACGGGCCGCGGGGAGGTGAGGTCAGGAACCGTGGCCGGGTTCGACGGCGACGACGTGCTCGTGCTGCTGGACGACGACCCGGGAGAGCCGACGGGCCGGATCCCCCGGCACCTGGTGTCCTGGACCGCGTTCGAGCACCCTTCCGAGGTCGTCGCGGTCGGTCGGCGCATCACCGCCGAGGTGCAGGCCGTCGACGAGCGCGGCGGTCACGTCTTGCTCTCCTCGAAGGCGTGTGAGGACGAGGCCCTCCACCGCCATCTGCTCGGAGCGCGGCCCGGGGACGTCGTGACCGGCACGGTGGCCGCGGTACACGACTTCGGGGTGTTCGTGCGCCTCGACGGGGAACCCCCGCACCCCGTGTATCCCGGCACCGGTTTCGTCCGCGTCCCCGATCTGACCTGGTCGCACGTCGACCACCCGCACGATGCGGTACGACCGGGGCAGAGGGCCCCCGGCGAGGTGATCACCGCCGACTCGTACCAGGGGGAAGTGGTCATCTCGCTCAAGGCCCTCCAGGAGGACCCCTGGGACCGGCACCCTCTGCGGGTCGGGGACGTCGCGAGGGGCCCGGTCACCAAGACGCTCCCCTTCGGTGCCTTCGTCCGCGTCGCCGAGGACGTGGAGGGCCTGGTGCACGTCGACGACCTGGGCGGAAGGGCCGTCGAGGAAGGACAGGAGCTCCGGGTCCGGATCCTGGAGATCGACCGTCCGCGGCGCCGGATCCGGCTGGCGCCGGCCGACTGACCCGCGACACGCCGAGGACACGCCGAGGCCCGGCCCCCCGGAGAGGGGGAACCGGGCCTCGGTGCGAAGGGTGACCGGGGCTTACAGGCCCACGGCGGCGCGCAGGGCGTCCACGCGGTCCGTGCGCTCCCAGGTGAAGTCGGGCAGCTCGCGGCCGAAGTGGCCGTAGGCGGCCGTCTGGGCGTAGATCGGGCGGAGCAGGTCGAGGTCGCGGATGATCGCGGCCGGGCGGAGGTCGAAGACCTGGTCGATCGCCTTCTCGATCTTCTCGGCGTCGACCTTGGCGGTGCCGAAGGTCTCCACGAACAGACCGACCGGCTCGGCCTTGCCGATCGCGTAGGCGACCTGGACCTCGCAGCGGGAGGCCAGGCCCGCCGCCACGACGTTCTTGGCGACCCAGCGCATCGCGTACGCGGCCGAGCGGTCCACCTTGGACGGGTCCTTGCCGGAGAAGGCACCGCCGCCGTGGCGGGCCATGCCGCCGTAGGTGTCGATGATGATCTTGCGGCCGGTCAGGCCGGCGTCGCCCATCGGGCCGCCGATCTCGAAGCGGCCGGTCGGGTTGACCAGCAGGCGGTAGCCGTCGGTCTCCAGCTTGATGCCCTCGTCCAGGAGCGCCTTCAGCTCCGGCTCCACGACGAACTCGCGGATGTCGGGCGCCAGCAGCGACTCCAGGTCGATGTCGGAGGCGTGCTGGGAGGAGACGACCACGGTGTCGAGGCGGACGGCCTTGTCGCCGTCGTACTCGATGGTGACCTGCGTCTTGCCGTCCGGGCGCAGGTAGGGGATGGTGCCGTTCTTGCGCACCTCGGACAGGCGCTTCGACAGGCGGTGCGCCAGGAAGATCGGCAGCGGCATCAGGGTCGGCGTCTCGTCGGACGCGTAGCCGAACATCAGGCCCTGGTCACCGGCGCCCTGCCGGTCCAGCTCGTCGTCGTCGCCCTCGACACGGGTCTCGTACGCCGTGTCCACGCCCTGCGCGATGTCCGGGGACTGCGCGCCGATCGACACCGACACGCCGCAGGAGGCGCCGTCGAAGCCCTTCTTGGAGGAGTCGTAACCGATCTCGAGGATCTTGTTGCGGACCAGGGTCGCGATGTCCGCGTAGGCCTTGGTCGTCACCTCGCCGGCCACGTGCACCAGGCCGGTGGTGATCAGCGTCTCGACGGCGACCCGGGAGGTCGGGTCCTCGCGCAGGAGCGCGTCGAGAATGGTGTCGCTGATCTGGTCAGCGATCTTGTCGGGGTGACCCTCGGTCACGGACTCCGAGGTGAACAGGCGACGGGACACAACGCTCCCTGTGGTTGCAGCGGCTGCTGGCTGATCATTTGCGGCGACGCGCGGGGCTGCGCCCGGCGTCGACCGTGAACAGTTTATCGGTCGCACTCGGCCGATGGGGCACGTGTCTCGCCTCTCGGGAGCGCTGTGACCTGCGGCACGGGCATTCTGCACAATGCCGGGCGGCCTTGGCCAGGGCCGCCACACCCGAATCGAACGTGGCGTGAACCCGCTGCCGCGGCCGTCCGGCGGCCCGTGCGCGGTCAGCCGAGCCGCGGTACGACCAGGTCCCACACGGTGTCGGCCAGGGCTTCCTTGGGGCCGTACGGCACGGGAGTCTCGCTGCCGTCGGCGCCCAGCACCACGGCCTCGTTCTCCTCGGAACCGAAGGTCCTGCGCTCCCCGACCTCGTTGACCACGAGCAGGTCACAGCCCTTGCGGGCGAGTTTGGCGCGGCCGTTGGCGAGGACGTCGTCGGTCTCTGCGGCGAAGCCGACGACCACCTGGCCGGGGCGGGCCCGCTCGGCCGAGATCTCCGCGAGGATGTCCGGATTGCGCACCAGGACGATCGGGTCGGGGTCCTGGCCGTCCTTCTTCTTGATCTTGCCGGCGGCGTAGGCCGCGGGGCGGAAGTCGGCGACGGCGGCGGCCATCACGACCGCGTCGGCGTCCGCCGCCGCCTTCAGGACGGCCTCGCGCAGCTGGACGGCCGTGCCGACCGGTACGACGTCCACGCCCGCCGGGTCGGGCAGGGCGGTGTTGGCCGCGATCAGCGTGACCCGGGCGCCGCGGGCGGCGGCGGTGCGGGCGAGGGCGTAGCCCTGCTTGCCGGAGGAGCGGTTGCCGAGGAAGCGGACCGGGTCGAGGGGCTCGCGGGTGCCGCCGGCGGAGACCACCACGTGCCGTCCTTCGAGGTCGGGCCCGGTGGCGCCACGGACCAGCACCCGGCGGCAGACCTCGAAGATCTCCACCGGGTCGGGCAGCCGGCCCTTGCCGGTGTCGACGCCGGTGAGCCGGCCGACGGCGGGCTCGATGACGACGGCGCCCCGGCGGCGCAGCGTGGCCACGTTCTCCTGGGTGGCCGGGTGCTCCCACATCTCGGTGTGCATGGCGGGCGCGAAGACGACCGGACATCGGGCGGTGAGGAGGGTGTTGGTCAGCAGGTCGTCCGCTAGGCCGTGGGCGGCCTTGGCCAGCATGTCGGCGGTGGCGGGTGCGACGACCACCAGGTCGGCGTGCTGGCCGATGCGGACGTGCGGGACCTCGTGGACGTCGTCCCACACGTCCGTCGAGACGGGGTTGCCGGACAGCGCGGACCAGGTGGCGGCGCCGACGAACTGCAGCGCCGAGGCGGTGGGGACCACGCGGACGTCGTGGCCCGACTCCGTGAACCTTCTCAGCAGCTCACAGGCCTTGTAGGCGGCGATGCCGCCGCTGACGCCCAGAACGACTCTCGGCTTGTCCACCGGGACTCCCATTCGTTGAACCTACGCCTCCATGACACACCACAGGCCCGGCGGTCGCGCCGCCGGGCCTGTCATGCGAGAACGAACGGTTACTGCGCGGGGCCCTCGACGGCCTCGGACGTCAGCAGACCCGCGTTGATCTCACGCAGGGCGATCGAGAGCGGCTTCTCGTGGACGTGGGTGTCGACGAGCGGACCGACGTACTCGAGGAGGCCCTCGCCGAGCTGCGAGTAGTACGCGTTGATCTGGCGGGCACGCTTGGCCGCGTAGATCACGAGGCTGTACTTCGAGTCGGTGGCCTCGAGAAGCTCGTCGATCGGCGGGTTGATGATGCCCTCGGGCGCGGTGATGGAAGAGGACACGCTCTACCTTCCGATGGATGGAAAAGAATGAAACATCGTGATCACAGTCACGATCACACAACGTCCATCAAGGCTAGCAGCTCGCGCGCCACGTCCTCGACGGAGGTGTTGACCAGGGTCGTATCGAACTCCGGCTCGGCCGCCAGCTCGGTCCTGGCCGCCTCCAGGCGGCGCTCGATGACCTCGGGCGACTCGGTGCCCCGGCCGGTCAGCCTGCGCACCAGCTCCTCCCAGGAGGGCGGAGCCAGGAACACCAGCCGGGCGTCGGACATCGACTCGCGGACCTGCCGGGCGCCCTGGAGGTCGATCTCCAGCAGCACCGGCTCACCCTTCTCCAGCCGCTCCAGCACGGCCGCACGAGGCGTGCCGTAGCGGTTGCCGGCGAACTCGGCCCACTCCAGCAGCTCGCCGTTGGCGATCAGCTTGTCCATCTCCTCGTCGGTGACGAAGAAGTAGTGGACTCCGTGCTGCTCGCCGGGGCGCGGCTTGCGGGTGGTGGCCGACACGGAGAGCCAGACCTCGGGGTGTTCCTTGCGCATATGGGCGACGACCGTGCTCTTGCCGACCCCCGAGGGGCCGGAGAGCACGGTCAGCCGCGGACGTACGTCCGGGGGCTCGGGGGTCGTCCCCCGGAATGTTGCAGCCATGCAGCGATTATTCCAGCAATCCCGGAGTGCCCGGGACTCCCGGTCCGGCAAGGCCCGGACTCAGGAGCCGGTGCTGCCGAACTCACGCTCCAGGGAAGCGATCTGGTTGGAACCGAGACCGCGCACGCGGCGGCTCTCGGAGATGCCCAGACGCTCCATGATCTGCTTGGCGCGGACCTTGCCCACGCCGGGCAGCGACTCGAGCAGTGCGGAGACCTTCATCTTGCCGATGACGTCGTTCTCCTGGCCCTGCTTGATGACCTCGTGCAGGGAGGCGCCGGAGTGCTTGAGTCGATTCTTGACCTCGGCCCGCTCCCGGCGAGCCGCGGCGGCCTTTTCGAGCGCGGCTGCGCGCTGTTCGGGGGTAAGGGGCGGAAGAGCCACGCCTACGTCACCTCGGATGTCGAACTGTCGGATACGGACCGGTGAGGAACCTAGTCGCCCCACACCTGGGGAGCTACGAGCAACACGCTTCGCCCGCTCTCCCCCACTACCTGATGGGTGTGGGGGTGTCCCCACAGCTCGGAGACTAGCGGTCAAGTCCGCCAGAGTCAGCGAGAACAGCGGAAAAGTCCTGGTCAGCCTCCGCCAGGTCGGACATTTCAGACATAATGCCCCCGATTTGAGGATGTATTCACACTCAAGTCGCCCCCGGGCCGCTCACCCGAGCACGTATCGGAGGTGTCAGGCGCCGGAGACGGCCGCCTGGATCTCCTCCGCGAAGCGCTCGGCGGCCCCGCGCAGGGCCCCCACGTCGGGTCCGTGCCGCAGGACACCCCGGCTGACGTTCGGCACGACGTTGCGCACGGCCGGCCCGAAGACCTTCGGAAGGTCGGCCGCCGTCGCGCCCTGCGCACCGACGCCGGGCGCGAGGAGCGGGCCGTTGATGGCGAGGTCGTACGACGACAGCTCGCCGACCGTGGCCCCCACGACGGCCCCGAAGGAGCCCAGCGGCTCCTCGCCCGCGTTCTCGGCGGCCAGGTGGGCCAGCATGGTCGCGCCGACGGTGCGGCCGTCGGCACGGACCGCGTGCTGCACCTCGGGGCCCTCCGGGTTGGAGGTCAGCGCCAGCACGAACAGGCCGGTGCCGCTCTCCCGGGCCAGCGCGACGGCCGGGCTGAGCGAGCCGTAGCCGAGGTACGGCGAGACGGTCAGGGCGTCGGAGAACAGCGGGGCGTCCTTGTGCAGGTAGGCCTCGGCGTACCCGGCCATGGTCGAGCCGATGTCGCCGCGCTTGGCGTCCATCACGACGAGCGTGCCGGCCGCGCGGGCCTCCTGGACGACCTTCTCCAGGACGGCGACACCCCGGGAGCCGAAGCGCTCGAAGAAGGCGCTCTGCGGCTTCATCACGGCAACCCGGCCGGCCACCGCCTCGACGACCGTGCGGCTGAACCGCTCCAGACCGGCCACGTCGTCGTTCAGGCCCCACTCGGCGAGCAGGGAGGCGTGCGGGTCGATGCCGACGCACAGCGGGCCGCGCTCGTCCATGGCGCGGCGCAGCCGGGCGCCGAAGGGCTCCATCTGGCTCATGCGGGCTTCCTCACGTCGGCGCCGACCGCGTCGGCGAGGGTGGCGTACGGGCTGGTGCGCAGGCGCGCGGCGAGGCCCTTGTGGATCGCTCGGGACCAGAAGGGGCCCTCGTAGATGAAGGCGCTGTAGCCCTGGACCAGCGTGGCACCGGCCAGGATGCGCTGCCAGGCGTCCTCGGCGGTCTCGATGCCGCCCACGCCCACGAGGGTGATCCGGTCGCCCACGCGCGCGTACAGGCGGCGCAGGACCTCCAGGGAGCGCTGCTTGAGCGGGGCGCCGGACAAACCGCCGGTCTCCTTCACCAAGGACGGTTTGGATGTCAGACCGAGTCCCTCGCGCGCGATGGTGGTGTTGGTCGCGATGATGCCGTCCAGGCCCAGCTCCACGGCCAGGTCGGCGACGGCGTCGATGTCCTCGTCGGCGAGGTCCGGGGCGATCTTCACCAGCAGCGGGACGCGGCGATGCGCGACCGTGCGGTCGGCGGCCTCGCGGACGGCGGTGAGCAGCGGGCGCAGCTGGTCCACCGCCTGCAGGTTGCGCAGGCCGGGCGTGTTCGGCGAGGAGACGTTGACGACCAGGTAGTCCGCGTACGGCGCGAGGCGCTCGGCCGACTTCACGTAGTCGCCGACGGCCTCCGCCTCGGGGACGACCTTGGTCTTGCCGATGTTGACGCCGACGACCGTCCTGAAGACCGGCTCCCGGGTGGCGAGGCGGGCCGCCACGGCCAGCGAGCCGTCGTTGTTGAAGCCCATGCGGTTGATCAGCGCCCGGTCCGCGACCAGGCGGAACAGCCGCTTCTTCGGGTTGCCGGGCTGCGGCTCGCCGGTGACCGTGCCGATCTCGACGTGGTCGAAGCCCAGCATCGACATGCCGTCGATCGCGACGGCGTTCTTGTCGAAGCCGGCGGCGAGCCCGAAGGGGCCGTGCATGCGCAGCCCGAAGGCCTCCGTGCGCAGCTCCTTGTAGCGGGGCGCGAGGGCGGCCGCGACGAAGGTGCGCAGCACGGGGACGCGCACGGCGAGGCGGATCCAGCGGAAGGCCAGGTGGTGGGCCTTCTCGGGGTCCATCCGTTTGAAAACCAGACGGAAGAAGAGGTCGTACATCTCGGAAAGTCCTCAGGGTCCTCATGAAGAGGGGGACACCGTTTCCGGTGTCCCCCTCAGGGCTGCTAGTCGCGGGCCGCGGTCAGGTGTTCCGCGTGTTCCTGGAGCGAGCGGACGCCCACGTCGCCGTGGTTGAGGGCGTCGATGCCCTGCACGGCCGCGGCGAGCGCCTGGACGGTCGTCAGGCACGGCACGGACCGGGCGACGGCCGCCGTACGGATGTCGTAGCCGTCGAGGCGGCCGCCGGTGCCGTACGGGGTGTTGACGATGAGGTCGACCTCGCCGTCGTGGATCAGCTGGACGATGGTCTTCTCGCCGTTCGGGCCGGTGCCCTCGGACTGCTTGCGCACCACGGTGGCGTTGATGCCGTTGCGCTTGAGGACCTCGGCGGTGCCGGAGGTGGCGAGCAGGTCGAACCCGTGAGCGACCAGCTCGCGCGCCGGGAAGATCATCGAGCGCTTGTCGCGGTTGGCGACCGAGATGAACGCGCGGCCCTTGGTGGGCAGCGGGCCGTAGGCACCCGCCTGCGACTTGGCGTACGCCGTGCCGAAGACGGAGTCGATGCCCATGACCTCGCCGGTGGAGCGCATCTCCGGGCCGAGGACGGTGTCGACGCCACGGCCCTGGATGTCGCGGAAGCGCGACCATGGCATGACGGCCTCCTTGACCGAGATCGGCGCGTCCAGCGGCAGCTCGCCGCCGTCGCCCGTCCTCGGCAGCAGGCCCTCGGCGCGCAGCTCGGCGATGGTCGCGCCCAGCGAGATCCGGGCGGCGGCCTTGGCCAGCGGCACCGCGGTCGCCTTCGAGGTGAAGGGGACCGTGCGGGAGGCGCGCGGGTTGGCCTCCAGGACGTACAGGATGTCGCCCGCCATCGCGAACTGGATGTTGATCAGACCGCGCACCCCGACGCCGCGCGCGATGGCCTCGGTGGAGGCGCGCAGCCGCTTGATGTCGAAGCCGCCGAGGGTGATCGGGGGCAGGGCGCACGCCGAGTCGCCGGAGTGGATGCCGGCCTCCTCGATGTGCTCCATCACGCCGCCGAGGTACAGCTCCTCGCCGTCGTAGAGGGCGTCGACGTCGATCTCGATCGCGTCGTCCAGGAAGCGGTCGACCAGGACCGGCCGGGAGGGGCTGATCTCGGTGGACTCGGCGATGTAGGCGGCGAGGCGGGTCTCGTCGTACACGATCTCCATGCCGCGCCCGCCCAGGACGTACGACGGCCGGACCAGGACCGGGTAGCCGATCTCATCGGCGATGGCCTTGGCCTCCTCGAAGGTGGTGGCCGTGCCGTGCTTCGGGGCGGGCAGGCCCGCCTCGGCGAGCACCCGGCCGAAGGCGCCGCGGTCCTCGGCGGCGTGGATCGCCTCGGGCGAGGTGCCCACGACCGGCACGCCGTTGTCCTTCAGGGCCTGCGACAGGCCGAGCGGGGTCTGGCCGCCCAGCTGCACGATCACGCCCGCGACCGGTCCGGCCTGCTGCTCGGCGTGGACGATCTCCAGCACGTCCTCCAGCGTCAGCGGCTCGAAGTACAGCCGGTCGGAGGTGTCGTAGTCGGTGGAGACGGTCTCCGGGTTGCAGTTGACCATCACGGTCTCGTACCCGGCGTCGGACAGCGCGAAGGAGGCGTGGACGCAGGAGTAGTCGAACTCGATGCCCTGGCCGATGCGGTTCGGGCCGGAGCCGAGGATGATGACGGCCGGCTTCTCGCGCGGGGCGACCTCCGTCTCCTCGTCGTAGGCCGAGTAGAAGTACGGCGTCTTCGCGGCGAACTCGGCGGCGCAGGTGTCGACCGTCTTGTAGACCGGGCGGATGCCGAGGGCGTGCCGGACCTCGCGGACGACGTCCTCGCGCAGGCCGCGGATCTCGCCGATCTGCTGGTCGGAGAAGCCGTGCCGCTTGGCCTCGGCGAGCAGGTCGCGGGTCAGCTCGGGGGCCTCGGCCAGCTCGTCCGCGATCTCCTTGATCAGGAAGAGCTGGTCCACGAACCAGGGGTCGATCTTCGTGTACTCGAAGATCTCCTCGGGCGTGGCGCCCGCGCGGATGGCCTGCATGACCGTGTTGATCCGGCCGTCGGTGGGACGCCGGGACTCCTCCAGGAGCAGCGACTTGTCACCGGGGACACCGGTGAAGGCGAACTGGCTGCCCTTCTTCTCCAGCGAGCGCAGCGCCTTCTGGAAGGCCTCGGGGAAGTTGCGGCCGATGGCCATGGCCTCGCCGACCGACTTCATGGTGGTGGTCAGCGTGGAGTCGGCCTGCGGGAACTTCTCGAAGGCGAAGCGCGGGGCCTTGACGACCACGTAGTCGAGCGTGGGCTCGAAGGACGCCGGGGTCTCCTGGGTGATGTCGTTCGGGATCTCGTCCAGGGTGTAGCCGACGGCCAGCTTGGCGGCGATCTTGGCGATCGGGAAGCCGGTGGCCTTGGAGGCGAGCGCGGAGGACCGCGACACACGCGGGTTCATCTCGATGACGATCACGCGGCCGTCCTCGGGGTTCACCGCGAACTGGATGTTGCAGCCGCCGGTGTCGACGCCGACCTCGCGGATGACGGCGATGCCGATGTCGCGCAGGATCTGGTACTCGCGGTCGGTCAGCGTCATCGCGGGCGCGACGGTGATCGAGTCGCCGGTGTGCACGCCCATCGGGTCGAAGTTCTCGATGGAGCAGACGACCACGACGTTGTCGTGCTTGTCGCGCATCAGCTCCAGCTCGTACTCCTTCCAGCCGAGGATGGACTCCTCCAGGAGCACCTCGGTGGTCGGGGAGAGCGTGAGGCCCTGGCCTGCGATGCGGCGCAGCTCCTCCTCGTCGTGCGCGAAGCCGGAGCCGGCGCCGCCCATGGTGAAGGACGGGCGGACGACGACCGGGTAGCCGCCGAGCGTCTCCACGCCCGCGAGGACGTCGTCCATGGTGTGGCAGATGACCGAGCGGGCGGACTCGCCGTGCCCGATCTTCTTGCGGACCTCCTCCACGACCTCCTTGAACAGGTCGCGGTCCTCGCCCTTGTGGATCGCCTCGGGCTTGGCGCCGATCAGCTCCACGCCGTACTTGGCCAGGACACCGTTCTCGTGCAGCGAGATGGCGGTGTTCAGGGCCGTCTGGCCGCCCAGAGTGGGCAGCAGGGCGTCGGGGCGCTCCTTGGCGATGATCTTCTCGACGAACTCGGGCGTGATCGGCTCGACGTACGTGGCGTCGGCGATCTCCGGGTCGGTCATGATCGTCGCCGGGTTGGAGTTGACGAGGATCACGCGCAGGCCCTCGGCCTTGAGCACGCGGCACGCCTGGGTGCCGGAGTAGTCGAACTCGGCGGCCTGGCCGATGACGATCGGGCCGGAGCCGATGACCAGGACGGACTGGATATCGGTGCGCTTAGGCACGCTGGCCCTCCATCAGGGAAACGAAGCGGTCGAACAGGTAGGCGGCGTCGTGCGGACCCGCTGCCGCTTCGGGGTGGTACTGGACGGAGAAGGCCGGCTGGTCGAGCAGCTGCAGCCCCTCCACGACGTTGTCGTTCAGGCAGACGTGCGAGACCTCGGCGCGGCCGAACTTCGTCTCGCTGACCTTGTCGAGCGGCGCGTCGACGGCGAAGCCGTGGTTGTGCGCGGTGACCTCGACCTTGCCGGTCGTACGGTCCTGGACCGGCTGGTTGATGCCCCGGTGGCCGTACTTCAGCTTGTAGGTGCCGAAGCCGAGGGCGCGGCCGAGGATCTGGTTGCCGAAGCAGATGCCGAACAGGGGCGTCTTCCGCTCCAGGACGGCGGTCATCAGGGCCACGGGACCGTCGGCGGTCGCCGGGTCGCCGGGGCCGTTGGAGAAGAACACGCCGTCCGGGGCGACCGCGTAGACCTCGTCGGCCGTGGCGGTGGCGGGCAGCACGTGCACCTCGATGCCGCGCTCGGCCATCCGCTGGGGGGTCATGCCCTTGATGCCGAGGTCGATGGCGGCGACGGTGAACTTCTTCTCGCCGATCGCGGGGACGACGTACGCCTCCTTGGTCGCGACCTCCTCGTAGAGGCTCGCGCCCTTCATGTGCGGCTGGGCCTGCACGCGCGCGAGGAGCTCGGACTCGGCGGCGATCGCCTCCCCGGAGAAGACGCCGGCGCGCATCGAGCCGCGCTCGCGCAGGTGGCGGGTGAGGGCGCGGGTGTCGATGCCGGAGATGCCGACCACGCCCTGCCGCTCCAGCTCGTCGTCCAGGGAGCGCTTGGCCCGCCAGTTGGACGGCACGCGCGCGGGGTCGCGCACGACATAGCCGGAGACCCAGATGCGGCTCGACTCGTCGTCCTCGTCGTTCCAGCCCGTGTTGCCGATCTGGGGGGCGGTCGCGACGACGATCTGCCGGTCGTACGACGGGTCGGTCAGGGTCTCCTGGTAGCCGGTCATCCCGGTGGAGAACACGGCCTCGCCGAAGGTCTCCCCCACGGCCCCGTAGGCACGGCCGCGGAAGATGCGGCCGTCCTCCAGGACGAGTACGGCGGGAACCCTGGCAGCTCCCCTGGTGGAGGTCGTCATCGTGCGCCTTCCGTGTCGTTGATCATGTGGTTCAGGGTGTCGACCCACTCGGTGTGCTCGGCCGCGTGGTCGGAGCGGAAGCCGGAGTCGATCAGCTTGTCGCCGAGCGCCCAGGTCACCACCAGCAGTCCGCCCTCGGTGAGGACCTTGCCGGCGATGCCCTTGTCCAGCCGGGCCCCGCGCAGCGCTGCGGTGGGGATGAAGAAGTCGCTCGCTCCGGGACGCTCGACCTCCAGCCCCTGGTCGGTCAGGGTGAGCTCGGCCCGGCTGCGGGTGCCCAGGCCGTGGGCCACGATCCGGTCCAGCCACTGACCCGCGGTGGTGGAGCCGTGGTAGCGGCCGCTCAGCTCAAGTCTGGCGGGGCCGGTCTCCTCCGGCGCGCTGGGCGGCGCGGGCAGGTCGCTCTGCAGGGTGCCGCGCCACTTCCAGCCCTCGCGCATCAGCCAGTAGACGAGCGCGATGAAGAGCAGGAGTCCGACGAGCCAGCCGATGCGCGCCGGCCAGTCGGTGACCTCGGCCGACCTCTTCGCCTCGGCCAGCAGGATTACAGGTGTCACGTGAGCTTCCCGTCGACGAGCGTGGCCTTGCCCCGCAGCCACGTGTGCGTCACACGGCCCGGCAGCTCGCGCCCCTCGTAGGGGGTGTTGCGGCTGCGCGAGGCGAAGCCCGCGGGGTCCACCTGGCCACGGTATGCCGTGTCGACGAGGGTGAGGTTGGCGGGCTCACCAGCCGAGACGGGACGGCCGTGCCCGGTGGCCTGTCCGATCTGCGCGGGCTTGACGGACATGCGGTCGGCGACGCCGGCCCAGTCCAGCAGGCCCGTGTCGACCATGGTCTCCTGGACCACTGACAATGCGGTCTCCAGGCCGACCATGCCCATGGCGGCCGCGGCCCACTCGCAGTCCTTGTCCTCGTGCGGGTGCGGGGCGTGGTCGGTGGCGACGATGTCGATCGTGCCGTCCGCGAGCGCCTCGCGCAGGGCGTGCACGTCGCGCTCGGTGCGCAGCGGCGGGTTGACCTTGTAGACGGGGTTGTACGTCCGCACCAGCTCGTCGGTGAGGAGCAGGTGGTGCGGGGTGACCTCGGCGGTGACGTCGATCCCGCGGGACTTCGCCCAGCGGACGATCTCGACGCTGCCGGCGGTCGACAGGTGGCAGATGTGGACGCGGGAGCCGACGTGCTCGGCGAGCAGCACATCGCGGGCGATGATCGACTCCTCGGCGACGGCCGGCCAGCCGCCCAGCCCCAGCTCGGCGGAGACGACTCCCTCGTTCATCTGGGCGCCCTCGGTCAGCCGCGGCTCCTGCGCGTGCTGGGCGACGACACCGCCGAAGGCCTTCACGTACTCGAGCGCGCGGCGCATGATCACGGCGTCGTCCACGCACTTGCCGTCGTCGGAGAAGACGGTGACCCCGGCGGCCGACTCGTGCATGGCGCCCAGCTCGGCGAGCTTCCTGCCCTCCAGGCCGACGGTGACGGCGCCGATGGGCTGCACGTCGCAGTAGCCGTGCTCCCGGCCGAGCCGCCAGACCTGCTCCACGACACCGGCGGTGTCGGCGACGGGGAAGGTGTTGGCCATGGCGAAGACGGCCGTGTAGCCGCCGGACGCGGCGGCGCGGGTGCCGGTCAGGACCGTCTCGGAGTCCTCGCGGCCCGGCTCGCGCAGATGGGTGTGCAGGTCGACCAGGCCGGGGAGCAGCACCTTGCCGCCGGCCTCGACCACCTCGGCGCCCTCGGCGGACAGCCCCGTGCCCACCTCCGCGATCGTCTCGCCGTCGATCAGCACGTCCTGCGGCTCGCCGCCGAGCACCTTCGCACCACGGATCAGGATCTTGCTCATGGGTCTTACTTCTCCTCGGGACCGGTGGGGCGGGTGTGGGTGACGGCGGGCTCGTTGCCACCGAGCAGCAGGTACAGCACGGCCATCCGGATGGAGACGCCGTTGGCGACCTGCTCGACGGCGGTGCAGCGGTCGGAGTCGGCGACCTCGGCGGTGATCTCCATGCCGCGCACCATCGGGCCGGGGTGCATCACGATGGCGTGCTCGGGCAGCCTGGCCATGCGGTCGCCGTCGAGGCCGTAGCGGCGGGAGTACTCGCGCTCGGTGGGGAAGAAGGCGGCGTTCATCCGCTCGCGCTGGACGCGGAGCATCATCACGGCGTCGCACTTGGCCAGTGCGCCGTCGAGGTCGTACGACACCTCGCAGGGCCAGGTCTCGACGCCGACCGGCACCAGGGTGGGCGGGGCGACCAGGGTGACCTCGGCGCCGAGGGTGTGCAGCAGGTCCACGTTGGAGCGGGCGACCCGGCTGTGCAGGAGGTCGCCGACGATGGTGATCCGCCTGCCGGACAGGTCCTGGCCGAGCCCGGCGTCCCGGCCGATCAGCCGGCGGCGCATGGTGAAGGCGTCCAGCAGGGCCTGGGTGGGGTGCTGGTGGGTGCCGTCGCCGGCGTTGATGACGGCGGCGTCGATCCAGCCGGAGTTCGCCAGGCGGTAGGGCGCCCCGGAGGCGCCGTGCCGGATGACGACGGCGTCGACGCCCATGGCCTCCAGGGTCTGCGCGGTGTCCTTCAGGGACTCGCCCTTGGAGACGCTGGAGCCCTTGGCGGAGAAGTTGATGACGTCGGCGGACAGGCGCTTCTCGGCGGCCTCGAAGGAGATCCGGGTGCGCGTGGAGTCCTCGAAGAAGAGGTTGACGATCGTGCGGCCGCGCAGGGTCGGCAGCTTCTTGATCGGCCGGTCGGCGACCCGGGCCATCTCCTCGGCGGTGTCGAGGATCAGGACGGCGTCGTCGCGGGTGAGGTCGGCGGCCGAGATGAGATGACGCTGCATCTGTCAGGCTCCGTAAGGCAGTTCATGGAGGGAGATTCGGGGCGAACCGGCGCGCGTGCGGGCATGCCTGAGCAGCCCGGCGCCCGAGTTGCTACTGGCCGGCCTTCACACCGAGCAGCACGGTGTCGCGACCGTCCTCCTCGGCGAGCTGGACCTTGACCGTCTCCCGCAGCGACGTGGGGAGGTTCTTGCCGACGTAGTCGGCGCGGATGGGCAGTTCGCGGTGGCCGCGGTCGACCAGGACCGCGAGCTGGACCGCACGGGGGCGCCCGATGTCGTTCAGGGCGTCGAGGGCGGCGCGGATGGTGCGGCCGGAGAAGAGCACGTCGTCGACGAGGACGACCAGCTTGCCGTCGATGCCGTCACCGGGGATCTCGGTGCGGGCCAGCGCACGCGGCGGGTGCATGCGCAGGTCGTCGCGGTACATGGTGATGTCGAGGGAGCCGACCGGGATCTTGCGGTCGGTGATCTGCTCCAGCTTGGCGGCGAGCCGCTGGGCGAGGAAGACGCCCCGGGTCGGAATGCCGAGGAGCACCACGTCGTCGGCGCCCTTGGCGCGCTCGACGATCTCGTGGGCGATACGGGTCAGCACCCGTGCGATGTCGGGGCCCTCGAGAACGGGCCGCGCATCGGACGCATGCGGGGTCGCGTGCGAGTCCTGCTTGTCCATACGAAAAGGACCTCCTTCTCCGCCTCACGGGACGGACCTTAAAGGACGCCTGATTTGCGCCATCAACCCTAGCAGGTCACACAGAGGCCCCCGGTCACCCCCCTGGCCCAATGCGCCGTCACTACCACGGAAGAGTCGGTGTGGACCATTCGGCTTGACGCAGCAGAGTCACGCTGCGTAACCTCACAGTGAGTTACCAGCCGCGCGGCGGGAAGCCAGTCCGGCCGCGTCGACACAGTGTCCGGGGAGCTATATGTCCAGCGAATACGCCAAACAGCTCGGGGCCAAGCTCCGGGCCATCCGCACCCAGCAGGGCCTTTCCCTCCACGGTGTCGAGGAGAAGTCCCAGGGTCGCTGGAAGGCCGTGGTGGTGGGGTCCTACGAGCGCGGCGACCGTGCGGTGACCGTACAGCGGCTCGCCGAGCTGGCCGATTTCTATGGCGTTCCGGTGCAGGAGCTGCTGCCGGGCACCACGCCGGGCGGTGCCGCCGAGCCGCCGCCGAAGCTGGTCCTGGACCTGGAGCGGCTGGCCACGGTGCCGGCCGAGAAGGCGGGCCCGCTGCAGCGCTACGCGGCCACGATCCAGTCCCAGCGCGGTGACTACAACGGCAAGGTGCTCTCCATCCGCCAGGACGACCTGCGCACACTCGCCGTCATCTACGACCAGTCCCCCTCGGTCCTCACCGAGCAGCTGATCAGCTGGGGCGTCCTGGACGCGGACGCCCGCCGCGCGGTGGCCACGCACGAGGAGGCGTAGCCGCTTCGACCGCCTCAGCAGAAACGTGCCGCCGGGGTGGCCGGAACTTTGCGGTTCCGGCCACCCCGGCCGGGTTTTGTACGCCTTACCAGCGCCTTCCTGGTGCCGGGTGGTGCCGGGGAGCGCAAGCATGCCTGAGGGGCGCGGGGAACTGCGCGAGCAACCACGAACGACCCGAAGTCGCCCGGTTGCCGCAGTCCCACGGCGCCCCTCTTGCGGCTTTTCCCCGGCTAGTCCCGGCGCAGCGAAGGCTTGAGCTCCTTCAGGCGGCCCAGCAGACCGTTCACGAACGAGGGCGACTCGTCCGTGGAGAACTCCTTCGCCAGCTGCACCATCTCGTCCAGGACGACGGCGTCCGGGGTCTCGTCGACCCAGATCAGCTCGTACGCGCCCAGCCGCAGGATGTTGCGGTCCACGACCGGCATCCGGTCGAGCGTCCAGCCGACCGCGTACTGGGCGATCAGCTCGTCGATCCGCCTCGCGTGCTCGGCGTAGCCCTCGACCAGCTGCATCGTGTACTCGCTGACCGGCGGCTGCCGGGTGTCGGACCGGGACAGCCGGATCCAGTCCGCGAGGACCGTCAGGACGTCGGCGCCGCGCTGGTCGCCCTCGAAGAGGATCTGGAAGGCGCGCTTGCGGGCCGTGTTGCGGGCAGCCACGGTTAGCTGTTCACCCGGCCGAGGTAGTCGCTGGTGCGGGTGTCGACCTTGATCTTCTCACCGGTGGTGATGAAGAGCGGGACCTGGATCTGGTGGCCGGTCTCCAGGGTGGCGGGCTTGGTGCCACCGGTGGAGCGGTCGCCCTGGACGCCCGGCTCGGTCTCGGCGATGGTCAGCTCGACCGCGGCGGGCAGCTCGACGAAGAGAACCTCGCCCTCGTGCTGCGCGACGGTGGCGGTGAAGCCCTCGATCAGGAAGTTCGCGGCGTCGCCGACGGCCTTCCGGTCGATGTGCAGCTGGTCGTAGGTCTCCATGTCCATGAAGACGAAGTACTCGCCGTCCATGTACGAGAACTGCATGTCGCGCTTGTCGACAGTGGCGGTCTCGACCTTGACGCCGGCGTTGAAGGTCTTGTCGACCACCTTGCCGGACAGCACGTTCTTCAGCTTGGTGCGCACGAAGGCCGGGCCCTTGCCGGGCTTGACGTGCTGGAACTCGACGACGGACCAGAGCTGGCCGCCTTCGAGCTTGAGCACCATGCCGTTCTTGAGGTCGTTCGTGGAAGCCACGGTTGCGGAATCTCCTGGACTGACGTACGACCCCGGGGCACGCCGCTGCCTAGAGGGCGAGCAGCTCCTTGGTCGTGATGGTGAGTAGCTCGGGTCCGCCGTCCGCCTCGGGGCGTACGACGAGCGTGTCATCGATCCGGACACCGCCCCGGCCCGGGAGGTGGACCCCCGGTTCGACGGTGACCGGCACGCAAGCGTCCAGTTTACCCATGGCCGAGGGCGCCAACTGCGGGTCCTCGTCGATTTCGAGTCCGACGCCGTGTCCGGTCAGCGGAGGCAGGGCCTCCGCATAGCCGGCGGAGTCCAGTACCTGGCGTGCGGCGCGGTCCACATCGCCGTAGACGGCGCCCGGTGCCAGGCACTCGCGTCCGGCGCGCTGGGCGGCGAAGACGAGGTCGTACAGCTCGATCTGCCACTCGGCGGGCGAGGTGCCGATCACGAAGGTACGGCCGATCTCGCAGCGGTAGCCGCGATAGGTGGCGCCCAGGCACACGGAGAGGAAGTCGCCCTCCTCCACCCGCCGGTCGGTGGGGCGGTGCCCGCGCCGGCCGGAGTTCGGCCCGGTGGCCACCGAGGTCGGGAACGCCGGCCCGTCGGCGCCGTGGTCGACCAGCCGGCGCTCCAGTTCCAGGGCGAGGTGCCGCTCGGTGCGGCCGACCAGGATGGACTCCAGCAGCTCGCCGAGGGCCTGGTCGGCGATCTCGGCGCCGATGCGCAGGCAGGAGATCTCCTCCTCGTCCTTGACCACCCTGAGCTGCTCCACGGCTCCGCCGAGGTCGGCGAGCCGCAGCTTGGGGGCCACCGAGGCGAGGGCTCTGTGGCGGGCCACGGTGAGGTGGTGCTCCTCGACCGCGAGGGAGTCGGCACCCTGGCTCCCGGCGAGACCGGCGGCTGCCACGGCGGGGTCGCCTCCGGGCTCGGGAAGGACGTGGAGCGCCAGCGCCTCGTCGGGACGCCCCTCTGTGGGCCGGTCGTCCGGCGGAGCGGCACAGAACAGCACGTCTTCGCGCTTGCCCAGCAGCAGGACGGAGCCCTGCGGGGCCGCGGCGGCGAGGTAGCGCACGTTGGCCGGGCGGGTGACGAGCGCTGCCGCGGAGCCGGCCGCGGTGAAGTGGTCCCTCAGCCGGGATCGGCGGTTCGCGTACACCTCTGACATGAGATGAGCGTAGGAGTTTTGGGCGGGTTATGCCGATTTTTAGGGGCCGAGTGGGGTTTGTGGGGGGTGGTTCCCGTGGATCGCCAGGTGCGGGTGCGTGGGAGCTTGTCGCGCCCACGCGGCGGAGCCGCATGTCGATACAGCCCCGCGCCCCTTGGGTTGGACCACTTACCCCCTGTTCACCAGCTCGGTGGGCTCGCTATGGCCCTCGCCAGGACCTCGTCCAGGACGTGGGCCGTCCCGGGAATGTCCAACTGCGAGTTGTCGATGATCGGCAGGCCCGAGCCGTACCAGCCCGCCATGCGGCCGTGGATGCGGGCCACCTCCTCGTCGGTGAGGCGGCGGTTGCCGGTGCGTTCGGCGTTGCGTTCCAGGACGATGTCCAGGCCGGGGAGGAGGACGACGGGCAGCAGGCCGGGGCCCACGTGGCGCTTCCAGCCGCCGAGGCCGACGACCGGGCGGTCCGGGAAGACCGCGTCGTCCAGGATGCAGGAGATGCCGTTGGCGAGGAAGTTGCGCGCGGCGAAACCGCAGGTGCGGCGGGCCAGGCGGTACTGGGCCTCGGAGTTGTCGTTCCAGCCGGACTGAGGGTCGGCGAAGCCCGAGCGGACCCATTCGCGGACGTCGTCCAGGCTGATGTGCGCGGTGGGCACGCGGCGGTGGTCCGCCCAGTACTTGGCGACGCTGGTCTTGCCGGCGCCGGCCGGGCCGATCAGCAGCACGGCCAGCGTGGTGGTCGCGGGATCGGGTGCCGCGGCGGGAGCCGGGGGAACCCTGGGCACGCCGACGGGGCCGCCGGGCGGCAGCGGGACGTGACCGGTGGTGTCGGGGGCCGGCGGGACGGCCGCGGGCTGTGCGGCCGGCGGCTGTGGCGCCGGGGGCTGGGGCGCCGGGGGCTGGGGCGCCGGGGGCTGCGGGGGTGTCGGCGGGACGGCGCCGGCGGGGGCGGGAAAGCCCGGCGGCGGAGGCACGGGGGCGGGACCCTGGGAGGCTCCCGGGTGCGGGCCCGGGTGGTGTGCGGCCGACGCCCACCCGGCGTGCGGCACCTGCCCCGGCTGGTGGGGCGGCGGCAGCGGAGACCCCACTGCGTGCTGCATCCGTTGCCACTCCGTCTCGTACAAGCAGTTCGCGCGGGCAGCGGGGCGAACCCCGCTGCCCACCGAACGGTACCGTCCCCCGCCGTCGTTTGGTGAAACGGCCGGGGGCGGCCGGAAGTGCCCATTCCGCAAAGGAAGTCGAGATCTGGAATCGGGCGGACGGAGCAGCGTGGGACTTACTGGCCCACTTCGCCGTACGCGGCCAGCAGCACGGCCGGGTCCGGGCCCTCCAGGACGGTCGGCTTGGCGAGGCCGTCGAGGACGATGAAGCGCAGCAGGTCGCCACGGGACTTCTTGTCGATCTTCATCGTCTCCAGCAGCTTGGGCCACTGGTCGTAGCGGTAGTGCAGCGGCAGGCCGACCGCTTCCAGCACCGTGCGGTGGCGGTCCGCCGTGGCGTCGTCCAACCGGCCCGCCAGACGGCCGAGTTCGGCGGCGAAGTGCATGCCGACCGCGACCGCCGCGCCGTGCCGCCACTTGTACCGCTCGTTCTTCTCGATGGCGTGGCCGAGCGTGTGGCCGTAGTTGAGGATCTCGCGCAGACCCGACTCCTTCAGGTCCGAGGAGACGACCTCCGCCTTCACCCGGATGGAGCGCTCGATCAGTTCGGCCGTGTGCGGGCCCGCCGGGGTCCGGGCGGCCTCCGGGTCGGACTCGATCAGGTCCAGGATCACCGGGTCGGCGATGAAGCCGGCCTTGATGACCTCGGCGAGTCCGGAGACGTAGTCGTTGACCGGCAGGGAGTCCAGCGCGGCCAGGTCGCACAGGACGCCGGCCGGCGGGTGGAAGGCGCCGACGAGGTTCTTGCCCTCGGCCGTGTTGATGCCGGTCTTGCCGCCGACCGCCGCGTCCACCATGGCGAGCACGGTGGTCGGCACGGCGATCCAGCGCACCCCGCGCAGCCAGGTCGCGGCGACGAAGCCGGCGAGGTCCGTGGTCGCGCCGCCGCCCACGCCCACGACGACGTCGGAGCGGGTGAAGCCGGACTGGCCGAGCGCCTTCCAGCAGTAGGCCGCGACCTCGGCGGTCTTGGCCTCCTCGGCGTTGGGCACCTGGATGGCGATCGCCTCGTAGCCCTGCCCGGCCAGGTCGGCGCGGAGCGCGTCACCGGTCTCGGCCAGCGCCTCCGGGTGGATCACCGCGACCCGCTTGGCCCGGTCACCGATCAACCCGCCCAGTTCGCCGAGCAGTTGGCGCCCGACCAGCACCTCGTAGGGGTCGGTGCCCGCGCTGCCGGCGACCTGGATCCGGGTGACTGCCTCGCTCATGCTTCCTTCAACTCCAGTGCGTCCAGCGCTGCTTGGGTGACCTCTTCGGGCGTACGGCCGTCCGTCGGTACGACCGCGGTGGCGACCTCCTCGTACAGGTGCCGCCGGGCCTCCATCAGCTCGCGCCACTGCCTGCGCGGGTTGACCGCGAGCAGCGGCCGGGCCGCGTTCAGGCCGGTGCGCTTGACGGCCTCCTCCACGTCCATGGCGAGGTAGACCACCCGGTGCCCGGCGAGCAGCGCGCGCGTGTCGGCGTCCAGGACGGCCCCGCCGCCGAGCGCGAGGACACCCTCGTGCTCGGCGAGCGCGGTGTGCACGGCCCGCTTCTCGAGCGCGCGGAAGGCGGGCTCGCCCTCGTCGACGAAGATCTCGGCGATGGTGCACCCCTCGGCGGCGACGATGTCCTCGTCGGTGTCCCGGTAGCCGAGCCCGAGGCGCTCGGCGAGCAGCCGGCCGACGGTGGACTTGCCGACGCCCATCGGTCCGACCAGTACGACGGCGGGCACGGCGCTCACCGGATCCGCAGGTTGTCGAGGTACGACCGCACGTTGCGGCGGGTCTCGGCCACGGAGTCGCCGCCGAACTTCTCGGCGACGGCGTCCGCGAGGACGAGCGCGACCATCGCCTCGGCGACGATGCCGGCGGCCGGGACCGCGGAGACGTCGGAGCGCTGGTGGTGGGCCTGGGCGGCCTCGCCGGTGGCGACGTCGACGGTCCGCAGGGCGCGCGGCACGGTCGCGATCGGCTTCATGGCGGCCCGCACCCGCAGCAGCTCGCCGGTGCTCAGGCCGCCCTCGGTGCCGCCAGCCCGGCCGGAGACGCGCTTGATGCCCTCGGGCGTGCCCACGATCTCGTCGTGCGCCTTGGAGCCGGGCACCCGGGCCAGCTCGAAGCCGTCGCCGATCTCGACGCCCTTGATCGCCTGGATGCCCATCAGGGCACCGGCGAGCCGGGCATCCAGCTTGCGGTCCCAGTGCACGTGCGAGCCGAGGCCGACCGGGACGCCGTACGCCAGCACCTCGACCACACCGCCGAGCGTGTCGCCGTCCTTGTGGGCCTGGTCGACCTCCGCGACCATCGCCTTCGAGGCGTCCGCGTCCAGGCAGCGCAGCGGGTCGGCGTCCAGCTTCTCGACGTCGGCCGGCGTCGGGTACACGCCCTGCGGAGCCTTCACCGAGCACAGCTCGACGACGTGCGAGACGATCTCGATGCCGGTCGTCTCCTTCAGGTACGACCGCGCCACCGCGCCGAGCGCCACTCGGGCCGCCGTCTCGCGGGCGGAGGCGCGCTCCAGGATCGGGCGGGCCTCGTCGAAGCCGTACTTCTGCATCCCGGCCAGGTCGGCGTGGCCGGGCCGGGGCCGGGTCAGCGGGGCGTTGCGGGCCAGGCCCGCGAGGATCTCCGGGTCGACCGGGTCGGCCGCCATGACCTGGTCCCACTTGGGCCACTCGGTGTTGCCCACCATGATGGCGACCGGGGAGCCGAGGGTGAGGCCGTGCCGGACGCCGCCAAGGAAGGTGACCTCGTCCCGCTCGAACTTCATCCGCGCACCGCGGCCATAGCCGAGCCGCCGCCGCGCCAGGTGGTCCGCCACCATCTCCGTGGTGATCGGCACGCCGGCGGGAAGCCCCTCCAGCGTCGCGACAAGTGCGGGACCGTGGGACTCCCCCGCGGTCAGCCAACGCAGCCTGCTCAACGGTGCTCCTCAGTGTTCGCGCCCGGTACTGCCCTGTGTACACGCGTCCTCGCGTACGGCGACGGCGCGACCGGGTGCGCGACCCCGGCCCGCCACCTCCGATCCTCCCACGTCCGGGGCCGGAATCCGGTCGCCGGTCCAGCAGGCGGACGCGCGCCGGACGGTCAGCTCGCGGCGAGCGCCTTCTCACCGGCGCGGCGCATGGCCTCCAGCGGCGCCGGGGAGCGGCCGGTCATCTGCTCGACCTGCAGCACGGCCTGGTGGACCAGCAGGTCGAGGCCGCTGACCACGGCCCCGCCGAACATGGACCAGCGGGCCGCCAGCTCGGTGGGCCAGGGGTCGTAGAGCACGTCGAAGAGGGTGGCGGGGCGCTCGGGCACGGCGGTGGCGAGGGCGTCGGTGGTGCCGGCGGGCGTGGTGGCGATCACCAGCGGGGAGCGCAGGGCCTGCTCGGCGTCCGTCCAGTCGGCCGTGCGCACGTCCACGTCGAGCCGCTCGCCCCACTGCCGCATCTCGGCGGCGCGAGCCTCGCTGCGGACGTAGGCGACGACCTCGCCGGTGCAGATCCGGGCGAGGGCGGCGAGCGCGGAGGAGGCGGTGGCACCCGCGCCCAGGATGGCGGCGGATTCGACCTGCTCGATGCCGTGCTCGCGCAGCGCGGCCACCATGCCCGGGATGTCGGTGTTGTCGCCGAGCCGACGGCCGTCCTCGGTGAGGACGACGGTGTTGACGGCGTCGACGGAGGCGGCCGTCTCGCTGATCTCGTCCAGCAGCGGGATCACCGCCCGCTTCAGCGGCATGGTCAGCGACAGCCCCGCCCACTCGGGGCCGAGCTGCTCGAAGAAACCGGGCAGACCGGCCTCGTCCACCTCGAAGCGGTCGTACGACCACCCGCCGAGCCCGAGCTCGTCGTACGCGGCCCGGTGCAGCACCGGGGAGAGGGAGTGGGCGATGGGCTTACCGAGCACGGCGGCCCGGCGGGCGTCAGTTGCCCGAGGAGGCATTGAACTTGTCCCTGAGTCTCTGGAATTCCGCGTTGGTCTTGGCGAATTCGGTGTTGTTCACTCCGTCGGTCGCCACGAAATACAGCCAGCCGTCGTGCGTCGGGTTCAGGGCCGCACTGATCGCGTCCTCGCCGGGGTTGCCGATCGGGCCGGGCGGGAGCCCCTTGTGGGTGTACGTGTTGTAGGGGCTGGGGTAGCTGTTGATCTCCTTGGTGGAGATATGGATGTGGCTGGTGCCCCTGGCGTAGTTGTACGTCGAGTCGAACTGCAGCAGCTGGTTCGTCTCGGTGTTCGTGGGCTTGAGACGGTTGTAGACCACTTCCGCCATCTTGCGGAAGTCGTCGTGCGTCTTGCCCTCCGCCTGCACCAGGCTCGCGACGGTGACGAGTTCGAACGGGTTCTTCAGGCCCAGGGCCTGGGCCTTCAAGCTGAGGCCGTACGCGTCGTACTTGGACGCGGCCTCGGCGACCATCTGCTTCAGGATCGCGTCCGGCTTCATGCCCTTGGCGGCCGGATAGTTGCCCGGGAAGAGGAAGCCCTCCAGTGGGTCCTTGATCTCGCTGCTGTTCGCGGTGTTCTGCGCCCAGGCCGGCAGACCGAGGCTCTTGTACTCCTTCTTGGCGACCTTCTCGGTGGTGCCGGCGGAGAGTTCGAGTTTCTTGTCGATCGCCTGGTAGACGCCCGCGTTGCGCTCGCCCGGAGTGACCATGACGATGTTCTGGCTCTTCGGGTCCAGCATCATTTTCACGGCGCTGGCGGCGGACATCTCCTTCTTCAGGAGGTACACGCCGGCCTGGATGCTGCCACCGCCGGGGACGGAGCTCTGCGCGTGCACGAACGCCTCGGCGCTCTTGACGACCCCGGCCTCCTTCAGGCGGTTGCCGATGTCCCAGCCGCCCGCGCCCTTGGGGATCTCGACGGTCACCGTCTGGTTGATGCCGTCGCCCGTGTAGTCGGGCGCCGGGGCGAAACGATTTTGGTAGAACCGGTAGCCGAAGTAGCCGACCGTGCCGATGCCGCCGCCGAGGACCAGGACGACGACCATGCAGGCGCAGCCGTTGCGCCGTTTCTTGCCCTTCTTCGTGGGCTTCTTGCTGCCGCCGCGCCGGTCACGGCGGCTCTGGAGCTCGTGCTCCTCGTCGTCGTCATCGTCGCCGCCTCCGGTGAAGAAGGGGTGCTCCTCCTCGGGGACGGCCTCGGGCTCGGGGTGCGCTTCCGGCTCGGAGTGCCTGCGGCCGGGCGGCACCGGCGGCGGGTAGGCGTCCTCGGTGCCGTAGAAGTCGGGCTGCTCCCCGCCGTAGCCGACGGGCTGCTGGCCGTACGGGTCGCCAGGGTCGGTGGGGTAGGGCATCTGGCCGTGGGGACCGGCCGCCTCCCAGCCGCCCTGCTGCGGGTACTGCTGCTGGGCGTGGCCGGCGTACTGCTGGTGACCCTGTTCGTCGTAGTACGGGTACTGCTCCTGGCCGTATCCGTTGTGCTGCTGCTGGTTGTGCTGCTGCTGGTTCCAGTCGCCGTACTGCGGCTGCTGCGGGTACTGCTGCTGCGGCTGGCCGCCGTAGGCAGGCTGCCGGCCCATGTGGGCCTGCTGCCCTTCCCATCCGCCGTCCCCGTACAACGGGTCCTGCGGATGCCACGGTTCGGAGCCCGGGCTCCGGCCATACTCAGTCATCGATCCCCTAGAGCCGCGAGGCCGACCGGTCACGTGCCCGGTCGGCCCGCTTCCGTTCCGCCTCTTGCTGTGTGCCGGCTGTTCGAACACCGGCACATCGCGCGGAACGTTACCGTATCGCGATCAGATGACCACTTCGACGCCCTCGCCGGGTGCTTTACCTGACACTCGTTCGGATTCCAGGGCCTGTTGCAGGATGATCACGGCGGCGGCCTGGTCGATGACGGCCCGGCCCTTCTTCGATTTCACGCCCGAGGCGCGCAGTCCCTGACTGGCGGTCACGGTCGTCATCCGCTCGTCCACCAGGCGCACCGGCACCGGCTTGATGCCCTTGGCCAGCTCTTGGGCGAAGGCGCGGACCTTGGCGGCGGCCGGGCCCTCGCCCCCCTTGAGGGAGCGAGGGAGTCCGACGACGACCTCGATCGGCTCGTACTCCTCCACCAGTTGACGCAGACGGCGGTGGGCGGCGGGGATGTCCCGTCCGGGGACGGTCTCCACCGGGGTGGCGAGGATCCCGTCGGGGTCACACGAGGCGACCCCGATCCGGGCGTCCCCGACGTCGATCGCAAGCCGACGCCCTCTGCGCATTTCCGACCGTTTCCTTACTTCGCCGTCTTTTTTGGCGTCTTCTTCGCCGTCTTGTTCACCGTCGTCTTCGCCGTCACTTGGCGGTGTCGGCGACGAGACGCTCGACGGCCTCGACGGCCTCACCGACGGCGGCCGGGTTCTGGCCGCCGCCCTGGGCCACGTCCGGCTTGCCGCCACCGCCGCCGCCGAGGGTCTTGGCCGCGGTGCGGACCAGGTCACCGGCCTTCAGGCCACGCTCGCGGGCGGCCTCGTTGGTGGCGATGACGGTCAGCGGCTTGCCGTTGTTCACCGTGAACAGGGCGACCACGGCGGCACGTCCGCCCTGGATCCGGCCGCGAACGTCGAGGACCAGCTTGCGCAGGTCGTCCGGGGTCGTGCCGTCCGGGACCTGACCGGTCACCACGGCCACGCCACGCACGTCCTTGGCGGACTCGGCGAGGCCGGCGGCGGCCTGCAGCACCTTCTCGGCGCGGAACTTCTCGATCTCCTTCTCGGCGTCCTTCAGCTTGCCGAGCATCGAGGAGACCTTCTCCGGCAGCTCCTCCGGGCGGCCCTTGAGCAGCTCGGTCAGCTGGTTGACCACCGTGTGCTCACGGGCGAGGAAGGTGTAGGCGTCCACGCCGACCAGGGCCTCGATACGGCGGACACCGGAGCCGATGGAGGACTCGCCGAGCAGCTTCACCAGGCCCAGCTGGGCGGTGTTGTGCACGTGCGTGCCGCCGCACAGCTCCTTGGAGAAGTCGCCGATGGTCACGACACGGACCCGCTCGCCGTACTTCTCGCCGAACTCGGCGATGGCACCCTGCTTCTTGGCCTCGTCGATGCCCATGATCTCGGCGTGCACGTCGAGGTCCCGGGCGAGCACCTCGTTGATCTTCTGCTCGACGTCGGTCATCACGGCCGTCGGTACGGCGGACGGGGAGCCGAAGTCGAAGCGGAAGCGGCCGGGCTGGTTCTCGGAACCGGCCTGGGCGGCCGTCGGCCCGAGGGCGTCGCGCAGGGCCTGGTGGGTCAGGTGGGTGGCCGAGTGGGCGCGGGCGATGGCCTTGCGGCGGCGGGAGTCGATCGAGGCGTGGGCCTTGGCGCCGACGGTGACCTCGCCGACCTGGACGACGCCCTTGTGGACGTACACACCCGGGACCGGCTTCTGGCAGTCGCGGATCTCGATCACGGCACCGGAGTCGACCTTGATCCGGCCGGTGTCGCCGATCTGGCCGCCGCCCTCGGCGTAGAACGGGGTGCGGTCCAGGACGACCTCGACCTCGTCGCCCTCGGTGGCGGCCGGGGAGGAGATGCCGTCGACGAGGAGACCGACGATGGTGGACTCGCCCTCGGTGTCGCTGTAGCCGATGAAGTCGGTCTCGCCGGCGGTGTCGGCGATCTCGCGGTAGGCGCCCATGTCGGCGTGGCCGGTCTTCTTGGCCTGGGCGTCGGCCTTGGCGCGCTCCCGCTGCTCCTTCATCAGGCGGCGGAAGCCCTCCTCGTCCACGGAGAGGCCCTGCTCGGCGGCCATCTCCAGGGTGAGGTCGATCGGGAAGCCCCAGGTGTCGTGGAGCAGGAAGGCTTTGTCGCCGGAGAGGACGGTGCCGCCGGCCTGCTTGGTCTCGGTGACGGCGGTGTCGAGGATGTTGGTGCCGGCCTTCAGCGTCTTGAGGAAGGCGTTCTCCTCGGCGATGGCGACCTTCTCGATGCGCTCGCGGTCGGTCACCAGCTCGGGGTACTGCCGGCCCATCATCTGGATCACGGTGTCGAGGAGGTCCTTGACGACCGGGCCGGTGGCGCCGAGCAGGCGCATGTTGCGGATGGCGCGGCGCATGATGCGGCGCAGGACGTAGCCGCGGCCCTCGTTGCCGGGGGTGACGCCGTCGCCGATGAGCATCGTGGCCGTACGCATGTGGTCGGTGACCACGCGCAGGGACACGTCCGAGTCGTGGGCGTCGCCGTAGCGGACGCCGGTCAGCTCGGTGGCCTTGTCGATGACGGCCATGGAGGTGTCGATCTCGTACATGTTCTGCACGCCCTGCAGAATCATGGCGAGGCGCTCCAGGCCGAGGCCCGTGTCGATGTTCTTGCTCGGCAGCTCGCCGAGGATCTCGAAGTTGTCCTTGCCGGTGCCCTCGCCGCGCTCGTACTGCATGAAGACGAGGTTCCAGATCTCCACGTACCGCTCGTCGTTGACGGCGGGGCCGCCCTCGACGCCGAACTCGGGGCCGCGGTCGTAGTTGATCTCGGAGCAGGGGCCGCAGGGGCCGGGGACGCCCATGGACCAGTAGTTGTCCTTCATGCCCAGGCGCTGGATGCGCTCCTTGGGCACGCCGACGACCTCGTGCCAGATGCGCTCGGCCTCGTCGTCGTCCTTGTAGACGGTGATCCACAGGCGCTCGGGGTCGAGGCCGTAACCGCCCTTGTCCTGGGGCGTGGTGAGCAGCTCCCAGGCGAGCTTGATGGCGCCTTCCTTGAAGTAGTCGCCGAAGGAGAAGTTGCCGCACATCTGGAAGAACGTGCCGTGGCGGGTGGTCTTGCCGACCTCTTCGATGTCGGGGGTGCGCACGCACTTCTGCACGCTGGTGGCGCGCGGGAACGGCGGCTTGACCTCACCCAGGAAGTAGGGCTTGAAGGGCACCATGCCGGCGGGGACGAGGAGCAGAGTCGGGTCGTCCGCGATGAGCGACGCCGAAGGGACGACGGTGTGCCCGCGCTCCTCGAAGAAGCTCAGCCAGCGGCGGCGAATCTCGGCCGACTCCATCAGTGGTCCTCATTCCGGTTGTACGAGTGCTTCGCTTGCGAAGAAAACGACGTTTCGATGTACTTCGGTGTGCTGCTGTTGTCGCGGGGGTTCTCGATGGCGGTGTACCGCCGGGGCGAGGGGAGTTCGGGGTTCTCGTGGATCCCGAGGGCCTCCTCGAGCTCGGCCTCCCGCTGGGCCATGTTGTCGCGGACGTCGAGCGCGAAGCCCACCGCGCGGTCCTTCAGGCGCTGACCGGTCTCCAGGGCCTTGTTCGCCGCGGTCGCGGCGAGGCTCTCCGGGGTCAGCTGCTTGAGCTTGCGGTTGACCTTGGTGGTCGCCCACACACCGGCGGCTACACCGGTGGTGAACCAGAACGTACGGCGGAACATCGCTCGGTCTCAGTCCTTACTTCCGCTTGCGTCGTGCGGCGGGGACCGTGCGGCCCACGATCACGGTACGCCGGGGCGCCTTCGCGGGCACGCCCTCCTTGCGGCCGCCCAGCGCCCGGCGGACGCCGTAGCCGAAGGCCGCGACCTTGACCAGCGGGCCGCCGAAGGTGGAGGCGACCGTGGTCGACAGCGCGGAGGCGTTGGACGTGACCTCCTGGACGTCGGAGGCGATCGCGTCGACGCGGTCGATCTGGGTCTGCGCGGAACGCACGGCTGCCGAGGCGTCGGCGAGCAGCGGGACGGCCTGGTCGGTCACGTCCGCCACCAGCTTGGTGGTCGCCTTGAGCGTCTGGGCCAGCCTCGCGAGAGCCACCGCGAGGAAGGAGACCAGGATCGCCCAGAAGACGGCCACCAGGATCCCGGCCACCTCTCCACCGGACACTGTGCGCACCCGCTCCCTGAAACGTGCCTCACCATCGAAAAAGTCGTGTCCGAGCCTATCGCGCCGTGGCCAGGGCTCCGTACCGGATTACCGGGGCGGCGGGGACGGAGTTGCGGGAAGTGATTGTACGCAGTGAACACGGTTCAGTACGCTCCGTGTCCCATGCGAGGTCCTCAGCGTCCAGATCCGTTCTCCGACGGCGATCCGCCCCTGGAACTGACCACGTTCGTCGGGCGCTCGGCCGAACTCGCCGGGCTGACGGACGCGCTCGGCGGGGCGCGGCTGGTCACCGTCACCGGGCTCGGCGGGGTCGGCAAGTCCCGGCTGGCCGCGCGGGTCGCCGCCGGCTGGGAGTCCGGGGCGGGGCGGGTGGAGCTGGCGCCGGTGCGCGATCCGCAGTTCGTGGAGTACGCGGTGGCGGAGGCGCTGGGACTGACCGACCACACCGCCCGGCTCCCCCGGGAGACCCTGCTGGACCATCTCGCCGGCCGTCCGGCCCTGCTGGTGCTGGACGGGTTCGAGCATCTGGTGGACGCCTGCGCCGAGTTGACGGCGGAGCTGCTGCGGAAGCTGCCCCGGCTGCGGGTGCTGGCCGTGGGCCGGCGTCCGCTGGGGCTGGCGGGCGAGCGGCTGTTCCCGCTGGCGCCGCTCGGCGAGGAGGAGGCGGTGGAGCTGTTCACCGACCGGGCCCGGGAGCAGGGCCTGGAGGTGACCGACGGCCCCGAGGTGCGCGAGCTGTGCCGGCGCCTCGAGGGGATCCCGCTGGCGCTGGAACTGGCGGCCGGGCGGCTGCGGGCGCTGTCCCCGGCGCAGCTGCTGCAGCGGCTGGACGACCGGTTCCGGCTGCTGGCCACGGGCGCCGGACCGCGCTCCGTCCCCGGGGGACCGCCGGCCCGCCATCAGACGCTGCGCACGGCGATCGGCTGGAGCCACGAGCTGTGCACGCCCGCCGAGCGGCTGCTGTGGGCGCGTCTCTCGGCGTTCGCGCAGACCTTCGACCTGGAGGCGGCCGAGTATGTGTGCAGCGGGGACGGGCTGCCCGCCGAGGACGTCCTGGACGTGCTGCCGCAGCTGCTGGCCCAGTCGGTCGTGACCCGCGAGGAGACCCCGGCCGGCCCCCGCTACCGGATGCTGGACACGGTCCGGGCCTACGGCGCCGAGTGGCTGGAGGGCATCGGGGACGCGGGCCGGCTGCGCAGGCGGCACCGGGACTGGTACCTGGGCCTGGCGACCTGGTGCGAGCTGTACTGGTTCTCGCCCCGGCAGGGCGAGGTCGCCGCGCGGGTCGAGGCGGAGCTGCCCAATCTGCGGGCGGCTCTGGAGTTCTGTCTCACGGAGCCGGAGGAGGCGCATCTCGGGCAGTACCTCGCGGGCTCGCTGTGGTTCTGCTGGGTCGGCTGCGGGCGGCTCGCGGAGGGCCGCCGCTGGCTGACGCGCAGCGTGGAGCTGGAGTCGGAGTACGAGCAGTCACGGCTGAAGGCGCTGTGGGTGCTCGGCTATGTGGCGGTCCTCCAGGGCGACACCGTGCCGGCGCTGGCGGCGTTGCGGGAGTGCCGGGAGCAGGCCGAGCGGGTCGCTGATCCCACGGCGGTGGCGTACGCGGAGCACCGCACCGGCTGTCTGGCGCTGGTCACCGATGACATGGCCCGTGCGGAAACGCTGCTGCGGTCGGCGCTGGACCGCTACCAGGAGATCGGCGAACTCAACAGCAACGTGCTGATGGGCCAGGTGGAGCTGGCGATGACCCGCGCCTTCCAGGGGGACCTGCCGGACGCCGTACGGCTGTGCGAGGACGTGCGCCGGGTGTGCGAGGACCACGGGGAGCGCTGGGCCCGCTCCTACGCGCTGTATGTGCTGGCGTACGCGGCCTGGCAGGACGGGGACACGGCGGGCGCGCGGGAGTTGCTGGCGGACTGTCTGGCCAACGCGCACGCCTTCCACGACCTGCTCGGCACGGTGCTGTCGATCGAGCTGCTGGCGCTGGTGACGGCCGCCGAGGGGGACCCGGCCGAGGCGGCGGTGCTGCAGGGCGCGGCGGGCCGGCAGTGGCCGTCGGTGGGGCTGCCGCTGTTCGGCTCGGCGTACTACAACGCGCCGCACGAGCTGTGCGAGGGGATGGCGCGGCAGGCACTGGGGGATGCCGGGTACGAGGCGTGCGTGCGGGAAGGTGCTCTGCTGGACCGCGCGACGGCGGTGGACCGGGCGCTGGGGCATGGTGCGGTTCGACCGTTGGGTGCGCTGCCGGCTCCGCGGGGGGCGGTGCCGCGGGGCGGCGCGCCCCAAAGGGGCGCGGGGCAGGGCCAAGATGCGGCTCCGCCGCGGGGCGCGACCAGCCCCCACCGGCCCGCACGGTAGAAACGACCTCTTTGCCGGCGGCGTCGACAGCGCAGAACATCGGTAGGCCGCGCAACGCAAACCCGCCGCCTCCCTCGCCCGAAGGGCGGGGAGACGGCGGGCTCCGGTGCTCCGCCGGGGCGGATCAGCGGGCGTAGTACTCGACGACGAGCTGCTCGTCGCAGATCACCGGGATCTCCTTGCGGTTCGGCTCGCGGTCCAGGCGGAACGCCAGGGCCTTGAGGTTCACCTGGAGGTAGCGCGGGGTCTCACCCTCGGGGGCGAAGCCACCCTCGCGGGCGATCGTGAAGAGCGTCTTCTCCTTGGAGCGGTCGCGGACCTGCACGACGTCGTCCGGACGGACACGGAAGGACGGCTTGTCGACCTTCTGGCCGTTGACCTGGATGTGGCCGTGGACGACCATCTGACGGGCCTGGTAGATGGTGCGGGCGATGCCCGAACGCAGGACCAGGGCGTCGAGACGGCGCTCGAGCTCCACGATCAGGGCCTCACCGGTCTTGCCCTGGACCTTGGACGCGCGCTCGTAGGCGCGGACCAGCTGGCGCTCGGAGATGTCGTACTGCGCGCGCAGACGCTGCTTCTCCAGCAGACGGACCTTGTAGTCCGAGTTCTGCTTGCGGCCACGGCCGTGCTCACCCGGCGGGTAGGGGCGGGCCTCGAAGTACTTCACGGCCTTCGGGGTCAGCGCGATGCCGAGGGCACGCGACTTCTTGACCTTGGGGCGGGACTGGTTCGCCACTGTCTCAATCTCTTTCGTAGTTTTCGGCTCGTCAGGGTTGAGGGAGGTCGCATCCGCAGCCGGGGAAACCCGCCGGGTCCCCATGGGACCTGCCGGGCAGCCGCTCCCCTGGTCTGGGCACATACGTGCAGCACGCGAGTGGCCCACCGACCGTCCCGGAGCTCCGGGTGGTGGTGGGCTGCCCGCGACACCGTTCGACGGTGCGCGACGCTCCTGGAGTCCGTTTTCCCGGGGACTGGCCCCGGGGGCCGGACTCCGGCTGGGTGTCCCGCTCTGACTGCGCGGGACTCAGCACTTCGGGCAAGTCTACAGGGCGCTCAGGACGGCCTGCGACCGAGGTGCTTGCGGGTCCACTCCACCGCGTCCGCGTACCGCGCCTCGGCGCCGTGCCGGCCCGGGGTGTAGTACTCGCGGTCCTTCAGGGCGTCCGGGGCGTACTGCTGCTGGGCGATGCCCTCGGGCAGGTCGTGCGGGTACACGTACCCCTGCGCGTGGCCGAGCTTGGCGGCGCCCTTGTAGTGCCCGTCGCGCAGGTGCGGAGGGACCGGTCCGGCCAGGCCCTTGCGTACGTCCTCCATGGCGGCGCCGATCGCGGTGGTCGCCGAGTTGGACTTGGGGGCGAGCGCGAGGGCGATGGTGGCGTGGCTGAGGGTGAGGGCGGCCTCGGGGAAGCCGATCATGGCGACGGCCTGGGCGGCGGCGACCGCTATGGGCAGGGCGTTCGGGTCGGCCAGGCCGATGTCCTCGCTGGCGGAGATCATCAGGCGGCGGGCGATGAAGCGGGGGTCCTCGCCGGCCTCGATCATGCGGGCCAGGTAGTGCAGGGCGGCGTCGACGTCGGAGCCCCTGATGGACTTGATGAGGGCGCTGGCGACGTCGTAGTGCTGGTCGCCGTCGCGGTCGTACTTCACCGCCGCCCGGTCGACCGTCTGCTCCAGCGTCCGCAGGCTGATCTCGCTCTCGCCCTGGTCCAGGGCGGCTCCGGCGGCGGCCTCCAGCGCGGTCAGGGCCCGGCGGGCGTCGCCGCCGGCGATGCGCACCAGGTGCTCCTCGGTGTCCTCGGGCAGGCCGACGGCGTCCTTCAGGCCGCGCTCGTCGGTCAGCGCCCGCTTGAGCAGGCCCCGGATGTCGTCGTCGGTGAGCGGTTCGAGGGTCAGCAGGAGCGAACGGGACAGCAGGGGGGAGATCACCGAGAAGTACGGGTTCTCCGTCGTCGCCGCGATCAGGGTCACCCAGCGGTTCTCGACCGCCGGGAGCAGGGAGTCCTGCTGGGCCTTGCTGAAGCGGTGGATCTCGTCCAGGAAGAGGACGGTCTCCTTGCCGAAGCCGCCGGTGGCGCGGCGGGCGCCGTCGATGACCGCGCGGACCTCCTTGACGCCGGCGGTGATCGCGGACAGCTCCACGAACCGCTTGTTCGTCGCCTTGGAGACGACGTACGCCAGGGTGGTCTTGCCGGTGCCGGGCGGGCCCCAGAGGATCACCGAGGACGGTCCGGCCGGGCCGCCGGAGCCCTCGCCGACCAGCCGCCGCAGCGGCGAGCCGGGCTTCAGCAGGTGCTGCTGGCCCACCACCTCGTCGAGCGTGCGCGGGCGCATGCGCACCGCCAGGGGACTCGCTGCCGGGTCCTTCTCCTGGCGTTCTTCCGCTGCCGCGGTGAACAGGTCGGGTTCCACGTCCAAAACCCTAAATCACCGCACTGACAACGCGGCCGGGGCCGGGGTCAGGCCCAGAGCTGGCTGCCCCAGCGGGTCAGGATCAGCATGGCGATGATGCCGCAGTGCGTGACCGGCACCACCCAGGTGAACTCGCCGAAGAAGGACTTCAGCCAGCGGGGGGCCGGCAGGAAGTCGTTGCGGACGTTGAACGAGGTCACGAACCAGAACATGGTGATCGTGGCGACCCAGGCCAGCGAGCACCACAGGCACAGCGCGTTGATCCGGTACAGGGACTGGAACTGCAGCCAGGTGCAGAAGCCGACGCCGAAGAGCGTGCCGAAGTTGAAGGTCAGCCAGTACCAGCGGGGAAACCGGGCTCGGCTCAGCAGGCTCATGCCGACGCAGATGACGATGCCGTAGCAGACCAGGCCGAGCCAGGGGTTCGGGAAGCCGAAGGCCGCCGCCTGCTTGCTCTCCATGACGCTGCCGCAGGACACGATCGGGTTGACGCTGCAGCCCGGCGTGAACGTCTTCCCGGCGAGCTTCGCCTCGAGGATCTTGTTCTTGTCGAGCGTGATGACCCAGGCGGCCAGCAGTCCGGCCGCGCCGGTGATCACCAGCAGCAGGGCGAAGGCACGGCTGCCGCCCACCGCGCGCGGGGCGCCGGCGGCACGCTCGGGACCCGACTCCGTGGAGACGTCGTTGACTGTCGTCTTGCTCATCACGCCGATCCGTCACTTGAGAGTTGGACCTTCTTCGGGCACGGCTCATTGTGCCGCACGCACGTGTGTGTCCACCGTTCGAAGGACATAAGGAGGTACGCACGGTGGTGACGGATCGTTCGGTTCCGGCCGATGCTCGTGGCCATGACAGCACACGCGAACGAACTCGCGGTGGACGTCCGGGGGCTGCGCAAGCGGTACGGGGGCGTGACCGCGGTGGACGGGCTCGACCTGGGCATCCGGCACGGTGAGGTGTTCGGCCTGCTCGGGCCCAACGGCGCCGGCAAGAGCACCACGGTGGAGATCCTCCAGGGCAACCGGTCACGGGACGGCGGTGAGGTCCGTGTCCTCGGCGCGGACCCGGCGACGGGCACGCGCGCGTGGAGATCCCGTGTGGGAATCGTCTGGCAGGACGAATCGACGCCCGCGGAGTTGACGGTCGGCGAGACGGTACGGCACTTCGCCCGCTACTACCCCCGCCCGCGCGACCCGGCGGAGGTCATCCGCCTGGTGGGCCTGGAAGCGAAGGCGGACAGCCGGATCAAGGCCCTGTCCGGCGGCCAGCGCCGCCGCCTGGACGTGGCGCTCGGCGTGATCGGCGATCCCGAGCTGCTGCTCCTGGACGAGCCGACCACCGGCTTCGACCCGGCCGCCCGGCGCCGGTTCTGGGACCTGATCCGGCTGCTCGCCGACGAGGGCACGACGATCCTGCTCACCACGCACTACCTGGAGGAGGCCGAGGCTCTCGCCGACCGGCTCGCGGTCGTCGCCAGGGGTCGGGTGGTCGCCGAGGGCACGCCGGCCGGCCTGCGCGAGCGGTACGGCGCCGGTGCGACGGTCGGCTGGACGGAATCCGACGGCTCCGCGCGCGTGGAGTACACCTGCACCCCCACCAAGACCGTCGCCGCGCTCATGCACCGCTTCGACGGCGAGATACCCGGACTGACCGTGACCCGCCCGACCCTGGAGGACGTCTACCTCCGGCTGACCGGCCAGGAGGCCGCCCGATGACCACGACCGCCGTACGGGCCACCGACCGCGCGTCCGCCGGATCCCCGCCCGGCGCCTGGCGGCTCGGACTGCTGCGGGGCGGGCTGGAGATCAGACAGTTCTTCCGGCTGCGCGAGCAGGTGGTGTTCACGTTCTCCTTCCCGGTGGTGTTCCTGTTCCTGTTCGCGTCGATCTTCCACGACGACGTCGGGCACACCGGGGTCACCGCCTCCCAGCTGTACGTGCCCGCGATGACGGCCTCCGGGATCATGTCGACGAGTTTCCAGTCGCTCGGCATCTCCATCGCCGTCGAACGGGACGAGAAGGTGCTGCGACGGCTGCGGGGCACCCCGATGCCGCCCGCGGCCTACTTCCTGGGCAAGATCTGGCTGGTCCTGTTCACCGCCGTCCTGGAGACCGCGATCCTGCTGGCCGTCGGCACGGTGTGCTACGACGTCCGCCTGCCGTCCGACCCCGGCCGCTGGTTCGACTTCGCGTGGATCTTCGTGCTCGGGCTGACCGCGTGCGCGCTCCTCGGCATCGCCATCAGCTCGGTGCCGAAGTCGGCGAAGAGCGCCAGCTCCGTCGTCGTCCTGCCCTTCCTGGTGCTCCAGTTCGTCTCCGGGGTCTACATCGCCATCGACGCCATCCCCGGCTGGATGCTCGACATCGGCGCCCTGTTCCCGCTCAAGTGGCTGTGCCAGGGCCTGCGGGGCGTCTTCCTGCCGGACTCGGCGAAGGTCCTGGAGCAGGCGCACGCCTGGGAGTTCGGGCGGATCGCGTGGGTGCTGGGCGCCTGGTGCGTCGGAGGATTGGCGCTGTGCTTGCTGACCTTCCGGTGGAAGAACCGGCGCGAGGGGTGAGGGGGGACCGCGCCCGCGGAGCCCACGCCTGGGACCGTTCGATCCTGTTCTGGGACGTGTACTTCGCCGTGGCCTGGGCGGCCACGCAGACCATGCTGCTGGGCGCCGGTCATCCGGCGTGGCCGTTCCGGGCCGTCGCGGCGGGGCTTCTCGTGCCGCTGGTGCCCTGGTACACAGCCGTGGGGCGGCGTCTCCTCGGCGGGGACCCGCCGGATGAGCGCCGCGCCCGGTACTACCTGGCCGTGGCGATGGCTCTGTTCCTGCCGTCCGCGGTCCTGGCCGGCGAGACCCGGCTCCTGGCCTTCGCGCTGATCCCCCAGTGCTTCATGGCCCTGCGGATGCGCGGTGCCTTGATCGCGGTGACCCTGATCAACGTGGTCCCGGTCGCGGGCTGGGCACTGCTGTGGCGGCCGGGTGCCGAGGATCTCCTCGTCAACGCGCTGTCCGCCCTGGTGACCCTGGTGTTCTCGCTGGTCGTCGGCGGCTGGATCATCCGGATCATCGAACAGAGCTGGGAACGGGCCGAGCTGATCGCGGAGTTGGAGTCCAGCAGGAGCGAGGTCGCCCGGCTGTCGGCCGCGCACGGTGCCCTCGCCGAGCGCGAGCGGCTGGCCCGGGAGATCCACGACACGCTCGCGCAGGGCTTCACCAGCCTGCTGATGCTGGTGCAGGCCGTGGACGCGGAACTCGACTCCGACCCCGCGCAGGCCCGCCGCCATCTGGCCCTCATGGAGGACACCGCCCGCCGCAACCTCGCCGAGGCCCGTGCGCTGGTCGCCGGCGGCGCGCCCGCCGACCTGGCGGGCGCCAGCCTCCCGGACGCGCTGGAGCGTCTGGCCGCCCGCCACGAGGCGGTCCTCGACGTCACCGGCCCGGTGCGCGCGCTGCCGGCCGGAGTGGAGGTGGTGGCCCTGCGCGCCTGTCAGGAGGCGCTGACCAACGCCCGCAGACACGCCGGGAGTTCGACGCGGATCGAGGTCCGCCTCGGCTACGCCGACGGCACGCTGACGCTCTCCGTCCGCGACGACGGCTGTGGCTTCGACCCCGCCGCCGTCCACACCGGATACGGTCTGGCGGGGCTGCGCGCCCGCGCCGCCGAGGTGGGCGGCACGGCGGCCGTCCGCAGCGCACCCGGCGACGGTACGACGGTGACCGTACGCCTGCCCGTTCCTGCCGCTGTCGTGAGTGAGGTGCCGTGATCCGGATCGTCCTGGCCGACGACCACCCCGTGGTACGGGAGGGACTGCGCGCCATGCTGAGCGCCGAACCGGACCTCGAGGTGGTCGGCGACGCGGCGAGCGGGCCGCAGGCGGAGGCGCTGGCGGCCGAACTGCGCCCGGACATCGTGCTGATGGACCTGCGGATGCCGGGCGGTGGCGGCGTGGACTCGATCGTGCGGATGACGGCGGCCGGTCTGCCGTGCCGGGTGATCGTGCTGACGACGTACGAGACCGACCGGGACATCCTGCGGGCCGTGGAGGCGGGCGCCGCGGGTTACCTGCTGAAGGACCTGCCCCGCGGGGAACTGGCGGACGCGGTACGGGCGGCCGCGCGCGGCGAGACCGTACTGGCCCCGTCGGTGGCGGCCCGCCTGGTGGATCAGCTCCGCGCCAAGCCGGAACGCCCCCGGCTGTCGGAGCGGGAGACGGCGGTACTGCGGCTGGTGGCCGAGGGCTGCACGAACGCGGAGATAGGCCGGCGTCTGTACATCGGGGAGTCGACCGTGAAGACCCATCTGCTGCGGATCTTCGGCAAGTTGGGGGTGGACGACCGGACCGCGGCGGTCACCAGCGCGATGCGGTACGGCCTGCTGGAACAGTGAGAGGGCGCCGGGAGCTGCTCCCGGCGCCCTCTGCCCGCTCGACTAGCCGAGCCGGGACTCCAGTTCCGCCACGATCTCGTGCACGCCGATCGCCGTCTGCTCGCCGGACTCCATGTCCTTGAGCTGGACGACGCCCTCGGCGAGGTCGCGTTCGCCGGCCACGAGTGCGTAGCGGGCGCCGCTGCGGTTGGCGTTCTTCATGGCGCCCTTCAGGCCCTTGCCGCCGTAACTGAAGTCAGCCGAGATGCCGACCTTGCGCAGCTCGGTGACCTTGGCGAACAGCACCCGGCGGGCCTCCTCGCCGAGCGGGACGGCGTACACCGACGTGGTGGACGGGAGGTCCAGCTCCACACCCTCCGCCTCCAGGGCGAGGACCGTGCGGTCGACGCCGAGGGCCCAGCCGACCGACGGCAGCGCGGGGCCGCCGATCATCTCGGACAGTCCGTCGTAGCGGCCGCCGCCGCCCACCGCGGACTGCGAGCCCAGGCCGTCGTGCACGAACTCGAAAGTGGTGCGGGTGTAGTAGTCCAGGCCGCGCACCAGCTTCGGGTCGTCCTCGAAGACCACACCCGCCGCGGTGATCAGCTCGCGGACCTCCTCGTGGTACGCCTTGCAGGCGTCGCACAGGTAGTCGCGCAGGAGCGGCGCGCCGGTGAGCTGCTTCTGGACCGACTCGCGCTTGTCGTCGAGGACCCGGAGCGGGTTGATGTCGACGCGGCGGCGGGTGTCCTCGTCCAGGTCGAGGCCGAGCAGGAACTCCTGCAGCGCGGCCCGGTACACCGGGCGGCACTCGCGGTCACCGAGGCTGTTCAGCAGGATGCGGAAGTCACGCAGGCCCAGCGAGCGGTACGCCTGGTCGGCCAGGATGATCAGCTCGGCGTCGAGGGCCGGGTCCTCCGCGCCGATCGCCTCGGCGCCGACCTGGGAGAAGTGCCGGTAGCGGCCCTTCTGCGGGCGCTCGTAGCGGTACTGCGAGCCCGAGTACCAGACCTTCACCGGGAGGTTGCCCGTCTTGTACAGGTTGGCCTCCAGGACCGCGCGCAGCACGGGCGCGGTGGTCTCCGGGCGCAGGGCCAGCTTGTCGCCGCCCTTCGTCTCGAAGACGTACATCTCCTTCGTCACGATGTCGGTGGACTCACCGACACCGCGCGCGAACAGTTCCACGCTCTCGAAACCGGGCGTCTCGATGTAGCCGTAGCCGGAGCTCCTGAGCGGCGCGGCGATCGCCTCGCGGACGGCCAGGAACTTGGCGCTGTCGGGCGGCAGCAGGTCGTAGGTGCCCTTGGGGGCCTTGAAAGTGCTCACGGAATCTCTCGTCACATTCCTCGTCGGGGAGCCGGGGAGGCTCCCTGGCCGGCCGCCACCTGCCGCAGGTAGGGGTTGGTGGCGCGCTCCTGGCCGATGGTCGTCTGGGGGCCGTGGCCGGACAGCACCACGGTGGAGTCGTCGAGCGGCAGGCACACCCGGGCCAGCGACTCGAACATGTCCTCCATGGATCCGCCCGGCAGGTCGGTGCGTCCGATGGAGCCGGCGAACAGCAGATCCCCGGAGAAGAACACCGACGGGATGTCGGCGGTCTCGGGCATCCGGAAGGTCACCGACCCCTTGGTATGGCCCGGCGCGTGCGCGACGGAGAACTCCAGGCCGGCCAGTTCGAGGGTGGTGCCGTTCGTCAGCTCCCGGACGTCGTCCGGCTCCCCCACGGTCAGCTCGCCCAGCAGCGGCATCCCGATGGACCGGCCGAGCGCCTTCCCGGGGTCGCTCATCATGTACCGGTCCTCGGGGTGGATCCAGGCCGGCACGTCGTGCGCGCCGCAGACCGGGACGACCGAGGCCACGTGATCGATGTGCCCGTGGGTGAGGACGACGGCGACGGGCTTGAGCCGATGCTTCTTCAGTGCTTCCTCGACGCCTTCGGCGGCCTGGTGGCCGGGGTCGATGATCACGCACTCCTCGCCGGCGGCGGGGGCGACGAGATAACAGTTCGTCCCCCAGGCCCCGGCGGGGAACCCGGCAATGAGCACGATCGTCCTTCGTTGTGTCGATACGGGTGACCACAAGCTGTGGTCCAGAGCCTACCGGCGCTGCCGTTTCCTCAGCGAACCCATATACGGTACGGGGCTACACGCAACGGTCGGCTCACGAGCACGCACGCGTACCGGTCGACACACGACACGCATGAGGAGAGAACCCGGTGGTCAGCCAGGAGCAGCGGCGGCGTCAGCTCGCCCGGGAGAAGTTCTTGCGGCAGCAGCAGCGGCGCACGCAGGCGCGCCGCAAGGCCCGCGTGCGCAACTCGGTGATCGCGTCGGTACTGGGCGTGATCGTCATCGGCGGTGTCGTGCTGTACACGACCGATGCGTTCAAGGGCACCGACAAGAAGACCAACACCGCCGCGGACGTCACGCCCAGCGCCACGCCGACCGCCCAGGACCCGTGCGCGAAGCCGGCGGCCGGCTCGGTGAAGAAGCTGAGCTGGAAGAAGGAGCCGGCGATGACGATCGACACGTCGGCGAAGTACACGATGAAGCTCGCCACGACGTGCGGTGACATCGACATCGCGCTGAAGACGGCGGCCGCCCCGCACACGGTGAACTCGTTCGACTTCCTGGCGGGCCAGGGCTTCTTCGACCACACCAGGTGCCACCGGCTGACCACGGACGGGATCTTCGTGCTGCAGTGCGGCGACCCGCAGGGCACCGGCATGGGCGGGCCGGGGTACACGCTTCCCGACGAGAACCTGAAGGACAAGAGCCTGAAGGGCAACTCGTACCCGGCGGGCACGGTGGCGATGGCCAACACCGGTCAGAAGCACACCGGCGGCAGCCAGTTCTTCCTGGTCTACAAGAACAGCCCGTTGCCGCCCAGCTACACCCCGTTCGGCACGGTGTCGGCCGCGGGCATGAAGGTGCTGCAGAAGATCGCCGCCGCGGGTGCCCAGCCGGCCGATCCGACCTCCGGCAACACCGCGCCCAACGCGACCGTGGTGATCAACAAGGCGACGGTGACGAAGTCCTGACGCCGGCCTGAGGCCCAACACGGCCAACTGCGGAATTTCGGTCGCGCTGGATGCGGACAGGCAACCCGCTGGTCGCCTATGTTGGCCGTGACGAAACTGTGGACGATGCCCGGGGGTGCTGAGGCCCTCCGCAGGCATCATGTGGAGGAGGCGCTGTGAGCAGCGACCCGTGGGGCCGCGTCGACGAGACGGGGACCGTGTACGTGCGTACGGCCGACGGCGAGCAGGTCGTCGGTTCCTGGGCGGCCGGCTCCCCTGAGGAGGCGCTGGCCTACTTCGAGCGCAAGTACGAGGGCCTGGTTGTCGAGATCGGCCTCCTCGAGAAGCGAGTGCAGACCACCGACCTGTCGGCGAAGGACGCCCAGGCCGCGATCGCCCACCTGCGCGAGCAGGTCGACGCTCACCACGCGGTGGGCGACCTGGACGCGCTCCGGCAGCGGCTGGACAAGCTCGTGCAGACGGTCGAGGCGCGCCGCGAGGAGCGCAAGGCGCAGCGGGCCAAGCAGTCCGACGAGGCCCGCAAGGCCAAGGAGGACCTGGTCGCCGAGGCGGAGCAGTTGGCGCAGTCCGACCAGTGGCGGGCGGCCGGTGAGCGGCTGCGGTCGCTGGTGGACACCTGGAAGGGCCTGCCGCGTCTGGACCGCAAGTCCGATGACGAGCTGTGGCACCGCTTCTCGCACGCCCGGTCGGCGTTCTCCAAGCGGCGCAAGGCGCACTTCGCGCAGCTGGACGCGCAGCGCGAGGAGGCCCGCCGGATCAAGGAGCGGCTGGTCGCCGAGGCCGAGGCGCTGTCCGGTTCGACGGACTGGGGTCCGACGGCGGCCCAGTACCGCGATCTGATGGCGCAGTGGAAGGCCGCGGGCCGCGCCCAGCGCGAGCACGAGGACGACCTGTGGAACCGCTTCCGCGGCGCCCAGGACGTGTTCTTCGCCGCCCGCAGCTCGGTGTTCGCCGAGCGGGACGCGGAGCAGTCCGAGAACCTCAAGCTGAAGGAGGAGCTGGCCGAGGAGGCCGAGAAGCTCCTGCCCATCGGCGACCTGAAGGCCGCGCGCGCCGCCTTCCGCTCGATCAACGAGCGCTGGGAGGCCATCGGTCACGTCCCGCGGGACGCGCGTCCCAAGGTCGAGGGGCGGATGCACGCGGTCGAGCGGGCGATCCAGGAGGCCGAGGAGGCCGAGTGGCGCCGGACGAACCCGGAGGCACGCGCGCGTGCCGAGGGTCTGACCGGTCAGCTGCAGGCCGCCGTCGACAAGTTGAAGACGCAGATCGAGCAGGCCCGCGCCCAGGGCAACAGCTCCAAGGCCGACAAGCTGGAGCGCGAGCTGGAGGGCCGCCAGGCACTCCTGGACCAGGCTCTGAAGGGCCTGCAGGAGTTCGGCGGCTAGATCCCCTCAGCCCGCATGGACAAGGCCCCGTACGGCGCGTACGGGGCCTTGTCCGTGCTATGGCTGCTTACGACCGCGAGCGTCCGGACGTCACGCGGTAGACGTCGTACACGCCCTCCACACCGCGTACGGCCTTCAGGACGTGCCCGAGGTGCTTGGGGTCGCCCATCTCGAAGGTGAACCGGGAGGTGGCCACCCGGTCGCGGGAGGTCTGGACGGCCGCCGAGAGGATGTTGACGTGCTGGTCGGACAGCACGCGGGTGACGTCCGACAGCAGCCGGGAGCGGTCCAACGCCTCCACCTGGATGGCGACCAGGAAGACCGAGGACTGCGTCGGCGCCCACTCGACGTCGAGGATGCGCTCCGGCTCGCGGGACAGCGACTCGACGTTGAGGCAGTCGCTGCGGTGAACCGATACGCCGCTGCCGCGCGTCACGAACCCGATGATCGGGTCGCCCGGTACCGGCGTGCAGCAGCGGGCCAGCTTGACCCACACGTCGTCGACGCCCTTGACGACGACACCCGGGTCGGCGCTGGAGCGGCGCTTGCGGCCACGGGTGCGGGACGGCGGGACCGTCTCGTCGATCTCCTCGGTCGCCGCCTCCTCGCCGCCGAGCGCCTGCACGAGCTTCTGCACGATGTGCTGCGCGGAGACATGCCCCTCGCCGATCGCCGCGTACAGCGCGGAGATGTCCGAGTAGCGCATCTCGTGCGCGAGCGTGACCAGCGAGTCCCCGGTGAGGATGCGCTGGATCGGCAGGTTCTGCTTGCGCATCGCCCGCACGATCGCGTCCTTGCCCTGCTCGATCGCCTCGTCCCGGCGCTCCTTGGAGAACCAGGCCCGGATCTTGTTGCGGGCGCGCGGGGACTTGACGAAGCCGAGCCAGTCGCGGGACGGTCCGGCGCCAGGCGCCTTCGAGGTGAAGACCTCCACCAAGTCGCCGTTGTCCAGGGTGGATTCGAGCGGTACGAGCCTGCCGTTGACCCGCGCTCCTATGGTGCGGTGGCCGACCTCGGTGTGGACGGCGTACGCGAAGTCGACGGGGGTGGCCCCGGCGGGCAGGGCGATGACGTCGCCCTTGGGGGTGAAGACGAAGACCTCGTTGCGGGACAGGTCGAAGCGCAGGGACTCCAGGAACTCGCCCGGGTCCTCGGTCTCCTTCTGCCAGTCCAGCAGCTGCCGCAGCCACGCCATGTCGTTGATGGCGTCCTTGTCCTTGCCGGAGGCCTTGGGCACATCCGTGCGGACCTTGGAGGCGCCGGCGACGGCCTCCTGCTTGTACTTCCAGTGCGCGGCGATGCCGTACTCGGCGCGGCGGTGCATGTCGAAGGTGCGGATCTGCAGCTCGACCGGCTTGCCGTTGGGCCCGATGACCGTCGTGTGCAGCGACTGGTACATGTTGAACTTGGGCATCGCGATGTAGTCCTTGAACCGGCCGGGGACCGGGTTCCATCGCGCGTGCACGGTGCCGAGGGCGGCGTAACAGTCGCGGACGGTGTCGACGAGGACACGGATGCCCACCAGGTCGTAGATCTCGGCGAAGTCGCGGCCCCGCACGATCATCTTCTGGTAGACGCTGTAGTAGTGCTTCGGGCGGCCGGTGACGGTCGCCTTGATGCGGGCGGCGCGCAGGTCGGCCTGGACCTCGTCGGTCACTATGGCCAGGTACTCGTCACGCTTCGGCGCCCTCTCGGCCACCAGCCGTACGATCTCGTCGTACATCTTGGGGTAGAGGATCGCGAACGCGAGGTCCTCCAGCTCCCACTTGATGGTGTTCATGCCGAGGCGGTGGGCGAGCGGCGCGTAGATCTCCAGGGTCTCGCGCGCCTTCTTCTCCTGCTTCTCGCGCTTGAGGTAGCGCATGGTGCGCATGTTGTGCAGGCGGTCGGCGAGCTTGATGACCAGGACGCGCGGGTCCTTGGCCATCGCCACGACCATCTTGCGCACGGTCTCGGCCTGCGCGGCCTCGCCGAACTTGACCTTGTCCAGCTTGGTGACGCCGTCCACGAGCAGGGCGACGGTGTCGCCGAAGTCGCGGCGCAGCTGGTCCAGGCCGTACTCGGTGTCCTCGACGGTGTCGTGCAGGAGGCCGGCCATGAGCGTGGCCGGGTCCATGCCCAGCTCGGCGAGGATCGTGGTCACGGCGAGCGGGTGCGTGATGTACGGGTCGCCGCTCTTGCGCTTCTGGCCGCGGTGCCAGCGCTCGGCGACCTGGTAGGCGCGCTCGATCTGCCGCAGGGTCGAGTTCTCGATCTTCGGGTCGTTGCTGCGCACTATCCGCAGCAGCGGCTCGAGAACCGGGTTGTACGGGTTCGCGCGCTGTACGCCGAGGCGGGCCAGGCGGGCGCGGACGCGGTTGGAGGAGCCGGTGCGGCCGGGCTGGACCATGGGCGGGCGCACCACGGGCGGCTGGGCCGGGCGCTCCGTGGGTGCGGGCTTGGGACGCGAGGCCTCGGCAGCCTTCTCGACGGGCGCGGACTGGGCGTGCTCGATCGGCCCGCGGGTGTCGTTCTTCGCGTTGGACACGTGCGGCGCGGGCTTCGCCGCGGCGGCCGAGGCGGGCTCGGGCTTTGCGGCGGTCAGGTGCTGGGCCTCGTCTGGCAAGAGGACTCCTCGTGCGCGATCCGGGTCCCCCGGTCAGGCTCCGGAGAACCCATGGTAGCGATCCTGCGGCTGGTCATCGCCTTCAGGCGGAAGTGAGGACCGTCTACCCGTGAAACGCGCGAGGTTTCCGTGGGATTCCTGCCGGATTCCTCCGGGGGTCTTGCCGGTGGCCTGCCTCGGCTTCGCCTTCGGCCGGCTTCGTGTTCCCACCCGCACCACCCGTGCGCCTTTCGTCGCCGGGTGCGGGTGGCCCTGGTGGGGCACGATCACCGTCGGCGGCTGCCGGGGGGCGGTCGTGGGCCTGGAGCGGGCACCGTCGCCGTCGACGGCTGCGGGTGGTCCCAGGCCGCGGGTGGTTCCAGGGCCCGGAGACGGCCGACTGTCGACCGCCGGAGCCGGATGCAGATGGCCCTGGTGGGCCACAGCCCACACCCACACCCACACCACCAGCACCAGCACCAGCACCAGCACCAGCACCAGCACCAGCACCAGCATGGGCACGCGCACCGACACCACACTCACACTCACACTCACACTCACACTCACACTCACACTCACACTCACACCCACAGCCACAGCCACAGCCACAGCCACAGCCACAGCCACAGCCACAGGATCACCGGCACCCTGCACCCGGCACCCGTACCCGGCACCGCGTGCCGCACGAATGGGCCCGCGCGTGATGGCGGTGGGAGACGCGGAGCGGCCTGCGGTGGTGTCGCAGGCCGCTCGTGCAGTGGTCCGGTCAGACCTGGAGGAGTGCCTCCAGCGGGGCTCCGGCCAGGGCGGGCTCCAGGCGGGCGCGGCCGCCCAGGAAACCGAGTTCCATCAGCACCGCCAGTCCCGCGACCTCGGCACCGGCGCGCTGGATGAGGTGGATCGCGGCCTCGGCCGTACCGCCCGTGGCGAGGACGTCGTCGACGATCAGGACGCGGTCGCCGGAGGTCAGGTCCTCCGCGTGCACCTCGATCTCGGCCGAGCCGTACTCCAGGTCGTACGCCTGGCGCAGTGTCGCTCCGGGCAGCTTGCCCGCCTTGCGGACCGGGATGAAGCCGAGGCCCGCGCGGACGGCGACCGGGGCGCCGAGGATGAAGCCCCGGGCCTCCAGGCCGACGATCTTGGTCGCGCCGGAGTTCGCGGCGATCTCGGCCAGTGCGTCGGTGAGGGCGGTGAAGGCCGCCGGGTCGGCCAGGAGCGGGGTGATGTCCTTGAACATCACACCCGGCTCCGGGTAGTCGGCGACGTCCCGGATGCGGCTGAGCAGCAGCTCCCTGATCTCGGTCATCGGCGCTTCCCTCCGGAGGGCCGGCCGCGGCCCCGGCTGCGGGACGCGGGCTGGTTGCGGGGGCCCACGACGGCGGGGGCCGCGTCGGAGTCGTCGTCGGCGCGGTCCGCGGCGAGGTCCTCCTCGGCGGCGGCCTGGGCACGCTTGGCCAGGACCCGCTTGGTGAGGGCCTTCATCGCGGGCTCGCGCTCCTTGAGGTCGGCGACGAGCGGCGTGGCGATGAAGATCGACGAGTAGGCACCGGCCGCGAGGCCGACGAACAGCGACAGCGAGATGTCGTTCAGCGTGCCGGCGCCGAGGAAGCCACCGCCGATGAACAGCAGGCCCGCGACCGGCAGCAGGGCGACGACCGTGGTGTTGATCGACCGGACCAGGGTGCCGTTGATCGACCGGTTGGCGATGTCGCTGTAGGTGAAGCGGGTCTGCTTGGTGATGTCCTTCGTCTGCTCCTTGAGGCTGTCGAAGACGACGACCGTGTCGTAGAGCGAGTAACCGAGGATGGTCAGCAGACCGATGACCGTACCGGGCGTGACCTCGAAGCCGACCAGGGCGTAGATACCGGTCGTGATCGTGATGTCGTGGATCAGCGCGACCAGGGCCGCGACGGCCATGCGCCACTCGAAGGCGATGGCCAGGTAGATCACGACGAGCACCATGAAGATCGCCAGGCCCTCCCAGGCCTTGTTGGCGATCTGCTGGCCCCAGCTCGGTCCGACCAGGTCGGCGGCGAGCTTCTCGGGGTTGAGGTTCAGGTCCTTGGCCAGCTCCTGCTTGATCTTGTCGGACTGGCCGGTGTCGATGCCGGCGATCTGGATGCGCAGGCTGCCGTTGCCGAGCTTCTGCACGATCGCCTCATGGCCCGAGGCGTCCTTGGCGTAGTTCTCCGCCTGGGCCACCGAGGTGCTCATGTGGGTCGGCGTGGTGAAGACCGCGCCGCCCTTGAACTCGATGCCCATGTTCAGCCCGCGCACCGCCAGGCCGAGGATGGCCGTGATGGTGATCAGGATGGAGACGCCGTACCAGATCTTGCGCTTGCCGACGAAGTCGTACGAGATCTCGCCGCGGTGCAGTCGAGCGCCGAGGTTGCCGAGTTTCGACATCGCTCACGCCTCCTTCGGGTCGACAGGGCCGGCGGCGGGACCGGCGGGACGGCGGGTGCGGCGCAGCGGCGGCTTGGCACCCAGGCTCTGCGGATCGAGGCCCGACCACTTGTGGCCGTTCGCGAAGAACTTGCGGCGGGCGAGGAGCGTCATCAGCGGCTTGGTGAACAGGAAGACGACGACGACGTCGAGCAGGGTGGTCAGGCCGAGCGTGAACGCGAAGCCCTGGACCTTGCCGACGGTCACGATGAACAGCACGGCGGCGGCCAGGAACGACACGAAGTCGGAGACGAGGACCGTGCGCCGGGCGCGCGGCCAGGCCCGCTCGACGGCGGGGCGCAGCGAGCGGCCCTCGCGGATCTCGTCCCGGATGCGTTCGAAGTACACGATGAACGAGTCGGCGGTGATACCGATGGCCACGATGGCACCGCAGACCGCCGGCAGGTTGAGCGCGAAGTGGATGGCCGGGCCCAGCAACGACATGATCACGTAGGTGAGGACCGCGGAGACCACCAGCGAGGCCATGGCGACGACCGACAGGCCGCGGTAGTAGACGACCAGGTAGATCACGACCAGGCCGAGCCCGATCGCGCCGGCCAGCAGACCGGCGTGCAGCTGCTCACCGCCGAGCGCGGCGGTGACGGTGGTGACGGACTGCTCCTGGAAGGAGAGCGGCAGGGCGCCGTACGACAGCATGTTGGCGAGGCTCTGGGCGTCCTGCTGGGTGAAGCTGCCGGAGATCTCCGCCTGGCCGCCCGTGATGGCCGTCTGCACGTACGGGCTGGAGACGACGTCGCCGTCCAGGACGATGGCGAACTCGTTCTGCGGCTGCTGGTTCTTCGCCAGCGCGCCGGTGATGTCGGCGAACTTCGTGGCGCCGCTGCTGCTGAAGGTCATCTGGACCTGCCAGCCGGAGGCGCCCTGGGTGTCGAAGACGGCCTGCGCCTTCTTCACCTCGGTGCCGTCGACGGCGACCGGGCCGAGGATGTACTTGTACCAGACCTTCCTGATCTGGCCGCAGGCGATGGTGGGCTCACCGGGCTTGGCGGCGCCTCCGACCTTGGCCCGCTCGGCGGGCTTGGTGCAGTCCAGGGCGGCGTACTGCGCCTGGAGCTTGGCGGCGGCGGTGGCGGCGCTGGAGGAGGCCGACGGGGTGGCCGAGGGGGTGGCCGACGGCTTGGTGCTGCCGGAGGCGGACGAGCTCGGCGTGGGGGTGGAGCCGGCCTTCAGCGCGTCGCTGACGGCACGGCCCTGGGAGGTCGCCGAGGCCGTGGGCGACGGGGAGCCCGAGGAGGACGAGGACGCCTTCTGCTTGGCGGAGGCGCTGCTGGAGGGGCTCGTGCCCGGCTTCGGCGAGGAGCTGCCGCTGGGGGTCGCGCTCGGCGACGGGGTCTGCGTGGCGCCGGTGCTGGGCTCGCTGGCCAGGACCGGACGGAAGTACAGCTTGGCGGTGGTGCCGACCTGCTGCTGGGCTTCCTTGGAGTTGGTGCCCTTGGGGATGTTGACGATGATGTTGTCGGTCCCCTGGGTCTGCACCTCCGCCTCGGAGACGCCGAGGCCGTTGACACGGCGGTTCATGATGTCGACCGCGGTGTCCATGTTGGCCTTGTTGATCGCGGACCCCTGGTCGGCCTTCGCCTTGAGCGTGATGCTCGTGCCACCGGCGAGGTCGATGCCGAGACGCGGAGTCTTGTTCCCGGACAGGAACATGCCTCCGGTGAGCGCCACGATGGCGATCAGGATGAGGGCCAGCGAGCGCCCTGGCTTGCTCTGGGCGCTCGCGCTCCGGCCCCTCTTGGGTGCTGCCACCTTCTCGTACTCCCTCTCGGGCCGCCCCACGCGGTCGGCGCGGTCGGCCATGACATGGTGTCGGGCTGTTCCGTGCGGGAAACAGACGCCCGGTGGTGCGCGGGGCGCGATCATGCCGCGCAGCGCACCACCGGGGCGTGACTACTTCGCGTCGGAGTCGCCGTCGGTCTTCTTCGGCTCGTCGTCCGCCTTGGCCTCGGCGGCCTCGGCCGTGTCGGTGCCGTCCTCGTCGGCGTCCTTCTTACCGAGGTCGACGGCCTTGTCGTCGGAGGCGGCGGCAGCGGGCGAGTCGGACTCGTCGCTCTCGGTGAGGGAGGAGGCGTCGTCCGGGACGATGTCGGCGTCGGACTTCAGGTCGTGCTCGATGCCGTGGACGATGCGGTTGTACTCGTCGTCGGTGAGGACGGCACCGATCGCGTTCTTGGCGAAGAGGAGCTCGACGCCCGGGCCGGCGTCGAGGAGGACCGTGTCCTCGTTGACCTCCTTGACCGTCGCGTACATTCCCCCGATCGTGCGGACACCGGAGCCGGGCTGCATCTCGTTCCGCATGTTGGCGGCCTGCTGCTGCTTCTTCTTGGCCGAGCGCGTCATCAGGAACATGGCCGCGATGAGCACGATGAAGGGGAGAAGGGTAAAGGCATTCACGGGACGGGGTTTCCTTCGCGCGACCGCGACGGAGAGCGGCCTGTTGATGGGGGTGTGGGTCGGCGCCGCCCGCAAAGGCGGCATCGGCGGAGTCTAAGCGAGTCCGCGTGCATGGAACAACGCTCAGCATTGCACCTGAGTTCCTGCCGAGGCCAATGCCCTCGCCGTCCGGAGACGACCTCGCGCCGTCAGGTCCCGAACAGGTCCTGTTGTCCGTTTCCCCCGGTCGTCCCCCCGGTCGCGCCCCCGCTCGCCGAGGGCGGCGGGGTGAGGCCGAGGTGCGCCCAGGCGGCCGGGGTGGCGATCCGGCCGCGCGGGGTGCGGGCCAGCAGTCCCTCCCGGACGAGGAACGGTTCGGCGACCTCCTCGACGGTCTCCCGCTCCTCCCCCACCGCGACGGCGAGCGTGGACAGGCCGACCGGGCCGCCGCCGAAGAGCTTCAGCAGGGCCTGGAGGACGGCGCGGTCGAGGCGGTCGAGGCCGCGCGCGTCGACCTCGTAGACGGCGAGGGCCGCTGCGGCGATCTCGCGGGTGATCACGCCGTCCGCCTTGACCTGCGCATAGTCGCGGACGCGGCGCAGCAGGCGGTTGGCGATGCGGGGGGTGCCCCGGGAGCGGCCGGCGATCTCGGCGGCGCCGTCCGGCTCGATCTCCACGTCCAGCAGGCGCGCCGAGCGGTGCACGACCCGCTCCAGCTCGTGCGGCTCGTAGAACTCCATGTGCGCCGTGAAGCCGAAGCGGTCGCGCAGCGGGGGCGGCAGCAGGCCCGCGCGCGTGGTGGCGCCGACCAGGGTGAAGGGCGGCAGCTCCAGCGGGATCGCGGTGGCGCCGGGGCCCTTGCCGACGATGACGTCGACGCGGAAGTCCTCCATCGCCATGTACAGCATCTCCTCGGCGGGCCGGGACATGCGGTGGATCTCGTCGAGGAAGAGGACCTCGCCCTCCTGGAGGGAGGAGAGGATCGCGGCGAGGTCGCCGGCATGCTGGATGGCGGGGCCGGAGGTGATGCGGATGGGGGCGCCCATCTCGGCGGCGATGATCATCGACAGAGTGGTCTTGCCGAGGCCGGGCGCGCCGGAGAGCAGCACGTGGTCGGCGGTGGCGCCCCGCGCGCGTGCGGCCCGCAGGACGAGGTCGAGCTGTTCGCGGACCTTCTCCTGGCCGATGAACTCGCCGAGGTCCTTGGGGCGCAGGGCGGCCTCGACCGCCTGGTCCTCCCGGTCGGCGGACGCACCGACGAGCCGCTCGGGGGCGGGGGTGCCGGCCGTGTCGTCCCAGTTCATGTGATGTGTGCCTTCGGCTAGGGGGGTCAGCGGGCGCGGTTCAGGGTCTGCAGAGCGGCCCTCAGCAGCTGTCCGACCTGCGGGGTGCCGCCCGCGGCCTCGGCCTGGGGCGCCACGGCGGCCACGGCCTCGTCGGCCTCGCGGGTGGCGTAGCCGAGGCCGATGAGGGCGGCGTGCAGCTGGTCGCGCCAGCCCTGGGTGACCGGGGCGCCGACCGCGGGCGCGCCGACGGGCTCGCCGAGCCGGTCCTTCAGCTCCAGCAGCAGCTTCTGCGCGCCCTTCTTGCCGATGCCCGGGACGGCGGTGAGCGCCTTCTCGTCACCGGTGGCGACGGCGCGGCGCAGCGCGTCCGGCGTGTGCACGGCGAGCATGGCCTGGGCCAGGCGCGGGCCGACACCGCTCGCGGTCTGCAGCAGCTCGAAGACCTGGCGCTCGTCGTCGTCGGCGAAGCCGTACAGGGTCAGCGAGTCCTCGCGGACGACGAGGGAGGTGTGCAGCTTGGCCGACTTGCCGATGCGGAGCGTGGACAGCGTGTTCGGCGTGCACTGGACGGCCATGCCCACGCCGCCGACCTCGACGACCGCGGCGTCCGGGGCGAGCGCGGCGACCGTGCCGCTGACGAAGGCGATCATGCCGTACGGCCTTTCGTTGCGTGGACTGTGTGGCGGGCGACCGCCTGCTGGAGCCGGTTCTGCGCGGGGGCGCGCCAGATGTGGCAGATGGCGAGCGCGAGGGCGTCGGCGGCGTCGGCCGGCTTCGGTGGCGCGGAGAGCCGGAGCAGCCGGGTGACCATGGCACCGACCTGCGCCTTGTCGGCGCGTCCTGAGCCGGTGACGGCGGCCTTGACCTCGCTGGGCGTGTGCAGCGCGACGGGAATGCCGCGGCGGGCGGCGCACAGCATGGCCACGGCGCTGGCCTGGGCGGTGCCCATCACCGTGCGCACGTTGTGCTGGCTGAAGACGCGCTCGACGGCGACGAACTCGGGCCGGTGCTCGTCCAGCCACTGCTCGATGCCCTGCTCGACGGCGAGGAGGCGGTGGCCGAGGTCGGCGTCCACGGGCGTGCGCACGACGCCGACGCCGAGCATGGTGAGCGGGCGGCCCGCGACCCCCTCGACGACGCCGACACCACACCGGGTCAGCCCCGGATCCACCCCCAGTACCCGCACCGAACCCTTCCCTTCCCGACTCGCTCAGCTGTTTGTGCAGGCTATCGGGTGCCACTGACAATGACGGCGGGCCGGTGGTACGTGTCCCACCGGCCCGCCGTGATTCCGCTGAACCCGCGGAGCGTTACGCGTCGACCTTCTCCATGATCTCGTCGCTCACGTCGAAGTTGGCGAACACGTTCTGCACGTCGTCGCTGTCCTCGAGCGCGTCGATCAGCTTGAAGATCTTCTTGGCGCCCTCCTCGTCCAGTTCGACCTGCATGGTCGGGACGAAGTTGGCGTCGGCGGACTCGTAGTCGATGCCGGCCTCCTGGAGGGCGGTGCGGACCGCCACCAGGTCGGTCGCCTCGCTGATGACCTCGAAGTTCTCGCCCAGGTCGTTGACTTCCTCGGCACCGGCGTCCAGGACGGCGCCGAGCACGTCGTCCTCGGTCAGCTCGCCCTTGGGGACGATGACGACACCCTTGCGGTTGAACAGGTACGACACCGAGCCCGGGTCGGCCATGGAGCCGCCGTTGCGGGTCATGGCGACGCGGACGTCGGAGGCGGCGCGGTTGCGGTTGTCGGTGAGGCACTCGATGAGCACCGCGACGCCGTTCGGGCCGTAGCCCTCGTACATGATCGTCTCGTAGTCGGCGCCGCCGGCCTCCAGGCCCGCGCCGCGCTTGACCGCGGAGTCGATGTTCTTGTTCGGGACCGACTGCTTCTTCGCCTTCTGGATGGCGTCGTACAGCGTCGGGTTGCCGTCCGGGTCGGCACCGCCCATGCGGGCCGCGACCTCGATGTTCTTGATCAGCTTCGCGAAGAGCTTGCCGCGCTTGGCATCGATCACGGCCTTCTTGTGCTTCGTCGTGGCCCATTTAGAGTGGCCGGACATCTGCCTGTCTCCTTCGCGTAACCAATCTCTGTACGAACGTCAGAGATCCTACAAGGACTCTCACGCTCGGTTGGCGCGCACCATGTCGACGAACAGGGAGTGCACGCGGTGGTCGCCGGTCAGTTCCGGGTGGAACGACGTGGCGAGCGCGTTGCCCTGGCGGACGGCGACGATGTGACCGTCGTGCTCGGCGAGCACCTCGGCCCCGGCGCCGACGGACTCCACCCAGGGGGCGCGGATGAAGACGCCCTCCACAGGATCGCCCGGGATGCCCTTCACGTCGACCGCGGCCTCGAACGACTCGTTCTGCCGGCCGAAGGCGTTGCGGCGCACGATCATGTCGATGCCGCCGATCGTCTCCTGGCCCGAGCGCGGGTCGAGGATCTTGTCGGCGAGCATGATCATGCCCGCGCAGGTGCCGTAGACGGGCATGCCGTCGGCCACGTGCGCGCGAAGGGGCTCCATCACGCCGAAGAGGACGGCCAGCTTGGAGATGGTGGTGGACTCGCCGCCGGGCAGGACGAGACCGTCGACCTCGGCGAGTTCCTCGGGGCGCCGCACCGGCCTGGCCACGGCGTCGGCCGCGGCCAGGGCGATGAGGTGCTCCCGTACGTCGCCCTGGAGGGCCAGGACGCCTATGACAGGAGTGTTCATGGGGTTCAGTACCTGGTCCGTACCGGTGTGCTTACCAGCCGCGGTTGGCGTAGCGCTCGGTCTCGGGGAGGGTGTCGCAGTTGATGCCGACCATGGCCTCGCCGAGGTTGCGCGACGCGTCCGCGATGATCTTCGGGTCGTCGTAGAAGGTGGTGGCCTTCACGATGGCGGCGGCGCGCTTGGCCGGGTCGCCGGACTTGAAGATGCCGGAGCCGACGAACACGCCCTCGGCGCCGAGCTGGCGCATCAGGGCCGCGTCGGCCGGGGTGGCGACGCCACCGGCGGAGAAGAGGACCACCGGGAGCTTGCCCAGCTCGGCGACCTCCTTGACCAGCTCGTAGGGGGCGCGCAGATCCTTGGCGGCGGCGTACAGCTCGTGGTTGTCGAAGCCGCGCAGGCGGGCGATCTCGTTCTTGATCTGGCGCAGGTGGCGGACGGCCTCGACCACGTTGCCGGTGCCGGCCTCGCCCTTGGAGCGGATCATCGCGGCGCCCTCGGCGATGCGGCGCAGGGCCTCGCCCAGGTTGGTGGCACCACACACGAACGGGGTGGTGAAGGCCCACTTGTCGGAGTGGTTGACCTCGTCGGCCGGGGTGAGGACCTCGGACTCGTCGATGTAGTCGACGCCGAGGGACTGCAGCACCTGGGCCTCGACGAAGTGGCCGATGCGGGACTTGGCCATGACCGGGATCGAGACGGCGTTGATGATGCCCTCGATCATGTCCGGGTCGGACATACGGGCCACGCCGCCGTCCTTGCGGATGTCGGCCGGGACCCGCTCCAGGGCCATGACGGCGACGGCGCCCGCGTCCTCGGCGATCTTCGCCTGCTCCGGCGTGACGACGTCCATGATCACGCCGCCCTTGAGCTGCTCGGCCATGCCACGCTTCACGCGCGCGGTGCCGGTCTCGGGAGCCTGGTTCTCGATGGTGGACACGGGTGACCTCACTGATGGGAAAGAGGGTTTTCTGCACCGACGAGGAAACGCGAGTGGACCAGGCCACAGCAAGGGCCAATGGCAAGCCGGTGGATCCTTTTCGCCGGCCGGCCCTCAGGAGACCCGCTCGACCAGGGCGGCCGGCGGCTCGTCGTCCATCTCGAAGGCCAGGGGGAACGGGGCGTGGCCGGCCAGCCGGAACCAGCGGACCTTGCGGTGTTCTCGGAGCCTGCGGGCGGCTCCCACGGCGTCGTTGTGGAAGCGGCGGGCCATCGGGACCCGGCGGACGGCCTCGGCCAGCTCACGGGCCGCCTCCTCGCCGCCAGGGGCCTCGCGCACGGCCTCCACCTGGCCCGGGTCCCCGAAGACCGCGCGCAGCGCCTGGCTCAGCTCGCTCTCGGCGATCTCCCGCTGCTCCTCCTCCGCCTGCCGGGCGGCGTGCGCGGCCTCGTACAGCACGATCGAGGCGGCCGGGTCCAGCACGCCCGAGGTGGCCAGCTCCTGCGCGACGGAGGCCCGGCGCAGCAGCTGCGCGTCGAGCGCGGCACGCGCGGCGTCCATCCGCACGTGCAGCCGGTCCAGCCGCCCGGCCGTCCAGCTCAGGTACACGCCGATCGCGACGAGTGCGACGAGGATCCAGATGAGGGTTGCGGTCACGCCGGAAGGCTATCGGCTGCGGGAACCCGCCCCTCATGCCCGTCCCGCACCGGCTACGGCCACCATCGGCCCGGGGCGACGCGCCCGCGTCGGACACCGCGCCGCGGGCCCGGTCGGGCTGATCGCGGCTCCGCACCTGCGGTGCGCGGGAGAGGCCCGTGGGCCGAGGCTGCGGCCCGGTCCCGGAGAGGCCCGTGGGCCGAAGCTGCGGCTCGGTCCCGAAGAGGCCCACCCCCGGCCCACCCCCCGCGCCCACAGCCCGAGCCACGGGCCTGCCGCCCCGCGCCGCGGACTCAGTCCCGGGCGAGCCCGAACCGGGCCCGCAGGCCCGTCGTCCGTTCGTCCGCCGCGACCGCTGCCGCGCCGGCGGTCACGGTCTCGTAGACGGACAAGATGTCGGCGCCGACCGTCGACCAGTCGAACCGCCGCACATGGGCGCTGCCGCGTTCGCGCAGTTCGGTGCGGCGGGCCGGGTCCGCCAGGAGTCGTACGGCGGCCTCGGCGAGCGCGTCGGCGTCCTCGTTGGCGAAGACCTCGCCCGCCTCACCCTGGTCGAGGACCTGCACGAAGGCGTCCAGGTCGGAGGCGAGCACGGGCGCGCCCGCGGACATCGCCTCGACCAGGATGATGCCGAAGCTCTCGCCGCCGGTGTTGGGCGCGACGTACAGGTCGACGCTGCGCAGGAAGCGCGCCTTGTCCTCATCGCTGATCATGCCGAGGAACTCCACGCGTGAGCGCAGCTCCTTCGGCAGGTCCTCGACGGCCGCCTCCTCGTCGCCCCGGCCGGCGACCAGGAGACGCGTCTGCGGGCGGGCGTCCAGGATCTTCGGCAGGGCCTTCATCAGGACCGGCAGGCCCTTGCGGGGCTCGTCGATGCGGCCGATGAACCCGATGGTGTCGCCCTGCCACTCCGGGTTCGGGTCGGCCTTGGCGAAGAAGTCCACGTCGACGCCGTTGGGGATGACCACCGCGTCCCCGCCGAGGTGTTCGACCAGCGTCCGGCGGGCGTACTCGCTGACCGCGATCCGGGCGCTGATCTTCTCCAGGGCCGCCTGCAGGATGGAGTACGCGGCGATCATGGCGCGCGAGCGGGGGTTGGAGGTGTGGAAGGTGGCCACGATCGGGCCGGAGGCCGCCCAGCAGGTCAGCAGGCCCAGCGAGGGCGAGGTCGGCTCGTGGATGTGGACCACGTCGAAGGCGCCCTCGTGCAGCCAGCGCCGCACCCGCGCGGCCGACAGGAAGCCGAAGTTGAGGCGGGCCACCGAGCCGTTGTACGGCACCGGGACCGCGCGGCCGGCCGAGACGACGTACGGCGGCAGCGGGGTGTCGTCGTCGGCCGGGGCCAGGACGGACACGTCGTGGCCGAGGCGGAGGAAGTACTCGGCGAGGTCGCGGATGTGGAACTGGACGCCACCGGGCACGTCCCAGGAGTACGGGCAGACGATCCCGATTCTCACGAGGGTCCCTTCGCGGGGTCGAGGTCGGCGAGCCACAGCCGCTGCAGCATGTGCCAGTCCTCCGGATGGTCGGCGATCCCGGTGGCGAAGGCGTCGGCCAGCGCCTGTGTCATGACAGACGTCTTCTCGGCCCGGTCACCTGACTCGGGTACCTCGACCGGGGGATGCACACGGCCCTGCATGACGGGCGAGTCGTCGTACCAGAGCGTGACCGGGAGCAGCAGGGCGCCGGTCTGCTGGGCGAGCAGGGCCGGGCCCGCGGGCATCCGGGTCTTCTCGCCGAAGAAGTCGACCTCGACGCCGGAGGCGGACAGGTCCCGGTCGGCGACCAGGCAGACCAGTCCGCCGTCGCGCAGCCTGCGGGCCAGGGTGCCGAAGGCGGAGCCGCCGCTGTGCGGCAGGACCTCCATGCCGAGGCCCTCCCGGTAGGCGACGAACCGGTCGTACAGGGTCTCGGGCTTCAGGCGCTCGGCGACCGTCGTGAACGGCGTCCGGAGCTTGGTGGTGACCCAGGCGCCGGCCAGGTCGTAGTTGGCCATGTGCGGGAGCGCGAGGACCACGCCCTGGCCGGCGGCCAGCCCGTCGGTCAGGAAATGTATGTCCTTGGGGTCGAAGCCCGACTTCACGCGCTCGCGGCTCCAGGCGGGCAGCCGGAAGGACTCCATCCAGTAGCGCAGGTACGAGCGCATGCCCGCTCGGGACAGCTCGCGCAGCCGCTCCGGGCCGGCGTCGGGCAGCACGCGCGCGTAGTTGGATTCCAGGCGCTGTACGCCCTTGCCGCGCTGTTTCCAGGTGAGGTCGGCGATGGTCTGCCCGAGACGGACCGCGACGGGTTCCGGGAGCTTCTTGACGGTGCTCCAGCCGAGCCCGTACAGCGCGTCGGTGAGCCGTTCCCCGGCGCTCACTTCGCGGCCTCACTGGGGCTCTGCCGGGCCGCTTCGGCCTCGGCCTCGGCGGACTCGCGGCGGACGGTGACGACCCGCTGGACCAGCGTGACGAGGCTGCCGACGGCCACGATCCACAGGGCGATCGGCAGCAGCCACTGGATGCCGGGAACGCCGAACTTGTGCAGGCCCGCGAAGCCGGCCGCGACCAGCGAGATCACCAGCCGTTCGGCGCGTTCGACGAGGCCGTTGACGGCGACCGGCAGCCCGATCGACTCGCCGCGCGCCTTGGTGTACGACACCACCTGGCCGCTGGCCAGGCAGAAGATCGAGACGGCGCACAGCGCGTTGTCGTTCCCGTGGCCGGCGTACCAGAGCGCGAAGCCGCCGAAGATCGCGCCGTCGGCGACCCGGTCGAGGGTGGAGTCCAGGAAGGCGCCCCAGCGGCTGGAGCGGCCCAGCTGGCGGGCCATGTTGCCGTCGACCAGGTCGGAGAAGACGAACAGGGTGATCACGACCGTGCCCCAGAAGAACTCGCCCCGGGGGTAGAAGACCAGCGCGCCCGCGACCACACCGGCCGTGCCGATGAGCGTGACCGTGTCGGGGCTCACGCCCCGGCGGATGAGAAACGCGGCGAACGGTGTGAGGACACGCGTGAAGAATGCACGCGCGTACTTGTTCAGCATGGCCTTCCCGACGGTCGGTGTCGCCGCGGCCCCTGGTGGCCTCCGGCTGGCCCATCGTAGCCACGCGCGCGTACGCGTGGCGGGCGGGCACCCGCGGCCCGTGGCCGGAACCGGTGCGCGCCGCCGTGCGCGGGGCGCGCGGCGGCGCGATCGGCGGCCGCGGCTGTCGTTCGTATGGACGCGGCGTGACGGGAGTGGAAAGCTCGAATAACCGCGGGCGTCGCCGGAGCCGCCAGTGCACGCGGGTCCCGCGTGTCCGCGCCCACACATGACCTCACCGTGCACGGGAGGCAGGATCATGGGCGACAAGACTCAGACGCACCACCCCGGGGCCGCCGGCAGGGCTCTGGAGGCCGACCAGCCCGCATCCGTACGGAACGTGGTGCTGGTCGGCCACTCCGGTTCGGGCAAGACGACTCTGGTGGAGGCCCTCGCGCTGGCCGCGGGGGCGGTGAACCGGGCGGGCCGGAAGGAGGACGGCGGCACCGTCTCGGACTACGACGAGATCGAGCACCGGCAGCAGCGTTCCGTACAGCTGTCCCTGGTGCCGGTCGAATGGGACGGCATCAAGATCAACCTGCTCGACACCCCCGGATACGCCGACTTCGTCGGGGAACTCAGGGCCGGTCTGCGCGCCGCGGACGCGGCCCTCTTCGTCGTCTCGGCCTCGGACGGTGTGGACGGCTCCACCCGCATGGTGTGGGAGGAGTGCGCGGCCGTCGGCATGCCCCGCGCGATCGTGATCACACATCTGGAGGCGGCGCGCGCGGACTTCGAGGAGATGACCCGGATCTGCGCGGAGGCCTTCGGCGGCGACGACCCCGACGCGGTGCTGCCGCTGTATCTGCCGCTGCGCGGGCCCGAGGGTCCCGACGGGCACGCGCCCGTGACGGGGCTGATCGGGCTGCTGTCGCAGAAGCTGTTCGACTACTCGACCGGGGAGCGCAAGGAGTCCGAGCCCGGCGAGGACCAGCTGCCGGACATCGAGGAGGCCCGCAACCGGCTCATCGAGGGGATCATCGCCGAGAGCGAGGACGAGACCCTCATGGACCGCTATCTCGGCGGTGAGCAGGTCGACGTCGGAACGCTGATCCAGGACCTGGAGCGGGCCGTCGCCCGCGGCTCGTTCTTCCCCGTCCTGGCGGCCGCCCCCGCCGCCGAGGGCGCCAAACAGGGGCTCGGCACGGTCGAGCTGCTGGAGCTGGTCACGGGCGGGTTCCCGACCCCGTTCGAGCACCCGCTGCCCGAGGTCACCACCATCGACGGCAAGCCGCGCGAGCTGAAGCCGTGCGACACCGGCGGCCCGCTGGTCGCCGAGGTCGTCAAGACCTCCTCCGACCCCTACGTCGGCCGGGTCTCCCTGGTGCGCGTCTTCTCCGGCACCCTGCGCCCCGACCAGACGGTGCACGTCTCCGGGCACGGGCTGGCCGACCGCGGCCACGAGGACCACGACGTCGACGAGAAGGTCGGCGCCCTGTCCATGCCCTTCGGCAAGCAGCAGCGCCCGGTGACGCACGCCGTCGCCGGTGATCTGGTGTGCGTGGCCAAGCTCGGCCGGGCCGAGACCGGGGACACGCTCTCCGCGAAGGACGACCCGCTGCTGATGGAGCCCTGGCGGATGCCGGACCCGCTGCTGCCGATCGCCATCCAGGCGCACAGCAAGGCCGACGAGGACAAGCTCTCGCAGGGCCTGGCCCGGCTGGTGGCCGAGGATCCGACCATGCGTCTGGAGCAGAACCAGGACACCCACCAGGTGGTCCTGTGGTGCCTGGGCGAGGCCCACGCGGACGTCGCCCTGGAGCGGCTGCGCAGCCGCTACGGCGTCCAGGTCGACGTCGTCCCGCACAAGGTCTCCCTGCGGGAGACGTTCGCCGGCCGGGCCGGCGGGCGAGGGCGGCATGTGAAGCAGTCCGGCGGGCACGGGCAGTACGCCATCTGCGAGATCGAGGTGGAGCCGCTGCCCGGCGGTTCGGGCATCGAGTTCGTGGACAAGGTGGTCGGGGGTGCCGTACCGCGGCAGTTCATCCCGTCCGTGGAGAAGGGCGTACGGGCGCAGGCCGCCAAGGGCGTCGCCGCGGGATACCCGCTGGTGGACGTGCGGGTCACGCTGCTGGACGGCAAGGCGCACTCGGTGGACTCCTCCGACGCCGCCTTCCAGACCGCGGGCGCGCTCGCGCTGCGCGAGGCGGCGGCGGGCGCGCGGATCCATCTGCTGGAGCCGGTGGCCGAGGTGTCGGTGCTGGTCGGCGACGACTATGTGGGCGCCGTCATGAGCGACCTGTCCAGCCGGCGCGGCCGGGTGCTCGGCACCGAGCAGGTGGGTTCCGGGCGGACCGTGATCAAGGCGGAGGTGCCCGAGTTCGAGATCGGCCGGTACGCCGTCGACCTGCGCTCGCTGTCGCACGGCACGGCGCGGTTCGACCGCTCCTACGCCCGGCACGAGCCGATGCCGCCGCAGATCGCCGAGCGGATCCGCGAACAGGCGGGTGAGAACGCGTAGTTCGGCACCGTGAGCAGGTGCGCGGGCGGGCGGCTTCGGCCGTCCGCCCGCCGGTTGTCGGTGGCGGCGGATACGCTGATCACCTGATCGCGTCGTGCCGCAGTCGTCCGGTTGTGACGGGTATTCGGCGCGTCGGCCTGTTCAACAGGTGTGCGGAGCGAGGAAGTCGGGAAGGCCGCAGAAGCGACACCGGCGGCGATGGGGGCGGGAATGTCGTTGGGAACGGAGTGGGACGGACCCCAGGTGCCCGTCTCTGGTGACGAGGGTCAGGCGGCGACCTCGGCGCTGGCCTCGGCGGCGTACCGGGACAGCCCGCTGGAGGAGATCAAGAAGGCGGACAACGAGTGGCACGAGTCGACCCTCAAGCCCGGCAGGATCGCCCTGCTGAGGCCCAATCTCGGTGAGGCGTTCTCGCGGGCCGTGGTCGCCCGGATGCTGGCTCCCGACCGCAAGCCGCTCATCCAGTCCTTCGGCTCCGAGCCGCAGTTCGTCGTCGAGCACTGCCTCGCGGCCAACAACATCCGCCGGGAGCGCGACAACCGCCTGACCGCCGTGACGGTCCTGTGCGGGGTGCTCTTCCTGCCCGGGCTGATCGCCTGGCTGCTCGTCTTCCAGCTGCGCACGTTCGTCGCCAGGCGCGAGGACAGGCGGGCGGGCGCACTCGGCACGGCCCTGCTGCTGGGCGTGGGTCTGCTCGCCGCGCTGTTCCTGATCAAGATGCCGTTCAGCGGCTTCTGGGCGTGGTACGCACGGGCGTGCGTCGTGCTCCCCGTGCTCGGCTGGTTCTGGGCCAAGCAGATCTGCGAGCGCACGGCCAAGGACCTGCGGGCCCGCTGGGGCGGCCTGCTGTCGGGCACCAGCGTCGGCGCCAAGGTGCCCGAGGCGGTGCCGCGGGGGCCCGGCCAGACCGCGGCCGAGGAGCTGCGCCAGTCGCTGGCCCGGCTGACCGCCGAGCAGCAGTCCAACTCGGTCTTCTACGCCGGCCCCAAGGGCATACTCGGCATGGGCACCCGCTGGGGATCCTGGCAGCTCGCCGAGGATCTGGAGCCCGCCGACCCGACCCGGGAGATCCACCCCTTCCGCAGCTGGGACGTCATCCGCGCGATCCACGACCAGCTCGCCCTGCTGGAGCGCGGCCCGCTGAACACCGGCGGTTTCCCCAAGCCGTCCATCAAGCACTGGATCGTCACGCCGATCGGCGAGAAGGCCACGGAGGTGGCCCGGCCCGAGGGCACCGACGTCGAGGCCTTCCAGGTCAAGCCGCACGCGATACAGGAGATCTGCAACAAGCAGCAGTTCGGCAGCGGCGACCGGCACTACCTGGGCGTGCAGTGGACGCTGTGGGACGGGCAGCTGGTCCTCACCATGCTGATCACGGTGACGGTGCTGCACGAGACGCTGCGCATCGAGGTGACCGGGCACGCGCTGGGACCGGTGAACTCTCTGTTCACCTCCAAGCCGGAGCCGCCGAGCAAGGAGGTCTCCAAGTCGCTCAAGCCCTGGGAGACCAGGAAGATCATGCTGCCGCTGGTCACCACGGACGAGGTGGTCCGGCTCGCCACCCGCGCCCCGCTGAGCTGGTACCCGCCGCTGCTCAACTGGCTCGGCGGCTCGCTCGTCCTGCCCGAGCCGTTCGGTCTGCGGCACGCCTGGGCGGACCAGCCCTGGCGGCACCGCTTCATGGCCGACGACGCGCTGCGCGCGGCCACGCCGGTGCTGCGGGTGGTGCACTCGGCGGCGCTCAGGGTGCTGGAGGAGAACGGCGTGGACACGGAGAAGTTCGGCACCCGGTCGGGCGTCCTCAGCGGCTTGGTGCAGGACCCCACGCCGAGGAAGGCCGACCTGTACGACGCGTGAGCGGTGCCCTCGGCAGAGGGCACCCTGCGGCTACGCCGGCCAGGCCTCCGCCAGCATCTTCCTGGTGTCCGCCAGCAGCTGCGGCAGCACCTTCGTGTGGCCGACCACCGGCATGAAGTTCGTGTCGCCGCCCCAGCGCGGGACGATGTGCTGGTGCAGGTGGGCGGCGATGCCGGCGCCCGCGACGGTGCCCTGGTTCATGCCGATGTTGAAGCCGTGCGCGCCGGACGCGGTGCGCAGGGCCGTCATCGCCTGCTTGGTCAGCTCGGCGAGTTCCGCGGTCTCCGGACCGGTCAGCTCCGTGTAGTCGGCGACATGGCGGTAGGGGACGGTCATCAGATGCCCGCCGTTGTACGGATAGAGGTTGAGGACGGCGTACACGTGCTCGCCGCGCCGGACGATCAGTCCGTCCTCGTCGGACTTGGCCGGGATGGTGCAGAAGGGACAGCCGTCGTCGGCCCCGGGACCGCTCGGCTTGCCCTCGCCCTGGATGTAGGCCATCCGGTGGGGCGTCCACAGGCGCTGGAACGCGTCCTGCGTCCCCACTCCGATCTGCTGCTCCGGCTCACTCGTCATGCTAGGCAGCATATGGCTTCGCCCGTTCGCGGCGTGTCGCCGGGGCGGCGGGAGGAAGGCCACCGGCCAAGCTGGGCCGGTGGACGACGACAGCCGTGCGGTGCGCTGGACGCAGCGCACCGAGATCCCGCTCTTCGTGGCATCGCTGGTCTTCCTGGCCGCGTATGCCACGCATGTCCTGGCCACGGGCATGCCCGCCTTCTGGCATGTCGTGTGCCTGTCCGTGATGTTCGCCCTCTGGCTGGTGTTCGCCGCGGACTACGCGGTGCGCTGGCGGCTCAGCGGGCAGGGTCTGCGGTTCGTCACCACACACCTGCTGCACACCGTGGTGGTCGTCCTGCCGCTGCTGCGTCCCCTGCGGATCGTTCCGCTGTACGACGCCGTCCAGCGCAAGGCCGGGGAGCCCCGGCTGACGCTGCACGCGCGGGTGATCTCCTACGCCGGCCTGTCCACCGTGCTCCTCGGTTTCTCCGGTGCCCTCGCGGTCTACCAGGCGGAACGCGGGGCGCCCGGCGCCACCATGCGCACGTACGGGGACGCCGTGTGGTGGGCCGCGTCGACCCTCACCACGGTCGGCTACGGGGACATCACCCCGGTCACCCCGATGGGCCGGGTGATCGCCACCGGGATGATGATCGGCGGCCTCGCCCTGCTGGGCGCGGTGACGGGCTCGTTCTCGTCCTGGCTGATGCAGACCTTCTCGCGCGAGGGCGACGAGCGGCCCCCGGGACGCTGAACCTCCCGGGGGCCTGCTTACGCGAGCGGGCGCCGGATCAGACCTGGGCCCGCTCCTCGACGACCTGCGCGATCTTCGCGATGGCCGTGTCGAACGGGATGCCGTTCTCCTGGGAGCCGTCGCGGTAGCGGAAGGACACCGAGCCGTTCGACATGTCCTCGTCGCCCGCGATGACCATGAACGGCACCTTCTGCTTCTGGGCGTTGCGGATCTTCTTCTGCATGCGGTCCGAGGAGGAGTCCACCTCGACGCGCAGGCCCTTCTTCCGGGCCGCCGCCGCGAACTTCTCCAGGTACTCCACGTGCGCGTCGCCGATCGGGATGCCCAGCGCCTGGACCGGGGCCAGCCACGCCGGGAAGGCACCCGCGTAGTGCTCCAGCAGGACGGCGAAGAACCGCTCGATGGAGCCGAACAGCGCGCGGTGGATCATGACCGGGCGCTGCTTGGAGCCGTCGGGACCGGTGTACTCCAGGTTGAACCGCTCGGGCAGGTTGAAGTCGAGCTGGATGGTCGACATCTGCCAGGTGCGGCCGATCGCGTCCTTGGCCTGGACGGAGATCTTCGGGCCGTAGAAGGCGGCGCCGCCCGGGTCGGGCACGAGGGGCAGGCCCTGCTTCTCGGCGACCTGGCGCAGCGTCTCGGTCGCCTCCTCCCAGACCTCGTCGGAGCCGACGAACTTCTCCGGGTCCTTGGTGGACAGCTCCAGGTAGAAGTCGGTCAGGCCGTAGTCGCGCAGCAGGCCGAGGACGAAGGTGAGCGTCTTGTCCAGTTCCTCGGACATCTGCTCACGGGTGCAGTAGATGTGCGCGTCGTCCTGCGTGAACCCGCGGGCGCGGGTGAGGCCGTGCACGACGCCCGACTTCTCGTACCGGTACACGGTCCCGAACTCGAAGAGGCGCAGCGGCAGTTCGCGGTAGGAGCGGCCGCGCGCGTCGAAGATCAGGTTGTGCATCGGGCAGTTCATGGGCTTGAGGTAGTAGTCCACGCCCTCGTCGAGCTGCATGGGCGGGTACATGCCCTCGGCGTACCAGTCCAGGTGCCCGGACGTCTCGAAGAGCTTCCCTTTCGTGGCGTGCGGGGTGTAGACGAACTCGTAGCCCTCTTCCTCGTGGCGGCGCCGCGAGTAGTCCTCCATGACCCGGCGGACGATGCCGCCCTTGGGGTGGAAGACGGCGAGGCCGGAGCCGATCTGCTCCGGGATGGAGAACAGGTCCAGCTCGGTGCCGAGCTTGCGGTGGTCGCGCTTCTCGGCCTCGGCGAGGAAGTCCAGGTACCCCTTCAGCTCGTCCTTGGACGGCCAGGCGGTGCCGTAGATGCGCTGCAGCATCGGGTTCTTCTCGCTGCCGCGCCAGTAGGCGGCCGCGTTGCGCATCAGCTTGAACGCCGGGATGAGGCGGGTCGAGGGCAGGTGCGGACCGCGGCAGAGGTCCTTCCAGCACAGCTCGCCGGTCTTGGCGTCCAGGTTGTCGTAGATCGTCAGCTCGCCGGCGCCGACCTCGACGTCCGCGCCGTCGTCGTGCGACGCCGAGCCCTTGAGGCCGATCAGCTCCAGCTTGTACGGCTCGTCCGCCAGCTCCTCGCGGGCCGCCTCGTCGGTGACGACGCGGCGGGAGAAGCGCTGCCCGCGCTTCTGGATCTCCTGCATCTTCTTCTCGATGGCCTTGAGATCCTCGGGCGTGAACGGCTTCTCGACGTCGAAGTCGTAGTAGAAGCCGTCCTTGACGGGCGGGCCGATGCCCAGCTTGGCCTCGGGGAACAGCTCCTGCACGGCCTGCGCCATGACGTGCGCGGTGGAGTGGCGCAGGATGTTCAGGCCGTCCTCGGACGAGATCTCGACGCCCTCGACCTCGTCACCGTCGGCAAGCTCGTACGCCAGGTCCTTCAGCTCGCCGGCCACGCGCGCGGCGATGATCGAGCGCTCGCCCGCGAAGAGGTCGGCGGCCGTAGTGCCCGTCGTCACCACGCGTTCTTCCCGCTCGGAATCGCGTTGGATGATCACACGGACGTCTGACACCGGTCTCTCCTGACTGAAGGTGGGGTGCGGCGCCATACCAGGAGCGCGCGCACAGGCGATCGTACCGACCCGACGGCGCCGACCGCGAAACGGTCACCCTCGGTCCCCGCTCCCCGCTCCCCTACTCCCTCAGTCCTCGTCCCCGTACTCTCCTGCCTCCCGGTCGCCGCAGGCCTCCTCGAAGAAGTCGAGGTTCTCCTGCAGGGACTTCATCAGCCTGTCCCGTTCGCCCTCGTCCACCTGCACGGGTACGACACCGGAGGCGCCGGTGAGCCGGCGGAAGCCGCCGCGCCGCTCCAGCCGGCCGTGCACCCGCACCGGGAGGCCGACGAGGTGGGCGTGGCCGGCGATGCGGTAGTCCTCCTCGTCCAGGGTGACGCGGACGTGGGGTACGTCGGCGCCGGACAGGACGCGCAGCCGCACGGTGCCCTCGCCGCCGGGTCCGGAGCGGCGCATGCGGATGACGGCGCCGGTGACACGGACCGCAACGGAGGGTTCGTCGCGCAGATAGCGGGCGGCGGCCTCGCGCAGCGCGGGCAGGTCGCCGGGTGAGAACTCGACGGGTTCGGCGGAGGGGGCGCAGCCCTCGGGCACGCCGGAGCCGGGCGCCCAGGCGACGGCGATCCTGGCCCCCTCGGTGCCCCGCACGAGCGCGGCCAGCGCCTCGGTCAGCTCGCGGCTGACCCCCGCCTGCACCGCCCCGTCGAAGGCGTCCATGCCGCCGGTGGCCCGCCGGTAGTCGACCGCCTCGCGGGCGGCGTACAGGGCCTGGTGGAGGCGGACGGCGAGCGGGCGGCCGGTGGGCACGGGCACGAAGGCGGTAAGGTGGCGGCCCTCGGCGGCGGGGCCGACCAGGACGTCCTGCAGGAGGGCGGCGGCGGAGCGGCGGTGGCGGGCACCGTAGTACCCGGCACGCGCACGTGTGGCGAGGGCGGCGGCGAGCAGCATCTGCCGGGCGGCGCCGCGCAGTTGCTCGTCGGCCGTCCAGGGCGCGGCGCCGACGGGCCCGCTCGGGGTGTCGCGCCACCAGCGGATCTCGTCACTGGGCACGGCGAGGGAGATCAGCACCTCGCGGGCGGCGGGCGTCCCGCTGCGGGCGAGGGCGTCCAGGGCCTCGCCGAGCAGGTCGTCGCTGTCCGGGAAGGCCCGGCTCTCCGGCACCAGCAGGCTGGTCCCGCCGCCGCCCGGCCCCGGCGGGGTCCAGCGGCCGTAGCGCCCGGGGGCTCCGCCGCGCCGCTGCCAGCCGTGCCGGTGCAGCAGGGCGCCGAGCACGGCGGGGTCGACCTCGGCGGGCTCCGGGGGCCGGTTCCAGGGAAGGTCGTCGGGATGCGGCCGGACCTGGCGCGGCAGCTCCTCGTACGGACGGCTCCTCATGGCCTGCCTCCCGTCCCGACCCGCGTCATGATCTCGCAGAGCGCCCGGTCGTCGAAGATGCGTGTGGTCGGTATCCGCACGGTGGTCCGGTGCCGGCCGGTGATGGGGTGGCCGGCCAGGTTGACCCAGTAGCAGCAGTGCCTGAGGTCGAGCCGGTCGTGGCTGGCGCGCAGCCAGTCGTCCTGCGAGCGCGGGACGAGCATGACGACCAGGATCTTGTGCACCGAGACGGGTGTGCGGGCGAGCTTGCGCAGATGGTCGTTGTCGAGGGTGAAGGAGAAGGTGCGGCCCGGAGGGTTCGGCGCGACCTGGTACGTGGCCTTGAGCTGCACCTTGATGGTCACCTCGTCGTCGACGGTGTGTCCGGGCGCGCTGTGGCTGACGTGCCAGTCGATGCCGTTGTCCGGGAAGGGCTGGGACAGCGAGCAGCCGGCCGCGGCGGCGACCGCGTGCAGATAGCCGACCTGCAGTGTCTCCATGCAGGCGGTGGTGGCGAGCGTGCCGCGGAGGGGGCCCGTGCGATCGGGCAGCAGCCCGCCCCGCTCGGGCTGCGCAATGGCCATGACCAACAGCCTTCCAAGCCAAGTGTTTCCCCGCTGAGGGCCGCTGAACTGCAAAGACCCGTACTCCTGTTGTCTCCTCCCGGCGTACGCCGCAAACAGCCCGGGTATCACCAAACGGGCAGAAGACGGAACGTCACCTGCCCTGGGTGAACGAGGAGTTGGGTTGGGATGACGTACTGGTACGAGGGGCCGCTGGCCGCCTTCGACACGGAGACGACGGGCGTGGACGTCGAGACCGACCGGATCGTGTCGGCCGCCGTCGTCGTCCAGGACGCGCCGGGGACCCGGCCGCGGGTCACCCGCTGGCTGGTGAACCCGGGGGTGCCGGTGCCCGCCGAGGCCACGGCGGTGCACGGGCTGACCGAGGAGCACCTGCAGCACAACGGCCGCTGGCCGGCGCCGGTGATGTACGAGATAGCCGAGCAGCTGGCGGAGCACGCGGCGATGGGCCGCCCGCTGGTGGTGATGAACGCGCCCTTCGATCTCACCCTGCTGGACCGGGAGTTGCGCCGGCACCGGGCGTCGTCGCTGGACCGCTGGTTCGAGTCGACGCCGCTCAGGGTGCTGGACCCGCGCGTGCTGGACAAACACCTGGACCGCTACCGCAAGGGCCGCCGCACCCTGACGGACCTGTGCGAGCACTACGGCGTCACGCTGCAGGGCGCGCACGACGCCGCGGCCGACGCACTGGCCGCGCTGGACGTCGTACGGGCTCTGGGCCGCCGTTTCGCGACCCGCCTCGAGCGCCTGTCCCCCGCCGAGCTGCACACCCTCCAGACGGGATGGCACGCGGCGCAGGCCCGCGGGCTGCAGGCCTGGTTCGCGCGCAGCGGCTCGGAGGAGATCGTCAGCACGGACTGGCCCCTCAGGCCGGAGCTGCCGGCGGCGGCGTGACCCTGTGGCTCCGGCCGACTGCGGCGCCGGGGACGGGGGTGTGGGTGGCGGAGCCCCCACTTCGCGCGGCGAAGCCGCGCAGAACACGACGAGAGCGACGTGGTCCGCGCTTTTTGCGGACACACGTCGCTCTCGCGAACGTGGGCGATACTGGGTTCGAACCAGTGACCTCTTCGGTGTGAACGAAGCGCTCTCCCACTGAGCTAATCGCCCGGGAACGCAGTGAACAATACAGGCCCCGGCGCCTATCCTTCAAACCGCTTCCAGCCTGCGCAGCAGTCCGCGCCGTCCGGACCGCATCATCAGGCGGTGGTTGGCGCGGAAGACCGGGCGGCCGGGTACGGCGAACCGGCGGAGCAGGGGCTTGTGCACGCGCACGTCCTGGTCGTAGCGGGCGAGCGTGCCGGCGCCCCGGGCGGTGACCGTCCAGCGCGCCCAGCCCTCGATGTCACCGGAGAGAGTGACCTCCAGCACACCGGCGGTTCGGTCGCTGCGGACCTGCCGTGCGGTGAAGGTCATGTCGTAGGGCAGGAGGGAGCGGATGGTGATCACACCCGTGTCCGCGTCCAGCCTCGTCACCGAGCGGACCTGCGGCCACCAGCCCGGATAGTCCTCGGGCCGCTCCAGCACCGCGTACACGGCGGCGGGCGGTGCCGGCAGGGACCACAGGCTGCGGAAACGGTAGTGGGTCCAGTCCATGGGCAGAGTCTGCCCCGGATGGGTGCGCGCGTCTGAGTACGCATACTCATGCGCCGCGCCGTGCGCCGGGCCAGACTCGGTGGGGGAGCGCCGCCGCCCGTGCGACGGCGCTCCCCCTTCGCCGCTATCCCGGCATCCTGTCGCCGAGCAGCGCCAGGTTCTCGATGGCCGCGAGGCCGTAGAGCGCGGTGTCGTTGCTGGACACCCAGCTCGCCTCGCTGCCCTCGACCAGGGTGGCCGGTCCGGTCAGTTTCTCCGTCCTCCACGGCGAGGACTCGGTGTAGCCGTCCGAGCCGTAGAACTTGGCCCAGGCGCGCTCGGCGAGCGTGGCGTCACCGGTCTGTACGGCGGCGTAGGCGTCGAGGCGCGAGTGGCCCTGGAAGAGCAGCAGGGTGCCGAAGTCGGAGCCGTAACGGGCCTTCTGTTCGGCCTTGGTGGCGTTGAAGTAGCGGCAGTAGTCCAGGTAGGCCGACGTGAACGCGGGCATGTCGACCAGGTGGATCAGCTCGGCGGCCAGCTCGTTGAGGCCGAAGACCGCCGAGAGGTGGGAGACGGAGACCACCGGCTGGTCGGCGACGGCGAACCTGCCGGTGTCCAGGTCATACAGCCCGCTGCCCTGGACGAAGCCGTTGGGCTGGGCGGCGATGCCCTCCATGGTGGACAGCACACGTGCCCTGGCCTTCTCCCACTTGGGGCCCTTGCGCTCCCACTCGGTCAGCCAGGCCGACACCAGGCCGCTCCAGTCCGTGCCGAAGCCGATCGACAGGGCGTGCCGGTCGGGGGTGTAGGGGTCGGTGCGGACCTTGCGCTGGGGGTCGAGGACGAGGAAGGTCTCGTCGGAGTCGACGTTGGCGTGCATGAGGTCGCCCACGCGTTCGTCGGCGGTGAGGAAGTAGTAGAAGCGGCGGTAGGTGGTGTTGGCGATGCGCTGCTGTTTGGCGCTGTCGCCGAAGTGCTGCACACCGTGCCGGGTGCCGAGGCCCGCCCACTTGCCGAGGTGGTAGACGTCGACCTCGCCGGTGTGCCGGGTGAGCGCCTCGGCGAAGCGGAACAGGTCGCTGCGGCCGCTTCTCAGGTACGCGTACCAGAGCCACAGGTCCGGGGAGAGCTCGGAGTTGTCCCAGGCGTAGCCGCCGACGTCGTACCGCCACTGGTGGCGCACGGTGTCGTAGGTGTGCATGAAGTCGCCGTAGTCCCAGAAGCCGTACCAACGGCGTTGTTCCACCTGGTCCTTGTAGTAGGTGAAGAGGAAGTCGAGGTGGTCCTCGATCTTCGCCTTGGCCGGGGTGGAGCGGTCCGGCTCGGAGAACAGGCCGGGGCCGAAGACCTTGGCCTTGATGAGCTGCCCGGGCGGGGCGGCGAGCTGGGGCAGCACCCGAACCGCCTGGAGCTGCCCGGCGAGGGTGTCGGCGTCGGGTGTGGAGTCGTTGGCCCAGAAGAGGAGTTCGGAGGTCCGGGCGATGCCGTAGGGGGTGCCGAACTCGGGCTCGTAGTCCTCGTAGGTGATGTTGAGGCCTTCGAGCTGCTCGGCGTAGGTGTCCTGGCCCATGCCGTCGTGGTAGAAGCGCAGGTCCATCGGCTGGGCCTCGGGCGACCAGAGCCAGAGGGTGACGGTGGCCTCGTCGGTGTCGGCGTCGCGGATGTCGAGCTGGGCGGGGAACTTCTCCCAGAAGTCGCGCAGCCCGAAGGAGAGTCCGCCGCTCGCGCCGCCGACGTAGCCGAAGCCGGAGGCCCGCCTGCCGCCGCCCGCGGCGATCCAGCCGTGGCCCTGCTTGGTGCGCTTGCGCACGGTGAAGCCGTCGGCGGAGAGCTGGGAGAGGGTGTAGTCGCCCCAGTGCGGAATGTACCGCAGGCGGGTGGTGACCCGCTGGTCCCAGGTGGCGGGGTCGGGCAGCTTCCTGCCCTCGTACTGGGCCGACTGCACGGCGGCGCCCGGGTCGCGGCGCAGTCCGGTGATGCCCTGGACGGCCTCGCGCAGCAGACCGGTGCCCTCGCCGCCGAGGCGGATGTGCCGGTCGTACGCCGCGTCGCGCATCGGCACGGTGAAGCGGACGCCGAGTCCGCGGATGAAGTCACCGCTCGCCTTGCCGGGCTCCTGGGTGCCGTCGTAGGTGATGGTGTGCACCATGCGGAAGGAGTCGGCGCCCGCGTAGAAGTACAGGCGGAGCGAGAAGGGCAGCCAACCGCGGTCGCCCCTGCGGTGCTTGCCGTCGACGCGGACGACCGCGCGGACCGGGCCGTCCTGTTCGACGGTCACCTCGTCGAGAGCGCCGTCGAACCGCTCGGTCTTCACGGTGCCCTGGTCTCCGTCCTCGATCTCGGGCTGCCGGATGAGGACGAGCCGGCCGTTCTTCGCGATCTCGGTCGAGCCGCGGGTGACGGACTTGATCAGGGTGGTGCCGTTCTTGCCGATCCTCGCGGTGATGACGCCGGTGGAGACGTCGATGGTGCCGCCGCCGGCGTCGACGGTGACCTCCTGGCCGGGTGCGGCGGGCGTCCCGGCGGTGAGGGTCAGCTTCCCGCTGCCCGAACTCACCGCGTGGGCGGTCCACTTGAGGGAGCCGTCGGGCCAGTAGGCGAGCGGCCAGCTCTGTACGGGTACGTCCTTGCCGCCAGCGTCGGTGAGCGCGAAGGTCTGGTCGTCCTGGTGGACGCCCATGGGCCAGGGCACGCCGACGGTGGAGCCGGGCGCCGCGCCGAGGCCGCCGTCCTCCAGCCAGTCCAGGGTGACGGGCTCGGCGCCGCCGGCCGCGGCGGCGGGCGCGGCCTGCGCGTCGTGTGCCCCGAGCGCCCAGCTGAACCGGGTGGCGGCGCCGACCGTGGCGGCCGCCTTGAGCAGGGATCTGCGCGGGATGGGAGACATGCCTTTCCTTCCGTACGGGGATGGACAGCTGGCTGGTCAGAGGCATGACAGGGTGAGGTACGGCGCCCACGGCACCGGCCTTGGGAGCGGTCAGCGGCGCCGGTACCGCTCCTCCACGGCGACGGCCGCCGCCGCGACGGCCCCGAGCACGGGCACCGCCAGCGGGGCGATGAGCAGGGCGGAGCAGACGGTGAGGACCGCGCCGCCGACCAGCAGGAAGGATCCGGCGGGGTCGCGTACGGTACGGCGCCCGGCCGCGGCGAGCAGCACCCGCCAGCGCTCCCCCGGCGCCCAGACGGCCGCCGCGCGCAGCCCGGCCACGGCGAGCCCGATCAGCGCGAACAGCCCCACGGCCCCCACCAGCGGCCCGCCGGGCAGCCCGGCGCGTACGGCCTGGACGTCCACCCGGGCCAGCGCCGCCAGGATCCAGCCGGCGAGGCCCACCGCCCAGCCTCCGCGCAGGGCGGCCCGGACGTCGGCGGCGAACTCCCGCCAGCCGCCTCCGTGATCGCCCGTACGGCGGCGCAGATGCCGGGCGCCGGCGGCGAAGGCGGCCGGACAGGTGACGACTCCGAGGGAGGCCACCGCGATCCACACGCCGGTCAGCAGGCACTCGGCGAAGACGGCGAACCGCTGGGCGAGAACGGACTCCTTGCGTGCCTTCACACGTGCTTCGGCCATGCCGGTCGCCTCAGCCCTTCAGTCCGGAGGTCGCCATGCCGTCGATCAGATACCGCTGGAAGGCGAGGAAGAACAGCAGCACGGGCAGCAGCGCGACCAGGGACATCGCGATCATGCCGCCGTAGTTGGCGGCCACGCCGTCGGAGTCGCGGAACATCATCAGGCCCAGGGAGACCGTGTACTTGCCGGGCTCGTTGAGGTAGATCAGCGGGCCCATGAAGTCGTTCCAGGCGTTGATGAAGGTGAAGATCGCGCTGGTGATGAGCGCGGGCCGGCACAGCGGCAGCACGATCGACCAGTAGATGCGCAGATGCCCGCAGCCGTCGAGGCGGGCGGCCTCGTCCAGTTCGCGGGGCAGGTTCCGCATGAACTGCACCATCAGGAAGACGAAGAAGGCGTCGACGGCGAGGTACTTGCCGATCAGCAGCGGGGTGTAGGTGTTGATCCAGCCGAGCTTCTGGAACATCACGTACTGCGGGATCAGCAGCACGTGGTACGGCAGCAGGAGCGTACCGATCATGAGCGAGAAGAGCAGGTTGCGCCCGGCGAACCTGATGCGGGCGAACGCGTACGCGGTCAGCGAGCAGGAGATCAGCACGCCGACGACGGCACCGAGGGCGTAGAAGAGGGAGTTCCGGAAGAACGTCCAGACGCTGACATCCGCTATGCCGTCGGCGAGGCCCTTGAAGTTGGACAGGATCGGGTGGGACGGGACCAGGGTGAGGCTGTTGATGATGTCCTTGCCGGGCTTGAACGAGGCGCCGATGACCCAGATCACCGGGTAGAGGATGACGGCGAGGATCAGCAGGGCGCCGAGGTGCCAGGCGAGGGAGCCGGTGCGCCGGCGGGTGAGGACCGGTTTCGTGGTGGTGGCGCTCATCGGGCGTCCTCCTCGTAGTGCACCCACTTCTTCTGGGACCAGAAGAGGACGGCCGTCACCAGGGCCACGGCGAGCAGCAGCATCCAGGCCATGGCGGAGGCAAAGCCCATCTGGGCGTTCTTGAAGCCCTGCTGGTACAGGTAGCAGGTGTAGACGAGCGTGGCGTCGGCCGGGCCGCAGGAGGTGTTGGAGACGACGTAGGCCGAGCCGAAGATCTGGAAGGAGTGGATGGTCTCCAGCAGCACGTTGAAGAACAGCACCGGGGAGATCATCGGCAGGGTGATGCTCCAGAACCGCCGGAGCGGGCCCGCGCCATCCATCTCGGCGGCCTCGTACAGTTCCTTCGGCACCTGCTTCAGGCCCGCCAGGAAGATGACCATCGGCGCGCCGAACTGCCACACCGTCAGCGCGACCAGGCAGTACAGCACCCAGTCGGCGTTGCCGACCCAGCCGCCGACGTGCCGGCCGAAGAAGGACTGGGTGCGGTCCACGATCGCGCCGTCGGAGAACAGCGACCGCCAGACGAAGCCGACGGAGACGCTCGCGCCGATCAGCGAGGGGGCGTAGAAGGCGGCCCGGTAGAAGGCCTGGCCACGGCGGCTCTGTGCCAGCAGCAGGGCGACCCCGAGGGCGAGCAGCAGCTTCAGCGGGGTGCCGATGATCACGTACTTGGCGGTGACCTCCACCGACTTCTGCCAGCGGGGGTCGTCGAACATCTTGGTGAAGTTGTCGAGCCCGACCCACTTCGGGGTGTTGAAGAGGTTGTAGTCGGTGAACGCGAAGTACAGCGAGGCGACCATGGGGCCGGCGGTCAGCAGCAGGAAGCCGGCGATCCACGGGGACATGAAGAGGTAACCGGCGAGGTTCTCGCGCCGGCGGCCCGGCCGCCCCGGGGCGGCGGTGGCGGCCGAGCGTGCCCTGCGGGTCGCGGGCAGGGAGTCCTTGACGAGCGTCACGGCGGTTCCCATCAGGCCTGGAAGGCGGCCTCGGCCTCGGTGAAGAACTGCTTCACCGCGTCCGTGACCTTCGTCTTGCCCTGTCCGAGGTCGCCTCCGATGCGCAGGAAGGAGGCCTCGATGGTGTCGGCACCGGAGGGGTGCGGGGTGATCGCGCCGAGCACGCCCGCCTTGGCGGTGTCGGCCTCGTACTGCGCGATCTCCTTGTTCACCGCGTCGGTCGGCTTGTACGCCTCGTACTGTTCGGTGCCGGCGAGAATGCCCCGGTCGTAACCCATGATCCTGCCCACCTCGGGGTCGTGGACCATGAAGTCGATGAACCGGGCGACCTCCTTGGGGTGGGAGGTGCGGGCGGAGGCGCTGAGCATCAGGGAGGCGAGGTACTGGCCGGTGTGCTTGCCGTCCGTGGTGGGGATGGGCGCGAGGCCGTAGGTGCTGTTGCCCTCGGCGGAGTAGCGGATGGTGAAGTTGTCCCAGGTGAACTCGGAGGCGCCGTGGCCGGCGGAGAGGGAGGACTTGGGGCTGTCCTGCTGGACGACCTTCGGGTCGGTGACGATGCCCGCCTTCACGCGGTTGTAGCCGTCGGTCCACCACTCCGTCAGATCGGCCTTGTCGAAGCCGAGTCCGTCCTTGGTGTAGAACGCCTTGCCGTTCTGGCGGAGGTACAGGTCGTAGAGGTACATGATGGTGAAGTAGCCGGTGTCCCCGGGGACCCTCGTCCTGTCGTGGATGGTCTTCAGGGCCTTGAAGTAGTCGTCCCAGGTCCATCCCGGGTGCGGCTCGACGCCGGCCTTCTGGAACACCTTCTTGTCGACGACGAGCGCCATGGTGTTGGAACCGACGGGAATTCCGAGCTGCTTTCCGTCGACCTCGCCGACCTTCGTCACACCCTCCCGGAAGTGATTCAGAGTCAGATTACCTGCTTGCACCTGGGACTTGAGGTCGAGCAGAATTCCGCGCTTGTCGTACTTCCGGAGAAAGGTGACGGCATTTTGGAAAACATCCGGGGGATTTCCGCCGGCGGCCTGGGTCTGGAACTTCTCCCAGAAGGACGCGTACGTCTGGAAGTCGGTCTTGACCTTGATCTTCGGGTACTTCTTCTCGAAGAGGGCGATGGTCCGGTTGATCTTCTTGGCCCGCTCCTCCGCACCCCACCACGAGTAACGGATCGTCACCGTCCCGTCCCCGGAACCGCTTCCGCCCCCGCACCCGGTCGTCGCGGCGAGCCCTAGCGCGGCCGCCGAGGCCCCGGCGGCCTTCAGGATCGTACGCCTCTCCGGATTCCTGCTGGTTCCCATGGTGGGGCCCTCCCCGCAGCGTCGTCGCCGTCGTCATGAATCGTTTCAAGTAAGCGCTTGCTGGCACAAGTTACGGAGGGGTCCGGGGTGCGTCAATGAGTCGGACAGGAATTTCTTGCGGACGGCACGGGTCCGGCGCCGGGCCGGCTGCCGCTCCTGCGACTGTCGCGGTGCGTGTTTCTGCAGGTGAGCGGGTGAGGTGGGGCGGACAGGGTGAACGGAGGTGGTCGGGGTCGTCGCAGCCGGGCAGGGCGGTGAGTCAGTCGGTCGGGATCCGGTTCGTCTCCTTCGGGTGCTCCTGCTGGAGGAAGTGTCCGCAGCGGTACGGGACCGGCACTCGAACCGACCCGCGCCGAGAAGACGACAGCGCGCCGCCCCACGCGCGCCGAAAGCCCGCAGCCTCCGTCACGCTCACGCCTCGGACCCGTTCTGCAGGTTCTGTCGCTTCTGTCGGTTTGTCGATCTGTCGAGCCGTTGGCCTGCGGGGTTGTTGCGGCTTCACTGCTGGTCGCGGGCGGAGCGGCGAGGGACTGGTGATGCGGGAAGGGTGGCGGCGGACGGCTGGTGGCTACGTACCGCGATCGGGCGGCCGTGCCGGTGACCACGCGGGACGTTGCCGGTTCGGCAAAACGTCGGCCGACTGGCTGCTCGCGCTGGGCTCGGTGGGAGCAAGCGTGCAGTACGGGGAAGCGTGCGAGCGGTAGACCCGGGCCGTTGGCGTCCTGCGGCGGCGGGTCGAGGCCCGTGGTGCTTGCAGCACTTCCGCAGGAGCCCACGAGCCGCCTGTCGGCATCGAGACCCGCGCCGCGGCCCTGGAGCCGCCTCCGCCGCCGAAACGGCGCGCAGGGCGCCTGGATCGACCACGCGCCGCCGAGGTCCCGCCGCACGCCAGGAGCTGCTGCTCGCCGCCGAGTCCCGTAGGACACCTGAACCGCTGCTCGGCGCCGGCACCCCGCAGTGGACCGCAGCCGGTGTTCGGTGCCGGAGTCGGCCGGAGGGGGTGCGGTGGGCCGGTGCGGAACGCATACGGCGACGGCCCACCTGCTTTTTCGCAGGTGGGCCGTCGGTCCGGGTGGGCGATACTGGGTTCGAACCAGTGACCTCTTCGGTGTGAACGAAGCGCTCTCCCACTGAGCTAATCGCCCGGGCGCAGGAAGAACATTACCCCATGTCAGGGGGTGCTTCCGACCACGGACCGGGGCGGCGGACGACCAGGCGGAGGCGCCGGGTCACTGACTCTTGATCTTCCACGGCATGACGAGGCCGAACTTCCACACGTAGATCCCGGCGAGCACGGCCACGACCACCAGCCCGATCACCGTCAGCGCGATGTTGCGCCGGCGCACCCTGGGATCGAGGGCCCGTTGGGCCGCCTCGGTGACCTTGCGTTTCGTCCAGCGGAGCACGAGCTGCGCCCAGACGAACTCGGTCGCCCAGATCGCCATGCCGCCGAAGATCACCACCCAGCCGGGTCCCGGCAGCGGCAGCATGACGACGCCGGCGACGACGACCCCGAGGCCGACCACGAAGACGCCGACCTGCCAGCTCAAATGCAGCAGCCGGCGCGCCTTGACGAATTCCGGCGCCCGGGAACCGAGGCCGTCACCGGTGTCGTGCCCGACGTTCTGCCCGGGTTCCTGCCGGTCCGTCCTCGCCTTGTCCGCCACCACGACGACCTCGCCCGGCTCGTCACTCCCCGTATTCATACAGACAAACCCTACCGGAGTGAATCCAGTCACCGGAATGGTCGTAGATCCCGTACGAGTTCTCGGCCGGAAGAGTTACGTAAAGACACGCAAAACCCTCAGAGGGGTTTACAACGGCATCGTAGGTGGCATGTCGATTTCGCCGACGTGCGAATCCCCGAGCGCACACTGAGCGAAAGGCCCTGGCGCTTATGAACACCACGGTCAGCTGCGAGCTGCACCTGCGCCTCGTTGTGTCGAGCGAGTCCTCCCTGCCTGTCCCCGCAGGCCTGCGGTACGACACGGCCGACCCCTACGCCGTGCACGCCACCTTCCACACCGGAGCCGAGGAGACCGTCGAGTGGGTGTTCGCCCGCGACCTCCTCGCCGAGGGGCTCCATCGGCCCACCGGAACCGGCGACGTCCGTGTCTGGCCGTCGCGCAGCCACGGTCAGGGCGTCGTGTGCATCGCCCTCAGCTCCCCGGAGGGGGAGGCCCTGCTCGAGGCCCCGGCGCGGGCTCTGGAGTCCTTCCTGAAGCGGACCGACGCCGCCGTGCCGCCCGGCACGGAGCACCGGCACTTCGATCTGGATCAGGAGCTCTCGCACATCCTGGCGGAGAGCTAGGTCGCGGCCGAAAGCAGCCCGGCGCCGTCCACTCGGGGAGACGGCTCGGGCCAAGACAACCGCATACGGCACAGCCCGGCGCCGTCACCGTGAGCGATTCACGCGCGACGGCGCCGGTCTGTGCCTGCGATCCGCCGCGGGCCCGTCCGCGCAGGCGGCCTGCGCGAGCGGGAACCAGCTCGGGCGCGGAGGCGTTCTACGGGCAGTCGAGGTCGGGCGCGGGCCGGTGCGGTGGGCGGGGTAGTCGCTACCATCGGCCAGCATCGGCGGGCGTCCGCCCGACCCTCAGGCCAGGGAGCGAAACGTGCTGATCACCCACGACACCCGGTGCGCCCTCGACACCGTGGTGGATCTGGTGAACACCGCGCCGGAGGACGACGCGGCGGCCGACGGACTGCCCGATGTCCCGGCGCTCGCGGATTTCGTACGGAACCACAAGATCAGCGATGTCGGTGTGCTGTCGGAGTTCGATCTCTCGGCGGTGCGCAGGGTCCGGGGGCGGTTCGCGGCGATCTTCGCGGCGCCGGACGCCCGCGCCGCAGCGGGGCTGATCAATGAACTGGTCGCCGCGGCGGGCACCACCCCGCGCCTGACCGACCACGACGGCTACGACTGGCATGTGCACTATTTCGCACCCGGCGCCTCCGTGGCCGACCATCTCGCCGCCGACTGCGGGATGGCGCTGGCCTTCTTCGTGGTGGCCGGGGAGCGGGAGCGACTGCGGCGCTGCGAGGCACCGGACTGTCGGCGCGCCTTCGTCGACCTCTCCCGCAACCGCTCGCGCCGCTACTGCGACAGCCGCACCTGCGGAAACCGACTGCACGTGGCCGCGTACCGGGCACGCCGCAAGGAAGCGACGGGGTGACGGACGCGCGAAGAAGCGCCGCGGGGGTTCTTGTCGTGCGCCGCATGCGGGTGCGTTGACGCTGGTCGCACCGGAGCCGGAGCGACGTCGGTCCCGGCGGGTGGCGCCGGGACGGACGTGTACGGCTCACAGCAACAGCAGGTCGTGCAGCGCAGCCATGAGCAGCAGACACCCGATCACCGCAAGGAAGATCATCAGCGGTGGCTGGGATAGGGCGAAGAGGCACCCGCGCGGCTCGTCCTTCGGCGGCGCGGCCTCGCTCTGTCTCGTGTCCAGCATCTCGCCGCAGATCATGGCGCAGAACGGACCCCGTACGCGATCAACACACCCGCGTTATGCGGGAGTTGCCGCATAACGCGCCGTCTCGCCCGACTTGCTTCGGGTTGTGAACGGTTCCGGACGTCCGCGCGACGCTCTGTGTCGATTCGGTCCGGCGGGGGCCGGTGCGGCAGCGCCGACCGGCTGGGGCGGAGCGCCCCACCGCGTCATGCGGTCGGTCATATGCCGTGCTTCTTGAGGATGGCCTCGATGTCGCTGAAGTCGTCGGTGGACCCCTTGGCGCGCGGGGTGGTGGCGGGGCCGGTCGCGGGCCGGGTGCCCGGGCCCAGGGACGGCGCGGAGGCCGCCGGGGCCACGGCCTCGGAGCGGTCGCCGCGAGCCGCCTTGCGCTCGGCGCGGGTGCCGCCGCGCCGGCGCTCGACCGCCCGGGTGCCCGCGAACAGGAGCCAGGCCGCGCCCAGCACCCCGAAGCCCGCCCAGGCGGTGGGGCTGAAGGCGGTGTCGGCGAGCCAGCCGACGACCCCGGTCATCACCAGGCCGACCGGCACCAGCGAGTAGGCGGCGATGCGGGTCGCCGCGAGGAAACGCCTGCGGTAGGCCGTGACCACCGCGATGCCCAGGCCCGCCGCGGACACGGCGGAGCAGACGGTCTCGGCAATCATCCGGTCCTCCTGGCGGGCTCGGTCGGGTGGTGGGCGATGCTCGGCGGACGCGGCGCACCGGCACGGCGCGCGGCCTCCGTCCACCTCCATCCTGCCCCGCCCCGTCCCCGCGATGCCACGCCCGCGGCGGACATCAGGGACAACTCCGGGTCGTCTCCTACTGGAGTGCCGCTGCGGTGCCGTACGGCCGTGGCGTCCCGGGGCCGCACGGTCGCGGTATCGCGGTGCCGCGCGGCGGCCGTACCGTCCCGATTGGGTCGCCCGCGTCCGGCCTGCGAGACTGGTCGGCATGAGCGACTCCTCCCCCGCACGCACCGATGCCCCGGTCCTCGACGTCTGGTGCGAGCTGCAGTGCCCCGACTGCCGCACCGCCCTGGACGACGTCCGGGCCCTGCGCGCCCGCTACGGCGACCGTCTCGAGCTGCGGCTGCGGCACTTCCCGCTGGAGAAGCACAAGCACGCCTTCGCCGCCGCGCAGGCCGCCGAGGAGGCGCTGGTGCAGGGCAAGGGCTGGCCGTACGTGGAGGCCGTGCTGGAACGGGTCGAGGAGCTGGACCGCGCGGGCGAGCCCTTCCTGGTGGAGGTGGCCCGTGAACTGGGCCTGGACGCCGAGGAGTTCGACACGGCGCTGATCGACGGCCGGCACATCCTGATCGTGGACGCCGACCAGGCCGAGGGCAAGGCGATCGGGGTGACCGGCACGCCGACGTACGTCATCGGCGGTGAGCGCCTCGACGGCGGCAAGAGCCAGGAGGGGCTGCGGGCGCGCATCGAGGAGATCGCCGACCGGCTGCTGGGCGGCCAGGAGGCCTGAGCCGCGCCTCGGGAAGCGCCTCAGGGCGCACCGCAGTACCACCGCAGCACGCACGCAGGACGCACCGCAGATCCCGGCCGGAGCCTAGAGCAGGGGCTTGGCGAGGGAGTGGGTCGTCGTCTCGTAGCCGAGCGACTCGTACAGCCGCTCGGCCGGGGTGTTGCCCGCGAACACATTGAGGCCGAGCACCGGCCGGCCGGCCTCGATCGCCTGGCGCTCGGCGAGCAGCATGAGGGTGCGGCCGTGTCCCCGGCCGCGCCGGTCCGCGTCGGTCTCGACGTCGAACACGTACGCCTTGGTGTCCTGAAGGGCCACCCACAGCGTGCCCACCCTGGCCCCTTCGTGCTCCAGGACGCTGAAGATCATGCCGTCGGTCGCGAGACCGTGCGGCAGCAGCCTCTCGTGGTCGCCGCGGGCCTTGGCGCGGGCCGTTGCCTCGGGCACGCCGCGCGCGATCCACGCGCGCGCGTACCGCTCGCTCTCGTGCGCGTACCACGCGTCGAAGTCGGCCCCGGTCATGGGCCGCGCGCTGCTGCCCGCCGGCAGGTCGGGCGGGGTGGTGCCGAGGCGTTTCTCCATGCCGCGGTTGCGCGGGGTGTAGCCGAGGGCGCCGAACAGCCGCAGGGCAATGCCGGCCGAGGCGGGGACGAGGGTCTCGATCTGCCGGCAGCCCCAGCCGCGCGCCACCTCCTCGGCGGCGAGGGCGGCCACCGTCCCCCGGCCGCGCCGCCGGTCGGGCTCGGCTATCCGCAGGTCGATGACGCGGGCCACCGAGTCGCCGAGGGACGGCGAGGTGCCGAGGTGGATCTCGCCGACGGGACGGCTGTTCACGCACACCTGGTAGCGGCGGGAACGGGTGCCGTCGGGGTGCTGCTGGAGCGGCTCGACCGGCCGCAGGGTCGTGGTCATCACAGGTGTTCTACCCGGAGCCGACCACCGAGTCAGCCGGTTTTCCGCACCGTCGTCGGCCCGTCCCCCGGCTCACCCCGGCTCAGGGGTCCAGGTCCTGCCCGGACCGCTCGTCGAAGATCCGCATGGCCTTGGCGGTCACCGGACCGGGGGTGCCGGGCAGCTCGCGGTCGTCGACGCGGTGGACGGCCTGGACGTCGCGCAGGGTCGAGGTGAGGAAGACCTCGTCGGCGCCGCGCAGGACGTCCAGCGGCAGGTCGGTCTCCTTGGCGCCGGTCCACTCGACGGTCAGCGCGCGGGTGATGCCCGGCAGGCAGCCGGAGGCGACCGGCGGAGTGTGGATCTCGCCGTCGAGGACGACGAAGACGTTCGACCCGGTGCCCTCGCAGAGCTGTCCGACCGTGTTGCCGAACAGTGCTTCCGACGCGCGGTGCTCATGGGCGCGGGCGAGGGCGACCACGTTCTCGGCGTACGAGGTGGTCTTCAGGCCGGTGAGGGCACCGCGCTCGTTGCGGGTCCACGGGACGGTGATCACGGCGGTGGTGTCGGGGCGGCGGGTGGTCTCGCCGAGGGCGACCACGAGGGTCGGGCCGTGCTCGCCGCGGTCGGAGCCGAGCGGGCCGTGACCGCCGGTGTAGGTGATCCGCAGCCGGCCGAGCGGCATCGGATTCGCCTCCAGGACCGCCGCGCAGGCCTCGCGGACCTCGTCGTGGTCGGGGTCGGGCAGGCCGAGGCCCCGGGCCGAGCGGGTCAGCCGGTCCAGGTGCCGGGTGAGGGCGAACGGCCTGCCGTGGACCGCCTTCACCGTCTCGAAGATGCCGTCGCCGACGGTCAGCCCGTGGTCGAAGACGGAGACACGGGCGGATTCCGGGTCCCGCAGCCCGCCGTCCAGCCAGATCCTCATGCCAACACCCCTCCGCTTGCCTCGTACGCCCCCGACGCTACCGCGAGCAGCCGGGACGCCTTCAGCTCGGTCTCCCGCCACTCGCCCTCGGGGTCGGAGCCCCAGGTGATCCCGGCGCCGGTACCGAAGCGCAGCACCCCTGCCTCCCGGTCGGTCCAGAAGGTGCGGATGCCCACGGCCAGCTCGCCCGTGCCCCGGTCGGCGTCGACCCAGCCGATGCCGCCGCAGTACGGCCCGCGCGGGGCGGTCTCGAGAGCCTCGATGATCCGCAGGGCGCTCGACTTGGGCGCACCGGTCACCGAGCCGGGCGGGAAGGCGGCGGCCAGCAGGTCCGGCCACCCTGCCCCGTCCCGCAGCTCGCCGCGGACCGTGGAGACCAGGTGGACCAGGCCGGGGTGCTTCTCCACGGCGCACAGGTCGGGGACGGTCACGCTGCCGGTGGCGCAGACACGCCCGATGTCGTTGCGGACCAGGTCCACGATCATCACGTTCTCGGCGTAGTCCTTCTCCAGGAGGTCCGCCTCGGTACGCCCGGTGCCCTTGATCGGCCCCGACTCCACGACACGCCCGCGGCGGCGCAGGAACAGCTCGGGCGAGGCGGTGGCGATCTCCACGCCGTGCGCCGGCAGCCTGATCGTCCCCGCGTACGGCGCCGGGTTGCCGCGGGCCAGCAGGGCGGTCAGGGCGTCGACGTCGGCGTCCGGGGCGACCGGCGCGCTGAGCACCCGGCAGAGATTGGCCTGGTAGACCTCGCCGGCCGCTATGTGCTCGCGTATCCGGCGGACGGCGGCCGTGTACGCGGCCCGGTCCAGGGAGGAGGTCCACTCCCCCACCGCCGGGCCACGCCAGCCGCCCGGCACCGGGGCGGGCACCGGCTCCTCCCGCACGTCCGCGAAGCGGGCGCAGGTCAGGCGGCCCTCGAAGTCCGCGCAGACGGCCCAGAAGCCCGTGGAGTCCAGGGCTGCGGGGTCGCTGGTCACGTCGAGGAGACCCGTGGCGACGCGGTCGCCGAAGCGGGCCAGGGGAAGGAGGCCGGAAGGGTGGTGAAGCACGTGGTCGAGTCTAGGTCGGGTGTCCGACAGGTGGCCCCGGGATGTCCCGGAGGGAGCTCTGACCACGGGGTCCGTCGGGGGCAGCGCAGCACGCTGCGCAAACGCGTTTTTGTACTGGCCCGGGAATCCGCTAGAGTTCAACACGTCGCCGGGACGCGGAAGCGGACCGAAACGACAGGCGGACGTAGCTCAGTTGGTAGAGCGCAACCTTGCCAAGGTTGAGGTCGCGAGTTCGAGCCTCGTCGTCCGCTCGAAGGAAGAAGGGGTCATCCCGATCCCCTACACTCCTGGTGGAGTGGCCGAGAGGCGAGGCAACGGCCTGCAAAGCCGTCTACACGGGTTCAAATCCCGTCTCCACCTCCAAGGACGATTAGCTCAGCGGGAGAGCGCTTCCCTGACACGGAAGAGGTCACTGGTTCAATCCCAGTATCGTCCACTGGATCTTCTCGCAGGATCCACGGGTCTTCTCGAAGATCCCCACCCGCGCGATTAGCTCAGCGGGAGAGCGCTTCCCTGACACGGAAGAGGTCACTGGTTCAATCCCAGTATCGCGCACTGTCTGTGATCCTCGGGTCACGGGCTGCGGACGATTAGCTCAGCGGGAGAGCGCTTCCCTGACACGGAAGAGGTCACTGGTTCAATCCCAGTATCGTCCACACAGCGGCAAGCCCCCGGTCTCGCGACCGGGGGCTTGTTCGTGTGCTCAGCTGGAGAAGAGCATGTGCGCCCAGCTCTTGTGGTGGCCATGGGGGCCGTGGTGTCCGTGGCCGCCGTGGTGACCGCCGTGCGGGGCGCCCCAGGCGGGTGCCGGCGGCGCCGGGTAGCCCTGCGGGGCGGGCGGGACCGGCGGGACGGGCTTGGACCACTGGGCCTCCAGCTGGGTCAGCGCCTCCAGCTCGCCGTAGTCGAGGAAGATGCCGCGGCAGCCGCTGCACTGCTCGATCTGGACGCCGCTGCGGTTGTAGGTGTGCATCGGCGCGTGACACTTCGGACAATGCATGGTCGGCTCAACTCCTCGCCGGTCGGTCCTGCTTCGCGTCTCCCCAGGACAGACTCCGTCCAGCCCGGGCCGGTTGCAGCCTAGTCGGTCACGCCGGGCGCCAACTGGTGCGGAATCGGGGTCATTCGGGCACATGCGTCGACGGCCGCCTGTTCCACCTCGTCCAGCGGACGGCCGGCCGCGAGCGCCTTGGTGACGGCACGGGCGGCCGTCTGCACGGTCAGCGCGCGGGCCGGGACGTCAAGGGCGGGCCAGGGGTCGCCGGCCGCCGGTACGGCCGGGCCGCCGGCCCGCCGGTAGGCGCCGAGGAAGCGCGTCCACTCGTCGGGCGGAAGGAGTCCGCAGGCGTACCAGGCGGCGGGGCGGGCGAGGTCCCAGGCCGGGACACCGGTTCCCAGGTCGTCGACGTCGATCAGGCGCCAGGGGCCGTCCGGTGCCGGGTGGCGGACCAGCTGGCCGAGGTGCAGGTCGCCGTGGCAGAGGGCGGGGGTGCCGGGCATGGGGGCCTCGGCGCGGGCCCAGGCGGGCAGCGCGGCCCAGGCGGCGAGGACCGGGCCGGCCGCCGGATGGGGCGCGGCGCGCAGGGCCGAGTGCAGCCGGGCGACGGCGCGGGCGGCCTTGACGGGGCCGCGCATGGGGGGCAGGCCGGCGGGCGGGGGCGTGCGGTGCAGCCGGGCGAGGAGGACGGCGGTGGCCTCCCAGGGCGCCGCGTCCCGGTCGTCCGGGTCCACGGGGGTGCCGTACGGCCAGAAGGTCGCCAGGCGGTTCAGCAGGAGTGCGGGGGCCGGGGCGAGCGGGGGCAGGAGCACGTCCGGGAGGCCGGCGGCCACGGCGAGGCGCCGGGTCAGCTCGGCGGGGTCGGTACCGGGGGCGTGGGCCTTGGCGACGGTGCCGGCGTGCCGTACGACGGTGGCGTCGGGGCGGTCGGCGAGGGTGGCGGTGCCACAGGCACACGCGTCTCCACCGGTGCCGGGGTGTGCGGCGGCCCTGACCTTCGCGGTGAGCGCGGGCATGAGGGCGGGGGTGTCAGTGGTCAAGGGTTCCTCGGGACGGTGGGCTGCGCAGCCGAGGGTACTGGCGCCGGCCGGGGGCGGGGCGTCGCCCGCCCGCGCCGACGGGGTGCCGCCCGCGCCCACCCTCCCCCACTCTCGGCTTCGCTCGAGCGGGGGGACCCCCATCGCCCCAGCGGCACGACTGCCCGCAGCCTGAGCAGGCCGCACGGCAGCGGCTGCCGCGAGCCCCGCCCCGCCCCGCCAGCAACCCGCAGGCTGAGCAGGTCGTACGGCTGCCGGTGCTGTGGGCGCCCTTAGCGGCACGAATGCCCGCAGGCCACGACGGCGATGCGCGCCGCAAAGGGGCGCGGGGCTGTTTTGATATGCGGCTCTGCCGCGTGGGCGCGGACGGCCACAACGCACCCGCAGCCGGCAATGCACCGCACCCCACGGCGAGACCCCGCTGCGGCGCTGAGAAAACGGCGCATGCCGGCGCAGCTCCCCAGCTGCGCCGGCATTTGTGCCGTCCGCCGCACCCCCGTCCCCACGGGGTTTCCTGGATGGATGTCCCCGCCCGGACCGCTCTTCCGGGCCTGGGGTCGCCGCTCAGCGCCCCAGCATCGCACCCACGGACGACGCCTGTGTGGCCACCGTCTCCCAGCCGTCGAAGACGAGCAGGAGCAGGGCCGCCAGGGGAAGGGCCATGAGCGTCGCCACCACGGGGTGGCGGCGGCCCGTCCGGCGCGGTGCGAACGCCGGGCGTCGCGGTGCCGGGTGGGCCATGGTCCCTCTCCTGACCGTGTCGGTTGTCGTCGGCAGCGGCGGGTGTCTGACCTCGGGGGACGAGTGCTGCACCCGCCGCTTGACCTCAAATCTAGGCGTGGGGCGCCTGCCGGGCGTCATGCCTTCGTACCGATTGCCGGGCCTCCCCGAGGATGAGCCACAACTCGGGACGTACTCCCCTGGGTGGAGACGCGGGCCGGGGTCTCGGGGTCTTCCCGGAAGGGGCCGCCCGCTGTGTCCGGTCATTTCCGAAGGATCCGGCGATCACGAGGAGTGACTTCGATCACTCCGGACGGGTGTGGGAGTGGCGTCGCGTCCGGTGCGCGGCCCGTCCCGCGCCCGGGTCCGCGGTCGGTCCATGGCGGGTGCCGGACGGCCGCCCCGACCGGCATGTGCCGGTCTCTCGCGACCTCAACGCCCCGACACCCGCAGTCGGTTGAGGGTGCGGACGGATCAAGGGCCCCGCGCCGCTTCGCTTCCTGACCGCGTTTCATGTCGTACCGGTGGCCGGCACAATCCGTCCGGACCGGAGGGCGCGGCCTCTGCGCGCAGGCGGCCGTGGAAACGTAAGCTGTGCCACGTCACAGGGACCGGGCAGCGGGGATGAACATGGCGATGATGCGCCTGAGGCGCGAGGACCCGCGCGTCGTCGGCTCGTTCAGGCTTCACCGACGGCTCGGCGCGGGTGGGATGGGCGTGGTCTACCTCGGCTCCGACAAGAAGGGCCAGCGGGTCGCGCTGAAGGTGATCCGGCCGGATCTGGCGGAGGACCAGGAGTTCCGGTCGCGGTTCGCCCGGGAGGTCTCGGCGGCCCGGCGGATCAGGGGCGGCTGCACGGCCCGGCTGGTCGCCGCGGACCTGGAGGCCGAGCGGCCCTGGTTCGCCACGCAGTACGTACCCGGGCCCTCCCTGCACGACAAGGTCGCCGACGAGGGCCCGCTGAGCGCGGCCGACACGGCGGCGGTCGGCGCGGCCCTGTCCGAGGGCCTGGTCGCCGTGCACGAGGCCGGTGTCGTCCACCGGGACCTCAAGCCGTCCAACATCCTGCTGTCCCCCAAGGGGCCGCGGATCATCGACTTCGGCATCGCCTGGGCCACCGGCGCCTCCACGCTCACCCACGTCGGCACGGCGGTCGGCTCCCCCGGGTTCCTCGCGCCCGAGCAGGTGCGCGGCGCGGCCGTCACCCCGGCGACGGACGTGTTCTCGCTGGGCGCGACCCTCGCCTACGCCTCCACCGGCGACTCGCCCTTCGGGCACGGCAGTTCCGAGGTGATGCTGTACCGGGTGGTGCACGAGGAGCCGCAGCTGCACGGCGTACCGGACGCGCTCGCCCCGCTGGTACGGGCCTGCCTGGCGAAGGACCCCGAGGACCGGCCCAGCACGCTGCAGCTGTCGCTGCGGCTCAAGGAGATCGCCGCCCGCGAGGCCCAGGGCCTGACGGACGTACGGCCGCCGGCGCCGCGCGCCGCGGAGGCGGACCAGCCCACCGGTCGGCTCGTCGACACCTACCCCGAGCAGCAGCGCACCCAGCGGCGCGCCGCCCCCGGCACCCCGGTGCCGCGCGGCGGTGCGCCCGCCCGGGGTGGTGCGCCGGCGCGCGGCGGAGCGTCCGCGCGGACCGGCAGCGGCCCGCGCGGCAACGGTTCGGGTGCCCCGGCACGGCCGGGTTCGGCGCGCCCGACCCCGCCGCCGCGCGGTGACCGGCGCTCAGGCAACGGCACCCGTCCGGCCCAGCGCAACGGCTCCGGGCGGCCGGTGCAGCGTACGACCGGCACCGGACTGCGGCCGGCCAATCCCCGGCTGCTGCGTCAGCGGCTGTTCGTGTTCGTCGTGGTGACGCTGCTCGTGGCGCTCGGCATCGCGGTGGCCCAGGGCTGCCAGGGCCCGGCCCGCGGCCTCGGCGACGACGCCGGCCGGCACCAGCGGCTCGCTCAGCCGAGCCGTCCGGCGGCGGTGGCCGGCCGGCCGGTGTCCGAACGGTACGGGCCCACGCCGGGGCAGGGCCGGGACACGTGACCCGCGGTCCGGAAGCCGGCCGGTGGGGTCAGGCTTCCGGGCGGCCGGTGGTCACCGCGTAGAAGGCGACCGCCGCGGCCGCGCCCACGTTGAGCGAGTCGACGCCGTGGGACATCGGGATGCGCACCCATTCGTCGGCGGCGACCAGGGCCTGGGTGGACAGTCCGTCCCCCTCGGCACCGAGCATCAGGGCGACCCGGTCCATCCGGTGCGGGGCGGCCTCGTCCAGGGCGCGGGCCTTGTCGTCCGGGGTGAGCGCGAGCAGGGTGAAACCGGCCTCGCGGACCGAGTCCAGGCCCTTCGGCCAGGTCTCCAGACGGGCGTACGGCACCGAGAACACCGCGCCCATGGAGACCTTGACGCTCCGGCGGTACAGCGGGTCGGCGCAGTCGGGCGACAGCAGGACCGCGTCCATGCCGAGGGCGGCGGCCGAGCGGAAGATCGCGCCGATGTTGGTGTGGTCGTTGACCGACTCCATGACCACGACCCGGCGGGCGGAGCGCAGCAGTTCACCGGCCGTGGGCAGCGGCTTGCGCTGCATGGAGGCGAGCGCGCCGCGGTGCACGTGGTAGCCGGTGACCTGCTCGGCGAGCTCGGGGCTCACGGCGTAGACCGGGGCGGGGAGTTCGTCGATGACGTCGCGCATGACGTCGATCCACTTGGCCGAGAGCAGCATGGAGCGCATCTCGTAACCGGCTTCCTTGGCCCTGCGGATGACCTTCTCGCCCTCCGCGATGAACAGGCCCTCGGCGGGTTCGCGCTTGCGGCGCAGTTCGACGTCGGTCAGGCCTGTGTAGTCGCGCAGGCGCGGGTCGTCGGGATCCTCGACGGTGATGAGATCGGCCACAGGGTGATACTGCCTTGTCCTGCGTGTGCTGCCAACGGCTGGGAACGAGTAGGTTACCCCGGGTTACGCGTGATCAAGCGGTGGACGGTCAGGCGGCGGGCCGGGGGCCGACCGTCACGACCTCGCCGATGACGATGACCGCCGGGGGCTTCACTTCCTCGGTCCGCACCGTCTCGGCGACCGTGGCCAGGGTCGCGTCGACGCGGCGCTGCGCGGCCGTCGTACCCTCCTGCACCAGCGCGACCGGGGTGTCGGCGGACCTGCCGTGGGCGACGAGCGTCTCGGCGATCTTCCCGATCTTGTCGACGCCCATCAGGATCACCAGCGTGCCGGTGAGCTTCGCCAGCGAGGGCCAGTCGACCAGCGAGCGCTCGTCGTCCGGGGCGACATGGCCGCTGACGACCGTGAACTCGTGCGCCACGCCCCGGTGGGTGACCGGGATGCCGGCCGCCCCCGGCACGGAGATCGAGCTCGAGATGCCCGGGACGACCGTGCACGGGATGCCGGCCTCGGCGAGTGCCTGGACCTCCTCCATGCCCCGGCCGAACACGAACGGGTCGCCGCCCTTGAGCCGTACCACCGACTTGCCCTGCTTGGCGTGCTCGATGAGGGCGTTGTTGATGGCCTCCTGGGCCATGAAACGGCCGTACGGGATCTTCGCCGCGTCGATCACCTCGACGTGCGGCGGGAGTTCGGCGAGCAGGTCGCGCGGGCCGAGCCGGTCGGCGATGACGACATCGGCCTCGGCGAGCAGCCGGCGGCCGCGCACCGTGATCAGGTCGGGGTCGCCGGGGCCGCCGCCGACCAGGGCGACGCCGGCGGTGCGGGTGCGGTGGTGGGGCGCCACCAGCGTGCCGTCGCGCAGGCCCTCCACCACCGCGTCCCGGATGGCGGCCGTGTGGCGGGGGTCGCGGCCGCGGGCGTCCGTGGTCAGTACGGCGACCGTGACGCCCTCGCTGTGACCGGTGGCCGGGGTCCAGGCGGTGGCCTGGTCGGCGTCGTCCGAGCGCACGCACCAGACGCGGTGGCGCTCCGCTTCGGCGGAGGCGGCGGTGTTGGTCTCGGGGTCGCTGGTGGCGATGAGGGCGTACCAGGCCTCGGCGAGGTCGCCGTCCTGGTACGGCCGCCTGGTCCAGGTGATCTCGCCCGCTTCCGCCATGGCCTCGACGGAGGGGGTCGCCTCGGGGGACACGACGACGATGTCCGCGCCGGCCGCGATGAGTGCCGGGAGGCGGCGCTGGGCCACCGTGCCGGCGCCGAGGACGACCACGCGGCGGCCGGAGAGGCGGAGGCCTACGGGGTAGGCGGGGTGTTCGGCCATGAGGGACGGCTCCTCGTGCAGGGCGGTGCGGTGGGCGCGCTGCGGCGTCGAAGCGGCCCTGACGTGCGGATTTTAGCTGTGGACAGGGGTGCGGGCACGGGGTGGTCCGGCTGCTGGAACGCCGGACCACCCCTGCCGTGACCCCGTGACCTCTTACTTCTCGGTGACCCCGGCCGAGTCGAACGTGGCCACCTCGTGCATCGCCCGGGCCGTGCTCTGCACCAGCGGCAGGGCCAGCAGGGCGCCCGTGCCCTCGCCCAGGCGGAGGTCGAGGTCGACCAGCGGGCGCAGGCCCAGCTTGTTGAGGGCGGCCACGTGGCCGGGTTCGGCGCTGCGGTGGCCGGCGATGCAGGCCGCGAGGACCTCGGGGGCGATCGCGCGGGCCACCAGGGCGGCGGCACCGGCGCTGACGCCGTCCAGGATCACCGGCGTACGCAGTGAGGCGCCGCCGAGCAGGAGGCCGACCATGGCCGCGTGCTCGAAGCCGCCGATCGCGGCGAGGACACCGATCGGGTCGGCCGGGTCCGGCTGGTGGAGGTCCAGGGCGCGGCGGACGACCTCGGTCTTGCGGGCCAGCGTCTCGTCGTTGATGCCCGTGCCACGGCCGGTCACCTCGGCCGGGTCGGCACCCGTGAACACCGAGATGAGGGCGGCCGAAGCCGTGGTGTTGGCGATGCCCATCTCCCCGGTGAGCAGCGCCTTGTTCCCGGCCGCCACCAGGTCGCGGGCGGTCTCGATGCCGACCTCGATGGCCGCCTTCGCCTCCTCGCGGGTCATCGCGGGGCCGGTGGTCATGTCGGACGTGCCGCCGCGGATCTTGCGGGGCAGCAGGCCGGGGGTGGCCGGGAGGTCGGCGGCGACGCCGACGTCCACGACGCACACCTCGGCGCCGACCTGGCCGGCGAAGGCGTTGCAGACCGCTCCCCCGCCGAGGAAGTTGGCCACCATCTGGGCGGTGACCTCCTGCGGCCAGGGGGTGACGCCCTGGGCGTGCACGCCGTGGTCGCCGGCGAAGATGGCGACGGCCGCGGGCTCCGGGATCGGCGGCGGGCACTGCCGGGACAGCCCGGACAGCTGGGCGGAGATGATCTCCAGCATGCCGAGCGCGCCGGCCGGCTTGGTCATGCGCTTCTGGCGCTCCCAGGCCTCGCCGAGCGCCTTGGCGTCGAGCGGGCGGATCTGTGCGACGGTCTCGGCAAGCAGGTCGTGGGGTTCCTCTCCGGGCAGGGCGCGGCGGCCGTACGTCTCCTCGTGCACCACCCAGGACAGGGGGCGCCGCTTGGACCAGCCGGCCTGCATCAGCTCGGGCTCGTCCGGGAACTCGTCGACGTACCCGACGCACAGGTAGGCGATGACCTCCAGGTGCTCGGGCAGGCCGAGCGCGCGGACCATCTCGCGCTCGTCGAAGAAGCTGACCCAGCCGACGCCGAGGCCTTCGGCGCGGGCGGCGAGCCACAGGTTCTCGACGGCGAGGGCGGCGGAGTACGGCGCCATCTGCGGCTGGGTGTGCCGGCCGAGGGTGTGCCGGCCACCACGGGTGGGGTCGGCGGTGACGACGATGTTGACCGGGGTGTCGAGGATGGCCTCGATCTTCAGTTCCTTGAACTGCTTGGCCCGGCCCTTGGGCAGCGACTTGGCGTAGGCCTCTCGCTGACGCATCGCCAGTTCGTGCATCGTCCGCCGGGTCTCGGCGGAGCGGATGACGACGAAGTCCCAGGGCTGCGAGTGGCCCACGGAGGGCGCCGTGTGGGCGGCCTCCAGGACGCGGAGCAGCACCTCGTGCGGGATCGGGTCGCCGCGGAAGCCGTTGCGGATGTCGCGGCGCTCGCGCATGACCTTCAGGACGGCCTCGCGCTCGGCGTCGTTGTAGCCGGGCGCGGCGGGGCCGGTGGACTGCGGTGCTTCAGCCACTGCGGCCGTGCTCTCTTCCTCCTGGTCGGCGGCCCTGGTCTGCAGGTCCTCCGCGTGCTGTACGACATCGGGGGCCGCCGCGGGCTCGGGCTCGCCCTCGCGGGGTGCCGGCACCATGGCCACCGGCTCCGGCGCCTCCTCCGTGGCGAGGACCATGGGCTGCGGCGGGGTCGGCGCCAGGTGCGGGGTGGTCGGCACCTGGCCCTCCACCTGCACGAACTGACCGATCGGTTGCTCCGGGTGCGCCTGCAGCGGAACGTTGGACGGCAGCGGCCCGGCCTGCTCGGCGGGGGCCGGCCGGTCGCCGGCCTCCGGGTGCGCGAGGGATCCGTCGGCGGGCTCGACCGGCGTGGCCCCGGCCGCGGCGGCGGCCGGCGCCGGGGCGCCGTCGGCGACGGGCGCGTCGAGGGGCTCGACGGGCTGCGTCTGCGGTCCGGCGGGCGCGTCCAGGCCGTTCACCACCGGGGCCGTCCGGGTTGCGGCGACCTGCTGGGGCGCGTCCTGCTCGGTCGGCTCGGGCTGTGCCTGCGGCTGCGGGACGGCGGCGGTCTGCGCCGGTCCGGGCACGGCCTCGGACGCGGGGTGCGCCTCGCCGGGCACGCCGGCGGACGCGGGGTGTGCCGCGCCGGGCACGGCTTCGGCGGCGGGTGCGACGGGTTCGGCCAGCTGCGGGCCCTGCGCCGGGTAAGGCTGCGGCTCCGGCGTACCGGTGCCGTCAGCGGTGGGCACTGCCGAGGCGGCGTCCGGCGTCGGCGAGGGTGCCGGGAGCTCCGCCGGCGCGGCCTCCGGAGCGTGGTCCGCGGTCCCGGGCTCGGGCACGGCCGCCGCTTCGGGCGCCGGTACGGCTTCTGCGGCGGCCACTTGCCGGTCGGCGGACGCGTCCTCGGCTGCGGCGGGCACCTGCTGGACGGCGGCCGCGTCCTCGGCTGCGGGCACCTGCTGAACGGCGGACGCGTCCTCGGCTGCGGGCACCTGCTGGACGGCGGACGCGTCCTCGGCTGGCGCGAGCGCGTCCGGGGCGGCGGGCTGCCCCGCCACCGCGCCGGTCTGCGGCTCCCCCGCAACGGGGCTGTTCGGCTCGGGCTGGGCCGGGGCGGCGGCCTCACCCTGAAGGGAGACGGCGGCCTCACCCTGGGCAGGGACCACGGCCTCACCCTGGGCGGGGACGGTCTCCTCGGCGAACTGGGCAGTGTCCGGCGCCTGTTGTGCGGCAGTGGTGTCCGCGGTCTCGGCGGCGCCCTGCGCGGCGACCGTCCCCGCGGCAGGCGTGGCGGCCGGCCCGGCGTCGGCGGCCCCCGGCGCGCCCTCGCCCTGCTCCGAGGCCTCCCCAGAATGAGCGGGAGCCGAGGGCTGAGCCGGCGCGGGCGGTTCGGCGCCGGTGGCTGCCGGCGCGTCGTGCGGCACCTGACCGGGCCCGGGCTCGCCCGGCACCGCCTGGACCTGGGCCGCATGAGCGGCACCGGGATCGGCGGGGTTCACCGGTGCCGTCCCGGGCACGGGTGCGGCGTCGGCCACCGGCTGAGCCGGAGCCGGATCCGGTGCCGCGTCGGGCTCCGCGGCAGCGGCCTGCTCGGCCTCGGGCGCGACCAGGGCACCCTCGGCGGCCAGGCCGGCCTCCGCCTCTGCCTCTGCCACCGGCACACCGGCACCGGCGCCCGCGCTGTCCTCCGCGCCGAGGACAGCGCCCATGGCGGGCACGACGTCCTCGTGCTGCGCACCGGGCACGCCCTGACCGGCCTCGCCGCCCTCCCCGGAGACCTGCTGGACGCCCTCGGCGCCCTGACCGGGAACAGGCGCCTGCGCGCCCTCCGGGCCTGCGGCCGTGCCGGGTTCGGAAGCACCCTCGGCCCCCTGACCGGCGACAAGCGGCTGACCGCCGTCGGCAAGCGCGCCAACGGGGGCCTCGTACACACCGTCGTGGCCATGGACCGGCTGCACGCCGTCGTGGCCGTGGACCATCTGTGCCGTGCCCGGTGCCGGTGCGGCCGCCTGGCCGGCGAGGCGGGCGACGGCGGCCTGGGCGGCGCCGGACGGGTCGGTGGCGTGCCCGGAGGGGGCGGCCGGGTCAACCGTTTCGGCAGCCGGCGCCTGGGTGCCGACCTGGGCCACCGCCGCGGGTGCCGGTACGCCGGCCTCGGCGGGCACGGCGCCCCAGGGGGCCGCGCTCTGCGGCGCCATGTCGCGCAGCGGCTGGGCGTCGAGGTACTCGGGGCCGGGCGCGGCCGGACCAGGCTGCCGTACCGGCGCTCCGGCCGGGCCGCGGTCGGCGAGGGAGCGGACCGGGCTGGCGGAGGCGTCGGGAATCGGCGGGCCGAGGTGCAGCGGACGGCGCGGCGCCTGCGGGGCGGCCTGCTGGTCCTGCGGCGCCGAGAGGATCGGCGACGACGGCACGGACGCCGGGGCCGGGTCCGGCAGGCGGACGCCGCTGAGGTCGACGGAGCCGCTGTCACGGCCGGCCGTCTCGTGCGGGCCCGGCTCGTGGACGGCCTCGACGACCGGTTCCGGAGCGGGTGGCGCGACCTCGTTGCCCCACGCGCCCTGGGCGCCCGGCAGCAGCAGGTCTTCGTCCTCGGCGGGTGCCTCGGAGAGGTAGGTGTACGCACCGTGCGCGGCGACGCCCGGCTGCTCCACCATGCCTGCGCTCTCCGGCTGCCCCTCGGCCGGGACCTGGCCGGTGTCGGTCATGCGTACCCCTCGCCCATCGGTTTAGTGCTCCTACGACCAGCTCACCCGGAACGGCGCACCGACCGCCCGTAGTGAAGAACGAGCGTCCGTGCCCAGCGGCACGAACGACCCGCCGGAAAAGGCGACAAAGCCATTCAGTGGCATTGTCCCGGCCGTCGCGCCGTCGCGACAGCATGATCCGCGACAGCCCGCTGTGGACTGCGCCACGTTGCGCGTCCTCCGGTTCCGCAGTACCACACCCACCCCAAAACGGGCGTGCTTTCCGGTCATTGACGAACGAAGTTCCGGGCCGCCCGGTGTGGCACAACGATCGGCCAGCCTACCGCGCGCAGTACGACAACAGGATCACGGGTTGCGATCCAGCAGCACCCCGCTGAGCAGGAACGCGACACTCCGCTCGGTCTCGGTCCAGGCGCGGGTGTCGAGTTGGACGGACTGCACCAGGGCGCACTCGACCCGGTAGCCGTGCTCGGTCAGGTCGCGCCCGACGAGTTCGGCCGCGTCGCGGGTCGCGGCGTGCGTGACGATGCGCTGCGGGCGCCGGTCGGCGACCGCGGAGACGACGGCCGCTCCCCCGCCGCCGACCCGGACGACGTCCGGTTCGGGCAGGTTCTCCAGGACGTGCGGGGCGGTGCCCTGGACCACGTGGAGCTGGACGCCGTACCGGCGCGCGGCCGCGTCGGTCCGGGCGCAGGCCGCCGGGTCCCGGTCGACGGCGAGGACGGCGGCTCCGGCCCGTGCGGCCTCGGCGGCGAACGCGCCCGAGCCGCAGCCGATGTCCCAGACCAGGTCGCCGAGCCGGGGCCCGAGGCGGGCCAGTTGGGCGGCGCGCAGCAGCTCCGTCTCGCCCTCGCCGAGTCCGCCACCGGGACCGCCGCCGCGTCCGCCGCCGGGTCCGTCGCCGTACGACGCGTCGGGCTGCACCCAGCCGCGCGGGCCGGCGCCCGGGTCGCGCCCGGCGATCCAGCCGCCGCCGTCACCGGCCCCGACGGGTCCGCCGATGACGATGACCACGTTGGGGTCGCGCCAGGTGTGGTCGGCGGCCTTGTCGGAGGTGACGACGGTGACCTGTTCGCGTTCGGTGCCCAGTTCCTCGCAGATGACGAAGGTCCGGTGGACGCCCTCCAGCAGGAGTCCGAGTTCGGCGGGTCCGGCGCCGGGTGCGGTGAGGACGGCGACCTTGGTGTGGGCGCGGCAGACGTTCACGGCGCGGCGCAGGGTGCGCGGGTGGGCGACGACCACCTGGGCGTCGTCCCAGGGCATGCCGGCGCGGGCGAAGGCGGCGGCCACGGCGGAGACGGCGGGGACGACCTCGACCTCCAGGCCGAACTCCGGGGCGCGCAGGGTGCGTACGACACCGAAGAAGCCGGGGTCGCCGTCGGCGAACACGACGGCGGTGCCGCGGTGGGCGGCGATCCGGCGGGCGGCGAGCGCGACGCTGCCCAGGCGGACGCGTTCGGCGGTGGGCGGGACCTCGGGCAGCGCCAGGTGGTGGGCCGCGCCGGCCACGAGCGTGGCGGCGCCGAGGGCGGCGCGTGCCGCGTCGGTCAGCGGCGAGCCGTCCCAGCCGATCACCGTGACCCGGTCGGCCATCGTCGTCTCTCTCCAGGTCTTCGCAGGTCGTCAGGGGTGTGGGCCCGTAGCCGGGCTCCCTGAGCGTACCTGGTGACGCTCGGGGGCTCAGTTCCAGTCGGAGTAGGAGGTGAAACCGCTCGTGTCGGCCAGGTCCTCCGGCAGCAGGCTCCAGACGATGACGTCGGTGCGTACGTCCGTCCACGTCCCGTCCCCGGTCCTGCTGCGGGCTATCCAGGCGCCCCGCAGGACACCCTCGCTGATGCAGCCGATCTTCTGGGCGACCTGCTGGGAGGCGGTGTTGTCGGCGGCGGTGCGCAGCTCCAGGCGCTCGAACTTCTGGTCGTGGAACAGCCACTGTGCGGTGGCCAGGGCGGCCTCGGAGGCATAGCCCTCGCCGCGGGCCCAGGGGGCGATGACGTAGGCGATCTCGGTCGAGCGCACCCGCCAGTCGGTGTTCTGCAGATGGACGATGCCGACGAGGCGCTGGGTGAGGAACTCGTCGACGGCGAAGACGATGCCGCGGCCCTCGGCGCGTTCGGCCGGGGCGCGCTCGGTGATCCAGGCGCGGGCCTCGGCCTCGGTGTAGGGCTGCGGGACGGAGGTCCAGGCGGTGACCAGTTCGTCGTTCATCATCTCGGCGAAGGCCTGGATGTCGGACTCCTCGAAGGGGCGCAGGACCAACCGCTCCGTGCTGATGGAGACGTTGGGAAAGGTGCCAGTCATGCGCCACTCCGTAACTTCGGAAAAACCGTCAGGGCCTGCTGAACTGCCCAGCATGCAGCATGAAACCACTGAACCGCACGACGGGGTCCACACCCGGTGAGGGTGCGGACCCCGTGCGTTGCGGCCGGTGTCAGAAGGACGGGATGACCGAGCCCTGGTACTTGTCCTCGATGAACTTCTTGACCTCGGGCGAGACGAGGAGCTTGGCGAGCTTCTTCACCCGCGGGTCCTTCTCGTTGCCCTTCTTCACGGCGAGGAAGTTGGCGTACGGGTTGTTCGTGGCGGACTCCAGGACGAGGGCCTGCTTGGCGGGCTTCAGACCGGCCGAGATGGCGTAGTTGCCGTTGACGACGGCGGCGTCCACGTCGTCCAGGGAGCGCGGGGTCTGGGCCGCCTCGACCTCCTTGAACTTCAGGTTCTTGGGGTTCTTGGCGATGTCCTGCGGGGTCGCCTCGTTGCCGGCGCCGGGCTTGAGGGTGATGAGCCCGTTGGCGGCGAGCAGCTTCAGGGCGCGGGCCTCGTTGACGGCGTCGTTCGGGACGGCGATGGTCGCACCGCTCTTCAGGGCGTCGGCCTTCTTGACCTTGTGGGAGTACAGGCCGAGCGGCTCCAGGTGCACCGTGACGACCGGCACGATGTGGGTGCCGCGCTTGTTGTTGAAGTCGTCCAGGTACGGCTGGTTCTGGAAGTAGTTGGCGTCCACCGAGCCGTCCTCGGTCGCCGTGTTCGGCGTGATGTAGTCGGTGAACTCCTTGACCTGCAGGTCGAGGCCCGCCTTCTTCGCCAGCTTGTCCTTGACGAAGTTCAGGATCTCGGCGTGCGGGGTCGGGCTCGCGGCGACGACCAGCGGGCCGCTGTAGTCGTGCGAGCTGGCGGAGTTGCCGGAGCCGCAGGCGGTCAGCCCGAGGGTGAGGGCTCCGGTGGCGAGGACGGCGGCGGTGAACTTGGCGGTGTTACGCACGAAAAGTGCCTTTCCTTAAGGGTGGTGCGACCCCGTGTGGGTGTACGGGGAGTCTTGAGGGACGCTCAGGCGGCCTTGCCGACGTCGGCCGCGGCCGGCTCCTCCGCCTTCAGCAGGCGGAGCTTCGGCGCCGGGCCGGAGCGGCCGCCGCGGCTGTGCAGGGAGCGGGCCGCGACGTCGCCGGCGAACTGGATCAGGGAGATCACGACGGCGAGGATCGCCACGGTGATCCACATCAGCTCGGTCTCGAAGCGCTGGTAGCCGTAGCGGACGGCGAGGTCGCCGAGGCCGCCGCCGCCGACCGTGCCGGCCATGGCGGAGTAGCCGATGAGGGCGATGACCGTGGTGGTGGTGGAGGCGATCAGCGAGGGCAGGGCCTCGGGGACGAGGACCTTGCGGACGATCGTCCAGGTGTTGCCGCCCATGGACTGCACGGCCTCGACGAGACCGTTGTCCACTTCCCGGACAGCCGTCTCGACCAGCCGGGCGAAGAACGGGATGCCGCCGATGGCGAGCGGCACGATCGCGGCGGTCGTACCGATCGTCGTCCCGGTGACCCAGCGGGTGAAGCTCATCAGGGCGACCATCAGGATGATGAAGGGCATGGACCGGCCGATGTTCACGATCTGGCCGATCACCTTGTTGGCGAGGACGTTCTGCAGCAGGCCGCCCCGGTCCGTGAGGACGAGGAGGATGCCGAGCGGAAGGCCGGCGGCGACGGCTATCAGGGTCGACCACAGCACCATCTGGAACGTCTCGGTACACGCCTGCGACAGCAGCGGCTGCATCTCGGACCAGGTCACTTGGCACCTTCCTTCACCAGCGGAGCCTCCTGGCCCACCACGTCGATCTGCAGGCCCTGCTCGCGCAGGAACCCGACCGGCACCACGTTGTCCTCGTAGCGACCGGGCAGCTCGATGCGCATCCGGCCGATCTGCAGGCCGCCGACGGTGTCGATGGCGGCGCCGAGGATCGAGATGTCGATGTTGTAGGTCCGCGCGAGCTGGGAGATGACCGGCTGGGTCGCGGCCTCGCCGTGGAAGGTGACGTCGATGACGGTGCGGTCGGCGTCCGTGCGCTCACCGCTCACCGGGAACAGCGCGGCGGCGAGCTCCGAGCCGGGGGTGGCCAGCAGCTCGCTGACCGTGCCGGACTCCACGATCCGGCCCTTCTCCATGAGGGCGGCGGAGTCGCAGACCGCCTTGACGACGTCCATCTCGTGGGTGATGAGCAGGACGGTCAGGCCCAGCTGCCGGTTCAGGTCGCGCAGCAGCTGGAGGATGGAGCGGGTGGTCTCGGGGTCGAGGGCGCTGGTGGCCTCGTCGGAGAGCAGCACCTTGGGGTCCCCGGCCAGGGCGCGGGCGATGCCGACGCGCTGCTTCTGGCCGCCGGAGAGCTGGGCCGGGTAGGCCCTCGCCTTGTCGGCGAGTCCGACCAGGTCGAGCAGCTCCAGGGCCTTGCGGGAGCGTTCCTTGCCGGACTTGCCGAGGATCTCCAGCGGCAGCTCGACGTTGTCCTGCACGGTGCGCGAGGAGAGCAGGTTGAAGTGCTGGAAGACCATGCCGATGCGGCTGCGCGCCCGGCGCAGCTCCTTGCCGGCGCGCGGGCCGCGGCCGGCGAGGGCGGTGAGGTCCTGTCCGGCGACGGTCACGGAGCCGGAGGTGGGGCGTTCCAGCAGGTTGACGCAGCGGATGAGGGAGGACTTGCCGGCGCCGGACTGGCCGATGACGCCGTAGACCTCGCCTTCGCGGACGTGGAGATCGACGCCGTCGAGGGCGGTGACCTCACGGCCGCGGGAGCGGTAGACCTTGGTCAGGCCCGAGGTGGTGATCACAGGATTTCCGTCACTGTCGAGTGCGCGGGCGTGGGTGTGCCCGGGCACGGGTGCATGCGGTTCAGGCATGGAAGTGGATGTGCGTCTCGTACGGACTGCGCGGGCAGTCATGCGCGCACGGACATGCCACGGCTCTCGCTTCGGGGCGCGAGGCTCAGCTGATGCGGGGGCCCTCTAGAAGGCGCACATTCGGCACATCGAGCGACACATACAACGAGCACCGGGCGTCATGGTCGCCTCGGTCGCAAGGGTGCGGCAGCTCGTCGTGGTCATGCGATCAGTAAACCAGACCTACGGTCCTGACAGGTCGCCGCTGTCCGGATAGTGGACAGCGGCGGACACCCCGGACCTGGGGTTCAGCGGCGGACGGAGATCTCCACGCCCCCGTCGGTGACCAGTGCGGACAGGGCCGACAGGTCCTCCACCACGAGGTCGGCGTCGAGTTCGTCCGCGCGGTGGGTTGTGGCCAACGCCACGGTGGTCATTCCGGCGGCCCGGCCCGCCTGGAGTCCGGCCGGGGCGTCCTCGAAGACGACACAGCGGGCCGGGTCGACGCCGAGCCGCCGGGCGGCGAGCAGATAGGGCTCGGGGTCGGGCTTGCCGCGCGTGATGTCGTCGGCGGCGATCAGCGTCTTGGGCAGGATGCCGACGGCGTCCAGCCGGGCCTCGGCGAGCCGCCGGGTGGCGGAGGTGACGACGGCCCAGACCTCGGCGGGCAGCGAGTCGAGGAAGTCCCGCGTGCCGGGCAGCAGCCGTACGCCACCGTCGGGCACGTCGTCCACCTCCAGCTGCTCGACCCGGGCGACCGCCCGCGGGACCAGGTGGGCGGGCAGCAGGTCGGCGACTATCTCGGCGGCCGGCCGCCCGTGCAGCGCCACGCGCCCGAACTCCTCGGCGGTGATCCCGTACTCGCCGGCCCAGCGGGTCCAGCAGCGCTCGACGGAGTCGAGGGAGGAGACGAGGGTGCCGTCGTTGTCGAACAGGAGGGCGTGCGCGTGGATCGTCATACCCAGACCCTACGATGTGGTCTAGACCCCCTGGCTCGCGGGAGGCACTGGAGCCGACGCGCGGGTGGGGTGGGGGCCGAGGCGCGGGCGGGGTGGGACCGGCGCGCGAGCGGGGTGGGGCCGGGGGCCGGCGCGCGGGCGGGGCCGGGGGCCGGCGCCCGTTTCGGCCGTAATAAGGTCACGGCATGCTCAATGCCCTGACGCTGGTGACCGGGGTCGCCGCGCTGCTGCTCGCCGCCTGGTGCGGCTGGGCCGCCTACCGGGACCAGCCGACCAAGGACTGGCACTTCATCGGCATGGCCGCGGTGTCGCTGCTGGCGGTGATCCAGCTGGTGGTCGGGATCGTGCAGCTGGCGCGGGGCGAGAAGCCGGCCCAGGGCACGACGATCTTCGTGGCGTATCTGCTGGGCGCGTTCGCGTGCGTTCCGGCGGCGGGGTTCATGTCCCTGGCCGAGCGGACCAAGTGGGGCTCGGTGACGGTGGCCGCTGGCGGTGTGGTGCTGGCCGTGCTGGAGGTGCGGCTCTATGACATCTGGGGAGGCTGAGGTGACGGCGGTGGAGGAGAAGCCGGCGGCGGAGAAGCCGGCCCGGTTGATCAGCGGGCCGGGCATGCTGCTCGTCTGGTTCTACGGCGTGATGGTGGTCGGCGCGGTGTCGCGCTCGGCGTTCGAGATCAGCACCGAGTTCGACCGGGCGCCGCTCCCCTACGCGCTGTCGGCGCTGGCGGGCCTGGTGTACGGGTTCATCACCTACACCCTGATCCGGGGTGGCGAGACGGCTCGGCGGGCGGCGTTGCTGTGCTGCGCCGCCGAGCTCGCCGGTGTGCTGATCGTGGGCACGTGGACGCTGGTCGACCGCTCGGCGTTCCCGGACTCGACCGTGTGGTCGTACTACGGGGCGGGGTACATCTTCATCCCGGTGCTGCTGCCGGTCTCGGCGATGTACTGGCTGCGCAGGGCGCGGGCCACCACGGTCACGCAGTAGCCGCGTACGCCCCCGCCCGCTTCTCCAGGATGATCATCTCCACTCCGTCGGCACCCCTGGAGCGGCCCACCGTCTCGTAGCCGGAGCGGCGGTACAGGCGGAGGTTGCCCTCGCTGCGGTGGCCGGTGAAGAGGCGGAAGCGGGTGGCGCCGCGCTCATCGGCCAGCGCCGCCTCGGCCGCGCGCAGCAGCCGCGCGCCGATGCCGTGGCCCTGCAGGCGGGGGTGGACGCAGAGCTTGCCGATGTCGGCGGCGCCGTCCTCGGTGACCTTGCCGCGCACCGAGCCGACCACCTCCTCGCCGAGCCGGGCGACGAAGACGCAGTCGGAGGCGACCTCCTGGCGGACGGAGTCCAGTGTTTGGACGAGCGGGTCGATGCGGTAGTTGCCGTACAGCGCCGCCTCGCTCTGGAAGCACAGGTACTGAAGCCGGAAGATCTGCTCCGCGTCCTGCTCGGTCGCCACCGAGATGGTCACGCTCATGCCCATGTGCGCACGCCTCCCGCTCACCTGATCACCTGTCGTCCCTCACTCCTATCCCCGCACTTCGCGGGCCGCAACCTCCGGCGTGAGCAATCGGCGCAGACATCCCAGACATCTGGAGCGTTCCGGGCCGAGACTGCCCTGTGAGATACCCAACTCCCCCGCGATCTCCCGGTATGTCAGGTCGTTCGGGGACAGCAGGGCCTCGATGAGCCGGGGGCAGCGGCCGGGCAGCCGGCGCACCGCGTCGCGCAGCGCGCGGTACCGGGCGGCCGCGAGGACGTGGCTCTCCGGGTCGGTGCGGGCCTCGTCGGCCGGCTCGGTTCCGTACGGGCGCTCCCGGCGGGTGGTACGGCGGCTGCGGCGGGCCTCGGCGCGGACGGCCCTGCGCAGCCAGCCGTGCGGGTCCGGCGGCGGCCCCTCGGTCTGCAGCCGCTCCAGCAGCCGGAGCCAGACGGCCTGCTCCAGGTCGCCCGGCTCGCTCCCGGCGGCATATGCCTCGGCCGAGGCCTCGGCGGTGAGCAGCGGGCCCAGCGCGGCCACCAAGTCGTGCGTCATATGCGGAACGACGCGCTGCCCCGGGCGCAGGTTTCCCGGGCGGCGCACAGTCACCCCGAACGGGGTGAGAACGGGCCGTGGGTTGACGCGGTCAGCCCGCCCGGAAGTCGGCCCGGGCGAGCAGGCCGGTGTCGGCGTTGTCGGTGAAGACCCCGTCGATGCCGGTCGCGAAGTACGTCCTGAAGGCACCGAAGGGATCGCCGTAGCCGTCGGCCGCACTGCCCTTGCGGTACTCGGCCGGGAGGAAGGGGTTCTCGTTGCGCATGGTGTAGGGGTGGAGGACCAGGCCCACCTTGTGCGCGTCGGAGACCAGCGTCGTCGGCCGGGTGAGGTTGCCGTTCGCGTCCTTCGGGATGACCAGGTCAAGGGTCGGGCCGATGCCCTGGGCGTAGCCGGCGATCTCCCTGAGGCCCTTGGGCGTGATCAGGTCCGCGACCGTACGCGGGTCGCCGGCCTCGACGAAGTCGTAGGGGCGGCTGTCCGCCGTGGAGAGCAGCACGACGAGCGGGTTGTCGACCAGCTGGTTCAGCTTCTGGATGCTGGTGGGCTCGAAGGACTGCAGGATGACGGGCGAGTTCCGGCCGTCCTTGCCGTACTTGCGCAGCAGCTTCGCCACCCGCTCCTCAAGACCGAGGCCCAGCTTGCGGAAGTAGGTGGGGTGCTTGGTCTCGGGGTAGATCCAGACCTGCTTGCCGCGCTTGCGGGTCTGCTCGTCCTGCCACTTCAGGACCTCTTCGAAGGTGGGGATCTCCCAGCGCCCGTTGTAGAGGGTGTTGTGCGGCCGGTTGGCCGGTATCCGCTCGACCGCGCGCAGGGTCTTCAGCTCGGCGAGCGTGAAGTCCTCGGTGAACCAGCCGGTGGTGGCGACCCCGTCCAGCATCTTGGTGGTCTTGCGGCCGGCGAACTCCGGGTGGGAGGCGACGTCCGTGGTGCCGCCGATCTCCGGCTCGTGCCGGCAGACCAGATGGCCGTCCTTGGTGGGCACCAGGTCACCGGCCTCGACGACGTCGGCGCCGAGGTCCAGGGCCAGGTCGTACGAGCCGAAGGTGTGCTCGGGGCGGTAACCGCTGGCGCCCCGGTGGCCGATGATCGTCGGCACCGGCAGGCTCTTCAGACCCCGGCCGCGCTGCCCGGCCGGCCGGGTCTCGGCGGCCTCGGCCGCCCCCGGCAGCCCGAGGGCCGCCCCGCTCACGCCGAACACCGCCGCGCCGAGGATCGCCCGCCGCCCGGTGCCCTGGGTCCTGTCGTTCGCCGTCTTCGCGCCCGCTGTCTTCTCGCCCGCCGTCTTCGCGCCCGCCGTCATCTCGTTCGTCTGGTCGCCGCCCATCAACGCCCTCCTGCCGTCCGCTCGTGAATGCGGGCCGATCGTAGGGGCGCGCACATGACCGAAGGGAGTCCCCCGACGGAACACGCGGGTGACGCGGTATGTCCTCTGGGAGGCGGGTGGTGACGGCCCGTCGGATCGGCGGCGGAGCCGGGCAGCCGAGTGGGTGAGGGCTTCACGCGATCTCCGTCACACCGTCTCGGTGGTGTTACGGGGCGTCCCCGAGGCGTCACCGCAGGTAAACCCGCGTCAACACTTCGTAAGACCTCGGTGAACCGGCCGTACCCGATGTGCGCCGCGCCCGGGGCCGCGAGTAATGTCCTCACCTGCACAGACTCATATCGACCCCTCGACATCGGAGGACCCGTTGTCCCGCTTCGCGCTCATCAAGGCAGTGCTCGGACCGATCATGCGCCTGATGTTCCGCCCACAGGTGGAGGGCGCGGAGCACATCCCAGGGGACGGCCCGGTGATCCTGGCCGGCAATCACCTCACCTTCATCGACTCGATGATCCTGCCGCTCGTCTGCGACCGGCAGGTCTTCTTCATCGGCAAGGACGAGTACGTCACCGGCAAGAGCCTCAAGGGGCGGCTGATGGCGTGGTTCTTCACGGGTGTCGGCATGATCCCGGTGGACCGGGACGGCGGGCGCGGTGGTGTGGCGGCGCTGATGACCGGGCGGCGCGTCCTCGAAGAGGGCAAGATCTTCGGCATCTACCCGGAGGGCACGCGGTCTCCCGACGGCCGGCTCTACCGGGGCCGTACCGGCATCGCCCGCCTCACGCTGATGACGGGCGCGCCTGTGGTTCCCTTCGCGATGATCGGCACGGACAAGCTGCAGCCGGGCGGGGCGGGGATGCCGCGGCCCGGGCGCGTGACCGTGCGGTTCGGTGAGGCGATGGAGTTCTCCCGGTACGAGGGGATGGACCGGGACCGGTATGTGCTGCGGGCGGTGACCGACTCCGTGATGGCTGAGGTCATGCGGTTGTCGGGGCAGGAGTACGTGGACATGTATGCGACGAAGGCCAAGGCCGCCTAGTCGCCGTTGGGGGCGCGGGATCTGTTGCGGGTGCGGGTCCGTTGTGGTTGTTCGCGCCCACGCGGCGCAGCCGCATATTGACACAGCCCCGCGCCCCTTTCGGGGCGCTTCGCTCACCCGGCGCTTTCCAGGTGCTGTCCCCTCAGCAAGAACCATGCCGCCAGCGCCGTTCCCAGCAGGACCGCCGCGCCTGCGCCCGAGGCCAGGTGCAGGCCGTGGACGAAGGAGTCACGGGACGCGGTCAGGAGTGCCTCCGCCGGGTGCGGGGGCATTTTCGTCGCCGCCTCCACTGCCGCGCCCAGTGATTCGTGCGCCTGGGCCGGGGTGCCGGCCGGGCCGGTGAAGCCGCGGTAGGTGCCGGTGACGATGGAGCCGAGCAGGGCGATGCCGAGGGCCGCGCCCAGTTCGTACGCCGTCTCGGAGACCGCCGAGGCGGCGCCCGCCTGTTCCTTGGGCACGCTGGAGAGGATCACGTCGGCGGTGACCGTGAAGGAGAAGCCGGCGCCGATGCCCACGACCAGGAGCGCGGCCCCGAGGACGGGGTAGCCGGTGGACCGGCCGAGTGTGGTGAGCGCGGCCAGGGCCAGGCCGACCGCCGCGAGGCCGCCCGAGACCACCGCGCGGACCGAGAAGCGGCGGGCCGCGCGGCCCGCGATCAGGCCGGCCGCCACCGCGCCGACCGCGGCGGGCAGTTCGGCCAGGCCCGCCTCGAACGGGCGCCTGCCCTGGACGAGTTGCAGGTACTGGGAGAGGAAGAACACCAGGCCGGACATGCCGAGCACGGTGAGCAGGTCGGCGAGGACCGCCCCGCTGAAGCCGCGGCGCCGGAACAGCCGCATGTCCAGCAGCGGCGTCGGCATGGTGAGCTGGCGGTGGACGAACCCGTAGAGGGCCGCCGCGCCGAGCAGTGCCGTGGCGAGCACCGGCCAGGTGAACCCGTGGGTGGCGGCTTCCTTGACCGCGTACACGGCGGCGATCATGCCGACCAGTGACAGCACGACGCTGCTCAGGTCCCAGGGGCCGGGGTGCGGGTTGCGGGACTCGGGCAGGGTGCGGATGCCGACCAGGACCAGGACCGCCATCACCGGCAGGTTGATCAGGAAGACCGAACCCCACCAGAAGTGCTCCAGGAGGAAACCGCCGGCGATCGGGCCGACCGCCGTACCGGCTGAGGCGGTCGCGCCCCAGATGCCGACGGCGAGGCTGCGCTCGCGCGGGTCGTGGAAGAGGTTGCGGATCAGGGCGAGGGTGGCGGGCATCAGGGTCGCGCCCGCGACACCGAGCAGCGCCCGTGCCAGGATCATCAGTTCCGGTGTGGTGGCGTAGGCGTTGAGCACGGATATCGCGCCGAACGCGGTGGCGCCGCCGAGCAGGATCCGCTTGCGGCCGATGCGGTCGCCGAGGCTGCCCATGGAGACCAGCAGACCGGCGATGACGAAGGAGTAGACGTCGCCGATCCACAGGAGCTGGGTGCCGGAGGGGTTGAGGTCTTCGCTGATGTAGGGGGTCGCCAGGCCGAGGACGGTGGCGTCGACGGCCACCAGCAGCACGGCCAGGACGAGGACGGAGAGCGCGAGCCAGCGGCCCGGGCGCGTCACCGCCTCCGTCGTCGCGGCCGGCTGCAGGGTGCTGGTCATGGTTCCTCTCTTCGTAGCGCGCCGCCGAGCAGCAGCTCGGCGACCATCGTCGGGAAGTCCCGGGCGGCCACGCGGCCGTCCAGGGTGGCCCAGGCGCACGAGGCGATCAGGCCGTACAGCGCCTCGGTGAGCCAGACCGGTGTGAGGTCGATGCGGAACTCGCCGACCTGCTGTCCGCGCTGGAACACGGCTCCGATGCGGGTGTCCAGGCGCAGCCAGCCGTCGTTCTGCCGCTCGCCCTCCCACAGCTGGCTCTCGCCGTAGAGGAAGGCGAGCAGTCCGGCGGCGGGCTGGATCTCGCGCACCAGCCGGCGTACGGCCTCGCTCGCGGGCCCTTCGTCCGGCCGGGCCCGGTCCACCGCCGCCTCGCACTCCTCGATGCCGAGCGCCTCCAGCGCCCGTACGAGCGCGTCGCGCCCGGCGAAGTGGCGGTGCAGCGTCGCCCGGCTGATCCCGGCGGCCTTGGCGACCTCGTCCATGGTCGCGGTGGACTTGCGGGTCAGCAGGGCGGCCGCACTGCGCAGCACCTGGTCACGGTCGAGAGCCATGAGACAAGGGTAGCGCATGTGAGACATCTTTGTCTCACATTAGGCATGCGTGACTCATAGGCGCTGGTCGGAAGAGGCCTGCGCGGCGGAATCAGGGGTGCTCAGTGCCAGGGCAGCTGTCCGCGCCGCTCCCAGTAGGCGCGCGGGTCCTCGGCGAGCGTGGCGAGGCGGGTCAGCTGGTCCGCGTCCAGGTCGACGGCGGGAGCGTGGAGGTTGGAGACGAGCTGGGTGACCGTCGCGGCACCGGAGAGGACGACGCCCACCCAGGGCCGGCACAGGATCCAGGCGAGGGCCACCGCGTCGCAGCCGAGGCCGGCCTGTTCGGCGACGGCCCTGAGCGCCTCCGGGGCCTGCGGCGCGGCCAGCCGCCCGTTGGCCATGCCCTCCTTGACGATCACGGTGAGCCCGGCGTCGTGCGCCTCGGCGAGCGCGGGGGCAGCCGAGGTCTCCAGCACGTTGTACGTCGACTGCACGGTACGGAAGAGGGGCTCGCCGTCGGCGGTCACCTGGAGGGCGGCGCGGATCACGTCCGCCTGGGCGGGGCCGCTGGTGGAGAAGCCGATGGTCAGGCCCTGGGCGGCGGCCTCGGCGAGCCGGGCGTGCAGGTCCTTGTCGGTGAGGGCCGGGCTGTCCGGGGTCAGCGAGTGGATCTGGTAGAGGTCGAGCCGGTCGCCGAGCACGGCGTCGCTCTCGGCGCGCTGCCGCTCGTACGCGGCGAGGCTGTGGTCCTTGACCTCGTGCGTCTCGGCGTCGGCCGACCAGCCGGCGGTGTAGGTGTAGCCCCACTTGCTGCCGACGACCACGTCGTCGATCCCGGGGCGGGCGTTCAGCCAGTCGGCGAGGAACTCCTCCGAACGGCCGTAGGAGCGGGCCACGTCGAAGTAGCGCACGCCCTGGGCGTAGGCGGCGTCGAGGAGTTCGAGGGTGCGGGTGCGCAGGGCGTCCACGGTGCGCTCGGCCGGGAGGTCGTCCTCCCGGCCGAGGTTGATGTAGCCCGGACGGCCGACGGCGGCGAGACCGAGGCCGAGGTGCGCGGTGGGCGTGGTCGCGGCGGCCAGGCGGCTGAACGGCATGGGTGCTCCCTGCACGATCGGCTGAGGGCCTCCAATGTACCCAGCCGCGGGCGGTTCAGCCCGTGCTGACGCAGCGCGGTACGAAGGCGGGGTCGGCCGGCCCCTTCCGCCCCAGGGCGTTGAGGACCCACTGCTCGACCAGCGGGGACTTGGGCGCCTGGTCGTGCTCGGTGGTGTCGAGCGGGCAGCGGTCCTGGAGCAGCACGTCGGTCACGTAGGAGGCGGGGCCATTGAGGAAGGCGCTGGTGTACGGCAGCACGACCTCGTCGTACTTGGTGGCGATCGCCGTGTAGTCCGGGCCGACCGGCGTCTCCGGGTCGGAGTTGAGCTTCTGCAGGAAGTCCGAGCCGGCGGTCTGGTCGACGCAGGAGGGGCAGACGGTGGCGCCGGCCGCGAGCGCGAGCGGGTTGGTGGTGCCGTGGTTGGAGGGGACGATGCCGACGAGGTCGTCCACCTTGGTCGCGCCGCCGAGGAACTTCACGTAGTAGCGGGGCATCATGCCGCCCTGGCTGTGGCCGACGATGTCGACCTTCCTGGCGCCGGTCGCACCGAGCACGGCGGCCACGAAGTCGCGCAGCTGGGCGGCCGAGTCCGGGATCGGAGCGGTCTCCAGGTCGCCGTAGTCGAAGGAGAAGACGCAGTATCCGGCGTTGACGAGGTCGGGCGACAGGGTCAGCCAGTTCTCGTACGAGGTCTTGAAGGTGCCGTTCACCAGGACCACGGGCTGCGGATGGGCCGAGTCCGGCTTGCAGGACCAGTTGTTGGCGCCGGGTGGCGGGGTGTCGGCGGCGCTCGCGGAGGTCGTGAGGCCGAGGGCGCAGAGCGCGGCCGCCGCGGTGACGGCGAGGAGGCGGGCTGTCCGTCGTGTACGTCTGGCGCGCATGACGTCCCTTTCATGCTCGACATTGATCGACCGGTGTTCGGCAATGCCGACCGGTAACCGGAATAGTTACCTCCGGGTATGCGGGCGTCAAGGTTTCGGCCACTGGCTGAATCCCATCTGTTACCGCGCGGGTCCCGGGCAGCACGAAGGGCCCGGACGAAAAGTCCGGGCCCTTCGTGTTCTTTTGTTCGGGATTCTCAGGCGCGCTTGGCCGTCGCCCACGCGTGCTGGGCGGCCACGTCCGCCTTGACCTCCGTCAGCTGCACGGCGACCGCGCTCGGGGCCGTGCCGCCCCGCCCGTTGCGGGAGGCGAGGGCGCCGGGGACGTTGAGGACCGTGCGGACCTCGGGGGTGAGGTGGGCGGAGATCTTCGCGAACTGCTCGTCCGTGAGGTCGTCCAGCTCCTTGCCCTCGGCCTCGGCGGCCTTGACGCACTCCCCCGCGACCTCGTGCGCCACGCGGAACGGCACACCCTGCTTGACCAGCCACTCGGCGATGTCGGTGGCGAGCGAGAAGCCGGCCGGGGCCAGCTCCTCCATGCGCTCGCGGTTGACCGTGAGGGTGGCGATCATGCCGGTGAAGGCGGGGAGCAGCACCTCCAGCTGGTCGCAGGAGTCGAAGACGGGCTCCTTGTCCTCCTGGAGGTCCCGGTTGTAGGCCAGCGGGAGGGCCTTGAGGGTGGCCATCAGGCCCGTCAGGTTGCCGATCAGGCGGCCGGACTTACCGCGCGCCAGCTCGGCGATGTCCGGGTTCTTCTTCTGCGGCATGATCGACGAGCCCGTGGAGAACGCGTCGTGCAGGGTCACGAAGGAGAACTCCTTCGTGTTCCAGATGATGATCTCCTCCGCGATCCGGGAGAGGTTCACGCCGATCATCGCGGTGACGAAGGCGAACTCGGCGACGAAGTCACGGGAGGCCGTGCCGTCGATGGAGTTGCCGACGCTGCCGTGCTCGAAGCCGAGGTCCCGCGCGACCGCCTCCGGGTCCAGGCCGAGGGAGGAACCGGCGAGGGCGCCGGAGCCGTACGGGGAGACGGCCGTGCGCTCGTCCCACTGGCGCAGCCGCTCGGCGTCCCGGGACAGGGACTGCACGTGGGCGAGGACGTGGTGGGCGAAGAGCACCGGCTGGGCGTGCTGCAGGTGGGTGCGGCCCGGCATCGCGACGTCCGGGTGGGCCTCGGCCAGGCCGATCAGGGCGTCCTGGAGGTCGGCGATCAGGCCGCCGATGATCCGCGCGTGGTCGCGCAGGTACATCCGGAACAGGGTCGCCACCTGGTCGTTCCGCGACCGGCCCGCGCGCAGCTTGCCGCCCAGGTCGGGGCCGAGGCGCTCCAGGAGACCGCGCTCCAGGGCGGTGTGGACGTCCTCGTCGGCGATGGTGCCGGTGAACGCGCCGGACGCGACGTCGCCCTCCAGCTGGTCCAGCCCGGCGATCATGCGCTGCAGCTCGTCCTCGGTGAGGAGGCCGGCTTTGTGCAGCACGCGCGCGTGGGCACGCGAACCCGCGATGTCGTAGGGCGCGAGCCGCCAGTCGAAGTGGACGGACGCGGACAGCTTCGCCAGGGCCTCGGCGGGACCGTCGGCGAAACGGCCGCCCCAGAGCCGTACGTCACCGCTGTTGCTGCTCACTTGCGCTGCTCCTAGAGAGAGGGTGGATGGACGAACCGTACTCAGGCCAGGCCACGCCGGGCGGCGATCTCCGACGACAGGCTGTAGATGTCGATGAACCCCTTGGCCGCGGACTGGTCGAAGATGTCGCCGGTCACGTGCTGGCTGGCCTCGTCGACTCCTCGGCGAACTCGTCCCTGGCGTCGGCCACTTCGGCCTCGACGGCGCCGCAGGCGAGGGCGCGCTTGCGGATGACGTCCAGGTCCTCGCCGCCCTGGCCGACGTCCACCGCGACGGCGATGACCTCGGCGCCCGTCTCCTCGGCGCTCCAGCCGATGGCGACGGAGGTGTCCAGACCGCCCGAAGAGGCGAGTACGACGCGCTCGGTCACGGGTTTCTCCTCACACTGCACGTGCTGTCATGCATGAGTATGCAGAGCTCTGCATGATTCGTCAATCAGCGGAGCCTTTGAACGTGGGAAACCGCTTTCTCGTACTGCTCGGTGAACGCAGGCGCCGCGTTGGCAACCGACGACACTTCCCGACCTAGTGAGGCATCCGTATGTCCAGGGCTCTTCCGAAGTACAACAAGCGTCGCGTGGCGGTCATCGGCGGGGCCGCGGCCGTGGCGCTGTCCGGCGCGGTGATCGCGGGCTCGGCCCTCGCCGGCACCCCTGCCAGGAGCGGCGGCGCGACCCAGGCCCGCACACTGGCGAGCCCCGGCACGATCACCTGCCCGGACGTCGCCGCCAAGCTCCCCGCCGTCCCCGCCTCCGCCAAGGCTGAGGTCGACCGCAACCTCGCCCTGCTCCAGACCCAGATCCAGGAAGCCAACAAGCGTTTGCAAACGACCGTCGGCCAAGGCGGACCCAACTTCGTCAACAACGCCATCCTCGGACCCCTCAAGGACAAGCGGACCTCCACCATCGACCGCATCGCCATCGCCATCGGCCGCACCACCACCAAGCCCACCGGACTCGACTCCCTGGCCGCCTGCACGCTCACGAAGTGAGGTGGCGGACAGCCGTGGCCGCCCCGGCCGGCGCCGGCCGGGGCGGCCACGGAGGGTCCGAGGGGTGGACACCTTCGTGAATTCCTTAGACAGTCGAAGGAGTTGCGTCGATAATCGTGGGACATGGGAAAGACCTATGAGCGCATCGACGGCAGGCTCCGGACGTTCATCGAGGAGCAGCCCCTCTTCTTCACCGCGACCGCCCCGCTGTCCGGCGACGGCACGGTCAACCTCTCCCCCAAGGGCCTCAAGGGCTCCTTCGCCGTGCTCGACGAACTGACCGTGGCGTACCTGGACTTCGCCGGGTCCAACGCCGAGACCATCGCGCACCTCAGGGAGAACGGCCGGATCACCCTGATGTGGTGCGCCTTCCAAGGCCCGCCGAACATCGTGCGCGTGCACGGCCGGGGCGAGCCCGTCTTCCGTGACGACCCGCGGTTCCAGGAGCTCCTCACCCACTTCCCCGGCATCGACCCGAGCCTGCACGGGCTGCGCGCGATCATCGTCGTCCACGCCGAACTGGTCCGGGACACCTGCGGGTACGCCGTCCCCCACATGGCGTACGAGAACGACCGCGACCTGCACGAGAGGCGTTTCGCGCGGGAGGACGACGTCACGCTGAACGCGTACTTCGAGAAGAAGGAGCATGTCGCGACGAGCCTGGACGGACTACCCGGGCTGCCGTTGCCGCTGCCGCCGTCTACCGTCTGAGCCATGCGCCCCGGTGTCGTACTCGCCCTCGTGTCCGCCTCCTCGCTCGGCCTGCTCGGTCTCGCACCGGACCCCGGGCCGGCGCCGCTGCCCGCGCGGATGGCGGACACCGGCGGCGGCAGCCAGCTGATCACCGCGCAGGCGGATCGCGCCGACTCCACCTCGGGCACCCTCACCTGGTGGGATCTGAAGGACGGGCAGTGGGTGCAGGCCGGTACGGCACCGGCGCGCTTCGGGGCGAACGGACTCGTCGAGGGCGGCTCGCGTCAGCAGGGCACCGACACCACCCCGACGGGGCTGTACGACCTCCCGTTCGCCTTCGGGATCAAGGCGGCCCCGAGCGGGACGAGCGTCGAGTACCGGGCGGTGCGGGAGGGTTCGTGGTGGTGCCAGGACAATGACTCGGCCTCGTACAACCGGTGGGTCGAGCCGTTGCCGGCGGACTGCCGCGCCTCCGAGTCCGAGCACCTCGTCTCCTACTCGACGCAGTACGCGTACGCGCTCGTGATCGGGTTCAACTACGAGCAGCCGGTCCGGGGGCGGGGCGCGGGGATCTTCCTGCACGTCAACGGTGCCGGGGCCACGGCTGGTTGCGTTTCGGTGCCGGAGGACGCGATGCAGCGGATTCTCCAGTGGGCCGAACCCGGGAAGCGGCCGCACATCGCCATGGGGACCGCGGACGGCGTCACGGCTGTGACCCGGTACTAACCCGACTGTGCGCGGTTCCCCGCGCCCCTCTCTAGGTCGGCAGGCGCACCGTGAACGTCGTGGATCCCGGTCTGCTCTCCAGCCCCACCGTCCCCCCGTGCGCCTCCGCCACCGCCGCCACGATCGACAGGCCGAGGCCCGCGCCGGAGCCGGAGGTGCCGGTGGGGCGGCGGTGTTCGGCTCGGGTGAAGCGTTCGAAGACGCCGGGCCGGACCTCCTCCGGGACGCCGGGTCCGTCGTCGTGGACGGAGAGGACGGCCGCGTCGGTGCCGGCCTCGAGCGTCACCGTCACCTTGGTGCCCACGGGCGTGTGCAAACGGGCGTTGGCCAACAGGTTGGCCAACACCTGTTGGAGGCGGTGGGCGTCGCCCGGGACCGTCACCGGGTCCTCGGGCAGGTCCAGGGTCCAGCCGTGGTCCGGGCCGGTGGCGCGGGCGTCGGTGACCGCGTCCAGGACCAGGTGGGTCAGATCGACGGGCCGGCGTTCCAGGGGGCGGCCCGCGTCGAGGCGGGCGAGCAGCAGGAGGTCGTCGACCATCTCGCCCATGCGGGCGGACTCGGCCGTGATGCGCCGCAGGGCGCGGGTGACCTCCGGCGGCACCGGGCCGGGGTGCAGCAGGGCCAGCTCGGCGTGGCCGCGGACCGAGGCGACCGGGGTGCGCAGCTCGTGGCTGGCGTCGGCGGCGAAGCGGCGCAGCCGCTCCTCGCTCGCGTGCCGCTTGGTCAGCGCGCCCTCGACATGGCCGAGCATGCGGTTGAAGGCCGCGGCGACCCGGCCGACCTCGGTGCCCGGGTCGGCGTCCGGGGCGCGCGGCGGCAGCGCCACCTCGCCGCTGGCCAGCGGGAGCTCGCTGACCCGGGTGGCGGTGGCGGCGACCCGGCTGAGGGGCCGCAGCGACCAGCGGACCCAGAGGGCACCGGCCACGCCGGTCACCACCAGGGCCAGGCCGAAGACGATCGCGGCGACCGCCTCCAGCCGGTGGACGGTGGCCTCGACCGGCTCCAGGGGCAGCCCGACGATCAGCACGTCCCCGTCCCGCCCGGCGGAGGCGATCACCCGGTAGTCGCACAGGGCGGAGAGCTCGACGGTGTGCGGGCGGCCGTCGGCCGGTACCCGGGCCAGCCGCGCGGCGTCCTGCGCGGTCAGGCCGACGTTCAGGTCCGCCGCCGGGTCGCCGGAGCGGATGAGGCCCTTGTTGGTGACCGTGCCGTTCAGCAGGCGGGCGCCGAAGGTGCCGGTGGCCATGCGGCGGGTGTCGCCCTGCTCGTCCCCGTCGTGGTCGTCGGGCAGCCTGCCCTTGTGCTCCAGGCTCTCCGGGAACCGGGTGCCGACCTGGGCGAGCTGCTCGTCCAGGCGCTGGGTGAGGAAGCCGTTCAGCTCGACGACCGCCGCCAGGCCCACGGCCGCGCAGCTCACTGCCAGCAGCACCACCAGGCCGAAGGTGAGCCGGGCGCGCAGGGTGCGGGGCCGGGGCAGCCGGGACAGACGGTCACGGAGGTGCAGGCGGCTCACTTGGCCACCGGTTTCAGGACGTAGCCCGCGCCGCGCACGGTATGGATCATGGGCTCGCGGCCCGCGTCGACCTTCTTGCGCAGGTAGGAGATGTACAGCTCCACGACATGGGCGCGGCCGCCGAAGTCGTAGGACCAGACCCGGTCGAGGATCTGCGCCTTGCTGAGCACCCGGCGCGGGTTGCGCATGAGGAAGCGGAGGAGCTCGAACTCGGTGGGCGAGAGTTCGATCAGCTCGCCGCCCCGGGTGACCTCGCGGGCCTCCTCGTCCATCACCAGGTCGCCGACGACCAGCCGGGGCCCCTCCTCCTGCTGCCGGGCCATGCCCGCCCGGCGCAGCAGGCCGCGCAGCCGGGCCACGACCTCCTCCAGGCTGAAGGGCTTGGTGACGTAGTCGTCGCCGCCCGCCGTGATGCCTGCGATCCGGTCCTCGACCGCGTCCCGGGCCGTGAGGAACAGCACACAGACGTCCGGCTTCACCTCGTGCAGCCGGCGCAGCACGGCGAAGCCGTCGGTGTCCGGGAGCATCACGTCCAGGACGACGGCGTCGGGCAGCAGCTCGCGCGCGGTGCTGAGGGCGGAGGCGCCGTCCCCGGCGGCGCGCACCTCCCAGCCCTCGTAGCGCAGGGCGCCGGTGAGGACCTCGGCGAGGTCGGGGTCGTCGTCGACGACGAGGACGCGCAGGGAGGTGCCGTCGGGTCGGGTGAGGGCCGGGCGGCCGGAACGGGTGGTGTTCATCGCGCCTTCCAGCATCACCCAGGCGCCGGGGTGCGAGATACCGCCTCCGCTCTGAGTTTTCTCTGAGTGCCCTCACCCGCACCCTGAGCACAGTCTGAGAACAGGATCTGAGTCTCCTCTGAAAATCCCTGGTCAAGGCCCTTCTCAGAGGCCGCTCAGAGCTTTCCGCCGCACAGTGGCCCGGTACGACGGACGAAGGGACGGCGACTGATGACGACCGTGGATGCGCGGCGGGCGGCCCCGCCCGTGACCGCGCGGCGCTCCCCCGCGGGGCCCGTGCTGGCCGCGCTGTGGGCCGGGGCGGCGGCCGTGGTCGCGCTCTGGTGGGCGGGCACCGGGTCCGTGGTCGGTACGGCCGGCTGGCTGACCGGCGCCGGGCGGATCGCCGGGCTGCTGTGCGGGTACGCCTGCGCGGTGCTGGTCGGCCTGATGGCGCGGGTGCCGCTGCTGGAGCGGCGGATCGGCTCGGACCGGGTGGCGCGCTGGCACGCGATGGCCGGCCGGTACACGGTCTGCCTGCTGGTGGCGCACATCGCGCTGATCCTCACCGGATACGCCGCCCAGGACCGGGCCTCGCTCTGGCACGAGGCGGTGACCGTCGTCCTGGACTATCCGGACATGCTGAAGGCCACCGCCGGCACGGTGATCCTCTTCGCGGTCGGCATCACCTCGGCCCGCGCCGTGCGCCGCCGCACCAGCCACGAGTTCTGGTACTACGTCCACCTGCTGACGTACGCGGCCGTCTTCCTGGCCTTCTTCCACCAGCTGACGCTGGGGAACGAGTTCAACGGCAAGCCGGTCGCCACCGCCGTCTGGTACGCGCTCTACCTGGGCGTCGCGGCCCTGGTGCTGTGGTTCCGGGTGCTCGCCCCGGTCCGCCTCAACCGGCGGCACCAGCTGCGTGTGGACTCGGTGCACAGGGAGGCACCGGGGGTGTACTCGGTCGTCGTACGCGGGCGGCACCTGGAGGAACTCGGCGCGCGTCCGGGTCAGTTCTTCCGCTGGCGGTTCCTCGGCGAGGGCCTGCGCTGGACCTCGACGCCGTACTCCCTGTCGGCGCCGCCGCGCCCGGATCTGATGCGCATCACGGTCAAGGCGCTCGGTGACCACAGCGCGGCCGTCGCCCTGCTGCGGCCCGGCACCCGGGTGTGGGCGGAGGGCCCGTACGGCTCGCTGACCGCCGACCGGGCCACCAGCCACCGCTCCCTGCTGATCGCGGCCGGCGTCGGCATCACCCCGCTGCGCGCGCTGTTCGAGACGCTGCCCGGCGAGGCCACCCTGCTGTACCGGGCGCGCCGCACCGAGGACCTGGCGCTCGGCGCGGAGCTGGAAGCGATCGCCCGCTGGCGCGGCGCACAGGTGCTGTACGCGCTCAACGGGCCCCAGGGCGAGCGCCCGGCCCTCACGGCGGAGTCGCTGCGCGCCACCTTCCCGGGCCTCGCCGGCCACGACGTCTACATATGCGGGCCGCACGGCTTCGCGCAGGACGTGTACGAGGCGCTGCGGGCGGCCGGGGTGCCGGACCGCCGTATCCACCACGAGTCGTTCGAGCTGTGAGGTTGTCCAGGTGCACGCGTTGAAGAAGAGCCGTCCCCTGCGCCGTGTCGTGCTGGCGAGCGCCGCGACCGTCTCCGGGATGGTGCTGCTGCTGTCGCTGAAGCCGCACACGAGCCCCGTGCCGGCCACGGCCGACGCCAAGTCGCCCTCCGTGTCGAGCAGTTCGGCGCCGTCCAGCGGGTCGGGCTCGTCGAGCGGGTCCTCCTCCGGTACGAAGACCGTCTCCAAGGCCGTCACCGGGGACACCGTGCAGACCCGCTGGGGCCCGGTCCAGGTGCGGGTGACAATTCTGAGCGGCAGGCTGACGGACGTGACAGCGGTGCAGTACCCGTCGGACAACCCGCGCGACCAGGAGATCAACAGCTACGCGATGCCCCAGCTGCGGCGCGAGGCGCTGGCGGCGCAGAGCGCGGACATCGACATGGTGTCGGGCGCCACGTACACCAGCACCGGCTACAAGCAGTCGCTGCAGTCCGCGCTGGACTCGGCGGGACTGTGAGGCGGGGCCGCTGAACACTCGGCGCATGCGGCACGTATCTGTGGGCCAAGGGTCAAGTCCCCACGGAGGAACCGTGTCCACCACGCTCGCAGGCGGACGTGCCGCCCGCCGACAGACGATGCGCCGCATCCGCCCGCGCCGCTCTCCGGCCGTACCGCTGCTGCTCGCCGTCTGGGCGGGCGCGGCGGCCGTGCTGTGGCTCTGGTGGCACAACACGCCGTCCATCGCCGACGACAACGGCAGAATCCTCAACGCGGGCCGGATCACCGGCCTGCTGGCCGGCTATCTGATGGCGCTGGTCGTGCTGCAGATGGCCCGGGTTCCGGCGCTGGAGCGGCGGGTCGGCTCGGACCGGGTGGCGCGCTGGCACGCGATGAGCGGCCGGTACACGCTCTGCCTGATCGTGGCGCACGTGTTCCTCACCATGTGGGGGTACGCGCTCCAGGCGGGCAAGTCCCTCGGCGACATCGTGCAGCAGACCATCGACTCCATCAACCAGCTGCCCGACATGGGCAAGGCGGCGATCGGCACGGGCCTGTTCGTGCTGATCGGGCTGACGTCGATCGGCGTGGTCCGCCGCCGGTTGCCGTACGACACCTGGTACCACGTGCACCTGATGACGTACGCGGCGGTGTTCCTGACGTTCTGGCACCAGATCACCACCGGCAACGACTTCGCGGTCGAGCCCATGGCGAAGACCTTCTGGTACGGCCTGTACGGCACGGTCACCGCCCTGGTGGTCTGGTACCGGATCCTCACCCCGATCCGGCTGAACCTCCGGCACCGGATGCGGGTCGAGGCGGTCATCGAGGAGACGCCGGGCATCGTGTCGGTGCTGATCGGCGGGCGCAGGCTGCACCGGATGGGCGCGGAGGCGGGCCAGTTCTTCCGCTGGCGGTTCCTCGCACCGGGCATGCGCTTCAGCTCGCACCCGTACTCGCTGTCTGCGGCGCCCCGCCCGGACATGCTGCGGATCACGGTGAAGGCGATCGGCGACCACAGCGAGCGGCTGCGCGAGCTGACGCCCGGCACCCGGGTGTGGGCCGAGGGCCCGTACGGCGCGCTCACCGCGCAGCGCCGCAGCCGGGGCAAGGTGCTCCTGGTCGCGGGCGGGGTCGGCATCACCCCGATGCGGGCGCTGTTCGAGACGCTGCCCGGCGCGGCCGGGGACATCACCCTGCTGTACCGGGCCAACAGCACCCAGGACCTGGCGCTGTGGGACGAGCTGGCGAAGATCGCCGACGAGCGGGGCGCCCGGCTGATGTACGCGGTGAACAGCCCGGACGGGGAGCGGCCGGACATCTCCGCGGAGAACCTGGAGCGGAAGATCCCGGACATCGACCGGCACGACGTCTTCATGTGCGGCCCGCCCGGGTTCGCGCAGTCGGTGTACGAGGCACTGCGCGGCGCGGGGGTCCCCGCCCGCCGCATCCATCACGAGTCGTTCGAGATGTGAGCGGGAGCTAGGAAAGCGATGAGGAAGAGCCACCCCATTCGGCGGGTCGTGCTGGCCACCGCCGCGACCGTGTCCGGTGTCGTGCTGCTGCTGTCGCTGAAGCCGGCGTCCGATCCGGCCGCGGCGTCGGCGGCGGGCGCGGCCCCGCAGCAGCCGGTCGCCGGGCAGCAATCCCCCCAGGGCGGTCAGCAGGGCGGTGCCCAGGCTCCCGCGGGCTCCGGCACGGTGACCGGTGACGCGACGCAGACCCAGTACGGGACGGTGCAGGTACGGCTGACCGTCGCGAGCGGCAAGATCACCAAGGCGGAGGCCGTCCAGGCGCCCAAGGGCGGACTGAGCGACCAGAAGACCGCGATGGCCGTCCCCAAGCTCAACCAGGAGGCCGTGGCGGCGCAGAGCGCGCAGATCGACGCGGTGTCCGGGGCGACGTACACGAGCGACGGCTACAAGAAGTCGCTGCAGTCGGCGCTGGACAGGATGAAGACGTCGGCCGGGTCCTCGACGGGCGCCTCGGCGGGGTCCGCTCCGTCCGGCGCGGCGCAGGCCCGCACCGTCACCGGGAAGGTCGCGCAGACGCAGTACGGTCCGGTGCAGGTGCGGATCACCGTCAGCGGTGGCAAGATCACCAAGGCGGAGGCCGTCCAGGCGCCCAAGGGCGGGCTCAGCGACCAGAAGACGGCGATGGCCGTGCCCAGGCTCAACCAGGAGGCCGTCACGGCCGGCACCGCGCACATCGACGCCGTCTCCGGCGCCACCTACACCAGCACCGGCTACCAGCAGTCGCTCCAGTCGGCGCTGGACCAGGCCGGTGGCTGACACGGTGGCCGAGCCGGCCGAGGCTCCCGCCGCGGTGCGTCACGCGGAGGAGGTCATGGGGACCGTCTTCTCCTTCGACGTCCGCGGCGGGGAGCCGGCCGCGGTGCGCGAGGCGCTGGCCGAGGCCGTCGCCGGACTGCACCGCGCGGACGCGGTGTTCAGCACCTACCGGGAGGACAGCGAGGTGTCCCGGCTGGCCCGGGGCGAGCTGACCGTGGCGGGGTGCGCGCCGGAGGTGGCCGAGGTGCTGGACCTCGCGGCCGAGGCGGAACGGGTGAGCGAGGGCTGGTTCAGCACCCGCTACCGGGGCTCGCTCGATCCCACCGGCATCGTCAAGGGCTGGGCCGCCGAGCGGGCGGCGCGGCTGCTGGCGGGGGTGGCCGGGGTGCGCGGGGTGAGCGTCAACGGCGGCGGTGACGTCCAGCTCCTGGGCACGCCGGAGGCGCAGCGGCCGTGGCGGGTGGGCGTGGCCGATCCGCTCCGGCCCGGCGGTCTCGCGGCGGTGATCTCCTCGGCGGGCGTGGCCGAGCTGTCCGTGGCGACCTCGGGCACGGCCGAGCGCGGCGCGCACATCGTGGATCCGCGCACGGGCAAATCGGCGGTGACGGACCTGGTGTCGGTGACGGTGGTGGGACCACGGCTGACCTGGGCCGACTGCTGGGCCACGGCGGCGTTCGCGATGGGCTCCCGGGCCGGGCTGGCGTGGCTGGAGTCGCTGCCGGAGGTGGAGGGGCTGCTGATCACCGCGGGCGACGAGGTGCGGTGCACCGGGGGGCTGGCGGCGCGGCTGGGCTGAGCGCGGCATTTTTCGCCGGGCGCGATCCCTTTCCGGCGCCGGGACGTATCCCGTGTGCAGCCACTTCCGGCAGGAACGCACATGGCCATCTTCAGCAGTCTGATGCCCGCCAAACGCCGGGATGACCGCCGGAACTTCACGTCCCGTCACGACACCTCCGGCCACGGCCACCGTCACGGCCACCGTGACCGTCACGACGACTTCACCGGCCACCGCCACGGCGACCGTCACGGCCACGGACACGTCCAACGTGGTGGTGGACCGCGGTCATGCCAAGGTGCTGGACCTGAGCGTCGCCCGGCCGCCGGGACCGGCGCCCGCCGGCGTGGGCACGTACGGCTACCTCGCTCCGGAACAGGCCCGCGGCGGTCCGCTCACGGCCGCGGCCGACGTGTGGGGCATCGGCGTCACGCTGTACGAGGTCGCGAGCGGTGACACCCCCTTCGGCCGCGGGGCGAGCGGTGACGCCTCCGTCGACCACACGGCGAGTGGTGACGCCCCCGTCGACCGCAGTTCGCGCGAGGACGAGCCGGACGACGGCGGTGAGGGCGCGGACGGCCGGTATCCGCAGCTCGCGGGGGCGGCCCCGCCGATCGCGTCCCGGAGGCGGCTGCCGCCCGCGCTCGCCGCCGCCGTCGACGCCTGTCGGCGGGCCGACCCGGCGCGGCGGCCCACGGTCGGCGAGCTGGCCGCGGCTCTGCAGAGGACCTTGCCGCGGTGCCCCTGACGCGGGCCTGGCCCGTCGGCTACGCCGGCTCCACGACGTGTCCCGTCTCCAGGTGCGCCGTGGCCAGAACCGTACCGCCGGGTGTCGTCAGCCGGGCGCCGGAGAGGGTCGAGAGGTCACCGGAAGCGGCCACGCCCCACTCACCGTGCCCGGCGGTCAGGGGGAAGTCGCCGACCCGGACGGTGGTGCCGTCGGAGTGCTCCAGGAGACAGGTGACCTTGCCGGTGTAGGAGCCGCGCGGGCCGGCGGAGTCGACGGACACGAAGACCCAGCCGGGGACCTCGGGGTGGACGTAGACCTCGCCGACCTTGCCGCCGGTCGTGGCCGAGGTCATGTCGCCCACCAGCACGGGCTCGGACTTGGTGGCGGGCGCGGTCGAGGCGACGACCTCCTCGACGGCGGTGCCGATCGCCCAGCCGGCGAAGCCGACGGCGACGGTGAGCGCGGTCGCGACGGCCGCGAGCCGCAGCCGGGCGCGCCGGGCCCGCCCGCGCAGGTTCCGGGACGCACGCCCGGCCGCGGGCGTCTCGGCCGCCGGGGCCCGCTCGGCCAGCCTGCGCGCCACCCGGTTCTCGAACCCGGCCGGCGGGTCGCGGTCCGGCAGCAGGCCGATCAGCCGGTCACCGACCAGGGTGAGCCGGCGGACGTACTCCCGGCAGTCCGCGCACCGGTCCAGGTGGGCGACCGCCTCGGCGCGCTCCCGGCCGGGCAGCACGCCCAGCGCCAGCTCGGCGGCGATCTCGCGCAGCTTGTCGCAGTTCGGGTCACTGGACATGGTCGCCTCGCTTCAAAGGCGCGAGTGAGGTGCGCAGTTTCGCCATGGCGGCCCTGATCCGGGTCTTGGCGGTGCCCAGCGGGATGCGCTCGGCGTCGGCGATCTGCTGGGCCGTCATGCCGTAGATGCCGGCCATCACCAGGGCCCTGGCCTGTTCCCGGGGCAGCCGCGCCACGGCGGCCCGCAGCTGGGAGGAGGCCTCGTCGGCCAGCGCCCACCGCTCGGGCGTCTCGGTGACGGCGCCGATGACCGCGTCCAGGTCCTCCGGTGCCATCGGTTCGGTCCGCCGGGCCCGGACGGCGTCGACGGCGAGGTTGTGGGCGATGGTGGTCAGCCAGGTGGCGACCGAACCGCGGCGCGAGTCGTAGATCTGGGCGTGCCGCCACACGCGCTCGAACGTCGACTGAGCGACGTCCTCGGCGAGTTGCTCATCCCCGGTGACGGCCATGGCGACCCCGAAGACCCGGTGCTGGAACCTGCGTACGAAGATCACGGCGAGTTCCGGATCACCGGTGGCCAGCCCGGCCAGCAGGGCGTCGTCCGGGAGGCGGCCCACGGGGAACCGGAAACCCGACACACCCCCGTATACGGCCGACGGCCGCCAGGGGATTGCCCGCCCACCTGCCCGCCCGCCGCGGAAGATCACACTGTCATTCTCCGCCGCCGGGCGGGGCGCCGCATGCGGACTCAGTGCCCGTTCTGCGCCAGTCGCAGCAGGTGGTCCGCCAGGGCCTGGCCGCCGCTCGGGTCCCGGCTGATCAGCAGCAGCGTGTCGTCACCGGCGATCGTGCCCAGGATGTCGTGCAGCTCCGCCTGGTCGATGGCCGAGGCGAGGAACTGGGCGGCCCCCGGCGGAGTGCGCAGGACCACCAGGTTGGCGGAGGCCTCCGCGGAGATCAGCAGCTCCTGGGAGAGCCGCCGCATGCGCTCCTCCTTGGCCGACTCGCCGAGCGGTGCGCGCGGGGTACGGAAACCGCCCTCGCTCGGCACCGCGTAGATCAGCTCGCCGTCGGTGTTGCGGATCTTCACCGCGTTCAGCTCGTCGAGGTCCCGGGAGAGCGTCGCCTGGGTGACGCTGAGCCCGTCGTCGGCGAGCAGCTTCGCCAGCTGGCTCTGCGACCGCACCGGCTGCCGGTTGAGGATGTCCACGATCCGGCGGTGCCGCGCGGTACGGGTCTGCGGCACGGCCGGTCCGGCACCCGCCGCCTGCTCGTGCTCCTGCGCCTGGCTCATCGTCGTCCTATTCTGCGGATCGTCCGTCCCCGTCCACCGGGCTGTCCCCTGGGCAAGCTGCGTCGAGGATGCCGGGCAGCGCCTGGAGGAAGGCACCCGCCTCGGCGTCGGAGAGGTTCAGCGGCGGCATGAGCCGTACGACGTCGGGAGCGGGCGCGTTCACCAGGAACCCGGCCTCCTGGGCCGCCTGCTGCACCTGTGGCGCGTGCGGCCCGGTGAGCACGATACCCAGGAGCAGGCCGGCACCCCGCACATAATCGATCAACGGGTGGCCGAGGCCCTCGATCCCGTCGCGCAGTTTCTCGCCCTGCCGCTTGACGTTCTCCAGCAGGCCCTCGTTCGCGATGGTGTCGAGTACGGCGAGTCCGGCGGCGCACGCCACCGGGTTGCCGCCGAAGGTGGTGCCGTGCTGGCCGGGCCGGAGCAGTTCGGCGGCCCGGCCGAAGGCCACGGTGGCGCCGAGCGGCAGCCCGCCGCCGAGCTGCTTGGCCAGGGTGACGACATCGGGCAGGACGCCCTCGTGGGCCTGGTACTCGAACCAGGTGCCGGTGCGGCCGATGCCGGTCTGCACCTCGTCCAGGACCAGCAGGGCGCCGGTGGCGGCGGTGATCGCGCGGGCGGCCTTCAGATAGCCGGCCGGGGGCACGACGACCCCGTTCTCGCCCTGGACCGGCTCGATGATCACCAGGGCCGTCTCCTCGGTGACCGCCGCCGCGAGCGCCTGGGCGTCGCCGTAGGGCACGTGCGTGACCTCGCCGGGCAGCGGCAGGAAGGGGTCCTGCTTGGCGGGCTGGCCGGTGAGCGCGAGGGCGCCCATCGTACGGCCGTGGAAGCCGCCGGTGGTGGCGACCATGTGGGTCCGCCCGGTGAGCCGGCCGATCTTGAAGGCGGCCTCGTTGGCCTCGGCGCCGGAGTTGCAGAAGAAGACCCGGCCCTCGCGGCCGAAGAGCTGGAGCAGCCGTTCGGCGAGGGCGACGGTGGGCTCGGCCATGAAGAAGTTGGAGATGTGGCCGAGCTGCCCGATCTGCCTGCTGACGGCCTCGGTGATCGCCGGGTGGGCGTGGCCGAGGGCGTTGGTGGCGATGCCGCCGACGAAGTCGTGGTACTCCCGGCCCTCGGCGTCCCACACCTTGACGCCCGCGCCGCGCACGAGCGGCAGGCGGGGGGTGCCGTAGTTGTTCATGAGCGCGCCCTGCCACCGCTCGGTCAGTTCCTGGTTGCTCATGACTCCCCCTGTTCGCCCTGTCCGCCCGGAATCTCGTCGGGCACGACCATCGTGCCGATGCCTTCGTCGGTGAAGATCTCCAGCAGGATCGAGTGCTGGACCCGGCCGTCGATGACGCGGGCGGTGTGCACCCCGTTGCGCACGGCGTGCAGACAGCCCTCCATCTTCGGCACCATGCCGGAGCTCAACTCCGGCAGGAGCTTCTCCAGTTGGGAAGCGGTGAGGCGGCTGATCACCTCGTCGGAGTTCGGCCAGTCCTCGTAGAGGCCCTCGACGTCGGTGAGGACCATGAGGGTCTCGGCGCCCAGAGCGGCGGCGAGTGCCGCAGCCGCCGTATCGGCGTTGACGTTGTAGACATGTCCGTCGTCCTGGCTGCGGGCGATGGAGGAGACGACCGGGATCCGGCCGTCGGCGAGCAGCGCCTCGATCGCCCCGGTGTCGATGCCGGTGATCTCGCCGACGCGTCCGATGTCGACCAGTTCCCCGTCGATCTCGGGCTGGTGCCTGGTGGCGGTGATGGTGTGCGCGTCCTCGCCGGTGAGGCCGACGGCCAGCGGTCCGTGCTGGTTGAGCAGCCCGACCAGCTCGCGCTGGACCTGACCGGCGAGCACCATCCGTACGACGTCCATGGCGTCCTCGGTGGTGACGCGCAGACCCGCCTTGAACTCGCTGACGATGCCGTGCTTGTCGAGGGCGGCGCTGATCTGCGGGCCGCCGCCGTGCACGACGACCGGCTTGAGGCCGGCGTGGTGCAGGAACACGACGTCCTGCGCGAACGCGGCCTTCAGCTCGTCGTCGACCATGGCGTTGCCGCCGAACTTGATGACGACCGTCTTGCCGTTGTGCTTGACCAGCCAGGGCAGCGCCTCGATGAGGATCTGCGCCTTGGGGAGCGCGGTGTGTTTACGCGTGGTGCTCATGACGAGTAGGCGCTGTTCTCGTGGACGTAGTCGGCGGTCAGATCGTTGGTCCAGATCGTCGCGGTCTCGGTGCCCGCGGCGAGGTCGGCGACGATGTGCACCTCGCGGTAGCGCATGTCGACCTTCTCGCGGTCCTCCCCGACCGAGCCGTTCTTGCACACCCACACGCCGTTGATGGCGACGTTCAGCTGATCCGGGTCGAAGGCTGCCTGCGTGGTGCCGATCGCGGAGAGCACCCGGCCCCAGTTGGGGTCCTCGCCGTGGATCGCGCACTTGAGGAGGTTGTTGCGGGCGATGGAGCGGCCCACCTCGACGGCGTCCTCCTCGCTCGCCGCGTTGACCACCTCGACCTTGATGTCCTTGCTGGCGCCCTCGGCGTCGCCGATCAGCTGCCGGCCGAGGTCGGCGCAGACCTGCCGTACGGCGTCGGCGAACTCCGCGTACTCCGGGGTGATGCCGGAGGCGCCGGAGGCGAGCAGCAGGACGGTGTCGTTGGTGGACATGCAGCCGTCGGAGTCGACCCGGTCGAAGGTGACCTTGGTAGCGGCGCGCAGGGCGCGGTCGAGGGTCTCGCTGTCGAGGTCGGCGTCGGTGGTGAGGACGACGAGCATGGTGGCGAGGCCGGGGGCGAGCATGCCCGCGCCCTTGGCCATGCCGCCGACGGTCCAGCCGTCCTTCGACACGACGGAGGTCTTGTGGACGGTGTCGGTGGTCTTGATGGCGATGGCGGCCTTCTCACCGCCGTGTTCGGACAGCTGGGCGGCGGCCGTCTCGACGCCCGGGAGCAGCTTGTCCATGGGCAGCAGCACGCCGATCAGGCCGGTGGAGCAGACGGCGACCTCGATGGCGCCGCGGCCGAGCACCTCGGCGGCCTTCTCGGCGGTCGCGTGGGTGTCCTGGAAGCCCTTGGGGCCGGTGCAGGCGTTGGCGCCGCCGGAGTTGAGGACCACGGCCGAGACCTGGCCGCTCTTGATGACCTGCTCGGACCACAGCACCGGCGCGGCCTTCACACGGTTGGAGGTGAAGACGCCCGCGGCGGCACGGCGCGGCCCGTTGTTGACCACGAGGGCCAGGTCGGGGTTGCCGTTCTCCTTGATCCCGGCGGCGATCCCCGCCGCCGTGAATCCCTTGGCTGCCGTGACGCTCACGGTGCGACTCCGATCGTGGAAAGCCCGGTCGTCTCGGGGAGACCCAGGGCGATGTTCATGCTCTGGACGGCACCGCCCGCGGTGCCCTTGGTCAGGTTGTCGATGGCGCTGATCGCGATGATGCGGCCCACGGACTCGTCGTACGTGACCTGCACCTGAACGGCGTTGGAACCGTGGACGGACGCCGTCGTGGGCCACTGGCCCTCGGGGAGGAGATGGACGAAGGGCTCGTCGGTGTAGGCCTTCTCGTAGGCGGCGCGGACGGAGTCCGCCGTCACGCCCGCGACGGCGGAGGCGCTGCACGTGGCGAGGATCCCGCGGGGCATCGGCGCCAGGGTCGGCGTGAAGGAGACCCGCACGGACTCCCCGGCGACCCCGCTGAGGTTCTGGATCATCTCGGGGGTGTGCCGGTGGCCGCCGCCGACGCCGTACGGCGACATGGAGCCCATGACCTCGCTGCCGAGCAGATGCGGCTTGGGTGCCTTGCCGGCGCCGGAGGTGCCGGACGCGGCGACGATCACCGCCTCCGGCTCGGCGATCCGGTCGGCGTAGGCCGGGAACAGGGCGAGGGTGACGGCGGTGGGGTAGCAACCGGGCACCGCGATGCGCTTGGACCCCTCCAGCGCGGCGCGGGCGCCCGGAAGTTCGGGGAGGCCGTACGGCCAGGTGCCGGCGTGTTCGGAGCCGTAGAACCTCTCCCAGTCGGCCGGGTCCTTCAGCCGGAAGTCGGCGCCCATGTCGACCACGAGGACGTCCGGGCCGAGCTGCTCGGCGACGGCGGCGGACTGCCCGTGCGGCAGCGCGAGGAAGACCACGTCGTGCCCGGCGAGCGCCTCGGCCGTGGTCTCGGTGAGCACGCGGTCGGCCAGCGGCAGCAGATGCGGCTGCAGCGCGCCGAGCCGCTGACCGGCGTTGGAGTTCCCGGTCAGGGCACCGATCTCGATCCCGGGGTGCGCGAGGAGCAGGCGCAGGACCTCGCCGCCCGCGTATCCGCTCGCCCCGGCCACCGCCGCACGTACCGCCATGTCCATCCTCCTCGTGATGGCATGACTATACGTAGCCCTGCAGTTTTATGCAACGAGTATGCGACGTGAGCCCACCCCTGATGCGGTCAGGACGGTGATCCGGCCCTGCGGGCTGCGTAGGCGCGGGCGGCCCTGACCCGGTTGCCGCACTTGGTGGTGCACCAGCGGCGGGCGCCGTGGGAGCGCAGGAACCAGCGGGCGCAGCCCTGGGCGGCGCACTCGGTGAGCTGGCCGGCGTCGGCCCCGGTGAGCAGGTCGGCGGCGTCCTCCGCGAGCTGCGAGAGCGCGGCGGCGGCCGGGTTTCCGGCGTCGGGGAGGTCGGCGCGGTGGGGGCCGTCGGCGGTCCAGGCGAGCCGGGGGGTGGCGGGCGCCGCGGCGAGTGCGGCGTTGAGAGTGTCCAGGGCGGCGGCGGGCGGGTGCGCCGCGGTGACGCGGGCCTCGAAGAGGGCGCGCAGGGCCTCCCGCAGGGTGCGCAGACGGCCGGACTGCCTGCCGTTGATCACCACCCGGTCGGGCAGCAGCTCGTGCCGGACCAGCCAGAGATGCGCGGCCTCGGTGTCGTCGAGCAGGTCGACCTGGCCGTGGCTGACGGCGAAGCGCGTGTTGACCAGCGCGAGCGAGACATACCGGTCCTCACCGGGGACCGGAAGCTGATGCAGGTAGACGGGGGCCTCGTGATCCACGGTTCTCATGGTAATCCTTGCGATTTCCCATGAGGAGCGATTAGCGTGCCTCACGGAGAACCATCACGAAAACCGTGAGACAAGACCCCGAGAGGTGAACCGCCGTGGGCTTCGACGTGGACGTGCTGCGCAGGGACTTCCCGATCCTGGAGCGGACCCTGGACGGCGGCGCCCCGCTCGTCTACCTGGACTCCGGCGCCACCACCCAGAAACCGCTCCAGGTCCTCGACGCCGAGCGGGACTTCTACCTGCACCGCAACGCGGCCGTGCACCGCGGCGCACACCAGCTGGCGGGCGAGGCGACGGAGGCCTACGAGCAGGCCAGGCAGACGGTCGCCCGGTTCATCGGCGCCGCCGCCGACGAGGTGGTCTTCACCCGGAACACCACCGAGGGCATCAACCTCGTCGCCTACGCCCTCGGCAACGCCGGCCGGCTCGGCCCCGGCGACCGGATCGTGGTGACGGAGATGGAACACCACGCCAACCTGGTCCCCTGGCAGCAGCTCGCCGAGCGGACCGGGGCCCGGCTCGACTGGTTCGGGCTCACCGACGAGGGCCGGCTCGACCTGTCCCGGACCGATGAGCTGCTGGACGAGCGCACCAAGGTGCTCGCCCTCACCCACCAGTCCAATGTGCTCGGCACGGTCAACCCGGTGCGCGAACTCGCCGACCGCGCGCACGCGTCCGGCACCCTGGTGGTCGTGGACGGCGCCCAGTCCGTGCCGCACCGCCCGGTCGACGTGACCGAGCTGGGCGCGGACTTCCTCGCCTTCTCCGGGCACAAGATGCTCGGCCCGAACGGCGTCGGCGTGCTGTGGGGCCGGGCGGACCTGCTCGCCGGACTGCCGCCGTTCCTCACCGGCGGCTCGATGATCGAGATCGTGGAGATGGACCGCACCACCTTCCTGCCGCCGCCGCAGCGCTTCGAGGCGGGCGTGCCGATGACCTCGCAGGCGGTGGGGCTCGCGGCGGCCGTGGCGTACCTGGAGCGGCTCGGCATGGCGGAGGTGGCGGCGTACGAGGAGGCGCTCACCGCGCGCGCCCTGGCACTGCTCGCGGAGGTCCCGGGCGTGCGGATCGTCGGCCCCGCCGGCCTCGCCGACCGGGGCTCGGCCGTCTCCTTCACGGTCGACGGCATCCACCCGCACGACGTGGGCCAGGTGCTGGACGAGCGGGGCGTGGCCGTCCGCGTCGGCCACCACTGCGCCCGGCCGATCGTGAAGCGGTACGGCATCCCGGCGACGACCCGGGCGAGCTTCTACGTCTACAACACGCCGGCCGAGGTGGACGCGCTGGTGGAGGGGGTGCGGGCGGCGCAGCGGTACTTCGGGGTCTGACCGTGGCCCGCCCGTCGAACGGCACCATGCCGAACGGCACAATGAGGAGGAGGTTTCCGGGAAGGGGCGAGCGATGGGCGGGGTCTGGCCGGTGGCCGATGTGCTGGCCCATCTCACCGGGCGCTGGCGCGTCGAGCGTGACGTGCGGGATCTGGCGAGCGGGGACGAAGGGCACTTCTCGGGGACGACCGTCTTCACCGCGCTGCGGGGCGGCGGGCTCCTGCACGAGGAGTCCGGCGACTTCACCTGGCAGGGCGTGACCCGGCCCGCCACCCGCGCGCTGCGCTTCCTGCCGGGGCCCAGGCCGGGTACGGCGGACGTGCGGTTCGCGGACGGGCGGCCGTTCCACGAGCTGGACCTGAGCGCGGGGCGGTACGTCGCCGAGCACCCGTGCGCGGCCGACCTCTACCGCGGCGAGTTCACCGTCCAGGACGCCGACCGCTGGCGCTCGGTGTGGCGGGTCGGCGGCCCCGCGAAGGACCTGGTGCTGATCACGGACTATGTGCGCGAGGGCTGAGCCGAGACGGCGTCGAGGCGGAGGTTCCAGCGGCCCGCGCGGCCGGTGACGGTGGACGTGGACAGGGGCCGCACGTCGATGTTCCAGTACGTCGAGGGCGGCGCCTTCAGGGCGTAGACCAGGGCCGCGCGGATCACGGCGGGTTCGGCGACGGCGACGATCCGGCCGCCGTCCTCCACCGGCCGGGTGTCCAGCCAGCCGCCGACCCGGGAGATGAAGGTCAGCAGGGACTCGCCGCCGTGCGGGGTGGCGCGCGGGTCGGCGAGCCAGGCGTCCACCGCTTCCGGCTCGCGGGCCATCGCCTCGCCCAGGGTCAGTCCGCGCCAGCGGCCCATGTCGCAGTCCCGCAGCGCCAGTTGGACCAGCGGGGCATACCCCAGGGCGTCGCCGGTGGCCCGGCTGCGCGGCGTCGGCGAGCAGTACCGCAGTTCGGCGGCCGCCAGCGGCAGCAGATCCCCGGCGGCGCGCTGCACCTCGTCCCAGCCGGCCAGGTCCAGCGGCCGGTCGTCGTCGAAGCGCTCCGCGAGCAGGGGGGCACTGCGCGCGGCGGCGACGAACGTCACCCTCAGTGGCATGCGGTGATGGTGTGACGGTCGTGTGCGAAGGTCAAGGGCTGTCCCCTGTGAGCTACTCAGGGTGAGCGGCCGCTTACCCCGCGAGACGCGCTCCCCGTGCCCCGCGACCAGCGGCCGGGCGCCCGGCCTCTCGCGCCCGGCGTTGTCAGTGGTCCCTGGCATGCTGCACCCATGACCGAGATCACGACGGCCGCCGACTACGGCTGGCTCAGGGAGCGGCACCAGGACCTCCTGGAGGCCTACTGCGTCACGCTGGTGCAGGACATGACACCCGACCGGTTGCTGCGGGAGCTGCGGGCGGAACCCGACGGGCGGGTGACCGGGGTGGCGGCGCTGGCCGAGCCGTCGTACGACGCCTGGGACGAGTACGAGGACGACCGGCTGCTCGTCGGTGTCGCGGCCGTCGGCGACTGGACGCTGATGGTCGAGTACAACGGGTACGTGGGCAACCGCTCCGAACTGATGGATCCCGTCAGCCGGGGCCGTACGGTGGTCTCGCACTTCCGGAACGTCAACGCGGTGGACAGCTTCTACTGGTCGGAGGACGGCGAGATACGTCTCGGCTTCGAGCCGCTGTTCCCCGCTCAGCGCCATGGCACCGACCCCGACGGACTCCTCACCGAGATGCGGGAGTCCGGCTTCGACCTGAGAGCGGACGACGAGCGGGACTTCACCGGGCACACCGAGGCCGCCTTCGCGCTCGCCCACCGGATCTCCGGAGTCCGGCTGACCCCGGAGCTGTTCGGGTCGCTGGAGTTCACCTGCGCCCTGGTCACCGTGCCCTAGAACACCTCGTCACAGGCCGCCCGCAGCCGCCGTACGCCCTCGGTGATCTCCCCCGTGCCGGCGACGGCGGCGAAGCTCAACCGCAGGTGCGGGGCCGGGGGTTCGGCGCTGAAGTAGGGGCGGCCGGGGGTGAGGGCGACGCCCGCGCGGAGGCCGGCCGCGGTCAGTGCCGACTCGTCGGCGCCTTCGGGCAGCCGGAGCCAGAGGTGGTAGCCGCCGGACGGGACGTGCGGCAGGGCGAGTTCGGGCAGGTGCAGGGCGAGCGCGGCCGTCATCGCGTCGCGACGGTCCTTCAACTCGGCCGACAGCGCCCGCAGATGGCGGGGCCAGGCCGGGGAGCCGACCAGTTCCAGGGCCGCCTCCTGGAGGGGCCGGGGGACGAAGAAGCTGTCCACCACCTGGATGGCGCGCAGGCGTTCCAGCACCGGGCCGCGCGCGGCCAGGGCGCTCACCCGGAAGCTGGGCGAGGTCGCCTTGGTCAGCGAGCCGACGTGCACGACCACGCCGTCCGGGTCGTCGGCGGCGAGCGGGCGGGGCAGCGGGCCCGAGTCGGCGTGCACCAGCCGCCGTACGAAGTCGTCCTCGACGACGAAGGCGCCGGCCTCGCGGGCGATGCGCAGTACCTCGGCGCGCCGGTCGGGGGCCAGCACGGCACCGGTGGGGTTCTGGAACAGGGGCTGGCAGACGAACACCCGGGCGCCGCTGGCCCGGAAGGCGTCGGCGAGCAGGTCGGGCCGTACCCCGTCGGGGTCGACGGGCACCGGGACGGGACGCAGTCCGGCCGCGCGGGCGAGGGCCAGCATGCCGGGGTAGGTGGGCGACTCGACCAGGACGGGGGCGCCGGGCTGGGCGAGGGCGCGCAGGGCGGTGGCCAGGGCGGACTGGCCGCCGGCCGCGATCAGCACCTCGGCCGCGGTGACGGCCCCGCCGATCCCGCGGGCGAACCACTCCCGCAGCTCCGGCAGTCCCTCCAGCGGCGGCCTGCCCCAGGCGCCCGGCCGCCGCCCGGCCCGGGCCAGGGCCGCCGCCATGGCGCGCTCCGGCTGGAGGGAGGGGTGCGGATAGCCGCCGTTGAACTCCAGCACGCCGGGCGGCGGCGCGGCCAGGGAGACCGTGACCCCGGAGGCGTCCACCGTGCGCGGTACGAGTTCGGCGGCGCCGTCCGCGCTCAGCGCGACCTCCTGCCAGGAGGTGTCGCCGGCCGGGGCCTCGGTCGCGCGCGGCCGGGCCCGGAAGGCGCCCGCCCCGGGCCGGGTGACCACCAGGCCCTCGGCGGCCAGCTGGGCGAGGGCGCGCGAGACGGTCACCGGGCTGACGTGGAACCGCTCGACCAGCTCCCGGCTCGACGGCAGCTTTCCACCCGGAGAGTAGCGGTCGAGGTCGCGCCGGAGGTGTTCTGCCAGTTCAGTGACACTGCTACGCTGGTGCATGAGAACACAGAGTAGCGCTACTGCTCCGAGCCCGATAGCGGTCGGCTTCGACCGGGAGCGTCGCGGTCTCGGCACCGGTCTCGCCGCCCTCGGCGTCGCCTCCTTCTCGCTGACCTTCCCGGCCACGGCGTGGGGCCTGCAGGGCTTCGGCCCCTGGTCGCTGGTGGCCGTGCGCAGCGTGCTCGCCGCGCTCGTCGCGGGTGGCTGCCTGCTCGTACTGCGGGTTCCGCTGCCCGAGCGCCGGCATCTGCCGGGGCTCGCCGTCGTCGCCGCCGGTGTCGTGCTGGGCTTCCCCCTGCTGACGACGCTCGCCCTGCAGACCTCCACCACCGCGCACGCCGCCGTCGTGGTGGGACTGCTGCCGCTGACCACCGCCGTGTTCTCGGCCCTGCGCACCGGCAGCCGCCCCTCGCGCCGGTTCTGGCTGGCGGCGCTGGCGGGTGCGGCCGCCGTGGTCGCCTTCACCGTCGGGCAGAGCGGCGGCGCGCTCACGGCCGCCGACGGATATCTCTTCGCGGCCCTGCTGGTGTGCGCGGCCGGCTACACCGAGGGCGGCCGGCTGGCCCGGGTCATGCCGGGCTGGCAGGTGATCGGCTGGGCGCTGGTGCTGTGCCTGCCGCTGAGCGTGCCGGCCGCCGCGCTGGCGCTGACGTACGAACCCGTTCGGCTCACCGGGCACGGCATCGCCGGTCTGCTGTGGGTGGCGCTGGGCTCGCAGTTCCTCGGCCTGGTCGTCTGGTACCGGGGGATGGCGGTCATCGGCATCCCCCGGGCCAGCCAGTTGCAGTTGGCCCAGCCGCTGCTCACACTGGTGTGGTCGGCGCTGCTGCTGGGCGAGCACTTCACGGCGGCCGCTCCGGTGACCGCCGTCGCCGTGCTCGTGTGCATCGCCGTCACACAGCGGTCGTGATCATGAGGAGGGCCTGCAGATGCGTGCATCCAAGGGCGACCGTCTTGTCCAGCACGGCAGGGTGGTCGGCCAACACGACCAGGAATCGGAAGTAGTCGAAGTACTGGGTGCCGAGGGCAGCCCGCCCTACCGCGTGAAGTTCAAGGACGGACACGAGGCGATCATGTCCCCCGGACCCGACTGCCAGGTCAAGCACCGGGAGGAGAGGGATCAGCGGGGCGGCTTCGCCGATCGCCCGTAGTGGTCGGTGATCACCCGTGACATCGCCCCGATCGGATCGGCCGCGACGTCCGCGGCGGCGAAGAACACGTGCCCGCGCACCTGCGGGTACCCGGCGGCGAGGGTGAGGTGCCGGGACAGCTCGACCGGGTCCTGCCAGGCCGAGGGCTGCCCGGCGGCCCCGGCCTTGTACAGGGCCTCGCCGATGTACAGGTGTGTCTTCGTGCCCTTCGCGACCGCCGCCCACCAGTCGACCAGCTTCGCGTAGTCGGCGGCGGCGAAGCCGATGTTCCAGTACAGCTGCGGGACGATGTAGTCGATCCAGTGGCTGCGCACCCAGGTACGGGTGTCCGCGCACAGGTCGTCGTACGTCTGCACGCCCGCCCGCGTGTCCGAGCCGCGGGGATCGGTCGAGGCGTTGCGCCACACCCCGAAGGGGCTGATCCCGAAACGGGTGCCGGGCCGGGCCTTCCTGATGCCGGCGGCCATCTCCTTCACCAGCCTGTTGATGTTGTCCCGCCGCCAGGCGGCCCGGTCGGCGAAGTCGCCGCCGTAGCGGTCGTAGGCGTCATCGTCGTCGAAGGTCTGCCCGGCGACCGGATACGGGTAGAAGTAGTCGTCGAGGTGCACGGCGTCGACCGGGTAGCGGGCGACCGCGTCGAGCATCGCCTTCTGGACGAAGGCGCGGACCTCGGGCAGGCCGGGGTTGTAGTAGAGCTTCCCGCCGTAGGGCACCACCCAGTCGGGGTGTCTGCGCGCCGGGTGCGAGGCGGCGAGCCTGCTGAGGTCGGTGTGGTTGGCGATCCGGTACGGATTGAACCAGGCGTGCAGTTCCAGGCCCCGGCGGTGGGCCTCCCGCACCGCGGTGCCCAGCGGGTCCCAGCCGGGGCTGCGGCCCTGGGTGCCGGTGAGGTACTCGGACCAGGGCTCGTACGGTGACGGCCACAGGGCGTCGGCGGTGGGCCGTACCTGGAAGATCACCGTGTTGAGCCGGTCCCGGGCCGCCCGGTCGAGGTGGGCGATGAGCTCCGCCCGCTGCGCGGCGGCCGTGAGCCCGGGCCGGGACGGCCAGTCCCGGTTGGACACGGTCGCGAGCCACACGCCGCGCATCTCGGCGGCCGCGCGGGGCCGTTGACCGGCTGCCGCCGCCGCGCTCGGTCCCATGGCCAGGGACGACAGCGCCGCCAGGGTGAAGGCCCGCCGCGAGAGCTCCCCCATCCGCACACCCCCATACGCTCCGGATCCGCTACGTCACGGATCGTTTCGCGCCCCAGGATGCACCCACCCGGCCGATCGATCATCGATACTTGACGGTAACGTGCTCGAACGGAGCAGGCGCCGAGACCCGGACTTCCTGCGAGCGAGCCGGAGAACCAGCGAAGGGAACGATGTGACGGGCATCCCAGCGGGAGACATTGCGCGCGTCGGAGTCGTGGGCTGCGGCCAGATGGGCGCGGGCATCGCCGAGGTGTGCGCCCGCGCAGGACTGGACGTGAAGGTCGCCGAGACCACCGGCGAGGCCCTGGAGATCGGCCGTACCCGGCTGTTCGGCTCCCTGGCCAAGGCCGCCGAGCGCGGCAAGATCACCGAGGAGGAGCGGGACGCCACCCAGGCGCGGCTCACCTTCACCACCGACCTCGGCGAGTTCGCCGACCGCGACCTGGTGATCGAGGCCGTGGTGGAGAGCGAGCCGGTGAAGACGGAGATCTTCCAGGTACTGGACCAGGTGGTGACCCGCCCGGACGCGATCCTCGCCTCCAACACCTCCTCGATCCCGCTGGTGAAGCTGGCGGTCGCCACCTCCCGCCCGGACCACGTGGTGGGCATCCACTTCTTCAACCCGGCCCCGGTGCAGCAGCTGGTCGAGCTGATCCCCGCGCTCACCACCTCCGAGGGCACCCTCAGCCGCGCCCAGGTCTTCGCCGAGAAGGTGCTCGGCAAGCACGCCATCCGCGCCCAGGACCGCTCCGGCTTCGTGGTCAACGCGCTGCTCGTGCCCTACCTGCTCTCCGCGATCCGGATGTTCGAGTCCGGCATCGCCAGCCGCGAGGACATCGACAACGGCATGGAGATGGGCTGCGCCCACCCGATGGGCCCGCTGAAGCTGTCCGACCTGATCGGCCTGGACACCATCGTCTCCATCGCCAACAGCATGTACGCCGAGTACAAGGAGCCCCTGTACGCCGCTCCCCCGCTGCTGCAGCGCATGGTCGAGGCGGGCCGGCTGGGGCGGAAGACCGGCTCGGGCTTCTACACCTACGGCTGATCACACAGAGCGACGCCTGCGGGCCCGGCACCGAACCCGGTGCCGGGCCCGTCTGTTTCACACACCGTGTGCGCGCCGGGCACGCATATGCCCCTCGCACACGCTCCCCACGCGCCCACCAGGCGAGTTGACTCAGCATGCGCATGCAAGGAATGCGGAACCACCCATTCGACCACCGAAAGGAGCGGACCCGTGACCGCCGACCCGGAGCATCCTGTGGTCCACGGAGAACTCGCAGAGTTACGACGCCGCCTCGATGTGGCCTACACCCGAGTCGAGGGAGGGCTGGCGTTGCTCACGCATCGCACCGAGGAGACCGCCAAGGAGCTGGACGAGCTGAACTCCCGCATGACCTCGCTGGAACACGCACGCTGGCCCCTGCCCTCGCTCGCCGTCCTGACAGCGCTGGGCGCGCTGGTGGTGACGGTCTGGCAGGCGCTGGGGCGGTGAGCCGCGACGGCGCTGCGGACGGCCGACGGCTCATCGCGGCATCAGCGCCGACGGCTCGTCGCGGCACCCTCAGCGAAGCGCCTGGCCCTCGGCGAGCCTGAGGTGGTGCAGCAGGAGTAACGCGGCCGCCATGTTGGCGGCCGGGACCTCCCCACGGGCGATCAGGTCGGGAACGAGCTTGAGCGGGACCCATTCCCGGCGGTCCGACTCGAAGTCGTCCACGGGATGGCCGATGTACTCGCCCTGGTCGGACCAGTAGATGTGGTGCCGGGCGTCGGTCAGGCCGTTGGACGGCTCCACGGTCATCAGGTGGTGCAGGGGCCCCGGCCGCCAGCCGGTCTCCTCCTCCAGTTCCCTGGCGGCCGCGCCGGCTATGCCCTCGCCGTCCTCGACGACCCCCGCGGCCAGTTCCCAGCCCCAGCTGTCGGTGATGAAGCGGTGCCGCCACAGCAGCAGCACCTCGTTGGCCTCGTTGACCACGGTGGCCACGGCCACCGGCCGCAGCCGGATCAGGAAGTGGTCCAGGTGCCGGCCGTCCGGCAGCTCGACATCTGCGAGATTGACGCTGAACCAGCGGTTTGCGTACACAGTTTGTTCGCTCTGTTTCGTCCACTGCACGGTTCTGCCACCTTCCGACGACTAAGTGGCAATATCGCAGCAGGGACTGTGCACCCACAGGGGGCCTACAGCGGTACGCGCAGTGCCCCGTCGATGAGTTCGGCGGCCTCGGCGGTGCCGGCCGAGCCACAGCGCACCAGGTGTTCGCGTACCGCGCGGAGTCTGTCGCGCAGCCGCTGGGACTCCATTCCGCGTGCCTGCTCGGCCATCTGCACGGCGGTGACCACCGCCTTGTCGGCGTTGCCCTGGCGCAGCTCGATGGTGCTCAGCATGGCCAGCCGGTGCACCCGGCCCCGGTCGTGGGCCGGGTTGTCCACCGCCTCCGCCGCATGCTCCCGGGCGGCGGCCAGCTCGCCGAGGCTGAGCAGTGCCTCGGCCACCTGCACATTGACCAGGCCCGGCTGGACGTACCCGGTCTCGTCGGGCTCGTATCCGCGCCGGATCCGCTCCGCCTCCGCCTCCGCGCGCCGGATGCAGGACAGGGCGCCCGCGGAGTCGCCGAGGTGGGCGTACGCCTTGGCCTGCATCGCGTACAGGTCGGAGGCGAGCGCCGGGGTGATGTGCTTGCCGGCGGCCCGCAGCGCGGCCTCGGCGAAGGCGACCGCCTGCCGGTACTCGCGCATGAACAGCGACTGGTTGACCAGCAGCGCTATGACGTACGCGCCGAGGCCCCGGTCCCCGCTGGCCTTCGCCAGCCGCAGCGCCTGGTGGAAGTAGCGCTGGGCGAGACCGTGGGCGTCGGAGTCGTACGCGCAGATCCCCGCGACCGCCACCAACCCGCCGGTGGCGCGGTGCAGTTGGCGTCCGGTGGCGTCGGTGTAGCTGCCGCGCAGCAGCGGCGCGGCCTCCGCGTTGAGGAAGCCGACGATCCTGGTGCGGGTCGCGATGCCGCCGGCCTTGCGGTACATCTGCTCGTAGTGCGTCCGCGCGGCGCGCAGCATCTCGATGTCGGCCGCGGTGACCCGGTGCCGGCCGCCGCGGGAGACGTCGACGTCCTCGGGCGGGTTCTCCCACTCCCAGACCGGCATGACGGCCGGGGTGCCGGTGACGGCGGGGGCGCCCAGCACATGCGGCCGCTGCTGTTCGTCGGAGCGCCACAGGGCGGTCGCCCGCTCCACGAAGCCGTTCAGTGAGCCGGCGTGCGGGGTGCTGGGCTCGCCGGGCACGCCCAGGCCGATGTCGTCGAGGGTGACGGGACGGTGCAGGCGGGCGGCGAGCACCTCACAGATCAGGTCCGGCACCTGGCCGCGCGGCCGCTGGCCCTTCAGCCACCGTGCCACGGCGGTGTGTTCGTACCGGAGCGCGAGGCCCCGTTTCCGGCCCGCCTGGTTGACGTGGGCGGCGAGGCCCGCGTGCGAGATCCCCGCCTCGTCCAGGATCGCGTCGAGCAGAGTGTTGGGCTGCATGGGATGCCCCCCGGGTGGCCTGGTGCGGTTCAGCGTAGTGCGCTCGCTTTCACACGGGGTGTGAACGGAGTGCCCGCATCCGTAGCGTGCATGCGGTGTCGCTCAGCGTGCTGAACCGATTGACTTAGGTGCCGGCCAAGCCGCCGGCTCCCCCTCGAAAAGCGGTGGCTTGGCCGGGTCGACTCCTGGGGTGCCGCACGCCTGGGCAGGAAGGCTCGCCCCGGGTTCGATCGTTCCGCAGGACCAGTAGTGCTGTGTCGTCCGCGGGTTTGCCGCTCGTGTGGTGCAGGAGCGCCCTGAACACGGTGCGCAGGACCGTCTGGGGAGAGACGGGGTGATCCTGCACGACTTCGCTCAGGGTGCCCGGCAGCGAGAAGAACCGGCCCCGGCCGTCCCTCGCGTCCTCCACCCCGTCCGTGAAGAGGACCAGGGACTCACCCGGGAGCAGCTGACCGCAGACCTGAACCTCCAGTTCGGCCGGGAGCGGGAAAGGGCCCAGCGGCGGAAGCGGGTCGGCGCGCGTCAGCGGTTCGACGCTGGTGCCGCTGAGCAGATACGGCCATGGATGACCGCAGTTGAGGGCGCGCAGCCGGCCGTCGCGGTCGATCTCCAGGAGCAGGACGGTGACGAACTCCTCGGCGACCGGCTGGTCCGGCTCCTGGCTACCGTGCGCGGGGTGTTCGGCGCGGGCGCGTTCCCGCAGGTGGCGGGCGAGGGCGCGGTCCAACCGGGCGAGGACGCCGCCGAGTTCGGGCTCGTCGTGCGCGGCCTCGCGGAAGCTGCCGAGGACGGCGGCGACCGTGCCGAGCGCGGCGAGACCGTGCCCGCGTACGTCGCCCATCACCACCCGCACCCCGTGCTCGGTGGCGATCGCCTCGTACAGGTCGCCGCCGACGCTCGCGCCCCGGTCCGCGGACAGCTGGGCGGCCGCGACGTGCAGCCCGTCGAGGCGCGGCGGCAGGGGACGCAGTACGACGCTCTGCGCGGCCCGCGCCACCCGGCGGGCCTGCCGCAGCTCCCGCAGCAGCGCGCGCCGGACATGGGCTATCAGCCCGGTGCCGACGGCGAAGAAGACGGCGCTGGTGACGATGCGCGCGCCGAGGCCGTTCTGCTGGGCGAGCGGGCAGCCGAACTTGTAGGCGACCGCCACGGCTCCCCAGACCGTGGGCAGTACGGCCGCCCGCGCGGTGGGTGCCCGTGCCTTGATGCGGATCATGCCACTGGTCCCCCATGTGGGCCCTGAAAGAGCGGACGGACCGACCCCGAAAGGCCGGTCCGATTCTGTCGAGGGCATGGCCCGGGAGGACCAGATCGCCGCCGGTTCCCACCCGAACGAGTGAGCCCGCGCCGGTCAACCCGCATTTATGCAGCTCGCCGACGGGGTGAACCCCTCCCCGGGGCCTCAGCCGACGGCCTTCCTCACGAGCTCGCCGAGCCTCGCCTCGTCGGCGGCGGTCAGGTCCTTCAGGGCGTAGGAGGCGGGCCACATGGTGCCTTCGTCGAGGTTCGCCCGGTCGCTGAAGCCGAAGGTCGCGTAGCGCGACGTGAACTTCTCCGCGCTCTGGAAGAAGCAGACGACCTTGCCGTCCCGGGCGTACGCGGGCATCCCGTACCAGAGCTTCGGCGCGAGCTCGGGCGCGGCGGCCTTGACCACGGCGTGGATCCGTTCGGCCATGACCCGGTCCGGGTCCCGCATCTCGGCGATCTTGGCGAGCACGGCGGCCTCGTCCTCCGCCGCCCTGGCGGCGCGCGACGCGCCGCGCGCGGACGCCTTGACCTCCTTGGCCCGTTCCTTCATCGCCGCTCGTTCCTCGTCCGTGAATCCCCCGGCGGCGGCGGTGGTGCGGCGGGCGGTCTTCTGTGCGTCGTTCATGGCGGGTTTCCTTCAGTTTCCTTGGGTTTTCTTCGGTTTCTTCGGTTTCTTCGGCTGCGTGAGAGTGGGACGGGGGACGGTGGGGTCAGCCCCACGCGCCGGCGATCTGGCGGGTGGTGGCGTTGAGCCGGTTGAACAGGTTGGTGACGCCGATCATGAGCACGAGCGCGGCCAGCTGCTTCTCGTCGTAGTAGGTGGCGGCGGTGTCCCAGACCTCGTCGCTCACCGCGTCGGGACGGTCGGCCAGCCGCGTCGCGGCCTCGGCCAGCGTGAGGGCCGCCCGCTCCTCGTCGGTGAAGTACGGGGCCTCCCGCCAGGCGGCGACCGTGGCCAGCCGCTCGTCGCTCACTCCCGCCTTGCGGGCCGCCTTGGCGCCGGCGTCGACGCAGGCGCTGCACCCGTTGATCTGGCTGACCCGCAGATGGACCAGCTCCAGCGTCTGCGGGTCCACTCCGCCGGAGTGCACGGCCTTGAACAGCTGCTGGATGGGCTGCATCGCGTCGGACAGGACGACGGCGGGGTTCTGCATACGGGACTGCATCTCGGTCGCTCCTTCGGTGGCCGGTGCCCCGCTGTCGTCGGGGCGTGACTCCATACCAGCGCCAACCGCGCGCCCGGACCACGGCGATGGGACACCGTGGGACACCTCAAACAGCCTTGACCAGCGGCGACTTGGGCCGGAAGACTTCCGTCGGCACGGGACACGACGACGGGGGGAACGGTGCGGGCGCACGAACGGACGGCGAAGAACGACCCTCAGGAGGAGCTGGCGGCCCGGCTGCGTCTGCTCCAGGAGGTGTCCGGGCTGGGTGTGCGGGCCCTCGCGCGGGACACCGGCATCAGCTCCTCGTCGCTCTCGCGCTACCTCAACGGGCAGACCGTGCCGCCCTGGCCCGCGGTGGTGGCCCTCTGCCGGCTCGTCAAGCGCGACCCCCGCCCGCTGCGCCCGGTGTGGGAGCGGGCCTCGAACCCCCTGCCCGCGCCTCCGAAGAGCACCCGGCAGGGCCGCCCGCCGGCGCGCAACGACCTGCCGCGCGACGTGCCCGACTTCACCGGGCGCGAGGAGCAGCTGGCCGCCGTGCTGGCCGCCGTCGAGAGCCATGGGGCGGTCTCCGTGGACGGCATGGCGGGCGTCGGCAAGACCTGTCTGGCGGTGCACGCCGCACACCGGCTCACCGCCGGCTTCCCCGACGCACAGCTCTATGTCGACCTGCACGGCTTCACCGAGGGCCGGCCGCCGCTCGACCCCGACGCCGCGCTCCGCATGCTGCTCGGCGCGCTCGACGTGCCGTCCGAGAAGGTCCCGCAGGACGGGCTGGAGCAACTGGCCGCCTGCTGGCGGTCGGAACTGGCCGGCCGGCGGGTCGTCGTGGTCCTCGACAACGCCGCCGACGCCGAACAGGTGCGCCCGCTGCTGCCCGGCGCCGGTCCCTCCGTCGCGCTGGTCACCAGCCGCAACCGGCTCCTCGGACTGGACGAGGTGCCCCCGGTCTCGCTCGACGTGCTCAGCCCCGAGGAGAGCGCCCGGCTGCTGGCCCGGGCCAGCGGCGACCCCGACGGGCCCGACGGCCGGCTGGCCCGCGATCCCGGGTCCGCCGCCGAGGTGCTGCGGCTGTGCGGCCATCTGCCGCTGGCCCTGCGGCTGGCCGGGGCGCGGCTGCGGCACCGGCCCGGCTGGACCGTGGGTGTCCTCGCCGAGCGGATGGCGCAGGGCGCGGGCGAGTTCGACGCCGCGTTCAGCGCGGCGTTCGCGATGTCGGTACGGCAGCTGAACCGGGCCCAGGCGCGGCTGTTCCGGCTGCTGGGGCTGCTGCCCGGGGAGTCCTTCGACGAGTACGTGGCGGCGGCGCTGGCGGACGTGCCGCTGCACAGCGCCCGGGCGATGCTGGAGGACCTGCTCGACGCGCACCTCGTCCAGCAGCCGACGGTGGGCCGCTACCGGCTGCACGACCTGGTGCACCAGCACGCGCGACGGGCCGCGGCCGAACAGGACGCGGCGGCGGACCGGGAGCGGGCCCTGGGCCGGGTGCTCGACTACTACGTGCACGCGGCGGCCGCCGCCGACGCCGCCATGCCGTTCCTGTCACCCGGCCGGGCTCCCTCCGCCGGGCACCGGCCGACCGAGCTGCCGCAGTTCAGGGACAAGAACACGGCCTTCGCCTGGTTCGTCACGGAGTACGGCAACCTGATGGCGGCCTTCGAGACGGCGGCCGCCGTCGGGGCCGACGTGCACGTGTGCGAGCTGCCGCGCTTTCTGCGGGCCTACTTCGCGCGGCGCTGCGGCACGACGCATCTCAACGTCCTCTTCGAGCGGTCGCTGGCCGCCGCCGAGCGCCTGGACGATCCGGTGCAACTGGCCGAGGCCCACAGCGATCTGGGCTACGCACGCTACAACGCGGGCCGCATGGCGGAGGCCGCCGCGGCGTACGAGGCGGCGAGGACGGGACTGTCCCGGACCGGCGACGCCCGGGCGGAGGCCGAACTCGCCGTCCGCCGCGGCTATCTGAGCTGGGACGCGGGCCAGGTGGAGGAGCCGCTGGAGCTCTTCCGGCTGGCCGGCAAGCTGTACGAACAGGCCGGCTGCCCGACGGGAGCGGCCCACGCGGCCGCGTCGGAGGCCTGGACCCTGCTCCAGCTGGGACACCGCGAGGAGGCGGCCCGACTGGCCCGGCAGGTGCTGGACCTCGCCCACACCGACGCCGCGTGGCCGCCCGGCCTGACCGCCCGGATCACGCTCGGCCTGGCCGTCGCGCGGGAGGACCCGGAGGAGTCGGCGGAGCAACTGCGCCAGGCCCTGACGCTGGCCCGCGAGGACGGGCACCTCAACAACCAGGCGTGGTGCCTCAACTGCATGGGCGTGGCACTGCGGCAGATGGGCCGCTACGAGGAGGCCCTGGCCAGCCACCGGGAGGCGTTCGCCCTGCTGGACGAGCTGTTCGAGGAACACTGGAAGATCCACTTCCTCAACGGCTACGCCGAGACGCACCGCCTCGCGGGCCACCCGGAAGAGGCGCTACGGCTGCACCGCGAGGCCCTGGAACTGGCCCGGAGGCTCGGCAACCAGCACGAGGAGGCACTGGCGCGCGACGGTATCCAGGAGCTCACGGCCGGCTGACTGCCCGGGGGGCGCTTGCCCGCGCGTGCGGGGTGCCTCCCCCACTCTCGGCTTCGCTCGAGCGGGGGGACCCCCACCGCCCACCCGTGCCGCCCCAGCGGCACGACTGCCCGCAGCGGCGGCGGCACTGCGGCGCCCCAAAGGGGCGCGGGGCTGTGTCTGATATGCGGCTCCGCCGCGTGGGCGCGACCGGCCACGACGAAACCCGCAGCCGGCCGACAACAGAAACCCCAACGGCGACTAGCCCCGAAGCACCGCCCCGGTCCGCTCGCCCGCGAGGGCAACCGCCGCATCCCGAGCCGCCGACGCCTCGTCCACCGTCAGCGTCCGGTCAGCCGCGCGGAAGCGCAACGCGTACGCCAGCGACTTCTTCCCCTCGCCCAGCTGCTCCGCGTTCTCGTACACGTCGAACAGCCGGATGGACTCGAGGAGTTCACCCGCACCGGCACGCAGCGCCGCCTCGACCTCCCCGGAGGGGACGGGCCTGTCGACCACGAGCGCGACATCCTGCGTGGCGACCGGGAACGTGGAGATGCCCGGCGCCTGCGGGGCGCCGTCACCCACCGCCTCCAGGGCGTCCAGGTTCAGCTCCATCGCGCAGGTCCGCTCGGGCAGTCCGAGCGCCTTCAGCACCCGCGGGTGCAGCTCGCCCGCGTGGCCGACGACCTGCTCGGTGCCGTCGGCGACGACCGCCAGCTCGGCACAGCGGCCGGGGTGCCAGGGGCCGTACTGGCCCTTGCGGACGATCAGTTCGGCACCGGCCTCACGGGCGACGGCGCGCGCCGCCTCCACCGCGTCGGCCCAGTCCGCCGGCCGGCCCTTGCCCCACCAGCCGGCCTGCTCGCGGGCACCGGTGAGGACGACGGCCACGTGCCGCGGCTGCTCGGGCAGCGCGGCGTTCAGCGCGGCGATCTCCTCGTCGGTGGGACGCCGGTCGACGGGCAGGTGCGTGGCGACCCGCTGCTCCGCACCGGGGTGGAACACCAGCCCGGTCTCGAACAGCGCCAGGTCGTGCGAGCCCCGGCCGTCGTTGCGCCGCAGGGCACCGAGGAGGCCCGGCAGCAGCGTCGTCCGCAGCGCGGGCTCCTCGTCGCTGAGCGGGTTGACCAGCTTGACGACGCGGCGGGCCGGGTCGTCGGCCGCCAGGCCGAGCTGGTCGAAGACCTGCTCGCCGACGAAGGGGTAGTTCGGCGCCTCGACATAGCCCGCGCCGGCCAGCGCGCGGCCGACCCGGCGGTGCAGCCGCTGGCGGTGGGTCAGGCCACGGCCCGAGGGGAGCTTGGGCAGCGTGGAGGGCAGGTTCTCGTAGCCCTCGAGGCGGATGACCTCCTCGGCGAGGTCGTTCGGGTCGACCAGGTCGGGCCGCCAGGACGGGACGGTGACGATCAGCTCGTCCTGCCCGTAGACGTCACAGCCGACCTGCTGCAGGCGGCGGACGACGGTCTCACGGCCGTAGACGACGCCCGCGACCTTGTCGGGGTGGTCGGCCGGGATGGTGATGGTGTGCGGCGCGGACGGCGCGACGATCTCGGTGACGCCCGCCTCGGCCGTGCCGCCCGCGAGCAGCACCAGCAGATCCACCGTGCGCTGCGCCGCCGCGGCGGCGGCCTGCGGGTCGACGCCGCGCTCGAAGCGGCGGGACGCCTCGGACAGCAGCTTCTGGCGGCGGGACGCCCGGGCGATCGCGACGGCGTCGAAGTGGGCGGCCTCGATGACCACGTCGGTGGTCCCGTTGACGCCGTCCTCGGTGACCTCGTGGTCGGCGATCTCCGTGTTGGCGCCGCCCATCACACCGGCGAGGCCGATGGGCCCGCGGTCGTCGGTGATGACCAGGTCCTCGGCGTGCAGCTTGCGCTCGACGCCGTCGAGGGTGACGAGCTTCTCGCCCTCCTGGGCCCGGCGCACGCCGATGGTGCCCTGGACCAGGGACCGGTCGTAGGCGTGCAGGGGCTGGCCCAGCTCCATCATCACGTAGTTGGTGACGTCGACGGCGAGCGAGATCGGGCGCATGCCGACCTTCTGCAGCCGGCGCTGCAGCCAGATCGGGGAGCGGGCCTCGGGGCGCAGGCCGGTGACCGTGCGGGCGACGAAGCGGTCGCAGCCGAAGGGGTCGGCGACCTGGACCGGGTAGCCGTAGGCGTTCGGGGCCGGTACGTCGATCAGGGCCGGGTCGCGCAGCGGCAGGCCGTAGGCGATGGCGGCCTCGCGGGCGACACCGCGGATGGACAGGCAGTCGCCGCGGTTGGCGGTGACGGCGATGTCCAGGACCTCGTCGACCAGCTCCAGCAGCTCGATGGCGTCCTTGCCGACCTCGGTCTCCGGCGGCAGCACGATGATGCCGTGGGTGCCGTCGTCGCCCATGCCCAGCTCGTCGGCCGAGCAGATCATGCCGTGGGACGTCTTGCCGTAGGTCTTGCGGGCGGAGATGGAGAAGCCGCCCGGGAGGGTGGCGCCGGGGAGGACGACCACGACCTTGTCGCCGACGGAGAAGTTGCGGGCGCCGCAGACGATCTCCTGGGGCTCGCCGGTGCCGTTGGCCTGGCCGACGTCGACGGTGCAGAAGCGGATCGGCTTCTTGAACTCCGTCAGCTCCTCGATGGTCAGCACCTGGCCGACGACCAGCGGGCCCTTGAGGTCGGCGCCGAGCTGTTCGACGGTCTCGACCTCGAGCCCGGCCGAGACGAGCTTCTCCTGGACGTCGCGGCCGGTTTCCGTCGCCGGCAGGTCGACGTACTCCCGCAGCCAAGAAAGCGGGACCCGCATCAGATCTCCATCCCGAACGGCCGGGTGAACCGGACGTCACCCTCGACCATGTCTCGCATGTCTTCGACGTTGTGGCGGAACATCAGCATCCGCTCGATGCCGAACCCGAAGGCGAAGCCGCTGTACTTCTCCGGGTCGACGCCGCAGGCGGTGAGCACCCGCGGGTTGACCATGCCGCAGCCGCCGAGCTCGATCCAGCCCTCGGACGAGCAGGTCCGGCAGGGCCGGTCGGGGTTGCCGACGGACTCGCCCTTGCAGACGTAGCAGAGCATGTCCATCTCGGCGCTCGGCTCGGTGAAGGGGAAGAAGTTCGGCCGCAGCCGGGTCTTCATGCCCTCGCCGAACAGGGACTGGACCATGTGGTCCAGGGTGCCCTTGAGGTCCGCCATGGTCAGGCCCTCGTCCACGGCGAGCAGCTCGACCTGGTGGAAGACGGGTGTGTGGGTGGCGTCCAGCTCGTCGGTGCGGTACACGCGGCCGGGGCAGATCACGTAGACCGGCAGCTCGCGGTCGAGCAGCGAGCGGATCTGCACGGGCGAGGTGTGCGTGCGCAGCACGACACCGGACTCGGTGCCGCCGTCCGGACCTTGCACGAAGAAGGTGTCGGCCTCGCCGCGGGCCGGGTGGTCGGGGCCGATGTTCAGGGCGTCGAAGTTGAACCACTCCGCCTCGACCTGCGGGCCCTCGGCCACCTCGTAGCCCATGGCCACGAAGATGTCCTCGATGCGCTCCGAGAGCGTGGTCAGCGGGTGGCGGGCGCCGGCCGGGACGCGGTCGTACGGCAGCGTGACGTCGACGTCCTCCTCGACCAGTACGCGGGCGTCCCGCTCGGCCTCCAGCTCGGCCTGCCGGCCGGCGAGGGCCTTGTTGACGGCGCCGCGGGCCATGCCGACGCGCTTGCCGGCGTCGGCCTTGGCGTGCGGGGGCAGGGCGCCGATCTCGCGGTTGGCGAGGGCCAGCGGGGAGGCGGGGCCGGTGTGGGCGACCTTGGCCTCGTGGAGCGCGTCGAGGGAGTCCGCGGCGGCGAAGGCGGCGAGCGCCTCGTCCCGCATGCGCTCGATCTCTTCCGGTTTCAACGCCTCGACCTCGACAGGGTCGTACGACTTATTGGGTGCCGACATCTCTTCCCGTGCTTCCGATTGGCTGGCGGATGGTCCCCGTCACCGACTCGACTCGCGAGGGCCGCGTGAAGGACACAAAGGTGCCAAAGGCCGAGTCTAACGGGGTGGAGGCAGACGAATGCGCCCGTGGGTCGTCAGGCGAGATACGCCGGCGCCGCCACGGGCAGCGTAAATCGGAACTCGGCGCCGCCGCCGGGGGCGCGGCCGACCGTGATGGTGCCGCCGTGGGCCTCGACGATGCCCTTGACGATGTACAGCCCGAGGCCGGTGCCGCCGCGCTTGCTGCCCCGCCAGAAGCGGGTGAAGACGCGGTTCATGGACTCCTCCGGGATGCCGGGTCCTTCGTCGCTCACCGTGACCGACGTGCCGTACTCCTCGCCCTCCCGCGGGGACGCGGTGGGCGTGACGTCAATGGTGACGGTTCCCTCGCCGTGCCGCACGGCATTTTCGATGAGGTTGCTGAGCACCTGGTCGATCTTGTCGGGGTCGGCCCACAGGCCGGGCAGCGGCTGCTCGATGCGCAGCAGGAAGCGCTCGGCCCGCTGGCCGGCGGCGACATAGGCCTGGATGTGCCGGGAGACGGCGGCCCCGATGTCGACGGGCTGCCGGCGCACCTCCAGCCGCCCGGAGTCGATCCGCGAGATGTCCAGCAGCTCGGCGATGAGCCGGGTGACCCGGTCGGCGTCGGCGTCGACGGTCTCCAGCATCAGCCGCTTCTGGTCGTCGGTGAAGCGTTCCCACTTGGCCAGCAGCGTGGCCGTGAAGCCCTTCACGGAGGTGAGGGGGGAGCGCAGTTCATGGGCGACCGTCGCTATCAGCTCGGCGTGGCTGCGCTCGGTGCGGCGGCGGGCCTCGGTGTCCCGCAGGGAGACGACCACCCGCCGGACGGGCCCCAGGGGCCGCTCGCGCACATACCGGGCGGAGACCAGCACCTCCCGCTGGCCGGGCAGCAGCAGATTCCGCTCCGGCTGCCGCACCCGGATCGCGAGGCCCCCGTAAGGGTCGGTGAGCTGCCACCAGCGGCGGCCCTCCAGGTCCTCCAGCGGCAGCGCCTTCTCCAGGGGCTGCCCGAGGGCGTCGGCGGGGTGTTGGGCGGTGATCCGTGCGGCGGCGGCGTTGAAGCAGACGACGCGGCCGCGCTCGTCGGCGACGACGAGGCCGTCGGGCAGCTGGTCGGGGTCGAGACCGCAGCCGTCGTCACCCTGCCGGGGCGCGGGTGCACGCCGCGCGTCCCGGCCTTCCGGCGCGGCGCTCGTGCCGGCCACACTCATCCCCGTACCCCACCTCTCAGACCGCGCAGGGCCCCGAGCTGGTCACCCTACTAGCTCTGGGTGACGGAGCGGCACCCTCCGGAGGCGCGCTGTGCACGAGCCGACGCGTAGAGACATACGGCGGCGGCGGTGGCGAGGTTCAGGCTCTCGGCCTTTCCGTGGATCGGCACGCGCACCACGGCGTCCGCGAGTGCCCGGGTCTCCTCCGGCAGCCCCCAGGCCTCGTTGCCGAACACCCACGCGGTCGGCCCGCCCATGGTGCCCTTGTCGAGCTCCTCGTCGAGGTCGCGGTCCCCCGCCCCGTCGGCGGCGAGAATGCGCACCCCCGCGTCCTTCAGCCCCTCGACGGCCCGCTCGACGGGCACGCCGACGGCGACCGGCAGATGGAAGTGGGAGCCCACGGAGGCGCGTACGGCCTTGGGGTTGTAGAGGTCCACGGACGCGTCGGTGAGGATCACCGCCTCGGCGCCGGCCGCGTCGGCGCAGCGCAGCACGGTCCCGGCGTTCCCGGGGTCCCGCACATGTGCGAGTACGGCCACCAGCTTCGGCCGGGCGGCGAGGACCTCCTCGAAGGGCGTGTCCAGGAACCGGCACACCCCGACCAGCCCCTGCGGGGTGACGGTGGTGGAGATGTCGGCGATGACGTCCTCGGACGCCAGATGCACCCGTGCACCGGCGTCCCGCGCGGCCCCGACGATGTCGGCGTACCGCTCCGCGGCCTCGACGGTGGCGAACAGCTCCATGAGGGTGGGCGTGCCGTCCGCACCCCGGTGCCCGGCGGCCTCCCTTGCGGCCTGCGGCCCCTCCGCGAGAAACAGCCGGTCCTTCCCCCGAAAGTTCCGCTTGGCAAGCCGCCGGGCGGCGGAGACGCGTGCGGACCGGGGGGAGATCAGCTCGGGGCTGGGCATCCTGTTCTTCACCTTCGAGAAAGTCTTCACTTTGTGGCGCCGGTGGGCTGCAGCGCCCCTTCAGGGGGCGCGGGGAACTGCGCGATCAGCCCCCACCGGCCCGCAGCCGCACGAATCGCACCACAACCCCCAACAACAGGACCCGCAAGCCATAAAGCCTGCGGGTCCAGTGAACGTCGGCCTAAAGCCAGCGCAGCGTCACGCGGCCTTGGGCGCGTTGACGTCCGACGGCAGCGCCTTCTGCGCGACCTCGACGAGCGCGGCGAACGCGCCCGCGTCGTTGACGGCCAGCTCGGCCAGGATCTTGCGGTCGACCTCGACGTTCGCGGCCTTCAGACCCTGGATGAAGCGGTTGTAGGTGATGCCGTTGGCGCGGGCAGCGGCGTTGATGCGCTGGATCCACAGCTGACGGAAGTCGCCCTTGCGCTTCTTGCGGTCGTTGTAGTTGTAGACCAGCGAGTGGGTGACCTGCTCCTTGGCCTTGCGGTACAGGCGCGAACGCTGACCGCGGTAGCCGGAAGCCTGCTCGAGGATCGCCCGGCGCTTCTTGTGGGCGTTGACTGCCCGCTTGACGCGTGCCACTTGTTAACTCCTTGTAGCGGGGTCGTGGTGGTCCTCACACGACCCGGAAACGATTCGGTCCCGGTCCAGACGTACGGCGCTCAGACGGCGCCGCAGGTCACTTGCCGAGAAGCTTCTTGATCTTCGCGGCGTCGCCCGGGGCCATCTCGGCGTTGCCGGTGAGGCGACGCGTGACGCGGGACGACTTGTGCTCGAGCAGGTGGCGCTTGCCGGCGCGCTCGCGGAGCACCTTGCCGGAGCCGGTGATCTTGAAGCGCTTGCTGGCACCGCTGTGCGACTTGTTCTTCGGCATAGCGCCGTTATCTCCTCGTCGGTGGCGCTCCGGTGCCCGGTCGTGAAACCGGGCACGGTGGAGCGTCGCTCTTCTATCGGTTACATCCTCGGGGACGTACGGCGACGCACATCCCCCGGGATCACGCCTCGGCGGGCTCCTCGGCGGGCGCCTCAGCCTCGGCAGGGTTCTGCGACCGACCGGGGTTCGCCTTCGCCTCGGCCTTGCGGGCCTCCTGCGCCTGGCGGGCCTCGGCCATGGCCTCGGTCTTCTTCTTGTGCGGACCGAGGACCATGATCATGTTCCGGCCGTCCTGCTTCGGGTTCGACTCGACGAAACCGAGGTCCTGGACGTCCTCCGCGAGCCGCTGCAGCAGCCGGTAGCCCAGCTCGGGCCGGGACTGCTCGCGACCACGGAACATGATCGTGATCTTGACCTTGTCGCCCTGCTTGAGGAACCGGACGACGTGACCCTTCTTGGTGTCATAGTCGTGCGGGTCGATCTTCGGCCGGAGCTTCATCTCCTTGATGACCGTGTGCGCCTGGTTCTTGCGCGCCTCACGGGCCTTCATGGCCGACTCGTACTTGAACTTCCCGTAGTCCATGAGCTTGCACACGGGCGGACGGGCGTTCGCCGCGACCTCGACCAGGTCCAGGTCGTACTCCTGCGCAAGCTCCAGTGCCTTCGCGAGCGGCACGATGCCGACCTGCTCGCCACTGGGACCGACAAGTCGCACCTCGGGAACGCGAATCCGGTCGTTGATGCGGGGCTCGGCGCTGATGGATCCTCCTCGGTAGCACCACACGGCGGTCTGGCGGACAGCCGCGTATGTCTCTTTTCGTAAGACCTAACCGCGCCGAAGCACAAAAAATGCCCCGGACGATCACAGGCGGGGCTCCAACGCACTACCGGAGCACCGCCGCGATGCCGCGGGGCGCGCTTTCGGGCGACTCCATCGTCCGTACGGAACGATGGTGGCCGCCTGACCGGGTGACCCGCCGTCCCGGGGGACGGTCAGGTGGGAGATCGGAGCCTCCACTTGTGGGCCGCGCACGTGAGTGTTCGGCCGGTCGTGGAACACATTAGCAGGATCGCTTGTCAAGGGCGAACCGGGGCCCGCTTCACAAGGCCGTCGAAAGACGTAACGGCGAACCGCTTATCGTGTGGGGCATGAGTGAGACCCCTCCTGAGAACCCCGACTTCGACGCGATGACCCGGGACATCGCCGAGGTCCCCGCCGTCGAGGTGATCGTGACGGTCGCCGTCAACCTGATGAGCGCCGCCGCCGTGAAGCTCGGGCTGAGCGAGGAGGGCGAGAAGTACAAGGACCTGGACGAGGCCCGCAAGCTGATCACCGGGCTCGCCGGCCTGCTGGACGCGAGCGCGACCGAGATCAGCTCCTTCCACGCCGCCCCGCTGCGCGACGGCCTGAAGTCCCTGCAGCTGGCGTTCCGCGAGGCCTCGATCGTCCCGGACGAGCCGGGCCAGGGACCGGGCGAGAAGTACACCGGCCCGGTCTACGGCTAGCAGAAGCGGGGATCTACCCCTTCACGTACAAGGGCTCGCCCGGAGGCGTGGTCCCGGCCGGCAGCAGTGCCAGGTCGAGGCCGCGCACCAGGCGGGCCCTCAGCGTTTCGTCGGCGGCGAGCCGCTCGGCCACCGCGCGGGCGGCCTCGGCGGGCACCGCGGCCGGGTCGAGGACCAGGGCGAGGGTGCCGTCGGCCTGCCCGGGGCCGAGGTGGGCGCGCAGTACGGCGGGCTCCGCCGCCACGGCCGTACGGACGGCCTCGGTCACGGCCGGGTCGGCGAGCGGGTCGGTGCTGGTGCGGCCCTCGGCGAGGGCGAGCAGGGCCGGGCCGGTCAGCTCGAACGGCACCGGCCCGGCGAGGTCCAGCACGACCGTGTCGGCCTTCTCGTGGGCGGCGGCCTGGAGCGCCTGGTGCAGGGGTACGGCGACCGGGCGGGCCGCGGGGTCCCAGCGGGCCAGTGAGTCGGTGGAGGTGAAGGCGGGCAGGGCGGTGCGGTGGCCGGCCTTCAGCGTGGGTACGGCCATGTCGCTGGTCTTCTCGCGGCGCAGGCCCTTCTCGTCCTCCTCGACCTCGCCGAGCACGGCGACGACCGGGACCAGCAGGCGGGCGCCCCTGAGCGCCTCCAGGACCGGCCCGAGGGCGTCGCGGTCCTCGGCCCAGGCGGCGAGCGCCGCGCTCAGCCGGGGGTCGGCGGAGCCGTCGTCGTCGGAGAAGCCGGGGTCGGGAATGTTCTTGTTCGCCACGGTCACCGACCTTATCGGGGGCGGGCTGCCGCGCTCGTGCGGGGCCGGAAACACCGTCGTCACCGGCTTCACGGGAATCTCAGCTTTCCCTGACGCACATCTCAGCTCCGGCCAACGGGGCGCACAGTCCGGGCCCCGAGCATCGCGGGCATGGAGTCCTCCAGAGCCTGCCGTGGCCACCATGGCCGCGATGGCCGCGATGGCCGCGATGGCCGCGATGGCCGCGATGGCCGCCGTGCCCGCCGGTCCCGGCGCCGTCCGCTGCTGTCCGTCGCCCTCGCCGTGGTCGCCGTGGGCGGGGTCACGGCGGGGGGCACGGCGTTTGTGAGGGCCCGGGCGCACTCGGGGACGGCGGCCGTATCGTCGGCGGCGACGACCTCGGCCTCCCCCTCGGCCGGGGCGGGCGAGGAGGCCTCGGTGGAACCCGGGACGGAGCCGGCGGTGGACCGGACGGCGCTGCTGGGCAAGGCGATGTCGGCGGTGGGCGTGCCGTCGGGCGCTCAGGTGTCGGCGGCGGTGCTGGCGGTGGACTCCGGGGAGAGCGTCGCGTACGGGAACGCGGCCTTCGACACCGCGAGCATCGTGAAGGTCGACATCCTGGCCACGCTGCTGCTCCAGGCGCAGGACGCGGACCGGCGGCTGACGGCCACCGAGAAGGCGTACGCCACGAAGATGATCGAGAACAGCGACAACGCGTCCGCGACGGCGCTGTGGCACACGATCGGGCGGGCGGACGGCCTGGACGCGGCGAACAAGCGCTTCGGGCTGACCGCGACCTTCGGCGGCGAGGGTGAGCTGTGGGGGCTGACGCAGACCACGGCCACGGACCAACTCGCCCTGCTCCAGCAGGTGTTCTTGGAGGGCTCCGAGCTGAGCGCGGCCTCCCGGGGCTATGTGCGGGGACTGATGGAGTCGGTCGAGGCGGACCAGCGGTGGGGGGTGTCGGCCGCCGCGGAGGGCGACTCCTGGGCGCTGAAGAACGGTTGGCTGCCGCGCAGTACGACGGGCCTGTGGGACGTGAACAGCATCGGGCGGGTGACGGTGGGCGGCACCGGCTACCTGGTGGCCGTGCTGTCCAGGGGCACGCGGACACAGGCGGAGGGCATCGCGCTGGTGGAGGCGGCGGCGCGGGCGGCGGTGTCGGCGTTCACCGGCGAGTGACTCCGGCTCCCGGCGCCGCCCGCCTCACCGGCATTCCGGCCATCGCCCGGCAGCGGTCGCCCGGTGCCGTGGTCCCGTCGTCCCGTCGCGTCAGGCCCGCCGCCTGCGGCCCCGCCACAGCACCACGCCCGCCACCAACAGGACCCCGCCGGTGCCGCCGGCCAGGGGGCCCGCCCAGTCGGCGGTCGAGGACGCGGCCTTGGAGGTGTCCGGGCCGGCGCCGAAGTACTTCTTCCCGTACGACGCCACGCGCAGGCTCTCCGGCCTGAGCCGGTCGGCCGCCCGCAGGGCGGCCGCCGGGTCGATCATGCCGAAACCCCGGGAGTCGTCCCGGCCGCCGACCGGCGCGTCCCGGGCGGTGTCCTCCAGGAGCTTCTTGATCTGGACCGGGCCCAGGTCGGGGTGGGCGGCCTTGACCAGCGCCGCCGCGCCGGAGACGAAGGCGGACGCGGCCGAGGTGCCCCAGCCTTCGTAGTACTTGTGGTCGGGGTCGGCGATGACCACGTCGACGCCGGGCGCGCTGACCGCGGCGTACCAGCGGCGGGTCGAGAAGGAGGCGCGGGTGCCGTAGCGGTCGACGGCGGTCGCGGCGATGACGCCCGGGTAGGCGGCCGGGTAGGAGACGTGGTCGCCCTTGTCCCCGCCGTTGCCCGCGGAGGCGACGACCACCACGCCCTTCTTCAGGGCGTACTGCACGGCCTCGTCCTCGCTGGGCTCGGGGTGCGCGGAGTTCGAGTCGTCGCCGAGGGAGAGGTTGATGACGTCGGCGCCGTGGTCGGCGGCCCAGCGGATGCCGTCGGCGAGGGCGTTGCCGCGGGTCGTACGGGCCTTGGTGCGGGCGGGGTCGCCGTCCTCCAGGATCACCCGCACGGGCAGGATCTTCGCCTCCGGTGCGACGCCCATGACACCGGCGCTGTCGCCCGGGCCATGGCCGTGTCCGGCGATGATGCCGGCCATGGCGGTGCCGTGCCGGGCCCAGTCGCGGTCGCCCTGCGTGGCGCCGAAGCCGATCATGTCCTGGGCGGGCAGGACGTTGCCGGCGAGGTCCGGATGGTCGGCCTCGACGCCGGTGTCCAGGACGGCGACGGTGACGCCCTTGCCCTTGGTGGTCCGCCAGGCCTCGTCCAGGTGCAGCGCGGACAGGCCCCATTGCTGGGCACGGATGCCGTCGGCGTGGGCGGCGGTGGCCGGCGCCAGGGCGAGGGCGCCGGCGAGCAGCAGGCTCAGCGCCGCGCCCGCGGGTGCCACGCGGTGGCGGGCGCGTATCGATCGCCTCGTTCGCCTCATGAAGGTTTCTCCGTGGCCGTGCCGATGCTCTGGCGCAGGCGCCGTTCGATGCGGTCGGCCAGCCCCTGGGCCTCGTTGCCGAGCCCGGCCTGGGCCGGTGCGGTGGTGGCACCGGCGCTGACGGCGTCGGCGGCGGGCTGGGGCGCGTCGACGCTGCGGCCGTCGGCCCAGCCGGAGACGGCGTAGGCGACGACGGGGGCGTCCGTGAGGACGGAGACGGTCCAGGAGGCGCGCTGCCCGTCGCCGAAGCCGGCCGAGGCGGTGCCCTCGGCCGCGTACGGCCGGGGCATCAGGTCGGCGCGCCGGTCCAGTCGCTCGGTGCGGAAGCGGTGGGCGAGCGCGGACATGGCGGCCGGGTCGGCCTTGGTGAACAGCAGGCCGACGGTGGTGACGTAGCTCTGGGTGGCGTCGGTGTAGGTGGCGCGCAGCAGCCGCTGGCAGCCGACCGGGGCGAGCACCTTGGACAGCAGCGGGTCGAAGGCGTGCGCGCAGCCGGTGTCCGGGGCCACCGCGATCCTGGTCCAGGTGCGGTCGGCGCCGCCGGGTCCTGCGCCGGTGCCCTGGACGGTGGGCGGGAACAGCTGGTCGACGGGCGCGTTGTGCCAGAGTGCCCCGGCGGTGGCGAAGTGGTCGCCGGTGGGGTCGTCCGCGCCGTCGTCGGTGAGCCAACTCCCGGTCACGGCACCGCCGATGAGACCGAGACCGAGCACCAGGCAGGCGGCAGCGGCGGCGGTACGGGGGCCCACCCGGTACCAGGGCCGCCCACCGAACGCCGCGGGCTCCCGGGCCCCCGTCACGGACCCGGCGGCCACCGCGGCGCTCCAGGACAGCGCGGGATCCGGCACGAAGGCGCCGGCCACCGGCGGCCCGACGGGATGCGCCGGCGCCATGGGACTCCAGGCGCCCGTCCGGGCACGCCCGGCGGACACCGCGGAGGCGCCCCCCGGCCCGGCGGAGGGCCGTCCGGACGCGGCACCGGGACGCGGCGCCTCCGTCGCGTCGGCCACCGGGCGCAGCCGCGCCGTGGTCTCGGACGCACTGACCGGACGCCCGGACCCCGCCGACTCCGACGCCGTGACCGGCCGGTGCGGGGCGGCCGGCTCCGAGGCGGTGCCCGGGCGGGACGGGGTCACCATCTCCGGCGGTGTGCCCGGCCGACGCGGGGCCACCGGGTCCGACGCGGTGATCGGCTGACGCGGAGCCGTCGACTCCGGCGACGTGACCGGCCGACGCGGGACCACCGGGTCCGACGCGATGATCGCCTGACGCGGAGCCGTCGACTCCGGCGACGTGACCGGCCGACGCGGGACCACCGGATCCGACGCGGTGATCGGGCGGAGCCTGGTCGTCGTCTCCGAGGGGGTCTCCGCCGGGGCTCCCGGCCGGCGGGGTTCCCGGCCGGGGCGGTGGGCCGCGCGCCCCGTGTCCGGCGGCGCGTCGGGGAACCGGGCCGAGGCGGGCGGCGGAGGCGGGCTCACCGGCTCACCGGCGGCGGGTACGACAGGACGCGGCGCGCCGGGCCGACCCCCCTGCCCGGCACGACCACCGGTGCCTTCACGCGAGGCCCGACCGTCACGCCCAGCGGCCTCGCCGGAAGCCGAACCGTTGCCACCGGACCGCGCGGCCGTCGGCGAGCCGCCGCCGAGGGACCCCACACCCGAGGCCGAACCGCCGCCGAAGGACCCCACACCCGCAGCCGAACCGCCGCCGACCGATCCACCAACCGAAGCCGAACCACCGCCGAAGGACCCCGCACCCGAAGCCGAACCGCCACCGAAGGACCCCGCAGTCGAAGCCGAGCCGTCGCGCGCGGACCGCCTGTCCGGAGCCGGGTCACCGCCCGCCGCTCCTCCGGCCGATGGTGAGGAGTCGCGACCGGTCCCCACGACAGAGGCCGAGTCCTCCGCCGGGAAGCCGCCGGCGGGCGCCCGTAGCTCACTCGCGGCCGCTCCGGCGGAAGGCGCGCCGCCGCGTGCGAAGCCCGCAGCCGACACGCGGCCATCGGCCGCCGACGGGCGACCCGAAGGGCCGCCGCTGCCGGCGAGGCCCCCGCGAGACGGGCGGCCGTCGGTCGCGGGTGGCTGCGGAGAGGTTCCCGGCTCGCCTGTCGTGGCCCCGTTGGGCATGCGACCGGCGGGCGGGGTGAAGACCGACGGCTCGTCGTCGGGGTCGGTGGGCGGGGCGGACGGGCGGGGCGGGTGCGGGGGGCGCGGCGGGATGGGAGCGTGGCGCGCTTCCGTGGTCATGCACCCCCCGTTTCCTCGTGCCCGGGCCGTCCTCACGTACGCGGGCCGCTGCGCTGCTCGGCCGCGCCCGGCGCGAAGGCTCCCGGGCACGCATACCCGTACGGCCGGACCGGCATCCCGGTTCAGGTGAAGCGGCCGGGCGCGTTCCGCCGTACGTGCGCGTCACTCTACGGGTTGTCCGGGGCGGAGACAGAACCAGTCCGGAGCGGCGGGGCATCTGCCCGGTACGTCCCCCTACCCTGCGGTAATCCTGTCTGGCAGGCTTCCGTCATGACTGCGCGCGCCGCCGACCGGGCCCGTTACGACCGGGCCACCGCCCATCTCGACGCCCCTTGCGCGATCGTGGACCTGGACGCCTTCGACGCCAACGCGGCCGATCTCGTCCGCCGGGCCGCGGGCAAGCCGGTCCGGGTCGCCAGCAAGTCCGTGCGCTGCCGGGCCCTGCTGGAGCGCGTCCTGGCCAGGGACGGCTTCCAGGGGATCATGTCGTTCACCCTGGCCGAGTCGCTGTGGCTGGCCCGCTCCGGGTTCGACGACATCCTGCTGGCCTATCCGTCCGCCGACCGGGCGGGCTTCGCCGAACTGGCCGCCGATCCCAAGCTGGCCGGTGCGGTGACCGTGATGGTGGACGATCCGGCGCACCTCGACCTCATCGAGGCCGCCCGCGACGGCGGCCGCGAAGTGGTGCGGGTCTGCCTGGAGTTGGACACCTCGCTGAAGCTGCTCGGCGGCCGGGTCCGGGTCGGCGCCCGCCGCTCTCCGCTGCACTCCCCCGCCCAACTCGCCGAGCTGGCCCGGTCGGTGGCCCGGCGGCCGGGCTTCCGGCTGGTCGGGATCATGGCCTACGAGGGGCACATCGCGGGCGTCGGGGACGCGGTGGCCGGGCGGCCGCTGCGGTCCCGGGCCATCCGGCTGATGCAGGCGGCCGCGCGCCGGGAGCTGGCCGAGCGGCGGGCCGCGGTGGTGCGCGCGGTGCGGGCCGTCGTACCGGACCTGGAGTTCGTCAACGGCGGCGGCACGGGCAGTGTGCAGCACACCGCCGCCGAGGACGCGGTGACCGAGATAGCGGCCGGTTCGGGCCTGTACGTGCCCCGGCTCTTCGACAACTACACGTCGTTCAGCGGCCGTCCGGCGGCCCTGTTCGCCCAGCCCGTCGTACGCCGGCCGGGGGTCGGGGTCGTCACCGTGCTCGGCGGCGGCTACCCGGCCTCCGGCGCCGCGGGTGCCGACCGGCTGCCGGTGCCGTACCTGCCGGAGGGGCTTTCGTACGACCCGCAGGAAGGTCCCGGCGAGGTGCAGACCCCGCTGCTCGGCTCGCCCGCCGACGACCTGCTCATCGGCGACAAGGTGTGGTTCCGGCACGCCAAGGCGGGCGAGCTGTGCGAGCGGTTCGACGCCCTGCACCTGATCGAGGGGGACACGGTCACCGCGACCGTGCCCACCTACCGGGGTGAGGGACAGACCTTCCTCTGACAGTCCCTGCAGGTTCCTCTGACGGTCCCTACAGGGGCGTGACGTACGCGCCCGCGATTCCGCCGTCCACCAGGAAGTCGGTGGCGTTGACGAAGGAGGAGTCGTCGCTGGCCAGGAAGGCGACGGCGGCGGCGATCTCCTCGGCCTCGGCGAACCGGCCGACCGGGATGTGCACCAGGCGGCGGGCGGCCCGTTCCGGGTCCTTCGCGAACAGCTCCTGCAGCAGGGGGGTGTTGACCGGGCCCGGGCACAGCGCGTTCACCCGGATCCCCTCACGCGCGAACTGCACGCCCAGCTCCCGGGACATGGCGAGCACGCCGCCCTTGGAGGCGGTGTACGAGATCTGCGACGTCGCCGCGCCCATCCGGGCCACGAAGGACGCGGTGTTGATGATGGAGCCCTTGCCCTGGCGCCGCATGTAGGGGATGGCCGCCTTGCAGCACAGGTAGACCGAGGTGAGGTTGACCTCCTGGACGTGCTTCCAGGCCTCCAGGCCGGTCTCCAGGATGGAGTCGTCGTCGGGCGGGGAGATGCCGGCGTTGTTGAAGGCGACGTCGACGCTGCCGTAGGTGTCGTACGCCGTCCTGAACAGCGCCTCGACCTGCTCCGGGTCGGTGACGTCGACCTTCACGAAGAGCCCGCCCACCTCGTCGGCGACGGCCTTGCCGCGGACCTCGTCCACGTCCGCGCAGACCACGTGGGCGCCCTCGGAGGCGAGCCGGCGGGCGGTGGCGAGGCCGATGCCGCTGCCGGCTCCGGTCACGACGGCGGTACGGCCGACGAGGCGGCGGCAAACACTGTTGTCGGTCACTGTGCGGGGCCCTCCGTGCTCGGGGAGACGTTGCTGATGAAGACGTTCTTGGTTTCGGTGAAGGCGGTCAGGGCGTCGGGGCCCAGCTCGCGGCCGAGGCCGGACTGCTTGAAACCGCCGAACGGGGTCCAGTAGCGGACGCTGGAGTGGGAGTTGACGGACAGGTTGCCCGCGCGGACGGCCTGGGAGACGCGCAGGGCGCGGCCGAGGTCCCGGGTCCACAGGGAGCCGGAGAGGCCGTAGGGGGTGTCGTTGGCGAGACGGACCGCGTCCTGTTCGTCGGTGAAGGGGAGCAGGACGGCGACGGGGCCGAAGATCTCCTCGCGGGCCGCCCGGCCGTCCGGCCGCTCCCCCGTCAGGACCGTCGGCGGGAACCAGAAGCCGGGGCCGTCGGGGGCGCTGCCGCGCAGGGCGGGCGCGTCCTCGGGGACGTACGACCGTACGCGATCCAGCTGTTGACGGGAGATCAGCGGACCCATCTGCGTCTTCTCGTCCGCCGGATCGCCCACGACGACGGCGGCCAGCGCGTCGGCGAGGAACTCGCGGGCCTCCTCCAGCACCGTCTCCTGGACCAGGATCCGGGTGCGGGCGCAGCAGTCCTGGCCGGAGTTGTCCAGGAAGGAGAAGGGGTCGAGGGCGGTGGTGAGGTCGGCGTCGGCGAAGACGATGTTGGGGCTCTTGCCGCCGAGTTCGAGGGTGACCGGCTTGACCAGGCGGGCGCAGCGCTCCATGACCTCGCGGCCGGTGCGGGTGGAGCCGGTGAACACGATCTTGGCGACGTCCGGGTGGTCGACCAGGGCGCGTCCGGCGGTGTGGCCGTGACCCGGCAGCACCTGGAAGACGTGCTCGGGCAGGCCCGCCTGAAGGGCGAGTTCGGCGAGGCGGAGCGCGGTGAGCGGGGTGGTCTCGGCGGGCTTGAGGACGACCGCGTTGCCGGCCGCGAGCGCCGGGAAGGAGCCCCAGGCGGCGATCGGCATCGGGAAGTTCCACGGGGCGATCACGCCGACGACGCCGAGGGGTTCCTGGAAGGTGACGTTCCAGCCGCCGGGCACCGGGATCTGCTTGCCGAGGAGGCGTTCGGCGCCCCCGGCCGCGTACAGCAGCAGGTCGCGGGCGTTGCCGGCCTCCCAGCGGGCGTTGCCCACGGTGTGGCCGGCCTCGCGGACCTCCAGCTGGGCGAGTTCCTCGAGGTGCGCGTCGACGGTGTCGGCGAAGCGGCGCAGCAGCCGGGCCCGGTCGGCGGGGGCGAGCGCGGCCCATCCCGGCTGGGCGCGCGTGGCCCGTACGACGGCTGCGGCCACGTCCTCCTCGCTCGCGGCGGGGACGGTGGCGACGACCTCCTCGGTGGCGGGGTTGAGGACGACGAGCTCGTGCGGGTCGGACACGTGGTGACCTTTCACAGGCTGGTTCACAGGCGTTCGAAGGAGCGGCGCAGCTCCCAGTCGGTGACGGCGGCGTCGAAGGCCTCCAGCTCGACGCGCGCCATGTTGCGGTAGTGGGCCACGACCTCGTCGCCGAAGGCCGCCTTGGCGATGGGGCTGTTCTCCCAGAGTTCGGCGGCCTCGCGCAGGGTGGTCGGCACGTGCTCGAAGCCCGCGGTGTAGGCGTTGCCGGGGCAGGGTTCGGGCAGTTCGAGTTTCCGCTCGATGCCGTACAGGCCCGCCGCGACCAGACCGGCGACGGCGAGGTACGGGTTGACGTCACCGCCGGGGAGGCGGTTCTCGAAGCGCAGCGAGCGGCCGTGGCCGACCACGCGCAGCGCGCAGGTGCGGTTGTCGTGGCCCCAGGCGACGGCGGTGGGCGCGAAGGAGCCCGGCTGGAACCGCTTGTAGGAGTTGATGTTCGGGGCGTAGAGCAGCGAGAAGTCCCGGAGCGCGGCGAGCTGTCCGGCGAGGAAGTGCTTCATGACGTCGGACATTCCGTCGCCGTCGGCCATCGCGTTGTCGCCGTCGGCGTCGGCGAGCGAGAGGTGGATGTGACAGGAGTTGCCCTCGCGCTCGTTGTACTTGGCCATGAAGGTGATCGAGACGCCCTCCTGGGCGGCGATCTCCTTGGCGCCGGTCTTGTACAGCGCGTGCTGGTCGCAGGTGACGAGGGCCTCGTCGTAGCGGAAGGCGATCTCGTGCTGGCCGGGGTTGCACTCGCCCTTGGCGGACTCGACGGTGAGGCCGGCGCCGGCCATGTCGTTGCGCAGGCGGCGCAGCAGGGGTTCGATGCGGCCGGTGCCGAGGATGGAGTAGTCGATGTTGTACTGGTTGGCCGGGGTCAGGCCCCGGTAGCCCGCGTCCCAGGCCGCCTCGTAGCTGTCCTTGAAGACGATGAACTCCAGCTCGGTGCCGACCTGGGCGGTGTAGCCGAGCTCGGCGAGCCGCTGCAGCTGGCGGCGCAGGATCTGGCGGGGTGCGGCGGGGACCGGGGAGCCGTCGTTCCAGGCGAGGTCGGCGACGAGCAGGGCGGTGCCGGGGTGCCAGGGGATGCGGCGCAGGGTGGCGAGGTCGGGGTGCATGGCGAAGTCGCCGTAGCCGCGGTCCCAGGAGGACATCGCGTAGCCGTCGACGGTGTTCATCTCGGTGTCGACGGCGAGGAGGTAGTTGCAGCCCTCGGTGCCGTGCCGCAGGACCTCGTCGAGGAAGAAGCGGGCGGCGAACCGCTTGCCCTGCAGCCGCCCTTGCATGTCGGGGAAGGCCAGGACGACAGTGTCGATCTCACCGCTCGCGACGAGGGCGTGCAGTTCCTCGACGCTGAGCGGGGGTGTGCGGTCTGCCACGGGAGAGCCTCCTTCGGCGCCTGAAGCGCTTTTTCGGCCGGGCCGGGAGCCATAAGGTATTGCTCAGAACCATTGCTTGGGAAGGGGGTACGGCGGATGTCGCGGGAGACGGAGTGGTCCGGGGCCCGGGTGCCGGGAGTCGACCAGCTCGCTCCGGTGCTGCGGCCGGTGCGGGCGGGCAACGGCTTCGAGGAGGCGCTGGAGCAGATCCTCCAGGTCGTGCGGCTGGGGCTGGTGCCGGGCGGCGAGCGGCTGCCGGCCGAGCGGGAGCTGGCGGAGCGGCTCGGGATCAGCCGGGTGACGCTGCGCGAGGTGCTGAAGGTGCTCCAGGACCAGGGGCTGGTGGAGGCGCGGCGCGGCCGCTATGGCGGAACGTTCGTCCTGCCGCGCGCGGACGCCGGCGGCGAGGACGAGCTGCGGCGGCGGATCGCCGAGGTCGACATCGAGGACGTGCTGCGGTTCCGCGAGGTGCTGGAGGTGGGCGCGGCCGGGCTGTGCGCGGTGCACGGGCTCGACGACGAGCAGGCGGACCGGCTGCGCGAGGCGCTGGCCCGCACCCACGACGCCCCCCTGTCGGACTACCGCCGCCTGGACACCCTGCTGCACCTGACCCTCGCCGAGCTGTGCGGCTCGCCCTCCCTGACCGCGCAGTACGCGGCGGTCCGGGCCACGGTGAACGACCTGCTGGACTGCATCCCGCTGCTGGTGCGCAACCTGGAGCACTCGCAGCGCCAGCACACCGCGCTGGTCGAGGCGGTGCTGGACGGGGACGCGGACGGCGCGCGGGAGATGATGCGGGAGCACTGCGCGGGTACGGCGGCACTGCTGCGGGGCTTCCTGGCGTGAGCCGGTTCTGGAAAGGTATGACTGCGAACCTTTGGCGAGTGTGAACTGTCGGCGAAGGCGAACCGCCGGCGCATGTGAACCGCCGGCGAGTGGACCTTCGGCTTCCGGGGAGGGCGGCATGACCGTACGACCGCTGATCGGCCTCAGCACCTATCTGGAGTCCGGCGCGCGCTGGGGCGTGTGGGAGCTGGACGCGGCGCTGCTGCCGGCCGGCTATCCGCGGCTGGTGCAGCGGGCAGGGGGGCTGGCCGCGATGCTGCCGCCGGACGCACCCGAGCGCGCGGCGGCGACGCTGGCCCGGCTGGACGGGCTGGTGATCGCCGGCGGTCCGGACGTGGACCCGGCCCGGTACGGCGCCGAGCGCGAGCCCCGTACCGGTCCGCCGGCCCCGGCCCGCGACGCCTGGGAACTGGCCCTGATCGAGGCCGCGTTGGAGGCCGGAATGCCGGTGCTGGGCATCTGCCGGGGCATGCAGCTGCTGAACGTGGCGCTCGGCGGGACGCTGGTCCAGCACCTGGAGGGGCACGCGGAGGTGGTCGGCGTCTTCGGCGGCCACCCGGTCAAGCCGGTACCGGGGAGCCTGTACGCCGGGATCGTCCCGGAGGAGACGACCGTGCCCACCTACCACCATCAGGCCGTGGACCGGCTCGGCGCGGGCCTGGTGCCGTCGGCCCACGCGGCGGACGGCACGGTGGAGGCGGTCGAACTGCCCGCGGACCGCGGCTGGGCGCTGGGCGTGCAGTGGCACCCCGAGATGGGCGAGGACCTGAGGGTGATGTCGGCCCTGGTCACAGCCGCCACGCGGGGCACGGGCGGGCGGGCGTAGCGCCGGGTCCGGACAGCCGGGGCCAGTACTCGGCCCGGACAGCCGTGGTCAGTTTCTGGCCCGGACAGCCGGGGTCAGTTTCTGGCCCGGACAGCCGGAGTCAGTTTCTGGCCCGTCAGTTCCTGGCCCCGACAGCCGTGGGCAGTACCCGGCCGGGCGTCGTAGCCGGTGTCCGGCCGGGCTGCCGTGCGGTGCCGGATGTGGTCACAGCCGCTTTCTGAGCCACTCCAGCGCGGCGTCGCCCTGGGCACGCTGGAAGGGGCGCAGGGTGGGCAGGCCCGGTGGTGCCGGGTTCAGGGAGCTGCGCAGGAAGTAGCCGCTGAGGCCCGCCAGCGCGGCGGTCACGGCGTCCCGGTCGGCGTCCCGGCCCAGCGGGTGCGCGCTGAACACCTCCTCCGGATCGGGCCCGCCCTGGGCCCGCACGCACGGCAGCATGACGAGCAGGTCGAACCAGGGCGCGGCGCGCAGGGCGTGCGGCCAGTCCACGAAGGCGACGCCCCCGTCGGCCGTGAGCAGCACGTTGTCCGCGCGCAGGTCGGCATGGGCCAGGGTGTCCCCCGAGGCGCCCGCCGCCCAGCCGGCCTCCAGCGCGGCGAGGTCGGGCAGATGCTCGGCGGTCCAGGCACCGAGCCGCTCCCGCACGTCACCGGCCTCGCCGTCGAGCAGCCGGCGCCACCCGTCGAAGGTGTCCGCCAGTTCCTCGGCGACGGGCGGTACGTCGATGGGACACGGTGTGCCGGTGCGGCCGAGCACGGTCACCGCGTCGAGCACCCGGCGCAACTCGTCCGGCCGCCAGGGCACCTGCGGCTGGTGGCCTGCCACCTCCTCGAAGACCAGCGCCACCCAGGTGCCGTCGTCGTACGTCCCGAGCAGCCGCGGCGCGGGTACGGCGGCCGGGAGCGCGGCGGCGATCCGGGCCTCCCTGCGGTGCAGGCCGGGGCTGTGCGGGTTGGCCGCGGCGCTCACCGCCTTGACGAACCCGGTGCCGCCCGCCGCGGTCCGCACCCGTGCGGCCACGCCCGGCGAGAAACCGCCGGGCTGCGTCCGCGACCGTACGACCGGCGCGCCGAGCACCTCGCCCACGGCGTCCCGGACGGCGGCGGGGAGCTCTTCCCAGGGGGCGCGGACGCCTGCGGCGGGCGGGGCGGTGATGGTCATGCCAAGCATGGTGCCGGGTCGCTGCGCGGCCTGGCCAAGGATTTTCGGTGCGGGTCCGTTGTGGCGGCGGGCGGGTGAGCGCCGTAGGGGGTGCGGATCGCTGCCGGGTGCGGGTCCGTGGTGGGCTGGTCGCGCCCACGCGGCGGAGCCGCATATCGACACAGCCCCGCGCCCCTTATCGGGGCGCTGCACTGCCGGCGCCTTCGAGGCGCCGCCGCCGCTGCGGGCAGTCGTGCCGCTGGGGCGGCACGGGTGGGCGCAGCGGCACCCCGCAAGCGCGGGCAAGCGACACCCACCCCCGCCCAGCTCCAGCCGGGCTGCACCACGAAGCGGCCCCGTCATCCCCGTGTCAGCGACAGCAGTTCCCGTGCCGGGCCCGTCGGGCGGTGGCCCGTCGGCCAGACCGCGCGCAGGTCCCGGCGCAGGGACACACCCTCGACCGGGATGCTGACCAGGCGCCGCATGGCCAGCTCCTCCCCCACCGCCAGTTCGCTGAGGACGGAGGGGCCCGCGCCACTGACTGCGGATGCCTTGACCGCCGTGGTGGAGGACAGTTCGATCAGGGGCCGGGCGAGCCCGCCGAGCGCCGCGTCCAGGACCTGCCGGGTGCCGGAACCGCGCTCGCGCAGGATCAGCGGGGTGCCCGCCAGCTCCTCCGCCGTCACGGGACGCCTGCGGCGGGCCCAGGGATGGCCGGGCGCGGTGACGACGATCAGGCGGTCGCGGGCGATGACGGCGGAGTCCAGCCCCGTCGGTATCGACAGCCCCTCCACGAACCCGAGGTCCGCCTCCCCGCCCAGCAGCAGTTCCGCGACCTTCGCCGAGTTGCCGGCGAGGAGGGACACCGCCGTGTCGGGGCGCTCGGCGTGCAGCGCGAGGAGCCAGCCCGGCAGCAGGTACTCGGCGATGGTCATGCTCGCCGCGACCCTGAGGCGCGAGTCCCGGCGGTCCCGCAGCGCCCGCGCGCCCGCGTCGAAGGCCGCCGCGGCCTCGACCACGCGGCGGGCCCAGTCCGTCACCAGGGCGCCCGCGTCCGTGAGCCGGGAGCCGCGCGGCGAGCGGTCGACGAGGGCCACACCCAGCTGCCGTTCCATGGAGCGGATCCGGCTGCTGGCGGCGGGCTGGGTGATACCGACCTCGCGCGCCGCCGCACCGAGGCTGCCCAGCCGCGCCACCGCCAGCAGCAGTTCCAGCGCGGCCAGGTCCGGCACCCGGTGCGCCAGTGACGTCGTGCGCTCGGGTTCCGTGCCCTCGCGGCCCTCTCGCTGTCCCTTCACCTCACTCATAAACACAGCTTATGCCCTGATAGAAAGGAACTCCCTGGTCGGTGGCGGACGCCGGCGGGACCGTGGGGACCATGGTCACCGCAGCCCAGCCCTTGCCCGCCCCTTCCCTTCCCCGCGCCGCCCGGGTCCGTCACCTGGGCCCCAACTGGTACGCCGCCGTCATGGGCACCGCCATCCTCGGCTCGGCCGGCGTCGCGCTGCCCGCGCACGCGGCGGGCCTGCGCGCCGTCTTCGCCGGAGCCTGGGCGGCGTCCCTGCTCCTGCTGGTGGCCCTGCTCGCGGCCCGGGCCCTGCACTGGGCCCACCACCGCGACCGGGCCCGCGCGGATCTCCTGGACCCCGCCGTGGCCCCGTTCTACGGGTGTCTGTCGATGGCCCTGCTGGCGGTCGGCGGCGGTGCCCTGACGGCCGGGAAGGACCTGATCGGCCCGGGCACGGCCGTCGTCCTGGACGCCGTGCTGTTCACCGCCGGTACGGCGGTCGGGCTCGCGGCCGCCGTGGCCGTGCCGTACCTGATGGCCGTACGGCATCGTGCCCAGCCCGCGCAGGCGACGCCCGCCTGGCTGCTGCCGCTGGTGGCGCCGATGGTGTCGGCCGCGCTCGGCCCGCTGCTGGTACCGCATCTGCCCGCGGGCCAGCCCCGCGAGACCCTGCTGCTGGCCTGTCTCGCGCTGTTCGGGCTGAGCCTGCTCGCGACGCTGCTGATGCTCTCGCTGGTCTTCGCCCGGCTGGTCTCGGGCCCGCTGCCGCTCGCGCTCACCCCGACGCTGTTCCTGGTCCTGGGTCCGCTCGGCCAGTCCACCACCGCGGTCGCCAAGATCGGGGACGCGGCTCCAGGGGTGGTACCGGCCGCGGACGCCCGTGGCCTCGCCGTCCTCGCCGTCCTTTACGGGGTGCCGGTCATGGGGTTCGCGCTGCTCTGGCTGGCCCTGGCGATCGCGCACGTGGTGCGGGCCCGCCGGCAGGGCATGCGGTTCGCGATGAGCTGGTGGGCGTTCACCTTCCCGGTGGGCACCTGTGTCACCGGCGCCATGGCGCTCGCCCGCCACACCGGCCTGGCGGTCTACGACGCGCTGGCCGTCGGCCTGTACGCCCTGCTCGCCGCCGCCTGGGCGGTGGCCGCCGCCGGCACCGTACGGGGTCTGCTCAGCGGCGAGCTGCTCGCAGCGCCTCGGCGAGCACCCGTGGCGCCTCGGCCAGTGACGGGCCGTACCAGGTCAGGTGCCGCCCGCTGACCAGGGCGCAGGCCAGGCCGGGGAAGGCCTCCGGGCCGTCGTCGGCGGTGAAGCGGTAGGGCTCGTCGGGCAGCACCACCAGGTCCGGGGCCGCTGCCCGCAGCTCGTCCAGGGGAATGCGGGGGTAGCGGTCGGGGTGACCGGCGTACAGGTGGTCGACGCCGAGCCGGGCCAGCACATCGCCGGCGAACGTGTCCCGCCCGAGGACCATCCAGGGCCGCCGCCAGACCGGTACGACCGCGGTCCCGCGCTCGGCCGGCTCCGGCAGCCCCGCCCAGGCCGCCTCCGCATCCTCGAGCCAGCGGGGCCGCCCCGGCGCACCGCACGCGCCGAGCACCCGCGCCAGCTCGGCGAAGGCCTGCGGAACGCTGCGCACCTCGGTGACCAGCACGTCACGGCCCGCGGCGCGCAGAGCCCCGAGGTCGGGGGCGCGGTTCTCCTCCTCGTTGGCGATCACCAGGTCGGGGGCGAGGGCGAGGATCCGGTCGAGGTCGGGGTTCTTCGTCCCGCCGGTCCGGGTGACGTCCAGGCCGGCCGGACGGCTGCACCAGTCCGTGGCGCCGACCAGCACCCCGGGCAGCGTCAGCGCCACCGCCTCGGTGAGGGACGGGACCAGGGAGACGACGCGCACTACCGCGACCGGTCCTGCACGGCCTCGATGTGTTCGGCCACCGCCACCACGATCACCCGCGTGTCCGGCACGGTCGCCCGCCACCGGTGCCGCACCCCACCGGTCAGGTACAGGGTGTCGCCCCGTCCGAGGCGATAGGCGCGCCCCTCCGCCTCGATCTCCACCGCGCCGTCGGCGACGTACATCAGCTCGTCGTTGCGGTGCTGGAACTCCCGGCCGGCGTCGTGGTCGCCGGTGAACTCGGAGGCGTGCAGCTGGTGGTGGCCGCGTACCAGGGAGCGGGTCCGGGGCTGGAAGTCGCCCTCGGCGACCGGGTCGGCGCGGACGACGTCCACGCTGGCCGCCGGGTCGGCGGCGGCGAGGAGTTCGACGGCCGTGGTGCGCAGGGCGTCGGCGAGCTTCTCCAGCGAGGTGCGGCTGGGGCGGGCCCGGTCGTTCTCGACCTGGCTGAGGAAGGGCACCGACAGGCCGCTGCGCTCGGCCACGACGGCGAGGGTCAGTTCCAGGGCACGGCGGCGCCGCCGGACGGCCGCGCCCACCCGCACGGGCTGTTCTTTGTGGTCGCCCATCGCTCCGGCTCCCTCCCTCGCTCGTCGTGCCGCTCTCCGGGTGCCCGCGTCGCGGCACACCTCTTCTGATGACTTCTCTGCACCCTACGCATGTTCGGCAAACCGTTTCACGCGGCTGTCACATCCCCGTCATGCCGCCGGGCCCGCACCCTCACGGTTCGCGCCAGTGGGAGGGGGCCCCGGGCCGGTCGTGGGCGGGGTCGCGGCCGCGGGTGAATATGCCGACCAGCAGGGCGGGGGCCCCGGGTGTGGGCCAAGGCTCGTCACGGACCGTGGTTGGCCGGATCCTTGCCGTGCCCGGTGCAGCGGGCCTCATGTACGCGGTGATACCGCCAAGGGCGGGCCGCGCCGGACGCTCGTCGATCACGGCGGCGGTGGTGCCGTCGGCGCGCAGCTCCTTCCGGTCCGCGCCCTGCCGCAGGCGTTCCACCGCTCGGTCCGGTCGTCCGCCGAACACCTTGAACAGGTGCCCGGCCTGAGATGGTCAAACTTTTAAGTGACTCACCGCACAGCGCGGCTACGATGCCCGCCTACCGCAGTTGAGGGGGCAACCGTGGAACGACCCGACGACAGGGTCCCGTCCGCTTTCCGATTCGCCACGGAGCTCGTCGCCTGGGTGGCGACGCCCTGGGCCCTGGCCGGGTACTCCTGGCCACTGGCCGTGCTGTCGCTGGTGGTGCTCATCGGTGTGCCGACGGTCTTCGCCACTCCGGGCGACAAGGCCAAGGTGATCCTGCCCGTCCCCGGCTGGGTCACCATCCTGTTCGTGCTGCTGCAGCTGGTCGCCGCGGTGGTGTCGGCGTGGTGGCTGTGGCCGGCCTGGGCCGCCGTGCCCGCGACCCTGCTGGCCTGCGCGGCGCTCGTCCTGGAGCAGCCGCGCTGGAGGTGGCTGCTGTCGCTGACCGGGTGACCGTCGGTGCCGGGTGACTGTCAGTGCCGTACGGCATGATGCGAGCGTGACCGGACGACTCATGCTGCTCGACACCGCATCGCTGTACTTCCGCGCCTACTTCGGCGTCCCGGACTCCGTGAAGGCGCCGGACGGCACGCCCGTGAACGCCGTGCGCGGGCTGCTGGACTTCATCGACCGGCTGGTCAGGGACCACCGGCCACAGGAGCTGGTGGCCTGCATGGACGCGGACTGGCGGCCGCAGTGGCGGGTGGACCTGATCCCCACCTACAAGGCGCACCGGGTCGCCGAGGAACACGAGGACGCACCGGACGTGGAGGAGGTGCCGGACACCCTCTCCCCGCAGGTGCCGGTCATCGAGGAGGTGCTGGACGCGCTCGGCATCGCCCGGGTCGGCGTCGCGGGGTACGAGGCGGACGACGTGATCGGCACGTTCACCGCGCGCGCCCGGGGCCCGGTGGACATCGTCACCGGCGACCGGGACCTGTACCAGCTGGTGGACGACGCGCGCGGGATCCGGGTGCTGTATCCGCTGAAGGGCGTCGGCACCCTGCAGCTGACCGACGAGGCGGTGCTGCGCGCGAAGTATGGCGTCGACGGGCGGGGGTACGCGGATCTGGCGCTGCTGCGCGGCGACCCGAGCGACGGCCTGCCGGGCGTGGCCGGGATCGGCGAGAAGACGGCCGCCAAGCTGCTCGCCGAGTTCGGCGACCTGGCCGGGATCATGGCGGCGGTCGACGACCCGCGGGCCAGGCTCACGCCGTCGCAGCGCAAGCGGCTCACCGAGGCCCAGCCGTATGTCGCGGTCGCGCCCAAGGTGGTGCGGGTGGCGGACGACGTGCCGCTGCCGGACGTCGACACGGCCCTGCCGCACGCGCCGCGTGACCCGGCGGCCCTGGAGGCGCTGGCCGGGCGATGGGGGCTCGGCGGGTCCCTGCAGCGGCTGCTGACCACGCTCGCCGAGCGTCCCGTGTGACCTCGACCGGAATATTCCGGCAAAGGGCTCTCAGCCGCCGCTCGGGAAAGGGGTGTTCCAGGGAAGCGAGATGCTAACTTAGGTAAACCTAACCATCCTGCTGGAGGTCGTGATGGCAGAGCGTCCGGTACGAAAGCCGCGCAAGACCCGCACCGCCCATGTGGTCCGCACCGAGCGGCTGACCCCGCACATGCAGCGCGTGGTGCTCGGCGGCGGGGGTCTGGCCGACTTCGCGGCGGACACCTGCACCGACCACTATGTGAAGCTGCTCTTCAGCCCCGACGGCGTGACCTACCCGGAACCCTTCGACCTGGAGCGGATCCGCGCGGAGTTCCCGCAGGAGCAGTGGCCGGTCACCCGCACCTACACCGTGCGCGCCTGGAATGCCGAACACCGCGAGCTGACCCTGGACTTCGTCGTCCACGGCGACGAGGGCCTGGCCGGCCCGTGGGCCACCCGTGTGCGGCCGGGCGAGACCGTGCGCTTCATGGGTCCCGGCGGCGCCTACGCCCCCGACCCCGCGGCCGACTGGCATCTGCTCGCCGGTGACGAGAGCGCGCTGCCCGCGATCGCACGGTCCCTGGAGGCGCTGCCCGCCGGCGCCCGCGCCCATGCCTTCGTGGAGGTGTCCGGCCCCGAGGAGGAGCAGAAGATCGACTCCGATGTGCGGGTGGTCTGGCTGCACCGCGGGGACCGGCCGGTCGGCCAGGCCCTGCTGGAGGCCGTACGCACGCTGGAATTCCCCGAGGGCCGGGTGCACGCGTTCGTGCACGGCGAGGCGGGCTTCGTGAAGGAGCTGCGCCGGCTGCTGCGGGTCGAGCGGGACATCCCGCGCGAGGACCTGTCGATCTCCGGCTACTGGCGCCTGGGGCACAACGAGGACGGCTGGCAGGCCTCCAAGCGGGAGTGGAACGCCCGTATCGAGGCCGAGCAGGAGAGCGGCGCGGCTGCGGCCTGAGCGCGGCCCGCTCAGCTCTCGTTGATCTTCCCGAACGGGATGTGCACGCTCGGTGTGGTCCGGGACGTGCTCCGCAGGTGTGTCACCTGGTCGTCGAAGAAGATGTGGGGCCTGAGCACCTTCATGACCGCGCCCTTCTCGATGCCCCCGAGGAAGAACGCGCCGTTGACCGTCACGCCCCACTGCTTCAGGCTCCGCACGGCCCTCTCGTGGGCCGGCGCGGCGCGCGCGGTCACGATGGAGACGTGGACCCGGCTCGGGTAGTCCGGGTCGGTCCTGCGCCGCGCCTCCTCCCGGCGCTGTATCCGGTTCACCCCGGCGAGGAAGTCCCGCAGCGGTCCCGGGTCGTGCGGGGTCGCCGCGTTGCGGGTCTCGTGCGCGCGGAACTCCTCCAGGCCGCCGGACTGGTACACCTGCTCGGCGGCGTCACTGGCGAGCACCCCGTCGAAGTCGAAGGCGATCCGCAGTTCCCGGTCGTCCGGGTCGTCCGCGTACGACGATCCGAGCACATGCCCGGCCGGCAGTCCGGCCGCCACCGCCCCGCGCACGTCGTCGCCGTCGGCGGACAGGAACAGGGACATGTTCAGCGCGGTCATGAACGCGTACGGCGCCCGGCCCTGCATGAACACCGCCCGGCTGACCGGCAGTTCATGGGCCTCGATCGACCGCATGACCCTGAGGCCCGTGTCCGGGTCGTTGCGGGAGAGGATGATGACCTCGACGAGCGGGTCTCCCGGCTCGCCGAGGTCGTTCAGCGACAGCAGCCTGCGGATGAACGCGAACGCGACCCCGGGCCGGAGCGTGTCGTCCACGTGCTGCTCCTGGTAGGCCCGGTAGGCCTCCTCGCCCTGCTCGCGGAAGACCGCGTCCGACTCCCGCAGGTCGAACAGGGCGCTGGAGGCGACACCGACGACGAGCCGGTTCGCGAGGTCGTAGGGCGGCATGCCCTACATCATCACACCGACCGCTGGTACGAGCGGAAGGTGCGGATCGACAGCCACACCGCCGCGACCGCCAGCGCCAGCAGCGCCCCGCCGCGGCCCAGGACGTCACCCCAGTCGGGATGCTCGGACAGCGCGGAACGGCCCGCCACCATGGCCCAGTCGAGCGGGTTGAAGTCGGCGATGTGCCGTATCCAGCCGGGCATCTGCGAGGGTGCCATGAAGGCGCTGGAGAGGAACGTCAGCGGCAGCAGCAGGAACGTGTTGATGCCGATGATCGACTCGCGTTCGCGCACGAGCATGCCGAGCGCGTTGGACAGCGCCCCGAAGACCGTGCCGAGCAGCACGGCAGCCAGCACGAGAATCGCGACGCCGCCGACACCGCCGGGGTAGTGCGCGCCGCCGAGCAGGCCGAGCAGCACGATGACCAGCGACTGGAACGCCGTCACCAGGCCGTTGTTGACGACGTTGCCGTTCATCAGCGCGGCCCGGCTGACCGGGGTGGTCAGGAAGCGGTCGAGCGTGCCGCGCTGGATCTCCTCCAAGGTGGCCATCCCGGCCCACATGTTGGAGCTGAGCGCGCTCATCACCACCACGCCCGGCACCAGGTAGTCCAGGTAGGAGGTGGTGCCGAAGCCGCCCAGCTGGACGATCTTCTTGAAGAGGCTGCCGAACAGGAACAGCCAGATCACCGGCTGGATCAGGGTGATGGCCGCGTAGGCGGGCTGCCGGGCGAACACCCGGAGCTGACGCTGCGTCATGTACCAGGTCTGGGTGAGGGCGGCGCTCATCGCACACCTCCGGCGAGTACGGCCCCGGTCTCGGCCTCCGCCTCCGCGTACCGGCGGCCCGCGTGGCGCAGATAGACGTCGTCCAGCGAGGGCCGGGCGACGGTGGCCGAGGAGACGGTGACCCCGGCCCGGTCCAGCGCGGCGAGCAGGGCGGGCACACTGGCCGCCCCGTCGTCGGCGCGGACGCTGATGCGGCGCCCCTCGCACAGCGCCTCGTGCACCCCGGGCAGCGCGGTCAGGGCGCCGGTGAGCAGCGTGCGGCCGGCCTCGCCGACCGGCTCGCTCAGCTCCAGGTGGACGGCGTCGCCGCGCAGTTCGCCCTTGAGGGCGTCCGGGGTGCCCTCGACCACGATCCGGCCGCGGTCGACGATCGCGATGCGCTCGGCGAGCCGGTCGGCCTCCTCCAGATAATGCGTGGTGAGCAGGATGGTCAGGCCCTCCTCACCGGCCAGCCGGCCGATCTCGTCCCACATCGCGGTGCGCGCCTCCGGGTCGAGGCCGGTGGTCGGCTCGTCCAGGAAGAGCACCTCGGGCCGGTGCACCAGCCCGAGGGCGACGTCCAGGCGGCGCCGCATGCCGCCCGAGTAGCCCTTGACGGGCCGGCGGGCGGCGTCGGCCAGGGCGAACCGCTCCAGCAGCTCGTCCACCCGCCGGTTCAGGGCCGTACCGGTCAACCCGTAGAGCCGGCCCTGGAGGTGCAGGTTCTCCCGGCCGGTCGCGACGGGGTCGGCGCCGGACTGCTGGGCGACCACGCCGATCGCGCGGCGCACCCGGTCGGGGTGGCGCAGCACGTCGTGCCCGGCGACGGTGGCGGTGCCGGAGTCGGGGCGGGCCAGGGTGGTGAGGATCTTGACGGTGGTGGACTTGCCGGCGCCGTTGGGGCCGAGGAGTCCGAAGACGGTGCCCGGTGCCACGGTGATGTCCATACCGCTCAGGGCGGTGACGTCACCGGGATAGGTCTTGACGAGCCGGCGCGCCTCCACGGCGGGCGCACGGGTGTTCATGACGACTGCTCTCCTGCGTGTGTGAGGGATGGAAGATCCACGTGAAGAGCGCCGGGCTATCCTGGGTGTGCCGCACCTCGATGGCCCGGAGCCGCCGCACGGCGGATCCGTTTCGGGGTTCGAGACCCCGGCGGAGCTGCTGCAACAGCCCCGCCGGGGTCGTGTCCTGGGTCAGCTGTGTCAGGTGGACGCGGTGAACTCCGGTGGCAGCTCCCCGGTCTCGTGGAAGTGCCGCCAGCCGTCGACGCCCGGCAGTGTGCCCTCCTCGATCTCCGTCAGGAAGCCGCGGACCCACTCGGCCTGCGCCGCGGTCATGTGCAGCTGGTACTCGGTCTCGACGAGGAAGAGCCGGGGCAGCGTCTCGGACAGCTTCTCCAGCGCTCCCCGCCCGCTCGCCACCTGGACCTCCAGCGCACTGAGCCGCTCCCGAAGGAGCCGCACCACCTCGTCCGGGTGCAGCGCGCCCATGAGCGACAGGGCGGTTTCGAAGATCGGGTACTCCTTCACCGGGACGGCGACGAGGTCCGACAGCCACTCGGTCAGCTCCTCGCGCCCGGCGTCGGTCAGCCCGTACACCGTGCGCTCGGGGCGGTTCCCCTGCCGCTCGACGTCGGTCACCTCGACGAAGCCGTGCTTCTCGAGGTTCTGCACGACCGTGTAGAGCGAGCCGTAGTTGATCTTCGTGCTGGTGTCCTTGCCCTGGCGGCGCAGGGTCTGGGCGATCTCGTACGGATGCATGGGTTTCTGCCAGAGGGTCGCCATCACCGCGAGCGCCAGCGGGTTGCCGAGCTTGCGGCGCTTCATGGCCATGGCATCACCTCGCTTCCGAATATCCGCACACGAACATATCGCGTTCGACTCGCGACAGTCAATACTCACGATGTATCGTGTATGGAGTAGTCACGCACCGCGGTCAGTCGCCCCGCACGCGTGCGTGGAGATGCATGTCGTGCCAGCCGTCGGGGTGGAGCAGGGCGCTGCGCCTGGTGCCCTCGGCGGCGAAACCGGCCTTGGCGGCCACGCGGCAGGAGGCCTCGTTGGCGGTGGCGTGCGAGAGTTCGAGGCGGTGCAGGCCGACCTCCTCGAACGCCCAGCGGGTCAGCGTGGTGGTGGCCCGCACCGCGACGCCCCGGCCACGCGCGCCTGCCACCGTCCAGTACGCGACCTCGGCGCAGCCGTCGCCGAGCAGGATCTCGCGCAGCGCGACCCGGCCCAGCAGTGCGTCGGTGTCCGCGTCCACGACGGCCCACTGGGCCTCGCGCTCGTCCTTCCAGCACTGCTGCCACTGGGTGATCCAGCCGGCCACCTCCTCCTCGGAGTCGGCGGCCTTGATGTGCCACTGGTGCATCAACGGGTCCTGGAAGGCGGCGTGCACCGCGGGCGCGTCCCGCGCGTGCCAGGGGCGCAGCAGCAGGCCGTCGCCGGTGGGAAGGCTGGGCTGAGGGACACGGTTGAGGGTGCCGGCCGGCACGACCGGGCTGGTGAGATACGGCATGAGGGGCATCCTGGCCGACGGGACGGCCGCCGGCCCACCGGTTTCCGCCTCGTACCCTTGACCCCGATGAGACGCCGTACGCCACCCCCTCCTGCCCCGCTCCCCCAGCGCGACGGGGTCGACCCCGTGCGGATCCGGCTGCCGTACGGCGGGACGTGGGCCACCGTGCGCGAGCATCTGGTGGAGCGGCTGACGGGGGCGGCACCCGGGATGATCGAGTCGATGCTGGACTCCGGGCTGATCGTCGGCGCCGACGGGCACGCGGTGGCGCCGGACGCGCCGTACGAGCCGGGGATGTTCGTGTGGTTCCACCGCGAGCTGCCCGCCGAGGTGCCGGTCCCGTACCCGGTGGAGATCGTCCACCGGGACGCGCACATCGTCGTCGCCGACAAGCCGCACTTCCTCGCCACGACCCCGCGCGGCAGCCATGTGGCCGAGACCGCGCTGGCCCGGCTGCGGCGCGAGCTGGGCATCCCGACGCTGACCGCCGCGCACCGCCTGGACCGGCTCACGGCGGGGCTGGTGCTGTTCACCGTGCGGCCCGAGGAGCGCGGGGCGTACCAGACGCTGTTCCGGGACCGGCGGGTACGCAAGGAGTACGAGGCGATCGCCCCGTACGACCCCTCACTGGCCCTGCCCCGGACCGTGCGCAGCCGGATCGTGAAGGAGCGCGGGGTGCAGGCGGCCCGCGAGGTCGTGGGCGAGCCCAACGCCGAGACGTACGTCGAGCGGGCCGGGCACCGGGGCACCCTGGCCCGGTACCGGCTCGTCCCGGCGACCGGGCAGACCCATCAGCTGCGGGTGCATCTGAACGCGCTCGGCGTGCCCATCCTCGGCGACCCGCTGTACCCGGAGGTGACCGCCCCGGTGCCGGCCGGCGACTTCCGGCGCCCGCTGCAACTGCTCGCACGGAAGCTGGAGTTCACCGATCCGGTCACCGGCGCGGAGCACACGTTCGTCAGCGGGCGTGTGCTCCGGGCGTGGGAGTCGTACGACGGCTGGGCGGGCGGGGACTGAGCCGCCGCTGGACCAGCCGCGCCCCCTCGGGCGCGGTCACTCGCCCCGCCACCAGTTGAGCAGCCGCCGCCAGACACCCTTCCGGCGGGCCGCCGGTTCCGCGGCCTGAGCCGTGGGGATGGGCGCGGGGGCCACCGGAGGGAGCGGGGCGGGGCGGGGTGCGGCGGCCGCGGGCTGCTCGGGGCCGCGCGGGACGCCGGTCTGCCAGGTCCGCTGCGGCGGGACGGGCATGGGCCTGGGTAGCACGTTGACGTCCTGCTGCGGCTTCGGCTCGAAGCGCACGGGCAGGGACACCAGGTGCCGGGAGGCGATGGACGAACGCCAGCGCAAATCGTCGACGGCGCAGTCGAGCTGGATGTCGGACAGGCGGATCAGCAGCGCGTCGACGCCGACGTCGGCGATGGCGCGGCCGATGTCCTGGCCGGGGCACTCGTGCGGACCGCCGCCGAAGGCGAGGTGGGAGCGGTTGCCCTGCATGCTCGCGGACAGGTCGGGGCGGATGCGCGGGTCGAGGTTGCCCGGCGCGGGCGCGAAGAGCAGGCCGTCGCCCTTGCGGATGCGCTGGCCGCCCAGCTCGGTGTCCTGCTTGGCGTAGTAGCCGAGGACGGTGCTGAACGGCGGCTCGTCCCACAGGGACTGCTCGATCGCCTCCGGCACGGTCATCTGGCCGCCGCTGAGCTGGGCGCGGAAGCCGGGCTCGGTGAGGACCATGCGCAGCGCGTTGGCGAGGAGGTTGGCGGTGGCCTCGTAGGCCGCGAAGAGGACGAGCCGCAGGTGTTCGCGGACCTCGTCGTCGCTGAGTCCGGCCGGGTGGGTGATCAGGTGACTGGTCACGTCCTCCTCGGGCCGGGCGCGGCGCCGGGTGGTGAGCCGGCTCAGCGCGTCCATGACGTAGGCATGGCTCTGGATGGCGGTCTCGGTGCCCTTCAGGGCGTCCCGGGCGGCCTGCACCATCCGGTCGTTGTACTCCTCGGGCATGCCGAGGATCTCGCACATGACGGCCATCGGCAGATGCTCGGCGAACTGGGAGACCAGGTCGGCCCGGCCGCGTTCGCAGAAGCTGTTGACCAGGCCCTGGGTGTGACGGCCGATGTGGCGGCGCACGGTGCGGTGGTCGATGGTGTCCATGGCCGCCGTGACCGCCGCGCGCAGCCGCTGGTGCTCGTCGCCCTCGGCGTGCGAGCAGATCGGCTGCCAGGCGATGTGCGGCATCAGCGGGTGGTCGGGCTTGACCATGCCCTCCACCAGCGGGGTCCAGATCCGGCTGTCGCGGGTGTACACGGAGGGGCTGCGCACCAGGTGCTGGTTCTCGGCGTGCCCGAGGACCACCCACATCGGTACGTCGTCGTGCAGCAGGACGGGGGCCACGGCGCCGTGCTGCTCGCGCAGCCGCTCGTAGAGGCCGCCGAGGTCCTCCGCGTCGGGGCCGTAGAGCCGGTGCAGCCCGCCGGGACCGGTGCGGTGCGCGGGGCAGCCCGGCGGCGGTGCGGGGGTGGAGTCTGTGTCGGTCAGGGACGAGGGTTCAGACGTCACGGTGTCGCTCCGGAACGAAAGGGGTGGGGGTCGGTCGGCCGGGGTTCAGGCGAGGGCGCGGGACAGGGCGATCGAGTGCAGGAAGCGCATCAGGGTCATCAGCACGTCCTTGCTGGAGGCCCGGCGGCGTACATCGCACTCGACGATCGGGATCTCCGGGGTCAGGTCGAGCGCGGTGCGCAGTTCCTCGACCGGGTAACGGGGGGCGTCCGGGAAGGAGTTGACGGCGACGACGAAGGGCACGCCGCGCTCCTCCAGGCGGCCCATGACGTCGAAGCTGACCTCCAGACGCCGGGTGTCGACGAGGACGACCGCGCCGAGCGCGCCCTCGAACAGGCCGTTCCACAGGAACCAGAAGCGTTCCTGGCCGGGGGTGCCGAAGAGGTAGAGCACCAGTTTGTCGGTGATGCTGATGCGGCCGAAGTCCATGGCCACGGTGGTGGCGGTCTTGGACTCGGAGCCGTAGTTGTCGTCCACGCCGATGCCGGCCTGGGTCATGGTCTCCTCGGTGGTCAGCGGCCTGATCTCGCTGACGGAACCGACCATGGTGGTCTTGCCGACACCGAAACCGCCCACGATCACGATCTTCACCGCGGTCTCGGCCGTGTGCGGCAGATGGTCCTCGGTGCGTGGTCCGGGGATGGTGTCAGAGCCGTTGAAGTCCATGCATCACCGCTTCGAGGAGTGAACGGTCGGGGAGCGCCCGGCGGACGACCGGGGCGCGCACCTGCACCAGTTCGGCCGTGATCAGCTCGGTGATCAGGACGGTCATCGCGCTGAACGGCAGGTTCAGGTAGGCCGAGAGCTCGGCCACGGACAGGGGGTTGGCGCAGAGCCGCAGGACGGCGGCCTGCTCCGGTGAGGCGGCCAGGTGGGGCTCGTCGCGCGCCACGATCAACGTCACGAGGTCGAGTTCGGCGCGTGCGCCGTCCTCGGATCCGGCGACGGTGTACAGCCGCTCGGGGTTCTTCGGCTTGGCCTCTCCGTCCGCCGGCTCGGGCGCCGGTGGCCGCGGGGGCGGCGGGGGCTTCGGCTCGCGCCGTTTGCGTCGTGGAGGAGTCATACGGTCTGCCCGTTCCGCCGGGGCGGACTGGTGAGATGGGCCCCGATCCGGACGACGAGGTCGCGCATCATGCCGCTCATCCGGCCCGGCTCGCAGGTGACGTCGGCGAGCACGGCGAGGTAGGCGTTGTCGCCGGCGTTCATCAGGTAGAAGTAGCCGCCCTCGATCTCGAAGACGACGACCTTCATGTCGCCGGCGCCGGGCAGCTCCTTGATGATGGCGCCGGCCAGGCTCTGCACGCCCGCGCAGGCGGCGGCCACCCGGTCGCAGGCGTCGGGGTCGCTGCCGTAGCGCGCGATGCGCAGTCCGTCCGCGGAGAGGACCACGATCATCTCGATGCCCGGCACGCCGTCGTTGAGCTGCTTGAGCATCCAGTCGATGTTGCCTCGCTGCTGGATCACTTGAGGTCCCCCTCGTCGTCGGCCTCGGTGGTGCCCTCGACGGGCTCGTCCGCATAGTCGTTGAGCAGGTGCACGTACTTTTCCGGGTGCCTCGTGAAGTCGGTGAGCTCGGGCCCGGTGGCGTCCTCGGGCATGCCCTTGCGCAGGCCGTTCCAGAAGTCCTCGATCCCCTGGCCGAGCGGCCGTTCCATGAGCTTCTTGCGCTCGGGGTCGATCTCGGGCTCCGGTGCGGGCTTGGGCTGCGACCAGATGGTGGGCCTGCCCTCGCGTTCGGCCTGCTCGACCTCGGCCTGCTCGGCGAAGCGCTGGCTGATCGGGGTCTTCATCCGGCTGCGGCGCTGCGGCAGGCCGCCCGCCGTCCACTCGGTGACCACCGGGACGTCGTCCTCCATGGAGATCCCGGCGGGGATCTTGGGGCTGGTGGGGCGGCGCCGCTTCGGCGGGCGCTTGGGTCCCTCGACCGCGCCGAGCGCGGGAATCGGCGTGCCGGTGGCGCCGATGCCGTGGGCGGCGCCGACACCGGGCTCGGTGGTGGTCATCACGCGCGGCACGACGAGGATCGCGCGGCAACCGCCGTAGGCGGAGGCCCGCAGCGAGACCTCCATGTCGAACATCTTGCACAGCCGGCCGACGACGGCGAGGCCGAGGCGCGGGTTCTCGCCGAGGTTGTGGGCGTCGTCGAGGTTCTTGGCGTCCTCGATCATCTTCTCGATGCGGGCGCGGGACTCCTCGCTGAGGCTGACGCCGGCGTCCTCGATCTCGATGGCGATACCGGCCTGCACCTCGGTGGCGGTGACGTGCACCTTGGCCGTGGGCGGCGAGTAGCGGGTGGCGTTGTCGAAGAGCTCGGCGGCGGCGTGGATGACCGGCTCGACGGAGGTGCCCTTGATGTTGATGTTGACGATGGAGTTCAGCTGGATGCGGCGGTACTCCAGGATGCGCGACATGGCACCGCGCAGCGTGCTGTAGAGGGAGACCGGAAGCGGCCACTGGCGGCCGGGTCGGCCGCCGCCGAGGACGGAGATGGTGTCGGCGAGACGGCCGATCAGTGAGGTGCCGTGGTCGATGCGCAGCAGGTCGTCGAAGACCTCGGGGTTGCGGCCGTGGTCCTCCTCCATCTCGCGCAGTTCGTTGGACTGCTGGTGGACGATGGCCTGGACGCGGCGGGCGATGCTCACGAAGGAGCGCTCGGTGGCGTCGCGCATGTTGATCTCGCGGTCGGCTCCGCGCATCGCGGCGCGGAACATCTCCCGGTAGGGGTCGGGCAGGGCGCGCAGTTCGGGGTCGACGTCGTAGCCGTTGACCATCACGTCCCGCAGCGGTTCTCCGGCCCGCAGGCGCAGATGGCCGTGCGGGATGACGTCGGTGGCGAAGCGCTGGATGAGGTCGTCGTGGGCGGCGAGCCGGTGCTCCAGATACGCCCTGTGACGGGCGTGCTCGGCCTGTTCCTCGCGGAGCCTCCGGCCGCGGCGGGCGGCCTCCGAGCCGGTGGCCAGGATCAGCAGCAGGGCCACCGCCCCGACCACGCCGACGGCGATCCGGGCCGACGCCGGCCCCAGGGCTACGGCTGCGGCGGTCGCACCGGCCATCACTATGGCCGGCGGCAACAGGACGCGCGCATAAGGACGTTCACGGCCACCGGGAGGCTTCTGAACACTCACCATGGATGCCTTCTGAGATGAATCGGCTGGGTGTCGGGGGAGCTTTCGGGGGGAAGGTTCATGGAACTGTCGGGATCTATCGCATGTTTGGGAACAGACGCACGAATTCGCCTCAACTCGGTGCGCCGCGGGCGAGCTTAGTCCGACCGGATCATCGCCGTGTCATATTCGGCAAGCACCTGAAATCGCCCGTGCGGCAGGAGTACGCTCGGCTCCATTTACACGCCCAGCTTCAATTCGAACACGTTCGGTCACGGCGTGCGGGCATGCGAAAGTGACTCACCGTGATAAGTGAAAAGGGGGGCCGAAACGGCCCCCCTGGCACCGTCAGGTGCGGCTCACCCCACCGAGGAGTAGGCGACGACTCCCCGCAGCAGCTGATCGACGGCCTTGCGCGCGGCCTTCGCCACGGTCGAGCCCTCGGCGGGAGCCGCCGCGGAGATCTGGCCCAGCACGTCGATCACCTGCTTGCACCACCGCACGAAGTCCCCCGCGGGCATCTCCGCCTCGCGCAGCACCTCGTCGAGCCCCTTGCCCGAGGCCCACATGTACGCGGCCCAGGCGAAGCCGAGGTCCGGCTCGCGCTGCCCGACCCCCTCGGTCTGGTTGATCCGGAACTCCTCCTCCAGACCGTCCAGCCGGCCCCAGATCCGGACCATCTCGCCGAGCGCGGCCTTGGCCCTGCCCGAGGGCAGCTTGGGCGCCATCGCGTCGTCGCCGACCCGCGCCTCGTACACCAGCGCCGAGGCGCAGGCGGCGAGTTCGGCCGGGTCGAGCCCCTCCCAGACCCGCTCGCGCAGGCATTCGCTGGCCAGCAGGTCGAGTTCGCCGTACAGCCGGGCCAGACGCTTGCCGTGCTCGGTGACCTCGTTGCCGCGCAGGTAGTCCAGCTCGGTCAGCAGGGCCACGATCCGGTCGAAGGTCCGCGCGATGGTGTTCGTACGGCCCTCGATGCGACGCTCCAGCTGCGAGGTGTCGCGCAGCAGCCGGTGGTAGCGCTCGGCCCAACGGGCGTGGTCCTCACGGTCGTTGCAGCCATGGCAGGGATGCGCGCGGATCGCGGTCCGCAGCCGGGCGAGCTCGCGGTCGTCGGCGGCCTGCGAGCGCTTCTTGCGGGCCCGCTCCGGCGGGATGTGCCCGGCCTTGCTGCGCAGCGCGGAGGCGAGGTCCCTGCGGGACTGCGGCGAGCGCGGGTTGAAGGACTTCGGGATCCGCATCCGGTCCAGCGGCTCGACCGGCACCGGGAAGTCCATCGACGCCAGCCGCTTGACCTGCCGCTCGGCGGTCAGCACCAGCGGGCGCGGACCGTCGAGGTGGTCGAGGCCCCGGTGGCCGTTGGACCGGCCGGCGGGCAGCCCCGGATCCAGCACCAGCGCCAGGCCGGCGTACTTGCCGGTGGGGACGTGGATGACGTCGCCCGGCTTCAGCCGCTCCAGGGCGACGGCGGCCTCCGCGCGGCGCTGGGCCGCGCCCTGCCGGGCCAGCTCGGTCTCCCGGTCCTTCAGTTCGCGGCGCAGCCGCGCGTACTCCTCGAAGTCTCCGAGGTGGCAGGTCATGGAGGCCTTGTAGCCGGCCAGGCCCTCTTCGTTGCGCTGCACCTGGCGGGAGATCCCGACGACCGACTTGTCGGCCTGGAACTGCGCGAAGGAGGTCTCCAGCAGCTCGCGGCTGCGGTGCCGGCCGAACTGCTCGACCAGGTTGACCGCCATGTTGTACGACGGCTTGAAGCTGGAGCGCAGCGGGTACGTGCGCGTGCCCGCGAGACCGGCGAGGTGCTCGGGGCTCATGCCGCGCTGCCACAGCACGACCGCGTGGCCCTCGATGTCGATGCCCCGGCGGCCGGCGCGGCCGGTGAGCTGGGTGTACTCGCCCGGCGTGATGTCGGCGTGCTGCTCGCCGTTCCACTTCACGAGCTTCTCCAGCACCACCGAGCGGGCGGGCATGTTGATGCCCAGCGCGAGGGTCTCGGTGGCGAACACCGCCTTGACCAGGCCGCGGACGAACAGCTCCTCGACGACCTCCTTGAACGTCGGCAGCATGCCCGCGTGATGGGCGGCGATACCGCGCTCCAGGCCCTCCAGCCACTCGTAGTACCCGAGGACGTGCAGGTCCTCGGGCGCGATGTGGGCGGTGCGCTCCTCGACCAGGGCACGGACCTGTTCCCGCGCCTCCTCGTCGTTCAGTCTCAGGCCCGCGTACAGGCACTGCTGTACGGCGGCCTCGCACGCGGCGCGGCTGAAGATGAAGGTGATGGCCGGGAGCAGGCCCTCGGAGTCCAGTCGCTCGATGACCTCGGGCCGGCCCGGTGTCCACACCCGCGAGCGCTGTCTGCGCTCCCGCTCCCGGTCGGCCTCGCGCATGGCGCGGCCGCGCCGCCGGTCCTGGTACGACGGCCGGGTCGCCTCCATGCGGGCGAGGCGGAGCAGGTCGGGGTTGACGGCCTTCTTGTGGCCCTCGCCCTCCTCGAACAGGTCGTACATCCGCCGCCCGGCGAGCACGTGCTGGAACAGCGGCACGGGCCGGTGCTCGGCGACGATCACCTCGGTGTCGCCACGGACGGTGTCCAGCCAGTCACCGAACTCCTCGGCGTTGGACACGGTCGCCGACAGCGACACCAGGGTCACCGACTCGGGCAGGTGGATGATCACCTCTTCCCAGACGGCGCCGCGGAAGCGGTCGGAGAGGTAGTGCACCTCGTCCATGACCACGTAGCCGAGGCCGAGGAGGGTCTGGGAGCCGGCGTAGAGCATGTTCCGCAGGACCTCGGTGGTCATCACGACCACCGGGGCGTCGGAGTTCACGCTGTTGTCGCCGGTGAGCAGGCCGACCTTGCCGGTGCCGTAGCGGCGGCACAGGTCGGCGTACTTCTGGTTCGACAGCGCCTTGATGGGTGTCGTGTAGAAGCACTTCTTGCCCTGCCCGAGGGCGAGGTGGACGGCGAACTCGCCCACGATCGTCTTGCCCGAGCCGGTGGGGGCGGCCACCAGTACGCCCTTCCCCTCCTCGAGTGCCTGGCAGGCCTCGATCTGGAAGGGGTCGAGGCCGAAGTCGTACATCTCGCGGAAGGACGCGAGCGCGGTGGCCTGCTCGGCTGCCCGCCTGCGGGCTGCCGCGTACCGCTCGGCCGGTGAGAGGTCCTCTGTCATCGTGCTTTCGAGCGTACCGGGCCCCACTGACAACAGGACGATCATTATCCGGAACGTGGGCTGATCGACCAACGCCGATGCCCCCGTCCCTCATCAGGGGCGGGGGCATCGTGCGCGGTTCGCCGGGCGCCGCGGCGCCGGGCTCAGGTGACGTCGTCGTAGCCGTTGATCCGGTCCGGGCCGGCCTGCTCGGGCAGGGCCCGGCTGGCGGCGACGGGCTCGACCTCGCCGATGTCCTCGGGCGTGAGGTCCAGCTCGGAGGCCTCGTCGTCGGCGGGACCCGCCGCCTCGCGGCGCGCCCGGCGCCGGTCGTTGAGCAGCGAGATGGCCACGGCGATGAAGTACAGCGCCCAGATCGGCGCCGCCAGCGCCAGCATCGTCCCCGGGTCGGGGCTGGGCGTGGCCGCGGCCGCGAAAGCCGCGATGCCGACCACCATGCCGCGCCACCAGCCGAGCATCCGCCGGCCTGACAGCACGCCGGTGAGGTTCAGCATGACCAGCAGCAGCGGCATCTCGAAGGCCAGTCCGAAGACGACGACCATGCGTGTGACCAGGTCGAGCAGGTCATCCAGCGGCAGCAGGTTCTCCGCGCCGCTGGGCGTCAGGTCGATCAGCACCTTCGCCGTCATCGGCAGGATGTTGTAGGCGAGGTAGCCGCCGCCGAGGAAGAGCGGGAAACCGAATCCGACGAACGCGTAGGCGTACTTCTTCTCGTGCCGGTGCAGGCCCGGCGCGACGAAGGCCCACAGCTGGTAGAGCCAGATCGGTGCCGCCAGCACGACGCCCGTGGTCAGCGCGACCTTCAGAGCCAGCGTGAACGGCGCCAGCAGGCCGCTGACCGTGATGTGCGCGCAGTGAACGTTCTTGGTCTTGGCCAGCTCCCCGAAGGACTGCCCGCAACCGACCGAGTCCAGCACCGGCCTGGTGATGACGTCGATGATGTCCTTGTAGAAGAAGGCCGCGATCACCGCGACGACGATGATCGCCAGGATGCCCTTCGCGAGCCTGTTGCGCAGCTCACGCAGGTGATCCGCGAGCGGCATCCGCCCCTCGGGATCTCTCTCCTTCTTGCGGGCAGACTTGAGCAACCCACATCCTCATCTCATGCAGCGGACCGGATGTCCCGGTCCTCGCCTCAGCGCTGGGTCGTGTCCGTCGGCTCGCTGACCGGCCGGGAGCTGGTCACGTCGCCGGGCGCGGCCTGGATGGTGCGCTGGGCAGGGGACTGCTCCTCGGCGGGCTCCGGGGAGTTGTAGGCCTGCTTGCCCTCTTCCTTCATCGCCTTGGCCTCGCTCTTCAGGATGCGCGCGGACTTGCCGAGCGAACGCGCCATGTCCGGAAGCTTCTTGGAGCCGAACACGAGGACGATCACGAGAATCAGCAGCACCAGGTGCCACGGCTCAAGTGCGCCACGAAACATAAGTCTTCACCTTCTCGCTGAGGCGGGGCGGCGGGGCCTGTCCGACCGGTCGGACAACTGTCTGACCATCGTGCTAGGCAGCGATCGTAACGCCCGGGGGTGAACGTAGAACAATCCCCGTGCGTACTCCCGCTCCCTCTGCGGACCGCGCCTCAATTCTCCGGGCCGCGATCAGCAGCGTACCTGGACGGACCGGTCGGGTGACAGGGCGAAGTGACCCAAAGCGCACAGCCGTGCGGTCGTCACAGCGCGTCCACGGCGCGGGCCGCGCCGGCCGCCGCCCGCTCCAGGTCCTCGGCGGCCCTGTTGATGCGGCGCGCGGAGTCCGCCACCTGCTGCCCGAGCCGCCGCGCCTCCAGGAAGACCCGGACGGCGAGCACCCCCAGCACCGCGAGACCCAGGAAACCCAGCACTACCGCGCACATCGGCCAGAACATGACGTCGAGACTAGACGGTGGTGTGCAGCCGCAGCGTGCGGACCCCGCCGCCGGTGAGGAGCTCGACGATGCGTTCCCCGGCGGGCTTGCGGACGGCGGCGCCGCACTCGGGGCAGGTGAAGGAGTAGAACGTCGTCCGGCTGGTGGCACCGATGGCGAGCCGCAGCGCGCTCGCGGCGAGCTCGAAGCGGCCCCGGCAGTCCGGGCAGCCCGCCTTGAACACCACGGGGACCGCTCTCCTCATCCCGGCGAAGGCGGCCGCCACCGTCATCTCACCCGCACCGGTCACCGGAGACTCGCTCACAGGCCTCGCTCCTTCTCGTGGTCGTTCACCGGCCGTCGCGGCGCCGCTGCCGGCTGCGGCGCCGTCGCGGCCGGTCGCTCCCCGCGGCGGAGCCGCATGTTCAACACCGCCTCGCGCCCCCCTAGGGCGCCCAGCGCCCCGGCGGCTCACTCCGACGGCGCCGTGTCGTACGCCGCCAGGGCCTCGGCCGCCGCGCTCCGGGCGCTCTCCGCCAGCTCCGGCGGGGAGACGATCCGGCCGTCGCGGCCGAGTCGCAGCGCCAGGCGGCGCAGGGAGGCCGGGTCGGGGGTGCGCAGAGTGATACGCAGCCCGCCGTCGGCGAGCTCATCGGCGCTGTCGTGCGGGTAGTACTCGGCCACCCAGCGGCCGCCCGGGCCGACCTCGACGACGACCTCCGGGTCCTCGGCGGCCGGCTGCACCAGGGCCTCGGAGAGGTCGCGCAGCTCTATCTCCGGCGGCGCGGACGGCTCGTCCAGGATGCGGATCTCCGCGACCCGGTCGAGCCGGAAGGTGCGCCGGGCCTCGGAGCGGCGGCACCAGGCCTCGACATAGGTGTGGCCGACGCTGACCAGCCGGATCGGGTCGATCTCGCGCTCGGTGACCTCGTCGCGGGCCGGGGAGTAGTAGCGGATCCACAGCCGGCGGCGCTCGGAGATCGCCCGGTCGACGTCGGCGAAGACCCCGCCCTCGGACTCGAAGGTCACCGACAGCCGGGAGCTGGCACCGGCGGCCTCACCGGCGGCGGCCTCCACCTTCGCGGTGGCCCGCAGCAGGGCCTGACGGTCGCTCTCGCGCAGGCCCGGCAGGGTCGAGACCGCGCGGGCGGCCACCAGCAGCGCGGTGGCCTCGTCGGCGGCCAGCCGCAGCGGCTCGGCGGCCTCCTCGCCCAGCGCGGCCGCGTTGTGCCACCAGATCCGCTCGCCGTCGGTGTCGATGTCCAGCAGGTCGCCGCCGCGGAAGCTGGTGCCGCACATCGGCAGCAGATCGAGGTCGGCGACCAGCTCGTCCTCGGTGATCCCGAAGGCACGCGCGACGTCCGCGATGCGGGCGCCGGGCCGCTCCCTGAGATACGTCACCAGGGACAGCATCCGCCGGGTCTGGTCGATGGCGTTCACGGGCCTGACCGGTTTGCCTGCCACAGTCCTGCTCCCCCTGTCAGCCCTTGGCCACGGCACGCAGCCGGTCCACCACGTCCGCACGCAGCTCGGCCGGCTCCAGGACCACCACGTCCGGCCCGAACTCCACCAGCCAGGCGTCCAGGCCGTGCCCGTACGGAATCTCCAACTCGTCCCAGCCGTCGCCGAGTTCCCGCACCCCGGTGGCCTTCGCCCGAAGGGGGTAACCGGCGCCGGAGCGCAGCCGGATCAGCGCCGTACCGTCGGCGATCTCGCCCGCCCAGCTCGCCACGGTCTCGCGTACCGTGACGACGTCGGGCACGGGCGCGGTGAAGCCCGTACCGCGCGAGCGGACCCGGCCGGTGATCCGGGAGAGCCGGAAGACGCGCTCGGCACCCCGGTCCCGGTCGAAACCGGCCAGGTACCAGTGGCCGCGCCAGCACTCCAGCGCCCATGGCTCCACATGCCGGGGCTCGGGGTGCGCGGCGGAGGCCTTGCGGTAGTCGAAGACGACCGGGCGGCGGTCCCGGCAGGCCAGCATCAGCGGCTCGAAGGCGGCCTCGTGCACCGGGATACGGGGCTCCAGGGCGCCGTGCGCCTCGTACGGGTCGACGTCCTCGGGCAGCCCCGCTGCACGCAGCTTCTGCAGGGCACCGCTGGCCGCGCCGGCGAGCCGGGCCTGCTGCCACACCTTCGCGGCCAGACCGAGCGCCGCGGCCTCCTCGGCGTCCAGGGTGATGGGCGGCAGCCGGTTGCTGTCCCGGCGGGCGAGGTAGCCGACCTCGCCGTCCAGGTTCTCCACCGTCTCGATGACCAGGCCCAGCTCGCGCAGATCGTCCTTGTCCCGCTCGAACATGCGGTTGAAGGAGTCGTCACTGCCCGCTTCCAGGTAGGCCTCGATGGACTCCCGCAGCTCGCGCTTGCTGAGAGGCCGCCGTGTGCCGAGCAGACACAGCGCGAGGTTCATCAGCCGCTCGGCCTTGGCAATGGCCATCGACGCCCTTCGCCTTTCCTAGTGCTTCCGACCGATGACCGTACCGCTCCCGGGTGCGGTGGCAAAAGCCGAGGGCCCATGCCCGGGCAGGCATGGGCCCCAGGTGATCGGAACCGGTCGGATCCGGCCGGTCGATCAGATGTGGATCAGCTGCGGATCAGGTGCGTCATCCGTGGACCAGAAGCGGAACCAGGCGGGGCTCAGACGCCCAGCAGGTCCACCACGAAGATCAGCGTCTCGCCCGGCTTGATCGCCGGGGTCGGGCTCTGGTCGCCGTAGGCGAGGCGGGCGGGGATGGTCAGCTGGCGCCGGCCGCCGACCTTCATGCCCTGCACACCCCGGTCCCAGCCCGCGATGACACGGCCCGCACCCAGCGGGAAGCGGAACGGCGTGCCACGGTTCCAGCTGGCGTCGAACTCCTCGCCGGTGCTGAAGGCGACACCCACGTAGTGGACGGTGACGGTCTGACCCGCCTGCGCCACCGGCCCGTCGCCCTCCCAGATGTCCTTGATCTCGAGGTCCGCCGGGGGCTCGCCACCCGGGAAGTCGATCTCGGGCTTATCGATGCTCACGTCAAAAGCTCCTGCTTGTGTACGACACGAAACGCGGACAGTCTTTCATCCCCACACCCCGCCACCCGTCACGGACACCCGCTCTCCAACCCGCCACGGACACCGGCTCCCCACCCGCCACGGACAGCGCCGGCTACATCGCCGCGAGAATGTCCACCGTGTAGACGAGCGTGGAGTCCTTCTTGATGACTCCACCGGGCGGCGGGCTGGCGTAGCCCAGCCCCGGCGGTACGACGACCAGCACGCGACTGCCCACCTTCTTGCCGGTCAGACCCTGCGCCAGCCCCTGGACCAGCTGCCCGATCCGCGGCAACGAGAGCTGGCTCAGCCGCCCCGAGCCGTACGTCTGCCCCAGGCTCTTGCCGCTCTCCCACACCAGACCCTGGAACTGGCACAGAGCCGTCTGGTCCGCCGTGAGCTCGGGACCGTCGCCCTCCAGGACATAGACCGACACGAGCTTCTTCGGCGGGGCGGTCTTGGGCACGGTGACCTTCGGGACGGCGCCGTCCGTGTTCGTCGCGACCTTCGGCAGCGCCGCGTCGGTCTGCGGAACCGGCTTGCCGTGGGAGGAGCTCTTGGAGTTGAAGACATCGATCACATCGACGACGAACACCATCGTGTCGGTGCCCTTGATGCCCGCCCGCGGCTCACCCGACGTGCCGTAGCCCCAGGCGGGCGGCACCGCCATCAGGACACGGCTGCCGGCCTTCCTGCCCGTCAGTCCATACCGCCAGCCGTCGATGCTGCTGCCCTGCGCGAGCTGGATGACCAGCGGGGCCTTGCGGTCGTAGGAGTTGTCGAAGACCCTGCCCGTGTCCCAGATCTGACCCAGGTAGTTCGCCTGGACGAAGTCGTTCTCCGCGATCGTACGGCCACCGCCCGCGATCACCGTCCGCACCGCCAGGTTCTTCGACGGCTCGCCCGGGCCCTTGGCCACCGTCGGCTTCTCACCGAACTTCGTGCCCGCCGTGATCGCCGGCAACGGCCCCTCCACAATCTTCGGCGGAGGCACCGAGGACACCGAGGGCGCCGGCGAGGCACTCGCCTTGCTCGAGCCGGACTTGCCGCCACCGCAACCGGCGACAGTGACCAGTCCTGCGGGTACGGCGGCGAGGAAGAGGGAACGTCGGCGCACGGAAGAGCCTCGTAATCGATCGATCTTGCGGATGACGTGCGCGCAACTCTACGACGCGAGAAGGGCGCCGTACGGGAAACGTACGACGCCCGTGTGGCGTTCCGGCATGACGCGCCCGAAACGCTCTACTCGCCTGCCTTTCGTCACATTCCGGCGATCAGCTTCTCCACCCGGTCGTCCACCGAACGGAACGGGTCCTTGCACAACACCGTGCGCTGCGCCTGGTCATTGAGCTTCAGATGCACCCAGTCGACCGTGAAGTCCCTGCGCTGCTCCTGCGCCCGCCGGATGAAGTCACCGCGCAGCCGCGCCCGAGTGGTCTGCGGCGGAACGGACTTGCCCTCGAAGATCTTCAAGTCGTTGCAGACCCGGGCCGCCTGACCCTTCTTCTCCAGCAGGTAGTACAGACCCCGACGACGATGGATGTCGTGGTACGCGAGGTCTATCTGCGCGACCCGCGGATGCGACATCGTCATGTTGTTCTTGGCCCGGTACCGCTCGATGAGCTTGTACTTCATCACCCAGTCGATCTCGGTGGCGATCCGGTCCAGTTCCTCGGTCTCGATCGCGTCCAGCGTACGGCCCCACAGCTCCAGGACCTGCGCGACCGTGCCCGTACGGATCCCACGCCGGTCGCAGAAGTCCACGGCCTTGTCGAAGTACTCCCGCTGCACCTCCAGCGCGGAGGCCTCCCGGCCGCTGGCCAGCCGCACCTTGCGCCGCCCCGTGATGTCATGGCTGACCTCACGGATCGCCCGGATCGGGTTCTCCAGCGTCAGGTCACGCATCACGGTGCCCGCCTCGATCATGCGCAGCACCAGATCCGTGGCACCGACCTTCAGCAGCATCGTCGTCTCGGACATGTTCGAGTCACCGACGATCACATGCAGCCGGCGGTACCGCTCGGCGTCCGCGTGCGGCTCGTCACGCGTGTTGATGATCGGCCTCGAACGGGTCGTCGCCGAGGACACACCCTCCCAGATGTGCTCCGCACGCTGACTCACGCAGTACACCGCACCACGCGGCGTCTGCAGCACCTTCCCCGCCCCGCACAGCAGCTGCCGGGTCACCAGGAACGGAATCAGGATGTCCGCGAGCCGCGAGAACTCCCCGTGCCGCGCCACCAGATAGTTCTCATGGCAGCCGTAGGAGTTGCCCGCCGAGTCGGTGTTGTTCTTGAACAGGTAGACGTCGCCCGCGATTCCCTCCTCGTGCAGGCGTCGCTCCGCGTCCACCAGGAGTCCTTCGAGAATGCGCTCGCCGGCCTTGTCGTGGGTGACCAGTTCGATCACGTTGTCACATTCGGGGGTCGCGTATTCCGGATGTGAGCCCACGTCGAGATAGAGCCGGGCGCCGTTTCGCAGAAAGACATTGCTGCTGCGGCCCCATGACACGACACGGCGGAAGAGGTACCGCGCCACCTCGTCAGGAGACAGGCGCCGCTGTCCCCTGAACGTGCACGTGACACCGTACTCGTTCTCCAGCCCGAAAATGCGGCGGTCCATGACTGAACATTACGCCCGATCCCCCGAGCTGAAACGGGGTTCGACAGCACGATTTGGATCATTTTCCGGTGAACACGCAACGACCCCGCCCCGCGCGGGAGCTGCGAGGACCCTCCCCGTGGCCAGCAACACCAGCAACGACACCGCCCCCGCCGCCCCCGGCACCGCGAACCCCCACACCGTGCCACCGGCCTGCACCACCGGCCCCGCAACCCCCGTACCCACCGACGCACCCACCGTGAACGTCGTCACGAGCCAGGAGAACGCCTCGGTGACCGTCCCGCCCGGCGCATGCCGGTCCACGATGATGAACGCACAGGCGATGCACGGCGCGAGGAACACCCCCGAGACCACCGTGAGCAGCACCATCGCCACCGCGCCCGGCACCAGCATCAGCGGCAGGTAACACACCGCCAGAAGAGCCACCAGCACCCGCAGTCGCCGCTCCGGCGAACCCGCCCACCGACGGGCCCCGTACACCGTGCCACCCACCAGCGCGCCCAGACCCAGCCCCGCCATCATCCAGCCGTACACCGCGTCACCGCCATGACCGTCGGCGTACGACACCGACGCCACCGTGATCGAACCCAGCGCGATCCCCACGAACAGGAAGGCACCCAGCAGCACCAGCAGGCCCGGCGAGCGCAGCGCACCCAGCCAGTGCGCCTCACGTGGCGCCGACCGCCACGCGCGCGAGGGCGGCGACACCACCACGGACAGCGCACCCAGCACACCCAGCAGGTTCAGCACCAGCAGCGCGGCACGCTCGTCCCACACGGACACGCACAACGTCACCAGCAGCGGCCCCACCGTGAACATGATCTCCTGCGCGATCGCGTCCATGGCGTACGCCGTGTGCACCTGCTCCTCACGGCCCAGCACCGACGGCCACAGCGCACGCAGGCCGCCCTCCAGCGGCGGAGTGAACAGACCGGCGGCCGCCACGGCCGCGTACGCCAGCGGCAGCGGATCGGTGCCGGAGAAGGCGAACACCGCCATCGACAGGGCCGCCAGGACCGCCGCCGGCAACTGGACACGCGGCTGACCGTGCAGATCCACGAGCCGCCCCAGCACCGGCTGGCCCACCGCGTTGGCAACGCCGTAGACGGCGGCGAGGGCACCGGCGAGGCTGTAGGTACCGCCCTCGGCGCGGACGAACAGCACCAGGGCGATCGCGGCGGTCGCGTTCGGCAGCCGGCCCACCAGGGTGCCGGTCAGCAGCCGCAGCGCATGCCGCGCCCGGAGTATCTCCAGATAACCCGTGGCCATGTGCGCCCTCCAGCCTCAAGTTTTACGTATAACGTCCCTGCTCATACGTACCATGTGCCCTGTTCACACGTCCACACGAAGAGGCAGGCCCACGGTGGCACGCAGCAGCACGCGCCCGACCAGCCGGGACGTCGCCCAGGCGGCCGGAGTCTCCCAAGCCGCCGTCTCCCTCGTCCTCGGCGACAAATGGCGCGGACGGGTCTCCGAAACCACCGCCGAACGAGTCCGCCACGCCGCACGCGAACTCGGCTACCGCCCCAACCTCGCCGCCCGCAACCTCCGCCTCGGCCATACCCGCACCGTCCTCCTCGTGGTACCCGCACTGACCACGGAGTTCTTCGCCGGCGTCTACACCGGCGCGGCGCGCGTAGCGGCACAGAACGGCTTCGGCGTCGTCCTCTACCCCTCCCCCGAGGGAATCGGCCCCGCCCGCGACCCCTTCGCCTCCGCCCAGACCGCCCTCGACGGCGTCATCGCCTCCTCCATGGCCGCCGACGCCCTCACCGCCATCCACGGCGACCAACTACCCCTCGTCATGCTCGACAGCGACCCCGAAGGCAGCCTCGGCGCCGCCACCGTGAACCTGGACATCACCGACGGCATCCGCCAAGTCACCGAACACCTGCTGGGCCTCGGCCACCGCCACATCCTGCACCTCGCCGCCGACGTGCCCTCCTGGACCTTCGACGTACGCGCACGAGAACTGGCGGCACGCCTCGCCGCCGTACCGGGCACCCACGTACGTACGGCCCGGGCACCCATCTCCATCGAAGGCGCCCTCACCGCCACCGAGGCCGCACTCACCGCGCCCGGACCCCGGCCCACCGCAATCGTCTGCGACGACGACAAACTCGCCGCCGGCGCCTACAAGGCCCTGCGCCGCCTCGGCCTGCGCATCCCCGACGACATCTCCGTCACCGGCGTCGACGACCTCGGCCTCGCCACCGCCATCGACCCCGAACTGACCACCGTACGACTCGACGCCGAACTCTTCGGCGAACACGGCATGCACGCCCTCCTCGCCGTCCTGGAAGGCCGCGAACCGCAGAGCGGAGACATCCCGGTCCAGCTGGTCGTCCGCGCCTCCACGGCACCGCCACGGGCCGCCTAGACGGGGTCGCGCGGTCCCTGGAACGCCGTGTGCCCCGGCCAGGAGAACGGCCGGGGCACACGACAGCAGGCAAACAGGGCAGCGGGTCACTCCTCCTCGGAGCCGTCCTCCTCCGAGCTCTCCGCCTCGGTGGCCGCACCGTCCGCCGCCAGCAGACGCGACAGCTGACGCCCGACGATCCGCTTGAACTTGCGCTTCTGCGGACGCGTACGATCCAGCACCGCCACCTCGAGGCGCTCCGCCGGAATCTCCCGCTCACTGCCGTTCGTGTCACGGGACAGCGCCTGCACGGCCAGCTTCAGAGCCTCCGCCAGCGACATCCCGTCCCGGTGACGCTGATCCAGGAAACTGCTGATCTGCTCCGCATTACCACCCACCGCGACCGAGCCGTGCTCGTCCACGATCGACCCGTCATGCGGCAGCCGGTAGATCTGGTCACCCTCCGGCGTCTCCCCCACCTCCGCCACGACCAGCTCCACCTCGTACGGCTTCTCCGCCGCCGAGGAGAAGATCGTGCCGAGCGTCTGGGCGTAGACGTTGGCGAGACCACGAGCGGTCACATCATCACGGTCATAGGTGTAACCGCGCAGGTCGGCGTACCGGACACCGCCGATGCGCAGGTTCTCGTACTCGTTGTACTTACCGGCGGCCGCGAAACCGATCCGGTCGTAGATCTCGCTGAACTTGTGCAGCGCACGGGACGGGTTCTCACCTACGAACACGATGCCGTCGGCATACTGCAGCACCACAAGGCTCCGGCCCCGCGCGATGCCCTTCCGGGCGTACTCCGCACGGTCGGCCATGGCCTGCTGGGGGGAGACATAGAACGGCGTCGACACCGGTTATCCGTCCCTTTCTGTCATGATCACTGGATCACCTTGATAAGAACCGGGGCCCGCGCTCAGAGCAGGGCGGCCTTCGGACCGTCCGGCTCCTCCAGCCGCTTCTGCAGCACCGCACGAGCGATCTCGGAGGACTCCTCCTCCGTCAGCCGGCGGAAACCGTCCTCGGTGATCACGGTGATGATCGGGTAGATCCGGCGGGCGACATCGGGACCACCGGTCGCCGAGTCGTCGTCAGCCGCGTCATAGAGGGCCTGGACCACCAGCGTGGTCGCCTGCTCCTCGCTCAGGTCGTCACGGAACAACTTCTTCAACGAGCCACGCGCGAAGATCGAGCCCGAGCCCGTCGCCGCGAAGTTGGTCTCCTCGCTGCGGCCACCCGTGACGTCGTAGGAGAAGATGCGGCCCTTCTCCCGGTCCAGGTCGTACCCCGCGAAGAGCGGGACGACCGCCAGCCCCTGCATGGCCATGCCGAGGTTCGAGCGAATCATCGTCGACAGCCGGTTCGCCTTGCCCTCCAGCGACAGCTGAGCACCCTCGACCTTCTCGAAGTGCTCCAGCTCCAGCTGGAAGAGCTTCACCATCTCCACGGCGAGACCGGCGGTGCCGGCGATGCCGACGGCGGAGTACTCGTCCGCCGGGAACACCTTCTCGATGTCCCGCTGAGCGATGACATTGCCCATGGTGGCCCGACGGTCACCGGCCAGCACGACGCCCCCGGGGAACGTCACGGCCACGATCGTGGTGCCGTGCGGCGCCTCGATCACCCCCTGGGTGGGCGGCAGCTGCCGGTTCCCGGGCAGCAGCTCGGGCTGGTGCTCGGAGAGGAAGTCCATGAAGGAGGAGGACCCTGGCGTCAGGAAGGCAGCTGGTAGACGCCCGGTGCTACGAGTGTTGGCTTCCACGCGTTTCCTTCCACGTATGCAGCAGCCCGCCTTATGACCTCGGGCTGATCCTTGAACTGCCCCAGTGCGGCGTTGCAGCTGAAGCACAGTACGCCACGGACCCTACCCGTCTCATGGCAGTGATCCACATGTGCGGGCGGAGCCGCAAGACATATGCAGCAGACGCCACCTTGGGAAGCGATCAGCGCGTCGCGTTCGGCTTTGGTGAGGCCGTACTTGCGCCTCAGATGGTCCTCTCGTCCGAGCGCAGCGCGGCATGCCCTGCAGCGTGTCGACGGCCCATCGGAAGCGGTCGCGTTGCGATGCCATTCGCTGTGCGGCTTGACCTCCCCGCAGCTCCGACAGAACTTGTGGCCTTCGGGCGTCGCCACACGCGGCCTGATGTTCTTACCCTTTGCCAGCTGCCTGGACTGGTGGTACTCCGCCCAGCATTCCCTGCAGTAGGCCTGCAGCCCGTCACGCATGGCCTTGTTTCGCGCGAACGCTGCCCGCGGCTTGTGCTGCTTGCACCGCGAGCAGCGCTTCACGCCTTCTTCGCTTCCCAACTCCGCCCCCAGCAGCCACCTTCGATTCGAAGGAAAAAGCTACTCTCCACCCTTCTGAACGAATGAGCGCACGAAATCCTCGGCGTTCTCCTCGAGGACATCGTCGATTTCATCCAGGACGGAGTCCACGTCGTCGCTCAGCTTCTCGTGCCGCTCCTTGAGGTCCTCCGAAGCCTGCGCGTCCTGCGCCTGCTCCTCGACCTCCTCGGTGGCCCGCGTCGCCTTCTGCTGGCCGCCGCCGGTGTCCTTGGTTGCCATAACCCTCACCCCGCTCAGTTCGCCTGCCGATCGGTGATGATCAGACCCTACAAGCCGGGTCCGACATCGGCCCCGCAGTTTCTCCAACGTACGGGGGCCACCCCGATGATTCCCGGCGGGCCGGGTTTCCACCCTGCCCGCCGGGGCCGCACCGGGTACCCCCCTGGCCCGCTCAGCCGCCTGACAGGACCCTGACCAGGTCTTCTGCGGTGCGACAGCGGTCCAGTAGCTCCTTGACGTGATTTCGCGTTCCGCGTAGCGGTTCCAGGGTTGGAACGCGCTGGAGGGAGTCCCGGCCGGGGAGGTCGAAGATGACCGAGTCCCAGCTGGCCGCGGCGACGTCGTCGGCGTACTGCTCCAGGCAGCGGCCGCGGAAGTAGGCCCGTGTGTCCTCAGGCGGCTTCCTCATGGCCTGTTCGACGTCCGCCTCGTCCAGGAGCCGCTTCATGCGGCCGCGGGCGGCCAGGCGGTTGTAGAGGCCCTTCTCGGCGCGTACGTCGGCGTACTGGAGGTCGACGAGGTGGAGGCGGGCGGCGTCCCAGTCGAGGTTGTCGCGGCGGCGGTAGCCCTCCATGAGCTCGCGCTTGGCGACCCAGTCCAGCTCGCCGGCCAGGCTCATCGGGTCGTTCTCGAGGCGCGTGAGGGTGTCCTCCCAGCGGGTGAGGATGTCCTTGGTCTGTTCGTCGGCGTCGGCGCCGTAGCGTTCCTCGACGTATTTGCGGGAGAGCTCGTAGTACTCCATCTGGAGCTGTACCGCGGTCAGGGTCCTACCGCTGCGCAGGGTGACCAGGCGCTTCAGGGAGGGGTCGTGGGAGACCTGGTGGAGGGTGCGTACGGGCTGGTCGACGGCGAGGTCCACGGCGATGAAGCCGTCCTCGATCATGGCCAGGACGAGGGAGGTCGTGCCGAGCTTGAGGTAGGTGGAGATCTCGGAGAGGTTGGCGTCGCCGATGATCACGTGGAGGCGGCGGTATTTTTCCGCGTCCGCGTGGGGTTCGTCCCGGGTGTTGATGATGGGGCGCTTGAGGGTGGTCTCCAGGCCCACCTCGACTTCGAAGTAGTCGGCGCGCTGGCTGATCTGGAAGCCGTGTTCGTGGCCGTCCTGGCCGATGCCGACGCGGCCGGCGCCGGCGAAGACCTGGCGGGAGACGAAGAAGGGGGTGAGGTGGCGCACGATGTCCGAGAAGGGGGTTTCCCGCTTCATCAGGTAGTTCTCGTGTGTGCCGTAGCTGGCGCCCTTGTTGTCGGTGTTGTTCTTGTAGAGGTGGATGGGCTGGGCGCCGGGGAGCTGGGCGGCTCGTTCGGCGGCTTCGGCCATGATGCGTTCGCCGGCCTTGTCCCAGAGGACGGCGTCGCGGGGGTTGGTGACTTCGGGGGCGCTGTATTCGGGGTGGGCGTGGTCGACGTAGAGCCGTGCGCCGTTGGTGAGGATGACGTTGGCGAGGCCGATGTCCTCGTCGGTGAGCTGGCTGGCGTCGGCGGCCTCCCGGGCGAGGTCGAAGCCTCGCGCGTCCCGTAGCGGGTTTTCTTCCTCGAAGTCCCAGCGGGCCCGGCGGGCCCGGTGCATCGCCGCCGCGTAGGCGTTGACGATCTGGGACGAGGTGAGCATGGCATTGGCGTTGGGGTGGCCGGGGACGGAGATTCCGTACTCCGTCTCGATGCCCATTACTCGCCGTACGGTCATGCGGCCCTCCTTGCCCGGCGGCACCCTCGGTCGTGGGCGCCGCTCACGTACCGCTGGCGCTCCGGTGCGTGTGCGGTGCCCGTCCCCGCACTGCGCGACTCGGCGGTAGGAACGAGCCTAGAACGCCTTTGCGCTGGTGGGGAGATCATTTGCGTCATTGGCTGCTCCGGTCGTGGCCTGAAAAACGCGAGGGCTGCGGGTACCCGGTGAGGGCACCCGCAGCCGCCCTGCCGTTACAGGTACTGACCGGTGTTCGCCACCGTGTCGATGGAGCGTCCGGTGTCCGCGCCCTGCTTTCCGGTGATGAGGGTACGGATGTAGACGATCCGTTCGCCCTTCTTTCCGGAGATGCGGGCCCAGTCGTCGGGGTTGGTGGTGTTGGGGAGGTCTTCGTTCTCCTTGAACTCGTCCACGCAGGCCTGGAGGAGGTGGGAGACGCGGAGGCCCTTCTGGTTCTTTTCGAGGAAGTCCTTGATGGCCATTTTCTTGGCGCGGCCGACGATGTTTTCGATCATGGCGCCTGAGTTGAAGTCCTTGAAGTAGAGGACTTCCTTGTCGCCGTTGGCGTAGGTGACTTCCAGGAAGCGGTTCTCCTCGGATTCGGCGTACATCTGCTCGACCGCCGTCTGGATCATGCTCTGGACGGTGGTGGCCTTGTCGCCGCCGTGTTCGCCGAGGTCGTCGGCGTGCAGCGGGAGGCGTTCGGTGAGGTACTTGCCGAAGATGTCCTTGGCGGCCTCGGCGTCGGGGCGCTCGATCTTGATCTTCACGTCGAGTCGGCCGGGGCGCAGGATGGCGGGGTCGATCATGTCCTCGCGGTTGGAGGCGCCGATGACGACCACGTTCTGCAGGCCTTCCACGCCGTCGATCTCGGCGAGCAGCTGGGGGACGATGGTGTTTTCCACGTCGGAGCTGACGCCGGAGCCTCGGGTGCGGAAGAGGGATTCCATCTCGTCGAAGAAGACGATGACGGGGGTGCCCTCGCTGGCCTTCTCGCGGGCACGCTGGAAGACGAGGCGGATCTGCCGCTCGGTCTCGCCGACGTACTTGTTGAGGAGCTCGGGGCCCTTGATGTTGAGGAAGAAGCTCTTGCCGGCGGCCTGGCCGGTGACCTCGGCGACCTTCTTGGCGAGTGAGTTCGCGACGGCCTTGGCGATGAGTGTCTTGCCGCAGCCGGGGGGGCCGTAGAGCAGGACGCCCTTGGGTGGGCGCAGCTCGTGCTCCTTGAAGAGGTCGGGGTAGAGGTACGGGAGCTCGACCGCGTCGCGGATGGCTTCGATCTGGTTGCCGAGTCCGCCGATCTGGTCGTAGCCGATGTCGGGGACCTCTTCGAGGACGAGTTCTTCGACCTCGCTCTTGGGGACGACCTCGTAGACGTAGCCGGAGCGGGGTTCGAGCAGGAGGGCGTCGCCGGGGCGGATGGTGACGTCCAGCAGCGGCTCGGCGAGCCGTACCACCCGTTCCTCGTCGGTGTGCCCCAGTACGAGGGCGCGCTCGCCGTCCTCGAGGATTTCCTTGAGGGTGACGATGTCGCCGACGCGCTCGAACTCCATGGCTTCGACCACGTTGAGCGCTTCGTTGAGCATGACTTCCTGGCCGCGCCTGAGGTCGTCGAGGTCGACGCTGGGGCTGACGTTCACCCGGAGTTTGCGGCCTCCGGTGAAGATGTCGGCGGTGCCGTCCTCGTTGGCCTGCAGGAAGACGCCGAAGCCGGCGGGCGGCTGGGCGAGCCGGTCGACCTCTTCCTTGAGGGCCACGATCTGGTCGCGGGCCTCGCGGAGGGTGTTGGCCAGCCGTTCGTTCTGGGCGGACACGCCGGCCAGGTTGGTCTGCAGCTCGACGATCCGCTCTTCGAGAATCCTCGTGTGTCGCGGAGAGTCGGCGAGCTTGCGTCGCAGGACGGCGATCTCCTGCTCAAGGTAGGCGATCTGCCCGGCCGGGTCGTCGGACCCTCGTCCCGGGCGGATGCCGCGGTTCATGTCGTCGTCGTGGGCTGCCACGGTCCTCACCTCCTCCAAGGGGAGCTGGACGCTTCCAGACCCTACCTGGGTGGGTGTCGATTGAAACCCCTAGATCACAGAGACTGTCAAGGTGTGTCGTCGGTCACCCGTTGCGCTCTCCCTCGCACGGAGGGGATACCCACTCAACGTGATGCGGAAGCAGGTTGTTCCGGGCATCGGGTGGTCAAAACCCTTCGGGAGTGGCCGGAGTTGTCCGTTGCGGGGCGGGTGGGTGTGGGGGTGGGCAGCCCTGTGGGCGCTCGCGCGGTTATCACGCAGAGCGACGGTCGGGGCGGAGGGTGTCACGGCCGGCCTGGCTTGAAGTGGTGGGTTTCATGGCCGGTGTGGTGTGTGCCCTGGCAGGCGCTGCTACCCGAGGGGGTGGGGGTGGAAACCCGGTGGCGGTGGAACGTGGCTGGTTTCGGGGCGGGGGTAGGGTCGGGGGTGTTCAACGGCCGCTGGTGCGGACGCGGCTGGCCCTGGGTGTGCCGGTTCCGCCCGGCGTATTCGACGGCAGGAGAGGTGACCGTGCAGCAGGAGGCCCCGGGCGGGGAGGCGCTGGAGGTCTGGATCGACCAGGATCTGTGTACCGGTGATGGGATCTGCGCCCAGTACGCCCCTGAGGTGTTCGAGCTGGACGTCGACGGGCTGGCGTATGTGAAGGGTGCGGACGAGGAGCTGCTGCAGGCGGTGGGTGCGACGGTGCCGGTGCCGTTGCCGCTGCTGGCGGATGTGGTGGACTCGGCGCGGGAGTGTCCGGGCGAGTGCATTCATGTGCGCCGGGTTTCGGACAGGGTCGAGGTGTACGGGCCCGACGCGGGGTGAGTCCGGCCGGGTCCCGGGTCACCGGCCGGGCTCCGGGTCACCGGCCGGGCTCCGGGGCGGGCGCTGCGCCGGGTCAGACGCTGTGGGTGTCGGTGGGGGTGGAGCGGATGAACGCGTTGCCGTTCCAGTGCCATGTGGTCGGGGTTTTCAGGTCGGGGCAGCAGTTGGGGACGGCGTCGGAGGAGTAGCCGAGGAGGGTCGCGCCGACGGTGCCCGCGTGCAGGGTGAAGTCGGTGACGGTGAGCCGGTCCTTGGGGTCGACGAGGGTGGCGACGATGCGGGGGGTGTCGCTGTCGGGGGTGCGGGTGAGGACGTAGACCCCGTCGGGGGGTGTGCCCATGGCGGAGTCGCAGTGGACGACTGCGACGGTTTCGGGTCGGCCGTCGCCGTCGAGGTCTGCGGTGGCTTTCTTGGCGACGACGGCTTTCACGGGTCCGCATTGCAGGGGGAAGTCGACGCCGGTGGTGCTGGGTGGTGCGAGGGCCGCGGGGGTGGACGGGCCGCGTGTGTCGGTGTGGGTCTGGGCGGCGGTGGCCGATCCGGGCTGTACGACGGAGGAGAGGGCCACGACGCCGGCGACGGCTGTGGCGGTGGCGACCCAGTGGATGGGCCGGGTGTGGGTGTGGGCGAGCTCCGGAACGGCGGATTGCTGCACTAGGAGTGTCTCCTGTGAGGGCTGTGCCGGTGGGGGTGGCCAGCATGGTGCCACACGTCACAGTGCGGGGGAACGGCGGGGTCGGGATTGCTGTGGGCGGGCTCGCGTGTGGGGCGGGTTCGCGCGCCGTGGGGGCGGGATCCCCTGGTGCCGTGTCAACGTGCGGGCGCCGTGCCGCAGTTCCCGTGGGCGTGCGGGAACTGCGGCACGGCGCCTGTGCGTTGTGCTGTGTGCGGGTGGGTCAGCGGCCGGCGCCGCCGTCGGCGTTGGGTCCGGCGTAGTCCTCGCCGTAGGCGCCCTTGGCGGGGCGGCGGCGGCGCATGGGCGGCTCGACGCCGTCGGCGAGGCGGCGGGCGGTGAGCAGGAAGCCGGTGTGGCCGATCATGCGGTGGTCGGGGCGGACGGCCAGGCCTTCGATGTGCCAGTTGCGGATCATGGTCTCCCAGGCGGTCGGCTCGTTGAAGCAGCCGATCTCCCGGATGGACTCCACGGTCCGGGCGAGCTGGGTGGTGGTGGCGACGTAGCAGCAGAGGATGCCGCCGGGGACGAGTGCCTTGGAGACGGCCTCGAGGCATTCCCAGGGGGCGAGCATGTCGAGGATGACGCGGTCGACGTCGGTGTCGGAGAGGTTGTCCTGGAGGTCGCCGACGGTGAGCTGCCAGGCGGGGTGGGGGCCGCCGAAGTAGCGTTCCACGTTCTGCTTGGCGATCTCGGCGAAGTCCTCGCGGCGCTCGTAGGAGTGCAGCATGCCCTGGTCGCCGATGGCGCGCAGCAGGAAGCTGCTGAGCGAGCCGGAGCCGACGCCGGCCTCGACGACGCGTGCGCCGGGGAAGATGTCGGCGAAGGCGAGGATCTGCCCCGCGTCCTTGGGGTAGACGACGGCTGCCCCGCGGGGCATGGACAGGACGTAGTCGGGGAGCAGGGGGCGCAACGCGAGGTAGGCGACGTTGCCGGTGGTGCGGACAACGCTGCCCTCGGGAGCGCCGATCAGTTCGTCGTGCGGGAAGGAACCCTTGTGGGTGTGGAAGTTCTTCCCGGCTTCGAGCGTGAACGTGTAGTGGCGGCCCTTGGGGTCGGTCAGCTGTACCTGGTCCCCGACCTTGAAGGGCCCGCGCCTGCGGGCGGCACCGGTCGGTTCGGACATGTGACCAGACTACCGGCAGCCGGGCGGGTCACCGACCACTAGCTGGGTCGGGCCATGGCCTTGACGAAGGCCCGCTCGACGTCTGCCGCGGACAGGACGCCGTAGATCTCGCCGGTCTCCTCGACGACCAGGTATTCGGTGGCGGGGGTGGCGCGCAGGACGTCGAGGAGTTCTTCTCCGGCGAGCTCGGCGGAGACGCGCATGCCGTCGGTGAGTTCCTGGGCGAGGCCGCTGACGGCGACCCAGGGGCGGCGGTGCTCGGGTACGCCGACGATGGCGGACTCGCGGACCAGGGAGAGGGGGTTGCCGTGGGCGTCGACGACGACCAGGGCGCGGGCGCCGGCGGCGTTGGCGCGGCGCAGTGCCTCGGACAGCGGGGTGTCGGTCTCGACGGGTACGGCGCGCCGGGTGAGGGTGCGGGCGCGCAGTTCGGGGAGGTGTTCGCGCAGGCGGGCCATGCGCAGGCTGTTGCCGGCGCCGGTCCAGATGATGGCGGCGAGGATGGCGGCGAGCAGGGCGTCGGTGACGGTGTCCATGCCGCCGGTGTCCTCGCTGCTGCCGCCGAGGGCGCCGGACTGGTTGAGCAGGGGCAGGCCGATCAGGACGGCGACGGCGAGGGCGCGGCCGACCCAGGCGGCGGCGATGGTGCCGCTCATGGGTTTGCCGGTGATGGCCCAGACGACGGCGCGGAGCATGCGGCCGCCGTCGAGGGGCAGGCCGGGCAGGAGGTTGAAGATCGCCACGATCAGGTTGGAGATCATCAGGCCGGCCAGGAGGACGCCGGGTACGGTGCCGGGCTCGACGGGTTTCATGGCGAGGTAGAACAGGCCGGCCAGGACGAGGGAGAGCAGGGGGCCGACGAAGGCCAGGACGAACTCGCGGCCGGGGGTCTCGGCCTCCTTCTCGATCTCGGAGACGCCGCCGAAGAACTGCAGCTGGATGCGGCGGACCGGGAGCTTGAAGCGGATCGCGGCGACGGTGTGGGCGAGCTCGTGGACCAGTACGGAGGCGTAGAAGGCGACGGCGAAGAAGAGGGAGACCAGGTAGCGGGCGGCGCCCAGCTCGGGCAGCACGCGGTCGAGCTGGCCGCCGAAGACCCAGGTGATGAGCGCGGCGACGAGGAACCAGCTCGGTGCGACGTACACCGGCACGCCGAAGGGGCGGCCCATGAGGATGCCGCCGCCGGGCTCTTTGGGCCTGGGCTGGAGCGGCTCGCCCTTGGCGATTCCGGAGTGGGCGAGGGAGCGGTGCTCGGGGTGGGTGCCGTGCTGGGCGCCGGTGCCGGCCGGAGTGGTCTCGGGTGGGGCGGGGGTGCCGGGGGTCTGGGGTGGGCTGGCCGTTTCGGCGCCGGGGGTGTCGGTGCGGCCGGTGTCGCCGGTCGGGGCGCTGGTGCCGCCCGGCCCGGCGTCGGTGGGGGTGGTGTCCGAGGTGCCGGCGCCGGTGTCGTCGGTGTCCTGGGGTGTCGCGGTGGGTGTGCCGGGATGGGGCTCCGGGCCGGTGGGGTGGGTGGGGTCGGTCGTCGGGGCCGTTGGACCCGCGGGGTGCTCGGCCGGCTTGTCGTTGCCGGACCGCGGCTGCCCGCTCCCGCCGCTCACGTCCACGGTGTCCCCTCGTTCGAAGCGTCTTCCGTACCTGGCGGACGGAAGGGTCTGTGGTCGATGGTATGCGGCCTTGGTGACGCGTTCCGCCCCGGCACCCCTTGTGTTCGCCGCACGGTCGCGTGGCCGGTCGCGGGCGGCGGCTGGGTCACTGTCAGTGGTGGGCCGTAAGGTCTGTGGACATGGACAGCAGCATCGAGGACGCGGGAGCCCTGCCGGGGGGCGCCGAGCAGACGGATCCGGCGAAGGCGCCGCAGCGGACGCCCATGACGGCTGCGCCGGTCCCGGCGCCGGTGCCGGGCCCCTCGATAGCTGCGGACGAGGCCGGGGCATCCACCGTGGCCGGGGCGTCCCCCGCCGCGGAGGCGCCCGCCGTCTCCGGCACGTCCCCCGAGCCCGGCTCCGCGGTGCCGGCCGCTCAGGAGGCGCCGTCCGGCTCCGGCGCGGCCCCCGAGCCCGGCTCCGCGGTGCCGGCCGCTGCGCAGGCGCCGTCCGGCTCCGGCGCACCTGCCGCTCCCGGGGCGCCCGCCCCGTCCGGCGCGGCAGTCGAGCCGGAGGTGACCGCGGCCGCCGCCCTGCGGGAGGGCACCGAGCGCGTCGCCATGGCGCCCACCTCGCTGTCCCCGTCCCGGGCCGGCGATTTCATGCAGTGCCCGCTGCTGTACCGGTTCCGGGTGATCGACCGGCTGCCGGAGAAGCCGAGCGCGGCGGCGACCCGGGGCACGCTGGTGCACGCGGTGCTGGAGCGGCTGTTCGACGCTCCCGCGGCGGAGCGGACCGCGCCCCGGGCGAAGGCGCTGATTCCGGGCCAGTGGGACCGGCTGCGGGAGAGCAGGCCGGAGCTGATGGAGCTGTTCGCGGACGACCCGGGCGGGGAGCGGCTGGCTGGGTGGCTCGGGGAGGCGGAGCGGCTGGTCGAGCGCTGGTTCACGCTGGAGGATCCGACGCGGTTGGAGCCGGCCGAGCGGGAGCTGTTCGTGGAGGCCGAGCTGGAGTCGGGGCTGCGGCTGCGCGGGATCATCGACCGGGTGGACGTGGCGCCGACTGGTGAGGTGCGGATCGTCGACTACAAGACGGGCAAGGCGCCGCGGCCGGAGTACTCCGAGGGCGCGCTGTTCCAGATGAAGTTCTACGCCCTGGTGGTGTGGCGGTTGAAGGGGGTCGTGCCGCGGCGGCTCCAGCTGGTCTATCTCGGCAGCGGGGATGTGCTGACGTACGACCCGGTGCTCGCCGATCTGGAGCGGGTGGAGCGCAAGCTGCACGCGCTGTGGGAGGCCATCCGGCAGGCCACGGAGAGCGGGGAGTGGCGGCCGCGTCCGACCAGGCTGTGCGGCTGGTGCGATCACCAGGCGCACTGTCCGGAGTTCGGCGGCACTCCCCCGCCGTATCCGTTGCCGGTGAGGGTGGGCGAGTCCGGGAGTGTGTCGCAGGGCAGAATGGGCCCGGACTAGCGAAGGAGTGTCACGTGGCCATCCGTGTCCTACTGGTCGACGACCAGCCCCTGCTGCGTACGGGTTTCCGGATGATCCTGGAGGCCGAGCAGGACATCGCGGTCGTGGGCGAGGCCGGTGACGGCCTGCAGGCTCTCGATCAGGTGCGGGCCCTGCAGCCGGACGTGGTGCTGATGGACATCCGTATGCCGCGGATGGACGGGGTGGAGGCGACCCGGCAGATCACCGGTCCGGGCCGGGACGGTCCGGCGAAGGTGCTGGTGCTGACCACGTTCGATCTGGACGAGTACGTGGTGGAGGCGCTGCGGGCCGGTGCGAGCGGCTTTCTGCTGAAGGACGCGCCGGCGAACGAACTGGTGCAGGCGATCCGGGTGGTGGCGGCCGGTGAGGCGATGCTGGCGCCGAGCATCACGCGCCGGCTGCTGGACAAGTACGCCGGGCATCTTCCCTCGGGTGAGGAGCCGGTGCCGGACACGCTGAACACCCTCACCGACCGTGAGGTGGAGGTGCTGAAGCTGGTGGCGCGCGGTCTGTCGAACGCGGAGATCGCCGCCGATCTGTTCGTCAGCGAGACCACCGTGAAGACGCACGTGGGGCATGTGCTGACCAAGCTGGGTCTGCGGGACCGGGTGCAGGCGGCGGTGTACGCGTACGAGAGCGGTCTGGTGCGTCCCGGCGCGCAGTGAGGGCGCGCGGGTCCGGTACGACGGCGAAGGGCGCCCCTCCCGCGTGGAGATGGGCGCCCTCGGTGTCAACGGCCGTCAGCTCTTGCTGAGTTCCCAGAACCGGAACACTGTCGAGGCGTCCAGGCAGTACTCCAGGCCGTAGACGCCGTCGCGGACGACCGCGTACTGCTTGGCCTGCCAGACGGGCAGGACGGGCAGTTCGGTGGCGACGATGTTCTGCAGCCTGCCGAAGTCCTTGTCGGTGGCGGCCCGGTCGCTCTGGGCGGCGGTGTCGGGGATGAGGGTGCCGGTGATGGCGCGGTTGCTGTAGTGGTTGTCCAGCACGTTGCCCTTGCCGAAGAAGGGGGCCGTGAAGTTGTCGGCGTCCGGGTAGTCCGGGACCCAGCCCTTGACGTAGACGCCGTACTTGCCGGCCGCGATGTCCTTCTCGTACTGGTCGAAGCCGACCGACTTGACGTCGGCGTCGAACAGGCCGCTGGCGTTGAGCTGCCCGGCGATGGCCTTCAGCTCCTCGTCGGTGGCGGGGCCGTAACGCGACGGCGTGGACCACAGGGTGAGCCTGACCTTGCCGGTGATGCCGGCGGCGCGCAGTGCCGCGGCGGCCTTGGCCTGGGAGGGGCGGGCGCCGTAGGTGTCGAAGAAGGCGGTGTTGTGGCCGACGATGCCCGCCGGGATGATCGAGTACAGCGGGGTGGCGGTGCCCTGGTAGACGTTCTTGATGAGGGCGTCGCGGTCGACGAGGTAGGCCATGGCCTTGCGGACGCCGAGGTTCCCGGCGACCGGGTCGCTCATGTTGAAGACCAGGTGCTGGACTTCGGCGCTGCTGCCTTCGATGACGTCGACGCCCTTGCCTTCCTGCTGGTCGAGTCCGGCGATGTCGGCGGCGGACAGGCCTCGGTAGGCGATGTCGACGTCGCCGTCGAGGAGGGCCTTCTTCAGGGCGGCTCGGTCGCCGTGGAAGAACTTCAGGGTGACGCCGGAGTTCTTGACCTTGGCGGTGCCCTGGTAGTTGCCGTTGACGGAGAAGACCGCCTTGTCCTTGTCGAACGAGTCGAGCTTGTAGGGGCCGGAGCCGACGGCCTGGTGGTCGGCGCGCAGGCCGCCCGCGTCGTACTGGAGGTGGTCGACGATGGAGCCGGCGCCGGAGGCGATCTTGCTGGGGAAGGTGGCGTCGGAGTATTTCAGGTGGAAGACGACCGTCTTCGCGTCCGGGGTGTCGATGCTGCCGAGCATCGCGAACATGACCGCGGGCCCGGCGGGGTCGTTGATCTTCAGCATGCGGTCGAAGGAGAACTTGACGTCCTTCGAGGTGAGCGGGTCACCGTTGCTGAACTTCAGGCCGTCCTTGAGGGTGCACTGGTAGACGGTGGCCCGGGAGTCGGTGAAGGTGCATTGCCTGGCGAGTTCCGGCTGGGGTTCGGTCTGGCCCTTGGGGAAGCTGAGCAGTGACTGGAAGACGTTGTCGAACAACAGCCAGGAGCCGGGGTCGTAGCCGGAGGCCGGGTCCGTGGCGAGGACGTCGTCGGACATCCCCATCACCACGGAGGAGCCGGTACCCCCGGAATCACCGCTCCCCGAGCCGCAGCCGGTCAACAGGCCGGAGGCCAGCCCCGCCACGATGGGCAGGACTGGCCACTGGTTGCGCATGTTCACTTGAAATGTGCCTTGTCGTCGGTTCGTCACCCCGGGGCCGCCGTCCTGGCCCCGGGCAGTCCGGGGCAGCCGTCCCTGGCCCCCGGACGAGAGAGCCGTCAGCCGCTCACACCGCGGCCGAGCTCCCACAGCTGGAGCGTAGAGGAAGAGTTCAGGGCGTAGGCGACGCCCGTGATGTCGTCCCGTGCGGCGACGTACTGCTTGCCCTGCCACAGCGGCAGGACCGGGACGTCCTCGGCGACGATGTCCTGGATCGCCGTCAGGCTCTTGGCGGCGTTGAGCCGGTCGGCCTCGCGGCGGGACGCCGGGATCAGGGTGTGCTGGATGGTGCTGTTGGAGTAGGGCGAGCCGAGGAAGTTGTCCTTGTCCAGGAAGGGCGCGAGGAAGTTGTCGGCGTCCGGGAAGTCGGGGAACCAGCCCATGCCGTAGACGTCGTACTGGCCCTTCTGCTCGGAGGGGCGGAAGGTCTCCCAGGGGTGGCCCTGGATGGACGCGTCGAACAGGCCGCTGTCGTTGAGCTGCTTCTGCAGGACCTCGAACTCCTTCTTGGTGGCGGAGCCGTAGTGGTCGGTGGTGTAGTGCAGGGTCAGCTTGACCGGGGTGCTGATGCCGGCCTGGGTGAGCAGGGCCTTGGCCTTGGCGACGCTGGGGTTGCCGTACTTGTTGAAGAACGAGTTGGAGTGGCCGGTGACGGTGGCGGGGACGAGCGAGTACAGCGGCTCGGCCTGGGTGCCGTAGACCTTGGAGACGATCTCCGCGCGGTTCACGATCTGGGCCATGGCCTGGCGTACGGCCTTGGACTTCACGCTGGAGGCGTTGGTGTTGAAGGCGAGGTAGCGGATCTCCAGGCCGGGCATGTCGACCAGGGTGACCTTGCTGCTGCTGCCGGCGTCCAGCTTCTGGATCTGCGCGGGCGACATGGTGCGGGTCATGACGTCGATGTCACCCTTGTCGATGGCGGCGCCCATGGCGTCGGCGTCGGCGAAGGAGCGCAGTTCGACCTTGTCGTTGTTCACCTTCACGGCCCCCTTGTAGTTGGGGTTCTTGGTGAAGGTGGCGACGGACACCGCGTTGCCGCTGACGTCGGCCTGGAAGGTGTAGGGGCCCGAGCCGTCGACCTCGAAGCCGTCGCGCAGCTTGTCCTTCTGGTAGTCCTTCGGGTTGATGATGCCCGCGACCGGGGTGGACAGCTTGTACGGGAAGGTGGCGTCGGCGGTCTTCAGGTGGAAGATGACCTCGCGGTCGCCCTGCGTCTCGATGGTGTCGATGGTGTTCAGCAGGGAGGACACACCGCTGCTGGACTTGATGCGCAGGGCGCGCTCGATGGAGTACTTGACGTCCTGGGCGGTCACTGGGTCGCCGCTCGCGAACTTCAGGCCGTCGCGGAGCTTGCAGGCGTAGCGTTCGCTGCCGCTGTCGGTGAAGGAGCAGCTCTCGGCGGCGTCCGGCACGGGGTCGCCCTCGCCCTTGGGCTGGGCCATCAGCGTCTGCACGGTCTGGCGCAGGATGTTCCAGGTGCCGACGTCGTAGGCGTAGGCCGGGTCGAGGGGCGCCGGGGCGTCGCTGGTGGTGGTGAACCGGTCCGTGGTGCCGACGACGATGGCGTCGCCGCCCTTGCTCCCGCTGCCGGATCCGCCGCACGCGGCGAGAACCGGGGTGAGCAGGCCGGCCACCGCCGGCAGCACCAAAGTCTTGCGGTTCATGCGGGAGTTTCTCCAGAGCTGTTCGGGTCCGTGTATCCGACATGCATGGGTGGTGCGGCGGATCACGGGGGGTTGCGGCGATGTTCTCGCGATGAGATTAGTCCGCGCCCGCACGAGGGTTCACGGCCGCGTGAGTTGACCCCCCATCACGCAGTGAAACCGGGTGCGGACACACCGAAAACCCGACAGCGGCAGGATTAGTGCAGCATCCCATCAATCGGGACACAAAGACCCGTCGAGCCGGGCCGAGCAGGGCCGTTCAGCACACTTGAGCCGGATTGTCGAGGGGAGCCGAGGTGGGGAACGTCACACTTCCAACTGTGTGGGGAGTCAGTGGAATTCGACCGGGCGACCGACTGTGAATTCCACTTGGGTGTACTTCCTCGGAAATTTGTCCAGCCCGGCCAATGGACTTTTCACGCTGGGTGAACGGCTAGGGCATTTCCGTCATCAGGCCGCGCAGAAATGCCAGGTCGACCTGTTCCAGAGAGGTCACCACGGTGCGCCCGGCGGCCGGGGTGATGGGGGCGACGGAGGGTACGGCGACGACGCGGCAGCCGGCGGCCTCGGCGGCGGCGACACCGGTCGCGGTGTCCTCGACCACCGCGCATCTGTCCGGCCGGGCGCCGAGCCCGGCCGCGGCGAGCAGGTAGGGGTCGGGGAAGGGCTTGGTGCGCGAGACCTCGTCGCCGGCGACGGACAGGGTGAAGTGGTGGGCGCCGAGGATGCTCAGCACGCGGTCGATGATGCGCCGGTGGGAGGCGGAGACCAGGGCGGTGGGGATGGCGTGCTCGTGGAGTTCGGCGAGCAGGCGGGCGGCGCCCGGCATGAGCGGCAGGGCACGGTCGATGCGGTCCTCGAAGCCCTCGTTGAGCAGCACGGTGAGTTCGGCGAGGGTGATGTCGGCACCGGTGGCCTCGATGAGGAAGCCGGCGCTGCGGGTCATGGGCCCGCCGACCACCACGTGCCGCCAGGACTCGTCCAGGGTGTGGCCGAGGCCGGCGAACACCTCGACCTCGACGTCCCACCAGAAGCCCTCGGTGTCCACCAGGGTGCCGTCCATGTCGAGGAGCACCGCCTGCAGGGCGGAGCCTTCGGCCGTAAGGGTTCCGAGCGCGGGGACCGTGCTGGTCATCCGGGCGCACCTCCTTGAGGGACGAGCAGGCCGGCTCCCGACAGGGAACCGGCCTGGTGGACCGACCAGTGTACGTCTCCGGCGGCGGAAACGCCTCGTTTATCACTCGTGCGCGGGGGTATGCCGAGAATCACCCTCGCCGCAGGCCGGAGGGCCGTCGGTGTGCCCGGGTGAGGCGCCTGGAAGGGGCGGACCGGAGGCGGGCGGCGAACCGGCCGAACCGCCGGACGGCTCACCGCGCGTTGAAGTACTTCGCCTCCGGATGGTGGATCACGATCGCGTCCGTGGACTGCTCGGGGTGCAGCTGGAACTCCTCGGACAGGTGGACGCCGATCCGCTCGGGCTTCAGCAGCTCGGCGATCTTGGCGCGGTCCTCCAGGTCGGGGCAGGCGCCGTAGCCGAGGGAGAAGCGGGCACCCCGGTACTTCAGGGCGAACATGTCCTCCATGTCGGCCGGGTCCTCACCGCCGAAGCCGAGTTCGGCGCGCACGCGCGCGTGCCAGTACTCGGCGAGCGCCTCGGCCAACTGGACGGACAGCCCGTGCAGTTCGAGGTAGTCGCGGTAGGAGTTGGCCTCGAAGAGCTTCGCGGTCTCCTCCCCGATGCGCGAGCCGACGGTGACGACCTGCAGGCCGACGACGTCGGTCTCCCCCGACTCCTGCGGGCGGAAGAAGTCCGCCAGGCACAGGCGGCGGCCGCGCCGCTGGCGCGGGAAGGTGAACCGGGTGCGTTCGTTGCCGTGCTCGTCCAGGATGATCAGGTCGTCGTCCTTGGACACGCACGGGAAGTAGCCGTAGACGACGGCCGCTTCCAGCAGGTTCTCCGTCTGGAGCCGGTCCAGCAGGCCGCGCAGCCTGGGCCGGCCCTCGCTCTCCACCAGTTCCTCGTACGTCTGTCCCTCGCCGGTGCGGGCCTGCTTGAGTCCCCACTGGCCCTTGAACAGCGCGCCCTCGTCGAGCCAGCTCGCGTACTCCTTGAGCTGGATGCCCTTGACGATCCGGGTGTCCCAGAACGGCGGGACCGGCACCGGGTTGTCGACGGCGACGTCGGAGCGGACGTGCCCTTCCTCGGGGCGTTCCTCGACCGCGACGGCGGCGGTGGCCCGCACGCGGCGCTGGCGCAGTTCGGGCAGTTTGGCGCCCGGCACGCCGCGCTTGACGCCGATCAGGGCGTCCATCAGGCGCAGGCCCTCGAAGGCGTCGCGGGCGTAGCGGACCTCGCCCTCGTAGATCTCGTGCAGGTCCTGCTCGACGTAGGCGCGGGTGAGGGCGGCGCCGCCGAGGATGACCGGGAAACGGGCCGCCAGACCGCGCTGGTTGAGCTCCTCCAGGTTCTCCTTCATGATCACCGTGGACTTCACCAGCAGCCCCGACATGCCGATCACATCGGCCCGGTGCTCCTCGGCGGCCTCCAGGATCGCCGAGACCGGCTGCTTGATGCCCAGGTTGACCACGTTGTAGCCGTTGTTGGACAGGATGATGTCGACGAGGTTCTTGCCGATGTCGTGCACGTCGCCGCGCACGGTGGCCAGCACGATGGTGCCCTTGCCCTCGGCGTCGGACTTCTCCATGTGCGGTTCGAGATAGGCGACGGCCGCCTTCATGACCTCGGCGGACTGCAGCACGAACGGCAGCTGCATCTGGCCGGAGCCGAACAGGTCGCCCACGACCTTCATGCCGTCCAGCAGGGTGTCGTTGACGATGTCCAGCGCCGGACGGTCCTTCAGGGCCTCGTCCAGGTCGGCCTCCAGGCCGTTGCGCTCACCGTCGATGATCCGCCGCTTCAGGCGCTCCTCCAGCGGCAGCGCGGCCAGCTCCTCGGCCTTGCCCGCCTTCAGCGACTTCGCGGTGGCACCCTCGAACAGCTGCATGAGCTTCTGGAGGGGGTCGTAGCCCTCGCTGCGCCGGTCGTGGATCAGGTCCAGGGCGGTGGTGACCTCTTCCTCGCTGAACCGGGCGATCGGCAGGATCTTCGACGCGTGCACGATCGCCGAGTCCAGGCCCGCCTTCACACACTCGTCCAGGAAGACGGAGTTCAGCAGGATGCGAGCGGCCGGGTTCAGACCGAAGGAGATGTTCGACAGGCCGAGGGTGGTCTGGACGGCCGGGTGGCGCTTCTTCAGTTCGCGGATCGCCTCGATGGTGGCGAGACCGTCCTTGCGGGACTCCTCCTGACCGGTGCAGATGGTGAAGGTCAGGGTGTCGATGAGGATGTCCTCCTCACGGATGCCCCAGTTCCCGGTCAGGTCCGCGATCAGCCGCTCGGCGATCTCCACCTTCTTCTCCGGGGTGCGGGCCTGCCCCTCCTCGTCGATCGTCAGCGCGATCAGGGCGGCGCCGTGCTCCCGGGCCAGCCGGGTGACGCGCGCGAACCGGGAGTCCGGGCCGGCGCCGTCCTCGTAGTTCACCGAGTTGATCACCGCGCGGCCGCCGAGCTTCTCCAGCCCGGCCCGGATCACGTCCACCTCGGTGGAGTCCAGCACGATCGGCAGCGTGGAGGCGGTGGCGAAACGGCCCGCGAGTTCCTCCATGTCGGCGACGCCGTCCCGGCCGACGTAGTCCACGCACAGGTCGAGCATGTGCGCACCCTCGCGGATCTGCTCCCGCGCCATCTCCACACAGTCGTCCCAGCGGCCCTCCAGCATGGCCTCGCGGAACTTCTTGGAGCCGTTGGCGTTGGTGCGCTCGCCGATCGCCAGGTAGGAGGTGTCCTGCCGGAACGGCACCGTCTGGTACAGGGAGGCCGCGCCGGGTTCGGGGCGCGGATCGCGCTCGGGCGGGGTCAGGCCCTGGACCCGCTCCACGACCTGGCGCAGGTGCTCCGGCGTCGTACCGCAGCAGCCGCCGACGAGGGACAGGCCGTACTCGCGGACGAAGGTCTCCTGGGCGTCGGCCAGCTCCGGCGCGGTCAGCGGGTAGTGGGCGCCGTCCTTGCCGAGGACGGGCAGGCCCGCGTTGGGCATGCAGGACAGCGGGATGCGGGCGTGGCGGGCGAGGTAGCGCAGGTGCTCGCTCATCTCGGCCGGGCCGGTGGCGCAGTTCAGGCCGATCATGTCGATGCCGAGCGGCTCCAGCGCGGTGAGCGCGGCGCCGATCTCGGAGCCGAGGAGCATGGTGCCGGTCGTCTCGACGGTCACGGAGACGATGACCGGCAGGTCGAGGCCGAGGGCGTCGAGGCCGCGGCGGGCGCCGAGGACGGCGGCCTTGGTCTGCAGCAGGTCCTGGGTGGTCTCCACGAGCAGTGCGTCGGCGCCACCGGTGACCAGGCCTTCCGCGTTGCGCTGGTAGGCGTCGCGCAGGGTGGTGTACGGGGCGTGGCCCAGGGTGGGCAGCTTGGTGCCGGGGCCCATGGAGCCCAGTACCCAGCGCGGCCGCCCGTCCTTGGCGGTGAACTCGTCGGCGACCTCGCGGGCCACCCGAGCGCCGGCTTCGGACAGCTCGTGGACGCGCCCGGCGATGTCGTACTCGCCGAGGGCGGAGTGGTTGGCCCCGAAGGTGTTGGTCTCGACGCAGTCGACGCCCACGGCGAAATAGGCCTCGTGGACGGAGCGGACGATGTCGGGGCGGGTGAGGTTGAGGATCTCGTTGCAGCCCTCGAGCTGCTGGAAGTCGTCGAGAGTGGGTTCCTGGGCCTGGAGCATGGTGCCCATGGCTCCGTCGGCGACCACCACGCGTGTGGCGAGCGCCTCTCGGAGCGCGGACGCGCGGGTCCGGCTGTCGGCGGAAGGGGACGGTGGCAACGAGGCCATGAAAGGGGCTCCCTATGTGCGACGGCTGTCGGCTATGCGGTGCCCCTGGGCAGGGTTTCCTGGCAGGCGGGCATGCCGCACGGCGTCAGCGTAACCGGGAGTCGGCTTGGATGGGCACCGGCGTCCACGAGGCGGACGCCGGTGGCGGGTGTGTCACGCGCAGGTCACCTGTGATGTAACAAGTGCCGACAGACCGTTAGCGGGAGGTCGGCATGGACCGGTAGTGTTCGACATTGCCGAACGGTGTTGAATACCGAGCGGTTGTCGAAGGAGACGGAGGCAGGACGGCGATGGCACGGAACATCCAGTCGCTCGAACGGGCGGCCGCGATGCTGCGGTTGCTCGCGGGCGGCGAGCGGCGGCTCGGCCTGTCGGACATCGCCTCGTCACTGGGCCTCGCCAAGGGCACCGCCCACGGCATTCTGCGCACCCTCCAGCAGGAGGGCTTCGTGGAGCAGGACGACGCCTCCGGGCGCTACCAGCTGGGCGCGGAGCTGCTGCGCCTGGGCACCACCTACCTGGACGTGCACGAGTTGCGGGCCAGGGCCCTGGTGTGGACCGACGACCTGGCCCGGTCCAGCGGGGAGAGCGTGTACCTGGGGGTCCTGCACCAGCAGGGCGTGCTGATCGTGCACCACGTCTTCCGGCCGGACGACAGCCGGCAGGTGCTGGAGATCGGCGCCATGCAGCCGCTGCACTCCACCGCGCTCGGCAAGGTGCTCTCGGCCTACGACCCGGTGGCGCACAGCGAGGCGCTGGAGGCCGACCGCAAGCCCTTCACCGACCGCACGGTGTGCGACTGGACGGACTTCGAGCACCTCCTCGACATGACACGCGCGCGTGGCTACGCGGCCGACGTCGAGGAGACCTGGGAGGGCGTGGCGTCGGTCGCCGCGCCCATCCACGACCGGCGCCGCATGCCCGTGGGCGCGGTCGGCATCACCGGTGCCGTGGAGCGGCTGTGCCGGGACGGGGAGCTGCGTCCCGAGCTGATCGCGGCGGTGCGCGACTGCGCCCGCGCGGTGTCCAGGGACCTGGGCGCGGGGCGGTTCTGAGCGCTCGGCGCTCCCTGCAGTCACGTGCGGAGATCCCCTCGGGGGCGACCGGAACGCCGGGCGGCGTTCCGGTTCTCGCCCTACCCTGAAACCGGCATATCGGGCTAATGCGCACGTCAGCGTGCGAAGAGTGACAACCGTCAGCGATCAATAACGATCCTGTTTTCGATAACAGAACCCTTGACGCATGCGTAACGCCGAAGCAAGACTCCCGTCCATCGGTCGGCATTGTCGAACACCTAACGGCAATACGCGCTAGAGTGTGACAACGCCAAGGGCCGGCAATTCGCTCTCACCCCCGAGGGCGCCAGAACCACCGGAGGGACCCGGGGTTCGGCTACCCCTGGACGAAGGACAAAGGAGTCGCGGGTGTCCAGCTCCGACATCTTCATCGGCGAGACCATCGGTACCGCCATACTCATCCTGCTCGGCGGCGGCGTCTGCGCGGCCGTCACGCTGAAGGCCTCCAAGGCCCGTAACGCCGGTTGGCTCGCCATCACCTTCGGGTGGGGCTTCGCCGTCCTTACGGCTGTGTACATCTCCGGACCGCTGTCCGGTGCCCACCTCAACCCCGCCGTCACGGTGGCTCTCGCCATCAAGAACAGCGACTGGAGCAACGTCCCGGTCTACCTCGCCGGCCAGCTGCTCGGTGCGATGATCGGCGCGACCCTGGTGTGGGTCGCCTACTACGGCCAGTTCCACGCCCACCTCACCGACAAGGAGATCGTCGGTGGTCCGGGCGCGCAGGCCACCGCGGCCAAGGCGGTCGAGGCCCAGGAGAAGGGCGCGGGCCCGGTCCTCGGCATCTTCTCCACCGGTCCGGAGATCCGCAACGCGGCGCAGAACCTCGCCACGGAGATCATCGGCACGGTCGTACTGATCCTCGCGGTCCTCACGCAGGGCCTGAACGACAAGGGCAACGGCCTCGGCATCCTGGGCGGACTGATCACCTCGCTCGTGGTGGTGTCGATCGGTCTCTCCCTGGGCGGCCCGACGGGCTACGCGATCAACCCGGCGCGTGACCTGGGCCCGCGCATCGTGCACGCCCTGCTGCCGCTGCCCAACAAGGGCGGTTCCGACTGGGCGTACGCCTGGATCCCGGTGGTCGGTCCGCTGATCGGCGGCGCCATCGCCGCAGGCATATACAACGTCGCCTTCGCTTAGAAATCACTTCGAAGCACGCGCCGTACCACCGCCTATCACCACGGATCTTTTGGAGAACACAGTGACCGACGCCCACACCGCAGGCCCCTTCATCGCCGCGATCGACCAGGGCACGACCTCCAGCCGCTGCATCGTCTTCGACCGGGACGGCCGTATCGTCGCCGTCGACCAGAAGGAGCACGAGCAGATCTTCCCGAAGCCGGGCTGGGTCGAGCACAACGCCAACGAGATCTGGACCAACGTCCAGGAGGTCGTCGCCGGGGCCATCGCCAAGGCCGGCATCACCCGCGACGACATCAAGGCCATCGGCATCACCAACCAGCGCGAGACCACCGTGCTGTGGGACAAGAACACCGGTGAGCCCGTCTACAACGCCCTCGTCTGGCAGGACACCCGCACCGACGCCCTCTGCCGGGAGCTGGGCCGCAACGTCGGCCAGGACCGCTTCCGCCGCGAGACCGGCCTGCCGCTGGCCTCGTACTTCTCCGGGCCCAAGGCCCGCTGGCTGCTCGACAACGTCGACGGCCTGAAGGAGCGCGCAGAGGCCGGCGACATCCTCTTCGGCACCATGGACACCTGGGTCATCTGGAACCTGACCGGTGGTGTCAACGGCGGCAAGCACGTCACCGACGTCACCAACGCCTCCCGCACCCTCCTGATGAACCTGCACACCATGGAGTGGGACGAGAAGATCGCCGAGTCCATCGGCGTGCCGCTGCAGATCCTGCCGGAGATCCGCTCCTCCGCCGAGGTCTACGGCGAGGTCACCGGCGGCAAGCTGGGCGACCTGCTCGGCGGCATCCCGGTCGCCTCCGCGCTCGGCGACCAGCAGGCGGCCCTGTTCGGCCAGTGCTGCTTCTCCGAGGGCGAGACCAAGTCCACCTACGGCACCGGCACCTTCATGGTGATGAACACCGGTGACAAGATCATCAACTCCTACGCCGGTCTGCTGACCACGGTCGGTTACAAGATCGGCGACCAGCCGACGGTGTACGCCCTCGAGGGCTCGATCGCCGTCACGGGCTCGCTGGTGCAGTGGATGCGCGACCAGATGGGCCTGATCTCCACCGCCGCCGAGATCGAGACGCTCGCGCTCTCGGTCGAGGACAACGGCGGCGCCTACTTCGTGCCGGCCTTCTCCGGTCTGTTCGCCCCGCACTGGCGTTCCGACGCCCGCGGTGTGATCGCCGGTCTGACCCGGTACGTCACCAAGGCGCACCTCGCGCGCGCCGTCCTGGAGGCCACCGCCTGGCAGACCCGGGAGATCGCCGACGCCATGGTCAAGGACTCCGGCGACGAGCTGGTGGCCCTGAAGGTGGACGGCGGCATGACCTCCAACAACCTGCTGATGCAGACCCTCTCCGACGTCCTGGACGCCCCCGTGGTGCGCCCGATGGTCGCCGAGACCACCTGCCTCGGCGCCGCCTACGCCGCCGGCCTCGCCGTCGGCTTCTGGTCCAGCACCGACGAACTGCGCGCCAACTGGCGCCGGGCCGCCGAATGGACCCCGCAGATGGACGCGGACACCCGCGACCGTGAGTACAAGAACTGGCTCAAGGCCGTCGACCGGACCATGGGCTGGATCGAGGACGAGAGCTGAGCGGACCGCACCGGCTCAGACATCTCTGACGAGGAGTAAGTACCCGACATGACCAGTCAGTCCACCCTGCAGTCCGTGCCTGCCCTGGGGACGCACCCGGCCTCCGGCTCCAACCCGAGCCGGGCCGAGACCAGGGAGCAACTCTCCAAGGCGTCGTACGACCTTCTGGTGATCGGCGGCGGCATCCTGGGCATCTCCACCGCCTGGCACGCCGCGCAGTCCGGCCTGAGGGTGGCTCTGGTCGACGCCGGCGACTTCGCCGGCGCCACGTCCTCCGCCTCCTCCAAGCTGCTCCACGGCGGTCTGCGCTACCTGCAGACCGGCGCGGTGAAGCTGGTGGCGGAGAACCACTTCGAGCGCCGTGCGGTCTCCCGCCAGGTGGCCCCCCACCTGGCGAACCCGCTCACCTTCTACCTCCCCGTGTACAAGGGGGGCCCGCACGGCGCGGCGAAGCTCGGCGCGGGCGTCTTCGCCTACTCCGCGCTCTCCGCGTTCGGCGACGGCGTGGGTCACCTGCTCTCCCCCGCCAAGGCGGCGCAGGACGTGCCCGAGCTGCGCACCGAGAACCTCAAGGCCGTCGCCGTGTACGGCGACGACCAGATGAACGACGCCCGCATGGCGCTGATGACGGTCCGCGCGGCCGTCGAGGCGGGCGCGGTCGTCCTGAACCACGCCGAGGTCACCGGCCTGCGCTTCACCAAGGGCCGGGTCACCGGCGCCGACCTCCGCGACCGGCTGTCCGGTGAGGAGTTCGGCGTGAACGCCCGCCTGGTGCTCAACGCGACCGGCCCCTGGGTCGACCACCTGCGCCGGATGGAGGACCCGAACGCGGCGCCGTCCATCCGCCTGTCCAAGGGCGCGCACCTGGTCCTGAAGCGCACCTCCCCCTGGAAGGCGGCGCTGGCCACCCCGATCGACAAGTACCGCATCACCTTCGCCCTCCCCTGGGAGGACATGCTGCTGCTCGGTACCACCGACGAGGAGTACGAGGGCGACCCGGCGGACGTGTCCGTCAACGACAAGGACATAGCCCAGATCCTGGACGAGGCCGCGTTCTCCGTCCGGGACCAGCAGCTGAAGCGGGACCTGATCACCTACGCCTTCGCCGGCCTGCGCGTGCTGCCGGGCGGCCCCGGTGACACCGCCAAGGCCAAGCGCGAGACGGTCGTCACCGAGGGCAAGGGCGGCATGCTGTCCGTCGCGGGCGGCAAGTGGACCACCTTCCGGCACATCGGCCGTACGGTCATGCAGAAGCTGGAGGCGCTGCCGGGCCAGCCGCTCGGCGACGACTTCGAGCCCATCTCCTCCCTGCCGAAGAAGCTGCCGCTGCCCGGTGTCGCCAACCCGCGCGCCGTCGCCCACCGCCTGCTGGTGGACCGTCCGGCTCCGGGCCCGCGCATGGCCGCCGACACCGCCAGGCACCTGGCCACCCACTACGGCTCCCTGGCCTTCGACATCGCCCGCCTGGCGAACGAGAACCCGGAGCTGGCCGAGCGTGTCCACCCCGACGCGCCGGAGATCTGGGCGCAGGTCGTCTGGGCCCGCGACCACGAGTGGGCCGAGACGCCGGACGACGTGCTGCGCCGCCGCACCACGCTGACCATCCGGGGCCTGGCCACGGACGATGTCCGGGCGAAGGTGCAGGACCTGCTCGACAAGAAGTAGGCCTCGGTGACGGCCGGTCCGCCTCCCTGACCGGGACCGGCCGTCTCCGCAGCGCCGGACCGCCGCACCGGGTCCGGACGACCGAGAGGGGCGACCCCACGCCGATGGGGCCGCCCCTCTCGCCTGCCCGGGGGCGTTGTCAGTGCCGGGTGCTTCCATGGAGGGCATGAACAACGGGGGCAACGGGGGCAACGGGGAGCATGAACATCGATCAGGCGGATCCCGGCGAACTGGCGGCGCTGCGGGAGGCCTTCGAGGTGGACCACGGCGACCCCACCGCTTCGCCGCCTGGGTGCGGCGCTGGGCCGCCGGCAAGGAGTGGGTCGACGCGCCGCCCGCATAATGGCCGCTGAGACATCCGATGTCTGGCGACCAGGGAGGCCGGTCATGGCAGTCACCGACGAGGCGATCGAGAAGATCAAGGGCATGATCGTCTCCGGTGCGCTGCGGCCCGGGGACCGGCTGCCCAAGGAGAGCGAGCTGGCCGCCGAGCTGGGGCTGTCGCGGAACTCGCTGCGGGAGGCCGTACGGGCGCTGTCGCTGATCCGGATCCTGGACGTACGGCAGGGCGACGGCACGTACGTCACCAGCCTCGACCCGCAACTGCTGCTGGAGGCGCTGAGCTTCGTCGTGGACTTCCACCGCGACGACACCGTCCTGGAGTTCCTCGCGGTGCGCAGGATCCTGGAGCCGGCCGCGACCGCGATGGCGGCCTTCCGGATCGGCGAACAGCAACTGGACGCGCTGTCGGCCCAGTTGGACGCGCTCGGTGACGCGCCGTCGGTGGAGGAGCTGGTCGCCGCGGACCTGGAGTTCCATCGCGGCATCGTGCGCGGCGCCGGCAACTCGGTGCTGTGCTCGCTGCTGGACGGCCTGTCGGGGCCGACCACGCGGGCCCGGATCTGGCGGGGCCTCACCCAGGAGGACGCGGTCGGCCGCACCCTGCGCGAGCACCGGGCGATCCTGGCCGCGCTGCGCGACCGGGACGCGGAGGCGGCCCGCTCCTGGGCGACCGTGCACATCGCGAGCGTGGAGCAGTGGCTGCGCAGCACCCTGTGAGACCGCTGATCGGCACCCGGTGACAGCGGGGACACACCTGTGCGGATGCGTCCGGGCTCCCGTCGACGGGGGGTGTTCCACGGTGGCGAACGGGGCAGTGATCCGGTCACTGGCCCACGCAAGGGGGCTGCGGGCGCCCCCGCCGGACGCCGTAAGGTTGGTGAGTCAAGCGAGGGCACGTCGGAAGGAGGCACTGGGTGATCGAGCTGGAGGGGGTTCCCGAGCTGATCGACCCAGTCATGGTGGCCGCGTTCGAGGGCTGGAACGATGCCGGCGACGCCGCCTCCACGGCGGTCGCGCATCTGGAACGCGAGTGGAAGGGCGAGGTGTTCGCGGCGCTGGACGCCGAGGACTACTACGACTTCCAGGTGAACCGGCCCACGGTGTTCATGGACGCCGGTGTGCGCAAGATCACCTGGCCGACGACAAGGTTGTCGGTGGTGCGGGTCGGCGGCGAGAAGCCGCGCGACCTGGTGCTGGTCCGGGGCATCGAACCGTCCATGCGCTGGCGCTCGTTCTGCAACGAGCTGCTCGGCTTCGCGCACGAGCTGGGCGTGGAGCTGGTGGTCATCCTGGGCGCCCTGCTCGGTGACACCCCGCACACGCGTCCCGTGCCGGTCAGCGGCGTGACGTCCGACCCGGACCTGGCCCAGCGCATGGACCTGGAGGAGACCAAGTACGAGGGCCCGACGGGCATCGTCGGCGTCCTGCAGGAGGCGTGCACCCACGCCGGCGTCCCGGCGGTGTCGCTGTGGGCGGCCGTACCGCACTACGTCTCCCAGCCGCCCAACCCGAAGGCCACGCTGGCGCTGCTCAACCGGCTGGAGGACCTGCTGGACCTGCGGATCCCGCAGGGCGAGCTGCCGGAGGACGCGCGGGCCTGGCAGGTGGGCGTGGACCAGCTGGCCGCCGAGGACAGCGAGGTCGCCGAGTACGTCCAGACGCTGGAGGAGGCCCGGGACACCGCGGAGCTGCCGGAGGCGTCGGGTGAGGCGATCGCCCGGGAGTTCGAGCGGTATCTGCGGCGCCGGGACGTGAGCCCTCCGGGGGGTAAGCCGCGTCCTGCCCCCGGCGGTTCCAAGGATGACGAGGACGACACGGAGGACTGAGGGGCCGGGGTACGGCGAAGGGGCGGTTCCCGGGGTTGGGAAGCGCCCCTTCTTTGTGGTGGCGACGCGGTTCGGGGTGCCGCTTCAGGTTGTCGGGCGGCTGCGGGTCCGTTGTGGTTGTTCGCGCCCACGCGGCGGTAGCCGCATATCAAACACAGCCCCGCGCCCCTTGCGGGGCGCCCACCCTCGTGGTGTCTAGAGAGCTACCCCCAGCAGCGCGTCCACAGCGCGCGTGACCACGCCGGGTGCGCCCGTGTCCGTGCCCCCCTGCGCTTCCTGCTGGGCGACCCAGCGGTCCACCGCCGCCAGTGCGGCCGGGGCGTCCAGGTCGTTCGACAGGGCCTCGCGGATCTCCTCCACCAGCGCGTCCGCGGGCGGGCCGTCCGGTCGGGAGACGGCCGCGCGCCAGCGGCCCAGGCGGGCCAGGGCGTCCTGGAGGACCTGGTCGGTCCACTCCCAGTCCGCGCGGTAGTGGTGGGACAGGAGGGCCAGGCGGATGGCGGCGGGGTCGACGCCGTCCCGGCGGAGCTGGGAGACGAAGACCAGGTTGCCCTTGGACTTGGACATCTTCTCGCCGTGCAGGGCGACCATGCCGGCGTGGACGTAGGCCTTGGCCATGGGGAAGGCGCCGGTGAGCACCTGGGCGTGCGAGGCGCCCATCTCGTGGTGCGGGAAGGCGAGGTCGGAGCCGCCGCCCTGGACGTCGAAGCCCATGCCGAGGTGGTCGAGGGCGATGGCCACGCACTCGATGTGCCAGCCGGGCCGGCCCCGGCCGAGGGAGCCGCCGTCCCAGCTGGGCTCGCCCTCGCGGGCCGCCATCCACAGCATCGGGTCCAGCGGGTTCTTCTTGCCCGGACGGTCCGGATCGCCGCCGCGCTCGGCGGACAGCAGCCGCATGGCGGCCGCGTCGAGGTTGGAGACCTTGCCGAAGTTCGGGTCGGACTCGACGGAGAAGTAGATGTCGCCCTCGAGCTCGTAGGCGGCGCCGAGTTCACGCAGCCGCTCCACGAGCGGGACGATGCCGGGTATCGCCTCCACGGCACCTATGTAGTGCTGCGGCGGGAGCATCCTGAGGGCGGTCATGTCCTCGCGGAAGAGGGCGGTCTCCTTCTCGGCGAGGGTGACCCAGTCGACGCCGTCCCGCTCCGCGCGCTCCAGGAGGGGATCGTCGACGTCGGTGACGTTCTGGACGTAGTGGACCTGCCGCTTGGTGTCGAGCCACACGCGCTGCACGAGGTCGAACGCGTTGTAGGTCGCCGCGTGCCCCAGGTGGGTCGCGTCGTACGGGGTGATGCCGCAGACGTAGATACGGGCGACGGGACCGGGGTCGAGGGTGACGAGGCCGCCGGTCGCGGTGTCGTGGATCCTCAGGTCGCGGCCCTGACCAGGCAGGGCGGGGACCTCGGAAGCGGGCCAGGCATGCATGTACATGAGCCTAACCGGCCACCAGCTGCGTATACGAACGGGATCACGCCTGATGGCCGGTTCTGCGGTCTTGTACATCCGCGGGCGATGTGCTTGCGGCGATCGTGCTCACACAGGGGCCCCGATGGTGCTCACACGGGTGGCCAGGGGATGGCGGGCCACTCGCCGCTGGGCTCGGGGTGCACTCCGGTGGTGAGCAGCGCCTCGACACGCGCGAGTGTGGCATCGATCTCGGCCGGGGTGATCAGTGCGGTCAGCCGTTCGCCGAGCGGCCCGCCCAGGGCCTCACGCAGGGAGTCGAGGACGTCGACGGCGTCGGTGGGCAGCGGCTCACCGGCCCAGCCCCACAGCAGGGTGCGCAGCTTGTTGTCGACGTTGAAGGTGACGCCGTGGTCGATGCCGTAGAGCCGGCCGTCCGGGGTGGGCAGCAGGTGGCCGCCCTTGCGGTCGGCGTTGTTGATCACCGCGTCGAGGACGGACAGCCGGCGCAGCCGCTCGTCGTCGGCGTGCACGAGGAGCGCGGTGCGGCCCTCGCCGACCTCGGCCAGGCCGATCGCCTTCCAGCCCGGTTCCGGTTCCTCCGCGTCGACCAGGGCGAGCAGTTCCGCCTCGGCCTGGACGTCGATCCACAGCTGGCACATGCCCTCGCCGTACGGCCCGTCGCGCAGCACGGTCGGCGGGACCAGGCCCCAGCCGGTGGCCTCGGAGACCTCGTAGGCGGCCACCTCGCGGCCCGCCAGGGTGCCGTCGGGGAAGTCCCACAGCGGGCGCTCCCCGGCCACCGGTTTGTAGATGCAGGAGGCTTCCTGTCCGTCGAGGGCGATGGTGCAGAACAGCGCGGCGTTGGACGCCTCGCGGATCCGGCCGCGTACGGTCAGCTCACCCCGCGCGAGCAGCTCGGCGACGGCCGAGTCGGCTGCGGCGTCGGTGGGCGTCACGCTCCGCGGCGGTATCCGTTCTGGCGCGGACATACGTGTCCTTCCGGATCGAGCGGGAGGCTGCACAGCGGGCACGGCGGCCGCCCGGCGTTGACGACGTCGAGGGCGCGCTTGGCGAAGGCCCGGGCCTGCGCGCCGGTCAGCCGGACCCGCAGCATCGGGGGCCCGTTCTCCTCGTCCTGCAGGAGGCGCTCCTCGGCCTCGGCGAGGTCCTCCTCGGTGTCGGCGTCCAGCTCCACCAGGGCCTGCGCCTCGACGATCATGCGCTGTTCCTCGCCGTCCCAGGCCAGCGCCATGGTGCCGACGCGGAACTCCTCCTCGATGGGGGTCTCCAGCGGGGCGGTGTCGGAGATCTCGGTGGGCGCCATGGCGGGGACGGCGGCGCTGCCGCCACTGCGCCGTACGACCTCGTCGAGCAGTTCGTCCATGCGCTCGGCGAGCGCGGCCACCTGGGTCTTCTCCAGAGCCACGCTGGTCACCCGGGAGCCTGCGGTGGCCTGGAGGAAGAACGTACGGCGTCCGGGCAGTCCGACCGTGCCGGCCACGAAGCGGTCCGGCGGGTCGTAGAGGAACACCTGACGGGACACGTCCTGTCTCCATTGAGAGTGAGTGCTGTGAGTGAGTACGGGGGTGGATTCGGGGGGCGGGTCCGGGGTTTCGGCGGTGCGGGCCGCCTGCGGACACGCGACGGTGTGGATCGCTTCACCCTACTGCGGCCGACGATCACGGTGCGCCCGCACCACCCCCGACCGGTGCGTCGCCCTCACCAGGATCCTCGCGCGGGGCGAGCGAGGCGAAATCCCCGGTGTCGCCGAGGCGAACGAGGAACGGCCGCAGCCTGGTGTAGCGGATCGCGGTGACCGAACACGGTTCCACGGAGATCCGCTGGAACAGGTCGAGGTGGAGTCCGAGGGCGTCGGCGACCAGGGATTTGATGATGTCACCGTGGGAGCACATGAGGTAGACGGCGTCGGCGCCGTGCTCGCGCTCCACGCGCGCGTTCCACTCGCGTACGGCTTCGGCGGCGCGGGTCTGCATGGCGCGCATGGACTCGCCGCCGGGGAAGGCGGCGGCGGACGGATGGGCCTGGACGACCTCCATCAGCGGCTCGTCCTTGAGCTCGGCGAGCTTGCGGCCGGACCAGTCGCCGTAGTGGCACTCCCCGATCCGCTCGTCGGTGTGGGCGCGCAGGCCGGGGCGGGCCTGAAGCAGCGGCTGTACGGTTTCCTGGCAGCGCTGCAGGGGGCTGGTGACGACCTCGGAGATCGGCAGCGCGGCGAGCCGGGCGGGCAGCGCGGCGGCCTGCGCGGCGCCGCGCTCGTCCAGGGTGACGCCTGGCGTCCACCCGGCGAGCACTCCGGAGGTGTTGGCGGTGGACCGTCCGTGCCTGACGAGGATCAGCGTGGGCATGCGGCCCAGGGTAGGCGTATCAGCACATGCACCGGGGACCGGGCGAAGGGAGAATGCGCTCCGTGATCGTCGACTGCGCCATCTACCGGCACGGGCACCGCACCGAGGGCCCGGAGGACCTGTCCGACGCGCTCGCCGAGGCGCGGGCCGAGGGCGGGTTCGTGTGGATCGGTCTGTACGAGCCGTCCGAGCGGGAGTTCGAGCTGGTCACCCAGGAGTTCGCGCTGCATCCGCTGGCGGTCGAGGACGCCCTGAACGCGCACCAGCGGCCGAAACTGGAGGTGTACGACGACTCGCTGTTCATGGTGCTGAAACCGGTCGCGTACGAGACGAGGAGCGACACCGTCTCGGCCGGCGAGATCATGGTCTTCGTCGGCGACTGTTTCGTGGTCACCGTCCGCCACGGCGAGATCTCGCCGCTGGCCGCCGTACGGCGCCGGCTCGAGGAGGAGCCGGAGATGCTCGACAAGGGCCCGACCGCCGTGCTGTACGCGATCTCCGACGCGGTCGTCGACCACTATCTGGAGGTGGCGACGGAGCTGGGGACCGATCTGGAGGAGCTGGAGGCGGAGGTGTTCCGCCCGGAGGGCGGCGGCTCGCGGGGCACCGCGTCCCGGATCTACGGCTTCAAACGGCAGATCCTGGAGTTCCGCCGGGCCACCGGCCCGCTGGCGCTGCCGCTGACCCGGCTGGCCGGCACCGGCCCGCTCGGCGGCTCGGTGCCGTTCGTGCACGACAAGGCGCGTCCGTTCTTCCGGGACGTCGGCGACCATCTCACGCGCGTGAACGAGTCCGTGGAGGCCCTGGACCGGCTGGTGTCGGACGTCCTGTCGGCGCATCTGGCGCAGATGAGCGTGCGGCAGAACGACGACATGCGGAAGATCTCCGCGTGGGCGGCGATGGCCGCGGTGCCCACGATGATCGCGGGCATCTACGGCATGAACTTCGACCACATGCCGGAGCTGCACTGGCTGTGGTCGTATCCGGCGGTGATCCTCGTGATGGCGGCTCTGGAGGTGCTGCTGTACCGCCTGTTCAAGCATCGCGGCTGGCTGTGAGGCGCTCTTCGCCGCCGAGACCTCCGCGGCTCAGGCGAACTCGTGGGCGGGGGTGGCGGGGCCGCCGAGGGGGTCGCGGTGCTCGGGCATGCGGAGGGTGACCATGCGGCGCCAGCCGGCGAGGCGCTCGTAGCCGTACCGCGCGTGGATGCCGGCCGCGAGCAGGGCGTACCGGGTCCTGGACCAGCCCAGGACGCGGCCCATGTGGGCCATCACGGCGAGGCTGACGTCCCGGTGGACGCGGATCTCGGCGAGGGCGCACGCGCGCAGGGTGCGCTGGATCAGCCGGCCGTGCCCGGCGGCGGCGAACCGCAGCAGTTCCTCGTGGGTGTAGGCGAGGTGCCGGTCCTCGTCGTCGGAGATCATGCGGACGGCCCTGCCCACCTCGGGATGGTCGGCGAACAGCCTGAGCAGCAGCTTCATCTGCTCGGCGGCGCGCTGTTCGGTGACGCGGCTGTGGGCGAGGTAGACGATGATGTCCCGCTCGCCGAGGGGCTCGTCCCGCCTGAGCCTGGCGTGGGCCAGGCCGATGCCGTGCCGCTCCAGGAGCATCGTGTAGTCGGTCTCGGGCGGTACGGCGACGGGGGTGAGCCCGCGCTTGGTCAGCAGGGCGGTGAAGATGCGCCCGTGCTTGTCCTCGTCGGCTCCGTGCCGGGCGATCTTCGGCGCCAGGGCGCGTTCGCCGTGCGGCACCAGCGCGGCGATCCGCCCGTTCTCCCAGCCGCCCTGGGACTCCCCGCTGGCGGCGATGGAGCAGAAGAGCCGGAACGACTCGTCGTGGTCGAGGATCTCCTGGAACAGACTCTTGGCCGAAAGCATGAAACGAGTCAAATGCGAGCATTTGGGGGCTCGCAACAGCTGTGCACGCCCGCTCGGCCGAAAGGATGACACCTGAGTCGTAACCCGGCGGCGCGGGGCGCGTTGTTCCTCACGACGGCCGTGGCGGGGAAGACCCCCGAGCCCCCACCACGGCCGCGGAAGCTCCCTAGGCCAGACCGGCGCGCTCCAGGGCCTCGTGGCCGGCCCGGAGGGAGGCGAGCCGCTCGTCCAGGGTGAAGCCCGCCGGGGACAGGCTGAGCGTGGTGACGCCGGCGGCGGCGTAGGCCCTCATCCGGTCGGCGATGCGGTCGACGGAACCCAGCAGGGTCGTCTTGTCGATGAGGTCCTGCGGGATCGCGGCCGCGGCGCCCTGCTTGTCGCCGGACAGGTACTTCTGCTGGATCTCGGCGGCTTCCTTCTCGTATCCCATGCGCTGGGCGAGCTGGTTGTAGAAGTTCTGCTTGGCGCTGCCCATGCCGCCGACGTACAGCGCGGTGTAGGGCCGGAAGGTGTCGGCGAGCCGGGCCACGTCCTTGTCGTCGCCGACGGCGATCGGCAGGGTCGGGCAGACGTCGAACCCGTCGAGGGTCTTGCCGGCCTTCTCGCGCCCGGCGCGCAGGTACTTCAGGGTGGTCTCCTCCAGGTGGTCGGCGGCGGGGAAGATCAGCAGGGCGCCGTCGGCGATCTCACCCGTCTGCTCCAGGTTCTTCGGGCCGATCGCGGCGATGTACAGCGGGATGTGCTCGCGCTGCGGGTGCACGGTCAGCTTGATCGGCTTGCCCGGGCCCCCGGGCAGCGGCAGCGTCCAGTGCTCGCCCTCGTACGTCAGCCGCTCCCGGGTCATGGCCCTGCGCACGATCTCCACGTACTCGCGGGTGCGGGCGAGCGGCTTGTCGAACTTGACGCCGTACCAGCCCTCGGAGACCTGCGGTCCGGACACCCCGAGACCGAGCCGGAAGCGGCCGCCGGACAGCGAGTCGAGCGTCGCGGCCGTCATCGCGGTCATCGCGGGCTGGCGGGCCGGGATCTGGAAGATGGCCGAGCCGACGTCGATGCGCTCGGTCTGGGCGGCGACCCAGCTGAGCACCGTGGCCGCGTCGGAGCCGTAGGCCTCGGCGGCCCAGCACACGGAGAAGCCCAGCCGGTCGGCCTCCTGGGCCACGGCCAGATTGTCCCCGTCCATTCCGGCACCCCAGTAGCCGAGGTTGATCCCGAGCTGCATGGCCGATTCCCCTTACCCGTGAGTAACGTCCTTGTCGGGGTGACCTTAGCGCGGGGACGGCGGCAGAGGGCAGGCACAGGGCATCCGAAAGCACCGGCCCGCAGGCCGACTCCGTTGTCCACAGGCCACCCACCGCACCGGTCGTGGCCAGTAATCTCGCCCGCATGGAGCAGAGGCATCTCGGCCGTACCGGCCTGCGCGTGTCCCGGATCGGACTCGGCACCCTCACCTGGGGCCGGGACACCGACGAGCACGACGCCGCGGACATGCTGAAGGCGTTCTGGGAGGCCGGCGGAACCCTCGTCGACACCGCGGACGTGTACGGCAACGGCGAGGCGGAGTACCTGCTCGGGCAGCTGATGGACGGCCTGGTGCCGCGCCGGGACCTGGTGATCTCCACCAAGGCGGGCAGCGTGCCCGACCCCGACCGCCGTTTCGACGGCTCCCGCGGCCATCTGCTCGCCGCCCTGGACGCCTCCCTGGCCCGCCTCGGCACGGACTACGTCGACGTATGGCACATCCACGCCTTCGACCCCGGGACCCCGCTGGAGGAGACCCTCCAGGCCCTGGACATAGCGGTCAGCAGCGGCCGCGCCCGGTACGCGGGCGTCTCCAACTTCTGCGGCTGGCAGCTCGCCAAGGCCGCCACCTGGCAGCTCACGGCGCCGGGCATCCGCACGCGCCTGGCCAGCACGCAGATGGAGTACTCACTGCTGCAGCGGGGCGTGGAGCGGGAGGTGCTGCCCGCCGCGCTGGACCTCGGCGTCGGCATGCTCCCCTCCTCCCCGCTCGGCCGGGGCGTGCTGACCGGCAAGTACCGGCACGCCACTCCCCCGGACTCGCGCGGCGCCTCCGAGCATCTCGCGCCGTTCGTGGAGCCGTACCTGGACGACACGGCGACCCGCATCGTGGACGCGGTGACGACGGCCGCCGACGGGCTCGCCGTCACCCCGCTCCAGGTGGCCCTCGCGTGGGTCCGGGACCGGCCCGGCGTGGCCGCGCCGATCGTCGGCGCGCGCAACGCGCAGCAGCTCACGGCGGCATTGTCAGTGGAGGCCCTTAGTCTTCCTGACGAGATCTGCCGGGCGCTGGACGATGTGTCGGCGCCCGTGCACCGCTATCCCGATCACGACTGGAGCACGCTGTGAGCACGGAGCCGGAGACCACGGAGGAAGCCGGGCCGGGGACGCCGGACAGCCCGGAGGCCGCGGGTCAGGACACGGCGCGCGCGGAGAGCCGTGCGGACGCCAGGGGCGCGGCGGAGCAGGCCGGGAGGGCCGGCGGCGACGGAGCGGGCGGCCCCACCGGTGCCGGGGGTGAGGGCACCGAGGAAGCGGCGGGCTCGGGCGGCGCGGAGGGCGAGGACGGGGGCGCCACCCGGTCGTCCGGGGCCGGAGGCGAACGTGCCGGCTCCGCGCAGGTGTCCGAGGCAGGGGACGAGGGCGGCGGCGAGAGCGGCGATGCTGGGTCCGCTCAGTCGTCCGAGGCAGGGGACGAGGCCGGGGGCGAGGGCGAAGGCACTGACTCCGCTCAGTCGTCCGAGGCAGGGGACGAGGGCGAAGGTACTGACTCCGCTCAGTTGTCCGAGGCCGAGGCCGAGTTGGCCGCGCAGCGGGTCGAGCGGGAGCGGATCGAGCGGCGCAAGGCCGAGAAGCAGGGCCCGATTGAGAGCGGGGCCAAGCTCAGCGGCAAGGCGGCCGACCTGCTCGCGGCGGTGCGGGCGGTGGAGAGCGGCGAGAAGCCGGTGGCCACGGTGTTCGCCGAGCCCGCGCCGGCGCCGCGCCGCCCGGCCCCGGAGCCGGTACGCCGGCCGCAGCCCGCGCCCGCCCCGGCCACCGCCCCGGCACCCGAGGCGGTGGAGGGCGTCCGCCGGGTGCTGGCCGAGGGCGGTGCGCCCGAGGCCCTGGCCGCCCAGGTGGCCGCGGCACTCGGCGAGGGCGCCGACGCGTCGCTGCGCGCAGACCCCTGGCAGCTGCTGCGGATCAGCGGCGTACGGCCCGACCAGGCCGACGGCTTCGCCCGGGCCCTGCTCGGCGCGGCCTGCGGCCCGGGCGACGAGCGGCGGGCTCGCGCGATCACCGTCTGGCTGCTGGAGCAGGCGGCCCTGGCCGGGCACACCGCGCTGGAACTGCCGACGCTCGCCTCCGCGCTGGGCAAGCAGGGCGTGCCGGACCCGGACGCGGCGGTGCAGAGCACGCTCGCGGAGGGCGAGGCGCTGGCGTTCCAGGACGCACTGGAGGAGCCGGGAGCCGCCGCGCCGCAGACGGCTCCGGAGGACGAGGGCGAGGGCGAGCAGGAGCGGCCGGTGCGGGTCCTCGTCGGCCTGGAACGGTACGCACTGGCCGAGGAGAGCCTCGCCGACGGCCTGGCCCGGCTGGTCAACTCGCTGTCCAAGGAGACCGAGCAGGCCTGGCAGGCGGCGGCCGGCGCCGCCTCGGGCGGTGCGGCCGAGCTGGTCCGCGCGGTCGCCGGGCACGGCCTGGTGCTGCACACCGGCGGGGAGGCGGCCCGCGCCGAACCGGCCGCGCTGCTCGGTGCCGCCCGCACCGCGGGGCTGCGGGCCTTCGCCGTCTGCCACACGCCCGACGGCCGCCACCGCCTCGCCGCCCTGCTGGGCCCGGACCCGGCGGAGCACGGCGTGGGCACGGTCGCCGGTCTGCTGTCCGGCGCCCAGGGACCGGGCCGGGACGCGGACGGCGCGCTGGACCTGGACCTGCTGATCGTGCTGGACGCGCCGCAGCTCGACGTGGAGAGCGCCGCCATGCTGGTGGAGTCGCTGCCCGACGGGGCCCGGCTGGTGCTCAGCGGCGACCCGGCGCTGCTGTGGTCGGCCGGGCCGGGGTGGGTCTTCGCCGACCTGCTCGCCGCCCGCGTCTGCCCGCAGCTCGTCTCCCGCCTCCCCGACCCCGGCCCGATCGGCGAGCTGGTCTCCGGCATCGGCGTCGGCGAGCTGAACCAGGTCGCGGCTCCGGGCAAGGAGGTCGTCATCGTCCCGGTGCGGGACGCGGGCGAGGCCGTGCACCGGACCGTCCAGCTGGTCGCCGACTCGGTGCCGCGGGCGATCGGTGTCCCCGCCGACCAGACCGTGGTGATCACTCCGGGGCACGGCGGCGCCGCGGGCACCCGCGCCCTCAACTCCGCGCTGAAGGAGCGCCTCAACCCCGGCCCGGGCCGCTTCGGCGGCTTCGACCCCGGCGACCGGATCGCCTACTCCCCCGCTCCGGGCCGTACGGTGCCGGGCGTGGTGGTGAAGGCCGACGCCGAGGGGCTGCACCTGTCGTGCGCGGGCGCCCCGGTGGTCGTACCGCGCGAGCGGGTGGAGGGGGCCGTACGGCACGGCTGGGCACTGACCGCGCACCAGGCGGTGGGCGCGCGCTGGCCGGCGGCGGTCGTCGTGCTGCCCGGCGACGCCGCGCAGGCGCTCAGCAGACCGTGGGTGTACACGGCCTTCGGCCGGGCGGAGCGGCATCTGTCCGTGGTCCACGGCGTGGACCAGGCCCTGCCGAAGGCGGTGGCACAGACGCCGGCCAAGCCCCGCACGACCCGGTTGCAGACGCTGCTGCGCGCACAGGTACCGACGAGCTGATCTTCCCTCCGCCGCACCCTGTTTCCCGCTGAGCACCCTGTTTCGGCCGCGCACCCAGATTCGGCCGCACCCGGATTCGGCCGCACCCGGCTTCCCGCCGCGCGCCCTGCTTCCCGAACGCGGCCCCCGGATCCCCGTTGCGCACCCTGTTTCGGCCGCGCAAGCTGCTTTGACCGCGCAAGCTGTCGCCGCCGCAGCTGTCGCCACCGCACACGCTGTCTCCGCCGCAACGGCGATCAGCCACGACGGCGGAGATCGGCGGTGCCGTACCGGCCTCAAGGCCACACGGCACCGCCGGCCGGCCTCACCTCTCGGCGCCCTCGACCTCGTCCATGTCCTCGTCTGCGTCTTCGTCCTCGTCTGCGTCCGAGTCCTCCGCCTCGTCCTCGTCCTCGACGAACTCGAGATCGTCCTCCTCGTCGGACTCGTCCTCGTCGTCGAAGACGGCGCTGACGTCGAACCGGCACACCACACCTTGCGGATCGATGTGCTCGAACGGCGCCTCCAGCCACTCCCCGGCCTCGGGTGTCTCGTCCGCCGCGGTGACCCAGAGCGTGGAGTCGCCCTCCTCCAGGCCGAACTCCTTGTGCCGGGAGGCGATCTCGTCCGGTTCGAACTCGCCGAACAGGATGCCCAGCGCGCCCGGAACCGTGGCGGCGGCATCCTCGGCCAGGCCGCCCGCGGCCTCGTACTCCGCCGCCTCGACCCGCTGGGCCTGCGCCCGCAGCCGCTGGGGTTCCACCACGGCGTAGTCGCGTCGGATCAGCACGCTGATCGCGTTCGGTTCCTCGGGGCCCGCGTACGGCGGCAGCTCCTCCGCACCGGGGATCTCGAAGGGCGTGACCTCGTCATAGCGGTCGTAGAGCAGCTCGTCGTACACCTCGGCGGCCGCGGCCAGCTGGTTGAACGCCTCCAGGACGGCCGGGTCGTCCTCACCCGACCTGCGTTCGACCGCGGCCAGATGACGGTCGAGCGCGGTCTTGACCGCCTCGGCGGCGGCGCGTACCTCGGCAGCGGTGGGCTGCGCAGCATCAGACATAGTGCAGACGCTATCCGTACCGGGCCCCAGCCCGCACAATAGATGCGATGCCGGAATACGAATTTGTCGACGTGTACGTGCCTCGCGGGGTGTCCCGCAAGGAGGCCACGCGTCTGCTGACGGACCATGCCGAGTACGGACACTGGGAGTTGGACCGACTGAGCCTGCTGCGTGACGGCAGCCGCAGGGTGCGGTTGCGCCGGCGGATCATCCGCCAGGTGCGTGCCACGTGGTGAGGCGGCAGATCTGAACGGAGCGGACCCCGCCGCCTTGGCGGGGTCCGCTCCGTCTGCCGTGCCGTAGCGCACCGGGAGGCGCCGTGGGTTACACCGTGGCCCGCGCCTTGCGGTAGAGCACCGCGCCGGCGAGCAGCGCGCCCGCGCCGACCGGCAGTGCCAGACCCACCGGCAGATCGCTGCCGGTGTGCGCGAGCTGGCCGCCGGTCAGGGACTGGCCGGAGCGGCCGCCCTGCTGGTGGACCTGGCTCGACCCATGGGGCCCCTGGGGCGTGTGGCCGCCGTGGCCGGGCGGGGTCGACGGGCTTCCGGGGTGGCCCGGGTGACCGGGGTGACCCGGCTGTCCGGGATGACCCGGCTGTCCCGGGTGCCCAGGCTGTCCCGGCTGTCCCGGCTGTCCCGGCTGCCCGGGCTGTCCCGGCTGTCCGGGCGGGTTGCCGTGGTCGCCGCCGCCGTTGCCGCAGTCGTTGCCCGCGGCGTCGTTGCCGACTCCGATCACGTTCACGCTGTTGCCGCACACGTTCACCGGGACGTCGATCGGCACCTGCACCGTGTTGCCGGAACCGACGCCCGGCGAATCGCTGCTGTGGCCGCCCGCGTGCGAGCCGCCGGAGCCGCCGTGGCCCCCCGAAGCACCGCCGTGGTTGACACACGTGTTGCCCGCGGCCGGATTGTGCAGCCCGACGACGTTCACGCTGTTGCCGCACACGTTCACGGGGGCGTCGATCGGCGCCTGGACCGTGTTGCCGGAACCGACGCCCGGCGAGCCGCTGCTGTGGCCGCCCGCGTGCGAGCCGCCGGAGCCGCCGTGGCCCCCCGAAGCACCGCCGTGGTTGACACACGTGTTGCCCGCGGCCGGGTTGAGCAGCCCGACGACGTTCACGGTGTTGCCGCACACGTTCACCGGCACGTGGACCGGTGCCTGCACGGTGTTGCCGGACAGTACGCCGGGCGAGCCGGCGGCGGTGCCGGACGCGCCCGCGTCGGCGTGGGCATAGCCGCTCGCGGCGGCGATCACGCCGGTGGCCGCCGCCATTGTCATCAGGCCCTTGCGGGTGCCCTGTCGCATTCTGATTTTCCCCTGCCTTCGATCCTGCTGTGCCTCGCGATCGCGTGGCGACCCTGGCGGATCGCTCCTCCGCGCAGTAGGCCGGTCGGCCCCGGAGCGCATGGCACGCGCTCCGGGGCCGACGGCTCGAAAGTGACGCCCCCCTCAGGAGGTCGTCGTCACTTGTTGATGCAGGTGTTGCCGAAGGCGGGGTTCAGGAGCCCGATCACGTTGACCGTGTTGCCGCAGACGTTCACCGGGACGTGCACGGGCACCTGAACGACGTTGCCGGAGACGACACCCGGGGAGTGCACGGCGGCACCCTGGGCTCCGGCGTCGGCGACAGCGAGGCCCGCGCCCGCGAGAACCAGCCCACCGGTGGCAGCCGCAGCAGCGACGACCTTCTTGATCATTATTCCTCCTTGTTGGCAAAGCGACCCCAAGGTGCGGAGTCACATCACCTGTAACGAGGAGGAACTAATGAAGCTACGAACCGATCGTCGCATTCACCCGTTCCAGTCGATCTCGTACGAGCGGCCGAATATCCAGGTCATCCCGGCCCAGAACGTCACGACGCGTCGATGAAGCGGTCCAGGACGCGGACGCCGAACCGCAGCCCGTCCACCGGCACCCGCTCGTCCACGCCGTGGAACATGCCGGCGAAGTCCAGCTCCGGCGGCAGCTTCAGCGGGGCGAAGCCGAAGCCGCGGATGCCGAGGTCGTCGAAGGACTTGGCGTCGGTGCCGCCGGAGAGCATGTAGGGGATGGCCTTGGCGGTGGGGTCCTCGGCGAGCAGCGCGGACTGCATGGCCTCCACCAGGGCGCCGTCGAAGCTGGTCTCGACGGCCTTGTCGGCGTGCACGTCCTCGCGGCGCACATGCGGGCCGAGCAGCCGGTCGAGGTCGCTGAGGAACTCCTCCTCGTGGCCCGGCAGGAACCGTCCGTCGATGTGCGCGGTGGCCTGGCCCGGGATGACGTTGACCTTGTAACCGGCGTTCAGCTGGGTCGGGTTGGCGGTGTTGCTCAGGGTCGCGCCGATCAGTTTGGCGATGCCGCCGAGCTTGGCCAGGGTGGACTCCATGTCCTCCGGGTCCAGCTCGGTCCCGAGCGCGTCGCCCAGTTCGTCGAGGAAGGCCCGGGTGGTCTTGGTGACCCGCACCGGGAACCTGTGCCGGCCGACCCGGGCCACGGCCTCGGACAGTTCGGTGATGGCGTTGTCGCGGTGGATCATCGAGCCGTGTCCCGCGGTGCCGGCCACGGTCAGCTTCATCCAGTGCATGCCCTTCTCGGCCGTCTGGATCAGATAGAGGCGGCGCTGCTCGCTGACGGTGAAGGAGAAGCCGCCGACCTCGCTGATCGCCTCGGTGACCCCCTCGAACAGCTCCGGGTGGTGGTCGACCAGGTGGCGGGCGCCGTACGTGCCGCCCGCCTCCTCGTCGGCGAGGAAGGCGACCACGATGTCCCGCGGGGGCCGCCGCCCGCTCCTGAGCCGGTCACGCACGACCGCGAGGGTCATGGCGTCCATGTCCTTCATGTCGACGGCCCCGCGCCCCCACACGCACCCGTCGGCGATCTCCCCGGAGAACGGGTCGTGGGTCCAGTCGGCGGCGTTGGCCGGTACGACGTCCAGGTGGCCGTGGATCAGCAGCGCGGGCCGGGACGGGTCCTCCCCCTCGATGCGGGCCACCGTCGAGGCGCGGCCGGGATGCGACTCGAAGATCTTCGGCTCGAGTCCGACCTCGGCGAGCTTCTCCGCGACCCACTCGGCGGCCGCCCGCTCGCCGGGGCCGGAGTGGTCGCCGTAGTTGCTGGTGTCGAACCGGATCAGCTCGCGGCAGAGGTCCACGACCTCGTCCTCGCCGGTGACGCTCCTGGCCGTGTCCGTCTCGCTCACGTGCTTCCTCCCGCGCTGTCGCTGCTGGTGGTCCTCCTCATCCTCCCCCTGCCCCCGCCCGCGGCCCAAGACCGGTCCCGGCCCGTCACGCGCCGTTCACGTGCGGCGGGCTCCGGCAGCGGGGGGTGATCAGCCACCCCGGAAAGCCTGGTAATGTTTCCTTCGTCGCCGCGAGGGAAACCCCGCCGAAAGGGATTCCGGAGCACGACAGACACCTTGTCCGGGTGGCGGAATGGCAGACGCGCTAGCTTGAGGTGCTAGTGCCCTTTATCGGGCGTGGGGGTTCAAGTCCCCCCTCGGACACCAGCGAGGCCCCTGCTCAGCAGGGGCCTTTTGCTTCTCCCCGCGGCCGGGTCCCACACTTGAGGGGTGGCCCGGCCCAATGACGAGGTCGAGGCGCTCCTGCGGGAGTACGCGGACCTCATCGCGATCACGGGAGGCGACGCGTTCAAGGCGCGCGCCTACGAGAAGGCGGCGCGTGCCATCGGCGGGTATCCGGCCGACATCTCCAAGCTGGACGAGGACGGCCTGAAGGAGATCCCGAACGTCGGGAAGTCGATCGCCGACAAGGTGGCCGAGTACCTGCGCACCGGGAAGATGGCGGTGGTCGAGGAGCGCCGGGCGAAGATCCCCGCCGGGGTGCGGGAGCTGATCACGATCCCCACCCTGGGCCCGAAGAAGGCGCTGCGGCTCTACGAGGACCTGCACATCTCCTCGGTGAACGAGCTGGCCGCGGCGATCGAGGCGGACGCGCTGGCCGATCTGAAGGGCTTCGGCGAGAAGACGCAGGAGAACATCCGGCACGGCATCGAGTTGCTGCAGCGGGCGGGCGCCCGGGTGCCGCTGTCGCTGGCGCTGGACACGGCCGAGGAGGTCGTCGCCGAGCTGTCCGGGGTGACCGGGTGCGAGCGGTGCTCGTACGCCGGCTCGCTGCGCCGGATGCGGGAGACCGTCGGGGACCTGGACGTCATCGTCGCGGCGGAGAAGTCCGAGCCGTTCATGGCGGCGCTGTGCGAGCTGCCGGCCACCGCGGAGGTCATCGCGCGCGGCTCGAAGAAGACGTCGGTCCGCACGGGCAAGGGCCTCCAGGTCGATCTTCGGGTGCTGCCGCCGGAGTCCTGGGGCGCCGGGATGCAGTACTTCACCGGCTCGAAGGCGCACAACATCCGTACCCGTACCATCGCCGTGCACCAGGGGCTGAAGCTGTCCGAGTACGGCCTGTTCGACGCCGAGAGCGGGAACTCGCTGGCCTCCCGCACCGAGGAGGAGGTGTACGCCCGGCTCGGGCTGCCGTGGATCACACCGACGCTGCGGGAGGACCGGGGGGAGATCGAGGCGGCCCTGCACGGCGAGTTGCCCGAGGTGCTGACCGAGCAGGACGTCCGGGGCGACCTGCACACCCACACCGATCTCACCGACGGGCTGGCCCCGCTGGAGGAGATGGTGGCGGCGGCCGCCGAACGCGGGTACGCGTACTACGCGGTGACCGATCACGCGCCGAACCTGTACATGCAGCGCATGACCGACGAGAAGATCCTCGCCCAGCGGGAGCGGCTGCGGGAGCTGGACGGCGCGCACCACCGGATGCGGCTGCTGCACGGCACGGAGCTCAACATCGACCCGGAGGGCGGGGTGGACTGGCCCGAGGCCTTCCTGGCCGGTTTCGACCTGTGCGTGGCCTCGCTGCACTCGCACTTCGACCTGGACCGCGGGGCCATGACCCGGCGGCTGGTGCGGGCCTGCGAGAACCCGTACGTCAACATCATCGGACACCCGACGACCCGGCTGATCGGCAAGCGGGCGGGCGTCGACGCCGACTGGGACGAGGTGTTCGCGGCCTGCGCGCGCACCGGCACCGCGCTGGAGGTCAACGCCCAGCCGGACCGCCTCGACCTGCGCGACGAGGACATCCTGCGGGCCAGGGAGCACGGCGTGAAGTTCGCCGTGAACACCGACGCGCACTCCGTGCCGCACCTCGGGCAGTTGCGGTACGGCGTCGGCACGGCGCAGCGGGGCTGGCTCGGCCGGGACGACGTGATCAACACCTGGCCGCTGACGAGGCTGCGGCGGTTCCTGCGCAAGGGCAGGTGAAGGGCACCATTCCGGACCAGGGGTCAAGCCGGACCAGGGGGCAAGCCAGGCCAGGGGTCAAGCGGGGCCAGGGGGCAAGCCAGGCCAGGGGGCAAGCCAGGCCAGGGGGCAAGCCGGGCCAGCGGGTCACCGGCCAGGGTTCGCTCCCGGCCAGGCGTCATTCCCGGTCCAGCCACAGGGGTGACAGGTCCTCCTCGGTCTCGGCCGCTCCCACCGCCTTCATGTCGCCGTCAGCGGCGCGCAGCAGGATCCGGCCCATGGCGATCAGGGCGCGTCCGGCGGCGAGTTCGTCGCCTATTTCCGGCACATCGGGGTCGTACGGGTTGCGGCGGGCCTCCGCGTGGCTCTCCAGGACGTTGTCGCCGGTGTCGAGGACGATCCGGGCGGTGGTGTCCGGGTCGTGCTCGGAGAGGTACAGGTTCAGCCGCCACTCCTTGACGGCCGGAGGACGGCTGGTCACGGGTCGGGTCATGGTCCGCCTCCCTGGGCTGCACTGCCCTTCCACTGTGCACCCCGCCCGGGACGAACGCCTCCCCTGCTCCGGGCACAATGTGGGCCATGACCTCGCGCGCCTGCCCCTGTGGACTCCCCCAGCCCTACGACGCCTGCTGTGGCCGTTTCCATGCGGGATCCGCGAGCGCGCCGACCGCCGAGCTGCTGATGCGGTCGCGGTACAGCGCGTTCGTGAAGGGGGACGCGGGGTACCTGCTGCGCACCTGGCATCCGCGGACCCGGCCCGCGCGGCTGGACCTCGACCCGGGGATGCGGTGGACGGGGCTGGAGATCCTGGACGCCACCGACGGGTCCGCATTCCACAGCACCGGCACGGTGACGTTCCGCGCCTCCTACCGGGGCGGCTCGCTGCACGAGCGGAGCCGGTTCGAGCGGGTCGACGGGGCCTGGGCGTACGTGGACGGTGACTTCCTGGACTGACGTGAACTAGGGCGCCAGGATGTCCAGTTCCTGCAGGGCGCCCACGGTGATCTCCCTGGTCAGCTGCTCGGCGCGGGTCGCGTCGCCCGCGCGGACCGCCTCCGCCACCTGGACGTGGAGGGTGACCGCCGCCGGGTCGGGGTCCTCGAACATGACCTCGTGATGGGTACGGCCGGCCAGGACCTCCGCGACGACGTCGCCGAGCCGGGCGAACATCTCGTTGCCCGAGGAGCCGAGGATGACCCGGTGGAAGGCGATGTCGTGGACCAGGTACTCCTCCAGCTTGTGGCCGCGTGAGTTGGCCACCATGCCGAGTGCGCACTCGGTGAGTTCGGCGCACTGCTCCGCCGTGGCGTGCGTGGCGGCGAGCCCGGCCGCGACCGGTTCGACCGCGGAGCGCAGCACGGTCAGCGAGCGCAGCTGGTGCGGGCGGTCGGCGCCGGCCAGGCGCCAGCGGATGACCTGCGGGTCGTAGACGTTCCACTCGGACTTGGGGCGGACTGTCACGCCCACTCTGCGGCGGGACTCGACCAGGTGCATGGATTCGAGCACCCGGACCGCTTCGCGCATCACGGAGCGCGACACCTCGAAGTGCTGGGCGAGCTCGTCGGTGCGCAGCACGCTGCCCGGCGGGTACTCGCCCGCGGTGATCGCGGGGCCGAGGGTGTCCAGAACATGGCCGTGCAGGCCCCGGCCCGGTGTGGTCATGCACTCAGCGTACGGCGTGGATCACCGACGGAAAAAGTCAGACTTATATGTCACAGACTCTTGAATTCGTCGTACCTAATGGGTTTCAGTGTGGCGACGCCGCCGTGGCGTCGGATGTCGAGGAAGACAGCGAGGCAGTGATGCGAACCCCCCAGGTCGTCGTCGTGATGGGCGTCGCGGGGACGGGCAAGACCACGATCGGTCCCTTGCTCGCCGCGCGGCTGGGCGTCCCGTACGCCGAGGGCGACGACTTCCACCCGCAGGCCAACATCGACAAGATGTCGGCCGGGATCCCGCTCGACGACAACGACCGGTGGCCCTGGCTGGACGCCATCGGTCACTGGGCGCACGGGCGGGCCGGACTGGGCGGGGTGGTCAGCAGCTCGGCGCTGAAGCGGGCGTACCGCGACCGGCTCAGGGCCGCCGCTCCCGGAGTGGTGTTCGTGCACCTCACCGGGGACCGGAAGCTGATCGAGGACCGGATGCGGCAGCGGCAGGGGCACTTCATGCCGACCGCGCTGCTGGACTCCCAGTTCGCCACGCTGCAGCCCCTGGAGCCGGACGAGGCGGGAGTCGCCGTGGACGTCACCGGCAGCCCCCAGGAGATCACCGAGCGTGCCGTGAAGGCACTCGAGGCGCTTCCCGACACCACCGCGTAGCACTCACCCCCGTCCCCCGTAACGCAAGGGAACCCCCGTGACCAGACTCAGCGTCGAGATGCTGGCAGCGGACGCGCCTCCGCCGATCACCTCCGCCGGGCACGCCCAGCTGGGCATCGCCGTCCTGGTGGGCATCGCCGTGATCGTCCTGCTCATCACCAAGTTCAAGCTCCATGCCTTCCTGGCGCTGACCATCGGGTCGCTGGCGCTCGGGGCGGCCGCCGGAGCGCCGCTCGACAAGGCCATCACCAGCTTCACCACCGGGCTCGGCACCACGGTGGCCGGCGTGGGCGTCCTGATCGCGCTCGGGGCGATCCTGGGCAAGCTCCTCGCCGACTCCGGCGGCGCCGACCAGATCGTGGACACGATCCTCGCCAAGGCCGGCGGGCGGGCGATGCCGTGGGCGATGGTGCTCATCGCCTCCGTGATCGGTCTGCCGCTGTTCTTCGAGGTCGGCATCGTGCTGCTGATCCCGGTCGTGCTCATGGTCGCCAGGCGCGGCCACTACTCCCTGATGCGCATCGGCATCCCGGCGCTGGCCGGTCTGTCCGTGATGCACGGCCTGATCCCGCCGCACCCCGGCCCGCTGGTCGCGATCGACGCGCTGCACGCCAACCTGGGCGTGACCCTGGCGTTCGGCATCCTGGTCGCCATACCGACGGTGATCGTCGCCGGTCCGCTGTTCTCGAAGGTCGCGGCCCGCTGGGTCGACGTGCAGGCCCCCGACCGGATGCTGCCCCAGCGCCCCTCGGAGGAGCTCGAGCGCCGTCCGGGCTTCGGCGCGACGCTGTCCACCGTGCTGCTGCCGGTGGTGCTGATGCTGGCCAAGGCGCTGGTGGACATCGTCGTCGACGACCCCGCGAACACGACCCAGCGGGTCTTCGACATCATCGGCTCCCCGATGATCGCCCTGCTCGCCGCCGTGATCGTCGGCTTCTTCACGCTGGGCCGGCCCGCCGGGTTCAGCAAGGAGCGGCTGCAGCAGACCGTCGAGAAGGGCCTGATGCCGATCGCCGGAATCCTGCTGATCGTCGGCGCGGGCGGCGGCTTCAAGCAGACGCTGATCGACTCCGGCGTGGGCCAGATGATCCTGGACGTCTCCAAGAACTGGTCGATCCCGGCGGTGCTGCTGGCCTGGCTGATCGCGGTCGTGATCCGGCTGGCGACCGGCTCGGCGACGGTGGCGACGGTCTCCGCGGCCGGCCTGGTCGCGCCGCTCGCGGCCGGCGCGTCGACCACCCACACCGCCCTCCTCGTCCTCGCCATCGGCGCCGGCTCGCTCTTCTTCAGCTTCGTCAACGACGCCGGCTTCTGGCTGGTGAAGGAGTACTTCGGGCTGAGCGTCGGGCAGACCGTGAAGACCTGGTCGATCATGGAGACGATCCTCTCGGTGGTCGCCGGCGGCCTGGTCCTGCTGCTCTCAGTGATCATCTAGGGGTACGGGCATGAGTCACCCGCTCTTCGACGTCAGCGGCCGCACCGCCCTGGTCACGGGCTCGAGCCGGGGCATCGGCCTCGCGCTGGCCCGGGGCCTGGCCGAGGCCGGCTGCACGGTGGTCCTCAACGCGCGCGACCCGGACCGGCTGGCCGAGGCGGCCTCCGCACTGCCCGGGGACCGGATCCACACGGCGGTGTTCGACGTGACCGACGCACCGGCCGTGGCCGCCGGGATCGCGGACGTCGAGGAGCGGGTGGGCCCGCTCGACATCCTCGTCAACAACGCGGGCATGCAACTGCGCGCGCCCCTGCTGGAGTTCACCGAGGCCGACTGGCACCGGATCCTGGACACCAACCTCACCAGCGCGTTCCTCGTCGGCCGCGAGGCCGCCCGGCGGATGACGGAACGCGGCCACGGCAAGATCGTCAACGTCTGCTCGCTGCAGAGCGAGGTCGTACGGCCCGGGATCGCGCCGTACGCGGCGACCAAGGGCGCCCTGAAGATGCTCACCAAGGGCATGTGCGCCGACTGGGGGCCGTACGGCGTCCAGGTCAACGGCATCGGGCCCGGCTACATCGAGACCGAGCTGACCCGGCCGCTGGTGGCGGACGAGGAGTTCAGCGCCTGGGTCCGCCGGCGCACCCCGGCGGGCCGCTGGGGCCGTACCGAGGACCTGGTGGGCGCGTTGCTCTTCCTCGCCTCGCCGGCCTCCGACTTCATGGGCGGGCAGATCCTGTACGTCGACGGCGGCATGTCGAGCGTGCTCTGAACGGCGCTGCGCTGGGAAAGGGGCTGCGGGAATGCTGGGTTGTGTGATCCACGGCGCGGGCGATCTGCGCGTGGCGGAGCTGCCGGTACCCGAACCCGGGCCCGGCGAGGTCCTGGTGGCCGTGCGGTACGGCGGGGTGTGCGGCTCCGATCTGCACTACTGGCGGCACGGCGGGGTCGGGGACTTCCGGCTCCGGGAGCCGATGCTGCTCGGGCACGAGGTGGTGGGCACGGTGGTGTCCTACGGCGCCGGGGCCACGGGTCCCGTCCCGGGTACGGCCGTCGCCGTGCACCCCGCCACCCCGTGCGGGCGCTGCCCGGAGTGCGCCGACGGGCGGGCGAACGTGTGCCGGGACACCCGGTATCTGGGCAGCGCGGCCCGCTTTCCGCACGTCCAGGGCGGCTTCGCCGAGCGGATCGCGGTACCGGCCGGGCAGGTGCGGGCGCTGCCGGAGGGACTCGGGCTGCGGCGGGCCGCCCTCGCCGAGCCGCTGTCGGTGGCGCTGCACGCGGTGCGGCGGGCCGGGGACGTGTCCGGCGCGCATGTGCTGGTGACCGGGGCGGGGCCGATCGGGTGCCTGGTGGTCGCGGCGGCGAAGGCGGCCGGCGCGGCACAGGTGACGGTGACGGATCTGGTGCCCGAGGCGCTGGGTCACGCCGCCGTGGCCGGGGCCGACAGGCTCGTACGGGCCGACGATCCGGACGATCCCGGGTGGCCCGGGGAGGTGGACGTGGCCGTGGAGGCGTCGGGGGTCGCGGCCGGGCTGGACGCGTGTCTGCGGCTGGTGCGGCGCGGGGGTGTGGTCGTACAGCTCGGGATGCTGCCGCCGGGGCAGTCGCCGTTCGCCGGGAACCTGCTGGTGAGCCGGGAGATCGAGCTGCGGGGGGCGTTCCGGTTCGGCGCCGAGTTCGACGGCGCGCTGGAACTGCTGGCCGGGCGGGGGGAGTTGGACGGGCTGGTCAGTGCGGTGGTTCCGGTGCGGGACGCTGCCGCCGGGTTCGAGCTGGCCGCCGACCGCAGCCGGTCCTGCAAGGTGCTCGTGGAGTTCTGAGATCGGTTGCGGTGAGTTCGGCACCGCCGGTCAACGCCGTCGTGGTGGCGTGCCGTTGCGGCGGAAGGGAAATGCGGCGGATCTCACGAGGCGAGGCGATGTGGGGAGTGCGGTGGTCTCAGGGGCGGTCCCCATGAGGCAGCGGCGAAAGGGTTACGGGCGCCACAGCGGGTGTTCCCGTTTCGCCCACTCCCTGCTCACCGTGCCCGTGCGCAGGCCCCGTCTCGCCTCCGGGTCGCCCAGGGCCATGCCGATGTGGCCGGCCAGGACCACGCCGATGGTCAGGGCGAGCCAGTCGTGGACGAAGGTCGCCGAGGTGCGCCACATCAGCGGGGCGAGGTGGGTGAACCACATCATCAGGCCGGTGCCGAGCATGACCAGGGTGGCGCCGGCGATCCAGGCGGCGTAGATCTTCTGGCCGGCGTTGAACTTGCCGGCCGGGCGGGAGCTGTGCCGCTTGTCGCGGACCAGCGCGGCGTGCAGCCAGACCTTGTCGTGCGGGCCGAAGCGGTTGAGGAAGCGCAGGTCGGCGCGGAAGGCGCGGGAGGCCAGGCCCAGCAGGACCGGGACGGGGAGGGCCACGCCCGCGCACTCGTGGATCCGGACGACCAGTTCCCGGCGGCCGACCATGACCGCCAGCTGGGGGATGTAGAGGACGGCCGCCGTGGCCACGCAGATCCCCATCAGCGCGGCCGTGGTGCGGTGCACCCAGCGCTGGGCCGCGCCGAAGCGGCGGACACGGGTGCCGGGCGGGGCCGGGGTGTCAGCTCGTAGGCTCATCGGTGCGTCCGTTCGAGCGGCCGACCCAGGCGTCGACGTCGTAGCCGAGCTTCTCCCAGTAGCCGGGCTCGACCTGGTCGGTGACCGTGATGCCGGACAGCCACTTGGCCGACTTGTAGAAGTACATGGGGGCGACATAGAGGCGGACCGGGCCGCCGTGGTCGTGGGAGATGTCCTTGTCCTGCATCCGCAGGGCCACCAGGACGTCCGGACGGCGGGCCTGGGCGAGGGTGAGGCTCTCGGTGTAGGTGCCGTCGAAGCAGGTGAAGTGGATCGCCCTGGCGGTGGGGCGGACCCCGGCCGCGTCCAGCAGGTCGGCGAGGCGGACGCCCTCGAAGGGGGTGCCGGGGACCCGCCAGCCGGTGACGCACTGGACGTCCTTGACCAGCCGGGTCTGCGGCAGGGCGCGCAGGTCGGCCAGGCTGTAGGTGCGCGGGCGGTCCACCAGGCCGCCGATCTTCAGGTGGTAGTCGGTGGCGCCGAGGTGCGGCACCGAGGCGGCGACGGAGTAGTAGCGGAAGCCGCCGCCGTTGGGCAGCAGGCCGGTCAGGCCCGTGGGGTCCTTGCCGGCGACGGAGCCGAGGAAGCCCTCCATGCCGCGTTGCAGCACGGGCGCGGCGACCATGCCGAGCGCGCCCAGGCCGAGGGTGCCGAGGAAGACGCGGCGGCCGACGGGTTTGCCGCCCTGCTCCTCGGATCGTTCAGAGTTCACGCATTCATTCGAGCACTCGGGGCCCCGGGGGGCCAGGGAATCGGGTCACTGGTCAGAGTTCTGTAATCACTTCTCACGTACGTGCCGCCGGGGCGTGCCGTTCAGTGCCCGAGGGCCTTCGGCGCCCGTGGGCTGCAGTGCCCGAGGGCTCGGGCGCGGGCCGCCCGGAAGGCCGCGCGGGCGTCGCGGTGGGCGTAGGACCAGGGCGCCCGGGTGGCGTGCGGGCCGATGCGCTGGAACAGCACCGCCGCCTCGGCCGGGCGACCGGCGCAGGACAGGGCGAAGGCGAGGTGGTTGAGGTCGATGTGGCGGCGGGGGTGTTCGTCGTGCTCCCACTCCAGCCACCAGTCGAAGCAGGCGCGCAGGATGCGGCGGGCCCGGGGTCCGGCCCAGTGGCCGGAGGCGGCGGGGTCGGCCGGGGCGGGACCGGTGGCGGCGAGGACCCGGTAGCGCTCGGCGTGGGCGACGACCGGCAGGACGGCGAGCGGGGAGTCGGCCGGGGCCTCGGCGGCGGCCAGCTCGGCGAGGTCGTACACCTCGTGGTCCTCGGCCGCCCGGCCGCCGGCGGGCCGTTCGGCCAGGCGGGCGAGGAGCAGATGGTGGGCGTGGTGGTGCTCGGGGTGGCGGCGGCACAGCTCGGCGAAGGCGGCGAGCACCTCGCACTCCGGGCCGAGGCCGCGGGCGAGCTGGAGCAGGCCGAGCCAGGGAGTGGGGTCGGCCGGGGCGAGCGCGGCGGCGGTGGCGCAGGCCTCCCGGGCCCGGTCGGGGTCCTCCCTGCCGCGCAGGGCGCGCCGGACCAGGGCGAGGGCGTACAGCGCGGCGGCGTCGGCGGAGCCGGGCTCGGCGTGCAGCCAGTCGCGGGCCCAGGCCACGGCGTACGGGTCCCCGGCGAGGACGGTGAGGCGATGGCCGCGGCGGTCCCAGTCGTCGCCGGTGTGCCGGAGCAGGGAGCGGGCGGCCTGCCGCCGGCCCTGGGTGAACGCGGCGCGCGCGGCGCGCAGTTCGGCGTCGTCGAGGGCGTCGTCGAAGCCGTCGGCGTGGGCGTCGGCGCAGGCGTGGGCGTCGGAACAGGTGTGTGCGTCGGAACAGGTGTGGGCGTCATCGATGCCGTCGGCGCAGGCGCGGGAGTCGGCGCAGGCGTCGTCGAGCGTGTCGCCGAGGCCGCCGTCGAGGGGGCCGGAGTCGTCCGGGGCGGTGTCGCCGGACTGGTCCGTGGGAGCCCGGCGCGCGCCGAGCAGGGGTGGGAGAGGGGGCACCGCGGGACTTCCTGTTTCTCGGGCTGCCATCGACCGATCACGCACAGCAAACCCCCAGCCAAGGTTTGCGTCAAGCGGAACCGGGCTGTTACTGGCTTCAACTACCGTGACGCACAGGGAACTTGGGGAACTCCGCGCAGGTGGACCCGGGCCCGGGCGGGGGTAATCGGCGGCCCGCTGTGGCGTACGCCATGGCGCCGGGCCGGCCGGCCCCGGAGCATGGCGGGTCCACCGCCCTGAGCATGGCGGGTCCACCGCCCTGTTCCGCGCACTTCCGGGCCAATGCCGTCCCGGGGACGCTACAGTCGGCCACTACGCACCCGTGGTCCGGCCGGATGATCGAGGTACGCAGCGTGTCCGTTCTGGTTCTCCTTCTCGCCGTGAGTGCTGCCTGCTGCCTGGGCTTCGGGTTCGTGCTCCAGCAGAACGCGGCGCAGAAGGCACCGCTGAGCGACTTCCTGTCCTTCCGGCTGCTGCTCGACCTGATGCGGGTGCCGCGCTGGCTGGGCGGGCTCGGGCTGATGATCGCCGGCATGGTGCTCGGCGCGGTCGCGCTCGGCGAGGGCGAGATCTCCCTGGTCGAACCGCTGCTCGCGACCAATCTGCTGTTCGCCCTCGCCCTCTCCCGGTACCAGACCGGGCAGCCCCTGGGCCGTCAGGGCTGGGCCGGACTGCTGCTGCTCGCGGGCGGGGTGAGCGCGTTCATCATGGCGGGCGAGCCGCGGGCCGGCAGCGCCGTCTCCGATCCGCTGCGGCACTGGCTGATCATCGGCGCGATGGTCGGCGCCGCCCTGGTGCTCACGACGTACGGCAAGCGGTCCCGGCTGAGCTGGGGCCCGGTGCTGCTGGCCACCGCCGCGGGGCTGCTGTACGGCGTGCAGGACGCGCTGACCCGGGTGAGCGGCACCCGCTTCTCCGCGGGCGGCTTCCCCGAGCTGTTCACCGGCTGGCAGCCGTACGGCGTGCTGGCCTGCGGGGTCACCGGTCTGGTCCTGGTGCAGAGCGCGTTCGAGACCGCCCCGCTGCGCATGTCGTTGCCCGCGCTCACCGCCGCCGAGCCGCTCGCCGGGATCCTCTGCGGTGTCGGCTTCCTCGGCGACCGGCTGCGCACCGACACCGGGGCGCTGGCCTGGGAGGCGGCCGGGCTCGCGGCGGTGGTCGCGGGCATCGTGCTGCTCGGCCTGCACCCGGCGATGCCGTGCGGCGCCACGGAGGCGGAACCGCCGGCCCGGGACCTCCAGCGGCGCTGAGCCCCGCGTCGCGCCGTCCCCTGCTCGGCGTCGCACCGTCCCCTGCTTGGATGGGGGCATGAATCCTGCTGACGAGATCCTCGACATCGTCGACGAGCACGACCGGGTGATCGCCCAGTGCCCGCGCGGCGAGGCGTACGCCCGTGGACTGCGTCACCGGTGCGTGTTCGTCCAGGCCCGGGACGCGGCCGGCCGGCTCTTCGTCCACCGGCGCACGGCCACCAAGCTGGTCTTCCCCGCGCTGTACGACATGTTCGTCGGCGGTGTCGTCGGAGCGGGTGAGTCCTACGACGACGCCGCGCTGCGCGAGGCCGAGGAGGAACTGGGCGTGACCGGGCTGCCCCGGCCGGTGCACCTCTTCACGTTCCTGTACGACGACGGGGCCGGGAACAGCTGGTGGTCGGCGGTGTACGAGGTGCGCTGCGAGCTGCCCGTGCACCCCCAGGTGGAGGAGGTCCAGTGGTACGACTTCCTGCCCGAGGAGGAGGTCGAGCGGCGGCTCGGCGACTGGGCGTGGGTGCCGGACGGGCTGGCGGCGTACGAGCGGCTGAAGGCGTTCCGGGCGGGCCGGTGACCGCCGGGTAGGGTCGGCCGCGTGAGCGAATTCGTGACGAACATCCGGCTGTGGTTCGCGCCGGAGCAGGTGCGGGACGAGGGCGGCACGCCCGACTACCGGTTCTCGCTGGCCAACGAGCGCACCTTCCTGGCCTGGCTGCGCACGGCGCTCGCGCTGATCGGCGGCGGATTCGCGGTGGACCAGTTCCTGCCGGACCTGCGCTGGGCGTGGCGGGTCGGTCTCGCGCTCGCCCTGCTCGGCGCCGGGGTGCTGTGCTCGCTGCGCGCGGTGAACCACTGGGTGCGCTGCGAGCGGGCGATCCGGCGCGGGGAGGATCTGCCCGCGTCCCGGTTCCCGGTGCTGCTCAGCCTGGTCGTCGCGGTGGTGGCCGTGGCGATGGTCGTGGTGGTGCTGGCCGGATGGGCGGGGTGAGCGCGGCCGGGCGCGATCCGGGGCTGCAGCCGGAGCGGACCCGGCTGGCCTGGCGCCGTACGACGCTCTCGGCCGCCGTGGCCGCCGTACTCGCCGTCAAGACCGCCCTGCACGGCGGCGCCTCGGTCACCGGGGTGACGGTCTGCGCCGTGTGCTGCGTGCTCTTCCTGGGCTTTCTGTGGGTGGCCCACCGCCGGATCCGGGCCCTGGCGACCGGTCCCCGCCCGCCGGTGCTCGCTCCCCGGCACGCGACGGCGGCGGTGCTGTGCGCGGTGGCACTGGCGGTGTGCGCGGCCGCGCTGGTCGTCTAGGTCCTGTCTAGAGCGTGCCCTCCTGGCTGGTGCGGTACAGGGTGCGCTCCTCGCCCCTGGTCCAGACGGTGCCCTCCGCCTCCTGCCCGCCCACGGTGACCACGATCTTCCCGCGGGTGCGGCCCTCCTGGTTCAGCCGGTGCGCGTCCGCGGCCCGCTCCAGCGGGAACGTCTCCTGGACGTGCACCGAGACAACGCCCCGCTCGGCCAGCCGGGCGAGCGTGCTCAGGTCCTCGGCGTCCGGGCGGACGAAGCAGTAGCGGCCGCCGTGGCGCACCACCTCCGGGTCGGCGATCGACGCCAGCCGGCCCTCCGGGGCGAGCAGGTCGGCCGAGGTCCTCAGGGTGTCACCGCCGACGGTGTCGAAGACCGCGTCCACGCCCTCGGGGGCGAGCGCGCGCACCCGTCCGGCCAGGCCCTCGCCGTAGCTCACCGGCTCGCCGCCGAGGCCGCGCACATAGTCGTGGTTGCGCTCGCTCGCCGTACCGATGACCCGGGCGCCGAGGTGGGCGGCGATCTGGACGGCGAGGGAACCGACCCCGCCGGCCGCCGCGTGCACCAGCACGCTCTCGCCGCGCCCCACCTCCAGCGCCTTCACCAGCACCTGGTAGGCGGTCAGCCCGGCGAGCGGCAGGCCGGCGGCCTCCTCGAAGGACAGGTTGCGCGGCTTGCGGGCCAGGGTGCGCACGGGCGCGGCGACGTACTCGGCGAAGGTGCCGCGGGAGAGGAAGTCCTCGCGGCAGTAGCCGATGACCTCGTCGCCGACGGCGAACTCGGTGACCGAGGCGCCGGGCCGGACCACCACCCCGCTGACGTCCCAGCCGGGGACCACCGGGAAGACGGCGTCCAGCAGCGCGTCGAGGTAGCCCTCGCGGCACTTCCAGTCGACCGGGTTGACGGCCGCGGCGCGGACCCTGACCAGCACCTGGTCGGGGCCGACCTTCGGGTCGCGCAGCTCGCCGTACTCCAGCACCTCCGGCCCGCCGTAGCGGCGGTAGCTGATGCCCTTCATGTACTCGACCCTCCGGGGTACTCGGGTGCCACGCAAGTGGTACCCCCGAAGGTGAGCACCATGACCACCGTTCACCAGGAACACACCGAACACGGCACGCACAGCCACGGTCCGGGCTGCGGGCACCACGCCGTGCCGCACGGCGACCACCTGGACTACGCGCACGACGGGCATCTGCACCGCGAGCACGAGGGCCACTGGGACGAGTGCGAGCCGGCCGGGCACACCGTCCACGAGGGCCACGGGCACGTGCACTACGACGAGTGCGGGCACGCCCAGGTGCCGCACGGCGACCACGTGGACTATCTGCACGGCGGCCACCGGCACGCCGAGCACGAGGGCCACTGGGACGACCACTGACGACACCGGCATCGCGGCCGGTGGCCCTGCGGGCAGCGCACCGGGGGGCCGTCGGCATATCGTGGCTCCCGTCACGTTCGGCCTCCTGATCGCTCCGCGCACTGGACGGCATACCGACCGGTCGGCATCATGGGTCGGGTCCTGTTCATCCGTTCGTAGGAGTGATGCATGAGCGCCGACCACCCGCCCGGACTCGACCTGGACCGGCTGCGCGCCCACCTCGACCGCGAGCGCCCCGGTCTGGTGACCGGCCCCCTCACCGGCCGGCTGATCGAGGGCGGCCGGTCGAACCTCACCTACGCGCTCTCCGACGGCACCTCGAAGTGGGTCGTACGCCGGCCCCCGCTCGGCCACGTCCTGGCCACCGCGCACGACATGAAGCGCGAGCACCGCGTGCTCAGCGCCCTGCACCCGACCCGGGTGCCGGTCCCGCGCCCGGTGCTGCTGTGCGAGAACCCCGAGGCCGAGGAGGTGCTCGGGGCGCCGTTCTACGTCATGGAGTTCGTCGAGGGCACCCCCTACCGCACCGCCCAGCAGCTCGCCCCGCTGGGCCCCGAGCGCACCCGGAACGCGGTGCTGTCCCTGGTGGACACGCTGGTCGACCTGCACGCGGTGGACCCGGCCGCGGTGGGCCTCGAGGACTTCGGCCGCCCCGATGGCTTCCTGGACCGCCAGCTGCGCCGCTGGGGCAAGCAGCTGGACGCCTCCCGCAACCGGGAACTGGCCGGCATCGACGAGCTGCACGCGGCCCTGGGACGAGCGCTGCCCGCCTCGCCCGCCCCCGCCGTCGTGCACGGCGACTACCGGCTCGACAACGTCCTCATCGGGGACGACGACCGGATCAAGGCCATCCTCGACTGGGAGATGTCCACGCTCGGCGACCCGCTCACCGACCTGGGCCTGCTGGTGATGTACAGCCGGCCGCTGGGCATGGCCGACTCCCCCGTCTCCACCACCGCCGAGGCCCCGGGACACCCGTCCCCGCGGGAGCTGATCGAGCGGTACGCCGAGCGCTCGGGCCGCGACGTCTCGGGAGTCTCCTGGTACACGGCGTTCGCCTGGTTCAAGCTGGCCGTGATCCTGGAGGGCATCCACTACCGGTACACCCTCGGCCAGACGGTCGGGCACGGCTTCGACCGGATCGGCGACCTCGTGCCCGTCTTCATCGACCACGGACTGACGACCCTTCAGGAAGGCTGACCGGACATGGACTTCGCGTTCGACGCGCGCACCGAGGAACTGCGCGCCAAGCTGCTCGCCTTCATGGACGAGTACGTCTACCCGGCCGAGGCGGTCGCCGAGGAGCAGCGGGCCGCGCTCGCCTCCCCGTGGGACACCCCGGCGGTGGTCGGGGAACTGAAGGCCGAGGCCCGCAGGCAGGGCCTGTGGAACCTCTTCCTGCCCGACGCCGAGTACGGCGCGGGACTCACCAACCTCCAGTACGCCCCGCTCGCCGAGATCACCGGCCGGTCCCCGCATCTGGCGCCCACCGCGACCAACTGCGCCGCGCCCGACACCGGGAACATGGAGGTGCTGGCGCAGTTCGGCGACGAGCGGCAGAAGAAGCAGTGGCTGGAGCCGCTGCTCGCCGGTGAGATCCGCTCGGCGTTCGCGATGACCGAGCCGGAGGTGGCCTCCTCCGACGCCACCAACATCACCACGCACATCGAGCGGGACGGCGACGAGTACGTCATCACCGGCCGCAAGTGGTACATCTCCGGCGCGATGAACCCGGACTGCAAGATCTTCATCGTGATGGGCAAGACGGACCCGGACGGCGCCGACATCCGCCGCCAGCAGTCCATGGTCCTGGTGCCGCGCGACACGCCCGGCGTCACCGTCCAGCGCGCCATGCAGGTCTTCGGCTACGAGGACCACTCCCACGGCGGCCACGCCGAGGTGATCTTCGACCACGCGCGCGTGCCGGTGTCGAACCTGATCGGCGAGGAGGGCGGCGGCTTCGCCATCGCCCAGGCGCGGCTCGGGCCCGGCCGGATCCACCACTGCATGCGGCTGATCGGCATGGCCGAGCGGGCCATCGAGCTGATGTGCCGGCGGGCCGTGTCCCGTACGGCGTTCGGCAAGGCGCTGGCCCAGCAGGGAGTGGTCCAGAACTGGATCGCCGACGCGCGGGTGACCGTGGAGCAGCTGCGGCTGCTGGTGCTGAAGACGGCCTGGCTGATGGACACCGTCGGCAACAAGGGCGCCCACACCGAGATCCAGGCCATCAAGATCGCCACGCCGCGCGCCGTGGTCGGCATCCTGGACCGAGCGATCCAGCTGCACGGCGCGGGCGGGGTGAGCCAGGACTTCCCGCTGGCCGAGCTGTACGCGAGCGCCCGCACCCTGATGCTGGCCGACGGGCCCGACGAGGTGCACCAGCGGTCGCTGGCGCGCAGGGAGCTGAAGAAATACCTGTGAGGGAGCACGTGTAAGGGGCGGTCCCCCTGGGCGACCGCCCCTTACCGGATCGCTCTCACGGACGCAGTGCCCGCAGCAGCAGGTCGGCGAGGTGGTCGGCGACCTGCTGGGGGGTGAGGGGGCCGTCGGGGCGGTACCAGGTGGACAGGTGGTGGACGGAGCCGAAGTGGTAGTCCACGACCAGGTCGGCCGGGGTCGCCGTGGAGAAGACGCCCGCCTGCTGGCCCTCCTCGATCAGCGCGCGGAACTGTTCGTGGTAACGCCGGCGCTCGGCGCGGACCTGCTTGTTCTTCTCCGGGCTGAGGTGGTGCATGGACCGGAAGAAGATCATCGCGTCGTCGAGGTTGTCGATCGTGGTGACGACCACGTCCGCTGCGGCGCCTCTGAGCCGTTCCTCCACCGGCGCGTCCATGCGGGCGAAGTGGTCGAGCCGCTCCTGCTGGATGCGCAGCACGCGCGCGTACACCTCGTGCAGGAGGTCGTCCTTGGAGCCGAAGTAGTGGTACAGCGCCCCCTTGGTGACGCCGGCCGCCTCCACGATCTCCTGCACGGAGGTGCGGTCGTATCCCTGCTCGGCGAAGAGCCGGGTGGCGGCGGCCAGCAGCCGCTGCGGAACGGGCGTCCCGTCTCCGTCCGTCGTCCTGGGCACTGCCGCCACCTGCCTTTCCGTGATGCTTACCGATTGTCCTGCGCCCGGGAGCGCAGTTCCCGCCGGAGGATCTTCCCACTTGCCGTCTTGGGCAGGTCGGGCAGGATCTCCACCTGCCGCGGGTATTTGTAGGCGGCCAGTCTCTCCTTGCAGTACACCGCTAGTTCATCCGGGTCCGTCTCGGTGCCCGGACGCAGGCTGATGTACGCCTTGACGGTCTCGCCACGGTAGCCGTCGGGGACGCCGACGACGGCCGCCTCGCGCACCGCCGGGTGGGTGTACAGCACGTCCTCGACCTCGCGGGGCCACACCTTGAAGCCGGACGCGTTGATCATGTCCTTCTTGCGGTCGACGACGTAGAGCCAGCCCTGTGGGTCCATGAAGCCGATGTCGCCGGTGCGCAGCTCGCCGTCCGGGAAGGACTCGGCGGTGGCGTCCGGGCGCCGCCAGTAGCCGGGGATCACCTGGGGCCCGCGGACGACGATCTCGCCCTGTTCCCCGAAGGGCACCTCCTCGCCCTGCTCGTCCACGATCCGCACGAGCGTGTCGGCCCCGGGCACGCCCACCGACAGCGTGCCGGAGGCGGGGTCCACGGGCGCCTCCAGGCCGGGCGGGACGGCGGCGCACGGGCCGGAGCACTCGGTGAGGCCGTAGCCGACGCGGATGTACGGCCCGAAGCGCTCGCGGAACTTCTCCACCAGCGCGGGGGGCACGGGCGCGCCGCCGGAGGAGAGGTTCACGAAGGAGGCGAAGTGCTCGCGGCCGGCGTCCGGGTGGGCGGCCAGCGCCATGTAGGCGGTGGAGGGGCCGACCGTGTAGTGCGGGTGGTGCTCGGCGAAGGCCTCCAGGACCAGTCCGGCCTCGAAGCGGTAGGCGAGCACGAGCGTGCCGGCGCTGTTCAGGCAGGCCCCGAACTGGCAGACCATGCCGGTGATGTGGAACAGCGGCGCGAGCGCGTAGTAGACCGGCGCCTCGGGCAGCGCGAGCCCGGTCCGCTGCCGCTCGGCGTTGTGCATGATGTTGCCGTGCGTGTTGGTGGCGCCCTTGGGGGTGCCGCTGGTGCCAGAGGTGTAGCTGATCAGCGCTATGTCGTCCGGGCGCGGGTCGCGGCCCTCGGGCGCCCTGCCACCCTGCCGGGCGACGGCCACGAGGTCGTCGGTGTCCGGCGCCTGGGGCAGCCGCTCGAAACCGAGCACGCGCGCGTCGTTACGGGTTTGGAAATCCAACTCGGATGCGGTGAGCACGATCCGCACCGGCGACCCGGCCGCGGTCTGCCGCAGATACGACTCCCAGGCCCGGTCGGAGCAGACCACCGCGGTCACCTCGCCGTCCCGCAGGATGTGCTCCATCTCGGCGGACTTGTACATCGGGTTGACCGGGACGACGGTCGCGCCGGCCTTCCAGGCGCCGAGGACGGCGAGCACGAAGTGCGGGGAGTTCTGCAGCAGCACCGCCACCCGGTCACCGCGTTCCAGGCCCCGCGCGGCGAGGTGGGCGGCCACGGAGTCGCTCAGATCGTCGACCTCGCGGTAGCTCAGCCGGGCGTCGAAGTAGGCGAGGAAGGTGCGCTCGGGCGCCTGCGCCACGGCCGCCCGCAGGGCGTGCACCAGCGAGTCGGCGGGGTCGATCGGGCCGCGCTGGGCGTCGTCGAGCAGAGCCAGCCAGGGGCGTGCCGCGTACGGGGAGGTGCTCACCGGGCCTCCTCCCACTTGCGCTGGATGTGGTTCATGCCGCTCAGCCAGCGATCCGGATCGGCGGCCCGCGCCTGGTAGTACTCGGCCACCTCGGGGTGCGGCAGGATCAGGAAGCGGTCCTCCGCGATTCCCCGGAACAGGGCGTCGGCGACCGCCTCCGGCTCGATCGCGGTCGGCTGCAGCACCAGGTCCCCGGCGCTGCCGGTGGCGGCCAGCATGTCCGTGCGCACCCCCTGCGGACAGATCGCGTGCACCTTCAGGCCCCGGTGGCGGTACGTCAGCGACAGCCACTCGGCGAAGGCGTAGGCGCCGTGCTTGGTGACGCTGTAGGAGGGCGCGCCGATCATGGTGAGCAGCCCGGCGGCCGACACGGTGGAGACGAACCGCCCGGCGCCCCGCTCCAGCCAGGACGGCAGCAGCGCGTGGGCGGCGCGGACGTGCGCCATCACATTGACGTCCCAGGCGAGGGCCCAGGACCGTTCGTCGGGCGGTCCGTCCGCGCCGCCGTCCTCGAAGGCGACACCGGCGTTCGCGCAGTAGACGTCGACGGTGCCGCCGAGCGCGTCCCGGGCGTCGGCGACCACGGCGGAGGCGTCACCCGGCACGGCGATCCCGCCGATCTCCTCGGCCACCGCCTTGGCCTTGTCGCCGTCCAGGTCGTTGACGACGACCCGGGCTCCCTCGGCGGCGAACCGCCGGGCCAGCGCGGCCCCGATCCCCCCGCCGGCCCCGGTGACGACCACTCCCGCATCCTGCACGGCTTCCACCATCGGTCTCCCTCGACACGACTTCGCGCGGCGCGCGTCGGCTCTGACCGCCTCAGACTAACCGGTCGGTATGTGTGAAGGAAGGGCCACCGCACCAACCTCTGGTCATGCATCTGTCCCGGCGGAACCTGCTCGCATCGGCACCCATGGCGGCCTTCACGCCCACGCCCACCCATCGTGCGGAACCGCACACCGGTTTCGAAAGACTCGCGGCCGACGGTTACTCCCTGCTCAAGGGCCGGCGCGTCGGCATCGTGACCAACCCCACCGGCATCACCAGGGACACCACCCACATCGTCGACGTCATGCACCGGGATCCGCGCGTCCGGCTGACCGCGGTCTTCGGCCCCGAGCACGGCTTCCGGGGCACCGCGCAGGCCGGCGGCTCCGAGGGCCGCTACGACGACCCGGCGACGGGGCTGCCCGTCTACGACACCTACCTGAAGAGCGGACAGCAGCTCGCCGGCGTCTTCACCGCCGCCGGCGTCGACACGGTCGTCTTCGACATCCAGGACGTCGGCGCCCGCTTCTACACCTACATCTGGACGCTCTACGACTGCATGGAGGCGGCGCAGCTCGCGGGCAAGCGGTTCGTCGTGCTCGACCGGCCCAATCCGGTGACCGGCCGCGAGGCCCTGGGCCCGGTGCTGCACAAGGAGTTCGCCACTTTCGTCGGCCGGCAGCCGATCGCGCAGGCGCACGGCATGACCGTCGCGGAGCTCGCCCGGCTGTTCAACGGGGAGTTCCTGAGCAGGCCGGTCCCGCTGGACACCGTCCTGATGACGGGCTGGCGGCGGAGCCGGTTCTACGACGCCTCGGGGCTGCCCTGGGTGCCGCCGAGCCCGAACATGCCGACCCCCGACACCGCGCTCGTCTACTCCGGCACCTGTATGTTCGAGGGCACCAACGTCTCGGAGGGCCGGGGCACGACCAGGCCGTTCGAACTGCTCGGCGCCGAGGGCGTCGACGGCCGCTGGGCCGCCGCGCTCAACGAACTCGCGCTGCCCGGCGTGCGGTTCAGGGAGGCGTACTTCGCGCCCACCTTCTCCAAGTTCCAGGGCAGGACGGTCGGCGGGGTGCAGATCCATGTGCACGACCGGGCCGCCTACGACCCGGTCCGCACCGGGATCGCGCTGCTGGTGACCGTCCGGAAGGCCTGGTCCGGCTTCGCGTGGCGGCCGGACAACTGGATCGACAGGCTCACCGGCTCCGCCCGGGTGCGCACCATGATCGACGCCGGGGCGACCACCGACGAGGTGACCGGCGCCTGGCAGGAGGAGCTGGCCGCGTTCCGGCGGCTTCGCGGGGAATATCTGCTGTACAGCTGAGGCGCGGTGTATGGCCAACCCTGCCCCGGAGCAGGACGATGCGTCCGCGACACAGTGCGACGCATCGTTTCCGGCGGGACGAGGGAGCCTGGCATGGCGGATCCCGGGATGAGCGTGACTCCCTACTGGGAGCTGACCTTCGACGCGGACGGGGACGTGGACGGCCCCGAACGCGACCATCTGATGGCGCAGGTCACGGAGCACGGCGTCCGTGACCTGATCGTCTTCGCGCACGGCTGGAACAACGACCGCTCGGGCGCGACCGCGCTGTACCGGCAGTTCTTCGCGCCGGTCCCGGGGCTCGCACCCCGGGCCCGGCTCGGGTACGTCGGCGTGATCTGGCCGTCGATGCGGTTCAGCGACGAGCCGATCCCCGACTTCCCGAAGTCGGTGGCGGCCCTGGCGGCTCAGGCGGCACCGGGCCCGGCGCTGGACAAGGACACCCGGCGCGCCCTGCTGGACACCTTCCCGGGGCGGGCCACGGTCATCGACCAGCTGGCCCGCATGCTGGACGAACGGCCGGGCGGCGCCGACGGGTTGGCCGACTTCGGGCGGCTGGTGCGGCTGCTGGTGGACGACGGGCGGCGACTCGGCGCGGCCGACACCGACGAGGAGGGCGAGCCGCTGGTGTTCACCGAGGACCCGGCGACCGCCTGCGACGAGTTCGCCGAGGCGCTGGCCGCCGTCCGGTCGCCCGGCGCACCGACCGGGTTCAGCATCCCGAACCCCTGGGAGGGCGCCAAGGAACTGCTGCGGCAGGCGACGTACTACACGATGAAGCGGCGGGCCGGGACGGTCGGCGAGCACGGGCTCGGGCCGGTGATCGGGCAGCTGGCGCGTGCGGCGGCCGGGGTGCGGGTGCATCTGGTCGGGCACAGCTTCGGCGGGCGGCTGGTGTCGTTCGCGCTGCGCGGGCTGCCGGACGGGGTGGGCACGGTGAAGTCCGTGACGCTCCTCCAAGGTGCCTTCTCGCACTACGCGTTCGCGGACCGGCTGCCGCAGGACCCGGACAAGGCGGGGGCACTCAAGGGCCGGCAGGGGCGGATCGACGGCCCGCTGGTGTGCTGCTACTCGCACTTCGACGCGGCGCTCGGCACGTTCTATCCGCTGGCCTCCCGGCTGTCCGGGGACGACCGCTCGTGCGCGGGCGGCGAGATCGCGGCCGTGCTGGGGCCGGAGTGGGGCGCCATGGGGCACGACGGGGTGCAGGCGGTGCCGGGCACCGCCCGGCTGGACCTCACGGCGGCCCTGGGCGGAGCGCTGCCCGCGTCGGGGTGCGTGAACGTCGACGCGGCCTCGGTCGTCTGCCACGGCGGCCCGCCGGCCGGGGCGCACAGCGACATCGTGCACCCCGAACTGGCCCGGCTGGTGCTGGCGGCGGGCCGCGTCGGGTGACCCGCCGCCAACGGCCGTTGGCCCGCCGGTGTTGGCCAACGGCCGTTGGCAGCGACCCACCGGCGCTGGCCAACAACCGTTTGCCAACACCGGTTTGCCAACACTGGGTCACCGGTGCGACGTGTACTCCACCACCTGCTGGAACGTCGGCCGGTTCTGCCAGCTGATCTTGCCGTGCTTGATGCCGCCCAGGGTGCGCTGGACGATCGAGTCGGCGCACCACTGATCGCCGGCCGAGCACTGGTCGTCACCCGGGTAGACCTGCGCGGCGGTCATCCCGGCCGCCTGGTCGAGGGTGCTGATCAGCGCGTCCCGGCAGGCACTGAGGCTGCCGCCGCCGCAGTACTTCTCGGCGAGCCCGCCCCGCACGTTCTCCCCGAGCACCGCCCGGATGTCCTTGTCGACATAGCTCCACCAGCCGAACTGGAAGGAGCTTCCGGCGTGCGAGCCGGTCGGACCGTGACCGGCGGACGGGGCCTCGTCCACCGGCAGGTTGCCGGTGAAGGCCGTGTACAGGTCGCTGCCGAGGCCCGGTTCGAACTCGGCCTTGACCAGCAGCGGCCACCAGGCGTCCAGGAGGCGGATCGCGTCGGCATCGGCGTAGGCGTGCGAACCGGCCGACGTCTCCGTGCGCCCCGCGCCCGCGTCCACCCACGCCTGCAGCTTGCTCACCGCGGCGGCGGCCGTGGCGTCGGTCACCGTCGAGGAGTTGATCACCTTGAGCAGCTTCGGCAGCACGTCCTCGGCCCGCAGGTCGGCGAGGGCGGCGTCCGCCATGGCCTGCACCAGCTTGGTACGGGTCACCCCGCCGGCGGCGACCAGCTTCTTCACCCGGTCGTCGAGCAGGTTGCCGCGGTGCACGGAGCCGTTGCCCCAGCCGGCGGCCGAGTAGTCCTGGGCCTGCTTGTTGTTCCAGGAGACGTAGTAGTCCTGGTCGACGGAGTTGGGGTGGGCGGAGGCCGGGGTGTAGTCGGCGGTGTTGGTGGCCGGGTCCCAGTTCCGCCACTCGTACGCCGGCTGCGCCCAGACCGGGAACTCGGCGTCGACGCCGGCGGCCCGGACCGGGTTGTCGCCGCTGTTGTAGTACGCGGTGTGCTGGGAGTCGGCGTAGAACCAGTTGAAGGTGTAGTTGATGTGCTGGGCCGCGGCCTGGAAGTCCTTCGGGCCCTTGACGAAGCCGGGGTCGTTCAGCATCTGGAAGCCGATGATCGAGTCGGCCTCGTGCAGGTACGAGGACCGCAGCGTGGTGTAGGCGACCTTCTTGCCGCCGACGGTCGCGCGGTACTCCACCGGCCCGTACTTCGTCCGCCACACCCGCATGGTGTACGACCCGGCCGGCGTGCTGTCGGCCGTGGTCGGCGACCAGGAGTTCTTCTGCTCGACCTGGTCCATGGCCGTACAGGTGCCGTGGTAGAGGTAGTGGTGGTCGTCCTGGCACAGCTCGACGGCGTAGGTGTCGATGATGTCCTGCCCCGAGGTGGTCGCGCTCCAGGAGTAGTCCTGGCCGCGGCCCAGTTCGACGTACATGCTCAGACCCGCGAAGGAGGCGCCGCGCGCGCTGATGCCCGGGCCCTGGATCTCCTGGAGCATGAGCAGCTGGGGGGCGAAGTAGCCGGTCTGCGGTCCGAAGACGGCGATGGGGTGGCCACTGGCGGTGTACTTGCCGCTCACGACGAGGGCGTTGGACATGCCGCGCTTCGCCGAGCTGAGCGTGGTCCTCGCGGCGCTCGCGGAGGTGCTCCTGGCGGCCGCGCTGGTCGCGCTGCCCGTACGGTCGTAGACCAGCGGTTCCTGGGTGACCGAGCCGGCGTCGGGCAGGGCCTCGCCCTTGGCGTCGGCGGGCTTGCCGCCGTAGGGGAAGCTCTCGCCGTCGTGCACGGTCAGGACGGCCTCGGGGTCGTTGCGCTCGCGGAAGGACTCCCAGACCTTGGTGCCCTCCTCGACGCCGTACTTGGCCTGCGCGGCGAGCAGGGACACGGCGTTGCTGACCTCGCCACCGCCGCCGGAGCCGAACAGGGAGCCGATGACGGAGGCCAGCGCCACGAGGTCGGTGACCTTGAAGTGGTCGATGGTGCCGGCGTTGGTGATCGGGTCCTTGTGGCCGGTCAGGTCGTACTCGCCGGGGAAGTAACGGCCGCTGTCGGAGGCGTCGATGTAGGCGTTGACGCCGTCCAGGTAGGCCTTGACGTCGGCGAGGGCCTGCTGCCCGCGGGCGCCGTTCCTGGCCACCGCGTTGTCGATCTGCGCCTGCAGGTCGGCCTCGGTGTAGGGCGCGTTGCGGTAGAACTGCTGCTCCAGGCCCTGGTTGGCGGCGGCGCCGCCCGCGAAGGAGGTCAGCTGGCCGCGGCCCACGTGCCGGAAGACGTCCATCAGCCACAGCCGGTCCTCGGCCGCCGCGTAACCGGCGCCGTACTCGGTGCCGTACCGGGTCGTGCCCGTGATGTGCGGCACACCGGACTTCTTGTCCCGGACGATCGTCACGTCACCGCGTCCGCCCGGCTTCTCGGTGGAGGCGACCTGGTCGGACGGGACGCCGAAGGAGGCGTCGTTGAAGAAGGTGTCGATCGTGGCGTCCGTGAGGCCCTTGTAGCCGGTGGCCAGGCCGGCGTACGGGCCGAGCTGGTCCTCGGCGTGCGAGGGCTGGGTGCCGAAGGCCTGGTTGAGCAGGATCTGGGCGAGCGTGGCGTTGCCGTTCTCACCGGGCGGCAGGATGTCCGAGCACTGGCCGCCGCAGTAGTCGTTCGAGGCGGTGGCGGCGGCCGCGGTCTGGGAGAGCGGGGAGAGAAGTCCGGCGACGAGGACGCATATGGACGCCGTCTTCAGGAACCCGGCGAAGCGGCGGGACGTTCTCAGTCTGTCAAGCGTGGTACGTGGGGTTCGCCGTGGCATGGCAGCTCCTAGCGACAGGGGTGGCCGAAGGTTACCGCCGGTATCCCCAGCTTTAAAGATGAACATGCGTCACTTTCCGGAGTCCGCAAGCAGAAAGAAGAAGACAGCACGCGAAGAGATGGAGCCGAATCGCCTGTCGATACGTCTATTCGGCGACGTCCGTGCGACGACGCCGAAGTGACCGAAGTACAGGTGCAGGTGTGACGGAGGTGCAGGGCGATGGCCGGTTTCCGGAGTCTGGCGAGACAGGTACGCGATCCGGACTGCGATCTGGCACTACGGCGCTACTCACTGCGCAAGTGCCTTGAGAAGTTCGCCCCTTACGGGCATCGGGCGACCTGGGACCATCTGTGCTCCCGGGCGGGCTTCGGCCCCGAGGACCGCTCCCCCGACCCGGCGCGGCTCGTGGCCGCACTGGAGGAGCTGGAGGAAGCGCGGTCCGTCTGGCTCGCCTATGAGACCGACTTCACCGAGCGGCGCAGGAAGGAGAAGCACGACGGGCTGCGCCGGCCGGGCAGCGTGGACGACTGGCACCGGCTGACCTGGGGAGGCTTCGGGGTCGCCTGGTGCGACGACCCGCGGCTGCACCCGGACGCGCCGCTGGCCGAGGTGCTGCGCCGGCTGATCACCGCGCTGAACCGGGAGCCGGGCTCGACCTGCCCCGTGTGCGGCGGCGACCGCCTGGTCTGGCGGTACGGCCTGGACCACGAGCCGTCGTCCGGCCCGGTCTGCACGGACTGCGGCATCCTCGTCCCGCGCCCCGTGCTCACTCCGCAGGCACTGGAGTACGCCAGGCGGGGGCGACTGCTGATGTCGGCCTGAGACCGGGGGGTTGGGGGATCGGGGGGTGCGCAGGGGGATGCCGCACCCCTGCGGGGGCTGGGCCGGGGGAAGGTCGCTTGCCGGCGCTGACACGGTGCCGGCGCCCCGAAGCCGACGGACCTGCAACCCCCCAGGGGCGCGAGGATCCGCGCGACCGGCCACGACGATGCCACACACGGGGGACGACACTGCCCGACTCTCAACGGGCGCCGGGAAACGCCCAGTTGGCGACGGAAGGGCTGGTCCGGTACGGCTCGTTCCAGCGGTCGGCGCGGGGCAGAGAAGGCGACGCTACCAGCCGTAAATCGGCTGGCTCCACCCGATTCCCGTCCGGACAGTGGAGGCGATGAAACCGAACCGATGAACACGGGGAGTCCCATGTCCACGCTGCGGGTCACCGCGGAAGTGCTGACCGTCCACGAGCATCCGAACGCCGACGCGCTCGAACTGGCCCAGGTGGGTCTGTACCGGGCCGTCGTCGCCAAGGGCGCGTACCGCACCGGCGAGGCCGCCGTCTACATCCCGGAGCAGTCCGTGCTCCCGGCCGGGCTGATCGAGGAGCTGGGGCTGACCGGACGGCTGGCGGGCGGCGAGGCCAACCGGGTCAAGGCGGTGCGGCTGCGCGGCGAGCTGTCGCAGGGCATCGTGTGCCGGCCGAAGGCGCTGGCGGACGTCGACCTGGCGCGGGCGGCGGCCGAGGGCACGGACTTCGCGGAGCGGCTGGGCATCACCAAGTGGGTGCCACCGATCCCGCCGACCATGAACGGCGACGTGGAGTCGGCTCCCGACCTGCTGCCCTGGGTCGACATCGAGAACATCCAGCGCTACCCGGACATCTTCACCCCGGGCGAGCCGGTCGTCCTGACGGAGAAGCTGCACGGCTCGGCCTGCCTGCTGACGTACGTCGCGGACGAGGGCCGGGTGTACGTGTCCTCCAAGGGGTTCGGCGCCAAGTCCCTGGCGCTGAAGGAGGATCCACGGAACCTGTACTGGCGGGCGGTGCGCGGGCACGGGGTCGCCGAGGCGGCGGCGCGGCTGGCCGAGCGGCTCGGGGCACGCCGGATCGGCGTCTTCGGGGAGGTGTACGGCGCGGGGGTGCAGGACCTGTCGTACGGCGCCGACGGACGGCGGGACACGCTGGGGTACGCGGTGTTCGACGTCTCGGCGGACGTGGACGGCACGGTGCGCTGGCTGGACGCGGCCGAGTTGCTGGAGGGGGAGTTGCCGGTGGTGCCCCGGCTGTACGCGGGGCCGTACGACATCGAGCGGGTGCTGGAGTTCGCGAGCGGGCGGGAGACGGTGTCCGGGCGGGGGCTGCATCTGCGGGAGGGTGTGGTGATACGGCCCGCGGTGGAGCGGTACAGCGCGGTGACGGGGGGTCGCGCCATTGCCAAGGCGGTCAGTCCGGCGTACCTGACGCGGAAGGGTGGCACCGAGTTCGAGTGACGTGCCGTGCGCCGGGGCTGGGGTGGGTCGCTTACTGGCGCCGGCAAGGTGCCGCTGCGCCCACCCGTGCCGCCTGGGGTCCCCCCCAGGCCCTTAAGGCACTGGGGGAGGCACGACTGCCCGCAGCGGCGGCACCATGAAGGCCGACGGCACTGCAGCTCCCCAGGGGCGCGGGGAACTGCGCGACCAGCCACGACGGACCCGCACCCGGCAGACCACCGAGGCCCCTCCCCGGTAGCCGAACCTCAGCGCCCCTCCGCCAACAACCGTGACCCGGTCAACCGCTCACCGAACACGTCGTCCGGGTTGGACAGCACGCAGTTCTCCAGGGAAAGACACCCGCACCCGATGCAGTCGGTCAGGTGGTCGCGCAACCGGTTCAGCTGCTTGATGCGTTCGTCGAGTTCCGAGCGCCACTTCTGCGACAGCCGCGCCCAGTCCTCCCGGGTCGGCGTCCGTTCCTCCGGCAGTTCGGCCAGCGCGTCCCGGATCGTGGCCAGCGGGATGCCGACCCGCTGCGCGGCCCGTACGAAGGCGACCCGGCGCAGGGTGTCGCGGCTGTACCGGCGCTGGTTGCCGGACGTGCGGCGGCTGCTGATCAGGCCCTTGGACTCGTAGAAGTGCAGGGCGGAGACGGCGGCACCGCTGCGCGCGGACAACTGGCCGACGGTCAGCTCGTGGATCTTCTCGGGGATCTGGGGCACCCCTCAGAGCCTAGTCGCCCGGTGCCGGCCGCGATCCGTTGACAGGCGCCCCTCACCCGACCATGCTAAGCAGTTGCTTAGACATGCGAGCGAGATGCGAGCGAGAGGCCGGGAACATGGCAGAACCGAGGACCTTCACCTCCCCCGACGAGCTGAAGGCGGCCGTCGGCGAGCAGCTGGGGTACACCGACTGGCTGGAGGTCGACCAGAAGCGCGTCGACCTGTTCGCCGAGGCCACCGGGGACCACCAGTGGATCCACGTGGACCCGGAGAAGGCCGCGGCGGGCCCCTTCGGGACGACCATCGCCCACGGCTACCTCACGCTCTCCCTGCTCCCGCTCTTCGGGCCGCAGCTGATGAGCGTCGAGGGCGTGAAGATGGGTGTGAACTACGGCACCAACAAGGTCCGCTTCCCCTCCCCCGTCCCCGTCGGCTCCCGGCTGCGCGCCACCGCGAAGATCACCGGCGTCGAGGACGTCACCGGCGGTCTGCAGGTGACCGTGGCCTTCACCGTGGAGCGCGAGGGCGGCGACAAGCCGGTGTGCGTCGCGGAGTCGGTGGCCCGGTACTACTTCTGAGCGCGGGGGCGGCTACTTCGCCCCGACCATCCGGAGCACGAGGTCGGCGTAGAGCGCGCCGACCTCCTCGGGGGTGAACGGACCGTCCACGGTGAACCAGCGGGCCACGTCGATGCACAGCGACAGCACGGCGAGCGTGGTGCCCTTGACGTCCAGGACGTCGAACTCGCCCGAGGCCACGCCGTCCTCGATGATCCCGCGCACCTCGGCGTCGACCTGGCGGCGCAGCGCGACGATCTCGGCGCGGGCCTCGGGGCCGAGGGCGTCGAGTTCGTACTGCACGACCCGCGCGGTGGTGCGCCGTCCCGCGTGCCAGCGGACGAAGGAGCCGACCGCGTCGGCCAGCCGCTCGGTCGCGGTGCCCTCCCGCCGCGCGGCCGTGCGCAGGATGTCGAGGGCCTTGTCGTGGCCGATCCGGCTGATCCGGTGGAGCAGCTCTTCCTTGGTCTTGTAGTGGATGTAGAGCGCGGCCGGGCTCATGCCGGCGCGGCCCGCGATGTCTCGGGTGGTCGTCGCGTGGTAGCCGCGCTCGGCGAAGGCCTCCACGGCGGCGACGAGCAGCCGCCGGGCCGCGTCCGGGGTGACCTCTTCCCACGGCTCCACTTCGCCGCCGGTCGTCTCCTCCGCCGTACTCATCGCTCGCTCGCCCCTCTCGATGACAGGAGCACCACCATACCGCCGACGGTGAGCGAGCGCTTAGTGCAGCCGGTCAGAGCTTCTCGAAGGGGTCGTGTTCGGCCAGCAGCTTCTCCAGGCGTGCCTGGTCGACGCGGCTGACGATCTGACCGGCCTCCTGCCGGTCCCGGATCACCTTGGCGAGCGTGAAGGCGGAGGTGACGAGATAGAGGACGGCGATGGCCAGGAAGGCGCGCACCCACGCGTCGGCGCGGAGCTGGTAGATGCCGACGGCAGTGGCCACCATGGCGACCGCGAAGGACGCGACGGCCTGACCGTAGAAGGCGGCCGTGCTCTGCTGTTTGACCGGTGTGTCACTCATGGGAAGAGCATCGGCGGATGTGGCCCGCGCCACATCCGCTCGCGTACTCAGATCGGTACTCAGAACGCCGAAACCCCGGTCAGGGAACGCCCGATGAGCAGCTTCTGGATCTGACTGGTGCCCTCGTAGAGGGTCATCACGCGGGCGTCGCGCAGGAGTTTGCCGGCCGGGTACTCGTCGATGTACCCGTACCCGCCGAAGACCTGGAGGGCGTTGTTGGCGGCGCGGACGGCGGCCTCGGAGGCGAACAGCTTGGCCTTGGAGGACTCGACGGCGAACGGCTGCCCGCGGTCGATCAGATCGGCGACGCGCCAGGTGAGCAGCCGGGCGGCGTCCACGTCGACGGCGATGTCGCTGATCAGCTCCTGCACCAGCTGGTGGTGGGCGATGGGCTTGCCGAACTGCTCGCGCTCACCGGCGTACCGCACGGCCGCGTCCAGCGCGGCCTGCGCGATGCCGACGCAGCCGGCGGCCACCGACATCCGCCCCTTGGCCAGCGCGGACATGGCCACGGAGAAGCCCCGGCCCGCCTCGCCGAGCATCGCGGACGCGGGCACCCGCACGTCCTCGAGGACGAGTTCCGCGGTGGCCTGGCCGCGCAGGCCCAGCTTGCCGTGGATGGTGCGGCGGGTCAGGCCGGGGGTGTCGGTGGGCACGAGGAAGGCGGAGACACCCTTGTGGCCGGGGGCGTCGGTGGAGCGGGCGAAGAGCAGCACGACGTCCGCCCACGTGCCGTTCGTGATGAACATCTTGGTGCCGTTGATGACGTAGTCGTCGCCGTCGCGTACGGCGCGGGTGACCAGGTTGCCCGCGTCGGAGCCGGTGCCGGGTTCGGTGAGGCCGAAGCAGCCGACGTACTCGCCGGCCGTCAGACCCGGCAGCCAGCGCCGCTTCTGCTCCTCGTCGCCCCAGGCGGCGATCGTCTTGGCGACGAGCCCGAGGGACACGGAGACGATCCCGCGCACGGAGGAGTCGCCGCGCCCCAGCTCCTCGGTGACCAGGCAGTACGCGAGGTGGTCGCCGCCGGAGCCGCCGTACTCCTCGTCGATGGTCAGCCCGAGGAAGCCGAGCTCGCCGAGCTTCTTGACGATGCCCCGGTCGACCTCCTCGGCGCGGTCCCAGGCGACGACGTGCGGGGCGATCTCGCGTTCCACGAAGTCCCGGGCCAGCTGCCGTACGGCGGCCTGTTCCTCGCTGAGCCCCAGGTTCACCACGCGATCACCCCACAGAAGACGACACCGATGACGGATCTTGAAAGCCGTACATTTAAATTAGCACTGCTAGTTTCCGTCCGCAGCCCTACTATGTGCGCCATGGCCCGACCGCGCAAGCCCCTCCTCAGCACCGACCGGATCGTCGAGACGGCCCGGGAACTCGTGGACCGGGAGGGCCTGGCGGCCGTCTCCACCCGTCGGCTCGCCGCCGAGCTGGGGGTCAGCGGGCCCTCGCTCTACAACCACTTCCGCACCAAGGACGAGATCCTGGAGGCGGTCGCCGACTCGGTGAGCGGCCTGGTGGACCTGTCGATGTTCGAGGGCGGCACGCACGGCCGGGACTGGCGCACCGCGCTGCACGACTGGGCCGTCTCCTACCGGGCCGCCCTGCGCGACCACCCGAACATCGTCCCGGTACTGGCCCGGGGTCCGGGGCGGCGGCCGGCCGCCCTGCGACTGGCCGACGCCGTGTACGGCGCGATGGTCGACGCCGGCTGGCCACCGGCACAGGCGACCTCCATCGGCGCGCTGATGCGGTACTTCGTCATGGGCTCCGTGCTCGGTTCGTTCGCCGGGGGCTTCGTGGACGACGCGAGCGCCTACGACCCCGCCGACTATCCCCACCTGGGCCAGGCCCATCTGCTCGCCGAGCAGCAGGAGAAGATCGACGAGCGGGCCTTCGAGACGGGGCTCACGGCGCTGCTGGACGGGCTGGCGCAGCAGTACGAGCAGGTACGGCGGCAGGTGCAGCAGGTGCAGCAGGGCGTGCAGCGATAGTTCGGTGGGCGCCGAAGTGTCCGTGCCGCATGCTGGGCGGTATGACCGCCAAGGACCCGCAGGCCGCCGGCCTGGCCGCGCTCGCCTCCCTGATCGCCGACGAGACCCGTGCCGCGTGTCTGCTGGCGCTGCTCGACGGGCGGGCCTGGACGGCCGGTGAGCTGGCCCGGCACGCGGGGGTCGCCGCGTCGACGCTCAGCGGGCATCTGGGCAAGCTGGTGGCCGGGGGCCTGCTCGCGGAGGAACGGCAGGGGCGGCACCGGTACGTACGGCTGGCCGACGCGCATGTGGCGCAGCTGGTCGAGGACCTGGCGGCGCAGGTGCCTCCGGCGGCTGTACGGCGGGCTCCCCGCACCCTGCGTGAGTCGAGTGCCGGGTCGGCCATGGCCCGGGGCCGTACCTGTTACGACCATCTCGCGGGGCGGCTCGGGATCGCGGTCACCGATGCGCTGACCCTGCGGGGGCTGCTGCGGCAGGACACCGGGTTCGCGCTCACGGACGCGGGGCTGAGGTGGTTCGCCTCGGCGGGGATTGCCCTTGACGTGGCGAGTCGGCGGCCGCTGGCCCGGGCGTGCCTGGACTGGACCGAGCGGCGGCCCCATCTCGCGGGGGCGGCGGGGGCCGCGTTGTGCCGGCATGCGCTGGAGGCGGGGTGGTGCGTGCGGATCGGCTCCGCGCGGGCCGTGAAAGTGACTCCGTCGGGGGAGCGGGAGTTGTCGGCGCTGCTGGGTATCTCGTGGGAAGAGCTGTGCTGAATGCGGCTACCGGGGTGGGGAGTTCTGGCCGTTGCCGGGTGCAGGTCGTGCGTGGTTGCTCGCGCAGTTCCCCGCGCCCCTGAGGGAACTGCAGTGCCCTGCGCCTTCGAAGCACCGCCGCCGCTGCGGGCAGTCGTGCCGCTGGGGCGGCACGGGTGGGCGCAGCGGCACCTTGCCGGCGCCAGTGAGCGACCCGACCCCCGCCCAGCTCCGCCCCGGGCGTCCTGTCCGATATCCGCCAGCCAGGACACACACGCATACCTAACCTCGGGAGCATGATGAACACCGCCCCACGCCCACACCTGCTGCCGGCTTGCGCAGCTGTCGTCACCGTCGTCCTCTGGGCGTCGGCCTTCGTGGCGATCCGGAGTGCCGGGCAGGAGTACTCCCCCGGCGCGCTGGCGCTCGGGCGGCTGGCGTCGGGTGCGCTCGCGCTGGGGGTCATCTGGGCCGTGCGCCGGGAGGGACTGCCGCCGAGGGGCGCCTGGCGCGGGATCCTGCTGTCCGGTGTGCTGTGGTTCGGCTTCTACATGGTCGTGCTGAACTGGGGCGAGCAACAGGTGGACGCCGGTACCGCCGCCCTGGTCGTCAACGTCGGCCCGCTGCTGATCGCCCTGCTCGGCGCCCGGCTCCTCGGTGATCCGATGCCGCCGCGGCTGCTGGCCGGGATGGCCGTGTCGTTCGCGGGCGCGGTGACCGTGGGGCTGTCCATGTCGGGCGGCGGCCGCAACTCCGTACTCGGCGTGGTGCTGTGCCTGCTCGCCGCCGTGGCGTACGCCGCCGGCGTCGTCGCGCAGAAGCCGGCCCTGGGACGGGCGAGCGCCCTGCAGGTGACGACCTTCGGGTGTCTGGTCGGGGCGGTGGCGTGTCTGCCGTTCGCCGGGCAACTGGTGCACCAGGCCGGGCACGCGCCCCTGCCGGCCACCCTGGGCATGGTCTACCTGGGCGTGTTCCCGACCGCGCTCGCTTTCACCACCTGGGCCTACGCCCTCGCCCGCACCACCGCCAGCCGGATGGGCGCGACGACGTACGCCGTGCCCGCGCTGGTGGTGCTGATGTCGTGGCTGGTGCTCGGTGAGGTGCCGGGCGTGCTCACGCTGGGCGGCGGGGTGCTGTGTCTCGCGGGTGTGGCGGTGTCGCGGTCCCGGGCTCGCGGCGGCCGCACGTCCCGGGTCGCGGCCGGTGGGAAGCCGCGACCCGAGAAGGTCCGCTGAGCCTTGCGGACCGAGCGTCGGAACCGGGCGTCAGAACACCACCAGCGCCCGGCCGCCCTTGCCCGCGAGCATGTTCTCGAAGGCCGCCGGGATGCCCTCCAGGGCGATGCGTTCGGTGACCAGCGCGGAGAGGTCGAGGCGGCCTTCCCGCACGTGCTCGGCGAGCACCGGGATGTCGCGGGCCGGGTCGGTGTTGCCGTAGACGCAGCCGGACAGGGTGCGGCCCCAGTGGAAGATCTCCAGGGCGTTGAAGGTGACCTCCTGGTCCTTGCCGCCGATGCCGACGACCGTCGTACGGCCGCCCCGGCGGGTGGAGTCCCAGGCGGCGCGGATCGACACCGCGCGGCCCACGCACTCCACCGAGACGTCGACGCCCTGCTTGCCGGTGAGGGCGCGGATCTCGCGGGGGGTGTTCTCGGAGGCGAGGACGTAGTCGGTGGCGCCGGCCGCGCGGGCCAGTTCCTCCTTCTCCGGGGAGACGTCGACGGCGATGATCCGGGACGCGCCGGCGATGCGGGCCGACTGGAGGGTGGCGAGGCCTACCCCGCCCGCGCCGAAGACGGCGACCGTCTCGCCCGCGCGGACCTTCGCCGAGTGGTGGACGGCGCCGTAGCCGGTGAGGACGGCGCAGCCGAGGAGGGCGGCGTCCGCCAGCGGCACGCCCTGCGGGAGGGGCAGTACGCAGGACGCCGGCACCACCGTCTCCTCGGCGAACGCGGCCACGTTCAGGCCGGGGTGGAGGTCGGTGCCGTCGGTGGTGCGGGCGTAGACGTCGGCGGCGCCGTTCAGGGCGTTGGCGCACAGCCAGACCTCGCCGAGCGCGCAGGCGTGGCAACTCCCGCAGGACGGGGCCCAGTTGAGGACGACGGGGTCGCCCCCGCCGACATGGGTGACGCCCTCGCCGACGGCCACGACCGTGCCGGCGCCCTCGTGGCCGAGGACGGCCGGGACGGGGACGCGCATGGTGCCGTTGGACAGGGACAGGTCGGAGTGGCAGACACCGGCGGCGGCGAGGCGGACCCGGACCTGTCCGGGGCCCGGGTCGGGCAGCTCGATGCCGGTGATCTCCAGGGGTGCGCCGATGGCGGGCAGAACGGCGGCTCGTACGGCCATGGGTTCGCGTGCTTCCTTAGAACTGGAGGGACTTGGTCTGGAGGTACTCGGTGAGTCCGTGCGCGCCGAGTTCCCGGCCGACCCCGGACTGCTTGTAGCCGCCGAAGGGGGCGAGGGGGTTGAAGCGGCCGCCGTTGATGTCGACCTGGCCGGTGTCCATGCGGCGGGCGAAGGCGACGGCCTCGGCCTCGTCGCCGGCCCAGACGGCGCCCGCGAGGCCGTACACCGTGCCGTTGGCGATGCGCAGGGCGTCCTCCTCGTCGTCGTACCTCAGGATCGACAGGACAGGGCCGAAGATCTCCTCCTGGGCGACGGTCATCTCCGGGGTGACGTCCGCGAGGACCGTGGGGCTGACGAAGTAGCCCGTCTCGCGCGGGGATCCGGGACCGCCGGCGACCAGGCGGGCGCCCTCGGCGATGCCCTTCTCGATGTAGCCGCGCACGCGCTGCTGCTGCTTGGCGTTGACGACCGGGCCGATGCGGTCGCCGTACCTGGCGGCGGCCGCGGCGGCCAGTTGGACCGCCTCGTCGTACTGGTCGCGGTGGACCAGCATGCGGGTCCAGGCGCTGCAGGTCTGGCCGGAGTTGGACATCACGTTGGCGACGCCGACGTTCACCGCCTTGGCGAGGTCGGCGCTCGGCAGGATGACGTTGGCGGACTTGCCGCCGAGTTCGAGGGCGACCTTCTTGACGGCCGCGCCCGCCACCGCGCCGATCTGCCGGCCGACGGCCGTGGAGCCGGTGAAGGAGACCAGGTCGACGCCCGGGTGCTCGGCGAGGGCCTGCCCGGCGACCGGGCCGAGGCCGGTGACCAGGTTGAACACACCGGCCGGTACGCCCGCCTCGTGCACGGCCTCGGCGAAGAGCTGGGCGGTGAGCGGGGTGTCCTCGGCGGGCTTGACGACGATCGTGCAGCCCGCGGCGAGCGCCGGGGCGACCTTGGCGACGATCTGGTGCAGCGGGTAGTTCCAGGGGGTGATCGCGCCGACCACGCCCACGGGCTCGTGCAGGACGGTGGAGTTGCCGACCTTCTCCTCGAAGGAGTGGGTCGCGGCCAGCTCGGCGTAGGAGCCGGCGACGGCGATCGGCACGGCCGCGTGCACGGCCTGGGAGAACTGCAGCGGGGCGCCGAGCTCGGCGGTGACCGTCTCGGCGATCTCGTCCTTGCGGGCCACGAGGGCGTCGCGGAGGGCGGTGAGGCGTGCGGCGCGCTCGGCCGGGGGCGTGGCGGCCCAGGCGGGCAGGGCGGCGCGGGCCGCGCGTACGGCGGTGTCGACGTCCAGGGCGCCGCCCGCCGGGACCCGGGCGATGACCTGCTCGTCGGCCGGGTTCACGACCTCGATGACATCCGTGCTCTCGGCGGGGCGCCAGGCGCCGTCGATGTAGAGGCCGTCGTGTGCCTTCATGCTGCTTCCTCCCGGCGGGTCTGCGTGGTCCGGCACACAAACTAGCGGCGTTAGTTTTTCGGCGCCAGACGCACTCCGGCGCCGGGCGCGGTCCGACACCGGACGTACCAGGACATCATCGCCGGGGCGGCAGCTCCTCACTCGTGCGGGTGCCGTACCTCACTCGTCCAGGTCGGGCAGCCGGTCGGGGGACGGGCAGATGCGGTCGCCCTGCTGGTCGAAGACGAAGAGATGGGCCAGGTCGACGAGGAGCGGGACCTGCATGCCGTGGTGCAGCCGGAGGTCCGGGGTGGTGCGCACCACCAGGTCGCCGGGGAGCCGGCCCTCCGGGGGCGCGGGTTCGGGCCCGGTGTCCCCGGGGTGTTCGAGCACCACCACCGGTCCGGCGCGCCGCGAACCGGCCCGCTCCCGCAGCCGGTCCAGCACGGTCGGGCCTTCCCTGCGCCGCCGGCGCGCCGGGCGGGCGGCGGGCCGCGGGGCCTCCAGGTCGGGTACGACGGCGGGGCGCGAGCCGGTGTCGAAGTGGACGAGGATCTCGTGCCCCTGGAACTCCACGTGCTCCACCAGCCCGGTGATCGCCGCCTCCCCCGCCCGGGCGGAGCTGTGCCTGGCGATGCGCACGGCCTCCGAGCGCAGCCCCACGATCACCTCGCGGCCCTGCTGCACCCGCAGCAACTGGTGGTCCAGACAGAGCGGTTCGGGCAGCCGCAGGGCTTGCTTGCCCAGGCTGATGGTCATGGCGCCGTCCAGCGGGGCGCGGACCAGGCCGCGCAGCAGGTTGATGCGCGGGGTGCCGATGAAGGCGGCGGTGAAGACGTTGCGGGGCAGTGCGTAGACCTGGCGCGGGGTGCCGACCTGCTGGAGCACTCCCCCGCGCAGCACGGCGACCCGGTCGCCGAGGGACATCGCCTCGGCCTGGTCATGGGTGACGTACACCGTGGTGACGCCCAACTCGCGGGTCAGCCGGGATATTTCGGCACGCAGATGGTTGCGCAGCTTGGCGTCGAGGTTGGACAGCGGCTCGTCCATCAGGAAGGCGGAGGGGTGGCGGGCGATCGCCCGGCCCATCGCGACGCGCTGGCGCTCGCCGCCGGAGAGCTGGCTGGGGAAACGGTCGAGCAGGTCCTCGATGCCCAGCATGCGGGCGGTGGCGCCGACGCGCGGGGCGGGGTCGGCGCCGGGGTCCTCGATGCGCAGCGGGAAGCCGATGTTGTCGCGGCCGGTCATGTTCGGATAGAGGGCGAAGTTCTGGAAGACCATGGCCATGCCCCGCTCGGAGGGCTGCCAGTGGTTGGCGTACTCGCCGTCGAGCAGCAGCTCGCCCTCGTCGATGTCCTCCAGGCCGGCGATCATCCGCAGCACGGTGGACTTGCCGCAGCCGGACGGGCCCAGCAGGACCAGGAACTCGCCGGGCGCGATGTCCAGCGAGAGCCCGTCGACCACGCGCGTGCCGCGTGTGTAGGACTTGCTCACGTCGTGCAGTTCGATGGCGCGTGTCATGCCTGCCGCCCCCGGGGGCTGTCCGGAGCGCCGCTGCTCCGTGGTCCGAAGACCCCGCGGGTCGAACGGGGCCTGTGAGTCACGGAAGTTAACGGACTGTCGCGGGCCGGGGGAAGACGTCGCACGGCCCGTCCCCTCACCTGGTCGCGGTCAGGTGCGCGAAGACCACGACGTTGCTCGTGTAGCCCGTGCGGCGGTTGTAGAAGCCGCCGCAGGTCAGCACGCGCAGCTCCGGCCGTCCGGCCGGGGCGTAGACCTCCTTGTCCGGGAAGCCCGCCTTGTCGAAGACCTTCATCCGGTCCACGGTGTAGACGGCGGTACGGCCGTCGGCGCGTTCCACCTCGATGAGTTTGCAGGGTTTGATCTGGGCGAGCGCGGTGAAGACGGCCGGGCCGGTCGTGGTGTCCCGGTGGCCGACGGCGATCGCGGTGCCGGGCTCGCCCGGAGTGGGGCCGCCCTCGTACCAGCCGACCAGCCTGGGCTTGTCCACCGGCGGGGTCTCCAGCTGCCGGTCCTTGTCGAGCCGGAGCGGCGTGACCGGTGCGTCGACGCCCAGGAAGGGGATGCGCAAGGACGTCGGCCGGGACCGGGGCAGCGGGTGCGGCGGCGGTCCGGGCGGGGGCTCGCAGGACGCCTCCCCGTCCGCGCCGGCTCCGCCGGCGGCCGCCACCGAGTCCGGGTCGCCCGCCCGGCCGGGCCCGGGGTGGCCGCCGCCGCACCGGCTCCCCACCGTCACCAGGACGGTCACCAGCAGTGCCGTCCTGGTGAGGCGGTAGGCGCGGGTCCGGTACCAGGGCCTGCGTCTGCGGCGGCTACGCGGCGCCATGAGGCCGCCGGCGGTTCCGCCGGGCGTACACGCCACCGCCGACCGCGATCAGGCCCACGGCACCCGCGGCGGCCACGGGCGAGTACGCGGCGGCCTTGTCGATGAGCCCGCCGCCGCCCGCGTGCACACCGCCGCGCGGCGGGTCGTTGTCGTCCCTGTCGCCCCAGCCCGGCCCGTCCTGCCGGTGGTCGTGGCGGTCGTGGTCGTGGTCGTGGTCCTCGATCTGCCCGTTCGGACCGTGTTCGTCGTGCCGCTCGTGGCAGTTGACGCGGAAGAGCTTCTCCTTGACGGCACCCGCCGCGACCCAGGTGAGCTTGTACTGCCCGTCGGCCAGGCCGATCACGTCGGTGTGTCCGGCGCCCTCGGCGAGCTGGATGACACCGGTGACGGTGGCGGCGCTGGGCAGCGGGGGCTGCGCCTGGATGATGTAGGGGATGTTGGGCAGGATGTCGAAGTTGACGGCATCGAGGTAGAACTTGCAGACCACCGGATCGTCCTGCCCCGTTCCGGGCCGTCCGCTGCCCACGCTGTGCACTCTGATGTCGCCGTTCGCCCCTTGGGCCGCCGCGGTCGGTGCCACCACCCACGACGCACCCGCCGCGGCGAGGGCGGTGAGAACGACAGTGGCGCCCGCACGGGAGCGAAAGGCACGTAGTGAGGTCTGGGTGGACATGCACATTCCTCCGAGTCAGACGATTTTCATACAAATCGTTCTTTCGACTGGACTGTGCTGGATGCACACCCTTCCTGACGAAGCGACACCCGGCGGGCCGTCAGAGACCGCTCGTCCGGCGCAATCCGGAGCGCGCCCGCCCCCGCCTCGGCGGGCCGACCCGCCCCTCGGGCCGCTCGGGCGACCGCAGCGCCACCGCCGACGACAGCAGCAGCAACGCCCCCAGCATCACGAACGGCGCCGCCACCCCGGCCACACCCGCGACCAGGCCCGCGGCGGCGGGCGCGGCGGCCTGCCCGAGCCGGTTGCCGGTCAGCCGCAGCGCGAGCGCCGTGGAGCGGGCCGCCTCGGGCGCCGCCCGCACCACCGTCGTCATCGACAGCGGCTGGCCCACGCCCAGGCAGAAACCCAGCGCCGTGAGCATCGGACCGAGCGCCCACACCGGCACCGGAAGCGCGACTCCCGCGCACAGCACCGCCGCCAGGAGGCAGGTCAGCGTGAGCAGGGCGGGGCGGCCGAGCAGCCGGAGCAGCGGGGTGAGCACCAGACGGCAGGCGATCGTGGCGCCGGCGCGGAGGCTGAGCAGGACGCCGACCACCGAGGGGGCGATGGCCCGGTGTTCGCCGACCACCGGGAGATACGCGGTGAGGATGTCCGTCGCGGACAGGACGGAGAGGCTGATCAGCATGCCCGCGGGCACGCCACGGGCGCGCAGGATGCGGCCCACCGGCACACGGTCGCCCCGCGGCCTGGAGGGCATGACGGCCGTACGGTCCTCGATGCGCCACAGCGAGGTGAAGGCGACCGCCGCGCCCGCGCCCGCCACCACGAGGGCGAGCGCGCTGCTGTGCGCCATGTCGGGGCCGCCGATCAGCGCGCCCGCGGCGATGGGGCCGATGAGCTGGCCGAGGGAGGCGCCGATGGTGAAGTGCCCGAAGTCGCGGTCCTGTTCGTGCGGCGCGGACTGCCGGGCGACCAGCGACTGGGCGCCGATGACGAAGCAGAGGTGGCCGAGGCCCATCACCCCGCTCCACAGGGCCATCGCCCAGAGGGAGTTCACCAGTCCGCTGAGCGCGCAGCCGCCGGAGATCAGGACCACGCCCGCCGGGAGCAGGGGTGCGCAGCGGCCGTGGTCGGTGCGCCGGCCGAGCGGTACGGCGGCGAAGAGGGGCAACAGGGCGTAGACGCCCGCGATGACGCCGACCGCCCGCTCGTCCGCGCCCAGTGCGAGCGCCCGGTAGGAGACCGCGGGCCGGGCCATCGACACCGCCCCCTGCGCGAAGCCGAAGGCGAGGACGAGGCGGAGCAGCCAGCCGCGGTTGCCACCGGGCGCCATGAGGTCTTCCTCCTCGAGGTGTCAGATGATGCCGAAGAGGATCCCTGCCCCGAGCACCACCAGGGATGTCAGGGCGGCCCACTTGACCACGAACCGGGTGTGGTCGCCGAACTCCACCTTGGCCATGCCGACCAGGACGTAGACGGCGGGCACGAGCGGGCTGGACATGTGCAGCGGCTGGCCGATGATCGAGGCGCGGGCGATCTCCAGCGAGGAGACGCCGTGCGCGTGGCCGGCCTCGGCGAGCACCGGCAGGATGCCGAAGTAGAAGCCGTCGTTGGACATGAAGTACGTCAGCGGGATGCTCAGCACGCCGGTGACGAGGGCCATGTGCGGGCCCATGCCGGCGGGGATGTTGCCGACCAGCCACTTGGCCATGTGGTCGACCATGCCGGTGCCCTGGAGGACGCCGGTGAAGACGGCGGCGGCGAAGACCATGCCGGAGACGTTCAGGACGTTCTCGGCGTGCGCGGCGATCCGGGCCTTCTGGTCGGGCATGTGCGGGAAGTTGACGGTCAGGGCGAGTGCCGCGCCGAGCAGGAACAGCACCGGGATCGGCAGCCACTCCATGATCATCGCGGTGAGCAGGGCGACCGTGAGCAGCGCGTTGAACCAGTACAGCCCGGGACGCAGGGTGGGGCGGTGCGGGTCGAGGCCCTGGAAGCCCTCGCCCTCGGGCAGACCCGCGCCGGTGCCGGAGCCCGAACCGCCCGTCCGCACGGGCGACTTGCCGGAGCCGGCGCCCACGAGAACGGTCTCGGCGGGCTCCTCCACCAGCACCGCGTCCAGCGTGAGCACGCCGAGCCGCCTGCGCTCGCGGCGGCCGAGGACGCAGGCGAGGACGAGGACGAACAGCAGGCCCATGGCGAGGGCCGGGATCATCGGCACGAAGACATCGCTCGCGTCGACCTTCAGCGCGGTCGCGGCACGGGCGGTCGGGCCGCCCCACGGCAGCGTGTTCATCACGCCGTTGGCCATGGCGGCCACGCCGGTCATCACGACCAGGGACATCTTCAGGCGCTTGTACAGCGGGTACATCGCCGAGACGGTGATCATGAAGGTGGTGGAGCCGTCGCCGTCCAGGGAGACGATCGCGGCGAGGACCGCCGTACCGACGACGATGCGCAGCGGGTCGGCCTTGCAGAACCTGAGGATGCCCCGCACGATCGGGTCGAAGAGGCCGACGTCGATCATCACACCGAAGTAGACGATCGCGAACATGAGCATCGCCGCGGTGGGGGCGAGGCCGGTGACGCCGTCGATGACGTAGTCGCCGAGCTCGGCGCCCTTGCCCACGAACACGCAGAACAGCGCGGGTATGAGCACGAGCGCCGCGATCGGCGACATCTTCTTCAGCATGATCAGGACCAGGAAGGTCGCGATCATGGCGAAGCCGAGGATGGTCAGCATGAATGGATACCTAACGTTCGCCCTTGAACATCCCACCTGGGGGTCGGCGGTGCGATGACGTTAGGTCCCGTCGAATGGCGTTAACAAGACGTTGACGTGTGAGCAATAAGCGCGAAAGTCCAGGTCACAGGCTTGGGGTGAGGTGGACGGGGATCCCGTTCAGGACAGCGTTGCCCGAGAGCGGGTCCAGCAGGCTGCCGTCGAGGAGCTGGTTGACGTTGACTCCGGGCGCGGTTGCGGCGTGGCCGAGGCGGGTGCCGGGACGGTCGTGCCCCCAGCCGTGCGGGAGGCTCACCACCCCGGGCCGTACGGCGTCGGTGACCTCGGCCGGCGCCACCACCTCTCCCCCCGCGCCCTTCACCCGTACGTCCGCCCCGTCCCGGAGGCCGAGCCGGTCCGCGTCCTCGGGGTGGATGTGCAGGGTGCAGCGGTTGGAGCCGCCGGTCAGGGCGGGCACGTTGTGCATCCAGCTGTTGTTGGAGCGCAGATGGCGGCGGCCGACGAGGACGAGCCCCGCGGGCCGCTCCCGCAGGGCCTCGCGCAGCCGGGGCAGGTCGGCGGCGATCGGCCCGGGCAGCAGTTCCACCGTGCCGCTGCGGGTCTTCAGCGGCTGCGGCAGGCGCGGGCGCAGCGGGCCGAGGTCGATGCCGTGCGGGTGGGCGAGCAGCCTGGCCAGGCTCAGTCCGTCGGGCCGTACGCCGAAGCCGTCGCCGTACGGGCCGAGACGCAGCATCATGTCCAGGCGGCGCTCGGGGCCGGTCTCGCCGGTGAGCTGCCCGGCGAGTTCCTTCGGGTCGCGGCCGTACACCGGCGAGTGGGCCTCCGTCACGGCCTTGCCGAGGGTCTGGTCGATGACCATCGCGTCGACGGCGGCCGGGTCGGTGCCGTGCATGCCGGTGGCCGCGAGGATCAGCCGGGCGAGGATCTCGCTCTCCGCCATGCGGCCGGGCTCCAGCGGGACCGCGGGGCGGCTGTAGCGGACCTGGTTGCGCACGGCGAGGGTGTTGAAGGCGAAGTCGTGGTGCGGGCTCTGCGAGGGCGGGGGCGGGGGCAGCACGACGTTCGCGTGGCGGGAGGTCTCGTTCAGGTACGGGTCGACGCTGACCATGAAGTCCAGCGAGTCCAGGGCCTTGTCGAGGCGGTCGCCGTCGGGCGCGGACAGCACGGGGTTCGCGGCCACCACGATCAGCGCGCGGACCGGCTCGCCCTCGCCGGTGGGGGTGTCGATCTCCTCGGCGAGCGCGGAGAGCGGCAACTCTCCCTTGGCCTCGGGAAGTTGACGTACCCGCGAGCGCCAGCGGCCGAGGGCGAAACCGCGCCCGGGTCCGGCCGGCCGGGGTGTCCTGTCGGTGGCGGCCTGCGGGAAGAGGGCGCCGCCGGGGCGGTCCAGGTTGCCGGTGAGGATGTTGAGGACGTCCACCAGCCAGCTGGCCAGGGTGCCGTGCGGGACGGTGCAGCTGCCGATGCGGGCGTAGACGGCGGCGGTGGGGGCGGCGGCGAGTTCACGGGCGAGGGTGCGGATGGTCTCCGCGTCGATGTCGCAGGCCCCGGCCACCGCGTCGGGAGTGAAGTCGCCTATCGCGTCCCGGAGTTCATCGAGGCCTTGGACGTGCGGGGCGAGGCCGGCGAGATCGGTCAGGTCCTCCGCGAAGAGGGTGTGCGCCATCGCGGCGAGCAGCAGGGCGTCGGTGCCGGGGCGGATCGCCAGGTGCCGGTCGGCGAGCTTGGCGGTGCGGGTGCGGCGCGGGTCCACCACGGTCAGGTGGCCGCCGCGCGCCTTGAGCGCCTTGAGCCTGCCGGGGAAGTCGGGGGCGGTGCACAGGCTGCCGTTGGACTCCAGCGGATTGGCGCCGATGAGCAGCAGGTGGTCGGTGTGGTCCAGGTCCGGTACGGGGATGGCGTTGGCGTCGCCGAAGAGCAGCCCGCTGGAGACGTGCTTGGGCATCTGGTCGACCGTGGAGGCGGTGAACACGCTGCGGGTGCCGAGGCCGGCGAGCAGGACCGGCGGGTAGAGGGCACCGGCCACGGTGTGCACGTTGGGGTTGCCGAGGACCACGCCGACGGAGTTCGGCCCGTGCCCCTCCAGGACCGGGCGGAGCCCTGCGGCGACCGCGTCGAAGGCCTCCTCCCAGGTGGCCTCGCGCAGCTCTCCGTCCCGGCGCACGAGCGGGGTGCGCAGCCGGTCGGGGTCGGAGTCGACGGCCCCGAAGGACGCGCCCTTGGGGCAGATGAAGCCCTTGCTGAAGACGTCCTCGCGGTCACCGCGGGCGCCGGTGACTCGGGTGCCCTCGATGGTGAGGGTCAGCCCGCAGGTGGCCTCGCAGAGGGGGCAGATGCGCAGGGCGGTGCGGGACACGTGTCCTCCCGGGGGTCGGCGGCGGTGCCGGGTGAGCGCGGAGCGGCTCGAGGTGAGCATACCGACCGGTATGCACGGAGGGGAGGTCTCTCCGGTGATCGTCAGTCGAGCACGCGTCCCAGATACGCGCGCAGCAGCTCCCGGGTCTCGGTGATGATCGCCTCGTCGCCGTGCGGGTCGGTCCGGAAGGCCAGCTGGACGAGGGTGTCCGCGCTCTCCACGGCGACCAGGAACACCCGGCGCAGGTCCTCGTCGGGGGTCCGGCCGAGGTAGCCGGAGAGCAGGTCGGTGAGGCGGTCGGCGACGCGCGTGTTGGGCTCGGCGTGCCGGGTGCCGACGGGTATCTGGTTGCCGAAGTCGACCAGGGAGAAGCCGGGTGCGGTGCGCTTCATGGCCAGGTACTCGTCCAGGACCGCGTCCATCGCGGCCCGCCAGTCGCCCCTGTCCGCCTTCTTCAGCCGCTCGGTGACGCGCTCGGTGTACCGCTCCAGGTTGCGCTGGGCGAGGGCGTCGGCCATCTGCCGCTTGTTGCCGAAGAACCGGTAGACGGAGCCGATGGGCACGCCGGCGCGCAGGGCGACGGCACGGGTGCTCAGGTCGTCGTAGCCGACCTCGTCGAGGAGTTCGGCGCAGGCGTCGAGGATTCTGGTCAGGCGTTCGGCGCTGCGCCGCTGGACGGGCGCGCGGCGGAGCGATGTCGCGTGGGGCACGGGCTTCATGATGCCTCTCCGCCGGGGCCGGGTGAACCTCGCCCTCCTGTACGAAGAAGAGTGGCCGCTGCACTCATTCCCCTGCGACCGGGGAAGCCGTGCGGGCCGGGGGCTTCGCCGGCGCCGTGTGCGCGGGGGCCGAGGGCTTCGCCGACGCCGTACCCGCATGGGCCGAAGGCTGTGTCGACGCCGTACCCGCATGGGCCGAAGGCTGTGTCGACGCCGTACCCACGTGGGCGGAGGGCTGTGTCGACGCGCTTCCCGTGCCCGCCGGGGGCTTCGCCGGCGCCGTGTCCACTCCGGACACCGTTATGTCGGCGGTGCTCTGCACCGGCTTGCCGTGCACGGCCCACACGGTGCCGTCGTCGGCGTACAGGCGGGCGGTGACGTGGTGGGTGCCGTGCGGGACGAGACCGTCGGGCAGGTGGTACTCGCGGGAACGCAGCGGGGTGATCCGGCGGCCGTCGACGAAGAGGTACACGAGCCCGCGCCCGCCGACCGCCATGGGCCCGGCACCGGGCGCGGAGCAGCGGAAGCGGTGGAACGTCAGCCGGACGTCCCAGCCGCCGCCGGAGTCCGGGGTCACCTCGACCGCAACCTGCGGCGCGTCCTTCTTGCCGACCTCGCGCAGGTGCCGGCCGGTCCCGTCGGTGTCGTCCAGGACCTTGCCGACCGGCGAGGACGCGACCGTGCCGCCCTGGGCGTGCCCGGTGGAGCAGGCCGCCGCGCCGAACGGCAGCAGGACGCCCGCCGCGAGCGCGGCGAGGGTCCTGCGGGTCCACGGCGTCCTCGGCATGTTCCGGAGCGTAGGGCAACGCTCCGGCCCACCGGATCCGTCTGAAGTCTGGTTCCGGCCAGTCCCCGGCATCCCTCCGGCGGAGTACGCGCGGTCCTCTTGCGCCCGCCTCCCGCTATTCCTACGGTGTTACATAGGAATCAGGGAGCGCAAGGGAGCGAGCATGAGCGGGGACGCGCGGAAGACCGCCGCGGGACTGTCGTACCTGACCGGGTTCGGCAACGAACACTCCTCGGAAGCGGTGCCGGGCGCGCTGCCCGAGGGCCGCAACTCGCCGCAGCGGGCGCCGCTCGGGCTGTACGCGGAGCAGCTGAGCGGCACGGCGTTCACCGAGCCGCGCTCGCACAACCGCCGCTCCTGGCTCTACCGGATCCGGCCCTCGGCCGCGCACCCGGCGTTCACCCGCGCGGACAACGGCACGATCCGTACGGCCCCGTTCACCGAGACCGTGCCCGACCCCAACCGGCTGCGCTGGAACCCGCTGCCCGAGCCGCCGGCGGGCACCGACTTCCTGGCCGGCCTGTGGACGCTCGGCGGCAACGGCGACGCCACCCAGCGCACCGGCATGGCCGTGCACCTGTACCACGCCAACGCCTCGATGGAGCGCGTCTTCTCCGACGCCGACGGCGAACTGCTGATCGTGCCGGAGCGCGGCGGTCTGCTGCTGCACACCGAGTTCGGCCGACTCGCCGTGGAGCCGGCACAGGTGGCGCTGATTCCCCGTGGGGTGCGCTTCCGTGCGGAGCTGTTGGACGAGTCGGCCCGGGGTTATGTGTGCGAGAACTACGGGGCGCCGTTCCAGCTCCCCGACCTCGGGCCGATCGGCGCCAACGGCCTCGCGAACGCACGGGACTTCCAGGCTCCGGTCGCCGCGTACGAGGACGTGACCGGCCCGGTGGAGGTGGTGAACAAGTTCTGCGGCAACCTCTGGACGGCCACCTACGGCCACTCCCCGCTCGATGTGGTCGCCTGGCACGGCAACCATGTGCCGTACGTCTATGACCTGCGCCGTTTCAATGTGATCGGCACCATCTCCTACGACCACCCGGACCCGTCCATCTTCACGGTCCTGACCTCCCCCTCGGACACCCCCGGCCTGGCGGGCGTCGACTTCGTCGTGTTCGCCCCGCGCTGGCTGGTGGGCGAGGACACCTTCCGGCCGCCGTACTTCCACCGGAACGTGATGAGCGAGTACATGGGCCTGATCGAGGGCGCGTACGACGCCAAGGCGGAGGGCTTCGTGCCCGGCGGCGGCTCGCTGCACAACATGATGTCGGCGCACGGCCCGGACCGGGAGACCTTCGACCGGGCGAGCGCGGCCGAGCTGAAGCCGCAGAAGGTCGACGACGGGCTGGCGTTCATGTTCGAGACCCGCTGGCCGGTGACGCTCACCCCGCACGCGGCCGGCGCGGACCACCTCCAGCGGCGCTACGACGACGTGTGGCGGGGTCTCGAGCGCCACTTCCGTGGCTGAGGCCCATGACGCCTCTGTTGCGCCTGACGTTCATCGACGGGTACGGATAGCCAAGTGACCTCCTTCGCTCCGGATTCGATCGTCCTGAACCGCAAGCTGCCGCTGTGGTACCAGGTGTCGCAGTCGCTGCGCGCCTCGATACTCGGCCGCTCCCCCGAGGACCCGCTGCGGCTGCCCACGGAGGAGCGGCTGGCGGAGCACTACGGCGTGAGCGTGCTCACCATGCGGCAGGCGCTGAAGGAACTGGAGGACGAGGGACTGATCAGCCGCCACCGGCGGCGCGGCACGTTCATCGAGCCCGGCGTCCGGCGGGGCGCGCCCGTCCGGCTGCTGGGCTCGGTGGACGCGATCGTGGCCCAGCAGTCCGGGATGACGACGGAACTGCTGGACCACGGCATGGCACCGGTGCCGGCCGGTGTCACCGAGCACTTCCCGGGCCTCGCGGAGGTGATGACGTACCACCGCCTGCGCAGCGACGAGAAGACCGGCGAGCCCACCAACCACGCGGTGAACCACATCCGCCCCGAACTCGCCGAGCGCATCGATCTGGAGGACCTGGTCCGCTGGCCGATGACGAAGGTGCTGCGGGACGTGGTCGGGGCGGACATCAGCCGCATCACGGACACGGTGGAGGCGAGGCTGGCCGACCCGGAGACCGCCCGGCTGCTCCAGGTGCCGTTGCTGAGCCCGATCCTGCACTACACGGGGGTGACGTACGACAGTGGCGGGCGGGTGCTGGACGTGGCGGTGATCCAGTACCGGGGGGACCGTTTCTCGTTCACGGTGACCCTGGACGCGACCTGATACCGGGTCCGGTCCAGGCCGTACCATGCCCTGCGTGACGTACGACGACGCTCCGCTGCTGGCGGACCTCATGCCGTGGTCCGTCGCACCGCTGCGGCCGGGCCGTGCCTGGCCGACGGCGCCTGATCCCGGCTCGCTGAAGGCCCGCTGGGAGGCGCTGCTCAAGGCCGAGGGCCCGGACCGCGAGGCCCTGTTCGAGCCGACCCGGGCCCGCACCCTCGGCTCGGCGGTGGGCCAGCTCCCCGGCTGTTCCACCGGTACCGAGCGGCTGGCCCGCGCCGAGGGCCCCTGCGCCGAGCCGGTCCGCGTCCTGGCGGCGCCCTTCGACGAGCAGTGGCTGATCCCGGACCACCGGCTGATCGACACCGCGCGCCCGGAGTTGTGGCGGGTGGCGGACGCGCACCAGGTCTTCGCGGTGGAGACGGGGGACGGGGCCGACCCGCTGCTGGCGACCTCGCTGCTGCCGACCCTGCGCACCGGCCGCGTCCGCCCGCTGTACCGCCGCCCCGGAGGCGCCGAACCGAATCTCGCTCCGGGCCTGACGGCCCACCTCGGCGACCGCCTGGGCGAGACCCCCGCCCCGGTCGATGTCCTCGCCTGGATCCTCGCGGCCACCGGCCCCGACCTGACCGTCCCGCTCACCGACGACCCCGGCCTGTGGTCGACCGGGGTCGGACTGGGCCGCCGGATGCTGTGGCTGATGCGCCGCGACGGCGAACGCCCCAAGCTGCCGGGCGGCCGCCGCCCCTACGTCCGCGCGCCCCTGCCGCCCCGGCCCGGCACTCTCCGCTACGACGCGGACGAGGAGACCCTCCACCTCGACGAGGGCCGCATCTCCCCCGTCCCACCGGAGGCCTGGGACCACGAGGTGGCCGGAGTCCGGGTCCTGGAGTCCTGGTTCACCACGCGCACGACCCTCGCCGAGCCGGGCACCCTGGCCGCGATCCGCCCGGCCACCTGGCCGCAGGCCTGGACGTCGGAGCTCCTGGAACTGATCACGGTCCTGGCCCTGCTGGCCGAACTGCGGCCCCGGCGCGCAGAGTTTAAGGTACCGGCCTCGATCACGGCGACCGGCCTCCGGGCGGCGGGCGTCCTCCCGGCCCCCGAGTCGTCCCGCCGCCCCGCCTCCGTCCTGGACCACCACGAGGAGGGCCCGGAAGGCCAGTTCACCCTGCTCTAGCGGCACTTCACACGCTCGGCGGGCCCCCGGTTCACCCGGTGCCGTGGCGTGGGTCGAAGGCGTCGAGCACCCGTCGCAGTGCCCGGTCGAACACCGCCTCCAGATCGATCGGGCCCGCGTCCTCCGCGAACGCCGCCGCCATCCTCGGATACGCGCCGGAGGCGACCTGCCGCCCGAGATACGCGACCCGGACCGCGTTCTCCTCGTCCTCCGACCAGGGCAGCGCCCGCACCCGCTCCGCCGTGTCGAGCTCATTGCGGACGTACGTCGTCACCACGCCGTTCAGCATCGCGACGAGCTCCAGCTTGGTGCCGTACGAACTCTCCAGCGGGTCCAGACAGGCCAGGCAGTGCTCCAGATACCGCAGCGCGTGCGGGCTCACGCCGTACACCGGGGACATCAGCCGCGGAACCCAGGGATGCCGGTGCATCAGCGAGCGCGTCTCCCGGGCCACCCGGAGCATGTCGGCCCGCCAATCCCCGCTCGGCTCCCACGGGACCTGCTCGGCGCTGACCGCGTCCACCATGAGCTCGTAGAGGTCCTCCTTGCGGGGGACGTAGTTGTACAGCGACATCGTGCCGCAGCCCAGCTCGGCCGCGACGTGCCGCATGGACACCGCGTCGAGCCCACGCGCGTCGGCGATCCGGACGGCGGCCGCCGCGATGTCGTCGCGGGTGTACGCCGGCTTCGGCCCCCGGCCGGTGCGCTCGGGGCGCGCCCAGATCACCTCGGGGACGGCCCCTCGGACTGCCATGGATCATCACCTCGGCCACCATCCTAGTTACGTACAGCGTACGTAGTGCGATATGGTCGCGGCATGACTACTACGTACGCTGTACTTAGTGAGGGTCTGGAGAAGCGCTTCGGCACGGTGCACGCCCTGCGCGGGCTGGATCTGGCCGTGGCCGAGGGCTCGGTCTGCGGGCTGCTCGGGCCGAACGGCGCGGGCAAGACGACGGCCGTACGGCTGCTGACCACACTGCTGCGGCCGGACGCCGGCTCGGCGCGGGTCGCCGGGCACGATCTCGTCCGGGACGCGGACGCGGTGCGCCGCCGCATCGGCGTGACCGGGCAGTACGCCTCGGTCGACGGCGACCTCACCGGCCGGGAGAACCTGCGCCTGTTCGCCCGGCTGCACCGGGTGCGCGGGCCGGCCGCGCGCGCGGACGAGCTGCTGGAGCGCTTCGGGCTGACCGAGGCCGCCGGCCGCAGGGCCTCCACCTACTCCGGTGGCATGCGGCGCCGGCTGGACCTCGCGGCGAGTCTCGTGCGCCGCCCCGACGTGCTGTTCCTCGACGAGCCGACCACCGGACTCGACCCCGCCAGCCGCGCCCGCGTCTGGCAGGCGGTGCGCGATCTGCGGGCCGCCGGTACGACCGTGCTGCTGACCACCCAGTATCTGGAGGAGGCGGACCACCTCGCGGACGAGATCGCCCTGGTGGACCGGGGCCGGGTCGCGCACACCGGCTCGCCCGCCGAGCTCAAGGCGCTGATCGGGTCCCGCGCTCAGGCCGTGGTCGCGAGCCCGGAGGCGCTGGCGCGGGCGGCCGGCGTGCTCGACCGGCTCACCGGCAGCGAGCCCGTGTTCGACCGCGAGCGCAACGCCGTCGGCGCCGTCAGCACCGACCCGACCCTCACCCTGCCGCGGCTGGTCCGCGCCCTCGACGCGGCGGGCGTGCCGCTGCTGGACGCGAGCCTGCGCCCGCCCACCCTCGACGACGTCTTCCTGCGGCTCACCGGCGAGTCCGGCCAGGGATCCCCCGACAGCAAGGAGCGTGCCGCATGAGCGCGTTGGCGTACGACAGCCTGGCGATGACCGGCCGGCAGCTGCGCCGGGTCCGCAACAGTCCGGGACTGGCGGTCCTCACGCAGATGATGCCGGTCACCATGCTGCTCTTCTTCGGCTATGTGTTCGGCAGCGCGCTGGCCATGCCCGGCCGCGAGTACCGGTCCTTCCTGGTGCCGGGGCTGCTGGTCGCGACCGCGGCGGGCGGACTGATGACCGGCATGTTCCAGGCCGCCGCGGACACCCACCGGGGCGTGACGGACCGGTTCCGCGCGATGCCGGTGAGCCGGGCCGCCGTACCGCTGGGACAGGCGGTGGCGGACCTCGTCGTGACCGGCCTCGGGACTGTGCCCCTGCTGCTGGTGGGGCTCGCGGTGGGCTGGCGGATCGAGGGGTCCGTGCTCGGCGCGGCCGGTGCGGTGGGGCTGCTCCTGCTCTTCCGGTTCGCCTGCACCTGCGCCGGGATCTTCCTGGGGCTGCTCACCCGCAGCGAGGACGCGGCCGGGCAGCTCGGGGCCTCCTCCTTCGTGCTGCCGCTGCTGTCGAACGCCTACATCCCGACCGGCAACCTGCCGGGCTGGTTGCGCACCCTCGCCGAGTGGAACCCGATCAGCGCGGTGACGACCGCGCTGCGGGACCTGTTCGGCAACGCCACGGTCCCGCCGGACTCCGCCTGGCCGGTGGCCCACCCGGTCGCCGGTGCGCTCGCCTGGAGCCTGGCCCTGACCGCGCTGTTCCTGCCGCTCGCCGTGCGCCGCTCCGCACACGCGCGGCGGTGACGGGCTGCCGCCGCCCTACTGACAGACCCGCCGGTCACAGGCCATGATCCGGTCATGGAACAGCCCACGGACACCCAGCCCCTGCCCCTGGAGGGCATCACCGTCGTCGCCGTCGAACAGGCGGTGTCCGCACCCTTCGCGACCCGGCAGCTCGCCGATCTGGGGGCCCGGGTCATCAAGGTGGAACGGGTAGACGGCGGCGACTTCGCGCGCGGGTACGACTCGGCGGCCCGCGGTCTCGCCTCGCACTTCGTGTGGTGCAACCGCGGGAAGGAGTCCCTCGCCCTCGATCTGAAGGATCCGCGGGGCCTGGACGTCGTACGGCGGCTGATCGCGGACGCGGACGTGTTCGTGCAGAACCTCGCCCACGGGGCGGCGGCCCGGCTGGGCCTCGACGCGGCCACGCTGTGCGCGGCGCATCCGCGGCTGATCGCCGTGGACATCTCCGGGTACGGCTCCTTCGGCCCGTACGCGGACAAGCGGGCGTACGACATGCTCGTGCAGTGCGAGGCGGGGCTCGTGTCGGTGACCGGGACGCCGGAGCAGCCGGTGAAGGCGGGCGTGCCGGCGGCGGACATCGCGGCGGCCATGTACGCGTTCTCGGGTGTCCTGGCGGCGCTCGTCCGGCGCGGGACGACCGGGCGGGGCGGGCCGGTGGAGGTGTCGATGCTGGAGGCGCTCGCGGAGTGGCTCGGGCATCCGCTGCACCATGCGATGCATGGAGGTGAGCCCCCGGCGCGCACCGGTCTCGCGCACGCCGTCATCGCGCCCTACGACGCCTATCCGACGGCGGACGGCGGGCGGGTGCTGCTGTCCGTGCAGAACGACCGGGAGTGGCGGCGGCTGGCCGAACAGGTCATAGGCCGCCCGGAACTGGGGACGGATCCGGCGTATGCCACGAACGCCTCGCGGGTCGCGAACCGGGAGAAGACGGACGAACTGGTGGCGGGGGCGCTCGGCGCGCTGGACGCCGAGGAGGCGCTGGCCCGGCTGGAGAAGGCCGGGATCGCCTGCGCCCGACTGCGTGACCTGCACGAACTCGCCGGGCATCCACAGCTGGCGGCCCGCGGGCGGTGGCGTGAGGTGGGTTCTCCGGTCGGGCCGTTGCAGGCGCTGCTGCCTCCCATCACGCTGCCGGGCGGGGACGAGGCTCGGATGGGTGATGTGCCCGCGCTGGGGCAGCACACCGGGGCGCTGCTGCGTGCCGTGGGGATGACGGACGACGAGATCGCAGCGATGCGCCGGGACGGTGTGGTGGCCTGAGCGCCGACGGCCCGGAGCGGTTCCGGGGGCCGCCCGGCCGGGTCGGCGGCGGCTCGGTGGTGGCTCGACGGTCGCTCAGCGGCTGCTCAGCGGCTCTCCATGGCCGCTCAGCGGCTGTTCAGTGGCCGCCGAACAGCGAACGACGCAGCCGGCGCAGCGGTGCGAAGAGGGAGACGCGGCTGACCCGCCTGCCCCGGTCGCTGCGCTGCTGTGCGGTGTCACGCGCCGTCAGCTCGCGCATCAGCGAGGTCGCCTCGGCCGTCTCCCGCTGCGGAACGGCGGGACCCGCCAGCACCGACAGATGACGGTCGAGACGCGAACTGGTCGCGCTGCTGCCACAGGTGATCGCAGGGACCCTGGCCCTGCTGCGCACTGTTATCTGCTCCATGTCACTCCCCACCCGTACGAGTCCACCCGGCCCGGGCAGAGTAACCCTATCGCCCCAGGGGGGCACGCGTGTATCGCGTCCACAGGATTCACCTTCCCTGCAAGGCGGTTGACCATCCTTCGTTGACTACTCTCCGAATCCGACCGATTTCAGGGTGAGTTGGACAATGGGCTGGCCGGTGGGCTGCGCTGACCCCCCGTCAGGCTCGACGGTTACGGCGAGTGACGTCGAGGAGGTGTCGAGACCCTTCGCGACCAAGGGCGTGTCGCCCGCGAAGAGCCCGAGGGAGCGCGGTTGCGCACGGGGGCGCATGAGCCAGAGCTGACGGACGCGGCCGGCGGGCGGGCTGCCGTATCCGCTGAGGGTGACGACGGCTTCGCCCTGCGAGGCGGAAGCGATCACTCCGATGGCGCGGCCCCGCGCGTCCTTGCCGGTGGTGGCGCGGGCGTCGGGCGCGGCCAGAACGTGGGCGATCTCACGTCCCCGGGCCTGCTCCGCGGTGAGCCGGTCCTGGGTGCGCTGGGCCTGCACGGCGAAGAGCGAGGCGACGACGAGGGCGGCCGCCGCGGTGGCCGTGGCGAGCGGCACGAACAGGGGGCGCGGGCGGGGCGTACGGGTGCGTCCCGGCGGGGGCTGGACGCCCCAGACGTGTGGCGGGAGTTGCGGTGTGCGCTCCTGGGCCGGCGTCCGGGCCTGCTCCTGCGGGATGGTGCGTACGGCGGTCAGCACCCGCTCGCGCAGCGCGGGGGGCGCGTGGGCCGCCGTGGACCAGGCGAGGCGGACCGCGTCCTCCGCCAGCTCCCGTACCTCGCCGGCGCAGCGGTCGCACCCCTGCAGGTGTTTCTCGAACCGGCGCCGCTCGCCCGGTTCGAGGGCGTCGAGCGCGTAGGGCGCGGCCAGGGAGTGCAGGTCCTCGCGGCGCAGCAGCTTGCCGAGGATGCTCATGCGGCGCCTCCCAGGCACTGGCGGAGCCGGGTGAGCCCGTCGCGCATCCGCGTCTTGACCGTGCCGAGCGGCAGCGAGAGCCGCTCGGCCACCTCACGGTAGGTGTAGCCGTCGTAGTAGGCGAGGGTCACGGACTGGCGTTGCAGATCGGTGAGCCGGCGCAGACAGCGGCGTACCCACTCGCGCTCCATGCCGGCTTCGACCTCCTCGGCGACCTGGTCGAACGCGGGCTCCCCGGCCCGCAGGGCCTCGCGCTGCTCGCGTTCACCGGCCGCGCGGGCGCTGCGCACCCGGTCGACAGCGCGGCGGTGGGCGAGGGTGAGGATCCAGGACAGCGCGCTGCCCCGGCCCGGGTCGTACCGGGCGGCCGAGCGCCAGGTCTCCAGCAGCACCTCCTGGGCCACCTCCTCGGACTGGGCGGGGTCGCGCACCACCCGCCGTACGAGCCCGTACACCGGCCCGGACACCAGTGCGTACAGCTCCTCGAACGCCCGCTGGTCGCCGTCCGCGACGAGCACCAGCAGCTCGTCCGCCCGGGCCCGGGCCCCCTCTCTGTGGCCGCAGCCGGCCCTGCCGTGCACTCCACGCATCCGCACGAACGCACACCTCCCGCGGGAGATACGGATCGGCGGGCCGAAAACGCGGGTCATGAGGTGCCCAAAACTTTTTCTCCGCCGACCAATCCGATCGGCGCTCCCGCTCCGTATACCCGTCCGTCAAAGGCAAGTCGGCACTGAGGACGGACGGCATGACACCTCTCTTCTCCAGGAGCGGCACGGGACGCACCGGCGTGGTCACGCTCATCTGCGGCGCACTGGCCGCCGGAGGGCTCACCGCCGCCGGCGCCGCCGCGCTGGCACCGGGGGCGGCCTCCGCCTCCTCCCACCGGGAGGCGCCCCTGATCTCGGGGACCCCGCAGTACGACAACACCGACCTGTACGCGTTCGTGAGCCCGGACAAGCCCGACACCACGACGATCGTGGCGAACTGGATCCCGTTCGAGGAGCCCGCGGGCGGGCCGAACTTCTACACGTTCGCCGACGACGCGCAGTACGACCTGCACATCGACAGCAACGGTGACGCGCGGGACGACCTGGTGTTCCGCTACACCTTCAAGACGCATACGAAGAACGGGAACACGTTCCTCTACAACACCGGTCCCGTCACCAGCCTCGACGACCCCGACCTCAACATCACGCAGACGTACGACATCGATCTGCTCAAGCTCAAGAACGACCACGTGATGTCGAGAACGCGGCTCGCGGACAACGTGCCGGTGGCCCCCTCCGACGTCGGCAAGGCGTCCATGCCGGACTACGGCAAGCTGCGCGCGCAGGCCGTCTACAAGACGCCGGGGGGTGCCGCGACCTTCGCCGGGCAGGCGGACGACCCGTTCTTCGCGGACCTGCGCGTCTTCGACCTGCTGTACGGCGGCAACCTCAGCGAGGTCGGCCGGGACACCCTCAAGGGCTACAACGTCAACACCATCGCCCTGCAGGTGCCCAACGACCTGATCCGCGAGTCGTCCGGGCAGCCGATCGTCGGCATCTGGTCCACCACCCAGCGCCGCAACGCGCAGGGGTACTACACCCAGGTCTCGCGCCTGGGCAACCCGCTGGTCAACGAGGTCGTCAACCCGCAGAAGGACAAGGACAGGTTCAACGCCTCCCAGCCCGCGTACGACGCCCAGTTCCTGAAGAACGTCACCAACCCCGAGCTCCCGAAGCTCATCGAGTCGATCTACAAGATCAAGGCGCCCAGCGAGCCGCGCAACGACCTGGTCGACGTCTTCCTGAAGGGCGTCAAGGGACTCAACCAGCCCCCGAACGTGCGCGCTTCGGAGGAGCTGCGCCTGAACACCTCCATCAAGCCGGCCATGCACCCCAAGCGTCTCGGCGTCCTCGACGGCGACAACGCGGGCTTCCCGAACGGGCGCCGGCTCACCGACGACGTGATCGACGAGGCGTTGCAGGTCGTCGAGGGCGAACTGGTCGGCTCGAAGAACGACTTGGGTGACGCGGTGGACAAGAACGACAAGGGCTTCGAGAAGTACTTCCCGTACGTCGCCGAGCCCACCTCCGGCTCGCGCGGCCCGCTCGCCAAGGGCACGACGGCGGGCACGGACGTGCGCAGCCAGCTGGGTGACGCCCTGCAGCCGGCCGGGTCCTCCGCCGGCGGCTCCGACAACACCGTGCTGATCGCCGCGTCGGCGGCCTCGGGCGCCGCCGGGATCCTGCTCCTCGGCACCGCCGTCGGCTGGTGGCGCCGGCGCATCCGGCGCCCCTACTGATCCCCACCCCCACCCCATACCGGCGCGGCCCGTACCTTCCCCTCCCCCACGGCGGGCCGCGCCTCCCACACGACAGACGGACGCAGGAGACGGCATGGGCCCGCGCAGACAGGACGACGACATGGACGGGCAGCAGGACAGCGGCGGGCCGGCGGTAAGCATGGGGCCGGCGGTGAACACGGGGCGCACGGTGAACACAGGGCGGACGGTGATCGCGGGGCCGGCGGCGGAAGAACCCTCGGAATCGGCCCCTGCCGCCTCCGCTGAGCACACCTCCGCTGAGCACACCTCCGACGAGCACGCCTCCTCCGGCTCCGGCTCCGGCTCCGGCTCCGGCTCCGGCTCCGGCTCCGGCTCCGGCTCCGAAGAGCGTCCGGCCGACAGCTCGCACCCCGCCGAGGACATCGCGCACGGCCCCGAAGCACCCTCGACCGTCCGCCCCGACCAGCGCGTGGCCGCCGTTCGGCGGTTCGCCGCTGCCGGGCGGCGCTGGCGGGCCGCGCAGCTCGCGGGGTGTGCGGCCCTGCTGGCCGTCGCGCTGACCGGCGGGGCCATCGCCCTCGGGGCCGGCCCGGCGCCCGCCACCGTGCCGGCCGCCTCCACCGCCGTGGACCCCGGCGCGCTCGGCGGCGGTGACCTGGACGCGGGCATCGCCACGCTCCAGGCGCACCTGCGGACCCAGCCGAAGGACTCCGGGAGCTGGGCCACGCTGGGCCTGGCCTACGTCGAGCAGGCACGGACCAAGGGCGATCCCTCCCGGTACCCGCAGGCGGACAAGGCGCTGCGGCGGTCCCTCGCGCTGGCCCCGGGCAACGACCAGGCGCTGGCCGGCCAGGCCGCCCTCGCCGCCGCCCGGCACGACTTCAAGGACGCCCTGACCTACGCGGACCGGGCCCTGCGGCAGAACCCGTACAGCGAGCGCGCGCTGTCCTCCCGGGTCGACGCCCTGGTCGAACTCGGCCAGTACGCCGAGGCGTCGAAGGCCGCCGGGACCGCCGACGCGCGCAAGCCGGGAGTGCCGGTCTTCACGCGGTACGCGTACGTCCACGAGCTACGGGGTGACGTGGCGACCGCACGCCGGGTCCTGGAACAGGCACTGGCGGGTGCCACGTCACCCGGCGACACCGCGTACGTGGCCGCCCAGCTCGGCCAACTCGCGTGGAACCAGGGCGACTACAGGACGGCCCTCACCTACTACGCCCGTGCCCTCGCCGCCGACGACACCTACCTGCCGGCGCTGGAGGGCCGGGCCAGGGCGCAGGCCGCGAGCGGCGACCGCGCGGCGGCGATCAAGGGGATGGAGACGGTGGTGTCCAGATATCCGCTGCCGGGCCCGCTCGTCGAACTGGGCGAGCTGTACGAGGCGCGCGGCGCGGCCGGCGACCGGGCCAGGGCGCGCCGGCAGTACGCCCTCGTCGACGCGTGGATCGCGCTGGCCCGGGCCAACGGCGTCAACGCCGACCTGGACACCGCGCTGGCCGCCGCCGACCACGGCGACAAGGCGGCCGCCCTGCGCGCGGCCCGCGCCGAATGGGCCCGCCGGCACACCGTGCACACCGCGGACGCGCTGGCCTGGGCGCTGCACGCGAACGGCCGGGGCGCCGAGGCCCTGCCGTACGCCCGCCGGGCCACCGCCACCGGGTACCGCAACGCCGCCTTCCTCTACCACCGCGGCATGATCGAGCTGGCCACGGGCCACCGCGCGGCCGGCCGGGCCTCCCTCACCTCGGCCCTGCGCCTGAACCCCGGCTTCTCCCCGCTCGGCGCCGCCGAGGCCCGCAAGGCCCTGGAGGCGGCGAAGTGAAGCCGCGTCCCTCGTCCCTGCGCCTGCCCTTCCTGCTCCTCGCCGGGTGCGCGCTCGCGCTGCTGCCGGCCGGCCCGGCGAGCGCCCATCCGCTCGGGAACTTCACCGTCAACCGCTACGACGGCCTGGTCGCCGCCCCCGGGCAGCTCCGCGTCGACCATGTGGAGGACCTCGCCGAGATCCCGGCGACGCAGGCCGGGCCCGACCTCGAGCGGCTGGGCACGGGCGAGTGGGCCCGGCAGCGGTGTGCGCGGGCCGCCGAGGACAGCAGGCTCACGGTGGACGGCCGTACGGCCCCGCTGACCGCCGTCGGCGCCACGGCGCGGCTGCGTCCCGGCCAGGCCGGGCTGCACACCCTCCGCGTGGAGTGCCGGCTGACCGCACCGCTCCCCCGGGGCGCGGGTGTGACCCTCGGCTTCCACAGCGCGGGGACCGGCGGCGGACCCGGCTGGCGGGAGATCACCGCGCGCGGCGACCGTATGACGCTCACCGCGTCGGACGTGCCGAAGACATCGGTCTCGCACGAACTGACCGTGTATCCCAAGGACTTGCTGTCCTCCCCGGCCGACACCACCGCCGCCACTGTACGGCTGCGCCCCGGCGGGCCGGCCCTCGCCGAGGAGCGGCAGGCGGCGCCGGGGGCGGCGATCCTGCCACGGGGCGCCGACCGCTGGACCCGGGCGCTGGACGACCTGGTGGCCCGGCGCGACCTCACCGTCGGCTTCGCCGCGCTCGCGCTGCTCGTCGCCGTCGTCCTGGGCGCGCTGCACGCGCTCGCGCCGGGCCACGGCAAGACCCTGATGGCCGCGGCCGCGGCGGCCCGCGGGGGCCGGGCGAGGCTCCGGGACGTCCTGCCGCTGGCCGCCTCGGTCACCGTGACCCACACCCTCGGCGTGGTCGCCCTGGGTCTGCTCGTCACGGCCGGTTCCGCCGCCACGCCCTCGGTGATCGCCTGGCTGGGCATCGCGGGCGGGGCGCTGGTCCTGGTGGCGGGAGCCAACCTCGTACGGAGGGTGTGGTCGGCCCGCCATCACCAGCCCGCGCACCATGGGGAGCACAGCCATGGGCACCATGGGGAGCACAGCCATGGTGAGGGCAACCATGTGGAGCACAGCCACGGGGTGCACACCAATGAGGGGCACCCCCACAGTCACGGGAGCCACACCCACGACGACGGCGGCCACACGCACACCCACGGCGGCCACACCCATACCCACCCCACCGCCCCCACCCTCCGCGGCACGATCCTGCTGGGGTTCGCCGGGGGCCTGGTGCCCAGTCCCTCCGCCGTGGTGGTGCTCGTCGGTGCCGCCGCGCTCGGGAAGGCCTGGTTCGGGCTGCTGCTCGTCGTGGCCTACGGCGCCGGGCTCGCGCTGACGCTCACCGCGGCCGGGTTCGCGGTGGTGCGGCTGGGCTCAGGGATGAGCCGGGTGCTGGAGCGGCGGCCGCGCTGGACCGCCCACCCGGTGGCCGGGCTGGTGCGCCGCTGCGTGCCGCTCGCGTCCGCGCTGGTCGTCATGGCGCTGGGTGCCGGATTGGTGGTCAAAGGGGCCGCATCCGCGCTCGGCTGAGCTAACTTGAGGTGACATCACGCGACGGAGAGACATCACCGCGACTTGCCTGGGGGGCGCCCGTGTCCGAAGAGCCGGGCCGCGAACGTGTGATCGCGGGCCGCTACCGTCTGCTGTCCCCGCTGGGCGAGGGCGGCATGGGCACCGTGTGGCGCGCCCGGGACGAGGTGCTGCACCGCGAGGTGGCCGTCAAGGAGGTACGGGCCCCGGCCGGGCTGCCCGCCTCCGACGTGGAGCGGCTGTACGCGCGCCTGGAGCGGGAGGCGTGGGCGGCGGCGCGGGTCGCGAACCGCAATGTGGTCACGGTGTACGACGTGGCCCTGGAGGGCGGCCGGCCGTGGATCGTGATGGAGCTGGTGCGCGGGCTGTCGCTGGCCGACCAGCTGGAGGCGGAGGGTCCGCTGTCGCCGCAGCGGGCCGCGCACATCGGCGCCGAGGTGCTGTCCGCGCTGCGCGCCGCGCACGCCGCCGGGGTGCTGCACCGGGACGTGAAGCCGGCCAATGTGCTGCTCGCGAACGACGGCCGGGTGGTGCTGACCGACTTCGGGATCGCCTCGGTCGAGGGCAGCTCCGCGCTGACCATGACCGGCGAGGTGATCGGCTCGCCCGAATTCCTCGCTCCGGAGCGGGCGTTGGGGCGGACCCCGGGGCCCGAGTCGGACCTGTGGTCGCTGGGGGTGCTGCTGTACGCGGCGGTGGAGGGCGTCTCGCCGTTCCGGTACGACACCCCGATCAGCACCCTGCGGGCCGTGGTGGACGAGGAGTTGCCGCCGCCGCACCGGGCCGGTCCGCTGGCAGCGGTGATCGAGGGGCTGCTGCGCAAGGACCCCGCCGAGCGGCTCGACGCCGAGCGGGCGGAACACGAGCTGCGGATCGTCGCGGCCGGGGGAACGCCCCGGGCGGCCACGCTGCCGGTGCCGCCGTACATCGCCCCGACGGTCGCGGCCCCGCACCCACACCCCTCCCCCACCCCGCCGCTGCCCCTGTCCGGCACTCCGGCGCCCTCGACGTCCACGACGTCCACGACGTCCACGGCGCCCACGGCGCCCACGGCGCCCGACGGGCCGCAGCGCACCCGGCGGGCGGGCGCGGTGCTGGTGGCGGGCCTGCTCGTGCTGGCGCTCGCGCTGGCGGGGCTGACGTACACACTGCTGAACCGGCACCACGGCGGCGGCCGGCAGAACGCGGGCGGCGGCACCCGGGTGACCGGCGGCGCGGGGACGCCGACCGCGCACGGCAGCACGGACGCGGGCACGTCGTCGCCGCCGTCGGCGAGCGGCGGCACGTCCTCGGACACACGGCCGGCGCAGTCCGTGGACGTCACGGTGGCCGGCGATCACACGACGTACTCCGGGAGTTGTCCGCCGCCGGACGCGCAGACGCCCTCGTTCACGGCGACGTTCACGGTGGGACGGCTGCCCGCGCGGGTGGAGTACCGCTGGGTGACGACCCGCGGAACCGTGTCCGACCCGGGGTGGCACACGCTGTCGTTCCCGGAGGGTGGCGGGAAGACCCGGCAGGTGCGGGTGACCCTGACGGTGTACCGCGGCAGCGGGACGACCGAGGACCAGATCAAGGTGAAAGTGCGCGCTCCGGTGCAGACCACGTCGGACGCGGTCCCGTTCTCGGTGAGCTGCACGACGGCCACGGCGACGGAGACCCCGTCGGGCGGGGCCTCCGCATCGGCATCGGGCTCGCCGTCGAGTTCACCCTGAGGGGCGAGCCCGTTCGGGTCACGCGTTGCTCGTGAACACCGGCAGATAGCCGCCGGAGTGACCGGCGGCGGTGGGGTGGTACGACTCGCTGATGTCGAGCCAGTTGACGCTGTGCAGCCACGAGTCGCCGGAGCAGATCTCGTGGGTGGAGAAGGCGGTGCGGACGTCACCGAAGACGAAGCCGTGGGCCTGGGCGCGCTTCTGGATGGCGGCGTCGATGTAGTCGGCCGCGCCGTTGATGGCGGACCGCTTGGTGTCGGAGAGCCCGAGGCAGGTCTGGCCGAGCAGGTAGAAGCGGGGATAGCTGAGCACGACCACCCGGGCGCCGGGGGCCTTGGCGCTGATCGCGTTGTAGACGGTGTCCAGCTTGCCGGGGAGCGTGGAGTCGACGTACGCCTTGGCCGTGTTGATCCGGTCGATGCAGGCGCTGTCGGACTGGATCACACAGGTCGTCATGACGTCGGAGAAGCCGGCGTCGTTCCCGCCGATGGTGATGGACACCAGTGAGGTGGCGGAGTTCAGCGAGCCGAGCTGGTTCGCCATGACGTCGTCCGTCGTGGCGCCCGAGCAGGCGTTGAAGGCGAACGAGGACGGGCTGTGGGCGGCGTTCCACAGGTACGGGTACGCCTTGGTGCTGCGATCGCAGGAGCCGCTGGAGCTGATGTAGCTGCCCGCGCCGACTCCGGAGGAGTAGGAGTCGCCGAGGGCCACATAGCCACCGGTGGCGGCGGTCGCATGGCCGGCCCCGGTGAGACCGAGGCCGGCGGTGAGGAGGAGCGAGGTCACGAATCCGGTAAGTCGGGAACGTCTCATGGAACCTCCCTTTAGCAGGATCTCTGCCACAACTGTCGTAGCAACTACGCGTGTTGACGGGAAGTGTCCATGCCAAGACTTTTGGGGTCTCAACAGGATCAACGCGAAACGTTCACCGCTCATCTATTGCATGGACATGGCAACTCTGTTGACGGTTCGACAATCGCCGTCTTGACGACCCCCCATGGACTGCGCCACATTGAAGCCCGGCATCCGGCACGTCGGGGGGCAAAGGCGGCCATGCAGACCATCCACACCAAGACATCTTCATTGCCGCTGCTCGCGGGGGCCGTGACCGCCGTGGCACTGACCGGCGCGCTGCTCGCTCTCGCCGACTCCGCCTCTCCGCTGCGCGGCCCGTGCAGCCTGCTCTTCCTGCTCGCGGCGCCGGCCACGGCGCTCGCCGCGGCGCTGCGCGGGCTGGATCCGTTCGGCCGCGCGCTCTGCGCGCTCGCGGGCTCGGTCGTCGTCAACATGCTGATCGCCCAAGGCATGCTCGCGGTGCACCGCTGGTCGGTCCGCGGCGGGGTGGTCGCGGTGACCGTGCTGAGCCTGCTGCTCCTGCTCCTGGTCGTGGTCCGGGAACGAATTTCCGGAAAACGCACACAACAGCGAGCAACACCGGCCAAAGTTGTGTAACGGCCAAACCAACAAAACTGTGAGGCAGTCCCCCAGGGGTTGCCTTTCGGGTTCAATCGTCAATACCGTCGTACATCTCACCCGCACCGGCACGTCGGCACACGGCTCCAGGGGAGGGCTCAGGGCCGCGGCGTCCACCGGCGCGGGGCGCGGTAGGGGGGTGCCGTGCTCGGTGACCGCAACTGTGACCGAGTCGTGCCGCGCGACCGGCTGCCGTTCTTCTCCGGCGGGCCGGCCAGCTTTGCCAGCTCATCGGCGTGCACGGAGACCGATTGGGAGATCGGTTTTCCGTGCCGAAGATGAGAACCCCCCTTTCGAACCGGACACAGAGCCGGGCCGCCCGGGGGTGGGCGGTCCACCGGACGAGAGGGAAAAGACTCATGAGTTCCGTCCTGCGCCCGCCGAGTGCCGGGCAAGATCCTTTAATCGCCACGCACTACCGGCCGATCTCCTCCCACCTGGCGATCACACCGCCGGTGAGCGTGGTGATTCCCGCCATGAATGAGGCGGAGAACCTGCCCTACGTCTTCAAGACACTCCCGGACTGGATACACGAAGTCGTCCTGGTGGACGGCAATTCCACGGACGACACCGTCGAAGTGGCCCGTTCCCTGTGGCCGGACGTCAAGGTCGTCGAACAGCACGGCAAGGGCAAGGGGGACGCCCTGATCACCGGGTTCGAGGCGTGCAGCGGCGACATCATCGTGATGGTCGACGCGGACGGCTCGGCCGACGGCGGCGAGATCGTCAGCTACGTCTCCGCGCTGGTCTCCGGCGCCGACTTCGCCAAGGGCTCGCGCTTCGCCAACGGCGGCGGCACCGACGACATGACCTTCATCCGCAAGCTCGGCAACTGGGCGCTGTGCACCGTGGTCAACCGCAAGTTCGGCGCCCGCTACACCGACCTCTGCTACGGCTACAACGCGTTCTGGCGGCACTGCCTGGACAAGATCGACCTCGACTGCACCGGCTTCGAGGTCGAGACGCTGATGAACATCAGAGTGGTCAAGGCCGGTCTGAAGGTCCAGGAGATCCCCAGCCACGAGTACCTGCGCATCCACGGCACCAGCAACCTGCGGGCCGTGCGCGACGGGTTCCGGGTGCTCAAGGTCATCCTCAAGGAGCGCTCCAACCGGCGCGAGCTGCGCCGCCAGGAACACCACTCGCCGATGCTCGACGCGGTCCGGGGAGAGGTGTCTTGAGAGATCCCGGCATCTGCGTCGTGATCTGCGTGTACACCGAGGACCGCTGGGAGGACATCCTCGCGGCGGTCTCCTCGGTGCGCGCGCAGTCGTATCCGGCGCTGGAGACGCTCCTGGTCGTGGACCACAACCCGGCCCTGAAGGACCGGCTGGAGCGCGAGTACAAGGAGACCGCGGGCGTCCGGGTGCTGGCCAACGCGGGCCCGCGCGGCCTGTCCGCCGGCCGCAACACCGGCATCGCGGCCTGCCACGGCGAGGTCATCGCCTTCCTGGACGACGACGCCGTGGCCGAACGCGACTGGCTGCGCCGCTTCGCCGAGGGCTACGCCGACCCGCGGGTCATGGCGGTCGGCGGCCGTACGGTGCCGGTCTGGGCGTCGGGCCGGCGCCCGGCCTGGTTCCCGGAGGAGTTCGACTGGGTGGTGGGCTGCACCTACAAGGGGCTGCCGCCGGGCCGGGTCCGGGTCCGCAACGTCCTGGGAGGGAACGCTTCCTTCCGGCGTACGGCGTTCGAGGCGGCGGGCGGCTTCGCTACCGGCATCGGACGTGACGGCGACCGGCGCCCCCTCGGCTGCGAGGAGACGGAGCTGTGCATCCGCCTCACCCGGGCCCGCCCCGACGCCGTGCTGCTCATCGACGACCGCGCGGTGATCCACCACCGGGTCCCCGAACCCCGTGAGCACTTCGCCTACTTCCGCACCCGCACCTACGCCGAGGGCCTGTCCAAGGCGCTGGTCGCGCGGAGCGTCGGCGCGGACAAGGGCCTGGAGTCCGAACGCCGGTACACCACCAGGGTGCTGCCCGCCGGGGTCGCTCGTGGCCTGCGGGACGCCCTGCTCGCCCGGCCGGGCGGCGCGGGACGCGCGGGCGCGATCGTCGCCGGGGTGCTGAGCGCCGCCGGCGGCTACGCGGTGGGGACCCTGAGGGCGCGCCGGAACGGTACGGCCTTCTCGTCGGCGCCGGTCCAGCAGGCCGGCCGACCGCCAGCGGGCAGCGCCGAGGCGGACCCGGCCGGCGGTGAACCGGCCCGCGGCCGGATCGAGCGGACCGGCGGTGCCGACCCCGCGCGGGAAGGCCGCACCCCCGCCGCGGGCGGCGCGGGACCGAGCGGCGGCCGGGGCGCAGCGGCCGACGCCGGCGCCGTCGAGCGCGCCGGACGCGGCGGCGAACGGCACCAAGGGGGCACCGATGGCTGACACTGCCGTACCGATCCTGATGTACCACTCCGTGGCCACCGCGCCCAATGACGCCACCCGCGCCCTGTCGGTCGCGCCGGAGGCGTTCGCGGAGCAGATGGCGCTCATCGGGGACCTGGGGCTGACCCCGGTCACCACCGCCGGCCTCGCGGACCGCTGGCGCTCCGGCCGCCCGCTGCCCGCCCGGCCGGTGCTGATCACCTTCGACGACGGCTATGAGGGCGTGCACCGGCACGCCCTGCCCGTCCTCGCCAAGCACGGTTTCCCGGCCACCCTGTTCGTCTCCACCGGCTGGATCAGGGGCGCGTACGACACCGGGGGCGGCCTGGACGCCATGCTCGACTGGCGGCAGGTGCGCGAACTGGCCGCGGCCGGGGTCGAGATCGGCGGGCACAGCCACACCCACCCGCAGCTCGACCAGCTGGGCGACGAAACCCTGCGCACGGAACTGGCCCGCTGCACCCGGATCGTCACGGACGAACTCGGCGCCCGGCCGGTGTCGTTCGCCTACCCGTACGGCTACTCCGACCGCAGGGTGCGCCGGGCTGTGCGCGAGGACGGCTACGTCCAGGCCCTCGCCGTCGGCAACGCCCTCGCGCGCCGCCGTCAGGGGCCGTACGCGCTGCGACGGGTCACGGTCCGGCGCTCCACCGGCGTGGAGGAGTTCGAACGGCTGCTGCACGGCCGGGCCGTCGCCCGCACCTTCGCCAGGGACCGCGCCCTCACCAAGGGCTACGCCCTCGTCCGCAGAGCACGTCAGGTCCGCCGGAAGGCCATCCGTTCCCGTGTCTGACACGACGACCACGACCGAGTCCACGACGACCGACGCCCAGGCGCCCGAGCGGTCCGGGCGCCGTCTCCGGCTGCCCGGGGCGGGCCGGTCCCCGGGCGGCAGCCCGCTGTTCCGCAACGCCTACGCGCTGATGCTCAACACCGGCATCTCCGCCGTCCTCGGGCTCGGCTTCTGGCTGGCCGCGGCCCGCTACTACTCCGAGGACGCGGTCGGGCAGGGGTCGGCCGCCATCGCCGCGATGAAGTTCCTCGCCGGCCTGACCGCGGTCACCCTGACCGGCGCCCTGGCCCGCTTCATCCCGGTGGCCGGCAAACGCACCGGGCGGCTCATCTTCAGTACGTACGCGGGCAGTTCGCTGCTGGTGGCGGTGGCCGCCGGGGTGTTCCTGCTGACCCTGGACACCTGGGGGCCGTCGTACCGGTTCCTGCACGGCACGGTCAACGGGCTCGGCTTCATCGTGGCCGTCATCGCCTGGAACGTGCTCACCCTGCAGGACGGGGTGCTGACCGGGCTGCGCAGCGCGACCTGGGTGCCGGTGGGCAACACCGTGTTCTCGGCCGTGAAGCTGGCCCTGCTCGTCGCGTTCGCCACCGCCCTCGCGACCACCGGTGTCTTCGTGTCCTGGGTGGCCGCGATCGCCACCTCGGTGGTGCCGCTGGGCTGGCTGGTGTTCCGGCGTCTGGTGCCCCGGCACGTCAAGGCGACCGAGGGCCGCACCGAGCCGCCCACGCTGAAGCAGGTCGGCAGGTTCCTCGCCGGGGACTACACCGGTTCGCTGTTCTCGCTCGCGGTGATCTACCTCGTCCCGGTCCTCGTCGCCTCCCAGGTCAGCTCCGCCGAGAACGCCTACTTCTACATCGCCACCACCATCGGCGGCACCACCGACCTGCTCGCCATCAACATGGGCGCCTCCCTCACGGTCGAGGGCTCGCACGACCCGGGACGGCTGGCCGGCTACACCCGCGCCGCGCTGAAGCGGATGGCCCGCATCATGGTGCCGATCGCGGCCCTGTGGATCCTCGGCGCGCCCTGGATCCTCGGCGTGTTCGGCTCGGGCTACGCGCACGCGGCGACCCCGCTGCTGCGCTGGCTCGCGGTCGGCTCGGTGCTGCGGGTCGTGATCGAGACCTACTTCGCGGTGCTGCGCGCGCGCAGCCGCACCGCCGGACTCGCCTGGCTGCAGGGCCTGTTGTGCGTGCTGGTGCTGGGCCTGACCCTGCTGCTCCTGCCCCGGATGGGCCTGACCGGCGCGGGTGTCGCCGAGGCCGCCAGCCTCGCGGTGATCGCCGCGATCGCCGCGCCGAGGCTGTGGCGGACGGTCCGGACCGCGACCGACGCCGTGCCCGACACCGCGCCGCCCGACGGGGACCTCGCCGACCTGGGCGCGCGCGAGGTCCCGGCCGCCGCCCCGGCGCGCCGGCACAGCCCGGCCTGGGCGCTGGACTCCGACACCCTCGCCCTCGGCATCCATGTCGACTTCGACCATGTGGAGCGCCGCCCGGACGTCCGCCCGGGCCCCGGCACCCCGCCCGCCGGTACGCCGGTGCCGTCACCGGCGCCTCCGGTGGAGCTTGCGGTGGAGCTTCCGGTCGGGCTCCCGGTGGAGGAGCGGGAGCCCGGCAGCGAGGCCTCGCTGGGCCCGGCGGAGGCCGAACTGCTGCGGGAGGCGGAGGCGGCGGAGGTCGACGCGCCGTTCACCAAGGAGGAGTTGGCGGTGTCCCCCGGGACAATGGACTCCGTGGTGGAGATCGACGCGTCCCTCCCGCAGGAGCCCGTACCGGACGAACCCGAGGCCGAGCAGCCCGCGCCCGCGGAGCCGCCGGCTCCCGTGCCGCTCCGGCAGCGGCTGCTGCCCACCCGTACCGGTGTCGTCCTCGGCTGTCTGCTGATCGCCGCGCTGCTGCTGTACTGGGTGCCCGCGCTACGGCTCGGCGAGGCCGACCTGGACCGGATGGGCGGGCTCGGGCTGGTCTCGGTGCTGCCGCTGCCGACGCTCGTCGGCGCCGCCCTGCTGGTGACCGTCTTCGCCGCGCTGCTGTGGCTGCGCCGCGAGCACCGGGCGCTGCTGCTGCTCACGCTGGTGGCGACGGTCGTCTCGCTGCACGCGCTGCCCGCGGTGATCGAGACCGAGCCGCGGTTCCCGACGGCCTGGCAGCACCTCGGGTTCATCGACTACATCGACCGCACCGGGTCCGCGGTACCGGACCTCGACGCCCGCTGGAGCTGGCCCGGCTTCTTCGCGGTGGCCGCGTTCGTCGGCCGGGCCTGCGGGGTCAGCGACTTCACCGAGGTCATCCGCTGGTGGCCGACTGCCGTCCAACTCGCCTATCTGGCCCCGATGTTCCTGCTCACCCGGTCGCTGCGGGCGAGCTGGCGGGCGAAGTGGACCGGCGTCTGGCTGTTCGTGCTGTGCGGCTGGGTCGGCCAGGACTACTTCTCCCCGCAGGGCTTCACCTACCTGCTGTACCTGATGTTCGTGGCGGTCCTGCTGGTCTGGTTCCGCCCGCCCCGCGTCATCTGGACGACGTTCCGTCCCGGCGAGGCGGAGGTGGAGCCTGCGGACCGACGGCAGCGGGCCGTCCTGCTCCTGGTGCTGATCGGCCTGTACGCGGCGAGCGTCCCCGCCCATCAGCTCACCCCGTTCGTCATGCTCGGCGTGCTCGCCGCCCTGGTCCTGCTCGGCCGGTCCGAACTGCGCGGGCTTCCGCTGCTGTTCGCGGTGGTCGTCGCCGTCTGGGTCGGCTTCATGGCCGAGCCGTACTGGTCCGGGCACTTCAACGACCTGTTCGGCGGGGTCGGCGGGGTCGGCAGCAACGTCTCGACCTCCGTCTCCGGCCGGATCCAGGGCGGCAGCTCGACCCACAAGCTGGTGCTGTACACCCGGGTGCTGCTGGCCGGCTCGGTCATGGCGTTCGCCTGCTGGGGCTGGTGGCGCCGGCGCTTCCACCGCTACCGCGAGCGCTCCCTGCTGGTGCTCACCTTCGTGCCGTTCCTCGGCTTCGGCATGCAGTCGTACGGCGGTGAGATGGCGCTGCGCGTCTTCATGTTCGCGGTGCCGGGCGCGGCCCTGCTCGGCGCCCTCGCCCTCTTCCCGCGCACCGGCGTCACCGCGCAGGAGCGGGCGAAGGACCGGGTGAGCCTCGCCCCGCTGGCCGCGCTGCTGGCCGGGCTGCTGCTGCTGGGCGGCTTCCTGGTGGCCCGCTGGGGCAACGAGCCGTTCGAGCGCACCCGGCCCGGCGAGGTCGCGGCCATGAACTGGGTGTACGCCCACGACAAGCCGACCCTGCGGCTGCTGTGGCTGACCCAGGACACGGTGAACGACGTGACCCCGGCCATGCCGTGGGGGGCGAAGGACATGGAGCGGGTGAACTACGTGCCGACCCTGGCCCCGACCGACCCGGTGCTGGTCTCGGGCCTGGTCAAGGCGCTCAAGGACGCCGGCCCGAACTCGTACCTGATGATCAACAAGAGCCAGGTCACCTATCTGCAGCTGGACGCGGGCTACGCCACGACCTGGGAGCCCCGGCTGATCGAGAACCTGGACAACCGGCAGGAGCTGACGAAGGTCCTGGTCAACGACGACGTCACCGTGTTCGCGCTGCGCAAGCGGCCGGCGGGCGCGGTGCCGGAGCCGAAGCCCGGGCCGATCGGGCCACAGGTCACCTGGACCCCGTGGTCGGTGGTCGGCGCCCTGTCCGCCGTGGTCCTGATCCTGCTGCTGGCCGCGCGGGAGGTCGTACGGGTCGCGGTCCGGCCCGGCGTGCGTCAACTGCGGCTGCTCCAGGGCACGTTCTGGTTCGCGCTGCCGCTGCTGGCGGTGGTGCTGGCCTCGCTGGTGCAGCGGTTCCTGACCATGAAGTGAGGGTGGCTCGGCCGGATCAGCGGTCGAGCCACTTCACCTCGTACGGCCGCATGTCGAACCGCTTGCTGTCCACCTGGGCGCTGATCGTCCGGTTCCGCGTGTTGACGACGAGGACGGTCCTGGCACTGGCCAGGACCCTGACGTTGGGTACGTCGTCCGGAGCGACCTGGACCGTCTCGTACCTCGTGCCGGGCGGGAACGCCCTGGCGAACCGGGACACCAGGTCGTACATGGGAAGGGCCTGTCCCCCGCCGCCGCCGTCGGTGGGCGTCCACAGACAGCCGGCGCAGCCGGTGCCGGTCTTCTCCTCCGGGTTCCAGTAGAAGCCGGACTCCGCGCCGCCCTTGACCATGGCGATCATCCCGGTGGCCTGGACGGCGACCCGGTGCGGCTCGGTCCAGCCCTTGCGGTCGTCGTTGCCGTCGCCGGGCTCCACGTAGTACTCGGCCCACCACAGGGGCAGCCCGCGGGTCTGCTGCCGTACCCACGCGCCGACCGCCGTCAGCTTGTCGGTGGCCGCGAACTCGTCGGGCAGCAGGTCGTCGTCGCGGGTGTAGCTGGAGCCGTCGACCACGGTGAAGTCGGCGCCCGCCTTGTGCGCGTTCCAGTACGAGAAGGCGTCGAGCACCCGCTGGTCCATGGCGCCCCAGGGACCCTTGAGCCCGCCGGAGGCGTTCTGGTCACGTGGATCGACGCTGTCCATCACCAGGTACGGCCCGCCGACCATGATGTCCTTGTCGACCTTCTTCAGCGCCCGGTACACGAGGTTGTACAGCTTCGTGTAACCCTCGTAGTCCCAGCGGGACCTGGCGTCGTTCCAGAAGCCCTTGAACTCGTTCCAGACGATGAAGTGCCGCACGTCCGGGTAGCGCCGGGCCACGGTGGCGGCGAGGTCGGCGAAGTCCTGGTAGTGGGCGGGCGTGGGTGCCGTCTCCAGGGCGGTCCGGCTCCAGTTCGTGTTGTCCACCCCGGCCCTGCCGCCCTTCATCCAGTCCGGGGAGCAGCACAGGGTGATCACCGGGGTGCCGTGGGAGGCGCGCACGAAGTCGATGCGGCGGTCCAGCGCGCCGAAGTCGTAGTGCCCCTTGACCGGTTCGGGGTTGTCGGCGCCCCAGCCCATGATGTGCTGGTTCTGCGCCAGCCCGGCGTTCCGCCCGAGCAGTTGCGCCACGCGCGCGGTCGCCGCCCCGGCGCCCTCGTCGGCGCTGTACTGGGTGTGCGTGAAGCCCCAGCCGACGTACGGCTCCGGTGTCGCGCTCGGGCTCGCGGGGGTGCCGTGCACCGTGTCGCCGTCGCGTATGGTGCCGGCCGTGCTGGGCCCGCCGGACAGCGTTCCGAACAGGGTCACCGCCAGGGCCAGCACGGCGGCGCCCACTCCGAGCAGGGCGGTGAGCCGCCACCGCCGAGTATCCGATTCCCACCCATGACGTCCCATCGGGGACAACAGTAACGGCGGAGGCCAGGCCTCCGGCAGGTATTGCGCCCCAAAGGGGCGCGAGGCTGTTGCGATATGCGGCTCCGCCGCGTGGGCTCGACCAGCCCACGACGGCCCGCAGCCGAAGAACAACGCTTCCGCCGCCGCGAAATGCCGTGCGCACAGCACCCCCGTGCCGGATCATGGCCGCATGTCTGCGAACCCACACGACGCTCTGCCGATCCGGCTCCACGTCGACGACTCCGACTCGCCCTCCGACGTCGTCGACGCGCTGTTCCTCGGCCGCTTCGCGACGGGCGAGCAGCCGTACTCGCACGCGGCGAACATCGACCGCGTCCGCTCCGGCGCGACCCTGCTGCCCGACGGCGCCCGGGTGCTCCGGGTCGCCCGGGACGACGACCGCAGCGCCACCCTCGCCGAGGGCGACGGCTGGACCCTGCTGGTCTCCCGCTGGAACCGCGGCGCGGACGTCACGGTGACCGCGACCAGCGCGGAACTGGCCAAGAAGGTCCTCGACCAGGCCACGGACGGCGCCGCCGACGAGCCCGAGCCACAGCCCGAGAACGTCACCATGGGCTTCTGGTACGTCTCCCCCCGGCGCGGCCCGCACCGCACCACCCGGCAGATCTCCGCGGGCACCTGGGAGGAGGTCCGGCCCAACTACACGGCACCGGTGGCGGAGGCGATGGACCGCCTGATGGGGACGACCCCGGAGGACATCGCGGGCCGTCTGCTCCTGCTGCACGGTCCTCCGGGCACCGGCAAGACCTCGGCGCTGCGCACCCTGGCCCGCTCCTGGCGCGACTGGTGCCAGGTGGACTGCGTCCTGGACCCCGAGCGCCTGTTCTCCGACGTCGGCTATCTGATGGACATCGCGATCGGCGAGGAGGACGGCGCCGGCAAGGGCCGCTGGCGGCTGCTGCTGCTGGAGGACTGCGACGAGCTGATCCGCGGCGAGGCCAAGCACACGGCGGGCCAGGCCCTGTCCCGGCTGCTGAACCTCACCGACGGCCTGCTCGGACAGGGCCGCAACGTCCTGGTCGGCGTCACCACCAACGAGGACCTGGAGCGCCTGCATCCGGCCGTGGTCCGCCCCGGCCGCTGTCTGGCCCGCATCGAGGTGGGCAAGCTGACCCACCGGGAGGCGGTGGACTGGCTCGGCGGTGACGCCCTCGGCCGGGAGGACGCCATCGGCCGGGACGGGGCGACGCTGGCCGAGCTGTACGCACTGCGCCGGGGCACGGCACCGACCTCGGTGCCGGGGGCGCGGGACGGTGCGGACGCGGGCCTGTACCTGTAGTGCTTTGATGGTGCTGTGACCTGGTTCGTCGGCACCTCCGGGTGGCAGTACAAGGACTGGCGGGACCTCGTCTATCCGGCCGGGGTCCCGGCGCGGCTGTGGCTGGAGGAGTACACGCGCCTGTTCGCGACGGTGGAGATCAACAACGCGTTCTACCGTCTTCCCTCGCGCGAGAACTTCGAGGCGTGGCGGGACCGGGTGCCGGCGGACTTCGTGGTCGCGGTCAAGGCCAGCCGCTATCTGACCCACATCAAGCGCCTGAAGGACCCCGAGGAACCGGTCGACCGCCTGATGAGCCACGCGGCGGGCCTGGGCGACCGCCTGGGCCCGGTCCTCCTCCAGCTGCCCCCGACCCTGCGCGCCGACCCCGGACTGCTGGACGCCTGCCTGGCCTGCTTCCCGTCCGGTACGCGGGTCGCGGTCGAGCCGCGCCACGACTCCTGGTGGACACCCGAGGTGCGGGACGTCCTGTCGGCCCGGGGCGCGGCCCTGTGCTGGGCGGACGTCCTGGCCCGCCCGGTCACCCCCCTGTGGCGCACCACCGGCTGGGGCTACGTCCGCTTCCACCAGGGCCGGGCCCACCCCTGGCCGCGCTACGGCAAGCGGTCCCTGGAGACGTGGGTCGACCGCATCGCGACGACGTGGGGGCAGGGGGAGGACGTGTACGCGTACTTCAACAACGATCCGGGGGGTGCGGCAGTGCGGGACGCGGTGACGTTCGGGAGAGCGGCGGGACGGGCGGGGTTGCGGGTGACACGGATCCCGGAGCCCGCCGAACTGGGGTGACTCCTTCCTGTCGCGTCCACGCGCTGCCGCGATGTCTTCTCCGCCGCGACGGCGCTCGGCCACGACGGCGCGGACCGGCGGTGCCGAACCCTCCTCAGCCGCGACCGGAAACCCAGACCGCCCTACTCCCCGTAAGCCGCCCGCAGGGCGTCCCGCACGGCGGCCAGCGCCTCGGGCTCCCCCAGCCCCAGCCTCCGCACCCGCTCCGCGTACGCCTGAGCGGCCAGCGAGGCCTCACGCTCCGCGGCCGAGCCGGCGGCGGCCACGAACGTTCCGTTGCGTCCGCGCGTCTCGATCACCCCGTCGCCCTCCAGCGCCCGGTACGCCTTGGCCACCGTGTTCACCGCGAGGCCCAGGGACTCGGCCAGCCCCCGCACGGTCGGCAGCCGGTATCCCACCGGCAGTGCCCCGGACCGCGCCTGCTCGGAAATCTGCGCCCGCACCTGCTCGTACGGGGGCGCGCTGTCATCGATGCGGATCTTCAGGCTCACGGGCCGATTGTCCCGTACCCGGCGGAAAACAAGAGGCATCCCCGGCACGCCTGCGCCTACTGTGCCTGCCCATGACAGTGATCGTGCGCGACCTGCGCCCCGCCGACCGGTCCGATGTCGAGGCCTTCGCCCGCGTACGGCATCTCGCTCTGCCCTACATCCTGTGGACCCCGGACGCCATCCTGCACCACCTCACCCGGACACCGCCCGAGGCCCGGTTCAGATCCCTGGTCGCGGAGGAGGACGGCGAGGTCATCGGCACCGCCCAGGTGGCCCTCGCGCACGACAGCCCGGAGCCGGGGCACGGGCTGCTCAACGTCTATGTGCGCCCGGACCGGACGCGGCGCGGCGCGGGCGGGCTGCTGGTCCGTGCGGCCGAGGAGCACCTGGCCGGGCACGGGGCGACCAAGCTGTTCGCCTGGCTGCTGGACGACCCGGCCAACCGGGCCTTCGCCGAACGGCGTGGCTACGGGCCCGGGCGGTCCGCGCATTTCCTGCGTCTGGATCTGGCCCGGGCCGCGCTGCCGCCGCTGCCTGCTCCCCCGGCCGGCGTCGAGGTGCGTACGGCCGCCGACTTCGCGGCCGACCCGCGCCCGTTGTTCGAGCTGGACGCGGAGACGACGGCGGACGAACCGAGCGACGTGGACGCGGAGTTCACCGACTACCAGGCCTGGATCGCGGAGACCTGGGAGCACCCGCTGCTCAACCGTGAGCTGACCACCGTGGTGCTGGCCGGCGGCCGTCCCGCCGCCTTCAGCGTGGCCTACACCGACGGCGGTTCCCGGTACGCCACGGCCATGACCGGCACCGCGCGGGCGTACCGCGGGCGGGGGCTGGCCAAGCTCGCCAAGGTCCACGCACTGCACCGCGCCCGCGCCGCCGGCTGCACGGAGGCGCTCACGGGCAACGACACCGGCAACGGCCCGATGCTCGCGATCAACGCGTGGCTCGGATACGAGATCTGCGCCACGGAGGTGCGCTATGTCCGCGAACTCGGCTGAACCGACGGCCCGGTTGGAGATCGTCCTGGTCAAGGCAGGCCGGACGAAGATCCGTTATCCGGCCGAGCTGCTCCAGGACGACGGCACCCGCATCGCCGTACGCGCGCCCTGGGCGGGAGCGGGCGTCCGCGACTTCGGCTTCGTCCGGTTCGAGGCGGGCGACGTCTTCACCGAGTACTACTGGCGGGACCGCTGGTACTCGGTGAAGGAGGTGCGCGCGGCCGACGGGACCGTGAAGGGCTGGTACTGCGACATCACCCGGCCGGCGGTCCGCACCGACGGCGAACTGGTCGTGGAGGACCTCGACCTGGACCTGTGGCGCTCGGCCGACGGCGCGGACGTACGGCGTCTGGACGAGGACGAGTTCGCCGGGAGCGGCCTGACGGAGACGGACCCGGAGGCCGCGTCCGCCGCCGTGGCCGCCCTGGCCGAACTGGAGCGGCTGGCCCGCACCGGCGGCTTCGAAGGGTTGCTGGCCTGACACCCTCGGTCGGCGTGACACCCCTTCGCCTACCCACCGCAACCGTGTCGTCACTCGTACTCGTCATACCCACAGAGTGACAGCCGCCACTGACAACCCGGCTCCGATGAGGAACTCTCGCCAAAAGCGTCTACCACCGTGCCAACGCGGAAACCCGGTAGGCACTGAAGGAGGCAGCCATGCGCCGCGTCACCGTGCAGAAGCCCCTGAAGAAGACGGACAGCCGCCGGCTCCGCGACGAGGCGGAGGACCGCCCCGCGGGACGACCCGAGGTGCGCAAGGACATCGCGCGCACCTGGTGGCCCGAGGCTTGACCCGTCGCGGCCCGTCAGTCCAGCCGCTTGCGGTAGTGGATCCGGTCGTAGGGCCCGTCGACACGGCGTTCGACGACCTCGTATCCGTACTTCGGATAGATCTTCTGGTTCTCCCACATCAGCGCGTTCGTGTAGAGCCTGATCTCGCCGAGACCCAGCTGACGCGCGCGTGCGTCGACGAAGCGCAGGAGCCGCCGTCCGACGCCCCGGCCGTGGGCGTCGGGGTGGACGGCGATGCTGTCCAGGAAGAGGTGGCCGGTGAACGCCTCGATCACGACCAGTCCATCGACGGGTTCCCCCGTGACGAACACCTTGCCGGCGGCCACGTTCGAGGCGTGGTCCGCCTCCATGGGCTGCGGCACCACGCCGATGCGCTCGATGTAGTGGTGGTAGGCCGCGTCCGTCACCGCCTTGACGGCCGGCACGTCCTCGGCGACGGCCGGCCGCACACGTTCCGGGTTCTCCTCGATCATGGACGCACGCTATCCGTATCCGTCAGGAGCCGGCGGCGCGGACGTGGTGGGCCAGTTCGGTGGCCAGGCGCCGCATGACCGTGCGGTTGGCGCGCCGCATGGTGGTCCGCACGACGGGTGCCAGCAGCCGGTCGGCCAGCGGAGCGCGGGCCCAGGTGTAGGTGAACGAGACCCGGCTCCCGCCTGCCGGCAAGGGGTCGATGAGGTAGGTGCCACGGGCCTGGCGGCGGCCGGCCGCGCTGACGTTGCGTTCGACGATCCGTCGCGGTGCCTCGGCCTCGACCACCTCGATGGTGACGTCGGTCCGCACGCCGCCCAGTGCGGCGGTGACCGTGGCACCCGAGCCGACGCCCCGGCGGGGGCCGCGGTAGCGCCAGCCGGTCAGGTAGTGGTCGGTGAACCGCTCGTGGTGAGCCATGACATCGAGGAAGTCGTAGACCTGCTCGGGCGTCTGTGCCACGTCGATCGACACGGTGACAGGCTTCATGTACCAGACGGTACATGCGGCCTGCACCCATGGGTACACTCGCGTCGTGCCGAACACGGGCGGCCCGGATCCCGACGACGAGGCCGGGCAGGGCGAGGCGGAGCGGGGCGTGTCCGGACAGGGCGCGGACCGGGACCGGCGCGCGCGCCTGGTGGACGCGGCTGTCGACCACGTCGCTGCGCACGGCATCGCGGACCTGAGCCTGCGCCGCCTCGGCGCCGCGATCGGCGTCAGCCACCGCATGCTGATCCACTACTTCGGCTCCAGGGAACAGCTGCTCGTGGAGATCGTCCGGGCGTCGGAGCGGCGCCAACGCGAGCTGCTGTCCCGGCTCCGGCTGGAGCCCGGGCTCTCTCCCGCCGAGGTCGCGCGGCTGCTGTGGCGGCAGCTGACGGACCCTCGGCTGGCCGGTCAGGAGCGGCTCTTCTTCGAGATCTGCGGACACGCGCTGCGCGGCCGTCCCGAGGCCGTCCCGGTCCTCGAAGGGCTCGTGTCGGACTGGCTGGAGCCGCTCGTGGCCGCCGAGACCGGCGCGGGGACGGACCCCGCCACGGCCCGGAACCGCGCCAGGCTGGGACTCGCCACCGTCCGCGGTCTGCTGCTCGACCTGCTCGCCACCGGTGACCGGGCCGGCGTCGACGCGGCGATGGAGGAGTTCCTGCGGCTGTACTACGGCCCGGAGTGACCAAGTGACCACGAGTGGACAGCCTGAGCCCTCGTTAGTCCGGCCTTGACGGGCAGGTCCACAGACCGCCCGACTCGCCGGAAGCTTACGGGGCCATGATCACTCGCCCCAAAGCAGCTCCCGGCCAAAGGAGTTTGGCGCACCATCGAGACACGTCAGGGCTGTTTCGTTTGCCGTCTCGTGGATCCTCTTGATTCCAGTTGGCGTTGCGTTCGCGGCATTGTCAACTTGGCGTCTGGCGACGGCGCATCACACAGCGCCCCTAGTTGACCGGTCAATTCACGTTGTGTGAGGGCTGGGTGGTGGGCCTTCGGCGACTATGAAGCTCCTGCCGGATTCGTCATCCCGACTTGCGATCAGAGTTGCGGAGTGCTGCTCTGGAAGAGGCAGGGGGTAAAGGGCCAAATGATCCGGGCCCGAATGGGTGGCGTTCAGCCGCAGGAGGGGACGTCGCGTCGTGTGACGACGGGATCCCCGGCGCAGCGACCCGCTTTCGGAGGTTCACAATGACACAGGTCTCTTCTGCCCGCATTCCACTACGCCAGATCATGGCCTTGCTCTTGACGGCCGCCCTGACGCTCTCCCTATCGGTGGTGCTCACAGTCACCTCGACGAAAGAAGCAGCCGCCTTGTGCTCCGCCAGCCGGTTCAACGGAACGTGGCGCTCGTCCGACGCGAGGCTGAAGCGTATCGACGTATGGCAGGGGGGAGAGGAATTTGGCTGCCACCTGTACGCCAAGGCCTGGTCCGTCTGCGAGAACGACTCGTCATATATCTGCAGCTGGGGAAGCAGGAGAATGGGAGACAGTCCCGAGCCGAACTTCCAGTTCGTCGGATACAACTGGAGCAACGCCGATGAGGTGCTGCAACTGCGGATGCAGGACGGGTCTCACATCTCGGTGTGGGACAGCACCGACTACCACGACGGTAAGAACGTCAGCTTCACGGTCGCGATGTACAAGAGCCGTTGAGCCCGCGAAGGCAGCGACTCCGCCCGCGCCGCTACTGGACGAGACCCTCTACCAAGACAGGTGGGGGGTCTCGCCGCTTGTCCCTCGCCCCCGACAGGATGCGAACCGCGCCGCCGGGGTGGGCCCCTGTTCGCGGATACCGTGCCGGCTCGACGAGCGAACGGAAGCACTTGACTGGTTATTCAGGGTCGTCCGGACCAGCCCGGTGATGAAGTTCATCCTGCCCGGGGATGGATGCTGGGCACGGGGGGTGCTGTGAGGGAGCCCCGTAGGGATGATCTCTCCAAGAGCCGCGAACTGCGCCCGGGCGGGCGGTGTCTCCTCAGCTGACCGTGTTGCAGACCGCGCGAGACCCAAGCCATGTGGCATAGGTCCTGGCGCAGGATGCCTAGGCGCAGCCGGGAGCCAATCCGGGAGCCAACCGGGGCGTCCGGGTGCGGACGAACACGGACCGCCGCGGACGCTAGGACTGCTCGGGTGCAGCTGGGCAGGACGGTCCCTCGTCCGCTTCCTGAGCCCCCGGTTAGTCCCGCCTTAACGGCACCATAAGGATCTCCTTCCTCCGCCCGCAGCAGGCGATTTCCCGGTTTTCCGGGGCTAGCTTCGGATCACCCCCCACGGGCCCCCGGGGTTCCCAGGGTTCCGCCCGGGTCCCCCGGGGTCCCCCGAGTCCGCCCCCGCCGAAGGACCGTTTCCGAGGAGTTCCGCATGCCCGCTCGTGCCCGTCGCGCGGCCGCCGTCGTCGCCGTGCTCGGTCTGCCGCCCCTCGCCCTGACCGTGCTCGCCGCCGCTCCGGCGTCCGCGCACGGTTCGATGGGCGACCCGGTCAGCCGGGTCTCGCAGTGCTACGCGGAGGGTCCGGAGAGCCCGAAGTCGGCCGCGTGCAGGGCGGCCGTGGCGGCCGGCGGCACCCAGGCGCTGTACGACTGGAACGGCGTCCGGATCGGCGACGCCGCCGGACAGCACCGGAAGCTGATCCCGGACGGCAAGCTGTGCAGCGCGAACAACGAGGAGTTCAAGGGCCTCGACCTGGCCCGCGCCGACTGGCCGGCGACGCGCGTGCGCAGCGGGTCGTACACCTTCAGGTACCGGGTGACGGCACCGCACAAGGGCACCTTCAAGGTGTATCTCACCAGGCCCGGTTACGACCCCGCCAAGCCGCTGGCCTGGTCCGGGCTGGATCTGGCGCACCCGGTGGCGACGGTCACCGACCCGGTCGCCTCGGGCGGCTTCTACACGTTCTCCGGCACGCTTCCCGAGCGGTCCGGCAAGCAGCTGCTGTACGCGATCTGGCAGCGCTCGGACAGTCCGGAGGCGTTCTACTCCTGCTCGGACGTGGACTTCGGCGGCGCCGGCGCGGGGAGCACGGGGCCCGCCCCCGCTCCGACCGCCTCCGCGCCCTCCGACCGGCAGATCGCGGCCGGTGCCGACAAGTCGACGATGCGGCACCACGGGCACGGCGGCGAGGGCACGCCGACCGCGGCTCAGGAGCCGGCGCGGCAGCCCTCGACCACGCCCGACACGCCCAACACGCCTGAGGCGGCCGGTACTTCGCGTGATCTCGCGGAGACCGGCACCTCCTCCGGCACCTCGTACGCCGCTGTCGGCGGCGCGGCGGCGCTGGCGCTCGGCTCGGCGGCGCTGTTCCTGTCGGTGCGGCGGCGCGCGGCGGGTGGCGCGCACCGCCGGTGAGGTTCCGGGGCCTGTCCGGCGGCTCAGGCCGGACGGGCCCCGGCGGCACGTCAGCTGAAGGCCGACGCGCAGGTGGTGTCGGTGGCGTGGGCCGGGTCGAGCGCGTTGGCCACCTCGTGGAAGGCGATGCGGTCGAACAGGCCGATGGCGACGTGCTCGGAGAGGTCGAGCGGGCACAGGTCCTGGAGCAGGACGTTGTGGACGTCGGAACCGCTCAGGTAGTCGTTCTGCCAGGGCGTGGCCACCTCGTCGTACTTGGTGGCGATGACCGTGTAGTGCACTCCGGGGACGGTGTCGCCGTCCCCGTTGAGCTTGGCGAGGAAGGCGGAGCCGGGGATCTGGTCGGCGAGGCCGGGGGTGGTGGCCTTGATCAGGTCCGAGGCGCCGGGGAAGTACGGCAGCAGGTTGGTGAGGCCGCTCAGGCTGGCGCCGTGGTTGTCGGGGGCCAGGCCGACGAGGGCGTTCACCTTGGCCGCTCCGCCGAGGAACTTCAGGTAGTAGCGGGGCATCACACCGCCCTGGGAGTGGCCGACCAGGTCGGCCTTGGCGGCTCCGGTCGCGGCGAGCACCTTGTCCACAAAGGCCGACAGCTGCTCGGCCGACTTGTCGATGGGGCCGAGGCCGTAGAAGAGGGGAACGCCGGTCAGCTGGCCGTAGTCCAGGGAGTAGACGCAGTAACCGCGGTCCTTCAGGTAGGGGGCGAGGGAGAGCCAGTTGTCGACCGAGTTGCCCAGGGTGCCGTGCACCAGGACGACCGGGCGGGGATGTTCGGCGGAGGGCTTGCAGGACCAGTCGTTCCAACCACTGCTGGGCGCCGTGTCGGCGGCGGCCGTCGCGGCGGGAACGGTGGCGACGGCGGCGGTGAGGAGCAGTGCGGCGAGGGGTCTGAGCGCACGTTTCCAAGGCAGCATCGGGTGATCTCCTTGCGGCTCAAGGGAGGTGGGGTAACCCTGTGATCCGGATCACGAGGATGCTGTTCACGTGTCAAGTTACGGGCGAGTAGCCCAAGTGAGAAGTTACGCGTCAGTAAAAACTTCCAGCGATAACCGAAACATCACCGTCCCCTGGCAGACCGTCACCACGCGGGCCTGATCGGACCATAGGGAGCGATCCGCGCCAAACGCTCCCCCAGCGCGCGCACTTCACCCTCACCCAGCAAGTCGGCCCATCCCCCCACGACCTCGGCCGCCGCCGCCTCCGCCGCCCGGGTGCAGGCCCGGCCGCGCTCGGTCAGCACGATCAGCCGGGCCCGCGCGTCCTGCGGATGCGGCCGCCGCTCGGCGTATCCCTTGCGTACGATCTCGTCCACGAGCTGGCTCGCGGCCTGCTTGGTCACCCCGAGGTGCGCCGCGAGATCGGTGACGGTGGCGCCGTCCGGCGCGAGCCGCGCGAAGGCGAAGCCGTGCGCCGGCCGCAGATCGGTGAACCCGCGCGCCACGACCCCGTCGTGGATGCGTTGCGTGAGGTCGCCGGCGACGGCGAGCAGGGCGGCGGACAGGGCCATGGCTTCGGAGTTCTGCACGGAGGCATTGAAACACCCTTGACAGGTTGGTCAAGCAGCTTGACCATATAGTCAAGTCGCTTGACCACTTCCTCCACTTGAACGGAGCCCACCGCATGCCCGTCGTCCGCTCGTCCGAAGCCACGACCCATGAGATCCACGGCGCCCGCTTCGTCTCGTACGCCACCCCGCTGACCGGAAGCAAGGAGCTGTGCGCCTGGCGCGGGGAGATCCCGGCGGGCACCAAGGCGCCCGCCCACACCGTCAGCCGCGAGGAGATCTTCCATCTGCTCGTGGGCGAACTGCTGATCACCCTCGACGGCCGCACCGAACGCATCGGCGCGGGCGACACGGTGATCGTCACCCCCGGCACGACCCTCGGCGTGGAGAACCCGACCGATCACACCGCGCTCTCCTGGGTCACCACCTCCATCGGCCTGCAGGCGGAGCTGGCCGACGGCACCCGCATCACGCCGCCCTGGGCCAACTGACCGACGTGGAGCCGCCGCCACGCCCCAGCGCCCCCGGCATCACCGCCCTGGGCCCGAACTTCGCCCGCGCGCGGTCCGCGACCTCCTCGATGCGGCGGACCTTCTCGTCCACGGGGTCGAAGGTGAGCTGGTAGGAGGCCTGGTCGGCGGGGGCCAGACCCTCGGCGCGCAGGGCGAGCGCGCGGACCCGGGCGCGCTGCAGGCCGAGCGCCTCGTACATGCCGTAGGCCGCCTTCGTCAGCGCCGCCGAGTGCGCGGTCGGCTCCTTCAGGGTGCGGCTGCGGGTGGTGGAGGAGCGGTCGGCGTAGCGCACGGTGAGGGTCAGGGTGCCGCAGATCTTCTCCACCGCGCGCAGCCGGGCGCCCAGTTCCTCGGCGGCGGACAGCAGCGCCCCGCGGTGCCGGCCGGGGTCCAGCTCGTCGAGGTCGAAGGCGCGTTCCGTGGCCAGCGACCGCGAGACGGCGTTCGGCACGACCCGGCCCCGGTCGATGCCGCTCGCCTTCTCGCGCAGCTCGCGCCCGGCCTTCGCGCCGATCAGCCGCTGGAGCGTGGACAGCGGCGCGGCGGCGACCAGGCCCAGGGTGTCCAGGCCGTACTCGCCCAGGGTGCGGGCGGTCGCCGTGCCGACGCCGGGCAGCGCGGAGACGGGCCGCTCGGCGAGGAACTCCGCGATGCCCTCCGGGTCCTCGGGCACGGCACACGTCACCCCGGGCCGGGCGTCCCGCAGCGCCACGCGGGCCAGCATCGGGCCGGGACCGGCGCCGATCACACAGTCGACGCCGTACCGCGCGAGCGCCCGCACCCGGATCACCGAGGCCAGCTCCACCGCGCCGCGCCCGAAGTACCGCTCGGCACCGCGCAGATCGGCCAGCGCCCCGTCCGGCGGCAGCGCCTGCACGACCGGGGTGAAGTCCTCCAGCAACCCGAGCAGTCCGGGCAGGGCCGCCTCGTCCATGGGCGGCAGCTGGAAACGTACGCAGAGGATGGTCATCCCGCACTCCCCGGACTCTGGTGCCACAACTTCCGTACGGCAGCGGGCCCTTGTGAGGCCTCCTGCCCCGCGGGCCGCAGATCGGCCCACGGATGCATCTGGTATCCGGTCGGCAGCTGGATCCGCCGTCCACCGGTCGGATCGCCACCCGCGCCCGCGGCCACCGGCTCCGCGAGCCGCGCCGCCACCTCCTCGAGTCCGCCCTCGGCACGCAGCTCGACCAGCTCGGCGAGGTTCCAGGCGGCGGAGCCCACCACGCTCAGACTGCGCGGCCCGCGCCGCTGCACCACTCCCCGCACCAGCAGCAGCCAGGAGTGGAAGACGGTGTGGGCGCACGCGTCGTGCGAGTCGTCGAAGAACGCCAGGTCGACCAGCCCCGTGCCGTCGTCCAGCGTGGAGAAGATGACCCGCTTGCCGGAGCGGATCGGCGGGGTCTGGGTGGCCGCCTTGGCGCCCGCGACCAGCACGGTCTCGCCGTGCCGCGCCTCGCGCAGCCGGCGCGCGGAGACCACGCCCAGTTCCTTCAGGAACTCCCGGTGGTCGTCCATCAGATTGCGTGAGGCGTCCATGGACAGCACCCCCAGCTCGGCGCTGAGCCGTTCCGCCGACGTCAGGTCCGGCAGCCCCGCCGGCGCGGTCTTCCGCCCCCCGGCCAACGGGAGTTGACCGCCACCGCCACCCCGGGAACCCCGGTGCAGCTCGGTGAGGTGCAGTTGCAGATCACGCCGGTTGGCGCCGAACGCGTCCAAGGCCCCCACCTGGGCGAGCCTTTGCGCCAGCGGCCGGCTCGGCCGGGCCCGCTCCCAGAAGTCCACCAGGGAGGAGTACGGCTGCCCGTCCGCGATCCTTTTCGCCTCGGCCTCGCTGATGCCGTGCACATCGGAGAGGGCGAGCCGCAGCCCCCACACACCGGACTCGGACACCAGTTCGATCCTGTGGGCGACCCCGGACACGTTCACGTCCAACGGCAGGATCGGCACCCCGCGCCGCCGCGCGTCGGCCAGCAGCAGCCGCTTGGGATACATCCCCGGATCGTGCGTGAGCAGCCCGGCGTAGAAGGCGGCCGGATGATGGGCCTTCAGCCAGGCCGACTGATAGGTCGGCACGGCGAACGCGACCGCGTGCGCCTTGCAGAACCCGTAGGACCCGAAGGCCTCCACGATCTCCCAGGTACGCCGAATCGTTTCCGCGTCGTATCCCCTGGCCGCGGCCTGCTGTGCGAACCACACCTTGATCCGCCCCTGCGACTCCGGGTCGGACAGCCCCCGCCGCACCCGGTCGGCCTCGCCCCGCCCGCACCCGGTCATGATGGCGACGATGTCGATGACCTGCTCGTGGAAGACGACGACGCCGTACGTCCCCGCCAGCGGCCGCTCCAGATCGGGATGCGGACAACGCACCGGCGCCCGCCCGTGCCGCGCCTCGATGAAGGGCCGCACCATGTCGGCGGCGACGGGCCCGGGCCGGAACAGCGAGATGTCGACGACCAGATCATGGAAGGTGCTCGGCTGCAGCCGCCCCACCAGATCCCGCTGCCCCGGCGACTCGATCTGGAAGCACCCCAGCGTCTCGGTCGAACGGATCAGCCGGTACGTCTCCGGATCCCCGGCCGGCACCGCGTCCAGATCGATCCGCTCCCCCGTCACCCGCTCCACCTCGGCGACCGCGTGCGCCATGGCCGACTGCATCCGCACGCCCAGCACGTCGAGCTTGAGCAGCCCGAGGTCCTCCACGTCCTCCTTGTCGAACTGCGACATGGGCAGCCCCTCACCGCTGGTCGGCACCACCGGCGTACGGGCGAGCAGCGTGGCGTCGGACAGCAGCACCCCGCACGGATGCATGGCGACCCCGCGCGGCAGGGCATCGAGCGCCTCGACGAGCTCCCACAGCCTGCCGTACCGCTCCTTGTCCCCCGCGAGCCGCTTCAGCTCGGGCAGCTCCGCCAGCGCGGCGCGCGCGTCCCGGGCCCGGATGTGCGGAAAGGACTTGGCCACCCGGTCGATCTCACCCGGATCCATGGACAGGGCGGCACCCACGTCCCGGATGGCGTGCCGCACCCGATAGGTCTCCGGCATGGACACGGTCGCGACCCGCTCCTCCCCGAACCGCCCGATGATCGCCCGGTACACCTCGATCCGCCGCGCGGACTCCACATCGATGTCGATGTCGGGCAGCACCACCCGCTCCTTGGAGAGGAAGCGCTCCATCAGCAGCCCGTGCTCGACCGGATCGGCGTGCGCGATCCCCAGCAGGTGATTGACGAGCGACCCGGCTCCGGACCCTCGGGCGGCCACCCGGATCCCCATCTTCCGTACGTCGTCGACGACCTGAGCGACCGTCAGGAAGTAGGAGGCGAAGCCGTGATGGGCGATGATGTCCAGCTCGTGGTGCATCCGCTCCCAGTACGCACGCCGCCCGCCGTATCCGAGCCGCACCATCCCCGCCACGGCCCGCGAGGCAAGGGCCCGCTGGGCGGTGCGCCGCCCAGCACCCACCAGATGCGCCTCGGGAAAGTGCACGGTCCCGATACCGAGATCCCCCTCGGGGTCGACCCGGCACTCCCCGGCCAGGGCGAGAGTCTGCTCCAGCAGCCGCCGGGCGGTGTCCCGCCGGTACCCGGCAGCCGCCACGACCCGCTCGGCAACCCCCGCCATCGCCCGCGCGTCCTTCAGCCAGGCCTCCCCGGAGTCCAGCTCACCGCGCGGATCGATCGGCACCAGCCGCCGCGCGGCATCCAGCACATCGGCAACGGGGCCGGCCCCCGGATCGGCGTACCGGACGGCGTTGCTGAGCACCGGCCGGACCCCCTGCTCGGCGGCGAACCCCACGGTGCGGGCGGCCAGCCGCAGCGAGCCGGGCCCCGTACCCGCACGCCCGTGCCACACGGCCTCCAGCCGCAGCGCATCGCCGTAGACCTCACGCCAGGCCCCGAGAAGCCTCGCGGCCCGGTCGGGCCGCCCCGCGGCGAGGGCCCGCCCCACGTCCGATCCCGGACCGAGCAGCACGGTCAGACCGTCGCCGTGATTGTCCGGCCAGGGCAGCAGGGGCGCTCCCTCTCCGGCGTGCGCCGCCGTGACGAGCCGGCACAGGTCGGCCCAGCCCCGGGCGCCGTCCCGGGCGAGGAAGGTGACCCGGGGAGTCGACTCGTCGATGAAGGCACCGCCCCGGACCGGGGCGCGGCGCTTTTCCCGTCGCGGCGCTTCCGCGGGGGCCGCCGCCAGATCCACCCCGAAGACCGGCCGCACCCCCACCCCGGCGCAGGCCTTGGCGAAGCGCACCGCCCCCGCGACGGTGTCCCGGTCGGTGAGCGCGAGCACATCCATTCCCCGCTCGGAGGCGCGCTCGGCCAGCCGCTCCGGATGGGATGCCCCGTACCTCACGGAGAACCCGGAGACGGTGTGCAGATGCGCGAAGCCCGGCACACGCACCTCCCGCACTCGTGAGCCCCGAACGGCTCTCGAACATCAGTTCCCTACTTCCACCCCCACCATACCCCCATTCTCGAACATGCGTACGACATCCGCTCAACGGCTTCCGACCTGCACAAACGGCGTCCGAGGAGGGCCCGAGCCGCGACGGCGGGCAAGGGGCCGCCGCAGGCATACGACGGAGCCCCGTCCCCCACACACCCGGGGGACGGGGCTCCACGGAACGCAACGATCAGCCGATCTGCGCCCCCGTGGCGGACAGCGCGGCGGTCACCGGCTGGAAGAACGTCTCCCCGCCGGAGGTGCAGTCGCCGCTGCCACCGGACGTCAGCCCGATGGCGCTGCTCCCCGAGAACAGCGACCCACCGCTGTCCCCCGGCTCGGCGCACACATCGGTCTGGATGAGACCGCTGACGCTGCCCTCCTGATAGTTCACCGTGGCGTTCAGCCCGGTGACCGTACCGTCGTGCACATGGGTCGTCGACCCACTGCGCGTCACCTTCATCCCCACCGTCGCCTCGGCGGCCCCGGTGATCTTCTGCGTGGACCCGTCGTACAGATCGACCTCACTCGGGTGGTCCACCTGCGCCGTGTACTTCACGAGCCCGAAGTCTGTCCCCGGGAAGTGGGACTCCGCGTTCTGCCCGATCGCCTGGCCGCTGGAGTCCGACCAGGTGGAGATCGCCGCGGTGCAGTGCCCGGCGGTCAGGAAGTACGGCTGCCCGTCCTTGACCACGTTGAACCCGAGCGAGCAGCGCCCGCCGGACCCGCTGATCGCGTCGCCGCCGGCGATGAAGGGCTTGAACTCCCCCTTCGACCTCTTCAGCTCCGCCTTGCCGCCGAGCCCGTCGACCACCTTGCTCAGCTTGGCCCACTGCGCGCCGGAGACCGTCTTGTCGGCGGTGACGACGACCTTGTCGCTCACCGGATCGGTCGCCCAGGACGTCCCCGGAATGGTCGCGTCCTTCTTCAGGACGGTCCGCGCGCCGTCCAGTTCGGCCAGCGAGTTGGCGACGAGTCTCGCCTTGGCCCCGGCCGCCTCGACGGCGCTCACCGCACCCTTGTCGACCACGTTGACCACGAGGTTCCTGGCCGAGGCGTCGTAATAGCCACCCGCGGCCTCGGACCCGAGGCGGCTCAGCAGCGTCGAGGCGAGGTTTCCGGCCGCCGGAGCGGACAGGACCTTCGCCTCCGGAGCCGACTTCACAGGCTCACTGGCGTTCGCATTCTGCAAGGTGACACCCGCGGCGACCAGTGCGGCGATGCCCGCGCCGGCCACGGCGACCCGCCGCCTGGGTATGCGTCGGTGCTTCAACTCACGTCCTCCTGTGGGGGGATGGTCCGCGAGGTGTGGGGACTCGACGGACCGGAAGGCTGGTTGACGAGCGTCCACTCTTCCGAACGACGCGGGGAGCACACAAGGTTGACTTCAGGACGCGCGCGCAGAGGTGCGCACACCCCCGCGCCAGCCTTGACTGACCACGGTCACGCAGGGAATTCGCACCGCAAACACGACCCGCACGTAACCCACGCCGGACGGTCACGACACCGGCTGGCCGAAACCATATGCACCGCAGCCACCAGGAAGCCCCCGCACACCACCTGGCATGCGGGGGCTCCGAGGAAGCCGGAGTCGGACTCGCTACGGCAGCGTGACCCCGTAGTAGCTCAACGCCTCGGTCACCGGCTGGAAGAACGTCGTACCGCCGGAGGTGCAGTCGCCGCTGCCGCCGGAGGTCAGCCCGTAGGCCACGGTCCCCTTGTACAGCGGACCGCCGCTGTCGCCGCCCTCGGCGCACACCGTGGTCTGGATCAGACCGTAGACGACGTCACCGCTGCCGTAGTTGACGGTGGCGTTCAGCGCGGTGACCCGGCCGCTGTGCGTACCGGTGGTGGAACCGCGCCGGTACACGGTCTGCCCCACGGACGGCGTGGCCGCGCTCGTGATGGACTGGCTGCCCACGGCACTCGGGTGCGAGACAGCGGAATTGGTGTACCGCACCAGGGCGAAGTCATTGCCCGGGAAGCTGTAGCCGACGTTGGTGCCGAGCACCGTGGTGTGGCTGGAGTTGCTGTACCAGGTCGAGGCCACCTGGCCGCAGTGGCCGGCGGTGAGGAAGTAGTACGTGCTGCCGCTGTGCACGTTGAAGCCGAGCGAGCAGCGGTACTGGCCGCCGTAGATGGCGTCGCCGCCGCTGATCAGCTTGTTGAACCTACCCGGGGTGTGCTTGATGGTGAGCGCGTCCGCGTTGGCGCCGGCCTGCCGCTTGATCCTGGCGATCTCGGCCTTGGACACGGTGCTGTCGACGGTGACGAGGACGCGGTCGGTCTTGTGGTCCACCGCCCAGGCCGTACCGGGTACGTCGGCCTTGAGAACGGCGTCGTTGGCCTTGCTGAGCTGGGCTGCGCTGAACGCGTGGTCGTCGCTGGCGTTCGCGGTGGGGGCGGCGAACGCGGCCGCGGCGAGGAGACCGGTGGCCACGGCGATCAGCCGGGTCCGTCTCGCAGTGCCGATGTGGGGAGTGTTGCGCTTGATCCTCACGTTTCGTTCCCTCCCGGGGGAAGTCGGGGGCCCGCGTGGGGTCGGGGCCCGTGAGGCGCAGCCAGGGGGCGCGCCGGGTTGCGAACATGCATGCCCCCTGACAAGCGCTGAGGGGGAGTATTCGGCCGAATGACCGGTCGGCACAAGAGTGCCTTTCGGCCGTTGGCCTTTAAACCACCTTTACGTGGCAGTCCCTGACACCGGCTCAGCGCACGCTCCACCCCCGCAGGTCAGCTCACCGCACGCTCCCCCGCCTCGACCGCCACGTCCAGTGTGTTGCCGGGCGGCGGGAACGGGCAGATGAAATGGTCGGCGAAGGCGCACGGCGGGAGCTGGGCGCGGTTGAAGTCGACGGTCGTACGCCCCTCGGCGTCCGGCGCGGCCGGGTACAGGAAGCGGAACCGGAAGCTGGTGCCGCCGCTGGTGGCGTCGGCGAACACCGCCCACAGCAGCCCGTCGCCCTGCTGTGCGACCTGCAGCGTCAGTTCCTGCCCGGCCAGGGCGAAGGCGAGCTCACCGGCCAGGGCGAGCTCCCGCTCGCGCCCGTCCGCGTTGCCGACCCGGACGGTACGGGGGCCGTCGTACGGCGTGAACCGCCCCGGCACCGACCAGCGGGCGTCGTACGGGGTGGCCTCGATGCCCTGGAAGGCGCGCCGGGCCGCTGAGGCGGGGTCGAACACCCGCACCCCCCACACGCCCTCGCGCACCAGGACGAACAGCCGCTTCTCCCCCAGCGCGACTCGCGCCTCCGCCTCCGGCCCGGGGTCGGCGGTGAGTCGTACCTCACCCGCGAAGGGCCGCCCGTCCACGCTCAGGCCGTCGGTCTCGCCGGCGGTGAGCACCACGCCCTCCCCGTCGGTCACCCAGGTCCCGGGAATGTCCGGAAGTCGCCCGTCCGGAGCGTCCTCCACCCAGTGTGTGGCGGTCAGCGCGAGCGGCCCGTAGGGCGCCGAGACCCGCTCGATCCGCGTCTCGTGCCACTGCTTCCACGCATCGGCCGCGTCCGTCGTCATGCCGTCTTCCCCTTCATCTGTGTCATCTCCGTCATCCGCGATCAGCCTTCCGCTGCCGGGTGATCCAGCCCGAGATGGGAGCGAAGAGTGGCGCCCCGGTATTCCGTGCGGAACACGCCACGTTCCTGGAGCAGCGGCACCACCCGGTCCACGAACTCCTCCAGCCCGTCGGCCGCGAGCAGGAAACCGTCGGCCAGTCCCTCGCGGACCTGGGCGTCGAGGTCGGCGGCGACCGCGTCGGGGGTGCCGACGAAGGACTGCCTGCCGCTCGCCTCGATCACGGTCTCCCGGCTGGAGAGCCCCTTCTCCTCCGCCAGCGCCCGCCATCTCCCGACGCGCGCCAGGGTTTCGGGGTCGCTGCTGCGTGGGGCGATCCCGGGCAGCGGGCCGTCGGGGTCGTGGCCGGAGAGGTCCACGCCCCACAGCCGCTCCAGCGCGTACCGCGCGTACCGCGGGGTGACCCGTTGCCGTCTGATCCCGGCGGCCCGCTCCTGCGCCTCGGCGGCGGTGTCCCCGAGGACGACGGTGACGGCGGGCATGACCTTCAGGTCCTGTGGCGCACGGCCGTACGCGGCGAGCCGCCGCCGGACATCGGCGCGGCGGGCGCGGGCCGTCTCGGGCGGGCCGTGCCGGGTGAGGAGTACGTCGGCCGTGGCCGCGGCCAGCTCCCGGGCCTCCTCGGACTCGTCGCCGTGGATCACCACGGGCCGCTCCTGGGGTGAGCGTGGCAGCCCGAACTCGCCGGCGAGGTCGAAGTGCCGGCCCCGGTGCGTGACCGGCCGGGGTGTCCCGTCGGGTGTCCAGGAGTCCCACAGCAGCCTGGCCACGGTGACGAACTCGGCGGTCCTCGTGGAGCCGGGGTCGCGCTCCGGGGGGCCGCCGGGGCGGAAGTTCTCGGCGGCGTCCGGCGTTGCTGTCACCCGCCAGGCCGCCCGGCCCCCGCTCAGGTGGTCCAACGTGCCTATTCTGCGGGCGAGTTCGTACGGCTCGCCGAAGGCGGTGTCCGCCGTCGCGGCGAGCCCCAGCCGTGCGGTGCCTCCGGCGAGCGCGTTCAGTACGGCGACCGGTTCCGGCCATCCCACCGGGTCCAGGTCGTGCAGCCGCCCGCGGTGCTCGGGCAGTCGCAGTCCCTCGTCGAGCAGCAGGAAGTCGAACCGGCCGCGCTCGGCGGTGCGGGCGAGGCGTTCGCAGGCGGGGAACGCGATCCGCGAGCCGGTCGGCGGACCGGTCCCCACCGCGGTGTCACCGGCCGCCGGGAACCGGACCGCCAGGTGCATCCGTGGTCGTACGGTCATGACGTTCCCCCGGCCATGACGTTCCTCCCGGACACAGCGTTCCTCCCGGACACGGCGTACTGGTTGGCGGGCCGGGCCAGGCCCAGGTGCTCGCGCAGGGTGCTGCCCGGGTAGAAGGTGCGGAACAGGCCGCGGTGCTGGAGCAGCGCCACCGTGCCGTTGACCAGCCGCTCCAGGTCACGGCGCGGCTCGACGGGCACGAGGTGGAAGCCGTCGGCGACCCCGTCGGTGTACCAGCCGGCGACCAGTTCGGCCAGGTCGACCGGGCCGCCCCGGTACAGCGGCCCCCGCCCGGTCGCCCGCGGGCCCCCGCCCCCGTGTCCGGGCTCGGCCGCGTGCTCGCCGTCGCCGAGGTCGACCAGCAGGCTCACCAGGACCCGCAGGGTGTCCGGGTTCCGCCCGAACCCGGCGGCGCTCGCGCGCAGTTCGTCGCGTACGGCGGTGGCCTGTGCCGGGGTGGCGGCGCGGACCAGGGCCACGTCGGCGTACCGGGCGGCGACGGTACGGGCCGGGCGTTCGGTGGCGTCGACCAGCCGGACGGGGTGTCCCTGCGGCGGCCGGGGCACGGTCGAGGGACCCCGGACGGAGAAGGCGGTGCCGGTGAAGTCGACGCGGTGCAGCTTGTCCCGGTCCAGGTAACGGCCGCTCGGCACGTCCCGGACCTCGGCGCCGTCCTCCCAGCTGTCCCACAACCTCGCGGCGGCGTCGGCGACTTCGCCCGCCTCGTCCCACAGCCGGCCGACGGGCGCCGTGGGCCGGTGGCCGAAGAGCCGGGCCTCCTCCTCACCTGCGGACACGTCGATCCGCCAGCCGGCCCGTCCCCCGCTGACCCAGTCCAGCGTCGCCACGGCCGCCTGCACCGCGAAGGGCTCGGTGTGGGTGGTGGTGACGGTCGGGACCAGGCCGATGCGCCGGGTCGCGGGCGCCGCCCGGGACAGCACGGCGAGCGCGTCGGGCCCGGGCCGGGCGAAGGAGTCGTCCAGCGTCACGAAGTCCAGCCCACCGCGCTCGGCCAGCCGGACCAGCTCGAGGTACGGTTCCGCACCGAAACAGTCCGGCAGATCGACGGCGGCGGCGAGATGCAGCAGATTGCTCATGCCCGGTGCCTCGGCATCCCTCGGCCCACAGCGGCGCCCATCCTCACAGCACCTTCGCCAGGAACGCCCGGGTCCGCGCGTGCCGCGGCCGGTCCAGGACCTCGCCCGGTGGTCCCTGTTCGACGATCCTGCCGTCGGCCATGAACACCACCGTGTCGGCGACCTCACGGGCGAAGGCGATCTCGTGTGTGACGACGATCATCGTCGTGCCCCGGGCCGCCAGGTCCCGGATGACGTCGAGGACCTCGCCGACCAGCTCGGGATCGAGCGCCGAGGTCGGCTCGTCGAACAGCAGCAGCCGGGGTTCCAGCGCAAGCGCCCGCGCGATGGCGACCCGTTGCTGCTGCCCGCCGGACAGCTGCCGCGGATAGGCGCCGGCCTTGTCCTCCAGTCCCACCCGCCCCAGCAGCCGGCGCGCGCGCTCCGCCGCTTCCTTCCGGGGCCGTTTCAGCGCGGACACCGGGGCCTCGACGACGTTGTCGAGGACCGTGAGGTGCGGAAAGAGGTTGAAGTTCTGGAAGACGAACCCGATCCGGGTGCGCTGCCTGAGCACCTCGCGCTCGGGCAGCTCGTACAGCTTGTCCCCGGCGCGCCGGTATCCCATCAGCGCGCCGTCGACGCTGATCTCGCCCCGGTCGACCTTCTCCAGATGGTTGATGGTGCGCAGCAGCGTGGACTTGCCGGAGCCGGAGGGCCCGAGCACGACGGTCACCTCGCCGGTGCGCACCTGGAGGTCGATGCCCTTGAGGACGTCGAGCGGGCCGAAGCTCTTGTGCACCGACCTGATGTCGACCATGACGCTCATCGTGCGGGTTCCCTTCTCGGTGAGGTGCTCAGGAAGGCCAGCGCCGCGCGGGCGGTGGCGTCGTTCTGCCGGAACGCGGCGCCTCCGGTGCGCGGCCGGGTGAAGGCGCCGGGGGTGCGGGCGTCGGTGTACGGGCCGAGCGCGAAGCGCCGGGGATGCGGCCGCCCCGCGCCGTCGAGGATCCGGCCGTCGCCGGGGTCGACCCGGAGCAGTCCGTCGGGAGTCTCGGCGGCGCCGTCGGCGTGCAGTTCGCGCAGCAGGCGGTCGCGGGCCCGGCCCACGGTGGGCTCGGGCAGCCGGGCCTCGACCAGCGCCCGGGCCTCGGCGGAGAAGCCCGGCACGGTGGGACTCGTGGCCCGGAAGACCCCGTCCTCGGCGGTGACGGTCATGTCCGCGCCGAGGAACTTCAGCAGTCCGGCCCGGGACAGCGCGAGCATCTGCCGCAGCCGGGGTCCGGGCGGCCCGGACGCCAGGTAGCTGAAGAAGCCGTGCCACCAGGGGCCGGTGTTCCCGAGGCGGACGAGCTGACCGTAGACGGAGAGCAGCCCGAGGAACACGCCGAGATCCGCGCTGTGCGAGGGGTCGTGACGGCGGCTCAAGTCGGCCTCCACATAGCCCCGCAGGCCCTCCTGGAAGTCCTCGTGGGAGGCGTACCGCACCCCGTCCAGCGGGTGGTCGAGCGCGGCGAGGTCGAGCCGGTCGGCCGGGTCGGGTACGGCGGCGGCGACCAGCGCCCGCACCTCGGCGACGTCGCCCGCGGCCGCGTACTTCTCCTCGAAGTCGGCCCAGGCCATCGCCGTACGCTCGGCGTGGGCGGTGAAGAGGCGGTGGTAGTGGGCGAAGCCCAGCTCCTTCTCCACCAGCGGCCACACATCGCGCCGGAAGTCGAGGCCCTCCGGCCGGGCCCGCAGGACCTCGACCTCGGCCGGTCCCAGGAAGCGGGGCAGCGGGGGCCGCTCGCCCGTCCAGTCGTAGCCGATCTTCGCGTGGTACGGCACGCCGCGCCGCGAGCCGACGTAGAGCACCGGCTCGCGCCCCGAGGGCACGTAGGTGCCGCCCTCGTACCGCCCGCCGCGGCCCTCGGTGAGCAGCACCATCAGGTCGACGAAGGCCAGCCCGAAGCCGCGTACGAGGACGGGTTCGCCGGGCTGCAGCGCGGACAGGTCGGTGTCGGCGGTGAAGTCGGGTGGCAGGTGCACCAGGCCGTGCTCGCGGGCGTGGGCGGCCAACTCGGCCTGATCGTCGTCGAGTTCGGCGTCCAGGTGGCCGATCGCGAGAATCACCAGGTCGGCGAGGAGGGGACGCGGGCGGCCCTCCAGCCAGACCTGCTGGCGGCCCTCGCGCGGGCCGCTGATCCGCAGGGCGCGCCGCGGATGGTGGTGGACGGTGATGCCCTCGGGCAGCTCGGCCCGGGCGCGCTCGTACACCCAGCGCAGGTAGCGGCCCTGCAGCTGCCGGTCGGCGAAGGTGCTGCCGTCGAGGCCCGCCCACTGGTGCAGGGTGGGGCCCTCGCGCACCGGGCCGTCCATGACCACCGTCTCGTCGGTGAACATGGTGACGTCCTCGGCGTGCGAGTTCATCCACAGCAGCGGGGACTGCGCCTGGCGCCAGATCCGGCCGCCGCCCGGCGGATGCGGGTCGACCAGGTGGATGTCGAGGCCCGCACCGGCGTACAGCTCGGGGGCGTTGGCGGCGATACGTTCCAGCAGTCCGGTCCCCCGCGGCCCGGCTCCCACGATCACCAGCTGCGGCCTCATCGGGCGCGCTCCGTGCCCCGCGCGTAGTACTTCTCGACGTAGTGCTGGCCGAGGCCGAGGACCGAGGTGACGACCGCGTACCAGAGGGTCGCGACCATCAGCAGCGGGATGACCTGGTAGGTGCGGTGGTAGATCAACTGGGCCGAGAACAGCAGGTCGTTGACGGCGATGACGCTGACGATCGAGGTGCCCTTGAGGGTGCCGATGAGCATGTTGCCGGCGGGCGGCACGATGGAGCGCATGGCCTGCGGCAGCACGATCCGCCACCAGCGGCGCGACCGGCTCAGGCCCAGCGCCTGGGCGGCCTCGATCTGGCCGCGGTCGACGGAGAGGATGCCGGCCCGGACGACCTCGGCGGCGAAGGCGGCCTCGTGCAGGGTGAGCCCGACGACCGCGACGGCGACCGGGGTGAGCAGGTTGACGGTCTTCACGCCGAACACCTGCGGGTACAGCGCCCCGATGTTGAACCACAGCAGCAGCTGCACCAGGATCGGGATCGACCGGAACAGCCACACATAGCCCCAACTGACCGCTCGCAGCACGGGGTTGGCGGAGAGCCGGAAGGCGGCGAGCAGGGTGCCGAGGGCGAAGCCGAGGACCATCACGACCGCGGTCAGCCACAGCGTGAGCCAGAGGCCGCGCAGGATGGAGTCGGACGTGAAGTAGTCGGCGACGACGCCCCACTGGAACGCCTGGTTGCGCAGGACGGAGGTGACGGCGAACCCGAGCAGCACGAGGACGACGACGGCTGCCGCCCACTGGCCGTACCGGCGCTGCGGGACGATCCGCGGGGCGTGGGCGGGATCGGGTTCCTCCGCCGCTGCGGGGACTTTGGCGAGGGTGTCGGATGACATGCGAAGGCTCCGTGACGAGAGTCAGGGTGATGCCTTCACACGGGCGCGCCGCGCGGCGCGGGTACGGCCGAGCCCCTCAGCAGGGCCGTTCGTCGAGAGTACGCGGTCGTTTCGGTGCACTGTCAAGGCTGTCCGGACTGTGAGCCGTACGTCTCAAGTCAGTTGACGCACAACCGGATGCCTGTTCCACTTGGCCCATGCATCCACAGCAGTGGCTGGTCACCCGCTCCCACATCGACTTCGGTCGCGTGTGGTCGTCCTCCTGTTGAGCTGACCCCCTGCGCACGCCTGCCCGCCGGCAGGCGTACTCGCGTTCTCCCTTCTTTCCGCGCCTTTCCACGCCTTCACACGCGCACCCCTCCCCTCGCGCTTCCCCGTCCTGCTGCTCACAGGAGATCACCACCCGATGCGTACGCGTCATTTGCTGCCTTTTGTCATGATTACGTCGGCCGCCCTGTTCCTCACCGCCTGCGGCTCCGGCTCGGGCGGGACGGACGCCTCCGGAGTGGCGGCGAAGTCCGGCGAGGTGCCCACCACGGACGTGGTGTCCGCGGAGAAGAAGGACGAGGCGGCGGCGAAGCTGCTGCCCGCCGGCACCACCCGCCTCACCGTCGCGATCAGCGTCGGCGGCACCCCGCCCGGCACCACCTATCTCTCCGACGGCAGGACGCTGACCGGCCAGGACGTCGACTTCACCAAGGCGGTCGCCAACGTGCTCGGCATCCGGCTGAAGGTGGAGCAGGCGAGCTTCGAGGCGATCCTGCCCGCGCTGGACAGCGGCAAGTACGACTTCGGCGCGTCCAACTTCGGCGTCACCGACGAGCGCCGCAAGACCATCGACTTCGTCACCTACGTCAACGACGGCCAGGGCTTCGCCGCCCGCAAGGACAGCAAGCTGACGAAGGTCACCGATCTGAGGCAGCTGTGCGGACTGAACGTGGCGACCGGTGCCGGCACGACCTTCGAGGCCACGCTGGAGGAGAACAAGCACGTGTGCACCGACGCGGGCAAGAAGCCGTACCAGGTGCAGACGTACTCCGAGCCGAGCGCCATCTGGTCCTCGGTGCAGCAGGGCCGCAGCGACGTGGTGATGTCCACCATCAACGGCCTGCGCTACGCCGTGGCCCACCAGCCGGGCCTGAAGTTCCTGAACGAGTTCCACCGCCTGGACGTCGGCTTCGCCTTCAAGAGGGGCACGAAGCTGGCGCCCGCCTTCCAGGCGGCGGTGAACAGGCTGCTGGCGGACGGCACGTACCAGAAGATCCTCAAGAAGTGGGGCACGACGGGCTCGGCCCTCACCACGTCACGGATCAGCCCGCCGGAACTGAGGAACTGAGCGGGACGGCCCGCGCGGGCCACGGCCCGCGGTCACAGGCCGCAGTCACAGCACGAGCAGCATTCACAACACTCACAGCACTCACAGGCGTCGCAGCACGACAGGTCGCAGTCGCAGTCGCAGTCGGCGCAGCAGCCCTCGCGCCTCTTCCGAGACCAGGGGCCCTCGAACTCGTCGGCGCAGCACACCTTGCAGGTGCAGCACAGGCCGAGGGCGGCCGCGCAGCCGGCCCAGAAGCCCCGCTTCTCCGGGTGCGGCGGCTGCCCGCCGAAGGGGTTGCCGTACGGGTGGCCCGGCGCGTTCGGCGCGTGCTGACCGGGCGGCGGTCCGAACGAGGCCTCGGGCGCGTGTCCGCACGCGCGCGTGCCGAAGGCGCGGTCCACGGAGCGCTCCAGCTCGTGCACGAGCAGCAGATGGACCAGCCTGCCGTCGGCGAACTCGGCCTCCCGCAGGGCGAGCCGGATGCCGTGCACGGCGTCGTCGGCGAGCCGGCGGGCCTCGGCCCGGGAGGTGCCCGTGGCGGTGAGCGGGTTCCAGGCGCCCGACGCGGCGTCGGCCTCCTGGTCCTCCACGGCGTCCAGCAGATGCGCGAGCCGGCCGAAGAGCCGGCCCGCCTCCGCGAGCGCGGTCGCGTTGCCCGGCCGCCCGGCCAGCACCGCGGTGTGGGCGAAGGCGGCGGCGGTGGCGCTCTCGGTCGGCTCGGTGACGGTCAGGACCGGGGTGCCGTACCCGGCGAGGGATTCGAGGTCGAGTTGCCGGTCGACGGCCTCGACGAGGACGCCGGTGTCGAAGCCGACCGCGGCGCCGCTGTGGGCGCCGGCCCTGCCCCAGCCGGCGGCGACCCGGCGCGCCGCGGCGGCCACGGGCCGGCGGGCCAGCAGCCCGTCCCGGTCGGCGACATGGTCGCGCACCTTCGCCGCGGCGAGCACCAGGGAGACGGCGGCGGCGAGCCGGGCGCCCTCGCCCTGGGCGACGGACGCGGTGCGCATCCCGCGCAGCGCGCACGGCCCGGCCGTACGGCGGCCGTCGACGGTCCGCCCGGTCTGAGCCTCCGTCAGGACCGAGATGAGAAGGCCGTCATAGTTCGTTACCATGCGCGCGAATTGCCCGTGGTCGCGGCGCAGGGCGAGGCAGAGCCCGCACAAGTGCGCCATCCACTCGGCCTTGAGGCGTTCCCCGAGCCGATGAGAGCACGGTCTGACGATTCCGAACACGACGATCCCCCGTGATGTGGTACGACGTTGACATTCACCCGGACGCACCGATCATCACCCATCCGCCGACGACTATCATATTTCACTCTCAGTCAGCAGCCGTATGTGTCACGACCCTTGGGGCACAAGGACTCTCGACGGATCGGCTGTGCACCAGTACCGTCACAAACCCCCCGCGCGGCGTCTATCCACTTGGCGCGCCGTCCGCATCATGGATGACCATAGGGATGCGGAAAGCAGAAAAAGACCGCTGTGAGAGGAGGCGTCCATGGGATCGGTACGCAAGGCGAGTGCGTGGCTCGGCCTCGTCGACGACAACGATGACGAGCGTTACTACGACGACGAGTACTCCGAGGGCACCGAGTCCGAGGGCGCCTGGGTCACCGACCCGCGGGTGAAGGTGGCCTCGGACACGGCCGAGGAGAAGGGCCGCCGGATCGGCACGGTCACCCCGGACAGCTTCCGGGACGCCCGCGCCATCGGCGAGCTGTTCCGGGACGGCGTCCCGGTCATCATGAACCTCACCAACATGGAGCCCGGCGACGCCAAGCGCGTCGTGGACTTCGCGGCGGGGCTCATCTTCGGTCTGCGCGGCTCGATCGACCGCGTGTCCAACCGGGTGTTCCTGCTCACGCCGGCCGACACCCAGATCATCAGCGGCGAGGCGTCCGCCCACCGCGAGGACGGCTTCTTCAACCAGAGCTGAGGCAGGGCCGCTCACCGGCCCTGCCTGCCGACTCCGGTCAGCGGAAGGCGTCGAGCCCGGTGAGCGCCTTGCCCAGCACGAGCTGGTGCATCTCGACGGTGCCCTCGTAGGTGAGCACCGACTCGAGGTTGGTCGCGTGCCGCATCACGGGGTATTCGAGGGAGATCCCGTTGGCACCGAGGATCGTCCGCGCCGTACGGCAGATCTCGATGGCCTCGCGGACGTTGTTGAGCTTGCCGAAGCTGACCTGCTCGGGACGCAGGCGGCCGGCGTCCATCCGCCGCCCCAGATGATGGGCGAGCAGGATCCCCTTGTGCAGTTCCACCGCCATGTCGGCGAGCTTGGCCTGGGTGAGCTGGAAGCCGCCGATGGGCCGCCCGAACTGCTCCCGCGTCTTCGCGTACTCCACCGCCGCCTCGAAGCTGCTGCGCGCGGCGCCCATCGCGCCCCAGACGATGCCGTACCGGGCGTGCGACAGACAGCTGAGCGGTCCGCGCAGTCCGGTGACCTCCGGGAGCACGGCGGTGGCGGGCAGTCGTACGTCGTCCATCACCAGTTCACTGGTGACGGAGGCGCGCAGGGACCACTTGTGCTTGATCTCGGGCGCCGAGAAGCCGGGGGTGTCGGTGGGGACCACGAAGCCGCGGATGCCGTCCTCGGTCTGCGCCCAGACGACGGCGACCCCGGCGACCGACCCGTTGGTGATCCACATCTTGCGCCCGTTGAGCACCCAGTCGCCGCCGTCGCGCTTGGCGTGCGTGCGCATGGAGGCGGGGTCGGAGCCGTGGTCGGGCTCGGTCAGCCCGAAGCAGCCGATCACCTCGCCGGCCGCCATGCGGGGCAGCCACTCAAGCTTCTGCTCCTCGCTGCCGAACCGGTGGATCGCGTACATGGCGAGCGAGCCCTGCACGGAGACGAGGGACCGGATGCCGGAGTCGGCGGCCTCCAGCTCCAGGCAGGCCAGCCCGTACTGCACGGCCGTCGCGCCGGCACAGCCGTACCCGGTCAGGGACATGCCGAGGGCGCCGATGGAACCGAGTTCGCGCGCCAGCTCCCGGATGCCGGGCAGCTCGCCCTTCTCGTACCAGTCGGCGACGTACGGCAGCACCCGGTCGGCGGCCCAGCCGCGGACGGTGTCCCGGATGGCCAGGTCCTCCGCGTCCAGGAGGTCGTCGATCCCCAGCGGGTCGGTGGGATCGAACGGCGGCAGCTTCGCGGACGCGGACATGGGACACCCCTCCGGGACACGGGAACTCAACAAAACTAGCAGCGCTAGTTACGGCTCTCCCGCCGACGTTACGGTGCGCGGTCCCGCACGTCCAGTACGTCAGGCCGAGACCCGGGACTCCGCCTCCCTCGGCGCGGGCAGCTCCACCGCCTCAACCGCCTCCTGCGCCTCCCCGCACTGCATGACCCGCGGCAGCCGCAGCGCCATCACCGCACCCAGCAGCAACAGGCCCGCGCTCACCAGCAGCGTCACATGCAGCCCGTGCACGAAGGAGTCCCGCGCGGCCCGGCGCAGCGCTTCCCCGGCGCTGCCGCCCAGCCGTCCGGCGATGTCGTAGGCCTCGCCGAGCGAGTGCCCCGCCCGGTCCGAGGCGTGCCGCGGAACGCCCGGCACCGCGCGCAGATGCGGCGCGTAGGCCGCGTTCATCACGCTGCCGAGCAGCGCGATGCCGATGCCGGCGCCCAGCTGGTACGACGTCTCGCCGACCGCGGCCGCGCCGCCGGCCTGGTCCGCCGGGGCCTCGCTGAGCATCGACTCGTAGGCGCCGAAGAGGGTGGTCTCCAGACCGAAGCCGAGCAGCACGAAACCGGCGAGCAGCAGCGGTGCGTCGTCCGTGCCGCCCATCGCGGTGAGCGTCAGGACCGCGACGGCGGTGAGGCAGAAGCCGAAGCAGACCATGCGGCGCGGCCCGAAGCGGCGCAGCATCCGCGCGCCCGCCAGGCCCGCCGCCATCGCCGCGACGGTCAGGGGCAGCAGCCGCAGGCCGGTCTGCAGCGGGGAGAGCCCGAGCACCAGTTGCAGATACTGGGCGGCGATCAGCTCCAGGCCGACGAGCGCGAGCATCGCCAGCACGATGCAGCCCACCGAGGTGCTGAACGCGGGCCGGCGGAACATCCGCAGGTCCACCAGCGGGTGCGGGTGGCGCCGCTGGCGCCGTACGAAGAGGACGAGGAGGGCCGCGCCGGCCAGCAGCGGCAGCACGGTGAACACACTCGCCGGCGCCTCACCACCGCCCAGCCGCTTCACGCCGAGGACGACGCCGAAGAGACCGCCGGCCGCCATCAGGGCGCCGGTGACGTCCCAGGGGCCGCACCCGTCACCGCGCGACTCGGGCAGCAGGATCCGGCCCACCGGGAGGCTGACCAGCATCAGCGGGATGTTGACCAGGAAGACCGCGCCCCACCAGAAGTGCTCCAGCAGGAAACCGCCGAGCAGCGGGCCGACGGCCGCGCCGACGGCGGCCACCGCGCTCCAGATGCCGATCGCGAGCGCGCGCTCGCGCCGGTCGGGGAAGACCTGACGCAGGATCGACAGGGTCGCCGGCATGATCATGGCGCCGCCGACGCCGAGCAGCGCGCGGGCGAGGATCAGCATCTCGGCGGTCTGCGCGAAGGCGGCCACGGCGGAGGCGACGCCGAACAGGCCGTAGCCGAGCAGCAGCACGCGTCTGCGGCCGACCCGGTCGCCGAGGGTGCCGAAGAGGATCAGCAGCGAGGCGCAGACCAGCGGATAGACGTCGACGATCCAGAGCAGCTCTATGGCGCCGGGCTTGAGGTCCTCGGTGACGGCGGGCACCGCCACGTGCAGCACGGTCGCGTCCAGGGCGACGAGCAGCAGGCTGACGCAGAGGACGACGAGAACGACCCAGCGGTTGGCAGCGGCACCGGCCCCGGCCGTCCGACGGCATGGCCGTACGGCAGCCGTGGTCGTCCCGGACATGTACGTACCTCCCAGATGTGCCGCGCGCGGGGCGGACCGACGGGGTGGGGACTCCCCGTCGTACGGCCGGAGAGGAGCGGTGTCTCCGGCCCGCGCAAACCCACGCGGGTGACTCGTCAGCGTACGCGAGTTCGCCACGGGGACACGTGGCGGACCTCTCACACGCTGGACCGAACCCGTGTGGCGTACGCCACGTCGTTCCCTCTTGACCACGCCCCAGTGGCCGTTCCGGTTCCCTCGCCCGTCAATAATCGGGTGCGTGACCGGTCTTGACACGCGCGTGGCCCCACCCCGCGCCCCACTCCTGCGCCGGGCGGCACCGGCCCTCCTGGGCTATGCGGCGGTGCGCGCCCTGGGGCTGGTCGTGCTGGCGCTGTGGAGCGCCGCGCGCGGCAAGAGCGCGTACACCCTGCTGACCGCGCGCTGGGACTCGCTCTGGTACACGCGGGTCGCGGAACTGGGGTACGGCTACGAGGTCCGGCTGCCCAACGGCGACGTGCACTCCAACCTGGCGTTCTTCCCGCTGCTGCCGTGGCTGGAGCGGCTGGGGCACGCGGTCGCGCCGCTGTCGTACGCGGACGCGGGCTTCGCGGTCAGCCTGCTCGCCTCGCTCGCCGCGGCCTGCGGGATCTTCGCCGTCGCCGACCGGGTGTACGGCCCCCGGGTGGGGGTCTGCGCCGTCCTGCTGTGGGCGGTGCTGCCGGTCGGGGTCGTGCAGTCGATGGCGTACAGCGAGTCGCTGTTCACGGCGCTGGCCGCCTGGTCGCTGTACGCGCTGCTGACCGGCCGGTGGATCACCGCGGGCACCCTGGCGGCGCTCGCGGGGCTGACCCGGCCGGTGGGGGCGGCGGTGGTCGCGGCGGTATGGGTGGCGGGCTTGGTCTCGTTCGTGCGGGACCGGAGCGTGAAGCTCACGCCCGGCGCGTACGGCAACGAGCACGCCCCGGCGCCCACGCCGAGCGCGTCCGACGGCACGCAAGCCCCAGCGCGCGCACCGGGCGCGCGCACCGCCCCCGCATGGCGCCGCGTGCTCGGCATGGCGATCGCCCCGCTCGGCGCCGCCGGGTACGTGCTCTGGGTCGGGCAGCGGACCGGGAAGGGGATATTCGGGTACCTGGACGTCCAGGCCGGATGGCGCAACGGGTTCGACGGCGGCTATGCGTTCGCCCGCTTCGTGGCCGACAAGTTCACGTCATTTCCGTCCGCGTTCGCCGGCGCCGGCCTGATCATCGGGGTGGCCCTGCTGCTGTGGCTGTACCTGACCGGCGTCCGCCGGCGCCAGCCCGTCGAACTGCTGGTGTACACGGGTGTCGTCCTGGCCCTCGCCCTGTGCGCGTCGAGCTACTTCGGCTCCAAGCCGCGGCTGCTGATGCCCGCCTTCCCCGTGCTGCTGCCGCTCGCCGGTGCCCTCGCCCGGCTGCGCACGTCCCGATCCGTCCTGGTCACGGCCGGGTTGGCGGTCGCCACGGCGGCCTACGGGGCGTTCTGGCTGAACGGCTCCGGCCCTCCTTGATCGACTTCTCCGGCCGGTGACGGTCCGGAAAATTCCGCGCCAGGACCTGGTTAACGCATTCATAAGCGCCATATAAACAACACCCGGCATGATCAAAGGAATTGCAGAGAACGGCCTCACGGGATTGCGGAATGCCTGGAATTCGAGCCGCCCTTGAGAGGTTTCCCACATCACATCGTCATCACAAACCCGCTGATTCGACCGGGAACACAGCTCACTCGCTGTAACGTCGATTGGGTGCGTACCGAACGAAACCTCACCCGGCGTCTGGACCGGGTGTTCGCCAGACTCGACCGTGAGCCGGAACGACCGGCCCACATCGATGTGCCGAGGATGAGCAGGCACCGGGTCGTTCTGTTCACCGCGACCCTGGCTTTCTACCTGGCGATCGTGTGGGCCGTGGTGATCACGTCCTGGCTGGTCCGGCTCGACTGGCAGGTCATGTTCTTCCGGCCGTACCAGCAGTGGCCGCAGATCCACGCCTTCCTCGACTACTACGTGGTGCTCGGCCAGCGCGGCCCCACCGCGGTGATGGTCGCGGCCTGGCTCGGCTGGCGCTCCTGGCGGCAGCACACCCTGCGCCCGCTGCTCACCCTGGCCGCCTCGCTGCTGCTGCTGAACATCACGGTCGGCGCCGCCAAGTACGGCATGGGGCGCCTCGGTCCGCACTACGCGACCGTGATCGGCTCGAACGAGATGATGCGGGGCGGCGATATATTCCCCAGCGGCCACACCGCCAACGCGGTCGTGACCTGGGGCATCCTGGCCTATCTGGCCTCCACCCCGAGAGCGCGCCGCTGGCTGTCCGCGCTGTCCGCGGTCACCTCGCTGGGCGTCGGCATGACCACCGTCTACCTCGGTACGCACTGGCTGAGCGACGTACTGCTGGGCTGGGCCGCCGGCCTGCTGATCCTGCTGGCCCTGCCGTGGTTCGAGCCGCTGATCGCCAAGGCCGAGGACGCGCTGTTCGACCTGCGCGACCGCTGGCGCGCCCGCCGTGGCCGGCCCGTGCCCGAACCGGTCGTCCCCGTCACGCCGGTGGTGCTCCGGCCGCGCGGCGCACCGGCCGAGCAGCCGGCCCCGGCACCCGAGCCGGTCGCCTCGACCCGCGCCTCCAGAGGGCTGGTCCATCTCGCCCCCGGCCCGCACACGACCCGTTCGGAACGCACCCCGGTCACCCCGGTGGGCAGCCGCCGCCCGCCCCACACCGACCACCGCCTGCCGCGCGGCACACAGCCGGCCAGGCCGCTGACGGGCGGCTGACCCACCGGCAGTCTTTCGTCCGCGGCTCCGTTGTGGCTTGTCACGCCCACGCGGCGGTAGCCGTACATCGATACCGCCCCGCGCCCCTTCGGGGCGCGCTACCCCTTCCAGGCGCGGGCCACCACACCGTCCCGCACCTCGAAGTTCAGCCGCCCCACCCGGTACTCCATGGTGATGATCGCGCCCGGCGGCAGCGACCGTACCGTCGACCACCCCCGCTGCCGGGCGAGCCGCTCGGCGTCCGTGGCGTCGAGGCCGACGTACCCTTCGGGACTGTCCTGGGGCTCCGCTGGCGGAGTGGGAATCGGTGCCATGCCGCCACGCTACCGCGCGGCGCAAGGTAAGAGTCGTATCAGGCTCCCGTCACACTTCTGTCGCAGCCAGACGGTCGCGTATCCCTCGAACTCCCTCACACGTACGAGGGTTTCCGAGGCGCCCGCCGGGGCAATCGAACAGAATTCACGCAGCCCGGAGCAGTGCGTCGAATTACCCGGCGGAAAGTTCCCCCGCCGGGATCCCGGCAGCGTCCGGAGATGTCATTCTCCGGGCAATCCGGCAGCGCCGCCCCGGCACCTGACACCGCATAGGAATTTCACGGATTCAGCACATACCCCTCGCACGCCCCCTGTCGGAGCGGGCGGCACCGCGAGCATCATGGCGCCGGTCCGCGGGTACGCGGACCGCGGGCCCGGGCGCGGCGATGCGGAGGGGCGGGCGAGCGATGGGGACCGAGACGGCAGGGGCGACGGCAGGGCCGGTGCGCGGCAGGAACCGGGCCGGGCGGCTGGTGGTCGACTGGCTCACCACCACCGACCACAAGAAGATCGGGCATCTGTACCTGATCACGGCGTTCGGCTTCTTCCTGGCCGGCGGCGTCATGGCGCTGCTGATGCGCGCCGAACTGGCCCGGCCGGGGCTGCAGATCATGAGCAACGAGGAGTACAACCAGTTGTTCACGCTGCACGGCACGATCATGCTGCTGCTCTTCGCGACCCCGAGCTTCGCGGGCTTCGCCAACGAGCTGATGCCGTTGCAGATAGGCGCGCCGGACGTGGCGTTCCCCCGGCTGAACATGCTGTCGTACTGGCTGTTCGCCTTCGGCGGGCTGATCGTGCTCGGCTCGCTGTTCGCCCCGGACGGCCCGGCCGACTTCGGCTGGTTCGCCTACGCGCCGCTGAACGACTCCCTGCACTCCCCCGGCGTCGGCCCCGACCTGTGGATCATGGGGCTCGCGCTGTCCGGCTTCGGGACGATCCTCGGCGCGGTCAACTTCATCACCACCATCGTCGGGATGCGCGCGCCGGGCATGACGATGTTCCGGATGCCGATCTTCACCTGGAACACCCTGTTCACGTCGGTCCTGATCCTGCTGGCGTTCCCGGTGCTGGCGGCGGCCCTGCTGGTGCTGGAGGCAGACCGGCGGTTCGGCTCGCAGGTGTTCGAGGCGGCGAACGGGGGTGCGCTGCTGTGGCAGCACCTGTTCTGGTTCTTCGGGCACCCGGAGGTGTACATCATCGCGCTGCCGTTCTTCGGGATCATCACGGAGATCATCCCGGTGTTCAGCCGCAAACCGATCTTCGGTTATCTGACGCTGGTCGGCGCGACCATGGCGATCACCGGGCTGTCGATCGTGGTGTGGGCGCACCATATGTTCGCGACCGGCGCGGTGTTGCTGCCGTTCTTCTCCTTCATGTCGTTCCTGATCGCGGTGCCGACGGGCGTGAAGTTCTTCAACTGGACCGGCACGATGTTCAAGGGCTCGCTGTCCTTCGAGACGCCGATGCTGTGGGCGATGGGCTTCCTGGTGACGTTCCTGTTCGGCGGCCTGACCGGGGTGCTCCTGGCGTCCCCGCCGCTGGACTTCCACGTCACGGACTCGTACTTCGTCGTCGCGCACTTCCACTACGTCGTCTTCGGCACGGTCGTCTTCGCGGTGTTCGGCGGCTTCTCCTTCTGGTGGCCGAAGTTCACCGGGAAGATGCTGGACGAGCGGCTCGGGAAGATCCACTTCTGGACCTTGTTCACCGGCTTCCACACCACGTTCCTGGTGCAGCACTGGCTGGGCGCCGAGGGCATGCCCCGCCGGTACGCCGACTATCTGGCGGCCGACGGCTTCACCGCGCTCAACACGGTCTCGTCGATCGGCGCGTTCCTGCTGGGCCTGTCGACGCTGCCGTTCCTCTACAACGTCTGGAAGACCGCCAGGTACGGCGAGAAGGTCGACACGGACGACCCCTGGGGCTACGGCCGCTCCCTGGAGTGGGCGACCTCCTGCCCGCCGCCCCGGCACAACTTCGTCACGCTGCCCCGGATCCGCTCGGAGTCCCCGGCGTTCGACCTGCACCACCCGGAGTACGCCGAGAAGGAGCGGGAGCCGCACCCCGCGCCAGAGCCGCATCGAGCCGGTCCCGGAGCCGGCTGATCTCCTCGGTCAGCTCGGCGGGCTCGATCACCTCGAAGGGGAAGCCGGTCATCAGAATGTGAATGACCATCACCTCCAGGTTCGGCGCGCCGCTGCGCAGGACGCAGGCGTCCTCCCCGTCGGCCTCCAGTGTCCCGGCGGACGGCGAGATCCGCTCGGCGGCCTCGTGCAGCGGCACCAGCAGCCGTACGGCGGAGTGCGCGGCGTACGCGCGCGTGGAGACGCCCTTCGAGACGTAGGCGGCCAGATCCTCGGCGGGCGGCTCGCGCGGGGTGAAGCGGGGCCCGTGCGGCGGCCTGGGGGTGATGCGGTCGACGCGGAAGGTCCGCCAGTCCGCCCGGTCGACGTCCCAGGCGACCAGGTACCAGCGCCGCTCGGTGCACACCAGCCGGTGCGGCTCGACGGTACGGCGGCTGTCGGCGCCGTCGTGCGTGCGGTACGCGAAGCGCAGCCGCTCGGCGTCCCGGCACAGGTGGGCCAGTTCGGTGAGCAGCGCCGGGTCGACGTCCGCGGCCGGCGGGCCGCCGCGGAGCATCGGCACGGTGAAGGCGTTCAGGGCGCTCACCCGGCGGCGCAGCCGGTCCGGCAGCACCTGTTCGAGCTTGGCGAGGGCGCGTACGGAGGTCTCGCCGATGCCCTCGATGCCCTGCCCGGCGGCGGTGCGCAGGCCGACGGCCACGGCGACGGCCTCGTCGTCGTCCAGCAGCAGCGGCGGGAGCCGGGCGCCCGCGCCCAGCTGGTAGCCGCCGCCGGTGCCGGGGCTGGCGTTGACCGGGTAGCCCAGCTCGCGCAGCCGGTCCACGTCCCGGCGGACGGTGCGCGTCGTGACGCCGAGCCGGTCGGCGAGTTCGGCGCCGGGCCACTCGCGGTGGGACTGGAGCAGCGAGAGCAGGCGCAGCAGGCGTGCCGAGGTCTCCAACATGGGCCGAGTCTGACAGGGAACGCGGACAGCCGCTGTCCTCGACGGGCAGCGGCTGTTCTGCGGGTGCTCGGCGCTCAGAGCGCGAGGCGCTGGCCGGGCACGATCAGGTTCGGGTCGTCGCCGATGACCTTCTTGTTGGCGGCGTAGATCCGCTGCCAGGTGGTCCCGTGCCGCTCGGCGATGGCGCTCAGGGTGTCGCCCTCGCGGACGGTGTAGTCACCCGTGCCGCGGGACTCGCCGCGGTTGGTGTGGCCGGCCTGACGTTCCGGCGTCTTCGCCGGGGCGGACCTGGTCGGGGCGGACTTCGTCGTCACGCTGCCCTTGCCGGCGCTCGTACCGGTGGTCGCGGCCGCCGGGGCCGTGCCGGAGGCTCCGGCGCGGGCCGAGCAGACCGGCCAGGCGCCCCAGCCCTGGGCCTGCTGGACCCTGGTGGCGACGGCGATCTGGGCGCTCCTGGAGGCCTGGTCGGCCGTCGGGGCGTAGGCGGTGCCGCCGTACGCGCGCCAGGTGCCGGCGGAGAACTGGAGCCCGCCGTAGTAGCCGTTGCCGGTGTTGATGTGCCAGTTGCCGCCGCTCTCGCACTGGGCGATGCGGTCCCACACTCCGTTGTCCGCCGCGGCGGCGTTGCCGGTGACGGCCAGCAGTCCCAGCGGGGCCAGCAGCGCGGCTCCGGCCAGCGCTGCCGTCGTACGGCCCTTGCGGGCGCCTTCAGGACGGGCGGTGTTGCGGGTGGTATCGGCACACTCGGACATGTAATTCCCTCTCCACGAACCCGGGCTCCCCCTGGGCGGAGCACGTCTCGCCGCGCAGGACCGCGGTTGCTCGTGCCCGCCCCGTCCGGTGACCGGTGCCGGCGCTGGTGCTGTGCCGGTGCCGGGTGTCGGACGTACCCGAGCGGTGCTCGTTGCACACGGCGGAGGAATCTAGGGAGGACGAGCGGCCGGAATCAACCAACTCCCCGTCATTCGAGGCCAGTTGCCTGTTACCGCAGGTATCGTCGATTTTCGGCCACCCACTACATTCGCTGATTTCCTGATTTGTCGACCAGCGACCGAGGCGATCTGTGATTCACTTCACCCCGTCAAGTTCCTTGACGCGGCGACGAGTTGACCGTGAGTAGCGCATTCCGCACCGCTGGTGACCGTGTGCGGTGGTTGGTTCGAACCGGTCGGGCCCGGGGCGTGACTCCCACCACAGGACGTCCGTTGTCTTCTTCATGAGCCCGGAACCCCGGAACTCAGCGGCCGGGAGCCACCCGGCCGCCCCCAGCACGCATCCCGAGGGAGCCACCGTGCCGCGCATGCTCGACGTCAGTGACGCCGTACGCGCCGAGATCGGCGACGAAGAAGCCGACCGGCTGCTCGCCGGAGAGAACGCCCCGGGCAGTTACGACTGCACGTCCTGCCGCACCCCGGGCGACTCCGAGCAGGAGCGCACCAGCACCGTTCTGTTCGTCGGCGACGAGACCGCCGTCCTCGCCTTCGCCCACGCCAGCTGCCTGCCCTCGCAGGTCGTCCAGGTCACCGAGGAGCAGCTGCGGGGCGCGGTCCGGTCCATCGGCGGCATCGCCGCGGCCCCGGGCGAGCCACAGCAGGCTCCGGCCGAGCAGGCGGTCCTCGGGGTGACCAGCGGACTCGTGCTGATCGAGGGCGAACTGCACCCCGCGCTCGTCGTCGAGCCGACCTCGCCGATCGTGCGCCCGGGCTCCACCGGGGCCGGTGACGACTTCCTGCCGCTGCTCATCGAGCAGGGGTTCATGCCGCTGACCGAGCTGGCGTCCGTGCCGCCGGTGCTGCACGGCTGGTCGGTGCTGCTCGCCGTGGGCCAGCTGCACGCGGTGCTGCAGCCCTCGGCGCACGGCGGGCAGCCGGTCGCCTGGTGGCAGGCGCATCAGCCGCTGCAGGTGACGGACAGCTGGCGGGCCGCGGCGAACAAGCACCAGCAGGTGCTGATGTTCGCGGCGCCGGTGGGTTCCATCGGCCGGCAGCCGCGGGAGGATCTGCTGCGGGAGTCTCTCGACAAGGCGGCGGCGGAGGGGAAGCTGGTGGCCGCTGCGCTGCCTCTTGCGGGTACGTGATCTTTTCGCCCAAGGGGCGGGGGCTGCGTGTCGTTCGGCGGCTGCGGGTGCGTCGTGGCTTGTCGCGCCCACGCGGCGGAGCCGCACATCGGCACAGCCCCGCGCCCCTGGCTCAGTGACCGCATCTCTTTGAGGTCCCCGTCGTTTGGACATACGTGCACGCATACGACACTCCTCCTCCCCGCCGGTCCGCCTTCGTCTCTGTTCCGTCTGCGCGGTTGGCGCAGGACGGGGGCGGGGGGGCCTCGGCCACGCCGATCTACGACTCGCTCTACGCGGAGTGGGTGAAGACCTTCCGTACGCTGCCGGGTGACCGGAGCGGGGAGGAAGGGCTGAGGTTCTGCCCGTTCGGGAGCCTTCCGGACCGTACGGGCTCCTACGGGGGCCACCGGCCGGGGTCGTTCAGCAGCTCGTACAGCGCCTACAGCGCGGGCGCGTACAGCGCGCGGCAGCACTCGCAGTGGCAGCGGGTGAGCACGCTGGGGCGGCAGCAGGACACCGGGATGCAGCACGTTCCGGCGGCGCTGCCTCCGGGTCCGCGCCGGGGCATGTGAGCGGCGTACGGTGAAGGGCGGCACCTGGATCTCCAGGCGCCGCCCTTCACGTCGTACCGCCGTTACTTCTTCTTCGCACCGCGCTTCTCGCGCACCCGCACCGAGATGTGGATCGGGGTGCCCTCGAAGCCGAACTCCTCGCGCAGGCGGCGCTCGATGAAGCGCCGGTAGCCGGCCTCGATGAAGCCGGAGGCGAAGAGGACGAACCGCGGGGGCTTGGTGCCGGCCTGGGTGCCGAACAGGATGCGCGGCTGCTTGCCGCCCCGGATCGGGTGCGGGTGGGCCGCGACCAGCTCGCCGAGGAAGGCGTTGAGGCGGCCGGTGGGGACGCGGGTCTCCCAGCCGGCGAGGGCGGTCTCGATGGCCGGGACCAGCTTCTCCATGTGGCGGCCGGTGCGCGCCGAGACGTTCACCCGCGGGGCCCAGGCGACCTGGCCCAGCTCGGTCTCGATCTCCCGCTCCAGGTAGTAGCGGCGCTCCTCGTCGAGGGTGTCCCACTTGTTGTAGGCGATGACCACCGCGCGGCCCGCCTCGACGGCCATGGTGACGATCCGCTGGTCCTGCACGGAGATGCTCTCGGAGGCGTCGATCAGGATGACGGCGACCTCCGCCTTCTCCACCGCGGCCGCCGTACGCAGGGAGGCGTAGTAGTCGGCGCCCTGCTGGAGGTGGACGCGCTTGCGGATGCCCGCCGTGTCGACGAACTTCCAGGTCACGCCGCCCAGTTCGATCAGCTCGTCGACCGGGTCGCGGGTGGTGCCCGCCAGCTCGTTGACGACGACGCGCTCCTCGCCGGCCACCTTGTTCAGCAGGGAGGACTTGCCGACGTTCGGGCGGCCGATCAGGGCGATGCGGCGCGGGCCGCCGATGCCGGCCCCGCCGAAGGTCTCGCGCGGCGCGTCCGGCAGCACCTCCAGGACCGCGTCCAGCATGTCGCCGGTGCCGCGGCCGTGCAGCGCGGAGACGGGGTGCGGTTCGCCGAGGCCCAGGCTCCACAGGTAGGCCGCGTCGGCCTCGCCGCTCGGACCGTCGACCTTGTTGGCGCAGAGCACGACCGGCTTGCCGGCCTTGCGCAGCAGCCGTACGACCGCCTCGTCGGTGTCGGTCGCGCCGACCTTGGCGTCCACGACGAAGACGACCGCGTCGGCCGCCTCGATCGCGTACTCGGCCTGGGCGGCCACGGAGGCGTCGATGCCGAGGACGTCCTGCTCCCAGCCGCCGGTGTCGACGACCTTGAAGCGGCGGCCGGCCCACTCGGCCTCGTAGGTGACGCGGTCACGGGTGACACCGGGCTTGTCCTCGACCACGGCCTCGCGGCGGCCGATGATCCGGTTCACCAGGGTCGACTTGCCGACATTGGGGCGGCCGACGACGGCGAGCACGGGCAGCGGACCGTGGCCCGCCGCCTCGATGGCGCCCTCGACGTCCTCGATGTCGAAGCCCTCTTCCGCGGCGAGCTCCATGAACTCCGCGTACTCGGCGTCGCCGAGAGCCCCGTGGTCGTACTCGTGCTCAGCCGAGTCGCCGGGCTGGATGTCGTCGTTCATGTAGTCCGTACCTCGTCGTTCTTCGTGGTGATCGGTGGAGACGCCCTGAGGGGGCGAACCCCCGCGGGCTGATCCACTACTCAAGTGTCGCCTGGCGCCCGGTCAGGCGCCTGGCGTTTTCCAGGTGGCTGGTGAGCTGCTTCTGGATGCGCTCGGTCGCCTCGTCCAGCGCCCTGCGGGTGCGCCGCCCGCTGCCGTCGCCCGCCTCGAACGGGTCGCCGAAGACGACGTCGACGCGGGAACGCAGGGGCGGGAGCCCCTTTATCAACCGTCCCCGCTTCCCGGAACTTCCCAGGACGGCGACGGGCACGATCGGCGCCCCGCTGCGTACGGCGAAGTAGGCGAGCCCGGCGCGCAGCGAGGCGAAGTCGCCCTCGCCCCGGGTGCCCTCCGGGAAGATGCCCAGCACGCCCCCGGCCTCCAGCACGCCCAGGGCCTGGGTGATGGCGGTGCGGTCGGCGGAGGCGCGGTCCACCTTCAGCTGGCCGATGCCGGTCAGGAAGGGGTCCAGCGGGCCGACGAACGCCTCCTTCTTGATCAGGAAGTGCGTCGGCCGGGGTGCCACGCCCATGACCATCGGGCCGTCGATGTTGTGGGAGTGGTTCACCGCGAAGATCACCGGTCCGGTGGCCGGCACCTTCCAGGCGCCGAGCACGCGCGGCTTGAACAGGCCGTACATCAGACCGACGCCGATGCGCCGGCCGACCTCGGCACCCCGCTGCGAGGGCAGGCTCACTTCCCGGCCCGCTTCTCCTCGACCAGGGTGACGACGCACTCGATGACCTGGGCGAGGGTGAGCTCGGTGGTGTCCACCTCGACCGCGTCGTCGGCCTTGGCGAGGGGCGAGGTCTTGCGGGAGGAGTCGGCGGCGTCCCGCTTGATCAGGGCCTCGCGGGTGGTGTGGAGGTCGGCGCCCTTCAGCTCGCCGCTGCGGCGGGCCGCGCGGGCCTCCGGGGAGGCGGTGAGGAAGATCTTCAGGTCGGCGTCCGGGAGGACGGTCGTACCGATGTCACGGCCCTCGACCACGATGCCCTGCTCCGCGCCGGCGGCCAGCGAGCGCTGCAGCTCGGTGATCCGGGTGCGCACCTCGGGCACCGCGCTGACCGCGCTGACCTTGGAGGTGACCTCCTGGGTGCGGATCGGGCCGGCCACGTCGACGCCGTCGACCGTGATGGTCGGGGCGGCCGGGTCGGTGCCGGAGACGATCTCCGGCTTGCCCGCGACGGCGGCGATGGCGGTCGGGTCCTCCAGGTCGATGCCGTTGGTCACCATCCACCAGGTGATCGCCCGGTACTGGGCGCCGGTGTCCAGGTAGCTCAGGCCGAGCTGCGCGGCGACGGCCTTCGACGTGCTCGACTTGCCCGTGCCGGAGGGGCCGTCGATCGCGACGATCACGGGCTTGGCGGTCGGGGCGGCGCCGTTTTCCACGGAGGGACACCTTCCTGGTGCGGTGCGGGCGGATGCGAGGGGGCAAGAGCGCCCTGCACAAGGTTACTGGGTTCGGGTCACTCGTCCGGACGCACGCGTGACCCGCGGCCCGCCCCCACTGCCGCAGCGCCCCTACTGCCGCAGCGCCCAGCCCCGCTCCCGCAGCGCCTCCTTCAGCACCGGCGCGGCCTTCGGCTCGACCATGAGCTGGACCAGACCCGCCTGCTGTCCGGTCGCGTGCTCGATGCGGACGTCCTCGATGTTGACCCCGGCCCGTCCCGCGTCGGCGAAGATGCGGGCCAGCTGCCCGGGCTGGTCGTCGATGAGCACGGCCACGGTCTCGTAGACCCGCGGCGCGGACCCGTGCTTGCCGGGTACCCGCACCTGGCCCGCGTTCCCGCGGCGCAGCACGTCCTCGATGCCGGCGGTGCCCGCGCGCCGCTTGGCCTCGTCGGAGGACTGCAGGGCGCGCAGCGCCTCGACGGTCTCGCCCAGGTCGGCAGCCACGTCGGAGAGCAGGTCGGCGACCGGGCCGGGGTTCGCGGAGAGGATGTCGATCCACATGCGCGGGTCGGAGGCGGCGATCCGGGTCACGTCCCGGATGCCCTGCCCGCACAGCCGTACGGCGGCCTCCTCGGCGTGCTCCAGGCGCGCGGCGACCATGCTGGACACCAGGTGGGGCATGTGGGAGACGAGGGCGACGGCACGGTCGTGGGCGTCGGCGTCCATGACGACCGGGACGGCCCGGCAGTGGGAGACCAGCTCCAGGGCGAGGTTCAGCACCTCGGTGTCGGTGTCCCGGGTGGGGGTGAGCACCCAGGGGCGGCCCTCGAAGAGGTCGGCGGTCGCGGCCAGCGGGCCGGACTTCTCCCGGCCGGACATGGGGTGCGTGCCGATGTACGCCGACAGGTCCAGTCCGAGCGCCTCCAGCTCGCGCCGCGGACCGCCCTTGACGCTGGCCACGTCGACATAGCCGCGGGCCACACCCCGGCGCATGGCGTCGGCGAGGACGCCGGCCACATGGGCGGGCGGGGCGGCCACGACCGCCAGGTCGACCGGGCCCTCGGGGGCCTCGTCGGTGCCGGCGCCGAGCGCGGCGGCCGTACGGGCCTGCTCGGGGTCGTGGTCGGCCAGGTGGACGGTGACGCCGCGCTGGACGAGGGCCAGGGCGGCGGAGGTGCCGATCAGGCCGGTGCCGATGACGAGTGCGGTTCTCACTGGGCGATGTCCTTGCGCAGGGCGGCCGCGGCGCCGAGGTAGACGTGGTTGATGTCGGCGCGGGGCCGGTCCGACTCGATGTGCGCGAGGAGCTGTACGACCCGGGGCATGGCGCCCTCGATGTCCAGTTCCTGGGCGCAGATCAGGGGCACGTCGACGATGCCGAGCTTGCGGGCCGCGGCGGCCGGGAAGTCGCTGTGCAGGTCGGGGGTGGCCGTGAACCAGATGCTGATCAGGTCGTCCGTGGTCAGTCCGTTCCGCTCCAGGACGGCGGTGATCAGGGCTCCGACCTGCTCGTCCATGTGCCCGGCCTCGTCCCGCTCGAGTTGGACGGCTCCCCGGACCGCTCGTACCGCCACGGCGCTGCTCCCTGCTGAGGTGCGGATCTTTTCTTGGTCCGTCCAGCGTAGTCAGCACGCGCGGACGGAGCGCGCGGCGCCCGACCGCTGAGACGATGCGGTGGATCCGGTATTTACCGATTTCGACGTGTTGTACGGAGGCCGGCATGACTGAGGGCGCGACGCGGCGCACGGTTCTGGCGACGGGCGCGGCGGCGATCGTCGCACCTGTCGCGGCATGCGGCGGCAACGCCGACGGATCCAGTGGCGGGGATCTGGGCAGCACCAAGGACATCCCGGAGGGCGGCGGCAAGATCTTCAAGGACCAGAAGGTGGTCGTCACCCAGCCGGCGAAGGGCGACTTCAAGGCGTTCTCGGCGATCTGCACACACCTGGGCTGCACGGTGAGCAAGGTCGCGAACGGCACCATCGACTGCCCCTGTCACGGCAGCAGGTTCCACATCGCCGACGGTTCGGTTGCCCACGGGCCCGCGACCAGGCCGCTGCCCGCGAAGTCGATCAAGGTGCAGGGAAATTCGATCAAACTGACGTGAGGGGTCGGCGTACGCTCCCGGCATGCAGCCCGAGACCCTGGTACGCGATCACACCGTCTACTCCTGTGTCATGGGTTCCCGGGCCTTCGGGCTGGCGACGGACACGAGCGACACCGACCGGCGGAGCGTGTTCCTCGCCCCCACTCCCCTGTTCTGGCGGTTCGAGAAGCCGCCCACGCATGTGGAGGGGCCGGGCGAGGAGCGGTTCTCCTGGGAGCTGGAGCGGTTCTGCGAGCTGGCGCTGCGCGGCAACCCGAACATCCTGGAGTGCCTGCACTCGCCTCTGGTGGAGCGGGTGGACGACACCGGCCGGGAGCTGCTGTCCCTGCGTGGCGCCTTCCTCTCCCGCCGGGCCTACGACAGCTTCACCCGCTATGCCCTCGGCCAGCGCAGGAAGCTCGACGCCGACGTCCGCACGCACGGCGCCCCGCGCTGGAAGCACGCCATGCACCTGCTGCGCCTGCTGATGAGCGCCCGCGACCTGCTGCGCACCGGCGAGCTGCGGATCGACGTCGGGGACCAGCGGGAGCCGTTGCTCGCGGTGAAGCGGGGCGAGCTGCCGTGGCCGGCCGTCGAGGCGTGGATGGTCCGGCTGGCGGGCGAGGCCGAGGAAGCCCTTCGGGGCACCCCGCTCCCGCCCGAGCCGGACCACGCGCGCGTGGCCGGCTTCCTGTTCCGGGTGCGCCGCGCCTCAGCCCTGCAGGCGCACGCGGACCACGAGGTCGTGCAGGGCGTCGTGGGCGCTGGGGGCGTCGGGCAGCGCTGAGGCGGCCTGCGCCGCGTCGAGCACGGCGTGCAGTCGCTCCACGTCGGCCTCCACGCGCGCGTGGCCGACGCTCGCCGTCCCGTGCTCCTGCTCCGCCTTGGCCGCTATCAGCTCGGGCACGTAGGCGGGAGCGTCCACCAGGTCCAGCAGGGTGGGCAGGTGGGCCTGCACCTCGCCGCTGCGCATGAGGTGGATGCCGGTGAGCAGCACCCGGAACGTGTAGAGCAGCGGCTTGAGTTCGCGGGTCTTCTCGAACAGCCGCCACTGGGTCACCGCGAACCCGCGGTAGTGGTGGGCGTGGTGGCCGGTGAGGACGCCGGGGGCGAGCGCGGCCAGCTCCCGGTGCGTCTCGCCGGTGTGCACGACCAGGGGCGAGAGCAGTTGCTCCAGCACATAGCCGTTGCGGCGCAGCATCAGCCGTACGAACTTGCGCAGGTCGTGGGTGACGAGGTCCAGTTCGACGCCGTAGCGCACCCAGGTCCGCGAGCGGGTCTCGTCCGGCTCGCGCAGCCCGACGAGGTCGGCCGCCGGGAGCAGATGGACGCCCCGCAGGTCCACGTCGGAGTCCCGCGAGGGAAAGCCGTACAGGTGGGCTCCGGAGACGGTCGCGAACAGCAGGGGGTCGGGCTGTTCCGCGACCACGGGCTTCAGGTCGATGTCGAGGTCGTCGATCATGGGCCTAAGCGTCCCAGAGCGCACCCAGGGCCGACAGGTCGCCCCGGTACTCGATCCGGTCCGCCCAGTCGGCGGGCCAGGCGTCCGCGCCCAGCCAGGCGCCCGCGAAGGCGCCGGTGAGGCAGGCGATGGAGTCGGAGTCACCGGAGGAGCAGGCGGCCCGGCGCAGGGCGGTGACGGGCTCGTCGGGGAAGAGCAGGAAGCACAGCAGCCCGGTCGCGAGGGCCTCCTCGGCGATCCAGCCCGCGCCGGTGGCCAGGCACGGGTCGGTCTCCGGGGAGGCGGTGCGCACGGCGTCCTGGAGCCGGTCGAGTACCGCCAGGCACTCGTCCCAGCCGCGCGCGACGAAGTGCTCGGGGCTGGGGTCCTGGGAGCGGGTCCACAGGTCGCCGAGCCAGGTGTGGTCGTAGTGCGTGCGGTGGTCGAGGGCGTAGGAGCGCAGCCGGCCGACCAGGCCCGTCGGGTCGGTGCCCCGGGCGAGCAGGTGGACGGCGTGGGCGGTGAGGTCGGAGGCGGCCAGCGCGGTGGGGTGGCCGTGGGTGAGCGCGGACTGCAACTGGGCGGCGCCGGAACGCTGTTCGTCACTGAGGCCGGGGGCGAGCCCTACCGGGGCGACCCGCATGTTGGCTCCGCAGCCCTTGGAGCCGGTCCGGCTGGCGTCCTGCCACAGCCGGCGCTCGTCGTCGAGCAGATGGCACGCGGTCAGGCAGGTGTTGCCCGGTGCGCGGTTGTTGTCCGGGGAGTGGAACCAGTCCACGAACTCCTCGCGCAGCGGCCGCTCCAGCCGCTTCGGGGCGAGGTACCCGCGTTCCATGGCCGTCCTGAGCGCCCGTCCGACGGCGAGGGTCATCTGGGTGTCGTCGGAGACGAGGGCCCGCTTCGGCAGCTCCATCTCCCGCCAGGGCCCGCACTTGGCGAGGATCGAGGGCACGTCGTTGAACTCGGTCGGGAAGCCGAGGGCGTCCCCGAGGGCGAGGCCCAGGAGTGCCCCGGTGGCGGCGCGCTTGGACATAGGATCACCATCCCCCTTTATCGTCATGCTGACAATAAAGGGGGATGGTGATCACGGCAAGGCGTTTTGGAGCTCTTCCTAGAGGTCGACTTCCTTCATCAGCATTCCGACCTCGGTGTTGGACAGGCGGCGCAGCCAGCCCGACTTCTGGTCGCCGAGGGTGATCGGGCCGAAGGAGGTGCGCACCAGCTTCTCCACCGGGAAGCCGGCCTCCGCCAGCATGCGCCGCACGATGTGCTTGCGGCCCTCGTGCAGGGTCACCTCGACCAGGTAGTTCTTGCCGGTCTGCTCCACGACCCGGAAGTGGTCCGCGCGCGCGTAGCCGTCCTCCAGCTGGATGCCGTCCTTCAGCCGCTTGCCCAGGTCGCGCGGGATCGGGCCGACGATCGCCGCGAGGTAGGTCTTCTTCACGCCGTACTTGGGGTGGGTCAGGCGGTGCGCCAGCTCGCCGTGGTTGGTGAGCAGGATGACGCCCTCGGTCTCGGTGTCCAGCCGGCCGACGTGGAAGAGCCGCGTCTCACGGTTGGTGACGTAGTCCCCGAGGCACTGCCGGCCCTCCGGGTCCTCCATGGTGGACACCACGCCCGCGGGCTTGTTCAGCGAGAAGAACTGGTACGACTGCGTGGCGACCGTCAGGCCGTCGACCTTGACCTCGTCCTTCTCCGGGTCGACCCGCTTGCCCTGCTCGGTGACGATCTCGCCGTTGACCTCGACGCGCGCCTGGTCGATCAGCTCCTCGCAGGCCCGCCGGGAGCCGTAGCCCGCGCGCGCGAGGACCTTCTGCAGCCGCTCGCCCTCCTGCTCGGCGCCCGGGAAGGTCTTGGGCAGCCTGATGTCCTTCTTGCCGGCGTAGCGCTCGCGGTTGCGCTCCTCGACCCGCGCCTCGTACTCACGCGAGCGCGCCGGTGCCGTACGGCCGCGTCCGCCGCCCTGCTGGGACTGCTTGGGGCCGCCCTTGGCGCCGCCCCGCGCCGCGCCGCCGCGCCCGGACTTGGGGCCGTCCTTCGAGGCGGCCGGGCCCACGTCGTAGCGGCGCTCCTCGGGGCGGGGCTTGCGGGGACGGCCCTGCCCCTGCTTGTTGTCCCTGTCGTTGCCGGCACCGCGGTAGTTACCGCGCCCGCCGCTCTTGCCGCTGCCGCTGCTTCGCATCAAGGTTTCCGTCTTAGTCGTCTGCGTCCTGAGCACCGGGCGCGTCGGGCGCGTCCGGGTCGAACGACGGGACCCCTTCCTGGGTCTCGGCCTCGATCGCCTCCGCCTCCGGGAGGAAGGGCGCGAGCTCCGGAAGCTCGTCCAGGCCACGCAGGCCCATCCGCTCCAGGAAGTAGTTCGTCGTCCTGTACAGGATCGCACCTGTTTCGGGTTCCGTGCCCGCCTCCTCGACCAGACCCCGTTGCAGGAGGGTGCGCATCACACCGTCGCAGTTGACCCCGCGTACCGCGGAGACGCGGCTGCGGCTGACCGGCTGGCGGTAGGCGACGACCGCGAGGGTCTCCAGCGCGGCCTGGGTGAGCCGGGCGGTCTGGCCGTCCAGGACCAGCCGCTCGACGGCGGGGGCGTACTCGGCGCGGGTGTAGAAGCGCCAGCCGCCCGCGACGAACCGCAGCTCGAAGCCGCGGCCCTGCACGGTGTACTCGTCGGCCAGCTCGCGCAGCGCGTCCGCGATCCGCCGTCTCGGCCGCTCCAGGATCCTGGCCAGGTGCTCCTCGGTCGCGGGCTCGTCCACGACCATGAGCATCGCCTCCAGGGCGGGCTTGAGGTCGAGGTCGGCGACGCCGTGCAGCCCCGGGGGGAGCTCCGTGGTCTCGCTCATGCCTTCTTCTCCTCCTCGGGCTGCTCGGGCGGCCGGTCGAACTCGTCGGTGACCATGGGCGCCGTGTCGGTGTCCCCGCCGGTCCAGCGCACGAGCAGCTCGCCGAGCGCGGCCTCCTGCTCCAGGGCGACGGCCTTCTCCCGGTACAGCTCCAGCAGGGCGAGGAACCGGGCCACGACGGTGAGCGTGTCGTCGGTGTCCTCGACCAGCGCCCGGAAGCTGGCCTCGCCCAGCTCCTTCAGCCGGGCCACCACGATCCCGGCCTGCTCCTGCACGCTGACCAGCGGGGCGTGGATGTGGTCGACGTAGACCTGCGGCTTGGGCTTCGGCTGCATCGCCTTGACCGCGAGCCTGGCGAACCCCTCGGGGCCGATGCTGATGACGACCTCGGGCAGCAGCTCGGCGTGGTGCGGTTCCAGGCCGACGGTACGGGGCCGGCGGCGGGCCTCGTCGTCGAGCCGCCGGCTGAAGATGTCCGCGATCTGTTTGTACGCGCGGTACTGCAGCAGCCGCGCGAACAGCAGGTCCCGCGCCTCCAGCAGCGCCAGGTCGGCCTCGTCCTCGACCTCGGCGGCGGGCAGCAGCCGGGCCGCCTTCAGGTCGAGCAGCGTGGCGGCGACGACCAGGAACTCCGTCGTCTGGTCCAGGTCCCAGTCGGGTCCCATGGCCCGGATGTGCGCCATGAACTCGTCGGTGACCTTGGAGAGGGCGACCTCGGTGACGTCCAGCTTGTGCTTGGAGATCAGCTGGAGGAGCAGGTCGAAGGGGCCCTCGAAGTTGGCGAGGCGGACCTTGAAGACGCCGTCCGGGACCGCGGAGTCCTCGGCGGGCGACGGCGCCGGGTCCGACCCGGGAGGCTGCGCGTCCGGCTCGGGAACCCGTACGTCCGGCCCGGGAGGCTGTACGTCCGGCCCGGGAGGCTGCGCGTCCCACTCGGGAACCTGCGCGTCGGGCTCGGGAGGCTGTGCGTCCCGCTCGGGAACCTCTACGTCCGGCCCGGGAGGCTGCGTGTCCCGCTCGGGAACCTCTACGTCCGGCCCGAGAACCTGCGCGTCCCGCTCGGCAACCTGTACGTCCGACTCGGGAACCTGCGCGTCGGGGTCCGGAACGTGTACGTCCGGCTCGGGAAGCGGTGCGGGAACGGCGGCCGGTTCCTGCTGTGGCACCCCCGGACCCCGCCCCAGCGCACGCCGACGGCCGGCACCGGCGCCGGGGAGGGGAACGTCAGACGAGGTCATAGCCCCCGCAGGCTACCCCTACCGCCCGCGCAGCCGCCGTACCAGGATGCTCGCGTCACCCCGGGACTCCAGGTCGGCCAGGACCACGGCCACCGCCTCGCGGACGATACGCCCGCGGTCGACCGCGAGCCCGTGCTCACCGCGGAGCACCAGCCGGGCGTGCTCGAGGTCCATCAGCTCCTCGGCCGACACGTACACCGTGATCTTCTCGTCGTGCCGCTCGCGCCCGCTGGGCCGCCGCGCCGCCGCCCGCCCCCGCTTGCGCGGCGGTGCGGCGGGTGCGCCAGAACCTTCCTGCGCCGCCTGCCGGCGCGCCGGGCGGGTGCGGGACTCGCCCGCCCCGTCCTGCTCGGCCTCGGCGGCGACGTGCTCCGCGCCCTCGCCGTCACCGCCCTGGACCGGCACCGACTGCGGTGCGTCCTCGGCGGCGGCCACGTCGTCGCTCTCCCCTGCGGGAGCCGGCACCCGGGCCTCACCGTTGGCCGTGCGCCGGGGAGTCGACGGCTGAAGTGCCATCCCCCCTGTCGTACGGAAGAGTTCGTCGGCCCCGGGCAGACTCACTCGGCGTGACACCGGGCGAGCACCTCCCTGGCGAGCTGGCGGTAGGCGGCGGCACCGACGGAGTTGGAGGCGTAGGTGGTGATCGGCTCACCGGCGACCGTGGTCTCCGGGAAGCGGACCGTGCGGCCGATGACCGTGTGGTAGACGTGGTCGTCGAACGCCTCGACCACCCGGGCCAGGACCTCACGGCTGTGGACCGTGCGCGAGTCGTACATCGTGGCGAGGATGCCGTCCAGTTCCAGCTCGGGGTTGAGCCGCTCCTGGACCTTCTCGATGGTCTCGGTCAGCAGGGCCACACCGCGCAGGGCGAAGAACTCGCACTCCAGCGGCACGATCACCTTGTGAGCGGCCGTCAGGGCGTTGACGGTGAGCAGGCCGAGCGAGGGCTGGCAGTCGATCACGATGTAGTCGTAGTCGGGCATCAGCGGCTTCAGGGCGCGCTGCAGCGTCGACTCGCGGGCGACCTCCGAGACCAGCTGGACCTCGGCGGCCGACAGGTCGATGTTGGAGGGCAGCAGGTCCATGTTGGGGACCGCCGTCTTCAGCAGGACCTCGTCCGCGGACATGCCCCGCTCCATGAGCAGGTTGTAGACCGTCAGGTCGAGTTCCATCGGGTTGACGCCGAGACCGACCGACAGCGCGCCCTGCGGGTCGAAGTCAACGAGCAGCACGCGCCGGCCGTACTCCGCGAGCGCGGCACCCAGGTTGATGGTCGACGTCGTCTTGCCGACGCCGCCCTTCTGGTTGCACATCGCGATGATCTTCGCGGGGCCGTGGTCGGTCAGCGGGCCCGGGATCGGGAAGTACGGCAGCGGGCGTCCGGTCGGGCCGACGCGCTCGCGGCGCTGGCGGGCCGCGTCGGGCGCGAGCGTGGCCGCGTACTCCGGATCGGGCTCGTACTCGGCGTCGGGGTCGTAGAAGTGCCCTTCGGGCAGTTCGTCGTAGACGGCGAGGTGGTTGTGGGGCGCGCCACTTCCGTCGCCGGCCATGGCGTTCACGTGATGGCCATCCATGCTCTGGTGTGCTGTCCCGGCCGCCTGCGAACCGGAACTCTGGTGGGCTGCGAAGGTGCGCACAGCTACGGAGCCGACAGCCTCGAATCCCGCGGGGCCCTGGCCCCGTGCAGGCATTCCTGGTTGACCACCCCCGGGAGAAAATGTCGACTCATTCACAAGTCGTCTTACCTCCTTGGTGACCAGGAAACTTCTAGACAAGGTCAGCGTGGCACCATGCCGACGGTTGGCGACTCTATGGCGTGTCGGCGGTCCGCAGCAACACAATCCGCCGGACCCGGCAGGATGTGTCGGCAATGAAACATCTCGCTGTCAAGGGCGTACGGCCGTCGCACAGCAGGTTTCACCGGTGTACGAATCGGTCGAAGGGTTGCGTTCGAGGCGAGTTGGCCAAGAGTCGCCAAGTGACCATACACACATCCGGCCGGACCTTGTCGGGCAAGGTCCGGCCGGGTGCGCGCTGTTGACGAGTCGTGTTGACGAATCGCCTTTTGGGTCAGCCCAGGAGCGTCTCGAGCTCCACGTGCTCCAGGCCGTGAGCCTCGGCGACCTCCTTGTAAACGACCTTGCCGTCATGGGTGTTGAGACCCTTGGCGAGCGCGGCGTCGCGGCGCAGCGCCTCGACCCAGCCGTTGTTGGCGAGGGAGACGATGTACGGCAGCGTCGCGTTGGTGAGGGCGTTGGTGGAGGTGTTGGGCACCGCGCCGGGCATGTTGGCGACGCAGTAGAAGACCGAGTTGTGCACCTGGAAGGTCGGCTCGGCGTGCGTGGTCGGGTGCGAGTCCTCGAAGCAGCCGCCCTGGTCGATCGCGATGTCGACAAGGACACTTCCGGGCTTCATGCGGGCCACCAGCTCGTTGGTGACCAGCTTCGGGGCCTTGGCGCCCGGGATGAGGACCGCGCCGATGACGAGGTCGGCGTCGAGGACGGCCTTCTCCAGCTCGAAGGAGTTGGACATGATCGCCTTGACCTTCGTACCGAAGATCTTGTCGGCCTCGCGCAGCTTGTTGATGTCGCGGTCGAGCAGGGTCACGTCGAAGCCCATGCCGACGGCGACCTGGGTGGCGTTCCAGCCGGAGACACCGCCGCCGATGACGACGCACTTGGCCGGGGTCACGCCCGGGACACCGCCCGGCAGCACGCCACGGCCGCCGGCCGCGCGCATCAGGTGGTAGGCGCCGACCTGCGGGGCGAGCCGGCCCGCGACCTCGGACATCGGGGCGAGCAGCGGCAGCGCGCGGTTCGGCAGCTCGACGGTCTCGTAGGCGATGGCCGTGGTGCCGGACTCGATGAGCGCGTCCGTGCACTCCTTGGAGGCGGCCAGGTGCAGGTAGGTGAAGAGGATCTGGTCCTTGCGCAGGCGGTGGTACTCCTCCGCGATGGGCTCCTTGACCTTCAGCAGCAGGTCGGCGGTGGCCCACACCTCGTCGGCGGTGCCGAGGATCGCGGCACCGGCGGAGACGTACTCCTCGTCCGTGATCGAGGAGCCGAGGCCGGCGCCCCGCTCGATGACGACCTGGTGGCCGTTGCGCACCAGCTCGTGCACACCGGCGGGGGTGATGGCCACCCGGAACTCGTTGTTCTTGACCTCGCGGGGGATGCCGACCTTCACGTCGATCACGGTCCTTGGCTCAGAGGGTATGGGGGGTGCATTACATGACATACCCAGGCATGCGGGGCATACCGGGAGACACCGCAGGAGAACGTGCGGCAGAGCCAGTCTAATGAAGGCGTTCCGCGTGTCTAGCCTTTCATTGCATCAATCTTCGCTGGATGCACTACGGATTTCGCAGGCTTCGGTGTCCTGTATGGGGCTTGTCTCTCGGTCCGGGGCCTCCTCGTCCAGCATGCGTCCGGCCGCCGCCCGGTGCAGACGGGCGGCGGCGGAGTCGCCCAGGTGCTCCAGCGTGTCGGCGAGCCGGAGCTGCAGCGCGGCCTGGAGCCGGACGTCGTCGGCGCGCCGCGCCCACTCCACCGCCTCGTGGCAGGTGCGCAGGGACTCCTCGAACCGTCCCGCGTACTCCTGCACCCGGGCCACCTCGCTCAACGCCCGTGCGTGGGCGGCGACATCGCCGCTGCGGCGGTAGCCGGCGACGGCGGCCCGCCAGTTCCGCAGGGCCTCGCCGTAGCGGCCCGCGTAGGTGTGGGCGGTGGCGATCCGGCCGTACAGCCGGGCGGCCTGCTCGCGCTCGCCCCGGGCCAGCCGCTCGGCGAGGGCCCGGCCGAACCAGTCCGCGGCCCGGTCGTGATCCCCGAGCTCCTGGTAGGCGCCGCCTACGGATTCCATTGCGCGACCGGTGGCGTACGGGTCATTTGCTCTGCGTCCGGCGTCCAGAGCCGACCGGTATCGTGCCAGCGCCTCCCGGGTGCGGCCGGACTGCGCGTCCACGTCGCCCAGGTTCAGCAGGGCCGCGGCCTGCTCCCGGTCCAGCCCGCGCCGCTCGGCCACATCGAGGACCAGGCTGTGCATCTCGTACAGGTCGGCCGCGGCGGCCTGCGTGCCGACGTGCGCCACCATGGCCCTGACCAGCTGGGACATCAGCCGCCGGGCGAGGGTGTCCAGCTCGCCGTCGGCCACCGCCAGACGCGCGCACGCCAGCAGCGCGGGGCGCCGGATGCGCAGCCAGTCGGCGGCCGCCCTGGGGCTGGGGAAGCGCACCTCGCGGGGCATCGCGTTCAGCTTCTCCCGGGCCTGCGGGCTGTCCGTCTCGGTGATCGCCCGGCACGACTGCAGCAGCCGCACGGTCCGCTCCAGCATCCGGGCCCGGGCCAGCTGCAGCTCCGCGGGCCGCTCCTGGCTCTCGGCCAGGGCGCGCAGCAGCGGGTGCAGGCAGCCGGGGACGTCGTACTGCGGCAGCGGGGAGTCCACCGGGCGCAGCAGGCCGAGGGCGACGAGGTCGTCCAGGGCGGCGCGGGCGGCGCTCACCGAGCAGCCGGCCAGGGCCGAGGCCGTGTGCGGGTCGATCAGGCCGGTCGGGGCGAGGGAGAGCAGCGGCAGCATCCGGGCGGCCGGACCGGGCAGGTCACCGAGCACGTGCCGGAAGACCCGGGCCAGCGGGGTGCCGTCCGGGCCGTCCTCGGCGGCGGTGTGCAGCCGTTTGGCGAGGTCGGATACGGCGGCCTTGGGCCGGGCGGCGAGCCAGCCGCCGGCCAGCACGAGCGCGGCGGGATGGCCCTGGCAGGCCTCGACCAGGCTCTCGGCGGAGCGCGGGTCGACCGTGATGCGGACGGCGCCGGTGTAGCGGGTGAGGAGTTCCACCGCCGACTTGGTGTCCAGGCCGCCCAGGGTGCAGGGGCGGACGTCCGCGATGCCGGTCAGCGGGCCCGCGGAGACGGCCACCACCAGGCAGTCCGGCGCCTGAGGGAGCAGCGCGTCGACCTGCTCGGCGCCGGCCGCGTCGTCCAGGAGCAGCAGGGCACGCCGGCCGGCGAGGGCGGTGCGCAGGGCCTCGGTGAGGTCGTCCTCGGCGGCACCGGCCGGGGCCGGCAGCTCCAGCGCGGCGAGCAGGTCGCGGGCGGCACGGCCGACCGGGACGGGGGTGCCGTCGGGATCGCTGAGGCGGGTTCTCAGCACCCCGTCGGGGTAACGGCCGGCCACCTGGCGGACGAGTTCCTCGGCGAGGGCGGTGCGGCCGGAGCCGGGGCGGCCCGCGATCAGCAGCACGCGCGCGCGGGGTGCCTTGCGGCCGGAGAGCGTGTCCAGTCCCGCGCGCTCGATGTCGGCGCGCAGGTCCTTCAACTCCCTTGTACGGCCCAGGAAATGGCCTTCCGCGCCGTGGTGCCCCGAGAGCCGCACCCCGCCTGTGCCCACCACCTGATCCGTCACGGGCCACACTCCCGTCCCACCGCACACGCAAGCCCGCCGGATCTTCCGCCACGGGCGTGCACGAGCCTAGTTCACGCTCTGCGACGTGCCGTGACGACCGCTGCGGACAGGTCCCCCGATCGGATCAGGCGATCGTCACACCAGTACGCCGATCGGGTGCGGCTCCGCGCGACCGGTGCGGCTCAGCAGCCGAGGCGGATGCGGCTCACGAACCGGGCCAGGTGCGCGGCTCAGGAGTCGAGGCAGGTGAGCTCGGGAGTCGAGGCAGGTGGGGCTCACGAACCGTGCCGGGTGCGCGGCTCAGGAGTCGAGGCAGGTGAGCTCGGGAGTCGAGGCAGGTGGGGCTCACGAGCCGGGCCGGGTGGGGCTCAGGAGTGGAAGGGCCGGGCCGGCCACGGGGCGTCGGCCGGGCGGAGCGCGTCGAGGCCGTCGCCGCCGCGCGCGGCCACCAGCGACAGGACGCCGACGACCAGGCAGTTGTTGTGCACATCGCCGGCCAGGACGCGGCGCACCAGCTCCTCGACCGGCACGCGCGCGTGCTCCATGTCGGTCTCCTCGTGCTCCGCCGCGAACCGCTCGCCCTCGGCCGCGGACAGATCGCGGGCGAGGAAGATCCGCACGGCCTCGTCGCAGCCGCCGGGCGTGGTGTACACGTCGGTCAGCACCCGCCAGTCCTCGGCCTTGACGTGCGCCTCCTCGTACAGCTCGCGCTGGGCGGCGTGCAGCGGGTTCTCGCCGGGCACGTCGAGCAGACCGGCCGGGATCTCCCACAGCTTGTGCCGCACCGGGTGGCGGTACTGGTTGATCAGCAGCACCCGGTCCTGCTCGTCCAGGGCGAGGACGGCGACCGAGCCGGGGTGGACCTGGTAGTCGCGGCGGACCACCGACCCGTCGGGCATGACCACGTCGTCCGTGCGGACGGAGGTCTTGTTGCCCGTGAAGGGGGTCTCCGTCGCCCGGATCTCCCACTCCTCGGCGGTGTCCTTGATCGTCATGCCCTGTCCTTCCCCGAAACGCCAAGCGGCCGGGACGCGATCGTTTTGAATGCGCGCGCCCCGGCCACCGTACAACCCTTGTGTTACTTCGAGATCTTCCGCTCGACGGCGGCCTTCACCAGGCCGGCGAACAGCGGGTGCGGACGCGTCGGCCGCGAGCGCAGCTCCGGGTGCGCCTGCGTGGCGACCAGATAGGGGTGGACGTCACGCGGGTACTCCACGTACTCCACGAGCTTGCCGTCCGGCGAGGTGCCCGAGAAGAGGATGCCGGCCTTCTTCTCCAGCTCCGCGCGGTAGGCGTTGTTGACCTCGTAGCGGTGCCGGTGCCGCTCCTCGATGTACTCCTTGCCGTCGTACACCTCGCGCACGATGGAGCCCTCGGCGAGCTTCGCCGGGTACATGCCGAGGCGCATGGTGCCGCCCATGTCGCCCTCACCGGCGACGATGTCCAGCTGCTCGGCCATGGTGGAGATCACCGGGTGGGCGGTGGCCGGGTCGAACTCGGTGGAGTTGGCGTCCGGGATGTCGGCCAGGTTGCGCGCGGCCTCGATCACGATGCACTGCAGGCCCAGGCACAGGCCGAGCAGCGGGATCCGGTTCTCCCGGGCGTACTTGATCGCGCCGACCTTGCCCTGCACACCGCGGTCGCCGAAGCCGCCGGGGATGCAGATGCCGTCCACGTCGGACAGCTGGGCCTTGGCGCCGGCCGGGGTCTTGCAGTCGTCGGAGGTGACCCACTTGATCTTCACCCGGGCGCGGTTGGCGAAGCCGCCGGCGCGCAGCGCCTCGGTGACCGAGAGATAGGCGTCGGGCAGGTCGATGTACTTGCCGACCAGCGCGAGGGTGATCTCGTGGTCGGGGTTGTGGACACGGTCGAGCAGGTCGTCCCAGGTCGTCCAGTCGACGTCCCGGAACGGCAGGTCCAGCTTGCGCACGACGTAGGCGTCCAGGCCCTCGGAGTGCACGACCTTCGGGATGTCGTAGATCGAGCGGGCGTCGGGGCAGGCGACCACGGCGGCCTCGTCGACGTCGCACATCAGCGAGATCTTGCGCTTGATCGCGGTGGGCACCTCACGGTCGCACCGGAGGACAATGGCATCGGGCTGGATACCGATGTTCCTGAGGGCCGCGACCGAGTGCTGGGTCGGCTTGGTCTTCAGCTCACCGGAGGGGCCGATGTAGGGGAGCAGCGAGATGTGTACGACGAAGACGTTGTCCCGGCCGACCTCGTGCCGGACCTGACGGACGGTCTCCAGGAACGGCAGCGACTCGATGTCACCGACAGTGCCGCCGACCTCGGTGATGACGACGTCCACCTCGTCCGTCGCCATGCGCCGGATGCGGTGCTTGATCTCGTTGGTGATGTGCGGGATGACCTGCACCGTGTCGCCGAGGTACTCGCCGCGCCGCTCCTTGGCGATCACCGTCGAGTAGACCTGGCCTGTAGTGACATTGGCGGTGCCGTCCAGGTCGCGGTCGAGGAAGCGCTCGTAGTGTCCGATGTCCAGGTCGGTCTCGGCGCCGTCGTTGGTGACGAACACCTCGCCGTGCTGGAAGGGGTTCATCGTGCCCGGGTCGACGTTCAGGTACGGGTCGAGCTTCTGCATCACGACGCGCAGGCCGCGGGCCTTGAGCAGCATGCCCAGACTGGAGGCGGTGAGGCCCTTGCCGAGCGAGGAGGCGACACCCCCGGTGACGAAGATGTGCTTGGTCGTCGTAGATTTCGGCGGCATGGCCAAGAGGGGGCTCCCGTGGTCGCGGTCTGTCGTGCGGTAAGGCGTCCGGCCCGGATGCTGCTGTGCTTCCTGGCGGAGGTGCCGTCGCTGCGGTTCGGGGGTTTCGGGCCCACCGGTCCACGGGCTACCAGGGTATCAGCGCCTGGGGCCGATGGCTTCCGGCCACGCTCCGCGCTCACCCGGCCACGGGGCGGCTCCGTCACGCCGCCGCGGGGCGGGTCACCCGGCCGGGAACAGGGCAGGTCGCCCCACCTGTCACCACAGGCACACGCAGGTCACAGGGCCGTCACCCGCTGCTCACCCGTTCGGCCCACACGGGTTGCCCGGAGCGGCACGCAGATCATCTACGTGCGTCGTATCCTGCTCGGACACTCGCTGCCGAGCCCGGCCGGAACGACGGCACACCCCCGCCACCATCACCCGGAACAACGTGAGCGCGGCAGTTCGTTGAGCAAAGACTGTCGTGTTGCCTCAGGGCTCGGAGGCTGCTTTGCTTCACCGCTCAACGACGCACAACAACGACCCTTGACCGCACACTAGCGACAGCCCCCTGCGCGGGGGTGACGTGGCCGTTCGACTGGAGTTGCACGTGGCCGGGCGCATCGAAGACTACGCACTCATCGGAGACATGCAGACCGCAGCCCTGGTCTGCCGGGATGGCACGGTGGACTGGCTGTGCCTGCCCCGCTTCGACTCGCATGCCATCTTCGCCGGCCTGCTGGGCACCGAGGAGCACGGCTTCTGGCGGCTCGGCCCGGCGCACGCGGCCGACGCCCAGCCGCCCACGGCCGCCCGGCGCAGCTACCGGGGCGACTCGCTGATCCTGGAGTCGGAGTGGGACACCCCGCGCGGCACGGTCCGGGTGACCGATTTCATGCCCCCGCGTGAGGGCGCGCCCCAGCTGATCCGGATCGTGGAGGGCGTCACCGGCCGGGTGCCGATGCGCTCGGCGCTCCGGATGCGGTTCTCCTACGGCCGGGTCATCCCCTGGGTGCACAAGCACGAGGGCCGTACGGTGGCGGTCGCCGGACCGGACTCGGTGTGGTTCGACACGGAGGCCGAGACCTACGGAAAGTCGCTGACGACGTACGCCGACTTCACCGTCGCCCCGGGTGACCGGATCGCGTTCACCATCTCGTGGCAGCCCTCGCACAAGGAGCCGCCGTCGCTGCCGGAGCCGGAGGCCTCGCTGGAGGCGACGGAGGAGTTCTGGCGCGAGTGGGTCGAGCACTGCACGTACCACGGGCCGTACCGCGAGGCGGTGGTCCGCTCCCTGATCACCCTGAAGGCGCTGACGTACGCCCCGACGGGCGGCATCGTCGCGGCCCCGACGACCTCGCTGCCCGAGGACATCGGCGGGGTCCGCAACTGGGACTACCGCTACACCTGGCTGCGCGACGCCGCGATCACCCTGTCCTCCCTGCTGCGCACCGGCTACCGCGAGGAGGCCCGCGCCTGGCGCGAGTGGCTGCTGCGCGCGGTCGCCGGCGACCCGGACAACCTGCAGATCATGTACGGCATCGCCGGCGAGCGCGAGCTGGGCGAGGCCGAGCTGGACTGGCTGCCGGGCTACGAGCGCTCCGCGCCGGTCCGGGTGGGCAACGGCGCCGCGCACCAGCTCCAGCTGGACGTCTACGGCGAGGTCACCGAGGCCCTGCACCTGGCGCACATGACGGGCCTGGCCCGCAACGACTACGCCTCGCTGCTCCAGCTGAAGCTGATCCGCTACCTGGAGGACCACTGGCAGGAGCCGGACGAGGGCATCTGGGAGGTGCGCGGCCCGCGCCGGCACTTCGTGCACTCCAAGGTGATGGCCTGGGTCGCGGTGGACCGCACCATCAAGCTGATCGAGTCCGGGGACGCGGACGGCCCGCTGGAGCGCTGGAAGGAGCTGCGCGACGACATCCACCGGGACGTCTGCGAGAAGGGCTACGACAAGGAGCGCAACACCTTCACGCAGTCCTACGGCTCCCAGGAGCTGGACGCCTCGCTGCTGCTGATCCCGCAGATGGGCTTCCTGCCGCCGGACGACAAGCGGGTGATCGGCACGATCGAGGCGATCCAGCGCGAGCTGTCCACCCCGGACGGGTTCATCCTGCGCTACCCGACGGAGGGCGCCCACGCGGGCGTCGACGGCCTCCCGGGCGACGAGGGCGCCTTCCTGGCCTGCTCGTTCTGGATGGCGGACGACCTGGCGATGATCGGCCGGGTCGACGAGGCCCGCAAGCTGTTCGAGAGGCTCCTCGCGCTGCGCAACGACCTCGGCCTGCTCGCCGAGGAGTGGGACCCGCGCCTGCAACGCCAGGTCGGCAACTTCCCGCAGGCGTTCAGCCACGTGCCGCTGATCGACACGGCACTGCGGCTGACGGCGTCCGGGGCGTACGGGGGTTAGGGGCGCCGTCGGGGCCGTGGTCGTCCACGGGTCCGTTGCGCCTGGTCACGCCCCGGCGGAGCCGCCTGCCAGGCATGGCCCGCTCCCCTTGCGGGCCCCGGCCTAGGCTGGAAGGTGCACCCTCCGCGAAGGGGGCCCGGCCATGGCCATCCGTTCCAAGGCGCACGCCGCCCTCGCCGCGCTCCGTGAGGAGCTGTCCGGCGACGCGTTCGCCCCGTTAGACCCCGGCTACGACCAGGCCCGGGGCGTCTTCAACGCGGCGATCGACCGGCGCCCGGCCGTGATCGCGCAGTGCGCGAACGCGGCCGACGTCGTCCGGGCCGTGCGTTTCGCGCGCGAGCTGGACCTGCACATCGCGGTGCGCGGCGGCGGGCACGGCCTGACGGGGGCCGGGGTCGACGGCGCGCTCGTGGTGGATCTGCGCCGGATGCACGAGGTGACCGTCGACCCGGCGGGCGAGGCGGTCCGGGTCGAGGGCGGTGCCACGACGGGCGACCTGGACCGGGCGACCCAGCCGTACGGCCTCGCGACCACCGGCGCCCGCTCCCCGGCCACCGGTGTCAGCGGCTTCGTGCTCGGCGGCGGCACGGGCTGGCTGGACCGTGCCTTCGGCCTGGCCGTGGACAACCTCCTCGGTGTGGAGCTGGTGACCGCCAACGCCGAGCGGGTGCACGCCAACCCGGACGAGAACCCGGAGCTGTTCTGGGCGCTGCACGGCGGGGGCGGCAACTTCGGCGTCGCCACCGCGCTCACCCTGGAGCTGCACGAACTGCCCGAGTTCTCGGCCGTGCTGCTGCCGTGCCCGCCCGAGTCCGGCCCGGAGGTGGTCCGCACCTTCCGCGAGCTCGTCCGTACCGGCCCGGACGAGCTGGGCGGCACCGTGCTGTACCTGACCGCTCCGCCCGCGGAGTCCGGGGTGCTGTGCGGTGCCCTGCTGACGTACGCCGGCGGCGAGAGCGCTCTGCGCGAGCTGGCCGAGCCGCTGCTGGCGCTGCCGCACGAACCGGAGCTGGTGGGCGCCCTGCCGTACGCGGATGTGCAGTGCCTGCTGGAGCCCCCGACCGGCCTGCGGAGCGACTGGTCGGCCGAGTGCCTCGCGGACCTGCCCGACGAGCTGGTGGACCGCTTCTGCGCCCGCGCGGCCGGCGTGCCCGCGGCGCACGGCAGCCGGCACGCGGTCCTCCCGCTGGGCGGCGCGATCGCCGCCGGTCCCCGCGCGTACCCGGTGCCGTACCGGGACGCGTCCTGGATGGTGCACCCCTTCGCCTGCTGGACGGACCCGGCCGACGACGAGGCGAACCGGGCCTGGGTGCGGGACGCGTGCGCGGAGGTACGGCCCTGGAGCACGGGAGACGTCTGTCTCAACCTCATCGGCGACGAGGGCCCCGAGCGGGTGCGGGCGGGTCTGGGCGCGGAGAACCTGCTGCGGCTGGAGAAGGTCAAGCGGCGCTGGGACCCCGACAACGTCTTCCGGTTCGGCCACACCGTCGAGCCCGTGTAGCGCGGAACTGTCCCGAGAGGTCTTCCCGCAGGTAGCGTCCGCTGCATGGACAGCCGTACGGACCACCGATTCGACACCCAGGGCGCCGGGATCACCGTTCAGCGGGCGCTGGAACTGCCGGGGCTGCGCAGCGGACTGCCGGAGATCCTGGCGGGTGCCGACCGGCTCGGCCGCACGGTGCGCTGGGTGCACGCGGGCGAGGTGCCCAACATCGCCTCGCTGCTCAAGGGCGGCGAACTGCTCCTCACCACCGGCTACGGCCTCGGCACCCGCCCGGCCGAGCAGCGGGCGTTCGTGCGCACCCTCGCCGAGCGCGGGATCGCCGCCCTGGTGGTGGAGCTGGGCCCGCGCTTCAGCCGGCTGCCCGCCGCCCTGGTGGACACCGCGCGCGCCGCCGGGCTGCCGCTGGTCCAGCTGCACCGCGAGGTGCCGTTCGTGACGGTGACCGAGGAGATCCACACCGAGATCGTCAACGGCCACTACGCCCTGCTGCAGCGGGCCGAGGAGGTGCACCGGCGCTGCACCGAGGCGCTGCTGGGCGGCGGCGGGGTGCCGCAGGTGCTGGGCATCCTGGCGGACTTCAGCGGCAACCCGGTGTTCCTGGAGACGGCCGACGGCCGCCTGCTGTACGCCGCCGGGGAGGGCCCCGAGGGGGCGGATCCGCTCCAGGTGTGGGAGGGGCTGCGCGGCCCGCACAAGGACGCGCCGCCGCCCGCCGGTTCGGTGCTGGTGGACGTGCCCGGCGGCGGCCCCGGTACGGCCGGTTCCGTGCGCGCCCGCCTGGCCCTGCTGCCGGTCCGCGCGGCCCTGGCCCCGGTGCACCGGATCGCCGCCGAGCGGGCGGCCGGCATCCTCGCCGTGGTGCTGATGCAGGCCCGGCAGGAGGAGGAGCTGGCGGCCCGCGGCCGCGGTGACTTCCTCACCGATCTCGCCGAGGGCCGGATCACCGCCGAGGACGCCCCGGCGCAGGCCCGGGTCCTCGGCTTCAAGCCCGGCGACAGCCCGTTGCTGCCGGTGGTGATGCGGCTCGGGGACACTCTCTCGCCCGGCGGCGGCTGGGCCGTGCTGGCGCGGGCGGTCTCCGAGGAGCTGGCCGCCGTGGGTGTGCCGGTGCTGCTGGGCGTGCGGCCGGTGGAGGGCCGGGTGCTGGTGCTGCTGGGGCTGCGCTCGGAGTCGGAGCGCTCGGCGGTCGCGGACCGGGTGGCGGCGGCGCTCAGGGCGGGCGTGGAGCGGGCCGGGATGCGCCGGCCGGGCTCCCCGCCGCCGGTCGTGGTGGTCGGCGTGGCGGGCGGCTGGGCGGCCGCGTCGGCCGGGCTGCGGCACGCGGCGGAGACGGCGACGGCCGCGCAGGGCCTGACCGACCGGCCCTGGTACGACGCCCGCCGCCTCGACATCGACCTGCTGCTGTGGCGGCTGCGGGACCACCCGGACCTCGCCGCGTTCGTGGACCGTGCGATCGGCCCGCTGCGCGACCACGACAACCGCTCCAAGCCGCCGCTGCTGCCGACCCTGCAGACCTACCTGGCGCACGCCGGCCGCAAGGCGGAGACGGCCCGCGAACTCCACCTCAACCGGCAGACCCTGTACAACCGGCTCGCCCGCATCGGCGAGTTGCTGGGCACCGACCTGGACGACCCGCAGACGGTCCTGGCACTGAGCCTCGCCCTGCGGGCCCGCCGGCACGTGCCCTGAGCCCACGTTCCCCAGGCCCTGCCGTCAAACTCCCTCCCCCCAGAGCCACGCACCTACGGCAGGCATCAGCTGCTCCGCGGCGGGCGCGAGGCCCGCCCTCCGAGCGGACGGCGGGAGTTGGACGACGGGGCCTAGGCGAGTGGCCTCGGCTGTGTCAACTCGTCGTAGACGCTGAGCACTTGGGCGACCGTCTCATCCTCGGTCGGCCAGCCGGCGGCCTGCCGTACCCCGCGCTCGCGCAGCTCCTCCCGGCGCTCCGGGTCCGCGAGGAGCCGTACGACGGTGGACGCGAGGGCCTCGGGGTCGCCGTACGGGACGAGTTCGGCCGCGTCGCCGACCAGGTCGGGGATGCCGCCGACCCGGGTGGCGACGAGCGGCACGCGCGCGTGGAGGGCCTCCTGGGCGAGGACGGACCTCGACTCCCACCTGCTCGTGAGCAGCGCGAGATCGGCGGCGGCGAGCAGCTCGGGCACGTCCTCGCGGTGCCCGATGAGCCGCACCGGCAGCCGCTCGTGCTCGATCCGCCGCTGCAGCTCCGGGCGCAGCGGCCCCTCCCCGGCGATGACGACCAGCGGCACGGGGTCCAGGTCCCGCCAGGCGCGGGCCGCGTCGAGCAGGAGGCCGTAGCCGCGCTGCCGGTCGAGGGAGCCGACCGCGACGAGCAGCGGGCGGCCGGTGGCGCCGAGTTCGGCCCGGGCCTTGGGACGCAGCCGGTCGGGGTCGTCGAGGACGACGGGCCGGCGCTGCCCCGGCAGGCCGACGGCGGCGAGCCGGGCGTCCCGCGCCCCCGTCGCCCGCGCCCGGTCCACCAGGTCGGAGCTGGTGCCGAGGACCACGGCCGCCGTCCGCGCCACCCGCCGCTCCAGCAGCCGCAGCAGATGCGCCCGCGGGCCCTCGGCGTGGGCCCGGTTGTGCCAGGTGACCACCAGCGGGGTGCTGCGGCCGCTGAGCGCGAGGACGGCCCGGAAGGAGGCGTGCAGCCCGTGCGCGTGCACGAGGTCGGCGTGGGCGCAGGCCGTCCGCAGCGCGGCCACGGAGACGGGGTCGCTGCTGCGCGGCACGTGCACGTGCTCGGCACCGGCGCCGGTGAAGTCGTAGGCGCGGTCGGCCTCGACGGGGGCGCACACCGTGACCCGCACGCCCCTCGCCACCAGTCCCTCGGCCAGCGAGCGGACATGCGCGCTGCTGCCGGCGTTGCCCCCGCCCAGCACCTGCACGGTGCGCAGCTGCGACTGGCCGTGCGGTGCGTTGCTGCTCAGGGGGCTCACGGGGCCGGGGCTCCTGGTTCGGCGTGGGCGGTCACGAGGAAACGTACAGAAGGTAGCGGGCTCCGGGGGGCTCAAGGACGTACCCCGCGCGCCTGCCGCGCGGACCGTGTGCCTTCAAGCATGCCAGGGGATAAGGCCGTTACGGGAAATCGGGAGGGCGCACTGTCCGGCGGGCCGGGGCAATGCGCCGGAGCACGCCACCCACACGGGTGAGGCGGACCCCGGCCCGGGCGAACAGCGTTCGAGCCGCGTCCGGCGAGGTCAGACGCTCACAGCGCGCCCGCCCACGCACTCACCCGGTCCCCCTGGACGGCGGCGGCCACGACGGCGACGGCGTGCGCGAGCAGTCCCGCGCGCCCGTTGCCCGCCACGACGGCCGCCCCCAGCGCGGCGCCGAGCGCGTGCGCCCCCGTGTCCCCGATCATCGCGCGCTCCCCGAGGTCGTCGGGCAGCACGGCAGCGGCTGCGCCCATCGCGACGGCCGACAGCCGGCACCCCGGCCCCTTCCGCGACAGCCCCGGCGCGCCGAGCGCGAGCACCGCGCAGGCGGCCCGCCCGGGCCGTACGTCGACGAGGTTCACGAAGTGCGCCGCACCGGCGATCACGATCCCGGCGAGCACCTTGTCCAGCGCCCGCTCCTTCAGCAGCGCCCCCGCGACCAGGCCGGCGGCCGAGATCCCGAACAGCTTCACGGCCCCGCTGGTGACCTCGCCGTGCCGCAGCGCCGAGAGATGCGCCCGGAAGCCCCGCCGGTCGTCCCCCGCGACATCGTCGTACGCCCCGCAGACGCCCGCCGCGAGCACGGCGAGCCCGGCCCCGGGGCACACCCGCGCGGCGGCGACGGCCGCACCCAGCGCCGAGGCGGGCCCGGCGTACAGCTCGACCGTGCGCCCGGCGTAGTTCTTCCGCTCCCACAGCTCCCGCCCGCCGGGTACCGCCTTGCGCAGCACGGCCTGGCCGGCCCGGGTGAGCGCGGCGGACAGGATGAAGGAGCGGGACTTCCGCTTGTCGATCATCCCTTCACCCCAGGACCCGCCTACAGGTCCGCCCGGGCCGTCGCCAGCAGCTCCTCCGCGTGGGCGCGGGCCGTCTCGGAGTCCTCCTGTCCGGCCAGCATGCGGGAGAGCTCGCGGATGCGCTCCTCGCCCTCCAGGACCTTCACGCCGGATCGGGTGACCGTCCCGTCGTTGGTCTTCTCGACGAGCAGCTGCCGGTCGGCGAAGGCGGCCACCTGGGGCAGGTGCGTGACCACGACGACCTGCGCGGTCCGGGCGAGCTTCGCCAGCCGGCGCCCGATCTCGACCGCGGCCTTGCCGCCGACACCGGCGTCGACCTCGTCGAAGAGATACGTCGGCACCGGATCGGTGCCCGCGAACACGACCTCCACGGCGAGCATCACGCGGGACAGCTCACCGCCGGACGCGCCCTTGGCGATGGGCCGCGGCGGCGCACCCGGGTGCGGGGCGAGCAGCAGCTCCACCTCGTCCACACCGGACGGCCCGTAGGCGACCGTACGCCCGCCGACCTCGACGCCGTCGGGGTCCTCGGTCTGCCGGATGTCGAAGGACACGCGCGCGTGGGGCATGGCCAGCGAGGCCAGCTCGGCGGTCACGGCGGCGGCGAACCGCTCGGCGGCCTCCGCCCGCGCGTCCGTCAACGCCTGTGCCAGCCCGCCCAGTTCGGCGCGGAGCGCGTCCCGTTCGGCGGTCAGCTCCTCGATCCGCTCGTCGTCGCCGTCCAGCTCGGTCAGCCGCGCGGCGCTCTGCTCGGCCCAGGCCAGGACGGCGTTCACGTCGTCGCCGTACTTGCGGGTCAGGGCGGTCAGCGCGGCCCGCCGCTCCTCCACCGCGGCCAGCCGCAGCGGATCGGCGTCCAGGTCGTCGGCGTACCCCGCCAGCTCCCCGGCGACATCGCCGAGCAAAATGCCGATCTCCCCGATCCGGTCGGCGAGGGCGGCCAGCGCCGGGTCGTGCGACCGTACGGCCTCCAGGGCCCGGTGGGCGCCCGCGACGAGGGTCGAGGCGTCGATGCCCTCGGGGTCCTCGGGATTGCCCGCGAGAGCGGCGTGCGCGGCCGTCGCGGCGGACGACAGCGCCTCCGCGTGCCCCAGCCGCTCGGCCTCCTCGGCCAGCTCGGCGTCCTCCCCGGCCCGCGGCTCGACGGCGGCGATCTCCTCCAGGCCGTACCGCAGCATGTCGGCTTCCTGCGCCCGCTCACGCGCGCGCGTGGTGATCTCCTCCAGCTCGGCGGAGACGGCCCGCAGCCGCCGGTAGGCCTCGGTGTACTTGGCGAGCGGTACGGCGACGGCGTCGCCCGCGTACCGGTCCAGCGCCTGCCGCTGCCGGGACAGCTTCAGCAGCCCCTGCTGGTCGGTCTGCCCGTGCACGGCCACCAGGTCGTCGGCCAGCTCGGCGAGCAGCCCCACCGGCACCGAGCGCCCGCCCAGATGGGCCCGGGAACGGCCCTCGGCGGAAACGGTACGGCTGATCAGCAGGGCCCCGTCGTCCAGCTCGGCCCCGGCCTCCTCGGCGCGCACGACGGCGGCGGCGTCCGCCGGGACGGTGACCCGTCCCTCCACGACCGCCTTCCCGGCGCCGATCCGCACGAGCGCCGGGTCCGCCCGGCCGCCGAGCAGCAGCCCCAGGCTGGTGACCACCATGGTCTTGCCCGCACCCGTCTCACCGGTGACGGCGGTGAACCCGGGCGACAGCTCGACGACGGCATCGTCGATGACCCCGAGCGACCGTATCCGCATCTCCTCCAACACGGAACAGACCATACGAGGTCCGGGGCGGGGAGTGCACACGGCCCGCCTTTGTCACTCCGGCGAGTGGTCCGGCGAGGAGGGGCGCGGGGAACTGCACGGGCGACCACGGACCAGCCGCGCCCGCCGACGAACCAGAACCAGCCCCCGCAAACCGCTCAATGCGGCGCGCCCCGCCACCCAGTCGTGGGCAACGCGAACTTCGCAACCAACCGATCCGTGAACGAAGAGTGATGAAGTCGAGCAAGCCGCACCGGCACCGCCCCGCGCCGCACCTCCACCCGCGCCCCCGGCGGCAGTTCGACCGTCCGCCGCCCGTCGCACCACAGCACCCCCGACGGGACGTGCGGCAGCACCTCCACCGCGAGCACCGAATCCGGCGAGGTCACCAGCGGCTTGGCGAACAGCGCGTGCGCACTGATCGGCACCATCAGCAGCGCCTCCACCTCCGGCCACACCACCGGGCCGCCCGCGGAGAACGCGTAGGCGGTGGACCCGGTCGGCGTCGACAGGACGACCCCGTCACAGCCGAACCCGGTCACCGGCCGTCCGTCGATCTCCAGCACGACTTCGAGCAGCTTCTCCGCGCCGGCCTTCTGCACGGCCGCCTCGTTCAGCGCCCAGTCGGTGTGCACGATGTCCCCGTTGCGGTGCACCACGACATCGACGGTCATCCGCTCCTCGACCTCGTACGACCGCGCCACCACCCGGTCGACCACCCGATCGAGGTCGTCGCGTTCGGCCTCCGCGAGGAACCCCACCCGTCCGAGGTTGACACCGAGCATCGGCACCCCGGACGCGCGGGCGAACTCCGCCCCGCGCAGCAGCGTGCCGTCGCCGCCGAGCACGATCAGCAGCTCGCACCCGTCGAGGCACTGCGGAGTCGCCTCCTTGACGAGCCGCACCTCGTCCGGGAGCGGCAGGTCGCGCGCCTCCTCCTCCAGCACCCGCACCCCGATGCCATGCCGCAGCAGGCCCTTGACGACGAGTTCCGCGCTGCGGATCGCCGCGGGCCGCCCGGTGTGGGCGAGCAGGAAAACAGTACGCGCCAGGTTCTGTGTCAACGCGGCCCCTCCGCCACTGCACGGTCGACGTCGGCCGGGTCCACCTGAGGTGCGCCCGCCCGCAGCCAGAGAAAGTACTCGACGTTCCCCGAGGGCCCGGGCAGCGGACTCGCGGTGACGCCCCGCACCCCGAGCCCCAGCTCCCAGGCCTTCTCGGCCACTCCCCGCACGGCCTCCGCCCGCAGCAGCGGACTCCGTACGACACCCCCGCTGCCGAGCCGCTCCTTCCCCACCTCGAACTGCGGCTTGACCATCATCACCAGGTCGGCGTCCGGCTTCACGCACCGCTTCAGGGCCGGCAGCACCAGCCCGAGCGGAATGAAGGACAGATCGCCCACGACAAGATCCACAGGTTCCCCATCGATCGCCTCGAGCGTCAACTCGCGTACGTTCGTACGGTCCTTGACGGTGACGCGTTCATCGTTCTGGAGAGACCAGGCGAGCTGTCCGTACCCGACGTCCACGGCCACCACGTGCGCGGCCCCTGCGCGCAGCAGGACGTCGGTGAAGCCGCCGGTGGAGGCACCGGCGTCCAGTGCCCGCCGGCCCTCGACCACCAGCCCCTGCGGGACGAAGACCTCGAGCGCGCCGGCGAGCTTGTGCCCGCCGCGCGAGACGTAGTCCGGGTCGCCGGCGTCGGCCTGCACGACGATCGCGGCGGCGGTCTCCACCTGGGTGGCCGGCTTGGTCGCCACGGTCTTGCCGACGGTGACCCGCCCGGCGGCGATCAGCTGGCTGGCGTGTTCGCGCGAGCGCGCGAGCTTCCGGCGGACCAGCTCCGCGTCCAGACGGCGGCGTGCGACTCCTGCCACGTTCGGTTCAGCTCCTGCTTCGGTACGACGTCGGTGACGCCGGGTACGACGGTGAGGGCGCCGGGGGTCCCGGGCGGGCGTCGAGCGCGGTCAGCGCGTCACGCAGCCCTCTGTGTACATCCTCGTACACCTCGATGTGGCCGTCGGTGGCGAGGTGGTCGGCGTCACCCAGCCGCTCCAGCTGGGCGTCGACCTCGGCGTTGCCGGTGGGGGTGCGCGGGACGTCCAGGGGGGCGGGCGCCGCGGGGTCGTACGCCTGAAGTGCCTCCGCCGCCTCCTGCCCCGCATCCTGCGGGATCTCCGTCTCCGGAACCGAGTCGCTCATGCCCAGACGCTACCGCGAACCGCTGGGGTACCGTCGTGGGCGATGGCCACGATCGAGGAGTGCCGCGCCGCACTGGGAAAGCTTTCGGACAACATGCAGGGCGCCGAGGGCGACGTCCGGGCGGCCGCCGCGCTGGACCGCTCGGTGAGCTGTCACATCACCGACCTGGACGTCACCTTCGCCGGCCGGATGACCGGCGGGCGGATCGAGGTGGACGAGACCCACCCGGGCCCGCCGCGCGAGAGGGCGCAGATCAGGCTCGCCATGGCCGGGGACGACCTGGTGGCCCTGGTGAACGGCGAGCTGAACTTCGCGACCGCCTGGGGCAAGGGCCGGGTGCGGCTGGAGGCGAGCCTGCTGGATCTGTTCCGGCTCAGGAAGCTGCTGTGAGCCGCGCCTTCCTGGCTGCGGGCACCACCAGCGGGGTCCCGGTCTCCGGGTCGTCGATCACCTGACACCGCAGCCCGAACACCTGCTCCACCAGCTCGGCCGTGACGATGTCGCCGGGGGCGCCCTCGGCGATCACCTCGCCGCCGCGCAGCGCGATGAGGTGCGTGGCGTACCGGGCCGCGTGGTTGAGGTCGTGCAGGACGGCGACCAGGGTGCGGCCCTGGCTCTCGTGCAGCTCGGCACACAGGTCGAGGACGTCGATCTGGTGCTGGATGTCCAGGTAGGTGGTCGGCTCGTCCAGGAGCAGCAGCGGGGTCTGCTGGGCGAGCGCCATGGCGATCCACACCCGCTGCCGCTGCCCGCCGGACAGCTCGTCCACGTACCGGTCGGCCAGTTCGGCGACCCCGGTCTGCCGCATCGACTCACTCACGACCCGCTCGTCCTCGGCCGACCACTGGCGCAGCAGGCCCTGGTGCGGGTAACGGCCCCGGCCGACGAGGTCGGCGACCGTGATGCCGTCGGGCGCGATGGACGACTGCGGCAGCAGACCGAGCGTCCGGGCGACCTTCTTCGCGGGCATCGACTGGATGACCTGCCCGTCGAGCAGCACCCGGCCTTCGCTGGGCCTGAGCATCCGCGACAGCGCCCGCAGCAGCGTCGACTTGCCGCACGCGTTCGGGCCGACGATCACCGTGAAGGAGTGGTCCGGGATCTCCACCGACAGCTGCTCGGCGATGACGCGCTGGTCGTAGGCGAGGGTGACGTTCTCGGCGGACAGGCGGTTCACAGTGCTCCTCGTCGTGTTCGTGTCGGTGCCGCTCATATCCGGCCCGCCCTGCGCTCGGTGACCAGCAGCCACAGCAGATAGGCGCCGCCGAGGACGCCGGTGACCACGCCGACGGGCAGCTGGTCGGCGCCGAAGGCGCGCTGGGAGGCCCAGTCGGCGGCGACCAGCAGGGCGGCGCCCATGCAGAGGGAGGGCACGAGGTTCGGGCCCGGCGAGCGGGTCAGGCGCCGGGCCAGCTGGGGCGCGGTCAGGGCGACGAAGCTGACGGGCCCGGCGGCCGCGGTGGCGGCGGCGGTGAGCAGCACGGCGGAGACCATCAGCACCAGCCGGACACGCTGCACGCGCACGCCGAGGGCGTTCGCCACGTCGTCGCCCATCTCCAGCATCCGCAGACCCCGCGCGTTGACGAGGACCAGCGGGACGAGGACGGCGCACAGCACGAGCAGCGGCCAGACCTGGTCCCAGTCCCGGCCGTTCAGCGAGCCGGTCATCCACACGACCGCGCGGGCCGCGTCGACCAGGTCCGCCTTGGTGAGCAGATAGCCGTTGACCGCGGTGGCGACGGCGGAGACACCGATGCCGACCAGGACGAGCCGGTATCCGTGCACGCCCTGCTTCCAGGCGAGCAGATGGATCGCGAGTCCGGTCACCAGGCCGCCGATCAGGGCGCCGACGGTGACCTGGGTGGTGCCGCCGGACAGCAGCACGATGACGACCAGCGCGCCGGCCGTCGAACCCTGGGAGAGGCCGAGCACGTCCGGGCTGCCGAGGGGGTTGCGGGAGACCGACTGGAACAGCGCGCCGCCGAGGCCCAGCGCCGCACCGACCAGCAGGCCGACGAGGACGCGCGGCAGCCGCAACTCGTTGACGATGAAGTCCTGGTAGGCGTTGCCGTTCCTGGCGAGGGTCCTGAGCACGTCGGCCGCGGGGATCTTCGCGTCGCCGGTGCCGATCAGCGCGACGCCCGCGGCGCAGGCGGCGGCCAGCAGCAGGACGGTGACGAGCAGGGCGCGCGGGTCCAGGCGCAGGGACAGCCCGCCGGGAGTGCGTACGGCCCGGTTCATGGATCGGGTCTTCACAGCTGGGCCGTCCTCCGCCGTCGTACGAGCAGGATGAAGACCGGGCCCCCGATGAGCGCGGTGACGATGCCGACCTGGAGCTCCGAGGGGCGGGCCACGACCCGGCCGACGACATCGGCGCCGAGCAGCAGCACGGGCGACAGGACCGCGGCGTACGGCAGGATCCAGCGCAGGTCCGGGCCGGTGAAGGAGCGCACGACGTGCGGCACCATCAGGCCGACGAACACGATCGGGCCGCAGGCGGCGGTCGCGGCGCCGCACAGCACGGTGGCGGCCAGCATGGCGAGCGCGCGGGTGCGGCCCAGGCCGGCGCCCAGGGCGCGGGCGGTGTCGTCGCCCAGCGCGACGGCGTTCAGCGGCCGGGCCAGCGCGAGCGCCAGGACCATGCCGGCCGCGAGGAAGGGCAGCACCTGCAGGATGGTCGAGTCGGTGGCCGAGGCCAGCGAGCCCACGGTCCAGAAACGCATCCTGCCGAGCGCCGCGTCGTCCAGGATCATCACGGCCTGGAGATAGCCGTACAGGGCGGCGCTGATGGCCGTACCGGCGAGGGCGAGCCGCACCGGGGTGGCGCCCCGGCTGCCGCCGAGGAACCACACCAGCGCGCCGACCGCCGCCGCCCCGAGGAAGGCGAACCACACATAGCCGGTGAGGCTGGTGACGCCGAAGCAGGTGATGGCCGTGACGACGGCGGCCGAGGCACCGGCGTTGATCCCGAGCAGTCCGGGGTCGGCCAGCGGATTGCGGGTGAGCGCCTGCAGCACCGCGCCCGCGAGGCCGAGCGCGGCACCGGCGAGCAGGCCCAGGACCGTGCGCGCGAGCCGCTCGTCCACGACGACGTCGCCGTAGGTGCCCGTGTCGTGGAACAGGCCGTGCCAGACCTGGTCCACCGGCAGCGATTTCGCCCCGATCGCGATGCTCGCCAGGGCGACGAGCACCAGGATCGCGGCGGAGAGCAGGAGCCCAAGGGCCCTTGCCGCCCGGCGGGTTGGGGGCGCGGGGGCGGTCGCCGCGCGCGGTTCCGGAGGACTGTCGACCAACACGAGGTTAGGTTAGCCTACCCTCGCTACCGATCTCGATCCCCGGGTGCGGAAGCGTCCCCCTCCCCCTGCTCACAGTCCCAGTCGCGCCAGCGCCTTCCCCCCGTCCAGCTCGCAGGAACCGTCGCCGCCCGCCGTCCAGGCCGCCGCGCACAGCGCCCGCAGCCCGTCCAGCGGCTCCCCGTCGCCCTCCAGCTCCAAACGGTCCGCGCCGGCCGTCGCCGTGAACCCGCCGCAACGGAAGCCCCCACCGGCCGGGACGACCTCCGGCTGCCCGGTGAGCAGCCCGCGCAGATCGGCGTCCACATACGTCGGCCGGTGCCGCGGCGGCGCCGCGAGCAGCCGGACGCCGTCGGTGACACCGGTCAGCACCAGCAGCGAGTCCACCTCGCCGTTGAACGCGCCCTCGATGTCCGTGTCCAGCCGGTCCCCGACCACCAGCGGCCGCTTCGCACCGGTCCGGATGATCGTCTCCCGGTGCATCGGCGGCAGCGGCTTGCCCGCCACCTGCGGCTCCCTGCCCGTGGCGATCCGCACGACCTCCACGGCCGCCCCGTTGCCCGGCGCGATGCCCCGCCCGCTGGGAATCGTCAGGTCGGTGTTGGAAGCGAACCACGGCACCCCGCGCGCGACGGCGTACGACGCCTCCGCGAACCGCCCCCACGTCAGATCCGGCCCGCCGTACCCCTGCACGACCGCCGCCGGATCGTCGTCCGCCGACTCCACCGGCACGAGCCCCCGCTCGCGCAGCGCCACCCGCAGCCCCTCGCCGCCGATCACCAGCACCCGCGCCCCGGCCGGCACCTGCTCGCTGATCAGCCGCGCGACCGCCTGCGCGGAGGTGATGACATCATCGGCGCCCGTCGGTATCCCCAGCTCCGTCAGATGCTCGGCCACCGCGTCCGGGGTCCGCAGCGCGTTGTTGGTGACGTACGCCAGATGCAGCCCGCCGGAGCGCGCCACCGCCAGCGCGTCGACCGCGTGCGCGATCGCGTGCCCGCCCGCGTACACCACCCCGTCCAGATCGAGCAGCGCCGTGTCGTACGCCTCGCTCAGGGGCTGCCCACTGCCCTCGGGCCTCGTCCTGACCGCCTGGCTCATTCCACATCGCTCCTCGTTCGCCGACGTTCAAAGGCTGTCCATCGCCTTTCCCCCGATCATCCCGCACGCCACTGACACACGTACGATGCCGGGATGAACACTGCAGGTCACTCGGAAGCAACGGCGCGCCGGGGCCTGGAACTCACCCCGTTCCGCGGCCTTCGCTACGACCCCGACCGGGTCGGCAGCCTCGCCTCCGTCACCTCACCGCCGTACGACGTCGTCGTACGTCCCGACGGGGTGCACCACCTCCAGTCCGCCGACCCCTACAACATCGTCCGGCTGATCCTGCCCCAGGCCGGCACCCCGAGCGCCCGCACCGAGCAGGCGGCCGACACCCTGCGCCGCTGGCTGGACGAGGGCATCCTCACCGCGGACCCGGAGCCCGGCCTGTACGTCTACGAGCAGCGGGACGGCGGCGGCATGCTCCAGCGCGGCGTCATCGGCGCGCTGCGGGTCTCGGAACCGGCGGAGGGCCTGGTGCTGCCGCACGAGGACGTCATGCCGCCCGTGGTCGCCGACCGCGCGGCCCTGATGCGGGCCACGCGCGCGAACCTGGAGCCGCTGCTGCTGACCTACCGGGGCGACGGCACCGCCGCCGAGGTCGTCGAGCGCACGGCGGAGAAACCCCCTCTGCTGGCCACGACCACCGAGGACGGCTTCCACCACCGCCTCTGGTCCGTCACCGACCCCGCCGACCTCGCCCGCATCCGGTCCGACCTCGCCCACCAGCAGGCCCTGATCGCCGACGGCCACCACCGCTGGGCCACCTACCTCCGGCTGCGCGCCGAGCACCCCTCCCCCAGCCCCTGGGACCACGGCCTGGTCCTGCTCGTCGACACCGCCCGCTACCCCCTGCGCGTCCGCGCCATCCACCGCCTGCTGCACGGCCTGCCGGTCGCGGACGCGCTCGCGGCGGTGGCGGGCCTGTTCCGGGTACGGCGCCTGGACGTGCCGCTCACCGAGGCCCTGGAGGCGCTGGCGGACGCGTCCTGCGCGGGCAACGCCTTCCTGCTGGCCGGCGACGGCGCCTTCCACCTCCTCGACCTCCCGGACCCCGGTCTGCTGGCCCGGACGATCCCGGCCGACCGCCCGGCGGCCTGGCGCTCCCTGGACGCCACGGTCCTGCACGCCACGCTCCTCGACCACGTCTGGCACATCCCCGAGGACTCCCCGGCCCACATCGCCTACATCCACGACACGGCCGCGACCGTCGCCAAGGCGGAACGCGACGGCGGTACGGCCGTCCTGATGCACCCGGTCCGCGAGGAGGTCGTACGCGACCTGGCCCGCCAGGGCGTGACGATGCCCCGCAAGTCGACGTCGTTCGGCCCGAAGCCGGCATCGGGGCTGGTGCTGCGGGCGCTGGAGATCTGAGCGCCCGGAACGCGAAAGGGGGCAGGTTCCACCGGGAACCTGCCCCCTTTTTCAGCGACTGCCGTCAGTCCTCGGCGCCGTCTTCCTGCAACGGCTTCTCCGGCTCGTCCTCGCTCTCGTCGAGGGCGTCGACGAACTCCACCCCGTCCAGCTCGGCGAGCCGGTCGGAGGCGTCCGTGCTGCCGTCCCGGTCGGCCTCCACGGCCTTCGCGAACCACTCCCGCGCCTCCGCCTCACGGCCGGCGGCCAGCAGGGCGTCGGCGTAGGCGTACCGCAGGCGCGCGGTCCACGGCTGCACCGCGTTTGAGGCGAGCTCCGGGCTCTGCAGGGTCACGATGGCCGCGTCCAGCTGATCCATGTCCCGCCGGGCACCGGCCGCGACGAGCCGCATCTCGACCTGACCGGCCTTGTCCAGCTTGTGCACCTCCGGGGCACCGGCCATGTCCAGCGCCTTCTCCGGCCGCCCGAGCCCGCGCTCGCAGTCGGCCATCACCGGCCACAGGTCCACGTTGCCGGTCATCCGCCGCGCGGCCCGGAACTCGGCGAGGGCCTCACCGTACTTCTGGTTGGCGTACGCCGCGAACCCGGCCGCCTCGCGCACGGCGGCCACGCGGGACGCCAGACGCAGCGCCACCCTGGAGTAGCCGTAGGCGCCCTCGGGGTCCTCGTCGATGAGCCGGGCCACCATCACCAGGTTCTTGGCGACGTCGTCCGCGAGCGTCTTGGGCAGGCTCTGGAGCTCCTGCCGCACGTCCTTGTCGATCTCGTCACCGGTGACGTCCTCCGGGATCGGCAGCCGCTTGATCGGCTCCCGGTCCCGGTCCCGGTCCCGGTCACGGTCGCGCTCGTCGCGGAACCGGCCACCGCCCCGGCGGTCGTCACGCCGGTCATCGCGCCGGTCATCGCGCCGGTCGTCACGGCCGCGGAAGCCACCGGGACGCCCGCCACGGTCGTCCCGACGGGGCCCACGGGCACCTCGGTCGTCCCGGCCGCGGAACCCACCGCGCTCGCCCCGGCTGTCGTCGCGGCGGTCGTCCCGCCTGTCGTCGCGGCGGTCGTCGCGGCGGAAGCCGCCACGGTCGCCACCGCGGTCGCCACGGTGGTCCTCGCGCCGGCCGGCGTACCCACCACGGTCGTCGTCACGACGGTAGGAGGGGCGGTCCCCGCCTCGGTCGTCGCGCCGGTAGCCGCGGTCGTCACGGCGGTCGTCCCTGCGCGGGCCACGGTCACGGTCGTCCCGCTGGAACGCCGGACGCGAACCCCGGTCACCCTCACGACGATCGTCCCTACGGCCATAACCCCCACGGTCGTCACGACGGAACCCACCCCGATCGTCACGACGCTCATCCCGCCGGTCATCACGACGATCGTCGCGGCGGAAGCCGCCACGGTCGCCACCGCGGTCGCCACGGTGGTCCTCGCGCCGGCCGGCGTACCCACCACGGTCGTCGTCACGGCGGTAGGAGGGGCGATCGCCGCCTCGGTCGTCGCGCCGGTAGCCGCGGTCGTCACGGCGGTCGTCCCTGCGCGGGCCACGGTCACGGTCGTCCCGCTGGAACGCCGGACGCGAACCCCGGTCACCCTCACGACGATCGTCCCTACGGCCATAACCCCCACGGTCGTCACGACGGAACCCGCCCCGGTCGTCACGACGCTCATCACGCCGGTCATCACGACGATCGTCGCGCCTGTCGTCACGACGGTCATCCCGCCTGTCGTCACGACGGAAGCCGCCACGGTCACCACCGCGGTCGCCACGGTGGTCCTCGCGCCGACCGCCGTAACCACCACGGTCGTTGTCGCGGCGGTAGCCGCCACGGTCGCCCCGGTAGCCGCCGCGGTCACCACGGTCACCACTGTCCCGTCGCCGCTGGTCGCGCTCCGGTCGCTCGTCGGGAGAGTTGGTGGACATGGTGACTCCTGTCTTCGGTACCACAAGCATTGTAAAAACGAAAGGACCCCTGGTCCCAGCTGAACGCTGGTGACCAGGGGTCCTCCAAAGATTGTTCGGCGGCGTCCTACTCTCCCACAGGGTCCCCCCTGCAGTACCATCGGCGCTGTGAGGCTTAGCTTCCGGGTTCGGAATGTAACCGGGCGTTTCCCTCACGCTATGACCACCGAAACCCTAATGGTTTCGAGCGAACAAGCACACTCTGTAGTTATGCGTTCTGCTCAAAGCCGGCAACGGTCGTTGCCTCAGAACT
>NZ_CP011497.1:6171333-6637855 GCF_001027185.1 Streptomyces incarnatus | reverse complement strand
CGTTCTACCAGGAGATCGAGTTCCACCCGCCGTCGCAGTACCGGGGCCTGAACCAGGTCGAGCTGAGCTTCGTGGCCGACGAGCACGCGATGGACGTCGTACTGGAGATGGACAAAAAGCCGGGTCTGTTCAGCGAGGGTTCGGACACCTACCGGTCCTTCCAGGTGGGGCTGAACGACTGGCAGGGGACCGACTGGGCGGCTTATCTGAACCAGTGGCTGTCCGAAGTCGGCAGCAAGCGCAACTGGTTCTAGGCTCGGGAACTGCTGGTTCCAGATCATCGATCAGGAGGTACCGAGGTGACCGAGCTCAAGCGGCGGCCGCTCCCCCACGACTTCCATCCGCCGGTGCCGTCGTTCACGGTGACGAGCGACGATGTCACGGAGGGCGCGACGCTGAAGAGCGCTCAGGTCCATGCGGAGGGGAACACCTCGCCGCATCTGCGGTGGGAGGGCTTCCCGCCGGAGACCAAGAGCTTCGCCGTGACCTGCTACGACCCCGACGCGCCGACCGGCAGCGGGTTCTGGCACTGGGTCCTGTTCGACATCCCGGCCTCCGTGACGGAGCTGCCGGCGGGTGCGGGCGGCGGCAAGTTCGAGGGCCTGCCCGAAGGCGCGGTGCATGTGCGCAACGACTACGGGACGAAGGACTTCGGTGGTGCCGCGCCGCCGCCCGGGGACGGGCCGCACCGGTACGTCTTCACGGTGTACGCGGTCGACCAGGAGAAGCTCGGTCCGGATGCCGATGTCTCGCCCGCCGTCGTCGGCTTCAACCTGCGGTTCCACACGATCGCGCGGGCCCAGCTCATCGGTGAGTACGAGAACCCCGCGTAGGGCTGAGCGCGGCGCCGCGATTCAGCCGAGCGTTCATTGAACGTTTGCCCGCCCCCGGTCTTGGAAGTGATCGGGGGCGGGCATTTTTTATTGCGTTGTCCATCTCGGCGCGCCCGTCCAGAGTTGATCCAAGCCCGCCGGGGGGTGGGCAGGTGCACACGGGAGGTGGGCTGGATGCGGGACACGCTGGTGCTGAACGCGAGCTTCGAGCCGCTGTCGACGGTGACGCTGAATCGAGCCGTCGTTCTGGTGCTCCAGGACAAGGCCGTCGTCGAGCAGGCCCACCCCGAACTGCGGATGCGCGGTGCCGATGTGGACATACCCGCGCCCCGGGTGATCCGGCTGTGCCGGTACGTACGGGTGCCGTTCCGAAGACAGGCTCCGTGGTCGAGGCGGGGGGTGCTGGTCCGGGACCGGCACCGGTGCGCGTACTGCGGGCGCAGGGCGACGACCGTGGACCATGTGGTGCCGCGGGCGCAGGGTGGGCAGGACACGTGGCTGAACACGGTGGCCGCGTGTGCGGAGGACAATCACCGGAAGGCCGACCGGACTCCGGCTCAGGCCGGTATGGAGTTGCTGCGGGAGCCGTTCGAGCCGACGCCGGCGGATGCGATGCTCTTGGCTCTGGGCGCCGAGGAGTTCGAGGCGCTGCCTGACTGGTTGGCTCGGGACGCTGCCTGACCAATCGCCGTGGCGGGTTGTGACGTACGTCGGCCGCGGGTTGTTTGTGGTTGCTCGCGCAGTTCCCCGCGCCCCTTTCGGGGCGCGGCACAACCCGGCGTCGTAAAGAACCCTCAGTCGATGCTCGGCTTCTCGCGGCGTTCTGTGCTCGGGCCGTTGTTCTGGGCGGGGACGTTGGCTCCGCCGTTGCCCTGGCCTCCGCCGCCGAGGGGGCCGAAGTTGCCCATGGCGCCGGAGAGGCCCTTGAGGGCGTCGCCGATTTCGCTGGGGACGATCCAGAGCTTGTTGGCGTCGCCCTCGGCGATCTTCGGGAGCATCTGCAGGTACTGGTAGGACAGGAGCTTCTGGTCGGGGTCGCCGGCGTGGATGGCCTCGAAGACCGTGCGGACCGCCTGGGCCTCGCCCTCGGCGCGCAGGGCGGCGGCCTTGGCCTCACCTTCCGCGCGCAGGATCTGGGACTGCTTCTCGCCCTCGGCGGTGAGGATGGCGGCCTGGCGCGTACCTTCGGCGGTGAGGATCGCGGCGCGCTTGTCACGGTCGGCGCGCATCTGCTTCTCCATCGAGTCCTGAATGGAGGTGGGCGGTTCGATGGCCTTCAGCTCGACCCGGTTGACCCGGATGCCCCATTTGCCCGTTGCCTCGTCGAGGACGCCGCGCAGGGCGGCGTTGATCTCCTCGCGGGAGGTCAGGGTGCGTTCGAGGTCCATGCCGCCGATGATGTTGCGGAGCGTGGTGACGGTCAGCTGCTCGATGGCCTGGATGTAGCTGGCGACCTCGTAGGTGGCCGCGCGGGCGTCCGTCACCTGGTAGTAGATGACCGTGTCGATGTTGACGACCAGGTTGTCCTGGGTGATCACCGGCTGCGGCGGGAACGGTACGACCTGTTCGCGCAGGTCGATGCGGTTGCGGATGGTGTCGATGAACGGGACCACGATGTTCAGGCCCGCGTTCAGGGTGCGTGTGTAGCGGCCGAAGCGCTCGACGATGGCGGCGCTGGCCTGTGGGATGACCTGGATGGTCTTGATCAGGGCGATGAAGACCAACACCACCAGAATGACCAGGACGATGATGACCGGTTCCATCGTGTTCCCCGTACCCCTCTCCGCCTCGGCGCCTTCGGCAGATCTCGTGGTTGCAGAAGATCTTGCTGGTCGAGTCTGACAGACCGTCGCCCAACTCGTGGGCCGGATGCCTCAGATGAAGGAGGCCCGATGCCTCAGATGACGAGGGCGGTGGCCCCTTCGATGTCCACGACGTCCACCTCCTGGCCCACCTCGTAGGCGCGTCCGGTGTCGAGGGCGCGGGCCGACCAGATCTCTCCGGCGAGCTTGATGCGCCCGCCGGAGCCGTCGACGCGTTCCAGGACGACGGCCTGCTTGCCCTTCAAGGCGTCGATACCGGTGGCGAGTTGGGGGCGTTGTCTGCCGTGCCGGGCCGCGATGGGGCGGACGACGGCGATGAGCGCGACGGAGACGAGCACGAACGCGAGGACCTGGATCACCCCGTCGAAGCCGAGGGCGGCGGCCACGGCGGCCGCGACGGCTCCGACCGCGAGCATGCCGAACTCCGGCATGGCGGTGACCACGAGCGGGATTCCGAGCGCCGCCGCGCCGACGAGCCACCACACCCATGCGTCGATGTCGTTCACATGGTCATGGTAGGGCCGGGGTCGGGCGGCGGACAGGGCGCGAAAGGGAGCGGGACGGGACTCGGACCGCCTCGGTGAGGGGTCAGGACAGGGGCAGGCCCTGAGCCGTCCAGCGGTCGCCGACCTGCTCGACGACGAGCGGCAGGCCGAAGCAGAGGGAAAGGTTGCGGGAGGACAGTTCCAGCTCGATCGGGCCGGCGGCGAGGACCTTGCCCTGGCGGATCATCAGGACGTGGGTGAAGCCGGGGGCGATCTCCTCGACGTGGTGCGTGACCATGATCATCGAGGGGGCGATGGGGTCGCGGGCGAGCCGGCCGAGGCGGCGGACCAGGTCCTCGCGGCCACCGAGGTCGAGGCCGGCGGCGGGCTCGTCCAGCAGGAGCAGCTCGGGGTCGGTCATCAGGGCGCGGGCGATGAGGGTGCGCTTGCGCTCGCCCTCGGAGAGGGTGCCGAAGCGGCGGTCGAGGTAGTCGCTCATGCCGAGGCGGTCGAGGAAGGCGCGGGCGCGCTGCTCGTCGACCTCGTCGTACTCCTCCTGCCAATGGGCGGTCATGCCATAGGCGGCCGTGAGGACCGTCTCCAGGACCGTCTGGCGCTTGGGGAGCTTCTCGGCCATGGCGATGCCGGCCACGCCGATGCGGGGGCGCAGCTCGAAGACGTCGACCTTGCCGAGGGTGTCGCCGAGGATGGTGGCGGTGCCCTTGCTGGGGAAGAGGTAGCTGGAGGCGACGTTCAGGAGGGTGGTCTTGCCGGCGCCGTTGGGGCCGAGGATGACCCAGCGCTCGCCCTCCTTCACCGACCAGGAGACCTGGTCCACCAGAGCCCGGCCCTCGCGGACCACGGATACGTCCTGAAGCTCCAGAACATCGCTCATGAGCGCGTTGTCTCCCCTTGCAGTGTGGCCGGTCTCGGCTGTCGCGTACGCCTGTGGCTCGGTCCGCCGCGCCGGTGGGCGCAGCCCTTATGAAATCTACGCCACGAGTGCCCCGCCCCATTCCATCGGTCCGGTCCTTAGGGTGGGGGCATGCTCTCGGAACCGCGTTCAGGACGCCTCGCCGCTTGGGGAAATGCCCTTTTGGCCGGACTTGTCTCTCCGGATGACGCCGCGCTCGCCATCGTGGGCGAGGACACCGTGCACCGGGTGGAGGGGCTGCCCGGGGAGTCCGCGCAGGTCGGGCTCACGCTCGCGCTGGGGCGGCTGCGGACGCTGGGGGCGACCGGGCTGCGGGTCGCGCTGCCGGCGCCGGGGCATCCGCTGGGGCTGAGCGGTCCGCCCGAGTTCAATGCGCGGGCGCTGGAGGCGGAGGAGGCGGTGGTCTGCCACGGCGCCGCGTTCGGGCTGGTGCCGCAGGTGTACGAGGCCGGGCCCGAGGGTGATGTACATGCCGAGGTCGTCTGGCAGGTGCTGCCGGTCCGGGAGGCGCCGCCCGCCGACGTGCCCTCGCTGGGTGAGGCCGAGCGGGAGCTCGCGGAGGCGCTGCGCGAGGCGACCGAGGTGCTGTCGAAGCTGGACGTCGCCGGGTCGGGCCCGGTGGCGGAGGCGGCGATCGACGCGTACCGGGCGCGGGCCGAGCAGGGGCGGGAGGTGCTGGCGCCCGGGTATCCGTCGCGCGCGGTGAGGGTGCTGGAGCTGGCGCAGCGGATCGCGCTGCTGGTGTCGCTGGCGTACGGCAACGGGCACGGCGGTGCGGTGAGCTCCTCGGAGATGGCCGCACGGGCGGAGGCGCTGCGGCCCGTGGAGCGCACGGCCCGGCGGGCGCAGGTGGCGGCGTACAACTCCATCGTGGAGGAGCGGGAGCGCGGAGCCCGGTAACCGTCCGACCGGGACGACCGCGGTCGGAGCGGCCGGAGGGGGAGGGGGTTTGACGACAAGGCCCAGGCCCCCCGGTGGGCACCGGGGGGCCTGTTGGTCGCTGTCGGCCGGACCTCAGTGGTTGACGCCGAGGTTGCCGAAGGCCGGGTTCAGTACGCCGATCACGCTCACGCTGTTGCCGACCGCGTTCACCGGGATGTGCACCGGGGCCTGGACGACGTTGCCCGAGATGACGCCCGGGGAGCCCTGGGCGTCGCCGTAGGCGTGGGCGCCCTCCGTGGCGGAGGCCATCCCCGCGCCGGCCGCCATCAGGCCACCGGCCACCATCGTCACGGCCGCGGCCTTCTTCAGATTCTTCACTTTCCAACCCCTCCTAGACGTTCACCGCCGCGGTTCGCCGCGGCACGCACTGGAGAACGGCGGAGATCGCTGGAGGATGCGCCGTCCGGGTGACATTCCCACGACGGTATGAATCTCAGCCTGGGTTGTTGCCGTGGGTGAGGCCTTGGGGAGGGCGTGTCAGCCGGTCACGCCATGGCGTACGGCCCAGAGCGCGGCCTGGGTGCGGTCGGCGAGGTCGAGTTTCATCAGGATGTTGGAGACATGCGTCTTGACGGTCTTCTCGGACAGCACGAGGGCGCGGGCGATCTCGCGGTTGGAGCGGCCGTCCGCGATCAGGCCGAGCACCTCGCGCTCCCGGTCGGTGAGCGAACCTCCCCTGCTCTGGCCGGAGTTGGCCTCCTCCTGGGAGAGCAGGGCGCCGGCGACCTCGGGCTGGAGCAGGATGTGGCCGGCGTGCACGGAGCGGATGGCGCCGGCGAGGGCGTCGGGGTCCACGTCCTTGTAGACGTATCCGGCGGCGCCCGCGCGCAGGGCCGGTACGACCGTGCGCTGCTCGGTGAAGCTGGTGACGATGAGCACGCGCGCGGGGTTGTCGAGTCCGCGCAGCCGGCGCAGTGCCTCGACGCCGTCCATGCCCGGCATCTTGACGTCCATCAGGACGACGTCCGGGCGCAGTTCCTCGGCGCGGGCGACGCCCTCGGCGCCGTCGGCGGCCTCGCCGACGACCTCGATGTCGTCCTGTACCTCCAGGAAGGTGCGCAGGCCCCGGCGGACCACCTGGTGGTCGTCGACCAGCAGCACCCTGATCGCGTCAGCCACCGGGGACCTCCATCTCGATCGTGGTGCCCTTGCCGGGCACCGACTCCACGGTCAGCGTGCCGCCGACCCCGCTCGCGCGGTCCCGCATCGAGACCAGGCCCAGATGCCGTCCGGCGCGGCGGACCGCCTTCGGGTCGAAGCCGCTGCCGTCGTCGGTGACGCGCAGCACGGCTCCGCAGCCGCGCCGCTCCACGCTGACGTCGACGTGGTCGGCACCGGAGTGGCGCAGGGCGTTGTGCAGTGCCTCCTGGGCGACCCTGAGCAGGGCTTCCTCCTGGGCTGCGGGCAGGGCGCGGAAGCCGCCACTGGTGAAGGTCACGCGCGCGGTGTGGGCGCGGTCGAGGACCTGGGTCTGGGTGCGCAGGGTGGCGATCAGGCCGTCCTCGTCCAGCGCGGCGGGGCGCAACTCCACGACGGCGGCGCGCAGTTCGTCGGCGGCCTCGGCGGCGAGCGCGGCGACCTGGTGCAGTTCGCCCTTGGCGCGGGCGGGGTCGCGGTCGACGAGCGCCGCCGCGGCCTGGGCGGTCAGGCGCAGGGAGAAGAGCTTCTGACTGACCGCGTCGTGCAGTTCGTGGGCGAGGCGGGAGCGCTCCTCGGCGATGGTGAGTTCGCGGCTGCGCTCGTACAGGCGGGCGTTGGTGAGGGCGATCGCGGCGTGCTGGGCGAGGATGCCGAGCAACGCCTCGTCCTCCTCGGTGAAGCCGCAGCTCCCCTCCCGTTTCGGGCAGTTCTTGTTCGCGAGGAACAGTGCGCCGATGACCTCGTCGCCGTCGCGGATGGGCAGGCCCAGGAAGTCGGCCAGCTCGGGGTGTGCGGACGGCCAGCCCTCGAAGCGGGGGTCCTTGCGCACGTCGGCGAGCCGCTCGGGGCGGGCCTCGTGCAGCATCGCGGCGAGGATGCCGTGCTGGCGGGGCAGCGGGCCGATGGCCTTCCACTGGGCGTCGCTGACGCCGTCGACGACGAACTGGGCGAAGCCGCCGTGGTCGTCCGGGACGCCGAGGGCGGCGTACTGCGCGTCCAGCAGCTCGCGGGCGGAGGCGACGATCGTCTTCAGGACGTCGCGCACCTCCAGGTGCCTGCTCATGGCCAGCAGCGCGGAGCTGACCGCTGCGAGGCCGGACCGGGGGCCTTGACTCATGTCCTCACGGTACCGGCGGGGTAGGACAAGCGGATCGGCCCGGTGACGGCGGGGCCCGGTCCGCTGGTCCTAGGGCCGTCGGCGTAGGTCCCCGGGCGCCGGGCGATCGGTGTAGGCCCCGGGGCCCCGGGCGTGCGGTCTAGGCCGAAGGACCCCTCCGGTTTGCGGCCCGCGTCCGAGGCGGCCGGGTCGGTGCCGTTCCTAGGTTGTGGTCACCGCCCGACGGGGGCGGTGACGACGAGGGGACGGTAGTCATGCCGGTGGCGATCATCACGGGGGCCTCGAAGGGCCTGGGGCGGGCGCTGGCGGAGGCACTCGCCACGCGGGGCTGGGACCTGGTGCTGGATGCCCGGGGCGCCGGGGCCCTCAAGGAGGCCGCGGAGAGCGTCGCCGGGCACGGCTCGCGCGTGGCGGTGCTCGCCGGGGACGTGACGGACGCGGGGCACCGGGCGGAGCTGGTGGCCGCGGCCCGTACGCTCGGCGGGGTCGATCTGGTGGTGAACAACGCGGGGATCCTGGGGGCCGAGCCCCTGGTGCCGCTCGGTGCCCAGTCGCTGGACGGCTTCCGGGCCGCGCTGGAGACCAATGTGGTGGCTCCGCTGGGCCTGCTGCACGAGGCGCTGCCGCTGCTGCGGGAGGCCCCGGCGGGTGCGGTGATCAACGTGAGCTCGGACGCGGCGGTGGAGGCCTACCGCACATGGGGCGCGTACGGGGCGACGAAGGCGGCGGTGGACCAGCTCTCGGCGGTGCTGGCGGTGGAGGAGCTGGAGCTGCGGGTCTGGTGGGTCGATCCGGGCGGGATGCGCACGGACATGCTGGCCGCCGCCGAACCCGGGGAGGATCTGTCGGAGACGCCGGCGCCGGAGGAGATCGCTCCCGCTTTCGTGCGGCTGCTGGACCGCCGCCCGCCGAGCGGCCGGTACACGGCGGCGGCGCTGCTGGAGGCGCTGTGACCGTCCTCGTGCGGGTCCCTCCGGAGCTGTCCGCGCGCGTGCCCGTCGAGCAGCGGGCTCCGGGGCTGGACCGGGACGCCGTACGGATGCTGGTGTCGCGCGGCACGGAGGTGACGCACCACGGGTTCCGGGAGCTGCCGCGGCTGCTGCGGGCCGGGGACCTGCTGGTGGTGAACACCTCGCCCACGCTGGCCGCCGCGGTGGACGGGCGGATCGGGCACGCGCGCGTGGTGGTGCATTTCTCCACGCGCGGGGACGACGGCCGGTGGGCGGTGGAGCTGCGCGAACCGGACGGGCGGGGTACCACGCGCGCGCGTACGGGTACGCGTGCGGGTACGGAGGTGGTGCTGCCGGGCACGGGGCGGCTGGTAGTGGAGGAGCCGCTGAGCCCGCGCGGGGAGCGGCTCCGGTGGGCCCGGGCGGAAGGGGACGTGCTCGCGATGCTGCGCGTGCACGGGCGGCCCATTCGCTACTCCTATACGGAGCGGGACCAGCCGCTGTCGGTGTACCAGACGGTGTTCGCGCTGCCGCAGCCGGACGGGGCGGGCAGTGCGGAGATGCCGAGCGCGGCGCGCCCCTTCACCGCGCCCCTGGTGGCGGAGCTGGTGAGCCGGGGTGTGCAGTTCGCGCCGGTCACGCTGCACACGGGGGTGGCGTCGGCGGAGGCGCACGAGCCGCCGTACCCGGAGCGGTTCTCGGTGCCGGAGGCGTCGGCGCGGCAGGTCAACGCGGCGAAGGCGGGCGGCCGGCGGGTGATCGCCGTCGGGACGACGGCCGTGCGGGCGGTGGAGTCGGCGGCCGGGCCGGACGGGGTGGTGCGGGCGGCCGAGGGGTGGACGGACCTGGTCGTGACGCCCGAGCGCGGCGTGCGGGTGGTGGACGGGCTGCTGACCGGGCTGCACGAGCCGGAGGCCTCGCATCTGCTGATGCTGCGGGCGGTCGCGGGGCGGGCCGCGGTCGGCCGTGCCTATGAGGAGGCGCTCCGGGGGCTCTACCTGTGGCACGAGTTCGGCGACGTGCATCTCATCCTGCCGGAGGAAGGCACTCACACAGAGCGTTGCGACGGCAACTCATGGTGAGACTGTTACGTCGTCGATGTGAGCCCGCGCATAGGGCCCACATCACGTACGAACAGGCATAGGAGATAAACCATCCCCACATGAACGGGACAGACGGCCTAGTCTGTCCCGTTTTGCCCTTCTGGGATCCACTACCGAGGATCGTACGTCACACCTTTGCCTGGGCATTTTGCGCCAGCTAAGAATTGCTCCCGTCGCTCAGCGCCGTGGGTCACCGGCCCGCGGCGTTCGTGTGGGAGGAGCCGATTCCCCCGGCGGACGCAGGAGCGACCTCCGCGCTATCGAAGAGGTCCATCAGCCATGCCCAAGAACATCCTCAACCGTGCTCATAGTGCCCTGACCAAGCAGCACAAGATCGCCGTCGCCGGCGTCGCCTGCCTCGGCACCGCCGCCATCGCCCTCTCGGCCGTTCCCAGCAACGCCGACACCGTCACCACCGGCTCCCCCGCCACGGCCGCACAGGTCGCCGGCGGCACGGCGCTGAAGAACGTCAAGGGCACGGTCACCGACCAGCTCGCCACCGAGACGGTCAAGCTGGACACGTTCGCCGCGCAGAAGAAGGCCGCCGCCCAGGCCGCCGCCGCCAAGCAGCACGCCGAGGCCGCGAAGAAGGCCGCGGCCCAGGCCGCCGCCAAGAAGGCCGCGCAGGACCGCGCCGCCAAGGAGGCCGCGAGCCGCTCCACCCAGCGGATCGACATGCAGCCGGTCGCCGCGAAGACGTACGCCAACAACCTGGACGGCTGGATCCGCCACTCGCTGGACATCATGCGCTCCAAGGGCATCCCCGGCAGCTACAGCGGTCTCTACCGCAACATCATGCGGGAGTCCTCGGGCAACCCGATGGCCATCAACAACTGGGACATCAACGCCGTCAACGGCATCCCGTCCAAGGGCCTGCTGCAGGTGATCCAGCCCACCTTCAACGCCTACCACGTGCCCGGTACGTCGTGGAACATCTACGACCCGGTCGCCAACATCACCGCCGCCTGCAACTACGCGGCCCACCGGTACGGCTCGATGGACAACGTCAACAGCGCGTACTGAGGCCTGGCGCGGACCTCAGCGACGTGACGCCGAAGGGCGGCACCCCCTCCACGGGGTGCCGCCCTTCGTGTCGTACCGGCGCGGTTACTTGCGCATGACCTCCGGTTCGTGGCGGCGCAGGAAGCGGGCCACGACGAAGCCGCAGAGCACGCCCAGCCCCAGCAGCACGCCCATGTCGGCGACCCAGTGGCCGAGCGTGTGGTCCCACAGCGGGTCCGGGTTGGCCGGGTCCCAGGGCAGCAGCACGTTCAGCTGGGCCGTGGCGCCCGCCGCGGACACCGCCCAGCGGGCGGGCATCAGCCAGGAGATCTGATCGACGCCGACCTTGCCGTGCAGCTGGAAGAGGCAGCCGGTGAAGACGACCTGGACGATCGCGAACATCACCAGCAGCGGCATGGTCTTCTCGGCGGTCTTCACCAGCGAGGAGATGATCAGGCCGATCATCATCGAGGTGAAGCCGAGCGCCATGATCGGCAGGGTGAGCTCCAGGACCGGCGAGTTCTTCAGCAGCAGGCCCTCCTGCGGCACCTTGTCGCCGCGGAAGAGCAGGCCGATCGCGCCGATGATGCCGCCCTGCAGCATCGTGATCGCGCCGAGCACGATCACCTTGGACATCAGGTACGCCGAGCGGGACAGGCCGGTGGCCCGCTCCCGTTCGTAGATGACGCGCTCCTTGATCAGCTCACGCACGGAGTTCGCGGCGCCGGCGAAGCAGGCGCCCACGGCGAGGATGAGCAGGATCGTGCTGCCGTCCCGGTTGGTGAAGTGGGTCTTCGCGGGGCCGAGACCGAGACCGTACTCGGCCGGGATCAGCGTGCTCACCACGCCGAGCACGGCCGGCAGCAGGAACATCAGGGCGATGAAGCCGCGGTCGGAGGCGATCACCGAGGCGTAGCGGCGGATCAGGGTGACCAGCTGCGAACCCCAGCCCTGCGGCTTGGGCGGCTTGATCGGCTGCATGGGGTGCGTCGGTACGGACTGCGGCGCGACGGCGTCGATGTCCGCGGCGTACATCTGGTAGTGCTGCGAGCCCTTCCAGCGGCCCGCCCAGTCGTAGTCGCGGTAGTTCTCGAAGGCGGAGAAGACGTCGGCCCAGCTGTCGTAGCCGAAGAAGTTCAGCGCCTCCTCCGGCGGACCGAAGTAGGCGACCGCGCCGCCCGGCGCCATCACCAGCAGCTTGTCGCACAGCGCCAGCTCGGCCACCGAATGGGTGACCACGAGGACGGTACGGCCGTCGTCGGCGAGGCCGCGCAGCAGCTGCATGACGTCGCGGTCCATACCCGGGTCGAGGCCCGAGGTCGGCTCGTCCAGGAAGATCAGCGAGGGCTTGGTCAGCAGCTCCAGGGCCACCGAGACACGCTTGCGCTGGCCGCCGGACAGGGAGGTGACCTTCTTGTCCTTGTGGATGTCGAGCTTGAGCTCGCGCAGCACCTCGTCGATGCGGGCGTCACGTTCCTGCGCGGTGGTGTCGGCCGGGAAGCGCAGCTTGGCCGCGTACTTCAGGGCCTTCTTGACGGTCAGCTCCTTGTGCAGGATGTCGTCCTGCGGGACCAGACCGATGCGCTGGCGCAGCTCGGCGAACTGCTTGTACAGGTTGCGGTTGTCGTACAGCACCTCGCCCTGGTTGGCGGGCCGGTAGCCGGTGAGCGCCTTGAGCAGGGTCGACTTGCCGGAGCCGGACGGGCCGATGACGGCGATCAGGGACTTCTCCGGGACGCCGAAGGAGACGTCCTTCAGGATCTGCTTGCCGCCGTCGACCGTGACGGTCAGATGGCGCGCGGAGAACGAGACCTCACCGGTGTCGACGAACTCCTCGAGCCGGTCACCGACGATCCGGAACGTGGAGTGGCCGACGCCGACGATGTCGGCCGGGCCCAGCTGCACCGAGCCGCCCTTGGGGATCGGCTGGCCGTTGACGTAGGTGCCGTTGTGCGAGCCGAGGTCGCGGATCTCCAGCCGGCCGTCCGGCGTGGCGTGGAACTCGGCGTGGTGCCGGGAGACCTGCAGGTCCGAGACGACCAGGTCGTTCTCCAGCGCACGGCCGATGCGCATCACCCGGCCGACGGCGAACTGGTGGAACGTGGTCGGGCTGCGGTCGCCGTAGACCGGCGGCGCCCCCGCACCACCACCGGGTGTCTCTTGCGCGTACTGGTCCGCGGGACCCGCCTGCTGCTGCGGGAACGCGGGCGCCTGCTGCTGCCAGCCCGGCTGGGGGGCCTGCTGCTGCGCGACCGCCTGGTGCGGTACGGCCTGCTGCGGGGCCGGTGCCTGCTGGGCCTGCGGCGGTGCGGCGGCCTGCCCCGCGGCGGGTGCCTGCTGCGGGGCCTGCTGGGCCCAGCCCGGCGCCCCGGCGCCCCGCGCCGCGTACGGCGCCGGCTGCTGACCGGCCGCGGCACCCGACAGGTTCAGCCGCGGTCCGTCGGTCGCGTTGCCGAGGTGCAGCGACGCCCCCGGCCCGATCTCCAACTGCTGGATCCGCCGGCCCTGCACGAATGTGCCGTTGGTGCTGCCATGGTCCTCGATGACCCAACTGCGGCCGTTGAAGCTGACCGTGGCGTGCCGCCAGGACACCCTGGCGTCGTCGAAGACGATGTCACCCTGCGGATCGCGCCCGAGGGTGTAGGGCCTGGACGGGTCGAGCGTCCAGGTCCGTCCGTTTGATTCCAGTACGAGTTCCGGCACTCCATGCCCCACTGAGTTGTCCCCCGAATTACCCCCATCACAGGGAGTCTAGGGATGTCGAACATCGGGGGGAACTATTTCAGGCCCGGCCCGCTGACCGAAACCCGGGCCTTGTCAACGGGCGCCCGCGCGCGCTTCAACTCACCCCGTTGACGGGGTTGAAACCGGGCCGGAGAGTGGTAATCCCGGCGAGGGGGACAAGCGTGGCTCCGGTGCCGCGCCGCCGATCGGGGGGTCTGCCATGAGGTCTGACACGAGTGCCGAGGCCGCGCGGCGCGCCACGGCGGTGCCCTGGAAGGAGGTTGTGCTGTCCGCGATCACCGCGGTGAGCTGGGCGTTGATCGGGATGGCGGCTACGGCCGCGCTGGGCCTGCACCTTCTGAAGGCGGACTCGGCGGGCGCACTGGGTCCCATGACGGCGGCCGTTGTGGCCCTCGGGGCGGGTGGTTCGGTCCAGCCGTCGGGCGATGTGTCCGTGTTCGGGCTGAAAGGCGCCGAGGCCCACACCGCCATCGACATCACGCCACTCGGGGTGAGCCTCGCCGGTGCCCTGCTGCTGTCGTGGTTCTTCCTGCGGTCCTTGCGTACGGCGGGAGTTGTGATCGCCCCCGCCGAACTCCTCGCCCGCGCGGGCACGATGGTCGCGCTCTTCGTCGCGCTGCTCGGTGGACTCGCCTGGGCCGGCCACGACATCGTCACGATCGACGGCGGCTCGCTCGGGCTGGACAAGCTGCCGGGCGCGGGCGGCGGGGGAGGCGGCGGACTGAGCATCCCCGGCCTCGGCGACGTGGGCGGACTGCTGCCGGACCGGATCGGCGGCCTCGTCCATGCCAGGGCGGCGGTCGGCTTCACCGTGGACCCGGCGGCCACGCTGTCCGGCGGCGCGCTCTGGTGTGCCGGCGTCCTGCTGATCGCCCTGCTCGCCTCCCGGCGCGCTCCCCTGCCACCGGGCTGGTCCGCCGTGCACCGGGTGGTACGGCCGGCGGTCTCGGCCCTCGTCACCGCGCTGCTGGTGACCGTGGCGGCGGGGCTCGCGGCCGCGGCGTACGCGGCGCTCGGCGACGACCGTCCCGGGCGGATCGCCGGCGCGGCCCTGCTCGGCGCGCCGAACGGGGTCTGGCTCGGCCTCCCCCTCGGTCTCTTCGTCCCCTGGGACGGCCACGCCTCGGGCGTACTCGGCCGGTCCCTCCCCCATCCGCTGGACCAGCTCCTCGGTGCGCACACCGATCAGCCCGTGACGCTGGGCCGGCTGGCCGGCCTCGACGGCCGCGTGTGGCTGCTGGCCGTGGCCGCGGCCCTTGCGATGCTGCTGGCCGGTGTCCTGACGGCCGCCCGCACACCGGTCGTACGGCACGCCGACAGCGCCCTGACGTTCGCCGTCCGGTGCGGGCTGCGCCTCGCCGTCACCACCGCGCTCGCCCTTCCCCTGCTCGCCTGGCTGACGGCCGTGTCCCTCACCGCCTCCCTCTCCGTCCTCGGCTTCGACGCCTTCGGCGCGGGCCTCGACCTGCACGGCCACCTCGGCCCGGCCCTGCTGCTCGGCGCCGCGTGGGGCGCGGGCGCCGGCGCGATCGGCGCGCTGACGGCCTGGGCGACCGGGGCGGCGGGGGCACGAGCGGCTTGGGCGGCTCGGGGGGCTCGGGGGACGCCGGGGATCGCGGCGGGCGGGGGTGCCGGTGACGGCGGGGGGTACGGCGGTGGCGGCGGACGTCCGGGGTACGGGGGCGGCGGCGGTGTCGAGGTGGAGGAGGTCGGGTATGGGGGCGCCGGGGGCGGTCAGGCCGGGTCGGTCGGGTACGGGGGCGCCAGCGGCGGTCAGGCCGAGTCGGTCGGCTACGGGGGCGCCAGCGGCGGTCAGGCCGAGTCGGTCGGCTACGGGGGCGCCGACGGCGGTGGGGCCGAGTCGGTCGGGTACGGGGGTGCCGGCGGTGGTGGGGCCGAGGGCTTGAGGTACAGGGGTGCGGCCGGGTCCGCTCCGTACGGGGGTCCCGGTGCCGGGGGCCCGGGGCCGGGCGGCGGTGTCGGGCCGTATGCGCCGGGCACGCCGTACCGGCCGCCGAACCCGGACACGAATCCGTATCTCCGGGTGCCGGAGGATGTCCAGGGGCCGCAGGACCCGGGCGAGGAGGCGCCGGGTGCCGGGCCGCCGGGCGCCGGGGACGACATGTACGGCGCTCCGACCGTCGCCCGGCCGCTCGACGCCGCTCCCCCTCCCGCCCGGCGCCGTCCCACGGCGCGGCGAGGTGATCGCCCGCAGGGGGCGGACAGCACCGAATGGCCACCGCCACCCCCTCCGCCGCCACCCCCGGCACCACCGGGGAAGCCGAAGCGCCACGGGTGAGTCGGCCGAGTCCCGTCCCGCCGCTCCCGCTGCTACCAGCCCTACGTCCCGCTCCCACGTGCCCCGGCCGCCCCAGCTCCGGGCTCGTCTGCATCCCGGGTGACCGCTGCCCCTGCCCGGACGGGCATCTCGTGGCACAGTCGTGGTGGAGCCGGGGAACGCCGTGGGCGAGCGGGCGGTGTCCTCCCGGTGGCAAGATCCCTGACACCGGCGGGACATCCATTGTTCCGTGTCCGTCAGTCGGACCTCGGCGGCGGACGGCACTGGGTGCCGGATACGGTGGTGACACCATGAGCGCTTCGCAGACCTCCGCTTCACAGACCCCCGAGGTCCCCACCCTCCTCGTCAAGATCTTCGGCAAGGACCGGCCGGGCATCACGGCGGGCCTCTTCGACACCCTCGCCGCCTACCTCGTCGACGTGGTCGACATCGAGCAGGTCGTCACCCGGGGTCGCCTGGTGCTGTGCGCGCTGGTGACGCAGCCGCCGGCCGGCCTGGAGGGTGATCTGAGGGCCACCGTGCACAGCTGGGCCGAGTCGATGAAGATGCAGGCGGAGATCATCTCGGGGCACGGCGACAACCGGCCGCGCGGCCTCGGGCGTTCGCTGGTGACGGTCCTCGGCCACCCGCTGACCGCCGAGTCGACGGCCGCCATCGCCGACCGGATCGCGAAGGCCGGCGGCAACATCGACCGCATCTTCCGGCTCGCCAAGTACCCGGTGACGGCAGTGGAGTTCGCGGTCTCCGGCGTGGAGACCGAGCCGCTGCGCACGGCCCTGGTCACGGACGCGGCGGCACTGGGTGTCGATGTCGCGGTCGTCGCGGCGGGCCTGCACCGGCGCGCCCAGCGCCTGGTGGTCATGGACGTGGACTCCACGCTGATCCAGGACGAGGTCATCGAGCTGTTCGCGGCACACGCCGGCTGCGAGGACAAGGTCGCCGAGGTGACGGCGGCGGCGATGCGCGGGGAGCTGGACTTCGAGCAGTCGCTGCACGCACGCGTGGCGCTGTTGAAGGGCCTGGACGCCTCCGTGGTGGAGAAGGTGCGCGAGGAGGTCCGGCTGACGCCGGGCGCCCGCACCCTGATCCGCACGCTGAAGCGGCTCGGTTACCAGGTCGGGGTCGTCTCCGGTGGCTTCACCCAGGTGACGGACGACCTGAAGGAACGGTTGGGCCTGGACTTCGCGCAGGCCAACACGCTGGAGATCGTCGACGGCAGGCTCACCGGCCGGGTCACCGGCGAGATCGTGGACCGCGCGGGCAAGGCGCGGCTGCTGCGCCGGTTCGCCGCGGAGGCCGGGGTGCCGCTGTCGCAGACGGTGGCGATCGGTGACGGCGCCAACGACCTGGACATGCTGAACGCGGCCGGTCTGGGCGTCGCCTTCAACGCCAAGCCGGTGGTCCGCGAGGCGGCGCACACGGCGGTGAACTTCCCCTTCCTCGACACGGTCCTGTATCTGCTGGGCGTCACCCGCGAAGAGGTCGAGGCGGCGGACACGCACGACGAGGGCTGAACCGGTCCGGATGTGTGAGGGCCCGGCACCGGGGCGGTGCCGGGCCCTGGCTCGTGGGCCAGGTCACTCGGCGGGCGCCCAGTAGTCGTCGAGCGTGGCCACGCCCGGCTCCAGGCTCTTCCAGGGGCCGTCGAAGGACAGCAGCACGAAGGCGGCGGCCGGGAACCCGCGGCGGTTCATCCGGTCGCGGGCGTCGCCCTCGGCGGTGCCGGACAGGATGTCGGCCAGGCCGTGGACGCCCGGGTTGTGGCCGATCAGGATCACGTTCCGCACGTCGTCCGGAGTCTCGTTCAGCACGGCGATCAGTTCGCCGGGCGAGGCCTCGTAGACCCGCTCCTCGTAGCTGGTCCTCGGCCGGTGCGCCAGTTCGTGGACGGCGAGTTTCCAGGTCTCGCGGGTCCGGACGGCGGTGGAGCACAGGGCGAGATCGAAGGTGATGCCGGTGTCGGCCAGCTTGCGTCCGGCGACCGCGGCGTCCTTGCGGCCCCGCTCGGCGAGCGGGCGCTCGTGGTCGGACACCTGGGGCCAGTCGGCTTTCGCATGCCGGAGGAGGACGATCGTGCGAGGTTCTGCGGCGCTCATGAGATCCAGCTTCGCATGAAACAGGCCATGCGGCGCAGGGAGTTGACATGCGGATTCACCGCGTACGGGGGCTTGTGATCAGCGCGTGAGGAGTTGGTGGGCGCGCTCGAAGAGATGCGTGATGGCCGGATCGCCACTCGCCGCGTGGGCGTCCGACGGGTTCAGTATCAGCGCCAGCAGTGCGAGGAAGGCGAGCGCGGGGAGGGCGAGGGCCCACCAGGGCAGCCGGATGTCGACGCCGCCCGTGGTCGCCGGGTGGGGCCGGAAGTGGGTGCGGGCCGACATGATCGCCTCCGTGGTCTTCGAGCGGGTCCGTGACCGTGTCGTGCGGTCACCTCTCGAAACTACGGAATCCGGGGCCGCCAACCCATCCGGACTTCCACCCAGTTGACCCTGAGCCTTTCCCCCTAGGGGATGGGGGGGTCAACCCCACCGTCCGCCGGGAGGCGCGGGCCGGACGCGGCCGTCAGGGGGATGCGAGGGTCGCGATGACGGCGATGATCACGAAGATGGCGAAGAACGAGCCGAAGACGATCAGCATCTTCTTCTGGCCGTTCTGCGGGTTCGGGTCGAGGACAGGCTGCATGCGCCCAGTCTCGCACCCCGCGCTCCGCCGAGGCGGACCGGGGGCGGCGGTCGCGCCGCGCGCCGACGGGGCCGGAGCGGCCGCGGCCCCGACCCGGTGGGCCGGGGCCGCGGTCGCGCACGGATCGGGCGGTGCGAGTCGGCCCAGCGCCATCAGCCGCGGTCTCCCCGGCCCCACGCGCCATCCACGCTCCCCCACCGCCCCCGGGGATGGAAAGCGCCCTTCCTAGCGCGTCGCCTCGTCCTCCACCGTGCGGTCACGGCCCGCCAGGAAGCCCACCGCCATCTGCGGCAGCATCAGGCCCGCCATGAGGGCGATCGGCAGGCCCCAGCCGCCGCTCTGCTGGTAGAGCACGCCGACCAGCAGCGGGCCGGGGATGGAGATCAGATACCCGGTGCTCTGCGCGAACGCGGACAGCTGGGCGACGCCCGGCCCGCTCCGGGCCCGCATGCCGACCATGGTCAGGGCCAGCGGGAAGGCGCAGTTGGAGACGCCGAGCAGCAGCGCCCAGGCCCAGGCGCCGGCCGCCGGGGCGACGTACAGCCCGGCGTATCCGGCGAGCCCGCACATGCCCAGGACCAGCACGATCGGCCCCTGATGGGGCAGCCGGGTGGCGACCCGCGGGATGACGAAGGCCAGCGGGACACCCATCACCATGGTGACCGCGAGCAGCACGCCCGCGGTGCCGGCCGGGACACCTGCGTCGCGGAAGATCTGCGGCATCCAGCCCATGGTGATGTAGGCGGCGGTGGCCTGGAGGCCGAAGAAGACGGCGAGCGCCCAGGCGGTGCGGCTGCGGGTGATGCGCAGGGGCGCGTGTTCCCCCGTGCGCTGCTCCCCGGCGGGCTGTTCCCGTGCCGCGCGCTCCCGCCTCCCCGGCTGTGCGGGCGCGGTGTCGCCGCCACGGTCCCGGAGGAGCGGCAGCCAGGGCAGGACGGCGGCACCCGCGAGCGCGGCCCACACGGCGAGGCCGGACCGCCAGCTGCCGCCGAGGGCGTCGGTCAGCGGAACGGTCACCGCTGCGGCGGCGGAGGTGCCGAGGGCGAGGGCCATCGAGTACAGGCCGGTCATGGAGCCGACCCGGTCGGGGAACCAGCGCTTGACGATGACCGGCATGAGCACGTTGCTGACGGCGATGCCCATCAGGGCGAGCGCGCTGGCGGCCAGGAAACCGGCGGTGCTGCCGAGATACGGCCGTATCAGCAGGCCGGTGGTGATGGCGACCATGCCGGCGCACACCACGGCGGCCGGACCGAAGCGGCGGGCCAGCCGGGGCGCGGTGATGCCGAAGACCGCGAAGCAGAGCGGGGGCACGGAGGTGAGCAGGCCGGCCACGCCGCCGCTCATGCCGAGCCCGTCACGGACCTCCTCCAGGAGCGCGCCGAGGCTCGTGATGGCCGGGCGGAGGTTCAGCGCGGACAGGACGATGCCGACGACCACCAGGCGGGGCGCCCACGCGCGCGTGCGGCCCGCGCCGGGCGTCGTCCCGGGCGTGCTCGTCGGGGCGGCCGTACCGCGTTCGGTCGGTGACATCGCCGTACGGGTCTGAGCTGTCCGGGTTTCCTCACGTGCCATGAGGCCATCATAGAATCATGGGATGATTGGTTGTCCATCCCCGTGGCGTCACCGCCCGGGCCTCGCGTGCGAAGGTGTGCCATGCCCCTGAGCCACCCGCGCCGTTCGGCGCTGTCCGAGCAGGTCATCGCCGAACTGCGCAACCAGATCACCTCCGGCGAGTGGCCGGTCGGCTCGCGCATCCCGAGCGAGCCGGAGCTGGTCGAGCAGCTCGGCGTCGCCCGCAACACCGTCCGCGAGGCCGTCCGCGCGCTCGCCCACAACGGGCTGCTGAACATCCGGCAGGGCTCCGGCACCTACGTGGTCGCGACGAGCGAGCTGGCCGGTGTGATGCACCGCCGGTTCGCCGACGCCGATCCCCGGCACATCGCCGAGCTGCGTGCCGCGCTGGAGTCGGCCGCGGCGAGGCTGGCCGCCGAGCGGCGCACCGAGAAGGACCTCAAGCAGCTGGACGCGCTGCTGGACCGGCGCGAGGTCGCCTGGGAGACCGGCGAGGCGGAGGCCTTCGTGGCCGCCGACGCCACCTTCCACCTGGCCGTCGTGGCCGCCTCGCACAACGACGTCATCACCGCGATGTACGCCGATCTGGGCGAGGTGCTGCGGGACTGGCTGCGCGCGGACGTGGGCGCGAAGCTGACGCCGGAGACGTACATGGACCACACGCGCCTGCTGGACGCGATCCGCGCCGGGGACGCGGAGGCGGCGGCCGCCGAGGCCGCGAGCTACCCGTTCCTGTGCCGGCCGGGCCGCTTCGGCGCCCCTGCCGGCGACTGATCCAGCCGGTTCGGCGCCCCCTGGCAGCGACTGGTCCAGCCGGTTCAGCGCTCCTTCTGGTGGCTGATCCAGACCGAGCGGACTTCCTTCCAGCACCGGCCGTTGAGCCGTACGGTCATGGCGGGAAGGGTGTCCACCGGTGCGCTGTCAGTGGCTAGGTCCCACCAGCGGGCGCACTTGATGTGCAGCCGTACGCGATCGGTGTCGACATAGGGATTGTGGCAGTAGGCCACCACATGGGAGCTGTGGACGGTCGTGCGGCAGGCGGCCCCGAAGAGGCTCGGCGCGGGAGGCTTTCCGTCGTGCACGCGCGCGTAGGGCATCGCGTCGTACGGCAGGGAGAGCACGAGGGCCACGGCCACGGTCACCGGGGCCAGGCTTCGGGACAGGCGCACAAGGGGACCTCCTCGGCCGGGCTGGGGAGGGACGCGCGAGGTGAACGCTCAGTCCAGGGTGCGCCGCCCGGGCCGGGTGGCGCCCGGCAGGTGGGCCGAACGGGTGACGCCCCGCTCCCCGCGCGCTGCGGGAAACGGGGCGTCACGTGCGAGGTTCAGGCGCCGATGGCGTGCAGACCGCCGTCGACGTGGATGATCTCACCGGTGGTCTTCGGGAACCAGTCGCTCAGCAGGGCGACGATGCCGCGGCCGGCCGGCTCCGGGTCCTTCAGGTCCCACTCCAGCGGGGAGCGGCTGTCCCACACGGAGGCCAGCTCGCTGAAGCCCGGGATGGACTTGGCGGCCATGGAGCCGATCGGGCCCGCCGAGATGAGGTTGCAGCGGATGTTCTGCTTGCCCAGGTCACGCGCCATGTAGCGGTTGGTCGCCTCCAGGGCGGCCTTGGCCGGGCCCATCCAGTCGTACTGCGGCCAGGCGAACTGGGCGTCGAAGGTGAGGCCGACCACCGAGCCGCCGTTCTGCATCAGCGGCAGGCAGGCCATGGTCAGCGACTTCAGGGAGTAGGCCGAGACGTGCATGGCGGTGGCCACCGACTCGAACGGCGTGTTCAAGAAGTTGCCGCCGAGCGCGTCCTGCGGCGCGAAGCCGATGGAGTGCACGACGCCGTCGAGGCCGCCCAGCTCCTCGCCGACGATGTCGGCCAGCCGGCCCAGGTGCTCGTCGTTGGTGACGTCCAGCTCGATGACCTTGGTGGGCTTCGGCAGCTTCTTGGCGATGCGCTCGGTCAGCGTGGGCCGCGGGAACGCCGTGAGGATGATCTCCGCGCCCTGCTCCTGGGCCAGCTTGGCCGCGTGGAAGGCGATGGAGGACTCCATCAGCACGCCGGTGATCAGGACGCGCTTGCCCTCGAGGATTCCGCTCATGGTGATCAGTGACCCATTCCCAGTCCGCCGTCAACGGGAATGACGGCTCCAGTGATGTACGAGGCGTCGTCCGAGGCGAGGAACCGCACCGTCGCGGCGATCTCCTCCGGCTGCGCGTAACGGCCGAGCGGCACCTGAGAGACGATGTTCTGGCGCTGCTCGTCGCTGAGCACCTTGGTCATGTCGGTGTCGACGAAACCGGGCGCGACGACGTTGAAGGTGATGTTGCGCGACCCCAGCTCACGGGCGAGGGAGCGCGCGAAGCCAATCAGGGCGGCCTTGGAGGCGGCGTAGTTCGCCTGGCCCGCCGAGCCGAGCAGGCCGACCACGGACGAGATCAGGATGACGCGGCCCTTCTTGGCGCGGAGCATGCCGCGGTTGGCGCGCTTGACCACACGGAAGGTGCCGGTGAGGTTGGTGTCGATGACCGAGGCGAAGTCCTCCTCGGACATGCGCATCAGGAGCTGGTCCTTGGTCACACCGGCGTTCGCGATCAGTATCTCGACCGGCCCGTGCTGCTCCTCGATCTCCTTGTAGGCCTGCTCCACCTGCTCCGGGTCGGTGATGTCGCACTTGACCGCCAGGCAGCCCAGATCCGTCAGGGCGGCCGGCGGCTCACCCGAGCGGTATGTGATCGCGACCTTGTCGCCGGCGTCGGCGAACGCGCGGGCGATGGCGAGGCCGATGCCCCGGTTTCCTCCGGTGACGAGAACCGAGCGGCTCAACGGATCACCCTTTCGATAGCGGTCTGCAGATGTCGGACAACCCGCCCGGACACCTGGATGACAGGCGGCTTCATCGAAAACCTATCGGTACGGCCGGGCCGGTGGGCATTCGGGCACCGACAGTGGCGGGCGGGAGTCACTGTCGGGTCCCTACAGAACCACCCCGGTCCGGGCTCGAAACGTGTGGTCCGCCGGGCCGCTCCCGCGACATGATCGGAGCCGACAGGCCACGACAGCAGGGAGACCTCCGTGCCTCATTCCATCGATGAAGCCTTCACGGCGCTTCCGCTACGGTCCCTCGCGGACGCCGCGCTGGCACGCGCGCGTGCGCTCGGGGCCGAGCACGCGGACTTCCGGTTCGAGCGGGTGCGCAGCGCGTCCTGGCGGCTGCGCGACGCCAGGCCCGCCGGCTCGTCGGACACCACCGACCTCGGGTACGCGGTGCGGGTCGTGCACGGCGGCTCGTGGGGCTTCGCCTCCGGGGTGGACCTGACCATGGACGCGGCCGCCAGGGTGGCCTCACAGGCGGTGGCCATGGCCAAGCTGTCCGCACAGGTCATCAAGGCCGCCGGGGCGGACGAGCGCGTCGAGCTGGCCGACGAGCCGGTGCACGCCGACCGGACGTGGGTGTCGTCGTACGAGATCGATCCCTTCTCGGTGCCCGACGAGGAGAAGGCGGGGCTGCTGGCGGAGTGGAGCGCGCGGCTGCTGGCCGCGGACGGCGTCGACCACGTGGACGCCTCGCTGCTCACCGTGCACGAGAACAAGTTCTACGCGGACACCGCCGGGACCGTGACCACCCAGCAGCGGGTACGGCTGCATCCGCAGCTGACCGCGGTCTCGGTCGACGAGTCCAGCGGCGAGTTCGACTCGATGCGCACCCTCGCGCCGCCGGTCGGCCGTGGCTGGGAGTACCTGACCGGCACCGGCTGGGACTGGGACGACGAGCTGGCGCGGATCCCGGAGCTGCTCGCCGAGAAGATGCGGGCGCCGAGCGTGGAGCCGGGGCTGTACGACCTGGTGGTCGACCCGTCCAACCTGTGGCTGACCATCCACGAGTCCATCGGGCACGCGACGGAACTGGACCGCGCGCTCGGCTACGAGGCCGCCTACGCCGGCACCTCCTTCGCCACCTTCGACCAGCTGGGCAAGCTGCGGTACGGCTCCCAGCTGATGAACGTCACCGGGGACCGCACCGCCGAGCACGGCCTCGCGACCATCGGGTACGACGACGAGGGCGTCGAGGGGCAGTCCTGGGACCTGGTGAAGGACGGCACCCTGGTCGGCTACCAACTGGACCGGCGGATCGCCCGGCTCACCGGGTTCGACCGGTCCAACGGGTGTGCGTACGCCGACTCCCCCGCGCATGTGCCGGTGCAGCGCATGGCCAACGTGTCCCTGCGGCCGGATCCGGCGGGGCTGTCCACCGAGGACCTCATCGGCGGCGTCGACCGGGGCATCTACGTGGTCGGCGACCGGTCCTGGTCGATCGACATGCAGCGCTACAACTTCCAGTTCACCGGGCAGCGCTTCTTCAGGATCGAGAACGGCCGGATCACCGGGCAGCTGAAGGACGTGGCCTACCAGGCGAACACGACCGACTTCTGGGGCTCGATGACCGCCGTGGGCGGGCCCCAGACGTACGTCCTGGGCGGCGCCTTCAACTGCGGCAAGGCCCAGCCGGGACAGGTGGCCTCCGTGTCGCACGGGTGCCCGTCGGCCCTGTTCAGGGCAGTGAACATCCTCAACACCACGCAGGAGGCCGGTCGATGAGCGCCCGCACGAACAAGCCGCACGAGATCGTCGAGCAGGCGCTCGGGCTGTCCCGGGCCGACGGCTGTGTCGTCATCGCCGACGAGCACTCCACGGCCAACCTGCGCTGGGCGGGCAACGCGCTGACCACGAACGGTGTGACGCGCGGCCGTACGCTCACCGTGATCGCCACCGTGGACGGCAAGGAGGGCACCGCCTCGGGTGTCGTGTCGCGGTCGGCGGTCACCGCCGAGGAGCTGGAGCCGCTGATGCGGGCCGCCGAGACCGCGGCGCGCGGTGCGGGGCCCGCCGAGGACGCGCAGCCGCTGGTCGGCGATGTGCCGCAGTCGCCGGACTTCACGGACGCGCCCGCCGAGACCTCCTCCGCGGTGTTCGCCGACTTCGCCCCGGCGCTCGGCGAGGCGTTCGCACGCGCGCGTGCGGGCGGCCGTGAGCTGTACGGCTTCGCCAACCACGAGCTGGTGTCGACGTATCTGGGGACGTCCACCGGGCTGCGCCTGAGGCACGACCAGCCCACCGGGACGCTGGAGCTGAACGCCAAGTCGCCCGACCGCACGCGCTCGGCCTGGGCCGGCCGCTCCACGCGGGACTTCAAGGACATCGAGCTTGGCGCGCTCGACGCGGAGCTGGCCGTACGGCTCGGCTGGGCCGAGCGGCGCGTCGAGCTGCCCGCCGGCCGCTACGAGACGCTGCTGCCGCCCACCGCCGTGGCGGACCTGCTGATCTACCAGCTGTGGTCGGCGTCGGGCCGGGACGCGGCCGAGGGCCGGACGGTGTTCTCCAGGCCGGGCGGCGGCACGCGCGTCGGCGAGAAGCTCGCCGAGCTGCCGCTGAACCTCCGCAGCGACCCGAACGAGCCGGGCCTGGAGTGCCCGCCCTTCGTGGTCGCCCACTCTTCCGGCGGGGACCAGTCGGTGTTCGACAACGGGCTGCCGACCCACGCGACGGAGTGGATCAGCGAGGGTGTGCTCAAGCACCTGACCACCACCCGGCACAGCGCGGGCCTGACCGGGCTGCCGGTGGCCCCGGTGCTCGGGAACCTGATCCTCGACGGCGGGAACGACCGCTCGCTGGAGGAGATGGTCGCGGACACCGAGCGCGGGCTGCTGCTGACCTGCCTGTGGTACATCCGCGAGGTCGACCCGGCGACGCTGCTGCTGACGGGCCTGACCCGGGACGGCGTCTACCTCGTGGAGAACGGCGAGGTGACCGGGCAGGTCAACAACTTCCGGTTCAACGAGTCACCGGTGGACCTGCTGGGGCGGGCCACGGAGGCGGGGCGCACGGAAAAGACGCTGCCGAGGGAGTGGAGCGACTGGTTCACTAGGGCTGCGATGCCCGCGCTGCGGATCCCCGATTTCAACATGAGCTCTGTCAGTCAGGGCGTATAACCTCGTAGGCGGTAGTCGCTCGACTGCCCGAGGACCATCAAGGAGATACGAGAACCGTGACGGACATCGTCGACGAGCTGAAGTGGCGAGGGCTCATCGCCCTTTCCACGGACGAGGACGCACTGCGCAAGGCGTTCGCGGACGGCCCCGTCACGTTCTATTGCGGCTTCGACCCGACCGCGCCCAGCCTGCACCTCGGCAACCTGGTGCAGATCCTCACGATGCGCCGCATCCAGGAGGCCGGTAACCGGCCGCTGGCGCTGGTAGGCGGGGCCACGGGTCTCATCGGCGACCCGAAGCCGACGGCCGAGCGCACGCTGAACGCACCGGAGGTCGTGGCGGGCTGGGTGGACCGGCTGCGCGCCCAGATCGAGCCGCTGCTGCACTTCGACGGGCCGCACGCCGCCGTCATGGTCAACAACCTGGACTGGACCCAGGGCCTGTCGGCCATCGAGTTCCTGCGGGACATCGGCAAGCACTTCCGGGTCAACAAGATGATCGCCAAGGAAGCCGTCTCCCGGCGGCTGAACTCCGACGCGGGCATCAGCTACACCGAGTTCAGCTACCAGATCCTGCAGGGCATGGACTTCCTGCAGCTGTACCGGCGGCACGGCTGCACGCTGCAGACCGGCGGCAGCGACCAGTGGGGCAACCTCACCTCGGGCACGGACCTGATCCACCGGGTGGAGCAGAACGCCGTGGTGCACGCGCTGGGCACCCCGCTGATCACCAAGGCGGACGGCACCAAGTTCGGCAAGACCGAGTCCGGCACGGTGTGGCTCGACCCCGAGATGACCACGCCGTACGCGTTCTACCAGTTCTGGGTGAACGCGGACGACCGGGATGTCTCGAAGTTCCTGCGCATCTTCAGCTTCAGGTCCCGGGAGGAGATCGAGGACCTGGAGCGGCAGACCGAGGAGCGGCCGCAGGCCCGGGCCGCGCAGCGCGCGCTCGCCGAGGAGCTGACGACGCTGGTGCACGGCGCCGACCAGACGGCCGCGGTGATCGCCGCGAGCCGTGCCCTGTTCGGGCAGGGCGAGCTGGCGGACCTGGACGGGCGGACGCTGGCGGCGGCGCTGTCGGAGGTGCCGCACATCCAGGTCACCGAGCTGGGCCCGGTGGTGGACCTGTTCGCCGAGGTCGGGCTCGTCGCCAGCAAGTCCGCCGCGCGGCGGACGGTGAAGGAGGGCGGGGCCTACGTGAACAACGTGAAGGTCGCCTCCGAGGACGCGGTGCCCTCGTCCGAGGATCTGCTGGACGGGCGGTGGCTGGTGCTGCGGCGGGGGAAGAAGAACCTGGCCGCGGTGGAGGTCGTGGGCGCCTGAGCGCCGTCGGGGCGTGGGGTGGGCCGGCGACCGCGGCTTCGTTGTGGCTTGTCGCGCCCCCGCGGCGGAGCCGCATGTCGACACAGCCCCGCGCCCCTTCAGGGGCGCTTCACCCCAGCTTGCTTTTCAAACCCCGACCCTCTCCTGCTTCCTCTTCCCCAGCGTCGCCATGTACAGGGCGTCCACGGCCGCGACGATGATGATCGCGGCCACCAGCTGGAAGATGTGGCGGCTCCAGTCGATGCCCCGGGTCGAGGCGACGCCGACGGCGCGGGCGACCGCGTTGCCGACGATGGCGCCGAGCATGCCGCAGATGGTGGTCAGCCAGAGGGGGCTGTGCTGCTTGCCCGGGATGACCGCCTTGGCGATCACGCCGAGCACGAATCCCACGATGATCGCCCACAACCAGCCCATGGCTGCCTCCTCGTACGGCCTCGACGTGAGCAGTACGGCCAGTGTGGGTCGGTGGGCCGTACGGCGCATGTCGGATTCACCCGTGCGCGGCAGGGCCGGGGGCGTTGCCGCAGGCAGCGGGCGACCCGGTCTCGTGGGCAGCGCGGCCGCGGCGTAACGTAAGGAGGTCGGGCAGAGCCGATGCGGGCGGATGGTGGAATGTGATGCGGAAACAGCACGGCGGCAGCGTCCAGGTGTTCCGGATCACCGGAGCCCGGACGGGACTCGCCGAGGACGTGCGGGGCCGGCAGCGCAGGTACGTCATCTCGATGACGATCCGCACGGTGTCGGTGATCCTCGCGGTCTCCCTGTGGAACGTCGAGCGGTACGTCGCCGTCGTGGCGCTCGTCGCCGGAGCGCTGCTCCCCTATATCGCCGTGGTGATCGCGAACGCCGGCCGGGAGCGGCCGCCGTCCCTTCCGTCGACGTTCATCACCGCGCCGATGCGGCCGATGATCACGCCGCGGGCGGAGGAGGCCGAGGCGGAATCCGTACCGGAGGACGCGGCGGCCCGACCGACGGGCGCGCATGGTGAGCGGGCCGACCCCGCGTGACCACGACGGGTACGCCGGAAGCGGAACGCCGCCGCCCGTCAAGCTCAAGAAAAGCTCAGATCAATCGTGTAGTTCCAGTGCCGGGCGGCGGGGTAACCGTGACATACTGCGTACGCGCTCCGCATCCCCCGTCGGAGCGACGGACCGACGCCGGGCAGCTCCCCCCGTGGCTGCTCGGCGTCGCCTTGTTCGGGCCCCTTCTGTACGACGAACCCGAGACGATCCTGTGAGTGACGAGACCCCCATCTGCTCCGCCAAGGGCTGCCGTGCCGACGCCGTGTGGGTGCTGGCGTGGAACAACCCGAAGATCCACACGCCGGAGCGGCGCAAGACGTGGCTCGCCTGCGAGGAGCATCGCGAGCATCTTTCGCAGTTCCTCGGGGTGCGGGGTTTCCTGAAGGACGTCGTGAAGTTCGCCGACTGGCAGGATCCCGAAGGGGCCTAGCCGCCGATCGCCGACATCGGCCGGTCCGGCTGCACGAACGACGGGTCGTCCAGGCCCGCCCCCGCCTTCTTCCCCCACATCGCCAGCTTCCAGATGCGGGCGATCTCCTCGTCGGGGGCACCGCTGCGGAGGGCTGCGCGCAGGTCCGTCTCCTCGGTCGCGAAGAGGCACGTGCGTATCTGACCGTCGGCCGTGAGGCGGGTGCGGTCGCAGGCCGCGCAGAACGGGCGGGTGACCGAGGCGATGACGCCGACCCGGTGCGGGCCGCCGTTCACCAGCCAGCGCTCCGCCGGGGCCGAGCCGCGCGCGTCGGCGCCCTCGGGGGTGAGGTCGAAGCGGGTGCGCAGGGAGGCCAGGATGTCCCCGGCGGTGACCATGCCCTCGCGCTTCCAGCCGTGCTGGGCGTCCAGCGGCATCTGCTCGATGAAGCGCAGTTCGTAGTCCTGCGCCACGGCCCAGGCCAGCAGGTCGGGGGCCTCGTCGTCGTTCAGCCCCGGCATCAGGACCGAGTTGACCTTGACGGGGGTCAGGCCGGCCTCGCGGGCGGCCTCGAGGCCTTCGAGGACATCCTTGTGGCGGTCGCGGCGGGTCAGGGTCTTGAAGACGTCGGCGCGGAGGGTGTCCAGGGAGACGTTGACCCGGTCCAGGCCGGCGGCCTTCAGGGCGGCCGCGGTGCGCCTGAGGCCGATGCCGTTGGTGGTGAGGGACAGCTGCGGGCGGGGGTCGAGCGCCGCCACGCGCTCGACGATGCCGACCAGGCCGGGGCGCAGCAGCGGCTCGCCGCCGGTGAAGCGGACCTCCTCGATGCCGAGCAGGCGCACGGCGATGTCGACGAGGCGGACGATCTCGTCGTCGGTGAGCAGGTCGGGCTTGGCCAGCCACTGCAGGCCCTCCTCGGGCATGCAGTACGTGCAGCGCAGATTGCAGCGGTCGGTCAGCGAGACCCTCAGGTCGGTGGCCACCCGGCCGTAGGTGTCGATGAGCACGTGGGCCCCCTCCCTCGAATCCCGGAACGATTGTCTACCGTCACTGCGAGCCTACGTGACACCACTGACAACGACAGCGGCCCGATCCGACGAGGTACGGCACGGCCGCGTCGTAGGACCGTACAGGCCCGGCACGACGCGGCCGTCGTACGAAGCTCAGTGTGCTCCGGTGCCGGTCAGGGACCGCACCTCCAGTTCGGCGTACTTGCCGGCGTCCGGGACCTCCTTGGACAGCAGGGTGCCCACGACGCCGAGCAGGAACCCGACCGGGATGGAGATGATGCCGGGGTTCTCCAGCGGGAACCAGTGGAAGTCGACGCCGGGGAACATCGAGGCGGGGCTGCCGGAGAGGACCGGGGAGAACAGCACCAGGCCGACCGCGGTGACCAGGCCGCCGTAGATCGACCACAGGGCACCCGAGGTGGTGAACCGCTTCCAGAACAGGCTGTAGAGGATGGTCGGCAGGTTGGCGGAGGCCGCGACCGCGAAGGCAAGGGCGACCAGGCCGGCCACGTTCAGGTCGCGGGCCAGGGCGCCGAGGACGACCGACACCGCGCCGATGCCGACGGTCGCCCAGCGGGCCGCGCCGACCTCCTGCTTCTCGGTGGCCCGGCCCTTCTTGATGACATTGGCGTAGATGTCGTGGGCGAAGGAGGACGACGAGGCCAGGGTGAGGCCCGCGACGACGGCCAGGATGGTGGCGAAGGCGACGGCCGAGATGGTGGCGAGCAGGATCGCGCCCCAGTCGGAGTCGACGCCGCCCAGATGCAGCGCCAGGAGGGGGGCCGCGGTGTTGCCCGCCTTGTTGGAGGTGATGATCTCGTCCGGTTTGATCAGCGCGGCGGCGCCGAAGCCGAGGGCGAGGGTCATCAGGTAGAAGGCGCCGATCAGGCCGATCGCCCAGATGACCGACTTACGGGCGGCCTTGGCCGTGGGCACGGTGTAGAAACGGATCAGGATGTGCGGCAGGCCCGCGGTGCCCAGGACCAGGGCGAGGCCGAGCGAGATGAAGTCCAGCTTGGTGGTGCCGGTGGCGCCGTACTTCAGCCCCGGCTCCAGGAACGCCGTGCCCTTGCCGCTGTTGTCGGCGGCCTTGCCGAGCAGGTCGGAGACGTTGAAGTGGAACTTCAGCAGGACCAGGAAGGTCAGCAGCAGGGCACCGGCGATCAGCAGGACCGCCTTGACCATCTGGACCCAGGTGGTGCCCTTCATGCCGCCGATGGTGACGTAGACGATCATCAGGACGCCGACCAGGGCGACGATGCCGATCTTGCCGCCGTCGCTGGTGATGCCCAGCAGCAGCGAGACGAGGACCCCGGCGCCGGCCATCTGGGCGAGCAGGTAGAAGATCGAGACCACGATCGTGGAGGTGCCGGCGGCCGTGCGGACCGGGCGCTGGCGCATCCGGTAGGCCAGTACGTCGCCCATGGTGTAGCGGCCGGAGTTGCGCAGCGGTTCGGCGACCAGGAGGAGGGCGACGAGCCAGGCGACGAGGAAGCCGATGGAGTACAGGAAGCCGTCGTAGCCGAACAGGGCGATGGCGCCGGCGATGCCGAGGAAGGACGCGGCGGACATGTAGTCGCCGGAGACGGCGAGTCCGTTCTGGAAGCCGGTGAACTGGCGTCCGCCCGCGTAGAAGTCGGCGGCGTCCTTGGTCTGGCGGCCCGCCCAGACGGTGATGACGAGGGTCGCGGCGACGAACACCGAGAACAGGGTGATGATCAGCGGCCGGTGCCGGCTCGCCTCCCCGGCGGCCAGCATGATCGCAGGGCTCATGCGCCGCCCTCCATCCGGGACTTGATGGCCTCCGCCTTGGGGTCGAGCTCGGCGGCGGCGTGCCGGGCGTACCACCACGCGATGAGGAACGTGGTGAGGAACTGGGCGAGGCCCAGGACGAGGGCCACATTGATGTTGCCGGCCACCTTGGTGCCCATGAAGCCGCCCGCGTAGTTGGAGAGCAGCACGTACAGCAGGTACCAGGAGGTGAAGGCGACGGCCAGCGGGAAGGCGAACGAGCGGTGGGCGCGGCGCAGTTCACCGAACTCCGCGCTCTGCTGCACCTCGGCGAACTCCTCGGTGGAGGGAAGTGGGGCCCCCGGTCGGGCGGGGGGCGGTGTCTCGGTGGCCACGGAGTCTCCTCGCGTTGCGGATGCGGTGACGAACGGGGAGCTCGATCGTGCTGGCGCTCCCTGCCCAAGGTCCACGGCGCCACGCGAGGACCGGTTCAAGTCCTATGAGTTGTTTCGCAAGCGGTCTTGGCAAGCCATTGCCAAGACATTGCTGAGAGGTGAGCCATGGGGTTAGCTTCTGCCTGCACCACGCGTCATGTACCTGCCCGAGCACCATCTGTGTCTCGGGCGGTTTCGTATCCGGATGAAGTGGAGACCCCATGGTTCATCTGCGTTCCAGACGCCGGCTCGCGCTCGCCGTGCCCGTCGTGCTCTCCCTGACCGCCTCGCTCGGCTTCCTGCCGGCGGCCGCCTCGGCCGCTCCCGCCGCGGCCGGCGCGGTGCGGACGGCGGACGGACCGAACCTCGCGTACGTGGTCAACACCCGTACGGATCACCGCACGATCGAGTCCGTGCAGCGGGAGATCGTCCGCAACGGCGGCTCGATCGTGGCCAGTTACGCCACGATCGGTGTGATCGTCGTCCACTCGGCGCAGGCGGACTTCGCCGCGCGGATGCGCGCGGTACGCGGGGTGGACTCGGCGGGCGCCACGCGCACGGCGCCGCTGAGTGCCGCGGGGACGACCGACGAGGGCGCGGTGCAGGTCCTGTCGAAGGCGCAGGCCGCGCGGCTCGCCAAGACCGCCGCGCCGGGCGAGGAGCCGCTCGAGGCGGACCAGTGGGACCTGCGGGCGATCGGCGCCGACCGGGCCGCGCGGATCAACCCGGGCAGCGGCAGCGTGACCGTCGGTGTCATCGACACGGGCGTGGACGACACCCACCCGGACATCGCCCCGAACTTCTCCGCCTCCCAGTCGGCGAACTGTGTGAGCGGCAGGGCGGACACGACGTACGGCGCCTGGCGCCCGGCGGACGCCGACCACTACCACGGCACCCATGTGGCCGGTGAGATAGCCGCGGCCCGCAACGGCATAGGCGTGGCCGGTGTGGCGCCCGGCGTGAAGGTCGCGAGCATCACGGTGGCCCAGCCCGACTCGACGCAGCTGTTCTACCCGGAGAGCGTGGTCTGTGCCTTCGTGTTCGCAGCCGACCACGGCATACAGATCACCAACAACAGCTACTACGTTGATCCATGGCTGTACAACTGCATGGACGATCCGGATCAACGTGCCATCGTTGACGCGGTCAACAGGGCCCAGCTGTATGCACAGCGCAAGGGCACGCTCAATGTGGCATCCGCGGGCAACTCCAACGACGACCTGGACGCGCACGCGCTCGTGGACGACTCCAGTCCCGACGACTCGGCGGCCACCACCCGCACGGTCGACCCGCACGAGTGCTTCGACGTGCCGACCCAGCTGCCCGGTGTGGTGACGGTGAGCGCGGTGGGCGTGAAGGGCGCCAAGTCGTACTACTCCAGCTACGGCGAGGGCGTGATCGACGTGGCGGGGCCGGGCGGCGACAAGTACCAGATCCCGGACACGCCGTCGAAGAACGGCCGCATCCTGTCCACGCTGCCGAACGGCCAGTACGGCTTCCTCCAGGGCACCTCGATGGCCTCCCCGCACGTGGCCGCGGTGGCCGCGCTGCTGAAGTCCGCCCATCCGCACGCCACTCCGGCCCAGCTGCAGGCCCTGCTGAAGGCCGAGGCGGACAACCCGGGCTGCCCGAGCGGGCCGTACGACGGCGACGGCGACGGGGTCGTGGACGCGACGTGCGTCGGCGGCAAGCGCGTCAACGGCTTCTACGGCTTCGGCGTCGTCAACGCGCTGCGCGCGGTCGAGTAGGCCGTCGCGGAGATCAAGTAGGGGCGGGCTTAGAGTTGATTGAATCAATATTGATCAATCAATGATGCATAGTGTAGTCATGACGGCTGACATCGAAGTGGCATGGACCGCACTGGGCGGCGACCCCGCCCTCGTCTCCCGCGTGACCACGGAAGAGCGCCCCGGCGCTCTTCCGGCGCGGCTTCCCGTACGGCAGCTGGCGCGCGCGTGCGTCGGCGTCTGCGCGCTGGCCGCCGCGGAACTGGCGGCCCGGCGCGCCGGGCTCACCGAGGTGCCCGGCGTCCGGGTCGACGACGGCGCCGTGGCGGCCGCCTTCCACAGTGAACGGAACCTGCTGGTCGACGGGCGCGCACCGGTCAGCTTCGCGCCGCTGTCGCGGTTCTGGCGGACGGCCGACGGCTGGGTGCGCACCCACGCCAACTACCCGCACCACCGGGCCCGGTTGCTCGGCGCGCTGGGCCTGCCGGCGGACGCCTCGCCGCAGGCGGTGGCCGGGCTGCTCGCCGAGCGGTCCGCGGTGGAGGTCGAGGGGGCGGTGTGCGGCGCCGGCGGCCTCGCCGTGGCCCTGCGCACCCCGACGGAGTGGGCGGCCACCGAGCAGGCCGCCGAGGTGGCCGCACGCCCGCTGGTCGAGCGCGAGCGCCTCGACTCCGCGCACGCACGCGTGCTCGCCCCGCTCGATCCCGCCGCCGCTGCCCTGCTGCCCGCCGCCGGGCTGCGCGTGCTGGACCTGACCCGGGTGCTGGCCGGCCCGGTCGCCACCCGCACCCTCGCCCTGCTCGGCGCGGACGTGCTCCGTGTCGATGCCCCCTGGCTGCCCGAACTCCCCGACCAGCACGCCGACACGGGCTTCGGGAAGCGGTCGGCGACGCTCGACCTCGCCTCCGGCCGCGACACCTTCGAGGAGCTGCTGGCCACGGCCGACGTGGTCGTCACCGGCTACCGGCCGGGCGCCCTCGACCGGTTCGGGCTCTCACCGAAGGCGCTGTGCGCACGCCGGCCCGGACTGGTGGTGGCGCAGGTCTCGGCGTGGGGTGCGCACGGCCCCTGGGGCGGGCGGCGCGGCTTCGACAGCCTGGTGCAGGTCGCGACCGGCATCGCCGTGACCGAGGGCTCGGTGGAGGAGCCCGGCACGCTGCCCGCGCAGGCACTGGACCACGGCACCGGCTACCTGCTGGCGGCGGCCGTGCTGCGGGCGCTGACCGAGCAGTCGTACGACGGGGGCGGCCGGTCGGTGCGGCTGGCGCTGGCCCGGACCGCGCGCTGGCTGACCGACGGGATCCGGCCGGCGGCGGCCACAGGTGCGCCGTACCAGGGCCCGGACGCCTGGCTGGCCGAGACGGACAGCCCGCTCGGCCGGCTGCGGCACGCCCTGCCGCCGGTGTCCTTCGCGGGCGGCCCCGCCGGCTGGGCGCGGCCGCCGGCGCCGTGGGGGTCGGACGGCGCCCACTGGCGGTGAGCGCGCGGGCGGCCGGAAACGCACGTAGGGCGCGTAGGGAGGGAATGCCGTACTGCCGGTTGGTCTCCGGGACTTGCCCGGTTCTGCGGCGGGCGGTGGCACGGCGATCCGGCCCGGGCCGCGCTGCTCGCCCGCTACGCGCGCGTGGCGGCCGTCGTGCTCGGCGCCATCACTGCGACGGGCGTGTGCAGTTCGCTGCACCGCATGCCGTCGGGCACGGTCCTGGACCGGTTGACGACGACGGCGTACGCCCTGGGCGCGGTCGTAGCGGTCCCGGGCCGCTCACCGCGCTGCCGCTGCCGATCCGCCGGAGCGGCGGGTCACCTGTCGCCGGTGACCAGGACCTTGAGGGCGGTGCGCTCGTCCATCGCCTTGTAGCCCCCGGGCACGCCCTCGATGTCCACGGTCATGTCGAACACCGGTGAGGGGTCGATCGTGCCGTCGAGGACGTCGGGGAGCAGGTCCGGGATGTAGGCGCGGACCGGGGCGACGCCGCCGCGCAGGGCGATGTTCCGGTCGAACATGACGCCGAGGTCGAGGCCGGTGCCGCTGCCGTGCGGCACGCCCACGAAGCCGATCGCGCCGCCGTCGCGGGTGATGTTGACGGCCGTACGCATGGACTGCTCGGTGCCGACGGCCTCGACGACGGCGTGCGCGCCCTGGCCGCGGGTGAGCTCGCGGACGGCCTCGACGGCCGCGTCCCCGCGCTCGGCGACGACGTCGGTGGCGCCGAAACGGCGCGCGATGTCGGTGCGGACCTCGTGCCGGCCGAGCGCGATGATCCGCTCGGCGCCCAGCCGCTTGGCGGCCAGCACCGCGCACAGGCCGACCGCGCCGTCTCCGACGACGGCGACCGTGGCACCGGGGCGGGCGCCCGCGCCGAGGGCGGCGTGGTGGCCGGTGCCGAGGACGTCGGAGAGGGTCAGCAGGGCGGACAGCAGGTGGTCGTCGGAGGCCGCGTCCTTGGGGAGCTGGACGAGGGTGCCGTCGGCGAACGGCACCCGCACGGCCTCGCCCTGGCCGCCGTCGTAGCCGACGGAGCCCCAGAAGCCGCCGTGCTCGCAGGACGTCGTCAGGCCCTCGCGGCAGTAGTCGCAGACGCCGTCGGACCACATGAACGGCGCGACCACCAGGTCACCGCGCCGGATGGTGCTCACCTCGGAGCCGGTCTCCTCCACGACGCCGAGGAACTCGTGCCCGATGCGCTGGCCCGGCTGCCGGGCCGCCTCACCCCGGTAGGCCCACAGGTCACTGCCGCAGATGCAGGCACGCAGCACCCGTACGACGGCGTCGGTGGGCAGCTGCACCACGGGCTCGGGGACGTCCTCCACGCGCATGTCGTACGGGGCGTGGATGGTGGTGGCGCGCATGGCGAGGGTCCTTCTCGTGCGGGTCGGTGCGGGCGCTCAGGGGGTGGTCGAGCGCACCTCACGGTACGCCGTCGCCGGCCGGGCCCGTGCGCCCAGGGTCCCCGGCCCGCGTGTCAGACCCCCGCCGCGCCCAGCAGCCGGCCCGCCGCGTAGGTCACGCCCATCGCCAGCGCCCCGCCCACCACGTTGCGCAGCACCGCAGGCTTCGGGTCGGCCGCGCCCAGACGGGCGCTGCTCCACCCCGTCAGGACGAGGGCGGCCAGCACGGAGAGCACGGTCACCGGGAGCCGCCAGCCGGCCGGCGGCAGCACGATGGCCAGCAGCGGCAGCAGCGCGCCCACGGTGAACGACAGAAAGCTCGCCCAGGCCGCGTTCCACGGGTTGGTCAGCTCGTCCGGGTCGATGCCGAGCTCCACGCGCGCGTGCGCCCTGAGCGGGTCCCGGGCGGTGAGCTGTTCGGCGGCCTCCCGCGCCACGTCCCGGGACAGCCCGCGTTCCTCCAGCAGCGTGGTCAGCTCCCGCAGCTCGGCCTCCGGCTGCTCCCGCAGTTCCTGTTTCTCCACGGCCAGCGCGGCCATCTCGGAGTCGCGCTGGGTGGACACGGAGACGTACTCGCCGGCCGCCATGGACATCGACCCGGCGAGCAGGCCGGCCAGTCCGGCGGTGAGCAGGGCGGCCCGGCTCTGGGTCGCGCCGGCCACGCCGACGACGATGCCCGCGGTGGAGACGATGCCGTCGTTCGCGCCGAGCACGGCGGCCCGCAGCCAGTTCAGCCGCGAGCCGAGCGCGCCCCCGTGGGCTTCGTCGTGGGTTGGCTCGGTCACAGGACCGAGGATGGCACCTTCCGGGCCGCCGGACCCGTACGACGCACCTCGTGCCTCACCACACCCGGACCGACGCCCCGCGGGCGAACACCGGGCTGGTCGCGTCCGCCGGAGGTTCCGTCAGGGGCTCGGCGACCTCGGCCACCGTGGGCCCCACCTTCGCCGCCAGGGGGTCGAGGAGCGCGAGGTCGAAGCCGTAGACGCGGGCCGCGTTGCCGCCCAGCATCGCCGCGACCTCCGCGCGCGGCACGCCCGCGTAGGCGAACCGCAGGGCCTCGCGGGTGTACGGATGGGTGCCCTCGTCGTGCGGGTAGTCGCTGCCCCACATGATCTTGTCGACGCCGATGAGGTCCCGCAGCGGCACCTCGTGCGGGCGCATGAAGCTGGCGCCGACGAAGCAGTGGTCCCGCCACACCCGCGAGGGCGCCGCGCCCATGCCGTCGGCCAGGCCGGCCCCGAACTTGGCCTCGGCGGTGCCGGCCTCGGTGGCCGCCGCGACCAGGCGGCCGTGGTAGTAGTCCAGCATGCCGAGCACCCCGGGGATCCAGCCGGAGCCCTGTTCGGTCAGGACCAGCCTCAGCCCGGGATGCCGGCGGAAGGCGCCGCCGAACACCAGGTGCCACAGGGCGCGGTGGGAGAACCAGGTCGTCTCCACCATGAACACCGCGCGGGCGGCCGGTTCCTCGCCGAGCGGCGGGGAGGCGGAGCCGGCGTGGTGGTTGACGGGGACGCCGAGCTCCGCGCACGTGGCCCAGATCGGGTCGTACGTCCGCGAGTACAGCTCGGGCAGCCCCGAGCCGGGCGGGGTGCCGGGCAGCATGAGGCCGCCCTTCAGGCCCGCCGAGGCGGCCCGGCGGATCTCCTTGACGGCCTCCTCGACGTCCCCCAGCAGGATCTGGAAGACACCCGCCCGGCGGCCCGGCGCGGCGGCGCAGAAGTCCGCCAGCCAGCGGTTGTGGGCGCGCAGGCCCGCCCAGCGCCGCTCGAAGTCCGCCGCGGTCGGCGGCGGGGCCATGAGCGAGCCGGACGGGAAGAACGGCGGGATGGTGTTCGGGAAGATCACCTCCGCGACGATCCCGTCCGCCTCCAGCTCCGCGAGGCGCCGCTCGGAGTTCCAGTTGCGGTCGGCGCAGTCGGCGAGCAGGTCCTCGTAGGGGTTGACGTAGGTGGCGGCCCACACGTCGAAGTCGTCGTGGTAGCGCTTCTCCAGGTACGGCCGGTAGTCCAGGAGATCGGCTCCCGCGTGGCAGTCGGCGGAGATCACCGTGTACCGGTCGCTCACCGCGTCACCCCCAGCACCGGGAAGTCCTGGCCGGTCAGCCAGTGCCGGCCCGTCTCGCGCGAGCGCGCCCAGGACGCCTCCACGGCCGTCTGGTCGGCGCTTTGGCCGAGGTCGGCGGGGGTCGGGCCGATGCGGCGGGCGAGCGGGGCCAGCTTCCCGGTGTCGAAGCCGAAGACCTCCGCCGCCGCCAGTCCGAGCATCCGGCGGGTCTCGCTCACCGGGATGTCGTGGAAGGTCCGGCGCAGCCACGCGCGCGTGTCCGGCCAGGTGCCCTCGGGGTGCGGGAAGTCGCTGCCCCAGAGGATGTTGTCGACGCCGATCTCGTAGCGCTGGGCCAGTTCACGCCGTTTGGTGTTGGTGGCGCAGACGAAGACCTGCCGGTCCAGGTACTCGTGCGGCGGGCGCTTCAGCTCCTCGAACGGGGAGAGCTTCTTGCCGCCGTGCGCGCCGAGGTAGAGGCGGTCCATGAACCACAGCAGGTTCGGCAGCCACCAGCAGCCGGACTCGGCGACGCCGAAGCGCAGCAAGGGGTGGCGTTCGAAGACGCCGGACCAGAGCAGGAACCACAGCGGCCGGGCCGGCCACCAGGTCACCTCGCTCACATAGATGCCGAGGTGGTCGCCGTACTCCTCGCGCGGGGCGGCGCCGGAGTGGGTGAGCACCGGCATGCCGCACTCGGCGGCCGCCGCCCACACGGGGTCGTAACGGCGGTCGTGGTACGGCTCCCGGTCCGCCCACAGGGCCGGGATCATCAGGGCACCGAGCCCGGACTCCCGGGCCCGGTGGATCTCGGCGACGACCTGGTCCACGGGGGCGGTGACGGGCAACAGGGCTACTCCGCAGTGCCGTTCGGGGTGCTCGGAGACGAAGTCCGCGAGCCAGCGGTTGTGGGCCCGGCGCCCGCCATGCCCAGTTCGGGGTCGTGGTCGCCGGTCAGGCCGAGGCCCACGCCGAAGGGTGCGGCGGTGCGGCTGTCGACGGCGTCGGCGTCCGGGAAGACCACCTCGGCGGCCACGCCGTCCCCGTCGAGTTCCTTCAGGCGCTGCGCGGTGTCCCAGCCGCCGCGCAGGCCTTCCTCGTTGTCCCGGAACCACCGGTCGGCGAAGGTCTCGTTGCGGATGCCGAGGCGGGTCATCTCCTCGCGGCGCCGGCCCTGGCCCGCGAGGAACTCGTCGAAGTCCCGGTGGAAACGGGACTCCAGGTACGGCCGGTACTCCTCGGTGAGCAGCCCGGCGTGGCAGTCGGAGGAGATGATCAGGTACGGGTCGTCGTATGCGCTCACCAGGGCCTCCTCTCGGTTCAGTCCAGGACGAAGCTTTCGAGGTACGACGGGTTGGCGCGGTCCAGCATCGACCGGGCCCGGGCGCGGATCTGCGCGTCGCTGTGCTCGCTCGCCGGAAGCAGCCAGAAGCGGTCCTCGCGGATGCCGGCCACGACGAGGGCGGCGACCTCCTCGACGGGCGTGAAGCGGACCTCTTGGCCGGCCTCGCGCATCGCCGCCTCCCACTGGTCGAGGCTGCGGTACGGGGTCCTGCGCGGGTGCTGTTTGGCGTAGCGGGCGGGGCGGTTGCGGTGCGACTCCCACAGGCCGGTGCGCAGCATGTGCGGGCCCGGGAAGAGCACCGAGGCGCCCACGCGCGCGTGCTCGGCCCTCAGATGGGCGTACAGGGACTCGGTCAGGGTGACGACGGCCGCCTTGGTGACCGCGTACACGGAGGCGGTCGGGAGGGGTGCGATGCCACCGTCACCGGAGGATGTATTGACCACATGACCGGGTTGACCCGACTTGATCATCCTGGGCACGAACGCCTGCACACCGTGGAAGACGCCCCACACGTTGACGGCGAAGGCCCACCGCCAGTCGTTGGGGTCGTGCTCCCACATCCGGCCCTCGGCGCCCGAGCCGACGCCCGCGTTGTTGCACAGGACGTGCACGGCGCCGTAGGTGTCGTACGCCGCCTCCGCCAGCTCCACGACCTGGGCGCGTTCACCGACGTCGACCACGCGCGCGTGAACCTCGGCGCCCTCGGCCCGCAGGCCGGCGGCGGCCTTGTCCAGGGCGGCCGCCTCCACGTCGGCGAGGACCACCTTCAGGCCCTCGGCGGCGAACCGCCGGGCCATCGCGAGCCCGATCCCGCTCGCCGCCCCGGTGACGACGGCGACCTGCCCGGCTTCGAGGTCCATCAGGCGCTCCCCTCGGGCGAGGCGGACTCCGGTGGGCCGTCGAGGATCTGCAGCGGGTCGTCGTAGCGTTGATGGATGTACGGCAACAGGGCCCGCGCGTCGACCCGTTCGACGACCCGGCCGCTCTGGTCGCTGGTCTTCTCGCCGATGGTGATCTCGCGCAGGCGCAGCACCGGAAGGTCGGCCACGGGGTCGTACGCCGAATCGCGCAGCACGACCTCCCCGGTGACCCGCTCCAGCCGGCGCACCTTCTCGTGGCGCACGCAGTGCACCAGGACCGGGTCGGTGTCGAAGCCGGAACCGTCCACGGCGGGAAGGAACTTGAAGTAGAAGTCGGTCCTGCGGCTCGGCTCCGGCACCGGCAGCTCGGGGCCGGCCGTGCCGCGCACCTCGACGAACGCGATGCCGTGCCGGCTCATCGACGCGCGCACGCCGGAGCCGTCGCGCTCGACCGTCACCTCGCCGAGCTTCTTGGGCTCGCCGAACACCTCACGTCCGCCGGTGAGGGCGCGCTCCTGGGTCATCGGCATGACCAGCGTGTACCAGCCGTCCACCGTGCCGTGCGCGGCGGCGACCGCGACGGAGCCCGCGCCGAGCGGGTACCCGGGCAGGTCGACCTCGCTGATGTTCACCCGGACGAGCGGGCTGCCGGTGGGTTTCAGGGGTGGGGGCAGGACCGCGGCGAGCGCGTCCGGGTCGGTCTCCCAGACGGCCACCACGCCGGTGGACCAGATGTCGGGGAGCCGCGCGCTCGCGGTGCGCGTCGCGGCGATCTCCCGCTCGGTCCGTGCGCCGTACCGTACGCGTGCGCGTGCCATGGGCCGTACCGCCCTTCTTCCGACGGAGCCACGCTTCTGACGGCTCGTCACCTGTAACACAGTTACAGCAGACTCCGTGCGGGGTAAAGGCACGCGTACGGACGGGAGTTGGAGGCATGGCGAGCGGGGCGAGGAGTGCGCTGACCCGGGAGGCGGTGCTGGAGGCCGCCGCCGCTCTGGTGCGGCGGCACGGGCCGGACGCGCTCACCATGCGGGCGCTGGCCGCGGACCTGGGCACCGCCGTGACGTCGATCTACTGGCACGTCGGCGGCCGCGAGGCCCTGCTCGACGCCCTCGTGGAGCGGACCGTGGCCGAGCTCGGCGAGATCCGCCCCTCCGGGCGCACACCCGAGCAGCGGGTGGTCGGCGTCGCCCGCGAGCTGCGCCGGCAACTGCGCGACCATCCGCATCTGGTGGCCCTGGTGCACGAGCGCGGGCTGACCGAGCGGATGTTCCTGCCCGCCCAGCGGGTCCTGGTGCGCGAGGCGCATGCCGCCGGGCTGCGCGGCGCGCGGGCGGCCGAGTTCGTGCGGGCCGTGCAGTTCCAGGTCGTCGGGCACGTGCTGGTGGAACGCAACCGCGAGCGCGCCCCGGTGCAGCAGCCCGGCGAGCGGGAGCTGTGGGGCTCCCAGGCCGCCGGTGACGACCCCGCGCTGGCGCGTGCGCTGGCCCGGCCCGTGGACACCGAGCGGCTGTTCGTGACGGCCGTACGGGCGCTGGTGCGGTCGCTGTTGGCACGGCCCTCGCGCTTGCCCACCCGTGCACCCGACTCGGTCGCCTGAGAAGCGCAGGACAGGCACGCACGCGTGGCAGCGTTTTCCCTGCACGCACTGGCGTGCCACCGCTCCACCCGCGCGTGCGACACATACCGCCGCTCGTCAGGCACCCGGCGGGCGGGCTCGCAGGCCCGCCGCGGCCTTGCCCACTCGGTTCGGCCGAGCCCCTTCACCCTGCGCCTGCCGGCCGGCCGGGACCGGTGGGCGGGCAGAAGACAGCGCACACCCGTGCGGCGGTCGAGCGGCTGAGCGGCGAACCGGCGGAGCCGAGCGCACCTGCCGGACCCCGCTGTCAGTCGCGGCCCGTATCCTCAATGACCATGCTCGAAGACCGTGCGACCGCAGTGTCCTCCCCCACCCAGTGGCCGGCCGCGTATCCGAAGGGATACGCGGTCGTTGACGTGGAGACCACCGGCCTGGCCCGGGACGACCGGATCATCTCGGCGGCCGTCTACCGGCTGGACGAGCGCGGCGAGGTCGAGGACCACTGGTACACACTCGTCAACCCGGAGCGCGACCCGGGACCGGTGTGGATACACGGTCTGACGAGCGAGGTGCTCGAAGGGGCACCGCTCTTCGGGGACATCGCCGAGGAGTTCGCGGCCCGGCTGGACGGCCGGGTGCTGGTCGCGCACAACGCCGTCTTCGACTGGCAGATGATCGCGCGGGAGTACGCGCGCGCGAAGCGCGAGGCGCCGGTCCGTCAGCGGCTGTGCACCATCGCGCTGTCGAAGGAGCTGGGGCTGCCGCTGCCGAACTTCAAGCTGGAGTCGCTGGCGGCGCACTACGGCGTCGTACAGCAGCGGGCGCACCACGCGCTGGACGACGCGCGCGTGCTGGCGGAGGCGTTCCGGCCGAGCCTGCGGGCGGCGGCGGCGGGCGGCGTGCGGCTGCCGCTGCTGGAGTGCCGGCCGCTGACGGAGTGGTCGGACCGCCCGGTGCCCCGGCAGTCGTCGGGCGGCCACGGGGGCTACGGCGGCTATCGGACGACCAGTTGGCGCCCCTCCCGCAAAAGGCCCGCGTGCCCCTATCCCAACCCCGGTCGCTACGAAGACGGCAAACCGCTCAAACAGGGCATGAGGGTGGCGTTCTCCGGGGACACCTCCGTCGACCGCGACCTGCTGGAGGACCGGGCCACCGAGGCCGGTCTGCACGTGGCGTCCAGCATCTCCCGGCTGACCAGCCTGCTGGTGACCAACGACCCTGACTCGGGCACGTCCAAGGTGGTCAAGGCGCGGCAGTTCGGCACGCCGATCGTCGACGAGGCGGCCTTCGGGCAGCTGCTGCGGGACGTCGAGCCCGCCGACGGACAGCGGCACGGAACGGCATGACGACAGGGAACTACGTCACGGCACGGAACGGCGTCACGGCACGGACGGGCCTGACGAAACGACAGGAAATCGTACGAATGGGTGGTTGCGGTACGACTCACCCGGCGCCCGCTCGCCCGTGCGCCGGGTGACGGCCCACCCTGTGGCGCATGGCGAAATGCGAAGTTTGCGGCAATGACTACGGGATGACCTTCGAGGTCCACGCACAGGGCTCGGTGCACGTCTTCGACTGCTTCTCCTGCGCGATCCACCGGATGGCCCCCATCTGCGAGCACTGCCGGGTGCAGATCATCGGCCAGGGCGTGGAGGCCGACGGCCGGTTCTACTGCGGAGCCCACTGCGCCCGCGCGGAGGGAAAGGTGGGCATCGTCGACCGGGTGTGACCCGGTACCCGCCCGAATGCACCCCACGGCCCGGAGGTACCGTCGTGGGGTGCACCGCTACCGCTTCCTGTTGTCCCGCCAGTGGGTGATCCTCACCATCGTCGCGCTCGCGCTGATCCCGACGATGATCAGGCTGGGCTTCTGGCAGCAGCACCGGTACCAGGAGCGCACCGCGCGCAACAACCTGGTCTCCTCGGCGCTGCACGCCAAACCGGTCCCGGTCGAGCGGCTGACCTCCCCCGGGCACGCGGTGACCCGCACCGAGAGGTACCGCACGGTCACCGCGACCGGCACCTTCGACACCGCCAGGGAGGTCGTGGTCCGGCGCCGGACCAACTCCGACGGCGAGGTCGGCTTCCACGTGCTCACCCCCTTCGTCCTGAACGACGGCAGGGTCCTCCTCGTCAACCGCGGCTGGATCCCCGCGAACGGCGCCCAGACCGCCTTCCCGAAGATCCCCGCCCCGCCGTCCGGCCGCACCACCGTCACCGGGCGGCTGATGGCCGACGAGACGACCGCGGCGAGCGGCATCAAGAACGTCAAGGGTCTCCCCGACCGCCAGATCATGCTGATCAACAGCACCGAGGAGGCGCACCGGCTCGGCGCGCGGGTGCTCGGCGGCTATGTCGAGCAGACGGCGCCCACGCCCAAGGACGGCCCGGAGCAGATCTCCGACCCGGGCAGCGAGGACGCCCCGCTCAACTACGCGTACATGATCCAGTGGTGGCTGTTCGCCGCGGGCGTCCCGGTCGGCTGGTGGTTCCTGGTCCGCCGGGAGATCCGGGACCGGGAGGAGGCGGCGGCGCAGACGCAGTCGGCGGAGAGCGCACCGGCCGCCGTATGAGCCCCGCGTGCCTCCGCTGGGCCCCGCGTGCTCCGGCGCGGTGACGTCACTCCCCCGGCGCACCACCTGATTGGCCCTCTGGCCCGCCGGGAAACCGGATCCCGTGAACGCGCGCATCGAGGACTACGCACTCATCGGTGACGAGCAGACCGCGGCGCTGGTCGGCAAGGACGGCTCGATCGACTGGCTGTGCCTGCCCCGCTTCGACTCCGGCGCGTGCTTCGCCCGGCTGCTGGGCGGCGAGGACCACGGCTACTGGCGGATCGCCCCCGAAGGCGCGGACACCTGCACGCGCCGCGCCTACCGGCCCGACACCCTCGTCCTCGACACCGAGTGGGAGACCCCGGACGGCACGGTCCGGGTCACCGACCTGATGCCGCAGCGCGACCGCGCCCCCGACGTCGTACGGATCGTCGAAGGGGTCAGCGGCCGGGTCACCGTCCGCAGCACCCTGCGCCTGCGCTTCGACTACGGGTCGATCATGCCGTGGGTGCGCCGCGCGGACGGGCACCGGGTGGCCGTCGCGGGACCGGACTCGGTCTGGCTGCGCTCCGAGCCGGCCGTGCACACCTGGGGCGAGGACTTCGGCACCCACTCCGAGTTCGGCGTCGCCGAGGGCGAGCGGGTCGCGTTCGTGCTCACCTGGCACCCCTCGCACGAGCAGCGTCCGAAGCTCAACGACCCCTTCGAGGGCCTGGAGTGCAGCGTCGCGGACTGGCAGGGCTGGGCCCGGCAGTGCCGTTACCGGGGGCCGTACCGGGATGCGGTCGTCCGCTCCCTGATCACCCTCAAGGCCCTCACCTACATCCCGACCGGCGGCATCGTCGCCGCGGCGACCACCTCGCTGCCGGAGCAGCCGGGCGGGGTCCGCAACTGGGACTACCGGTACTGCTGGCTGCGCGACTCCACCCTCACCCTCGGGGCGCTGCTCAACGCCGGTTACCACGACGAGGCCGCGGCCTGGCGCGACTGGCTGCTGCGCGCGGTCGCCGGCAACCCGGCCGACCTGCAGATCATGTACGGCGTCGCGGGCGAGCGGCGGCTGCCGGAGATGGAGCTGCCCTGGCTGCCCGGCTTCGCCGACTCCGCCCCCGTACGCATCGGCAACGGCGCGGTCGAGCAGCTCCAGCTCGACGTGTACGGCGAGGTGATGGACTCGCTGGCCCTGGCCCGTAGCTCGGGCCTGTCCCCGCGGCCGCACATGTGGGCGATGCAGCGCGCCCTGATGGGCTTCCTGGAGTCGGCGTGGCGGCAGCCGGACGAGGGGCTGTGGGAGGTGCGCGGCGGCCGGCAGCAGTTCGTGCACTCCAAGGTGATGGTGTGGGTGGCCGCCGACCGGGCCGTGCGGACGCTGGAGCAGTACAAGGACCTCAGGGGCGACCTGGAGGGCTGGCGCAGACTCCGCGACGAGGTCCACCGGGAGGTGTGCGAGAAGGGCTATGACCCCGAGCGCAACACCTTCACCCAGTACTACGGCTCCCGCGAACTCGACGCGGCGCTGCTGCTCATCCCGCGCGTCGGCTTCCTGCCGCCCGACGACCCGCGGGTGGTCGGCACGGTCGACGCGATCCGTGACGACCTCGGGCACGGCGGCTTCCTGCGCCGCTACGACACCGAGGACTCGGTGGTCGACGGGCTGCCCAGCGGCGAGGGCGCCTTCCTGGCCTGCTCGTTCTGGCTGGCCGACGCCCTGTACCTGACCGGCCGGAAGGACGGGGCACGGGAGCTGTTCGGCCGGCTGGTGGGCCTGGCCAACGACGTGGGGCTGCTGGCCGAGGAGTACGACCCCGTCGACGGCCGCCACCTGGGCAACTTCCCGCAGGCCTTCAGTCACATCGGGCTGGTGAACACCGCCCTCACGCTCTTCGGGGACGACCAGGCAGGATAGGGGCCATGGATCTTGGACTGAAGGACCGGGTGTACGTCGTCACCGGGGCGACCCGCGGACTGGGCAACGCCGCCGCGCGGGAACTCGTCGCCGACGGGGCGAAGGTCGTGATCAGCGGCCGGGACGAGAAGCGGGTGGCCGACGCCGCCGCCGAACTGGGCCCCGACGCGGTGGGCGTGGCCGTGGACAACGCCGATCTGCGGGCGCCGGAGCGGCTGATCGCGGCCGCCCGTGAGCACTTCGGCGCGTTCCACGGCGTGCTGGTGAGCGTGGGCGGGCCGGCGCCGGGTTTCGTGGCGGACAACACCGACGAGCAGTGGCGCGACGCGTTCGAGTCGGTGTTCCTCGGTGCGGTGCGGCTCGCGCGGGCGGCGGCCGCGGAGCTGGCGGAGGGCGGCGTCATCGGGTTCGTGCTGTCCGGGTCGGTGCACGAGCCGATCCCGGGGCTGACCATCTCCAACGGGCTGCGGCCCGGCCTCGCCGGGTTCGCCAAGTCGCTCGCCGACGAGCTGGGGCCGCGCGGGATCCGGGTGCTGGGGCTGCTGCCGGCCCGCATCGACACGGATCGCGTGCGCGAGCTGGACGCGCTGTCCGCCGACCCCGAGGCCACCCGGGCCGCCAACGAGTCCCGGATCCCGTTGCGGAGGTACGGCAAGCCGGAGGAGTTCGGTCGCGTGGCGGCGTTCCTGCTGTCTCCTGCGGCTTCTTATCTGAGTGGCGTCATGCTGCCGGTGGACGGGGGCATGCGGCACGGGTTCTGACGTGCGGGCCGGGGTCAAGTGACCCTTTCCGCGGGGTCAAGTGACCCTTTCCGCACGGTGTTTGACCGTCCGGAGCCGTACCTCCGCCGGAAGCGAGGGCAGGCGTGCCGACCGGCGGGCGCGGGTCAGGGCCTCGGCCGTGAACCCGGTCAGGGCCGTCGCCGGGTCCACGTGCGGTTCGAGTTGGAGCCACGCGCTCGCCGTGGGTGCCGTACGGCGGCCCCGCAGGAGGATCTCCGCGTGCGCCACGCCCTCCTGTCGCACGGCGTCCTGGGCCAGGGCCGACTCCAGGGCCCTGGCACGCAGCAGGGCGGACTCGTCGTCGCCGGTGTCGACCAGGATCTCGGTCAGCCGGCGGCGGCGCAGGACCGACGTGAGCCACCACAGGCTGAGCACGACCACGAGGGCGAGACCGGCGATGACCGCCGGCCACCACCAGCCGGCGGACCGCCAGTGGGTCCGCTCGGCCTTCGTGAGCAGCACGTCGTGCGGGCCGCTGTGGATCCACCAGGAGGGCGGCGGCGCGCCCAGGCCGACGGCCAGCACCGCACCGCCGAGCGCGAGCAGGAGCAGGCCGGCCAGGGCCAGCAGGACGCGGTTGAGACCGCCGGCGCGCATCCGTCCTCACCCCTTCCGTCCGGGCCGGGACACCCGCAGCGACAGGGTGGGCGGCCGGGTCAGGCCGAGGCCCCGGATCGCGTCCGTGAGCACCGTGTCCAGGTCGGCGCGTACGTCGTCCAGGTCACGGAAGTGCGCGAGGGCACGGACGTCGGCCTTCCTGCGGCGCATCCGCACCCTCACCGACCGGACCCCGGAGATGTCCATGGCCCGGTCGCGCAGCAGGAGCTCCGCCACGTCGCGCCGGAGCGCGGCGCGGACATCGTGGTGCGGGCGCCGCATGGGCAGCAGTGCGCGCAGGCCGGGCGTGACCGCGAGGGCGATCAGCCACAGGCCGAGGGCGACGGCGACGGCGGCACCGGTCAGCACCCAGGTGTCGTCCAGGGGCCGCTGCGCCAGTTGCCGGGCGAGGGCGCGGCGCCAGTGCATCGCGGGACGGTGGGCGCGTACGGCGGCGATGTCGTACAGCAGCAGGCCGGCGCCGGCCAGCAGCAGGAGCGCGACGACGGCGGCCGGGACGCGGCGCGGCGACCAGAAGCGGCCGCTGCCCTCGGCGGGGGCCGCCTCCGGCGGGGCGGTGCCGGGGTCCTTGTCGAGGGTCGGGGTGGTCGGCTGTGGCTCGCTCATCACGCCCTCCCGTGCGGTTCCGGGTGCAGCCGTTCGACGTGGACGGCGACCTCGGGCACCGCCATGTCCACCAACGCGCCTACCCGCTCGGCGACATGGCGACGCACGGCGGCGCAGTGGGCGCCGATGTCGCAGGGATAGCCGAGTTCGAGGTGGACGCGGACGCGGGCCGCCGCGATGGGGGTCCCCCCGCTCGAGCGAAGCCCAGAGTGGGGGAGGACGACGACCGTGGCGTGCGGGGCGGTCGCGTCGGGGGGCAGCGAAGGCAGCGCCTCGCGGGCCGCCTGCGCCGCGATCTTCGCCACGACCCGGTCGGCGATCCGGATGGCGCCGCGCTCCCCCGGCGGCACGAGGGCCGACGGCGGATGCGCCGCGCCGGTGTCGGCGCTCACCCCTCCGTCACCGCCGCCGGTCGCGCCGGTCGCCGCGGATGCGGAAGAAGTCACCCGGTTCCAGGTCGCCCTCCGCGAACCGGCCGACGACGAACCCGACCGCCCCCAGGGCAGCCACCAGCAGAAACGCACCGAAGCCGCCGAAGTACCCGGCGAAGCCCAGCGCCATTCCGGCGATCATGCCGACCACCGCCATGCTCATGCCTCGCTCCTCCACTCGTCGGGTGTGCGGTCCCGGGCCGCCGGTGCCTCACTGGATCCGGGGCGGCTCGGGCTCCTCTTCCTCCTCCTCGGGCAGCTTGACGTCGCTGACGGCGATGTTGACCTCGACCACCTCGAGTCCGGTCATGCGTTCCACGGCGGCGATCACGTTCTCCCGCACCGCGCGGGCGACATCGGTGATCGAGACGCCGTAGTCCACGACGATCTCCAGGTCGAGCGCGGTCTGCACCTCGCCGACCTCGGCCTTCACGCCCCGGGTGACGGACTTGGAGCCGCCGGGCACCCGGTCGCGCACGGCGCCGAAGGTGCGGGCGAGGCCGCTGCCCAGCGCGTGCACGCCGACCACGTCCCGAGCCGCGAGACCGGCGATCTTCACCACGACGCCGTCGGCGATGGTCGTCCGTCCGCGGGTGGCCGGATCGCCGCCGCCGCGCCGGGTCGTCCTGTGGGCCGAAACCTGTGGCTCCTGGCCGCCCTCGGGGGTCGTCGTCATGTCGGTCATCGCCGTACGTCCCTTTCGGTGGTCCCCGTCGATCGTCCTCCATCCACCGTAAGCAAGGTTGCCCGGCCGCGCGCCGCTGATACGGCAGGCTGGAGGAATGACGGCGGACCGGTGGACAGAGGTGGTACGGCGCCAGGTCGGGCTGGGCAGGCTGCTGCCGCTCGGCGGGCCACTCGACGGCGCCTGGATCGCGGAGAGCGCGGCCGCGGCGGTGCTGGAACGGGCGGTGGCGGACTCGATGCCCGACGTGCGGCTCGGCACGCTGCGGCTCGCGCTGGCCGATCCGGACGAGGCGCCGGAGCCCGTCGTGCCGGCTCCGCCGAGCGCGCTGCCGCCGGGGCCGCTGCGGCTGACGGCGGACTTCGCCGCGGCGGCCGCCGAGCCGCTGCCGACGGTGGCGTCCAGGCTGCGGCTGACCCTGGCGACGGCCGCGACGGAGCGGCTCGGGCTCGCGGTGGCGGAGGTGGACCTGCGGGTCACCGGCCTGCTGGACGCGGTGGAGCCGGGCGCGCGGGTGCGGGCACCGCGGCCGGTGTCCGCGCGCGAGCCCACCGGCGCCGACGAGTCCCGGGTGGCCGCGGCCGCGCTCTCCGTCCCCGGCGTGACCGGGCTGACGGGGTCCCTCGGCGGCCTCGGCCGGGCGGTGCACCTGGAGGAGCGCACGGCCGGTACCGCCCTGCCGCAGCGGCACGTACGCGTGGAGCTGACGACGGGCGCGGACCACCGGGCGGTCGAGGTGGCCCGGCGGGTGCGTACGGCGGTGCGGGCCGCGCTGGAGGACCGGCCGACGGTGGCGGTGCTGATCACGGCCGTCGGCGACACGTCCCGCTAGACGCGCGGGGCCGGATCACGGTCCGGCTCCGCCGCCGCGCCTACTCGCCGAGGCCGGCCAGGTCCCGGAGCCGGCGTGCCTGGGCAGCCCGCTCGGCCGCCCGCTGCTCGTCGTACGTACGGTCCACCGCGCCCCGCAGCAGCGCCTTGGTCTCCACGACCGCGTCCCGCGGCGCGGCCAGCAGCGCCGCGGCCAAGTCCCGTACGGCCGCGTCGAGTTCAGCCTCCGGCACGCTGACGTTGGCCAGCCCGGACGCCACCGACTCCGCCGCGCCGACGAACCGCCCGGTCGCGCAGATCTCGAGCGCGCGGGCATACCCGACGAGACCGACCAGCGGGTGTGTGCCGGTCAGGTCGGGGACGAGGGCCAGGCTGGTCTCGCGCATGGCGAACTGCACGTCGTCCGCGACCACCCGCAGATCGCACGCGAGCGCGAGCTGGAAGCCGGCCCCGATGGCGTGCCCCTGGACGGCGGCGATGGACACGATGTCACTGCGCCGCCACCAGGTGAACGCCTCCTGGAACTCGGCGATGGTCGCGTCGAGCCCGGCGTCGTCACGGCGCGCGAGTTCGATGAAGTTCGGCTCGCCCGGGATCCCCTCCGGCGTGAACATCTGCCGGTCCAGACCGGCGGAGAAGGACCTGCCCTCGCCGCGCAGCACGACGACCCGGACGGAGCCCGGCAGCAGCCGGCCGGCCTCGGTGAGCGCCCGCCACAGGGCGGGGCTCTGCGCGTTGCGCTTGGCCGGGTTGGTCAGCGTCACCGTGGCGAGCGCGTCGTCGACGGTGAGCCGTACGCCGTCCTTGTCGAGTACAGGAGCGAGGTCCTGGTCGGGCGTAGCCATGGGGCGCCTCCGATGGGGTGCGGTCATCACACAGTGCCGTTACGGCATGCTAAGTGACTGCACAGTAACCACCCGGCCGATCAGACCGCCGACCGGGTGGCCACCCATCGAAGCCGATGGCCGCCCGGAGTCAGGACGATGCGGCCTTCTTGCCCCGGGTCGCTCCGCCACGCCCACGAAGCGTGACGCCCGACTCGCTGAGCATCCGGTGCACGAAGCCATACGAGCGGCCGGTCTCCTCGGCCAGCGCCCGGATGCTCGCACCGGAGTCGTACTTCTTCTTCAGGTCTGCCGCGAGCTTGTCGCGCGCGGCGCCGGTCACCCGGCTGCCCTTCTTCAGAGTCTCGGCCACCCGTGCCTCCTCATGGGAAGTGCGCTCTGGTCTCCTCATGATCACCCCTCCTGGGCGTGATGGCCACCCATTCGGCAAGGTCCGTGAGACATCGTTGTGACGACAGGAGTGGATCCGCACAAGCGGAAGACGGGGTTCCAAGGAGTCCCGCCCACGGAGCCGAACGGGTGGATTCGCGAAGCACCAGGTCAGAGACGCGAGGCGGCCGATCCCTTGGCAGTAAAGGGATCGGCCGCGAAATCCGTGTAGGACACACCTCGATACGAGGAGATCTCACACAGATGATGGATCACCGATGAGCCGAATGATCCATACGCAGTGGATCACGCCAGGGCGACGAGATCCGCGTAGTCGGAGCCCCACAGGTCCTCGACGCCGTCCGGCAGCAGGATGATCCGCTCCGGCTGGAGCGCCTCGACGGCGCCCTCGTCGTGCGTGACGAGGACGACCGCGCCCTTGTAGGTGCGCAGGGCGCCCAGGATCTCCTCGCGGCTGGCGGGGTCGAGGTTGTTGGTCGGCTCGTCGAGCAGGAGCACGTTGGCCGAGGAGACGACCAGGGTCGCCAAGGCGAGCCGGGTCTTCTCGCCGCCGGAGAGGACACCGGCCGGCTTGTCGACGTCGTCGCCGGAGAACAGGAAGGAACCCAGCACCTTGCGGACCTCGACCAGGTCCATGTCGGGGGCGGCCGAGCGCATGTTCTCCAGGACCGTGCGGTCGGCGTCCAGGGTCTCGTGCTCCTGGGCGTAGTAGCCGAGCTTGAGGCCGTGGCCGGGGACGACCTGGCCGGTGTCCGGCTGCTCGACGCCGGCGAGCAGGCGCAGCAGCGTGGTCTTGCCCGCGCCGTTGAGCCCGAGGATGACGACCCTGGAGCCCTTGTCGATGGCGAGGTCGACGTCGGTGAAGATCTCCAGCGAGCCGTACGACTTCGACAGGCCCTCGGCCATCAGCGGGGTCTTGCCGCAGGGCGCGGGTTCCGGGAAGCGCAGCTTGGCGACCTTGTCGGACATCCGGACCGCTTCGAGGCCGGAGAGCAGCTTCTCGGCGCGGCGGGCCATGTTCTGCGCGGCGACCGTCTTGGTGGCCTTGGCGCGCATCTTGTCGGCCTGGGCGTTGAGGGCGGCGGCCTTCTTCTCGGCGTTGGCCCGCTCCCGCTTGCGGCGCTTCTCGTCGGCCTCGCGCTGCTGCTGGTAGAGCCTCCAGCCCATGTTGTAGATGTCGATCGCGGACCGGTTGGCGTCCAGGTAGAACACCTTGTTGACCACGGTGTCGACCAGGTCGACGTCGTGGCTGATGACGATGAATCCGCCGCGGTAGGTCTTCAGGTAGTCCCGCAGCCAGATGATCGAGTCCGCGTCGAGGTGGTTGGTCGGCTCGTCGAGGAGCAGGGTGTCCGCGTCGGAGAACAGGATGCGGGCCAGCTCGATACGGCGGCGCTGACCGCCGGAGAGGGTGTGCAGCGGCTGCCCGAGGACGCGGTCGGGCAGGTTCAGCGCGGCGGCGATGGTGGCGGCCTCGGCCTCGGCGGCGTACCCGCCCTTGGTGAGGAACTCGGTCTCCTGGCGCTCGTACTGCTTCATCGCCTTGTCGCGGGTGGCGCCCTTGCCGGTGGCGATGCGCTGCTCGTTCTCGCGCATCTTGCGGATCAGTACGTCGAGGCCGCGCGCGGAGAGGATGCGGTCGCGGGCGAGGACGTCGAGGTCGCCGGTGCGGGGGTCCTGCGGGAGGTAGCCGACCTCGCCGGAGCGGGTGATCTGGCCGGCGGCCGGGATGCCCTCGCCGGCCAGGCACTTCGTGAGGGTGGTCTTCCCGGCGCCGTTGCGGCCGACGAGGCCGATGCGGTCGCCCTTGGCGACACGGAAGGTGGCGTTCTCGATGAGGACGCGCGCACCGGCGCGCAGCTCGATACCGGAGGCGGAGATCACGGACAGACTCCAGGGCGTACAGGAATTGGCGGGTGGGCGGCTGAGGACGTTCCCGCCGTCTAATGCGCGAGGAGAATGGCCATGGGAAGAAGTCTAACGGGGGCGTGCAAGCGGTTTTCCACGTGCGTGCGTTCGGTCCGTGACATCCCCCACTGCCTTGAGGACGCTGGGCTCTCGCTCGTCGCGTGAGGCGTTGTCAGTGGCGGCTGCGACACTGAACGGGACGCCGGAGGACCGACGCACGAAGGAGTGATCGGCATGGCAGGCACGGGCGGCGGACGGCCGAGTCTCTACCCCACGCTGCTGTACGCGGACGCGCAGGCGGCGATCAAGCAGCTCACGGAGGCCCTGGGCTTCACCGAGCTGTCGGTGTACGAGACGGAGGACGGCAAGGTGATGCACGCCGAGCTGGTCCAGGGCAACGGCGCGGTGATGATCGGCTCCAAGGGCCGGGGCGGCCTGTTCGACACGGCGATGAAGGACGCCGGGCCCGCCGGGGTGTACGTCGTCGTGGACGACGTGGACGCCCACCACCAGCGGGCCCTGGAGCACGGCGTGGAGATCCTGATGCCCCCGACGGACCAGGACTACGGCTCGCGCGACTACATGGCCCGGGACACCGAGGGCAACATCTGGAGCTTCGGGACGTACGCCCCCGAGATCGGCGCCTGAGCGGCCCCCGCGCCGCTCATCCCCCGGTGTGCACCTGGAAGGCGGCCCGGCGCACGGCCTTGGCCAGGGCCGGGTCGGGGTGCGCGGCGGCGAGCGCGACCAGGACCTGCACGGTGCGCGGGTGCCCGACGGCGCGGACCTCGTCGAGCAGCTGGGGGACGGTGGGCTGCACCGCGGACTCCAGGTGCCGGACCAGCATCGGCGACTCGCCGTGGTCGGCGACGGCGGCGGCGGTGTCCACCCACAGCCAGGTCGCCTCCCGGCGGGTGAGGACCTCGTGGGCGTCCTCGGGGTCGACCCCGTCGTGCTCGGCGAGCCACAGCAGGGCGTACGGCCGCAGGGCGGGCTCGTCGACGACGGCGCGCACGTCCGGCTCGGCGGGGGCGCCGACCACGCGCAGCGCCTCGAAGGCCAGGCCGCGCAGCAGGGCGTCCTCGCCGCGCGCGGCGTGGATCAGCTCGGTGACGGCGTCGCCGACGGTGCGGGCGGCGAGCCAGGCGCGGTATTCGGCGCGGGCGGCGTTGGGGCGGAGCTGGGCGCAGCCGCGGAGCATGTCCTCGGCGGACTGCTCGATGTTGCCGGCCGGGCTCTGCGCGGCCACGCAGATCTGCTCCAGCTTGACCCACACCGCCCAGCTGCCCAGCGGGGTCAGCGTGGCCTGGCCGTCGCCGTAGGTCAGCGCGCCGACCGTGGCGAGGGCCCGCAGCGCCCAGTCGAGGAGGGGCCCGAGAGGGGTGTCGCCGGCGGGCGCGGGGTCCTCCGGGACGCCGACCCGGAGCTCCGCCGGGCTCGCGGAGTCGCCCGCCGGGCGCCCGGCACCCGGCTCGGACGTCCGCCGCTCCGCCGCCAGGCCCGGCTGCGCGGCCCCGGGCTCGGCGGGGTGCGCGGTGCCCGGCTCGTAGGGCACCTCGCAGCGCTCGGTGCGCAGTTCGGTGACCCGCTGCTGGAGCAGGTCCAGGAGCTGCTCGACCGGGACGGGCCCGGCGGACAGCTGGAGGAAGGAGAGCACCTGGGGCATGGCCGAGACGACCTCGGCGACGGCGGCCGGCTCGTGCTCCTCGGGCTCCGGGGAGGCGAGCGACCAGGCGTCGAAGAGGGCGACCCAGCCGCGCAGCACGGCGCTGTCGTCGCGGTCCCAGGCGCGCAGCCGCCAGCCGGGGCGCGCGCTGTCGCCGTGCACCTCGACGAGTCCGGCGAGGCGGGCGGTGTCCCAGTCGGTGCGGACCTGAGTGACGCTCAGGCCGAGATCGGCGGCGGCACGCCGGGCGGTGGCGTCGGAGAGGGTGGCCTTTCCGTCGGCGGTGGCGCCGTCGCTGCCGGGGCCGAGTGCGGCGTCGGCCCAGCGAGCCACGCGCACCGGGCCGGCCAGCCCGGTGCGGGCCATTCCGGCCAGTTCCGCGGGGGCCGGGGTGCCCTCCGGCGGCCGGGGTGCGAGGCGGCGCGGACGCCGCTGGTTCACAGCTCTGGGGGCGGCGGCCAGGGGTCGCGGTCGGACGAGTCGGAGCCTGGAGTCGCGCGGGATACGGGACGTCACGGGTGCAGTCTTCCGGTTGACGGTCCGAAAACCCAAACGGAATGTCACGGCGGGCGACGGGACTGGCCAAGGCACGGGGTCCGGGAGGGGCGAGGAGCGGTGATCAGGCCAGTCGTACGGCCTTAAACGGAATGCCCGGCACCGGGCCCTCCGCGCCCGCCGGAGGGCCGGGAGCGTCCTCAGAGCAGCGGGGTCAGGAAGCGGCGCAGCCGCTCCTCGTACTCCTTGGGGTCGGCGTTCCACATCGCCGCGTGCGGTGCCTCGGCGACGGTGTGCAGGGCGACCAGGCCCGGGCGGCGGCGGGCGAGCCGGCGGGAGAACTCCCAGGGGGCCACCTGGTCGCCGGGCCCGTGGAAGATCAGGGTCGGCACGGTCAGCACGTCCGGGTCGGTGAGTTCGGGGACCCGGTCGGCGTACAGGCCGGTCCGGCCCTGGGCGGCGCGCACCGCGAGCGGCAGCAGCGGCTGCGGGGTGCGGCGGGCCCGGGCGAGGGCGCGCAGCGTGGCCTCCCAGCTGAGCACCGGGGAGTCCAGGACCAGTCCGGCGACGCGCTCGCGCACCGCGGAGTGCTCGGCGGCGCGCAGGGCCATGGTGGCGCCGGTGGACCAGCCGAGCAGGACGACCCGGCGGGCGCCGTAGCGCACGGCGTAGCGGATCGCCGCGTCCAGGTCGCGCCACTCGGTCTCGCCGAGGTGGTTCAGGCCGTCCGGGGGGCGCGGGGCACCGAGGTCGCCGCGGTAGGCGAGCGCGAGGACCGGCACCCGGCGGGCGTGCAGGGGGGCCATGAGGTTCATGGCCTGTTCCCGGGTGGTGCCGAGGCCGTGCACGGCGATGACCCAGGTGTCCCGGGCCCCGGGCACGAACCAGGCGGGCAGCTCGCCGAGTTCGCCGGGCACGTCGATGTCGGCGTGGTCGAGACCGAGGGCGGTGCCGGGGTTGCCGACGTACAGGTTCGGCGTGAGCCACACCGCGTCGCCGGGGTCGAGGGTGCCGTGGGTGACGCCTTCCAGGCGGCGTACGACGGTGTCGGCCGTGTGCCGGGCCGCGTCCAGGACAGGGCCGACGACCGCGTGGGAGCCGTCGCCGGACAGGCCGTAGGTGCCGGGGCGCAGCGAGGCCAGGTCGCGGGTGAGGGCGATCTGCCCGGGGGCGGTGCCGTGCACGGTGAGGCGGGGTTCGGTGGGCAGGGGACGGCCCGCGGGCGCCTTCAGCGCGGCGTCGCTGGCGATGCGGCCGGCGGCGACGGAAGCCACTGCCAGGCCGGCGGCTATGGCCGTGGTGAGGGCGGTCGCTTTGACGGTGCGCACGGCTCCAGTGTCGTGGGGGCCGTCGTCACCGGCCAGCCGGAGGACGGGACCAGGTGAGAAGCGTCGGGTGCGGGTGGGTTCGGCACCGCCGGAAAGGTGCGTGGTGGCCGAGCGCCGTCGCGGCGGACCGGAACGACCGGCGTCAGCGGCGAGCGGAGCCGCCGGAACCGATCGGCCAGGAGCCGGCGCGGAAACCGGAACCGATCGGCGAGGAGCCGGCGCGGAAAGGCGGGCGAGGCGGTCGAGAAAGTGTCGGAGCGAAGGACTGTGCGGCACGTGGTCACCTCCGTTGGCCGTACCCCTTCAAACGTTCCCCCACCTCCGCCAGTTGTGCCTCCGTCAGCAGGGACGGGGTCAGGCCCGGTACCGAGGACGCCGTCAGCCACAGGCGGCACATCCACTCCAGCTGGGCGGTGCGGTCGTAGGCCTGGTCGAGGCCGGTGCCGTAGGTGAGCGTGCCGTGGTTCTGCAGGAGGCAGCCGGAGCGGCCGGCCAGGGCGCGGAGCATGTGCTCGGCGAGCTCGTCGGTGCCGTACGTGGCGTAGGGGGCGACGCGCACGGGGCCGCCGAGGGCGGCGGCCATGTAGTGGACCAGCGGCAGCTCGGGCACGAGCGTGGAGACCGCCGTCGCGTGCACGGCGTGGGTGTGGACGACCGCGCGCGCGTCGGTGGCGCGGTAGACGGCGAGGTGCATGGGCAGCTCACTGGTCGGCACCAGCGTGCCGAGCACCTGGCGTCCGGTCAGGTCGACGCCGGTGATGTCGTCCGGGCCGAGCCGGTCGTACGGCACGCCGGACGGGGTGACGAGCACCAGGTCGCCGACGCGGGCCGAGACGTTCCCCGAGGTGCCGACCACCAGCCCGTCCGCTACGGTCCGCCGTGCCGTCCCGACCAGCTCCGCCCAGATCCGGTCCCGTTCCGCGTCCCGCCGCTGTTCAGCCATGCCGCGATCCTGCCAGCCGCGCCCGGGGGACGGGGGTGGGCGATCGCTGACGGCCGGAAGCATGCGCCCCCGAATGGGCGAAAGACGGGGTGAATCGCCGCAAAAAGCCGCCGTTCCGGTGATCACCGAGCCTTCAATGGTCACTCTTGCCCGCCGGGCGATCCCTCGTCCGCCGACCCGGGGAGACACATGGCCAGCGAACGCACCCCCCTCCGTCACCGTGCCGGTGTCCTCGCAGCGGCCACCGCGGTGCTCGCCCTCGTGGGCACCGCGGCAGTGGCCGCCGCACCTGAGGCACTCGCCTCGGGCCTGCCCCGGGGGCACGACGTCTCGTCCCACCAGAAGCGCGTCGACTGGGCGGCCGCCCGGTCCAGGGGCGCACGGTTCGTCTACGTCAAGGCGACCGAGTCCACGGACTACCGCAACCCCTACTTCTCCCAGCAGTACAACGGTGCGCGCAAGGCGGGCCTGTACCGGGGCGCGTACCACTTCGCCCGGCCGGACCGGTCCTCCGGCGCCCGGCAGGCCGCGTACTTCGTGCGGCACGGCGGGGGCTGGCGGGCCGACGGCCGGACGCTGCCGCCCGCGCTCGACATCGAATACAACCCGTACAACAAGAAGCACAAGTGCTACGGGCTGGGCTGGAAGCGGATGGTCCGCTGGATCCGGTCCTTCAGCAACGAGGTCAAGCGGGAGACCGGCCGCCGCCCGGTCATCTACACGACGACCCAGTGGTGGCGGATCTGCACCGGCAACAGCCGCGCGTTCGCCAAGAGCCACGCCCTGTGGATCGCCCGGCACGGCACCTCGCGGCCGGGCAAGCTCCCAGGTGGGTGGCGGTACTGGACGTTCTGGCAGTTCGGCAGCAGGGGCCGGCTGCCGGGTGACCAGAATCTCTTCAACGGCTCCTCGAGCCGGCTGCGGACCTTCGCGCGGGGCTGGTAGCCAAGGGGCGCCTGGGCCGCCGGGGCCAAGCGGAACGCCGACACCCCTCTATCGACACCCTGACGCCCGTCCCAGTTCATCTTCCGTTCACCCAGGTTGCCTACGGTCGTCGCACCAATGACCTCGAACGATTGCCTGGGTAAATGGAAAGCTTCTCGCTGATCCTCGCGATAGTGGTGGTAACCGCTCTCGCGTTCGATTTCACGAACGGTTTCCACGACACCGCCAACGCGATGGCCACCACCATCTCCACAGGCGCGCTGAAGCCCAAGATCGCGGTGGCCATGTCCGCCGCGCTCAACCTGCTGGGCGCCTTCCTCTCCGTGGAGGTCGCCAACACGATCTCCAAGGGTCTCGTCGACGAGACCGGCATCCGTCCCGAGGTCATCTTCGCCGCCCTCGTCGGCGCGATCCTCTGGAACCTGCTGACCTGGCTGGTGGGCCTCCCCTCGAGTTCCTCGCACGCCCTGATGGGCGGCCTGATCGGCGCCACCGTCGCCTCCGCCGGCTTCGGCGCGGTGCACGGTGACGTCCTGGTCACCAAGGTGCTGCTCCCGGCGGTCGCCGCGCCGATCGTGGCCGGTCTCGCCTCGATGCTGGCCACCCGGTTCTCCTACGGCATCGGCGGCAAGGCGGAGGGCGAGGCCACCCGCAAGTGCTACCGCGCCGGCCAGATCGCCTCCGCCGGCCTGGTCTCCCTCGCCCACGGCACCAACGACGCCCAGAAGACCATGGGCATCATCACCCTCGCGCTGATCGCGGGCGGCGCCATCGCCCCGGGCTCCAACCCTCCCACCTGGGTCATCCTCTCCGCCGGCCTGGCCATCGCGCTCGGCACCTACATCGGCGGCTGGCGGATCATCCGCACCATGGGCAAGGGCCTGACCGACCTGGAGCCGCGCCAGGGCTTCGCCGCCCAGACCAGCGCCGCCACCGCCATCCTGGCCTCCTCCCACCTCGGCTTCTCCCTCTCCACCACGCACGTCGTCTCCGGCTCGGTGATGGGCGCGGGCCTCGGCCGCAAGGGCGGGGTGGTCCGCTGGTCCACCGCGACCCGCATGGCGATCGCCTGGGTGCTCACCCTCCCGGCCGCCGCGCTGGTCGGCGCGGGCGCCGAGTCCGTCACGGGCCTCGGTGACTGGGGCACCGGGCTGGTCGCCGTCTTCCTGGTCGCCGCGAGCGCCGCGATCTGGAAGATCTCCCGCCGCGAGGTCGTCGACCACACCAACGTGGTGGCCGAGACCGAGGAGCCGGCCGGTGTGGTGACCGCCGCCATCGCCGCGGTGACCCCGCCCCCGGCGGGCACGATCAGCGAGAACCTGACGGCCACGATCCCCTCCCCGGCCGCCACCGAGCCCGCGCCCGAGGCCGCCCCGCCGGCCGCGACCGTCTGACCCCGGCCACACCGGTACCCAAGGAAGCAACCCCATGAAGATCGACTGGTCGGCCCTCGGCTCCGTCTTCGGCACCAGCCTCGTGTTCACCGTGGGCCTGGTGGCCCTGTTCACCCTCGGCATCAACGGTCTGGCGCGGCGCGAGAAGGCCGCGGCGCAGGGCGGCTCCGCCCCCCTCGCGGTCACCGGCGCGTACGCCTGCTTCGCCGCGTGCGCGGCGGCGGTGGCGTACGGCATCTTCCTCATCGTCTCCAAGTCCTGACCCAGCCACACGAATCGGGCATGCCGAAGGCTCCTCTCCGTCCTGGACGGAGAGGAGCCTTCGGCATGCCCGGAGGTCACGGGCGTCCCGCGATGTGGGGATCGGCACACTCTCCCCTCGCAGGTCAACGGCAAGTTGACGGCCGTTCCGGGCGCGTGGTGGACTGCCCAGGCCATGTACGGCGGCAAGGAGAGGAAGCCGGTGCGAATCCGGCGCGGTCCCGCCACTGTCACCGGGGAAGAACATCCCGGGAGCCAGGAACTCTCACCGCCGAATCTCGTCGAACCAGGGCGCGGACACCCTGAGTGAGGACATCGATCGCCATGCCCGGCTGCAGCAGGACAAGGACCGCCACCAAGCGCTCCGCGGGGAGTGCCACAACAAGCCGTCGGTCGTCCGCAGGCCCGTCGTGGCTGGTCGCGCAGTTCCCCGCGCCCCTTCGGGGCGCAGCTGCCACCCACGTCGGCTGAGCCGATGGGTGCCGATCGCATTCACGCGTACGGCGCCGCCGCCGGCCTTCTCGGTGACCTGCTCCTCGGCGATCCGCGCCGCGGGCATCCGGTCGCCGCGTTCGGGCGGGCGGCCGCTGCCGTGGACCGCGCGTTGTGGCACGATCACCGCGGCTGGGGCGCCGTGCACACCGCCGTGTGCGCCGGTGGCGCCGTCGCACTCGGCACGCTGGCCACACGCGCCGTGCGCCCTTCCGCCGCCGCCTCCATCGCGCTGACCGCCGCCGCCACCTGGGCGGTGGTGGGTGGTACGTCGCTCGCCCGGGAGGCCCGCGCCATCGGGCGCGCCCTGGAGTCCGGGGACGTCGACGCGGCCCGCGCCCGGCTGCCGCATCTGTGCGGCCGGGACCCGCAGGCGCTGGACGCCGACGGGATCGCCCGGGCCGTCGTCGAGTCGGTCGCCGAGAACACCTCGGACGCCGTCGTGGGCGCCCTGGTGTGGGGGGCCGTGGCCGGGGTGCCGGGGCTGCTGGGGTTCCGGGCCGTCAACACCCTGGACGCGATGGTCGGTCACAGGTCCCCCCGCTACCGCCGCTACGGCTGGGCCTCGGCCCGGCTGGACGACCTGGCCGGCTGGCCGGGGGCCCGGCTGACCGCCGTACTCGCGGCCGTGGCCGGACCCGAACCGCTCGGTGCCCTGCGCGCCTGGAAGGCGGACGCCCACCGGCACCCGAGCCCCAACGCCGGGCCCGTGGAGGCCTCCTTCGCGGGCGCGCTCGGTGTGCGGCTCGGCGGCACGCTCTCCTACGCCGGCCGCGTCGAGCACCGGCCCGTACTCAACGGGGACACCGGCCGGGCCGTTCGGGTCACCGACATCGACCGGGCCGTACGGCTCTCCCGCCGCGTCGGCCTGCTCGCGCTCGGCACCACGGTCGCCGCCCGCCTCCTCGTCAGCGGCGTCAAGAGCCTCAGGAGCCCGAAGGGACGTGGGAAGTGAACGGGGGACTCCTCGTCGCCGGCACCACCTCCGACGCCGGCAAGAGCGTCGTGACGGCCGGGATCTGCCGGTGGCTGGTGCGTCAGGGCGTGAAGGTCGCGCCGTTCAAGGCGCAGAACATGTCGCTCAACTCCTTCGTGACCCGCGAGGGCGCCGAGATCGGGCGGGCGCAGGCGATGCAGGCCCAGGCGTGCCGGATCGAGCCGACCGCGCTGATGAACCCGGTGCTGCTCAAGCCGGGCGGCGAACAGAGCAGCCAGGTGGTGCTGCTGGGCAAGCCGGTGGGCGAGCTGAGCGCGCGCGGGTACCACGGCGGGCGGCAGCAGAAGCTCCTCGGCACGGTGCTGGACTGCCTGGCCGAGTTGCGGGGCACGTATGACGCGGTGATCTGTGAGGGCGCGGGCTCCCCGGCGGAGATCAATCTGCGCCGGACCGACATCGTGAACATGGGCATCGCGCGGAACGCGCGGCTGCCCGTGCTGGTGGTGGGCGACATCGACCGCGGGGGCGTCTTCGCCTCCTTCTTCGGGACCGTGGCGCTGCTGTCGCCGGAGGACCAGGAGCTGGTCGCCGGGTTCCTCGTGAACAAGTTCCGGGGCGATGTCTCCCTGCTGGAGCCCGGGTTGGACATGCTCCAGGGCCTGACCGGGCGGCGGACGTACGGCGTGCTCCCGTTCCGGCACGGACTCGGCATCGACGAGGAGGACGGGCTGCGGGTCTCCCTGCGCGGAACCGTCCGGGAGTCCACCGTGGCTCCCCCCGTCGGCGTGGACGTACTGCGCGTCGCCGTGTGCGCGATCCCGTTGATGTCCAACTTCACCGATGTCGACGCGCTCGCCGCCGAACCGGGGGTCGTGGTGCGGTTCGTGGACCGGCCGGAGGAGCTGGCGGACGCGGACCTGGTCGTCGTCCCGGGCACCCGCGGCACCGTGCGGGCGCTGGAGTGGCTGCGCGAGCGCGGGCTCGCGGACGCCCTCGTGCGGCGGGCCGCCGAAGGGCGCCCGGTCCTCGGCGTCTGCGGCGGCTTCCAGATCCTCGGCGAGCACATCGAGGACGAGGTCGAGTCGCGGGCCGGCGCGGTCGACGGGCTCGGCGTGCTGCCCGTGCGGGTGCGGTTCGCCCGCGAGAAGACCCTGACCCGGCCGTCCGGCGAGGCCCTCGGCGAACGCGTCGAGGGGTACGAGATCCACCACGGGGTCGCCGAAGTGGCCGGTGGGGAAGCCTTCCTGGACGGCTGCCGGGTCGGCCAGACCTGGGGCACCCACTGGCACGGTTCCCTGGAGTCGGACGGCTTCCGGCGGGCCTTCCTGCGCGAGGTGGCCGCCGCCGCGGGCCGCCGCTTCGTGCCCGCGCCGGACACCTCCTTCGCCGCGCTGCGCGAGGAGCAGCTCGACCGGCTCGGCGACCTGATCGAACAGCACGCGGACACGGACGCGCTGTGGCGGCTCATCGAGTCGGGCGCGCCGCAAGGACTGCCTTTCATCCCACCGGGAGCGCCTGCATGAGCACAGTGTTGTTGTTGTCCACCGCCGACACGGATCTGCTGGCGGCCCGGGCCTCCGGCGCGGACTACCGGATCGGCAACCCGACGCGGGTGGACGTCGAGCAGGAGCTGCCGGGGCTGCTGGCGGGCGCGGACCTCGCCGTCGTACGGCTGCTGGGCGGCAAGCGCGCCTGGGAGAGCGGGCTCGCGGCGCTGAGGGCGGCCCGGATCCCGACCGTGCTGCTGGGCGGCGAGGCCGTGCCGGACGCGGAGCTGATGGCCGAGTCGAGCGTGCCGGCCGGTGTGGTGGCGGAGGCGCTCAGGTACCTGGTCGAGGGCGGTCCCGCGAACCTGCTGGAGCTGTCCCGGTTCCTGTCGGACACCGTGCTGCTCACCGGTGAGGGCTTCGAGGAGCCGCGGAAGATGCCGGAGTACGGCGTCCACGGCTCCTACGAGCTCCGGGAGGACCGTCCGACCGTGGGCGTGCTCTTCTACCGGGCGCACGAACTCAGCGGCAACACCGCCTTCGTGGACACCCTGTGCGACGCCATCGAGGCGAAGGGCGCCAACGCGCTTCCCGTGTACTGCGGTTCGCTGCGCGGCGCGGACGCCGGGCTGTACGAGCTGCTGGGGAAGGCCGACGCGCTGGTCGCGACGGTTCTGGCGGCCGGCGGCACGCACGCCTCGCAGGCCTCGGCGGGCGGCGACGAGGAGTCCTGGGACATCGGCGCCCTCGCCGACCTCGACATCCCTGTGCTGCAGGGACTTTGCCTGACCTCCTCGCGGTCCGCGTGGGAGGAGTCGGACGCCGCCCTCTCCCCCATGGACGCGGCGATGCAGGTCGCGATCCCGGAGTTCGACGGCCGGCTGATCACCGTGCCGTTCTCCTTCAAGGAGCAGGGTCCGGACGAGGTCCCGGTGTACGTCGCCGACCCGGAGCGGGCCGCGCGGGTGGCCGGGATCGCCCTGCGGCACGCGCGGTTGAAGCACAAGCCGAACGCCGAGAAGAAGATCGCGCTGGTCTTCACCGCGTACCCGACCAAGCACTCCCGGGTCGGCAACGCGGTCGGTCTGGACACGCCCGCGTCGGCGGTGCGGGTGCTGGACGCCCTCAGGGAAGCCGGCTACGGCCTCACCGAGTACCCCTCCGGCGGCGACGAGCTGATCCACCGGCTGATCGAGGCCGGCGGCCACGACGTGGAGTGGCTGACCGAGGAGCAGCTGGCGGCGGCGCCCGCGCGGGTGCCGCTGGCGGACTACCGGGCGTGGTTCGAGAAGCTGGACCCGGACCTCAGGGAAGCCATGCTGGAGGCGTGGGGCGAGCCGCCGGGCAGCCTGTACGTCGACGGCGACGACATCGTGCTGGCGTCGCTGCGGTTCGGGAACGTCGTGGTCATGATCCAGCCGCCGCGCGGCTTCGGCGAGAACCCGATCGCGATCTACCACGACCCGGACATGCCGCCCTCGCACCACTACATGGCGGCGTACCGGTGGCTGGAGGCCGCGACATCGGAGGGGGGGTTCGGTGCCGACGCGATCGTGCACATGGGCAAGCACGGCACGATGGAGTGGCTGCCCGGCAAGGGGCTGGGTCTGTCGCGCGGGTGCGCGCCGGACGCCGTCCTCGGCGACCTGCCGCTGATCTACCCGTTCATCGTCAACGACCCCGGTGAGGGCACCCAGGCCAAGCGGCGCGGGCACGCCACGGTGGTCGACCACCTGGTGCCGCCGATGGCCCGCGCCGACACCTACGGCGACCTGGCCAAGCTGGAGCAGCTGCTGGACGAGTACGCGCTCGTCTCCGACCTGGACCCGGCGAAGGCCCCGGCCGTCCGCGCCCAGATCTGGACGCTGGTCAAGGCGGCCGAGCTGCACCACGACCTGCATGTGGACGAGCAGCCGGACGACGCCGAGTTCGACGAGTTCGTCATGCACATCGACGGCTACCTGTGCGAGATCAAGGACGTGCAGATCCGCGACGGCCTGCACATCCTGGGCGGCGGCCCGGTCGGCGAGCCCCGGGTGAACCTGGTGCTGGCCGTGCTGCGCGCCTCGCAGGTGTGGGGCGGGCAGGCGAACGCGCTGCCGGGTCTGCGCTCGTCGCTGGCGGCCCATTTCGGACTGGACGAGAAGGAGTTGCTGGCCGAGCCCGGCGCCCCGGTCAAGGTCCCGGTGGAGCTGACGGACCTGGTGGACGGCCCGGCCCGTACCGCCTCCGACGCGGTCGACCTGCTGGAGCAGCTGTGCCGGCGGATCGCGGAGGGCATGGAGGAGCGGGCCTGGGACCGCGCGGCCGTACCCGCCGTCCTCGGTGACGTGCTCCGGGCCGAACTCCCGGACGCCGTCGCGGTGCTGGAGTTCGCCTGCGCCGAGGTCGTACCCCGCCTCGCGCGCACCACCGACGAGATCGGGCACATCCTGCGGGCGCTGGACGGCGGTTACGTACCGGCAGGTCCCTCCGGCTCCCCGACCCGTGGCCTGGTGAACGTGCTGCCGACCGGCCGGAACTTCTACTCGGTCGACCCCAAGGCCATTCCGTCGCGGCTGAGCTGGGAGGTCGGTCAGTCGCTGGCCGACTCCCTGGTGCAGAGGTACCTGCAGGACACGGGCGAGTACCCGAAGTCGGTGGGCCTGACCGTCTGGGGCACGTCGGCGATGCGCACCCAGGGCGACGACATCGCCGAGATCCTGGCGCTGCTGGGCTGCCGTCCGGTGTGGGACGACGCCTCGCGCCGGGTCACGGGCTTCGAGGTGGTCCCGCTGCAGGAGCTGGGACGGCCGCGCATCGATGTCACGGTCCGTATCTCCGGGTTCTTCCGGGACGCGTTCCCGCACGTCGTCGGCCTGATCGACGACGCCGTACGGGCCGTGGCCGAGCTGGACGAGCCCGCCGGGAGCAACTTCGTGAAGGCCCACGCCGACGAGGACACCGCCGGGCACGGCGACCGGCGGCGCGCGACGGCCCGGATCTTCGGCTCCAAGCCGGGGGCGTACGGCGCGGGTCTGCTGCCGCTGATCGACGCCCGCAACTGGCGCTCGGACGCCGACCTCGCCGAGGTCTACGCGGTGTGGGGCGGTTACGCCTACGGGCGCGGGCTCGACGGGCGGGCGGCGCGCGGGGACATGGAGACGGCGTTCCGGCGGATCGCGGTGGCGGCCAAGAACGTCGACACGCGCGAGCACGACCTGGTCGACGCCGACGACTACTTCCAGTACCACGGCGGCATGGTGGCCATGGTGCGGCACCTGACCGGCGCCAACCCCGAGGCGTACGTGGGTGATTCCGCCGTACCCGACCAGGTGAGGACGCGCACGCTCGGCGAGGAGACCCACCGGGTGTTCCGGGCCCGGGTGGTCAACCCGCGCTGGATGGCGGCCATGCGCCGGCACGGCTACAAGGGTGCCTTCGAGATGGCGGCGACCGTGGACTACCTGTTCGGCTACGACGCCACCGCGGGCGTGGTCGACGACTGGATGTACGAGAAGCTCAGCGCGGAGTACGTCTTCGACCCGGAGAACCGGGACTTCATGAAGAAGTCCAACCCGTGGGCGCTGCGCGGCATCACCGAGCGGCTGCTGGAGGCGGCGGACCGGGGCCTGTGGGCCGAGCCGGACGCCGACACGCTGGAGCGGCTGCGGGCCACCTACCTTGAGCTGGAAGGCGACTTGGAGGGCGACGACCAGTGACCACCCCCTTCCCCTTCACGGCCGTTGTCGGCCAGGACGACCTGCGGCTGGCGCTGTTGCTGAACGCCGTCTCCCCGGCGGTCGGCGGTGTGCTGGTGCGCGGCGAGAAGGGCACGGCCAAGTCGACGGCCGTACGGGCCCTTTCGGCGCTGCTGCCGGAGGTGGCCGTGGTGCCCGGCTGCCGCTTCTCCTGCGACCCGGCGGCACCGGACCCGTCCTGCCCGGACGGCCCCCACGAGCCCGGCGGCGGTACCGGGCGGCCCGCGCGGATGGTCGAGCTGCCGGTCGGCGCCTCCGAGGACCGGCTGGTCGGGGCCCTGGACATCGAGCGGGCGCTCGCCGAGGGGGTCAAGGCGTTCGAGCCGGGCCTGCTGGCCGACGCGCACCGCGGGATCCTCTACGTCGACGAGGTCAACCTCCTCCACGACCACCTGGTGGACCTGCTGCTGGACGCGGCGGCGATGGGTGCCTCGTACGTGGAGCGCGAGGGCGTCTCCGTGCGGCACGCGGCCCGTTTCCTGCTGGTCGGCACCATGAACCCGGAAGAGGGCGAGCTGCGCCCGCAGCTGCTGGACCGGTTCGGGCTGACCGTGGAGGTCGCGGCCTCGCGCGAGCCCGAGCAGCGGGTCGAGGTGGTACGGCGCCGGCTGGCGTACGACGACGACCCGGCCGGTTTCGCCGCGCGGTGGGCCGAGGAGGAGGCCTCCGTACGGCAACGGATCGTCGCGGCACGGCGGTTGCTGCCGCAGGTGCGGCTGGGCGACGGCGCGCTGCGGCAGATCGCGGCGACCTGCGCGGCCTTCGAGGTGGACGGCATGCGCGCCGACATCGTGATGGCGCGTACGGCGACCGCGCTGGCCGCGTGGGCCGGGCGGACCGACGTCCTCGCCGAGGACGTGCGGCAGGCGGCGCTGCTGGCGCTGCCGCACCGCAGGCGGCGCAACCCCTTCGACGCGCCGGGGCTGGACGAGGACAAGCTGGACGAGACGCTGGAGGAGTTCTCCGGCGAGTCCCCCGACGACGATCCCGACCCGGACGGTCCGGGTGGGGGCGGCGGGCAGCCGGCTCCGGACGCCGGTCCGCGGGGCGGCGACGCCGGGGCGCGGCCCGAGGAGGGCGACGGTGGACAGCCGCAGCCGTCCGGCGCGGGCGCGGGTGAGCAGCCGGCCGCACGCGCCTCGGAACCCTTTCGCACGAAGGTGCTGAGCGTTCCGGGCATCGGCGAGGGCGCTGCCGGGCGGCGCTCGCGGGCGCGCACCGAGCAGGGGCGCACTACCGGGGCCCGCCGGCCGCAGGGCGCGCTGACCAAACTGCACCTGGCCGCCACCGTGCAGGCCGCGGCCCCGCACCAGCGGGCGCGCGGCCGGTCCGGGCCGGGGCTGGTGATCCGCCGGGACGATCTGCGGCAGGCGACGCGGGAGGGGCGTGAGGGCAACCTCGTGCTGTTCGTCGTGGACGCCTCGGGGTCGATGGCGGCGCGGCAGCGGATGGGCGCGGTCAAGGGTGCCGTGCTGTCGCTGCTGCTGGACGCCTACCAGCGGCGGGACAAGGTGGGTCTGGTGACCTTCCGGGGCGCCTCGGCGGAGGTCGCGCTGCCGCCGACATCCTCCGTGGAAGCGGCGGCGGCCCGGCTCCAGTCGCTGCCGACCGGGGGCCGTACGCCGCTCGCGGCGGGGCTGCTCAAGGCGCACGAGGTGCTGCGCGTGGAGCGGCTGCGGGATCCGGCGCGGCGGGCGCTGGTCGTGGTGGTGACGGACGGGCGGGCCACGGGTGGTCCGGAGCCGGTGGCGCTGGCCGGACGCGCGGCGCGGCTGTTCGCGGCCGAGGGGGTCGCGTCGGTGGTCGTGGACTGCGAGTCGGGTCCGGTGCGGCTCGGGCTCGCCGGGCAGCTCGCGGGTGAGCTGGGCGGTACGGCCGTCACGCTGGACGAGCTGCGGGCCGACTCGATCGCCGGGCTGGTCAGGGATGTGCAGGGGACTTCGAGGAGGGCCGCGTAGTGCCGCAGGGACAGCCGAGTGTCGTACCGGACGACGGCCTGACGACCCGTCAGCGTCGTAACCGTCCGCTGGTCGTCGTGCACACGGGCATCGGCAAGGGCAAGTCGACGGCCGCCTTCGGGCTCGCGCTGCGGGCCTGGAACCAGGGGTGGCCCATCGGGGTGTTCCAGTTCGTCAAGTCGGCCAAGTGGAAGGTCGGCGAGGAGAACGCGCTGCGGGTGCTCGGAGCCAGTGGTGAGGGCGGGACCGTCGACTGGCACAAGATGGGCGAGGGCTGGTCCTGGGTGCAGCGGGACATCCAGGGTGACAACGCGACCAACGAGGAGAAGGCCCGGGAGGGCTGGGAGCAGGTCAAGCGGGACCTGGCCGCCGAGACGTACCGGCTGTACGTGCTGGACGAGTTCGCCTACCCGATGCACTGGGGGTGGGTGGACACCGACGAGGTCGTGGACGTGCTGCGGAACCGGCCCGGTACCCAGCATGTGGTGATCACCGGGCGGAACGCGCCGGAGAAGCTGGTGGACCTCGCCGACCTCGTCACGGACATGTCCAAGGTCAAGCACCCCATGGACGTGGGGCAGAAGGGCCAGAAGGGCATCGAGTGGTGACGTCGTCGGTGCCTCGGCTGGTCATCGCCGCGCCCTCCTCGGGCAGCGGCAAGACCACCGTCGCCACGGGGCTGATGGCCGCGTTCGCCGCGCGGGGGCTCGCCGTGTCCCCGCACAAGGTCGGGCCGGACTACATCGACCCCGGGTACCACGCCCTCGCGACCGGGCGGGTGGGGCGCAACCTCGACGCGTACCTGTGCGGGCCGGAGCTGGTCGCCCCGCTGTTCCTGCACGGGGCGCGGGGGTGTGACCTCGCCGTCGTCGAGGGCGTGATGGGGCTGTACGACGGGGCGGCGGGCGAGGGTGAACTCGCGTCCACCGCCCATGTGGCCAAGCTGCTGCGGGCGCCGGTGGTGCTCGTCGTCGACGCGTCGTCGCAGTCGCGGTCGGTCGCGGCGCTGGTGCACGGGTTCGCCTCCTGGGATCCGGAGGTGCGGGTCGGGGGCGTGATCCTGAACAAGGTCGCGTCCGACCGGCACGAGGAGTTGCTGCGGGAGGCGCTGGATCAGTCAGGGGTGCCCGTGCTGGGGGTGCTGCGGCGGGTTCCTCAGGTGGACACGCCGTCCCGCCATCTGGGACTGGTACCGGTGGCCGAGCGACGGTCCGGCGCGACGGACGCGGTGGCGGCGATGGCCACCCAGGTGGAGCGCGGTTGCGATCTGGAGGCCCTGCTGGGACTGGCGCGCAGTGCGGGAGACCTGTCCTGCGCCCCGTGGGAACCGCCCGTCACCACGACGCAGAAGCGTGAGGTGGTCGCCGTCGCCGGTGGTTCCGCGTTCACCTTCTCCTACGCCGAGCACACCGAGCTGCTCACCGCCGCCGGTGCCGACATCGTCACCTTCGACCCCCTGCGGGACGAGCAACTGCCGGAAGACACCGCCGGGTTGGTCATCGGGGGCGGTTTCCCCGAGGTGTACGCCGCCGAGCTGTCCGCCAACGAGCCGCTGCGGAAGGCCGTCGCCGAGCTGGCGCTGAGCGGCGGCCCCGTGGCCGCCGAGTGTGCCGGGCTGCTCTACCTGTGCCGGGAGCTGGACGGGCAGCCGATGTGCGGGGTGCTGGACGCCTCCGCGCGGATGACGGACCGGCTCACCCTCGGTTACCGGGACGCCGTGGCCGTCGGGGACAGTGTGCTGGCCGCCGCGGGGACGCGGATGCGGGGGCACGAGTTCCATCGCACGGTCGTCGAGCCGGGGGCCGGCGCCGCTCCGGCGTGGGGGGTGCGGGCGCCCGTCCGGCGGGTCGAGGGTTTCGTACAGCGGGGCGTGCACGCGAGTTATCTGCACACGCACTGGGCGTCCCAGCCCGGTGTCGCCCATCGGTTCGTGGAGAGGTGCCGGACGTCATGAGCAGCAGGCTGGTCGGAGTCGGGGTCGGTCCCGGTGACCCGGAGCTGGTGACCGTCAAGGGGGTCAACGCCCTGCGGGCCGCCGATGTCGTCGTCGTACCGGTGATGGACACCGGGGAGCGCGGGCGGGCCGAGGCGACCGTGTTGCACTACGTGCCCGAGGACAAGGTCGTCCGGGTGGTGTTCGCGCTGAACGAGCGTTCCGACCGGGGGCGCCGGGAGGCCGCCTGGGACGCGGCCGGAGCCACCGTCGCCGGGCTGCTGGAGCGGCACGCGTCCGTCGCCTTCGCCACCATCGGCGATCCCAACGTGTACTCGACGTTCACCTATCTCGCGCAGACGATCGCCGGCCTGGTGCCGGGGGTCGCGGTGGAGACCGTGCCCGGGATCACCGCCATGCAGGACCTGGCGGCCCGCTCCGGCGCGGTGCTGACCGAGGGCACCGAGCCGCTGACGCTGGTGCCGGTGACCGCCGGGTCCGCCGTGCTCAAGGAGGCGCTGGCCGGGCCGGGGACCGTCGTCGCGTACAAGTTCGGGCGGCAGGCCGCCGAGGTCGCCGAGGCGCTGCAGGAGAACGGGCGGCTGGCGGACGCGGTGTGGGGATCGGCGCTGGGCCTGCCGGAGGAGTCGGTGCGGCCGGCCGCCGAGCTGGACGGTACGCCGTTGCCGTACCTGTCGACGCTGATCGCGCCCCCGCGGCGGGACGGCGGACGGGGCGGGAAGCTGTGAGCAACCGCTGCGTCGCCGCACGGTCAGCCGCCGGACAGACCCACCACCAGCCAGATGAAGGCCGCGCCCGCCACCGTGCACAGCAGGGTGGACCGCGCGGGGTGCTCGTGGTGGGCCTCGGGCAGGATCTCGGCGGCGGCGAGGTAGAGCAGGACGCCGCCGAAGAGGCCCAGGTAGCCGCCGAGCACCGGCTCGGGGATGTGGAAGAAGGCGGTCGACAGGGCGCCGAGCAGGGGGGCGCAGGCGTCGGCGACCAGCATGCCGATCGCCCGGCGGCGGGCGTTGCCGTACAGGCTCGTGATGGTGAAGGTGTTGAAGCCGTCGGCGAAGTCGTGCGCGATCACGGCGAGCGCCACGGCCGTGCCCATGCCGCCGCCCACCTGGAAGGCCGCGCCGATCGCCACGCCGTCCATCGCGCTGTGGCCGACCATCGCGGCGGCGGCCGTCAGGCCCACCTCGGGCGCCCGGTGATTGTGTCCCTCGGCACCGCCGTGGGCCGCCTGGCGTGCGGCCAGCGTGCGCTCCACCAGATGGGCCAGCAGGAATCCGGCCACGAACAGCAGCAGCGCGGCGGGTACGCCGAAGATCTCGCGGTCGGCGGCGTGCAGCGCCTCCGGCAGCAGATCCAGGCCGACCACGCCGAGCATCAGACCGCCGGCCAGGCCCAGGACCAGGTGCCGACGGTCGGTCACGCGCTGTGCCGTCCAGCCGCCGGCCAGCGTCATCAGGAACGCGCCGAGCGCGACGAAGACCGCCATAGGCCCTTGCTATCCGATGGAGGTGCCTTCGCGCACATCCGGCCACACCCACATCGACGCGGAACCTGACATTTCCCCCGCTTTTCACTTCGTGATCCCGTACGAGAGGACCCCTCCCATGGCCGATGCCCCCACCGGCAAGGTGACGTTCGTCGGTGCCGGCCCCGGCGCCGCCGACCTGCTGACGTTCCGCGCCGCGCGCGCCATCGCGGAGGCGGACGTGGTGATCTGGGCGGCGAGCCTGGTCCAGGCGGAGGTCCTGGAGCACGCGCGGGCGGACGCGGAGGTCCTGGACTCGGCGACCATGCCCCTGGAAGAGGTCGTCGCCGTCTACCGGCGCGCCCGTGCCGAGGGGCTGAAGGTGGCGCGGATCCACTCCGGCGACCCGGCGCTGTGGGGCGGCACCCAGGAGCAGCTGGACCGGTGCGCGGAGATCGGGATCGCCACCGAGGTCGTACCCGGGGTCTCCGCCTTCTCCGCCGTCGCCGCTCTCGCCCAGCGCGAGCTGACCATTCCCGAGGTCGCGCAGTCCGTCGTCCTCACCCGGCTGGGCGGCGGCAAGACGCCGATGCCGCCCGGCGAGGAGGTCCGCGAGTTCGCCCGGCACGGCACCACCATGGCGATCTTCCTGTCGGCGGCGCGCAGCGGGCAGCTGGTGCGCGAGCTGCTGGAGGGCGGCTACCCGACGGACACGCCCGTGGTCGTCGCCTACCAGGCGACCTGGCCGGAGGAGCTGGTCGTGCGGTGCACGGTCGGCACGCTGGAGGAGACGGTCAAGGAGCACAAGCTCTGGAAGCACACGCTGTTCCTGGTCGGCCCGGCGCTGGACGCGCACGGCACCCGCTCGCACCTGTACCACCCGGGGCACTTCCACGGCTACCGCAAGGCCGACCCGGAGGCCCGGCGGGCCCTGCGCGAGCAGCGGGCGAAGAGTTGATCACGGTCGTCGGCACGGGGACGGGCGCGCCGGTCGCCGAGGACGTCCTCGCGGGGGCCGCGCTGGTGGTCGGCGGGCGCAGGCACCTGGAGGCGGTACGGCTGCCGGAGGGCGCCGAGCGGGTCGTGCTCGGGCCGCTGGCACCCGCCCTGGACACGATCGCCGAGTACGTCGGCAAAGAGCTCCCGGTGCTGGTGCTGGCCTCCGGCGACCCGGGGTTCTTCGGGATCGTGCGGGTGCTGGCCGAGCGGTTCGGCGCGCACCGGCTCGACGTGCGGCCCGGGGTCTCGTCCGTCGCGGCCGCGTTCGCGCGGGTGGGGCTGCCGTGGGACGACGCCGTGGTGGTCAGCGCACACGGCCGGGAGCTGCGTACGGCGGTCAACGTGTGCCGGGCACGGCCGAAGGTGGCGGTGCTGACGGGTCCGGGCGCGGGTCCGGCGGAGCTGGGGGCCGCGCTGCTGCGCGACGCGAGCGTGCCGGGGCGGGCCCTCGTCGTCGTCACCGCCCTCGGCTCCCCGGACGAGCGCGTCGAACGGGTCACGCCCGCCGAGGCCGCCGCCCGGGACTGGGGTACGGCGGTGAGCGTGGTGCTGTGCCTGGACGAGGCACGGGCGCTCGGCGGGGTGCGTACGGTCGCCGGGGTTCCCGCGCGGCCCGACCGGTGGGCGCTGGCCGAGGGCGAGTTCGCCCACCGCGACTCGATGATCACCAAGTTCGAGGTACGGGCGCTGGCCCTGGCCCGGCTGGGGCCCGGCCTCGGCGACCTGGTGTGGGACGTCGGCGCCGGCTCGGGCTCGGTGGCGGTGGAGTGCGCGCGGCTCGGCGCGGCCGTCGTCGCCGTGGAGAAGGCGGCGGACGGGGTGGCGCGGATCCGCGCCAACGCGCAGGCCCACGGTGTGGACGTGGCCGTGGTGCACGGCGCGGCACCGGACGCCCTGGACGGGCTGGTCGGCGATCCCGACGCGGTGTTCGTCGGCGGCGGCGGCCGCGAACTGCCCGCCGTCGTCGGCGCGTGCGCGCGGCGGGCCCGGCGGACGGTGGTCGTCGCCATGGCCGCGCTGGACCGCGTACCGGCCGCGCGCGAGGCGCTCACGGCCGCCGGGTTCGCCTGCGACGGGGTGCTGCTGCAGTCCTCGCGCCTGGCACCGCTGCCGGGGGACGTGACCCGGCTCGCGGCGACCAATCCCGTGTTTCTGCTCTGGGGTGACAGAACCCCGGTATCCAGTGAAGGAGTTGCTCAGTGATCGGCCTGATTTCCGCCACCGCGGCGGGGGCGGCGGCGCGGGACCGGCTGGCGGCGGCCTGGCCGGACCGGACGCGGGTGTACGAGGGTCCCGTCGGAGAGGCGGTGCGGGCCGCGTTCGCCGAGTGCGAGCAGCTGGTGTGCTTCCTGGCGACGGGTGCGGTGGTACGGCTGCTCGCGCCGCTGCTCGGCGACAAGACGGCCGACCCCGGTGTGGTGTGCGTGGACGAGGGCGGCCGGTTCGCGGTGTCGCTGCTCGGCGGGCACGGCGGCGGGGCCAACGAACTCGCCCGGGAAGTGGGCGGGTTGCTGGGCGCCGAGCCGGTGCTGACGACCGCGACGGACTCGGTCGGGCTGGCGGGCCTGGACACGCTGGGGCTGCCGTACGAGGGCTCGGTCGCGACCGTGTCCCGCGCCCTGCTGGACGGCGAACCGGTCGCGCTGGAGGCCGATTTCACGTGGCCGCTGCCGCCGCTGCCGACCGCGCCGCACGGGGCGTACACCATCCGGCTCACCGACCGGGACGTCGCACCGGGCGAGCGCGAGGTGCTGCTGAGGCCGCCGTCGCTGGTGGTCGGGGTCGGCGCGTCCAGGGGTGCCCCGGCGGAGGAGGTTCTCGGGCTGGTCGAGGGGGCGCTGCGCGAGGCGGGGCTCTCGCCGAGGTCCGTGGCCGAGCTCGCCACAGTGGACGCCAAGGCGGAGGAACCGGGCATCGTGGCCGCCGCCGAGCGGCTGGGGGTGCCGCTGGTGACGTACTCCGCCGAGGAGCTGGCCGCCGTCGAGGTGCCCAACCCGTCGGACGCGCCGCTCGCGGCCGTCGGCACCCCGTCGGTCGCGGAGGCCGCCGCACTGCTCCCGGGCGGCGAACTCCTCGTCCCCAAACGGAAGTCGGCGATGGCGACCTGTGCCGTCGTACGGCGGCCGGGGCGCGGGCGGCTCGCGGTGGTCGGGCTCGGACCGGGTGCCCGGGACCTGCTGACCCCGCGCGCGGCCGCCGAGCTGCGCCGGGCCTCGGTGCTGGTCGGGCTCGACCAGTACGTGGACCAGATCCGCGATCTGCTGCGGCCCGGCACCCGGGTGCTGGAGTCGGGGCTCGGCGCGGAGGAGGAGCGGGCGCGTACGGCGGTCGCCCAGGCCCGCGAGGGGCATGCGGTCGCGCTGATCGGCAGCGGGGACGCGGGCGTGTACGCCATGGCCTCCCCCGCGCTCGCCGAGGCCTCGGACGACATCGACGTGGTCGGGGTGCCCGGGGTGACGGCCGCGCTGGCCGCCGGGGCGGTCCTGGGCGCGCCGCTGGGCCACGACCACGTGTCCATCAGCCTGTCCGACCTGCACACGCCGTGGGAGGTCATCGAGCGGCGGGTGCGGGCGGCGGCCGAGGCGGACATCGTCGTGACCTTCTACAACCCGCGCTCCCGGGGCCGGGACTGGCAGTTGCCGAAGGCGCTCGGCATCCTCGCCGAGCACCGGGAGCCGACGACACCGGTGGGTGTCGTCCGCAACGCGTCCCGGCCGGACGAGTCGAGCCGGGTGACCACGCTGGCCGGACTCGACCCGGCGACGGTCGACATGATGACGGTCGTGACCGTGGGCAACACCGCCACCCGGATCATCGCCGGGCGGATGGTGACCCCGCGCGGCTACCGCTGGCAGGAGGAGCCGAAGTGAATCGCGTGGTCCACCCCATCGAGCAGGAGTCCTTCCGGCGGCTGCGGGCCCGCCTGGACACCTCGCACTTCCCGCCGCTGACCCGGGCGGTGGTGGAGCGGGTGATCCACTCGGCCGCCGACCTGGAGTACGCGACCGATCTCGTCATGGCCGAGGACGACCTGGTGACGGCGCACGCGGCGCTGCACGCCGGGGCGCCCGTCGTCGTGGACGTGGAGATGGTCGCGGCCGGCATCACCCGGCGGGAGACCGTCTGCCGGCTCGGGGACGCCGAGTCCGGGCCGGGACTGACCCGTTCGGCCCATGCCGTGCGGCTCGCGTACGAGGAGGTCGGCCCCGGGGCCCTGTGGGTGATCGGCTGTGCGCCGACGGCCCTGGAGGAGCTGCTCACCCTGGACGCCTCCCCCGCACTCGTCATCGGCCTGCCCGTCGGTTTCGTCGGCGCGGCCGAGTCCAAGGCCGCGCTGCGCGAGAGCGGGCTGCCCGCCGTGAGCAACGTGTCCGAGAAGGGCGGGTCGGCGGTCGCCGCCGCCGCGCTCAACGCCCTGCTGTACCACCCCGTTTCACCCGAGGAGACCCTGTGACCACCCCGCCCGCCCTGCTCATCGCCGGCCACGGCACCCGGGACGACGCCGGAGCCGAGGCGTTCCGCGACTTCGTCCGGGAGCTGGGGCGCCGCCACCCCGAGCTGCCCGTCGCGGGCGGCTTCATCGAGCTGTCCCCCCCGCCGCTGGGCGAGGCCGTCACCGAGCTGGTGGAGCGGGGGGTACGGCGGTTCGCGGCCGTACCGCTGATGCTGGTGTCCGCCGGGCACGCCAAGGGCGACATCCCGGCCGCGCTGGCCCGCGAGAAGGAACGGCACCCGGGCATCTCGTACACCTACGGCCGTCCGCTGGGCCCGCATCCGGCGCTGCTGAGCGTGCTGGAGCGGCGGCTGGACGACGCGCTCGGCGGGACCGCCCGGACGCCCCGGGACCGGGCCGATGTGACGGTGCTGCTGGTGGGCCGTGGCTCGACGGACCCCGACGCCAACGCCGAGGTGTACAAGGCCGCCCGGCTGCTGTGGGAGGGCCGTGGGTACGCCGGGGTGGAGACGGCGTTCGTGTCGCTGGCGGCGCCGGACGTGCCGAGCGGGCTCGACCGGTGCAAGGCGCTGGGGGCGCGCCAGATCGTCGTACTGCCCTACTTCCTGTTCACCGGGATCCTGCCGGACCGGGTGCGGCAGCAGACCGAGGGGTGGGCGGCCGCGCACCCGGAGATCGAGGTGCGGTCGGCCGAGGTCATCGGTCCCGAGCCGGAGCTGCTGGACCTGGTGATGGAGCGGTACGAGGAGGCCGTCAAGGGCGATCTGCGCATGAACTGCGACTCGTGCGTGTACCGGATCGCGCTGCCGGGCTTCGAGGACAAGGTGGGGCTGCCGCAGCAGCCGCACTTCCACCCCGACGACGAGGGCCACCACGGCCATGGACACGGGCACGGGCATCACCATCACGGGGGGCACTCGCACAGCCATGCGCACTGAGGGCACGGGACCGGATCTGCGTCATCACGGGGACGCCGAGGTGCGGGACGACGGGGCGGCGCTGGTCGACCTCGCCGTCAACGTCCGTGCGGACACGCCCCCTTCGTGGCTGCGGGAGGAGATCGCCGGCTCGCTGTCGTCGCTCGCGGCCTACCCGGACGGGCGGCTCGCGCGGGCGGCGGTGGCGGCGCGGCACGGGCTGCCGGTGGAGCGGGTACTGCTGACGGCGGGGGCGGCGGAGGCGTTCGTGCTGCTCGCCCGCGCGCTGAAGGTACGGCGGCCGGTCGTCGTCCACCCGCAGTTCACCGAGCCGGAGGCGGCGCTCAGGGACGCGGGGCACACCGTGGAGCGGGTGCTGCTGCGGGAGGAGGACGGGTTCCGGCTGGATCCGGCGGCGGTGCCGGAGGACGCCGACCTGGTGGTGATCGGTAATCCGACCAATCCGACGTCGGTGCTGCACCCGGCGGGCGCGATCGCCGGACTCGCCCGTCCCGGGCGGGTGCTGGTGGTCGACGAGGCGTTCATGGACGCGGTCCCGGGTGAGCGGGAGGCGCTGGCCGGGCGGACCGATGTGCCGGGGCTGGTCGTGCTGCGCAGTCTCACCAAGACGTGGGGGCTGGCCGGGCTGCGGATCGGGTATGTGCTGGCTCCGGCGGAGATCGTCGCCGAGCTGGAGCGGGCTCAGCCGTTGTGGCCGGTCTCCACGCCCGCGCTGGCCGCGGCTCAGGCGTGTGTGACGCCTCGGGCGCTGGCGGAGGCGGGGCACGCGGCGCATCGCATCGCGGCGGACCGGGGCCATCTGGTGGCGGGGCTGTCGGAGTTCGCGTCGCGGGGAGTGCGGGTGGTGTCCCCTGCGGAGGGGCCGTTCGTGCTGGTGCGTATGCCGGGGGCCGCGGGGGTACGGCACCGGTTGCGTGAGCTCGGGTATGCGGTGCGGCGGGGGGACACGTTTCCGGGGCTCGGTCAGGAGTGGGTGCGGGTGGCTGTGCGGGACCGTGGGACGGTGAGCGGGTTTCTGTCGGCGCTGTCCGTTGCGCTCCCGTAGCCGGGGCTCCGCCCCAGACCCCGCCAGGGGGCTCCGCCCCCTGGACCCCCGCCTCGCCCACCCACCACCCGACTCGGTCGGCTGAAAAGGCGCCCACCAAGCCCGACTCGGTCGGCTGGAAACGCGACCACCAGACCCGACTCGGTCGGCTGGAAACGCGCCCACCAAGCCCGACTCGGTCGGCTGGAAAGGCGCTCACCAGGCCCGACTCGGTCGGCTGAGAGGTGCTGTCATGAAAGGTGGGCGGCCATGCTCCGGTCGGGCCGGGATGCCGCTCCCTGCACGGCGTGACGGGCGGGCCACCGTGTGACGGCCGGTCAGGAGCGGCACCGGGAGGTGTGTCAGCCCTTGCGGCGCCGGGCCACCGTCACCGCTCCCCCGCCGAGCAGCACCAGCGCCAGCGCGCCGCCCGCGATGTACGGGGTCGTGGAGCTGCCGCCGGTCTCCGCGAGGTCGTTCCGGGCTCCCTGGGGCTTCACGTCGGCGGCCGGGTCGTGGCTCGGCACCGGGTGGCCGGTGGGCGCGGCCGCCGGGGACTCGCAGGTGGCCTTCGCCAGGGTGACCGTGCCCTCGACGTCGGCCACGTTGAGCTTCAACGGATTGACGGAGACCTTGAGTTCGAGGGCGGTGGCGGCGGCCGTACGGGTCGTGGTGCGCCGCTGGGCGAGGTCGAGGCGGACCTCGCCGACGCCGGGCACCTTCACCTCGGTCGGGCCGCCGGCGGTGAGGGTGACGCGCCTGCCGAGGACCGTGACGGCGCCGAGGACGTTCGCGTCGGCCACGGGCGCCCGGCCCGCCTCGCAGGTCGCCCTGGCGGTGACCGTGCCGACCTCGATCAGGGACAGCAGGGGCAGGCCGGGGACGTGCAGCCTGGCGTCGGCGAGCCGGACCGAGCCCTCGGCGCGCCCGGCGGTCACCGTGGCCTTCGCCGAGGCGACGTCGGCGCCGAGGACCGCGAACGGCTTGCCGCCGGCCACGCCGTCGAGCCGGGCGGACAGGGCCGTCCTGTCGGCGCTGCGCGGTGCCTGGACCTCGTTGAGGGAGACCGCGAGCGGGACGTCGACGGTCTTGTTCAGGAGGGAGACGTCGAGGCCGGTGCGCAGGACGACGGCGGAGGCGCGACCGTGGTCGGTGGTCGCGTGCGCGGCGCCCGCGCCCAGGGCCGCGGGACCGGCGGCCAGGGCGGTGACCGTCGCGACGGTGGCGAGACGGCGTGCGGGCATGCGGAAGTTGTTGCTGTTCAAGGCGGTGGGACCCCCAGACGGAACATGCTTGGGACCCGTCAACCTTGTACCCACTGTGGGTGAACGGTCAGCCATCCAGGGTTACTTCACTCAAACGTGGATTTCTCGCACACCGATTCGGATCACCGGGCACAGGCGTTCCCGCGACCGTCCCCGCGCCCCCTGCGCGGCTACTCGACCACGATCCCGTTCAGCACCACCCGGCGCGGTGCCGCCAGCACCCGTACGTCGGCGCGCGGGTCGCCCTCGTACACCACCAGGTCGGCCGGCGCGCCCTCCTGAAGGCCGGGGCGGCCGAGCCAGGCGCGGGCGCCCCAGCTGGTCGCGGACAGGGCGGCCACGGCGGGGATGCCGGCGGTGACCAGCTCGGCCACCTCGGCCGCGACCAGGCCGTGGGCCAGCGAGCCGCCGGCGTCCGTGCCGACGAACACCGGGATCCCGGCGTCGTAGGCGCCGCGCACGGTGTCGTAGCGGCGCTCGTGGAGCCTGCGCATGTGCGCCGACCAGCGCGGGTACCTGGTCTCACCGCCGGCCGCGAGCCGCGGGAAGGTGGCGATGTTGACGAGGGTGGGGACGATGGCGACCCCGCGCTCGGCGAAGAGCGGGATCAGGTCGTCGGTCAGGCCCGTCGCGTGCTCGATGCAGTCGATGCCCGCCTCGACCAGGTCGCGCAGGGAGCTCTCGGCGAAGCAGTGCGCGGTGACGCGGGCGCCGAGCCGGTGGGCCTCGGCGATGGCCGCCTCGATCGCCTCGCGCGGCCAGCAGGGGGCGAGGTCGCCGAGGTCGCGGTCGATCCAGTCGCCGACCAGCTTGACCCAGCCGTCGCCGCGCCGGGCCTCCTGGGCGACGTAGGCGACCAGGTCGTCCGGCTCGATCTCCCAGGCGAAGTCGCGGATGTAGCGGCGGGTGCGGGCGATGTGCCGGCCGGCCCGGATGATCTTGGGCAGGTCCTCGCGGTCGTCGATCCAGCGGGTGTCGGAGGGGGAGCCCGCGTCCCGGATCAGCAGGGTGCCCGCCTCCCGGTCGGTGAGGGCCTGCTTCTCGGCCACGTCCTTCTCGACCGGGCCGTGGGGGCCGAGGCCGACGTGGCAGTGGGCGTCGACCAGGCCCGGCAGCGCCCAGCCCTCGACGGTGCGGATGTCACGCGCCCCGGCGGGGCGGTCGTACGACACCCTGCCGCCGACCACCCACAGCTCGTCGCGGACGTCCTCGGGCCCGACGAGGACCCGCCCCTTCACGTGCAGCACGGCGCCATCGCTCATGCACGCACACTAACGGCCTGCGGCTGAACGGCCTACGGCTGGTCCTTGCCCACCTGGTCGGAGGTCTCCTCCTCGACCTCGGCCATCGCCGGATCGAGCAGGCGGGACAGGAAGTGGCGGGTGCGTTCGTGCTGCGGGTCGCCGATGACCTGCTCGGGGCTGCCGTCCTCGACGATCACGCCGCCGTCCATGAAGACGACCCGGTCGGCGACCTCGCGGGCGAAGGTCATCTCATGGGTGACGACCATCATGGTCATGCCCTCCCGCGCGAGCCTGCGCATCACCGCGAGGACGTCGCCGACCAGCTCCGGGTCGAGCGCGGAGGTCGGCTCGTCGAAGAGCATCACCTCGGGGCCCATCGCGAGCGCGCGGGCGATGGCCACGCGCTGCTGCTGGCCGCCGGAGAGGGAGGACGGGTAGGCCGCCGCCTTCTCCGAGAGACCGACGCGGGCCAGGTTCTCGGCAGCGATCTCCGCCGCCTTCGCCTTGTCGCGCCCGAGGACCCGGCGCTGCGGCAGCGTGAGGTTCTCGGTGACGCTCAAGTGCGGGAAGAGGTTGAACTGCTGGAAGACCATGCCGATCCGGCGGCGTACGGCGTCGATGTCGACGTCCGGGTCGGTGATCTCGGTGCCGCCGACGAAGACCTGGCCCTTGGTGGGCTCCTCGAGCAGGTTCACGCAGCGCAGCAGCGTGGACTTGCCGGAGCCGGAGGGGCCGATGACGCAGACGACCTCGCCCTGGTCGATCTCCAGGTCGATGCCGCGCAGGACGTGGTTGTCGCCGAAGGACTTGTGCAGGTCCCGGACGCGGATCTCGGGGCGGCTCACTTGATCTCCTCCTGGGCCCTGGCCTCGAGCCGGCGGGCGACGAAGCCGAGCGGGATGGTGACCAGCAGGTAGCACAGGCCCGCGACCAGGATCGGCGTGGAGTTGGCGGTCGTACTGGCCAGGTCCCGGCCGTACTTGGACAGTTCCCGCTCCTCCAGGGTCACGCCGAGCAGGAGCACCAGCGAGGAGTCCTTGAAGAGCATGATCAGCTCGTTGGTGAGCGGCGGGAGGATGATCCGGAAGGCCTGCGGGATGATGATGGAGATCATGGCCCTGGCCGGCGAGAAGCCGAGGGAACGGGCCGCCTCCATCTGCCCCCTGGGTACCGCCTGGATGCCGGCGCGGAACGTCTCCGCCATGTAGGCGGCGCCGATGAGGCCCAGGCCGAGGGCGCCCTTGCCGTAGGTGCCGCCCGGGATCTCGGTCCCGGGGAAGGCCAGCGGCACGGCCACCGCGATGAAGACGAAGATCAGCAGGGCGGGCAGCCCGCGGAAGACCTCGATGTAGATGCCGGCCAGCCAGCGGTACGGTCCGACGGAGGACAGCCGCATCAGCGCGATGACCAGGCCGAGCACCAGTCCGAGGACGAAGCCGGACACCGTGTACAGCACGGTGTTCTTCAGCGCCAGGGTGATGACGTCCGGCCACATCTGCTGCGCGATGCCGCCCTGCGCGAACTGGTTCTGCAGCCGGCCCCAGTCCGCCGTGACCGCGACGGCGATCACGGCGGCGACGAAGACGACGTACTGCACGCCGCGGGACAGCCGACGCTTCTGACGCCGCGTCAGCCCCTTCTTCCTCGGCTGGAGTTCCGTGTCGGTGTCGGTCATGAGGCGGCGGGAGAGGCCACGGAGGCGTTGTACGGGCCGATCCACTGCTCGTAGAGCTTCTTGTAGGTGCCGTCGGCCTTGGCGTCCTTCAGGGCCTTGTCGATGGCTTCGCGCAGCGCCGTGTTGCCCTTCTTGACCGTGAAGCCGTACTGCTCGCCGGTCTTGAGGTTGTCGACGACCTTGAACTTGTCCGCGTTGGCCTTGTCCTTCAGCCAGCCCTGGACGACCGGGTAGTCGATGACGACCGCCTGCACCTGGCCGGTGCGCAGGCCGTTGAGGACCGCGTCGGAGGACTCGAAGGAGATCGGGTCGTAGCCCTTGCCCTTGACGTAGTCCTCGCCGGTGGTCTGCGCCTGGGCGCCGAGCTTCTTGCCCTTGGCCTTGACGTCGGCGAGCGAGGTGATGCCGCTGCTCTTGCTGACGAGCACGGCCTGGGTGGCCTCGAAGTACGGGTCGGAGAAGTCGACGTTCTTCTTGCGCTCGGGCGTGATCGTCATGCCGGCGGCGGCCAGGTCGCACTGGCCGGAGTTCAGGAAGGCGCCGGTCTTGAAGTTCTCGAACGGCGTGTCGACGATTTGCTGCTTGACGCCGAGGTTCTTGGCGACGAGGTCGATGAGGGAGACGTCGAAGCCCTGCACCTTGCCGTTGATCTCCGACTGGAACGGCGGGTACGGCAGGTGGGTGCAGGTGGTCAGCTGACCGGCCTTGACGAGGTGGACCCCCTTGACGGTGGCACCGCCGCTCCCCCCGTCGCCGTTCGAGGAGCAGCCGGCCACGACGAGGGCCAGCCCGGCGGTCGCGGTGGTGGCGGCCAGGAGGCGGGTCCGGCGTCCGAGGAGCGTTTTCATGGGGGGATCTTCTCTGTGGGGGAACTGTGGGTTCCGATTATAAGGAAGAGTTTGAGTCTCTCAAATCAAACCGATGGTTGCGAGGGCCTTGGACCTACGATCGGTGGAGTTGATCCCGACATCGCCCGCCCCCCTTCCGGCCCGGCCGGGTTTGGATGTCAGTGGCCCGTGTCACCCTGCCCGCATGACCACGGACCAGACGCCCCAGGCCCCGCACACCCTCCCCGACGGCCGCCCCATCCCCTCGATGACCGGGCCGGAGCGCCCGATGCTGGAGGGCTGGCTGGACTTTCACCGGGCCACGCTGGAGTTGAAGTGCCGAGGGCTGGACGACGCGCAGGTGCGGCGGGCCTCGGCGGAGCCGTCGGAGCTGACGCTGCTCGGGCTGGTGCAGCACCTGGCCGAGGTCGAGCGGAACTGGTTCCAGCGGGTGCTGGCCGGACTGGACGTGCCGCCGGTGTTCGAGGAGGGGACGGGGTACGCCCTCGATCCGGACCGGGGGCTGGAGGAGGCGCTGGTCGCGTGGCGGCGGGAGGTCGCGCGCGGGCGGGAGCTGCTCGCCGGGCGGTCCCTGGAGGACACCGGGCGGATCGTCGACGCGCCGCTGGCCGGCATCGCGGTCAGTGTGCGCTGGGTGCTGATCCACCTCATCGAGGAGTACGCCCGGCACAACGGACATGCCGACATTATTCGTGAACGAATCGACGGGGTCACCGGAGCCTGAATTCAATTTAGTTTCACAATTCCCGCCAATTTCCCGGGTGGCAGCTTCCCATCCTCTTCTGCCCGCTTTTTGCAAGGCTAAACAGGGAAGTTTCCTGGCGGTTTTCTGACGGTTTCCGTGGTGTGACACACTCCACAGCGCGGTGACTTTGCCCCGATTTCATGCGGGTCAATCCGGGCATTTCGGCATGCCCTCTGTGCGGCACAGCGACGGCGCCCGTGCATTTCCTAATTCGCCTCGCTAAATTCGTGCCGCATGACTGCCGCACCCGCAGACCTGATCGTCGACCAGCCGGCGGTGACGGACGGAGCCTCGCTCTGGCGTCTCGCCAAGGACTCGGAAACCCTCGACCTGAACTCCTCGTACAGCTATCTGCTGTGGTGCCGGGACTTCGCCGGCACCTCGGCGGTGGCGCGCGGTGCGGACGGGGAGCCGGTCGGCTTCGTCACCGGCTATGTGCGGCCGGAGCGCCCCCGCACGCTGCTCGTGTGGCAGGTCGCCGTCGACGCGGCGTACCGGGGGCACGGCATCGCCGCCCGGCTGTTGGACGGGCTGACCGCACGGCTCGCCGCCGAGCGCGGCATCACCGACGTGGAGACCACCATCACGCCCGGCAACACCGCCTCCGAGCGGCTGTTCACCTCGTTCGCCGCCCGCCACGGCGCGCGCCTGGAGCGCGAGGTGCTGTTCCCCGCCGAGCTGTTCCCGGACGGCCCGCACGACCCCGAAGTCCTCTACCGCATCGGCCCGTTGACCGACGCCACCCCCCACTGAAAGCCCACTGAGGAGCGATTCACCGTGACCATCACCCAGCCCGACCTCAGCGTCTTCGAGACACTCGAGTCCGAGGTGCGCAGCTACTGCCGCGGCTGGCCCACGGTCTTCGACCGCGCGCAGGGCAGCCGGATGTTCGACGAGGACGGTCATGTCTACCTCGACTTCTTCGCCGGTGCCGGGTCACTCAACTACGGCCACAACAATCCCGTACTGAAACGGGCGTTGATCGACTATCTGGCGCGTGACGGGGTGACCCACGGGCTCGACATGTCGACCACGGCCAAGCGGTCCTTCCTGCAGACCTTCCAGGATCTGGTGCTGCGCCCGCGCGATCTGCCGTACAAGGTCATGTTCCCGGGGCCGACCGGCACCAACGCGGTCGAGTCGGCGCTGAAGCTGGCGCGGAAGGTGAAGGGGCGCGAGGCGATCGTGTCGTTCACCAACGCCTTCCACGGGATGTCGCTGGGCTCCCTCGCCGTGACCGGCAACGCCTTCAAGCGGGCCGGCGCCGGGATCCCGCTGGTGCACGGCACGCCGATGCCGTTCGACAACTACTTCGACGGCACGGTGCCGGACTTCCTGTGGTTCGAGCGGCTGCTGGAGGACCAGGGCTCCGGCCTCAACAAGCCCGCCGCGGTGATCGTGGAGACCGTGCAGGGCGAGGGCGGCATCAACGTGGCCCGGCCCGAGTGGCTGCGCGCGCTGAAGGAGCTGTGCGAGCGGCAGGACATGCTGCTGATCGTCGACGACATCCAGATGGGGTGCGGGCGGACGGGCGCCTTCTTCTCGTTCGAGGAGGCCGGGATCACGCCCGACATCGTCACCGTGTCCAAGTCCATCAGCGGCTACGGACTGCCGATGTCGCTGTGCCTGTTCAAGCCGGAACTGGACGTCTGGGAGCCGGGCGAGCACAACGGCACCTTCCGCGGCAACAACCCCGCGTTCGTCACCGCCACCGCGGCGCTGGAGACGTACTGGACCGACGGCTCGGCGATGGAGAAGCAGACCCGGGCCCGTGGCGAGCAGGTCGAGCAGGCGCTGATCGCCATCACCGAGGAGAACCTCGCCGACGTGAAGGAGTACCGCGGGCGCGGCCTGGTGTGGGGCATGGAGTTCCACGACAAGGGCCGGGCGTCCCGCATCGCGCGGCGGGCCTTCGAGCTCGGGCTGCTCATCGAGACGTCCGGCCCCGAGGGCGAGGTCGTCAAGCTGCTGCCCGCCCTCACCGTCACCCCCGACGAGCTGGACGAGGGGCTGAGCGTCCTCGCCCGTGCCGTCCGCGAAACCGCCTGATCCGACTAGGAGTTGCACCACTGTGATCGTCCGATCCTTCAAGGACATCGAAGGCACCGACCGGCACGTCAGGGCGAAGTCCGGTACCTGGGAGAGCAAGCGGATCGTCCTCGCCAAGGAGCGGGTCGGCTTCTCCCTGCACGAGACCGTCCTGTACGCCGGGACCGAGACGTCGATGTGGTACGCCAACCACATCGAGGCCGTCGTCTGCACCAAGGGCGAGGCCGAACTGACCGACCACGAGGCCGGGACGACGTACACCATCACGCCCGGCACCATGTACCTCCTCGACGGGCACGAGCGGCACACGCTGCGCGTCAAGGAGGACTTCCACTGCATCTGTGTGTTCAACCCGCCGGTGACCGGACGGGAGGACCACGACGAGAACGGCGTCTACCCGCTGCTCACCGAGCCCGAGGAGGTGTGAGAACCCATGACCACTGCCACGCACACCGCCCCCGTGAGGGATCTCTACCCGACCCGCGGCACCACCGAGGTGACCGTGCCGCGCCAGGACCCGGTCGTCTGGGGCTCCCCGGACACCCCGGGCCCGATCGCCACGGCCGACCTGCAGGCGTACGAGCGTGACGGCTTCCTCGCCGTCGAGGAACTGATCACCCCGGACGAGGTCGAGGTCTACAAGCGCGAGCTGGACCGGCTGGTCACCGACCCGGCGATCCGCGCCGACGAACGCTCCATCGTGGAGCCGAAGTCCAAGGAGATCCGCTCGGTCTTCGAGGTGCACCGGATCAGCGAGGTGTTCGCGAACCTGGTGCGCGACCCGCGGGTCGTCGGGCGCGCCCGGCAGATCCTCGGCTCGGACGTGTACGTCCACCAGTCCCGGATCAACGTCAAGCCCGGCTTCGGCGCGAGCGGCTTCTACTGGCACTCGGACTTCGAGACCTGGCACGCCGAGGACGGCCTGCCCAACATGCGCACGGTGTCCGTCTCGATCGCGCTGACCGAGAACTTCGACACCAACGGCGGCCTGATGATCATGCCGGGCTCGCACCGGACGTTCCTGGGCTGCGCCGGCGCCACGCCCGAGGACAACTACAAGAAGTCGCTGCAGATGCAGGACGCGGGCACGCCCTCGGACGAGGCGCTGACCGCGCTGGCGGGCGAGCACGGCATCCGGCTGTTCACCGGCAGGGCCGGCTCGGCGACCTGGTTCGACTGCAACTGCATGCACGGCTCCGGCGACAACATCACGCCGTACCCGCGCAGCAACGTGTTCATCGTGTTCAACAGCGTGGAGAACACGGCGGTGGAGCCGTTCGCCGCTCCGGTACGGCGCCCGGAGTTCATCGGGGCCCGGGACTTCACGCCGGTGAAGTAGCCCCTCCAGCACCGGGCCGGGGCCTCCTCGTGTGGGACGGGGGGCTCCGGCCCGGTCGTGTCGTCAGCCGGCCAGGGCGTCCAGCAGACGGTCCACGTCCGCCTCCGTGTTGTACAGGTGGAAGGCAGCGCGGAGGTTGCCCGCGCGGTTGGAGACCTCGATGCCCGCCTCGCTCAACTCCGGCTGCCGGGAGCCGAGTTCCGGCACCGAGACGATCGCCGAGCCGGGGGCGGGCACCGGCTCGTGGCCGAGGGCGGCCAGCCCCGCCCGGAACCGGTCGGCGAGGGCGACGTCATGGGCGTGCACGGCGGCCACGCCCAGTTCCTCGATCAGCTCCAGCGAGCGGCGCAGGCCCGCGAAGGTGAACAGGGCGTGGGTGAGGTCGAACCGCCGTGCGGAGTGGGCGAGTTCGGCGACCGGGCCGTAACAGCTGTCCCACGGCCGCTCGGCCGCGACCCAGCCGGCGAGCACCGGGCTCAGCCCGCCGAAGTCCTCGGGGACCGTGAGGAAGGCCGCGCCGTGCGGGCCGAGCAGCCACTTGAACGAGACCGTGGCGGTGAAGTCGTAGGCGTCCGCGTCCACCGGCAGCCAGCCGGCGGCCTGGGAGAAGTCGACGTAGGTGCGTGCCCCGTGCGCGCGGGCGGCCTCCCTGAGGGCGGCCAGGTCGGCGAGGCGCCCGTCGGCGGACTGGGCGGCGCTGACCGCGACCAGCGCGGTGCCCGGACGGACGGACTCGGCGATCCGCTCCAGCGGGACCGTGCGGACCTTGAGGTCGCCGCGGACGTGGAACGGGTTCAGTACGGAGGTGAAGTCGTCCTCGGCGGTGAGGACCTCCGCCCCGGCGGGCAGCGAGGCGGCGATCACCCCGGTGTGCGCGGCGACCGAGGCGCCCGCGGCCACCCGGGTGGCGGGGACCCCGGCGAGCCGGCCGTACCCGGCCCGGCAGGCCTCCACGTCCTCGTACAGCGGGGTCAGCGGCCGGCCCTCGGCCCGCAGCAGCGCCGCCGCGTGCAGGGCGGCGACGGTGCGGGCGGGCAGCAGGCTGTTGCTGGCGGTGTTGAGATAGGTGCTCTTGGGGGCGAACTCGGCGCGGACGAGGCTGTCGAACGTCTCCGTGGTCTCCATGGGACCACTGTGCGGCCCCGTGAAGTCGTAGTCCATTGCGGATTTTTACGTGGATCCGCTTAGGAAGCCTTATACGTCCGCGCCGGCCTGCGGTTTCTCACTGCTGGGGCACCGCGCACCCGTCCGGGCCGCAGGCGTCGGCACCGGTCTGCCCGACCGGCTTCAGCGGGGAGCGCTCCCCCCAGGCCTGGCTCAGCGCCTGGGTGAAGACCTCGGCGGGCTGGGCGCCGGAGACGCCGTACGTGCGGTCCAGGACGAAGAAGGGCACGCCGGTCGCGCCGAGCTGGGCGGCCTCGCGCTCGTCGGCGCGGACCTCGTCGGCGTAGCGGGAGGGGTCGGCGAGCACCGCGCGGGCGGCCTCGGCGTCGAGACCGGCCGCCACGGCGAGCTCGACGAGCCGCTCGTCGCCCTCGGTGAAGACGGACCGCTCCTCGGCGAAGTTGGCCCGGTACAGGAGCTGGATCAGCTCGTCCTGCCTGCCCTGCTCCTTGGCGAAGTGCAGCAGGCGGTGCATGTCGAAGGTGTTGCCGTGGTCGCGGCCCCGGGTGCGGTAGTCCAGGCCCTCGGCGGCGGCCTGCGCACCGAGGTTGTCCTCGCCGGCCTCGGCCTGGGCCTCGCTCATGCCGTACTTCCTGGTCAGCATGGTGATCACCGGCTGGACGTCACCCTTGGCGCGGCCGGGGTCCAGCTCGAAGGAGCGGTGCACGACCTCCACGTGCTCGCGGTGCGGGAAGGCGGCCAGCGCCTTCTCGAAGCGGGCCTTGCCCACGTAGCACCAGGGGCAGGCGATGTCGCTCCAGATCTCGACGCGCATGTCTTCGGCTCTCTTCGGGTCGTACGGGCGCGGAGGCTCTCTCCGGCCGGTACGTGAACGTTCAAGCAGCGCGCTTCATTCCCGGGGCGGCACGGCGTACCTCAGGAAGAGGTGGTGGTCTCCCTCCGCCGGCGGGTTCTCCGGGTCCGGCACCCAGCCCTGGCGGTCGTAGAAGGCCTGGGCCCGCCGGTTGCCCACGTGCACGTCGAGGACGGCCGCCCGCCTGCCGCCGGCCCGCCACTCCTCCACACAGGCCGCGTGCAGGGCCGTACCGATCCCGGAGCGCCAGTGGCCGGGGTCGACGTGGAACTGGAACAGCTTGACGGTGTCGGCGGGGGCGCCGTCCGGGGTGCGGAAGGAGGCGATGCCGACGATCCGGCCCTGTTCGACGGCGCACAGCACCTGGCCGCCGGGGCGCTCGATGGCACCGCGCCAGGCAGCGGTCCAGTCGATGCCGTCGTCCGGGAGGCCGTCCGGGTAGTACGTCGAGCGGGCCCGGACGTGCAGATCGGCGATGAGGTCGGCTTCGGCGGGCAGGGCGGTGCGGATCACGCGGGTGCCCTGCACTCGGTCACTGATCATGCAACGGAGGACGTGCCGTCCCCCGCTCCGGTTCCGATACGGCTGAACCGTGCCCGCTACGCGCTCGGGGTGAGGCCGGTGTGCGCCGGAGCCCGGTCGTCGGCGCGGCCCTGCTCACGGTGACCCTCCCGCTCAGCTTCCGTCTCTCAGGTCGCTCGGCCAGGACGTCCTGAACTCCAGGTGGTCGTACGTGACCACGCACCCCTCCCCCAGGGGCGACTGGGTCATGAAGCCGACCAGCGCGTCCCCGGTCTCCTTCTCGTCGCCGAGGGTGAACAGCCGGACGAAGGTCCAGCGCTCGCCGTCCCGGGAGGCGTGGAAGGCGAAGGCGCGGCCGGTCCGGCTGATCCGCAGCCACACCGAACTCCCCTGCACCGTGAACGAGTTGGCGTCGTCGGAGTGCCCCCGGGTGACCACCGTGCAGACGGTGGGCACGTCCGGGGAGTACTCCAGGCAGAGCTTGGCCCAGGCCCGCTCGCCCACGTGGACGTACAGCACGCCGGCGTCGAAGGAGGCGTTGAACCCGACGGTGACCCGGGCGATCAGCTGGAAGTCCCCTTCCGGCGCCCCCAGCAGCCGGGGCGCGTCGGAGGCGGGGTCCAGGGCCTCCCCGGTGGGCGTGACGAACCGGTCCTGCCGGGGCCCGGCCCACCCGGTGAGCACGCCGTCCTCGTACGACCAGTGCCCGTCGGGACCGTAGGTGCGGAGGGGGAAGGGGAGTTCGGGGAGTTCCACGTCCATGGTCCGATTGTCTCAGCGGGTCTCGGCGGAAGGTCCGGGTCCGGGCTACCGCTCCAGAACCCCGTTGAACCTCCGGGGAAGTCCCAGCGGGTTGTCGTCCCTCAGCTCGGCAGGCAGCAGGGCCGAGGGCGCGTTCTGGTAGGCGACCGGCCTGAGCCACCGCTCGATGGCCGTACCGCCCACGGACGTGGACGTGGAGGTGGTCGCGGGGTAGGGCCCGCCGTGGTGCTGGGCCGGCGCCACCGCGACCCCCGTCGGCCACGCGTTGACCACCACCCGGCCGGCCAGCGGGGTCAGCTCGCGGAGGATCTCCGCACCGCGCCCCTGCCCGGCCGCCTCCTCGGCGGACAGCTGCACCGTCGCCGTCAGGTTGCCCGGCAGACGGGAGAGGACCGCCGCCGCCTCACCCTCGTCCCCGTAGCGGACCACGACGGTGACCGGCCCGAAGCACTCCTCCAGGAGCCGGTCGTGGTCCCCCTCCTCGGCCAGCCTGCTCGCCGGCACGGTCAGGAACCCGGCGCTGACCGTGTGCTCGCCGCCCGCGCCCGGGGTGACCGGGGAGTCCACTTCCGGCAGTTGCGCGCGCTCGGCCACCCCGTGGACGAAATTGTCCCGCATCCGGTGGTCGAGCAGCACCCCCGCCTCGGTGTCGCTCACCGCGGCCGTCAGGGCCTTGACCAGTCCGTCGCCCGCCGCGCCGGACGGCACCAGCACCAGACCGGGCTTCACGCAGAACTGCCCGACGCCCAGCGTCATCGACCCGGCGAGCCCGGTGCCGATCTCCTCGGCCCGCTCGGCGGCGGCGGCCTCGGTCACCAGGACCGGGTTCAGCGAGCCCAGCTCGCCGTGGAACGGGATCGGCACGGGCCGGGCGGCGGCCGCGTCGAAGAGGGCGCGCCCGCCCCGTACCGAGCCGGTGAAGCCGGCCGCGGCGACCAGGGGGTGCCTGATCAGTTCGACGCCCGCCTCGAAGCCGTGCACCAGGCCGACGACGCCCTCGGGGATGCCGTGCTCGGCGGCGGCCCGGCGCAGCACCTTGGCGACCAGCTCGGACAGGGCCGGGTGGTCGGGGTGGGCCTTGACGACCACCGGGCAGCCCGCGGCGAGCGCGCTCGCGGTGTCGCCGCCGGCGACGGAGAAGGCGAAGGGGAAGTTGGAGGCGGAGTAGACGGCGACGACGCCGAGCGGCACCTTGTAGCGGCGCAGGTCCGGGATCGGCGGGGTCGCGGTGTCGTCGGGGTGGTTGATGACGACGTCGAGGAAGGCGCCCTCGTCGACGATGCCGGCGAAGGCCCGCAGCTGGTAGCCGGTGCGGGCGAGTTCGCCGGTCAGCCGGACCGGGCCGAGGGCGGTCTCGGCGTCGGCGGTCTCGACCAGGCCGTCCCTGGCCGCCTCCAGGCCCGCGGCGGCCGAGCGCAGGAAGGCGGAGCGCACCGCGCGGTCGGCGAGGGCGCCGCGTGCGGCGTGGGCCGCCCGGACCGCCGCGTCCACCTCCTGGGCGGTAGCCTCCACCGCAACCTGCTCACGCTGCTTCCCGGTACGCGGGTCGACACTCCAGACTGGTGCTGCTGCCACCGCGGGTCCCTCCAGTAAGGCCGCATTATCTAGGGCTGACTAGGGCCAACCATCAGCCGCGTTCGATATACTGAACACTGTCTCTGATGATGAATATGCTGCTCGGAGACTATTTCCCGGCGATTGAAGGGGTCAAGGGCGATGTCGGCAGGCGAGACAGGCGGAGCGCAGGTCAAGTCCGCGGTACGGACCGTTGAATTGCTCGAGTACTTCGCCGGCAAGCCCGGCATGCACTCCCTCGCGGCCGTGCAGGAGGCCGTCGGATACCCCAAGTCCAGCCTGTACATGCTGCTGCGCACGCTCGTGGAGCTGGGCTGGGTGGAGACCGACGCGACGGGCACGCGGTACGGCATCGGGGTGCGGGCGCTGCTGGTCGGCACCTCGTACATCGACGGCGACGAGGTGGTGGCCGCCGCCCGGCCGACCCTGGACCGCCTCTCCGACGACACGACGGAGACCATCCACCTGGCCCGGCTCGACGGCACCAACGTCGTCTACCTCGCCACCCGGCAGTCCCAGCACTACCTGCGCCCCTTCACCCGGGTCGGGCGCCGGCTCCCGGCCCACTCCACCTCCCTCGGCAAGGCGATCCTCGCCACGTACACCGACGAACAGGTGCGCAAGCTGCTGCCGGAGACGCTGCCCGCGCTCACCGAGAACACCCTCACCGACCGGGAGAAGCTCATCGAGGAGCTGCACCAGGTGCGGGAGCAGGGCTTCGCGGTCGACCGCGAGGAGAACACGCTGGGCCTGCGCTGCTTCGGCGTGGCGATCCCCTACCGCACCCCCGCCCGGGACGCGATCAGCTGCTCGGTGCCGGTGGCCCGGCTGACCCCCGCCCACGAGCAGATGATCAAGGACGCGCTGTTCGACGCCCGCGACCGGCTCACGCTCGCGACGCGCAGGCTCTGAGCGCGGGCGGTCGTGCGCCCGGCGCCCGGCCGTCGTAGGGTCGATTCCCATGGAGATCGCGCTGCGTGTCGTCGAGGACGGTGACCTGCCGGTGTTATTCCGGCAGATGACCGATCCGGAAGCCGTCCGGATGGCCGCGTTCGGCCCGGAGAAGCCCTACGACCGGGAGTCCTTCGCGGCCCACTGGGAGCGGCTGCGCGCCTCCTCCGACATACAGCGCACGATCCTGGCCGACGGGCACGTGGTGGGCAACGCGGCGGTCTACGGGACGGCCGGCGAGCGCGAGGTGACCTACTGGATCGACCGCGCCCACTGGGGCCGGGGCGTGGCCACGGCGGCGCTGCGGGCCCTGCTGGCCGAGGTGCCCGAACGGCCGCTGTACGCGCGGGCGGCGGCCGACAACGCCGCGTCGCTGCGGGTGCTGCAGAAGTGCGGGTTCCGCGAGACGACCCGGGCCCGGGGGTACGCGAGCGGGCGGGGCCGGGAGATCGAGGAGGTCGTGCTCGTCCTGCAGGACTGAGCTCCTCCCCCGCGCGGCGGAGACGGATCGTCGGGCCGCAGGAGGTGAACACCCCGCCCGCGCGGGAGCGTTGAGGCATGACGATCCCAACCGCTCCTGCTCCCGCCGGTGTCGGCGCCGTGCGGCGCTCGCTGCGGCTCGTCGCCGTCGCCGCCTGCCTGCCCTATCTGTCCCTCAAGCTCGCCTGGATCGCCGGCAGCCACCTCGGCATCCCGGACGGCAGCCCGCTCCTGGAGCACCGGCTGACCATGGCGCTCGCCAACGGCCTCACCGTGCTGATGGACGCGGCCGTCGTGGTGCTGGCGCTGCTGCTGACCCGCCCGTGGGGGCGCCGGGTGCCCGCCTGGCTGCTCGCGGTGCCGATGTGGCTCGCCGTGGGACTCCTCGCGCCGATCATGGTGGGCTTCCCGCTGCAGCTCGTCCTGCACGGCGGCCGGGGCGGGGGTGGCGGCGCGGGTGACAGGCCCTTCCTGGCCGACTGGGTCTTCGGGGTGGTGTACGGCGGGTTCATCGTGCAGGGACTGGCGCTCGGCGCGTTGTTCACCGGGTACGCCCGCGAGCGCTGGGGGCACCTGTGGCGGGGGCGGGTACGGGAGCTGCCGGGCACCGGGAGCACGGCGCGGGCAGGGCGGCGGACGGCCGTGGCGGCGGCGCTGGTCGCGCTGGTCCCGGGCGCGGTGCGGCTGCTGCGGGGCTCTGGGGCGATCGGGCTCGACGGGGGCGGGGACCGGTCCATGGAGTTCGTCTACGTGCTCTTCCTCGCCGGCGCCGTCACCGGTGCCTGGCAGCTCGCCTTCCGCCGGGGCGCCGCGCTGCCGCTCGCCGTGCCGCTCGTCCTGGCCTGGACCGGCTCCGGGGCGGTGGCCTGCTGGGGCGGCTGGATGTCGCTGGCGGTGCTGGTGACGGGAAACGAGCCGACACCGCTGACCGGACTCACCTACGCTGGGCAGGTGATCACCGGCATCCTCGCGGCGAGCGTCATCGCCCGCTTCCTCCTGGACCGGCCCGGCAAGGCGCCCCGGTGACAAGGGCGTTGCGGCCGCTGCTGGGCGGGCGGGCACGGCGCCGGTGGATCCATCTGATCCTCGGCGGCGCGCTCGCCATGCCGTACGTCCTCGTCGGCTCGGTGATCGTCGGGCCGCTCACCGGCGTGGACGACGTCTTCCGGTCGCTGCCGCTCCAACTGGGCTCGTTCGCGGTCGGGTTGCCGATCGCCGCCGTCACCGCGCTGTTCCCGCTGACCCGTCCGCTGGAGTCGGCGGCGGTACGGGCCCTGTGCGGGATCGACGCGGACCTGCTCGCCCACGGCCCGGCCCGGACGCGGGCCGAACGGGCCCGTACGGCGGCCTGGTTCACGCTGCACCTCGGCCTCGGCGGGATCGTCGCCGGGATGTCGCTGGCCGTGCCGCCGTTCGCGGTCGTACTGATCGTGCTGCCCCTGTTCGCGGGGCTGCGCCGCTCCCCGCTCGCCCTCCCCCATGTCCTCGACCACGGCTGGGCCTTGGCGCTGTCCCCGGTCGCGGGCCTGGCGATGCTGCTCGCGCTCGCCGCGTGCGCCGCCGGCTGCGGGGCGCTGCTGGCCCGCTGGGCGCCCGCGCTGCTCGGGCCCACCCCCGCGGACCGGCTGGCCGCCGCCGAGGCCCGGGCCGCCGACCTCGCCGTGCGCAACCGGCTCGCCCGCGAGCTGCACGACTCCGTCGGCCACGCGCTGAGCGCGGTCACCCTCCAGGCGGGCGCGGCCCGCCGGCTCCTCGGCAGCGACCCGGAGTTCGTCCGCGAGGCGCTCGCCGCCATCGAGGAGACCACCCGGCGCACGGTCGGCGAACTCGACGCCGTACTCGGCGTGCTGCGGGACGGGGACGCGCCCGGCACCGCGCCCGCGCCGACCCTGGCGAGCGACCTGGAGGGTCTGCTGCGCCGGACCCGGGCCGCCGGGCAGCCCGTGACGGCCACCGTCGCCGCCGACCCCGCCACGCTGCCGCCGCTGGTCTCCCGGGAGGCGTACCGGATCGTGCAGGAGGGGCTGAGCAACGCCCTGAAACACGCCGGCACGCCCGTCACCGTCCACATCGCCACCGCCGCCGGGCACCTGGAGCTCACCGTCGAGAACCCCCTGGGCGCGGCCCCGGCTCCCCGCCCCGGCGGCGGCCACGGTCTGCGGGGCGTCGCCGACCGGGTGCGGCTGCTCGGCGGCACGGCACAGGCGGGGCCGGCGGGAGACACCTGGCGCCTGTGCGTACGACTTCCGTTGACGGCTGCCTGATGCCGCAGCGTGACCGCCGAAAGGACCCGCATGCCCCAGCCCGCGATCCGGACCGTCCTCGCCGACGACGAACGCATGGTCCGCACCGCCCTGCGTGCCATCCTCTCCGTCGAGCCCGATGTGGAGGTGGTCGGTGAGGCGGCGACCGGTGCCGAGGCCGTGTCCGTCGTCCGGGAGCTGCGGCCCGATGTCGTCCTCATGGACGTCCGGATGCCGGAGATCGATGGCATCCGGGCCACCGAGCAGATCCTCGCCTCCCTCGACGAGCCGCCCCGGATCGTGGTCGTGACCACCTTCGAGAACGACTCCTACGTGTACGACGCGCTGCGCGCCGGAGCCTCCGGGTTCCTGCTCAAGCGGGCGGACGCCGACACGCTAGTGCAGGCGGTACGGCTGGTCGCGCGCACCGACAGCCTGCTGTTCCCGTCGGCCGTCCGCGCCCTCGCGGCCGGCCACGGGCGCGGGGCCGCCCCGCCCGCGCCGTGGGTGAGCAAACTCACCGCACGTGAGCGCGATGTGCTGCGGCACATGGCCGAGGGACTGACCAACGCCGAGATCGCCCGGCGGCTGGACGTGGGTCCCGCCACCGTGAAGTCGCACGTCGCGGCGGTGCTGGCCAAGACGGGCACCCGGGACCGCACCCAGGCGGTGATCGCCGCGTACGAGGCCGGTTTCCTGAGCGCGGGGTGAGGCGGTTCCTGAGCGCAGGATGAGAAAACGGGGCGTACGGGAACGATCGGCCCCGTCCCGCTCGTCTTCGGAACGGGATGAACAAGACGATCAGGCGGGCGTCCGTCTTCGCGCTGCTGCTCGTGCTCGCTCTGCTGGTCAGGGCGACCTGGGTGCAGTTCTACGACGGCAAGGCCCTCGCGGACGACAACGACAACCGGCGGAACGTGATCCAGACGTACTCGCGGCCGCTCGGGAACATCATCGTGGCCGGGAACGCGATCACCGGCTCCACCCGGACCAAGGGGAGCGACCTCGCCTACAAGCGGACGTACACGGACGGCAGCCTCTACGCCGCGGTGACGGGCTACGCCTCGCAGGCCTACGCCCCCACCCAGTTGGAGGGCATCTACAAGGACCTGCTCAACGGCACGGACAACCGGCTGAAGACCGTGCTGGACACGCTCACCGGCAAGCGCGCCGATCCGGGCAACGTGCTCACCACGATCGACCCGGACGTGCAGAAGGCGGCCTACCGCGCGCTGAGCGGAAAGAAGGGCGCGGCCGTCGCGATCGACCCGAAGACCGGCAAGATCCTCGCGGTGGTGTCCACGCCGTCGTACGACCCCTCGGAGCTGACCGACGCCAACACGGCCGGGTCCGCCTGGAAGCGGCTCAACGCGGACAAGGACAAGCCGCTCACCAACCGGGCGCTGCGCCAGCCGCTGCCGCCCGGCTCGACCTTCAAGCTGGTCGTGGCGGCGGCCGCGCTGGAGGACGGGCTGTACAAGAACGTGGACGACCCGACCGACAGCCCGGACCCCTACACCCCGCCGGGCACGACGCACGTGCTGGTGAACGAGAACACGTCGGCGCCGTGCAAGAACGCCTCGATCCGCGTGGCCCTGCAGTACTCCTGCAACAACGTCTTCGGCCACATGGCCGTCCAGCTCGGCCAGGACAAGGTGAAGGCCATGGCCGAGAAGTTCGGGTTCAACGACGACAAGCAGGACGTGCCGGTCCGGGCCTACGCCAGCGTGTACCCCTCCGGCATGGACCAGCCGCAGACCGCGTACTCCGGCATCGGCCAGTTCGACGTCACCGCGACCCCGCTGCAGATGGCCATGGTGTCCGCGGCCATAGCCAACGGCGGCAAGCTGGTCTCGCCGCATATGGTGTCGCAGATCACCGACAGCGGCGGTGATGTGCTGCAGAACTACGACGACGGCGCGGACACCAAGGAGATCGTCAGCTCCTCCACCGCCGAGCAGCTCCAGTCGGCGATGGAGACGGTCGTCAAGGACGGCACCGGCACGAACGCCCTGATCGACGGCGCCACCGTCGGCGGCAAGACCGGCACCGCCCAGCACGGCGAGAACAACAGCAAGACGCCGTACGCCTGGTTCACGTCCTTCGCCAAGTCCGGCTCCAACGGCAAGGAGGTCGCCGTCGCCGTGATGGTGGAACAGTCGGACGCGGCTCGGTCCGAGGTGAGCGGCAACGGTCTGGCGGCGCCGGTGGCCAAGGCGATGATGCAGGCGGCGGTGAAGTAGGGCGCCCGTAAGGGGTGTCCCTCACTTCACCCCGAGAGCCTGCTCGACGGGGTCGATCGCGAAGTACACCAGGAACAGCGCCGAGACCCCCCACAGCAGCCAGTTGACCTCCCGCGCCCTTCCCAGCACCGACTTGATGACGACGTAGGACAGGAAACCGGCCCCGATCCCGTCGGTGATGGAGTAGGTGAACGGCATCGCCGCGATGGTGAGGAACGCGGGGATGGCGATCTCGTACCGGTCCCAGTCGATGTGCTTGACGTGGGTCATCATCAGGAAGCCCACCGCGATCAGCGCGGGGGCCGCGGCCTGGAGCGGGACGATGGTGAGCAGCGGGGTGAGGAAGAGGGCGAGGCCGAACAGGCCGCCGGTGACGAGGTTGGCGAGGCCGGTGCGGGCGCCCTCGCCGACGCCGGCCGCGGACTCGATGTAGGCGGTGTTGGAGGAGGCCGAGCCGAGACCGCCGGCGACGGCCGCGGCGCCGTCGATGAACAGCACGCGGCCGATGCCGGGCACCTGCCCCTTCTCGTCCAGCAGTCCGGCCTCCGCGCTGATGCCGACGATCGTGCCCATGGCGTCGAAGAAGTCGGACAGGATCAGGGTGAAGACCAGCAGGACGGCGGTGAGGACGCCGGCCTTGGCGAAGCCGCCGAACAGGCTGAAGTGACCGATGAGCCCGAAGTCCGGTGCGGCCACCAGCTTGTCGGGGACCTTGGGCGTGGTCAGGCCCCAGCTCCTGATGTCGGCGACGGCGTTGATGATGATCGCGACGACGGTCGTCGTCACGATGCTGATGAGGATCGCGCCCTTCACCTTCCGGGCGAGCAGCGCGATGGTCAGCAGGACGCCGAGACAGAAGACGAGCACGGGCCAGCCGGTGAGGCGTCCGACGGCGCCGAGCTGCACCGGCACGGTGGTGTGCGCGGCATCGGGGATGCGGCTGACGAACCCGGCGTCCACGAAGCCGATGAAGGCGATGAACAGGCCGATGCCGACGCCGATGGCCTGCTTCAGCTGCTGCGGGATGGCGTTCATGATGGCCTCCCGCAGTCCGGTGAGGACCAGCAGGCAGATGACCAGACCCTCCAGGACCACCAGGCCCATCGCGTCGGGCCAGCTCATCAGCGGAGCCAGCTGGAAGGCGACGACCGCGTTGAGGCCGAGGCCGGCGGCGATGGCGAGCGGGAGGTTGCCGCCGACGCCCATCACGATCGTCATCACGCACGCCACCAGCGCGGTGGCGGTGACGAGTTGGCCGGTGTCCAGCGTGTGCCCGAACTTGTCCTTGGCGCTGCCCAGGATGATCGGATTCAGGACAAGGATGTAGGCCATGGTGAAGAACGTGGCGAAGCCGCCGCGTATCTCCCGGCCGACGGTGGATCCCCGCTCGGAGATCCTGAAGTACCGGTCCACTGACATGGTCCCACTCCTCGTCATCTGATGATCGGCTTGCGGATGCTGGCTGGATTGTTCCCCTGTTCAACCTGTTTCAGGTTTTCCCCGTGTTACGGAATCCGGTTCGGCGGACCATACGGCGTCCGACGCCCCGTACAGTCACTGCGTGGTCGCCGCCCCCTGGCCCGCACCCGGATCCGCAGCGCGGTGCGCGAACGCGCAGGATCGCCCTGACCGGCGGGGTGTCCTCGACGGGCGCGTGGCGCTCGCTGCCGGAGGGGGGACTTCACCCAGACGGTCGAGGAGCAGGCCGGGTTCGTCGCCTACACATGGCGGCTCAAGGAGGGCTGTGGGTGTTCGCGGGGCAGTACGACCATGCGCGGGGCGGACGTGACGCGAAGGACGACAGCTACCGGATCAGCGGTACTGCCGGGGGGAGCGCTCACACGGTGACCGGTGACTTCGCCGCGCACGGCGGCTCGGGCGGTGACGCGTGAGCCGCGGTCGCCGGCCCCCGCCACGGCACGGTGCTGCCGGTGACGGGGACCGGGTACGAGCGGCTGCTCAGGACGTACGGCCGGCGCTCAGCTGACGAAGTAGGTCGGGTTCGGCAGCTTGTACGTGCGGTCGGCGTAGCCGCCGTCCAGGTCCGAGTACTGGTCGCCGAAGTTGGCGATGATCTCGTAACCCAGGTCGTCCTCGATGTGCTTGCGGGTCCCGGACTTGTACTGCACGGTCGTGCAGTTCCAGGTGCCCGGGGTGGCGCAGTCGCTCAGGTAGGCCGGCGGGTTGGCCTTGTCCTTGAGGAACATGTGGTCGGCGTCGAGGTTCACATCGGCGCCGACCTTCTTCAGGTTCGCGACCGCGGCGGCGCGCTGGGCCTCGCTGAGACCGGAGTTGTAGAAGACCTCGACGCCCTTGGACTCGGCGTACCGGACGAGCTCGGGGCTGCCGAAGACCTCCGGGCGGTCGGCCTTGTTCACGTAGTCGTTCCACGTGGTGGGGTTGAACGTGTAGTTGTAGCGCTTCTCGTAGTCGAGGCTGAGCAGCAGCGTGTCGTCGATGTCGAACACGACGGCCGGCTTCTCGCCGTGGCGGTGCGCCTTGCGGGCCGCCTTGTCGATGTAGCGCCTGGCGTCGGCGTCGATCTGCGCCAGGTCCTGGGCGTACGGGCTGTCCGGGGACGCCTGGTAGACGCCGTTGCTGTCGGCGGCCGTGCCGTAGTAGGTGTCGATGTCCTTCACCAACTGCCCTATGTTGTAGGGCTCGTGGGTGGAGTTCGCCGTCGACTGACCGGCGGTGGCCGCGCCCGCGCCGTACAGCGCGACACCGGCGAGAGCACAGGCGGCACCGGCGGCGACGACTCTGTGGGACTTCCGCATGGATTCTCCGGATCTGGTGGATGAGAGTGATGTACCAGGTCGGAGACTGTCTACGCGCATAACACCGGGCACTGCGAGGCCTGTTACCCGATCGATACACTTTTCTCCGTGATCACTGTGCGACGGGGCCACCGGCCCTCGTGCGGTGCGTGGGAGAGGATCGTGGTCGTGAGATTCGTCAAGACCCACTGGCACGGCCACGGGTTCTCCGTCGACGCCCGTGCCTACCTGACCGAACTGCCCCGGCTGCGTGGTGTTCTGCCGCCCGGGGCCTGGGCGTTCGCCTCGGAGCCGGGGCACTACGACATTCCCGGCGCCGTCAGCTGTGTGAAGGACCTGGAGCTGGCCGGGATCCGCGCTTGCTACATGCGCAGGGTGAAGCGCTTCACCTCTCTCCGTACGGGGGTCAGCCGGCGTACGGGTCCGGCACATGGCCCGGCCGGGCCAGGAACTCGAAGTCGCAGCCGGTGTCGGCCTGGGTGATCTGGCTGTTGTGGAGGACGCCGTAGCCGCGCTCGTACCGGGCGGGCGGCGGGGTCCACGCGGTGCGCCGGCGCTCCAGCTCCGCGGCGTCCACGTGGAGATGGAGGCTGCGCGCCGCGACGTCCAGGGTGATCAGGTCCCCGGTGCGCACGAGGGCCAGGGGGCCGCCGACGTACGACTCCGGGGCCACGTGCAGCACGCAGGCGCCGTAACTCGTGCCGCTCATCCGGGCGTCGGAGATGCGGACCATGTCCCGCACGCCCTGCTCGAGCAGGTGGTCGGGGATCGGGAGCATGCCGTACTCGGGCATGCCCGGGCCGCCCTTGGGTCCGGCGCCCCGCAGCACCAGCACGCTGTCGGCGGTGATGCCGAGCGCGGGGTCGTTGATGGTGCGCTGCATGGTCCGGTAGTCGTCGAAGACGACCGCCGGGCCGGTGTGCTTGAGCAGGTGCGGTTCGGCGGCGATGTGCTTGATGACCGCGCCGTCCGGGCAGAGGTTGCCGCGCAGGACCGCGACCCCGCCCTCGCTCGCGACCGGGTTGCCGCGGGGGCGGATGACGTCGTCGTCGTGCACCTGGGCGCCCTGCAGCTGCTCGCGCAGGGTGTCGTACGACACCGTCGGCCGGTCCAGGTGGAGCAGGTCGGCGATCCGGGACAGGAAGCCGGGCAGGCCGCCCGCGAAGTGGAAGTCCTCCATGAGGTATGTCCGGCCGCCGGGGCGGACGTTGGCGAGGACGGGCACGGTCCGGGCGATGCGGTCGAAGTCGTCGAGAGTGAGCCTCACCCCGGCGCGGCCCGCCATGGCGATCAGGTGGATCACGGCGTTGGTGGAGCCGCCGAGGCCCAGGACGGTCGTGACCGCGTCCTCGAAGGCCTCACGCGTGAGGATCCGCGACAGCCTCCGGTCGCCGCGCACCAGCTCCACGGCCGTCATCCCGGCCCTGGCCGCCATCCGGTCGTGCCCGGAGTCGACGGCGGGAATGCTGGAGGCACCCGGCACGGTCACACCGAGGGCCTCGGCGGCGGCGGTCAGCGTGGACGCCGTACCCATGGTCATGCAGTGCCCCGGGGAGCGCGCGAGCCCGCTCTCCAGCTCGGACATCTCACAGTCGCCGATGAGCCCGGCCCGCTTGTCGTCCCAGTACTTCCACATGTCCGTACCGGACCCGAGCACCTCGCCCCGCCAGTGCCCCGGCAGCATGGGACCGGCCGGCACGAACACGGCGGGCAGGTCGGCGCTGGCCGCGCCCATCAGCAGCGCGGGCGTGGACTTGTCGCAGCCGCCCATCAGCACGGCCCCGTCGACCGGGTAGGACCGCAGCAGTTCCTCGGTCTCCAGCGCCAGCAGGTTCCGGTAGAGCATCGGCGTCGGCTTCTGGAAGGTCTCGCTCAGGGTCGAGACCGGGAACTCCAGCGGAAACCCGCCGGCCTGCCACACGCCCCGCTTCACGGCCTGGGCGCGGTCACGCAGGTGGACGTGGCAGGGGTTGATGTCGGACCAGGTGTTGAGGATCGCGACGACCGGCTTGCCGAGGTGTTCCTCGGGCAGGTAGCCGAGCTGCCGGGTCCGGGCGCGGTGGCTGAAGGAGCGCAGCCCGTCGGTGCCGTACCACTGGTGGCTCCGCAGCTCTTCCGGCTTCTTGCGGGGCGCGCTCATATGGACCACCCCGCGGCGATGGCGGCGACCTCGGCGCGTTCGTCCTCGGGCAGCGGTCTGCTCGGCGGGCGGACGTCCCGGCGGCACAGGCCGAGGGCGGCGAGGGCCTCTTTGACGACGGTGACGTTGTTGGCGGAGCCGTGGGCGGCGCGGAGTTCCTCGAAGCGGCGGATCTGCTCCCAGACCTTCATGGCGCCCGGGTAGTCGCCGGATCGAAGCGCTTCAATCATGTTCAGCGAGACGGCCGGGGCGACGTTCACGAGCCCGGAGGTGAAGCCGGTGGCGCCCGCGGAGAAGTAGGAGGGGGCGTACGGCTCGGCGAGACCGGCGACCCAGACGAACCGGTCGAGGCCGGCGTCGCGGGCGAAGGCGGCGAAGCGTGCGGCGTCCGGGACGGCGTACTTCACGCCGATGACGTTCGGGCAGTGGTCGGCGAGTTCGACGAGCCGGGCGCCGGCCAGCCGGTCGTTGCGGATGTACGGCACCACGCCCAGCTCGGGCACGGCCTCGGCGATGGCGCGGTGGTAGTCGACCCAGCCGGCCGCCGAGACGTACGGGTGGACGGGCTGGTGGACCATGACCATCCCGGCGCCGAGGTCACGGGCGTGCCGGGCGGAGGCGATGGCGGTGGGCAGGTCGTGGCCGACGCCGACGAGGACCGCGGCACGGTCGCCCGCCTCCTCGATGGTCGACTCGGCGACGAGGCGCCGCTCTTCGGGGGTGAGGGCGTAGAACTCGCCGGTGTTGCCGTTCGGGGTGAGGGTTCCGATCCCGCCGTCGAGCAGGCGACGCAGCAGGGCCCGGTGGGCGGCGAGGTCGACGGAGCCGTCCGCGGCGAAGGGAGTCACCGGGATGGCCACCACGTCGGCCAGGGCCGCCCGCTGGGTCTCGAACGTCACGCCGCTCATGAAGGACCTTCCTCTGCGTGGGGGCCGGCGACCGCGGTCTCCTCGGCCGCCTCGGTGTCCGAGGGGAAAGCGCGCCGCACGAAGGAGGCGATGTGGGCGTGCAGGGCGCTCGCCGCGCCGTCGGCGTCGCCATCCAGCGCCAGCCGCAGGATCTCCCGGTGCTCTGCGGCCTCGCGCTCCCAGGAGGGGTCGGCGGCCCAGGCGACGGCGGAGACCAGCGCGGCCTGGTCGCGGACCTCGTCCAGCATCCGGCCGAGCAGCGGGTTGCCGCACGGCAGGTACAGGGCGCGGTGGAACTCCCGGTTGGCGAGCGACCGTTCGGCGGTGTCGGTGGCGTTGTCGGCCCGGTTCAGCGCGTCGCGCGCGGCGTCGAGGGAGGCGCCTCGCCCGACGGCTCTCCTCAGTGCCTCCGGCTCCAGCAGCAGCCGCACGTCGTAGACCTCGCGTGCCATGTCCGCGTCCACCATGCGCACCGTGACGCCCTTGTACTGGCTCATCACGACGAGTCCGGTCCCGGCGAGGGTCTTCAGCGCCTCCCGCACCGGGGTCTTGGACACCCCGAACTGCGCGGCCAGCTCCGTCTCGACCAGGGCCTGACCGGGCGTCAGCTGCCCGGTGAGGATGCGGTGTCTGATCGCGTCCAGCACGTACTGCGTGCGGGACGGGATCGGGGTGGGCACAGAGGTCATGCGGCCCTCTCGGATCTCACATATCGCGTCTCATATATGACGTACGAAGTACGACGCGTTGAAGGTAGGAGGGGGCCCGGGTTTCGTCAATGCTTCTGACAAAGGTCGGCGCTTCTGACGGAGAAGGCAGGCGGCGCGGCCTCAGACGGTGTGGATGTCGCCCTCGACGGCGGTGTGCGTGGGCCGGCCGGAGACGGCTGCGGCGCGCGCGGTGGCCTCCTCGCGGGTGAGCGTGGGTCCCACATGGGTGACGAGCAGTTCGCGCACACGGGCCTCGCGGGCGATCCGTCCGGCGTCCTCCGGCGTCAGATGGACCTGTTCGCTGCCGCGATGTTCGGTGATGTCCGCCTCGCACAGGAACAGGTCGGCGCGCAGGGCGAGTTCACCGAGCGCGGCGCAGGGCCCGCTGTCCCCGGAGTAGGCGAGCACGCTGCCCTGGCATTCGGCGCGCAGCCCGTACGCCTCGGTGTCGTGGGCGACGGCGCGTGCGGTGAGGCGGAGGTTCCAGTGCCGGACGTCATGGCCGTCGTACAGGGCCCGGAAGTCGAAGACGCCCTTGAGGAAGTCGACGTCCGCCCGGCCGAGGAAGCCGGCCAGCCGGCGGGCGCAGTCCTGCGGGGCGTACACCGGGACCGGTGCGGCCGGGGTCATCCCGCCGAAGGCGAAGGCGTAGGCGGCCGACAGCAGATCGGCGCTGTGGTCGGCGTGCAGATGGGAGATCCAGATCGCGGTGAGCCGCGCGGGATCCGTGTGCCGCTGCAACGCGGCGAACGTACCGGGCCCCGCGTCCACCCACACCTCGGCACCCCCGCCGGACAGCAGGTACCCGGAGCAGGGCCGGTCCGGGCCGGGGTGCGGGGAGGCGGCGCCGAGGACGGTGAGGCTGAGGGGCATGGAGGGAGAGTACGGCCCCCGGTGGCGCCGCCGTGCTCCACCCCGACAAGCGGAACCGGAGCCTTCGGTGACCGTGCCCCGTCACGGGGCGGGCAGCGTGAACACCAGGAACAGCACGCCCAGGGGCGGCAGCACGGCGAGGACCGCCGTCCAGGCACGCATCACGGACCAGCGGCGCTGCCAGGGCAGCAGCCAGGCCGTGAGCAGGGCGACGAAGCACAGCGGGCCGCCGAAGCGGAGCAGGCCGAAGATCCAGGACAGGGAGGTGTTCAGCGCGGCCGAGCAGTCGTCGGGGCCGCAGCTGTCCGTGGCCATCACGGAGAACCCGGCGAACAGGACGGCGGCCGGACCGAGCACGCCCAGCAGGACCGTCGCGATCGCCGGCGCCACCCAGGCGCGGGGGTCCCGCTCAGTCCGGTCGGCCGGTGCCGGAAGCGGTGCGATGTGCTGTGTCGTCATGCGAGCAGTGAACCGGCGTCACGGGGGTCGCCACACCGGTGCACGTACTCAGATCGCGGATGCCCTCCTACTCAGTCATGGACGCCACATCGGGTCCCGGCCGCTCAGTCCCACCGCCCGCTCCAGCAGCGGCGCGTCCTCCGCGACCGGGACGACCGGCCCGAAGAGGCCGCCGCCGCGGTCCGGGTCCTCGGCCGCCATGAGCAGGAAGCCGTGGGCCGCGTCCAGGGCGGCGGGGTCGGGGGCGTAGAGGCGTCCGACGGCCTGGGCCAGGTCCCAGCCGTGGATGACCAGTTCGTCGGCGACGACGGCGCCGGCGACCTCGCCCGGCAAGTCCACCCCGCCCGCGCGGGTCATGCCGGTCCAGGCCGCCGGGTCACGCCAGGCGTCGGCGAGTTCGTCCAGGGCCTTGGGCAGCTGTTCGCGCCAGCCGGGGCCGATGTCCGGGACGGCCGCGGCCGGGTCGGTGTCGGTCGTCGGCCCGAGGTCCTTGCGGGCGGCGTCGCGGAAGGCCACGGAGAGCAGGTGGATGTGGCCGAGCAGATTCCGCACCGCGAGGTCCGGGCAGGGCGTGGCGGCCGTGAGCTGTTCGTCGGTCACCGTTTCGACCAGCCCGGCCACCATTCTGGTCTGGGGGCCGAAGTCGATCATGGTCATGCCGTTACTCCTTCACGGTCGCACTCCTCGTACGAAGGGCAGACCGGCCGGGCCGCGAAAACTCATCGGTGCCGCGCGGCCACTCCCACGGCGACCGCCCGCCGCCCAGGCACCACACCGCGATCACCGGGTCGCACAGCGCGCAGCCGAACGAGGAGTCGTGGGCGAACGGGATGATCGGGTGGCCCTTGAGGTGGTGGACGACGTCCCAGGCCGTGTGCAGCAGCCAGCCGACGCCGGTCCAGGCCCAGGAGTCCAGGCCCTTGTAGGCGACCCAGGTGGCCACGGCGGTGAACACGAACTCCCAGCCGCCGAGGCCGCCGCCGCTCAGGTAGGCGGCACCCGCCCCGGCGACCTCCCCCAGTCTCGGCTTCGCTCGACCGGGCGGTGCCCCCATCCGCGTTGAGGCGGCGCCGGTGGGGTTCCGGGACGAGGGACATCAGCAGGACGTAGACGAGGCCGATCAGGATCGGGGCGAGGTAACGCATGCCGCCGTCGGTAGGTCCGGCCCGGTGTACGCCCCAGGGGCATTACCGACAGGTTCCGACGGATTGCCGCCGTCCGCCGGACCTCCGGAATTCAGCCGGCCCTTCGGAATTAAGGCACCTGACCGATCCGCGCCCGCCCGCCTTATCCCCACGCTGAGCGGGCATGACGACTTCCTGGACCCTGCTCCGCGTGCTGCGGGACCGCGACGCGGGGCTGTATCTGGCCGCGGTGGTGGTGTCGGGCTTCGGCGACTCCGCGCTGTTCCTGGCCTCGGGCGTGTGGGTGAAGGACCTCACCGGGTCCGACGGCCTGGCCGCGCTGTGCATGCTCGCCATGTGGGCGCCCACCCTGGCGGGCCCGGCGCTGGGCACGATCGCCGACCGCGTCCGCCGCAAGCCCCTGCTGGTGGGCCTGAACGCGGGCCTGGCGGCCCTGCTGCCCACCCTGTGCACCGTGGACTCCGCGGGCGGCCTGTGGCTGCTCTTCACCGTCCTGCTGGTCTACGGCGCCGCCGAGGTCGTCCATGACGCGGCGGAGTCGGCCCTGGTGACCGCGGCGATCGGCGCCGAGCGCCGCGGTGACTTCAACGGGCTGCGCATGGCCGTCACCGAGGGGATGAAGCTCGTCGCCCCGCTGACCGGGGCGGGCCTGTACACGGCCTGCGGTGGTCCGGCCGTCGCCTGCCTGGACGCGGGCACCTTCGCGGTCGCCGCCGGGCTGTACGCCCTGCTGCGGGTGCGCGAGGAGCGGCCCGTCCGGTCCGGCGGCAGCTGGCGCGAGGAGACCGTGGCGGGCGTCCGGCACCTGTGGGGGCACCCGGGGCTGCGCCCGCTGGTCCGGGCGGGCGGTGCGACGATGCTCCTGACCGCCCTGTGCAGCACGACGCTGTACGCCGTCGTCGACCGGCTCGGTCACTCCCCCGCGTACACGGGCGTGCTGTACGCCGTCCAGGGCGCCGGTTCGGTGACGGCGGGGCTCGTCTCGGGCGCCGCGCTGCGGCGGCTGGGCGCGCTCCGGTTCGCGGCGGCGGGGATCGCGCTGACGGCGCTCGCGGTGGCCGCGCGTGCCGTGCCGTGGGACGCGGTGGCCCTCGCGTCGTCCGCGGCGGGCGGTCTCGGGCTGCCCTGTGTGCTCGTCGCCGCGTTCACCGCCGTCCAGCGGGAGACACCCGGCCCCCTGCTCGGCCGGGCGACGGCCACCGCGAGCACCCTGGTCTTCACGCCCAACGTGATCGGACTCGGCGTCGGCGCCGGCCTGGTCGGACTCGCCCCGCCCGCGGTGCTGTTGCCGGTGTACGGCCTCGCGCTGCTCGGTACGGCGGCGTCCCTGGCTCAGCGCGCCGAGAGCGCCTCGCGCACCGCGGCGAGGTCTCCGTCCGACGCCAACCCGGCGTGATAGAGCCGCAGTTCGGTCGCGCCGTGCGCACGCGCGCGTGCCGCGTCCGCCGCGAGGGTGCCGGGGCTGCCGCCCATGCCGGAGACGACGGTGAGGTTGGCGGCCAGCACCGTCCGCTCCGGGGCCGCTGCGGCGAAGGGCGCCAGCAGGGCCGTACCGCCCGTGCAGGGCACCACCACGCCGTCGGCGACGGCGAGGACGCGGGCGGGGTCGACGCCGGCGTTGGCGCCGCAGTGGTAGGAGACGGGGTCGGCGTGCAGCAGGACCTGGAAGCCGGCCGGTGCGGCGGCGCGTACGGCGGCGACGGCCTCCTCCTGGAGGGTGCCGGCGGTGTCCTCGCGCCACGCGCGCGTGCGGGCCGCGTTCTCCTCGCCGAGCAGCTTCCCGACCGTGGGCCAGCCCTCGTCGTCCGCCGCGCCCCGCCACAGCGGCTCCAGCGCGGCCCGCACGGACGCGGCGAGCTCCCCGGGGTCCAGGCCCTGTCCGGCGTACCCGGCCTGGCAGGACGGGCAGAAGCACAGGGACATCAGGTACTGCCCGGCCTCCCCGAGGGCGACACCGCCGGTCTTGTCGTGGGCGTGCAGGTGCTGGAGCCCGTACCAGCCGAGGGACTCCAGTTCGGTGCCGTGCGCGCCGGGGCGTACGGCGGCCTCGGCGGCCAGGTCGACCAGGTACGCGCGCGTGGCCGACTGGGCGATGCAGGGCGCCCAGGGGTAGCGGTCGCCGTAGGCGTTGACCACCGAGGTGTCCGGGTGCTCGGCGCCCAGGCGGGAGTTGTGGGCGAGGACGACCCAGGTGTGCACCTCGAGGCCCGCCGCGGTCAGGGCCGCCGCCGCCTCGCCGTAGGCGTCGCCGGGGGCCCAGCGGCCGGCGGGGTAGGGCCTGATGCCGCGGCCCGCCCAGCGGTGGTCCGGCGGGTAGAGGACGGCCGCGTACTCGGCGGTGACGATGCGGTGGCGGGGGTGGCGGGGGGTCAGGGCGCGGGTGGAGTGGTAGGCGGCGGCGAGGGTGACCTGCTCCACGCCGAGCCCGGCGATCCGCGCGGGCGCCTCGGGGTCCCCGCCCACGTCCCAGGGGTAGACGAACGCCGACGCCTTCACGCGGCCTCCTCCCAGCCGTACCGACGCGTGCTCACGTGTCGCCCTCCGGACCATGTCACCGTTTGCTCACGCCGCCGGCACGCGCTCACGCGTCCTCCTCCAGCAGCGCGCGGCCCCGCTCGATCAGCTGGGCGAGTTGTTTGACATGCTCCTTTGCCGGCTCGTGCAGCGGGGGCCGGACCTCGCCGACGTCCAGGCCGCGCAGCCGTACGCCCGCCTTGACGAGGGAGACGGCGTAGCCGCGGCCCTGGGCGCGCAGTTCCACGAACGGGCGGTAGAAGCCGTCCAGGAGGCGCCGCAGGGTCGCGCCGTCGCCCGCGGTCAGGGCCCGGTGGTAGGCGAGGGCGATCTCGGGCGCGAAGCAGAAGACGGCCGAGGAGTACAGGGGGACGCCGAGGGCGTGGTAGGCGAGCTGGGTCTGCTCGGCGGTGGGCAGGCCGTTGAAGTACAGGAAGTCGCCGGGGACTTCCGTGCGTACGGCGCTGATGATCCGCTGCATCAGGCCGAGGTCGCCGAGGCCGTCCTTGAGGCCGATGATCCCGTCGGTGCGGGCGAGGCCCACCACCGTGCGCGGGGTGAAGACGGCGTTGTCGCGCTGGTAGACGACGACGGGCAGGGCGGTGGCCGCGGCGACCTCTCGGTAGTGCCGCAGCAGGCCCTCCTGGCCGGCGAGGACGAGGTACGGCGGCATGGCGAGGAGGCCGTCGGCGCCGGCCCGCTCGGCGAGGCGGGCGTAGCGGACGGCGAGCGCGGTGCCGTAGCCGGCGCCCGCGACCACCGGGACGCGCCCCTCGGCAGCCTCCACGGCCGCCCGGACGCAGGCCTCGAACTCCTCCGGCAGCAGGGCGTGGAACTCCCCGGTGCCGCAGCAGGCGAACACGGCGGCGGCACCGGCGGCGACGCCCCGGCGGACGTGGGTGCGGTAGACGTCGAGGTCGGGCGAGCCGTCGGGGCCGAAGGCCGTGACGGGGAAGAAGAGCGGCCCGCTCGGTGCACGGAGCCGTTCGGTGAGCGGGGCTGGCGTCAACGGGCTCTCCCTCGGGGCACGCCGACGCGTCGCACACGCCGGTGCATGCCTCTGATCCTCGTCCATATTTCTGAACGCGACCACGCTACGGGGCCTTCTTGCGGCAGGTCAAGCAGGCAAACCCGCACCACCCGAAGCGAATTCACCGACCTCACGTGACACTTGACGGTGTACGGCGAACCTCTCTAGCGTGTCCACGTATGTGAATACCGGCCGCAAGGAGAACCGAGGATGCCCGCTCCCCGCACCGTTCTGCTCACCGGCGCCGCCGGCGGGCTCGGCACCCTGATGCGGTCCCTGCTGCCGGAGTACGGCTACACGCTGCGCCTGTTCGACGTGCGCCCCCTCGAGGACGAGCCCGACGCGATCACCGCCGACCTCTCCGACACGGCGGCCCTGCGCGAGGCGGTGCGGGGCGTGGACGCCGTCCTGCACCTCGCGGGCATCTCCCTGGAGGCCCCCTTCGAGAAGATCCTGAGGTCGAACATCGAGGGCACCTACAACCTCTACGAGGCCGCCCGCCAGGAGGGCGTGCCCCGGATCGTCTTCGCCTCCTCCAACCACGCCGTCGGCTTCACCCCGGCCCCGCGCCCCGGCGAGCCGCTGATCCCGGTCGGCACCCCGCGCCGCCCGGACACCTTCTACGGCCTGTCCAAGTCCTTCGGCGAGGACCTCGCCCAGCTGTACTGGGACAAGCACGGCCTGGAGACCGTTTCCGTGCGCATCGGCTCCTGCTTCCCGGAGCCGACCAGCGTGCGCATGCTCTCGGTGTGGATGAGCCCGGCCGACGGCGCCCGCCTCTTCCACGCGGCCCTGACCGCCGAGGAGGTCGGCCACACCGTCGTGTACGGCTCCTCCGCCAACACCCGGCTGTGGTGGGACCTGAGCACCGCGCGGGCGCTCGGTTACGAGCCGCAGGACGACTCCGAGCCGTACGCCGGGAAGCTGATCGCCGAGCAGGGCGAGCTGGACCCGCGGAACCCGGCCCACGGCCACCTGGGCGGGCACTTCGTGAGCGACCCGCCGATCTGGCCGTACTGAGCCTCCCGGGCGCCTCGGGCAACCGTCCGAAGCGCTCCCGGTGGCGCGGAACGATCGCTCACGCGCGCGGGCGGGCACCGAACGGGCCCGCCCGCCGCCGCATTCGGGCGTCCGGGACGCCCGCTCCCACCCCGCACGACGCAGCCGCGCAGGTCCGGGCCGGGCACCGCCCTCGGTGAACGGGCACGAACGGGCAGTATCGGGCCCGCAACAGGCCTGGTCAGCGCCGGAGAGCGACGGTAGAACTTCCCCCATGGGCCCGAACGGGCAGCTCCACAGGGAAGTGGGTGACGAGATGACCACCAGGACGGCGGAAGAACGCCAGCGCGAGATCGTGCGGGCCGCGCGCGCCACCGGCCAGGTCGACGTCACCGCGCTGGCCGCGGAGCTGGGCGTGGCCAAGGAGACCATCCGGCGCGATCTGCGCGCCCTGGAGGACCACGGCCTGGTCCGCCGTACGCACGGCGGCGCCTATCCGGTGGAGAGCGCCGGCTTCGAGACGACGCTCGCCTTCCGCGCCACCAGCCATGTGCCCGAGAAGCGCCGGATCGCGGCCGCGGCGGCCGAGCTGCTCGGGGACGCCGAGACGGTCTTCGTCGACGAGGGCTTCACCCCGCAGCTCATCGCCGAGGCCCTGCCGGCGGACCGGCCGCTGACCGTGGTCACCGCGTCCCTGCCGGTCGCGGGCGCCCTGGCGGAGGCCGAGCAGATCCAGGTGCTGCTGCTCGGCGGCCGGGTCCGGGCGGGCACGCTGGCGACCGTCGACCACTGGACGACGAAGATGCTCGCCGGTTTCGTCCTCGACCTCGCCTACATCGGCGCCAACGGCATCTCCCGCGAGCACGGCCTGACCACCCCCGACCCGGCCGTCAGCGAGGTCAAGGCGCAGGCGATACGGGCCGCGCGCCGGACCGTCTTCGCGGGCGTGCACACCAAGTTCGGCGCGGTCAGCTTCTGCCGGTTCGCCGAGGTCGGCGCGCTGGAGACGATCGTGACGAGCACCCAGCTCCCGGCCGCCGAGGCCCACCGCTACTCCCTGCTGGGCCCACAGGTCATCAGGGTCTGAGAAGTCCGAATCCGAACATCCAACTCACTCCCCTTGGGGGCGCTTCGCACCTCCAAGTGCCCCTTATATCCAGATATCTCCAGGAGCGATCCATGCGAACCCAGAGCCGACGGAGGCCGCGAGCCAGACTCGCCATGGCCGCCGCAGGGACGCTGCTCGCCCCGCTGCTCTCCGGCTGCTGGGTCGGTGCGGGCGGGACCGGTTCCGGCGGCGACTCCATCAACGTACTGATGGTCAACAACCCCCAGATGACCGAACTCCAGAAGCTCGCCCCCCGCTTCACCAAGGAGACCGGCATCAAGGTCAACTTCACGGTCCTGCCCGAGAACGACGTCCGCGACAAGATCAGCCAGGACTTCGCCAACCAGGCCGGGCAGTACGACGTGGCGACCCTGAGCAACTACGAGATACCCATCTACGCCCGCAACGGCTGGCTGCACGAGATGAACTCCTACGTCGCCAAGGACCCGTCGTACGACGAACAGGACGTCCTGGGCCCCATGCGCCAGTCCCTGACCGCCTCCGACGGCAAGCTCTACGGCCAGCCCTTCTACGGCGAGTCGTCCTTCCTGATGTACCGCAAGGACGTGTTCGCGGCGAAGGGCCTGACCATGCCGGCCCACCCGACCTGGCAGCAGATCGCCGGCCTCGCCGCGCAGGTCGACGGTGCCAGGCCCGGCATGAAGGGCATCTGCCTGCGCGGCCTGCCCGGCTGGGGCGAGATGATCGCACCACTGACCACCGTGGTGAACACCTTCGGCGGCACCTGGTTCGACAGGAACTGGAAGGCGCACCTCGACTCCCCCGAGTTCGAGAAGGCGACGAAGTTCTATGTCGACCTGGTGCGCGGGCACGGCGAGTCCGGTGCCGCCCAGTCCGGCTTCGCCGAGTGCCTCAACGACATGACCCAGGGCAAGGTCGCCATGTGGTACGACGCCACGTCCGCGGCCGGCCTGCTGGAGGCGAAGGGCTCCCCCGTCAAGGGCGAGCTCGGCTACGCCCCCGCCCCCGTGGAGAAGACGTCGTCCTCCGGCTGGCTCTACACCTGGGCCTGGGGCATCCAGAAGGCGTCCCGCAACCCGGACAAGGCCTGGAAGTTCGTGTCCTGGGCGTCCAGCAAGGAGTACGAGCGGCTGGTCGGCGAGACCAGCGGCTGGCCGAACGTCCCGGCGGGCAAGCGGGCGTCGACGTACACCAACGCCGAGTACCGCGCCTCGGCCGCCGCCTTCCAGGACATGACCAAGCAGGCCATCGAGACCGCCCGCCCGAACGACCCCGGCGTACAGCCGCGGCCCGCGCCCGGCATCCAGTTCGTCGACATCCCCGAGTTCACCGACCTCGGCACCAAGGTCTCCCAGGAGATCAGTGCGGCCATCGCCGGACGCCAGTCCGTCGACACGGCCCTGAAACACGCGCAGGCGCTCGCCGAGAAGATCTCCAAGGAGTACGAGGGACGATGACCGCGACGACAGCACCCCTCGCCACCACACCGGTACGCGCCGCGCGGCAGCCCTCCGCCCGCCTGCGCGCCTGGGCCACCCGGGCCCCCCTCCTGCCCGCCCTCGTCTTCATGATCATCGTGACTCAGCTGCCGTTCGTGGCCACGCTGGTGATCTCCTTCTTCGACTGGAACGCCCTCTATCCCAAGGCCCGCCACTTCACCGGCCTGGACAACTACCGCCAGGTGCTGACCGACGCGGACCTGCGCCACTCGGTCTGGACGACCGTGCTGCTCACGGTGACGGTGGTGCTGGTCAGCCTGGTCCTCGGGCTGGCGCTGGCGCTGCTGCTGAACCGGAGGTTCCACGGCCGGGGCGTCGTACGGACCCTGCTCATCGCGCCCTTCCTGGTGGTACCGGTGGCCGCGGCCCTGCTCTGGAAGCATGTGCTCTACAACCCCGAATACGGCCTTCTCAATGGGTTGTTGCACTATGTGGGCGGCCCACAGCCCGACTGGATCTCGAACACTCCGCTGCTCGCGGTCGAGGCCTCTCTGGTGTGGCAGTGGACGCCGTTCATGATGCTGATCCTGCTCGCCGGGCTGCAGAGCCGTGACCCCGAGCAGATCGAGGCCGCGCGGGTGGACGGCGCGAACGACTGGCAGGTCTTCCGCCATCTGACGCTCCCGCACCTGCGCCGCTACCTCGAACTCGGCGCGCTGCTGGGCTCGATCTACATCGTCCAGAACTTCGACGCGGTCTTCACGATCACGTCCGGCGGACTCGGCACCGCCAACCTGCCCTACACCGTCTACCAGAGCTTCTACCAGGCCCACGAGAACGGCCTCGCCTCGGCCGCCGGCGTCCTGGTGGTCATCGGCTCGATCGTCATCGCGACCTTCGCCCTGCGCGTGGTGTCGTCCCTGTTCCGCGAGGAGGTGTCCCGCGCATGAACGCCGTGCTCCGCCGCAACGGTCTGGGTCTCGTGGCCTGGCTGGCCGGGATCGTGTTCTTCCTGCCCATCGCCTGGATGGCGCTGACGTCCTTCCACTCCGAGGCGGACGCGGCGACCAACCCGCCGTCCTTCGCCGCCTCACTGACCCTCGACGGCTACCGCAAGTTCTTCGGGGCGGGCGGCGGCGCGAGCCCCTGGCCCGCGCTGGTCAACTCCACCGTGGCCTCGGTGGTGTCGACGGTCTGCGTGCTGCTCCTCGCCCTCCCGGCGGCGTACGCGCTGTCCATCCGGCGGGTGCGGAAGTGGACGGACGTCCTGTTCTTCTTCCTGTCCACGAAGATGCTGCCGGTGGTGGCCGGCCTGCTGCCGATCTACCTCTTCGCGAAGAACACCGGGATGCTCGACAACATCTGGCTCCTGGTCATCCTCTACACCTCCATGAACCTGCCGATCGCGGTGTGGATGATGCAGTCCTTCCTCGCCGAGGTCCCGGTGGCGGTGATCGAGGCGGCGCAGATCGACGGCGCCCGGCTGCCCACCATCCTCGCGCGCGTGGTCGCCCCGATCGCCCTGCCCGGCATCGCCGCCACCGCCCTGATCTGCTTCATCTTCAGCTGGAACGAACTGCTCTTCGCCCGAGTCCTCACGGGCGTGGTCGCCGAGACCGCCCCCGTCTTCCTGACCGGCTTCATCACCAGCCAGGGCCTGTTCCTGGCCAAGGTGTGCGCCGCGTCGCTCGTCGTCTCCCTGCCGGTGCTCGCCGCGGGGTTCGCCGCCCAGGACAAGCTGGTCCAGGGCCTGTCGTTGGGAGCCGTGAAATGAAGGCCGCCGTCATCGAGTCCGTGGGCCGCGCCGTCGTCACCGAGGTGCCGGACCCGGCTCCGGGCCCCCGGGAGGTCGTCGTGGAAGTGGCCGCCTGCGGGCTGTGCGGCACCGATCTGCACATCCTCCAGGGCGAGTTCGCGCCCAAGCTGCCGATCGTCCCCGGCCACGAGTTCGCGGGCGAGGTGGTCGGCGTCGGCGCCCAGGTCACCGAGGTCGCGGTCGGCGACCGGGTGGCCGTGGACCCCTCCCTGTACTGCTACGAGTGCCGCTACTGCCGTACCGGCCACAACAACCTGTGCGAACGCTGGGCCGCGATCGGTGTGACCACGGCCGGCGGCGCCGCACAGTACGCGGTCGCGCCCGTGGCCAACTGCGTCAAGCTGCCGGAGCACGTGCGCACCGAGGACGCGGCCCTGGTGGAGCCGCTGTCCTGCGCGGTGCGCGGTTACGACGTCCTGCAGTCCCGCCTCGGCGCCCACGTCCTGATCTACGGCTCCGGCACGATGGGCCTGATGATGCTGGAGCTGGCCAAGCGGACCGGCGCGGCGAGCGTGGACGTGGTCGATGTGAACCCGGCGCGGCTGGAGACCGCCCGGCAGCTGGGTGTGTCCGCCTCGGCGGCGAGCGCGGACGAACTGGACCGGCCCCAGGGCTGGGACGTCGTCGTCGACGCGACCGGCAACGCGGCCGCGATCCAGGACGGCCTGGACCGGGTGGCGAAGGCGGGCACGTTCCTGCAGTTCGGGGTGGCCGACTACGCGACCCGGGTGACGATCGACCCGTACCGCGTCTACAACCAGGAGATCACCATCACCGGCTCCATGGCGGTGCTGCACAGCTTCGAGCGGGCGGCCGAGCTGTTCGCGAACGGGGTGCTGGACCCGCAGGTGTTCATCAGCGACCGGATCCCGCTGGCCCGGTACCCGCAGGCGCTGGAGCAGTTCGCGGCGGGCGTGGGCCGGAAGATCGTGGTCGTACCCTGAGCCGCCTCGGGGTGAGGACCCTGAGCCGAATGGGGGTCGGGTAAGGGAACGGTAAAGCGGTGTCGTTCGTTCATCCGGCATGACAGCTATGACCCCTGGCTCGAACATCCCTCTCCCCGCCGTGCGCGTGACGGTGGACGTCACCGCTCCCGTGCGGCTCGACGTGTCGGGCCTGCTGCTCACCGCCGACGGCAAGGTGCGCTCGGACGACGACTTCATCTTCTACAACCAGCCCACGGGCCCGGGTGTGAACCACGCGTCCGGCGGGGGTACGGCCCCCGACGCGATCACGGTCGACACCGCCGCCGTCCCGCCGGACATCGAGAAGATCGTGGTCACGGCCAGCCCGGACGCGGCCGGCCAGACCTTCCACGGCATCGAGCCGACGGCCACGATCCGCGACGCGGACGGCGGCGCGGTGCTGGCCACGTTCACCCCGCCCCAGCTCGGTGCGGAGACGGCGCTGGTCGTCGTGGAGATCTACCGCCGGGGCGGCGTCTGGAAGGCCCGCGCGGTCGGCCAGGGGTACGCCAACGGGCTGGCCGGCATCGCCACGGACTTCGGAGTGACGGTGGAGGAGCCGGCGACGGCCGCGGCGGCGCCACCGCAGCCGACCGCGCCGCCGCAGCCGGTGGCTCCGCCGGCGCCCACCGTGCGGACACCGGTCACCCCGCCGGCCCCGCCGGTCTCCGCTCCCCCGGCCCCGCCCGCTCCCGCCCCGGGCGCCGGGAAGATCAACCTGGACAAGGGCCGGGTCAGCCTCCAGAAGAACCAGACCGTGTCCCTGATGAAGGGCGGCCGCCCGCTGCTCTCCCAGATCAAGATGGGGCTGGGCTGGGAGCCGGCGTTCCACAGCAGTGACATCGACCTGGACGCCTCGGTCATCGCCTACGGCCCGCAGCGCAATCACATCGACAGCTGCTACTTCGGCAAGCTGACGATCCTGAACGGCGCGATCAGGCACTCCGGCGACAACCTCACCGGCGAGGGCGCGGGCGACGACGAGGTCATCACGGTCGACCTGGGCCGCCTCTCCCAGGAGGTCACCGGACTGGTCTTCACGGTCAACTCCTTCTCCGGCCAGAAGTTCACCGAGGTCGCCAAGGCCTACTGCCGCCTGCTGGACGGCACCACCGGCGAGGAACTGGTCCGCTTCGACCTCACCCACGCCGAGCCCCAGACGGGCGTGCTGATGGCCAAGCTCATCCGCCAGTTCTCCGGCGAGTGGGACATGACGGCGCTGGGCGACTTCGTGAAGGCCCGGACGGTGAGAAACATGGTGGAGCCGGGGGCGCGGGCTCTGTAGACGGCCGTACGACAGCCGGCGGCGCCCCGTCCCCCAGGGGCGCCCGGCTCTCAGGCCTGCCCGCCCGGCCGCAGTCCGTCCATCAGCAGCGACAGATAGCGGCGGATCTGCCTCCCCTGCCCGTCCGCGAGCTCCGACGCCGAGGCCACGCCGTGCGCGAGGCGCAGGACCTCGACCGGCTCGACGTCCCCCCGCAGGCTGCCCTCCCGCTGGGCCGCCTCCACCAGGCGCCGGGCCGCGTCCTTCATATGGGTGCCGCAGGCCGTGTCCGCGACCGAGCCGCCGTCGGTGACGGCCGACCCCAGGAGGGCCTTCAGGCCGCGCACCTGGATCGCCCCGGCACACACCGCGCCCAGCCACTCCACCAGCGCCGCGCCCGGCGGCAGTTGGGCGGCGAACTCGTCGGCCCGGGCCGCCATGGCCTCGATCCGGTCCACGTACGCGGCCTCCAGCAGCGCCTGACGGGTCGGGAAGTGCCGGTAGAGCGTGCCGGAGCCGACGCCCGCGCGCTTGGCGATGTCGTCCAGCGAGGCGTTCTCCCCATGCTCGGCGAAGGCCTCCGCCGCGACCTCCAGCAGTCGCTCGTAGTTGCGGCGAGCGTCCGCGCGCATGGGCCTGACCTGCGGCATCCGGGAACTCCTCGCCAACCGGGGATTCTCCCCGAATCCTACCGGGACCCGGGCGGCCCGCTCAGTGCCGTTCCGGTGGCTCGTACCCGCCGGTCGCCGGATCCGGCCCGAGGTGGTGGCGTACGGCTCCGGTGCCCAGGCCGATCACGGCGCGTGCCCGCATGGGGCCGTCGCCGCGGCGGGACAGCACCACGATCTCGGCCACGCGCGCGTGCAGCACGCCGAGCCGGGCGGCGCATTCGGCCGCGAGGACGCGCGGGGCACGGGTGCGGCCGAGCGAGAGGTGCGGGGTGAAGGTGGGGAAGCGGTCCGTGCAGGACGGGAAGGGCTCCGCCAGCACGCTCCTCAGCCGCGTCCAGGGCGCGGCGCCGGCCGCGGCGGGGTCGAGCCACACGGTGGACCAGGACCGGTGGCGGAAGAAGCGGACCCCGGCGAGGCGGATGTCGAAGGGCGCGCACTCGGCGGCCGCGCCGGCCAGCACCGGGAGCGCCGCCGGGAAGTCCTCCTCCGGCACGAACCCGAAGATCAGGTTCACATGGGGCGGCCAGCGCCGGATCTGCGGGTCGTGCTCGGCACGGATGCCTTGGATGACGGGCCACAGCTCAGCCGGAGGCAGCCAGGCCACGGCGGTCCGGGGAGTGGGAGCCGACTCGACGCGACCGGGGGTGGCGGCCGGACGGGGGTCCTCGACGGGACGGGCCTCCTGGGCCCGGCGGGGGTCCTCGGCCCAGCAGGAGTCCTCCGCCGGACGGGACTCCTCGACCGGACGCGCCTCCCGAGCCTGGCGGGGGTCCTCGGCCCAGCAGGAGTCCTCCGCCGGACGGGACTCCTCGACCGGACGCGCCTCCCGGGCCCGGCTGGGGTCCTCGGCCCAGCGGGGTCCCTCGGTCGAGCGGGGTCCCTCGGCTGAGCGAGGCGTTGGGGGGCGAGGCGTTGGGGCGGTGGGCGTCGAGGGCTGGGGCACACTGCCATCATGGCTCTGCCCGCCGACGGCCGCCGCCCTGGACTCCGGCGGATGATCGAGCCGGCCTCCCACGGCCTGCGCGGAAGCCCCCGCGGACACCTGGTGCGGACCGTCGTTGCCGTCAGAACAGGGCGCTGTAGGCGTTCAGTGCCGGCTGGCCGCCGAGGTGGGCGTAGAGCACGGTGGAGTCCGCGCCGATCTCACCGCGTCCGACGAGATCGACGAGCCCGGCCATCGACTTGCCCTCGTACACGGGGTCGGTGACCATGCCCTCGGTGCGCGCGGCCAGCCGCATCGCCTCCAGGGTGGATTCGTCCGGGATGCCGTACGTCCCCGCGTGGTACCGCTCGTCCAGCTCGATGTCCGCTTCGGTCAACTCGGACCTGAGGCCAATGAGTCGGCCTGTGCCATGGGCGATGCGCGCGATCTGCTCCCGGGTGGCGGCGGGCTTGGCCGACGCGTCGATGCCGATCACCCGGCGCCGCCGTCCGCCCGCCTCCTCGACCGCCCGGAATCCGGCGACCATACCCGCCTGCGTGGACCCCGTCACCGAGCAGACGATCACCGTGTCGAAGAAGACGCCCAACTCCTCCTCCTGCCGGGCGACCTCGTGGGCCCAGCGCGCGAAGCCGAGGCCGCCCAGCGGGTGGTCGGAGGCGCCGGCCGGGATGGCGTACGGCTTGCCACCCGCCGCCTCGACGTCCCGCAGCGCCTGCTCCCAGCTCTCCTTGACCCCGATCCCGAACCCGGCGCGCACCAGCCGCACCTCGGCCCCGGCGAGGCGGCTGATCAGGATGTTGCCGACCCGGTCGTACACGGAGTCCGGCCACTCGACCCAACTCTCCTGCACCAGCACGCACTTGAGTCCGGCACGGGCGGCGACGGCCGCGACCTGGCGGGTGTGGTTGGACTGCACCCCGCCGATCGACACCAGGGTGTCGCAGCCCTGGGCGAGCGCGTCGGCGACCAGGTACTCCAGCTTGCGGGTCTTGTTCCCGCCGTAGGCGATCCCGGAGTTGCAGTCCTCCCGCTTGGCCCACAGCGAGGCACCACCGAGGTGCGCGGTCAGCCGCTCCAGGGGGTGCACCGGGGACGGGCCGAAGAGAAGGGGATAACGCTCGTACGACGCCAGGGACGCGGGCAGGGACACGGGACCTCCAGGGACGCGAGGGATCAAGGGATCAGTCGGGGTCGGCCAGCTCGGTGAGCGTGCGCCAGATCTCCTCCGTGGCACGGACCGCCCCGTCCACGTCACCGGCGGCGCAGGCCGCGATCAGCCGCTCGTGCAGTCCGGCCGAGCGGCACGAGCCGCCCTCGCCGAAGCGCTGCCGCTCCAGGCGGCGGATGAGCGGGGTGTAGCGGGCGACGGTGGCGGCGGCCGCACGGTTGCCGGCCGCCCGGACCAGCACGTCGTGCAGCTCGTCGTCGGCACGCAGGGCCTCGTCCACGTCACCGGCGCGCACGGCGGCGGCGAACTGCTCGTTGGCCGCGCGCATCTCCGCCACGTCCGCCGGGCGCAGCCGGGGCACGGCGACCCGGGTGACCAGCTCGTGCATGGCGCCCACCACGGCGGCCGCGTCGCGTACGTCGGCGGCGACGAGCGGGGTGACCCGGGTGTAGCTCTGCGGCTTGCTCTCCAGCAGCCCCTCGTCCACCAGCCGGGAGAAGGCCTCGCGCACGGGCGCCCGGGACAGCCCCAGCCGCTCGGCGAGGTCGGCGTCGCGCACCACCGCGCCGGGCTCGATCTCCCCGGCCACGATGGCGTCCCGGATCGCGGCGTAGGCGCGGTCCCGCAGGAGGGTGCGGGGGACGGGTCGTAGAGCCTGCATGAACTGAAATGTTAGATGTCAGTCTGCTCCACGACAATCCCACGGCAGAGGCGGAACCCGGCACCCGGGTGGCCCGCACCCCCCGTAGAAGTGCGGGCCACGCTCAGAGCCGGAGGACGGGCCGGGTGATGCCGCTCAGACCTGCCACGGCCAGCGGCTGTCGTGGGCCGCCTCGAGCAGGGGCACCAGCCGGAAGGCCGCGTCCGAGAGGCCCCCGAAGGTGTGCCGGTTCCCGCCTCCCGACGGGCCGTGGCCCGCCCGGTAGCCCTCCAGGTTCCAGGTGTAGACCGGCACATGGGCCGGGATCCGGTCCGTCGGGTCGCCGTGCCGGTTCGGGGCGTACTGCTCGTCGGTGACGATCAGCACCCGGTCGTGCTTCCGGTAGTGCCGGCGCACCGCGTCGGTGGTGTCGGTGCCGCCCAGGTTGCCGAAGCGCTCCAGGATCTTCAGCACCGACTCGCCCTTGCGGAACGTGATCGGGTTGCTGGTCGTACCGAACTCCACGAGGTCGGCGTCGGCCGCCCGCAGCGCGAGCGCCGTGCCGAAGATCGCCGCCGCGTCGGCCCGGGTGAGCTCCGAGCGGTCCCGGGACTGCGCCCAGAACATCGAGCCCGACCGGTCGACCAGGACCAGCGTCCGGCCCGGCAGCGCGGGCACGTTGGCCAGCGAGTGGCCGAGCGCCTGCTCCAGCGGGTACGACCAGCGCAACGACGGCGCGTGGCGGTAGGCGGCGAGGTAGCGGAAGGGGAACTGCCGCGAGCGCGCGACCTGCTCCGGGTCGCTGATCTTCGCCGCGACCCGGGCCGCGACCTCGTCGGACACCCCGGCCTCGTCGAAGTTGCGCAGGTTGCGCACCAGCGCCATGGCGCCCATGGACGGGATCACGGCCTCCCAGGCCGCCTTGTCCATGGGACCCTGGAGCCAGCCGGCCAGCGCCTCCCAGGTGAGTCCCGCCGCCGCGAGCCGCTCGGCGCCGCCGGGCGAGGTGACGACCGCCCGCCGCTCCGGCACCGGCAGCGCCATCAGCTCGCGGTGCGCGGTGAGCACGGGCAGGGACGCGGGCGGCACGGCGGTGTCCGGGCGGTGCCGGCGGTCGAGCGCGTACCGGAACAGCTCGCCCTGCCACGGCTTGTCCGGGTCCGGTGCCGCGTGCACCAGGTTCAGGATGTCGCCGAAGCGGTAGCCCTTGGACGCGGTGTCGTACTTCAGCAGCGACTTGGCGTGGTACAGCCGTCGTACGGCGTCGGCGACCCCGCGCTTGACGGGCTTGGGCAGGGCACGGCCGTACGACGACGTCCAGTACGCGAGCAACTCGCCGGGCTCGTCCGGGCGCTGGAGTACGCGGTCCACGACCTGCCGGTTCGACGGTCCGCCGGTCGCGCCGGCCGTAAGACGCGCCTGCACGTACTCGGCGGCGCCCACGAGCGACGCCGTCCGCATCTGTCCCTCACCCCGCAGCCAGCCGAGCAGTCCGGCCGTCCACTCCGGGTCGCTGACGGCGAGGTCGCGCACGAGCCGGGCGAACCGGTTGTCGCGGTCGGTGCCGGACTCATAGAAGGTGTTCCGGCTGACGAGGTTGGAGACGGCGAGCAGGAAGAGCTCGGAACGCGCGTCGCGCTCCTGACCCCGGCCGCCCTCATGGGTGAGCAGGGTGCGGCCGGTGGTGGTGACCGGCGAGACCGGCTGTGCCTTGGCGGTACGCGTGTTGAATCGCGCCATGGTGAATTCCCCCGAATTCCCTCGTGTTTCGGAGGGAGGCACAGCAAATGGAGGGTGTCCGAGGTCAGGGGTCGGCGGCGGACTTTACCCAGATGCTCTTCCGATTGAGCTACACCGACCCGAAGTCGATGACGGGACTCGAACCCGCAACCGTCCGATCCAATGAAGTAACCGCTGCCTGCGCACCGGACACCCACCATGTGCTGCGCCTCCCGAGATCAAGTCGGCGGCGGTTCCGGGTTCTCTTTGCAAAAGAAGTAACCGCAGCCTGCGCACCGGGAGGTGCATGAAGTTTTCGGTGTCCAGAGATCGAGGTCGGCGGAACCGACGTGTTGGTGCTCTAACCCCTGAGCTACACCGGCCCGTTGAGCCGGTGGCGGGACTCGAACCCGCGGCCTCCCCGTTATGAGCGGAAGTAGGTCCTGCCTGTCGCACCTGGACGAGGATCACTCTAGGAGGGGAGCCGCGGGACGGGCGAGCGAATTAATTCCGGGCCTGCAGGGTTCGAGTGGCCCTCTTTGTTCTACCGCCGCTGCCGCTTCCAGGGCCCCGTGATGGCGAGCATGATGCCCGGCTCCTGGATGTTCGCGAACAGGGTCCGGCCGTCGGGGGAGAAGGTGACGCCGGTGAACTCGCTGTACTCCGGGGCGCCTTCCGTGCCGCCCGCGGTGGCAGCGGCTGATGTCAGCGCGAGCTCGTTGCGGGCGATCGGGTAGGTGCGGCCGCTCTCGGTGGCGCCGAACAGGTGCTGGACGCCCTCGCCGTCCTCGGCGATGACCAGGCCGCCGTACGGGGAGACGGTGATGTTGTCCGGGCCGTCGAAGGCGCCGTCCGTGCCCGGGTCCGGGTTCACGCCGAGCAGGACCTTGAGCGTCAGGGTGCGGCGCCGCGGGTCGTAGAACCAGACCTGGCCGTCGTGCCGGACCGGGCTCTCCGCGCGGGCGTAGGAGGAGACGACGTACGCGCCGCCGTCGCCCCACCACATGCCCTCCAGCTTGCGGGCGCGGGTGACCTGGCCGTCGGTGAACTGCTTGCGGACCGGGACCGTCCGGGCGTCACGGTCGGGGACGTCGATCCAGTCGACGCCGTAGACCGTGCCGATCCTCGTGGCGCGGGACAGGTCGTCCACGAACCTGCCGCCGGAGTCGAAGCACTTGAAGGCCTGGAGCACCCCGGCGTCGTCGGCGAGGGTGCGCAGCCGGCCGCGGCCGTGGCGGAAGCCATCCGGCGGGGTCCAGCGGTAGAGCAGGCCGTTGGGGCCGGCCGCGTCCTCGGTGAGGTAGAGGTGGCCACGCCCGGGGTCGACGACGACGGCCTCGTGGGCGTAACGGCCGAGGGCCTTGACGGGCCGGGGGTCGCGGTTGGCCCGGCGGTCGGCGGGGTCGACCTCGAAGACATAGCCGTGGTCCTTGGTCATGCCGTTCTGGCCGGCCTTGTCCTCGGTCTCCTCGCAGGTCAGCCAGGTGCCCCAGGGGGTGCTGCCGCCCGCGCAGTTGGTGGAGGTGCCGGCGATGCCGACCCACTCGGCGACCTGGTCGCGGCGCACCTCGACGACCGTGCAGCCACCGGCGGCGGCGGGGTCGTAGACCAGGCCCTCGGTGAGCGGCACGGGATACGTCCAGTTGGCGCGCGGGCCCTTCAGCTCGTGGTTGTTGACCAGGAGCGTGGTGCCGCGGGGGCCTTCGAAGGCGGCGGTGCCGTCGTGGTTGGACGGGGTGAACTCGCCGGATTCCAGTCTGGTCCTGCCGCTGTGGGTGACGATCCGGTAGCTGAAGCCCGCGGGCAGGGCCAGGATGCCGTTCGGATCGGGGACCAACGGGCCGTAGCCCACGCCGTGGTCGCCGGCGTGGGCCGACTCCGCCTCGCCGCTGTCGATGTCGATCGCGGCGAGGGCGTTCGGCGCGGTGGCGAGCGCGCCGACGCTGCCCGTCAGGGCGACCCCGGCACCGGTGAACGCGGATTTTCTGGCGAAGTCCCTGCGGGTGAGCGACATGGTGTGTCTCCTGAGACGGTGGGAGTGCCGTGGAGGGTGGCGGACCGCGGTTCCGCGCACACGCTCCCGCCGTACCCTGAACGGGAGTTGAACGCCGGGCTGCTTCGGGGGCCCTCGTTCAAGAATCCGTATGCGCCGGCCCATGACCGTCTCAAGGAGCCGGGTCAGGCCCCGTGTTGCGACCGCGCCTTGAACGCGGCCTTCCGCGCCTCCTTGGCCACCTTCTTGTCCGGGTGCAGCCGCCCCATCGCCTCCAGGACGTCGGCGGTGGCCGGGTGCTCCACCCGCCACGCGGCGGAGAAGAAGCCGCTGTGCTGCGCGGCCAGCCCCTCCACCAGCGCCTGCAGCTCCGCGGAGTTGCCCTCGGCCGCCAGCTGGGCGGCCACCGTGTCGACGGTCAGCCAGAACACCAGCTCCTCGGACGGCGCCGGCACCCCCACCGCACCCCGTTCGCTCAGCCACACCCGGGCCAGACCGCCCAGTTCCGGATCGTCCAGCACCTCCCGCAGCGCCGGCTCGGCCTCCGCGCCGATCAGGGACAGGGCCTGCTGGCAGCGCAGCCGGCGCAGCGGGGCGCCCGCGTCCGCGCCCCGGGCGGCGGCGAGCAACTCCCGTGCCGCGGCGAGCGGTTCGCGTCGGGCGAGCCACTGCTCGGTCTCGGCCTGCGCCGCCGCCTGCCCGAACGCGGCCGTGCCGTCGAGCAGCGCGTCCGCGCCCTTGTCGGCGAGTTCACCGACGGCCGGCGCCTGGAACCCGGCCTCCAGCAGCCGCGCCCGCAGCCCGTACGCGCCGAGCGGGGTGAGCCGGACCATGCCGTACCGGGTGACGTCGGTGTCGTCCGGCGCCGCCGCGGGCTCCTCCTCGGCGTCGGCCATCAGCGCCTCGTCGACCGGCTGGTACTCCACGAGCCCGACCGGCTCCAGCACCCGGAACTGGTCGTCGAGCCGCATCATCGCGTCGGAGACCTGCTCCAGGACGTCGTTGGTGGGCTCGCCCATGCCGTCGGGGACGATCATGGAGGCGGCGAGGGCGGGCAGCGGGACCGGACCCCCGCCGGGGCCGTCCTCACTCACCGTCAGCAGATAGAGGTTGCCGAGGACGCCGTCCAGGAACTCGGCCTCGGCGTCGGGGTCCCAGTCGAGTGACGAGAAATCGATCTCGCCGCCCTCGTCCAGGGCGTCGACCAGATCGTCCAGGTCGGGGACGCTCGCGTCGGCGATGACGGTCTCCAGCGCGGTGAGCCACACGGCGAGCACATCGGCCGGGGCTCCCCCGGTGAGCAGGTTGAGCTCCTCGCCGGTCCGGACCGTCCCGGCCTCCTCGTCCACGATCTCGACCAGTCCGGCGTCCACGGCGACCCGCCAGGCCTCGCTCGCGTACGCGGCGGCGTCCTCGCCGCTCAGTCCGAGCAGTTCGGCGGCGGCGGGGAGCTGCTCCTCGGCCAGTCCGCCGCCGGCGTCGACGCGGGTGTCGGGCCCGGCCCAGCGGGCGAGGCGGGCGGCGCGGGAGAGCAGCGGAGTGGACAGCGCTGCGTGTGCCAGCTCCGCTTCGGGGCGCAGCCGTACGGGCGGCAGGGGCGAGCTGTCTGACATCGGCTGGTTCTCCTCGGACCGTGAACGGGCTCAGCCGCTCAGCCTAGACGGATTTCCACCCATGCCGCCCGGTTCATCTCCCCGTCGGCCACCGTACATGGCCGAAACCTTGACAACTCCCGTCGTCAGGCAGGAGATTGACGCGCGTAGAAGTTGGGGGGACAACTGTTCACTCGGCTCTACGCGTGTCACAGAGGGCTACGAGTCCTCCACGCTCCCGTACCACCCTCGTCCCGGCGCATCGTCACGTCCCCGGAGGGAACCCTTGCCGAGCAGGTCTTCCGCGCGCCTCGCCGCGCTCACCGTCGCCGCCGTCTGCAGCGCGGCGTCCGCCGTCGTCCTCACCTCTCCCGCGCACGCCGACTCGGTGCGCGTCCACGACATTCAGGGCACCACCCGAATATCGCCGTTCGCGGGCCAGAAGGTGACGGACGTGCCCGGCGTCGTCACGGCCACGCGCGCGTACGGCTCCTCCAGAGGCTTCTGGATCCAGGATCCGAACCCGGACGACAACCCGGCCACCAGCGAGGGCGTCTTCGTCTTCACCGGCTCCACGCCGAAGGTCGCGGTCGGCGACTCGGTGACGGTGACCGGCACGGTCTCCGAGTACGTCCCCGGCGGCGCCTCCTCCGGCAACCAGTCGGTCACGGAGATCACCAAGCCGACGGTCACCACCGTCTCCACCGGCAACCCGGTCCCGGCGCCGGTCGTGATCGACGAGGACTCGGTGCCGGACGCGTACGCACCGGCGGGCGACACCGCGGCCGCGGGCTCGATCAACGGCCTGGCCCTGGACCCGTCGGCGGACGCCCTGGACTACTACGAGTCCCTGGAGGGCATGAACGTCCAGGTCGAGGACACCCGCGTGGTCGGCCGCACCGACCCCTACAGCGAACTGTGGGTCACGGTGAAGCCGTGGGAGCACGCGAACCGCCGCGGCGGCACGGTCTACGGCTCCTACGACGCGCAGAACACCGGCCGGCTGCAGATCCAGTCGCTGGGCGCGACCGCCGACTTCCCGAAGGCGAACGTCGGCGACACCCTGGAGGGCACCACCACCGGCCCGCTGGACTTCAACCAGTTCGGCGGCTACACCCTGGTCGCGAGCAAGCTCGGCACGCTGAAGAGCGGCGGCCTGGAGCGCGAGACCACGCGCAAGCAGTCGAGCCGCGAGCTGGCGGTGGCGACGTACAACGTCGAGAACCTCGACCCCTCCGACGCCACCTTCGACGAGCACGCCGCCGCGATCGTGAACAACCTGCAGTCGCCGGACATCGTGTCCCTGGAGGAGATCCAGGACAACAACGGCGCCAAGGACGACGGAACGGTCGACGCGAGTGAGACCGTCAACAAACTGATCGACGCGATCGTCGCGGCGGGCGGCCCCAGGTACGACTGGCGCTCGATCAACCCGGTCAACGACCAGGACGGCGGCGAGCCGGGCGGCAACATCCGCCAGGTGTTCCTGTTCAACCCCGAGCGGGTGTCCTTCGTGGACCGCGCGGGCGGCGACTCCACCACCGCGGTCGGCGTCACCAAGGAGAACGGCAAGGCGGAACTGACGGTCTCCCCGGGCCGGATCGACCCGGCGAACGCGGCCTGGAAGGACAGCCGCAAGCCGCTGGCCGGCCAGTTCGTCTTCCGCGGCAAGACCGTCTTCGTGATCGCCAACCACCTGGTCTCCAAGGGCGGCGACCAGGGCCTGACCTCGCAGTACCAGCCGCCGACGCGCAGCTCGGAGATCCAGCGCCACGCGCAGGCGACCGAGGTGAACGCCTTCGTCAAGGACATCCTGAAGGTCCAGAAGAACGCGGACGTCATCGCGCTCGGCGACATGAACGACTTTGAGTTCTCCGGCACCGCGAAGATCCTCGAGGGCGACGGCGAGCTGTGGTCGGCGATCAAGTCGCTGCCGAGGAGCGAGCGTTACACCTACGACTACCAGGGCAACGAGCAGGTCCTGGACCAGATCCTGATCAGCCCGGCGATCCGGCGCGGCTGCGACTTCGACTACGACTCCGTGCACATCAACGCGGAGTTCAACGACCAGATCAGCGACCACGACCCGCAGGTGCTGCGCTTCCGCCCGTGAGCAAGGCCGTTGTCAGGACTGGCCGAACACCCCGTTCAGCCAGTCCTGCCAGGCGCTCTCGTTCGCCTCGGCGTCGGCGTCCGGCGCGAAGTCGTGGATGCTGATGCCGAGCGGGGCGCCCCAGTGGCCGCGCCCGAAGAAGCGGATGAGGGCGTCGTCGGTGCGCAGCCCGATGAAGTACGGGTTGCGGTAGTCGAGCACGGCGTCGAAGGCCCGCCCGCCGGGTCCCCGCACGCCGACCTTGGTACCCGCGGCCGCGTCGTCGGCGAGTCCGAGGGCGCGGCCGACGGCGGCGAGCGCCTGAGTGGTCCGCGAGGCCGCGGGACCTTCCAGCTGGGCGAAGGTGACCGGCCGGGGCGCGAAGTGCGTCACGTACTCGCACAGGGTGTGCAGATAGAAGTTGGTGTGCTTGCTGGCGCCGTCGTACTGGTTGTTCCAGTCGTCGGTGAAGATGCCGCTGTGCACGTACCGCACCCAGGCGCGGCGGCCCTCGTCGCGGGGCTCGATGGTGTAGTCGAGCTGGTTGGCCGACTGCACCGGGAAGCCGACGTCCTCGCTGCGGTTGGTGTAGCGGTGGGGCGGATCCCAGGCGGTGACGGTCGACCCGAAGGGGCCCTTGCCGCCCTCCCGGGGCTCGGGCGGATCCATCGGCCACAGATAGCCCCCGGTACCGGAGGTGATCGCCTCCCACACCTTCTCGGGCGGGACGTCGACCTCGAACTCGCGGACGATCTCGAATTCCTTGGACATGGCGGGGCTCCTGCTCACTGATCCAGCGCGGGGGTGGGCTGCTGGTCCTTGACCGTGGGGTGGAGGGCCACGACGATCCGGTGGTCGCGGCCGTCCTCGGCGCCGGGGGCGTCGTACTTGCGGATCAGGGCGCTCACGCCCGCCGTCAGCTCCTGCACGAAGGCCGCGCGATCGGCGGCGGAGGCGAAGCGCACCTGCCCGTCCAGGGCATAGGTCGCCAGCCGCTTGCGTGCCCTCGCGGCGCCGCTGATCAGCGCACCGACGTCCCGCACCAGGCGGGCGCCGAGCGCGAGCAGCCAACGCGCCGAGAGCTGGTCCCGGAAGCGGTCCGGGTCCGGCTGCACGGCGGCCAGCGCGAGCGGCGAGATGACGTACGACGCCGCGGTGGCCCGCATCAGCCGCTCGGTGACGTTGCCCTTGCGGCGCTCCCCGGCCAGCTCGACCAGGCCGTGCCGCTCCAGCGCCTTGAGGTGGTAGTTCACCTTCTGCCGGGGCAGCCCGACCTTGCCGGCCAGCATCGCCGCCGACGCGGGCTCGGCGGCCAGCTCGGCGAGCAGCCGGGCCCGGATGGGGTCCAGCGACACGGCCGCCGCCTCGGGGTCCTCGATCACGGTCACGTCCAGCATGCGTCCACCCTCGCACCGAAAACTTTTTTTGTCCAGACGGACAGAGTTTTCGGTACGAGGGTGGACCCGCCGGGCCGCTCAGCCGTGACGCAGCCGGCGCCAGACGATGCCACCGGCGACCGCGGCCAGCACCCCCACGGCGATGACCGGCCCCGGATGACGCAGCGCGGCCCGCAGAGGCTGCGGAACACCGCCCTCACCCGCACGCCCGGCCCGCCCCTGCACGGCGTGCCCGGCCCGGGCGGCCTTCCCGTGCACCACATGCCCAGCGTGCGCGGCCTTGCCCTGCATCACATGCCCAGCATGCGCGGCCTTGCCCTGCACCACATGCCCCGCCTGGGCGGCCCTGCCCTGCACCATGTGCCCGGCCTGAGCCGCCTTGCCCTGCACCATGTGCCCGGCCCTGGCGGCCCGGTCCTGCATGCCGTGGCCGGCCTGGGCGGCACTCACGCGCAGCTGTACGGTCATGGCACCGGCCTTGTCCCTCAGATCGGCGGCCCGCACCCGGGCCCGCCCCTTCACATCGGCCTTGCCGACCAACTGGGCGACGGTGTCGCCGAGTTGATGCCTGGCGTGCTCGATCTGCTGCCGCAGCTCGTCGGGCCCCTTGGCGCCCGACCCGTGCGGAATCCTGTGCCTCATCGATATGCCCTTTCCCTGATCGCGTCGACCACCGAGCGCCTCCCCGGGGGGAGGCCGCGCACGGCGGGGAGGGGACGTGGCGGGTGGTGTCCGCCCGCAGCGGCCGGCGAAAACCCGCGGCGCCCCGCGAGGGACAGTGCGCCGGACCGAGGACGGACACCACCCGGCGCGGCACCGACTCACACACCACCGTAGGCGCGACACCAGCCACAACGCACCCGCACGGGCCGCCGCAGGCACCGACAGGGACCCGCACAGGACCCGCGACAGACACCCGCACACGAGCCGCCACAGGACCCGCCACAGGCACCCGCACACGAGCCGCCACAGGACCCGCCACAGGCACCCACACACGAGCCGCCACAGGACCCGCCACAGGCACCCACACACGAGCCGCCACAGGACCCGCCACAGGCACCCACACACGACCCGCGACAGGCACCCCGTACCCACGCGAGGGCCGCTGTGGGCATCCGCGCCCACGACCCGCGACCCCCGGCCGCCACAACCCCGGGTACCCGGCCCGAAGACGGCCATTCCGTCAGCCCTGCTGCGCTCCCCCGCTCCCCCCGCTCCCCCGCTCACCCAGGCGCGCGAGTTGGCTCTGGAACCAGTCGAGCCGCGCCTGCAACAGCGCCGCCTCGGCAACCAGTTCGGGCACGCCCAACTCCCCGCCGTGCGCCAACCCGGCGGACGGCGACGCCGTACCCCCACCCCCCGCCACGACCCGCAGCCCCTCCCCGGCCAGCCGGCCGAAGCCGGCGAGCGAGACGGACGTACGGCCACGCACACAGCCGGCGCAGACGGGACCGAGAACCCGCCAGCCCGGCCTGCCCCAGCCGGCGTCGGCGAGCGCGACGGCGGCGGCGCCGCAGGCACACGGCCCGGCCGTCGCCGTACGCACCCGCTGCCGGGCATAACGGAAGCCACGCTCGAACCGGATGTAGGCGCCGAGCACGGACACCTCCAGCAGCAGCGCGGCCCGATGCTCGGCCGTGCACCACAGGGCCTCGGCGGCACGGCGATCGTGCACGCAGTGGAACCCGCAGTCACACAACCGCGCCGGCGGCCGGTGCCGCCGCCCGTAGACACACGCGGCGTCGTCGAGCACGGCATACGGCAGCGCGCCGCCGAGCGACACTCCGGTGAACCCCGCCCGGGTGCCGTCCTGGGACAGCACCGGGTGGGCGATCTTGTATCCGGTCGGCGGCTCCATGGGGCGTTCCACCGGGAGCCGCAGTCTCATCGGGCGGCCGGGACCTCTTCACGGGCCGGCTCGGCCGGTTCGACGCGGGCGGCGGTCTCCTCGGGAACCGGGACCCGCTCCTCGCGGACGACCTCTTCGCCGACGAGCGGCCGCTCCTCGGCGACCCCGGTGGCCAGTGCCTTGCCGAGCTTCATGGTGCCTCCCATGACGGACGTCGGTGACCCTCCGGCCATAGTGACCCATGAGGGGCCGAGTTGGACACAGGGCCTCGGGCCACCACCCCGACACATCAGCAATGCTTAGCGATACCGCGTAGAAGAATTAAGTAGAGCTTCACCACCAGCCCGCCGAGACTACTCGTATGACGCCCACACGCACCACCCCCCGCCCCTTCGGCCGCACCCTCTGCGCGATGATCACGCCGTTCACCGAGGAGGGCGCCCTCGACCTGGACGGCGCCCAGGAGCTGGCCGCGCGGCTGGTGGCCGAGGGCTGCGACGGCCTGGTGCTGAACGGCACCACGGGCGAATCGCCCACCACCACGGACACGGAGAAGGCGCGGCTGGTCACGGCCGTACGGGAGGCGGTCGGCGACCGGGTGTCCCTGGTCGCGGGCGTGGGCACCGCCGACACCGGCCACACCGTCGAGCTGGCCCTGGCGGCCGGAAAGGCGGGTGCCGACGGCGTGCTGGTGGTGACGCCGTACTACAGCCGGCCCCCGCAGGAGGCCGTGGAGGCGCACTTCCGCGCGGTCGCCGACGCGAGCGGGCTGCCCGTGATGCTCTACGACATCCCGGGCCGCACCGGCACCAGGATCCAGCCGGAGACGATGATCCGCCTCGCCGCACACCCGCGGATCGTGGCCGTCAAGGACTGCTCCTACGACTTCCTCGGCACCCAGAAGGTGCTGGCCCGCACGGACCTGGCGTACTACGCGGGCTGCGACGAGCACGTACTGGCGCTGTACGCGGTCGGCGCGGCGGGCTGTGTGAGCACGGTCGCGAACGCCGTACCGGTCCGGATCGCCGCGATCCTGGACGCCTTCGACGCCGGTGACACCGCCCTGGCGACCGAACTCCAGCTGCGGGCCACGCCGTTGATCGAGGCGATGATGGACGCGGGCCTGCCCGGCACGGTCACCGCCAAGGCCCTGCTCGCCCGCCTCGGCCTCCCCGCGGGCCCGGTCCGCGCCCCGCTGCTGCCCGCCGACGGCCCGACGGCCGACGCACTACTGGCGCTGCACGACCGGCTCACAACGGCCTGACCGGGGCCCGTGAGCGCCCCGAAGGGGCGCGGGGAACTGCGCGCCCAGCCACGACGGCGCCGCAGACGCCTGACGGCACATCGCGCAGGACACCGCGTACGTGGCCGCCCGTCACCCCGCCCCGGCCCTGCTCCGGCACGTGAACCCCAGGATCGGCCTGCGCGAGTGCGACTTCGCGGCGCCGAGGGACTACGCGGCGACGGCATCCGCATGACGCAGCGCCCTTCACCGCGCGGTGAAGGGCGCTCCGCGAGAGACGCGGTGGGTCAGTTGTGGCTGTGCAGGATGTCGTTCAGGCCGCCCCAGACCGCGTTGTTCGGGCGGGCCTCGACCGTGCCGGTGACCGAGTTGCGGCGGAAGAGGATGTTGGAGGCGCCGTTCAGCTCGCGGGCCTTGACGATCTGGCCGTCGGGCATGGTGACCCGGGTGCCCGCGGTGATGTAGAGGCCGGCCTCGACCACGCACTCGTCGCCGAGGGCGATGCCGACGCCCGCCTCGGCGCCGATGAGGCAGCGCTCGCCGATGGAGATGATCACGTTGCCGCCGCCGGACAGGGTGCCCATGGTGGAGGCGCCGCCGCCGATGTCGGAGCCGTTGCCGACCACGACGCCCGCGGAGATCCGGCCCTCGACCATGGAGGTCCCGAGGGTGCCGGCGTTGAAGTTGACGAAGCCCTCGTGCATGACCGTGGTGCCCTCGGCGAGGTGGGCGCCGAGGCGGACCCGGTCGGCGTCGGCGATGCGGACGCCCTTCGGGGCGACGTAGTCCGTCATGCGCGGGAACTTGTCGATCGAGGTGACCTGGAGGTGCAGGCCCTCCGCGCGGGCGTTGAGCCGCACCTTCTCGATGTCGTCCACGGCGACCGGGCCGAGCGAGGTCCAGGCGACGTTCGCGAGGTGGCCGAAGATGCCGTCCAGGCTCTGGCCGTGCGGCTTGACCAGGCGGTGCGAGAGCAGGTGCAGGCGCAGGTAGACGTCGTGCGCGTCGATCGGCTTCTCGTCCAGGGAGGCGATGACCGTGCGGACCGCGACCACCTCGACGCCCCGGCGGGCGTCCGGGCCGGTCGCCGCGGTGGCGCCGCCGCCCAGCAGCTCGGCCGCCTGCTCGGCGGAGAGCCGCTCGGTGCCGGCCGGGCCCGGCGCCTCGACCAGCTCGGGTGCCGGGAACCAGGTGTCGAGAACGGTGCCGTCGGAGGCGATGGTGGCGAGGCCGGCGGCGACGGCGCCGGTGGTGCGGGAAGCAGAGTCGGTCATGGAGGAAAACCTAACGTGGGCGGGGTGGTCAGGGCGAACCGCGTCTCACGTGCCGGGCGCCGTTTCAGGGGATCACCCGAGCCAGCACGGCACGGGCGTACCCCTCGTCGTAGGAACCGCCCGTCAGCAGCACCTGGAGGCAGATGCCGTCCAGCAGGGCCACCAGCGCCCGCGCCGTCACCGGGTCCACCCGGGCGGCCAGCCGCTGGGCCGTCTCCTCGGCCCACTGTGCGGCCACCGGGCGCAGGGCGGGGCGGCGCAGGGCCGCGAGATACAGCTCGTACTCCAGCTCCACGCCCGGCCGGTCGCGTCCCAGCCACTCGCCGAGGACACGGGCGAGACCGGCCGCGAGGTCGCCGTCGGCGTCGGCCAGGACCCCGCTCGCGTCGAGGACCTGCGCGAACCCCTCGTTGGCCTGGCAGAGGGCGGCCACCAGCAGGTCGTCGAGGGTGGCGAAGTGGTAGGTCGTGGAGCCGAGCGGGACGTCCGCCTCGGCGGCGACCGTACGGTGGCTCAGCCCGGCGATGCCGTCCCGGCCGGCCACACGGAGCGCCGCGTCGATGATCCGCTGGCGTCGCTCCGGGTCGTAGCGCCTGGGCATCAGTGACTCGCCCCGCCGAGGTTCAGCACCACCACTCCGCCGATGATCAGCAGGACCCCGGCGACCTTGGGCAGGCTCAGTCCCTCGCCGAACAGCAGCAGACCGAGGACGGCGATGGTCGCGGTGCCGACGCCGGACCAGATCGCGTAGGCCGTGCCGATCTGCACGCTCTTCAGCGTCTGGGCGAGCAGCGCGAAGGAGACGACGTAGCCCAGAGCCGTCACGAGCGAGGGCCAGAGCCGGCTGAACCCCTCGCTGTACTTCATCGCCGTCGTCGCGGCGACCTCGGCGGCGATGGCGCCGGCGAGTGTCAGGTATCCCATGCGTACGAGCGTACACAACGGATGCGTACGGCCGTACACACGCCGGGGCCACAAGAAAGTTTCACTTTCATAGAAACCGCTCGCTGGATGCCCTCCGGCCACTAATGTGCGGGCCCATGCCCGACCACACCCCCCATCCCTGGGAGACCGGCATGACCGCCGACACCTCCCGGTCCCCCGGCACCCGAAGACTCTGGCTGGCCGGCGTGCTGGCGCTCGCGGTCGTCACCGCCTGCGTCACGGCTCTGCTCGTGGACGACAGGCCCCCGCACAGCACGGCCGCCTCGCAGGCGACCGGCGCGCCCACGGACAACGGCCCCGGCCTGCTCTCCTTCGCCTCACCCTCGGCGCATACGACCGCTTCGCCCGGAGGCAGCACCGCGATGGCGTCCGTGACGCCGCGGGCCGCCGCCCCGCGCACCACAGATCCGCAGCAGGCACCGGCCACGTCACCGTCCCCGCGGGCGAGTTCTCCGAAGCCCGCCGCCACCCGGCGCGCTGTCCGCTCCGTCAACTACCCGGACCGGTACTGGCACGTCAGCGGCGACTACGTGAGGCTGGACCCCGTCAGCACCCCCGGCACCCGCCGGGCCGCGACCTTCATACTGGTCAAGGGCCTTGCGGACGGCGCCTGTTACTCCTTCGCCACGGCCGACGGCGGCTACCTCCGCCACCGCGACTTCCTGCTGCGCGCCGAACCCGACGACGGCACCGCCCTGTTCCGCCAGGACGCCACCTTCTGCCCGCGCCGGTCGTCCTTCACCGGAGCGGTGATGCTGGAGTCGGTCAACTACCCCGGCCGCTTCCTGCGCCACCAGAACTTCCAGCTGAGGCTGGCCCCTTACGAGAACACCGGCCTGTACCGCGCGGACTCGGCGTTCCGGCTCGTGGACGGACTGGGCTGAGAACGAGAAAAGCGGCGGCACCCGGTGGGTGCCGCCGCTTCACGCACGCGGTGTGCTCAGACGTTGAACCCGAGCGCCCGGAGCTGCTCGCGGCCGTCGTCCGTGATCTTGTCGGGGCCCCACGGGGGCATCCAGACCCAGTTGATGCGGAGTTCGTTGACGAGGCCGTCCGTGGCGGACTTGGCCTGGTCCTCGATGACGTCCGTCAGCGGGCAGGCCGCCGAGGTCAGGGTCATGTCGACGGTCGCGATGTTGGACTCGTCGATGTGGATGCCGTAGATCAGGCCGAGGTTGACGACGTCGATGCCCAGCTCGGGGTCGACCACGTCCATCAGGGCCTCGCGAAGCTCCTCCTCCGAGGCGGGCTTCATCTCAGCGGTGTCGGTCATGCCGTCTTCCTTTCGGCGTCGGCGCCACCCAGCGCCTGGGCCGTCGCGTCCTTCCACGCCATCCAGCTCAGGAGGGCGCACTTGACCCGCGCGGGGTACTTGGAGACACCCGCGAACGCGACCGCGTCCTCCAGGACGTCCTCCATCGCGTCGTCCGGCTCGATCCGGCCCTTGGACTGCATCAGCTCCAGGAAGGTCTCCTGGATCTTCTGCGCCTCGGTCAGGTCCTTGCCGACCAGCAGCTCGTTGAGGACCGACGCGCTCGCCTGGCTGATGGAGCAGCCCTGGCCCTCGTAACTGACGTCAGCGATCTTCGTGCCGTCGTACTTCACGCGAAGGGTGATCTCGTCGCCGCACGTCGGGTTCACATGGTGCACCTCGGCGTCGCCATCCCGCAGACCACGCCCGTGGGGGTTCTTGTAGTGGTCCAGGATGACTTCCTGGTACATGGAGTCCAGCTTCACCTTTTCAGCACGCCCTTCAGCCGAAGAAGTTCCGTACGTGCTCCAGCCCCTCGACCAGTGCGTCGATCTCGGCCGGCGTGGAGTACAGATAGAACGACGCTCGCGTGGTCGCAGGAATTCCGTAGCGGAGGCAGACGGGCCGCGCGCAGTGGTGGCCGACGCGGACCGCGATGCCCTGCTCGTCGAGGACCTGGCCCACGTCGTGCGGGTGGATGTCGCCCAGGGTGAAGGAGATCGCGGCACCGCGGTCCTCGGCCGTGGTCGGGCCGATGATCCTCAGGTCCGGGACCTTCTGCAGACGCTGGACCGCGTACTCGGTCAGCGCGTGCTCATGGGCGAGGATCTTCTCCATGCCGATCGACTGGAGGTAGTCGATCGCCGCGCCGAGGCCGACCGCCTGAGCGATCGGGGGCGTACCCGCCTCGAACTTGTGCGGCGCCGGGGCGTAGGTGGACGAGTGCATCGAGACGGTCTCGATCATCTCGCCGCCGCCCAGGAAGGGGGGCAGGTCCTCCAGCAGCTCCTGGCGGCCCCAGAGGACACCGATGCCGGTCGGGCCGCACATCTTGTGACCGGTGAAGGCCACGAAGTCGGCCTGCAGGGCCTGTACGTCCAGCGGCATGTGCGGGGCGGCCTGGGAGGCGTCGACGCAGACCAGGGCGCCGACCTCCTGGGCGCGGCGCACTATCGCCTCGACCGGGTTGACCGTGCCCAGGATGTTCGACACCAGCACGAAGGAGACGATCTTCGTCTTCTCCGTGATGATCTCGTCGATGTTGGACAGGTCCAGCCGGCCGTCGTCGGTGAGGCCGAACCACTTCAGCTTCGCGCCCGTGCGCTGCGCCAGCAGCTGCCACGGCACGATGTTGGAGTGGTGCTCCATCTCCGTGATGACGATCTCGGTCTCGTGGTCCACCCGGTAGGGCTCGTCGGCCCAGCCCAGCATGTTCGCCACGAGGTTCAGCGACTCGGAGGCGTTCTTGGTGAAGATCACCTCGTCGCGGCTGGGCGCGTTGATGAACTCGGCGACCTTGTCGCGCGCGCCCTCGTACAGCGCCGTGGCCTCCTCGGCGAGCACATGCACACCGCGGTGGACGTTGGCGTTGTAGCGCTCGTAGTACTCGCTCAGGGCGTCCAGCACCTGGCGCGGCTTCTGCGAGGTCGCCGCGTTGTCCAGGTACACGAGCTTCCTGTCGTCGTGGACCAGCCGGTCCAGGACGGGGAAGTCCTTGCGGATCGCCTCGGTGTCGAGGAGGCCCGGCAGCTGTGTCACTCGGATGCGCCACCCTTCGTGTAAGCCTCGTAGCCCTCGTTCTCCAGCTTGTCCGCGAGCTCGGGGCCGCCGGACTCGACGATGCGGCCGCCGGCGAACACGTGGACGTGGTCGGGCTTGATGTAGCGCAGGATGCGCGTGTAGTGCGTGATCAGCAGGGTGCCGACCTCGCCGGTCTCGCGGACGCGGTTGACGCCCTCGGAGACGATGCGGAGCGCGTCGACGTCCAGGCCGGAGTCGGTCTCGTCCAGGATCGCGACCTTCGGCTTGAGCAGTTCGAGCTGGAGGATCTCGTGGCGCTTCTTCTCACCGCCGGAGAAGCCCTCGTTGACGTTGCGCTCGGCGAAGGACGGGTCCATGTTGAGGCGCTCCATGGCCTCCTTGACCTCCTTCACCCAGGTGCGCAGCTTGGGGGCCTCGCCGCGGATGGCGGTGGCGGAGGTGCGCAGGAAGTTGGAGACCGAGACGCCGGGGACCTCGACCGGGTACTGCATCGCCAGGAACAGGCCGGCGCGGGCGCGCTCGTCGACGGACATCTCCAGGACGTCCTCGCCGTCGAGCAGCACGGTGCCGCTGGTGATCGTGTACTTCGGGTGACCCGCGAGGGAGTAGGCGAGGGTCGACTTGCCGGAGCCGTTGGGGCCCATGATGGCGTGCGTCTCGCCCTGCTTCACGGTGAGGTCGACGCCCTTGAGGATCTCCTTCGTGGCGTTGTCGGCCTCGACGGTGACGTGCAGGTCTCGGATTTCAAGCGTTGCCATGGGTGCCTCAGGACTCCTGGGTGAGGGAGACGAGAACGTCGTCCCCTTCGATCTTTACGGGGTATACGGGGACGGGGCGCGTGGCCGGGAGGCCGGACGGCTTGCCGGTGCGGAGGTCGAAGGACGAGCCGTGCAGCCAGCACTCGATCTGGCAGTCCTCCACCTCGCCCTCGGAGAGCGAGACGTTCGCGTGGGAGCAGATGTCGTAGATCGCGAACACCTCGCCCTCGGTCTTGACGACCGAGACCGGCGTGCCGTCGAGTTCCACCCGCTTCGGGGTGTCCTCCTCCAGCTCGCTCAGCCCGCAGGCGCGTACGAAGGTCATGCGACCGAAGCCTCCAGCTCCTCCTCGATCTTGGCGAGCAGGCGCTCCTCGACGTCGGCGACGCCGATCTGCTGGACCAGCTCGGCGAAGAAGCCGCGGACCACCAGGCGGCGGGCCTCGTGCTCCGGGATGCCGCGGGCCATCAGGTAGAAGAGCTGCTCGTCGTCGAAGCGGCCGGTCGCGGAGGCGTGGCCGGCGCCGACGATCTCGCCGGTCTCGATCTCCAGGTTCGGCACCGAGTCGACGCGCGCGCCGTCCGTGAGGACCAGGTTGCGGTTCATCTCGTAGGTGTCGGTGCCCTCGGCCTCGGCCTCGATGAGCACGTCACCGATCCAGACCGCGTGCGCGTCGTCGCCCTGGAGCGCGCCCTTGTAGACGACGTTCGACTTGCAGTGCGGGGTGTTGTGGGTGACCAGCAGGCGGTGCTCCTGGTGCTGCCCGGCGTCGGTGAAGTACAGGCCGAACAGCTCGGCCTCGCCGCCGGGGCCGGCGTACGTCACGCGCGGGTGCAGGCGTACGACATCGCCGCCGAAGGTCACGACCACGGACTTGAAGGAGGCGTCGCGGCCGACCAGGGCGTTGTGCTGGGCCACGTGGACGGCCTTGTCGTCCCAGTCCTGGACGGAGACGACGGTCAGCTTGGCGCCGTCGCCGAGGACGTAGTCGACGTTGGCGGCGAGCACCGCGTCACCGGTGTGGTCGATGACCACGACGGCCTCGGCGAAGGCACCCAGCTCGATCACCTGGTGGCCGAAGCGGGTCCCGCCCTGGCCGTGCACCGCGATGCGGATCGGCTCGGTGAGGACGGTCTCCTTCGGGACGGTCACCACGCCGGCCAGCTCGAAGGCGGAGTACGCCTGAGCGGCGATGCGGTCCACCGGCGTGCCCGCCCTGCCGAGCCGCGCGTCGTCACGGCCGACGGTCTCGACGGTGACGCCCTCGGGGGCCTGGACGTCGACCTTCACGCCGTCGCCGTTCGCCACGGCGGTGCCGTCGTGCAGCCCGCGCAGGCGCTCCAGCGGGGTGAACCGCCACTCCTCCTCGCGGCCGTGCGGGACCGGGAAGTCCGCGACGTCGAAGGACGGGGGCGCGCTCATGCGCGAGACGACGGTCGACTCCGCGGCGACCGCGATCGAGCCGGCGGTCGTGGAACCGACCGGGATGTTCTGGGCCTCAGCCATGGCTGTCGTAATGCTCGCTTTCTTACAGGTGGGCTTGACGGGGAGTGCGGACCGGTGGTTAACCGACCGCGCCCTCCATCTGCAGCTCGATCAGCCGGTTGAGCTCCAGCGCGTACTCCATCGGCAGTTCCTTGGCGATCGGCTCGACGAAGCCGCGCACGATCATCGCCATGGCCTCGTCCTCGGAGAGGCCGCGGCTCATCAGGTAGAAGAGCTGGTCCTCGGAGACCTTGGAGACGGTGGCCTCGTGACCCATGGACACGTCGTCCTCGCGGACGTCGACGTACGGGTACGTGTCCGAGCGGGAGATGGTGTCGACCAGCAGCGCGTCGCACAGCACGTTGGACTTCGACCCGGCGGCGCCCTCGCCGATCTCGATCAGACCGCGGTACGACGTACGACCGCCGCCGCGCGCGACCGACTTGGAGACGATGTTGGACGAGGTGTTCGGCGCCATGTGGACCATCTTGGCGCCCGCGTCCTGGTGCTGCCCCTCGCCCGCGAAGGCGATGGAGAGGGTCTCGCCCTTGGCGTGCTCGCCCATCAGGTAGACGGCCGGGTACTTCATCGTCACCTTGGAGCCGATGTTGCCGTCGATCCACTCCATGGTCGCGCCCTCGTAGGCCACGGCGCGCTTGGTGACCAGGTTGTAGACGTTGTTCGACCAGTTCTGGATGGTCGTGTAGCGGCAGCGGGCGTTCTTCTTGACGATGATCTCGACGACCGCGGAGTGCAGCGAGTCCGACTTGTAGATCGGGGCCGTACAACCCTCGACGTAGTGCACGTAGGCACCCTCGTCGACGATGATCAGGGTCCGCTCGAACTGGCCCATGTTCTCCGTGTTGATGCGGAAGTAGGCCTGGAGCGGGATCTCGACGTGCACGCCCTTCGGCACGTAGATGAAGGAGCCGCCCGACCACACGGCGGTGTTCAGCGCGGCGAACTTGTTGTCACCGGCGGGGATGACGGTCCCGAAGTACTCCTTGAAGAGCTCCGGGTGCTCCTTCAGGGCGGTGTCGGTGTCGAGGAAGATGACGCCCTGCTCCTCCAGGTCCTCGCGGATCTGGTGGTAGACGACCTCCGACTCGTACTGGGCGGCGACACCTGCGACGAGGCGCTGCTTCTCGGCCTCCGGGATGCCCAGCTTGTCGTAGGTGTTCTTGATGTCCTCGGGCAGGTCCTCCCAGGACTCCGCCTGCTTCTCCGTGGAGCGCACGAAGTACTTGATGTTGTCGAAGTCGATGCCCGAGAGGTCGGAGCCCCAGTTCGGCATGGGCTTCTTCTCGAAGAGCTTCAGGCCCTTCAGGCGCAGCTTCGTCATCCACTCCGGCTCGGACTTCTTGTCCGAGATGTCGCGGACGACGTCCTCGTTCAGGCCGCGCCTGGCGGAGGCACCGGCCACGTCGGAGTCGGCCCAGCCGTATTCGTACTTGCCCAGGCCCTCGAGCTCAGGGTGGGCAGTCTCCGTGGGGAGAGTCATGCGGGGTTCCTCCCGGCCGTGCTTGCAGGTGCGTTGTCGCTGGTCTTGGAAATCTTGGGGATGAACGTCGTGCAGACGCCGTCGCCATGCGCGATGGTCGCCAGTCGCTGGACGTGGGTACCCAGCAGCTCGGCGAAGATCTCCGTCTCCGCCTCGCACAGCTGGGGGAACTGTTCCGCGACATGGGCGACCGGGCAGTGGTGCTGGCACAGCTGCTCGCCGACCGGTGCGCTGCGCGCCGTAGCAGCGTACCCGTCCACGCTCAAGGCCTTGGCCAGTGCTTCGGCCCGCTTGTCCGGCGTGACCGCCTCGATCGCCTTGCGGTACGCGCGCGCCTGGGCGGCGATCCGGGCGCGGGCGAAGGCGGCGACCGCCTCGGGGCCGCCTCCCTGCTCGGCGATCCAGCGGAGCGCGTCCGCGGCGAGCTTGTCGTAGGACTGGTCGAAGGCGTCCCGGCCGCAGTCGGTCAGCGCGAAGACCTTGGCGGGGCGGCCGCGGGTGCGCGCGCCGTACACGCGCTGCTCGCGGGCCTCCACCACGTTCTCGCCGACCAGGGCGTCCAGGTGGCGCCGGACGGCCGCCTGGGTCAGTCCCAGCCGGCCGGCGAGTTCGGCGACGGTCGACGGGCCGTGGTCCAGGATGGAGCGCGCGACGCGGTTGCGCGTGGAGCGCTCACCGGTCGCGAGTTCCTCCTGCGGGGCCCCCAGGGGGGCCTCCTGAGCCTCGCCGACGTTTTTCACAACGCCATTGTTGCGTAATTCTTCAGGGCCTGACAAGCGCCGTCCGGATCACCGGGCGGTGCCCTGCGTCACTTAGGCATGCCTAATCCGACCTGCGGAAACGATCTTTGATCGATCATTCGGAGCGGCCCTGAGCAGGCAATTCGGTGGCGCGCGGCGACCGAAGTCCGGAAGACTCCCGAACCATGCCGACACCCCCTCCGACCGGCCCTCTCGTCACGCGGGACACCATCGCCACGCAGTTGCGCCTCCTGGGTGTCGAGACCGGCGAGACCCTGCTCGTCCACTCCTCGCTCAGCGCGCTCGGCTGGGTCAACGGGGGCCCGGTCGCGGTCGTCCAGGGCCTCCTCGACGCCCTCGGCCCCGCGGGCACGCTCGTCGTCCCCGCCCAGTCGGCCGACCTGTCCGACCCCGCGCTGTGGAGCAGGCCGCCCGTGCCCCGGGAGTGGTGGGACCGGATCCGGGCCACCATGCCGCCGTACGACCCGCTGACCACCCCCACCCGGGGCGTCGGGGTGATCCCCGAGACGGTACGGACCTGGCCGGGCGCCCGGCGCAGCGCGCACCCGCACACCTCGTTCGCGGCGCTCGGTCCACGGGCGCGGGAGATCACCGACGGCCACGCCCCCGACTGCCGGCTGGGTGAGCGCAGCCCGCTCGCCCGGCTGGAGCGGCTGGGCGCCCGGGTCCTGCTGCTCGGCGCGGGCTACGACGCCTGCACCGCCTTCCACCTCGCCGAGTACCGGATACCCGCGCCCCTGGTCGACGTCGGACGGCCCGCGCCCGGCGGCGGCTGGGAGACGGTGCGGGAGGTGTCGATCACCTCCCACCGGTTCGACGAGCTGGGCCACGACTTCGAACGGGACCGGCCGGTGGTACGCGGGAAGGTCGGCGCGGCCGGCGCACGGCTGTTCCCGGTGGCGGACGCGGTGGCCTACGCCGAGCGGTGGCTGGCGCTGCACCGTCCCCGTGAGGAGGACTTTCACCACCCCCGCGCCTGAGTGGCAAGCGGTCTCCCTAGACTCTGGACCCATGCGAAGTGAGCCTGTCGTCCAGGTCCGGGCCCTGGTGAAGCGGTACGGCACGAAGACCGCGGTGGACGGCCTCGACCTGGTGGCCGAGGCGGGCGTGACCGCCGTGCTCGGTCCCAACGGGGCGGGGAAGACGACCACGGTCGAGACCTGCGAGGGGTACCGGAAGCCGGATTCCGGCACGGTGCGCGTCCTGGGCCTCGACCCGGTACGGCAGTCCGCCGAGCTGCGTCCCCGCATCGGTGTGATGCTCCAGTCCGGCGGCGTGTACTCCGGCGCCCGGGCCGACGAGATGCTGCGGCACGTCGCGAAGCTGCACGCGCACCCGCTGGACGTGGACGCGCTGATCGAGCGGCTGGGCCTGGACAGCTGCGGCCGGACCAGCTACCGGCGGCTGTCCGGCGGCCAGCAGCAGCGGCTCGCGCTCGCCATGGCCGTCGTCGGGCGCCCGGAGCTGGTGTTCCTGGACGAGCCGACGGCCGGCCTGGACCCGCAGGCCCGCCGGGCCACCTGGGACCTGGTGAAGGACCTGCGCGCCGACGGCGTCTCGGTGATCCTCACCACGCACTACATGGAAGAGGCCGAACAGCTCGCCGACGCCGTGGCGATCATCGACGGCGGCCGGGTCATCGCCGAGGGCTCCCCGGAGGAGCTGTGCAAGGGCGGCGCCGAGAACACCCTGCGCTTCACCGGCCGCCCCGGCCTCGACGTGGGTTCCCTGCTGAAGGCCCTCCCGGCCGACTGCACGGCCGCCGAGCTCACCCCGGGCGCCTACCGGGTCGTCGGCAAGGTCGACCCGCAACTGCTGGCCACCGTGACCTCCTGGTGCGCCCAGCACGGAGTGATGCCGGACCGGATCTCGGTGGAGCGGCACACCCTGGAGGACGTTTTTCTGGAGCTGACGGGCAAGGAGTTGCGGTCGTGACTGTTGGTACGTACGCCCCGAAGCCGGGTGCGGCGCCGCTCCCTCGCATGATCGCGGCCCAGGCGGCCCTGGAGACGAAGATGCTGCTCCGCAACGGCGAGCAGCTGCTGCTGACCGTGGTGATCCCGACCCTGCTGCTGGTGCTCTTCAGCTCGGTGGACATCGTGGACACCGGCAGGGGCAGGGCGGTGGACTTCCTCGCCCCCGGCATCCTGGCGCTGGCCGTGATGTCGACGGCGTTCACCGGGCAGGCCATCGCGACCGGCTTCGAGCGCCGCTACGGCGTGCTCAAGCGGCTCGCCTCCTCGCCGCTGCCGCGCTGGGGCCTGATGACCGCCAAGACGGCGTCCGTGCTGGTCACGGAGGTCCTCCAGGTGATCCTGCTGACGGTGATCGCATTCGCGCTGGGCTGGTCCCCGCACGGAAACCCCGCCGCCGTGCTGCTCCTCCTGGTCCTCGGTACGGCCGCCTTCTCCGGCCTGGGACTGCTGATGGCGGGCACGCTGAAGGCGGAGGCGACCCTGGCCGCCGCCAACCTGGTCTTCCTGCTGCTGCTCGTCGGCGGCGGGGTCATCGTGCCGCTGGACAAGTTCGGCCCGGCCGGGCAGCAGGTCCTCGGGCTGCTGCCCATCTCCGCGCTGTCGGACGGCCTGCGGGACGTGCTCCAGCACGGCGCCGGGACGCCGTGGGGCGACCTGGGGATCCTCGCGGTGTGGGCGGTCGTGGGGCTGGCCGCGGCCGGGAAGTTCTTCCGCTGGGAGTGAGCCGTCACGAGGGACCCTCGTGAAAGCGTGCACAAGCGGCGGCCTACGATGGGGGCGTGCCCAAGCTGAACCCCGCCGACGCCGCAGCGGCCGTGCGCAACCCGCTCGCCTTCATCGCCGAACGCTGGACCCCGTCCCCCCGGACCGTCCAGCGGGCGGCCCTCGCCGCGCTCGTGATGTCGGTGGTCATCGTCGTCACCGGCGGCGCCGTCCGGCTGACCGGCTCCGGTCTCGGCTGCCCGACCTGGCCGGAGTGCACCGACGGCTCGCTGACGCCGACGACCGCGCTGAGCTACCACAGCGCGATCGAGTTCGGCAACCGGATGCTGACCTACGTGCTGTGCGCCGCGGTCGGCTGGGCGATCATCGCCGCCCGCGCCGAGAAGCCGTACCGGCGCAGCCTGACCCGGCTGGGCTGGGCGCAGTTCTGGCTGGTGATGAGCAACGCGATCCTCGGCGGCGTCGTCGTGCTCGTGGGCCTCAACCCGTACACCGTCGCGGCCCACTTCCTGCTGGCCACGGCCCTGACCACCGTCGCCGCGGTGATGTGGCAGCGCACCCGCGAGGGCGACGGCGCGCCCCGGCCGCTGGTCGGCACGGCCGTGCAGCAGCTGGTGTGGTTCCTGGTGGCCGCGTCCCTGCTGCTCATCGCCGCCGGCACGGTGGTGACCGGAGCCGGGCCGCACGCGGGTGACTCCAGCGAGGTCAAGCGGATCCCCGTCGACTGGGAGACGGTGGCCAAGCTGCACGCGGTGCTCGCCTGGATCGTGGTGACGCTGACGTTCGCGCTGTGGTTCGTGCTGAAGGCGGTGGACGCGCCGAAGGGGCCGCTCGCCCGCACCCGCGATCTGTTCCTGATCCTGCTCGGCCAGGGCGTGATCGGTTACGTGCAGTACTTCACGCACCTGCCCGAGCTGCTGGTGGGCCTGCACATGTTCGGCTCCTGCCTGGTGTGGATCGGCGTCCTGCGCATCCTGCTGGCGCTCCGCGAACGCCCCGGGGCCGCCCTCGACCTGCCCGGCCCCTCGGCCGAGGTTTCGGTGGGCACGCACGCGTGAGTCACCCGTAGGTGGTGACCAGGGTGTCGATCGCCGGCCCCAGGTACGCCCGGGTCAGCTGCGCGCGGCGGTCGAGCCAGTTCCCGGTGGCCGGGGCGGGGTCCCTGTCGTAACGCCGCCGGGTGATGTCCTCGACGACCTCGGCAGGGGCGCCGAGCCCCGGAAGCTCGGTCACGGCCTCCCGCTTCGAGACCAGCCGGCCGTCCCGCAGGGTCACGGTGGCCCGGGCGAAGGTCAGCAGGCCCGCGTCGACCCAGATGTCCTGCTTCCAGAGCCGGGCCCGGTCGACGTGGGGCCGCCAGAAGTCCCGCTGGTCCCGTACGACGAAGGCGCGCAGCTGCCGCTCCGGCACCGGCGGCAGCAGCCCGGCCGGCGGCTCGCCGTGCAGCACGCGGCCGAAGTCGTGCAGCTCGCGCCGGGTGACGGGGGTGACCGGGCGGCGCAGCACGCGCGCGTGGGCCCAGGTGAGGTGCGAGCGGTCCGGGTCCTCCAGGCCGGCCGGGGCGAGATAGCTGCAGTGCAGCTTCGCGGCGAGCGGCAGGGCGCGCAGCCTCCGGTGCAGGCCGACCACCCGTCGTACGGTCGCCAGGCGCACCGGGCCCGGCAGTACGGCGATCAGGTCGAGGTCGCTCCGGCCCTCCTGATAGTCACCGCCGGCGAGTGAGCCGTGCGCCCATACCGCGCGCGGTCGCAGAGGCAGCAGTTCCTCCAGGAACCGGTCGAGCAGTGATGCGGTCGGCATCCGCTCAGTCTGGACAACTCATCCGAGCCCGTAAACCCGGCGCGCGTTGTCCGCCGCGACCATCCGGGCCACCCGCTGGGCGTCCTCCAGGGACCAGGCGCCCTCGGCGACCCAGGTGCCGAGCACCCGGCCCAGGGACTCGCGGAACAGCCGGGCGCCGACGACGTGCAGCTCGGGCAGGGCGTGGGCGCCGGTGGAGAAGAGGATCTTGCCGAACGGGGCGAGCTCCAGGATCTCGGCGAGGACGGTGGCCGCACGGGCGCCGGTACGGACGAGCGCCGCGCCGGAGTCGGCGTAGACGTGCGGGAAGACACCGGCCAGATGGGCGGCGTGGCGGTGGTACGGGTAGCCGTGCAGCAGGATCAGGTCGGTGCCGAGGCCCGCCGTGGCCCGCACGAAGTCGGTGAGCAGCACCGGGTCGGTACGGTCGATGCGGGTGCCCGGCTCGCCGAGCCCGGCGTGCAGCTGCAGCGGGCGGCCGGAGGCCACCGCGATCCACAGCAGGTGCCGGAGCAGCACCGGGTCGGTGAGCGGCCCGCCGACGCGCCGCCCGGCCAGCCAGCGGCCCGCCGCGCCACGCACCTCCCCCGGCCCCGGCGGCTCGGGCGCGAACGCCAGGCCGTGTCCCAGTCCCGCGACGGAGGTGAAGGCGACCGCGTGCGCGGCGGCGGCGTGCACCGACTCGGCGAGGTTGGCGAGGAAGGACTCGACGGTGCCGGAGGTGTCGGCGACCTGCTCCGCGAGCTGCTCCAGCCGCACGATCTCGTGGGCGTCGGCGTCGCCCGCGCAGGCCAGCTCGGTGGGGCCGGTGAGGTCGCCGGGCAGGCCGGTGTCGACGAGGTAGGTGGTGATGCCGCTGCCGCGCAGCAGCCTGCGGCCCGCTTCCAGGACGCCCAGTTCCCGGCGCCGGGCCAGATAGCGGGCGGGCGGGCAGTGCGGCTCCAGGCCGAGCAGGGGCGGGCACCAGCGCCGTACGGCGAATCCCGTCTGGGTGTCGAAGAGGGTGGTGCCGGGGGCGGGCGGGCCCTCGGTGCGGGCCAGCTGGGCCTCGAAGGTGCCGAGGCCCAGCTCCGTGCGGAGCACTCCGTGGCAGTACTGGTCCACGAGGGACGGCGTTTCGATCATCCGGGCTCCCCGTTAGATGCGTGCTGCCTTACACGTCCTAACGGGTGAACGGGGTTTAAGGTCGCGGATGAGCTCGGGAGCAACGGTTTGTTCGGCGGCTACCGGTCCGTTGTGGTTGCTCGCGCCCACGCGGCGGAGCCGCATATCGATTCAGCCCCGCGCCCCTTTAGGTCGGCTGCCCAACCGTCAGCCGCCAACCTGGATGCCGGCCATCCGCTTCCACTCGTACGACCCCGTCTTCACCTTCGCCGCGAACTCGCCGTCGAAGGACTCGTGGACGGTGATGCCGGACTTCTCGACGGCCTTCTCGGCGATCTCGGTGCTGGGGGCCACGAGGTCGCCCCAGCCGCCGTCCTCGCCGACGAGGACGATGCGGGCGCCGCGTTCGCCGATGTAGGCCACCTGGCCCTCGGCGCCGCCGTGGGCCTTGGCGAAGGCGCTGATCTGGTGGGCGAGCCTGGCCGCCTTGCGCTCGGCCTTGGGGTCAACCTGCTGCGTGTCTGCCATGGCCAGGATGCTACTCGCGGGTAGATCAAACGGCGACGGGAGGGGTGCGTGGCCTTGACCACGCACCCCTCCCGTCCGGAACAGTCCGGGAAGAAAGGGGGTGTCAGCGCAGGAACGGGTCCACCGCGATCGCCACGAACAGCAGCGACACATAGGTGATCGACCAGTGGAACAGCCGCATCTCCTTCAGCTTCGCGCCCGTGACCTCGGCCTTGGCCCGGTTCTGCAGCCCGTGGGCCTCCCACAGCCACCAGCCGCCGGCGGCCAGCGCGACGGCCGTGTAGAACCAGCCGGTGTAGCCGAGCGGGGTGAGGAGCAGGGAGACGGCGACCATCACCCAGCTGTAGACGACGATCTGCCGGGCGACGACCTTGTTGGAGGCGATGACCGGGAGCATCGGCACGCCCACGCGCGCGTAGTCGTCCTTCACCTTCATGGACAGCGGCCAGTAGTGCGGCGGAGTCCAGAAGAAGATCACCAGGAACAGGATGACCGGCGCCCAGGAGAGCGAGTCCGTCACGGCCGACCAGCCGATGAGCACGGGCATGCAGCCCGCGATGCCGCCCCACACGATGTTCTGCGACGTGCGCCGCTTGAGGATCATCGTGTAGACGACGACGTAGAAGAGGAGCGCGCCGAGGGACAGCCAGGCGGACAGCCAGTTGACGGTGAGGCCGAAGAGGAGGGTCGAGACGACCGCGAGGGTGACGCCGAAGGCGAGGCACTCGCGCGGGCTGACCATGCCGGTCACCAGCGGCCGCTGCGAGGTGCGGTCCATCAGGGCGTCGATGTCCCGGTCGATGTACATGTTCAGCGCGTTGGCGCCGCCCGCCGACAGATAGCCGCCGACGCAGGTCAGGAGGACCAGCCCGAGGTCGGGCACGCCCCGCTGGGCCAGGAACATCACCGGAACGGTGGTGATGAGCAGCAGCTCGATGATCCGCGGCTTGGTCAGAGCCACGAACGCCTTGACACGGGCCCCGAACGGCCGGTGAACCGGGCCCTGGCTCGCAGCACCACCCAGCACGCCCTCCCCCAGGGCCTGAAGGGCCTGGGAGGGACCCCCAGGACGTGATTCGACGGCCGTCACGCACACCCCTGACAGAGACATCCCAGCGAGCCTCCCCGGGTGAAGTCGGGGTAAAGGGCTCGCGCGTACCACGCCACTTTAGACGTTGCCCAGACCCCGGCCTTCGCGGGGGTGGGTCGTGTTGGCGGCCCCCCATGAGAGGAGCCCCGGAGGAGCCCCATAAGAGGGGACACGGCACTCGATTGAGCGCTCAGATGACCAGCTCCGTATTCATGTGCCAAATGGCCTCTCGGCCAGTCGGGAGGCGGATCGTGCGGAGTCCCGGCAGTCTGGAAACACTCGAAAAAATGCACGTCCTCACAGGGGTAGGCTCGGCACCGGCCGGCGGGCGACAAGCGCGCCGGCGGCCGGGTGGGCGTATGCCCCGAAGACCGGCGACCGACATGTGGAGAGGAGCCCTGACCCAGGGTGAGCACCAAGCCGACCACCACAGACCTTGAGTGGACCGAGCTGGACCAGCGGGCCGTGGACACCGCCCGGGTCCTGGCCGCAGACGCCGTACAGAAGGTCGGCAACGGCCATCCCGGTACGGCGATGAGCCTGGCCCCGGCCGCCTACACCCTCTTCCAGAAGGTGATGCGGCACGACCCGGCCGACCCCGAGTGGGTCGGGCGCGACCGCTTCGTGCTGTCCGCCGGCCACTCGTCCCTGACCCTCTACACGCAGCTCTACCTCGCCGGCTTCGGCCTGGAGCTCGAGGACCTGGAGTCCTTCCGCACCTGGGGTTCGAAGACCCCGGGCCACCCGGAGTACGGGCACACCAAGGGTGTCGAGACCACCACCGGCCCGCTGGGCCAGGGTGTCGCCAACGCGGTGGGCATGGCGATGGCCGCCCGCTACGAGCGCGGTCTGTTCGACCCGGACGCGGCCGTCGGCGAGTCCCCCTTCGACCACTTCGTCTACTGCATCGCCGGTGACGGCTGCCTGCAGGAGGGCATCTCCGCGGAGGCGTCCTCGCTGGCCGGTCACCAGAAGCTCGGCAACCTGATCCTGCTGTGGGACGACAACCACATCTCGATCGAGGGCGACACCGAGACCGCCGTCTCCGAGGACACCGTCAAGCGCTACGAGGCCTACGGCTGGCACGTGCAGCGCGTGGAGGCCCAGGACAACGGCGACCTGGACCCGCAGGCCATCTACGCCGCGATCCAGGAGGCCAAGGCGGTCACCGACCGGCCGTCCTTCATCGCGATGCGCTCGATCATCGCCTGGCCCGCCCCGAACGCCCAGAACACCGAGGCCGCGCACGGCTCGGCGCTGGGCGAGGAGGAGGTCGCGGCCACCAAGCGCGTCCTCGGCTTCGACCCGGAGAAGAGCTTCGCCGTCGAGGACGAGGTGATCACCCACACCCGCAAGGCCCTGGAGCGCGGTGCGCAGGCGCGTGCCGAGTGGGAGAAGGCGCTGCAGGTGTGGCGGGACGACAACCCCGAGCGTGCCGCCGAGTTCGACCGCATCAGCAAGGGCGAGCTGCCCACCGGCTGGGAGGAGAAGATCCCGGTCTTCGAGCCGGGCAAGGGCGTGGCGACGCGTGCCGCCTCCGGCAAGGTGCTGCAGGCGCTCGGCGCGGTGATCCCCGAGCTGTGGGGCGGCTCCGCCGACCTCGCCGGGTCGAACAACACGACCATCGACAAGGACAGCTCGTTCCTGCCCGCGGGCAACCCGCTGCCCGAGGCCGACCCGTACGGCCGCACCATCCACTTCGGCATCCGCGAGCACTCCATGGGCGCCGAGCTGAACGGCATCACGCTGCACGGCAACACCCGTGTCTACGGCGGTACGTTCCTCGTCTTCTCCGACTACATGCGCAACGCGGTGCGCCTGTCGGCCCTCATGCACCTGCCGGTGACGTACGTGTGGACGCACGACTCCATCGGCCTCGGCGAGGACGGCCCCACCCACCAGCCCGTCGAGCACCTGGCCTCGCTGCGCGCGATCCCCGGCCTGAACGTCGTCCGCCCGGCCGACGCCAACGAGACCGCGATCGCCTGGCGCGAGATCCTCAAGCGGTACACCAAGGAGTTCGGCAAGGGTCAGCCGCACGGTCTGGCGCTCACCCGCCAGGGCGTGCCGACGTACGAGCCCAACGAGGACGCCGCGCGCGGTGGCTATGTCCTGTTCGAGGCCGAGGGCGGCGAGCCGCAGGTGATCCTGATCGCCACCGGTTCCGAGGTGCACGTGGCCGTCGAGGCGCGTGAGCGGCTGCAGGCCGACGGCGTTCCGACGCGGGTCGTGTCGATGCCGTCCGTCGAGTGGTTCGAGGAGCAGGACCAGGGGTACCGGGACTCCGTGCTCCCGCCGTCCGTCCGGGCCCGTGTGGCCGTGGAGGCGGGCATCGGGCTGACCTGGTACCGCTACGTCGGGGACGCCGGCCGCATCGTTTCCCTGGAGCACTTCGGTGCTTCCGCCGATGGCAAGGTGCTCTTCCGCGAGTTCGGCTTCACTGCCGAGAACGTGGCCGCCAAGGCCCGGGAATCCCTCGCCGCCGCCCAGCGCTGACGCTCATATACGACACGTAGGAGATGTAATTCCATGACAGACGCACTCAAGCGCCTCTCCGAGGAAGGCGTCGCGATCTGGCTGGACGACCTGTCGCGCAAGCGGATCACGTCCGGCAACCTCGCCGAGCTGATCGACCAGCAGCACGTCGTGGGCGTCACCACCAACCCGACGATCTTCCAGAAGGCGATCAGCGGCGGCGACGGCTACCAGCAGCAGGTCGCGGACCTGGCCGCCCGCAAGGTCACCGTCGAAGAGGCCATCCGGATGATCACCACGGCGGACGTCCGCGACGCCGCCGACATCCTGCGCCCGGTCTACGACGCCACCGGCGGCAAGGACGGCCGTGTCTCCATCGAGGTGGACCCGCGCCTGGCGCACAACACCCGGGCCACCGTCGCCGAGGCCAAGCAGCTGGCCTGGCTGGTGGACCGCCCCAACACCCTGATCAAGATCCCGGCCACCCAGGCGGGTCTGCCGGCGATCACCGAGACGATCGGCCTCGGCATCAGCGTCAACGTGACGCTGATCTTCTCCCTGGAGCGGTACCGGGCCGTCATGGACGCCTACCTCTCCGGCCTGGAGAAGGCCAAGGAGCGCGGCCTGGACATCTCGCTGATCCACTCCGTGGCGTCCTTCTTCGTGTCCCGCGTGGACACCGAGATCGACAAGCGCCTGGACGGCATCGGCACCGACGAGGCCAAGGCGCTGCGCGGCAAGGCCGCCGTCGCCAACGCGCGCCTCGCCTACCAGGCGTACGAGGAGGTCTTCTCCTCGAGCCGCTGGCAGGCGCTGGAGAACGCCGGCGCCAACAAGCAGCGTCCGCTGTGGGCGTCGACCGGCGTGAAAGACCCGGCGTACCCGGACACCCTGTACGTCACCGAGCTGGTCGCCCCGAACACGGTCAACACCATGCCGGAGGCCACGCTGGAGGCCACCGAGGACCACGGCGAGATCAGCGGGGACACCGTCGCCGGCACCTACGAGCAGGCGCGTGCCGACCTGGACGCGCTGGAGAAGCTCGGCATCTCGTACGACGACGTCGTGCAGGTGCTGGAGGACGAGGGCGTCGAGAAGTTCGAGGCGTCCTGGAACGACCTGCTGAAGTCCACCCAGGCGGAGCTCGAGCGCCTCGCCCCTTCGGAGGGCTGAGTTGTCACCCCTTTCCGGTTCCGGAGCGAACCCGCTTCGTGACCCGGCCGACCGACGGCTCCCGCGCATCGCGGGGCCGTCGGGTCTGGTCATCTTCGGTGTCACGGGCGACCTGTCCCGCAAGAAGCTGATGCCCGCGGTGTACGACCTCGCCAACCGGGGTCTGCTGCCGCCGGGCTTCTCGCTGGTGGGCTTCGCCCGCCGCGAGTGGGCGAACGAGGACTTCGCGCAGGAGGTCCACGACGCCGTCAAGGCGCACGCCCGTACGCCGTTCCGCGAGGAGGTCTGGCAGCAGCTCATCCAGGGGATGCGCTTCGTCCAGGGCACCTTCGACGACGACGACGCGTTCGAGCGGCTGCGCTCCACCATCGAGGAGCTGGACAAGGCCCAGGGCACGGGCGGCAACTTCGCCTTCTACCTGTCGGTGCCGCCGCGCTCCTTCCCGGTGGTCATCCAGCAGCTGAAGAAGCACGGTCTCGCCGAGCAGTCCGGCGGTTCCTGGCGGCGCGCGGTCATCGAGAAGCCGTTCGGGCACGACCTGAAGTCGGCCGAGGAACTGAACAAGGTCGTGCACGAGGTGTTCGAGCCGGACCAGGTGTTCCGGATCGACCACTACCTCGGCAAGGAGACCGTCCAGAACATCCTGGCGCTGCGGTTCGCCAACACGATGTTCGAGCCGATCTGGAACCGGTCCTTCGTGGACCATGTGCAGATCACCATGGCCGAGGACATCGGCATCGGCGGCCGGGCCGGCTACTACGACGGCATCGGCGCCGCCCGTGACGTCATCCAGAACCACCTGCTGCAGCTCATGGCCCTGACGGCGATGGAGGAGCCGGCCTCCTTCGACGCGTCCGCGCTGGCCGCGGAGAAGGAGAAGGTGCTGGGCGCCGTACGGCTGCCCAGGGACCTGGGCCGCAGCACCGTGCGCGGGCAGTACGCGGCCGGCTGGCAGGGCGGCGAGAAGGTCATCGGCTACCTCGAAGAGGACGGCATCGACCCGAAGTCGAAGACCGACACGTACGCCGCGATCAAGCTGGCGATAGACAACCGCCGCTGGGCGGGCGTCCCCTTCTATCTGCGCACCGGCAAGCGCCTCGGCCGCCGGGTGACGGAGATCGCCGTGGTCTTCCAGCGGGCCCCGCACTCCCCCTTCGACACCACGGCGACGGAGGAGCTGGGCCAGAACGCGATCGTGATCCGCGTCCAGCCGGACGAGGGCGTGACCGTGCGGTTCGGTTCGAAGGTGCCGGGCACCTCGATGGAGATCCGGGACGTGTCGATGGACTTCGCCTACGGCGAGTCCTTCACGGAGTCCAGCCCGGAGGCGTACGAGCGGCTGATCCTGGACGTGCTGCTGGGCGACGCCAACCTCTTCCCGCGCACGGAGGAGGTCGAGCTGTCCTGGAAGATCCTCGACCCGATCGAGGAGTACTGGGACAAGCACGGCAGGCCCGCGCAGTACCCGTCGGGCACCTGGGGTCCCGCCGAGGCGGACGAGATGCTCGCACGAGACGGACGGAGCTGGCGCCGGCCATGAAGATAGACCTGACCGACACCACCGCCGGCGACATCAACAAGGCGCTCGTGCGGGGCCGCCGGGCCATCGGCACCCCTGCCGTCGGCATGGTCCTGACCCTCGTCATCGTCACCGACGAGGAGAACGCCTACGACGCGCTGAAGGCCGCCAACGACGCCTCGCGCGAGCACCCCTCGCGCACGCTGGTGGTCATCAAGCGGGTCTCCCGCAGCCCGCGCGACCGCACCTCCTCGCGTCTGGACGCCGAGGTGCGGGTGGGCGCGGACGCGGGCACCGGCGAGACGGTCGTGCTCCGGCTGTACGGCGAGGTCGTGGGCCACGCCGACTCGGTCGTGCTGCCGCTGCTGCTGCCGGACGCGCCGGTGGTCGTGTGGTGGCCGGTGAACGCCCCGCTGGATCCGGCGAAGGACCCGCTGGGCGCGCTCGCCCAGCGCCGGGTCACGGACACCTACACCGCCGAGCAGCCGGTGCGGGAGCTGTCCGCGCGCGCCGAGGCCTACACGCCGGGCGACACCGACCTGTCCTGGACCCGGATCACGCCGTGGCGTTCGATGCTGGCGGCCGCCCTGGACCAGGTCACCTGTGAGGTGACGGCCGTCGAGGTGGAGGGCGAGGAGTTCAACCCGAGCTGTGAGCTGCTGGCGATGTGGCTCGCGGACCGGCTGGACGTACCGGTGAAGCGCTCGCTGTCGGGCGGGCCGGGTCTCACCGCGGTCCGCATGGACACGAGCTGCGGCCCGATCACCCTGGACCGCGCGGACGGCACGCTGGCCACGCTGGCCATCGAGGGCCAGCCGGCCCGCGCGGTGGCGCTGAAGCGGCGGGAGACCGCCGAGCTGATCGCGGAGGAGCTGCGCCGGCTCGACCCGGACGACACCTACGCGTCGGCGCTGCGCTACGGCGTGGAGCGGCTGAACACGGTTCCGGAACAGCAGCCTGCGGCCGGTGAGCCGGTGGCCGAGCCGGAGCCCGTGGAGGAAGCGGTCAAGGCGCCCGCGAAGAAGGCGGCCGCCAGGACCGCGAAGAAGGCACCGGCGAGGAAGGCGGCGGCGAAGTGAGCACTCCGCAGCTGGTCGTCCACCGCGACAAGGACCTGATGGCGCAGGCCGCCGCGGCCCGCCTGATCACGAAGATCGTGGACGCGCAGGCCTCCCGGGGCACCGCGTCCGTGGTCCTCACGGGCGGCCGCAACGGCAACGGCCTGCTGGCCGCGCTGGCGGCGGCCCCGGCCCGGGACGCCATCGACTGGGGCCGGCTCGACCTGTGGTGGGGCGATGAGCGCTACCTGCCCGAGGGCGACCCCGAGCGCAATGTCACGCAGGCCCGCGAGGCCCTGCTCGACTCCGTCCCGCTGGACCCGGAGCGCGTGCACGCCATGCCCGCCTCCGACGGCCCGTACGGCACGGACGTCGGCGCGGCGGCGGAGGCGTACGCGGCGGAGCTGGCGAAGGCGGCCGGACCGGAGAACCACGGCTCGGTGCCGACCTTCGACGTCCTGATGCTGGGCGTCGGCCCGGACACCCACGTGGCCTCGCTGTTCCCGGAGCATCCGGGGGTCCGGGAGACGGAACGCGCGGTGATCGGCGTGCACGGCGCGCCCAAGCCCCCGCCGACCCGGATCTCCCTCACCCTCCCGGCGATCCGTTCGGCCCGCGAGGTCTGGCTGCTCGCGGCCGGCGCGGACAAGGCGGAGGCCGCGGCCATCGCCCTGTCGGGCGCGGGCGAGATCCAGGCCCCGGCGGCGGGTGCGTACGGCCGCTCCCGCACCCTGTGGCTGCTGGACTCGGCCGCGGCTTCGCAGCTGCCGAGGTCGCTGTATCCGCCGGCTTCGCCGTGAGCCACTGAACCACTGAGGTCCCCCCTCAACGGAGCTTCACATTTTCTGCACGAAAAATCCGTGCAACGCTCAACTTTTGGGTAAGCTCCTGGTGCTGTACACCGCACCACTGAGGGGGGACCTCATGCGTATACGCTTCGCGCTGGCCGCTGCCGTCACGGCCGGAACGCTCGCCGTCGTCGTCGCGGCTCCGGCCCAGGCCACCGAGTACTCCTCCGCCCTGAAGATCAAGGGCGTCCAGTACGACGCCCCGGGGCGGGACTCCAACAACTGCCGTACGGGCAACACCCGCGACGAGTACGTGACCATCAAGAACTACTCGCGCAGCACGACCGTCAACCTCAAGGGCTACGTCGTCAAGGACGCCGCCGGGAACCGGTTCACGTTCCCCTCCAACCACTACCTCGAACCCGGCGACTACGTGAAGCTGCGCGGCGGCCACGGCACCGACTCGGACGCGGGCAACGTCGTCTACCGCCAGAACTGCAATTTCATCTGGAACAACGACAAGGACACCATCTACCTCTACAAGCCGTCCGGCGCCCACGCGGACACCCACGCCTACACCAAGTCCCGCGACGACCGGGACGGCAACGGTTACATCACCTTCCACGGCTGACGCCGCGCCGTTCCGGGAGAGTGACCATGCATCCGTACAAGAGTCCGCACCGACGCACGCGGGTGTGGGCCGCCTGCGTCGCCCTGCTGGCCGTCGGCGCGGCCGGCTGTGGCCAGTCCACGCACGACAGCACGGCCAAGGCGTCGGCCCCGCCGCCGCGGCCCACGGTGACCGTCACGGCCACGACCACCGTGACCGCCCGGCCGGAGCCCGGGCCGACGGTCACCAGGACGAAGACCGTCAGAACACCCGGGCCGACCGTCACCGTCACCGAGGCCGCTTCCGGCACCGTGCGCGGTGACGACACCGGCAGCAGCGGAACCGACAGCGGCACCTGCTCCATCGTCTCCAACGCGGGCAACTGCTACCGGGCGGGCCAGTTCTGCCGCGGCAGCGACCACGGGGCGACGACCACCGACGCGTCCGGCACGGCGATCACGTGCTCCTACAGCGGCAGCGCCTGGCGCTGGACGTACGCGTGAGCCCGGCGGGCTCGGTCACTTGACCGAGCCCGCCATCACGCCCTGCACGAAGTGCCGCTGGAAGGCGAAGAACACCACCACCGGCACGATCAGGGACAGGAACGCGCCCGGGGCCAGGACGTCGATGTTGCTGCCGAACTGGCGGATCTGGGACTGGAGTTCCACGGTCAGCGGCTGGGAGGAGCTGTCGGCGAAGAGCAGCGCGACCAGCATGTCGTTCCAGACCCAGAGGAACTGGAAGATCGCGAGCGAGGCGATCGCGGGACGCCCCACCGGCAGGACCAGGCGCGTGAAGATGCGCCACTCGCTGCCGCCGTCCATCCGGGCCGCCTCCAGCATCTCCTTCGGCATCTCCGCGAAGTAGTTGCGCAGCAGGAACACGGCGAAGGGCAGGCCGTAGGCCACGTGGAAGAGGACCACGCCGGGGATCGTGCCGAACAGGCCCAGCGCGCCGAAGAGTTTGGCCACCGGCAGCAGGCCGATCTGGACCGGCACCACCAGCAGGGCCACCACCAGCAGGAAGAGGGGCTCCCGCAGCGGGAAGTCCAGCCAGGCGAAGGCGTATCCGGCGAGGGCGGCGATGACCACGACGAGCGTCGTGGCCGGCACCGAGATCAGCACCGTGTTCCAGAAGGCCTGCGTCATCCCGGAGTTCTTCAGCAGCGCCGAGTAGTTGTCGAAGGACAGCTGGCCGGGGCTGGTGAGCGCGGTCCACCAGCCGCCCTTCGCGGTGTCCTGCGCCGAGCGCAGGGAGGACACGAAGAGGCCTGCGAGCGGGGTCAGCCAGACCAGGCCGATCACCACCAGGAAGGCCTGCACCAGGCCGTTGCCCAGGCCCCGCCTGATCGCGTTCATCGCTGACTCCTCATCGTTGGCTGTTGCGGAAGCGGCGGACGTTGAAGACCATCGCGGGGATCACCAGCAGCAGGAGCAGCACGCCGAGGGCGCTGCCGAGGCCCTGGTTGTTGCCGCCGCCGAAGGACACGAGCCACATCTGGGTGGCGAGCACCGTGGCGTCCTCCTGCACCGGTCCGGGCGCGATGATGTAGACGAGGTCGAAGACCTTCATCACGTTGATCACCAGGGTCACGAAGACGACCGTCAGCACGGGGGCCAGCAGCGGCACGGTGATCCTGCGGAAGATCTGCCACTCGTTCGCGCCGTCCATCCGGGCCGCCTCCAGCGCGTCCCGGGGCAGGGTGGCGAGGCCCGCGCCGATCAGCACCATCGCGAAGCCGGTCCAGATCCACAGGTACGCCCCGATGATCGCCGGGGTGACGAGGGCCGGGCCGAGCCAGGAGACGCCCTGGTAGGGCGGGGCGAAGTTGGACGCGGGCAGTCTCACCGTGTACGAGCCCGCGCGCAGCCCGGGGAAGCGGAAGGAGCCGTCGGCGGCGGTGGTCGCGCTCGCGACCGTGCTGCCGTCGCGCACCGCCTGGACCGTCATGCCGGGCAGGCCGCTCTCCTTGGGGTCGACCTTGCCCTGCCTGCCTCCGCCGCCGGGGGTGAAGTCGAGGTAGACGACCCCGCGCAGCTCGCCGGGCGCCGCCTCGCGCGCGGCCGCCGCGGCTGCGGGTTCGGCGCCCTTGGGCAGGTCCTTGGGCAGCACGCCGACCATCGGGAGCGCCACCGAGTGGCCGGTGGAGGCGGTCGTACGGTACGAGCCGTCGTGGTCCTGGGTCAGCAGGCCCTGGCGGCCGCGCGCCGTCGGGTACGACGAGGTGCCCTCGAAGGCGTCGTGGACGGAGACCACGGCCGCGTTCAGGACGCCCTTGTTCGGGTCCTCGTCGTAGGCGAGCCGGAAGATGATGCCGGCGGCCAGGAAGGACACCGCCATCGGCATGAAGAGCAGCAGCTTGAAGGCGGTGGCCCAGCGGACCTTCTCGACCAGCACGGCCAGGATCAGGCCGAGGCCGGTCAGCAGGGCCGGGGCCACCACCACCCAGATGGCGGTGTTGCGGATGGCCTTCAGGGTGGCCGGGTCGCGGAACATCTCGGCGTAGTTGCCGCCGCCGACGAACCGGGTGCCGGAGGCGTCGAAGAAGCTGCGGCCGACGGAGAACAGCACCGGGTAGACGACGAGCGCGCCGAGCAGGAGCAGCGCGGGGAAGACGAAGAGCAGGGCGATCAGCCGGGCGCGCCGCCGGCTGCGGCGCCCGCGCGCCGCGCCGGCGGCCCGCGGGCCCGCCTGCTGTTTCACGAGAGCGGTGGCGGTCATGATGGCTGCCGCTCAGCCCTGGTAGGCCTTGGCCGCGGCGGCTTCCAGCTTCGCCGCGGTGCCCTTCGGGTCCGACGGGTCGCGCAGGAAGTCCTGGAGGAGCTTCCACTCGCCGGCGCCCTTGGTGCCGCCGAAGGCCGCCGGGGCCTGGTCGGACATGTCGAAGCGGACCGAGTCGCCCGCGTCGATCAGGGACTTGGCGGTGGCGCGGGTGACGTCGTCGCCGTAGGAGGCCGGGTCGAGCTTCTTGTTCGGGGACAGGAAGCCGCCCGCCTTCGCCCACACGGCCGCGGCCTCCGGGGTGGCCAGGTACTCCAGGAGCTTCATGCCGGCCGTGGCGTTCTTGCCGTCCTTGAGGACGACCGCCGCGTCGCCGCCGCTGACCACGGGTGCCGTGCCGCCGTCGACCGCCGGGAACGGGAAGAAGTTCGCGTCCTTGCCGATGGTCTTGCCGAACTGGTCGTGCGCGACGCCGCCCACGAAGTCGCCCTCGTAGACCATGCCGGCCTCGGGCTTGGGTCCGAACACCTTCTCCACCGAGCTGGGGAAGTCGGTGTTCAGGGCCTCCTTCTGGCCGCCCGCGATCAGCTGCTTGTCCTTGAACAGCTTGCCGAGCGTCCCCAGCGCCTTGACCACGCTCGCGTCGGTCCACTTCAGCTTGTGCGCGGCGAGGGCGTCGTACTTCTCGGGTCCGGCCTGGGAGAGGTAGATGTTCTCGAACCAGTCGGTGAGGGTCCAGCCGTCCTCACCGCCGACCGCGAAGGCCGCGAGCCCGGAGTCGGAGACGGTGTGGCCGGCCTTGAGCATCTCGTCGTACGTCTTCGGCGGCTTGACCCCGGCCTGGGAGAGCGCGTCGGGGCTGTACCAGACGGTGGACTTGTGGGCGGCCTTGAAGTAGAGGCCGTACAGGGTGCCGTCGACGCTGCCGTACTTCTTCCACACGGGCGCGTAGTCGGCGGTGATCGTCGACTGCGCCGTCGGGGAGAGCGGCTTGAGCCAGCCCTTCTTCGCGAACTGGTCGAGCACGCCGACCTGCGGGACCATCACGACGTCGGGCGCGTTGCCGCCCTCGATCTTGCTGCCGACGACGGTGGAGACGTTGTCGCCGGTGGAGATGAACTGCGTCTTGGCGCCGGTCTTCGCGGTGAAGGCGTCCAGCACCTTCTGGAAGTTCTTCTGTTCGCTGCCGGTCCAGACGCCCGCCACGGTGACGGTCTGGCCGCTGAGCGCCTTGTCACCGCCGCCGGCCGAGACGGGCCCGCCGCCGCAGGCGGTCGCGCCGAGCGCCAGGGCGAGGGCGGTGCAGCTGGTGAGCAGGGTGGTACGTCGTCGCATCATCGTTGATGTCCCTTCGGGGAGGTGAGGTGACGGTGACGGGGGTCAGAGGTCGCTGAGCCACCAGGCGGCCGTGGCGCCGGGCAGGACGCCGGCCGGGCAGGGGCCGCTGGACAGCAGGGGGGTGCCGGAGACCGGGGCGGGCGCGGGCGCCGTACCGAAGTTGACGGCGCAGACTAGGCCGTCGCCGCGGGTGAAGGCGAGGACGCCGGGCGGGGTGTCCAGCCAGTCGAGCGTGCCCTCGCCCAACTGCGGCAGGTTCGCCCGGAGTTGGAGGCCGTCGCGGTACAGGTGCCAGAACGAGCGGGTGTCGGCGAGGGCGCGGTCGGTGGCGTACTCGGCGAAGTAGTCGGGCTGCGGCAGCCAGGGCTTGGCGCCCTCCACGCCGGAGGTGAAGCCGAACGGGGAGGCCTGTCCGGACCAGGGCAGCGGCACCCGGCAGCCGTCGCGGATGCGGGCCCGGCTGCCGGTGCGGCGGAATATCGGGTCGGTGAGGACGTCGTCGGGCAGGTCGACGACCTCGGGCAGGCCCAGCTCCTCGCCCTGGTAGATGTACGCCGCTCCGGGCAGCGCCAGCATCAGCAGGGCCGCGGCGCGGGCGCGGGCGGCGCCGAGGCCGCTGCCCTCGGGGGCGGGTTCGCCGTAGCGGGTGACGGTGCGGACCTGGTCGTGGTTGTTGAGGACCCAGGTGACCGTGGAGCCGGTGCCGGCGATGTCCTGCATGGCCTCGGTGATGACCTTGCGGAAGGCGTCGGCGTCCCAGGGGGCGCCGAGCAGGTCGAAGAAGAAGGCCTGGTGGAGTTCGTCCGGGCGGACGTACAGGGCGTGTTCGCGGGCGGTGGGGACGGAGACCTCGCCGACGAGGAGGCGCTCGCGGCCGTCGCGGGCCGTGTACTCCTCGCAGGTCGCGCGCCACCGCCGCCACACCTCGTGCACCTCGGGCTGGTTCCAGGCGAGGGGGTTGACCGAGTCGCGGGTGCGGGCGTCGGCCTCCGGGTCGTCGGAGTCGGGCAGTTCGGGGTGCTTGTAGAGGCCGGCGGCGACGTCGATGCGGAAGCCGTCGACGCCCCGGTCGAGCCAGAAGCGCAGGACGCGGTCGAACTCGGCGGCGACCTCGGGGGTGCGCCAGTTCCAGTCGGGCTGTTCGGGCGTGAACATGTGCAGGTACCACTGGCCGTCGCCGACCCTGGTCCAGGCCGGGCCGCCGAACATGGCGTGCCAGTTGTTGGGCGGTTCGGCGCCGTCCGGGCCGCGGCCGTCGGCGAAGTGGAAGCGGGCGCGGGCCGGGCTGCCGGGCGCGCTGCCGAGCGCCTCGCGGAACCACGGGTGCTCGCTGGAGCAGTGGTTGGGCACGATGTCCAGGAGCACCTTGATGCCGAGCCGGTGGGCGGCCGCCATCAGCAGGTCGAACTCGGCGAGGTCGCCGAAGAGCGGGTCGACCCCGCAGTAGTCGGCCACGTCGTAGCCGTGGTCGTGCTGGGGCGAGGGGTAGAACGGGCTCAGCCAGATCCCGTCGACGCCCAGCTTCTTCAGGTACGGCAGCCCGGCCCGGACGCCGGCCAGATCGCCGATGCCGTCGCCGGTGCTGTCGAGAAAGCTGCGGACGTAGACCTGGTAGATCACCGCGTCACGCCACCAGTGGTACTTACTCAGCATGCATGCATGTTAGGTAGGCGTGTCGCGGAGGTGTCAACGAAAAGAACGCAGGCTACTGGTGAGTTGACTGCGCAAAACTGGACTTAAAGGGGCATCGCGCATCGAGATGAGATCTGCGCGTTACTTAACAAGTAACTAGCGACGAGCGATCGCGTCGAGTTCGCGCGCGAGCCGGCGCACGGCCTGTCCGGGCGTCTCCCGCCCGGCGAGCGCGTCCTGCACCACCGCCTGCACCACCAGGCTGACCTGGTCGTAGTGCGGGCTCTTGGGGCGCGGCCGGGCCGTCAGCACGGCGGCGCGCAGGGTCGGGAGGTAGGGGAACCGCCTGATGAGCGCGGGATCCTCGTAGAGCGCGGCGCGCACGGGCGGCAGGGCGCCCCGGGTGAGCACCTGGCGCTGGACCGGCGCGCTGGTGAGGTAGGCGATCAGGCGGGCGGCCGAATCGGGGTGCCGGGCATGGGAGTTCACGGCGAGGTCGGAGCCGCCGAGCACACTGGTCCCCGGTCCGTCGGGTCCGGGCAGCGGTACGGCGCCGATCTTCCCGGCCACCTTGGAGCCCTTGGCCGAGGCCACGGCGTACGCATAGGGCCAGTTGCGCAGGAAGAGCAGCCTGCCGTCCTGGAAGGCCTGCTTGGACTCCTCCTCCTTGTACGTCAGCGCCGCCTTCGGTATCCAGCCCTCGCGGACGCCGCGGGCGAGGAAGCCGATGCCCTCGCGGGCGGCGGCGGAGTCGACGGTGACCCGGGTACCCTCGCCGCCGAGGATCGTGCCGCCCGCCGAGTAGACGGCCTCGGCCGCGTTGACGGTGAGGCCCTCGTACGGCAGGAACTGGCCCGCGTAGCCGCCGAGGTGGTACTTGGGCGCGATGGTCTTCGCGTCGCGCTCCAGCTCGGCCCAGGTGCGCGGCGGCGGCACGCCCTCCTTGGCGAGGATGTCCTTGCGATACAGGAGAAGTCCGGCATTCGTCACGTACGGGACCGCGTACAGCCGGCCGTCGTAGGTGGCCGTGTCCACGACCGGCGGCAGGAAGCTCTTCAGCGGGAAGCGATCAGGGGGCAGCGGGCGGATCCAGCCGGCGGCCGCGAACTCCGAGGTCCAGTTGACGTCGATGTTGAGGACGTCGAAGCGGCCCCGGTCGCCACCGCGCAGGTCGGTGGTCATCTGCGCATGGGTCTCGTCGGCGGAGTCCGGCAGCTCGACGAGGGTGACCTTCTCGCCGGGGTGGGTGCGGTTCCAGCCCTGCAGCAGCGGGGCGAGATAGCCGGTGAGGTCGCCGGCGGTGGCCAGGGTGAGCGGACCGCGGCCGGCTCCCGTACCCTCGTCGGCACGCGCGCCCGAGGCGACGTACCCGGTCATGATCACTACGAGAACGAGAAGGCCCCTACCGGCGGCGCGTATCCACCGCATAGGTTCCTCCCTGAACACATGCACACGGCTCCGGGCACCCTCGCCCGGGAGTCAGAGGCCATGTATACCTGTTAGGTATGGGCGATACTAGGGCCTGGAGCACATTGTGAGCAGACAGGAGGACAGCACGAGTGCGCCTGCCCCTCCTGGCACTCCTCGCCCGTGGCCCGGCCCATGGCTACGAGCTGAAGCAGGACCTTGAGCAACTGCTGGGCTCCGCGTACCCTCAGCCGAACGTCGGCCAGATCTACGTCACCCTCGGCCGCCTCGAGAAGTCGGGACTGATCGAGGGCGAGGACGTCGAGCAGTCCAGCCGGCCCAACAAGAAGGTCTACCACCTCACCGACGCCGGGCGGGAGGCGCTGCACGCCTGGTTCGAGGAGACCGAGGACGAGCCGCGGGTGCGGGACGAGTTCTTCATGAAGCTCGCCCTCGCCCCGCAGACGGGTCTCGCCGACCAGATCGCCCTCATCAACAGGCAGCGGCGCCAGTACCTCAACACCATGCGCGACCTGTCGAAACTGGCCGCGGCCGAGAACCGGGACAACCGCATCGCCCAGCTGCTCATCGAGGGCGCGATGCTGCATCTGCAGGCCGACCTCGACTGGCTCGAGCGGTGCCAGGAGGAACTGGAATGAGCACGGGAATGAGCGAGGACACTGCTCCGGTGCTCCGGGCCGAGGGGCTGGTGAAGACGCACCACGGCGAGGGCGCGCCCGCGCATGCCGTGCGCGGGGTCGACCTGTCCGTGGCGCGGGGCGAGTTCGTGGCGATCACCGGCCCGTCGGGCGCGGGCAAGTCGACCCTGCTGCATCTGCTCGGCGGACTGCAGCGGCCGGACGCGGGCAGCATCTGGCTGGACGGACGCTGCACGGACTCCTTCGGCGAGGCCCGCTGGGCGGTGGAGCGCCGCAAGGCCATCGGGATCGTGTTCCAGTTCTTCAACCTGGTGTCGAACCTGTCCGTCGCCGACAACGTCGAGCTGCCCGCCCTGCTCGCCGGCGTCCCGCCGAAGAAGGCGCGCGCCGAGCGCGAGGAGCTGCTGGCCGAGCTGGGGCTCACGGGCAAGGAGCGCAGCATGCCGGGCGAGCTGTCCGGCGGCGAACAGCAGCGGGTGGCGCTCGCCCGGGCCCTGGTCAACCATCCGCCGCTGCTGCTGGCCGACGAACCCGCCGGCAGCCTGGACAGCAAGGGCACGCGGGAGGTCATGCGGCTGCTGTCCCGCTTCCACGGACGCGGCCAGACGATCGTGCTGGTCACGCATGACGCCCGGCTGGCGAGCGCCGCCGACCGCGTGATCAGCTTCTTCGACGGCCGGATAGCCGACGACGCCGCCCTGGACGGCACCACCGGGTCCCGGAAGCCGGGGATCTCGGGGGTGCTGGAGCTGAGGGACTGATGGCAGGGCATCGGCCGGGCAGCGCCCCGAAGGGGCGCGAGGAACTGCGCGACCAGCCACGACGGCGCCGCACACGACCGACGGCGCATCGCGGGGTTTTCAGCGGCGCAGCCGGTCGGCGCTGGGCGCACTCCGACCTGCGCACCCACCGGGGCGAGGCGCTGTTCCTCGTGCTGGCCACCGCCGGGATCGTCGTCTCGCTGCTGCTGGCCACCGCCCTGTTCGGGTACGCGACCAACCCCTGGCAGCGCGTGTTCACCCAGGCCCGCGGCGCGCATGTGTGGATCCACACCGTGCCGTCGGCCGACGCCCGCGGGCTGGCCCGGCTGGACGGTGTCGACTCCGTGGCCGGCCCCTACCGCACCGAGTCCGCCACTGTCGCCGTACGCGGCACCCGCGCCTCCGTGGAGCTGCGCGGCACGCCGGGGCTGCCGTCCGTCGGGCGGCCGCTGCTCACCGCCGGGCACTGGCTGGATCCGGCCGAACCGGACGGCGTGGTGCTGGAGACCGGCCTGGCCCGGGCGCTGCTGGCCGAGCCCGGGGACACCCTCACGCTGCCGGGCACCGCCCGCACCCTGACCGTCGAGGGCATCGCGGACAGTGCCGAGCCGCGCTACAGCCCGGGCGAGCAGCCGGGGCTGGTGTGGGCCCTGCCCTCCGCCGTACGCGCTCCCGGCGGCCAGGTGATCGGGCTGCGCCTGGCCGACCCGGGCGACACGGACTACGCCGTGCAGCGTGCCGTCACGGTGCTGGGCGCGGGCGCGGTCGGCGAGGTCTCCACCTGGCAGCAGGCGCGCTCCGCCGCCCAGGGCGACAACCGGCTGCTCGGGCAGGTGCTCGGCCTGTTCGGTCTCGGCGCCCTGATCGCCGCCGGGTTCGCCGTGCACGGGGCGATCGCCACCCGCATCCGCGGGCATCTGCGGGACATCTCGGTGCTGAAGGCGATCGGCTTCACCCCCGGCCAGGTCGTCCGGATCTTCCTGCTCCAGCACCTGGCGTACGCGCTGCTCGGCTCGGTGGCCGCCGCGGCGCTCACCCAGGTCCTGGGCAGGAGGATCCCCGGCCGGCTCGGGGACGCCGTGGGCGTGTGGCAGGGGCTGCCGGGGCACACCGTGGCGCTGTTCGTGGTGCCCGTGGGCGCGGTGCTGTTCATCGGCCTGACGACGGGGCTCGCGGCGTGGCGGGCCGGGCGGGTGCCGCCGGTTCCGGTGCCGCGCCGGACCGCGCCGGCCGGCGGGCGGCTGACCGGAGCGGCTCGGCGGGCGCTCGGGCTGCGGCTGCCGGCCGCGCTGGTCCTCGGCTGTCACAAGGCGTTCTCGGGGCGCGGCCGGTCGCTGGCCACCGTGGCCCGGCTGACCCTGCCGCTGCTGCTGATCGTGGTGGCGCTCAGCGCCTGGACCACCATCGACCGCTTCCACAGCAGCCCGGACCACATGGGTCTGCCGACGTCCCTCACCGCCCGCTCCGACGGTGCCCTGGACACGTCCGCCGTACGGGCCCTGCTCACCGGCGATCACCGGGTCGCCGCCGCCTACCCCGGAGTCGAGGTCGCCGCGCTGGTCCCCGGCCAGACCGGCACCATCGCGCTGCGCGGCGTCGGCACCCGCGCCGAGCCCTACCCCTACGCCCTCGCCGAGGGCCGGGCCGCACGCGGACCGGACGAGGCGGTGGCCGGCCAGGGCCTGCTGGACCTGCTGCACGCACGGGTCGGTGACTGGGTGCGGATGACGGTGGGCGACCGGCCGCAGATCCTGCACATCGTCGGCCGCAGCATCGAACCGCAGAACGCCGGCCGGGTGGTGACCACCTCCCTGGACACCCTCCGCGAGAACGACCCCGCGCTGGCCCCCGCCTTCTACGAACTGCGGCTGCGCCCCGGTACCGACCCGCAGCGGGTCACCGCCGCGCTGTCCGCGGCCGGCCGGGGCCACCTGGACGTGCACCCGGTGGAAAACCCCGCCGACGGGCTCTCCCCGCTGCGCGGAGTCGTCGCCGGGCTGATCGCCGTACTGGCGCTGATCGGGCTGGTCGAGCTGCTCACCGCCATCGGCGGCAGCGTCCGCGAGGGCGAGCGGGACGTGCTGGCACTGAAGGCGATCGGCATGTCCCCACGGCAGATCACCGCGATCACCGTCACGGCGACGAGCTGTACGGCCCTGACCGCGGTGATCGCCGGCACGGCGCTGGGGCTGCCGCTGGGGCGCCGGCTGATCGACGCCCAGGGCAGCTCCAGCGGCATCGGCGCGGGGATCGCCCAGTCCCCGTCGCCCACGCTGCTGCTCGCGCTGGGCGCGGCCGCCGTGCTCGGGGCGGCGGCGCTGGCGGCACTGCCCGCGGCCCGCGCGGCACGCAGCCGCCTCGCGGACACGCTGAGCGCGGTGGCCTGACCGGGTCCCTCGGGAACTCAACTCCCGTGGGGATACCCGCTGTTGTACCTGCGGTTGTGGTACGGCCCCTGGGGTGCGCGCAGCGCCGGATGCGCGGTCAGCCGGATGCCGTGTCTCCGCTTGAGCAGCGCCAGCTCGTACAGCGCGATGGCCGAGACCGTCACGGGGGCGCCGAGGACGAACACGATGCCCAGCAGCAGGCCGAGGCCGTGCAGGTCTCCGGTGAGGAGGTCGGGCAGGGCCATCAGCCAGCTGGTGACCATGGCCAGCAGCGGCGGGAGACAGCGGTGCACGGCTGCCGTGCCGAAGAAGTTCCCGTTGATCCGGAGGGCTCCGGCGCCGACGAACCACACCATCCACAGGGTCAGCAGACCCACCGGGACGATGCCCAGGCCGGCGAGCATGGAGTAGCCCAGGGTGTTCATGTTCTGCATCAGCAGGACGGTCGCGACGACCGAGCCGACGAAGATCAGCAGCAGGCCGAGGGCCCTGAGCAGCGCCGGACGCAACGGGCGCAGGCTGCCGGTGCGCCGCCAGACGAGGAGCATCACCCCGACCGTGAGCGGGGTGATGCCCAGCAGGACGGCCGAGGCGATCAGCAGGTTCTGGAGCATCTCCTCGGGAGCGAAGCCGCCCTCGACGAAGGTGTAGACACCGACCGCCGCGACGGTGCCGGCGGCGACGCGGATCCGCTTGAGCTCCTCCACCGCCGGATCGAGCGGTTCGGGTATCCACGCGGGGTGGAACACCGCCCAGGCGGCGTGATGGGCCTTCAGAAAGTTCCGTCCGCGCTCCGCGGATCCGGTGCGGCTCCCCCGCCCAGCGGCCACTGCGCACTCCCCCGAGTCGTGACTCACGTGATCATCGGGGAGTCTACGGGAGCCGGGCGGGCCGGCCCCCGTGCGGGCCGCCGCCCCGTCCGGCCCCCGTGTTCGCCCGTCAGCTACGGCCGCGCAGTTCCCGGTACTTGGCGACCAGTCTCCTCGTCGACGCGTCGAGGCCTTCGACCTCGGCACCCTCGGTCAGGGCCGGCTCGACCCGCTTGGCCAGCACCTTGCCCAGCTCCACGCCCCACTGGTCGAAGGAGTCGATGTGCCACACCGCGCCCTGCACGAACACCTTGTGCTCATAGAGCGCGATCAGCTGGCCGAGGACGGACGGGGTCAGCTCCTTCGCCAGGATGGTCGTCGTCGGCCGGTTGCCTTGGAAGGTCTTGTGCGGGACCAGCTCCTCCGGCACGCCCTCCGCGCGGACCTCCTCGGCGGTCTTGCCGAAGGCCAGCGCCTGGGTCTGCGCGAAGAAGTTGGCCATCAACAGGTCGTGCTGCGCCTTGAGTTGGTCGTTGAGCTCCCCCACCGGCTCGGCGAAGCCGATGAAGTCGGCCGGGATGAGCTTGGTGCCCTGGTGGATCAACTGGTAGTAGGCGTGCTGCCCGTTGGTGCCCGGGGTGCCCCACACGACCGGTCCGGTCTGCCACTCCACCGGCCGGCCGTCCCGCTGCACCGACTTGCCGTTGGACTCCATGTCCAGCTGCTGGAGGTAGGCGGTGAACTTCGACAGGTAGTGGCTGTACGGCAGCACCGCGTGCGACTGGGCGTCGTGGAAGTTGCCGTACCAGATGCCCAGCAGGCCCAGCAGCAGGGGCGCGTTGGCCTCGGCGGGGGCGGTGCGGAAGTGGTCGTCGACCAGCCGGAAGCCGTCGAGCATCTCCCGGAACCGGTCGGGTCCGATGGCGATCATGAGGGACAGGCCGATCGCGGAGTCGTACGAGTAGCGGCCGCCGACCCAGTCCCAGAACTCGAACATGTTGGCCGTGTCGATGCCGAACTCGGCGACCTTTCCGGCGTTCGTGGACAGGGCGACGAAGTGCTTGGCCACTGCCGACTCGTCGCCCAGCGCCTCCACCAGCCACGTCCGCGCGCTCGTCGCGTTGGTGATGGTCTCGATGGTGGTGAAGGTCTTGGAGGCGATGATGAACAGCGTCTCGGCCGGGTCCAGGTCCCGCGTGGCCTCGTGCAGGTCGGCGCCGTCCACGTTGGAGACGAAGCGGACCGTCAGAGCGCGGTCGGTGAAGCTGCGCAGCACCTCGTACGCCATCGCGGGGCCCAGGTCGGAGCCGCCGATGCCGACGTTGACGACGCTCTTGATGCGCTTGCCGGTGTGGCCGGTCCAGGCTCCGGAGCGGACGCGGTCGGCGAAGTCGCTCATCCGGTCGAGGACGGCGTGCACCTTCGGGACCACGTTCTCCCCGTCGACCTCGATCACCGCGTCGCGCGGGGCGCGCAGCGCGGTGTGCAGGACCGCACGGTTCTCGGTGACGTTGATCTTCTCGCCACGGAACATGGCGTCCCGTAGGCCGAACACGTCCGTGGCGGCCGCCAGCTCGCGCAGCAACCGCAGGGTCTCGTCGGTGACCAGGTGCTTCGAGTAGTCGAGGTACAGATCGCCGACCTGGAGCGTGTATCCCTCACCGCGCCCGGGATCGGCGGCGAACAGCTCCCTGAGATGGGTGTCGGCCAGCTCCTCCCGGTGCTTGGCGAGAGCGGTCCACTCGGGCGTCTGGTTGAGCCTGGTACGGCCGTCTGCGTTCATTTCCGACTTCCGCCTTCTTTCGTGCCTGTCCCAGCTGTTCCAACCTAATTGATCACTGCGCGGTACGAGCCGTCATGGCGTCGTCGTGCGGCGCAACAACAGGTACGTCCGGCTTGCGGGCCGGTATCAGCGAGGTGACGGCGAGGGCGAACAGGACGGCGGCGAGCAGGGCCGGACCGTTCAGACCGTACGTCCGGGCCGCCACTCCACCGAGGAGGGCGCCGAGCGGGGCGCCGGAGGTCGAGGCCGTACGGAACGCGGAGGCGATACGGCCCACCATCGCCTCGGGGCTGCGCTGCTGCATCAGGGTGACCTGGTTGACGTTCCACACCATGTTCATGGCACCGAGCAGCAGCATGCCGGTGACGAGCGCGGCCAGGTGCCGGACGGATCCGATGAGCAGCAGTGACGACGTCTGGACGCTGCCGGCGACGAGCAGGGCCCGCACCCGGCCGGTGCGGCGCGCGAGGCGCTGGGCGACGAATCCGCCCGTGATGCTGCCCACCGAGAACGCCGTCATCGCGGCCGCGTATCCGGCGTTGCCCGCGTCCAGCCAGCGCGTCACATGCAGCGCCAGGGTGGCGATCAGGGCGCCCATGCCGATGTTGCACAGCAGCGTGGCCACGCAGGTCGCGCGCAGGGCCCGGTCGCCCCACAGGGCGCGCAGGCCCGCCCCGATCTCCGTCCGCAGGGTGCTGCCCGCGGGGCGGGGCGCGCGCTCCGGCGGACGTGTCCGCAGGGACGCCACGAGGGCGGCGGCCGCCAGGAAGGTGCACGCGTCGGCGGCGAACGGCATGAACGCGCCCGCCGTCAGCAGCAGCGGCACCAGCGGGGCGGCGAGCAGACCGCCGGCGATCTGCTGGCCGGTCATCAGCCGGGCGTTGGCGCCGCCCAGGGCCGCGCGGTCCACGAGCGCGGGCAGCAGGGCCGTGGCGGCGTTGTCGAAGAGGGTCTGGAGCGTCGTCAACGCGAAGGCGAGGGCGAGCAGCAGGGGGATCGAGGCATGGCCCAGTCCCACGGCGACGGCGAACGCGGCCACCAGCAGGCAGCGGACCGTGTCCACGGCCCACATCGCATGCCGCCCGTCGACCCGGTCGGCCACGGCCCCGCCGAGCAGTCCGAACAGCAGCCACGGCACATACCCACAGGCCGTCACCGAGGCGATGACCAGCGGTTCGTCGCTGAGCCGTACGGCGAGCAGGGGCAGCGCCGAGTTCCGCAACGCGTCCCCGAACCGGGACACCACGGCGGCCGTCCACAGCCGCCCGAATCCCCCGCGCCACGCGGGCGCCCCCACGTGCTCTTTCCCGACCCCCGGCACCGCTCCCCCTCACGATCCGTGCCGTCGAAGAACGGCTCACGAAAAACCGTAGAGGGTGCCACTGACAATCGGTCGGCCGCGAGCGGGCGGAGACGGTTCCCACCAGGCACCTCGAGGCGCCCGGCCGGTGTCAAGTGCTAGATCTCGCCCCGCAGTTTGGCGAGCGCCTCGGCGAGGATCGCCTCGCCGTCCGCGTCGCTGCGCCGCTCCCGTACGTACGCCAGGTGCGTCTTGTACGGCTCGGTGCGCGGCGGGTCCGGCGGGTTGTCCCGGTCCTGTCCGGCCGGGAAGCCGCAGCGCGGGCAGTCCCAGGTGTCGGGGACCTGCGCGTCGCTGGCGAAGCTCGGCTGCGTCTCGTGCCCGTTGGAGCACCAGAAGGAGACGCGCAGCCGCGGCGCGGACTCGCCGCGCTCGGCCTCGCCCATCGGCCCCGCCCCGACCCGGCTTCCTCGGATCGCGTTGCCACTTGCCACGGTGTAACTCCCTGCGTGATGGTGCCGCGAAGCGAGTCGGCGTTTCGCTTCGCTGCGAGCGCCTCAGTCTACGTAAGGCCCAACGCGCGTCCAGTGATTGGAGTTACAAGGGCCCCGCTCCTAGACGCAAGCCCCATGATAGGCCGCGCCCAGGAGCGCGTACCGAACATGGGGCCTTACGTACCGAATATGCGTGATGTGTGTGCTGCGCGGGTTGCCAGCTGTACCTCTCAGCTGCGTCCCAGCTGTTCGTCTCAGCTGTTCGTCTTCATCAGGATGCCGAGGACAACGATGCACGCGAACCACAGCAGACCGACCACGATGGTGATCCGGTCGAGGTTGCGCTCGGCGACCGAGGAGCCGCCGACGGACGACGCCATGCCACCACCGAACATGTCGGAGAGGCCGCCGCCCTTCCCCTTGTGCATCAGCACCAGCAGCATCAGCAGCAGGCTGAAGACGATCAGGGCGATCGAGAACCCCAAAACCACGGCTGGACCAACTTCCTCGGATTCGGATGGACGACGGGGGCACAGCACCTCGGCCGTGCCCCCGCAAGCGTACGACGTATCGCCGCTAGCGCCTACTCACAGCATGCGTCACTGATCGCGGAAACGCACGATCTTGACGAACTCGTCGGCGTCCAGCGAGGCGCCGCCGACCAGGGCACCGTCGATGTCGGCCTTGGCCATGATCTCGGCGACGTTGCCCGCCTTCACGGAGCCGCCGTACTGGATGCGGACCTTGTCGGCCACGTCCTGCGAGTACAGCTCGGCGATCTTGGCGCGGATGGCGGCGCAGACCTCCTGGGCGTCGTCGGCACCGCAGACCTTGCCGGTGCCGATGGCCCACACGGGCTCGTAGGCGATCACGATCGTCTCGGCCTGCTCGGCCGGGAGGTCCTTCAGACCGCCCTCGACCTGGGCGAGGGTGTGGGTGACGTGGTTGCCCGCCTCGCGGACGTCCAGCTCCTCGCCGACGCACAGGATCGGGGTCAGACCGTGCTTGTAGGCGGCCTTGACCTTGGCGTTCACCAGTGCGTCGCTCTCGGCGTGGTACTGGCGGCGCTCGGAGTGGCCGATGACCACGTAGGTGCACTTCAGCTTGGCCAGCATCGGGCCGGAGATCTCGCCGGTGTAGGCGCCGGAGTCGTGCTGGGAGATGTCCTGGGCGCCGTACTTGATCCTGAGCTTGTCGCCGTCGACCAGGGTCTGCACGGAGCGCAGGTCGGTGAAGGGCGGCAGGACGGCGACCTCGACGGCCTCGTAGTCCTTGTCGGCCAGGGCGAAGGCGAGCTTCTGGACGTGCGCGATGGCCTCGAGGTGGTTGAGGTTCATCTTCCAGTTGCCCGCCATCAGCGGCGTGCGCGTGCTCAAAGGTCAGTCCTCCAGTGCGGCGAGGCCGGGGAGCGTCTTGCCCTCGAGGTATTCGAGGGAGGCGCCGCCACCGGTCGAGATGTGGCCGAATGCGTTCTCGTCGAAGCCGAGCGTACGCACGGCAGCGGCGGAGTCACCGCCGCCGACGACGGAGAAGCCGTTCGAGTCGACGAGGGCCTGGGCGACCGCTGCGGTGCCCTGGGCGTAGTCGGGGTGCTCGAAGACGCCCATGGGACCGTTCCAGAAGACGGTCGCGGCGTCGGCGAGCTTCGAGGCGTACAGCTCTCGGGTCTTCGGGCCGATGTCCAGGCCCTCCTGGTCGGCGGGGATCTTGTCCGCGTCGACCACGGTGTAGTCGGCCGGCGCCTTGGTCTTCAGGTCCGGGAACTCCCGGGAGACCAGGACGTCGACGGGGAGCACGAGCTCGACGCCCTGCTTCTCGGCGCGCTCCATGTACTCGGTGACGGCCGGGATCTGGTCCTCCTGCAGGAGGGAGATGCCGACCTCGTAGCCCTTGGCCTTGAGGAAGGTGTAGGCCATGCCGCCGCCGATGAGCAGGCGGTCGGCCTTGCCGAGCAGCTGGTCGATGACGGCGAGCTTGTCGGAGACCTTGGCGCCGCCGAGCGCGACGACGTAAGGGCGCTTGACGTCCTCGGTGAGCTGCTTCAGGACGCCGACCTCGGTGGCGATGAGGTAGCCGGCGTAGTGCGGCAGCTTCTTCGCCAGGTCGTAGACGGAGGCGTGCTTGCGGTGTACCGCGCCGAAGCCGTCACCGACGTAGACGTCGGCGAGGGCGGCGAGCTGGTCGGCGAAGGCACCGCGCTCGGCGTCGTCCTTGGAGGTCTCCCCGGGGTTGAAGCGGAGGTTCTCCAGGACGGCGACATGGCCGTCGGTGAGGCCGGCGACCGTGTCCTGGGCGGACCGGCCGACGGTGTCGGTCGCGAAGGCCACGGCGGAGCCGAGGAGTTCACCCAGGCGGGAGGCGGCCGGCGCGAGGGAGAAGGCGGGGTCCGGGGCGCCCTTGGGGCGGCCCAGGTGGGAGGCGACGACCACCTTGGCGCCCGCGTCCGCGAGGGCCTTGACGGTGGGCAGCACGGCGCGGATCCGGCCGTCGTCGGTGATGGTGCCGCTCTCCAGCGGCACGTTGAGGTCGGCGCGGACGAAGACCCGCTTGCCGCTCACGCCGGCGGCGAGAAGTTCGTCGATCGTCTTCATTGAGTGGACTCCAAAGGAGGGCTCGTGGTGCACCTGATCGTAAAAGGACGTGGTCCGGGCGCGAGACAGGGCCCGGACAGCGCGGCGGTGCGCTGCCCGGGCCCTGTTCTCACTTCGAGGTCCTGCTGCCGCGATCTGCGGCGATCAGAGCTGGTTGCCGACGAAGACCGTGAGGTCGACGAGACGGTTGGAGTAGCCCCACTCGTTGTCGTACCAACCGATGACCTTCACGTTCTTGCCCTCCTGGACCATGGTCAGGGAGGAGTCGAAGGTGCAGGACGCCGGGGCGTTGACGATGTCGGAGGAGACGATCTGGTCCTCGGTGTAGTCGAGGAGACCCTTGAGCTCGCCCTCGGCGGCCTTCTGGAAGGCGGCGTTGACCTCTTCCTTGGTGACCTCGCGGGAGAGCTCCACGACCAGGTCGGTGACCGAGCCGGTCGGGACCGGGACGCGCATGGCGATGCCGTCCAGCTTGCCCTTGAGCTGCGGCAGGACCAGGGCGGTGGCCTTGGCGGCACCGGTGGTGGTCGGGATGATGTTCTCGGCGGCGGCACGGGCGCGGCGCAGGTCCTTGTGCGGGAAGTCCAGGATGCGCTGGTCGTTCGTGTACGCGTGCACCGTCGTCATCAGGCCCTTGACGATGCCGAAGTTCTCGTCGAGGACCTTCGCCATCGGCGCCACACAGTTGGTGGTGCAGGAGGCGTTGGAGATGACGTGGTGGTTCGCCGGGTCGTACTTGTCCTGGTTGACGCCCATCACGATGGTGATGTCCTCGTCCTTGGCCGGGGCCGAGATGAGGACCTTCTTGGCGCCACCGGCGAGGTGCTTGGCGGCGTCTTCCTTCTTGGTGAAGATGCCGGTCGACTCGATGACGATGTCGACGCCCAGCTCGCCCCAGGGGATGTCGGCCGGGTTGCGCTCGGAGAGCACCTTGATGGTGTGGCCGTCCACGGTGATGGTGTCAGCGGTGTGGGAGACCTCCTGCTTGAGGCGACCCAGGATCGTGTCGTACTTGAGCAGGTGAGCCGTGGTCGCGGTGTCACCCAGGTCGTTGACAGCCACAACCTCGATGTCCGCCCCCTGCTCCAGCAGCGCGCGGAAGTAGTTACGACCGATGCGGCCGAAGCCGTTGATGCCTACGCGGATCGTCACGAACCGATCTCCTCGTTGGTACGCCGGCCATGCGGTGCCGGCGAGCTCTGTTTGGGATGTCCCCGACCACCACCGACCCTACCTCCCGGAGGGCCCCTGAGTGACATCGAGATGGCGCATACACGGGCAGGTATTCCGTACCCGCCAGTAGGGGTACGGACCCTCCCGGATCGGCAGTGGATTCACTCGTATTTAGTACGGAATGCCGGGCGGTTTTCGCGCCGTCTTCACTCGTTCGTGAGCGGGTCGGCTCACTTGATCAGGACCCCTTCCGCGCACCGTTGAGAGGCCTCCCGCTCACCTGTTGGAACAAGGTGAGCGGGATCTGTCAACGTGGCGGCCCTCACGCGTCGGGCGTGGCGGCCCTCACACGCCGGGCGTGGTGCCCCTCACCCGCCGAGGGCCGCGAACGCCTTCCTCAGCAGGGCTGCCCGGCCGTCCGCCGACGACACCTGCTCCAGGCCGAAACCGAGCAGCACGGTGTCGTCCGTGGTGACCGCTCCGTACGTCTGGAACAACGCCCCGGAGCGTGCCCAGTCCTTCACGACCGGCGGACTGCCCGCGGGCGGTCCGGCCACGTGCCAGGCGCCCAGGGACGACTCGAATCCCTCGGTCCCCTTCGCCGTCCCGCCGACGACGAGCGAGGTGTCGTCGGCGAGGACCCCGTGGCCGCCGGTGCCCGGGTCGGTGATGTAGCTGATCGAGACCTCGACGGACTTCCCGGCGTAGGCGCTCAGATCGAAGCCGACCTGCTGCCAGCCGCCGGAGCTGCCGGTGAGGCTGTTCCAGGAGCCGGTCGTCCCGGTCGCGGTGCAGGCGTTGTTCGCGAGCGTCAGGTAGTGCTTCAGCCACGGATGCTCGGCGATCAGGAACCCCTGCCCGCAGTCCGCCGGCACGGCCGTCCTCGTGGCGCCTCCGGTCTCCGGCAGCGTCGTCCAGTCGTCGGCGCCGACGGTGTGCGCCTCGACCACCGCGTGGTCGTAGCCCGGCTCGGTGTCCCACATCAGCCGGGTGCGCAGGGCCGGTTTGTCGGCGGCGCTGACACCGGTGAGGTCGATGGTGCGGGTGAGGCGCTTGTAGGCGTCGTCGGTGTGCACGGCGGCGGCCATGTACGAGCCGGAGTACGGCCCGTAGGGACTGGCCGCCCCGCCGAACCGGCCCGCACCCGCGCTCTTGAACTGCGGATACGCGGACGCCGGGAGCTCGTCGGTGGTGACGCCGTAGGTGCCGGCCGCGTCCAGCGGATTGCCGGGCGCGTCGCCGAGGGCACCGGAGTAGCCGTCCAGGGCGCCGGTGCCGGTGAACCCGGTGGCTCCCTTGGTCGACGTACGGCTGTAGGCGCCCAGGTAGTACTGGCTGAAGTCGTCCGAGAGGGTGCCGTCGCCCAGGTCGACGCTGCCGCCGGCCAGCTCACCGGCCTCGATCAGCCTGCCGCCCTCGTTGAGGTAGGCGCGCAGCTGGAGCTGGGTGGCGTTGCCGGGGCCGTGCGCGCCGGAGTAGTGCACGACCGTGCGGAAGTGCTTCAGCACGCCGAGCGCGTCCGGGGCGCCCTGGGTGGCGACGTCCCAGACGATCGCCCGGTGCCCGGCGGCCCGGACCGCGTCCACGTACTTCTGCGCCTGCGTGGCGGCCGCGCCCTCCTCGGCGACGACGAGCGTGTCGGCCTTCGGCCGCTCGGCGACGGTGTACGTGAAGTGCGGGCTGGAGACCTTCCTGCCGTTCTTCGTCTCGCCGGTGAACCACACCTCCACCCGGTCGCCCGGTTCGCCGCCCCGCACGCCGGCCCGGTACTCGTCGAAGTACAGGTCGTCGTGGCCGCCGTAGGTCCTGCCGCCCTGCCAGTGCCGGAGCGCCCGGTCGTGCGTACGGCCGCCGTTCACGCGGTACTTCAGCTGCTTGTCGCGGATCGCCTTGCGGACGACGACGGAGACCTCCTGGTCCGCGCCCCGCGCGTACGACGTGGGGAACGCGGCCGGGGTGAAGTCGGCGGCGCTCAGCCCGACCGAGGAGACCGGGTGGTCCGGGTGTACGGCGGTCTCGGCGACGGAGAGCGCGAACGGGATGTTCTTGGCGAACTCCTGCTGGATCAGCTTCTCGTCGTCGGGGAAGTTGAAGACCGACTGGCAGTCCTCGGGTTTCCAGGCGTCGTTCGGGTCGATCTGCGACGCGGTCTGGCAGGTCGACATCTCGGGGGTGAACATCGCGATGCCGTTGACGTTCGACGCGTGTCCGTCCGCCTCGCCGTTGGTGGTGTACAGCTCCGAGGAGACCTGCGAACGGTAGCCGGGGATGGCCGGTTTGTCCGGGGTGCCGGCGAGCGCCTTGTAGACGATGTCGTCCGGGGTGGGGGTGGCGACCTGCCAGCCGACGCCGTAGAGGAGGAGTTCGGCGGCGGAGTGGTAGTTGACGGCGTACCGGAACCCGATGCGCTTCTCGAAGCCGTCCAGCGCCCTGGTCTCGGGCTCGGACTCGGGGCTCGCGCCGCGGTAGGTCTCGCTGGTGGGGTTGGGCGACGAGCCCTCGTCGTCGTAGCCCCACTTGTAGGGGAAGTTGCGGTTGAGGTCGACGCCGTCGCCGGTGCCGATCACGCCGTCGCCGTTGACGTCCCGCAGGTTCTTGCGCCACAGGCGGGTCGTGGAGTTCTTGAACGTGTAGTCGTAGCCGTCGGGGTTGGCCGAGATGACGAACCACAGCTCGGTGGTGTCGACGATCTTCCGGATGCGCCTGTCGGTCGTGTAGTGGTCCAGGTAGTAGTGCATCAGACGCCGGGTCATCTCCGGTGTGATCCACTCGCGCGCGTGCTGGTTGGACAGATACAGCACGGACGGCTTGGAGCCGTCCTTCGCCTTCCTGGCACCCCTGGTCAGTTTGAGGGCGAGGATGTCCTGGCCGTTGACGGTCTTCCCGATGGACTCGACCTTGGTCAGGCCGGGGTGGGCCTGGGCGGTCCGCAGGATCTCCTCCTTGAGGCCGCCCCGTCCGCCGTAGGGGCGGAACACGCCCTGGGACGCCTTCTCGATGAGCGCCTCGGCCTTGGCCGGCACGGTGTGCTCGGTCAGGGTCACGCCCTGTTTCCGGAGCTTCGCGGCCTGTTGCTCGGTGAGGTAGACCTCGACCTGGGACTTCCCGCTGCCGGTGACCTGCTCGGCGAGTTCCTCACCGTCCTGGCCGGCCTTGAGAAGCAGGGGTACCTGCTGGTTGGTGACGTCGGCGCGGAAGACCTTGACCGCGTCCGGATCGGACGTCGCCGGACTTCCGCTCCGCGCCTGGGCCACGGGTGCGAGGCTCGCTCCGCCGATCAGGAGCGCGCCGACAGCGAGGATCGATCTCGCTCTGTGTCTCATGAACCCCCCTAGCGGTGGTCCGCCACAGCGGCGAACGGTTGCCAGGTTCATGCCACCCCTTGATCGAGTCAAGAGCGCCTCATAGCCATGCAAATGAGGGGCTGTCAGGTACACGGAGGCCGGCGCCCGAGCCCCGACTGGGCCTCGGCACCGGCCTGTTGGCGAGGGGACCGGTCAGCCGGCCAGGTTGTCCGCCAGCTCCTCGGTGAGGTTGGCCTCCGTGCCCGGGATGCCGAGGTCGGCGGCCCGCTTGTCGGCCATGGCGAGCAGGCGGCGGATACGGCCCGCGACCGCGTCCTTCGTCAGCGGCGGGTCGGCGAGCGCGCCCAGCTCCTCCAGCGAGGCCTGCTTGTGCTCCATGCGCAGGCGTCCGGCGGCGGCGAGGTGCTCGGGGACCTCGTCGCCCAGGATCTCCAGCGCACGCTGCACCCGCGCACCGGCGGCCACGGCGGCCCGGGCCGAACGGCGCAGGTTCGCGTCGTCGAAGTTGGCGAGCCGGTTGGCCGTGGCCCGCACCTCGCGGCGCATCCGGCGCTCCTCCCAGGCCAGCACCGACTCGTGCGCGCCGAGGCGGGTCAGCAGCGCGCCGATCGCGTCGCCGTCGCGGACGACCACCCGGTCCACGCCGCGCACCTCGCGGGCCTTCGCGGCGATCGACAGCCGGCGGGCGGCGCCGACCAGCGCGAGCGCGGCCTCCGGGCCCGGGCAGGTCACCTCCAGGGAGGAGGAACGGCCGGGCTCGGTCAGCGAGCCGTGTGCCAGGAAGGCCCCACGCCAGGCCGCCTCCGCGTCGCAGGTGGCCCCGGAGACCACCTGCGGAGGCAGTCCGCGGATCGGGCGGCCCCGGCCGTCCACGAGCCCCGTCTGGCGGGCCAGCTGGTCACCGCCCGCGACGACCCGCACCACATACCGCGAGCCCCGGCGCAGCCCGCCGGGCGCCATCACGATCAGCTCGGAGCTGTGGCCGAAGATCTCCAGGATGTCCCGCTTGAGACGGCGGGCCGCCATCGCGGTGTCCAGCTCCGCCTCGATCACGATGCGCCCGCTCACCAGGTGAAGGCCGCCGGCGAACCGCAGAATGGCGGAGACCTCCGCCTTCCTGCAGCAGGTCCGGGTGACGGGGAGCCGGGAGATCTCGTCCTTCACCGCTGCCGTCATCGCCATGGGCCGATCCTTCCATGCATCCGAAAAATACGGTCGTACGCGGCGGCCAACAGCTCCGGGTCGTGCCGGGGTGTTCCGTCGGTCCGGGCCACCGGCGCCAGCTCGATCGCGGCTCCCAGCCGTTTGGCGGCCTCGGTGAGCGAGTCGCGGTCGGGCACGGCGGCCTCGTCGGCCAGCACCACGTCCAGGGCGAGTTTAGGGGCGTGTCGCCCCAAAACCTCCAAATGACGCTGCGGGGAGAAGCCCTCGGTTTCTCCCGGCTGCGGCGCGAGGTTCAGGGACAGCACCTTGCGTGCCTTGGTCTCGGTGAGGGCGTCCAGCAACTCGGGGACGAGCAGGTGCGGGATCACCGAGGAGAACCAGGAGCCGGGGCCGAGCACCACCCAGTCCGCGTCGAGGACCGCGGCCACGGCCTCGGGCACGGCCGGCGGGTCGTGCGGCACGAGGTGCACCGACTGGACCTCGCCGGGCGTGAGCGCGACGTTCGCCTGCCCGCGCACGGTGTCCACGTCCTCCGGGCGCTCCGGGTCGTGGCCCTTGACCAGGGCCTGCAGCTCCAGCGGTACGGCGGACATGGGCAGCACCCGGCCGTGCGCGCCGAGCAGCTTGCCGACCAGGTCCAGGGCCTGCACATGGTCGCCGAGCTGCTCCCACAGGGCGACGATCAGCAGATTGCCGACCGCGTGCTCGTGCAGATCGCCCTGGGACTGGAAGCGGTGCTGGATGACCCGGGCCCAGGTCTGGCCCCACTCGTCGTCGCCGCACAGCGCGGCCAGTGCCTTGCGCAGGTCGCCGGGCGGCAGCACACCCAGCTCGTCGCGCAGCCGGCCGCTGGAACCGCCGTCGTCGGCCACGGTGACGACGGCGGTGAGGTCGCCGGTGATCCGGCGCAGCGCCGCGAGCGAGGCGGACAGGCCCATGCCGCCGCCGAGCGCGACCACCTTGGGCTGCGCGCCCCGGCGGCGGGACCGGCCGCCGCGGGCCTCGGCGGGGCGGGCCGTCCCCTCGGCCGTGGCGCGGCCGGTGCGCCCCTCCGGCACCATCCGGCGCAGCCGGCCCAGCCGCCGTGTACGTTCCGTCATTCCCGTCCCATGTCCCGGTGTACGACCACCGTCTCCACGCCCTCGGCCGCCAGGCGCGCGGCGAGCTTCTCCGACATCGCGACCGAGCGGTGCTTGCCGCCGGTACAGCCGATGGCGATGGTCACATACCGCTTGCCCTCGCGCCGGTAGCCGGCGGCGATGAGCCGCAGCAGTTCGGCGTACCGGTCGAGGAACTCCTTCGCGCCGGGCTGGTTGAAGACGTACGCCGACACCTCCTCGTTCAGGCCGGTGAACGGGCGCAGCTCCGGGACCCAGTGCGGGTTGGGCAGGAACCGCATGTCCGCGACCAGGTCGGCGTCGACCGGGAGGCCGTACTTGAAGCCGAACGACATCACGGTGGCCCGCAGCTCGGGCTCCTCCTCGCCGGCGAACTGGGCGTCCATCTTGGCGCGCAGCTCGTGCACGTTCAGGCTGGAGGTGTCGATCACCAGGTCGGCGTCTCCGCGCAGCTCGCGCAGCAGCTCGCGCTCGGCGGCGATGCCGTCCACGATGCGGCCGTCGCCCTGCAGCGGGTGCGGGCGGCGCACCGACTCGAAGCGGCGCACCAGAGCCTCGTCGGAGGACTCGAGGAAGACGATCCGCCGGGTGACGCCCCGGGTGTCGAGGTCGGCGAGGGACTCGCGCAGATTGTCGAAGAAGCGCCGGCCGCGGACGTCCACGACGACCGCGATCCGCGCCACGTTGCCCTGGGAGCGGGCGCCCAGCTCCACCATGGTGGGGATGAGGGCGGGCGGGAGGTTGTCCACGACGAACCAGCCGAGGTCCTCCAGACACTTCGCCGCCGTCGACCGTCCCGCTCCGGACATACCGGAGATGATCACCAGCTCGGGGATGGCCGCTTCCGGGACCGAGGCCGGCGTACCGTCCGTGCTCACCTGTGCTCCGTTTTCCTGGGCGGCGGGCTGCTCGCCGGCCGCGGGGTGCGGCTGATCCCGCCCCGCTTCCGTGTGGGCCCGATCTCGCGCCGCTGTGGGTTGTGCGTCGTGCTCCGTCATCTCTCCTGCCCCCGTCGTTCGTCCGGGAGGCCCGCGGTCACGGGCTCTCCCGGGGGACCCGCCGTCGTCTCGGGTTCCCCGTCATCAATGATCTCTCCAGTCGCCGTGTTCACGGCGGGTGCGGCCGGAGCCGCCTGGGCGAGGGCCGCGGCGATGGTCTCGGCCGTCTTCCGGCCTATCCCCGGGACCTCCTGGATCTGCTCGATTGTGGCGGACCGAAGCCTCTTCACCGAGCCGAAATGCTTGACGAGCGCCTGTTTGCGGGTCTCGCCGAGGCCCGGGACGTCGTCCAGGGGGCCGGCCCGGAAGCGCTTGGCGCGCTTGGTGCGCTGGTAGGTGATCGCGAACCGGTGGGCCTCGTCCCGCACCCGCTGGAGCAGATACAGCCCCTCGCTGGTGCGGGGCAGTACCACCGGGTCGTCGTCGCCGGGCAGCCAGACCTCCTCCAGGCGCTTGGCGAGGCCGCAGACGGCGATGTCGTCGATGCCCAGCTCGTCCAGGGCGCGCCGGGCGGCGGCGACCTGGGGCTGCCCGCCGTCGACGACGACCAGCTGGGGCGGGTACGCGAACTTCTTGGGGCGGCCGTCGTCGTCCTTGAGGGAGTCGGTGACCACTTCGGTGCCGGTGAGCGCGCCGTCGCCGTCGGGGCGGGAGTCCTCGGAGCCCTCGGCCCACTCTCCCGTCCTCTCCTTCTCGGCGAGGTACCGCTTGAAGCGGCGGGTGATCACCTCGTGCATGGAGCGGACGTCGTCCTGGCCCGCGAAGCCCTTGATCTGGAAGCGGCGGTACTCGCTCTTGCGCTGCAGGCCGTCCTCGAAGACGACCATGGAGGCGACCACGTCGTCCCCCTGGAGATGCGAGATGTCGTAGCACTCGATGCGCAGCGGGGCGCTGTCCAAGTCGAGGGCCTCGGCGATCTCCTCCAGGGCGCGCGAGCGCGTGGTCAGGTCGGAGGCGCGCTTGGTCTTGTGCAGCGCGAGGGCCTGCTGGGCGTTGCGCTGCACGGTCTCCATGAGCGCCTTCTTGTCGCCGCGCTGCGGGATGCGCAGCGAGACGTTCGCCCCGCGGCGGCCGGTCAGCCACTCCTGGACGGGCTCGACGGGCTCGGGCAGCGCCGGGACCAGGACCTCCTTGGGCACGGCGTCCCCGGTCTCCTCGCCGTACAGCTGCTGCAGGGCGTGCTCGACCAGGGCGCCGGTGGTGACCTCCTCCACCTTGTCGGTCACCCAGCCGCGCTGGCCGCGCACCCGGCCACCGCGCACATGGAAGATCTGCACGGCCGCCTCCAGCTCGTCCTCGGCGACGGCGATGAGGTCGGCGTCCGTCGCGTCGGCGAGCACGACGGCGTTCTTCTCCATGGCCTTCTTCAGGGCCTCGATGTCGTCGCGCAGCCGCGCCGCCCGCTCGTACTCCATCTCCTCGGCCGCCTCCATCATCTGCTTCTCCAGACGGCGGAGGTAGGTGCCAGTGCGGCCGGCCATGAAGTCGCAGAACTCCTCGGCCAGCTCCCGGTGGTCCTCGGGGCTGATCCGGGCGACGCAGGGGGCGGAGCACTTGCCGATGTAGCCGAGCAGGCAGGGGCGGCCGGTGCGGGCGGCGTTCTTGAACACCCCGGCCGAGCAGGTGCGCACCGGGAACACGCGCAGCAGCAGGTCGACGGTGTCCCGGATGGCCCACGCGTGCGCGTACGGCCCGAAGTACCGGACGCCCTTCTTCTTGTGACCGCGCATCACCTGCACGCGCGGAAACTCCTCGTTCATGGTCACCGCGAGGTACGGGTAGCTCTTGTCGTCGCGGTACTTGACGTTGAACCGGGGGTCGTACTCCTTGATCCAGGAGTACTCCAGCTGGAGGGCCTCGACCTCCGTGGACACCACGGTCCACTCCACCGACGCGGCGGTGGTCACCATCGTCCGGGTGCGCGGGTGCAGGTTCGCCAGGTCCTGGAAGTAGTTCGCCAGGCGCTGGCGCAGGCTTTTCGCCTTTCCGACGTAGATCACCCGGCGGTGCTCGTCACGGAACCTGTACACCCCGGGGGAGTCCGGGATCTCACCCGGCCTGGGGCGGTAGCTGGAGGGGTCGGCCATGTCTCACACCCTACTGGCGAGCACCGACACCGCGTCGGGCCTGTGGACAACGCCGACGCCCGTGCCGCTCACCTGTCCACAGCCCATCCGGTGTCCGCCGGCGGCCGGCCCGTGCCGATCAGGCTCCGGACGATCCGGAACGCCTCGTCGAGCGGCACGGTGTCCTCGTCGGGGGACGCGTCGCACTGCCCGCTCGCCGTCCGGAGAACCCCCGCTCAGCCCTGCGGCTCTCGCGGAGACTGCGTGCGCGCCCGGGTCGTCCTCTTCGTCGAGGAACATCACCAGGACGCACTCGGCGTTGGTCACCACGGGACGCACTCGGCGTTGGTCACCACAGGGCGCGCTCGGCGTTGCTCACCACGGACAGCAGGCGTCCGGCGGAGCTGGTCAGCCAGGTTTCGAGACGGCCCTCGGCGATCCGCCGCTGCAGCACGGTGACCGCTTCCTCCGCCGTCACGGCCGTGCGATCACCGTCGAAGGTCCAGGTCTGCGTCACGCGTCGATCTTCGCATCGGCCGGCCAGGGAGGGCGTGGCGCTCGTGGCCTCAGGGCCCGGCGCGGAGCCACGACCGGAGCAGGGTGGCCATGGCGGGTTCGAGGTGTTGTCGGGGTCTGGTCAACACGCTTCAATGCGGGGGAACTCGGGGCCGTGCACGCACCCGAACAGGCACCGCGTGCGCAGCCAGGGGCGTCCGCGACGTCCACGGGGGTGGCCCCGACACACCAGCGCAGACGGCCTGACCAGCCGTAGCGAGACTCACAGAAAGGCGCCCCGGCATGCGGCATGCCACAGAGCACGCGCATCTCCCCACCGCGGAGCTGGACACGGCCCTGCGGGGCGGCCCCTTCCATGTGGCGCTGCGCGCCGCGATCGCCGCACGCGGGCTGCCGCTCCAGCGCGTCCAGCACCACCTGTCCCGGCACGGCGTCAAGGTGGGTGTCACCAGCCTGAGTTACTGGCAGCAGGGGGCCCGCCGCCCCCAGCGCCCGGAGTCCCTGCGGGCCGTACGAGCCCTGGAGGAGATCCTTCAGCTGCCGGACGAGTCGCTGATCCGGCTGCTCGCCGAGGCCGACGGCCGCGCGACGGCCGGCCGACCGGCGGGGCGCTCCTACCGCTCCCTGATCCAGGCCTCGGACGTCCTGGACCGGCTCCGGGCCGAGCTCGGCTGCTCCCTCGACGGCGGGCTGCACACCCTGGGCCACCACGAATGCGTCCGCATCGGCGCCCGGCGCGAGCTGGCCGGGCGGGATGCGCACCACATCGTGCGCGCCCACCGCGACGGCGTCGACCGCTTCATCGCCGTGCACCACGGCGACCCCGGCTGCCGCCCGCACGACATCAGGGTGCGGGCACTGGAGAACTGCCGCACGGGCCGCGTCCGCTGGGACCAGGACACCGGTGTGCTGGTCGCGGAACTCCTCTTCGGGACCCGGCTGCGCGCAGGCGACACCTTCCTCTTCCGGTACGGCATCGAGGACGGCACGGCCGGACCCTGCCGCGAGTACCTCCACCGCTTCGGCTCCCCCGGCGGCCAGTACGCCCTCCAGGTGCGGTTCGACGCGGCCGCGCTGCCGGCCCGCTGCCACCGCTTCACCCAGCACTCCACGGCGGCCCCCCGCAGCGGCCGCCACGAACTGCGGCTCACCGGCCCCCACCACTGCGTCCACGTGGTGGAGCCACGGATCCGCCCGGGGATCGTCGGTATCGCGTGGGAGTGGGAATGAACTCGGCACGGAATTGCGGGGGCTGAGGCGTCTCGGATACGGGGCGGGGTTGAGGGTGGGGGTCGGGCTGGGCGTGGGCGGGGCCGTGGGGGTGGGGCGTGGTGGGGCTCGGGGTGGAGCGCGAGGCGGGCGCCCTGGCGCGGGAGGTGCGGCTGCCGGGTGAAGCGCCGGGAGGGGTGCGGTCTGCGGGGGCGTGCGTAGATGTGAGGTCGTCCGGGTCGTGGGCCCCCGGGGGTGTTACGCCGGGCGTGAGGTCCGTGCGGCGGCTGAATGGTCGGGCGTGGTGACACTGCCGGCCGGAGGCCGCACGCCGGGGCCGGGGGCTGGGGCCCGTGGGTCGGTCCGGCCGGAGGCCCGACGCTGCGCCGGCGGTGGTGGGTGGGCGTACACCCTGTTGACACGCCCGCGGCGAGAGCGCGGCGTTCGTTCAGGCCCCCGGGCCTGCGATGATCCTGCCGTTCTTGGTCTTCACGGGCAGCTCGGCCAGGGGTTCGGTGGCCGGTGACTGGACCACCTTGCCCGTCACGGCGTCGAACTGGCTGCCGTGACAGGGGCAGATCAGGGTCGTCCCCTGGAGCTTGTTGATCGGGCACCCCGCGTGCGTGCAGATCGTGCTGTAGGCCTTCAGCGTGCCGTTCCCTTCCCGGCTGACGACCACGTTGTGGTCCCGGTAGAGCTTGGCGCCGCCCTTCGAGACCTCGCTCTCGGCGCCGAGGTCCACCGGCGCGGTAGGCGTGGCAGCGACCGGGTTGCTCTGGCCCGGGGCGGAGCACGCGGTCAGGCCGAGCCCGGCGACCGGGGCCACGGCGGCCCCTCGAAGAACGGTACGACGGCTCGCGGACGGTCGGGCGGGCATCTGGGACTCCACTGCTCAAGGGGTGTGCGGGGCGACGATACCCGGGCACAACGGCCGACGCGGAGGCGGGGGCGGCGGCTGATGGGGATGCGGTGCCGATAGGGGCGTTCGGAGCGAAAGGGCACCTGGAGAGCAGCGCGGAGAAGGAGGGCGAGAGCGAGGGCGAGGGTGCGTAAACGCTTGCGTAAGCGTTTACGCGAGGGCACTCGATGAGATAGCGTCCCGGCCGGAAGGATTGCGTTCGATCGGGTCAAGAGGGAGATGCGATGCCCACGATGGCGGACGTCGCGCGGAGCGCCGGGGTTTCCGTGGCGACCGTCTCCCACGTGCTGAACGGCACCCGCCCGGTGCTGCCCCACACCCGCCAGGCCGTGCTCGACGCCATCGACGCCCTCGGCTACACCCCCAACACCCTCGCGCGGTCCCTGGTGACCTCGCGCACCCGCTCCCTCGGGCTGGCAGTGTCGGCGATCAGCAACCCGTACTTCACGGAGATCCTCCAGGGCGTCGAGGCCGCCGCCCTGGAGGCGGGCTACAGCCTGCTCATCGCGGACCCGCACGACGACCCCGGGCATGAACGCAAGGTCGTGCAGCTTCTCCATGAACGCCGGGTGGACGGCCTGATCGTCGCTCCCTCCGCGCGTCCCCACGAACTGGTCGGATATCTGCGCCGCCACGCGGTGCCGACCGTGTTCCTGGACCGGATGATCGACACGGGCGCGACGGACGGCTCAGCGGTGGCTGCCGGAGCCGGTGCGGCCCGCGACGAGGACACGCCCTGGTACGACCAGGTCTGCGCCGACAGCGCCGAGCCGACCGCCCGTCTGGTCACCCATCTAGCCGGCCTGGGCCACTCCAGGATCGGCCTGGTCGCGGGCCTGCCCGGGCTCAGCACCACCAGTGAGCGTGTCTCCGGTTACCGGGACGGCCTGAGCGCCGCCGGCCTGGATGCCGATGAACGGCTCCTCGTGTCCGGCCACTCCGAGTCCTCGGGTGCCGAGCAGGCCACGGCCGCCCTGCTCGCACTCCCCGAACCGCCCACGGCACTCGTCACCGCCAACAACGCCATGACCATCGGCGCCCTGCGCGCTCTGCGCCGGCACGGACTGGCCGTCCCGGACGACATCGCCCTGTGCTGCTTCGACGACTTCGCCTGGGCCGATCTGTTCTCCCCCCGGCTCACCGCCATCGCCCAGCCCAGCAGGGAGTTGGGCGCGCAGGCCGTCGAGGTGCTCCTGACGCGTCTCGACGAGCCGCGTCGGCCGACCCGGACCGTGCGGCTGCCGTGCACGTTCGTCCATCGCACGTCCTGCGGGTGCCCGGAGGATCCGGGAGGGTCCGAGGAGCCCAGGCACGCCGCATCATCCACGCCGTCGGAGAAGGGAACCGCCTCGTGATCGTCGTCGCCGGTGAGGCACTGATCGACCTGGTACCGCAGGGCTCCGGCGCCCTTGCGGCCCTGAAGCCGGCGCTCGGCGGCGGCCCGTACAACACCGCCGTGGCCCTTGGCCGGCTCGGCTCCCGCACCGCTTTCTGCTCCCGGACCTCGCACGACGCCTTCGGCGAGGCCCTGCTGGACGGGCTGCGACGCGCGGGAGTGGACGTGTCGGGCGTGCAGCGCGGGACGGAGCCGACGACGCTGGCGGTGGCCACGATCGACGGCAGCGGCTCTGCCGCCTATTCCTTTTATGTGGACGGCACCGCCGACCGTCTGTTCACCGCCCCCGCCGCGCTGCCCGACGCTACGCGCGCGGTGTCCTTCGGCACCTGCTCGCTCGTCCTGGAACCGGGGGCAAGTGCCTATCAGGAGCTGATGCGCGCGGCGGCCGGGCAGGGGCTGTTCACCGCCCTCGACCCCAACATCCGGGCGGGGCTGATCCCGGACGCGGACGCCTACCGGGCGCGCTTCAAGAGCTGGCTGCCCTCGGTGACGCTGCTGAAGCTGTCGGCGGAGGACGCCGAATGGCTGGGCGGCACCCCGCGGGAGTGGCTGGCCGCGGGACCGGCGGCCGTGGTGGTGACCCGGGGCGGGGACGGGCTGACCGCGTTCACCCGGGACGGCGCGGAGCACTCCGTACCCGGTGAGAAGGTCGCCGTGGTGGACACCATCGGCGCCGGTGACACGGTGAACGCGGCCCTGCTGCACGGGCTTTCCGCCCTGGATGCGCTGTCGGAGGAAGCGCTCGCCGCCCTCGGGACGGAGGGCTGGACGCGGCTGCTGCGCTTCGCGGCACGCGCGGCTGCGATCACCTGCTCGCGGGCGGGGGCCGAGCCGCCGTTCGCGGCCGAGCTCGGTGATCTCTGAGGGGCCTTCTTCTCCGCCTGCTCTCTCTGCTGTTCTCGTCTCTGTTGTTTTCGTCTCTGTTGTTGTCAAGGTGCGGCCCGGTGCGGGGTGCTGGGGATCTGGCGGACCTCGCGGCCGGGGTGGCTGATGGTGGAACGAGCGGCGCCCCGCGGGAAGTTCCCGCGGGGCGCCGTTTTTCTGGCGTTGTGTCAGGCCTTGCGGGTCCGCGTCGTCTTCTTCGCGGTCGCCACCTTCTTCGTGGCCGCGTCGGCCTTCTTGGTGGCCGTGCTGTTGGCCTTGGCCGTCACCGTCTTCTTCGCCGCCGTCTTCGCCGCGGCCGTCCTCCTGGCCGTGCCGTTCCGCGGCGCCTTCACCGGTTCGGCGTCGCTGACGCGGTCGGCGCCGAGGATCTCGCGCAGGAACTTGCCGGTGTGGCTGGCCGGAACCCCGGCGACCTCCTCGGGGGTGCCCTCGGCGACCACGAGGCCACCGCCGGCGCCGCCCTCCGGGCCCATGTCGACGATCCAGTCGGCGGTCTTGATCACGTCGAGGTTGTGCTCGATGACGATGACCGTGTTGCCCTTGTCGACCAGGCCGCCGAGGACCTTCAGCAGCTTGCTGATGTCCTCGAAGTGCAGACCGGTGGTCGGCTCGTCCAGGACGTAGACCGTGCGTCCGGTGGAGCGCTTCTGCAGCTCGCTGGCGAGCTTCACGCGCTGGGCCTCACCGCCGGAGAGCGTGGTGGCGGACTGGCCGAGGCGGACGTAGCCGAGGCCGACGTCCTTCAGCGTCCTCAGGTGGCGCGAGATGGCCGGGACGGCCTCGAAGAAGTCGGTGGCCTCCTCGATCGGCATGTTCAGCACATCGGCGATGGACTTGCCCTTGTAGTGGACCTCCAGGGTCTCCCGGTTGTACCGGGCGCCGTGGCAGACCTCGCACGGGACGTAGACGTCCGGGAGGAAGTTCATCTCGATCTTGATGGTGCCGTCGCCCGCGCAGTTCTCGCAGCGGCCGCCCTTGACGTTGAAGGAGAAGCGGCCGGGCAGGTAGCCGCGGACCTTCGCCTCGGTGGTCTCGGCGAACAGCTTGCGGATGTGGTCGAAGACGCCGGTGTACGTCGCCGGGTTGGACCGCGGGGTGCGGCCGATCGGCGACTGGTCGACGTGCACGACCTTGTCGACCAGGTCGTCGCCGTCCACGCGCGTGTGCCGTCCAGGGACGTTCCTCGCGCCGTTCAGCTCGCGGGCCAGGTGGGTGTAGAGGATGTCGTTGACCAGCGTCGACTTGCCGGATCCGGAGACGCCCGTGACGGCCGTGAACACACCCAGCGGGAAGGACACGTCGATGTCCTGCAGGTTGTTCTCACGGGCGCCGTGCACGGTCAGCTGACGGGACGGGTCGCGAGGCCGCCGGATGTCCGGCAGCGGGATCGCCTTGCGGCCCGAGAGGTACGCGCCGGTCTGCGACTCGGTGTTGTCGAGCAGTTCCTGCAGCGAGCCGCTGTGCACGACCTTGCCGCCGTGCTCGCCGGCGCCGGGGCCGATGTCCACGACCCAGTCGGCGACCTTGATGGTGTCCTCGTCGTGCTCCACGACGATGAGCGTGTTGCCCATGTCGCGCAGCCGGACCAGGGTCTCGATCAGCCGGTGGTTGTCCCGCTGGTGCAGGCCGATGGACGGCTCGTCCAGCACGTACAGGACGCCGACCAGGCCGGAGCCGATCTGGGTGGCCAGTCGGATGCGCTGGGCCTCGCCGCCGGAGAGCGTGCCGGCCGCGCGGTTCAGCGAGAGGTAGTCCAGGCCGACGTCGACCAGGAAGCGAAGTCGTTCGTTGACCTCCTTCAGCACCCGCTCGGCGATCTTCTTGTCGCGGGCGCTCAGTTTCAGCTGCCCCAGGAACTCCGCGCAGTCGCTGATCGACATCCCGGAGACCTCGGCGATCGACTTCTCCATGATGGTGACCGCGAGGACGATCGGCTTCAGGCGCGTGCCCTCGCAGGAGGGGCAGGGCACCTCGCGCATGTAGCCCTCGAAGCGCTCGCGGCTTGCGTCGCTCTCGGCCTCGCTGTGGCGGCGCTTCACGAACGGCACCGCGCCCTCGAAGGGCGTGGTGTACACGCGCTCGCGGCCGTACCGGTTGCGGTAGCGGACCTCGATCTGGGTCTTGTGGCCGTGGAGCAGGGCCTTCTTGGCGCGCTGCGGCAGGCCCGCGAACGGGATGTCCGTGCGGAAGCCGAGCGCGTCCGCGAGGGCGCCGATCAGGCGGCCGAAGTAGTCCTTGGTGTGCCCGTGCGACCAGGGGTGGATGGCGCCCTCGTCCAGGGACTTGTCCTCGTCCGGGACGATCAGCTCGGGGTCGACCTCCATACGCGTGCCGATGCCGGTGCAGTCGGGGCAGGCGCCGAAGGGCGAGTTGAAGGAGAAGGAGCGGGGCTCCAGCTCCTCGAAGGACAGGTCGTCGTACGGGCAGTACAGGTGCTCGGAGTACATGCGCTCGCGCTCCGGGTCGTCCTCGGGGAGGTCGACGAAGTCGAGCACGACCATACCGCCGGACAGGCCGAGGGCGGTCTCCACGGAGTCGGTCAGGCGGCGCTTGGCGGACTCCTTCACCGTGAGGCGGTCCACGACCACCTCGATGGTGTGCTTCTCCTGCTTCTTCAGCGCCGGCGGGTCGGACAGCTGGATGGTCTGCCCGTCCACGCGCGCGCGGGAGTAGCCCTTGGTCTGCAGGTCGGCGAAGAGATCGACGAACTCGCCCTTGCGCTCGCGCACGAGCGGCGACAGCACCTGGAAGCGGCTCCCCTCCGGCAGCTCCAGGACCTTGTCGACGATGGCCTGCGGCGACTGGCGGGAGATCGGGCGGCCGCACTCGGGGCAGTGCGGCTTGCCGATGCGCGCGAAGAGCAGACGCAGGTAGTCGTAGACCTCGGTGATGGTGCCGACCGTCGAGCGGGGGTTGCGCGAGGTCGACTTCTGGTCGATGGAGACCGCCGGGGACAGGCCCTCGATGAAGTCGACGTCCGGCTTGTCCATCTGGCCGAGGAACTGCCGGGCGTACGAGGAGAGCGACTCCACGTAGCGCCGCTGGCCCTCCGCGAAGATCGTGTCGAAGGCCAGGGAGGACTTGCCCGACCCGGACAGGCCCGTGAAGACGATGAGCGAGTCACGAGGCAGGTCGAGCGAGACATTCTTCAGGTTGTGCTCGCGCGCGCCACGGACGATGAGACGGTCGGCCACGCCGGTCCGCACCTTTCTTGAGAGAAGTGACAGGGGCGGGGCCCCCGTGCTTCTTCAGACTAGGGGGAGCCACTGACAACGCCGGTCGGATTGCCCGGTTGCATAACAACCTCCGGCCATCCAGCATGCCCGACGCCGCCCTCGACGATATAGCACGTGCTTTCGATTTGAGGGCGGGGTTCACCACCTTCACCCAAAGGAGTGGCGGGGCTAGTGTCAGGCCCATGATTGATCACGCCCATGACCTGGCCTGTGTACAGGACGCGACCGAACGGCTCCTCAGCGCCGTCGCCGAACTGGACAACGCATCGCTCGCCGAGCCGTCACGGCTTCCGGGATGGACCCGCGGGCACGTCCTCGCCCACCTCGCCCGCAACGCGGACGCGCTCGTGAACGTTCTCGAGGGCCGGCCCATGTATGTGAGCGCCGAAGCCCGGGACGCCGACATCGAGCGTGACGCCCCGCGCCCCCTCGGCGAACAGCTCGCCGATCTGCGGGAGAGCGCGGCCCGCTTCCAGGCGGCGGGGGACGCGCCGGCGGACTGGTCGCGCACGGTCGAGCTGCGCAACGGGGTCACCGACTCGGCGGCCCAGGTGCCGTTCCGGCGGTGGGCCGAGGTGGAGCTGCACCATGTCGACCTCGGCATCGGATACGAGCTGGAGGATCTTCCGGCCGAGTTCACGGACCGCGAGATCGACTTCCTGGCGCAGCGCTTCACCGGCCACAAGGAGGTGCCGTCGATCAGTCTGACCGGCGGCAACGGCCGGATCTGGACCACCGGCGGCGGCGCGGAGGGCGGCCCCGTCGAGGTCGAGGGCGCGGCCGCCGACCTGCTGGGCTGGCTCGCCGGGCGGCGCGACGGCTCCGGCCTGTCCACGAAGGGCACGCTGCCCGAGCTGCCTCCGTTGTAGTCCGCTGCGGTCCGCGGGCCCTCCCCCGCTATAGGCTGATCACCATGACGTACACCGGAGAGGTCAGGGTCGGCGGACCTGCGGATGTGCACGAGCTGAAAGACCTGATGATCACGAAGATCGCGGTCGGCCCGATGGACAACAACGCCTATCTGCTGCGCTGCCGGGCCACCGACGAACAGCTTCTGATCGACGCCGCCAACGAGGCGCAGACGCTTCTCGGCATGATCGGTGACGACGGCATCGCGTCCGTCGTCACCACGCATCAGCACGGCGACCACTGGCAGGCGCTCGCCGAGGTCGTCGCGGCCACGGGCGCGCGTACGTACGCCGGCCGCGAGGACGCCCCTGGCATCCCCGTGCCCACGGACGTCCTGGTGGACGACGGCGACGTGATCAGGGTGGGCCAGGTGGAGCTCACCGCGCGGCACCTCGTCGGGCACACCCCGGGTTCGATCGCGCTGGTCTACGACGATCCGCACGGCCACCCGCACGTGTTCACCGGCGACTGCCTCTTCCCGGGCGGCGTCGGCAACACGCGCAAGAACGCGAAGGCCTTCGCCAGCCTGATCCACGACGTGGAGACGAAGATCTTCGACGTGCTGCCCGATGAGACCTGGGTCTACCCCGGGCACGGCAACGACACGACCCTGGGTGCGGAGCGGCCGCATCTTCCGGAGTGGCACGCGCGCGGGTGGTGAGCCCCGGGCGCTTTCCACTCCTGAGCGCGGGGCACACTTCTCGCTGCGCGCGCCCCGTGTGAACGTTTCACACACGCCGGGGGCGCGTGCGCGCTCCCCGCGCGCCCTTTCACGCGGTCAACTGATGGCAACTCCGCAGAGGATGACGGTTCCTCTGCGGCAGGGCCGCCGGTCTCCCACCCCGCCCTCGACCGGCGGCCCAGGCCGCGACTCGCGCCCTGAGGGATGTTCACATTCCCGCAACACCCGCTCCCACTATGCGGACAGTTATGGTCGTGACCTGGACAAACGCGGGGTTCGCTGCCAATCTCCCGCCATGTACCCAGCCCCTCGCCTCCTGCGCCGTGCGGCAGCCGCCGCCACCGTAGCCCTGCTCGCCACCGCCGTCGGCTGTGCTCCGCAGCCCGAGAAGAAGGCGTCGGCCGCCTCCTCCGGCTCGGCGGCGCAGACCTGCGCCAAGGGCAAGTTGGCCACCAGGACGTCCGGAAAGCTGACGATCGCGACGGACGAACCGGCGTACGAGCCCTGGTTCAAGGACGACAAGCCCGCCAACGGCAAGGGTTTCGAGTCGGCCGTCGCATACGCCGTGGCCGACCGGCTCGGCTACGGCAAGAACGCCGTGGTCTGGCAGAGCGTGCCGTTCAACAAGGCGTTCGCGCCCGGCGAGAAGACCTTCGACTTCGACATCAACCAGGTGTCGATCAGTGCCGAGCGCAAGAAGGCCGTCGACTTCTCCTCCGGCTACTACGACGTGCGCCAGGCCGTCATCGCGCTGAAGGGCGGCAAGGCCGCCAAGGCGACGAGCATCGCGGACCTGAAGGGCCTCAAGCTGGGCGCCCAGGTGGGCACCACGAGCCTCGACTACATCAGCGACGTGGTGAAGCCGTCGCAGGAGGCGGCCGCGTACTCCAAGAACGACCAGGCCATCTCCGCGCTCAGGAACGGCCAGGTGGACGCGATCGTCACCGACCTGCCGACCGCCTTCTACGTCACCTCGGCCCAGGTGACCAACGCCAGGATCGTCGGCCAGTTCGAGAACCAGGGCGGCACGCCCGAGCAGTTCGGGCTCGTCCTCGACAAGGGCAGCGGCCTCACGTCGTGCGTGACGGCGGCCGTGGACGCCCTGCGCAAGGACGGCACGCTGGCGAAGCTGGAGAAGCAGTGGCTGTCCGACGCCGTCGACGCTCCGGTGCTCAAGTGACGGTCACGAAGGAGGAGTCCGGGGAGGCCTCCGGCGAGGGCGTGCCGCACGACGGGTACGTCCCGTCCGAGCGGCGGCTGGAGCGCGAGCGCCACAAGCGCGCGCGTGCCCGCCGCGCGACCGCGATCGCCGCACTCTCGACCCTGGTCACCGGCGTCGTTCTCTACCTGGTCGTCGTCAACGCGCCCGGCTGGCCGCGCACCGAGGAGACGTTCTTCGACGGGCAGTACGCGCGCGAGGCCTTCCCCAAGGTCCTCCAAGGGCTGTGGCTCAATGTCCGGCTGCTGCTGATCTGCGGCGTGCTGGTGCTCGTCCTGGGCATGCTGATCGCCATCGCCCGCACCCTGCCCGGCCCCGTGTTCTTCCCCCTGCGGGTACTTGCGGCCGCGTACACGGACTTCTTCCGCGGACTGCCACTGATCATCAACCTGCTGATCGTGGTCTTCGGGGTGCCCGCGCTGCGCCTCCAGGGCGTGACCGTCGATCCCGTACTGCTCGGCGGTACGGCGCTGACGCTGACCTACTCCGCCTACGTCGCCGAGGTGTTCCGCGCCGGCATCGAGTCCGTGCACCCCTCGCAGCGCGCCGCGGCCCGCTCGCTGGGCCTGACCAACCGCCAGGCGCTGCGGTACGTGGTGCTCCCCCAGGCCGTACGCCGTCAGGTGCCGCCCCTGCTGAACGACCTCGTGTCCCTGCAGAAGGACACCGGGCTCGTGTCGATCGGCGGCGCGGTCGACGCCGTACGGGCGGCCGACATCATCGCCCAGCGCAGCCTCAACTACACGCCGTACATCGTCGCGGGCCTGGTCTTCGTCGCACTGACCATTCCGATGACCCGCTTCACGGACTGGGTGACGGCCCGCATGGACCGGCAGCGGGCCCAGGGAGGATCGCTATGAGCGACGCAGTCGCGCCCGTGCTGCGCATGGAGTCCGTCCGCAAGACGTTCGGCGGCTCCGTCGTGCTGCGCGACGTCGGCCTGGAGGTCGCCCCGCACACGGTGACCGCGCTGATCGGCGCCTCCGGTTCGGGCAAGTCCACGCTGCTGCGCTGCGCCAACCTCCTGGAGGAGATCGACGACGGCGCGATCTGGCTGGACGGCGAGGAGATCACCGATCCCCGCGTCGACCAGGACGCGGTGCGGCGCCGGATCGGCGTGGTCTTCCAGGCGTACAACCTCTTCCCCCACATGTCGGTGCTGGACAACATCACGCTGGCGCCCCGCAGGGTGCACGGCGTCCCCCGCACGGAGGCCGAGGAACAGGCCAGGGAGCTGCTGGAGCGCCTCGGACTGGCCGTGAAGGCGGATGCCTACCCCGACCGGCTCAGCGGCGGCCAGCAGCAGCGTGTGGCCATCGCACGGGCGCTCGCCGTGCGGCCCCGGCTGTTGCTGCTGGACGAGATCACGGCGGCGCTCGATCCCGAACTCGTGGGCGAGGTGCTGGAGGTGGTCCGGGACCTGAAGGATGACGGCATGACCATGGTGCTGGCGACACATGAGATGGGCTTCGCCCGGGACGTCGCCGACCAAGTTTGTTTTCTGGACGGTGGCGTGGTGTTGGAGCGCGGTACCGCCGAGCAGGTCTTCGGCGAGCCGCAGCAGGAGCGCACGCGGCGCTTCCTGCGGCGGCTCGTGGAGGCAGGCCGGCTGTGAAGCCCCCGGCCTACGCCTCGGCCTGGGCCGCGCCCACCAGGGCGGCGACCCGCTCCACTCCGAACACGTAGCCCTGCACGCCGCATCCGGCGATCACACCGTCGGCGCGCAGCGAGACATAGGAGTGGTGCCGGAACGACTCGCGCTGGTGGATGTTGGAGATGTGGACCTCCAGCACGGGCATGCCGTCACAGGTGTTGAGTGCGTCCAGAATCGCAACCGACGTGTGGGAGTAGGCGCCGGGGTTGATGACGATCCCGCAGTGGTTCAGGCGCGCCTCGTGGATCCAGTCGACCAACTGACCCTCGTGGTTGGACTGCCGGAAGTCCACCGTGCCGCCGTGCGCGGCCGCGGCCTTGGCGCACAGCGCCTCGATGTCGGCCAGGGTGTCCCTGCCATAGATCTCGGGCTGGCGCTGGCCGAGCAGGTTCAGGTTGGGCCCGTTGAGGATCATGATCGGGGCGTTGGCCAGGGTGCGGGGCACGTTTCCTCCGGTCCGTTCGGGCGGTACGTCGACGACCGCCGCTCGCACCCGGTCTATCACGGCGGCCGGAGCGCGACGGGCCACGTGCGCCGGGGTCTCGGCGCACACCACGGCCGCTTCGGTCACCTCCGCGCGCCCCGTAACTCTTGATCACGGTGGGTGGTTGACGCGGCATGCAGCCTGTACGTGCCATGAGCGCCCCTTCGATGCCGAGACTCGCCGCCGCGTCCCTGGCGGGGACCGCGATCGAGTTCTACGACTTCTTCGTCTACGGGACCGCGGCGGCCCTCGTCCTGGGACCGCTGTTCTTCCCGACGTTCTCGCCGGTCGCGGGGACGCTGGCGGCGTTCGTGACGTTCGGGGCGGGGTTCGTGGCCCGGCCGCTGGGCTCGGTGGTGTTCGGGCATCTCGGTGACCGGCATGGACGGCGACCCGTGCTCGTCGTCTCTCTGCTGCTCACGGGCGCCTCGACCGTCGCGGTGGGCTGTGTGCCGTCGTACGGGACGATCGGCGTGGCCGCGCCCCTGTTGCTGCTCGTGCTGCGCTTCCTGCAGGGTCTCGGGCTCGGCGGGGAATGGGGCGGGGCGGTGCTGCTGACCGCCGAGCATGCCCCGGCCGGGCGACGTGCCCTGTGGTCGAGCTTCCCTCAAGTGGGGCCCGCGGTGGGCTTCGTGCTCGCCAACGGGGTGATGCTCGCCCTGTCGGCGGCGCTCTCCGACACGGAGTTCGCGCGGTGGGGCTGGCGCGTGCCGTTCTGGGTCGCCGGTGCGCCGGCGCTCGCCGGGCTGTGGCTGCGCTCGTCGCTCGCCGAGAGCCCCCGGTTCCTGGAAATCGACGACCACGCGCGCGTGCCGCTCGTCGAGGTCGTACGGCATCACGGGCGGCTGGTGCTGCTGACGGCCGGGGCACTGGCCATCGGGTACGCGGTGTTCTACGCGGTGACGACCTGGTCGCTGGCGTATGCGACGGAACGGCTCGGGGTGAGCCGGACGGTGATGCTGAGCTGCGTCATGGCCGCGGTGGTCGTGAAGGGGGCCCTCACGCCCTTGATGGCGCTGCTCGGCGACCGCTACGGTCGGCGGCCGATGTGTCTGACCGGGTGCGCGGCCTGCGTTCTGTGGATGCTCCCGATGGTGGCGCTGTTGGCCACCGGCCGACCGCTGCTGATGTTCCTCGGGATCCTGGGCGCGCTGATCGCCTTCATCACCATGTTCGCGGTCATCGCCGCCTACCTGCCGGAACTCTACGAGACGCGGGTGCGCTGCACGGGTGCCGCGGTGGGCTACAACCTCGGTGGGGTCCTCGGCGGCGCGCTCACCCCGATCGTGGCCACGGCGCTCGCGGAGCGGAGCGGGCGTGTGCCCTGGGCCGTGGGTGTGTATCTGACGGGCATCGGACTGGTCAGCCTGGTGTGCTTCGCGCTGCTTCCGGAGACGCGGCCGGTGCCCGTGCCGGCCGTGGAACCGGCGACGGGCTGACCGCCCTGGACCTGACGACCCCGGGACCTGACGACAGTGACGGCCACCAGCCTCCTTCTGAAGGAGCGGCCGGGCGCGCGGCTACGGGTTGATGGCCAGCTCCAGGTAGGCCGCGAAGAGCACCAGGTGGACACCGCCCTGCAGGGGGGTGGCCCGTCCCGGCACCACTGTCAGGGAGCTGACCACGACGGTCAGCGCGAGCAGCAGCATGTGCGTGGAGCCGAGGCCGAGGACGAGCGGTCCGGACAGCCAGACGGAGGCGAGGGCGACGGCCGGGATGGTCAGGCCGATGCTGGCCATGGCCGAGCCGAGTGCGAGGTTGAGGCTGGTCTGCACCCGGTCACGGCGTGCGGCGCGCAGCGCGGAGATCGTCTCCGGCAGCAGGACCAGCAGGGCGATGATCACACCGACGACGGCTTGATGAAGGCCGGCCGCCTTCACACCCGACTCGATGGTGGGCGACACGCCCTTGGCCAGGCCGACCACGCCGATCAGGGCCAGGCCGAGCAGACCGAGGCTGGTCCAGGCGGTGCGCGCGGACGGGGGCGGGGCGTGATGGTCGGCGGCGATGACCTCGCCCTGCCGGGTGATCGGCAGGAAGTAGTCGCGGTGGCGCACGGTCTGGGTGGCCACGAACAGCCCGTACAGGATCAGTGAGGACAGCGCGGCGAAGGTCAGCTGCACCGAGGAGAACTCGGGTCCGGGCTTGCTGGTGGTGAAGGTCGGCAGCACCAGGCTGAGGGTGGCGAGCGTCGCGACGGTCGCCAGCGCCGCGCCGGTGCCCTCGGGGTTGAAGACCGCGGTGCCGTGCCGCAGGGAGGCGACGAGCAGACAGAGCCCGACGATGCCGTTGCAGGTGATCATCACGGCGGCGAAGACGGTGTCCCTGGCCAGGGTGGAGCTCTTGGCGCCGCCGTCGGCCATGAGGGTGACGATCAGGGCCACCTCGATGATCGTGACGGCGAGGGCGAGCACCAGGGAGCCGAAGGGCTCGCCGACGCGGTGGGCGACGACCTCGGCGTGGTGGACGGCCGCCAGGACGGAGGCGGCGAGCACCAGGGTGACCAGGGCGACGACCGCGCCCGGCAGGTGACGGCCCCAGGTGAAGACCAGGAGGACGACCGCGAGGACGGGCACGAAGATCGTCCATTGCCAGGTGAGCGCCCCGAGCCGAGTGATCATGCCGCGATGGTCGCAGAGACGTACAGGATTCGCATTTCGTTCAGTTCCGGAATTTCTCGTCTCCTTTCCGATGCTTCCGTTCCCGCACCGACCGTGGCCGCCACAGGTCCGGTCAGGCGTCGATGCTGTCCTTCGCAGCGGCTTCGCCGCCGGCGTGCGCCGCCTCGGCGGCGGCCTGCTTCCTGGTGGCCATCAGACTGGTGACGGTCGTGACGACCAGGACCGCGCAGATCACGCCGAGCGAGAGCGGGATGCTGATCTCGGGGACGTGGACGCCGGACTCGTGCAGCGCGTGCAGCACCAGCTTGACGCCGATGAAGCCGAGGATGATCGACAGGCCGTACGAGAGGTGGACCAGCTTCTTCAGCAGGCCGCCGATGAGGAAGTACAGCTGCCGCAGCCCCATGAGGGCGAAGGCGTTGGCGGTGAAGACGATGTACGGGTCCTGGGTCAGACCGAAGATCGCGGGTATGGAGTCCAGGGCGAACAGGACGTCCGTGGTGCCGATGGCGAGCATCACGACCAGCATCGGCGTCATGACCCGCTTGCCGTTCTGCCGTATCCACAGCCTGGTGCCGTGGTACCGGTCCGCGACACCGAACTTGCGCTCCGCGGCCTTCAGCAGCTTGTTCTCCTCGTACTCCTCGTCCTCCTCGTCCGTGCGGGCTTCCTGGATGAGCTTCCAGGCGGTCCAGATCAGGAAGGCACCGAAGAGGTAGAAGACCCAGGAGAAGCTGGCAATGATCGCGGCTCCCGCGGCGATGAAGACGGCCCGCAGGACCAGCGCTATGAGCACGCCGACAAGAAGGACGCGCTGCTGGTACCGCGTGGGCACCGCGAACTTCGCCATGATCAGGACGAAGACGAAGAGGTTGTCGACGCTCAGTGACTTCTCGGTGATGAACCCCGCGAAGAACTCGCCGGCCGGCTGTCCGCCGCCGAAGACGAGAAGACCAAGGCCGAACAGCCCGGCCAGGGCGATCCAGACGACGGTCCAGATGCCGGCTTCCTTGATCGACACCTCATGGGGCTTGCGCCCGATGAAGAAGTCGACCGCGATCAGTGCGGCGAGACCCACGATGGTGAGGACCCACAGGGTCATGGAGACTTCCACTGCACCTCCGGCATTACGTCACGGCAAACACGTCAGCGTCGTCGCTGCCGGAGGTCTCTTCCACCCGCGCCGGGCCGGCGCCCCGGGACCGGAACCGGTCCGTACTGACGGGTGCGCCGCAGTCAGGGAGTACTCCCCTCCGTACGGAAGACAGTACCCAATCACCAAGCGAAGGTAAAGAGAAAAGTAAAATAAAGACCAAGATGCCTGGTCAGCGGCACTTTAACTGCGCTTGGTCAGGGCTCGCGCCACCTCGGTGAGCACCTGGTGCACGATCTGGCTCCCGGTCGGCACCAGCGACGGTTCGTAGGTCCAGGCATGACCCACCCAGGGATCGGCGAAGTGATCGTCGGGTACAGGCGTGAGTCGCATCAGCGAACGCCACAGCGGATCGAGCAGGGGGCCGTAGGCGGCGGCGTCCTCGCGGTCGGCCACCAGCAGGAGGTGCACGCCGACGCCCGGCCCCTCATCGGCGAGATAGCGCAGCCGGGTCACCGCCCGCTCGTCGAAGCCGTGCGGGAAGTCGTTGACGATCAGCAGCTGACGCGCGGTGTCTACGTCCGCCGGCAGCGATTCGGGCGCGCCGCCGCGCAGCGCCATCTGCACCAGGTCGACCCGCCGGGTGAGCCGCTCCAGCAGCTCCGTCACACCGGCCGCACCGGTCGCGGGAGGCGCGGCGAGCACGCCGGTCCGCGTGAGCGGGGCGAACGCCGCCGCCCCGGTGCCGGCCGGGTCGATGACCTGCACGGCGAAGTCCCCCGCCGGATGCACGGCGAGCAGCCGCGCCGCGAGCGCCACGGCCGCCTCCATGGCCAGGCGCCGCAGCTCGGCGGCGTCCGCGTCCGGGAAGCCGCCGGACGCCACGGGGCCGCTGTCGAGCCACAGGCCGCGTTCCAACGGCAGCCTGACCAGCAGAGGGATGCGCAGCGACAGGCTCTCGGGCAGACGGAGGTCGCCGAGGCGCAGCGCCATCGGCGGCTCGGCCGGCACGCGATAGCCGTGCCAGACGGGGTTGTCCCAGCGTGCGCAGGCCGGCGGAAGCGCGGGCTCGACCACCTCGGACTCGGCGGTGAGCTGCGCGATGTCACGGTCGAGGACCGCACGCGCCTGGTCCACCAGCTGCGCGCGGCGGGCGTGGGCCGCCGCACGCGCGGCGTCGCCCGCGGTGCCGAGTCTGCCGCGGGGGTCGGTGAGTACCTGGTCGAGCTCCTTCTCCAGGCGGGAGTCGGCGAAGTCGACGGCGCTGCGGTACGCGGCGGTCGTGCGGGCCAGGTCCTCGAACATGCCCCAGACCTGGTTGTACAGCCGCTCCTCCATCGACCAGCCCACGGCATCGCCCGCGACGGGCTGCGCCGGCCGGCCGTCGTCGGCAGGGGGAGCCGCCGGGAGCGGTGTCCCGTGCGCGCGACGGCCGGGGTGCGTGTAGTCGACCCGGGTGCCGCGGTCTCGCGGGGCCGTGCCGGACGTCTGGGTGCCGTGCGGGTTCTCCGCTTCGTACGGCGTCGTCGGCTCCGGCTGCCCCGGGGCGCAGGCGGGCGTCGGCCCGGACGTCCCGGTCGCAGCGGTGTCCCGGGGCTCGGGCGCGTCGGTGTCGTACGGCCCTGCAGCCGGGGTGACGCGCGTGGCGGAGGCAGACGGCTCGGGCTGTGGGGCCGGGCAGGTGTCCTGCGGCGCGCGGGCCGGAGTCTCGTGCGCCGACGGAGCGGAGGCCGGGGCCGGCACTGGGCCGGACGGACCGTGCGCGGCCGCCTCACTGTGCGCCACCGCCTCACCAGCCGCCACCGCCTCGCCATGCGCCGCCACCTCGCCGACGGCCGTCGCCGCCTCGCCGTGCGCCGCCGCATGGGCGGCGGTCGCGACATCGGCGGCCTCGCGCAGGCCCTGGTCGGCGAGGAGTGCGATGAGCCCGGCCGCGTAGCCCTGGCCCACGGCACGCACCTTCCAGGCGCCCTGTCTGCGGTACAGCTCCAGGGCGAGCACGGCCGTCTCGCGGTCCAGGCCGGTGAGGGTGTAGCAGGCGAGTTCGGTGCCGTCGAGGCTCTCGACCGTCGCGTGCGGGGCGGCGACGGCACCGAACCGGAGCGGTGCACCGGGCCCGGTGGGCAGGGCGAGGAAGACGTCGACACGGTGGACGGCCTCGGGCAGGGCGTCCAGATCGACGACGAGCCGGTGTTCGGTCGCGGCCTTCCGAGGCACCTCGACACCGGACAGGGCGGGCGCGCCGGGGTGGGCCACCCACGGCGGGCCGTGCACCGTACCGTTCTCGTCGCCGAGCGTGGCTCCGGCCAGGACCGGCACCCCGGCCGAGATCCGGATCGTCAGCCGGACCTGGGACAGCGGGTGGTTCTGCCCCCGCACCAGCTCGGCCGTCATCGCCGTCGCCCCCCGTGTCGTTGTCGTTCTCTCCGTACGCCCTGCCGGTCGAGCAGGCGGTCCTACAGGTGCTGCTGGATCGCCGGCATCAGGTCCTGGAACGTACGGCCGCGAGCCGGGGCGCCCAGCGCGGTCATCGTCCAGCCCGAGCCCGCGCGGTGCACCTTCGCCATGATCTGGGCGGTGTAGTCGCCGCCGCCGTCCAGCGTGTAGCGGGCCAGTTCCTGGCCGTTGGTCTCGTCCACCAGACGGCAGAACGCGTTCTGCACCTCCTGGAAGGTCTGGCCCGTGAAGGAGTTCACGGTGAAGACGATCTGGTCGACGTGGACCGGAACGCGCTGCAGGTCCACGAGGATCGCCTCGTCGTCACCGCCCTGTCCGGCGCCGCCGACGAGGTTGTCACCGGTGTGGCGGACGGAACCGTCGTCGCTCACCAGGTGGCGGAAGAAGACGACATCGACCGGCTGGTTCTCGGCGAAGAGAACGGCCGACGCGTCCAGGTCGATCTCGCGCGTGCGGGAGCCGAACAGGCCGCGCCGCTTCGCCGCCTGCCATCCGAGCCCCATACGGACCGCGGTCAGGGTGCCCCCGTCCTTCTTCTCCAGGCTGATGGCCTGACCCTTGCTCAAGTTGACGGACACCGCTGAATCCCCTCTCGAAGGTCCCCTGTTGCCGCGCAACGCGCGGTTGTCCAGAACCCTACGCAGGGGCACCGACAGTGCCGAACCCCGGCCCGCGCTTTGTGTCGGTGTTGCAACACTTGGCGCATATACCGAGGTCCGGCACGGTGGCGGGACTCAGGCGAGACCGGCTTCCCGCATCTGGCGCAGCTCCTTCTTCATCTCCGAGACCTCGTCACGCAGCCGGGCCGCGATCTCGAACTGCAGCTCCGCCGCGGCGGCGCGCATGCGCTCGGTCATCTCCTCGATCTGCTCGGCCAGTTCGGCCGCGGGGCGGTCCGTGGGAACCGTGGCCACCGCCTTGCCCTTGGCGGCCTTCCCGGCCTTGGCCGCCTTGTCGCCCAGCGCCGGGACTGGCGCCTTGGCGCCCTTGCCGTCCTTGGACTTGCGGTAGCCGGTGCCGAGCAGCTGCTCGGTGTCGACCTCCTCGCGGGCGATCTGCGCGACGATGTCGTTGATCTTCTTGCGCAGCGGCTGCGGGTCGATGCCGTTGGCCTTGTTGTAGGCGATCTGCTTCTCCCGGCGGCGGTTGGTCTCCTCGATGGCCTTCTCCATCGCCGGGGTGATCTTGTCGGCGTACATGTGGACCTGGCCGGAGACATTGCGCGCCGCGCGGCCGATGGTCTGGATCAGCGAGGTGCCCGAGCGCAGGAAGCCCTCCTTGTCGGCGTCGAGGATCGCCACCAGGGACACCTCGGGCAGGTCGAGGCCCTCACGGAGGAGGTTGATGCCGACCAGGACGTCGTACTCGCCGGAGCGCAGCTCGCGCAGCAGCTCGACGCGGCGCAGGGTGTCGACGTCGCTGTGCAGATAGCGCACCTGGATGCCGAGTTCCAGGAAGTAGTCGGTGAGGTCCTCGGCCATCTTCTTGGTGAGCGTGGTGACCAGGACGCGCTCGTCCTTCTCGGTGCGCTTGCGGATCTCGTGCACCAGGTCGTCGATCTGGCCCTCGGTGGGCTTGACCACGACCTCCGGGTCGACCAGGCCGGTGGGGCGGATGATCTGCTCGACGACGCCGTCGGAGCGGGACAGCTCGTAGGTGCCCGGGGTCGCCGACAGATAGACGGTCTGGCCGATGCGCTCCTGGAACTCCTCCCACTTCAGGGGACGGTTGTCCAGCGCGGAGGGCAGGCGGAAGCCGTGCTCCACGAGGGTGCGCTTGCGGGAGGCGTCGCCCTCGTACATCGCGCCGATCTGCGGGACGGTGACATGCGACTCGTCGATGACGAGCAGGAAGTCGTCCGGGAAGTAGTCCAGCAGGGTGTTGGGCGGCGAGCCGGGTGAGCGGCCGTCGAAGTGCATCGAGTAGTTCTCCACGCCGGAGCAGGTGCCGATCTGGCGGAGCATCTCGATGTCGTACGTGGTGCGCATCCGCAGGCGCTGGGCCTCCAGGAGCTTGCCCTGCTTCTCCAGCTCGGCCAGGCGCTCCCCCAGCTCCTTCTCGATGTCGTTGACGGCCCGCTCCATGCGCTCGGGGCCGGCGACGTAGTGCGAGGCCGGGAAGACGTACAGCTGCTGGTCGTCGCTGATGATCTCGCCGGTCAGCGGGTGCAGCGTGGACAGCGCCTCGATCTCGTCGCCGAACATCTCGATGCGGACGGCCAGCTCCTCGTAGACCGGGAAGATCTCGATGGTGTCGCCGCGGACCCGGAAGGTGCCGCGTGCGAAGGCCATGTCGTTGCGCGTGTACTGGATGTCGACGAAGCGGCGGAGCAGTTCGTCCCGGTCGATCTCGTCGCCGACCCTGAGGGGGACCATCCGGTCCACGTACTCCTGCGGAGTACCGAGGCCGTAGATGCAGGACACCGAGGCGACCACGACGACGTCACGACGGGTGAGCAGCGAGTTCGTCGCCGAGTGACGCAGCCGCTCGACCTCCTCGTTGATCGAGGAGTCCTTCTCGATGTAGGTGTCCGACTGCGGGACGTAGGCCTCGGGCTGGTAGTAGTCGTAGTACGAGACGAAGTATTCGACCGCGTTGTTCGGCAGGAGCTCGCGGAACTCGTTCGCCAGCTGGGCGGCCAGCGTCTTGTTCGGCGCCATCACCAGGGTGGGGCGCTGGAGCTTCTCGATCATCCACGCCGTGGTGGCGGACTTGCCGGTGCCGGTCGCGCCCAGCAGGACGACGTCCTTCTCACCGGACTGGATGCGCTTGGCCAGGTCGGCGATGGCCGTCGGCTGGTCACCGCTGGGCTGGTAGGAGCTGACGACCTCGAAGGGCGCCACCGTGCGTTCGATGTGGGAAACGGGCCGCATGTCATCCACCGTACGACCCCGCACTGACAACGGGTCCCGATCAGCGGTTCTGCGGAGTCCGGGAGACGGGGCGCCCCGGCCGGTGCCCATGGTGGAGGGCGGGACGCCGGGGCGGGTGGGAGGCGACGGCCGAGGCCGGGACACCCGGTTTGTGCTCGACGGGCCCGGAAGCCGGCCGGCCCATGATCATCAGCGGGTCGAAGACCACCACGACTCCCGCGAGGAGCAGGAAGGCGAGCGGGCCGATCAGCATGGGCGCGAGCACGGACGGCTCGGGCGCGCCTCCGCCGGTGTGGGCGGTGCCGTCGAGGTGGACGCCGAGGGCGGCCATACCGGTGTAGTGCATGCCGCTGACCGCGAGCCCCATGACGAGGCTCGCTCCGACGCTCCACATGAAGCCCCGGACGCGTCCGGCGGCCCACAGCGCCGCGGTGGCGGCCACGACCGCTATGACGACGGAGGCGGCGACGGTGAGCGTGTTGTAGGTGAACCGCCCGTGGAAGCGCACGCCGGCCATGCCGAGGTAGTGCATCGAGGCGACGCCCAGACCGGTGATCGTGCCGCCGGTGAACAGCGCGGTGCCGGTGGCGCCCCGGTATCCGACGATGAAGATCCCGACGCCGACCATGACGATGGCGAGGCCGAGGCTCGCATAGGTGATCGGCTTGTCGTAGTGGATCGGCGTCTCCTTGACGGTGAAGCCCATCATGGCGACGAAGTGCATGGTCCAGATGCCGGAGCCGATCGCGGCCGAGCCGAGGGCCAGCCAGGCGGGCCGCCGGGAGTGCGTGACCAGCAGGGACCGGGTGGTGCAGCGCAGGCCGAGGGCGCCGCCGAGGCAGGCCATCAGGTAGGCCACCACCGGGGTGACGGCCCCGTAGCTGAATCCGTCGACCGTGCCTTGCATCCGCGGCTGCCCTTCCGCCCTCTTGCGCCCTGGAATCCCTCGAAATGTTCCCCCGCCCAGGACCGCCTGGGCGGTCAGGGTTGTCGCAGAGAGTATGACCCCCACCGGAATGGTCGAACGATTTTCCGGCAAAGAAACACGGCCTTGCCGCAGTTGTGGGGCACCGGTGAGCGGCCTCGGGACAGATCCATTCAGTCTGTGGCTTTCGTGCGCCGAGTGGCGGTGACTTTCTGCTGTCAATCTGGTTGCTGTCCGTGATCGCCAGATGCGAGGAGTCTGCATGCACGCGCGCGTAGTTGCCACCACCGCCGCCGCGGTCCTGGGCACGGCGGCCCTGCTGGCCCCCGGCTCCGATGCCCGGGCCGGCGTCGTCCGCGAGCCGACGGTGATCGCCCACCGGGGCGCCTCCGCCTATGCCCCCGAGAACACGCTGGCCTCGATCGACAAGGCGGCGCGGCTGGGCTTCTCCTGGGTCGAGAACGACGTCCAGCGCACCAAGGACGGCGAGCTGGTTGTCATCCACGACGACAGTCTGCAGCGCACCACGAACGTCGAGCAGGTCTTCCCCGGCCGGGCGCCGTGGAAGGTGAAGGACTTCACCGCGGCCGAGATCGCCCGGCTGGACGCGGGCAGCTGGTACTCCCCCGCCTACGCGGGCACGCGCGTGCCGACGCTGAAGCAGTACATGCGCCGGATCGAGCACAACCACGAGAAGCTGCTCCTGGAGATCAAGAACCCCGAGCTGTATCCGGGCATCGAGCAGCAGACCCTGAAGCTCCTCGGGAACGAGGGCTGGCTGGACCAGAAACACCTGAACCGGCTGGTCGTGCAGAGCTTCAGCGCCGACAGCATCCGGACCGTGCACCAGCTGAAGCCCGCGATCACCACCGGCTATCTCGGCTCGCCCACCGCGACGCAGCTGCACCAGTACGCGCGCTTCACCGATCTCGTCAACCCCTCGTACGCCTCGCTCTCCACGGCGTACGTCACGGCCGTGCACGCCGTGGACGGGCCGCACGGCAGGCCGCTCAGAGTGTTCGCCTGGACGGTGAACGACGCGTCCACCGCGTGCAAGGTCGCGGGCTACGGCGTCGACGGGATCATCACCAACAAGCCCGACGTGGTGCGGGCGGCACTCGGCTCGCACTGAGTGCGCAGGGCGTTGTCAGTGGCGGGCCGTACCGTGGGCGCATGGACAGCCATGGGCAGGATGAGCAGCGGGTCGTATGGACCGTGGTGGGCACGGGCATCGGGCCGCTGATGCTGGCGGCGACCCGTGACGGCCTGGTCAACGTCGTCTTCCACGCCACGGACGCGGTGCGCGAGCGCGCCCTGGAGCGTCTGTCGGCCCGGCTGGGCGCCGCAGCCGTGGAGGACCCGCACTCGCCGCTGCTGGCGGAGGCGATACGCCAGCTGCGGGCCTACTTCGCGGGCGAGCGGCACGACTTCGACCTGCCGCTGGACTGGTCGCTGATCTCCGGTTTCAACCGGCAGGTGCTGCGCGAGCTGGCGACCGGTGTGCCGTACGGCACGGTGGTGGGGTACGGCGATCTCGCCGGGCGCGTCGGGCAGCCCGGCGGGGCGCAGGCGGTCGGCGCGGCCATGGGTGCCAATCCGCTGCCGGTCGTCGTTCCGTGTCACCGGGTGGTGGAGAGCGACGGCGGGATAGGCGGCTTCGGGGGCGGGCTGGAGACCAAGCGGAAGCTGCTGGCCCTTGAGGGGGTCCTGCCCGAGCCGCTGTTCTGACCCGGCGCGGCTGCCCGTGATCCGGCCGGCGCCGGCCACCCGTGTCCGATCGGTCCCGGCCGCCCGTGTCCGATCGGTCCCGGCCGCCCGTGTCCGGCCGGGACCGGCTACGCGTCGTAGTGCCGGGCCTCGAAGACGTTGCCGTCAGGGTCGCGGAAGTAGAAGCTGCGCGTGGCGTTGCCGCGGGCGCCGGAAAGGTCGTGATCGATGCCGGACACGGCGACGCCGCGTTCCTCCAGGCGGGCGCGCAGGGCGTCGAAGTCGTCGGCCGGCAGGGACAGGCAGATGTGGTTGACGGGATGGCCCGCGCTCTCGGCCGCACCGGGCAGCATCTTCATGCGGGCGGCCATGGTGAGCGGAGCGAGGTCGAGGATGGTCTCCTCGTTGACGCGCACCGAGGGGAAGGCCACCTCTCCCCCGGCGAACTCGGCGACCCTGATCGGCTCCAGACCGACGGCCTCGCGGTAGAAGCCGGCCGCCGCCACGGGATCGGCCACCCACAGGACGACGTGGTCGAGACGCGTGCTGTTCCTGGTCATGGGCCCCAGGCTGGTGGCGTCCCCCACAGTCCGCAAGCGGACCGGCCGCAGGCGTTTAACGGCGGCCTGGGCCCGCCAGAGATGAGGAAGGGCCGACGGACAGGAGGCGGTGCACGTGGTGCTGGTGGTGTCGGAAGAAGTCCGGGAAGCGATCGGTGCGGGGCGGCCGGTGGTGGCCCTGGAGTCCACGATCATCGCGCACGGCCTGCCCCGCCCGCGCAACCTGCAGGTGGCGCGGGAGCTGGAGGACGCGGTGCGGCGCGAGGGCGCCGTACCGGCGACCATCGCCGTGCTCGACGGTCGTCCCTGTGTCGGCCTGGACAAGGAGCAACTGGAGCGGGTCGCGAACGAGGACGGCATCCGCAAGCTGGGCCACCGCGATCTGCCGCTCGCCGTGGCGGCGGGGGCGAGCGGGGCGACCACGGTGTCGGCGACGGCACAGCTGGCCGCGCTCGCGGGCCTCAGGGTGTTCGCGACCGGCGGGCTGGGCGGTGTGCACCGGGAGTGGACGGTGACCCAGGACGAGTCGGCCGATCTGGGGCTGCTGGCCCGCACCCGGATCACGGTGGTCTGCGCGGGCGTGAAGTCGATCCTGGACGTGCCGGCGACCCTGCAGCGGCTGGAGACGCTGGGCGTGGCCGTCGCCGGGTACGGCACGGACCGGTTCCCCGGCTTCTACCTGTCCGACTCGGGGCATCCGGTCGACTGGAGGCTGGACACCCCGGAGCAGGTCGCGGACGTCATGCGGGCCCAGGACGCGCTCGACGCGCCGCCCTCGGCACTGATCGTCGCCCAGCCCGTCCCCGAGGCCGAGCAGCTCGATCCGGAGCTGCACGCGCGCGTACTGGCCGACGGCCTGCGCGCCTGCGCGGACCAGGGCGTGTCCGGACAGGCGGTGACCCCGTTCCTGCTGGACTACCTGGTCCAGCACACCGACGGGGCCTCCCTGACCGCCAATCTGGCAGCCGTGCGCGGCAATGTACGGCTGGCGGCGCGGATCGCCACCGCGTGGACCAGGGGGTGACCACGGACCGGGACCGCGCCCTGCTGGTCGTCGGTGACGTGGTCACGGATGTGATCGCCCGGCACCGGGGGCCGCTCGCGGCCGGCACCGACACCGCCGCGGCGATCCGCACGCTGCCGGGCGGCGCGGGCGCGAACGTGGCCTGCTGGGCCGCGTACGCGGGATGTGCGGACGTACGTCTGCTCGCGCGGGTCGGCGAGGACGCGTCCGCGTGGCACGAGCGTGAGCTGGTCGCGGCCGGGGTACGGCCCCGGCTAGTGGTCGATCCGACAGCGGCGACCGGCACGGTGATCTGCCTCGTCGATACAGGTGCGGCGGCCGAGCGCACGTTCCTCACGGACAGCGGGTCCTCCTTGCGACTCGAACCCGCCGACTGGTCGGACGCGTTGCTCGACGGCGTCGGCAGACTGCATCTGTCGGGCTATCTGCTGTTCACGGAGCCGAGCCGGGAGCTCGCGCGGACCGCGCTCGCGGCGGCACGCGCGCGTGGCGTGCCGGTCAGCCTCGATCCGGCGTCGGCCGGCTTCCTGGTGCGGCTGGGGCTGGACCGCTTCCTGGCCTTCGCGGAGGGGCTGGACGTGTTGCTGCCCAGCCGGGACGAGGCGTGCCTGCTGACAGGGCTGCCGGATCCGGCGGACGCGGCCGCCAAGTTGAGCCGTCTCGCCCCGCTGGTGGTCGTCAAGGCCGGTGCGGACGGTGCGCTGGTGGCCCGCTCCGGCGGCGCACCGGCCAGGATCCCGGCCACACCGGCGGTCCCCCGGGACACCACGGGTGCCGGTGACGCCTTCACCGGCGCGTTCCTCGCCGGCCTGCTCGCAGGCGCGGACCCGGAGGAGGCGGCGGCACGCGGCTGTCGGGCGGGCGCGGAAGCGGTCGAACGGGTCGGCGCCAGACCGCCGCGCCCGGGAAGCGACGGCTGACCACCGGTCGGCGGCACGAGGGCAGCGAAAGCGGAGACTCGGCTCTCGCCGCACCGCTGGCGCCATGGCGCGGGGCGGCTGGGACCCGTGCCGCACCGAGGCGCGGGCGCCGGGCCTTCTTCCCTGTCAGCCCTTCCTCCCCCCTTAACCCCCTTATCCCCTTTAGTCCTTCTTCTCCCCTTGGCCCTCTTAGTCCTTCTTCCCTCTTAGTCCTTCCTCCCCCACGCCGAGATCATCGGCGAGGTGGCCAGATCCATGCCGCCGGTCTCGACGTTGGTCAAGTGCTGGTCGATGTCCTCATCGGTGGCGAGCCCCGCGCTGACGAGCCGGTCCCGGATCTGGCGGACCGTCGCGGCCTCCAGGGCGGTGCAGGCAGGTGACGTCACCGGGAAGTACGCGTCGGCCTCCACCTCGCTCAGACCGGCCTCGCGGAGCAGACGCGGGAGTTTGCGGCCGTAGGACAGATCGGCGCCACGCTCGGCGAGCAGCTTGCGGAACCCCTGACGCAGGCGGTTGGCGAGCCGCTGCTCGGGACCGTACTCGTCGGGGCAGATCAGGGGCTGGAGAGCGGGATCGGCGTCCTCGATCAGCAGCCGCCCGCCGGGCCGCAGGGCTTGGATCATGGACCGCAACGCCCTCTCCCGGTCCGGTACATGGACGAGGACGAGCCGGGCGTGGACCAGGTCGAAGCCCTCACCCGGCGGTTCCTCGGCACCCACGTCGTGAACGCGGACCTCCACCGGCGGACGGGCAGCGGCGGTGATCCGCGAGGTGTCGATGTCGGTGGCGACGACCTGTCCGGTGAGGCCCACCTTCCCGGCGAGCCAGGAGACCACCGAGGTGCCGCCGGCGCCGACTTCCCAGCAGCGCCAGCCGGGCCCGATGCCGAACGCCTCGATGTGCCGGAAGGTCGTGGGATCGAAGAGGTCGGCGAAGGCGTCGAAGCGCTCTGCGGCCTCGTTCTGCCGGTTGTCCAGGAGGTATCCGTCGGATGAGGTCATGCCTCGATCATCCCAGTCGCCTTCGTCCACAGCCGGGAACCAAGCGGAACATGCCGTTCCCACAGGCTTACCCGCGCTTTGCCCTCGGCTGGCAGACTTGCCGGGCAAGGCGCGAAAGCGTCGCGTGAGGAGATCCAGGCGAGGGGATCCAGATGTCCATGGCGGGGAATCTGCGGAAGGTCACAGAGCTGGGCAGGGTCGGAGGCCTGCGCAAGGTGGCGCGGCTGGCCCGGCGGCGGCCGCGCGTGGACCTGAGTCATCCCGCCCGGTCACCCCTGGGTTCCTCGGTGGTCAACTGCGTGACGTACCAGGACGGCGTGCGCGTGCCGCAGTGCACGGACCTGGTGGATGCCGTGCGGATGGTGCGCAAGACGGGCGAGGGATTCGTCTGGCTCGGGCTGCACGAGCCGACGGACCGTGAGTTCGCGGGCATCGCCGAGCTGTTCGACCTGCATCCCCTGGCGGTGGAGGACGCGGTCGAGGCTCATCAGCGTCCCAAGCTCGAGCACTACGGCAACACGCTCTTCGCGGTGTTCAAGACGGTCTGCTATGTGGAGCACGAACAGCTGACGGCGACCAGCGAAGTGGTCAACACCGGCGAGATCATGGTGTTCGTCGGCGAGGACTTCGTCATCACGGTGCGGCACGGCCGGCACGGCTCTCTGGGACCGCTCCGCGAGGAGCTGGAGGCGCATCCGCACCAGCTCGCCAAGGGGCCGGCGGCGGTGCTGCACGCGATCGCCGACCATGTCGTCGACGACTATCTGAACGTCACGGACGCGGTGCAGGCCGACATCGACCAGGTCGAAACCGAGGTGTTCTCGGAGAACGGAGCACGGCTCGACCCCGGCCGCATCTACCAGATGAAGCGCGAACTGCTGGAGCTGAAGCGGGCGGTGGTGCCGCTCGGGCGCCCGGTGGAGGACCTCGCCACCCGGCCCATACGGGTCGTGGCCCCCGAGATACAGGCCTACTTCCGGGACGTGCTCGACCACCTGATACGGGCCAAGGAACAGATCGCCGCCTTCGACGAACTGCTCAACTCGATCCTGCAGGCCCACCTCGCGCAGGTGACCGTCGCGCAGAACGAGGACATGCGGAAGATCACGGCCTGGGCCGCGGTGATCGCCGTGCCGACGATGGTGTGCGGGGTGTACGGCATGAACTTCGACAACATGCCGGAGTTGCACTGGCGGTTCGGCTATCCGCTGGTCATGGTCGTCATGGCGGCGGCGTGTCTGGTGCTGTACCGGGGCTTCCGGCGCAACGGCTGGCTCTGAGCCGCGGGTGGCGCCCTGCCGGGCCGCTCTGATCAGCCGCTCCAGGCCGGATGGCGCGGGTCGTCGGCGCGTACCAGGACGTCCGCCGTGCCGGCGGGGTCGGTCTCGGACTCGTATCGCTCGAAGGCGGGGAGCGTCCAGTGCTCGGTCTCGGGGGTGCGGCGGCGCAGGGCAGCCGGGGAGAGGAGGAGATGCACCGTCAGATCGAAGGGGAACCAGTGCCGCAGCAGGAGGGGTCCGTGGAGCAACAGGACCCCACCGGGCGGGAGTTGGACATAGGGGCTGCGGGTGGCCCGGTCGGTGGCCGGATCCCACAGGTCGGGCAGGACGCGCCCGCTGCCGCCGGGGTCGAGCGGGCCGAAGACCTCGCGCCACAGCGCGCCGGTGTCGAACCAACCGCCGTAGTACGACTCCGCGTCGCGCCGCCCGTGTTCCAGGCGTAGCGAGGCCGGGCGCAGGAAGCCCTCGGCGCCGACCACGAGTGAGGGCCGGCCCCGCACCCGCAACGCGTCCCCGACCCATTCGGCGAGGTCACCGGGCCGGGCGGCCGGGGCTCCGTCGAAACCGACACGCAGCCAGGCGCTTCCATCGGCCGGCTCCGACCCGGCCAGCCGATCTGCCAGCAGTCCGGCGAGCCGGTCCCAGGTGATCGCTTCGAGTCGCACAGGGCCATGATGCCGGGTGACGGAAGGTGAGGTGACAGCGGCCGCCGGGGGCGGGCCCGGTCGGCGGAGAGAGCGAGGTACTGAAGGCTGCCAGGCGAGCTGCGCGCTGGGGCCGGGAAGGGCCTGCCTGAAGTGGTGCGGGATCCGGTGCGGTATCCGGATCCCGGCAGGGAGGGGGGCACCGTCGTACGAGGCGACGTCACGGATCCGGCGTCGGTTGCCGTGGCCGCCACCGGGCATGCCGGTGCCGTGCATGCCGGTGCCGTGCATGCCGGTGCCGTGGATGCCGCCGCCGGGCATGCCGGTGCCGTGCACGCCGTCTCGCCGTTCGGCGGGGGCGAAGAAGGAGTAGGCAGGCGTGGGAGGCGTGGGCGGGGCGGGGAAAGTACCGCGTATGGCGCTTCCCTCAACTCCCCACTCCCCTGGTCGGCTTGTCGTCATCCAGGCGCAGAAGCCCAAGCGGTGCGCCGCATGCCGGCGTGGGCCGCTGTCGTTGCTCGTGCTGGAGGACGGGGCACCGCGCTGCCTGGAGTGCGCGGACCTCGGGCACCTGGTGTTCCTGCCGCGCGGGGACACCGCGCTGACCCGCAGGTCGAGGGAGGAGAGCGGGCTGTCGGTCGTCGTGGTGCGGTTCAACCGGCGCAAGAGCCGTTACGAGCGGCAGGGCGTGCTCGTGGAGGAGGCGGCGCTCGCCCGGGCCGAGGCACGCTGCCTGGCGGACGCGGAGGCGCGGCGCAGGCGGCGGGCGCGGGACGCACGGCGCCGGGTGGCGGAGGACGAGCGGTTCGCGGCGGCGTTCGCGGCCGAGATCCTGCGGCTCTTTCCCGGCTGCCCTCCCGATCGCGCGCGGGCCATCGCGGCCCACGCGTCCGTGCGCGGCAGTGGGCGGGTCGGGCGCAGTGCGGCCGGACGGGCGCTGTCGGAGGGAGCGGTGTTCTCGGCGGTGGTGGCGGCCGTACGGCACGTCGACACGCCGTATGACCAGCTGCTGATGAGCGGAGTGTCACGGTACGAGGCACGGCGCCGGATCGCCCCGGCCGTGGAGAGCGTGCTGCGGGCCTGGCTGGACGCGGGGGCGGAAGCAGGCTGAGCGGGAAGGGGAAGACGCTCGCGGGAGAGGGAAACCGCTCGCGGGAGAGGGAGAGGGAGAGGGAGAGGGAGAACCCACGCGGGAGAGGGAAGACGCTCGCGCAGGATGTCGCCTTCCTCGGCCATGGTCAAGGACCGTTTCTGGGCATTCACTGGGGTGACGGTGCATGCCGGGCGCATGCTGGGCGGAACGACCGGGCGCGTCCTGGGCGGAACGAGACGAGAGGGGGGCGTGGAGATGATCGACGGGCCGTTCTTCGTCCTGGTCGTGGTGGCGATTGTCGGCACCGGGCTGATGGCGGGGGTCTTCTGCGCGTTCTCGACCTTTGTGATGCGGGGGCTCGCCACACTGCCGCCGGCGCAGGGCGCCGCGGCGATGAACGCGATCAACGCCGCGGCGGTCCGGCCGGCCTTCATGGCGGTGTTCACCGGCTCGGCGGTGCTGAGCGCGATGATCGCGGTGGTGACGTTCGTGGTCTGGCCGGACGAGGGGAAGCTCGCTCTGCTGCTGGGCAGCGCGCTGTACCTCTTGGGCTCGTTCGGGCTGACGATCGTCGCCAACGTCCCGCGCAACGCCAGGCTCGCCCGCATGCCCCCGGGCGCCCCGGAGGCCGCCGTGTACTGGACGGCGTATGTGCGCGAGTGGACGTGGTGGAACCACGTCCGCGCCGCCGCGTCCGCAGCGGCCACCCTGGTCTACGTGCTGGCGCTCGCCTGACCTGCACGCGGGTCCTTGTTCGAGCAGTCCTGACGACCGCGTTCGACCAGTCCTGACGACCGCCGCCTGATGAGGTCCTGACAACCACTGACGGCGCCGGAAGGTGTCGGGTGCCGGCAGGGGCTGCCGCCCTGGAAGAAAGCGCTGTCCGCCGGTCTGCGCGGTGGTCGGTGCGGACGTATCGTGGCCGAAAGAGTGCCGGAGGATGCCGCACGATGGCGTACGGCCCGTCGTACACCCGATACCCGCGCGGTATCCGTACGCGAGGAAGACGACCATGGCCGATCCCAAGGGGTTCATGACCACGCCGCGCCAGGAGTGGCCGCGGCGGCCCGTCGAGGAGCGGGTGCGGGACTGGGACGAGGTGTACGTCCCGGGAGCGCTGCTGCCCATCATCAGCAAGCAGGCCGACCGGTGCATGGACTGCGGCATCCCGTTCTGCCACCAGGCCTGTCCGCTGGGCAACCTGATCCCGGAGTGGAACGACCTGGTCTCGCGGGAGGACTGGCGGGCGGCCAGCGACCGGCTCCACGCGACGAACAACTTCCCGGAGTTCACCGGGCGGTTGTGTCCGGCGCCCTGTGAGGCGGGGTGCGTGCTCGCGATCAACCAGCCGGCCGTCACCATCAAGAACGTCGAGTGCGCGATCGCCGACCGGGCCTGGGAGGAAGGTTTCACCCAGGCACGGCCGCCCGAGCGGCTGTCCGGGAAGACGGTGGCCGTCATCGGCTCCGGGCCCACCGGGCTCGCCGCGGCACAGCAGCTGACCCGGGCCGGGCACACAGTCGCCGTGTACGAGAAGGACGACCGGATCGGCGGGCTGATGCGGTACGGGATCCCCGAGTTCAAGATGGAGAAGCGGCATCTGGAGCGGCGGATCGAGCAGATGCGGGCCGAGGGGACGAAGTTCCGTACGTCGACGGCGGTCGGGCGGGATGTCGGGGCGGAGGAGCTGCGGGGTCGGTACGACGCCGTCGTCATCGCCACGGGGGCCACGGCGTGGCGGGAACTTCCGGTGCCCGGCCGGGAGTTGAACGGGATACACCAGGCGATGGAGTATCTGCCGTTGGCGAACCGGGTGTGTGAGGGGGACCTGGCGGTGTCACCGCTGTCCGCGGCCGGCAAGCATGTGGTGATCGTCGGCGGCGGGGACACCGGGGCGGACTGTCTGGGGACCGCGGTGCGCGAGGGGGCCGCGTCCGTCACCCAGCTGGACATCTACGCGCAGCCGGGTGCCGAGCGCGACGAGGACACCGAGCCGTGGCCGACGTACCCGAAGATCTACCGGCTGTCGGCCGCGCACGAGGAGGCCCGGGACCTGCGTACGGCACCGGCGGCGGACGCGGACGCCCGGCTGTTCGCGGCGTCCACGCTCCACTTCTCCGGGGACGGCAGCGGGCGGGTGCGCTCGCTGCACCTGGTGGAGGTCGACGAGTCGCGCCGACCGGTGGCGGGCACCGGGCGGACGCTTCCGGCCGACCTCGTGCTGCTCGCCCTCGGGTTCTCCGGGCCGGACCAGGAGGACGGACTGATCGGGCAGTTGGGGCTGACGCTGCAACCGCGCGGCACGATCGCCCGGGACGACGGCTTCGCGACCAACGTCCCCGGGGTGTTCGCCGCCGGGGACGCGGCGCGCGGGCAGTCGCTCATCGTCTGGGCGATCGCGGAGGGGCGGGCGGTGGCGGCGGCCGTCGACCGTTATCTGACCGGTCGTTCGCGGCTGCCGGCGCCGGTCTCTCCGAGGGATCGGCCGATGACGGTATGAACGTGGCCGACGGATTCTTTGTGACCCCTCGCTGCTGTCGACCCCGTGGTTGCGGCGTTGCCGACCCCGTGGTTGCGGCTCTTCGGCGCCGCCGGGCCACGCCGTGATGGTTGCTCGCCGTCGCGGCGGGACGTGAGGGGCGGCACGGTCGAGAGGGGCTGCGCGGTCAGAAGGGCTGCGCGGTCAAGAGGGGGCTGCGCCGTCAAGAGAGGCGGCACGGTCAAGAGAGGCGGCGCGATCAAGAGGCGCGCGGTCAAGAGGGGCGCGCGGTCAAGAGGGCAGCGGTGCCGCAGCGCGGCGGGCATGGCGGCGGCTCCGCAGAGAGTCGGTCATCCCTTCCGCTCGTCCGTCCCGGCCACCTTGCCCGTCGCCAGGGCCACCCTGTTCCAGGTGTTGATCGTGCAGATCAGGGCGATGACATGGGCCAGTTCGGCCTCGTCGAAGTGGGCCGCGGCCTGGGCGTAGACGGGGTCGGGGACGCCCGCGTCGGCGACGAGGGTCAGGGCCTCCGTGAGGGCGAGGGCGGCCTGCTCCTTGGGGGTGAAGAAGTGCCGGGCCTCGCGCCAGACGGCGACCATGTGCAGCCGGTCCTCGTGCTCGCCGGCCTTGCGGGCGTCGTTCGTGTGCATGTGCAGGCAGTAGGCGCAGTGGTTGAGGAGGGAGGAGCGGATCTGGATCAGCTCGACCAGCGCCGGGTCGAGGCCGGCGCGGGCGGCGGCGTCGAGGCCGATGACGGCGCGGAAGGCCTTCGGGGCGGACTGCGCGAAGTCCAGTCGGCTGCGGGCGCCCTCGGCCTCGGCGATCGCGGTGGTGAGGTCGGCTGCGGTGGCTGTGGTGTTCGTCGTCATGGCTTCAACCTACGGGCCCGATAGACCGGCTGTAGGGTGCATTTCCATGACGGAATCGTGGGTCAATTCCGCGGAGCGGATCGGCGCCGATCTGCATCTGGAGCTGTCGGGTCCGGGCGGACGGCGGGCGGCGCTGACCCGGGCGCTGCGGGAGGCCGTGCGCAGCGGGCGGCTGGCGCCGGGCACCCGGTTGCCGCCGTACCGGTCGCTCGCCGCCGATCTGGGCGTGGCCCGCAACACGGTCGCCGACGCCTACGCGGAACTGGTCGCGGAGGGCTGGCTGACCGCCCGCCAGGGTTCGGGCACCCGGGTCGCGGACCGCAGTGAACCGCTGCGGAACGTCGTACGGACCCCCGTGCAGGCGCCGCCACGCGCGCGTGGCCCGCGGCACGATCTGCGGCAGGGCAGGCCGGACGCGTCGGCGTTCCCGCGGGCGGCCTGGTCGGCCTGCTATCGGCGGGCGCTGCAGGCGGCGCCGAACGAGGCCTTCGGGCCGGGGGATCCCGCGGGGCGCCGGGAGCTGCGGGAGGCGCTGGCCGCATATCTGGCACGCGCGCGTGGCGTGCGGACCGAGCCGGACCGGATCGTGATCTGCTCGGGCTTCGCGCACGCGCTGCGGCTGCTGTTCGGCCAGGGCGCGGGCGGGGTGCTGCGCGGCCCGCTGGGCGTGGAGGCGTACGGGCTGGACTTCCATCGGGGGCTGCTCACGACGGCCGGGGTGCGGACGGTGCCGCTGCCGCTGGACGAGCACGGCGCGCGGGTGGACGTACTGGGCCGGGAGCGGGCCGTGCTGCTCACGCCGGCGCACCAGTTCCCGACCGGTGGTCCCCTGCACCCGGAGCGCCGGGCGGCGGTGATCGACTGGGCACGCGCGCGGGGGACAGTGGTGCTGGAGGACGACTACGACGGCGAGTTCCGGTACGACCGCAAGCCGGTCGGCGCGCTCCAGGGCCTCGATCCGGAGCGGGTGATCCACCTCGGGTCGGTCAGCAAGAGCCTGTCACCGGCGCTGCGGCTGGGCTGGATGGTGCTGCCGGAGCGGTACGTCGGGCCCGTGCTGGCGGCGAAGGGCGAGCGGGAGGGCTGGGCGAGCGTCCTGGACCAGCTGGCGTTGGCGGAGTTCATCGTCTCCGGGGCGTACGACCGTCATGTGCGGAGCATGCGGCAGCGCTACCGGCACCGGCGTGACCGGCTCGTCGCCGCGCTCGCCGAACACGCGCCGCATGTCGAGGTGACGGGCATCGCGGCCGGGCTGCACGCGGTGCTGCGGCTGCCGCCGGGCACCGAGCGGTCCACGGTGAAGGCCGCCGCGTGGCAGGGCATCGCCCTGGATGGACTCGCCGCGTTCCGGCATCCGGATGCGGCGGAGGCGACCATGGGGGACGGACTGGTCGTGGGCTACGCGGCCGCCGCCGAGCACGCCTACGGCGCGGCGTTGGAGGCGCTGTGCGGGGTGCTGCCACCGAAGCCCCCGAGCCGACCGAGCCCACCGGAGCCTGCCGAGCAGGCCGGATCCGCTGAGCCCACCGAGCCGACCGAGCCCGCTGAGCCCGCCGAGCAGGCCGGATCCGCTGAGCCCGCCGAGCCGACCGAGCCCACTGAGCCCGCCGAGCAGGCCAGGCCCACTGAGCCCGCCGAGTGATGAGCGGTGGTTCAGAGATCGGGGTCGGCGGCGGTGACGTAAACCTTCGCGATGCCGGTCGTCGGGCACCGAGCTTCGAGGCACCGAGCTTGAAGGCACTGAGCCGCAAGGTACCGAACCTCAAAGCATCGAGCCGCAAAGCATCGAAACCTCGGCGACCGGCATGACCGGTCGGCCGGAACGGATCCGGCCCACCGGGGGGTAGCGATGACTCGCGACAGAAGTATCCGCTGCCTGCGCACCTGAACCACGGTCACCATAGGCGCCGTGCGGGCGTCCGCGCAGCGGAATTACGGTGCCAGGGCTACCGCTTCCGTGCCACCGCCCCGTACCCCGGGATCGTGATCGCGTCCGGATCGCGCGCGTCGGCCTGCAGGTACTCGGTCGCGCCCGCCAGTCGCGAACGTCCGGCGCGATGGATGGTCAAGTCGTCACCACGGTAAGGAAGTTGAGCGAAAAACAACACAGGGGTCTTGGTCAGGACAGCAGGAAGTCGGCCTCCCCCGCCTTGGCGCCCTCGATGAACGCGCTGATCTCGGCCGTGGTGTAGATCAGCGCCGGACCGTCCGGGTCGGTGGACTGGCGTACGGCGATCCGGCCGTCGGCCAGCTTCATCGCCTCCAGGCAGTTTCCGCCGTTGCCGCCGCTCCAGGGCTTGTGCCAGCCCTCGCTGCCCAGCTCCCGCGCGGGCATGCCGTTGTAGACGTGTCCGCGCGGCGTGATGCGATCCATTCACAGCTCCTTGCGGAGATCCCGCAGGATCTCCTTCGTGCGTTGTGCCGTAGCGGCCTGCGCCGCCATGCGGTCCATGACCTCGAGGTGGGTCGCCACCTCCCTGCGCCCGTCCAGGTAGACGGCGCCGGTCAGGTACTCGCTGTAGACCATGTCCGGCAGCTCCGGCACGGCGAATCGGAACAGCACGAAGGGCCCGTACGTCCCCGGGTGCGGCCCGCTCGCGAACGGGGCGACCTGGAGCGTCACATGGGGCAGCTTCGTGGCCTCGAGCAACTTGTCGATCTGCGCGCGCATCACCTCCGGAGGGCCGACCGGGCGGCGCAGGGCGGTCTCGTCCATCACCGCCCAGAAGCGGGGGGCGTCGGGGCGGGTGAGCAGCTGCTGGCGTTGCATGCGCAGCGCGACGTGCCGCTCGATGTCGTCCGGGCTGGTCTGGCCGATGGCGCCGGACTTGAGCACACCGCGCGCGTAGTCCTCGGTCTGGAGCAGGCCGGGGACGAAGTGCGGCTCGTAGGAGCGGATGAGGCCGGCCGCGCCCTCCAGGCTGACGTACATCGAGAACCAGCCGGGCAGGATGTCGTGGAAGCGCTGCCACCAGCCGGGCTTGTTGGCCTCCTCGGCCAGCTGGACGAAGAGTTCGGCCTCGTCGTCGGGTACGCCGTAGGCCCTGAGCAGCAGTTGCAGGTACGGGATCTTGAGGGCGACCTCGGCCATCTCCATGCGGCGGACGGTGGCGGGCGCGACCCGCAGGACGCGGGCGGCCTCCTCGCGCTTGAGTCCGGCGCGTTCCCGCAGGTCCAACAGGCGTCGGCCGAGGACCACCTGGCCCACCGTGGGTGCGGACCGCGGTTCGCTCACGCTCTGACCTCCACCGGACGCCGCCTCCACCGAACGTTTCCTGACAGATGTTTCCCCTGTTCCCCGACAGCCCTGCGGCGCCGTTCGAAGGTTCATTCGAAGGCCGGGCCGGCTCTTCGATGACCCCAATTGGCGCCGCGCGACGTGCTGTTGCGAGCAGTGTGCCACGGCCTTGGACCGCGTCACACGGCACTCTGCAATTTTCAGAGTGACACTTGCCAAGTGTTCACGGCGGGGAGATAGTGGCAAGCGTGATTCCGTCCGCGCCCTTAGGAACAGACACCGCCGCAGACCGTCCCGGTCTCGGTGCGGCCACGGAAGCAGCCCCCGACGGGGCCGCTGCCGGGCGCCGGTTCCGCTTCGAGCTGGCCGCGCATCCGGGTTCCGTCGCCCAGGCGAGACGCCTCGCGCATGCCCGGCTGACCGGCTGGTCGGTGTGCGCGGACACCTGCGAGAGCGCAATCCTGGTCATGTCCGAGCTGGTCACGAACGCGATCGTGCACACAGCGAGCAGCCGCGTGGTGTGCGAGCTGCACGACCAGGACGACACCGTGCGCATAGCCGTACGGGACGAGGGCTGTGCCCCCGGCGAACCCCACCCGTCCCCGCAGCGACCCGACGAGGAGCACGGGAGGGGATTGCTCCTCGTCGGCGCGCTGTGCCGGGCCTGGGGCGCGCAGGAACACGGGTCCGGGCTACTCGTCTGGGCCGAGCTGGCCCGGCGGACCGAGGCGGCCCCCGACACCACCGCTCCGCGGGGCGACCTGGGCTGGGGCGCCCGCCCCAAGCCGGACCGCCCGGACGACTCCGGCGAGGACGAGACACCGGAGGGCCGGCAACGGGCCACCGGGCACCCGCATCTGCCCCACCCCGCTCACCCACCCGAGCATCAGCCCCGCCACCCGAGACCGGATCCACATCAGCCCCACCACGAAGGGCCGGACCCGCATCAGCCCCACCACGAAGGGCCGGATCCACACCAGCCCCACCACGAGGGGCCGGACCCGCACCAGCACCGTCACACGGCACCGGATCCGCACCGGCACCGAACCCTCGACCGGCCCCCGCACCAGCCGGCGCACCGGACCCCCGAGCAGCGACGCGCCGGGGAGCGTCCGTGACCTCACGGCACGGCTCCGGCGGCCGCAGCCCCGCAGGCCACGGCTCCGAGGGGTATGACTCCGCCGCCCCCGGCACCGGCAGGTACGACTCCGGCCACCACGGCGCCGGCGGGTACGACCACGAACCACAGCGGAACCCCATCCCGCCCGGCGCCGCCGGCGCCATCGGCCGGGGTCCCGAGGGGGCCCTCGGTCTGGACACCCTGGTGCGGCTGCAGCGGCGCAGGTCCGTGCCGGACGCGCCGCGTCGGCTCGCCGTGCCGGACGGCATGACCGCTCCGCTCGGCTGCGACGCCGTGGCCGTGCCCGACCGCCTCGGCCCGCTAGTCGTACCCCGGCTTCCTCGGCTGGGCTGTGTCTACACCGACGGCGCCCGCTGGTGGTGGATCGTTCCGTCGGACTCCGACTACGCCCTCCCCTGGCCGTCCCCGGCCCACTACGCCCCCGGCGCCCTGGTGACCGGCACCGCCCGGCTCATCCACCGCCCGGAGGGCACGGTGCCGTACACCCCGCCGATCCCGCTGTACCTGGCGCTGTGCCGGGTGACCGGGACGACGCCGGACTGGCTCTGACACCTGCCGAGGAACCGCCGGTGGGGGCGCGAGGTCACTCGGTGTTGTCGCCGCCGCGCACGATCACCAGGAACGTGTCCGTGGCGAGGTCCATGACGACCTCCGCCGGCAGGCCTTCCTGACGCCGCGCGTGCGCGAACTCCTCCGCGGGCCAGGATCCGCGCGGACCACCGGCGGGAAAGCGCTCGAGCACCGTTCGCCCGTTCACCATCTCGCACCTCCAGAAAGCGTCGTACTTGTAGGAGTTAACGCCCTGGGGGAGTCAAACGCCTCGCTCGGTGACGGGACTGAGACATTACCTACACTCGTTCGGCGCGGAGCGTGAGAAACCGTTCACTTTGTGACACGCTCCGCACCTTGCGTGTCAGTAGTCGTACGCGTCGTGAAGGCGCAGCCGGTCACTGCCGGCGGGGTTGCGGCCGAACGGGGTCAGGTCGAGCAGACCGGCGAGCGTGCCGAGTCCGTCCAGCCCGTCGTCGTACGCCGAATAGGTGTGGAAGACCCGGTCGTGGTCGCGCAGGAAGCAACTGACGCCGGGCCGCTCGACCGGGCCCCGGTCCGTCTCCACCGTGGCGTCGAAGTCGAGGTTGAAGTCGCCCTGGGACGACGCGCACGACGAGGAGTACCAGGGCACCGTCCAGCCCATGCGCGCCTTGAACGGCAGGATCCGGGTGAACGGCGCGCGGGAGACGGCCGCGAAGGAGGTGTTCCGGGCCCGCAGGTGGGCGAGGGGGCCGACCTGGTCCAGGAAGGCCGCGCAGCACGGGCAGCCGGTCTCCCACTCGGGGGCGAACATGAAGTGATGGACGATCAGCTGGGCCCGGTCCTCGAAGAGGTCCAGGAGGGTGGCCTTGCCGTCGCCGCCCTCGAAGACGTACTCCGCCTCGACCTCGACCATGGGCAGCCGGCGCCGCTCCTCCCCGAGCGCCTCGCGGGCCCGTCCGACCGCCTCCTCCTTGCGCAGCAGTTCCTCGCGCGCGGCGCGCCACCGCTCGCGCGAGACGATCTCCGGAAGCGACATGAGCCCTCCTGTCCGACGGTCCGTCCGGGGTGGTGACCGTCGCCGGGCGCGGAACTCATCGCCGGGCGCGAAGATTTTTTGTCACTCATTCAGGCTCATTCAGGCTCATTCAGGCGAGCAGGGAGTCAGTACGTCACCGGCAGCGCCATCAGCCCCCGCGCCCGCATCGACGGCCGCCACCGCAACTCCCCGGGGCCCAGGGCGAGATCGGGGAACCGTTCGAGCAGGGCGGCGAGGGCGATCTCCGTCTCGGCGCGGGCCAGCGGGGCGCCCAGGCAGTAGTGGATGCCGTGGCCGAGGGCGAGATGGCCGGAGGGGTCGCGGGAGAGGTCGAGGCGGTCGGGGTCGGGGAACCGGGCGGGGTCACGGTTGGCGGCGGCCAGGGAGACCCAGACCGTCTCCCCGGCGGGGACGGTGACACCGGAGATCGTCACCTCCTCCACCGCGAAACGCCGGATACCGAACAGGGCCGGGCCCTCGTAACGGGTCAGCTCCTCCACCGCCGCCGGGAGTCGCGCCGGGTCCTTGCGCAGGGCGGCGAGCTGGTCCGGGTGCCGCAGCAGGGCGAGCACGGAGTTGCCGATGAGCTGGACCGTGTTCTCGTACCCGGCGAAGAGGATGAGGAACGCCAGCGACATCAGCTCGTCCTCGCTGAGCCGGTCGCCCTCGTCGCGTACGGCGATCAGGTCGGAGAGGAGGTCGTCGGCGGGCTGCTCGCGCTTGGCGGCGAGGAGGCGCGTGAAGAAGCCGAGCATCGCCGCCACCGCTTCCCGGCCGGCCTCGGGACGCGCGGGGTCGGGGGCGACCAGGGTGTCGGTCCAGACCCGGAAGTCCAGCCGGTGTTCGTCCGGCACGCCGAGCAGGTCGCAGATGACGGTGATGGGCAGCGGGGCGGCGTACGAGGCGATGAGGTCGGTGCTGCCGTGCGTGCCGAGGGCGTCCAGGAGCCGGTCGGCGGTACGGCGCACGGGCTCGCGGAGCTGCTGGATCCGGCGCGGTGTGAAGGCGCGGCCGACCAGGCGCCGGATCCGGGTGTGGTCCGGCGGGTCCATGTTGAGGAGGTTGGCGTCGAGGGCGGGCGGCAGCGAGAAGCCCTTGCAGGTGCCGGGGGTGGCGTGCCGCTTGTCGAGCGAGAGACGGGGGTCGGCGAGCGCGGCCCGGACGTCCTCGTACCGGGTGACCAGCCAGGCGGGGGTGCCGTCGGGCCCGGTGATGCGCTGCACGGGCGCGGTGTCGCGCAGCCGCCGGTAGATGTCGTAGGGCTGCGTGATGAGGCCGTCCGCGAGATCCATGACGGTCAGGTTACGCGGCCTCAGGTGCCGTACTCCTGGACGCGCCGCCCGTGTCCGCGGTCGGTCAGCACGGGCGGCCGTGCCGTCAACTCCCCTACGGACGACGGCACATCGACCGTGAGGAGACACCGGTCACGCATCAGGACCCGGCCGTCCACGACGGCCGTGCGGACGGCCCCAGGAGCGCGCGCTGTGCACGAGGGTGGCGGCGAGGTCGTGGACGGGCCGGGTGTGCGGGCCGGTGAGGTCGACGACGCGGCTCCGTCCGTGGCGCGGCCGACGGGGACGCCGGCCGCGCGCGGGGAGAGGTGGGACTCGACCGGCCGGACGACGTCGTTGAACCCTGGCGGGCATGGGCCCCACCGTACGGCTACGCGGCGGCGGGCAGGGGCACCTCGACCCCCTGGAGCCTCAACTCGTCGAGCGCGGCGCGCAGTTGGCGGACGTGCCGGGGCGTGAGGCGGCCCGTCTCGTCGAGGTGGACGGCGCAGGCCGTGGTCGTGTCGACAAGTCGCTCCAGGACGACCGCGACGGTGTCCGTGCCCGCGGTGTGCCGGGCGAGGGCGGGCAGTTCGGCGGCGGCCAGGGCGATGGCGGTCCGGGCCTCGGCGAGGGTGCGGTAGGCCTCCCGGCGCAGCGCCCACCGCTCGGCGCGGTCGCCGGACTCGCCGAGGACGTGCACGAGATAGGCGTGCGCGGCGCTCCCGGCCGTGGCGAGCCGCGCCCGGACCCCGCCGCCGCGCTCCCCCGGCATCGGCAGGTGCCCGACGACCAGCACGAGCGCGCAGGCCAGCAGGGTCTCGCCGATCCGGCTGACGGAGGCCTGCGGCTCGCCGCCGGCCATGACCAGGGCGAGGACGAGGACAGTGACGACGGCGGTCAGCGCGGCGAAGTGCCGGGTGGCGACCGGCACGAGCGCCCCGCAGACCGCGACCAGCGCGATCAGCCCGGCGGGCCTCGGCAGCAGCGCGGCGAGCCCGGCGAACACCAGGGCACCCAGCACGGTCCCGGCGGCCCGGCACAGCACGCGGGAGGCGAGCGGCCCGAGGTCGGGCTTGACGAGGAAGACGGCGGTGGCGGGCAGCCAGTACCAGTGCTGGTGCTGGCCGTACCAGCGGGTGTGGTGCAGGGCCTGGGCGATGGCGGCGCTGGCTCCGAAGCACAGGGCGACCCGCAGCCCGTATTCGCGGCCGCCGGTGCCGAGCGCGGCGCGGACGGCGTGCCGTACGTCCCGGCGCCTGGCGGGTGGCCGCTGGTGTGCGTCCCCGGCCCGGTCGAAGGCCTCGGCGGCGCGCAGCAGGGCGTCGTCGAGGGCGCGCAGGGCGGGAGCGGACCGGTGGGGGGAGGGCAGCGGGCCGGTGCCGGTGTTGCCGCGGACGGCGGCGGCGAGCCGCCGGGGCCCTTCGGCGGCCCGCACGGAGACGGGCTCCCCCGCCCAGAACAGGGCGGTGGCGGCCTCGGCGAGCGGGAGGGCGGCCACGTACTGCGCGTGCAGCCGGCGCTCGGCGGCGGAGCCGGCCCGCCGCCGCAACCGGGGTCCGGCGAGGGCGTCCTGGGCATGGTCGAGGGCGGCGGTGAGCGCGGCCCGCCGGGCGGTGGCCCGCTCGCCGCCCACGGCGTCGAGGAGCGCGGCGATGGCGTCGTACACCTCGGCGACCGCGGCCCGCTCCCCGTCGAACCGGAAGTCGAACCGGGAGTGCCCGGCGAGCGAACCGGGCGTGGGCAGGGCGAGCCGCAGCAGGAGCAGCCAGCCGGCCCCGGCGAGGAAGGCGAGCGCCCGCTGCCAGCCGCTCGCGGCCGCCGGCATCCCGGCGCCGATCGCGGCGCCGACGAGCAGGTGCGTTCCGGCGGCGGAGGCGACGGGCCCGACCGCGCTGATGCCGCCTGCGAGCAGCCCGAGCAGGGTGAGCACCAGGGTCAGCGGTACGGCGGCCAGCCCCTGCCCCGCGTACGTCCCCGCGAGCAGCCCGAGCGCCCCGGCCAGCGCGGGCACCCCGAGCCGCCGCACGGAGGCCCGCCGGCTGCCGGGCCGGTCGTTGATGCCGGCGAGCATCGCGGCGATGGCGGCGAGGACGCCGGGGGCGGTGTGTCCCGTGCCGACCCCGGCGAGCAGCAGCGGCCCGGCGGCGAGGGCGCCCCGGGTCATCGCGCTCCAGGGGACGGGTCCGCGCTGGGCGCGCAGGGCGTGGGCGAGCCAGAGGGGTGCGGCGGGCCGGGACACGGGCCTCCTGTCGTTCGCGGGCGGGATGTGCCTTGCCTTCGGACGACGGTGGCCGGGCGGGCTGTGCTTCCACGGTAGGGGGCGCTCCGGGTACGGACCGGGCGATCACGTTTCGGACGTGTGAAAGGTGCCCGGACGGCCGGTTTCTTTATGAACGCAATGCGCCCGCTGCTCTGTGCACGCGATGCGCCCGCTGCTCTGTGCACGCGAATCGCCGGCCCCTCTGTGAACGCGATGCACCGGCCCTCTACGCGCGCGATGAGCCGGCCCCTCTACGCGCGCAATGCACCGGCCCCTCTGTGCACGCGATGAGCCGGCCCCTCTACGAGCGCGATGCGCCGGCGACAATCTCCTCGGCCTCGGTCACGGCGGCGACGAGGGTCTCCGGTGCGGCCCGCAGCTCGGCGACCACCGCGTCGATCCCCCGCAGCCCGGCCCGCTCCAGCAGGCGCTTCTCGTTCGTGACCCACTCACCGCGTGCGGCGAGCACGCCGTGCGCGGCCTGGGCGGCGGCCGTCGCGATGGCGCCGGCGGTCTCCGTGAGGCGGCCGTGGGGGGCGTGGTTGGCCTTGGCGTAGGCGAGGGTGGCGCGGGCGGTGCCGTGCCAGCGCTCGGCGGCGGTGTCGCGCAACCGGGCCGGGTAGCCCGCCGGGCGGGGCAGGGTGCCGCGGAGCACCCGGTTGACGGCGAGTTCGGCCACGACCAGATAGGTGGGGATGCCGGCGAGATGGAAGAGCAGCGGCTCCACCCGGAACCGTCCCTCCGCCGCCTCCGCCAGCTCGTGCTCGACCACGTCGAGGTCCCGGTAGTGCACATCGACCCGACGCCCGTCGACCGTCAGCCAGGCGCCGCCGTTGAAGACCCCGCCGCCCCAGCCACCGATCTCGGAGACCTCGCCCTCCCAGCCGAGGGCGCGCAGGTCGTCGGGGTCGAAGGGGCCGCGGTAGTAGACGGCCAGGTCCCAGTCGCTGTCGTCCCGGTGGGTGCCCTGGGCGCGGGAACCGCCGAGGGCGACGGCCCGGACGGTGGGGAGGGCGGCGAGGCGGTCGGCCACGGCGTCGAGGAAGAGCGGGTCGGGAGAGTGAGGCATGCGCTCAGCCTGCCGCGGCCACCTCGTGGTCCGCACCCGGGATGTGTTTCCTGCACTGTCCGTCAGGTCTGGCGGGCCATGATTCCCTTCCACACCTATCGCAGCCTTCGTGCCGCCCTCTTCCCTCCCGGGCCTGCCCTCGACACGTGGCGTACGCGCCGAGGGCTCCCTCATGGTCAGACCGCCGCGAACTCCACGAACGCGCTCCACGCGGCGGGCTCCACGGTCAGCGCAGGTCGGCTCGTGTCCTTGGAGTCACGGACGTGCACCGCGTCCGAGGTGGCGGCGACCTCGACACACTCACCGCCGGAGCCGGTGCTGTAGCTGCTCTTGATCCAGGTCAGCGATTCGACGTTCATACCTCTCCCAGCAACTTCTCAACGAGGGCCAGCGACTCGCGCGGAGTGAGAGCCTGGGCCCGGAGGATGCCGTACTGCTCCTCGATCTCGCGCACCGACCTCCGCTCCGTGTAGAGGCGGCTGTCCTTGTACGCCTCCACGTACGCGATCCTCTGTCCTTCCTGCGTCTCGATCAAGCTGAAGGGGCCATCCAAACCAGCGTGCTCCTCCCGCTCGATCGGCATCACCTGGATTTCGACGTTACGCCGCTGCCCGTACAGAAGGAGTTGCTCCAACTGGCCCCGCATCACTGCCCATCCACCCAGAGGGCGCCGCAGCACGAACTCCTCGATGACGAAGCTGATGGTGGGCAACGGCGTGCGGGAGAAGATCTCCTGACGCGCCGGGCGAGCCGCGACCCGCTGACCGATGGTCTCCTCATCCAGCAAGGGCCGCCACATGGTGAAGACCGCCCGCGCGTAATCCTCCGTCTGCAACAGACCCGGCACAGCCTTCGTGGCGTACACGTGGAGGGCCGCCGCCTTCGTCTCCAACCTGGCCGCATCCCGAAAGAACGCCGGATACTGAGCCCGAGCCACCTCCTCCTTCCCCGCGCTCAACACCCCACCCGCACCCAGCACTTCATCCGCCTGGTCAATAAACTTGGGCGGCGGAATCCGTCTCCCCTGCTCGAACGAAGCAATCGTCGACGCGGAGTACCCCACCATCGACCCGAACGTCGCCCGATCCAGCCCCGCCCGCTCCCGGAACAGCTTCAGTTGCCGGCCGAACACCGCCAGCATCCCCGTGCCGACCTCGAACTCACCCTCCGTCGCCCGCACTTCCTCGCTCACGCAGGCAGCACCTCCCCTACCGCACCCACCAGTCACGCCCCGCCTTGCCTACAGGCTCTACACCGACACGTACAGCCCGGACGCGTCAGCGCTTCACCTCTGTAAACGTTACTCACAGTGCATCACCGTTGACCGCATGAAGTCGGAAACTCATGAGTTCGCCATGCGGTTCACCTCCACCCCGCGCGGCGCCCGCCTCGCCCGCCGTCTCGTCTCGCACCGGCTGGACGAGTGGGGCCACCCGTACACCGGCCCGCTCAACGAGACGCTCACCCTGATCACCGCCGAGCTCACCGCGAACGCCGTACGCCACGGCCACGTACCCGGACGCGACTTCCACGTACGGCTCACCCTGGCCGGCGACACCTGCCGTATTGAGGTGACCGACACCAGAGGCGAACGGCTTCCCTGTCTCACCCAACCGCAGGCAGACGCCGGTACCGAGTCCGGCCGGGGCCTGCTCCTCGTGGACGCGCTGGCCGACAAGTGGGGCGTGGCCCCTCGTCCGCCCGCCCCGGGGAAGACGGTGTGGGCGGAGATCCTCACGCCGCCGACGACGTACCGCCTCTTGACCGGCACCTGAGGCATCGTCAAGGCAAATGCGGGCCAAGAGAGTTGGTGAAGGCGACCACCACCCGCCAACTGGGACCCGACTTTCACATCGTCCGCCGACGCGCAGAGCGCTCGGCAGCGTCAGCGGAGCCGCCAGGCATGACTGGGCCGATCCGCCGGACAAGCGCCAACGGAGCGCGTCCGGCACGTCAGGGAAGCCAGCGGCGCGCCTGCTCGCGTGTGACACGGGCGGCATCGACGTACCAGAGCTTGTTCGGCTTGTCCCACCTGGCACCGAGCAATTTCTTGGCCTCGTCCTTCTCAGCGAACGGGACGTCGAGGTAGAGACGTCCGTTGACCACGGCCCCCGGGCTGATGCCGCTCGCCGACGGGGTGGCGGCATCGGCCATGCCCTGTGAGACGCCGGAGACTCCGCCCGGCGTGGCGCCTCGGCCCCCCGACGCGCGCGGGTTCCAGGCAGGCCTGTCCTTGCGGGCCCGTTCGATGACACGGCTGACGCGCTCGCAGGACGTGGGGTCCGTGAACCGCATCATCAGGTCGGTGGGTCCGGTGTTCGCGAGCAGGTTGAGCGATCCGTGCCACAGAACGGTGCCGTCGAGGATGAGCACCTTCTCGTGCATGCGCTCGCGGAAGTCCACCTCACAGCCTGCCGCCCGGAGTTCATCGATGCGCTGCTGATGGCGCTCGGCCGCGGCATCGTCGCGCTGTTCCTCGGCGGCGCGGGTGTAGACCACCACTCGGACTCCGTCGTCCACTCGCCGCCCGAGCAGCGCGGACCACTTTCGGACCGGGTTCGGGTCGAGGAAGGGGCAGTAGATCTCGATGCTGGTCGTCGCCCGCTCGATGTCCCACTCCACAGCCTTGTGGACCTCATCCGCGGGGAAGAAGGCCGGCCGTTGCAGTTCCTCCTCGGTGAGGGCGGAGAGCTGGGCGGCGTCCCGGATGGGGACGAGCTGATCGGCCGACATCACCTGGGCGTGACTCTCCAGGTGGTCGAGCATGAGCCGGGCCTCGCTGTGCGGTGCCAGATGGCGGCGCAGATGGGCGAGGTCGGCCACGACGATCAGGTGGTCCTGGGCGCGGCTGAGGCGACGTTCAGGAGCCGGCAGGTATGGGAGGAGAGCCCGGACCCCCTGTAGAAGAACCCGGGGTCCTTGCCGGCGCCGACAGCGGTGTCGAAGATGACGATCGGGCGCTGGCTTCCCTGGAACCGGTGAATCGTGTCGACGAGGCCTTCGTACTCCTCCCCGAAGCGGTACTTGAGACTGCCCTGCAATGCCTTGACCTGCGCACGGTAGGGGGCGATGACGGCGAGCCGGTCCGTCGCACGCTCACCCTGCGAGAGCTCCACGCTGTCCCACTTGCGGCCGGGGAGGACGTCCTCGTACTGAAGTCCCCGTACGAGTTCGTGGACCACGGCCTCGTTCACCGTGTTGGCCTTGTTGTCGGGTCCCGCGATCCGCTGTTTCGAGGTGTCGACGAGGATGACCGGGGAATCGACCAGCGAATTGAAGGGAATGCGACTTCGGTCGTCTCGGCCTGTCGTCAGCGGAGCGTCCGGGTAGGCGACGACGTTCACCACGTCGCAGATCGGCTCACGCATGCGGTACTGGGTGTCCAGAGACACGAGCCGGGGATCCTGTCGCACCGCCCCGGACTCGGCGACCAGACCCGCCGCATGGAAGGCGTCCCGGGACGCCCACTGCCGGGAGTGCGCACGTTCCTCCTCCGTGGCCTTCCGGTCGCCCTCGCCCTTCGTGACGGCGGGAAGCTGCCGGAAGTCCCCTGCGACGACCACCCGTTTCCCGGCGAGGCCCGCGACCAGCCATGCCGAGGGCAGATCCACCATGCCCGCCTCGTCGATCACGACGACGTCCACACGGTCCAGCAGTTTCCGCGATTGCACGGCTTTCGCGACGGTGGCCCCCATGACCCGGCACCTGGCGCGCACCGTGTCCTGGATCTTCTTGCGCTGCTGGTCCAGCTCGTCGAGCAGCTTCTGCGTGGCATCCGCCTGCTGTGCGAGCACGGTCCGGGCAGGGACTCCGGCAAGCCGTGCCCTGGCGCCGGCCAGGCGCCCGCTCAACTCGTCGATCTGCTGGGCGGCCTGACTCGCTCGGCGGCCGGCGTCGACGTTCAGCTGACGGGCGCCCCGGATCGCAGCGTCGGCCTGTAGGAGTTCGTTCCCCAGGTCGGCCAGCTGGCCCTCTTTGCGCTTGGCGAAGAGGCCGCCGGGTGTTCCCAGTCGGCTGATCTTCAAGCGCAGCTGTGCGGCGTGCGCCTCCGCCCGCAGCGCGTCCTGCTCGGCGGCCGCCCTCCGTGTCCTGGCATCGATGTGAGCCGCACGAGCGGTCGCAAGCTGTTCCACCAAAGAGGTCACATCGTCGTGAAGAGCGACGAGAGCCCGTATGTCCTTGAGGGTTTGCGTCGCACCAGTGAGGGCCTCGTCCAGCTGAGCCGAGACCCGGGCAGTGATCTGCGCGGCGTCTACGTACTCGCCGTACCGCTCACGCAGAGAGGGAACCTCGATGTCACCAGCCCGCTGCACCAGTCCCTCGGCAAACCCCTCCTGGGCCGAGAGGAGGTCGCAGATGCGCTCAAGCGCCTGGTCCACCGCCACCTTTGTCGGGGCGAGGAAGAGCACGTTGTGCCCCTGTCGGAAGCTTCCCTCGACGATATACCCCACTACATCCGTCTTGCCCGTTCCCGGTGGCCCCCACAGGAAGAGGATCTGACTCGCCAGCGCCTGCTCGATGGCCAGCCTTTGGCGTGAATTCAACCTCAGCGCCTGCCAGTTCGCGACCCAGCGGCTCGGATCGGAGTCACGCGCAGTCTGCGGATTTCCCTGACCGACTATCCATCCGGCGCTTTCCGTGCGTATCGGGCTGTCGGCTTCTCCTGCCGACTCGAGACGCTCGGCGAGGACAACCAGTCCTGCAGAGTCGTCCTTTCTGATCTGGGCGTTGCGCACCGACTGGCCGAGACTCTCCGCGACGACGAGCCGCACGGTCCCATCAGGCATCCGGAACGCTTCCGCCGCCGACCAGGGACCGCGGGAATGCGACGCCCGGACGAGCACCGGGGCGCCGTCCAGCGACTCGTACCACTTCTTGCAGACGAAGAGGTACTCGAAACGTTCAGCACCGGACGACACGAGGCGGCCACCGGAAAGTGACACCTTCTGCGCGTCGCTGGCGTCACTGCGGCGCTCCGCCAGAATCTCCGAACGCACGGCGGCCAGCAGTTCGGTCACCGGATAGGGCTTCTTGACCTGCGCCATAAGCGATTCCCCCGAGTCCTCTCCGCACGCTTTCCGTGATCGTTTCACCAACCGGCCGGCCGACTCTATGTGCGGCCCGCCGAAGAGCAAGCCTCTTTCAGTCATGCGCACTGTGGAAAGGCTCCGCGCCGTCGCTGTCGTACACACGAGGGCATGCACCGGACGTGAGGAGTCGGTTGCGCAGGGCCGGCAGCCGGCTCGACTCGGGCTCGTCGGGTGCGGTGTCCCGCAGGACGCGGATGCCCATGCCGCGTTCACTCAGGAAGGCCAGGACCGGTACGTACAACGGCTCGACCATCGCGGCTTTCTCCGCCCCGCTGCATCGCGCATCGCCCCTAGTGACAGGGTGATTGGGAATTCTTCGTAACGTAAGAGAGCGCTCCCGCGACGCGCTCGCCGTCTTCTGGCACGGCGAACCGAGCCGTTTCCTCGAACCGCTGCTGCGTGCCGGGAAAACCGGGTGCGTCCGCGCGGCCGGGCGCGGATGATCGGGAGGTTGTCCCAGCCTCTCCCCCAGGAGCCGCCGTGATCCGCCGAGTGACTGTGCCCGGCCTCTTCCCGCCGCCCACCTATGCGCACGCCTCGGTGGTGGAAGCGGGCACCAGACTCGCCTTTCTCGCCGGCGCCGTGCCGCTCGACGAGAAGGGGGAGATCGTGGGCCCGGGGGATCCGGTGCGCCAGGCCGAGCAGGTGATCGCCAATCTGCGGGAGCAACTCGGCGCCGTCGGGAGCGACTTGGCGCATGTCGTCGCGACGGACGTGTACGTGGTGAGCGGCGAGCCCTCGGTGCTGTCCGCGGTGTGGGAGGTCGTGGAGGCCTCCGGGCTGAGCGCGGGTCCGCACTCGTCCACGCTGCTCGGGGTCGCCTGCCTCGGTTACACCGGGCAGCTGGTGGAGATCACGGCCACGGCCGTGGTGCCGGAGCGGGAGGAGCACCGGTGACCGACGGGGTCGTGCTGCGCCGGGCCGTGGCGGCGGACGCGCGTGCCGCCGCGGAGGTGTATCTGCGGTCCTTCGACGCCGCCCTGCCCAGCGTCGTCCGGCCGCACACCGACGACGAGGTGCGGGAGTACATCCGGGATGTCGTGGTGCCGCTGCGGGAGACCTGGGTGGCGGAGGCCGACGGTCACGGGATCGTCGGACTGATGGTGCTGGACGGGGAGTTGCTGTCCCAGCTGTACCTGGACCCGGAGTGGCGTGGGCGCGGTGTCGGTGACCGGTTCGTCGCACTGGCCAAGGAGCGCAGCCCGGGCGGGCTGACCCTGTGGACCTTCCAGGTCAACAAGCCCGCCCACCGCTTCTACGAGCGGCACGGCTTCACCGCGGTCGAGTTCACCGACGGCAGCGGGAACGAGGAACGGGAGCCGGACGTACGGTACGTCTGGCGTCCGTGAGCCCTGCCGTTCCGGGCCCACTGCGGCGGTCGGGGTCACACCCCGCCGTGGCGCTCGCGGCCACGTGCCCCGCCGTCGCGGTCGGGGGCATCCCCGCCGCCACGGCCGGTCGGGATCACGCCCCGCCGTGGTGGTCGCGGTCACGCCCCACCGTGGCGGTCGCGGCCACGTGCCCCACCGTCGCGGTCGGGGGCATGCCCGCCGCGGCGGTCGGTCGGGATCACGCCCCCGCCGTGGCGGTCGCGGCCACGCGCCCCACCATCGCGGTCGGGGACATGCCCGCCGCCGTGGCGGTCGGGATCACGCGCCTCACCATCGCGGTCCGGGTCATGCGCCCCACCGAGGCGGTCCGGGTCACGCGCCCCACCAGCGCGGTCAGGGTCACGCGCCTCACCGGCGCGGTCGGGGGCATGCCCGCCGGATCACCGCGCCGGCCGCCGCCCCCATCTCCTCTCCTTGGGCAGCGGCTGCTGGTGGCTGCCCGCTCGGCTGGTGGTCAGGTCCAGGGTGACCAGGGACTCGGCGAGTTTGACCGCCGCCGCGACGCCGTCGACCACGGGCAGCCCCAGCTTCTCCCCCACCGCCCGCTGCAGCCCCGTCATCCCGGCGCAGCCCAGGACCAGGACCTCGGCGCCCGCGTCCCGGGCCCGCTCGGCCGCCGTCAGGAACGCGGCCTCGGGGCGGCCGGGATCGCCGGCGAGGTCGAGGACGCCGAGACCGGTGCCGACGACGGCGGCGCAGTTCCGGGCCACGCCCGCCGTCTCCAGGCTGTCCTCGATCTGCCCGCAGGAGCGGTCGAGGGTGGTGACGACGCCGTAGCGGCGGCCGAGCAGGCAGGCGAGGTGGGCGGCTGCCTCGGTGATGTCCACGACCGGGACGTCCACCAACTCCCGTACGCCCTCCGGGCCGTGCTCGCCGAAGCCGGCCAGGACGACGGCGTCGTAGGCGGGCCCGTCGTACGTCCGCAGGGTGTCGAGCACGGCGGCGGCCGAGAGGTAGCTGTCCAGCCAGCCCTCGGCCGACGCCGGGCCCCAGGCGGGGGTCAGGCCCGTCACCGTGGTGCCGGGGCCGCGGCGTGCCGCTGACGGGCGCGGGCCGGCCGAGGCCGGTGTCGGGGCGGGCCGGTCACCGCAGTCCGGCCGTCCTCGCCGCCGCGCGCAGTACCTCGCGGAGCATCTCGGTGGTGAGCCGGCCGGTGAAGGTGTTGCGCTGGCTGACGTGGAAGCAGCCGAACAGGTCGAGGCCGTCGAGCGCGACCCGGGTGCCATGGGCGAAGGCCGGGCGGGGCCGGGGCACGGTCCAGCCCGCCTCGCTGAACGCGGGCAGCGCGGCCTGCCAGCCGAAGGCGCCCAGCACGACCGCGGCCCTCAGCGTCGGGCGCAGCAGCCTCAGCTCCTGGACCAGCCAGGGGCGGCAGGTGTCCCGCTCGCCCGGGGTCGGCTTGTTGGCGGGCGGGGCGCAGTGCACCGGCGCGGTCACACGGACGCCGTAGAGCTCCAGCCCGTCGTCGGCGCTGACGGACGTGGGCTGGGAGGCGAGGCCCTCGTCGTACAGCGCCTGGTAGAGCACGTCTCCGGAGCGGTCTCCGGTGAACATCCGGCCGGTGCGGTTGCCGCCGTGCGCGGCCGGGGCCAGCCCGATGATCACCAGCCGTGCGTCGGCGGGGCCGAAGCCGGGCACCGGCCGCCCCCAGTACGTCCAGTCGGCGAACGCGGCCCGCTTCGTGCGGGCCACCTCCTCGCGCCACTCCACCAGCCGAGGACAGGCCCGGCAGTCCGCGACCCGCCGATCGAGCCGGGCAAGGGCGCTGCTGTCGTCCATACGGCCACCGTATGCCCCGACGGGCCCGACCAGCACGGGTGCGATGGAGACGGCGGGAGCCGCTGCGGGAGGGGTGGGCCGAGGTCAGGGCCGTCGAAGCCGTCGAGGCCGTACGGCGTGGTGTCCGTCTCGGCGGTGAGCGCACGAGGACAGGGCACCGCCGTGCTGTGGCACATTCAGGGTGCGCCAGGCTGGGTGCGGCCTCCCGTGATCCGCACGGGTGCCTGGGCACCGCCGGCCTCCACCACCCCGGGAAAATCGCCTCCGGCTCACCCGGCCCGGGGAGTTAAGGTCGGGGCATGGCTTCCGAGGATGCGGACGAGAACGTGAACCGTGGGACCGCCGGACCGGATGGGCCCGACCCCGCCCAGGACGCGCCGGACGCGCAGGGCACCCACGGCTCCGGTGTCGCTGCCTCCGCCGAGCAGCCCCTCGATCCGAAGATCGCCGCCGCGGTGGCCGCCGCCGAGGACGCGGGGCCGGGCAAGGGCGAGACGGTCCGGATCGACAGCTGGATCTGGGCCGTGCGTCTGATCAAGACGCGTTCCCTGGGCGCCACCGCCTGCCGGGGCGGCCACGTCCATGTGAACGGCGAGCGGGTGAAGCCCGCCTACTCCGTGCGCGTCGGCGACGAGGTCCGCCTGCGGCACGAGGGCCGGGAGCGGATCGTGATCGTCAAGCGCTTGATCCGCAAGCGGGTCGGCGCGCCTGTGGCCGCCCAGTGCTACATCGACAACTCCCCTCCGCCGCCACCCCGCGAGGCCGTCGCACCCGCGGGCCTTCGCGACCGCGGTACCGGCCGCCCCACCAAGCGCGACCGCCGCGAAATGGAACGCCTCCGCGGCCTCGCGGGCCCGGGCCTCCCGGGCGGCTTCGGGGCCCTCGGCGCCGCCGCAGGCTCCCCCGGCTTCGCCGGACTCGGCGGGCCCACCGGCCTCGGCGGCTCCGGTGGATCCGGGGGCCGAGGCGGGTCCGGGGGCCGAGGCGGGTCCGAGGGCGGGGGCGGGTCCGAGGGCGGGGGCCGCTCCGAAGGCCGGAGTCGGTCCGGGGGCCGAGGCGGGTTCGGATCGGGCGGCCCCGGTGGATCCGGTGAACGTGGTGGATCCGGTGGGCGCGGCGGATCCGGTGGGCGCGGTGCATCCGGCGCGTCCGGCAGGCGCGGCGCGTCCGGGTCGGGCGGCAGTGGAGGGCGCGCCCGGGGACGGTGACCCGGAGCCGCCACTTCCCGCCCGCACACGACTTCCCGCACGCACCCGCCGGCGCCGTCGGCCGGGCCCCCGCGCCCGGCCGGCCGCGTCGGCGCCGCGCTCCCGCGTCACCGCCGCCGCACCAGCCGCAGCAGCTCCCCGTTGTGCTCGCGCCGGACCCAGGCGATCAGGGCGAGCGGCACGATCAGGATCAGCGGGGTCGCCGCGTTCTGACCGTCGAAGGCCGTGAGCTGGACGATGAACGCGCCCACCATCAGCGCGCTGAGCGCGATCGCCGCCAGGGACTGCAACACGGGGACCAACAGCGCGACCGCTCCGGCGAGTTCGAGCGCACCGATGGTGTACATGGCCCCGCTGCCCCAGCCGATCCTGTCGAAGGCCTCGACGGCCGAGGGGTGCGCGATGAGCTTGGGCAGCGCGCTCGCTACGCCGTAGAACAGCGCGAGCAGCACCTGCACGGTCCGCAGCGCGACCCGGGCCGCACGCCTGCGGCCACTGAGGGAGCCGGCGGAGGAGGCGGAGGCGGTGCGGGCGGTGGGAGCGGCGGTCGTCTCGGACATGAGGATCTCCTGGGGAAGCGGTGCCGATTGCTTTCACCGTGGTAGACCCCGCGCCGTCCGGAAACTCATCGCTCTCCCGGCCGCGCCGCGCGACCGAGTGCCCGCTATCCCTTCCGCACCGCACGCACCCATGTCCGGTCCGGTGTCAGATACGCGTCCACCTCCAGCCCCGCTTCCTCCAGTGCCGACTCGAACTGCTCCTTGGTCAGCGGCCGGGCCAGGAACGTCTGGGTCCAGCGCGCGTCCGGGAAGTCGTACTCGACATGGACCGAGTTCGCTCCGTTGCCGACCGGCTCCGCGGAGACGATCCGCACGGTGAAGCCGCTCGAATCGACCCGCTCCCTGGGCACGTTCGTGTGGTAGTCCTCGCCCTCCCGCTGGATGAGCACGCAGCCGTGCTCATCCACATGCCGGGCGCAGGTGCGCAGCAGGCCCCGGCGCACCTCCTCGTCACCGGCGTGCACGAGGAACGACGCGAGCATCACCACGTCGAACTTCTCGCCGCCCAGGTCGAGTTGCTCGATGGGCCCGCATATCGTGCGTGCCCCGCGGATCCGGCTCAGCATCTCGGCGGACTCGTCCACCGCCGTGACCGTGAAGCCTCGTTCGAGCAGGGGGTGGGTCATCCGGCCCACCCCGCTGCCCAGCTCCAGGATGTGCGCCCCGGCCGGTACCGCCGCGGCGATGATGTCCGGCTCGTCGCCGACCGGCAGCCGCTCGTACAGTTCGACCGCGCAGCCGTCCGGGGTGATCGCGCCGGGTCCCGTGCCCTCGTATCCCTCACGCATTTCGACCGTCATGCCCGAACAACGGCCCGCCCTCGCACGGTCGTTCCCCTCCGACCATGGTTCACCCGTTCGAGTGAGCCCGCGCTGCCCGGCTCAGCCCTCACCGTCCGGCTCAGGCCACACCGTCCGGCGCAGGCCACACCGTCCGGCGCAGGCCACACCGTCCGGCTCGGCCCGCACCGTCCCTCAGTCCTCACCGTCGACCGTCCGCTGTTGGCCATCGGGCCAGAACGGGAACCAGCCGTGTCCGATGTACCAGTGGCCGCCCGCACGCAGGTGGTCCCCCACCGCCCGCTCCACGGACGTGCGGCGCGGCAGGTCCGCGATCGCAAGGCCGGGGTCGCCGAAGACGAACTGGACGGGTTCGGTGTCGGACGGCTCGGTGTCCTCGCGGGCGGTGCGGAACCGGTCCTGGAAGCGGATGATGTTGGAGTCGGCCGGCAGGTATCGCTTCAACTGCGGGTCGAGCAGCCAGGAGTGGCACAGCGCGGCCACCGGCCGCTCCTCCGGGAAGTGCCGGGGGAAGAACTCACGGGCCCGGGCCAGCGAGCGGTCGCAGGCGGACGGGGTCAGCGGGCCGAGGAAGTCGGGGATGTGCAGGTTCAGGCAGGGGGTGCCGGGCGCCACGTCCAGTCCGGCCGCAGCGATCACCGCGGACGTGCGCTGTCCGTGCCGCGCCCGCTCGAACTGCAGCCGCCCCAACTGGTACAGCTCGCCGCGGAAGTGCCGGACGAGCCAGCGCCGGGCGTTCACCCCGGTCGTTCCGTGCCGTCGGCGGTGCACGGCCATCTGACGGCCCAGGTCGGCCAGGGTGCGCCGGGAGACCTCGGCCGGTATGCCGCGTTCCCGGTGCCGGGCGAGGGTGTGCGGGGCCGCGGCGACGAAGACGTACGCGGCGAAGGTGCCGGTCACATCGGCCGGCGCCGCGTCGAGGAGTTCGGTGAGCTCGGGTGTGCGGCCGGTCTCCTCCGGATCGCGGAACAGCTCCTCGACGCACTCCCGCAGGAGTCTCAGCACCCCCGGGTCACCGGTCACCCGGCGGGACCCGGCCACCAGGCCGTTGATGTCCTCGTGCGGCACGGCCAGGTCGAGGAGCAGTTCGGGCAGGTCGTCGGCGTCCGGCAGCAAGAGATCCCCCTTCGATGAGCAGCGGATGAGCGGCGGGCGAGCGGCGGGCGAGCGACGGACGGGCGCCGTTGATGAGCGTCGTCCGCGGAGAGTACGTTGCAGGCAGGAGTGGTGGTCCGATGCGTACGGGCAGTGAACCGGTGACCGCGCGCAGTGCTCTGCGGGCGCGGTTCTGGCTGTGCGTGTGGGGGCTGGTCTGGGCGGTCTTCGGCACCGTGGCGTTCGCGCTCGTCGGGCGCCCCGGCTGGGCGGCGGCCTGCGGGGCGCTGTGGCTGGTGGTCACCGCCGACATGATCATGGTTCTCAGGCACATCCGCCAGGGTCCGCACTATCAGCCGGGCCGTGACGTGCCGCCGTACCGCCCGCCGGAGGAGGGACCGCCGTCCCCGGGGCCGCCGAGGCACCGGCATCCATGACCAACGCCCGGCAGCCATGACCGACGCCCGGCGCCCGTGCCACCGCACCCGTACGCCGGTGCCACCGCACCCGTACGCCCGTGCCACCGCACCCGCACTCCGATGTCCGCAAGGCCCGGCGCACGCGTGCCGCTCAGTCGTCGAAGCGTGCCGCTTTCACGTACTGCGGGTTCGGGTCCAGCGCTGCGGCGAGACGGAAATGGCGTTTGGCCTGGTCGGGGCGGCCCTGGCGCTCATAGGTCCGGGCCAGCGCGAAGTGCGCGAACGCGTTGTCCGGCTCGCGCTCCAGCACGATCGTGAACTCCAGCTCGGCGGGCCGCAGTTGGGCCGCGGCGAAGAACGCACGCGCGCGGAGCAGCCGGGCGGCGGTGTTCTCCGGGTGCGCGGCGATGACTGGGTCGAGCAGCTTCACCGCACCCCGCGGGTCCCGTGAGTTGAGCAGATGCTCGGCGGCACGGAAGTCGATGACATGCGTCTCCGGAGTACGTCCGGTGGAACCGCTGGTCTCGGGCACGGCAGAATCCTTCCCTCACTCCGTCCGTTCAACGCGCGAGGAGGGGGCCGCTATTCCTGTCTCTGCCTGCGCTACCGCGCGGTGCCCTCATGCGCCCGCCGTACGAGGTCCTCCCACACCTCGGTGACACGCTTGTGCAGCGCGTCCAGCGGTACGTCGTTGTCGATCACGATGTCCGCGATCTGTCTGCGCTGCTCGCGGGTCGCCTGTGCGGCCATACGCGCGCGCGCGTCCTCCTCGGTCATGCCGCGCAGCCGGACCAGCCGCTCGAGCTGGGTCTCGGGGGTCGCGTCCACGACGACCACGACGTCGTACAGCGGCGCCAGGCCGTTCTCGGTGAGGAGGGGCACGTCGTGGACCACGACGGCGTCGGCGGCCGCGGCCTCCTCCAGCTCGCGGGAACGGGCGCCCACCAGGGGGTGCACGATCGAGTTGAGGACGGCGAGCTTCTCGGGGTCGGCGAAGACGATCGCGCCGAGTCCGGGCCGGTCCAGGCTGCCGTCAGCGGCGAGGACGTCCTCGCCGAAGGCCTCGACCACGGCCGCGAGGCCGGGGGTGCCCGGCGCCACGACCTCGCGCGCGATGCGGTCGGCGTCGATCAGCACCGCTCCGTGTTCCACGAGCAGCCGTGACACCTCGCTCTTGCCGGCACCGATTCCACCGGTCAGGCCCACTTTCAGCATGAGCGTCAGCTTAGGCCCTGGCACTGACAGCGGGGCCGGCGCAGGTCAGTTCTCGCCTTCCCGCTCCGCCAGGAACCGCTCGAACTCGCGCCCGATCTCGTCCGCCGAGGGGATCTCCACCGGCTCGGCCAGCATGTTGCCCCGGGTCTCGGCGCCCGCGGCCGCGTCGTACTGGTGCTCCAGGCCCTGGACGAGCGCGGTGAGTTCCTCGTCGCCCTCCTGGATCTGCCGGTCGATCTCCGTCTGGGTGCGGTACGCGTCCGTGCGCAACGAGTGCGCGACGCCCGGAAGCACCAGACCGGTGGCGGCCGTGATGGCCTCCAGAACGGTCAGGGCGGCGTCCGGGTACGCCGAACGGGCGATGTAGTGCGGGACGTGCGCGGCGACGCCCAGGACGTCGTGCCCGGCCTCCATCAGGCGGTACTCCACGAGCGACTCCGCGCTGCCGGGCACCTGGGCCTCCTCGAAGGGGCTGCGGTGGCCCGGGACGAGGTCGGTGCGGTTGCCGTGCGGGGTGAGACCCACCGGGCGGGTGTGCGGGACGCCCATGGGGATGCCGTGGAAGTTCACGGAGAGGCGGACGCCGAGCCGCTCCACGATCTGGCGCACGGCGGCCGCGAACCGCTCCCATTCCACGTCCGGCTCGGGCCCGGAGAGCAGCAGGAAGGGAGCACCGGTGGTGTCCTGGACGAGGCGGACCTCGATGGCCGGCACCTCGTAGTCGGTCCAGCGGTCCCGCTTGAAGGTCAGCAGGGGGCGCCGGGCCCGGTAGTCCACCAGCCGGTCGTGGTCGAAACGGGCGACGAGCTGGTGGGGCAGCGAGTCGAGCAGCCGGTCGACGATCTGGTCCCCGGTCTCGCCCGCGTCGATGTATCCGTCGAAGTGGTAGAGCATGACAAGACCGGCCGACTCCTGGGCGAGCGCCATGTCGACCACGGCGAGGCCCTTCGGCTCCCATGCGTACAAACCCTGCGGATCAAGCACTGTGACCGCTCCTCCTCGTGTCCGACATCGTCAACACGCCCTGGAGGGTGGGCATTCCCGCGACACGCCGTTGATCAGGGATCTCACGGACGACAGTACAAGGGCAACTCCTCGGCCACGGACGCGGTGATCCCCTGGGGGCGCGGGGAACCGCGCGACAAGCCGCGACGAACCTGCACGCGAAGGACGACGGAAAGCCCCCGGACACGCCCGAGGGGCCGCACCTCGAAAGGTACGGCCCCTCAGAACCAGCTATCGGCTAAGCCCAGCGGCTTGCGTCAGCTCTGGCCACCGGCCAGCTTCTCGCGCAGCGCGGCCAGCGCCTCGTCCGAGGCCAGCGCACCGGAGGTGTCCGCGCCCTCGGAGGAGTACGAACCGCCGGTCGCGGCCGGAGCGGCGGCCTCGCCGCCACCCTCGGCGGCAGCGGCGGCGTCCGCCTCGCGGGACTTGATGACCTGCTGCTGGTGCTGCTCGAAGCGGGCCTGCGCCTCGGCGTACTGGCGCTCCCACTCCTCGCGCTGCTTCTCGTAGCCCGGCAGCCAGTCGTTGGTCTCCGGGTCGAAGCCCTCGGGGTAGATGTAGTTGCCCTGGTCGTCGTAGGACGCGGCCATGCCGTAGAGGGTCGGGTCGAACTCGACCTCCTCCGGGTGGGCACCGAAGGACTCGTTGGCCTGCTTCAGCGAGAGGCTGATGCGGCGGCGCTCGAGGTCGATGTCGATGACCTTGACGAAGATCTCGTCGTTGACCTGGACGACCTGCTCCGGGATCTCCACGTGGCGCTCGGCCAGCTCGGAGATGTGGACCAGACCCTCGATGCCCTCGTCCACGCGGACGAACGCACCGAACGGCACCAGCTTCGTGACCTTACCGGGCACGACCTGGCCGATCTGGTGGGTGCGGGCGAACTGCTGCCACGGGTCTTCCTGGGTCGCCTTCAGCGACAGGGAGACGCGCTCGCGGTCCATGTCGACGTCGAGGACCTCGACGGTGACCTCCTGGCCGACCTCGACGACCTCGGACGGGTGGTCGATGTGCTTCCAGGACAGCTCGGAGACGTGGACCAGACCGTCGACGCCACCCAGGTCCACGAAGGCACCGAAGTTGACGATCGAGGAGACCACACCGGAGCGGACCTGACCCTTCTGCAGGGTCGTGAGGAACGTCTGGCGGACCTCGGACTGGGTCTGCTCCAGCCAGGCACGGCGGGACAGGACCACGTTGTTGCGGTTCTTGTCCAGCTCGATGATCTTGGCCTCGAGCTCCTTGCCGACGTACGGCTGGAGGTCGCGGACACGGCGCATCTCGACCAGGGAGGCCGGGAGGAAGCCGCGGAGGCCGATGTCGAGGATGAGACCACCCTTGACGACCTCGATGACGGTACCGGTGACGATGCCGTCCTCTTCCTTGATCTTCTCGATGGTGCCCCAGGCACGCTCGTACTGGGCGCGCTTCTTCGAGAGGATCAGGCGGCCTTCCTTGTCCTCCTTCTGGAGGACCAGGGCCTCGATCTCGTCGCCGACGGCGACGACCTCGTTCGGGTCGACGTCGTGCTTGATCGAGAGCTCGCGGCTCGGGATGACACCTTCGGTCTTGTAACCGATGTCGAGCAGGACCTCGTCCCGGTCGACCTTCACGATGACGCCGTCGACGATGTCGCCGTCGTTGAAGTACTTGATCGTCTCGTCGATCGCTGCGAGGAAGGCTTCCTCGTTACCGATGTCGTTGACCGCTACCTGCGGGGTGGTGGCGGTGGTCTCGGTGCTGCTCGTCATGTGGGAAAGGGCTCCGGTACGGACATTGAAGTCGTAGGTACTGCTTACGCCGGGAGCCCGTTTCGCTCTGCAGAAGCCGGACAGCCAAGGAAGCGCCACCAAATGGACACCGGGTGCCCGGTGGCGCCTCGACAACCGAGGGGACATACAACAGATGCGAGCGCAGCCTGCTACGTCTGAGGTGCGCAGGCCCGCAGCGCAACTTGTAGCATACGGGGGCAGCCGGACATGGTCAATGCGCGAAGGCGCACACCCGGGGCGGATCGCCCCATAACCGGCAGAAGAAACGTCCCTTGAGGCCACGCAGGCCTACGGGACCGGTTCCGTGAACCCCGGCGGGTTGGACGGAAGAGTACGACGAGGGAGCCGATCATCCAAGAGCCGGAAGCGTACGAGCCCGGAGGACCCGAGGCGGGCGAGCCGGAGGCGACACGCCGTGACGCCGGGGTCGCGGAGAGCGCACGGGCCAACCGGGGCTGGTGGGACCGCAACGCGGACGAGTACCAGGTCGAGCACGGCACGTTCCTCGGCGACGACCGCTTCGTGTGGGGCCCGGAGGGCCTGGACGAGGTGGAGGCGGAGCTGCTCGGCCCGCCGGAGGAGCTGAAGGGCAAGGACGTCCTGGAGATCGGCGCGGGCGCGGCGCAGTGCGCGCGCTGGCTGGCCGCCCAGGGGGCCCGCCCGGTGGCGCTGGACCTCTCGCACCGTCAGCTGCAGCACGCCCTGCGGATCGGTGGATCGTTTCCGCTCATCTGCGCGGACGCCGGCGCGCTGCCCTTCGCGGACGGCTCCTTCGACCTGGCCTGCTCCGCGTACGGCGCGCTGCCCTTCGTCGCCGACCCGCGGCTGGTGCTGCGCGAGGTGCGCCGGGTGCTGCGGCCGGGCGGCAGGTTCGTCTTCTCGGTGACGCATCCGATCCGCTGGGCGTTCCCGGACGAGCCGGGCCCCGAGGGTCTGTCGGTGTCGTCCTCCTACTTCGACCGCACGCCCTACGTGGAGCAGGACGAGGAGGGCCGCGCGGTCTACGTGGAGCACCACCGGACGGTCGGCGACCGGGTCCGGGACGTCGTGGCGTCCGGCTTCCGCCTGGTGGACCTGGTGGAGCCGGAGTGGCCGGCCTGGAACACCTCGGAGTGGGGCGGCTGGTCCCCGCTGCGCGGCCATCTCATCCCCGGCACGGCGATCTTCGTGTGCGAGCGGGACTGACCTCCCGTTCTTCTGCGCACGTGCACGCGCGTGTGAGGGGCGGTCTCGCCGTCGTACGACACTGGGGGGCGTGATCCGTTACGACGCCCTGGACGCGCTGCCCGTGCGCTCCGCGCTGCCCGCCCTGGCCGAGGCCCTGGAGGACGGCGGCACCGCCGTGCTCGTGGCGCCGCCCGGCACCGGCAAGACGACGCTGGTGCCGCTGGTGCTGGCGGGGCTGGCCGGGGGCGGGCCCGCGCGGCGGGTCGTGGTGGCCGAGCCGCGCCGGATCGCGGCACGGGCGGCGGCCCGTCGGACGGCGTGGCTGCTGGGTGAGAAGCCCGGTCAGAGCGTGGGCTTCACGGTGCGCGGCGAGCGGGCCGTGGGACGGCACACGCGCGTGGAGGTCGTGACGACCGGGGTGCTGCTGCAGCGGCTGCAACGCGACCAGGAGTTGCCGGGCGTCGACGTCGTCGTCCTCGACGAGTGCCACGAGCGGCATCTGGACGCCGACACGGCGGCCGCGTTCCTGTGGGACGTACGGCAGGCGCTCCGGCCGGAGCTGCGGCTGGTGGCCGCGTCGGCGACGACCGACGCGGAGGGCTGGGCGCGGCTGCTGGGCGGGGCGCCGGTGGTCGAGGCGGCGGGCGTCGCGCACCCGGTGGAGGTGGTGTGGGCGCCTCCGGCGCGTCCGGTACGGCCGCCGCACGGGATGCGGGTCGATCCGGCGCTGCTGGCGCACGTGGCGTCGGTGGTGCGGCGGGCGCTGGCCGAGCGGGACGGGGACGTGCTGTGCTTCCTGCCCGGTGTGGGCGAGATCGCGCGCGTGGCGGGGCAGCTCGGCGCGCTCGGTGAGATCGACGTGCTGCAGGTGCACGGGCGGGCGCCGGCCGCCGTGCAGGACGCGGTGCTGGCGCCCGGGGCCCGGCGCCGGGTGGTGCTGGCGACCTCGGTGGCGGAGTCCTCGCTGACGGTGCCCGGGGTGCGCGTGGTGGTGGACTCCGGGCTGGCGCGGGAGCCGCGGGTGGATCACGCGCGCGGGCTGAGCGGGCTGACGACGGTGCGGGCGTCGCGGGCGGCCGGGCGGCAGCGGGCGGGGCGGGCCGGGCGGGAGGCGCCGGGGGCGGTGTACCGGTGCTGGTCCGAGGCCGAGGACGGGCGTCTGCCGGCGTATCCGGCGCCGGAGATCAAGGTGGCCGATCTGACCGCGTTCGCCCTGCAGGCGGCCTGCTGGGGGGATCCGGACGCCTCCGGGCTGCCGTTGCTGGATCCGCCGCCGGGTGGGGCGATGGCGGCGGCGCGCTCCGCGTTGACGGCGGTGGGCGCGGTGGACTCCGTCGGGCGGGCCACGTCGGTCGGTGTGCGGCTGGCCCGGCTGGGTGTGCATCCTCGGCTGGGGCGGGCGCTGCTGGACACGGGCGGCGAGGGTGCGGAAGTCGTCGCTCTGCTGTCCGAGGAAGTGCCGCGGGACCACGGGGATGATCTTGCCGGTGCGTTGCGTCGTGCGCGGCGTGGGGGTGACGCCTATGCGGGGCGGTGGGCTGCGGAAGTACGGCGGCTGCGGGCCGTCTCGGGGGAGGTTTCCCACCCGCCCACCCATGACCTTCGGTCGGAAGGCGCCTTCCGGGTCGGACCAGGCACCGGTGACGACAGGCTCGCCGGTGTCGTCGCCGCGCTCGCCTTTCCCGAGCGGGTCGCCAAGCTCGACGGTGGGTCGTACCTGATGGCGTCCGGCACGCGGGCCGAGTTGGGTGATGCGTCGGCGTTGCGGGGAGCGCCCTGGATCGTCGTCGCCGTCGCCGACCGGCCCTCCGGTACGGGACACGCGCGCGTGCGGCTCGGCGCCGCCGTGAGCGAGGACGTGGCGCGGGCCGCCGCCGGGGCGCTGCTCGGCGAGCGGGACGAGGTGCGCTGGGGCGACGGGGATGTCGTGGCCCGGCACGTCGAGCGGCTGGGCGCCATCGAGCTGGCCGTACGGCCGCTGAAGGACGCGGACCCGGCGCTCGTGCGCGGCGCCCTGCTCGAAGGGCTGCGGCAGGAAGGGCTCGGATTGCTGCGGTGGCCGCCGGAGGCGGAGGTGCTGCGGCAGCGGCTGGCGTTTCTCCGTGCCCGCCTTGGCGAGCCCTGGCCGGACGTGTCCGACGACGCGCTGCACGCGCGCGTGGACGAGTGGCTGGAGCCGGAGCTGAGCCGGGCCCGGCGGCGGGCCGATCTCGGCCGGATCGACGCCGGGCAGGGGCTGGCGCGGTTGCTGCCGTGGGCGAGTGGGCAAGCCGGGCGGCTGGACGAGCTGGCGCCGGAGCGGATCACCGTACCGAGTGGGTCCAGAATCCGGATCGACTATCGGGATCCGGAGCGGCCGGTGCTCGCGGTGAAGCTGCAGGAGATGTTCGGGCTGCGCGAGACGCCGGCCGTGGCGGGGGTGCCGCTGCTCGTGCATCTGCTCTCCCCCGCCGGGCGGCCCGCCGCCGTCACGGCCGACCTCGCCTCCTTCTGGAAGGACGGCTACCAGGGCGTACGGGCCGAGCTGCGCGGGCGGTATCCGAAGCACCCGTGGCCCGAGGACCCGGCGGCCGCCGAGCCCACCCGGCACACCAACGCGCGGCTCAGGCGCTGACCGGTTCGGGTTCGGCCGGCTGCGCGGGTGCCGGGTCACGGGGACGGCGGGCGCGGGCCTCCAGGTAGAGGGAGAGGGCCAGGAGCAGGGCTCCGGCGGTCAGGGAGCCCCAGGGGACGTACGAGGTGAGCATCAGCACCAGGGTGCGGTTGTGCTCGACCAGGGTGACCGTGTGCGCGATGTAGTCCTCGCGCATCTTCACGTCCCCGGCGAACGCCGTGACCCTGGCCCGGCCGCCGAGCAGGGTGCCGCCGCGCAGTTCCTCCTTGTGGAGTTCCTCGCCGTAGACGGGCGCGCCGGTGACGGGTTCGACCCAGAACCTGCGGACCGTGCTGTACCAGCGGGTGGTTCCGGTCCTGGCGACCGATTCCGGCGTGATGCCCTGGACGGGCATGGTCTTCGGCATGGGGACCCTGGTCCAGCCGATGGTCTGCTCGAAGTAGTAGACCTTCAGGCCCCGGAAGGTCCGCGTGCCCTTGTAGTGGATGGGGCTGGTGGTGCGGGTCTGCGCGTCGAAGTACTCGTAGTCGCGTTTCTGCGTCAGGAACGGCCACTTGAACTCGATGCCCTGCCGGGTGACGGGGTCGCCGTCGACCATCTCGCCGGTGGCGTGCACGGGGTCCTGGCTGTGGGCGTCGAAGATGTAGCGCTCGGGGACCTTGGAGACCATCTTGCCGTCGGGACCCTGGACGTAGGAGAGGCCGTCCCAGACCACGACCGGCCGGCCCGCCGTCCTCTCGATCCGCTGGGCGGCCGCCACGTCGCCCTTGAGGGTCTGCACGATGGTGACCTTGGAGACCTTCCTCGCGCGCATGGTGCCGTAGTCGAGCAGGGTGGCACCCCTGGCCTCCAGGACCATGTCCTGGTACTGGTTCGCGGGGATCCTGGCCAGGCGCGGGAAGGCGTACCAGCGCAGGAGCGGGGCGAGCGCCGCGCAGAAGACGGCGCAGGCGAGCAGGACCAGGCTTGCCTTGCGGCGCATGAAGGCCTCCCTCCCGGACGGGCGCGGCTACGGATGCGAGGGCACCGTCGTCAGCAGCGGTTTGGGGGATGTCCGGCCCGTCGGCGCACCCATGGCGGTCATCGCCAGGACCAGGGCGAGCGCGAGGGCGAGACCGGTCGCGGCGGCGATCAGGGCGCGCATACGGGCCTCCCGGCGGACGGTGGTGTCCCCATGGGTTCCTGATGGTTCGTCAGGTTCGGCACCGTAGCAACCGGCGGGTGAGATGAGAACAGCGGTGCACGCACGAACGAGGGCGCCCTCCCCGCGGGTGCGGAGGAGGGCGCCCTCGCGTGCTCTCAGGAGGAGGCGGACGGGCTGGGCGACGGGCTCGGCGAGGCGTCCGCCGCGGCGACCTTCAGCTCGACGGTGAGCGTCGCGCCGCCGGTGGTGGTGATGCGGAGCAGGAAGGTACCGGTGGTGTCGTCCGCGTACAGCTTCGGCAGGGTCAGCAGGCCCTTGGCGTCCGTCTGGAGGCCGGTGAGCGTGCGGACCGGCTTGCCGTCGGCGTCCTTGAAGTACGGGCCCTTGTCGTTCTCGGTGGCGTCGGTGTCGGACTTGATCAGGGTGGCGGTGGCGGCGACCTTGTCCGCGACGGCGCCCTTGTACGTCGCCTTCACCTGGACCTGGTCGGCGAACTCGCCGCCCGGGGTGCAGGTCAGCGGGGTGTCGCTGGTGCGCGCCAGGGTGTCGGCGGCGCGCTCGGTGACGGTGACCGGATAGCCGAGGCCCGTGACCGTGCGGCCCACGACGGTGGCCATGACCTTGAAGTCGCCGGTCTTCTCGCCCGCCTGGAGCGCCGGGGCGAGAGCGACGCCCTTGGCGTCGGTGGCGACCGTGGCCACCCTCTCGCCGCCGGCGAAGGTGGCGTCGGTGTCCCCGGTGATGGTGAACCGGATCCTGACCTTGGCGACGGCCTTGCCGGCCTTGGTCTCGGCGCGGGTGCCGATCCGTCCGCTGAAGGCGTGCCCGGCCATCGCGGTGAGCTTGGCGGTGCCCGCGTCCCGCAGGTGGTCCACGGTGTCGGTGGGGGTCGGCGAGGGCGTCGGCGGGGCGGGCGGCTTCGGCGGGGTCGGGCTGGGGCTGCCGTTGCCGCCGGGCGTGCTGGGCTTGGGGTCCGGCTTCGGATGGGCCTTGGTCTTCGGTGCCTTCGTGTGCTTCGGGGACTTGGCGGGCGGGGTGCCGTCGTCGCTGCGGTGGCCGGGCACGCTGCCGGTGCCGTCGGGCACGGAATGGGTGCCCTTGCGGTAGTACTCCAGCCACGACAGGACGGTGTTCAGGTAGTCCTGCGAGTCGTTGTAGCTGAGGATGGCGCTGTGCAGGTCGTCCTCGCGCGCGAGGTCCCAGCCGTTGCGGCACAGGTAGTGGCCGGCGGCGAGGGCGGCGTCGTAGACGTTGTTGGGGTCCTTCTTGCCGTCGCCGTTGCCGTCGCGGCCGGCCCACGCCCAGGTCGACGGGATGAACTGCATGGGGCCGACGGCCTGGTCGTACGCGGTGTTGCCGTCGTAGAGGCCGTGGTCGGTGTCCTTGATGAGCGCGAAGCCGTTGCCGTCGAGCGCCGGGCCCAGGATCCGGCCGATCGTGGTGCCGTCGGCGTCGACCCGGCCGCCTTCCGCCTGGCCCGACTCGACCTTGCCGATGGCGGCGAGCAGCTGCCAGGGCAGGTTGCAGCCGGGCTTGGCGGAACGCAGTTCGGCCTCGGCCTTCTTGTAGGCGTCGAGGACCGTCGCCGGGATGCCGGCCTCGGCGTCGCCCTGGGGGGCGGGGGTGCCGGTGGCGCTCGGCGAGGGGCTGGGGTTGGGGCTGTTCAGGGGCGGGAGGTCCGTGTAGTACGGCGAGTTGCCGGTGGCGTTGCCGTCGGAGGTGGCGTCGGGTGCGGGGGCGGAGGCGCCGGCCGTCGCCGGTCTGCCGTGGTCCTCGCCGGGCATTCCCGGAGCCTGGGACGCGGACAGGGCCGCGACCGCCGCCGCGGCCACGGCGGTGGTCGCCGCCCCCTTGCGCAGCCGCCTTCCGAAATGCGCCGCCATCGAGTGAACCCCTCCTGTGGACTCCGTACGTCCGTCCGCGTCTGTCTGCCTCGCACTGGTGTGACGGTCGACCCGGTGTTCTGGTTGCCCCTGTGGCGTCCTTCCCCTTGTGCGACGTGCGTTCCGCCGCGCGCCGGGCAGGACACGCCGCAGGTGACCCTACGACAACTTGCTTTGCGCCGGGACCCGTTCCTGCCCGCTTTTCACCCGTTGGCCAACTCTCGTTGGTGCGCAGGACCAGGGAGGGCGGTCCGGCGTACCGGACGGACATGGGGGGCGGCCGGCCGTGCTGCTGCGCTGCGGTCGCCACGCGCGTGCGGGCACCGTCACGGTGGTTGCGCCACGCGCGCGTGCGGGCGCCGTCACGGTGGTGTGGTGGTACGTCTCCGCGGTGCCGGGTGCGCTGACGCATGTGGTGTGGGACGCGTTCACGCATCAGGGGCGGTGGGGGACGCGGCTGGTTCCGGCCATCGGGCGGGACCGGGTGGCGGGGGTGCCGCTGTGCTCGCTGCTGCGGCACGGCTCGTCCGTGGCGGGCGCGGTCGTGCTCGCGGTGTTCGCCGTGCGTGCGCTGCGGCGTGCGCCGGGCGGGGCGGCGGTGGGGTGCCCGTGCTGTCCGTGCGGGACCCGTGGCGGGCCGGCGTGGTGATCGGCGGCTGTGCGGTGGCCGGGGCGGTGCGGCGGGCGTCGCGCCGGCGAGCGCTTACAGGGGCGCCGGAGCGGCCGTGGGATCTGGTACCGCCCTGTGCTGTGCTTCGGGACGGGCGCCGGGCAGGTCCTTGGGGTGGTGCTGTACGCCGTCGGGCTCAGGGTGTGGCGCCGGGGCCCGGCTCCGGATGGTCCGGCTGATCCGGCCGATCCGGCTGATCCCGTCGGCCCCGGGGATCCCGGTGGGGTGGTCGGTGCGGGGCGGGGGCGGCCGGCCGGTCGGTGAGCGACGCGACGAAGACCGTGAGGGTGCGTCGGGGGCGCGGTCTCGGGAGCGCGGTGAGTGCGAGGGCGAGGTAACCGCGGGCGAGATCGGCCCACTGACGCCAGTCGGGGGCGTGTTCCACGGGGGCGGTCAGGCCGGCGAGTCTGTGCCGGAGGTTCCTGGCGGCCCTGCGGACGGTCGCGCTCAGGTCGGCGGGGATGCGGGCGGTGCTTGCGTCGGCCGCGAGGGCCGGGACCGGCGAGACGGGCACGGCCCGCGCCGAGGCGGCGTCCGCCCAGGCCCGGATGTCTACCTCGGGCGTCCGGCGGTGAAGCGTGCGTATACCCATGCCCGCAGTGTTGCGGCTGTGGGGGGTGGGGGGCGTTTTGGCGGGGGCCACGTGAGTGACGGTTCCCCCCGGGGGTTCGGCCGACTTGCTCTGTGCGGGTGCCGGGGGCTTGTGCTGGTGGGGGTGGGTGGGGGCGTGGGCCTGGATGCGGGGGAGTAGTGCGGGGGCGTGGGTGCGGGGGGTTTGGCACCGCCGGGTTGCGCCGTGGGGGCGGAGCGCCGTTGCGGCGGGATCTGGGGGGCGGGATTTCCAGGTGCGGGTTGAACCCGGACGTGGCCCTGCGGTGCTTCGGCACCGCCGGATTGCGCCGTGGGGGCTGGGCGCCGTTGCGGCGGAGAAATTGGTGCCGGTGCGGGGCGGCGATGGCCGGTATCGCAGGTGGCGGTGCCGGTGCGGGGCGGCAGTGGCGGCGGTGCCGGTGCGGAGGGCGCCGGTGTGGAGGCGCGGCAGTGCCGGAGCGGAGGCCGCGGTGCCGGGGCGGAGGCGGCGGGGGCGTTGCGACCGGCGGTGGTTGCAACGCCCCGCTGCTCAGGCGCCGCAGGCTAGTGCGCTGCCGATTCCCAGTCCGGGCCGACGCCGACCGAGACGTCCAGGGGGGCCCGGAGGTGGACCGCGTTGGACATCTCCTTGCGGACGACCTGCTCGGCGGCCGACTGCTCGCCGGGGGCGATCTCCAGCACGATTTCGTCGTGGACCTGCAGGAGCATGCGGGACTTCAGGTCCGCCTCCCGCAGGGCGCTGTCCACCTTGAGCATGGCGATCTTGACGATGTCGGCGGCCGTGCCCTGGATGGGCGCGTTGAGGGCCATGCGCTCGGCGGCCTCGCGGCGCTGGCGGTTGTCGCTGTTGAGGTCCGGCAGGTAGCGGCGGCGCCCGAAGAGCGTCGCCGTGTAGCCCGTCGCCCGGGCCTCGTCGACCGCCCGGCGCAGGTAGTCCCGGACGCCGCCGAAGCGCTCGAAGTAGGCGTCCATCAGGGCGCGCGCCTCGGCCGCCTCGATGTTCAGCTGCTGGGACAGGCCGAAGGCGGAGAGGCCGTAGGCCAGGCCGTACGACATCGCCTTGATCTTGCGGCGCATCTCCGCGTCCACCGCGGCGGGCTCGACGCCGAACACCTGCGAGGCGGCCGTGGTGTGCAGGTCCTCGCCGGAGGTGAAGGCCTGGATCAGGCCCTCGTCCTCGGAAAGGTGGGCCATCACGCGCAGCTCGATCTGGCTGTAGTCGGCGGTCATCAGGGACTCGAAGCCCTCGCCGACCACGAAGCCGCGGCGGATCGCGCGGCCCTCGTCCGTGCGGACCGGGATGTTCTGCAGGTTCGGGTCCGTGGAGGACAGGCGGCCGGTCGCCGCCACCGTCTGGTTGAAGGTGGTGTGGATACGGCCGTCGCCCGCGATCGTCTTGATTAGGCCCTCCACGGTGACACGCAGCTTCGCCTGCTCCCGGTGGCGGAGCATGATCACCGGCAGTTCGTTGTCGGTCTGGGTGGCGAGCCAGGCCAGGGCGTCGGCGTCCGTGGTGTAGCCGGTCTTGGTCTTCTTCGTCTTCGGCAGGGCCAGCTCGCCGAAGAGGACCTCCTGGAGCTGCTTGGGCGAGCCCAGGTTGAACTCGTGGCCGGCGGCCGCGTGGGCCTCCTTCACGGCCTGCTGCACGGCACCCGCGAAGGTCTGCTCCATCGTTTCGAGGTGCGCGCGGTCGGCCGCGATGCCGTGCCGCTCCATGCGGGCGAGCAGGGCGGAGGTGGGCAGCTCCATGTCGCGCAGGAGGTCGGCCGCGCCGACCTCCTCGAGACGGGTGCCGAAGGCCTCGCCCAGGTCGAGGACCGCGCGGGCCTGGATCATCAGAGCCTCGGCCTCGGCGCCCTCGTCGGCGCCGAAGGCCAGCTGGCCGTCGGCCGCGGCGGCGGGCGCCAGCTCCCGGTGCAGGTACTCCAGGGACAGCGCGTCCAGGTCGAAGGAGCGGCGGCCGGGCTTGACGAGGTAGGCGGCGAGCGCGGTGTCCATGGTCACGCCCTCGACGGACCAGCCGTGCTCGGCGAGGACGCGCATGGCGCCCTTGGCGTTGTGGAACACCTTGGGGCGGGCGGCGTCGGCCAGCCAGGCCGCGAACGCGTTCTCGTCGGCCTCGTCCAGCTCGGCGGGGTCGAACCAGGCGGCCGCTCCCCCGGCCGCGGCCAGGGCGACCTCGGCGACCGAGCCGGTGCCCAGCGCCCAGGTGTCGACGGTGGCGACGCCCAGGGTCCCGGCGCCGTGCTCGGCGAGCCAGGGGGCCAGCTCGCCGGTGCGCAGGATCTTGCCGTCCAGCTCCACCCCGTCGGTGGCGATCGGCGTGACCTCGGCCTCCTCGGCGCCGGGGTCGACGGCGAAGAGACGCTCGCGCAGGGACGGGTTGCGGATCTCCAGGGTGTCCAGGACCAGCGTGACGGCCCTGCGGTCGTACGCGGCCCGCTCCAGGTCGGCGACCGCCCTGGGCAGCTCGACCTGGCGCTCCAGCTCGGTGAGGACGCGGTTGAGCTTGACCGACTCCAGGTGGTCGCGGAGGTTCTGCCCGGCCTTGCCCTTGACCTCGTCGACGCGTTCGACCAGCTCGGCGAACGAGCCGAACTGGTTGATCCACTTCGCCGCGGTCTTCTCGCCGACGCCGGGGATGCCGGGGAGGTTGTCGGACGGGTCGCCGCGCAGGGCCGCGAAGTCCGGGTACTGGGCGGGCGTCAAGCCGTACTTCTCGAAAACCTTCTCCGGGGTGAACCGGGTCAGCTCGGAGACGCCCTTGGTCGGGTAGAGCACGGTGATGTTGTCGGTGACCAGCTGGAAGGAGTCGCGGTCGCCGGTGACGATCAGCACCTCGAAGCCCTCGGCCTCGGCCTGGGTGGCGAGGGTGGCGATGACGTCGTCCGCCTCGAAGCCGTCCACGGCGAAGCGCGGGGCGTGCATCGCGTCGAGGAGCTCGCCGATCAGCTCGACCTGGCCCTTGAACTCGTCGGGGGTCTTGGAGCGGTTCGCCTTGTACTCGGTGAACTTCTCGGAGCGCCAGGTCTTGCGCGAGACGTCGAAGGCCACGGCGAAGTGCGTGGGCGCCTCGTCACGCAGGGTGTTGGCCAGCATCGACGCGAAGCCGTAGATCGCGTTCGTCGGCTGGCCGGTCGCGGTCGTGAAGTTCTCCGCGGGCAGCGCGAAGAACGCGCGGTAGGCCAGCGAGTGCCCGTCCATGAGCATCAGCCGGGGACGGGTGCCGCCGGGGGTCTTGTCGGTCTTCTTCGATGCTGTCTCTGCCACGTCCCCGATCCTGCCACGCCGCACTGACACTCCGGTCCGGGCTGCCGAGGGTTGCCTCCCGGTCACGGACTGTGCCGGCGGTTGGTGAAGAGGAGCGGCGCGGAACGCGGGCGGGGCGTTGTCAGTCGGCCGTGGGAGGATCGGCAGCGTACTTCTCACACGCAGTCGAAGGGGAGCGTGCGATGGCGACGAAGCCGCCCAAGGGTGATCCGGTCCAGGACGCGCCGCAGGTCGCGGAGCCCAAGCACGCGGCGGCGGGGCTGCCCGCCATCGGGCACACGCTGCGCATCGCCCAGCAGCAGATGGGCGTGCGGCGCACGGCGCTGACGCTGCTGCGGGTGAACCAGAAGGACGGGTTCGACTGCCCGGGCTGCGCCTGGCCGGAGCCGGACCACCGGCACAAGGCGGAGTTCTGCGAGAACGGCGCGAAGGCGGTGGCCGAGGAGGCCACCCTGCGCCGGGTCACCCCGGAGTTCTTCGCCGCGCACTCCGTGGCCGACCTGGCCACGAGGAGCGGCTACTGGCTGGGGCAGCAGGGGCGGCTCACGCACCCCATGTACCTGCCGGAGGGCGGCACACACTACGAGCCGGTCGACTGGGAGCGCGCCTTCGACATCGTCGCCGAGGAGCTCGCCGCCCTCTCCTCCCCCGACGAGGCCGTCTTCTACACCTCGGGCCGCACCAGCAACGAGGCCGCGTTCCTGTACCAGTTGTTCGCACGCGAGCTGGGCACGAACAACCTGCCGGACTGCTCCAACATGTGCCACGAGTCGTCCGGTTCGGCGCTCAGCGAGACGATCGGCATCGGCAAGGGCAGCGTCCTGCTGGAAGACCTGTACAAGGCCGACCTGATCATCGTCGCCGGTCAGAACCCGGGCACGAACCACCCCCGCATGCTCTCCGCGCTGGAGAAGGCCAAGGCGAACGGCGCGCGGATCATCAGCGTCAATCCGCTGCCCGAGGCCGGTCTGGAGCGGTTCAAGAACCCGCAGACCGCGCAGGGCATGCTGAAGGGCGCCGCCCTCACCGATCTGTTCCTGCAGATCCGCATCGGCGGCGACCAGGCGCTGTTCCGCCTCCTCAACAAGCTGATCCTCGAGACCGAGGGCGCGGTCGACGAAGAGTTCATCCGTGAACACACCCACGGCTTCGAGGAGTTCGCCGCGGCCGCCCGTGCCGCCGACTGGGACGAGACGCTGCGGGCGACGGGCCTCACGCGCGCGGAGATCCAGCAGGCCCTCGGCATGGCGCTCGCCTCCGAGCGCACCATCGTCTGCTGGGCCATGGGCCTCACCCAGCACAAGCACGCCGTCCCGACCATCCGCGAGGTGGTCAACTTCCTGCTGCTGCGCGGCAACATCGGCCGGCCGGGCGCGGGCGTGTGCCCGGTGCGCGGGCACAGCAACGTCCAGGGCGACCGCACCATGGGCATCTTCGAGCGGCCCGCGCCCGCCTTCCTGGACGCGCTGGAGAAGGAGTTCGGGTTCGCGCCGCCGCGCGCGCACGGCTTCGACGTCGTACGGGCCATCCGTGCGCTGCGCGACGGCGAGGCGAAGGTGTTCTTCGCCATGGGCGGCAACTTCGTCTCCGCCTCCCCCGACACCGAGGTCACCGAGGCCGCGATGCGGCGGGCGCGGCTGACGGTGCACGTGTCGACCAAGCTCAACCGCTCGCATGTCGTCACGGGCGCGCGGGCGCTGATCCTGCCCACGCTGGGCCGCACCGAGCGGGATCTGCAGGCGAGCGGCGAGCAGTTCGTGACCGTCGAGGACTCGATGGGCATGGTGCACGCCTCGCGCGGGCGGCTGGCGCCGGCGAGCCCGCGGCTGAGGTCCGAGCCCGCGATCATCTGCGGGCTCGCGCGGCGGGTGCTCGGCGCGGACAGCGTCGTGCCGTGGGAGGAGTTCGAGAAGGACTACGCGACGATCCGTGACCGCATCGCGCGCGTGGTCCCCGGTTTCCAGGACTTCAACGCGCGCGTGGCCCGGCCGGGCGGCTTCACCCTGCCGCACGCCCCGCGCGACGAGCGCCGCTTCCCGACCGCCACGGGCAAGGCCAACTTCACGGCGGCACCGGTGGAGTACCCCGAACTGCCCGAGGGCCGGCTGCTGCTGCAGACCCTGCGCTCGCACGACCAGTACAACACCACGATCTACGGCCTGGACGACCGCTACCGGGGCATCACCGGCGGCCGCCGCGTGGTGCTGGTGAACCCCGAGGACGCGCGGGCGCTCGGGTTCGCCGAGGGGTCGTACGTCGACCTGGTGAGCGAGTGGAAGGACGGCGTGGAGCGACGGGCACCGGGTTTCCGGGTCGTGCACTACCCGACGACCCGGGGATGCGCGGCGGCGTACTACCCGGAGACGAACGTCCTGGTCCCGCTCGACGCGACCGCCGACACCAGCAACACCCCGGCCAGCAAGTCCGTGGTCGTACGTCTCGAAGGTCACACCCGCGGCGGGGAGGGCCGTCTGGAACAATCGGCGACCGACTGAGCGTTTGCTCAGCCAGCAGACAGCCGCAACGGACAGCTGTACGACGAACGGAGCCGGGCCCATGGGCGAGCAGCAGCAGGTGAGATTCCCGCAGGAGGTCATCGACGAGTACGCGGCGCTCGGTGTCGACCTGCCCGCCCTCTTCTCGGCCGGGCACCTCGGCACGCGCATGGGCGTGCAGATCCTGGAGGCCTCGGCGGAGAAGGTCGTCGGGACCATGCCGGTGGAGGGCAACACCCAGCCGTACGGCCTGCTGCACGGCGGCGCCTCCGCGGTGCTGGCGGAGACGCTCGGCTCGGTCGGCTCCATGCTGCACGGCGGCAGTTCGAAGATCGCCGTGGGCGTGGACCTGAACTGCACGCACCACCGCGGGGTGCGCTCGGGCCTGGTGACCGGTGTGGCCACGCCGGTGCACCGGGGCCGGTCCACCGCGACGTACGAGATCGTGATCAGCGACGAGCAGGGCCGCCGGGTGTGCAGCGCCCGGCTGACCTGCCTGCTGCGGGACGTGAACAAGGGCGACGCCGCGCACGTCCAGGGCAGCGGCGCCTGACAGCGACCGGCGGGGGCCGGCCGGCTCCCGCCGGTCCGTCGTGCCCGGCGAAGGGACTGCTCCGGGACTGCTCCCTGTAGCGGCCCGCCGCTGGACACGAACCTCGCACACGGAAGACCAACAGGCGACTTTCACCAGTGAATTGACGATCCGTCGGCGCCAACCGGCCCCGATCGGCGGCCCGGTGGACCGCCTCCGCTCCAGTCGCACGCACCACCCCGGCCCCCCACCCATGGCCCAACACCCGTGGCGCACCGCACCTGGCGGCCCGTCACGCGGCTCCGCCGCCGGCGCGAAAAACGCGGGGAAGTCCCGAAGCCCCGCCCGCCGGCCACGCCCCCGGCCCGGCCCCTCCAGCCCTGTCTTCCGCCCCGCCTTCCGGCCGGTTTTCTTTTTCGTGCATGTAACCCTACGTAATGTGCATGCAATACGCATTCATACTTTCACTTCCGGGCCGGCCGATACACAACACCACCCGAGCCCCGGAAGTTACCTGCAGCAACGGCATTGTGTAATCACCAAAACGCCCGAGACGCCTGAACCGATGGAGGCGAGGCCTGCGGGTTCTCAGAATGCGGACGGGGTGAATCGGGCCGAATTCCTGCTTTCCCCCCACGCAGTACCGCTCTGCATTACCTCGTGTCATAACAAGAGCGTCACAGCCTTGGTCAAGCACTCCTCCACGTTCCTCACACACGCTTAGAGTCACCGCCAGTCACCGCTCCATAGGGAGTTCGGTACCGGCCGGCATCCCCAGTCCCCTGCCAGGGGCGGATCGTGCCTGCGGAAAGGATCGATAGTGCGACAGCGTTCTCTGGTGATTCTTACCTCCGTGCTGACCACCGGAGCTCTGACTCTCACCGCTTGCGGCTCCCGCAACAACGACAGCAAGGGCGGCGACAGCGGCAACGTGACCGTCACGATCGGCGTCGACGCTCCGCTGACCGGCCAGAACTCCGCGACGGGCCTGGGTATTCAGTACGGCGCGCAGATCGCCGTCGACGACGCCAACAAGAACAAGACGGTCCCGGGCGTCACCTTCAAGATCAAGGCGCTGGACGACAAGGCGATTCCCGCCACCGGCCAGCAGAACGCCACCCAGCTCGTCTCCGACAAGAGCGTGCTCGGCGTCGTCGGCCCGCTCAACTCCGGTGTGGCCACGCAGATGCAGCAGGTCTTCGCCACCGCCAACCTGGTGGAGATCTCCCCCTCCAACACCAACCCCGAGCTCACCCAGGGCAAGAACTGGCAGACCAGCAAGTCCCGCCCGTTCAAGACCTACTTCCGCACCGCCACCACCGACGCCCTGCAGGGCGCCTACGCGGCGGACTACGCCTACAACGGCGTCCACGCGAAGAAGGCGTTCGTCGTCGACGACAAGCAGACCTACGGCGCGGGCCTCTCCAAGATCTTCACGGAGCAGTTCACCAAGCAGGGCGGCAAGGTCATCGGCACCGACCACGTCAACACCGGCGACCGTGACTTCTCCACCCTCGTCACCAAGATCAAGAACTCGGGCGCCGACCTGCTCTACTACGGCGGCCAGTACGACGAGTCCCAGGTGCTGACCAAGCAGCTCAAGGACGCCGGCGCCAAGATCCCGCTGTTCGGCGGTGACGGCATGTTCACCCCGACCTACATCAAGACCGCCGGCAAGGCCGCCGAGGGCGACCTGGCCACCTCCATCGGCGTCCCCGTCGACACCCTGCCCGCCGCCAAGGACTTCGTGGCCACCTACAAGGCCAAGAAGTACCCCGGCGACTACGGCACCTACGGCTCCTACGCCTACGACGCCGCCACCGCCATCATCAAGGCCGTCGGCCAGGTCGTGAAGGACGGCAAGCTTCCGTCCGACGCCCGCGCCCAGATCGTCGACGCCGTCCAGAAGACCTCCTTCGACGGCATCTCCGGCAAGATCTCGTTCGACGAGTACGGCGACACCACGAACAAGCAGCTGACCGTCTACCAGGTCAAGAACGGCGAGTGGAAGTCCGTCAAGAGCGGAACGGCCAGCCCGAAGTAAGCCACCCGAGCACATCGCCTCACCAGGGCCGCGCGGCGCAGACCACCGTCACCGCGCGGCCCGCCTTCTACCGCCCCCTTGACTCTCCCCACCACATGGAGGCCATGCGGTGAACACCCTGCCGCAGCAGCTGGCCAACGGGCTGTTCCTCGGCTCGATGTACGGGCTGATCGCCATCGGCTACACGATGGTGTACGGCATCGTCCAGCTCATCAACTTCGCCCACGGCGAGATCTTCATGACCGGAGGCTTCGGCGCCCTCACGGTCTACCTCGTCCTGCCGGACGGCATATCCATGTGGATAGCCCTGCCGGCGATGCTGATCGGCGGTGCACTGGTCGCCGTGCTCATCGCCGTCGGCGCGGAACGTTTCGCCTACCGCCCCCTGCGCGGCGCGCCACGCCTCGCACCACTGATCACCGCGATCGGCCTGTCGCTCGCCCTGCAGCAGGCGGTCTTCAACTGGTACCACGTCGACGGCGACGCCAAGTCCGCCCGAGTCTTCCCGCAGTTGCCCTTCGGGCCCCTGCACCTCGGCTCCGTGACCGTGCAGAGCGGTGACGTCTTCCTGATCATCGCCGCCCCGGTCTGCATGGCCGTCCTCGCCTTCTTCGTCCGGCTCTCCCGCACCGGCCGCGCCATGCAGGCCACCGCCCAGGACCCGGACACCGCCCAGCTGATGGGCATCGACACCAACCGCATCATCGTCATCGCCTTCGCCATCGGCGGCTTCTTCGCGGCCGTCGCCGGCGTCTCCTACGGCCTCAAGTACGGCTCCGTCTCCTACGACATGGGCTTCATCGCCGGCCTGAAGGCGTTCACCGCCGCCGTCCTCGGCGGCATCGGCAACATCTACGGCGCCATGCTCGGCGGCCTCGTCCTCGGTCTCGCCGAGGCCCTGGCCACCGCCTACATCGCCAACATCCCCGGCATGCACCAGCTCGGCGGCCAGGGCTGGGCGGCCGTGTGGGCCTTCGTCCTCCTCATCCTCGTACTCCTCTTCAGGCCACAAGGCCTGCTCGGCGAACGCGTCGCGGACAGGGCGTGAGCAGCATGACCGACACCACCACCGAGACCACCGCCACCACCCCGGAACCCGCCGCCCGCGGGCCCCTCCCGCTCCCGCCGGCCGCCGCCCGCCTGCTCATCGCCGCCGGCGCGATCGGCACCATCGCCAGCACCTTCCTCAGCTGGACCTGGACCCCGAACTTCCCCGGCGATCTGACGATCTACGGCTACCCGGCCGGCCTGCAGGTCATCGCCCTCGTGGCCGGCGCCCTCACCCTGCTGTACGGGCTCACCCTCTGGAACGTACGAGGGCTCGGCCCGCTGAACCCCGGCAAGGCCACCAGCCCGGTCCTCCTGATCGCCCTCTCCGCGTTCGCCGTCTGCTGGTTCACCGGCATCGCCATCGCCGTCGACCTCGGCGGCCTGGTGAACCTGGACCCCGGCGCCTTCGTCGCGATGGCCGCCTCCGCACTCCCCGTCCTCGGCGCCCTCGCCCTGCCCCACCCGGCCCCCGGCACAGGCCTGAAGGGCTACCTCAGCAAGCCCGACCAGCCCCGGCCCCGCACCCTCTCACCACTCGCCGAGCGCGCCGCCATCACCATCGGCACCGCTCTCGCCCTGGTGGTCTTCACCTACGGCATCGGCATCAACGACGACGACAGCGAAACCTTCATCGGCTTCCTGCTCGTCCTCGTCCTCGCCTCCTGGGGCCTGGTCCACGCCGGCCTCCTCGACCGGTTCGCGACGATGTCCGCCCACCACAAGGGCTTCGCGACGACCCTCGCCTTCATCGCCGCCGTCATCTTCCCGTTCACCCAGAGCGACGACCACAACGCCAACATCGGCGTCAACATCCTCATCTTCGCCACCGTCGCCCTCGGCCTGAACATCGTCGTCGGCCTCACCGGACTGCTCGACCTCGGTTACGTCGCCTTCCTCGGCGTCGGCGCCTACGCGGCCGCCCTGGTATCCGGCTCCGAATACTCCCCGTACAACGTCCACTTCCCCTTCTGGGCCGCCGCCCTCACCGGCATGGCCGCCTCGCTGGTCTTCGGCGTCCTCATCGGCGGCCCCACCCTGCGGCTGCGCGGCGACTACCTGGCGATCGTCACCCTCGGCTTCGGAGAGATCTTCCGCATCACCGTCAACAGCCTGGACGGCACCTCCGGACCGAACGTCACACGCGGCCCCAACGGCATCACCCAGATCCCCGACATCAAGATCTTCGGATTCAACCTCGGCGACGCCCACGACATCGGCGGATTCACCCTCGGCCGGTTCGCCAACTACCTCTTCCTGATGCTCCTCATCACGGCGATCGTCGTGCTCGTCTTCACCCGCGCCGCCGACTCCCGCATCGGCCGCTCCTGGATCGCCATCCGCGAGGACGAGACCGCCGCCACCGCCATGGGCATCAACGGCTTCCGGGTCAAACTCATCGCCTTCGCCCTCGGCGCCTCCCTCGCGGGCCTCGCCGGCACCGTCATGGCGCACGTCAACTACAGCGTCAACCCCCAGCCGTACCAGTTCGCCGGCGCCGCCCCGCCCAACTCGGCCTTCCTCCTGGCCGCCGTCGTCCTCGGCGGCATGGGCACCGTCAGCGGCCCACTGCTCGGCGCCAGCGTCCTCTACCTGGTCCCGGAGAAGCTCCAGTTCCTCCAGAACTACGAGCTGTTCGCCTTCGGCCTCGCACTGATCCTGCTCATGCGCTTCCGGCCGGAGGGCATCATCGCCAACCGCCGCCGCCAGCTGGAGTTCCACGAGACCGGCCAACTCGACGTACCGGAACAGAAGACGCTGACCGACGAGGCGGCCGTCAGCAAGGCAGGGGCGTAAGGAACCATGACGACACCCGTACTCGAAGCCCGCGACGTCACCATGCGCTTCGGCGGCCTCACCGCCGTCCGGTCCGTCGACTTCACGGTCAACAGCGGCGAGATCGTCGGCCTCATCGGCCCGAACGGCGCCGGCAAGACCACCTTCTTCAACTGCCTCACCGGCCTGTACGTCCCCACCGAGGGCACGGTCGCCTACCAGGGCAAGGTGCTGCCGCCCAAGCCGCACCTGGTGACACAGGCGGGCATCGCCCGCACCTTCCAGAACATCCGGCTGTTCGCCAACATGACCGTGCTGGAGAACGTCCTCGTGGGCCGCCACACGCGGACCAAGGAAGGCCTGTGGTCCGCCCTGCTGCGCGGCCCCGGATTCCGCAAGGCCGAAAAGGAGTCCGAGGCCAAGGCCATGGAACTCCTCCAGTTCGTCGGCCTCGCCGCCAAGCGCGACCACCTCGCGCGCAACCTGCCCTACGGCGAGCAGCGCAAGCTGGAGATCGCCCGGGCACTGGCCAGCGAGCCCGGCCTGCTGCTGCTCGACGAACCGACGGCCGGCATGAACCCGCAGGAGACCCGGTCCACCGAGGAACTCGTCTTCGCCATCCGGGACAAGGGCATCGCCGTCCTCGTCATCGAGCACGACATGCGCTTCATCTTCAACCTCTGCGACCGGGTCGCCGTACTCGTCCAGGGCGAGAAACTCGTCGAGGGCACCTCCGACGTCGTACAGGCCGACGAGCGGGTCGTCGCCGCCTATCTGGGTGAGCCCTTCGAGGGCGACCCGGGCGAGGCGGAAGCCGCGGAGGTCGAGGCCGCGGAGGCCGTAGCCGCGGAAGCCGAAGCCGAAGCCGCGGAGGCCGAAGCCGCAGAAGCCGAAGCAGAAGCCGCAGAAGCCGAAGCCGCGGAAGCCGAAGCCGAAGCCGAGGCCGCGGAAGCCGCCGCGGACCCCGACACCGGCACCGAACCGGCCGAAAACGCGGAGAGCACCAGCACCACCAAGGGAGAGGCCCAGTGACCGCACTGCTGGAGGTCGAAGACCTCAGGGTCGCCTACGGCAAGATCGAGGCCGTCAAGGGCATCTCGTTCAGCGTCGAAGCCGGCCAGGTCGTCACCCTCATCGGCACCAACGGCGCCGGCAAGACGACCACCCTGCGCACCCTGTCGGGCCTCCTCAAGCCCACATCCGGGAAAATCGCCTTCGACGGCAAACCCCTCACCGGCGTCCCCGCACACAAGATCGTCGCCCTCGGACTCGCCCACTCCCCCGAAGGCCGGCACATCTTCCCCCGCCTGACCATCGCCGAAAACCTCCAGCTCGGCGCCTTCCTCCGCAAGGACAAGGACGGCATCGACAAGGACATCCAACGCGCCTACGACCTCTTCCCCATCCTGGGCGAACGACGCAAGCAGGCCGCAGGCACCCTCTCCGGCGGCGAACAGCAGATGCTGGCCATGGGCAGGGCACTGATGTCCCGGCCCAAACTGCTGATGCTGGACGAGCCCTCCATGGGCCTGTCACCGATCATGATGCAGAAGATCATGGCCACGATCGCCGAACTGAAGTCCCAGGGCACCACCATCCTGCTCGTCGAGCAGAACGCCCAGGCGGCACTCTCACTCGCCGACCACGGCCACGTCATGGAAGTCGGCAACATCGTCCTCTCCGGCACCGGGCAGGACCTGCTCCACGACGAGTCCGTCCGCAAGGCCTACCTCGGCGAGGACTGACCCGTACGACGACGCCGGCCCGCGCCCCCTTCCCCGGGGCGCGGGCCGGCGTCGTACACCTACAGGTCAGCCCTTCTTGGCCGCCTTCTTCTCCTCGTTGTCCGCGATGACCGCCTCCGCCACCTGCTGCATCGACATCCGGCGGTCCATCGAGGTCTTCTGGATCCAGCGGAACGCGGCCGGCTCGGTCAGGCCGTACTCCGTCTGCAGGATGGACTTCGCACGGTCCACCAGCTTGCGGGTCTCCAGACGCTGGGTGAGGTCGGCGACCTCCCTCTCCAACTGCTTCAGCTCCGTGAAGCGGGACACCGCCATCTCGATGGCCGGGACCACATCGCTCTTGCTGAACGGCTTGACCAGGTACGCCATGGCACCGGCGTCCCGGGCCCGCTCGACGAGGTCACGCTGCGAGAAGGCGGTGAGCATCAGCACCGGCGCGATGGACTCCTCGGCGATCTTCTCGGCGGCCGAGATCCCATCGAGCTTGGGCATCTTCACATCCAGGATGACCAGGTCCGGCCGGTGCTCGCGGGCCAGCTCGACGGCCTGCTCACCGTCCCCGGCCTCGCCGACGACGGTGTACCCCTCCTCCTCCAGCATCTCTTTGAGGTCGAGCCGGATCAGGGCCTCGTCCTCGGCGATGACGACACGGGTCGTCAGCGGAGGCACGTGCGACTTGTCGTCGTCGGGCGCGTCTACGGGCTGGGGCGACTCGGGGGCGGTCACTGAGGCTCCTTGGTCCTGGGCAGGGTACTGCTGACAAGAGCCTACCTAGCTGCGCTTCACATCGGTGACCCGGTACACTCCTCCAGGGTTACCGAGCCGGGTTGGCGCAACTGGTTGACGCGGAGGTCTCAAACACCTCTGTCCGAAAGGACGTGTGGGTTCGAATCCCATACCCGGCACTTTAAGCGGAGGATCACGTTCGCGTGGTCTTCCGCTTTTTGCTGCATGGGGTCACGATCAATCACGCACAGTGGCCGCATGAACTTCCATGGCACTGAAGTGCGACAGAAGGCCCTCGTACTGCTGCGCGGCGGAGCGAAGAACGCGGACGTGGCACGCAAGCTCAACGTGCCCAACGGGACGATCAGCTACTGGAAGCACATGGACCGAGCGAAGCGCGGTGAGTGTCCGGGCCGGCACGAGCCGAAGTGCCCCCGGTGCGACGGACGTGAACTCGACAAGCCGGCCTACAGCTATCTGCTCGGCCTCTACCTCGGCGATGGCCACATCAGCCACTATTCCGAGCACAGGGTACCCAACCTCATGATCACCTGTACGGAATCATGGCCTGGTCTCATGGACGACTGCGAGCAGGCCATGCGCGCGGTCTTTCCCGAGAACTCCGTCTGCCGCGTCCGCAGGACCGGCTGCCGCAACGTGAAGGTCTACTCGAAGCACCTGCACTGCCTGTTCCCCCAACACGGCCCCGGCAAGAAGCACGAGCGCTCAATCACCCTCGAACCCTGGCAGCAAGCCATCGTGGACGCCCACCCTTGGGACTTCATCCGCGGCCTCATCCACTCCGACGGCTGCCGGATCACCAACTGGACGACCCGCATGGTCGCTGGTGAGCGCAAGCGGTACGAATACCCGCGCTACTTCTTCACCAACAAGTCGGACGACATCAGGAAGCTCTTCACGAATGCCCTCGACCTGGTCGGAGTCGAGTGGACCACACTGGCCCGCGGGAGCGATCCGTTCAACATCTCCATCGCCCGCAAAGCCTCCATAGCCCTCATGGACGCCCACGTCGGCCCGAAGTACTGACCCTCGCCCCACCTACTTCGGGCTGTCGTCCTCCCCGATGTGGTGCACCCTGACCATGTTGGTCGAGCCGGAGACGCCGGGCGGGGAGCCGGCCGTGATGACCACGATGTCGCCCTTTTCGCAGCGGCCGTACTTCAGGAGGAGTTCGTCCACCTGGTCGACCATGGCGTCGGTGGAGTCGACGTGCGGGCCGAGGAAGGTCTCGGCGCCCCAGGTGAGGCTGAGCTGGGAGCGGGTGGCCGGTTCGGGGGTGAAGGCCAGGAGGGGGATCGGGGAGCGGTAGCGGGAGAGGCGGCGGGCGGTGTCTCCGGACTGGGTGAAGGCGACGAGGAACTTCGCGCCGAGGAAGTCGCCCATCTCGGCCGCCGCGCGGGCGACCGCGCCGCCCTGGGTGCGGGGCTTGTTGCTCTCCGTCAGCGGGGGCAGGCCCTTGGCGAGCATGTCTTCCTCGGCCGCGGCGACGATCTTGGCCATGGTGCGTACGGTCTCGACGGGGTATGTGCCGACGCTGGTCTCGCCGGAGAGCATCACGGCGTCCGTGCCGTCGAGGACCGCGTTGGCGACGTCGGAGGCCTCGGCGCGGGTGGGCCGGGAGTTGTCGATCATGGAGTCGAGCATCTGGGTGGCGACGATGACGGGTTTGGCGTTGCGCTTGGCGAGCTTGATCGCGCGTTTCTGCACGATGGGTACCTGTTCGAGGGGCATTTCCACGCCGAGGTCGCCGCGGGCGACCATGAGGCCGTCGAAGGCGGCCACGATGTCGTCGAGGTTGGTCACGGCCTGTGGCTTCTCGATCTTGGCGATGACGGGGAGGCTCCGGCTCTCCTCGGCCATGATGCGGTGTACGCCTTTGGCGTCGTCGCCGCTGCGGACGAAGGAGAGGGCGATGATGTCGAAGCCGGTGCGCAGGGCCCAGCGCAGGTCTTCCTCGTCTTTTTCGGACAGGGCGGGGACGGAGACGGCGACGCCGGGGAGGTTCAGGCCCTTGTGGTCGGAGATGATGCCGCCTTCGATCACGCGGGTGCGTACGCGGGGGCCGTCGACGGCGGTGACCTCCAGGCAGACCTTGCCGTCGTCGACGAGGATGCGTTCGCCGGGGGTGACGTCGGTGGCGAGGCCGGCGTGGGTGGTGCCGCACTGGTGGCGGTCGCCGTCGGTGTTCTCTTCGACGGTGATGGTGAAGGTGTCGCCGCGTTCAAGGAGTACGGGGCCTTCGGTGAAGCGGCCGAGGCGGATCTTCGGGCCTTGAAGGTCGGCGAGGATTCCGACGCTGCGGCCGGTTTCGTCGGCCGCTTTGCGGACTCGCCGGTATCGCTCCTCGTGTTCGGCGTGGGTGCCGTGGCTGAGATTGAACCGGGCGACGTCCATTCCGGCGTCGACCAGGGCTTTGATCTGGTCGTACGAGTCGGTGGCGGGTCCCAGAGTGCAGACGATCTTTGCTCGGCGCATATCTCGAGCCTAGGCCTTACCCGCGGGTAGAGAATCGGCTCCACATGGCCGCTCAACAACCTTTGGGTGAAGGCTCATTGACAAGTGTTGAATTGTGCGACCACTCGCTCCGATGAGCGAATTTCCGTGGTCACCTTTCGTCGACGAGGGGTGTGAGGTGTTGTGGGTGCCGGGATGGTGGCACTCGGTGCCGGTCTTCCTGGAGGCCGAAGGTGGTGAAGGCCGTGCGGTCGGCGGTCGGGTATGGATCTTTTCCGGTGAGGGTGTTGAGGATGGTGGCGCTGCGCCAGGCGGCGAGGCCGAGGTCGGGTGCGCCTACGCCGTGGGTGTGCAGTTCGGCGTTCTGGACGTACACGGAGCCGGTCACGGACGGGTCGAGGACGAGTTTGAACTCTTCGTCGATGCGGGGGCGTTCGCTGCTGTCGCGGCGGAGGTAGGGGTCGAGCCCTGCGAGGATGCGGTCGAGGGGGCGCTCGCGGTATCCGGTGGCGAGGACGACCGCGTCGGTGGTGAGCCGGGAGCGGCTGTCCTGCTGGAGGTGTTCCAGGTGGAGTTCGACCTTGGTGGTGGCGATGCGGCCGGCGGTGCGGACGCGGACGCCGGGGGTGAGGACGGCGTCGGGCCAGCCGCCGTGCAGGGTGCGCCGGTACAGCTCGTCGTGGATGGCGGCGAGGGTGCCGGCGTCGATGCCTTTGTGCAGTTGCCACTGGGCGGTGACCAGCCGGTCCCGGACGGGTTCGGGGAGGGCGTGGAAGTAGCGGGTGTAGTCGGGGGTGAAGTGTTCCAGGCCGAGCTTGGAGTACTCCATCGGGGCGAACGCCTCGGTGCGGCCGATCCAGTGCAGCTTCTCCCGTCCGGTGGGGCGGTGCCGGAGCAGGTCGAGGAAGACCTCGGCGCCGGATTGTCCGGAGCCGACGACGGTGACGTGTTCGGCGGCGAGGATCTCGGTGCGGTGGTCGAGGTAGTCGGCGGCGTGGACGACGGGTACGCCCGGGGCGTCCACCAGCGGTTTGAGCGGGTCGGGTACGTGGGGCACGGTGCCGATGCCCAGGACGACGTTGCGGGTGTAGGTGCGGCCCAGCGCTTCGGCTTCGCCGTCGGCGTCGAGTTGGGTGTGGTCGACTTCGAACACGTCGCGTTCGGGGTTCCAGCGGACCGCGTCGACCTGGTGGCGGAAGCGCAGTCCGGGCAGGCTCTGGGCGACCCAGCGGCAGTAGGCGTCGTATTCGGCGCGCTCGATGTGGAAGCGCTCGGCGAAGTAGAAGGGGAAGAGGCGCTCGCGGGTGCGGAGGTAGTTCAGGAAGGTCCAGGGGCTGGTGGGGTCGGCGAGGGTCACCAGGTCGGCGAGGAAGGGTACTTGGATGGTGGCGCCCTCGATGAGCAGGCCGGGGTGCCAGTCGAAGCCGGGGCGCTGTTCGTAGAAGACGGCGTCGAGTTCGGCGAGCGGGTGGGCGAGGGCGGCGAGCGAGAGGTTGCACGGGCCGATGCCGACGCCGACCAGGTCGCGGGGGGTGGTGGGCTCGTGGTGTGGGGGGTTGGTCATGCGGGGGTGCCTTCTTCTGCGAGTTTGAGGAGCTGGACGAGGTCGTCCGGCTGGGTGTGGGGGTTGAGGAGGGTGGCTTTGAGCCAGAGGCGGCCGTCCTGGCGGGCGCGTCCGAGGACGGCCCGGCCTTCGTGGAGCAGCCTGCGGCGTACGGCGGCGACGTCGGCGTCGGGGGCGCCGGCGGGCCGGAACAGGACGGTGCTGATGGCGGGCCGGTCGTACAGCTCGAAGCCGGGGTGCTCCTCGATGAGCGTGGCGAACTCTTCGGCGTGTGCGCAGACTTGGTCGACGAGGGCGCCGAGTCCGGTGCGGCCGAGGGTCTTCAGGGTGACCGCGATCTTGAGGATGTCGGGGCGGCGGGTGGTGTGCAGGGAGCGGTCGAGCAGGTCGGGGAGTCCGGCCTCGGTGTCGTCGGCGGCGTTCAGGTAGTCGGCGTGGTGGTGGAGTGCGGCGAGTTCGCCGGGGTGGGCGACGGCGAGGAGGCCTGCGGGGACGGGCTGCCAGCCGAGCTTGTGCAGGTCGAGGGTGAGGGTGTGGGCGGTTTCCAGCCCGGCGAGCTTGTGGCGGTGCCGGTCGCTGAAGAGCAGGCCGCCGCCGTAGGCGGCGTCGATGTGCAGGCGGGCGTGGTGTGTGGCGCACAGGCCGGCGATCTCGGGGAGCGGGTCGATGAGGCCGGTGTCGGTGGTGCCGGCGGTGGCGGCGACGAGCAGCGGGCCGGGGAGCGTGGTGAGGGCCTGGTCGAGGGCGGCGAGGTCGAGGGTGCCGCCGGGGGCGGGGACGACGACGGGGTCGGGCAGGCCGAGCAGCCAGGCGGCGCGGGGCAGCGAGTGGTGGGCGTTGGCTCCGCAGACCAGCTGGACGCTGCCGCCCAGGGTCTCGCGGGCGAGCAGCAGGGCGAGTTGGTTGGACTCGGTGCCGCCGGTGGTGACGAGGGCGTCGGTGAGGTGGGCGGCGCGGGCGAGGGCGCGGGTGACGGCGGCTTCCAGGGCGGAGGCTGCCGGGGCCTGGTCCCAGGAGTCCAGGGAGGGGTTGAGGGCGCTGACGGCGAGGTCGGCGGCGGTGGCGACGGCGAGCGGCGGGCAGTGCAGATGGGCGGCGCACAGCGGGTCGGCGGGGTCGGCGGCGCCCTGGGCCAGGGCGTGCACGAGGGCGCCGAGGGCGCCGGGGTCGCCGTGCTCCGGCAGGGCGTCACCGAGGACTTCGGTGACGCGTGCGGCCACGGCCTCCGGGCCCCCGCCGGGCAAGGGCCCGCCGCGTGCCCGGGCACCGGCGGTGAGCGCGTCGAGGACGGTGCCGAGGAGGGGGCGCAGGGTCCCGGGGCCGTGCGGGCCCGAGGCGAGGGGCGGTGTGGGCTGGGGTTCCGCACCGCTCATCGGCTGTCCCTCCGCTCGTGGGCCGACCCTGGCGCTTGCGGCGTTCGCGGGTCGTTGGGTTTCCAGGTTGTACGGGAAGTGCCCCGTGTGTCCTGAAAGTTCAACGAGCGGAACCCGAAAGGGGGTACGGCGGGAGCGGAGTGCTCAGGCCTTTCCGCCGAAGTCCTCGGCGTGGTCTCGCGCCCACTCGGCGAACGTGCGTGCCGGGGTGCCGGTGAGCTTGTGCACGGTGTCGGTGATCTCGGGCGGTACGCCGACCGTTTCCTCGAAGGTCTGCAGCAGCCGCTCGAGCAGGGGCGGTGGGACGTGCGGGAAGAGTTCCGGGCCCGCCTCGCGGGGGTCGGTCTCGACGAATGTCAGTTTCCTGCCGATGGCTTCGCCGATCGCCGCGAGCTGCCCGGTGTTGCTGATCGCCTCGGGGCCGGTGAGGCGGTGCGCGGTGCCTTGGTGTCCGCTGTCGAGCAGGACCCGCTCGGCGACCGCCGCGATGTCGTCCTCGTGGATGGGTGCGGAGAGCCCGTCCGCGAACACGCTCCGGACGGTGTTGCCGGCGCGGATCTGCGGCGCCCACTGCAGGGCGTTGGTGGCGAAGGCGTTCGGGCGCAGGAAGGTCCAGTCGAGTCCGCTGTCGCGGATCTGCTGTTCGGCGGTGGCGTGCATGATGTGGATGGGGTGGGTCTCGTCGGCGCCCTCCTGGATGATGCCGCTGGAGAGCAGCACGACGTGCCGTACGCCGTGGGTGCGGGCCGCCGCGAGCAGTTCGGGCGTGGTGGCCTGGGCGTAGAGGAAGAGGGCCGTCGCCCCGCGGAACTGGGCCGCGGGGTCGTCCGGCTGGAACCGGACGACCTCGGCGGCGCCGGGCAGGGCGGCGCGCTGCGGGTCTCGGGTGAGCGCCCGCACGGGCCTGCCCGCGGCGAGGAGACGGTCGACGAGGGCACGGCCGACATTGCCGGTCGCGCCGGTCACTACGATCACGGAAACTGCCTCCGAGGAATCGGACTGGTCGTTCCTTACAGTCCGAGCCTAGGAAGGCCGACCGCACCGGCGCATCGTCGGCAGGGACCAGCCGGGCCCTGGGCCGCCGGACCTACTCCGCCTCCGCCATCTGTGTCTCGGCCTTCTCCTGTGGCTGTTCGCCGCGCACCCGCAGGGCGCGGGCCAGGTCGTCGAGGCGGTCGGCGAGGGTGCGGCGCAGGGCCGGGGTGGGGTCGGCGTCTTGCAGGCAGGCCTCGCCGAGCCGCAGGTTCTCGGTGTCGACGGCGTGGGCGGGGAAGGCATGGCGGCCGGCGGCGACCGCTATGGCGGGGCCGCGCCGGGCGCTGACGGCGACGGCGTCCGTGTAGAAGCGTGGCACGTACTGCCGTACCAGGTCGGCCTGTTCGGGCTGCCAGAAGCCCTGGGCGGTGGCCGTGAAGAGGTAGTTGGACAGGTCGTCGCCGGCGAACATCGCTTCCCAGGCCGTGCGCTTGGCGTCCGGGTCGGGCAGGGCGGCACGGCAGCGGGCGGCGCCCTCCTGGCCGGTGGCGCTCGGGTCGCGCTCCAGCTCGGCGGCGATGGCGGTCTCGTCGGTGGCGCCGAGCGCGGCGAGCCGGCCGAGGATGCGCCAGCGCAGTTCGGGGTCGAGCTCCGGTCCGCCGGGCACGGTGCCGTCGGCGAGCCAGGCGGCGATGGTGTCGGGGTGGGCGGCCGCGGAGATCAGGTGGCGTACGGCGATCAGGCGCAGGCCCGGGTTGTCTCCGTCCTCGGTGCGGCGCAGGAGGTCGCGGCAGAGGGCGGTGAGGGCCGACAGGGCGGCGGGGCGGTCCTCGGGCGTCAGGTACTGGTCGGCGATCTGGCCGGAGGCGAAGGCGAGGACGCCCTGGACCAGGGCGAGGTCGGTTTCGTGCGGGAGGTGGGCGCGGGCCGTCTCAAGGTAGTCGGCGGGCGGGAGTTCGCCGTCGCGTACGGCGTCCCTGAGGGCGTTCCAGACGACCGCGCGGGTGATGGGGTCGGGCAGGCCGGACAGGCCGGCGCGGACGGTGTCGAAGGATCCGGGGTCGAAGCGGACCTTGGCGTAGCTGAGGTCGCCGTCGTTGAGCACGAGCAGGGCGGGTCGCTTGCCGATGGGGTGCGGGGTGTTCAGGGGGATGTCGAGGTCGAGGCGCTCGCGCAGCACCAGCCGGCCCTCGTCGGCGATGTCGTGGTCGTACAGCCCGGCGGTGAGGCGGTGCGGGCGGCTGCCGGTGCGGTCGACGGTCAGGGTGCAGGTGCCGTCGGCGGGGGCGAGGCGGGGGGTGAGCTTGTCCACGCCGGTGGTGCGCAGCCAGCTGTCGGCCCAGGCGGGTACGTCGCGTTCGGTGGCGGAGGCGAGGGAGTCGATGAAGTCGGCGAGGGTGGCGTTGCCGAACCTGTGGCGGGCGAAGTGGGTGTTGATGCCGGTGAGGAAGTCCTTCTCGCCGAGCCAGGTGGCGAGTTGGCGGAGGGCGGAGGCGCCCTTGGCGTAGGAGATGCCGTCGAAGTTGAGCAGGGCGGAGGCGGTGTCGTCGACCTTCTCGGGGGCGACCGGGTGGGTGGTGGGCCGCTGGTCGGCGTCGTAGCCCCAGGCCTTGCGGGTGACGCCGAACTCGGTCCAGGGGCCAGTGAAGCGGGTGGCCTCGGCGGTGGTCTGGTAGCCCATGTACTCGGCGAAGGACTCGTTCAGCCAGATGTCGTCCCACCACTTGAGGGTGACGAGGTCGCCGAACCACATGTGGGCCATCTCGTGCGCGATGACCATGGCGCGGGTCTGCCGCTCGGTGTCGGTGACGGCGGAGCGGTAGACGAAGTCGTCGCGGAAGGTGACCAGGCCCGGGTTCTCCATGGCGCCCGCGTTGAACTCGGGGACAAAGGCCTGGTCGTAGGAGTCGAAGGGGTACGGCTCCTCGAACTTCTCGTGGTAGCGGTCGAAGCACGCGCGGGTGACGTCGAGGATCTCCTCGGCGTCGGCCTCCAGGTGGGGCGCGAGGGAGCGGCGGCAGTGGATGCCGAAGGGCAGTCCGCGGTGTTCGGTGCGCACCGAGTGCCAGGGGCCGGCGGCGACGGCGACCAGGTAGGTGGAGATCAGGGGGGTGGGCGCGGCCTGCCAGAGGCCGTCGCCGCGGTGCTCGGTGATGCCGTTGGCGAGCACGGTCCAGCCCTCGGGTGCCCTGACGGAGACCTCGAAGACGGCCTTGAGGTCGGGCTGGTCGAAGGCGGCGAGGACGCGCTGGACGTCGTCCATGAACATCTGCGTGTAGACGTACGTCTCGCCGTCGCTCGGGTCGGTGAAGCGGTGCATGCCCTCGCCGGTGTGGGAGTAGCGCATGGCCGCGTCGACGCGCAGTTCGTGGTCCCCGGCGGTGAGGTTCTTCAGCGGCAGCCGGCCGTCGTCGAGCGACTCGGGGTCGAGGTGCTTCCCGTCGAGTGTGACGGCGCGCAACTCGGCGGGCTTCAGCTCCACGAACGTGTCCCCGGCGGACCGCGCGGTGAACCGGATCACGGTGCGGGAGTCGAAGGTCTCGTCCCCGGTCGTGAGGTCCAGCTCGACCGTGTAGCGGTGGACGTCGAGGAGCTGTGCTCGGAGCTGCGCTTCATCGCGCGTGAGTACGGACATGCAGGCCATGCTGCCTGATCGCACTGACAGCGCACAGGGGGTGGAGGGTTTCACGACCTATGTCCGGCTTGCCGGGTGTCCGGTTGTGAAGGATCCTCGCTCACTCCCGACCGTTTCCGTCCACTTCTGGACCGCCCGCTTCCACCCCCGGCCCCCAGCCCCCGGCGTAACGCTCCGGCGTACGGCTACCGGCGTACGGTCAGCCCTCCGTCTGCTGTCCGTTGGCGGTGTCCTCGGCGATGCGCTCGTGGTGCCGGATGACCTCGGCGATGATGAAGTTGAGGAACTTCTCGGCGAAGGCCGGGTCGAGCTTGGCGTTCTCGGCGAGGCGGCGCAGCCGCGCGATCTGGCGGGCCTCGCGGGCCGGGTCGGCGGGCGGCAGCTGGTGCACCGCCTTGAGCCGGCCGACCTGCTGGGTGGCCTTGAACCGCTCGGCGAGCAGGTGGACGACGGCCGCGTCGATGTTGTCGATGCTGTCGCGCAGCCGCTCCAGTTCCTGGCGGACCTCGGGGTCCGCGTCACCGCTTCCGGTGTTGCTGGTGGTCATGCACGTCACCCTATGGGTTCTCCGGGCCGCGTCTCAGGGCTGTCCGGAGAGTGGATCACCGGCGGATCGTCCGGGTCCGGGACGCGGTCGCTCCAGCCGCCGGGCACGCTGCGGCCCTGCTGGGCGCGGAAACGGACCGGGGCGAGGCCCACCCGGCGGGTGAACAGCCGGGAGAAGTACGCGGGGTCGTCGTAGCCGACGCGGCGGGCCACGGCGGCGACGGGCAGCTCGGTGGCGGCGAGGAGTTCCTTGGCGCGGGTCAGGCGGATCCCGAGCAGATAGTCCTTGGGGCTGCAGCCGGCGGCCCGGCGTACGGCGCCGCGCAGCTCCGCGGGCGTCATGCCGTGCACGCGCGCGTGGTCGGCGACGCGCATCGGCGTGCACGCGTCCCGGGCGAGCGCCTGGAGCACCTGGTCGCCGTCCGGCGCGAGATCGGCGCGGGCCCGGCGCAGGGCGACGAGGAGCTCGTGCACCGCGGCACCGGTCTCCACCTCCAGCAGCGGGTTGCCGCGGCGGGCGGCGCGGGCGATGCGGGCGACCACCGCGCGGGGCCCGGCGGCCTCGGAGAGCGGGACGACGGGCCGCTCGGGCTCGATGTAGCCGAGCTCGGTGTACGTCCCGGTGGCGGGCCCGGCGAAGTCGACGAAGCCCTCGTCCCAGCCGGTGTCCGGATCGGGCGCGTAGTGGTGGGTCACGCCGGGGGTGAGCCAGAGCAGCGCGGGCGCGGTGACGGTCGTACGACGGCCGTCGGCGCCCCGGTACCAGCCGCGGCCGGAGCTGATCACGACGGCCACGTGGTGGTCGAGGGCGCGCGGGCCGACCGTCGGCAGGGCGCCGTGCTGGAGACCGACGCCCAGGCAGACCAGACCGAGGCGGTGGTGGGCGGGGCCGGGGCTGAAGAACCGCATCCAGGTCTGGTACACCGGCGCTCCTCCCGGGCGTGCGGCCAGGCGGACTTTTGTCCAAGCAGCGACGATCTTCGTCCATGGCACCGGTCGCCGGAAGGGGTGAGGCTGGGGCGCATGAGCGAGTTCGCGGTGGGGGAATCCGGCTTCCTGCTGGACGGGCGGCCGCTGCGGCTGCTGTCCGGGGCGCTGCACTACTTCCGGGTGCACGAGGGGCACTGGCGGCACCGGCTGGCGATGCTGCGGGCGATGGGCCTGAACTGCGTGGAGACGTACGTCCCCTGGAACCTGCACCAGCCTGTCCCGGGCGGCCACCGGGACGTTGCGGCGCTCGGCCGGTTCCTGGCCGCGGTCGGGGAGGCCGGGCTGTGGGCGATCGTGCGGCCTGGCCCCTACATCTGCGCCGAGTGGGAGAACGGCGGGCTGCCGGCCTGGGTGACGGGCGAGCCGGGCACGCGCGTACGCACGCGTGACGAGCGCTATCTGTCCCCTGTGGAGCACTGGTTCCACCACCTCATGCGCGAGATCGTGCCCCGGCAGATCGACCGCGGCGGCCCGGTGATCCTGGTGCAGGTGGAGAACGAGTACGGCAGCTACGGCAGCGACACCGGTCATCTGGAGCACCTGGCCGGGCTGTTGCGCGCCGAGGGCGTCACGGTCCCGCTGTGCACCTCGGACGGCCCCGAGGACCACATGCTGACCGGCGGTTCGCTGCCCGGGGTGCTCGCCACGGTGAATTTCGGCTCCCACGCGCGCGTGGCCTTCGAGACGCTGCGCCGCCATCGCCCCGGGGGCCCGCTGATGTGCATGGAGTTCTGGTGCGGCTGGTTCGACCACTGGGCCGGCGAACATGCCGTACGGGACCCGGAGGAGGCCGCCGGGGCGCTGCGGGAGATCCTGGAGTGCGGGGCGTCGGTGAACCTCTACATGGCGCACGGCGGCACGAGTTTCGGCGGCTGGGCGGGCGCCAACCGGGGCGGCGGCGAGCTGCACGAGGGCCCGTTGGAGCCGGACGTGACCTCCTACGACTACGACGCCCCCGTGGACGAGTACGGCCGCCCCACGGAGAAGTTCTGGCGCTTCCGCGAGGTACTGGCCGCGTACCACGCCGGGCCGCTGCCCCAACCGCCGCCCCCGCCCGCCCCGTTGGGCGGCCCGGCCGAGGTGACGCTCGGCGGATGGGCGTGCCTGGGTGACGTCCTGGAGACGCTGGGCGGCGCGGAGAGAGCCGCCCCGGCGCCGCCCGCCTTCGAGGAACTGCACGTCACCCGGGGCCTGGTGCGCTACCAGGTGGACGTGCCCGGTCCCCGGCAGCCGTACCCGCTGACCCTGCGCGGACTGCGGGACCTGGCGGTGGTGTACGTCGACGGCGTGCGGGCCGGGGTGCTCACCGAGGAGGAGCCCCGGCTGAAGGAGCCCGTCGCGGGCCCCGCGCGCGTGGAGGTGTGGGTGGAGTCCCTCGGGCGGGTGAACTACGGTCCGCGCTTCGGCGAGGCGAAGGGGATCACCGGCGGCATCCTGCACGAGCGGCAGTTCCTGCACGGGGTGCGCGCGCGTGGACTGGATCTGTGCGCGTTCGACGACGGCGTGGACGCGGTGCGGTTCGGCGCGCTGCCCGAGGAGGGCGCGCCGGGTCTGTACCGGGCCGGCGTCACGGTCCGCGGGGCCGGGGACGCCCGGCTGGAGCTGCCCGGCTGGACCCGCGGGTTCGTCTGGATCAACGGCTTCAACCTGGGCCGCTACTGGTCGGTGGGCCCCCAGCGGTCCCTGTACGTGCCCGGCCCGGTGCTGCGCGAGGGCGAGAACGAGGTGTGGGTGCTGGAGCTGCAGGAGACCGGCCTGGGCCGGCCGGCACCCCGTCTCCTGCCCGTGTGACCGGGCGCCCGCCGCGCCTACAGTGGAGAGGAGTTCCGGCGTCTTTGGGGGTGCGGACGTGGCGAACGGCGGACCGGTCCAGCACGGCTACCCGCATCTGGAGACGGTGCGGGCCGCCATCACCGCGCTGTACAGGCGGCTGTCCTACGACACCGTCCGGACGTTCTCGACCAGCCTGGCCCCCGCCGACGTGGCCTTCTGCGACACCGACGACCTGCATCTGGGGGCGCAGCGGGTGGCCCGCGAGATCGTGCGGCACTTCCGGCTGCCGGACGCGCGGCTGATCGTCGGCTTCCGGGAGATGACCCATGCGGCGAACGTCGAACTGGCCGCGGGTCCCGAGTACTTCGTGGAGCTGAACGACCGTTTCCGCACCCACCGCCGGGACATCGGCGCGGCGCTCGCGCACGAGGTGGCGCACGTGTACCTGCACCGCCTGGACCTGTCCTTCCCGACCACGGCGGAGAACGAGATCCTCACGGACACGGTGACCACGTATCTCGGCGCGGGCTGGCTGCTGCTGGACGCCTTCCGGGAGGACGGCGTCTCGTCCCAGAAGCTGGGTTATCTCACGCCGGAGGAGTTCGGTTACGTCCTGGCCAAGCGGGCGCTGCTCTTCCACGAGGACCCCTCGGTGTGGTTCACCAGCCCGCAGGCCTACGACGCGTACACCGAGGGGCTGGCCGTGGCCCGCCGGGACGAGCAGCAGCCGCCGCTGACCGGGGCCGGGTGGGCGGGGCGGCGGCGGTACGCCCACGACCGCCGGCACGCCTCGGGTGTCCAGGCGACGGTCCCTTACGCCTTCTCCCCCGACCCCGCCGGCCACCTCCGCGTGACCTTTCCCTGCCCCACCTGCCAGCAGCGGATCAGGGTGCCGGTGAAGGGGCGGGTACGGGCGCGGTGCGGTCTTTGCCGCACGGTACTGGAGTGCGACACGTAGGCCCACGGCACGGCCCTGGGGGCTCCGCCCCCAGCCCCCCGTCTTTGCCCACCCGCCCACCCGTCTCGGTCGGCCGAGAGGCGTGGCAAGGGCGAGTTCCTTGGACCTCACTCTCCAGCCGACCGAGTCGGGTGGTGGGTGGGCGAAGGCCGGGGGTCTGGGGGCGGAGCCCCCAGGTGGCCCGGAGCGTCAGCCGAGCTGCTCGGACACCGCCCGGCGGGGAAGCGCCGCGCACAACCCCGCGCACACCACGAACGCCCCGATCACCCACGGCATCGCATCGGTCAACGCCCCGGTCATCCCCTTCCCCACGGCCCCGAAGAACACCGTGCCGACCACGCCGGCCCCCAGCGCTCCCCCGAACTGCTGAGCCGTCGAGAAGATCCCGGACGCCCCGCCGGCCAGCTCCCCCGGCACCGCCGACAACACCACGTTCACCAGCGGCACCACCAGGAATCCCAGCCCGGCCCCGGCGATCACCAGCCCCGGCACCATCGGCCACGCCCCCGCGTGCACGGCCGGCGCCCCGTCGACCACCGCACCGACCCAGCCGAAGCCGCCCGCCATCAGCAGCGCCCCGGCGCCGAGCACCAGCCGCCCGTACCGCACGGCGAGCCCGTCCGCGGCGGGCGCGGTGAGGAAACCGCCGGCCGAGAAGGCGACCGTCACCAGCCCGGCCTGCATCGGCGTGTACCGCTCACCGGCCTGCAGCCAGATGGCGAAGACCAGGAAGAAGCCCTGCATGCCGACGGAGAACAGCAGTTGGACGAGCACGCCGAGGGAGAACGCGGGGAGCCGGAAGGCGCGGGCGGGCAGCAGCGGCACCGTCCCGGGCCGGTGCCGCCGGGCCTCGTACACCCCGAGCGCCGCCACGGTCACGACACCCGCTCCGAGGCAGCTCCAGCCCCACAGCGGCCAGCCGTTCTCCCGGCCCTGCACCAGGGGCAGCACGATCGCGACCAGGCCGCCGGCCAGCAGCAGGCTGCCCAGGACGTCCGGCCGGCCCGCCGACCGCTCCCGCGTGGCCGGGACCAGCAGCAGCCCGCCGACGAAGGTCGCCACGGCCACCGGCACGTTCACCAGGAAGACCGAGCGCCAGCCCCAGCCGAACAGGTCGGCGTCCGTGAGCACCCCGCCGAGCAGCAGCCCGACGGCGGAGGCGAACCCGGCGACGGCGCCGTACATCCCGAAGGCGGCCCCGCGCTCCTTGCCCGTGAAGAGGGTGCGGAACGAGCCGATCACCTGCGGCACGAGTACGGCGGCGAGGACGCCCTGGACCGCCCGGGCGGCGATCAGCTGGCCCGGTGACTGGGCGATCCCGCAGGCCAGACTGGCCAGTCCGAAGCCGGCCGTGCCGGTGAGGAAGAGCGGGCGGCGGCCGATGCGGTCGCCGAGGTGGCCGGAGACGATCAGGGCGGCGGCGAAGCCCAGCAGATAGGCGGAGACGACCCACTGCAGGTCGCTCGCCGAGGCGTGCAGATCACGGCTGATGGACGGCACGGCCACGTTGACGATCGTGCCGTCCAGCAGGTCCATGAGCGCCGCGATCATCATCACGACGGCGGCGGCCCAGCGGCGCGGATGGGGTTCCGCCGTGGCGGGGGCGGGTTCGGTGAGCGTGGCGGACATGAAGGTCCCCTCCAGATTTCTCGCGTCCAGATGGCTGCGGCCAGATTTCTTTCGTTCGGCCTAACGAAAGAATTGCACCGACACGCCCGCCTCCGCAAGTCGTTAGTTCGACCGAACGAAATTTTTGTTAGCCTGGGGACATGACCAAGGCAGACGAGAGGCCGGACGAGCCGGCGCGGTCCGAGGCGCTGCGGCAGTTGATGGAGGTGGGGCGGGTGCACAGCGGGGTGACGGTCATGTTCCACTCCGCGGTCGCCGCCAGGCAGGGGCTGAACGCGACGGAGGAGAAGACCCTCGACCTCCTGCAGCGACACGGCCCGCTCACCGCGAAGGACCTCGCCGAACTGACCGGACTGGCGCCCGCCTCCGTCACCGGGCTGCTGGACCGGCTGGAGACCAAGGCCTTCGTCCGCAGGGTCAAGCACCCGACCGACAAGCGCCGGGTGCTGGTCGAGCTGAATGAGGACAAACTCGCCGAGCTGGCGGGGTTCTTCGAGGACTGGGCGCGGGACATCGTCGAGGCCTGCGAGGAGTTCAGCACCGACGAGCTGCGGACCGTCATCCGGTTCCTGTCCGTCATGAGCGAGCGCCAGCGCGCCGCGGCGGCCCGCCTGACGGGCTGACGCGTACGACGATCCCTACGGCGCGCTATGCGCGTACGGCGATCCCGTCCAGCACCATCGACAGATACTGGCGGGCGATCTCCTCGGGGCTGTGCCCGCCGCCGGGCCGGTACCAGGAGGCGGCGACCCAGACGGTGTCGCGCACGAACCGGTAGGTGAGCCGGACGTCGAGGTCGGCGCGGAAGACGTGCTCGGCGACCCCGCGCTCCAGCGTGCCGAGCCAGGCCTTCTCGAACCGCGTCTGCGACTCGGCGAGGAAGGCGAACCGCTCCTGCGCGACGAGCTGCCGGCTCTCCTTCTGGTAGATCGCGACGGCCGCGCGGTGCCGGTCGATCTCCCGGAAGGACTCGGTGACCAGCGCCTGAAGCGTCTCGCGGGGCCCGAGCCCGGAGGCGAGGACGGTGTCGTAGCCGTCCCACAGCTCGTCGAGGAAGGTCCGCAGGATCTCCTCGAGCATCGACTCCTTGGAGTCGAAGTGGTAGTACAGGCTGCCCGCGAGCATCCCGGCGTGGTCGGCGATCCTGCGGACGGTGGTGGCGTTGTAGCCGTGCTCGGCGAAGACCTCGGCGGCGGTGCTGAGGAGTTCGCCGCGCCGGGCCGCCGCCGCGGTCACCTGGGGCTTCTTCTTGGTCGGCACGCACCCATTGTTTCAAACACCTGTTAGGGAGTCCGTACGACGCCGGCGGCGCGTGCGGCCGTCAGCCAGCGCGGGAACTCGGCCACGAGCCGGTCGTACAGCTCGGCGTCGGAGAGGCGCCCAGGGTCCTGGCCGGCGTGGAAGAAGCCGGCGTTGTCCACGATCCGCTTGTCCGGCACGGCCAGCTCGTCCAGTTTCCGCAGGAACTCGAACTGCCGGCTGCCCGGGTCGCCGAAGCCGACGAACTGCCAGAACAGCGGGAGCTTCGCCGCCTTGCACAGGTAGCGTTCGGCGGCGAGCTTGTTGACCGGGCCGCCGTCGGTCTGGAAGACGACCAGGGCGGGGTCGGTGGCGCCGCTGTCCAGGTAGTGGTCGATGACCGCGTCCATCGCCAGGTGGTAGCTGGTCCTGCCCATGTGCCCGAGCCCGGCCACGATCCGCTCCACACTGCCCTCGTGGCGGTCGAGGGCGATGTCGGTGACCACGTCGACGTCGGTGGAGAAGAACACCACCGGCACCCGGCCGTCGTCGTCCAGGTGCGCGGACAGGCCCAGCACCCGGTCGGCGAGCGCCTGCACGCTGCCGTCCTGGTAGTACGGCTTCATCGAGCCCGAGTAGTCGACCACCAGGTAGACGGCGGCGCGCAGCCCGTCGAGACCGTGCTTGATGAGCGACACCCCGGCCGACCCGTACGCGCCGACGAGCGCGGGCGCTGTCTCCGCCACCTTGCTGAGACTGATCGCGGCCATGCTCCCCCCTCAGCTTTCCGGGCAGCTTATGTGATCACTGGGCCCTGTTAGCGCCCCTGTCACATCAGTTCGCCATCGGCCCGGTTCACCCACGCCGACGACGACCGGGCGATCCGGGCGCGGGACCCTCGCGGGCGTCTGGTACGAGTAGCGCCCTCAGCCGGACATGCAACGACGCCTGCCCAGGCGTCCGGTCGGGGACAGGGCAGGCGTCGTTCGTGTTCCGTACGCCGTTGTACGGGACGTCTTCAGGGGTGCCGTCAGACCGCCAGGGCGCGGTCCGTCGGGCGGATCGGGGCCGGCAGGTCGCTGGCACCGGTCAGGAAGCGGTCGACTCCGCGGGCGGCCGAGCGGCCCTCCGCGATCGCCCACACGATGAGGGACTGGCCGCGGCCGGCGTCACCGGCGACGAACACACCCGGCACGTTGGTCTGGAAGTCGGCGTCGCGGCCGATGTTACCGCGCTCGTCGAGGTCCAGACCGAACTGCTCGACCAGGCCGTTCTCCCGGTCGGTGCCGGTGAAGCCCATGGCGAGGGTGACCAGCTGGGCGGGGATCTTGCGCTCGGTGCCCGGCTTCGGGGTCAGCTTGCCGTCGACGAACTCCACCTCGGTGAGGTGCAGCCACTGCACGTTGCCGTCCTCGTCGCCCTCGAAGTGGGTGGTGGAGACGGAGTAGACCCGCTCACCGCCCTCCTCGTGCGCGCTGGTGACCTTGTAGAGCATCGGGAAGGTCGGCCAGGGCTGGTTGGTCGGGTGCCGCTCGTCGTTCGGGCGGGGCATGATCTCCAGCTGGGTGACCGAGGCCGCGCCCTGCCGGTGGGCGGTGCCCACGCAGTCCGCGCCGGTGTCACCGCCGCCGATCACGACGACGTGCTTGCCCTCGGCCGAGATCGGCGCGGTGACGTAGTCGCCCTCCTGGACCTTGTTGGCCAGGGGCAGGTACTCCATGGCCTGGTAGATGCCCTTGAGCTCGCGGCCCGGCACCGGCAGGTCACGGGCGGTCGTGGCGCCGGCGGCGATCACGATCGCGTCGTACCGCTTCTTCAGGTCGGTCGCCTTGAGGTCGCGGCCGATCTCGATGCCCGTGCGGAAGCGGGTGCCCTCCGCGCGCATCTGCTCGATACGGCGGTTGATGTGCCGCTTCTCCATCTTGAACTCGGGGATGCCGTACCGGAGGAGGCCTCCGATGCGGTCCGCGCGCTCGTAGACGGCGACCGTGTGGCCGGCCCGGGTCAGCTGCTGGGCGGCGGCGAGACCCGCCGGGCCCGAGCCGATGACCGCGACCGTCTTGCCGGACAGGCGCTCCGGGATCTGCGGGGCGACGTCCCCGGTCTCCCACGCCTTGTCGATGATCGAGACCTCGACGTTCTTGATGGTGACCGGCGGCTGGTTGATGCCGAGCACGCACGCCGACTCGCAGGGGGCGGGGCAGAGGCGACCGGTGAACTCCGGGAAGTTGTTGGTCGCGTGCAGCCGCTCCTGGGCGGCCGCCCAGTCCTCGCGGTAGGCGTAGTCGTTCCACTCGGGGATCAGGTTCCCCAGCGGACAGCCGTTGTGGCAGAACGGGATGCCGCAGTCCATGCACCGGCTGGCCTGCTTGCTGATGATCGGCAGCAGGGAGCCGGGGACGTAGACCTCGTTCCAGTCCTTGACCCGCTCGGCGACGGGGCGGGTCTTGGCGACCTCACGGCCGTGGTTCAGGAAGCCCTTCGGGTCAGCCATTGATCGCCGCCTCCATCATCTTCTCGGTGATCTCGGTCTCGGTCAGACCGGCTCGCTCGGCGGCGTCCTTGGCGGCGAGCACTGCCTTGTACGTGCTGGGGATGATCTTGCTGAACCGCTCCACGGCCGCTTCCCAGTCGGCGAGCAGCTTCTCGGCGACCGTCGAGCCGGTCTCCTCGGCGTGGCGGCGCACCACCTCGCGCAGCCACCGCTTGTCCGTGTCGTCCAGCGCCTCGACCGACCCGGCGTTGCCCGCGTTGACGTTGTCGCGGTCGAGGTCGATGACGTAGGCGATGCCGCCGGACATGCCCGCCGCAAAGTTGCGGCCGGTCGGGCCGAGGACGACCGCGTGACCGCCGGTCATGTACTCGCAGCCGTGGTCGCCCACGCCCTCGGAGACGACCAGCGCGCCGGAGTTGCGGACGCAGAACCGCTCACCGGTACGGCCGCGCAGGAACAGCTCGCCGCCGGTGGCGCCGTAGGCGATGGTGTTGCCCGCGATGGTCGAGTACTCGGCGAGGTGGTCGGCCGCACGGTCCGGGCGGACGACGACCCGGCCACCCGAGAGGCCCTTGCCGACGTAGTCGTTGGCGTCGCCCTCCAGGCGCAGCGTGACACCGCGCGGCAGGAACGCGCCGAAGGACTGGCCTGCGGAGCCGGTGAAGGTGATGTCGATGGTGTCGTCGGGCAGGCCCGCGCCGCCGAACTTCTTGGTCACCTCGTGGCCGAGCATGGTGCCGACCGTGCGGTTGATGTTGCGGATGGCGACCTGGGCGCGCACCGGCTGTGCCTCGGTGGCGTCGTTCGCGGCCAGGGCGTCGGCGGCGAGCTTGATCAGCTCGTTGTCCAGCGCCTTCTCCAGGCCGTGGTCCTGCTCGACCACCTGGTGGCGCACCGCGCCCTCGGGCAGGTCCGGCACGTGGAACAGCGGCTCCAGGTCCAGGCCCTGCGCCTTCCAGTGGTCGACGGCCCGCTCGACGTCCAGCACCTCGGCGTGGCCGACGGCCTCCTCGATGGAGCGGAAGCCCAGCTCGGCCAGCAGCTCGCGGACCTCCTCGGCGATGAACCGGAAGAAGTTCACCACGTACTCGGCCTTGCCGGCGAAGCGGTCGCGCAGGGCCGGGTTCTGGGTGGCGATGCCGACCGGGCAGGTGTCCAGGTGGCAGACGCGCATCATCACGCAGCCGGAGACGACGAGCGGCGCGGTCGCGAAACCGAACTCCTCGGCGCCGAGCAGCGCGGCGATGACGACGTCACGGCCGGTCTTCAGCTGGCCGTCGGTCTGCACGACGATCCGGTCGCGCAGGCCGTTGAGCAGCAGGGTCTGCTGGGTCTCGGCGAGACCGAGCTCCCAGGGGCCACCGGCGTGCTTCAGCGACGTCAGCGGGGAGGCACCCGTACCACCGTCGTGGCCGGAGATCAGCACCACGTCCGCGTGCGCCTTGGAGACACCCGCGGCGACCGTGCCGACGCCGACCTCCGAGACCAGCTTGACGTGAATCCGCGCCTGCGGGTTCGCGTTCTTCAGGTCGTGGATCAGCTGGGCCAGGTCCTCGATGGAGTAGATGTCGTGGTGCGGCGGCGGCGAGATCAGGCCGACACCCGGCGTCGAGTGACGGGTCTTGGCCACCCACGGGTAGACCTTGTGGCCGGGCAGCTGGCCGCCCTCGCCGGGCTTGGCGCCCTGGGCCATCTTGATCTGGATGTCGTCCGCGTTGACCAGGTACTCGGAGGTGACGCCGAAGCGGCCGGAGGCGACCTGCTTGATGGCGCTGCGCCGCGCGGGGTCGTACAGGCGCTCCGGGTCCTCGCCGCCCTCACCGGTGTTGGACTTGCCGCCCAGCTGGTTCATGGCGATGGCGAGGGTCTCGTGCGCCTCCTTGGAGATGGAGCCGTACGACATGGCGCCCGTCGAGAACCGCTTGACGATCTCGCTCGCCGGCTCGACCTCGTCGACGGAGATCGGGGCGCGGCCGGACTTGAAGCCGAACAGGCCGCGCAGCGTCATCAGGCGCTCGGACTGCTCGTTCACCCGGGAGGTGTACTTCTTGAAGATGTCGTAGCGGCCCGTGCGCGTGGAGTGCTGCAGGCGGAAGACCGTCTCCGGGTCGAACAGGTGCGGCTCGCCCTCACGGCGCCACTGGTACTCGCCGCCGATCTCCAGCGCGCGGTGCGCCGGGGCGATGCCGGAGGCCGGGTAGGCCTTGGCGTGGCGGGCGGCGACCTCCTTGGCGATGACGTCGATGCCGACGCCGCCGATCTTGGTGGCGGTGCCGTTGAAGTACTTCTCCACGAAGGTCTCGTCCAGGCCGACGGCCTCGAAGACCTGGGCGCCGCGGTAGGAGGCGACGGTGGAGATGCCCATCTTGGACATGACCTTCAGGACGCCCTTGCCCAGGGCGTAGATCAGGTTCTTGATGGCCTGCTCCGGCTCCAGGCCGCTCAGGAAGGTGCCGGCGCGCAGCAGGTCCTCGACGGACTCCATCGCCAGGTACGGGTTGACGGCGGCGGCGCCGTAGCCGATGAGCAGGGCGACCTGGTGGACCTCGCGGACGTCACCGGCCTCGACCAGCAGGCCCACCTGGGTGCGCTGCTTGGTGCGGATGAGGTGGTGGTGGACGGCCGCGGTGAGCAGCAGCGACGGGATCGGCGCGTGCTCGGCGTCGGAGTGCCGGTCGGACAGGACGATCAGGCGGGCGCCGTTCTCGATGGCGGCGTCGGCCTCGGCGCAGATCTCCTCGATGCGCGCGGCGAGGGCGTCACCGCCGCCGGAGACCCGGTACAGGCCGGACAGGGTCGCGGCCTTGAAGCCGGGCATGTCGCCGTCGGCGTTGATGTGGATGAGCTTGGCCAGCTCGTCGTTGTCGATCACCGGGAAGGGCAGGGTGACCGAGCGGCAGGAGGCGGCCGTCGGGTCCAGCAGGTTGCCCTCGGGGCCCAGCGACGAGCGCAGGGAGGTGACCAGCTCCTCGCGGATGGCGTCCAGCGGCGGGTTGGTGACCTGCGCGAACAGCTGGGTGAAGTAGTCGAACAGCAGCCGCGGGCGCTCGGACAGGGCCGCGATCGGCGAGTCCGTGCCCATGGAGCCGATCGGCTCGGCGCCGGAGCGGGCCATCGGCGCGAGGATGACGCGCAGCTCCTCCTCGGTGTACCCGAAGGTCTGCTGGCGGCGGGTGACCGAGGCGTGGGTGTGCACGATGTGCTCGCGCTCGGGCAGGTCGCCCAGCTCGATCTCGCCGGCCTCCAGCCACTCGGCGTACGGCTTCTCGGCGGCGAGGGACGCCTTGATCTCGTCGTCCTCGATGATGCGGTGCTCGGCGGTGTCGACGAGGAACATCTTGCCGGGCTGCAGCCGGCCCTTGCGGACGACCTTGGCCGGGTCGATGTCGAGGACGCCGACCTCGGAGCCGAGGACGACGAGGCCGTCGTCGGTGACCCAGTAGCGGCCGGGGCGCAGACCGTTGCGGTCGAGCACGGCGCCGACCTGGGTGCCGTCGGTGAAGGTGACGCAGGCGGGGCCGTCCCAGGGCTCCATCATCGTGGAGTGGTAGCCGTAGAAGGCGCGCCGGGCCGGGTCCATGGAGTCGTGGTTCTCCCACGCCTCCGGGATCATCATCAGCACGGAGTGCGGCAGCGAACGGCCGCCCAGGTGCAGCAGCTCCAGGACCTCGTCGAAGGAGGCGGAGTCGGAGGCGTCCGGCGTACAGACCGGGAAGATCCGCTCCAGCTTCTCCTGCGGCCCGAACAGGTCGGAGACCAGCTGGGACTCGCGGGCGCGCATCCAGTTGCGGTTGCCCTTGACGGTGTTGATCTCACCGTTGTGCGCGACGAAGCGGTAGGGGTGGGCGAGCGGCCACGACGGGAAGGTGTTCGTGGAGAACCGCGAGTGCACCAGCGCGACAGCGGAGGCGAAGCGGCGGTCGGACAGGTCCGGGAAGAAGGGCTCCAGCTGGCCGGTGGTCAGCATGCCCTTGTAGACGATCGTGCGCGCGGAGAGCGACGGGAAGTAGACGCCCACCTCGCGCTCGGCGCGCTTGCGCAGCACGAACGCCTTGCGGTCCAGCGCGATGCCCTCGCTGGCGCCGTCGGTCACGAAGATCTGCCGGAAGACCGGCATGGTGGAGCGGGCGGTGGCGCCCAGCAGCTCGGGGGCGACGGGAACCTCGCGCCAGCCGAGGACGGTCAGCCCTTCCTCGGTCGCGATCGTCTCGATCTTCGAGACGGCGTCGGCGGTCCCCTCCTCCGGCAGGAAGGCGATGCCTACCGCGTAGGAGCCGGCCGCGGGAAGGTCGAATCCGGCCACCTCGCGGAAGAAGGCGTCCGGCACCTGGGAGAGGATGCCCGCGCCGTCGCCCGAGTCGGGCTCGGAGCCGGTGGCGCCGCGGTGCTCCAGGTTGCGCAGCACGGTGAGTGCCTGCTCCACCAGGGTGTGGGACGCCTCGCCGGTGAGGGTGGCGACGAAACCGACGCCACAGGCGTCGTGCTCGTTGCGGGGGTCGTACATACCCTGCGCAGCAGGGCGAGCATCCATGAAGGACCAGTTCTGGCCATTCGCGGAGTGCTGGGACGGCTGGCGCGGCGTACGCATCGGCTCTCCCGTCGTCGTCATCAGGCATGTGGCAGCTGCCGAGGGACGACGTTGGCCCTCTGCGTGATCTCAAAATTTCGTGCAGGTTACATGATGGGGCGGTTCCCGGGAAGCGGATAGACCGTTCCAACATGCGGACGCCACGGGGTCCGTGGCGAGGGTGCCGCGCGGGGGCGGCGGGGTGCCGCGCGGGGCGGCGAGTGCCGTACGGCGCACGGCGGGGCCGCGCGTGACGGCCTGGGGGCCGCACGGTCGCGGCGAACGTGTGAAGGGGACCGGACGGACACGATCGGTCGGATCGGCATCCGGCGGCCCTACGGGGGGGCGGGGGGAGCGTCGTCACTCACCCCGCGGGGTGCCACAGGCGTCATTGCCCACAGCGCTTACGGCTCATGCCCGGTGGTCACGCGGTCGAAACCAGCGAGTAACGGGCTTTCGCGGCTACTTATGCGGCCCAACGCATAAGTACCGGCGGCGCTATCCTACGGCCGTTCCGAACAGGGTGCCCAGGGCGTACGTCACACCGGCCGCCGCGCCGCCCAGCGCGAGCTGCCGCAGGCCGCTGTACCACCAGCTGCGCGCGGTCACCTTGGCCACCACGGCACCGCAGCCGAAGAGCCCGGCGAGGGCGAGCAGCACGGTGGGCCACAGGGCGGTCGCGCCGAGCAGGAACGGCAGCACGGGGAGCAGGGCGCCGAGGGCGAAGGACCCGAAGGAGGAGACGGCGGCGACCAGCGGCGAGGGCAGGTCACCGGGGTCGATGCCCAGCTCCTCGCGGGCGTGGATCTCCAGGGCCTGCTCGGGATCCCGGGACAGCTGCCGCGCGACCTCCCGGGCCAGGTCCGGCTCCACGCCCCGGGCGACGTACAGCGCCGCGAGCTCGTCCTCCTCGTCCTGGGGGTGCTTGCGCAGCTCACGGCGCTCGACGTCGAGTTCGGCCTCGACCAGCTCCCGCTGGGAGGCGACCGAGGTGTACTCGCCGGCCGCCATGGAGAAGGCGCCCGCCGCCAGCCCCGCGAGCCCGGTGATGACAATGGTCTGCTGGCTCACGGAACCGCCGGCCACACCGGTCATCAGGGCGAGGTTGGAGACGAGCCCGTCCATGGCACCGAAGACGGCGGGCCGCAGCCACCCTCCGTTGACATCACGGTGGGTGTGGTTGTCGCGGTGCGCTTCGTGCAGCGCGGCCTGGGTCTCGATGATGGCCATGCGGGCCCCCCGGATAGCTTAGCCAAAGCTAACTTTGGACGAGTTCTACTTTTCGACGCCACCGAACCTACGCCCATTCCCCCTTCGCCGCCAGCAAGGAAAGGCTGGGCTAACCTGCACCTTTACCCGGCTTTGCTCATCCGTGCATGATCTTGCTCAGTTGCCAAGTGGGTGACTCGCACCCGGCCGAGGCTCTCGGGGCGGCGCGTGGTGGCACACATCCGCAAAGCGTCCCGTGGTCCCGCTGAAGGAGGCCGCCCATGGCATCGATCGCCTGCACTCCCCCGGTTCCGGCGCCCGACGACGCCGCCGGGCTCCGCGACCGGGCCCGCGGCGCGCTGCTCGGCCTGGCCGTCGGGGACGCGCTGGGGGCGCCCGCGGAGAACCTCAAGCCGTCCGAGATCCGCGCCCGCTGGGGCCGTATCACGGGCTACGTCACGGAGCGGCCGTGCGGCACGGACGACACCGAGTACGCGATCTTCTCGGGGCTGTTGCTCGCCCGGCACGGGTCGGCGCTGACTCCGGCCCATGTGGAGGCGGCCTGGCACGAGTGGATCGCCGACCGCGCCGAGGGCCCCTTCCGGGGCGCGGGGTTCAGCGAACGCGGCACGCTGGAGAACCTGCGCCGGGGCCTCGCCGCCCCCATCTCGGCCCAGCACCGGCATGCCTGGAGCGACGGCCTGGCCATGCGGGCGGCCCCCTTCGGCGTCTTCGCCGCCGGCCGCCCCGCCGAAGCGGCCCGTCTGGTGGCGATCGACGGTTCGGTCAGCCACGAGGGCGAGGGGATCTACGGCGGCCAGGCGGTCGCGGCGGGGGTGGCGGCGGCGATGACGGGCGCCCCGGTCGCGGTGGTGATCGCCTCCGCCCTCGCGGTCGTCCCCGAGGACTCCTGGACGGCACGCTCCCTGCGCCGCGCCGTCGCCGTGTCGCACCTCGGCGAACGGGCGGTCCGCTCGGCGGTCGTCATCGGCGGCTATCCCTGGACCGACCTGGCCCCCGAGGCGGTCGCGCTCGCCTTCGGCGCGTACGCGGCGGCCGACGGCGACTTCGCGAAGGCGGTCCTCACGGCCGTCAACATGGGCCGCGACGCGGACACGACGGCAGCGGTGGCCGGCGCCCTGGCGGGCGCGACCCAGGGCAACGCGGCGATTCCGGCCCACTGGTCAGCGGCGATCGGCCCGGTCCACGGCCGCTGCCTGCCGTCCATGGCGGGCCGCCACGTCCTGGAGGTGGCGGACCTCCTGCTCCCGGACCCGACCACGCTCCCACCACCCCCGCACCCCACCGAGCCACACCCAGCCCTGGCACCCACCACGCACCCCACCGAGCCACGCCCACCCCTCACCCCCACCTCCCAGCCACCCCACCGAGCCACCCCCACCCGGATCTCGCCGACCTCCCCACCCATCGAGCCACGGCCACCCCTCACCCCCACCTCTGGGCCCACCGAGCGCCCCGCCCCTCTTCCGCCCACCTCGCCAACCCCTCGAGCCACCCCCACCCAGGTCGCGCCGGCCTCCCACCCACTCGAGCCACCCACACCCTCCTCCCCCACCTCTCGACCACCCGAGCCCCCCACACCCCCCTCGTCCGCCTCTCGACCGACCGAGTCGGGTGGGTGGGTGGGCGAGCGGGGGTCCAGGGGGCGGAGCACCCTGGTCGGGGCGGAGAGGGAGGGCCGGTCGTGAAACCCCGCCGAATCGAGGGGCTGTTGCTCGGCCTCGCCGCAGGCGACGCCGCCGGCTGGCCCGCCGCCCGCCACCGAGCCGCCCGCATGCCGGAGTGGACCCGCCGGCTGACCCGGGAACTGGACACGTTCGCCGAGCACAACGCGACCACCACACTCCCCGTGCCGATCGCCCTCAACCAACCCCCCGAACCCCTCCGCCTCGGCCCCTCCGACGACGCCGAGTGGGCGGCCTTCGCCGCGGAGGCGGTGCTGCGGGCCGGCGACGACGCCGCCCTCGGCGACCTCAGCCGAGAGCGCCGTACCCGCGCCGCCATCGACCTCACCTGGACCGCCGTGGCCGCGGAAGTCGCCGCCGCTGCGGACCGGGCCCCGGAGGTCGAGTCCGCCGTACTGCCCCTGCGCGCCCGCATCTCCGTCCGCGCCGGCCTCGGCAACCTCGCCGCCGGCCTGCGCCCGCCCGCCACCGGCCACGACAACCCGCACTACTTCGACGACGCCGCCTGCGTACGCGCCTGTGTGCTCGCCGTCGCCCACCCCGGCGACCCCGAACGCGCCGCCGCCCTCGCCGAGTTCGACGCCCGCTACACCCAGGACGGCGACGGCGTGCACGGCGCCCGGGCCATGGCCGCCGCCCTCTCGCTCGCCCTCGCCGACGCCGGCCCGGACACCTGCGTGACCGCCGCGCTCGCCGAACTCCCGCCCGACACCGAGATCGGCCGCAACGCCCGCCACGCGCTCGCCCTCGCCGAGGACAGCGACTCCGCCTTCGCCCTGGTCCCGCTCCTCGAGCACCAGATCGTCGACCACGTCTACAGCTACGGCATCGCCGCCGCCGAGACCGTGCCGGTCGCCCTCGCCCTGGCCACCGCGGCCGGAGGCCGTATCGCCGAGGCCGTACCCGCCGCCGCGTGCCTGTCCCGGGTCGCCGACTCCGCCCCCGCCCTCGCCGGCGCCCTCACCGGAGCCCTCGGCGGCGGCGCGGCCGTCCCGCGGACCTGGCGGGACGCCTGCCGCACCCTGTCCGGCTGCGCCCTGCCCCGCCTCACCGGCACCGACCTGGTGGAACTCGCCGGACTCCTGGAAGCCGCGCAACCGGCCCGCCCAGGAGGATGATTCGGGGCATGACGCCCAAGGAGCCCAAAGGGCTCGAAGAAGAAGAAAGCGGCCGGCCATCCCTGCTCGGTCTCGAGGAGAGGATCACCGGTGCCCTCGTCGGAGCCGCCGTCGGCGACGCCCTCGGCGGCCCGGTCGAGGGGTACTCCCCCGACCAGATCGCCGAGCGCCACGGCGGCCGCGTCCACGGCGTCGTCGGCCCCTGGCACGGCGACGCCTGGCGCACCGCCCGCCCCCTCGCCCCGTACCACAAGGGCGACGGCCACGTCACCGACGACACCCTGATGACCCACGCGCTGATCCGCGTGTACGACCGCGTCCGCGACCACCTCGACGCCTACGCGATCGCCGACCACCTGGTCCCGGACCTGATGACGAACCCGCGCTGGATCCCGGAACTGGAGGCCGAGGCGCTGCCGCTGCACCGGCTGTTCCTCGCCGAGAAGTGGCTCGTGGCCCGGCTGGCCCACGGCCACGCCGACCCCCGGGAGGCGGGCGTCGGCAACATCGTCAACTGCGGCGCGGCCATGTACATGGCCCCCGTCGGCCTGGTCAACGCGGCCGACCCGGCCGCCGCCTACGCCGAGGCGCTGGACATCGCCGGCGCGCACCAGTCGTCGTACGGCCGAGAGGCGGCCGGTGTCCTCGCCGGGGCCGTCGCCGCCGCCGCGACCCCGGGCGCGACCCCGGACTCGGTCGTCACCGCGTGCCTGTCCCTGGCGAAGGACGGCACGCGCGAGGCGATCGAGAAGGTCTGCGAAGTGGCCGTACGGCACCGGGACTTCGAGTCGGCGCTGCGGCCCCTGCGCGCGGCGGTGGCCCCGTACGACACGGTCGGCCCGGACTACCGCGCGCCCTCTCTCGGCGCCCGCCGCCCGTCCCGGCTGCACGCGATCGAGGAGCTGCCCATCGCGTTCGGCATGCTGCTGGTGGCGGGCGGTGACTACCGGCACGCCGTGCTCGGCGCGGTCAACTACGGCCGCGACTGCGACTCGATCGCGACGATGGCCGGCGCGATCGCGGGCGCGCTCGGCTCGCCCGTCCCGGAGGACTGGGCGAAGACGGTGGCGGAGGCCAGCCGGCTGGACCTGTGGGCGCCGGCCCGCACCCTCACCGAGGTGGCGCGGGAGGTCTTCGGGCGGGACGTGCGCCGGCGGCGGGCCCACGAGCGGGCGTTCGCGGCCCTCGGAGGCACCGCATGCTCCGACTGACCTGGGTCCAGCCGGAGGACCTGCTCGGCCACGAACTCCGCCAGGCCCGCCTGGACGGGCGGGAGCCGTCGCGGATCGAGGCGCGATGGCGAGCGGCGGGCGGACTGGAAGCGCCGTCCCGCGCGGGCGCGTCCACCCATCGGGCGTCCCGCTATCTGCGTCTCCTCGCCGAAGACCTCCTGGACGAACTGGCCGACCTGCCCAGCGCGTTCTCCGAGGACGAGCCGACGGACCTGGCCCGCATCAAGACGCTGTGCCCGGACTGGCCGGACCCGCCGGCGCGGGCAGGCGAATCCCCCACCACGTCAACACCGACCCAGGAAGCCCTCGAAGCCGCCTGGCTCGGCCGGGCCATCGGCTGTCTGCTCGGCAAACCGGTCGAAAAGCTCCCCCTCGACGGCATCCGCGCCCTCGCTCGGGCAACCGGCAACTGGCCCCTGACCTCGTACTTCACGGCCCGCGGGGTTCCGGAGGAGCTGCTCGCCGAGCATCCCTGGAACCGCCGCTCCGGGCCCACCTCCCTCGCCGAGAACATCGACGGCATGCCGGAGGACGACGACCTCGACTACCCGATCCTCAACCTGGTCCTCCTGCGCCGGCACGGAAGAACGTTCAGCACCGCGGACGTGGCCCGGCTCTGGCTGGAAGAGCTCCCGGCCGGCCGCACGTTCACCGCCGAACGCGTCGCCTACCGCAACCTCCTCACCGGCATCGAACCCCCGCACACGGCCCGTCACCGCAACCCCTTCCGCGAGTGGATCGGCGCCCGGATCCGCGCCGACGTGCACGGCTGGACCAACCCCGGCGACCCGGCCGCCGCCGCCGGACAGGCGCACCGCGACGCGGTCCTCACCCACACCGCCAACGGCGTCTACGCGGCGATGTTCACGGCCGCCGTCATCGCCACCGCCGCCACCGGCACCGCGGACGTGCATTCCTGTCTGCGCACCGGCCGGAGGGTGATCCCGCCCCGCTCCCGGCTCGCGCGGGCGATCGACCACGCCCTCCGGCTGGCCGAGGCCCACGAGGACTTCGACGACGTCGTGGACGAGCTCCACGCCCGCTACTCCCCCGCCCACCACTGGGTGCACGCCATCCCCAACACCGCCCTGCTCGCCGCCGCCCTCACGCACGCGGACGGCGACTTCACCGGCTCCATCTGCCGTGCGGTGTCCGGCGGCCTGGACACCGACTCCAACGGCGCCACGGCCGGCAGCATCGCCGGACTGCTCGCCGGCGACCCCGCGGCCCTGCCCGACCGCTGGCGTGCCCCGCTGAAGAACCGGCTCGCCACCACCGTCGCCGACTTCGACGGCACCGGCTTCGACACCCTCGCCCATCTCACCCACCTGGAGGCGACCCGCCCATGACCCACATCGTCGTCCTCGGCAGCACGAACATGGACCTCGTCACCTATGTCGCCAAGGCCCCGCAGCGCGGCGAGACGGTGACGGGACGGGAGTTCCACACGATCCCCGGCGGCAAGGGGGCCAACCAGGCGATCGCCGCGGCCCGCGCGGGCGCCACCGTCTCGATGATCGGCGCGGTCGGCAACGACGCCTTCGGCCTGCGGCTGCGCGACACCCTGGAACACTCGGGTGTCGACACCGACTTCCTGCGGACGGTCGAGGGCCCGTCCGGCACCGCGCACATCGTGGTGGACGACGAGGGCGCCAACTCCATCGTCGTCATCCCCGGCGCGAACGGCACCGTCGACCACCTCTCCCCCGGCGACGAGGGGGTGATCGCCTCCGCCGACGCCCTGCTGCTGCAACTGGAGATCCCGCTGCGCGCGGTCGTGCTGGGCGCTCAGGCGGCGCGCCGGCACGGGATCCGTACGGTCCTCACCCCGTCGCCCGCCCAGCCGCTGCCGCCCGAACTCCTCGACACCACCGACCTGTTGGTGGCCAACGAGTACGAGGCGATCACCCTCACCGGCCGCGCCGACCCGCGGGAGGCCGCCGCCGCCCTGCTGGAGGCGGTGCCGGAGGTCGTCGTCACCCTGGGCGCCACGGGCTGCCTCTGTCTGACCCGCGGCACCGAGCCGCTGGTGATCCCGGCGCCGAAGGTGACCGCCGTCGACTCCACGGGCGCCGGTGACACCTTCGTCGGCACGCTCGCGGTGGCCCTCGCCGAGGAGAAACCGGTGCGGGAGGCCCTGTCCTGGGCGGCGGCCGCCGCGGCGATCTCCGTCCAGCGGGCGGGGGCGTCGGCGTCGATGCCGTACCGCCCGGAGATCGACGCGCAGTTCACCGCATGAGGTACGCCATGACGTACTCCGTGAGGTACTCCGCATGAGTACGACGACCGCGCCCCTGACCGGTCTGCGGGTGCTGGACCTCGCGACCCTCTTCGCCGGCCCGCTGGCCGCCACCCTGCTCGGCGACTTCGGCGCCGAGGTGATCAAGGTCGAGCATCCGCAGCGGCCCGACCCCTGTCGTGGGCACGGCCCGGCCAAGGACGGTGTCGGCCTGTGGTGGAAGGTGCTCGGCCGCAACAAACGGACCGTCACCCTGGACCTGTCCAGGCCCGGCGGCCGGGCCGTCCTGCTCCGGCTCGCCGCCACCGCCGACGTCGTGATCGAGAACTTCCGCCCGGGCACCCTGGAGCGGTGGGAGCTGGGCTGGGCGGAACTGGCGGCCGCCAACCCCCGGCTGGTCCTCGCCCGGGTGACGGCCTTCGGGCAGTTCGGGCCGTACGCGCAACGCCCCGGCTTCGGCACCCTCGCCGAGGCGATGAGCGGCTTCGCCGCGATCACCGGCGAACCGGACGCGCCGCCCACGCTCCCGCCCTTCGGGCTCGCCGACTCGGTCGCGGGCCTGGCGACCGCCTACGCCGTGCTCACCGCGCTGGCCGCGCGGGCGCGCACCGGCGCCGGGCAGGTCGTCGACATGGCGATCATCGAGCCGATCCTGGCGGTCCTCGGCCCGCATCCCACCTGGTACGACCAGCTCGGCCACGTGCAGGAACGCACCGGCAACCGCTCCTCGAACAACGCCCCGCGCAACACCTACCGCACCGCCGACGGCCACTGGGTCGCGGTCTCCACTTCCGCGCAGTCGGTCGCGGAGCGGGTGCTGCGCCTGGTGGGCCGCCCGGAGCTGACCGAGGAGCCGTGGTTCGCGACCGGCGCGGACCGCGCCGCCCACGCCGACGTCCTGGACGAGGCGGTCGGCTCGTGGATCGCCGCCCGCACCCGCGCCGAGGTCCTCGCGGCCTTCGAGAAGGCGGAGGCGGCGGTGGCCCCGGTCCAGGACGTCCGGGACGTGCTGGCCGACCCGCAGTACCAGGCGCTGCACACGGTCACCACCGTCGACGACCCGGAGCTGGGCCCGCTGCGCATGCAGAACGTCCTCTTCCGGCTCTCCGCGACGCCCGGCGCGATCCGCTGGGCCGGGCGCCCGCACGGCGCCGACACCGAGGCCGTGCTCACCGAGCTGGGCCTCACCCCCGCCGAACTGCGCGTCCTGCGCGAGGAGGGCGCCCTGTGACCCCGTACCCGCTCACCTGGCTCTACGTCCCCGGCGACCGGCCGCCCGTGGTGGCCAAGGCGCTCGCCGCGGGCGCCGACGTGGTGGTGATCGACCTGGAGGACGCCGTCGCCCCGGACCGCAAGGAGTACGCCCGCGCGGCCACGGCCGAGCTCCTCACCGACCCCCCGCCGGTCCCGGTCCACGTCCGCGTCAACGCGCTGGACAGCCCCTGGTCCGCCGGGGACCTGGCCGCCCTGGCGGCACGCCCCGGCCTGGCCGGCCTGCGGCTGCCCAAGGTGACCGCCCCGGGCGAGATCAGGCAGGTCGCCACGGCCACCCCCGTGCCGCTGTACGCCCTGCTGGAGACGGCCCTCGGCATCGAGCAGGCCTACGCCGTCGCCACCGCCCACCCGGCCCTGCGGGGCATCGCCCTCGGCGAGGCGGACCTGCGGGCCGACCTGGGGGTACGGGCCGACGCGGGCCTGGACTGGGCGCGGTCCCGGGTGATCGTCGCCGCCCGCGCGGCCGGCCTCGCGCCACCGCCCCAGTCGGTCCATCCCGACATCCGCGACCTGGACGGCCTCGCCGCCTCCTGCGCCCACGGCCGCTCCCTGGGCTTCCTCGGCCGCGCCGCCCTCCACCCCCGGCAGCTGCCGGTGATCGAACGCGCCTACCTGCCCACCCCGGCGGAGCTCGAACACGCGGAGACGGTCCTGAAGGCAGCGGCCGCACAAGAGGGCGCCCAGGCCCTCCCCGACGGCCGCTTCATCGACGCGGCAGCGGTGACGCTGGCCCGGCGCACCATGTCGCTGGCACGCAGGAACTAGTGCCCCGACAGGCAACCCACATACGCCGAGGGCGCCCGGAACCGATTCCGGGCGCCCTCGGGGCCGTAAAACTGCCGTCAGCTCTTCTTGGTCGCCGACCCGGCCTCGTCCTTGGCCTCCGCGGCCTCCGTGACCTCGACGGCTTCCGCGGCCTCCGGCTCAGCCCTGCCCTCAGCCTTGCCCTCGACCTCGTCGGCGCCTTCGGTACCGTCGGCCGAACCGTCGGAGACACCCGGCTCGACCACGGCTTCCCTGCCGGGCCGCTTCTTGGCCGACACCACGATGTACGTCACCGCCAGCAGGAAGACGATCAGCGCGGTCCAGTCGTTCAGGCGGAGGCCCAGGATGTGGTGCGCGTCGTCCACGCGCATGTACTCGATCCACCCGCGGCCCACGCAGTACGCGGCGACGTACAGGGCGAACGCCCGGCCGTGGCCCAGCGTGAAGCGGCGGTCGGCCCAGATGACCAGGAAGGCCACGCCCACGCACCACAGCGACTCGTACAGGAAGGTCGGGTGGTAGTAGCCCGGCACCCGGCCGCCCTCGGAGGAGGTGATGTGCAGCGCCCAGGGAACATGCGTCTCACGGCCGTACAGCTCCTGGTTGAACCAGTTGCCCCAGCGGCCGATGGCCTGAGCGAGCGCGATGCCGGGCGCGACGGCGTCGGCGTACGCCGGCATCGGGACGCCCCGGCGGCGCGCGCCGATCCACGCGCCGAGCGCGCCGAGCGCGATCGCGCCCCAGATGCCCAGGCCGCCCTGCCACACCTTGAAGGCGTCCACCCAGTCACGGCCCGGACTGAAGTACAGCTCGTAGTCCGTGATCACGTGGTACAGCCGGCCGCCGACCAGACCGAACGGCACCGCCCAGACCGCGATGTCGGCGACCGTGCCGGCCCGCCCGCCACGGGCGATCCAGCGCTTGTTGCCGAGCCAGACGGCGACGAAGACGCCGATGATGATGCAGAAGGCGTAGCCGCGCAGCGGGATCGGGCCGAGATACAGCACCCCGCGCGACGGGCTGGGAATGTAGGCAAGTTCCATGGCAAGTCCGACGCTACCCTGCCGGGCCGTGGTGACGGCAAGCAGCCCGGCTACGGGTGCATAACGGGGGCGTGAGAAAAACGGACGGCGGGGGAAGCTCCTTACCCGTGGCCGGCCGCCTCCACCATCTGCTTGAGCTTGGCCGGGGTCAGGGTCTGGTCCTGGTAGATGTTCTTCCCGCCGAGCAGGACCGTGGGTGTGGAGCTGAAGCCGCCGGTCTGGAAGGCCTTGTTGGACTTGTTCACCCAGCTGTCGTGGGTGCCGTCCTTGACGCACTTCTGGAAGGCGGGGGTGTCGAGGCCCTTCACCTTGCCGGCCAGCTGGATCAGCTTGTCGTTGTTCGCGAAGGCGTCGTCGGTCTCCTTGGGCTGGTTCGCGTACAGCACGTCGTGGTAGTCGCGGAACTTTCCGGCGTCCTGGGCGCAGGCGCCGGCGTTGCCCGCGCGCAGGGAGCCGGTGCCGCCGAGGTTGCCGTCGATCAGCCGGACCAGGTGGTACTCAATTCTGAGCTTGCCGGCGTCGGTCAGCTGATGCAGCGTGGGCCGGTACACCGTCTCGAACATCTGGCAGGCCGGGCAGCGGAAGTCCTCCCAGATGGTGAGCGTCGACCTGGCGCCGTCCTTGCCGACCGGGACCGCCAGACTGTCCTTGCCCTGCGCGCCCGAGGGCGCCACGACCGGGCCCGAGCTGCTTGCCTTCTTGCCCGAGTTCGCGGCGACCACGCCGATCACCGCCGCCAGGCCCAGGACACAGACGACGCTCGCACTCACGATCAGCGTGCGCCGTCGCCTGTCAGCGGCCTTCTGCTTCTCGCGCTCGACCGCCAGCCGCTCCCGTGCGGTGCGCTTTCCGTCATGGTTCTTCTCGCTCACACCCCCAGAACGAACCGGGGAGGCGCAGCGCGCCTCCCCGGCCGGAGGTCCACTCGTTCGAGTGACCGAATACTCTGAGCGAATTGTCTGACAGGGCGCGTGACCTGCGGTTACGCCTGCCCGCGCACGCCCTTCGCCAGCTCCTCGGCGAGCTCGCGGACCGCCGCCACGCCGGCCGTGTGGTCCGGGGCGTCCAGCATCCGCTTCACGAAGGCCGAGCCGACGATGACGCCGTCGGCGAAGCCGGCGACCTCGGCGGCCTGAGCGCCGTTGGAGACCCCGAGACCGACGCAGACGGGCAGCTCGGTGCCGGTGGCGCGGGTGCGCTCGACCAGGTCCTGGGCCTGCGCGCCGACGGATTCGCGGGTGCCGGTGACGCCCATCAGCGAGGCCGCGTAGACGAAGCCGCTGCCCGCCGCGGTGATCTTCGCGAGCCGCTCGTCCTTGCTGCTCGGCGCCACCACGAAGACGGTCGCGAGGCCGTGCTTCTCGGCGTGCTCCCGCCACAGCGCCGACTCCTGGACGGGCAGGTCGGGCAGGATGCAGCCCGCGCCGCCCGCCTCGGCCAGTTCGGCGGTGAACCGCTCGACCCCGTAGCGGTCGATGGGGTTCCAGTACGTCATGACGAGCACGGGCTTGCCGGTCGCGGCACAGGCCTCGCGGACCGTGCGCATCACATCGGCGATCCGGACGCCGCCGCGCAGGGCGATGTCATCGGCGGTCTGGATGACCGGGCCGTCGAGGACCGGGTCGCTGTGCGGCAGGCCCACCTCGACGACGTCGGCCCCGCCGTCGAAGGCGGCCTTGATCGCCTCGATGCCGCCGTCCACGGTCGGGAACCCGGCCGGGAGGTAGGCAATGAGCGCGGACCGGCCCTCGGCCTTGGCGGCGGCGAGGGTGTCCGACAGCAGCCGAATGTTCCCGCTCACTTGGCGTCCCCCTCGATCTCGGCGGTGTCGGCTTCGTCGGCGGCCACCTCGGCGTCGGTGTCGTACAGGCCGAAGTAGCGGGCGGCGGTGTCCATGTCCTTGTCGCCGCGGCCGGACAGGTTGACGACGATCAGGCCGTCCCTACCCAGCTCCTTGCCGACCTCCAGGGCGCCGGCGAGGGCGTGGGCGCTCTCGATGGCCGGGATGATGCCCTCGGTGCGGGACAGCAGGCGCAGTGCCTGCATGGCCGCGTCGTCGGTGACCGCGCGGTACTCACCGCGGCCGGAGTCCTTCAGGTAGGAGTGCTCGGGGCCGATGCCCGGGTAGTCCAGACCCGCCGAGATCGAGTACGGCTCGGTGATCTGGCCCTCGTCGTCCTGCAGGACGTAGGAGCGGGAGCCGTGCAGGATGCCGGGCTCGCCCGCGGTCAGGGTGGCCGCGTGCTCTCCCGTCTCGATGCCGTGTCCGGCCGGCTCGCAGCCGATCAGGCGGACGCCCTCGTCGGGGATGAAGGCGTGGAAGAGGCCGATGGCGTTGGAGCCGCCGCCGACGCAGGCGATCGCCGCGTCCGGGAGCCGTCCGGCGCGTTCCAGCAGCTGGCGGCGGGCCTCGACGCCGATGACCCGGTGGAAGTCGCGGACCATGGCCGGGAAGGGGTGCGGGCCGGCGACCGTACCGAACAGGTAGTGGGTGTGGTCGACGTTCGCGACCCAGTCGCGGAACGCCTCGTTGATGGCGTCCTTCAGGGTGCGGCTGCCGGACTTCACGGCGACGACCTCGGCGCCGAGCATGCGCATGCGGGCCACGTTCAGGGCCTGGCGCTTGGTGTCGACCTCGCCCATGTAGATGGTGCAGTCGAGGCCGAACAGGGCGCAGGCGGTCGCGGTCGCGACGCCGTGCTGGCCGGCGCCGGTCTCCGCGATCACCCGCGTCTTGCCCATCCGCTTGGTGAGCAGCGCCTGGCCGAGGACGTTGTTGATCTTGTGGGAGCCGGTGTGGTTGAGGTCTTCCCGCTTCAGGAACACGCGAGCGCCTCCGGCGTGTTCGGCGAAACGGGGTACCTCGGTGAGCGCCGACGGGCGGCCGGTGTAGTTGACCATCAGGTCGTCGAGCTCCCGGGCGAACTCGGGGTCCTGCTTGGCCTTGTCGTACTCGACGGCGACCTCGTCCACGGCGGCGACGAGGGCCTCCGGGATGAACTTGCCGCCGAACACCCCGAAGTAGCCTTCGGGGCTTGGGACTTGACCCTCCGGGTCGGGGTAGAAGAAGTTGCTGGGCATGCCGAAACCTCACGGTGAGTGCGTGTGAAAAGACACTATTCGCCGTGGGGGCGGAGTTCGTCGTACGACCTCAGGCCGTATGTGGCTGGTCGCGCAGTTCCCCGCGCCCCTTTGGGGCGCGCTGCCATCGACGTCCGTTTACCTGCCCGGGCTCGTCACCGATGACGTACCGCACCCGGCGGCCGTGGACACGCCTCGCCGGGGCGCGGCAGCCCCTCGGGCGGCAGCCGCGGGCGAGGCGGGCGTACCGGTCCACGGTCGTCATGGTGGGAGTCATCGGGGTCAGCTTAGCGGGTGATCAGCTCCGGCCGTGGCGCAGAGCGGGGTGTTCGCCCGCGGCGACCAGGTCGGCGACGGCGGTCTTGGGGTCGCGCCCGGTGACCAGGGACTCGCCGACCAGGACCGCGTCGGCGCCGGCGTTGGCGTAGGCGATCAGGTCGTGCGGGCCACGGACGCCGGACTCGGCGACCTTGACGATGTGGTCCGGGATCTCCGGCGCGACCCGCTCGAACGTGCCGCGGTCGACCTCCAGCGTCTTCAGGTTGCGCGCGTTGACGCCGATGACCTTGGCACCCGCGTCCACGGCCCGCTCGACCTCGTCCTCGTCGTGCACCTCGACGAGCGGGGTGAGCCCGATCGACACCGCGCGCTCGATCAGCGACTCCAGGGCCGGCTGGTCCAGGGCGGCCACGATCAGCAGCGCGAGGTCGGCGCCGTACGCCCGGGCCTCCCACAGCTGGTACGACGTGACGATGAAGTCCTTGCGGAGCACCGGGATGTCCACGCGCGCGCGGACGGCCTCCAGGTCGGCCAGCGAGCCGCCGAAGCGGCGCTGTTCGGTGAGGACGGAGATGACGGCCGCACCGCCCGCCTCGTAGTCCGCGGCGAGCCCGGCCGGGTCGGCGATCGCCGCCAGCGCGCCCTTGGAGGGGCTGGAGCGCTTGACCTCGCAGATCACCTTCACGCCGTCGCCCTTGAGCGCGGCCACCCCGTCCTTGGCGGCGGGGGCCTTGGCCGCGCGCTCCTTGAGCTCGTCGAGGCTGACGCGTGCCTGCCGCTCCGCGAGGTCGGCACGGACTCCGTCGATGATCTCGTCGAGCACACTCACGCGAGCGGCCCCCTTTCAGACGGTGGTTCCTTCAGGTTTTGAAAACCCAGGTTTTGAAAACCCGTGGTCACTGCGATGGTATCCGCAGGAGCCCGGAGCCCTCGCATCCGGTGGACGCCGGTCCCATCAGCTGGACGTTCACGAAGTGATCACGGGTGCAGCCAGCCTCCTGACGGAAGGTTGCGGACAACGGTGAACACCAGCAGCACCGCGCCGATGCCCCACAGGTACGCCGGCCGCGGCTCCAGCCGCATCGGCCGGCCGCGTACGACCTGGACCGTCCACGCGGTCCACAGCACCGCGAAGCCCAGGTAGAGGGCCACGCCCAGCGCGTTGTCCCGCAGCGCGGTGAGCAGGTCGCCGTGGACGAAGGCGTGCGCGCTGCGCAGTCCGCCGCAGCCGGGGCAGTACAGACCGGTGAGCCGGTACAGCGGGCAGGCGGGGTAGTGACCGGGCTGGTTCGGGTCGACGGCGCCCACGTACGCGAAGGCCCCGGCGACGGCCGCGAACAGCCCGGCGGGGACGGCGAGCCGCCGCCAGGCCGGGCCGGACGGAACGGCCGGGTAGGGGACCGATGGCACGGCCGGGTACGGGACCGACTGCACGGCCGGGTACGGGACGGTCGGCGCGGCCGTGCGGCTCTCTGCGTTCACCCGACCATTGTCCCCGGCGCGTCGGCGCCCCGCGCGCCCAGGGCCACCGGGATCCTCCCCCGGACGCGCCGAGGGGCGGCCCGGACCCTCCGCGGGTGCCGGGCCGCCCCTCGGGGAAGCGGTGGGTGCGCTCAGCTCTCGACGCCGGCCGGCTCGCGGGTCGCGGCGGCGGGCGCGCCGGCCACCTTGAGCGGCTTGGGGTCCTGGCCGAGGCCCATGGCGCGCATGATGCCGCCGACCACGGCACCGCCGAGGATCAGCACCATGCCGGCCCAGAAGCCGACCGGCTGGGCCATCACCATGAAGGCGCCCGCGACGCAGAAACCGATGAAGGAAATGATGACACCGGTCCAGGCGGCCGGGGTGTGACCGTGGCCGTGGCTGCTGCCCGCCATGTCTGTGCTCCTCGTTGCTGTGTACGTGTCCCAGGAGAGCGGCGTACGTGTCGTACGGCTCCGAGCCCGCCCGTCACTGTCCGAGCCGGACGCTCGTCGTCCATTGTCCCGTACCGGCGCACGTGCCGGACGCGGGGGTGGCGTCTGTTTCGCCACACCTGCGGGGGCCGTCAGGCTCCCGTCGGGTCCTCGCCCCGGTCCAGGGCCTTCCAGATCTCCTCGGGCCGCTCCGGGTCGACCGGCCGGGCCGTGCGGCGCGGCCGTTCGGTGCCGCGCTCGTAGCGGCCGGACATGGCGGGCCAGCGGCTGCCGTAGCGCAGGGCGAGCAGGCCGGCCAGCAGGATCAGCAGGCCGCCGGCGGCCGCGACATAGGGCCAGCCGGTGTGGCTGAGCGCGGCGACGGTGGCGGAGGTGTCGCCGCTCGCCTGGGCGGCCTTCTCGTCCAGCGCGGAGCTGTCGGAGGCGGCCACGAGCGCGGCGGCCATGATGCCGGCGCCGGAGAGCGCGAGCAGACCGGCGACGACGAGCCGGCCGGCCCTGCGGACGGCGAAGACGGCGACGAGCGCGGCGAGGCCCACTATGGCGAGGGCCGCGGGGACGCCCGTGACGTCGCTGCCCTTGACGGTGAGCGGGAACGCGCCGCCGGCCACCGTCGCGGTGCCCTCCGCCCAGCGCTGCCGGGTCGCGAGCAGCGCCACGGCCGCGCCGAGCGCACCGCACAGGAGAGCCACGGCGAGGCTCCGCCGGCCGGAGCGGGCGGGTCCGGTCGCCTCCGGGCGGGGGTGAGGTACAGCAGCAGTCATGCACCCCACTATCGCCTGAACCCCGGGCGAACCGACACCCGGGTGTCCGTCAACCCAAGGGGGTCTCAGATTTCCGCCACGCCGTGTCCAGGAACGGCACATGGATCACCCAGGAAAGGCAAAGCAACGTTCCGCCTTCAACATCCATCTTGTTGACGTGGTCCCGCCATCCGTACGTTCTGCGCGACCCCGGCGCGTCACCCCGCGCCGTGGTGGCACCGCGCACCCCCCACAGCCCTTCCCGGTTCACCCACCTCGTGGAGGACGTACGTTGCGCAGAACCGTTTCCCTCACCGCCGTGGCCACGCTCGCCACGGCCGCCCTCGCCCTGGCCGCCCCGGTCGGCCAGGCCGCCTCCTCGTCCCACGGCGTCTCCGTCGCCCACGCCTGCGCCACCCCGACGAAGAAGGACCAGATGGCCTGCAACGCCCTGCAGGTCACCGCCGGCACCCCGGCCTCGGCGCACGCCGAGAGCGCCCTGACGGCCGCCGCCGCCCCCTCCGGCTACGGCCCCGCCTCGCTGCAGGCGGCGTACAACCTGCCCTCCGCGAGCGGCGGTTCGGGCCAGACGGTGGCGATCGTCGACGCCTACGACGACCCGAACGCGGAGTCCGACCTCGCCGCCTACCGCGCCCAGTACGGCCTGTCCGCCTGCACCACGGCGAGCGGCTGCTTCAAGAAGGTCGACCAGAACGGGGGCACCAAGTACCCGCGCGGCAACTCCGGCTGGGCCGAGGAGATCTCCCTCGACCTCGACATGGTCAGCGCGGCCTGCCCCAACTGCAAGATCCTGCTGGTGGAGGCCAGTTCGGCGAGCATGACCAACCTGGGCACGGCCGTGAACACCGCCGTGAACCTCGGCGCGAAGTTCGTCTCCAACAGCTACGGCGGCTCCGAGTCCGCCAGCGACGCGACGTACGACTCCACCTACTTCAACCACCCGGGCGTCGCCATCACCGTCTCCTCCGGTGACAACGGCTACGGCGTCGAGTACCCGGCGGCGTCGAAGTACGTGACGGCGGTGGGCGGTACGTCCCTGAAGACGGCCTCCAACTCCCGCGGCTGGACCGACACGGTGTGGAGCGGGGCCGGCTCCGGCTGCTCCGCCTACGACGCCAAGCCCAGCTGGCAGAAGGACTCCGGCTGTGCGAAGCGCACGGTCGCGGACGTCTCGGCGGTGGCCGACCCGAACACCGGTGTCGCGGTGTACGACACCTACGGCCAGGGCAGCGGCTGGATGGTCTTCGGCGGCACCAGCGCCTCCTCGCCGCTGATCGCGGCGACCTACGCGCTGGCCGGCGCCCCGTCCGCCGGCTCCTACCCGGCGTCCTTCCCCTACGCGCACACCTCGTCGCTGAACGACGTCACCAGCGGCTCCAACGGCAGCTGCTCCGGCTCGTACCTGTGCACCGGCACCACCGGGTACGACGGGCCGTCCGGGCTCGGCACCCCGAACGGCACCGCCGCGTTCACCGGCTGAACCCGCCTATGAGCTGAGCCTGTTGGCCGTGTGCACCGCGCGGAGGACCGCCGCCGCCTTGTTGCGGCACTCCTGGTCCTCCGCGACCGGGTCGGAGTCGGCGACGATGCCGGCTCCGGCCTGCACATAGGCCGTGCCGTCCCGGAGCAGGGCCGTACGGATGGCGATCGCGGTGTCGGAGTCGCCCGCGAAGTCCAGGTAGCCGACACAGCCGCCGTACAGGCCGCGCCGGGACGGCTCCAGCTCGTCGATGATCTGCATCGCGCGGGGCTTGGGCGCGCCGGAGAGGGTGCCCGCCGGGAAGCAGGCGGTGAGCACGTCGAAGGCGGTGCGGCCCTCGGCGACCCGGCCGGTGACGGTCGAGACGATGTGCATCACGTGCGAGTAGCGCTCGATGGACATGAAGTCGACCACCTCGACCGAGCCGGGCTCGCAGACCCGTCCCAGGTCGTTGCGGCCGAGGTCGACCAGCATGAGGTGCTCGGCGCGCTCCTTGGGGTCGGCCATCAGCTCCTCGGCGAGGGCCTGGTCCTCCTGCGGGGTGGTCCCGCGGGGCCGGGTGCCGGCGATCGGGTGGACCATCGCGCGGCCGTCCTCCACCTTCACCAGGGCCTCGGGGGACGAGCCGACGACGTCGAAGCCGTCGAAGCGGAACAGGTACATGTACGGGGACGGGTTCGTGGCCCGCAGCACCCGGTAGACGTCCAGCGCGCTCGCCGTGCACGGGGTCTCGAAGCGCTGCGAGGGCACGACCTGGAAGGCCTCGCCCGCGCGGATGCGCTCCTTGATGTCCTCGACGGCCACCTGGAAGTCGGGGCCGCCCCACAGCGCCGTGTACTCGGGCAGCTCGGACGGCGGCAGCACGGCCGGGGGCTGGGCCACCGCGCGCGTGAGGTCGGCCTCCATGGCGTCGAGGCGGGACACGGCGTCGGCGTAGGCCTCGTCCACACCCGTGTCGAGGTCGTTGTGGTTGATCGCGTTGGCGATCAGCAGGACCGAGCCCTCCCAGTGGTCCATCACGGCGAGGTCGCTGGTCAGGAGCATGGTCAGCTCGGGGAGCCGCAGGTCGTCGCGCTCGCCGGGGCCGATCTTCTCCAGGCGGCGGACGATGTCGTAGCCCAGATAGCCGACCATGCCGCCGGTGAAGGGCGGCAGGCCGTCCTGGTGGTGGGGGGTGTGCAGGGCCTGGATGGTGGCGCGCAGGGCCGCGAGGGGGTCGCCGTCCACGGGGACGCCGACCGGCGGGGTGCCGAGCCAGTGGGCCTGTCCGTCGCGTTCCGTCAGCGTCCCGGCGGAGCGGACGCCGACGAAGGAGTACCGGGACCAGGAGCGGCCGTTCTCCGCGGACTCCAGCAGGAAGGTGCCGGGGCGCTCGGCGGCCAGTTTGCGGTACAGCGCGACCGGGGTGTCGCCGTCGGCGAGGAGCTTGCGGGTCACCGGGATGACGCGCCGGTCGGTGGCGAGCTTGCGGAAGGTCTCGAGGTCCATGGCGGCCGACCTTACTGATCAGATGCCGGAGCGGCGGAATCGGCGTGCTGGGCGGCGTCCGCGAGGAGCACGTCCTCGTCGAAGCAGGTGCGCGCGCCGGTGTGGCAGGCGGCGCCCACCTGGTCGACCTTGACCAGGACGGTGTCGGCGTCGCAGTCCAGCGCGACCGACCTCACCCGCTGGACGTGGCCCGAGGTGTCGCCCTTGACCCAGTACTCCTGGCGGCTGCGCGACCAGTAGGTGCAGCGGCCGGTGGTCAGCGTGCGGTGCAGCGCCTCGTCGTCCATCCAGCCGAGCATGAGCACCTCACCGGTGTCGTACTGCTGGGCGATGGCGGGCAGGAGACCGTCCGCGCTGCGCTTGAGGCGGGCGGCGATCTCCGGGTCGAGGCCGCTGGGCCTCCCGGTCGTACTGGTCATGGGTGCCATTGTGCCGCGCGGGTACGACAACGCCGGTGCCGTGTCCACTGCGCGGACTCGGCGCGGGGTCGTAGGCTGACTGCATGTCGACCTTCGCCAAGCGTGAACGGCTGCTGCTCGCCGACCTCTTGGAAACCGTCGGTCCGGACGCCGACACCCTCTGCGAGGGCTGGCGGACCCGGGACCTGGCCGCGCACGTGATCGTGCGCGAACGCCGCCCGGACGCGGCCGGGGGCACGCTCATCAAGCAGCTCGTGCCGCGCCTGGAGAAGGTGATGGCCGAGTACACCGCGAAGCCGTACGAGGAGCTCATCCAGCTGATCCGTACCGGCCCGCCGCGCTTCTCGCCGTTCCAGCTCAAGCAGATCGACGAGGCGGCCAACATCGTCGAGTTCTACGTCCACACCGAGGACGTCCGCCGCGCCCAGCCGGACTGGAGCCCGCGCGAACTGGACTCCGTCTTCCAGGACGCCCTGTGGTCCCGCCTGGAGCGCACCGCGCGGCTGGTGGCCCGGGGTGTGCCGACCGGGCTGGTGCTGCGCCGCCCGGACGGGCAGACGGCGGTGGCACACCGGGGCGCGCCGGTGGTGACGGTGACCGGCGAACCGTCGGAGCTGCTGATGTTCGCGTTCGGGCGGCAGAACGCGGCCCAGGTGGAGGTCGAGGGCGAGGCCGACGCGATCGCCAAGTTGCACGAGTCAAGGCAGCTGGGGATCTGAGCCGGGAACCCGGCAGCCGAGGGGCGCGGTGAAGGGCGCGGAGTCGGTTCCCGGAACCGCTGCCGGAGCCCCGGAGTCGGTTCCGGGAACCGCTGCCGGAGCCCGGCCACAGCCCCGTCACCGAGCCGGATCGCCGGGCCCTGATCCACGGCCGCGTGGCAGACGGCAGAAGTACGAGCGGCTGAGGGGCCCGGTGTCCGGTTCACGCACGAGCCGCAGGGTCCGTGCCGGCTGGGTCCGTGCCAGCTGGGTCCGTGCCGGCTGGGTCCGTGTCGGCTGGGTGTTCGACCGGCATCCGCGGCAACCCGGTGCGGCCGGTCCCGCCGAAGGCGGCCACCCGCGCTCAGCCCGGGAGTTCCGCGCGCCGCAGGGCCGGTACGGCGAGGGCGACGACCCCGCCGAGGCCGCAGACGGCGGCGCTGACGGCGTAGACCGGCCCGGGTCCGAAGGCCCCGATCGCGGCGGCCGCCAGCGGCATGCTGAGCGGGGTCAGACCGAGGCTGACCAGGCTGGAGACGGCGGTGACACGGCCCAGGTACGCGGGGTCGGACCGGGTCTGCAGCAGGGCCCCGCACAGTGCGCCGCTGAGCCCGGTGAGCAGGCCCACGGCCAGGGCCGTGCCGACGGCCGCCGGAAGGGTGGGGACGTAGGCGAGGGCACCGACCGCCACCGAGCCGGCGAGGATCGTCCACCCGGCGACGAGCCCGGCGCGGGGCAACCGCCCCCGCACGGCCAGCAGCAGCGAGGCGGCGCCCGCCCCGGCCCCGAACCCTGCGAGCACCCAGCCCATGCCGGAGGCGCCCCAGCCGCGCCGGTCCGCCAGCAGGGTCAGCCCGACGTTCAGCGGGCCGACGAAGCCCAGGTCGCCGAGGGCGATGACCAGCATCAGCGGGGCGAGGACGCGGTGGCGGCGGATGTGGCGCAGTCCGGCGCCGAGGTCGCTCCAGGCGGTGCTGCCGTTCGCCGGTCCGGGCAGTTCCCGGACCCGCACCGAGAGCAGCAGCGGCACCGAGACGGCGATGAGCAGTCCGGCGAGCGCGAACGCCGCGGCCGCGCCGTCGAGGGCCACGGCCAGCCCGCCCAGCGGGGCGCCGACCACGCTGGAGAACCGGATGGCGAGTCCGCGCATCCCCTGGACCCTGGCGAGCTGGTCCTTCTCGGTGAGGCGGGCCGGAAGAGCCCCCACGGCGGGCATGAACACGGCGTCCACCGTCCCGAAGACCAGCGCCAGCAGGGCCAGCGGCCACAGCCCCGGGCTGGTGAGGAACAGCACGGCGGCCACGGCGAGGACGGCGGCACAGCGCACCGCGTCGCTGCAGATGACGACCCGGCGGGGCCCGAAGCGGTCGGCGATCACTCCGCCGCCCAGCATCAGCACCGCTCTGGGCAATGCGCTGGCCGACATCACCAGACCGGCCTGAGCCGGGGTGCCGGCCCGGACGGCGGCCCAGGACAGGGCGAGGTAGTAGACGCTGTCGCCGAGCATCGAGGAGGTGTAGGCGGCGAGCCAGCGCCGGACGTTGGGGTCGCGGTGGGCCTGCGGCGCGGTCGCCGGCGGTATGAGCGTGGCGGTCACGAAAGGGGTGTCCTCTCAGGTCCGGAACGGGAAGCCGTACGTGTGCACCGCGACGTTCTCGCGGCCCTCGGTGTCACCGGCGGCGTCGGCGGCCCGGCCCTGCTCCTCGTACCTGCGCACGAGGGCGAGCAACTCCTGGTTCAGCTCGGCCAGTTCGCCCGCCGTCAGCCGCAGTACCGACTCGGCGGACCCGGCGGCGTCGTTCCACTCCTCGCCCCAGTGGGTCCGCTCGTCGAGGAAGCGCCGGTACATGTCGGCCCGCTGCTCGAAGAACAGCCGGCTGGCCGCGGTGTGCGCGGCCGCCTTCTCCGGAGCGTCCCGGAAGTCCTCGTCGCGGATGCTGACGCCGTCGGAGGCGGGCTGCCACCAGCGCTCCCGGCCGTCCCCGCTGCGCGGCTCGGCCTCCTCGATCAGCCCGTGCTCGGCCAGCTTGCGCACGTGGTAGCTGACCAGCGAGACGGCCTCGTCCACCTGCTCGGCGAGCTGTGACGCGGTTGCGGCACGGTTGATGACGAGCAGGCGGTAGAGCTGCGCCCGCAGCGGATGCGCGAGCGCCTTCAGCGTGCCCACGTCCTTGATCCGGCGGTCTCTCTCCCTGTCTGCCATGCCCCCACGCTAGATACGAAAGAAAAGTTGCACAACAGATTTTGCGCAACGTCTCTTTCGCATCCGCCCATGAGAAAGCCCCGGCTGCCCGCAGAGGCGACCGGGGCCCAGCGCGGCGTCAGCGCGGCGTCAGCGCACGGGATGCCCCGCCGCCCGCAGCGTCTCCTTCACCTCGCCGATCCGCAGATCCCCGAAGTGGAACACCGACGCGGCCAGCACGGCGTCCGCGCCCGCCTCGATCGCCGGCGGGAAGTCGGCCAGCTTGCCGGCACCGCCCGAGGCGATCACCGGCACGGTGACGTGCTTGCGGACGGCGGCGATCATCTCCAGGTCGTAGCCGTCCTTGGTGCCGTCCGCGTCCATGGAGTTCAGCAGGATCTCGCCGGCGCCCAGCTCGGCCGCCCGGTGGGCCCACTCGACCGCGTCGATCCCGGTGCCGCGCCGGCCGCCGTGCGTCGTGACCTCGAAGGAGCCCGACTCGGTGCGGCGCGCGTCCACCGACAGCACCAGCACCTGCCGGCCGAAGCGCTCGGCGATCTCGCGGATCAGGTCGGGGCGGGCGATCGCGGCGGTGTTCACGCCCACCTTGTCGGCGCCCGCCCGCAGCAGCTTGTCCACGTCCTCGGCCGTACGGACGCCACCACCGACCGTCAGCGGGATGAACACCTGCTCCGCGGTGCGCCGCACCACGTCGTACGTCGTCTCCCGGTTGCCCGAGGACGCGGTGATGTCCAGGAACGTCAGCTCGTCGGCGCCCTCGGCGTCGTACACCTTGGCCATCTCGACGGGGTCGCCCGCGTCGCGCAGGTTCTGGAAGTTGACGCCCTTGACGACCCGGCCGTTGTCCACGTCCAGGCAGGGGATGACTCGGACCGCCAGGGTCATGACTGCTCAGGCTCCTCTGAATGCTTCGAGTTCTACTTCGACCAGGATGCGGGGATCGACGAACCCCTCCACGACCAGCAGGGTCGAGACCGGGCGTACGGAGTCGAAGATCTCCTTGTGCGCCCGGCCGACGGCGTCCACGTCCCGCACATGGGTCAGGAACATCCGCGTACGGATGACGGAGTCGATGCCGAGTCCGAACTCGCCGATCGCCTCGAGGGCGCTGGTGAAGGCCACCTTGGCCTGTTCGTACGGGTCGCCCTCGCCGTACAGCACATCGCCCCGGAAGGACGTCGTGCCCGCCACCAGCACCCGGTCCCCCGCCGCGACGGCGCGTGCGAAACCGAAACTCTCTTCCCAGGGACTTCCGCTCTGCACCCGCCGCACGGCTTCGGACGTCATGACGACACAGCCTCCAAGGCCTCTTCCAGGGTGAACGCCTTCGCGTACAGGGCCTTCCCGACGATGGAGCCCTCGACACCGAGGGGTACCAGCTCGGCGATGGCGCGCAGGTCGTTCAGGGACGACACGCCGCCGGAGGCCACGACCGGGCGGTCGGTGGCCGCGCAGACGTTCCTCAGCAGCTCCAGGTTCGGGCCCTGCAGCGTGCCGTCCTTGGCGATGTCCGTCACCACGTACCGCGCGCAGCCCTCCTTGTTGAGGCGCTCCAGCGTCTCGTAGAGGTCGCCGCCGTCCCGGGTCCAGCCGCGGCCGCGCAGGGTCGTGCCGCGCACGTCCAGGCCGACCGCGATCTTGTCACCGTGCTCGGCGATCACCTTGGCGACCCACTCCGGGGTCTCCAGGGCCGCCGTACCGAGGTTCACGCGGGTGCAGCCGGTGGCCAGGGCGGCGGCCAGCGAGGCGTCGTCGCGGATGCCGCCGGACAGCTCCACCTTGATGTCCATCGCCCTGGCGACCTCGGCGATCAGCTCACGGTTGTCGCCGGTGCCGAAGGCCGCGTCCAGGTCGACCAGGTGCAGCCACTCGGCGCCGGAGCGCTGCCAGGCGAGGGCGGCCTCCAGCGGGGAGCCGTAGGAGGTCTCCGTGCCGGACTCGCCGTGCACGAGGCGGACGGCCTGGCCGTCGCGGACGTCGACGGCGGGGAGGAGTTCGAGCTTGGCCATGTCTCTACAGGGTTCCGATCCAGTTGGTGAGGAGCTGGGCGCCGGCGTCGCCGGACTTCTCGGGGTGGAACTGGGTGGCCCACAGGGCGCCGTTCTCCACGGCGGCCACGAACGGCTTGCCGTGCGTCGACCAGGTCACCCTGGGGGCCGCGATCACCGGGTTGTGCGACTCCAGCTGCCAGTCGTGGACGGCGTAGGAGTGCACGAAGTAGAAGCGGGCGCCGGCGTCCAGGCCGGCGAACAGCTGCGAGTCGGCGGGGGCGTCGACGGTGTTCCAGCCCATGTGGGGCACGACGTCGGCCTCGAGCGGAGCGACCGTGCCGGGCCACTCGTCCAGGCCCTCGGCCTCCACACCGTGCTCGATGCCGCGCGCGAACAGGATCTGCATGCCGACGCAGATGCCCATCACGGGCCGGCCTCCGGACAGCCGGCGGTCCACCACCCAGTCACCACGGGCGGCGCGCAGACCCTGCATGCACGCGGCGAACGCGCCGACGCCGGGCACCAGCAGCCCGTCGGCGTTCATGGCCTTGTCGAAGTCGCGCGTGATCTCGACGTCGGCTCCCACGCGCGCGAGGGCGCGCTCGGCGGAACGGACGTTTCCGAAGCCGTAGTCGAAGACGACGACCTTCTTCGCGACCGCGGTCAATTCCACACCCCCAGCCGCATGACACCCGCCACCAGGCACAGGCCCGCGCCGATCGAGAGCAGCACGATCAGGCTCGCGGGCATCTTCTGCTTGACGAAGGAGATGATGCCGCCGACCAGGAAGAGACCGACGACGATCAGCAGGGTGGAGAGGCTGTTCATGGCTTTACAGCGCGCCCTTCGTCGAGGGGAGGATGCCGGCCGCGCGCGGGTCGCGCTCGGAGGCGTACCGCAGCGCCCGGGCGAGGGCCTTGAACTGGCACTCCACGATGTGGTGCGCGTTGCGCCCGTACGGCACGTGCACGTGCAGCGCGATCTGCGCCTGGGCGACGAAGGACTCCAGGATGTGCCGGGTCATCGTGGTGTCGTACTCGCCGATCATCGGCGCCATGTTCTCGGGCTCGGTGTGCACCAGGTACGGGCGGCCGGACAGGTCGACGGTGACCTGGGCGAGGGACTCGTCCAGCGGGACCGTGCAGTTGCCGAAGCGGTAGATGCCCACCTTGTCGCCGAGGGCCTGCTTGAAGGCGGCGCCGAGCGCGAGGGCGGTGTCCTCGATGGTGTGGTGGGAGTCGATGTGCAGGTCGCCGTCGGTCTTCACGGTCAGGTCGAACAGACCGTGCCGGCCGAGCTGGTCGAGCATGTGGTCGTAGAAGCCGACGCCGGTGGCGATGTCGGTCCGGCCGGTGCCGTCGAGATCGATCTCGACGAGCACCGAGGTCTCCTTCGTGGTGCGCTCTATGCGTCCAACGCGGCTCATGCCTTACAGCTCCTTCTTCACTTCACGGACCGCGTCGAGGAACGCGTCGTTCTCCTGCGGGGTGCCGGCGGACACCCGCAGCCACCCCGGTACGCCGTTGTCCCGGACCAGCACGCCCCGGTCGAGGATCTTCTGCCAGGCGGTGTGGGCGTCCGTGAACCGGCCGAACTGCACGAAGTTCGCGTCGGACTCAGTGACCTCGTAGCCGATCGCGCGCAGCTCGGCGACCAGCCGGTCCCGCTCCGCCTTCAGCTGCTCGACGTACCCCAGCAGCGTGTCGGTGTGCTCCAGGGCGGCCAGCGCGGTCGCCTGGGTGATCGCCGACAGGTGGTACGGCAGCCGGACGAGCTGGACGGCGTCCACGACGGCCGGGTCGGCGGCGAGGTAGCCGAGGCGCAGGCCCGCCGCCCCGAACGCCTTGGACATCGTGCGGGAGACGACCAGGTTCGGGCGGCCTGCCAGCAGCGGCAGCAGCGAGTGGCCGTGGCTGAACTCGATGTACGCCTCGTCCACGATCACCATCGACGGCTTGGCGGCCTGCGCCGCCTCGAACAGCGCGAGGACCGTCTCGGGCGGGACCGCGTTGCCCGTGGGGTTGTTGGGGGTGGTGATGAAGACGACGTCCGGCTTGTGCTCGGCGATCGCCCGCTCGGCCGCCGCGAGGTCGATGGTGAAGTCCTCGTTGCGGGGGCCGGAGATCCAGCCCGTGCCGGTGCCGCGCGCGATGAGCGCGTGCATCGAGTACGACGGCTCGAAGCCGATCGCCGTACGGCCCGGCCCGCCGAAGGTCTGCAGCAGCTGCTGGATGACCTCGTTGGAGCCGTTGGCGGCCCACACGTTCTCGGTGCCGAGCGGGTGCCCGCCCGTCTTCGTCAGGTACTTGGCCAGCTCGGTGCGCAGCTGGACCGCGTCCCGGTCGGGGTAGCGGTTCAGGTCGCGGGCGGCTTCCCGCACCCGCTCCGTGATCCGCTCGACCAGCGGCTCGGGCAGCGGGTAGGGGTTCTCGTTGGTGTTCAGCCGTACGGGGACGTCCAACTGGGGCGCGCCATAAGGGGACTTGCCACGCAGCTCGTCCCGTACGGGAAGATCGTCGATCCTGGTCACTTGCCCTCTGGAACCTTCCACCCGAAACGTGCCTTGACCGCAGCGCCGTGCGCCGGCAGGTCCTCCGCCTCCGCCAGCGTCACCACGTGATGGGCGACCTCAGCGAGCGCGTCCTTCGTGTAGTCCACGATGTGGATGCCGCGCAGGAAGGACTGCACGGACAGGCCCGAGGAGTGGCAGGCGCAGCCGCCGGTGGGCAGGACGTGGTTGGACCCGGCCGCGTAGTCGCCCAGCGAGACCGGCGCCCAGGGGCCGATGAAGATCGCGCCCGCGTTCTTCACCCGGTCGGCCACCGCGGCGGCGTCCGCGGTCTGGATCTCCAGGTGCTCGGCGCCGTACGCGTCGACCACCCTCAGGCCCTCCTCGATGCCGTCGACCAGGACGATCGCGGACTGCCGGCCCTTCAGGGCGGGCACGATCCGGTCGTCGACGTGCTTGGTGGCGGCGACCTGCGGCTGCAGCTCCTTCTCCACCGCCTCCGCGAGCTCGACGGAGTCGGTGACCAGGACGGCCGCCGCGAGCGGGTCGTGCTCGGCCTGGCTGATCAGGTCCGAGGCCACGTGCACCGGGTCGGCCGTGTCGTCCGCGAGGATCGCGATCTCCGTCGGGCCGGCCTCGGCGTCGATGCCGATCCTGCCGGTGAAGAAGCGCTTGGCGGCGGCGACCCAGATGTTGCCGGGGCCGGTGACCATGTTGGCGGGCGGGCAGGACTCGGTGCCGTAGGCGAACATCGCGACGGCGGTGGCGCCGCCGACCGCGTAGACCTCGTCCACGCCGAGCAGCGCGCAGGCGGCGAGGATCGTCGGGTGCGGCAGCCCGCCGGCTGGATCATTTTCAAAAGCGGGGGCCTGGGGCGGGGAGGCGAGCGCGATCGAACCGACACCGGCCTCCTGGGCCGGTACGGCGTTCATGATCACGGAGGACGGGTAGACGGACCTGCCGCCCGGCGCGTACAGCCCGACGCGCTCGACCGGCACCCACTTCTCGGTCACCGAGCCGCCGGGCACCACCTGCGTGGTGTGGGTGCCGCGGCGCTGCTCGCGGTGGACCAGGCGGGCGCGGCGGATGGACTCCTCCAGCGCGGCGCGCACGGCCGGGTCGAGGTCCGCGAGGGCGTCGGTGAGCGCCTGGGCGGGGACGCGGACGGATTCCAGCCGTACTCCGTCGAACCGCTCGGCGAAGTCGATCAGCGCCGCGTCGCCACGATGATGCACGGCCTCGCAGATCGGCCGCACCTTCTCCAGGGCGGCCGCTACGTCGAAGTCGGCTCGGGGCAGCAGGTCGCGCAGGGCGGGGCCCTCGGGAAGGGCGTCGCCGCGCAGATCGATTCGGGAGATCACAGTCCCAATTCTCTCAGACCGCACTCCCGAGCCGTGGGCGCGTATCAATGGCTGATACAGAACGTGGCGGAACTCGGAAGATCTCCTTCACATCTTGTGTTCCCGCAGTCACTCAGCGGGCATGAACGGTTGTACCAGGGCGCTGGACCGGGAGAGGAGAAAGGTGACCGAGGGGGCCGGCTTCGCCGCCGGGGACCTGCCGGACGAGCTGACCGCGGCCGAGGCGGGCATGTGGCAGGCCTTCCGCAACGGCAGTGTGTACGACCTGAGCAGCGGGGACGCCGTGGTGGACGATCCGCACGGCAGCCACCCCTGGGGCCCGGAGCGCGCCGTGCGGGCGCGGACCGTGGCCTGGCTGCTGCTGGACGGCCCGCCGGCGCTCGCGGGCCGGGTGTCCGCGCTGAAGCTGACCGGCGTGCGGATCACCGGCACGCTGGACCTCTCGGGCGGCACGGTACGGCCGTACGTCGAGCTGCGCGGCTGCCGCTTCGACGAGGAGGTCCTGCTGCCGGAGGCCCGGTTCACCACCCTGCGCATGGTGGACTGCGCGGTGCCCCGGCTGGAGGCGGCCCGGGTGCACACCGAGGGCGACCTGCATCTGCCGCGCTGCCGGTTCCGGTACGGGGCCCGGCTGACGGACGCCCACATCGGCACCGATCTGATGCTCAACGAGGCGGTGGCGTACCGCGACCGCAGCGGGCGGTCGATCTCGGCGGACGGCATGACCGTCGGCCAGGACCTCCAGGCGGAGATGCTCCAGTCGCACGGCGAGCTGCGGCTGCGCGGCGCCAAGGTCGGCGTGTCGCTCAGCCTGCGCGGCGCGCACCTGGACAACCCCTACGCCCGCTACGCCCTGAACGCCCCCCAGCTGACCGTCGAGCGCACCCTGTACCTGACCCCGGCCGGCGTGGGCAGCCCGCTGCTGAGCGGCACGACACCGGCGCGCGGGACGCGGATCCAGCGCTTCGAGTGCCGGGGCGGGATACGCCTGGACGACGGGCGCTTCGGGGACGCCGTCGACTTCGAGCGGGCCCGGTACACCCTCACCGACGACCAGGAGCTGTCGCTGCGCCGGGTGCACGCGTCGGAGCTGCGCTTCCTCGGGGACGGGCCGCAGCGCGGCAAGGTGGTGCTGTCCGGCGCGCGGATCGTCAGCCTGGTGGACCGGGCGGCGAGCTGGCCGGGCCCCGGCAACCTGCACATGGGCGGGTTCGTGTACGAGAACCTCGTCCCGCGCGGCCCGTTCCCGCTGACCGGCCGGCTGGAGTGGGTGGCGGCGGCCACCGCGGAGTACGCCCCGGAGCCGTACGAGCGGCTGGCGGCGGTGCTGCGGGCCGCCGGGGAGGACGAGGACGCGAGGGAGGTGCTGCTGGCCAAGCAGCGCCGGCGCCGCGAGACACTGCCGCTCGCCGGGAAGTTCTGGGGGTACGTCCAGGACTGGACGGTCGCCTACGGCTACCGGCCCGGCCGGGCCGCGGTGTGGATGGCGGTGCTGTGGGCGGCGGGCACGCTGGCGTTCGCCCACGCGGGCCATCCGCCGACCAACCACGACAGCCACCCGTACTGGAGTCCCGCCCTGTTCACCCTGGACCTGCTGCTGCCGGTGATCGACCTGGGCCAGGTCGGCCAGTGGCAGCTGCGCGGCGGCTGGCAGTGGCTGGCGGCCGTGATGATCCTGCTCGGCTGGATCCTGGCGACGACGGTGGCGGCGGGGGCGACCCGGCTGCTGCGGCGCAGCTGACGCGGACTTCGGCGGACTCGGGACATTCGGGGCAAAAGTTGAACAGTCACCCTTTACCGGTCCTTGACCCTTGACCGTACAACTTTCCGCGACTTCCGCGCACCCTCTGGCGCGGCGCCGACCTGCGGTCTTTCAATGGTCGTCACCATGGCTCTGCTCCCCTCGTTCATCCGCCCCACTCGGATGACCAGACGCTCCCTCCGCCCGGCCGGCCGACCGCCGACCGGGGACGAGGTCGTGCTCGACGCGCCCGACGACCGCCTCTCGCCCGCGCTGGTCGCGGCCGGCCGGGGCGAGTACCGGGCGGCGGCCGAGCTGCTCGCGGCCACCCGCGCCGGGGCCGAGTGGGAGAACCACGACCGGTACGCCCGGCGCCTGGCCGCCTTCGCCCGCTCGCGCCCGGAGTGGTTCGAGGCCTGGCGCGCGAACGCCCCGGAGGACCCCGCCCCGCTGCTGGTCGGGGCCCAGCTGGCGGTGGACCGCGCCTGGCCCTCGCCGGCCCGCGCCGAGCTGCTGCGCGAGGTGAGCCCGCTGATCACCGCCGCCGCCCGCGCCGACGACCGCGACCCGGTGCCCTGGCGGATCGCCCTGGACCACGCGCGCGGCTCACGGGCCGGGCACCGGTACTTCGAGGAGCTGTGGGAGGCGGCCGTCCGCCGCGCCCCGCACCACTACGGCTGCCACGTGGCCGCCCTGCGCTACCTGGCCACCTTCCGGCACGGCTCGCACGGCGCCTGCTTCGACTTCGCCGAGCGGGCCGCGCAGGACGCCCCGGCCGACTCGCCCGTCCAGGCCCTGCCGGCCCGGGCCGCCTTCGGCTACCTGACCGACGGCCGCGGCCCCGAGGTGCCGCGCGCCCGGCTGCACGCGGCCGCCGACCGCGCGCTCGCGCTCTCCGCGCGCTTCCCGGCGGCCGACCCGTGGCCCGCCGAGATCCGCAACAAGCTCCTGTACGTCCTGCTGCGCCTGGACCGCTGGGCGGACGCCCGCGCCGAGCTCGGCCGGATCGGCCCGTACGCCACGTCCTTCCCCTGGGAACGGTTCGCCGAGGACCCGCTCGGCCACTTCCTGCGGCTGCGCGAGCACCTGCTGGCGGCGGCTCCCGCGCCTGCCCCGGCCGGGCTGATCCCGGTGTCCGCGGACCGCGTCGGCGAACACGGCGGACACGCCGGTTCCGGTGACCACTAGGCTGGGGCGTCGTGACCACCGTCCGTCTCCCGCTCTTCCCCCTGAACACGGTGCTGTTCCCGGGGCTCGTGCTGCCGCTGAACGTCTTCGAGGAGCGCTATCGCGCCATGATGCGCGAGTTGCTCAAGACACCGGAGGACGAGCCGCGCCGGTTCGCCGTCGTGGCCATCCGCGACGGCTACGAGGTGGCGCCGAGCGCCCCCGGCATGCCGGACCCCACCGCACAGCCCGACCGCGGCCCGGCCGCGGGCTTCGGCCCCGACCCCCTCAAGGCCTTCCACGGGGTGGGCTGTGTGGCGGACGCGGCGACCATCCGGGAGCGCGCCGACGGCACGTACGAGGTGCTGGCGACGGGCACGACCCGGGTGCGGCTGCTCTCCGTCGACGCGTCGGGCCCGTACCTGACCGCGGAGCTGGAGGAACTGCCGGAGGAACCGGGCGACGAGGCGGGCGCGCTGGCCGAGGGGGTGCTGCGCTCCTTCCGCCAGTACCAGAAGCGGCTGGCGGGCGCCCGCGAGCGCTCCCTGTCGACGGGCGCCGACCTGCCCGACGACCCCTCGGTCGTGTCGTACCTGGTGGCGGCGGCCATGGTGCACGACACGCCGACGAAACAGCGGCTCCTCCAGGCCCCCGACACCGCGTCCCGCCTGCGCGACGAGCTGAAACTCCTTCGCGCCGAGACGTCCATCATCCGTAGCCTTCCGTCGCTGCCCGCGTTCGAGCTGACCCGGGCGCCGACGAGCCTGAACTGACGAGCCTGAACTGAGGAAGACGGCTGAGGAAGACGCATGGCGAAGAAGGCAAAGAAACAGCAGCAGTCCGGCGGCACTCCCGCGACGGTCGCCCTCTCCTCGGCCGGCGTGGCCTTCACGGTCCACTCCTACGACCACGACCCCTCCCACCCCTCCTACGGTGAGGAGGCGGCGGAGGCGATGGGCGTCTCCCCCGACCGCGTCTTCAAGACCCTGGTGGCCGACGTCGACGGCACCCTGACCGTGGCGGTCGTCCCGGTGTCCGGCTCCCTCGACCTGAAGGCCCTCGCGGCCGCGGTGGGCGGCAAACGGGCGACGATGGCCGACCCGGCGCTCGCCGAGCGCACGACGGGCTATGTGCGGGGCGGCATCTCGCCCCTGGGCCAGCGCAAGAGGCTGCCGACGGTCCTGGACGACTCGGCCGAGGCCCACGAGACGATCTGCGTCTCGGCGGGCCGACGGGGCCTGGAGGTCGAACTCGCGCCGGAGGACCTGGCGAAGCTGACGCAGGCGGTGCTGGCACCGATCGGGCGGGGCTGACGGACGCCTTACGGGCGGGAGCCACCGGGCGCCGATCAGGCGGGGCCACCGGGCGCCCGTCGGGCGGGGCTGACGGACGCCTTACGGGCGGGGGCCACCGGGCGCCGATCAGGCGGGGCCACCGGGCGCCTGTCAGGCGGGGCTGACGGACGTCTTATGGGCGGGGGCGCGGGCGCCTGTCGGGCGGGGCTGACGGACGCCTTTCCCGTGGGCGACAGCGGGCGCCCGAGGGAGCGAGCTCGGCCGGGCGGGTGCGCTCTCGGCCGACCGAGTCGGGTGGGCGGGTGGGAAACGGGGGGTCCAGGGGGGCGGAGCCCCCCTGGTTACGGCTGCTGCGGATACGGCAGCTCGGGATCCCGCGGCCCGAACAACGCCGTGAGCCCGAGGTGGACCAACAGCGCCCCCAACGGCCAGGCCAGCAGCGCACCCTTCGCCCCCAGCTTCAGCGGCGCCGAGAAGGTGACGCCCTTGCCCGCCTGCTTGGCATGCGCCAGCACGTCGGAGGTGGGCCCCAGCCATATCCCGAGCCGCCACGCCAGCAGCGACCCGAGCAGCGCGCCGACCCCGAGTGCCACCACGACCGGCACACCCCCGCGCCGCCGCGCCAGAAAGACGACCACCGCGCTGACCAGCCCGAACCCCAGCGCCAGCAGGGTGAACGTGCCGTCCACCCCCACCGCCTGCTCGCCCTCGCTGTCCTTGAGGTAGACGACCCAGCTCTTGTCGACCACGTCGCCGACCAGCGGCACATGCGGCGCCAGCCACCACCACAGCAGCCCGAGCAGCACCCCGCCCAGGGCCACGGCCACCGTGATCACGGCGGCCTCCCGCAGTTCGGTCTTCATCCCGGGGCCGTCCTGTTCGTACACGCCCCCGGACATCCCGGCGGGCGGCGGCGCCTGCCAGACGTCGTTCGGGGACTGGTTGTGCGGCGGCGGAGGCGGAGTCAGCGGTGCGGTCACCCTGACATCGTGCCAGGCCGTCCCGTGCGCCGCGTCACCGGACGGCGGCCCTGCGGTACGCCCGCGCCGCCACGGCCAGCGAGACGACTCCGACACCCGCGCACACCCCCAGGTCGGCCAGGACGACGGCCCAGTCCGGATGGGCCCCGAAGGTCCGGGCGTACGCCTCCACGCCGTACGTCGACGGCAGCAGATCCCGCGCCAGCCGTACGATCTCCGGCATCCGGTCGGCCGGCAGCACCCCCAGCAGCAGCGCCGCCGACATGCCCAGCTGCCCGAGCAGCGTGGCCAGCTCGGGCCGCGGCGCGAGCAGCCCGCAGGCGGCGCCGAGGCCGGACAGCGCGGCCCCGGCGAGCGGGATCACCGCCACCAGGATCCACAGATTGCCCAGCGGCAGCCCGAACAGGACGCACCCGAAGACGGCGGTCACCAGCGTCCCCGGCACGGTGAAGGAGGCGTACGCCGCCGCCGCGCCCAGCACCACGGCCGCCGGCGGCACCGGCAGGGTGGCGTAGTGATCGAGCCCGCCGCTGGCCCGCAGCTGCCCGAAGTACTGCGACAGCAGATTCAGCGCCACATAGGCGACGACCAGCACCGACGAACCCGCCACCACGGACTGGGCCTCACTGCCGCTGTCGACGACACCCCGCATCATCACGGTGATGCCGACGGACTGGAAGGTGGCCACGAACAGCAGCGGGATCCGCGCCACCCGGGCCCGCGACAGCTGCGCCCGGTAGACGGCCACGAGCGACGGCCACAGCCGCGCGGCCGGCCCGAGCTCGGCCGCGCCCGGCGCCGTCTCCGGCACGGCCCGGGCACCGCCCGGCAGAACCTCGGCGGGTACGACACTCACGACGAGCTGCTCCTCTTCCCCACGGCGGTCGCGCTGACCGACGTACAGACCCATACGCACCGCACGGCCGCCGCGCTCACGCCTTCACCAACCCCTGCCGGGCCGCCCCGCCGAGCGCCAGGTAGACGTCCTCCAGGCTGGGCGTGGCGAGGGTGAAGTCGTCCAGGGCGGCGAAGGCGGCCCCGCCGGTGACGGTGGCGACGGCGGCGCGGGCCTCCTCGGGCGCGAGCCGCAGCGTCCAGCGCCGGCCGGACTCCACGGCGCGCTCGCGCAGCGCGGCGACCTCCGGCACCTGAAGCGGCGCCCGGTCGCGCCACACCAGCTCGACCCGCACCTCGCCGGCGACCCGCTCCTTCAGCCCGGCCGGGGTGTCGCAGGCGATCACCCGGCCCTGGTCGATGACGGCGACCCGGTCCAGTACGGTCTCGGCCTCGATGACGTTGTGGGTGACCAGCAGCACGGTCGTACCGCGCTCGGCGCGCCGCCGGTCCACGGCCGCCCAGACCGCGCGCCGGGCCACCGGGTCCATGCCGGTGGTCGGCTCGTCCAGCACGAGCAGCGGCCGTTCGCCGACGAGGGCGGCGGCGAAGCAGGCGAGCCTGCGCTGCCCGCCGGACAGCTTCTTCAGCGCCCGCCCGGCGATCGGGGTGAGCCCCAGCTCCTCCAGTACGGCGTCCCGCTCGGCGCGGGCCCGCGTCACGTCCAGGCCGCGCAGGCGTCCGGTGGTCTCGGCGGCGAGGGAGACGGTCAGCTCGTCCAGGGCCGAGGACTCCTGCCCCAGGTAGGCGAGGAGGCGCGCGGCCCGCTCGGGGTGCCGGACGATGTCGTGCCCGAGGATCTCGACGCTGCCGGTGTCGGGCCGGAGCAGCCCGGTGAGCTGCCGTACGAGCGTGGACTTGCCGGCGCCGTTCGGCCCGAGCAGCCCGAAGACCTCGCCGCGCCGCACGTCCAGCTCGACCCCGTCGGTGGCCCGCACCTCGGGGGTGCCGGGCGCACCGCGCCGCCCCTTCACGGCCGGATAGGTCTTGCCGAGCCCGCGCACGCGTACGACCTCGTCCTGCCGAGGTGCCTGTGCCGCGCGCGTACTCACAAGGGACGAGAGTACGGGGTCGTAGCCCTTTACTCGCCTTTGGGGGCACTTCCGTACTCGGCCGGTAATGATTGCCCGGCGTCACTCCCCCGTCGCGCTCTCCGCAGCCGCCGGCACGTCGATCTCCCGCCAGAACCCCGCCCGAATGGCGTAGCGGTCGTGCTCGTCGATCTGGTCGTCCTTGTGGGCGAGCAGCCCGAACCGCGCGGCGTACCGCAGCAGCTCCCCGTCGATGCGGTGCGGGATGCGCGGGTACAGCTGCGAGAGCCGCTGCAGATGGACCTGGTCGCCGAGCCGGGAGATCCAGCGGCGGGCGAAGACCTGTCCCACCTCGTACGGGTCGCCGCCGACCGTGGTGATGTCCTCCTCGCGGTCGGCCCACCGCTGCTCCGCCGTGGTCAGCTGGGCCAGCGTCGGCATGGAGGCGACCTCGGGCGGCTCGGCGACCACGCCCGGCCGGTCCACCCAGCCCTTGTCGGAGGACCAGCGCAGGGTCGCGGTCGCCGGGTGCTGGACGGGCTGGGCGCCGGGGGCGCGCAGCGCGGCGAGGTCCTTGGGGGTGGGGACGCCCTTGTGGGCGGCGGCCCGTTCCTGGGTGCCGTTCTCCGTCACCGCGGCGGCCGGCTGGGGCGCGCCGTCCTCGGGCGGGCGCTCGGCCGCCGCCGCGAGCGCGGACTCCGGCAGCGGCGCGGAGAGGATCGCGGCGATCTCGGGGCGGGGCGCGGGCGGCGGGGCGCAGACGCCGGTCAGTTCCTTGGCGCGGACGGCCTGGGTGATCCAGGCGCGGTCCAGCACGCGCCGCTCGTCGGCCTCGGCGACCAGGTCCTCGGACTGGTTGTAGTCGCCGTCGGCGGCCTGTACGGCCCACAGGTGGACGGCGACGCCGTGCTCCTTGGCGGCCATCATGCCGGGCAGCAGATCGCCGTCGCCGGTGACGAGGACGACGTCGGAGCAGGCGCGGTTGCGGGCCAGCTCGGTCAGCTCGGCGTGCATGGCGGCGTCCACGCCCTTCTGCGCCCAGCGTCCGTCGCTTCGGGTGAGGGCGCCGAGCCGGACGGTGACCCGGGGCATCACGCGCAGCCGGCGATGCTCCGGTTGGGGGACGCGGTCGGGCGCGCCGTCGAACCAGTAGATACGCAGCAGCGGGCGCTCGGTCTCGGACTCCGCGCGTACCCGCAACGCCTGGATCAGCGCGGTGTGGTCGACGGTGATCCGGGACCGCGAGGGCTCACCGGCGAGGAGGCTGGCGGCGGCTCCCAGCAGGTACCCGGCGTCCACCAGGACGATGCAGCGGTCCACGCGACTCACCCTCTTCCCGGGAGGTTTTGCTTCGGACTTCCTTCGAGTCTGCCCGACGGCGCGGGGGTTAACGGCCCGAACTCGATCTTCGGCGTGGCGTTTCCGGATCCGTCGCTCCCACCTCCCCTGTCACACACGGTAATTATCCGACATGCGCTTGATGTCAGCGTATGTGAATCTGGTCCCGGCCCTGGCCCCTAGATCCCCCACAGGAGGCAGATCACCATGGCCAAGAACAAGAACCGCAAGCAGGCCGGCCCGCAGAACCGCGCGTCGCACGCCGAGCAGACCCACGAGCACGCGCAGCGGCAGACGGAGGCGCACGAGTCGCCGATGTCGCACGCCCAGGGCAGCCCGGCGGATGTTGCCGGCAAGAAGCGGAAGAGCTTCGGCCACAACTAAAGGGCAGTTGAAGCCCAGGCACACAGGAGGGGCGCACCCCTGGCGGGTGCGCCCCTTCGTGTGTGCCGCGGCCTGCTGGGCCTTCGTGCGTGCCGCGCTTCGTGTGTGCCGCGGCCTGGTGGGGTGTCAGCCGGCCAGGCAGGACGGGCCGAGCAGCACCTTCAGGTCACCGAAGAGCGCCGGGTCGGGCTTGACCCGGTGCCGGTCCAGGCGCAGCACGGTGGTCTTGCGCGGGCCCTGGAGTTTGATGCGGACCTCGCTGTCGCCCTTGTGGTGGCTGAGGATCTCACCGAGGCGGCTGACCATGGGCGGAGTGACCTTCACGGCCGGGATGGTGAGGATCACCGGCGCGTTGGTGCCCGCGTTGGACAGGTCCGGGACCATCAGCTCCATGGCGACGAGCCGGGGGATGTCCTCGCGCTTGTCGAGGCGGCCCTTGACGAACACCACGGCGTCCTCGACGAGTTGGGTCGAGATCAGCTGGTAGGTCGCCGGGAAGAACATGCACTCGATGGAGCCGGCGAGGTCCTCGACGGTGGCGATGGCCCAGGCGTTGCCCTGCTTGGTCATCTTGCGCTGCAGGCCGGAGATGATGCCGCCGATGGTGACGACCGCGCCGTCCGCGTGTTCGCCTCCGGTGAGCTGGGCGATGCCCGCGTCGGCCTTGTCGGCGAGGACGTGTTCCAGGCCGAAGAGCGGGTGGTCGGAGACGTACAGACCGAGCATCTCCCGCTCCTGGGCGAGCAGATAGGTCTTGTCCCACTCGTCGGTGGAGAACTCCACGTCGAGTCCGAAGCCGGGTTCGCTGCCGGTGTCCTCGCCCATGCCGCCGAAGAGGTCGAACTGCCCCTCGGCCTCCTTGCGTTTGACCGCGACCACGTTGTCGATCATCGGCTCGTACTGGGCCATGAGCCCCTTGCGGGTGTGGCCCATGGAGTCGAACGCGCCCGCCTTGATCAGCGATTCGGTGGTGCGCTTGTTGCAGACCACGGCCTCGACCTTGTCGAGGTAGTCGGGGAAGGAGGCGTACTTCCCCTTCGCCTTGCGGCACTTGATGATCGACTCGACCACGTTGGTGCCGACGTTGCGCACGGCGGAGAGGCCGAAGAGGATCACGTCGTCGCCCTGGGCGGCGAAGTTGGACTCCGACTCGTTGACGTTCGGCGGGAGGACGCGGATGCCCATGCGGCGGCACTCGTTGAGGTAGACCGCCGACTTGTCCTTGTCGTCCTTGACGGAGGTCAGGAGCGCGGCCATGTACTCGGCCGGGTGGTTCGCCTTGAGGAAGGCGGTCCAGTACGACACCAGGCCGTACGCGGCGGAGTGCGCCTTGTTGAACGCGTAGCCGGCGAACGGGACCAGCACGTCCCACAGGGCCTGGATCGCTTCGTCGCTGTAGCCGTTCTTGCGGGCGCCGGCCTGGAAGATGGTGAAGTTCTTCGCCAGTTCCTCGGGCTTCTTCTTGCCCATCACACGGCGGAGGATGTCGGCCTCGCCGAGCGAGTAGCCCGCGATGATCTGGGCGGCCTTCTGCACCTGCTCCTGGTAGACGATCAGGCCGTAGGTGACGTCCAGGACCTCCTTGAGCGGCGCCTCCAGCTCGGGATGGATGGGCGTGATCTCCTGCTGGCCGTTCTTGCGCAGCGCGTAGTTCGTATGGGAGTTCATGCCCATCGGGCCCGGGCGGTACAGGGCCGACACGGCGGAGATGTCTTCGAAGTTGTCCGGCTTCATCAGCCGCAGCAGCGAGCGCATGGGGCCGCCGTCGAACTGGAAGACGCCGAGGGTGTCGCCGCGCTGGAGCAGCTCGAAGGTCTTGGGGTCGTCCAGCGGGAGCGACAGCAGGTCGATGTCGAGGCCCTTGTTGGCCTTCACCATCTTGACCGCGTCGTCCATGATCGTGAGGTTGCGCAGGCCCAGGAAGTCCATCTTCAGCAGGCCGAGCGACTCACAGCTCGGGTAGTCCCACTGGGTGATGGTCACGCCGTCGGTGTGCCGGACCCAGACCGGGACGTGCTCGGTGATGGTCTCGCTGGACATGATCACGCCGGCCGCGTGCACACCCATCTGCCGCACCAGGCCCTCCACACCGCGCGCGGTGTCGATGACCTTCTTCACGTCCGGCTCGTTCTCGTACATCCCGCGGACCTCGCCCGCCTCGCTGTAGCGGGGGTGGGAGGGGTCGGTGATGCCGGACAGCGGGATGCCCTTGCCGAGGACGTCGGCGGGCATGGCCTTGGTGATGCGGTCGCCCATCGCGTACGGGTAGCCCAGCACGCGCGCGGAGTCCTTGATCGCGTTCTTGGCCTTGATGGTGCCGTAGGTGCCGATCATGGCGACCTTGTCGGCGCCGTACTTCTCGGTCACGTACCGGATCACCTCGACGCGCCGGCGCTCGTCGAAGTCGATGTCGACATCGGGCATCGAGATGCGCTCGGGGTTGAGGAACCGCTCGAAGATCAGGCCGTGCGGGATCGGGTCGAGGTCGGTGATGCCCATGGCGTAGGCGACGATCGAGCCGGCCGCGGAGCCCCGGCCGGGACCGACGGCGATGCCGTTGTTCTTGGCCCACATGATGAAGTCGGCGACGACGAGGAAGTAGCCGGGGAAGCCCATCGAGATGATGACGTCCATCTCGTAGTCGGCCTGCTTCTGGCGGTCCTCGGGGATGCCGCCGGGGTAGCGGCGCTCCATGCCGCGGCGGACCTCCTCCTTGAACCAGGTGACCTCGGTGTAGCCCTCCGGGATGTCGAACTTCGGCATGAGGTCGCGCTTCTCGAACATGCCGTCCGTGTCGACCATCTCGGCGACGAGCAGCGTGTTGGCGCAGCCCTCCTGCCAGGCGTCCGAGGAGTCGATGGCGTACATCTCGTCCGTGGACTTCAGGTAGTAGCCGGTGCCGTCGAACTTGAAGCGGTCCGGGTCGGAGAGGTTCTTGCCGGTCTGGATGCACAGCAGGGCGTCGTGCGCCCCCGCCTCGTGCGCGTAGGTGTAGTGCGAGTCGTTGGTGACCAGCGGCGGGATGCCGAGCTTCCGGCCGATCTCCAGCAGGCCGTCACGGACCCGGCGCTCGATCTCGATGCCGTGGTCCATCAGCTCCAGGAAGTAGCGGTCCTTGCCGAAGATGTCCTGGTAGTCGGCGGCGGCCTTCAGGGCCTCGTCGAAGTGGCCGAGGCGCAGCCGGGTCTGCACCTCGCCCGAGGGGCAGCCGGTGGAGGCGACGATGCCCTCGGACCACTGGGCGATGGTCTCCTTGTCCATCCGGGGCCACTTCTGCAGCCAGCCCTCGGCGTAGGCGTCCGAGGAGAGGCGGAAGAGGTTGTGCAGGCCGGTCTTGTTCACGGCCCACATCGTCTTGTGGGTGTAGCCACCGGAACCGGAGACGTCGTCCCGCTTCTGGTGCGGCTGGCCCCAGAGGATCTTGCGCTTGTTGCGCCGGGACTCGGGGGCGACATACGCCTCGATCCCGATGATCGGGGTGACTCCGGCCTTCTTCGCGGAGTGGAAGAAGTCGTACGCCCCGTGGAGGTTGCCGTGGTCGGACATGGCGATGTGCGTCATGCCCATCTCGTTGCAGGCGTTGAACATGTCCTTGAGCCGCGCGGCACCGTCCAGCAGCGAGTACTGGGTGTGGACGTGCAGGTGCGTGAAGGGCGGCTTTGACACGGTATGGCCTCCAACGGAAACACTCGGCGACGGGGCGGCGGACAGTTCTGGGGTCAGCGTCGAAGTCTATGCCTCGGCACTGACACTGGAAGCAGTTCCGTGGCGCGAAGCGCCTCGATGAGGGGTGGCGGTCGGGAGACGGGCGGGACTCATCCGCGTACCTTCGTGCGGGAACCGGGCACTCCCGCGTGGCGTCGCCCGTTGGAGACGGCAGAAACGCCGTCGTACAGGTCATGCACGTCAATGCACCAGTAAACGCACCAGGAGGCACCCAGCGATGTCGGTCCCCCAGCTCAAGGACGAGCAGCGCGGCGAGGAGATCCTCGCCGTCTTCGACACCGCCTTCGGCCGGCTCCTGGCCGCCGACCCGGCCGCGTTCCGGGTGAAGTTCCGGAAGATGGCGGCCTCGGCCTTCGCGTTCTACCGGGGCACGGCGTGCCTCTTCTACCACGACCTCGACGCGGAGAGGCGCGGTGGTCCATTTCTGGACGACCGCACCTCGCGCGTGTGGATCCACGGCGATCTCCACGCGGAGAACTTCGGCACCTACATGGACGCGGGCGGCCGCCTGGTCTTCAACGTCAACGACTTCGACGAGGCCTACGTCGGCCCCTTCACCTGGGACCTGAAGCGCTTCGCGGCCTCCATCGCGCTCATCGGGTACGCGAAGGCGCTCAGCGACGAGCAGATCACCGAGCTGGTGCGGACCTACGCGGGCGCCTACCGCGAGCGCATCCACGCCCTGGCCACGGGCGCGAAGAGCGACGAGGTGCCGCCGTTCACCCTGGACACCGCCGAGGGCCCGCTGCTGGGCGCCCTGCGCGCCGCCCGTTCGCTGACCCGCTTCGAGCTGCTGGACTCGATGACGGAGATCCGTGACTTCGAGCGCCGCTTCGCGCCGGGCGGCGGCTCCATCGAGCTGGACGCGGCCACCCGTTACAAGGTCCTCGCGGCCTTCGACGGCTATCTGGAGACCCTGCCGGACTCCTCCCTGGCCCGCCCGGACTCCTACCGCGTGAAGGACGTCGTGGGCCGCCGCGGCATCGGCATCGGCTCGGCCGGCCTGCCGTCGTACAACATCCTCCTGGAGGGTCACAGCGACGCCCTGGAGAACGACGTCGTGATCTACATCAAGCAGGCCCAGACCCCGGCCGTCTCCCGGCACATCACGGACCCGGCCATCGCCGGGTACTTCCAGCACGAGGGCCACCGCACGGTGATCTCCCAGCGCGCCCTGCAGGCGCACGCCGACCCGTGGCTGGGCTGGACCGAGCTGGACGGCGCCGGCCAGCTGGTGGCCGAGGTCTCGCCGTACGCCGTCGACCTGGACTGGGGCGACATCGACGACCCGGAGGAGATCGCGCGGGTCGTCGCCGACCTGGGCCGGGCCACGGCGACGATGCACGCGGCGGCGGACGACACCTCCGGGGAGTCCCTGGTGCCGTTCTCCACCGAGCGGGCCATCGACGCGGCCATCGCCGCCGACGAGGAGGGCTTCGCGCCCCTCCTGGTGGACTTCGCGCACGGCTACGGCGCACGCGCGCGTGCCGACCACCAGATCTTCGTCGATCTGTTCCGCAACGGCCGGATCCCGGGGCTGTAACCTTCACGCACTCACAGGCGCCCTTTAGGGGTCCCTTAACCGCGTACGTGTCACACTCTTCTCTCGCTATGGACATATCCGGGACCCAGCTCAGAGCCGTGCGCGCGGCGCTCTTCACGGCTGTCGTCGTGACGCTCAGCACCGCGTCGCACGTGCTGCTGTCCCGGGCACCGCTGCCGGTGGCGACCGTGTTCGCGGTCGCCACCGGGGTGTTCGCCACCGCCTATGCGCTGGCGGGCCGCGAGCGCGGCTTCGGCCGGATCGCGGCCCTGCTGATCCCGCTGGAACTGGCCGCCGACACGCTGTTCACCACCGGCCAGAACACCTGTTACGGCCGGGCGGGCGGCCCGGTCGCCGGGCCCCTGCACGCGTTCGGCTTCGACGTGCTGTGCCGGGGCGGCGCCGTCGGCTCCCCGCTGGCCCAGATGACCGGGGCCCACGGCCGCCCGGGAGCACTGCTCGCGCACGCCAGCCCGGCGGCCGCCTGGCTGCTGCTCGCCGCGCACGTCGGCGTGGGCCTGCTCGCCGCCGCCTGGCTGCGCCGGGGCGAGCGGGCGCTGGTGCAGCTGCTGCGCGCGGTCGCCGCCACCACCTTCCGGCCCCTGCTCCTCGCGGTCGCCGCGGCGACCGTCCGGCCGGCCCCGGTCCGCCGGCTGCCGCGCCCGGCCCCGCGCCGGGCCGCCGCCCGCGACCGGCTTCTCGTGCACTCCCTGGGACGGCGTGGACCGCCGTGCTCGCCGGCCCTTGCCGCCGCCTGAGCGGCGAGACCTGAGCACACCCAGTCCCCCACACGTATCCCGCGTACGGCATGTGCGCGTCCCACACGGAGATCACCAACATGAGCAAGCGGAACAGCCAGACGGCGAAGACGGCGGCCCGGGAGCGGCTGCGGCAGGAGCGCGAGCGGCAGGCCAAGCGCGACAAGGCCAAGCGGCAGGTCATCGTGGCCGCCTCGGTCGTGGCGGTGCTGGCCGCGGCCGGCGGCATAGGCTACGCCGTCGTCCAGGCGAACAAGCCCACCGGATGGGACGCCGCAAGGAACAAGCCGCTGGTCAAGCCGGGCAACACCACCGGCGCCGACGGCACGACCGTCGTCATCGGCAAGAGCACCGCCCAGAAGACCCTCACCATCTACGAGGACCCGCGCTGCCCGATCTGCGCCGACTTCGAGCAGAAGGTCGGACCGACGGTGAAGAAGGACGTCGACGACGGCAAGTTCAAGCTCCACTACGTCGGCGCCACCTTCCTCGACAAGAACCTGCCCGGGGTGGGCTCCAAGAACGCGCTCAGCGCCCTCGGCGCCGCGCTCAACGTCAGCCCGGAGGCGTTCCTCGAGTACAAGGCCGCGATGTACTCGACGAAGTGGCACCCGAACGAGACCGACGACAAGTTCAAGGACGACTCCTATCTGATCCAGATCGCCGACACGGTGCCCGCGCTGAAGGGCAACGCGGCCTTCCAGAAGGACGTCAAGAACGGCACCTACGACCGGTGGGCGCTGGAGGAGGCCAAGATCTTCGACAAGGACGGCATCAAGGGCACCCCGACCCTGAAGATGGACGGCAAGACGCTGACCGGCGCCGACGGCCAGAACCCGCCGTTGAGCACGGCCGAGTTCGACAAGGCCCTCGACGCGGCGCTCAAGGGCTGAGCCCGCCGGAATCCGGCCTTCCCGTGAAGAGCGGGCGAACATTGAGGGTTCGCCCGCTCTTCGCTGCGTACCGATCAGTAACCTGATCGGCCGTGACCAGTCGAAAAAGATCACTTCCGGCCACCGAAGGCCGCACTTCGTTCTCACCTCGCCGCCGTACGGTCGTCAAGGCCGCGGCGGCGACGGCTGTACTGGGCGGCCCGCTCGCCGCCTCCCTTCCGGCGCGCGCCGCCGACCAGGCCCCCGCCTTCCTGCACGGGGTCGCCTCCGGTGACCCGCTGCCCGACGGCGTCCTGCTGTGGACCCGGGTGACCCCGACCCCGGACGCGGCACCCGGCTCGGGCGTCGGCCCGGACACCGAGGTGAGCTGGGTCGTCGCCAGGGACAAGGCGTTCACCAGCATCGTCGCCAAGGGCTCGGTCACCGCGACGGCGGCCTCCGACCACACCGTGAAGGCCGACGTCCGCGGCCTCGCGCCGGCGACCGACTACTGGTTCCGGTTCTCGGCCGGCGGCACCGACTCGCCGGTGGCCCGCACCCGTACCGCCCCGGCGGCGGACGCGAACGTGCCGGGACTGCGCTTCGGCGTGGTCACCTGCGCCAACTGGGAGGCCGGCTACTTCGCCGCCTACCGCCATCTCGCGGCCCGCGGCGACCTGGACGCCTGGCTGCACCTCGGTGACTACATCTACGAGTACAAGTCCGGCGAGTACGCGGCGCGCGGCACGGTCGTCCGCCCGCACGCGCCGGCCAACGAGATCCTCACGCTCGCCGACTACCGGATCCGGCACGCGAAGTACAAGACCGACCCCGACCTCCAGGCCCTGCACCTGAAGGCGCCGGTCATCGCGATCTGGGACGACCACGAGTTCGCCGACAACGCCTGGTCGGGCGGCGCGGTCAACCACACCGATGGCGCCGAGGGCACCTGGACCGCCCGCAAGGCCGCCGCCAAGCAGGCTTACTTCGAATGGATGCCGGTGCGCCCCGCGATCGAGGGCACCACCTACCGGCGGCTGCGCTTCGGCAAGCTCGCCGACCTGTCCCTGCTGGACCTGCGCTCCTTCCGCTCCCAGCAGGCGTCCGCGGGCAGCGGCTCGGTGGACGACCCGAACCGGACCCTCACCGGCAGGGCCCAACTCGACTGGCTGAAGGCGGGGTTGACGGCCTCCGACACCAGGTGGCGGCTGGTCGGCAACTCCGTGATGATCGCGCCGTTCGTCATCGGCTCCCTCACCGTCGACCTGCTGGCGCCGCTCGCCAGGATGCTCGACCTGCCCCAGGGCGGCATCGGCGTCAACACCGACCAGTGGGACGGCTACACCCACGACCGCCGGGAACTCCTCGGCCACCTGCGCTCGAACGGCATCGGCAACACCGTCTTCCTGACCGGTGACATCCACATGTCCTGGGCCAACGACGTGCCGGTGGACGCGGGCACCTACCCGCTGTCGCCGTCGGCGGCCACCGAGTTCGTGATCACCTCGGTGACCTCCGACAACCTCGACGACATCGTCAAGGTGCCCGAGGGCACCGTCTCCGCCGTCGCCGCGCCGCTCATCGAGGCCGCCAACCGGCACGTCCACTGGGTGGACACCGACCGGCACGGCTACGGCGTGCTGGACATCACCGCCGACCGCGCGCAGATGGACTACTACGTGCTGTCCGACCGCACCGACCCGAACGCCACCTCGAAGTGGGTGCGCTCCTACCGCACCCGCAGCGGCACGCAGAGGGTCGAGCGGACCTACGACCCGGTGTAGCCGGCGGCTACCCGGACCGCAGGCTGTCGAGGAAGCCGAGCGCCACGCGCCAGGTGGCCTCGGCGGCCTCGGCGTCGTAGTCCGGGAGTTCCGGGTCGGTGTACAGGTGCCCGGCGCCGGCGTAGCGGTAGACCTCCACGTCGGCTCCGGCCCGGCCCATCTGCAGATACCAGGCGGTCAGCCAGTCGTCCGTCTCGAACGGGTCCGGCTCGGCCACATGCAGCTGCACCGGCAGCTCGTCCACCTGAGCGGTCGGCGCGATGTCCGACGTGCCGTGCAGAAGCAGCAGACCGCGCGCCTTGTCGTCGCCGAGGGCGAGGGTCTGGGCGATGGAGGCGCCGAGCGAGAACCCGGCGTACACCAGCCCGCGGTCCGAGTAGGGGGCCGCCGCCAGCACGGCCCGCTTCAGCAGCTCCTCCTTGCCGATCGACTCGTTGAACTCCATGCCCTCCTCGACGGTGTCGAACGTGCGCCCCTCGAAGAGGTCCGGCGTCCACACCTCGTGGCCGGCCGCGCGCAGCCGGTCCGCGGCCTCGCGCACCGCGGGCCTGAGCCCGTAGGTCGAGTGAAAAAGCATGATGTTCATGAGGCCATGGTGCCAGCCGGTGCGACACCGCCGGAGCCGCCGTACCCCGGAACACGCCGAACTCACATGTTCATGCCCGCACCGCACCGGTTAGGAGCGCAGGCATGGAGAACCTAGTCCGCCCTGTGATCGTGATCGGTGGCGCGGTGCTGCTCACGCTGGCGATCGGCTGGGCCACCGACCGGCTGCTGCGCAAGGCCGACGAACGCGACCACGACTCACCGCTGTGGGAGCTGCTGCGCCGCGGCCGCATCCCCTATCAGCTCGTGCTGTGCGCCGCCCTGCTCCGCGGGTCGTACGACCAGGCGAAAGTGCTGGAGCGGCACCAGGTCGGCATCGGCCGGGCGCTGACGCTGGTACTGATCGGGTCCGCCGCCTGGCTGGTGATCCGGATCGCCGCGGCGATCGTCGAGACCACCTACAGCCGTTACGCCCGCGCGCACCGGGACCCGGCCCGGGTGCGCAGGGTGCGCACCCAGGTGGAGCTGATCATGCGGGTGGTGTCCGCGATCGTCAGCGTCGTGGCCATCGCCGCCATGCTGCTGACGTTCCCGGCGATGCGCGCGGCGGGTGCCTCACTGCTGGCTTCCGCGGGCATCATCGCCGCCATCGCCGGTGTCGCCGCCCAGTCGACCCTGTCCAACATGTTCGCCGGGCTGCAGATCGCCTTCGGCGACATGGTGCGCATCGGCGACACGGTGGTGGTGGACGGCGAGTGGGGCACGGTCGAGGAGATCACCCTGACCTTTCTGACGGTGCGGACCTGGGACGAGCGCCGGATCACCATGCCGGTGTCGTACTTCACCTCCAAACCCTTCGAGAACTGGTCGCGGGGCACCCCGCAGATGACCGGCACCGTCTTCTGGCACCTCGACCACAGCGCGCCCATCGAGGCGATGCGCGAGAAGCTGCGCGACCTCCTGCGCGAGTGCCCCGCCTGGGACGGCCGCGCCTACGGCCTGGTGGTGACCGACAGCACGCCGAACACCCTCCAGGCGCGCGCGCTGGTGACCGCGAAGGACGCCGACGACATCTGGACGGTCCGGGTCACGGTCCGCGAGCAGATGATCGCCTGGCTGGCGAGGGAACACCCCTACGCCCTCCCGCGCGTCAACACCTCCGAGGCGGTGCCGCCTCCCCCGGAGCGAGTCAGTGTCCCCGCTCAGCACCGCCGTTCACCTGGACGACCTGAGAGGTGACATGCGCGGCGCCGGGCGAGGCGAGCCAGTGCAGGGTCGCGGCCACGTCTCCCGGTATCCCGGCGCGGCCGGTCGAGGTCTCGGCGATGAGCTGCGCCCGCCGCTCCGGCGCCGGGCCGTCGCCGAAGAACTCGGTGTCCTCGATGTAACCGGGCGCGACCACGTTCACGGTGATGCCGTGCGGTCCCAGCTGCCGGGCCAGATCGTGGGCGTACGGGTGCAGCGCGGCCTTGGACGCCGCGTAGGCGCCGCTGCCCGAACCGCGGTAGGCGGCGATGGACGAGAGGAACAGCACCCGCCCGCCCGGTTCGGCGAGCCGGTCCTTCAGGGCTTCGGTGAGGAGAGCGGCGGTCAGGGTGTTGAGCCGGAAGGCGTCGGTCCAGGCGTGGGCGACCTGTTCCAGGGGGTCGTCACCGCCGGCCGGCGGACGCCGGCCCCCGGCACCTCCCGCGCTGTGCACGAGCACGTCGACCGTGCCGAGTTCCCGGGCGACGAACTCGGCCACGCCCCGTACCTCCGCCGGCTCCGTCAGGTCCGCCGGGTAGGTGAGGCAGCCGGGCACCGCCGCCTTCTCCAGCACCTCCGCGCGCCGCCCCAGCAACAGCACCCGGTCGCCGTCCGCCGCGAACGCCTGGGCCGTCGCCAGCCCGATGCCCGTACCGCCCCCACTGATCACGATGTTGCGCGTCATGATCCGAGAGTAGGAGTGACAAGCAGATGATGCCAGGATTTATCCACAGGTCCGTCATTTTCATATGACTTTTCATGCACAGGGCTCAGTTCACCGCAGACTGCGCACGTCGAGATGCCTGAGCACCCGGTCCACGATCTCCGGATCCGCCCCCGGCTCGCTCCGCGCCGCCAGCACCTCGTGCCGCGCCGCGCTCAGCATCTCGTTCTGGATGTTGCGGATCCGCTTCAGCCGCTTGGCCCGCTGGTGCTGCGCGTCCCGCCGCTCCTTCTCCCCCATGTCCGGACTGATCCGGATCCCGATGTCGAAGGCACGCCGCAGCATCTGCTCGGACAGGTCCTCGGGCAGGTCCTCCACCTGTTCGATCTCCCGCAGCCTGCGCTTGGCCGCCTTCGCGGCCCGCACCGCCAGCTCCTTCTCGAACTCCTTCTCCCGCTCCGAGTCGGCCCGCACCCCGAGCCACCGCACGAGAGACGGCAGCGTGAGCCCCTGCAGGACCAGGGTGACGATGATGACCCCGAAGGCGATGAAGATGATCTCGTCCCGGTCGGGGAAGGGGGAGCCGTCGCCGGTCCTCAGCGGGATGGCCAGCGCCAGCGCCACCGAGGCCACCCCGCGCATCCCGGACCACCACATCACGACGGTCTCCCGCCAGCTGACCGGGATCTCCTCGTCGGAGTCCCGCCGCGCGTGCAGCCGCTTGGTCAGCCAGGTCGCGGGCAGCAGCCACAGCAGCCGTACGACGATCACCACGCCCACGACGGTGGCCGCCCAGCCGAGCAGTTCGCCCCACCGGCCCTGGGCCGTGCGGATGGCGTTGTGCAGTTCGAGGCCGATCAGCCCGAAGGCGACACCCGTGACGAGGGTGTCGATGATGTCCCAGAAGGTGTGCCCGGCCAGCCGGGTCATCACGTCGTCGGCGTCGGTGGCGTACTCGGCGAGGAACAGGGCCGTGGTGAGCACCGCGAGCACCCCGGAGCCGTGCAGCTTCTCCGCGAGCACGTAGGAGGCGTACGGCACCAGCAGGGTCATGCCGATCTGCAGGGTCGGATCGCCCAGCAGGTCCATGAGCCTGTTCGCGCCCCAGCCGAGCACCAGGCCCACGGCCACGGCGACGACGGCGGACAGCACGAGGTCCAGGCCGGCCCGCCACGCCGAGAACGAGCCGCTCACGGCCGCGGCGATCGCCACGTGGTACAGCACGATGGCGGTGACGTCGTTGAACAGCCCCTCGCCCTCCAGGATCGACACCAGGCGGCGCGGCAGCCCGAGCTGCCCGGCGACGCTGGTCGCGGCCACCGGGTCGGGCGGGGCGATCAGGGCGCCGAGCGCGACGGCGGCGGCGATCGGCAGCCCCGGCACGATGGCGCCGGCGACGAACGCCACGCACACCGTCGTCACGAACACCAGCGCGACGGCCAGCAGGAGGATCGGGCGGACGTTGGCCGTGAACTGCCGCCAGGAGGTGCGCCGTACGGCGGCGTAGAGCAGCGGCGGAAGCAGCCCGGGCAGGATCAGCTCCGGCGGGATGTCCACGTTGGGCACGAAGTCGGCCACCGCGAGAACGCCGCCGAACAGGGTCATCAGCACCGGTGCCGGCACCCTCAGCCGGTCCCCCACCGGGACGCTCACCAGCGCCCCGAGCAGCAGGACGAACAGCAGAGCCAACTGATCCACGGCCGGCGCTCCGGGGGTCGACGATCACACGGCAGGCCTCAAGCCTGCCATCCGACCGGCGCCGCCGCCCACCACCGAGGAGGCGCGGCGGCGCGGGTCCGCCGGGCGCTCGACAAGGCCTGCGGGGCGCTCGACAGCACCTCCGGAAGGCCTCCAGGGGTGCGGCTCGAAAAGCTACAGGGTGCGGCGCATCGCCCGGTGCGGGATGCCGGCGTCCGGGAACTCCGGACCGTACGCCGCATAGCCGAGGCGCTCGTAGAAGCCCAGCGCGTGGGTCTGGGCGTGCAGGTCCACCGCCGTGAGCCCACGCGCGCGTGCCGCGTCCTCGATGGCCCGCACCAGGGCCACCCCGACGCCCAGCCCACGGGCCGCGCGGGCGACGGCGAGCCGCCCCAGGGAGCCCACGGAGGGGTCCGCGCCGGTCTTCGCGACCGCGGCCTCGCCGTGCAGCAGGCGCCCGGTGCCGAGCGGCGCACCGTCCTCGCGGACCGCCAGCACATGCACGGCGACCGCGTCGTAGGCGTCGTACTCGATGCTCTCGTCGACGCCCTGCTCCACGACGAAGACCTCCTTGCGGACCGCGAAGCAGGCCTCGCGGTCGGCGGGGTCCTCGGCCACGCGGACGGTGTACGGCAGGCTCACGCGTACGTCTCCTCCCGGACCTGGTCGAGGGCCTTCTGCAGGTCCTCGGGGTAGGCGCTCTCGAACTCCACCCACTGGCCGTCCCCGGGGTGCTCGAAGCCGAGGCGCACGGCGTGCAGCCACTGGCGGGTCAGGCGCAGCCGCTTGGCGAGGGTGGGGTCGGCGCCGTAGGTGAGGTCGCCGACGCAGGGGTGGCGGTGGGCGGACATGTGGACGCGGATCTGGTGGGTGCGGCCGGTCTCCAGCTTCACGTCCAGCAGGGAGGCGGCGCGGAACGCCTCGATGAGGTCGTAGTGCGTCACCGAGGGCTTGCCGTCGGCGGTGACCGCCCACTTGTAGTCGTGGTTCGGGTGGCGGCCGATCGGCGCGTCGATCGTGCCGCTCGTGGGGTCCGGGTGGCCCTGGACCAGGGTGTGGTAGCGCTTGTCGACCGTGCGCTCCTTGAACTGGCGCTTGAGCGAGGTGTACGCCCGCTCCGACTTGGCCACCACCATCAGGCCCGAGGTGCCGACGTCCAGGCGGTGCACGATGCCCTGGCGCTCGGCGGCGCCGGAGGTGGAGATCCGGTACCCGGCGGCGGCGAGACCGCCGATGACGGTGGGGCCGCTCCAGCCCGGCGACGGATGCGCGGCCACGCCGACCGGCTTGACGATGACGACCACGTCCTCGTCGTCGTGCACGATCTCCATGCCCTCGACCGGCTCGGCGACCACCTGCACGGGCGCGGGCGCCTGCGGCATCTCGACCTCGAGCCAGGCACCGCCGGTCACCCGCTCGGACTTGCCGACCACGGCGCCGTCGACCTGGACCTTGCCGGCCGCGGCCAGCTCCGCCGCCTTGGTGCGGGAGAAGCCGAACATCCGGGAGATGGCGGCGTCGACGCGCTCACCCTCCAGGCCGTCGGGCACGGGCAGGGTACGGATCTCGGGAATCGTGCTCACCCGTCGAGTATGCCGGACGGGTGGAACCGGCCCGCACGAGCCTGTGGAAAACCGCCTGTGGACGCGCCGTCGGACGGCGCCGGCCTCAGTCCTTGTGGACGGTGCCGTCCGGGTCCAGGCCCCGGAAGGACAGCAGGACGATCAGTATCCCGCCGCACACGATCGCCGAGTCGGCCAGGTTGAACACGGCGAAGCCCTTGGGCGCGATGAAGTCCACGACCTTGCCCTCGAAGACACCGGGCGACCGGAAGATCCGGTCGGTGAGGTTGCCGAGGGCGCCGCCGAGCAGCAGGCCGAGCGCGATGGCCCAGGGGTAGCTGTACAGCTTGCGGGCCAGGCGGATGATCACCACGATCACGGCCGCGGCGATCAGGGTGAAGATCACCGTGAAGGCCGCGCCGAATCCGAACGCCGCGCCCGGGTTGCGGGTGGCGTTCAGCTCCAGCCAGTCCCCGACGAGCCTGATCGGCTCGCGGCCCTCCAGCTTGGCGACCACGAGCAGCTTGCTGATCAGGTCGAGGGAGTACGCGAACGCGGCCACCGCGAACAGCAGGGCGATCCGGCGGGCACGGTTGCCCCGCGCCTGTGCCCGGTCCCGCTGCTGGCCGCTGTCGTCCGGGGTGTCCGGCGTACCGATGACGCGCTCCGCCTCTGCCACGTGAGTCCCTCAACCTAGGTGCCTGACTGAGGACGAGACTACGGCACGGCCCCGCACACTCAGGAGCGGCGTTCCTGCTTCTGCTTGCACTCGACGCACAGCGTCGCCCTGGGAAAAGCCTGCATCCGGGCCTTGCCGATGGGGTTGCCGCAGTTCTCGCACAGGCCGTAGGTGCCGGCGTCCAGCCGCTCCAGCGCGTGCTCGTTCTGGACCAGCATCTCGCGCGCGTTGGCGGCGAGCGCCAGTTCGTGCTCACGGGTGATGTTCTTGGTGCCGGTGTCGGCCTGGTCGTCACCCGCGCCGTCCCCGGAGTCCCGCATCAGGCCCACGAGGGACGCCTCGGACGAGCTGATCTCGGCGCGCAGCCGCTCCACCTCGGACAGCAGTTCGGCACGGGCCTCGGCGACCTCCTCCGGGGTCCAGGGATCCTCGCCGGGGCGCACCGCCAGTTCGCCGGGCTCCGCCGCGGCGACCCGCGCCTTGGGAACGGCGGTCTCCGCCGTGGCCGTGCCAGGAGTCTTCTTCGCAACCACTGTCGTGGCTCCCGTCTGCTTCGCGGCCCGCGCCGCGCCCGCCTTCTTGGCCCTGCTCGTGCCGGCCGCCTCCGGGGAGACGCCCGCCGCGGCCGCCTTCCGGCCGCCGGCCTTCCTGGCCGGCGTCTTCCTGACGGCCGTGTCCTCCACCGCTCCCTTCGCCGCCGGCGTCTTTCCGCCGGTCTTCCCGGCCGCCGCCTTCGTCTCGCCCGCCGCCTTCTTCGGGACCAGCGTCCCGTCGCCGGCCGCGTCCTGGGCGAGGGCCTTCCCGACCTGGGCTTCCTCGGTCGCTGTCCGCTTGGCCGGGGCGTCCTTGGCGGCGGCCTTCCCGGCAACCGCCTTCTTGCCTGCCACCGGCACTCCGTCCGCCTTCCTGGCAGCTCCAGCCCGCTTCTTTCCGGCCGCCTTCTCGACGACCGTTCGCTCAACCGCCTCCCTCGCCGGAGCCTTCTCGGCAGCCGTCCGCTTGGCCGAGGCCTTCTTGGCAGCCGTCTTCTTGGCGGCCGTCGTCCTGACGGCTGTCTGCTTGGCGGCTGCCTGCTTGGCAGCCGTCTCCCTGGCAGCCGTCTCCTTGGCCGAGGTCTTCTTTGCGGCCGTTCTCCCGGCGGCGGCCGGCTGCCGCGTGGCCGCATCCTTCGCGGCCGCATCCTTCGTGGTCGCCTCTTTCTCCGCCGTCGTCCCGGCGGCCGGCTCCGTGCCCTTTCCCCCGGTGCCCTTCCCCCCGGGCACCCTCTTCTTCCCGGCCATCCCCTTGGCCGCACCGCCGGAGGCAGCCGCGCCGGAGGCGGTCGCACCCCCGCGCCGGCCGGTCGCCGGCTGCTGTACGGCGGTCCTTTTCGCCACCATGGCCGCGACCCCTTCACATATTGTGATGTTGCTCGCGAATCGTGCTGGGACGATAAATCGACTTGAGTCCCGCGGCAACGGGGCACACCGCCCGATTCGCCCGCCCGCACCCCCGCTCAGCGGGCCTGCATCCGTTGTGCCCAGCTCCCTGCTGGGTAATCCGCCCGGCCCGGCCTGCCTGGACCCGAGCGCCCGCCCCCTGGCCATTCGGGTCATCCGGGAGCGTCCCGCGGCCGGCGGACGCACCGCACGGAAATCCGGTCGGCCGCTGTCCGCGCGGCGCCGTACACTGGGCGGAGCGAAAAGCGTGGATGGGGACGAGTAGCGGCGTACGCAGCCCAGAGCGACCCGGGGACGGTGTGAGCCCGGGGGTGAGCGCGACGTGAAGATCACCCCGGAGCCGCCGGAAGAAAGCCGCAGCCGCAAGGCCAGGGCGAGTAGAACCGGCTTCGCGACCCCAATGAGGGGGCTCACCGGCGCGTACGGCGCGACGGCGGGCCAAGGAGGGTGGTACCGCGGGAGCGCGCCGCACACGGCGTAGACAGGATCGAAGGCTCTCGTCCCTCCGACGGAAGGCAGCAAGTCCGTTGGAGGATGCTCGCAGATGACAGCGCCGACGTACCGCCAGGTGCCCGCACAGGTCGACCTGCCCGCTCTTGAGCACGCCGTGCTCGACTTCTGGCGCGAGCAGAAGATCTTCGCCAAGAGCCTGGAGCAGTCCGAGGGCCGCCCGGAGTGGGTGTTCTACGAGGGCCCGCCCACCGCCAACGGCATGCCCGGCGCCCACCACATCGAGGCGCGCGTCTTCAAGGACGTCTTCCCGCGCTTCCGCACCATGCGCGGCTACCACGTGGCCCGCAAGGCCGGCTGGGACTGCCACGGCCTGCCCGTGGAGCTCGCCGTCGAGAAGGAGCTGGGCTTCTCCGGCAAGCAGGACATCGAGGCGTACGGCATCGCCGAGTTCAACGCCAAGTGCCGCGAGTCCGTGACCCGGCACACCGACGCCTTCGCCGAGCTGACGACCCGCATGGGCTACTGGGTCGACCTGGACGACGCCTACCGGACCATGGACCCCGAGTACGTGGAGTCGGTCTGGTGGTCGCTGAAGGAGATCTTCACCAAGGGCCTGCTGGTCCAGGACCACCGCGTCGCCCCCTGGTGCCCGCGCTGCGGCACCGGCCTGTCCGACCACGAGCTGGCGCAGGGCTACGAGACGGTCGTCGACCCCTCCGTGTACGTCCGTTTCCCGCTCACCTCCGGTCCGCTGGCCGGCGAGGCCGCGCTCCTGGTGTGGACGACGACCCCCTGGACCCTGGTGTCCAACACGGCGGTCGCCGCGCACCCCGAGGTCACCTACGTCGTCGCGACCGACGGCGAGGAGAAGCTCGTCGTCGCCGAGCCGCTGCTCGCCAAGGCGCTCGGCGAGGGCTGGGAGGCCACGGGCCAGACCTTCACCGGCGCCGAGATGGAGCGCTGGAACTACCAACGTCCGTTCGAGCTCGTCGAGTTCCCGGAGCCGGCCCACTACGTGGTGAACGCCGACTACGTGACGACCGAGGACGGTACGGGTCTGGTCCACCAGTCCCCCGCCTTCGGTGAGGACGACCTCAAGGTCTGCCGTGCCTACGGCCTTCCCGTCGTGAACCCGGTCCGCCCCGACGGCACCTTCGAGGAGGACGTCCCGCTGGTCGGCGGCGTCTTCTTCAAGAAGGCGGACGAAAAGCTCACCGAGGACCTCCAGCAGCGCGGCCTCCTCTTCAAGCACGTCGCGTACGAGCACAGCTACCCGCACTGCTGGCGCTGCCACACCGCGCTGCTCTACTACGCACAGCCCTCCTGGTACATCCGCACGACGGCCGTCAAGGACCGCCTGATCCAGGAGAACGAGAAGACCAACTGGTTCCCGGAGACGGTCAAGCACGGCCGGTACGGCGACTGGCTGAACAACAACATCGACTGGGCGCTGTCCCGCAACCGCTACTGGGGCACCCCGCTGCCGATCTGGCGCTGCGAGGACGACCACCTCACCTGTGTGGGCTCCCGCGCGGAGCTGACCGAGCTGACCGGCACCGACCAGTCGGGCCTCGACCCGCACCGCCCGTACATCGACGAGGTCACCTTCGCCTGCCGTCACGACGGCTGCGGCAAGACCGCCACGCGCGTGCCCGAGGTGATCGACGCCTGGTACGACTCGGGTTCCATGCCGTTCGCGCAGTGGGGCTACCCGTACAAGAACAAGGAGCTGTTCGAGAGCCGGTACCCGGCTCAGTTCATCTCCGAGGCGATCGACCAGACCCGCGGCTGGTTCTACACGCTGATGGCCGTCGGCACGCTGGTCTTCGACAAGTCGTCGTACGAGAACGTCGTCTGCCTGGGCCACATCCTGGCCGAGGACGGCCGCAAGATGTCCAAGCACCTCGGCAACATCCTCCAGCCGATCCCACTCATGGACCAGCACGGCGCGGACGCGGTCCGCTGGTTCATGGCGGCCGGCGGTTCCCCGTGGGCGGCCCGCCGGGTCGGCCACGGCACCATCCAGGAGGTCGTCCGCAAGACCCTGCTGACCTACTGGAACACGGTGGCCTTCCAGGCGCTGTACGCCCGTACGTCCCAGTGGGCGCCCAGCGCGGCGGACCCGGCGCCGGCCGAGCGCCCGGTGCTGGACCGCTGGCTGCTGTCCGAGCTGCACGCGCTCACCGACCAGGTGACGCAGTCCCTCGAGGCGTACGACACCCAGCGCGCCGGCAAGCTGCTGTCCGCGTTCGTCGACGACCTGTCCAACTGGTACGTCCGCCGTTCGCGCCGCCGCTTCTGGCAGGGCGACAAGGCCGCGCTGCGCACGCTGCACGAGGTGCTGGAGACGGTCACCAAGCTGATGGCGCCGATCACCCCGTTCATCGCCGAGCGGGTGTGGCAGGACCTGGTCGTGCCGGTGACCCCGGGCGCGCCCGAGTCCGTGCACCTGGCCGCCTGGCCGGAGGCGGATCTCGCCGCGATCGACCCGGAGCTGTCGAAGCAGATGGTGCTGGTGCGCCGGCTGGTGGAGCTGGGCCGGGCCACGCGCGCGGAGTCCGGCGTCAAGACGCGTCAGCCGCTGTCCCGCGCGCTGATCGCGGCGACCGGCTTCGAGTCCCTGGACACCGAGCTGCACACCCAGATCACCGAGGAGCTGAACGTCTCCTCGCTGGCCTCGCTGTCCGAGGTGGGCGGCAGCCTGGTGGACACGACGGCCAAGGCCAACTTCCGTGCGCTCGGCAAGCGGTTCGGCAAGCGGGTGCAGGACGTGGCCAAGGCGATCGCCGCCGCCGACGCTGCCGCGCTGTCCCTGGCGCTGCGGGCGGGCACGGCCTCCGTGGAGGTCGACGGTGAGACGGTCACCCTCGCCCCGGACGAGGTGATCATCACGGAGACCCCGCGCGAGGGCTGGTCGGTGGCCTCCGACTCCGGTGCCACGGTGGCGCTGGACCTGGAGATCACCGAGGAGCTCCGGCAGGCGGGCCTGGCGCGTGACGCGATCCGGCTGATCCAGGAGGCCCGCAAGAACAGCGGCCTGGATGTGGCCGACCGGATCGCTCTGCGCTGGGCGTCGACCGACCCCGCGGTGGTCGCCGCGCTGGCCGAGCACAGCGAGCTGATCGCCGAGGAGGTCCTGTCGACCGACTTCCAGCAGGGCGAGGGCGACGACGGCTTCGGTGAGCCGTTCACCGACGAGGGACTGTCTCTCACCTTCCGGCTGCGGAAGGCGTAGCGGAAGGCGTAAGCGCCGAGCGGTGCGAGAAGGGCCCGGTCTCCATCACGGAGGCCGGGCCCTTCTCGCACGGGCGAGTGACGCAACCCGCGTAAAAAGGACGGGCCCCCTGGACCGAAGTCCAAGGGGCCCGCCCTGTTGAGCGCTGCCGACGCCGTTGTCGTACTAGTGCCCGGTGCTCAGTTGTCGTCCTCGTCGATCAGGAACCCGCGCATCGGCGAGGGTGCCTGGCCCATCGGGGACGGGCCCTGCGGGCGGACCGGGGCCATGGGCTGGGTCATGGCCGGGGTCATCTGCTGCTGGCCGCCGTAGGACGGGGCGGACGGAGCGGGGTTGCCGCCCATCGTCTGGTTGCCGCCGTAGGACGGGGCGCTCGCGCCGGCCGGAGCCATGGAGGGCGCCGGGGACGGCGGCAGCGACGCGGTGGCCGGGGTGCGCGGCGGGGCCAGGGAGTCGTCGGCCTGGGTCTCCAGCTGGCGCAGCTGGGACTCGAGGTACGACTTCAGGCGCGTGCGGTACTCGCGCTCGAAGCCGCGCAGGTCCTCGACCTTGCGCTCCAGCGTGGCGCGGGCGGACTCCAGGGAGCCCATCGCGACGCGGTGCTTCTCCTGCGCGTCCCGCTCCAGGGCGTCGGCCTTGGCACGGGCGTCACGCTCCAGACCCTCGGCGCGGCTGCGGGCCTCGCCGACGATCTTGTTGGCCTCGGAGCGGGCCTCGGCGATCGCCTGGTCGGCGGTCTGCTGGGCCAGCGAGAGGACTCGGGCGGCGCTGTCGCCACCGGGGCCCTGACCGGGGCCGCCCATCGGACCGCCCATGGGGCCGCCCATCGGACCGCCCATCTGCTGCATGGGCGGCTGGCCGCCCATCGGGCCCTGACCCATCGGACCCTGGCCCATCGGGCCGGGACCCTGCGGGCCGCCCTGACCGCCGGGACCGGCGGGCAGCTGCGGGGCACCGCTCGGCAGCTGGGGCGGGCCTCCCATGGGGCCGCCCATCTGCTGCTGCGGCGGGCCCGATATGCCGGCGGGCACCGGGGCCCCGGGACCTCGCATGCCCTGCTGCTGCGGGTGCTGCTGCTGGTCCTGCTCCGGCGGGCCCTTGCGCATGTTCTGCTGGTTCTGCGCGGCCGCACGGGTCGCCGCGGCCAGCTTGGCGCGCAGGTCCTCGTTCTCGCGGAGCAGACGGGTCAGTTCGGCTTCGACCTCGTCGAGGAAGGCATCGACCTCGTCCTCGTCATAGCCTTCTCGGAGGCGGACGGTCGTGAACTGCTTGTTCCGCACGTCCTCGGGGGTCAACGGCATCTCTTCACCTCAACGTAGTCATCGGCAGTCGGCAAGACCGTATCGTCCACCCTCATCACATGAAGCTCCCCGTGATGGAGAGGAGGATGTAGACGATGATCATCAGTACGAAGAAGGACAGGTCGAGCGCCACGCCCCCGAGACGCAGCGGCGGGATGAACCGCCGCAGAAGCTTCAGCGGTGGATCGGTGACAGTGTAGGTGGCCTCCAGTACGACCACCATCGCCTTGCCGGGTTGCCACGAGCGGGCGAACTGGAACACATAATCCATGACCAGCCGGAAGATGAGCACGGCGAGGAACACCAGCAGCGCGGTGTGGACCACCGTGACGAACACGCTCATGGCCTGCGCTTCCCTCTCCCCTGCTCCATGCTCTTGCGAGCTCTTCCGAACTTCGATCCGGTTGTGCGTCTCAGCTCTGGTTGAAGAACCCGCCCTCTGCGATGCGGGCCTTGTCCTCCGCCGTGACATCGACGTTAGCAGGAGACAACAGGAACACCTTCTGCGTCACCCGCTCGATGCTGCCGTGAAGACCAAACACCAAACCGGCCGCAAAGTCGACAAGTCGCTTCGCGTCTGTGTCATCCATCTCAGTCAGATTCATGATCACCGGGGTGCCCTCACGGAAGTGTTCCCCGATGGTACGGGCTTCGTTGTAGGTCCGGGGGTGAAGCGTGGTGATCCGGTAAGGCTCTCGCTCGGACACAACCTTGGGCATGATCACCGGTGCGTTCTTCTCGAGGGACTGACGTTCTTGTGTGATGGATGCCACGGGCGCGATGCGCGCCGGACGTCCGGATTCCGCCGCGAGGGCCGTCGAACGGACCACCGGCTCGCGCGGCGCGGGCGGTTGCACGATTCGCACCTCTTCGTCCCTTTGGGACTGATGTGCGCCGTGCGATTGGTGTGACGATTCGTGCCGTCGATGATCCCGCTCGGGTTCCGGGTCCAACTCGGGCTCGAAGTCGTCGTCGGGGTCGAATCCGCGGCCGTCGTACCCATCGTCCTCCACGAGGCCGAGGTAGACCGCCATCTTGCGCATCGCGCCGGCCATGCTCTGAGTCCTCCGCTCTGTGGTGGATCGGCTGACGACTGCCAAGTGCCCGCGATCCACGAGGTCGTTGCGCCCGCCTTCACGGGCACTGACCATATTTTCTGCTGTGGTCCGACTTCTTGGCGACGTTACCCGAGCCTGGGGCGGACTCCGAGTACCGCAGTGCCGACGCGCACATGTGTCGCCCCGGCTGCCACGGCCTGTTCGAGGTCCGCACTCATCCCTGCCGACACCATGGTTGCAGCCGGATGGGCTCGGCGCAGGTCGGTCGACAAATCCATGAGGCGCTCAAACGCCGCCTGTTCGCGTCCCGCGTACTCGCCGGTGAGCGGAGCGACCGTCATCAGGCCGTCGAGCCGCAGCCCCGGCGCCCCGCCGACGAGGTCGGCCAACTCTTCGATTCCGCCCGGGGCCACGCCTCCGCGCTCGCCTCTGCCGCTCTCCCCGGCGTCGAGCGCGACCTGGATGAGACACCCCACCTCGCGGCCCGCCCGCACGGCCTCCTTCGACAGGGCTGTGACGAGCCTGGGACGGTCCACGGACTGCACCACATCCGCGTAACCGACCACGGAACGGACTTTGTTGGTCTGCAACTGACCGACAAAGTGCCATTTGAGGGGCAGATCCGCACATGCCGCGGCCTTCGGTGCCGCGTCCTGGTCGCGGTTCTCGGCGACATGACGCACACCGAGTTCCGACAGGATCCGCACATCGCTCGCCGGGTAGGTCTTGGTGACCACGATGAGGGTCACCTCCTCCCGCTTGCGCCCGGCCGCCACACACGCGGCGGTGATGCGCTCCTCCACTTTCGCCAGGTTTGCGGCGAGTTCGGTCTTACGGTCCGTCATGCCCCATCAGTCCAGCCACACATAGCCCGCGAGCCGCCCGGTGGTGCGGTCACGGCGGTACGAGAAGTGGTCGCCCGACTCCAGCGTGCACTCCGGCGACTGCGCCCGGTCGCGCACCCCGAGCCGGTCGAGCTGCGCGTGCACCCCGGCGCTCACGTCGACCGCCGGCGTACCCCAGCTCGTCTCGGCGTGCGCCGCCGGTTCGACAGCCGCCACCTCGGCGCGCATCGCCTCCGGCACCTCGTAGCACCGCCCGCAGACGGCCGGTCCGGTGCGGGCGACGATCCGGCCCGGCTCGGCGCCGAGTTCGCCCATGGCCCGTACGGCGGCCGGGACGACGCCCCTGACCATGCCGGGCCGGCCCGCGTGGACCGCGGCGACGACCCCGGCGACGGGATCGGCCAGCAGCACCGGGACGCAGTCGGCGGTGAGGACGGCGAGGGCGAGTCCGCGGCGGGCGGTGACGATCGCGTCGACCTCCGGCACCGGGCGGTCTGCCCAGGGCTCGTCCACGACGGCCACATCGGCGCCGTGCACCTGGTTCATCCAGACGACCCGGCCTGGGTCGAGGCCGAGCGACTTGGCGGCGATGTCCCGGTTGGTCCGCACGGCCTCCGGTTCGTCGCCGACCGCGCCGCCGAGGTTCAGCTCCTCATACGGAGCGGCGCTCACCCCGCCCCACCGGTCGGTGAAGGCGAAGTGCGCGCCGCTCACGCTCTCGCGCTCTCCTATCACTTGAGGAAGTCCGGGACGTCCAGCTCCTCGGCCGCGCTGTCCGCGTAGGAGGGGCGGGGCGCCGGCGTCACCGGCGGGGGGGCCGGGATGTCGGCCACCGGCTCGGGCGCCGGCTCCGGCTCCTCCTTGGGCTTGACGCTGCCCAGCGAGCCGAAGGACGGGCGGCTGGGCTCGCTCGACCGGGCCGGGACGGGGTCCTCGCGCCGGGCGCCCGTCGAAGTCGAGGCCGAGCCGAGGACGTTGTCCCGGCGGGCCGGAGGCTGGCCGCCGTCGAAGCCGGCCGCGATCACGGTGACCCGCACCTCGTCGCCGAGGGCGTCGTCGATGACCGCGCCGAAGATGATGTTGGCCTCGGGGTGGGCGGCCTCGCTCACCAGCTGGGCGGCCTCGTTGATCTCGAACAGGCCGAGGTCGGAGCCGCCGGAGATGGAGAGCAGCACGCCCCGGGCGCCGTCGATGGACGCCTCCAGCAGCGGCGAGGAGATCGCCATCTCGGCGGCGGCCACCGCGCGGTCGTCGCCGCGGGCCGAGCCGATGCCCATGAGGGCCGAACCGGCCTCGGACATGACCGACTTCACGTCGGCGAAGTCGAGGTTGATCAGACCGGGCGTGGTGATGAGGTCGGTGATGCCCTGGACACCGGAGAGCAGGACCTGGTCGGCGGACTTGAAGGCGTCCAGGACCGAGACCTGGCGGTCCGAGATGGACAGCAGCCGGTCGTTGGGGATGACGATGAGGGTGTCGACCTCTTCGCGCAGTTCGGCGATGCCGTCCTCGGCCTGGTTCGCGCGGCGCCGCCCCTCGAAGGTGAACGGGCGCGTGACCACGCCGATGGTGAGGGCACCGAGGGAGCGCGCGATGTTGGCCACGACGGGCGCGCCGCCGGTGCCGGTGCCGCCGCCTTCACCGGCCGTCACGAAGACCATGTCGGCCCCCTTGAGGACCTCCTCGATCTCCTCGCGGTGGTCCTCGGCGGCCTTGCGGCCGACGGCCGGGTTGGCTCCGGCGCCGAGTCCGCGGGTGAGTTCGCGGCCGACGTCCAGTTTGACGTCGGCGTCGCTCATCAACAGCGCCTGTGCGTCGGTGTTGATGGCGATGAACTCGACGCCCTTGAGACCGACCTCGATCATCCGGTTGATGGCATTGACACCACCGCCGCCGACACCGATGACCTTGATGACTGCGAGGTAGTTCTGCGGTGCTGCCACGTCGAAGGCCTCTCGCCTCGAATTACGTTGTCGCCGCCGGGCGGTGCCCCGCGCCGGGACGACGGATGCCGAATGGGACGGTCCGTAGCGCCGACCCGAACCCTAACCCTGAAGTTTAGGGTTACCAGTGTGTGTGTTCCCTGGAGTCTTCTGAACAGGACACTAAGTCGACAAGTGGCGCCCGTTCAACGAACACGCCGAACCTCCCGTTTTTCTTTTCACCCTATGTGATCAGCCGTAGCAGTGCCCAACCAGGGTGCTGGCCTGCGCTGATGTGCGTCAACTCCCCGATGACGCAGGGGCGGTGGGAACGCTGACATCGAAGTGCCGCGCGCCGGGAGCTGCTTTCATGAGAGCTGCGAGGGTCCGTGCCTTGGCGCGGCCGTTCTCGCTGCTGCCCCACGCCACCGTGCGGCCGCCGGCCAACTCCAGCGAGATGTCGTCGTAGGAACGGACTTGGACGGTCCGGGTCTGCCCCGCCACGGCGGCCGGCAGAGCGCCCGCGACCCGGACCGCCTCACGCACCAGCCGGTCGGTGCCGAAGCGGCGGAAGCTCGCCGCGCCGGAGCCCGTGCGGGAAACGGACAATTCCAGCGCCGGAACGCCTTTCGGTGCCTGTGAAACCGTGGCGAATCGGACACCTTCGTGGTCGACTTCGACGAAGTCGCCGCTCTTTCGGAGAAGCAGGACCGGAGTGCGCTCGGTCACTTTCAGACCGATTCCCTGGGGCCAGGAACGGACCACATCAACGGTGTCAATCCGGGGCAATTTCCGGCGAAGTCGGGCTTCGATGCCCTCGGTGTCGACGGAAATCATCGGCGCCCCGACCGGCACGTCCGCCGCGTCGAGCACCTCGGCCGGGCTCAGCACGAGCGTGCCGGACACGGAGACGTGCCGGACGCGCAGCCAGCTCGAGCCGTACAACACCCAGGTGCCACCGGCTCCGAGGAGCAGCAGGAGGACCGCCAGGATGACGATCGTACGAAGGCGCAGTCTTCTGAGCCGGCGGGCGAGCGGCGGGCCGGACGACTCCTGCTGGCGTTCACCGCGCTCGGCGGTAGTCGGTCCGGCCACCCTCACTGCCCTTTCGTCATACGGTCCTAACGGCGCGAGGCGATCGCCTCGTACACCATGCCGACGAGCAGCTCGTCGGCGTCCCGGCGGCCGAACTCACTTGCCGCGCGGGACATCTCGTACAGCCGGTGCGGATCGGCGAGCACGGGCAGGACGTTCTGCTGCACCCACTCGGGCGTGAGTTCCGCGTCGTCGACGAGGAGTCCGCCGCCGGCCTTCACCACCGGCTGGGCGTTGAGCCGCTGTTCACCGTTGCCGATGGGCAGCGGGACGTAGGCGGCCGGGAGCCCGACGGCGGAGAGTTCGGCGACGGTCATCGCGCCCGCGCGGCACAGCATCATGTCGGCCGCGGCGTACGCGAGGTCCATCCGGTCCAGGTAACTTACCGGGATATAGGGGGGCATTCCCGGCATCTGGTGCACCTGCGGCAGTTCGTTCTTCGGGCCGACCGCGTGCAGGATCTGGATGCCGGCCTGCTGGAGCCAGGGGGCGACCTGCTGGACGACCTCGTTGAGGCGCCGGGCGCCCTGGGAGCCGCCGGAGACGAGCAGCGTGGGCAGGTTCGGGTCGAGGCCGAAGCGGTGGCGGGCCTCGGGGCGGGCCGCGGCGCGGTCCAGGGTGGCGATGGAGCGGCGCAGCGGGATGCCGATGTAGCGGGCGTCGCGCAGCTTGCTGTCGGGCGTGGAGACGGCGACCCGGGCCGCGTACCGTGAGCCGATCTTGTTGGCCAGGCCGGGGCGGGCGTTGGCCTCGTGGATCACGATGGGCACCCCGAGGCGCTTCGCGGCCAGATAGCCGGGCAGGGCGACATAGCCGCCGAAACCGACCACCACGTCCGCCTTGGTGCGCTCCAGGATCTGCTCGGCGGCCTTGATGGTGCCGCGCAGCCGGCCCGGGACGGTGATCAGCTCGGGGGTGGGCTTACGGGGCAGCGGCACCGCCGGGATCAGCGCCAGTTCGTAGCCGCGCTCCGGGACGAGCCGGGTCTCCAGGCCGCGCTCCGTGCCCAGGGCCGTGATCCCCACGGTCGGGTCCTGCCTGCGCAGGGCGTCCGCGAGGGCGAGCGCGGGCTCGATGTGGCCGGCGGTCCCCCCACCGGCGAGTACGACATGCACCGAAATTCACCGCTCTCCGGACGAGCGCGCCGCCGAGGCACGCCGTCGCATCGTGTTCCATCTCCGAGGCCCCCGCTCACCGCCGGAGCCTCCCGCCCGCTTTCTACCAAAGCGAGGTTGCCGCATGGCAAGGGCCGCCCGCGCAGCGGGCTCGTCGCGCGCGAAGGCGATCAGCAGCCCGATGGCGAACATGGTCGGCAGCAGGGCGGACCCTCCGTAGGAGAACAGCGGGAGGGGGACGCCGGCGATCGGCAGCAGCCCGAGCACCGCACCGATGTTGACCACCGCCTGGGCGGTGATCCAGGTGGTCACGCCTCCCGCGGCGTACCTCACGAAGGGGTCCTCCGTGCGTCCGGCCACGCGGATACCCGCATAGCCTAGAGCCGCGAACAGGGCGAGCACGGACAGCGTCCCTGCCAGGCCCAGTTCCTCACCGGTGACGGCGAAGATGAAGTCGGTGTGAGCTTCGGGCAGTTGGCCCCATTTTTCCACACTCGCACCGAGACCGGATCCGAAGAGTCCGCCGGAGGCGAGGGCGTAGATCCCGTGCACGGCCTGCCAGCAGTCGGCGACCCCCGCCTTGGGCTCGGTGGCGCCGATGCAGGCGAGCCGGGCCATCCGGTTGGGGCTGGTCTTGATGAGGACGCCGCCGATCAGGGTCGCGATCGTCAGCACCCCGGCGAACAACCGGGTGGGCGCCCCCGCCAGCCACAGCAGGCCGAACAGGATGGCCGTGAGGATGATCGCGGTGCCCATGTCGCCGCCGAGCATGATCAGCCCGAGCAGCAGGAAGGCGACCGGCACCAGCGGCACCAGCATGTGCTTCCACTGGGTCAGCAGCCGCTTCTCCTGCTTGCGCGCGATCAGGTCCGCGCCCCACAGCACCAGGGCGAGCTTGCCGAACTCGCTGGGCTGGATCTGGAAGGAGCCGCCGAGGGAGATCCAGTTCTGGTTGCCGTTGACCGCCATCCCTATCCCGGGCACCTGCACCAGGGCCATCAGGAAGACGGCGCCGGCGAGGATCGGGTAGGCGAGCGCCCGGTGCAGTTTCACCGGCATACGGGAGGCCGCGAACAGCAGCAGCCCGCCGATCACGGCGGCCAGCAGCTGCTTGCGGAAGAAGTACGACCCGGGCAGCGACATCTGCAGCGCGGTGATCTGGGAGGCCGAGTAGACCATCACCAGACCCAGCACGATGATCAGCACACTGCCGCCGAGGATCAGGTAGTAGGCGGTGAGCGGCCGGTCCCAGGCCTTGCGCGCGCGGGTGCAGGCCCGTTGGACGGGGCTCTCCCGCGGAAGGCGCTGCGCGGGGGGCCGCTTGGCGGCCCCCTGAACCGGAGGACGACCTGTACGGCTACCGGACATCACCGGCTCCTCCCGACCTCAGCCACATCCGAGTCTCCCGTTCCTCCAAGGGTCCCGAAGCACCCTGTGTGGCCGAGACCCGCGGTCAGGCGCCCGCTTCGAGTTCGCGGACCGCCGCCGCGAACGCGTCACCGCGCTGGTTGTAGTTGGTGAACATGTCCATGGAGGCGCAGGCCGGGGCCAGCAGCACCGTGTCACCGGGCCGAGCCAGCCGCTTCGCTTCCGTCACCGCCTGGAGCATCGCCCCAGTGTCGGTCCGGTCGAGGTCCACCACGGGTACTTCCGGCGCGTGTCGCGCGAGGGCGTCGCGGATCAGCGCCCGGTCGGCGCCGATGAGGACGGCACCGCGAAGTCGCTTCGCCGACTTGGCGACCAGTTCGTCGAAGGTCGCGCCCTTCGCCAGACCGCCCGCAATCCATACAATCGACTCATATGACGCCAACGAGGCTTCCGTGGCATGGGTGTTGGTCGCCTTGGAGTCGTCCACGTACGCCACCCCGTCGAGGTCGGCGACGTGCGCGATGCGGTGCGCGTCCGGGCGGAAGGCCCTCAGACCGTCGCGTACGGCCTTGGCGGGCACCCCGAAGGCGCGCGCGAGGGCCGCCGCGGCAAGGGCGTTGGCGATGTTGTGCGGGGCCGGCGGGTTGACGTCGGAGACCTCGGCGAGCTCCTGGGCGTTCTTCTGCCGGTTCTCGACGAAGGCGCGGTCGACCAGGATGCCGTCCACCACGCCGAGTTGGGAGGGCGCGGGGGCGCCGAGGGTGAAGCCGATGGCCCGGCAGCCCTCCTCCACGTCGGCCTCGCGGACCAGGTCCTCGGTCGCCTTGTCCTCGACGTTGTAGACGCAGGCGACCCGATTGCCTTCGTAGACACGGCCCTTGTCGCGCGCGTAGGCCTCCATGGAGCCGTGCCAGTCCAGGTGGTCGGGCGCGAGGTTGAGGACCGCGGCCGAGTGCGCCCGCAGCGAGGGCGCCCAGTGCAGCTGGTAGCTGGACAGCTCGACGGCGAGGACGTCGTAGGTCTCCTCGCCGAGGACCGCGTCCAGCAGGGAGACGCCGATGTTGCCGACGGCGGCCGTGCGCAGGCCCGCGGCCCTCAGGATGGACGCGAGCATCTGCACGGTCGTGGTCTTGCCGTTGGTGCCCGTGACGGCCAGCCAGGGCGCCGCGTCGGGGCCGCGCAGGCGCCAGGCCAGCTCGACGTCGCCCCAGACCGGCACGCCCGCCTTCCCGGCCGCCCGGAACAGCGGCTTGTCCGGCTTCCAGCCGGGCGCGGTGACGATCAGCTCGGTGCCCTCCGGCAGGGTTGCGCCGTCGCCGAGCCGCACGGTGATGCCGAGCGCCTCCAGCTCCGCGGCCTGCTCACGCGCGCGTGCGTCGTCGCCGTCGTTGACGACCGTGACGACCGCCCCGCGCGCGTGCAGCACCTTGGCCGCCGGGACGCCGGAGACGCCGAGCCCGGCGACGGTGACGTGCTTGCCCTGGAAGTCGTAGAGCTCCGAGGTGGAGGTCACTTGTCCGCTGCCCATCCTGCATAGAAGAGGCCCAGTCCGACAATCACACAGATGCCCTGGATGATCCAGAATCGGACCACCACCAGGACCTCGGACCAGCCCTTGAGTTCGAAGTGGTGCTGGAGTGGCGCCATCCGGAAGACGCGCTTTCCGGTGAGCCGGAAGGAGCCGACCTGGATGACGACCGACATGGTGATGAGCACGAACAGGCCGCCCATGATGGCCAGCAGCAGCTCGGTGCGGGAGAGGATGGCCAGACCGGTGAGGACACCGCCGAGCGCGAGCGAACCGGTGTCACCCATGAAGATCTTCGCCGGCGAGGTGTTCCACCACAGGAAGCCCAGGCAGGCGCCCATCAGCGCGGAGGCGATCACCGCGAGGTCGAGCGGGTCGCGCACCTCGTAGCAGGCGGCCGGGTTGGTCAGGGTCTGCGCGTTGGCGCAGGACTCCTGGAACTGCCACACCCCGATGAACGTGTAGGCGCCGAAGACCAGCACGGAGGCGCCGGTGGCCAGGCCGTCCAGACCGTCGGTGAGGTTCACGCCGTTCGACATCGCGAGGATCATGAACAGCGCCCAGACGACGAACAGCACCGGGCCGATCGTCCAGCCGAAGTCGGTGATGAAGGACAGCTTGGTGGAGGCCGGGGTGTTGCCGCGGGCGTCGGCGAACATCAGGGACAGCACCGCGAAGGCGATGCCGACGATCAGCTGGCCGGCCATCTTCGCCTTGGCCCGCAGGCCCAGCGAACGCCGCTTGACGATCTTGATGTAGTCGTCGAGGAAGCCGACCAGGCCCATGCCGAACATCAGGCCGAGGACCAGCAGCCCGGAGTAGGTGGGCGGGTAACCGGTGATGAGCTTGCTCAGGAAGTACGCCGCGATCGTCGCCAGGATGAAGGCGATACCGCCCATCGTCGGCGTACCGCGCTTGCTGGCGTGCTCGCGCGGACCGTCGTCGCGGATGTACTGGCCGTAGCCCTTGCGGGCGAGGAGCTTGATCAGCAGCGGGGTGCCGATCAGCGTCAGGAAGAGGCCAATGACTCCTGAGAACAGGATCTGCTTCATCATCGGGTGGCAACCTCGCCCTCGGCACCGGTCTCGACGAGCGCCTGGGCAACGCTCTCCAGACCCACCGAACGGGACGCCTTCACGAGCACGACGTCCCCCGGGCGCAACTCGCTGCGCAACAGGTCGATCGCCGCCTGTGCGTCGGACACGTGCACCGACTCCTCACCCCACGAACCCTCGTTATATGCGCCCAGTTGCAGCCAGGAGGCCTCAATCCCCCCGACGGCGACGAGCTTGCTGACGTTGAGCCGGACGGCGAGCCGTCCGACGGCGTCGTGCTCGGCGAGCGCCTCGTCCCCCAGCTCGGCCATCTTGCCGAGCACCGCCCACGTGCGGCGCCCCTTGCCCATGGCCGCGAGCGCCCGAAGGGCGGCCCGCATGGACTCGGGGTTGGCGTTGTAGGCGTCGTTGACGATGGTCACGCCGTCCGGGCGCTCGGTGACCTCCATGCGCCAGCGGGAGAGGGAGCCCGCCTCGGAGAGCGCGGTGGCGATCTCTTCCGCGGACATGCCCAGCTCATGGGCGACGGCGGCCGCGGCGAGCGCGTTCGACACGTGGTGCTCACCGTACAGGCGCATGGTCACATCGCATGCACCGGAGGGTGTGAGAAGCCTGAAGGACGGCTGTCCGCTGTCCGTGAGTCGCACGTTCTCGGCGCGTACGTCCGCTTCGGCCGACTCTCCGAAAAGGACCACCTTCGCCTTGGTACGCGACGCCATGGCGCGGACCAGCGGATCGTCGGCGTTGAGGATCGCGGCGCCGCCCTCGTCCGCCGCCGGAAGCGCCTCCACGAGTTCGCCCTTGGCCTGGGCGATCTGCTCCCGGCCGCCGAACTCCCCGATGTGGGCGGTGCCGACGTTGAGGACCAGGCCGATCCTGGGCGGCGTGAGGCCGGTGAGGTACCGGATGTGCCCGATACCGCGGGCGCCCATCTCCAGCACGAGGAACTGCGTCTCCTCGGTGGCGGTGAGGGCGGTGAGCGGCAGCCCGATCTCGTTGTTGAGCGAGCCGGGCGTGAACACCGTCGGCGCCTTGCGCTGGAGCACCTGCGCGATCAGGTCCTTGGTGCTGGTCTTGCCCGCCGAGCCGGTCAGGGCGACGAGGGTCGCGCCGAGCCGGCGTACGACGTGCCGGGCGAGCGCGCCGAGGGCGGTCTGGACGTCGTCGACGACGATCGCGGGCACGCCGACCGGGCGGGACGCCAGTACGGCGACCGCGCCCGCCCCGATCACCTGCGGTGCGTAGTCGTGGCCGTCCACGCGCTCGCCGACGAACGCGGCGAACAGGCTGCCGGGCACCACCTCGCGGGAGTCCCGGACGACCGGTCCGGTGACGGCCACGGACGGATCCGGTATGTCGTGCGTCTGCCCGCCGACGACTGCTGCGATCTCGGCGAGGGAGAGGGCGATCACAAGTTCATCCCCTGGATCTTCTGGATTTTCATCCCTGGGTTTTCTGGATGGCTTCGCGGAGCACCTGGCGGTCGTCGAAGGGACGGACCACGCCGGCGATGTCCTGGCCCTGCTCGTGGCCCTTGCCCGCGACCAGCACGGTGTCGCCGGCCCGGGCGCGGCCCACGGCGGCGGCGATCGCGGCGGCCCGGTCCTCGAACAGGAGCACCTCGCCGCGCTCGTGCGCGGGCACGGAGGCGGCGCCCTGGAGCATGGTCGCGAGGATCGCCAGGGGGTCCTCGGAGCGGGGGTTGTCGGAGGTCAGTACGGCCGTGTCGGCGAGCCGTGCCGCGGCGGCGCCCATCGGCGCCCGCTTGGTCCGGTCGCGGTCGCCGCCGCAGCCGAGCACCACGTGCAGGCGGCCCTTGGTGACCTTGCGCAGCGCCTTGAGCACGGACTCCACGGCGTCGGTCTTGTGGGCGTAGTCGACGACCGCGAGATAGGGCTGCCCGGCGTCCACGCGCTCCAGGCGGCCCGGGACGCCCGGCACGGCGGCGATGCCGTCGGCGGCGGTCTGCGGGTCGAGACCGGCGGCGGCGAGGGCGACGACGGCGGCGAGGGTGTTCGCCACGTTGAAGGGGCCGGCGATCGGCGACCTGGCGTGGACGCGCTCACCGCGCGGGCCGACGACGGTGAACGCCGAGTCCATGGGGCCGACCTGGACGTCCTCGGCGCGCCAGTCGGCGTCGGGGTGGCCCTCGGCGGAGAAGGTGATGACGGGGACCGTGGCCTCCTCCGCCAGCCTGCGGCCGTACTCGTCGTCGGCGTTGATCACGCCGAGCCTGCTGCGCTCGGGCGTGAACAGCCGCGCCTTGGCCCGGAAGTAGTCCTCCATGTCGGAGTGGAACTCCATGTGTTCCGGGCTGAGGTTGGTGAACACGGCGATGTCGAAGACACAGCCGTCGACCCGGCCGAGGACCAGGGCATGGCTGGAGACCTCCATGGCGACCGCCTCGACGCCGCGCTCGCGCATGACGGCGAACAGGGCCTGGAGGTCGGTGGCTTCCGGGGTGGTGCGCTCGGACTTGATGCGCTCGTCGCCGATGCGCATCTCGACCGTGCCGACGAGTCCGGTGGACTTCGCGGTCCGGAGGCCGCCCTCGACCAGGTAGGCGGTGGTGGTCTTGCCGGAGGTGCCGGTGATGCCGATCTGGAGCAGGTCGCGGCCGGGGCGGCCGTAGATCGTCGCCGCCAGCTCGCCCATCCGCCCGCGCGGGTCGTCGACGACCAGGACCGGCAGTCCGGTCGCGGCGGCGCGCTCGGCACCGGCCGGGTCGGTGAGCACGGCGACCGCGCCGAGGCCGGCGGCCTGGGTGGCGAAGTCGGCGCCGTGCAGGCGGGCGCCCGGGAGGGCGGCATACAGGTCGCCGGGGCGGACGGCGCGCGAGTCATGGGTGATGCCCGTGACCTCGGCGGCGGCGTCCGGAGCGGCGGCACCCAGCTGATCGGCCAGTTCCGCGAGGGGTGTGGCGGAGACCTGAACCGGTCGCGGCGGTCCCGGGTATGTCACGGAAGCGCCCTTCTGGGTGGTTTGGGACTGATCAGCGTGTGGCACGGCGGTGAGCGTACCGGGCGTACCCGCTCCGGAGCGAAGTGAGGGGTTCTCGGCCCCTTGGTTCCCGGCGTCGGGAGTGATCGTCGTCACGAGTCGGTTCCTGGTGTTCCGGTGCTGATCAGGGCTTGTAGTCGACGGGCAGGTTCGCGGCCGGCGCACCGGTCGGCGGGACCTGGAGGGTCTTCAGGGCGAACTCCATCACCTGCTTGTAGATGGGACCGCAGATCTGGCCACCGAAGTAGCTGCCGGCGGTGGCGTTCTGGATGGCGCAGTAGACGGTGATGCGGGGGTTGTCGGCGGGCGCGAAACCGGCGAACGACGAGGTGTAGCCGCGGTACCTGCCGGTGGCCGGATCCACGCGGTTGGCCGTGCCGGTCTTGCCGGCGACGTTGTAGCCGGGGATGCGGGCCTTGACGCCGGTGCCCTGCTCGTCGTCCACGACGGACTCCAGCATCCGGGCGAGCGTCCTGGCCGTCTTCTCGCTGACCACGCGGGTCTGCTTCGGCTTGGGCGCCGGGGTGAAGCGGCCGTCGGCGCCCTTGGTGCCGCGCACCAGGGTCGGCTGGATCCGGACCCCGCCGTTGGCGATGGTCGAGTAGACGGAGGCGGCCTGGACGGCGTTGATGGAGAAACCCTGGCCGAAAGGAATCGTGTACTGCTGCGAGGTGGACCACTTCTGGTACGGCGCGAGGATGCCCGGGGTCTCGCCCGGGAAGCCGAGTCCGCTGTAGCCGCCGATGCCGAACCTGCGCAGGTACGAGTAGAGGACCTTGTTGGCCTGGGCCTGGGTTTTGCCGAGCTGGCCGGTGGCCAGGATGGTCCCGATGTTGCTGGACTTGGCGAGGACGCCGTTCAGCGTGAGGTACCAGGTGCCGTGGTCGACGTCGTCGGCGAAGAGCCGGTCGCCGCGGTGCAGCCGGTTCGGTACGACGACATGGGTGAGCGGGGTGGCCGCGTTCTCCTCCAGCACGGCCGCCATGGACATCACCTTGGCGGTGGAGCCGGGCTCGTAGGCGTCCTGGACGGCGGCGTTGCCCAGGGCCGCGCCGTCGGCCTTCGACAGGTCGTTGGGGTCAAAACCCGGCGCGTTGGCCATGGCGAGGATCTGCCCGGTGCGGGTGTCCTGGACGACGACGTAGCCGCGGTCGGCCCTGGACTTCCTCACCTGCTCGGTGATGGCGTTCTGCGCGGCCCACTGGATGTCGCGGTCGATGGTCAGCTCGACGTCGGAACCGGGCACGGCGGGCGTCTGGGTCGATCCCGCCGTGGGCACCTCGCGCCCTCCGGACTGGGCGTAACGGATCTTGCCGTCCTTGCCGGACAGCACCTTGTTCAGCTCCTGCTCGATGCCGCCGCCGCCCTGGCCGTCGGCGTTGACCCAGCCCAGTATCCCGGCGGCGAGGTCGCCGTTGGGGTACACCCGCTGGCTGCTGGGGTCGGCGAAGACGCCGGCGAGCACGTTGACGGTGCCGCCGTCCGTCTCCGCCTTCTTGGCGAGCGCGTTCTTCAGGTCCCTGATCTGCTTCCAGACCTGCGGGGTCTGCCGGGTGGCGAGCCGGGCGTACCGGGAGTTCCTGTTCGCGGGCCGCAACTTCTTCACGATCTCGGCCTGGCTCTGCCCGAGGATCGGCGAGAGCAGCGCGGCGGCCCGCTCCGGGCCGTCGCCGATCTTCAGCTGCTTCCTGCTGAACATCGTCGGGTCGGCCGTGATGTCGTACGCGTCCTCGCTGATGGCGAGGGCCACGCCGGTGCGGTCGGTGATCCCGCCGCGCTCGGCGGCCAGCGTGTGCACCACGTACCGGTTCTGCTCGGCGCGCGCGGCGTAGGCGCTGGCGTCCACGGCCTGCACCTGGAGCAGCCGTACCACGAAGGCGATCATGACCAGGGTCAGTGTGAGGCTGACCAGGCGCAGCCGGGGCCGCGGGCTGCCGAGCCGGAGGGGGCGCTGGCCCGGCGGCCGGGTGTTGCTCGGCCGCCGCACCGGACGCGCACCGGGCCCGGGCTGCCGCCGCACGGCACTCCTCGGCCGCGGCGCCCTGGCCGGTCCGGGCACACGACGCCGCGGCGGTTCCCTGTCGGACACTTCCGTCACCTGCCGGGGGTCGGGGTGGGAATGGGCTGGGAGAGGGAGGGGGGTGGAGGGATGGCCGCGTCGGGGGTGGAGACGGCGGGGGCGGACTGGGGCTGTCCCGGGGCCGGTGCCGCGGCGGAGGGGGTGACCGGGGCCGGGGTGGTGGGCGTGGCCGGGGTCGGCGTCGTGGCGGTGGCCGTGGGCACGGAGGCCGCCGCGATCGGGGTCGGGGAGTCGGGGGCGACCGGGTCGGTGAAGGCGGCGGACTCGGGGGCGGCGCTCGGGGCGCCCTTGACCTTGCCGTCGGGGCCGAGGAAGGCCGGGTCGCCGCCGGGGACCATGCCGAGCTGGCGGGCGCGGCGCTGCAGGGCGTCGGGGGCGGAGTAGGCGTCGATGTCCCGCTGGAGGGCCTGTTCCTCGTCGGTGAGGTTCTTCGTCTGCTTCTGCAGGTCGGCGAGTTTGAACGAGCCTTCGCTGAGCGCCGAGTTGAGCACCAGCAGTCCGATGAGGCCGCCGCCGAGCAGCAGGACGACGAGCAGGACGAACGGGGTGCGGGCCGCCCGGGCGCGGCCGGCCGGGAAGAGCCGGGCGAGCCGCGCGGCCCGCCCCTTCAGTTCGGGTTTCCTACTCACTGTCCCCCCGGCGGTCGGTTCGGGAGCCCTCGGAGCGGCCCTGGTGCGCCCTGGGACTCTCCCCGGTGCTCCCGTGAGCCCCCGGGTGAGTTCGGGAATCCAACCGACCCGTCTCGGTCACTCGGCGTCCTCCCTGATGCGTTCGGCGCCGCGCAGCCTGGCGGGTGCGGCCCGGCGGTTCTCGGCGACCTCTTCCTCGGTGGGAAGTTCGGCACCCCGGGTGAGCAGCTTGAGCCGGGGCTGGTAGCGCTCCGGAACGACCGGCAGGCCGGGCGGCGCGGTGGACGCGGCACCGGCCGCGAACACCTGCTTGACCAGCCGGTCTTCGAGCGAGTGGTACGACAGCACGGCGATGCGGCCGCCCACGTCCAGGGCCTTCACCGCCGCCGGGATCGCCCGCTCCAGGACGGACAGTTCGCCGTTGACCTCGATGCGCAGCGCCTGGAAGGTGCGCTTGGCGGGATTGCCGCCGGTGCGCTTGGCGGCCTGCGGAAGCGCGTCCCGGATCAGCTCGACCAGCCGCGCGCTGTTGCTGAACGGCTCCTTCTCCCGCTCCCGCACGATCGCGGCCACGATCCGCTTGGCCTGCTTCTCCTCGCCGTACGCGCGCAGGATCCGCACGAGTTCGCCGGCCGGGTAGGTGTTGAGGACCTCGGCGGCGCTGATGCCGGTCGTCTGGTCCATCCGCATGTCCAGCGGCGCGTCCTGCGCGTAGGCGAAGCCGCGGTCGGCCTCGTCCAGCTGCATGGAGGAGACTCCGAGGTCGAACAGGACGCCCTGCACGCGCGCGATGCCCAGCCTTCGCAGTACGTCGGGCAGCTCGTCGTAGACGGCGTGCACGAGGGTGGCGCGCTCGCCGTGGGGCGCGAGCCGCTCGCCCGACAGGCGCAGCGCCTCCTTGTCCCGGTCGAGGCCGATCAGCCGCGCCTCGGGGAACCGGGTCAGCAGCGCCTCGCTGTGCCCGCCGAGGCCCAGGGTGCAGTCGACGACCACCGCTCCCGGGCGCTCCAGGGCGGGCGCCAGCAGGTCCAGGCACCGCTGGAGCATCACCGGGACGTGTCGACTCTGGCTCAAGGGGGCCTCTCATCTTCCGGCGGGCCCGCACGCACCGCCGGGTCCCCGCCAGCTCGTGCAGGAAAGGCCTGCCGGCGCCGGAAGCGTCAGCCGGACCGGGAGCGGGAGGAGGCCGAGCCGTACGTACGCGCCGCGCACGTGGGGAGACGGTCCGGGGTGAGCCGGGGTCTCCGGGGGTTTCACCAGCAGGGAGAGCCACGTCTCCCGCTTCGCGTCACTTTAGTCCACCCTGTCTCGCGGTCAATCAACCGGCCTGCGCGTCGCCCGTCCCGGCGCCGCGGGAGCCGCGATTCGGCGGGATTCACCCGTCCGGAACTGGTTTGCCCTCCCTATGGGGTAGCTCACAACAAGCCGCGATGACGTTCTTTGTCCCCTCTCACAGCGCGCCGGGACCGGGGGTGACCAGTAACGTCATGGGTATGACGACTTCCGCAGCAGTTCCCACTGGATCCGAAGGCGCCATAACGAATGGCGGCACCGTGACGGACCGCCTGGTCGCGGCCAACCAGCGGTACGCCGCCGAGTTCGCCGACCCGGGCATGGACGCCCGTCCCGTGCTCAAGGTCGCCGTCGTGGCGTGCATGGACGCCCGTCTCGACCTGCACGCCGCGCTCGGCCTGCAGCTCGGCGACTGTCACACCATCCGCAACGCGGGCGGTGTCGTCACCGACGACGTGATCCGCTCCCTGACCATCAGCCAGCGGGCGCTCGGCACCCGCAGCGTCGTACTCATCCACCACACCGGCTGCGGCATGGAGTCCATCACCGAGGACTTCCGGCACGACCTGGAGATGGAGGTCGGCCAGCGGCCGCTCTGGGCGGTGGAGGCCTTCAAGGACGTCGACCAGGACGTGCGCCAGTCGATGCAGCGCGTGCGCACCTCGCCGTTCCTGCTGCACACCGACGACGTGCGCGGCTTCGTGTTCGACGTGCGCACCGGTGCGCTGCGGGAGGTCGACCCGGCCTGACCGGGTTCACCGGCCGGCCACCCCGAAAGCATCCCGCCGTCTCCGTATCGAAAATGCGGTCGAAAAAGACGTAAGACCGACATCGTGCGGGCAGTTGTCCACAGGCGAGTGACACGAATCGGTAACGGCGGCAAGAATGCGGGTGTGGCGTCACGCGGAACTTTTCCCGCGTGGTGTCCGTGTTTCGGGGTGGGCCGGTTTCGCACGCAGCGTCGGCCCGGAAAGAACGGGCCGAGGAGGGCCGGGTGACGACCTATGACGATCGAGCGAGCCTCACTGAACTGACCGCCACGGTGGAGCGGGTGCGCGGTTCGGTGGAGGGCGTGATCGAGGGCAAGCCCGAGGTCGTACGGCTCGCGCTGACCGTGCTGCTCGCCGAGGGCCACCTGCTGATCGAGGACGTCCCCGGGGTGGGCAAGACGATGCTGGCCAAGGCGCTGGCGCGGTCCATCGACTGCTCGGTGCGGCGCATCCAGTTCACGCCCGACCTGCTGCCCTCGGACATCACCGGTGTGTCCATCTGGGACCAGCAGCGCCGGGACTTCGAGTTCAAGCCGGGCGCCATCTTCGCGCAGATCGTGATCGGCGACGAGATCAACCGCGCCTCGCCCAAGACCCAGTCGGCGCTGCTGGAGTCCATGGAGGAGCGGCAGGTCACCATCGACGGGCAGACGTACGAACTGCCCAGCCCCTTCATGGTGGTGGCCACGCAGAACCCGGTCGAGATGGAGGGCACCTACCCGCTGCCCGAGGCGCAGCGCGACCGGTTCATGGCCCGCGTCTCCGTCGGCTACCCGAGCGTGGAGGCCGAGCTGCAGATGCTCGACATCCACGGCGGCGTGAGCCCGCTGGAGGACCTGCAGCCGGTGGCGCACGCGCACGAGATCGTGAAGCTGATCGAGGCCGTGCGCACCGTGCACGTCTCCGAGCCGGTCCGGCGCTACGCGGTGGAGCTGGTCGCCGCCACCCGCACCCACCCCGACCTCAGACTCGGCGCCTCCCCGCGCGCCACGCTGCACCTGCTGCGCGCGGCGAAGGCGTCCGCGGCCCTCGCCGGCCGGGAGTACGCGCTGCCGGACGACGTCCAGGCGCTCGCCGTCGCCGTTCTCGCGCACCGCCTGCTGCCCACCGCCCAGGCCCAGCTGAACCGCCGTACCGCCGAGCAGGTCGTGCAGGAGATCCTGCAGCACACCCCGGTGCCCGCGGCTCCGGGACAGCAGGCTCCGGGCTTCGGCGGGCTGGGCCGCGGCGTTCCGGCGTATCCCCAGCAGCCCCCGCGGGGACTGTGATGAGCGCCGGGGGGACGGGGCAGGCGGAGGCCGACCGCGGGGACGCGGGCGGTGTCCGTACGGCCCTGGCGGGTCTGACCACCCGCGGCCGCTCCTTCCTGGCGGCCGGGATCGCGGCGGCGATCTGCGCCTACGTGCTGGGCCAGAGCGATCTGCTGCGGGTCGGTCTGCTGCTGGCCGCACTGCCGCTGATCTGCGCGACCGTGGTGTACCGCACGCGCTACCGGGTGGCGGGCACCCGCCGGCTCTCCCCCGCCCGCGTGCCGGCCGGCAGCGAGGCCCGGGTGCACCTGCGGATGGACAACGTCTCCCGGCTGCCCACCGGCCTGCTGATGCTCCAGGACCGGGTGCCGTACGTCCTCGGGCCGCGCCCGCGGTTCGTGCTGGACCGGGTCGAGCCGGGCGGCCGCCGCGAGGTCTCCTACCGGGTCCGCTCCGACCTGCGCGGCCGCTACCCTCTGGGCCCGCTGCAGCTGCGGCTGACGGACCCCTTCGGGATGTGCGAACTCACCCGTTCCTTCTCGGCGTTCGACACCCTCACGGTGATCCCGCGCGTGGAGCCGCTCGCCCCGGTCCGCTTCAGCGGCGAGGCCAAGGGGTACGGCGACGGGCGGCAGCGCTCGCTGGCCCTGGCCGGCGAGGACGACGTGATCCCGCGCGGCTACCGCCACGGCGACGATCTGCGCCGGGTGCACTGGCGGTCCACCGCACGCTACGGCGAGCTGATGGTGCGGCGCGAGGAGCAGCCCCGGCGCTCGCGGTGCACCGTGCTGCTGGACACCCGGGGCGGCGCCTACGAGGGCGCGGGCCCCGACTCGGCCTTCGAGTGGGCCGTCTCCGGCGCCGCCTCGGTGCTGGTGCACATGCTCGAACGCGGCTTCTCGGTACGGCTGTTGACCGACAGCGGCAGCGTGGTGCCGGGCCACGGCGCCGACGGGTTCGCGGGCACCGGCCAGGAGACGGCGGAGGCGGCCGGGCTGATGATGGACACCCTCGCGGTGATCGACCACTCCGACGGCACGGGCCTGTCCCGGGCGTACGACGTGCTGCGCGGCGGCAACGAGGGGCTGCTGGTCGCCTTCCTGGGCGACCTGGACGAGGAGCAGGCCGCGACGGTCGCCAAGATGAGCCGGCGCAGCGGCGGTGCCGTCGCCTTCGTGCTGGACCCGGACACCTGGGTGCGGGAGGCGACCGATGTGCCCCGGCCGGGCGACCGGCACGCCGAGCGGCTGCGGATGCTGCGCGAAGCGGGCTGGACGGCGCTGAGCGTGCCGCGCGGTGCCGCGCTGAACGCGCTGTGGCAGCAGGCGGACCGGGAGCGCTCGGGCCTGGCCGCGGTGGGCGGGGAGGCGACGCGATGAGCGGTCGGGCACGCCTGGCGCTGTGCGCGGCGGCGGCCACGCTGATGGCCTCCTGCGCGCTGCTGCCCCTGGTGGCCGCGCCGACCTGGCTGCTGCAGCTGGTGCCGCTGGTGGCCGTGCAGACCGGGGTGGGCGCGGCGGCCCGCCGGGTGCCGCTGGGCCGGCCGCTGACCGTCGCGGCGCAGGCGCTGGTCACCCTGATGCTGCTGACGCTGCTCTTCGCCCGGCAGTACGCGATCGTCGGGCTGATCCCCGGCCCGGATGCCATCCGGCACTTCGCCGACCTGTTCCAGCAGGGCTCGAACGACGTCAGCGAGTACGCGATACCCGCGCCGCTGACCGACGGCATCAGGCTGATGCTGATCGGCGGGGTGCTGCTGATCGGCCTGCTGGTGGACACGCTCGCGGTGACCTTCCGCAGCGCGGCCCCGGCCGGGCTGCCGCTGCTCGCGCTGTACTCGGTGGCCGCCGGGCTGTCCGACGGCGGGGCCGACTGGCTGTGGTTCCTGGTGGCGGCGGCCGGCTATCTGATGCTGCTGCTCGCGGAGGGCCGGGACCGGCTGGCGCAGTGGGGCCGGGTCTTCGGCGGCGCTCCCCGTGCCCCGGGCGCACCGGAGAGCGGCGCGGTGGCTCCGGTGCGTACCGGACGCCGGATCGGCGCGGTCGCGCTCGGTGCAGCCCTGGTGGTGCCGCTCGTCCTGCCCGCGATGCAGGGCGGCCTGCTGGACGCCGCGGGCACGGGTGTGGGGGTGGGCAACGGCGACGGCGGCACGATCTCCGCGGTCAACCCGCTGGTGTCGCTGCGCGACAGCCTGAACACGAACAACGACCGCCAGGTGCTGTCCCTGAAGACCAGCACGAACGACCTCTCGGACCTGTATCTGCGGATCGTCTCCCTGGACGACTTCGACGGCACCACCTGGAGACCGGCCCAGCGGCACATCGTGGGCGTACCGGACCGGTTCCCCACGCCCATCGGCCTCGACGGCGGCGTCAAGCGCGGCACGGTGACGACCACGGTCACGGCCTCCGACTGGTACGCCCAGGACTGGCTGCCGATGCCGTACCCGCCGAGCGGTGTGCGGATCGCGGGCCGCTGGCGCTACGAGCCGGTCGGCATGACCCTGGTCGGCGACCACGGCCAGACCACGCGCGGTGAGACCTACCAGGTGACCAGCCTCGCCCTGCAGCCGACGGCCGAGCAGCTGGCCACCGCGCCGGAGCCGCCGGCGGCCCTGAAGCGCGAGTACACGAAGGTGCCGTCCGCGCTGCCGAAGGTGGTGGCCAGGACCGCCAAGGAGATCACGGCGGGCGCGCGCAGCCATTACGAGGAGGCCGTCAAGCTCCAGGACTACTTCGCGGTCACGGGCGGCTTCCAGTACGACACCCAGGTCGAGGTCGGCCGCGGCCCCGACGCCATCGCGAACTTCCTGAAGAAGAAGCAGGGCTTCTGCGTCCATTTCTCCTTCGCCATGGCGGCGATGGCCCGCACCCTGGGCATCCCGGCCCGGGTCGCGGTGGGCTTCGCGCCCGGCACCCCGCAGACCGACGGCACGGTCGCGGTGAACCAGAAGGACGCGCACGCCTGGCCCGAGCTGTACTTCGAGGGTGTGGGCTGGACCCGCTTCGAGCCCACCCCGACCCGCGGCACCATTCCGTCGTACACCCAGTCGGACACACCCGGCACCTCGCTGCCGGACCAGGACCTGCCCTCGCACCAGTCGTCCACGGCGCCCTCGGCGGAGGCCTCGCCCAGCCAGAGCTGCCCGCCCGAGCTGCACAGGCTCCAGGACTGCGGCAGCACGTCCGCCGCGGCGGCCCCGCACAGCGGCGGCGGTGGACCGGGCCCGGGGTGGTATCTGCTGATCGGTCTGGCCGCGCTGGTGGTCCTGACGATTCCGCTGTCGCCGCTGCTGTGGCGGCTGCGGGTGCGCTCGGTGCGGCTCGGCGGGCACGCCCGGACCGAGCAGGGCGCGGCGGCGCACACGCTGGCGGCCTGGCAGGAGTTGACGGACAGCGCCTGGGACCACGGCATCGCGCCGGACGAGTCGCTGACCCCGCGCCGGGCGGCGGCCCGGATCGTCGAGCTCGGGCGGCTGGACCCGGCGACCGGTGCCCTGGTGCACCGGGTCGCGGACGCGGTGGAGCAGGTGCTGTACGCGCCTCGGCCGCGCCCGGCGGCGGGTACGGCTGCGGATGTGCGCCGGGTGGTCGAGGGGCTGCGTGGCACGGTGGGCACCGGCACCCGGCTGCGGGCACTGTTCCTGCCCCGCTCGTCGGTGCGGGTGCTGTGGGCGGTGTCGGCCCGCTGGTCGGCACTCAGGACCAGGGTGGCGACGGCCCGGCCCGGCCTTCGCCGGCCGTCGCAGCAGCAGGGCTGAGAGCATGACCGAGGGGCGACCACCTGCGGTGGTCGCCCCTCACACGTTGTCTGCCGGCGTCCCGGGAAAGTCCGGGGAGGCCGGGGGAGATCTCCGGCCGGCTACTGGCCGTGTCCGTCCCGGCGGCGCTGCCAGCGCTCCTCGATCCGGTCCATCACGGAACGCTTCGGCCGCGCCTGGCGACGCACGCCGCCCGCGGGCTGCTCGCCCGGCTTCGGCGCCTTGCGCCAGCCGGTGACGGCGAGTACGGCACAGCCCAGCATGACGAGGAAACCCACCACACTGACCCAGATCAGCTGCATGACCATTCCGGTCATGAGGAGCGCGATACCGATGAGGAAGCCTGCAACCGCCTGGTAGACCCGCCGCCGGGTGTACGTCCGCAGCCCGTTTCCCTCAAGCGCCGACGCGAACTTGGGATCTTCGGCGTACAGCGCTCGCTCCATCTGCTCGAGCATGCGCTGCTCGTGCTCCGAGAGCGGCACGGAGTCCTCCTCATCGTGCAGTCGCCGGGGCGACCCGGGGGGTCCCTTCAGGATAGGCAGGGAATCGCCCCCGTGAAACCCGCCCCTCTACGCCAATTGACCAACCGGAATCCGTCATGGCCGTCCCGGCTCGCTGAGGCTTCCATTCCCCAGCGGCCGACCCGTCATGCCGGGTGGTGTACCTCGATCATACGGCGCAAACCCCTCGATCGGGGGGCTTGTGGCGTACTCCATCCGCTGCCCAGGCCCTGATCAGCGGCGGGTCACGGTCGTCGGCTCAGACCTCGGCGGCACCCGGCGTCTCACCGAGCACGTGCAGCTGGGTGGCGACGGAGTGGAACGCGGGCAGCTCGGCCGCCGCGGCCTCCAGCTTCAGGAGCGCGTCCAGGGCACCGGGCTCGGTGTCCACGAGGACGCCGGGGACCAGGTCGGCGAAGACCCGCACGCCGTGCACGGCGCCGACCCTGAGCCCCGCGGCCTCCACCAGCGCGGTGAGCTGTCCGGCCGTGAACCGGCGCGGCATCGGGTCGCCGACGCCCCAGCGGCCCTCGGGGTCCTGCAGCGCCTGCCGGGCCTCCGTGAAGTGCCCGGCGAGGGCGCGGGCGAGCACGGCGCCGCCGAGTCCGGCGGCGAGCAGGCTGAGGATGCCCTCGGAGCGCAGCGCGGCGACGGCGTTGCGGACGCCCTCGGCCGGGTCGTCCACGTACTCCAGGACGCCATGGCACAGCACGACGTCGTAGCCTCCGCGCTCGACCACGTCGAACAGGCCGTGCGCATCGCCCTGGACGCCCCGGACCCGCTCGGCGACACCCGCCTCGGCGGCCCGGCGCTCCAGCGCGAACAGCGCGTTCGGGCTGGGGTCGACGACGGTCACCCGGTGGCCGAGCCGGGCGACGGGCACGGCGAAGTTGCCGCTGCCGCCTCCGGTGTCGAGGACGTCCAGCGCATCCCGGCCCGTGGCCTTGACGCGGCGGTCGAGGGCGTCCTGGAGGACCTCCCAGACCACGGCGGTACGCAGGGAGGCGCGGGGGCGGCTCGGGTCCGACACGGCAGTTGACTCCTCGGCAGGGCGGAAGGCTGAAGGCTTCAGTCGTCGTCCACCCTATTGCCTCCGCTGCCGTACCGGGTCACCGCGGGCGGGTACGGCCGCCGCGTCTCGCACGGCGGACTTCCCCGTGGTCAGCCCGCGTCCGGAAGGTCGCCGCGCGCTCTCCCCCTCGGGCCGTCCGGGTCCCCGGGGTCCTGGCGGGGCTGGGGCAGGACCGGCTGGAGGACGAGCATCCGCTCGACGATGCGCAGGAACATCGCCACGTCCCGTATCAGGTCGTCGGCGTCGCGGCGGCTCGCCGCGCCCTGGATGCCGGCCTCGGCGCGGGCCCGGCGGGCGGCGCCGGAGGCGAACAGCGCGCTCCACTCGGTCAGTTCGGGGGTGATCTCGGGCAGTACCTCCCAGGCGCTGCGGATCCGGGCGCGGCGGCGTGGGGAAGGCTCGGGGCGGCCACGGGCGGCGAGCACGGCGGCGGCGGTGCGCAGGGCGGCGAGGTGGGCCGTCGCATAGCGCTCGTTCGGCGCTTCCAGGACGGTGGCCTCGTCCAGTGCGGCCCGGGCCCGGGCGAGCAGGTCGAGGGCGGCGGGCGGGGCCGTGGCCCGGCGGAGCACGGGGTGCACATCGCTCGCCGGGCCGGTCAGTGAGGGGGCAGGGCCGGTGGCGCGGCGCCGGCGTGCGGCTGCTGCGGACGGATTGGCCATGACGAACCTCCTGTCGTCTGGGTGACGGCACAGGTGCCGTATGTGCCCATCGTGAGGTATGGCACTGACAATCCGTTCTGACCTGGGGTTTTGCCTCGATCGTAGGTTCGGGCGTATTTTTGCACTGACCAGTCAGTTCAAAAACACGGTTCGCATACCGAAGGGGCAGGGGGACTTGTGGACGGCGTGCACGTCAGGGCCGAGGGCCTCGGGCTCAAGGGGCCTCGGGGGTGGGCCTTCCGCGGCGTCACCCTCGACGCGGAGCCCGGCTCACTCATCGCGATCGAGGGACCGTCCGGCTCGGGCCGCACGTGTCTGCTGCTCGCACTCAGCGGACGGATGAAGCCCACCGAGGGAGTCGCCACCGTCGGAGGTTTCAAACTCCCCCGGCAGACGGCCCGGCTGCGCCGCGTCAGCGCGGTGGCCAACGTGGCCGGGGTGACCGACCTGGAGCCGGCCCTCACCGTCGGCGAGCACCTGCGCGAACGGGCCCTGCTGCAGAGCCGCTTCGGCGACTCCCTGCGCGAACTGCTGCGCCCGCGCACCCAGCGCGTGCACGAGGCACGGCTGCGTGTCGACGCGGCCCTGGCCGCCGCCGGGCTCGACCTGGAAACGCTGCCGAAGGGCTCCCGGACGGCCGTGCGCGACCTGGAGCGGCCCCAGGAACTGCGCCTGTCCATCGCCCTGGCCCTGCTCGGCAGGCCCGCACTGCTCGGTGTCGACGACCTCGACACCAAGCTCTCCGACGCCGAGCGCGCCGAGTTGTGGGAGCTGCTGCGCTCGCTCACGCGCGCGGGGACGACGGTGGCGGCCGTCTGCCGCGCGGCACCCGGCGACTGCGTCGTCGTACCGACCGGGCCGAGGCACACCGCGGCGGAGCCCGGCACCGGCGGCAAGGAAGCCGGAGCGGAGGCCGGCATGGGCGAGGAGAAGCAAGCCGGGGCCCAGGAGGGCACGGGCGACGCAAAGGAAGCGGGGGCGCGGGCCGGCACGGGCGACGCAAAGGGAGCCGGGGCGCGGGCCGGCACGGGCGACGCGAGCGAGCAGGGCGGCCCGCGCGAGAAGAGCGGTCCGGGCGAGAAGGGCGATCCGGGCGAGAAGAGCGATCCGGGCGAGAAGGGCGGCCCGGGCGAGAAGAGCGATCCGAAGGAGGACGTCGATGCGCTCGCCTAGGCTGGCCGTACTCGAGCTGAGGCGCTTCGGGCGCGGGCGGCTGCCGCGCGCCGCCCTGGTCGCGCTGCTCGTGCTGCCGCTGCTCTACGGCGCCCTGTACCTGTGGTCCTTCTGGGACCCGTACGGCCGCCTGGACCGCATCCCGGTGGCCCTGGTGAACGACGACAAGGGCGCCACCGCGGGCGGGAAGCGGATCACCGCCGGTGACGACATCGTGGACGGGCTGCGCGACAGCCGGACCTTCGAGTGGCACGAGGTGAGCGAGCGGGAGGCCCGCGAGGGTGTCGAGAACGGCACGTACTACCTGTCGCTGACCATGCCGGCCGACCTCAGCCGGCGGATCGCGTCCAGTTCCGGCGACTCCCCGGAGACCGGCGCCCTGCAGGTGCGCACCAACGACGCGAACAACTACATCGTCGGCCAGATCTCCCGGACCGTCTTCAACGAGGTCCGCACGGCCGCCTCCACCAAGGCCTCCCGCACCTTCCTGGACAAGATCTTCGTCTCGTTCTCCGACATCCACGACAAGACCGTCACGGCCGCCGAGGGCGCCGACAAGCTGAACACCGGCATCGGCAAGGCGGAGAAGGGCTCCAAGGACCTCGCCGACGGGCTCAGGGACGCCAAGACCGGCAGCGGCAAGCTCGCCACGGGACTGACGAAGCTGAACACGGGCGCCGGTGCCCTCCAGGACGGGTCCCGGCAGGTAGCCGACGGCACCCAGGCCCTCGCCGACAAGGTCAACGGCGTGTACGGCGAGACCGGCCCCTATCTGAAGGACAACGAGAAGACCATCGGGGACACCGCCAAGCTGGTCGCCGACTCGGCCAGGACCGTCAAGGACAACCTCGACGTCCTGGTGAAGCTGGCCCCCGGCGCGGCGAAGACCGCCCACGCCGGCTCCGCCGTCCTCGACGAGGTCTACCGCACCCACTGCGAGAACGCGCCCCTCCCCGACCCGGTCTGCCCGGACCTGAAGCGGGCCAGGAAGGCCGCCGCCGACGTGGCCACCGTCGCCGACGACCTCAACACGCTGATCGCGGACCAGGACGGCGACCTGAAGACGATGCGGGACAACCTCGGCACCCTCCAGAAGCAGGCCACGGCCCTCGAAAAGCGCGCGCCGCACCTCTACGAGGACGTCGACGACGCCGTCAAGAAGATCAACAAGCTGAACACCGGCGCACAGAAGGTCGCCGACGGCGCCAAGAAGCTGCACACCGGGCTCGGTACCGCGCAGACCGGCGCGACCACGCTGGACAAGGGCATCGGCACGGCCGCGTCGGGCGCCACGACCCTGAACGGCGGCCTGTACAAGCTGTCCGACGGCTCCGGGCAGCTCGCGGGCGGACTGCACGACGGCGCGAAGAAGATCCCGGACTACGGCAAGAAGGACCGCGACCGGCGCACCGGCGTGATGGCCGACCCGGTCCAGCTGGCCTCCCACGACCTGCACAAGGCGCCGAACTACGGCACCGGGTTCGCCCCGTACTTCATCCCGCTGTCCCTGTGGGTGGGCGCGATGGTCGCCTACATGCTGATCCCGCCGCTCAACCGGCGTGCCCTGGCGGCCGGTTCGCCGGCCTGGCGGATCGCGCTCGCGGGCTGGTTGCCGGTGGTCGCCGTCGGCGTGCTGCAGGTGGCCGCGCTGATGGCCGTCCTGCACTGGGGGATCGGTCTGCAGATGCTCCGCGCGGCCGGCACGATCGGCTTCCTGTGCCTGGTCACCGCCTGCTTCGCGGCGATCGTGCAGTGGCTGAACGCCCGGTTCGGCGCGGCCGGCCGGATCCTGGTGCTGGCGCTGCTGATGCTCCAGCTGACCTCGGCGGGCGGCACCTACCCGGTGCAGACCAGCCCGCACTTCTTCAACGCGATCCACCCGTTCCTGCCGATGAGCTACATCGTGGAGGCGCTGCGCCGGCTGATCACCGGCGGTGGGCTGGGCCCGGTCTGGCAGGCGTGCGGTGTGCTGACGGCGTTCACCGCGGGCGCGCTCGCGCTGACCGCTCTCGCGGCCCGGCGCCGCCAGGTGTGGACACTGGACCGGCTGCACCCGGAGCTGAGCCTGTGAACCAGGCGGGGGCCTCGCACGCGCGCGTACCTGTGAGAATCAGGGCCATGGAAAGCAGCAGCACCAGGTCCGGCGGCAGCACGCGCCGGGAGGCCACCCGGCAGAAGCTCTACGAGGCGGCCGTCACGCTCATCGCCGAGCAGGGCTTCTCCGCGACCACGGTGGACGAGATCGCGGAGCGGGCCGGGGTCGCGAAGGGCACGGTCTACTACAACTTCGCGAGCAAGTCGGTCCTCTTCGAGGAGCTGCTGCGGCACGGGGTGGGCCTGCTCACCGCCTCGCTCAAGGAGGCGGCGGAGCAGACCGCGCGGGCGGGCGGCGGCAAGGTGGACGCCCTCGACGCGATGGTCCGCGCGGGCCTGGTCTTCATCGACCGCTATCCGGCCTTCACCCAGCTGTACGTGGCCGAGCTGTGGCGCACCAACCGGGCCTGGCAGTCCACCCTGATGGTGGTCCGGCAGGAGGCCGTCGCGGTGGTCGAGGGGGTGCTGCGGGAGGGCGTGGCGGCCGGCGAGTTCAGCGACGAGATCGATGTCCAGCTGACGGCGGCCGCGCTGGTCGGCATGGTTCTGGTGGCCGCGCTGGACTGGAAGTCCTTCCAGCCGGAACGCTCCCTGGACGACGTCCACGCGGCCCTGTCCCGGCTGCTCCAGGGACGCGTGAGCGGAAAGGGCTGAGCGGCATGAGGAGGGCGCCGTTCCGCTGCCGGACCGGCGCCCTCCCACTCCCCCGTACTCCCCCGTACTCCCCCTGTGGTCCCCCGTGGTGGTCGTCCCCGGGTCCCCCGGCTCGCTTCCGCCGACGGATCGGCGGAAGGAGCGGCCGGGTGGCGGGCGCCGTTCCGCCGCCCCGTGCCGGCGGTGCCGGGCCGCGCCCCCTTGCCGTGCCTCCACTGTCCCGTCCGCACAGGCCGCGGCCCATCCGCGCGCGTACTCATCTCCCCGCCTAGGTACGGATACTCAGCCGTACGCACGCGTGCCCACGCCTCGGGCCCACCGCCCGGTCACGATCGCGTCCGCGCCCACCTCCCACCGGCCGGATTGTCAGTGGCGGTCGATAAAGTCGCAGGCATGGCACGGATTGCGGTGATCGGCGCCGGGATGGGCGCGATGGCGGCCGCCGCCCGGCTGGCCGTCGCGGGCCACCGGGTGGTGGTGTACGAGCGGACGGACACGTACGGCGGTGCGGTGCGCCGCTTCGAGCGGGACGGGTTCGGCTTCGACACCGGCCCCGGTCTGCTGACGCTGCCCGCGGTGTACCGCGATCTGTTCGTCAAGACCGGCAAGGAGCCGCTGGAGGACTGCGTCGAGCTGGTCCAGGTCGATCCGTCCTCGCGGCACCTGTTCCCGGACGGCACCGAGGCCGCGCTGCCGAACGCCTCGCGCGCGGGCGTGGTCGCGGCCCTGGACGAGGCGCTGGGCGGGGGCGCGGGCGAGCGCTGGGGTGACTTCCTGGTGCGGGCCCGCGAGGCCTGGGACCGCACCCGCAGGCCGCTGCTGGAGGAGCCGCTGTGGCCCAACTGGCACGTACTGGCGGACAAGGAGCCGTATCCGGCCGTCCCGCACAAGCGGCTGCTGCGCACGCGGCGCGCGAGCACGCTGTCCGAGATCGGCGCCTGGGAGCTGCGCGACGAGCGCCTCGCGGCCCTGCTGACGAGCTCCGCGCTCGCCCACGGCCTCGATCCGCGGACCGCTCCGGCGAGCGCGGCCGTCCTGCCCTACATGGAGCACGCCTTCGGCACCTGGTATGTCCGCGGCGGCATCCGGGAGTTGGCGCGCGCGGTGTACGAGCGCTGTGTGCGGCGGCGGGTGGAGTTCGTCTTCGGCGCGGAGGTCCTGAGCATCCTGGACAAGGAGGGCCGGGCCACGGGCGTGGAGCTGATGGACGGCACGGTGGCCGAGGCGGACCACGTCGTGGCGGACGTGGACCCGGCGCGGCTGATGGAGATGACGGACCCTCCGCTGGACGGGCGCGGGGATGTGCGGGCCGATCCGTTCAGGACCGGTCCGGGGCGGTTCGTCGTGCTGCTGGCCCTGCGCGGCGCGCGCGAGACCGGTGCCGCGCACCGCACGGTCGTCCACGCGCCGGACCCGGAGTCCGAGCTGGACTTCCTGGACTCGGCGAAGGGGGACGAGCCGCCGCCGCCCACGGTGACCGTGCTGCGCCCGGACGACCCCGCGCTCAGACCGGACGACGGGCACGAGTCCGTGGTGCTGTCCGCGGTGGTGCCGAGCACCCTCGACTGGGAGGAGGAGGGCGTGCTCCGGCTGTACACGGAACATCTCCTCGAAGCGGCCGAGGCCGCGATACCGGGCCTGCGGGACCGCGTCCTGTGGCAGGAGGTGCGCACACCCGACGACACCGACGACGAGACGAGCGCCTTCCTCGGCGCGGTGCCGGCCCCCTCCCTCGCCGCCGGCCAGGGGCGTTTCCTGCACCCGTCGAACACCACACGGCTGCCCGGTCTGTACCGGGTCGGTGGCTGGTCCCACCCGGGGGGCGGCCTGCCGCACGCGGGCATGTCGGGGGCGCTGGTGGCGGGGCTGATCGTGGAGGGCCCGGGCTTCCGCGGCTCCCAGTGAGCCGAGCCCGGGCCGCATGAGCGGCGTACGGCTTCAGAAACGGTACTGCTCGTCGTACCCGGTACCGGGCTGCTGCTGCGCCTGCCTCTGGTTCTGGTACGGGTACGGCTGCTCCTGCGGGAGTTCGCCGCCGTACGTCTCGTCGGTGCGCTGCTGCGGCACCCACACCCCGGCCGCCGGCGTCTCGCCGTAGCCGCCGCCGTACGGGGCCTGGGAGTAGCCCTGCTGGGCGTACTGACCGGAGTAGCCGGTGGTGTCGTACGAGGCACCGTCGTAGGACTGGCTGCCGATGTACGGGTCGGAGTAGTTGGCGTAGCCCTGCTGGCCGGTGTCGTAGCCGTAGCCCTGCTGGCCGTAGCCCGAGTAGTCGTAGGCGTAGGCCTGCTGCTCGGTGCCCTGGGTCTGGGTGGCGCCCGCGTAGGCGGTGTCGCCGTAGACGCCGTAGGAGCCGGTGTCCTCGGGGATGGGCTGCGGCTCGTAGACGGTGGTGGTCTCGGCCGCGGTGGGCTCCGTGGCCGGACGGCCGGCCGGGGTGAAGACGTCGTCGCGGTCGTAGTCGTCGTAGTCGCCGTGCCCCTGGCCGTAGCCGGCCTGGTCGGCGTCCCGGTCGTCCTCCGGGGCGACGAGGTCCGGGTCGGCGCCCTCCAGCGCCGGGTCGTGCCGGTCGGCCCTGCCGCGGCGGCGCTTGCTGCCGCCCGCGGTCTCGGCCCCGGCGTCGGGGCGCTTGACCGCCCAGCCGGCGGCGAAGCCACGGCGGAACGACAGCGTGACGTAGGTCTGGCCGATCGCGAAGGCGATGGCGCCGACGCCGATCACGATCACGGACGGCATGAGCACGCCGAACACGACCCCGAGGAAGCCGGCGAACGCCAGCAGCCGCCAGCGCAGGCGCGCCTTGTACTGCAGCAGCACCTCGCCCAGCAACCACAGTGCGACGATGCCGAACGCGATGTAGAGGACCGTCCAGCCCATGTACGCCCCTCTCCCAGTGACCGCTACGCAGTGTGTCGTATCGCGGTGCGGCCGGTCTAGGCCTGCGGGGGGTGGTGCAGGCCCAGGTTCTCGTAGATTTCCAGGGTCGCCGTGGAGTTGTTGAGCGTGATGAAGTGCAGTCCGGGCACTCCCTCGGCGAGCAGCCGAGCGCAGAACTCCGTGGCGAAGTCGATACCGATGGAGCGTACCGCCGCCGGATCGTCCTTCGCTGTGAGGATCCGCTCTTTCAGGGCGTCCGGAAAGACGGCGTTGCTGAGTCTGGGCAACCGTTCCAGCATCTTCACGCTGGTGACAGGCAGGACCTCGGGGATCACGGGGGTGTCACAGCCCGCGGCCGCCACGCGGTCGCGCAGCCGGAGATACGACTCCGGCTGGAAGAACATCTGTGTGATGGCGTAGTCGGCGCCCGCACGGCACTTGTCCACGAAGTGGGTGACGTCGGTGTCCCAGTCCGTGGAGCGGGGGTGCATCTCCGGGAACGCGGCAACTCCCACGCAGAAGTCGCCCGACTCCTTGATGAGCCGGACGAGTTCGGCCGCGTAGGTCAGGCCCGTGGGGTGCGGGACCCAGTCGCCCATCGGGTCGCCGGGCGGGTCGCCGCGCACGGCGAGCATGTTGCGGATCCCGGCGTCGGCGTACTGGCCGATGATGTTGCGCAGTTCCGCGATGGAGTGGTCGACCGCGGTGAGGTGGGCGACCGGGGTGAGCGTGGTGTCGGCGACGATCTGCTGGGTCTCCTTGACCGTGCCGGCCCGGGTGGAACCCCCGGCCCCGTAGGTCACGGAGACGAAGTCGGGCGCGACGGCCTCGACCCGACGGAGCGCGCTCCACAGGTTCCGCTCGCCCTTCGGGGTCTTCGGCGCCGAGAACTCGAACGAGTACGTCGTCTTTCCGGTGGCGAGCATGTCGCGCACGGTGCGTGCGCGATCAGTCCTGGTGGATGGGGTTCCGAGGGCCATACCCGCAGGTTAGCCAGGGGTGGGCGGTCCCCCAACCGGACGACTGAGATTTGCCCGAATTGTCGCTTTCCTGTCCACCCCTTGGACAAAACCTTGGACATGAGCCTTCGGCGAAGAGCTGGACGAGGGTGCCGCCAACCCGCCGCCAACCCGCCGCTAACCCTGCCGCAGCCGCTTCGCGAACTCGGCCGCCGCCGCTCCCGGATCACCGGCCTCGGTGATCGCACGGACCACGACCACCCGGCGGGCGCCCGCGTCCAGCACCTCGTCGAGGTTGGTCAGGTCGATGCCGCCGATCGCGAACCAGGGGCGGTCGGTGCCCAGGCCGGCCGTGTACCGCACCAGGTCGAGGCCGGGCGCGGGACGGCCCGGCTTGGTGGGGGTGGGCCAGCAGGGGCCGGTGCAGAAGTAGTCCACGCCGTCCTGCGCGGCGGCCGCGGCGGCCTCGGACTCGGCATGCGTGGAGCGGCCGATCAGCACCTCGTCGCCGAGGATCGCGCGCGCCGCGGGCACCGGCAGATCGCCCTGGCCGAGGTGCAGCACATCGGCGCGGGCGGCGTGGGCGACGTCCGCGCGGTCGTTCACCGCGAGGAGCTTTCCGTGCCGGGCGCAGGCGTCCGCGAAGACCTCCAGGTGCGCCAGCTCCTCGGCGGCCTCCAGGCCCTTGTCGCGCAGCTGCACGATGTCGACACCGCCGGCCAGGACCGCGTCCAGGAACTCGGGAAGGTCGCCCTGGCGCGTGCGCGCGTCCGTGCAGAGGTAGAGCCGGGCGTCGGCGAGCGCGGCGCGTGCGGTGTCGGACATACGTGGGTCCCCCCTGATCGGTGTCCCTGGCTTTTTCGTCGGGTGGCGTGCGAGCGCGGCAGCCCGCACGCCACCCCTCGTGGTGCGGTTCGGCTCAGACGGCGAGCGCCTGGGCGCGGCGCTTCACCTCCGTGCCGCGATTCTCGCTCAGGGCCTGCGCGGGAGTGCCGGGCAGGGTCGGGTCGGGGGTGAAGAGCCACTCGATCATCTCTTCGACCGTGAAGCCGTCGTCCCGCAGGAGCGTCAGGGTGCCGGACAGGCCCTTGACGACCTTGTCCCCGTCGATGAAGGCGGCGGGGACGTGCAGCGCGCGGTTCTCACCCCGGCGTACGGCGATGAGCTGGCCCTCCTTGACCAGCTGCCGCACACGCGTCACCTCGACGCCGAGCTGTTCGGCGATGTCGGGGAGGGTGAGCCAGGCGGGGACGAGAGCATCGATCTTTGCGTCAATCTCGGTCACGAGACCAAGCGTAGGCGCTCCGCTGGTTCGGCCGCGATGGGTCGCGGTTCGGTGCCGCGCCGTCGTGGCTGGTCGCGCAGTTCCCCGCGCCCCTTCGGGGCGCTAGTCAGCCGTGGAGTCCTTCAGGGGCTTTGCCGGGTCCGCCAAGGCCTCCGCGTCCATGCGGCGCCCCGCCTCGATCAGTCGGCGGCCCTGGGCCAGATCACGCGGGCGGCCGACGGCCAGGAGGGCCACCAGGTGGTCCTCGCGGAGCCAGCAGACCGTCCAGGCCGGGCCCTGAAGGTCGCCGCGCCGGACCATGCGGTCGGCGGCGGCGTGGTGGCCGGCGTACTGCACGAAGCGGCCGAACTGCTCGGACCAGAAGTAGGGCACCGGGTCGTAGAGGGCGGGAGTCTCGCCGAGGATGTTCGCCGCGACCGTGCGCGGCCCCTGCAGGGCGTTGTCCCAGTGGTGGACGAGCAGCCGTTCGCCGTACCGGGCGGAGGGGAAGGAGGCGCAGTCGCCGACGGCGTACACGTCCTCGACGGAGGTGCGGAGCCGGTCGTCGGCGAGGACGTCCCCGTGCGGGCCCAGCGCGACGCCGGAGCCGGCCAGCCAGGCCGTGGCGGGGCGGGCGCCGATGCCGACGACGACGGCGCCCGCGGCCAGCCGGGTGCCGTCGGCGAGGAGCACCGCGCCGGGCTCGACGCGCTCCACGCGCGCGTGGGTGCGCAGATCGGCGCCCGCGTCGGCGTACCAGGCGGCCATGGGCGCGGCGACCTCGGCGGGCAGGGCGCCGGCGAGCGGACGGTCGGCGGCCTCCACCACGGTCACCGCGCAGCCGGCCTCGCGGGCGGCCGTGGCGAACTCGGCGCCGATCCAGCCGGCCCCGACGACCACGATCTCGTGCTGCCGGGCGAGCACCGGCCGCAACCGTTCGGCGTCGTCCAGGGTGCGCAGCAGATGCACGCCGGGCACGCCCTCGGTACCGGGCAGGGTGATCGGCTCGGCACCGGTGGCGAGGACCAGGACGTCGTACGGCACCGGGCCCTGCTCGGTGTCCAGCTCGTGCTCGGCCGGGCGCAGGCCCAGCGCCTCGCAGCCGAGCCGCAGGTCGACGCCGAGGGACTCGAAGTCCACGTCGAAGGCGGAGTCCTCGGCCTTGCCGAGCAGCACGGCCTTCGACAGCGGCGGCCTGTCGTACGGCTGGTGCGGCTCCGCGCCGATCACGGTGACGGGGCCCTTGAAGCCCTGTTCCCGCAGCGCGACCGCGGTCTGCACCCCGGCCATGCCCGCACCGGCGACGACCACGCGCCGCCCCGCTGACGTGCCCCCTTGCGCTGTCTGCTCGCTCACCCGATCACCATAGACACGTGACAACGCGTCAGTCAGCGGGCGTGCCCGGTGAGCTGTTCCACAACGCTCGTACCGGCGCCCGCCCGGGACTCCCACTCCCAGGTCTCCTCCAGCCGCACCCGCCCGTCCGGCAACTCCACCACCGTGGACACGCAGTGCCCCGAGGCGGTCGTCCCGTCGGTCTTCAGCTGCACGTAGCGGAAGTCCAGCCGGTCACCCTCCCGGGTGCCGACCAGATGGCCGCGTACGACATCGCCGCCCGCGTACTCGGCCCAGATCTCGCCGTCCTTCTCGTGGTACGTGAACCGGGTGCGGGTACCCACCTGACCTGGGGCTTGGTCCGCCACGGGGGCGAGGATCAGTCCGTCGAGCGACCGGGCCACGGGCAGGGGCTCCCTTACGGGTGACGAGCGGGGCGGGCTAGGGTGGCCACCGTACAAGCACTCGCGGGAGCCCGGACGCACCGGGCTGAGAGGGAGGCTGGCGGCCTCCGACCGTACGAACCTGATCCGGGTCATGCCGGCGAAGGGAGGGGCTGGACGCCCATGTCGTCACGTACGTCCGACGTCCTCGTCATCGGGGGCGGAATCATCGGCCTGGTCACGGCCTGGCGCGCGGCGCAGCGCGGGCTCAGCGCGGCCGTGGTGGACCCCGAGCCCGGCGGCGGGGCCGCGCGGGTCGCGGCCGGGATGCTGGCCGCGGTCACCGAACTGCACTACGGCGAGGAGCAACTGCTCGCCCTGAACGTGGAATCGGCCCGCCGCTACCCGGACTTCGCGGCCGAGCTGACCGAGCTGACCGGCCATGACCTCGGCTACCGACGCTGCGGCACCCTCGCGGTCGCGCTCGACGCCGACGACCGCGCCCACCTGCGCGAACTGCACACCCTCCAGCAGCGCTGCGGTCTGGACTCGGTGTGGCTGTCCGGGCGGGAGTGCCGGCGTCTGGAGCCGATGCTGGCGCCCGGGGTGCGCGGCGGGCTGCGGGTCGACGGCGACCACCAGATCGATCCGCGGCGGCTCGCGGCGGCGCTGGTGGCCGCGTGCGAGCGGACCGGCGTCACCTTCCATCGCGCGTGGGCCGAGCGGCTGGACGTCGTACGGGACCGGGCCGCCGGGGTCACCACCGCGGACGGCACCGGGCTGCGCGCCGGGCAGGTGGTGCTCGCCGCCGGAAGCATGAGCGGACGGCTCGCGGGCGTGCCGGAGGCGCTGCTGCCGCCGGTACGGCCGGTCAAGGGGCAGGTGCTGCGGCTGACGGTGCCGCGCCGGTACGCGCCGTTCCTCAGCCGGACCGTGCGGGCCGTGGTCCGCGGCAGCCACGTCTATCTGGTGCCCCGCGAGAACGGCGAGCTGGTCGTCGGCGCGACCAGCGAGGAGCTGGGCTGGGACACGACCGTCACCGCGGGCGGGGTGTACGAGCTGCTGCGCGACGCCCATGAGCTGGTGCCGGGCATCACCGAACTGCCGCTCACCGAGACCCGGGCCGGGCTGCGCCCCGGCTCCCCCGACAACGCGCCGCTGCTCGGCCCGTCCGGGCTCGACGGGCTGCTGCTGGCCACCGGGCACTACCGCAACGGGGTGCTGCTCACACCGGTCACCGGCGATGTCCTGGCCCGGCTGCTGGCCGACGGCGAACTGCCGGAAGAGGCCCGTCCGTTCACCCCGCGGCGCTTCGGTGCCGCCGCCGTCCTCATGGAGCAGCCAGCATGAGCACCTCCGTCACCGTTTCCATCTCCGTCAACGGAGAGCGCCGGGAGATCGTTCCGGGTACGGCTCTCGACGCCGTCGTACGGTCGCTGGTCGCGGCGCCCTCCGGGGTGGCCGCCGCCGTCAACGAGACCGTCGTCCCGCGCGCGCAGTGGGCCTCCACGGCGCTGGCCGAGGGCGACCGGGTCGAGGTCCTCACCGCGGTCCAGGGAGGCTGAGCCATGGCCGACGATCCCTTGGTCCTCGGGGGTACGACCTTCTCCTCGCGGCTGATCATGGGCACGGGCGGCGCGCCCAGCCTGGAGGTGCTGGAGCGGGCGCTGGTCGCCTCCGGTACGGAGCTGACGACGGTCGCGATGCGGCGGGTGGACCCCTCCGTGCACGGTTCGGTGCTGTCGGTGCTGCGGAAGCTGGGCATCGGGGTGCTGCCGAACACGGCGGGCTGTTTCACCGCGGGCGAGGCCGTGCTGACCGCGCGGCTGGCGCGGGAGGCGCTGGGCACGGACCTGATCAAGCTGGAGGTCATCGCCGACGAGCGGACGCTGCTGCCGGATCCGGTGGAGCTGCTGGAGGCGGCGGAGACGCTGGTGGACGACGGGTTCACGGTGCTGCCGTACACCAATGACGATCCCGTGCTGGCGCGGAAGCTGGAGGATGCGGGCTGTGCCGCCGTCATGCCGCTGGGCTCGCCGATCGGGTCCGGGCTCGGGATCCGCAATCCGCACAACTTCCAGCTGATCGTCGAGCACGCGCGTGTGCCGGTGATTCTGGACGCGGGGGCCGGTACGGCGTCCGATGTGGCCCTCGCCATGGAGCTGGGGTGTGCCGGGGTGATGCTCGCCTCCGCGGTGACGCGGGCGCAGGAGCCGGAGTTGATGGCCGCCGCGATGAGGCATGCCGTGGAGGGGGGGCGGCTGGCTCGGTTGGCGGGGCGGATTCCGCGGCGGCACTTTGCGGAGGCGTCGTCTCCTGCGGAGGGCTTGGCCGTGCTGGATCCCGAGCGTCCTGCGTTCTGAGCCGGTGCTGCAGGCGCCCACTGCTCTCCCACCCGCGCACCACCCGTTACTGCCTACTGGAAGGCTGGACTTTCCCGTGGGGTGTCCTCGCCGTCGGCGGCCGCGGGTGGTCGTGGGCGGTCGCGGGTGGTCGCGGGCGGTCGGGCGCGCCTCGCCTTCGGCGTCGCTTCGGTCGTGCGTCGCGTCACAGGTCGGCTTCAGTGCCTGCGGGAAAGCGGTCTCGGCGGGGGATCTGTCGGTCCCTCCTCGTAGACTCCCCTGCGTGGATACGACGCTTCAGGACCCCCTCGTCGGGCAGGTGCTCGACGGCCGTTACCGCGTCGACGCGCGGATCGCGGTCGGCGGGATGGCCACGGTCTACCGGGCCCTGGACACCCGTCTGGACCGTGTGCTCGCGCTGAAGGTGATGCACCCCGCGCTCGCGGCCGACGGATCCTTCGTGGAGCGGTTCATACGGGAGGCGAAGTCGGTCGCCCGGCTCGCGCACCCGAACGTGGTGCAGGTCTTCGACCAGGGCACCGACGGGTCGTACGTGTACCTGGCGATGGAGTACGTCGCCGGCTGCACCCTGCGGGACGTGCTGCGCGAGCGCGGGGCGCTGCAGCCCCGCGCGGCCCTCGACATCCTCGAGCCCGTGCTCGCCGCGCTCGGCGCCGCGCACCGGGCCGGGTTCGTGCACCGGGACATGAAGCCCGAGAACGTGCTGATAGGCGACGACGGGCGGGTCAAGGTCGCCGACTTCGGGCTCGTGCGTTCCGTGGACACCCAGACCAGCACGACGGGGGCCGTGCTCGGGACCGTGTCGTATCTCGCGCCCGAGCAGATAGAACAGGGCACCGCCGATCCGCGCGTCGACGTCTACGCGTGCGGTGTCGTCCTCTACGAGATGCTGACCGGCGGCAAGCCGCACTCCGGGGACTCCCCCGCCCAGGTCCTCTACAAGCACATCCACGAGGACGTGCCACCGCCCTCGGCACTGGTGCCGGGGCTGCCGTACGAGCTGGACGAGCTGGTCGCCTCGGCGACCGCGCGCACCCCGGACATCCGGCCGCACGACGCCGTGGCGCTGCTCGCCCAGGTGCGCGAGGGGCGCCGGACGCTGAGCGACGAGCAGCTGGACGCGGTGCCGCCGCAGGCGATCGCCGCGGAGCACGACAACGCCGGTGACCGTACGAGCGTGATACCGCGCTCGCTGGCAGTGCCCCGGCCGCTGCCCGTCAACGAGGAGGAGCCGGCCGAGGGTGTCGTCCGGCACACCACGCGGCTGCAGGCGCCGCCCGTGCCGCCCCGCCGGTCCCGGCGCCTGGTGCTGACGATCGTCGCCGCCGTGCTGGTGGTGTTCGGCGTGGGCGCCGGGGTCTGGTACATCAACTCCGGCCAGTTCACGAAGGTCCCGCCGCTGCTGGCGAAGACCGAGGCGCAGGCGCGGGAGCGGCTCGGGGCCGCCGGGCTGGAGGTCGGGCAGGTCAGGCGCGAGTACAACGACACCGTCCAGCGGGGCACGGTCATCGGCACCGACCCCGCGCCCGGCGCCCGGATCCGCGACCACGACTCGGTGACGCTGACGATCTCGCTGGGCCCGGAGACGGTGAACGTGCCGGATGTCACGGGCCGCACCCTGGCCGAGGCGCGGGCGCGGCTGAAGGCGGACGGGCTGGAACCGGGCATGATCACCCGGCAGTTCAGCGAGGACGTCGCGAACGGCTCGGTGATCGCCACGGCACCGCAGGCCGGCACCAGGCGGCACGCCGGGTCGGCGATCGCGCTGACGGTCAGCAAGGGCAGCCCGATCGACGTACCGGACGTCACCGGTGAGGACCTGGACAGCGCCCGGCGGGATCTGACCGAGGCGGGGCTGAAGGTGAAGATCGCCGCGCAGCAGGTCAACTCCGAGTACGACAAGGGCAAGGTGGCCCAGCAGAGCCCGGGCGACGGCAGCCAGGCCGCCGAGGGCGACACGGTGACGCTGACGCTCTCCAAGGGCCCGGAGATGGTCGAGGTGCCGGACGTGGTCGGCGACAGTGTCGACGACGCCCACAAGGCCCTGGAGGGCGCCGGGTTCAAGGTGGAGGAGGACCGCGGCCTGCTCGGGCTGTTCGGCGACACCGTGAAGAAGCAGTCGGTACAGGCCGGCGACAAGGCACCGAAGGGGTCGACCGTCACGATCACCATCCGGTGACCGGGGTCACCGGGGCCGTGGTCCGGCGGCCGGTGCGGGCATGACACCCTGAACGGGTGAGTCCTGTTGTCCCGCCCCCGTCGTCCCGGCCGCGCAATCCCGTCGGCGGTCATGTCCCCGTCGCCGGTGGGCTGCACTCCGTGGGGCTGTCGTACGCCCATGACCTGAAGGCCGAGACCGTGCAGGTCTTCGTGGCCAATCCGCGCGGGTGGGCCACGCCGGCCGGGAATCCCCGGCAGGACGAGGCCTTTCGCGCGGTGTGCGCCGAGGAGTCGATCCCGGCGTACGTCCACGCCCCCTACCTGATCAACTTCGGCTCGCACACCGAGGCGACCGTGGAGCGGTCGGTGGAGTCGCTGCGGCACTCGCTGCGGCGCGGTCGGGAGATCGGGGCGCTGGGTGTGGTCGTGCACACCGGGAGCGCGACCGGCGGGCGGGGCCGTGAGGTGGCGCTGCGGCAGGTGCGGGAGCACATGCTGCCGCTGCTGGACGAGCTGACGCACGACGACGACCCGTTCCTGCTCCTGGAGTCGACGGCCGGGCAGGGCGCCTCCCTCTGCTCGCGCACCTGGGACTTCGGGCCGTACTTCGAGGCGCTGGACGCGCACCCGAAGCTCGGGGTCTGCCTGGACACCTGCCACATCTTCGCCGCCGGCCACGACCTGACCGGTCCGAGCGGCATGCACCAGACCCTGGACCTGCTGGTGGACACCGTGGGCGCGGGCCGGCTGAAGCTGATCCACGCCAACGACTCCAAGGACGTGGTCGGCGCCCACAAGGACCGGCACGAGAACATCGGCGCCGGTCACATCGGCGAGGACCCCTTCCGGGCCCTGATGACCCACCCCGCGACCGAGGGCGTACCGCTGATCATCGAGACGCCGGGTGGCAAGACGGGACACGCGGCGGACGTGGAACGCCTGAAGAAGCTCAGGGACGGCTGAGGGCGCCGGTCAGTCCTCGGACCCGGCCTCCGGGCGGACCACGTCGACCCGGTTCACAGCTCCGGGCCCTCCCCCGGCTGCTCCTGGTAGGAGTACCGCTGTTCCTTCCAGGGGTCGCCGATGTTGTGGTAGCCGCGTTCCTCCCAGAAGCCGCGGCGGTCGGTGGTCATGTACTCGACGCCTCGGACCCACTTGGGGCCCTTCCAGGCGTAGAGGTGGGGCACGATCAGGCGGACCGGGAAGCCGTGCTCGGCGGTGAGGAGCTCGCCGTCCTTGTGGGTGGCGAAGAGGGTGCGGTCGGAGGCGAAGTCCGACAGGCGGAGGTTGGAGCTGAAGCCGTACTCGGCCCAGACCATCACATGGGTGACGTCCGGGGCCGGCGGGGCCAGCTCGAGGATGGTGCGGGCGGGGATGCCGCCCCACTCCGCGCCGACCATGCTGAACTTCGTCACGCAGTGCAGATCGGCCACCACGGTGGTGTACGGCAGGGCCGTGAACTCCTCGTGGTTCCACAGGTGCTTGTCACCGTCGGCGGTGGCGCCGAAGACCCGGAACTCCCAGCGCTCGGGGCGGAACTTCGGGACGGGCCCGTAGTGCGTGACCGGCCAGCCGCGCTGGAGCCGCTGACCCGGCGGAAGCTCGGACCCTGCCGTCGCTCCAGACTCTCGCTCCACCGGATGACCCATGTATCCATCCTGACAGACCTCGGGCAGTGCCCTTGACCACGCGTCCAGAAAGCGGACAAGCGGCATCAATTCATGGCGTACTTACTAAGTACGCACTTACTGGACGATCTTCGGCGCCGGTGCAATCATGCGGCCGCACACCTCCCCCGTCCCCCGTGTGGAAGGAGCCGCTGCGATGCAGGGCGACCCCGAGGTCATCGAGTTCCTCAACGAGCAGCTCACCGGCGAGCTGACCGCGATCAACCAGTACTTCCTGCACGCGAAGATGCAGGAGAACTTCGGCTGGTCCAAGCTCGCCAAGTACACGCGGCACGAGTCGTTCGACGAGATGAAGCACGCGGAGGTGCTCACCGACCGGATCCTGTTCCTGGAGGGCCTGCCGAACTACCAGCGGCTCTTCCACGTCCGCGTGGGCCAGACCGTGCAGGAGATGTTCGAGGCCGATCGGCAGATCGAGGTGGAGGCGATCGACCGGCTGCGGCGGGGCGTCAAGGTGATGCGCGAGAAGGGCGACATCACGTCGGCGAACATCTTCGAGGACATCCTCGCCGACGAGGAGCACCACATCGACTACCTCGACACCCAGCTGGAGCTGCTGGACAAGCTCGGTGAGGCGCTCTACCTCGCCCAGCTGATCGAGCAGCCGGAGAGCTAGGCGGCCTCGTCCAGCGCCGCGAGGGCGGGCTTGCCCTGGGCGGCCAGCTCGCGCCGCGGGCAGGCTCCCCGGCCGAGCAGCGCCTGGATACGCCGTACGCAGCCGCCGCAGTCCGTGCCCGCCTTGCAGGCGGAGGCTATCTGGCGGGGGGTGCAGGCACCGTCCTCCGCGTGCTGCTTGACCTGGGCCTCGGTGATGCCGAAGCAGCTGCAGACGTACACGCGGATTCACCTCCCGGGGCGGGATCGCTCTGTCACTGCCATCCCGTTGATCGGTGAGGCAAACCTAACCTTACCCGCCGCGCCGGGCCCGCAAAAGTGGCGAGGGGCGCGGATCGGATGTGATCCGCGCCCCAGATCGCCCACAGGTGATCGCCCACAGGTCCTGACGGCCCCGGCGACCGGCCCCGGTCACTGGTCCCGGTACATCTCCGCGACCAGGAACGCCAGGTCCAGCGACTGGCTGCGGTTCAGCCGCGGGTCGCAGGCCGTCTCGTAGCGCTGGTGCAGGTCGTCGACGAAGATCTCGTCGCCGCCGCCCACGCACTCGGTGACGTCGTCGCCGGTGAGCTCCACGTGGATGCCGCCCGGGTGGGTGCCGAGCGCCTTGTGGACCTCGAAGAAGCCCTTGACCTCGTCGAGCACGTCGTCGAAGCGGCGGGTCTTGTGCCCGGAGGCCGCCTCGAAGGTGTTGCCGTGCATCGGGTCGGTCACCCAGGCCACCGTCGCACCGGACGCCGTGACCTTCTCCACCAGCTCGGGCAGCCGGTCGCGGATCTTGTCGGCGCCCATCCGGACGATGAAGGTCAGCCGGCCCGGCTCCCGCTCGGGGTCGAGGCGGTCGATGTACTGCAGCGCCTCCTCGGCCGTCGTCGTCGGGCCGAGCTTGACGCCGATCGGGTTGCGGATCTGCGAGGCGAACTCGATGTGCGCGTGGTCCAGCTGCCGGGTGCGCTCACCGATCCACACCATGTGCGCGGAGACGTCGTACAGCTTGCCGGTGCGCGAGTCGACCCGGGTCAGGGCGGACTCGTAGTCCAGCAGCAGCGCCTCGTGCGAGGAGAAGAACTCGACGGTCTTGAACTCCTCCGGCTCGGCGCCGCAGGCCCGCATGAAGTTCAGCGCGTTGTCGATCTCCCGCGCGAGCTGCTCGTAGCGCTGGCCCGACGGCGAGGTCCGCACGAAGTCCTGGTTCCAGGCGTGCACCTGGCGCAGGTCCGCGTAACCGCCGGTGGTGAAGGCACGCACCAGGTTCAGCGTGGAGGCGGAGGCGTTGTACATCCGCTTCAGGCGCTCGGGGTCCGGGACGCGGGCGGCCTCGGTGAAGTCGAAGCCGTTGACGGAGTCGCCGCGGTAGGTCGGCAGCGTCACGCCGTCGCGGGTCTCGGTCGGCTTGGAGCGGGGCTTGGAGTACTGCCCGGCGATCCGGCCGACCTTCACCACGGGCACGGAGGCCGCGTAGGTGAGGACGGCGCCCATCTGGAGCAGCGTCTTCAGCTTGTTGCGGATGTGGTCCGCGGACACCGCGTCGAAGGCCTCGGCGCAGTCGCCGCCCTGGAGGAGGAACGCCTCTCCCTTGGCGACGGCCGCCATCCGGGCGCGCAGCTGGTCGCACTCGCCCGCGAAGACGAGCGGCGGATACGACTCGAGGTCCGCGATCACTGCGCGCAGAGCCTCGGGGTCGGGGTACTCGGGCTGCTGCGCCGCGGGCAGGTCTCGCCAGGTGTTGCCAGCGCTCGGGCTGGTCTTAGCGTTCACGGTCACCTCGTAAACATTACGGGGTCGTGTCGCATGCCCCATCTTCTGGCTCGAAGGGTGAGACGCGACGGTTGTCCTGTGGAACGGGGGGCGGGTGCGGTAGGGTTCCTGCCATGTTCGCGCTGTCGATCCAGAACTGGTGGTGGACCGCTTCTCAGGCGGCCCACTGACTGCGCGTACGCAAGACTTCGCGAAGGCCGCCCGAGGGGCGGCCTTCGGCGTTTTCCCGGGTCGTTCCTCTCCGTCAGAAGATCGAGAAGGATCACCCATGAATCTCCAGGACCTCCTGCACGACCCCCGCCCCTTCGCCCTGCTCCGCCGTCGCGCCCCGGGCCGCGACGAGCACCCGGTGGAGGTGCTGCTCGGCCCGGTGACGCGCCGCGACCGGCTCGCCGACCTGCCCGACGCGGGGCTCGCGCTGGTCCCGTTCCGGCAGATCCGCGAGCGCGGCTTCGACGTCCGCGACGACGGCACCCCGCTGCTGGTGCTGACCCCGGAGGAGTCGTACGAGCTCCCGCTGGACCAAGCCCTCCGGCAGCTGCCCTGCCATGACGTGCGCGTCGAGGGCGGCGGCTTCGACGTCGGCGACGAGGAGTACGGCGAGATCGTCGGGCGGGTGCTGGCGGAGGAGATCGGCCGGGGCGAGGGCGCGAACTTCGTGATCCGGCGCACGTACGAGGGCGAGATCCCGGGGTTCGGCCGCGCCGACGCGCTCGCGCTGTTCCGGCGGCTGCTGGAGGGCGAGCGGGGCGCGTACTGGACGTTCGTCGTGCACACCGGGGACCGGACCCTGGTCGGGGCCAGCCCCGAGGTGCACGTGCGGATGTCCGGCGGCACGGTCGTCATGAACCCGATCAGCGGGACGTACCGCTATCCCGCCGAGGGCCCGACCCCGGAACACCTCCTCTCCTTCCTCGCCGACGGCAAGGAGATCGAGGAGCTGTCGATGGTGGTCGACGAGGAACTGAAGATGATGTGCACCGTCGGCGACATGGGCGGAGTGGTCGTCGGCCCGCGCCTGAAGGAGATGGCGCACCTGGCGCACACCGAGTACGAGCTGCGCGGCAGGTCCTCCCTCGATGTGCGGGAGGTGCTGCGGGAGACCATGTTCGCGGCCACGGTGACCGGCTCCCCGGTGCAGAACGCGTGCCGGGTGATCGAGCGCCATGAGGTGGGCGGCCGGGGCTATTACGCGGGCGCGCTGGCGCTGCTCGGCCGGGACTCCGGGGGCGCGCAGACTCTGGACTCCCCCATCCTGATCCGTACCGCCGACATCTCCGCCCAGGGGCGGCTCCGCGTGCCGGTCGGGGCGACCCTGGTGCGCGGCTCGGACCCGGCGGGCGAGGTCGCGGAGACGCACGCGAAGGCGGCGGGCGTGCTCGCGGCCCTCGGGGTACGGCCGTCCCGGCCGCGCGCGGAGCGGGAGCGGCCCCGGCTGGCCGACGACCCTCGGGTGCGGGCGGCGCTGGACGGCCGGCGGGCCGCGCTCGCGCCGTTCTGGCTGCGGATGCAGGAGCCCGCGCGGGAACTGACCGGCCACGCCCTGGTGGTCGACGGCGAGGACACCTTCACGGCGATGCTGGCCCACGTGCTGCGGTCGAGCGGGCTGGACGTCAGCGTCCGGCGGTACGACGAGCCGGGACTGCGGGCGGCGGTGCGCGCGCACGAGGGGCCGGTGGTGCTCGGGCCCGGTCCTGGTGACCCCTCCGACGTGGCCGACCCGAAGATGCGCTTCCTGCGCGGGCTGACCGCCACGGTGATCCGGGAGCACCGGCACGGGGTGCTGGGCGTCTGCCTGGGCCACGAGCTGATCGCGGCCGAGCTGGGGCTGGAGATCGTCCGCAAGGAGGTGCCGTACCAGGGGGCGCAGACCACGGTCGACCTGTTCGGGCGGCCGGAGACGGTCGGCTTCTACAACAGCTTCGTCGCCCGCTGCGACGAGGACGCGGCCCGGGAACTGGCCGCGCACGGCGTGGAGGTGAGCCGGGCGGCGAACGGTGAGGTGCACGCGCTGCGCGGCCCGGGGTTCGCGGGGGTGCAGTTCCACCCGGAGTCGGTCCTGACGCTGAACGGGGCAACGGTCGTACGGGAACTGGTGGGCCGGCTGCGCCGTACGACCGTGTAGCCGTCCGGGGCCGCGGTCAGCCGAAGAACACCCCGACCTCCTCGTAGAGCTTCGGGTTCACCGTCTTCAGCCTGGCCGTGGCCTCGGAGATCGGGACGCGGACGATGTCGGTGCCGCGCAGGGCGACCATCGTGCCGAAGTCGCCGTCGTGGACGCAGTCGATGGCGTGCAGCCCGAAGCGGGTGGCGAGCCAGCGGTCGAAGGCACTGGGTGTGCCGCCGCGCTGGACATGGCCGAGGACCGTGGTCCGGGCCTCCTTTCCGGTGCGGCTCTCGATCTCCTTGGCCAGCCACTCGCCGACCCCGGACAGGCGCACATGCCCGAAGGAGTCCAGCGAGCCGTCCTTGAGCACCATGTCGCCGTCCCTCGGCATGGCGCCCTCGGCGACGACCACGATCGGCGCGTACGACGCCCGGAAGCGGGAGGTCACCCAGGCGCAGACCTGGTCGACGTCGAAGCGCTGCTCGGGGATGAGGATGACGTTGGCGCCGCCGGCGAGGCCCGAGTGCAGGGCGATCCAGCCGGCGTGCCGGCCCATCACCTCCACGACCAGGACCCGCATGTGGGACTCGGCGGTGGTGTGCAGCCGGTCGATGGCCTCGGTGGCGATGTTGACGGCGGTGTCGAAGCCGAAGGTGTAGTCGGTGGCCGACAGGTCGTTGTCGATGGTCTTGGGTACCCCGACGCAGGGCACCCCGTACTCGTCGGACAGCCGCGCGGCGACGCCCAGGGTGTCCTCGCCGCCGATCGCGACGAGGGCCTGGACGTCCAGCTTGGCCAGGTTGTCCTTGATCCGGCGGATGCCGTTCTCCGCCTTGAGGGGGTTGGTGCGCGAGGAGCCGAGGATGGTGCCGCCGCGGGGCAGGATGCCGCGCACGGCGGGGATGTCGAGACGGACGGTGTCGCCTTCGAGGGGGCCCCGCCAGCCGTCCCGGAAGCCGGTGAAGTCATAGCCGTACTCCTGCACGCCCTTGCGGACGATGCCCCGGATGACGGCGTTGAGCCCGGGGCAGTCGCCGCCTCCGGTCAGTACTCCGACCCGCATGAAATGTCCCTTCGCCGCGGTTCCCTGACAGAGAGTCACGCTAATGGTGATTCGCGTCACATCGGGAGAGGCGGGAAGGGTGATTCCGGTGTACGGCCGCCCGGCGGGCCCTACGCGTCGTCGAGTCCGCGCTCTATGGCGTACCGCACCAGCTCGACCCTGTTGTGCAACTGCAGCTTGCCGAGGGTGTTCTGGACGTGGTTCTGCACCGTGCGGTGGGAGATGACGAGGCGTTCGGCGATCTGCTTGTAGCTCAGGCCCTTGGCGACCAGCCGCAGCACCTCCGTCTCGCGGTCCGTCAGCCGGGGCGCGCCGGGCTCGTCGGTGTCGGGGGCGGGGGCCGGTTCGGAGGCCAGCCGGCGGTACTCGCCGAGGACCAGCCCGGCGAGGCCCGGCGTGAACACCGGGTCGCCGACGGCGGTACGGCGCACCGCGTCCAGCAGGTCCTCGGTGGAGGCCGACTTCAGCAGGTAGCCGGTCGCGCCGGACTTCACCGCCTCCAGCACGTCGGCGTGCTCGCCGCTCGCCGAGAGGACGAGGACGCGCAGCGCCGGGTTGTGGGCGACCACTTCCTTGCACACCTGGACGCCGGGCTTGGCGGGCAGGTTGAGGTCCAGCACGAGGACGTCGGGGACCGCGGCCTTGGCGCGGCGGACCGCCTGCTCGCCGTCGCCCGCGGTGGCGACCACGTGGAAGCCGGACTCGGCCAGGTCGCGGGCGACCGCGTCGCGCCACATGGGGTGGTCGTCCACCACCATGACCTTGATCGGGTCCTGCTGCTCGCTCATCGGCGTCCCGCCTCCTGGTTCTTCGGTACCTTCAGTTCCACTTCCGTGCCCTGCCCGGGGACGGAGACGAGGTCGGCGCTGCCGCCCAGGTCGCGCAGCCGTCCCCGGATCGACTGGGCCACGCCGAGCCGGCCCTCCCCCTCGGCCTGGGCGAGCCGCCCCTCGGGGATGCCGGGACCGTCGTCCCGTACGGTCACGACGACCTCGTCCGGCTCGTCCTCGACCAGGATCCAGGCCCGGGCCTGCTCGCCCGCGTGCCTGCGCACGTTGTCCAGGGCGGCGCCGACCGCGGCGGCCAGCTCCCGCGCGGCGGGCCGGGGCAGCGCGACCGGCGCGCCGGGCTCCGCCAGGCTCACCCGGGCACCGGCGTAGGGCGCGAGCAGGGAGCGCAGGTCGACCGGTCCGTCGTCGTCGGGCTCCTCCACCGCGCGTACGACGGCCCCCGCGGCGGCGTCCTCCGACACCCGGGAGACCGGCAGCAGGCCGCCGGAGACCAGCGTGCGCAGCGCCACCTCCTGCTCCCCCGCGAGCCGCCCCAGCTCCGCCGCCTCGCCGCCGATGACGGCGCCGCGCCGCTGCACCATCGCCAGCACCTGGAGCACACTGTCGTGGATGTCCCGGGCCAGCCGCTCCCGTTCCCGGGTCGCGGCCTCGATCTCCAGGGCGCGGGCGAGGGTGCGCTCGGAGGCGCGGGCGACCTCGACGACGTAGCCGATGGCGGTGGAGGCGATCCAGACCAGCAGGACGGCGTGCACCGTCGCCCGGGTCGGGGTGCCCCGCTGGACGATGTTGGCGATGGCGACCGGTGCCGAGGCCAGCGCCGCCCAGCGCCAGCCGCCCTTGAGCGCGAAGGCGAGGACCACGCCGGCCGTCCATATCGACGGCAGCGTCGGAGTGCCCGCCACGATGCGCGCGTGGGAGGCGGCGACCGGCGTGAGGAGGACGCCGGTGAGGGCGATGGTCAGGTCGGCGGCGAGGAAGCGCCGGGTGCAGCGTGCGGCGCTCGCGACCTTGGGCAGCGTGGCCAGGGTCCACACGAAGAGGACCGTGAAGTAGGCGACCGCGACCCGGGGGTGCACGAACTTGTTGTACCGGTAGACGAACAGGCCGATCGCGTACAGCATCGTCAGTACGCGGTATCCGGCGAGCGCACGCCACATCGGCTGCTCGACGGACATCCTCATGACACGCTCGCGCTTGACCACCGCACCCCCCGATCCCCCGGACTCCCCCGGCGCCCCGGCCTCCCGGCTAGGCCTCGGCTTTCTTCTCGGCCTCCTTGGAGGCCTTCTCCGCTTCCCTGGCCGCCTTCGCCGCCTCCGCGATCTGCCGCTTGGCGGCCGTCGCGTACATGTCGACGTACTCCTGGCCGGACAGCTTCATGATCTCGTACATGACCTCGTCGGTCAGGGCGCGCAGGACGAAGCGGTCGTGCTCCATGCCGTGGTAGCGGCTGAAGTCGAGCGGCTTGCCGATGCGGATGCCGGGCCGCATCAGCTTCGGCATCACCTTGCCAGGGGGCTGGATCTTCTCGGTGTCGATCATCGCCACCGGGATGACCGGAGCGCCGGTGGCGAGCGCCACGCGCGCGAGGCCGCCGGGCTTGCCCCGGTACAGCCTGCCGTCGGGCGAGCGGGTGCCCTCGGGGTAGATACCGAACAGCTCGCCGCGCTCCAGCACCTCTATGCCGCTCTTGATCGCGGCCTCGCCGGCGCCGCGCGCCCCGGAGCGGTCCACCGGGAGCTGTCCGACGCCCTTGAAGAAGGCCGCGGTCAGCCGGCCCTTCACCCCGGGGGTGGTGAAGTACTCGGCCTTGGCGATGAAGGTGACCTTGCGGTCCAGGACCGCGGGCAGGAAGAACGAGTCCGAGAAGGACAGGTGATTGCTCGCCAGGATGGCCGGGCCGTCGGCCGGTATGTTCTCCAGGCCCTCCACCCAGGGCCTGAAGGCGACCTTCAGCGGCCCCCCGATGGCGACCTTCATCGTGCCGTACAACACCCGCTTGCCTCCTGTTTCCGTCGAACAGACCTTAACCCTTCGGGAACCTCAAAGGGCCCGACGACCCTGGTCGGTGTCGGTGCGGTCGCGTACGGTGAAGCACATCCGCACGTTCTTCCCACGCCGCCACCTTCTCCGGTGGGGGCTCTCTTCAGGAACAGGAGCGTCCAAGGTGCCGGTCCTCCCCGGAGCCGAGCCGTACCGCCACGAGGGCGGGGAGGTGGGGGTCCTCCTCTGCCACGGCTTCACCGGCTCGCCCCAGTCGCTGCGCCCCTGGGCGGAGCACCACGCGGCGCACGGCCTGACCGTGTCGCTGCCCCTGCTGCCCGGCCACGGCACCCGCTGGGAGGACATGCAGGTCACGGGCTGGCAGGACTGGTACGCGGAGGTGGACCGCGAACTGCGTGTCCTCTCCGAGCGCTGCTCCCGGGTGTTCGTCGCCGGCCTGTCCATGGGCGGCGCGCTGGCCCTCAGGCTGGCGGCCCGGCACGGCGAGCGGGTGCAGGGCGTCGTACTCGTCAACCCGGCGAACAAGGTGCACGGCCTGTCGGCGTACGCCCTTCCGGTGGCCCGGCACCTCGTGCGGACGACGAAGGGCATCGCCAGCGACATAGCCAAGGAGGGCGCGGCGGAGCTGGGCTACGACCGAGTGCCGCTGCACGCGGCGCACTCCCTGCGGGTGTTCCTGCGCAGGCTGGACGGTGAGCTGCCCCAGGTCACCCAGCCCTTGCTGCTGCTGCGCAGCGCCCAGGACCATGTCGTCCCGGCGGCCGACTCGGCCCGGGTGCTGAGCCGGGTGTCGTCCACGGACGTGACGGAGATCGTGCTGGAACACAGCTACCACGTGGCGACGTTGGACCAGGATGCGGACCGGATCTTCGAGGAGAGCCTCGCCTTCATGGGCCGGCTCGCACCCAGTCTCGGCAAGGAAGGGACGGCCACAGGTGGCTGAGCACGAGTCCGACCGCGAGGGCCGCGAGCCGGACGAGCAGAAGGTGCCCTTCGACGAGGACGCCGCCTGGCGGGCCATCGTCGCGGGGTACGGCGAGGAGCCGCCGGACCCGCCGGGCTCCCGGCCCTTCAGGCCCGTGGAGGACCTGGCGCTGCCCGAGCCGGAGAAGGACGCCGAGAGCGACACCGACAAGGCGCCGGTCAGGCCCCTGGGCAGCTCGGTCTCGTTCGCGCCCGGTGTCGGCCCGCGCGACCACACCCCGCCCGAGCCCTCCGAGGACGACTTCGACGAGGACGACGAGGGGCACTTCGTCCCGCCGGAGCCGCCGCCGCTGCCGGACGCCGACGCCACCGCGAAGTTCGCCTGGCTGGGCGTCGTCGGCGGGCCGATCCTGCTGCTGCTCGCGGTGCTGCTCGGCTGGGACATGACCTGGTGGCTGACGACCCTCGGCATCGGCGGCTTCCTCGGCGGCTTCGCCACGCTGGTGGTGCGGATGCGCACGGACGACGAGGACGGCGACGACCCGGGCCGGGGCGCGGTGGTCTGAACTTTGTACAAGTCCTGACGGGCTCCCCTATCGTGAGCCCATGCCACGCGACACGCTCACCCCGGAACAGATCGTCCGGACCGCCGTGGAGCTCCTCGACGACGAAGGCCTCGAAGGCCTGAACATGCGCAGTCTGGGCAAGCGCCTGGGGGCCGCGGCGACCGCCGTCTACTGGCATGTGAAGAACAAGGACGACCTCGTGCTGCTCGCCGCGGACCGGGTGTGGCACGAGGTGGCGCTGCCGGCGCTCGACGCGGCCGACTGGCGGGACACGGCCACGGAGATGGCCGACCGGCTGCACGAGATGCTGCTCCGGCATCCGTGGCTGGTCCAGGCGATCGGCTCCCACCTCCTCTACGGCACCGGCAAGGCCCGGTACGACGATCATCTCCTCGGCGTCTTCGAGACCGCCGGCTTCACCCCGCAGGAGGCCGACCGGGCGGCCGGCGCGCTGGTGACGTACGTCCTGGGCAACGCCCTCGGCGCGTCCGCCGCGGCCTCCCTGACGAGAAAGGTGCGGCGGGCCGGGGAGGACGCGGAGGAGATGTTCTCGGAGACCCTGGCCAAGGCGGCGGCGGTGGCGGAGCCGTTTCCGCGGCTGCGGGCGCGGCTGGGGACCACGGCGGCGACGGAGTACGCGGCCGCGGCCGACGGCAGCTATGCGGCGGGGTTGCGGGCGCTGCTGGAGGGGCTGCGGCCGGTGGACAGCGCCCCGTGAGGGGCGCGGGGCCGTGTCTGACATGCGACTGCGGGTGCGTGGGCACGACCAGCCCCCACGCACCCGCAGTCGCGTACGGCGAATCAGGCCCGGGTGAAGAGGCGCCCGGCCAGGTCGACCCCCGTCACCGTGCCGTCGGCCGCGCGTGAGAAGAAGCCCTTCTGCCCCTTCAGGCCCCCCTCGGTGACGATGTACTCGTCCCCGTCCCCCGGCAGGAAGCCGATCCCCGCGGCCGGATAGTCCGGCGGCATCTCCGCGTCCGACGCCGCGCGGAGCTCCGGCTTGATGCCGACGGCCAGCGTGAGCCGGCCGTCGGCCACGGCGATGTCGAGGTTCATGGCGTCGATCTCGTACCGCCCGGCGACCTCCCGCGCCCGCTCCTCGTCGTACGGCAGCGGTTCCGGCTCCCGCTCGACCACATCGAGGAACAGCTCCAGCGCCCGCTTCAGCACCGCCTGGTTGAACTGGTAGCCGTCCGGGCCGGAGTTGGTGAGCGAGACGACGGCGAAGTCCCGCTCCGGCACCAGGAGCAGCTCGGCGAACTGGCCGTTGCCCGAACCGCCGTGACCGACCGTGCGCACACCCTCCACGTCCCGCAGGAACCAGCAGATGCCGAAGGCGTCGCCGAGCGTGCTGCCCCGCAGTTCGACGGTCGGTTCCTGCATGCCGCGCAGCGTCTCGGCGGCCAGCAGTCCCTCTCCGCCGCCCAGCTGGAACCGCGCCCAGCGCAGCAGATCGCTCGCCGAGGAGACGACTCCGCCGCCGGGGTTGTTGCCCCGCAGTCCGGCCCGCCAGGACTTCCAGGGCCGGGCGAGGGTGAGGGAGCCGTCCTCGGCGCGGTTGTGGCCGACGGCGAAGCGGCGGACCACGACGTCGTCCAGGTCGAGGACGGTGTCGGACAGGCCCAGCGGCTCCAGGACCAGTTCGGCCAGCGCCTTCTCGAACCGCAGGCCGGTGACGTTCTCCACCACCCGGCCGAGCAGGTTGTAGCCGGCCTGGCTGTAGGAGGCGCGGGCGCCGGGCGGCGCGATCAGCGGCAGCCGGTCCAGCTGTCCGACGAACGCGGCGAGCGAGCCGTCGCCCTCGTCGGCGTCGACCAGGTTCCAGTCCAGGCCCGCCGTGTGGTTGAGCAGGTTCAGCACGGTGATCCGGGCGGCGGCCTCCTCGTCGGCGAGGCGCAGCTCGGGAACGTACCGGCGGACCGGCGCTTCGAGGTCCACCCTGCCCTGCTCGGCCAGGCGCATCAGCGCGGTCGCCGTGAAGGTCTTGCTGACCGAGGCCAGGTGGAAGAGCGTGTGCTCGTCGACCGGCAGGGGGTGCTCCACGTTCGTCACCCCGTGGTGGACATGGATCTCCTCGCCGCCGGCCAGCACGGCCACCGCGGCCCCCGGCACCCCGAACTCCTTCGCCGCCGTCTCCACGAACGCGGCCAGCGACTCACGCTTCCCGGACATCGGTTCCCCCTCCTGGGCACTTGAACTAAGTACAGGAAGGACTGTAGAAGGTCAGCGGGCAGCCGCACAAGAGGTTTCCTGTACTTAGTTCAAGCGGAGCTCACGCCACCGGTACGCGCAGTGCCGCGAGGACCGGCAGATGATCCGTGCCCGCCGTCAAGTCGGCCCGGGTGACCCCTGGTTGGTCCAGCGGAACGCCGCAGCCGAGGACCTCGATGCCCTTGGTCGCGAAGACGGCGTCGATGCGCTGCGGGGGGTCGCTGTGCGGCCAGGTCGTCTCGCCGCCCCAGGGGGCCACGGCACGGCAGTCCTGGAGGCTCGCGGCGAGCAGACCGAAGGCAGGGCCGTCGGGGTCTTCGTTCAGGTCGCCGCCGGCGATGGCGTGCTCGACGCCGAGTCCGGCGAGCCGGTCCAGGAGCAGGCCGCCCTGTTCGTACCGCTCTTTGCCCTCCAGGCTCAGATGGCAGCTGATCACGCCCAGCCGGACCCCGCCGAAACGGACCACCGCCGTGGCGAAGCCGCGCCGGTGCAGGCCGGGGGTGAGGGGCAGCAGGACGTCCTCCGTCCGCTCCACGGTGGCCCGGAGCGAGCAGAGGATCGCCGGGCCCGCCGCGGTGGCGCCGCCGGTGAGGACCACCTGGCCGCAGGCCGCGGCCAGCCGGGCCAGCTTCTTGCGCCAGCGGAAGAAGCGGGGTGCCTCCTGGACGAGGACCAGGTCGGCGGCGCAGGCGGTGATGACCCTGGCCAGGGCGTCGGTGTCGTCGCGCATCGAGCGGATGTTGTAGCTCAGGACGCGGACGACGGCGGAACCGTCGGCTTCGGTACGGGAGTTGGGGAGCAGCGGGGTCGCCATGCGGTCAATTTACGCCGCGCGGGAGTCTGGGCGCCCCATGGCTCGGGGCGCGAGGTTCGTGTGCGACTGCCGACTCGTCCTGGCTTGTCGCGCCCAGGCGACGCAGTCGCATGTATACACAGCCTCGCGCCCCGTCAGGTCGGCGCAGTTGCCGTAGCTCGAAAAGTTGCCGTCACATGATCGGGTCGGGCTCCCGGGCCAGGTCCGCCGCGCCCACCAGGCCCGCCTTGTTGCCGAGCTGGGCGGCGATCACGTCGGCCACCGGGCGCCAGTTGCCGCCGACCAGCCAGCGCTTGTACGACTTGCGGATCGGGTCGAGGACCAGTTCGCCCTCGTCGGAGAGGCCGCCGCCGACGATGAACGCGGACGGGTCGAAGAGGGAGGCCAGGTCGGCCAGGCCCGCGCCGGCCCAGCGGGCCAGCTCGCGGTAGGAGTCGACGGCCACCGGGTCGCCCTGGCGGGCGGCCATGGAGATGTGCTTGCCCTCGATGCCGTCGGGGGTGCCGTCACCGAGGCCGAGCAGGATCTCGGCGTTCTCGGGGGTGGCGTTGGCGCGCTGCTTGGCGTATCTCACCAGGGCGCGCCCCGAGGCGTACTGCTCCCAGCAGCCCTGCGAGCCGCAGCCGCACAGCAGGCCGTCCGGGACCATCCGGATGTGGCCGAACTCGGCGGCCACGCCGAAGTGGCCGCGGCGCAGCTTGTTGCCGATGATGATGCCGCCGCCGAGACCGGTGCCGAGCGTGATGCAGATGACGTTGCGGTGGCCCTTGCCGGCGCCGAACTTGTACTCGCCCCAGGCGGCGGCGTTGGCGTCGTTCTCGACCACGACCGGGAGGCCCACGCGGGCCTCGACCTTCTCCTTCAGCGGCTCCTGGCGCCAGTCGATGTTCGGCGCGAAGTACACCGTGGAGCGCTGCCGGTTGACGTAACCGGCCGCACCGATGCCCACGCCGACGATCTCGTGCCCGGCGCGCGCACCCTCCACCGCCGAGGCGATGGCGTCCACGATGGCCTCGGGCGTGGTGGGGGTCGGCACCTTGAAGGTCGAGAGGATGTTGCCTTCCTCGTCGACCACGCCGGCCGCGATCTTGGTGCCGCCGATGTCGACGCCGATGGTGAGTCCCATGAATCCCTCAGTTTCGGTCGAGCCCCGCTACGGCCAACCGTACCCGAGGCCCTGCCGGGAAAGCGCTTCAGTCCAGGTCGATCCGCTCCCCCGGACCGGTGCCCTCGCCCCCGTCCCGCCGGTCGTCCGGACCCTCGCGGGTCAGGTCGTCGGCGGTGCGGGCGGTCCAGCGGCGCTCGTGGGCCTGGACGGCGGACCGGTAGGCGGCGAGCAGCTCGCCGCCGGCCGCGGCCAGGTGGTCGAAGACGTCCGGGTTGCGGTCGATGACGGGCTCGACGGCGGCCTTGGCCTGCTGGACGACCTGGCGCACCACCTGCTGGGCGGCGGGTCCGGCGAGGCTGCCGAGGAGCGGTGACTGGAGGCCGGACAGCTTGTCGGCCACCGTGTCCACGAGTTTCTTCAGTTCCTCCGCGGCCGAGCCGGGCTGGGGGCCGTACTCCGCGCGGCGGCGGGCCTTCTCGGCGGCGAGGTCCTCGGCGCAGGCCGTGGCCCAGGCGTCGGCGTCGGTCGCCCGCCCCGGTTCCTGATATCCCTCGTGCGAGTCGGATGCGGGACGCTCTTCGCTCATGGCGGACTCCTGACTACGGTTCGCCTTTACGACGTTACCCGAACGGGCGTACCCGGATCATCATCGTCCGGTTGTGGGCCACAGGCCGGGGTCCGGGGCGAAGCGGATGCGCAGCTCGCCCTCGCGCAGGCCGGCCCCGGCGACGGTGCAGCGGCGCAGGGCGGAGGGCAGCGGGACGATCCGCCGGAACGGGCCCACGGTGATCACGAGCTCGTCGCCGCGCCGGATCAGGTCCAGCTCGTCCCGTATCGCACCGGGCAGCGGAATGTGCCAGACCAGCACGCCGTCCTCGGCGATCCGGTCGGTGACGGGCCACTCGACCGGGGCGGGCGACGGGTTGACGGGCGGTACGGCGAGGGCGGCGAGGTCGTCGGTACCGCGCGGGTCGTGGCCGAGGTGCGGGACGAGGTGGACGTCGTACGGCCGCTCCTGCCAGTCGGCGAGGGTCTTGCGCTGCTGGGCGAGGAGCCCGGCGAGCAGGCTGTCCGGGTCGGTCTCGGGCAGGGCGCGGTTGGCGATCAGGGCCTCGGTGCGCAGGCCGCGCAGGGCGAGGCCGAGGCCGGCGGTGCGTACCGCGTCGGCGCCGGCCGGGCCGGGTTCGGCGACCAGGCGTACGGCGGTGTTCCGGTCGGTGAGGACGGCCTCGACGGCGGCGAGTTCGACGTCCCAGCGGGCGGCCGTCTCGTACAGCCAGTCGGCGGGCATCGGCACGCCGGCCAGCCGGCCGAGGACCGGGCGCAGGGCGCGGGCCGCCTGCCGCTCGGGCGGGAGCAGGCGGCGCAGATAGCGGCGCAGCTCCTCGGGGAGGCCGAGCAGGGCGAGGGCCTGCGGGAGGGGCGGGAGGTCCACCACGAGCAGGTCGTACCGCTCGGACAGCGCCGCGTCCCGCACGGCCCGCAGGAAGGACAGTTCCTCGGCGCCGGGCAGCGGGGTGACCTCCTCGGCGTCCAGCCGGGCGGCGCCGAGCAGGTCGAGGACGTTTGCGGCGCGGGCCTGGAAGGCGGTGAGGTCCTCCCGGAAGCGTTCGACGGCGTCGGGGCGCCAGGTGTCGAGGTGCGCCGCCGCTTCCTCGGGCACCGGCCCGGTCGCGGAGCCCAGCGCGGCGCCGAGGGTGTCGGTGCGGTCGGCGCTCAGCAGGAGGGTGCGGGTGCCCTCGCCCGCGGCGCGCAGTGCGGTGGCGGCAGCGATGGTCGTACGGCCGCTGCCGCCCGGGCCCGTGATCAGGATGGTGCGCATGAGGCTGAACCGTACCGGTGCCCGGCCGGCGGCTCGGCGTGCGTCAGCGCGGGCTGCGTCCCCGGACCGCCGCTTCGGCCCGACGGACTCGTCCTCAGGCGCCGGCCGGGCCGCCCTGCTCCACCCTCTTCTTCAGGCCCGCCAGCGCGCGGTCGATGATGACCTTCTCCGCCTTGCGCTTGATCATGCCGAGCATGGGGATCTTGACGTCCACGGTGAGGAGGTAGGTGACCTCCGTCGTGGCGGGGCCGGTGGGCTTGAGGACGTAGGAGCCGTCCAGGGATCGGAGCATCTGGGACTTGACCAGGGTCCAGGAGACCTCGTTCTCGCCGGTCCAGGTGTAGGCGAGGGTCTGGTCGTCCTTGATGGCGCCGGCGTCCATGACGAGGCGGACCTGCTCGGCGCGGCCCTGGTCGTCGGTCTTGAGGACCTCCGCCTCCTTCACCTCGCCGGTCCAGTCCGGGTAGCGCGCGAAGTCGGCGATCACCCCCATGACGTCGGCCGGTGCCGCCTCGATGGTGATGCTCGAGCTGGTGTGTTCCGCCATCGCCGTGGCTCCTCCAGATGCGGGCCGGTACAGAGGTCGTCGTGCGCACGTGTGTGCAGCGTGAAGGCTACCGCGCCGCCGACCTGCCGCCTTCACCCCAGGTCCCACCCGTCGTCGGCCGGTCACCATTCGAGCGCCCAGGGGCGGCCCGTCCCGGCGAAGTGGCCCACGTTCACGCACTCGGTGGCGCCGATCCGCATGCGGCGCGCGAGCGGCTGGTGGACGTGGCCGAAGAGCGAATAGCGGGGCCTGGTACGGCGGATCGCGTCCAGCAGTGCGCGGCTGCCGCGTTCGAAGCGGCGGGCGACGGTGTCGTAGACCAGCTCGGGGACCTCCGGCGGGATGTGCGTGCACAGCACGTCGACCTCGCCGACCGCCTCGATCTTCGCCGCGTACTCCTCGTCGTCGATCTCGTACGGCGTCCGCATGGGGGTGCGCAGCCCGCCGCCGACGAAGCCGAAGGTCCAGCCGCCGATCTCCACCCGCTGGCCGTCGAGCACGGTGGTGCCGGAACGGGCGTACTCCCGCCACAGGGGCGGCATGTCGACATTGCCGTAGGTGGCGTACGTCGGGGTCGGGAACGCGGCGAACAGCTCGGCGTACTGCTTGCGCACCGCCTTCTCGATGGCCGCCGCACGGTCCGTGCCGATGCCGGCCCACAGCCGCGCGCCGAACTCCCGGGCCTCCTCGAAGCGCCGGGCGGTGCGCAGCTCGACGATCCGGTCGGCGTTCTCCTTGCCGAACAGGTCCGGGAAGATGCCGCGCGAATGGTCGGCGTAGTCGAGGAAGAGGACGAGGTCGCCCAGGCAGATCAGGGCGTCGGCACCCTCGCCGGCCCGGGCCAGGTCCCGGGCGTTGCCGTGCACGTCGCTGACCACGTGGACGCGCGTCCTGCGAGGTCCGGCGTCCGGGCTGCCGGAGGGTGTGGGTGCCATGGCGATCAAGCGTAGGCGTGTGCGGTGTGCGTGAACAGCGTCGGTCCGGCCTGTGGTTACTGGCCGGTCGGTTCAGCCGTGGACTACTGTGCGCGAAGGAACGCCAACATGTGTGACGCAGCGAACATCTCACCGGGACCCCCTGTCGGGAACGGCATACCGGCGGGTAACGTCCGGGCCGTCCAGTCGTGCTCTGGATTTCAACAGCTGAATTCCCGAGCACTTGCCCGAGCCTTGGACCGCACCGTCGCATCACACAGTGTCGTGGCGCCGGCGCCCTATGAGGAGCAGCAGTCTTGCGCGAGTTCAGCCTTCCGGCTTTGTACGAGGTCCCTGCGGACGGCAACCTGACCGACATCGTCCGCAGAAACGCCGCGCAGCATCCCGACGTCGCCGTCATCGCCCGCAAGGTCGCAGGGGTCTGGCAGGACGTGACGGCCCGGGAGTTCCTGGCCGAGGTGCACGCCGCCGCCAAGGGTCTCATCGCCGCCGGGGTCCAGCCGGGCGACCGGGTGGGCCTGATGTCCCGCACCCGTTACGAGTGGACCCTGCTCGACTTCGCGATCTGGAGCGCGGGCGCGGTCACCGTGCCGGTGTACGAGACCAGCTCGCCGGAGCAGGTGCAGTGGATCCTGTCCGACTCGGGCGCCACCGCCTGCATCGTGGAGCAGGCGGGCCACGCCGCGGCCGTGGAGTCGGTGCGCGAGTCGCTGCCCGCCCTCAAGCACGTCTGGCAGATCGAGGCCGGCGGGGTGGAGGAGCTCGGGCGGCTCGGGCAGGACGTGTCGGACGAGACGGTCGAGGAGCGCGGCTCCCTCGCCAAGGCCGACGACCCGGCGACCATCGTGTACACCTCCGGCACCACCGGCCGCCCCAAGGGCTGCGTGCTCACCCACCGCAGCTTCTTCGCCGAGTGCGGCAACATCGTGGAGCGGCTGCGCCCGCTGTTCCGTACCGGCGAGTGCTCGGTCCTGCTCTTCCTGCCGCTGGCGCACGTCTTCGGCCGGCTCGTGCAGATCGCGCCGATGATGGCGCCGATCAAGCTGGGCTGCGTCCCGGACATCAAGCACCTCACCGACGAGCTGGCCGCCTTCCGCCCGACGCTGATCCTCGGTGTCCCGCGCGTCTTCGAGAAGGTCTACAACACGGCGCGCGCCAAGGCGCAGGCGGACGGCAAGGGCGCGATCTTCGACAAGGCGGCGGACGCCGCGATCGCCTACAGCAAGGCGCTGGACACCGCCTCCGGCCCGTCGTTCGGCCTGAAGGTCAAGCACAAGGTCTTCGACAAGCTGGTCTACAGCAAGCTGCGCGCGGTCCTCGGCGGCCGCGGTGAGTACGCCATCTCCGGCGGCGCCCCGCTCGGCGAGCGGCTCGGTCACTTCTTCCGCGGTATCGGCTTCACGGTGCTGGAGGGCTACGGCCTGACCGAGTCCTGTGCGGCCACGGCGTTCAACCCCTGGGACCGGCAGAAGATCGGCACGGTCGGCCAGCCGCTGCCCGGCTCGGTGGTGCGGATAGCGGACGACGGCGAGGTGCTGCTGCACGGCGAGCACCTGTTCAAGGAGTACTGGAACAACCCGGGCGCGACGGCGGAGGCGCTGGCCGACGGCTGGTTCCACACCGGTGACATCGGCACCCTGGACGAGGACGGCTACCTCAGGATCACCGGCCGCAAGAAGGAGATCATCGTCACGGCGGGCGGCAAGAACGTGGCCCCGGCGGTGATCGAGGACCGGATCCGGGCGCACGCGCTGGTCGCGGAGTGCATGGTGGTGGGCGACGGGCGGCCGTTCGTGGGCGCGCTGGTCACCATCGACGAGGAGTTCCTGGGCCGTTGGTGCGCCGAGCACGGCAAGCCGGCGGGTTCCACCGCGGCGTCGCTGAAGGACGACCCGGATCTGCACGCCGCGATCCAGGCCGCGGTCGACGACGGCAACGCCGCGGTGTCGAAGGCGGAATCGGTGCGGAAGTTCCGCATTCTGTCCTCCCAGTTCTCGGAGGAGTCGGGCCACCTCACCCCGTCGCTGAAGCTGAAGCGGAACGTGGTGGCGAAGGACTACGCGGACGAGATCGAGGCGATCTACGCGAAGTAGCACGCCCGCTGACGGAGTGTCATGGCGCGGTGTCCTCGGCGAGGACCCGCGCCATCGTGCGTTCGGCGAGCGCGGTGATGGTGACGAACGGGTTCACGCCGATGTTGCCGGGCACCAGCGAGCCGTCGGTGACGTAGAGGCGGGAGTACCCCTTGACCCGGCCGTAGTCGTCGGTCGCCCTGCCGAGGACACAGCCGCCGAGGGGGTGGTACGTGAAGTCGTCCGCGAAGACCTTGCTGCCGGAGCCGAACAGGTCGTAGCGGTAGATGGTCGCGTTGGCCAGGTTGATCCGGTCGAACAGCTTCTTGGCCATGCTCACCGACACCGCGCTCTGGGCGGCGCTCCAGCCGAGCCTCACCGCCCGGGAGGCGGAGTCGTAGGTGAAGGAGGCCCGTTCGGGGTTCTTGGTGATCGCCAGGTAGAGGCTGATCCAGTGCTCGAACCCCATGGGCAGCGGGGCGATCTCGGCGAAGACGGGGTTGTCGGCGTTGGCCCAGTCGTCGATGCCCATGACGGGCATGGTGGCCTGGTCGGCTCCGACCGTGTCCCAGACGTGGTTGGCACGCCCGAGCATGGTGTTGCCGTTGGTGCCCCAGCCCGCGCCCACGGCGGAGTTCAGGTCCGGCAGGGTGCCGGTGTCGCGGGCGCGGACGAGGAGTTCGGTGGTGCCGAGGCTGCCGCCGCCGAGGAACAGGTACGTGCAGCCGTAACTCTTGGTCTCCACGACCGCGCCGGTGGTGTCGATCCGGTCGGCGGTCAGGACGTACGACCCGTCGCCCGTCCGGCTGACCGACGTGACCTTCTCCAGGGTGTGGATCGTGACGTTGCCGGTGCCGAGGGCGGCGGCCAGATAGGTCTTGTCGAGGCTGCGCTTGCCGTGGTTGTTGCCGTAGATGACCTCGCCGGCCAGCGCGGACCTCGTGGCCGTCCCGGCGGCCTCCTGCTGCATGTAGCCGAAGTCGTAGACGTTGGGCACGAAGGTGGTCCTCAGGCCCGCGTTGCCGGCGGCCTTCCGGGAGGTGCGGGTGAACCGGTACCACTCGGTGGACTCGAACCAGGCCGGGTCGATGGTGTTGACGCCGAGCATGGCGCGGGCGCGGGGGTAGTAGGTGCCGTACATCTCGTCGGCGTCGACGGTCGGGAACTGCTCGGTGAAGTAGGACTTCAGCGGCGTGACCGCCATTCCGCCGTTGACGAGCGAGCCGCCGCCGACGCCCCGGCCGACGTAGACGGACATGTTGTCGTAGTGGACGCGGTCCAGGACTCCGGGATAGGCGCTGATGTCCTTGTTGACCACGTCCAGCCAGAGGAAGGTGGCGAGGGGGGCCTCGGTGCGGGTGCGGAACCACATGGAGCGCTGGTCGGGGGCGGTGGTGGAGCAGAAGACCCTGCCGTCGGGGGCGGGGGTGTTCCAGAGCCGGCCCATTTCCAGGACGAGGGTACGGATGCCGGCCTGGGCGAGGCGGAGGGCGGCCACGGCGCCGCCGTAGCCGGAGCCGACGACTATCGCCGGGGCGCTTTCGACTGCGTCGGGCTCGGCGGCCCGGGCCGACTGGAGTCCTATGCGGGTGAAGCCGAGGGTGGCCGCGGTCTGCAGTGCGGCCATGCCGAGCATGTGACGTCTTGTCAGCTGACGTCTCATCAGGTTTGCTGTCATGGGCGCAGCATGGGCGGATTATGGGGTTCCGCCAAGAGTCGCCGTATGAAGGGGTGGGGACTCGTCGTCGGCGGCTGCGGGTGTTTCGTGGTTGCTCGCGCAGTTCCCCGCGCCCCTTACGGGGCGCTGCACTACAGCAGTGTTTTCAACGTCTCCGCGAGCAGGTCCCAGCGCCACCTTTCCTCGACCCACTGTCTGCCTCGCTCGCCCATTCTGCGGCGCAGTTCGGGGTCCTGGAGCAGGGGGATGATGCGGGCGGCCGCCTCCTCGGGGGAGCCGCCCTTGACCACCCACCCCGTCTCCCCGTCGAGTACGGCGTCCGGTGCGCCGCCCGAGTCGCCCGCCACCACCGGCAGGCCCGTCGCCGAGGCCTCCAGGTAGACGATGCCCAGGCCCTCCACGTCCAGGCCGCCCCGGCGGGTGCGGCAGGGCATGGCGAAGACGTCGCCGGCGCCGTAGTGGGCGGGCAGGTCGGACCAGGGGACGGAGCCGGTGAAGCGGACGGAGCCGGAGAGGCCGGTCTCGGCGGCCATGCGGCGCAGGTCCCGCTCGTAGGGGCCGCCGCCGACGATGAGCAGGACGGTGTCGGGCTCCGCGGCGAGGATGCGGGGCATGGCCCGGATGAGGGTGTCCTGGCCCTTGCGCGGGACCAGCCGGGAGACGCAGACCACGACCGGACGGTCGGTGAGGCCGAGGCGGGCGCGGACCTCGGCGCCGCCGGAGCCTGGGTGGAAGGTCTTCTCGTCGACGCCGGGCGGCAGTTGGACCATGCGGGCGGCGGCCGCCGGGGTGAGCGCGGTGGCGATCCTGGAGCGCGTGTACTCGCCCAGATAGGTGATCGTGTCCGTGGTTTCGCCGATCCGGCGCAGCAGTTGCCGGGCGGCGGGCAACTGGGCCCAGCCCGCCTCGTGGCCGTGGGTGGTCGCCACCAGTCGCTCGGCGCCCGCCCTGCGCAGCGCCGGGGCCATGAGGCCGAGCGGCGCCGCCGCCCCGAACCACACCGAGGTGCACCCGTGCTCACGCAGCAGCCCGACCGCCCGCCGGGTCGCCTGCGGGGTCGGCAGCAGCATGGTCGTACGGTCGCGTACGACGGTGAAGGGCTGCTCGGCGTCGAAGGCGGCCGTGGCCCGGGCGCCCTCCCTGCCGCGCTTCCAGGTGGAGGCGTAGACGACCAGCCGGCCGGGGTCCAGGCGGAGGGCCATGTTGTGCAGGAAGGCCTGGATGCCGCCCGGCCGGGGCGGGAAGTCGTTGGTGACGATCAGGGTTGTGCGCATCGCCGCCGACCCTACCGAATCGGCCGTCCGGAGCCGCGTGCGGCCGGGTTTGTGGCATGCACACAGACAGGCACGACATCATGGTGCCCGACGCGGCATCGAACGGCAGGGGAGCACGTGGAGACGAAAGGCGCCGGGCGGTCCCTGGCATGGCTGCTCGCGACCTGGGGCGTCACCCGTGCGGTGCTGCTCCTGTTCGTCTTCCAGGTCTTCGTCTTCCCGGGCCCGGACGTCACCTCCGACGTGTCGGTGATCTACCGGGGCTGGTACGAGGTGCTGCGCCAGGGGACGTTTCCGCTGGACGACGTGACCTGGCAGTACCCCCCGGCCGCGGCGCTCCCGGTGCTCTCCCCCGCCGTCCTGCCCTTCCTGTCGTACGCGCACGCCTTCTTCGTGCTGGCGTTCCTCGCCGACGTGGCCGTCCTGGCGCTGCTGCTGTGTCCGAGCCGGCGCCCGGGCCGCTCCCCGCGCGGGGCCTGGGTGTGGGTGGCGGGCGCGCCGCTGCTCGGACCGACGGTGTACGCCCGCTACGACGTGATGGTGACCGCGGTGGCCGTGGCGGCGCTGGTGGCCGGGGCCCGGCATCCGCGGGTGATGGGCGCGCTGTCCGCGTTCGGCGCGCTGCTGAAGGTGTGGCCGGCGCTGCTGCTGGTCGGTGCCGTGCGGCGGCGGGCGTGGTGGTCGGCGGCGGTGACCGCGTCCGGTCTCGCGGCGCTGTTCTCGGTGTCCATGCCGGGAGCCTTCGCCTTCCTGTCCTTCCAGCGGGACCGGGGCACGGAGGTGGAGTCGCTGGGCGCCCTGGTCTTCCATGTGGCCCGGCACTTCGGCTGGCAGGGCCAGGTGCTGCTGAACTACGGGTCGATCGAGTTCCTCGGCCCGTATGTGGGCCTGGTCAGCACGGCGGCGCTGGGGCTGACCGGGGCCGCGTTCGGCTGGCTGCTGCTGTGGCGGCTGCGCGCGGCCCGCAGGGCACCGCACACGCTGGCGGAGGCGGCCTTCACTGCGGTGCTGCTGTTCACGGTCACCAGCCGGGTGATCAGCCCGCAGTACCTGGTGTGGCTGATCGGCCTGGCCGCGGTCTGTGTGTCGTACCGGGCGAGCCGGATGGGCGCGCCCGCGCTGATGGTGGTGGCCGCGTCCTTCGTGACCGTCGTGGAGTTCCCGCTCGGCTTCCTGCACGTGGTCCTGAGCGACCGGTACGGCGTCTTCCTGCTGGCGTTGCGCAACGGCCTGCTGGTCGCGGCCTCGCTCACGGCGGCCCGCCGCCTGTGGCACTCGACCGTACCCCCGGCCCCCACCGCCCCCCTCCCCCCGCAACCGGCCGAACCGCACCAGACCCCGGTCTCACCCTGACCCGCCCGGCTCACCCGGCACGCGCCAGGGACACCGCTGCTTTCCCGTGGCGGCCGGTCCGGCGCAGCAGCACCGCCACGGCCGCGCACTGGACGGCCATCGCGAGGGCCAGGGCGAGGCAGATGCCGGGCAGGCCGAGGCTGCCGAGGGCGTACGCCAGGGGCAGCTGGACGGCCGTGCCGAGCAAGGTGACCCGGAGCAGCGCCGGTGCTCCGCCGCTGCACTCGAAGACCCCGCCGAGGGCGATGAAGCAGGCCATCAGCAGCAGATACGGGCCGACGCAGCGCGGGAACAGCACGCCCTGACGGGCGACTTCGGGGCCCGCGCCGAAGGCGGCCATGATCCAGGGCGCCGTCACGGCGAACACGGCGGAGGCGGCGAGGCCCAGGGCACCGGAGAGCACCACCGCCTGCCGGCCGATGTCCCACCGCACGTCCGCGCCCGCGCCCCTGGTGTGCGCGGCATGGATCGCGGCGGCCTGCCGTACCGCGCAGAAGGCCATGGTGGCGACGTACATGACCTTGTGGGCGAGGGAGACGCTCGGCGCGGCCGGATGAGCGGCCAGGCAAGGGAACCGGGCGTCACTCGGTCCGGCTCAGTTGTGCCCGCACATACTGCCGCCACTGCACGGTGAACTCCCCCGGTGTGGTCCCCAGTACCGTCCTCAGCGCGTCCTCGACCGCACCCGCCCGCTTCCGGTGGGCGCCGACGGCGCGGTAGAAGGCGTCGAGCCGGGCCGGGCCCCAGTGGTCGGCGATCATCCGGCAGGCCAGCCAGCCGCCCTCGTAGGCCTGGGCGAGCTCGCCCGGGTCGCTGGTGAAGCCGAAGTCCTTGTCGGTGGGGAACCCGGTGGGCGGGTGGCCGTCCTGCACGGCACGGGTGAGTTCCGGCGCGGCCTCGGTGGGGGTGCGGCCGGTGCCCAGGTAGCCGACCCAGTCCGCGTAGCCCTCGGAGAGCCACAGCGGGGTCGCGGCGGTGGTGTGCGCGCGGGTGGCCACATGGGTGGTCTCGTGGGTGAGCACCACCTGCTTGCCGAGGTCGCCGAGGATGGCGTACGCCTCCGGGTTGACGACCACCCGGTCCGCGGGTGCCCGGCCCGAACCCCCCGCCTCACCGGTGGTCACGGCGGCGATCCCCCGATAGTTCGCGGCGGGCGAGCCGAGCAGGCCCGCCATGCCCTGCAGGGACCGCGGGACGAGGACGACGACACGGCGGGTCCAGTCGGTGCCCCAGGCCCGGGAGACCGCGGGCACCGCGCGGTCGGCCAGCTTCGCGTATCCGCGCAGGTCGGCGGTGGTCCGGCCGGTGCCCAGGACCAGGCTGTGCGCGCCCCTGACGGCGCTCACCGGGCCCTGGTCCCACAGCTGCTGCCCGGCGTCCCGGGCGGGCCGGTCGGCGGTGACGTACCACTTCCCGTCGGCGGTGCGGCCGAGGGTGAGGGTGCGGCGCGCGTCCACGGGGGCCTTGTCGTACCCCGCGACGCGATAGTTCAGGTCGGCGTCGGCGGTGGCGCCGGTGGAGGTGCGGTGCACGGCGGTGACCCGGTAGGCCCAGGAGGCCAGCGGCAGGGCGCGCAGCCGGGTGTACTCGGTGCGGGTGCCCGTCACCCCGAACGCCGTCTCGTCGTGGCCGAGGAGCGCGGCCGAGCGCCGGTCGAGCAGCTGCTGTACCTGGGTGCGGGCGGTGTCGGACGGGGTGCCGCCGCAGCCGGCCAGGGGCAGCAGCAGCCCGAGCCCCACGGCCCCGATACTCCACGCCCGTCTGCGACCAGCCACTTCCCGATCGTAACGGCGAGCGGCCGGATCAGGGCCGGGTGACCGAGGAGACCGGCATCATCCCGACCGGGTCGTAGCGCACCGCGGCGCCCGGATAGGGGGCGTGGATGACCTGGCCGTTGCCGACGTACATCCCCACATGGCTGGCGTCGGAGCGGTAGATGACCAGGTCGCCGGGGCGGGCCTCGGAGAGCGGGACCTGCCGGCCGGCGAAGCGCTGCTCCTGCGAGGTGCGGGGCAGCTGGACCCCGGCGTGCGCGTACGACCACTGCATCAGGCCCGAGCAGTCGAAGCCGGAAGGGCCGCTGGCGCCCCACACGTACGGCCGGCCGAGGGCGGAGCGGGCGGCGGCCACCGCGGCGGCGGCGCGGGCGTCGGGGGCGTCCGGGGTGTCGGGGGCGATGAGGCCGGTCAGGTCGGACAGATCGAGGCGTCCGTCGCCGTCGGAGCGCGAGGCGCGGCCGAGGACGGCGCGGTCGGCGGGCGGGAGCGCGTTGAGCAGCTGCCGGGCCCTGGCGAGCTTCCGCACCACGGTCCGCTTCTGCGTGGCCACGGCCTTGCGGCTGCTCTCCAGCTCGGCGAGCTTCCCGACCGCCACCGTGCGCTCCTGGGCGAGGTCCCGCAGCGCCGACTGCAACTCGCGCAGCTGCCCCGCCTGTTGGCTGGTGATGCGGTCGAGGGTGGACGCCTTGTCGAGATAGTCGTCGGGGCTGTCGGAGAAGAGCAGCGCCACGGCCGGGTCGATGCCGCCCGAGCGGTACTGGGCGCCGGCCAGCGAACCGAGCTGCTCGCGCAGGGTGTTGACGCGCTGCTGCTGCCGGGCGATGAGGTCCTGGGCCTCGCGGACCTCGCGGCGCAGCGTGCCCTCCCGCTCCTGGGCCTTGTCGTAGGCCTGGGTCGCCCGCTCGGCCTCCTGGTAGAGCCGGTCCACCTCGGCGCGGGTGTCGCCCTTCGGTGCGGCCTGTGCCGGTACGGCGCCGAGTGCGGCGGCCGCGGCCGACAGCACGCACAGGGCGGCGGCGCCCCGGTCGAATCCGGAGGAGGAGAAGCGGCGATGAGACCCCACGGCAGTCCTTCTGCTGGCGGACAGGAACCGCTCCCCCGGCGCCTGGGGACGGGGAGACCCCGGCGCCGGGGAAACGCGGCAGACAGTAGCCGTGCGGAAGGGGCCGGACCAACGGCCGTGGCGGCAACATACGGTGACGCCCCGCCGCTGACCCAGGTCAGTGGCGGGGCGTGGAGTCACTTCCGGTCCACGGGATTCGCCCGTTCGGGCGCCCCCGTGCGGGCGTTGCCCAGGGGATCGGCGGGTATCAGACCCGGACGCCGAACTGGAACGGCATGTCGGACATCGCCTCGTAGCGGACCACGGCACCGGTGTGCGGGGCGTGCAGCACCTGGCCGTTGCCCGCGTACAGGCCGACGTGGTGGATGTCGCCGTAGAAGAACACCAGGTCGCCGACCTTGAGCTGGCTCTGGTCGTAGATCCGGGTGCCGATGGTGGCCTGCGACTCGGAGGTGCGCGGTATCGAGACACCGGCCTGCGCGTAGGCCCAGGAGGTCAGGCCCGAGCAGTCGAAGGAGGACGGGCCGGAGGCGCCGTAGACGTAGGGCGAGCCGAGCACGCTCTGCGCGGCGGAGAAGGCAGCCGCGGCGCGGCCGGAGGCCGGCGGGGCGTCGCCGAGGTTGACGCGGGCACTGGAGGAGCGGTCGGCGCGCGCCTGCTGGGCGGCGAGGTCCGCCTTCTCCTTGGCCGTCAGGGTGTTGAGCAGCTTCTGCGCGTCGGCGAGCTTGGCCTGGACCTCCTTCTTCTTCTGCTCCAGCTGGGTGCGCGTGGAGGAGAGGTCCTTGAGCTTGTCGGCGGCTTCCGTGCGCTCCTGGGCGAGTTCGCGCTGTTTGTCCTGAATCTTCTTCAGGGCGTCGACCTGCTGGGCGCTCAACTGGTCGAGCGTGGAGGCCTTGTCGAGGAAGTCGTCCGGGTTGGAGGACAGGAAGAGCTGGACCGAGGGGTCGATACCGCCCGAGCGGTACTGCGAGGTGGCCAGCGAACCCAGGCCGTCGCGCAGCTTGTTGAGGTCCTGCTGACCCCGCGCGACGTTGTCCTGGATGGTGGATATTTCCTTCTGCAGCTTCTGCTGCTTGGCCTTGGCCCCGTCGAACTTCTCGGAGGCCTGCTCCGCCTGCTGGTAGAGCTCGTCGACCTTGGCCTTGACCTGGTCCTTGGAGAGCTTCTGGCTCGGCGCGGCGTTGGCGGCGTTCGCGCTCAGGACGACGGCTGCGGCGGCTGCGGTGGTCAGCACGGTCACGCGGGCGCGACTCTGCTGCTTGGGTCGACGGTGGGACGCCACGGAGGACGAACTCCTTCTCGTGAGTGAGTGAGTGAAATGATCACCCGTTCGGAGGTTCGAGCCCAGACCCTAGTGACCCAGTTGTGATCAGTTCAAATCCTCTCACCAGAAAATCCCATCACGCAATGCATTCTTTGCACAGAACTCACGTGCCGTGATGCGCGATCGACACTACGTTGCGTGACGATACGGCCAATTCGGGCATTGCATATGCCCGTTGGGCCTTCAGGACAGTCGCTTGAGAAGCACCGCAGAGGCGACGGGACGGGCACCTGCCTTCGCGACCCCGTCGGCCACCTCGCGGTCGGTGGAGGCGACGATGACCGGGCGGCCCGGCGGCTCCGCGCGCACCAGCTGGCGGATCAGCTCGTCGGCCGTGACGCCCGGCTTGGAGAACAGCACCCGGACCCCGCGCGGCGGCGCGAGCAGCACCGGGGCGGCCAGTTCGGCGCCGTCGAAGACACAGGTCACCTCGGCGCCGGTCTGCGCGGCGAGCGCGGAGAGCTGACCGAGGAGCCTGAGCCGCTGCTTCTCCAGCGGCATCTGCGGATAGCCGGTCTTGGTGACGTTGTAGCCGTCGACCACCAGATGCGCCTGCGGCAGCGCCAGCAACTGGTCGAGAATGGCCGGGTCGTTCTCCGACAGGGCCCGCGCCGCGATGTCCTTCGGGGTCATGCGTCCCGGTTCGACGGCGTCCACGGTCTCGGCGGGCCGCACGGACACGGGCGGCAGGGCGAGTTCGCGCCTGAGGCCCTGGGTCGCCTCCAGCAGGGTGTCGAGCAGCAGCCGTACCCGCATGTCCTCCACGCTGCGGCCCTCGCGGGCGGCGCGGCGGGTGGCCTCCAGCGCGGCCTCCGCCTCGCCGAGGCGGGCCTTGAGCCGGCGCGACTCGCTCTCGGCGGCCGACACCTGCCGGTGCGCCTCGGCCCGTACGGCGTCCATCTCGCCCTGGGCCTTGCGCAGGGCGGCCTCGCCCCGCTTGACGTCGCTGAGGGCGGCCCGGAGCTTGCGGTGCAGCGACTCCGCCTCCTTCTTCGCCGACTCCAGCTCCGCACGCAGCCGTTCGGTCTCGGCACGGGTCTGCTCGCGGGCCTGGGCCAGCTCGGCGCGCAGCCGCTCCAGCTCGGCCCGGCTCTCCTCGTCGGCGCGCTCGGCGTCCGCGCGCTGGACCTCCTCGCCGGCCGCGGTGACCAGCTTCACCCAGCCCGCCGGGCGCAGCACGTAGGCCGCGGCCGCCACGTCGAGCGGGTCCGCGGCCGGGAGCGGCGAGCCGGAGTCGAGGGCGCCGGCGAGTTCCGGCTGCGCCTCTCTGAACTTCTCCCCGATCCGCTGCCGGAACAGCGCATCGGTCTCCAGCGCCGCCGCCATCGCGTTGCCGGCGAACTTGGCCCGGCGGCTGGGGGTGAACCGGGCGTACTGCCTGAGCTGGGCGGGCAGTTCCGTCATGGTCAGCCCGCCGAAGCCGTCCGAGACGATCTGGACGACCCTGCGTCGCACCCCGTCGGGCAGCGGACGGTCAAGCACCTCGGCGGTGCCGTCGCCCGGCCCCCCGCCTGTGGTCTCCACCATCCGTCACACCCCACTACTTCGACTTCTTCGGGGCCGCTCCGCTCAGGAGCCGGCGCCCGGCCTGTCCACGAGTTCCACCTGGTCCACCGCGTTGCACCAGCGGCACCGCACCGATTCGATGGTCTCACTGACCACCTCGCGCTCCTCCACGGTCGGCTCGCCGGCCAGATCGAGGTGGACGTACTCGACGACCTTCGAGGAGCGCGTCACGTCGAACCGGGTCAGGTTGCCGCACAGGGTGCAGCGCCATCGGGTGGTGGCGGTCGGCAGGGGAACCGTCATCGTGGCTGTCCGCTTCCTTCTCGTTCCGGGCTCGTACGGGCTCGACCGGCTCGTACCGGCTCGTGCTCGCTCGCGCGCCGCCGGCCGACGCGTGTGGCCGTAACCCTACGGCCTGGTGGCGACTCGCCGCTGGTCCGTCCACGGCGGCGAGGCGGTCTGTCAGCTTGTGTCCCGTTACGCCATGCTCTGTATTCATGATCAGCGAGTGGAGCACGGCGGCCGGCAGGGCGTTCAGAGCGGTCCGCAGCACATCAGCACCCATGACGTACGGCCTCATCGCCCTGTGCTGCCTGCTCTTCGTCCTGGGCCCGGCCTCGGGGCTCACCCCGGGATACGGCTCGGGGAACGCCCTGCTCGCCGCGCAGCGGGCGTACTTCCACCGCTGGGGCGTGGTACCGGCCGAGCTGTTCGCCAGGCCGGTACGCGCGGCCCTGACCCCCGCCACGGCCCTGTTCGTGCACGGCAGCTGGGTGCATCTGCTCGGCAACATGCTCTTCCTCTTCGTCTTCGGCGCGATGACCGAGGAACGGATGGGCCGGGTCGAGTTCACCCTCTTCTACGTCGGCTGCGGCTATCTCGCCCTGCTGGGGTACGCGGCCGCCAACGACGCCTCCGAGCAGTCGCTGGTGGGCGCGTCCGGGGCGATCTCGGCGATCCTCGGGGCGTTCCTCTACCTGTTCCCCCGCGCCCGTGTGACCAGTCTTCTGCCGTTCCTGTTCTTCCTGCCCGTGCGGTTCCCGGCGTGGGTCGTGCTGCCGTTCTGGGCGGCGCTGCAGTGGGCGGCCGCGGGGCGCTCCGCGCAGGGGCCGGGGGTGGCGTATCTGGCGCACCTGGTGGGATTCGCGCTGGGCTTCTGCTACGCGTGGGTGCGCTACGGCCGTGCGACTAGAGTGAAAGCCGCCCCTGCTCAGGCCCCCGAGGGAGAGAACCAGCCGTGATCACCGCGATCGTCCTGATCAAGACCAGCGTGGACCGGATCCCCGAGATCGCGGAGCAGATCGCTTCGCTGGAGTCGGTCAGCGAGGTCTTCTCCGTCACCGGTACGTATGACTTGATCGCGATGGTCCGGGTGCGGCAGCACGAGGATCTGGCCGATGTCATCCCCGGGCGGATCAGCAAGATCCCCGGTGTGGAGGCCACGGACACGCACGTCGCCTTCCGCACCTACTCCCAGCACGACCTGGAGGCGGCGTTCTCGATCGGCCTGGACAACTGATCGTTTGAAGATCGCCCAGGCGTCTGCGGGGCGCGGGTCGCATTGCGGGTGCGGCGGCCGTGGTGGCTGGTCGCGCCCACGCGGCGGAGCCGCATATCGATACAGCCCCGCGCCTCTTCGGGGCGCTGATCACACCGCCGGGACGCAGCGGCCGTCCTCCGTGCGGTACGTCCACTTGGCACCCTCGGTGACCAGTTCCTTCACCGCCGTCACGAAACGCTCCACGTGCTCGTCGGGGGTGCCCGCGCCGAAGCTCACGCGGATGGCGTTGAGGGACTTCTCGCCCGGTGCGGCCTCGGGGGCGCCGCACTCGCCCTGGGTCTGCGGGTCGGTGCCGAGGAGGGTGCGGACCAGGGGGTGGGCGCAGAAGAGGCCGTCGCGGACGCCGATGCCGTACTCGGCGGACAGGGCGGCGGCGAAGTGGGAGCTGTTCCAGCCCTCGACGACGAAGGAGATCACGCCGACCCGGGGGGCGTCGTCGCCGAAGAGGGAGAGGATCCTGACCTGCGGGACCTCGGCCAGGCCCGCGCGGACCCCGCGGATGAGGTGCTGCTCCCGGGCCACCAGGGTGTCCCAGCCGGCCTCGGTCAGCGCCTTGCAGGCCGCCGCGATGGAGTAGGCGCCGATCACATTGGGCGAGCCCGCCTCGTGCCGCGCGGCGCTCTCGTGCCACTCCACGTCCACACCGCCGTCCTGACGCCGGGTCACCTTGCGGCTGGCGCCGCCGCCCGCGAGGTACGGCTCGGCGGCGCGCAGCCAGTCGGCGCGGCCGGCCAGGACACCGGAGCCGAAGGGGGCGTACAGCTTGTGCCCCGAGAAGGCGACCCAGTCGACGTCCAGGTCACGGACGGACACGGGGTGGTGGGGGGCCAGCTGGGCGGCGTCCAGGACGATCCGGGCGCCGTGCGCGTGCGCCGCCGCGGCCAGTTCGCGCACCGGCCACAGCTCGCCGGTGACATTGGAGGCGCCGGTGACGCAGACCAGGGCCGGGCCGTAGGGGTCACGGCCGGCGAGGGCCCGCTCCAGGGTCGTGACGGCCTGCTGCGGGGTGCGCGGGGCGTCGAGGTAGGTGACCTTCGCGTCCTGCCAGGGCAGCAGGGAGGCGTGGTGCTCGGTCTCGAAGACGAAGACCTGGCAGTCGGCGGGGAGGGCGCGGGCCAGCAGGTTCAGGGAGTCGGTGGTGGACCGGGTGAAGACCACCTGGTCCTCGGCGCGGCAGCCGAGGAACTCGGCGACCGTCCTGCGGGCGTTCTCGAACAGGTCGGTGGAGAGCTGGGAGAGGTAGCCGGCGCCGCGGTGGACGCTGCCGTAGTACGGCGCGTAGGCGGCCACGTCGTCCCAGACGCGCTGCAGGGCGGGGGCACTGGCCGCGTAGTCGAGGGCCGCGTAGGTGACCTCGCCGCCGGTGACGAGCGGGACGGTGACATCCCGGCCCAGAACGGGCAGCGGGGAGCAAACGGACTGGTCGGCGGCAGCGGTGAAGACAGACATGGGGAACTCCCGTGAGGACGTACGCGAAGAGGCGTACGGGAAGAAGAGAAAAGGGGTGTGCGGAGGCGGGGCTCTGCGGCCCTATCGCATTCGCTTGCTCACGGAAGGCTCCCTCGAACGACCAGGACCCCTGGTCCCGCGCTCTCAGCAGCGCGCGAGGGGTCCGCGCTTGCCGTAGACCTCGCTGCCTACGGCCTGGTCTTCACCCGGGGCACCCCGCCACGGACGGAGGGTTGCCGGACAGCCGGCCGGGGCCTCATGACTGTCACTCATGACCTGGTACAGGAACGTACGGGAAGAGATCGTCGTCCCGCAACCCGTGTCCGGATCGCGGGACGACCGCCGGTTTCCGCTAGGCGTTGCTCGCCGCCACCCAGCGCTCCAGCGTCCGCTTCGCCGCGCCGGAGTCGATGGACTCGGCGGCCTTGGCCATGCCCGCGCGGAGCTGGTCGGCGAGCGGGGCGTCCGTCGGGTCCAGGGCGACGAGGGCCGCCGCGGAGTTCAGCAGCACGGCGTCCCGTACGGCCCCGGTCTCACCATCGAGCAGGCGGCGGGCGACCTCCGCGTTGTACGACGCGTCCGCGCCGCGCAGGGCCTCCACCGGGACGAGGTCGATGCCGACGTCCCTCGGGTCGAAGGTCTCCTCGGTGACCTTGCCGTCCCGGACGATCCAGACGTGGGAGGTGGCCGTCGTGGTCAGCTCGTCCAGGCCGTCGTCGCCGCGGAAGACCAGGGAGGAGTTGCCGCGCTCGGCGAGGACGCCGGCCACGATCGGGGCCATCCGGAGATCCGCCACACCGACGGCCTGGGCCCGGACCTTCGCCGGATTGGTCAGCGGACCCAGCACGTTGAAGGTCGTACGGATGCCCAACTGGCCACGGGCGGCGGCCACATGACGCAGCGCCGGGTGGAACTTCACCGCGAAGCAGAAGGTGATCCCGGCCTCCTCGGCGACCTGCGGGACCCGCTCCAGCGACAGGTTCAGATTGACGCCCAGCTTCTCCAGCACGTCCGAGGCGCCCGACGCCGAGGACGCGGCCCGGTTGCCGTGCTTGACGACCCTCGCGCCGGTGCCGGCGACCACGATCGAGGACATCGTGGAGATGTTCACCGTCTTGGCGCCGTCGCCGCCGGTGCCGACGATGTCGACGGTCCGCCCCGGCACCTCGATGACGTTCGCGTGGTCGTACATCGCGCGGACGAGCCCGGTGATCTCCTCCACCGTCTCGCCCTTGGCCCGCAGGGCCACGGCGAATCCCGCGATCTGCGCGTCGGTCGCCTCCCCGCGCATGATCCGGTCCATCGCCCATGCCGTGGCGTCCGCGCTCTGGTCGCGGCCCTCCAGCAGGGCGTTCAGTACCTCGGGCCAGGAACGGCCCGCCGCGGTGTCGCCTCCAGCGGGGGTCACAGCGCTCATAAGCCGCTCCTGGGGTGTCGTACACAACATCAATGGTCCGATCCCAGCCTATCGACCCCCGCACACGGCGAAGGGCCCCGTCCGTAACCCGGACGGGGCCCTTCGGCGTGGCGTGGCGACGCGGGATCAGTGGTGGCCGTGGCCGCTCGTGATCTCCTTGTACTCCTCGACGGACGGCTTCGGGATCTGGTTGTCCTCGCCGTAGTAGGCGTTGGACAGCTTCACCCGGAGCTTCTCCGAGGCCGGCACCTTGCGCTCGACGCCGTTCTCGTCGACCGTCGGGCCGATCTCGGCCGGCTGGTACTGGTGGTGGGCCGTGAGGGTGTGCAGCTGCTCCTGGCTGAGCGGCTCGTGCACCTCGATGAACTCACCGTGCGGCAGCCGCTTGATGATGCCGGTCTCGCGACCGTGCAGCACCTTGTCGCGGTCGCGGCGCTGCAGACCCAGGCAGATCCGCTTGGTGACGATGAACGCGATGACCGGCCCGACGAAGAACCCGATCCGGACGAACCAGGTGACCGCGTTGATCGACAGGTGGAAGTGGGTGGCCCACAGGTCGTTGCCACCGCCGACCAGGGTGATCATGTAGATCGTCACCCAGGCGACACCGAAGGCCGTACGCGTCGGGGCGTTGCGCGGGCGGTCCAGGATGTGGTGCTCGCGCTTGTCGCCGGTGATCCAGGACTCGATGAACGGGTAGACCGCGATCGCCGCCAGGACCAGCGGGAAGAGCACCAGCGGGATGAACACGCCCAGGACGAGCGTGTGGCCCGCGAAGTTGATCTCCCAGCCCGGCATGAAGCGGATCAGACCCTCGGCGAAGCCCATGTACCAGTCGGGCTGGGCGCCGGTGGACACCTGGTCCGGACGGTAGGGGCCCATGGCCCAGATCGGGTTGATCTGGGCGACCGCCGCGATGGCCGCGATGACACCGAAGACCAGGAAGAAGAAGCCTCCGGCCTTGGCCATGTAGACCGGCAGCAGCGGCATGCCGACGACGTTGTTGTTGCTCTTGCCCGGACCCGCGAACTGCGTGTGCTTGTGGTAGAAGACCAGGATCAGGTGGCCCACCATCAGGCCGAGCATGATGCCCGGCAGCAGCAGGATGTGGATCGAGTAGAACCGGGCGACGAAGTCGTGGCCGGGGAACTGACCGCCGAAGAGGAAGTACGACAGGTACGTGCCGACGATCGGCACGGACAGGATCGCGCCCTCCATGAAGCGGACACCGGTGCCGGAGAGCAGGTCGTCCGGGAGCGAGTAACCGGTGAAGCCGGTGAACATGCCGAGGACGAACAGCAGGAAGCCGAACAGCCAGTTGATCTCACGCGGCTTGCGGAACGCGCCGGTGAAGAACACGCGCATCATGTGCACGAACATGCCGGCGAGGAAGATCAGCGCGGCCCAGTGGTGGATCTGCCGGATGAGCAGACCACCGCGCACGTCGAAGGAGATGTGCAGGGTCGAGCTGAACGCCTCGGACATCAGCTGTCCCTGCAGCGGGACATAGCTGCCGTGGTACTCCACCTCGTTCATCGACGGGTGGAAGAACAGCGTCAGATAGACACCCGTCAGGATGATGATGATGAAGCTGTACATGCACACTTCGCCCAACATGAACGACCAGTGGTCGGGGAAGATCTTGCGCATGTTGGACTTGGCCAGGGAGTAGATCCCGAGCCGGCCGTCGGCCCAGTCGGCGACCCGCTCGCCGGCCGGTGCCTTCCCGCGCGGGCGGGGCGTCTCGTTCGCTGCAGTACTCATCCGCGCTCCCAGAATGCAGGACCGACGGGCTCCTCGAAGTCGCCGAGCGCCTGGAGGTAACCGTCACTGTCCACGCCGATGCGCAGCTGCGGCAGGGCGTGGCCGGCGGGGCCGAAGATCACTCGGGCACCGTCGGAGAGGTCGAAGGTGGACTGGTGGCACGGGCACAACACGTGGTGCGTCTGCTGCTCGTACAGCGAGATCGGGCAGCCGACGTGCGTGCAGATCTTGGAGAAGGCGACGATGCCCTCGTGCGACCAGTCGAGCTCGCGCTTGTCCTTGATGTTGCCCGGCTGCAGCCGGACGATCATCAGGGCCGCCTTGGCGATCTCCGTCTGGAACTCCTCGTCCGTCTCCTCCAGCCCGTCGGGCTTGGCGAAGGTGAGGGAGCCGACGGCGACGTCCTCGGGGCGCAGCGGCTGACCCGTGTTCGTGTTGACCAGGCGCTTGCCCTTGGCCCACAGCGTGTGACGCAGCGAGGTGCCGGGCAGCGGGCCGAGGTCACGGAGCAGCATGACGCCGGAGAGCGGGAACAGGGCCAGCGCGCCGAACATCGTGGTGCGCAGCAGCTTGCGGCGGCCGAGCGCCGACTCCTTGGCGCCCTGGCGGAAGTCCGCGTGGACCTTCGCGCGCACCTCGGGGGAGGCCTCGATCGGGTGCCGCTCGTCGGCGACCTCGACGTCGGACATCAGGGTGCGGGCCCAGTGGACCGCGCCCGCGCCGATGCAGAACAGCGCCGTACCGAGGGTCAGGCCCAGCGCGAAGTTCAGCGCGCTGAGGTGCCCGATCGGGAAGACGAAGATGCTCTTGTCGTGCGGGATCGTCACGTACGAGACGATGAAGCCGACGGTGGCCAGCATCGAAAGGGTGAACAGCAGGGCGACCGCGCGCTCGGACCGCCTGGCGGCCCGCTCGTCGATGTCCTGGATCCGGTGCTCGTGGGGCGGCAGTCCCGGGTCGGCGAACGGGTTCTCCTCGTCCGCGACCGCCGTTACCGCGCCATGCGCGTGCTCCTGCTCTGCGGGCAGGTTCTCTTCTGGAATGTCTTGGCTACTCATGACTTCTTGGCCTTTGCGGTCCGAGCGGCGACCCAGACGGCGACCACGATCAGCGCGCCGAGGCCGAAGATCCAGGCGAACAGACCCTCACTGACCGGCCCGAGGCCGCCCAGCTCCAGACCGCCGGGGTTCGTCGTCTCGCTGCTGTCGACCGCGTGCAGGTACGCGATGATGTCCTTCTTGTTCTTCGAGGACAACGTGGTGTCCGGGAAGGACGGCATGTTCTGCGGGCCGGTCTGCATGGCCTCGTAGATGTGCTTCGGGTCGACGCCCTCGAGCGTCGGCGCGAACTTGCCCTTGGTCAGGGCGCCGCCCTTGCCGGTGAAGTTGTGGCACTGCGCGCAGTTGGTGCGGAACAGCTCGCCACCCTTGGCGATGTCCGCGCCGTCAGGGCCGTACTGGTCCTTGGTGGGCACGCTCGGGCCGGCGCCCAGCGAGGCGATGTACGCGGCGAGCTGGTCGATCTGGGTCTGGTTGTAGACGACCTTCTTGCGCGGGACCTGGGCGCCCTGCGAGGTGGCGGCCGGCATACGGCCGGTGCCGACCTGGAAGTCGACGGCCGCGGCGCCCACGCCGACCAGGCTCGGCCCGTCGGAGGAGCCCTGGCCACCGGTGCCGTGGCAGCTGGCGCAGCCGACCTCGTAGAGCTTCTTGCCCTCCTGGATGGTCAGGGACTGGGCGGAATCATCGGCCTGCGCCTTGCCCGCGGGTGCGAACGCGGCGTACAGCCCCCCAGTGGCCGCCAGCGCGAGGAGTAGGACGACGACCGCCGCCAGCGGATGGCGTCGTCGTGCGGAGAGCTTTTTCACGGATTACCCCGGTGTCAGGATCTTCTGCGTCGGTGCTTCTGGATGTGCGGGAGCCGGTCCCGGCTACTTGATCAGGTAGATCGTGGCGAAAAGGCCGATCCAGACCACATCGACGAAGTGCCAGTAGTAGGACACGACGATGGCGGCGGTCGCCTGCTCGTGGGTGAACCTCTTGGCCATGTAGGTGCGGCCGAGGACCAGCAGGAAGGCGATGAGACCGCCCGTCACGTGCAGGCCGTGGAAGCCGGTGGTCAGATAGAACACCGAGCCGTACGGGTCGGAGGAGAGCGAGATGCCGTCGTCCTTCACCAGGCTCGTGTACTCGTAGATCTGACCGCCGATGAAGATCGCACCCATGATGAAGGTGACGATGAACCACCCGCGGAGCTTCTTCACGTCACCGCGCTCGGCCGCGAACACGCCGAGCTGGCAGGTGAGCGAGGAGAGCACCAGGATCGTGGTGTTCGTCGCGGAGAAGGGCACATTGAGCGCGTCGGCCATGTGCTTCCAGTGCGCCGGACCCGTCACCGATCGCAGGGTGAAGTACATCGCGAAGAGGGCCGCGAAGAACATCAGCTCGGAACTCAGCCAGATGATGGTTCCGACGCTGGTGAGGTTCGGCCGGTTGACCGACGGGTGCGCGTGCCCGGTTTCTACTGTCGTTGCTGTCGCCACGACCGACATTATGTCGGTCGCTTATCCCGCCCTCACTCCGGGGGGTGCCGTTCGGAGTGTTGCTGCCCGCCGAACCGGTGTTGACGTGGTGTTCATGGGGACTTCGACGGGAGTAAGCTCCGCCCCGAACGGCCCTGTCCGTCCCGTCCGTACGACGCTGACGTCCCGGAGGAACAATGCAGCCGACCGCCACGGTGCTGGTCTACAGCGACGACTCCAACACCCGCGAGCAAGTACGGCTGGCCACCGGGCGCCGGCCGGCCCCTGACGTCCCCTTTGTCGAGTTCGTGGAGTGTGCGACGCCTGACGCGGTGCTGCGTGAGCTGGGCAAGGGCGGCATCGATGTGTGCGTGCTGGACGGTGAGGCCGTGCCGATGGGGGGCATGGGGGTGTGCCGGCAGATCAAGGACGAGGTGTTCAACTGTCCGCCGGTGCTGCTGCTGATGGGGCGGCCGCAGGATGCGTGGCTGGCGACGTGGAGCCGGGCCGATGCGGCGGTCACCTTGCCGGTGGATCCTGTGGAGTTCGCGTCGGCCCTTGCTTCTCTGCTCCGTCAGAAGCGGTTGGTGGGCGCCTAGCGGGGAGGGGGCGCCGGGTTTCGTGCGGGGGTGCGGGCCGGTGGGGCCCGTTCGCGCCCACGCGGCGGTAGCCGCATATCGGACACAGCCCCGCGCCCCTTTCGGAGCGCCTACAGCGCCGTCGGCTGGAGACGTACCGTGTCCGTCTCCGTCGGGCCGGTCGGTTTGCCGTTGGTGAGGGCGCTGCCCTTGCTCCACTTCTTCCAGTCGACGTTCCAGTCGCCGAAGCCGTTGCCGAAGTCCTCCATCTGGTGGCCGCGGGAGTTGACGACCCTGACGATGTCGCCCTGGTGGATGTTGGCGAAGAACCACTGGGCGTTGGCGGTGCTCATGCCCGTGCAGCCGTGGCTGACGTTGGCGTAACCCTGTGAACCCACCGACCAGGGCGCGGCGTGCACGTACTCGCCGGACCAGGTCACCCGGGTGGAGTAGTAGACGTTCAGGTCGTAGGAGTCGGAGCTGCTCGCGGAGATGCCGATCGTGGTGCCGCGCATGCGTACGACGTACGCCTTCTCCAGGACGACCTTGATGCCGTTGCGGGTGTCGTAGCCGGGCCGGCCGGTGGTGACGGGGATCCGCTTGACCACGTCGCCGTTCTTGTAGAACGTCAGCTCGTGCGCGGCGGCGTCCGTGAGGGCCTCGATCCGGTCGCCCGTGGTGATCCTCACCGGTTTCGACGGGCCGCCCCACAGCCGGTCGCTGATCCTGATGCCGTCCAGGTTGCTGTGCACCGTGACGGTGGCGTGGGTGGGCCAGTACTCCTGGGGCCGGTAGTGGAGTTCCTTGTCGCTCACCCAGTACCAGGAGCCCTGTACGGCCGGCGTGGAGTCCACCCGCAGGGCGCGCTCCACGATGGCGCGCTGCGCCTTGTCCTTGACCGCCTGGTCGAGCTCGGCGGTGATGGGCTGTCCGACGCCGTACTGGCCCGACTTCGGCCCGAAGGTGACGGTCAGGCGCTTCCTGCTGGTGGGCCTGCTGGTGTCGAACGTGAAGACCTTGCGGCCTGGCGCGCCGTCGTCGTCCTCGGTGCTCACCGTGACCGTGTAGTGGGCGTTGGCGGCCAGCGGGGCCGTGCTGTGCCATCTGCTGCCGTCGGCGGAGAGTTCGCCCGCCACATAGCGCCCTGTGGAGTCCTGGGCGGTGACGTCGGTGATGCGGTCGTCGCCGTTGGCGGTGATCTCCAGGGGCTTGTCCGGGTCGACCCGCTTCCCCTCGTCGGAGTCGCCGTTGAGGGAGACCAGGTCCGCCGCGTCGTACGGCTTGTCCGCCAGGGCGTTGCCGTCCGAACCGCAGGCGGTGAGGCCCGCGCCGAGCGCGGTCACCAGCAGGGTGCAGCTGACGACGGTGCGGGTCCGCGGAGTGTGGTTCATACGATCACGCTATGAGGCGCTGACCCCATTGGCGCGGTGAGTAACCCGTACGAGCGATCGACACTGCGGCAAAGGAACGACTGCACCGGGGTGGCCGGTGGAAAAGCCGGAGGCCCGGACCCCCCTGAGGGAGCGTCCGGGCCTCCGGTGCGTGCACTCGGGTGCTACTGGGTGCGGTTCTCACCGTGGTAGTACTCGAACACCCAGCCGAACAGACCGACCACGATGAACGGGGCGGAGAAGTAGATCAGCCACCAGCCGACCGCGATGCTGAGGAAGGCGATCGCGCCGCCGAAGCCCAGCATGAGCGGCTGCCAGCTGTGCGGGCTGAAGAAGCCCAGCTCGCCCGCGTCGTCCGCGACGTCGGCCTCCTTGTCGTCCTGGGCGCCCGCGTCGACCCGCCGGGCGGTGAAGCCCAGGTAGAAGCCGATCATGACGCTCAGGCCGAAGGCCAGGAACAGTGCGGTGGTACCGGCCGGCTCCTTCGACCACACGCCATACACGATGGCCATGATCAGGATGAAGACGCTCAGCCAGATGAACATCCGACCCTGGATCTTCACTTGCCGGCCTCCTTGCTGCCCGCGATGGCGGTGCCGTGACCGCTGTGCGCGAGCTGCTCGAGCGCGGCGATCTCAGGGTGGTGCAGGTCGAACGCCGGGGATTCGCTGCGGATCCGCGGCAGGGTGAGGAAGTTGTGCCGCGGCGGCGGGCAGGACGTCGCCCATTCGAGCGAACGGCCGTAGCCCCACGGGTCGTCCACGCCGACCGGCTTGCCGTACTTGGCCGTCTTCCAGACGTTGTAGAGGAACGGCAGGATCGACAGGCCGAGCAGGAAGGAGCTGATCGTCGAGACCGTGTTCAGGGCGGTGAAACCGTCGGCCGCCAGGTAGTCGGCGTACCGGCGCGGCATGCCCTCGGCGCCCAGCCAGTGCTGGACCAGGAAGGTGCCGTGGAAGCCGATGAACAGCGTCCAGAAGGTGATCTTGCCGAGGCGCTCGTCCAGCATCTTGCCGGTCCACTTCGGCCACCAGAAGTGGAAGCCGGAGAACATGGCGAAGACGACCGTACCGAAGACCACGTAGTGGAAGTGCGCCACCACGAAGTACGAGTCGGAGACGTGGAAGTCCATCGGCGGCGAGGCCAGGATGACACCGGTCAGACCACCGAACGTGAAGGTGATCAGGAAGCCGGTCGCCCAGAGCATCGGCGTCTCGAAGGACAGCGAGCCCTTCCACATCGTGCCGATCCAGTTGAAGAACTTCACACCGGTCGGTACGGCGATCAGGAAGGTCATGAAGGAGAAGAACGGCAGCAGCACACCGCCGGTGACGTACATGTGGTGGGCCCACACGGTCACGGACAGACCGGCGATCGCGATGGTCGCGGCGATCAGGCCCATGTAGCCGAACATCGGCTTACGGGAGAACACCGGGATCACTTCGGAGATGATGCCGAAGAACGGCAGCGCGATGATGTACACCTCTGGATGGCCGAAGAACCAGAAGAGGTGTTGCCATAGCAGGGCTCCGCCGTTGGCGGCGTCGAAGACGTGGGCGCCGAACTTGCGGTCCGCCTCCAGGGCGAACAGCGCGGCCGCCAGGACCGGGAAGGCCAGCAGGACCAGGACACCGGTCAGCAGCACGTTCCACACGAAGATCGGCATGCGGAACATGGTCATGCCCGGGGCGCGCATGCAGATGATCGTGGTGATGAAGTTGACCGAGCCGAGGATGGTGCCGAAGCCGGACATGGCCAGACCCATGATCCACATGTCGGCGCCGACGCCGGGGCTGCGGACCGCGTCCGACAGCGGCGAGTAGGCGAACCAGCCGAAGTCGGCCGCACCCTGCGGGGTCAGGAAGCCGCCCACCGCGATGAGCGAGCCGAACAGGTACAGCCAGTAGGCGAACATGTTCAGCCGCGGGAACGCCACGTCCGGCGCGCCGATCTGCAGCGGCATGATCCAGTTCGCGAAGCCGGCGAACAGCGGCGTCGCGAACATCAGCAGCATGATCGTGCCGTGCATCGTGAACGCCTGGTTGAACTGCTCGTTCGACATGATCTGCAGGCCCGGACGGGCCAGCTCGGCGCGCATGAGCAGCGCCATCACGCCACCGATCAGGAAGAACGCGAACGACGTCGCCAGATACAGCGTGCCGATCGTCTTGTGGTCGGTGGTCGTCAGCCACTTCACCACGACATTGCCGGGCTGCTTGCGCCTGACCGGCAGCTCGTCCGCGTACGCGCCTTCAGCTGCCGCGGCACCCTGGGGTTCGTTGAGGATGCTCACAGGTTGTTCGTCTCCCGGTTCTTCTCGTGGCTCGTCTGCGCGATGCCGGCGGGAATGTAACCGGTCTGCCCCTTCTTGGCGAGGTCCTGGAGGTGCTTCTGGTACGCCGCAGGGGAGACGACCTTCACGTTGAACAGCATGCGCGAGTGGTCGACACCGCAGAGCTCGGCGCACTTGCCGAGGAAGGTGCCCTCGTGGTTCGGGGTCACCTGGAAGGCATTGGTGTGGCCCGGGATGACGTCCTGCTTCATCAGGAACGGCACCACCCAGAAGGAGTGGATGACGTCACGAGAGGTCAGGACGAAGCGGACCGTCTCGCCCTTGGGGAGCCAGAGCGTCGGACCGGGGTTGTTCGTCTGCGGGTTCCGCGTGCCCGGGGTGCCGACGTCGTAGACACCGCCGGCGTTCGCCGGGAAGTCCTTCTTGAACCGGTCCGGAATGGCGTCCAGGTTCTTGTCGGTCTTGGCGTCGCCGGAGACACCGGGGACGTTCTCCACGTAGTTGAAGCCCCAGCTCCACTGGAAGCCGACCACGTTGATGGTGACGTCGGGCTTCTTGTCGAGGCTGAGCAGCTTCGACTCGTCCCGGGCCGTGAAGTAGAAGAGCACCGAGATGATGATGATCGGGACCACCGTGTACAGGGCCTCGATCGGCATGTTGTACCGGGTCTGCGGAGGTACCTCGACCTTGGTGCGGCTGCGCCGGTGGAACATGGCGCTCCACAGGATCAGGCCCCACACCAGCACGCCGACGGCGAGCGCGGCAGCCCAGGAGCCCTGCCACAGGGAGAGGATCCGCGGAGCCTCTTCCGTGGTCGGGGTGGGCATGCCAAGGCGGGGGAAGTCCTTGTATGTGCAACCGGTAGCGGTCGCCAGGACCAGGCCCGCGGTCAGTGCCTGCAGCAGCTTCCGCCGCATCGGGCGCCGCGGCGAGCGGTCGGAGCCGTTGGGACTCACGTAGCGCCTTCCCGAGAGTCTCGCCCGCGCGGTCGGCTGCGGCCTTCTTCTCGCTGGTCGGTCGCCGCCCTGCGTCGGGCAGGGGTTTGGATGTTTATGCGGACCAAACCCTAGCCCACCCTCTCCGAGGGTTCGCGGGGAGGGGTGCCTACTGAGTTGGGTGGTTCGCTGGATTGGCGGCTGCGGGTTCGTTGTGGCTGGTCGCGCAGTTCCCCGCGCCCCTGGGTCGGCTGCTCCCGCCGGGGTCTTAACGTTGCCGTATGGCCTACTTTGACGCTGCCTCCGCCGTTCCTCTCCATCCCGTTGCCCGTCAGGCGTTGTTGGCCTCTGTGGATGAGGGGTGGGCCGATCCCGCGCGGCTGTACCGGGAGGGGCGAAAGGCCCGGATGCTGCTGGACGCTGCCCGGGAGGCGGCTGCTGAGGCTGTGGGGTGCCGGGCGGACGAGGTGGCGTTCACGTCGTCGGGGACCCGGGCCCTGCACAGCGGGATCGCGGGGGCGTTGGCCGGGCGGCGGCGGGTGGGACGCCACCTGATCGTGTCGGCCGTCGAACACTCCTCCGTACTCCATGCGGCGGAGGTGTTCGAGGCGGACGGGGGGTCGGTCACCCAAGTCGCCGTCAACCGGGCCGGAGCCGTCACCCCGTCGGACTACGTCTCCGCCCTGCGCCCGGACACCGCGCTGGCATGTCTGCAGTCGGCCAACCACGAGGTGGGGACCGTGCAGCCGGTCGCCGAGGTGGCCGAGGTGTGCCGGGGCGCCGGGGTGCCGCTGCTGGTGGACGCGGCGCAGTCGCTGGGGTGGGGGCCGGTCGAGGGCGACTGGTCGCTGCTCGCGGCCAGTGCGCACAAATGGGGCGGGCCGTCCGGGGTCGGGCTGCTCGTGGTGCGCAAGGGGGTGCGGTTCGCCGCCCAAGGGCCCGTCGACGAGCGGGAGTCCGGGCGGGCGCCCGGGTTCGAGAACATCCCGGCGATCGTGGCGGCCGTCGCCTCCCTGCGGGCGGTGCGGGCCGAGGCGGCCCAGGAGGCGGTACGGCTACGGGAGCTGACGGAGCGGATCCGGACGCGGGTACCGGAGGCCGTACCGGATGTGGAGGTGGTCGGCGACCCCGAGCGGCGGCTGCCCGGGATCGTCACCTTCTCCTGCCTCTACGTCGACGGCGAGGCCCTGCTGCACGAACTGGACCGGGAGGGCTTCTCCGTCTCCTCGGGTTCCTCATGCACCAGCAGCACGCTGACACCCAGCCATGTGCTGAGGGCGATGGGCGTGCTGACCGAGGGGAACATCCGGGTGTCCCTGCCGACGGGGACGGCCGAGGAGGACGTGGAGCGGTTCCTCGCGGTGCTGCCGGGGACGGTGGCGGGCGTCCGGGAGAAGCTGGGCGCGCCCGCGGCTCCGGCCACCGCGGCGGGCCCAGAGGAACTCGTCGTGGACTCCCTCGGCAAGCGGTGCCCGATTCCGGTCATCGAGCTGGCCAAGGTGTTCGGGCAGGTACCGGTCGGGGGCACCGTACGCGTCCTCTCCGACGACGAGGCGGCCCGCCTGGACATCCCGGCGTGGTGCGAGATGCGGGGGCAGGAGTACGTCGGGGAGGAGCCGGCGGAGGGTGGGACGGCGTATGTGGTCCGAAGGGTTTCTTGAAGGCGACCTGGGGGGCAGCGCCCCGTCAGGGGCGCGGGGAACTGCGCGACCAGCCCCCACGCACCCGCACCCGACAACGGCGAAACCGAGGCAGACGAGTAGTCGCGACCTCAGCCCAGATGAGCCCGCACTTCCTGACCGGCGTCATCCCCGTACGCCTTAACGAACCGCTCCATGAAGTGCCCCCGCCGCAGCTGGTACTCCTGCGTGCCCACGGTCTCGATGACCAGCGTGGCCAGCATGCAGCCCACCTGCGCCGCGCGCTCCAGGGAGACACCCCAGGCCAGTCCCGACAGGAACCCCGCGCGGAAGGCGTCGCCGACACCCGTGGGGTCGGCCTTGCGCTCCTCCTCGGGGCAGCCGACCTCGATGGGGTCCTCGCCGACCCGCTCGATGCGCACGCCGCGCGAGCCGAGCGTGGTGACGCGGTGGCCGACCTTGGCCAGGATCTCGGCGTCGCTCCAGCCGGTCTTGGTCTCGATGAGGCCCTTCTCGTACTCGTTGGAGAACAGGTACGTCGCCCCGTCCAGCAGTATCCGGATCTCCTCGCCCTCCATCCGGGCGATCTGCTGGGAGAAGTCGGCGGCGAAGGGGATCGCGCGGGAGCGGCACTCCTCGGTGTGGCGGAGCATCGCCTCGGGGTCGTCGGCGCCGATGAGGACCAGGTCCAGCCCGCCCACGCGGTCGGCGACGGTCTTCAGCTCGATGAGGCGGGCCTCGCTCATCGCGCCGGTGTAGAAGGAGCCGATCTGGTTGTGGTCGGCGTCGGTGGTGCACACGAAGCGGGCGGTGTGCAGGGTCTCGGAGATGCGGACCGAGTCGGTGTCGACGCCGTGCCGGTCGAGCCAGGCCCGGTACTCGTCGAAGTCGAAGCCGGCGGCGCCGACCAGGATCGGCGTGGTGCCGAGCTGGCCCATGCCGAAGGCGATGTTGGCGGCGACGCCGCCCCGGCGCACGTCCAGGTTGTCGACCAGGAAGGAGAGCGAGACCGTGTGCAGCTGGTCCGCGACGAACTGGTCGGCGAAACGGCCGGGGAAGGTCATGAGGTGGTCGGTGGCGATGGAGCCGGTGACTGCGATGCGCACGTCGGCATTCTCCTGCGGGAGGCTGGATTGACAGTTCACGCTACCCGCTCGGCCGTCCCCGCTGCAGCTGGCGAAACTACCCGATAGTAGATCTTTCTTCGCGGCCCACAGCAGGCCTACCGTGCGGTCATGACCAACCTCAAGTTCCGCCACACCGACCCCGCCGGCCTCTGGAGTGACTCCGAGGCCGACCTCGCCGCACTGCGCGGCGACTGCGCCCGGATGGCTCCGCACTGGGCGGTCCCCGAGCACGCTGAGCCCGGGCCGGTGCTGCCGTCCCTGATCCACGGGGTGACCGTGCCGGCGCGGTCCGCGCGGCTGCTGGACGCGATGTCCGACTACGGCGACTGACGCGCGGGGCGCGTTTCGCAGGGAACCGCACGCTCCCCTCCCGCGTCCCATCGCCGTCCCCCAGGCGGGGGATGCGGGATACGACCAGCGAGGAGCGATGCGGTGAACACCGAGCGACCCGAGAACCGCGAGCACCCCGAGGGCTCCGAGCACACCGAGAGCGCGGGGAGCGCCGCGAGCGCCGGGAACGGCGGGAGTGGGGGGAGCCAGGAGGGCTTCGAGGACTCGGGGAAGCCTGAGCCGGCGGCCGCCGCGACGGAGGGCGCCGACGGCACCGACGGCATCGACGGCACCGAAGGCACCGACCGCACCGGCGACCTCGACAGCATCGAACGCACCGGCGACCTCGAAGGCACCGACCGCACCGGCATCGACCGCACCGCAGACCTCGACCGCACCGACCGCACCGGCGAGCTCGACCGCACCGACGGCACCGACGATCTCGGCCGCATCGACGGCGCGGAGGGCGGGCAGGCCGGCCGGCGGCGGTCGCGGCTCGTCGTCGTCTCCGTCGCCGCCGCCGTGCTGCTGGTCGGCGGTGGTGGCGCCTATCTCGCGGCGAGCGGCGACACCGGCGGCCGTACGGGCGGACCGGGCGCGACCGGCTCCGGCGCCACTCCCCCGCCGCTCGCGCTGGACGGCTTCAGCAGCGGCAACGGCATCGCTCCCGGCGAGCCGGACCCGTACGGCGCGAGGTACGTCGCCCAGGGCGAGCTGCCGGCCGGCCCCGGCTCCGCGCCGGTGTACGCGCCGAAGGGCGAGGTCGGCAAGGACGCGGTGGCCCGGCTGGCCAAGGCGCTGGGCGTCGACGGCACGCCGGTCGCCGAGGGCCGGATCTGGCGGGTCGGCGGCAAGGACGGCTCCGGGCCGAGCCTGACGGTGAACCGGGACGCGCCGGGCAGCTGGACGTTCAGCCGGTACGCGCCGGGCACCGACGACTGCACGAAGGGCGTCCTGTGCGCGCACGACCCGATGGGCCCGAGCGGCGCCCCGGTGAGCGTGCGGAAGGCGACCGAGGTGGCCGCGCCCGTGCTGAAGGCGGCGGGGCTGGACGACGCGAAGACCGACGCGAGCCAGGTCCTGGGGAGTCAGCGGGTCGTGAACGCCGATCCGGTGGTCGGCGGGCTGCCGACGTACGGCTGGACGACCGGCCTGACCGTGGACCGGCAGGGCGAACTGGTCGGCGGGCACGGGCTGCTCGGCGCGCCGGTGAAGGGCGACACGTATCCCGTGCTGAGCGCCGCGAAGACGCTGAAGCTGATGAACGCGGCACCGAAGAGCGACCACCGCATGGGGATCGGCGGCTGCGCCAGTCCGGTGCCGCTGAAGGACCGGCTGGAGCAGCCCTGCCGCGCGGCCACGGGGGTGCCGCAGGGGGACACGGTCACCGTGCGGAAGGCGGTGTTCGGGCTGGCCGCGCGCTCCGTCGCGGGGCGGCAGACGCTGGTGCCGTCCTGGCTGTTCGAGGTCGGCCAGGGTGCCACGGTGACGTACCCGGCGGTGGATCCCCGGTACCTGGCGCCGGCGGCAACGCCCTCGGCACCGGCGCCGTCCGGCACGTCCACGGCCCGGACGGTGAAGGTCACCGGCTACTCGGCCGAGGGCCGTGAGCTGACCGTGAGCTTCTACGGCGGGGTGTGCGCGGACTACACGGTGGCGGCGCAGGAGAGTGGCGAGCGGGTGGCGGTGACGGTCACCGAGCATCCCTGGCCGGACAAGGTGTGTGTGCTGATCGCCAAGGAGTACGTGAAGACCGTGCGGTTGGCCGCGCCGCTCGGCGGGCGGGCGGTGGTCGGTGCCGACGGCAGCCGGATCGCGCCGCGGGGAGGGCCAGGCGCATGGGAGGCAGGACGGTAACGGACGTCAGGCGTCTGCGGGTCCGTTGTGGCTGGTTGCGCCCACGCGGCGGTAGCCGCATATCAGACACAGCCCCGCGCCCCTTTGGGGCGCGGGGAACTGCGTTCTCAGCTGAAGGAGTCGCCGCAGGCGCAGGAGCCGGTCGCGTTCGGGTTGTCGATCGTGAAGCCCTGCTTCTCGATCGTGTCCACGAAGTCGATGGTGGCACCGCCGAGGTACGGCGCGCTCATGCGGTCCGTGACGACCTTGACCCCGCCGAAGTCCTTCTCCACGTCGCCGTCGAGCGAGCGCTCGTCGAAGAAGAGCTGGTAGCGCAGGCCGGAGCAGCCGCCGGGCTGGACGGCGACGCGCAGCGCGAGGTCGTCGCGGCCTTCCTGGTCGAGCAGGGCCTTGACCTTGGCCGCGGCGGCGTCGGTCAGGATGATGCCGTCGGTGACGGTGGTGGTCTCGTCCGATACGGACATCTACATCTCTCCCGGGTTGTACGGAGACTGCTTGCCGACGAGTGCAACCGGCGCTTCCGCGGATTCATTCCGGGCCGGGCAGGCACGTTGTCGCCTTTTTGCTTCCGTCTTCATGCTCGCACATGCCCCACGTGGTCGACAGCGGCCTGTGGAGGGACCGCGGCGGGATTCACGTCACATCGACGCTATGGCCATCGTCAAACTGACGTGAACCGGTTATGATAGATAGCGTCAGTTAGACGAAAAGTAGAAAGGGTGCGTGTCGTGACCACCGCCCAGACCCCGGAACTCGACGTGCAGCCGACTCCGCTCGCCCTGCTGCTGCTCGGCCGTGAGGCCGACCCGAAGAGCGAGCGGGGCGTCGAGTGTCCCGGTGACCTGCCCTCGCCGTCCGACCCCGACCTGGTCGCGCGCGCCCGCGCGGCCAAGGAGAAGCTCGGCGACAAGGTGTTCGTGCTCGGCCACCACTACCAGCGCGACGAGGTCATCCAGTTCGCGGACGTCACGGGCGACTCCTTCAAGCTGGCCCGGGACGCGGCCGCGCGCCCGGAGGCCGAGTACATCGTCTTCTGCGGTGTGCACTTCATGGCCGAGTCGGCGGACATCCTCACCTCCGACGACCAGAAGGTGGTCCTGCCCGACCTCGCCGCCGGCTGCTCCATGGCCGACATGGCGACGGCCGAGCAGGTCGCGGAGTGCTGGGACGTCCTGACCGAGGCGGGCATCGCCGAGCAGGTGGTCCCCGTGTCGTACATGAACTCCTCGGCCGACATCAAGGCGTTCACCGGTAAGCACGGCGGCACGATCTGCACCTCCTCCAACGCCAAGCGGGCGCTGGAGTGGGCCTTCCAGCAGGGCGAGAAGGTGCTCTTCCTGCCCGACCAGCACCTCGGCCGCAACACCGCCGTACGGGACATGGGCATGTCCCTGGACGACTGCGTGGTCTACAACCCGCACAAGCCGAACGGCGGGCTGACCGCCGAGGAGCTGCGCGCCGCGAAGATGATCCTGTGGCGCGGGCACTGCTCGGTCCACGGCCGCTTCAACCTGGACTCGGTCAATGACGTGCGCGAGCGCATCCCGGGCGTGAACGTCCTGGTCCACCCGGAGTGCAAGCACGAGGTCGTGGCCGCGGCGGACTACGTCGGCTCCACCGAGTACATCATCAAGGCCCTGGAGGCCGCCCCGGCCGGCTCCAAGTGGGCCATCGGCACCGAGCTGAACCTGGTCCGGCGGCTGGCGAACCGTTTCGCGCCGGAGGACAAGGAGATCGTCTTCCTCGACAAGACGGTCTGCTTCTGCTCGACCATGAACCGCATCGACCTGCCCCACCTGGTCTGGGCCCTGGAGTCCCTGGCCGAGGGCAACCTGGTCAACCGGATCGAGGTCGACAAGGAGACGGAGGCCTTCGCCAAGCTGGCCCTGGAGCGGATGCTCGCGCTTCCGTAACCCTGGCGACGGGCGCACGCACACGAAAGGGCCGGGTCTCGTACCAAGAGACCCGGCCCTCTGCCGTGCCGTCAGACGCCGGCCGGTTCCAGGACCTGCTCCGCCTCCGGCTCTCGCTTGGCCGCCCGCTTCTTCGCCCGGCGCTCCTTGCGGAGCTCCAGCATCGCGTAGAGCGTCGGCACCAGCAGGAGCGTCAGCAGGGTCGAGGTGATCAGGCCGCCGATGACGACCACCGCGAGGGGCTGGGCGATGAAGCCGCCCTCGCCGGTGACGCCCAGGGCCATGGGGAGCAGCGCGAAGATCGTCGCCAGCGCCGTCATCAGGATCGGGCGCAGGCGGTGGCGGCCGCCCTCGACGACGGCCTCCACGACGCCGTAACCCTGCCTCCGGTACTGGTTGATCAGGTCGATCAGCACGATCGCGTTGGTCACCACGATGCCGATCAGCATCAGCATGCCGATCATCGCCGGGACGCCCATCGGGGTGCCGGTGGCGACCAGCAGGCCGATGGCACCCGTCGCCGCGAAGGGGATGGAGACCAGCAGGATCAGCGGCTGGGCCAGCGAGCGGAAGGTCGCCACCAGAAGCATGAAGACGATCGCGATCGCCGCCAGCATGGCCAGGCCCAGGTTCTTGAACGCGTCGTTCTGGTCCGAGGTGACGCCGCCGATCTCGGCCTTCGCGCCCGCCGGGAGCTTCAGGGCCTTGATCTTCGACTGGAGCTTGGTGCTGACCGCACCGGTGTTGTCACCGGTCGGCCTGGCCGTGATGGTGGCGGCGCGCTGCCCGTCGATCCGGGTCAGCGACACCGGGCCGTCCACCAGCTTCACCGTGGCGATGTCGCCCAGCCTCACCGGGCCGAGGCGCAGCGCCTTGAGCTGGGCCAGCGTGGTCGCGGGCTTCGCCGACCGCACGACGACATCGCGCTCGGTGTCGTCGAGGACCGCCTTCGCCGCCGTCGTACCGCGCACCGCCTGGGCGACCGCCGCTCCCAGCTTCTGGTCGTCGAAGCCGGCGGCGGCAGCCTTGGCGTTGGCCTTCACCGAGATGCGGGGCACGCTCGTGGCGAGGTCGCTGCTGACGTCGGTGACGCCGTCCAGGCCGGCGACCGTGGAGCGGACCTGCTCCGCCGCCGTACGCAGCGCCTGCGGGTCGGACGCCTTGACCACCACGCTCAGGTTCTGGTTGCCGAAGCCGTCACCGGCCGACACCGTGGTCGTACCGATGCCCTTGAGCCGCTTCAGGCCGTCCTCCAGGCTCTTCTGCACCCTGTCGTACGACTTCGAGTCCTTCAGCATCACCTGGTACGACGCCTGGTTGGTGTCCGTGCCGCCGCCGAAGGCCGCCATGAAGCCGGAGGAACCGACGGTGACCTGGTAGTCCTTGACGCCCTCGGTGGCGGCGAGCAGCTTCTCGACCCGCTTGGCCTGCCGGTCCGTCTCGGCGAGGCCGGTACCGGGCTTCAGCTCCTGCTTGACCGTGAGGACCTCCTGCTCGCCCTGGTCGAAGAAGTTCGTCTTCAGCAGGCCGCCCATGCCGAAGGTCACCACCAGGACCACGATCGCGATCAGGACACTGGTCAGGCGGCGGCGCGTGGCGAACCGCAGGACGGGCACGTAGGCGCGCTGGAGGCGGCTGTTCGCCTCCTTCTCCTCGGCCCGGCGGCGGGCCTCGGCCGCGTCCTCGGGGGTGCCCTTCGGGGCGCGCAGGAACCAGTACGACAGCACGGGCACGACGGTCAGCGACACCAGCAGCGAGGCCAGCAGGGCCGCCGTCACCGTGATGCTGAACGAGCCGAACAGGGCGCCCACCATGCCGCCGACCAGGCCGATCGGCAGGAACACGGCGACCGTGGTGAGGGTGGAGGAGGTGACCGCGCCGGCCACCTCGCGCACGGCGTTCAGGATCGCGTCCGTGCGCTCCTCGCCGTAGCCGAGGTGCCGCTTGATGTTCTCCAGGACCACGATCGAGTCGTCGACCACCCGGCCGATGGCGATGGTCAGCGCGCCGAGCGTGAGCATGTTCAGGGACAGGCCGCGGGTCCACAGCACGATCAGGGCCAGCACCACCGACAGCGGGATGGAGACGGCCGTGACCAGCGTCGAGCGGATCGACGCGAGGAAGACCAGGATGACGAGGACGGCGAAGAGCAGGCCGAGCGCGCCCTCGGTGGTCAGGCCCTTGATGGACTTGGACACCGCCGGGCCCTGGTCGCTGACGACCGTGAGCCGCGCACCCGAGCCGAGCTGCTCGCGCAGGCCGGGCAGCTTGTCCTTGACCGCGTTCGAGATGGTGACCGCGCTGCCGTCGTGGTCCATGGTCACGTTGACGGCGAGGCTGGGCCTGCCGTCGGTGCGGGTGATCGAGTCGGCCGGGGCGGGCTGCTCCCGGACGGCGGCCACGTCACCGAGGCGTACGGGCCTCTCCCCGCCCTGGCCGGTGACCATGAGGTCCTGGATCTGCCGCAGCGAGGTGAAGCCGCCGCCGACCTGGACGGTGCGGTTGGCCCCGTCCTCGTCGAAGGAGCCGGCCGGGACCGTCGCGCCGCCCGCCTGGAGGGCCTGGCCGAGCGCGGCGGAGGTGAGACCGGCCCGCGCGAGCTTCGCGTCGTCCGGGGTGACGGTGACCTGGAGGTCTCGGACGCCCATGACCTGGACGCGGCCGACGCCGTCGATGTCCTTCAGCGTCGGCACGACCGTCCTGTCCAGCTGGTCGGCGAGCGCCTGCTGGTCCTTGTCGGAGGTGACGGCGAGGACCACGGTCGGCATGTCGTCGGTGGAGCCGGATACGACCTGCGGGTCGACCTCGTCCGGGAGCTGGTGGCGGGCCCGGTTCACGGCCTGCTGGACGTCGGAGACGATCCGCTTGGTGTCGTTGCCGTAGTCGAAGGACGCCATGATCACGGCGTGGCCCTCACTGGCGGTGGAGGTGACGCAGGTTGTTCTCGATCGGCTCGACGACCTGCTTCTCGACCACGTCGGGCGAGGCGCCCTGGTACGGCGCGATCACCGACACCATGGGCAGGTTGATGGTGGGCAGCAGCTGCTGCTTGATCTGGGGTATCGCGATCAGCCCGAAGACGAGCGCGACGAGCGACATCAGGCCGATCAGGGCCCGTTGCCGGAGGCTGAATCTCGACAGCCAGGACATGGATCAGGGTCTCTCAATCTGTGAGCGGCAGGCCCTCTCACCTTGAGCCACGCCAGAGCACGCTCTTGTCAGCCCTGGGTCCATTTCCTTATCCGGGCCCTACTCCGCCCGCAGTACGCCGGGGTGGAGATCCGCAGTAGGCCAGGGTGGAGACCCGTGGTACGCCCCCGGTGGAGATCAGTCCGTCCTCGGCCGGACCAGCCCCGACTCGTACGCGATCACCACGAGCTGCGCCCGGTCGCGCGCGCCCAGCTTGGCCATGGCCCGGTTGACGTGCGTCTTCACCGTCAGCGGGCTGACCTGGAGGCGCTCGGCGATCTCGTCGTTGGAGTGGCCGCCGGCGACCTGGACCAGTACCTCGCGCTCCCGTCCGGTGAGCGCGCCGAGCCGGTCGGAGCGGGCGGGGTCGCGGCCGTCGTCGTCGCCCTGGGCGAGGAAACGGGCGATCAGCCCCTTGGTGGCGGCCGGCGACAGCAGGGCCTCGCCGCCCGCCGCGACCCGGATGGCGCTCAGCAGCTCCTCCGGCTCGCTGCCCTTGCCGAGGAAGCCGGAGGCGCCCGCGCGCAGGGCCTGGATGACGTAGTCGTCGACCTCGAAGGTGGTCAGGATGACCACGCGTACGTCCGTCAGCGAGGGATCGGCGCTGATCAGCCGGGTGGCGGCGAGCCCGTCGGTGCCCGGCATCCGGATGTCCATGAGGACCACGTCGGCGGCCCGCTCCTTCGCCAGCCGGACCGCCTCCGCCCCGTCGGAGGCCTCCCCCACCACCTCCATGTCGGGCTCGGAGTCGACCAGCACCCGGAACGCGCTGCGCAGCAGGGCCTGGTCGTCGGCGAGCAGGACACGGATCGTCATACGGGCTCCCCCGGGGCCGTCGTACGGGTCTTGAGGGGCAGGATCGCATGGACGCGGAAGCCGCCGCCGTAGCGGGGGCCGGTGGTGAGGGTGCCGCCGAGCGCGGTGACCCGCTCGCGCATGCCGAGCAGTCCGTGCCCGCCGCCGGCCCCGGGCCGGCCTGCCGCACCCGCGCCGTTGTCCAGCACGGTGACCTCGATGTCCGTCCCCACCCGTACGACGCTGACCTCGGCCCTGGCCTCGGGTCCGGCGTGCTTCTGCACATTGGTCAGGGCCTCCTGCACGATCCGGTAGGCGGCCAGGTCGACGGCGGCGGGCAGTTCGGCGCCCTGGTCGGCGCGGGCCACCTCCACGGGCAGGCCCGCGCTGCGGAAGGTGCCGGCCAGCTCGTCCAGCCGGCTCAGGCCGGGAGCGGGCTCGGTGGGGGCCTCCGGATCACCGGACTGGCGCAGCAGTCCGACGGTGGCGCGCAGTTCGTCGAGGGCGGACCGGCTGGCCTCCCGGACGTGCGCCAGGGCTTCCTTGGCCTGGTCGGGCCGCTTGTCCATGACGTGCGCGGCCACCCCGGCCTGCACGTTCACCAGGGCGATGTGATGGGCGACGACGTCGTGCAGGTCACGGGCGATGCGCAGCCGCTCCTCGGCGACCCGGCGGCGGGCCTCCTCCTCCCGGGTGCGCTCGGCCCGCTCCGCCCGCTCCCGGATGGCCTGGACGACCGCGCGCCGGCTGCGTACGGCGTCCCCGGCGGTGGCGCCGATGCCGGTCCAGGCGAGCACGCCGATGTTCTCCTGCGCGTACCAGGGCAGGGGGCCGCCGAGCATGGCGGCCGCCGTCAGCACGGTCATCGTGAGCAGGCCGACGCGCCAGGTGGTGGTGCGGTCGGTGCTCGCGGCGACGGTGTACAGGGCGATCACGGCGGACATCGCGACCGGGGCGCGGGGGTCGCCGGTGACGCACTCGATCACGGAGAGGGCGCCGGTGACGGCGAGCACCGTCTTCGGCACGCGGCGGCGGAAGACCAGCGTGGCCGCGGCGAGCAGCATGAGGAGGAGGCTGAGGGGGTCCGGGGTGCGGATGCCCCAGGTGACGCCGTTGTCGCCCCTGGGGGTCACGAAGGATCCCGCGATCATGCAGACCAGCACGCCTGCGGCGATGGCCGCGTCCAGCGCGAGGGGGTGCGCTTTGAGACTGCAGCGGGCGCGGTCGAGAGTGCTCACCTGATGAACAGTACGGGTGCCGGCAAGGTGCCCTGCGCTGCGGCTGGTCGGGGGTGGGGGCGGGCGCTGCTCGCTGAGAGGTGCCGCTGCGCCCACCCGTGCCGCCCTGGGGGTACCTCCCAGGCCCTTAAGGCACTGGGGGAGGCACGACTGCCCGCAGCTGCGCGGGTACGACGGCGGCGCAGGGCGGCGGGAGCGCCCCGTAAGGGGCGCGGGGAACTGCGCGAACAACCACGACGGACCCGCAGCCGCCCGACCACCACGGGCCCCGAGCTCTCAGGCGCCCCCTCGCCTCACCCCGGAATCAACCCGTCGTCCGCGAGCATCGCCCGCACCTCCTCCAGCGAAGCGTCCGGCGCCGGAAGGATCAGTTCCGACGGTTCCAGCGCGTCGTCGGGAAGCGGCGTGCCGAGGCGCCGGACGGCGTCCAGGAGCGCGGCGAAGGTCCGGCGGAACGCCGCCTCGTCGCCGCTCTCGATCTCCGCCAGCAGCTCGTCGTCCAGTTTGTTCAGCTCGACGAAGTGGGAGTCGTCCAGCCTCACCTGGCCCTCCCCCATGATCCGTACGATCACGTCGGTCTCCTCGGCTCGGGTCCGGCGCCGGGCTACTGCTTGTCGAAGCGCGGGGTGTCCTGCGGCTGCTGCTGGGTCTGCCCCTGGCCGGTGCCGCCCTCGATGGCCTGCTGCGGGGAGCCGCCGGCCAGCTCGGCCTTCATGCGCTGCAGTTCCAGCTCTACATCACTACCACCGGAGAGCCGGTCCAGCTCGGCCGCGATGTCGTCCTTGGCCATGCCGGTCGGGTCGTCCAGGGCGCCGGAGGCGAGCAGCTCGTCGATGGCGCCGGCCCGGGCCTGCATCTGCTGCGTCTTGTCCTCGGCACGCTGGATGGCCAGGCCGACGTCGCCCATCTCCTCGGAGATGCCGGAGAAGGCCTCGCCGATCCGGGTCTGCGCCTGCGCGGCGGTGTAGGTGGCCTTGATGGTCTCCTTCTTCGTACGGAACGCGTCCACCTTGGCCTGCAGGCGCTGGGCCGCGAGGGTGAGCTTCTCCTCCTCGCCCTGGAGGGTGGCGTGCTGCGTCTGAAGGTCGGTGACCTGCTGCTGGAGCGCGGCGCGGCGGGACAGCGCCTCGCGGGCCAGGTCCTCGCGGCCGAGCGCGAGCGCCTTGCGGCCCTGGTCCTCCAGCTTGGAGGACTGCTGCTGCAACTGGTTGAGCTGGAGCTCAAGGCGCTTGCGGCTGGTCGCCACGTCGGCGACGCCGCGGCGGACCTTCTGCAGCAGCTCCAGCTGCTTCTGATACGAGTAATCGAGGGTCTCGCGCGGGTCCTCGGCCCGGTCAAGGGCCTTGTTCGCCTTCGCGCGGAAGATCATCCCCATACGCTTCATGACACCGCTCATGGGCTTCGCGCGCCCCCTTCTGACGGACTCCAGCTCACAGATCCTGCGACAGGACCCACAGTACGGGCCCTGACTCCATTACCGCACTGTTCGGGGACGGATGCGCTCATCCCCGAGGACGACTGCGGACGGTACCGCTCCGGCGCAAGGAGTAGATGATCCCCCACCAGTCCCCCACCGGCCCCCGGAACGTCCCCTCTGTCCCCCTACAGACGCCCGGTGTTGCCGGATCGTTCCCGGCCGGGCTGGGGTCCATGCCGGTGAAGCCCTTACCCTTGGGTTTTGTGTTCCGTAGCCGTGCCAAGGACGAGAAGGCCCCGACCGCCGACAAGGCGCAGGTGAACCTCTCCAAGCAGCCCCGAGACCCGCAGGCCCCGAAGGGCAGGCCCACGCCCAAGCGCAGTGAGGCCCAGTCCCAGCGGCGCAGCGTGGCCCACACGCCCACCAACCGCAAGGAGGTCGCGAAGCGCCAGCGCGAGGAGCGGCGCCAGGCACTGGAGCGGCAGCGCCAGGCGCTGGCCACCGGTGACGAGCGCTATCTGCCCGCCCGGGACAAGGGCCCGGTCCGCAAGTTCGCCCGCGACTGGGTGGACTCGCGGTTCAACGTGGCGGAGTTCTTCCTGCCGCTCGCCGTGGTGATCCTGGTGCTGAGCGTGGTGCGGGTGCCGGCGATCCAGTCGATCGCGCTGCTGCTGTGGCTGGTGGTGATCGTGCTGATCGTGCTCGACGCGGCGTTCAGCGGCTTCCGGCTGAAGAAGCGGCTCAAGGAGCGCTTCCCGGACGAGAACACGCGGGGCGCGGTCGCCTACGCCCTGATGCGCTCCCTCCAGATGCGCCGGCTCCGGCTGCCGAAGCCGCAGGTCAAGCGCGGAGAGCGGCCCTGAGCGCAGAGGCCTTCACCGGGGGCGCGGCCGAGGCCTGGCTGAACAAACTGGGCAGGCTGCGTGATGTCGTACGCCAGGAGCTGGTGGCGCGGCAGCTGGACGAGCAGATAGCCGGGCGGTTCCCGGTCGGGCAGCGGCTGCGGGTGCTCGACGTGGGGATGGGCCAGGGCACGCAGGCGCTGCGGCTGGCCCGGCTCGGCCATCAGGTGACCGGGGTCGAGCAGGACGCGACGATGATCGCCGCCGCGCGAGCGGCGCTGGCCGCCGAGCCGGAGGGCATCCGCGAGCGGGTGCGGCTGGTGCAGGGCGACGGGCGGGACACCGGCGTGCACTTCCTGCCGGGCAGCTTCGACGTGGTGCTGTGCCACGGAGTGCTGATGTACGTCGAGGAGCCCGACCCGCTGGTCGCGGGCCTGGCGCGGATGCTCGCGCCCGGCGGACTCCTCTCCCTGCTCGTCCGCAACGGCGACGCGCTCGCCATGCGGCCGGGCCTGTCCGGTGACTGGGCGGGCGCCCTGGCCGCCTTCGACACGACCGCCTATCGCAACCGCCTGGGTCTGGACGTCCGCGCCGACCGGCTGTCGGCGCTCACCGCCACGCTCGCCGGGATCGCGGCCCCGCTGCACGCCTGGTACGGCGTCCGGGTCTTCACCGACACGGCGGCGGACGACGCGGAGCTCCCCCAGGACCTGCAGACGCTGCTCGCGGTCGAGGAGCGGGCCGGGCGCACGGACCCCTACCGGCGGGTGGCGGCGCTGCTGCACCTGTGCGGCGTACGGGGCTGAGTCCGTTCGGGCCAACAGCGCGGGCCGGGTGATCGGCGCGCGGTGAGACTCGGGGCATGGACGCTTCCCCGATCCGTGCCCCGCGGAGGGTCGCGGCCGCCGTGGCTCTGGTGTGCTGTGCGGCGGCGAGCTGCAGCGCGAACTCCCCCGAGGAGGCCACGGCGAACGCGCCGGCCGCCGTGCCGATGGCCGCGGGTGATCTGCAGAGCCAGTACCAGAAGGTCATCAAGGAGGCCCTGCCGTCGGTCGTGCAGATCCAGGCGGGCCACACCCTGGGCTCCGGGGTGGTGTACGACGGCAAGGGGCACATCGTCACCAACGCGCACGTGGTCGAGTCGCAGAAGACCTTCAAGGTGACCGCGGCCAACAGCGAGGAGCCGCTCACCGCGCGCCTGGTGTCCTCCTACCCCGCGCAGGACCTGGCCGTCATCAAGCTGGACAAGGTGCCGGCCGGGCTGCGGGCGGCGAGGTTCGGCGACACCGGGAAGGTGCAGGTCGGCCAGATCGTGCTGGCCATGGGCTCGCCGCTCGGCCTGTCGTCCAGCGTGACCCAGGGCATCGTCTCGGCGACCGGGCGGACGGTCAGCGAGGTCCCCGGCGGGGGCACCGGCGCGACCCTCGCGAACATGGTGCAGACCTCGGCCGCCATCAACCCCGGCAACAGCGGCGGCGCGCTGGTCGATCTGTCCGGGCAGGTCATCGGCATCCCGACGCTGGCCGCCGCCGACCCCGCCCTCGGGGGCAGTGCGGCACCCGGCATCGGGTTCGCCATCCCGGCGTCGATGGTGAAGACGATCGCCGGGCAGATCGTCAAGGAGGGCAGGGTCACCGACTCCGGGCGGGCCGCGCTCGGCATCACCGCCCGGACGGTCGTGGACGACCTCTACCGGCGGCCCATCGGGGTGGCGGTGGTCAGCGTCAAGCCCGGCGGCGCGGCGGACAAGGCGGGCCTGCGCCCGGGCGACATCATCACCAGGCTGGGCAACCGGCCGGTCACCACCATCACCTCCCTCTCCGAGGCGCTGGCGGCGGACACCCCGGGGCAGAAGACGTCCGTGACCTACCAGCGGGACGGCGCCCGGAAGACGGTGGAGGTGACGCTGGGCGAGCAGTGACGAGGGGCACGGCCCCTACGACCGCGGGAGCCGCACCCCTGGGCACCGGTCAGGCCGCGTCGGCGTGCAGGCTCATCGGCCCGTAGATCTCGGTGTTCTCCTCGAACAGCCGCACCTGGTCGGCGCCGCCCTCCAGGAGCGCCTTCCAGTGCTCGCCGATCCAGGACTCGGCATCCCCCTGCGTGGTGAACTCCTCGGGCTGCACCGCGGGCTGGACCTCCGTCCCGTCGGCCTTCTCGAACCGCCACGTCCATGCCGTCATGTGGGCCTCCTCGTGATCCAACTCGTGCTCGCAGCCTAGCCGGAAGCGCAAGAGCTGCTGGGACGGGTGAGAATCGGTCCCGTGGAAATCACTCTGCTCGGTACTGGTGCCCCGGCCGGGCTGCCGCGACCCGGCTGTCCCTGCGCCGCCTGTGCGATGGCGCTCGGGCCCGACGCGCGCGCGGCCACCGCCGTGCTGGTCGACGGGTCGCTGCTGCTCGATCTCACGCCGGGCGCGGCGTTCGCGGCGGCGCGGGCCGGGCATTCGCTCGCCGGGGTGCGGCAGGTGCTGCTGTCGCATCCGCACGACGGACCGCCGGTGGAGGTGCCGGCCGGGCTGCCGCAGCCCGGCCGGGTGCCGGACGGACGGGAGTTGGCGCTGCTGACGGGGCATCGGGTGCAGGCCGTGGCGATGGACGCGGGCGGCACCGGCTACGCGGTGACCGGGCCGGACGGGCAACGGCTGCTGTATCTGCCGCCGGGCGGGGCGCCGGCGGGTCTTCAGGAGGCGACGGCGGAGTCGTACGACATGGTCCTCATGGACGTCGTCGGCCGGCCGGACGCGCTGGCACGCCTGCGGGCGGTGCGCTCGGCCGGCCCGACCACCGATGTGCTCGCCGTCCACCTCGACCACGACGTGCCGCCCGGCCCGGAGCTCGGGCGCCGGCTGGCGGCGGCCGGGGCACGGGCGGTGCCGGACGGTACGACGCTGGCGGTCGGCGCGTACGAGGACGTGCCGGACGTGCCGCGCCGGACGCTGGTGCTGGGCGGGGCGCGCTCGGGCAAGTCGGTGGAGGCCGAGCGGCGGCTCGCGTCCTTCCCGGACGTGCTGTACGTGGCGACCGGCGGGACGCGGGGCGGGGACGGCGAGTGGGCCGAGCGGGTGGCCGCGCACCGGGAGCGGCGGCCGGGGTCGTGGCGTACGGCGGAGACGACGGACCTGGTGCCGCTGCTGGGCGAGGACGGGCCGCCGCTGCTGATCGACTGTCTGTCGCTGTGGCTGACGGATGCCATGGACGCCGTCGGGGCGTGGGACGACGCGGAGTGGGCGGGCGGGGGTGAGAAGACGCTGCGCTCGCGGGTACGGGAGCTGACGGAGGCGGTCCGGTCGACTCGGCGGACCGTGGTCGCCGTGTCCAACGAGGTGGGGTCGGGGATCGTGCCGGCGACTGCCTCCGGGCGGCGGTACCGGGATGAACTCGGGCGGCTGAACGCGGCGTTCGGGGAGGAGTGCGAGCAGGTGCTGCTGGTGGTCGCCGGTCAGGCTCTGGTGCTCCGGGGGTGAGGGGCGCCCGGTGATTGGCTGTGCGTGGTGGGGTCGCTTACCGGCGCGTGCGGGGTGCCGGCGCTGCAGCGCCCCGAAGGGGCGCGGGGAACTGCGCGACCAGCCACTGCGGACCCGCAGTCAGCGGACGGCCTTGCGGGCCACGATCCTGTAGGCGTTGGAGAACGGTGTGCGGCACAGCACGGGTGCCAGGGCGTGGTCCAGAACCGAGGCCAACGCCCGCACGGGCGCCGCGGCGGCGGTCAGTACGGCATGCGGGGCCGAGGCCAGGGCCACGGCGCCTGACAGGTCGTAGGGCATGTGGGGATCCCTGCGGTCGATCACCAGAACCGTGCAGCCGAGGCTCTCCAACTCCGCCCGCAGATTCGCCAAGGGCACCAGGTGGAGGTGGCGCGGCTGGCCGTAGGGGAGCCAGAACCTGCCGAGCAGCGCGGCGAACCCGCAGCGGGGGTCGGCGACTTCGACGACGAGGTGGCCGCCGGGGCGGAGGGCCGTGAGGGCGGCGCGGAGTTCGGCGCGCGGGTCGGGCGTGTGCTCCAGATGGCGGAACATGCTGACCACGTCGTAGCGGCCGCGCAGCCGGGCCGTCATGCCGGGGGTGGCGAGATAGCCGCGGTGGGCCTCCTCGACCCGCTCCTCCAGCTGGGCCTGCTGCACCCGGGCCGTCGGGTCCAGGCCGTCGAAGCTCGTGTAGGGGAAGAACTCCTTCGCGGCCTCGGGGAAACGGGCGTGGCCGGTGCCCACGTCCAGCCAGCTCTCCGCCTCGGCCAGCGCCGACAGCCTCCGGGCGGTGGCCCGGTGCCGCCGGCGGACGGCGCGCGCGGACAGGACGCGCGCGGTGAACTCCTCCAGGTGCCGTTCGTAGAAGTCCCGGTGGAAGAAGGCGAACCCTTCGGCCGTGAGCCGGGGGTTCTGGAAGACGTGGGCGCAGTCGCGGCACTGGTCGACGGCGAACCGGCCCGGCCGGTGCCGCAGGGGGTCGACCACGCGCACCCGGGTGCGCAGGCGTGCCGAACCGCACCAGGGGCAGTCCTCGCGGCGCGGTTCGAGGAACGGGTCGGAGGACCGCGGAAGGGGCGTCGGCGTGTAGGGCGAGGTCGGCATGGGCGGCTCCCTGAGCGACATTCCGCTGCAAACCGGAACGTATGGGATGCCGATCTTGGGTGCAACGACGTCATGGGGGTGTGGTGGCCATGTGGCGCGGAAGCGTTCGTTCTCTGGCGGTACTGTTCGGCGAATGAGCAGGCTTAATCTGGACGACTTCACCGATCTGATCGAGCGCCCGGACGGGGGCGTGCGCCGTGACGCCGAGGCCCGGCGGGAGCGCCAGATCGTGCCGCCCGGGGCGCTGGGCCGCCTCGACGAGCTGGGCGAGTGGCTGTCCGCCGCGCAGAGTGCCGTACCGGTACGGACCGTGGAGCGGCCGAAGGTGATCCTCTTCGCCGGCGACCACGGAGTCGCCGAGCTGGGCGTCTCGGCGCGTCCGGCGGGCAGTGCCGAGCAGCTGGTGCGGGCCGTGCTGGAGGGCGCGAGCCCGGTGTCCGTGCTCGCGCGGCGGCAGGAAGTGCCGGTACGGATCGTGGACATGGCCCTGGACTGCGATCCCGGCTCCTTCCCGGAGGACGTGGTACGGCACCGGGTGCGGCGCGGCAGCGGCCGTATCGACATCGAGGACGCGCTCACCCTCCAGGAGGCCGAGGCGGCGCTGCGCGCGGGCGTCGCGGTCGCCGACGAGGAGGCCGACTCGGGTACGGACCTGGTGGTGCTGGGTGACGTCAGCGTGGGCGGGACCACGGCCGCGGCGGTGCTGATCGCGGCGCTGTGCGGGACCGACGCGTCGGTGGTGACCGGGCGGGGCGGGCTCGCGATCGACGACCTGGCGTGGATGCGCAAGTGCGCGGCGATCCGGGACGCGCTCCGGCGGGCGCGGCCGGTGCTCGGCGACCAGTTGCAGCTGCTCGCGACCGTGGGCGGGGCGGACCTCGCGGCAATGACCGGGTTCCTGCTGCAGTGCGCGGTGCGGAAACTGCCGGTGCTGCTCGACGGAGTGGTGGCCGCCGCCTGCGCGCTGGTCGCGCAGCGGGTCGCCTTCCGGGCGCCGGACTGGTGGCTGGCCGGGCACGACAGCGGGGAGCCGGGGCAGGCCAAGGCGCTGGACCGGATGGCCCTGGAGCCGCTGCTGGCGCAGGGGGTGAAGGTCGGCGAGGGCACGGGCGCGCTGCTGGCCCTGCCGCTGGTGCGGGCCGCGGCGGCACTGGCCGCGGAGCTTCCCGAGAAGCCGGGGACCGAGAAGGAGCCGACGGAGGAGCCGGAGGAGAAGCTGGCGGAGGAGTCGGCGGAGCAGGAGTAGTCGGGTCTCGGTCGGTTCGGCACCGCCGACCGAGCACCGTCACGGCCGAGCACCGTCGCAGCCGAGCTCCGTCACGGCCGAGCACCGTCGCAGCCGAGCTCCGTCACGGCCGAGCACCGTCGCGGCCGAGCACCGTCGCGGCGGGAAAAGGCCGTTGCCCCCGCCGGCCGTAAAAGAGCACGCACGCCACAGAGACCGGAAAGTGCGGTTGGCCCTGGCCACACCCATATGATCCTGCCCCATGGGAGATGCCCGAAATGCGGTGCCGCAGGGAGTCGAGCCGGGGCGTCCGGGTGAGGAGCAGCGGCGGTCCACCGGGGCTTCCCGGCGGGCCGCCGCCTTCGCCGTCTGGTATCTGCGGACCGTCGCCTTCATCAACTTCCTCAGCGCGGTCTGGGTCTCGCTCGGCCAGGACGTGCGCCGGCACAACCAGGACGACTTCTTCACCCCGTACCTGCTGACGGCCGGCTTCGCCTCGGGCGTCTTCACCGCTTTCCTGGCGATCACCATGCGGCGCCGGAAGCGGGCCGCCTGGATCCTCAACCTGGTGATCAGCGGGGCCTTCCTCACCCTGCTCGCGTTCGCCATGGCGTCGTTCCCGGAGATCCGGCGGTATGCGCAGAACTGGATCTCGCTGGGGCTCACCACCGCGTTCTTCGGCGCGCTGCTCGTGGGCCGCCGGGAGTTCTACGCCAAGGGCGACCGGTCCAACCCGCGGCTCGCGGCGACGGTCGCCGTCGGCGGCGGGCTGGCCGCGAGCCTGCTGGCCGGGCTGCTGGTGACGGTCACCAACCAGGCGCCGGACGCGGCCCGTTCGACCTTCTGGGAGCGCTGGCACTACGGCGCCCTGCGCCTGGTGTCGGTGGCCGCCGACGAGTCCCGCTTCCCCGGGATCGACCCGCCGAACTGGGCGAACGTCACGGTCAACGTGCTCAGTACGGCCCTCGTCCTCGCCGTGTTCTACGCCGCGTTCCGCTCCCGGCGCGCCGTCGACCCGCTCACCGAGGACGACGAGAAGCAGCTGCGGGCCCTGCTGGACCGGCACGGCGAGCGGGACTCGCTGGGCTACTTCGCGCTGCGCCGGGAGAAGAGCGTGGTGTGGTCGCCCACGGGCAAGGCGGCCGTCGCCTACCGGGTGGTCGGCGGGGTGAGCCTGGCCTCCGGGGATCCGCTCGGCGATCCGGAGGCGTGGCCGGGCGCGATCGTGCCGTGGCTGGCCCAGGCGCGGGCGCACGGCTGGATCCCGGCGGTGATGGGGGCGAGCGAGGAGGCGGGGACGGTCTACGCCCGGCACGGGCTGGACGCGCTGGAACTCGGCGACGAGGCGATCGTGGAGGTCGCCGACTTCACGCTGGAGGGCCGGGCGATGCGGACGGTCCGGCAGGCGTACAACCGGGTGAAGCGGGCCGGGTACGAGGTGCGGATCCGGCGGCACGAGGACATCCCGGCGGACCGGATGGCGTATCTCGTCGAGCGCGCGGACGACTGGCGGGACGGGGCGACCGAGCGCGGGTTCAGCATGGCGCTCGGCCGGCTCGGGGACCCCGAGGACGGGCAGTGCGTGATGCTGGAGTGCACCGACGCCGAGGGGAGGCTGCGCGCGCTGCTGTCCTTCGTGCCCTGGGGGCCGCGCGGGCTGTCGCTGGACCTGATGCGCCGCGACCGGGACTCCGACAACGGGCTGATGGAGTTCATGGTCATCGAACTGCTGCGGCGCGCCGACGAGATCGGGATCACGCAGGTCTCACTCAACTTCGCGATGTTCAGGTCGGTCTTCGAACGTGGGGCGCGCCTCGGTGCCGGTCCGGTACTGAGGGTGTGGCGGTCGCTGCTCAGCTTCTTCTCCCGCTGGTGGCAGATCGAGTCGCTGTACCGCGCCAACGCGAAGTACCGGCCCATCTGGGAGCCGCGGTTCCTGCTCTTCGAGAAGAGCGCGGACCTGCTGCGCATCGGCCTCGCCTCGGCGCGTGCCGAAGGGTTCCTGGAGGCGCCGGGACTGCCGAAGTGGCTGCACCGCAGGCACCTGGACACACACCGCTAGACACCCGGACACGCACCGCTGAGCAACGGCCGATGAGGAACGTCTGATGAGAGCGCTCGCCCGCTGGGCCCGTGAGGAGTGGGGGCCGCTGTGCGTCACCGTGGGCACGGCCCTGCCGAAGCGAGGCCTGCGGGCGGCACCGATGACCCTCGGCGCGGTCTGTCTGACGGCCCTGCTGCAGTACGTGCAGAACCGGCCGTGGGGCTACCAGTTCGTGCAGGACGTGGGCGCCGTACGGGCCGAGGACCCGCTGTGGCTGGCCCTGCTGCGCACGCCCCTGTCGCTGTTCGTGCCGGCGCTGGACCTGCCGGTGTGGGGCGCGCTGGCGCAGATCCTGCTGGTGTTCGGGATCGCCGAGGTGTGCGTCGGCTGGTGGCGGACCCTGGTCATCGCGTACGCCGCCACGGTCGCCGGAACCCTCTACGCGCGCATCGGCATCTCGCTGGGCGCGCACGCCCCGTTCGGGCTGCCGTGGACGGACGCGCAGGTGGTGGACACCGGTCCGTCGGCGGCCGTGGTGGGTCTCGCCGTGTTCGTGAGCTGGCGCTACGGCGCGTACGTCACCTCGGGCGCGGTGACCCTGGCGATGGTCGCCGAGGTGCTGGTCAAGGAGAATCTGGCGGGCAAGGAGCACCTGGCCGCGCTGATGGCCGTGGGGCTGATCTGCCTCGAGGTGGCGGTGCGGCACCGCTACGGACACCGGCTGCGCCTGAGGCCGCGGCACGTGTACGGCCGCGTGCGGTGGCGGGTTCAGCGGCGGTCGGGCAACCGGGCCGAGCGCGGGTCGGGCTTGCCGCCGATCCAGTCCTGAACGGCGCGGCTGCGCCGGGCCCAGCGGCGGTCGTGCCGGTAGACGCGCAGGGCCGCCTTGGCGCGGGCGCGCGGCCGGCGGCCGTAGAAACGGCGGGCCCACGGGGAGCCGGGGCGGGCCAGCCGTACGGCGCCGACCAGCGCGACCAGCGGCACGACCACCCCGAAGACCGCGACGCGCGCCTTGCCCTTGCTCAGGGCGATGAGCGCGAAGAGGAAGTTCAGGCCGATGGTGCTGAGGGCGCCGCCGCGGTCCTGGAGCTCCTGCGCGGACAGGTCGTTGACGCCGAAGGGGGCGAACCCGGCGAGCAGCAGCCCGACGAGCGCGGCGGTGAGCACGACGATCTCGACGCTCTTGCGGCCCTCCTCGGTCCAGTACACGTCGTCCAGATGCAGGATCAGCGCGAACTCGTCCAGCACCAGCCCGACGCCCATCCCGAACAGGACGGCGGCGACGGTACCGCCCGGGCCGTGCCAGTCGCTGGCGAGCATGCCGAACCCGCCGACGACGGTGAGGACGACCCCGGGGACGACGTGGTGGATGTGCGTCCCGCCCGCGCTGACGTTCCCGAACGGGCCCCTGCCGGCCCGGATCAGCCGGGTGATCACCCGGGTGACGACGAACGTGAGCAGGAAGGCGGCGAGGGCGAGCAGCAGGGGGAGCTTGCCCGGTTCGACGATGTTCCGTACCCACCACTGCCCCATATGCGCACCTTATCCCGGGGGGTGGGCGGCGGCTCCGCGACCGCCCGGTAACCTGCGCCGGTGCGCAAGTCCTCCCCCCTCGACGGCCTCCGCTTCGCCTTCGGCACCCTCACCGTGCTGCCCGTCCGGGTGCACCGCTGGGACCGCGGGGCCGCCCGCGGCGGGATGCTGAGCGCCCCCGCCGCGGGCCTGGCCGTGGGCCTCTGCGCGGCCGGGCTCGGACTGCTGCTGCTCCTGCTCGGCGCCGGCCCGCTGCTCGCCGCCGTCGCCTCCGTCGCCGTACCGGCGGCGCTCACCCGGGGGCTGCACCTCGACGGCCTCGCCGACACCGCCGACGGCCTGGGCAGCGGCAAGCCCGCCGAGGACGCGCTGCGGATCATGAAGCAGTCGGACATCGGGCCGTTCGGCGTCATCACCCTGGTCCTGGTGCTGCTGGCCCAGGTCGCCGTCCTGGCACAGCTGTACGGCCACTCCTGGGCGCGGGGTGCCCTGGCGGCGGTCGTCTCGGCGGTCACGGCCCGGCTCGCCCTCACCCTGGCCGCCCGCACCGGTGTGCCGGCCGCCCGCCCGGAGGGGCTGGGAGCGGCGGTCGCCGGGGTGGTGCCGGTACCGGGCGCGCTGGCCGTCACGGCGGCCCTCACGATCGGTTCGGCGGCCTGGGGCACGGCGCTGGGCCCGTACGACGCCGTGCGCACCGCGGCCGCGGTCCTGCTGTCCCTGGCCGCGGCCGATCTCCTGCTGCGCCACTGCGTGCGCCGGTTCGGCGGGGTGACGGGCGACGTCTTCGGCGCCCTGGCGGAGACGGCGGCGACAACGGCCCTCATCGTGCTGTCCCTGGGCCGCTAAGCTGCTCTGCCGTACACGGACAAGAGCGTTGTGATTCGGGGGAGTTCCGTGCTCAAGCTGCGCCGCGCCCTGGCCTGGTCCATAGACTTCGCACTCGTGGCGGTGGTGGCCGTCCTGCTGGCCGTCCTCACCTTCCACCGCGTCACCGCCCTCGTCACCGACGTGCCCTCGCTGGCCACGAAGGGCGGCCTCGACCTCGTGACCTCGCGCGGTGACGTCATCGGCGCCTCCGAGCACCTGGGCCTGTCCCTCTGGGACCAGGTGGTCCTGGACGTGGAGGAGGCCTTCGGCGCGCTCGTCGTCCTCACGTTCCTCTACCAGTGGGCCTGCCTCGCGCTGCTCGGCCGCACCCTCGGCAAGGGGCTGCTCGGCCTGCGCGTCATCCCGCGGCTGTCCCGGCACGCCCTGCGCCGCGCCGCCGTCACCACCGTCGCCGACGTCGCGGTGTACGCGCTGGCCTGTGTGCTGCTGATCGAGGGGCAGTTCGTCCTTTCGGTGCTGGTGTGGGCCATCGCGGTGGTGCTGTTCCTGGTCAATGCCCTGACGGTGGTCTTCCCCGGCCGCCGCTCCCTCGCCGACCGGCTGGCCGGCACCTCGGTCATGGGCGCGCTCCGGCGGGCGGAGTCCGGCCCGACGGGCAGCGCGCCCCAGTGGTGAGCCCCCGCGCCGGGGAGGCGGAAGTGAGCACGACGCCACGCACAGGTGAACGCCCGCAGGAATGAGCGAACGGGCGCACGCGCGTAGTCTCGTCCCGGGTGTTCGCCGACAGGGTGAAGGCCCCGGTTGCCACCTGCACCCAGGTATGGACCTAGGGTCGGCTCTCGGGCCCGGTCGACCCACCCCACTTCGGCCACAGGAACTTCACATCGGAAGCGAGATTTCACCACCGTGACTGCTCTGACTCTCAGCACCGCCGCGGCGCCCGGCCTGCGGGCCGACGCGATCGTGATCGGTGTCGCCAAGGGCGCTGGATCCAGGTCCGGGGACCTTGTCGTAGCGCCGGGCGCCGAGGCCGTGGACAAGGCGTACGACGGCAGGCTTGCGGCCGTCCTGGAGACCCTCGGCGCCTCGGGTGCCGAGGGCGAGCTCACCAAGCTGCCCGCGCCGGCCGGCTTCAAGGCCCCGATCGTCGTGGCGGTCGGCCTGGGCACGGAGCCGGACGCCAAGAGCGAGGACGACGAGGCCTACGACGCCGAGGCGCTGCGCAAGGCCGCCGGCGTGGCCGCCCGCGCGCTCGCCGGCTCCAAGAAGGCCGCGTTCGCGCTGCCCGTCGACGGCCCGGGCGCCGTCGGGGCGATCGGCGAGGGCATCCTGCTCGGCGCGTACTCCTTCGACGTGTACAAGGAGAACGGCGCGCAGGCGAACGGTGGCAAGGCCAAGAACGGCAAGGCTCCGCTGGCCGAGGCCGCGCTGCTGGGCGGCAAGCCGCGTGACGCCGCCCACAAGGGGGCCGTCGCCCGCGCCGTCGCGGTCTGCGAGGAGCTGAACCGCGCCCGCGACCTGATCAACATGCCGCCGAACGACCTGACCCCGGCCGCCTTCGCGGGCATCGCGCAGACCGCGGCCAAGGAGCACGGCATCAAGGTGCAGGTGCTCGACGACAAGGCCCTGGTCAAGGGCGGATACGGCGGCATCCTCGGCGTCGGCGGCGGCTCGGCGGCCACCCCGCGCCTGGTGAAGCTGTCGTACAAGCACCCGAAGGCGGACAAGCACCTCGCCTTCGTCGGCAAGGGCATCACCTACGACTCGGGCGGCATCTCGCTGAAGCCGGCCGGGCACAACGAGACGATGAAGTGCGACATGAGCGGTGCCGCCGCCGTGTTCGCCGCCGTCGTCGCCGCCGCGCGGCTCGGCCTGGAGGTCAACGTCACCGGCTGGCTGGCGCTGGCCGAGAACATGCCGTCCGGCTCCGCGGTGCGCCCGGGTGACGTGCTGCGCATGTACAGCGGCAAGACCGTGGAGGTCCTCAACACCGACGCCGAGGGCCGGCTGGTGCTCGCCGACGCGCTGTGGGCGGCCTCGCAGGAGAACCCGGACGCCATCGTGGACGTCGCGACCCTGACCGGCGCGATGATGCTGGCGCTGGGCAGCCGGACGTTCGGTGTCATGGCCAACGACGACGCGTTCCGCTCCGCGGTGCACGAGGCGGCGGAGGAGGTCGGCGAGCCGGCCTGGCCGATGCCGCTGCCGGAGCACCTGCGCAAGGGGATGGAGTCCCAGGTCGCCGACATCGCGAACATGGGCGAGCGGATGGGCGGCGGGCTGGTCGCCGGGCTCTTCCTGCGCGAGTTCGTGGGCGAGGGGATCACCTGGGCGCACCTGGACATCGCCGGTCCCGCGTTCAACGAGGGCGGGCCCTTCGGGTACACGCCCAAGGGTGGTACAGGGTCGGCCGTGCGTACGCTGGTGCGGCTCGCGGAGCTGACCGCGGCGGGTGACCTGGGCTGACGGTCGCCCAATAGCCCAGTTCGGCTGCTTGTTCCGCAGCTCGCCGCGTGGGGGCTGGTCGCGCCCACGCGGCGGAGCCGCATGTCGGACACAGCCCCGCGCCCCTTCTCGGCATCGCTGCCCCGTTCGTTTCAAGTGAACGTGGGACGTCTCACACCCCGGCCCGGCGTCTCGATCTCGTCCGACAAGTGCAAAGATGGAGCCCGGCAGGACAGGGCCCCCACCGAAGGGCCGAAGCATCAAGCGGCCGGACACCAGCCGCCTGCCGGTCATCGGAGACCGGCGTACGGCGCACATGCATGGAGGACGTGACGTGGCGAACGACGCCAGCACCGTTTTCGACCTAGTGATCCTCGGCGGTGGTAGCGGTGGTTACGCCGCGGCCCTGCGCGGGGCGCAGCTGGGCCTGGACGTCGCCCTGATCGAGAAGGACAAGGTCGGCGGCACCTGCCTGCACCGGGGTTGCATCCCCACCAAGGCCCTGCTGCACGCGGGCGAGATCGCCGACCAGGCCCGCGAGAGCGAGCAGTTCGGCGTCAAGGCGACCTTCGAGGGCATCGACGTCGCGGCCGTCCACAAGTACAAGGACGGTGTCATCTCCGGCCTGTACAAGGGCCTGCAGGGTCTGATCGCGTCCCGCAAGGTGACGTACATCGAGGGTGAGGGCCGGCTGTCCTCCCCCACCTCCGTCGACGTGAACGGGCAGCGGATCCAGGGCCGCCACGTCCTGCTGGCGACCGGCTCCGTGCCGAAGTCGCTGCCGGGCCTGGAGATCGACGGCAACCGGATCATCTCCTCCGACCACGCCCTCGTCCTGGACCGCGTGCCGAAGTCCGCGATCATCCTGGGCGGCGGTGTCATCGGCGTCGAGTTCGCCTCGGCGTGGAAGTCCTTCGGCTCGGACGTCACCGTCATCGAGGGCCTGAAGCACCTCGTCCCGGTCGAGGACGAGAACTCTTCGAAGCTTCTTGAGCGCGCGTTCCGCAAGCGCGGCATCAAGTTCAACCTCGGCACCTTCTTCCAGAAGGCCGAGTACACCCAGGACGGCGTGAAGGTCACCCTGGCGGACGGCAAGGAGTTCGAGGCCGAGGTCCTCCTCGTCGCCGTCGGCCGCGGCCCGGTCTCGCAGGGCCTGGGCTACGAGGAGCAGGGCGTCGCCATGGACCGTGGCTACGTCCTGGTCGACGAGTACATGCGGACCAACGTCCCGACCATCTCCGCGGTCGGTGACCTCGTCCCGACGCTCCAGCTCGCGCACGTCGGCTTCGCCGAGGGCATCCTGGTGGCGGAGCGTCTGGCCGGTCTGAAGGTCGTTCCGATCGACTACGACGGTGTCCCGCGGGTGACGTACTGCCACCCGGAGGTCGCCTCCGTCGGTATCACCGAGGCCAAGGCCAAGGAGATCTACGGCGCGGACAAGGTCGTCGCTCTGAAGTACAACCTGGCGGGCAACGGCAAGAGCAAGATCCTGAACACTTCGGGCGAGATCAAGCTCGTCCAGGTCAAGGACGGTGCCGTGGTCGGCGTCCACATGGTCGGCGACCGGATGGGTGAGCAGGTCGGCGAGGCCCAGCTGATCTACAACTGGGAGGCGCTGCCGGCCGAGGTCGCCCAGCTCATCCACGCCCACCCGACGCAGAACGAGGCGATGGGCGAGGCGCACCTGGCGCTCGCCGGCAAGCCGCTGCACTCCCACGACTGAGCCTTCGGTCAACGGGCGCGACGACACAGACTTCCGCAATTCGTTAGGAGCAACCGAAACCATGGCGGTTTCCGTAACCCTTCCGGCGCTCGGTGAGAGCGTCACCGAGGGCACTGTCACCCGCTGGCTGAAGGCCGAGGGCGAGCGCGTCGAGGCCGACGAGCCGCTGCTCGAGGTCTCGACCGACAAGGTCGACACCGAGATCCCCTCGCCCGTCTCCGGTGTCCTGTCCTCCATCAAGGTCGCCGAGGACGAGACCGTCGAGGTCGGCGCCGAGCTGGCCGTCATCGACGACGGCACCGGCGCCCCCGCGGCCGCCCCGGCCCCCGCCGCCGCCGAGGCTCCGGCCCCGGCCGCCGAGCCCGCCCCGGCCCCGGTCGCCGAGGC
>NZ_CP011497.1:5932290-6171308 GCF_001027185.1 Streptomyces incarnatus | reverse complement strand
CCCGGCCCAGCCCGCGGCTCCGGCGCCCGCCCCGGCCCCGGCTCCGGTCACCCCGGCCACCGCGCCGACCCACCCGACCGCCACCCAGGCGACCGACGAGGGCGCCTACGTGACCCCGCTGGTGCGCAAGCTCGCCGCCGAGAACGGCGTCGACCTGGCCACCGTCAAGGGCACCGGCGTCGGCGGCCGGATCCGCAAGCAGGACGTCCTCGCCGCCGCCGAGGCCGCGAAGGCCGCCGCCGCCGCTCCGGCTCCGGCCGCTGCCGCCCCGGCCGCCGCTGCCAAGAAGGCGCCTGCCCTGGAGGTCTCCCCCCTCCGCGGCCAGACCGTCAAGATGCCGCGCATCCGCAAGGTCATCGGCGACAACATGGTCAAGGCGCTGCACGAGCAGGCCCAGCTGTCGTCGGTCGTCGAGGTGGACGTCACCCGCCTGATGCGGCTGCGCGCCCAGGCCAAGGACTCCTTCGCCGCGCGCGAGGGCGTCAAGCTCTCCCCGATGCCGTTCTTCGTCAAGGCCGCCGCGCAGGCGCTGAAGGCCCACCCGGTCATCAACGCCAGGATCAACGAGGCCGAGGGCACCATCACCTACTTCGACTCCGAGAACATCGGTATCGCGGTGGACTCCGAGAAGGGCCTGATGACCCCGGTCATCAAGCACGCCGGTGACCTCAACATCGCCGGCATCGCCAAGGCCACGGCGGAGCTGGCGGGCAAGGTCCGCGCCAACAAGATCACCCCGGACGAGCTGTCCGGCGCGACCTTCACCATCTCCAACACCGGTTCGCGCGGCGCGCTGTTCGACACGATCATCGTGCCGCCGGGCCAGGTCGCGATCCTCGGCATCGGTGCCACGGTCAAGCGTCCGGCCGTCATCGAGACCGAGGAGGGCACGGTCATCGGCGTCCGCGACATGACCTACCTGACCCTCTCCTACGACCACCGTCTGGTCGACGGCGCCGACGCGGCCCGTTACCTGACGGCGGTCAAGGCGATCCTGGAGGCGGGCGAGTTCGAGGTGGAGCTCGGCCTGTAATCGCCGGCCACCGCAGCACATCGGTGCCCTCGCCTGGAAGTTCCGGGCGAGGGCACCGACGTATAAGGGGCGCGGGGAACTGCGCGAGGAACCACGGAAGACCCCCGGCCGCCCGACGACGGACCGAACCGAGCTGTTCGGTTCTTCGCCCAGCTGTACGCCGTGTAAGTCTTGTCTCACCTGCGCCAAAGCCCCCTCATCGGCTCTACCCGCGGAGCGAACCCGCCGTATTGTCTAAACGTCAGCCCTCCCGAAGGAGCCCTCAATGACCGCGCCCGTCGTCCACTCGCTGCGCGAACAGATCCGCGAGCACATCGTGGAGGGAATCGTCAGCGGGCGCTGGCAGCCGGGCGAGCGGATCGTGGAGCGCCGTATCGCCACGGAGCTGGAGGTCAGCCAGACCCCGGTCCGCGAGGCCCTGCGGGAGCTGGAGTCGCTCCGCCTGATCGAGTCCGCCCCGAACAAGGGCGTGCGCGTACGGAACCTGACCGCGGCCGACCTGGAGGAGAGCTACCCCGTCCGGGCCGGCCTGGAGGCCATCGCGGCGGAGCTGGCGGCCGACCGCCTCGCCGAGGACTGCTCGGCCCTGGAGCCGCACGTCCTGGCCCTGTACGAGGCCGACCGCAAGGCCGACGGCACCGCCCAGGTCCGCCACACCGTCGGCTTCCACCGCGAACTCGTGCGCGCCGCGCAGAACTCGGTGCTGCTGCACACCTGGGAGGGCCTGGGCATCGAGGTGTTCACGGCGCTGTCCATCCGCTGGCTGGGCACGGTCCAGCAGTCGTACGCGGAGGAGCACGAGGAGCTGGTGGCCGCGTTCAAGAGGCGGGATCCCCGCATCCCGGAGATCGTGAAGGCGCACGTCCTGGGCTGCGCCCCGCGGGCTTGACACGCGCCGCGTTCAGTCGAGCGGGCACCCGCTCAGACGCCGCCCCACCTGCGAAAACAAGGCGCTCGGGCGTCACCCGGTGCCAGTCCTGAAGGCACCGCGTGCCGACTTTCTCGGATTCGAGAAGTTTTCGACCTCAACCCTTTGATCGATCATCGATCAGGGAGTTACAGTCGCCGACGGACCTCCACCGAGGTCCGCCCGCCCTGTCCTGCCAAAGACCAAGGGCACCCCCGAACCCCTTACCGATGAGGGAACCCCCTTCGACTGAGGAAGGCGGCGACATGACCGACCCCAACGCCATCCAGCCGAGCGCGCTCGACCAGCTCCCCGACCGCGACCCGGAGGAGACCGCCGAATGGCAGGCCTCCCTCGACGCCGTCGCCCGGGAGGCCGGGCCGCACCGCGCCGCATACCTGATGCGCCGCACGCTGGAGCGCGCCGAGGCGGGCGGCATCGCGCTGCCGAAGCTCCTCGAGACGGACTACGTCAACACCATCCCCACCTCCGCCGAGCCGGGCCTGCCCGGTGACCCGGAGATGGAGGCCCGGATCACCGCCTGGAACCGCTGGAACGCGGCCGCGATGGTGACCCGGGGCAGCAAGTACGGCGTCGGCGGCCACATCGCCACCTTCGCCTCCGCCGCCTGGCTGTACGAGACCGGCTTCAACCACTTCTTCAAGGGCAAGGAGGGCGACGGCTCCGGCGACCAGCTGTACATCCAGGGCCACGCCTCCCCGGGCATCTACGCCCGCGCCTTCCTCGACGGCCGCCTGAACGAGGCGCACCTGGACAACTTCCGCCAGGAGTCCGGCGGCAACGGCCTGCCGTCCTACCCGCACCCGCGCCGCCTGCCCTGGCTGTGGGAGTTCCCGACGGTGTCGATGGGCCTCGGCCCGCTCTCCGCGATCTACCAGGCGCGCTTCAACCGCTACCTCACCAACCGCGGCATCAAGGACGTCTCCGCCTCCCACGTCTGGGCCTTCCTGGGCGACGGCGAGATGGACGAGCCGGAGTCGACGGCGGCCCTCGCGCTCGCCGCCCGTGAGGAGCTGGACAACCTCACCTTCGTCATCAACTGCAACCTGCAGCGCCTGGACGGCCCGGTCCGCGCCAACTTCAAGATCGTGCAGGAGCTGGAGGCCCAGTTCCGCGGCGCCGGCTGGAACGTCGTCAAGACGCTGTGGGGCACCGCCTGGGACGAGCTGTTCCAGCTCGACACGACCGGCGCCCTGGTACGCCGTCTGCGCGAGGTACCGGACGCGCAGATCCAGACGTACCAGACCCGCGACGCCGCCTACATCCGCGCCGACTTCTTCGGCAAGGACCCGGCGCTGGCGGAGATGGCGAAGCTGCTGAGCGACGACAAGATCCTGGAGTGCTTCCACCTCTCGCGCGGCGGTCACGAGGCCCGCAAGGTCTACGCCGCGTACAAGGCCGCCGTCGAGCACAAGGGCGCGCCGACCGTGATCCTGGCCCAGACGGTCAAGGGCCACACCCTCGGCGAGGGCTTCGCGTCGAAGAACGCCAACCACCAGATGAAGAAGCTCTCGGTGGACGAGTTCAAGGCGATGCGCGACCTGCTCGACCTGCCGATCAAGGACAGCGACTTCACCGACGGCGTGGTCCCCTACGGCCACCCGGGCGCCGACTCCCCCGAGGTCCGCTACCTCCAGGAGCGCCGCGCGGCCCTCGGCGGCCCGGCCCCGGCCCGCCGCACGCACGCGCTGGCCCCGCTGCCGGCCCCGGCCGAGAAGGCCTTCGCCTCCTTCGACAAGGGCTCCGGCTCCCAGAACGTGGCCACCACCATGGCCTTCGTCCGCCTGGTCAAGGACCTGGTCCGCGACAAGGAGACGGGTAAGCGCTGGGTGCCGATCGTCCCCGACGAGGCGCGCACCTTCGGCATGGAGAGCCTCTTCCCGTCCCTGGGCATCTACTCCCCCAAGGGCCAGACGTACGAGCCGGTCGACCGCGACCAGCTGATGTACTACAAGGAGGCCAAGAACGGCCAGATCCTCAACGAGGGGATCACCGAGGCCGGTTCGATGGCCGACTTCATCGCCGCGTCCACCGCGTACGCGACGCACGGCGAGGCGATGATCCCGTTCTACATCTTCTACTCGATGTTCGGCTGGCAGCGCACCGCCGACCAGATGTGGCAGCTCGGCGACCAGCTCGGCCGCGGCTTCCTCGTCGGCGCGACGGCGGGCCGTACGACCCTCACCGGTGAGGGCCTGCAGCACGCCGACGGCCACTCCCCGGTGATCGCGGCCACGAACCCCGCCGCCCTCACCTACGACCCCGCGTTCGCCTACGAGATCGCGGTGATCGTCCGTGAGGGGCTGCGCCGGATGTACGGCGAGGCCAAGCCGGGCGAGGACCAGGACGTCTTCTACTACCTGACGGTCTACAACGAGCCGCTGCCGCAGCCCGCCAAGCCGGCCGGCCTCGGCATCGACGAGGGCATCGTCAAGGGCCTGTACCGCTTCAACACGGCGGAGTCCGCGGGCCTGTCCCCGGCCGCCAACGCCCCGCGCATCCAGCTGCTGGGCTCCGGTACGGCGATCCACTGGGCCCTCCAGGCACAGCGGCTGCTGGCCGAGGAGTGGGGTGTCGCGGCCGACGTCTGGTCGGCGACCTCCTGGACGGAGCTGCGCCGCGACGCGCTGGAGGCCGACGCGGCCCTGCTGCGCGGCGAGGAGCGGGTGCCGTACGTCCGCCAGGCGCTGCAGGGCGCCGAGGGCCCGGTCCTCGCGGTCTCCGACTACATGCGCCAGGTGCCGGACCAGATCGCGCAGTGGGTCGACCAGGACTGGTCCTCGCTGGGCGCCGACGGCTTCGGCCTGTCGGACACCCGTGAGGCCGCCCGCCGCCACTTCGGCATCGACGCCCAGTCGATCGTCGTCGCGGCCCTGGCCCAGCTCGCCCGGCGCGGCGAGGTGAAGGCCACGGCGGTCAAGGAGGCCCGGGACAAGTACGGGCTGTGAGCCGGCCGACGGGGCGACGGGCGGTTCGGCACCGCCGGTCACCTCCGTCGTGGTGGCTCGCCGTTGCGGCGGACAAGAAGGGCACCTTCTTGTCCGCCGCTTCCCTTTTCCGCCGCTTCTCTCTTCCGCCGCAACGGCGCTCAGCCCCCACGGCGGTGGCCGGCGGTGCCGAACCCTGCTCGGCCGCCGCTGTCAGTGCCCCCCGGCATCATGAGACGCATGCGTGCCGCACGCCTGATCAAGATGGTGCTCCTCCTTCAGTCCCGGCCGTCCATGACCGCCGGCGAACTCGCGCGGGAACTGGAGGTGTCGGAGCGGACGGTGACCCGGGACGCGCAGGCGCTGTCGGAGGCGGGCGTGCCGGTGTACGCGGACCGGGGGCGGGCCGGCGGCTACCGGCTGGTCGGCGGCTACCGCACGCGGCTGACCGGGCTGGCCAGGAGCGAGGCGGAGGCGCTGTTCCTGAGCGGGGTGCCGGGGGCGCTCCGGGAGATGGGCCTGGAGGACGCCCACTGCGCCGCCCGGCTGAAGGTCTCCGCGGCGCTGCTGCCGTCCCTGCGCGACGCCCCGGACAGCGCGGCCCGGCGCTTCCATCTGGACGCGCCGGCCTGGTTCCGGGAGCCGGAGACGCCCGCGCTGCTGCCGGCGGTCGCGGAGGCGGTGTGGGAGGACCGCCGCGTCACGGCCCGGTACCGGCGCGGCGAGGAGGAAGTGGAGCGGGTACTGGAGCCGTACGGGCTCGTGCTGAAGGCGGGCGTCTGGTACCTGTGCGCGCGGGTGGCCGACGGCGGCGCCTCGCGGACCGGCGCCTCGTGGACCCACCGGACGTACCGCATCGACCGGTTCAGCGCCGTGGATCTCCTGGCGGAACGCTTCACCCGTGATCCGGACTTCGATCTGCCCGCCCACTGGGCCGAGCAGTCCGAGCGGTTCGCGCGCTCGATCCTGCGCGCCGAGGTCGTCGTACGGCTGTCGCCGGAGGGTGTGCGCAGGCTGCGGTACGCCGTCGATCCGGTGGCGGCGCGGGAGGCGCTGAGCGGGCCGGACGGGCCGGACGGGGCCGGCTGGGTGACGGTGACGTTGCCCGTGGAGTCGGAGGAGGTCGCGTACGCGCAGCTGACGGCGCTCGGAGCGGAGGCGGAGGTACTGGGCCCCGAGAACCTGCGGGAGCGGTTCGCCCGGGACGCCGCCCGGCTGGCCGCGCTGTACGACGGTGCGGGCGACGGACGGCGGCGCGCGGACGGCGGATAACGATCCGCCGTACTCCGGCGTACTCCGCGTGCGCCCCACCGGTGGAGGCCCGATGCTGGTGGCGTGATGGACGAGACGGAGTTCTGGGAGCTGATCGACGCCGCCCGTGAGGCCGCCGAGGGCGACCCCGAGGAACAGGCCGACGTGCTCGTGGACCGGCTGCTCCAGCTGGACCCCGACCTGGTCCTGGACTTCGCCCGTCACTTCGAGGCCCGCTACAACCGCGCCTACCGGTGGGACCTGTGGGGCGCGGCCTGGGTGCTGCTGGACGGGGCCAGCGACGACGCGTTCGACTTCTTCCGGTGCTGGCTGATCGGCCAGGGCCGTGAGGTCTACGAGGGCGCCCTGCACGATCCCGACTCGCTGGCGGAGCTGCTGGAGGACTTCGACGAGGAGATCGACGGCGACGGCGAGGACCTGGGCTACGCGGCGGACGAGGCCTACGAGCAGCTCACCGGCACCGTCGCGCCCGACCTCGGCATCGCCCCGGCGCCCGCCGAACCGGAGGGCTTGCCGGTGGACTTCGAGAACGAGCGGGCGCTCGCCGCGCGCTTCCCCCGGCTGTGGGACCGCTTCCGGGAGTAGCCGGCCCCGGCTCAGCCGGCCGTACGCCTGCGCAGCCTGTCGGCCGGCAGGTAGGCCTGGGGCTGGTCGGCCCGCACGGCGTGGTGCAGCGGCGCGGCGTTGGCCTGGTCGAGGGCGGACGCGGTGGCCGCCGCCGGGCCGATGACGACGGTCGCGACCGCGCAGAGCACCGCCCAGGGCCCGCGCGCGGTCCGTGTCCACCGCGCCCGCTCCACGCGCTCGGTCGTGCTCCGGCCGGCGCTCTCGGCCGTGTTCCTCTCCCGGGTACGACTGCTGTTCATGATCCCCTCCTCCGGTCGGCTGGTGATGGGCACGACCGTAGGGAGCGGGGCTCGGAGCGGGCTGCGTGGCGCCTAGGGGATCGCTGTGAGCCTCGCCGTGCTGGCCCGGCCCTGGAGGCGCGCGGCCTTCTCCCTGATCTCGGGCAGGCGGGCGCTGAGGGCGGCGCCGGGGCAGCTGGTCATGAACCCGGCGTCGTGGCCGGCCAGGGTCGGCAGGGTGGCGGTGGTGCCGGCCCGGTAGCGGCTGAGGTTGTTGCTGGAGACCAGCCGGACCTGTCCGCGCGGGTCGACGTCGGCGAGGCCGAGCTTCCAGGCGGCCAGGGCGGCGATCGCGTCGGTCATGGCCCGCGGCACGGGTACGCCCGCGGTGAAGGTGCCGAGGGCGGCGATGCCGGCGGTGCGGTGGTTGAAGCCCTGGGTGTGGGCGCCGGTGACCGGCCGGTCGGTGCCTCCGGCGCGGCCCTCGTAGATGGTGCCGCAGCGGTCGACGATGAAGTTGTAGCCGATGTCGTCCCAGTTCCGGGCGCCGGTCTGGCCGGCGTACAGGCGGCGGATGATCTCCGGCGCGTCGGCGCAGTCGTACGCGCTCGGCGAGTCGGTGTGGTGCAGGAAGACGGCGACCACCTTGTCGTCGTAGCGCGGCGGCGGCTGGACCCGCCCGGCGGTGCCCAGCCAGACGGTGCGGGGCACGATGCGCGGCCGGGGTGCGCGGTGGGTGAGCGGGGTGCGCGCCGGGACGGGCCGGGCCAGGCGGTCCGCGGCGGGGCGCTCGACACCGCGGGCGCACAGGGCGAGCACGAGCACGGCCACCAGCCCGGGCAGACAGCCGACCAGCACCGTCAGGGCACCCCGTATCCGCCGCGCGGACCGGCACCGGGGATGGGGCGACGCGGACCCGCGCCGTCGCTCCGGTGGCTGTGGGGTCCGGGGCAGTCCGGGTGTCTCCGCCGGGCGCAGGGTCCCCGTCATGTCCGACGGTGCCGGTGGCTGCGGGGTCCAGGGCAGCCCGAGTGTCTCCGCCGGGCGCAGGGTCCCCGCCATGTCCGACGGTGCCGGTGGCTGCTGCCGACCGGGCGGCGCCGGTGGCTCCGGCGTCCCGGGTGCCCGCGGGGGCTGCGAAGGCGCGCAGGTCCCGGAGGTCTCCGGCACCTCCGGACTCCCCGGGTCCGGCCGTTTCTCCGGCTCCGCCCGCATGGTCTGCATCCCCGATGCCACCGGTCTGCGACGGCGCCGGGGCGTCTGCGCTCTTCTTCGTACCAGTCGTCTTCGGACGGCGTGCATCACGTGCATGAGCCCACTCTCGGGCGGCCGGACCGTGCCCGCGATGTGCGCTCTGCCACCTGGCGGAACCATCATCCCGGTCCGGGACGTTTCTGGGGGTACACACATGACATGGCCGGTTCGCCACCCGGTGGCCGTGCCATGACTGGGTGACTGATCACCGGACCCGTCCCGTCCGTACTGAGGGGTCCGAGAGAAAGGCGGCTCCGTGGACCTGCTCGACCTGGTGCTCGTGCTGGTGATCCTCGTCTACGCGGCGTCCGGTTACCGGCGCGGGCTGGTGGCCGGCTGTGTCTCGCTGGCCGGGTTCGTCGGCGGTGCCGTCGTGGGCGTGTGGGTGCTGCCCTGGGTGACCGGCCTGGTGGAGCGCGGCACCGCGCAGGCGACGGCGCTCGCGGTGGTGACGGTGCTGGTGCCCGCCGTGGTGGGGCACGAACTGGCGGGCCGGCTGGCGCTGCGGCTGCGCGGGGAGCTGGACCGGGGCCCGCTGCGGGTGCTGGACGGGCTGGGGGGCGCGGCGGCGAACTCGGTCGCGGTGCTGATCGTGGCCTGGGTGGCGGCGAGCGTGCTGGGCGCCGCCCCGTCGCAGACGCTGAACGCGGCGATACGGAACTCGACGCTGCTGGGCGCGGTGCAGGACGCCATGCCGGACACCACGCCCGCGTGGTTCTCGCGGGCCACCTCGGCGCTGACCGAGGCGGGTTTCCCGCAGGTCTTCAACCCGTTCGAGAACGAGTCCACGGCCCGCGTGGCCCGGCCCTCCGGCGACAGCGTCACCCCGGCCGCGACGAGCGCCGCGAAGCTGAGCACCGTGAAGATCGAGGGTGCCTCGGGCAACGAGGGCCGGGAGGGCAGCGGTTTCGTCTACGCCGCGGGGCACGTGATGACCAACGCGCACGTGGTGGCGGGCATCGACCACCCGAGCGTGCGGGTCGGCGGCGTCGGGCGGTCGTACGCGGCCCGGGTGGTGCTCTTCGACCCCGACCGGGACGTGGCGGTGCTGTACGTGCCCGGGCTGCACGCCCCGGTGCTGCGCTTCGACACCAGCGCGAGCCGCGGGGACTCGGCGGTGGTCGCGGGCTATCCGCAGGACGGCGGCCTGAACCTGCAGGCGGCGACGGTGGCGAGCCGGGTGCGGGCGACCGGGCAGAACATCTACAACGACGGCGCGGTCACCCGGGACATCTACTCGATCCGCTCCACGGTCCGGCCGGGCAACTCCGGCGGCCCGCTGCTGACCACGAGCGGCAAGGTGTTCGGGGTGGTGTTCGCGCGCTCCACCTCGGACGCCGAGACGGGGTATGCCCTGACGGCGGACGAGGTGGCGGGCGACGCCCACCGCGCGGCCACGTCGACGACAACGGTGGACACCGGCCAGCTGGTCAGCTCCTAGCGGCGGGCCGGCCGGCTCCCGGCGGCCGGTCGGCGCGGGGTGGTCGGCCGGCTCCCGGTGGCCGGGCCGGCGCGCGGTGGTCAGAGGCGGCGGCCCATGAGCACGTCGTCGACGTAGGCGCCGTCGAGGAGGAACTCCTCCGGCTGCACCCCCTCGACGGCGAACCCCTCGGAGGCGTACAGCGCGCGGGCCGGGGCGTTGTGCCCGAGCACCCGCAGGGTGAGGCGCCGGGCCCCGCGCCCGCGCGCCTCCTCGACGGCGGCCCGGATCAGCGCGCGCCCGAGACCCCGCCCGCGCGCCTGAGCGGCGACGGCGAGGCCCTGGATCTGCAGGACGTGCGCGTTGGAGGCGAGCGGGGTCGGGCGGCCGATGCGGACGTAGCCGGCGAGCCGCCCGTCGGCCTCGGCGACCAGGTAGTCCTCCGGGAGGTGCCGCTCGTCGAAGAACGGCCCCTGGGGCGGGGGCGACACGGCGTGCAGGGTGGACCAGGTGGCCCGGTCGAGCGCGGCCAGTTCCGCCTCGTCGGCGGGCACGGCGACGCGTATGTACGGCTCCGGCATGACGGTCACCCTACGGCGGCCCGCCGGAGCGCCTCACGGGGTTTTCGCGCGGGCATGCTGGGGTCATGGAACGTATGCGCATCGCGGTGGCCGGGGCGTCCGGGCTGATCGGCAGCGCCCTGGTGCGGTCCCTGACCGCGGACGGGCACGAGGTGGTACGACTGGTGCGCCGGGCGGCCGCGGGCCCGGACGAGGTCTGCTGGGATCCCGTGGGCCAGTACGTCGACGCGGGCGGGCTGACCGGCTGTGCCGCGGTGGTGAACCTCGCCGGGGCCGGGATCGGCGACCGGCGCTGGACGCCGTCGTACAAGCGGGTGCTGCGGGACAGCCGGGTGCTGGGCACGGCCGCGCTGGCCGAGGCGGTGGCCGCGCTGCCCGAGCCGCCGCGGGTCTTCGTCAGCGGCAGCGCGATCGGCATCTACGGCGACACCGGCGACCGGACGGTGGACGAGGGCGCCCCGCCGGGCGACGGCTTCCTGCCCTCGCTGTGCGTGGAGTGGGAGGAGGCGGCGGCGCCGGCGCAGGAGGCGGGCGTGCGGACGGTGTTCGCGCGCACGGGGCTGGTGGTGGCGCGCGGCGGCGGGGCCTGGGGGCGGCTGTTCCCGCTGTTCCGGGCGGGGCTCGGGGGGCGGCTGGGCGACGGGCGGCAGTACTGGTCGTACATCTCGCTGCACGACGAGGTCGCCGCGCTGCGCCGTCTCATCGACGACGGCACCCTGTCCGGGCCGTTCAACCTGACGGCCCCGCAGCCGCTGACGAACCGTGAGATCACGGCGGCGATGGCCCGGGTGCTGCACCGCCCGGCCCCGTTCGCGGTGCCGGCGCCGGTGCTGCGGGCGGTGCTGGGCGACATGGCGGGGGACGTGCTGGCCGGCCAACGGGTCGTCCCGAGGCGGCTGTTGGAGGCGGGCTTCCGCTTCGCGTTCCCGGGAATCGAGGAGGCGATCCGGGCGGCCTGACGTACGCGCGCGGTCCCCGGTGCTCTCCTGCCTCACCTGCGATCTGTTGTGACCGCATGCGACCTCCATGCGACCGTGCCCTGTTGATGCGCGACTGTTCGCGACCGATCACGGACCTAACCTCGACGCGAACTCGGGTATCCCCGGAGCCAGTTGGGGGCATGACGTCTCCACCGGCCGCGCAACCACAGGAGGGGCCTCGTGCTTGAGCCCGCGTACCAGGTGGACGTCGTCATCGTGGGAGCCGGAATCGCCGGACTCTCGGCGGCCCATCGGCTGACCAGCGCAGGAATCTCGACCGCAGTCCTCGAGGCCGCCCCGTACGTCGGCGGCCGCATGTCGACGGAGAAGGTCGACGGCTTCCGGCTCGACCGCATCGGACAGCTGCTGTCCACGTCCTACCCCGAACTCCGCACGACCCCGGGCCTGGACTCCCTGGTCCTGCGCACCTTCGCACCGGGCGTCCTGCTGCACCGCGACGGACGCACCCAGCGCGCGGGCGCACCGGCGACCGGGAGGAGCACAAGGGGCGCACTTCATGTGGTGCGCGCCCTCGCGAGCGCCCCCAGGGGACCGGCGGCCACCCCCGGCCGGGCCGGTGCGCCGGCGGGCGGCGCGGTCGACCAGGCCCGGCTCGGCGCCGCGCTGGGGCGGCTCGCCGCCACCCCGGTCGAGCGCATCCTGGCCCGCCCCGAGCTGCCCGCCCGGCAGGCCCTCGCCCGGCGTGGGATGCCGCCGCGCACGATCGACGGCTTCCTGCGCCCGCTGCTCGCCGCCCTGCTGTGCGACCCGGAGCTGACCACCTCCAGCCGGTGCGCCGACCTCGCGCTGCGCGCCTTCGCGAGTGGCCGGCTGGGTGTGCCGGAGGGCGGCGCGGACGTGCTGCCGGAGCTGCTGGCGCGGGCGCTGCCGCCGGGCACCGTGCACACCGGGGTGCGGGTCACCTCGGTGTCCACGACCTCGGTGGCCACCGCCGAGCACGGCGAGATCCGCTGCCGGGCGGTGCTGCTGGCGACCGACGCGCGGGCGGCGGCGGAGCTGCTGCCGGGCCTGAGGGTGCCGGACTTCCACCCGGTGACCGTGGTCCACCACACCACCGACGATCCGGCGGCGGCCTTCCCGACCGGCACCTCGCTGCTGCTGGACGCCGACCGCGGCGGGCCGGTGGCGCACACGGCGGTGCTCAGCAGCGTGGACCCCAGCCGTGCTCCGGTCGGCCGGGTGCTGATCTCCTCGACCGTGCTCGGCACACCTCCGGAGGGGATCGACACCGCCGTCCGCATCCACCTCTCCCGTCTCTACGGCACCTCGACGCGCCGCTGGGAGACGCTGGCGGTGCACCACACGCCCGAGGCCGTCCCCGCCATGCGCCCCCCGCACGACCTGCGCCGCCCGGTACGCCTCATGGCCGGCCTCTACGTCTGCGGCGACCACCGCGACACCAGCACGGTCCAGGGAGCGCTGCACTCGGCCCACAGGGCCGCGGCCGCGATTCTGGCGGACCTGGGCGCGGCGGGCTCCCTGGACCGTACGGATCCGGCGCCTGATTTGCCAAGGGCGGCGTAAGGCGCCCTGAAGGGGCGCGGGGCTGTATCGACATGCGGCTCCGCCGCGTGGGCGCGAGCAACCACGACGGCGCGTAAGGAAGCCGACAACCGCCACCCCCAACGGCGAGTGGCGACCGGCTACCCCAGCGCCGCCACCTTCTCCCGATACCCCCTCACAGGTGCCGCATCCCGATAGGGCTCAAGGCGCCGCTCGAAGTCCCGCACGTACTCGACCGCGCGAGCGCTCCGCATCTCCGCGGCCTGCCCCGCGGCCTCCGCCGCGAGCGCGCACGCCTGGTCGAGTTCGCCGAGGCCGAGGCGGGCCGTGGCGAGGACGACCCGGCAGAAGAGCCGGCTGCGGGCGTAGGCGGGCGCGCGGAGCTGGAGCGAGCGTTCGGCGTGCTGGGCGGCCGCCCGGAACTGCTGCAGGTCCCGGTGGCAGTGCCCGAACTCGTCGGCGAGCTGCGCCTCGTCGAAGAACGTGGCCCAGTACGGCACCTCGTCCCCGGGCCGGGCCGCCTCCAGGGCGCGCTCGGCCCGCACGAGCGCCGCCGTGCACGCCCGCACCTCGCCGAGCACGCCGTGCGCCCTCGCCTCGGAGGCGTGCAGCAGCGCCTGCACGACCGGCGGGCCACCCGTCCCCGCGCCTTGCTGGGCGACCCGGGCCAGCTGTACGGCCTCCCTGCCGTGCCCGAGATAGACGGCCTGGCGGCTCATGGTGACCAGGACGAAGGAGCCGTACGCCCGGTCGCCCGCCGCCTGGGCGAGCCGCAGGGCCTGCACGAAGTAGCGCTGGGCGAGTCCGTGTGCGGCGATGTCGTACGAGGTCCAGCCCGCGAGCCGGGTCAGGTCGGCGGCCGCGGCGAACAGCTTGCGGCCCGTCTGCTCGTCGTAGGAGCCGCGCAGCATCGGCTCGCACTCGTGCTCCAGGTAGCGCACCAGGGCCTGCCGGGCGTGGCCGCCGCCGTACCGGTCGTCGAGGGTGCGGAACAGCTCGCCGACCGAGCGGAGCGCGTTGATGTCGCCGCCCGTGACCTTGGTGCCCGGGGCGCGCTCGGCCTGTCCGCGCGCCCGGGGCGGCAGCGGAAGGACCGCCCGGGCCTGCGGCCTGGCCGGGGCGGGGCGGGTTTGCGCGGGCACCCGGGGTGCCGGTTCCCGGGCCACCTTGTCGTCGGGCTTGCCGATCAGCCAGTCCCGGCTGGGCACCACGAGCCCCGCCGGGGTGAACGCGATCTTGCGCAGCTCGGCGTGGCTGCCGGAGTCCTTGCGCCACAGCCCGCTGACGATGTCGACGGCCTCCTCCGGTGTGGCCGCGAACTCCAGCCCCGCGTACACCGGCGCGCAGGCGTCCAGGCCGAGGTCCTGGGCCGTGAGCCGGCGCCCGAGCCGGCGCGTGAACACCTCGGCGATGAGGGCGGGGGTCGTCCCGCGCGGCTGCTGTCCGCGCAGCCAGCGGGTGACCGAGGTCTTGTCGTATCTGAGGTCCAGCCCGTGCTCCAGGCCGAGCTGGTCGACGCGACGGGCCAGACCCGCGTTGGAGAACCCCGCTTCTGCGATGAGCGCGGCGAGCTGGCGGTTGGGGGTGCGCTGCGCGGGTCGGTCCGTCATCTGCGGTGCGGTCTCCTGCCTTCCGGCTTCTGAAGTGCCGGGATTGCCTGTGAGCTGCCCTTTTGGCCTCACGAACGGCGCGAATGTAGCGGAGAGTGAGCAGCCGGTCGCATCTTTCGGTGCGCATTCATCCGATCGTGTGAGAAACGCCCGCCGGGCTGACGTACGCCGGTCGGACGTACAGTGGCGTGGGCGCTTTACGTGCCTGACACACCGGTTCGCTGAGGGAGGCGCTTGCCGTGAGTGAGTTGCGGTTCGTCCGCATGGGGTTCGGTGCGGATGCCGTCGAGTACCAGGAGGCCTGGGACGAGCAGCGCCGGGTGCACGCGGCCCGGTTCGCCGACGAGGTCCCGGACACCGTGATCCTCCTGGAGCACCCCCCGGTGTACACGGCCGGCCGGCGCACCGAGGACAGCGAGCGCCCGCTGGACGGCACCCCGGTCATCGACGTGGACCGCGGCGGCAAGATCACCTGGCACGGCCCCGGCCAGCTGGTGGGCTACCCGATCCAGAAGCTCCCGCGCCCGGTGGACGTGGTCGCGCACGTACGGCGCCTGGAGGAGGCCCTCATCCGCACCTGCGCCGAGTTCGGCGTGGAGACCACCCGGGTCGAGGGCCGCAGCGGCGTGTGGGTGCTCGGCGACCCGGTCGAGCAGCGGCCCTCGCTCGGCGGGCTGTCCCTGGACTTCGACCCGCGGCTGCAGGACCCGGAGTTCGACCCCCGGCTGAACGGCCCCGAGTACGCCCCCTCCAACGCGGGCCAGCGCCGCGAGGACCGCAAGATCGCCGCGATCGGCATCCGGGTCGCCAAGGGCGTCACGATGCACGGCTTCGCCCTCAACGTGAACCCCGACAACAAGTGGTTCGACCGGATCATCCCGTGCGGCATCCGGGACGCGGGGGTCGCCTCCCTCGCGGCCGAGCTGGGCCGGGACGTCACCATCGAGGAGGTCCTGCCGGTGGCCGAGAAGCACCTGAAGGACGTCCTGGAGAACGCGGACCTCAGGCCGCGGGTGATCGAGAAGGCGACCGCCTGAGCCGTAGACCGTCCGGGGGAATGCGCCCTGCGACCGCGAGGTTGATCTCGTCGGCAGGGCGCAATCAGCACGGGCGTACCCTGGTGTACGCCGAAGAATCGAAGTCACAGGGAGCCGACGTGTCCGCAGTCTCACCGGACGGACGCAAGATGCTGCGCCTGGAGGTCCGCAACAGCCAGACCCCCATCGAGCGCAAGCCCGAGTGGATCAAGACCCGGGCAAAAATGGGCCCCGAGTACACCAAGATGCAGAACCTCGTGAAGAGCGAGGGCCTGCACACGGTCTGCCAGGAAGCCGGCTGCCCGAACATCTACGAGTGCTGGGAGGACCGCGAGGCGACCTTCCTCATCGGCGGCGACCAGTGCACCCGGCGCTGTGACTTCTGCCAGATCGACACCGGCAAGCCCGAGGCGCTCGACCGCGACGAACCGCGCCGCGTCGGCGAGTCCGTGGTCACCATGGACCTGAACTACGCCACCATCACCGGCGTCGCCCGCGACGACCTGGCGGACGGCGGCGCCTGGCTGTACGCGGAGACCGTGCGCCAGATCCACGCGCAGACGGCGGAGCGGGAGGGCGGCCGTACGAAGGTCGAGCTGCTCGCCCCCGACTTCAACGCCGTCCCGGAGCAGCTGGCCGAGGTCTTCTCCTCCCGCCCGGAGGTCTTCGCGCACAACGTCGAGACGGTCCCCCGGATCTTCAAGCGGATCCGTCCCGGCTTCCGCTACGAGCGCTCGCTGAAGGTCATCACCGAGGCCCGTGACCACGGCCTGGTGACCAAGTCCAACCTGATCCTCGGCATGGGCGAGACCCGCGAGGAGGTCAGCGAGGCCCTGAAGCAGCTGCACGACGCCGGCTGCGAACTGGTCACCATCACCCAGTACCTGCGCCCCTCCGTCCGGCACCACCCGGTCGAGCGCTGGGTGAAGCCGCAGGAGTTCGTGGAGCTGAAGGAGGAGGCCGAGCAGATCGGCTTCTCCGGTGTGATGTCGGGTCCGCTGGTGCGGTCCTCGTACCGGGCCGGACGCCTGTACCAGATGGCGATCGAACAGCGTCATTCAGCTGCTCCGCAGCGGGGCGGGTCGTACATCGCGGCCCAGGCTGTGTGAATTCGCGCACAAGTAGCTACTGGCCAGTAATGGCCGAGTCGACGCGGTCCTGACCGTCCTCGCTGATGAGGGCGGACGTCAGGGCCGCGTCAGCGTTTCCGTGCTCCGCATCAAGGCTTCATGGGTGTTTGACCGGTCGGACACGCCCTGGTAACACCAATCAGTGACTCTGGTATCACGCCTCGTACACCACCCGATCCGAGGGGGGACCTCGATCATGCAGGCCGCGCCCGTACGCGCCACCGCCATCCCGTCCTTCACCGATGCTCTCCGCGCCGTCGAGTCCCTGCTCATGAGCGGCGGTCAGCGCACCGCCCGGCGCAACGCCTGGACCTCCGTGCTGGAGGACCGCCGGCGCGCCAAGGACCGGGTCGAGGCGCAGCGCTTCCTGGAGCAGGCCGCCGGCCGCTCCTGAGTCCACCGGCCGGACACCGGCACTGCCGTCGTCCGCACTCCCGGGGCCACGTAGACTTCGTGACATGGCGAGGAAGGAACCCGCGGCGGACGCCGCGAACGCAGGGCGACTGAAGCAGATCGCTCTCACCTACAAGATGACCCGCAAGGTCGACAAGAAGATCGGTCTTGTGCTCGGGGCCGTCGGCATCGGCACCCTCGCTGTCTTCCTGGTGATCGGCTTCTTGCTCGGCCACCCGATCTACCTGGGCATCTTCGGCCTGCTGATCGGCCTGCTGGCGACGGCGATCGTGTTCGGCCGCCGGGCCGAGCGCGCCGCCTTCGGCCAGATGGAGGGCCAGCCGGGCGCCGCGGCCGCCGTGCTGGACAACATCGGCCGGGGCTGGACGACGACTCCGGCGGTGGCGATGAACCGCAGCCAGGACGTGGTGCACCGGGCGGTCGGCAAGGCCGGCATCGTACTGGTCGCCGAGGGCAACCCGAACCGGGTGAAGAGCCTGCTGGCCGCCGAGAAGAAGAAGATGAACCGGATCGTCGCGGACGTACCGGTGCACGACGTGATCGTCGGCAACGGCGAGGGCCAGGTCGAGCTGAAGAAGCTGCGCACGACCATGCTGAAGTTCCCGCGCGTGCTCACCGGCCCCCAGGTGACGGCCACCAACGACCGGCTGCGGGCCATGGGCGACCTGATGAGCAACATGCCGGTGCCGAAGGGGCCCATGCCCAAGGGCATGCGGATGCCGAAGGGTCGCTGAGGCTCCTCAGTTCAGGGAGCGGAACTCCCGCTCGCAGTAGACCATCGGCGAACCCTCGCCCAGCCGTACCCCCGTTACCCGGCCGACCAGGATCGTGTGATCCCCGGCCGGGTAACGCGCGTATGCGGCACAGTCCAGCTGCACGGGCGCCTGCCGCACCGTCGGCAGCCCGGACGGGCTCGGCTGCAGCAGGGCGTCGGAGAACTTGTCCGCGCCCTTGGTGGCGAACAGCAGGGCCAGCGGCTGGTGCTCCGGGGCCAGCACGCTCACCGCGAAGTGCTCGCACCGCGCGAAGACCGCCGCCGAGTCGGCGGCGTCCGAGAGACACACCAGGACCAGCGGTGGCTCCAGGGAGACGGAACAGAAGGAGCTCGCCGTGAAGCCGCGCGGGGTGCCGTCCTCGCAGCGGGCGGTCACCACCACCACGCCCGAGGGAAAGCGGGCCATGGCGTCCCGGAACTCCTCCGGCGCCACCTCGGCCGCCAGCACATCCTGAGCATCGGTCATACCGCGACGATGCCGGTGGCCGTGCGACCGGGCAACCGGGTGAGGGCATCCGGGCCATTGCCGGGTGCGGGGCCGTGGCGGCTTGTCGCGCGGTTTCCCGCGCCCCTTGAGGCAAGCCGCGGCTCACCCAGCTGAGGGGCCGGAAACGGTCAGACCCGTACCTCTACGGTCTTCGCCAGCCGGTCGTGCAACCCGCGCCCGTCCCGGTCCCAGATCAGCGCCGGAATGGCGATACAGAGCAGCACCGTACGCAGAACGGCCCGCAAGGGATGCACCGTGCCGGTCTCCAGGGCCACCACTCGAATGCCGAAGAGCCGCTTGCCCGGGGTGAAGCCGATCGTGCCCACGGTGAGCACGCTCATGACGAAGAAGACGCCGAGCGCCCAGTTACTCGTGGCAGGGATCTTGTAGCCGCCCGTGATCAAGCTGTATGCGATCAGGACACTCAGGCCCCAGTCCACCGCCAGCGCGCCGAGCCGCCGGCCGGGCCGGGCGATGGAGTCCGGCCCCTCCTCGGGGAGGCCGAGCTGCTCCCCCCGGTAGCCGAAGTCCGCACCGGCCTCTTCCATGGCCGCGCGGGGCCCGGAGAGCCACGATCCGAGTGCTTGCCTGTTGTCCACCCGTCCACGGTACTGCGCCCGGATTCGGCCGCTGTGCCGAGGGGTGGGTCGGGGCTACGGTGGAGAGGTGGCCGGTTAACTTCTGCGAAACAAATGGGTCACGCCCGAGAAATCACCCGTCCCTAGGGTCATGACCAGCGTGTGCCACCGCACTGGCCGCACGAACGATCTACCACCCCGGCGAGGACGGTCGGGAGTAGGAGGAGCTGGATGTTCCAGAACGCCGACGAGGCCAAGAAGTTCATCGCGGACGAGGACGTCAAGTTCGTCGACGTCCGCTTCTGCGACCTGCCGGGCGTCATGCAGCACTTCACGGTGCCCGTCGAGGCGTTCGACCCGGACGAGGAGCTCGCCTTCGACGGATCGTCGATCCGTGGTTTCCAGGCGATCCACGAGTCCGACATGGCGCTGCGCGCGGACCTGTCGACCGCCCGGGTCGACCCCTTCCGCCGCGACAAGACGCTCAACATCAACTTCTTCATCCACGACCCGATCACGGGCGAGCAGTACTCCCGTGACCCGCGCAACGTGGCGAAGAAGGCCGAGGCCTACCTCGCCTCGACCGGGATCGCGGACACCGCGTACTTCGGCCCCGAGGCCGAGTTCTACGTCTTCGACAGCGTGCGCTTCGCCACCTCGGCGAACGAGAGCTTCTACCACATCGACTCCGAGGCGGGCGCCTGGAACACCGGTGCCCTCGAGGACAACCGTGGGTACAAGGTCCGCTACAAGGGCGGCTACTTCCCGGTCCCGCCGGTCGACCACTTCGCCGACCTGCGCGCCGAGATCTCCCTGGAGCTGGAGAAGGCCGGCCTGAAGGTCGAGCGCCAGCACCACGAGGTGGGCACCGCCGGCCAGGCGGAGATCAACTACAAGTTCAACACGCTGCTGGCCGCCGCCGACGACCTGCAGCTGTTCAAGTACATCGTGAAGAACGTGGCCTGGCGCAACGGCAAGACCGCGACCTTCATGCCGAAGCCGATCTTCGGTGACAACGGCTCGGGCATGCACGTGCACCAGTCGCTGTGGAGCAACGGCGACCCGCTGTTCTACGACGAGGCCGGGTACGCGGGCCTGTCGGACACCGCCCGCTACTACATCGGCGGCATCCTCAAGCACGCCCCGTCGCTGCTCGCCTTCACCAACCCGACGGTGAACTCGTACCACCGTCTGGTGCCGGGCTTCGAGGCGCCGATCAACCTGGTGTACTCGCAGCGCAACCGCTCCGCGGCCATGCGTATCCCGATCACGGGCTCCAACCCGAAGGCCAAGCGCGTCGAGTTCCGCGCGCCCGACTCCTCCGGCAACCCGTACCTGGCCTTCTCGGCCCTGCTGCTGGCGGGTCTGGACGGCATCAAGAACAAGATCGAGCCGGCCGAGCCGATCGACAAGGACCTGTACGAGCTGGCTCCGGAGGAGCACGCGAACGTCGCCCAGGTCCCGACCTCGCTGAACGCCGTCCTCGACGCGCTCGAGGCCGACCACGAGTTCCTCCTCCAGGGCGACGTGTTCACGTCCGACCTGATCGAGACGTGGGTCGACTTCAAGCGCACCAACGAGATCGCCCCGCTGCAGCTGCGTCCGCACCCGCACGAGTTCGAGCTCTACTTCGACGTGTGACAGACGGTCCCAGCAGACCGGACAGGCCCCTCGGCACAGCCGGGGGGCCTTCCCCGTGCCCGGCCCGCCTGCCGGAAGCGGCGGCGGCACTCCGTAGGGACCGCGTCCGGCCCCGCGCGGGCTGGGCGAGACGGTCGGATCGGCGCGCTGAACCGGCTCCGGCTCCCCGAAGTCCTTGGCGCCGAGGCGAGCGGCAGCCTTGACGTGTCGGCCGGCAGTCCAGCGGCGGCCGGCACACGCGCCCCCGACGCACGCCGAAGAGACGCGCCGGGCCCGTACGGCGGGCGTGTGCACCCGGCGGACCGCGTCCTCGCGGTCGGGGCGCCCGCCCGGCGCCGGTTTCCGGCCGCGGGTCGTCGTCCCGGCCGCCGCGACGCCCGGCGCCGCGGGTCGTCGGCCGGCTGCTGCGGCGCCCGGCCGATTTCGGTGCCACGGCCGCCGCCGGGGGCAACCTTTCCCGCTTCCCAGGCTTCCTACTCTCGGGGAATCATCTCTCCTGACCCTGCCGGACGAGAGAGGTTGAACGGGGATGACGGAACAGGACGACTGGGAGCGGGAGTTCGATCACCGCTGGGCGAACTCCGCCGAGCACAAGGAGCCCTCGGCCCGGGCCCGGATGCTCGCCGCACGCTGGAAGGACAACCCGCCGGCCCCGGCGCCCTTCCGCGCCGACCCGGACCCGGTGCCGCACCGGGCGTCCTGGGCGTCGACGGCCGTGGTCTTCGGGTGCGTGATCGTGGTGATGGTGCTGCTCGCGGTCGTACAGCTGAGTTCGGCCTCCTGAGGAGGTGAGCCACGCGGGACCCGACGGGGGATGCAAGCCCCGCGTGGCGTTCTCGGGGTGTCAGCGCACCGCGGCGACCTCCAGCAGGGACTGCGGCGGTGTCACCGGGGTGACGGACACCAGATGCAGGCCCGCCGATTCCAGCAGCCTGGTCCACTCGTCGAGGCGGCGTTCCCGGCCGCCGTTGTTCACCATGACCTCGATGTCGATGAACTTGCTCCAGTGGAAGGAGCCGTCGTCCGGGACCACCGTGTCCAGCACCAGGACCCGGGCGTCCGGCCGCTCGCGCAGCGCCGCGGCGAGCGGGAGCAGCATGGCGCGGGCGTCCGCGTCGCCGAAGCAGTGCAGGGTGTTCTTGAGCAGGTAGGCGTCCGCTTCGGGGGGCGTGGTCCCGGGCAGGGTGCCCGGGAAGAAGGTGATGCGGTCGTACTCGGGGGTGCCGGAGAGGGCGGGGCGGGCCGCGTCCAGTACCTCCGGGCGGTCCATCAGGACGCCTCGTGAGGAGGGGGCCGCGCCGAGCAGGTGGCGCAGCATCCGCCCGTGGCCGCCGCCGATGTCCGCGATCACCGGGTACCGGCCGAAGTCGTAGGCCTCGGCGGCCTCGGGAGCCAGCTCGTCGGTGAGGCTGCCCCACGCGCCCTGATAGGCGCGGGCGAGATCCGGGTGGTCGGCCAGGTAGGCGAAGAGATCGGTGCCGTGCACCCGGGGGAAGGCCGGCTCGCCGGTGCGCACGGTGTGCATGATGGCGCCGAAGGAGGCCCAGGTCGGCTCCGATCCGAGCAGGACCGTGAAGTCCCGGACGCTGCACGGCACGTCGGAGCGGAGCGCCTCCCCCATGGGGCGCAGGGAGTAGCGGCACTCCGGTTCCTCGGCCAGGACACCGAGGGCGGCCGCGGCGCGCAGGCAGCGGCCCAGCGCGTCCGCGTCCACGTCCAGGGCGGCCGCGAGCTCGGCGGCCGTACGGGGCTTGTCGGCCAGCAGGTCGGCGACGCCCAGCTCGGCCAGGACGTAGAGGGGCTGAGCCATCCATTTGCCGGCGACCAGGCCCATCAGCTGTACGTGCGGCGGCAGTTGCGGTGCGGTGGCCATCTGCCCACTCCCTCCCTAACGGCGTTAGGTATACTCTAACGGTGTTAGTGAGAGTGCGCAGGCGGAATCTCGCCAAAGGCGAGCCGATCCGCGGCGAGGCCCACGAGGCGTCCACGGCGGGCGCCGGAGGAGGTGTCAGGCGATGCGAGCTCCCTGGAAGGGCGACCCGGCCGAACGGGCACGGCAGCGCGCGGCGCAGGCCGAGAAGCAACGCGCGCAGGCCCGCAGGCAGGAGGAACAGCGGCTGGCGCAGGAGCGGCGGGAGCAGCAGCGCGCGGCCGAGGAGCAGGAGCGCGAGGCGAGGCGCGGCGAGCGGGACGGCCGGTGACGCACTCCGTCCCGTGTCCGGCCCCGGCCCGGCCCGGTGCGGCCGGCTCAGCGCACGTGGGCGGACAGCCCGTCGATGAGCCGGTCCAGGCCGAACCGGAAGCGCTCCTCGAGGTTGGCCTCGGTGAGCGCGTCCACGGACTCCGCGAGGTGCGGGAACTCGTCCTCCGGCAGCGCCCCGATCGCCGCCTTCACCCCGCGCAGCGCGTCCGAGCGCTCCATGCCCTCGGCGTTGGAGGCGGACAGCGGGGAGCTCTCGTGCAGGACGAAGCCCTGGACGTAGACGATGATCGTGTAGACGGCGTAGGCGGCGTCGTGGGCCGACAGGCCACCGGCGCGGAGCACGCCGAGGATCGGCTCCAGCACCCGGGCGAGCGAGATGCCGCCGACGAACCGGCCGGCGATGATGCGCGCCGCGTCACGGCGGCACCGCAGGAAGGCGCGGTAGTTGACCGCGGTCTCGGTCAGGGCGTCCGTCCAGGCCACCTCGCCGGTGGCCACCCGGTCCAGATCGGCCGGCAGGGCCTCGGTGCGGACCCGGTCCAGCAGTTCGTCCGCGAGCAGGTCGAGCACCTGCTCCTTGCTCTGCACGTGCCAGTAGAGCGACGCGGCCTGCACCCCGAGCTGCTCGGCCAGGCGCCGCATCGACAGGGCGTCCAGGCCCTCCCTCTCCACCACCTCGAGGGCCGCGGACACGAGGGCCGACATGGTCACCGAGGGTCTGCGTGCGGCCCGAGCTGCCGCGCTGGGCCGACGCACCGTCATTCGTCCACCTCCGTCAGCGGCTTGAAAACATAGCACGCCCCCCTCTGAGAGGTTCCGCCATGAGTGCACCGCCGAGCCCCGCACCGTCCGCGATGCGCCGCCGGCTCATCCTCCTCACCCTGTGCGTGTCCCTGTTCATGGCCATGCTGGACAACACGGTGGTGAACACCGCGCTGCCCACCATCGAGCAGAAGCTCGGCGCGGGCATCAGCGATCTGCAGTGGATCGTCGACGGCTACAGCCTCGCGCTCTCCGCCCTCATGCTGACCGCCAGCACGGTCGGGGACATGTTCGGCCGGCGCCGGGCGTTCCTGGCCGGGCTGGCCCTGTTCGCGGTGGGGTCGGCGGTGTGTGCGCTGTCGCGGGACGTCGGTCCGCTGATCACCGGCCGGGTGCTGCAGGGCGCCGGGGCCGCCGCCTTCATGCCCGGCACGCTGTCGATCATCCGGCAGGTGTACACCGACGAACGCGAGCGGAGTACGGCCATCGGCATCTGGGCGGGCGTCTCGGGGCTCGGCCTGGGGCTCGGCCCGCTGGTCGGCGGGCCGCTGGTGGACCACTTCGGCTGGCCGAGCGTGTTCTGGATCAACGTCCCGGTGGGCGTGGCCGGGCTGATCGCCGGGCTGCTGCTCATCCCGGAGTCGCGGGACCGGGCCGGCCGGGGTCTGGACCTCACCGGCCAGCTGCTGGCGGTCGCCGGGATCGGGGCCGGGGTGTACGCCACGATCGAGGGCCCGGTGCGCGGCTGGTCGGATCCGGTGGTCAGGTGGACGTACGTCGGCGCCGGCGTCGTCCTGCTGTTGTTCGTGCTGGTCGAGCGGCGCAGCCGGACCCCGATGCTGGACCTCGGCTTCTTCCGGGACCGGATCTTCGCCGGCTCGGTCCTGGCGGGGCTCTTCCTCTACCTCGGCATGTTCTCGGTGCTGTACTTCCTCAGCCTGTGGCTCCAGGTGGTGCTCGGCTGGTCGCCCACCGGAGCGGGGCTGGTGATCATGCCGGCGATGGTGGTGGTCGCCTGCGTGACACCGTTGGCCGGCTGGCTGACCGGACGGATCGGCGGCGGCTGGCCCATGGCGGCCGGCCTGCTCTGCTCCGCCTTCGCGCTCTACGGCCTGACCTGGTACGGCACCGGCGCGTCGTACCGGCACTTCTGGTGGCTGCTGCCGGTGATCGGCGTCGGGATGGGGCTCACCATCACCCCCATCACGGCGACCGTCCTGGACCGGGTGCCCGCGGCGCGGGCCGGCATGGCCTCGGCGGTCAGCAACACCGCGCGGGAGCTGGGCGGGGTGCTCGGCGTCGCGGTGCTCGGCTCGGTGCTGAGCAGCACGATGGCGGACCGGCTGCGGGAGCGGCTCGCGGCCGCGGGGGTGCCGGGGCCCGAACGGGACCGGCTGGTCGCGGCCACCACCGGCGGCACCGGGCGGCCGCAGGCCGGGCTGGGCGCGGGGACCCGGCTGTCGCAGGCGGTGAACGGCGCCTTCGTGGACGGGCTCCACCTGGCCGAGCTGTCCGGTTGCGCGATCCTGCTGGCCGGCGCCCTGCTGGCCGTGGCGCTGGTGCGCGGCGGCCGGGGCCCGGCCGAGGCCTCCCGCGGCGGCGAGTCCGGCGCCGCCGATGCCTCCGACGACACCGACGGCCGTACCGCGGTGGCCACCTGAGCCGGGCCCCGGCCGCGCGTGACGGGTCTCAGGGCAGCTTGGGCATCACCTGGTCGACGAAGAGGCGCAGGCTGGACTCCATGGCGGCGTAGTCCTGGCCGCCGAAGTCGACCTGCCACAGGAAGGTGTCGGCGCTCAGGTACTCGCTCAGTTCCAGGATCCGGTCGACCACCCGCTGCGGGGAGCCGACGATCGCGGTGCCCACGCTGCGGAAGTCGTCGATGCGCAGGTTCCGCAGGGAGAGCGCCATCTGGCTGTAGGCCGGATAGTCCGACGAGGACACCCCCGTCCAGTCCTCGGCGGACTCGGCCCACACGTCGAGGTACTCACGCAGGAATGGGTCGGCGGTGGCGAACGCCTGCTCGTCCGTCTCGGCGACGTACAGCGGGATGCTGACCGCCACCTTGGGCTCGCGGCCCGTGCCGGCGTGCTCCTCGCGGAAGGTGTCCAGGTACACCTCCACCATGTCCTTGGTGCGGGCGAGTTCGTCGCGCCGCGGCGGCGGGGTGACGAACAGGCCGTGGCCGGCCTCGCCGATCCAGGCGAAGCTCTGCCGGGAGCGCACCGCGGCGCACCACACCGGGGGGTGCGGCGCCTGGGTCGGGCGGGGCAGGGAGGTGGCTCCGCTGTAGGAGAAGAAGGGGGTGTCCTCGCTGACGTTCTCCTCGGTCCACAGGCGCAGCACGGCCTCGATGGTGGCCTGGAACCGGGCCCGGCTCTCGTCCAGCGGGACACCGAAGGCGGCGAACTCGTACGGCAGCCAGGCCCGGGCGAATCCGACCTCGAGGCGGCCGCCGCTGATGGCGTCCACCATCGCGGTGTGCGCGGCGAGCTGCACGGGGTGGTGGAAGGCGGCCTGGAGGCAGCCGGTCATGAGCCGGATGCGGGACGTGCTCGCCGCGACGGCGGACAGGAAGGACAGCGGGTCGGGGCAGTAGCCGCCGTAGTCACGCAGGTAGTGCTCGGTCATCTTGACGTAGTCGATGCCGGCCGCGTCGGCGAACCGGCTCAGGGCGATCACGTCGTGGAAGTAGGCCTCGGCGGACCGCCGGGCGGGCCGGCAGTCGGGCAGCAGCGAGATTCCGTGCTTCATGCGCACCTCACGGGTCGTAGGAGAGGGCTTGGTCAGGCACTGGCGAGGAGGAAGAAGGACCACTGCGCGGCGGCGGACGCGAGGACGTCCGGCGTGTGCAGGAACAGCAGCGAGTTGACGAGGGCGATCACGGCGACGCCGGTGACCGCCGCCGGACCGGACCGGCGCACGGCCGGGGCGGAGCCGACGAGCAGCGTCGCCACAGCCGCGGCCAGCCAGCCGGCCACGGTGCCGAGCGGCTTCAGCGCGAGGACCAGGCCCCCGCGCAGGGCCAGCTCCTCGGCGAGCGGCTGAGCGGCCAGCAGCGCCAGCAGCGCGGGCCAGGGCAACGTCCCGGCCAGCCCCCGCACCCGCCCGGCCCACGAGGTACGGGCCAGCCCGAGCCAGTTGCTGCCCCCCGCACTGGCGGAGGCCATGGCCCGTCCCCCGGCTCCACCCCGGCCTCCGGCCACCGGCACCGCCCCGGCTCCGGGGAACGTACGGCTTCCAGCGCCCCGGGAGGCCCGCCGACCGCCGGAACCGACCCCGTGCCCGGAGAGCGGGCCACCGGCCGGACCACGGGTCCCAGAGAGCGGGCCACTGGCCGGACCACCGGTCCCGGAGGGCCGGCCACCGACCAGACCACCAGTCCCGGAGAGACGGCCACCGACCAGACCACCAGTCCCGGAGAGACGGCCGGCACCTGGACCGGCATCCGTGCCGGAGACACGGCCCAAGCCCGGAGCGCCGGCGCCGGAACCGGTGAACCGGCCGAGGCCGGGACCGGGAACAGAGCGATGGCCCACGCCCCCACCGGCTCCGGAACCGGCCACAGGACCGACGCCCGGAACGGTGCGGGCGCCCCGTGCGGAGCCATCGCTGCCCGCGGACACCGGGGAGGACGCCGTGCCGGGCCGGCGGCCCAGGCGCCCGAGCCAGGACGGGGACGGCGCGCCCTGGCCCGGGGCAGACCCGCCGCGCCCGGCATCCACTCGCCCCAGCGGTCGTGGCATCCGCACCCGCCCCCGCAGCGCGGCCACGGCGTCCGCGGCGGCCACCGCGAGCAGGCAGGCGGCGGCGAACTCACCGGTGCCGAGGAGCAGTCCGGCGGGAACCAGCAGCAGGTCGGCCCGGGAGAGGGCGAGAGTGTGGAGCAGTCGTCCGGGGCCCGGGGCCGCGAGGCCCAGGGCACCGGCGCCGAGGAGCAGCAGCACGGCGAGGCAGGCAGTGCCGGTGGCCCACAGCGCGTCCACGGCCGCACGGCGGGCGCGCGGAGCGTGGAGCCCGCGCCGCAGCCGCCCGGCGAGCAGGTACCCCGCGCAGATCACAGCAGCGCCGACGATCCCGCCGCTCACGCCGCCGCTCACCGCGGAACTCCCGACTCGACGACGGAACGCCCCACGGCACACACCACCGACGCGGGCGGCGCAACCCTGACCACCCCCGACCCGGCATGCGCCCCGACGCCCGGCCGCCCCACGGCGAGACGACGGCCCACACCCGGCCCGCTACACAGGCCTCCCGACCCGACGACGGAACACCCCCCGACGCACACCACCGACGCGGGAAGCGCAACCCCCACCACCCCCGACCCGGTACACGCCCCAACGCCAGCCCACCCCACGACACGACGACGGCCCACACCCGGCCCGCCGCACAGGCCTCCCAACTCGACGACGGAACGCCCCACGACGCACACCACCGACGCGGGCGGCGCACCCCCCACCACCACCGACCCGGCATGCGCCCCGCCGCCGCCCCACCCCACGACACGACGACGGCCCACACCCGGCCCGCCGCATGGGAGGAAGCCGGTGCGGCTTGGACGCGGCGTCGCGGGTGGTCCCGTGTCGGGCGCCCGTGTGCCGGTGCGAGCCAGGGGGCCGTTTCCGGAGATCGCAGTCGGCCGGGCCGTGAGGCCCGGTTCGCCGTCGCTCGGCGCCGCGTGATGACGAGGTGTGGCCCCCGGGCCGTGAGCCATGGTCATCGCGCCGTCCCCGGTTGGGTGATGACCGGGCGGTGGCGCCAGACGTGCCAGTTGAAGAGGGCGTGGCCGACGGCGGCGGCGAGGATCGTGCCGAGGACGAGGGTCGCCAGCGTGGCGAGGAGGGACAGCGGCAGTTTGGCCAGGACCTGGTGCCAGCCGAAGAAGGCGTGGGACAGGGCGAAGGCGGCCACCGCCGCGGCGACCGCCGCCACGCGGGCGACGGGGGCGTCCGGGAGGAGGGCCAGGTTCAGCAGGACGCCCCGGAAGACGCACTCCTCGGCGACCGCGGTGGCCAGCAGCCAGCCGAGGGCGAGGTTCAGGTCCGTGTCGCGGCGGGTCGGTGTCCACCTCCGGTCGGCGCCCGTGTGCGCGGCCGACCGGAGGGGCGTCATCGTGCTGCCCAGCCCGACCGGCCGCAGCCGGTTCGGCGCCGCGCCCTCCCCGGCGGACGGGATGCGCGGCGCCGCGGGTGGCCGGCGGGCCGCCGTACGGCTGATCCAGCCGTCGGCCCATACGACCACGGGACCGAGCAAGAGCCCGGCGGCCAGTGAGGCAACCGCCCGGACCGGGCCACCGGGGCCGGGGCGCCACAGCCACCCCGGCCCGAGCAGGAGCAGCCCGCAGCCCACCGTGCCGGCCAGCACCGCCACGTGCACCGGCACCATCCGCACCCCGCGCGCGTCCAGCCGGCGCACGTGCAGATGCGAGGCGAGGGTCGTGCCGGAGGCGGCGGTCAGGGCCAGCCAGGCCATCGCCCACACGCGTGCGTCATGGGTAGGGATGGGGGTCATACCGCCGGAATCCTCCGTACTGCTCGAAGCGGCGGTGGGCCGCCGGGGGCGCGCTGGGCAGCGGCAGGCTGAGGGTGTCGGGCGACCAGACCCGCTGCACGCTGAAGCCGAGATCGGCGATGTCCACGGTCGACAGGTCGGCCCAGTACAGGCGCTTGCCGGTGTCCCGGAAGGCGGTGACCAGGGACCGTACGATCTGCTTCGGCGTGCCCCCGGCGTCCGGCGGCAGGTCGGCGGCGGCCGCGCGGTCGCAGTCGGCGAACCGGCGCTCCACCAGCCGGCTGCCCTCCGCCCCCGCGTAGTGGCCGACGTTGGCCTCCAGGTCGTAGAACCCGTCGGCGTCGGCGCCCTGCGTGCCGCCGCCTTCGGCGCGTTCCTCGATGGCGACCCAGGACGCCAGCCACTGCACGCCCGCGGCCTCCAGCAGCGCCCTGTACATCGCGGGCACCAGCCGGGCGCCGCTGCCGAGGCCTATGGCGATGCGGGGCAGCAGTCCCTCCGGCTGGCGCAGCAGGCAGGCCACGCTGAAGCCGGGCAGGTCCGCGTTGGGCAGCAGGTGGAACTCGGGGTCGACGGGGGTGTCGGGGAAGCGTTGCTGCAGGACGCGGGTCAAGTGACGGGTGCGATGGTCGAGTTCGATCCGGATGCTGCGTGCCGCGCCGTGCCAGTGGCCCATCGCGGAGTCGAGCTGGACGACCTCCTCCAGCGCGGCGGCGAGGGCGCGGCCGGGGTCGGTGTGGGCGGCGGTGCCGGTGGTGACGGCGGACTGGAGCCACAGTTCGTCGGCGTCCGGGAGGTGCCCGAGCAGGAACCACTGGGCGGGCACCCAGCAGTCGTCCTCGCCCAGCAGGGACCTCAGCCGCACCCAGCCCAGCGGCGCGTCCGGTGTGAACCGCTGGTAGGGGAAGCCGTCGCGGGCGTACTGGTCGGGGGTGAAGAGGGTGAACGCCTCAAGTGGCAGGGTCGGTTCGCCCGCCTCGGTCAGTTCCGCCCAGGTGGCCCGGCGGACCGGGAAGCGGCCCTCGGCGACGACGGCGTGGCCGGCGTACCGTTCCAGGGACTCGGCGAGCACCCGGATGTGGCTCTCGAAGGGCACGGTGCCAGAGCCGCCCAGGTGGAAGCTGCCGGGTTTGGGCGCGGGCCGGCCCTGCAGGACGTGGACGCCGGTCAGGTCGCCGCTGGCGATCAGCATGCGCGGGCCGGTGCGGGTGCGGCTGAGGAAGCCCATCGAGGTGAGCACGCCGCACAGCGGGCTGTGCATCCTCGAGCGCAGGGCCGCTGCCCGCTCGTCCTCGTCGCGCAGCAGCCGCAGGTCCAGTGCCGGCACCTCGGCGGTCAGGGTCTCAGTCATCCAGCCACGTCCTCGGGTCGAAGACGAGGCTGGTGTCGTCGCGCTCGGGTACCGGGGCGCAGCCGCGGCAGCCGGGCATGCGCAGCACCTCGTTGTAGGCGATCTCCATGGTCGGCAGGTAGACGCCGAGGACCTTGTCGACGCTGAAGGCGCTGCCGGAGTGCAGGTAGTTGACGGTCTCCAGGCCCAGGTGGGAGGCGAGCAGCCCGCTCAGCGCGGGCAGCACGGGCGCCTCGCCGACCAGCACGTCCCCCTTGGCGAGGGCGTTCTTGTAGGTCAGATAGGAGGACGCCTCGCGCAGGTTCATGGTGACCCGGGTCTCGAAGCACTCCCAGCAGGCCGAGCGGTGCGGGACCACGGTGGGGCCGACGAAGACGAAGGGCCCGTCGAGGGCGCCGTGGATCCAGGTGATGTTCAGCTCCTGGGCGAGCCGGTTGAACGCGCGGAACCGCAGGGGCTGGACGACCGTCTCGGCGAGGACGGCGAAGGAGTCGCGCCAGGGGGCGAACTCCTCGGCGAGGGCGGCGATGTCGAGCCCGTCGTGGAAGGCGGCGGGCTCCAGTTCGGTGAAGCGTTTCCACAGCGGGTCGGCGGGGCCGGGCCGGCTGACCGGGACGCGTACCGTGCCACCGGTCTGGTCCTCGATCTGCTCGGTGATCCGGGGATCGCCGAGCAGCAGCAGCCGGTCGGCGAAGCGGGGCGCCTCGACGGCGGCGCCAAGGGTCGCGACCTGCTCCACATAGGCGTCGAGGGCGCCGGTCGGGGTCTCCTCGATGACGCCGAGGCTGTAGAGATGGTCGACTACGGCCTCTACGTCGGCGCGGCTGACGCCCTCGCGCTTGGCCAGATCCCGACGGCTGAGCGAGCCGTCCAGGCCCGACACGATGTTGAAGAGTTTTCCCCGGCCGGTCTCGTCGGTGAGTGTGAAAGACCTCGGGTTCCACACACCGGCCCGCAATTCCACGACATCGGGGCTGTGCCCGATGACCGTGAAAACTTTTCGGACACGCGGGTTTATTGCGCTTGCCATTCCTTCTCCCCGATGAATCGGAACCGTACGGCACCGCCCTGGCCGAAGTTCCGTGCGGCCGGAAAAAGGGAAATCGGCGGCCCGGAATCGGCGGAAGTGCCGAAATTCGGAAGTCTTTACCGAACCCGTCAGCGCGGGGTACCCACGATCACGGTGTGCACGAGGCATTCATGGACACCGTCGATGTCCAGCGCGTTGTTGGACTCGTCGTCGTAGAAGCCGGAGAAGTCGACGGCGCCGAGACCGAGGGCGGTGACGGCGAGGTGCGCGTTCTGGGCCATGGCACCGGCCTCGTGGAAGACGAAGCGCATGCCGCGCGGACCGTACTTGCGCATGGTCCGCCAGGGCCGGGCGACGAACAGCAGGACGGCGGCGGCGCGGTCGAGTTCCACCGTGCCGTCCTGGACGTCGAAGGAGGCGAGCAGGGAATCGACGGCTTCGGGCCCACCGTGCGGGGCGAATGCGTCGCGGTCCGGTACGTAGCGCAGGACGCCGGGCTCCATGTCGGCCACGCGCAGCACGGCCACCCACAGCTGGACGGGGTACAGGCCACCGGCACTGGGTGTGGCGCGCAGGGCCACCGGCACCGAGCCGCCGTCCATCAGGTCGGCGACGCCCTCGGCGCTCACGGAGGCGGCGTGGCGTACGACGGCGGCCAGTTCGTCCTGCCGTACGGGCTCGCCCGACCAGGTGCGCACGCTGCGCCGGGAGGCGAGGGCCGCGGTCAGGCCGGCCTCGAGGGGGCCGGATTCGGCAAGGGGCAGCAGGTCGGCGCCGGCCTGGGGCTCGCGGTCGGTGCGGGAGCGGCTGACGACCTCGGCGTCGGCGGCGTAGGAGGCGATGGACAGCAGGGTCTCGCGGTCACAGCGGCGCAGCCGGGAGGCGAGCAGGAACTCCTCGGCGGGGCGCGGAAACCGGTCGGAGGAGAGGTTGTCCAGGCGTAAGGCGTGGGTGCGCAGGCCCACTCCGGCCAGGCCCGGACTGATCGTGCGGCGCGCGGTGGACGCCACGGAGGACAGGACGAGAGCGGAGTCGACTGGGGTGTCGCCCACTGACGGAATCCTTTCTTCACGCCCTGGGAGGAGCCGGGCGGGGCCGCGTACGGCCCACCCGGCTCCCAGGGCAGCGGATGTCAGCCGCGCGGGCGGACGACGGCGCCGGAGCAGCAGCAGCACGCGCCGGGCACCAGGACGGCCTGGTTGCCGGCCGCGCCGAACGCCTCGAGGGCGGGCTGGGCGGAGCGGCTGCGGTGCTCGGTGACGACCTTCGCCGTGAGCTTCATGATGACCTCCGAATTCTGGACAGGTTTGCCGTACAGGTCCGGGAAGAGCCGCCTTCCGGCTGGAGGATCACTTGCTGGCGGAACGGACCCTTCAGGAAAGCCGCGTTCCCGGCCGGCACCCCGTGGGCCCCTCGGTGTGCCGCGACGAACCTAACACCATTTGGCTGGAAGCAGTCAACCCCTCGCAGAGTGAACACCAGAGAGCCCCATGTAATACTCCCGCAACACGTCCGGGAAAAGCGGATCGACCGACTCCGATTTAAATAAGAGTCAACGGACGAGAAAGACTCCGCCCATCTTTTGGATTTCTTTTACGTCCGCTTTCCCTTTCCGCCCGCCATGACCGCCTTTACTTTCTGGTGGCCCGCGCTCGACGCGGAGAAGGAGATGACGTGCCCGAGCAGATGACCGACCTGCCCGATCTGCCCTCCCCCTTCGGCGCCGCCGACGCCGCCGATCCGTACCCGTCGTACGACCGGTTGCGCGCCTCCGGCGGCATGCGCCGGATACGGATCCGGCCGGGACTCGAGCCCTGGCTCGTCTCCCGGTACGAGGACGTGCGCGACGTGCTCGGCGACGAACGCCTGAGTACGGATCCGGCCACCACCACCGAGGAGGTACGCGCCGCCATCCGGGCCGGCCGGGCCGAGGAACAGGTCGCCCTGCTCGGGCGCAACCTGCTCAGCGTGGACCCGCCCGACCACACGCGGATGCGGCGCGTGATGTCCCGCGCGCTCAGCGCCCGGCGCACCGTTGACCTGGAGAAACCCGTCACCCGGCTGGCGGACGAACTCCTCGACGAGCTCGGCCGGCGCGGCGCGGGCGACCTGCTGGCCGACTACACGCTCCCGCTCGCCGTCAGCGTGATCTGCCGGATCATCGGCATCCCGGAGGAGGACCACGCCCGCTTCCGCGCCTGGGGGCGGGCCCTGGTGCGGGCCGAACTGGAGGACATGACCGCCTTCGACCGCGTCAGCGACGAGATGGCGGAGTACTTCGTCCCGTTCATCCTCGGCAGGCGCCACTCCCCCCGCGACGACCTGGTGAGCGTCCTCGCCTCGGCCCGCGACGAGGACCGGCTGGACGACCACGAGCTGATCTCGCTGGTGTACCAGTTGTTCTTCGCCGGGCACGAGAGCAGCGCCTACTTCATGGCCAACGCCGTGCTCACGCTGCTGCGGCACCCCGCCGAGCTGGCCCGGCTGCGCGCGAACCCGGAGCTGCTGCCGGGGGCGATCGAGGAGCTGCTGCGGTACGAGGGCTCGGTGAAGGTGCCGACCTGGCGGTTCGCCAAGCGGGACCTGGTGATCGCCGGCGCGGCCGTCGCCCAGGGGGAACCCGTCCTCGCCCTGCTCGCCTCCGCGGGCCGCGATCCCGGGCGCCACCCCGACGGCGCCGGCGAACTGCGCATCGACCGCGCCGACACCGCGCACCTGGCGTTCAGCCACGGCATCCACCACTGCATGGGCTCCGCGGTCGGCCGGCTGGAGTCCCGCATCGCCGTCTCCCGGCTGCTCGACCGCTTCCCGAACCTGCGCCTGGCCGTGCCGGAGGACGCGCTGCGCTGGCGGGTCAACCTGATGATGCGGGGCGTGTGCGAGCTCCCGGTGGCCCTGGGACGTCCGGCTTCCTGACGCCGCTGTCGAGTTCCTGATGCCGTGGTCGAGCGGCCTGAGCTTTTGCTGCCGCTAGGGCCGATCGGAACCGCTTCATGGGAATCGGCTGGTGCACACTGGACAGCGGGACGAGTGCCTGACTGCGGGGTGATGCAAGATGCAGAGCCGCTTCCGGAGCGACCGACGGCTGACCGTGCGCATGGGTCTGACGATGTTCCTGCTCGGGCTGCTGTACGTGGGCTTCGTGGCCGCGCTGATCGCGCTGCTGAGGTCCTGGGTGCTGGTCGTCGTGCTGGTCGGGGCGATGTTTGTGGCGCAGTTCTGGTTCTCCGACCGGATCGCCATGTTCGCGATGCACGGCCGGGTCGTGGAGCGGGAGGAGTATCCCGAGCTGCACGCGGTGGTCGACCGGCTCTGCGGACTCGCGGACATGCCCAAACCGGTCGTCGCGGTGTCCGAGATGGACATGCCCAACGCGTTCGCGACCGGCCGTAACCCCGACCACGCGGTGGTGTGCGTGACCACGGGGCTGCTACGGCGGCTGGAGCCGGCCGAGCTGGAGGGCGTGCTGGCGCACGAGCTGTCGCACGTGGCGCACAAGGACGTCGCCGTGATCACGATCGCGTCCTTCCTCGGTGTGCTGGCGGGCCTGATCGTGCGGTTCGCCTTCTACTCGCAGCTCTTCGGCGGCGGCCGCCGGGACCAGAACACCGCCGCCGTCTTCGCCGCGATCATGGGCGTCTCCGCCGCGGTGTACGCGATCAGCTTCCTGCTGATCCGGGCCCTGTCCCGGTACCGGGAGCTGGCGGCCGACCGCGCGGCCGCGCATCTCACGGGCCGCCCGTCGGCTCTCGCCTCGGCGCTGACCAAGGTCTCCGGGGACATCGCCCGGATCCCGACCAAGGACCTGCGCACCGCCCAGGCCTTCAACGCCTTCTACTTCACCCCGGCGACCGGGAAGGAGCCGGGCATCGAGCGGTTCTTCTCCACGCACCCGTCCCTGGAGCAGCGGCTGGAGCAGCTGGGCCGGATCTCGGCGGAGCTGGGTGAGGCCGCCACCCCGGGCGGAGCGAGCTGAACACATGGCACTACGGAAGGCGGGCTGAGCGTTGGGGCTGCTGGACATCCTGCTGGGCCGTACCAAACCGGTCGTGCCCGATCTCGACCAGCTCTTCGCGCTGCCCTCGGCGGCCGTGACCCTCCAGGCCGCGGCCGGTTTCACCCCGACCGGGACCGGCGCGGTGTGCTTCGCGACGGTGGAGGGCGCGGCCTTCGAGCAGACCCACCGGGAGGTGCAGGCGCTGCTCGACGCGGACACCGACCGCTCCGGTCCGCCGGTGGAGCTGCGCCGGGACGACTACGGCTACTCCTGGCTGGTGTCCGCGCGCGGCCCCGAGCAGTTGCCGGAGCTGGTCAACGACCTGCACGCGGTGAACAGCGCGATGGAGGTCAACGGCTTCGGCCCGCAGTTGCTGTGCTCGCTGGCCGCCTTCACGGACGACGGCGGCCGCAGGCTGGCGCTGGTCTACCTCTACAAGCGGGGCACCTTCTATCCCTTCGCTCCCCTGCCCGGCGCCGCCGAGCGGCGGGACAACGCGCTGGAGCTCCAGGTGAGGGCGACGCTCGCGAACGATCTGCGGATCGAGCAGGACCTCGGCCGCTGGTTCCCGGTGTGGGGCGCCCCCGGCCTGTGACCGGGGACGCCCCGCATCCTCACCTGCTCTTCTCGCGCTCCTGCCGGCGCGTCTCGAAGGGCCGCTCCCGGCGGTAGCGGCGCTCCCACTTCGCCTGCCGGTCCCGGCGGTCACGGTAGGCGCGGTAGCTGTCCGGCAGGGGCGGGGTGGCCGCGCCGGCGGGTGGTGGTGTGCCGGGTGAGCCGCGTCCGTGCGTCGCGTACAGATACAGCAGTGCGACGGCGGCGAGCCACCACAGATGGTTTCCGATTCCGAGGATCACCAGGACGACGGTCCCGGTAGCGACGATGCCACGCATGACGGACCTCCTCCGTGAGGTGGGGGTGGCTGGGGTGGAGTGTGTCGGCTTCGTGCCGTTTGTTCAGCGTAGGGAGGCGGTGGCGGCGGCCGCATCCCGTTTTCCGCCCGGCGGGGCCCACCGTGAGTGAATGACTCCACGAGCGAACTCACCGCGCTCACCCACGACTTCGCCGGCTCTGCTTCCGCGATCAAGCCGAGGACCGGCGGGTGCGCTTGCAGAGCTCAGCCTGCGTCGCCGGTTCGAGCAGGCGGTGGCGGTGGTCGACGCGCACGCACCGGCGGACGATCCCCTCGTGCTGGTGGGGTTCAGCGGTGGGTCCCCCCCCCGTTTATCCGCCCCGAACTCCCCGATGCGGAGCACCGGTTGGGGCTCTGGTTCCGCGATCACGCCGAGGGCCGGCGGGAGTTCGTGAACGCGCCGGTCGGCGGGCTCGACGGGGAGCGGGGCTGGGCGGTGACCCGGGCGCGGGCGGGCGGGACCGTCTGTCCTGGCGGCTGCTGGACGCCCTCGGGTGCGCGCCCGGCGCGGAGAAGCTGGTGGTTCCGTGGCGCGCCCTGGGCCGTACAGATCTGACCCCCGAGGTGCCGGGCACGCGCCCGGAGCCTATGTGCGTGGACTGCTGCAGCGCTGCGGCTGAGCGGCCCCCGAACGCGCTCCGTCGCCGGGCGCCGCCGAGGAGAAGCGGTGGCGCCCGGCACCGGTCCCGGGTGTCAGCGGCTGTAGCGCATGAAGGCCCGGACCATGTGGCACGTGGTGTCGGAGGGCGGACGCATGCCGATCTCCTCCGCCGTGCTGCGGATCCTGTCGTCGCGGGCCTGCGCCGGGAGGTAGACCCCCGAGTCGAGCAGGGCTATGGCGAGGCGCATGGCCTTCAGACGGCGGTTGTGGGTGACGTACCACTCGCGCGGCCGTCCGGCCGGCAGCGGCCGCTTCACCACGGGCTCGTAGGGCGAGTCGAACAGCACGGGATGCTTGGCGGTGGACTGGGTGGGCGACGGCTTCGGCTTCAGGGCGGCAGCGGGCACGGGCATCCTCCTGTCGCGGTCAGGGCACCGGCCGGACAGCCCGGCGATGCCCTCGAACACTGCTTCCAGTCTACCGGCGGCCACTGACAATCGACGGTCCGCGACGACGCCCGAATGCCCAGGTGGGGCACGGAATTCGGCTTGCGTGACAGGTGGTCGGGGAGGGACGGCCGGGATGTCGGAAATTCGAACAGAGCCGGCGCCGAGTACCGTGTCCCGCATGGAAATCTGGATCAATCCCGCCTGCTCCAAGTGCCGCAGCGCCATCAGCCTGCTCGACGCCGAGGGAGCCGAGTACACCGTCCGCCGCTACCTGGAGGACGTGCCGAGCGAGGACGAGATCAGGGCGGTGCTGGAGCGGCTGGACCTGGAGCCGTGGGACATCACCCGGACCGGCGAGGCGGTCGCCAAGGAGCTGGGGCTGAAGGACTGGCCGCGGGACGCCGGCTCCCGGGACCGGTGGATCGCCGCGCTCCGCGAGCACCCCAAGCTCATCCAGCGCCCGATCATCACCGCCGACGACGGAACGGCCCTGGTGGCCCGCTCGGAGGACGCGGTACGCGAGGCCCTGGCCCACAGCAAGAGCTGAGCGCTGCTCAACTCACCTGTGACGCAGGCCACTTCACTGACTCCCGAAACCGCTGAGTAACCTCGTTCGGTATCTCGTACATAGCGGCGTACGCTCCCCTACCTCTCCAGGAGGCGCGCATGTCGCGTAGGCGCACCCTCAGTACGAAGAAGAAGCTCGCGGTGCTCGTCAGTGCCGCCGCGGTGGCGGGCGGCGGGGCCTTCGCGCTGGCCACGACGTCCAACGCGGCCCAGCCCGCGCAGGGCGCGAAGACCCTGTCGGCCGCGGACAACTCGACCGTCTGCCAGGGGCTGGCCACGGCCCACGGCAACAACGACCGGTTCATCGCGGACCAGAAGGCGCACCCGGACGCGCAGTCGGCGGCCCGGATCGCCAACCGCGAGGCGGTCATCAAACAGATCGAGGTCCAGCAGAAGGCGGCCGGGTGCACGGTTGGGGAGTCGGCTCAGGGCTCCCAGACCGGGCAGCAGGCGCAGAACGGCCAGCAGGGCGCGGACCAGCAGGCCGGACAGCAGGGCGGACAGGCCGCGGGGCAGCAGGGCGCCGGGCAGCAGGCCGGACAGGCCGCCGGGCAGCAGAGCGCGCAGCCCTCGCAGTCCGCCGCGGGGAACGCCGGCGGTGGTGCCGCCGCGGCCTCCGGTCAGCAGGTCTGCAACGGCTCCACGGTCACGCTCTCCGGTGAGGGCGGAGCCCCGGCCGCCTCCAGCAACCAGTTCCCGGCCGGGACCACGCTGAAGGTCACCAACCTGGACAACAACAAGTCCACGACGGTGAAGGTGACCTCGGTCTCCGGCAGCTGTGTGCTGCTCAACAACGCGGCCTTCGAACAGGTCCGGGAGCCCGGCAAGTTCCTCATCCGCCACGCCCGGATCGAGAAGGTGGGGTGACGCTCAGGGACCGGTCAGGAAACCGGTGAGGCGGCGGGCCAGGGTCGCGGGCGCGGCCTGCGGCAGCGCGTGATGCGAGACGTCCGGCAGTACGGCCGTCTCCACGTGCGGCAGCAGCGCCCGCGCCCCGGCGGCCACCTCGCGGGGATCATGGGTCCTGCTGTTCGCGGCCACGAGCAGCAGGACCCGCAGGTCCAGGGACCGCAGCGCGTCCGGCGCCGGGCGCGGTCCGGTCACCGGCTTCGCGGCCGGGAAGCCGGCGGCCGCCTCCTGGAGGGCGAGCCAGTCGGGGTCCAGGGGTGCTCCCCCGGTCTCCCACTCCAGGAAGGCGCGGACCCGGCGGGGCGTGGGCCGCAGCAGCATCGGCAGGGCGTGGCACAGATAGGCCGCCTTGTACCCGGCGAAACACTGGGTCGGGTCCAGGAGGAACAGGCGGCGTATCCGGGCCGGATCGCGCAGGGCGTGCTGCAGGGCGATCCAGCCGCCGTACGAGTGCCCGCCCAGGTCGGTCCGGGCGGCGCCCAGGCCGTCCAGGACCGCGTCCAGCCAGACCGTCAGGTCGGCGACCGCACGGGGGTGGCGGTCGCCGGCCTGGACGCTCAGCCCCGGGGCGCCGATCACGTCGACCGCGTGCACCCGGCGGATCCGCGCCAGCTCGGCGACCTGGGCGTACCAGGAGACGGAGGTCTCCCCACCGCCGCCCGGCAGCAGGACCAGCGGCGGCGCGTCCCGGGGGCCGCAGCTGTTGACCCGGGTGTCACCGAAGGGCGTGGCGACGGTCAGCGCCTCCCGCTCGGACGGCCACTTGGCCAGGACCTTTTCGTAGGCAACCCGGAAGGCCTCGCCGTCGTGTCCCGCCATGCCATGACCCCCTATTATCTCGTTCACCAAGATATTCGCTCATCGAGATAATAGCCACGGAGGCCCGGGTGCAGCCCGACCTGGAGATCGTCCACCTCCTGCGTGCCGTCGCCGTCGAACTCGGCCTGCACAGCGCCCGGTTCGCGCAGTCGAACGGCATGCACCCCACGGACGTACGGGCTCTGATCGCGCTCATGGACGCACGGCGGGCCGGTGCGGAGCTGACCGCCGGGCGGCTCGGGGCCGTGCTCGGGCTCAACTCGGCGGGGACCACGGCCCTGCTCGACCGGCTGGAGCGGGCCGGTCATGTGCGGCGGGTGCGCGGGACGGTCGACCGGCGGAAGGTCGTCGTCGAGGTGACGGAGCACGCCGTGCACCTCGGGCAGGCCTCCTTCGGGCCGCTGATCGAGCATTCCCTGGGGCTGCTGCGCGGCTACGACGACCATCAGCGGGCGGCGATCCGGGACTTCCTCGACGGGGTGCGGCAGGCCGCTGCGGAAGGCACCCATACCCCGCCCGCCGGGACCTCACAACGTGAGCCGGGACACGGAACGACCAGGTAACACGGGGTTCACACGCGAGCAATGGCCGGGAAATCGCCTGTTGACAGGCTGCGCGGCAGATCGACGCGGCGCCCCGGTGCCGTAGCGCCGCAGCAACCCGCAGCACCCGCACCGAGTGCGCCCGACCACCCCCGAAGGAAGTGGCCCCGTGACCTTCAAGGCCGAGTACATCTGGATCGACGGCACCGCGCCGACGGCCAAGCTCCGTTCCAAGACGAAGATCATCACGGGCGCCCCGGCCGGTCTCGACGCACTGCCCATCTGGGGCTTCGACGGCTCCTCCACCAACCAGGCCGAGGGCCACTCCTCGGACCGCGTGCTCAAGCCGGTCTTCACCTGTCCGGACCCGATCCGCGGCGGCGACGACGTCCTGGTGCTGTGCGAGGTCCTCGACATCGACATGACCCCGCACGCGTCCAACACCCGCGCCGCGCTGGCCGAGGTCGCCGGGCGGTTCGCCGCGCAGGAGCCGATCTTCGGCATCGAGCAGGAGTACACCTTCTTCGACGGCTCCCGCCCGCTGGGCTTCCCCGAGGGCGGCTTCCCGGCCCCGCAGGGCGGCTACTACTGCGGTGTCGGCGCCGACGAGATCTTCGGCCGCGAGATCGTCGAGGCCCACCTGGAGAACTGCCTGAAGGCCGGTCTCGGCATCTCCGGCATCAACGCCGAGGTCATGCCCGGCCAGTGGGAGTTCCAGGTCGGCCCGCTGTCCCCGCTGGAGGTCTCCGACCAGCTGTGGGTGGCCCGCTGGCTGCTGTACCGCACCGCCGAGGACTTCGGCATCTCCGCGACCCTCGACCCCAAGCCGGTCAAGGGCGACTGGAACGGCGCGGGCGCGCACACCAACTTCTCCACCAAGGCCATGCGCGAGGGCTACGACGCGATCATCACCGCGTGCGAGTCGCTCGGCGAGGGCTCCAAGCCGCTGGACCACGTCAAGAACTACGGCGCCGGCATCGACGAGCGCCTGACGGGTCTGCACGAGACCGCTCCCTGGGACAAGTTCTCCTACGGCGTCTCCGACCGCGGCGCCTCGGTCCGCATCCCGTGGCAGGTCGAGAAGGACGGCAAGGGCTACATCGAGGACCGCCGCCCGAACGCCAACGTCGACCCGTACGTGGTGACCCGCCTGCTGGTGGACACCTGCTGCTCCGCGCTGGAGAAGGCCGGCCAGGTCTGATCCACGCCGCAAGGCTCTCCAGGGGGCGCTCACCGCACGGTGGGCGCCCCCTGCGCACGCTGCCGGACGGCCGCGTTGTCAGTGGTGCGTGCCATCGTGGGGGCATGGAGATCGACTGGGGGAAGCTCACGCACGCGTACGGGCCCGCCGACGACATCCCCGGGCTGCTGAGCGCGATGGCGTCCGAGGACGCGGCCGTACGCGAGGAGGCGTCGCACGAGCTGTTCTCCGCGCTGTGCCACCAGGGCGGCATCCACGACGCCTCGGCCGCCGCCGTCCCCCGCCTCGCCCGGCTGGCCCTCGACGGGCCCGGCCACCGGCGGGAGCTGCTCTGGCTGATCGCCGCCATCGCGGACGGCGCCGGGAGCCCCGCCGAACGCGCCGCCGCGCGGCGGGCCGTGGCCGAGGCACTCCCGCCCCTGCTGCACCTCGCGCACGACACCGACCCGGAGACCCGGGACGCCATGGTGCTGCTGATCGCGAGCCTCGGCCATCCGTACGCCCTGCCGCTGCTCCCCCTGTTGCGGGCCCGGCTCGCCGAGGAGCCCGACCCCCGGGTGCGCGAGCACGTGGTGACCGCGCTCGGGTTGCTGGAGGCGGGCGACGGCGGCTGGCGGCACGGCCTGCTGACCGACCCCGAGCCCCGGATACGGCTCGCCGCCGCCGAGGACCTGCTGCGCACCGCCGAACTGCCCCTGCCCGGCGAGCTGGTGGACGTCTGCGCCCGGGCCCACGCCGCCGACCCGCACGACCGGGAGAGCGGCCACTGGCCGGATCCCTACCGCCCGTTCACCGACCGGCTCCTGGAGGACGACCCGGAGGCGGCGGTGCGGGCCCTCACCCGGGGTGTGCCGCTCGCCCACGACATCACCGAGCGGTGGCGGGACCGCGAGGCGGACGTCCTGCCGTGGGTCCTGGCGGAACCGGTCACCGCAGCCTGGGAGTTGTACCGGCTGGCCCGGCTGGCGTGCGCGCTGCCGCGGGAGTCGCGCGGGCGGGTGCGGGAGCGCGCGCTGCCGCACCTGGACTCCGCGGACCCCCAGGTGCGGGCGGCGGCGCTCACGGTGCTGGCCCGCGCCGGTGCGGCCGAGGCGGTGCCCGAGGTCGTACGGCTGGTCGAGGAGGCGCCCGGCCTGGACGGCACCGCTCGTGCCGTCACCGCCGTGGCCGAGGAGTTCGGGGCGGCGGCGCTGCCGGTGGCGCGGGCCGTGGCCGGGCGGCCGGCGGCGGTCTCGCCGCGGCTGGCCGGAGTGCTGGCGCGGTATCCGGAGGCGGCGGCGGAGGCCGTGCCCGAACTCGCCGCACTGCTGCCGGCACACGCCGGCACGTACGCCGAGGTGCACGTGCTGGGCGGGCTCGTAGCGGCCGCCGGTGGGGCCGGTGCCGAGGCGCTGCGGGCGGCGGCGACCGGAGGTGCCGGCTCCTCGGTGTCGATGGCCGCCGCGCTGGCGTACCACCGGGTGACCGGCGATCCGGAGCCCGCGCTCGCCCTGCTGGGCCGCGAACCAGCCGACGCGGACCCGGAGTGGGTGGACCACGCCGGTGAACTCGGCCCCGCCGCCGCGCCGTTGCTGCCGCTCGTCGAGCGACGGCTGGCGGAGAGACGCACGGCCGGCGGCCGGGGCCGGGCGGCGCTGGCCCTGTGGCGCATCACCGGCCGCACCGAGGACACGGTGGAGCCCCTCGCCCGGTGGCTGGTCGGACGGGACTCCTGGTCCGGCCTCGGCCTCCCCCCGGCCCTTCCCGCGCTGACCGCGATCGGCCTGCTCCCCCGGTTCGCCGTGGCCCCGCTGCGCGAAGTCGCCGAGTCGGAGCGGCGGGTCCGCTCCGACCTGTTCGTCGAGGGCGGCCCCCATCCGGACTACGTCCTGCGGAGCGCCGTACGGGAACTGCTGTGCTCCGCGACGGTGCCCGGCTGAACACCGCGTGTCCGGATGCCGAGACGGCATTCCGGACACCTCGGCGGCCCGGAAGCCGCTGATCAGGGCTTTGTACGCGTCGGCGACACACCTGCCACGTCAACTTCGTACCAAGGAAGCGTCCAAGCTGTGAGAGGCGGCTCCTGTCCGGCGCCCGCGTCTGCTTCAATGGGCCCATGGCCAGCTTCCAGAAGTACACCGCGACGGGTCGCCATGACCTCGAGCCCTTCTGGCCTTCCCGTCAGCACCACGACTTCGACCGGGTGTGTTGCCGCGCGGTGAACGCGCGGGCCCTCTAAAGCCGTAACCCCCGGCCTTCGGCCAGCGCGAAACGACGTACGTCCTCCGGCGCGCCCGACCACGAATCGCGGCCGTCGTTCCCACCGACGAACCTCTCGCGCGAAAGAGCTGACCTCTCATGGCGACCACTCGTTCTCTCTCCTCCGCCTCCACCCTGACCGCACCCGCCCGGCACCGGCTGCGCGCCGTCGACCGGGACGAGGTGGTCGACGTCGCGGACTTCCTGCCGCCGGGCGCCACCTGGCTGCCCGCGCCGCAGCACACCCTGCCGACCCTCCCCGGACAGCCCCCGATGGTCGGCTACCTGGTGCTGGTCCCGGCCGACCAGCACCCGCCGTTCCTGCCGGTCGCGGTGCCGGACCAGCCGGAGACGGCGGCCCAGGTCGCGGACCCGGGCGCCGAGCCGCTGGTGCGGATCGACCCGGTGCAGCGCACCGCCAGCGTCGACGGCCGTGAACTCGACCTCACCTACCTGGAGTTCGAGCTGCTGGCGCACCTGGTGGCCCATCCGCACCGGGTGCACACCCGCGACCAGCTGGTCACCACGGTGTGGGGCTACGGCCACGTCGGCGACGGCCGCACCGTCGACGTCCACATCGCCCGGCTGCGCCGCAAGCTGGGCGCCGAGCACCGCCAGTCGATCCAGACGGTGCGCCGGGTGGGCTACAAGTACACACCGCCGACCAGCCGCTGACCCTCCCCCGGCTCTGCCCTCGGCTAAGTCCCGTACCGCCGGGCGCCCGGAGCGGGCACGATCACCGGTATGAGACTTCTGGTGCTGGGCGGTACGGAATTCGTGGGGCGAGCCGTCGTGGCGGCGGCGCTGGGGCGCGGCTGGGAGGTGACCGTCTTCCACCGGGGACGGCACCGACCGCCGCCCGGGGTGCGGTCGTTGCACGGCGACCGCACCGCCCCGGACGGCCTCGCCGCGCTCGCCGCCGACGCCGGCTCCTGGGACGCCGTGATCGACACCTGGTCGGCCGAGCCGCGTGCCGTGCTCGCGGCGGCACGGCTGCTGCGGGACCGTGCCGGGCGGTACGTCTACGTCTCCAGCCGGTCGGTGTACACCTGGCCGTGGCCCAGCCTGGGCGGGGCCGGCGAGGAGGGCGCGGTGGTCGAGGGCGCCGCCGCCGACGCCGGGCCGACGGACTACGCCCGCGACAAGCGGGGCGGCGAGCTGGCCGCCGTCGAGGTGTTCGGCGCGGCGGACTCGCTGCTGGCGCGGGCCGGGCTGATCCTCGGACCGTACGAGAACGTGGGCCGGCTGCCCTGGTGGCTCACCCGGATCGCCCGCGGCGGCCCGGTCCTGGCGCCGGGACCACGCGACCTGCCACTGCAGTACATCGACGCCCGCGACCTGGCCGACTGGCTCCTCGGCGCGGTCGAGCAGCGGCTGAGCGGGCCGTACGACCTGGTCGGCCCGTCCGGGCACACCACCATGGGCGAGCTGCTCCAGGAGTGCGTCCGGGCCACCGGCGCCGATGCCGAGCTGCGCTGGACCGACCCGCGGACCGTCCTCGACGCCGGGATCGAACCGTGGACCCAGCTGCCGGTGTGGACGCCGCCGGGCACGGACCTGCACGACTCGGCCCACCGGGGGGACGTGTCCCGGGCGCTGGCCACGGGCCTTGTGTGCCGGCCGGTGCGGGAGACCGTCGCCGACACCTGGCGGTGGCTGACGGACATCGGCGGCACGGCACCGCGGCGGCCGGACCGGCCGGCGCCGGGGCTCGACCCGGAGACGGAGGCCAAGGTACTGGCCGGGGCGGAGGCCGGTCCGGGCCAGGACCGCTGACCTGCCAACTCCGGTGTTCCTGCGAGGAATTTGTGAGACCGGTGAACACCTCTGGGGCGGCGTCCGTATGGAAGGGCGCCGCTTCACTCCTGTCGGGCGCCTCGATGCTGCCCCGCAAGGAAGTCAGAGGAGTTCCATGGGACGCAACACACGAAAACGCCGTACGCCGCTGGCCGCCAAGGCCATAGCCGCATCGGCGGCCCTAGCGCTCGGTGGGGGCGGGCTGATCTGGGCGAACTTCTATGCCTCTGCGCATGAGTCGAACAACCAGTCGTGGGGAGGCAACCAGACGAAAGCCGCGACGGCGCAGGTCGCGACGATCTCCTGCCCGGACGTCGGCCAGAAGCTGACGAACGTGCCGAACGCGGCCCGCCAGGGCGTGGCGACCGAGCTGGCCAACCTCGACCGGCAGATCACCGAGGCCTACAACCGGCTCGCCTCCACGCGCAACGCGCAGGCCAAGGATCCGAGCTTCGTGCAGAACGCGATCGTCGGCCCCCTCAAGGACAAGCGGGCGGCGACGATCGACCGGATCCGGATCGACGTCCAGCGCGTCGGCGGCACCTTCAACACCGCCCTGTCGCAGCTCGCCGCCTGTACGACGCAGACCGCGAATCAGACCACCGCCGGGGGGAACAGCGGTGGCCAGCAGCAGAACAACGGCGGCCAGCAACAGGGCGGCCAGCAGCAAGGCGGTCAGCAGCAGGGCGGCCAGCAACAGGGCGGTCAACAGCAAGGTGGCCAGCAGCAGGGCGGTCAGCAGCAGGGCAACAACGGCGGGCAGGCCGGTGACGGCCCGGCCGCGGCGGACTTCGTGGACATCACCAAGGTCGCTCCGAACGTCCTGTCCAAGCCGAACAAGACCCCCAACGCCTCGACGGGCACCTTCACCACCCGCTGCGGTGTGAACGCGAACCAGAACCACAACAGCGACAACGTGATCGTCGCGCCCGGCGTGACCAACGGTGCCCACCACGTGCACGACTACGTCGGCAACCAGAAGGTCAACGCGTTCTCCAGCAACCAGACGTTCCTGCAGGGCGGCACCAGCTGCCAGAACCGCAACGACCTGTCGGCGTACTACTGGCCGGTCATCCGCGAGCAGGACGGCACCCAGGAGAAGGACGCGGGCGCGGACGGCGGTGGCAAGGACCTCAACGTCGGCAAGATCCTGGTCGCCCAGCAGGCCCAGATCAAGTACGTGGGCAGCCCGGCGAGCAAGGTCGTCGCGATGCCGCAGTTCCTGCGGATCATCACCGGTGACGCCAAGGCCTTCGTCAACGGTCCCGCCAACGCCAACGCGCACTGGAGCTGCACCGGCTTCGAGAACCGGGTGCAGCTGACCGACAAGTACCCGATCTGCCCGCAGGGCAGCAACGTGGTGCGCTCGTTCGCCTTCCAGAGCTGCTGGGACGGCCAGAACATCGACAGCGCCAACCATCGCACGCACGTGGCCTTCGCCGACCCCGCGAGCGGTGTCTGCCCGAACGGCTTCAAGGCGATCCCGCAGCTGACGATGCGCCTGGTCTACAACGTGCCGCAGCCCGTCATCCAGGCGGACGGCACGGTGAAGAACGCCTACGCGGTCGACGGCTTCCCGGAGGAGCTGCACAAGCCGATCACCGACCACGACGACTTCATCAGCGTCACGACCGGTGGCCTGGCGAACCGGATCGCCAACTGCATCAACAGCGGCCGGAACTGCGCATGACCGCCTGACGCGGGCCACGAGACGAGGCCGGTGACGGACCCCCCTCCCGTCACCGGCCTTTCTCGTGCGCATCAGCCGCCGTGCGCTGAACGGTCCCCGCCGCCGTGCCCTGATCGGTCCCAGCCGCGCGCCCGGAACGGTCTCAGCCGCCGTGCCCGGAATGGGACGCGTGGCCGGCGTGGTTCGTGCCGATCTCCACGTCCCCGCCGAGCGTGCCGCGCAGCGCCTTGACCACCCCGTCGTCGCCGACGGCGACCCACTTGCGGCCGACGAGGTAGTAACCGCCGTAGTCCTTCGCGTCGTTGATCCACTCGCGCTGGCCGCGGTCGGTGGAGAACGTGGCGAGGATGAACTTCCCGTCGGTGTTCGTGCAGATGGCCTGGCGGATCGTGTCGGCGTCGGTCTGCATGTTCGGCTTGCACTTCACCTCGGCGGCCAGGCTCTCCAGGCTGCCGGTCGCGGTGGGCGGGACCGCCTTGGTGTCCCCGCCCGAACCGCAGCCCGCCAGCGCCAGTACGGCCGCAGCACAGAGCACCGCACGTGTCACCCTCATCTGTTCCTCCGGTCCTGTGGGCCAAGCATGCCTCAGCTCCTTCGGATACGGCTGCCGGCCGCCGTCCGCTCAAATCCGGTGCCGGAGTGGCACGGGTGTGCGAAGGTGGCGCGGTGAACCAGAACTGGGAAGACCGCGTGGCCGCCGCCTGGGCCACCTTCGACGACTATCCGGAAGAGCGCGCCCACGAGTTCCGCGCGGTGATCGACGCCCTGGTCGCCGAGCTGCCGGACGACAGCCCGCTGGGCCCCTTCGAGCAGGCCTGCGCCTGGGACTCGACCGGGCACTCGGACAAGGCGGTGCCGCTGTACCGGGAGGCGCTGGCGCGCGGGCTGAGCGAGGCGAGCCAGTACAAGGGCCGCCGGGCCAAGATCCAGCTGTCCAGCTCGCTGCGGAACATCGGCGAGGCGGAGGAGGGCGTCAAGCTGCTCACCCCCGAGCTGGACGCTCCCTCCGACGAACTGGACGACGCGGTACGGGCCTGTCTCGCCCTGTGCCTGTCCAGCCTCGGCCGCGACCGCGAGGGCCTGTCCCTCGTCCTCTGCGCCCTGGCCCCCCATCTGCCGCGCTACCAGCGGTCGATGGCGAACTACGCCCGCGCGCTGGTCGACCCGCGGGACTGAGGCGGGGCTGCGCACGCCGGCGGACCGACGGCCGAGCCGGCGGACCAAGAGCCGAGCCGACGGTCGGCCGACGGATTGAGCGGCGAGCCGAGAGCCGAGCCCCCGGACTGCCGGCGGACCGGGGGGCGTACCGCCGGTTGGCCGAATCACCCATCCGGTGGTGACCAACCCACGGCTCGCTCGTTCTCCATGACGTGCAGTCACAGGATGTAGCCCAGCGTCACGCACCCGCCTCCGGGAACACCGGACCGTTCGATGTCGAGCAGGCCGAGGCCGCGCTCGTCGAGCACTATCCACGGCTGGTCCGGATCGCCTATCTGGTGCTGCCGCCGGGCCTCGGCCGCAGCCGCCGGGTGCTGACCGCACACTCCCTCGCCCAGCGCGCCCTGCCCAGCGGCCGGGGGCGGCAGGCCGTGATCCCGGCCCAGAGCTCCGAACCCGAGGGCGACCCCGGGTACGCCTTCCTGCGCGAGCGCGTCCTGCGTACGGCGCTGGAGGCCGCCCGGCCCCGCAAGGGCCTGCCCCGGCTCTCCCAGCTGCCGCCGCTGCTGCCCCAGGTGTGGGGCCTGAGGCTGTTCCCGCGCTCGGGCGGCGCCGACGAACTCGCCCTGGACCAGCGGCTGTCCGCCCTGTCCGGCCCGGCCCGCGCCGCCTATGTGCTGCGCGGCCTGGAGAAGCTGTCCGACGCGGAGATCCGCAAGGTGCTCACCTCGGCCGGGGTGGACGACCCGGGCGGCGCGCTGGCCTCGGCGAACGGCGTGCCCACGCAGCCCGCGCTGCTCGCCTCCCCCGAGTTCGACCCCTGCCTGCTGCAGGCCCGGCCCACCGATCTGATGCGCCGCCGCCAGCACACCAAGGCCGCGCTCGCCGCCGCCGCGGCCCTCGCGGTCTGCGGGGCCCTGGTCACCCTGCCCTCGGGCGGCTGGGGCCCGGACGGCGCCGCCGCGCCCGTCTACGCCGGGAACCCGGCCGCCGAGGCCGCCCTCGACCCCGCCCGGCTGATCCAGGTCTCCCCCGCCGACTGGAAGACCGCCGCCCGCACGGACTTCTCGGTGTGGCCCGCGCGCGGCCCGCTCACCGGGGACACGGACCTGCTGCGCCGCGCCCTCGCGGTGTGGGCCCGCCCCGGCGCCACGGTCCACGTCTCGGCGACCCCCGGCACCCAGACCGGCGGCCCGGCCGGCCCGCCCCAGCTGCTGTACGCGGGCCAGGTGGCGGGCGCCCGCGTGGTGCTGCTCTACGACGGCCTGCGCATCGCCCGTTACGCCGAGCCGGTCGACGGCACCCAGGGCGCGGCCCTCGACCTCGCCCGGGTCGACGGCGCGACCGGCGCCGAGGCGAGCGCGCTGGTGCTGGGCCGCTCCGACGGCAACGCCCAGTACCTGACCGCACCCTGGGTCAGGAAGGTGGCCTCCCGGAACCTGATGAAGCCGGACGCGGACCCGACCCCGGTGAAGGTCACCGACGGCATCACCGCGCCGCTGGCCAGCCCCGCGCTGCAGCCCGGCAGGTGCACCTCCTGGACCGTGCTCCAGCTGACCGGCGCCTCCGGTACGTCACTCACCACCGACCTGGGCGAGCTGGTACCGGCCCACCTCACCGCGGGCCGGCCCGGCTCGCCCGGCGAGGCGTCCGGACCGGCCGGGCTGCGGGCCTGGGCGCCGTTCGCCTGTGCGCTGGACGCGGCGCGCTCCGGCGGGGTGCGCAGCGTCAACGCCTGGTCGTTCGCCGGCCAGCCGCTGCCCGACGGCAGCGGATCGGCCTCCTGGGTGTGCGCCAGGGCCGAGACCTGGCGCGGTGACGGCACGGGCTCGCTGGCCCTGTTCGGCCTGCCGGGCCGTCCGGTCGGGGCGCTGGTCGCCAGGGGCACGGACGCGCGGGCCTGCGGGCCACGTGACCCCCATGTGCTCGCCGGAGTGCTGTGGAAGTCCGCGGCCGGGCACTGGTACCTGCTGGCGGCGGGCGACAAGGACACGGCGTCGATCCAGGCGGGCGGCGGGGTCACCGCGGCCGGTCAGGGGCAGTTCCTGGTGGCCCGGGCCAAGCAGGGCGCCCGGGCCACGCTGAAGGGCACGCTGACGGACGGGACCGAGGTCGACGGGTTGAAGTAGGCGCCATGGAGTGGGCCCCCGGAAGAGCCACCTTTATTGACACCGGCGTAAACAAGCCCTGTCGCAGGGGTTCTCAGCGGGCCTACCCGTCAGTACATTGACGCCATGTCTAACACGCAGGCCCGGGTGCCGCTCAAGGCACGCAAGGTGTCCTTCTCCTGGGACGGCACGCCGCTGCACTGGGTGCCGGAGGATCCGTTCACCACGCACACCATCAACGTGCTGCACCTGCTGCTGCCCGCCGGTGAGCGGTGGTTCGTGCACGTGTACAAGCAGGTGCTGCCGTACATACGCGACGAGCGGCTCCGCGAGGACGTCATCGGGTTCATCGGCCAGGAGGCCATGCACTCCCAGGCCCATGACGAGGTGCTGCCGCACCTGCGCGAGCAGGGGCTCGACCCGACGCCGTACACCGCGCAGGTCGACTGGTTCTTCGAGAAGCTGCTCGGGGACCGGACGCTGCCGCCGGGCAGGCCGCGCCGGTGGTGGCTGATGGAGCGGGTCGCGCTCATCGCGGCGATCGAGCACTACACCGCGTTCCTCGGCAACTGGGTGCTCAACGCCGAGGAGCTGGACCGGCGCGGCGCCGACCCGACCATGCTGGACCTGCTGCGCTGGCACGGCGCGGAGGAGGTCGAGCACCGCTCGGTCGCCTTCGAGCTGTTCCTGCACGTCGACGGCAGTTACCGGCGGCGCGTACGGACCTGGGCCACCGCCTTCTCGGCGCTGGTGTTCCTGTGGCAGCGCGGGGCGCGGTTCTTCATGGAGAACGACCCGACCCTCATCGACGGCAAGGCCACCTTCAAGGACTTCTACGTCCGCGGCAGGCGGGGCCTGCTGCCCTCGACCGGGGACATGCTCCGGTCCATCCCCCGCTATCTGAGCCGTGACTACCATCCCTCGCAGGTGGGCGACACCGAGCAGGCCGTCGCCTACCTGGCCTCCTCACCGGCGGCCACGGCGGCGGAGAAGAGGGCCGCCTGATGCCGAAGCTGCGCAACGCCGTGCTCGTCGCGGGCGCCGCCCTGCTGGCCCGGCAGGCCCTGCGCCGCCGCATCCAGGCCTCGCCGCTGTGGCCGCTGCCCGCACTGGAGGAGCCCACCTCGGGCCGGCCGCGCTCGCGGGCCCTGCGGCTGCTGGTGACCTCGCACGAGACGGTGGCCGAAGGGGTGGTCCAACTCCGCCTGGAAGGGCGGGACTTGCCGCGCTGGGAGCCCGGGGCGCATCTCGACCTCGTGCTGCCGTCGGGGCTCGTCCGGCAGTACTCGCTGTGCGGCGACCCGGAGGACACCTCCTCGTACACCGTCGCGACCCGGCTGGTCGCCGGCGGGCGGGGCGGCTCGCGCGAGGTGCACGAGCAGGTGACGGAGGGCATGGAGCTTCAGGTACGGGGGCCGCGGAACCGTTTTCCGCTGGTCGAGGCGGAGTCGTACGTCTTCGTCGCCGGCGGGATCGGGATCACCCCGCTGCTGCCGATGCTGCGGGCACTCCCCGACGGTGCCGAGTGGCGGCTGCTGTACGCGGGGCGCGACAGGGCCTCGATGCCGTTCCTGGAGGAGGTCGAGAAGCTGGGCGGTGACCGGGTGACCGTCGTGGAGGGTCGGCCGGACCTCGACGCGCTGGACGTGGGTGAGGGCGCCGCCGTCTACTGCTGCGGGCCCGAGGGGCTCATGACGGCCGTCGCGGAGCGCTTCCCGGACGTCCGCCTGGAACGGTTCGCGCCGCGTACGTCGTCCGACGGCAACGCGGAGTTCGAGGTCGAACTCCGGCGCAGCGGACGGACGGTGACCGTGCCCGCCGACTCCACCGTGCTGGCCGCCGTACGCCGGGAACTGCCGGACACCGCCTACTCCTGCGAGCAGGGCTTCTGCGGGACCTGCCAACAGCGGGTACTGGGAGGGGAGATCGACCACCGCGACGAGCTGCTGACCGACGAGGAGCGCGCCGACTCGATGCTGATCTGCGTCTCGCGGGCCCGAAGCGATCGTTTGGTGCTCGACATGTGAACACCCGCGGTCGAACCCGATCGGTAAGGTGTGCCCATGAGTACCGGGGTTCGCCGCAGGATGGGCGTCGAGGAGCGGCGGCAGCAGCTGATCGGCGTCGCCCTCGACCTGTTCAGCCGACGCTCGCCCGACGAAGTCTCCATCGACGAGATAGCGACGGCCGCGGGCATCTCGCGGCCGCTCGTCTACCACTACTTCCCCGGCAAACTCAGCTTGTACGAGGCCGCGTTGAAGCGTGCCGCGGAGGATCTCGCGGGCCGCTTCGCCGAGCCGCACGAGGGCCCGCTCGGCGCGCGGCTGCTGCGGGTGATGGGCCGCTTCTTCGACTTCGTGGACGAGCACGGCCCCGGTTTCTCGGCGCTGATGCGCGGCGGCCCGGCCGTCTCCGCGGACGGGGTCAGCTCGAAGGACCACGTGTCGGCCACGAACGCCCTCATCGACTCCGTGCGCCAGGCCGCGTACGAGCAGATCCTCGCGCACCTCGGCGTCACCGACGCCTCCCCGCGCCTGGAGCTGGTCATCCGCTCCTGGATCTCGCTCGCCGAGTCCACCGCGCTGCTCTGGCTGGACGGCCGGCGCATCCCGCGCGCCGAGCTGGAGATCCAGCTGGTGCACGACTTCGCCGCGCTGGCCGCGGTCAGCGCCGCCTACGACGAGGGCATGGCGACCCTGCTGAAGGAGATGGTCAAGGACGAGCCGGCCGACGGCCCCTTCGCGGAGCTCGTCGGCCGGCTGCTGTCCCTGGCGCCCTGAACTACCGGTCGAACTTCCGGTACGACGGGTCCAGGTCGCGGACCTCGGCGGAGGCGTGCAGCAGCGGGAACGCCACGTCCGCCACATGCCTGCGCAGCAGTTCCAGCGCCGCCTCCGTCAGCCTCGCCTTGGTCTCGTCGCTGCGGCCGGCGAGGAGCCCGATGGTCACGTGCACGATGGCGTGACCGCGCACCCCCGGGTCCTCGTACCCGTACGCCGTCTGCGCGCTCGACCGGAACAGCGTCTTGCAGGCCTCCGGCTTCGCCGCCGCGATCTCCACGGTCGCCTCGTGCAGCGCCCGCGCGAAGCCCGCCCGGTCGAAGGCGTTCTCCATGGTGTCGGAGTAGTCGACGGTGATCTGCGGCATTGCGCACTCCTGTTCTACGGCAACGGACCCGACCCTACTTCGCCACCCGGCTGAACACCGCCACCGTCCGCGCCGGGACGCTGAACGTGCCCGTACCGGCCGCGTAGGCGGAGGTCTTCACCACCGGGTCGGCGCCGGAGGCCTGCACCGGGTGCAGCCGGTACCGCGTCCCGGCCAGGTCGCCGATCCGCTGCTCCTGCCGCTGCGGGGTGGCGTTGAAGACGACGACCAGGTCACCGAGCTTCATCGTGATCACCCCCGGCGTCTCGTCCTTGCCGGACAGCGGGAAGGACAGCTGGTCCTGCACCTGCGCGGCCGTGCCGAGCGAGAACGCCTTCTCTGTCGTGCGGATCCTCAGCAGCTCCCGGTAGGCGGCGGAGGCGCCGGTGATCTGCGGGCAGCCGACCTTCACGCTCGTGAGCAGCGGCCGGGCGTAGTCCCACTTGGACTGGTTGTCGGCCGCCATGGGCAGCCCGCGCCCGAAGCCGTTGCCGTCGGCGCAGTTCCAGTGGATGGCGTTGAACCAGTCCCCGCTGTCGAAGGAGTTGCGGTCCAGCGACTTCGAGCGCAGCAGGTCGGTGCCCGCCTGGGACAGGGCCGGCCCCTGCGACAGGGCGGCCGTGGCCATCGCCAGGACCTGCATGCGGGCCCGGTCGGAGGCGGAGGTGTCCTTCGGGAGCTTGTAGGTCAGGGCGTCGAACAGCGACTCGTTGTCGTGCGCGTCCACGTAGGCGAGGGCGTCGCCGGGCGCGTCCGCGTAACCGGCGGGCGAGCCGTTGTAGTCGATCTCCGCTCCGGTGACCTCCTTGCCGTCGGTGTCGGTGAAGTGGTACTTCGCCAGGTTGCCGCTCAGCCCGACCTTGATCAGGTCCTGGTAGTGCAGGAGGCGGGCCTTCTGCTCGTCCTTGGTGCCGTTGGCGGTGGAGGAGTTGGGGTCGGTGTACAGCCCGGACGCGAAGCCCTGGACGCCGGGGTCGGAGTCGAAGGGGCTGCCGCCGCGCACCGCGTCACGGGCGCGGTCGGAGAAGGTGGCGATGCCGGTGCCGGCCATGTTCTTCTGCGTGGCCTGCACGAACCGGGCGTCGTTCGCGACCTCGCCGAAGTTCCAGCCCTCGCCGTACAGGATGATCTTCTTGCCGTCGACGCCGTCCTTGGCGACGGTCAGCGCGTCGAGGGCCTTCCTGACCGCGAGGATGTTGGCCTTCGGGTGGTGTCCCATGAGGTCGAAGCGGAACCCGTCGACCTTGTACTCCTTGGCCCAGGTGACGATCGAGTCCACCACCAGCTTGCCCATCATCGCGTTCTCGGGCGCGGTGTTGGCGCAGCAGGTGCTGTTGGCCACGCTTCCGTCGGCGAGGAGCCGCTGGTAGTAGCCGGGCACGATCCTGTCCAGCACGCTGGTGTCCGCCTGGCCGCCGGCCGCCGTGTGGTTGTAGACGACGTCCATGACGACCCGCAGGCCGTCCTGGTTGAGCGCCTGCACCATCCTGCGGAACTGGACCGTACGGGCGGTGCCGTCCGGGTCGGTGGCGTACGAGCCCTCGGGAACCGTGAAGTGGTACGGGTCGTAGCCCCAGTTGTAGGCGTCCTTCGCGGCGGTCTTCGCCACGCACTCCTGCTGCTTGTCGGAGTCGGCCGCGTAGGAGGCCAGGTCGCAGTCGGTGCTCGCCTGGTCGGCCTTCTTCTCGGGGACCGTGGCGAAGTCGAAGGCGGGCAGCAGGTGGACGTACGACGTGCCCGCCTTGGCCAGCTCCCGCAGGTGCCTGGACCCGTCGCTGCTGCTGTCGGTGAAGGCCAGGTAGGTGCCCTGGTCCCGCGCCGGGACGGTCTTGTCGGCGACCGAGAAGTCCCGGATGTGCAGCTCCTGGATCTGCGCGTCCTTCAGCGGTACGGCCCTGGGCTTGTGCAGGGCCGACCAGCCGCTCGGGGCGAGGGCCTTGTCGTTCAGGTCGACGACGAGGCTCCGCTCGGAGTTCGCGGTCAGGGCGACCGAGTAGGGGTCGGTCACCTTGTTGGTCACCATCTTGCGGACGCTGGGCGCCCACACCTTCACGACGTACCGGTAGGGCTTGCCCTTCCAGGACGCCGGACCGGTGACGGACCAGACGCCGGTGGTGTCGTCGCGGTGCATGGCGTGGGCCGAGCCGTCCAGCTCCAGGGACACGCTCTGCGCGGTCGGCGCCCACACGGAGAGCGTCGGCCTGCCGTCGTGGAAGACCGGGCCGAGCGCGGCCTTGGTGGCGCCGGGGTAGAGGTCGTCCAGCACGCCCGCGATCTGCACGCCGGTCGCGGCCAGGACGGCCCCGTTGGCGGCCCGCTGCGAGGCCACCAGCTGGCCCTTCAGCGCGTCACGCACCCGGTCCCGGTCGCGCGGGTCGACGGACCAGGCGGTGTAGTCCTTCAGGTGCGGGAACCTCGCCTTCTGGGCGTCGGTCAGCGTGGTCTTCTCCAGCCGGATCCAGCGCTCGTCGTCGCTGGTCAGCGCCCCGTCCTTGACGGCGATCGAGCCGTCGAGGGAGTACAGCAGCTGGGTGGAGGCGGCGCCGTCCGCGCCGTTCCAGGCGACGGTGTCCCGGTCGATCCAGATCGCCTTGGAGGTGCTCAGGTCGAGGGCGGCCGTGCTGCCCGCCGGCTGCGGCAGCAGGTACTTCTCCTGCCCGTTCAACAGCCACACCTCGTAGCCGTTGGCCTTGAGGTCCAGGGACTGGTCGGCGGGCAGGTCCTTGTCGTCGCCCTTGTGGATGATGTAGCTGAGGCTGGTGGCACCCTCGGTGAGCGGCACCTCGAAGACCGCGCCATAGGCATCAGTCTTCACCGGCTTCAGCGGGTTCGACCAGTCGGTGGGGTGCGCGGCACCCGTCCACACGTGCAGGCCCCAGCCGTCGTAGTTCCCGTCGGCGCGGTGGTAGTGGATGACCGCCTTGGCCTTGTCCTGCGCCGGGTAGTCGGGCCTCTGGGTCAGTACGTCAGGCTTCCCCTGCTCGACCCAGACCTCACCCGTCTTGGTGACGTCGATGCTCCGGTCGGCGGAGACGTCCTTGTTCCCGTTCTTGTCGACGACCAGGAAGCCCACGTTCGAGGCGCCCGGCTTGAGCTTGACATAGGCGAAGGCGCCCCAGGCGTCCCGGCCGACGAAGGGGTGGCCGGCCGGCCAGGTGGTCGCCTCGCCGTCGGCGAGGTCGCCCCAGGCGTACAGGCCCCAGGTGTCGTAGTCGCCGTCGGTGCGCTGGTAGTGGACGATCGCGTAGTCACGCGAGGAGGCCGTGGGGACCTCGGGCGCGGCCGGGGTGCCGGAGGCGCTGCTCGCCGTGGCGCTCGCGGTGTGCCCGGCGGAGTCGACCACGACGGCCTTGTAGCGCAGCGCGGTCCCGGCGGGGACGTCCTTGCCGAGGGTCTGGGTGACCTTGTACGGGGCGTGGTCGGCGGAGCCGAGCACCTGCCACTTGGCGTCTTTGACCTGGGCGGCGAAGACGACCCGGTTCAGCTGACCGCCGTCGACGTCGGCGCCGACCTCCACCGTGCCGGTGGCTCCGGCGGCCGGGGCCTTCAGGGTGATCGTCGGCACGGCGGCGGGCCGGGTGAGGGTGCCGGTGGCCTTGTAGACGACGGCGGACTCGGCCGGGACGGTGACGGTGACCTTGCGGTCGCCGTCGGAGGTCACGGTGCCGGTGGCGCCGTGGATGCCCCGGTACGACATGTCCGCCGAACCGGTCGCGAAGGTCGCCGTCTTCTCCGTGTCCGCGTTGTTGAGGGCGACGACGTACTCCTGCCCGGTCTTCGCGTCCGTGCGGGTGAAGGCGTAGATCCCGGCGCCGTCGGCGGCGTAGCGCTGGGTCTGGACGCCGTCGGTCAGGGCCGGGTTGGCCTTGCGCAGCTCGGACAGCGCGGCGATCTGCCGGTAGAGGGGCGCTGAGGTGTCGTAGGAGTCGCTGGCGTGGGTGCGGTCGGTGCCGATCTCGTCGTCGTCCAGGTAGTCGGCGACCTTGGAGGCGAACATGGTCTGGCGGGCGTCCTTGTCGCCACCGGAGCCGGTGAAGCCCTGCTCGTCGCCGTAGTAGACGACCGGGTTGCCGCGGCTGAGGAACATCAGCTCGTTGGCGAGCTCGTCCTTCTTCAGGACCTCGGCGTCGGACGCCTTCGGGTTGTCCTGCTTCAGGAAGTACCCGATGCGGCCCATGTCGTGGTTGCCGAGGAAGGTGACCTGCTCGTACGCGTTGGCCTTGTCGGTCGTGTACTTGTAGTCGTCGCCGAAGACGCCCGCCAGCTTCTGGGCGCTCGCGCCCTGGGAGGCGTAGGCGCGGGCCGCGTCCTGGAACGGGAAGTCGAGGGTGGCGTCGAGGCGGCCCTGGGTGACGTACGGGGACGTGATGGAGGTGTCGGCGGAGTAGACCTCGCCGAACATGAAGAAGTTCTTCCGCCCGCGCTCGGCCGCGTACTTGTCCAGCGCGGTCGCCCACTGGGTCCAGAACGGCATGTCGACGTGCTTGACGGTGTCGATCCGGAAGCCGTCGACGGCGAAGTCCTTCACCCACCGCTCGTAGATCTTCTCCATGCCGTGCACGACCTCGGGCCGCTCGGTCCACAGGTCGTCCAGGCCGGAGAAGTCGCCGTAGGTGGTGGACTCTCCGGCGTACGTCGAGTCGCCCCGGTTGTGGTACATCGTCGGGTCGTTGAGCCAGGCCGGGACCTTGCTGTCGCTCGTGACCCTCGGGGTGTACGGGAAGGAGGCGCGGGAGACGGCCGGGAACTTCTTGCCGCCGGCCGCGTAGTCGGCGTCGTCGAAGGGCCTGCCGTCCTTGGTGAGGTAGGGGAAGGCGCCCTTGGAGAGGTAGTCGGAGGACTTCTCCTCGTAGCTCACGACGTCGGCGGTGTGGTTGGTGATGACGTCGAAGAAGACCTTCATGCCCTTGGCGTGCGCCGTGGAGATGAGGGTCTTGAGGTCGGCGTTGGTACCGAAGTGCGGGTCGACCTGGGTGAAGTCGGTGATCCAGTACCCGTGGTAGCCGGCGGAGGCGTTGGCGCCGGTGCCCTGCACGGGACGGTTCTTGAAGATGGGGGCCATCCAGATGGCGGTGGTGCCCAGGCCCTTGATGTAGTCGAGCTTCCTGGTCAGGCCCTTGAGGTCGCCGCCCTGGTAGAAGCCCTTGTCGGTGGGGTCGTAGCCGGTGCTGAGTCGCGAACCGGTCAGGCCGCCTTTGTCGTTGGATGTGTCCCCGTTGGCGAAACGATCCGGCATGACGAAGTAGAACTGCTCACGCGTGTCGTCATGCCGGGCCGGCACGGCGGCGAGCCTCGCGTCCGAAGGAGGCGCGGGCGGCGGGGAGGCCGCCTGCGCGGCCAGTGGCTGGATCAGGGCGGCGGCAAGGGCCATGGCGGTGACGGCCGCGGCCCGTCTCGCTCTCGGTATCACAGGCGGTAACTCCTAGCGCATGCGGCTCTTTTGGGTCCGACCCCGCGCGACCGTATCGCCGCCGAAAGGTTTACAGCAAGAGTCTTGAAACTGATGGCAAGAGATTTCACGAGGCCGGGACGAACCGCTCGTACGCGACGGGCAGTTCGTCCGGCCACGCGACGGGCGGCACCTGGAAGTAGGCGTCCGGGCTCAGCAGCTCGGCTTGCCGGCGTAGATCGCGAGCGCCGTGTTCGAGCCCAGGGTGGCGGTGAACTGCCCACTGGAGTTCACCGTCACCGTCGTGTTGTTCTGGACGTTGCAGTACGTCCCGGCGGGCAGCGAGGTCTGGTACGTCCGGGTCAGTGACGAGGACTCGTGGTTGATCGCCACATACCCCTTGCTCCCCCGCCCGAACGCGATCGCGTTGTTGCCGTCGTCCCACCAGTTGGTGACCGACTGGCCGCGCGTCGCGTTGCGGAAGGCGACCATGCGGATGATCTCCGGCCAGGCGTGCTGGCACTTCCAGCCGTCCTGCCAGCAGGCATTGGCCTGGCCGCCGTTGGGCGGGCCCGCGTCCGCGTCGGACCACTCGTAGCCCGAGTTGATGTCGGGCGCGCCGTAGGGCCAGGCGAGCATGAAGACGTTGGCCAGGGTGTAGTCGGCGCCGTCCTTGTAGTTGAGGGTGGAGCCGTTGCGCTCGGTGTCGTGGTTGTCGACGAAGACGCCGGCCACCGAGCTGCTGAGATAGCCCCAGCCCTCTCCGAAGTTGGTCAGGTAGGCCAGCTTCTCGTTGGTGAAGACCCGCTTGAGGTCGTAGGCGTAGCGGAACTCCTGGACGTCTCCGTTGCCGGTGTACTCGGAGGGCTGGACGGCCTCGTTCGCGCCGTAGATGACCTCCTGCTTCCAGTACACGGACGGGTTGGTCAGGCGGGACTTGATGTTCGCCAGGTCCTCCGCCGGGATGTGCTTGGCCGCGTCGATGCGGAAGCCGTCGGCGCCCAGCGAGAGCAGGTCGTTCATGTAGCCGGCGATCGTCTTGCGGACGTACTCCTCGCCGGTGTCCAGGTCGGCGAGGCCGACGAGTTCGCAGTGCTGGACGTTCCAGCGGTCCTGGTAGTTGGTGACCTGGGAGGTGCAGTCGTCGAAGTCGGGGTACGAGTACAGGCCGGGGTAGTCGTACTTGCTGTACGTCGAGCCGCCGGTGCCGGTGCCGCTGCCCGCCGACATGTGGTTGACGACGGTGTCGACGACGACCTTGAGGCCGGCCGCGTGACAGGTGTCGATCATGTTCTTGAAGGCGGCGCGGTCGCCGAGGCGGCCCGCGATCTTGTACGACACCGGCTGGTACGACGTCCACCACTGCGGGCCCTGTATGTGCTCGGCGGGCGGGGAGACCTGGACGTAGCCGTAGCCGGCGGGGCCGAGGGTGCTGGTGCACTCGCGGGCCACCGAGGCGTAGTTCCACTCGAAGAGGACGGCGGTGACGTCCTTGGTGCCGGGCGGGGAGGCGTCTGCGGTGGTCGGGTTCATGCCAACCAGAGCGGCGGCCGTGAGGGCGACCACCGTGGGGAGGGTTCTGCGTGCCATGTGGGGGTCCTTCGTCCTTGAAGGCTGGGAAAGACCGCTTGAAGACGCTTGCTGCAATGTTTCAGCAAACTTGCGGTGACGCAGATGTTAAAGGCCCGCCGCCTGAAAGGCAGCGGGCCGTTGTGAAGTTGATGCAAGAACTTTCAGAGGGGCGGTCAGGCCGTCGGTCAGACGGCCGTGAACCACACCGTCGTGTCGGCGGGCACCTTCGTCTCGTCGTCGGCCTCGGTCACCTCACCGCTGGCGAGCAGCACCCGTCCGTACGCGGGGGTCGTCACCGCCTCCCCCGTCGCGTTCGCGACGCACACGAACTCCCCGCGCCGGAAGGCCAGGACGCCCTCGGGCGCCCGCAGCCACTCCACCGCGTCGCCCGCGCCGAGGTCCGGCCGGGCACGGCGCGCGCTCAGCGCGGACCGGTACAGCTCCAGCGTCGAGCCGGGGTCCCCCGTCTGCGCCTCCACGCTCAGCTCGCCCCAGCTCGCCGGCTGCGGAAGCCAGCTGCCGCCGCTGCCGAAGCCGTACGACGACCCCGTGCGGGTCCACGGGATCGGCACCCGGCAGCCGTCGCGGAAGCCGTCCTGCCCGGCGCCGCGGAAGTACGCCGGGTCCTGGCGCACCTCGTCGGGCAGGTCCACGACGTCGGGCAGGCCCAGTTCCTCGCCCTGGTAGATGTACGCAGAGCCGGGCAGCGCCAGCATGAGGAGGGTGGCGGCGCGGGCCCGGCGCAGGCCCAGTTCGCGGTCGCCCGCGGTGCGGATCTGGGTGCCGAGGCCGGGCGGGTTGGCGAAGCGGGTGGCGTGCCGGGTGACGTCGTGGTTGGACAGGACCCAGGTGGCCGGGGCGCCGACCGGGCGCATGGCCTCCAGGGTGCGGTCGATGACCGCGCGCAGCTCCTCGGCGTCCCACTCGGTGCCGAGGTACTGGAAGTTGAAGGCCTGGTGCAGTTCGTCCGGGCGGACGTAGTGGGCGGTGCGCTCGACGGTCGGGGTCCAGGCCTCGGCGACGAAGATGCGTTCACCGGCATACTCGTCCAGGATCCGGCGCCACTGGCGGTAGATCGCGTGCACGCCGTCCTGGTCGAAGAACGGCATGACATCGTTGCCCAGCAGTTTCAGCTGGTCGTGGGAGCCGAGGTCGGGCAGGCCGTCGGCCTTGACCAGGCCGTGGGCCACGTCGATGCGGAAGCCGTCCACGCCCATGTCCAGCCAGAAGCGGAGGATGGAGCGGAACTCGTCGCCGACGGCCGGGTGTTCCCAGTTGAAGTCGGGCTGCTCGGGCGCGAAGAGGTGCAGGTACCACTCGCCGGGGGTGCCGTCGGGCTCGGTCACCCGGGTCCAGGCGGGGCCGCCGAAGATGGACTCCCAGTCGTTGGGCGGGAGTTCGCCGTTCTTCCCCTTGCCGGGGCGGAAGTGGTAGCGCTCGCGCAGCGGGGAGCCGGGGCCCTCGGCGAGGGCGCGCTTGAACCACTCGTGCTGGTCGGAGGAGTGGTTGGGGACCAGGTCCACGATGATGCGCAGGCCGTGGGCGTGCGCGTCGCGGATCAGGGCGTCGGCGTCGAGCAGGTTGCCGAACATGGGGTCGACGGCGCGGTAGTCGGCGACGTCGTAGCCGGCGTCGGCCTGCGGGGAGGCGTAGAAGGGGCTGAGCCACACGGCGTCGACACCGAGGTCGCGCAGGTACGGCAGGCGGGAGCGTACGCCCTCCAGGTCGCCCATGCCGTCGCCGTTGCTGTCGGCGAAGCTGCGCGGATAGACCTGGTAGATGACGGCGTCCCGCCACCAGTCGCGGCGGCGGTCGGCGACGGCGGATGCGGCGGCTGCGGCGGAGTGGTGGGCCGGTGCGGCAGGGTGCTGCTGGCTCATGGCGTCCTTGATGCGTTGCGTAACAGGGTCATGGTGGGCGTGGGTCAGCGGCGGGCCGGGGGTGCGAGGCGGCCGCGGTGACAGCGGGGTCGGATGGTCACCGCGGCCGCCTACCCGCGCGGTGAGGCGCGCGGGAGTCCTTCAGGGAAAGGGACTCAGCCCTTGGTGCCGCCGGCGGTGAGGCCGGTGACGAGGTTCTTCTGCACGAGGTAGAAGAACACCGACACGGGTATCGCGATCAGCACCGCGGTGGCGGCCATGTAGTTCCACTGGGCGTCGTGCTCGCTGACGAAGGTCTGCAGGCCGACGGCGAAGGTGTACTTGGAGTCGTCCAGCATGAAGGTCGTCGCGAAGGCGACCTCGCCGACGGCGGTGATGAAGTTGTAGAAGGCGGCGACGGCGAGGCCCGGGCGGGCCAGCGGCAGGATCAGCCGGAAGAAGGTGCCGAACGGGCTGAGCCCGTCCACCCGTCCGGCCTCGTCGATCTCGAAGGGGATGGTGTCGAAGTACCCCTTGAGCAGCCAGGCGCTGTACGGCACGGCGGTGGTGCAGTTGATGATGATCAGCGACCAGTAGGTGTCGATGAGGTCGAGCTGGCTGAAGATCTCGTACATCGGCACGATCAGGATGGCGATCGGGAAGGCCTGGGTGAGCAGCAGGACCCACATCAGCTGCTTGTAGCCGGGAAAGCGCATCCGGGAGACGGCGTAGCCGGTGGTGGCGGCGACGAAGACGCCGATCACGGTGGTGCCGCAGGCCACGATCATCGTCGACTTGAACCAGTCGAAGAAGCCGGTGTGCTGCAGCACGAAGCTGTAGTTGGAGAAGCTGAGCTTGCCCAGGATCTTGCCCGGGTGCAGGTAGTCGTCCTTCTCCGGGCCGAGCGACAGGAAGATCAGCCAGGCCACCGGGGCGAGCGCGATCAGGCTCGCGACGGCGAGGCCGCCGTGCAGGAGGGCGGCGCCGAGCGGGCCGCGTTCGCCGCGCCGGCGCGTACGGCGCGGGGGCTGGGCGGCGGGGGCGGGTCCGGCCTCGGTCTTCTCAAGGGTCGTGGTGCTCATGGCGGCTTCTCCTGCGGCGTCAGACGGCGAGCTGGTCATTGCGCTTCAGCCAGCGGAAGTAGAAGGAGGTGAAGACGGTGATGATCGACAGCAGCAGTACGCCGTAGGCGGCGGACTGGGCGAAGTCGCGCGGCTGCTGCCCGAAGCCCAGGAAGTAGGCCCAGGTGACGAGGATCTGGGCGTCGGGGGCGCCGGTCGGCCCGAACAGCAGGAAGATGATGGTGAACTGGTTGAAGGTCCAGATCATGCCGAGGAGCACGACGGTGGAGCTGACGGACCTCAGCCCCGGCAGGGTGACGTGGCGGAAGCGCTGCCAGGCGCTGGCGCCGTCCATCTCGGCGGCCTCGTAGAGCGAGGAGTCGATGGACTGCAGCCCGCCGAGCAGCGAGAGCATCATGAACGGCACACCGCACCAGGTGTTGACCATGATCGCGGCGAACCGCTGCCAGAAGGTGTCCTCCAGCCACTGCGGCTCCGGCAGGTGCACCGCGTGCAGGATCTGGTTGAGCACGCCGGAGTCGGAGAGCATGATCCGCCAGGAGAAGACCGTGACGAAGGTCGGCACGGCCCAGGGCACGACCAGCAGCACCCGGTAGAGGGTGCGGCCGCGCAGCTTCTCGTTGAGCATGAGCGCGAGGCCGAGGCCGATGGTGTAGTGCAGGAACACGCAGGCGACCGTCCAGAAGACGGTCCACAGGAAGTGCGACCAGAACCGGTCGTACGACAACGGGCCGAACAGGATGTCCTTGTAGTTGCCGAACCCGATGAACTTGTAGGTGGCCGGGATGTGGTTGACGCCGATCGTGCGCGCCGAGTTGAGGCTGTTGGCGTCGGTGAGGGTGAGGTAGACACCGCGGACCAGCGGGTAGCCCACGATCACCGCGAGCACGATGACCACCGGGGCGATCATCGCGTAGGCGTACCAGTACTTCTGGTAGCCGTGCCTGATGCGCTGCCCCAGCCCGGGCCGAGGCGCGCGGTCACCGCGGCGCTTGCCGGTCGCGCGGTCGATGGCGACTGTCATGGTTCGACACCTTCAAAACGATCAGGGGGTGGGCCGGGCACAGGGCGGTGGCCGCCGGATCCTTCCCCTCCTTTTCGAGAGGATCCGGCGGCCACCCGGGCGTCACTTGCTGAAGTCGGGCACCAGCTTGGCGATGGCGAGCTCAGCGTTGCTCAGGCCCTGGTCCAGCGACTCCTTGCCACCGGCGATCTTCGGCAGCTCGGTGTCGAGCGGACCCCACAGGCTGCTGTACTCGGGCAGCGCCGGGCGGGGCTGGGCGGCGGGCAGGACGGCCTGGTAGCCGGCGATGCCGGGGTCGGCCTTGACCTGCGCGGTGTAGGCGTCCTCACGCGTGGGCAGGGTGGAGTTCTTCAGGGCGATGGTCTCCTGGGAGGAGGCCGAGGTCATGAAGTTCACGAACTTCAGCGCCGCGTCCTGGTGGGCCTTGTCCGAGCCGGCGTAGACCGCGAGGTTGTGGCCGCCGGTCGGGGCGCCCGCCTTGCCGGTGGAGCCGGCCGGGACGGTGGCGATGCCGAGGTTGGACTTGTCCTTGAAGGCGCTGCCCTTGTAGAAGTTCGTGATCTCCCACGGGCCCTGGACGATCGCGGCGACCTTGCCGTTGACGAACGCGTCCTGGATGTGGGCGTAGGCGTCGGCGGTGGTGTCGGCCTTGTGCAGGCCCTTGCCGGAGAACGTGCTCAGCCAGGTGCCGTAGGCCTTCTTGGCGGCGGCCGAGTCAACGGTGATCTTCTTGGCGCCCGCGTCGACGGTGTCGGTGCCCTCGCCGTAGAGGAAGGTCTGGGCGTAGTAGGCCTGGGTGGAGCCCCAGTAGCCGTCGGCGCCGGTCTTGGCCTTGATCTTGGCGGCGTCGGACTTCAGCTCGTCCCAGGTCTTGGGGGCGTCGGCGATGCCGGCCTTCTTGAACAGGGCCTTGTTGTAGACCAGGGCCAGGGTGTCGGTGACCAGCGGCACGCCGTAGGTCTTGCCCTGGTACTGGGCCTGCTTGATCAGGCTGGGCTGGAACTTGGCCTGGTCGGCGAGGGCCTCGGTGCCGTCCAGCGGCAGGAAGTAGCCCTTCTTCGCGAACGCCGGGGTCCAGCCGACCTCGGAGCGCAGCACGTCCGGGGCGCCCTTGGAGCCGGCCGCCGTGTCGAACTTGTTCTGCGCCTGGTCGAAGGGCACGTTGACGTACTTGACCTTGATGTTCTTGTTGGCAGCCTCGAACTGCTTGATCAGGGCCTGGTACGTCGGCGCCTCGTTCGTGGCGTTGGAGGTGTCCCACCAGGTGATGGTGACCGGGCCGTCCGACTTGCCGCTGTCGCTGCTCCCGCCGCCGCAGGCCGTCGCCGCCAGGGCGAGGGACGCCACCAGCGCGGAGGCCGCTATGCCACGCCGCATGAGTTCTCCTTGAGGGTTAAGCCCGTGTGAGGCAGGGGCGGTCCCGTCCGCCGTCCCTGCGGTCTTGCCGACAGCGCCGTTGCGGCGGCCGGGCGACCAGGAACGTAACAGCGTTGTAAGCGTTGCGAAAGACCTTGCAGAAAAAAAGTGCAAGGGAACACGATGGTTACCCCGTCGTTACCGCTCACCGGAGTGACGACACTTGTGCAAGACTCTGCAAGCTCTTGCCGCCACCAACTCGAGGGAGCCCGATGAGGCAGCAACCCAGGGCGGGCCGTCCGGCCGCTCGCGCACGGCGTCCCGTCGGTGTGCAAGGCGGCATACGCCCGGTACAGTCCAGTGCCGTGACCACACGGCTTGCGGACATCGCTGCGCAGGCGGGGGTGAGCGAAGCGACCGTCAGCCGGGTCCTCAACGGGAAGCCGGGCGTCGCCGCCACCACCCGCCAGTCCGTGCTCGCCGCGCTGGACGTCCTGGGCTACGAGCGCCCGGTGCGGCTGCGGCAGCGCAGCGAGGGGCTGGTCGGCCTGATCACGCCGGAGCTGGAGAACCCGATATTCCCGGCCCTCGCCCAGGTCATCGGCCAGGCGCTGACCCGCCAGGGCTACACGCCGGTGCTCGCCACCCAGACCCCCGGCGGGTCGACCGAGGACGAGCTGACCGAGATGCTGGTGGACCGGGGGGTCGCGGGGATCATCTACGTCTCCGGGCTGCACGCCGACACCACCGCCGACATGCAGCGCTACGAGCGGCTGCGGGCGCAGGGCGTGCCGTTCGTCCTGGTGGACGGGTTCTCGCCGAAGGTGCAGGCGCCCTTCATCTCCCCCGACGACCGGGCCGCGATGACGCTGGCGGTGACCCACCTGGTGTCGCTCGGGCACACCCGGATCGGGCTCGCCCTCGGCCCGAAGCGGTTCGTGCCGGTGCAGCGCAAGATCGAGGGATTCGTGCGGGCCGTGCAGGACCAGCTGGGGCTCGCGGCCGAGGTGGTCGAGACCGAGCTGATCCAGCACTCGCTGTACACCCTGGAGGGCGGTCAGGCGGCCGCGACCGCGCTGATCGACCGGGACTGCACGGCCGTGGTCTGCGCCAGCGACATGATGGCGCTCGGTGCCATACGGGCCGCCCGGCAGCGGGGTCTGGAGGTGCCCCGGGACGTGTCGGTGGTGGGCTTCGACGACTCCCCGCTGATCGCCTTCACCGACCCGCCGCTGACCACGGTCCGCAAGCCGGTGCCGGCGATGGGCCAGGCCGCGGTGCGCACGTTGCTGGAGGAGATCGGCGGGACGCCCGCGCCGCACAGCGAGTTCGTGTTCATGCCGGAGCTGGTGGTGCGCGGTTCGACCGCTTCGGCGCCGCATGTCGTCCGTACGTCGTAGAAAGTGCGTGCCGGACCCGACCTTGGGATGATCGGTCGAAGGACCCTTTTCTGGCAGACTTGATGGCTATGAGTGACTCGACCGTGACGCAGTCGGAAGGTCGCGAGGAGGTGGCCGTTCCGCAGGCCGTCACGGGCGAGGAGCGACCGCGTCCGCTGGTCCGGCTGCGACGGCCGCGGCGGCCCCGGCTCTGGTTCGAGATCCTTCTGATCGCGGTGAGTTACTGGACGTACTCGCTGATCCGCAACGCCGTCCCGGAGCAGAAGGGCAAGGCGCTGCGCAACGCCGACTGGATCTGGAGCGCCGAGCACCATCTGGGCATCGCCGTCGAGCGGTCCGTCAACCACGCCGTGAACTCGGCGCCTTGGCTGATCATCGGGATGAACTACTACTACGCCACGCTGCACTTCATCGTCACGATCGGTGTGCTGGTGTGGCTGTACCGGTGGCATCCGGGGCGTTACGCGGCGGCCCGGCTGGCGCTGTTCGCGACCACCGGTGTGGCCCTCGCCGGTTACTACCTGTTTCCGCTCGCGCCGCCCCGGCTGATGCGCGACGGGCACTTCGTGGACACCGTGATGGTGCACCACACATGGGGCTCGATGGCCTCCGGCGACCTGAAGCACATGTCGAACCAGTACGCGGCGATGCCCTCGATGCACATCGGCTGGTCGCTGTGGTGCGGGCTGACCGTCTTCGCGCTGGCGTCCGTGCCGTGGGTGCGGGTGCTGGGCCTGCTCTACCCGGCGGCCACCCTGCTGGTCATCGTCGCCACCGCCAACCACTTCTGGCTGGACGCCGTGGGCGGAGTGCTCTGCCTGGCCTTCGGGTTCTCGGTGGCGCGGATGTGGTACGGCGCGCTGCCGTACGCGTTGCCGCGGGTGGCGCCGGGCAGGGCGCTGCGGCCGGCTCAGGTTCCGGTGCCGTAGAACAGCTCCTCCACCACCGTGCGGGCCCTGCGGGTGGTGCGGCGGTAGGCGTCCAGCATGTCGCCGGCGTGCCCGGCGCCGTAGCCCAGGTAGCGGCCCACGGCGGCCAGCTCGCGCGGCTCGGTGGGGAAGGTGTCCCCGGCCCGGCCGCGCACCAGCATCACCGCGTTGCGCACCCGCGTCGCCAGCACCCAGGCCTCGTCCAGGATCTCCGCCTCCTCCGCGGACAGCAGCCCGGCGTCGCGGGCGGCGGCCAGCGCCTGGCGGGTGCGGGTGGTGCGCAGACCGGGCTGCTCCCAGCCGTGCCGGAGCTGGAACAGCTGGACGGTCCACTCGACGTCGGACAGCCCGCCCGGGCCGAGCTTGGTGTGCAGCCTGGGGTCGGCGCCGCGCGGCAGGCGCTCGGACTCCATCCGGGCCTTCAGCCGGCGGATCTCGCGTACGGCGTCCTCGCCGAGGCCGTGCGCCGGATAGCGCAGGGGGTCGATCAGCTCGGTGAAGCGGCGGCCCAGGTCCTCGTCCCCGGCGACCGGCTCGGCCCGCAGCAGCGCCTGGGACTCCCAGACCAGCGACCAGCGGCGGTAGTACGCCTCGTACGACTTCAGGGTGCGCACCAGCGGGCCCGACTTGCCCTCCGGGCGCAGGTCGGCGTCGATGAGCAGCGGCGGGTCGGAGCTGGGCAGCTGCAGCAGGCGGCGCATCTCGGCGACGACCTTGTTGGCCGCGGTGGCCGCCTCGTGCTCGTCCACGCCGTCCTGCGGCTCGTGCACGAAGACGACGTCCGCGTCGGAGCCGTAGCCCAGCTCGTGGCCGCCGAAACGGCCCATCCCCATGATCGCGAACCGGGTGGGCAGCGTGTCGCCCCAGCCGTCCCGGACCACCGCGCGCAGGGTGCCGGCGAGGGTGGCGGCGGTGAGGTCGGAGACCGCCGCGCCGACCCGGTCCACCAGGGCGCCCTGGTCGGCCTCGGCGGGGCTGGTCTCGGTGCCGTAGGAGCCGACGATGTCGGCGGCGGCGGTGCGGAACAGCTCGCGGCGGCGCACGCCGCGGGCCGCGGTGACGCCCTGCTCGGCGTTCTCCGCGCGGCCCGCGGCGGCCAGGATCTCCTGCTCCAGGGGAGCGCGGCCGCGGGGTGCGAGGCCGCCGCCGTCGCCGTCGCCCAGCAGGGCCACCGCCTCGGGGGCGCGCATCAGGAGGTCGGGGGCGAGGCGGCCCGCCGACAGCACGCGGGCCAGGTTCTCCGCGGCCGCCCCTTCGTCCCGCAGCAGGCGCAGGTACCAGGGGGTCTTGCCGAGCGCGTCGGAGACCTTGCGGAAGTTCAGCAGGCCCGCGTCCGGGTCCGCGGAGTCGGCGAACCAGCCGAGGAGGACGGGGAGCAGGGTGCGCTGGATGGCCGCCTTGCGGGTCACGCCGGAGGCGAGTGCCTCCAGGTGGCGCAGGGCGGCTGCCGGGTCGGCGTAGCCGAGGGCGACGAGGCGCTCGCGGGCCGCCTCGGGGCTCAGGCGGGCCTCGCCGGGGGCGAGCTGGGCGACCGCGTCGAGGAGCGGGCGGTAGAAGAGCTTCTCGTGCAGTCTGCGTACGACGCCGGTGTGCCGCTTCCACTCGCGGTTCAGCCCGGCCACCGGGTCGGTGCGCAGGCCGAGGGAGCGGCCGAGGCGCCGCTGGTCCTCCTCGGCGACCGGGACGAGGTGGGTGCGGCGCAGGCGGTAGAGCTGGATGCGGTGCTCCATCGCGCGCAGGAAGCGGTACGCCTCGTCCAGGCGGGCGGCGTCCTCACGGCCGACGTAGCCTCCGGCGGCCAGCGCCTGCAGGGCGTCCAGGGTGGTGCCGCTGCGCAGGCTCTGGTCGGTGCGGCCGTGCACCAACTGCAGCAGCTGGACGGCGAATTCGACGTCGCGGAGACCGCCGGGGCCGAGTTTGAGCTCTCGTTCGAGCTCGGACACCGGGATGTTCTCGATGACGCGGCGGCGCATCTGCTGGACGTCCGCGACGAAGTTCTCGCGTTCGGCGGCCTTCCAGACCATGGGTTCGAGTGCGTCGACGTACGCCTGGCCCAGTTCCGCGTCGCCCGCCACCGGGCGGGCCTTGAGCAGGGCCTGGAACTCCCAGGTCTTCGCCCAGCGTTGGTAGTAGGCGAGGTGGGAGGAGAGGGTGCGGACCAGGGGGCCGTTGCGGCCCTCGGGGCGGAGGTTGGCGTCCACCGGCCAGATGGAGCCCTCCACGGTGGTCTCCGAGCAGATCCGCATCAGGTGCGAGGCGAGGCGGGTGGCGGCGGTGAGCGCCTTGGCCTCGGTGGTGCCCTCGGCCGCCTCCGCCACGAAGATCACGTCCACGTCGGAGACGTAGTTCAGTTCGTGGCCGCCGCACTTGCCCATCGCGATCACCGCGAGGCGGCAGGCGGCGGCGTCGGCGGGTGCCTGCGCCTGCGCGATGGCCAGGGCGGCTCGCAGGGTGGCGGTGGCGAGGTCGGCGAGTTCGGCGGCCGTCTCGGCGACGTCCGTGGTGCCGCAGACGTCGCGGGCGGCGATGGAGAGCAGGCAGCGGCGGTAGGCGACGCGGAGGGAGACGGGGTCGGTGGCCTTCGCCAGGCCGCGCTCGAACTCCTCGACGCCGGGGTGCAGGTCTCTCGGCTCGTAGGTGACCAGGGCGTGCCAGTCGCTCGGGTGGCGGGCCAGGTGGTCGGCGAGGGCGGCGGAGGCGCCGAGGACGCCGAGGAGGCGGTCGCGCAGGGGCTTGGCCGCGATGAGGGTGTCCAGCAGTGCGCGGTGGGCCGTGTTGCCGTCCTGGGCCTCCAGGAGGCGGACCAGGCCGTGCAGGGCGAGGTCGGGGTCGGCGGTGGCGCCCAGGGCCTCCAGGAGGACGGGGTCGTTGCGGACGGGGGTGAGCTCCGGGCCGTCCAGGAGGCGCTCGGCTGCGGAGGGGTCGGTGAAGCCGTGTCGGAGCAGGCGGGTGAAGGTACTGCTTCTACGCCCCGGCGTCATCTCCGTGGCCTCCCCTCGGATGCGGTCGTCCTGGCCAGAGCCTAACCGGAGGGGCGGGGGGTGGCTTGGGGACGGCGGGGTGGGGGGCGGTGGGGGTGGCGGCCGTGCGGGGGCGGGTGCGTCGTCGGGTGCGGGTGCGGGTGTGTCGTCGGGTGCGGGTGCGGGTGTGTCGTCGGGTGCGGGTGCGGGTGTGTCGTCGGGTGCGGGTGCGTGGTCGGGTGCCTGCGGCCGCCCGTGCGGGGGCGGGGTCGCGGGTGCGGCGGCTCGTGCGGGTGCGTGGTCGGGTGCGGGTGCGTGGTCGTATGCCTGCGGCGGCCTGTGCGGGTGCGTTGAGGCTGGGGTCGCGCCTGCGGTTCAGTGGGAGTCGGTGCCGCGCCGGGTGGTGTCCGTCCTCGGTCCGGCGGGCTGTTTGCCGCGTTGTGCAGGGACTTTTCGCCGGCCGCTGCGGGCGGACACCACCCGGCACGTCCCCTTCCCGCCGTGCGCGGCTGCGGGCCGTCGTTCGCGCGCCGGCCGCTGCGGGTAGTCGGCAGTTCATCCGTTCTTCACTCTCTCGGTTGGGTGCCGTGGCGCGCGGGAATGTTGGCGTGTGCATGCTCTGTCCGCACCGCCAGCCCCGTCCCACCCCCCACACCGGAGGTTGATGTGTCCGGCAGTTCCGTGTACCGCCGTGCCCGTACCGTCGTGGCGGCCGCAGCGGCCCTCGCCGCGGCCGCGTTCGGGCTGTGGGCCGGGATCGGCGCAGAGTCCGCGCATGCCGCGGGCGCCGTGCCGAGCCCGGACCACGTGGTCGTCGTGGTCTTCGAGAACCACGCCTACAGCCAGGTCATCGGCTCCTCCCGCGCCCCGTACATCAACTCGCTGAAGGCGGGAGGCGCCAGCCTGACGCAGTCGTACGCCGAGACCCACCCGAGCCAGCCGAACTACTACGCCATGTTCTCCGGCGACACCCAGGGCATCACGGACGACAGCTGTGTCACGCCCGGATTCTCCTCGGCCCCCAACCTGGCGTCCGAGGTGATCGGGGCGGGCCGTACCTGGGCCAGCTACAACGAGGATCTGCCCAGCCAGGGTGACACCACGTGCAGCAGCGGCGACTACGCCCAGAAGCACAACCCGTGGTTCGGATTCAGCAACGTGCCGGCGGAGAGCGCCATGACGTTCGACCAGTTCCCGACCGACTTCACCCAGCTGCCGCAGATGTCGTACGTGGTCCCCAACCTGTGCAGCGACATGCACGACTGCTCGGTGTCCACCGGTGACACCTGGCTGAAGAACAACCTGGGCGCCTATGCGACGTGGGCCAAGACGCACAACAGCCTGCTTGTCGTCACCTTCGACGAGGACAACCGGCTGAGCGGGAACCGGATTCCGACCGTGCTGTACGGGCAGCCGGTGGCCGCGGGGTCGTCCAGCTCCACGACCTACAACCACTACGACCTGCTGCGCACCCTGGAAGATCTGGAGGGGCTGGACACGCACGCCGGTAACGCGGGGTCCGCCCAGGACATCACCGGTATCTGGGCGTCCTGAGGTGTACGTCGCGGACAGCCGCGCGGGTACGCCGGCGTCCGCGGACGGTGCCGTCCGGCCACCTGCCGGGCGGCGCCGTGCCGCGGTCGGGCCTGTCGTGCTCGCGCTCGGGACGGTCAGCCTGGTGACGGACGTGTCGTCCGAGATGGTCACCGCCGTGCTGCCGTTGTACCTGGTCAGCGGGCTCGGTCTATCGCCGCTGGGCTTCGGGCTGCTGGACGGTGTGTACAACGGGTTCTCGGCGGTCGTACGGCTGGTCGGCGGGCATCTCGCGGATCGCGGCGGCGGGCGGCACAAGTGGGTCGCCGGGTTCGGGTACGCGGTGTCGGCCCTGTGCAAGCCGTTGCTGCTGGTCGCTCACTCGCTGACCCCGATCGGGCTGGTTCTCGCCGCCGACCGCACGGGGAAGGGGCTGCGGACGGCGCCCCGGGACGCCCTCATCTCGCTGTCCAGTACGCCGCAGGCGCGGGGGCGGGCCTTTGGCGTGCACCGGGCCATGGACACCGCGGGTGCGCTGCTCGGCCCACTGGTGGCCTTCCTGATCCTGCGGGCGACGGTGGACGGCTACGACGCGGTGTTCACCGTCAGCTTCTGTGTCGCGGTGCTGGGTGTGGTGGTCCTGGTGCTGTTCGTGCCGGGCGGGCGTGGTGGTGTGGTCGTGCAGGAGCGGCCGAGCCTGCGCGGTGCGGTGGGGCTGTTGCGGCGGCGGGGGCTGCGGCGGATCGCCGTCTGTGCGCTGCTGCTGGGGCTCGCCACGGTGAGTGACTCGTTCGTGTATCTGCTGCTCCAGCGGCGTCTCGGGGTGCCGGACCGGTGGTTCGCGCTGCTGCCGCTCGGTACGGCCGCCTCCTTCCTGCTGCTGGCGGTGCCGCTCGGGCGGCTCGCGGACCGGGCGGGCCGGTGGGCGGTCTTCGTGGGCGGGCACGGTGGTCTGCTGGTCGCGTACGGGTTGCTGCTGACGGCGTGGCACGGCCGGGCCCTGCCGTATGTCGTGCTCGCTCTGCACGGCGCGTTCTACGCGGCCACCGACGGGGTGCTGATGGCGGCGGCCTCGGAGGGGGTGCCTCAGGCGCTGCGCTCGTCGGGGCTGGCCCTGGTGCAGACCGGGCAGGCGCTGGCCCGGTTCGCCTGCAGTCTGCTGTTCGGCGCCGCCTGGACTCTGTGGGGCGACCGTGCGGCGCTGGTGGGCGCGGCGGTGGCGCTGGTCGGCTGTGGGGTCTTCTCCGTCGTCGTCCGTCCGAAGGGAGCGGTGCCCGCATGACCGTACGCAACCGGGTCCTGATCCTGGTCGCCGCCGTCGCCGTGCTCGCGGCGGTGGGGCTGGCGTCGGTGCTGCACGCCTCGGCCCGGGCCGACCGCCGCGACCGGGCGCAGGCGGGCGGCCCGCGGGTCACGGCCGGGGCGGTGACGCTGACGGGGCGCGGGCGGCTGGTGTTCCGGAACATGGCGTGGGGGCCGCACCGGGACGAGCTGGTCGCCGTCGCGGCCGGCGATCCCTCGGGGGCGCGGACCGCCTCCGGGCTCAAGTGCCTGCGTTTCCACGCCGCTTCGGGGACCGGTGTGTGTCTGCAGGCGGTGCACGGGCCGGTCTCGGACACCTATCGCGCGCTGATCCTGGACGCGCGGTTGCGGACCGTGCACCGGTACGACGTCCCGGGCATTCCGTCGCGGGCCCGGGTCTCGCCGACGGGGCACTTCGCCGCCTGGACGGCATTCGTGGGCGGTGACAGTTACGCCGGGACGAACTTCTCCACGCGGGCGGCGATCGTGGACACGAGGAGCGGTGAGCTGATCCCGTCCCTGGAGGGCTTCCGGATCGTCAAGGACGGGCACACCTCTCACGCGGCGGACGTCAACTTCTGGGGGGTAACGTTCGCGAGCGACGACCGCACGTTCTACGCGACGCTCGCGACGAAGGGCAGGACGTATCTGGTCCGGGGCGACCTGCGCACCCGTACGGTCACCACCCTGCACGCGAACGTCGAGTGCCCGTCGCTCTCGCCCGACGGCACGCGGATCGCCTACAAGAAGCGGGTCGGGGGCCTGCCGAAGGACGCGCCCTGGCGTCTGTACGTCCTGGACCTGCGGACCATGCGGGAGACTCCGCTGGCCGAGCGGAGGAGCGTGGACGACCAGGTGGTGTGGCGCGACGCCCGTACGGTCGTGTACGCGCTGCCCGGTGACTACGGCGCGGACCTGTACGAGGTCCCGGCGGACGGGTCGGGAGCGGGGCGGCGGATCAGCACGGCCGCGGTGTCGCCGGCGTACATCGGATAACCGCACCGTCGTCAGCCGCGTGACCTGGGCCGATTCGGTGTCGTTGACCAGGGCGTGAAGAAGACCACCGCGCTCGTCGCGCTCACCGCCGCGGGTCTCGCGCTCGCCGCCCCCGCCCACGCCGACGGCACCCACGGCCGCATCAACATCGCCGGCCGGCCCCTGTCCCCGAACAAGCTCTGCGAGACGGCCCTCGGGATCGTCCCGCTCACGGCACCGTGGACGGGCAGCTCGGTGTACGACGCCTGCAACAACCGCCCGCACGTCCACCCCGAACGCGCCCAGCAGCCCGGCCCGGACCCCGCCTCGGACTCGAACTCGCTCCCGGCCTGGCGGTGAGACGCCGGCGACGACGGACAACCAACGGCCCGCCCCGAGGGGCGGGCCGACTGTCGCCTACAGCACCGGCAGGTTCTTCCGCAGCTCGAAGGCCGTGACCTCGCTGCGGTACTCCTCCCACTCCTGGCGCTTGTTGCGCAGGAAGAAGTCGAAGACGTGCTCGCCGAGGGTCTCGGCGACCAGGTCGCTGCTCTCCATGAGGGTCAGGGCCTCGCCGAGGTTCTGCGGGAGGGGCTCGATGCCCATCGCGCGGCGCTCGGCGTTGGACAGGGCCCAGACGTCGTCCTCGGCGCCCGGCGGGAGCTCGTAGCCCTCCTCGATGCCCTTCAGGCCCGCCGCCAGGAGGACGGCGTAGGCCAGGTAGGGGTTGGCGCCCGAGTCCAGGGAGCGGACCTCGACGCGGGCCGAGCCGGTCTTGCCGGGCTTGTACATCGGGACGCGGACCAGGGCGCTGCGGTTGTTGTGGCCCCAGCAGATGTACGACGGGGCCTCGCCGCCGGCGCCGGCCGTGCGCTCGGAGCCGCCCCAGATGCGCTTGTAGGAGTTCACCCACTGGTTGGTGACGGCCGAGATCTCCGCCGCGTGCCGCAGCAGGCCCGCGATGAAGGAGCGGCCGACCTTGGAGAGCTGGTATTCGGCGCCCGACTCGTAGAACGCGTTGCGGTCGCCCTCGAAGAGGGACAGGTGGGTGTGCATGCCGGAGCCGGGGTGCTCGGAGAAGGGCTTCGGCATGAAGGTCGCCTGGACCCCCTGCTCCAGCGCCACCTGCTTCATGACCAGGCGGAACGTCATGATGTTGTCCGCCGTGGAGAGCGCGTCGGCGTAGCGCAGGTCGATCTCCTGCTGGCCGGGCGCGCCCTCGTGGTGGGAGAACTCCACCGAGATGCCCATCGACTCCAGCATGGTGATCGCCTGGCGGCGGAAGTCCATGCCGACGTTGGTCGGGGTGTGGTCGAAGTAGCCCGAGTTGTCGGCCGGGGTCGGGCGGGAGCCGTCGAGCGGCTTGTCCTTCAGCAGGAAGAACTCGATCTCGGGGTGGGTGTAGAAGGTGAAGCCCAGGTCGGAGGTGCGGGCCAGGGCGCGCTTGAGCACGTAGCGGGGGTCCGCGAAGGACGGGGAGCCGTCCGGCATGAGGATGTCGCAGAACATGCGGGCGGTGCCGGGGGTCTCCGCGCGCCACGGCAGGACCTGGAAGGTCGAGGGGTCCGGCTTGGCGATCATGTCGGACTCGTAGACCCGGGCGAAGCCCTCGATGGCCGAGCCGTCGAATCCGATGCCCTCGTCGAAGGCCTGTTCCAGCTCGGCGGGGGCCACGGCGACGGACTTGAGGAAGCCCAGCACGTCCGTGAACCACAGCCGTACGAACCGGATGTCACGCTCCTCCAGTGTCCGGAGCACGAACTCCTGCTGCTTGTCCATCTTCCGCTTCCCCATCCTTGCTGGTCAGGCCGCCTGTCCCCCGTCCCGCGGGAGGCGGTCGGGCACCTGAGCATCCCACCACAACACCATTTCACGCGCGTTGCGGACCTTGATCGCGGATGCGTCCTCGGCCTGAACGCCTCTCGTACGGCAGGTGTACTGCCGTGTGGCCCATCTTGCCTGTTCGGACCGACATCCGTAATGGCCGATCCGCTTCGGACGTGAGGGAAACCACGCCTCGATAATTTGCATCTCAGATGCAACTTTTCCTAGCGTTTCGATCAGTCGAGATGTGAAGAGATCCGACGAGATCCGAGGAGATCCGATGCTGTCCGAGCAGTCCGCGGCCACCGTCCGCGCCACCCTTCCCGCCGTCGGCGCGGCCATCGGCGAGATCACCGAGCGCTTCTACGCCCGCCTCTTCGCCGCCCACCCCGAACTGCTGCGGGACCTGTTCAACCGCGGCAACCAGGCCTCCGGCGCCCAGAAGCAGGCCCTCGCCGGATCCATCGCCGCCTTCGCGACGCACCTGGTGGACCGCCCGGACCAGCGGCCGGACGCCATGCTCGGCCGCATCGCACACAAGCACGCCTCCCTGGGCGTGGCCCCCGAGCACTACCCGGTCGTGCACGAGCACCTCTTCGCCGCCATCGCCGAGGTCCTCGGCGAGGCCGTCACGCCCGAGGTGGCCGCCGCCTGGACCGAGGTCTACTGGCTGATGGCGAACGCGCTCATCGCCATCGAGAAGCGGCTGTACGAGGAGAGCGGCAGCACCGAGCGCCGGCCCTGGGAGGTCGTGGAGCGCATCGAGGAGACGGCGGACGTCGTCACCTTCCGGCTGCGGCCCGCCGACGGCGGCCCGGTGCGCGACTTCCGCGCCGGCCAGTACGTCTCCGTCCAGGTGGAGCTGCCCGACGGCGCCCGGCAGATACGGCAGTACAGCCTCTCCGGCGCGCCCGGCGAGACGCTCCGCCAGTTCAGCGTGAAGCGGGTGCGGGGCGACGACGCGGCGCCCGACGGCGAGGTCTCGAACCACCTCCACGCGCGCGTGCGCGTCGGTGACGTCCTGGACCTGTCCGAGCCGTACGGCGACCTCGTCCTGGACGCCGAGGCCGGCACCCCCCTGCTGCTCGCCTCCGCCGGCATCGGTGTGACCCCGATGATCGCGATGCTGGCCGACCTCGCGGCGGGCGGCCGCGGCGGCCCGGTCACCGTCGTCCACGGCGACCGCTCCCCCGCCGACCACGCCCTGCGCACCGACCACGAGACGTACGCCGGCAAGCTCGCGGACGCCTCCGTGCACTTCTTCTACGAGCAGGACGCCGAGCCGGGCACCCGTACCGGCCTGGTCGACCTGGCCGGCATCGCCGTACCGGCCGGGACGCGCGCGTACCTGTGCGGGCCGCTGCCCTTCATGCGGGCGGTCCGGACCCAGCTGATCGACAAGGGCGTGGCCCCGGCCGACATCCACTACGAGGTCTTCGGGCCGGACCTGTGGCTGGCCCAGGGCTAGGCCCTCTCGCCCGGATCACCCCGGCGTCGCGGGGTCCGGCGGACCTGCGGCCTCCGGGTCACTCGGCGCCGAAGCGGCGGGCGCCCTCGCGGCCGGTCTCCTGGTTCTCCGCCACGTACGGGCGCAGCTCCTGCTCGTAGGCGGCGAAGGCCTTGGTGTGGTCGCCGCCGGACTCGGCGAGGTGCCGGGCGAGGACGCGGGCGCCGATCAGGGCCTGGGAGGTGCCCATGCCCGAGGTGGGGGCGGCGCAGTAGCCGGCGTCGCCCACCAGCACGACCCTGCCCTCGGACCAGCGGTCCAGGTGGACCTGGCAGGCCGAGGAGAAGTACAGGTCCCCGGCGGCGGACATGTCGTCCAGCAGCCGGGGCACGATCCAGCCGGCCCCGGCCATCCGCTCCCGGACGACCCGCTCCTGCTCCGCGCGGTCCAGCAGGTCCAGCTTCGGCGAGTCGCTGGCGAAGGAGAGGCTGACGGACATCCGCTCCGGGTCGGCCGTGCTGAAGGCGTACACCCCCCGGCCCGGGGTCAGCCACAGCGCGCCCCGGTGGTCCAGGCCCAGGTGGTTCGGGGTGGTGAAGCCGACCCCCGACAGGCCGAGGTGCCGGATCACCTCGCCGTGCGGGGCGAAGACCAGGCGGCGTACCACGGAGTAGATGCCGTCGGCGCCGACGACCAGGTCGAAGGTGTCCGGAGCGGCCCGTTCGAAGCCGACCCGGACGCCGTCGGCGTCCTGCTCGACGGCGTTGACGGAGTCGTCGAAGACGTAGCGCACCGCGTCCCGCGTGCGCTCGTGCAGGATGCGGGTCAACTCCCGCTTGGGCACCTCCAGTTCACCGGCGAAGACCTCGGCCGGCAGCTCACCGGCGGGGTTGCCGTCGGCGTCCAGCAGATCCGTGCCGCGCATCCCGGTGGCGTGTCCGCGCACCTCCTCGAGGATCCCGAGGTCCGCCAGCGCGTCGAAGGCCGCGCCCCGGAAGTCGACGGCGTAGCCGCTGTCGCGCAGCGCCGGGGCACGCTCGACCACGGTCACCTCGTGGCCGTCACGGTGCAGGAGAAAAGCGAGCGCCGGGCCTGCGACGCTCGCACCGGAGATGAGGACCTTCATGACGTACCCCCGTCGTCGTGTTCGAGTCGGGGACCAGCCTTGCCCAGGTCCGCCCGGCGATCAACGACGGCTTTCGGTCACCGGGATCAGCCGCCCTGCGGCCCCCGCTCACCGGTGTCAGCCGCCCTGCGGCCCCCGGGAGATGCCCAGCAGCAGCGGCCCCGTCGGGTCGGTGACGAGCTCGGCGAGCGTGATCGGGTCCAGGGCGGCGTAGAAGGCCTCCTGGGCCCGGCGCAGGGCACCGCGCAGGCGGCAGGCGGCGTTCAGCGGGCAGGGGGCCGTACCCGCCGTGCCCTCGCAGTCGACCACGTCGCCGTCGCCCTCGAAGGTGCGCACCACCGCGCCGACCGAGGCCGTGCGGCCCTCGGCGGTGAGGGCGAGGCCGCCGCCCCGGCCGCGCCGGGCGTCCACGAGGCCCAGGTGCTGGAGTTCGGCGACGACCTTCGCGGCGTGCGTGTAGGGCACGTCCATGTCCGCCGCGACCTGGCGGGTGGTGGGCAGGGTGCCGGCGGCCACGGCCAGTCGCATCAGGACGCGCAGGGCCAGGTCGGTGGAGCGCAGGAGCCGCATACCACGAGCCTAGGTAATACGCATCCGCGGTTCAAATTATCGCGCGGGCGGCTCTTTGCCGCTCCCGGTCTACGGGAGCCACCCCCTGCCCCACTACGATCAGCGGGCCCCACCCTTCCCGTTGCCGGCCCTTTTCCCCAGAAGGACACTCATGGGTTCCGCCAAGAACAGCAGCGCGGCGCGCAAGGCGCGCATAGAGGAGATGCGCCGTGCGGAGCGTGCGCGCGAGCGCCGCAACCGCGCGCTCACCATCGCCGCGAGCGTGGTGGTCGTCGCCGGCCTCGTGGTCGGCGGTGTGGTCCTCGTGAACTCCCGGTCCGACAGCAAGAAGAACAGCGCGAGCGACTCCAAGGCCACCGGGAACTCCGGTGACTCGGGGCACTGGGTCACCGGCAAGGACGGCGTGCGGACCTGGAGCGGGAAGCTGGCGCGCACGCACGTAGAAGCCAAGGTGGCGTACCCGATGCACCCCCCGGTCGGCGGCAACCACAACCCGATCTGGGCGACCTGCGACGGCACCGTCTACACCAAGCCGCTGCAGGACGAGAACGCCGTGCACTCGCTGGAGCACGGCGCGGTCTGGGTGACGTACACCAGCAAGGCGCAGAAGGCCGACGTCGACGCGCTGGCGGCGAAGGTGAAGAAGACGCCGTACTCGCTGATGAGCCCGTACGAGAACCAGGCGGCGCCGCTGGTCCTGTCGGCCTGGGGCCACCAGGTGACCGTCAAGAGCGCGTCCGACCCCGAGGTGAACAAGTTCTTCGCCGCGTACGTCCAGGGCCCGCAGACCCCGGAGCCGGGAGCCGCCTGCACCAGCGGGGCGATGTAGTGAGGCGACGGTACGTCGGCTGGCTCACCGGGGCCGCGGCGGCGGTGCTCGTCGCGGCCGGCGCGATCACGTACGCGGTCGCCGAGGACTCCAGCGGCGGCTCGTCGGCACAGGTGCCGGCCGCCGAGTCGGCGGACGCCGGGTTCGCGCGGGACATGGCCGTGCACCACCAGCAGGCCGTCGAGATGTCGTACATCGTCCGGGACCGCACGCAGAACGCGGAAGTGCGGCGGCTCGCGTACGACATCGCGCAGACGCAGGCCAACCAGCGCGGCATGCTGCTCGGCTGGCTGGATCTGTGGGGGCTGCCGAAGGTGTCGGCGAAGCCGCCCATGTCCTGGATGGGCATGGGCGACATGCCCGAGCGCGGGGACGGCTCGCTGATGCCGGGCATGGCGACGAACACGGAGCTGCGGAAGCTCCAGTCGCTGAGCGGCGAGCAGGCCGAGATCCTCTACCTGCAGCTGATGACGGACCACCACAAGGGCGGGATCCACATGGCCGAGGGATGCGTGGCCAAGTGCACGGTCGGCGTGGAGAAGCGGCTCGCCCAGGGCATGGTCGACGCCCAGCAGTCCGAGCTCCAGGTGATGGCGCGGATGCTGAAGGAGCGGGGCGCGAAGCCGCGTTCGTGAGCGGAGCGGAACGGCTCCTGTGAACAGAGCGGTGCGGCGGTTGTGAACAGCGGGCAAGCCGTTTCGTTACGTGCCCGTAAGGATAAAGGCCTCAAATCGCCCCACCTGACGGTTACTTGGGTTTCTCTTGACCTTTCCGTTCCCCTGGCATGAACCGTTCATCGAAAGAGTGACCCCCATCGTGTGATCCACAGGGCCGGCCGAACCGCCGCGGGCCGGCACGCGGATGCATGACGTATCGACCACTACATGCATGCGAACCGCATCGCAGGGGGTTCTATGAGATCCAACCGCGCCAAGCTGCGCGCCGTGAGCATGGCAGCGACACTGCCCATGGTCGCCGGCGCGCTGGCGCTGGGCATACCCGCGGCACACGCTGCGGACAGCCCCGCCCGTGAGGCACTGAAAGGCACCAAGCCGCTGTGGGCCACGGCCAAGGCGGACAAGGGCGCGACCTCGAACAGCGCCCAGGTGAACGCCCGGGTCTACCTGGCCGGCAAGAACGCGGCGGGCCTCGCGGCCTACGCCAAGGCCGTGTCCGACCCCAGCTCGCCGCTGTACGGCAAGTACCTGAACGCCAAGAAGGCCCAGGCCCAGTTCGGGGCCACCAAGGCCCAGGTGGCCGCGGTCAAGTCCTGGCTGACGTCGGCCGGCCTGAAGGTCACCGAGGTCACCCAGCACTACGTCGCCGTCTCCGGTGACGTGGCCGCCGCCGAGAAGGCATTCGGCACCCAGCTGCACAACTACGCCAAGGGCTCGGCGACCTACCGCGCCCCCGCGCAGGCCGCGTCCGTCCCGGAGGCCGTGAAGGGCGCCGTCCTGACCGTCACCGGCCTGGACAACGCCCCGCACGTGTCGCACCACGACGACCAGCTGCCGCCGCCGGACGCCGTGTTCAAGAACTCCGGGCCGTTCTCGTCGTACTACGGCTCGAACATCGCGAGCACGCTGCCGGACGCGTACGGCGCCAAGGCTCCCTACGCGATCAGGGGCTACACGGGCAAGCAGCTGCGCGCCGCCTACGGTGCGGGCGCCTACACGGGCAAGGGCGTCCGCGTCGCCATCACCGACGCCTACGCCTCGCCTACCATCGCCTACGACGCGGGCACGTACGCGGTCAAGCACGGTGACGCGGCGTGGAAGACCGGCCAGCTGCACCAGGTGCTGCCGGCCAACTACACCAAGATCAAGGAGTGCAAGGCCGCGGGCTGGTACGGCGAGGAGACCCTCGACGTCGAGGCCGTGCACGCGGTCGCGCCGGACGCCGACGTCACCTACGTCGGCGCGGCCTCCTGCTACGACAACGACCTCCTGGACTCCCTCAGCAAGGTCGTGGACAACCACCTGGCCGACATCGTCTCCAACTCCTGGGGCGACATCGAGGCCAACCAGACCCCGGACCTCGCGGCCGCCTACGACCAGGTCTTCCAGCTGGGCGCGGTGCAGGGCATCGGCTTCTACTTCTCCTCCGGTGACAACGGCGACGAGGTCGCCAACACCGGTACGAAGCAGGTCGACACCCCCGCCAACTCCGCCTGGGTGACGGCGGTCGGCGGTACGTCCCTGGCCGTGGGCAAGGGCGACAAGTACCAGTGGGAGACCGGCTGGGGCACCGAGAAGGCGACCCTGTCGGCGGACGGCAAGAGCTGGACGAACTTCCCCGGCGCCTTCACCTCGGGCGCGGGCGGCGGCACCAGCAAGACGGTCGCCGAGCCGTACTACCAGAAGGGCGTCGTCCCGGACTCGCTCGCCAAGGCCAACAGCGCCGACGGCAACCGCGTCGTCCCGGACATCGCGGCCATCGCCGACCCGAACACCGGCTTCCTGGTCGGCCAGACCCAGACCTTCCCGGACGGATCGCAGCAGTACAGCGAGTACCGCATCGGCGGCACCTCGCTGGCCGCTCCGGTCATCGCGGCGGTCCAGGCCCTGGCCCAGGAGGCCCGCGGCGGCAAGGCGATCGGCTTCGCCAACCCGACGATCTACGCCAAGTACGACAAGGGCGTGTTCCACGACGTCACGGACAACCCGACCGGCTCCGGCCTGGCCGAGGTCCGGGTGGACTTCGCCAACGGCTTCGACGCCAAGGGCGGCCTGCTGTACTCGGTCCGCAGCCTCGGCAAGGACAGCTCGCTGTCCGCGGTGAAGGGCTACGACAACGTGACGGGCGTCGGTTCGCCGGCGAACGGCTACGTGCAGTCGTACGCCAAGAAGCGGTGACGCTCCGCTGAGCGGAAGGGGGCCCGGGGTCGTGAAGACCCCGGGCCCCTTTGCGTTACGCCGACTTGAGTGCGGTGATGAAGGGGGTCCAGGCGGTGGGGGGAAGGAGGAGAACCGGGCCGCCGGGGACCTTGGAGTCGCGTACGGGGACGAGGTTGGGGATGTTGGCTGCCACTTCGACGCAGTTGCCGCCGCTTTCGTTGCTGTAGCTGCTCTTGAGCCAGAGAGCTTCACTCAAGTCGATCCGGATGGTTGCCATTTCGGTAATCCTCTGCCGCAGCCTTGATCATGGCGAGGGACGTGTCTGGTGACAGCGCGACGGCCCTGAGCCGATCGTATGCCTTGCGGTACTGGCCCACGAAGACCGGATCATCGATGGTGTCACCTGTGTAGGACGCCTCGGTGTACACCAGCGGCGGGGCATCCGGGAACGTCATGGTCATGACGGAGGCAGCCATCAAGGGGTACGCCCTCTGCTTCCGCGGGACGATCTGCGGAGTGATCCGGCGCCGGTCCGCCAGCTCCGCGATGCGGTCGAGCTGCGCTGCCATGTGCTGGGAATCTACGAGCGGTTCGGTGATCAGGGATTCGTGCAGGATCACCCAGTACTCCGGAGTGTGATGGTCCGCCTCGAAGAGGTCGGCACGCGCCATCCGGCCGTTGACCTTCTCTTCCACCTCGGCATCGGCGGACAGCGGGAGGCCCGCCAGGATGACGGCCCGCGCGTAGGCCGGAGTCTGCAGCAGCCCCGGGAAGAGGATCGGGCACCACTCCTCGATGGTCAGGGCGTGCTTCTCCGCGTCCAGGACCTTCTCGAAGTACTCGGCATGACCGGCCCTCCGCGCCTTCCGCACATCCTCGCAATGGCGCTCGAAGAAGCCGTCGGTGTTGAGTTTCCGGTCCGCGTGCCGGGCCAGGTCGAGCGGCATTCTCCGCTCCCCGCGCTCGATGTCGCTGAGGTAGGTCTTGCCGTAGAAGCTGCCTTCGAGGAACGCCTCCAGCGACAGGCCCGCCGCCTCCCTCTTCCACCGCAACTCCTTGCCGTAGAAGGTGGGGACGCTCATCGAGCCGTCGATGTCCTTGCGCCGTGCCATCGTTCACCTTTCGCTGCCCCGGTCGCGAACGCGAAACCTCTTTTACGGTAGCGAGCGGGGCGACACTCTGTGAGGCGTTCGTCACAGACCGCACAGAAGGTTGCTCACCCCATGCCCGACCACCACTCCCCCACGGCCTACGACGTGACTCTCTGCGTGGAGGATCTCCGCGCGGCCCTCGCCCTGCACGACATCACGCTCCCGTCCCTCCGGGTGGATCTGCCGAGCCTCACGGGCAGGTACGGCCGGCCCGCCGGACTCGTCACGCTCGGGAACTGCAACACGGCGACGGCGCGGGCGCTGACCGCCGCGCTCAGGAAGACGGCGGGCCGGTGAGGACAGTGCTCGAACTCCGCTTCCTGGCCACACCGAAGGCGGCACCGGAACTGCGCCACCACCTGCGTGAGCACGACTTCGAGGTCCGTCTGTGCGCGACGGAGTTACTGACGAACGTGATCGACCACGTCGGTGAGGGCACACCGGTGACGGTACGAGTCGTGGGTACGGCGGCGCGTCTCGGCCCCCGTACCCGCATCGAGGTGACCGACCCCGACCCACGCGCCCTGCCTGTCCTGATGTCGGCGACGGAGACGGCGGAGTCCGGGCGGGGGTTGGCCCTGCTCGACGCGCTTGCCGAGCGATGGGGGGTGGAGCAGTGGGCCGACGGGAAGACGGTGTGGTGCGAGTTGTGAAGTCGCCGTTGGACCGCCCACTCCTCCGGCCAGACAGCGACTGACAGACGGGGCTCGCAGCAGCCGGCCCCCTCGCTCACCTTCCAGCCGACCGAGTCGGGTGGGCGGGTGGGCGAAAGGCTCACTCAGTGGTGCAACACCCTCGCCCCCTCCGGCACGTGGGAGGTGATGACCCGCTCCACCGACGGAGTCCCCCGGTGCCGGTCCACCGCCCACGCCACGCTCGCCACGCCCAGGCCCAGCACCGCCAGCATCGCTCCCGCCAGCGCGGGGGACGTCGTACCGAAGCCCGCCGCCAGTGCCAGACCGCCGATCCAGGCGCCGCCGGCGTTGGCCAGGTTGAAGGCCGCCTGGTTGGCGGAGGAGGCGAGGGAGGGCGCCGCTGCCGCCTTCTCCATCACCATCAGCTGGAGCGGGGAACCCGTGATGAAGGCCGCCATGCCCAGCAGGGTCACCGCGAGCGCCGCGCTCCACTCCGCGCGCATCAGCACCGGGAACAGGAGCAGCACGAGCCCGAGCGAGGTCAGGCCGCCGAACAGCGTGCCCCGCAGCGAGTGGTCCGCCAGGCGGCCGCCCAGCAGGTTGCCCGCCGTGGCGCCCACCCCGAACAGAGCCAGGAGCAGCGTCACGTCGCCCTCCGCGAACCCGGCCGACCGGGTCAGCATCGGGGTCACATAGCTGTACGCCGCGAAGAGCGCGCCGAAGCCCGCCACCGTCGTACCGAGGGCCAGCCAGACCGGCAGGGACCGCAGGGCGGCCAGTTCGCCGCGCAGGCCGGCCGAAGCGGCGGCCTGCGCCCGGTCGTGCGGGATCAGCAGCGCCAGCGACGCTATCGCCGCCAGGCCGATCACGCTCACGCCCAGGAAGGTGGCCCGCCAGCCCAGGTGCTGGCCCATCAGCGTGGCCACCGGCACGCCCGCGATGTTGGCGACCGTCAGGCCGAGGAACATCAGCGACACCGAGCGCGCCTTGCGTTCCGGCGGGACCATCGCCGTGGCGACGACCGCTCCGACGCCGAAGAAGGCGCCGTGCGGCAGGCCGCTGAGGAAGCGGGCGGCCAGCAGCGCGTCGTCGCCGGGGGCGAACGCCGAGAGGGCGTTGCCCAGCACGAACAGCGCCATCAGGGCGATCAGCACCGTGCGGCGGGACATGCGGGCCGTGAGCGCGGCCAGCAGCGGGGCGCCGATCACCACGCCCAGCGCGTACGCGGAGACCAGGTGTCCGGCGGTGGGGATCGAGATGTGCAGGTCGTCCGCGACATCGGGCAGCAGGCCCATCATCACGAACTCGGTCGTACCGATACCGAAAGCGCCGACGGCCAGGGCGAGCAGGGCCAGGGGCATGAAGGGCCTGTGCCTTTCAGGGTAGGAGCCGACCCGGCGTGGGGGTCGACGAGAGCGGAGTTCCGTACAGCTTATGTTCAGCTACGGAACAAAGCCTCTCAGGCCCGGTATTCCAAGGGGTTACGACGACGTGTCGAGCTTCACACGGGCAGCCACCGGAAGGTGGTCGCTGCCGGTGCGCGGCAGGGTCCAGGAGCTCTCCGGCTCGACGCCCCGGACCATGATCTGGTCGATCCGCGCCATCGGGAACGACGCCGGCCAGCTGAACCCGAAGCCACTGCCCGCCGCGCCCTGCGTGGAGCGCATCTGGGAGGTGACGGCGTTGAGCGAGCGGTCGTTCATCGTGCCGTTCAGGTCGCCGAGGAGGACGACGCGCTTCAGCGGCTCGGCGGCGATGGCCTCGCCGAGTGCGTCGGCGCTGGTGTCGCGCTGCTGAGCGGTGAACCCGGCGTCCATCTTCACCCGCACCGAGGGCATGTGGGCGACGTACACCGCGAGGGGGCCCTTGGGCGTGGCCACGGTGGCCCGCATCGCGCGCTTCCAGCCGAGCTTGATGTCCACCGCCCGCACGTCGCTCATCGGGTACTTGCTCCACAGGCCGACCGTGCCCTCGGCGCCGTGGTACCTGTACGTCGGCGCGAGCGCCTTCTCGTAGGTGGACAGGGCCGACGCCGGGACCTCCTCCAGGGCCAGGACGTCGGCGCCGGAGGCGGCCACCTCGCGGGCCGTCGCGGCGGGGTCGGGGTTGCCGGCGTTGACATTGTGGGTCGCCACCATCAGGTCGCCGCCCGAGCCCGTCTTGTCGGTGAGCAGCCCGCCGAAGAGGTTCAGCCACACCGTCGCCGGGAGGAGTACGGCGATCAGCGCGGTCGCCGACCTGCGGAGCAGCCCGAGGAGCAGCAGCACCGGGATGGCGAGGCCCAGCCACGGCAGGAACGTCTCGGTGAGGCTGCCGAGGTTGCCCACCCGGTTCGGGATGCGCGAGTGCAGCAGCATCACCAGGGCCAGGAGGAGGGCGAGGAGCGCCAGAACGATGCCCCGGCGCCAGATGCGCGGGTCGTCGCGCCAGCCGGCGAACAGGCGGTGCATCAGGCGCCGAAGCCGGGATCCCGGTCGCTCGGGCCCCGAGCCGCCGTTGTCCGTCTCCGTCACATACGCCTGCTGCGCCATACCGTCTGCCTCACTGCCTGCCGTACACGCCGTCGTTCCCCCGTGTTCTTCCGACCCTAGGGGATGATCGGCTCCGTTCCCGCCGTCCCATGACGGCCGTACGGAAGACGAGGACGAACGAGGCGCGGCGGGGAGTTCCGATCACCACCGCAACGGGGCGGTCTGTGACAGAACGCGCACATCGGTGCTACGAGGCTGTCGAGCTGACGGGCCGTAGACCTTCCAGGACGGTGTCGACGATCGTCTCGGCCAGGCCCTCGGGCAGTTCGCCCTCGGGGCGCAGGACGGCACGGACGAGCATGGGTCCGACGAACATGTCGTTGGCCAGTTCCAGATCGATGTCCGCGCGCAGTTCGCCGTCGCGCTGCCCGCGGCGCAGCACGTCGAGGCCGAGGGCGCGCCGGGGTTCGACGACCGCGGCGTGGTACGCCGACCAGATCCTGGGGCTGGACTTCATCTGGGCGTAGACGTTGTGCAGGATCGCCGAGCGGCTGACCAGGCCGCGCCGGCGCAGCGACTCCAGCAGGGCGACGAGGTCGTCGCGCATGGAGGTGCCGGGGAGTACCGGGTCGGGAGGTTCGGCGGCGCGCATGACGTCGACGAACAACTCCTCCTTGCCGCTCCAGCGGCGGTAGATGGTGGCCTTGCCGACCCCGGCCGTGCGCGCGACGCGCTCGATGGAGAGTTCGGCGAGCGGTACGCCGTCCTCCAGGAGCTTCATCACGCCTTCCAGAATGGCCCGTTCCACGGCCTCGCTGCGGGGTCGTCCCCGCGCGGGGCCGTCCGGCCGCGGCCGGCTCTCGGCAAGGCTCACGTCGTCCGTCCTCTCAGTGTGCTGCGGGAATTGTCCCGCAGCGGCCTCCTTCCCCCGTTGAGTCACGATCGAATTCGCGTCAGTCCGCAGCCGCCACCAACTCGGCTTCCTGCTCGCCCTTCTGAGCGGCCGGCGGCCTGCCGGGCAGGAACAGGGCCGTCACCACGGCGCCGATCAGCGCGACGCCCACGCCGCACAGGGCGGTGACGTGCATCGCGTGCAGGAACGCGTCGTCGGCGGGCGTGACCAGGGCCTTGCCCTGCGGGCCGAGCCTGCCGGCGATGCCGAGGGTGGCCTCGATGGACTCGGCGGCCTTGTCGCGCAGGGCGGGCGGCAGCACGCCGAGCTTGCCCTCGATGCCGTTGCGGTACGACGTGGCGAGCACCGAGCCGAGGACGGCGATGCCGAGCGCGCCGCCGACCTGGCGGAAGGTGTTGCTGAGCGCGGAGGCCGAGCCGGCCTTCTCGCGCGGCAGCGCCTGCATGATGACGACCGAGGTCGGCGTCATGATGTGCGCCATGCCGGTGCCCATGAGGAAGAAGACGACTTCCAGGATCCAGATCGGCGTGTCGGCCTCGAACGTGGCGAACGCGGCCAGCGTGGCGGCGATCAGCACCAGCCCCGCGGTGGTGGTGGCCTTGTTGCCGAACCGGTCGACCAGCAGCCGGGCGCGCGGTGCGAAGATCAGCTGGGCGCAGGCGAGCGGCAGCATCAGCACACCGGACTCCAGCGGCGAGTAGCCGCGCACGCTCTGGGTGTAGAAGACGCCGAAGAACGTGACGCCCATCAGCGCGAAGAAGACCAGCGCGATGGCGCTCATGGCGGCCGAGAAGACCTTGTTCTTGAAGTAGGTGACGTCGAGCGACGGGTGGTCGCTGCGCTTCTCGAAGAGGACGAACGCGGTCAGGACGGCGAGACCGGCGATGATGGTGGCCAGCACCTTGGCGTCGGTGAAGTCGGCCAGCTCACCGCCCTTGATGATGCCGTAGACCAGCAGGACCAGGCCGACGACGGACAGGACGACGCCGACGGGGTCGAGGCGGCCGGGCCTGGGGTCGCGGGAGTCGGGTACCAGCCAGGTCATCAGGACCAGCGCGACGATCACGATCGGCACGTTGACGAAGAAGACCGAGCCCCACCAGAAGTGGTCGAGGAGCGCGCCGCCGGTGATCGGGCCGATGGCGATCGCGAGGCCGACACCGCCCGCCCAGATGCCGATGGCCTTGGGCTGCTCCTCGCGCTCGAAGACGTTCATCAGCACGGCGAGCGTCGCGGGCATGACGAAGGCGGCACCGAGGGCCATCAGGGCGCGGTAGGCGATCAGCTGGTCCGGCGAGCCGGACTCGGCGGCGAGCATCGAGCCGATGCCGAACACGGCGATGCCGCCCAGCAGCACCTTCTTGCGGCCGAGGCGGTCACCGATGAGACCGGCGGTGAACAGCAGGCCGGCGAAGACGAGGGTGTAGGCGTTGATCGCCCACTCGATCTGGCCCTGGGAGGCGCCGAGGCCGGTCGGTGCGGGGCTGGAGATGGTCTTGATGGCGACGTTCAGGATCGAGTTGTCGAGCACCACGATCAGCAGGCTCAGCATCAACACGCCCAGGATCGCCCAGCGGCGCCGGTGCACCGCTTCCGGTATCCGGGAGGCAGGGACGGGACTTGTCATGTGTTCGAGCGTACGGCCATTTCGATACGGAACGGTCTCGTATCTTACTTCTTTACCAAGACCTTACGCCGCTCGCTTCCGGCCCGAGCGGGGTTCGGCGGGGATCGGCGGGATCACAGGCGGGCCCCCTGGCCGTGGCTGGCACGAAGTGCCACCATGGAGGCGATCCGGGGACGCCGTCAGGGCGCCTCGAGATGACTGAAGGAGCCGTTGCCATGACGCAGCTTTCGGCTGCCCAGAACGCGCAGAGCGCGCCGCACAAGTCCTCCGACGGCAGCAAGGCGCTGTACGGGGGGAAGGGCACCCGCCGCATCACCGTCCGCGACATCGCCCTCGCCAAGGAGCGGGGCGAGAAGTGGCCCATGCTCACCGCCTACGACGCGATGACCGCGTCCGTCTTCGACGAGGCCGGGATCCCGGTGATCCTGGTCGGCGACTCGGCGGGCAACTGTCACCTGGGCTACGAGACGACCGTGCCCGTCACCCTCGACGAGATGACCATGCTGTCGGCGGCCGTGGTGCGCGGCACCCAGCGCGCCCTGATCGTCGGCGACCTCCCCTTCGGCTCCTACCAGGAGGGTCCGGTGCAGGCGCTGCGCTCGGCGACCCGGCTGGTGAAGGAGGCGGGGGTCGGCGCGGTCAAGCTGGAGGGCGGCGAGCGCTCGCACGACCAGATCCGGCTGCTGGTCGAGTCCGGCATCCCGGTCATGGCCCACATCGGCCTGACCCCGCAGTCCGTCAACGCGATGGGCTATCGCGTGCAGGGCCGGGGCGAGGAGGCGGCCCAGCAGCTGCTGCGCGACGCGAAGTCCGTCCAGGACGCGGGGGCCTTCGCCGTGGTCCTCGAACTGGTGCCGGCCGAGCTGGCGGCCGAGGTGACGCGGGTGCTGCACATCCCGACGGTCGGGATCGGTGCCGGGCCGGAGACGGACGCGCAGGTCCTGGTCTGGACGGACATGCTCGGCCTGACCTCCGGCCGGGTGCCGAAGTTCGTCAAGCAGTACGCCAACCTGCGTGAGGTCATGGGCGACGCGGTGAAGTCGTTCGCCGAGGAGGTCGTCTCCGGGACCTTCCCGCTGGAGGAACACTCCGTCCACTGAGCCATTGCGGAAACACCGGGCAGCCCGCCGATCGTCCCCCGTCGGCGGGCTGCCGCTCTGCGGGACCCACCGCCCCTGGGGGCTCCGCCCCCAGACCCCCGGCCCATGGCCACCCACCACCCGTCTCGGTCGCCTGAAAGGCTGCCCACACGGCGCCGAACCCACGCAGCGCCACACCAGCCCCCCGGCCGACCGAGACGGGTGGGCGGGTGGGCAAACCGTGGGCAGCGAAGACGAAGACACCGCCGCAGACCCGGCTCAGGAGGCCGAAAACTCCCCGGACGGCGCCCTTCCAGCCGACCGAGACGGGCGGGCGGGTGGGCAAACCGTGGGCAGCGAAGGCACCGCCGCGGGCTCGGCTCGGGAGGCCGAGAAGTCCCCTGGACGGCGCCCTGTCTGCCGACCGAGACGGGTGGGCGGGTGGGCAGAAAAGGCGCTGTCGGCAACCTGTAGGCACCGTGTCGGTGGTTTGTCGGTGGGCACTGGCACCGTCTTCCCCATGACGCGAATCGATGACAACCCCGTCGGCGAAAGCCACGCAGTGACGGTGCGGGGACTGGTCAAGCACTACGGCGAGACCAAGGCACTGGACGGTGTCGACCTGGACGTGCGGGAGGGCACCGTGATGGGCGTGCTCGGCCCGAACGGCGCCGGCAAGACCACCCTCGTACGGATCCTGTCCACCCTGATCACCCCGGACGCCGGCCAGGCCACCGTGGCCGGGTACGACGTCGCACGGCAGCCGCGGCAGTTGCGCCGGACCATAGGGCTCACCGGCCAGTACGCCTCCGTCGACGAGAAGCTGCCCGGCTGGGAGAACCTGTACATGATCGGCCGGCTGCTGGACCTGTCCCGCAGGGACGCCCGCGCCCGCGCCGACGAGCTGCTGGAGCGGTTCTCCCTGACGGAGGCGGCCAGGCGGCCGGCGAGCACCTACTCCGGTGGCATGCGGCGGCGCCTCGATCTCGCCGCCTCCATGATCGGGCGCCCGGCCGTGCTCTACCTGGACGAGCCGACCACCGGGCTCGACCCCCGCACCCGCAACGAGGTGTGGGACGAGGTGAAGGCGATGGTCGGCGACGGCGTCACCGTGCTGCTGACCACCCAGTACATGGAGGAGGCCGAGCAGCTCGCCTCCGAGCTGACCGTGGTCGACCGCGGCAAGGTCATCGCCACGGGCGGGATCGAGGAGCTGAAGGCCCGCGTCGGCGGGCGCACGCTCCGGGTCCGGCCCGTCGACCCGCTGCAGCTGCGCCCGCTCGCCGACATGCTGGACGAGCTCGGCATCACCGGGCTCGCGACCACCACCGTGGACCGCGAGACCGGGACCCTGCTGGTGCCGGTCCTCAGCGACGAGCAGCTGACCGCCGTGGTCGGCGCGGTCACCGCGCGCGGCATCACGATCTCCTCCATCACCACCGAACTGCCCAGCCTGGACGAGGTGTTCCTGTCCCTCACCGGCCACCGCGCCAGTGCCCCGCAGGACACCACGCCCACCGACTCCCGCGAGGAGGTCGCCGTATGAGCGCCGCCACTGCTACCGCCAACCCCGCCGTCGACGCCGACGCCCGGATCCCGCTGCGCGGGCACCTGCGGCACACCGGCGCCCTCATCCGCCGCAACCTGCTCTGGATCCGCCAGGACCCGGAGTCGATGTTCGACGCGCTGCTGATGCCGGTCGTCTTCACCCTGCTGTTCGTGTACGTCTTCGGCGGCTCGATCGGGCAGGCGCTCGGCGGCGGCCAGGGCAAGTACGTGCAGTACGTCATCCCCGGCATGATCGCGATGATGAGCATGACGCTGTCCCAGGGCGTCGGCACCGGGTTCAGCCAGGACTTCAACAGCGGTGTCATGGACCGGTTCCGGTCGCTGCCGATCGGCCGCGGGTCCGTGCTGTTCGCGAAGATCGCCGTCGAGCTGGGGCGGATGCTGTTCGCCACGGCCGTACTGATGATCGTCTCCGTCCTGGTCGGGTTCCACATCCACCACTGGGCCGGCCTGTTCGCGGCGGTGGGCCTGTCCGCCCTCTTCGCCTCCTCGATCATGTGGGTGTTCCTCACCCTCGGCGTGATCCTGAAGAACGCGCAGTCCGTGCAGGCGATGGGCTTCCTGGTGCTGTTCCCGCTCCAGTTCGGCTCGTCGATCTTCGCGCCGACCAAGTCGATGCCGGGCTGGCTGCAGCACTTCACCGACTACAACCCGCTGTCCACGCTCGCGGACGCGGCCCGCGGCCTGATGGTCGGCGGCCCGGTGGCGCACGACCTGTGGGTCACCGTGGCCTGGTCGGTGGCGATCACGGCGGTCATGGCACCGGTCGCGATCCACAAGTTCCGCACGAAGACCTGACGCCCGCCGCGCGTCAGAGCAGGGCGGTGGCCTCTGCGAGGGAGAGGCCACCGCCCTCGGCACGGGCGGCCCGGTAGGCCTGCTCGTCCAGGTTCTCCCGGATCCGGTCCTCGGTCATGTCGCAGACCCGGCGTTCCACCCCGGAGAGGATGTGGCCGGGCGGCAGCAGGGCGAGCGCCGCACCGAGGCAGCGGGCGGCGTCGGCGGCCCGGCTGCCGCCGTCGAGCCGGGCGAGGGCCATCGCCCCGGTGTAGAGGCAGATGGAGTCCAGGTGCGGGGCGACGGCCTTGGACAGCGGGTCCTGGGCGAGATCCAGCGCCCGCCGGGTCCGCTCCAGCGCGTCCTCGGCACGGCCGTCGAGGGCGTCCAGCCAGGCCTCCTGCGTGAGGATCATGGAGTCGAAGACGACGAAGTGCGCGATCGTGAACTCCTCGCGCAGCGACCGCAGTTGTTCGCGCGCCTCCGGGATGCGGCCGGTCAGGCCGAGCCAGCAGGCGAGGAACAGCCGGGCGGCGGGCCGCGCCTCGTTGTGCCGGCCCTCCTGGCTCGCGACGACGTCCCGGAGCATCCGCTCGCCGGCCTCCAGCTCCCCCGCCTCCATGAGCACGCTGCCGAGCCGGGCGGCGAGGAGGGCGATCTGGCCGCGCGCGCCGAGGCGTTCGGCGTGTTCCGTGGCCGCCCGGTAGTCGGCGGCGGCCTCGCGGTAGTCGCCCTGGCGCTCATGGGCCTCGCCGCGCGCGGCCAGCGCCTCGGCGGTGCCCCAGGCGTCGCCGAGGCGGCGGAAGATCTCCAGCGACTCGTCGGCGTCGCGGACGGCGTTGCCGGCCCAGTCGGCGCGGTTGGCGAGGACGTTGGCGCGCATCTGCAGGGTCCCGGCCAGCTCCCACTCGAAGCCGGGGGTGTCCCGGCAGGTCTGGACGCAGGCGTCGATGACGGGCCGCATCCGCTCGGCGCCGCCGGTCAGCATGACCGCGTAGAACCACAGGATGCCCGGCGCCCGGCAGGTCTGCGGCAGCCCCGGCTCGTACACCTGGGTGATGGCGTGCAGCTTGGCCTGTGCCTCGGGGGTCTGCCAGGCGTCCAGCTCGGTGTCCATGCAGGCGAGGTGGGCGAGGTGGACGCCGCGCCGGGCCTCGGCGAGGACCTCGCCGGCGTACGGGGGCGGGGCGTCGGTGCAGCGCCGCCAGACCGGCTCGGCGGGCCGGGCGGGGGCGGTGAAGGGGTCGGGGCCGAGTGCCATGACCTCCCGGCACCAGGTGCGGGTCTCGATGCGCTGGTCGCGCATCTGCCAGAACCACAGCAGGGACAGCACCAGGCACAGCGCCTCCTGCTCGTCGCGGGTGGTGACGGCGTGCCGCAGGGCGGTGCGCAGGTTCTCGTACTCCAGCTGGAACCGGTCGATGGCGGTGCGCTGTTCGGGGCCGCGCAGCAACGGGTCGGTGGTGCGGGCGAGTTCGCGGTAGTACGTCAGATGGGCGCGCTCGGCGCCGGCGCGGTGCCCGGTCTCGTCCAGCCGTTCGCCGGCGTACTCGGCGACCGTCTCCAGCAGCCGGTAGCGCATCGCGCCGTCGGCCCCCTCGCCCGGCAGGGGCGCGGCCACCACCAGGGACTTGTCGACCAGGGAGCCGAGCGCGTCCAGGGCGACGGGCCCGCACACGGCCTCGGCGGCGGCCAGGTCGCAGCCGCCCGCGAAGACGGACAGCCGGGCGAGGACGTCCCGCTCGTCGGCGTCGAGCAGTTCCCAGGACCAGTCCACGACGGCCCGCAGGGTCTGCTGCCGGGGCAGGACGGTGCGGCTGCCGGAGGTGAGCAGCCGGAAGCGGTCGTCGAGCCGGTCGGCTATCTGGCGCGGGCTCAGCATGCGCAGCCGGGCCGCCGCCAGCTCGATCGCGAGTGGGAGTCCGTCGAGCCGCCGGCAGATCTCCGCGCACGCCTCGGGGTCGTCCGCGACGCGGAAACCGGGCCGGGCCGCCGCGCCCCGGTCGGCGAGCAGCCGCAGCGCGACCGGCTCCGGCAGCGGCTCCACCGGACGCACCAACTCCCCCGGTACGCCGAGGGGTTCGCGGCTGGTGGCGAGGACGGTCAGCTCGGGGCAGCGGGCCAGCAGGTGCTCGGTGAGACGGGCGGCGGCCTCGATCACGTGCTCGCAGTTGTCGAGGATGATCAGCATCCGGCGCCGGGCGCAGTGCTCCACGATCCGTTCGAGGGGGTCGTCGTGCCGGTCGGTGACCGCGCGGATGCTCTCGGCGCCGGCGCCGTGCAGCACGGTGTCGCGGGCGCCGATCGCGGTGAGCACGGCCTGCGGTACGGCCTCGGGGTCGTCCACGGGCGCGAGTCCGGCCAGCCACACCCCGTCCCGGACGGTGTGCCGTACCGCCTCGGCGGCCTCCTGGGACAGCCGGGTCTTCCCGGCGCCGCCCGGACCGAGCAGGGTGACCAGGCGGGCGGCGGCGAGGTCGGCGCCGATGGCCTCGATGTCGGCCTCGCGGCCGACGAAGGAGGTGAGCCGGGCGGGCAGGTTGCCCACGGGCTCCGGCCTCGGCGCCGGGCGTTCCTCGGCGGTCAGCAACTCGGCGTGCAGGGCGCGCAGTTCGGGCCCGGGGTCGGAGCCGAGCCGGTCCGCGAGCAGCCGTCGTACGTCCTCGTAGGCGGCGAGCGCCTGGGCCGGGCGGCCGGCGTCGCGCAGGGCGCGCAGCCGCAGCGCCTGCAGCGGCTCGTCCAGCGGATGCCCGTCGCACAGGGCGGTCAGCTCGGGCAGGGCCTGCTCGGCGTGCCCGAGGGCGAGGGCGGCGGCGTGCCGGGCGCGCAGCGCGTCCAGGCGGCGGGTCTCCCAGCGGGCCGCCTCGGCGGTGTGGTCGGGCAGGTCGGCGAGGGCGGGCCCGCGCCACAGGGCGAGCGCGTCGTCCAGGACGACGGCGGCCTTGGCCGGGTCGCCGTCGGCGAGGGCCCGCAGGCCGTCGCCGGTCAGCCGCTCGAAGCGGGTGAGGTCGACGTCGTCGGGGGCGGCGGTGAGCCGGTAGCCGCCCTCGGCGGAGGCGACGGCGTCCGCGCCGAGGGTACGGCGCAGCCGGCCGACCAGCGCCTGGAGCGCCCCGGCGGCGTCGGCGGGCGGGTCGGCGCCCCAGACCTCGTCGACCAGCACGCCCACGGGCACGGTCCGCCCGGCCCGGAGCGCGAGCACGCCCAGCAGGGTACGCAGCCGCGCCCCGCCGACCGGGACGGCCGTGCCGTCGGGGCGGAGTACCTGGGTGGTGCCGAGCAGCGAGAAGCGCACGGGGTCCATTGTCCCGGAAGCGGTCACGGGCGGTCACCGGATTGCGGCGGCGTGCCGTCCGGGACGTCCAGCGTGACCAGGACGCCGACGGCTCGGCGGACCCGGTGCGGGCCCGGGCCCCTGCCGGCTTCCTCCCTCTCGAACCACTTCGGGCAGGTGCGGACGGCTTCCAGGGTGTGCGCGCCGGGCACCGCTTCCATGCGGTACGGGGACGGGAGGAGGACGAGCCCCGGTGACTGCTCGCCCGGTTCCCGGGCACGGTCGGCTTGATCGCGCAGGCGCGGGTCGGTGTGCACCACGAACTCCTGCCGCACCAGCTCGATGGCGTGCACCCGGCCCGTGGTCCGCACCCGGCCCGTGGTCCGCACCCGGACCGTGGTCTCCTCGTCCGGGCCCCCGCCATGGCCCTCCACCCGGGCCCCGGCGCCGTAGCCCCACCCCTGTCGGATGTCCTGGGCGTCGTAGGCGACCAGCCGCCAGGCCACCTCGTCGCCCACCGCGAAGGGCGTTCCGCAGCACTCCATCTGCCAGTCCTCGTAGAACACCCTCATCCGTGGCATTCCCCCAGGGTCCAGGAACCGGACGGCGAGCGCGAGACGTTTCCCCCACGAGTGCGCGGCCGGTACGGTCGCACTTCCGACCGTCCTCACCGCACAGGAGCCCGCTGATGACCACCGCCACCACCCGCAGCGGCGAGCGTCGGGTCTCTCCCGTGTTCGCCGGGATCCTGGCCGTCACGGCGGTGACCGGCTGGGCGACCTGGACGGGGTACGCGGCACGGCCGGGCGTCGCGGTGTTCCTGTTCGTGACGGCGGCCTGGATCGTCTCCCTGTGCCTGCACGAGTACGCGCACGCGCGCACGGCCCTGCACAGCGGCGACATCACGGTCGGCGCGAAGGGCTACCTCACCCTGAACCCGCTGAAGTACACGCACGCGCTGCTGAGCATCGTGCTCCCGGTCCTCTTCGTGATCATGGGCGGGATCGGGCTGCCCGGCGGCGCGGTGTTCATCGAGCGCGGCCGGATCCGGGGCCGCTGGCGGCACAGCCTGATCTCGGCGGCGGGCCCGCTGACGAACGTGCTGTTCGCGGCCGTGTGCACGGCGCCCTTCTGGCTGCACGCGCTGGACGGCGTACCGGGCGACTTCCGGTTCGCGCTCGCCTTCCTGGCCCTGCTGCAGGTGACGGCGGCGGTCCTGAACTTCCTGCCGATACCGGGCCTGGACGGCTACGGCGTCCTCGAGCCCTGGCTGTCGTACAAGGTGAAGCGGCAGGTGGAGCCGTTCGCGCCGTTCGGCCTGATGTTCGCGTTCGCGCTGCTGTGGGTGCCGGCGGTCAACGGCCCGTTCTTCGACATGATCGACGCGATCCTGCGCGGGCTGGGGGTCAGCGGGACGGACGTCTCGTACGGCTGGAGCCTGTACCGCTTCTGGGCCTAGTCAGGCCCGGGCGGCCCGGTCGCGCTTGACGTAGTACCAGGTCATGTTGGACGTCAGGCCCGCCAGCAGCACCCAGACGATCCCCAGCCAGCTGCCCTGGACGAAGGAGACGACGGCGGCGGCCACGGAGAGCACGCAGACGACGAGGGTGTAGAGGGCGATGCGGGGCATGGCTGGGGGACTCCTGTCGGATCCTGTGGTTCCCGTCGGGGACACTGCTCGGAACTGCTTCGCCGACCAGTGTCCCCCATGGGGTCACACGTCCGTGACGCGGAGCCCGGCGTGTGCCTTGTAGCGGCGGTTGACGGAGATCAGGTTCGCGACCAGCGACTCCACCTGGTGGGCGTTGCGCAGCCGGCCGGCGAAGACACCCCGCATGCCGGGGATGCGCCCGGCGAGGGCCTGCACGATCTCCACGTCGGCGCGTTCCTCGCCGAGCACCATCACATCGGTGTCGATCTGCTCGATCCCGGGGTCCTGGAGCAGGACGGCGGACAGGTGGTGGAAGGCGGCGGCGACCCGGGAGTCCGGCAGCAGGGCGGCGGCCTGCTCGGCGGCGCTGCCCTCCTCGGGCCTGAGCGCGTAGGCGCCCTTCTTGTCGAAGCCGAGCGGGTTGACGCAGTCCACGACCAGCTTGCCGGCCAGTTCGTCGCGCAGCGCCTTCAGCGTGTCGCCGTGCCCGTCCCACGGTACGGCGACGATCACGATGTCGCTGCGGCGCGCGGCCTCGGCGTTGTCGGCGCCCTCGACACCGTGGCCGAGCTCCTCGGCGGCGGCCCGGGCGCGCTCGGCGGACCGCGAGCCGATGATCACCTTCTGGCCGGCCCGGGCGAGCCGGTAGGCGAGGCCCTTGCCCTGCGGTCCGGTGCCACCGAGCACGCCGACGACGTAGCCGGAGACGTCGGGCAGGTCCCAGGGGTCCTTGGCGGGGGCCTTGGCCGGGGTCTGTGCGCTGTCGGAAGAGGTCGTAGAGGTCATGGGTGCGACTCTACGTCCGTGGCGGGCACGGCACCGGCTCGGCGAGCCGCGCGACCGGTATCCGGCGGAAGGCGATGGTCTCGTACGCGCTGAAGTCGCCGGTCTCGTAGAGGAGTCCGACGGTGTCCGCATCGACGCGGACCAGGTCGGAGTAGGCGGCGGGCAGTCCGTCGACGGTGCACGCGGTGCGCCAGGTGGTGCCGCCGTCGGTGGAGGCGCGGATCGCCATCAGGGCGCGCCGGGCGGGGTCGGCCGGGCCGGAGTGACGCGGCCCCCGCAGAAGGCGAGGAGGGTACCGGCACCGGTGGCCACCACCGCCGGGATCCGGAAAACGGCGTAGCCCTCGTGTCCGGCGCGGAAGGGGACGGTGACGTCGGTCATCGGGCGGCTCCCAGGGGTGGCGGGCTGGGGAACGCTGAACGGTTCGTACGGGTACCTGTTCGCACGGTGACCGGTGCATGTCCCCGGGGTGGGCGAATTCCGGGTGAACTCCGCGTCACGAGTGACCGGTTGCGGCAGGATGCGGGCGCATGGACGCCGTACGGGTCGCGCTGCTGCGGGAAGTGCTCGCCGGGACCGAGTGGCTGGGGGCCACCCGGAGGTTCGCGGGGGTGCTGCGCGGTTCGGTGGTGGCGCACGGGGGCGGGCTGCTGCTGGTGGGCACGCCGGAGTACGAGCCGTGGCATCTGGCGGCGCACCTGGTGGACGAGGCCGCGTGGTCCGGGACGCCCGAGCTGGCACCGACCCTGGTACGGCAGCACGCGCGCCCCTCCGACCCGCCGCACCTGGCCGTGGGCCCGGGCCGGATCGAGGCGGCGCGACGCGGCGAGACGCTCCTGGTCGTGGCCCCCTCGGAGCCCGCACCGCTGCTGGAGCGGGTGCACTCGGCTCGGCGGGCCGGGGTGACGGTACTGGCCCTGGGTCCAGGTGGCGGCGACCTCGCGGCCATGGCTCATGACACGCTGGCCGTGCCTGACGGGGCGGAGCTGGACCTGGACACCGTCCAGCACCTGGTCAGCGCGGCGGCCGGGGAGAACGGAGGCTCTCCGAGGGTTCGGCGGAGCTTCCGGGACCGTTTGTCGAAGCTGGCGGAGGCTTTGACGGCACCGCCGCCTGCCCCCTGGTGACCTTTGCCCACCCGCCCACCCGTCTCGGTCGGCTGGAAGGGCGCCGAAGGGCCCCGCTGTGGCGCAGCCCGAAGGGCCCCGCTGTGGCGCAGCCCGAAGGGCCCCGCTGTGGCGCAGCCCGAAGGGCCCGGCTGTGGCGCAGTCGCCGCACGGTCCTGCCGAAGGCAGTCAAGCACCCGAGACGGGTGGGTGGGTGGGAAACGGGGGTCTGGGGGCGGAGCCCCCGAGCGCGTGGAAAAGCAGTTGCCCGCTGGTCCCGGCTGGCCGAGCATCCCTGAAGTGACCCGCGCCCTCCTCCCCGACCTCTCCCCCTGGAAGGCCTCCGCGGACTTCCGCCGGCTCTGGAAGTCGGGGCTGATCAGCAACTTCGGCAGCTTCCTCACCTTCGTCGCGCTCCCCGTCCAGCTGAAGGACCTCACCGGATCCGCGGCCGCGGTGGGTGCGATCGGCGCCGTGGAGCTGCTGCCGCTCATCGTGTGCGGTCTGTACGGCGGCGCCCTCGCCGACGCGCTGGACAAGCGGAAGCTCATCGTGTGGACGGAGGCCGGCCAGGGCCTGCTCAGCGCGGCCCTGCTGCTGGGCGCCCTACTCCCGCACCCCGCGATCTGGCCGCTGTACGCCGTCGCCGCCCTCTCCTCCGCCCTGGTCTCCGTCCAGCGCCCGGCACTCGACTCCCTGTGGCCCCGGATCGTCGCCCACGCCGACATGCCGGCCGCGGCCTCGCTGAACTCCCTGCGCTGGACCGTCGGCGGCGTCGCGGGACCGGCCGTCGCGGGCGTGGTCGTCGCCTACGCGGGCCTCGGCTGGGCGTACGCCGCCGACCTGCTGACCTTCGCCGTCTCGCTGGCGTACATCGTCCGGATCGCCCCCTCCCCCGCCTCCCACGAGGCGTCCAAGCCCTCGCTGGGCGCCGTCCTGGAGGGCGCCCGGTACGCCTGGGGCCGCAAGGAACTGCTCGGCACCTACGTCGTGGACCTCGCGGCGATGTTCCTGGCCATGCCGCTCGCGGTGCTGCCGTTCCTCGCCGACGAACTGCGCGCCGAGTGGGCGCTCGGCCTGATGTACGCCACCGTCCCGGCCGGAGCCATGCTGGTGAGCCTGACCAGCGGCTGGGCGTCGAGGATCCACCGGCACGGGCTGATGGTGGTGCTGTCGGCGGCCGGCTGGGGCCTGGCGGTCGCGGCGGCCGGCGTGTGCGGGAACCTGTGGCTCGTCCTGCTGTTCCTCACCGTCGGCGGCGGGTTCGACATGGTCAGCGGGATCTTCCGGTCGGCCATGTGGAACCAGACGATCCCGGACGAGCTGCGCGGCCGGCTCGCCGGGATCGAGCTGCTGTCCTACTCGGTCGGCCCGCAGCTCGGCCAGGTGCGGGCCGGGGGCATGGCCGCCTGGGCGGGCGTACGGACCTCCGTCGTCTCCGGCGGGCTGGCGTGTGCGGGCGCCATGGGACTGCTCGCGCTGTGCCTGCCGGGGCTCATGACGTACGACGCCCGCACCAACGAGCACGCGGTACGGATGCGCGAGCGCCGCGCCGCGGCCGTGCCCACCCGGGCGTGATCACTCCTCCTCGGTGCTGCCGCCGGCCGGCGCGTCGTGCCAGCGCGGGTCGTTCTCCCACTGGAGGTTGCGCTCGGCGGCGGTCTCCATCGCGCGCTGGGCCTCCTGAGGGGAGGCGTACGGCCCGAAGCGGTCCTTGCCCGGGCACTCCGGGCCCTCCTCGACCTTCTTGTGCTCCAGGCAGTAGTACCACTCGCCCGGCTTGCCGGCGGTGCGCTTCTTGAACAGGGGCATGAACAGCTCCTCTCGCCAACGACATGATCCCCCAACTCCGCTCGATAGACTCGCTGGCATGTCTGGCCAGTCGCTGCTCGTACCGGGGGAGCTGTCCCCCATCCGTTCTGTCCCCGGGAACATCCGCCGCCCCGAGTATGTCGGCAAGCCCGCGCCGGCGCCGTACACCGGTCCTGAGGTGCAGAGTCCGGAGACCATCGAGGCGATGCGGATCGCCGGCCGTATCGCCGCGCGGGCGATGGAGGAGGCCGCGAGGATCATCGCGCCGGGGGTCACCACGGACCAGCTGGACAAGGTCGCCCACGAGTACATGTGCGACCACGGCGCCTACCCCTCCACGCTCGGTTACCGCGGCTTCCCGAAGTCGCTGTGCACGTCGGTCAACGAGGTCATCTGCCACGGCATCCCGGACTCGACGGTCCTCAGGGACGGGGACATCGTCAACCTGGACGTGACGGCGTACATCGGCGGGGTGCACGGCGACAACAACGCCACCTACCTGGTCGGGGACGTGGACGAGGAGTCCCGGCTGCTGGTGGAGCGGACCCGGGAGGCCCTGACGCGCGCCATCAAGGCGGTCAAGCCGGGACGGCAGATCAATGTCATCGGCCGGGTCATCGAGTCCTACGCCAAGCGCTTCGGCTACGGGGTCGTCCGCGACTTCACCGGCCACGGCATCAGCTCCGCCTTCCACTCGGGCCTGATCATCCCGCACTACGACAGCCCGCACGCGACGACGGTCATGCAGCCGGGCATGACGTTCACGATCGAGCCGATGCTGACGCTGGGCACCCACGAGTACGACATGTGGGAGGACGGCTGGACGGTCGTGACGAAGGACTGCAGGCGGACGGCCCAGTTCGAGCACACGCTGGTGGTGACGGAGACCGGGGCGGAGATCCTCACGTTGCCGTAACACTCCTCCTGCCCCTTCCATCCCCTTCTGTACGCGGCCCGCTCTCTTCGGAGGGCGGGCCTTTTTGCTGCGCGCTCGCCCCTGATGCCTTTCCGACACACTGTCGGTAAACTTACCGACAGGCCGTCGGCAAACCGAGGAGTGTCCATGGAGTCGTTCTCGACCCTCATCCGCACCGCGTCCCACGAGGCGCACATGGCGGCGGAGACCTCGTCGTTCATGAGCGACCTGCTCGGCGGCCGGCTCGGCGTGGCCGCCTACGCGCGCTACACCGAGCAGCTGTGGTTCGTGTACGAGGCACTGGAGAGCGGCGCCGGACGGCTGGCGGCGGACCCGGTGGCGGGGCCGTTCGTCCGGCCCGAGCTGTTCCGGCTGGCCGCGCTGGAGCGGGACCTGGCGCATCTGCGCGGGCCGGGCTGGCGGGCGGACCTGAGCGCCCTGCCCGCCACACAGGAGTACGCCGACCGGGTCCGCGCGTGCGCCGAGCGCTGGCCCGGCGGCTATGTCGCCCACCACTACACCCGGTATCTGGGCGACCTGTCCGGCGGCCAGATCATCCGCGACCGGGCGGAGAAGACCTGGGGCTTCACGAAGAAGGGCGACGGCGTCCGCTTCTACGTCTTCGAGGGCGTCCCCAACCCGTCCGCGTTCAAGCGGAGTTACCGCGCACTGCTGGACGCGGTGCAGGTGGACGAGCTGGAGAAGCAGCGCATGGTGGCCGAGTGCAAGCGGGCGTTCGCCCTGAACACCGCCGTGTTCGGCGCTCTGGGCGCGGAGTTCCCGCTGAGCGCCTAGCGTTCCAGGAACACCCGGCCGCCGACCTCCACCCACCCGTGCGGCTGGGGTGCGGTCAGGATCTGGGAGCCCTTGCCCTGGGTGATGTTCAGGGCACGGCCGAGCCGGTCGGTGAGGAGGAGGGCGGCGGCGCCGGTGGCCTCGTCCTCGTCGATGCCGTCGTTCCGGCCGGGGAAGGCCCGGGCACGGATCCGGCCGGCCGCCTCGTCCTCCCAGGCCCAGGCGTAGATCCACTCCCCCGGCGGCGGCACGTGAAGGGCGTCGACCTCGGCGGCCGTGCCGTACTGGCGCAGGGTGCGCGGCGGCGCCCACTCCGCGCGTGCCTCGATCCAGCTGAACTCGCCGTCCAGCCGGGCGCCGACGACCCCGGCGGGGGTGACCAGTTCGGGCACGTCGAGCAGCCACGCGGTGCCGACGCAGGGGTGACCGGCGAAGGGCAGCCGGAGGGTGGGCGTGTAGATGTCGATCACGCCCCGCTCGGGGTCGTCCACGAACACGGTCTCGCTGAAGCCGAGTTTGGCCGCGAGCGCCTGCCGGTCGCTCCGCTCGGGCAGCACCGAGCCGTCGCGGACGACGCCGAGCTCGTTGCCGTAGCCGCCGTTCGGTCCGCAGAAGACGCGGAGTACGTCGTAGTCAGTCACGGGGGAATTGAAACATCGCGGCGGGCGTGTTCGGCTTCCAGCCCGGCCCGGCCGTCCGCCAGGTCACGGTGTGGCCGCTGTAGCCGATCCCGACGCTCGCGGTCTTCCTCGCCCCGGTAGGGTTCGCCTCCGGGAAGGGGAAGGTGAAGGGACCCGATGAGCAGGGATCGCAGCCCGCGCAGGCTCCGCAGGCGTGACCGGATCGCCCTCATGGCGGCCGCACTGACCGCTTTGTCGCTGACGGCGAGCGGATGTGTGGTGGTGCACGGGGAGCGCGAAGTGCTCCCCACCGCCACCCGCGCCGAGGCCGCCAAGGCGCTCACCGCGTTCACGACCGCGTACAACAAGGCCGACAAGGCCTTCGACAACTCCCTGGACGCGCCCTACCTCACCGGCCCGTTCGGCGACATCACCGCCGCGCGCCTGAAGGCCGGGCACGCCAACAGCCCGTCCGGCAACCCCGATCACGTGCCGCTGAAGCTGTCGGACGTGAAGATCACGATCCCGAAGAAGGCCGCCTGGCCGCGCTGGTTCGTCGCCGACGCGAAGGGCAACAAGACCGGGACCCTGCGCTGGCTGATGGTGTTCACCAAGGGCGACCTGGGCCAGCGCTGGCGGGTCGCCTACGTCACCCTCGTCGCGCCCGGCGCCGTACCGGAGTTCAAGACGGACCAGGACGGCTGGGCCGAAGCCGTACCGGCCGGCTCCCCGCAGCTCGCCGTCGCCCCCGGCAAGCTGAGCCAGGCGTACGCGACGTACCTGAAGAAGGGCGGTCAGACCTTCGCCGCCGGCAGGTACACCAGCGGCGAACGCGCCGACCGGGCCAAACGGGCCCGGAAGCCGGGCCTGGTCACCCAGTTCATCGACGGACCGCTCACCAGCGGCGGCTACGCCCCGCTGGCGCTGCGCACGGCGGACGGCGGCGCGCTGGTGTTCTTCACCACACACCACTACGAGAAGCAGACCGCCGCCAGCGGAACGACCGTCCCGGTCCCCAACAAGGACGTGCAGGCCCTGACCAAGGGCGAGGTCAACCAGTCCCTGACCCTGGAGTTCATGGCGGGCGAGGTGGCCTTGGACCCGGTGAGCAGCGGCGAGGTGTCGGTGCTGGGGCGGGTTCCGGGGCTGACTTCGGCCCAGGGCGAGTGATCAACGCCCTGAACTAGTGCCGCAGTGGCCAGGAAGCACCCTGGGGGGCAGCGCCCGCATACCGGGAACACGAGTCGGTGAGCGCCTCCAGCAGGCTCAACGGATCCGGCAGCGCATGCTCCGGTCCCCGCACCCACCGCACCGACTGGTCGTCACCGGGAAGCCGGGCCGGGGGCACCAGCACATAGGAACCCCGGCAGTGCCAGCGCAGCAACGGGTGCTCGTCCATGGTCTCGGGGTGGCAGTCCAGCTCGCACGGCCACCACTCGTCCTCGTCCTCGGGGGTGCCGCGGGTGAGGGTGAAGAACAGCATGCGCCCGTCGTCGCTCTCGGCGACGGGCCCCACCTCGATCCCGGAGCCGAGCAGCCGCTCCAGCGCCTCCCGGCCGGCCTCCAGGGGCACGTCCAGGACGTCGTGCACCATGCCGGTCGCGGTGATGAAGTTGGCCTGCGGCTGGTGCCGGGCCCAGCGCTCGATCTGCCCCCGGTCGGTGGTGGACTGCGTCTGCCAGGCGAACGACACCGGGTGCCGGGCCGGGGTGGGACAGCCGACGCGGTCGCAGGAACAGCGGTAGCCGGGGGCGGGGTGCGCGGCGGGGGCGAGCGGCAGGCCCGCACCGGCGGCGGCCAGCAGCAGGGCCTCACGGCCGCTGTCGTCGGCGGCCTCCTTCGGGCGGCGTCCACGCAGCCACTGGGAGAGTTTGCCCTGCCGGCCCGGACGGCCGCCGAACGTCGCGCTCATCTATCCCCTCGCCTCGCTGGTGTGCGGACAGTGTGCCCTATCGTCCCATCTTCATCTGCTTCGGGGCGGCTGGGGTGCGATTCCGTACGGTGCGTGGTCGACGGTCCACCGAGCCGGGGCTGTCAGGCGGACGGCTCCTGCCCGGCGTCCTCCGGCGGCCACTGGTCTCCCCACTCGGCGTCCCGGGCCGCCTTGTAGAGGTGGCCGTGACGCTTGGTGACCGTCGTGCGGGCCAGCCGTTCGTCGGGCTCGCACAGGTCCAGGAGCACCTGGCCCTTGCGGATCTGCGGGCGCCGGATCACGCGGGAGGGGGCCGGTGCGGCGGGCAGGCGGGTGGCGGCGACGTACGAGAACTTCTCGTCCTCGTACGGCAGGGTGCCGCCCTTGACCTGGCGGTGCAGCGAGGAGCGGCTCACCCGGGCGGAGAAGTGGCACCAGTCCCGGCCGGGCTCGATGGGGCAGGCGGCGCTGTGCGGGCAGGGGGCGACGACGTGCAGTCCGGCGCGGATCAGGCGGTCGCGGGCCTCGAGGACACGGGCGTAACCGGCCGGGGTGCCGGCTTCCACGATCACCACGGCCCGCGCGGCGGCCGCGGCGGCGTCGACGAGGGCGGCGCGGTCGGGCTCGGAGAGTTCGTTGAGGACGTACGACACCGTGACGAGGTCGGTGTCGTCCAGGGCGAGGTCGGCACCGATCCGGGCGCGCTGCCAGCGGGCGCCCCGCAGGTCCGGGTTGGCGGCGGCGATCTCCCGGCCGAGGGCGAGGGCGGGCTCGGCCCAGTCCAGCACGGTGACCTTGCGCTCGCCGGGCCAGGTCGCGGTGACGGCCCAGGTCGCGGCGCCGGTGCCGCCGCCGATGTCGACATGGCTGCCGGGGGTCCAGTCGGGGGCGGCCTGTGCGAACGCCTCCAGCGCGGAGTGGACCGCCGCGAAGGTGGCCGGCATGCGGTAGGCGGCGTAGGCGGCGACGTCGGCGCGGTCGCGGAGGATGGGGGCGTGGGTGGGGGTGTCGCCCCGGTAGCTGGCGATGAGCCTGTCGACGGCGCCGGCGGCCTGGGTGGGCGGGAGCCCGGCGAGCAGCTCCGCGAGGGCGCCGCGGAGGGCTTCAGCCGGTGGTACGGGGGCGTTCACCCGGCGATTCTATGGCGCCCTGCGCCGGTGCGGGCCCTGCTGGGGGCTCCGCCCCCAGGCCCCCGTTTCCCACTCGACCACCCGACCACCCGAAACTGTCCGCCCTGGGAGGGCACCGTCACGTCGGCCCCGCCCAGCCGGCTGGACAGTGGCCCTCAGACCACCGCCCGCGCCAATCGCGTCGCCAGTGCCGCCCTCGGCCCGTTGTCCGCCGGCCTGCGCCTCGGATGCACCCTGTTGGCCAGCAGGACCAGGAAGGTGTCCGTCCTCGGGTCGATGACCAGCGAGGTGCCGGTGAAGCCGGTGTGCCCCGCCGCCCCGTGGCCCGCGAGTTCGCCCATGAACCACGGCTGGTCGACGGCGAAGCCCAGGCCCGGCGGGGTCAGGAGCAGTTCCACGAAGTCGGGGCCGAGGATGCGGGCGGGGCCGTAGGAGCCCCCGGCCAGCAGGGCGCGGCAGAAGACGGCCAGGTCGCGGGCGGTGGAGAAGAGCCCGGCGTGCCCGGCCACGCCGCCCAGCGCCCAGGCGTTCTCGTCGTGGACCACGCCCCGCAGCATGCCGCGGTCCGCCTTGGCCCAGGGCCGCCGCTGGTCCTCGGTGGCGGCCGCGCCGGGGCACGGCCCGAAGCAGGTCGCCGTCATGCCGAGCGGCCGGGTGATGCCGTCCTGGACCAGGACGTCGAGGCCGCGGCCGGTGATCCGCTCCAGCACGCACTGGAGCAGCAGCATGTTCAGGTCGGAGTACAGAGGGCGGCCCGGCTCACCCGTCGGCGCCTCGGCGCGCAGCAGGGCCAGCCGTGAGGCGTCGTCGGGGCAGTCGTACAGCGGGAGTTCGGGGCGCAGCCCGGAGGTGTGGGTGAGCAGGTGCCGCACGGTGATGCCGTGGGCGGCCGCGGCGTGGAAGTCGGGCAGGTAGTCGCCGATCCGGGCGTCCATGCCGAGGGTGCCGCGCTCGATCTGCTGCACGGCGGCGACGGCGGTGAACAGCTTGGTGAGGGAGGCCAGGTCGAAGGGCGTGTCGACGGTGGCCGGGACCCGGGCGGAAGGCGGCAGTTCGACACCGTTGTCCGTCTCGGCGTCGTAGCCGGCGTAGCGGACGGCCCAGCCCGCGGCCTCGGCGACGGCGATCACGGGTCCGCGTCCGGCCAGCACGACGGCGCCGGCCGCCCAGGGGCGGTCTCCGGCGGTGAGGGCGTGCACCTCGCCGACCAGGTGCCCGAGTTCCACGGGGTCGAGCCCGGCCCGTTCCGGTGTGTCGGCGCGCAGTCTCGGTGCGCTCAGTTCTCGTCTCCTTCCGACCCCGCACATGTGTTCCCACGTGTGCTCCAGGGACGGCACATTCCCATGAAGGAGGCCGCCGCGACCAGCGCTGCCACCAGTTGGACCATCGCCATGGGTACGGCGGTGTGCTCTCCGGCGACGCCGACGAGCGGTGAGGCGACCGCTCCGACGAGGAAGGAGGACGTGCCGAGCAGGGCGGAGGCGGAGCCGGCGGCGTGCCGGGTGCGCAGCAGGGCGAGGGACTGGGCGTTGGGGAGGGTGACGCCCATGGCGGACATGAGGACGAAGAGCGCGGCGGCGACCGGCGGCAGACCGGCCTCGCCGAGCGCGCCGGTGGCCATCAGCAGCAGGGCGGTCGCGGCGAGCACGATCACCGCGAGGCCGCAGGCGAGCACCTTCTCCAGGGCGACCCGGCCGACCAGCAGCTTGCCGTTGACCTGCCCGGCGACCACCAGCCCGACCGAGTTGAGGCCGAACAGCAGGCTGAAGGTCTGCGGGGAGGCGCCGTAGATCTCCTGGACGACGAAGGGGGAGGCGGATATGTAGGCGAACAGCGCGGCGAAGGCGAAGCCGCCGGCCAGCATGTAGCCGGTGAAGGGCAGGTCGGTGAGCAGGCCGCGCATCGAGCGCAGGGCCTCGCCGGCTCCCCCGCTGTGCCGGTCGGCGGGCGGGAGGGTCTCGGGGAGCCGCAGCCAGACCAGGGCGCCCAGCAGTACGCCGACCGCCGTGAGCACCACGAACACGCCCCGCCAGTCCGTCACCCGCAGGATCTGCCCGCCGATCAGCGGCGCCACGATCGGCGCGACCCCGGAGACCAGCATCAGGGTGGAGAAGAAGCGGGCCATGGCCACGCCGTCGTACAGGTCGCGTACGACGGCCCGGGCGATGACGATCCCGGCGGCGCCCGCGAGGCCCTGGGCCAGCCGGAAGGCGACCAGCGTCCCGACGTTCGGCGCGAGGGCGCACAGGGCGGTGGCGAGGAGGTAGACGGCGAGGCCGGCGAGCAGCGGGCGGCGCCGGCCCCAGCGGTCGCTCATCGGGCCGACGACCAGCTGCCCGAGGGCCATGCCCAGCAGGCACGCGGTGAGGGTGAGCTGGACGGTGGCGGCGGGCGCGTGCAGGGACCCGGTGACCTCGGGCAGGGACGGGAGGTACATGTCCATCGCGAGCGGGGGTGTCGCGGTGAGTCCGCCGAGGACGAGCGTGACGAGCAGGCCGGTCCGGCGGGCGGCGGAGGTCGGGGCCGGGGTGGACGAGTGCTGGGTGTCCGGTGTCGGTGCCGCCGCGTGCTCGCGCATCCGTCCCCTCCCTCGGTGAAACGACCGCCTGCTGAAAACGACCGGCCCCTATGCTCTCAGCTCGTACACACTGCCGGGGCACACATGACCGAGGGGTGGGGCGATGGTGGAGCGGAAGGTGCGCTGGGGGATCCTGGCGACGGGCGGGATCGCGGCGGCGTTCGCGGCGGACCTGGTGGACCTGCCGGACGCGGAGATCGCGGCGGTGGCCTCGCGGCGGCGGGAGTCGGCTGAGGCGTTCGCGGAGCGGTTCGGGGCGGCGCGGGCGTACGGCGACTGGGAGTCGCTGGCGGCGGACGGGAACGTCGATGTCGTGTACGTCGCCACTCCGCACTCGGCACACCGCGCGGCGGCCGGGCTGTGTCTGGAGGCGGGGCGGAACGTGCTGTGCGAGAAGCCGTTCACGCTGAACCTGCGCGAGACGGAGGAGCTCGTCGCGCTGGCGCGGGAGCACGACCGCTTCCTGATGGAGGCGATGTGGATGTACTGCAACCCGCTCGTGCGGCGGCTGAAGGCGCTGGTGGACGACGGCGCGATCGGCGAAGTGCGCACCGTGCAGGCCGACTTCGGGCTGGCAGGCCCCTTCCCACGGGCGCACCGGCTGCGGGACCCGGCTCTCGGTGGCGGGGCGCTGCTGGACCTCGGCGTGTATCCGGTGTCGTTCGCGCAGCTGCTGCTGGGTGAGCCGGACGCGGTCGCGGGCAGCGCGGTGCTGTCGCCGGAGGGTGTCGACCTGCAGACGGGCGCGGTGCTGTCCTGGGAGAGCGGGGCGATGGCCGCGCTGCACTGTTCGATCGTCGGCGGTACGGGCGGCACGGCGTCGGTGACCGGTGCGCGCGGCCGGATCGACGTGCCGTCCGGCTTCTTCCACCCCGAGCGGTTCGTGCTGCACCGTGACGGCCGCGACCCCGAGGAGTTCACCGCCGACCCGGCCGACGGGCCGCGCAGCACTCTGCGGCACGAGGCGGTCGAGGTCATGCGGGCCCTGCGGGCGGGCGAGAAGGAGTCGCCGCTGGTGCCGCTGGAGGGTTCGCTCGCGGTGATGCGCACGCTGGACGCGGTACGGGAGCGGATCGGTGTGCGGTATCCGGGGGACGCGGCGACCGTCGCCGTCGGATAACCGTATGACGGACATGGCATTCCGCATGGCGGACTTGCCGCCTACGCTGCGGTGCCATGACTGACAGGCAATCGAAGATCGCGGTGGTGACGGGCGCCGGCTCCGGCATCGGGCGGGCCGTCGCCGTGGAGCTGCTGCGGGCCGGCTGGTCGGTGGCGCTGGCGGGCCGGCGCACCGAGACGCTGGAGGAGACGGCGGCACTGGCGCCGGGGGCCGCCGCGCTCGCCGTGCGCACGGACGTGTCGCGGCCCGGGGACGTGGACGCGCTGTTCGGGGCGACCGTGGAGCGGTTCGGGCGGGTGGACCTGCTGTTCAACAACGCGGGGACCTTCGGGCCCGGCGGGGTGCCGGTCGAGGAGCTGTCGTACGACGCCTGGCGGCACGTGGTGGACACCAACCTCAACGGGGCGTTCCTGTGCGCCCAGGCGGCGTACCGGCGGATGAAGGAGCAGGACCCGCAGGGCGGCCGGATCATCAACAACGGTTCCATCTCGGCGCACACCCCCCGCCCGCTGTCGGTCGCCTACACCGCGACCAAGCACGCCCTGACCGGCCTCACCAAGTCGCTGTCGCTGGACGGGCGGCCGTACCGGATCGCGGTCGGGCAGATCGACATCGGCAACGCGGCGACCGACATGACGGCCCGGATGCGGACCGGCGCGCTGCAGGCGAACGGTGAGGTGGTGCCGGAGCCGGTGATGGACGTGGCCGACGTGGCGCGGACCGTGCGGCACATGGCCGAGCTGCCGCTGGAGGCGAACGTGCAGTTCGCGACGGTGCTGGCGACGGCGATGCCGTACATCGGGCGGGGGTGAACCCCGTCTCCCCAAGCGGAATTCGAACATCCGCGGTATTGCGACATGTCCAGCCTATATGCTCAACTTTCCTTCACGAGAGCTTCACAGTTGAAGCACGGGGATTCCGTAAGCCATCACCGAGGGGGGAGGCGACGGCCGTTCCACCGGACCGGAGTTGGGGGTGGACCTCGCGACGGGACGCGAGGTACACACCGGTCCCGGTGGAGCGGCCGCCGCACTGTTCAGCGCCGGTGCCGGCCGCCGGGCTCCGGGGTTTCCGCAGGCCCCTCGGTGCCCTCCAGTCGCTCGGCCCTCCCGGCTCCCTCCGGCGCCTCGGCCGCCGCCGCGACCGCCCTGCGCCGCCGCTTGACCACCAGCGCCCCCGCCGCCGCCAGCAGCAGCGCCGTACCTCCCGCGCCCTCCACCAGCCGGCCGGTGGACGGGCGGCCGGAGCCGGAGCCCGGCGCGCCGGCCGCCGCCTGCGCCGCCTTCCCCGCGGGCGCCGGGCTCACCTTCGCCCCGCCCTCGCTGAGCGGCTCGACCAGGGTGCCCACGGCCTGCGCCGAACGCCCGCGCCCGAAGCCCCAGTCGAGCAGCGCGGCGGTCTGCTCGTAGACGGCGTTGCTGCCCTCGGCGGGGTGCATGACCGTCACCAGCAGGGTGCGCCCGCCCCGGGTGGCCGCGCCGGTGAAGGTGTTGCCGGCGTGGCTGGTGTAGCCGTTCTTGACGCCGATCAGGCCGTCGTACGTCCTCAGCCCCCAGGCCCCGGTCAGCAGGCGGTCGGTGTTCTGGATCTGGAAGGTCTTCTTGCCGCCCGCCGGGAAGTCGGCGGTCCGGGTGCCGCAGTAGCCGCGGAAGTCGGGGTCCTTCAGGCCGTGGCGGGCGAACAGCGTGAGGTCGTACGCCGAGGAGATCTGGCCCGGGTGGTCGAAGCCGTCGGGGCTGACCACATGGGTGTCCAGGGCCTGCAGGTCTTCGGCCTTGGCCTGCATCTCGGCGACCGTCCTGGCGATGCCGCCGTTCATATGGGCGAGCACGTGCACGGCGTCGTTGCCGGAACGCAGGAACACACCCTGCCACAACTGCTCGACGGTGTAGGTGATGCCGGGCTTGATGCCGACCAGGCTGGAGCCGGCCGGGACGTCGGAGACGTCCGAGTCCTTGACGGTGTACCGCGCGGTGCGGTCGAACTTCTTCAGCACGGTGTCCGCGAACAGCATCTTCAGCGTGGACGCGGGCGCGAGCCGCCGGTGCGCGTTGAACGCGGCGAGCACCTCGCCGCTCTCGCAGTCGGCGATGAGCCACGAGCGGGCGGTGAGCTTCTCGGGCAGCCCGGAGGCACCGCGCACCTGGACGCCGGTGCGGGCCAGTTGCTCGCCGCCGATCACGGTCGCGGCGGACGCCTCAGTGGTCGCGGACAGGGGAAGGGCGGCGGCCGTCAGTCCGAGGACGGCACGCCGGCTGAGCCGGGAACATTCGCGCACCCGGGGAAGGTACACCGCGCCCAGCAGCGGATTCCGCACCACGGGGCCGTCAGCGCCGTGGAATTTGCCACGTTATGAAAATCCGATGAGTTGCCCCGCTTTCTCAGCCCTTACACATCTTTTACCCAGGGCGGCTCAAGGGTTCCTCCCTACCTTGTGGCCGCGCCCGCAGCGGGCGCCAAGTACGTTCGAGGAACGGAACGTTCGGCTCTGTCCCAAGCGCGAGCTGAGCCGCCGCAAGAAGGCCGCTCTGGTCGTCGCGAGGGGTCCGGCGCTCGGTATCGCGCTGGTCATCACCGTCAACTCGGTGCCGGCCGGCATGACGCAGGCGCAGGACAAGGTCCTGAAATCGCTCTACGGCCTCGGCACCGACATGACCGTCACCAAGGCGCAGTCGGCGCCGAAGACGGGCAGCCGTATGCGCGGGAGCAGTACGCCCAGCGGCCGTACGCCGGAGGTGTCCGCCCAGCAGCCGTACGGCGGTTACGGCTGCTGAGACCGGCTGAGGCGGGGCCGCTCAGGTCCCGAGGATCCGGTCGATCTCGGCCAGTTGCCCGGCGGTGAGTGGGCCCTTCCCGATCGCCCCCGCGTTCGCCTCGGCCTGCGCGACGGACCGGAAGCCGGGGATGGGCACGGTGCGCGGACTGCGGGCCCAGATCCAGGCCAGAGCACCCTGGGCGAGGGTGCGGCCGCCGCTGGTGAGGACGTCCCGCAGGGCGTCGATCCGGGTCAGCCAGTCCTCGTCGGCCCCGGACCCGGCGCCGTCGTACCCCTGCAGCCAGGCCGGCGGCCGGCTCCGGATGTCCCCGGCCTCCAGCGCGCCGCTCCGCCGCCCGGCCAGCAACCCCATGGCCAGCGGGCTGCGGTTGATGCTCGCGAGGTCCAGCCGCTCGCACAGGCCGAGGAGCTGCGGCGCGTCCTGAAGCACATTCAGGGCGTGCTGTACGGCCGTGCAGTACGGGCCCTCGGCGAAGACGGCGGCACGGTCGGGGTCGTCGGTGCTCCAGGCGTAGCAGCGGATGAGCCCTTCCCTCACCAACTCCTCGCACAGGTCGCGGAGTTCGGCGGCGCGCGCCGGGTCGGCGTCGGACAGATGGAACTGGTACAGATCGATGTGGTCGGTGCCGAGGCGGCGCAGGGAGGCGGTGAGGGCGCGCCGGGCGTACTCCGGGGTGTCGTCGCTGCCGGTGAGGGTGCGGGTGTCCGGGTCGAAGACGTTGCCCCACTTGGTGGCGAGCACCACGCCGTCGCGCCGCTTGCCGAGGGCACGCCCGAGGACTTCCTCGCTGTGCCCGGTGCCGTAGCAGTCGGCGGTGTCGAAGAAGGTGACACCGAGGTCGAGCGCACGGCGGATCGCCCGCACGGACTCCTCGTCGTCCACCTTGCCCCACCCGAGCGGCTGCCCGTCGGCGGACTGCCACTCCCCGCCGATGGCCCAACAGCCGAAGCCGAGCGGGCTGACCTCGATACCGCTGCGTCCCAGGGTCCTTGTGGTCTCCATGCCCGAGGACGCTAGGAGCTGGAGCGCACGCGAACACAAGCCCCCGTGACGGCCCTTCCCGTGAAGGCCCTTTCGTGACGGCTCTGCCCGTGACGGCTCTGCCCGTGGCAGCCCTCTACGCCTGCCCGGTCTCGAACCGCGAGATCCGCCCGTCGTCCTCCACGGTGAAGGTCCACTTGGTGCGCATCTCGCCCCAGGTGTCGTTGCGGTAGCGGGCGAGAAGGGCCCGGCCGCCGGAGGACTCGTTGTCGACCTCCAGGTGACCGTGGGTGGAGAAGATCTCCTGGTCGATCCACTCGGCGAGGTCGCGGTCGGAGCCGTCGTCGGACATGGTGGCGCCGGGGGCGAGCAGCGCCATGAAGCCCTCCCGGTCATGGGAGTTGACGGCGTTGACGAAGGCCCGGACGGCCGGATCGCTGAGCTTGGCTGGCTGAATCGTCATGGCGCAAGGCTCACACCGCCGCCCCGACCCCGCCACCCGAACGCCACCCACGGCGGGCCGACGGGTGTCATACCTGCGACGCTGGAAACACGAGCCTCTCCGCCTCTGCTTGGGAGTCACCGTGAGCTGTTTCGACCGACGTGACCTGGGCCTGCTGCTGCTCCGGCTGGGGACCGGCGGGGTGCTGGCCGCGCACGGCACGCAGAAGCTGTTCGGCTGGTTCGGCGGGCACGGTCTGGAGGGCACCGGCCAGTTCATGGAGTCCGTCGGCTACGCGCCCGGCAAGGCGAGCGCGACGGCGGCGGGCCTCGCGGAGGCCGGCGGCGGTACCCTCCTCGCCCTGGGCCTCGCGACCCCGGCGGCGGGCGCGGCTGCGGCCGGGGCGATGGCCGGGGCGGCGACGGTCCACATGCCCAACGGCTTCTTCGCCCAGGAGGGCGGCTACGAGTACGCGGCGAGCCTCGGCCTGGCCGCAGCCGGCCTCGCGATCACCGGCCCCGGCCGCCTCTCCCTCGACCACGCCCTCGGCCACATCTTCGACCGTGGCTGGATGGTGCCGGTGGCCCTCGGGGTCACGGCGGCGGCCACGGCGGTGGTGATCGGGGCGCGGAACCAGCGGGTGCGGGTGAAGAAGGAGGGGGAGCAGGAGGTGTTGTTCGAGGAGTAGCCCCGTGGCTTAGGGCGGCTGCCCGGTTGCCCGGCATGACCGGTCCGACGGTGCCGTGGGCCATGGCAGGCTGCGGGGCATGACGGATCAGGACACCACCCCCACCGCCCCCGCGACCGCCACCACCCCGGCCGCCACCCCCGCCCTCTGGCCGGCCATCGACGAGCTCTGGTCCCGCCTGGAGGCCACCCGCAAGCACGCAGGCCAGGAAGGCGTCCTCCTCCGCGTCCTGAAACTCTCCGAGGAGGTCGGCGAGGTAGCCGAGGCGATCATCGGCACGACCGGCCAGAACCCCCGCAAGGGCGTCACCCACACGTGGGAGGACGTCCAGGCGGAACTCTGCGACGTGGTGATCACCGCACTGGTGGCGTTGCGAACGCTGACGCCCGAGGCGCGGGAGGTGTTCGAGGGGCATCTGGCACGGGTGCGGGACCGGCCCCTGGAACCGTCGGCGTAAACCGTCGGAGCGGCAGACGAGTCCGGCTGTAGGCCGGGGACCGCCGAGCGCTCGGCCAAGATCACCCCTGACCGTCACCCATCAACTTGCCGTCCGTCAGAGTCAAGCCCGGTCGCGGCGGATCAGTGCATCGTAGGCGCCGAAGTTGGGAACTGACTCCCAGTTGCCGGTGACGTCAATGCCGTGACGGCTTTCCTTGGATTCCTCGCCATCGACCTCCACAGTGCGCCGGATGATGCCATCGGTGGTGAACTCGTAGGATTCCATGCGTTCCGCGTCCGCATATCCACCTCGCTCCTGTGAATCGCTGTAGTCGTATGAGGTTGCCGTCTCCAGGAAAAGAGAGCCATTGATGAGGGTGAACGTGTAGTCGAGGGAGTCACGGCCGTACTCATCCATGAAAATGACCGAGGCGTACCCGGTTTCCAGGCGCATTTCCACGCGCAGCGTCGCGGCGGAGTGCTCATCGCGGAAGGCAACAGCGGTGTACAACTGGCCCGACTCGTGCATGCCTTGCGCCTGTTCGGGTGTCAGCGGGTTCATGGGCGTCTCGGTGAGGTTGTTCCACTGCTCGCAGTAGGTCCAGATCATGCCGCTCCCGAACTGCGGGCTCTCCAGCCACTAGACGACGGCGAGTTGGGCCCGGCCGACCCGGGGATCGATCAGGTGATCTTGGGAGTTAGCCAAGGCCAGTTGGGCCTCGACGGAGCGCGGGCCCGCCGCGCTCACCACTCGGCTTCGTCAACTCCCCTGGCGCCCGTCGGCCTCCCGCAGGGATCTGGCTCGCGACCTCCGGTTCTTCCTCGGCCGCCAGGTGATACTCGAGGGTGAAATGAAACCTCGTCCTCACCATAACCCGGAAATCAGCCACATGACACGAGAAGTAGCGGCGCACCAGAACATCACCGGTAACGAGGCGGACGCCGTCATAGCAGCGGCGCAGATCGCAGCAGCCCTTCAGGCTCGGTCTACCGGTCGGCGGCTCCGGTCGGCGACAACAGTCGCATGAGCAGCACCGAACGGACCGGCAGCACCGGCAGCGTCTCATCACTGTTCAGTGAAGCACTCGTCGCCGACGCACATGGCGCCTACGCCCGGCTCCGCGAAACCGCCCCGGTCCACCGCACCACCACTCCCGACGGCGAACCCGTGTGGCTGATCACCCGGTACGCCGAGGCCCGCGCCGCCCTGGCAGACCCCCGGCTCTCCCTGAACAAGGCGAACGCCAAGACCAGCGGCGAGTACAGATCCTCCATGCCGCCTGAGCTCGACGCCCACCTGCTCAACATGGATCCACCCGACCACACTCGCCTGCGCCGACTCGTCGCCAAGGCATTCACTCCCCGTCGCGTCGAAGACATGCGCATGCGCATCCAGAAGCTGACCGACGAACTCCTCACCACGATGACCGGCCCTCACGTGGACCTCGTCCACGCCCTGGCCGTCCCGCTGCCGATGGGCGTCATCTGCGAACTGCTCGGCATCCCGGAGACAGCGAGGCGCGACTTTCGCGCCTGGACCGACACTCTCTTCTCGCCGACGCCGGGCGGGGCAACGGAGTCACGCACGGCGATGAGGGAGATGCATCAATTCCTCAAAAGTGTCATAGAGGACAAGCGGAGCAGCCCGACCGAGGACCTTCTCTCAGCCCTCGTCCAGGCACGCGACGACCACGACGTACTCACCGAGCCCGAACTCGTCTCCCTGGCGTTCCTCACTCTGTTCGCCGGCTACGACAACGCCGTACACCTCATCGGCAACACAGCGCTGAGTCTGCTGCTGCACCCCCGGCTGCTCAGGGCAGTGCGAGGTGGCGCCGTCCCGATACGGTCGGTGGTCGAGGAGACGCTGCGCTGGAACCCCCCTTTCGTACTGGCAGTACGCCGCTTCGCCCTCGAAGACGTAAGCATCGGCAACGCTCTCATCCCAGCCGGCGGCCGCGTGTGGGTCTCCATCGCTTCGGCGAACCGGGACGGGAGGGAGTTCCCGTCTCCCGACGTGTTCGACCCAGGCCGTGCACCGACTCACCTGGCGTTCGGCTACGGAGTGCACTACTGCCTCGGCGCCCCGCTCGCGCGGATGGAAGCGGAAATCGCCGTACGGTCCCTTCTGGAACGGTTCCCTGTACTGGAACTGGCCGTAGCGGCTGACGAGCTGGAGTGGTGGCCGACGTTCCACAAACGGGGACTGCAAAGCCTCCCTGTACTGACTTACTGACGGCGCGAATAGCCCTGCAGGCAGGGGCAGACGAGTCGGGCTGTACGCCGGGTTCTGTTCCCCGGGGCCCTCGCGGGCGCCGGGGCGACGGCCATCCATCTAGGGCCGGTGTTGCCACCGGCCTCGTGCGGTCTACCCGCGGACTCGGGCGGGCAGCCCTCGAGCGTCCGCGCAGGAACACCGGGGTGTTCCCTTTTGACCTTGCTCCGGGTGGGGTTTACCTAGCTGCCCAGGTCACCCTGGGCACTGGTGGTCTCTTACACCACCGTTTCACCCTTACCAGGGGCCGGAGCCCCGGGCGGTCTGCTTTCTGTGGCACTGTCCCGCGGGTCACCCCGGGTGGCCGTTAGCCACCACCCTGCCCTGTGGAGCCCGGACGTTCCTCGGGAAGCCCCCTAGGGGGACTCCACGCGGCCGTCCGCCCGGCTCGTCTGCCGTGTCGACCATGGTACCGGGCGCCGGGAGCGGCGGGGACCGGCCGCCGCCGTCGCCAGGACCGAGCCCGTCAGGATCAGGGCGAAGGCCACGAGAACCGTCGCGGTCAGGCGCTCGTCCAGGAAGAGCGCGCCCGCCGCCACCGCCACCGCCGGGTTGACGTAGGTGATCACCGTCGCCCGCGTCGGACCCGCCTCCTTGATCAGCTCCAGGAACGCCACGAAGGCCACCGCCGTGCAGAGCACGCCCAGGCCGGCCAGCGCCGCCAGGGCGGAGGAGGAGGGGACCGAGGTCGGGCGCGTCGCCATCGCCATCGGGGCGTAGACGACCGCGGCCAGGGTCAGGCAGGCCGAGGTCAGGTGGAGGGACGGGACGTCCTTCATGCGGCGCGCGGCGATCAGCGGCGCGGTCGCGTAGCCGACGACCGTGACCAGCACCTCCGCCAGGGAACGGGCGTCGCCGCCGGTCAGGTGGGGCAGGGTCAGGACCGTCACGCCCGCCAGGCCCAGGGCGAGGCCGGTCAGGCGGCGGGCTCCCAGGTGCTCGGTGTCGCCGAGGAAGCGGGCTCCGATCACGCCCACGATCGGTACCCCCGCGATCAGCAGGCCCGACGTCGAGCTGGACAGGTGCCGTTCGGCGTCGGTGAGGGTGAACCAGGGGACCATGATCTCCAGGCACGCGAAGGCCAGCAGGGGGCGCCAGTGGGTGCGCACGGTCCGGGGCAGGCCGCCCTGGCGCAGGGCGAAGGGGAGCAGGAGGGCCGCGCCGAGCGCGCAGCGCGTGAACACCAGGACCGGCGGGGACACCTCGGTCACCGCCACCTTGATCAGCAGATAGGGGATGCCCCAGATCACTCCCATGAGGGAGAACAGGAACCAGCCGCGTGCAGTCATGCGGTGAGTTTCGGCCACCCCGTCAGCGGGTGTCTTGAACGCTGTTGCGGTACGCCGCCGGCGTCACCCCGAGCACCCGGCGGAACCAGCGGGTCAGGTGCGCCTGGTCGGCGAAGCCCACCAGGCCCGCCACCTCCGCCGGCCGCAGGCCCGCCTCCAGCAGGCCCCGCGCCCTGCTCACCCGGTGCTGGGCCAGCCAGGCGTACGGCGGTATGCCCATCGTCGTACGGAAGGCCCTCAGGAGCTGGTAGCGGGACAGGCCCAGCTCGGCGGCCAGGCCGGCCAACGACGGCGGGGCCGTGAGGTCGTCGGCGAGGCGGTCGCGGACCCGCATCGCGATGGCGAGCGCGCCGGGGATCTCGTCGGAGGCGGAGCGGGCGGTGGAGTGGCGGCGGGCCAGGGCCGTCAGCAGCCAGGGCAGCACGGACTCGGCCTCCAGGGGGTCCGGGCAGGTGCTCAGCCGGGTGTGGGCGCGGCGGAGCGCGGTGGCGAGTCGGGGGTCGTCGAGGAGGGGTTCGCGGAAGTGCGGGAGGCCGCCGAGGGTGCCGTCGGCCAGCAGGGACGGATCGGCGTACAGGGCGCGGTAGGCGTAACCGTCGGTGGCGTTGCCGGGGCCGCCGGTGTGCATCTCGCCGGGGTCGAGGACGACGATCGTGCCGGGGCCGGTGCGGATGTGGCCGCCCCGGTAGTCGATGATCTCGCTGCCGCCGACGCAGACCCCGATCGTGTACTCGTCGTGGGCGTGCGGGGCGTAGGTGTGCCGGTGGAAGTCCGCCGTCAGCAGGTCCAGCGGGGGCCCGCCATGGCCCAGCCGGGCGCGCGTCCACAGCGCCCGTTCCGCCGTTTCCGCCCGTTCCGCCGTTTCCGGCCTTTTCGCCGGCTCCGCGATGTCCGTCATCCGCGTCACCCCTTCCGCCAAGAGTGCAACGCCTCCGGGTCCGCTTCCATGCCGCGGGGGCTTCAGGAAAGCTTCAGGGAGCCATGCGCTCCAGCGCTGCGAACGCCGACTCCAGGCGCCGCCGGTGGTCCCGTGCCACCTCCTCCACCGGGTCCCCGGCGAGCAGCCGGCGCGCGGAGGTGACGAAGACCGTGCGGTACGCCGCCACGGTCAGGGCCGCCAGGAGGTGCGGGTCCGGTGCGCCGGTGCCGGCGAGGGCGCCGGCCAGTGCCTCCTCCACCTCCTCGGCGCCCTCACGGGCGCGGGCGCGCAGGGCGGGCGAGGCGGTCACGGTCCGCCAGAAGGGCGGGAAGGTCTCCCCCACCCCGCTCAACGGGTGCCGCCCGTCGAGGAGTTGGCGCGCGAGCCGGTGCAGGGCGGCCAGCGGGGTCTCGTCCGGCGCGCGCTGCCGTACGGCCGTGGCGACCAGCTCGACGGCCTCCGGGATGCGGTCGAGGAACAGGTCCTCCTTGCGCGGGAAGTAGTTGAAGACGGTCATCGCCGAGACGCCGGCCGCCCGGGCCACTTCGGTGACCGGCACCGCGTCGAAGCCCCGCTCCACGAAGAGCGCCGTCGCGATGTCCGAGAGCCGCTGCCGCGTGGCCCGTTTCTTGCGCTCCCTCAGCGGAAGCTCCTCGTCCTGTTCCTCGCTCATGCAGAAACTATAGCCACTCAAAACTTTTAGTGACTACAGTGATGGCCATGACGACGGACTACGGGGATGACGGCGTGACGGACAACGGCGTGACGGATTACGACGTGACGGACTACGACGTCGTGGTGGCCGGTGCCGGCCCGGTGGGTCTCTTCCTCGGCTGCGAGCTCGCGCTCGGCGGGGCGCGGGTGCTGGTCGTGGAGCGGCTGACCGAGGTGGACGAGACGATCAAGGCGGGCTCGGTCAACATCCCGAGCGCCGTCGCCTTCTACCGGCGGGGGCTGCTGCCCGAGATGACGGCGGTGTGGGAGGCGGCGCGGGAACGGATGCGTGCCTTCAAGGGCCGCGGCGACGGCGGCGAGGCCAAGGGCGCCATGCGGACCCCGCCCAAGTTCGCCGGGCACTTCGCCGGGATCATGATGGATCCCGACCTCTTCGACGGCTCCGACCCCGCCTGGGCGGACGTCGGCCCCGCCGCCGACAGCGGGCTCGGCGTGCCCCAGGCCGAGCTGGAGCGGATCCTGGCCCGGCGGGCCGCACGGCTCGGGGTGGAGGTGCGCCGGGGCGTGGAGCTGACCGGTTTCGACGCCGACGCGGACGGGGTCGCCGTACACACCGGTGACGGGACGGTCCGGGCCGGCTGGCTGGTCGGCTGCGACGGCGGCCGCAGCACCGTCCGCAAGCTCGCCGGGTTCGACTTCCCGGGCACCGACCCGGAGATCACCGGCTATCAGGCGGTCGTGGAGATGTCCGGCGACGAGCGGCTGGGCGTGGGCTGGAACACCACGGACGTGGGGACGTACGTCAACGGGCCGTTCCCCGGCCGGGTCCTCAGCGTGGAGTTCGACGGGCCCCCGGCCGACCGGTCCGCCCCCGTCACCGCCGAGGAGCTGCAGGCGAGCCTGCGCCGGGTGTCGGGCGTGCCCGAGGTCACCGTCCACAAGGTGGTCACCGCGACCCGGTTCACCGACAACGCCCGCCAGGCCACCGAGTACCGCAAGGGCCGGGTGCTGCTCGCGGGCGACGCGGCGCACGTGCACTCGCCGTTCGGCGGGCAGGGGCTCAACCTCGGCATCGGGGACGCGATGAACCTGGGCTGGAAGCTGGCCGCCGTCGTGCGCGGTACGGCACCCGAGTCCCTGCTGGACACCTACACCGCCGAGCGGCACCCGATCGGCGCCTGGGTGCTCGACTGGACCCGGGCCCAGATCGCGGTGATGCGCCCGGACCGGCACGCCCGCGCCCTGCGCCGGGTGGTCACCGACCTGGCGCTGACCACGACCGGCACGACGTACCTCGTCACGCGGATCTCCGGCGTCTGGCAGCGCTACGACCTGCCCGGCGACCACCCGCTGACCGGCGCGAGCGCGCCCGACCTGGAGCTGTCCGACGGCACCCGGCTCGGCGAGCACCTGCACACCGGCCGCGCCCTGCTCCTCGACCTCGCCGACGACGCGGGGCTGCGCGCGCACGCCGAGGGGTACGGCGACCGGCTGGACGTCCGCACCCTCGCCTGCCCGGACCGCCCCGGCCTGAAGGGTCTCCTGGTACGGCCCGACGGGTTCGTGGCCTGGGCCTCCGACGCGGAGAGCCGCGACGACACCAAGGGACTGCCGGAGGCGCTGGAGCGGTGGCTCGGCATGCCCCGAGCCGCGGCTTGACTGGATCTCGCGGTCGGTTCGCAGACGTCGGTGCGGCTGGAGCCGGCCGAGCCCGTCGCCCACCGGTCGTTCCTCGGCCGTCCCCGGCAGATGCGCGTGGTGCGGCTGCACGCCGACGGCGCCGGCGGCCTCGTGCGGGCCCTCGTGCCGCAGTTGAGCCCTCACGCCACGGTGAAGAGGATCTTCGTCGTACCCGGCTCGGCCCGGCTGAGCCGTACCCGCAGGCGTTCGCCGAGCGGCAGCCGGTCGCCCTCGACGCGGCCGATCACGGCGGGCGAGTCCACCTGCACGGTCCCCACGGTGGGCCGGTGTTCGTCCACGTCCACCACACAGCCGACGAAGACGTCCCCGACCCGGTCCTTGAGCAGGGCCGCCTCGACGATGTCCACGCACTCGCGCTCGACCGTGCCGGTGATCCGGGCGCCGTCGGCCATCCGCCGGGGCAGCGCGTCGAGCACGGTGAGCACCCAGTCGGGCGGGGGCTGACCGGCCATGGCGGCCAGGCAGATCTCGGAGGCGTAGCGGTCGGCCAGGCGGCGCAGCGGGGCGGTGCAGTGGGTGTAGGGGGCGGCGACGGCGGCGTGGGTCGTGATCGCCGGGAGGACGCCGTCGCGGAAGACGGCATAGCCGGCGCCGCGCAGCAGGGTGGTGCACTCCTGGAGGAAGGCCGCGTGGTGGGTGTCGTGCGGGTCCAGGGTGCGGATGAGGGCGGCGTACGACACGTGGTGCGGCCAGTCGATGTGCAGCGCGGTCGCGGTGCGGCGCAGGCGGGCGACGGCGCCGTCCGGCGCGGCGGGGAGGGTGCGCAGGACACCGGTTCCGTACGCGAGCATCAGGTCGGCGGCGGCCATCCCGGTGAGGAGCGAGAGCTGGGCGTTCCAGGCCTCGGCGGGCAGCGGGGCCCGGTAGCCGAGGACATAGGTGTGGTCCTGCTCGGTGATCCGCTGCTCCGGCACGTTCAGGGAGATGCCGCCGCGCCCGGCCTCCTGCCGCTCCCGGGCCTCGCCGATCTCCTTGAGGAGCGCGACGGGCTCCTCGGCGGTCTTGGCGTCGATCTCTCGCTGCACGCCCGCGTAGTCGAACCTGGCCCGGCTGCGGACCAGGGCACGGCGCACGTCGACGGCGACGGTACGGCCCTCCGCGTCCAGGTCGACCGTCCACAGCACGGCCGGGCGGACCTGGTGCGGCAGCAGGCTGGCCGCGCCCTCGCTGAGCACGGTGGGGTGCAGCGGGACCTTCCCGTCGGGGAAGTACAGGGTGTTCACCCGGCGGTGCGCCTCCGCGTCCAGTGCCCCGCCGGGTACGACGAAGGCGGCGACGTCGGCGACGGCGTACCGGACCCGGTAGCCGGTGCCCTGCCGGGACAGGTGGGCGGCCTGGTCGAGGTCTGTCGAGGCGGGCGGGTCGAGGGTGAAGAAGGGGATGTCGGTGGCGTCGTACGACGGCAGGACGGGCGCTTCAGCCGCGCGCTCGGCCTCCGCCCGGGCCTCCGGCGGGAAGGCGTCGAGCAGGCCGAGTTCGGCCCGCAGGGCAGCCAGGGCGGCCCGCAGCGGCGCCTCGGGGGCACCGGTCACGCGGATCCTGCGGCGGGGCATACAGCGAGCGTAGGTCGCGGGCGCGCGGGGGGCACGCCGTACGCTGTCGCGGAGGTCTACGTGAGGAGTACGTGTTGCTGGTCCTGCTGCCGCCCTCGGAAGGCAAGGCGAACTCGGGCCGGGGCGCCCCGCTCGAGCTCGGGTCGCTGTCCCTGCCGGGGCTGACCGCCGCACGGGAGGCCGTGCTCACCGAGCTGGTCGAGCTGTGCACCGGCGACGGGGAGAAGGCGCGCGAGGTGCTCGGGCTGAGCGAGGGGCTGCGCGGCGAGGTCGCGAAGAACGCCGGGCTGCGCACGGCCGGTGCCCGCCCGGCCGGGGAGATCTACACCGGTGTCCTGTACGACGCCCTGGGCCTGGCCACCCTGGACGCGGCGGCGAAGAGGCGCGCGGCCCGGTCGCTGCTGGTCTTCTCGGGGCTGTGGGGCGCGGTGCGGGTGACGGACCGGATCCCGTCCTACCGCTGCTCGATGGGCGTGAAGCTGCCGGGACTCGGGGCGCTGGCCGGGCACTGGCGGGCGCCGATGGCCGAGGTGCTGCCTGAGGCGGCCGGTGACGGCCTGGTACTGGACCTGCGTTCCTCCGCCTACGCGGCGGCATGGAAGCCGAAGGGCGAGCTCGCGGGGCGCACGGCGACCGTACGGGTGCTGCACGCGCCGACCCGGAAGGTGGTCAGCCACTTCAACAAGGCGACCAAGGGCCGGATGGTACGGAGCCTGCTGACGGCCGGGGCCGCACCCAAGGACCCCGCCGGGCTGGTCGAGGCGCTGCGGGAGCTCGGGTACGTGGTGGAGGCGGAGGCGCCGGGCAAGGCGGGCAAGGCCTGGTCGCTGGACGTGCTGGTGGAGGAGATCCACTGAGGGTCCTTTGACCTGCCTTCGACCGGTAGCATTGCAGCATGCGCAACGCTCATTGCGTGTGCTGCAGCCGCTGGGCACGATGAGCGCATGAGCTCACCGCCGCCCTCCCCTTCCCCTGCCTCCATGCTGGATCTCGCCCCCGTCGTGCCCGTGGTGGTCGTCTCCGACGCCGCCGACGCCGTACCGCTGGCGCGGGCGCTGGTGGCCGGCGGGCTGCCGGCGATCGAGGTGACGCTCAGGACGCCGGGGGCGCTGGACGCGATCCGGGCGATCGCCGGTGAGGTGCCCGGGGCCGTGGTCGGCGCGGGCACGGTGCTCACGCCGGAGCAGGTCGGCGCGTGTGTGGGGGCGGGGGCGCGGTTCCTGGTCAGCCCGGGGTGGACGGACGCCCTGCTGACGGCGATGCGCGGGTCCGGGGTGCCGTTCCTGCCCGGGGTGTCGACCACCTCGGAGGTCGTGGCGCTGCTGGAGCGCGGGGTGCGGGAGATGAAGTTCTTCCCGGCGCAGGCGGCGGGCGGTACGGCGTACCTGCGGTCGCTGGCCGGACCCTTGCCGCAGGCTCGCTTCTGCCCGACCGGCGGGATCGGTCCGGCGAACGCGCCGGAGTATCTGTCGCTGCCCAACGTCGGCTGCGTGGGCGGCAGTTGGATGGTCCCGGCGGACGCGGTGGCCGCCGGGGACTGGGCCCGGATCGAAGAGCTGGCGCGGGGCGCGGCACGGCTCGGCGGACTCGGCGACGCGGGCGGGGACGCAGGTCGGCTCGGGGACGCAGGTGCGGACGCGGGCGCGGACGCAGGTCGGCTCGGGGACGCGGGCCGGCTCAGGGGCGCAGGTGGGACGTGTCGTTGAAGAGGCGGACGCTGGCGTTTCCGTCCGCGTAGTACGCCACCGCCGACAGGGAGGCGGCCGACAGCTCCATCCGGAACAGGGACTCGGGCGGGGCGCCGAGGGCCAGGCGGACGAACGTCTTGATCGGGGTGACGTGGGTGACGAGGAGGACCGTCCGGCCCGCGTACGCCGCGACCAGCTTGTCCCGGGTGGCGGCGATGCGAGTGGCCGTCTCGGCGAAGCTCTCGCCGCCGCCGGTGGGGTGGGCCTCCGGGTCGGCGAGCCAGGCGTTCAGGTCGTCGGGGTGGCGCTCGCGGACCTCGCCGAAGGTGAGGCCCTCCCAGGCGCCGAAGTCCGTCTCGCGCAGGCCCTCCTCGATCGTCACGTCCAGGCCGAGGCGGGCGGCGACGACGGCGGCGGTCTCCCGGGTGCGGGCGAGGGGGGAGGCGAGGACGGCCTGGACGGTGCCGCGCCTGGCGAGTGCCTCGGCCGTGCGGTGGGCCTGTTCGCGGCCGGCGGCGGAGAGGGACGGGTCGGTGCCGCCGCTGCCCGAGAAACGCTTCTGCGGGGTGAGGGGGGTCTCGCCGTGCCGGAGCAGCACGAAGGTGGCGGGGGCGCCGAGGTCGGGGGCGCTGCTCCAGCCAGGGCTGCTGGACAGCTGCGGCGCGCCGCCGGCGGACGGAGTGCTGGACAGCTGCGGCGCGGCGGCGGACGCCGGGGCGTCCAGGGCCGCCGTGGACTGCGAGGGCGACCACTGTTCGCCCCTCGACCCCGCGTCCATCGCCTCGTTCGCCAGGCGGTCGGCGTGTTTGTTCTGTTCGCGGGGGATCCACTCGTAGGTGACCTGCTCCGGTGGGAAGACGGAGCGGGCCTGGGTCGCCAGGGGCTTCATGTCGGGGTGCTTGATCTTCCAGCGGCCCGACATCTGCTCGATGACGAGCTTGGAGTCCATGCGGACGTGGATCCGGGCCGCCGGGTCGAGGGCGCGGGCGGCGCGGAGCCCGGCGACCAGGCCCCGGTACTCGGCCACGTTGTTGGTGGCGACGCCGATGTACTCGGCCACCTCGGTCAGCGGCTCACCCGTGGCCGCGTCGCGGACCACCGTGCCGTAACCGGCGGGCCCGGGGTTGCCCCGCGACCCGCCGTCCGCCTCGATGATGAACTCCCGCACCCCTGAAGCCCCTTACCGACTCTTACAGACCCGACTCGGCCGTGCGCACCAGGATGCGGCGGCAGTTCTCGCAGCGCACCACGGTGTCCGGCGCCGCCGCGCGGATCTCGTTCAGCTCGGTGATCGCCAGTTCCTGGCGGCAGCCCTGGCAGGTGCGGGCGTACAGCTTGGCCGCGCCGATGCCGCCCTGCTGCTCGCGCAGCTTGTCGTAGAGCTTCAGCAGGTCGGCGGGGATGGCGCCCGCGATGACCTCGCGCTCCTTGGTCACCGTCGCCACCTCGCCGTCGATCTCCTCGAACGCGGCGTCCCGGCGGGCGCTCGCGTCGTCGATCTTCGACTGGACGGAGGCGACGCGCCCGGTCAGCTCGGTCACCCGCTCCTGCGCGGCCTCCCGGCGCTCCATGACCTCCAGCACCACGTCCTCCAGGTCGCCCTGCCGCTTGGCGAGGGAGGCGATCTCGTGCTGGAGGTTGGCCAGGTCCTTGGGCGAGGTGACCGCGCCGGAGTCCAGGCGCTGCTGGTCGCGGGCGGCGCGCTGGCGCACCTGGTCCACGTCCTGCTCGGCCTTGGTCTGCTCGCGGGCGGTGTCGCTCTCCTCGGTCTGCGCGGCGACGAGCAGGTCCCGCAGCTGGGTGAGGTCCTTGTTCAGGGAGTCGATCTCGGCGTGCTCGGGCAGGGACCTCCGCCGGTGCGCGAGCTGCTGCAGGCGGACGTCGAGGTCCTGGACGTCGAGGAGTCGGATCTGGTCGGCGGGCGCGGCGTTCAGTTGGGGGCTCCCGGGATTCAGCTAGAGGTGGCGATGGACGCCGCGTGGGCGGTCCAGGGGTCGGTGACCGTCTTGGAGACGTGGACGCGCAGGTCCCAGCCGTGGCGGTCGGAGATCTCGTCGAGCTGGCTCGCGGCCAGCTCGCACCAGGGCCACTCGGTGGCCCAGTGCGCCGCGTCGAGCAGCGCGAGGGGGCTGTGCGCGACGGCCTCACTGGCCGGGTGGTGGCGCAGGTCGGCGGTGAGGAAGGCGTCGACACCGGCCGCGCGGACCTGGTCGAAGAGGCTGTCGCCGGAGCCGCCGCTGACGGCGATCGTGCGGACGACGGCCTCGGGGTCGCCGGCCACCCGGATGCCCTGCGCGGTGGCGGGCAGCCGCTCGGCGGCGCGCGCGGCCAGTTCGCGGACGGTCACCGGGTGGTCGAGCTCGCACACCCTGCCGATGCCCCGACGCCCGGCCGGGTCGGTCGGGTCCGGCACCAGGGGGCGTACGACGCGGAGGTCCAGCGCGCCCGCGAGCGCGTCCGAGACGCCCGGGTCCGCCGTGTCGGCGTTGGTGTGGGCCACGTGCAGCGCGATGTCGTTCTTGATCAGCGTGTGCACGGCACGGCCCTTGAAGTGGTCCGCCGCGACCGTGGTCGTCCCGCGCAGATAGAGCGGGTGGTGGGTGACCAGCAGGTCGGCGCCGAGCTTCACCGCCTCGTCGACGGTCTCCCGCACGGGGTCGACGGCGAACAGGACCCGGGTGACCTCCTGGTCGGGGTCGCCCACGACGGTGCCGACCGCGTCCCAGGACTCGGCCCGCTCGGCGGGCCACAGGTTCTCCAGCGCGGCGATGACTTCAGACAGACGGGGCACGAAGGCAAGGCTACCTGGCTGGTCCGGGCCGCCGTACCGCATCCGTCCGGTCTGGGCCCGGTCAGCACAAAGGCCCCGGTTTCCTCAGGTGAATCGCTTCTGCGCCACCCGTATGTGTGAAGCCTGAGTCGGCCCCTCCCACGCCTGCGCGTGCGAAAACTAGCTTCGTCGCCGGAGGTGACCGAACGATGACGGCCTGTGCGATCGAATCCCCGTCGACGGGCGGGGCCGGCGGTGCGGCGGGGACGGCGTTCGCCGTGACGGCGGACGGCGCGTACGCGGCCCGGCTCGCCCCGGCCGGCGACTGCTGGTTCCCGGAGCGCTGGACGCTGGACGGCCCGGAGCCGTACGCGGTGCCGTTGCCCGGCAACCAGCCGGAGGAGCCCGGTACCGAGGTGCAGCCCCTGTCCGACGGCCGCGTGCTGATCCACCGCCTGGCCGGGGACCGGCACACCTTCTCGCTGCTGTACCCGACCGGCCCCGGCACCGGCGAGCTGCCGCTGGGCGCGGTGGAGTGCCCGGAGCCCGGCACCCGGCTCACGCTGCTGCCGCCCGCACCGGGAGGCGTACGGGCGTACGCCCTCGCCGTCGGGCCGCGCTCGAGTGTGGTGTGGCTGGTGGCGGGCGGGGCGTTCGGGCCCGAGCGGCTCGCCGAGGTGGCGGGGCGCTGTTCGGGCGGGGTCTGGCTGGACCGCGCCGGGCGGATGCTGGCGCTGGACCGGGAGCCGGCCGGCGGGCCGGTGAAGACGGTCGTGGTGGACCTGGAGCGCGCGGAGGTCTCGCCGCTGCTGCAGATCGCGGCCGGCAGCGACGACCGGCTGCTGCTCGCCGACCCCGACAGCGGGCTGCTGCTCATCTCCTCCGACGCGCCCTCGCCGGGGCAGGAACGATTGGGCTGGGGCGTGCTCGGCAGCGCCCTGCCGGTGCGTTTCCCGGAGTGCCTGAGGATGCCGGAGTGCGCGGTGACGCCGTTCGCGATCCAGCCCGAGCAGGTGCTGACGCCGGAGCACTGTGCGGTGGCGCTGCGCGTCGACGGGCCGTACGGCAACAGCTGGGTGGCCGTCTGGCGGCCGGCCGGGCGGCGGACGGGCCATCTCCCGGCGCCCGAGGGGTGGCTGACCGGGGCGGGGCTGTGGACCCGGGACGGGGTGCTGCGGCTGCCGTACGCCACGGAGGAGACTCCGTGCGGCGTGGCGGAGCTGACGGTGCCCCGGGGGGAGACGGCCGCGGCGGACGGTACCGCCGCGGCGCGGGGGGATGCGGGTCCGGAGGGTCCGGTCCGGGACGGCACGGCTGCGGGGGCGCTCGGGGCGCCGCCGGAGCCGACGGCACCGGACCCTCCGGAACCTGTGGAACCGGTCACCGGTCAGCGCGCGCAACCGGGCGCCGCGGAGCCGGGGATGGCACGTCCGGTGCCGTTGCAGCAGGCGCCTCTGGGACGTCTTGTAACGAACTAGTGCCGGTTGGCGTGTGCGCCTGGATTCGGCCGGTGGTGCGCCGGTTACACTCGCCCGGCTGTACGAAAGATCATGTGACGGGGTGAATACGTCCGATGAGCGACACCAGCACGACCGAGCAGCTGTCTGCCGACTCTTCCGAGGCTGCCGGCCACGGCCGGCACCGGGGCCCGATCGCGGCCCAGGAGAACGAGACGGCTCCGCACGGCCGGCACCGGAGGCCGGCCGAGGAGTCCGCGGAGGCGGCTGCCTGACGGCGGCAAGATGAGGAGGGGGCGTCCGACGGGCGCCCCCTCCTCGCGTTTCTCACCGGTTCCCCCCTGTCCTCACCCGCGTTTCAGCCCCAGCACCTCCGCCGCCGCGAAGGTCTCCCCGGACGGCCGGTCCGCGTAGTGCGGGGTGAGCAGCGCGTCGAGCTCGTCGTACGTGAACGTCTCCTGCTTGCTGTCGAACTTGGCCTGCACCCGCGGCCGTTCGACGATCGCGACCATGCCGCCGTGGACGACGAGCAGCTGGCCGTTGATCCCGGCGGCGGCCGGTGAGGCCAGATAGCCGACGAGCGGGGCGACATGCTCGGGGGCCAGCGGGTCCAGGCCCTCGGCGGGCTCCTCGAACCCGGCGAAGACGTCCTCGGTCATCCGGGTGCGGGCGCGCGGGCAGATCGCGTTGGCCGTGACCCCGTACTTGGCGAGGGCGAGGGCGGTGGAGGTGGTCAGGCCGACGATTCCGCCTTTCGCGGCCGCGTAGTTGGGCTGCCCGGCGGAGCCGGCGAGGAACGCCTCGGAGGAGGTGTTGACGATCCGCCCGTAGACCTTCTCTCCCCCGGCCGCCTTGGACCGCTCCCGCCAGTGCGCGGCGGCGAAGTGGGTGGTGTTGAAGTGTCCCTTGAGGTGGACGCGGATCACCGAGTCCCACTCGTCCTCGGTCATGGAGAAGACCATGCGGTCGCGCAGGATGCCCGCGTTGTTGACGAGGATGTCGAGCCCGCCGAACTCGGTGATGGCCGACCGGATCAGTTCCCGGGCCTGTTGGAAGTCGCTGACGTCCCCGGTGTGGGCGACCGCCCGGCCGCCGGCCGCGCGTATCTCGGCGGCGACCTGTTCGGCCGGTCCCGCCGAGGCCTCCCCGGAGCCGTCCCGGCCGGGCCGCCCGTAGTCGTTGACGACGACGGCCGCGCCGAGCCGGGCGAGTTCCAGGGCCTCGGCCCGGCCGAGCCCGCGTCCGGCGCCGGTGACGACGGCGGACCGTCCTTCGAGTGGCAGTGGCATGGCTTGGGTCCTCAGATCTCGATGCACGTACGCAGGGCCGTCCCGGTACGCATCTGGTCCAGTGCCTCGTTGATCTCCGCCAGGTGGACCCGGTGGGTGATCAGGCCCGCCAGGTCGACGCGGCCGGCCCGCCACAGGGCGATGGTGCGCTCGTAGGAGCGCAGCACGTCGCCGCCGCCGTACAGGGACGGCAGGATGCGCTTCTCGTCGAAGAACAGCTCGAACATGTTGAGCTGGAGGAAGTCGTCCATGGCGCCGGCGCCGACCACGACGAGGGTGCCGCCGCGCCTGGTGTTCTCGTAGGCGGTGCGGGCGGTGGCCGACTTCCCGACGACCTCGAAGACGTAGTCGAAGCCCTCACCGCCGGTGACCTGCTGCTTGGCGTCGGCCAGCTCCTCCGGCGAAACCGCTTTGGTGGCCCCGAACCCGAGGGCGGACGCGCGCCGGGAGGCGACCGGGTCGACGGCGACGATCTCGGCGGCGCCCTTCAGCCGCGCCCCCTGCACCGCCGAGATGCCGACGCCTCCGCAGCCGATGACGGCGACCGACGAACCGGCCTGGACATCGGCGGTGTTGAGGGCGGCGCCGAGGCCGGTGGTGACCCCGCAGCCGATCAGCGCGGCGATGTCGTAGGGCACGTCGTCCGGGATCGGCACCGCGCAGCCGGCGTCGACCACGACCTCCTCGGCGAAGGTGCCGGTGCCGGCGAAGCCGAACACATCGGGAGTGCCGCCGCCGGAGCGCCGGAAATTGGGGGTGCCCGCGTTCATGAACCCGGCCAGGCACAGCTCGGTCTGCCCGCGTTTGCAGGCCGGACAGGCGCCGCAGGCGGGCAGCCAGCAGATGACGACGCGGTCACCGGGCTTCAAGTGCCGTACTCCGTCGCCCACTTCGAGGACATCACCCGCACCCTCGTGGCCCGGCACGAACGGGGAGGGCTGGGGCAGCACCCCGTTCATCGCGGACAGGTCCGAGTGGCACAGCCCGGTCGCCCGCACCCGGACCCTGACCTTGCCGGGGCCGAAGCCCACCGCCTCGACGTCGTCGAGGACCTCCAGCTTTTCCTGGCCGATCTCGTGCAGTACGGCTGCGCGCATGGTGCGGCTCCCCTCGGAGGCTGTCTCGGGCGTGCTGTCAGGAGTGCTGTACGACGGTGTCCGTGAGGACCGGCGCGTCGTCCCGCTCCACCGCGCTCACGGCCACCCGGACGCTCCCCTCCTGCCGCCACATGCGGATGCGCAGTGTCTCCCCCGGGTACACGACGCCCGCGAACCGGGTGGTGTACGACCGCACCCGGCTCACATCGCCGCCGAGCAGCGTGTCCACGACCGCCTTGAGCGTGATGCCGTAGGTGCACAGCCCGTGCAGGATGGGCCGGTCGAAGCCGGCGAGCTTGGCGAACTCGGGATCGGCGTGCAGCGGGTTCCAGTCGCCGGAGAGGCGGTAGAGGAGGGCCTGGTCCGCGCGGACGGGGCGTTCGACGGTCCGGTCGGGTTCGCCGGTGGGCGGGTCGAGGCGGACGGACGGGCCCCGGTCGCCGCCCCATCCGCCCTCTCCCCGTACGAAGATCTGGGCGTCGTTGGTCCACAGCGGGCCGTCGGCGTCGGCGACCTCGGTGCGCAGGACCAGGACGGCGGCCTTGCCCTTGTCGTGGACGGCGGCGAGCCGGTGGGTCGCCCTCGCCGTGCCCTCGGCCGGGATGGGGCGGTGGATCTCCAGCGCCTGTCCGCCGTGCAGCACCTTGGCGAGCTCGACCTCCACCCCGGGCATGGACAGCCCGCTGATCACGCCGGGCGCGCCGGAGCCCGCGACGGTGGCGAAGCTCGGCAGGACGTGCAGCCGGGACTCCAGGGTGTAGCGCAGTTCGTCGGGGTCGGTGGCGGGGGCGTCCTTGTCAGGGTTGGCTCCCGCGCCGATGCCGAGGTGGTACAGCTGCACGTCCTTGGTGGTCCAGGAGATCTCGCCGGTCCGGGGAGGGGCCGCGAGGGCTTTCGCTGCATCGATGGGCATACGGCTCCTGACGCTGGCGGTTCAAGACCCCGGTGCGGACGTCCGCACCGTCGGCCGCACCGAGGTCGCTACGGGCCGATCTAGAACGCGTTCCAGTCCGGCGCCCTCTGTATAGCCCAGCGCTCCACAGTTGTGAAGGCTCCTGACGCTGTGTCAGCGCAGTGTGGCGGCCCGGGGCAGTGACATTTGTACTGCCGGAGTCCGTACATGCGCCTCTGCCGCACGCGGGGGCCGGATTCCTATGGTCCTAGACATGACACCACGGGGACCCCGAGGACAACGGGGAAGCGCCGTCTCCTTCACGGGGGCGGTCAGGACGTACGGCGCGGTGCGCGCCGTGGACGGAGTCGACCTGGAGATCGGGTACGGGGAGACCGTGGCCCTGCTGGGCCGCAACGGGGCCGGCAAGTCGACGGCGATCGGCCTGCTGCTCGGGCTGTACGAGCCCGACGCCGGCGCCGTGGAACTCTTCGGCGCGGCGCCCGGGCAGTCGGTGCGCGCGGGCCGGGTGGGCGCGATGCTCCAGGACGCCCGGCCGGTGCCCCGGGTCACCGTGGGCGAGCTGGTGGGGTTCGTGGCCTCCCGTTACCCGGCACCGATGCCCCTCGCGCGGGCCCTGGAGCTGGCCGGGATCGCCGACCTGGCCGGGCGGCGGGTGGACCGGCTGTCCGGCGGGCAGGTTCAGAGGGTGCGGTTCGCACTCGCGCTGACCGGGGACCCGGCGCTGCTGGTGCTGGACGAGCCGACGGCGGCCCTGGACGTGGAGGCCCGGCAGGCCTTCTGGGAGTCGATGCGGACGTACGCCCGGCGGGGCCACACCGTGCTCTTCTCCACGCACTACCTTCAGGAGGCGGACGCCTACGCCGACCGGATCGTGGTCATCGACCGGGGCCGGATCGTCGCCGACGGCACGGCCGAGGAGCTGCGGCGCGCGGCGGGCGGCAACCTGGTTGGCGTGGACCGGGCCGGCCGGGACGCGGACGACTTCGCCCCGCTGCCCGGGGTCCGCTCGGTGGAGGTGCGGGGCGACCGGATCCGGCTGCGCACGGACGACTCCGACGCGACGGTGGTCGCCCTGGCCGAGCTGGGGGCGATCAGGGGGCTCGAGGTGACGCCGGCGTCCCTGGACGACGCGTTCCTGGCCCTGACCTCCCCCTCCCTGGAGGCGGTGTGATGCTCGCCTACGTCCGCCTGGAGACCCTCCGCACCCTCCGCGACCCCGGCTTCGTCATCGGCGGCATCGCCATGCCGGTGATGATGTACCTGCTGTTCACCAACATCGGTGAGACCGACGGGAGTTGGCGGACCGCGGCCATGGTCGGCATGGCCGCCTACGGCGCCGTGGGCGCCGCGCTGAACACCGGGGGTGCCGTCGCCGAGGACCGCGCGACCGGCTGGCTGCGCCAGCTCCGCGTCACCCCCATGACCCCCCGCGAGGTGGTGACCGGCCGGACCCTGACCGGCGTGGTCACCGTACTGCCCTCGATCGTCGCGGTACTGGCGGCGGGCGGACTGGCCGACGGCGTACGGCTGGCCGTCTGGCAGTGGCCGGCGATCGCGCTGCTGCTGTGGCTCGGCTCCATCCCGTTCACCCTGCTCGGCCTCGGCAACGGCTACCGGCTGACCGGGCCGAGCACCGGCGTGGTCAACATGGTGTGCAACCTGGGGCTCGCGGTGCTCGGCGGCCTGTGGTTCCCGGTCAGCCTCTTCCCCGGCTGGCTGCGGGATCTGTCGGTGTACACCCCCACCCATCGGTTCGCCCAGCTCGGCACCGCCGTATCGGAGGGGCGCGCACCGGGCGCCGGTGCCATCATCGTCCTGACCACTTGGCTCGTTCTGTTCGGTTCGTACGCTGTGCTGTCGTACCGCCGTCGGGCGGGGACCATCTGACCGGGGGACATGCAGACATGACGTGGGTTCAGGGAGTTCGGTGCCAGATACAGGCGCTGCAGGCCGAGCGGCACCAGTGGCGGGCCGCGCACGAGCGCTTCAAGGCCGCGCAACGGGCCGCCCGCAAGCGGGGCGAGGAGCCGGACGTCGACCATCCCGGCCCGCCGCCCACCGGATTCGCCCTGCTGCCCTGGCTGCTGATGGGGATGGGGTCCTTCTCCAACCTGCTCCAGGGCAAGACCCCGAACCCGTGGGTCGGCGGCCTGGGCCTGCTGGCCTTCAACTCCCTGTACATCTACGTCACCTTCCGCTCCTTCGACCGCGCGAAGCGGGAGGCCGCCTCCACCCGGGTGGCGGTGCTCCTCATGGCCCTGGTGACCACGGGCCTGGCGCTCGGCTACGGCGGCAACTGGCTGATGTTCTTCCCGCTGCTCGGCCTCGCCGTGGGCGCCGCGCTGCGCGGGCCGTGGCTGGGCCGGACCGGTCTGCTGCTGACGGCGTACGCGACCGGTGTCTCCGCCGTCCGCGGCGGCTGGGGGGACGCGACGAACATCGGCTACGCGACCTTCCTCTCCAGCATGGTGACGGCCGCGATCCTCGGCCTGTCCGAGGCGGTACGGGAACTGCGCGCCGCCCGCGAGGAGCTGGCCCGGCGCGCGGTGGAGAAGGAGCGGCTGCGCTTCTCCCGGGACCTGCACGACCTGCTCGGGCACACGCTGTCGGTGATCGTGGTGAAGTCGGAGGCGGCCCGGCGGCTGGCGCCGCGCGACATGGACGCGGCGCTGGGCCAGATCACCGACATCGAGTCGGTGGGCCGGCAGGCGCTCACCGAGATCCGCGAGGCGGTGACCGGCTACCGGGAGGGCAGCCTGGCCACCGAGCTGACCCGGGCCCGCTCGGCGCTGTCGGCGGCGAGCGTGGAGCCGGTGGTACGGCAGTCGGGGGTGCCGCTCGAACCCCAGACGGAGGCGCTGCTGGGCTGGGTGGTGCGCGAGGCGGTGACGAACGTGGTCCGGCACAGCGACGCCGGCCGCTGCGAGATCACCGTCGACAGCGGCGCCGAACAGGTCCGGCTCACCGTCACCGACAACGGCAGCGGCCGGCCGGCCGGCCGGACCCGGCAGGGCATCGGCGGCACCGGTCTGAAGGGGCTCACCGAGCGCCTCGCGGCGGCGGGCGGCTCACTCACGGCCGGCCCGTCGCCGCGCGGCGGTTTCACGGTGACCGCCGAACTCCCGGTGGAGCCGGCTCAGTTCGCCGCGGCGGGGGTCACTACGGCGCCCAGGGCGTGCTGACCGCCCAGCTGATGTCGTCGGTCCAGGACGTGCTGCTGTCGAAGTCGTTCGACCCGCCGTCGCTCGCGATGTACAGGTTGTAGTCGTAGTGGCGCAGGTATCGCGTCGGGTAGTTGTACGAGGCGAACGAGGTGCCGGTGCCGCTCTTGCCGGTCTGCGGACAGAAGGTGGCGTCGGCCCGGAACTGGGCGGTGCCGTCCATGGGCTGCCGGTAGAGCTTGTAGTTGTAGTGGCGCAGGTAGTCGCCGGGGTAGTTGCGCGACTCGAAGGAGACGCAGGAGCTGCTCGCGAGGCCTCGGCGGACGATCCAGGTGGCGTCGTTCCTGTCCAGGCCGGAGCTGCCGGAGGTGATGGCGGAGATGACGCCGGCGTCGTTCTGGTGGCGGACGTAGTCGCTGGTGCAGCAGGAGGTGGTGGCGCGCAGCGAGATCTCCGAGCCCGGGGTGAGCGTGCCGGTGCCGCCGGTCGCCCCGCCGTAGCCGACGGAGACGATGTTGGCCTGGACGGCGTTGTCGGCGGCGTCGGTCGGGATGCCGGAGGTCATGACGCCCTCGAAGAAGGAGCCGATGGAGCCGTTGCTGTTGTCGCCGCCGGTGCCGAGGACGATCGCGCCCTCCTGGTGCATCGGCGAGTATCCGCTCCTGGTCGGCTCACCTCCGGAATAGGTGGTCGTCAGCCCGCCGGATTGCGCATTCCCCCATTTGAGCGCGAAATGGTTCTGGCCGTTGTTCTTGAGCAGCGCGGTCACGAACGGCAGCGGTCCGGTGCCGGTGTCGGAGGAGTTCTTGCTGTATCCGGCGTCGGACTGGAACAGCCCGTTCTCCAGGTCGGCCTGCACCCAGGGGCCCTGCCCGTAGCAGGGGGAGAACCAGCACTCGGTGCCGAAGTTGATGGCGTCCATGTGGCCGTTGCCGGTGTCCTTGTTGTTGGTCTCGGCGTTGCCGTAGTCGAAACAGCAGCGGCCGTTGACGTGGGTGCCGGAGGTCACCATGTACATCCCCTCGGCGGCGCCGTTGGTGGCGACACCGGAGGTGGAGTTGTCCCGGTAGCCCATGCCGGCGGAGATCTCCAGGCCGTAGACCTGGTGGCCGCCGACGGTCACCGGCAGCGCGTCGGCGGGCGCACCTACATCGGCGGCGCCGGCGCCGCCCGCACCCTCGATCGTGAGGTCGTTGTGGCGGGAGGACTGGTCGTAGATCTTGGTGATGATGCAGGTCGTGCCGGAACAGAAGGAGTCCTGGGCGGGCGCGTTCGCGTATCCGCCAGCGGCCAGCAGCCCGATGTCCTTCGTGGCGCCGTCCGAGGCGCGCCGCACCTGGTAGAGCGAGCCGTTGTACGAGGAGTACAGCGCCCGGACCAGGCTGTGCGCGGCGACGCAGGGGGTGCCCGCGGCGGCGTAGACGTCACAGGGCAGCGAACTCGCGGCGGCGGCCTGGGGCACTCCGACGCCGAGCAGCAGCGCGGCGAGGGTCGCGCAGACGGCGAGCACGGACAGGGCGGCGCTTCTCAGCCGCCGGGGGCGTATGTGGGGGGAGCTCACGGGCACGGTGCACCTCGGATTCTCTCGTTCGGAATTTCGGACGCCGTTCGACCGAAATACCGAACCTATTCGACGACGAAAAGGGAACGGATTTCTGGAAATGCAGGGGCGATTGTTTGAGCACCGCCTCGGAGCGTCAACCCCCGCCGCACCGGACAATGCCAAGTCTTTAATCGGCGGCGGCCGCCCGCGCCGTGAGCAACGGCTGGAAGAAACCCGTCTCCTCGGGCATCAGCCAGGCGATGTCCGTGAAACCCGCACCGGCGACGAATCCGGCGAGCCGTTCCCGCCCCAGCGCCCAGTAGGCGGCCCGGCGCACCCGCACCTCCCACTGCCCCTCGCCCTCCCGGGCCGGGACCAGCTGGAAGTGCTCCAGCTCGTAGCGCTCGCCGTCCGCCTGCCACCGCCACAGCTGGAAGGTGACGGTCCGCCCGGTGCCGTCGGCGGGCTCGTGCACCTGCGGGGGCGTCGAGACCGGCCGCTCGCGCAGCAGCTCGTCGTAGGGGCGGGTACTGACGAGCAGCCGCCCACCGGGCCGCAGCACCCTGCGCATCTCCCCCAGCGCCGCCCGCACGTCCGGCTCGGTGAGGAGATGGGGCAGCGAGTTGTCGGCACAGACGACGGCGTCGAACCGGCCGCCGGGGAAGGGCAGTCGCCGCATGTCGGCAGCGGCGGTGGGCAGCGCCACCCCGAGCCGGGCGGCCTCCCGGCCGGCCCGGGCCGCGGCCCGCACGCTGAGGTCGGTCCCGACGACCCGGTGGCCGCGCAGCGCCAGCCCGATCGCCTGCGTGCCGATGCCGCAGGAGCAGTCCAGCACCTCCGCCCGCTCCCGGCCGACCAGGGCGTCCAGCGCGGCGCCCTGCCGGCGGACGCTCGCCGCCCAGTCCGGGTAGATCAGGTGGTAGTCGCCGGCCAGCTCGTCGTAGAAGCGCGCGGTCGAGGACTCGGGCATACGGCGAGGCTAGCGCGCCGAGCACCGGGATGGGCCGGGGTTCCCGGCCGTAACCTGAAGCCATGAACGAGATGCCCCGGGACCATCGGCCCGCCAAGTCCATTCGGGTGCTGCTCGCCGAGGACCAGGGCATGATGCGGGGTGCGCTCGCCCTGCTGCTCGGCATGGAGGAGGACATCGAGGTGGTGTCCCAACTGGGCTCGGGCGACGGCATCGTGGACGCCGTGCTCACCCACCGGCCGGACGTGGCCCTGCTGGACATCGAACTGCCGGGCATCAGCGGGCTGGACGCGGCGGCCGAGCTGCGGGAACAGGCGCCCGACTGCCGGGTGCTGATCCTCACCACCTTCGGCCGGCCCGGCTATCTGCGCCGGGCCATGGAGGCCGGGGCGGCCGGGTTCCTCGTCAAGGACGGGCCCGTGGAGGAACTGGCCGCGGCGATCCGGCGCGTGCTCACCGGGGAGACCGTCGTCGACCCGGCGCTGGCCGCCGCCGCGCTCAGCGCCGGGCCCAGTCCGCTGACGGCCCGCGAGTGCGAGGTGCTCAAGGCGTCGGTGGACGGCGCGACCGTCGCCGACATCGCCGGCAGGCTGCACCTGTCCGAGTCCACCGTCCGCAACTACCTGTCCTCGGCGATCGGCAAGACAGGCACCCGCAACCGCGCGGAGGCGGTACGGGAGGCCCGGCAGCAGGGGTGGCTGTGAGCCGCGAGCGCTGCTACTGGATCACCTCCGCGTTCCGGTAGGCCGTCCCCTCCGGGGCCGTGCAGGCGAACCACTCCACCGGCGAGCCGGCCACCGCCTGGGGCTCGACCATGGTGCTGGTGCCGTCCTTCCAGTCGCACTTGACCTGCCGGGCGGTAATGGGGACCTGGCCCACCACGAGCCGGGCGGGACCACCGGAATTCGCCTTGCCCAGGGCGAGGGCCCCCGACGCCAGGCTCGTGCCCGTCAGGGGCTCCCACCCCTTGAGCGTGTCGAAGATGATCGGTCTGAGCGGGTTGTCGCCGTAGTACAGGCCCGAGTAGTACGAGGTCATGCCGACCAGGTGCTGGTGCCGGTGGTCGGGAAGGAGGGCCGGCTCGATGCCGTACTTGCGCATCGCGGCCAGCTGCAGGGCCGCCTCCGACTCGTCCCGCGGCGCTCCCCACACGGAGACGACCACACGCCAGCTCTTGCCGTGGTCCGTCCCGCGCGCCAGCTCCGTTTCCTGTGGAATGTCCACATTCCGGTCCTCGGGGCTGGACGGCGCGGCCGCCACGGTCGGCTTGCGGTCGGTCTGGCCGGGCAGGCCGGTCACCGCCAGCGTCACCCCCGTCGACCCCGCCAGCACCAGCGTCGTGGCCGCTGCCACCGCCCAGCGGCGGGCTCTGCGCCGGCGCCCGCGGCGGATGACCGCCTCGACCGGGGCTATGCCGATCTCGGCCTCGTCCGCGGCGTCCGCGAGGAGGAGGGCGAGGTCCGTGTGCGTCATGTCGGTCATCTCGTTCATGTCGTGGCTCTCCCCATCCGCGCTCGTCACTTCCGGCCTCCGTGCGTCACCGTCTCGGCCAGTCCCGGTATGGCCCGGAGTTTCGCGATCCCCCTGGCCGCGTTGCTCTTCACCGTGCCGACCGAGCAGCCCATCGCCTCCGCCGCCTGGGTCTCCGTCAGGTCCTCCCAGTAGCGCAGGACCACTGCCTCCCGCTGCCGCACCGGCAGTTGGGCGAGCGCCTTGAGCAGCGCGCCGCGGTCATCGGCCTGCGCGATCCGGTCCCCCGTGTCGGCGATCTCGTGCACCAGGCCCGAGTCGTCCTTCGGAGCCAGGAACTCCTTGAGCCTTCTTCGGTGTTTGCGTGCGTGCAGGTTGATCATCACGCGCCGTACGTACGCCTCCGGATCGTCGGCGGCGCCGACCTTGCGCCAGGACACATAGACCCGCTCGAGCGTCGACTGGACCAGGTCCTCGGCGGCGTGCTGCTCCCCCGTGAGGAGAAATGCCGTACGCATCAGCCGCGGCCAGCGGCCGATCATGAAGCTCTGGAACTCCTCGTTCCGAGCGTTCTTCCCGTCCCCCATGGGCACCTCCTAGACATCAAAAGGAGTCCGTGGGAGGCCCGGACCGTTGCCTCACGCCGAAGAGGTTTTCCGCGGCAGCCACACCAGCATCAGCACCGCCCCGCCCAGGAGCACCGCCGTACTGGTCCGGAACGCCAGCGCGTAGCCGTCGGTCAGTGCCTCGGGGCCGTGGCCGCTGCCCGTGCCGGCCGCGGCGACGGTCGACATCACGGCGAGCCCGAGCGAACCGCCCATCGTGCGCGAGGTGTTGACCAGCCCCGACACTACACCGGCCTCGCCCGGAGCCGCCCCGGACGTGGCCAGGGAGGCGAGCGGGGTCGCCGCGAGGCCCGCACCGAGCATCATCAGGATCCCCGGGATCATGATCGCGTCGAGATACGCCTCGTGCGCGCTCATCGTCGACTGCCAGGCGAAGCCGGCCGCGGCCACCAGCGTGCCCAGCACCGCCACGGTCCGCGGACCGGCCGACCGCATCGGACGCGGCGCCAGCTTCGAGCCGACGACCACGGCCAGCGAGCTGGGAACCAGCGCGAACCCGGCCTCCAACGGCGTGTAGCCGAGCACGTTCTGGGCGTAGAGGGTCATGAAGTACCACATGCAGAACATGGCCGAGCCGGAGAGGAACATCGCCGCGTTGGCCGAGGCGACCGGGCGCAGCCGGAGCAGGCCGAGCGGCATCAGCGGGGCCGCCGTACGCGCCTCGACCAGCAGGAACAGGCCGATCAGCAGCAGCCCGGCGAGCAGCGGCAGCACCGTGGCGGCGGCCGTCCAGCCCTCCGCCTCCGTCTGCGAGATGCCGTACGCCAGGGTCGCGAGGCCCGCCGTGACCAGCAGCGCGCCCGGCAGGTCCAGGCGCCGCCCGTCGCCGGCCCGGCTCTCGGTGAGCCAGCGCACCGAGCCGGCCAGCACCAGAGCGCCCACCGGCACGTTGATCAGCAGCACCCAGCGCCAGGAGAACACGTCCACGAGGACCCCGCCGACCAGTCCGCCCGCGGCCCCGCCCCCGGCGCCGACCGCGGTCCAGGTGGCGATCGCGCGCGCCCGCGCCGGTCCCTCCGGCACCGCGGAGGTCAGCAGGGTCAGCGTCGAGGGGGCCAGCACCGCCGCGCCCAGGCCCTGCACGGCCCGCGCCAGCAGCAGCTGCCAGCCCTCCTGGGCGAGGCCGCCGCCCAGCGAGGCCAGCGTGAACAGGCCGAGGCCGACGAGGAACATCCGCTTGCGCCCGTACAGGTCGCCGGCCCGGCCGCCGAGCAGCATGAACCCGGCGAAGGCGATGGCGTACGCGTTCACCACCCACTGCAGGCCGGAGGCGGTCAGGCCGAGGCCGCCGCGCATGGACGGCAGGGCGACGTTCACCACCGACACGTCGAGGACGACCAGGAACTGCCCGGCGCAGGCGAGCGCCACCACCAGCCAGGTCGGCACGGTCCTGCGGCGGGATATGAGAGGTGTGGTGTCGGCGGCTTCCAGCATGGATGTCATGCTCTCAACCCCGTTACGGTCCTTGCATCAGCATTTCGGACCACCGGGCGTAGGGCGCGGGTCCTACGCCGCGCGCAGCACCCGCCACCTCGCGCACAGCCCCCGCCGCCCGCGCGCAGCACCCCCCACCCCGCACATGCAGCACCCCCACCCCGCACACAAAGCACCACCACAACCCTGACGTCACGTCAGAATCCCATGAGCTGGTCAAGGATTCATTAGAGGCCCGAAGCAACGGAATAGTTGCCTGTGCATACGAGGTTCACCTGTCACTTATCCCTACCAGGAGGCCTCGACTCCATGACCCACACGACGACCGACCAGCCGGCCCGGAGAGCGGGTGGCGCCGTGGTCCCGGTGCTCGCCTTCGCGGGCATCGTCGTCGCGGTGATGCAGACCCTGCTCGTGCCGGTCATCAAGGACCTGCCGCAGCTGCTGCACACCGCTCCCTCCAACGCCACCTGGGTCCTCACCTCGACCCTCCTGTCCGGCGCCGTGGCCACCCCGATCATGGGCCGGCTCGGCGACCTCTACGGCAAGCGGCGGATGCTGATCCTCAGCCTCGCCGTCATGGTGGTCGGCGCCCTGGTCAGCGCGGTCACCAGCCAGCTGCTCACCATGATCGTCGGCCGTACCCTGCAGGGCTTCGCCATGGGCGCGATCCCGCTCGGCATCGGCCTGATGCGGGACATGCTGCCGCGCGAGCGGCTCGGCTCGGCCATGGCCCTGATGAGCTCCTCGATCGGCGTCGGCGGCGGCCTCGCGCTGCCCGCCGCGGCCCTGGTCGCGCAGCACACGAACTGGCACGCCCTGTTCTACGGCGCCGCCGGCCTCGGCGCGCTGTCCATCGTCCTCACCCTCCTGGTCGTCCCCGAGTCCCCGATGCGGGCGGAGGGCTCCTTCGACCTGCTCGGCGCGCTGGGCCTGTCCACCGGTCTGGTACTGCTCCTGCTGCCCATCACCAAGGGCAGCGACTGGGGCTGGTCGTCCGGTACGACACTCGGTCTGTTCGCCGCGTCGGTCGTGGTCCTCGTCCTGTGGGGGCTGTTCGAGCTGCGCGTCCAGGCGCCCCTGGTCGACCTGCGCACGACCGCGCGCCCGGCGGTCCTCTTCACCAACCTCGCGTCGATCATGGTCGGCGTCGCGTTCTACGTCGTCTCCCTGGTCCTGCCCCAGCTGCTCCAGCTGCCCAAGGCCACCGGCTACGGCCTCGGCCAGTCCATGGTCGTCGCGGGTCTGTGCGTGGCCCCGCTGGGCCTGACCATGATGTTCACGGCTCCCGTGTACGCCCGGCTGTCCGCCAGGTACGGACCCAAGGTCACCCTCATCATCGGCCTGCTGATCATCGCGCTCGGCTACGGCGGCGGTCTCGGCCTGATGGACGCCGCCTGGCAGACGATCGTCACCTCCGTGGTCCTCGGCGCGGGCATCGGCCTCGCCTACTCCTCGCTGCCCGCGCTGATCGTCGGCGCGGTCCCGGCCTCGGAGACCGGCGCGGCCAACGGCCTCAACACGCTGATGCGGTCCATCGGCACGTCGGTGTCCAGTGCCGTCATCGGCATGGTGCTCGCCAACACGGCGAACAACGTGGGCGGCGTCGCGATCCCCACCATGCACGGCTTCCGGGTGTCCTTCCTCATCGCCACGGCCGCGGTGGCGGCGGGGCTGCTGATGGCGCTGTTCCTGCCGAAGGCCTCCCGGCCGGCTCAGCAGCACACGCAGCTGCGGGCCAGCAGCGAGGAGGACGCCGCGCTGGAGCGCGCCGAAGAGGTGCTGCGGGGCTTCCGGGGGCGGGTGCTGGGCGCCGACGGTGCTCCGGTCGCCCGGGCCAAGGTCACGCTGATCGACCGGCGCGGGCGGCAGGCCGGGGCGACCGTCTCCGACGAGGACGGCGGTTATGTGCTCGCCGTGCCGGCGCAGGGGGCGTATGTGCTTGCCGCGAAGGCCTCCGGCCATGGGCCGCTTGCCTCTTCCGCCACGCATTCCGGGGAGGAGAGGGCGGTTGAACTGGATCTCTCCTTGCCTGGGGAGACCGTGAGCGCGTAGAACTCGGGGGGAACTGCCGGCCGGCGGCTGCGGGATTCGTCGTGGCTGGTCGCGCAGTTCCCCGCGCCCCTTCGGGGCGCGCTGCAAGCGCCGTACGACCGGAAGGCCCCCATGTCCGCCACCACCCCCAAGCCCGAGATCCTGGCCGCCTTCGAAGCGGCGAAGGGCTTCATGCCCGTGGACGAGGGGCTGGCCCTGTACGAGGCTGCGGTGGAGGCGGGGCGGCTGGGGCTGCCGTTGCTGGAGGTCGGGACGTACTGCGGGCGGTCCACCGTGCTGCTCGCCGACGCGGCCCGGGCGGCCGGGGTCACGGCGCTGACCGTGGACCACCACCGGGGCAGCGAGGAGCAGCAGCCGGGGTGGGAGTACCACGACCCGGAGACGGTCGACCCGGAGGTCGGCCTGATGGACACCCTGCCGGCCTTCCGGCGGACCCTGTTCAAGGCGGGGCTGGAGGAGCACGTGGTCGCGCTGGTCGGCCGCTCGCCGCAGATCGCGGCCATCTGGAACTCCCCGCTCGGTCTCGTCTTCGTCGACGGCGGCCACACCGACGAGCACGCGGGCGCCGACTACGAGGGCTGGGCCCCCCATGTGGCCGAGGGCGGCCTCCTCGTCATCCACGACGTCTTCCCGGAGCCCGAGGACGAGTTCACCGGGCAGGCCCCGTACCGCGTGTACCTGCGGGCACTTGAGTCCGGGGCGTTCACGGAGGTCTCGGTGACCGGCTCCCTGCGCGTCCTGCGGCGAACGCGAGCGGGGATCTGAGGCCCCGGTTAGAGTCGCAGACGTGTCGTACCTAGGCCCGGAGTTCGATTCCCCGCAGCCGCGCCGGCCCCGCCGCGGCCCGCTGACCGTGGCGCTCGCCGCGCTGGTGCCCGGTGCGCTGCTCGGCTGGGTGGTGTACGAGGCGGTGGGCGGCGGTGGCGACGACGGAGGCCGTACGGCCTCGGCCGCTCCGGCGTCCGGTACGTCCGGCGCGCCCTCCCCGTCCACTCGCTCCGCCTCCCCGTCCGCCCCGCCTTCCGCGACGGACGACGGCAAGCGGCCCTCGGGAGGTTCCGCGTCCGGCCCGCTCAAGGGCAAGGTCGTCGTCATCGACCCCGGGCACAACCCGGGCAACTTCCAGCACAGCGCCGAGATCAACCGCAAGGTGGACATCGGCACCAACTGGAAGGAGTGCGACACCACCGGGACGTCCACCAACGACGGTTACACCGAGGCCCGGTTCACCCTGGACGTCGCGCACCGGCTGCGCACGCTGCTGGAGCAGCAGGGTGCCACGGTGAAGCTGACCCATGACGGCGACAGCCCGGCCTGGGGGCCGTGCGTGGACGAGCGGGCCCGGATCGGCAACCAGGCGCACGCGGACGCGGCGATCTCCATCCACGCCGACGGCTCGGCGGAGGGCAACCGCGGCTTCCACGTCATCCTGCCGGGATCGGTGCACGCCGGTGCCGCCGACACCCGGCCGATCGTCGGACCCTCGCGCGACCTCGGCACGCGCATCGCGGGGAACTTCGTGCGTGACACCGGTGAACCGCCGTCCAATTACGTCGGCGACGGTACCGGTCTCGTCACACGTACGGACCTGGGCGGTCTCAATCTGTCAACGGTTCCGAAGGTGTTCATCGAGTGCGGCAACATGCGCGATAGCAAGGACGCGGCACTGCTGACCAGTGGCGCCTGGCGGCAACGGGCGGCGCAAGGGATCTCTGAGGGAATCGTGAGTTTCCTGCGCGCGTCGTGACCGGAGGGCGGAACCGACCGGACAGCCGGATCTTGCGGACGGTAGTGTCTACCGACGACGAGACGACTCACGAAGGACTTGAAGTGAATATCCGCTCCCTCACTAGAGGCGACGGCGTGGTGATCGGAGCAGCGGTGGTGCTGTTCATCGCGTCGTTCCTCACTTTCGAGAGCATCTCCGCTTTCGGCGCCAGCCAGAGCCGGAACGCGTGGGACGACCTGGGCATGGGCCTGGGCATCTACATGGGCGCGGTCATCGGTGCCGTCCTCATCGTCGTCAACCGTTGTCTGCCCCAGCAGCGCAAGGTGCTCGGGCTCGACCTCGGCCAGGTCGGCACCGCGTTCCCGATCCTCGCGGCCTGGACGCTGCTGTGGTCGCTCATCGACATCCCGGACGGTCTGGACGCCGGTGCAGGTCTCATCCTCGGTCTGATCGCCGCTCTCGTCCTCGCGGGCGGAGCCATCGCCACCCCCCTCGTCCCCGCCCTCCAGGCCCCCCTGCTCCCGGCACCCAAGCCGGTCGCCCCGCAGCCCTACGGCGCCCAGCCGCCCGGTGGTTACGGCTACCCGGGTGCCCAGCCGCAGCCGGGCCAGCCGTACGGTGCCCAGCCGCAGCCGGGTCAGCCGTTCGGGCAGCAGCCGCCGGCCGCGCAGGCGGCTCCGGCGGGGGCGCAGCCGACCGCGGACTTCTCGCCGTTCTGGTTCGCCGTGCCGGTGACCCGTCCGCTGTTCGCGGAGGACGGCTCGCCGACCCCGATCGCCGAACTGGCGCCGGGCACCTGGTACCTGGCCGTCGAGCAGCGCGGTGCCGCGCTGGTCGCGCAGACCCAGGACGGCCGCCGGGGCGTCCTGCAGGACACCTCCGGCATCCAGCGCGGCTGAGTCCGCGGCACTGCCGTAGCCGGCCCCTCGCCCTTCCGGGCGGGGGGCCGTTGTCGTACAGTCGCCTCCCGGCAGTGAACTGACGGAGCGTCAGGAGGCAGGCGCATGCGGCTCGGTCTCGCACTCGGGTACTGGGGACGCGGCCCGGACGCCGGTCATGTGCCGCTCGCCCAGGAGGCGGAGCGGCTCGGGTACCACTCGGTGTGGACGGCGGAGTCCTGGGGCTCGGACGCCTTCACCCCGCTGACCTGGATCGCCGCACGGACCTCAACGATCCGTCTGGGTACGGCCGTTGCCCAGATGGCCGCCCGTTCGCCGGCCACCACCGCGATGCACGCGCTCACCCTGGACCACCTGTCCGGCGGGCGGATGATGCTGGGGCTCGGGCTGTCCGGGCCGCAGGTGGTGGAGGGCTGGTACGGCCGCCCGTTCCCGGCGTCGCCGCTGACCGCGACCCGGGAGTACGTGGACGTCGTACGCCAGGTGCTGCGGCGCGAGGCGCCGGTGGAGGTCGACGGGCGGTTCCATCCCCTGCCGTACCGGGGGCCGGACGGCACCGGCCTCGGCAAGCCGCTCAAGCCGATCACCCACCCGCTGCGGGCCGGTCTGCCCGTGCTGCTCGGCGCCGAGGGGCCGAAGAACGTGGCGCAGACGGTCCGCATCGCCGACGGCTGGCTGCCCCTGTACTGGGCGCCGAGCCGGCCGGAGGCGTACGGGGAGGCGGTTCGGGAGCTGCCGGAGGGGTTCCTGGTGGCACCGATGGCCCGGGTGAAGGTGTGCGACGACGTGGCCGAGGGGCTGCTGCCCGTGAAGGCCATGCTCGGCTTCTACATCGGCGGGATGGGCCACGCCTCCCGCAACTTCCACGCCGACCTCATGGCGCGCATGGGGTACGAGAAGGAGGCCCGGCGGATCCAGGAGCTGTTCCTGGCCGGGCGGCGCGAGGAGGCCGTACTGGCCGTGCCGGACGCCTTCGCCGACGAGATCTCGCTGGTCGGCCCGCGCGAACGCATCGCCGAGCGCCTGGACTTGTGGCGCGCGGGCCCGGTGACCGACCTGCTGGCCCTGTCACCGGACCCGCACACCCTCAGGGTGCTGGCGGAGCTGAACTCCTAGCCGCCGTGCGCGAGCTGGGACGACGACGGCACCTGCTCCTTGACCGGGGCGCCGGCGCTGCTGCCCGCGTCCTTGACCTTGCCGATGATGTCATCGAAGGCGCCCGCCGCGTTCCCGTCGCCGCTGCGCAGCTTGGCGGGGAGGTTCTTCAGGCCGTCGATGGCGGCGTTGAGGGGGGCGAGTGCCTTCGACAGCAGGGGGTCGCCCTGGGCGTTGCGGACGGCCGCCTTGAGCCGGTTGTAGGTGAACGCACCGGCCAGACCGGCCTTGACCAGGGTCAGCTTGCGGCCGTGGGCGCCCTTCTTGAACTTGCCGGCCTTCCACGGCTTCACGATCCACTGGTAGGTCGCGCCCGCCGCGAGGCCCGCGTTGGCCACGAACCGGGCCTTGGCGAACTTCTGCCGTTCGGCGGAGGTCGTCGGGCTGGGGGTGGCGGCGGGGGCGGCCTGGACCGCCGCGGTGTCCTTCGTACTGGTCTTCTCGCTGCTGCCGCAGGCGGTGGAACCGGCCAGCAGGGCGCAGCACACGGTGAGCGCCACCACGAGGCGCCGTATCGGTACGGGCACGGGGTCCTCCGGACGTGTCCTCCCCGAGTGGTCTGCTTCCTCCAGCAGGCTCACCCGGGACGGCCGGGTACGCCACTCGGCCGCCGCCGTTCGGGTTTCGCCGCGCGCCGCCCGGCAATCCGGAGAGTATGTCCCCTCGATATCGCAACAGTGCGAATCAGGCCGGGACGGTCATCGCGGTCGTCGCCGACATCATGGCGCTGATCCTCGGCCTGTGGATCCTGATGTACCTGCTGGACGCCAACCGCGCCAACAGCCTGGTCCAGTTCATCCACCACGCCGCCGCCTGGCTGGCGGGCTGGTCCCACGACCTGTTCACCTTCGACGAGGCCTGGGCGAGGGTGGTGGCCGGTTACGGCCTGGCCGCCGTGGTCTACCTGTTCGTGGGCCACGCCATCGCCAACCGGATACACCGGCACTGAGCCCGCGGGCCGGCCGCGGCGGAGCCGGTGGGCCGGCCGCAGCGGGGCCCGTGGGCCGGGCCGAGCGGAGCCCGAGGGCCGCGCCGCAGCTGAGCCCGTGCGCTAGCCGCAGCAGTCGGGGTCCAGGCCGGTCGGCAGGTACTCCCCGCCGAAGACCGCGCAGGTCGCCTCGTGGCCGCCCAGGGCCGCGACCGCGAGGAGCAGGGAGCCGGCCGTCCACGTGGTGAGTTCGCGGGGCCAGATCGCGTCGTCCTCGAAGACGTAGCCCGTCCAGTACAGGCCGCTCTCCGGGTCGCGCAGGTGCTGGATGGACTGCAGGATCGCAAGGGCGCGGTCCGACTCCCCCATCGCCCACAGGGCCAGGGCGAGTTCGCTGGACTCGCCGCCGGTGACCCACGGGTTGGGCACCACGCAGCGCACGCCGGCGCCGGGTACGACGAAACGGTCCCAGGACTCCTCAATGCGGGCCTTGGCCTCCCCGCCGGTCAGCGCGCCGCCGAGGACCGGGTAGTACCAGTCCATCGAGTAGCGGTCCTTGTCGAGGAAGCGCTCGGGGTGCCGGCGGATCGCGTGCCGGAGCCCGCCGACCGCCAACTCCCAGTCCGGCTGCGGCTCTTCGCGCTGCTCGGCGATGGCGAGCGCGCAGCGCAGCGCGTGGTGGATGGAGGAGCTGCCGGTGAGCAGGGCGTCCGCGGTGGGCGTGCCGTCGTCCTCGCGGCGCCAGCCGATCTGGCCGCCGGGCTGCTGCAGGGCGAGCACCCACTCCATGGCCGCGTAGACGGTCGGCCACAGGCGGTCCAGGAACGTGTCGTCGCCGGTGGAGAGGTAGTGGTGCCACACGCCTACGGCTATGTAGGCGACGAAGTTCGACTCGCGGGCGCGGTCGGTGACGTCGTCGTGGGCGCCGTCGGCGTAGGCGGCGTACCAGGAGCCGTCCTCGTTCTGGTGCCGGGCCAGCCAGTCGTACGCCCGCTCGGCGGCCTCGTGCTCGCCGGCCGCGTCCAGGGCCATCGCGGCCTCGGTGTGGTCCCACGGGTCCAGGTGGTGCCCGCGGAACCAGGGGATCGCGCCGTCCTCCCGCTGTACGGCGAGGATGCCGCGGACGGTGGCGGCAGCCTGCTCGGCGGTGAGGACCCCGGGCAGGACGAGGTGTTCTGTCCGGGGGGTGGTCACTTGGCGGCCGCCTCGTCGTCAAGCCGCGGCAGGTGCGGCTTGGTCGCGTAGACCACGAAGCTCTTGCCGATGAGCGGGTTCAGCGCCTGCTCGGCGACCCGGGTGGCGAGCGGCTTCTTCATGATGTCCCAGACCAGCAGCTTGTGGTACGCGCGCACCGGCAGCGCCTTGTCGTTGTCGACGCCGAACGCGCACTTCAGCCACCAGTACGGCGAGTGCAGCGCGTGTGCGTGGTGGCTGCCGTACGGCTTCAGGCCCGCCTGGCGGATCTTCGCCACGAGTTCGTCGGCCTTGTAGATGCGGATGTGGCCGCCCTCGACCTCGTGGTAGGCGTCGGACAGCGCCCAGCAGACCTTCTCCGGCCCGTAGCGCGGCACGGTGACGGCGATACGGCCGCCCGGCTTGAGCACGCGGACCATCTCGGCGAGCACGCCCTTGTCGTCGGGGATGTGCTCCATCACCTCGGAGATGATGATCACGTCGAAGGACTCGTCCGGGAAGGGCAGGTTGAGCGCGTCGCCCTCCATGGCGGTGGCGGTGGCGCCCTCCGGTGCCTCCCCGGCCTCCTTCATCGCCGCGAACCACTTGGCGACCTCGCGGATCTCCTCGCCGTTCTGGTCCAGGGCCACGACCTGGGCGCCGCGCCGGTAGCACTCGAAGGCGTGCCGGCCGGCCCCGCAGCCGAGGTCCAGGACTCGGTCGCCCGGGGCGAGCGGGAACCGGGAGAAGTCGACGGTCAGCACGTGGCCCTGCTTTCGGAGGAGACGCCTGCAACACTGGCCGAGCTCGCGGGGGCGACACTCGGTGCGGCCGCGGAACGGCCGGGGATCGGGGCCGCGGTGGGGGTTCCGCCGCGCGAGCCGGTGGGAGCGTGGGGGCGGCCGAGGTCCACGGAACGGGCCGCGCGGCCGGTGCCCGTCAGGCGGCCGGCGCGGGCGATGGCCGCCCGGTAGTGGGCCACCGTGCCCTCCGCGGCGCGGGCCCAGGTGAAGTTCCGCAGCACCCGCTCGCGGCCCGCGCGGCCGAGCCGCACCCGGAGCTCCGGGTCGCCGAGCAGCCGGCCGAGCCCGGCGGCCAGGGCGCCCGCGTCGCCGGGCGGCACCGCGAGGCAGGTCTCGCCGTCGCGGCCGGCGACCTCGGGGATCGCGCCGCCGGTCGTGGCGAGGAGCGGGGTGCCGGTGGCCATGGCCTCGGCGGCGGGCAGCGAGAAGCCCTCGTACAGGGAGGGCACGCAGGCGACCTCGGCCGAGCGGATCAGGTCGACCAGTTCGGCGTCGGAGATGCCCTTGACGAACTCGACGGCGCCTTCGAGGCCGTACCGCTCGATCGCCGCCGCGACCGGCCCCTCCTCGGGGCGCTTGCCGACGACGACGAGATGGGCGGCCGGGTGCTCGGTGCGCACCTTGGCCAGCGCCTCCACCAGGAACACCAGCCCCTTGAGCGGCACATCGGCGCTGGAGGTGGTGACGATCCGGCCCGGCACCTCGGGCACGGCCGGATTCGGCGCGAACAGATCGGTGTCGGCGCCGATGTGGACGACGTGGACCCGGTCGTCGCGGACGCCGAGGTGGTCGACGATCTCCTGCTTGGAGCTGCCGGAGACGGTGAGGACCGAGGGCAGGCGGCGCGAGACGCGCTTCTGCATGCGGGTGAAGGCGTACCAGCGGCGGACCGAGTACCGGCGCTGCCAGCCCTCGGCCGCGTCGAGCTCCAGCTGCCGGTCGACGGTGATGGGGTGGTGGATCGTGGTCACCAGGGGCGCGCCGATGTCGCCCAGCAGGCCGTAGCCGAGGGTCTGGTTGTCGTGCACGACGTCGAACTCGCCGCGCCGGGCGCGCAGATGGCGGCGGGCGCGCAGCGAGAAGGTCAGCGGCTCGGGGAAGCCGCCGGTCCACATCGTCGCGACTTCCAGGGCGTCGATCCAGTCCCGGTACTCGCCCCGGCCCGGCGTGCGGAAGGGGTCGGGCTGGCGGTAGAGGTCGAGGCTGGGCAGCTCGGTGAGGGTGAGCCGGGGGTAGCCCTCGTCGAGGACGGGGTACGGCTGCGAACCGATGACCTCGACCCGGTGGCCGAGCCGGGCCAGCTCACGGGAGAGGTGCCGTACGTAGACACCCTGGCCGCCGCAGAACGGGTTCCCTTTATAGGTGAGGAGCGCGATGTCGAGCGGTCGCTCGCCGTCGGCAGCGGGGTCCTGGTCGACGCCCGCCACACGGGCCTCAGCGGTCACTCCGTGCCCCCTTCTGCCTGCACTGTCCCGCGACACTACGCCGGGACGCTAATCTAGAACAAGTTTCAGACTTGATCGTTCAAGAGGCTCTGAATCTACCGGCAGGTAGGGGCGCTGTGAGCAGTGGATCAGGTGATTCGCGCCACGGCGCGGCGCCCTGCCATGCTGTGTGATCACGTGCCCCACAGACACCTTCACCGACTGTCACGGACGGGACCCATGCCTGCGGACATGCCTGCGGAATCCAAGGTGGAAGCCGGGACGGTCCGGCCCTCCTCGTCGCCGCTCACCGAGCGCCAGGAGGCCCGCCGCCGCCGGATCCTGCACGCGAGCGCCCAGCTGGCCAGCCGGGGCGGTTTCGACGCCGTGCAGATGCGTGAGGTCGCCGAGTCCTCGCAGGTGGCCCTCGGCACGCTGTACCGCTACTTCCCGTCCAAGATCCACCTTCTGGTCGCCACCATGCAGGACCAGCTGGAGCACATGCACGGCACCCTGCGGAAGAAGCCCCCCGCGGGTGACACGGCCGCCGAGCGGGTGGCGGAGACCCTGATGCGGGCCTTCCGCGCCCTGCAGCGCGAGCCGCACCTGGCCGACGCGATGGTCCGCGCGCTGACCTTCGCCGACCGCAGCGTCTCGCCGGAGGTCGACCAGGTCTCCCGCCAGACGACGCTGATCATCCTGGACGCGATGGGCCTGGAGAACCCCACCCCCGAGCAGCTCTCGGCGGTCCGCGTCATCGAACACACCTGGCACTCGGCCCTGATCACCTGGCTCTCCGGCCGCGCCTCCATCGCCCAGGTGAAGATCGACATCGAGACGGTGTGCCGACTGATCGACCTGACGGAACCGGGCGGGCACACCTGACCTGCGCCACTGAGCGTGCCGCGAGCCCGGCGCGGCTGGTCCTCAGCCGACCGGCGCCAAACCGCTCCACGCGCGTCCCGCGGGAGTCAGCGTGACCCACTGGTCCAGCAACCGCCGCGCCTCCTCCTCCGAGGCCGCCAGGGACACCTGCTGTGCGCCCCCGTGAACGCTGCGCCGCCGCTCCAGCGTGCCCTCGCTGCAGCAGGCGCACAGCAGCTCGAAGCTGCTCGCCGGCTCAGCGCCGTAGCCCTGCGCCAGGAACAGCTCGACCAGCGCTTCGATGTCGGAGGCCTGGCCCGCCTTCACCGTGACCGTGAACGTCGGCAGGTCGGAGGTCTCGAAGAGGAGGAGTTCGTCGAAGACGGGGTATTCGCGGCCGTCCACAACCCGGCGGCCCTTCGGTTCGCCGTCGTGGACGACGATCTCGCCGAAGCGGCGGCCGGCGGTCACCGGTACGTTCATGACCCGGCCCCGGGTCGGGCACAGCCGGTCGATCCAGACCACCTCCCGCTCCCCGCCCGTGTCCAGGCGCACGCAGGCCGGCCCGAACCGCCCGTTGATCTCGCCCTCCCCCTCCAGGAGTTGGATGCCGAAGCCGGTCCACGCCTCACGGGCCGTCGCCCAGTCGCGCTGGATGGTGGCGGCGATGCCCAGGTTCCAGTGAGCCGGTTCGCCCTCGCCGCGCGGGGCGCGGGCCGCGGCCTCGCGGCCCAGCTCGTACGCCTTCGCCCAGTTGCGCAGGAACTTGTGGGCGAGCGCGGCGTCGTACCACCACACCGCGCTCTCCGGCAGGTCCGGGAAGCCGGCGAGGACCCGCTCCAGCAGCCCGGCCGCGGACAGCCAGTCCTCGGCGTCCCATGCCTCGTACGCCTGCTTGATCAGCTGCTCGGCCTCGGACTCGTGCACGCTTCCCACCCTCGTCGGTATGTCGGAACCGCTGGAGCGTATCCGGCGGCTGCGACACCGCTACTCCTCCGGCGGGAACACCGCCTCCCCGCTCTCCAGCAGCGTGATCACGATCGCCTCCACCGGGCAGCTCTCGGCCGCCTCCAGGACGGGTTCGCCGGCGTCGGTGTCCGGCCGGACCGGATGGGACTGGCGGGCGGAGTCGAGGCGGAAGGCGTGCGGGGCGTGGTGGAGGCACTGGGCCGAGCCGATGCACACCGACCGGTCGACCTCGACGTGCCAGCGGTCGCCCATCGCCTACGCCCCCGCCGGCAGGTGGATCATCTTGTGCTCGAGGTAGGCGCCGTACCCCTCCGGGCCGAACTCCCGCCCCAGGCCCGAATTCTTGTAGCCGCCGAACGGGCCCAGCATGTCCAGGCTGAAGGTGTTGACCGAGTAGGTGCCGGTGCGGACCTGCCGCGCCACGTCGACGCCGCGCTCGACGTCGGCCGTCCACACGCTGCCGGACAGGCCGTAGTCCGAGTCGTTGGCGATCTTCACGGCCTCCTGCTCGTCGCCGTACGGGAGCAGGCAGATGACCGGCCCGAAGATCTCCTCGCGGGCGATGCGCATGGAGTTGTCCACGTCTCCGAAGAGGGTCGGTTCGACGTACCAGCCGCGGTCGAGCCCCGCCGGGCGGCCTCCGCCGGTGAGGACCTTGGCGCCCTCCTCCTGGCCGATCCGGATGTAGTCGAGGTTGCGCTGCTGCTGGCGGCGGGCGACCAGCGGGCCGACCTGGGTCGCCGGGTCCAGCGGGTCGCCGACCTTCAGCGCGCCGGCCGCTGCCGCGAAGGCGTCGGCGAACTCGTCGTAGCGTGCGCGCGGTACGAGGATGCGGGTCTGGGCCACGCACGCCTGCCCGTTGTTCATCCAGGCCGCCGGGACGATGCCGGCCACCGCCGTCTGCACGTCCGCGTCCGGCAGGACGACCGCCGCCGACTTCCCGCCCAGCTCCAGCGTGACCCGGGTGAGGTTGCGCGCGGCGACCTCCATCACGCGCTTGCCGGCCGCGACCGAGCCGGTGAAGGAGATCTTGTCGACGCCGGAGTGGCCCACCAGGTACTCGCTGACCTCGCGGTCGGCGGGAAGGATGGACAGCACGCCCTCGGGCAGACCGGCCTCCCGCACGATCTCCCCCAGGAGATACGCGTCGAGCGGGGACTCCGGGGACGGCTTCAGTACGACCGTGCAGCCGGCCAGCAGCGCGGGCGCGAGCTTGGCGGCGGCGACGAACTGCGGCACGTTCCACGGGACCACGGCCGCGACCACACCGACCGGTTCGCGGCGCACGAGGATCGGCCCGAGGACACCGTCCCGGCGCTCCTCGTACGGGTAGTCCCGCGCCACCCTGATCGCGGCGTCCCACACCATCATCGCGCCGAGCGCCTGGGCGAGGACGCTCCAGGAGTAGGGGGAGCCGTTCTGCGCGGAGATCACCCGGGCGATCTCCTCGTGCCGGGCGGCGATGCCGTCCTTGATGCGGGTGACGACCTCGATCCGCTCCTCAAGGCTCGCCCGCGGCCACGGCCCCTCGTCGAACGCCCGGCGCGCGACGGCCACGGCCCGGTCCACGTCCTGCCGCGAGGCGTGCGGCACCCGTCCGATGACCTCCTCGGTGTGCGGGGACACCACCTCGATCACGTCCTTGCCCAGGGGCTCGGTCAACTCCCCGCCGATGAACAGCTGTCCGTGTTCCACGAGCTCGGTCATGGCCGACTGCCTCCCACCGCACCGCATGTTTCTGACGCTGTTTCAGAACTGATATCAGTTCTAGTTAAACTAGGCCAGACCTAGGGCCGGATAGGCCCCCACCAGCCACTTTTCCGCTGGTGGGGGTGCCTTTATGCCGCCTGGGCCGTCTGTGGGCCGTCGTTGCCTTCACCGGCCGCCCGATACATGCCGTCGACCGCCCTCCGCGTGCGGCTCTCGCTGCTCGGCATGAGGTGCGTGTAGACCCTCAGCGTGAACCCTGGGTCGCTGTGCCCCAGGTACCGGCTCAGCGCCTTGATGTTCTCGCCGGCGTCGAGCAGAACGGACGCGTAGAAGTGCCTGAGCGCGTGCATGCCGTCCTCCCGGGATTCCGCGATCCGCCGGCCCGGCTCAGGCTCAGGGAGCACTCCGGCGGCCACCAGGGCGGGCTTCCAGGCGTCCCGGTTGAAGTTGTGACGCAGGAGCGCACCGCCCTCGGGAGCGGTGAACATGAGCTCCAACGAGCGACTGCGGTCAGCCCTCTTGGCACAGAACATGACCGTGCAACAGCTCGCAGAAGCGATCAAGGTCAATCCGAAGACCGTCGAACGCTGGATCACGCAGGGCAAGGTCCCTTACCGGCGCCATCAGTACGCCACTGCGTCCGTGCTGAATGTTGACGTCACAACGCTGGGGGAGGACACCCGCTCACTCGACAGCGCAACTGACCTCTGCAAGGCGGAGATCGTTACGGTCTACCCGCATCGTCACGTCGTACCGACCGACCTGTGGCGGAGATGTGTGAACGCGCCAAGGAACGCATCGACATCCTCGTCTACGCAGGCATCAGCCTGGCGGAAGATCCGCGTTTCCTGTGGGTCCTCAAAGCGAAGTCGCAGAGTGTCGCCATTCGGGTCCTGATGGGCGACCCCGAATGCGAGGCCGTCATTCGACGCGGCATCGACGAGGGGCACCGGATCATGGACGGCAAGATTCGGAACGCGCTGGTCAACTACCGCCCTCTGTTCACCAGCCACCCTGAGATCGCCTTCAGGCTGCATGACACCGTGCTCTACAACTCGATCTACCGTGTGGATGACGAGATGCTCGTCAACACGCACGTGTATGGCATCGGCGCCTACCTGGCACCGGTTCTGCACCTGCGGCGACTCCCGGGCGGCGGGCTCTTCGACACCTTTGCCAATAGCGTTCAGCAGACGTCGCGGTGCAAGGCCAGTGACTGAACACGACATACCAGGAGCATGAGGCATGGGACGTATCGACTACCTTCACGACCCCGACGCCCCGCCGGCCAACTCGGTCGTACCGTCGGTCGTTGCGTTCGTGCAGAACGATGCGGGACAGGTGCTCATGATTCAGCGCTCCGACAACGGGCGTTGGGCACTGCCCGGCGGTGGCCACGACGTCGGGGAGTCCATCAGCGACACCGTGGTGCGTGAGGTCTGGGAAGAGACCGGCGTCAAGGCCGAGGTCATCGGCATGTCCGGGATCTACACCGACCCCGGGCACGTCATGAAGTACGACGACGGGGAAGTGCGCCAGCAGTTCAGCATCTGCTTCCGCGCGCGGCCGGTCGGCGGTGAGCTGCGTACGAGCAACGAGACGACTCAGGTCCGCTGGGTGGACCCGGCGGACCTGCGTGACCTGGACGTCCACCCCACCATGCGACTGCGCATCGAGCACGCCATGGACCGGACGCGTACGACCCCCTACATCGGCTGACGCTTGGCGGCGGCGACACGTTCGAGCACGCGCGATGTGCTCGCAAGGATCTCTGGTTCCGCGCGGCGGATGAACGTGCCGATAAGGCTGTCCGGACCGTAGCGCCCTGCGATCTCGTTGACTCGGTCGATCGGGTTCGTGGGCGTTCCATCCGGCGTGGTGTTCATGCCGCAGTAGCAGAGCGCGTCGTTCAAGTGCGCGCTCTCACGAGGGAACTCACCCACCAGCTCGTCATGCAAACCGCGGGCTTCTGCCTCCATCCACGCGCACGAGTGGTGGGCTACGAGGTTCACGACCCGTTCGTCGGCATCGGCGACGTTGCGAAGGTAGCGAGCGCCGTCGAGCGGGTGAAAGCCGGTCTTGGCAAGGTCGGGGGCGTACCCGATGTCGTGAAGGACTGCCGCCGCTTCAAGCAGATCGGCATCCTCACCCAGGACGGGCGCGATCGTACGGGCCCGCTCGGCGACCCCCAAGCAGTGTTGCCAGCGCCGGGGCAGCGGCTCGGCAAGCAGCGACTCGGCGAGGGGGTAGGCCCACTCCGTCAGCTTCGACAAGCTACGAACGCTCCTCTCGAATCGGTGCGGCGCGGACCGTCCGCACCCTGCCTTGCCCACCACCGGCCAGCACGCTGGCCGCCTCCAACTTGTCGAGAGCCTTGGTCACGGTGGGCCGTGACACCCCGAACCGGGCGGCCAGGACGGAAGCGCTGGGGAAGGCTGCCCCCGCTTCGAGCCCTTCATCCGTGATGATCGCCGCGATCCGTTCGTCCAGCGGGCGCCGGTCGGCCGACTCACCCGCCCGCACGACACGCCACCGCCCACCGGGCACCGGTTCAGCCACGCCATCACGCTGGAGTACGCCGAAGGCGCGCAGGGCGACTCCTCGCGAGATCTTGTAGTCGCGCACGAGATCAGCAGCAGACGGGAGCTCCGTCACGTCCGGGTCTGCCTCGTGCGGGCCTTCAGCGCATCGGCGATCTTCAGGAAGGTACCCCGGGGGCTGGCCTGTTCTGCCACGCGCTCCCCCTCTCGGTCAGCCAATTGTCCTACCCCAGCTTCCCATGGTGCCCCGTCAGCTTGATGGGACCTTCTCCGCCTCATCAAGGCCCGCGCACGGCGCGGGCGCGCGCCGCGTTGTCGGCGGGGCCGCCGCCCTGTCTTCGCCAGCGGCGTCCGCCCGGCGGCGCGCTGCGTGCATGCGGGCGAAGGTAGGAAAACCCCGCTGTGGCTGGGGCGGTCGGCTCCACGGCTAGGCAGGGGTCCGTTGCGCCCTCCAGCAAACAAGACCATCGTGCCAGCGAGCGCATACCGCTTCGCCGCTCTGACATCGGCCGGACCTGTAGGAACCCGAGACCCCCTCACGGATCTTTTGCACATCGGCCGCATCACTCAGGCTTGGCGGCTTTCTCGCGATCCGCTTCGCATTTCTCAATGAGCTCTTGCACGCGCGGATCAGAGGCCAGATGCGCCGGAAGTTCTGTGTTGCGATAGACAAATGCGTCGGCAAGTTGCTCTGCAGTCAACCCGTGCGCTTCGGGGAGGTTCTTGTCTTTGGCGGTGTCCGATGGGGGTGTCCAGTACCCAAACCGCTCGTGCGTGAAGTCTGCGGCTGTGAGATCGGCGAACATAAGATTCGCTCCCGTCAGATCAGCTCCTAGGAACGTAGCGTTTTTGAGATCAGCACCAGAGAGATTTGCTCCCGTCAGGTTGGCTCCTGTGAAGTCGGCATCAGCCAGAAGAGCTGTACTCAAGTTCGCGCCTTGCAGATTAGCCCTTCTGAAGCTGACTTTGGCACATTTCGCGCCCAACAGTTCAATGCCTCGCAAATCTGCTTCGTTGAAATTGGCAAGCGTTAGGTTCGCATATGAGAGACGTGCGCCGCTCAAGTGCGTTCCGACTAGCTCCACCCTGTGTAGCATCGCTCCGTGAAAACGATTGTTAAGGACTCGGCGCACATCTAGATTGAGAATTGATCCCTTATCGAAGTGTGGACGGCGTCCGAGAACTGAAATGGCAGCTTGAACGTCCTCGCTGAGGTACGGCACGGGCTTGCTAAAGATATTGTCCTCTGTGGGCTCTGCCCTCTGTCGAATGAAAGCTGCCAGCACCTCCACGACTGTCGAGTGATCCTTCTCACTATCCCGCATGATGCGTTCAAGCGAGTAGATTCCTCCGAGTCGTTCCGTCAGGCTTTCAGAACCGAGGAGCTTAATAGCCTGCACGTATCTCTCTGTGACTTGACCCTCTCGGGATATTTCCGACTGCTCCCTATCTTTCGCTCGCGTATGCTGAAACATCATTTCGGTGTGTCGGTGATTCTTGTGCGTGTAGTAAAGGCCGCACGCTGCCACGGCACCTGCCCCGAGCGCGACCAGCATCGTGCGAAATCCTGTAATGACGACGCCGTCTGCTGGTTCGAGATTCTTCCGGCGAAGATGCGAACCATCGATCCACCATGGACCGTGCCAGAGGAGCAGCCCGTAGCCCACCACCAACAGGGTGAGGCAGCCTGTGAGCGCGATGCGCTTGGTCTTCGGCGTCATGCTCAGCAGCATGTCCTCGGGTTGGTCGCCGGAAGGGCTGGTAGCCGCTTTGCAGAGCAAGATTTGAGGCTCCGAATAGTCAACTGCCCCGCCCTGAGACGAGCCCCGAACCGTTGCTTCTAGGGTGCCAGTTCGCGCGGCTCGGGCCGTCTCTGGGCCGTCCGGCAGTGACCAACGTCGACAAGCAACGACAGGTAGCACGCACATCAGCGCAGGTCAGCCCAACGGCCAACCGCGTCAGATGACGTGGACACCCATTGAAACCAGTTCTAGTTATAGTGGGCAATGGCCGTGTGCCGCGTGCCGTGGGGCGGAGGACTGATGGTGACGACGTTCGAGCACGGCGGGGGCGTACGGTCCGTGGCGGTGCCCATCCCGGACAACCCCCTCGGTCACACGCTGGTCTACGTCGTGGCGACCGACCGTGGCCCGGTGCTGGTCGACACCGGCTGGGACGATCCGGCGTCCTGGGACACCCTCGTGGCGGGGCTGGCCGGCTGCGGTACGGCGGCGGAGGAGGTGTACGGCGTCGTCATCACGCACCACCACCCCGACCACCACGGCCTGTCGGCCAGGGTGCGCGAGGTCTCCGGTGCCTGGGTGGCGATGCACGCCGCCGACACCGCGGTCGTGCGGCGCACCCGGGAGGCCCGGCCGGAGCGCTGGTTCACCTACATGCACGCCAAACTCGCGGCCGCCGGGGCCCCGGAGGAACACCTGGCGCCGCTGCGCACCCCCCGCACCCTGCCCGGCCTCTCCCCCGCCCTCCCGGACCGGGAGATCGTCCCCGGCGAGCTCCTCGACCTGCCCGGCCGCAGGCTGCGCGCGATCTGGACCCCGGGCCACACCCCGGGCCACGTCTGCCTGCACCTGGAGGAGGAGCATCCCGACCGCCGACTTCCGGGAAATGGACGGTTGTTCAGCGGCGATCACCTGCTGCCGCGGATCACCCCGCACATCGGCCTGTACGAGGACCCCGAGGACGCGACCGTCACCGACCCCCTCGGCGACTACCTCGACTCCCTGGAGCGGATCGGCCGCCTGGCGCCCGCCGAGGTGCTCCCGGCACACCAGCACGCCTTCACCGACGCGCCGGGCCGGGTGAGGGAGTTGCTCGCCCACCACGAGGAGCGCCTGGCCGGGCTGCTCACCCTCCTCGCCGAGCCGCTCACCCCCTGGCAGCTCGCCGAGCGCATGGAGTGGAACCGCCCCTGGGCCGAGATTCCCTACGGCTCCCGGAACATCGCCGTCTCGGAGGCCGAGTCCCATCTGCGCCGGCTGGTCAAGCAGGGCCGGGCGGAGCCGGTGGCGGGGAGCGAGCCGGTGGCCTACGTGGCGGTGTAGCGGTGTAAGCGGTGTAAATGGTTCGTCCGCTCTGCCGCGCCCCTGCTACACAGCCGTATGGACCCCATGGAGCGGCTCTTCGCCGAGCGTGCCTGCGAGCGTGTGATCGTCGACTTCGTCCACCGGCTCGACCTCGGTGAACCGGCCTCCGTGGCCGAGCTGTTCACCGAGGACGGCGTCTGGGAGTGGCCCCCGCCGGGAGACGGGCGCCGGATCCGGGGACGGGAGGCCCTGCGCGGGTACTTCGGTTCCCGCCCCGCCGACCGGCTCTCCCGCCGCCTGATGTCCAACGTGCTGGTCACGGTGACCGGCCCGCGCACGGCCCGCTCCGTCGCGTACTTCACGACCTACCGCGTCGACGGACACGAGGGGCCGGGTGCCCCCGTCCCCGCCGGACCGCCCGTCCAGGTCGGTCACTACGAGGACACCTTCCGCCGGGTCGACGGCAGCTGGCTGATCGCCTCCCGCACCCTGCACCTGCCCTTCGGCGGGCCGACCCCGACGGCCGCCGGCGCACTCACCGGAAAGCCAGTTTCCTGATCAACTCCTCTGCGGGGGCGAGCAGTTCGACCTCCCGTCGGCTCATCGTCGGGTTGGCCGCTCGGCGCCTGCGGGCCTCGGTCAGGCCGGCCTCGGTCAGTTCGGAGGGGTCGGCCAGCAGCGCGGCGAGCAGAGCGCGCGCCGGATGGGCGAGGGGCGTGTCGTCCACGGCGACCTGGGCGAGGATCACCGCCGACATGCCCCAGTCCAGACCGGGGTCACCGTCCTCGGTGTTGGACCAGTCGATCACACGGGGGCCGTCCGGGGTGAGCATCACGTTGTCGGGGTGCAGGTCGAGGTGGAGCACACGGGCTCCCGGGTCGGCCGGGTGCCGTCCCGGTACGGCGTGCAGTTGCCGCAGCAGTGCGGCGAGCAGGGTGCCCGCCTCCGTCACGCCGATCCGCCCGTCGGTGAGTGCGGTCAGCAGGGTCGGACCGGACAGGCGTTCCATCACCAGATCGGTGCGCGAACCGGTGGGCCGCACCAGCGGCGCCGGGTACCCGTGCCGTCGTACGTACGCCATCACCGCCCCCTCGGCGGCCGCGTCCCCCCAGCCCTCGCGGTCCCGGCGCAGCACCCACGCCTCGTCGACCTCGTACACGTCGGCCGAGCGGCCCGAACCCAGCAGTCTCCCCGTCGTCATGGCCGTGACCCTAGTCACCGCTCCGGTGTGCCCACAGCCACCCCTCACCCCGCTCAGGGCGGCCGGTAAAGTGGCGGGGTCGTCATCACACCCGTACGGGGGGAAGCCGGTGCAATTCCGGCGCTGACCCTCCCCCAACTCTCGGCTTCGCTCGAGCCGGGGGCACCCCCATCCGTGAGCCGCCCTAAGCGCGGTGAGCCGGACCGCCCCGGACGGACGTTGACCGGCTCGCGTGCGTCGGCGGCCCGCCGCGCACGGCACCGTCGAGGTTTACGGAGCCGAGCCGCCCGGGGTCTCCCGTGCGCTGCCGGTTCCCCGCAGGAGAGGCAGTCGCCGACCATGAACGTCCGCCGCAGTGCCGCGGCTCTCGCCGCCATAGGCGTGCTGGCCGCCGCCGCGCCCGCCACGGCCGCCACCCAGTCCCCGTCCCCCTCTCCCAAGGCCGCGATCCCGTCCGGGCTGTACGGCACGTCCGACCCGACCTACGACGGCGTGTGGCGCCAGTCGCTGACGCTCGTCGCCCAGCGGACCCTCGGCTACCGGCCCGCGGCGCAGGCCGTGGACTGGCTCACCGGCCAGCAGTGCGCGAACGGCGCCTTCGCCGCGTTCCGCGCCGCCCCCGCCAAGGCCTGCGACGGCAAGGTCATGGTGGACACCAACAGCACGGCCGCCGCGGTGCAGGCCCTGAAGGCGGCCGGCGGGCACGACGACGCCGTCGGCAAGGCGGTCACCTGGCTGAAGTCCGTGCAGAACAAGGACGGCGGCTGGGGTTACTCGCCGGGCGGGGCCAGTGACACCAACTCCACCTCCGTCGTCATCGGCGCGCTGACGGCGGCGGGTACGGATCCGGCGGACGTCCGCAGGTCGGGCAAGTCCCCGTACGACCTGCTGGCCGCCATGTCCCTCCCCTGCGACCAGGACGGCGGCGGTGCCCTCGCCTTCCAGCCGGACAAGAAGGGCAAGCTGGCCGCCAACGCGGACGCCACGGCCGCCGGGGTGCTCGGCGCGCTCGGCAAGGGGTTCGTGGTTCAGGCCGGCAAGGCGCCCGCCGGGGACGCGTGCACCAAGGCCGGCCGCCCCGCGCGGATCGCCGACAACGCCGGTGCCTATCTGGCCGCGGCCGTGGGCCGGACCGGGCATCTGCGGTCCGCCCTGCCCGGCGCCAAGGACCAGCCGGACTTCGGCAACACCGCGGACACGGTCGTGGCGCTCGCCGCGGACGGGCGGACCGAGCAGGCGAAGAAGGCGTACGGCTGGCTGGAGAAGAACGCCGGGCCCTGGGCGGCGCAGAGCGGCCCGGCGGCGTACGCCCAGCTGATCCTCGCCGCGCACGCGGTCGGCGCGCAGCCCGGTGACTTCGGCGGCACCAGCCTGGTGCGGTCCCTCAACGCGCTCGGTCCCCTCCCGCAGATGGCGGCGACCGGGTACCAGCAGGAGACCAAGTCCGACGGCGGCTCAGGCTTCGGCGTCTGGTGGTTCGTCGGCGTCTGCCTCGTCGCGGGCATCGGCGTCGGCTTCCTGCTCAGCGGCCGGAAGAAGCGGCAGCCGTGAGGGCCGTCCGCCGCGCCGCGAGCCTGCTGTGCGCCGCGGCCGTCCTGCTGGCCGGGGCGGGGCAGGCGCAGGCCACCGGCTACCGCTACTGGTCCTTCTGGGAGCGGTCGGGCGGGCGCTGGACGTATGCCACGCAGGGCCCGTCGACCGCCCGCCTGGACGACGGCGCCGTGGCGGGCTTCCGCTTCGCGGTGAGCGCCGACTCGGCGGACGCGAGCCGGCCGCGCGGGGCGGCGGACTTCGGCACGATCTGTGCGGGGACGCCCGCCAAGGCCGGCACCAAGCGGGTGGCTGTCGTCCTCGACTTCGGCACCCCCGCGGACGCGCCGTCCGGCGAGACCCCGCCGGCCCGCCGCACGGCCTGCGCGAGGATCCCGGCCGACGCGACGGCCGCCGACGCCCTGGCGGCCGTCGCCCCGCCCCTGCGCTACGACACCAACGCCCTGCTGTGCGCGATCGCCGGGTATCCGAAGAAGGGGTGCGGGGAACAGGTTTCGGCGTCCACCGGCAAGAAGTCGCCGGAGCGGAGCGGCAGTTCGGGCAGTGGGCCTTCCCTGGGGTTGCCGGTCGGCGCGGGGGTGGTCGCCCTCCTGGCGGGGGCGGCGGTGTGGCAGGCACGGCGGCGACGCCATGCGGGGTGACAGCGGGGACCCGTCGGTGCGTACCCGCGGGCGGACCGTTCACCCCGGTGCCTGGTGGCTCTGGGCGCTCTCGCTCGGTACGGCCGCCACCCGTACCACCAACCCGCTCCTCCTGGCCCTCCTCGTGTCGGCCTCCGCCTACGTGGTGGCGACGCACCGCACCGGCACGCCCGCCTCCCGCGCCTACCCGGCCTTCGCCAAGCTCGCCCTCGCCGTGCTGCTCGTCCGCCTCGTCTTCGCGGTGGCGCTCGGCTCCCCCATCCCCGGCACGCACACCCTCCTCACGCTTCCCGAGGTCCCCCTCCCCCGCTGGGCACAGGGCATCCGCCTGGGCGGCAAGGTGACGGCGGAGGCGCTGGTCTTCGCCGCCTACGACGGCCTCAAGCTGGCCACCCTCCTGGTCTGCGTCGGCGCCGCGAACGCGCTCGCCAGTCCCACCCGCCTGCTCAAGTCCCTCCCCGGCGCCCTGTACGAGACCGGCGTCGCCGTGGTCGTCGCGCTCACCTTCGCCCCGCACCTGATCGCCGACGTCCAGCGGCTGCGCGCCGCCCGGCGCCTGCGCGGCCGGCCGGACCGGGGCCTGCGTGGCCTGCTCCAGGTCGGACTGCCGGTGCTCGAGGGCGCGTTGGAGCGCTCGGTCGCGCTCGCCGCCGCGATGGAGGCCCGGGGCTACGGCCGTACCGCCGTGGTCCCCGCCCGCATCCGCCGTACGACGGCCGCGCTCACCCTGGGCGGCCTGCTCGGCGTGTGCGCGGGAACGTACGGGCTGCTCACCGCGGAGGGCGGCACCTACGGCATCCCGCTGCTGCTCGCCGGTGCCGTCGCCGCCCTCGCGGGCCTGCGCCTGGGCGGCCGGCGTTCGCCGCGCACCCGGTACCGCCCGGACCCGTGGGACGCACGGGCCTGGCTGGTCACCGGCTCCGGTGCCGCGGTCGCCGCGCTGCTCGGCCTGGCCGCCGCCCGCGACCCGGAGGCGCTGCACCCGGGCGTGGTGCCCCTCGTCGCGCCCGCCCTCCCCCTGTGGCCGGCCGCGGCGATCCTCCTCGCCCTGCTGCCCGCCTTCGCCGTACCCAAGGACCCACCGGACCCCAAGGAGCCGTCGTGATCCGCTTCGAGGATGTCAGCGTGACCTACGACGGTGCGGCCGAACCCACCGTCCAGGGCGTCGGCTTCGAGGTGCCGGAGGGCGAACTCGTGCTGCTCGTCGGCCCGTCCGGGGTCGGCAAGTCGACCGTGCTCGGCGCGGTGAGCGGCCTCGTGCCGCACTTCACCGGCGGTACCCTGCGCGGCCGGGTCACGGTGGCGGGCCGGGACACCCGCACCCACAAGCCGCGCGAACTCGCCGACGTGGTCGGCACGGTGAGCCAGGATCCGCTCGCCCACTTCGTCACCGACACCGTGGAGGACGAACTCGCCTACGGCATGGAGTCGTTGGGCCTCGCCCCCGAGGTCATGCGGCGCCGGGTCGAGGAGACGCTGGACCTGCTGGGTCTGGCCGGACTGCGCGACCGCCCGATCGCCACGCTCTCCGGTGGCCAGCGGCAGCGTGTCGCGATCGGCTCCGTCCTCACCCCGCACCCGCGGGTACTGGTCCTCGACGAGCCGACCTCGGCCCTGGACCCGGCCGCGGCGGAGGAGGTCCTGGCGGTGCTCCAGCGCCTGGTGCACGACCTCGGTACGACGATCCTGATGGCCGAACACCGTCTTGAGCGGGTCCTGCACTACGCCGACAGGGTGGTGCTCCTCCCGGCTCCGGGCGAGCCGCCGGTCGTCGGCACCCCGCCGGAGGTGATGGCCGTCTCCCCCGTCTTCCCCCCGGTGGTGGACCTGGGCCGCCTGGCGGGCTGGTCACCACTGCCGCTGACGGTGAGAGACGCCCGCCGAATGTCTGCGCCCCTGAAGGAACGCCTGTCCGCCTCCGCACGGGGTGACACTCCGCCGACGGCGGCTGCGGGCGCGTCCGGGCTGGTCGCGCCCACGCGGCGGAGCCGCATATCGACACTGCCCGCGCCCCTTACGGGGCTCGTAGCTGCGGGCAGTCGTGCCGCTGGGGCGGCACGGGTGGGCGCAGCGGCACCCCGCCGGCGCGGGCAAGCGACCCAACCCCCGGCCGGCACCGGCACAGGGCGCCGCCTCCGGTTCCGGCGCCGTCCCACCCTCACCCCGGGCCCCTCGCAGCCGTACATCGCCGAGGTGTCCGCCCTCTCCGTCCGCCGCTCCCGCACAACCGCCCTACGGCACGTGAACCTCACCGTCGCCCCCGGCGAGACCATCGCCCTCATGGGCCGCAACGGCGCCGGAAAGTCCACCCTGCTCAGTTCCCTCGTCGGCCTCCTCGCGCCCACCACCGGGACGGTCACCGTCGGCGGGGCCGAACCCCACCGCACCGCGTCCCCCGCCCTCGTACGCCGCGTCGGCCTCGTCCCCCAGGAACCGCGGGACCTCCTCTACGCGGACACCGTCGCCGAGGAGTGCGCGGCGGCCGACCGGGACGCGGGAGCCGAGCCGGGGACCTGCCGAGAGCTGGTGTCCGAGCTGTTGCCGGGGATCACGGACGGCACCCACCCCCGTGACCTGTCCGAGGGGCAGTGTCTGACGCTCGCCCTGGCCGTCGTGCTGACCGCCCGGCCGCCGCTGCTGCTGCTCGACGAGCCGACCCGCGGCCTGGACTACGGGGCCAAGGCCCGCCTGGTGACCGTGCTGCGCGGTCTCGCCGCCGAGGGGCACGCGATCGTGCTGGCCACGCATGACGTGGAGCTGGCGGCCGAGATCGCGCACCGGGTGGTGCTGCTGGCGGAGGGGGAGGTCATAGCCGACGGGCCGACGGCGCACATCGTCGTCTCCTCGCCGTCCTTCGCGCCGCAGGTGACGAAGATCCTCGCCCCGCAGCAGTGGCTGACCGTGTCCGAGGTGCGCGAGGCCCTCGGATGAGCGCCCCACGCCTGCACGCCGTCCGTCTCGGCCCCCGCTCGCTCGCCGCGCTGGCCCTGGTCAGCGCGGTGGGGGTGGCCGCCTTCGGCTGGCCTTTCCTCGCTCCGCCCGCCTCGCGGCTGAGCGCGCACGCCCAGGACGCGCCCTGGCTCTTCGCCGGTCTGCTGGTGCTGCTGGTCGCGGTCGTGGCGGCGACGATCTCGGAGTCGGATCTCGGGCCGAAGGCCGTGGCCATGCTGGGCGTGCTGGCGGCGACGGGGGCGGCGCTGCGTCCGATCGGCGCGGGTACGGCCGGTATCGAGCCGATGTTCTTCCTGATGGTGCTCAGCGGGCGGGTGCTGGGACCCGGCTTCGGCTTCACCCTGGGCTCGGTGACGATGTTCGCGTCCGCCCTGCTCACGGGCGGGGTCGGACCGTGGCTGCCGTTCCAGATGCTGTCGATGGGCTGGTTCGCGATGGGCGCCGGGCTGCTCCCGGGCCCGGTCCGGCTGCGCGGCCGGGCCGAACTGCTCCTCCTCGCGGCCTACGGCTTCCTCGCCGCCTTCGCCTACGGCACGGTCATGAACCTGGCCGGCTGGCCGTTCATGGGCGCCGCCGCCTCGAACATCTCCTTCGACGCCCATGCCTCCGTCCCCGCCAACCTGGCCCGTTTCCTGGCCTACTGCCTGGCCACCTCGCTCGGCTGGGACCTGGGCCGGGCCCTGTGCACGGTCGTGCTGACCCTGGTCCTCGGCCCGGCCGTGCTGCGCGCGCTGCGCCGGGCCACGCGGCGGGCCGCCTTCGAGACGGCGGTCACATTCGACGGCCCCGCCGCGTGACGGGCGGCACAGCGAACGGTCCCGCTGCGCGAGGCGCCGTATGCGCACCGTGAGCGAGACGGTGAAGCACCCCACATGACGCAGGTCACCTACGATCCACGGCCGTAGCGCCAAATGTCCGATATCTCCCTTAGTGCACCCCCGCTGACCTGCGCTTTGAGACCCACGCCACAGAGCCGACGTTTCCCCGCCATCCGGCCACAACTAGTAAAAGGGGTCATTGCGGACGGCTTTCCGGGCTGCTTCTCTGGACGACGTCGCCAGGCGCCACGAGCCCACCCGGGCCGAGGCGCCGACGCATGCGGCCACAGCACGTGGCCCGTCCCATGCGGGCGATCCCCCGTCCCCGACGCAAGAGGTACTCCGTGTCCGTCTCCTTCATCCGCCGCATCGCTTCCCCGAAGAAGGCCCTCACCGTCGCCGCCGTGGCCGCCGCCACCGCCGGCATGGCCCTGACCGCGGCGCCCGCCCAGGCCGCCCCCGCGTCGGCCTCCTCCGCCCAGGCGATCGCGCACAAGATGATCCCGGACGCCGCGCAGTTCAACGCGTTCAACAAGATCGTCTCGCACGAGAGCGGGTGGAACCCCTCGGCCACCAACAGCTCCACCGGCGCCTACGGCCTGGTCCAGGCCCTGCCGGCCTCGAAGATGGCCTCCGCCGGTTCCGACTGGAAGACCAACCCGGCCACCCAGATCAAGTGGGGCCTGGACTACATGAAGTCCCGGTACGGCAGCCCGGTGAAGGCCTGGAACTTCTGGCAGGCCAACGGCTGGTACTGAGCCACTCGGTAGCCGCCGCCCAGCACGCATGCGCACCCTCGCCCTTCGACCGGCGAGGGTGCGCGCGCATGTCCGGACCTCGGGGGAGGCAGGAACGGGGCGTTGGGGTAGGGGTGCTCCTGCCTCCCTCGGGGTGGGCCGACCCGGGGGTCAGCCGGTGGTGACCCGGAGTTCCTTGACGCCGTTGATCCAGGCCGAGCGCAGCCGCCGGGGCGGCTCGACCGCCCGCAGGCCGGGCATGGCGTCGGCGATCGCGTTGAAGATCAGGTCGATCTCCAGGACCGCCAGGGACTTGCCGAGGCAGTAGTGGGGCCCGCCACCGCCGAACCCGAGGTGGGGGTTGGGGTCACGGGTGATGTCGAAGGCGTCGGGGTCGGTGAAGACCTCGGGGTCGTGGTTGGCGGAGGCGTAGAACAGCCCGACACGATCACCCTTCCTGATCCGCACCCCGCCCAGTTCCGTGTCCTGTGTGGCCGTCCGCTGGAAGGCGTTGACCGGGGTCGCCCAGCGCACGATCTCCTCGGCCGTCGTCCCGGGCCGCTCCCGCTTGAACAGCTCCCACTGCTCGGAATGGGTCAGGAACGCGTGCATCCCGTGCGTGATGGCGTTCCGGGTGGTCTCGTTCCCGGCCACCGCCAGCATCAGCACGAAGAAACCGAACTCGTCGGAGTTCAGGTTGCCCTCGTCCTCCGCCGCGACGAGGGTCGTGACGATGTCGTGGGCGGGGCACTCCTTCCGCTCGGCGGCCATGTTCATGGCGTAGGCGATGATCTCGGCGGCCGACTGGGCGCCGACCTCCTCGGTGATGGCGTACTCGGGATCGTCGTACGCGATCATCTTGTTGGACCAGTCGAAGATCTTGGACCGGTCCTCCTGGGGTACGCCGATCAGCTCGGCGATGGCCTGCAGGGGCAGTTCGCAGGCGACCTCGGTGACGAAGTCGAAGGGCCCGGAGCGGGCGCGGGCACTCGCGACGATCGCCTCGGCACGCGCCCGCAGCCGGTCCTCGAGGGCTCGTATGGAACGTGGCGTGAAGCCGCGCTGCACGATCTGCCGCACCCGCGTATGTTCCGGAGGATCCATGTTGAGCAGGATCAGCCGCTGGGCGTCGATCGCGTCGCGCTCGATGTGCTCGTTGAAGCGGATGATCGCGGTGTTGACGGTGGAGGAGAAGAGTTCGGGGTGCGTGGAGACGTACCTGACGTCGGCGTGCCGGGTCACGGCCCAGTAGCCGGTGTCGGCGAAGCCCGCGATGCCGCGCGGTTGCGGGATCCAGCGGACCGGCTCGGTGCGGCGCAGCTCGGCGAACTCCGGGAGGGGCACACGGTGGTGCAGCAGGTCGGGGTCGGTGAAGTCGAACCCGTCGGGCAGCGCGGGGCAGGGCATCGGAGAGCTCCCGTCGTCGTTCTGACGGCCCATCAGCGAGTGCGGTGAACGTAGTAACGGGTTCTACAAGTCGCAAGAGGTACGGCAACCCCAATCCGTGCGGAATTCGTGCAGATCGCGGCTTCGGCACCTGCAAGACCCTTGCGGTGATGGACATCACGTCAGCAGACTGCTGGACGGAACTAGAACGCGTACTAGTTCTGGAGGAGAGCCCTCTCGGAGAGGACCCGCACCCATGGCCGCCGAACCCGTGATCGTCGAAGCCGTACGCACCCCCATCGGCAAGCGCGGCGGCGCGCTCGCCAACCTGCACCCCGCCTACCTCCTGGGCGAGACCTACCGTGAACTCCTGGGCCGCACCGGCATCCCCGCCGACGCCGTCGAGCAGATCGTCGGCGGCACGGTCACGCACGCCGGCGAACAGTCCATGAACCCCGCGCGCACGGCCTGGCTGACCATGGGGCTGCCGTACGAGACGGCGGCCACGACGGTCGACTGCCAGTGCGGCTCCTCCCAGCAGGCCTCGCACATGGTGGCCAACATGGTCGCCGGGGGTGTGATCGACGTCGGCATCAGCTGCGGGGTCGAGGCGATGAGCCGGGTCCCGCTGGGCTCCGGCTCCAAGCACGGTCCCGGCAAGCCGTTCCCCGACGAGTGGAACGTCGACCTGCCGAACCAGTTCGAGGCGGCCGAGCGGATCGCCCGGCACCGGGGCCTGACCCGGGAGAACGTCGACGCGCTGGGGCTGCTGTCCCAGGAGCGGGCGGCGCTGGCGTGGGCGGAGGAACGTTTCAAGCGCGAGACGTTCGCGGTCCAGGTCCCGACCACCGAGGAGGAGCAGTACGCGGGTCAGGGCATGTGGCGGCTGGTCGACAAGGACGAAGGACTGCGGGACACCTCCCTGGAAGCCCTGGCCGGTCTGAAGCCGGTGATGCCGACGGCCGTCCACACGGCGGGCAACTCCTCGCAGATCTCCGACGGCGCGGCGGCGATCATGTGGGCGTCCAAGCGGATGGCGCGAGCGCTGAAGCTGAAGCCGAGGGCGAGGATCGTCGCCCAGGCCCTGGTGGGCGCCGACCCGCACTTCCACCTGGACGGCCCGATCGACGCGACGACCGCGGTGCTGGGCAAGGCGGGGATGTCCTTGAAGGACATCGACCTGATCGAGATCAACGAGGCCTTCGCGTCCGTGGTGTTGAGCTGGGCCCAGGTCTTCGACCAGGACCTGGACAAGGTCAACGTCAACGGCGGCGCGATCGCACTGGGCCACCCGGTGGGAGCGACGGGCGCCCGCCTGATCACCACCGCCCTGCACGAACTGGAGCGCGCGGACAAGGAGTTCGCCCTGATCACGATGTGCGCGGGCGGCGGCCTGGCCACCGGGACGATCATTCAGCGGCTGTAGCCGGGGTCCAGGAGGGGTGGCCGGCGCCGCCACGGACCCGTCGATCGAGCCTCCCCGGCAATCACCGGGAAGCGAGCGGCCCCACAGTGACAGGCAACTCGTCCGGGCAGCGGCCGACCGGCCTCACCCTCGGCCCCTGGAACAGGTACGACAGGCCGAAGCCGGCCGACACCACCACCCCTCCGCCCACCGCGTCCAGCACCCAGTGGTTGCCGGTGGCGATGATGGCCGAGACGGTGAAGAGGGGATGGAGGAGGCCGAGGGCCTTCATCCACCACCTCGGGGCGATGATCGCGACGACCACCCCGCACCACAGGGCCCAGCCGAAGTGCAGGGACGGCATCGCCGCGTACTGGTTGGTGAGCGCGGTCAGGGTGCCGTAGTCCGGCTTGGAGAAGTCCTGGACGCCGTGGACGGTGTCGATCATGCCGAGCCCCGGCATCAGGCGCGGCGGGGCCAGCGGGAAGAGCCAGAAGCCGGTCAGGGCGAGGAAGGTGGCGAAGCCGAGGGAGGCGCGGGCCCAGCGGTAGTCGACGGGGCGGCGCCAGTAGAGGACGGCGAGGACCGTCAGGGGCACCACGAAGTGGAAGGACTCGTAGTAGAAGTCGAAGAAGTCCCGCAGCCAGCCGATCCTCACGACCGCGTGGTTGGCCCAGTGCTCGATGTCGATGTGCAGGAACCGCTCGATGCCGAGCACGATGTGCCCGTGCTGCTCGGCCCGGGCCCGGCCACCGGAGATGGTGCCGCCGGTCGCGGCCAGCCGGACCTGCTGGTAGGCGGCGTACACGACCCGGATGAGCAGCAGCTCCAGGAGGAGGTTGGGGCGGGTCAGAACGCGGCGGAGGACGGGCAGGAGGGGGACGCGGCGAAAGCGGGCGGTGACCGGTGGCGCGTACTCCGCCGGGATCGGCCGCTGGTAGTGCGGGGACGTCCGGGACAGGAACGGTACGGTCGTGGCGGCGGCCAGCGCGGCGAGCAGGACCAGGTTGTCGCGCAGCGGGTACATCACCGGCATGTGCGGCAGCATCATCGTTGCCGGCAGGGTGGTGACCAGGATCACCGCCACCGGCCAGACGTACCGGTCGGAGGACCGTCGGCCGACCCGGCCGACCACCGCGAGCAGCACCCACAGCAGCTGGTACTGCCAGGCGGTGGGAGAGACGGCGACGACGGCGCACCCGGTGAGGGCGACGGCGAGCAGCAGCTGGCCGTCGTGGGCGTAGCGCACGGCGCGGCGCAGGGCGAGCGCGGCGACGGCGGCGCTGAGCACCAGGAAGAGGCCGATCTCCAGCGGGCCGGTCAGGCCCAGGCGGAGCAGGGCGCCGTGCAGGGACTGGTTGCCGAGGGCGTCGGCCTTGCCGCCGAGGCCGACCCCGGCCATGTGGTGCACCCAGTACGTGTACGAGTCGTGCGGCAGTGCCGCCCAGGCGAGCGCGGTGCAGGCGGCGAAGGTGCCGGCGGTGGCGGCGGTGGCCCGGCGCCGGTCGGTGAACCACAGCAGCGGGGCGAAGAGCACCATGGTCGGCTGCAGCGCGGCGGCCATGCCGATGCACAGGCCGCTCCCCCGTTCCCCGCGCACGGTGAAGCAGCCGAGCAGGACCAGCAGGACCGGGATGATGCTGGTCTGGCCGAGCCACAGGGCGTTGCGGACCGGCAGCGACAGCATGAGCAGGCTGATCGCGACCGGCGCGGCCAGCAGCGAGGTGCGTCGGCCGATCGGCTGGGGCAGCGCACGGGCGGCCACCAGGCCGAGGGCGACGACCAGCAGCAGGGTGCCGAAGGTCCAGCCCCAGCCGAGGGCGGCCTGCGCGGACTTGGTCAGCGGTTTGAGGACCAGGCCGCCGAAGGGGGTGCCGGTGAACCGGGTCGAGTCGTAGAGCGAGCCCTTCACGTGCAGGACACCGTGGGGGCCGACCCAGGTCTCCAGGTCGGTCAGCCGCTGGCCGCTCGGCGTGGTGAGGACGACGGTCAGCTGCCGTATCGCGAGGAGCGCGACCACCGCCCACAGGGCGAGCCGGGCCGCCAGCATCCTTGCCTCGGCCGGGGCCCTGCCGAAGGTGTCCGCCGCTCGCCCCCTGTGCTCCACGTCCGCCACGCCTCGTCGGCCTCCCGCCCCGTCGGTCCCGGCACCGGTGACACCGGATTCTGCTGAGAACCCTATGAGGGTCCCAGCCCCCGGAGAAGGACGCCGTACACCCCCGCTTCACCTGACGTCCGTTCTCCTTTTGACCGGATGACGACAGTCGGGGTGCAGGGCCGGTTGCCCGGCCGGGGCGCGAGAAGGATCACAGGGCGGGGCCGGAATGGCTGGTCATGAGTGGGCAGACGTACCTGCGTACGCGCCCTTTGGCTGCACCGTGCAGTTAAGTGCATACGACACGTAAGGGACCGAGGTCCCCCTATGGTCGGTTTTCGGCCCGTTTCCCGGCAGCGTCGCCGTACGGACCGTGCCCCTGTCCCCGTCGAAAGGTAGGCGAGCCCCGTTTTGGCGACCGCCACAGCAGTCTCCCAGCCCCTCCCGAAGCCCCGGCGGGCCACCACGGCCCGTGACGTCACCGTCACCGACCCCGCGCTGGTCAAGCGCGCCGTGAAGGCGGCCGCGCTCGGCAACGCGATGGAGTGGTTCGACTTCGGTGTCTACAGCTACATCGCGGTCACCCTCGGCAAGGTCTTCTTCCCGTCCGGCAACCCGACCGCGCAGCTGCTGTCGACCTTCGGCGCCTTCGCGGCGGCCTTCCTGGTCCGGCCGCTCGGTGGCATGGTCTTCGGTCCGCTGGGCGACCGGGTGGGCCGCCAGAAGGTCCTCGCCCTCACGATGATCATGATGGCGGCGGGCACGTTCGCGATCGGCCTGATCCCGTCGTACGCCTCGATCGGCGTCGGCGCCCCGCTGCTTCTGCTGGCCGCCCGGCTGGTGCAGGGCTTCTCCACCGGTGGTGAGTACGCCGGCGCGTCCACCTTCATCGCCGAGTACGCCCCCGACAAGAAGCGCGGCTTCTTCGGCAGCTGGCTGGAGTTCGGCACGCTGGCGGGCTACATCGGCGGCGCGGGTCTGGTCACCCTGATGACCGCGCTGCTGTCCTCGCACGACCTGGTGGCGTGGGGCTGGCGCATCCCGTTCCTGATCGCGGGCCCGATGGGCATCATCGGCCTGTACCTGCGGATGCGGCTGGAGGAGACCCCGGCGTTCGCGGCGGAGGTCGAGAAGGCGGAGGCCGCCCGGCCGAAGGTGCCGCTGCGCGAGATGATCGCGGGCCAGTGGAAGGCGCTGCTGCTGTGCATGGGCCTGGTGCTGGTCTTCAACGTCACCGACTACATGCTGCTGTCGTACATGCCGAGCTACCTCACCAGTGAGCTGAAGTACGACGAGACCCACGGGCTGCTGGTCGTGCTGGGCGTGATGGCCCTGATGATGATCGTCCAGCCGTTCGCGGGGGCGCTGACCGACCGGATCGGCCGTCGCCCCGTGATCGCGGCCGGTTGCGCGGGCTTCCTGCTCCTCTCCGTCCCGGCGCTGCTGCTGATCCGCCAGGGCAGCCTGCTCGCGGTGGGCCTGGGCATGGGTGCGCTGGGCCTCCTCCTGGTCTGCTTCACGGCGGCCATGCCGGCCGCGCTGCCCGCTCTCTTCCCGACGCGGGTGCGGTACGGGTCCCTGTCCATCGGGTTCAACGTGTCGGTGTCGCTGTTCGGCGGGACGACGCCGCTGGTGGTCACGGCGCTGATCGGGGTCACCGGGAACATGATGATGCCCGCGTACTACATGATGGCCGCGGCTGTGATCGGCGGGTTCGCGGTGTGGCGGATGTCCGAGTCGGCGGGGCGGCCGTTGCCGGGTTCCGCCCCGGCAGTGGAGCGGCGGTAGGCGGCGTAGGGGTTACCGCCGTATCCCGGGTGCGGGTGGGCTGTGGCTGGTCGCGCAGTTCCCCGCGCCCCTTCAGGGCGCTTCCCGAAGCCGGAACCGTTGACAACTCGGCGCCGTCTGTTGCCCTGTGAAACGCAGCCGCATAGTCACCCTGGTCCTCGCTCTCCTCGGCATACAGCTGAGCTGGCTCGTCGCGCCGGCCTACGCCTGTGGGTGTGGGGCGATGGTGCCGGATCCGGCGGCGGAGATATCCGTCGCCCAGGAGCAGTCCGTGCTGCGCTGGGACGGCCGTCAGGAGCAGATCGTGATGCGGCTGACGGTGAACGGCGACGCGCGACACGCCGCCTGGATCATGCCGGTCCCGCACCGGGCGACCGTCCGCCTCGGCGATCCCGCGCTCTTCGACCAGCTGTCCAGGGCCGTCCAGCCCGTCCACCGCACCCGGTACTACTTCTGGCCGAAGAACGGCGACTGGCCCTTCGACAGCCATGACGCGGGAGCCGCGGCCGCACCACCCGAGGCCGCCGGCGGCGTGGGTGTGGTCGGTCGCCAGCGGCTCGGCCCGTTCGACGTGGCCCGGCTGACCGCCACCGACCCGGCGGCCCTCGGCGACTGGCTGCACGCCCACGGCTTCCCCCTGCCCGCCCGGCTGAGGACGGCCCTGCAGCCGTACGTCGACCGGCGCTGGGAGTACGTGGCCGTCCGCCTCGCCCCGGACGCCCGGGGCACCGCGCTGCACGGCGCGCTGGACCCCCTCCACCTCACGTTCGCCGCCGACCGCCCGGTCTACCCGATGCGGCTGTCCCGGCTGGCCCGTACCCCACAGTCGCTCGGCCTGTACGTCCTCGCCGCCCACCGCATGGAGACCCGCGCCACGATCGGCGGTGAGCGGCCCGGCGTGGTCTTCGCGGGCCGCGTCCACACGCGGACCGGCACCCTGGGCAGGCTGGCCGCCGGCACGCCGTACCTGACCGCGCTCACCCAGCGGTTTCCCGAGCCCGCCCGCATCTCGGGCGACCACGAGCTGCGCCGCGCCGCGACCGACGCCCCGGTGCAGCAGGTGATCTACGACTACCGGATGCGTGCGGTCGGCGGGATCCCGGCCTGGCTGCTCACCGTGGGCGGAACACTCCTGCTGGTCGTCACCGCCGGCGCCGTGATCGTCGTACGGCGCTCCCGGCGGCCGGTGATTCCGCCGCCGCCTGTACAGGCTCCGCCGCCTTTCCCCCCGTCGGCGCCCGTCGGCTGAGACGATGTGTGCGGGAAGGGCAGACACTCGGGAAAGGCAGCAGGAGCATGAGCGACTCCCAGCTCTGGGACGACGTCGACGACTACTTCACCAGCCGGCTCGCCCCGGATGACGAGGCGCTGGAGGCGGCCCTGCGGGAGAACGACGCAGCCGGTCTGCCGCACATCTCCGTCACGGCGGCGCAGGGAAAGTTCCTCCAATTGCTCGCCCAGGCGCAGGGCGCGCGGCACATCCTGGAGATCGGCACACTCGGCGGCTACAGCACGATCTGGCTGGCCCGGGCCCTGCCCGAGGACGGCCGGCTCGTGTCGCTGGAGTACAACGCCAAGCACGCGGAGGTGGCCACCCGGAACCTCGCCCGGGCCGGCCTGGACCGGATCGCGGAGGTGCGGGTGGGGCCGGCCCTGGAGTCGCTGCCCAAGCTCGCCGACGAGAACCCGGCCCCGTTCGACCTGGTGTTCATCGACGCCGACAAGGCCAACAACGCGCACTACGTGGAGTGGGCGCTGCGGCTCACCCGCACCGGCAGCCTGATCGTCGTGGACAACGTGGTGCGCGGCGGCCGGGTCGTCGACGCGAGCAGCTCCGAGCCCGACGTCGTGGGCACGCGCGCCGCGATCGAGCTGATCGGCACGCATCCGAGGCTGAGCGGTACGGCGATCCAGACGGTCGGCAGCAAGGGCTACGACGGCTTCGCGCTGGCCCGGGTGCTGGACTGAGCCGTCGCGTCGCCGCCGGGCCGGGGCTCAGGCCTCGTGGTAGAAGCCGACGTTGACGCTGCGCGGCGCGGTGCGGTCCTGGACGACGATCTCGCCGGACCCGCCGCGCGGCAGCGGCACGGTCGCGCCGTAGCCGACGGGCTGCGCGTACTCCCCGACCATCAGCCGCACTTCGGACGACGGCTCGGCCTGGGAGCCGCGCAGCCAGGTGAGGTGCCAGCCGCCGTCGGGGCCGCACAGGAACTCCAGGTGGACCCGGGAGACGAACAGCCAGTCCTCGGGGGTGACCAGCCGGCACACGGAGGCGTCCCGGCCGACCCGGAGCACGGCGCCCGGCTCGCTCGGCGCCTCGGCCATCGTCATCCCGGCCGTGGCGCCCGCGTCGGCCCCGGAGACGGTGGCCATGGTGAGTTCGAGCACGCGCGTTTCCCCCTGTACGACCCTCTGCACGACCCTCGTTGCAGGGCGGCCGGATTGCCGTGCCGCCGCCGCATGATAAAACGCCCGGCGGGGCCGCGTCCGGCACAATGGGCTCATGACCGAGCGAAAGCCACCGGGTGTGCCGTTCGAGTCCTGGGTCGACAAGCAGATCCGTGACGCGCAGGGGCGGGGTGAGTTCGAGCGGTTGCCGGGCGCGGGTGAGCCGCTGCCCGCCGATCTCGACTCCGCCTACGACGAACTGTGGTGGGTCAAGCGGAAGTTGGTGCGCGAGGGTCTGTCCGTCCTGCCGCCCGCGCTCGCCCTGCGCAAGGAGGCCGAGGACGCGCTCGCGGCGGCCTACGCGGCGCCCTCCGAGCGGATCGCGCGGAAGATCATCGAGGACGTCAACGTCAAGATCAAGGACATGATGTTCAAGCCGCCGCCGGGTCCCCCGCTGGGCAGGAAGCCGTACGACGTCGAGGAGGTCGTGCGCGAGTGGCGGCAGCGCAGGGCTGCCGCCGGACGTGATCGTTCAGATGTGTAGCAGGCGCCCGGCCAGCTCCTGGTAGTCGCGCAGCGCCAGCCGGAGCTGCTCGGTGTCGGTGTCCGTGCCGGGTCCACGGTCCTCGGAGGCCTCCCAGGACCGCCGCAGCGTGCGCCGGCGCCGCTCCACGGCCTCCTCGAACCGTCCCGCGATCTCCTCCAGCACGTGATCGGCCTGCTCCACCGCGCCCCGGGGCTCGTCCACGAACCCGACGGCCAGCTGCCGCATCCGCTGCTCCCAGCGGGCCGTCTCGTCCTGGGTCAGCAGGGGGGCGCCGGTACCGGAGGGTGCCGGGGCCGGCTCGCCGACGCCGGAACCGCCGGGGGCCGGTGCGCCTCCGGCCGCCGCCCCGGTGCCGGGTGCGCCGGTACCGCCCTGCGCCGTCGGCCACGCGTCCGGCTCCCTGGACTCGGTGGTGTGCGCCTCCCGCCCGGTCACCTCCCCGGAGGACGGCACCCCCAGCCCGTCCTCGGGCATCGAGCTCTCGTACGCCCCCCCGCGCCCACCCTCGCCGGCCATCCGGCTCTCCGGTGACGTCCCGCCCTCTCCGGCCATCCGACGCTCACCCGGGATCCCGCCCTCGCGGCTCATACCGCTCTCACCCGGCATGCCCCGCTCGCCGGCCATCCGGCCCTCCGCCGGCATTCCAGCCTCGCTGGGCGTCTCGTTCTCGCCGGCCATCCGGCCCTCCCGCGGCGTTCCGGACGCGCCGGGCGTCTCGCCCTCGCCGGGCATCCGGCGCTCACCCGGCATGCCCTTCTCGCCGGTCATCCGGCCCTCCGCCGGTATCTCGCCCTCGCCGGGTATCCGGCGCCCGCCGGACACAGAAGTGTCATCCTCCGTCTCCTCCGCGAGGCCCGGTGGGTGTGGGGGTGTGTCCTCCGGGGTGAGGTCGTCGGCTGTCAGGCCGTTTCTGCCGGGGCCGATCGAGCCGGGGAGGCGGGTGGTGGCGCCGGGCGGTGGTTCGCCGGGGAGGCGTTCCTCCGGCAGGGGGTCTCTCGGCGTGTGGTGGCCCAGGGGCATGTCCTCCGGGGTCCAGTCCTCGTCCGGCGGCCGGCGGAAGCGGCCGGTCGGACGCTCGTCGGCGGGGCCGCTCATGCTGTCCGACATGATGCTCAACTCTCCTTCAGATGACCCCTGTTGAAGGCCCGAGGGGTGTGGGCGCGGCGGCGGGCGTGGGTCGCCCGGTGCCGGCCGGTCTCCCCGGAGGGGTGGGTCAGGTCGTCGAAGAGGGCGCGGGCGCCGACGAGCGCCGTACGCATCTCCTCGGTCCCGGAGCCGGCCTCGGTCAGCGCGTCGCGCGCCCCGGCACGGGCCACCCGGTGCACCTGCCGGTAGCCGTCGACGTGGTCGGCGTGGTGCACGGACAGCGCGGCGAGCTGCTCGTCGTAGCGCCCGCCGTCCGGGTAGCCGCGCGCGGCAGCGAGTTCCGCGAGCAGCTGGTCGGCCTCGGCCACCGCCTGCCGCGGCGAGGCGACGAAGTGTTCCTGCACGGCCGTCCAGCGGGCCGCGTAGTGCTCCTGCCCGGCCGGGTCCAGTGGCCGTTCCCGCAGCTCGCCGTGGCGTTCGACGCGCTCGGCGAGCTCCTGTTCGGCGGCCTTGGTGTCCCCGTCGTGCAGGGCCACGGCCCGCTCGTACTCGGGTCCGAAGCGCCGCTTCAGGCCGGGCCCGCCGTACCGTCCGCGGCCGCGCAGGAACGGGGCGGTGGCCGCGGCGATGATCACGACCGCCACGATCACGGTCAACACGATCATGCCAGTGGACATGCTTGCCTTTCCGTCGGACCGGCCCCACTGGCCGGCTCCCCCTCCGGGTGACCCGGAAGGGGAGCCACAAACGGCGGTCAGTCCGCGAAGCGGCGCAGCCCGGTCACCGACCACACCGCCGAGATACGCCCGTCCACCACCTCCAGCAGATCGATCCCGCTCTTCTGGCCGCCGTCCGGCAGGGTCACGTACCAGCAGCAGGCGACCCGGCCCAGCGTGCCGTCCACCGTCGGCGTGCCGTCGACGGCGTACCGCAGCCCGGGCCGCTCCTCGCGGAAGGCGGAGACCAGGCCGACGATCCCGGCGGGGCCGTGCACCGCGTCGGTGTCCGCGCCCCGGTCGGGGTCGTTCGCGAAGCGGATGCGGAAGCCGGGCGCGAGGAAGGCCTCCGGGCCGCTCAAGTCGCCGTTCCACAGGGCGGTCCAGCGGTCGAAGAGGGCGATGCCGGTGGCAGGGGTGAGGGCGGTGGTCTGTGGTGTCGTTGTCATGGGCAACAGCCTCCGCCCGGCCCGCGACACCCCCCTGTCGGTGATTGGGGTCACATCACGGTGGCCGCGTCGAGCGGTACGACGTCGGAGCCGAGCGTGTCGAGGGCGGCGAGGTCGACGGCGCGGTGCGGGGCCCGCTCGTCCAGGGCCGTCGCGGCGCGGACCCGGTCCAGCCGGAAGCCGCGCGGGGCGTCCCGCAGCCGGCACCACGCCGCCAGGTACCAGTGCTCCTCGCCGCCGAGGAAGCCGAGCGGCTCCACGTCCCGCGCGGTGATCCGGCCGGCGGCGTCGGCATACTCCAGCCGCAGCACCCGGCCCGCGGTCAGCGCCTCCCGCAGCGCGCCGGGCACCACGGGGCCAGCGGGCCGCTCCGGGCGGGCGGCCGGGACCAGCAGCCGTACCCGCTCGGTCAGCTCGGCCGCCGCCCTGCGCTCGCGTTCCGGCATCACGGCCAGCACCTTGTGCAGCGCGCTGCGCGCGTCCGCCGCGAACGGCGTTCCGGCCAGGGCGTGCAGGCCGACGGCGAGTGCGGTCGCCTCGGCCGGGGTGATGGTCAGCGGCGGCAGCGTCCGCTCCCGGTCGAGCACGTACCCCCCGCTGCGGCCCGGCTCGGCGTGGATGGGCACGCCGGACTGCTGCAGCGCGGCCAGGTCCCGCTCGATGGTGCGGACGCTGACCTCGAAGCGCCGGGCCAGCGCCCGGGCGCTGCGGGGCCGGGGAGCGGCGGCGCGCAACTCCTCGACGAGGGCGTAGAGACGGTCGGTGCGGTTCACGGCACCCAGTCTGCGGAAACCCGCTCGGCGGCACGGCGCGGAGCGCCGACAATGGCCGGCATGACGTGGACGATCGCCCCGGAACCGTACGACTCCCCGGTCGCCGCCGCCCTGTGGCGGGCGTACTACACGGAGGTCAGCGACCGCTGGTACCTGCTGCACGAGGGCCGCCGTACCGACCCCGTCGAGCTGGAGCGGGAGATCGCGGCCACCACCGGATCCGAACTCTCGCCTCCCACGGGGCAGTTGCTCGTCGGCCGGTACGGGGGCGAGCCCGCCGGTTCGGCGGGGGTACGGCTGCTGGAGCCGGACACGGCGGAACTGACGCGGGTGTTCGTGTACGAGCACCTGCGCGGCAGGGGCGGGGCCCCGTTGCTGGTGGCCGCGGCCGAGGAGGCCGCCCGGGCCCTCGGTGCCCGGCGGCTGATCCTGGACACCCGCTCCGACCTGGTCGAGGCCCGCACCCTGTACGCCCGGCTCGGCTACGCGGAGACCGGTCCGCACAACGACGACGTCTACGCCGAGCACTGGTTCCGCAAGGAGCTGGTGGTCAACTGACCCTGGCGCCGGTCGCGTTGTGCGGTCGTTCGCGGTCCGTGCCGCACAGTTCGCCGGTGAGTTCCCGCACGAGCTGGGTCAGGTCGGTGGAACGGCGGGGTTCCCACCAGTCGCCGAGGAGTTCGGCGAGGGACTCCTCGCGGGCCTTGGCGAGCCGTTCGGCGACCACGCGGCCGGAGGGCGTCAAGTACAGGTCCAGGCCCTGGCGTTCGGCGAGCTGCCGCTCCTCGACCTGGCGGGCGGCGGCGAGGACGGCCTCCAGCGGGACGGGGCTGCGCTCGGCGAGCACGCCCGGCTCGACGGAGCCGTACTTGCGGATGCGCAGCAGCATCCAGCTGGCGGCGGGCAGCAGGTCGTACCCGGCCCGCTCGGTGATCTTGCGGTAGATCTCGCGGCGGCCCGCGCGGGTGCCGAGCAGCGACAGCGCGCGGCAGCACTCGTCGTAGGAGGACCGCTCGACCGGGTTGGGCGGGATGGTCTCGGAGGCGTCCGGCGCGGTGACCGAGCCGCGCAGCGGGTCCTCCTTCAGGAGCCAGGCCAGCAGGAAGCCGAGGACGGCGACGGGGGCGGCGTAGAGGAAGACGTCGGTGATGGCGGACGCGTACGCGTGCAGGGCCGCCGGGCGCAGGGCGGGCGGCAGGGCGGCGATGCCGCGCGGGTCGGACTTCAGGGCGTTCGCGTTCACGCCGGGCGGCAGATGGGCGCCCCGGAAGGCGGCGGCGAGTTTGTCGCCGAGGCGGCTCGCGAACACCGTGCCGAAGATCGCCACGCCGAAGGAGGCGCCGATGGAGCGGAAGAAGGTCGCGCCGGAGGTGGCGACGCCCAGGTCCTCGTACGACACCGCGTTCTGCACGATGAGGACGAGGACCTGCATGACCAGGCCGAGTCCGAGGCCGAACACGAAGAAGTAGACGCTCATCTCGGCGGTCGAGCTGTGCTCGTCGAGCCGGTGGAGCAGGAGCAGGCCGATGGTGGTGACGGCGGTGCCGGTGAGCGGGAACACCTTCCAGCGGCCGGTGCGGCTGACGATCTGCCCCGAGATCGTGGACGACAGCAGCAGGCCGACCACCATGGGCAGCATGTGCACGCCGGACAGGGTCGGCGAGATGCCGTGCACGACCTGCAGGAACGTCGGCAGATAGGTCATCGCGCCGAACATGGCGAATCCGACGATGAAGCTGATGACGGCGGCGAGGGTGAAGGTGCGGATGCCGAACAGCTTCAGCGGCAGCACGGGTTCGGCGGCCGTCCGCTCGACGGCCACGAACGCCACGGCCAGCAGCAGGCCAAGCCCGATGAGCCCGACGATCTGCGTCGAGCCCCAGGACCAGGTCGTGCCGCCGAGGGAGGCGACCAGGACCAGGCAGGTGGCGACGGCCGCGATCAGGAAGGTACCCAGGTAGTCGATGACGTGGTGGGCGGTGCGGCGCGGGATGTGCAGGGCGGTGGCGATCACGACGAGCGCCACGGCACCGACGGGCAGGTTGACGTAGAACACCCAGCGCCAGCTCAGATGCTCGGTGAACAGCCCGCCGAGCAGCGGGCCGAGCACACTGGTCGCCCCGAACACCGCCCCGAACAGCCCCTGGTAGCGCCCGCGTTCACGCGGCGGCACGATGTCGCCGACGATCGCCATGGACAGCACCATCAGCCCGCCGCCGCCCAGCCCCTGCAGCGCGCGGAAGCCGATCAGCTCGGGCATGTTCCGCGCCATGCCGCACAGCGCGGAGCCGATGAGGAAGATGACGATCGCGGTCTGGAACAGCCGTTTCCGCCCGTATTGATCGCCGAGCTTGCCCCACAGCGGGGTCGCGGCGGTCGAGGCCAGCAGATAGGCGGTGACCACCCAGGACAGGTGCTCCAGACCCCCGAGATCGCTGACGATGGTGGGCAGCGCGGTCGACACGATCGTCTGGTCGAGCGCGGCGAGGAGCAGCCCGAGGAGCAGGGCGCCGATCGAGACGAACACGTTGCCGGGGACGTGCTCGGCGGCCTTGATCTCCTTCTCCGTGCCGTGCGTGTCCAGGGCCATGGAGACCTCCCGGGGCTCGGGTGCACCTCTTCCATCGTGGTCGGTGTCACCGTGTATGGCCTGTCGAGTCCCGCGTTTCCCCGGGCGGATGCGAAGAAGATGCGCATAGTGTCGGGAGGTGCCGAGGGGAGGGCGAACACGTGAGTGAATCCGAGGGCCACAGCTGCCCGGAGTGCGGGACGCCGAGGGGCCCGGATCTGAGCCCGGCCTGCGACTGCACCGAGCGCGCGGCCGAGGCCCTCCACGAGACCCGCACGGCCGAGGCGGCAGCGGCGGAGGACTTCGATCCGCTGCGCATACGCCCGTACGTGAAGGTGCAGCCGACCGAGACCACGCTGCCGTGGATGCGCCCCAAAGGGGCGCGGGGAACTGCGCGACCAGCCACAACGGCGCCGCACCCGAAAGACGACCCACCACACCCGAACGACAACCCCCCGCACCCGAACGACGACTCACCCCGGCCCAACCGGCGGAGCCCCCTCCGCACGCTCCTCCTGTCGGCCGCAGCCGCCGGCACGGCGATCGTCGCCGGCACCGCACTGGCGGGCGGCCTGCTCGCGTACCGCACGCCGTCCCGGGACCAGGCGGCCCAGGAGGTCAGGGAGCGGGTCCCGGCGGTGACCGCACCGGACCCCACGGCACCGGCACCGGCGTCCTCCCCCGCCCCGCCCCGCGTGCCCCCGCCCGCGCCCCCCGCTCCGGTGACCCGCCCGAGCCCGTCGGCCACGCCGTCCGCGTCGCCGACCCCGGCCGCGTCCGCCGGCCCGTCCCGCCCGGCCTCCCCGACCGCCGCCACGACGACCTTCGCCGCCCCGCGGAGCACCCCGGTCGCTCCGGTGCTGCAACGCGGCGACCAGGGCCCGCAGGTGACCGAACTGCAGGAGCGGCTGCGGCAGTTGAACCTCTACAGCGACCGGATCGACGGCGTCTTCACCCGCCCGGTCGAGGACGCCGTGCGCACCTACCAACTGGCCCGGGGCATCCAGGGCGACACCCTGGGGGTGTACGGGCACGCGACGCGACAGAGCCTGGAGGCGGAGACGTCCGAGCCGTGAGAGCGGGCGCAGGCCGGCGCGTCAGCCGATGTGGAGCCGGATCGCCCCGTCGCCGGTGGCCTCGACCCGCACCCGGGTGAGGTCCGGCACGACCACATCGGGCCCGTGCAGACCGGCGCGCGGCCCGACCCCCACCACCGTCATGCCCGCGGCCCGCCCGGCGGCGATGCCCGCACCGGAGTCCTCGAAGACGACACAGTCCGCCGGATCCACCCCGAGTTCGGCGGCGCCCTTCAGGAACCCCTCGGGATCGGGCTTGCTCGCGCCCACCGACTCGGCGGTGACGCGGACCTCCGGCAGCGGCAGCCCGGCGGCGTTCATGCGGGCGGTGGACAGCGGCACGTCGGCGGAGGTCACCAGGGCGTGCGGAAGACCGCGCAGGGAGGCGAGGAAGGTGCTCGCGCCGGGGATCTCGACCACGCCGTCGGTGTCGGCGGTCTCCTCGGCGAGCATGCGGGCGTTGTCGGCGAGGTTCTGCTCCACGGGCCGGTCGGGCAGCAGTACGGCCATGGAGGCGTGCCCCTGCCGGCCGTGGACGACCTTCATCACCTCGTCGCCGTCCAGCCCGTGCCGCCCGGCCCAGCGGCGCCAGATCCGCTCGACGACGGCGTCCGAGTTGACGAGGGTGCCGTCCATGTCGAGCAGGAGGGCGCGGGCGGTGAGGACGGTGGGCGTGGTGGTGGCCGTCATCGGCAGCTCCAGGAAGCTCCAGGGAGGAAAAGCCCCAGCGGACAGGACCCCGGGGCCAGGGACAAGGCGGCCCCGCCCGCCGGTCAGGGAAAACGGGCGGGAGCCACTTTGTTCCTCCACGGTACAAAACCCGGGGCGGATCCCGCCACCGCCTTCCGGAAGCGTTCACCCACCGTTCGGTTCGGACGCCTCGGGGCAGGGCTCAGCCCGCCACCGCCTCGTACAGGCTCCACGCGCCGAGCGCGAGCATCAGCAGCGCCGCGATCTGCGTGATCAGCCGCAGCGGCACCCTCTTCATCAGGGCCTTTCCGCCGACGATGCCGAGTCCGGCGACGGCCCACAGCCCGAGGACGGCGCCGAGGCCGACGGAGATCGGGTCGTCGTAGCGGGCGGCGAGGTTGGCGGTCATGATCTGGGTGAGGTCGCCGAACTCGGCGACGAGGATCAGCGTGAAGCCCGTACCCGCGACCCGCCAGAAGGACTGGTCGGCGGGCTTCCTGATCTCCTCCTCGTCCTCGTCCTTCTTCAGGAGCAGCATCGCGGCGCCGCCGAGGAAGAGGACGCCGGTGACGGCGTGCACGCTCTGCTGGGGCAGCAGGGTCAGCACGCTGCCGGCCGCGACGGCGAGCACGACGTGCAGCAGGAAGGCGGCGGCGACGCCCGCGAAGACGTAACTCGCGCGGTAGCGGGTGCCGAGGACGAGGCCGGCGAGCGCGGTCTTGTCCGGCAGTTCGGCGAGGAAGATGACGCCGAAGACGAGCGCCGTCACGGTGATGCTGATCAAGGTTCCTCAATCGGTCGGGGCCGCCCCGCCGAGAGTGCTGCGTCATGCGATGACACCTCGGCACGGCAGCACACTGGGCGTCCGTGTCGCGGGGACACGGACGTGCACTGCTTGCCGAAGGTCTCGCCGGCGGCCCTCGAAAGACTCGAAGATCCGCCTCCGGGCGCCGGCTCAGGCTGGCTGAGCAGTATGTCGACGGTCCGGCGGAGGGCTACTCCCCTTCTGCGCTCCCCATCGTAAGGGATGTGAAGGTTCCGCCCCGAAGTCCGCCATCGCCTTGATATGACATGAGCACGTCACTATTTTCTTACCGAGCGCTCACCTCACGGCAACGCGGCCTCGCGAGCATTCCCCCGCTCGCACCCAAAACCCCACCCTCGCAAGGGAGTTCACCATGTCCAGGCTCTACGCGCGTCGACGGCTGAGCATACTCGCCGCCCTTACCGGACTCATAGCCTCCGCCGCCCTGTTCGACTCCCCGAGCGCGTCCGCCGCCCTGCCCACGCCGGTCAGCGCCGCCACCGCCCGCGGCTACCTCTCCCAGCTCACCGTGGCCACGGAGAACCGCACCGGCTACAGCCGCGACAAGTTCCCGACCTGGATCACCATCTCCGGCACCTGCAACACCCGTGAGTGGATCCTCAAGCGGGACGGCACGAACGTCGTCACCGACTCCGCCTGCACCGCCACCAGCGGCAGCTGGTACTCCCCCTACGACGGGGCCACCTGGACCGCCGCCTCCGACGTCGACATCGACCACCTCGTCCCGCTCGCCGAGGCCTGGGACTCCGGCGCGAGCAAGTGGACCACCGCGCAGCGGCAGGCCTTCGCCAACGACGTCACGCGCCCCCAGCTCCTCGCCGTCACCGACAACGTCAACCAGGCCAAGGGCGACCAGGACCCGGCGACCTGGGTCCCGTCCCGGTCCGCCTACGTCTGCACCTACGTCCGCGCCTGGGTGCAGGTGAAGTACTACTACGACCTCGCGGTCGACTCCGCCGAGAAGACCGCGCTGACGAACTACCTGGCGAACTGCTGAACTTCGGCACCTCTGAGCCGGGCGGCACGACGCCAGTGCCCGTACCAGGGGGCTCCGCCCCCTGGACCCCGGTCCTGCCCGGCCGGCCCGGGAAGTGACCCGATCCCTACACCGCCCGGCGCCGCACGAGGAACCCCGCCGCCGCGCCCACGGCGAAGAGCGCCGCGAACGAGACGCCCGTGGCCACCCATGTCGCGCCGAGCCACTGGGCGCCGTAGTAGCCGAGGGCGACGCTGTACGCGGCCCAGGAGAGGCCGGCCAGGGCGGACCAGGGAACGAAGTCGCGGGCCCGGCGGTGGGCGGCGCCGGCGCCGAAGGAGACGACCGAGCGGCCCGCCGGGGCGAACCGGGCGAGCACGACCAGCGCGCCGCCGCCCCGCGCCAGGGCATCGCCGAGACGTTCCTGCGCGGTGGTCAGGCGCCGGGAACGGGCGATGGCCCGGTCCAGCCGCGCACCGCCCCGCCAGGCCAGGCGGTACGCCACCAGATCGCCGAGGACCGAGGCGGTCGCCGCCGAGAGGATCAGGGCCAGCAGGTCCGGTACGTCGTGCGGGACCCGGCCGGCCGCCGCGCCCGAGCCCGCCGCCGCTGCCGTGGCCGCCGTGATGACCAGCACGCCGCTCGGCAGCACTGGCACGAACACGTCAAGCAGGACGGACACGGCCACCGCGGCATAGATCCACGGTCCGGCGGCCAGTGACCCCACATCCTCGAACACCACGACTCCCGTTGCTCCCCCGTTGACAGCCATACAGCGTACGCCGGGGGTGTGACAGAAGGGGTCGTGGGGGCGAAGAGGGGCTCAAGCGGTCCATGAGGCCTCACGTGCGCCCTGGCTCACCCGAACAGCGCACGCTGTGCGGCGCAGCCCTTCCGCGTCCGTCGCAATGGAGACAGGCCTGTCCTGAACTTCAGGCACACATTCGAACGAAACGGCGCAGAAGCGCAGAAAAAGGTGCACATCATGGTGGCAGCCATATACGCGGGCACCCTCGCCGCAGCCCTGTTCGCGACCGGGACCGGAAGCCCCGCCCACGGTGGCTCCTGGCTGAATACGTTCGGCGTGTTCTCCCCGCCGAACGCCTCCCACACCTCGAAGGCGGTGGCGTACGACCAGGGCCTCGTCCCGGCGGGCTCGCGGATCCAGATCCGCCAGCTCACCAAGCCGAACGGTGTCACGACCGTCGAGCTGCGGGTGGCCGGCGTCAAGCCCAACCATCTCTTCGGGGTCCACGTCCATCAGAAGGCCTGTGGCGCCGACCCCGCCGCCGCCGGCATGCACTACCAGAACCAGCCCGGCATGGACGCCGCCCACACCACCAAGGACAACGAGATCTGGCTGGACTTCAAGTCCGACGCGCGCGGCAAGGGCACCGCCGTCACCAAGCACAGCTGGGCCGTCCGGAAGGGCGAGGCGGGCTCGGTGGTGATCCACAGCGAGCCCGGCACCAAGGGGGCCCGGGTGGCCTGCTTCACCGTGCCGTTCCGCAGCACGTCGTAAGCGGCGCCGGCCCCGGCGGACAGGACGGCGCCCTTCCCCCTCGTGGCAGGGAAGGGCGCCGTGCCGCGTCAGGCGGCTATCGGGGCCTGCTCGGTGGCGGCCCGGCCGTCCGCGGCGGTGCGGCGGGCGACGAGCCGGTCCAGCCCGAAGGCGCCGGACCCGGAGAAGACCAGCAGGAAGAAGGCCCAGCAGAACAGGACCGACAGTTCGCCGCCGTTCTGGATGGGCCACAGGGCGGCCTGCTGGTGCACGTCGAAGTAGGCGTACGCCATCGAGCCCGAGGCGATCAGCGCGGCCCCGCGGGTGCCGAGGCCGAGGAGCACCAGGCCGCCGGCGACCAGCTGGATCACGGCCGCGTACCAGCCGGGCCAGGTGCCGGCCGGGATGGTGCCGCCCTGGGTGCCGGCGGCGCCGCCGAGGACGCCGAAGAGGGACGCGGCGCCGTGCACGGCGAAGAGCAGGCCCACGACGATGCGGAAGAGGCCGAGGACATAGGGCTGAGCGGAGTTGAGACGTGCGGTCATGAGGGGGGGTTCTCCTCTTCGGTGTCGGTCGGACCGGCCGGGGACGTCCAAGTGGCCGGTCGTGGGGGAGCGGCGGTACCGAACGAGGAACACAGGTTAGGCCCACCTAACCTGTGCTTGCAAGTTCAACATTTGGCCATAACTCCGGTTCCGCTTGCGGCTCCCCTCCGGAAAAGCCGCACACACGGGACGGCCACGCACGCCCTCCACGGGCATGCGCAGGCCCAACTACCGTGGCACGATGCTGTCCTGATGGACGATCAGAAAGAAAACGGCTCCGCTGCTACGGGGAGCCGCTCGTTCTACGGGGCGCTGCGCGCCGACTGGCCCCGCACCTCCAAACCCCCGAGCAGTTCCGCCGTGGCCTCGGCCACCGCGGCCACGGCGCGGTCGAAGACCTCGCGGTTGTGCGCGGCAGGGGCCCGGAACCCCGAGACCTTCCGCACGTACTGCAGCGCGGCAGCGTGGATGTCCTCCTCCGTGGCCTCGGTGGGCAGCACGGGCGGACGCAGCGTCTTGATACTCCGGCACATGAACCCAGTCTCACGCACGCCGCGTCCCGGTGGGATGATCGCGCCGAAGGCGGCCACCGACTCCCGGGGCCGACCGTCGAAAGGAACAGCCTCATGGCGAACGCCCTCACGGCGACCAGGAACACCGTGGCCGTGCTCGGCCCCGGCGGCACCGGCGGACTCCTCGCCGCCCTGCTCTCCCGCTCCGGCCACCGCGTGATCTGCCTGGCGCAGGACCGCACGGCCGACACCCTGCGCCGTACCGGAATCACCGTCCGCAGCCCGCAGTTCGGCGAGTTCACCGCCCCCGTCGAGGCGGACACCGAGCTGCGCGAACCGGTGGACGCCTGCCTGATCGCCGTCAAGCACACCGCGCTGGACGCCGCCCTCACCCGGGTGCCGCCCGAGGCTCTGGGCGACGCCCTGGTCGTACCGCTCCTGAACGGCGTCGAGCACCCCGGCCGGCTCCGCGCCCGCTATCGCGCCGACCGGGTCGCCCCGGCGGTGATCCGCGTGGAGTCCACCCGGGTCGCTCCGGGGCTGATCGAACACGGCAGCCCGTTCACGGAGCTCGACCTGGCCGGGGACGCCGTACCCCGCGCCCGGCTCGACGGCCTCGCGGCCACCCTCGTCTCCGCAGGGGCGACGGCCCGTGTGACCGAGGACGAGACGGCGGCCCTGTGGGCCAAGATGGCGTTCCTCGCCCCGTTCGCCCTGCTCACCACGCGGTACGGCCTGCCCCTGGGCGAGGCGCGCACCCGGCACCGCGAGGAGCTGGCCGCCCTGGTCGCCGAGACCGCCGCGGTCAGCCGTGCGTGCGGCGCCCCCGCCGACCCGGCCCAGGCGCTGGCCCGGTACGACGCCTTCCCGCCGGGCGCCAAGTCGTCCATGCAGCGCGACGCCGAGGCGGGCCGTCCGCTCGAACTCGACGCCATCGGCGGCGCGCTGCTCCGCGCGGCCGAGCGGCACGGCGTCCCGGTGCCGGTGACGGCCCGTCTGGTCGCCGAACTGCGCGCCGCCGGCCAGTGAGGAGCCTCGCTCGCCCCGGGCCACCCGTTCGGCTGAACCTCCCTCGGACCCCAGGAACGAACTCGCCACCCAAAATCGAACAGGCGTAGCATTGGCGTGTGGCTACGACCTATGAATTCCCCAGTGACCTCCGCGCCGGTCAGGAGGAGCTGCATCAGGTCCGGGCCGAGCTGGCGGCCCTGCTCAAGCGCCTGCCCTGGTCGGTCGAGCCGATGGACGGCTTCAGCGACGACACCGGCTGGCGGAAGGTGGAGCGGCCCGCGTCCCCTGGCTGGACGGCGGACGAGCAGGCCGAGGTGGAGAAGCTGCGCCGGCGCGAGCACGAGCTCGCGGTGTTCGTCAGCACGCACCGGTTCTGGGCCGAGGTCGCGGCAGCGGACCGCATGGACGCCCGCACCAAGCTGAAGCACGCACACGAGCAGGACAGCGAGGAGGAATGACAGAGCCCCCGGCCGCAGGGCCGGGGGCTCGACTGTGGGCGCGGACGGTTTCGAACCGCCGACATCCTGCTTGTAAGGCAGGCGCTCTACCCCTGAGCTACGCACCCGGACACCCGGGCTGCGCGCCCAGGACGAGTCGACAGCCTACCTTGCCCGGACCGGTGCACCGCAAACCCGTAACGCCGGGCCACGGGCCGTTTACGGGGGTTAACCCCACCCCCGCTCCGGGAGGCTGCCGGATCGGGGCGGGACCCGGTGATCACTTAGGGTCGGCGGAGACCGAGTTGCTCCGGCCGCCGTCACCCGGCGGGCCGGTTCAGGGGGAGATGCCGCATGGCCCGTATGGCCCGTTCCGTTCTTGTCCGCACCGCCGCCACGGCCGTCGTCACCGGCGTGCTCGCCGCCGGGGTGAGCGCCTGCGGAGCCTCCGCCGGTGACGACAAGCATCCCGACCACCGGTCCTTCGCCCTGCCCGGCCGCACCCTCACCGTGGACTCCGACGACGCGGACCTCGAGATCGTCGCGGCGCCGGCCAACAAGGCGGGGACGGTCCAGGTCACCCGGTGGTTCAAGGGCCGGGTCGTCGTCGGCGGCTCACCCCGGGTGAGCTGGTCGTTCCAGGACGACCGGCTGAAGCTGCGCATGCACTGCGACGGGTTCATCGCCGACTGCTCGGCCAAGTACCGGATCGAGGTGCCGCGCGGGATCCGGGTCACCGTCGACGACGGGAACGGCGACGTGCAGGCGCGCGGCTTCACCGATCCCCTCGGCATCCACACCAGCAACGGTGCCGTGCACGTCACCGACTCCACCGGACCGCTGGACCTGCACTCGGACAACGGCGCGGTCCGCGGGGACGTCTCCGCGCCCCGGGTGCGGGCCGAGACCAGCAACGGCGAGGTGGACCTCACGCTCCGCCGGGTGCCCGACCGCGTGGACGCCACCTCCGACAACGGCGCGGTGACGGTCGCGCTGCCCCGCGCCGCCTACCACGTGACGGCGGAGTCGGACAACGGAGGGGTGTCGGTGTCCGTGCCCCGGGACGACAGGAGCCCGCGGACCGTGTCCGCCGACTCCTCGAACGGGAAGGTCACGGTCCGTACGGCGAACTGACCGGCCCGTGTGTTTCGTCTACAACGGGTGGGAGAATGACACCACCCACGGCGGATCACACACGGGAGAGGGATGTGACGGCGACACCGGGCACGCCAGCGACGCGGTCCGCCCTGCGTGACACCCTCACCCTGCTCGGCCTGCCGCTGCTGGCCGCGCTCGCGCTGCCCGCCGCGTTCGCCGGCGGCGGCACCCGGCGCTGGTTCGGCGGCCGGGCGGAGAGCCAGCGGGCCGAGGCACAGGCCGCGAAGGACGCCGCGGCAGCCGCGTTCTACGAACTCGACACCGCCCAGCGCGACTTGAGGATCTCCATCGAGACCATCACGGCCGTGGACGACTCCCCCGCCGCCCGGCGTGCCGCCACCGACTTCGCGGCGCTCGGGCAGCGGATCGACGAGGTCAGCCAACGCTACATCCAGGCCGTCGACGCCCATGACCTGGACCGCGACGATCTGGAGGCCGCCGCGGCCTCCCGGGCGCGTGCGGAGCTGACGTCCGCCAAGGACGAACTGGTCCGGGTCAAGCAGGAGCTGGACCGTTTCGGCAGCTCGCTCGGACCACTGCTCGGCAAGGCCGAGACCCAGCTGGCCCGGCTGGCGCCCGCCGTGGAGCGGGCCCGGCAGGCGCTGCTGGGCGCGAGCAACGCCCTGGACGCCGTACGGGAGCGGGGCCTCAGGGCCGATGACCTGGCCGGCCGGCTCGCGGCCCTCTCCCCCGAGCTCACCAAGCTGAACCAGGGCGCCGGGCAGCACGGCCTGGCGCAGACCCTGGAGCGCGCCGAGCGGGTGCAGCGGGAGGCCGGGGCGATACGGGCCGAGGCGGAGCGGCTGCCGGAGAAGGCCGCCGACATCGACCACCGGCTGGTCAGCCTGCGCACCCGGGCCCAGGCGCTGACCACCAGGGCCGGGCAGGTGGACCCGGTGCTGAGCGAGCTGCGGCGCCGGTTCTCGGCCGCCTGCTGGCAGGACCTGCAGCACGTGCCCGAGCAGGCCGCGGAGAACGTACGGCAGGCCGAGCTCAAGCTCCGCGAGGCCCAGGCGGCACGGGACGCCCAGCGCTGGCCGGACGCCACCTCGCTGCTGTCGACGGTACGGGCCCTGCTGAACGTCACCGACGAGGCCGTGTCGGCCGCGGGTGAGCGGCTGCGGCGGCTGAACGAGGTGCAGAAGGATCCGCAGGCGGAGATCGAGCGGACCCGGTTCGCCATCCGGGACGCCCAGCGGCTGGCCATGACCGGCCGTACGACGCCGGATCCCCGGCACGCCCGGCCGCTGGACGACGCGGTGGGGCGGCTGGAGCGGGCGATCGGTTCGCTGAAGACCGGGCGGCACCCTGACTACTGGCACTTCCTGACCGAGACGGAGGCCGTACGGCAGACGGCCGCCCGGGTGGTGGGGCAGATCCGGGAAGAGCGCGGAGGGAACTGAGCGGGTGCACGCGCTGTAGTCCCGTCGGTTGCAGAGCGCCGTGGGGCAGGCGGATATTGGATGGACGGATGGCCTCCGCTAGCGCCCGAGGGAGGCGGACATGGCCACACACGTGCACACGACGCCGCGACGGCGGATCCGGTTCGACGAGCACCTGCCCGTCGACCACCGGCTGAACACGGTCTACCGGATCGGGGCGGGCCTGATCGGCGCGTTCCTCGTCGCGTTCGGCATCCTGGGTCTGATCAACCACATCGGCTTCTTCGACACCGGCGGCAACTCGGTCGCCGGGCTGAACACCAACGGAACGCTGAGCGTGCTGTCCATCGTCGTCGGGGCCATCCTGCTCGCGGGCATGGCGATCGGCGGCAATGTGGCGTCCACGCTGAACATGGTGTTCGGAGTGCTGTTCCTGCTGAACGGCTTCCTGAACCTCGCCCTGCTGGACACCGACTACAACTTCCTGGCGTTCAAGATCCAGAACGTGTTCTTCAGCTTCATCGTGGGCCTGCTGCTGATGACCTTCGGCATGTACGGCCGGGTCGGCTCGACCCTGCCGCACGACAATCCGTACTGGCGGGCCCGCCATCCCGAGGCGACCGAGCGGGAGCGTCCCCGGGACGCCGGTTAGTCTGTGCGCATGCCTCGCTACGAGTACCGCTGCCGTACCTGCGGCGACACCTTCGAACTGAGCCGTCCCATGGCCGAGTCCGCCGCCCCCGCGACGTGCCCTGCGGGGCATGGCGACACCGTCAAGTTGCTGTCGACCGTGGCGGTGGGCGGGGTCGCACAGAGTGCGGGGTCGCCTGCGGGGCAGGGCGGGGGCGGGGGTTGCTGTGGTGGGGGCTGTTGCGGGTAGTCGCCTACGGGGGTGCCACGGGGCGCCGTCGTGCGGGTGCGGGTGCGTTGTGGTTATGCGCGCAGTTCCCCGCGCCCCTGGGTTGGCTGCCGTACCGCCCTCAGAAACTCCCGTACGATTCTCTCCCCCGCCAGGACCCCCCGCTCCGGCAGTGCGCTGACCTCCGGCGCCGCCCAACCCGAGTCGGCCAGTTCTCCGTGCCCCGGGCGCCAGCCCCGGTCGGCTGCGAGGAGGAGGTCGGCGTCCAGGAGGGAGTCGCCGGCCGCGAGGGTCAGGTCCGCGCCGGTGCGGCGGGCGATCTCGTGGACGGCGGCGCTCTTGGTGAGCGGCTTCGGGACGGCGTAGATCTTGCGGCCCTGGAGCGAGACGGTCCAGCCGCGGTTCTCCGCCCACACCGCGAGCTCCTTCACCCAGTCCTCGGGCAGCAGCTCGCGCTCGACGACGAGGTAGGCGAACAGGTCCTCGGCGATGCGCTGCTTGCGCACCCAGGCCGGGTCCGCCGCGCGCATCAGATGCTCGTGGACCTCCGCCAGCGGCGCGCACTCGTCGGCGAGGCGGGCGAGCACACCGGCATGCCAGTCGGCGTCCGTCACGCCGTCGACCAGCAGATGGCCGCCGTTGGCGCAGATCGCGTACTTCGGGGGCGGTCCGGGCAGGTTGATCCGCTGGTACTGCTTGCGCGTCCGGGTCGTCGTCGGCACGAAGACGGCCGTGTCACCGAGGTCGGTGAGCAGCTGGGCCGCCGTCTCGGTCATGTACGACAGCGGCCTGCTCTCGTGCACCTCCACGCACAGCAGCCGGGGTGCCCGCGCGTCCGGCATGGTCAGCGCGAGGGCCGCCGAGGAGTAGATCAGCGTACGGTCGAGGTCGCTCGCCACCAGCACCGGCATCAGACGTTCACCGCCTTGCCGTCGGCGCCCGTGGCACCGCGCGTGTACTTGGGGTGGATCAACCCGACACAGGTGTACGGCAGTTCTCCGACCTCCTCGACGGGGACGCCCCGTTGCCCGGCGAGCAGGCGTACGTGGTCGAGGTCGGCGCCGGCCCCTGCGCGCGCGAGGATCTTCCAGGGCACCCGGCGCAGCAGCACCCGGGTGGTCTCGCCGACTCCGGGCTTGACCAGGTTCACGTCGTGGATGCCGTACTCCTCGCTGATCCGCTCGACGGCCCGCCAGCCGGCCCAGGTCGGGGCGCGGTCCTCGGCCATCAGTTCCTTGACCGCGGTGCCGACGGCGTCGGCGACCTCCGGGAAGCGGGCGGATACGGCGTCGAGGAAGGCCACGGAGACGTCGGCACCGGCGAGTTCCCGGTAGAACTTCGCGCCGTGGAAGTCGTCCGGGCCGACCAGGTCGGCGCGCAGCACCGTACGGGAGATCAGGCCGGAGACGGTCGAGTTGAGGCAGGCGGAGGGTATGAGGAAGTCCTCCCGGGTGCCGTAGGTGCGCACGCAGGATCCCGGGTCGGCGAGCACGGCGATCTCCGGGTCGAAGCCGGTGATGCCCTCCTTCGCCTCGAACTCCTCGATGGCCTGGGCGAGTTCACGGGTGATGGCGCCCTTGCCGGTCCAGCCGTCGACGAACACGACGTCCCGCGGGTCGTGGTGGGCGGCGAGCCAGCGCAGCGCGTTGGCGTCTATGCCCCGGCCGCGCACGATCGACACCGCGTAGTGCGGCAGGTCCAGGCCGTGCCGGTACTGGGCCCAGCGGCGCATCAGGATGCCGACCGGCGTGCCCGCGCGGGCGAGCGAGACCAGCACCGGGCGCGGCGACCGCTCGGCGATGACGGCCTCGGTCACCACGCCGACCGCCTGGGCGATCCGGGCCGCGGAGGTGTCCAGGGCCGCGTGGAACAGCTCCTGGTACTGCTCGCTGGGCTGGTACTCCACCGGCAGCGACTCGGCGTAGTGCGCGCCACCGCTCTGGATGGCCTCCTCCCGCTCCTCGGTCGGCGCCTCCAGCGTGACGTCGGAGAGGTCCTGGAGCAGCCAGCCGACCTCCTCGGGCGCGTAGCTGGAGAATGCGGGGCCACGGAGGGGCTCGGGCAGCATGGCCGGCCTTTCGGGAGCGTGCGGTACGTACGACGGGACCACCGCGAGCAGGACGTGCGGGGTGTGGGCGGCGAGGCGGGCCAGCAGGCCGTCGGGCGCGTGCAGGGCGGGGGTGTCGGCGACCGAGTCGACCACGGCGACGACGGCGTCGAAGCCGCCGCCCGCGACGTTGTAGGCGTAGCGTTCGCCGGGGCCGTCGGCCGGGTCGTCGTGGGCGGGGAAGACCAGCCGGGTCCGGATCGCGTACCCGGGGTCGTCCAGCGCGAGGACGGGTGAGCGGGTGGTGGTGGAGAACCGCACGTCCGCGTCCGTGACCTGCTCCAGCTCACGGGCGAGCCGCAGCGGGGCGTACATCAGCTCTTCGAAGCCGAGGACGAGGACGCGACGGGCGTCGGGGGGCAGGGCGTCGCTCAGTCGGGCCGCCATCTCGGGGAGCGCGGTCTCCAGACGGTCCCGGTGGGCGGGGGTGAAGCCGTGGCGCCCGCCGTCGGGGAGCCGGTGCGGCCACCGCAGGTCCACACGAACCGCCGCGTGGGCGCGGGTCACCTCATCGGACCCGCACCCGGCGACGTCATGGTGCGCCACCAGTCGCCGCCCCTTCTCCAGCACATCCGACGGCAGCCGTACGATCCCGGACGCGGCGGCGACCAGGTCCACCCGCGCCCCGATCTCGTCGGCGAACCGCTCCATCCGCTCGACGTCCTCCGCCGACCGCATGTCGACCAGCGCGACCACCACGTACCGCCCCCGCGGATACCGTGTATGCAGGTCACGGATGGTGTTCAGCACGGTGTTACCGGTGGAGAACTCGTCGTCGACGAGCACCAGCGCGCCGTCACCGGCCAGCAGCCCGGGATCCTCGGGCAGCAGAAGATGCGACGTGGCATGCGAGTGCGACTCCTCGAAGCCGCCCGCCCGGGCGACCCCGGGCACCGGCCGACGCGTGGAGTGCAGATACGGCGCCGTGCCGAGGCCGTCGGCGACCGCGTGGCCCAGCCCGGTCGCGGTCTCCGCGTAGCCCAGGACCACCGCGTTCCGCGCCTCGGCCGCGGAGAGCAGCTCGGCGACCTGTCGGCCGAGCCGGAACCCATGGCCGTACACCACCGTCGGCGACTGCGGCACATGCTTGCCGAGGACGTTCGAGACCAGCAGATGGGCCCGCTTGGGGTTGCGCCGCAGGGCGAGCCCGAGCAGGGCCCGCAGGCCGTCGTCCCCCGCGAGTTCGACCCCGAGCCGCTCGGCGACCCAGCTGCCGGACCAGACCCCGTCGTTCACAGCGTTCTTCATGCGTTCCTTGACGTCGTTGAAAGATCGGCCCGGCTCAGCCGGGTATCCCGGCGGCGAGCAGCTCCACGAAGCCGACGTCCTCGTGGGCCACGCCGAAGACCTCGGCGCGCAGCAGAGTCCGCTCGGCCCAGGCGCGGTGCGGCTTCACCTCGTTCATCTTGTTCGTGTAGGCCGACCGGAGTACACCCCCGCCGCCGCGTTCCGGCCGCAGGATGTCCTGGGCGTCGCTGTACTCCTCGTGGCTGACCACGGACAGCGCGTGGACGGGCAGCACGTGGGAGGGGTGGATGCACGTCTTGCCGAGCAGACCGTTGGCCTGGTCGAGGGAGATCTCCCGCAGCAGTCCGTCCATGGCGTGCTCGATCAGCCGCTCGCGCAGCCCGACGGCCTGCACCTCCAGGAAGGGGCTCTGCCTCAGCTGCGGCTTGAACATGCGCTCGGAGACCCGGAAGTACTCCCACACGGGCCCGGTCACGGTGAATCCGGTGCCGTCGGCCCGGGCCAGCATGTTCACGACGTCGGCGATCACCGAGGCGACGATCTGGACGTCGTAGGCGGTCATGTCGGGGGCGCGGCGCAGGCCGTAGCTGGAGCAGAAGTCGGTCACGCCGAGGCGCAGCGCCAGGACCCGGTCGCGGTACTTGTCGACCGCGCGGGCGATGCCCTCCAGGGTGTCCACCCGGGACTCGCGGTAGAGCAGTTCCGGGGACTCCAGGACGGGCATGGCGAACAGCCGGTGCCCGCTGACCGCCTCGGCGGCCGTCAGGGCCTCGAGGAAGGGGATGCCGCGTTCCTCGGTGAACTTGGGCAGCACGAATCCGGACAGCAGCCGGACGGACGGGCCGAGGCGCCGTACGAGGTCGGGTATCTGCTCGGGCGCGCGCACCCGGATGAAGAGCAGCGGCGGCTCGACGCCGGGCCGGGCGGCCAGGTCGGCGAACTGGCGGACGAGGTTCTCCTCGCCGGCCACGACGTCCGCGTCGTCGATCGAGTCCTCCAGGCACAGCACCATCGAGACCACGCCGTTCCCGGCCTGCTTGACGATGTCGTCGGCGAGCCGCGGCCGGGTGGCCGGGCTGTACAGGGTGGCGCCGAGGGCGGCGGCGAGCAGCCGGGCCGGAGAGTCGGCGCTGAACGCGCACGGCTCCCGGTGGAAGAGGCGCTGCCGCACCTCGGGGGCGATGTGCCCGAAATGACGCATAGGACTCCCTCAGGGCGCGAGCCCGAGTCTCAGTGTTGGGTAAAGGGTGGCCGGTAATAGTACGTAGGGATCCGTGTCAGAGGTTCCCCGCGGGCATGAATTTCCGGTAACTCGCCCGTGTCGGCGGCGCTCTGCGACACCACCCCCGCATTGTCGTGGCCAGGACCGAGAAGGCAGGATGACCGCATGACGCACGCGATGCTGAAGGGGTCGAACGTCCCGCTGGAGGCCGACACGGTCCGCGCCGTGCTGCGCTGGACGCCCGGGCAGGCAGTTCCGGACGTGGACGCCTCGGCGCTGCTGCTGGGCCCCGACGGCCGTGTGCGCTCCGACGAGGACTTCGTCTTCTACAACCAGCCCCGGCACCCCTCCGGAAAGGTGTGGCGGCTGGGCAAGAAGCGCGTCGCCGAGGGGCTGACCGACACGATCCAGACGGATCTGCCCGGCGTCGAGCCGGACGTCGGCCGGATCCTGCTGGTCGCGTCCGCGGACGGGATCACCTTCGACCGGGTGCCGGCGCTGTGCATCCTGCTGTACGACGCCGCGGTCGTCGACGCCGAGCCGCTGGCCCGGTTCGAGATCAAGCCGGAGACGGGTGCGGAGACCGCGCTGATCTGCGGTGAGCTGTACCGGCGCGGGGAGGGCTGGAAGTTCCGCGCGCTGGGCGAGGGGTATTCGAACGGGCTGAAGGGGCTCGCGACGGACTTCGGTATCTCGGTGGACGAGTCGGAGGAGGTGCCTGAGCCTCCGGCGGTTCCGCAGCAGCCCCCGGCCTACGGGTATCCGCAGCCGACGTCGGCTCCGCCGGCGTATGGGTACCCCCAGCCTGTGGCAGCGCCGGTGCCGGTGCCCGTGGGGCCGGTGGATCCGAACTTCCGGTTGCCTCCGCAGGGGCCGCAGTTCATCGGGCGGTGAGTGCGCCTAATGGGTCGGGACCTTATGTGGTTCTGCGACTGCGGGTGCGATGTGGTTTCTCGCGCCCGCGCGGCGGAGCCGCATATCGATACGGCCCCGCGCCCCTTACGGGGCGCCTCACCTGTCCACCTTCGTCTTGTAGCCCCTCCCCCACTGCAACCCCCACCCGTAGAGGCGGTCCAGCTCGCCCTGGAAGCCGTACACGAACTTCACCTCGCGGCGGACGAGCAGTTCGCCCTTGACGTTCTCGATCATCACCACCGCGCAGGAGCGGGCCTGGGGGTGGCGCTCGTCGAGGCCTATCTCGATGCGGGGGCCGTTGCTGGGGTACAGGGTGACGATGGCGTGGGTGCGGTCGAAGGCCGGGGTCTGGTCGTAGATGTAGACGAAGACCAGCAGGCGCTTGATCGCGTCGCGGTGGTCGAGGTTGACGTACATCGTCTCGCCGGACGCCGAGCCGAAGCGGTCGTCGCCGCTGAGCTTGATGTACGGCGGTGCGTTGACGTCGCCGAGATAGTTACCGAGCGGCTGGACGACGCCCTTGGTGCCGTCGGTCAGTTCGTAGAGGCAGCCCAGGTCGAGGTCGACGTTGACCATGCTCTGGCCGTGGCCGAGGACCTCCGGTGGCCTGAGGGCCTTGAAGGGGTGCCGCAGGAGGCTGGTGCGCTGGTTGCTGTCGAAGTCGGAGGTGCGCATCCGCCAGGTGAGGTTGACGCGCAGGTGGCCGGTGGCCGCGTCCTGCTTGGTCAGGGACACCGTCTGGTGCCGCCTGGTCAGCTCGATCGTGTTCGTCGAGTTGCCCGCGTCGAATTCGGCGGCGCCGGCGCCCCGCAGCCCGTCGAAGAAACCCATGTCCGCCCCCAGGTGTTCACGTACTCGTTCACCACGCCGTCGGGGCGGCCGAGCGCGTCGGCCGCCCCGATTCAGAGCGTTCCTCGCCGGGCGGGGTGCCACACCCTGTCACGGCCCGGATCTGTCACGTACCCGTCCCGTAGGGGACCGGGGTCACACCCCTGAGGAGACCTCGGCCTTCTCGCCGGTGCCCTCGCCCTGGCCCGCGAGGGCGCGGTTGCGGCGGACGGAGGACCAGAAGGACCAGGCGATCAGGACGACGCCGACGAGACCGGTGATGACCTCGTTGATCTCGTACTGGATGGTGACCATGAGGATCACGGCCAGGGCGCCGATGGCGTAGTGGGCGCCGTGCTCCAGGTAGACGTAGTCGTCGAGGGTGCCCTGGCGGACCAGGTAGACCGTGAGGGACCGGACGTACATCGCGCCGATGCCGAGGCCGAGGGCCATCATCACGATGTCGTTGGTGATGGCGAAGGCGCCGATCACACCGTCGAAGGAGAAGGAGGCGTCCAGGACCTCGAGGTAGAGGAACATGAAGAACGCGGCCTGGCCGGCCAGGACGACCGCCGAGCGCTTCTTGCCGGTGCGGGCGGCCTCTTCCTCCTCCTCGTGCTCGCGCTCCTCCTCTTCCTCCAGCCGGTCCTCGAAGTACCCGGACAGACCGCCGACGATCATGTACGTGATCAGGCCGGCGATACCGGCGATCAGAACCGTCTGCGCCTTGTCGACATGGACGCCGCCGTGCTGGTGGGCGTGGGTGGCGAAGGTGAAGGAGGTGATCAGCAGGACGATCAGCGAGACGCAGACCGACAGCATGTCGATCTTGCCGAGCTTGGCCAGCGGCCGCTCCAGCCACTGCAGCCACTGGATGTCCCGGTCCTCGAAGATGAAGTCCAGGAAGATCATCAGCAGGAACATCCCGCCGAACGCGGCGATCGCGGGGTGGGCGTCGGTGACCAGCTGCTGGTAGCGGTCCTTGTCGGTGAGGGCCAGGTGGACCGCGTCGTACGGGTTGAGCTTGGCGGTGATGGCGACGATCACGACCGGGAAGACCAGCCGCATGCCGAACACCGCGATGAGAACGCCGACCGTGAGGAAGATCTTCTGCCAGAAGGCGTTCATCTTCTTCAGGATGCCGGCGTTGACCACCGCGTTGTCGAACGACAGCGAGATCTCGAGGACGGCCAGGATCGCCACGACGCCGAAGGCCTCCCACCCCCCGTAGAAGACCGCGGCGACCAGGCCGAGCGCGGTGACCGCGAACGACCAGCCGAAGGTTTTCAGAAGCACTGGCTACCCCATCTTGTCGGTACGGGTCTCCCCCGCGCCGTACTCGGCTTTGCGAAACGTTGACCCCGAGTCTAGGGGCACACCCTGTCGGCCGTACCGCCCAGGGCCACTAGGAGACGTTCACCCCGAAGTCGAGGGCGATGCCGCGCAGGCCCGACGCATACCCCTGGCCGACCGCGCGGAACTTCCATTCGCCCTGGTAGCGGTAGAGCTCGCCGAAGATCATGGCGGTCTCGGTGGAGGCGTCCTCGCTGAGGTCGTAGCGGGCCAGTTCCTGGCCGTCGGCCTGGTTCACGACCCGGATGAAGGCGTTGGAGACCTGGCCGAAGGTCTGGCCGCGCTCGTCCGCCATGTGGATGGAGACGGGGAAGACGATCTTCTCGCAGTGGGCGGGGACCTTGGTGAGGTCCACCAGGATCGTCTCGTCGTCGCCCTCGCCCTCACCGGTGAGGTTGTCACCGGTGTGCTCGACCGAGCCGTCGGGGCTCTTGAGCTGGTTGTAGAACACGAACCACTCGTCGCCCAGGACGCGGTTGCCGGCGCCGCACAGCAGCGCGCTGGCGTCCAGGTCGAAGGGGGCGCCGGTGGTGGAACGCGCGTCCCAGCCGAGCCCGATCGTGACGTTCGTGAGGTTCGGTGCGGCCTTGGAGAGGGAGACATTGCCTCCCTTGGCGAGCGTGACGCCCATGATGCTGGTCCTCCCCTAGTGGTGCTTTCCCTGGTTGTCCTGCGCGTCCGGCGCCGACCGTAAACGGTGCGGCGCCGGACGGTGCAGGTGTCGTGACCCTGCCGGGATCAGACGTTGACGCCGAAGTCCTGCGCGATGCCGCGCAGGCCGGAGGCGTAGCCCTGGCCGATGGCCCGGAACTTCCACTCCGCCCCGTGCCGGTACAGCTCGCCGAAGACCATGGCCGTCTCGGTGGAGGCGTCCTCGCTGAGGTCGTAGCGGGCGATCTCCTGCTGGTTGGCCTGGTTCACGACGCGGATGAAGGCGTTGCGGACCTGGCCGAAGGACTGCTGGCGGTTCTCGGCGTCGTAGATCGACACGGGGAAGACGATCTTCTCGATGTCGGTCGGGACGCCGCTCAGGTTGACCTTGATCTGCTCGTCGTCGCCCTCGCCCTCACCGGTGAGGTTGTCACCGGTGTGCTCGACCGAGCCGTCGGGGCTCTTGAGGTTGTTGAAGAAGACGAAGTGCTGGTCGCTCGCGACCTTGCCGGAGTTGTTCAGCAGCAGCGCGCTGGCGTCGAGGTCGAAGTCGGTGCCGGTCGTGGTGCGCACGTCCCACCCCAGACCGACGATGACGGCGGTCAGGCCCGGGGCCTCCTTCGTCAGCGATACGTTGCCGCCCTTGCTGAGGCTGACTCCCACGGGTCCTCCATGTGGTGTCCAGGGGCGGGGAGCCCCGTCGTGCTTCGGATATGGGATCAACGAGCCGATCCTAGTGACGGGTTCCCGCCCCCCGCAGAGCCTGGACCCGGAGAATCACAGGTGTCGGCCACGGTCGGCCTACAGGGGCCTAGAGGGTGTCGAGCGCCTTCACGTAGTCGTTCAGGTCGCGCGCGTCCGGCAGGCCGTTGACCACGGTCCACCGCACGACGCCCTCCCTGTCGATGATGAAGGTGCCCCGGACGGCGCATCCCTTGTCCTCGTCGAAGACGCCGTACGCGCGCGAGACGTTGCCGTGCGGCCAGAAGTCGCTGAGCAGCGGGTACTCCAGGCCCTCCTGCTCGGCGAAGACGCGCAGGGTGTGGATGGAGTCGTTGGAGACGGCGAGCAGCTGGGTGTCGCGGCCTTCGAACTTCGGCAGGTTGTCGCGCAGCTCGCACAGCTCGCCGGTGCACACGCCGGTGAAGGCGAAGGGGTAGAAGAGCAGGACCACGTTCTTCTCGCCGCGGAAGTCCGAGAGCTTCACGGTCCGGCCGTGGTTGTCCTTGAGCTCGAAGTCGGGCGCCTTGTCGCCGACCTGGATCGCCATCGTCGTGCATCCCTTCGGTGGGCCGTTCGGGTCGAGCGCGCAGCACACGCTCGGGTCCACCCTACGCAGCGATCACCGGGGCCTTCCGGACGGGCTGGGGCGAAATCCAGCCCGTCCGGTGGTGGGAGAGGAGATCACCTCTTGGACTTGGCCGCCTTCGGCGTGGCCAGCCGGCTTCCGCTCCAGTCCTTGCCCACGCTGACGCTCTTCGACGCCGTCAGGCCGGCCGTCGTGGCGGCGTCCTGGATGTCGCTCGGCTCCACGTACCCCGAACGGCCGGTCTTCGGCGTCAGGAGCAGGATCGCGCCGCCCTCTTCGATGTACGTGGTGGCATCCACCAGCGCATCCGTCAGGTCGCCGTCGTCGTCACGGAACCACAGCACAACGGCGTCGGCCACGTCGTCGTAGTCCTCGTCCATGAGGTCGCCCTCGATGGCTTCCTCGATGGCCTCGCGGAGCTCCTGGTCGACGTCGTCGTCGTAGCCGATCTCCTGGACCACCTGCCCGGGCTGGAACCCCAGCCTGGCGGCAGGGTTCGTCCGCTCCTCCGCGTGGTCCGCGGTCGCGCTCACGGGTTGCCTCCTGATCATGTCTTGGTGAATATCTCAGCCACGCGCGTGCGCGAAGCATTGGCCGTAGTCCACACGGGCGGGGCGGATCGCGCAAGTACCCGGCCGTCTGGACCGCCGAAACGGTGACGATCCGGGCCGTGTCGCCGCAACTCCTGGCACCGTATCTCGATTCCGAGTGAGTCACATCACACCGATGTGCCCGGTTTGCACCGTTCGAAATCATCTCAGAATCATCCGTCGATACGCGCCTCGAACACCTTTGCCAAGGGTGTCACACCCCGGGCGTATCGTTGCGTTTTGACCGACGGAGACCGACGGGTGACACCGAGAGATACCGAGGAGATGACGTACGCCGCCCCGAGGTACACGATGGGGAACGGTGTAGGCACGAGTAAGAAATCGGCCCTCTGACAGGTAAGGAACAGCGTGGCTTCCGGATCCGATCGCAATCCGATCATCATTGGCGGCCTTCCGAGTCAGGTTCCTGACTTCGATCCCGAAGAAACCCAGGAGTGGCTCGACTCCCTCGACGCCGCCGTGGACGAGCGCGGCCGGGAGAGGGCCCGCTACCTCATGCTCCGGCTGATCGAACGGGCCCGCGAGCGGCGCGTCGCCGTGCCCGAGATGCGCAGCACGGACTACGTCAACACGATCCCGACCAAGAGCGAGCCGTTCTTCCCGGGCAACGAGGAGATCGAGCGCAGGATCCTCAACGCGACCCGCTGGAACGCGGCCGTGATGGTCTCGCGCGCCCAGCGCCCCGGCATCGGCGTCGGCGGCCACATCGCCACCTTCGCCTCCTCCGCCTCGCTGTACGACGTCGGCTTCAACCACTTCTTCCGCGGCAAGGACGAGGGCGACGGCGGCGACCAGGTCTTCTTCCAGGGCCACGCCTCCCCGGGCATCTACGCGCGCGCGTACCTGCTCGACCGGCTCACCGAGGACCAGCTGGACGGCTTCCGCCAGGAGAAGTCGAAGTACCCCGACGGCCTGTCCAGCTACCCGCACCCGCGCTCGATGCCGGACTTCTGGGAGTTCCCGACGGTCTCCATGGGCCTCGGCCCGCTCGGCGCGATCTACCAGGCGCGGATGAACCGCTACATGGAGGCGCGCGGCATCGCCGACACCTCCAGGTCGCACGTGTGGGCGTTCCTCGGCGACGGCGAGATGGACGAGCCGGAGTCGCTCGGCCAGCTGTCCATCGCGGCCCGGGAGGGCCTGGACAACCTGACCTTCGTCGTCAACTGCAACCTGCAGCGGCTGGACGGCCCGGTGCGCGGCAACGGCAAGATCATCCAGGAGCTGGAGTCGATCTTCCGGGGCGCCGGCTGGAACGTGATCAAGCTGATCTGGGACCGCAGCTGGGACCCGCTGCTCGCGCAGGACCGGGACGGCATCCTCGTCAACAAGATGAACACGACCCCGGACGGCCAGTTCCAGACGTACGCCACGGAGTCCGGCGCCTACATCCGCGAGCACTTCTTCGGCGACGACCACCGGCTGCGCGCCATGGTCGAGAACATGACCGACGACCAGATCCTGCACCTGGGCCGCGGCGGTCACGACCACCGCAAGATCTACGCGGCGTTCAAGGCGGCCACGGAGCACAAGGGCCAGCCGACGGTCATCCTGGCCAAGACGATCAAGGGCTGGACGCTGGGCCCCAACTTCGAGGGCCGCAACGCCACGCACCAGATGAAGAAGCTGACGGTCGACGACCTCAAGCGCTTCCGGGACCGGCTGCACCTGCCGATCTCCGACAAGGAGCTGGAGTCCGGCCCGCCGCCGTACTACCACCCGGGCCGCGACACGGACGAGATCCAGTACATGCACGACATGCGCAAGCAGTGCGGGGGGTACGTCCCGACGCGCGTCGTGCGCTCCAAGCCGCTGGCTCTGCCGGACGACAAGGCGTACGCGACCGTGAAGAAGGGCACGGGCCAGCAGTCCATCGCCACCACGATGGCCTTCGTCCGGCTACTGAAGGACCTCATGCGGGACAAGGAGATCGGCAAGCGGTTCGTGCTGATCGCGCCGGACGAGTACCGCACGTTCGGCATGGACTCCTTCTTCCCGAGCGCGAAGATCTACAACCCGCTGGGCCAGCAGTACGAGTCGGTGGACCGGGAGCTGCTGCTCGCCTACAAGGAGTCGCCGACCGGCCAGATGCTGCACGACGGCATCTCCGAGGCGGGCTGCACGGCCTCGCTGATCGCGGCGGGCTCGGCCTACGCCACGCACGGCGAGCCGCTGATCCCGGTCTACGTCTTCTACTCGATGTTCGGTTTCCAGCGCACCGGCGACCAGTTCTGGCAGATGGCCGACCAGCTGGCGCGCGGATTTGTCCTGGGCGCGACCGCCGGCCGTACGACCCTGACCGGCGAGGGCCTGCAGCACGCGGACGGCCACTCGCAGCTGCTCGCCTCGACCAACCCGGCCTGCGTGGCGTACGACCCGGCGTACGGCTACGAGATCGCGCACATCGTCCAGGACGGCCTGCGCCGGATGTACGGCGGCGACGCCGAGCACCCGCACGGCGAGGACGTCTTCTACTACCTGACCGTCTACAACGAGCCCATCCAGCACCCGGCCGAGCCGGCGAACGTGGACGTCGAGGGCATCCTCAAGGGCGTCCACAAGCTGAGCGAGGGCACATCGGGCTCGGTCCCGGCGCAGATCCTGGCGTCCGGCGTGGCGGTCCCGTGGGCGCTCGAGGCGCAGCGGATCCTCGCGGCGGACTGGAACGTGCGCGCCGACGTCTGGTCGGCCACCTCCTGGAACGAGCTGCGCCGCGAGGCGGTGGAGTGCGAGGAGCACAACCTGCTGCACCCGGAGGAGGAGCAGCGGGTGCCGTATGTGACGCGCAAGCTCAGCGGAGCGGAGGGTCCGTTCGTGGCCGTGTCCGACTGGATGCGATCGGTTCCGGACCAGATCGCGCGGTGGGTGCCGGGCACGTACCAGTCGCTGGGCGCGGACGGTTTCGGCTTCGCCGACACCCGGGGCGCGGCGCGGCGCTTCTTCCACATCGACGCCCAGTCGATCGCCGTCGCGGTGCTGACCGAGCTGGCCCGCGAGGGCAAGGTGGACCGCTCGGTGCTGAAGCAGGCCATCGACCGGTACCAGCTGCTGGACGTGTCGGCGGCGCACCCGGGAGCGGCCGGTGGTGACGCGTAGCCGCTGCGCTCGGCTTTGACCGACGGCAACGGGGTAGGGGCTGCGGGTTCGTCGCCGGGTGCGGGTGACTGCGTGGCTGGTGGCGCCCGCGCGGCGGAGCCGCATGTCAGGCACTGCCCCGCGCCCCTTCGGGCGCGCCTTTACCATGCGTTTATGGGGACTCGCCGAACGGGAACATCCGGACGCCGGGTGACGCGGTGTGGTGGTCGTTCACGACGATGACGACCGTGGGGTACGGGGACCACGCGCCGACGACCGGGCTGGGGCGGAAGATCGCCGTCGGGCTGATGCTCTCCGGGATCGCGTTGCCCGGTGTGGTGACCGCGAACATCGCGGCGTGGTTCATCGCGCGGTTCGAGAAGGACGATTGTGGAGGAGCGGCGGCAGACGCAGGCCATCGCCGATCTGACCGAGGAGGTTCGCCTGCTGCGGTCGGAAGTGGCTCGGTTGGCGGACGAGCGGGAGCAGCAGCGGAGTTGACGAGTGCCCTGAAGGGCCGCGGGGCCGGACGTGCGGCTCCGCCGTGTGGGCCCGCTCTGGGCCACGACACGGCGGCACCGGCAGGCGGCCCGCATCCATGGCCGTTGCCGTCGGCTAGAACGGCCCGTGGCCCCACGTCGCCGCGCCCGCCAGGGCGATGACGGCCAGCAACGTGTCGATCGCACCCAGGACCAGCGCCACCAAGGCGGGGATGTCACGGTCGTTGGACCACTTGCGGCCCATGGCCTGCCAGCCGCAGAACATCGCGAGCGGGCCGAGGGCGATACCCAGTGCGAAGAAGCCGGCAACGGCACAGATCGTGCCGATGATCCCGAGCGTCGCACGGTCCGGCCCAGTCCGTTGCCACGTCCGGCGACGTGACCGGGGGTACCCGCGCGTGCCGTGCCCGAAGCCCGCCATCATCAACTCCCTGAGGTCCATGGACAGTTCGGCTTCGGTGTGCGGGTACCCCGGTTCCGTCCGGGCAGACCTGCGCGCGCCACCCCCCTCCGGCAGCGCGCGCCGCGGCCCGCGGCCCTCCCTTGCCCTGCGGAGGACTTGACCCACTGTGACCTGCGGCGCGCGCCCGGTGCGAGCGATCTTTAGCGGAGTCACCCTGATAGGGGAAACTCCGCCGGTGGAGGCCCGGAAGGACAGCCTCAGATGTGGCCCACGCCCGCACCCGACTCGGCGTTCACGCCCCGCTTGGTGAGCAGCGCGACGAGGACGGCGACCGCCGCCACGCCCGCCGCGACCAGGGAGGCGAGGCTCATGCCGGAGATGAAGGTGTGGTGGGCCACCTCGGTGATCTTCGCGGCGATCTGCTCCGGCACGCCCTTCGGCACCGGGGCGACGCCCACCTGGACCGCCTCCGCCGCCTTGTCGAGCTGACCCGGGGTCAGCTGCGGCAGCCCGGCGCCGGTCCAGTTGCCCGGCAGGTCGCTGTCGACCTTGGAGGCCATCACGGCGCCCAGCACGGCCGTACCGAGGCTGCCGCCGATCTGCATGGCCGCCTGCTGGAGGCCACCGGCGACACCGGACAGCTCCATCGGGGCGTTGCCGACGATGACCTCCGTGGCACCGACCATGACCGGTGCCAGGCCGAGGCCGAGCAGCGCGAACCACACCGACATCACGCCGCTGCCGGTGTCCGCCTTGAGCGTCGACATGCCGTACATGGCGATCGCGGTCGCGGCCATGCCGCCGGCCAGCGGGATGCGCGGGCCGAGCTTGGTGATCGCGGCACCGGCGAGCGGCGAGCCGACGATCATCATGCCGGTGAGCGGCAGCAGGTGCAGGCCGGCGTCGATCGGGCTCATGCCGTGGACGTTCTGGAGGTAGAACGTCACGAAGAACAGCCCGCCCATGAACGCTATGGCCATCAGGACCATCAGCACCACGCCCGCCGAGAGCGGGACGGAACGGAACAGGCCCAGCGGGATCAGCGGCTCCTTGACCCTGGTCTCCCAGACGGCGAACACGGCGAAGAGCGCCACGGACGCGGCGATGAAGATCCAGGTCCTGCCGTCGCCCCAGCCCCAGGCCGGGGCCTTGATCAGGGCCCAGACCAGGCAGAACATCGCGCCGGAGAGCAGCGCGATGCCGAGGACGTCGAAGGAGCGCGGGGCGTTCTGCGCACGGTGGTCGAGGAGGATCAGCACGCCCAGGACCAGGGCCAGCGCGCCGACCGGCACGTTGACGAAGAAGACCGACTGCCAGTTGACGTGCTCGACGAGGACGCCGCCGAGGATCGGGCCGCCCGCGGTGGACGCGCCGATCACCATGCCCCAGATGCCGATGGCCATGTTGAGCTTCTCGGCCGGGAAGGTGGCCCGCAGCAGGCCGAGCGCGGCCGGCATCAGCAGCGCGCCGAACAGGCCCTGGAAGACGCGGAAGGTGACGACCGCGGCGATGCTGTGGGACAGGCCGATGGCGCCGGAGGCGGCGGCGAAGCCGGTCACACCGATGAGGAAGGTCTGCCGGTGCCCGAAGCGGTCACCGAGCTTGCCGGCGGTGATCAGGGCGACCGCGAGGGCGAGGAAGTAGCCGTTGGTGATCCACTGGACCTGGGCGAAGGTGGCCCCCAGGTCCTTCTGGATCGCCGGGTTGGCGATCGCCACGATGGTGCCGTCGAGGGCCACCATCATGACGCCGACGGCGACGGTGATCAGGGTGAGCCAGGGATGGCCGCGCAGCCCCGCGGCCGGAGGCGACTCGAGCGGGGCCTGCGGTGCCGCGTCCCCCGGCCCCGTCGCGTCGATGGTGGTCTGACTAGTCATGTGTTCGAGGCTAGTGACAGCCTCTGACAATTGACAAATCATTTCATACGTCAGTAACTGACACCCATGGAAACACTGCGTGAACGCAAGAAACAGCGCACCCGGGAGGCGCTGCTGCGGGCCGCTCTGGAGCTGTTCACGAGCCAGGGATACGAGCACACGACCGTCGACGAGATCGCCGAGGCCGTCGACGTCTCGCAGCGCACCTTCTTCCGTTACTTCGCCGGCAAGGAGGACGCGGCCTTCGCGGTCCAGGCGATGACGGAGGCGCGCTTCGTGGAGGCCGTTCGCGCGCGTCCGCCGCACGAGGCACCGCTGGAGGCGCTGCGGCAGGCGGTCCTGGAGGGCTGGGACGGGATCCGGGAGACCGTCGAGTCGGCCGTCCCGGTCGAGCTGTACCTGCGCATGTACCGGGCGATCGAGTCGACGCCCGCGCTGCTCGCCGCCCATCTGCGCCGCTCGGCCGCCACGGAGGAGACGATCGCGCGCCTGCTGGCCGAGCGCGAGGGGGTGGACGTGGACGCCGACCCGCGACCGCGGCTCGCCGTGGCCGTGTTCGGCGGGGTGATAAGGGTCACCGAACGGCAGTGGTGCACGGGCGACGACTTCAGCCTGGAGGCGATCCGTCAACTCACCGCGTCCTACCTCGATCAGGTGGGTTCGGCACTCACCGGGAACTGGCGCGCGAGCCAAGATCGTTGACAGCCCGTTCGACGTCTGACGAAACGTGATACCTGTCACTCGGTTACCCCGAGACCCTCCCGTTCTCCTAGTGTGTCCTCCCAGTGACTTCCTTCGACACCTCCCCGCAACTGAACGTCTGGCGCGCCCTGCTGGCGCTGGCCGTGGTGTTCGTGATGCTCGCGACGACCGGCTGGACCGCCCTGCACAGCCACCGGGAGTCGACCGCGCTGCAGGCCTCGCTCGACAAGTGGGGGCACGGCAGCATCCACGGCCTCCACCTGCCGGACCCCAAGGCCGCGCCGACCCGGCTCGGCCGTTTCTTCGCCTCCCTCTCCCCCGCGGACCAGGACCGTCTCGCCCGCCGCTACCCGCTCGCGGTCGGCAACATGAACGGCGCCCCGGTCACGCTGCGCTACCGCGCCAACCACATCGCGCTGGAGCAGCAGCTCAGGGTCGAGAAGAAGCGCATGCACGACAGCCGGCTCAGCGCGGCCGGGCAGCAGGACGCGGGCCGCCGTATGCACCGCTACGAGTCCCTGCTGGCCCCGGGCCGCCAGATCCTGGCCTTCGACCCGGAGGGTTCGGGCCGTATCGCCGAGGTGTTCGGGGACCTGGACAAGGCGCGGCGGATCTCGGTCGTCGTGCCCGGCGTCGACACCGATCTGCTCACCTTCCAGAGGACCGACCGCCAGTACACCGCCCCGGTCGGCATGGCCAAGGCGCTGTACGCGGCGGAGCGCGCGCAGAGCCCCACGACCCGTACGGCCGTGATCGCCTGGGCCGACTACACCGCACCCGACGGACTGGGCGTGGACGCGGCCACCGGACTGCGCGCCGGGGAGGGTGCCGTACGGCTCAACGCGCTGCTGGGCGGCCTGCCCGGCCGCGCCCCGGTGGCCATGGTCTGCCACAGCTACGGCTCCGTGGTGTGCGGGGTGGCCGCGCACGCCATGCCGCGCCGGGTGACGGACATAGCCGTGGCCGCGAGCCCCGGCATGCGGGTCTCCAGCGCCTCCCACCTGCGGACCTCGGCGCGGGTGTGGGCCATGCGGGACGCCACCGACTGGATCCAGGACGTGCCGTACCTGGAGCTCGGCGGGCTCGGGCACGGTGCCGATCCGGTGTCCTCGGGGTTCGGTGCGCGCGTGCTGTCGGCCCGGGACGCGCAGGGCCACGCCGGTTATTTCCAGCCGGGCACGGACAGCCTGCGCAACCTCGCCGACGTGGCGGTCGGGGCGTACGACGAGGTGACGTGCGCACGCGAGAACGACCTGTGCCAGGCCGGTGTGCCCGGCACCACCACGGCCGGACGCGCGTAGAAACAGCAGGAAGTGCGGTCTGCGCGGGTGGCGACGGAGGGGCACGTGCCGCATACGATGAGCCGCATGGGTGACGTACTGGCGGGTTTTCATGCCGTCTGGGAGTTCGAGTCCGACTCCGTGCTCATCCGTTACGAACGGGGGATTCGGACACCGAAGCTGTTCCAGGCACTCGGGGAACGGCGGATCCCGCTGTCCGCGGTCGAGGGCCTGACGCTCTCCCCGGGCAGGCGCGGCACCGTCGTGCTGCGGCTGCTGCCGCGCGTCGGCGCCGATCCGCTGATGGAGGCGGCGGCCGGGCAGCTGAAGGAGGGCTCCGATCCGTACCGGCTGGTGCTCCCGGCCGAGCGGGAGACACTCGCCGAGTACTACGCCGACGAACTGAAGGGCCTGCTGACCGAGTCCGGGTCCACCGACCGCCATCTGGTGGCGCCGCCCGGGGCGCCGCTGTCGTTCAAGGCGTACGACGGGAAGGCGAGCTTCGACGGTACGGCCGTGCAGTTCCGCTGGTCGTGGACCGGCGCGTCCTCGGCGAAGTGGAAGGCCGGCGACCAGCGCTTTCCGGTCACGGAGCTGAGCGGGGTGGAGTGGCGGTCGCCGGAGGCGTTCGAGGGGCACCTGCGGCTGGTCAGGCGCTCGGCCGACGCGATGCCGGCCGTGCAGCCCGACCAGGACCCGGCGGCGGTGGTGTTCGGGCTCGGGTACGGCCCGGTGCACGAGTCGCTGCCGTTCGCCGCGGCCGTCCTGGCGGCCGTACGCACGCGGGGGCCGGTACCCGTGGTACCGGCCCCGTCCCGGCGCGACCCCGCCGACATCGCCGAACGGATCCGCCATCTCGGGGAGTTGCACCAGGCCGGGCTGGTCACCGATGAGGAGTTCTCCTCCAAGAAGGCCGAGTTGCTGGCGGAGCTCTGAGCTATTCCCTGCCCGCAGACGTGAACGTCATGTCCGCGTAGCGCTCGCCCGCCACCTTGTCCGCGATCGGCTCCAGCCGGGTCAGTTCCTCGTCCGTCAGGACGATCGCCGTCGCCGCCACGTTCTCCTCCACCCGGCCCGGCCTGCGGGTGCCCGGGATCGGGACGACCGGGAGGGCGTCGAGCGTGGCCCGCTGCTGGACCCAGGCAAGGGCGATCTGGCCGAGGGTGGCGCCGCGGGCCTCGGCGATCGCGCGGATCGGCTCCAGGAGGGCCGCGTTGGCGGCCGCGTTGGCACCGGTGAAGCGGGGCTGGTGGCGGCGGAAGTCGTCGGCCGTGAGCTCCTGTTCGGCGTTGGTGAAGGAGCCGGTGAGGAAGCCGCGGCCGAGCGGCGAGTACGGCACCAGGGCCACGCCCAGCTCCCGCGCGGCCGGTACGACCTTCGCCTCGATGTCCCGGCTGAACAGCGACCACTCCGACTGCACGGCGGCGATCGGGTGCACGGCGTGCGCGGCGCGCAGCTCGTCGGCGGTGACCTCGCTCAGCCCGAGGTGCTTGACCTTGCCCTCGCGGACCAGCTCCGCCATCGTGCCGACGGTCTCCTCGATGGGGACGTCCGGATCGCGGCGGTGCATGTAGGAGAGGTCGATCACATCGACGTCCAGCCGCTTCAGGCTCGCCTCGACCGCCCGGCGGATGTACGGCGCGTCGTTGCGGATGATCCGCTTGGTCGGGTCGTTTTCGGGGATCGACAGGGCGAACTTGGTGGCGATCACCACCTCGTCGCGGTGCGCGGTGAAGAAGGGGGAGAGGAAGCGCTCGTTCTCGCCGGCGCCGTAGGAGTCCGCCGTGTCGTACAGGGTCACGCCCAGCTCCAGCGCCCGCTCCAGCGCGGCGCGCGCCTGGCCGGCATCCGTCGGGCCGTAGGCGAAGCTCATGCCCATGCAGCCGAGGCCCTGTACGCCGACCTCCGGTCCGCCCTCGCCGAGCCGTACCGTCGGCATCCTGGCGTCGGTCATCGCGTGGTCCCCTCCATCGCGTAGAAGCTGATCTTGCGGTCGAGCACGGCGAGCGTGTCCCGCAGTTCGGCGATCCTGTTCAGGACGTCCCGGCGGGTCGACTCCAGCAGTTCCCGGCGTTCGGCGTAGGTGCTCTCGCCCTCCCGGACCAGTTCCGCGTACCGGACCATGTCCGCCACCGGCATGCCGGTCAGCCGCAGCTTGGTCACGAAGTCCAGCCAGTCCAGGTCGCGGTTGCGGTAGCGCCGCTGGCCGGTGTGCGAGCGGTCGACGTGCGGCATCAGGCCGATCCGCTCGTACCAGCGCAGGGTGTGCGCGGTCAGGCCGGTGAACGCGGCGACCTCGCTGATCGTGTAGCGGTCCTCGCCGTCGGGGCGTGGATGGCGTCTGGGCGGGGCGGAGCAGATGTCTGCCGGGGTGGTTCGTGCGGTGTCCGCTGGCGTGGTCTGCATCACCGTCATGGCCCCCACGCTATGGGGTTGGAGTGCACTCCAAGCAAGCGGATCCAGTGAGAAATCCCCGGACGCGGGCCGGGGCGCACGGTTAGCGTGCGGCACATGAGTCTCGTACGCCGGGCCGTGCCCGAGGATGCCATGGAAGTGCTGCGTCTGCGCCAGGTGATGATCGACTCCATGGGGAGCGGGGGAGGCGGCGGGGCGGCGGACTGGCATGCCGAGTCGCTGCCGACACTGCGCGGGCGGCTGGCCGGGCCGGACGGGGACTTCGCCGCCTTCGTCGTGGACCATCCGGACCGGCCGGGGGCGCTGGCCGCGCTGGTGGCCGGGACGCTGGAGTACCGCATCGGGAAGGCCGGCAATCCGCACGGGCGGGTCGGGTACGTCTTCAGCGTCGCGACCGACCCGGACGCCCGGCGCCGCGGGTACGCGCGCGCGTGCATGGAGGAGCTGCTGGCCTGGTTCCGGGAGCGTGGCGCGGGTCACGTCCTGCTGAACGCCTCCCCGCAGGGCGAGCCGCTGTACGCCTCGCTCGGCTTCACCCGTGACCCGGACCCGTCGATGCGGCTGCTGCTGTGAGCCGCATAGGCTCGGCAGCATGTCGTTGAACAGCCTGACGAGCTTGGCGTCGATCGAGAAGTGGCCCGTCCCCACTGCCGCGGCGGGTGTCGTACGAGCCGACGGGACCGTCCTCGGGACGCACGGCCCCGTCGGGCACCGTTTTCCGCTCGCCTCGGTCACCAAGCCGCTGGCCGCGTACGCGGCGCTGGTCGCCTACGAGGAGGGCGCCATCGAGCTGGACGAGCCGGCCGGGCCGCCCGGCTCGACCGTCCGCCACCTCCTCGCGCACACCTCCGGGCTGGCCTTCGACGAGCACCGGGTGACGGCGCCCCCCGGTGAGCGCCGGCTCTACTCCAACGCCGGGTTCGAGCAGCTCGGCGACCACATCGCGAAGGCCGCGGACATGCCGTTCGCCGAGTATCTGCGGCAGGCGGTGCTGGAGCCGCTGGGAATGACGTCGACGACGCTGGAGGGCTCCCCCGCAAAGGACGGCGTGTCCACGGTGGCCGACCTGCTGCGGTTCGCGGCGGAGGTGCAGGCGCCGCGGCTGCTGGATCCGCGGACGGTGGCGGAGGCGATGAGCGTGCAGTACCCGGGGACCAAGGGGGTGCTGCCCGGCTACGGCCACCAGAACCCGAACGACTGGGGTCTGGGCTTCGAGATCCGCAACGCCAAGTCACCCCACTGGACCGGCAGTTCCTCCTCACCCCGTACCTTCGGGCATTTCGGGCAGTCGGGTACGTTCCTGTGGATCGACCCGGACGCCGGGGTGGCGTGCGCCGCGCTCACCGACCGGGCCTTCGGACCCTGGGCGATCGAGGCGTGGCCGGTCTTCACGGACGCGGTGCTGGGGGAGGTCCGCAGCAGCGGTTGATCACTGTCGGCCGTGCAGCACGAGAGGGCAGTCACGGACATCGGGGGAGAATGATGGGCGGTCTCCAAAGCGACGGCCAGTTCCGGCCGTTGGAGAGCGGTGATCCTCAGACGGTGGCGGGCTACCGGCCGGTGGCACGGCTCGGTTCGGGCGGCATGGGCACGGTGTACCTGTCGTACACGCCGGGCGGGCATCCCATCGCGCTCAAGACCATCCGGCCGGAGCTGAGCGAGGACCCCGAGTTCCGCCGCCGGTTCCGGCAGGAGGTCCAGGCCGCACAGCGCGTGCAGGGCCTGTACACGGCGCCGGTCATCGACTACGACACCGAGGGCACCCGGCCGTGGCTGGCCACCGCCTACGTGCCCGGTCCCTCGCTGGCGGCGGCCGTCACGGAGCACGGCCCGCTCCCGGTGTCCACGCTCCTGCTGCTGATCGCGGGCGTGGCGGAGGCGCTGACGGTCATTCACGGCGCGGGCATCGTGCACCGCGACCTCAAGCCGTCCAACGTGCTGCTGGCCGGTGACGGGCCGCGGGTCATCGACTTCGGTATCGCGCGTGCCGCCGACGCCACCGCCCTCACCGGCACCGGTGTCTCCGTCGGCACCCCGGCGTTCATGTCGCCGGAGCAGGCCACCGGGCAGGAGATCACACCGGCGTCGGACGTGTTCGCGCTCGGCCAGGTCGCCGCGTTCGCGGCCCGCGGCTCGGGAGCGTACGGCGACGGGCCCTCGCACGCCGTGCTGTACCGGATCGTCCACGAGGAGCCCGACCTCACCGGCCTGCCCGAGGCCCTGGGGTTCGTCACCCGCTGCCTGGCGAAGGACCCGGCCGACCGCCCCTCCTGCGCGGAGGTCATCGCCCTGTGCCAGGAGGCGTCCCCGGGCGGGCTGCGCCAGTCCGGCGAGTGGCTGCCGGAGGCGATCGGCACCCAGATCACCCGGCGCGTCTCGGCGTCCGCGGCGCTGGCCGCACAGTCCGCCGTCACCACCGGGCCGCCCCAGGGACCGCCCGCGACGGCGCCGGCGACCCAGCTGACCGCCGCCGTACCGGCGCCGCCGCCGACCGCTCCGCTGACCCGGCCCGACCTGGCGACGCCGCACGCCGCACCCACCCTGACCGCGCCGCACACCCCGCCGCCAGCCACGCCTGCGGCGTCGTACCTCCCGCCGGCTCCCCCGGCCGCCGCCCCGCGCGCTCCCTGGCCCGGGGCACAGCCGCAGCCGCGGCGCGGGAGCCGGGCGGGCGTGATCGCCGCTGTGGTCGCGGCGGCGCTGGCCGTCGGCGTGGGCTGCGGCGTGTATCTGAGCAAGGCGCACACCGACACGAAGCGCGGCGGCACGAGCACCTCGGCGAAGGGCTCGGGCGACCACTCCGGCCCGGGTTCGGCCACCGGCTCCAGCGGCCCCTCGACCAGGCCCGACCCCAAGCCGGTCACCTTCAAGGGCATCAACATCCCCAAGGGCTACTGGGTGCGGTTCGCGGACTCGCCGCCGAAGCCGCTCCACGACGAAAACGGCTCCAACGCCCGCTTCGGGGACAGCGCCGACTTCTACTACGACGACGACGCGTTCGTCTCCGACGACCAGACACCCGTCGTCGGCGGCAACAGCAAGAAGGTCGTGCTGCTGAACAACGCGGAGAAGGGCTCGCTGGCGACCTGCCGGGCCGAAACGCGCTACGCCGAGGACATCCACCTCTCGCAACTCAGCACGGGCTCGCAGATCTGCGTGCACACCGTGTCCGGTCACATCGCGGTGGTCACCTACAAGGGGGCCGCACCCCGCAACGGCCCCAGCGACTACATCTCGGTCGACATCACCGTGTGGCGCAACGCGGAGCAGCCCAGCGGCGACCAGTGAACCCTCAGCCGGACAGCTCCCACACCAGCAGCTCGGCCCGTGTCACGCCCACCGCCTCCAGGCCCCGGGCACCGGTGATCCGGGCCGCGTCGCCAGGGCCGAGCGTCTCGCCGGCCAGCCGCACCTCCCCGTGCACGACATGGGCGTACAGACGTTCCGCGTCCGGCACCGCCGTCCGCTCGCCCGCTGCCAGCCGGCGTACGTGGAGCAGGGCGCCCGCGGCCGGCAGGGCGTACGGCGTCGCGTCGGCTATGCCGGGAACGATCGTGTACGACGGCTCGCCACCGGGTTCCAGGGGCGCCAGCCACATCTGGATGAAGGTGAGCGGTGACGGCCCGTCGTTGCGTTCCACGTGCCGGACGCCCGCCGCCGCGCTGAGGTGCTGGACGTCACCGGGGCGGACCTTGGTCTCGTGGCCGGTGGAGTCGCGGTGGGTCAGCTCGCCCTCGACGACCCAGGTGACGATCTCGGTGTGGCTGTGCGGGTGTTCGCCGAAGCCGGCACCGGGCGCGAGCCGCTCCTCGTTGCAGGCGATGATCGCGCCGAAGCGGAGGTTGCCGGGGTCGTAGTGGGGGCCGAAGGAGAAGGCGTGACGCGAGTCGATCCCGGCCTCCGGCTCGCCCCCCGGGTAGCGCTCGTCGGCGCGCCGTACGTCCATCACGGGCACCACCGTAGACCTCACCTGCGACCCGGCGGCACACGGTCCCGGCCCGATAAGGCAGTCTTGTCCCGTGCCCGAACCCGAATCCCGCAGCAGCGAGCGCCACGCCGACCCTCACGCACTCGACGTCCATCCGCACGCCGCGACCCTGAGGCGGCTGGAGAAGTCCTCCGGTTCTCTCGCCGCTCAGGCCATCGCGCGGATGGACGAGTCCCTGCCGTGGTACCGGGCCATGCCCCCGGAGAACCGTTCCTGGATCGGGCTCGTGGCCCAGGCGGGCATCGCCGCCTTCACCGAGTGGTTCCGGCACCCGGACGCCCCCCAGGCGATCTCCACGGACGTGTTCGGCACCGCGCCGCGCGAGCTGACCCGGGCCATCACGCTGCGCCAGACCGTGGAGATGGTGCGGACCACCATCGAGGTCATGGAGTCGGCGATCGACGAGGTGGCCGCGCCCGGTGACGAGAGCGTGCTGCGGGAGGCGCTGCTCGTGTACGCCCGGGAGATCGCCTTCGCCACCGCGCAGGTGTACGCCCAGGCCGCCGAGGCACGCGGTGCCTGGGACGCGCGGCTGGAGTCGCTGGTCGTCAACGCCGTACTGAGCGGGGAGGCGGACGAAGGCGCCGTGAGCCGGGCCGCCGCGCTCGGGTGGAACTCGCCGGAGCACGTGTGTGTCGTGCTCGGGACCGCACCGGACGGTGACAGCGAGCTGACCGTCGAGGCCATCCGGCGGGCCGCCCGGCACGCCAAGCTGCAGGTGCTCACCGGGGTGCTCGGGGACCGGCTCGTCGTCATCGCGGGGGGCAGCCCCAATCCGCTCGCCGTCGCCAAGTCCCTCATCGGGCCCTTCGCCGCCGGGCCGGTCGTCGCGGGGCCGGTCGTACCCGATCTGCTGGCCGCCACGCGGTCCGCGCAGGCCGCCGCCGCGGGCCTGAAGGCGTGTTCGGCCTGGCAGGACGCGCCGCGGCCGGTGCTCGCGGACGATCTGCTGCCGGAGCGCGCGATCGCGGGCGACCCGAGCGCCCGCGAGCAGTTGGTGGAGGAGATCTACAGACCTCTCGAAGAAGCCGGTTCGGCGCTGCTGGAAACACTGAGTGTCTATCTGGAGCAGGCGAGCAGCCTCGAAGGCGCGGCCCGGATGCTCTTCGTTCACCCGAACACCGTGCGCTACCGGCTCCGACGTGTGACTGACGTCACCGGTTGGTCGCCATCGGATGTACGATCCGCGTTCACGCTGCGGATCGCGCTGATCCTGGGGCGTCTGGCCGACGGCGAGTTCCCGGCATAGGTTTTGTCGGGGGCCCACAAAAGCCCTTCGTGTTCTTCGTCCCTGTCCTCACGGGCGGCTCCGGCCGTCCCCAAGAGAGAGTGTGAGAGTGCTCGTACTCGTCGCTCCCGGCCAGGGCGCCCAGACGCCCGGCTTCCTGACTCCCTGGCTCGAACTGCCCGGCGCCGCCGACCGTGTGGCCGCCTGGTCGGACGCCATCGGACTGGACCTGGCCCATTACGGCACCCAGGCCGACGCCGACGCCATCCGTGACACCGCGGTGGCCCAGCCGCTGCTGGTCGCCGCCGGGATCCTGTCCGCCGCGGCACTCGGTGCCCGGACATCAGCCGCTGACGCGGTGGGCACCGAGATCGCGCCGGGCGCGGTCGCCGGTCACAGCGTCGGTGAGATCACCGCCGCCGCCTTCGCGGGTGTGCTGGACGACATCGCCGCGCTGAGCCTGGTCCGCAAGCGGGGTCTGGCGATGGCCGACGCCGCCGCGGTCACCGAGACCGGCATGTCGGCGCTGCTCGGCGGAGATCCCGAGACCTCCGTCGCGCACCTGGAGAAGCTGGGCCTAACCCCGGCGAACATCAACGGCGCGGGCCAGATCGTCGCCGCCGGCACGCTGGAGCAGCTGGCGGCGCTGAGCGAGGACAAGCCCGAGGGCGTCCGCAAGGTCGTCCCGCTGAAGGTCGCCGGCGCCTTCCACACCCACCACATGGCCCCCGCCGTCGAGACGCTGGCCAAGGCCGCCGCGGAGCTGACCCCGGCCGACCCGAAGGTCCGTTACGTCTCCAACAAGGACGGCCGGGCCGTCGCGACCGGCGCCGAGGTGCTTCAGCGGCTGGTCGGCCAGGTCGCCAGCCCCGTGCGCTGGGACCTGTGCATGGAGACCTTCAAGGAGCTCGGCGTCACCGCGCTCATCGAGGTGTGCCCGGGCGGCACCCTGACCGGCCTGGCCAAGCGCGCGCTGCCCGGCGTCAAGACGCTGGCCCTGAAGACCCCCGACGACCTCGACACGGCCCGCGAGCTCATTGCCGAGCACGCCGGCGCCGGCGCCTAAGGAGCCGTACATGGCGAAGATCAAGCCCAGCAAGGGCGCCCCGTATGCGCGCATCCTCGGTGTCGGCGGCTACCGGCCGACGCGGGTGGTGCCCAACGAGGTGATCCTCGAGAAGATCGACTCCTCCGACGAGTGGATCCGCTCGCGCTCCGGCATCGAGACCCGGCACTGGGCCGGTCCCGAGGAGACCGTGGCCGCGATGGCGATCGAGGCCTCCGGCAAGGCGATCGCGGACGCCGGCATCGACGCCGAGCAGATCGGTGCCGTGGTCGTCTCCACGGTCTCGCACTTCAGCCAGACCCCGGCCGTGGCCACCGAGATCGCCGACAAGCTGGGCACGAACAAGGCGGCCGCCTTCGACATCTCGGCCGGCTGCGCGGGCTTCGGCTACGGCCTCACCCTCGCCAAGGGCATGGTGGCGGAAGGTTCCGCCGAGTACGTGCTCGTCATCGGCGTGGAGCGGCTCAGCGACCTGACCGACCTGGAGGACCGGGCCACGGCCTTCCTGTTCGGCGACGGCGCCGGTGCGGTCATCGTCGGTCCCTCGCAGGAGCCGGCGATCGGCCCGACCGTGTGGGGCTCCGAGGGCGACAAGGCCGAGACCATCAAGCAGACCGTCCCCTGGGACCGCTTCCGGCTCGGTGACCTGTCCGAGCTGCCGCTCGACGCCGACGGCAACGTCAAATTCCCCGCCATCACGCAGGAGGGCCAGGCGGTGTTCCGCTGGGCCGTGTTCGAGATGGCGAAGGTCGCCCAGCAGGCGCTGGACGCGGCCGGTATCACCCCGGAAGAGCTGGACGTCTTCATCCCGCACCAGGCCAACGTGCGGATCATCGACTCGATGGTGAAGACCCTCAAACTGCCGGAGCACGTCACGGTCGCCCGTGACATCCGCACCACCGGCAACACCTCGGCCGCCTCGATCCCGCTCGCGATGGAGCGGCTCCTGGCGACCGGGGAGGCGAAGAGCGGCGACACCGCGCTCGTCATCGGATTCGGGGCGGGTCTCGTCTACGCCGCCACGGTCGTTACCCTCCCCTAGGCACTCCGTGCCGGATCATGCGATCCGGCAGGGGGACAACTGCCACAAACCGTCTGGAACATCGAAGAAGGAGCGCCTGACATGGCCGCCACTCAGGAAGAGATCGTCGCCGGTCTCGCCGAGATCGTGAACGAGATCGCCGGGATCCCCACCGAGGACGTCCAGCTGGACAAGTCCTTCACCGACGACCTGGACGTCGACTCGCTGTCCATGGTCGAGGTCGTCGTCGCCGCCGAGGAGCGCTTCGACGTGAAGATCCCGGACGAGGACGTCAAGAACCTCAAGACCGTCGGTGACGCGACCGACTACATCCTCAAGCACCAGGCCTAAAGGCACCCCCTTAGGCCGCAAGGCTGCAAGGCCCCGCCACCCGGCGGTGGCGCCGTAGAATCCCGTATCCGTTGGAGAAAGAATTCCCGTGAGCCCGACCAATCGCACCGTGGTCGTCACCGGTATCGGCGCAACCACACCGCTGGGTGGCGACGCAGCCTCGACCTGGGAGGGTCTGATCGCCGGCCGGTCCGGCGTCAAGCCCCTGGAGCAGGACTGGGCGGCCGAGCAGGCCGTCAAGATCGCGGCCCCGGTCGCCGTGGAGCCCACCGAGGTCATCCCGCGGCCGCAGGCCCGCAGGCTGGACCGTTCGGCGCAGTTCGCGCTGATCGCCACTCAGGAGGCCTGGAAGGACGCGGGCTTCACCGGCAAGGCCGGGGAGGACAGCAGCGTCGACCCGGACCGGCTGGGCGCCGTCATCGCCTCCGGCATCGGCGGCGTGACCACGCTGCTCGACCAGTACGACGTGCTCAAGGAGAAGGGCGTCCGCCGCGTCTCCCCGCACACCGTCCCGATGCTGATGCCCAACAGCCCCTCGGCCAACGTGGGCCTGCTCGTGGGCGCCCGCGCGGGCGTGCACACGCCGGTCTCCGCGTGCGCCTCGGGTGCCGAGGCCATCGGCTACGCCATCGAGATGATCCGCACCGGCCGCGCCGACGTCGTCGTCGCCGGCGGTACGGAGGCCGCCATCCACCCGCTGCCGATCGCCGCGTTCGGCAACATGATGGCGATGTCCAAGAACAACGAGAACCCGCAGGGTGCCTCGCGTCCCTACGACGTCGACCGCGACGGCTTCGTCCTCGGCGAGGGCGCCGGCGTGCTGGTCCTGGAGTCCGCCGAGCACGCGGCCAAGCGGGGGGCGCGCGTCTACGCCGAGGCCGTCGGGCAGGGCGTCTCCGCCGACAGCCACGACATCGTGCAGCCGGAGCCCGAGGGCCGCGGCATCTCGCACGCGCTGCAGAACCTGCTGGACAACACCGACCTGGACCCGGCCGAGATCGTGCACGTCAACGCGCACGCCACGTCGACGCCGGCCGGTGACATCGCCGAGCTGAAGGCGCTGCGCAAGGTGTTCGGCGACGACGCGGACCACATGGCGGTGTCCGCGACCAAGTCGATGACCGGTCACCTGCTCGGTGGCGCGGGCGGCGTGGAGTCCGTCGCGACCGTGCTCGCGCTGTACAACCGGGTGGCGCCGCCGACGATCAACGTCGAGAACATCGACCCCGAGGCGGAGGCCAACGCGGACGTCGTCCGCGGGGAGGCCCGCAAGCTTCCGGTCGAGGGCCGGATCGCCGCGCTGAACGACTCGTTCGGCTTCGGCGGCCACAACGTGGTGCTGGCGTTCCGCACCGTCTGAGAACGTGACGAAGGGCCCCTGCCGACCGGCAGGGGCCCTTCGTCATGTCCGGAAAACCTGCGCTGAGGTGCTCAGACCACCTGGTGCAGCCAGCGGACCGGGGCGCCCTCGCCCGCGTACCTGAAGGGCTCCAGCTCGTCGTCCCAGGGCTTGCCGAGGAGCTTGGCGATCTCGGCCTCCAGGTCGGTCTCGTCCCGCTGGGACCGGGTCAGCGCGGCCCGCAGGCGGTCCTCGGGGATGAGGATGTCGCCGTGGATGCCGGTGACGGCGTGGAAGATGCCGAGGTCGGGGGTGCAGCTGTAGCGCTCGCCCTCGGCCGTCGGGCAGGGCTCGGCGGTGACCTCGAAGCGGAGCAGGTGCCAGCCGCGCAGGGCCGAGGCCAGCTTGGAGGCCGTGCCCGCCTCGCCCTGCCAGGAGAACTCCGAGCGCCAGGTGCCGGGTGCCGCGGGCTGCCGGATCCAGTCGAGGTTGACGCGCGTGCCGAGCACCCCGGCGACGGCCCACTCGACGTGCGGGCACAGCGCGCGCGGCGCGGAGTGCACGTACAGAACTCCACGTGTCGTCACCGGAACCTCCGGGCAGAGCGGGACATCTTGCGGACTGGCTGGCGGCAGTGGCACGACGGCCGCGTTGATGGCGAGGCTACCCTGCGGCGGTGCAAGGAGTGTGACGTACCGTCGGTCCCGGTGCCAGGAAACCCCCGCCATTCACCCAGGGGGACGCTTGTACGGGGGTGCTCCGTTCCAGGGTGCCCGGTCGGGAACCCTCGCACGTTGTTATGGGAGGGAGCACATACGCACGCCCGGGGGCACCGGGTTCGACGACGAGGGGATCAGCAGGGGATGCGGAAGCCGAGCCGCCGTGCGCGAGCCGCCCTCAGCCTCATGGCTGCCGCCGTGCTGGGCGTCGCCGGGTGTGACACCGGGGGCCGGAGCGCGCCCGCGCCGGAGGGCACCAAGGCACGCGCGGCCAGACCGGCGCCGGTGTGGAACCGCAGCCCCGGCTCGATCGCCGCGGTCGGTGACTCCATCACCCGCGGATTCGACGCGTGCACGGTGCTCTCGGACTGCCCCGAGGTGTCCTGGGCGACCGGCAGCGACGCGCAGGTGGACAGTCTGGCGGTGCGGCTGCTCGGGGCCGCGGGCGCGGCGGAGCACAGCTGGAACTACGCGGTGACCGGCGCCCGGATGGCGGACCTGCCCGGGCAGATGGAGCGGGCGGCGGCGCGCGACCCGGAGCTGGTGACGGTGATGGTGGGCGCGAACGACGCCTGCCGGTCCTCGGCGCGTGCGATGACCTCGGTGGCCGGCTTCCGCGCGGACTTCGAGGAGGCGCTGCGCACTCTGCGCGAGGCGTCGCCGAAGACCCAGGTCTACGTGGCGAGCGTGCCGAACCTGAAGCGGCTGTGGTCCGAGGGGCGGGCCAATCCGCTGGGCAAGGAGGTGTGGAAGCTCGGCATCTGCCCGTCGATGCTGTCCGCCGCGGACGACCTGACCAGCGCGGCCACGCTCCGCCGGGACCGGGTGCAGCAGCGGGTGGTGGAGTACAACAAGGTGCTGAAGGAGGTCTGCGCCAAGGACAGCCGCTGCCGCTTCGACAACAACGCGGTCTACGACTACCGCTTCGGCACCGGCCAGCTCAGCCACTGGGACTGGTTCCACCCCAGCAGGGACGGCCAGGCGCGGCTCGCGGCGATCGCGTACCGGACGGTCACCGCGGCAAATCCGGTTGCCTAGGACACTCATCGCCTACTGTTTTCACATGAGCGAACTTTTCGGCACACTTTCCGACGGCACCGAGGTCCAGCGCTGGACGCTGCAGCGCGCCGGGACACGCGTGGAGGTCCTGACGTACGGCGGGATCGTGCGGTCGGTCCAGGTGCCGGACCGGGAGGGCCGGACGGCGAACGTGGTGCTGGGCTTCACCGGCCTGGACGGTTACCTCGCCCACCCGGAGCCGTACCTCGGCGCCCTGGTCGGCCGGTACGCCAACCGGATCGCGCACGCCCGCTTCCCGCTGGACGGCGCGGTCTACGCCCTGGAGCCCAACGACGGCCCGAACTCCCTGCACGGCGGCGCGTTCGGCTTCGACAAGCGGGTGTGGGAGGCGCGGCCGGTCGAGCACGGCGTACGGCTGAGCCGGGTGAGCCCGCACGGCGAGGAGGGCTTCCCGGGCCGCCTGGAGGTGTCGGCGACCTACACCCTGGACGCGTCCGGCGCGCTGCGGATCGCCTACGAGGCGGTGACCGACGCCCCGACCGTGATCAACCTCACCAACCACAGCTACTTCAACCTGGCCGGCTCGGGCCATGCGGGCGGGCATGAACTGCGGCTGGCGGCCTCCCGTTTCACCCCGGTCGCCGCGGACCTGATCCCGACCGGCGCGCTCCAGGACGTCACCGGCTCCCGGTTCGACTTCCGCACCTCCCGCAAGGTCGGCTCGGGATACGACCACAACTTCGTCCTGGACAAGGGCGTGACCGGCACCCCGCAGGAGGTGGCCGAGCTCCACGACCCGGCCTCCGGCCGCACCCTGACCGTGGCGACGACCGAGCCGGGCCTCCAGCTGTACACCGCCGACCACCTGGCCGAACCCTTCGCCCCGGGAGACGGCATCGCCCTGGAGACCCAGCACTTCCCGGACTCCCCGAACCACCCGGAGTTCCCGAGCACGGTGCTGAGGCCGGGGGAGGTCTTCAGGTCGGAGACGGTGTACGGGTTCGGGGTCCGCTGAGAGGTCTCGCCAAGAGTTCTCGCTAGGGGGACTCGCCCCGCATCCGCTTGGCCGCCTTGCCCAGCAGGGACATCGCGCCGCCGCAGATCAGCAGGGTCACGGCGCCGGCCGCCGTCTGCCCCACGGCCATCCCCTTGATCCCTTCCACCGTCACCGTCGTGGCCAGCACGAAGATGATCGAGTAAAGGCTCCGCCCCACCTTCGCCCCGGCCGGAATCACCTGGAGCAGCTGCGGAATGGTGGTCACGGCGGCCACCGCCATCCCGAAGGGCAGGGCGGCGGCGGTCATCAGGGCGCCGAAGCCCAGCGAGTTGCCGTACGCGCCCCAGCCGGCGCCCTTGTAGAGCAGGTAGCCGGTCGCGGCGAGGGACAGCAGGACCAGCAGGCCGTTGAGGTAGGCGGCCTGCGTGGCGGCCTTCCGCGCGCCGGGCAGGTGCGCGGCCGGGGAACGCCAGGCGTCGGCCGTGATGAGCCGCAGCTGCCGCTTGAGGGCCTGCATCTGCATCAGCGAGAAGACGCCGAAGGCCAGCAGGGCCAGTCCGGCGAGCGCCGCGACGAATCCGAGGGGCTTCTGGGTGATGCCGTAGTGGACTCCGCCGAAGGCGAGCGGGATGCCGAGCACCATGCCGTAGGCCATGGGCTTGGACTTCGCCTGGATCTTCAGCGCCAGGTCCCGCTGGGCGGGCGTGAGGTTCGGGTCCAGCCGCATCCGGCCCTCGCCGACGTGCTGGGCGTGCGGCTGCGCGGCCTGCTGGGGCGGGTAGGGCTGCTGCGGCGGGTACGGCTGTGGGTGCTGCTGCGGCTGTGGTGCGTACGGCTGTTGCGGCGGGTACGGCTGCTGCGGGTGGCCCTGTGGCGGGTACGGCTGTTGCGGGTACGGCTGCTGCGGGTGACCCTGCGGCGGGTACGGCTGCTGCGGGTACGGCTGCTGTTGCTGCGGCGGCTGCCCGTACGGCCCTGTCGGCTGCTGCTGGCCATGGGGCCCCGGCTGCCGGCCGTACGGCCCCTGTTGCTGGCCTGGATACACGTTGTCTCTCCCCCGTGCCCGGTGTCTTCCGGTGTTCGCGGGCCGGGAGTCTATCCGTGTGTCCGGAGGGGGCGAGCCCCGGTCCAGGGGTCAGGTCCCGGACCGGGGCTGCTCGTGGGGGACTTGTCCCGGATCAGACGTTAATCCGCGCGGTGAGCCTGCGGTCCGCGATCGAGCGTCCGGCGGCGATCTCGTACGAACCCTTCACACTTGCCCACGCGTTCGCCGTCTCGTCCCAGCTCTCGAAGGCGCGGCGCGGCAGCGCGACGGTCACCTCGACGCTCTCCCCGGGACCGGCCTCGGCGGAGCCGAAGCCGGCCAGGCGGCGGGCCGGGCGCCCGGGGTCGGGCTCGGCCGGGGAGACGTAGACCTGGACGACCTCGCGGCCGGGCCGCTCGCCGGTGTTGCGCAGGCGGACGCGGGCGGTGGTGCCGTCGACGGCCAGGGACTCGTAGGTCCACTCGGTGTAGCCGAGGCCGTGGCCGAAGGGGTAGGCGGGGGTGCGGCCGGCCTTTTCCCAGGCGCGATAGCCGATGAACAGACCCTCGGTGTACGGCAGTTCGCCGTCGGTCGGGACGACCTGGGTGACCGGGGCGTCGGCGAGGGAGCCCCAGGTGGTGGGGAGCCGGCCGCCGGGCTCGTGGGCGCCGGTGAGGACGTCGGCGAGGGCGGCGCCGCCCTCCTGGCCGGGGAACCAGCCGAGCAGCACGGCGGCGACCTCCTCGCGCCAGGGCAGTTCCACCGGGGAGCCGGCGTTGACGACCACGACCGTGCGGGGGTTGGCGGCGGCGACCGCGCGGACCAGGTCGTCCTGGCGGCCGGGGAGCCTGAGGTCCGTACGGTCGAAGCCCTCGGACTCGACGCGGTCGGTGGTGGCGACCATGACCACGGCCGTGTCCGCGTTCCGCGCGGCCTCGACGGCCTCGGCGATCAGGTCGTCGGGATCGCGCTGCGGCTCGGAGTGGGCGAGCGCGAAGGTGACGACCTGCAGGGGGATGTCCTCGGGGAGCTGGACGACGTGGGTGAGGGAGACGTCGACCGGTTCGCCGGCGGTGAGTTCGGCCTGGGCGCGGGGCACGGGGGCGCCGAAGAAGGCCTCGAAGGGGTCGTCCTTGTCGGGGCGCTGGACGTCGTCGTAGTACGTCGTCCCGTCGATGGTGAGCGTGAAGGGGCCCATGCCCTTGATGCCGAAGGTGTGCGGGCCGGTCTCGCGCGGGGTGAAGGTGCCGGTCAGCTCGACGGTGTGCAGGGAGTCGTGGGTGACGCCCTCGGGGAGGTCCGAACCCATCCACTGGATCAGGCCGTTCGGGGCGGAGCGGGTGCCGATGACCTTTCCGTCGGCGTCACGGCAGACGGCCCGGAGGCCGAACCCCTGGTCGGCGACGGCGAGTTCGATGGCTGGGTCGGCGCCGACGGCGTAGGTGAGGGCGCCCTCGGGCAGGGCGGCGGTGAGGCCGTCCAGCGGGGAGACGATCCGGGCCGGGAAGACGGTGGCGGAGCCGCCGCCGAGGACACGGGCGTCGCGGGCGGCGGCGCCGATCAGGGCGACGGTGCCGCCGTTCAGCGGGAGTGCGTCCCGCTCGTTGCGGACCAGGACGAAGGAGCGGCGGGCGATCTCGCGGGCCAGTCCGGTGCCGTCGACGGTCTCCGGCAGCTCGGTGACCACGGGTTCGGCGCCCTGGAGGATGCCGACGCGGGCGGCGAGGCGCAGGACGCGCCGTACGGCCGCGTCGACGGTGGCCTCGGCGACCTCGCCGTCCCGGACGGCCTGCGCGAGGGCGTCGCCGTACACGGTGCGCGGTCCGGGCATGGCCACGTCCAGGCCGCCGTTGATGGCCCTCACCGTGTCCCGGGCGGCCGTCCAGTCGGAGACGTTGAAGCCGTCGAAGCCCCATTCGCCGCGCAGGACCTCGTTGACCAGGTGGTGGTGCTCGGTCATCGTCGTGCCGTTGACCGTGTTGTAGGCGGTCATGATGCCCCAGGGACGGGCGTTTTCGACGATGGCCTCGAACGGGGCGAGGTACAGCTCGCGCAGGGCGCGTTCGGAGACCAGGTTGTCGACGGTGAAGCGGTCGGTCTCGGCGTCGTTGGCGACGAAGTGCTTGACGGTGGTGCCGACCCCGCCGGACTGGACGCCGGTGACATAGCCGCTGCCGATCACGCCCGTGAGGTACGGGTCCTCGCTGTAGCACTCGAAGTGGCGGCCGCCGAGCGGGGAGCGGTGCAGGTTGACGGTGGGCGCGAGCAGGACGTGGACGCCCTTGCGCCGGGCCTCCTGGGCGAGCAGCACGCCTGCCCGGCGGGCCAGTCCGGGGTCCCAGGTGGCGGCGAGCGCGGTCGGCGAGGGCAGGGCGACGGAGGGGTCGTCGGCGGTCCAGCGCACGCCCCGGACGCCGATCGGGCCGTCGGACATGACCAGGGAGGCGAGGCCGATCTGCGGCAGGGCGGGCAGGGTCCACATGTCCTGGCCGGCCAGGAGCCGCGCCTTGGTGTCCAGGTCGAGCTTGCCGAGAGCGGCCTCGACGACCGCCTCGCGGGCCGTGTCGTCCGGGGTGGGCTGGGGTCCCGCCATCGCGGTGCCTCCTCGTGTGTGCGTCCGTGCGGCGTGCCTCCATCGTGCATGGGTTACCTGTAGAGCGGTAGGTTTCGTTATCTTGCCGTTACTTTCGGGTGGTGGGATGCCGTACGGTGACGTCATGAACGCGAGGGTCAGGAGCGAGGAGCGGCGCGCGGAGATCGTCGGGGCGGCTCTGGAGGTGATCGCCGAGCGCGGTTACCGGGGGGCGAGCCTCGCCGCGGTGGCCGAGCGCGTCGGTCTCACCCAGCAGGGTCTGCTGCACTACTTCCCCACGAAGGAGGCGCTGCTGGTGGCCGTGCTCCAGGAGCGGGACCGGTGGGACGCCGTACCGGACAGCCAGTGGCGGGTGGATCTGCTGGCCTCGCTGGTGGAGTACAACGCGATGCGACCGGCGATCATCCAGACGTTCTCCGCGCTGCTCGGCGAGAGCGTGACGGAGGGGCATCCGGCGCGCGCGTACTTCACCGAGCGGTACGCCCGCGTCCGCGCGTCCATGACCTCGGTCCTGCGCACCGCGTACGGCGACCGGCTGCCGAACGGCCTCACCCCCGAGCGCACCGCTCCCCTGCTCGTCGCGGTGATGGACGGCCTGCAGTACCAGTGGCTGCTGGACCCGGAGTCGGTGGACATGCCGGGCACCTTCCGGGACTTCCTGCGGCTGCTCGGGGAGCCGGTGGACTGAGAGCGGCCCGCGGACGCACGCTCACGACGGCGGCGCGGGCCTTCGTCACGGCGCTGCGGAAGGCCGCTGAGCGGATCCCGGGGCCGCGCCGGACGGGTGGGTTCAGTGCGACGGCGCGAGTGCCAGGCTGATGCCGAGGCCGGCCAGGACCGAGCCGATGACCTTGTTGAGGATCTTCTGCCCGTGCAGCATCAGCGCCCGCATCCGGGCCTGCGAGAAGAACGTGGCGACCACCCCGAACCACAGCAGGTGGGCCAGCGACATGAACAGGCCGTAGCCGACCTGCTGGTACACCGGGGTGCCGGGGCTGACGACCTGGGCGAAGGTGGAGACCACGAAGAGGGTCGTCTTCGGGTTGAGGACGTTGGTGAGGAAGCCGGTGCGCAGAGCGGCGAACGGGGTCAGCTCGCGGCGGTCGTCCAGGTCGATCCTCAGCTCGCCACGGGTGCGGTAGGTGCGGATGCCGACGTGGACGAGGTAGGCCGCGCCGATCAGCTTGATCACCGTGAACAGGGCGGTGGAGGAGGCGATCAGCAGGCCGACGCCGAGCAGGGTGTAGGTGACGTGGACCAGGACGCCGGCGGCGACACCCGCGGCGGCGAGCAGGCCGGTGCGGCGGCCGTGCAGATAGCTGTTGCGGACGATCATGGCGAAGTCGGCGCCGGGGGCGATCACGGCGAGGACCGTGATGACGGCGACGGCGAGTATCTGGGTCACTTGGCTGCGTCCTCCGAATCGGGCCACCCGCCGAAGGCGCCGGGGGCGTCGGGAGCATGGGGAGCCCAGTCGCCGTCGGCGTTCTCCTCGCCCAGCAGGTCACGGGCGAGCAGCGTCGCGCCCGCGACCGCGCCCGGCATCAGGAACACCGCGGCGAACGGGACCAGGAAGGCCAGGGCGAGGGGCATGCCGAAGCCCCAGACCAGGGTCTTGCGGGAGCGGAGCAGGGCGAGCCGGGCGTGCAGTTCCACGCCCCGGCGCTGGAGGGCGACGGCGGTGAGTTCCTCGGTGACGAAGAAGCCGGTGACGAAGAGGCCGAGCACCGGGACGACGGTCTGGCCGACGAACGGCAGGAAGCCGAGGGCGAAGAGCAGCACGCCCCACAGCGCGGCCCGCACCAGGACGCGCAGGCTGTCCCGGGCCGAGATCCACAGCTCGCGCCAGAGCGGCAGCCGGGAGCGCGGGGCGGTGCCGTCGGGCGAGACCTCGGCGTCGACCCGCTCCGACAGGTTCTCGTAGAAGGGCTGGCCGACGAGCAGGGTGACGGCCGTGAACGTCAGCACGGCGAGCAGCAGGCCGAGGGCGAAGAGCACGGCGGTGAGGAAGCCGCGGAACAGGCCCTGCCAGGGGCTGGACCAGTGGTCCGCGAACGGCGTCGCCCAGCTGACCGCGTCCTCGCCCCAGACCGCGAGCGCGACCAGCGCCGCCGCGTAGAGCACCAGGGTGATCACCCCGGGCAGCAGCCCGAAGCCGTAGCTCCGGCCGTGCCGGGCCATCCAGCGCTGGCCCTTCAGCAGCCGGCCGAACCCCACCCCAAGATCGCGCATGGCGGAGACTTTACCGATCCCCCGCCGCCCCGCACGCGCCGTCTCAGGCGTCCAGCATCCGGCGCAGCAGATCGCGCAGGGAGCGGCGCTCCTCCTCCGACAGGCCGGCGAGGGGCTCGCGGGCGAAGCGGAGACCTTCGCGCAGGTCCTTGGCCATGCGCACGCCCTCGTCCGTGGCGGCGGCCAGCTTCACCCGGCGGTCGGCCGGGTCCGGGCGGCGTTCGACCAGCCCCCGGGACTCCAGGCGGTCCACGATCCCGGTGACGTTGGACGGCTCGCACTTGAGCTTCTGCGCCAGCTTGCGCATGGGCAGCGGCTCCAGCGAGAGCAGGCTGAGCAGCCGGGCCTGCGGTCCGGTCAGCGTGTGCTCGCCCGCCGCCTTCTCGTAGTCCGCGTAGAAGCGGGCGACGACGTCACCGATCAGTTCGACGACCTCCATGGTCAGGGCGTCGGGGCGGCGGGTCTGCGATGGGGTGGACATGCGCTCCAGGATACCCGGTTACTTGACATCATGAAATATTCAGGAGCATGGTTGTTTCAGGTTCTGAAGTATTTGAGAAAGGCCCCCCGTCATGACCAACCGTGAGTGGCACCTGCTCAGCCGTCCCGTCGGCTGGCCGAAGCCCGAGGACTTCGCCCTCGTGGAGACCCCCGTACCGACGCCCGGCGAGGGCCAGCTGCTGGTGCGGAACAAGTACCTCTCCGTGGACCCGTACATGCGCGGCCGAATGAGTGCCGCGAAGTCGTACGCCGCCCCGTACGAGCTGGGCAAGGTCATGCAGGGCGGCGCGGTCGGCGAGGTGATCGCCTCCAACGCCGAGGGCATCGCGGCCGGCGACCACGTCCTGCACTTCTTCGGCTGGCGCGAGCACGCGGTCCTGGACGCGCAGCACGCCGTCAAGGTCGACCCCGACGCCGCGCCCCTCTCGACGTACCTCGGTGTGCTCGGCATGACCGGGCTGACCGCCTACGCCGGCCTGCTGCGCACCGCCTCCTTCAAGGCGGGCGACATCGTCTTCGTGTCCGGTGCGGCGGGCGCCGTCGGCAGTCAGGTCGGCCAGCTCGCCAAGCTCCTGGGCGCCTCGCGGGTCATCGGCTCGGCCGGTTCCGACGACAAGGTCAAGCTGCTGGTCGAGGAGTACGGCTTCGACGCGGCGTTCAACTACAAGAACGGGCCGGTCGCCGAGCAGCTGCGCGAGGCCGCGCCCGACGGCATCGACGTGTACTTCGACAACGTCGGCGGGGACCACCTGGAGGCGGCCGTCGGCGCGCTCCGCGAGGGTGGCCGGATCGCCGTCTGCGGCATGATCTCGGTCTACAACAACACCGAGCCCGCGCCGGGACCGCGCAACCTCGCCCGGCTCATCCAGACCCGTGGCCGCATCGAGGGCTTCCTGGTCGGCGACCACTACGACCTGCAGCCCGAGTTCGTCCAGAAGGTCGGGCCCTGGGTCGCCTCGGGCGAGCTGAAGTACCGCGAGACGGTCGTCGAGGGCATCGAGAACACGCTGGAGGCGTTCCTCGGGGTGCTGCGCGGCGACAACGTCGGCAAGATGATCGTCAAGCTCTGAGACCCGGCGGGCTCTGGCCTGATCTTTCCGGGATGCGGTAACTTCTTTCCGAAATCCGTCGGCGATCGTGGGCGCGAGTCGCGGCGGACCGAGGAAGAGGACAACCGCATGCCCATCACGCAGTCCGACGTCGTGTACACCGCCGTCGCCACCGCCGAGAACGGGCGGGACGGCCGGGTCGCCACGGACGACGGCCGGCTCGACGTCGTCGTCAACCCGCCCAAGGAGATGGGCGGCAGCGGCGCCGGGACCAACCCGGAGCAGCTGTTCGCCGCCGGGTACTCCGCCTGCTTCCAGGGGGCGCTCGGCGTCGTCGCCCGGGCCGAGGGAGCCGATGTCTCCGGGTCGACCGTCACCGCGAAGGTCGGCATCGGCAAGAACGACGAGGGGTTCGGGATCATCGTCGAGATCTCGGCCAGCATTCCGAACGTCGACGCCGGCAAGGCCCGGGAGCTGGTCGAGAAGGCGCACCAGGTGTGCCCGTACTCGAAGGCGACTCGGGGCAACATCACCGTGACGCTTGTCTGACAGCAGTCGTTGCGTACTGCGGAGACCGCACCCTTGGACGTGGGGTGCGGTCTCTCTCTTTCCGCCGTCAGCTGCTCTTCAACGCCGCCCGGTGCACCGCGCGCACGAACCCGTCGTTCTCCGGTGCCGCCCCGCCCGGGAACGCCATCCGGCGTCGCGTGTAGCCGTAGGCGAGGCCGCTGCGCGGGTCGGCGAAGGCCTGGCTGCCGCCCGCGCCGCTGTGGCCGAAGGTGCCGGCGCCCAGGACCGGGTGCCAGATGTCGGCGGTGGCCTGGAAGCCGAGGCCGTACGACTTGTGGGCGCGGGCCACCAGGTCGTAGCCCACGGAGTGGATCTGGCCCACCTCGGCGACCGTGTCCGGTTTCAGCAGAGGCGGCCGGTCGTCCAGCTCGCTGATCGCCGCCGCGTACATCTGGGCGAGACCGCGCGCGGAGGCCACGCCGCCCGCCGACGCCGGGCCCTTGGCCCGTACCAGACGGGAGTTGGCGTAGTCGGCCAGCGTGCCCGCCCCCGGCACGTGCGCGTTGAAGGCGATCGAGGCCAGCGTGTGCGGGCCGGTGGGCTGGGCGTCCAGCAGGGCCTGCTGCTCGGCGGTCGGGAGCATCGGCTGGACCGGGCGGAAGCGGGGCTCCTCGGACTCGGGCAGGCCCAGGAAGAAGTCCGTGCCGTACGGCGCGCGCACCCGCTCCTCGTACACCTCCTGGAGCGTGTGGCCCGTGGCCCGGCGGACCACCTCGCCGGTGAGGGCGCCGATCACCAGCGCGTGGTAGCCGAACGCCGTGCCCGGCCGCCAGAACGGCTTCTGGTCGGCGAGCCGTTCGGCCATCGCCCGGTCGTCGGCCAGCTCCTCGGCGGAGAACCCGGCGTCGATGCCGACCAGGCCCGCGCGGTGCGCCAGCAGGTCCCTCAGGGTCACTGCGGCCTTGCCCTCGGCGCCGAACTCGGGCCAGTAGTAGGTCACTTTGCGGTCCAGCTCCAGCGTGCCGTCCTGCACCAGGAGGGCGACCACCAGGTGGGCGGCGCCCTTGGTGGACGAGAACACGCCGTACAGCGAGTCCGCCTCCGCGCCCGCCCACAGGTCGACGACCCGCCGCCCGTGCACATACGCGCACAACTGACCCTCGTAGTCCTCGCGTTCCCCGGCGACGAAGGCGGCGAACACCTCGCGCACCGCCTCGAAGCCCTCGGCGACCGCGCCGTGGACGGTGATCTGCTGCGTCATCCGCTCTCCTCAACTGAGCCGCTGCTCCCCCTCGGCACAACGCCCGTTCCGGCTGTGGACGTTCCCCAGACCGGTACGGCGCGATGCACTCGTTCGACTCAACCGCCGTGGGCGCCGGTGGGTGTCACCCCGGTGTCACAGCCGCCCCGGATGGCGGATGGCGCGGGGGTGGCGCGCGGATGCGCGGCGGAACTCAGACGCACCACCGGCTCAGCCCGCCCCCGCCCCAGGCGCACCGCCGAACCGGCCCAGACGCACCACCGGCTCAGCCCGCCCCCGCCCCAGGCGCACCGCCGAACCGGCTCAGGCTCACCACCGGCTCAGGTGCACCACCACAGGAAACGGTTGCAGGTCTTGGTGGGCGACGGGGTCGGGGACGGGGCCGACGTCGTCGGGGCGCTGGTGGGGGTGGAGGTGGGCCGGGAGGTGGCGGTGGGCGCCGGGGCCCTGGGGGTGGTGCCGGAGCCCGGCGCGCCGGTCTGCTGGGCCTTGCCGGTGTCCTTGGCGTCGGGCGACTTGGAGGGCTTGTCCTTGGGGGACTTGGAGGCGGAGGCGGAGGCGTCCGGGGAGGCGGAGCCGGCCGCGCCCGGGGTCGCGCCGGAGGTGTCGGAGGCCGGGTGGGCCGTGGCGCCGGGGGTCGCGGAGGACGTGCCGCCGTCGGCCGCGGTGTCCCCGGCCGGGTCCGGCTGTCCGCTGGAGAAGGGCGAGAAGGGCGCGTCCGTACC
>NZ_CP011497.1:5667724-5932265 GCF_001027185.1 Streptomyces incarnatus | reverse complement strand
GGACTCGGCCCCGGTAGCCCACTCCTCGCGCGGCTCCCGCTCCCCCGCCCACGCCGCCTCCTGGGGACCGGCCGGCTCGTACTGCTCGGGCACGCGGTACTCCGGAGAGCCGTACGGCTGACCCCCGTACGACTGAGCCTCGTGCCGCTGTCCTCCGTACGCCTCGGCCTCGTGCCGCTGACCCCCGTACGCCTGAGCGTCGTACTGCTGCGTCCCGTACGGCTGGGCCTCGTACTGCTGGGGGACGCCGTACCCCGGCGTCTCGCCCGCGCCCGCGCGCGCGTACGCGGGCGGCGCTTCCGCGGCGGCGCGCGCCGGAGTTCCACACCCGGGGCAGGCCAGGGCGCCGTTGAGGTGCCGTTGGCACGGGTGGCAGTAGTCCATGACGCCGGAAGACTAGATTCCCCGTCGGTCACGTTCCTAGGCGCCCCTGTGAAGGTTTCGTAGAACACGAAAGAATTCTCGAAAGGCTTGCCGAAACCGTTACCTGTTCGCCCCATTGACACCCCCACCGCCCCGTCCTTACTGTCACGCCAGCATTTCGAACGTGTGACGAAATCTCGAACAACCGAGGGGCAACTGCCGTGCGCATCACCGGAATCAGCACGCACGTGGTCGGCACGCCGTGGCGCAACCTGACCTATGTCCAGGTGCACACCGACGAGGGGATCACGGGAGTCGGCGAGACCCGGATGCTCGGTCACACCGACGCGCTGATCGGCTACCTGCGGGAGGCCGAGGCCAACCACATTCTGGGCTCGGATCCGTTCGCGGTCGAGGACCTCGTCCGCCGGATGAAGTACGGCGACTACGGCCGTGCGGGTGAGATCGTCATGTCCGGCATCGCGGTCGTCGAGACGGCCTGCTGGGACATCAAGGGCAAGGCGCTGGGCGTGCCGGTGTGGCAGCTGCTCGGCGGCAAGGTGACGGACCGGGTCAAGGCGTACGCCAACGGGTGGTACACGACCGAGCGAACCCCGGAGGCCTACCACAAGGCCGCCCAGGGGGTGATGGAGCGCGGGTACAAGGCGCTGAAGATCGACCCCTTCGGCACCGGGCACTTCGAGCTGGACCACGAGCAGACCCTGTACGCCGTCTCGCTCATCGAGGCCGTGCGGGACGCCATCGGCCCGGAGGCCGAGCTGATGCTGGAGATGCACGGCCGCTTCTCCCCGGCCACCGCCGTCCGGCTGGCCAAGGAGATGGCTCCCTACCGGCCGGCCTGGCTGGAGGAGCCGGTCCCGCCGGAGAACCTGAAGGCGCTTCAGAAGGTCGCGGCCAAGGTGGACATCCCGGTCGCCACCGGTGAGCGCATCCACGACCGCATCGAGTTCCGCGAGCTGTTCGACAGCCAGGCCGTGGACATCATCCAGCCGGACGTCGGCCACATCGGCGGCATCTGGGAGACCCGGAAGCTGGCCGCGACCGCCGAGACGCACTACATGCTGGTCGCGCCGCACAACGTGGGCGGCCCCGTGCTGACCGCCGCCTCCCTCCAGGTCGGCTTCACCTCGCCGAACTTCAAGATCCTGGAGCACTTCAACGACTTCGCCGACGCGGAGATCAAGAAGGTGGTCAAGGGGGCTCCGCAGGTCGTCGACGGGTACTTCCAGCTGTCCGACGCGCCCGGTCTCGGGGTCGAGCTGGACGTCGACGCGGCCGCCGAGTTCCCGCAGCAGCAGGCCCGGTTCGACCTGTGGGCCGAGGGCTGGGAGCAGCGCAGGCCGAAGGGGACCAAGTGAGCACCGCCGTCGTCGTGGAGGCCCCGGGCCGGCACCGGCTCGTGGCGCACACGCCGCGCGAGCCGGGTCCCGGCGAGGCGCTGGTGGCCGTGCACGCGGTCGGCATCTGCGGCAGCGACCGCGAGGTGTACCAGGGCAACCGGCCCGAAGGGTACGTCCGTTACCCGCTCACCCCCGGGCACGAGTGGTCGGGGACGGTCTCCGAGGTGGGCGCCGGGGTGCCGGCGGGGCTCGTCGGGCGCAAGGTCGTCGGCGAGGGTTTCCGCAACTGCCAGGTCTGCGACCGCTGTCACGCGGGCGAGACCACCCTGTGCACCGACGGCTACGAGGAGACCGGGTTCACCCAGCCGGGCGCCATGGCCGGCACGCTGACCCTCCCGGCCCGGCTGCTGCACGTCCTGCCGGACGACGCCGACCTCACCGCGGCCGCCCTGCTGGAGCCGGCCGCCTGCGTCGCGGCCGCCGCGCTGAAGGCCCGCGCCCTGCCGGGCGAGCGGGTCGCGGTGGTCGGCACGGGCACGCTGGGGATGTTCGCCGTGCAGTTCCTGAAGGCGGTCTCGCCGGCGGAGCTGCTCGTGGTGGGGACCGGGAACGACCGGGAGGCGCTCGCGCGGCGGTTCGGGGCGACCGGCTTCCGGCTCAAGGACCAGGAGCTCCCGGACGACATGGACGTGGTGATCGAGACCGCCGGGTCCGCGTCCGCCGCGCGCACCGCCGCCGCGCTGCTCAGGCGCGGCGGGCGGCTGGTGCTGACCGGGATCCCGGCGCCGGGCGCGGACGGGCTCGACCCGACCGATCTCGTCGTACGGCAACTGGAGGTGCACACCGTGTTCGGGGCGCCGCCGGACGCCTGGGCGCACACCGTGCGGGTCTTCGGCGCCGGGCTGCTGGACCCGCTGCCGCTGGTCACGCACGAGCTGCCGCTGACCGGGTTCCCGCAGGCCATCGAGCTGGTCGGAGCGGGTGATCCGAAGGTGGGCAAGGTGCTGCTCCGCCCCTGAAGACGTACGCCGGTCAGGGCGTGACCTGACGGCGCCCTGACCGGCGTACCACCACGGCCGCTTTTTCCGCAGCACGACCCGGGCCGTGTTCCGCCCCGAGCCGCGAACCTCGTCCGATATCTCGAACGTCTCGACCACGAAGGACAGCTTGTGACGACCGACGCTTCCGCCCCGGCGGCCCGCCGACCCGGTGAGCAGGCACTCACCGCCCTCGGCCTGGGCGCGCCCGCCCTCGACCCCGCCGACGCCTCCGCGCACAGCTTCCCGGGCGGCGGCCGCTGGCGCACCGAGATCCCCTCGTGCGAGGGTCCCGAAGCGCTGGCGGTCGTCCTGAAGGAGGCCTCGCGCCTCGATGTGCCGATCCACCGGATCAGCCAGGGCAGCGGCGTGTGGATGCTCACCGACGCCGAGATCACCGAGATGGTCGAGGCCACCGCCGAACGCGACATCGAGCTCTGCCTGTTCACCGGCCCGCGCGGCACCTGGGACATCGGTGGCTCGGTGCGGTCCGACTCACGGGGGGCCGGACTGCGCGCACGGGGCCACGACGCCGTCGCCGGCTGCGTCGAGGACGCCGTACGGGCCACCGAGCTGGGCGTGAAGTGCCTGCTGGTCGCCGACGAGGGCGTGCTGTGGACGCTGCACCGGGCCCGGGAGAACGGCATCGTCCCGGCCGACACCACGCTGAAGGTCTCGGCGCTCATCGGTCCCGTCAACCCGGCGTCGTACGCCGTCTACGAGCGGCTCGGCGCCGACTCCGTCAACGTGCCCAGCGACCTGACGCTGGATCACCTCACCGAGATCCGCCGGGTCTCCGCCGCCCCGATGGACATGTACATCGAGGCACCCGACGACCTCGGCGGCTATGTGCGGATGTACGAGGTCGCCGAGCTCATCCGGCGCGGCGCCCCGCTCTACCTGAAGTTCGGCCTGTCCAAGGCCCCCGGCATCTACCCGTGGGGCACCCACCTCAGGGACGTGACCCTGGACACCGCCCGGGAGCGGGTGCGGCGCGGCCGGCTCGCCCTGGACCTGCTCTCCCGGCACGGCGCGGACGGCGACATGGCGCCGCTCGGCTCCCGTCTGCCCGGCCCGCTCAACCGTTTCCCCACCACCGCCTGACCCCGCTCAACGACGAGAAGAACAAGGACGGATCACCATGCGCAACCGCAGAGCCGCACTCGCCGCGATATCCGGCGCCGCCTCCCTCGCCCTCACCCTGACCGCCTGCGGTCAGAGCGGCTCGGGTGGCAGCAAGGAGAAGACGGGTGACGTCAAGGGCGCCACCATCGGAATCGCGATGCCGACCAAGTCCTCCGAACGCTGGATCAACGACGGCAACAATGTCGTGAAGAACCTGCAGTCCATGGGCTACAAGACCAAGCTGGTCTACGGCGAGGACGACCCGAGCACCCAGGTCTCGCAGATCGAGAACCTCATCACACAGGGTGTGAAGGGCCTGATCGTCGCGGCGATCGACAACAAGTCGCTGAACAACGTGCTCCAGGAGGCGCACCAGGCGAACATCCCGGTGATCGCCTACGACCGGCTGATCCTCGGCACCCCCAACGTCGACTACTACGCCTCCTTCGACAACGAGAAGGTCGGTGTCCTGCAGGGCACCTACATCGTGCACAAGCTCGGCCTGGACGCCGGCAAGAAGGGCCCGTTCAACATCGAGCTGTTCGCCGGCTCCAACGACGACAACAACACCCAGTACTTCTTCAACGGCGCGATGAGCGTGCTCCAGCCGTACATCGACAAGAAGGAGCTGGTGGTCAAGTCCGGGCAGACCAAGCTCAGCCAGGTCACCACGCTGCGCTGGGACGGCACGACGGCCCAGCACCGCATGGAGGACATCCTGACCTCCGCCTACAAGAGCGGCCGGGTCGACGCGGTGCTCTCGCCGTACGACGGCATCTCCATCGGCATCCTGTCCGCGCTGAAGTCCGACGGCTACGGCTCGGGCAGCAACCCGCTGCCGGTCATCACCGGCCAGGACGCCGAGCTGGCCTCGGTGAAGTCGATCATCGCCGGTCAGCAGACGCAGACCGTCTACAAGGACACCCGGCAGCTCGCCAAGGTCGCCTCGACCATGGTCGACGACGCCCTCAAGGGCAAGAAGCCGCAGGTCAACGACACCAAGACCTACAACAACGGGACCAAGGTCGTGCCCGCCTACCTGCTCCAGCCGGTCAGCGTCGACAAGTCCAACTACCAGCAGGTCCTGGTCGACGGCGGCTACTACACCGCGTCCGAGCTCAAGTAAGCGCCCGCCCCTACGGATTGGAAGGCACGACCATGGCGGGACCCGTCCTGGAAATGCGCTCGATCGTCAAGACCTTTCCCGGTGTCAAGGCGCTGTCGGACGTCACCCTGACCGTCCGGCAGGGCGAGGTCCACGCCATCTGCGGGGAGAACGGCGCCGGCAAGTCCACCCTGATGAAGGTGCTCTCCGGCGTCCATCCGCACGGCACCTACGAGGGCGAGATCCTCTTCGAGGGAGAGGTGTGCCGGTTCAAGGACATCCGGGCGAGCGAGCAGCGCGGCATCGTCATCATCCACCAGGAGCTGGCGCTGGTGCCGTACCTCTCCATCGCGGAGAACATCTTCCTCGGCAACGAACACGCCACGCGCGGGTTCATCAACTGGAACGAGACCCTCAGGCACGGCACCGAACTGCTGCGCCGGGTCGGCCTGGACGAGCACCCGGAGACCCGCGTCGCCGACATCGGCGTGGGCAAGCAGCAGCTCGTGGAGATCGCCAAGGCCCTGTCGAAGGAGGTGAAACTGCTCATCCTCGACGAGCCGACGGCGGCCCTGAACGACGAGGACAGCGGCAAACTCCTCGACCTGATCCTGGAGCTGAAGAACCAGGGCATCACCTCGATCATCATCTCCCACAAGCTCAACGAGATCCGCCGGGTCGCCGACTCGGTGACGATCATCCGCGACGGGCGGTCCATCGAGACCCTCGACGTGAAGGCGCCGGAGACCACCGAGGACCGGATCATCAGCGGCATGGTGGGCCGCGACCTCGACCACCGCTTCCCGGAGCGGACCCCGCATGAGACGGAGGAGGGCGCGGCTCCCGCGCTGGAGATCCGCAACTGGACCGTCCACCACCCCATCGACCAGCAGCGCAAGGTCGTGGACGACGTGTCGATCAGCGTCCGGCGGGGCGAGATCGTCGGTATCGCGGGCCTGATGGGCGCCGGCCGCACCGAACTCGCGATGAGCGTCTTCGGCCGCACCTACGGCCGGTACGCGGGCGGCACGGTCCTCAAGGACGGCACGGAGATCCGTACCAAGACCGTCGCGGAGGCGGTGGAGCACGGCATCGCGTACGTCACCGAGGACCGCAAGCACTACGGCCTCAACCTCATCGACACCATCAACCGGAACATCTCGCTGACCGCGCTGCGGAAGGTCGCCAAGCGGGGTGTGGTGGACGAGCAGGCGGAGCGGCAGGTCTCCGAGGGCTATCGCACGTCGATGAACATCAAGGCGCCGACGGTGTTCGAGCCGGTCGGCAAGCTGTCCGGCGGCAACCAGCAGAAGGTCGTCCTCAGCAAGTGGATCTTCGCCGGGCCCGACGTGCTGATCCTCGACGAGCCGACCCGCGGCATCGACGTGGGCGCCAAGTACGAGATCTACACGGTCATCGACCAGCTCGCGGCCCAGGGCAAGGCGGTCGTCTTCATCTCCTCCGAGCTGCCCGAACTGCTCGGCATGTGCGACCGGATCTACACGATGGCCGCAGGACGGCTGACCGGTGAGGTGCCGCGGGCCGAGGCCACCCAGGAAGTGCTGATGCGCCATATGACGAAAGACAAGGCGAAGGACGAAGAGGTATCGCGATGAGCACGGATGTGACCGCCAAGAGCCCGGCCGCGGCGCCGCCGGGCAAGGACGGACCGGGCGGCGGGGGCCTGCTGCGGCTGGTGCTCGGCGGCCTGCGCCGCAACATGCGCCAGTACGGCATGCTGATCGCGCTCGGCCTGATCGTCGTCCTCTTCCAGATCTGGACCGGCGGCGACCTGCTGCTGCCGCGCAACGTCTCCAACCTGGTGCTGCAGAACAGCTACATCCTGATCCTCGCGATCGGCATGATGCTGGTGATCATCGCCGGGCACATCGACCTGTCGGTCGGCTCGATCACGGCGTTCGTGGGCGCATTCGCGGCCGTGCTGACCGTGCAGCACCATGTGGCCTGGCCGCTCGCCCTGGTGCTGTGCCTGCTGGTGGGCGCGGTGGCGGGCGCCGTACAGGGCTTCCTGATCGCGTACTTCGGCATACCGTCGTTCATCGTCACCCTCGCCGGGATGCTGCTCTTCCGCGGTCTGACGGAGATCCTGCTCAAGGGCCAGACCCTCGGCCCGTTCCCGAACGGCCTGCAGAAGATCGGCAACGGCTTCCTGCCCGAGGTCGGCCCGAACACCAACTACCACAACCTCACCCTGCTCCTCGGCATCGTCCTGGTCGCCGCCGTGGTGTGGCAGGAGGTGCGCGACCGGCGCCGCCAGCAGGAGTTCTCCCTCGACGTGGTGCCGAGGAACCTGTTCCTGCTCAAGCTCGTCGCGCTGGTCGCCGCGATCGTCGCCCTCACGATGCTGCTCGCCAGCTACGACGGCGCGCCGATCATCCTGATCGTCCTCGGCGTGCTGGTCGGCGGCTACGGCTACGTCATGCGCAACTCGGTCTTCGGCCGGCACATCTACGCCATCGGCGGCAACCTGCCGGCGGCCAAGCTGTCCGGTGTGAAGGACAAGCGCATCACCTTCCAGGTGTTCCTGAACATGGGCGTGCTCGCGGCCCTGGCGGGTCTGGTGGTCGCCGCCCGTCTGAACGCGGCCTCGCCGAAGGCGGGCGACGGCTTCGAACTGGAGGCGATCGCCTCCTCGTTCATCGGCGGCGCCTCCATGAGCGGCGGTGTCGGCACCGTACTGGGTGCCATCATCGGCGGTCTCGTCCTCGGCGTGCTGAACAACGGCATGAACCTCCTCAGCGTCGGCACCGACTGGCAGCAGGTCATCAAGGGCCTCGCCCTGTTGGCGGCGGTCGGCTTCGACGTGTGGAACAAGCGCAAGTCCGGTTCGTAAGCAAGCGAGTGAGCCGAAGGGGCGCACCGGTGTCGAGAGACCGAACGCGCGGAGGCGCGAAGCGCTGAGCACGATCGGGCTCTCGACACCGGCATCCAGCGCCCCGGAGGCGAACGAGCGCCCAAAAAAAAGGGGAGCCGCACATGGAACTGAACAGACGCACGGTCATCGCAGGCGCCGCGGCGGCCGGTATCGCCGCCACCACCCTCGGCTCGGGCACTGCCCAGGCCGCGTCCGCTTCGTCAGGGAGCCGCAAGCCGGTGAAGGAGTACTTCGGCACGCTCGCCGACGGCACCAGGGTCCACCGCTGGTCGCTGGAGAACGGCGGCACCCGCCTGAAGGTCCTCTCCTACGGCGGCATCGTCCAGTCCCTGGAGATCCCCGACCGGCACGGCCGGTACGCCAACGTCTCCCTCGGCTACGACGACCTCGACTCGTACGTCAAGGGCACGACCTACTTCGGCGCGACCATCGGCCGCTACGGCAACCGCATCGCCAAGGGCCGGTTCACCCTGGACGGCAAGGAGTACCAGCTGTCCGTCAACGACGGGGTGAACAGCCTGCACGGCGGCAAGCTGGGCTTCAACACCAAGGTGTGGGACATCGAGCCCTTCACCGCGGGCTCCGACGTCGGCCTGCACCTGTACTACACGAGCGTCGACGGCGAGATGGGCTACCCCGGCACGCTGAAGACCAAGGTCACCTTCACCCTGAACCGGCACGGCGACTGGCGGATCGACTACAAGGCCACCACCGACAAGCCGACCGTCGTCAACCTGACCAACCACACGTACTACAACCTGGCCGGCGAGGGCAGCGGCAGCATCTACGGCCACGAACTCTGGCTGGCCGCAGGCCGGTTCACCCCCACCGACTCGGGCCTGATCCCCACGGGCGAGCTGGCGAAGGTCAAGGGCACCCCCTTCGACTTCACGCACCCCAAGCCGATCGGCCGGGACATCCGCATCGGCCACCCGCAGCTGGTCACCGCCAAGGGCTACGACCACAACTTCGTGCTCGACAAGGGCGTGACCGCACGGCCCGAGCACGTGGTGACCCTGCGCGACCCGGAGTCCGGCCGCACCCTGAAGATCCTCACCGACCAGCCCGGTGTGCAGTTCTACTCCGGCAACTTCCTCGACGGCACCCTCGTCGGCCAGTCCGGCCACACCTACCGGCAGGGCGACGGCCTGGCCCTGGAGACCCAGCACTTCCCGGACTCGCCGAACGAGCCGAAGTTCCCGTCCACGGTGCTGCGGCCGGGCCAGACCTACCGGACGACGACGATCCACCGGTTCTCGGCGTGAACCGGCTCACACGGCAGGTGAGTTGAACGCCACTGCCGTCACCTCCGTATCCATGGGTGGCCCGTGCTCCCCCGCACGGGCCACCCCGAGACGGAGGTTCCTTTGGCCGGCAACGTCACCTCGTTGTTCCGCGGCGGCGCCGCCCACAGCCCTTCGATGGCGGCGCTGACGCGGGAGGGCGGCGACGGAACCGGCCCGGTGGACTTCTGCATCCCGTGCAACCCCTACTTCCCCACGCCGGCCATGTACGACGACCTGGCGGCGCGGCTGCGCGAGATCATCACGTACTACCCGAGCAGCGCCGACACCGTCACCGCCGAGCTGTGCAGCCTCCTGCAGCTGCCGCCGCAGTGCGTGGCGATGGGCAACGGCTCCACCGAGCTGATCACCTGGATCGACCACCTCCTGGTCCGCGAGTCCCTGGCGGTCCCCGTGCCGACCTTCGGCCGCTGGACCGACCAGCCGATGGAGACCGGCAAGCGGGTCGACATGTTCCCGCTGCAGGAGGCGAGCGGCTTCGCGCTGGACCTGGCCCAGTACGCCGAGTTCATCCGGCGGCGCGGCACCCGGGTGGCGGTGATCTGCAACCCCAACAACCCCGACGGCGGCTATCTGCGCAAGCAGCAGGTGGTGCAGTTCATGGACGCGATGGCGGACCTGGACCTGGTGATCGTCGACGAGTCGTTCCTGGAGTTCGCCGACGCGGAGGCCGAGCCGAGCGTCGTCCAGGAGGCCATGCTCCGCCCCAACGTCGTCGTGCTGCGCAGCCTCGGCAAGAACTTCGGTCTGCACGGCGTCCGCTTCGGCTACCTGGTCGCCAACCCGGCGCTCGCGGGGAAGGTGCGCGGGATGCTGCCGAAGTGGAACCTCAACTCCTTCGCCGAACACGTGGTGTTCATGCTGAAGGAGCACGGCCCCGAGTACGCCCAGAGCCTGCAGCAGATCCGCCGCGACCGCCTGGAGATGGCCAGCCACCTGTCGGCGCTGCCCGGACTGACGGTGTACCCCTCGCAGGGGAACTTCCTCTTCGTCCGCCTTCCCGTCGGCGCCGAGGGCACGGTGGTCCGGGACCGGATGCTCACCGAGCACCGGATCCTGGTCCGCGAGTGCGGCAACAAGATCGGCTCCTCCAGCCGCTTCCTGAGACTCGTGGTGCGCCCCCAGGTCGACGTGCGTCGCCTGGTGTCCGGCCTGGAGCAGGTGCTCTACGGGTCCAGGAGGGGAGCCGCCGTACCCGAGCTGGGCACCGGGACCAGCTACAGCTCGGGTACGGCGGCGGTGGACCGGCTGGTGAGCGAGACCAACGGGGGCGGGGTCCGGGGCCTGGCCGCCCAGGCCCAGGCGCTGGGCGCGCCTGCCGCCCCGGCCCCGGCCGTCGGCACCGGCATGCCGCTCCCCGCCGCCGTCCCGCCCGGCGCCGGGATGCCGGTGCCCGCGGCGCCTCAGCCGATGCCTACGGCACCGCCGCCGGCACCGATGCCGGCGGCGGCCCAGGTGACACCGCCCCAGCAGCCCGTGCCGCCCGCCCAGCAGCCGATGGTCCCGGCGCCTGCCCCGGCGCCGGCACCCGCTCCGCTGCCGACCCCGCTGCCCACTCCGGCGCCCGTACCCGCTCCCACCCCTGTGCCGGCCCCGGCTCCCGTACCGGCACCGGCGGCCGTGGCGGCGCCCACTCCGCCCGGTGTCCCGGCCCGCGGCGGCCTCACGGCGGCCCAGGTGCGCGGCATGACGGCGCCGGCCACGCCCGTTCCCGCGACGGGCCTGACCCCGGCCCCGGCCACGGGGTGGCCCAACGCGCAGAGCTGGCCGAACGCGGCGGGGGCCTAGCCGGCCGGGGGCCGAAGCGCCTGCTCGCCGTTGCTGGTGATGTCAGGCGGCGGCTCGGGGTCCGTTGCGGCTTGTCGCGCCCACGCGGCGGAGCCGCATGCCGACAGGGCCCCGCGCCCCTTTGGGGCGCGCGGACTCACCGCTTGGATCAACTCGCCTGTCCTGCTGATGACTTGACGTCTCGTCACTTTGCTGGGCCGACAGCTCGCAGACAGGAACCCTTTCTACGATGCCGTGTCCATGACAGACACTTCGGATGCCCGCGAGATCGGGCGACGCACCGTACTGATCGCCGGCGGCACGACGGCCGCGGCGCTGGCCGTGGGAGCGGCGGCCGCACAGCCGGCCCCCGCCGCCACCCGGACGCAGGCCACCGCGTCCGCCGCCGTCTGCACCCTCACCAAGGAGCTGACCGAAGGCCCCTACTACCTCGACGGAGCGCTCGTCCGCTCCGACGTCACGGAAGGAAAGCCGGGCATCCCGCTGAAACTGGCGCTGACCGTCGTCGACTCGGCCTGCGCCCCGCTCGGCGACGCCCTCGTGGAGATCTGGCACGCCGACGCGCTCGGCGAGTACTCCGGCTACGTCGGCAACAACGGCCACAGCGAGTCCGACGACGGCACCTTCCTGCGCGGCGGCGTGCTCACCGACGCCGGCGGGGTCGCCCGCCTCACGACGATCTACCCGGGCTGGTACCGGGGCCGCTGCGTCCACATCCACGTGAAGGTCCACACCGGTGTCACCCTGACCTCGGACGGCTCCTTCACCGGCGGCTCGACGCTCCACACCGGCCAGCTGTTCTTCAAGGAGACGATCACGACGGCGGTGGGCAGGCTGTCGCCGTACTCCACCAACACGGTCACGCGTACGACGCTCGGCCAGGACTCGATCTACGACGGCGGGGGCGCCGCGTCCGGCCTCCTCACCCTCGCGGCCCTGGGCAGCACGACCTCCGCCGGCTACACCGGCACCCTCACCCTCGGAGTCTCCGACTGAGCCGGACAGGCGGACCGGCCGCGGCCCGCACGGTCCTGCCGTGCGGGCCGCGGCTCCCCCTCTCCCCCACCACCTGGCCGGCCCCCGTCACTCGCGCCGGGACGTGAACGTCAGGACCTTCAGCGCCACCAACGGGTGGAACAGCAGGGCCGGGGAGGCCACCATGTTCACCACCCGGACGAACCGCGTCCACACGGCGGCGTCCTTCACCGCCACATGGAAGAGCCGCATGTTGTACCAGTGGCCGACGCGCGCGGCGAGGGACTGGCCGTCCGGGCTCCACATCAGGTCGGAGTTGGTGGACACCGTCCACGGCAGCAGGAGCAGGCGGCCCACCTTCCTCTGGAACACGCGGGCGAGGCCGTCCAGTCGCCCGGTCGTGCCGTGCCGCTTCAGCATGCGCTGCAGCAGTTCCGCCTCCATCGCGGCGACCGTCATGCCCTGGCCGTAGACGGGGTTGAAGACGCACACGGAATCGCCGACGGCGAGGAGGCGGTCCGGCCAGTCCCGGACGGCGTGGAAGGGCCACCACTGGTTGTCGGCGTTGGTGTAGCGGCGGGTGGGCTCCTGGACGGAGCGCCGGGCGATGTGCTCGGCCAGGTGCGGCATGTTCAGGCTCTTCGCGAACGCCAGGTAGCCCTCGTCGTCGGTCGGCGGCTGGTCGTGGAACCCGACCAGCATGCACGTCCACCGGCTGCGCTCCACGGCGAGCAGCATCCCGGCCCGGCGCACACTGGGAGCGAACAGCATCTGATGGGCGACGTAGTAGTCGGGGTGGTCGGGGTCGCTCTCCGCCGGCCGGTCGAAGTTCATCGACGTGTAGGTGACCCTCGTCTTCACGGTCCGCCTCGGCGGCACGCTGATGCCCAGCTCGTTCAGCCAGTCCACCAGGGAACTGGACCGTCCGGAGGCGTCGACGACCAGATCGGCGGCCAGCCGGAAGGGTTTCGCGCTCTGCGACTGGCAGGTCACGCCGTTCACGCGGCCCGCGAAGTCCCTGGTCAGGCCCGTGCACCGGGTGGACGGCAGCAGCGTGACCTGGGGAAGTGCGAGCACCTTGCGGCGCAGGCGGCGTTCCAGCTCGTCGCGGGTGAAGCTCTGCACCGGGATGCCCGTACGCTGCCGTGGCGCGAGTCCGACGGGCAGCAGGAAGTCGATGCCCTCGCCGTAGTCGAAGACCGGCGCTCCCGCCTCTCTCAGTTCCTCCCGCAGTCCCGGGAACAGCCGCTCCAGGATCTGCCCGCCCCTGGCCAGCATCGCGTGCCCCTGGTAGCCGTGCGGGGCACCCGGATGGGCGCCGGTGTCCTCGTCGACGGCGTCCCGTTCCACCAGGACGACCTCGCGGAAGAAGTCGGCCAGTACGCGTGCGGTCACGAGTCCCGCATAACTGCCGCCGATGACAACGGCCTTGCCCCAAAGGCAATGTGCTCTCAATGTCTTCTCCCGGGCCGGGCGCGGTGTGGCACGTCCCGCGCGTACGGCACCACGCGTGCGCCCTGGTTTCAGATGCGGTCGGCTGTGATGAGGAGGTAGTGGAAGCTGCCCTCCTTGTAGGCGGTGAGGAAGGGGTCCTCGATGCCGGTGGCCACGGACGACTTGGCGCGCAGTTCCCAGTAGGGGATCGTGTCGGGCGTCAGGTCCACCACCTGCATCGGCACCAGGTTGTTCGCCGTCAGTGCCCGGAAGTACTCGCTGCGCGGGTGGATGTTGCAGGTGTAGTGCTCGTCGATCCTGCTGACCGCCTTGGATCGCATGCCGGTGACGTCGTTGGAGCAGCCGGTGATGCACACGTAGCGTCCTCCGTACTCCAGCAGGCGCGAGAACTCGGCGAAGAGCTCGAACAGGTCGACGTACATCGTCGTCTCGTTGGTCCAGATCGCGCGCCGCGATCCGGTCGGCAGCCGGGTGTCGAGCATGTTGCGGAAGTGGAAGCGGACCTTGTCCATCACCCCGCGCTGCTTCGCCTGGTCGTTGGCGAAGTCGACCTGCTGCTCGGAGATGCTGACGCCGTCGACGTGGCAGCCGAAGCGCGCGTTGGCCATGAAGCTGGTGCCGCCCCGGCCGGAACCGGCGTCCAGGAGGTGGTCGTCGGGGGTGATGTCGCCGAGGTGGTCGAGGAGGACATCGGCCTGGGCGGTCTCCAGGCGGTGCAGTTCCTCGATGATGCGCTGGTCACGGTTCTCCGGCGGTCCGGCGAGGACCGAGGGGTCCCACTCGCCGAGGCCGTAGTGGTGGTGGTAGAGGCCGTCGACCTCGCCGAGCTTGATGTTGACGGGGTCCTTCTCCTTGTTCCAGTACTCCGCGACCGACTTCTGGTAGTCGGTGCGCAGGACATCGCCCATGGCGATGCTTTCCATCTGGGTGGAGATCTTGGACATGGGGTTCCTTACGAGGGACGGGGGTCGGGGGCGCGGGGGAGGCGCGGAGTCATGCGGCGTTCGGCGACACCGTCGTCAGCTCCCGTTGGTGCGGGCGATCTCGACGTTCTCCAGGACGCCGAGGGCGTCGGGCACCAGGACGGCCGCCGAGTAGTAGGTGCTGACGAGGTAGGAGATGACCGCCTGCTCGTTGATGCCCATGAAGCGGACGTTCAGGCCGGGCTCGACCTCGTCCGGGATGCCGGTCTGGTGCAGGCCGATGACGCCCTGGTCGTCCTCGCCGGTGCGCATGGCGATGATCGAGGTCGTGCCCTGGTCGCTGATCGGGATCTTGCCGCACGGCAGGAGGGGCACGCCGCGCCAGGCGGGGATCTGGTTGCCGTTCAGGTCGACGCTGCCGAAGTACAGGCCCCGCTTGTTGCACTGGCGGCCGAAGGCGGCGATGGCCTTGGGGTGGGCGAGGAAGCAGCGGGTCTTGCGCCGCATGCTGAGCAGCTCGTCCATGTCGTCCGGGGTCGGCGGCCCCGAGTAGGTGGAGATCCGCTGGTCGAAGTCGGCGTTGTGCAGCAGGCCGAACTCCGCGTTGTTGATCAGCTCGTGCTCCTGCCGCTCGCGCAGCGCCTCGATGGTCAGCCGCAGCTGCTGCTGCGTCTGGTTCATCGGCTCGTTGTAGAGGTCGGCGACCCGGCTGTGCACCCGCAGCACGGTCTGGGCCACGCTCAACTCGTACTCGCGCGGCTCGAGTTCGTAGTCGACGAAGGTCTGGTGCAGCGTCTCCTCGCCGTGGTGACCCGCCTTCAGCAGGATGTCGGCCTCGCCGGACCGGTTCAGCCGGCGGTCGCCGTCGGTGCTGACGGACTGCACGTGCCGGCGCAGCTTCTCGTGCCGGTCGGCCACCGCCTTGTACGCCGTCAGCGGCAGCGCGAGTACGGTCGTGGCGGTCATGGCGCGGGCCGTGAAGTCCCACTTCCGGGTGCCGCCGGCCAGCACCTGGCCGCCGAAGGCGTCCCCGTCGGCCATGAGCCCGATCGTGGCCTCGGCGTCGTACGGGCCCTCGCTGATCTTCTCGACCTTGCCGTGCGCGATCAGGTACACGTGGTCGGCCTTGCGGCCCTCCTGCACGATGACCTGGCCGGGGGCGAACTCCTTCTGCACGAACTTGTCGGCCAGCGCGCCGAGCGCGTCCTTGTCGGTGAAGCCGCGCAGCAGCGGCAGCTCGCCCAGTTCGGCGGGGACCACCTGGACCTTGGAGCCGTTCTTCACGAAGGTCACACGGCCGTCGCCGAGCGTGTAGGAGAGGCGGCGGTTGACCCGGTAGGTCGCGCCGGGCACATTCACCCAGGGCAGGATGCGGGTGGCCCAGCGGGAGCTGATGCCCTGCATCTGGGGTTCGGACTTGGTGGTGGTGGCGAGATTGCGCGCCGCCGCGGTGCTGAGGCTCTGCTGCTCGCGCTGCTGCTGCTCGGACTCCGGGCCCGCCGCCTGTGCGGTCACTGTGTCGAGGGGCATGGCTCTACCTCGTCTTCCATGGCACGTCGATCCGCGACGACCCACTGCCGTCACGCTGCGTGCACAGAAGTAGCAGAGCGCGCTCACGTTGAGTAATCACTGCAGGCGGCGCGCGAGGGCAATGGACCGGCGCGGACTGCGCCCCTCGCGCGCCCCTTGCGAAGATCACTCCTTGTCGAACGATTCTGCAGGTCAACCCATGGATGACCACTCACCGGCGGGAAACCTCGACGGTCACCGCACACTCAGCGTGACCGGCGTGGCGTCCGCCCGCCTACGCGCTGGGGCACTCCTTCCACGCCAGGTGGTACACCGTGCTGATGGCCCCGTCCGTGGAGTCCATGGTCATGAAGCTGACCTTGTCCGGGCTCTTGCTGCCCGCACTCACCCGCAGCTCGGTGTTGATGTTGAAGTTGCGCAGCACCCCGCACGGCGCCCACACCAGTTGGGCCCAGTCGGTGCTGTCGGTGGCCTGCCAGTCGTCGTTGTAGGGGCCGCTGAAGGGGTGGGACCTGGGCACCGTCTGGGAGGAGCCCTGGAAGTAGTACGAGGCCTTCTGGGTGCCGCTCGCGCCGGGCTGGAGCGAGAGGAAGCCGCGGTAGTCGGCGCTGGCTATCGCGTAGGTGAAGCCCTGGGGGACGTGAACCACCAGGTTGAGCTGGCAGTTCTTGCGGAAGGCGGTCGGGTCGGAGTTGCCGCCGGCCTGGGCCAGGTAGCTGCTGTAGGTGACCGTGAAGGCGGTGTTGTCCGGTGAGACGGCGACCGCGGCGGTGCCCTCGGGGCAGCCGGAGCCGTTCACCGTCGCCACATCGATGACGATCTTGTCCGGGGGCGGGTTGTCGAGCGGGCCGCCCGCGGGTCTGTGGGCGGGTATCGCAGTGGAGAGCAGCGCCGCCACGGCACCGCTCAGGAGGAGTCCACCAGCCATGGTTTCTCCCATAGTCGGATGTGGGGGGTCTGTGTGGAGCCTGTGAAGCGTTCCGCATCGTAGAAAGCCCCGCTCACACCCGGGAGGTACAACTCCGGCCATTCACAACCGACCGTTCACACCGCGCGCTAGGGGTTCTCCCAGGCCGCCGGTTCCGCCGCCAGGGCCCGTACGGGCTCCGGCAGCGTGTCCGCCGCGAGGTCGGCGAGCGTGACGCCCTCCAGGATCCGGCGGACGTTCGCGCGCAGCGCGATCCACAGCGGCAGCAGGGGCTCGGCGCTGCCGCGGTAGGCGAGGCCCGTCGGGCGTTCCCCGCGGACCGAGACGATCGGGCCGTCCACCGCGCGGATCACGTCGGCGACCGTGACCTCGGCCGCGTCCCGCGCCAGCCGATAGCCGCCGCCTCCGCCGCGCCTGCTGTCGACGATCCCGCCCCGCCTCAGGTCGCCCAGGATCCCTTCCAGGAACTTGTGCGGGATGCCCTGCGCGGCGGCGATTTCCTCCGCCTTCACCGGGCCGTTACTCTGCCGTACGGCCAGCTCCAGTACCGCCCGTACCGCGTAGTCCGCCCGAGCCGAGATCCTCATGGGTCCATTGTGAGGCGTCGCCGCGTGGAGAATGGCCTGCACCCGCGCCCCGTAAGATCGCCCGGGAGGATCCACCTTGGCGCTCAGCAGACGTACCTTCAGTGCCCTGACGGGCTCGACCGCGCTCGGGCTCGCCCTGGGCGGCAGCGGCGGGCCCGGGGCGCCCTCGGCGTACGCGGCGCGCAGTGTGCCGACCGGCCCGGCACCCGCCCCGCCGAGCGCCGACGGCTGCCGGCACACCATCGGCTACGACCGGTACTCGCTGCTCGTGGACGGCCGGCGGCTGGTGCTGTGGTCCGGCGAGATGCACCCCTTCCGGCTGCCGAGCCCCTCCCTGTGGCGGGACGTGCTGCAGAAGATGCGGGCCCACGGGTACAACGCCGTGAGCATCTACGTGGCCTGGAACTACCACTCCCCCGCCCCGGGCTCCTACGACTTCACCGGTGTCCGGGACCTGGACCTGTTCCTGCGCACGGCCGCCGAGACGGGCCTGTACGTCGTCCTGCGGCCCGGCCCGTACATCAACGCCGAGGTGGACGGCGGCGGCTTCCCCGGCTGGCTGTCGGCGACCAGGGGCACGGCCCGCACCGACGACCCCACCTATCTGTCGCACGTCGACGAGTGGCTGACGCAGGTCAACCGGATCGTCCGCCGGCACCTGTTCACCCAGGGCACCGGCACGGTCCTGCTGTACCAGATCGAGAACGAGTACGACGCCCACCCCGCCGACGCCACCGGCCGGGCCTACATGTCCCACCTGTACAAGAAGGTGCGCTCGGACGGCATCGACGTCCCGCTCTTCCACAACGACAAGGGCAGGAACGGCTACTGGGTGCCCGGGTCCTTCGACACCGGCGGGGAGAAGGGCGGCTGGCTGTACGGCTTCGACGGCTACCCGTCGCCCGCGCAGACCCCGCCCGACTGGGGGGACTACGGTCCCGGCGGCCCGAAGGGCGGGGCCGGCGCCTCGCCGTCCACGCCCGGGTTCGTGCCCGAGTTCGGCGGCGGCTGGTTCGACCCGTGGGGCGGCGCCTTCTTCGACGGCAAGGGCTACGCCGAGGCCCGGCGCACCCGGGACGCCGCCTACGAGCGCCGGTTCTACCTGACCAACCTGGCCAACGGGCTCACCCTGCACAACGTCTACATGACCTTCGGCGGCACCTCCTGGGGCTGGCTGCCCGCACCGGTCGTCTACACGTCGTACGACTACGGCGCCGCCATCGACGAGGCCCGCAACGTCACCGACAAGATGGCGCCGATGCACCACCTCGGCCATCTGCTCCAGCGCGTGCCCGACTTCGCCAAGCTGGACCGGGCGGCGGACGTGCACGCCGAGGGCCTGAAGGTCTACCACCTGACCAACCCGGACACCGGCGCCCACGTCTACGTCGCCCGCAACGACGGCACGGACGCGGTCACCACCGAGCTGCCGACCGACGCGGGCCGGGTGCGGATCACCGTGCCCGGCAAGGACGCCCGGCTGCTCACGACCGGGCTGAAGCTGGGCAGGCGGACGCTGAAGTACTCCACCGCCGAACCCATGCTGTGCCTGACGGCCGGCCGGCAGGACATCGCCCTGTTCTCGGGGCGCCTGGGTGACATGGCCGAGCTGGTGCTGAAGTGCCCGGTGGAGCCGAACGTCATGCGGCTGGACCCCGAGGCCGCCTGGGTCTTCGACAACGACGACAACCTGCACGTGAACGTCCCGCTCGGCGAGGGCGGGCTGACCCGGGTGCTGGTGGAGAAGGGCGAGACCGAGACCCCGCTGGTGCTGCTCTTCGCCGACGACGCCACCGCCGTCCGCATGTTCCCGTACGACACCCCGTCCGGAACCCTGCTGGTGTACGGCCCGGCGCTGCTGCGCCACGCCGAGCTGCGCGGCAGCGAGGTCCACCTGACCGGTGACATCACCGAGACCACGACCATCGAGGTGTGGGGGCCGCGCGGGATCGACACCCTGGTGTGGAACGGCCGCACCCTGCCCACCCGGGTCACCCTGTCCGGCAGCCTGATGACCACCGGCCTGGTGCCGGCCGCCCCCGAGGTACGGCTGCCCGAGCTGGGCGGCTGGCGGATGCGCAGGGAGAACCCGGAGGCCGGGCCCGGCTTCGACGACTCGGACTGGACGGTCGCGGACAAACGGACGACGTTCAGCACCACGCCGGTCCCCGAGGGCCGACCGGTCCTCTTCGCCGACGACTACGGCTTCCACTACGGGGACGTCTGGTACCGCGGCACCTTCACCGGCTCGACCGGCCTGGAGGAGGTCTCCCTCGCCTACAGCACCGGCACCCAGGGCCTGCTGATGGCCTGGCTGGACGGCGAGCCGCTGGGCGCCCACCGGATGCCGGTGCCGGACCGGGACACGACCATCCGGAAGGGCAGCTGGGCGGACACGGCCGTCTTCCCGGTCCGCGAGCAGCTGCGCTCGCCCGGCCGGCATGTGCTGTCGGTCCTCGTCCGGCGCATGCAGCGCGACCAGGACGGCAAGGGGCTGGACACCCACAAGGCGGCCCGTGGGCTGACGGCGGCCGCCTTCAAGGGCGCCTCGCCGCAGGTCAGGTGGCGGATCCAGGGCGCGATCGCCCCCGACCCCGTGCGCGGCCCGATGAACAACGGCGGCCTGTACGGCGAGCGGCAGGGCTGGCACCTGCCCGGCTTCCGGGACCACGACTGGGAGCCGGTGAGCTTCCCGCGCACCGCCCGGTACCAGGGCGTGACCTGGTACCGGACCAGCTTCCGCCTCTCGGTCCCGGCCGACGTCGACGCCTCGATCGGCCTGACCCTCGAGGACGATCCGTACCGGGCCTACCGGGCGCAGATCTTCCTCAACGGCTGGAACATGGGCCAGTACATCAACAACGTGGGCCCGCAGCACACCTTCGTCCTGCCGAACGGCGTCCTGCGCACCCGGGGCACCAACACCCTCGCGCTGGCGGTCCTGTCGGAGTTCACCACGCTGTCGGGGCCGGGCCGGGTGAGCCTGACGCTGCTCGGCAGGGCGAGCGGCGGGCTGCCGGTCACGCCGGTCTGATCACGCGAGCCTGATCACGTTCCAGGACAGCGGCTCCAGTACGGCGGTCAGGGTGCCGTCCTGCAGGGCGGTGCCCTCGACCGGGTGCGGGACGACCCGCTCGGGCTCGGCGCGGGTGTTGCGGGCGTCGGGGTCGGCGTCCGCGAGCGCGCTGTGCTCGGTGACGGTCGTCAACTCCAGTCGGCTGAGGGCGACTTCGAGGGGCAGGGTGTCGGTGCGGCTGCGGTTGACGGCGAACACCGTGACCGTGCCGTCGGCCGCGCGGACGGCCGTGGCGTGCAGCAGGTCCGTCTCGCCGTACTTCCTCGTCTCGTACGTCGGCGAGTCCACCCGCACGTCGAGCACCTCGCCCCGGCCGTACTTCGACGCCTGCGCGAACGGGAAGAACGTGGTCTGCCGCCAGGCCGGGCCGCCCGGCTCGGTCATGATCGGGGCGATCACGTTGACCAGCTGGGCGAGGCAGGCGACGGTGACCCGGTCGGCGTGCCGGAGCAGGGCGATGAGGAGCGAGCCGAAGACGACGGCGTCCGTGACGCTGTAGTTGTCCTCCAGGAGGCGGGGCGCCTCGGGCCAGTCCGTCTGCTCGAAGGTCTTCGCGTGCTCCTCCCACTTCGAGAGGTACCAGACGTTCCACTCGTCGAAGGAGAGGTTGATCCGCTTCCTGGACTTGAGCTTCGCGCCGATGTGGTCGGCGGTGGCGACCACGTTCTCGATGAAGGACTCCATGTCGACGGCCGAGGCGAGGAAGGAGTCGACGTCGCCGTCCGTGGGCTCGTAGTAGGCGTGCAGGGAGATGTGGTCGACCAGGTCGTACGCCTCCTGCAGAACGGTCGCCTCCCACGCGGCGAAGGTGGGCATGGCCTGGCTGGAGGAGCCGCAGGCGACCAGCTCGACGGACGGGTCGGCCTGGCGCATGGCCCGGGCGGTCTCGGCGGCGAGCCGGCCGTACTCCTGTGCCGTCTTGTGCCCGGTCTGCCAGGGCCCGTCCATCTCGTTGCCCAGGCACCACAGCCTGATCCCGAAGGGCTCCTTGTCGCCGTGGGCCACACGGAGGTCGGAGAGGGCGGTGCCGGAGGGGTGGTTGGCGTACTCCTGGAGTTCGAGGGCCTCGGCGACGCCGCGGGTGCCGAGGTTCACCGCCATCATCGGCTCGGCCTCGGGGCCGAGTTTCCTCAGGAACGCGATGAACTCCGACAGACCGAAGCGGTTCGTCTCGGTCGAGTGCCAGGCGAGGTCCAGGCGGCGGGGGCGGTCCTCGACGGGGCCCACCGAGTCCTCCCACTTGTAGCCGGAGACGAAGTTGCCGCCGGGGTAGCGGACGGCGGTGACACCGAGTTCGCGGACCAGGTCCAGGACGTCGGTGCGCAGGCCTGCCTCGTCCGCCGACGGGTGGTCCGGCTCGTAGATGCCCGTGTAGACGCAGCGGCCGAGGTGTTCCACGAAGGAGCCGAAGATACGGGCGTTGACCTGGCCGACGGTGAAGGCGGGGTCGAGGGTGAAACGGGCGGTGGTCCTGCTCATGGGATGCGGATCCTCTCCCCTGTCGCTCAACTCGCTTGTTCGGTATGCCGAATACCGATCGCAACTTCGAACGGGACCGTAGATTCGAAGCGCTTCTGCGTCAATGGGTGGGACACAAGCCCATAGGTGGTTTTCCCTTGGACGACGGTCGCCGCATCCCATGACGGGGACACGCCCAGCCGCGTAGGCTCTGTCCAGCGGAAGGGGGAGTGGATGGGCATCGCGGGCGCGCGTGAGCGGGCGGCACGCCTGGCCGCACGGCTTCGCCGCTCCCGCCCGGGCGCGGCGAAGCGGACGCTGGCCGGCGGCCTCGCCGCCGCCGTCCACGCCCGGCCCGAAACACCCGACGACGTACGGGCGTTGTGCCGGGCGCTGTGCGAGGAGATGAGCGCACTGCGCGGCGGACGGCCCATCGAGGTTCGCTTCGAGCGCATCCCGGACGAGATCGAGGTCACCGGGCTGTGGCTGGAGTTCGCCGACTTCGACCTGGTGATCGTGGAGGAGCGGGCCGAGGCCGTGCAGCAACTGGTGATCCTGGGCCACGAGTTGTGGCACCTGCACACCGGGCACCGCCATCCCCACCTGGCCGGCGACGCGGCGGCCCGCGCGCTCGCCGACGCACCCGGCTGGCGGGACGCGCCCCTCACGGTGGCCGCCCGCAACGGCTCCCGGGAGGCCGACGAGGCCGAGGCGGACGACTTCGGGCACCGCCTGGCCGCCCTGTTCCGCCCCCACCTCACCGGCTCCGGCACCTCCGGCGGCCCGCTGCACCGGTCCCTCAGCCCGGTGCAGCGGACCCTCGGTTATCGCGGCCGCGACGAAGCGAACCGGGTGCCAAGAAAAGAGGGAGCCACGCGGTGAACCTGGCGCTCGATCTCTCGGGGATGCTCGACGGGGTCTCCATCTCCTTCTGGATCCCCACGGCCGTCCTGACCGCCGCGCTGGCGATCAAGCTGCCCAGCATCATCAAGATGTGGCGGGACCCGATGCTGCGCGCCGTCGGCGGGCTGCTGCTGTTCGCCTGTGCGGTGTTCGTCTTCGCGGCCCCGCGGACCATCGCCTGGACCAACCGGGTCACCGGGGTGCCGAACATCTCGGCGCCCTGGGTGTACTCCCTGCTCACCGCGCTCTGCGCGTCCTGGCTGCTGCTGATCACCGCCTGGCGCAACGGCCGCTCCGACTCGGCCCAGACCCGCCGGGTGACCCGCTGGGTGGTGGCCGTCTACGCGGGCGTGGTCGTCGCCCTGTGGGTGCTCTTCGCCCTCGCGGACGTGCCCGTCGAGCGACTGCGGGACCTGGACACGTACTACGCCACCACCCCGTTCATGCGCGAGGAGATCCTGCTCTACCTCGTCGCGCACACCGTGGCCTGCTCGATCACGGCCCGGCTGATCTGGAACTGGATCCGCACCGACGGCCTCGACGCCTGGCTGCGCTGGGGGCTCAGACTGCTGGGCGTCGGCTACGCCACGAACCTGTTCTTCGACGCGGCCAAGCTCACCGCCGTCGTGGCCCGCTGGACCGGCCACGACCTGGACTGGCTGAGCACCAATGTGGCCCCGGCCGGCGCGTGCGTCTCCGCCACCCTGGTCGCGGTGGGCTTCATCGTCCCGCACGTCGGCCAGTACCTGCACGAGCGCTGGCACGTCCGGCTGCGCCACCGCGCGCTCGGCCCGCTGTACCGGCTGACGCGGACCGTCACCGGCGAACGCGAGCCCTTCGCCCCGCACGCCCCTGCCGAACTGCGCCTGATCCGCCGCGAGACCTTCATCCGCGACGCCTTGCTGCAACTCTCCCGGCACCTGGACGAGGACCTGCGCGAACGGTCCCACCAGGCCGCCCTCGCCCTCGGCTTCGAGCCCGGCCGGGCCAGGGCCCTCGCCGCCGCCGTCACCCTGCTGGACGCGGCCGGCGGCGAGCGGCCACCGCAGGCCGAGGCCGCCGGCTCCCCCTCCGGCCCGGACACCACGTACCTCCTCCAGGAGATCCAGGCCGTGTCCCAGGCCCTCCGCCACCCCGACGAGATCACGGCGGTACGCGCCCGCGCGGCCGCCCCCGCAGAGAGCGTGCGCGCGCATGAGTGAACCCCCCTCCCCCGCCAGAACCGCCGTCGTGCTGGGGGGATCCCACACCGGCATGCTCGCGGCACGTGCCCTCGCCGAGTCCGCCGACCGGGTCGTCGTCGTCGAGCGCGACACCCTGCCCGCGGGCCCCGCGCCCCGCAAGGGTCTGCCGCAGGCCCGGCACGCCCACATGCTGTGGTCGGGCGGGGTACGGGCCGTGGAGGAGCTGCTGCCGGGCATCACCGACGCGCTCACGGCCGCCGGGGGCCGCCGGCATCCCTTCACGACCGGCGTGGTCGCCCTCTCCGCGCAGGGCTGGTTCCGGCGCTGGCCCGAGTCCCACCATGTGATCCTGGCCGGCCGGGACCTGCTGGACGCGACGATCCGCGCAACCGTCCTCGCCGACGAGCGGATCGACCTCCTCGACGGCACCGAGGCGCTCGGCCTCACCGGCACCGACGCGGCGGTCACCGGCGTACGGATCCGGACGCGGGACGGCGCCGAGCGCACCCTCGCGGCCGGCCTCGTGGTCGACGCCACCGGGCGCGGCTCCCGGGCCCCGCGCTGGCTCGCGGACCTGGGGCTGCCCGCGCCGCAGGTCCGCGAGGTCGACCCGGGCCTGGTCTACGCGAGCCGGCTCTTCCTCGCCCCCGAGGCGGCCCGTGACGGCTTCCCGGTGGTCAACCTGCAGCTCGATCCGCACGGTGACGGTCCCGGCCGCTCCGGGTTCCTCCTCCCCATCGAGGACGGCCGCTGGATCGTCACCCTGCAGGGCACCCGGGGCGGCGAACCCGGCGCCGCGAACGAGGACTTCATCCCCTTCGCCCGGGACAGGCTGCGCCATCCGCTGCTGGGCGAACTGCTGGAGCGCGCCGAGCCGTTGTCCGACGTGTCGGTCACCCGCTCCACGCTCAACCGCCGGCACTTCTACGAGCGCATGCCGGCCTGGCCCGAGAACTTCGCCGTCCTCGGCGACGCGCTCGCCGTGTTCAACCCGGTCTACGGCCACGGGCTGTCCGTCGCCGCACAGAGCGCGGTGCGGCTCCGCGCGGTGATACGGCGGCACGGCTGGGGCACGCCGGGACTGGCGCGCCGCGTGCAGCGGGCGGTGGCCCGCCCGGTCCGCGCGGCGTGGGACCTGGCCCTGGGCCAGGACGTGTTCCACCCCGGCGCGACGGCCTCCGGCCCGACCGTGCGGGACCGGCTCGTCTCGGCCTACGTCGGGCGGCTGATGTACACCGCGACGGGCAACGGCCGCATCGCGCGCCGGGTCACTGACGTGACGTCACTGGAGCGGGGGGCGCACGTGCTGCTGACGCCGAGCGTGCTTGTCGCTGCCGCGGTGGGGCCGCTGCAACCCCCTTTGGCGGGGCCGCCGTTGACCGCGGAGGAGAGGAAAGCGGCGGGGCTGGTTTAGGCCGTCCGCCGGGTGCGGGTCTGTGGTGGCTGGTCGCGCAGTTCCCCGCGCCCCTCAAGGGGCGCTGCAGTGCCGCCGGCTTCGAGGCGCCCCCTGCCCCGCTCAGCCCGCGAATGCCGGTTGGGGCAGTCCCTGTCCCGCCCCCGGAATCACCAGCAGGGAACCCGACAGCGGATGCGGGGCCGGCAGGCCGGTGCGGGCTGTCGTGATGTACAGGTCGGTCAGGCCGGCGCCGCCGAACGCACAGGCCGTCGTGCGGGGGGTGGGCAAGCTGATCACCCGGTCCAGGACACCACCCGGGGTGTAACGCCGTACTGCTCCCCCGTCCCACAACGCCACCCACACACAGCCGTCCGCGTCGACCGTCAGGCCGTCCGGGAAGCCCGCGCCCTCCTCGATCTCCACCAGCGGCCGGCGGCCGTGGACGCGCTCGCCGTCGTGGTCGAAGACGTCCACGCGGCGGGTGGGAGTGTCGACGTAGTACATGCGGCGCCCGTCGGGGCTCCAGCCGGTGCCGTTGCTGACCGTGGCGTCGGACAGGACCGTCCGGACCGTGCCGTCGGCGGTCAGCCGGGTCAGCGTGCCGCCGCCCGGCGCCTCGTCGTAGCGCATGGTGCCCGCCCACAGCGAGCCCTCGGGGGCGACGGCGGCGTCGTTCGCGCGGCGGCCCGCGACCGGCTCGTGGTGCAGCCAGCGGAACGTGTCGTCGGGGTCCAGGAGGCCCACCCCGTCCCGCAGGTTGAGGACCAGGCCGCCGCCCGCGCGGGGCTTGGCCGCGCCCACGTGCTGCTCGGTCGTGCGCACCGTGCGACGGCCGGTGGCGGGGTCGTAGGTGTGGACGCGCATGCCCAGGATGTCGAGCCATATCAGCCGGCCCGTCGCCGGGTCCCAGGTCGGCCCCTCGCCCAGCTCCGCCTCCGCCCGTACGGCGACCTCGTACCCGGCGCTCACCCGGCGCTCCGGTGGCCCAGCCGCTCGGACAGCTCGGCGGCGCCCTTCACGGCCAGCTGCTCCAGCTCGCCCCGGCGCTCGTCGCTCCAGCGGATCATGGGGACGGAGATGGACAGGGCCGCGACCACCTGGCCGGTGCGGTCGCGCACGGGGGCGGCCACACAGCTCACGTCCGGGTTGGACTCGCGGCTCTCCACCGCGATGCCGCGCTGCCGGATCTCCGCGAGGGCCGCGCGCAGGGCGGCCGGGTCGGTGATGCTGTTGGGGGTCATCGCGGCCAGCTCGGCGTCGTCCGGGATACGGGCCGCGAGTTCCTGCTCCGGCAGCGAGGCCAGCAGCATCTTGCCGACCGAGGTGCAGTGGGCCGGGAGCCGGCGGCCGGCGGCCGAGACCATGCGGACGGCGTGCGTGGAGTCGACCTTGGCGATGTAGATGACGTCGGTGCCCTCGAGGATCGCCACGTGCACCGTCTCGTCGCAGGTCTCGGCGACCGAGCGCGCCACCTGCTGGCCCTCGGCGGCGAGGTCGAGCTGCTCGGCGTACCGGCTGCCGAGCTGGTACGGGCGTACGCCGAGCCGGTACCGTCCGGGCTGTCCCGGCACGGGCACGATGTACGACCGTGCGGCGAGCGTGGTGACCAGCTCGTGCACGGTGGTGCGCGGCAGCTGGAGCTTGCGCACGATGTCGGGGGCGGAGAGCGTCCCGTCCCCGTCGAGGAACAGCTCAAGAATGTCGAGAGCCCGGGTCACGGCAGGTACGAGGCGTCCCACGTCCGGCTCCCTCCCTTGGGTAAGCGCCTGTGTTCGAGATTTCAACAGACGATCGGCATGGCGAACACAGGCTAGTCATCTGGAGTTGCCCGGGCAATGGGTCGGAACGACGGAGGCGGTGGTCCGGGCACCATGGGGCCATGCCTCTCGACTTCCAGCTGGTCCTGCTGCGCCGCATGGCCGACCACAACCCGGATCTGGTGGAGGACGCCCGCCGGCGGCTGGGCGTCTCGATCGCGGACATGCGGGAGACGAACAAGCGCTGGCAGGCCATGGTCCGCTCGCCGAGGTCCAGGTCGGCCGCCGCCCGCTACCGCTCGGTCCTCGGCGAACCCGAGTCCGTGCTCCCCCGCCGCCTCGGCGACGTCGACTGCGAGGCCCGGCGCTGGGCCCTGCCGCTCTGGCCCGACCTGCGCTTCGAGGTGCTGGTGGGTCCGGACGGCGCGGTGTGGAACGAGTGGCTGGTGCGCGCACCCGGCGCCCCGGCGCCCCGGCTGGAGACCCTGGAGGACCTGGTCCCCTGGTCCTGCACGGTCGACGAGGCCGCCCGCGCCTTCGCCCCGGCCCGCCCCCTGGAGGGCACGGCACCGACCCGCTGGGGCCTCGCCTTCACCGCGCCCGGCCCGGACGGCGTACGGCACGAGGTGGTCGCCGAGTTCACCTGGGGGCTGCTGCAGCGGACGGCCGTACTGACCTAGCGTCCCAACAGGCAACGTTCGCCCCGTCGCGACGCACGGCACGCACCGGACGCCGCTCCTTGGCGGGCAAGCGTTGCCTGCCCCGGCACTGGCTCACGCGTCGAAGGCCGTCGCCCGGGTGCGCTTCTCCCAGGCCATGGTCTCCTCGCGGACCTGGTCGGCGTGCGCCAGGACCGCGCTCACGCCGTCGTCGCCGAGCGGCAGCCGCAGCGGGGTGTCCTCGGCCTCCAGCGCGGCCAGGATCAGCGCGGCCGCCTTGGCCGGGTCGCCGGGCTGGCTGCTGTGGCCGCCGGCGACGAAGGCCCGGGTCTCGCCGACCCTGGCGTACACCCCGCTGTCGGGGCTGGCCCCGGCCCGGCCGGCCTCGAACAGCGAGGTCCGGAACGCGCCCGGCTCGACGATCAGCACCTTGACGCCGTACTCCCGCACTTCGTCCGCGAGCGCCTCGGACAGGCCCTCCAGGGCGAACTTCGTCGCGCTGTACGCCCCGAACCCCGCGAAGGACATCTGGCCGCCCATGCTGCTCATCTGCACGATCGCGCCCGAGCGCCGTTCCCGCAGGTGCGGCAGCACCGCCCGGACCAGCGCCGCCGGGCCGAAGACGTGCAGGTCGAACAGGGCGCGCAGCTCGGCGTCCGTCGTCTCCTCCACGGCGCCGACATGAGTACGGCCCGCGTTGTTGACCAGCACGTCGATCCGCCCGTGCCGGCCCACGACGTCCCCGACCGCCGCCTCGATCGCCGCCACGTCGGTGACGTCCAGCCGCAACGCCTCCACCTGGTCGGGATGGGCGGCCACCAGGTCGTCCAGGGCCTCGGGGCGCCGGGCCGCGCCGACCACCACATCACCGGCGGCGACGGCCGCCTCGGTGATCGCCCGCCCGAAACCGCTGCTCGCCCCGGTCACCAGCCACACCTTGTTCATCACAACTCCCCGTACTTCTCGATCGGTTCGACACGAACAAGGCTGCCGCCGGATGCCGTTGCCCGTCCAAGACCCATGGTGATAACCAACGGCTATGACCATGGACGTGCACACCCGCGATCTGGGCTACTTCGTCGCGGTCGCCGAGGAACTGCACTTCACGCGCGCCGCGGAGCGGCTGTACGTCTCACAGCCCGCGCTGAGCAAGCAGATCCGGGCCCTGGAGCGGCAGCTGGGGGCGGAGCTCTTCCGGCGCGACCGGCACGGGGTGGCGCTGACGGGCGCGGGTGAGGCGCTGCTGCCGCACGCGCGCACCGTGCTGGCCGCCTGGGAGGCGGGCGCGGCGGCCGTGGAGGAGGCCAAGGCGGCCCAGCGCAGCAGCCTGGTCGTGGGCATGAGCACCAGTCCGGGCCGGGGCGGCCTGCTGCCGGCCATCCGCTCCCGCTTCACCGCCACGCACCCCGAGGTCACCGTCCGGCTGCGCCAGGTGAGCTGGGACGATCCGACGGCGGGCCTGGCGGACGGCACCGCGGACGTCGCCTTCGTCTGGCTCCCGCTGCCCGAGGAGGAGCGCTACGCCTGGACGCCGGTCGCCGAGGAGCCCCGGCTGCTCGCCCTCCCCGAATCCCACCCGCTCGCGGCCCGACCGGAGATCGACTTCACCGACGTACTGGACGAGCCCTTCCTGGCCCTCCCCGAGAGCGCGGGCCGCCTCCGCGACCACTGGCTCGCCCTCGACGCCCGCGCCGGCCGGCCACCCCGGATCGGCGCGGAGATCTCCGGCACCGAGGAGACCTACGAAGCGCTCGTGGCGGGCCTCGGCATCTGCCTGGTGGCAGAGGGCAACGCCCCCTTGATCACCCTGGGCGGAGTCACCACCCGCCGGGTCCGGGGGATCGAACCCGGCCGATATGTGCTGGCGTGGCGGAGGGAGGACGGTAGCCGACCGCTGGTACGGGCGTATGCGGAAGCGTGTCGAGAAACGGTGCGCTAGGCGCCCCGCAAGGGGCGCGGGGAACTGCGCGACGAGCCACAACGAAGCCGCAGCCGCACAACGACACAGCGCGGCACTTCAGTAGGCGAAAACGGCCTCCACCACCCGCTCCAGCGACCCGGGATGCAGCCACAGAAACAGATTCGGCTCCACCAACTCCAGCTCCATCAGCCGCGGTTCCCCCTCCTCCCCATCCACAAGATCCACCCGCGCGTACAGCAACCCGGACCCACCGGGCACCGCCCCCAACGCCTTCTCGGCGACCGCCAGTTCCGCATCCGTCGGCTCCCACCGCTCCAGATCCGGATGCGCCACCTTCTCCGCGTCGTACGCCGTCCCCGGCGTCAGCACCGCGCCCTTGCGGCTCGCGTGCAGCAGCCGCCCGCCGAAGAACTGCAGCGCCCGCTCCCCGCTGACGTCGATCCCCCGGACGTACGGCTGCACCATCGCGGTGAACCCCTCGGCGTGCATCCGGGCGAGCTGCCGTACCGCCGTCTCGCGCCGGTCAGGCGTGTAGCGGGCGGCGAACCGGGCGCCGGCGCCCGAGGTCGGCTTGATCACGTACTCGTGGCCGTCGGGCAGCTCGGCCGGCTCGCCCGGTGCTATGTAGCGCGTGGGGACAGTGGGCACGCCGGCCGCCGCCAGCTCACCGAGGTAGCGCTTGTCGGTGTTCCAGCGCACCACGGGCGCCGGATTGGCGAGCCGGGTCAGCGCGCCGACCCGGTCCACCCAGGCCCCGAACTCCGCGGCCCGCCAGCTGTAGTCCCAGGTGGACCGGATGACGACGAGGTCGTAGCCGCCCCAGTCGGCGTCCGGGTCGTCCCAGTGGCGGGCCTCCGCCTCGGCACCCGCGTCCGTGAGCGCCCGCACCAGCTCCGGCAGGTCGGTGTCCTTGCCGGGCTCGGCGCCGGGGTCATAGGTGGCGAGGGCGATGCGGGGCACGGCGGACTCCCTGTCGTACGACGGTTCGGTCTCCCGTGAGGCTAACAACCGCCGGGGAACCGGAAGGCGGCGGTTGACCTTCACCTTTGGGGAGGCCCCAGCATCGGTGGCGGACGACGAGGAGCGCGAGGTGCTCATGGAGCTGCTGACGATCGGCGCCTTCGCGAGGGCGAGCCGGCTCTCGCCGAAGGCGTTGCGGCTGTACGACGAGCTGGAGTTGCTGCGGCCCGCCCGGGTCGACCCGGACACCGGTTACCGGTACTACGCCGTCGAACAGCTCGGGCAGGCCCGGCTCGTGGCCTGGCTGCGGCGGCTGGGCATGCCGCTGGCCGAGATCCGCGCGGTGTGCGCCCTGGACCCGGCTGGTGCGGCCCGGGAGATCCGGGCGTACTGGGCGCGGGTCGAGGCGGAGACGGCCGTGCGGCGGGATCTCGCCGCGTTCCTCGTGGACCAGCTGACCGACCAGTCGAGAAGGGACCACACCATCATGCTGGAACTGCGCTATTCCGCCCACTCCGACCGTGGGCTCGTCCGCCCCGCCAACCAGGACTCCGTGTACGCGGGCCGCAGGCTGCTCGTCGTGGCCGACGGTTTCGGCCCGGCCGGGGCGCCCGCGAGCAGCGCGGCGGTGGAGGCGCTGCGCTACCTGGACGAGGCCGAGGAGCTGCCCGCGGACGGTGTGCTGAGCCTGCTGGAGGACGCGGTGCGCTCCGCGGGCCAGGCGGTGTGCGATGTGGCCGAGGGCACGAACAAGGTCGGCACCACGCTGACGGCGCTGCTGTGGACGGGGGCGCGGCTCGCGCTGGCCCACGTCGGGGACTCGCGGGCGTATCTGCTGCGGGACGGGGAGCTGAGCCGGATGACCCAGGACCACCGGGTGGAGCCGCGGTCGCTGCTGCTGCTCAAGGCGCTGGCCGGTGGGATGGATCCGGTGCCGGACGTGCGGTTGCAGGAGGTCCGGGAGGGGGACCGGTATCTGCTGTGCTCGGACGGGCTGACCGAGGTGGTGCCGGACGCGCGGATCCGGGAGGCGCTGGGCGCGTCCGCCGTGCCGGGCGAGGCCGTGGAAGCGCTCATCACGGCGGCCAACGAGGCGGGCGGTCCGGACAACGTCAGCTGCGTGGTGGCCGACGTCATGGAGACGACCGCCTGAGACGGGGCAGGCTGCGTGTGGAGCGGCGGCGGTGCTTTCGAGCACGCCGGCACTGCAGCGCCCCGTAAGGGGCGCGGGGCTGTGTCGATATGCGGCTCCGCCGCGCGGGCGCGACCAGCCACCACGCACCCGCAGCCGCAAGCGGTCAGGACCGGCAGACGAGTGGGCGCCCTGCACGACCGAGCTGCGGCTCGCGGTGGACTTGAGCACCGTCGTCGGGACGAGAGTCCTGGTGTAGGAAGGGTGGCGACGGTCAACCGACAGTTAGGAGTGCGCCGCGTGTCCTCCCTCTTCCCCGCTCTGGCGGACGCCCCGGGCGAGCGCATCGCCCTGCGGTTCGGTGAACGGTCGTTGACGTACGGCGAGTTGGCCGGGGCCGCCGGCGCGCTCGCGGCCCGGCTGCGCGGTGCCGGCCGGGTGGCCGTGTGGGCCACGCCGGAGCTGGAGACCGCCGTCGCCGTGACGGGCGTGCTGCTCGCCGGGGCAGCCGCGGTGCCGCTGAACCCGAAGTCGGGCGGGAAGGAGCTCGCGCACATCGTCTCCGACAGCGCGCCGCAGCTGGTGCTGGCCGCGCCGGGCGCCGAACTTCCCGAGGCGCTCGGCACGTTGGCGCGGATCGACGTCGACGCGTCCGCCCGGACCGGCGCCGTACCCGACGACACGGCCGGCGACGAGGACCCGGCGTTGATCGTCTACACCTCCGGCACCACCGGCCCGCCCAAGGGTGCCGTGCTGCCCCGCCGGGCCCTCGCCACCACCCTGGACGCGCTCGCCGATGCCTGGCGGTGGACGGCGGACGACGTGCTGGTGCACGGGCTGCCGCTGTTCCACGTGCACGGGCTCGTGCTGGGCGTCCTCGGTCCGCTGCGGCGGGGCGGCGCCGTCCGGCACCTGGGGCGGTTCTCCCCCGAGGGCGTGGCCCGGGAGCTGAACGCCGGCGCGACCATGCTGTTCGGGGTGCCGACGATGTACCACCGCATCGCCGAGGCCCTGCCCGAGGACCCCGGGCTGGCCAAGGCGCTCACCCGGGCCCGGCTGCTGGTCTCAGGCTCGGCCGCGCTGCCCGTGCACGACCACGAGCGGATCGCGGCGGCGACCGGACGCCGGGTCATCGAGCGGTACGGCATGACGGAGACGCTGATGAACACCAGCGTGCGGGCCGACGGCGAGCCGCGCGCGGGCACCGTGGGCGTGCCGCTGCCCGGGGTCGAACTGCGGCTCGTGGAGGAGGACGGGACGCCGGTCACCGCGTACGACGGGGAGAGCGTCGGCGAGATCCAGGTGCGCGGGCCGAACCTGTTCACCGAGTATCTGAACCGGCCCGACGCGACGGCCGCCGCGTTCACCGCCGACGGGTTCTTCCGCACCGGTGACATGGCCGTCCTCGAGCCCGACGGCTATGTGCGGATCGTCGGGCGCAAGGCCACGGACCTGATCAAGAGCGGCGGGTACAAGATCGGGGCGGGTGAGATCGAGAACGCGCTGCTGGAGCACCCGGGCGTGCGGGAGGCGGCCGTCACCGGGGAGCCGGACGCGGACCTGGGCGAGCGGATCGTCGCCTGGATCGTCCCGGCGGACGCACAGGCGCCGCCCGCCGCCGAGGAGCTGGCGGACCACGTGGCCCGGCGCCTCGCCCCGCACAAGCGCCCCCGCGTCGTCCGCTACCTGGACGCGCTCCCCCGCAACGACATGGGCAAGATCATGAAGCGGGCGCTGGCCGATGTCTGAGCGCCGCTCGGCCCGGGAGATCCTGACCCTGGTGACGGACCCCGGCAGCTTCAGTGAACTCCCCTCACCGCCACGGCCGTCGAAGCCCGACGGTCCGCTCGGCTGGCGGGGTTACGACGCCTCGCGCGCCCGCGCCGCCGAACGCACCGGCGAGGAGGAGTCCGTCGTCTGCGGCACCGCGAGCGTCACGGGCACCCCGGCCGTGCTGATCGCCTTCGAGTTCGGCTTCCTGGGCGGCTCCCTGGGTGAGCGCACCGGGGACCGGCTGGAGGCGGCGTACACCCACGCCCGCGCCCACCGGCTGCCGGTCGTGCCGTTGATCGCGACCGGGGGCAGCCGGATGCAGGAGGGCATGCTCGCGCTGAGCCAGCTGCAGCGCGTGGCCCGGCAGTCGGCGCTCACCCGGGAGGCCGGGCTGCCGCAGATCGCGGTCCTGCGGGACCCGACGACCGGCGGCGGCTGGGCCACGCTCGGCGCCGGAGCGGACGTCGTCCTGGCCCTGCCGGGCGCCCAGGTGGGCTTCGCGGGTTCCCGGGTCCGCCCGCCCGGCGCCGACCCGGCGGCCTACACCGCCGAGGGGCAGGTGGCGTTCGGGTCGGCGGACGCGCTGGTACGGCCCGAGGAGCTGCGGGAGACGCTGGGGCAGTGGCTCCGGCTGCTCACCACCCCCGCGCAGGCGGCCCCCGCGCCACCTGCCCTCGGCGCCCCCGGCCTGCCCGCCACCGGCTGGGCGGCCGTCCGCCGGGCACGCTCCCCCGAACGCCCCCGCGCCCAGGCCTACCTGGACGCCTGCTTCACCCACCGACGGGACATCGGCGGCGACCGGTGCGGGGGTGCGGACACCGGCGGCATGCTGTGCGGGTTCGGCGAGCGGGACGGCCGTACGGTGGCGTACGCGGCGCAGACCGGAGCGGCGACCCGGCCCGCCGGGTACCGCACCGCCGCGCGGCTGATCCGGCTGGCGGACCGGCTCGACATCCCGGTGCTGACGCTGGTGGACACCCCGGGGGCGGCCAATGACGCGGAGGCGGAACGGCAGGGGGCGGGGGCGGCGATCGCGGAGGTCTTCGGAGCGGTCGCGGCCGCCCGGGTGCCGATCACCACGCTGGTCATCGGCGAGGGCGGCTCCGGCGGGGCTCTGGCACTGTCCGCACCGGGCAACACCTGGGCCACGCCGGACAGTTACTTCTCGGTGATCGCCCCGGAACTCGCGGCGGCCATCCTCAAGCGGCCGCCGGAGGAGGTGGAGGCCACCGCCGAGCAGCTCCGGCTCCGGCCGCAGGACCTGGTCGAGCTGGGGGTGATCCGGGGGATCGTGAACCACCCCCAGCCGTAGGTCACTTCACCCCCACCGCCCGGATGATCTCCTGCGTCACCGAACCACCCTTGTCGTCGTGGGCCGAAGCCCGCAGCGAGATCGAGCTCGCGCCGCGCGGCACGGTCAGCGTGCCGCGCCAGGAGGCGCCCGCACCGGTCAGCGGGACCGTCCGCCAGGTGCCGCCGTCGTCGTACGACACCTCCAGCCGGCCCCCGCCCAGCGTCCCGGTACCGGTGGCGCCCACCACGTACCGCGCGGCGAGCCCCACCGGCACCCGGTGGCCGCCCCGCACGCTCCCCGCGAGGTCGGTGTCGATGTCGTACGCGAGGTTGATCAACGGCAGGTAGGTCCATTGGTCCTCCGGTGTCGCCGCCGACCGGAAGGTCCACTCGGCGTGCCCCCGCGAGCCCAGCGGCCAGCGCCCCGGGTCGAGCGCGGTGTCGGTGACGACCTTGTAGGTGTGGGCGTCGGCGGGCGCGTCCCAGACGTACGCGGCCGAGCCGTTGCCCTGGTCGACCAGGGTGCCGTCGAGGTGGACGGCGGTGGTCTGGGTCATGCCGCTGTCCGCGCTCCACACGTCGCCGAACCCGGTGTGGTCGGGCCCGGAGTCGCCCCAGCCGGGGGTGTTCAACCGGATCTGGTTCCCCGCGCGTTGCTGCCCCCAGCCGAGTCCGGTGCCGAGCCACGGGTGCCACACGGGCCGGAACCAGTTCAGCACCGGCCGCGAGCCGCCCTCGTACCGCACCAGCCCGCTGCGCTCCTCCAGGGTGCCGTCGCCGATCGCCACGGACTCGTGCCACAGCTGGCCGGGGCCGGTGGAGACGTAGTCGGTGCGCTCGGCGGGCAGGTGGACCCGCTCCTGGAAGCCGAGGCCGACGGGGAAGGCGTCGGTGAGGGAGTAGCGGAACTCGCCGCCGTCCGTCGGCCGGGCGGCATGGAACCTCACGTGCACGGCGGCCAGTTGACGCTTGCCGGGGGCGTAGGTGAGGTCGCGGTCGGGAATCGCGCCCCGGTGCCCCTCGGACAGGTCGTACACGTACGGGGAGTCGGCGGTGCCGGTCATCCGGACCGAGCGCATCGCCCGCAGCCGGGCCGCGTCCGCCCGGTCCACGGTGGCGATCTGCAGCGGCCGGCCGGCGTTGTCGCCGGTGCCCCACCAGGCCATCAGCCGGCCGGGGGCGTCGTCCGTCACGAACAGCGCCCTGGCGCCGGCGTCCTGCGCGGCCCCGGCGAGCGCGGCCGGGTCGGCGCCGTCGGCGAGGTGGGCGAGCACCGCCTTGCCGGAGACACCGGTGAAGGGTCCGTCACCGACGTCCACGAGCGGCAGCCTGGTCCGGCCCCCGATCAGCGTGCCGCCCGGCTGGACGGTCGCCTCTGCGACGCCCTCGACCGCCAGCTGCGGCTCGGCGAGCCGCCACACCGTGCGGTACTCGAAGCCGCCCTCGTTCACCTTCGGCGTGGGGGCGGCGAAGACGCTGTCGTAGGTCAGGGGCACCTGGACCGCGTCGAAGAGGTCGGCGCCGTTCGCCTGCCGGTCGTACTCCATGAGGAGCTGGTGGGTCTCGGTGCGCCGGTCCACCTCCGCCCTGAGCTCGCGCAGCTTCCGGCCGTCGAGGGTGACCTCCTGGTCGTGGTCGAGGGTGACCTCGGGTGCCGCGAGGAAGCCGAGGCCCAGGGAGTCGGCGCCGTGGCTGCCGTGCACGTCGAGGAAGGTGGCCAGGGAGTAGGTGCCGGGCTTCAGACGCAGCCGGAGGGTGCCGGAGTCGCCGACGTGGGCCGGCTGGGCGTCCTCGCCCACCGCGAGCCGCTGCACGGTGAGGTCGGCGGCGGTGGGCCTGCCCGCTCGGTCCTTGACGTGGACGGTGAGGGTATACCGCTCGTCCTCCTTGACCAGCCCGAACGCGGTGTGCGCGACGGCACCGCCGGACGGGCTCGTGGCCACGATCTGCCCGCTGGTCTCACCGACCGGAGCCCTGGATCCGTCGCCGGTGACGGTGGTGGAGGCGGTGCCGTGGGCCGGGACGGTGAGGGAGGTGTCGGCGAGGGTGACGGCACCGTCCGGGGCGCCGGACACGGACAGCTTCAATTCGACTGCCGCGTCGGAGGAGTTGGTGTAGGTGACGGTCCGGATGACGGGCTTGTCCCGGTCGTACGGCCAGCTGTAAAAGCCCAGGTCGGCGCTGCCGGTGGCGGTGACCTGGGCCTTGACGGCGTCCGGCACGCTGACCCTGCCCGCGCCCAGCACATAGGCGGACGCGTCCAGTCGCTTCGAGCTGGACATCAGCGCGTCCTTCAACCGCGCGCCGGTCCAGTCGGGATGCTCCTGGGCGAGCAGGGCGGCGACCCCGGCGACGTGCGGGGTCGCCATGGACGTACCGCTCATGGAGGTGTAGTAGCCGCTGCCGGCGGTGAGCTGGGAGCGGGCGGCGAGGATGTCGACGCCGGGGGCCGAGACGTCGGGCTTGAGGGCGTTGTCGCCGTAGCGGGGTCCGGCGCTGGTGAAGTAGGCCGCCTGGTCGGCGGAGTCGACCGCGCCGACGGTGAGGGCGGCGTCGGCGGCGCCGGGCGAGCCGATGGAGGACGGGGCGCCGGTGTTGCCCGCGGCGACGACGAAGAGCGCGCCGGTCTCCTTCGAAAGGGTGTTCACCGCCTCGGCCATCGGGTCGGTGCCGTCGCTGGCCTCCGTCGACCCCAGGCTCATGGAGACGATCCGGGCGTGCACGTCCCGGGCCGCCCACTCCATCCCGGCGATGATCTGGGACTCGCTGCCCGACCCCTGGTCGCTGAGCACCTTGCCGACGGCGAGGGTGGCCTCCGGTGCGACCCCCTTCTCCTTGCCACCGGAGGCGGCGCCGCTGCCGCCGACGGTGGAGGTGACGTGGGTGCCGTGTCCGTTGCGGTCGGCGACTTCCTCGCCGTCGACGAAGCTCCTGGTGGTGGTGACCCGGTCCTTGAGGTCCGGGTGGCCGAGGTCGACCCCGGTGTCGAGGACGGCGACCGTGACGCCCTTGCCGGTGAGCCCCGCGTCCCAGGCGGCCCGCGTGCCGATCTGCGCGTTGCTCTCGGCCATGTCGGCCTTCACCCTGCCGTCCAGCCAGGCCTTGTCGACGCCGTCGCGGTGCGTGAACGACCGCCAGAAGGTGCGCCCCTTGCCGGCCTCGACGGCGGCGCCGCGCAGGCTCGGCAGGTTCCGTATCCGGTGGGTCCCGGCCGGGGCGGCGGCCCGCACGCCCTTGCCGTAGGCCACGATGAGCGGTGTCGCGCCGGCCCGGGCGTCGCTCAGCCCCTGCCGGATCAGCCCGCTCACGTCGAACAGCCGCCGGTCCAGCGTCCCGGCCCACAGATACGGCAGCGCCTCGTCCGGTACGACACTGATCCCGCCGTCGCTCTCCCGCGTCCGCACGGCCCCGGTGGCCCCCTCGGGCCGCTGCACGGTGACCGCCTTCCTCCCGTGCCCGAGGTCGGTGACGGTCACCTTGTCGCCGGTGACGAGAGTGACGGTGGTGGGGGTCGCGGAGCGGGGAGCGGGGGTGACGGTGGTGGGGGTCGCGGAGCGGGGAGCGGGGGTGACGGAGGTGGGGGCCGCGGAGCCGGGAGTGGGGGTGACGGTGGTGGGGGTCGCGGAGCCGGCGGCGGGCGGCCCCGGGGCGGCGGTGGACGGTCCGTTGGGCAGCAGGGCACCCAACAGCCCCACCGCCACCAGTGCCGCCGAGCGTCTGACTGGTCCTGTGGTCATCCACGCCTCTTCTCGTGTGGGTTCGAGCGGGTCGCGTGCTGGGACGAGTGTCATGTGCCGCCTGTTGCGGGGGTGTTGACCGTCGGCGGCGGGAATGCGCCCCGGCGGTTTTCCGCCAGGGCGCGCGGCCTGCCTCGCCGGACCCGGAGACACCGTCAGGAGCCGTCGGCCACAATGGAGTTGGAAGCACAGCGAGCACACGGGGGCGATCAACGCCATGGGCAGACTGCTGGAGTTCACCACGGAGGACGGCGCCGTGGTCGTCGTGGAGAGCGGGGAGCCCGGGACAGGGACCCGCCTCGTCGGCCGCGGCGGCACCGGCCCGGCGGCCCAGGCGTCCAGCACCTTCGAGGGCGCCCTGGACGGGGTGCGCTCGGCGGCCCAGTCCGCGCTGCGGGTGTTCCGCGACGGCAGCCTGCGTCCCGACTCGGTGGAGCTGGAGTTCGGGGTGAAGCTGACCGCGGAGGCCGGCGCGGTCATCGCCAAGGGAGCCGCGGAGGGGCAACTGGTGGTGCGCCTGGCGTGGTCGTCGCGGCGTCCGGGCGCCGAACCGGCCGCGGCGGCGCTCCCGGCGGCGGCGAGCTCCCCGGAGCCGACGTCCCGCTCATGAGAAGCGCTTCCTGGCATGCCCGGATCGAGTGCGGGGACATGGTGCTGGGAGCGGGCTTCCTGGTGGGCCCCAGCACGGTCCTGACCTGCGCGCACGTCGTGCAGGACAGCGGGCCGGGCACCCTGACCGTCTCCTTCCCGAACCGCCCCGGCTTCACCGGGCTGCCCGCGACCGTGGCCGTGCACGGCGGCTGGGCGGGCGGCGCCACCGACCCCGGCGACCTCGCCGTGCTGGAACTGGCCCGGAAGGTGCCGCTGAGCCCGGCCAGGTTCGCCCCGCCGGACACGGAGGCGGACCTGACCGAGCGGGTGCTGGAGGCGTACGGCTTCCCGGACGGCTACGCCGAGGGGCAGCTGGCCCGGTACCGGGCCGTGTCCACCACGCGGATCGCCGGCCAGTGGGTGCAGCTGGAGGCCGTCACCGCCCATGGGCAACCGCTGACGGAGGGCTTCAGCGGCGCAGCGGCGGCCCTCCCGGACGGCCGGGTCGTCGGCATGGTCGCCCAGCGGGCGGGCGAGACCGGCGTCCTGGTCGCCCGGATGCTGCCCACCGAGACCCTGGCCCGGCACTGGCCCGGCCTCGGGGAACTCGTCCCGGCCTGCGACGCCGGCGAGGACCCGACCCGGCGGCTGTACGAGCTGGTGCGGCGGGCCGAGGCCGCCGGGCTGGAGTGCTCACCGGACCAGCTGTTCGTGGACGCCGTCGGCGACTTCGGCCCGGAGCCGCCGCCCGGCGGATTCCCCTCCCTGCGCGCTGCGGTCACCTATGTGCAGTGGGAGGTCGTGCCGTCGGCGCCGGCCCTCTCCCGCTTCGCCGACCGGCTGGCGGACCTGCTGGCGGGGCCCGCCCCACAGCCGTCACCGGCCGCACCCGCCGGTTCCTGGACCCCGATCGTCATCGAGATCGACCGCAGCGGCGCGGGCACCGACCAGGTCACGGTGTCGGTGTCGGCCTGCCGCGAGGGCCGGCGCCGGCCGGTGGGCACGGCCCGGCTGGCCCGTTCCGACGTGCGGGAGTACGTCCAGCAGGGCATCGACCGGGCCTTCACCCGGCTCGCCCCGGACGCCGAGGAGCTGCTCACCTTCGTCCTGCCCCGGGACTGGCTGAACCTGCCGGTGGCCCGGTGGGCGTGTGGTGCGGAGGACCCGACGCCGCTCGGTTGCGCCCACCCGGTGGTCGTCAACGACCGCTACCGGCACCACAGCGGCCGGCTGCGGCACAAGCTCGGCAAGAAGTGGCAGCGGCTGGCCGGAGGTTCCGGCACGGTGCTGCACCGCGTCGACTGCGGCACCCCGGAGCAGCCGCCGGGCCTGCGCAGGCGCCTGAGCGAGAACGGCGCGGGCCTCGCGGGCTTCGCCGCGCCGCCCGGCACCCTGCCCGAGCACTTCGCGGTGGGCCTGAACACGCCCGTGCCCGTGCTGGTGTGGCCGCGCTCGGGCTGCCCCGGCCCGGCCGAGCCGCACGACCCGTGCACCGGTTCGGCGTTCCTGGACGCGCTCGCCCCCGCCGTCGAGGGCGTCCCCGCGGCCGAACTCCCCCGGGTCATCACCGCGTTGCGGGAGGAGGCGGAGGCCGCGCCGGAGCCGGAACGGCACTGGGCGCGGGACGTCCAGCTGCTCTGGGACGACCCCCGCTGCTTCCCCGAGACCACCGCGAGCCTGCACTCCCCCGTCGCCTGAACCGCACCACAGCCGAGCACCGCGCCCCTCGAAGACCGTGATCCGCCGTACGACCGGAAGAAGAAGGTCCCATGCCCCTGAGGCCCGTGTACACCGGCACCGCGGAGCCGCACGACGGTATCGACGAGCTGCCGCCGCCCCCGCCCTGGCGGGCCTTCGACGGCGCGCCGGTCCTTCCGACGCCCGCCGACGCCGCCGACGAGACCGCCACGTCCCCCGACCGCACCCACCGCGCCGCCACCTACCAGGCCACCCCGCAGACCGTGCAGCTGGTCAACGCCGCGCTCTACCTGCGCCGTCCGCTGCTGGTCACCGGCCCGCCCGGCACCGGGAAGTCCTCGCTGGCGTACGCGGTGGCCCGCGAGCTGCGGCTCGGCCCGGTACTGCGCTGGAACATCACCAGCCGGAGCACCCTGCACGACGGCCTCTACCAGTACGACCCCCTGTCCCGCCTGTACGCGGCGCGTCAGGCGGCGGCGAGCGAGCCCCGCGCCCGCGTCCCCGAGGCGGCCGTCGAGGACCATCTGCGCCTCGGTCCCCTCGGCACCGCCCTCCTGCCCCACGCCCGCCCCCGCGCGCTGCTCATCGACGAGATCGACAAGAGCGACCTGGACCTGCCCAACGACCTGCTCAACGTGCTGGAGGAGGGCCAGTACGAGATCCCCGAGCTGGTCCGGGCCGCCCGGCACACCCCGCACGCCGAGGTGATGGTGGACGGCACCCACGACCGGGTCACCGTGGCGGGCGGGCGGGTCCGCTGCCGTGCCTTCCCGTTCGTCGTGCTGACCAGCAACGGCGAGCGCGAGTTCCCGCCCGCCTTCCTGCGCCGCTGCGTCCGGCTGCGGCTGCGGCAGCCCGACGACGCCCAGCTGGCCGCCATCGTCGACGCCCACTTCGACGGTGCCCCGGGCGCCTACGCCCGGACCCTGATCAGCCGCTTCCTGGACCGGGTGAGCGGCGGTGAACTGGCCACCGACCAGTTGCTCAACGCGATCTACCTGGCCCGCTCCGCCGACGTGTCCGCCGACTCCCTCCAGGAGCTGGCGGAACAGCTCATGCCGTACCTCGGCGAGGCGCAGCCGTCCGATGGCTTCTGACCGCCACGGCTCCCCGGACCCGCTCGCCCGGCTGGCCGGCGCCCTGGCCGGGGCGACGGGCGGGGTCCGCCCCACCCCGCTGGAGCTGGCGGAACTGCTGTGGCTGGCCCGGCAGATGGATCCGGTGACCGAGGCACCCCCGGAGGCGCCGCCCCCGCCACCGCGCCCGCAGGAGCCGTCGGACCGGTCAGCCGGGCGGGATGCGCCCGCCGACCCGCCGCCGCCCGAGCCCGAGCCCGAGCCCCGGCCCGCGGCACCCCCGGCGTCGCCCCGCGTACCGCTCCACCTGCCGGCCCCGCACCCGCGGACCGGCCGGTACGCCTCCCTGCTGGCGCCCGCGCCCCCGATGCTGCGTCATCCGCTGGCGCTGCAACGCTCGCTGCGCCCCGTCAAGCGCCGTACCGACGCCCCGCACGGTCAGCGCCTGGACGAGCGGGCGACGGTGGACCGCATCGCCCGCCTCGGTGCCGCACCCGAGCACTGGCTGCCGGTGCTGCGACCCGCACGGGAACGCTGGCTGCGGCTCAACCTGGTCCACGACACCGGCCCGACGATGCCCATCTGGCGCCCGCTGGTCCGCGAACTGCGCACGGCGCTGGGCCAGTCGGGCGTCTTCCGCACGGTCACCGTGATCCCCGCCCTGCCGGACGGCCGGCTCGGCGGCCACGGCACCCTCGGCCCCGCCGACGGCCGCACCGTCACCCTGGTCGTCAGCGACTGCATGGGCCCGCAGTGGCGGCCGGGCCCGGCGGGCAGCCGGTGGCAGGCGACCCTGCACCGCTTGGCCCGGCGGCAGCCCGTGGCCGTCGTACAGCCCCTGCCGGAACACCTGTGGCGGGACACGGCCCTGCCCGCCGAACCCGGCCTGCTCCGTGCGCCGTTCCCGGCGGCCCCCACGGCGGCGCTGACCTTCACGCCGTACGACGGCGACCCCGCGCACTACCTCGCGGCGGGCGTCGTCACGCTGCCCGTGTTGGAGCCGGGTCCGCGCTGGCTGGCCAACTGGGCGGAGCTGCTCGCGTCGGCGGGCGGCACGGACCTGCCCGGATCGGCGGCACCGCTGGGGCGGGTGCCGGATGCCACGGCCCGGACGGATCTGGCCCGGCTGTCCCCGCGGGAGCTGGTCCTGCGCTTCCGGGCGACCGCCTCCCCGGAGGCGTTCCGGCTGGCCGGCCACCTGGCCGTCGGCCGTCCCGACCTGCCGGTCATGCGCCTGGTCCAGCGGGCGGTCGAACCCGATCCGCGCCCCCAGCACCTGGCCGAGGTGATCCTCAGCGGCCTGCTGACCACGACCGACGGCACACCCGGCTCGTACGCCTTCCGCCCCGGGGTCCGCGACCTGCTGCTGCGCGGCCTGCCCCGCTCCGCTCGCGCCGCCACGAACGAACTGCTTGCCCGGGTGGGCGGGTTGATCGAGGAACGGGCCGGGGTGGCACCCGGTGAGTTCCGCGCGGTGACGCCCGCGGCCGACGGTGCGGCGGCCGACGGTGCGGCGGGGGCGGCCGCGGACGGGGAGGCGTTCGCGACCGTACGGCCGGAGAGCGTACGGCGGTTGGCCGGGGGCAGGGCGGAGCCGATGGCGCCGTCCGATCGGATCGGCCGCTATCGGCTGGTGCGCCGGTTCACCCCGTCCGGGCGCGCCGTGTGGCTGGCCGGGGACCCGGAGACGGACCGCCCGGTGGCGGTGCGGTTGTACCGGCCGTTCCGCGACAGCGCACGGCGCGAGGCGTTCCTGCGGGACGCCGCGCGTCTGCGGGCCCTCACGCACCCCAACCTCGCGCACGTCAGCGACTTCGGCATCGAGGACGGACGACCGTACGTCGTCATGGAGTACGTGCCGGGCGTCAATCTCAACGCCCTTGCGTCGCCCGGCGATTGCCGCATCCCGGCCCCCCTGCTGGTGTCGGTCGGGGCACAGGTGGCCCGGGCGATCGCCGCGGTCCACGAGGCCGGCCTCACGCACGGCGACCTGGGCCTGTCCAGGGTGATGCTCGAACCCGACGGCACGGCCAGGCTCAGCGGCTTCGCACCGGGCCGCACCTCCGGGGCGGAGGGGCGGGCGCAGGACCTGGTGAAGCTGGGCAGGCTGCTGCAGCGGCTGGCCATGGGGAACGCGCGGGCCGCGCCGCCCTTCGCGCCGGAACGGCTCGAGCACCTTCCGGAGGGTCTGCGCGAGCCGTATGCGCGCGCGCTCGGCCTGCTGATCTCCGGAACCCCTCGGGACCAGGCGCGGGGCAGGGACCTGCTGATGGACGAGGCGCTGCTGTCGCTCGCCCGGAGGGAGTACGAGCGGCGGGTCTACCGCGTTCTGGGCCCGGTGACCGTGCACCCGGAAGACCACCCTGAACGCGCCGTGGAACCCGAGCCGGAGGCTGCAGCGGTACTCGCGATGCTGTTGCTGCGGGACGGCGGCGAGGTGACCCGCGCCGAGCTGCGGGCCGGTGTGTGGGCCCCGAGCGAGGAACCGGAGGACGCCATGGCCGCCGTGGACACGATCGCGTCCACGTTGCACGCCTTGCTGCGGCCCGGCGCACTGGCAGTGCTCCCCGAGGGGTACGCCCTGCACACCAGCGCCGACATCGTGGACCTGGAGCGCCACGAGTACTTCCAGCGAACGGCAAGCGAGCGGAGCGTGTTGGGCCCCCGCGAGGACGCGAGCACGTACTACGACATGGCGCTCGCCCTGTGGAGCAACGAGGGCCCGCTCGCGGGCGTCCCCGGCCCCGCGGCCCGCACGGCGCGCCGTCGGCTCGTCCAGCTTCGTCTGGCGCTGCATCGCAAGCTCGCCGAACTCCACCTGGATCTCGGCGAGTACGAGCGTGCCGCCGCCCAACTCACCGAGCTCGTCGCGCGGTACCCCTCCCGGGCGGACTTCCGGCGGCTGCTGATGCTCGCCCTGCGCCGCCAGGGCCGTACCGAGGAAGCACTGGAGGTGTACGAGGAGTACGAGCTGTCCGGCGGCCGCGACCCGGAGCTGCTCGCGCTGGGGCACGAGCTCCGCGGGGAGTACGACGGCCCCCCGGACGAGACCGGTGCCGACCTCGACCACGACGCCACCCCGCTCTCGCAGAACCCGGTCCCGGAGCCCGACGCGCTGCCGGAGGGCAGCTTCCCCACCGAGGAGTCGGTGCCGTCGATCTTCGAGATGCGGGAGCGGGAGTCGGCGGTGGAGGAGCCGCTGCCGCAGAACGTGGTGCCGGAGAGCCTGTTCGCCGTGGACGACCCGCCGGCCGAGGAGCCCGAGGGGCCGTACGACGAGCGGCCTGACGACGACGGCCACGACGATCTGTACGACGCCCCGGGCGACGAGCCGCCCCCGCCCACCTACCGCACCGTCGCCACCTACGAGTTGGCCGACGGCACCCAGCACCCGGACACCATGGCCGCCCTCGGCCGGGCGGTCACCCGGATGCTGACGGGGACCGACCTGGACGGCGACGCGTACCGGCTGACGGCGACGGACCACGGCTGGTCGGTGGAGACGGCACCGGACGTGCCGGCGCTGCCGCTGCTGCTCGCCACGATGCTGCGCTTGGGGGACGAGATCGTGATTCTGCGCGGACGCAGATGGCTGGTGACCTTCTCGTGCGTCCGGGACGACGGACGTACGGAAACCCCTGACCCGGTGGCCGTCCGCCGGGCGCTGGACGCCTCCGACGACCGGCGGGGCATCATGGCCGTACCGCGGACGCTCCGGGACGAGCTGGACGGGGACATCGGGGTGGCCGCCCTGTTCCAGTTCCAGTCCCTCCGTCCGGGGACCGACGCGGGCTGGTACCGGCTGCACCGGCTGGAACGCCCGCTCTTCGACGGCTCGTACTCGGTTCCGCCGGTCGTCGGCCCTCTCCCGCTTCCCTCCGGCGATTTCTTCCCCGAGGGGACCGGTGAGACCAGGACCGTCGTCTACCGGACCGACGCGGGCGGACTCAGCCGCGCCCGGCGCCCGGGAGTCACGGAGTACTTCGAGGTCGACCTCACCGAGCGCCGCCTGGAGCTGGACGAGACGGAGTCTTTCTTCCGGGCCACGGGCACGGCGGTCTGGCGCGTCAGCGACCCGCTCCGGGCCGTGGCGCACTCGGACGCCGAGTCGTTCCGCGAACTCATCCGGGAGGCCGTGCGCGGGCATCTGCGGCACCTGGCGGACACCTACCCGGACGCCATGGCGGGGCCTGGTGCATCGCCCGTACCCGTCCGGCCCGACGACGTACCCGGTTGCACGGTCCGCTGCGAGCTGCGCATCACGCGAACCCGCGCCTGACCACGCGACACACCGGGCCGCCGCCGGAAACCCCCATTCAGCGGCACCCCGCCCGGCCCCCTCCAGAAGGCGCCCGGCACGGGCCCCCGCGCAGGATGCAGGGAGAGGAAGACACCCGCCGACCGGGCGGGCGCACTGGGCCCGCGCACTCGGGAGGATCCGCCGTGACCGTCAGTCTGGAGCAGTTGCGCCGCTGCCACTTCGCCGTCGACCTGGGCGCGGCCCGTACCCGGGTGTATGTGAAGGGCGCCGGACTCGTCGTCGACCAGCCCTCGGTCGCGGCCGTGAACACCCGCACCGGGGCGCTCATAGCCGTGGGCGACTTCGCGGAGCAGATGACGGGACGGACACCGGGATACATCCGGGTGGTCCGGCCCATCTCCGGCGGCACGGTGGTCGACATCGAGATGGCCCAGCGCATGCTGCGCCAGCTGCTCGGGGACCGGAGACGCCGCAACCTGCGCCGCAACCTCCGGCTGCGCGCGGCGGCCTGCACCCCGCACGACGCCGGTCCGCTGGCCCAGCGGGCCACCATCGAGACGCTGGTCGGGCTGGGGGCGCGCAGGGTCGAGCTGGTGGACACGCTGATCGCCGCCGCCGTGGGGTGCGGGCTGCCGGTGGAACGCCCCGAGGCCACGATGATCATGGTGTGCGGGGCCGCCGCGACCCAGGTCGCCGTCCTCTCGCTCGGGTCCATCGTCACCGCCGAGCGGGTACCGGTGGGCGGTGAGGCCGTGGACCACGCGATCGTGCAGCACCTGCGGCACGAGCACGAACTGATCCTGCCCAGCCAGTCGGTACGTCCGCTGCAGCTGGCCCTGTCCGGCAACGGGCTGACCCCGCAGGGGCCGGAGTCCACGGAGATCCACGGCCGGGACGTGGCCACCGGGCTCGCCCGCAGTGTGCGCGTCGACACCGCCGCCGTGCGGGACGCGATCCAGACGCCGCTGACCGCCGTCCTCGACGGCATCGGCAAGGTGCTCCGCGACTGCCCGCCCGACCTGGTCGCCGACCTCGCCGACCGCGGGATCACGATGGTCGGCGGCTCGGCGCTGCTGCCCGGCTTCGACCAGATGCTGCGCGAGGCCACCGGGATGCCGGTGCACATCGCCGAGCGGCCCGACATCTGCGCGGCCCAGGGCCTCGGCGAGATGCTGGAGGGCCGGATCGAGCCACTCGTACTGAACCCGCTGGCGGCCTGAGCGGAATCCCCCGAGGCGAGATCCCCTGACAGGAATCCGCCGGCCGGTGGCCCCGGGCCGGAATCATCTGACCGGAATCCCCTGGCCGGAATCCGCTGGCTGGTGGCCCCGGACCGGAATCAACTGACCGCAATCCCCTGACCGGTGGCCCCGGACCGGAATCAACTGACCGGAATCCCCTGGCCGGTGGCCCCGGACCAGAATCGGCTGACCGGAATCCCCTGGCCGGTGGCTCTGGACCGGAATCGGCTGACCGGAATCCCCTGGCCGATGCCCCTGCCCGGAATCGGCTGACCGGAATCCCCTGGCCGGAGAGCGACCCGTCGCTCAGTCGCCGGTCCGCGCCACCGACAGCACCGCGATGGCTCCGACCCCCATGAGCAGGTACCCGGAGCCGGTGAGCGCACCCGACGTCCCCAGCACCGCCACCCCGAGCGCGGAACCGGCCTGCCGTATCCCGTTGAGCGCGCCCTGACTCGTCGCCGCGTACTCCCCCGGCGCCGCGACGGCCACCGCCGCGGCCGCACCCGGGATGGACAGCGTGCCGGTCGCGGCCAGCGCCAGCTCCGCGGCCACGATCAGCGGCAGCGGCGGACGCCCGCCCGCCGCGCAGGCCAGCAGCGCCCCGGCGACGACGGCGGCGGCCATGCCGGTCAGCAGCACCGGCCGGGCACCGTGGCGGGCCACGAGCCGGCCGGTGAAGAACGGCATCACGCACACCGGGAAGGTCATCGGCAGCGCGGCGAGACCGGCGTCGAACGGCGTCAGGCGGTAGGCGTGCTGGAGCCATACGGCGAGCTGGTACAGGCCGCCGAAGTAGGCGAAGCAGGACACCGCGGCGGCCACCATCGCCGCCCGGACCCGCGGCAGGGCGAGCAGCGCGGGCGGCAGGACGGGCGCGGCGGCCCGGCGCTCCACGGCGGCCACCGCGGCGAAGCAGCCGAGCGCGGCGGCGAGCGGCAGCAGCGCCGCCGGCCCTTCCCAGCCCTGGATCCCGGCCTCGACCAGGCCGAGGGTGAGCAGCCCGAGACCGGCGGTGGACAGGACCAGGCCCGCGCGGTCCAGGGCGCGGCCGGTCCGTGCGGGCGGCGTGGGCAGCCGGCGGGCGAGGAGCAGCGCGGCCAGGGCGAGGGGCGGGTTGACGAGGAACACCAGCCGCCAGCCGCCGAGTTCGACGAGGGCGCCACCGAGCACGGGTCCGGCGGCGGCACCGAGCCCGCTGACCGCCGCCCAGGCGCCGATGGCACGGGTACGGCGGGCGGGATCGGGGTTCTGGTGGATGAGGAGGGCGAGGGAGGCGGGCACCAGACCGGCGCCCGCGGCGCCGAGCGCGGCCCGCCCGGCGATCAGGGCACCGGCGCCGGGCGCGAGGGCGCAGGCCACGGACAGCGCGGCGAACAGGCCGAGCGCCAGGGTGTAGACGCGGCGGGCGCCCCAGCGGTCGGCGATGACTCCGCCGGCCAGGAGCAGCCCGGCGAAGACGACCGTGTAGGCGTCGACGGTCCAGGGCAGCGCGGCGGCGGCCGGGTGCAGCGAGGTCTGGATGTCGGGGACGGCGACGTTGAGGATCGAGGTGTCCAGCAGGACGAGCAGATTGCCGGTGGCGATGCCGGCGAAGGCCGTACGGGACATGCCTCGGGTGGTCCTGCGCGAGGCAGGATCCGAGGCGGGATCCGAGGCGGGATCCGAGGCGGGTTCGGCGGCCTGCGTCCGCGGCGCGGCCGATCGGCAGGTGGGTTCGGACGTGGTCATGCGGGCAGCGTGTCCCGGACGGCGCGGTGCTCGCGACGCCGCACTTTCGATGGGGGCATCGGAAAGTCCGATGGATTGGTTACGCTGCCGTGGTGGACTCCCGCTATCTGCGCGCCTTCGTCGCGGTCGCCGAGCACGGCGGCATCTCCGCCGCCGCCCAGGCCCTGGGCTACGCCCAGTCCAGTGTGAGCGCCCAACTCCAGCGTCTGGAGGCGGACTTGGGGGTGAGTGTACTGGTGCGGACGGGCACCGGAGCGGTGCTCACCGAGGCCGGCGCCCGGCTGCTGCCGCACGCGCGCGAGTCGTTGGAGCTGGAGGAGCGGATGCGCCGGGCGGCCCGCGGCGACCGGCCCCGGCTGCGGATCGGGGCGCCGGAGTCACTGGCCCACGTGTGGCTGCCCGAGGTGCTGGCCGCACTGGAGTACGGCGCGGGCGGCCCGGGCACCGGCGCGGACGTCGTGCTGACGGTGGCCCCGCGCAAGCCACTGGAACAGGCCTTCGCGCAGGGCGAGTTGGACCTGATGTTCGAGTACGACAACGGCGTCCACCCGGTCCGCCCGCACGCGGTGGTGGGGCACTGCCGTACGGTGCTGGTGGCGGCGCCGGGTCATCCGCTGGCCCGGCAGGAGACGGTGACCGCCGGGCAGCTGCTGGACCACGACTTCCTGGTGGCCGAACGCCGCTGCACCTCGGAGATGCTGGTGGACCGCTTCGGCCGGGACCTGCTCGCGGGCGCCCAGCACAAGGTGCTCCAGGGCTCGATGGCCGCCCTGCTCCGCCTCCTCGGGCACGGCCACGGCATCACCCTGCTCCCGCACCTGACGGTCGCCCGGGAGCTGGGCGAGGGTGAACTGGTCGAACTGCCGCTGACCGAGCCCATCCGCCCGGTCGGCATCATCGCCCAGTGGCATCCCCGCCTGGGCGAGGCCGAACGTACCGTACGCACCCTGCTCGACCTGGCCCACCGCGCCGACCCCCTGCCGGAGGTGACGCGGGCGCGACGCGCGTCCTGACGCGGCTCTCACGGCACCGCACCCGGCGACGGACAAGTGCGGCACGGCGGCAACTCGCCCGGTCAGTACGGCAGGATGCGGCCCGAAGGCGTCCTGCGGTCGATCTCCCGGTCGCGCGGGGCGGCGGGGCGCCGGATGACGCGTACCCGGATGCGACGGTCCATGACGCCTCCCTCTGCCGAAGCGGCCCGGCGATCGACGCCGGTAGGGGGTGGGTGCCCACGACACGGGCTGTTCAAGCATGTACGGGTCAAGCAGTCGGCCGTATGCCGCTCTGAGCGAACAAGGTTTCTCGTCACGTCGGCGCGCTGGCACGAGCGACTTCTGCGTTCCGGTTTCACAGGGAGGGCACAGTCATCACGCGTGCGCGCAGGTTCCAGGCGGGCCACATGGTTTCGGCCATCCCACAGCAGGCCCTTGCCACCGATGGTGACTGTGCGCCTACAGTGCCCCCGTGTGATCCAAAGGTCCAGACCAGCCGTACGGATACACATGACCGCGCACGGGGGAGACAAGACAGCACGACGGCTTCACCAAGCCGGTCGACAGCGCTCGTGCTGTTCTCGCCACGTCCCACAACCAGTAACGGCGTTCCTGCCCGAGTACACGACCGGCGCGACCCCGGGCACCTTCCCCAGGGCCGGGGAGGCGCCAGTTGGTGAGGACCCATCATGCCCAGCAGAAGAACCGTCATCGGCTTGCCGGCGATGTTCGCGGACGTCTTCGGCGCGGCAGCCTGGTACATCGAGACCCAGGTCAACGCCTCCCCCGAGCCGGTCCGTGAGACGAGACAAGTCGAGGTGACGCAGTACGGCGTCGACCAGAGCCACGGACGCCGAATGGCGGTCGCCGAGTACGTCATCCACAACGACACCGCACCCGGACCGGACACCTACACCGTGACGTTCGGCTTCGGCGACGATCCCGCGGCCTTCACCAAGACCGTCGTCAAGCGCGTCGACGCCCACGACAGCTACACCGGCAGCGTCAGCATCCCCTGGGACCAGCTCGAGACCCTCGACGGGGTTCGTGTCCTCGGAGTCCAGCGTGACTGACCGGTCCGTTCCACAACTCCCTTGAGCTCCCGCCCCTGGCCTCCTGCGGGCAGGGCGGGCCGAGCCGGGCCCCGCGACCGGGGCACGGGACATCCCATTACCCAGGAGCGGGGGAAGTCCTGTCTTGAGGTCCAGAAGACGACACATGTCAGCACCCACCCAACCGCCCAAGCCCAGCCGAAGTGAACGGCCGCTGGCTCCGCCGGAGCGCGTACCGGAGTCGGCGAAGACCCTGGGCCAGGGCTGGAAGGCCGCCAGGGACCGGGCCGTGACCACGGCAGCGGACCCCTCGGGCTTCAACATCATCGTTGCGGACAGCACGCCGTCAGTGACCAACCATGCCTGACAGCCGACTTCGACACCCTGATTACCTGGCCGACTACCGACGTCTCAGCCTCGAATCGTTCCACCCCAAGGACGCCGGAACCACGGGCTACGCCCAGGTCATGGACCAGGAACTGGCCGACATCGGATACCAGGGCGCATAGTGCGACCTGACGGCCAGGGCGGTTCGGTGGTCATGGAGCGGATCAGCCGCTCCATGACCACCTGCTGCCTGACCATATTGATCGCGTTGGTCCTCATCCTCGCGTCCGGCCTCTCCTGGCTGTACTACTCCGACTGGCACGCGGGAAAGGTCGACGACGAACGCAGGCAGAGAGCCGTGTCGTCGATCCTCCGGCAAGCCCACAAGGCGGCCGACGACACTGCCCGCTCGCTCAACGCGAGCCACTCCAGCGATGCCGACAGGCTCACCGATGTGATCTGGAAGCACACCGGATCCCCGCTGATCACCTACGACACGTCCCGCCGCGCGTTCACGGCCCGGCTGTCCAAGCAGGTCATGTACGAGACGGCGGGAGTCATTCCAGGGGGAGGGAGTGACGCTGTGCGTCGGTGCCTCGACTTCACCTACAGCCGCCCGCACGGCCAGGCGTGGACGCCGAAGGTGACCGTGCGGGACGACGACGTGTGCAGGCCGGCCACGGACATCGGCTCCCAGTCCCGGCTGGCGGCCACGCGGATCGAGGGGATCGACGTACGAGAACTGACCCGCGCCGGGGTACAGAAGGCCCTCGACCCCGCCGGAACGCTTCGTACCCTCACCGTCAAAGGCGTGGCGCGCGGGGACGGCACGATCGCGGTCTCCGTCCTGATCTCCAGCCACGACGGAACGGCGAGCCAGTGCTACCGCATCACCCGCTCCGCCCCCGCCCCCGGCCCCGGCCCCGGCCCCGGCCCCGGCGCAGCCCATCCCTCCGTCACCGAAGCCCCCACATCTTCCTGCTGAGCCCGTTCCGAGGCACACAGACCAGTCAGCGCATCGCGGCGCGTTCGATGCGGGCAGCCGTTGGGTTGTCGCGGACGGTGGTCCGCTGGTCGCGCCAGAGCGAGATGCCCAAGCCGGTCAAGGCCACTCCGGTCGGAACGGCCAGCGGCCGGTTGAACGACTCCGGAAGTACCGCGAGCGCGACGGTGGCGACGGTACCTGCGGCGAGGAGGGCCGCAGCCCACCGGGCGAGGACGCGCGCCCGGAACAGCGCGATACCGAACAGGCATCCACCCGCGAGGTAACCGACGGAACTGAGGACGAAGACCGTCCGCATGGCGCCGATGCCGTGCGTGGCGGTGCCGCCGAACGCGACGGCGAGGACGTCTTTGACGTAGCCGGGCGCGGTGTGCGCCAGCGAGGGCAGAACCGCAGCCGCGACGATCTCGATGCTCAGCATGAGCAGATAGCCGCCGGCGAACAACGCGTAGCCGACGAAGCCGAGTATCCCTGCCTGCCGGACCTGTCGCAGGTACATGCCGGTGATGCCGGCAAACGCCAGCGCGGCCATGAGCGCCTTTGCGACGCTGCGGACGACCCAGTCCGCGGTGGTGACCGACGAGACGTCCATGGGTGGGTGGTTGACCTGGACACCGATGAACAACAGTCCGGAGATCGCGGCAGAGACGGCCGCGGCCCGCATGAGCTTCGTGGCGGTGATGGTCATGAGGGGTTCCTTGTCCCTGGTGGGTTCTGACGCCGAGGTCATGCCGCACACCTCCTGCGGGTGTACGACGTACACCTTTTCGGTGGTCGAACGCTAGGTGTACTCTGTACACCTGTCAAGGCTGGACACCGGTCAGGCCGTGGAGGACCCGATGCAGGACACCGCTTCAAGCGCCGGCCGGGAACGGCTCAACCGCGCCAGGGTGTTGCGCGCGGCCGTCGAGTTGGCGGATGAGGGTGGCTTCGACGCGCTCACCATGCGCAGGCTGGCGGCGCAACTCGGCGTCGTGCCCATGGCTCTCTACAAGCACGTGGCGGACAAGCATGAGCTTCTCGACGGCATGGTCGACCTGGTCTTCGCCGAGGTGGAGATACCCGTGGACGTCGACTGGCGTACGGCCCTGCGCGCACGTGCGTCGTCGATGCGGCAGGCGCTGCTCCGGCACCCGTGGGCAGTCGGCCGGATGGAGACGGGCACTCCGGGGCCGGCGAACCTGTCCCACCACAACGCCGTGTTGCGATGCCTCCGCCACGACGCGGGCTTCCCGTTCCGCATGGCCGTGCACGCGTACAACCTGATGGACGCCTACATCTACGGGTTCGCCCTCCAGGAGAAGAACCTCGCCGGCGACATCCCGGCGGAGGCGGCGCGGCGGCGCGAAGCCGTCGCCGACCGGCAGCCGTCGGAGATCGACGACTACCCCTTCCTCGCCGAGGTGGTCACGGAACTGGCGAAGACGGGGTTCGACTTCGCCGACGAGTTCCAGTTCGGACTCGACCTCATCCTCGACGGCCTCAGGCGAATCCGCGAGCAGTCCGGCGGTGACGAAGTGCCGGGTCCGCCCGGTCGGTGACCAGCCCTGCGCCGTGCGCGGGATCCACTGGATCTCCGCGGCGTGAGGCCCGGCTCTCCCGCTTCTGCGCGGCGGCCGGTTCCCGTTCCTCCGGCGGTGTCCTCGGGCGGGTGTCGAGACTCGTCATGGGCGGCCGGCACACCGTTCAATGGCACCACTGGAATTCGAGGCGAGATCAACGGACGGGCGCGCATGACCACGTACGGCACGATGCTGATTCCCGTACCGCTCGAACAGGCGGCCCCCGTCCTGCGCGAGGTCTGCGCAGCCGGCTACGCGACTCCAGCCGGGCCTGGATTCTGCCTCGTCCATCCGGACCGGTCCGTCGACGACAACAGTGTCTTCGCGCTCGCCGGCCCGATCAGCGCCGAGTCGGGCGCCCCGGTGCTGGCCACCTTCCAGTACGACGGCGACCGACTCGAGTTGGAGGTCTGGCGGGACGGAGTGCGCGCCCACCGCTACGACTCCTGGCCGGACCGGGACGATGACAGCGCCGACGACGCGCCCCTGGGGGCTGACCCCACTGCGTTCCTGGACTTCGCCGCCGGTCCCGTGGACAGCCACCGCTTGGCCTCCGCGCTCGCGGACACCCCGATCGACGTGCAGGACATGGACGTCGACGGCGAACCGGGCGACGTCTGGGCCCAGGCCCTGCACTGGGACGTGTTGCGTGCGCTCGGCCACCCGGACCAGGTGATCCGCCGCGCGCAGTGGGACTACTTCCACATGCGCGCCGCGCCGCAGGCGCTCGCGGAGGTGCTGACTTCGCCGACCTCAAGCGCGCCTACCCCCCGGCCGACCACGAAACCACTGTGAGCGCGCCCGGCGCCGCGGAGAGAAAGCAGCTTCCTCAACTCAAGTCGAGCCAGAGGACATCGGGGCGCGACCGGCCACCTTGGAACTCACTGTGACGCGCCTCACGAAACCGGAGAGATTCTTTTCCTCTCTTACCTGGAATTGACCACCATGCCATTGTGAAGCACCTGTGACGAGTAAATGACCAGGGTTTGACGGTTCCTTGGGCGACCTGATTACATGATCCAGCCGTCACAGGAGAGCGAATCGGGGGATGAAGCTCGAGGCGAAGTATCCATGGCCTCGCGACTGCCATGTTCCTGATCCATTCCCTGCCGGACGTCACCGCAGGAGAGCTGGTTTTCTCTGTCGGTGCCGCCCAGCGGCGGCATGACAAAGGGGTGCGCCGCCCTACCAAGACTGACGCACCCCGCGGCTGCCATGCAGCCAACCACTCGATCAGAGCAGTATCTGGAGAATACATGTCTGCTGTTACCACCTCCAAGAAGCGCCTCGTCGCGGCCGGTGCCGCCGTCGCCGGTCTGGCCGCGCCGTTCACCCTGGCGCTGTCCGCCCCGGACGCCCTGACCAGCTACTTCGGCCTGTCCACCGTGGCCGCCAACCGCGTGTTCGACGCCATCGAGGCTGGTACGGACGTCGCCACCGCGCTGTCCGTGCTGGGCGGCGTCACCGCTGCGGGCGGCCTGGGCCTGTGGATGCTGAAGAAGGCCATCGCGGCCGGCGGCAGGCGCGCCGTCATCGCCTGACCCCCCATCAGCAGGTGAACCCTCGCGCGGCCCCGGAATGCCCGGGGCCGCGCCCCGCGAGTTGCGCAGTCGGGATGCCCGGTGCGCATCCGAGAAATACGGGGAGAGCCGTGACAGCTTTTATGGCTTCGATGCTGCGGCGCCAACGATTGACTCTTCTGTCTGGTCAGATCCTGTGGCTCAGCTGCCTCGCGTGCGGAATTGTTTTCGCCGATACCGCGTCGCAGCCCGTTCGCGTGGCCCCGAAAAGCCCGGGCCTCGATCTTTTCACGGAAATTCTGACGAACAACTGTGGAATCGCGGCTGTGGCGTTCAGCGGAGTCGTCACCTTCGGGCTCGGTGCCGTCGCGGTCTCGCTCTTCGCCGGCCTCAGCGGTGGTCTGTTCCTCGCGCACGCCTACGCCCTGGGCGCCGCGCCCTTCGCGCGGACCGTGCTGCCCCACGCAGTGGTGGAGCTCCCCGCGTTCGGCGTGGCCGTCGCCGCCGGACTGGCCCCTGCGGTGACCCTGGTGCGCTCCGTGCTGGCCGGTCGCAGAACCCGGATCAGCGAAAGTCTTGTCGATGCGGCAGCCCTGCTCGGGCTGTCCCTGGCCATGCTCGTCGTGGCCGCGTGCGTGGAAACGTGGGTGAGTACGAGGTGAACTCCGAACTGGCCACAGCCAGTCCGCACAGGGACACGCTGCCGGGCATGGCGCCGGAAGGCGATGCGCCGGCAGAGCGGAATCATCCCCCGGCCGCCCGGCGCCGGACCTTCCGGCTCCTCACCCTCCTGCTCGCGCTGGCGATGCCGCTGGTCAACCTCACCCTCCTCGACCAGTACCGCGAAGGCGTGATCCGGCGCGTCCCGCACGCCGACGCCGCACCAGTGAAGGTCGGCGTCGCCTCGGCCTGGGTGTTCGGCTCGGTGCTCAACGCGCTCGGCATGCTGTTCGTCGTACTGATCGCCGGTGCGGCCGGTGCGGCTGCCTGCCGACTCGCCGGAAGCCAGGGTGCTTTCGCCGACGACCGGGCCCTGCTCGGGGTCGCTGTCTCGGGCTTCCTCCTCGGCAAGCTCCTGCTGCTGACGCTGGGCTCGGTGCTGTTCTCCCTGCCGACCGCCGATCACATCGCGGCGGTCCTCGGCGGTGTGGACCCGTCCATGGCGGTACTGGCAGCCGCCTGCACATGCGCCGTACGGCACTCCGCGCGGCTTTCCTGGCCGCGCGGCACGGCCTGTGCCCTGGTGCCGACCGCTCTCCTCGCGGTCGTCTGCCTGGTCGCATGAGGCCGGAGGGATCCGCCCCACACACCATCCCGCAGCTGCCCCCCCCACGAGGTGATGGTGGCATCCCCGCAGCTGTTCCGGTCCTCTCTCTCCCCCCACGAAAGGAAGTCCATGTCGGCCTCGTCCCAGCACAAACCCCGCCCCGCGATGACGATTGCCGGCGGTCTGGCTGCGGCAGCCGCCGTGCTGGCCGTCGTGCGCGGAGTCTGGTACCGCGTCACCCGGGACGCCACCAAGGCCGCTGTCGAGCAGGCTCCGCAGATCTCCGGCGACGCCCGGGCCGGAGTCCTGCGCACGCAGGACCTGTTGAACTGGGGCTGGTTCGCGGCTGCGGCGCTGCTGGTCGTGCTCGCGGTCCTGGTGGCGCTGGCGTCGTTCGGCACCTGGCTGCTGTTCGGGCTTTCCGCTCTGCTGTGTGTCCCCCTGGCAGTGGCCGGCTGGCGGCTCCCGGCCGCGCAGGGGCTGGACGTCGTGGCCGTGGCTTTCGTCGTGTGCGTGGCAGCGGCGAGTGCCGTCGCACTGCTGTGCCGACGGTCCGCCTGATCGAGCGGGACCGAGTGATGCGGCTTCAGACTCAGGCCGGGACACCGGGCGGCCGGGCGGCGATGTCCGGTCGGAGGTATGCCTGGCGGGCCGGCCTCGCCGTGCTGGAGGCCGACCTGCGGCGCCGGCGCAACCGTCTTCCGGGCTACCGCGGGCTGTCGGCCCCGCTGCGCACGTTCGTGCTGGTCGTCGGGGCAGGTGGGCTGCTGATCGTCGGCACGCTGATGTGGAGCATCAGTGCGGCCCTGGGCCGGGCGTTCCCGCCGGACGGATCGGCTGCGTCTGTGGTGGCGGGCGTCTGCTGGATCGCGGCGCTGGTGGTTCTGGCCGCCAACCTCCTGGCGGCGCGGCCCTCCGAAACCCGGCAGCTGCTGGAACCCGCCGACCGGGGCGCGTTGCTGGCCTGGCGTGTCCCGCCCGGGGCGATCTTCCTCGCCCGCTTGTGGGCGCCGCACGTCGCGGGCGCCTGCGGGGTGTTCACGGCGGCGGCCCTGGTCGCCGTACCGTGGCTGTCGGCGTCCGCGACCGGCGTCCGCCTGCTGCCGTCCGTCCTGCTGACGGCAGCGGGCACCGCTGCCACGGGTGTCCTGGTGCGCGTCTGCGCCACGGCTGCGCCGGCCACCTCCCGCGGGGCGGGTTCCCTCGGCCGTAGGGCCGCAGGTGTGGTGACGGCGGGTTTCGCCGCCGGCTACCTTCTCTCCCCTCTCCTGGCGGGTGTTCTTCCGTCCTCCTCTGTGGCGCCCAAGGCGATGTCCGCCGCGGTGCGGCACACCGTCTCCGACATCCGCCCCGCCCTGTGGGACACGCTGTTCCACCCCGGACATCTGGGCTGGATGCTGCTGTTCTGGGCGGCCTCGACCACCGTCCTGGGCGTCCTGGCCCGGATCCTGCTGCACCGCGCCGCGCGGCACAGCGCGCTGCACCCGCGCGGCCCAGCGGCCCCGGCTGCCGACGTACGCCTTGTCTCCCGCACGCTGCACACACGGGGACTCGTCACCGCGGTCGTCGTCAAGGACCTGCTGTCCGCCCGGCGCCGCCCCGCGGCGGTGACCGGCCCGCTGCGCCGCGTGTGTGTGCTCGGGCTGGGCCTCGCCGCCCTCGGCTGCGGCGTACGCATGCGGTACGGCGCCCGTCTCCCGTGGGAGCTTCCCGCCCATACCTGGGGCACCGCGGCGGCGGTGACGCTGTACCTCGCCGTGTCCGGCGTCGTCGCCCAGGTCGCGGGTGTCGAGGCCGAGCACCGGTCCATCGAGGTGTTGCGCCAGGCGCCCGTCCCCTTCGGCCGCATCCTCGTCGGCAAGATCGCTGCGTGCGCCGCCGTGGCGGCACTGCCGGTGGTGCCCGCCTATCTCGGGCTGCTGCTCGCCGCCGGTGGCCCCCTGGTTCCCAGCACGTTCCTGGCACTGCCGGTCGCGCTGCTGGCCGGAAGCTGCGCGGTGGTGGCGACGGCGTTCCTCGTGCCTCCCCCCGAGCGGTTCGACGACGAGCGAGCAGGCCGTTCCGGTGTCGCCGAGACGGTCGAGGGCGTACTCGCCGCGCTGCTGGCGTCCCCCACCGCCCTGGGCCCCCTGCTGCGCAACGCGACCGGAGCCCACGGTGGCACCGCGCTCGCCATCGACACCGGAGCACACCTCGCCGCCCTGCTCGTGCTCAGCACGGGACTGGGCGTGCTGGCCCGCCGTGACCCGCACTTCAGGAAGGCAACACCGTGATCGAGGTCGCATCCGTCACCGTACGCTTCGACAACCACACAGCCCTCAGCGAGGCGTCCTTCACCACGGCGCACGGCGAGTTCGTCTGCCTGGTCGGCCACAACGGGTCCGGCAAGACGACGCTGCTGAGGCTGCTGGCCGGACTGGCCGAACCCAGCACCGGCCAGGTACGCGTCGCCGGTCACGCCGCGACCGATCCGTCCGCGCGGACCGTCCGGGGATTCGTCCAGGCCGAACCTCCCCTGTACGACTTCCTCACCGTCCGGGAACAGCTGTCCTTCGTCTGCCGGCTGTACGGCGTCCCCCTGCGATCCGCTCTGGAGCGGCTGGAGCACACCGTGCTCGCCGACCGCCACGACGCACTGGTCCGGGAACTCTCCCTGGGCATGCGCAAGCAGCTCGGGATCGTCGCGGCCACCCTCCACGACCCGGCCCTGGTCCTCCTGGACGAACCCGCCAACGCTCTCGACGCCGCAGCGGTCGGCGCGCTGCGTACGACGGTGCGCGACTGGCGCGCCCAGGGCAGGACGGTCGTCCTGTGCACCCACGATCTGGCCTGGGCGGACGACCTCGCCGACCGCCTCCTCGTCCTCCAGCGGGGACGCGTCGTGCACGACATACGCGTGGCGGACGAGACCGTCACCGCGGCCCTGCGGCGCCTGGACCCCACCGGCATGCTCACCCGCCCCGAGGCACACGGAGCGGAGGCCCTCCGATGACCTCCGCCATCCCTCGCCCTCGCCCCGCGGACGCCTCCGCGGCACCGCCGGCCGATCCCGCCGTACACGTCACGGGCCTGCGACGCGCGTACGAGGGCCGCGCCGCCCTGCGCCACCTCGACCTCACCGTGCCCGCCGGGTCGCTCACCGCCCTCGTCGGCCCCAACGGATCAGGCAAGACGACCACCATGCGCATCCTGCTCGGGCTGGACCGGCCCGACGCGGGCTCGGGCACCGTCCTGGGCGCTCCGCTGACCCGCCCTGCCCGGTACCTGCCGGCGGTCGGCGCGCTCATCGAGCAGCCCGCTCTCTACCCCCGGCTCACCGGCCGTACGAACCTGAAAGTCCTCGCCGAACTCGCCGGTTGCGGCGACGACAGCATCCGCCGCGCCCTCCGCCTGACCGGCATGGAAGAGCAGGCCGACCGGCGCGTGGCCGCGTACTCGCTGGGCATGCGGCAGCGGCTGGGCATCGCCGCGGCCCTGCTCACCGAGCCGCGCCTGCTCATCCTGGACGAACCCACCAACGGCCTCGATCCGGTCGGCACCGCACAGCTGCGCACGCTGCTGCGCGGCCTGACGTCCGACGGGATCACGGTGCTCATATCGAGCCATCAGCTCAACGAACTCGACGCGCTGTGCGACCACTTCGTCTTCCTGCACCAGGGCGCCACCCGCTTCCAGGGGGACCGGGACGCACTCGCCGCCTGCCGGCAGCCGGTTGCCGAGACGGCACCGGAACGCACGGACCAACTGGCGCCGCTGACCGAGGCCTTCGAAGCGGCCGGCTACCGCGTACGCCGAGAGGCGGACCGCCTGCTGGTCGACGCGCCGCCGGACCAGGCAGGCGCCCTCAACCGCGTCGCAGCCGCCCAGGGCATCACCCTGGCCCATCTCGCGGTGCGGCACCCCACGCTCGAAGAAGCCTTCTTCTCTGTCCTCGGTCAGGAACCGCAGTGCTGAACGCCGTCATCCGCGCCTACCGCAGCGAACGCGTGAAAACCCTCCGCCCCCGCCTGCTGGTCCCTCTGCTCACCGGCACCTGCGCACTGGCCGCCGTGGCGGCGGCGACCACGGTCGTCCTCACCCGCTCCGGAACGACGAGCGGCGGGCCGCTGAGACCCCTGCAGACGGCCGCGTCCCTCCTCTGCCTGATCCTCATGGCAGTCGCGGCGACCTCCGTGACCAACGAATACCGCCACGGCACCTGGCGCACCCTGCTCGTCCGGCTGCCCAGCCGGCCCGCACTGCTGCTGGGCAAGGTGGCCGGACTCGCCCTGCTCGCCCTCCTGGTGGCCCTGACCACCTCTCTGACCACCGGTACGACCACGTGGATCACCGCCGGCCTGCGCCGCCTGGACACCTCCGCCTGGGCCACCGGCGCGGCCTGGCTCGACTGCCTCTCCGTCTCCGTGCGCGTGCTGGCGGCCCTGACCGTCGCCACGGTGTACGGCGCCGCAGCAGGCCTGCTGATGCGCAGCGCCGGGGCAGCCCTCAGCGTCATCTTCACCTGGATCCTGGTGGGCGAGTCCGTCCTCACCGCCGTCGCCGCGTCGCAGGGCTGGACCGTCTCCGGCCGGCTGCCCGGCTCCTGCCTCACCCGGCTCGCATCCGACCCGCACTGGGCACCAGCAGCCCTGTCCGCCACCGCGTGGGGCGCCCTGCTCCTCACCGCGAGCATCTGGCACCTCACCCGGACGACCAGGCTCACGTGAAGCCCGGCACGTGGTGGCCCGCCACTCACCGAACGGGGCCTGATCGAGGTCGACTTCGCCACGGAAACCGCCGTCGTGGTCCGGGCGCCCCACCGCTGCGCCGGATGTGATCGTGGAGGTGGCCCACCGGCTGTACGGCGGCGCCGCCCTCCGGCCCCTGTGGGGTCCCTGGATCTTGAACTGGGCGGGTGAACGAGGGTCGCCGCCTCGGCGTGGCGACCAGCGCTCTTTCGACTTCGCAGGTCAGATCGTTTCTGCACTGACCTGCGCCTGGTGGGGCGGGTGGGACTCGAACCCACGGCCGACGGATTATGAGTCCGCTGCTCTAACCGGCTGAGCTACCGCCCCATAGCGGCGTGTCGCGTACAAGTGTGCGCGCCGTCTGCCGCAGCATAGCCGCTCATACGATCTCCTGCTCTCGGATGGTCGGCTTCCGCGCTGCTCATGACCTTGAGGACATCGGCGCTGGCGCGGCGGTTCCCGCGGGCATGAAAAAGGACCCCCAAGGGGCCCTCGTTCATCGCGCTCCCCCGACTGGACTCGAACCAGTAACCTGCCGGTTAACAGCCGGCTGCTCTGCCAATTGAGCTACGGAGGACCGAAGCTCCCCCGACTGGACTCGAACCAGTAACCTGCCGGTTAACAGCCGGCTGCTCTGCCAATTGAGCTACGGAGGATCGCCTCGATTGCATCGAACGTACCTACCCGGGTATTCGCCAGGGGGCGGGCGCTCGCTGCGACACATACATTAGCGCAAGCAGGGGGGTGCTCCGCCAATCGGTTCCCCCGGCGCCCACGTCGCACCAGCAGACCAGGCAAGGGAAGGGTGGCAGCCATGCGCTACCGGCTCACGTTCGTCGCCGGACTGGCCCTCGGTTACGTACTCGGCACGAGGGCCGGACGCGAGCGCTACGAGCAGCTGAAGAAGTCCGCTCAGCGGATCGCGCAGAACCCCGCCGTGCGCAACACGGCCGAGACCGCCGCCCAGCAGGGCCGCCAGTACGCCGGCAAGGCCTTCCACACGGTCAGCCACAAGGTCGGCGACCGGGTCCCCGCGACCGTGGCCCAGCGAGTGAGGTCCCTGCGCGAGCGGAACCTGGACGGCACGCCGGAGGACGACTGGGGCACCAGCAACACCTAACCGGGGCACCAGCGGCACCCGGGGAACAGGTCCCGCGCGCGCAGTCGACACCGCATGGCCGCCGATGCTGCAAAATTCCATGCATGGGGATAGTCGCCGGCTTGGACAGCTCACCGGATTTCACGCGCATCGTGGTCTGCGACACCGACACCGGTGCCGTACTACGGCAGGGGTATGCCCCGCACCCGGTGGAGGGCCGGCCCAGCGACGTGGATCCGCAGGCCTGGCTGCTCTCCCTCGGCGAGGCGGCCGGCGGCGGCCTCCTCGAGGGCGTGCAGGCGATCGGCGTGTCGGCGCAGCAGAACGCACTGGTCCCGCTGGACGCCCAGGGCAACACCGTGCGCCCGGCGCTGGTCGGCGCCGACAAGCGGGCGCAGGTCGCGGCGGCGGATCTCATCGACGCGCTCGGCGGCCGGGAGGCCTGGGCGCAGGCCGTCGGCTGCGTGCCGCAGGCCGCCCAGCCGGTCACCAAGCTGCGCTGGCTCGCCAAGAACGAGACCGAGAACGCCCGGCGGACGGCCGTACTGCTCCAGGCGCACGACTGGCTGGTCTGGCAGCTGCTCGGGCGGCCCGTGCGCCGGACCACCGACCGCGGCGGGGCGTCCGGCACCGGGTACTGGTCGGCCGCCACCGGCGCCTACCGGCCGGATCTCGTGGAGCTGGCGCTCGGGCACCAGGCGATGCTGCCGGAGGTGATCGGCCCGTCGGACGCGGCCGGTACGACCCCGGAGGGGCTGCTGATCTCCGCGGGGACCGGGGAGACCATGGCCGCCGCGTTCGGGCTCGGGATCGGGCTGGGGGACGCGGTGGTGTCCCTCGGCGCCTCCGGGTCCGTGATGGCCGTGCACCCCGAGGCGCTCGCCGACCAGTCCGGGATGATCACCTCGCTCGCCGACGCCACCGGCATGCACCTGCCGGTCGTCACCACCCTGAACGCCGTACGGACCCTGCGCGGGACCGCCGAACTCCTCGGGCTGCCGGACCTGGAGAGCCTGTCCGAGCTGGCGATGAAGTCCACGCCGGGCTCCCACGGGCTCGTGCTGCTCCCCTATCTGGAGGGTGAGCGGACGCCGAACCTGCCGCACACCGCCGGGACGCTCGCCGGGCTCAGGCGCGAGTCGATGAAGCCCGAGCATCTGGCGCGGGCCGCGTTCGAGGGCATGCTGTGCGGGCTCGGCGACGCGCTGGACGTGCTGCGCGGGCGGGGCGTGGACGTGCGGCGGATCTTCCTGCTCGGGCCGGCCGCCGAGCTGCCCGCCGTACAGGCCTCGGCGCCCTCGCTGTTCGGCGCCCAGGTCGTCGTGCCGCAGCCCGCGGACTACGCGGCGATCGGCGCGGCCCGGCAGGCGGCCTGGGCGCTCGGCGTGTCGCAGGGCACCCTCGATCCGCGTACCCCGCCGGCCTGGCAGGGCGCGGCGGCGCAGGTGCTGGAGCCGGGCGACGAGCTGGCCGTGGGGCAGGCGGTGCGGCAGCAGTTCACGGCGGTGCGGGAACAAACCCACCCGGGGGCGTTCCGCGGGTGAGACGTAGGGCCGGCGGACGAGACACCGTCGGTCCTTGGTCCGCTGTCGGGTTAATCGGTTGAGGTAACGCGGGTGGAGTGTCCGACGATAGGGGCCAGGGGCAACCGACCGGCCCCCACCCGCCGACTCCGAGAGACCAAGCGTGCTCATACGACTGCTGCGGACCTATCTCAGGCCCTACAAGAAATCCATAGCTCTGCTGGTGCTGCTGCAGTTCCTGCAGACCTGCGCCACCCTCTACCTGCCCACGCTGAACGCGCACATCATCGACAACGGTGTCGTGAAGGGTGACACGGACTACATCCTGTCCTTCGGCGCGCTGATGATCGGCATCTCGCTCGCGCAGGTCGTCTGCAACATCGGCGCGGTGTACTTCGGCGCGCGGACCGCCTCCGCGCTCGGCCGGGACCTGCGCGGTGCCGTCTTCGACCGGGTGCAGTCCTTCTCCGCGCGTGAGGTGGCTCACTTCGGAGCACCCTCGCTCATCACGCGTACGACGAACGACGTACAGCAGGTCCAGATGCTGGCCCTGATGACGTTCACCCTGATGGTGTCGGCGCCCATCATGTGCGCCGGCGGCATCGTGCTGGCCCTCGGGCTGGATGTCCCGCTGTCCGGTGTGCTCGTCGCGGTCGTGCCGGTGCTCGGCATCTCCGTGACGCTGATCGTGCGCCGGCTGCGGCCGCTGTTCCGGGCCATGCAGACCCGGCTGGACACGGTCAACCGGGTGCTGCGCGAGCAGATCACCGGCAACCGGGTGATCCGCGCCTTCGTCCGGGACGAGTACGAGCAGGGCCGCTTCGGGAAGTCGAACGCCGACCTGACCGAGATGCAGCTCGCCACCGGCCGGATGCTGGCACTGATGTTCCCGATCGTGATGACGGTGGTGAACCTGTCGTCCATCGCGGTGGTGTGGTTCGGCGCGCACCGCATCGACAGCGGCGGGATGCAGATCGGCGACCTGACCGCCTTCCTCGCCTATCTGATGCAGATCGTCATGTCCGTGATGATGGCCACCTTCATGTTCATGATGGTGCCACGCGCGGAGGTGTGCGCCGAGCGCGTCGAGGAGGTCCTCGGGACCGACTCCAGCGTGGTGCCGCCCGTCGCGCCGGTCACCGAGCTGCGCCGGCACGGCCATCTGGAGATCCGGGGCGCGGGCTTCCGCTATCCGGGTGCCGAGGAGCCGGTGCTGAAGTCCATCGACCTGGTGGCCCGGCCCGGCGAGGTGACGGCCGTGATCGGCTCCACCGGCAGCGGCAAGTCGACGCTGCTCGGGCTGGTCCCGCGGCTGTTCGACGCCACCGAGGGCGAGGTCCTCGTCGACGGCGTGGACGTCCAGGAGGTCGACCCGAAGCTGCTGGCCAGGACGGTCGGCCTGGTGCCGCAGAAGCCGTACCTGTTCGCGGGCACGGTCGCCACCAACCTGCGCTACGGCAATCCGGACGCCACCGACGAGGAGCTGTGGCACGCGCTGGAGGTGGCGCAGGCCAAGGAGTTCGTGAGCAAGCTGGAGCGCGGCCTGGACGCGCCGATCGCGCAGGGCGGCACGAACGTCTCCGGCGGTCAGCGCCAGCGCCTCGCGATCGCCCGCACCCTGGTCCAGCGCCCGGAGATCTACCTCTTCGACGACTCCTTCTCCGCGCTCGACTACGCCACCGACGCCGCCCTGCGCGGCGCGCTCGCCCGGGAGACCGCCGAGGCGACCGTCGTCATCGTCGCCCAGCGGGTGGCGACCATCCGGGACGCGGACCGGATCATCGTGCTGGACGAGGGCCGGGTCGTCGGCTCCGGCCGGCACCGGGAGCTGATGGCGGCCAACGAGACCTACCGGGAGATCGTGCTCTCCCAGCTGACGGAAGCGGAGGCAGCCTGATGGCCGGGCCCATGGGACGCATGATGGCCGGGGGCGGCCCCGACCAGCGCTCGATGGACTTCAAGGGGTCGGGCAAACGGCTCGTCGCCCAGTTCCGACCCGAACGGATCACGATCTACGGCCTGCTGCTCTGCGTGGTCGTCAGCGTGACCCTCAACGTCATCGGCCCGAAGATCCTCGGCAAGGCCACCGACCTGGTCTTCGCCGGCATCATCGGCCGCCGGATGCCCGCCGGGGCCACCAAGCAGCAGGTCCTCGACCAGATGCGGGCCCATGGCCACGGCTCCATCGCGGACATGCTGAAGAGCACCGACTTCACGCCCGGCAAGGGCATCGACTTCGGCGCCGTCGGGGACGTCCTGCTGCTCGCGCTCTGTACGTTCCTGGTCGCCGGCCTGCTGATGGCGGTGGCCACCCGGCTGGTCAACCGGGCCGTGAACCGCACGATGTACCGGATGCGCGAGTCCGTGCAGGCGAAGCTGTCGCGGCTGCCGCTGTCGTACTTCGACAAGCGCCAGCGCGGCGAGGTGCTCTCCCGTGCGACCAACGACATCGACAACATCGGGCAGACGCTCCAGCAGTCCATGGGCCAGCTGATCAACTCGCTGCTGACCATCATCGGCGTCCTGGCGATGATGTTCTACGTCTCCTGGATCCTGGCGCTGGTCGCGCTGGTGACCGTGCCGCTGTCGTTCGTCGTGGCCACCCGGGTCGGCAAGCGCTCGCAGCCGCACTTCGTGCAGCAGTGGCGCTCCACCGGCAAGCTGAACGCCCACGTCGAGGAGATGTACACCGGGCACACCCTGGTGAAGGTGTTCGGCCGGCAGGAGGAGTCGGCGAAGCGGTTCGCCGAGCAGAACGAGGCGCTGTACGAGGCCGCGTTCAGGGCGCAGTTCAACAGCGGTGTCATGCAGCCGCTGATGATGTTCGTGTCCAACCTGAACTACGTGCTGGTGGCGGTGGTCGGCGGACTGCGGGTCGCGTCCGGCGCGCTCTCCATCGGCGATGTCCAGGCCTTCATCCAGTACTCGCGGCAGTTCTCGATGCCGCTGACGCAGGTCGCGTCGATGGCGAACCTGGTGCAGTCCGGTGTCGCCTCGGCCGAGCGGATCTTCGAACTCCTGGACGCGGAGGAGCAGGAGGCGGATCCGGTGCCGGGCGAGCGGCCGGAGGAACTGCGCGGCCGGGTCCGGCTGGAGCACGTGTCCTTCCGGTACGACCCGGAGAAGCCGCTGATCGAGGACCTCTCGCTCACGGTGGAGCCCGGTCACACGGTGGCGATCGTCGGTCCGACGGGGGCGGGCAAGACCACGCTGGTCAACCTGCTGATGCGGTTCTACGAGGTGTCGGGCGGCCGGATCACCCTCGACGGGGTCGACATCCGGAAGATGTCCCGCGGCGAACTCCGGTCCGGCATCGGCATGGTGCTGCAGGACACCTGGCTGTTCGGCGGCACCATCGCGGAGAACATCGCGTACGGGGCGGCCAGGGAGGTCACCCGCGGGGAGATCGAGGAGGCGGCACGGGCGGCACACGCCGACCGGTTCATCCGCACCCTGCCCGACGGGTACGACACCGTGATCGACGACGAGGGCACGGGCGTCAGCGCGGGTGAGAAGCAGCTCATCACCATCGCGCGGGCGTTCCTGTCCGACCCGGTGATCCTGGTCCTGGACGAGGCGACGAGTTCGGTCGACACCCGCACCGAGGTGCTGATCCAGAAGGCGATGGCGAAGCTGGCGGCGGGTCGGACGTCGTTCGTGATCGCCCACCGGCTCTCGACGATCCGGGACGCGGACACGATCCTGGTCATGGAGAACGGCTCGATCGTGGAACAGGGCGCGCACGCGGAGCTGTTGGCCGCGGACGGCGCCTACGCCCGGCTGTACAAGGCCCAGTTCGCGCAGGCTGTGGCCGAGGTGGACTAGGGCACAGGGGGACCAGGGCACAGGGGGGCGCCGGCGGGCGCCTCCCTGTCCGTGCGGACAGCTCAGTCCAGGTAGCCCCTCAGCTGGTCCGCGAAGGCGTGGTCCCGGAGCTTGTTCAGGGTCTTGGACTCGATCTGCCGTATCCGCTCCCGGGTCACCCCGAACAGCCGGCCTATCTCCTCCAGCGTGCGGGGCCGGCCGTCGATGAGCCCGTACCGGAGCTGTACGACCTTCCGCTCCCGCTCGCCCAGCGTGGACAGCACGGCCTCCAGGTGCTCCCGGAGCAGAAGGAACGCCGCCGACTCGACCGGAGATGCCGCGTCCCCGTCCTCGATCAGGTCACCGAGGGCCACGTCGTCCTCCTCGCCGACCGGGGCGTGCAGGGAGACCGGTTCCTGGGCGAGCCGCAGCACCTCGGAGACCCGCTCGGGCGGCAGGTCGAGGTGGGCGGCGACCTCTTCCGGCGTCGGTTCGTAGCCGCGCTCCTGCAGCATGCGGCGCTGCACCCGGACGACGCGGTTGATCAGCTCGACCACGTGCACCGGGACGCGTATGGTGCGGGCCTGGTCGGCCAGGGCGCGGGACATGGCCTGGCGGATCCACCAGGTGGCGTACGTCGAGAACTTGTAGCCGCGGGCGTAGTCGAACTTCTCCACCGCACGGATCAGCCCGAGGTTGCCCTCCTGCACCAGGTCGAGCATGGTCAGGCCGCGGCCGACGTACCGCTTGGCGACGGAGACGACGAGCCGCAGGTTGGCCTCGATGAGCCGTCGCTTGGCCATGCGCCCCAGGACGACGAGCCGGTCCAGGTCGAGCGCCAACTGGCTGTCCAGGTCCGGGGTGTTGCCCAGCTTCTCCTCGGCGAACAGACCGGCCTCGACGCGGCGGGCGAGCTCGACCTCCTCGGCGGCGGTGAGCAGCGGGATGCGGCCGATCTCGCGCAGGTACTGGCGGAACAGGTCGGCCGAGGGTCCGCCGGTGTCGGCCCGGGCCGCGACCGGTGTCCCGACGGTCTCGGCGGGCTCGGCGGCCGCCGGCGGTTCACCGTCCTCGTCGGGCTCGTCCACGAGCGCGTCCGCCGGTGGTTCGGCGGGTTCGGCGGGCGCCGCCTCCGGGTGGAGGGCGACGCGGCTCTGCGGGGGCACGGCCGCGAGGACGTCCAGCTCCGCGTCCGGCTCGTCCGCGGTCGTACCGGTGGTACGGCTGGTACCGGTGGTACCGGTGGCACTGGTGGCGCTGTCGGTCTGGGTGAGGGTCTGGGTCTGCACGGGGGCGACCTCCAGGATGATCGCTGCTGAAGGTGTGCGGCAGCGGTACTTCGGGAGCGGAGAGTCGACGGCCTGCGCTCCGAGGACTCGGGCACCGGACCCAGTGTGGAGTACGACACATCCTCGCCACGAGGGGCTTGCGGTGACTTTTTGCGTCCGGTTCGTGACCGCACGGTGATCGGCGCAGGAAAACCGGGCGCCGTACTCCGCCCTGATCTGGGAGGATCCCCGGGTGTCCGGACTTCTGTACGAAACCCATGTCACCGTCCTCTGCACCGGCCCCGCCGAGACGGAGCGGCTGCGCGGCTGGGCGGACGCGGCCGGACTGAAGCTGACGCACATCGTGCTGGCCCGGGGCCGGATGCGGGACCAGCCGATGCTGACCCTGGCCGGTTCGGCCTCGTACGCCGAGCAGTCGGCGCGGGCGGCCGGGACCGTGACGGCACTGCGCTCGGCCGGTTTCACGCCGGTCCGGGTGAAGACGGAGTCGGTGCCGTGGGCACCGGAGGTGCCGGGCGGGCCGTGCGGCGGCGGGCAGTATTTCGAGCACCACGTGAAGCTGCTGCTGGACGCCGGTACGGACCTCGCCGGGCTGACCGCCCGGGTCGTCCCGCACGGCGCGCACCTGTCGTGGAACGCGCGCCGGGTGCGCGGCGACGGACGGCACGAGCGGTTTGTGACGCAGCGCTGCCGGGGCGTCCGCGACGCGGAGGCCGAGGCGGCGCTGCGGCTGCTGCTCGCGGAGCTGGAGGGGCTCGAAGTGCTCGGTGTGGAGCGGGAGTTCGTGCTGTACGACAGCGACGAGTCGGTGGACGACGGGTGGCTCGAGGAGCGGGCCGTGCAGGAGGTGCGGGCGTGAGCGGGACGTGGGACGGCTTCGGGTGGCGCAGCAAGGAGATCCCGCACGAGCCGCTGGACGAGGCGACCCGGCGGGTCAACGACCTGCCGCGCACGCTGACGCGGGTATCCGGCGACGACGTGACCCAGCGGCCCGTCTTCGAACCGGCCCTCAAGCAGTACCAGAACGCCTACCGCGCCACCGACCCCGTCTTCACCGACCCGGCACGCGGCGAGGCCTGGCGTACCGCCCGCCGGCAGGCCCTGCACCTGGTCCTGGCCGCGATCGCGGACTCGGAGTGGGCCGAGTCGCTGGTGCTGCGCGGCAGCCTGCTGATGTCCCTGTGGTTCGGGGAGGCGGCCCGCGAGCCCGGCGACCTGGACTTCGTCGTCGTACCGGCCGACTGGGGAATCGAGGAGGAGCGGACCGACCGGATGATCCGGGGGATCGCGCAGGCCGCGGGGTCCCGCGGGGGCGAGGTCGCCTTCTCGGCGCGGGACGCGGTCGTGGAGGACATCTGGACCTACGAGCGTGTGCCCGGCCGCCGCATGGTGCTGCCCTGGTCGGCACCGGGTCTGCCCGGCGGACACGTCCAGCTGGACTTCGTCTTCAACGAGCGCCTGCCGGAGGCTCCGGAGCCCGTGGAGCTGCCGGGCGGGGCGGTGCTGCTCGCGGCGACACCCGGGCTGTCGCTGGCCTGGAAGCTGATGTGGCTGCTCACGGACACGTACGCCCAGGGCAAGGACCTCTACGACGCCGTCCTCCTCGCCGAGCGCCACCCGCTCTCCCACGAGCTGCTGCACGAGGTGTTCCGGCTGTCCGGGGAGTGGCCGTACCCGTACCGGGAGAGCGTTCTCCTGGAGGACGTCGAGGAAGCCGTCGGCTACGTCGAGTGGCGCCACTTCGTCACCGAGTACCCCCAATTCACCGACCGCGAGGGGGAGTTCGCAGCCCGTCTGCTACGGGCGGTGACACCGTCCTTCCCCACGGACGCCGCCTCCGGGGCGTGACCGGTCGGTTACTCAGCTCGTTGGACTATGCGATGGGCAACTGCGGGCACTGGGCCGCACCGAGTTGAGGCCCGGGCGCCTAGGCGCCCCTACAGCGCCTCCGCCCCCCGCTCCCGCAGCGTCTGGTCGTACTGCTGCAGCACCCACATCTCGTTCTGTACGGCGGCCAGCTGGGCGGGGTCGCCGCCGGTGGCGAGGCGGGTGAGCTGGGACTGGATGTCGTGGATGCGGCGTTCCACGGCGCGGCGGCGGATCTGGACCAGGACCGTGCCGGCGTAGGTCTCGTCGACCGTGCGGCGGAGGATGGGCTCCACGGCCAGCTCGGTGACCATCGCGCGGACGGTGTCGTCGGGCGCCGCCTCGCGGACCCGGACCAGGTACTCCTGCGGGTCCTGGACGCCGTACTCGGCGCCGCCCGCCTCCGCGACCGCCTGGCGCACGGCCGCGTACGGCGGCGCGGTGAACTCGTCCACGCCGTAGGCGTCGAAGGCCGGGGAGACCAGTTCGGGGCGTTGGAGGGCGAGTTTGAGCAGTTCCCGTTCGGCGGCGTAGACGGGGTTGCGCAGGGTGAGGGCCGGACCGCCGCCGGCCGGGCGGGGGGCGGCCGCCCACTGCTGGTCGGCGGGGCGGGGGCGGCCCTGCTGCGGCGAGCCCTTGCCGTCCCGGGCCCAGCGGGCCAGCTGGGCCACCCGCCGGACCACGAACTGGGTGTCCAGGATGCCGAGCATGCCGGCCAGCTCGACGGCGACCTCGTGCTGGGCGCCGCTGTTCTTGATGCGGGCCACGATCGGCGCGGCCTCGTCCAGCGCGGCCGCGCGGCCGGCCGGGGTGTCCAGGTCGTAGCGGCCCAGGATCTGGCGGAGCGCGAACTCGAAGAGCGGCGTGCGGGGTTCGACCAGGTCCGCCACCGCCTCGTCGCCCTTGGCGAGGCGCAGTTCGCAGGGGTCCATGCCGTCGGGCGCGATCGCGATGTACGTCTCGGCGGCGAACTTCTGGTCGTCCTCGAAGGCGCGCAGGGCGGCCTTCTGGCCGGCCGCGTCGCCGTCGAAGGTGAAGATCACGCGGGCCGAGCCGTTGTCCATCAGGAGGCGGCGGAGGATCTTGATATGGTCGCCGCCGAAGGCCGTACCGCAGGTGGCGATCGCGGTGGTCACTCCGGCGAGGTGGCAGGCCATGACGTCGGTGTAGCCCTCGACCACGACCGCCCGGCTGCTCTTGGCGATCTCCTTCTTCGCCAGGTCGATGCCGTACAGCACCTGGCTCTTGCGGTAGATCGCCGTGTCGGGCGTGTTCAGGTACTTCGGGCCGTTGTCCGCCTCGTACAGCTTGCGGGCGCCGAAGCCGACGACCTCGCCGCCGATGTCCCGGATCGGCCACATCAGCCGGCCCCGGAAGCGGTCGATGGGGCCGCGCCGGCCCTCCTGGGAGAGCCCGGAGAGGAGCAGCTCCTTGTCGCTGAAGCCCTTGCCGCGCAGGTAGCGGGTGAGGTGGTCCCAGCCCTGAGGGCTGTAGCCGACGCCGAAGTGGACGGCGGCGGCCTGGTCGAAGCCTCGCTCGGCGAGGAAGATCCGACCGGTCTCGGCCTCGGGGCTGGTGGCGAGCTGCTCGGCGTACCACTGCGCGGCGATCTTGTGCGCCTCGACCAGGCGGATGCGCTCGCCGCGCTGGTGGGCCGGGTTGTACCCGCCCTCCTCGTAGCGCAGCGTGATGCCGGCCTGGGCGGCGAGCCGCTCCACCGCCTCCGAGAAGGAGAGGTGGTCCACCTTCATCACGAAGGTGATGGTGTCGCCGCCCTCCTGGCAGCCGAAGCAGTGGAAGAGGCCCTTGCTCGGGCTGACCTGGAAGGACGGCGACTTCTCGTCGTGGAACGGGCACAGGCCCTTGAGGTTGCCGCCGCCCGCGTTGCGCAGCTGGAGGTACTCGGAGACCACGGCGTCGATCGGGACCGCGTCCCGTACCGCCTTCACGTCCTCGTCGTTGATCCGTCCTGCCACGAGGTGATTCTACGGGGCACCGCTGACACACCCGGGTGCGCCGACCGGCCCCCGGCCGGGGGTCCGGGGGTTGCCCCCCGGGAATTGCGGCACGGGGGTGCTGTGACGGTCCCGGCCGTCAGGAGACGAGGCTGTCCAGAGGTACGTGCGGGTCGGCCAGCGCTTCCGTGTTCACCTGGGCCTTGGAGCGGATCAGTTTCTGGATCTGCTCTGTGACATCCCACACGTTCACGTTCATCCCCGCCAGCACGCGGCCCTCCCGCACCCAGAACGCGATGAACTCCCGCTTCCCGGCGTCGCCCCGGATCACCACCTGGTCGTACGACCCGGCCGGCGCCCAGCCGCTGTACTCCATGCCCAGGTCGTACTGGTCGGTGAAGAAGTACGGCACGCGGTCGTACGTCACGTCCTGGCCGAGCATCGAGCGGGCCGCCGCCGGTCCGCCGTTCAGGGCGTTCGCCCAGTGCTCCACCCGGACCCTGGTGCCGAAGAGGTCGAGCGGGAAGGCGGCCACGTCACCGGCCGCGAAGATGTCGGGGTCGGACGTGCGCAGCCGCTCGTCCACCAGGACGCCGCCGCCGTGCGCCCGGTCGACCAGCTCCAGGCCCGCCGCCTCGGCCAGGCCGGTGCGCGGCACCGCGCCGATCGCGGCGAGCACGTCGTGCGCCGGGTGCTCCTCGCCGTCGTCGGTGCGGGCCGCGAGGACCATGCCGTCCTGGCCGACGATCTCGGTGAGGTGCCGCCCGAAGTGGAAGCGGACGCCGTGCTCGCGGTGCAGCTCCGCGAAGACGCCGCCCAGCTCGGGGCCGAGGACGCCGTGCAGCGGGGTCGGACCGTGCTCGATCACGGTGACCTCGGCGCCGTACTCGCGGGCCGCCGCCGCGACCTCCAGGCCGATCCAGCCGGCGCCCGCGATCACGAGGTGCCCGTTGTCCCGGCCGAGCGAGCTCAGTACGCCCTTGAGCCGCTCGGCGTGCGCGAGCCGGCGCAGATGGTGCACGCCCGCCAGGTCGGTGCCCGGGATGTCCAGGCGGCGGGGCTCGGCGCCGGTGGCGAGCAGCAGCTTGTCGTAGCGGACGAGGGTGCCGTCGTCGCCGAAGCGGACCGTCTTCGCGCCGCGGTCGACGCGGTCCACGAACTGGCCGAGGTGCAGTTCGATGTCGTTCCGCGCGTACCAGGCCGGTTCGTGCACGAAGACGCTGTCGCGCTCCTCCTTGCCGAGCAGGTAGCCCTTGGACAGCGGCGGGCGTTCGTAGGGGTGGTCGCGCTCGTCACTGATCAGTATCACCCGGCCGGTGAAGCCCTCCGCCCGGAGCGTCTCGGCCGCCTTCGCGCCGGCGAGTCCGCCCCCGACGATGACGAATGTCTGATCCGCGTCGACCACTTGATGCCTCCTCGTAAGGGTGCCGCCACATGGGAGCGTCCCGCACGCAGCGTGATGCGGGAAGAGGGAGTGACCCGATCAGGCCACGGACGGTCATGTTCCTCTCACATATGCCCCGTAAGTCTCGCGTGCAGCGAGCGCGCGGAGGCGTCGGTGAGGGAGGCGATCTGGTCGACGATCACCCGCTTGCGTGCGTGGTCGTCGCCTGCCCCGTCGAAGAGCGCCCGAAACTGCGGATCCAGCCCGTCCGGGGCCCGGGCGGTGAGCGCCTCCGCCAGCTCCGCCACGACGACCCGCTGGTCCGCGCGCAGCCGCTCCTGCTCGGCGCGCTGCATCACATAGCGGTCCGCGACCGCCTTGAGCACCGCGCACTCCATCCGGGCCGCGCGCGGTACGACGAGCTCGGCGTCGTAGCGGGTGAGCCGGCCGGTGCCGTACGCGGCGCGGGTGGCGCCCTCGGCGGCCAGGCAGAACCGGCCGATGAGCTGGCTGGTGGCGTCCTTCAGGCGGGCCTGCGCGACCGCCGTGCCGTCGTAGCCGTGCGGCCACCACTCCTCGTCCTGGAGGCGGTCGAGCGCGGCGGAGAGTTCGGCGGGGTCGGTGCCGGCGGGCACGTACCGGCCGATGGCGACCTCGAACACCGCCTGCCGCTCGGGCTCGGCGTGCAGGCAGTTGGGGTCGATGTGACCGGCGTGCAGGCCGTCCTCGACGTCGTGCACCGAGTACGCCACGTCGTCCGACCAGTCCATGACCTGGGCCTCGAAGCAGGTGCGGGTGCCGGGGGCGTGCGCCCTGACCCAGTCGAACACCGGGCGGTCGTCCTCGTACACACCGAACTTCTTCGACGCCGGGTCGGTGGGGTGGGCGCCGCGCGGCCAGGGGTACTTGGTGGCGGCGTCGAGGGTGGCGCGGGTGAGGTTGAGGCCGACGGATCCCTCCGGGGTGAACCGCTTGGGCTCGATGCGGGTCAGGATCCTGAGCGACTGGGCGTTGCCCTCGAAGCCGCCGCAGTCGTCCGCGAAGGCGTTCAGCGCCTGTTCGCCGTTGTGGCCGAAGGGCGGGTGGCCGAGGTCGTGGGCCAGACAGGCGGCTTCCACCAGGTCGGGGTCACAGCCGAGGGCCGCGCCCAGCTCCCGGCCCACCTGGGCGCATTCGAGCGAGTGGGTGAGCCTCGTTCTGGGGCTGGCGTCCCAGACCTGGCTGTGGGCTCCCGGGGTGACGACCTGGGTCTTGCCCGCGAGCCTTCTGAGGGCGGCGGAGTGGAGAATGCGGGCGCGGTCGCGTTGGAAGGCGGTGCGGCCGGGGCGTTTGTCGGGCTCGGGGGCCCAACGCTCCGCTGCGGTCGGGTCGTAGGGGCCGTTGTCGAGTGCGGTGCCTTCCATTCTTCGACAGTATGCCTACTCATCTGCCGAGTTCTGTTTTGGGCGGCTACGGGTTGTGTGTGGCTGATCGCGCCCGCGCGGCGGAGCCGCATATGGATACAGCCCCGCGCCCCTTGGGGGTTACCGCCTCCCCCCGCTTTCAAGCCGAGGCCAGTTCCAGCGGTCTGATCGCCCGTGCTTCGTCGTACCGGTGCAGGACCAGACGGGCCATCGCCGGGTGGGCCCCCAAGGGGGCCGCGGCTATCCACGGCGCCGCGTCCGCGCACTGCGTCGCGAAGCGTCCCGGTGCCGTGAAGTACGACGCGACCGCCACCCGGTGCCGGCCGCGGGCCGCCAGGGCGCGTACCGCCGTCGGGACGGTCGGGGTCGCCGCGGAGGCGTAGGCCGGGACGACCGGCACCCCGAGGCGGTCGGCGAGGAGGCGGGCCGTGCGGCGGGTGTCGGCGGACGAGTCGGGGTCGCGGGAGCCGGCGGCGGCCAGGACGACCGCGCTCGCGCGGCGGGTGGCCGCGTCCATGGCCGTGGGCCAGCCGGCCTCGAGCAGGCGGTCGTAAAGGGTCTCCACCAGGAGCGGGTGCGGGCCGAGCGGGGCGGCCGGCCGGGTGGGGGCGGGAGCGGCGGCGGCCATCTCGGGGATGTCCTGCTTGACGTGGTAGCCGCGGGAGAGCAGCAGCGGGACCAGGACGGCGGGCGTGTCGCCGAGCGCGGCGAGGGTGTCCGGGAGCAGGGGCGCGTTCAGCTCGATGTGGCCCAGGTGCACGGGGAGGCCGGGGCGCAGTTCGTGTACCCGGTCCCGCAGGGCCTGGACGGTCTCCAGCGCGCGCGGGTCGCGGCTGCCGTGGGCGACCAGGACGAGGGCGGGCGGGGCCGCGCGGCGGTGGCCGAGCGGGGAGACCAGCCGGAGCTGACCGGCGAGCTGGCTGCTGATGCTGTTCATGAGGTGCGCCGTGCTGTCGAGGTGGATGCGGGACTCGGAGCGGGGAAGGTGCGACGCCGTCATGAAGGAATCCTGACGGTGTCACGTTGCCGGGCCGTTGCCGGACCGTCACGAGCTTTTTCCGCTGCTTCACGTCGTACGGATGCTCGGTGTGAGGCGAACCGGACGGCTGCCGGTGGCGTCCTCCAAGGGCGGAACCGGTTGGAACCGATCCCTGGGGGCCTTGTGAAGATCCGTCGACCGCGGCTGCCGCGCACCCGCACGGGGCAGCGCCGGCTGGTGCAGGCCGTGATGGCCGGGTGTGTGCTGGCGCTCTTGCCGGCGACCTGGCTGTTCGTGTCCACGGCGGACCGGCTGCGCACCACGGCGGACGTCCCGCGCACGCGGGTCGCCATGGTGTTCGGTGCCGGGCTGTGGAACGGGGAGCCGTCGCCGTACCTCGCGCACCGGCTGGACGCGGCGGCGGCGCTGTACCGGGCGGGGCGGGTCGAGGTCGTCCTGGTGACCGGGGACAACAGCCGCAAGGACTACGACGAGCCCGACGCCATGCGCGCCTATCTCGAGAAGCACGGGGTGCCGGGCCGGCGGATCGTCCGTGACTACGCCGGGTTCGACACCTGGGACTCCTGTGTGCGGGCCAGGAGGATCTTCGGCGTGGACCGGGCCGTGCTGATCAGCCAGGGCTTCCACATCCGGCGGGCGGTGGCGCTGTGCGAGGCGGCGGGGGTGGACTCGTACGGCGTCGGGGTCGCCGACAAGCACGATGTGACCTGGTACTACGGCGGGACACGCGAGGTGTTCGCGGCGGGCAAGGCGGTGCTGGACGCCGTGTTCCGCCCGGATCCGACCTTTCTGGGGCCGCGGGAGAACGGGGTCGGCAAGGCGCTCGCGGAAGCGCGGGACTGAGCATGGAGATCACGGACCTGACGCCCGCCGAGCGCCGCGTGTGGGACGCCTTCCCGCTCGGCGCGGCGGTCGACTTCCGGGACGGCGAGGACGAGGACCCGGAGCAGGGCGCCGCATGGGGTCCGGAGCGGACACTGCGGGCGGAGGTGCTGCGGGAACTGCTGCTGGGCGGTCCGGTGCGGGAGGGGCGGATCGCCGGGCTGAAGGTGTGGGGCGCGCGGATCACCGGGGAGCTCCATCTGATGTACGGGACGGTCGACCACCCGGTCCGGCTGCGGGCCTGCCACTTCGACGAGGCCCCGAACCTGTACGGGGCGAGGATCCGCGCCCTGGTACTGACCGATTCGGTCCTTCCGGGGCTCACCGCGGGCACCCTCCACGTCGACGGGGCGCTGCGGATCACCTGCTGCCGCATCACGGGTCCGGTACGGCTGGCGGGCGCGAGGATCTCCGGGGCGTTGTTCGCCAACCAGGCGCGGCTCGGCCTCCTCGGCCAGGCCGGTGAGGAACCCGCTCTCCAGCTCAGCCATGCGGAGGTGGGCGCGGACGTGTGGGCCGTCGGGCTCGTCGCCCACGGCGAGGTCCGGCTGAAGGCGACCGCCGTGGGCGGGCAGCTGAACCTCGACGACGCCGTGCTGCAGAACCCCGGCGGTACGGCACTGGACGCGGAGACCCTGTCGGTCGGCACCGACCTGCGGGGGATGCGGCTGCGCACCCACGGGCGGTTCAACCTGCGCGGCGCCCGGATTCCCCACCAGCTGAACCTCGCCTACGCCCGCCTGTCCCATCCGGAGGGAGTGGCCCTGCGCGCGAGCAGCAGTGTCATCGGCGAGCTCTGGCTGCGCGAGGCCGCACCCCTGCAGGGTGCCGTCAATCTGCGCCGCGCCCAGGTGGAGCTGCTGCACGTGCCGCCCGAGGTCTGGCCCGAGCGCGTGCAGACCGACGGGCTCAGCTACCGGATCCTGGCCCCGCATTTGCCCGCCGAGCAGCGGCTGCCGCTGCTGGAGCGTGAGGTCAGCGGCTATCTTCCCTACCCCTACGAGCAGCTGACCACGGCCTACCGCACCGCCGGCGACGACGCCGCCGCGCGCACCGTGCAGCTGGCCAAGCTCCGCCGGCACCGCCGCACCCTGCCGCCGTACGCCCGGCTGTGGGGCTGGCTGCAGGACGCGGCCGTCGGCTACGGCTTCCGTCCGATGCGGGCCGCGGGCTGGCTGCTGCTCCTGCTGTGCACCGGCACGCTCGCCTTCGCCCTGCACCATCCGCCCGCGCTCAAGCCGTCCGAGGCGCCCGCGTTCAACCCGCTCTTCTACACCCTCGACCTGCTGCTGCCGATCATCGACTTCGGCCAGGAGGGGGCGTACGCGCCGGTGGGGTGGTACCAGTGGCTGTCGTATCTGCTGATCGTCACCGGCTGGGTGCTGGCGACGACGATCGCGGCGGGCGTCAGCCGCTCGCTGAGCCGGCAGTAGGGACCTCACGGCGCCACCGGCCGGGCGGGGAGGTCGCCGTGCCGGGCGTGTAACCGGAAGCGGTCGGGGCCGTAACACGCCCGACGCACGCTGGCGGCATGGAACCGATCGCCTCGACGCCCACCCACTGCCCGTACTGCGCCCTGCAGTGCGGGATGAACATCACGCCCCTGCCGCAGGGTGGCGTCGAGGTGACCGAGCGGACGGACTTCCCGGTGAACCGGGGCGCGCTGTGCGGCAAGGGCCGTACGGCGGCCGAGGTGCTGTCGCCCGCGGTACGGCTGACCTCGCCGCTGGTGCGGTCCGGGGGCCGGCTGGTCGAGGCGAGCTGGGCGGAGGCGCTGGACCTGGTCGCCGAGCGGCTCGGGAGCACGCGGCGGGAGCACGGCGCGGACGCGCTGGGTGTGTTCGGCGGGGGCGGGCTGACGAACGAGAAGGCGTACGCGCTCGGGAAGTTCGCCCGGGTGGTGCTCGGCACCTCGCAGATCGACTACAACGGCCGGTTCTGCATGTCGTCGGCCGCGGCGGCCGGGACGAAGGCGTTCGGCCTCGACCGGGGCCTGCCCTTCCCGTTGGAGGACATCCCGAGGACCGGGTGCGTGATCCTCGTCGGGTCGAACCTCGCCGAGACCATGCCGCCCTCCCTGCGCTTCTTCACCGAGCTGCGGGAGAACGGCGGGAAGCTGATCGTCGTCGACCCGCGCCGGACCAGGACGGCCGAGCAGGCGGACCTGCACCTGGCCCCCCGCCCCGGCACCGATCTCGCGCTGGCCCTCGGCCTGCTGCACCTGATCGTGGCCGAGGGGCGGGTGGACGAGGAGTACGTCCGGGAGCGGACCACCGGCTGGGAGCAGGCGCGGGCGGTGGCGATGGCGCACTGGCCGGAGCACGTGGAGCGGATCACGGGGGTGTCCGTTCCGCAACTCCGGGAAGCCGTACGGCTGTTCTGCGAGCCGGAGAGCGCGATGGTGCTGACGGCGCGCGGGCCAGAGCAGCAGTCCAAGGGCACCGACACGGTGGGCGCGTGGATCAACCTGTGCCTGGCCACGGGCCGGGCGGGCCGCCCGCTGTCCGGGTACGGCTGCCTGACCGGGCAGGGCAACGGGCAGGGCGGCCGCGAGCACGGCCAGAAGGCCGACCAGCTGCCCGGCTACCGCAAGCTGGACGACCCGGCGGCGCGGGCCCACGTGGCCGGCGTGTGGGGCGTGGACCCGGATGCGCTCCCCGGCCCCGGGCGCAGCGCGTACGAGCTCCTCGACGCCCTGGGCACGGACATCCGGGCGCTGCTGCTGATGGGCTCCAACCCGGTGGTGTCGGCGCCGCGCGCGGCCCACATCGAGGAACGCGTCAAGTCCCTCGGCTTCCTCGCCGTGTGCGACGTGGTGCTGTCCGAGACGGCGCAGCTGGCGGACGTCGTCCTGCCGGTCACCCAGTGGGCGGAGGAGACGGGCACGACGACCAGCCTGGAGGGCAGGGTCCTGCTGCGCCGCCAGGCGGTCACCCCGCCGCCCGGGGTCCGCAGCGACCTGTACGTCCTGCACGAGCTGGCGGCCCGGCTCGGCGTGGAGAAGGGCTTCCCGACCGATCCCGAGGAGGTCTTCGAGGAACTCCGCCGGGCGAGCGCCGGCGGTCCGGCGGACTACTCCGGGATCACCTACCGGCGCCTGGCGGAGGAGAACGGGGTGTTCTGGCCGTGCCCGCAGCCGGCGGAGGACCCCGCGGCCGAAGCGCACCCGGGCACCCCGCGCCTCTTCCTGGACCGTTTCGCCACCGCGGACGGGCGGGCCCGTTTCGCGGCGGTGGCGCACCGGGCCACGGCGGAGGAACCGGACGCCGAGTACCCGCTCCTGCTGACCACCGGCCGGGTGGTGTCCCAGTACCAGTCGGGGGCGCAGACCCGGCGGGTGGCAGAGCTGAACGCGGCCGCGCCCGGTCCCTTCGTGGAGCTGCACCCGCGCCTCGCGGCCCGGATCGGCGCGGCCGAGGGCGACCCGGTGACCGTGACCTCCCGGCGGGGCCGGGCGACGGCCCCCGCCCGGATCACCGCCGCCATCCGCCCGGACACGGTCTTCATGCCCTTCCACTGGCCGGGCGAGGGCCGCGCCAACACCCTCACCAACCCGGCCCTCGACCCGACGTCCCGGATGCCGGAGTTCAAGTCCTGCGCGGTGCGGGTGGAGGTCGTAGGACCAGGGACGTAGCACGCATCGATCCGCGGGTCGGGGCGGGCAGCGGCCTCAGCGCGTTAGGTTCGAGGTATGTCCGACTCCGAGCAGTTCGACCTCGACGCCTATCTGGACCGCATCGGATGGCAGGGCGGCCGGCGGCCCGGCCTGCAGACCCTGCGCGGGGTGCACCTGGCGCACGCGCTGTCCCTGCCCTTCGAGAACCTGGACGCCGTGTCCGGCCGGGCCCCCTCGCTCGCCCCCGCCGATCTGACGGCGAAGATGATCCACGGCCGGCGCGGCGGCTACTGCTACGAGCACAACACCCTGCTCCGGCTGGCCCTCCAGAGGCTCGGGTTCGGGGTGACACCGCTGGCGGGGCGGGTGGTGCTGGGCGCCGCGACACCCGAGAGCCGGCCGCGCACCCACGCGATGCTGCGGGTCTCGGTGCCGGGTGAGCCCGAGCCGTACCTCGCGGACGTGGGCTTCGGCGCGATCGGCGCGCTGCTGCTGCCGGTGCCGCTGGTCACCGGCGAGGAGTCCGAGGGCGCGGGACGCCGGCACCGCCTGGTGCACCTGCCGCACGAAGGCCCGTCGGAGCTGTGGGAGTTGCAGGCGTACGACCGCCGGGCGCGGGAGTGGACCGGCCAGTACGCCTTCACACTGGAGCCGTTCGGCGCGCCGGACCTCGAGGTCTTCAACTGGTACGCCGGCACCCACCCCCGCTCCCCCTTCACCCAGCGCCCCTACCTCCAGCGCACCACCGCCGAACGCCACCTGTCCCTGGACGGCCCCCGGCTGACCGAGACCCGCGCCGACGGCACGGTGACCGAACACAAACTGACGAACGAGACGGAGGCACGCCGCGTGGTGGAGGAGCACTTCGGGATCGCGGTGCCGGAGGGGGTGCGGTTGCTGGGGTGAGTCAGCGCCGGAGGCGGTTCAGCCGCCGCATCAATGAACTGCACTCAGCCTGACGTGCTGCTGAACCTGCGCAGTTGTCGATCCGGTCCCGGGATCGTCGCCTGTGACGTTGAACGTCATGAAGTACTCCACCGAGTTGCCGACTCGACCGACGTCCAGATACACGGGCAGGGTCTGCTGCCCGATCCTCGCTGTCAGCCGTAGAGTGACGTTGCTCTGAGCGGTGAGGTAGCCGTCGTACTCCGCTACGCCCACGTGCTGTTCCTGGCCGTTGCCCGTGCTGCCGATGAAGCCCTTGCAGCCCGTGTCCGCGTTCGCCAGACCAGCCATGACCTTGTCGGCGTCCCCAGGGGAATACGAGACAAGACGAATCCGCACCATGACGCCGGAGCGGTCCCTCGCCACAGCGCTCCGTTCCACCGCAGCAACCGCCGTGACAGCCCCGGCCCCGCTCAGCGCGTCGGCGACCGGCTGGCACGCCGGCTTGTCAGCCACCAGCCGCTGCCCGCCAATCGGCCCAGCCGACGACTTGGGAACGCTCACCTCCCACCCGGAGACGTCACCACTGTTGATCGCAGCGCCCTCGAGTTGCTTGCGCGTCAGCACCGACGACGGCTTCGCACCGGAGGAGCCTGATTTCGCAGCCGTGGACTCGCGGCCCGACTGCCCAGCCGGCTTTGCCGCCTTAGGGCTGTCCCGCAATTGATCTTTGAGCGCGTCCGCGGTCGCCAGGTTCGGGCTGCGTGGGTGGTCTACAGGGGCTGTAGGAGGTTGTGCAGGCGGGCGATGCCGAGCATCGCGGTGTGGACGCCGTTGCCCTTCAGGCGGCAGTCGCGGAGGATCTTCCAGGTCTTCATGCGCGCGAAGACGTGCTCAACGCGGGCACGGACCCGCTTGTGGGAGTGGTTGTGCTCTTTCTTCCAGTCGCACAGGTCACCGCCAGCAGGGCGACGGTGCGGAATGATTAGCCCAGTGCCCTGGTAGCCGCCGTCGGCGATGGTGATCGTCTTGCCGACTACGGCGGCGGCACCCGACTCGGTCCACGCCTTGCAGTCGTTGCGATTGCCCGGCACGGGCCGGCCGACGGCGACGACCAAGCGGGAGTCGGCGTCGATGACCACCTGGTGGTTGGTCGAGTAGCGATAGTTCTTCGACTGCTCCGCCACCTGGTGGTCGCGGGTCGGAACCAGAGTCCCGTCCACGATGAGCACCGTGCCGCGACGGAACCGCTGACGCTGGTGCAGCGCCAGCAATGGCCCCGTGTGGTCGACGATCCGATCCGCCGTCGACTTGGACACCCCGAACAGCGGAGCGAGTTGCCGCAGAGTCAGGTTGGTGCGTCAATACGCCGCAACCAGAAGCACCCGATCCTCCAACGGCAGCGACCAGGGACGGCCCGGCCGTGTCGCATCGGCCCCCTCGCGCCGCAGCTGGGTGAGCAGCTTCCCGAAGGCCCGCGGGCTCAGCCCGGTGAACGGGGCAATCCAGGACGGCTCCGACGCGGTGATCACATTAGGCACCGCAAGATCATCGCAGCTGTGATCGGCAGCTCTGGCGGGGACCGTTGAAAACCACCCTGCTCAAAGTGGGACAGACTACTGGCTTCGATTCCCCACCCGCGCAGCTCGTGACGCACCACTGGGGGTCGGGGTCAACCGGGCACCCGCGCTACCGTCAGCCCCTCACCGTCGTGCCACTCAACCAGGACCGCGCTGCCAGCGAGGTAGATCCAGCAGTTGGGACGGACGTCTTCGACCACCTCGGCGTGGTCCGCGATCAGAGAGGCCTCCAGCGCCACCGACGGCACCGCAAGGTTGTCCCAGAAGACGATCGCGAGTTCGCCCGGCTCGGCATGCGCAAGAACAGTCCTGCGCAGCTGCCCGCCATCGAATGCGTCGCACCGGTGGATCACCTCATGCCCACGCCAGTCCAGCCGGACCGACCCCGCCGCTCCGAAGCGGTCCAGACTCATGGCGGCAAATGATCGGTCCTCCTGATACGAGAGCACCATCACGGAGTCGCCGACGGCCTCCAGGAGAGCCGCGATCGCCCCCCGCTGTGTCCCGTACATCTCGCTGGCGCCCACGCTGCTCCTACCGTTCCCTCTGCACCTGAACGGCACCGAGTACCGTTCAACCCGCCCCACGCCCCCGGCCGTCTTTCGCGGATCCTCATCAGCTCCGGGGCGGACCGGTCTCAGAGGTCCCACCAGAGGTCGATGTTCGGGTGGACTCTCTCGCGCAGACAGCTTGAGTGCGAGTAGGCCCGCTGCCATACATCACCGCCTCGCACCGGGTCGACAGCACCAAGCCTGACCTCCGTCGCTGCACTGTCCTGGTCGAGATCGACGATCTGGAAGCAGAAGCAACAGGTGGGGTTCAGGTTCAAGATGCCCTCTCACGTGGCCGGGACAACGGCGCCGACCACGCCGTCCAGCAGACCCTATGCCGAACAGACCTCGATAGCGGGACAACCCTTTGGAGTCGTGTCCCCCACAGGCCACGGCAGACGTAATGCAAACACCTACGCACAAGGCCGCGATTATTCCTTGCCGTCTCTTCACTCAACTTCCTACTCTGTAATGGTTGACACCCAGCCTCAGTCGTACGCATCGCCAAGACATCCAAAACCGTCCTGCAGCCAGAACAAATACCCGCCGTCAGCTTCCACTGAACTCGTCACCGAAAATGACCTGGTTCCAGGCTCGGAGGACATTCCGAATTCCTCGAACCGCACCGACAGTTCGCCGACTTCACAGTGAGGGTCCTGTCTAGGGCCAGACCGTTGCACGGTCAAGCCCCGAAGTAATTAGGAACGACCATCCTGATCCTGGGCTGACATTCTGACTCCCCTCACGCCCTTGATCAGGTTTTCGAGCGCCTCATCCGGCGCCCCGAGGCGGAACGCCCATGCTGCCAGCAGATACAAGACACCGTACTCGTCCATCCCGAGGAAGAAATCTCCGACTCCGAATTCCCCGATTGGGAACAACCTGAGGCCGAATCGCTCCGACAACTCCTCGAAGCGCTGCTCTTCCCCAATGGCAAGGGCCGGATCGATCACGAACGGCTCCCTCGCACAGGTGACACCAGGGCCGCTGAGGTCGACAGAAATTCCACCGAACTCGGTCAGGAAGCGTACTGCTGCGGCGTGCCAGGCGAAATCAGCAAGTCGGTCTTGCCAGGCCCGGATGTCCACCTGTCGCCCAGGGAACCAGCCGGAGGCAAGCAAAACGCTCTCTGTCTCAGCAGAAAACCTCGACATGTGTCACCCCGTCAGAAAGTTTATACCGTAGTGCTCTACCAGCACAGCACAACTCGGGCACGGTCCGCTGCCGTGCAGTACGTCAGCGCCGTCGGGTCCGGTGACCACACCGCGGACACCGCCACCACCGCGTTCACCGGCACCGGTGTGCAATTGAGCGAGTTCACCGACATCCTCACCGGCATCGACGTCACCACCAGTGCAATCCAGGGGGCGTTGTGCGTCCTCGCGGAATTCGACGTCAGCGCCGGGACAGCCAGTCGCCGTCCTCGATGAGTTGTCCGTCGGCACGCAGCCGGGCGGCAACGCGTGGGGCGGCCAGGTAGACCCAGGCCAGGGTGGGGGTGTCGTCGGTGGTGCGGATGACGGTGCGGGCGGTGCGTTCGTAGAGGTTGTGCGGGTCGCCCGGGACGTACTCCTCCAAGTGGTCCAGGGCGGTGAGCAGTTCGGTGTACGACTCCGGGTGGGGCGTGATCAGTTCGCCCCGGATCTCGCCGTCCGGCCGGTCCACGGCGTAGGGGTAGCCGGGGCCGTCGTAGAGGGCCGCGCCGGGCAGGTGTGCCGGTTCCTCCGTCGCGGTGCGGTCTCGGAGGAACAGGTCGTGGTTGGCCTCGCCGGGGCGGAGGGTGCCGTAGACGAAGAAGGGCAGCGGGGTTCCGGGGTCCTCGGGCCGCTCGGGCTCGTCAATGATCACGGAAACGATTCTGTACCCCCCTCGGCCCCTCACACATCTCCATGAAGGGGCTATGGACATGACATGTCAGGGCCCCTTAAATCTCTGGGGACATCAGCGCCGCCCCCACGCCTAGTCGGGCGCTTCCCCGAGGAGACCGATGAGCCGGATACGCCAGCACGTCCGAGGATCCCGTCGTCTCACCACCACCGCCGGCGTCGCCGTCAGCACCGCGACGCTGCTGACCATGGCCCTCTCCCCCGCCGCCCACGCCGACGCCAGACCGACCCGGGCCACCGCCATCCAGCACGCGGCGTCGGCGCTGCTGGCCCATGCCGCGAGCCTGGGTCTGACCTCCGCCGAGAACACCAGCGTCCGCGACGTGATCGTGGACAGGGACGGCACCCAGCACGTCCGCTACGACCGCACCTACCACGGACTGCCCGTGCTCGGCGGCGACTTCGTGGTCCACCTGGCCCCGGACGGCGCCTACCGCAGCGCGAACCGGGCCACCCGCGGCGAGATATCCCTCGCCTCGGTCCTCCCGAAGGTCCCGGCCGCCAAGGCCGCCGACCTCGCCGTGAACGCCCTGCGCGCCGTCAACCTCGGCGACACGCTCAAGCAGGTCAAGGCGAAGCCCGAGCTGATCGTCGACGCCCTGCACGGCACCCCGAAGCTCGCCTGGCGCACCAACGCGGCCGGCCTGGACTCGCTCGGCAACCCGGTCGCCCGGACCGTGCTGACCGACGCCCGCACCGGCCGGCAGATCGACGCCTGGGACAGCATCGAGACCGCGGCCGGCGACGGAAAGTCCCTGTACAGCGGGACGGTGCCGCTGGAGACGACCCCGTCGGGATCGTCGTACCAGCTCAAGGACCCGACGCGCGGCAACACCTACACCGGTGACGCCGAGGGCAAGACGGACCTGTGCTTCTTCGGCATCTGCTTCAGCCGGGCCCCCGCGGACCTGTTCACGGACGCCGACAACCACTGGGGCACGGGCACCACCGCCGACCGCGCCTCGGCCGCCGTCGACGCCCAGTACGGCACCAACATGACCTGGGACTACTACAAGAACGTCCAGGGGCGCAGCGGCATCGCGGGCGACGGCAAGGGGTCGTACAACCGCGTCCACTACGGCAGCAACTACAACAACGCCTTCTGGGACGACAGTTGCTTCTGCATGACGTACGGCGACGGTGACGGGAGCACGTTCGGGCCGCTGGTCGCCCTCGACGTCGCCGGGCACGAGATGACCCACGGGGTGACGTCGAAGACCGCCGCGCTGACCTACTCGGGCGAGTCCGGCGGGCTCAACGAGGCCACCTCGGACATCCTCGGCACGATGGTGGAGTGGTACGCGAACAACCCGTCCGACCCCGGTGACTACCTCATCGGCGAGAAGATCGTGAAGTCCGGCTTCGGCCACACCGCGCTGCGCTACATGGACAAGCCGTCGAAGGACGGCAACTCGGCGGACTACTGGAGCAGTTCGGTCGGCAACCTCGACGTCCACTACTCCTCCGGCGTCGCCAACCACTTCGCCTACCTGCTGGCGGAGGGCAGCGGAGCGAAGACCATCAACGGCGTCAGCTACGACTCGCCGACGTACAACGGCTCCACGGTCACCGGCATCGGCCGGGACAAGGTCGGCAAGATCTGGTACCGGGCGCTGACGGTCTACATGACCTCCTCCACGAACTACGCGGGGGCCCGCACGGCGACCCTGAACGCCGCCAAGGACCTGTACGGCGCGGGCAGCACGGAGTACAACGCGGTGGCGGCGGCCTGGAGTGCCGTCAACGTGAACTGACGCCGACGTCCCGTCACCCGTTCAACGGCGGACATCGCTCCATTCGTGTTCTTTTCATACCAGTCGCCCCTGCACCCCCGAGGCGCGCCTGTGACCTGCCGGAATCCGGCGGGGACTGGGCCGTGTGGGGGTCGGGGGCGACACCCGTTCACCGTATTTCTGACGGGCTATCAGGGAGCGCGGCTCCCGGACTGCGACTTACCTCGGTAAGGGACAGACCGAGACGCTTGACCTGGAGAGCACCATGCGACGCACCGCCCGTCTGCTGACCGGTACCGCGCTCGTCGTGGTGGCCGCGGCACCCGCCTGGGCCGGCACCGGCAGCCTGGACGTGTACCCCTCCAGCGTGGTGCCCGGCGGCCAGGTCACGGCGAACACCGCCGCGTGCGGCGACAAGGGCTCGGCGCTCGGGGACGCGAGCGCGGTCGGCTCCGGCACCTTCACCCTGGCGCCCAGCTCGCACGACGGCGAGGCGATCGGGCAGTTCCGGGTGCCGGAGAGCGCCCAGCCGGGGACGTACGAGATCGTCGCCAAGTGTGCCGAGGGCGGCCGGCAGGTGACCGGCGACCTGGTGGTGGCGTTGAGCGCGGCGCACGAGCAGGTGCAGCCGCGGGGAAGCGTGAAGACGGGGGTCGGCGGCGCGCTCGGCGCCGACCCCGTGCAGACCGCGGCGGGTGTGGCGGCGCTGGCCGTCGCCGCCGCGGGCGGTACCTGGCTCCTGCATCGCCGGGCGAGAGGCGACGGGATCTGACGGACACCCTCCGCTGTCCGTCAGCCGGTACCGCACATTCCCGCCCCCTCCGGGCCCGATGCCCCTCGCGGCCCGGAGGGGGAGGGGGTCGACGGGGGTCCGCCCCCGGTGTTCGGGGTCCGCCCCCGGGAGAGGGCTTCGCCATGCGCAAGCGAACCAGGCGCGACAGGGTCGGCGACACCGCGATAGCCGCGGTCACCGTCGTGGCCCTCGGCTCCGGGGTGTGGCTGCTCGGCGGCGGCACCGGGACCCACACGCCACCGCAGCCCGCCGCGGCCGAGGGGCGCCCGCAACCGCGTGACGAGCGGCTCGCCGCCCCCGCCCTCGTCCCCTCCATGCCCACCCGGATCCGCATACCCGCGATCCGGGTGAACGCCCCGCTGATGGGCCTGGCCCTCACCCGCTCCGGCAGCCTGGACGTGCCCCCGGCGCAGAACAAGAACCTGGCCGGCTGGTACGAGGCCGGCACCATACCCGGCGAGACGGGCACCGCGATCGTCGCCGGCCATGTCGACAACGCCGAGGGCCCCGCCGTCTTCTACGATCTGGGCGCGCTGAAGCGGGGCGCCCGGATCGAGGTGGACCGCCGGGACGGCTCGGTGGCCGTGTTCACCGTGGACGCGGTGGAGGTGTACGCGGCGCACGACTTCCCCGACGACAAGGTCTACGGCGCGGCGCCCCGCCCCGAGCTCCGCGTCATCACCTGCGGCGGCGGCTACTCGAAGGCCACCGGCTACCAGGGCAACGTGGTCGTCTTCGCCCACCTGACGGGCAGCCGCGGCTGAGCGGAGAGACCGGCGCCGGCGAAGCGCCCCCGAAGGGGCGCGGGCCTGTATCCATATGCGGCTCCGCCGCGTGGGCGCGACCAGCCCCGACGGCGCCGCACCCGAAAGACGACCCACCACACCCCCGGACCTCACAGGCCCAAGCGCCGCAGGCTGAGCGCAGCGTTCCCCGTGGGAAACAGACGTGATGCGGCCGGGTAACGTCGGCACCGCACGCTCAAGGACATGACCTCGAATACGCGTGTGGTGGTGATCGGCGCCGGCCTCGCGGGCGTACGGCTCGCCCGGCGGCTCGGCGAGCTGGGCATGCCCGCGCTGCTCGTCGGCGAGGAGGAGCACCCGCCGTACAACAGGGTGCTGCTCGCCGAGGTGCTGGCCGGACGGTACGCCCCCGAGGTGATCGGCCTGCCGGCACCCGAGGGGCTGCTGCGGGCCCGGGTCACCGGTATCGACCGGGGCGCCCGGACCGTCGGTTGCGCCGACGGCTCCTCGATCGCATACGACACGCTGGTTCTCGCCACCGGCTCCAACCCCGTGCTGCCGCCGCTGCGCGGTCTGTTCACGCCGGACCACCAACTGCCCGAGGGCGTCCACGCGTTCCGCACCATGGACGACTGCCTGGGGCTGGCCAAGGCGGTCCGGCCGGGGGTGCGCGCGGTCGTCATCGGCGGCGGGCTGCTCGGCGTCTCCGCCGCCCGCGCGCTCGCCGTGCGCGGCGCCCAGGTGGTCCTCGCCCAGCAGTCCGAGCGGCTCATGGAACGCCAGCTCGACCCGGACGCCTCCCGGCTGGTGCTGCGGCACCTCACCGAGCTGGGCGTCGAGGTGCACACCGAGTGCCGGGTGCGGGACGTGCGCTCGGTCGCGGGCGCGGTCCGCTCGGTGGAGATGGCCGACGGGTACGCGCTCGACGCCGACCTCGTCGTCCTCGCCTGCGGCGTGCGCCCGCGCACCGGACTCGCCGAAGAGGCCGGTCTCGCCGTGCGCAACGGCATCCTCGTCGACGACGAACTGCGCACCTCCGACCCGCACATCCACGCCGTCGGCGACTGCGTCCAGCACGACGGCACGGTCTACGGCCTGGCCGCACCCGCGCTGGAACAGGCCGACGCGCTCGCCGAGCTGCTCGCGGGCGACGCCGGTGCCCGGTACCTGGGGACCCGTTCCCTGACCCGGCTGACGCTCAACGGCCCGGGCTCCCCCTTCGACCTGGCCGCGTTCGGCGAGCCCGAGGCGCGCCCCGGCGACGACGTCATACGGCTCGCCGACGCCACCCGGGGCACCTACCGCAAGGTCGTCGTCCGCGACGACCGCCTGGTCGGCGGGGTCCTCGTCGGCGAACTCGGCACCGTCGGCGCGCTCGCCCGCGCCTGGGGGGGAGCAGAGCCGCTCCCCTCCGACGGCGGCCCCCTGCTCCACCTGCTCACCAATGATGGAGGCTCCTGATGACCACCGCCCTGGGGGCCACCCCCACGATCGTGCTCGTCGGCCATGGCATGGTCGGCCAGCGCTTCCTCGAAGCGCTCGCCGAGCGCGGCCTGACCGCCACGCACCGCGTGGTCGTGCTGTGCGAGGAGCCGCGTCCCGCGTACGACCGCGTCGCCCTCACCTCGTACTTCTCGGGCAAGACCCCCGAGGACCTGTCCATGACCGACATGGAGTTCATCGGCACGCACGGCATCGAGCTGTACGTCGGCGACCCCGCGGAGACGATCGACCGCGCGGCGAAGAAGGTCACGGCCCGGTCCGGCCAGGTCTTCGAGTACGACACCCTCGTCCTGGCCACCGGCTCCTACCCCTTCGTGCCGCCGGTGCCGAACAAGGACGCCGAGGGCTGTTTCGTCTACCGGACCATCGAGGACCTCCTCGCCATCGAGGAGTACGCGAGGACGAGGGCGACGACCGGCGCCGTGGTCGGCGGCGGCCTGCTCGGCCTGGAGGCCGCCGGCGCGCTGAAGGGGCTCGGACTGACCGCGCACATCGTGGAGTTCGCGCCGCGCCTGATGCCGGTGCAGGTGGACGAGGGCGGTGGCGCGGCGCTGCTGCGGACCATCGAGGGCATGGGCCTGACCGTGCACACGGGTGTGGGCACGCAGGAGATCGTCACGGACGCCTCCGGTGCCGTCACCGGCATGAAGCTGTCCGACGGTTCCGAACTGGCCACCGACATGGTGGTGTTCAGCGCGGGCGTCCGCCCCCGCGACCAGCTGGCCCGGGACTGCGGCCTCGCGGTCGGCGAGCGCGGCGGCATCACCGTCGACGAGCAGTGCCGTACGGTCACCGACCCGCACGTGTTCGCGATCGGCGAGTGCGCGCTGGCGGCCGACGGCCGGGTGTACGGCCTGGTGGCGCCCGGCTACGAGCAGGCGGAGACGGCCGCGGCCACCATCGCCGAGGACGAGGCGTCCTTCACCGGCGCCGACCTGTCCACCAAGCTGAAGCTGCTCGGCGTAGACGTGGCGTCCTTCGGTGACGCGCACGGCACCACCGAGGACTGCCTGGACGTCGTCTACTCCGACTCCCGCGCCGGCCTGTACAAGAAGCTGGTCATCGGCCCGGACGGGACGCTGCTGGGCGGCATCCTCGTCGGCGACGCGGAGGCGTACGGCACCCTGCGCGCGCTGACCGGCTCGGTGCCTCCCATCTCCCCCGAGTCGCTCGTCCTGCCCGCCGGAGCCGACTCGGGGGCCCAGCTCGGCCCGTCCGCCCTGCCGGACGAGGCGGTCATCTGCTCCTGCCACAACGTCAGCAAGGGCACCATCCGCGGCGCGGTGACGGAGCACAAGTGCACCACCGTGCCCGAGGTGAAGAAGTGCACCAAGGCCGGCACCGGCTGCGGTTCCTGCGTCAAGGTGCTGGGCCAGCTGGTCAACGCCGAGCTGGAGGCGTCCGGCGTCGAGGTCGACAAGGGCCTGTGCGGCTGCTTCTCCCAGACCCGCGAGGAGCTGTACGAGATCGTCCTCGCCCTGCGCATCACGTCGTACCAGGAGCTGCTGGACCGGTACGGCCGTGAGGCCGCCCGGGGCGGCGACGGCTGCGAGGTCTGCAAGCCGGCCGTCGGCTCGATCATCGCCTCCCTCGCCCCGACGATCGGCGCGAGCGGCTACGTCCTGGACGGCGAGCAGGCGGCCCTGCAGGACACCAACGACCACTTCCTGGCCAACCTGCAGAAGAACGGCTCGTACTCGGTGGTGCCGCGCATCCCCGGCGGCGAGATCACGCCCGAGAAGCTGATCGTGATCGGCGAGATCGCCCGGGACTTCGGCCTCTACACGAAGATCACCGGCGGCCAGCGGATCGACATGTTCGGCGCGCGGGTGGAGCAACTGCCGCTGATCTGGGCGCGGTTGGTGGACGCCGGCTTCGAGTCGGGGCACGCCTACGGCAAGTCGCTGCGCACGGTGAAGTCCTGCGTCGGCTCCACCTGGTGCCGGTACGGCGTCCAGGACTCGGTCAAGATGGCGATCGACCTGGAGCTGCGCTACCGGGGCCTGCGCTCCCCGCACAAGCTGAAGTCGGCGGTCTCCGGCTGCCAGCGCGAGTGCGCCGAGGCCCAGTCGAAGGACTTCGGCGTGATCGCCACCGCCAACGGCTGGAACCTGTACGTCGGCGGCAACGGCGGCGCCACCCCGCGCCACGCCGACCTGCTGGCCCAGGACCTGTCCGACGCCGAGCTGGTCCGCCTGATCGACCGGTTCCTGATGTTCTACATCCGCACGGCCGACCGCCTGGAGCGCACGAGCGTCTGGCTGGAGCGGATCCCGGGCGGCCTGGACCACGTGCGCGATGTGGTGGTGCACGACTCGCTCGGCATCTGCGACGAGCTGGAGCAGCTCATGCGGGCCCACATCGCGAACTACCGCGACGAATGGGCGGAGACCATCAACGACCCCGAGAAGCTGGCCCGGTTCGTGTCCTTCGTGAACGCCCCGGACACCCCGGACCCGGTCGTGGCCTTCGTCCCCGAGCGCGACCAGATCAAGCCCGACCTGCCGCTGCTGAACATCGGCCTGCGGCCCGCCGACGACGTACTGGAAGGAAGCGCCCGATGACCCTGGCTGTCGAGACCACCGACCTGAAGGTCCAGCTCCGGCTCGCCGACGACGACTGGTTCACGGCCTGCGACCTGAGCGCGCTCACCCCGGGCCGCGGGGTGGCCGCCCTGCTGCCGGACGGCCGCCAGGTGGCGCTCTTCCGGGACCGCGCCGACCGCCTGTACGCCGTCGACAACCGCGACCCCTTCACCGGCGCGGCCGTCCTCTCCCGCGGCCTGACCGGCACCCACGCCGGCCGCCCGTTCGTCGCCTCGCCCCTGCTGAAGCAGCGTTTCGACCTGGTCAGCGGGGAGTGCCTGGACGACGGCGAGGTGCGGGTGGCGGCGTACGAGGTGCGCACGGTCTGACCGGCGCCCGGCGGATCGATTTTGCTTGACTGACCGTTCCAGAAAATCCTAGGCTGCGGTACGTGGCCAGGACCAAGGAGTTCGATCCGGACGCCGCGCTGCAGTCGGCCCTGGAGCTGTTCTGGCGGCGCGGCTACGAGGCGACGTCGATGGCCGACCTGGTCGAGCACCTCGGCATCGGCAGGGCGAGCCTGTACGCGACCTTCGGCAGCAAGCACGAGCTGTACCTGAGGGCGCTGGAGCGCTACGAGGAGTCGGGGCTCACCCGGATCGTGCGGGACCTGTCCCGGCCGGGCCCCGCCCTGCCGGCCGTGCGCGCGGTCGTACGGCGGTACGCGGCGGAGGCGGCCGACGAGCGGCTGCGGCGGATGGGCTGCCTGATCACCAACACGGCCGCCGAGCTGGCCCCGCACGACCCGGCCGCGGCCCGGCGGGTCGAGCGCAACTGGGACCACGTCGAGACCGCGCTGCACTCGGCGCTCGCCCGCGCCCAGGCCCAGGGCGAGCTGCCCGCCGGCCGGGACCCGCTCGCCCTCGCCCGCATGCTGCTGGTGCTGATGCAGGGGCTGCGGTTGGTCGGCAAGGCATCCTCGGACCCCGCCCGGGTCCGGGACGCCGCGGAACAGGCGCTGGCGCTGTTCGACTGAGACACACGGTCGGCAGCGCCGCTTTTTCGCACCGCATACTGAACCGAACGGTCAATAAAAAGGAGATCCCCATGGCTCGCTTCTCCGGGCGGACCGCCCTCGTCACCGGCGCCGGCTCCGGCATCGGCCGGACCGTCGCCCTCGCGTTCGCCGCCGAGGGTGCCCGGGTCGTCGTCGCCGGACGGCGGCCGGAGCCGCTCGCGGAGACCGTCCGGCTGATCGAGGAACAGGGCGGCAAGGCCCTCGCGGTGAGCGCCGACGTCTCCCGCGCGGCCGACGCGGAAACGCTGGTCCGGGCCGCCGTGGACCACTTCGGCTCACTCGACGTGGCGGTCAACAACGCCGGCGTGTTCCGGGGCGGGCAGCCCCTCGCGGACCTGACGGAGGAGGACTGGCACACCCAGCTCGCGACCAACGTCACCGGCGTCTTCCTGGCCCTCCAGGCGCAGATCCGCCGGATGCGCACCCAGCCGGCGGGCGGCGCGATCGTGAACACCTCCTCCACCTTCGGCCCGCACACCGCCTCCCCCGGGGCCGCCGCCTACTCCGCCTCCAAAGCGGCCGTGACCGCGCTCAGCCGGGGCGCCGCCCTGGACCACATCAAGGACGGAGTCCGGATCAACGTGGTCAGCCCCGGTGCCACCGAGACCCCCATGTCCCTGCGCCCGGGCGAGACCGACGCGGACCGGGCCGAGCGGGCGAAGGCCACACTGCCGCTCGGCCGCATCGCGACCACCTCCGAGGTCGCCGCCGCCGTCCTCTACCTGGCCTCGGACGAGGCGGCCTCCGTCGTCGGCACCGACCTGGTCGTGGACAGCGGCGCCACGCTGTGACCGGCCGCCGACCGCTGCCGACGGGACAGAAGAGCTAGTCGATCCCCGACCGCTCCACCCCCGCCACGATCCACCGCTGGAAGAACAGGAACACCACGAGCAGCGGCAGGATCGACACGGCCGCGGCGACGAACAGCTCGTGCAGCCGCACGACCTGGGAGGTGGTGAAGGAGGACAGGGCCACCTGCACCGTCCAGGCGCTCTGGTCCTGCCCGATCACCAGCGGCCACAGGAAGGAGTTCCACGCGCCGAGGAACACGATCGTCCCGACCGCCGCGAACACCGGCCGCGCGTTCGGCACCACCACCAGCCAGTACGTCCGCCAGTACCCGAGCCCGTCGACCTGCGCCGCGTCCTCCAACTCCCGTGGAAAACCGAGGAAGTACTGCCGGAACACGAAACAGGCGAACGCGGAGAACAGCGTCGGGACGATCAGCCCCCGGTAGGTGGAGATCCAGCCCAGCGAGGACACCAGCACGAAGCTGGGCACGAAGGTGACGGCGGCCGGGACCAGCAGGGTGCCGAGGACGCCGTAGAAGACCTTGTTCGCGTGCCGGTAGGGGATGCGGGCGAGGCCGTAGCCCGCGAGGGAGGCCAGGAGCAGGGTGCCCAGCGTGGTCGCGACCGCGATCAGCGCGGAGTTGAGCAGCGAGCGGGCGAACGGGACGGACGGGTCGTCGAACAGCTCCCGGACGTTCTCCCACCTCAACTCGCCCGGGAAGAAGGTCCATTCGGGCGAGGTGATGTCCTGCTCGCTCGACAGCCCGTTGCGCACCAGCAGATAGAAGGGGATCAGGAAGAGCAGGGCGAGCGCGATCAGCAGCACCAGCCTGAGCGCGCGCCCCACCCGGACCACGGCGTCATCCATCGGCGTCCGTCCTTCCCAGCCGCAGCCACCGCGCCTGCCCCACCGTGACGACGGCGATGACCAGCGCGAGGATGACCGCGCCCGCGCTGCCGAGCCCCAGGTTCTGCCCCTGCCCGAGGGCGGTGTAGTAGAGGTAGACCAGCGGCGGACGGGCGTACGGGGGATAACCCCGGGCGTCCGAGAGCAGGTTGTAGAACTCGTCGAAGGCCTGGAAGGCGTTGATGACGAGCAGCAGCACCACCGCGACCGAGGTGGCCCGCAGCTGCGGCAGGGTGATGTGCCGCAGCACGGTCCAGCCGGGCCGGGCCCCGTCCACGGCGGCCGCCTCGTACAGCACCGGGTCGATCCGCTGCAGCCCGGCCAGGAAGAGGATCATGTAGAACCCGGCCTGCAGCCACAGCCGTACGGTCACGATGACCAGCCAGTACCAGGGCGGATCGCTGCCGGCCAGCCAGGCGACGGGGTCCTGGCCGACCCACCCGAGGACGGTGTTGGCGAGCCCGAACCGCACCCCGTTGAAGATCGACATCTTCCATACCAGCGCGGCGACGACGTAACTGCAGGCGGCCGGGAGGAAGAAGACGGAGCGGAAGAAGGCCTGGGCGCGTCCGAGGCGGTTCACCATCAGGGCGAGCGAGAGGGCGAGGGCGTAGGTGACCGGCACGATGAAGGCGGTGAAGACGAGAAAGGTCCGCAGGCTGCCGACGAACGCGTCGTCCCGGAGCATCGCCGTGTAGTTGTCCAGCCCGACGAAGTGCGTGGGCGTGACGGTGTTGTGCGCGTCGAAGAAGCTCAGTCCCACGCTCCACAGCAGCGGGACGTAGGTGAACAGCGCCAGCCCGAGCGCGAACGGCCCCACGAACACCCAGAACCAGAGGGTCCTGCGGCGCGTCATGAGGTCTTCTTCGCGCTCTTCGCGCCGTTTGTGCGCTTCACCCGGTCGAGCTCGGCCGCCACCTTCCGTACGACGGCCCGCAGTTCGCCCTCGGAGCTCGCCCCGCTCGTGATGATCCGGCTGAGCGCGTCCTGGTAGGCGGTCTGGGCGGCCGGCGTCCACAGCAGCGGCTGGGCGTAGCCGTGGTCGGTGGTGAAGCGCACGGCGTCGGCGGCGGCCCCCGACCGCAGCTGGGTGGCCTTCCTGGCGAGGGAGATCCGGGCCGGGATGTGAAAGCCGTACGACAGCGCGAAGTCCTCCTGGTAGTCGGTGCGTTCGACCCACAGCCACCGCACGTACTCCTTCGCGGCCTCCTTGTGCCTGCTGCGGCCGCTGACGGCGGCGCCGTACGCCCCCACCGGTACGGCGGGCTTGCCCCGGCCGCCGTCCCTGGGGAACGGCAGGACCCCGAAGTCGTCCCCCAGCTCCTTCTTGATCTGCGGCAGCGCCCACAGCCCGGACCACTGCATCGCGGTCAGCCCCTGGACGAAGGCGGACGGGTCGGACCAGTCGGCGGGCGCGCCGAGCAGGAGGGACTTGTCGGCGTACAGCCGGTGGAGCTTGCCGAGGGTGCGGGCGGCGGCGGGATCGTCGAAGCCGACCTTGCCGTCCTCGGTGACGAGCTGCAGCCCGGCGGCGTACAGGGGCGTGCCGCCGAGCACACCGGCACCCCCGTCGTTCCCCAGGAACAGGCCCTTGACCTTGCCGCTGGTGAGCTTGTGGGCGGCGTCCACGAGGGCGTCCAGCGTGTCCGGCGGCTCGACCCCGGCGTCCCGCAGCAGGCTCTTGCGGTAGTAGAGCATCTGCATGTCGATGACCTGCGGAATGCCCCAGACCCGGCCCTCGTACGTCTTGGGCGCGAGGACGGCCGGGTTGAAGTCGTCCCGGACGTCCTCGACCAGGTCGGTGAGGTCGACGACCTGGCCGCCCTGGATCTGGTCGAGCGTGGGCCCGTTGACCTCGAAGACGTCCGGCCCGGAGTCGGTGAGCAGGGCGGCGGCGGTCTGCTGGTCGTAGTTCCCCGGGCGCCACTGCACCGTGACGCGCGCCTTGCGGTAGGCGCCGGCGTACCGCTCGACGGCCTGCTGGGTGCCGGCCTCACCGTACTGGTGATACCACTGCGACAGCGCCGTCCCGTGGGCGTCCCCGCCTCCGCGCCCGGTGTTGGACCCGCAGGCGCCGAGTAACCCGGCACCTGCCACTGCCCCCGCGGCCAGCAGTCCCCTACGGCTCATCGTCATCGTCGGTGCCCCCTGACGTCGGTCCACTTCGTGGGTCCTCTTGGTGGGTCCTCTGGGTGGGTCCTCTTCGTCGGTCCCCTTCGTCATTGATGCACGGCCCAACGATCAACCATGCGCGCCGATGACGAAAGGCGTGTTGCGGCCGCGTGTCAGGGGACCCGCAAGGCGATGGGCGAGGGGTGGGCACAACTTTTCCGGCCCGGGGCGCATCCAACAAAGTGCCCTTCATCCACCCATTCACCCGATGGAGGCGGATGTGCCATGTTTCCGTATCCTCAGCCTCTGAATCCTCGGAATCCCCTGAAATCCCTCCGGAGACTCTCCGGGCGCGGCCCGGCGGCCGTGCTGACCGCCGCTCTTCTCGGCCTCACGGCCGCGGGAGCCGCGTGGAGCGCCACCCCGGCGACGGCACGGGCCTCGACCACCGTCCGGACCTGCGGGGTGAGCGACCTGTACCTCTCCATGGGCCGCAAGGAAGGCGCGGCCGGGTCGCTGTACTGGTCGATCCGGTTCACCAACACCGGCACGACCAGCTGTGCCCTGCGCGGCTACCCGGGCGTCAGCGTCCTGGACACCGCGCACCACCAGACAGGCCCGGCCGCCACCCGCAGCGGCCGGTCGTACGGCACGGTCACCCTCGCCCCCGCCCGTACGGCGTCGGCGGTGGTCCGCACCACCAACGGCCCGGTGGGCGGCCCCTGCCTGCACACCGGCAGCTACCTGCGGGTCTACCCGCCGGCTTCCCGCACCGCGACCCTGGTCCCGGCGGCCTGGACGATCTGCTCGGGCGTGTTCCAGGTGGGTCCGGTGAACGTGCAGGGCGCTTTCTGAGCGGGAGGTCCAGGGCGCCTTCTGAGAGGAGGCAGTAGAGAAGAGGCAACAGATCCGAAGGGGCGGCGTACCCGGACCGGGCGCCGCCCCTCGCGCCTCCCGGCGGCGCGGATCAGTTGCCGGGAGCGGTGCGCTTGTCCTGCTGTGAGCCACACCGACGGGTGATCGACATCAGATCGCTCGGAGCGTCCAGTTCGAGCCGGTGCCAGCGGCCACGGGGCACGATCACGGCGGTGCCCGGCCCCAGCCGCACCATCTCCTCGGCGCCGCCCTCAGCCGTGGGGCGGACATACAGGCGCACGCCCCCGGCGAGACAGCACACGGCTTCCTCGCCCGCGGGATGCACCTCCCAGTGGTCGGCGTGCACGTCGGCGTCGGTCTCCACGTGGAAGGCCGCGACCTGCCAGGAGCCGGGGTCACCTTCAGTCATCCGCCGGGCGCCGGACAGGACACCGCCGTCGGGCCGGAAGTCCAGCATCGAGGAGAACAGATCGACGGTCGTGAGGGTCATGACGGTGTTCCTTCCATCCGCTGGTCCGCGGGAGGTGCGAGGTGGGGGGCATCGGTGTCGGCGCTCCGGATGCGGCGCCGGGGCGGTCGGGGCACTCGGGGCACTCCGGGTGTTCGGGGCAGCACAGCGACCGCCACGACCGCCGCGAGCAGGAGGAGGACGGCCGTGACGGCCAGGGCGAGGGCGTAGCCGCCGTTGAGGGCGCCGGGGCCGGTGGCCGTACCGGTGTGGTGGGCGGCGACCGTGGCCAGCGTGGCCACGCCGATGCATCCGCCCAGCTGGCGTGCGCTGTTGAACAGCCCGGAGGCCATGCCGGCCTCGCCGGGCCGGACGCCGGTCGTGGCGGCGGCCGCCGCCGGTGCGAACACCAGCCCGATGCCGACGCTGGTGAGCAGGGACGGCCCGAGCACGTCGGTGAGGAAGCTGCCGTGCGGGCTGATCCGGGCGAACCAGGCCATGCCCGCGGCGGCGAAGAGCGCGCCGGGTACGAGGGCGGTGCGGGGCGAGCGGTTCGCGGTGATCCGGGTGGCGGCGAAGGTGGCCGCGACCGAGCCCACGCTGAACGGCAGGAACGCGGCGCCGGTCGCGGCGGCGCCGAGGCCCAGGACCTGCTGGAGGTACAGCGAGACGAAGTAGAACGCGCTGAACTGCCCGGCCGCGGCGAGGAACACGAGCAGGTTGGCACCGGCGACCCAGCGACCGCGCAGCAGCCCGAGCCGCAACAGCGGTGCGTCCGCGCGGGATTCGACGACGGCGAACGCGGCCAGCAGAAGAGCCGCACCACCGAGAGCGGCCAGGGTCTCCCGGCTCGCCCACCCCCGCACGTCGGTCCGTACGACACCGAACACCAGCAGCCCGGTGCCGCCGGTGGCCAGCAGCGCTCCGAGCAGGTCCGGCCGCTCCCGCCGCACCGGCCCGGGCTCGCTCGGTACGGCCGCGCGGACCAGCACGAGGGCGGTCGCCACGATGGGCAGATTGATCAGCATCACCCAGCGCCAGCCCGCGTACTGGGTCAGCACTCCGCCCGCGAGGACACCCAGCGCCCCGCCGACGGCGTTCATCGCGCTCCACACCCCGAGGGCGCGGACGCGGGCGGGGCCGTCGGTGAAGGTGGTGGTCAGCAGGGCGAGGGCGGCCGGCGCGGCGGCGGCCGCACCCACGCCCTGCCCGGCGCGCGCGGCGACCAACTGCCAGGGTTCCTGGGCGAGGCCACCGGCGAGCGAACAGACGCCGAAGACGAGGAGCCCCGCGACGAACAGCCGGCGCCGCCCGTAGAGATCGCAGGCCCGGCCCCCGAGCAGCAGGAATCCGCCGAAGGTGAGCGCGTACACGTGCACCACCCAGGACAGGTCGAGCGGGGCGAAGCCGAGGGCGGTACGGATCGCGGGGAGCGCGACGTTGACCACGGCCATGTCGAGAGCGACGACGAACTGGGCGACGGCGGCGGCCGCGAGCAGCAAGCCGCCCCTGCCGCGTAAGCCCGTGGCTTTGTTTTTATACATGTAAGAAAACTAGCGCGACCGACCGGCGTTGTCGACACGTCGAAATCCGCGGCCGACGGCGGAGGCATGATGGACCCCATGCCGCAACCGCCCACCACCCGAAAGCCCACCGGCACCACGACCGGTAGGACCACCGGCAACGCCCCCGGCGGCACGACCGGCAGGACCGCCCGCACCACGACCGGCAACGCCCCCGGCCGACCAGCCCGTATCTCCCGCGAGGAGATCATCCGGACGGCGCTCCGGATCGTGACGGACGAGGGAGTGAAGCGGCTGACGATGCGCCGCCTGGCCGCCGAGATCGGCAGCACACCCATGGCGCTGTACCACCACGTCCGCGACAAGGAGGAACTCCTCGTCCTGCTCCTGGACGACTACGCCGCCCGCACCCTGCGCCGCCCGCCCGCCCCTCCCACCGACCCACGCGAACGTGTCATCGCCGCCGCCACCGCGATCCACGAGGTACTGGCGGCCTGCCCCTGGACGGTGGACGTCCTCACGGCGGACGACCTCATGTCCACGTCGGCCCTGTGGCACGTCGAGCAGATCGTGGACGGCCTGACGGAGTGCGGACTGTCCCCGGACTACGCCGTCCACGGTTACCGCGCCATCTGGTACTACACCGCCGGCGAGATCCTGGTCCGCGCGACAGCGGCCCGCCGACGCACCACCGACGCCCGCCCGACCTACCGCGACCGCGTCTTCGCCGACCTCGACCCCGACGAACTCCCCCGCCTGGCACAACTGGCAGACCGCTGGGCCCCCCTGACCGCCCAGGACACCTACGCCCACGGCTTGGCGGCCCTGGTGAAAGGCCTGTTGACCCCCCACAACTGAAGAGGGACGACACCCACCCCGGGTACCGCCCCCCTCACCTGCCGCGCCGCTCAGTCCCGCCGAATCAACTCGGGGTCGATCCGCCGCCCGATCAACGGCAACGACCCGAGCGCGGCCACGGCCACGGCCCCGAGCGAACAGGCGAGCAGCAGTGGCACGCCCTGCCCGTCCCAGAAGATCGCGCCGCCTCCGGTGACGAGATAACTCGACTCGGCGGCCTTCCCGGTGACGACGGCCAACACCAGTCCTGCGGTCAATGGCACGACGACCTGCGCAACCTGCGCGGCCCGCAGGGTGCGGGGCCGCGCGCCGAGCAAGGCCAGCGCCGTGACCTGGGGCTTCCGCTCCATGGCCCGGTCGGTGGCCGCGACCAGGTAGGCGGCCACACCGATGATCAGGCCGAGCACCATGCCGATGGCCAGCAGGGTCCTGACGACGGCGATCTGTTGGAGGGCGGTGACGTTGATGCCGTAGGGGTCGACGGCGATCGTGGGGTCGACGCCGCCGATTCCGTCCAGCACGCGTCGCACGGTTGCGGGGTCGGAATCACTGACCAGTTCCAGGGTGGCATGGTCGGGACGGTAACCGGCGGGGAGGAACGACGGCGGCAGAAGGACGTCGGCGTCCATCGCCTGGATGTCGTCCCAGTCGCGGTACCGGAGGACGTCTTGAGGGACTTTCAGTGGCTGGAAGCGGCGGTGCCCGTCGTTCCAGAGGTGGAATCGGAAGGTCGCTCCCGGCTGGACGTCGTCGTGAGGGTATCCGTTGGCCACGTCCAGCAGCCGGACAGGGCGGCCATCAACGCAGCCTTCGACCTTCGACACCGACTCTCGCAACTGGTTGCATGTGGCGATCACCGCGTTGAGAACGGGTTGGTACGAGTCGACGCGGAGCTCCGTCCATGAGCTCATTCGGATGGCATGCCCCCGAACGCCTCTGATGCCTTCCAAAGCGTGCTGTTGCTTGGCCGTCACACCGTCGATTTCGATGCTGTAGATCTGCACGGGCGAGTTGTGCCTGGAAACCTGGTCGAGTTCGATGAGGACGCCTTGGACGAGCGAGGCCGCGTACACCAAGAGGATCAGGCCAGTCGCCACGCGGAGGGCACCTCCGGGTTCCGCCTCGTTGCGGCGCATGGCCAGGCCCAGGGACAGCGAGCCGCTCGAGCGGGCCACCCTGCGGGCAAGGACCTGTGAGAGAAGCGGAAGCGTCAGTACGAGACCGGCCCCAATCAGTACGACGGCGGCTGGCACGAGGACGGCGGACACTGAGGTGTCCCGCGGCGCGTGGCCCGTCGCACCGGCCACGCAGTACCCGACGACGATACCCAGCCCAGGAACGAGTGGCAGCAAACCCCATTTGGTGAGCGGTTTCTCCACGGCACTGCGTCGCACGGCCAGGGGGCTCGCCGCCGCCTTACGAGCGCTCGCGCGCCCCACGAACCATGCGAGGGCAGGACAGCCGAGCAGGCAGACGAGGATCGTCGAAACACTGAGGGCGCCGTCACTCGGATACCACTTGAAGCCGGGAAGGCCCGCACGGCTGATCATTTGGTTGGTCAACTCGTAGATTCCGAGGCCAAGCACGGCACCGAGCAGTACAGCAGCCACCGTTTCGGCCGCATTGACCCGCTGAACAGCCTTCGCGCTCAAGCCGAGAAGGCGCAGTGCGGCCAACCGCCGTACTCGGACGGCAGCGGAGAGCCTGGCGCACACCGAGAGGAAGACCGCCAGTGGCAGCAGTACGACACCTGCCAGAGTGAACCGCAGGATGCCGAGGGTGGACTTCTCAACCGTGGGGCTCGGTGGATAGGGCTCGCCGAAGAGCGTTACGACGTCGGCATTCCTCAGCTTGTGCGGGGAGACGCCGATGTACGCGTACAACTCATCCGGATGTGCGAGGCCTTCTGCACCGATAAGTCCGCGTTCCCGCCCTGGGAGGAGCTGGGCGAGCCCTGGATCCCCATGAAGCACCTGGTGCAGCCGCGGAGACAGGATGATCTCACCCGGACGTGGAAGTGCCACCAATCCCGGTGGCGGCCCAATGAGTTTGGTACCGGGTGCGATGAAGACGCGGGTCATGGGCTGGGAGCCGAGCGGGTCCGTCCTGGTCAGTTCCCGTGAGGCTCCCTCCGCCCCGATGCATTTCCTCTGTGAGTCCCTGACGCAGGTCGGCTCGCGCGCTGCCATGCGCGCATCCTGTGCTGCCAGGACTGCTGGGATGGTCAGGACTACGGCGAGGCAGCTCACGCCGATCGCGCTGCCAAGAGTCATGAGAAGGAACCGCACCCGGTTCCCTGGCCCACTGCCCATGAGCAGGCGCAGCCCCAGGAGTAATTCTCTCACTTCGCCTCCCGGGCATGAGTTGTGAGAGCACCGTCGCGCATCGTGTAGTGGGTGTCCGCTCGCGCTGCCACTTGCTGATCATGTGTGACGAGTACTACGGCGGTACCCTGGGATCGCGCGAGTGCCAGGAACTCCTCCAGTACGGACGTGGCGTTGGCGCTATCGAGAGAGCCGGTGGGCTCGTCGGCGAACACAACGGCCGGTTGATGGACCAACGCACGGGCGACGGCAACTCGTTGATTCTGTCCTCCGGACACCTGCGAGGGCCGACGCCGCCGCAGATCCGCTAGGCCGAGCCGACCGAGTACCTCGCCCGCGGCGGCGAGCGCGGGAGCTTTACGTTGTCCAGCCAGACGAAGAGGCAGGGCTGTGTTCTCCTCGATGGTCAGTTCGGGGAGCAGTTCTCCGTACTGGAATACGAATCCGAATCGCTCGCGGCGGACGGCGCTCAGCTCCTCGTCAGGCAGCTCAGAGAGAACGCGCCCCTCGAATCGGACCTCGCCTCGGGCTACGGGAAGGACTCCGGCCAGGCAGTACAGCAACGACGACTTGCCCGAACCGCTCTGCCCAGTGATCGCCGCGACCTCACCGCGGCTCAGGGCGATTTCCGCATTCCGGACCGCGGAGGTGTCACCGTAGAAGAGGTCGACACCCACGGCGGAGAGGACTTCTGACGTAATGATGGCTTCCCCTCGGGAGAGTGCGAGCCCGGATGCGGGGATCCGGGCTCTGGATGTCGACAAGACCTAGCGTTTGGTGAAGTGCTGACTGGGAGAGCAGTTGTCCGGACGGAGACTTCCCCGGTCGCGACAGGCGCGCATGTACGCGTCGATGGTGTAGCGCTCAGCACCATCCCAGTCGGAGTGGTGCATCCACACCGACTGCTTCTGCTTGCCGTCGTACCGGACCCAGTCGTGGCCCTCAACACGGACCTGCATGTAGACGTTGTGGCCGTCACCGCCATCCGTGTCGCGGAGCCTGCCGGCCCACTCGAAGGCACCGTGGTTCACTCCCGCAGGGTTGAACCTGTACCGGCCGTCCACGAACCCGACACCGTCCGACCGCAGCGCAGGAATCGCCGAGGACCAAGCCGCAGCCGCCGTCCCCCCAGCCGTGAGGATCAGACCGGCCGCCGCCAAGCCCGCCAACGCTTTCTTCATCTTGGTACCTCCGTCATCGCCGGTGGCTCCGTCAGCCACCATGCGATCACGGACTGTAACGCTATGAAAACGCAAAGAAACGATCTGCCCTCCTCATCACCACCACATCAGGTGATCGACAACCAGACAGCGGCCGAAAGCCGACGCTCCTCCACGGGGAAACACGACACTGACGTGCGAGCCCGTTCCGGAAACGCCGGAGAGGCGGCACCCCCCGCACAGGGGTGCCGCCTCTCCTCTTTCGTGCGCCGGAGCCGTCGCCGATCGGTGAGGGTCGGGGACCGGCGGCGGCTCCGGGGTTCAACCAGCCCGGAAGGGCCTAGCGGTGGTCGCTGCCCGCCGACTGGGTTGCCGCGCGGCCTGCCTCGAGGCGGGCCACCGGGATGCGGAAGGGGGAGCAGGAGACGTAGTCCAGGCCGACCTCGTGGAAGAAGTGGACGGACTCGGGGTCACCGCCGTGCTCGCCGCAGACGCCGAGCTTGAGGTCGGGGCGGGTGCGCCGGCCCGCCTCCGCCGCCGACTTCACCAGGGAGCCGACGCCGTCCTTGTCGATCGTCTCGAACGGGCTCACGCCGAAGATGCCCTTCTCCAGGTACGCCGTGAAGAAGGAGGCCTCGACGTCGTCGCGGCTGAAGCCCCACACCGTCTGCGTCAGGTCGTTCGTGCCGAAGGAGAAGAACTCGGCCGCCTCGGCGATCTGGCCCGCCGTCAGCGCCGCCCGCGGGAGCTCGATCATCGTGCCGATCGCCAGCTTCAGCGCCGTACCCGTCGCCGCCTCGACCTCCGCGATGACCTTGTCCGCCTCCTCGCGGACGATCTCCAGCTCCTGCACCGTGCCGACGAGCGGGATCATGATCTCCGCGCGCGGGTCGCCCTTCGCCGACTTGCGGGACGCGGCCGCCTCGGCGATCGCGCGGACCTGCATGGTGAACAGGCCGGGGATGACCAGGCCGAGGCGTACGCCGCGCAGGCCCAGCATCGGGTTCTGCTCGTGCAGGCGGTGCACCGCCTGCAGCAGGCGCAGCTCGTTCTCGTGCGGCTCCTGGCGGGACTCCGCCAGGGCCACGCGGACCGAGAGTTCCGTGATGTCGGGGAGGAACTCGTGCAGCGGCGGGTCCAGGAGACGGATCGTCACCGGGAGGCCGTCCATCGCCTCGAAGAGCTCTACGAAGTCCTTCTTCTGGAGGGGGAGGAGCTCGGCCAGCGCGGCCTCGCGCTCACTCTCCGTGTCCGCCAGGATCAGCTTCTCGACCATCTCGCGGCGCTCACCGAGGAACATGTGCTCCGTGCGGCACAGGCCGATGCCCTGGGCGCCGAAGCGGCGGGCGCGCAGCGCGTCCTCGGCGTTGTCGGCGTTGGCGCGGACCCGCAGGCGGCGCTTGCGGTCGGCGAAGGCCATCATGCGGTGGACCGCCTCGACCAGCTCGTCCGCGTCGTCCGCGCCCGGGTGCATCCGGCCCTCGAAGTACTCCACCACCGGGGAGGGGACCACGGGGACTTCGCCCAGGTAGACCTTGCCCGTGGAGCCGTCGATGGAGATCAGGTCGCCTTCCTCGACGACGTGGCCGCCGGGGACCGTCATACGGCGGCGCTTGGTGTCGACCTCCAGCTCCTCCGCGCCGCAGACACAGGTCTTGCCCATGCCCCGGGCGACCACGGCCGCGTGGGACGTCTTGCCCCCGCGCGAGGTCAGGATGCCCTCCGCCGCGATCATGCCGTCCAGGTCGTCGGGGTTCGTCTCACGGCGGACCAGGATCACCTTCTCGCCCGAGCGGGACCACTTGACGGCCGTGTAGGAGTCGAAGACCGCCCTGCCCACCGCGGCGCCCGGAGACGCGGCGATGCCGCGCGCGACCTTCTCGACCTTCGCGTGCTCGTCGAAGCGCGGGAACATCAGCTGGGCCAGCTGGGCACCGGTGACGCGCTGGAGCGCCTCGGTCTCGTCGATCAGGCCCTGGTCGACCAGCTGGGTGGCGATGCGGAAGGCGGCGCCGGCGGTGCGCTTGCCCACGCGGGTCTGGAGCATCCACAGCTGACCGCGCTCGATCGTGAACTCGATGTCGCACAGGTCCTTGTAGTGGTTCTCCAGCGTCTCCATGATCTGCATGAGCTGGTCGTACGACTTCTTGTCGATCGACTCCAGCTCCGCCAGCGGGACGGTGTTGCGGATGCCCGCCACCACGTCCTCGCCCTGGGCGTTCTGCAGGTAGTCGCCGTAGACGCCCTGGTGGCCGGAGGCGGGGTCACGGGTGAAGGCGACGCCCGTGCCGGAGTCGGGGCCCAGGTTGCCGAAGACCATCGAGCAGACGTTGACGGCCGTACCGAGGTCGTGCGGGATGCGCTCCTGGCGGCGGTACAGCTTGGCGCGGTCGCCGTTCCACGAGTCGAAGACCGCCTTGATGGCGAGGTCCATCTGCTCGCGCGGGTCCTGCGGGAAGTCCCGGCCGGCCTCCTTCTTGACGATCTTCTTGAAGGTGGTGACCAGCTTCTTCAGGTCGGCGGCCTCGAGGTCGGTGTCGACCGTGACGTTCTTGGCCTCCTTGGCCTTGTCGAGGGCCTCCTCGAAGAGCTCGCCGTCGACGCCGAGGACGGTCTTGCCGAACATCTGGATCAGGCGGCGGTAGGAGTCCCAGGCGAAGCGGTCGTCGCCGGCCTGCTTGGCCAGGCCCTGCACCGACTTGTCGGAGAGGCCGATGTTCAGGACCGTGTCCATCATGCCGGGCATGGAGAACTTCGCGCCCGAGCGGACCGAGACCAGCAGGGGGTTGTCGGGCTGGCCGAGCTTCTTGCCCATGCGGGACTCGAGGGCGTCGAGGTGCGCACTCACCTCGTCACGCAGTGCCGCGGGCTCCTCACCGCTCTCCAGGTAGACCTTGCAGGCCTCGGTGGTGATGGTGAAGCCGGGAGGCACCGGCAGACCGAGGTTGGTCATCTCGGCGAGGTTGGCGCCCTTGCCGCCGAGGAGGTCCTTGAGGTCCTTGTTGCCCTCGGTGAAGTCGTAAACGAACTTCACTACGTGGGGTTCTTTGTTTTCCGACACGGGTCTCGACTCCTTGAGGCCACGGTGGCTGCCCTGACGGCGAGGAACATACCCAGATCGAAGGCGCATGGGTACGTCCACTTGCGCGTCATGAGCCCGTAACCAGTCGTCCGCCAGCGGATCGAAAGTCAAGGCTTGGCAAGCCAGCACCACCAGATGCCTTCACTTCTTGAACGCAAGCACCCTCCAACCCGCGGTTTTTCGCTCAGATGAGCGGCCATCCCGCACGTCTGATTTCGATCGGTGAACGATCAAGGGGTGGCACCCAGTGCCACCCCTTGGAGAAGTGCAGTCGCCCATGATCCGCTCATCTGAGCGCAACCCTTATCAAGGGTGGCGAGAATCACGCTGCCACAGCCCGCCGGATTTCACCATGCGGACCGCTTCCCGGTACCCGGAAACACCCACGTCACACGCCCGGAACGGCCGCGTCGGACCCGCTCACCAGCCCAGTCGGAGCCCGCTCACCAGCGAGGTCGGACCCGGTCACCGGCCATGTCAGACGCCCAGCGCCCGCAGCCGCTCCTCGGCCCGCTCCGGCGCGTAGAGGTGTTCCACGACCAGCGCCCCCGCTCCGATGAGCGCGGCCCGCTCCCCCAGCCGGGAGGTCACGACGTCGAGGTGGGCCGTGGAGCGCGGCAGCGCCCGCTGGTAGAGGAGTTCCCGGACGCCGGTGAGGAAGGGGGTCCCGGCCAGGTCGCCCGCGATCATCAGCACCCCGGGGTTCAGCAGGGTCACCACCGTCGCCAGCACGTCACCGACCCGCCGCCCGGCCTCCCGGGCCAGCGCGGCCGCCTGCGGATGCCCGGCGGCCAGCAGATCCCGTACGTCCGCGCCGGAGGCGGCCGGCACCCCGCTCTCGGCCAGCCGCCGGGCCACGGCGCCGCCGCTCGCCACGGCGGCGAGGCAGCCGTGCGAACCGCAGCGGCACAGCGCGTCCGCGCCGACCCGGATGTGCCCGATGTCCCCGGCCCCGCCGTCGATCCCCCGGTAGACCGAGCCGTCCACGATCACCCCGGCGCCGATGCCCGTGGACACCTTGACCAGCACGAAGGCCGCGCAGTCGGGGTGCCCGGCGCGCTGCTCGCCGTACGCCATGAGGTTGGCGTCGTTGTCGACCAGCACGGGGACGGCCGCGGCGCCCGTGTGCTCGGTGAAGGCGCGGGAGAGACGGCCCGTTATGTCGTAGCCGTCCCAGCCCGGCATCATCGGCGGTTGGACCACGCGGCCGGTCCCGGTGTCCACCGGGCCGGGCACGGCGAGCCCGATGCCGCAGACCTCCGCCGCCGGCCGCCCGGCCTTCTCCAGCAACTCGCCGAACCAGCGGCCCAGTTCGGGCAGTACGGCCTCCGGGCCGTCCCCGATCACGAGCGTCCCCGAGTCCTCGGCGAGGATCTCGCCGGTCAGCGTCAGGACGGCCGCGCGGGCGTGCCGGGTGTCCAGGTCGGCGGCGAGGACGACGGCGTGCGAGTCGGCGAACTCCAGCGTGATGGAGGGGCGGCCGCCGAGCGGCGAGTCGACCGGGCCGCCGGCGCCCTCGCGCAGCCAGCCGGCCCGGAAGAGGCGGTCCAGGCGCTGGCCGACGGTCGCGCGGGACAGTCCGGTCGCCTGCTGGAGCGCACCACGTGTCACCGCCCGCCCGCTGCGGACCAGTTCGAGCAGTTCTCCGGCGCCGGCCGGGCTGCCGGCCTTCCCGATTCTTCCCGGACGTTCGGTCATGCGCACCCCCTTGTGTTTCTCAAGCCTGCATTACATATTGAGTTTTGCGTGTTAAATAGACGTAACTCTACGACGGTCAACACCAAACCCGGTCGGCCCGGCCGGGCGTCTTCGTCTTCGGGGAGCCCCGAGTGGATCGCAGCAGCACGCAGCTCACCGTCCGTCCCGCGGCGCCCGTGCCCTACGGGACCGCGTGCGATCCCCCGTCCTCGGACACGTCCCTGCGGGTGAGAGCGGCCCGGGTGCTCGACGCGAACTGGACGGGCGGCTCGACGGTCCCCTCCCGCAGCCTGTATCCGCACCAGTGGTCCTGGGACTCGGCGTTCATCGCGATCGGCCTGAGGCACGTCTCGCCGCTGCGGGCCCAGACCGAGCTGGAGACCCTGCTGGCCGCCCAGTGGGCCGACGGGCGCGTCCCGCACATCGTGTTCAACCCCTCCGTACCGCTCGACGCCTACTTCCCCAGCCCCGACTTCTGGCGCTCCGCCACCGCCGGCCGCACCGCGGGCGCCCCGCGCACCGTACAGACCTCGGGGATCGTGCAGCCACCGGTGCACGCGCTCGCGGCCTGGCTGGTGCACCGCGCCGACCCCGGGCTGTCGCGCGCCCGCGGCTTCCTGGCCCGGATGTACCCGCGGCTGGCCGCCTGGCACCGCTATCTGCTGCACCGCCGGGACCTGGGCGGCGCCGGGCTGGTGTCCGTCGTCCACCCCTGGGAGCAGGGCATGGACAACAGCCCCTGCTGGGACGCCCCGCTCGCCCGGATCACCCCGGCCCCGGCCCGCTCCTTCCGCCGCGCCGACCTCGACCACGGGGCACCCGAGGACCGGCCGACGGATCTGGACTACGGACGGTACGTGCGGCTGGCCGCCGACTACCGGGATGCCGGGTACGCCGACGAGGAGGGCGAGTTCGCGGTCGAGGACCCGGCGTTCAACGCCCTGCTCATCGCCTCCGAACACGCGCTGGCCCGGATCGCCGGGGAACTGGGCGCGGCCGGCACCGCACGGCACGCACGCGCCGAGCGGCTGACCCAGGCGCTGGTGGACCGGCTGTGGGACCCGGCGTACGGGATGTTCCTGTGCCGGGACCTGCACGCCGGCGGAGCGACCCACGAGCGGGGCGGATCCGTGGCACCCCACGGTGTCGCCGACGCGCTCCATGCACAGGGCGCCGTCAACCCGGCCCACGGGCAAGGCGCCACCACCCCGCCCCACGGGCAAGGCGCCACCACCCCGCCCCACGGGCAGGGCGCCGCCGACCTGGCACACGGGCGGGGCCCCTCCGACCCGGACCACCCCCAGGGCGCCTCCATCCCACCCCACCACCAGGGCCCCTCCGGGCTGATCCCGGAGCGGAGTGTGTCCGGGCTGGTGCCGCTCATGCTGCCCGGGCTGCCGCGCGAGGTGGCCGCCGCGCTGGTGCGCACGCTGGGCGGGCCGCACTTCGGGCTCGGGGAGCGCACCCGGCTCGTGCCCAGCTACGACCTCCTCGGCGAGGCCTTCGACCCGCACCGGTACTGGCGCGGCCCGGCCTGGTTCAACACGAGCTGGCTGCTGGAGCGGGGCCTGCGGGTGCACGGCGAGCGGGAGCGGGCCGACGCGCTGCGCGCGGCCGTGCTGGAGCTCGCCGAGGCCACGGACTTCGCCGAGTACGTCGACCCGTACACCGGCGAGGCCTGCGGCGCGACCGGCTTCGGCTGGACCGCCGCACTCGCCCTCGACCTCCACCACGAGCTGCACAAAGAGCTTCCCAAGCCCCCCGGACACACCGTGTCCCGCACCGGCGGCGGCACGTTCGACAGGAGTGACGAAGGAGGGGACCGGCGATGACGGACCGGCACCATCTGCTCGTGCACGGGGCGACGTTCGCCGCCGTGGGCGACCGGGGCGACATCAGCGGGGTCCGGGGCAGCGGCTCCCCGGACGGGTTGTTCGTACGGGACGCCCGGCACCTCAGCCGCTGGCAGCTCACCGTCGACGGCGCCGTGCCCGAGGTGCTCACCCCGGTCACCGACGGTGACGCGGCCCGCTGCGTGCTCGTCCCGCGCGGCGGCCGGCAGGAGCCCCCGGCGCACACCCTCTTCCGGCAGCAGGCCGTCGGCGACAGCTCGTTCGCCGAATCGCTCCGGGTGACCAGCAACCGCCCGGTGCCGACCACCGTCCGGCTCGCCATCACCGCCGACGCCGACTTCACCGACCAGTTCGAACTCCGCTCCGACCACCGCACCTACGCCAAGCCCGGCGCCCTGCGCTCCCGCGAGGTCCTCGACGACGGCATCGAGTTCACCTACCGGCGCGCCGAGTGGCAGTCCCGTACGACCATCACCGCCGACCCGGCCCCCGACGCCGTGGAGGAGACCGGCACGGGTGCCCGTCGGCTGGTGTGGACCCTCGACCTGGCGCCGCACGGCACGACCGAGCTGGTGCTCCGGGTGGTGGCCCGCCCGCACGGCGAGAAGCGCGCCCTGCGGGTGCCCCGCGACCCGGCGTCGGTGCACGCCCAACTCCGCACCACCGAGGGCGAGTTCATGGAAGGCGTGGCCTTCCCCACCGGCTGGCCGGAACTGGCGGCGGCCTGCGCGCGGGGCCTCGCCGACCTGGCCGCGCTCCAGGTGCCGGCCCGCGGGCCCGACGGCGAGGAACTGCGCGTCCCGGCCGGCGGCGCCCCCTGGTTCCTCGCCCTCCTCGCCCGGGACGCCCTGCTCACCTCCCTGTTCGCGCTGCCGTACCGCCCGGAACTGGCCGCCGCCACGCTTCCCGCGCTCGCCGCGACCCAGGCGACCGGCGGCGACCCGTCCCCGCTCGCTCAGCCCGGCAAGATCGTGCACGAGGTACGGCACGGCGAGCTGGCGCACTTCGGCCAGGTGCCGTTCGGGCGGTACTACGGCTCGGTCGACGCGACCCCGCTGTTCCTCATCCTGCTCGGCGCGTACGTCGAAGGCACCGGGGACACCGGCCCGGCGCGGCGCCTGGAGCCGCACGCGCGTGCCGCCGTCGGCTGGATGCTGGACCACGGCGGGCTGACCTCGCGCGGCTACCTCGTCTACCGCGCCGACGAGGGCGGCCTCGCCAACCAGAACTGGAAGGACTCCCCCGGCGCGATCTGCTGCGCCGACGGCACCCGGCCCACCGGCGCGGTGATGGCGGCGGGCGCGCAGGGCTACGCCTACGACGCGCTGCGCCGCACGGCGGGGCTGGCGCGGACGGTGTGGGGCGACGAGACGTACGGCGCCCTGCTGGAGCAGGCCGCCGCCGACCTCCGGGACCGGTTCCAGCGGGACTTCTGGATGCACGAGCAGTCCTTCCCGGCGCTCGCGCTGGACGGCGAGGGCCGCCAGATCGACGCGCTGGCCTCCGACGCCGGGCATCTGCTGTGGTCCGGGCTGCTGGACAAGGAGTACGGCGAGGTGGTGGGCCGGCGGCTGCTGGAGCCGGACTTCTTCTCCGGGTGGGGCGTGCGGACGCTGGCCGCGGGGCAGGCGGCGTACCACCCCCTGTCGTACCACCGGGGTTCCGTGTGGCCGCACGACAACGCGCTGATCACCCTGGGGCTCGCCCGGTACGGGCTGCATGACGAGGCCCGGGCGGTGGCGCGTTCGCTGATCGACGCGGCGACGGTGGCGGGGTGCCGGCTGCCGGAGGTCCTGGCCGGGTACGGGCGGGACACGCATCCGGAGCCGGTTCCCTATCCGCACGCGTGTGTGCGGGAGGCGCGGTCCGCTGCCGCACCGCTCGCGCTGTTGACGGCGGTGGGCGGGGTTTAAGGGGCTGTATTTGCCCGGTGTTTGCTCAGCGCCCTGAACAGGAGCCGGTGGTTGGCCGTACGGGACTGCGGATCGGGTCTCGTAGGGAAGGACGCTGGGTGTCCCAGGACATGAGCACGCGCGAATCAGCCGTAGCGGAAGCCGAAGAGGCCGAGCCGGAACAGTCCGCCACCCCCCTGTCCGGCCCGCGCCGCCCCTTCCCGCGCCCCTGGACCGCGTGCAGGGCATGGGTGCGGCGCCGGCGGGAGGCGCATCCGACCGCCGCCCAAGCCCTGTCCGTCACCGTGACCGTGCTCGCCGCCGCCCTGGTCATCGCGGCGCTGGTGATGCCGAACTCCGTCGTCCGGCTGGAGCCCGAGCAGTTCGTGCGGATTCCGGCGGAGGCCGTGATCGGCGCGGCCGTGATGATCGCGCTGCCGCGCCGGCCGCGCGTGGTGCTGGCGGCCGTGTCCGGGGTCGCGCTGGGCGCGATGACCGTGCTGAACGCCCTCGACATGGGCTTCAAGCAGTATCTGGGCCGTGGTTTCAACGTCGTTCTCGACTGGAGCCTGTTCGGCGACGCGGAGTCGTACCTGGAGGACTCGCTCGGCCGTACCAAGACCCTGGTCGCCGTGGCCGGTGTGATCACCGCCGTCCTGCTCCTGTTCGTGCTGCTGGCCCTGTCCGTGGTCCGGTTGAGCAATCTGCTCGCCCGGCACACCGCCGTCGCGACCCGGGGCACGCTGGTCGCCGGGGTCGTCTGGATCACCTGCTCCTCCCTCGGCCTCCAGCTGTCCGGCGTGCCGCTCGCCTCCGACAGCACCGCCGGCGCGCTGAAGACCCAGGCCCACCTGGTCTCGGCCACGCTCAAGGACGAGGCGGAGTTCGAGAAGGTCGCGAAGGTCGACGCGTTCGGGAACACCCCGGGCAGCCAGCTGGTCCCGGACCTGCGCGGCAAGGACATGATCTTCACGTTCATCGAGAGCTACGGCCGCAGCGCGATCGAGGACCCGCTCATGGCGCCCGGTGTGGACGCGACGCTCGACGCCCGCACCAAGGCGCTGGCCAAGGCCGGTTTCCACGCCAGGAGCGGCTGGCTGACCTCGGCGACCTACGGCGGCAGCAGCTGGCTCGGTCACTCCACCACCATGTCGGGCCTGTGGATCAGCAACCAGCAGCGCTACCGCACGGTGATGGCCAGCGACCACCTCAGCCTGACCGAGGCGTTCAGGAAGACCGGCGCGTTCGACACGGTCGGGGTGATGCCGGGCGTGGTGAAGGCGTGGCCGGAGCAGAAGTGGTACGGCCTCGACAAGGTCTACAACGCCTTCGGACTCGGCTACAAGGGCCCGAAGTTCAGCTGGTCGACCATGCCCGACCAGTACACCCTGCAGCAGTACCAGGACCGGGTGCACAGCAAGAAGCCCGCCGACGGCAAGTCACGGATGTCCTTCCTCATCCTGACCTCCAGCCACCAGCCCTGGGCGCCGATCCCGAAGATGGTGCCCTGGAACCAGCTGGGCGACGGCTCGATCTTCAACGGCATCGAGAAGGCCGGCAACCCGTCCTCCTACACCCTCACCGACGACACCCACTCCAAGGTGGAGTACGGCAAGTCGGTGCAGTACTCGGTGACGGCGCTGACCGAGTGGCTGGAGCGCTACGGCAACGAGAACACCGTGCTGGTCTTCCTCGGCGACCACCAGCCGAACGCCCACGCCAGCGGCAACCACGCCAGCCGTGACGTGCCGATCTCGATCGTCGCCAAGGACCCGAAGCTCCTCGACAAGATCGCGAGCTGGAACTGGACCGACGGGCTGCGGCCGGCCCACAACGCCCCGGTGTGGAAGATGAGCGCGTTCCGCGACCGCTTCCTGACGGCGTTCGGCTCGACACCGCACCCGAAGAAGGGCTGATCAGCCGCCGGAGGTGTCCAGCTCCGCGTCCTCGCTGATCCCCGCGCAGTCGTACGGGTCCTTCAGCCAGCCGTCCGGCAGCACCACCCGGTTGTTGCCGGACGTACGGCCGCGCGGCCCGTCGGCGCCGGCCGGCCACGGCTGGTCGAGGTCCAGCTCGTCCAGCCCGGCCCGGAGTTCTTCCAGCGAGGACGTGATCGCGAGCCGCTTCCGCATCTCGGAGCCGACCGCGAAGCCCTTCAGGTACCAGGCGACGTGCTTGCGGAAGTCGACGACGCCCTTGGACTCGTCGCCGATCCACTCCCCGAGCAGGGTGGCGTGCCGGACCATGACGCCGGCGACCTCCCGCAGCGTCGGCCGCGCGAAGGAGGTACGCCCCTCGAACGCGGCGACCAGGTCCGCGAACAGCCACGGCCGCCCCAGGCACCCGCGGCCGACCACGACCCCGTCGCAGCCGGTCTCCCGCACCATCCGCAGCGCGTCCTCGGCGGACCAGATGTCGCCGTTGCCGAGCACCGGGATCTCCGGGACGTGCTCCTTCAGCCGGGCGATGGCGTCCCAGTCGGCGGTGCCGCCGTAGTGCTGGGCGGCGGTGCGGCCGTGCAGGGCGATCGCCGTGACGCCCTCCTCGACGGCGATGCGGCCGGCGTCGAGGTAGGTGATGTGGTCGTCGTCGATGCCCTTGCGCATCTTCATGGTGACCGGGAGGTCCCCGGCGCCGCTCACGGCCTCCTTCAGGATCGCCCGCAGCAGGTTCCGCTTGTACGGCAGGGCCGAGCCGCCGCCCTTGCGGGTCACCTTGGGAACCGGGCAGCCGAAGTTCAGGTCGATGTGGTCGGCCAGGTCCTCCTCCGCGATCATGCGGACGGCCTTGCCGACGGTCGCCGGGTCCACGCCGTACAGCTGGATCGAACGCGGCCGCTCGCTCGCGTCGAACCTGATCAGCTGCATGGTCTTCTCGTTGCGCTCGACCAGCGCCCGGGTCGTGATCATCTCGCTCACGAAGAGCCCCTTGCCCCCGCTGAACTCACGGCACAGCGTGCGGAACGGCGCGTTGGTGATCCCCGCCATGGGTGCGAGCACGACGGGCGGCGTCACGGCGTGCGGGCCGATGGAGAGGGGCTGGGTCATCACAGGGCTCCGGGACGGATCTACGGCACGGGGACACGGGGCAGGCACCCATTGTCCCTCACTCCGCCGGCAGCCCGGCCGCTGATCGTGTAGCACACATCATTTAGGCACGCTATTAGTTAGACGTACTATCGAGTTGGGCGTACGATTGGGTCCATGCCCGAGCTGAGCCACCGTCGCCGTCTCCTCGTGCTCGCGATCTGCTGCATGAGCCTGCTGATCGTGAGCCTGGACAACACCGTGCTGAACGTGGCGCTGCCGTCGATGCAGCGCGATCTGCACGCCACCACGTCCGGCCTGCAGTGGACCATCGACGCCTACACCCTGGTCCTCGCCTCGCTGCTGATGCTCGCCGGCTCGACGGCCGACCGGATCGGCCGCAAGCGGGTCTTCATGGCCGGCCTGGTGGTGTTCTCCATCGGCTCGCTGCTGTGCTCGCTCGCGCCGAACCTGTCCCTGCTGGTGGTGTTCCGGATGGTGCAGGCGGTCGGCGGCTCGATGCTCAACCCGGTCGCCATGTCGATCATCACCAACACCTTCACCGACGCCCGGGAGCGGGCCAGGGCGATCGGCGTCTGGGGCGCGGTCGTCGGCATATCCATGGCGGCAGGCCCGCTGGTCGGCGGACTGCTGGTGCAGTCGGTGAGCTGGCGCTCGATCTTCTGGATCAACCTCCCGGTCGGCCTCGCGGCCCTTCTCCTCACCCTCCGCTTCGTCCCCGAGTCCCGCGCACCCAAGGCCCGCCGCCCCGATCCGGTCGGGCAGCTCCTGGTCATCGCCCTGTTCGGCTCGCTGACGTACGCGATCATCGAGGCACCGGACTCGGGCGCGACCGCGGTGGCCCCCTTCTTCGCCGTCGCCGTCGCGGCCCTCCTCGGCCTCCTGTGGTACGAGCCCCGCCGCACCGAACCCCTGATCGACCTGCGCTTCTTCCGCTCGGCGCCGTTCAGCGGCGCCACGGTGATCGCGGTCAGCGCGTTCGCGGCACTGGGCGGCTTCCTCTTCCTGTCCACGCTCTACCTGCAGAACGTCCGCGGTCTGAACGCCCTGCACGCGGGCCTGTGGATGCTCCCGATGGCCGCGCCGACCTTCCTGTGCGCCCCGCTGTCCGGCCGCCTGGTGGGCAGCCGCGGCCCCCGCCTGCCCCTGCTGATCGCCGGTACGGCGATGACGGCGAGCGGCGCCCTCTTCGCCGCCTTCGAGGCGGAGACGTCGAACGCCACGCTGCTCGTCGGCTACGTCCTGTTCGGCATCGGCTTCGGCTTCGTCAACGCGCCGATCACCAACACGGCCGTCTCCGGCATGCCGCGCGCCCAGGCCGGGGTCGCCGCCGCGGTCGCCTCCACGAGCCGGCAGCTGGGCCAGACGCTCGGCGTCGCCGTGGTGGGCGCGGTCCTGGCCTCCGGTATCGGCTCCTCCCCGATGAAGCAGGCCTTCGTCTCCGCCGCCCGCCCCGGCTGGTGGATCCTCACCGCCTGCGGCCTGGCCGTCCTTCTCCTCGGCCTCCTCACCAGCGGCCACTGGGCCCACCGCACCGCCGAACGCACGGCCGAGAGCCTGGAGTCCGCGGAGATCCGCCAGACGGTGGGAGCCTAGCGCTTCGCTGGGAGGGCCGCGGTGTCCGTCGTTCGAGTGCGGCGCCGTTGTGGCTGGTCGCGCCCGCGCGGCGGAGCCGCATTCCGATACAGCCCCGCGCCCCTTCGGGGTGCAGGAGCGCCTTCGGGGTGCAGGGGGCCGCCTCTTCAGGATGCTGCGGCAGGCTCGGCAACGGCCGCGCGGGCGAGGTCGTACAGCTGCTCCAGGCGTTCGCGGGTCTCCTCGTCGGCCGGGGTGTAGGTGATCATCCGGGCGCCCGGTTCGGGGTCCAGCCACAGGTCGGTGTGGACCAGTCTGAGGTGGCCGACGCGGGCGTTGAGGAACTCCTTGGTCTTCGCGCGGCTGCCGACGACCTCGTAACGCTCCCAGTGCTCGCGGAAGTTGGGGGATTCCGTCTCCAGGCGCTTCAGCAGCATCTTCCAGGCCGGCTCGCCGAGATGGCCGGCCAGGGACGCGCGCAGTCTGGCGGCCATCAGGCGCTGGGTCTCCTCCAGGTGGATGACCGATGACTGCCAGTCCTTGTTCGTGTACACGAGGAGCATGCAGTTCCGGTCCTCCGCCGGTATCGCGTCCAGGTCGCACAGGAGGCGGCCGTAGGTGAGGTTGTAGGCGAGGATGTCGTACCGGCTGTTCTGGATGCACGCCGGGATCGGCTCCAGCCGGCGCAGCAGCTCGCGCTGGGCCGGGCTGACGCCCGAGCAGTTCGCCGCGGGGCTCGGATCGGTGGCGCCGGCCAGCTGGAAGAGGTGGGCGCGTTCGCTGGCGTCCAGCATCAGGGTGCGGGCGAGTGCGTCCAGGACCTGCACGGAGACCTGGATGTCGCGGGCCTGTTCCAGCCAGGTGTACCAGGTGACGCCGACCGCGGAGAGCTGGGCGACCTCCTCCCGGCGCAGTCCCGGCGTACGGCGCCGGGCCCCGCGCGGCAGGCCCACCTGCTCGGGGCTGATGCGCTCGCGGCGGCTGCGCAGGAACGCGGCCAGCTCGTGCCGGCGGATGTCCGAGCCACGGGTCGGCGGCTGCGGGGCGGGCGTCTTGCGGTCCGTGGCCGTGGTGGTCATGGTTCCAGGGTGCCCGCGCCCGCATCCTGTTGCCAGGTAGTTCTTGTACCAGGATCAGGACACTCTGGTACCAGTCTGCGCGGCGGCGCAGGCTCGGGGGCATGAGTGAGACCGTCACCACCCCGGCCGTCCGCGCGACGGCCGCGCCGCCCGCACTCGGCGGGCCCGGGCTGTTCACCGTACTGCTGGCCGCGGCGCTGCCGCTCGTCGATTTCTTCATCGTCAACGTCGCCCTGCCGACCATCGGCACCGACCTCGCCGCGGGCGAGGCCGTGCTGGAGCTGGTGGTGGCCGGGTACGGCGTGGCGTACGCCGTGCTGCTGGTGCTCGGCGGGCGGCTCGGCGACCTGTTCGGGCGCCGCCGGCTGTTCCTCGGCGGCATGGCCGCGTTCGGGCTGACCTCGCTGGCCTGCGGGCTGGCGCCCGACGCCTGGAGCCTGGTCGCGGCGCGGGTCGCGCAGGGCGCCGCGGCCGCCGCGATGCTGCCGCAGGTGCTCGCCACCATCCAGGCCACCACCCGCGGCGCGCGCCGCGCGAAGGCCATGAGCCTGTACGGCGCGACCGCCGGACTGTCCATGGTCGCCGGGCAGATACTCGGCGGGGTGCTCGTCGCCGCCGATGTCGCCGGGACCGGCTGGCGCGCGGTGTTCCTCGTCAACGTGCCCGTGGTCCTGCTGGGGCTGGTCCTCGCCGTGCGGGTCGTGCCCGAGACCCGGTCGCAGCACCCCGAGCCCGTCGACGGGCCCGGCACGGTCCTGCTCGCGGTGTCCCTGCTGACGCTGCTGGCCCCGCTCACCGAGGGCCGGGCCGCGGGCTGGCCGCTGTGGACGTGGCTGTCGCTGGCCGCGTTCCCGTTCGCCGCCGGTGCGTTCTGGACGGTGGAGCGGCGGGCCGACCGGGCGGGGCGGACCCCGCTGGTGCCGCCGAGCCTGCTGGCGCTCGCCTCGCTACGGCGGGGGCTGATCCTGATCCTGCCGTTCTCCGTCGGCTTCAGCGGGTTCATGTTCGTCATCGCGCTGGCGCTGCAGCAGGGCGCCGGTCTCGGTCCGGTCGCGGCCGGGCTCGCGCTCGCGCCGATGGCCGTGGTGTTCCTGTTCACCTCCCTCGCCGGGCCCCGGCTGACGGCCCGTCACGGCACCCGGGTGGTCACCGCCGGCTCGGTGGTCCAGGGCGCGGGCGTGCTGCTGATCGTGCTGGCCGCCTGGCGGGACTGGCCGCACCTGGACTTCGGCTCGCTGCTGCCGGGCGCCGCCGTGGCCGGTGCCGGGCAGGCGCTCCAACTGCCCAACGTCTTCCGGATCGTGATGTCGGAGGTGCCGCCCGCCCGGGCCGGTGTCGGCAGCGGTGTGATGGTCACCACCCAGCAGTCCGCGCTCGCCCTCGGCGTGGCCACGCTCGGCACTCTGTTCCTCACCCTCGTGCCGCGGATGGGCATGCGGGACGCGCTGGTCACGACGCTGCTGGTGCAGTTGGCCGGGGTCGTGCTGACCGGGCTGCTCAGCCTGCGGCTGCCGCGCGAGGTGGGGTGAGGCGGCCGGGGCCGGGCCACGGCTTGGACAACTCCGCGCGAAGCTCCCCCTGTTGATGTTCGTCTTGCTGCACACTCCTGTCCCGGCCGGGGTGTGCCACATCGGGCGAGGAGGCGCGAGACGTCATGGCGCAGGACAACAGCACGAGCAAGGTGAGCCGCTGGGACCAGCACGGCCGGGAGCACGTCGTCCGGGTCCAGCGCACGGGGGTGCAGCGCACGATCAGATGCGACACGTGCGGCTGGCGCAGAGGCGCCCAGTTCCTGCCGTGGCTGAAGGCGGCGGAGCATCTGGCCGAGGCCCATCAGGCGACGGTCGATCCGGCGGCGGCCCGGCAGCCCTCCCGTTGATCGCCGGGGCCCGAAAAGGGCCCGGACACCCCTGCTGACCTGCGCACTTACCTGACCCGATGCTGGTTACAGAGGGTCTCGAGTGGCCGACGGAGCGAAGTCGGGTCAGCCTGGAAGGCGTCCGATCGAGCGATCGACAGGAGATGAACATGAACTCCGAACTCCGCCACCACCGCTACGGCCGCGCGCTCGGCGCCGGCGTCCTCTCCGTGGCGCTGCTCTCCGGCGGTACGACCGGAGCCTTCGCAGCGACCAGCACCCCCACCCCCTCGCCGACCCGCACCGGCATGCCCACGCCCACCCGCACCGGCATGCCGACGCCGACTCACACCGGCATGCCGACCGCCATGCCCTCGGTGACCCGCACCGGCAAGCCGAGCGTGAAACCGTCGCGGACACCGGCCGCGACGGGCTCGATCACCGTCCGGGCCAACCGCAAGGCCGTCAAGGTCGGGAACACCGTGGTGTTCGTCGGCCGCGTCAGAGGCGTCAAGTCCGGCTCCACGCTGGTGCTCCAGCACCTGCACAACGGCAAGTGGACCACGCTCAAGACCACGGCGGTCGTCCACAGGAACGGCACCTACGCGATCAAGCGGACGTTCACCACCAAGGGCACCGAGCAGGTGCGGGTGTCGACCAAGTCCGGCACGCTGCACTCCGCGCCGGTCACCGTGAACGTGAGCTGAGACCGCGTACCAGCAGGTCCACCACGGCCGTGAACTCCTCGTCGACGCCGGGAGTGGTCCACTCCCGGGCGTAACAGGGGTCGTGGAAACGGCCGGTGGCCTGGAAGACGGCTCGAGCCGCTGCGGCCGGATCGGGCACCGCGAAGGTGCCCGACCCGGCCCCGTCCGCGATGATCCGGGTCAACTGCGCGGTCAGGTCGGCGATGTGCTCGCCGACCACCGTGCCGACCTCGTCGGTCAGCACCGTGTAGGTGGCGAAGAGCTCCGGATCGTCGCCCGCCTTGTGCCGCTTGGCCTCGAACAGCGCCGCGAGCCAGGCCCGCAGCCGCTCCTCGGGGGTGCCGTCCGCCACGACGATCCCGGCGAGCCGCTCCGCCGTACGGTCCAGCCACCGCTTGGTGACCGCCTCGCGCAGGGCCGCCTTGGTGCGGAAGTGCCGGTAGACACTGCCGTGGCTGACGCCGAGCGCGCGGGCCACGTCGACCACGGTGGCCTTGGCCGGGCCGTGGCGGCGCAGCACCTCCTCGGTCGCTTCGAGGATGCGCTCGGCGGTCAGGGTCTCGGTGGGCGGTGCCATGCCTAAGACCGTACCCGCAGCCGTGGTCAGCGCTCGCTGTCGAGGTGTGCCATCTGCGCGGTCGGATAGCGGTCGCCGGCCGCCGCGTCCGCCGGGACGGCCTCCTCGATCGCCGCCAGGTCGGCCGCGTCCAGGGTGACGTCCAGCGCGCCGAGCGACTCGCCCAGCCGCTCGCGGGTGCGGGCGCCGACGAGGGGAACGATGTCGTCGCCGCGCGAGAGGACCCAGGCGATGGCGATCTGCGCGACGGTGACGCCCTTCTGCTCGGCGATCTTGCGCAGGGCCTCGACCAGGTTCAGGTTGTGCTGGAGGTTCTCGCCCTGGAAGCGGGGCGAGTGGGCGCGGAAGTCGTTCGCGGCGAGCTGCCGGTCGCGGGTGAAGTGCCCGGAGATCAGCCCGCGCGAGAGCACGCCGTACGCCGTGATCCCGATGCCCAGCTCCCGGACGGTCGGCAGGATCTCCTGCTCGATGCCCCGGCTGATCAGCGAGTACTCGATCTGGAGATCGGCGATCGGGGCGGTGGCGGCGGCCCGGCGGACGGTCTCGGCGCCGACCTCGCTCAGACCGACGTGCCGGACGTAGCCCTTCTCGATCAGTTCGGCGATCGCGCCGACGGTCTCCTCGATCGGCACGTCCGGGTCGAGGCGGGCGATCCGGTAGACGTCGATGTGGTCGACGCCGAGGCGCTGCAGGGAGTAGGCGGCGAAGTTCTTCACGGCGGCGGGGCGGCCGTCGTAGCCGCTCCAGTTGCCGTCCGGGTCGCGCAGGGCGCCGAACTTCACGCTGGTCAGGGCCTGCTCGCGGAGGGCGGCCGGGGCGGTGCGCAGGGCCTCGCCGATCAGCATCTCGTTGTGCCCCATGGCGTAGAAGTCGCCGGTGTCCAGCAGGGTGACGCCCGCGTCCAGGGCGGCGTGGACGGTCGCGATGGACTCCGCGCGGTCGGCGTCGCCGTAGAGGGCGGACATGCCCATGCAGCCGAGGCCGAGGGCGGAGGTTCCAGGGCCGGTGGTTCCGAGGGTTCGGGTGTGTGTCGTCATGGCTCCACTGTCGCATGACGGCTGACAGATTTCAATATCTGTCATTCCATAGATGTCAGTTTGGTCCAGACCTATTGACGAAAGGTCTGGACCACTTCACTGTCATGCCTACGACACACCTCACCGCACCCCCACCGGGAGGCCTCGCATGATCAGACGTCTGCTCGCCACCGCGCTCGGCGCGGCCCTCCTCGTCCCCCTCGGCATCGCCACCGCCCCCACCGCCTCCGCCGCCGACACCTGCGCGGTGAAGTCCCGGCCGGCCGGGAAGGTGCTCCAGGGGTACTGGGAGAACTGGGACGGCTCCGCCAACGGCGTCCACCCGCCCTTCGGCTGGACCCCGATCACCGACTCCCGTATCCCCGCGCACGGTTACAACGTGATCAACGCGGCCTTCCCGGTCATCCGCTCCGACGGCACGGCCCTGTGGGAGGACGGCATGGACACCGGCGTGAAGGTGGCGACGCCCGCGGAGATGTGCGCGGCGAAGGCGTCGGGGCAGACGATCCTGCTCTCCATCGGCGGCGCGGCGGCCGGCATCGACCTGAACTCGGCCGCCGTGGCCGACCGTTTCGTCTCGACGATCGTCCCGATCCTGAAGAAGTACAACTTCGACGGCATCGACATCGACATCGAGACCGGCCTCACGAACAGCGGCAACATCGGCCAATTGTCCACGTCCCAGGCCAACTTGATCCGGATCATCGACGGGATCCTGGCGCGGATGCCGTCGGACTTCGGCCTGACGATGGCCCCCGAGACCGCGTACGTCACCGGTGGCAGCATCACCTACGGCTCCATCTGGGGCGCCTACCTGCCGATCATCAAGAAGTACGCCGACAACGGCCGGCTGTGGTGGCTGAACATGCAGTACTACAACGGCAGCATGTACGGCTGCTCCGGCGACTCCTACGAGGCCGGCACGGTCGCCGGCTTCACCGCCCAGACCGACTGCCTGAACAAGGGCCTGGTGGTCCAGGGCACGACCATCAGGGTGCCCTACGACAAGCAGGTTCCGGGGCTGCCGGCCCAGCCCGGCGCGGGCGGCGGCTACCTGTCCCCGTCCCTGGTCGCCCAGGCCTGGAACCACTACGGCACGTCCCTCAAGGGGCTGATGACCTGGTCGGTCAACTGGGACGGGTCGAAGAACTGGACCTTCGGCGACAACGTCCGGGCGCTGCAGCACCGCTGAGCCGCGGCGGCCGTCAGCCCGCCGGTTCCGTCAGCGCCTCGATCGCCGGCCGCAGCAGGGCGGCGACGCGGTCGGCGGGGGCGTCCCGCAGCGCGGCCAGGCCGAGGAGCTGGTGGCCGATCGTGACGCCCAGCAAGGCGGTGACGATCAGCGCGGCGCGCAGCTCGCGGTCCTCGGCCCCGGGCAGCGCGTCACGGACGCCGCCGATCTGCCGGCCCAGGGTCTCGCGGGCCTGCTCGGCGGCGGCCGGGTCGGTGAGCATGGAGCGCAGCATCGCCAGCGCGCCCTCGGGCAGGCCGCCCAGCCTGAGGCCGAGCGTGGCCAGCAGCTGATCGACGAGCGCGTCGGCGCCGGTGGCCGCCGGCAGCGCGGGAACGGCCTGCACGGCCCGGGTGAACAGCTCGCGCTTGGAGCCGAAGTACTGCATGACCAGCGCCGGGTCGACGCCGGCCGCGCTCGCCACGGCACGGATGGTGGTGCGGTCGAAACCCTTCTCCGCGAACAGCTCCCTGGCCCGATCCAGGATGCGCGCCTCGGTGGCACGGCGGCGGTCGGCGCGGCTCTCGTGAGGGGCGGACATACGTTCACTCTACAACCGTTGACCGAACACGCGGGCGACTCCTGGGCCGACTGGGTCAACAGCTGTTGAGCGAATGGAGCGACCCGTGTACGGGTTCCCGTTCACCTCCCCCGGCTTCCCCCGCGCTTCGAGGGGCGCGAGGCGGTGCGCGCGGGCTACCGGGCGGCCTGGGGCGCCAGCCCCGCCCGGGTGGAGGAGGTCAGAAGGATCGCGACCTACGAGACCACGGAGCCCGGACATGGACGGCGCGGGGTGGCGGCGGCCAGGTCGTGAGGCGAGGGTGCCCACAACGCGGAACGCCCACCCTCCGGCCGACCGGGTCGGGTGGAGGGTGGGCGTAGGCCGGGGGTCCGGAGCCTCCGGAACGGCGAGCTCAGCGGGCGTCAGCAGCCGAGGAGCCGGCCGGCGAGGTAACCCTCGATCTGGTCCAGCGACACGCGTTCCTGCTTCATCGAGTCACGCTCACGCACGGTCACCGCGTTGTCCTCGAGCGTGTCGAAGTCGACGGTCACGCAGTACGGCGTACCGATCTCGTCCTGGCGACGGTAGCGGCGGCCGATGGCACCGGCGTCGTCGAACTCGATGTTCCAGTGCTGGCGCAGCGCCTGGGCGAGACCCTTGGCCTTCGGGGACAGCTCGGCGTTGCGGGACAGCGGCAGGACGGCGGCCTTCACCGGGGCGAGGCGGTGGTCCAGGCGCAGCACCGTCCGCTTCTCCATCTTGCCCTTGGCGTTCGGCGCCTCGTCCTCGACGTAGGCGTCGAGCAGGAAGGCCAGCATGGTCCGGCCGACACCCGCCGCGGGCTCGATGACGTACGGCGTCCAGCGCTCCTGGGCCTCCTGGTCGTAGTAGGCCAGGTCCTGGCCGGAGGCCTTGGAGTGCGACGAGAGGTCGTAGTCGGTGCGGTTGGCGACGCCCTCCAGCTCGCCCCACTCGCTGCCGCCGAACTGGAAGCGGTACTCGATGTCGGCGGTGCGCTTGGAGTAGTGGGAGAGCTTCTCCTTCGGGTGCTCGTACCAGCGCATGTTCTCCTCACGGAGACCCAGGCCGGTGTACCAGTTCCAGCGCTGCTCCATCCAGTACTCGTGCCACTTCTCGTCCTCGCCCGGCTTGACGAAGAACTCCATCTCCATCTGCTCGAACTCGCGGGTGCGGAAGATGAAGTTGCCCGGCGTGATCTCGTTGCGGAACGACTTGCCCATCTGGGCGATGCCGAACGGCGGCTTGCGGCGCGAGGCGGTCTGCACCTGGGCGAAGTTGGTGAAGATGCCCTGGGCGGTCTCAGGACGCAGGTAGGCGATCGAGCCGCTGTCCTGGGTCGGGCCGAGGTGCGTCGACAGCAGACCGGAGAACTGCTTGGGCTCGGTGAACTGGCCCTTGTTGCCGCAGTTCGGGCAGTTGATGTCGGCCAGGCCGTTCGCCGGGGCGTGGCCCTTCTTCTCCTCGTAGGCCTCTTCCAGGTGGTCGGCGCGGAACCGCTTGTGACACGCGGTGCACTCGGTCAGCGGGTCCGTGAAGGTGGCGACGTGGCCGGACGCGACCCAGACCTCGGAGGCCAGGATGACGGACGAGTCGATACCGACCACGTCCTCGCGCGACGTCACCATGTAGCGCCACCACTGGCGCTTGATGTTCTCCTTGAGCTCGACACCCAGCGGTCCGTAGTCCCAGGCGGCACGCTGTCCGCCGTAGATCTCACTGCACGGGAAAACGAAGCCACGGCGCTTGCTCAGGCTGACGATGGTGTCGATCTTGTCGGCGGCCACGGTGCTCTCTTCATTACGACGACGGGCGTTGAAGCGAGATGCTTCCAGCGAATGATTCAGGTTACCGGCGCAGGCTCCCCCCGGACCAAATCGGCCCCCTCCCGAAGTCCGTCTCCCGGGCTCTCACCGGGCCTTTACCGGCGCTTGTTGACAACGGTTTCCATGTTTGTTGAAAATGACTGTCATGAACGTACGACGAGGCCTCATACCCAGCGCCGCCCTCACCGCCGTGACCGCCCTCGGCCTCGGCACCCTCACGGCCTGCTCCGGCGACCGGGCGGAGGCGGCGAACACGGGCAGGTTCGACGTCGTCGCGTCCTTCTACCCCATGGCCTTCCTCGCCGAGCGGATCGGCCAGAACCACGTCCACGTCACCAGTCTCACCTCCCCCGGCCAGGAGCCGCACGACCTGGAGATCAGCCCCAGGCAGATCGCCTCGATCCAGGACTCCGACGCGGTCCTGTACCTGAAGAACCTCCAGCCCTCCGTCGACGACGCCGTGGCCCAGTCCCCGGTCAAGACCAAGATCGACGCGGCCTCCCTGACCACGCTGGAGGAGCACGGCAACGAGGTCGGCGGCCACGCGGCCGCGCACGACACCCACAAGAACGAGGAGTCCTCGGGCAAGGACCCGCACATCTGGCTCGACCCGGTGCGCTACGCCCAGGTCGCCGAGGGCGTCGGCAAGGCCTTCGAGAAGGCCGACCCGAAGCACGCCGCCGACTACCGGAAGAACACCGCGGCCCTGGTCAAGCAGCTCGACGACCTCAACACCCAGTTCAAGAACGGCCTCGCGCACACGAGGACCAAGGTCTTCGTCACCACCCACGCCGCCTTCGGCTACCTCGCCGAGCGCTACGGCCTGACCGAGGAGGCCATCAACGGCCTCGACCCCGAGTCCGAGCCCAGCGCCGCGCGCGTGAAGGACCTGGAGACGATGGCGAAGGCCGACGGCGTCTCCACCGTCTTCTACGAGACGCTCGTCAGCGACAGGACCGCGAAGACCATCGCGAACGACGCCGGGCTGCGGACGGACGTCCTCGACCCGATCGAGGGCATCACCGCCAAGTCCCGCGGCAAGGACTACTTCTCCGTCCAGGAGGCCAACCTCAAGGCGCTCCAGCAGGCGCTGGGCGCGAAATGACAGGGGAACGGATGACCAGCGAGCCCGTCATATCCCTGCGCGGGGTCACCGCCGAACTCGGCGCGCGCCCCGTGCTCCGCGGCATCGACCTCACCGTCGGCCGCGGCGAGGTCGTCGCGCTGCTCGGCGCCAACGGCTCCGGCAAGTCCACGGCGATCCGTACGATCATCGGCCAGGTCCCCGTCAGCGGCGGCGCGATCGAGCTGTTCGGCACCCCGCGCCGCGCCTTCCGCGACTGGGCGCGCGTGGGCTACGTACCGCAGCGGACGACGGCCGCGGGCGGCGTCCCGGCGACGGTCACCGAGATCGTCTCCTCCGGCCGGCTGTCCCGCACCCGCTTCGGCGTCTTCCGCAGGGCCGACCTGGAGGCCGTGCAGCGGGCCCTGGAGCTGGTCGGGATGGCCGACCGCGCCAAGGAATCGGTGAACGCCCTCTCCGGCGGCCAGCACCAGCGCGTCCTGATCGCCCGCGCCCTGGTCGCCGAACCCGAGCTGCTGATCATGGACGAGCCGATGGCGGGTGTCGACCTGGCCAGCCAGGAGGTGCTCGCGCGCACGCTGAAGCAGCAGGTCGACTCCGGTACGACGGTCCTGCTCGTGCTGCACGAACTCGGCCCCCTGGAGCCCCTGATCGACCGGGCGGTCGTCCTGCGCGACGGCTGCGTCCGGCACGACGGCCCGCCTCCGCAGGCCGTCGGCCAGCACGCTCTCCCCGGCCACGACCACGTACACCCGCACGCACCGTCGGGTACCGAACCTCTGCGGACGGGACTGCTGAGCTGATGGACTTCCTGAACTACGCCTTCATGCAGCGGGCGCTGCTCGCCGCCGTCCTGGTCGGCATCACCGCGCCCGCGGTCGGCATCTACCTGGTCCAGCGCCGCCAGGCCCTGATGGGCGACGGCATCGGACACGTGGCGATGACGGGCGTCGGCCTCGGTTTCCTGTTGTCGACGTCCCCCGTGTGGATGGCGACGGCCGTCTCGGTCCTCGGCGCGGTCCTGATGGAGCTGATCCGCTGGTACGGCAGGACCCGCGGCGACATCGCCCTCGCGATGCTCTTCTACGGCGGCATGGCCGGCGGCGTGATGTTCATCAACCTCGCGCCGACCGGCTCCAACGCGAACCTGACGACGTACCTCTTCGGCTCGCTCTCCACGGTCTCGCAGTCGGACGTCGTCTCGATCTGCCTGCTGGCCGCGTTCGTGGTGCTGGTCACGCTCGGCCTGCGCCGCCAGCTGTTCGCGGTCAGCCAGGACGAGGAGTTCGCCCGGGTCACGGGCCTGCCGGTGCGCGCGCTCAACCTCCTGACGGCGGTCACGGCGGCGGTCACGGTCACGGTCGCCATGCGCGTGGTCGGCCTGCTGCTGGTGTCCGCGCTGATGGTCGTACCCGTCGCGGCGGCACAGCAGCTCACCCGCAGCTTCACGGCGACCTTCGTGATCGCGGTCGTGATCGGCGTCGCCGTGACCGTCAGCGGCACGATCACCTCGTACTACCAGGACGTGCCGCCCGGCGCGACGATCGTCCTGCTGACCATCGGCGCGTTCGTCGCGCTGACGGCCCTGGCCACGCCGCTGGCCCGCCGCCGCGCCCGTGCGGCGGCCGCCGCACAGCCCGCCGGTGACCCCGCGGAGTGCTCGATTCCGGCCAGAAGAGAGGCCGGGAGCAAGATCGGCGTCTGACCGCTGACAGCCCGGGCTGGCACAATGGCCGCCCGGGCAGAAGCGAGACGTGAGGAGACAACGGTGACGACCGCTGGACCGCCCGTGAAGGGCCGCGCGACCCGTCAGCGTGCAGCCGTGGCGGCGGCCCTGGACGAGGTCGAGGAGTTCCGCAGCGCCCAGGAACTGCACGACATGCTCAAGCACAAGGGCGACTCGGTCGGTCTGACCACGGTCTACCGCACCCTCCAGTCCCTCGCCGAGGCCGGCGAGGTCGACGTCCTGCGCACGTCCGACGGCGAGTCCGTCTACCGCCGCTGCAGCACCGGAGAACACCATCACCACCTCGTGTGCCGCGCCTGCGGCAAGGCGGTGGAGGTGGAGGGCCCGGCCGTCGAGAAGTGGGCGGAGGCGATCGCCGCGGAGCACGGGTACGTGAACGTGGCCCACACGGTGGAGATCTTCGGCACGTGCGCGGAGTGCGCCGCGGGCTAAGCGCCGAGGTGAGCCCGGTTTCGGGCAATCACCAGCTGCCTCATCCGATGCGTGCTGGTCATCTGCGGCTGGGGGAGATTGCCCGCGTGAAGCCGCTGCCTCAGCTGCCGGTACAGCTCCTCCATGGAGAGGAACTCGGGCCCCCCGCTCACGCCCTCGCTCAAAAGGCCGATGAGTTCCCCGGTGAAGGCCGTGTACGTGCTCTCACGCGGAGCCATCGCAACGCGGTCACTCGCGGCCAGCACCAGCGTGTCCCCGGTGTCCTCCCGGACGTCGAGGGCATCGCCGGACGGGGTGACGCGCACGGCCTCGCCGCTGTCGCAGCAGTCGAGGATGACGATCTTGTGCAGAGCCCTGCTGGCGCGCAGCGCCTCGCGGACGAATCGGAACGGCAACGCCGTGGTGCCCCTGTCCTGGCGGGTCCCTGCCATCGCCAGACTCAACTCGCCCGAGGCCGGATCCCGCAGACTGTGCCCGGCGAAGTAGACGAGCAAGGTGTCCTCGGCGGAGCGGGCGGCCAGGTCAAGATGCTCCAGCACCTCCGGCACGCTCACCGGATCACTCACCACAGCGGTGCGGTCCCTGGCAAAGGCTCCCGGCGGGTCCGTCAACAAAGCTGCCAGGGCATCGAGGCCCGTACGCACCTGCGGCAGGTCCGGCAGCTCCATGTAGTGACCGACTCCGACCAGAACCGCGCTCGAACGGTTCCGGTCCGGGAGCCGGGCAACCGACCCGTCCTCGGCAGCGGCGACCAGCAGCCAGCCCCAGACCTCCTGGTCCTTGGACGGGACCCCCACACGCCGGAGACGGCCGCGCAGCGCGGGCACCCTCTGGTGGATCTCCTGCGACACGATGAGCCCGAGGCCCGCCTGAGGGTGGGTCACCATCGAGTCCCGGAGGGCGGCGGAGTCGAGGAGGCGGGCGGTGTGCAAGACCGCCCTGCCGGTCCCCTCCATGCCCCCGATGAAGTCCCCGATGAGGCCGAGTTCCTCTTCTCCGATCGCGACGCGCATGCGCAACGGCCATGCTGCCAGCCTGTTGTAAGCGCTCAGCCGTTGCGCGAGGTCCTCGACGAACCTGGGGATCACCGCCGCCGCGTCGGTTCCCCCGGGAAGGACGATGATTTCGCCGTCGCTCCAGATCTCCTGGATGCAGGCTCTGACGGAGGTCCCGGCCGCCTCCAGCGCCTCGCGGGTGGCCGTCATCATGGAGCGCTGCTGTACGGCTCGCTGCACGTCATCCAGTCCGCCGAAGCCCATGCCGTCCACGGCGATGCAGACCCTGTGGACCGGCGTCGGCGGATCGTCGGCGGGCGGTACCGGCCGGCTGGTCGTGCCCGGCGCGGTCCGGAGTCGCAGCCCGACGACGAGCCCTCCGCCGGAAGGCCAGCAGCTCACGCAGTCATCGAACAGGACCGGTCCGGCCGGCTGCTCGGTGTCATCGATGATCAGGAGGAACCACACAGGGTGGTGCTCATCCGGTCCCGCGACCAGCCGCAACTGTGAGAAGGCCCAGGTGAAAGGCAGTCCACGGCGCTCGACCTCAACCGGGAACCGATGCCCGCGAGCCCGCCAGACCAGGTCGTACCTTGGTTTTCCTCCGGACCGCGGTTCCTCCCGGTCGACAGGCTCAGCGATGCCACTCCTCCGCCCGTCGAGAAACCGCGCCAGGTCTTCGACGACATCCCTCTCCGGCCTGCCGAATCCCTCCGGCACGGGGCTCCGTTCGTCGAGGTAGGTGAGCAGGTGAAGCAGCAGCAGCTCCGCTTCCTGCGGGGCCCCGTGGGACCGCAGGGCGGCGCGAACATGTTCGTACGGCCTCCGGATCACCTCCCGGCTGGAAGCCAGCGCCACGTCGATGTACAGCCCCAACAGACGGCCCCGCATTTCGGGCCCGGCCACGAGCCGTGACTGCATGGACTCCAAAGAGGCCAGGACGACGTCCCACTGAGGAGCAGCTCGGTCCTTGAGGATGTGGCCGAGTGCCGCGAGCGACAGGTTACGGTCGGCGGCGAACGCTTCTGACAGGACATCAAGATCGAACAACTGCCGGAGCCTCTCGCGCAGGTCTCCGTCCGACGATGGTTCGCCCCCCTCGCCCGCCGGACCGGACGGCGACGGTAGGACGGGAGCCGCTGCGTCGGCGGAAGGTACGGCCGCCACCGGCAGCCCCAGACGCGCCTGAAGTGCGGGGCCGAGGTACGCGAACGGCTGGGCGCCCGGTCTGTCGCGGTGCGACCCGGGGTGCACGGGCCAGGCCGGGAAGTCGGAGGAGCGGCCGACCAGGGACTCGATGCGCCTGCCGACCCGGCGACCGCACTCGACGAGTTCGGCCGTGGGCACGGCGTCGAGCAGCAGGTCCTTGGCCTCGTCCGTGAAGTCGAACAGGCGGTGTCGCCCAGTGGACTGCGATCCCTCGGGGACAGGAAGGGGCTGGACGAGCCCGCCGAGCAGGACCTCGGCCAGCGCCGCGGTGTTCTGTCCCTGGTCGAGGCAGGCGTGGACCAGCTGCATCACCGGCACGGTGACCGGCGCCACGGCCGCGAGATGCGCAGCCAGCCGCACCGCCTCCGGGGACGCCGCGCGGCCGAAGTCCTGGGCGGAGACACGACCCGGCCGGTCGGCACGCCCCGAGACCGGATCCGGCGGTGTCCACAGCGGCACCGGAAAGGACCGGCCGATGACGGTGTTCACGGCCGCCCAGGTCGCCAGGCCGGACGGCGAGAGCTCCAGAACGGGCATGGGGGGCAAAGGCGCAGGGGCGACGCTCGGGGGGAGCAGCGGGTGTGTCACCTTCCAGGACCGGTTCGGTGCGCCCGGCCGGGGTGAGGTGACCTGCCAGGTGTCCGCCCGCACACCGGAGCCCGCCCACAGCCGCCGGGGCAACGTGTGGACGACGGCGGTGGGTCCCTTACGCGCCCATCTCTCGAGCACCGGGCGCATCCGTCCGTCACGCCAGGCGGCCGCCGCTCCGTCGGTCACCACCAGCACCATGGTCTGTCCGAAGGCGTCCCCCACGGCACTGGCCGGCCGGGTCGCCACAGCGGTGGTCCACGGGCGCCCGAGCCGGACCGCGCCCTGGGGGCCGTAATGGATCTGGCACGTCTCCACCTGCCGGAACGCACCGCTGCGCTCGAAGATGCCCTTGAGCTCCGCGCAGTGGCGCTCCCAGAGGAGCATGGACACGCCGCCGTCGATGACGAGTGCGAGCCGGAGCCACCGCTCCGGCTGTGGCCGCATGACCATCTGCGGGGTGCGGGGGGTCTCCGCCTGCAGGGTGGCCGTCGCCACCTCGTCGAGTTCGCTCCGGTGACGGCTTGGGGTACGCCGCTTCAGCGGGCGCAGGGTTCTGCCGAGAGGCAGGGCGGAGCCCAGTGCACGGGTCCCGGGCGTCCACACGGCTGTGCCGGACGCTCCGGCCGCGCTGTGACCGGATGTCACCCCGATGTACGGGGCCTGCCGCACGGGCTCCGTACCGGCTGCGGCGTGCCCGCCGTCGGGAGCGGGCCCATCGCCGGTGGACGGGTCCGACGGCGTCCCGGGGTCCGTGGGTCCGGGCTCGGTGTCGGGAGCCGAGCCGGTGCGGTGGCCGACGCCGAGGGCGAGTGGGGCGGCCGGTCCGGTGGGGACCCGCGCGGCGAGCCAGAGGACGTCGAGGAGGTCCTCCGCATCCAGCGGCCTGCCGTCGCCGGACGCCAGGAGGTGCCGCAGCTCCTGGAACACGCTCCTCACCCCGCGTTGAGCCGGTGCAGTACGGCTCGCAGCAGGCCGTCGGCAGCCAGCCGGGCCCCTCCATGGCGCAGGAACACGGCGTTGAGGAGCTGGTCGGTGGCCAGTTCGCCTTCGGCACGCTGCTGCAGAAACGCCGTGACCAGGTCGTCGGCCTCGGCCAGGGCGTCCGGCCCCAGATGACCCTCGATGATCGCGCGCAGCCGGGGCTCGTCCGGGTCCTTGAGGTCCAGGGGGACGCACCGGCGCCGGAACGCGGGCGGAAAGTCCCGCTCTCCGTTGCTGGTGATGACGACGACGGGGAACTGTGTGCACTGCACCATCCCCCTGACCACCTTCGCGCGCCGGTGCGGGTCCGCGGTGAGTACGTGCACCTCCGACTGCTCCTCCGGCAGCCTGGACAGCTCCGGGATCTCGAAGCGGCCCTCCTCGAAGACGGTCAGGAGATCGTTCGGCAGATCCACATCGCCCTTGTCCAGCTCGTCCACGAGCAGCACCCTGGGCCGGGCAGCCTGGACGAGCGCCGTTCCGACCGGTCCCAGCCGCAGGAACAAGCCGATGTCGCGCCGGGCGTCCTGCCCTGCCCCGTCCAGTTGGCCGGCCTGCAAACGGCCGATGGCGTCATAGCGGTACAGCGCCTCCTGAAGCGTGGAGCGGCTGTTGACAGGCCAGTGCAGCACGGGTCCGAGGTCCAGCTCGTGGGCGATGGCGGCGGCGAGCGACGACTTGCCGGTACCCGGGTGCCCGGTCACGAGCAGCGGCCGTCGCAGATGGATGGCGGCGTTGACCACGTCGGTGTCCTCGCGGCTCATGACGTAGTGGTGCGTGGTCTCGGATGCGGCGGCCGCCGGGTCCCCTGCGCTCTTCGCATCCTCCGCGTTCTCCTGGTGGGTGACGAAGCACCGCCACGGCGGGGCGTCGGGAATCGCCGCGGCGCGCCGGCGTCCGTCCCCCCGGAAGATCTGCCAGTCCGCGTCCTCCGCAGTGGCACCGGTGTCCGCGGAGGCGTCCGCCTCGGATTCGTGCGGCATCAGGAATTCACTTCCTCGGGGTCGGACAGTGCATCAGACACTGCGTCGGGCGGTGCGTCGGACAACTCGGTCAGGGACAGCACGGGCGGCAACGGGCGGTCCGCAGCCTCCAGCAGCACGGCCGGGCGTGCGGGATGAGCCACCGGATCGGTGCACGCTTTCGCCCGGTAGTCGCGGACGCGCCAGGGCAGCCCGTCCACGGCTGCCTCGGGGCGCAGGGGGGCGAAGTGGCTGTCGGGGACCGGTCCCGCAGCCTGCCTGTCCCACAGCACGACGGGGTAGCCGAGCAGGAGCGCCGTCTGGACCAGCCGGTCCCGGCCGCCCGGAGCGGCTCTCACCACGGCACGCGCCGCACCCACGTCCTGCATCAAAGCCCCGTACCCGGCATGGCCCTCGGTGTGTCGGTCGTCCAGGTGGACGACCTTGTCGCTGTGGCGCCCGAACCAGCGGCGTTGCAGTCCGGCCCGACGCTGCTTCTCACGCTCGGGCGCAAGGGGTGCACAGCGCAGCACCGTTGCCCGTTCCACCCCGAGCAGGCTCGGCAGCGGATCCGTGTCCTCGGAGCCGTTCCAAGAGTCGACGGGCAGGTGCAGGGCGTCCGGTTGGACCAGGATTTCCACGACCGCCGTTTGACGCGTGACGGCGCGGAGTTCGAAAACGGCTCGCTCGATCAGGCGCACCACGTCCCGCGGTGGCAGGGGCGCGGGGCCCTGGTCGGCGGCCCGCACCAGGTCACCGGTACCGGTGTCGATCCAGAGGACGCAGGTGAAGGACTGACCGCCCTCACCGGCCCCGGCGGCGCTCCGGCCCGGCGTGTGCACATCCAGCTGAGCCACGACGCGGGGTGGTCGCTCCTCTGGGCCGAGGCCGGCCGCCCAGGCCTCGGCATCGGCACGGCGCTCGGCCAGGCCGCCGGGGTCGACGCCCAGTCTGCGGGCCACGCGGTCGCCCCACTCCCGCAGTTCCCGGCGGGCCTCTGGCAGGGCCGCGGCGAGCAGCTCGGTGAAACGGACGACGGCCGGCACGAGGTGCCGGCCGGGGTGCGCCACGCTGAGACCGCCGGCGTGCTCCTCGAAGTGCTCGACGCAGGCCATGAGCTGGCCGACGGTCGGACCGTCGGGCTCATGCGGCGGCAGCCATGCCCGTCCCAGCGGCAGGGAGGTCCGCACCGCGTCGATCACCTGGGCCATGGGCGGCAGCCCTGGTGTCCGCTCCAGCAGTTCGCGCAGCGAGGCGTGCTCCAGCGGGGACAGCAATCCGGGCGCGCCCAGCGAGCGGGCCAGCATGAGGAACTCGTCGGCGGCTTGCCGGTTCTGCTGGCACACCACCTCCACCAGAGCCGCCATCGCCCGTTTCGCCGTGAGAAGGACGTGGGCGATCCGCTCGTCGGAGGGGCACGGTCCGAGCCGTATCTGCGGGCAGGCCGAGGTGAGGTGGTCGAGGCACCGTGCGCGCAGCTCCGGGTCGCCGAGCGCACTGCGCAGGGCGAGGGCGACCAGGCCCCGGTCGGCCGACTCCGGCAGCGGAGGGAGAGCCGGTTCGGCGCACTGGTGCTCGGAGCCGTCCAGCGTACGGATGAAGAGGCGGACGGGGGTCTGCAACGGGCCGCCTGCCCGGTGCAGTTCACCGAACCACGTCTTGACGTGTTCTTCCAGTGAGCCGAGATCCGGTCGCAGATCGGCGGCATGTGCCTCCAGCCAGTCGAGCACGGCGCGGGAGAAGACGCCGCTGCGCCGTGCCGGGTCGTTCTCGGCGACCTGGCCGGCTGCCGCGGCGCACAGCCGGAACTGCTCGACACCACGGCGTGGCGCCGTGGGAAAGGCGGCAACCGCGGGCCCGACGGGATCCTGGTGATGTTCCAGGAACGTCGCACAGGCGTCGAAGAGGAGCACCTGCTGTGCGAAGCCGTGCAGGTCGGCTCGGGCGAGGTGTTCGGTCAAGTTGTCGGTGTCGATACAGCGTTTGTCCTTCAGGGAGGCGTCGGGGCAGAGCAGCAGCCGCCGTTCGCCATGGTCCAGGACCCCGTGGCTGCCCCAGTAGACGTACAGCAGGTCGCCGGCGCGCTGGTCCAGGCCGCTGGTGAAGGCGTCCATCAGCCCGTCGCGGGAGGAGACTTCGCACCAGTCGATCTCGTCGGTCTGCGACACCTCGTCCAGCAACCGCCGGCTCTCCTCACCCGGCGCCAGCAGCAGGTGGATGTTGGCAGCCGGCACGCCCCCCTTGCGCAGCCACCGGGCGAAGCGCACGGCATCGCCCACGGCACCCGGCAGGCTCCATGCCGGACACTTCTCGTACCGTTCCACACCGACGACCACAGCGTGCACGCGCCGCGGCTCGACCACGCTCAGCCCATCCATGTGCCGATGGCGCTCCAGACCGCACGGTTGGACCAGTAGGCACTGTGCGCGAGCGGAAAGGGCTGCCGGTTGTCGACTTCGTGATCGACGGCGTGCCCGGGGAAGACCGCGCCGGCACGGAACGACAGCAGATCGCGTCGGTCGTAGAGGTTGAGCCAGCGCCTCGGGAAGTGCTCGGGCGGCGCCTGGGGATGTTCCAACGAGACCAGCGCGCCGGCTTCGTAGAAGAACGGCGCCTGGGAGCCCACGGTGATCAACTGATCGACTCTCGGAAGCTTTTCCCGCACCATCAGATCCACGCAGGCCACACCTCCCAGACTGTGGGCGACGACGGTCACCTTGTCGCCCGGTGCGTGATCGATGGTGCGCCCGATCAGCCGGCGCAGTGCCTCCCCCCGGGCCTGGTAGCGCAGGATGTCACCGACCGCGGGAAGCAGGAGGTCGTCGTTGAGGGCGCCGCGCCGTCGGCGGGCATACCAGGTCAGTGCCCGCAGAGCAGGGGCGGCCGCCGCCTTGGCCACGGCCCCCGGAAGGGCGCGTCCTTGGCTGTGGAGGTCGGCGCTGACGAGGGAGAGCAGAGCATCGCGCTCGAGTCCGTCGAGTGCGTCGGCTCCCCCGTCCACGGCGTCCGCGAGCGCCGCGGCCACCACGGCGCGCGCGAACGCGTGCCGGTGTTCATAGCCCCCTTCGTCCGCCGTGGCCACGGCGTCCCGCAGCTCCGGGGACTCGGCCACGCGGCGCACGGCTTCGTCGAGGGCGGCCGCCAGCCCGTGTTCCGCGAAGGCGTCCCGCACCTGAGAGGAGGGGCTGTAGGCCGAGAGCTGGTCCCGCAGCTTCTCCGCCGGGCTCTGCCCTCGCCCCAGGCCGGGGGCGACGGCCGGACGCAGACCCAGCAGGCGCAACTCGTAGCCGGGGTCGCGGTACAGCACGCCCCAGACGGCCACCTCCTCGTCCCCCTCACGCCCGCCGCCGGACTCCGTGTAGCCGGGGACGCTGAGGCCGTCCAGAGCCAGGCCGGCTCCCGCTTCGCGGCCCCAGAAGCAACCGCGTACCTCGATTCCGGGTTGTAACCGCGCCAAAGCGGTTCGCACGGCGCCGAAGGTCTTGTTGTACGACTCCTCCCGCACACCAGTGCCATGCACGAAAACCACGGCGCGCCGCATGCCCCCACCCCCGACCCGTCCGACGGGCGTCATCGCCCGCTCCGCCTCGATGCTAATGCGGCATTCGGCCGGGAGTGGCCCGTTGTCCACAACAGGTCCGCGAGAGCTCCAATACGATCACATTCGCCCGAAGCACCGCTCCAGTTCGTCCAGGTCGTAGAACGCGCTGCCCTCGGCGATCGGGTGGCAGCCGGCCCGGAACGGTGTCTCCCGCTCGTTGTAGAGCATGCGGACGAGGTAGCGGCCGTCCTTCTCGTACACGTCCCACTGGAGGTTCACGCCGAGGGGGGCGACGGACGCGCCCCGCCAGGGGTTGTCGGCGTAGGTGTACGGCTCCCCCGGTGTCGCCGGCTGCGTGCTGCCGGGCAGGCCCATCAGCGCGGCCAGGGGGATGATCTCCTCGGCGTGGGTGAAGCGCAGTTCGGCGCCGAGGTCACTGGTGCCGGCGCGCTTGGCCTCGACCTGCTCGAAGAAGTCGTCCAGGAGCACGCCGGCCATCTTGTACGTGATGTCGCTGCCGGAGAAGCCGGGGCCCTTTTCGTAGAAGTCCTCGGCATCGGAGAGGTAGCCGAACCAGGACGCGTCGGAGGGGGAGAGGGAGCGCTCCAGGCCCCAGCCCGCCCCGTCCGGGCTCTCCTCGGTCATCGCCGGTGCGATGGCGTACAGGTTGTAGATCGCCCGCGCGGCGCCGACCTGGTCCGTGATCCCGTCGACGAAGGGTTCCCTGAAGATCCGGCGCAGCACACTGCGCGCGGCCTCGTGCGTCCTGGGCTGGCCGGTGAGCGCGTTCAGCGTGTCCTTGAGGCGCTGGTCGTGGGCGAGGTAGTCGCGGTACGCCGCACCGCCCGGCGCCTTGTGGAAGTACAGCAGGTCCTTGTCGGTGCGGGCGGGACCGATCAGCGGCCGCAGCGCGGGGTCGGCGGCGGCGAGGGCGCCGGTGTACTCGGCCGCGCTGTCCACGGCCCGCCCCTGCCCGGAGGTGACCACGTCGATCTTCTCGCCCTCGTCGGCGATCTCCGCGAACAGCGTGGGCAGGCGCTGCTCCATGCGCGTCGCGGTGTCCCGCATCTCCCGCCGGCCGCGCCCGCTGAGGTTGCCGTACCCCACCTTCTCCACGGCGGCCACGAGCGCCCGCACCGTCGGCCCGAACTCCTCGCCCCGGCCGGTGAGTTGGCCCTCCTCCTGCGCCTTGTCCCACAGCCCGAGGACCAGGTCGCCGTCCTCGCTGCCGGTCGCCGCACGGGAGCCGTGCCGGGAGACGTTCTCGGTGAAGACGGCGGTGTAACCGGCCGGGGGCCGCTGGTAGGCGTGCGCGCTCTGCTCGGGCTCGTACGGCGCCTTGGTGCCGTACCTCTCGCGGTGCGCGGGGCCGTCGGCGGCGTGCGCGGGCAGCGCGGTGAGCAGCAGAGCGCCGAGGGCGAGGACAGGCGTGAGACGTCTCATGAACCCCGCATCCTCGGCGACCCGCGTGAACCGCCGGTGGCTACGAGGTGGCGTCGCCCTTCATGGCCTCCTCCATGGCGAGGAGTTCCTCGTTCGGGACGGCGCCGCCGAACCGCCGGTCGCGGGAGGCGAATTCGACGCAGGCCCGCCACAGGTCACGGCGGTCGAAGTCGGGCCACAGCACGTCCTGGAAGACCATCTCGGCGTACGCGCTCTGCCAGAGCAGGTAGTTGGAGGTGCGCTGCTCGCCGCTGGGCCGCAGGAACAGGTCCACGTCCGGCATGTCCGGGTAGTACAGGTACTTCTGGATGGTCTTCTCGCTGACCTTGGCCGGGTCGAGCCGTCCCGCCGCCACGTCCTCGGCCAGCGCCTTCGCCGCGTCGGCGAGCTCGGCACGCCCGCCGTAGTTCATGCAGAAGTACAGCGTGAGCAGGTCGTTGCCCTTGGTCTGCTCCTGGGCGACCTGCAGCTCCTTGGCGACCGACTTCCACAGCCTGGGCATACGGCCCACCCAGCGCACCCGGATCCCGAGCTCGTCGAGCTGGTCCCGCGTCTTGCGGATGAAGTCCCGGTTGAAGTTCATCAGGAAGCGGACCTCGTCGGGCGAACGCTTCCAGTTCTCGGTGGAGAAGGCGTAGAGGGAGATGTTGCGGACGCCGACCTCGATCGACCCCTGGAGCACGTCCAGCACCCGCTCGGCGCCGACCTTGTGCCCCTCGGTCCGGGGCAGCCCCCGCTCCTTCGCCCACCTGCCGTTGCCGTCCATGACGATGGCCACGTGGTTCGGCACCAGCTCGCCGGGGAGCTTGGGCGCGCGGGCGCCGGACGGGTGCGGCTCCGGCGCCTTGTACTCGCGCCGCTGGCGCCCCAGGATCCCGCGTACGACCATGTGCTTCTCGTCTCCCTCTTACTTCTCGACGTACCTGAGCGAACGCAGCCCGCGCTCCAGATGCCAGTGCAGGTAGGCGGACACCAGCCCGCTGCCCTCGCGGACGTACCGCGCCTCGCAGGCGTCCGCCGTCTCCCAGTCTCCCGTAAGCAGCGCACCGAGGAGCACCAGGGTCTGCGGCGACGGTACGACACTCCCGGGCACCCGGCAGTCGGCGCAGACGGAACCGCCGGAGCCCACGGAGAAGAACCGGTTCGGTCCGGGCATCCCGCACTTCGCGCAGTCACTGAAGCTCGGCGCGTATCCGTTGACGGCGAGGGAGCGGAGCAGGAAGGCGTCCAGGACGAGGTGGGGGGCGTGCTCGCCCCGGGCGAGCGTGCGCAGGGCGCCGACCAGCAGCAGGTACTGCTGCACCGCTGGCTCGCCCTCATGGTCGGTGAACCGCTCGGCCGTCTCCAGCATGGCCGTGCCGGCGGTGTAGCGGGCGTAGTCGGTCACGATTCCGCCACCGTACGGCGCTATGGTCTCACTCTGCGTGCACAGCGGCAGCCCCCGCCCGACCAGCTCGCTCCCGCGCGCGAAGAACTGCACGTCGACATGGGAGAAGGGTTCCAGCCGGGCCCCGAACTTCGACTTCGTCCGGCGCACTCCCCGGGCCACGGCCCGTACCCGCCCGTGACCGCGCGTGAGCAGCGTGATGATCCGGTCCGCCTCACCCAGCTTCTGGGTGCGCAGCACGATGCCGTCGTCGCGGAACAGAGTCATGAGCACCATTCTCGCCCAAGCGCTGCCCCGCCGGGGGACCTATGGCACCTCACCCCGGCTACGGGCGTTGGCGTAGGCGGTCGCCGCGCTCAGTCGCTCGGCGGGGGTGGCGAGCCGCACGGCTGCGGGGTCGGCGTCCCACTCCCTGCCTCCGCCGTAGGGTCTCAGCTGGACGTACGGCCCCTCGTGCCCCATGACGATCCCGACCCGTCCGGTACGGGTGTCCACGGCACAGCTGCCGATGACGGGAGGCTTCACTACGGCACCACTCCTGCCTTTTCCGGTCCCGGCATCTCGCTCCCCTCTCTTTCCGGGTTTCACTCTTCGTACATCGGCAGTGACACAGCGCCTCTACACTCGGCAGAGGTCTGCGCCCCTCAAGCACAGGGTTGGCGAGGCCGCACGCCGCCCCTTCACCGCCGCCACTGGTGCCTGCCTCTGGCGGCTGGTCCATTCGTGTGCGCCGTCTTGACCGCCCCCATGCCCCCTCCTATGGTCGCGCTACCGGACGTAGGACGTAGGACGTCGTATCTCCCACCCTCCCCTCAATCCTTGCTGGAGGACCCGTGCGCGACGACGTGACACCCGGCCCCGGCGTACCGGCACCGCGCCGCCGGCAGTTCCTCGGCTACACCGGTGCGCTCGGCGCGGCCGCGCTCCTGCCGCCCGCGCTGACCGCCTGCTCCGCCGGACCTCAGTCCACGAACGACACCGGGGGCGGCGGTACCGGCAAGGACCGGACACTGACCGCCGTGATCGGCTACGGGAACGACGGCAGCTGGGATCCGACGCAGACGGCGTCCGCGTTCTGCATGGCCGCCAACAACCACATCTACGAAGGCCTGCTGGACACCGACCCGATCACCCGGGTGCCGTACCCGGCCCTGGCCACCGGGGTCCCGACGGACCCGAAGGCCACCACCTGGCGGTTCACGCTGCGTCCGGGCGCGACCTTCCACGACGGCAGGCCCGTCACCGCCGACGACGTCGTGTTCGTCTTCGACCGGATCCTCGACCCGGGCACACAGACGCTCGCCAAGGGCTTCTTCGCCGGCTGGCTGGACGGCGTACGCAAGACCGGCTCCCGCACCGTCGAGCTCGTGCTCAAGTTCCCCTTCCCGGACGGGCTCTCCCGGCTCACCCTCGCCAAGATCATGCCGAAGCACGTCTTCTCCAGGCCCGGCGCCTGGGACGAGGCCGTCAGGGGGCTGGCCGTCGGCTCGGGGCCGTACCGGCAGACCGCGCACCACCCGAAGTCCAACACCACCTTCGAGGCGTACGCCGCCTACAACGGGCCCCGCCCGCCCGCCTTCAAGCGGATGAACTGGCTGACGATCGTGGACGCCGCGCCGCGCGTCGCGAAGATCTCGGGGAGCGACGCCGGGGCGCAGATCGCCGACAACATCCCCTACGCCAACCTCGCGCGGCTGGAGCAGGGCGGGCTGAAGGTCGCCGGTGGCGCCGGGATGAACAACCTCTTCCTGATGTTCAACACCCGGCACAGGCCCTTCGACGACGTGCGGGTGCGGCAGGCGCTGCACTACGCGATCGACACCGAGAAGATGGTCCGGGTCGCCCTCAAGGGACACGGGAAGCCCGCGTCCTCGTTCCTCGACGAGGGCAACCCCGCCTACCGGCGGGCCAGGACCGTCTACGACTACGACCCGCGGAAGGCCAGGGCCCTCCTCGAAGCCGCCGGGGTGACCGGCCTGAAGGTCAACGTGCTGGCCGTCAACGTCAGTTGGATCGTGGACTGCCTGCCGACCATCAAGGCGTCATGGGACGCGATCGGGGTGGAGACGTCTCTCGCGCCGCAGGAGACCACCGCCGTGTTCACCAAGATGGACCAGAAGCAGGACTACCAGGTCGTCGCCGCCGCATCCAACCCCAACCAGTTCGGGCTCGACGCCGACCTGATCATGCACTACAACTACGGGCCGCGGAACCTGTGGATGGGGTACACCCGGTGGGCCGGCGACCCGGTCGCCGAGCGGCTCTTCAAGGAGATGGACCGGGCGACCCGGGAGCCGGATCCGGAACGGAAGAAGGCGATCGTCCAGGACTACATCGACCTCGTCGCCGAGCAGGCCGTGCTGTACCCGGTCGTGCACAACGAGCTGATGACCGCGTGGGACCCCCGGAAGCTCACCGGCATCAGGGCGCAGCCCTACCCCGGCATCAACCTCCTCCAGGCCAAGTGGGTCTGACGGCATGACGGCCGTCGTACGCATCCTGCTCCGCCGGATCGCGCTGCTCGTGCCGCTGACGCTCGGGATCGTGCTGTTCGTGTTCCTGGTGATGCGGTTCTCGGACGTCGACCCGGCGTCCGCGTTCTTCCAGGGGGCGAATCCGACCCCGCGGCAGCTGCACGACTTCCGCGAGCACAACGGCCTGCTCGATCCGCTCCCCGTCCGGTACGTCCGCTTCGTCGGCGATCTGCTCCACGGCGACCTCGGCACCAGCGCCCTGACCCGGGCCCCGGTGGCCGACCAGGTCACCACCGCGCTGCCGCTCACGCTCCAGCTGACCTTCCTCGGCCTCGCCATCGCGGTGGTGCTGGCGTTGGCGGGGGGCGTCACGGCGGCCGTGTACCGGGACCGGATCCCGGACCAGGTGATCCGGGTCGTCTCGCTCGTCGGGGTGGCCGCGCCCGGCTTCTGGCTGGCGCTGCTGATGATCCAGTACCTGGCGGTGGACCGGGGCTGGTTCCCGACCGGCGGCTACGTCAATCCGGCCGACTCGGTCACCGGCTGGCTGCGGACCATGGCGCTGCCCGCCTTCGCCCTCTCCCTGCCGGTGGCCGCCCAGCTGACGCGGATCGTGCGCACCTCGGTGGTGGAGGAGCTGGACAAGGACTACGTCCGTACGGCCGTCGGGAGCGGGCTGCCGCCCTGGGTGGTCGTCGGGCGGAACGTGCTCCGCAACGCCCTGGTCAATCCGCTGACGGTGCTCGGACTGCGGGTCGGCTATCTGCTCGGCGGTGCCGTCGTCATCGAGACGATCTTCTCGCTGCCCGGCATGGGCAAGCTGATGATCGACGCCGTGCAGAACGGGGACCCGGCCGTCGTGCAGGGGGTCGTCCTCACCACCGCCACCGGCTTCGTCGTCGTCAACCTCGTCATCGACCTGCTGTATCTGCTGGTCAACCCACGTCTGAGGGCGGGGTGACGGTCATGCGCGCGCGTCTTGCCGAGCGGCTCTCCCGGCCCGGTGGCGTCCGGCCGCGCGGCCGGCGCCGGCTGCCGCCGCTGTCGAGGGCCGCCGTCTGTTTCCTGGTCCTCGTCGTCCTCGCCGCCGTACTCGCCCCTCTCCTCGCCCCCGACGATCCGCTCGACCAGCAGGAGCCGGCGGGCGGCAGCGGGCATCCGTCCGCCGCGCACTGGCTCGGGCAGGACAGCCTCGGCCGGGACATCCTGAGCCGGCTGATGTACGGCGCCCGGTGGTCGCTGGCGATCGGGCTGGGGGCGACGGCGCTCGCGCTGGTCGTGGGGGCCGTCGTCGGGGCGGTGGCCGCCACCTCCCGCAAGGCGGTCGACGAGACGCTGATGCGCTGCCTGGACGTGGTGATGGCGTTCCCGGGGATCGCGCTCGCGGCGGTCCTGGTCGCGGTCTTCGGCGGCGGGATCGGCGTGCTGATCTGTGCCATCGCCTTCCTGTTCACACCGCCCGTCGCCCGGGTCGTACGGGCCAACGTCCTCGATCAGTACGGCGAGGACTACGTCACGGCGGAACGGGTGATCGGCGCCCGTACGGCCCACATCGTGGCGCGGCACGTGGCCGTCAACTGCGCCGCCCCGGTGCTGGTGTTCTGCACGGTGCAGGTCGCCGAGGCGATCGTGTTCGAGGCGTCGCTGTCCTTCATCGGCGCCGGGGTGCGGCCGCCGGACCCGTCCTGGGGCAGTGTCATCGCCGACGGCAAGAACATGGTGCTGACCGGCGGCTGGTGGGCGACCGTCTTCCCCGGGCTGCTGATCCTGCTGACCGTGCTGTCGCTGAACGTCCTCGCCGAGGGCGTGTCCGACGCGTGGGCGGCACCGGCCGCGCGCGAAGTGCAGGCGGCGCCGGACCAGTCGGAGAGGGCGGAACCCGGTGCCGTGCTTCCGCTGCCCGGGCTGTCCGAGGCGGCCCGGCGGCTGCGCTCCCGCGCCCGGCCCCGCCCCGCGCCGGGCGGGCAGCCGGTGCTCGCCGTGGAGAACCTGACCATCGGCTTCCCGGACCGGCACCGGGGCGTGGACGTCGTCGCCGGGGTCGGCTTCGAGGTGTACCCGGGTGAAGTGCTGGGTGTGGTGGGCGAGTCGGGGTGCGGGAAGTCGCTGACCGCGCTCACGGTCATGGGGCTCCAGCCGAGGGACGCGCGCGTCGGCGGCCAGGTGCGGTTCCGGCAGCGGGACCTGCTCGCCGAGCCGATGCGGGTACGGCGCCGGCTGCTCGGGCACGAGATGGCGATGGTCCACCAGGACGCCCTGTCCTCGCTGAACCCGGCGATGACCGTCCGTGCCCAGCTGAAGCAGCTCGTGCGGCGCGGCGGCCGCCGAAGCCCCCGGGAGCTGCTGGAGCTGGTCGGGCTGGACCCCGAGCGCACCCTGCGCAGCTATCCGCACGAGCTGTCCGGCGGCCAGCGGCAGCGCGTGCTCATCGCCATGGCGCTCTCCCGCGACCCACGGCTGATCGTCGCGGACGAGCCGACGACCGCCCTGGACGTCACCGTGCAGGCCCAGGTGATGGAGCTGCTGCTGCGGCTGCGCGAGGAGCTGGGGTTCGCGCTGATCCTGGTCTCGCACGACCTGGCGCTGGTCGCCGACGTCACCGACCGGGTGGTGGTGATGTACGGCGGGCAGATCGTGGAGAGCGGGGTGACCGCCGACCTGGTGGCGGCGCCGGCCCACCACTACACGCGCGGCCTGCTCGGCAGCGTGCTGTCGCTGGAGTCGGCCGAGGAGCGGATGACGCAGATCAAGGGGGTCGTACCGGCCCCGGCCGACTTCCCGGCGGGCTGCCGCTTCGCCGACCGCTGCCCGCTGGCGAGCGAGGTGTGCCACGCCCACGCGCCCGTCCTGGCCGGTACGGCCACCCACATGGCCGCCTGCCACCATCCGGCCGTACCCGTTCAGGAGGCTCTCCCGTGAACGCCGTCGTCGAGGTCCGGGACGCCCACGTCGTGCACAGGGCGCGCGGCGGCGGGGTGTTCCGCCGGGACCGGGTGTACGCCCTGACCGGCGCCGATCTCACCGTGGGCGCCGGGGAGACGGTGGGCGTGGTCGGCGAGTCCGGGTGCGGGAAGTCGACGCTGGCGCGGGTGCTGGTGGGCGTCCAGCGGCCGGTCGCCGGGTCGGTGGCGTTCCGGGGCCGTGACCTGTGGACGATGCCGGCCGCCGAACGCCGGACCCTGGTCGGCGCGGGCGTCGGCATGGTCTTCCAGGACCCGTCGACCGCGCTCAACCGGCGGCTGACCGTACGGCGGATCCTGCGCGACCCGCTGGATGTGCACCAGCGGGGCACGCGGGCCGAACGGGAGGACCGGGTGCGGGAGTTGATGTCCCTGGTCGGGCTCCCCCGGGCCCTCGCCGACGCGCTGCCCGGGCAGCTCTCCGGCGGGCAGCGGCAGCGCGTCGCCATCGCCCGCGCGCTCGCCCTGGACCCGGTGCTGGTCGTCGCCGACGAACCGACCAGCGCGCTGGACGTGTCGGTCCGCGCGCAGATCCTCAACCTGCTGCTGGACCTCAAGGAGCGCCTCGGTCTCGCGCTGGTGTTCGTGTCGCACGACATCCAGACGGTACGGCGGATGAGCGACCGGGTGATCACCATGTACCTGGGCCGGATCGTGGAGGAGAGCCCGGCCGGCCGGGTCACCGACGCGGCCCGGCACCCGTACACCCGCGCCCTGTTCTCCGCCACGCCCGGTCTGCTGGACCCCATCGACCCGATCCCGCTGAGCGGTCCGGTGCCCTCGGCGACCCGGCCGCCGAGCGGCTGCCCGTTCCGCACCCGCTGCTGGAAGGCAGACGGGGTGTGCGCCGGGGCCATGCCGGACTTCTCGGCCGCGTCACGGCCCGGACACCGCTACCGGTGCCACCATCCTGTCCAGGAGGACGAATCGAGCCGAGACCCGGCAGACCCCGTACGCCAGGAGCCCTGACATGCCCTTCCCCACCCCGCTCACCGGTGTCGTCCCGCCCGTCTGCACGCCCCTGACGCCGGAGCGCGAGGTGGACGTGCCCTCGCTGCTCAGGCTGGTCGACCATCTCGTGGGCGGCGGCGTGCACGGGCTGTTCCTGCTCGGGTCCACGTCCGAGGCCGCGTTCCTGACCGACCGGCAGCGCAGGCAGGTGGTCGAGGCGGTCGTCGCCCATGTGGACGGCCGGCTGCCGGTCCTCGCCGGCGCCATCGACATGACCACGCCGCGCGTCCTCGACCACGTCGCGGCGGTGACGGCGGCCGGAGCGGACGCGGTGGTCGTCACCGCGCCCTTCTACGCCCGCACCCACCGCTCCGAGATCGTCCACCACTACCGCCGGATCGCCGGCGCGTCGCCGGTCCCGGTCATCGCCTACGACATCCCCGCCGCCGTGCACACCAGGCTCCCCGCCGACGTGGTGCTGGGGCTGGCCGCCGACGAGGTGCTGGCCGGGATCAAGGACTCCAGCGGGGACCTGGCCGCCTTCCGCGAGATCGTCACCGGCGCCCGCGCGCACCCCGGGTTCAGCGTGCTGACCGGCTCCGAGCTGATCGTGGACTCCGCGCTGGCGCTCGGCGCCGACGGGGCGGTGCCGGGGCTGGCCAACGTCGACCCACACGGGTACGTCCGGCTGTACCGGATGTGCCGGGCCGGTGACTGGGAGGGGGCGCGGGGGGAGCAGGAGCGGTTGTGCGCGCTGTTCGGGATGGTCACGGCCGGGGATCCGGCGCGGATGGGGGGCAGTTCGTCGGCGCTGGGCGCGTTCAAGGCCGCGCTGCATCTGCGGGGGGTCATCGCGTGCGGGGTCACGGCGGAGCCGCAGGTGCCGTTGTCGGGGGAAGAGGTGGAGAGGGTGGGCAAGTTCCTGGCGGCCGCCGGGTTGCTCTAGTTCCCTGGCAAGGCCAGTCTGCGGAACTCCACGGTCTCGTACGCCTGCTTGTTCCCCGTCTCGTACAGGACGCCGATCGTGTCATGGCCCAGCTGGACCAGGTCCGAGTAGGCGGCCGGGTGGTTCGAGAGGGTGAGGAGTCTGGTGAAGGTGCGGCCGGCGTCCCTGCTGGACCAGAGGGCCAGGGCGCGGCGGGCCGTGGGCACCGAGGGGGCCGAGAAGAGCAACGGGGTTTCCCGGCCGTGGAGTTGGAGGAGGCTGCCCTGGACGACCGGGACGGCGTTCAGGGTGGGCTGGACGGTGTAGGGGCGGTCGAGGGTGGTGCCGCCGTCGGAGGAGTAGGTGTCGAGGCGGTTGCCGGGGGCGGTGCCGTACTGGTCGCGGGCGTTGAAGTAGAGGCGGCCGTCCGGGAGTTGGGCGGCGGTCGTCTCGTTGACGTCGGTCACGCCGTCGTGGGGCCCGGTCACGAAGCCGAGGTGCCAGGTGCGGCCGCCGTCGTCGCTGTAGAGGGCGTGGCCGCCGTCGTACCGGGACGCGCGGCCGGAGGAACCGGCGGGCGGGGCCACGGAGTGGTTGGCGGGGACCAGCAGGCGGCCGGCGTGCGGGCCCCGGGTGAGGGCGACGGCGTGGCCGGGGCCGGTGGCGTACCAGCGCCAGCCGGGCCGCTTCACCCGGGCCGTGATGTCCGCCGGGGATGTGAAGTGCCGGCCGTCGTCCCGGCTGCGCTGTACGAACACCCGGCGGTCCCCCGCACCGCGCCGGATCTGGTCCTCGGTGGCCTTCCCGCTGTTGGCGCAGGTCACCAGGACGACGTCGCCGGTGCGCGGGTCCACGACCGGCGCCGGGTTGCCCCGGGTGTCCCCGTCCCCGGCGGCCACGACGGTCAGCGGGCCCCAGCTGCAGCCGCCGTCGGTGGAGCGGCGCAGGACGACGTCGATGTCACCGGTGTCGGCGGCACCGTGGCGCCGGCCCTCGGCGAAGGCGAGGACGGTGCCGAGCCGGGTCCGCACGACCGCGGGGATGCGGTAGGTGGCGTAGCCGCCCCGGCCGGAGACGTACGGCACCGAGGAGGCGCAGCCGGGGCCGGGCCGGGCGGATGCCGTGGCGGGCAGGCCGGCGGTGAGCGCGGTGAGGAGCGCGAGGGTGGTGAGCAGGGGGCGGCTCTTCGGGGTCACCCGCCCATGGTCCCCGGAATCACCAGTCCCGACTCGTAGCCGACGATCACCAGCTGGGCGCGGTCCCGGGCGCCGAGCTTGCCCATGATCCGGCTGACGTGGGTCTTGGCGGTGAGCGGGCTCAGGCCCAACGCCTCGGCGATCTCGGCGTTGTTGAGGCCGCGCGCGACCAGGGTCAGGACCTCGCGCTCGCGGTCCGAGAGGCACTCGGGGCCGCCCGTCACCGGCGCCGAGGGGCTGCGCAGAAACCGCTCGATCAGGCGTGCCGTGGGCCCCGGGGAGAGCAGTGCCTCGCCCGCCGCGACCGTGCGGATCGCGTCGAGGAGGTCGGCCGGACGGGTGTCCTTCACCAGGAAGCCGGAGGCGCCGGCCCGCAGCGCCTCCACCACGTGCTCGTCGGTGTCGTAGGTGGTGAGCACCAGGACCCTGACCCCGGCGAGGTCCTCGTCGGCGGCGATCAGCCGGGTCGCCTCGATGCCGTCCAGGCCGGGCATGCGGATGTCCATCAGGACGACGTCGGCGCGCTCGGCGCGGGCCAGGTCGACGGCCTCGCGGCCGGTGCCGGCCTGCCCGACGACCTCCATGTCCGGCGCCGACTCCACGAGCATCGCGAACGCGGCCCGCACCAGGGTCTGGTCGTCGGCGAGCAGGACTCTGATCATCCCTCGGCCCCCACTCTCTCTCCCGGTTTCTCCCCCAGCGGCAGGACGGCGCTCACCTCGAAGCCCGGTCCGCCGGCGCGCGGTCCGGCCTCGACGGTGCCGCCGACGCTGCGGGCCCGCTCGCGCATGCCGACCAGCCCGAAGCCGGGCGGGCCGGCATCGGGCGCGCCCACGCCGTCGTCGGTGACCCGGACGCGCAGGCCGTCCTCCTCCTCGTGCACGGCCACCCGCACGGTCAGGTCGGCCCGGCCGCCGTGCCGCACCGCGTTCGTGAGCGCCTCCTGCACGATCCGGTAGGCGGCCGCGCCGACGGCGGGCGGGACCGCGTCGGCCCGCACGGTCAGCTCCGCCTCGGCCCCCGCCGACTTCGCCAGTTCGGCGAGGCCCGCGAGGCCGGGCAGGGGGCCGCGGGCGTCCGGGGTGCCGGGGGCGCGCAGCACCTCCAGGGTCGTACGGAGTTCGCCGCGGGCCGTGCGGCAGGTCTCGGCGATGTCGTCGAGGGCCTGCGCGACGGCCGTGCGGTCCAGGCGCTCGGGGTCGGCCGCCAGGACGTGCGCGGCGACCGAGGTCTGCACGCCGATCAGGGTGATGCTGTGGGCGAGCAGGTCGTGCAGGTCGCGGGCGATGCGCAGGCGTTCCTCGGCGACCCTGCGGCGGGCCTCCTCCTCGCGGGTGCGCTCGGCCCGTTCGGCGCGTTCCACGGCCGCGGCGGCGTTCTCCCGGTGGACGCGGATGTAGCCGCCGAGGACGAGCATGGAGACGATCCAGCCGGTGATCTGGAAGCTCACCTGGACCCCGGCCATGCCGTGGCGGATCTTCAGGAGCAGCATCAGCGTGACGACGGCGGCGCCGACGAGGGCCGTGCGCCGGGGGCCGTGGGTCACCGCCACCGTGTAGAGGACGACCATCGAGGCGGCGGTGGGCGCCGAGTGGTTGTAGTCCAGCTGGTGGTAGGTCGCGATCAGGGCGATCATGACCGCGAGCACGGTGAGCGGGGCCCGCCGGCGCCACACCAGCGGCACGTGCAGGCCGAGCAGCAGGGCCCAGCCGAGCGCGTCCGGGTGCCGGCCGCTGCCGACGGTGACGGCGATGCCGGAGGCGAGGGCGGCGAGCCCGGCGGCCAGGAGGGCGTCCTGCCGCAGCGGATCCAGGGAGGCGAGGGTCCGGCCGGGCCGGGACGCGGCGGTGGTCGCCTGCACGGGGTTCGTGACGGTTGCCTGCACGGGGTTCATCTTCCGCTACGCGCCCACCGGCTCCGGCGCGCGGTCGGCCTCCGGCGCCGGGCGGGACAGCCGGCCCGGCCACCACACCCTGCGCCCGAGCGCCACGCTCGCGCTGGTCACGAGGTAGGTGCGGACGAGGAAGGTGTCCAGCAGGACGCCGACGGCGATGACGAAGCCCAGCTCGACCAGCGGCACCAGGCCCATGTTCGTCAGCACCGCGAAGGTGGCCGCGAGCACCAGCCCGGCGGAGGCGATGACCCCGCCGGTGGTGCGCAGGGCGGTGAGGGCGGCCGCCGCCGGTTCGGCGCCCTTGACCGACTCCTCCCGCATCCGGTGCATCAGGAAGATGCCGTAGTCGACGCCGAGGGCGACCAGGAACACGAAGGACAGCAGGCCGAGGCCGGGGTCGGTGCCGGAGAAGCCGAACAGCGGGCCGAAGGCGAGCCCGCCGAGGCCGAGGGCGGCACCCCAGACGGCGACCACGGCGGCCACCAGCAGCAGCGGGGCGACGAGGGAGCGCAGCAGGGCGATCAGGATCAGCAGCACGGAGGCGAGGACGATCGGCACGACCACCAGGCGGTCGCGGGCGCTGGTGTCCTTCAGGTCGAGCTGCTGGGCGCTGGGGCCGCCGACGTGGGACCCGGGCAGGCGGTGCCGCAGCGCCTCGATGGTGGCGGTCTCGGCGGCGGACTGGGGCGGCGCGGACGCGGTCACCGTGATCTCGGTCCAGCCGCCGCCGGTACGGCCCTCGCGGGCATCGGCCACTCCCGGGGTGCCCTTGACCGCGGCGAGGGACGCGTCGGCACGCCCGGCCGGGGTCATGATCTCGACGGGCTGCGCGGACCGCTCCGGGTAGGCCTTGGCCACGGTTTCCATGGCGGTCACGGACTCGGGCCGGTGCACGAAGGTGTCCAGCTGCTTGACCGCGCCGGGCAGGTTCAGGGTGCCCAGCGCGAGCGCGCCGAGCAGGACGGCGCCGGAGGCGAGGACGGTCAGCGGGCGGCGCCCGGCGGAGGAGCCCATCGCCGCGAACAGGGAACGGCGGGCCTTGGGCGTGCTGCCGTACGCCGGGACCAGCGGCCAGAAGACGCGGCGGCCCAGCAGGACGAGGACGGCCGGGAGCAGGGTGAGCATCGCGGCGAGCGCGCACAGCACGCCGGCCGTGCCGAGCGGGCCCATGCCCCGGCTGGAGTTGAGGTCGGCGGCGAGCAGGCAGAGCAGTCCGGCGGCGACCGTGCCGGAGGAGGCGAGGACGGCGGGCCCGCAGCCGCGCAGGGCGGCGCGCATCGCGTCGTACGGCCGCTCGTGACGCCGTAGCTCCTCGCGGTAGCGGGCGACGAGCAGCAGCGCGTAGTCGGTGCCGGCGCCGAAGACGAGGATGGTCATGACGCCGGCGCTCTGGCCGGAGACGGTGGTGCCGAAGGCCTGGTTGAGGCCGTACGCGGCGGCTCGGGCGAGGAAGTCGCCGACGCCGGCGACGACGAGCGGGACCAGCCACAGCAGGGGGCTGCGGTAGATGAGGATCAGCAGGATCGCGACGACGGCGACGGTGGTGTAGAGCAGGGGGCCGCCGAGCGAGGCGTACACGCCGGAGGCGTCGGTGGCGAGGGCGGCCGGACCGCCCACCCGCACGCTCAACCCGCCCTGGTCATGGGCCACTTGACGGACGTCGTCGACGAACGTGTTCCGCTTCTTCTCGTCCGTGCCGGGCTCGTTGCTGGTGACGGGGTACATGAGGGTGGTGCCGTCGGCGGACGGGATGCCGTGCGGGGTGCCCCCGGTCAGCCGGTGCCGCCGGCCGATCCCGGCGACCTGGGCCTGTGCCGTGGTCCGGTCGGCGGCGGTGAGACCGGCCGTCCGGTGGTAGACGAGGACCAGCTCGGTGGTCTGGCCGCCGGGCAGCCGGTCCTCCAGCTCGGCGACCTGGGTGGAGTCGGCGGACGCCGGCAGGTAGTCGGTGGCCCGGTCGTGCTGGACGTCGCCCAGCCTCGCGGCGAACGGCCCGGCGACGGCCAGCAGCACCGCCCACAGCCCGACCACCAGCCAGGGCAGCGCCCCGGTCCTCCGTGTCTTGGCAGCCCCCGTGAACATCGGGCCTCCCCTGCGCAGTGGATGTCTGGATACGGCTTCCAGACTCCCGGCGAAGGGGGCGGCAGACGTCGGACGCGGGAGCGACTTCTCGGGTACTGCCGAGGGCGGCCTCGGGGTGCCGTTACTCCCCGGGGAGTACGGGGGGCGACGGGCGGGCGGGTCAGGAGGGCGTGCGCGCCGCCGCGAGCAGCCGGGTCACGTCGTCGGCGCAGATCGTCAGGGCCGCGCCCACCGTCGTGAGGGCGTCGTGCTCGGCGGGGGTGTAGGGGCCGTCGGCGAGGGCGATGCGGGCGGCCTGGAGGAGGAGGGACTCGCGGCCGGCCGGGGCGAGGTGCGGGGCGAGCGGGTCCAGGGCCTCGTGCAGCTCTATGGTCAGGCTGGTGCCGGTCTCGGCGCCGAGGACCCGGCCGGTGTCGGCGGCGAGGGCGTCGACCAGGGCGGCCAGCTGCTCCTCGGTGCAGCCGTCGAAGCCGGCCGCGCGCACGGCGCCGGCGGCCGTCTCCAGGGCCGTACGGGAGGAGGTGCCGCCCGCGGCGAGCACGGCGAGGGCGACGGTGTGCACGGCGTCGCGGAGCATCGCGGAGAAGCGGCGGGTGGTGGGGTGGTCGAGGACGTCGGTGCCGTAGTGGTGGCGGCAGGCGGCGCACTCCACGACCGGGCCCGCGGCGCCGCGCGGCAGCAGCGGGACGCCGAGCAGGGTGAGCCTGCGGCGGCCGGTGAGCCGCTGGTAGTTGCGGTCGCCTCCGCAGCCGGGGCAGTAGAACTCGCCGTCCCCCACCGGTGTCCACGCGGTGCGGATGCGCAGGAAGTGCGCAGCCCTGGCGGCACGGCCGTCTCGTCCCCGTACTGGCAGCACGTCGCACCTCCGTAACGACGCCGCAACATCGCGGCGCTGGCGTGATGTTAGCCACATCACCGGCGTGCAGTCAGTACCCCGTAAGAGACCTTTCTGTGACCTGCGCTGGACCTTGGCCGGAAAACGGTGGGCGGGACAGCGCCCCGAAGGGGCGCGGGGAACTGCGCGACCAGCCACAACGGCGCTGCAGCCGAGCGACGGCCCATCGCGGCACTTCCCCACGCGCCCCGGCCAAGCGCTAGCGTGCCGCGCGGTTGACCGCCGAGACGACCGCCTTCAGCGACGCACGCGTCGTGTTCGCGTCGATGCCGATCCCCCACAGGACCTTGCCGTCGATCGCGCATTCGATGTAGGAGGCGGCCTGCGCGGAGGCGCCCTCGCTCATCGTGTGCTCCTGGTAGTCCAGCAGGCGTACGTCGATGCCGATGGACTCCAGGGCGTCGAAGAAGGCCGAGATCGGACCGTTGCCGGAGCCGGTCAGGACGGTGTCCTCGCCGTCGACGGTCGCCTCGACGGTCAGGGTGTCCACGCCGTCGGTGTCGGTGGTCGACTGGCCGGTCCTGACCTGAATGCGGCCCCAGGGGTTGTCCGGGTTCGGCAGGTACTCGTCCTGGAAGACCGCCCAGATCTCCTTCGGCGTGATCTCGCCGCCCTCGGCGTCCGTCTTCGCCTGGATGAGCCTGGAGAACTCGATCTGCATCCGGCGCGGCAGGTCCAGCTTGTGGTCGTTCTTCAGGACGTAGGAGATACCGCCCTTGCCGGACTGCGAGTTGACGCGGATGACGGCCTCGTAGGAGCGGCCGACGTCCTTGGGGTCGATCGGCAGGTACGGCACCGCCCACTCGATGTCGTCGACGGTGACGCCCTTGGCCCTGGCCTCGGCCTCCATGGCGTCGAAGCCCTTCTTGATGGCGTCCTGGTGGGAGCCGGAGAAGGACGTGTAGACCAGGTCGCCCACGTACGGGTGGCGCGGGTGGACCTCCATCTGGTTGCAGTACTCCCACGTACGACGGATCTCGTCGATGTCGGAGAAGTCGATCTGCGGGTCGACGCCCTGGGAGAACAGGTTCATGCCCAGGGTGACCAGGTCGACGTTGCCGGTGCGCTCGCCCTGCCCGAACAGGCAGCCCTCGACGCGGTCGGCGCCGGCCATCAGCGCCAGCTCGGCCGCCGCCACGGCCGTACCGCGGTCGTTGTGCGGGTGGACGGACAGGCAGACGTGCTCGCGGCGGGACAGGTTGCGGTGCATCCACTCGAAGCGGTCCGCGTGCGTGGACGGGGTCGAACGCTCCACCGTGGCGGGCAGGTTGAGGATGATCTCGCGGCCCGGACCCGGCTGCCAGACGTCCATGACCGCCTCGCAGACCTCCAGCGCGAAGTCCAGCTCGGTGTCGGTGAAGATCTCGGGGCTGTACTGGTAGCCGAACTCGGTCTCGGGGCCCAGCAGCTTCTCGGCGTACTCCATCACCAGGCGGGTGCCGTCGACGGCGATCTGCTTGATGTCGTCCTTGGAGCCGCGGAAGACCACGCGGCGGAAGACGGGGGCGGTGGCGTTGTACAGGTGGACGGTGGCCCGCTTGGCGCCCTTCAGGGACTCCACGGTCCGCTCGATCAGGTCCTCGCGGGCCTGGGTCAGCACGGAGATCGTGACGTCGTCCGGGATCGCGCCCTCTTCCTCGATGATCGAGCGCACGAAGTCGAAGTCGGTCTGGCCGGAGGCGGGGAAGCCGACCTCGATCTCCTTGTAGCCCATCTTCACCAGCTGGTCGAACATCCGGCGCTTGCGCTCGGGCGACATGGGGTCGATCAGGGCCTGGTTGCCGTCGCGCAGGTCGGTGGAGAGCCAGCGGGGGGCGGCGGTGATCCGCTTCTCCGGCCAGGTGCGGTCCGGGATGTCCACCTGCTCGTAGCGGCCGTACTTGTGGATCGGCATGGAACTGGGCTGCTGGCGGTTGGCCATGTCTGCGTGGCTCCTCGAAGGTTCCGCGGGGGCGGGTCCGGTGGACGGCCGACGACGCAACACCAAGCTCCGCGGGGAGGGAGTCGGCCTTTGTCTACAGGCCCTCGCCGCGGCAGCTAAGGAGAAGCAGCCCGAAACGCATGATGCTCCGCAGCCTAGCCGAGCCGCCCCGGCGCCGGGGGGCGTGTCCCAGTATGCGGGACCGCACCTATAAACCCATTAGAAAGCGGATAAATAGTGCGCCGCTCCACAGCGGCCGTACCACAGCGTCACGGAGCGTTGCCTTCCGTGTCCGGGTATTTCACCAATCATGGTGGCCTCTAGTGACACCGGCATCACGGAGTGCAATGGTGCCAGGCATGACGACCAACGGGGGCTTCCAGCCCGTCTTCTGCACGATCGTGCCGCCGCACGTCCTCGACCGGCTCGCGCAGGCCGAGGACACCGCGCTCTCCGGCCCGGCCCGCCGGTCCCTGGAGCACGACGCCTACCAGCGCACCAAGCGCCGCCTGACCACGGTCATCGGCGCGCCCTCCGTCGCCGCGCCCGCGGGCGCCGCCGCGGACCAGCCGCACCGCACGATCTACGACGCCCGGCACACCCAGGACCTGCCCGGCACACAGGTCCGCGCGGAGGGCTCCGACCCGGTCCAGGACGCCACCGTCAACCGCGCCTACGCGGGCCTCGGCGCCACCTTCGAGCTGTACCTGAAGGCGTACGGCCGGCACTCCATCGACGACAACGGGCTGCCGCTGGACGCCAGCGTCCACTACGACCAGAACTACGACAACGCCTTCTGGAACGGCGAGCAGATGGTGTTCGGCGACGGTGACGGCGAGATCTTCCTCGACTTCACCATCCCGGTCGACGTCATCGGCCACGAGCTGACCCACGGCGTCACCCAGCACACCGCCAACCTGGAGTACTTCGGGCAGTCCGGCGCGCTGAACGAGTCGGTCTCGGACGTCTTCGGCTCGCTGATCAAGCAGTACACCCTCGGCCAGACCGCCGCCGAGGCCGACTGGCTGATCGGCGCCGGCCTGCTCGCCCCGCACGTGCACGGCACCGCGCTGCGCTCGATGAAGGCCCCGGGCACGGCGTACGACGACCCCAACCTCGGCAAGGACCCGCAGCCGGCGACCATGGACCACTACGTCCGCACCGGCCGCGACAACGGCGGCGTGCACATCAACTCCGGCATCCCCAACCACGCCTTCTACCTGGTCGCCAGCGCCATCGGCGGGCACGCCTGGGAGCGGGCCGGGCAGATCTGGTACGACGTGCTCACCGGCGGCGAGCTGAAGCAGGACGCGCTCTTCGCCGACTTCGCCACCCTGACGGTGAAGGCGGCGCGGGAGCGGTACGGCGCCGGGGACGAGCTCCAGGCCGTGCAGAAGGCGTGGGAACAGGTCGGGGTGCGGACGCTGTAGTTCCGTACTAGACACTCCCCATGCGTATTCGAGTACGGCGCACGGGCGGCTTCGCGGGCATCGAGCGCCGGGCCGAGGTGGACACCTCGGGCCGGCCCGACGCCCCCTCCTGGCACACCCTGGCCGACCGCGTCCTCACGTCCGGCCGCAGCACCCCCCCGGCCGGCGTCCCGGACGGCTTCCGGTACGAGATCACCGTGGACGACCGCACGGTGTACGCGGCGGATCCCCGACTCACCGAGGACGAACGGGAGTTGGTGTCGCGGGTGTTGAAGGAGGGGGCTTAGCGAGCGGTCCGGCCGGCCGCTCCGACCCCGTCACGGCCGGACCGTGGCGCGCCCCACACTCATGCAGGTGTAGCCGAACCGGCCCAGCGTGTCCGGATCGAGCACGTTGCGCCCGTCGAAGAGGACGGGCGTGCGCATCAGGCTCCGGGCTGCCGCCCAGTCCGTGTCGAGCAGGTCGTGCCATTCGGTGACGATGACGGCGGCATCGGCTCCGGTGAGGGCTTCGAGGACAGTGGGCCGCCGCTCGGCCTGGTTCCAGGGCGCGGTGTCGGCCGGCCGCGCCATGGGGTCCCAGCAGGTGAGGTCGGCCCCTTCGGCGAGGAGTCGGGAGGCCATGACGGTGCTCGGGGCCTCCCGCATGTCGTCGGTGCCGGGCTTGAAGGTCATGCCGAGCAGGGCGATGCGCTTGTCGCGCAGGGTGCCGAGTTCGCTCTTGAGGCGCTGGACTGCGCGGCGGGGCTGGAGGTCGTTGACCTCGATGACAGCGTTGAGGAGCTGGAAGGAGTAACCGGAGTTGCTGGCCATGGCGCGCAGGGCCCGGGAGTCCTTGGGGAAGCACGATCCGCCGTAGCCGAGGCCGGCATTGAGGAAGTGGCGGCCCAGGCGGTGGTCGAGGCCGACAGCGTCGGCGACCCGGGTGACGTCGGCGCCCGTCGCCTCGCAGACGGTGGCTATCTCATTGATGAAGGTGATCTTCGTGGCCAGCAGGGCGTTGGACGCGAGTTTGACCATCTCGGCGGAGGCGACGTCCATGGTCTGCACGGGCCCGTGGATGCCGGCGTGCAGACCGGCCACCAGCTCGGCGGTGTCCGGGTCGTCGGTGCCGACGACGATGCGATCCGGCTGGAGGAAGTCGGTGACGGCCCTGCCTTCGGCGGTGAACTCGGGATTCGAGGCGTAGCCGACGTGCTGCAGGCCCGCGCTGTCCAGCGCGGCGCGGATACGGGCTCCGGTGCCGACGGGAACGGTGGACTTCACGACGACCGCGGCCAGGTGGGTGGCGCCGCGGAGGCTGTCGATGACGGACCAGACGCGCGAGAGGTCGGCGTCGCCTGAGGCGGTCGGGGGTGTGTCGACGCAGATGTAGGCGACGTGGGCGTCGCGGACCGCTTCGCTCGCGTCGAGCGTGTAGGTCAGCGACTCCTTGTTGTCGGCGAGCAGTTCACCGAGGCCCGGCTCGTAGATGGGCACGTCCCCGGCCTGCAGCAGCCGGACGCGTTCGGGCTGGATGTCGCGAACGGTGACGCGGTGCCCCAGACGGGCGAAGCAGGCGGCGGTGACCAGGCCGATGTAACCGGCGCCGAATATGGCGATGTTGCGGGCGCTGCCCTGCATGATCAGGCTCCAGAGCGGTGAGAAGGCGGTACGGCTGGGCGGAGGCCGTACGCCTCGGATACGTGGGCAACGGAGCTTACGGGTACTCACATCGCCGTGACCTGCGGACTTGTCTCTTCGTGATCTCCCCGTGACGAAGTACCGCTTTCAAGTACTTACATGCTATACACATCCCTTACAGGATCTTCACGTTCCTGTTCCTGGTGCTTTCTCATCTCCTTGGGGGGAGTTATGTCCGGACACGGACAGCTTGCGCAGACCGGTATGCCCGCCATCGTCATCGGCGGCATCACCTACCCGCTGGGGGGCTGGATGGTCGCCGCCGCGGTCGCCGTCGTCGTCGGCGCCATCCTCGTGGTGCGCTTCCGCTACCGCCGGGGACTGGCCGCGGGTCAGGGCGCCGTCGGGCAGGGCGGTGCGATGCAGGATCGTTCCTCCCGTCGCCCCCGGTGAGCGCCGGCCACACCGCAGAACCGGTGCTGTCGGCCTATCAGCACCGGTCCGCGACGGTCCTGATGGGGATCGTCGTCATGCTCGCGGCGGCGGCCTGGGCGGGGTACCACGCGCTCAGCACGTTCGCGCACGACAGCCACAGCCAGAACCGGCTGACCGTCGTCTGGGTCTCCCTGTTCCTGATCTTCCTGCTGCAGACGTTCATGTACCACCTCGAGCGTCCCCGTAAGCTCACCTCGCGTATCGCCCGGCAGTTGGAGGCCCTGCACGTGGCGATCCTGGTGCCGGTCTACAACGAGGATCCCGGCTACCTCCGGCTCGGGCTCGAGTCCTTCCTGCGCCAGACCCGCAGGCCCGACTCCGTCCACATCGTCGACGACGGCTCCACCCACACCGACTACGCCGAGGTGCGCCTCTGGTGGGAAGCGGCCGCGCACGACGCCGGCATCGCCACGACCTGGCAGCGCGTACCCAACGGAGGCAAGCGCCATGCCCAGGCGCACGCCGTCCGGGTCAGCCCCGAAGCGGACATCTATGTCACGTGTGACAGTGACAGCTGCTTCGCCCCCGCCGCGCTGGAGCAGGCCCTCATCCCCTTCTCCAGGCCCCGGGTGCAGTCGGTGGCGGGCATCGTCATCGCGACGAACAACCGCGCCAACTGGCTCGTACGCATCACCGACCTGTGGTTCGTCGTCTGTCAACTCGTCGACCGTTCCGGCCAGTCCGCCGTCGGGGCCGTCATGGTCAACTCCGGGCCGCTGGCCGCCTACCGGGCGGACATCATCCGTGACAACCTCGACGGCTACCTGAACGAGACGTTCATGGGGCGGCCCGTGAACTTCTCCGACGACAGCATGCTCACCCTCTACGCCCAGGAACGCGGACTGACCGTCCAGCAGCCCTCGGCCATCTGTTTCACGGCGATGCCGGAGAAGTGGTCCCACTTCAACCGCATGTACCTGCGCTGGATGCGCGGCTCCACCATCCGCTCCATCTGGCGCATGCGCTACCTCACCCCCGCCCGCCCCGCTTTCTGGCTGCACACCATGCGCTGGGTCCAGATGGTGCTCACCCAGATGATCACCCTCTGGATGCTCGTCGTCGAGCCCCTCGCCTACGGCAATCTGCCCCCCAGAAGCATGCTGGTCGTGCCGTTCCTCATCGGCTGGGCCCAGGGTCTGCGGTACCTCGGCATCATCCGGTCCGACGAACGCATCCGATCCCGCGCGGTGACGTGGCTCGCCATGCCTGCCGCCATCGTCATGGCCTGGACCGTCCTGCGCTGGCTGCGCTGGTACGGCATCGTCACCTGCGCCAAGACCGGATGGGGTACCCGCCAGAACGGCGCCGAGGTCACCCTCAACGGCGCCGCGCCGACGGCTCCGGCGTGACCTGGCCGGCCATGCCGTCCGCCGGCGCCCGTCCCCACCTCCGGACGGACGCCTGGGCGCAGCGGCCCAACATGGGATCCGTACAAGGCCGTTGACTTCTGTTACCGGGGGTAAGGATGATCCGGCCATGGCGACTGACGACGGCAATCCGATCCCCCGGTTCCCGGCGGACTTCCTGTGGGGTGTCTCGACCTCGGCGCATCAGATCGAGGGGGCGGCCGGGGAGCGCGAGGCGTCCGTGTGGGACGTGTTCACGGCCGAACCGGGGCGGGTGAAGGACGGTTCGACGGCGGACATCGCCTGCGACCACTACCACCGCTACCGCGAGGACGTGGCCCTGCTCGGCGGGCTCGGCGTCGACGCGTACCGCTTCTCCGTCTCCTGGCCCCGGGTCAACTCCCCCGGCGGCCTGGACTTCTACGACCGCCTGGTGGACGAGCTGTGCGCGGCGGGCGTACGGCCCGTGCCCACCCTCTTCCACTGGGACCTGCCCGCCTCGCTGGACTGGCTCCAGCGGGACACGGCGGCCCGGTTCGCGGACCATGTGTCGGCGGTCGCCGAGCGGCTCGGCGACCGGGTCGGCACGTGGATCACCCTGAACGAGCCCGCCGAGCACACCCTGCTCGGCCACGCCCTCGGCGCCCACGCCCCGGGCAGGCGGCTCCTCTTCGACGCGCTCCCCGTCGCCCACCACCAGCTCCTCGCCCACGGCCTCGCGGTCCGGGCCCTGCGCGCCGCCGGGGCGGCGGACGTCGGCATCGCCAACTCCCACGGCCCCACCTGGCCCGCCTCCGCCGAACCGGCGGACGTGGAGGCGGCCGGCTTCTACGACGTCCTGCTCAACCGCCTGTTCGCCGAGCCGGTCATCCTCGGTGAATACCCCGACGGCATGGGCGAGTTGATGCCGGGGGACGTTGCGGCGGACCTGAAGGTCATCGCCGAGCCGGTCGACTGGTACGGGATCAACTACTACGCGCCGACGCGGGTGGGTGCGCCCGGCGGCACCGACAGCGAGTACGGCGGCCTGGCACTGCCCGCCGAACTGCCCTTCTCGGTACGGGAGATCGAGGGCCGGCCGGTGACCGACTTCGGCTGGCCGGTCGTCCCCGAAGGTCTCACCGAGCTGCTGTGCGGCTTCCGCGAGACCTACGGCGAGCAGCTCCCGCCGATCGTCATCACCGAGAACGGCTGCTCCTACGACGGCCTCGACGACCAGGGCCGGATCGCCTACCTGGACGCCCACATCCGCGCCCTGCACCGCGCCATGGAGGCCGGCGTGGACGTGCGCGGCTACTTCGTGTGGTCCCTGATGGACAACTTCGAGTGGGCGGAGGGGTACGCCCGCCGCTTCGGCCTGGTGCACGTGGACTACGCGACGCTGGAGCGCACCCCGAAGGCCTCCTACCACTGGTTCCGGGACGTGCTCCGGGCGCAGAGATGACCGCGGTCGGCCGTTCGGCCGCCGCCCTCGCCGAGCCCGTCGAACCCGTCGGCCGGGGCTGGACGGCGGCCCTGTCGCTGGCCAACGGGGCGATCTGGGTCGGCTGGTTCGGCCCGCTGCAGATCCTGCTCGCCTCCCAGGCGGACGACTTCGCGCCCGGCTCGGGGATGTCCAAGGAGACGCTGCTGGCCTGGGTGACCGGCGCCGGCGCGGTGGTCTCCCTGCTCGCCAATCCCTTCTTCGGCGCCCTGTCCGACCGTACGACCGCCCGGCCCGGCCGCCGTACGCCGTGGATCGTGGCCGGGGCGGCGGGCGGCGCGCTGTCCCTGCTGCTGCTCGCGCGGGCGGGCGGGGTGTGGTCCATGGCGGTGGGCTGGTGCCTGGTGCAGCTCACGCTGAACGCGGCGTTCGCGGCGGTGACGGCGGCCGTGCCGGACCGGGTGCCGCGGCTCCAACGGGGCGCCGTGGGCGGCTGGTTGGGGGCGGCGCAAATCCTGGGCGTGGTCGGCGGCACGGGCCTGGCGACCGTGGCGGGCGGGGTCGGCGCCGGGTACACGGCGTGCGCGGTGTTCACGGCGGCGGGCGTGCTGCCGTACGTCCTGTGCTACGACGACCTGCCGCTGGCGCCCCAGGACCGCCCGGCGTGGTCCTGGCGCGGGTTCCTCGCGGGCTTCTGGCTGAGCCCGCGCCGCCACCCCGACCTCGGCTGGGCCTGGCTCACCCGGTTCCTGATCAACCTCAGCAACTCCCTGGTCCTGTTGTACCTGCTCTACTACCTCCGCGACCGCCTGCACCGTCCCGATCCCGGCCGGGGCGTGCTGGTGCTGACGGCCGTCAACAGCCTGACGCTGATGGCGACCGTCGTGGCGGGCGGGGTGTGGTCGGACCGGGTGGGGCGGCGCAAGCCGTTCGTCGTCTGGTCGGGCGTGCTGATGGCGGTGGCGACGGCGGCCCTGGCCGGCTGGCAGACCTGGCCCGGCGCGATCGTGGCGGCCGCCGTCCTCGGCGTCGGCTTCGGCGTGTTCACCTCGGTCGACTTCGCGCTGATGACGGACGTCCTGCCGAAGGCGCTGGACCGGGGCAAGGACCTGGGCGTCATCAACGTGGCCAACGCCCTGCCCCAGGTGGCCGCCCCCGCGCTGGCGGCGCCGGTCGTGACCTACCTGGGCGGCTACCGGGTGCTGTACCTGGTGGCGGCGGTGATCGGGCTGGCGGGGGCGGTGCTGGTGGGGCGGATACGGGGCGTGGACTGAGCCGGACCGCGTATCCGTCCGGACGCGGCCGGCCCGGGGCCCGCCGCGCCCGGTGCCCGTCGTACGGGCGGGTTCGTCAGGCCCGCAGCGCGCGCAGGAAGAGGTCGCGGACCTCGGGCCAGCGGTCCGCGATGTCGGTGCGCCGGTGGAGGACATCGGAGATGTGCTGCATCCCGAAGAAGCCGGCGACCAGGGCGCGGGCGGCGGCGGCCGGGTCGGCGTCGGGGCGGAGCTGGCCCTGGTCCTGGGCCTGGACCAGGAGGGAGTGCAGGAGGTTGGTCCAGTCCACGTAGGGGGTCGGAAGTTCGGCGTCGATCTGCAGGCGCTCGATCTGCAGGCGGGCCCCGGCCTGGACCATGACGTTGTCACGGAAGGCGAGGGCGGCGCGGTCGAGCATGGCGATCGCGGTCTCCAGGGGCGGCAGCTGCTCGGCCTGGACCTCCTGAAGCAGGCGCGGCCACTGGGCGTAGTGCTCCTCCACGACGGCGACGGCGAGTGCTTCCTTGTTCGGGTAGTGGAAGTAGACGGCGCCCTTGGTCATCTCGACCGCCTCGGCCACGTCCTTCACGGAGGTCTCCCGGAAGCCGTGGGCGGCGAACAGTTCGGCGGCCGCCTTCAGCACGATCGCCTTGGTCCGCACGGCGCGGTCCTGGCGTGGCTCGGGGCCTCGGGCAGCGGCGATCTTCTTGCTGGGAAAGGAAGTTGACGCTGTCTGCGCAGCGGACGGGGTCCGAGTCATGGGTGGTGGCTCTCTCCTCTGTCGCATCGTGCGCCGCCTGTTGGGCGACCCTTGCAATATACCTTCCCGCAGGTATATTTTCGAGCCGCAAACGTCCTTGTGATCTAGGAATCCGCTGCTCAAGGGCGTGCTGAGGCATCGGGGGATGCGTGCGCACGCGTACGTATGCGCTCCGCTGCGGTCACACGTCCGTCGGGCATCCGCGATTCCCTCTTGGGGAGGAGCTCAACATGGATGTCAGTGCCGTGGTCGTCGCGGGGGACGCGCACACCAGGCCGGGGGGATACCACCAGTGTGCGCATGACGGAACGCACGCGGCTCGCGCCTGCGGGGGATTCAGGACCAGGGCGCCGAAGGACGCGCGCTGCACGCTGCACGCCGCCTCGGCGATCCGTGCCGCGGGCCGGCTCATAGCGGAACGGACGCATGTCCCCAAGGAGTTGGTGCACAAGGCCGTGGCCGGTGAGGTCCTGCTGGCCGACGCCGTCCAGGTCGCCGAGGAGCGCTTCACCGTCGCGGTCCGCCGGCCCCGCGACCGCTTCCTCGGGCACCGGGGCGACCGGCCCGTGGGTGACCCGCTGCTGCTCGCCGAGGCCGTCCGGCAGGCCGCGATCTACCTCTCGCACCGTTTCCACGAGGTGCCGCGGGACCACGCGTTCGTCCTGTGCGACCTGGAGTTCGCCCTGGAGGCGCCGCTGCCGCCGGGTGGCGCGCAGTCGGCCCCCGTGATGCTGGAGATCGAGTGCACCCGCGCCGGGCGCGCCACGCGCATGGCGGTCGAGGTGTACGCCGGCGGGGTGCGGATCGGCCGGGCCGGGATGCGCTGGACCGCGATGGAGCGCCGGCGGTACGCGGCGCTGCGGCGGCGGACCGGCGGGACGACGGTGCACTCCAACGCGACGCTGGACGAGGCGGTGGCGGCCGCGGCCGGGCACGTGCCGGTACGGGCGGGAGCCGGGTGCGCCGACCGCGACTCCGTACTGAAGGACGCTCAGGGCGGGGCGGCCGGGGGCCGGTGGCAGCTGCGGCTGGACCTCGGGCACCCCGTGCTCTTCGACCACGCCTGCGACCACATCCCCGGGATGGCGCTGCTGGAGGCCTTCCGGCAGGCGGCCCGCGCGGCCTCGGCCGACCCGGCGAGCGGCCCGGAGAGCTGGGAGGCGGTCTCGGCGTCCATCACGTTCGACGCCTTCGGCGAGCTCGACACACCGGTGTGGATCACCCTGGCCGAGGGCCGGCCGGGCGACGGAGCCCTGCGCCTGACCGCCGTCCAGGGGGAGCGCACCCTCGCGACCGCCGAACTGACCGGTGCCCGCCTCCCCGTGGGCGGTGCCTGATGGCGACGGCCCCGATGCTCGACGTGCGGATGCCCGAGCCGGTCCGGCAGCCGGACGGGCGGACGGCGGACCCCGCGCCCGGCAGGCTGTCGTACGCCGGGGTGATCGCGGCGGCGGCGGACGAGCGCGGTGCCCTGGACGGCCGGCGGCGGCTGTCCGCCGCGGTGGCCGCCGCCCTCAGCCGGGCCGGCTTCGCCCGGCACTTCGTCCCCGTGGAACGGGGCGGCCGCGCGGGCGGGTTCGCCGAGCTGCTGGCGGCGGTGGCCGCGGTGGGCGAGACCTGCGCGTCGACCGCGTGGTGCGCGGCGTTGTACGCGGCGCACGGCCGGCTTGCCGCGTATCTGCCCGAGGCCGGGCAGCGCGAGGTGTGGGCCGACGGCCCGGACGTGCGGATCGCCGCCTCGGTCGTACCGCCGCAGGGCGAGGCCCGCCCCGAGCCGGGTGGCTGGCGGCTGACCGGCAGCTGGACGTACGCCAGCGGAGTGGACCACGCGGAGTGGGTGCTGCTGGCCAGCAGGACACCCGTCGAGGGGGAGGCCGGGCACCGCGTCTTCGCCGTGCCGCGGACGGCGGTGACCGTCGCGGACACCTGGCGCACGCTCGGGCTGCGCGGTACGGGCAGCAACTCGGTCGCCGTGGACGGGGTTCACGTCCCGGAGCACCGCTCCTTCACGCTGGCCGACCTGGGTCGGGTACGGCCGGGGGCGGCACGCTGCCACCGGGTGCCGTACGCGATGGTCGCCGCGCTGATGTTCGCGGCGCCGGCCCTGGGCACGGCCCGGGGCGCGGTGCGCGACTGGGGGGTCCGGGTGGCCGGCAGGACGGCGGCCGACGGGCGGGCGGCGCGCGACAGCGGTGCGGTGCAGCAGGTGCTGGCCCGCAGCACCGCGCACATCGAGTCCGCTCAGCTGTTGCTGGAACAGGCGGCGCACCGGGCGGACCACGCCGAGGCGACCCCGCTCGCCGTGGCCGCGAACCGGCGGGACGCGGCGCTGGCGGTGGAGCTGTGCACGGCCGAGACCGAACGGCTGTGGCGGGCCCTGGGCGCCGGCGGCCTCGCGGAGGACGATCCGGTACAGCGGCGGTGGCGCGACGCGGCGGCGGTGGCGGCCCATCCGGCGGTGAGCTTCGAAGCGGCGGCGGGGGCGTACGCGCACGCCGTGTTCGCGCGCGGCGCGGGCGCGGGGGACAGGGCGGAGGGCCGGTGACGGGCACGCTTACGGGCCGGGGCACGAGTACGGGCGCGGGTGCGGGGGTGCTGTCCCGCGCGCGGGGGATCGCCTTCTTCGACGTCGACGAGACGCTGATCACGGCGAAGAGCATGTTCGCCTTCTGGGACCACTGGGTGGCCTCCGGTGCGGCCGGGCGCCATGGTACGGCGGCCGGATCGGACGACGGACCGGACCGCGCCGCACGCAATCGCGCGCACTTCCGGCGGTACGCCGGGGTCCCCCTGGCACAGCTGCGCACCGCCGCCCGGGAGTGGTACGACCGCTACCGCACCGGGCCGACCGCCTTCGTCGGCCCGACCGTCGAGGCGCTGCGGCGGCATCGGGCCGCAGGAGACGCGGTCGTGCTGGTCTCCGGGTCGGCGCGGCCGATGCTGGAGCCGATCGCCCGTGATCTGGGCACCGATGACGTCCTGTCCACCGAACTCCTGGTCACGGAGGGCGGCTTGCTGACCGGGGAGGTGCGGCGGCCGATGATCGGCGCGGCGAAGGGCGAGGCGGTGGCCCGACTGCTGGAGCGGTACGGGCTGCCGGCGGAGCGGGCTTACGGCTACGGGGATCACGCCAGTGACCTCTCGATGCTGCAAGCCGTGGGGCGTCCCCATGTCGTGGGCGACGACCCGGAGTTGGCGGCTCATGCCGCGCGCCGGGGCTGGCCACGCGTGCCGGCCTCGGCCGGCCCCCGGTAGCGGGGGCGCCGCGATGCGGGCCCGGTGTGGCCCGTATCGTTCGAAGCTGAAAACATTCCTTTCGGAAGGTATGTTTCATCCAGTGGCGACGTACGGAACGCGAGGGAGGGCACATGGCGCAGCAGGAACGCGCCCGGCGCACCAGAGAACGGGCGCTGGAGCTGGCGGCCGAGGAGATCGCGGCGCACGGATACGCACGGACCAACCTGCAGACCGTGGCCGACCGCCTGGGCACGACCAAGGGTGCGCTCTACGGGCATTTCGCGTCCAAGGAGGCGCTCGCGGAGGCCCTGGAGCGCGAGGCCGCCGAGCGCTGGCACGCGCTGCGCGCCACGGCCGAGGCATCCTGCGCCGGCCCCGAACAGGCCCTGCACGACACGATGCTGGCCCTGGCCCGGCAGCTGGAGGACCCGCGCATCCGGGCGGCCCTGCGGCTGGCCGCGGACAGCGGGCGCCGCGGCCGCGGGACGCCCAACCTCCTGGAGGAGGTGCGCCGCTGCCTGCTGGAGCAGCTGCGCAGCGCCCACCGGCTCGGCCGGCTGGCGCCGGAATGGCGGCCCGAGGTGGCCGCCCAGGTGCTGCTCGCCATGGTCTACGGCGCGGTCTTCGCCGGCTGGACCGCCATCGGGAAGGAACCGACCCGCTGGCGGGAGGCACTGTGGGCGTTCCTGGCGTCGTTGCGCGCGGGCGGTCCGGGTCCGGTCACCTGAGCCGTACCGGCCAGGCGGCACAGTCGTACGGCCGTACCACCCGGCAGTAGCCCGTCCGGGGCCGTCCCCTGAGCGAAAAACATACCTTCTAGAAGGAATGTAATGAGCCGGGCTCCACCCGGCCGTCACCCCTACTCGTCTACTCGTCCCGAAAGGCACCCATGACCGTCATGGACCTCTCCCCCAGCTCGTCCCGCGCCCCGCTCGCGCCAGGGGGACAGCACGCCGGCACCGGACTGCGCGCCGCGCTCGTGCTGGACGGCGCCGCCCTGTCCCGTACCCGTTTCATGGTCTCGCCGATGAACGAACTGCTCGCCCAGGCCGCCCGGCACGCGGGGGCCGCGGGACCGGGGCCGGCCCGCCCCTACCGCGGCGAGGTCCCCCCGCGCGACGCGCGGACCGAGGCGACGGTACGGCGGCTGACCGCCGCCCTGCGCGCGGTCCGCCGGCCGGTGGCCGGGCTGCTCTCCCCCACGCTGCTGGACCGCACCAGCTGCCCCGGCTTCGAGGAGGAACTGGAGGCGCTGCGGGCCAGGATGACCGAAGGCTGCCGCCCGTTCGACAGCACGTACTCCGGTCGCGCCTACGGGCCCTCGCCAGGCGGTCCGGAGCCCCTCGGCCCGGAGCCCGCCGGACCCGCGCACGACAGGAGCGACGGCCCCCCGCCGGTGCCCGTCGAGGAGATCGGCGAGCTGATCGAGGCGCTGCGCGCCGCCTTCGGCCTGTGGCTGGCCGAGGACTGGCCCGCGCACCGCCGCGCGCTGGAGGAGGACGTCGCCTGCCGCGCGCATCAGCTCGCCCGGCACGGGGCGGCCCGGCTGCTGGACACGCTGCACGACCGGATCGCCTACGCGGACCAGATCCTGTACGTCTCCCCGCCCCCGTACACCGCGCAGGGGGGCGGCCGGCGTCCCGCGGTGCAGCCGCCCCGGCACAGCGTGGACGGGCTGCTGCTGGTGCCCAGCGCGGTGGCCGCGCACCCCACGGTGCTCAGCGGCGGCGAGCTGCCGGTGCTGCGGTACCCGTGCACGGTCCGGGCCACCCGGGACGAGGCCCGCGCGGCCACCGAACCCACCCCGCTGGCCGCCCTGTTGGGCCGCGCCCGCTCGGACGCCCTGACGTCCATCGGCACCGGTTGCAGCACGACGGAGCTGGCCGGCCGGCTCGGTGTCGGGGCGGCGACCGCCTCCAGCCATGCCGCCGCGCTGCGCCGGGCCGGGCTGATCGTCACGCACCGGCGGGGCAAGCAGGTGGAGCATCTGCTGACGGAGCTGGGCTCGCAACTGCTGACCGCGGGCCACGGCTGAGCCGTCCCGCGTCGCGGGCCGCGGCCTTCGTCCTCCGCCGACGCACGGTGGCCCCGGGGCGTAATCGCCCCGGGGCCACCGTGCGTCCTGCCTCAGGCCCGGACCAGCGCCTCCCGCTCCCGCCCGGCCTGCGCCGTCGTCAGCTCGTCGTGCAGCTCGGCGCCGAGCCGGCGCGCGGCCTGCTCGTCGTCCGCCACATGGATCGTCGCCACCCCGTCGCGCACCGCCGTGACCAGCCGCTCGCTGCCGATGGAGACCGGCAGCCCGGCGTCCGCCAGGGCGCGGCCGACGTCGAAGAAGCCGCCCGTGACGGCCGCCAGGTGACGGCCCGGGACCTGCGGCCGGTGGGCCTGGGCGCCCTCGGCGAGCAGGTGCTCGTAGGCCGCGTCGGCCGTGGCCACGTCCGGGAAGGACGCCACCACCGAGCGCAGGTCGACCACCACGGCCCGCACGCCACCGGTGTCGCCGATGACCGAACCCGAGCTGAAATCGCCGTAGTTGAGGCGGCAGACGATGCGGACGCCATGCCGCTGGGCGGTCCGTACGGCCTGCGGGTGCAGCACCTTCGCGCCGTGCCCGGCCAGCGTGATCATCTCCTCGTAGCCGATCCGCGGCATCGGACGGGCGGCGTCGATGATGTAGGGGTCGGCCGAGTAGACACCCTCCACGTCGGAGAAGATCTCCACCTCCGGCAGGCCCAGGGCTCCCGCCAGTGCCACCGCGCTCAGGTCGGAGCTGTTCTTCCCGAGCCAGGTGGGCCGGTGCTGGTCGTCCGCGCCCTGCCCGCCGGGCAGCACCGGCGTGATGCCGCGGTCCAACAGGTCCTCGATCTCGCCGAGTTCGGTGCGCAGCAGCGGCGCCGCGCGGTCCTCGACGGCCTCGGTGACCAGTCCCGTGCGGTGGCCGTGCAGCAGCGTGGCGGGCACGCCCTCGCGCTCCAGGCCGATGCGCAGCAGACCGGCGCCGGTGGTGTCGGCCAGCGGCAGCACACCGTGCAGGGCCGCGGTGCCCACCCCGGGGTCGATGGAAGTGGCCAGCGAGCGGAGGTTCTCGGTGGCGCCCTGCATCCCGCTGGCGACGATCACCAGCTGCTCGCCACGCGCCATGCGGCGGCGCAGGTAGCGGGCGATGGACCGGTACTGGTGCGTGGACGGGAAGGTCGATCCGCCGAACTTCAGAACGTGCAGGCTCACAGCGCACCTCCGACGATGCCGTGGGAAACAGCTTTCTCGGCGATCTGCAGGGCGTTCAGCGCGGCGCCGATCCGCAGGTTGTCGGCGACCAGCCACAGCAGGAGCCGGTTCGCGTTCTCCGGGTCGGTCCGCACCCGGCCGACGTGGACCAGATCGGGCTGGTCGGTGACCGTACGGGGCGTGGGGAAGCCCTCGGTCCACACCCGCACCTCCTCCTGTCCGGCGAGGAGCGCGGCGACCTCGGCGGCGTCCGCGGCGCGTTCGGTGTCGATGACCACGGCCTCGGAGTGACCGTTGACGACCGGGACGCGGACGCAGGTGGCGGTGAGGTCGAGGCCGTCGAGTCCGAGGATGCGCCGGGACTCCTGGCGCATCTTCTGCTCCTCCAGCGTGCCGCCGTGCTCCAGGAAGCGGTCGATGGCGGGTACGACGTTGAAGGCGAGGCCCGGACCGAAGCGGCTGTTCCCGGGAGCCGGCGCGGCCGGGTCGGCGAGCCGGGCGGCGGTGTCGGCGCGCAGCTCGTCGATCCCGCTCTGCCCGCCGCCGGAGGCCGCCTGGTACGTGGACACGGTCACCCGGCGCAGCCCGTAGCGCTCCTGGATCGGCTTCAGCAGCCGGGCGAGGGGGATGGTGGAGCAGTTGGGGTTGGCCACGATGCCGCTCTTCGGGCGCTCGGCCAGGAGGTGCCCGTTGACCTGGGGGACGACGAGGGGGCTGTCCGGGTCCATGCGGAAGGCGTTGGTGTTGTCGACGACGAGGGCGCCGGCCGCGGCGGCACGGGGGGCGTGCTCGGCGCTGATGGGCGTACCGGCGGAGAAGAACGCCAGGTCGACCCCGGCGAAGTCGCAGGTGGCGAGGTCCTCCACGACGGCCTCCGCGCCGCCGGGCACGGGCAGCACCTGGCCGGCGGAACGAGCCGAGGCGATCAGCCGGATCGAGGAGGTCTCGAAGCCGCGCTGGGCGATGAGTTCGAGGAAGGTGCGGCCGACGGCGCCGGTGCCGCCCACCAGGGCGATGCGGGGGGCGCCGGTCACGGGCCGGGCGCCGGTCTCGGGAAGGGTGGCGGTCACGGGAAGGGTGGCGGTCACGGTGGTTCAGCTCCTGGTGTCGACGGCGACGGCGGGTGCCGGGGAGGGGGAGGACGGGGACGAGACGGACGAGGCGGTGGGTGCGGAGGAGAAGGAGGACGGAGCAGAGGAGTCGGCGGACGGGTCGGACCTCCTCGAGGGGTAGGCGCGCCAGCCGAGGGTGACGCCCAGGCTCGCCACGGTGATGAGGACGATGCCGACGCCCTCGCCCAGCGAGAGGTGGTGGCCGAAGAAGACCAGGTCGGAGAGGATGGCCACGGCCGGGTTGACGAAGGCGACCACGGCGATGGTGGCGCTGGGCAGCCTGGGCACCGCGGAGTACATGAGGAAGTACAGCAGCGCGGTGTGGAAGAGCCCGATCGGGACCAGCCAGCCCCAGCCGCTGCCGGCGTGCGCCAGCGAGCCGAGGTCGGCGAAGGGCAGCAGCAGCGGCACGCCGACGGTGAACTGGATCAGCGCGGTGAGCTGCGGCTTGACGCCCTTGACCTGCTTGGCGGTGACGGTGGCGATGCCGTAGAGCACTGCCGCGGCGGTGGCGCAGCCCATGCCGAGGAGATAGCCGTCGCCGAGGTCCTCCGAACTGAGCTTCCAGATCTCGGTGGTGGCGACCAGGCCGACGAAGGCGAGGACCACCCAGGCGACCTTGTGCCCGGTGATGGCCTCCTTGAACGCGAGCGCGCCCATGAAGAGCACGAAGAACGGCTCGGTGTGGTAGAGCACGGTGGCCAGCGTGATCGAGGTCAGCTTGAACGCGGTGAACAGGAAGACCCAGTTGAAGACCAGGCAGATACCGCCGCCGACGATCAGGGACAGGTTGCGCTTGGTGAGGTTGGTGTCGCGGAAGTCGCCGCGCAGCAGGCAGATCACGGCGATGGCCACGGCGCCCAGCAGGCACCGGACGAAGGCCACGTTGAAGGACGGCTGGCCGCTGGCCAGCACGAAGGCCCCGATGGTGCCCCAGCCGGCCATGGCGGTGCCGATCTGGAGCAAGGGCCGGGCAGCGGAGGGGGGTTGCATGGTGGGAACTCCAGGTGAGTCGGGTCTCCGGAGGCGGGCCGTGAGGGGAGGGGACGGCCACGGCCGATGGACGGGCGGTGGGCGGGCAGTGGCCGGCGGTCGGTGGGCGGCGGGCGGCGGGCGGTGGACGGTCGTGGGCAGGCGGTGGGCGGCGGGCGGTCGTGGGCAGACCACACCCCGTGGACCAGGCGAGCCGGCCCGTGGGTCAGGCGAGCGGCGGGGCGTAGATCAGGCCGCCGCGCAGCCACAGGTCGTTGAGGCCGCGCGGGATGCCCAGGCCGGAGGCGTCCCCGAGGTTGCGGTCGTAGATCTCGCCGTAGTTGCCGACCTGGCCGACGGCGTCCTGGATCCAGGTGGCGGGCAGACCGGCGGCGGCGCCCAGCCCGGCCTGCCGGTCCAGCAGCGCCGACGGGGTGCCGGCCGCGACGCCGGCCGCGGTCAGGCCCTCCGCCTCGGCGGCGACCAGGGCGAAGAACACCCAGCGGTTGATGCGCAGCCAGGCCGGGTCGTCGTCGCGGACGGCGGGACCCATCGGCTCGTTCGAGATCGTCTCCTCCAGGATGACGTGGTCGTCCGGGTCGCCGATGCGGGTGCGCTCTCCCGCCAGCACGATGCGGTCGCAGACGTAGCCGTCGACACTGTCGTCGGCGTACGCCGCCAGGGCCTCGGCGGGCGTGTCGAACGGGACGGCGGTGACCTCCAGACCCTGTGGTCCGTAGTAGGCGTCCAGGCTGGCGGCGCTGCTCGTGCCGCCGAGCACCGCCAGCTTGCGGCCCGCGAGCTGGGCGGCCTCGGTGATGCCGGTGGACTTCTTGACCATGAACGCGCCGCCGTCGTAGGCGGTGGTGGGCAGGAACACGGCCCCGGCCCCGCACTCGCGGGTCAGCGTCCAGGTGGCGTTGCAGCTGAGCAGGTCGATCGAGCCGTCCGCGAGGGAGGGCATCCGCTGCTCGGGGGTCAGCTCGACGTAGTCGACGGCGTCGGCGTCGCCGAGCACGGCCGCGGCCACGGCGCGGGCGGTGTCCACGTCGAGACCTCGGCGTACGCCCTGCTCATCGGTCCAGGACAGGCCCTTGATGCCGGTGGAGACGCCGACGCGGAGCCGGCCGCGGGCACGGACGGCGGCGAGGGTGGGGGATGCGGTCGATCCGGTGGTGGCGCCGGTGGAGGTGTCGGTGGTGGTGTCGGTGGTGGTGTCGGTGGTCATGCGAGGGCCGTTGCCTTTCGGAGGGTGGGACGGGTGGAGACGTGATCGGTGGTGCCGTCGTGGGTGCCGGCGGTGCGGTCGCCGGCGCCGGTGACGCGGTCGTACGTGTCGGTGCTGCCGTCGTAGGCGCGCTGGTTGTGCGAGAGCATCCGCAGGAGTTCGGCGGAGCCCACCCGGCGCAGCCGCTCGGCGGCCGGTATCACGGCGGCCGGCAGCGGCATCCGGCCCGGGTCGGACCAGCGCAGCCGGCCGTCCGGCGCGATGCGGGCGCGGGCCCGCTGCGCGGTGTCCGGGTGCAGGCAGTACGGCACGTCCAGCAGGCCGCGGGCGAAGGCCGTGACGAGTGCGGTCCCGACGTCCGGATGGAGGTCGAGCACCGCCTCGACGAGGGTGCGGGCCTCGGCATAGGTCTCGTTGTCGGTCAGGTCCGCGTCGTCCCCGGGCCGCCGCGCGGGCACCTGGCGGGCGCGGGCGGCGGCCGACTCGAGGGCCTCGACGTTCTCGCCGACGGTCGGGATGCGCATGGCCTCCGCCGCCGTCTTCACGATCAGCCGCTCGGCGCCCGCGGCCCTGGCCAGGTCGACGCTGTCCCGCAGGATCGCGGCGGACCCGGCGGGGGTCCTGGGGAAGAGCCCCATGAACGTGTAGACCACCAGGTGGACCTCCACATCCGGCAGGAACTCCGTGGCCAGTGCCCGCAGGGCGCGCAGCGCCTCGGCGTCCTGGCCCGCGTGCACCTGCTGGGAGTAGCTCAGCGACAGGCTGCGCACGCCGTACGCACGGGCGAAGAGGCCCTCCAGGACACCGAGCGCGACCAGCAGGCCCGGCGGGCAGAGCTGGCCCAGCATGCAGCCGGCGAAGCTCTCCAGGTGCCCGGGGCGCCCGTCGCCGGGGCCGTCGGCGAGCAGCCGGCAGCACTCCGCCCAGGCCGCGACCGCCTGGCGCAGCGGCACGCGGCTGTAGGGGAGGCAGTACGAGACCGGGCCGCCCTCGGTCGCGTCCAGACCGGAGTCCAGCAGCGCCTGGAAGATCTGCAGCGGCTGTGCGGAACCGTGCCGTACCTGGACCGGGAAGCCGGGGCCGATCAGACCGGCCAGCATTCCGCGGGTGCGGTCGGCGCCGTGCGCCACGAGCGGAAACCCGTTCAGGTCCTTTCCGGCCGCCAGGGCGCGGGCCGCCGCGGCGTGGTCGTTGACGCGGGTGTAGCTGTCGAGGGTGAGCGTGCCGACGGTGTCGGCGTCGGCACGTCGTACGGCCTGAAGTGCGGCGCGCATCCGGGCCGTGGTGGCGAAGCCGAGGCGGGGCTGGACGACCAGGGAGCCCGCGGCGGCCCGCTCGGCGACGTAACGGCCGAAGGCGACGGGTGGGCTGCTCATGCCGCCGTCACCAGGCTCAGGTTCCCGACGTAGCGGAGGAATTCCGGCACGGCCTCGTCGCCGACGAACACGCCGTCGAAGCCGGCGTCCAGCAGCTCGGGCACGAGATCGCGGTCCGCTTCACCCGCCACACCGAGCTTTCCGCCGATGACGACCGGGGTGCCGGCGAGTTCCTCACGGCCCTTCAATTCCCTGACGTAATCGGCGCCCTGCAGCCCGCCGTGGCCATTCACGCTGGAGAGCAGAATGAGGTCGGGCCGCAGTTCCAGGGCGCGTTCGGTGAGCATGTCGGGCGGTACGCAGGCGCCGAGATTGGTCACCTCGAAGTCGTTCTCCTCCAGCAGCAGTTGAAGGAAGACGAGGTTCCAGGTGTGCGAGTCCGAAGAGACGCTGGAGATGATCGCGTGCCGTTTCTGAGGTGGAAACCGACCGGGCATGAGGTCCCCCTGGGTACAGGTGTGGTGTGGGCTGGGGAGGAATGGAACGGGATGGCTTCGGGGAAAGGGGATTGGTGATCGGTGACCGGTGGGGCGACCGGCTCGTCCGATGCCCTGGACATTAGGCTGCTCTGGTCAATTCTCGCGATCTGTTCGGCCGTTGGTCGAATGCTGCGCCGTCGCGCCGAGGCCTGGGGCGCTGGTTTCGGCGCTGCGTCGAATACATCGCGCGAAAGGCGGCGCCGGGTGGATGCTGGGGCGCATCCGCCCCATCCCGGAAGGTGTCCGTCCCCTCCCGGAAGGTGTCCATGCCCTCCCGGAAGGTGTCCATGCCCTCCCGGAGATGTCCCCCCCACCCGCAGGAGTACCGTCATGTCCACCACGTCCGCGGCCACCCGGCCGCCGAAGTCAGCACAGGCCGGCGGCGCGGCCCCCGAGACGCCGCGCCGCGGTCTCACCGCCACGCTCGTCCTGGCCCTCGGCACCTTCGCGGTCGGCACCGACGCCTTCGTCCTGGCCGCGTTCCTGCCCTCGATGGCCGCGGGGCTGCGCGTCTCGCAGGCCGCCGCCGGCCAGGCGATCACCGTCTTCGCGATCGCCTACGCGCTGCTCGCGCCCGTCGTCGCCACCCTCACCGCGCGCCTGGAGCGCCGCACCCTGCTGGTCGGCGCGCTGGGCGTGCTGGCCCTCGCCAACCTCGGCTCGGCGCTCTCGCCCAGCCTCTCCGTGCTGCTCGTCACCCGCGTCCTCGCCGCGGTCGGCGCCGCCGCGTACACGCCCAACGCGGGGGCGGTCGGCGCCGCCCTGGTCCGCCCCGAACAGCGGGCCCGGGCCCTCGCGGTGGTCATCGGCGGGCTGACCGTCGCCACCGCGCTCGGCGTGCCGCTGGGCGGCGTGGCGAGCCACTGGCTGGGCTGGCGCAGCGCCCTCGCGCTGGTCGCCGCGCTGTGCCTGCTCGCCGGCGTCGGCGTGGCCGCCATCATGCCCAGGCTGCCCGGCAACCCCCGGGTGCCGCTGCGCGACCGGCTGGCCGCGCTGCGCCGTCCCGGAGTGCTCGCCGTGCTCCCGCTCACCGTGCTGGGCATGGCCGCCTGTTACACCGTCTACGCCTATGCCGTGCCCACCCTGCACGCGGTCGGAGTCCCCACCGCGGACGGCACGCTGATGCTGTTCCTGTACGGGCTGGGGGCGGTGCTCGGAAACCTCCTGGCCGGTGTGGTCACCGACCGCTGGGGCGCCGTGCGACTGCTGACCGGCGCGTACGTCGCCATGGGTGGCTCGCTGGCGCTGCTGGGCGGGATCGCGGCCCACGGCGGCGGAGCCGAACTCGCCGTCGGGCTCCTCGTGTTGCTGTGGGGTGGCAGCAGCTGGTCGCAGACCCCGCCGCAACAGCACCGGCTGATCGCCGCCGCACCGTCCGAGGCGCCGCTCCTGGTGTCGCTGAACTCCTCCGCGATCTATCTGGGCATCAGTGCGGGTACGGGCCTGGGCGGCCTGGCGCTGGCGCACGGGCCGGCGGCCGCGTACGGCCTGGGCGCGGTGCTCGCCGTCGTCGCGATGGCCTTCCTGACGGTGACCGGTCGCGGCCGCAAGGGGTAACTCCGCCTTCGGTCCCGCGCATTGTCCCCCTGCACGCATTCTCCCCCTGCACTCATTCTCCTCCTGCGCGCATTCTCCTTCCGCGCACGTTCTCCTTCGACTCACGTCTCATGGCCCCGGTACGCGGCGCAAGCCCGTGCCGGGGCTTCTCTTTGCCGCAGAACGTGGTTCTCCGGTATCCGAACCCTTCGACGGATCGCCGTACCGTTTCCCGCCCCTCCCCCATCCTTTGGGCACTGGACCGAAAGCATCGCGCGCCCCGGGAAATGCTGCGAGTTTCTTTCCCATGACGAACACGATGCTCGAAGCCCAGGAAACCTTCCGCGCCAGTGCCGGGATCTTCGTCCCGGCGCCTCCCGCCGAGGTCTACGACACGGTCAGCGACCTGCCCCGCAGCGGCGAATGGAGCCCGGAGTGCACCGGCGGCAGCTGGGTCGACGGAACCCCCGCGAAGGTCGGTTCGGTGTTCCGCGGCACCAACCACCGGGCCGCCGACGTCGTCGGCTGGGCCCCGGTCGTGCGCGGCGAGTGGACCACGGAGGCCGAGGTCACCGCGGCCGAGCCGGGCCGCACCTTCCGCTGGGCGATGCGCGACAGCGCGGGCCACGCGCAGGAGAGCGTCTGGGGCTTCGACCTGGCGGAGACCCCCGGCGGAACCCTCCTCACCCACCACTTCCGGATGGGCCGGGCCACCGAGGGCATCGAAGGCATCACCGCGGACATGTGCCGTGCCGAGCGGGCGCAGTTCATCCGCGAATGGCAGGTGAAGATCGAGAAGGACCTCCGGAAGACCGTCGAGCGCATTGCCCGGCTCATGAGCGCCGAATAGCGGCCACCCCTCCAGAAAACACCTCCCCGCTCGCCCCGAAGAAATTCCCCGCACCACCCGGAAATTCCCCGCACCACCGTCCGCCCGTACCGAAATAAGGAACCACCATGTTTCTGCAGCGCATCGGCAACAAGGGAATCGGTCTCGGCACGATACTCGACCGGGCCGCGGCCAAGCACCCGGCGAACGTCATCACCCTCGACCACGACCTGGACATCGCCCCCGAGCGCGGCCGCCGGCTGACCGTCGCCGAGGCCGCGGATCTGGTCGACGACTTCGCCGCCCGGCTGTGGGCGGCCGGCGTACGCTCCGGCGAGCGCGTCGTGCTGCACAAGTCCGACGGCTTCGACATCCCGCTGCTGGCCTTCGCCGTCTCCCGGATCGGCGGCGTACCCGTCCTGCTGTCCCCGAAGCTCGACGGCGCGTCGGTCGCCGAGCTGCTGCGCCGGGCCGCCCCCGCCCACCTGCTGACCGACCAGAGCAAGCTGGAGCGCGAACTCCCCGGCACCGTCCACGAGTACGCGACCAGCGTGCTGCTCGCCGCGGGCCACCACCCCGGCGCCACGGCGCTCGCGGACCTGGCCGGCGTGGCGCGGGTCGCCCCGGTCACCCTGCCGGCCGACCACCCGGCGCTGGTGACGCACACCTCCGGCACCACCGGCCTGCCCAAGCTCGCCGTGCACACCAGCCGTACGCTGCAGGCCCGTTACCGGCCGCAGGCCTCCGCGGTCGCCCTGGTCCGGGGGCGCGAGACCGTGGCCATGCACGTCTCCTTCGTGCACTCCCGGGTCATCAGCGCGATCGCCATCTCCCTGTACCGCGGCTTCCCGCTGCTCGTCCTCAAGGACTCCTCGCCGCGGCACACCGCCGACCTCTTCGCCCAGCTGCGGCCCGGCATCCTCGAAGCACACCCCAACTCATTCATGGAGTGGGAGGAGTTGGCGGGGGATCCGCGCGGCCCGCTGGCCCACGTCAAGTACTTCTCCAGCACCTTCGACGCGATCCACCCGCGCACCGTGCACCGCCTGCTGCACGCCTCCCGCCGTACGGCCCCGCTGTTCGTCCAGCTCTACGGGCAGAGCGAGACCGGGCCCGTCGTCGCCTCCTGCTTCACCCGCCGCCAGGCCGCGGACGCGAACGGGCGCCGGGTCGGCGTCCCCTTCCCCGGTATGACCGAGGTCCGGGTGGTCAGCCGCGACGGCAGGCCCGTCACGCCCGACAACCCCGGCTACATCGACGTCCGCAGCGACGGCCGCGCGGTGACCTTCCTCGGCGAACCGGAGCGCTACGCCCGGCAGGTCACCGCCGACGGCTGGTGGCGGATGGGCGATGTCGGCTACCGCGACCGGCTGGGCCGCCTGTATCTGCTGGACCGCGAGGTCGATGTCATCGAGGGCTTCGGCTCCACCCTGACCGCGGAGGACACGCTGCTGGCGAAGCTGCCGGAGCTGACCGAGGTCATCGTCGTACGGGGCGCGGACGGCCGGCCGGTGCCGGTGGTGTGCACACGGGAGGACCGGCCGCTGGACCTGGCGGCATGGAAGGCCGCGGCGGCCGGGCTGCCGGACATGGCCGATCCCGTGCGGTGGCGCATCGACGAGCTGCCGCACACCGCCACCACCAAGATCAAGCGGCTGGAGCTGGGACGCATGCTCGCCGCGGCGGCCGAGGAGCCGAAGGAGGGGACCGTTCTTGCGGATTCGCTCGCCCAGGAGCCGAAGGAGACGGCCTCGCTCGCCGGTTCGCCGGCCTGAAGTACCCGCCTGCCGACGGGGTACGGACCGGGCCCTCCCCCGCGCGGCCCGTACCCGCCCACCCCGAGGAGCACCGCATGGAACTGCACGGACGCGTCGCCTGGGTCACCGGCGCGGCGGGCGGCATCGGCCGCGCCGTCGTCCGCCGGCTCGCCGAGGACGGCGCCCGGATCGCCGCCAGCGACACCGATCCCGTCGCGCTCGAGGAGGTGATCGCCGAACTGCCCGGAGCCGCCCGGCACATGGCTGTCGAGCTGGACGTACGGGACGCCGATGCCGTCGAGTCCGCCCTGGACCGCGTCGAGGCCGGACTCGGTCCGGTCGACGTCGCGGTGAACTGCGCGGGCATCCTGCGCACCGGCCCGATCGCCGCGCTGACCCAGGAGACCTGGGAGGAGGTGCTGCGCTGCAACGCCACCGGCGTCTTCCTCGTCTCCCGCGCGGTGGCCGGACGGATGGCGGCCCGCGGCGGCGGCAGCATCGTCACCGTCGCCTCCAACGCGGCCGCGCTGCCGCGGATGAACATGGCCGCCTACGCCGCCTCCAAGGCCGCCTCGACGATCTTCACCAAGTGCCTCGGTCTGGAACTGGCCGCCACCGGTGTGCGCTGCAACGTCGTCGCGCCCGGCTCCGTCGACACCGCCATGCAGCACGCCCTGTGGCACGGCCCCGACGCCCGGCAGAAGGTGATCGACGGCGACCCGGCCACGTACCGGCTGGGCATCCCGCTGCGCCGGCTCGCCACCCCCGAGGACGTCGCGGAGACCGTCGCCTTCCTGGCCTCCGATCGCAGCCGGCACATCACGATGCAGGACATCTACGTCGACGGCGGACAGTCACTGCGCGCCTGACGGCCTGCCGGGCCCCTTCTCGTCACCGGGCCGCCCCCTTCTTCCCCACCGGGCACCCCCTTCTTCCCCCCGGGCCGCCCGTCTCCTTCGCCCCGCCGCCCTACTCTCCGCAACGGGAGGACCCACCATGTCCCTCGCCCCCATCCCCGCCTACCCGCTCCCCGGGCGCGACGCCTGGCCGGCTCAGGCCGTCGGCTGGCGGCCCGACCCGTCCCGTGCGGCGCTGCTCGTCCACGACATGCAGGAGTACTTCCTCGCGCCGTACGCCGCGGACGCCGAGCCCCGCCGCTCGGTCACCGCGCACGTACGGGCCCTGCTGGACGCCGCCCGCCGGGCCGGGATGCCGGTCTTCTACACCGCGCAGCCCGGCAGCATGACACCCGCCGAACGCGGACTGCTGATGGACGTGTGGGGGCCGGGGATGCGGGCCGACGCGGCCGACCGGAGCATCCTGGCGGAGCTGGCGCCCCGGCCGGGCGAGACCGTGCTCACCAAGTGGCGCTACAGCGCCTTCGCCCGCACCGACCTGGCGGACCGGCTGGCCGCCGCCGACCGCGACCAGCTGGTCGTCTGCGGCGTGTACGCGCACGTCGGCTGCCTGATGACGGCCTGCGACGCGTTCACCCGGGACATCCAGCCGTTCCTGGTCGCCGACGCGGTGGCCGACTTCTCCTACGACTACCACGTCCAGGCCCTGACATACGCCGCCGAGCGCTGTGCCGCCACCCCCGCCACGGCCGACGTCCTGGCCGCCCTGCACCCCGTACCCGCCCTCGCGACCGCCACGCGCTGAACGCGACCGCCACGAAAGGGAGATGACATGACCGCGCACCAGGCGCCGGCCCTCGAAGGAGGGCTCGCGGACCTGCTCCGCGCCGCCCTTCCCCCGTTCGCCCTCCTGTACCGCCCCCAGACCGGCGGGCCCGGGATCGTGGACCTCCTGATCGGTGACGTCCGGCGGCTGGACCGGCTCGACGACCTGCCCCGGCCCCCGCGCGGCGCCGCCGCCCGTCCCGCCGCACCGGTGATCGACAGCCTCGCGCTGATCCCCTACCGGCAGATCACCGAACGCGGCTTCGCCTGCCAGGACGACGGCGAGCCGGTGCTCGCGCTGGTCCCGCACACCCACCACCAGCTGCCGCTGGAGGAGGTCATCGCCTGCCTGCCCGAAGACGCCCCCGAGCCGTCCACGCCGCGTTTCGAACCCGACGACGCGACGTACGCCGCGACCGTCCGCCGCGTCCTGGAGGACGAGATCGGGCAGGGCGAGGGCGCCAACTTCGTCATCCGCCGCTCCCTGGTCGCCGAGCTCGGCACCCCCTCCCTGCGGCCGGTCACCGCGGCCTTCCGGCGGCTGCTGGAGCGCGAGCGCGGCACCTACTGGACCTTCCTCGTCCACACCGGCGACCGCACCTTCATCGGCGCCACCCCCGAACGCCACATGTCCCAGCGCGGCGGCACCGTCACCATGAACCCCATCAGCGGCACCTACCGCTATCCCGCCGCCGGACCGGACCTGCCCGGTGTGCTGTCCTTCCTCGACGACGCCAAGGAGCGCGACGAGCTCTACATGGTCGTCGACGAGGAACTGAAGATGATGGGCCGGGTGTGCCCCGAGGGCGGCACCGTGCACGGCCCGTTCCTCAAGGAGATGTCCGGGCTGGCGCACACCGAGTACGTCATCGAGGGCCGCAGCGGGGCGGCGCCCGCCGACATCCTGCGCGCCGGCCTGTTCGCCCCGACCGTCACCGGTTCCCCGCTGGCCAGCGCCTGCCGGGTCATCGCCCGGCACGAACCGCGCGGCCGCGGCTACTACAGCGGCGTGATCGCCCTGCTGGGCCGGGACGCGGACGGCCCGACGCTGGACTCGGCGATCCTCATACGCACCGCCGACATCGACGCGGCCGGACGGCTGGAGATCGGCGCGGGTGCCACCCTCGTACGCCACTCGGACCCGGCGGCGGAGGCGGCGGAGACGCGGGCGAAGACGCAGGCGCTGTGGCGGGCGTTCGCGCCCTCCGCCTCCCGGACCGCCACCGTCGCCGCAGCGGATGCCACGGCCCACGCCGCCGCCGGCCCCTCCGCCTCCGCCCAGGCGTCCCCCGCGGTCCGGCCGCCCCGCTGCTTCGCCGCGCACCCACAGGTGCGGGAGGCCCTGGAGCGGCGCAACGCCCGCCTGGCGCCGTACTGGTTCGCCCGGCCGGAGGAACGCCACGCCGTGACCGCGGCGGTGGCCGGCCGCAGTGTCCTGGTGGTCGACGCGGAGGACAGCTTCACGGCGATGCTCGCCCAGCAGATCCGCTCGCTCGGTGCGACGGTGACGGTACGCGACCACGACGCGTACGTCGACGCCTCGGCGTACGACCTCACGGTGCTGGGGCCCGGGCCCGGCGATCCGCGCGACATCCACCACCCCAAGATCGCGGCACTGCGCGCGCTGACGCTGCGACAGCTCGCCCACGGCCGACCCACGTTCGCGGTCTGCCTGAGCCACCAGGTGCTGTGCACCCTGCTGGGACTGCCCGTCGTCCGCAAGGACAGCCCGCACCAGGGCCAGCAGGAGAGCATCGACTACTTCGGCCGGCGCCAGCCGGTCGGCTTCTACAACACCTTCGCCGCCGTGCACGACAGCGACCTGCTCACCCACCCGCTCGCGGCCGGCCCGGTCGAGGTCTGCCGCGCCCCGGAGACCGGCGAGGTGCACGCGCTGCGCGGACCGGCGTTCGCGTCCGTCCAGTTCCACCCGGAGTCGCTGCTCACGCCCGGCGGCCTGGGCATCGTCTCGGACGCCCTCGCCCGGCTGCTGACCCCGGCGCCGATCACCACCGCCCCGGCGCTCGCCCTGGGCTGAATCCCCCCGGGGCGGCGCCGGAACTGGTGGACGCGGCGCCGGTCATCGGCGGGCCGGAGAGTGCGCCGGCCGTGCCCCGCGCACCGTGACCCGCCGGCCCCGCCAGGCCGCACCAGCCCTTGACACCCCTGCCCTCGAAAGGGAGACCACTCGCCATGCGCGCCGCCTACATCGAACGGCTCGGCACCCCGGAGGCCATTCGCCACGGCGAACTGCCCGATCCCCGCCCGGGCCCCACCGATGTCCTCGTCGACGTCACCGCGACCACCGTCAACCCCGTCGACACCTTCGTGCGGTCGGGTGTCTTCCGTACGCCGCTGCCGTTCCCGTTCGTCGTCAGCCGCGACCTGGTGGGCACGGTCGCCGAGGCGGGACCCGGCGCTCCCGGGTTCGCCGTCGGGGACACCGTGTGGTGCAACAGCCTCGGCCACGAGGGCCGGCAGGGCGCCGCGGCCGAACGGGCCGTCGTACCCGCCGACCGTCTCTACCACCTGCCCGCCGGCGTCGACCCGAGGACCGCGGTCGCCGTGCTGCACCCGGCGGCCACCGCCTACCTGGGCCTGTTCACGCACGGGGAGCTGCGGCCCGGAGAGACCGTGGTCGTGGCCGGGGCCGCCGGCAACGTCGGCAGCGCGCTGACCGTCCTGGCCGTCGAAGCGGGGGCCCGGGTCGTCGCGACCGCCGCCGCGCGCGACGCGGACCACTGCCGTTCCCTGGGGGCCGACGCGGTCGTCGACTACCGCTCCGACCGCCTCCTGGACGCCCTGCGCGAGCACGTCCCGAACGGCGTCGACCTCTACGTCGACACCAGCGGCACCAACGACCTCGGCCTCGCCGTCCCGCTCCTCGCCCCGCGCGGCCGGATCGTCCTGCTGGCCGGCGCCGCCTCGCACCCCGTACTCCCGGCAGGCGCCCTCTACATGAAGGACTGCAGCATCCGGGGGTTCGTCATCTCCCATGCCACCACCGGCGAACTCGCCGAGGCCGCCGTCACCATCAACCGCCTCCTCGCCAACCGCCGACTGCGCCCCCGCGCCGTCACGTCCTTCCCCCTGAGCGCGGCCGCGGAGGCCCACCGCAGCGTGGAACAGGGCGAGACCCGCGGCCGGCGCGTCATCCTCGACGTACGGGGAGGGGAGTGATCAGAAGCCGAGTCCGAACGGGTGGGAAGGAAGGCTCAGAAGCCCAGCTTGCGCAGCTGCTTCGGGTCGCGTTGCCAGTCCTTCGCCACCTTCACGTGCAGGTCGAGGAAGACCGGCGTGCCCAGCAGCGCCTCGATGTGCTTGCGGGACTTGATGCCGACCTCCTTCAGGCGCTTGCCCTTGGGGCCGATGATGATGCCCTTCTGGCTGGGGCGCTCGATGTAGACGTTGGCGTGGATGTCGAGGAGGGGACGGTCGGCGGGGCGGTCCTCGCGCGGGAGCATCTCCTCCACGACCACGGCGATGGAGTGCGGCAGCTCGTCGCGGACGCCCTCCAGCGCGGCCTCGCGGATCAGCTCCGCGATCATGACCTGCTCGGGCTCGTCCGTGAGGTCGCCCTCGGGGTAGAGCGCGGGGCCCTCGGGCAGCAGCGGGATCAGCAGGTCGGCCAGGAGGTCCACCTGCTTGGCGCCGACCGCCGACACCGGCACGATCTCCGCCCACTCGATGCCGAGGTCCTTGCCCAGCTGGTCGATGGCGATCAGCTGCTCGGCGAGGGCCTTGGAGTCGACCAGGTCGGTCTTGGTCACGATCGCGACCTTCGGGGTCTTCCTGATCCCGGCCAGCTCCTTGGCGATGAAGCGGTCACCGGGACCGATCTTCTCGTTCGCCGGGAGGCAGAAGCCGATCACGTCGACCTCGGCCCAGGTCGTGCGGACCACGTCGTTGAGCCGCTCGCCGAGCAGCGTGCGCGGCTTGTGGAGGCCGGGGGTGTCGACCAGGATCAGCTGGGCGTCGGGCCGGTGCACGATCCCCCGCACCGTGTGCCGCGTCGTCTGCGGCTGGTTGGCGGTGATCGCCACCTTCTGCCCGACCAGAGCGTTCGTGAGGGTGGACTTGCCCGCGTTGGGGCGGCCCACGAAGCAGGCGAAGCCGGCGCGGTGGACGGCCTCGGCCGACTGCTCGGATGACTGGGTACGCACGCTCATGCCGTTCATTGTCCCTGATCCACGAGGCCCCGCCGTACCGTGAGATTTCGGTAACCCAGCCGCAACGAAACGTCACGGAAACACACCCGTACACAACCGGAAACGCGCACCGGTGACCCTCTGACGAGCCCGCACACCCGTTGGAGACGCCCGTGACCCTCGCCGCCGCGCACGTCGACACAGGCGACACCGCCTGGCTGCTCGCCGCGACCGCCCTCGTCCTGCTGATGACCCCGGGCCTGGCCCTGTTCTACGGCGGCATGGTCCGCACGAAGAGCGTCCTCAACATGCTGATGATGAGCTTCGTGTCGATCGCCCTGGTCACGGTGGTCTGGCTGGCGGCCGGCTACTCCCTCGCCTTCGGTGACGACGCGTTCGGCGGGCTCATCGGCGGGCTCCACTACGCTGGCATGGCGCACATCACCCCGGGCAGCGTGCACGGCACCGTCCCCACCGCCCTCTTCGCCACCTTCCAGCTCACCTTCGCCATCATCACGGCCGCCCTGATCAGCGGTGCGGTCGCCGACCGTACGAAATTCTCGGCGTGGCTGGTCTTCGTCCCGGTGTGGACCCTGCTCGTATACGTTCCGATCACCCACTGGGTGTGGGGCCCGGGCGGCTGGATCGCCGACGCGCTCGGCGCGCTCGACTTCGCGGGCGGTCTGCCCGTCGAGATCACCTCCGGCGCCTCCGGTCTCGCCCTGTGCCTGGTCCTCGGCCCGCGCCTGGGCTTCAAGAAGGACGCCATGCGGCCGCACAACCTGCCCATGGTGATCCTCGGCGCCGGTCTGCTCTGGTTCGGCTGGTTCGGTTTCAACGCGGGCAGCGCGCTCGGCGCGAACGGCCTCGCCGCGGCCGCCTTCCTCAACACCCTCGCCGCCGGCTGCACCGGTCTGCTCGGCTGGCTCTTCGTCGAGCAGAAGCGGGACGGCCACCCGACCACGCTCGGCGCCGCCTCCGGCGCGGTCGCCGGTCTCGTCGCGATCACGCCCTCCTGCGGCACGGTCTCCCTGCTCGGCGCGCTGATCGTCGGCCTCGCCGCCGGTGTCGTCTGCTCGTACGCGGTGAGCTGGAAGTTCAAGCTCAACTACGACGACTCCCTGGACGTCGTCGGCGTCCACCTGGTCGGCGGCGTCATCGGCACCCTGCTGATCGGCCTGTTCGCCGAGAAGGCGATGACCGGCCACGCCGAGGGCCTCTTCTACGGCGGCGGGCTCGCCCCGCTCGGCAAGCAGCTGCTCGCCGTGGTGGTCGTGGCCGGGTACGCCTTCGCGGTGACGTACGGCCTCGGCAAGCTGCTCGACAGGGCGCTGGGCCTGCGCGCGAGCGAGGAGCAGGAGCACACCGGCCTGGACCTTACGGTGCACGCCGAGACGGCATACGATCACGGCGTCCTGGGCCACGGCGCCCCGGTCTCCCACTCCCTGCTCACCGCAGCCAGCACGCAGAAGGTCGACAGCCAGGCATGAAGCTCATCACCGCGATCGTCAAGCCATACCGTCTGGACGAGGTCAAGACCGCCCTGCAGGAGCTCGGCGTGCACGGTCTGACCGTGACCGAGGCGAGCGGCTACGGCCGGCAGCGCGGCCACACCGAGGTGTACCGGGGCGCCGAGTACCGGGTCGACCTGGTGCCGAAGGTGCGCATTGAGGTCGTGGTCGAGGACGCGGACGCCGAGGCCGTGATCGACGCGATCGTCAGGGCCGCGCAGACGGGGAAGATCGGGGACGGGAAGGTGTGGGCCGTGCCCGTGGAGACGGTCGTACGCGTGCGGACCGGCGAACGCGGCCCCGACGCGCTCTGACCAGCAGCACACCGGTCACCACACCCGCGACGAACACCAGCGCCGCGAGCAGCCACGGCAGCGCGAGGAAGGACGCGCTCGCCGACTGCCGGGTGCCGGGCGCGCTCGCGGTCAGCGTCACGTCCGCCCGGTCGAGCTGCGGCGCCCCGCGCCAGGTCTCGGTGAGCCGGACCGACTGCCCCGGCAGCAGCTCCGACGGCACCCCGGTCAGCTCCCGGTCGAGCAGCGTACGGCCGAACAGCCCGCGCGCCTTCAGCTCCACCTTCGGGTCGAGGGTGATGTTCCCGGTGTTGCGCAGGGTGTAGGAGACGGTCGCCGTGCCGGCGCCGAGCCACGGGATCAGCGGCTGGTGGTGGGTGAGGTGCAGCTGCCCGACGGAGAGCGCGGGCAGTGTGGGCCCGCTGACCCGGAGGTAGACCCGGGCGCCGACGGCCCGCTGCACCCCGAGGGCCAGGGAGCCGCCGCCGGGGTCGACCCGTTCGTCGAGGGCGACGATGGCACCCGGATGGTCGCCGGGTTCGGCCCCGTCCGGGACGTGCAGCGTGAACGGCACGGTGACGGTCCCGTGCCCCGGCACGGTGATCCGCGACCTCGCGGGCTTCGCCCACGCGCCCACCCCGAGCATCCGCTCCTTCAGCGTGCGTACGGCGAAACCGCCGTCGCGGGCGGTGTTGTAGGCGTCGGCCGCGTAGACGCGGAAGGTGAGCGGCGTGCCGGTCCTGTTCTGGACGGCGACCTGGTCGGTGAGGGTCTGGCCGGGGTCGGCGGAGAGGTAGAAGTAGGGCCGCGCGGCGATCTTCGAGGCGACCGGGTAGACGGACCAGCTGCCGTTGTCGGCGGCGCGTGCGGGCGTGGCCTGCCATGCCAGCATCAGGCCCAGGAGGAGGACGTACAGCTTGCGCATGGGTGCGGACCCCCGCGGAGGAGAGACGAAGGAACGGGCGGGTGCGGACGCCCGCACGCTCAGGTGAGCGTCAGCGTGAGCACGCCGGAGTACCCGCCCGGCGCCGTGAACGCCGGTACGTCCAGGGATAGTCCGGCGTCGACGGTGAACTCACCGCCGGTCAGCGTGCCGTCGGAGGTCGATGCCAGGGTCGCGCCCGAGGCGCCCACACTGCCCGCCGAGCCGGCCTTGCAGGTGCTGGGGCTGCCCGCCTTGGTCGCGCACGCGGGCGTCCAGCTCAGCTTGCCGGCGTCGATCCTGCCGCCGGGACCGGCGAAGTCGGTGACCTTGCCGGTCAGGGACCAGCCCGCGGGCCCGCCGCGGAAGTCCCGCACGGTCACGGTCTGGAGCTTGCCGGTCGAGGCCCCGCCCTTGCCGAAGTCGACCGCCGACAGCGCGACGGAGTCGCCGGCCTGGGACATGGACAGCGTGCCCGCCTTGACGGTGGTGGTCAGCTTCTGACTGCCGGGCGGGACGGGGGTGTTGTCGTTGACGACGTAGGCCGCGGGTCCGGCGCCCTTGTCCGCGCTCCAGGAGGCGCCCTCGTAGGCCACGATGCCGGTCGTCGTCTTGTCGTTGACGACCAGCGAGCCGCTGAAGGAACCCTGGGCGTTCGCGGTCACGGTGGCCGTGTCGGCCGTCTGCTGGTTCCCGGACCGCCCGGCCAGGGTGACGGTGGCGCCCGGCGTGAAGTTCGTACCGCTGACCGTGACCCCGGCACCGGGGTCACCGGAGGCCGAACTCAGCGAGATGGCCCGGGTGTTGGCGGGTGTGCCGTCGGTCGCCGTGACCGTCTCCGACACCGGGGCGGGCGGGTTGGTGACCGTGCACGGGGTGTCCAGCTCCAGGATGTAGCTGGTGTGGATGTTGTAGTCGCCGGGCGAGAGGGTGATCTTCCCGGCCTTGGTGACGGTGAACGTGCCGGTCATGGAGAAGGACGGGAAGGCGGCCTTCCCCGGCACCGGCGGATTCTTCTTGGGCCCCGCGACGGTCACGTCCCCCGTCTGGGCGCCGCCGAGGGTCACCTTCCCGGTCGGGGTCATGATGTCGGCGGGCAGGGCGAGGTCGGTGGGATTGCTCGCGGCGGCGGTGACCACGGTGTAGGTCACGGTGATGGTGTCGCCGACCTTGGGACTGGTGTTGTCCACCGACACGTTGGCGGTCGTGGTGCCGTCGATCGGCGGGATGCCCGCGACGGCGGGCGGGATGCAGTGCGTGGCGAAGTCCACGTTCGTGCCGGCGGCACCGGCCGGACAGGCCAGCGCGCCGCCCGCGGTGACCGCGAGCGCGGTCGCCCCGAACAGGGACGCCCAGCGCCACCGTCGGGATCTTCGTGGTCTTGGGGGTGTCGAACCCATGGGGCCCCCTCCTGAGGGTTGCGGGCGCAGCGGCTCGTCTGCGCCGACAGGGGGCATTGATGTGGAGCCGGGGTGAGAAGTCAATGGAGATGCCGCAGAAATCTGACGGATCATCAGTTCTCGTCGGTTTCTGCGGCATCCGGAACAGATCGCTCAGGTCGGTCAGTCGAAGACGAAGGGGCCGGGCGCCTGCGGACCGCTCGCCGTACAGGTCACCGTGACCCCGAAGATCACCATCTTCAGCGAGCCGCCGTAGGCGTCCAGGCTGTCACCGGAGGCGACGGTGCCGGGGAGCGGGCCGACGCTGACGGCGTCGCCGGTGTTCATGGCGGGGTTCTTGGTCCCGCTGAACACCACGGAGCCGCCGCCCGCCCTGGCCAGGGTGAGGGTGGAGGAGATGGAGTCCTGCGCGACCGCGACCGGCGCGGTGATCGCGGAGGAGGTGAGGGTGATGGTGGCCGAGGTGCCGCTCTGGGTGGCGGTGAGCGTGGCCGAGCCACCGCCGAAGATGCCGCAGCTCGCGGTGATGGTCGCCGACTGTGGGGTGACGGCGGCCGCGGTGGGCGCGAAGGCCAGTCCGGTGACCGCGAGGGCCCCGGCGGCCAGCGCCGCACCCGTTGCCGTGCGCTTGCCTCTCATGGGGATCCGCTTCCCTTCCCTGTGGGGGGTGCCGTGTGGGGGGCCGACGGGCGGGTGCGGATCTGACGACCCGTCGGACGTACGGCTTCATTGATGCGCAAGGGAAGGAACCCAACAAGGTTGAATTCCAGCCGACCTTTCGTTCGGTGCCCTCTCAGCCGACCGAGACGGGTGGGCGGGTGGGCAACCGGGGGTCCAGGGGGCGGAGCCCCCTGGTACGTCAGCCGGCGGAAACGGTAACCCGCACAACACCGTCAGGGCCGGCCAGCAACACCGGCGTCTCCACACCGCCGAGGTCAGCGACAGCAGCCCGGTCCTCGTCCGGCAGGACTTCCGCGTCGCTCACCACCGCCGCCGCCTCCAACGACGTAGCCCCGGAAGCCACCGCCATGGCCACGGCCGTACGCAGCGCGCTCAGCTCCAGCGACGGCAGCGAAACCGACCCGGCGGCATACGTACGCCCGGTGTCGTCCCGTACGGCCGCCCCCTCCGGCACACCGTTGCGGACCCGCACGGAACGGGCCAGGGTCACGATCTTGCGGTCCTCGGGGTCAAGCGCGTTGCTCTCGGTCATGCCCAGAGCATACGAAGCCCGGGCCGCGTCACCCCGCCACGGGGTACATCGCGCCCCGCCGCCCCTCCGGAGAGGCCAGCCACTCCAGCTTCGCCGCGGTGTTCGCCTCGTCCAGCGGAGTGTGCAGCACGATCATCAGATCGGGCCGGGCCGGCACCTTCATCACCGTCGACTCCACGACCAGCAGCCCGACCAGCGGATGCTCCAGTTCCTTGCGGATCTGCCCCTGGTCCTCGATGTCCCGCTCGGCCCACATCGCCCGGAACTCGGCGCTGGCCTCGCTCACCTCGGCGAGCACCGACTGGAAGCCCTCGTCGTCCGGACGCGCCGCGCACGCCGCCCGGAACTGCGCCACGACCGTACGCGCGTTCCGCTCCCAGCTGTGGCTGCGCGAGCGGTACAGCGGGTCGGTGAAGAAGTCGACGAGACAGTTCTGGGTGATGTCCGGCCGCATGCCGAGCACGATCGCGGCCGCGTCGTTGTACATCACGCAGTTGTAGTACAGGTCCATGATGTGCGCCGGATACGGCATCCAGGTGTCGATCAGCCGCCGCAGCCCGTCGCAGTTCGCCCGCTTCCGCTCGGGCGCGACCTCGGGCGCCGGCGGGTTCATCCCGGCCAGCAGGTACAGGTGCCGGCGCTCGGCGTCGCTCAGCCGCAGCACCCGGGCGACCGCGTCCAGCACCTGCGGGGAGACGGAGATCTCCCGTCCCTGCTCCAGCCACTGGTACCAGGAGGCGCCCACGCCGGCGAGCACCGCGACCTCCTCCCGGCGCAGTCCCGGCGTACGGCGCCGACCGCCCCCGGCCGGCAGCCCGGCCTCCTCGGGACTGACCCGGGCCCGCCGGCTCATCAGGAACTCCCGCAGTTCGTCGCGCCGATGACTCCTCATCGCCCCCGCAGCAGGCACGTACCGCTCCTCCCCCGTCGTGTCCGATGCCCGTCGTGTCCATTGGTGCCACGTGTCTGGTGGTGCCACCACCACCATAAGTTCCGACTCCCCACCGTTGTTCCGTTCGCCGGAAGCTCTTTGCCATGGCGATCGACACCACCACCCAGTCCACCACCCCCACGGGCACACCGCTCGACACCCCCCGGCCGCCCCGGTTGTCGACGCGTGACAAGCTCGTCCTGTTCGTCCTGTGCGCGGCCCAGTTCATGGTCGCGCTGGACTTCTCCGTCCTGAACGTGGCCCTGCCGGAACTCGGCACCGACCTCGGCATGAGCCGCTCGGCCCTGCAGTGGGCGGTCACCGCGTTCGCGCTGCCGTCCGGCGGCTTCCTGCTCCTCTTCGGCCGCATCGGCGACCTGTACGGCCGCCGCAAGCTGTTCCTGACCGGCCTGGCCCTGTTCGGCGCGGCCTCGCTGCTGGCGACCCTGGCCTGGGACCCGGCGTCCTTCCTCACCGGACGCGCACTGCAGGGCCTCGGCGCGGCGGCGATCGTCCCGACGGGCATGTCCCTGCTGACCACCACCTTCCCGGAGGGCCCGGCCCGCGACCGCGCCCTCGGTATCTCCGGCACGCTGCTGTCGCTGGGCTTCACCGTCGGCATGGTCGCGGGCGGTGTGCTCACGGACGCGCTCGGCTGGCGCTCCACGATGGCCCTGCTGTCGGTGTTCGCGCTGATCGTGCTGCCGCTGGCGCCGGGTCTGCTGCCGGAGTCGCGCACCCCGCAGCGGCCGCGCCTGGACGTGCCCGGCGCGGTCACCGTCACCGGCGGTCTGCTGTCCCTGATCTACGCCCTGTCCACCGCCGCCGACCACGGCTTCGGCCGCGCGGACGTCATCACCACCCTGGTCGCCGGGCTGCTCCTGCTGGCCGTGTTCACGGTCGTGGAGTCCCGTACGGCCGCCCCGCTCGTCTCGCTGCCGATGCTGCGCCGCCGCACGGTGGCCTGGGGCAACGTGGGCGGTCTGGTCACCTTCTCGATGATGTCGACGGTGATCTTCGTCCTGACCCTGTACCTCCAGGAGATCCTGCGCCTGTCGGCCTTCGAGACCGGCCTGGTCTTCGGCGTCCAGGGCGTGCTGTCGGCCGTCGCCGGCTCGCTCGCCCCGAAGGTGATCGGCCGCTTCGGCGCCCGCCGCACCCTGGTCGGCTCGCTGACCGGCCAGGGCGCGCTGATCGCGGCGCTGCTCCTGCTGAACTCGCACGTCTGGTCGGTCTGGCTCGCCACGGCGGCCGTGTCCCTGGCCAGCATGTGCCACCTGGGCGCGATCATCTCGTACGGCCTGACCGTCACCTCCGGGGTCCCGGACGAGGAGCAGGGCCTGGCCACCGGTCTGGTGACCTCCACCCAGCAGGTCGGCATCACGGTCGGCATCCCGCTGCTGGGCGTCCTGGCCACCACGTCCGGCGACCTGCTGGCCGGTGTCCACACGGTCCTCGCCCTGGACGCGGCCATCGTCCTCGCCGCCGCCGTCCTGGTCGGACTGGGCCTGCGCCAGGGCCGGAGCCGGGGTCAGTCCAGGGTCTGAACGATCCCGCTCCGCGCGGCCGTGTGCACCACACGGCCGCGCGCGCCGTTGACCAGGGGAAGGCAGGGGGCGACATGCCCGCACTCGACATCGGCGACGATCGGCACCCCGAGCGGGCCGAGCGCGTCGAGCACGGCCTCGTGCTGGGTGAGGGTGCGGCTGTCGGGGGCGTGGGTGCGGCCGACCAGGACGGCGGCGGCCCGCTCGAAGAAGCCGGCAAGACGCATGCCGTGCAGATTGCGGCAGATGGTGAACGCGTCGTCCCCGCAGGCCTCGACGTAGACGAGCAGCGGCTCACCGGCGGCGAAGGCGGATGTGTCCAGGTACGGCGTACCCGCGAGGTTGACGAGGGTCTCGACGCACCCGCCGATCAGCCGGCCCGCGGCGTCCACGTCACCGTCCCCGTCGAGCCGGGTCCAGGTGCCCTCGGCGTCCAGCGTGAGCTCGCGGATCCCCGGGTTCCGGGTCCAGTCGTCGTACCCCCCGGACCGGTACCGTCCGGGCGGGGTCTGCGCGAACGGCTCGCCCTGCGGCGCGGCGACGATGTCCAGCCAGGAGTCGAGGCCCTCGGGCGCCCGGTACGGGGTGTCCATCAGGTTGTTGCCGTGCACGGTCGCGACGCCGGTGAGCAGGGTCAGCGGCGTGATGATCGTGGACATGTCGGAGTAGCCGACGACCCAGGTCGGCTCGGCCCGCCCGATCGCCGCGAAGTCGAGCAGCGGCAGCAGGTCGATCGCGGTCTCCCCGCCCCACGGAGGCACCACGGCCCTGATGGACGGGTCGGTCAGCATCTCGGTCAGTTCGGCGGCGCGCTCGGCGGCCGGGGCGCTGACGTGGGTGGAGCCGTCCATGCACCGGCCGACGACCACCTCGTAGCCGCGCGCCTCGATCTCCTTGAGCGCGACGTCGAGGCGCCCGCGGAGTTCCGGGGCCACTCCGCTGGAGGGAGAGGTCACACCGACACGGTCACCGGGGCGCAGGGGGCGCGGATATCTGATCGTCATACGGGAGATACGACCCCGCGCCGACCGCCCCGGGCAACGGATTTACGGCCGGTCCAGCCGCAACCGCTCCGCCCGGGGAAGCCCCGCGACCACGAGGTCGTACGAGTCCTCGATCAGCTCTTTCACCAGCCGCTCCGGCAGCCCGCCGTCGACCGTCACGGTGTTCCAGTGCCGCTTGTTCATGTGGTACCCGGGGATGATCAGCCCCTCGTGCTCCCCGCGCAGCCGGACCGCGTCCTCCGGGTCGCACTTGAGGTTGACCGTGAGGGGCCGCGCGCCGAGGTTCGTCAGGGCGAACATCTTGCCCAGCACCTTGAACACCGAGGTCTCCGGGTTGAACGGGAAGTCCTCCTCGGCGGCGTTGAAGGACAGGCAGAAGGCGCGCAGTTCCTCGGGCGTCACTCGGGGTTCGCCTCCTCGGCGGCCGGCACGGGGACGGGCTCCACCAGGACCGTCACGATCTTGTTCCGGCGGCCGGCCGCGGCCTCCGCGGTCAGCTTCAGCCGGCGCTCGTCGGGCAGCTCCACCTCGGCGGACGCGCCCGCGATGGGCACCCTGCCCAGGGCCTTGGCGAGCAGGCCGCCGACGGTCTCCACGTCCTCGTCGTCGTACTCCTCCAGGCCGTACAGCTCGCCGAGGTCGGTGATGTCCAGGCGGGCGGTGACCCGGTAGCGGTCGTCGCCGAGTTCGACGACGGGCGGGAGTTCCCGGTCGTACTCGTCGGTGATCTCGCCGACGATCTCCTCGAGGATGTCCTCGATGGTGACGATGCCGGCGGTGCCGCCGTACTCGTCGATGACGACGGCGACGTGGTTGCGTTCCTTCTGCATCTCGCGCAGCAGGTCACCGGCGTTCTTGGTGTCCGGCACGAAGGCGGCGGGCCGCATGGCGGTGGAGACCAGGTCGCTCTCCGCCTCCCGGCTGATGTGCGTCTTGCGGACCAGGTCCTTCAGGTACACGATCCCGACGATGTCGTCCTCGCTCTCACCGGTGACCGGGATCCGGGAGAACCCGGAGCGCAGGGCGAGGGTGAGGGCCTGCCGGATGGTCTTGAAACGCTCGATGGTGACCAGGTCGGTGCGCGGCACCATGACCTCGCGGACGAGTGTGTCGCCCAGCTCGAAGACCGAGTGCACCATGCGGCGCTCCTCGTCCTCGATCAGGGACTCCTGCTCGGCGAGGTCGACCAGCGCCCGCAGCTCGGCCTCGGAGGCGAACGGGCCGCGCCTGAAGCCCTTGCCGGGCGTCAGCGCGTTGCCGATGAGGATGAGCAGCGACGGGATCGGGCCCATGATCCGGGCCAGCGGCAGCAGCACGTACGCCGCCGCGGTCGCGGTGTTCAGCGGGTGCTGGCGGCCGATGGTGCGGGGCGACACCCCGACGGCGACGTACGACACCAGCACCATGACCCCGATGGCGACCAGCAGGGCCTGCCAGGTGGCGGTGAACTCCTCCAGGCAGGCGTAGGTCACCAGGGCCGCGGCCGCCATCTCGCAGGCGACGCGGACCAGCAGGGCCACGTTCAGATAGCGGGTGGGGTCGGCGGCGACCTGGGCCAGCCGGGCGCTGCCGCGGCGGCCGGACTTGACGGCCTCCTCGGCGCGGAAGCTGGAGATCCGGGCGAGGCCCGCCTCCGCGCAAGCGGCGAGCCAGGCGACGACGACCAGCGCGATCGCGCCGACCACGATCTGCGGAGACATGCGGCCCGCTCAGGAGACGGTCGGCGCCGGGGACGGCCCGGTCAGCCCGCGCTCGGCCCGCCAGCCGTCCACGATGGCGGCCTGCAGCCCGAACATCTCGGCCTTCTCGTCGGGCTCCTCGTGGTCGTACCCGAGCAGGTGCAGCACCCCGTGGACGGTGAGCAGCTGGAGCTCCTCGTCCATGGAGTGCTGCGTCTCGGCCTCCGCGCCCTGCTTGGCGGCGACCTCCGGGCACAGCACGATGTCGCCGAGCAGCCCCTGCGGCGGCTCGTCGTCGTCCTTGGACGGCGGCCGGAGCTCGTCCATCGGGAACGACATGACATCGGTCGGACCCGGCAGGTCCATCCACTGGATGTGCAGCTGCTCCATGGCGTCGGCGTCCACGACGATCACCGAGAGCTCGGAGAGCGGGTGGATGCGCATCCGCGCGAGCGCGTAGCGGGCGATGTCGAGGATCGCCTGCTCATCGACCTCGGTACCGGACTCGTTGTTGACGTCGATCGACATGGTCGTGCTGGTCTACTTCCCCTTGTGCCGGCCCCGGCCGCCCTTGTGGGTGCCGTTCTCGGTGCCGTACCTGTTGTCGTACTCCTCGTACGCGTCGACGATACGGCTCACCAGCTTGTGCCGTACGACATCGTGGGACGACAGCCGGGAGAAGTGGACGTCCTCGACCCCTTCGAGGATCTCCTGCACCTGCCGCAGACCGCTCTTGGTGCCGTTCGGCAGGTCGACCTGCGTCACGTCACCGGTGATCACGATCTTCGAGTCGAAGCCGAGGCGGGTGAGGAACATCTTCATCTGCTCGGGGCTCGTGTTCTGGGCCTCGTCCAGGATGATGAAGGCGTCGTTGAGGGTCCGGCCACGCATGTACGCGAGCGGCGCGACCTCGATGGTCCCGGCGGCCATCAGCCGCGGGATCGAGTCCGGGTCGAGCATGTCGTGCAGCGCGTCGTACAGCGGGCGCAGGTAGGGGTCGATCTTCTCGTAGAGCGTGCCCGGCAGGAAGCCGAGCCGCTCGCCCGCCTCCACGGCCGGCCGGGTCAGGATGATCCGGTTGACCTGCTTGGACTGCAGGGCCTGGACGGCCTTGGCCATGGCCAGGTACGTCTTTCCGGTACCGGCGGGGCCGATGCCGAACACGATGGTGTGCTTGTCGATCGCGTCGACGTACCGCTTCTGGTTGAGGGTCTTCGGGCGGATGGTCCGGCCCCGCGAGGACAGGATGTTCTGCGTCAGTACCTGCGCCGGGGTCTCGGGCCCGTCGCTCGTCCCGTTCTCGCTCGCCTTGAGCATGGCGATCGAGCGTTCCACTGCGTCCTCCGTCATCGGCTGCCCGGTGCGGAGCACCAGCATCATCTCGTCGAACACGCGCGAAATGAGGGCGACGTCGGCGGGGTCGCCGGCCGCGCTGATCTCATTGCCCCGGACGTGTATGTCGGCCGCCGGGAAGGCCCTCTCGATCACACGCAGGAGGGAGTCACCGGAACCCAGCACGGTCACCATGGGGTGCTGGGCGGGGACGGTGAACTGCGCTCTCGCCTGCTCCTGCGGGGGAGTGGTGTGAGCTGTGGGTGTCTGTGTCATGGGCCGGCGCTGAAGGCCTGCGCTTCCTCCTCGTCACGGCCGCACGGCTGAGGGCGGCCTCGCGCTTCCAGAGTACGACGGTGCGCTGACAAGCCCGTAGGACTTTTCGGCGGACGGACACGGCCGGTGCCCGCCCCGCCGGTCAGGTGGACCGCCGGAAGCCGATGGTCGGGACGGCCCGGCGCAGGGGCCAGACCCGGTCCAGTTCCTCCGGCACCAGTCCCTCCAGGAACGCGTACCGCTGCAAAGCCGCCGGATCCTGCCCGGGAAGGGCCTGCACACGCCGCCACCACGCCCCGATCTCCGACCACCCCGGCGCCGACAGCGACCCCCCGAACTCCTGCACCGACAGCGCCGCCGTGAGCCCGGCGAAGGCCAGCCGGTCCGCCAGCGGCCACCCCGCCAGGGATCCCGTCACGAACCCGGCGACGAAGACGTCCCCCGCCCCCGTCGGATCCAGCGCCTCCACGGCGATCGCCGGCACCTCCGCCGCCTCCCCCGTCCGCCGGTCCACGGCGTACGCCCCCTCCGGCCCCAGCGTCACCACCACCACCGGCACCTGCGCGGTCAGCGCATGCGCGGCGGCCCGCGGACAGTCGGCCCCCGTGTACCGCTTCGCCTCCTCCGCGTTCGGCAGGAACGCCTCGCAGTGCTCCAGATCGGCGAGCCCGGCGAGGTCCCACGCCCCGGTGTCGTCCCAGCCGACGTCCGCGAAGATCCGGGTGCCCTCCCGCGCGGCCTCGGCGATCCACGGCGCGCGCGTGCCGGGTGTCAGGGAGGCCACGGCCGCTCGCGCGCGGGGCGGGTGCGCCGGGGCCCCCTCCGCGCCGAACACGGCCGCGGGCGGCGGCTCGTGCCCGTGGGACACCATCGTCCGCTCCCCCTCGTACGCCATGGACACCGTCACCGGCGAGTGCCAGCCGGCCACCGTCCGGGACGCCGACAGGTCGATGCCCTCGCCCTGCGCCAGCACGTCCCAGCAGTACTCGCCGTAGTGGTCGTCCCCGAAGGCCGCCGCCAGGGAGGTCTTCAGGCCGAGCCGGGCCAGGGCCGTGGCCATGTTGGCGACCCCGCCGGGGCTCGACCCCATGCCCCGGGCCCAGGACTCGGTGCCGCGCACGGGCGCCGAGTCCAGGCCGGTGAAGATGATGTCGAGGAAGACCGTGCCCGTCAGATAGACGTCCCAGGGCGGGTCGCCGGGCCGGCGCAGCGCGGCGAGCGGGTCGACCTGGGCCTGACAGCGCGCGGCCTGGGTGAGGTGTTCCGGTTCCTCTCCGGTGATCGTGTGCGACGCGGTCACGGTGCGCTCCCTGGCGTGGTGCGGATCTGGCCAGTGTGCACCAATCGGCCCGTCGTGCAGGGGCTTACCAGCGGGGCATCACGGGTTGCCGCCAGCCCGGTTCGGCCAGCCGCATGGCGGCCGCGTCGTCGCGGTCGCGCAGCGCGCCGTCGTCCTCGGCCCACCGCCGGTGCAGCCGGGCCAGTTCGTCCCGGTCGAGCTCGACGCCGAGACCGGGGGCGTCGGAGACCTCGACCCGCCCGCCACGGAACGCCGGCCGCTCGGTGAGGACGTCCTCGGACTGCCAGGGGTAGTGGGAGTCGCAGGCGTGCCGCAGGCCGGGGACGGTGGCCGCGACCTGGGTCATCGCCGCGAGGCTGATGCCCAGATGGGTGTTGGAGTGCATCGACACCCCGACCCCGAAGGCGGCGCAGATCGCGGCGAGCCGCTGGGTGTTGCGCAGCCCGCCCCAGTAGTGGTGGTCGGAGAGCACGACCTGCACGGCGTCGCGGGTGAACGCCTCCTTGATCTCTCCGAAGGTGGTCACGCACATGTTGGTGGCGAGCGGGACGCCGGTTCCCGCGGACACCTCGGCCATCGCGGCCGTACCCAGCGTCGGGTCCTCCAGGTACTCCAGGACGTCCCCGAGTTCCTTCGCCACCTTCAGCGAGGTCCCCACCGACCAGGCGCCGTTGGGGTCGAGGCGCAGCGGATGCCCGGGGAAGGCCTCGGCGAGGGCCCGTACGGCCGCGATCTCCTCGTCGGGCGGGAAGACACCGCCCTTGAGCTTGAAGGACGTGAAGCCGTGCCGCTCGGTGAACCTCCGCGCCTGTGCCACGACTCCGGCCGGGTCGAGCGCGGCACCCCAGTCGTCCTCCTCGCAGGTCACGCCCGCCGGATGGCCGGCCCACTTGTAGAACAGGTAGGCGCTGTACTCGACGGCGTCCCGCACCCTGCCGCCGAGCAGCGCGTGCACGGGCAGCCCGAGCGCCCTGCCCTGGGCGTCCAGGCAGGCGACCTCGAAGGCGGACAGCACCGACAGCCGGAGCTTGTCGGCGCTCTGCACGCCGCGCAGCCCGCCGGCGTCGACCTCGCCCTGGACCCGGGACTCGTCGACGCCGAGGTCGATCCCGAAGAGCCCGTTCACATCCATGACCGAGCGTCCGGTGAGCCGTTCGGCCAGCGGGCGGGCGAGCTCCAGGTACTTGGTGTCGCCGTAGGTCTCGCCGAGCCCGGTGATCCCGTCGGCGGTGACGATCTCCACGATCAGCCGCGGGGTGTACGGCTGGTGCACGCCCTGGGTGTTGAGCAGCGGCGGGTCGGCGACCAGGATCGGCGTCAGCCGTACCTCGGCGATGGTCAGGTCACGGGTCACAGGGCGGCTCCTACGAGGTCGAGTCCGGCGGTGAGCAGGGCCTCGAGGTCGGTGAGGTCGGCGGGCGCGGGGTCGGTGAGCGGGGCGCGCACGGGTCCGACGCGCTGTCCGCGCAGCCGGGCCGCCGCCTTCACCAGGGACACGGCGTATCCGGGCGCGCGGTCGCGGAGTTCGACGAACGGGACGTAGAAGTCCCGCAGCAGCTTGTCGGCCATCCCGTGGTCGGCGTCCCGCAGGGCGGTGAAGAAGGCGCCGGCGATCTCGGGGGCGAAGGCGTGCACGGCGGAGGAGTAGGCGGGGACGCCGACGGCGGCGTAGGCGCGGGCCTGGATCTCGGCAGTGGCGGCGCCGTTGAAGAAGAGGAAGCCGTCGGGGGCGGCGAGGGTGAGGCGCTGGAGCCGGTCGAGGTCGCTGTGGCCGTCCTTGAGGCCGATGACGTTCGGGATGCGTGCGACGCGCCTCAACGTCTCGGCGGTGTAGGCGACCTGGCCGCGCTGGTAGGCGATCAGCGGCAGCCGGGTGCGTGCGGCGAGCCGCTCCAGCTGGGCCGCGAGGCCGTCCTGGGGGGCGTCGACGAGGTAGTGCGGCAGCACCAGCAGTGCGTCGGCGCCGGCCTCCTCGGCGATCCGCGCGAACCGGGCGGCCTGCGCCCAGCCGTACCCGGTCCCGGCCACCACCGGCACGCGCCCTGCCGCCTCCTCGACGGTGAGCCGTACGACGGTCCGGTACTCCTCCTCGTCCAGCGAGAAGAACTCGCCGGTGCCGCAGGCCGGGAAGACGGCGCCGGGCCCGGTGGCGAGCCGGCCGGCGACATGGGCGCGCGAGCCGTCGGGATCCAGCGTGCCGTCCTCGTGGAAGGCGGTGAGCGGGAAGGACAGCACCCCGCGCGCCATCCCCTCCCGCAGCCGTCGCGCCACACCCTCGGGACTCGGATCGCCGCCCACCCTGATCATCTCCTCTTATGAATAGCGTCTACATATGCGAACAGCCTAGCGGCTTTTACCCCGGGCCCCATCACGCAAACCGAAAAGTGACGTAGATCGCATCCCCCGGCCTTCTTCCGTGAACCGCGTGCTTGGTACAACTTCCTCGGATGTTCCTGTCCGTCGACAGGCGTCACCCCCCCCTCTCGAAGCCCTTCCCTTCGCCTGCCCAGGAACGCCCGTGTCCGCCCCCCGCCCCCTGCCCTGGCCCCTCGTCGCCCTTTTCACGGCCGGCTATCTCGCTCCCTATCTGCTGCCGACCACCGTCGGCCGGCTCGATTCCGCGCTTCCGCTCACCGCCACCCAGGCGGGGGCCATCGGCAGTGCGCTGCTGCTGAGTTCGGCGACGGCGGGCTTCCTGCTGGCCTCCCGGGTCGACCGCATCGGCGCCCGCACGCTCGCCCGGCTCGGCCTCGCGCTCGCCGTCCTCGGCTACGGCGGTGCGGCCCTCACGGCCTTCGTACCCGCCGTCGTCGCGGGCGCGGTCATCGGCGGATTCGGCTCCGGCACGGTCACCGCGGTCGCCGCGAGCGGCATCGCCGCCATGGGGGTCCCCCCGCGCGAGGATGTTCGAGCGTGGGGGAAGGACCCGCACCGGGTCACCACCCTCGGCCTGCTCGGCGTCTCCGCCCTGGCCGGCGCCCTGTACCTGACGATCCCCCATCTCGGCCCCGGCCACGGCCTGCCACTGGCCGCCATCGCGCTCACGGCACTCGCGGTCCTCCCGCTCACCGGCCGCCTGCCCGGCCGTACCGCACCGGCCCGTACGACCGCCGCGCGCGGCCGGCTCCCCCGGCCCCGCGCCGGGCTGCTGCTGGCCGCCGCCATGCCCTGCTGGTCCCTCGCCCAGAACGCCCTCTGGGGCGTCAGCGGCCGGATCGGACTCGGCCAGGCCCACCTCACCGAGGTCACCGTCGGCGCGGTGTTCGCGGTCGCGCTCGGCGCCGGACTCGTCGGGGTCGTCGGCGCGGGCGCACTCGGCCCCCGGCTGGGCCTGGCGGTGCCCATCGGGGCCGGTACGGCGCTGATCGCGGGCTGCGTCGCGCTCAGCGCGAGCGCGCACGACCTCACGGCCTTCGCGGCGGGCGAGATCTCCTGGAACGTGCTGTACCCGGTCGTCCTGTCCTACGTCATCGGCCTCGCCGCCTCCCTCGACCCGCGCGGCCGCTGGGCGGTCCTGGTCGGCTCGGCGGCTTCACTGGGGACGGCGGCCGGACCGCTGGCGGGGAGCGTGCTGGCGGCGGGCGCGGGCTTCCCGGTGATGGGACGGGTGCTCGGCGCCGCGCTGCTGCTGATCGCCGTGCCGATGACGGCGGTGGCGCTGCGGGCGGGCAGGCGGCCCCTCCCCGTCGTGGAACTCCCGGTCGTGGAAGTCCCAGTGGAGAGGGCCGCCGTGCCCGCCCAGCACGCCTACGACACGGCCTCGCCGAACTCGTACGCCTCCACCTCGGCGAGGTAGCGCGCCCGGCGCTCCTCGTCGTCCTCCAGGAAGGAGGCGAGGAAGGAGTTGCGGGCCAGCTCGCGCAGCCGGTCCCGCGAGAGGCCCAGGGTCTGGTGCACGGCCGCGAAGTTGTCGCCCGCGTACCCGCCGAAGTACGCCGGGTCGTCGGAGTTGACCGTGCACAGCAGGCCCGCGTCCAGCATGGCCGGCAGCGGGTGGTCGGCCAGCGTGTCGACCGTGCGCAGGCGGACGTTGGACAGCGGGCACAGGGTGAGCGGGATCCGCTCCCGCACCAGCCGCTCGACCAGCGCCGGGTCCTCCACGCAGCGCAGCCCGTGGTCGACGCGCTCGACGCCGAGCACGTCCAGGGCCTCGGTGATGTACTCCGGCGGCCCCTCCTCACCGGCGTGCGCGACGCGCCGCAGCCCGAGCCCGGCCGCGGCCTCGTACACCTCCCGGAACTTCACCGGCGGATGTCCGACCTCGGCGGAGTCCAGGCCGATCCCGGTGATCCGGTCCAGGTACGGCCGGGCCGCCCGAAGGGTTTCCAGGGCCGACTCGGCGGACTCGTCCCGCAGGAAACAGAGGATGAGCCGGGTGGAGATCCCGTGGTTCTGCTCGCTGCTGCCCAGCGCCCGCCACAGCCCGTCCACGACCGTGCCCATGGACACGCCCCGGGCCAGGTGTGCCTGCGGGTCGAAGAAGATCTCCGCGTGCCGGACGCCCTGCGCGGCGGCGCGGGCCAGGTAGGCGTCGGCCAGGTCGGCGAAGTCCCGCTCGGTGCGCAGGACGGCCATCAGCTCGTAGTACAGGTTCAGGAAGGACTGGAGGTCCTCGAACTGGTAGGCCTTGCGCAGGGCGTCCGTGTCGGCGTACGGCAGTTCGACGCCGTTGCGGGCGGCGAGCTCGAACGCCAGCTCCGGCTCCAGGGTGCCTTCGATGTGGAGGTGCAGTTCTGCTTTCGGGAGGGGCATCAAAGCATCGTACGGATCTTTTATCGCCGTTTCGGAACCGCCACCCGCTGCAGGTCGTGCGCCACGGTCAGCTCGCCGTCGAAACCGGCCGCCCGCGCCTGCCGCTCGAACTCCTCCGGTTCGGTGTAGCGCTGGCTGAAGTGGGTGAGGACGAGGTGCCGTACGCCCGCGTCCCGGGCGACGGCGGCGGCCTGCCCGGCGGTCAGGTGCCCGTGCTCCACGGCAAGTCCGGCGTCCTCGTCCAGGAACGTCGACTCGATGACGAGCAGGTCGCAGCCCTCGGCGAGCGCGTGCACGCCCGCGCAGAGCCGGGTGTCCATGACGAACGCGAACCGCTGCCCGCGCCGCACCTCGCTGACGTCCTCCAGCGCGACCTCCCCCAGCCGGCCCGCGCGCTGCAGCCGGCCGACGTCCGGGCCCGTGATCCCGAGCGCGGCGAGCCGGTCGGGCAGCATCCGGCGGCCGTCGGGTTCGATCAGCCGGTAGCCGTAGGACTCGACCGGGTGCGACAGCCTGCGGGCCTCCAGGGTGTACGACCCGGTCACCGCGAGGATGCCGTCGGCGGCGACCGGTGCCTCGGTGATGCCGGCCGTCTCCCGGTAGGCCGTGGCGTACCGCAGCCGGTCGAAGAAGCGCTGCCCGGAGCGCGGGTAGTGCGCGGTGATCTCGTGCGGCACCTGGTCCAGGTTGATCCGCTGGATGACACCGGCGAGGCCCAGGGAGTGGTCGCCGTGGAAGTGGGTGACGCAGATCCGGTTCAGGTCGTGGGCGGCGACCCCGGCGCGCACCATCTGCCGCTGCGTGCCCTCGCCGGGGTCGAACAGGATGCCCTCGCCGTCCCACCTGAGCAGATAGCCGTTGTGGTTGCGGTGCCGGGTGGGGACCTGGCTGGCGGTGCCGAGGATCACCAACTCACGTACGGGCACGGCGAGTTACCCGGGCGGCCACTGCAGGCCACGGCCGCCGAGGACGTGCGCGTGGGCGTGCCAGACGGTCTGGCCGGCGCCGGAGCCGGTGTTGAAGACGATGCGGTAGCTCTCCAGCTTTTCCTCGTCGGCCACGGCCTGGGTCTCGGCGAGGACGTCGGCGGCCGCCTGCGGCGCTTCGGCGGCGAGCTCGGCGGCGTTCCTGTAGTGGACCTTGGGGATCACCAGGATGTGGGTGGGAGCCTGGGGGTTTATGTCCCGGAAGGCGACGGTGGTGTCTGTCTCGCGGACGACCGTCGCCGGGATCTGACCCGCGACGATCTTGCAGAACAGGCAGTCGTCCTGCGGTTCTCCGGCCATGCGTGTGCCTCCTCACGCTGGTGATCAATACCGGTGCATCGTAGTCGTATCAGGCCGGCATGCCCGGCGGAGTTTTCGCGGGCCGTTCCTCCAGCGCCTCCAACGCGAGCCGGATCGCCTCATCGAGCTGGGTGTCCCTGCCCTCCGCCCAGTCCTGGGGTCTCTGTACGACCTCCACGTCCGGGTCCACCCCGTGGTTCTCCACGTCCCACCCCACGCCCTCCAGCCACATCGCGTACTTCGGCTGGGTGACCAGGGTGCCGTCGACCAGGTGGTAGCGGCTGTCGATGCCGATGACGCCGCCCCAGGTGCGGGTGCCGACGACGGGGCCGATGCCGAGGGCCTTGATCGCCGCGTTGACGATGTCGCCGTCGGAGCCGGAGAACTCGTTGGCGACGGCGACGACCGGGCCGCGCGGGGCGTCGAGGGGATAGCTGGTGGGGCGCATGCCGCGCGGCAGGTCCCAGCCGATGATGCGGCGGGCCAGTTTCTCGACGACCAACTGGGAGGTGTGGCCGCCGCGGTTCTCGCGGACGTCGACCACCAGGCCCTCGCGGGCCACCTCGACCCGCAGGTCCCGGTGGATCTGCGCCCAGCCCGGGGCCTGCATGTCGGGGACGTGGAGGTAGCCGAGGCGGCCGTCGGAGGCGGCGTGGACGTGGGCGCGGCGATCCGCGACCCAGGCGTGGTAGCGCAGGGGCTCCTCGTCGGCGATCGGGACGACGACCGTGTGGCGCGGCTCGCCGCCGGCCGCCGGGGAGATGGTGAGCTCCACGGGGTGGCCGGCCGTGCCGACGAGCAGCGGGCCCGGTCCCGTCACCGGGTCGACCTGGTGGCCGGCGACCGCGATGATCGCGTCGCCCGGGCGGACGGCGACACCGGGTGCGGCGAGCGGGGAGCGGGCGTCCGGGTCGGAGGTCTCCGAGGGCAGGATCCGGTCGATGCGCCAACTGCCGTCCGGATGGCGGGAGATGTCGGCGCCGAGCAGACCGTGCCGGGGACCGCCGCCGCGGCCGCCGGAGGGGATGACGTAGGCGTGCGAGGTGCCGAGTTCGCCGTGCAGCTCCCACAGCAGGTCGACCAGGTCGCTGTGGGTGGCGAGGCGGGCCAGCAGGGGACGGTAGCGGGCCAGGGCACCGGACCAGTCGACGCCGCCGAGGTCGGGCCGCCAGAAGTGGTCGCGCATGAGGCGGCCGGTCTCGTCGTACATCTGCCGCCACTCGGCGGCCGGGTCGAGGGTCTGCCGGACGCGGGCGAGGTCGACGGTGACGCTGGTGTCGCCGTCGTCGTCGGTGCCGGTGCGGCGGTCGCTGGGGACGACCCGCAGCCGGTCGTCGCTCCACAGCAGTACGCGTCTGCCGTCGCCGCTGACCTCGAAGTGGCCGGCGTCGGAGGCCAGGTGCTCCAGGCGCCGCTGGGCGAGGTCGTAGCGCTCCAGCTCGGTGTGCGGGTCGGGGTCCTCGGGGTGGGCGCGGGCGGTGCCGAGGACGCCCTGCACGGGGTGGCGCAGCCAGAGCACGCCGTCCTTGGCGGCGCGCAGGGTGGAGTAGCGGCCGGCCTCGACCGGGAAGGGGACGATCCGGTCGGCGAGGCCTTCGAGGTCGATGCGGGTGGCGGGGGTGCCCTCGCTGTCGGGGGTCTCGTCCTTGTCGGGGGTCTCGAAGGGGCGGCCGTGGCGCTGCGGGCCGAAGGGCGAGGGTGTGGTGGCGGCGAGGGTGATCAGGTGCGGGCGGGCGCCGACCACGAAGGCGAGGTCGAAGACGTGCTCGTCGTAGACGGGGTCGAAGGCGCGGTTGGAGAGGAAGGCGAGGTGTTTGCCGTCGAGGGTGAAGGCGGGGGCGTAGTCCTGGAAGCGGAGCGGGGTCGCCTCGGTGACCGACAGGTCGGTGGTGTGGGCGATGCGGAGCTGGGAGAGCGGGCGGGGGCCGGGGTGGGCCCAGGCGAGCCAGGCGGAGTCGGGGGAGAAGGCGAGGCCGGAGACCTCGCCGTCGTCGCTGCTGTCGACCTCGCGGACCTCGCCGGTCTCGCGTTCCACGAGCAGCAGGCGTCCGTCGTGCGCGGCGACGGCGGCCCGGCTGCCGTCGGGGGCCATGGCCAGCTCCAGGACCCGGCCGAGCTGTCCGGCGGCGAGCCGGCGGGGCGGGGCGCCCGGTACCGTCCCGGTCGCGGGGGCGAACTCCAGGGCGTCGTCGCCCTCGGCGTCCGTCACCCACACCACCCACTCCTCGCCCTCGGCGCGGAAGGCGCGCGGCATCCGGGCGCGGACGCCTGGGGTCGCGGCGAGGGCCCGGGCGGGCCCGGAGCGGTGGGTGACCCAGTGGACGCCACCGCGCACGCAGACGGCGCTGCCGCGCGCGGTGTGGTCGGGGGCCGCCTCGCCGAACCAGTGGGCGGCGTTCACCGGGCGGGGCCGCAGATCGATCCGGGGTCCGCCGAGCCGCACGTCCAGCCGGCGCGGCTCGGCGCCCTCCAGGTCGTCCAGCAGCCACAGTTCACCGCCGGAGCCGTAGACGACGCGACGGCCGTCTCCGGACGCGTGCCGGGCGTAGAAGCCGTCGAGCGGGGTGTGCCGGCGCAGGTCGGAGCCGTCGGCGAGGGAGGAGTAGAGCGCGCCGGTGCCCTCGTGGTCGGAGAGGAACGCGACGCGCTCCCCCACCCACACCGGCCGCTCGATGTTCCCGTCGACGTCCTCGTGCAGCCGGACGAACTCCCCCTCCCCCTCCCGGTCGATCCACAACTTGCCCGCCGTGCCGCCCCGGTAGCGCTTCCAGTGGGCGGCCTCGCGGCCCATCGGCGCGGACAGCAGCACGGTGGCGGGGCCGAAGGCCACAGCGCCGACCGGGCCGTACGGGAGCGTCTCGGCGGGTCCACCGTCCAGCGGGACGGCGTACGCCCAGCTGTGCCGGAAGCTGTGCCGGCCGTGCGCGCCGAGCGCGAGCACCCGCCCGTCGGGGGTCCAGCCGAGCACCTCGGTACGGCGGTTGCCCCAGTGGGTCAGCCGGTCGGCGGGGCCGCCGTCGACCGGGGCGACATGCACCTCGGGGGCGCCGTCACGGGTGGAGGTCCAGGCGAGGTGCCGTCCGTCCGGGGATATCCGGGGCGAGGTCACCGGCATGTTGTCGGCGCTGACCCGCCAGGCCCGGCCGCCGTCGAGGGGCGCGAGCCATACGTCGTCCTCGGCGACGAAGGTCACCAGGTCGCCGTGCACATGGGGAAAACGGAGGTATGCGGCACCCTGAGTCACTCCGTCACTGTACGCAGCGACAGGCGCGGCCCGCCGGGTGTTCGGATCACTTTCCCTCTGCGGGCCAGCAGGTGGGGTCGCCCTTGCACCACAGGGTCCGGGTGACGGTGACGGTCACGGTCGGCTTCCCGCCTCCCGGCCGATAGGTGGGCGGCCGGTACGTCGGCCCGTGCGTGGCACCGCAGTCGCCGAGCCCGTCGACGCGGAACACCCGCCTCCCCCCGACCTCTGCCGTCAGATGCCCCCGCACACAGGCCCCGTCGACGGCCTTGGTCACCTTGCCCGTGACGCGGATCTTCCGCCCGTCCTTGGTCTCACCCTGACAGTCCACGGAGACGACGGTGCTCTCACTCGCCGAGGGCGCCCGCCCCGCCGCGCCGCCGTAGTTCCCGGTGCAGGTGAGCCAGCTGACGTCGACGTGCTGCCGCTTGAGCTCGGCCGTCGCGGTGGCGTCGGTGGTGTACGCGGCGGTGGCGGGACTGAGGCCGGCGGGCTGACAGGCCACCACGGCCGCACCGCCCACGACGACGAGCCCCGCCACGGCCACCACCCGAGTCCCACGCGTCCGGCCCCGAATCCCTCTCAAAACCCCCATGCAGGGCAGACTGCCACCGGCCCGCCCGCCCCGGAAGGCCACATACGGCCACTCACGTCTTCTGGGCTCAACCAGTGGAGCGCCTGGCGCCTGGTCTGGCCGCATGCGCGGTGAACGCAGACTCAGGCGGCTCGTCCTGCCGGACGGGACCGTGTACCGGTGGACCGTGCGACACCGGCACCGGGACGACGGGCCGTGCGCCGAGGTGCTGACGCTGTACCGGGGCGGGTCCCGGACCAGGATCGTGTTCCCGGGGACCGGTGGCGCCTACGGGCACTCCGGCCTGGTCGCCGACGAACGCGGGTATTCCGTCAATCTGCACGAGCCCGGCGCCGTGCGAGCCTTCGCGGAGGAGATACGACGGCGCAGGCCCGCCTCCGGTGACGTGAACGCCGGTGAGCTGGACGGGTGGGCCCTGCTGCCCACCGTCGCCGTCAGCCGCGCAGCAGCAGCCACTCCTGGAGTTCCACCAGATTGCCCTCCGGGTCCTTGAGGTGGGCGACGCGCATGCGGTCGGTCATGGAGGCCGGGCCGTGCGCCAGGACGGCGCCACGGGCGGTGATCTCCGACACGTAGGCGTCCAGGTCGTCGACGCGCAGCACGACCAGGGAGCGGTGGCCGGTGGCGGTCTCGCCCAGTTCCTGAAGGACCTCGGCCATCATCGAGCGGTCCTGCAGCGCGATCCCCGCCGAGCCGGCGTGCGGGCTGAACTTCTCGTACGGGCCCTCGGTCGCCCCGGACTGCGGCTTGAGGCCGAGGACGTCGGCGTAGAAGCGGTAGCAGGCGGCGAAGTCGGTGACGAGGAGCCGGACTTGGGCGAGTTCCACGGTGTCCCCCAGGTGTCAGGACCAGCGGCCGGTGCGGCCCAGCAGCAGGGCCACGGCGGCGGTGCCGGCGGTGGATGTACGCAACACGGTAGGACCGAGCACGTACGCCTTGGCACCCGCCTCCTCGAAGAGCGCCAACTCGTCCCGCGCGACGCCACCTTCGGGGCCGACGACCAGCACGATCTCGCCCTCGGCGGGCAGTTCGGCGGTCGCCAGCCGGCCGCTCTCGTGCTCGAAATCGGAGTGGAGCACGGCGGCGAAGTCGGCTTCGGCGAGAAGCGCGGCGACCTGCTTGGTGCTCGCCGCGTCCGCGACCCGGGGAAAGCGCAGCCGCCGTGACTGCTTGCCGGCCTCGCGGGCGGTGGCCCGCCACTTGGCGAGTGCCTTCTGGCCCCGCTCGCCCTTCCACTGGGTGATGCACCGGGCGGCCTGCCAGGGCACGATCACGTCGACACCGGTCTCCGTCATCGTCTCGACGGCGAGTTCGCCCCGGTCGCCCTTCGGGAGGGCCTGGACCACGGTGATCCGGGGGCTGGGCTCCGGCTCCACCGGGAACTCGAAGGGCTCCACCACCAGGTGGTCCTTGCCGGACACGCCGACGACGACCCCGGCGGCCCCGCGCCCCTCGCCGTCCGTCAGCACCACGTTCTCCCCGGGCTGCAGCCGCCGTACCGAGACCGCGTGCCGTCCCTCGGGGCCCGTGACGTCGACGACCGAGCCGGGGCCCACGCCCTGGAGCGAGTCGACGACGAACACCGGCGCGGTCATCGCAGGCCCCCCTTGGCCGACAACGCTGTCCGGGCGGCGTCGAGTTCGGCGGCCAGCACCTGCACGAGCTGCCCGGCGGGCAGCTCGCGGGCCAGCCGGTGGCCCTGGCCCGCCCACAGCGCCATGCCCTGCGCGTCCCCGGCCTTGGCGGCGGCCTTGCGCAGCGGCGAGGTGAGGTGGTGGATCTCCGGGTAGGCGGCGGGGGCGTACGGGCCGTGCTCGCGCAGGAAACGGTTGACCAGTGCGCGCGCCGGGCGGCCGGAGAAGGCGCGGGTCAGCTCGGTGCGCGCGAACAGGGGGTTGGTCAGCGCCTGCTTGTGCACCGGCTGGGCGCCGGACTCCGGGGTGGCGAGGAAGGCGGTGCCCAGCTGGGCCGCGCTCGCGCCGGCCGCGAGGACGGCGGCGATCTGGCCGCCGCGCATGATGCCGCCGGCGGCGACGACCGGGATGCGCACGGCCTCGCGGATCTGCGCGACCAGTGAGAGCAGCCCGATGCCGGAGCCGTCGTTCTCGGTCAGGTCCCGGTGGGTGCCCTGGTGGCCGCCGGCCTCCACGCCCTGCGCGATCACCGCGTCGGCCCCGGCCCGCTCCACCGCCAGCGCCTCCTCGGCGGTGGTGGCGGTGACCAGGGTGAAGGTTCCGGCACGGCGGAGGGAGTCCAGGACCTCCCGGGTCGGCACGCCGAAGTGGAAGGAGACCACCGGCACCGGGTTGTCGAGGAGGACGGCGAGCTTGGCGTCGTAGCCGTCGTCCCGGCCGCTGTCCGGGTCGCCCAGTTCCGTCTCGTACCAGGCGGCCTCTCCGGCGAGCTGGTGGGCGTAGACCTCCACGGCACCGGACTCGGCATACTCGGGCTGCGGCATGAACACGTTCACGCCGAAGGGGCGGCTCGTGAGCCCCCGCAGCTGCTTGATCTCCTGGTACATGCCGTCGGCGGTCTTGTACCCGGCGGCGAGAAACCCGAGGCCGCCGGCCTCGGAGACGGCGGCGGCGAGCTGCGGCACGGAGACGCCGCCCGCCATGGGGGCCTGCACGATCGGGTGGGGGAAGAGATCGGTCAGCGCGGAGGACATGACCGCATGTTGTCACGTCCTTTGAAGGAGTCCGAATCGGGGCGTCCGATGGCATAAACCAACGGCATACGGGGTGCCTAAGCACCCCGTCACAGCCTCCGCGAGTGGCGGCTCAGCGCCCGTTGAACGCGTCCTTCAGCCGGCTGAACAACCCCTGCTGACCCGGCTGGAACTGCCCTTGCGGCCGTTCCTCGCCGCGCAGCTTGGCCAGCTCGCGCAGCAGCCGCTCCTGCTCGGGGTCCAGCTTGGTCGGGGTCTGCACCTCGACGTGGACGACCAAGTCACCCCGGCCGCCGCCGCGCAGATGCGTGACGCCCCGGTTGTGCAGCGGGATCGACTGGCCGGACTGGGTGCCGGGCCGGATGTCGACCTCCTCCATGCCGTCGAGGGTCTCCAGCGGCACCTTGGTGCCGAGGGCCGCGGCCGTCATCGGGATCGTCACCGTGCAGTGCAGGTCGTCGCCGCGCCGCTGGAAGGTCGGGTGCGGCAGCTCGTGGATCTCGACGTACAGGTCACCGGCGGGACCGCCGCCGGGGCCGACCTCGCCCTCACCGGCCAGCTGGATCCGCGTGCCGTTGTCGACACCGGCCGGGATCTTCACGGTGAGCGTGCGGCGGGAGCGGACCCGGCCGTCGCCGGCGCACTCCGGGCACGGCGTCGGCACCACGGTGCCGAAGCCCTGGCACTGGGGGCAGGGCCGCGAGGTCATGACCTGGCCCAGGAAGGACCGGGTGACCTGCGAGACCTCACCGCGGCCCCGGCACATGTCACACGTCTGGGCCGTCGTACCGGGCGCCGCGCCCTCGCCGTTGCAGGTGTTGCAGACGACCGCGGTGTCGACCTGGATGTCCTTGGTCGTCCCGAAGGCCGCCTCGTCCAGCTCGACCTCGATGCGGATCATCGCGTCCTGGCCGCGCCGGGTGCGCGAGCGCGGCCCGCGCTGCGACGCCGTACCGAAGAACGCGTCCATGATGTCGGAGAAGTTGCCGAAGCCACCGGCCCCGAAGCCGCCCGCGCCGGCGCCGCCGGACTGCGAGAGCGGGTCGCCGCCGAGGTCGTAGACCTGCTTCTTCTGCGGGTCCGACAGCACCTCGTAAGCGGCGTTGATCTCCTTGAACCGCTCCTGGGTCTTCGGATCCGGGTTGACGTCCGGGTGCAGCTCGCGCGCGAGCCGACGGAACGCCTTCTTGATCTCATCCTGCGACGCGTCGCGGCGCACGCCGAGAACGGCGTAGTAGTCCGTGGCCACTTACGACTCCGCCAGGATCTGTCCGACGTACCGTGCCACTGCGCGTACCGCTCCCATCGTTCCCGGGTAGTCCATGCGGGTCGGTCCGACCACGCCGAGCTTGGCAACCGCCTCGCCGCCCGAACCGTAGCCGACCGACACCACGGAGGTGGAGTTGAGTCCCTCGTGGGCGTTCTCGTGCCCGATGCGCACCATCACGCCCGGATCCTTCGCCTCGCCGAGGAGCTTGAGGAGCACGACCTGCTCCTCCAGGGCCTCCAGGACGGGCCGGATCGTGAGGGGAAAGTCATGTCCGAAGCGGGTGAGATTGGCGGTGCCGCCGATCATCAGCCGCTCCTCGTTCTCCTCGACGAGTGTCTCCAGGAGGGTGGAGAGCACCGTCGAGACCGTACCGCGGTCCTCGGCCTCGAAGGCCTCCGGCAGGTCCTCGACCAGCGTAGGCACGTCCGTGAACCGGCGGCCCGCGACCCGGCTGTTCAGCCGCGCGCGCAGATCGGCGAGGGAGGTCTCGCCGAAGGGCGCCGGGCAGTCGACCATCCGCTGCTCGACCCGGCCGGTGTCCGTGATCAGCACGAGCATCACGCGCGCGGGGGCGAGCGAGAGCAGTTCCACGTGCCGCACGGTGGACCGGGTCAGGGACGGGTACTGCACGACCGCGACCTGCCGGGTGAGCTGCGCGAGCAGCCGTACCGTACGGGCCACGACGTCGTCGAGGTCGACGGCGCCCTCCAGGAAGTTCTGGATCGCCCGCCGCTCGGGCGCGGTCATCGGCTTCACGCCCGCCAGCTTGTCCACGAACAGCCGGTAGCCCTTGTCGGTGGGGATGCGCCCCGCGCTGGTGTGCGGCTGCGCGATGTACCCCTCGTCCTCCAGGGCCGCCATGTCGTTGCGGACCGTCGCCGGGGACACGCCGAGGTTGTGCCGCTCGGTCAGGGCCTTCGACCCGACCGGCTCCTCGGTGCCGACGTAGTCCTGGACGATGGCGCGCAGTACCTGAAGCCTGCGTTCACTCAGCATCCGCGCGCACCTCCAGCACGTCGTCCCCTCGGTTCCACTCGGTCCTGCGGTTCGTCCGCCTGGCACTCTTCGCAGGCGAGTGCCAGCGTTCCCGGGCCCAGTGTACGGCTGTCGGGTACACCGAGGGCAAGGTCGGTGCGGTCCCGGCGGCTCGTACGGCTAGCGTCGCGGTATGACGGTGACTTGGGAAGAGCTGGGGTGGGAGCGGCTGGCCGCGGGGGTCGGCCGGTGCCGGCTGCCCGGCTGGGACTGCACGGCCGGACTGGTCCTCGGGGAGGGTAGGGCGCTGATGGTGGACGCCGGTTCGAGCCTGGCCGAGGGCGCGCGGCTGCGGGCCCGGGCGGAGGAGCTGGCCGGCGGTCGTGTGACCCATCTCGCGCTGACCCATCCCCACTTCGACCACGTCCTCGGGGCGGCGGCCCTCGCGGGGGCGGAGGTGTACGGGGCGGTGGGCCTGGACGCCGTCTTCGCGTACGAGCGGGAGGAGCTGCGCCTGGACGCGGTCAGAAACGGCCTGCCGGTGGCCGACGCCGACGAGGCGGTGGACGCGCTGGTGCCGCCCGGCCACCTGGTCTCCGGCGAGTGGACGCTGGACCTCGGGGGCGGCCGCCAGGTCCTGCTGGCGAACGTGGGCCCGGGGCACACGGCCCATGATCTGGCCGTGCTGGTCCCGGGGGATCCGGAGGTGGTCTTCTGCGGCGACCTGGTCGAGGAGTCCGGCGAGCCCCAGGCCGGCCCGGACGCGCTCCCGTCCCGTTGGCCGGACGCGCTCGACCGGCTGCTGGCGCTGGGCGGTGAGGACGCGGCGTACGTGCCCGGTCACGGAGCGGTGGTGGACGCGGGGTTCGTACGACGGCAACGTGATCAGCTGGCGACGCGTTTCGGCGTGTCGTAAGTCTTCGGGTACGGCTTCTCCTATCGTCACTCGAATGCGCCAGTACTCCGCCGACCTGACCCCGCCGTGGAAGAAGAAGCAGCAGCCCGCGCCGGAGGTACCGGCGGAGCCGGGCCTGGTGGTGGAGGAGCCCGGCACCGGGTTCTGCGGGGCGGTGATCCGCTGCGAGGCGGGCACGGTGACGCTGGAGGACCGTTTCGGCAAGCACCGGGTGTTCCCTCTGGAGCCGAGGGGCTTCTTGCTGGAGGGGCGCGTGGTGACGCTCGTACGGCCCTCGTCCTCCGGTCCGGTACGGCCCACCCGTACCGCCTCCGGTTCGGTCGCCGTCCCCGGTGCACGCGCCCGCGTGGCCCGCGCCGGCCGCATCTACGTCGAGGGCCGGCATGACGCCGAGCTGGTCGAGAAGGTGTGGGGCGACGACCTGCGCATCGAGGGCGTGGTGGTGGAGTACCTGGAGGGCGTGGACGACCTGCCGTCGATCGTGTCCTCCTTCGCCCCGGGTCCGGACGCGCGGCTGGGTGTCCTGGTGGACCACCTGGTGCCGGGCACGAAGGAGTGGCGGATCGCGGAGTCGGTGACGAGTGAACACGCGCTGGTGGTGGGCCACCCGTACATCGACATCTGGGAGGCCGTGAAGCCGTCGTCGCTGGGGATCGAGGCGTGGCCGACGGTACCGCGCGGTCAGGACTGGAAGACGGGGGTGTGCCGGGCGCTGGGCTGGCCGTCGGAGAACACCGGGGCGGTGTGGCAGGCGATCCTGAAGCGGGTGGGGTCCTACAAGGACCTGGAGCCGGAGTTGCTGGGGCGGGTGGAGGAGCTGATCGACTTCGTCACGGGTAGCGGTGGGGCCTGACCTTCTCGTAGGTGGCGAATCCACTGGTGCCGAGTTCGACACCAAGGGACTCCAGGGGCATCAGTTCACCGAACTCGGCTTTCCGTTGCGAGCGGTAGTCGGCGCTCTCACCCTCGCCCCTCGGCTCGGCGTTCGTGTTGTGCACCGGATCGGGGCTCCGCGTCATAACGACGGTCCTCCGCAGGAGCTCCATCCAGATGCCCTCCGGCGGCTCCAGCTGCTGGAAGAACTCGATCATGCCCTGATCGTTCACAGCCGTACCCTACGAAGCGAGACGAAGCCCTAGCCGCAATCCATGGCGATTCACCCGCCGGAGTGATCAGTCCACCAGGTCCCGCACCACCGCGTCCGCCAGCAGCCGCCCCCGCAGCGTCAGCACGGCCCGCCCGTCGTCGTACGGGCCCTGCTGGAGGAGCCCCTCCGACAGTGCACGGCGGGACGCTTTGCGTCCCTCCTCCTTCAGCAGGGACAGCGGCGCACCCTCGCGCAGCCGCAGCTCCAGCAGGATCCGCTCGACCCGGCGGTCCTCCTCGGACAGCAGCTCCCGCCCCGCGCCGGGTGAGCGGCCGGAGGCGAGGGCCGCCGCGTACGCCCCCGGATGCTTGACGTTCCACCAGCGCACCCCGCCCACGTGCGAGTGCGCCCCGGGTCCCGCGCCCCACCAGTCGGCGCCGCGCCAGTACAGCTCGTTGTGCAGGCAGCGGCCCGCCTCGGAGGTGGCCCAGTTGGAGACCTCGTACCAGTCGAAGCCCGCCGCGGACAGGGTTTCCTCGGCGATCAGGTACCGGTCGGCGTGGACGTCGTCGTCGGTCATCGGGACCTCGCCCCGGCGGATCCGGCGGGCCAGCTGGGTGCCCTCCTCGACGATGAGCGCGTACGCGCTGACATGGTCCGGACCGGCGCCGATCGCCGCGTCCAGCGAGGCCCGCCAGTCGTCGTCGCTCTCGCCGGGGGTGCCGTAGATCAGGTCGAGGTTGACGTGCTCGAAGCCCGCCGCCCGCGCCTCGGCGACGCAGGCCTCGGGGCGGCCGGGGGTGTGGGTGCGGTCCAGGATCTTCAGCACGTGCTGCCGCGCGCTCTGCATGCCGAAGGAGATCCGGTTGAAGCCGCCCTCCCGGAGCGTGGCGAGGTAGGCCGGGTCCACCGACTCGGGATTGGCCTCGGTCGTGATCTCCGCGTCCTCCGCCAGCCCGAACTCGTCACGGATCGCCCCCAGCATCCGTACGAGGTCGTCGGCGGCCAGCAGCGTCGGCGTACCGCCCCCGACGAACACCGTACGGACCTGACGCGGGTCGTCGCCGAGGACCTTCCGCGCGAGCCGGATCTCGTCCGTCAGGGTGTCCGCGTAGTTGTCGCGGGACGCCAGCACGCCTCCCGTGCCGCGCAGCTCGGTCGCGGTGTAGGTGTTGAAGTCGCAGTAGCCGCAGCGGGTCGCGCAGTACGGGACGTGCAGGTAGAAGCCGAGCGGGCGGCCGGCGGCCCCGGCGAGCGCGTGCGCGGGCAGCGCGCCGTCGGCGGGGACGGGCTCGCCGTCGGGGAGAGCGGAAGGCATGCCTTCCATTGTCCAGTACGCCGGCCCTTACTCCGCCTGGAGCACCAGCAGGGCGAGGTCGTCCTCGGGCGGGCCCTCGCCGAAGTCGTCCACCAGGCGCCGGATCCTTTCCGCGATCAGTTCGGCGCTGAGCCCGGCGCAGCCGGACAGGGCGCGGGCGAGGCCGTCGCCGTCGTCGAACTGGCGGGAGCCGGAGCGCCGCTCGGTCACCCCGTCGGTGACGCACAGCAGGCTGTCGCCGGGACGCAGATCGAGGGTCTCGCTGGTGTACGTCTCGTCCTCGACCACGCCGAGCAGGGTCTGCGGGCCGGCGGCGGTGCGCACGGTGCCGTCCGGGCTCAGGACCAGCGGGAGCGGGTGGCCGGCGGAGGCGAGCGTGCAGCGGACCCCGCCCTCGTACGGGGTCAGCTCGCCGTAGAGCAGGGACAGGAAGCGGGTCTGCGGGCCGTCCGCGGCCATCGGCCGGCCTCCGACGGCGACGAGGGCGCGGGCGGCGGCGTCGGCGGCCTCGGTGGCGTCGTCCAGGAGGAGCTGATTGAGCCGGTCGAGGACGTCGGCGACGCGGTAGCCCTCACGAGCGAGGAGGCGCAGCCAGGGGCGGGCGAGGCCGATCACTACCGCCGCCTCCGGGCCCTTGCCCTGGACGTCGCCGACGGCGAAGCACCAGCGGCCGTCGCCGGCCGGGAACAGGTCGTAGAAGTCGCCGCTGGGGCCGCCCTTGTCGCAGGGCTCGTAGACGAGCGCGCTGCTCACCCCGGGGATCTCGGCGACCGCGCCGGGCAGCAGGCCGCGCTGCAGGACGGCGCTGATGGTGGCCTGACGGGCGTACTGGCGGGCCGCGCCGATGGCGAGGGCCACCCGGCGGCCGAGGTCCTCCACGAGCCCGGTGACCTCGTCGGGGAAGCCGAGCAGCCCGCACCGGCCGATGACCAGGGTGCCGAGCGGCCGGCCGCCCGCGATCAGCCGGTACGCCAGCGCCGTGCCCTCGGCGCCCTGCGGGCCGAGCGCGTGACCGGGCCACGGGTACGGCTCGGGGCCGGAGCGCAGGCCCTCGTGCGGGCAGGGCGGCTCCTTCTCCAGGGCGCAGCGCAGTTCCTCGATGTGGTTCTCGCTGGCGTGCCAGACCCGGTCGGGACCGTTCGCCGCGCCGCCGCGCACGGTCGCCTCGTCCTCCAGCCACACCGCGCACCAGTCGGCGAGCCGGGGCACGATGAGCTGGCCGGTCAGCGCCGTGACCAGGTTCTCGTCCAGCTGCCCGGCGAGCAGGTCGGAGGCCTCGGCGAGGAACGACAGCGCGCCCCGGCCGAGCCAGTCCCGGTCGCCGCCGGCGCGGTGCGGCTGCGGGGCCAGGTCCTCGGCGACCTCCAGGGCGGCGTCCGGGGCGGGGGTGTCCGGGTCCTCGACGCCGCCCGGGGGCAGCCGCGCCCAGACGGTCTTGGCGCCGGCACGGTAGGTGACGCCCCAGGACTCGGCGAGCGTGGTGACCAGCCGCAGGCCGCGGCCGTACTCGGGGGTGTCGTACGGCCCCTCGGCAGCGAGGGGGTCGCGCGGGGCGCGGGAGGGATGCCGGTCGCCCACCTCCATCACGAACGCGCCGGTCTCCTCCAGCAGCCAGTCGACCTGCACGTCCGTGCCGGCGTGCACGACGGCGTTGGTGACGAGCTCGCTGACGACGGCCATGGCGTCGTCGACGAGCCGCGCCGGGACCTCGGACACCTCGGCGCCCTCGGCCAGCGCGGCCCGCACCAGCGCACGGGCCGCCCCGGGCGCGAGAGGACTTCCGGGCAGCGTGGCCCGCCCCCGCACCTCCCGGGCCCGGGGCTCACTCTCCCGCTGCGTCGGTATGGCCGCCATGTCCATGCGGCCAGGGTGACAGAGAGGGGGCGGCTATAAGCGCTGAGTCACTGAAATGGGCAGAAGACGACCACTTTCGAACGCCGGCGAGCTCAACCTACCCAGGGGCGCGGGGAACTGCGCGAGCAACCACAACGGACCCGCAGTTCCCCACTCACCGAACCGACCCCTTACTTCTCCCGCGTCCCGGCGTACATCTCCTCGATGAGGTGCTTGTACTCCCGCTCCACCACCGGCCGCTTCAGCTTCAGGCTCGGCGTGATCTCCCCGTGCTCGACGTCGAGATCCCGCGGCAGCAGCCGGAACTTCTTGATGGTCTGCCACTTCTGCAGTCCGGCGTTGAGCTGCTGCACGTACCCGTCGACCATCTCCACCGTCTGCGGCGCGGCGACGATCTCCGCGTACGGCTTGTCCGCCAGGCCGTTCTCCTTCGCCCAGTCCGCGATCGCGAGCTCGTCCAGGGCGATGAGGGCGGTGCAGTAGTTCCGGTCGGCGCCGTGCACCAGGATGTTGGAGACGTAGGGGCACACCGCCTTGAACTGGCCCTCGACCTCGGCCGGGGCGACGTACTTGCCGCCGGAGGTCTTGATGAGGTCCTTCTTGCGGTCGGTGATGCGCAGATAGCCGTCGGGCGAGAGCTCGCCGATGTCGCCGGTGTGGAACCAGCCGTCGGACTCCAGCACCTCGGCGGTCTTCTCGGGCAGCCCGTGGTAGCCCTCCATGATGCCGGGGCCGCGCAGCAGGATCTCGCCGTCGTCGGCGATGCGCACCTCCGTGCCGGGCAGCGGCTTGCCGACCGTGCCGGTGCGGTAGGCCTCGCCCGGGTTGACGAAGGAGGCGGCGGAGGACTCGGTGAGGCCGTAGCCCTCCAGGATGTGGATGCCGGCGCCGGCGAAGAAGTAGCCGATCTCGGACGCGAGCGCGGAGGCGCCGGAGACGCAGGCGCGCAGCCGGCCGCCGAAGGCCTCGCGGAGCTTGCCGTAGACGAGGGTGTCGGCGACCTTGTGCTTGGCGGCGAGCCCGAACGGCACGGCGTGGGTTCCGGTGCGGCGGAAGTTGTCCTGGCTGACCTTGGCGTACTCGCGGGCGACCTCGGCGGCCCACTGGAAGATCTTGTACTTGGCCGGGCCGCCCTCGCGGGCCTTGGCGGCGACGCCGTTGTAGACCTTCTCGAAGATGCGCGGCACGGCCGCCATGTACGTCGGCTGCACCACCGGGAGGTTCTCGATGATCTTGTCGACGCGGCCGTCGACGGCGGTGACGTGGCCGACCTCGATCTGGCCGGAGGTGAGCACCTTGCCGAAGACGTGGGCGAGCGGCAGCCACAGGTACTGCACGTCCTCGCCGCTGATCAGGCCGGTCGCGGCGATGGCCTTCGCCATGTACGCCCAGTTGTCGTGCGGGAGCCTGACGCCCTTGGGGCGGCCGGTGGTGCCGGAGGTGTAGATGAGAGTGGCGAGCTGGTCCCGCTTGATCGCGCCGACCCGCTCCTTGATCAGCTCGGGGTGCGTCTCCAGGTAGGCGGCACCGCGCCGCTCCAGCTCGGCGAGCGTGATCACCCACTCGCCCGTCTCGGCGCCGGCCGGGTCGATGACGACGACCTTGGTCAGCTCGGGCAGCTCGGCGCGCTTCTCGAGCGCCTTGGCGACCTGGGCCGCGTCCTCGGCGATCAGGACCCGGCTCTCGGAGTCGGAGAGGATGAAGGCCGACTCGTCGGCGTTGGTCTGCGGGTAGATGGTGGTGGTGGCGCCGCCGGCGCACATGATGCCGAGGTCGGCGAGGATCCACTCGACCCGCGTCGAGGAGGCGAGCGCGACGCGCTGCTCGGGCTGCACGCCCAGCTCGATGAGGCCGGCCGCGATCGCGTACACCCGCTCTGCCGCCTGCGCCCAGCTGAGCGACTTCCAGTCGTCGGGGCCCTGGCCGGAGGCGGGCGGCACCGGGTAGCGGTAGGCCTCGGCGTCCGGTGTCGCCGCCACGCGCTCCAGGAAGAGGGCCGCCACGGACGGCGGACGGTTCTCGATCAGGGTCTGTGTGTCGCTCACGACATCCTCCGGGGGCCCGCGACGGTGCGGCTGACTCGGTGCGGCTGGGTTAACTCACGGTGGGGGTTCGTGCTGGTGCTTCGCGTTGTTTAACTCGCGAGTAACTATCGAGCAGGGATCAGAGTAAGCCGCGACCGGCCGCTGCGTAAGGGGCATCGGCCTGTCACTTTCCACGCAGAGCGACGCTACGCACGCGTAGGGGCCCGCCACGCTTTCGCACGACGAGCCCCTTTGTGTCCCGTTTATCGACGTAACCCGTTGTTACCCCTGGTTACTTCTTGCCCTTGGCCGACCCCGCGCTGTCATCGCTGGACAGGACGGCGATGAAGGCTTCCTGCGGAACCTCCACGGAACCCACCATCTTCATCCGCTTCTTGCCTTCCTTCTGCTTCTCCAGCAGCTTGCGCTTACGGGAGATGTCACCGCCGTAGCACTTGGCGAGGACGTCCTTGCGGATGGCGCGGATGGTCTCGCGGGCGATGACCCGGGAGCCGATGGCGGCCTGCACCGGCACCTCGAAGTTCTGCCGCGGGATCAGCTCCTTGAGCTTGGCGACGAGCCGCACGCCGTACGCGTACGCCTGGTCCTTGTGGGTGATCGCCGAGAAGGCGTCCACCTTGTCGCCGTGCAGCAGGATGTCGACCTTGACCAGGGAGCTGCTCTGCTCACCCGTGGGCTCGTAGTCGAGGGAGGCGTAGCCGCGCGTCTTGGACTTCAGCTGGTCGAAGAAGTCGAAGACGATCTCGGCGAGCGGAAGGGTGTACCGGATCTCCACCCGGTCCTCCGACAGGTAGTCCATGCCGAGGAGCGTTCCCCGCCGGGTCTGGCACAGCTCCATGATCGCGCCGATGAACTCGGCCGGTGCGAGGATCGTGGCCCGGACGACCGGCTCGAAGACCTCGGCGATCTTGCCCTCGGGGAACTCGCTCGGGTTGGTGACGGTGGCCTCCGTGCCGTCCTCCATGATCACGCGGTAGACCACGTTCGGGGCGGTGGCGATCAGGTCCAGGCCGAACTCGCGCTCCAGCCGCTCGCGGATCACGTCCAGGTGCAGCAGGCCGAGGAAGCCGACGCGGAAGCCGAAGCCGAGGGCCGCGGAGGTCTCCGGCTCGTAGACCAGCGCCGCGTCGTTGAGCTGCAGCTTGTCCAGGGCCTCGCGCAGCTCGGGGTAGTCGGAGCCGTCCAGCGGATACAGCCCCGAGAAGACCATCGGCTTCGGGTCCTTGTAGCCGCCGAGGGCCTCGGTGGCGCCCTTGCTCTGGCTGGTGACGGTGTCACCGACCTTGGACTGCCGGACGTCCTTCACACCGGTGATGAGATAGCCCACCTCGCCGACGCCGAGGCCGTCGGCCGGGAGCATCTCGGGCGAGCTGACGCCGATCTCCAGCAGCTCGTGCGTGGCGCCGGTGGACATCATCCTGATGCGCTCGCGCTTGTTGAGCTGGCCGTCGATGACACGGACGTACGTCACGACACCGCGGTAGGAGTCGTAGACGGAGTCGAAGATCATCGCGCGGGCGGGCGCGTCCGCGACGCCGACCGGCGCCGGGATCTCCCTGACGACCTTGTTCAGCAGCGCGTCGACGCCGAGACCGGTCTTGGCGGAGACCTTGAGGACGTCCTCCGGGTCGCAGCCGACCAGGTTCGCCAGCTCCTCGGCGAACTTCTCCGGCTGGGCGGCCGGCAGGTCGATCTTGTTCAGTACGGGGATGATCGTGAGGTCGTTCTCCATCGCCAGGTAGAGGTTGGCGAGGGTCTGCGCCTCGATGCCCTGGGCGGCGTCGACGAGGAGGATGGTCCCCTCACAGGCGGCGAGCGACCGCGAGACCTCGTAGGTGAAGTCGACGTGCCCCGGGGTGTCGATCATGTTGAGGATGTGGGTCGTGCCCTGGTCGGGGCCCTCGGTGGGGGCCCAGGGCAGACGCACCGCCTGGGACTTGATCGTGATGCCGCGCTCGCGCTCGATGTCCATCCGGTCGAGGTACTGAGCACGCATCTGCCGCTGCTCGACCACACCGGTCAGCTGGAGCATCCGGTCGGCGAGCGTGGACTTGCCGTGGTCGATGTGCGCGATGATGCAGAAATTGCGGATCAGAGCCGGGTCGGTACGGCTCGGCTCGGGCACATGGTTAGGGGTCGCGGGCACGCAGGGTCCTGTCTCTTGAGGCGCCTTATGCCTCGGGTCGGATCGATACGTAGTCTCCATGGTCCCACGCGGAGGGACCGGGCACCGTTTTGGGCCGCTCGCAGGGCCACTGGTACTGTAGATGGCTGTGCCTCATGCCCTCTCAGCGCGAGGCGCGTCAGAGAAATTTTGGATCACCGGTACGGGACCCTCGCGGCCCCGCGCCAGAACCTGAAAAGGCTCCTTCGTGGCGAACATCAAGTCCCAGATCAAGCGGATCAAGACCAACGAGAAGGCTCGGCTGCGCAACAAGGCCGTCAAGTCCTCCCTGAAGACCGCGATCCGCAAGGCCCGCGAGGCCGCTGCCGCGGGTGACGTCGAGAAGGCCACCGAGCTGCAGCGCGCTGCCGCGCGTGCGCTCGACAAGGCCGTCTCGAAGGGCGTCATCCACAAGAACCAGGCCGCCAACAAGAAGTCGGCGCTTGCTTCCAAGGTCGCGTCCCTCTAAGGCTGACCTCCTTTCTGATCTGACCGCCGGAAGGACCCAGAGCGGGCCCTCTCTCATCCGCTCCCGCCCGGCACCCCCGGATTCGCACGCGGCCTGCGTTCGCCACGCGGGTGCGAGTCCACCAGCTTGATCCGAAGGCCCCGGCACCCTCCCTTCCCCAGGGCGGGCGGCGGGGCCTTCGGCATGCCCCCATTACGACCGGAGCCGGGTCGACGCGGGGTGTCTGTCCCCCCGCTGCCGACAGTTGCCCGAGGGGCTCATGCGCCTGCTGGAGAAGGCACATGGCGCTTGCGGACGAGCGTGCAGATGACCGTTGCGTGCCGTATTGGCCAGTTACGAGCGCCGCCTCGCTGTACTCGGCGGGGCCGCCACGACTGTCCGTGGTTGCTGTTCCGGGGCGACTGGATCCACCCGGGGCCGGGAGCGGCGCCGGAGCCCTCCCAGGTCAGTGGATGAGCCGCGCCGATTCGGCGCCGGTCCGCCCGAGGCGGCGGTGGGTCAGCCGGGGTCGGTGGTCGGTCAGCCCCGGCCCCTCGACCGCGCCGCACGGGCGATCGTCACGACCGCCTTCTCCAAGGCGTACTCGGGATCGTCACCGCCGCCCTTCACCCCGGCGTCGGCCTCGGCAACGGCTCGCATCGCCACCGCGACCCCGTCCGGTGTCCACCCCCTCATCTGCTGTCTCACCCGATCGATCTTCCACGGCGGCATCCCCAGCTCCCGCGCCAGGTCGGCCGGCCGCCCCCCGCGCGCGGAGGACAGCTTCCCGATGGCCCGCACACCCTGGGCCAGCGCACTGGTGATCATCACCGGTGCCACGCCCGTCGCCAGCGACCATCTGAGCGCCTCCAGGGCCTCCGCCGTACGCCCCTCCACGGCCCGGTCGGCGACCGTGAAGCTGGAGGCCTCGGCCCGGCCGGTGTAGTACCGCCCGACCACCGCCTCGTCGATGGTCCCCTCCACGTCGGCGACCAGCTGGGACACCGCCGAGGCCAGCTCCCGCAGATCGCTGCCGATGGCGTCGCAGAGCGCCTGGCAGGCCTCGGGCGTGGCCGACCGCCCGAAGGAGCGGAACTCGCCCCGCACGAAGGCCAGCCGGTCCGCCGGCTTGGTCATCTTCGGACAGGCCATCTCCCGCGCCCCCGCCTTGCGCGCGGCGTCGAGCAGCCCCTTGCCCTTGACCCCGCCCGCGTGCAGCAGCACGAGCGTGATCTCCTCGGCGGGCGCCCCGAGATAGGCCTTCACGTCCTTGACCGTGTCGGCGGACAGGTCCTGCGCGTTGCGTACGACCACGACTTTCCGCTCGGCGAAGAGCGAAGGACTGGTGAGCTCGGCAAGCGTGCCGGGCTGCAACTGGTCCGGGGTGAGGTCGCGTACGTCCGTGTCGGCGTCGGCGGCCCTGGCGGCGGCCACCACCTCCTGCACGGCACGGTCGAGCAGAAGGTCCTCCTGGCCCACGGCGAGCGTCACCGGGGCGAGAGGGTCGTCATTCGCAGTCTTCCTGGCCATCACTCACAGCATCCCACGCGGCACTGACAACGAACCGGCCCCGGCACCCTGACCGATCCCGGAGCGGACCCGGAGTCCGCCTCGGGGTCACGGCTCCTCGCACCAGCCGTCCCACTCCGCGGCGAACCCGTCGAGCTCCGCCGGGTCCAGCCGCTCGTCCTCGTCCCGCAGGACCACCAGCCACTGCGCGTCCTCGGCATCGTCCTCGCCGGCCAGGGCGTCCCGGACGAGCCGGGGCTCCTCGTCCAGCGCGAACCGCTGCCCGAGCGCCTCGGCCACCTCCTCGGCGGCATCCCGGTCGGGCAGCACCAGCACATGTCTCACATCGCTCACGCGCCCATTCTCCGGCACCCCAAGAGGGACGAACCGCCAGGTCAGGTCTCTGCGGCGGGCAGGTCGGGCCCGGGCGCCCGGAAGGTCGGCCACCGGAAGGTGATGTGCGCGGGGGCCGGCCGGGCCACCACCGCGCCGCACGGGACGACTTCGCGGTGAGCCGGCAGTCGATGCCGGCGCGGGGCATCGCGGCCGTCGGGCCGACCATCCGCGTCGACCGCTGCGGGCAGACCGCTCCGAAAGAGCTGACGTGCCCGTGCGTGTGCCGGAAGCCCGGTCTGCGAGTGCCCGCAACCTGTCGCCATGGGGCCTGCGGTGAGTTCATGGGACTCGCTCCGGGGGAACTCCCGGTCCTCAGTCCCGTGCCACCCGCAGCTCCCCGCCCGTCCCGCTGACCGCGAGCTCCCCGTCCCGGTCGGTGCGCAGCACCAGCGCCCCGCCCGCACGCAGCGCTGCGACGGTCGCCGGTGCCGGATGGCCATAAGGGTTGTCGGCGCCGCACGAAATGAGCGCCACCCGGGGAGCGACGAGCCGTATCAGGTCCGGGTCCTGATGGGCCGAGCCATGGTGAGCCACCTTCAGGACGTCCACACCGGCCAGCTCGGCCGCCGCCGGTGACCGTGCCAACGCCTGCTGGGCCGGTGGTTCGAGGTCGCCCAGCAACAGCAACCGCAGCCCGCCCGAGCGCACCAGCATCGCGACACTGGCGTCATTCGGGCCGTCCGGCTCGGGCAGCGGACCCGGCCAGGCAGGGGTCTGCGTGTCCCCGGGTGGCCGGACGCCCGGCGGGGGCCACAGGACCCGCCAGGACAGCGCTCCGGCACGCCGTTCCTCTCCCGCTACGGCATGCGTGACCGGGATGTGCCGCGCCGCCGCCTCCTTTCTGACGAACTCGGCCTGATCGGCGGGCTCCTGGAAACCCGTCGTCTCGATCGCGGCCACCGAACGGCCCCGCAGCACCCCGGGCAGTCCCGCCACATGGTCGGCGTGGAAGTGGGTCAGGACGAGAAGCGGGACGCGTGTGATGCCCAACTGCCGCAGACAGTGGTCGACCAGCGCCGGATCGGGACCGGCGTCCACGACCACCCCGGCTCCCTCGCCCGCCGCCAGGACGGTCGCGTCGCCCTGCCCGACATCGCACATCGCGAACCGCCAGCCCGGCGGTGGCCAGCCCGTGATCACCCGGGTCAACGGTGCCGGCCGCACCACCGCCAGCAGGATCAGCACACCGAGCAGCCCGCACCACCACGGGTGCCGCGTCAGCCGCCGGCCTGCCAGAACGACTGCCACGGTGACCGCCGCGAGCAGCAGCGCCCCGGCCCAGCTCCCCGGCCAGTCCACTCCCGCACCGGGCAGCGCCGCCCCTGTCCGGGCCACACCGGCGATCCACCCGGTGGGCCAACTCGCGCACCAGGCCAGCGCCTTGGCCGGGGCCATGGCCACCGGCGCCGTCATGAGCGCCGCGAACCCCAGCACCGTGGCCGGTGCCACCGCCACCTCGGCCAGCAGATTGCACGGCACCGCCACCAGGCTCACCCGCGCCGACAGCACCGCCGTGACCGGGGCGCACACCGCCTGTGCCGCGGCGGCCGCCGCCAGCGCCTCCGCGAGCCTCGGCGGCACCCGGCGCCGCCGCAGCGCCTCGCTCCAGCCCGGTGCCAGGACGAGCAGCGCGCCGGTGGCCAGCACGGAGAGCAGAAAGCCGTAACTGCGGGCCAGCCACGGGTCGTAGAGCACCAGCAGCAGAACGGCCGTGGCCAGCGCCGGGATCAGGGATCTGCGGCGCCCGGTGGCCAGTGCGAGCAGCGCGACGGCACCACAGGCGGCGGCCCGCAGCACACTGGGGTCGGGCCGGCACACGACCACGAATCCCGAGGTGAGCGCACCGGCGAACAGCGCGGTCGCCCGCAGCGAGAGTCCGAGGCGTGGAGCGAGGCCACGGCGTTCGGCCAGCCGGGCCAGTCCGGGCGGTCCGATGAGCAGCGCGAGCAGGACGGTGAGGTTGCTGCCGGACACGGCGAGCGTGTGCGCCAGGTCCGTCTCCTTGAACGCCTCGTCCAGCTCGGGCGTGATCCGTGAGGTGTCCCCGACGACCAGCCCGGGAAGGAGCGCCCGCGCGTCCCCCGGCAGACCGTCGGTGGCCTGCCGCAGTCCGGCTCTGAGGCGTCCCGCGAGCCGTTGCGGCCCGCTGGGCCCCGCCACGATGCGCGGCGCCGGCCGGCTACGCACCCGCAGCACGGCCGCGGTCCGCTCCCCACCCGCCGGCACGGGCGCCAGCCGCCCGCCGACCCGCAACCGCGTGGACGGCAGCAGCCCGAGCCAGGCACCACGCGCACCCACACCCTGCGCGCCCGGCCCGCCGTGCTGGCCCCACGCGCCGTGCCCGGCCCGCGCCCCTGCGGCAGCGGGCCGCGCCGCGCCGGCCTCTGCCGGAGAGTCTCCCTCGCGAGCAGCCGTCCCCGGCGGCGCCGGGACGTCCGCGCCGACGACCAGCAGCACCGGAGTCCGCGTCCGCACGCTCGTCCCGTCGGGCTGTTCGACGCGCCGCACCTCCGCCCGGGCCAGCACCGCGAGCGGCGCGGTGTGATCGCCACGCACTCGTGGCCGGCTCAGCCAGGGGTCGCCGCTCACCTCCACCTCGGCGGTCACGGTCGCGTACCGCCGGGCCAGCTCGGGCACCGGCCCGCGCCGCAGGTCCGCCCCGTGCAGTCCGGCCGAGGCGGCCGCCGCGGCCACGCACAGCAACACGGCGGCGAGCGAAGCACGGGCCCATGCGAAGCGCCCGAGCGGCCTCCCGGGCTGTGCTCTCCGCGTGACCTGCCCGGCAGGTAAGGGCCGTCCGGGCCGTGGGCACTTCCGCGCCGCCAGCAGCACGACCCCGCCCACCAGGCAGGCGACGGCGATCCCTGCCGTCCAGCCCGTCCGGATGTCCAGCGTCAGCGCCGCCGTGCCCCAGGCCGCGAGCGCGGGCGGAACCAGGCGCAGGTCCATGGGTCCCGCCCGTTCGCCGCGAGCGGGGGTCCCGTCCTCCCCGGTGTCGCGGACTTCGATACCGACACGCCCCGGCTTTACCGCCCGCTCGCCTTCTCGCCGGGCTTGCGCGCGTACGCCGGTCCGCCCACCCTCTGGGGGCTCGTCAGTGTTCGCGCGGCTCATGGGCGTACCAGGTTCCGCAGATCGCCGAAGCGGCGGTCGCCGATGCCGTTGACCTCGCGCAGTTCGTCCACGGAGCGGAAACCGCCGTGCTGGGTGCGGTAGTCGATGATGTGCTGAGCGAGGACGGGACCGACTCCCGGCAGCGCGTCGAGCTGGTCCGCCGTGGCGGTGTTGAGGGAGACGGGCGCCGCGGGACCCGGACCGGCGGATCCAGGGGCGGACCCGGCCGACGAGCCGGGGGGAGGCGCCGCTCCGCCGGGCGCGCCGACGACGACCTGTTCGCCGTCGACCAGGAAGCGGGCCCGGTTGAGGCCCTCGGTGCTCACGCCCGGACGGACACCGCCGGCCGCCCGCAGCGCGTCGGCCACCCGGGAACCGGCCGGCAACCGCTGGATCCCCGGCTTGCGGACCTTGCCGCTGACGTCGACGACGATCTGCCCACCCGGCGTCGCCGATACGCCCGCGCCCGCACCCGGCTTCGCGTCCGCCTCCTTCTTGTCGTGGGGCGGGTCCGCCTTGGCGTAGGGCGCCTCCGCGCGCACCACCTGAGGGGCGCTCACGGACTCGGTCCGCCCGGCCCAGAAGTGCTGCACGGCGAACACCGAGGCGCCCACGAGCACCACGGCGAGCGCCACGACTCCCCGCCGCTCCACCCCGCACCGCGCCTGCAGCCACACCGGCATCCGCTCCTGCAACGCCGCTCCGAACCGCTCCCGCCAGCGCCGGCCGACGGGGCCAGGACGCTCCAATGGGCCTGCCGCGCCGACTGGTTCGGGGCTACGGGTCTCGCTCGGTGCCGGAGCCGGGGTCAGCGCCGTTCCGTCGGTCGGCACGGCGTGCGGTGGCTCGGGCGCGGCGGGCTCGGCCGGGACAGGCTCGGCCGCGGCAGGCTCCGTCGGGGCAGGTGCGATCGTGGCCATCGCCGGCCTGGCAGGGCTCAGCCCGGGCGCCCGGCCCGTGACCGATGCCGTAACCGCCCCGGTTGCCACCTCGGCCGCCGCGCCAGCCTCCACCTCGGCTGCCCTCGCGGTCGCCATCCTCGCGGGTCCGTCGCCGTTCGGCGGCCCGTTCCCCGACTCCCGCCATCGGACGGCTCGTTCACCGAAGAGGAGTTCTGCTCGGCGGCGCAGTTCCTCGGCCGGTGCGGGCGGGCGGTGGCGGCCACGGCCGCGGTCGATGCCACGGCGGTGGCGGATGCGGCCGTCCGAGGTGGGGCCACGGCCGGGGCCGCTGGTCGGAGTGGCTGTGCGTGAACGTGATCCAAGTGCCATGCGACGAGGATGGGGCATCCCGCCGACTCGCGATGATCTTGGTCAATTTCCGTGGAGGACGGCCCAGTTGTGGAAAACTCCGTCACCCCGACGAGTGATGGGTCAGCGGGGCGAGATCACCGCTCCGAGCAGCCCGGGGCCGGTGTGTGCCCCGATCACCGCTCCGACCTCGCTGACGTGGAGCTCGGCCAGGCCCGGCACCCGCTCCCGCAGCCGGTCGGCGAGCGCGGCGGCGCGGTCGGGGGCGGCAAGGTGATGGACGGCGATGTCGACTTCGCCGCCACCCGCCCGCTCGGCGGCGATTTCCTCCAGGCGCGCGATGGCCTTGGACGCCGTACGGACCTTCTCGAGGAGTTCGATGCGGCCGCCGTCCAGCTGAAGCAGGGGTTTGACGGCGAGTGCGGAGCCGAGGAGGGCCTGTGCGGCTCCGATGCGGCCGCCGCGGCGCAGGTAGTCGAGGGTGTCGACGTAGAAGTAGGCGGAGGTGCCCGCGGCCCGCTTCTCGGCGGCGGTGACGGCCTCGTCCACCGTGCCACCGGCCTCCGCGGCCTCGGCTGCGGCCAACGCGCAGAAGCCGAGGGCCATCGCGACCATCCCGGTGTCCACCACCCGTACCGGCACCGGCGCCTCGCGGGCCGCGAGGACCGCCGCGTCATAGGTGCCGGACAGCTCGGCGGACAGGTGCAGGGAGACGATGCCGCTCGCGCCGGACTCGGCGACCCGGCGGTAGGTTTCCGCGAACACCTCGGGGCTCGGGCGCGAGGTCGTGACCGGACGCCGCTTCTGCAGGGCCTGTGCCAGGGAACGGGTGGAGATCTCGGTGCCCTCTTCGAGCGCCTGATCGCCGAGGACCACGGTCAGGGGCACCGCGGTGATGCCGTGACGCTCCATCGTCCGCGGCGGCAGGTAGGCCGTTGAATCGGTGACGATCGCGACATGGCGGGACATGAGCTGGAGGTTACCTGCCGTAGCGCTCGTACGGCAGCCCGGCCCCCATGTGCGGGCCTGGAGCGGCCAGGTCAGGTGGTGCTCTCGGGGCGCGGCTTCTTCTGCCAGGGGTAGGTGGGGCGCGGGGACGGCGGGGTGATGGCCTCGCGCGGCTGCTGCTGTCCCTGCGCCGGCGCCGGACCGGCCGGGGTCCAGTGACGCAGGGCGTCGGCCTCGATGTCTATCTGATCGCTGAGCGCTCCCAGATCGTCGTCGACGAAGCGGCGCGCCCGGTCGCGGACGGCCCACCGCAGTGAGTCCGCGGACTTGGTGACGCGCTCGGTGCGGCTGCGCAGCTCGGGCAGGCGTGCGCCCAGTTCGGCCCGGTCCGGCTCCCTCTCCAGTCGCCGGAGGTCGGCGTCCAGCTCGTACCCGTGCGCGCTGAGCCGTTCGAAGAGACCGAGGGACTCCTTCAGCGACTCGTCCTCGGCCGCGCCCGCGCGCAGCGCGTCCTGGGTGGCGCGCATGGAGGTGCGCAGTGCGAGCCTCAGCTGCGCGATCTCGGCGGCCGGACCGACCTGGGCGAAGGACCTGGCGCGCAGCGTGTGGTCCTCGACGGTGCGGCGGGCCTGCTCGATCGTCCGGTCCACCCCGCGTTTGGCGGCGCCGACCGCCTTGACCGTGGCGTACGCGCCCAGGCCGATGAAGAGCAGGAAGAGCAGGGCGAACACGGCGATCACTGTTTCCATGACGCTCCTCCTCCGGCCGGCGCGGCACTCGCCGCTGCGCTTTCCACGGTAAACGCAGCGGGCAGGTCCGGAGTTCCAGAAAAACCCCGAACCTGCCCGTAGGGGACTACCCGGAGGCAGCCTGCGCCGGCTGCCCGAGGGTCACGCCGGAACGATGTTCACCAGCTTCGGCGCCCGGACGATCACCTTGCGGATGCCCGCGCCGTCCAGTGCCGCGACGACCTTCTCGTCGGCCAGCGCCGCCTTCTCCAGCTCCTCCTCGGAGATGGCCGGCGGCACCTCCAGGCGGGCCTTGACCTTGCCCTTGATCTGCACGACACAGGTCACGGTCTCGTCCACGACGTACTCCGGGTCGGCGACCGGGAAGTCCTGGTGGACGACCGAGTCGGTGTGGCCCAGCTTGCGCCACAGCTCCTCGGCGATGTGCGGGGCCAGCGGGGCGACCATCAGCACCAGCGGCTCGGCGACCGAGCGCGGCACCGCCGTGCCCGCCTTGGTCAGGTGGTTGTTCAGCTCGGTGACCTTGGCGATGGCGGTGTTGAAGCGCAGGCCCTCCAGGTCCTGGCGGACGCCGTCGATCGCCTTGTGCAGGGCGCGCAGCGTCTCCTCGTCGGGCTCGGTGTCGGTGACGGTGACCTCGCCGGTCGTCTCGTCGACGATGTTGCGCCACAGCCGCTGCAGCAGCCGGAACTGGCCGACCACCGCGCGCGTGTCCCACGGCCGGGAGACGTCCAGCGGGCCCATGGCCATCTCGTACAGGCGCAGGGTGTCGGCGCCGTACTCGGCGCAGATCTCGTCCGGGGTCACCGCGTTCTTCAGGGACTTGCCCATCTTGCCCAGCAGGCGGGTGACCTTCTCGCCCTGGTAGTAGTAGGCGCCGTCGCGCTCCTCGACCTCGGCGGCCGGCACCGCGATGCCACGGCTGTCGCGGTAGACGTAGGCCTGGATCATGCCCTGGTTGAACAGCTTGTGGAACGGCTCGGCCGACGACACGTGGCCCAGGTCGTACAGGACCTTGGACCAGAAGCGCGCGTACAGCAGGTGCAGCACGGCGTGCTCGGCGCCGCCGACGTACAGGTCGACGCCGCCGTGCGGGCGGCCCTCGCGCGGGCCCATCCAGTACTGCTCGATCTCGGGGTCGACCAGCTGCCGCTCGTTGTGCGGGTCCAGGTAGCGGAACTCGTACCAGCAGGAACCGGCCCAGTTGGGCATGGTGTTGGTCTCGCGGCGGTACTTCTTCGGCCCGTCGCCCAGGTCCAGGGTGACGTCGACCCACTCCTCGTTGCGCGACAGCGGGGTCTCGGGCTGGGTGTTGGCGTCGTCCGGGTCGAAGGTGCGCGGGCTGTAGTCCTCGACCTCGGGCAGCTCCAGCGGCAGCATCGACTCGGGCAGCGGGTGGGCGACACCGTCCTCGTCGTAGACGATCGGGAAGGGCTCGCCCCAGTAGCGCTGGCGGCTGAACAGCCAGTCGCGCAGGCGGAAGTTGACCGTGCCCTCGCCGATGCCCTTGTCCTGCAGCCACCCGGTGATGCGGGCCTTGGCCTCCACGACGCCCAGGCCGTCCAGACAGACCTCGTCGCTCGCGGAGTTGACCAGCTTCGCGTCGTACGACACGAACGCGTCGTCCCAGGTCGCGGTGTCGGTGCCGCGGCCGTCGCTCGGCTCGACCACACAGCGGATCGGCAGCTCGAAGGCGCGCGCGAAGGCGAAGTCACGGGTGTCGTGCGCCGGGACGGCCATGATCGCGCCGGTGCCGTAGCCCATCAGGACGTAGTCGGCGATGAAGACGGGGACCTGCTCGCCGTTGACCGGGTTGGTCGCGAACGCGCCGGTGAAGACGCCGGTCTTGTCCTTGGCCTCGGCCTGGCGCTCGACGTCGGACTTCGAGGCGGCCTGCGCGCGGTAGGCGGCGACGGCCTCGGCGGGCGTGGCGTGGCCGCCGGTCCAGACCTCGTGCGTGCCCTCGGGCCAGGCCTCGGGGGTGAACTTCTCGACCAGCGGGTGCTCGGGCGCCAGCACCATGTAGGTCGCGCCGAACAGGGTGTCCTGGCGGGTGGTGAAGATCGTGATGTGCTCGCCGTCGATCGGGAAGTCGACGCGGGCGCCCTCGCTGCGGCCGATCCAGTTGCGCTGCTGCAGCTTGATGGCCTCGGGCCAGTCCAGCTCCTCCAGGTCCTCCAGCAGCCGGTCGGCGTAGGCGGTGATGCGCATGTTCCACTGGCGCAGCTTGGCCTTGAAGACCGGGTAGTTGCCGCGCTCGGAGCGGCCGTCGGCGGTGACCTCCTCGTTGGCCAGCACGGTGCCCAGGCCCGGGCACCAGTTGACCGGCGCGTCGGAGGCGTAGGCCAGGCGGTACTCGCCCAGGATGTCGGCGCGCTCGCGGGCGTTCAGCTCGCTCCACGCGCGCGTGGTGCCCGGGACCGCGCGCTCACCGGACTCGAACTGCGCGATCAGCTCGGAGATCGGCCGGGCCTTCTTCGCCTCGTCGTCGTACCAGGAGTTGAAGATCTGCAGGAAGATCCACTGGGTCCACTTGTAGTAGTCCGGGTCGATCGTGGCGAAGGACCGGCGCTTGTCGTGGCCCAGGCCCAGCCGGCGCAGCTGGGCCTTCATGTTCTCGATGTTGGCCTCGGTGGACACGCGCGGGTGCGTGCCGGTCTGCACGGCGTACTGCTCGGCGGGCAGGCCGAAGGCGTCGAAGCCCAGGGTGTGCAGGACGTTGTGGCCGGTCATGCGCTGGAAGCGGGCGTAGACGTCGGTGGCGATGTAGCCCAGCGGGTGACCGACGTGCAGGCCCGCACCCGAGGGGTACGGGAACATGTCCATGATGAACTTCTTGGGCCTGGCGGCCAGCCCGGGGTCGCCCGCCAGGTCGCCCTTGGGGTTCGGCGCCGCGTACGTGCCGTCGGCGTCCCAGAAGTCCTGCCAGCGTGCCTCGATGTCGGCCGCCATGGCGGCCGTGTAGCGGTGCGGCGCGGCCTCCGCCGACGTGGTGGCGGCGGCAGCGGGGTTCGTCTCGCTCATGATCCTCAAAGCTCCATCGATCGTCTCTGCCTGCGGCTGTGACATTCAAAGAAACGAAAAAACCCCTCGCACAGGAGGGGACGCCGCGCCGATGCCGACCCACCGCTCGACCGGGGGTCGGTACTGATCAGCGCGGCCCGCTAAGCAGAAGGCGTACGGCACGCATGGCGTTAGGGTACCGCAGGCCCTGAGCGGGCGGCGACGGCCTTGAGCAAGGCGCGGCCCTCTTCCGTATCCCCTGTGGACATGCCAGGAAGCGCCAGGGGGGAGCTGAACCAAGGTCAACAATTACTTCGCGTACCGTCCACTAAGGGACATCACCCCAGTCGCATTGTCCGTTGATAACAACGCAATAACTCAAACCCCGTACTGATCGGTATGGCGCCACTTAGAGTTCGGCAGCGGGACCGCTTTCCCGAAACTGCTCGGAGTTGCCCCCATGAACCCTCGTCGTAGTACCAGCTCCCTCCCCAAACCGGGCCGCTCGGCCTGGGGGGTGGCGACCGCCATTGTCCTGCTGCTGATCCCCGTGAGCGTGGTGGCCGGAGGCAGCAAGTTCCAGGATTTCCTGAACTTCGGCGCAGGCGTGATGTCCCTGGTCTCGCTCAGCTGCTCGGTGATCTGGGGCCTGTTCGCCCAGGACCGGATCTTCCTGAACATCCGGCAGCGGATCATCGGCCAGGCGGTGCACCGCACGCTGGGGGTCGCCTCGATCGCGTTCCTGCTGCTGCACATCACCATCAAGCTCGCACTCGGCCACACCCAGCTGATCGGCGCGATCATCCCGTTCTCGCTGGGCGTCACCGGAATCGGCGGCCTGATCGGACTGGGCTCGGTGGCTGGCCTGCTCATGATCTTCGTGGGCGTCACCGGCGCGCTGCGCAGCAATTTCGCCACCCCTGCCCCGGTCGCCGCTCGCTGGCGTGCCATGCACATGCTGTCCTATCCGGCCTGGTGCGCCGCACTGATCCACGGCCTGTACGCGGGCCGGCCGGTGAAGAGCCCGCTCTTCACGTACCTGTACGCGCTGTCCCTGCTCGCGGTCATGGCGGCCCTCGCCCTGCGCGCCGCCCCGCGCCCGGTCAAGCGCAGGGTCGCCGACCGGCTGGTGGCGATGTTCGGCAGTTCGGAGCGTCCCGGACTCGATGAGCTGGACGCGAGCCGCTCCCGGGTGGCCGAATCGGCACCGGGGGGCTTCGAGAGCCGGCGTGAGACCGAGGCCGCCCCCGCCGCGCCGCTGTACCAGTCCCCCGTCACCCCTGCGCCGGAACCCGCGTCGGGCTTCGCGGCCGCCTACCGCGCCGTCTCCACGCCGGGCCGCTCCCGGCAGTCGTACCCGACCGGCCAGACCGCCCGGATGGACCTGCCGCTGGACATGCAGGCCACCGGGGCCATGCCGCGCGTGGACGGTCCTGCCGGCGCCTCGGGCAGTTGGCCGGTCCCGTCCCCGCCACCGGTCGGCGAGGCCCCACCGTCCGCGTACGACCCGCTCCAGGACACCGGGCAGACCATCCCGGTCTACGGCAATCCGGGCACCGCTGGATACGGCGGAAGTGACATGTACGACACCGGTGAGACAAACGGCCTCTATGGCACGTACAACGCCAGTGACACGTACAACAGCGGTCCCGCTACCGAAACGCTGCCCGGCGCGTCCTACGACACTCCGGGTTCGGGCGAACCTTGGAACACGCCGTCCGGAGGCTTTTAAGTGAACGAGGCCCTGCCCGACGTCCCCGAAGTCCGCGTGGTCGGCCTTCCGCAGCTCACGTCGGGCTTCGACCTTGTGGAACGGCTCGACCTGCCCATGCACCTGAAGGTGCACGGGCCGCTCGACCCGCTCGGCGGCGAGCAGCTCGCGCAGCTCGCCGAACGCATCAACCTCAGGGGCCGCGGCGGCGCGGGCTTCCCCTTCCACAAGAAGCTGCGCTCGGTCGCCGAGTCGGCGATCAAGCGCGGGGTGCGGCCGGTCGTCGTCGTCAACGGCAGCGAGGACGAGCCGGCCTGCCGCAAGGACACGGTGCTGATCAACCGGGCCCCGCACCTGATCCTGGACGGCGCACTGTTGTGCGCCGAGGCGCTCGGGGCGCGGACGCTCGTGATCGGTGTCACCCGCGAGTCCACCCAGCGCTCCATGGAGGCCGCGCTCGCCGAACGCGGGCTGAGCAACAGCCGTAGATCGGCGCTACGCGCGTGGGTGCAGCGCAACCCCGTGCGGATGGTCACGGGCGCCGCCGCCTCACTGATCCGCTCGGTCGACGGCGGCCCGGCGATCCCGCCCGGCCGCAAGATCAGCGCCTCGCAGAGCGGAGTCGGCGGCGCGCCCACCCTGCTGTCGAACGCGGAGACGTTCGCCCAGCTGGCCATCGCCGCCCGCATCGGCCCCGAGCGCTACGGCAACACCGGCCTGTACGACGAGCCGGGCACCGTCATGCTCACCGTGTCCGGCGCGGTCGCCCGCCCGATGGTGATCGAGGTGCCCACGGGCGTGCCGTTGCGCTACGTACTGCAGCTGGCGGGTGCCCCGCCGGTGCCGCAGGGCGTGCTGACCGGCGGCTATCACGGCAAGTGGATCGACGCGGCGACCGTCAACGAGGCGATCGTCTCGCGCAACTCGCTGGACGCGGTGGGCGGTTCGCTGGGCGCGGGCGCGATCCTGCCGATCAGCCAGGAGACCTGCCCGCTCGGCGAGTCGCTGCGGGTGGCGCAGTGGCTGGCCGAGGAGAGCGCCGGCCAGTGCGGGCCCTGCTACCTCGGACTGCCCGCCGCCGCGCGCGGCATGGAGGACATCCTGAACGGCGGCGGTCCGGCCGCCCTGGAGGCGCTGAAGCAGGTCGCGAAGAACGTCAAGCGCCGCGGCGCGTGTTCGCATCCGGACGGCTCGGCGATGTTCCTGGAGTCGACCATCAAGGCGTTCACCGACGACCTGGCCGCGCATGTCCTCGGAAACGGCTGCGGACGGCCCGTGGAGGGCGTTCTGCCGCTCTTCGAGGGAGGCAGGGCCCCTACGGGCATCCCCGGCGGCGGAGAGCCCGAGGAGACCGGCGCGAGCCGCCAGAAGATCTACGTCGACTGGACGCTGTGCCGGGGCCACGGCCTGTGCGCCGACATCCTCCCGGAGGTCTTCGAACTCGGCGCCGACGGTTTCCCGACCGTCGCCCAGGCACAGGTACCGCGGTACGCGGAGGCGAAGGCGCTGCGCGCGGTGCGCCGCTGCCCCGCGCTCGCCCTGCGCATCGAGGAGGACACGCGCGGGCAGGCGCCGTCCCGCAACCTGCCGGTCGTCTCCCAGGGCCGCGGCCGGCGCGCTCTCGGCCGCTGAGCGGCCGAAGGGGTGGTCACCCGTACTGGGTGACCACCCCTTCGTCCGACTGCGGCTCTGCGCGACACAACACGCCGAAGGCGGACCATCCGTCGGGATGGTCCGCCTTCGACTTCTGTGGAGCTAAGGAGAATTGAACTCCTGACCTCCTGCATGCCATGCAGGCGCTCTACCAACTGAGCTATAGCCCCTTGTTCTGCTGTTTCGCCCGGTTCCCCCGGCGACGACGTAAACATTACAGGCCCGGGGGCACAGCGCCAAATCGGTTTCGGGTTCGCGTCGATACAGGAGCAATGTCCACTTTTGTGACCCTGCGGGATGCCGGCTACGCGCGCGTGGAGGGGGGCCGCCGATCAGGCCCTGCGCGGCGTTCTGGCGCGCGTTCCGCGCGGGCTCGGCCACCGGAGCCTTCCGGGTCGCATCGGCGGCCGTGGTGGCCGTAGTGGCCGCTGCGGGCGTCTCGGTCACCGTGGGCGGCAGAGTTGCGCTCGTACGCCCCGGTGGGTGCCCGCAGGGAACCCGGCGGGCCGAACTGCGGCAGGCAGCCCGGGAATTGCCGCTCCCGGCCCTCCGCGCCGCAGCTGGTGCGCTGTTCCTCGTGCCGACCCCGCCCCGGACATCGTTGCCGGGACGCGACAGCGGTGCGCCCGGTATCAGGCGGTCACGAAGGAGTAGAACCGCTTGAGTGTGCAGTGCTCTTCGAGAAGGCGGCCGTAGATCGGCTCACCCTCCAATTCCCGGTACGTCTCGATCGGGTCGCCTTTTATGATCAGCGCCCGCGCGCATTCCTCGCACCAGTACTGGTAGTCGGGATTGATCGGCTCCATGTCACGGACGATCGGCGTACCGCTCCCACACCAGTCACACTTTCGCCTGTGTGCACCCATCGATCAGCTCCAGCTGTGGCCGCAGGCCGTGCACACGTAGGAGACTCCGCCGTTGTCACCGAGAACTTGGGCGACATGCGCGGAACCGCAGGAAGGGCAGCTCAGCCGGGTGGTCGTGTCCCGTATCAACGCCGCACCGAGGAGGTGGCCGACCTCCTCAAGGATGCTCGCAGGCATCGCTACTCCCTCCCGTCGGGCCGCGCCCCCTTCCGGCCGTTTGATTCTGCCACGGCCGGAGCAATACGGTCAGCGACGCCTCAGTACCAGTCCGGACACGGCGAGCACCGCGGCCGCTGAGGCCAGCGCCCAGGCACACACCGAGAACGCCTCCGCAGAGGTATACGAGCGCAGAACGCCGAGTGACTCAACCCGTCCAGGAACAGTGTGCCGAACGACCCTACGCCCATCAGCCGACCGGGCTGCGCGAGCCGCGGCCGGGGCTCGTTGTCAGTGCCGGGTGCTTCACTGTCGGTGGCTCGGGATGCGGGAGCGGTCCGCGGCCGGCGGGTCACTGTCAGTGGCGGGTGCTTCACTGAGGGCAAGGCTCGAAACGGGCCCGGCGGGCGGCCGTCGGCGTGCACAACAGAAAAATCCCGCCCCCCTGAGGGGACGGGACCTTCATCACCGATCTTTGACAACTCAACAGAGTGTCGATCAGTGGAGCTAAGGAGAATTGAACTCCTGACCTCCTGCATGCCATGCAGGCGCTCTACCAACTGAGCTATAGCCCCTGGCCACACGGCGGAGCCGCATGGTGTTTCGCTTCCCGCTCGGCGGGGCGAACAAGAAGAACTTTAGCCTGTGACCTGCCAGAAAGTGAAATCCGGGGTCCGGAAGCCGGAGGAGGCTCAGTCGTCGTCGCCGAGGACGGGCTCCGGGAGGGTGCCGGCGTTGTGCTCCAGCAGCCGCCAGCCACGGGCGCCCTCACCGAGCACGGACCAGCAGCAGTTGGAGAGACCGCCGAGGCTCTCCCAGTGCCCGGCCTCCAGGCCGAGCAGCCGGCCGATGGTGGTGCGGATGGTGCCACCGTGGCTGACGACGACGAGCGTGCCGTCCTCGGGCAGCTTCTCGACGTGCCGCAGTACGACAGGTGCGGCGCGGTCGGCGACCTCGGTCTCCAGTTCGCCGCCGCCGCGGCGGACCGCCTCGCCGCGCTTCCAGGCGGTGTACTCCGCGCCGTACCGGGCGATGATCTCCTCGTGCGTCAGCCCCTGCCAGACGCCCGCGTAGGTCTCGCGCAGGCCCTCCTCGCGGGTGATGTCGAGGCCGGTGAGGGCGGCCAGCTCGGCGGCCGTGTCCGCTGCCCGCTGCAGGTCCGAGGAGATGATCGCGTCCGGTCCCAGGGAGGCCAGCAGGCGGGCGGCGCGGCGGGCCTGGCCGATGCCGGTCTCGGTCAGCGAGACGTCCGTGCTGCCCTGGAAGCGGCGCTCGACGTTCCAGGCGGTCTGGCCGTGCCGCCACAGGATGATGCGGCGGCCGCGGCTCCTGCGGTCGGTCACCTCGCCGGTGGCGCTCATCGCCACTCCCCGCCCGGCTTCTGCTCGGCCTCGGCGGCCTGCAGCTTCGCGTGCTCCTCGGCCTTGCCGCGGGTGGCCTTGGCGTCGGCGGGCAGCTCCAGCTCGGGGCAGTCCTTCCACAGCCGCTCCAGCGCGTAGAAGACCCGCTCCTCGCTGTGCTGGACGTGCACGACGATGTCGACGTAGTCGAGCAGGATCCAGCGGGACTCGCGGTCGCCCTCGCGGCGCACCGGCTTGGCGCCGAGCTCCTTCAGCAGGCGCTCCTCGATCTCGTCGACGATGGCCCTGACCTGGCGGTCGTTCGGAGCGGAGGCCAGCAGGAAGGCGTCCGTGATCGACAGGACGTCGCTCACGTCGTAGGCGATGACGTCGTGGGCGAGCTTGTCGGCCGCCGCCTGGGCGGCGGTGTTGATGAGCTCAAGGGAACGGTCGGTGGCGGTCACTACGAAGCTTTCGGTCGGCGGTCACTGAACCTCAAGGGTCTCACGGACCGCCCCGCGCACCCCACGTGATTACTGTGGCACGTGGGGTGCGCGAGACCTGGTCAGGAACTGGCGGGCTTGTAGTCCTGGCCGAGGACGACCGAGACGTCGGCGCCGGAGGAGACGGTGCCCTTGGTCACGGAGCCGGCGGGCAGGCCGAGGGTCTTGGCGACCTCGGTGGCGTCCGACTTGTGGGAGGCGTCCGAGTAGACCACCTTCGAGGTGCCCTGCGTGCCGGAGGCGGTGCCGCCCTCCAGGAAGGTGAAGCCGCCGTTGATCAGCACCACGCGGGCCTTCTCCGTGTCGTCCTTCACACCGGTGGCGTTCTGCACGGAGACCCGGACCGCGGATCCGGCGTCGGGGCTCTTGGCGGTGCCGCCGAGGATGTCCTTCACCACACTGTCGCTGGTCCTCGTGCTCAGGGTGCCGTCGGCCTGTACGGGCAGCAGGGCGGTCTTGTAGGCGCCGCTCTTGGCGAGGTCGGCGAGCTTGGCGAGGAAGGTGCCGAGGTCCTTGTCGGTGAGCGGCGGGTCGAGGATCTGCGCGAGGGTCTGCACGGTGACCGTGGCCGCCGACGGATCGGAGGACATCTTGCGCAGCACGCCCTGCATGACCTGGCCGAACCGCTCCAGCTGGGCGTCCTCGGACTCGCCGGCGGCGCGGTAGGTGGCGTAGGCGACGGCCATCTTGCCGCTGAGGGTCTGCTGGCTGCCCTTGTGGACGAGGGGTTCGGCGCCCTTCTTCTTGGCGTCCGGGTCGGGCACGTCGGTGTTGGTGTCGATGTCGATGTTGCCGACCAGGTCGACCAGGTTCTGCAGGTAGGGGGTGTCCAGCCGCCAGGTGCCCTGGATGTTGGTGCCGAGCACGGTGTCGAGCTGGTCGAGGGTGCCGGAGGAGCCGTCGTCGGCCACCGACTTGGCGAGGGTGGTGGTGGAGCCGTCGTCGCCGCTCAGGGCGAGGGAGTTGGGCAGCAGCACCATGCTGCCCTGCTTGGTGGTGGTGTTGTCGACCAGCAGCGCCGTGGAGGTGCCGCCCTTGCCGGTGTTGTGCAGGTGGACGACGATCACGTCGCGTTTCTGGGCGCCGACCGGCGTTGCCGCGCCGGGCTTGGAGCCGGCGGAGGAGAGGCCGGGCAGCTTTCCGGCGTACCAGAGGTAGCCGGTGCCGCCGACGGCGACGAGGGCGAGGACGACGAGGAGGGCGATGATCCGGCTGCGGGCGCGGCGGCGGGCCTCCTCGCGGCGCTCGGTGCGGTTCTCGGTGAACTTGAGCCAGTCGATGACGTCCTCGGAGTCGCCGTCCGGCTCCTCGACGAACGCGAACTGCTCGGTGTGGTAGTCCCGTTCACCGTCGTCGTGCGGCCTCGCGGGCTGTGCCGGGGCGTGCGTGCCCTCCGCCGGGCCTGCCTGTTGCGGGATGTGGGCGGTCTGCTCGGTGACCCGCGGCTGCTGTCCGCTGTTCGCGGCCCGCCCGTAGGGGTCGTAGCCGGCGGGGTGCTGGGTGCCGGTGCCGTAGGGGTCGTACGGGGCCTGGGAGCCGTAGGGGTCGTAACCGGGTGCGGGCCGGCTGGTGTCGTAGGAAGTCACCGGCGGCTGCTGGCCGGTGGCGTACGGGTCGTAGCCGTAGCCCTGCTGCTGGGCGTACGGGTCGTAGGTCGCCTGCTGAGCCTGCGGTGCCGGCTGTGCCGGGACCTGCTGGTACATGGGCCGGCCGTACTCGTCGTAGCCGACGATTTCGTACGGGCCGGCGCCGTAGCCTGCGTCACCCGCGTCGTATCGGTCGTTCACCGGTGCCCCTCTCGGCTCACTCGCCGCGGTACAGCTCGCGCTTGTCGATGTAGCGCACGACTCCGTCCGGCACCATGTACCAGATGGGTTCTCCCTTGGCGACTCTCGCCCGGCAGTCGGTGGAGGAGATGGCGAGCGCCGGCACCTCCACGAGCGAGACGCCGCCCTCCGGCAGGCCGGGGTCGGTCAGGTGGTGGCCGGGCCGGGTGACGCCGATGAAGTGCGCGAGGGAGAACAGTTCCTCGCTGTCCCGCCAGGTCAGCAGCTGGGCGAGGGCGTCGGCGCCGGTGATGAAGAACAGGTCCGTGTCGGGGTTGAGCGCGCGCAGGTCGCGCAGGGTGTCCACGGTGTAGGTGGGGCCGCCGCGGTCGATGTCGATGCGGCTGACGGAGAACTGCGGGTTCTCGGCGGTGGCGATGACCGTCATCAGATAGCGGTCCTCGGCCGGGGAGACCTTGCGGTGGGACTTCTGCCACGGCTGCCCGGTGGGCACGAACACCACCTCGTCGAGCTGGAACTGCGCGGCGACCTCACTGGCCGCCACCAGGTGCCCGTGGTGGATCGGGTCGAAGGTGCCGCCCATGACGCCGAGGCGCCGCTTGCCGGTGTGGGCGGGGCCGCCGAACGGCCGGTACTGCGGGTGCGTGACCGTGTCGTCGGCGGTCTCGTACGCCGGACCGGTAGGCATGTCCTGCTCTCCCATGCGTGCAGACCCTACCGGCCCGGCCTCGGGCGTCCGGCCGGGGACGGGGTCCCCGCTCAGCGGTCGCGGTTGAAGCGGGTGGTGATCCACAGCAGGAGCAGCAGGATGGCGAGGGCGCTGCCGCCGGTGACCGCCGGGTTGAGGCTGTTGTGGTGGCCGCCCTCGGCTTCGGCGAGGGTGACCAACGGGGCTGCGGCGCTGTGAAGGCTCATCTTCGGCAGGACCTAACGCGTGTGGGCGGGATAAAGATGTCGGCTCATCGTATGCGGGCGCCCCGGCGGCGATCACGCCGACTCTGCCGTTCGGACCGCGCGGGGAACTTATCCGAGCTGTCAGTCGTCTTTCCGCTTGTAGCCGCTCAGCAGGAACCAGGCGGTCAGTGCACAGCCCAGGACCATCACGACCAGGACGATGCGGAGCAGATTGCCCGACCCGTGCTGTTGGACGGCGCTCGCCGCTGCCTCGGTCAGCCGGGCGGCTGCGGGGTGGTGCTCCATGAGTGGACTCCTTCGGCTGTACTGCCCGTCCACGGTATCTCCGCCTAGGCTGGGCTCCGCTTCGGGGGCACAGTGGCACTCATACGCACATGGGGGAAGACATGTCCGACGACGGCCAGCAGCACACGGGGCACGAGCGCGTGCCGAGCAGGCAGCGCAGGCGCTTCCCGGGGATCTCCTCGCGTGCCTACGAGCATCCGGCCGACCGCTCGGCCCTGGTGGCGCTGCGCAAGCTGAGCGGATTCGACACCGTCTTCAAGGCGCTCAGCGGGCTGCTGCCCGAGCGGAGCCTGCGGCTGCTGTTCCTGTCCGACTCGGTGCGCGTCTCCGAGCGGCAGTTCCAGCATCTGCACGACATGCTGCTGGACGCCTGTTACATCCTGGACCTGGAGAAGGTCCCGCCGATGTACGTCAACCAGGACCCGCAGCCCAACGCGATGTGCATCGGCCTGGACGAGCCGATCATCGTGGTCACCACCGGGCTCGTGGAGCTCCTCGATGAGGAGGAGATGCGGGCGGTCGTCGGGCACGAGGTGGGACACGCGCTGTCCGGGCACTCGGTGTACCGCACGATCCTGCTGTTCCTGACCACCCTCGCGCTGAGGGTGGCCTGGATCCCGCTGGGCAACCTCGCGGTCATGGCGTTGGTGACGGCGCTCAGGGAGTGGTTCCGCAAGTCGGAGCTGTCCGCGGACCGGGCGGGGCTGCTGGTGGGGCAGGACGTCCGTGCCTCGATGCGCGGCCTGATGAAGATCGCGGGCGGCAACCATCTGCACGAGATGAACGTGGACGCCTTCCTGGAGCAGGCCGAGGAGTACGAGTCCGGGGGCGACCTGCGGGACTCCGTGCTGAAGATCCTGAACGTGCTGCCCCGCTCCCACCCCTTCGCCACGATCCGTGCGGCCGAGCTGAAGAAGTGGGCCGAGTCCCGGGACTTCCAGCGGATCATGGACGGCCACTACCCGCGGCGTGCCGAGGACAAGGACACCTCGGTCAGCGACTCCTTCCGCGAGACGGCGGCCAGCTACGCGAGCGATGTGAAGACCTCCAAGGACCCGCTGATGAAGCTGGTCACGGATCTCGCGGGCGGCGCGGGCGACCTGGGCGGCCGGGTCCGCCGCGGCTTCGACGGCTTCCGCAGCCCGCCCCCGGCGAAGGGAGGCCCGGCGGACGCCCCTCAGGAGGGATGACGGCACACCACCGCAACCGCGCCCGGCGCTCCCACCGCCCTCAGCCCGAAGGGCCGGCCACGGGCGCCCGGAGAACGCCGGCTCACCCCGGGCACCCGCCCCCATCACCCCCCGCCCCACACCACCCCGCCCTCACCCCCGTCGACGCGAAGGCTCCCCCGCTCACACCGTCGGCTCAGCCCCAGCGGCCAGCGTCCCGCACAGGGCCGCAGGGCTGTCCGTCTCGTAGGGGTCGGTGCCCGCGGGGCCGCCCAGGTGGGCGGTCTGGCCGGCCAGGAGGGGGCGGAAGTAGGACGTGGAGTCCTCGGCGCAGGCGAGGGGGCCGGCCTGGACGTAGGACGTGAGCAGCTGGATCTGGTGGGTGCGCAGGTCGTCGCGGGTGAAGCGGAAGGTCAGCTCGCGGCGGACCGTGAACAGGGACACCAGCGCGTTCGTCGCGGCACCGGTGGGGCGCAGGGCGTAGACGAAGGTGTGGTCGGCGGTGACGTCCAGCGTGCTCGCGTCGCTCTCGGTCGCCTGCAGGTCGCCCTTGACGCGAATCCGGTCGTCGGCGAGCTGGGCGCGGGAGGGGTCGAGACGGACCAGCCAGCCGGTGGGGGCGTGCCGGCCGTCCGCCGCCGGGTGGTCGAAGCTCCGGTCGAACTGGTCGAGCTGGTCGGCGTCGAGGAGGGACCGGGCCGGGCGGACCTGGCGGCCGGTGAGCACCTCGGGGTAGAGCGAGGAGCGGACGATGTAGTCCTTGGCGGTGGTGAGCGCGGTCAGCACCTGGCTGTCGGAGAAGTGGGCGGTGCTGCGGGTGACCGGCAGGGGTATGCCCTCGGCGCCGACGTCGTACTGGGCGGCGGGACTGTGCGCGTACAGGTACTCGGCGTCGGCGGTGCCGGGCACCTTGCCCGTCGGGGCGAGCGGGATCACCGTCATCCGCAGGGGCTCGACGGGGCGCCGGGCCTCCGGGGAGCCGTAGGGGTGGCGGAGGCCCATGTAGATCGCGGTGCCGAAGGCGACGGCGATGAGCAGGACGAGGATCAGGGCCTGCCGGGTGAGTCCGCGGTGCAGGGACGGGCGGCGGCGCACGGCGGGCGCGTGATCGGCCATCCGCTCCTCGGCGGAGAACTCCTGGAGGCGGGCAGCGCGGACGAACGACTCGTCGAACACGACGGATCGGTACTCGTCCTCGCCACCTCCGGGGGCGCCCTCGGGTGTGCCCTCCGGTGGGTCTCCAGGCCCGCCCATACTTTCAGAGTAGGTCGCGCGGGCCTCAGGTAAACGCCCTGGTACACGACAACTTCTGACAGGTGCTCACCAAGAGCGGGGCGGGTGTTCAGGGGGAGCGCGGGATGGCCGAGGCCGCCGGCTGGGAGGTGTCGGCGGAGACGGAGGGCGCGGCTGCGCTGCCCTGTTCGAGGCCGGTCGGGGCGGGCGAGGGGACCCCGTCCCGGGTGCCGGCGGAGCCACCCCGGTAGACGGCCGCGAAGGCCAGGGCGACCATGCCGATACCCATCACGACGGCCAGCACCCAGGCCACGGGGCGGTGCCAGCGGACCTGCTTGCCGTATCCGCCGAAGTGACGGTCGCCGAGGACATAGGTGTCCTCCAGCTCGTCGTCGTCCGGATCTTGGCCGAAATCGGTGCCCTCGGGGCCGTAGGCGTCGTCGTAGTGCTCGCCTCGGGCATGGGCGCGGCGAGCCTCCGCCTCGGAGGCCTCGGCTCTGGCCTGGGCGGCGGCAAGGAGGCGCTCGACGGCGGTCGGCTCATGGACCGTGGCCGCCTGTACGAAGGCCTCGTCGAAGACCACGGAGGCGAACTCTTCGTCCGACACCCCGTGGTCGTGGTCGTCGTCGGGCTCCCAGCCGTCAGGGAACGGCGTGCCCCCCACGTCCTCCGGCACGCCTCCAGAGTAGACCTGGGGGGTCAATTTGGGCAGACGGTATGGAAATTCGTCTGACTGGTGAGACGACGTTTCGGCCGCCCGCCAGGGCTCCCGGGCGTGCGGCCGAACCGGTGGGTGTCAGGGGCGCACGTGGCCGTCGCCGGTGACGATGTACTTGGTGCTGGTCAGCTCCGGCAGGCCCATCGGGCCACGGGCGTGCAGCTTCTGCGTGGAGATGCCGATCTCGGCGCCGAAGCCGAACTGGCCGCCGTCGGTGAAGCGGGTGGAGGCGTTCACGGCGACGGTGGTGGAGTCGACCAGCTGGGTGAAGCGGCGGGCGGCCTGCTGGGAGGTCGTGACGATGGCCTCGGTGTGGCCGGAGGTCCACAGCCGGATGTGCTCGACGGCCTTGTCCAGGGAGTCGACGACCGCGGCGGCGATGTCGTACGAGAGGTACTCGGTCTCCCAGTCCTCGGCCACGGCCTCCACGACCGTCGCCTGGGAGTCCTTGGCGTAGGCCATCACACGCTCGTCGGCGTGCACGGTGACCCCGGCCCCGGCGAGGGCGTCGAGGGCGCGCGGCAGGAACTCGGGGGCGATGTCCTGGTGGACGAGGAGGGTCTCGGCGGCGTTGCAGACGCTGACCCGCTGGGCCTTGGAGTTGATCAGGATGTCGATGGCCATGTCGATGTCGGCGTGGGCGTCGACGTAGACGTGGCAGTTGCCGGTGCCGGTCTCGATGACCGGGACGGTGGACTCGCTGACCACGGTCTGGATCAGGGAGGCACCGCCGCGCGGGATGAGGACGTCGACCAGGCCGCGGGCGCGCATCAGCTCGCGCACGGACTCGCGGCTCTCGCCGGGCACCAGCTGGACGGCGTCGGCGGGCAGCCCGGCGCCGCCGACGGCGTCCCGGATGACCCGGACGAGGGCGGTGTTGGACTCGTAGGCGGAGGCGGAGCCGCGCAGCAGGACGGCGTTGCCGGACTTCAGGCAGAGCGCGGCGGCGTCCACGGTGACGTTCGGGCGGGCCTCGTAGATGATGCCGACGACGCCGAGCGGGACGCGGACCTGGCGCAGGTCGATGCCATTGGGGAGGGTGGAGCCGCGGACGATCTCGCCGACCGGGTCGGGCAGCTTGGCCACGTCACGGACGTCGGAGGCGATGGCGCGGACCCGCTCGGGGGTGAGGGTGAGCCGGTCGACGATGGCCTCGCTGGTGCCGTGCTCCCGGGCCTTGGCGACGTCCTTGGCGTTGGCCTCGACGATCTCGCTGGTCCGGACCTCGAGGGCGTCGGCGATGGCCAGCAGCGCGTCGTCCTTCACGGCACGCGGGAGCGGCGCGAGGTCGGCGGCGGCGGCCTTGGCCCGGTAGGCGGCCTGGGTGACCGGGGACATCGAGTCGTACGGCGAGAGCGTGGTCATGAGGGAAGGGTAGTGCGCGGGGCGGGCCGGCCACCGCTCATCCCAAACCGCGAGACAAGGTCTCAGGAGGGCTCAAGAGGGTTCAGGACGGATCAAAAGGGATGGACTCCCACCGGTGTGGCGGGCGGCGGGCCGTAGCCCTCGGCGATGCGCTGGTGGTAGGTCTCGCGGTCGATCACCTCCAGGCCGACGATCTCCCAGGGAGGCAGTCCGGCGGTCTGCCGGTGCTCGCCCCACAGGCGCAGCGCGACGGCGGCGGCGTCATGCAGGTCGCGGGCCTCCTCCCAGTACCGGATCTCCGCGTGGTCGCTCGCGTACCGGCTGGTCAGCAGGAAGGGGTGGTCGTGGGCCAGCTGCTCCAGGGCCCGCCGCAGATCCGTGAGGGGGACGTCCGGGCCGGCGACGCTGAGGGTGACGTGCCAGAGCCGGGGCAGGTCCTTGGGCTCCTCATAGGTGTCGCCGGCCGCGACGCTCGTCAGGGCACCGCGGGTGGCCACCCCAGGGCGCACTCGTCTCACGACGGCCTCCTTCACCCACTGCTCGGCAACGTCTGGCGGAACGTCTTTCGGAGCGTCCCTCGGTACCTTGCCCGGAACACGCCTCGGAACGTCTCTCTGAGACAAAGTTGAGCAGGCCCCACGGCACCGCGGGGCGGTTTTACGGAACGTCCCCCACCGGGGGCCGTCGTTACGTCCCGTTTTACGTGTGCAGGAGCACCAGGTCGTCCCTGTGTACGACCTCGCGTTCGTACGCCGGGCCGAGTTCACGGGCGAGTTCGCGGGTCGAACGCCCGATCAGCCGGGGGATCTCCTTGGCGTCGAAGCTGACGAGTCCACGGGCCACCGCACGCCCCGACGTGTCGCGCAGCTCGACGGGGTCGCCGGCGCTGAACTCTCCCTCCACGGAGGCGATTCCGGCGGGCAGCAGCGACTTGCGCCGCTTCACGACGGCGTCCACCGCGCCGTCGTCCAGGGTCAGCGCCCCTTGCGGGGTGGAGGCGTGCTGGAGCCACAGGAGCCGGTCGGCGGAGCGCCTGCCGGTGGGGTGGAAATAGGTGCCGGTGTCGCCGCCGCCCAGGGCGTCCGCCGCGTGCACCGCGCTGGTGAGGACCACGGAGATGCCGGCCGCGGCCGCGATCCGGGCGGCCTCGACCTTGGTGACCATCCCGCCGGTGCCCACTCCGGCCCTGCCCGCGCTGCCGATCTCGACGCCCGCGAGGTCCTCCGGGCCCTTCACCTCCGCTATCCGCGAGGTGCCCGGCTTGCTGGGATCTCCGTCGTAGACGCCGTCGACGTCGGAGAGGAGGACGAGCAGGTCGGCGTGGACGAGGTGGGCGACGAGGGCCGCGAGGCGGTCGTTGTCGCCGAAGCGGATCTCGTCGGTGGCGACCGTGTCGTTCTCGTTGACGATCGGGAAGGCGCCCATCGCGAGGAGTTTGTCGAGGGTGCGGGAGGCGTTGCGGTGGTGGGCGCGGCGGCTCATGTCGTCGGAGGTGAGCAGGACTTGGCCGACGCGGACGCCGTAGCGGGCGAAGGAGGCGGTGTAGCGGGCGACGAGCAGACCCTGGCCGACGCTGGCGGCGGCCTGCTGCCGGGCGAGGTCCTTGGGGCGGCGGCGCAGGCCGAGCGGGGCGAGGCCGGCGGCGATGGCACCGGAGGAGACGAGGACGATCTCCCGCTCTCCCCCGCTGCGGATCTTGGCCAGCACGTCGACCAGCGCGTCGACGCGGTCGGCGTCCAGCCCGCCGGCGGCGGTGGTCAGCGACGAGGAGCCCACTTTGACGACGATCCTGCGGGCCTCGCCCACGGCCTGCCTTGCCCTTGCCACCTTGCCCTCGGTTTTCTCACGCGGTTTGGCTGCCTGTGCGGCAATCTACGCGAAGCGGATCGAGCCGCGCCCGTCGGTCCAGCCTCCGGACGGCGGTCCGTAGCCGTTCAAACATAATCCCGCAGACACCGGACACCGAGGCCGTCCCAGGCACACCCGGCCCCTCAGGGACCTCGGCGCGCGGGCCGGTCATGGCGAGTCGGGGTGGCGGTCAGGCCGCCGCTGTCCTGAAGTGCCTCGCCGACAGCATCCGCCGTACCTTGCGGAGCGCACGGCGCAGGAAGGAGTTGGCGGCGGCCTCGCGGTAGCCGTGGACGGCGCGGGCCTCGCGGGGGGCGGCGAGGTAGAGGTCGTCCGGGAGGCCGGCCGTCTGAGACCGGAAGTGCGGGTAGGCGAGGTAGACCTCGGTGCCGCGCTTCTCCAGGATCGCGTCGGGCTGCTTCTTCGCCTTGACGAACTCGACGACGTCCAGCAGCAGATCGGTGCGCTGCAGGGCGACCAGGTGCAGCCGCAGCCGCTCGTGCACCTTCAGCCGCCGGGCGACTCCGGGCGTCCAGTGGGCGTCCATCAGCGGCTCGGCCAGCTCCAGCTTGTGCCGGCGGACCTGCTCGCTGTCCTTGAGGAACTTCGGTCCGAACTGCGGCAGCAGCGTGATGAGGAACGGCCGGACCATGAGCAGATCGCGCTTGTCGCCGGCCGGGACCATGTCGGTGATCAGCTTCATCAGCGCACGCGCGGAGTCGAAGCGCAGGGTGTAGCTGCCGCTCTTGGTGACGTGCTTGCCGTCGTCGCGGCCGACCAGGTAGTAGCAGGGGTAGTCGGCGAGGACGGAGACGCCGTCCGCGCGCAGGTACGCCTCCATCGTGAACAGGGCGTCCTCGCCGGTGAACAGCGACTCGTCGAACCGCATGCCGTGCTCGTCCAGCAGCGCGCGGCGGAACAGCTTCTGCGCGCTCAGCGTGAACTTGATGTTGGAGGAGAAGACGTCGGTACGGCCGAGGGTCTTGCCCCACATGGACTGCGGCGGGATGCGGTTGACGCCCTCGACCTTGCCGAGCACCACGTCGGTGCCGTTCTCGTCGGCCATGGCGACCATGCGATCGAGGGCCTCGGGGCCGAGCCGGTCGTCGGCGTCGAGGAAGAACACGTACCGGCCGGACGCCCTGCCCAGGCCGACGTTGCGGGGGCCGCTGGGGCCGCCGGAGTTCTCCTGGCGGATGACGGTGACCCGCATGGGGGCGCGCGCGGCGAACTCCTCCAGGTACTCCCCGGTGCCGTCCGTCGAGCCGTCGTCGACCGCGATGACCTCCAGGCGTGCCGGGTCGATGGTCTGCGCCTCGACGGACGCCAGGCACTCGACCAGGTACGGCATCGCCTCGTACGCCCCGATGATCACGCTCACATCAGGCTGCGTCACGACGGTCACGCTTTCCCCTTACTTACCAAGAGAGATACCTACCAAGAGGGATTTGCCCCAGATCGTCCCAATATCACCCCGATGGGCAATTCGTTAGACGGGCTGCCCGGGTAAACAGTTGCCCCACGCCAAGTAAGAAGTGGTGCAGGTCACACAGGGTTCGGGTGTCCACCCGACAGTACGTAGGGCCGGTAAGAGACAGGCGAGAAGTGACGAAAAGGGCCGGCCCCGGGAGCGGTCCCGGGGCCGGCCCTCGTCGGCGGTGCGGCGTGTGTCAGCCCGCGTTCAGCTCCTCCGTGTCACCGGCGGACGCCGTCCGCTGCCCCGGCACCGCATTGGTCAGCTGGGCGGGGTCCGTACCGTTCCCGCCGGCCAGCCGGGACTGCTGGCCGACGTTGCGGGCCTCCGCCTTGAGGGCAAGGTCGGCCACCGCGGCGTTGAACTGGTCGATGGACTTCGGCTCGTCCGGGCCCAGCAGATAGCGCTTGAGCTCCTTGCGGGCCTCCCGCAGCGGGTCGGCGGACGGGTCGCGCACGGCGTCCAGCAGGCCGCCCAGCTCGCGCGCGTCGTTGGACAGGATCACCGCGGCGCGCACCGCCGTGTTCTGCCGCTTGAACTCCTCGTGACCGAGCTCGCCGGAGTCGGTGACCGCGTACGGCTTGCCGCTCGCGATGAAGTCGGACACCACGGAGGAGATGTCGGAGACCATCGCGTCCGAGACGTTGAAGCAGTCGTACAGGCGCGGCTCGGCGCCGGTGATGACGCGGTGCTCGTACGACGGGAAGGAGCGCCAGTAGGCGTCGTTCCACTCGGCGCGCAGCCGGGCGATCTCCTCGTGCCGGGCCGGGTCCACGACACCGTCACGGGTGGCCTCGGCCTCGTCGGCCTTGTCGTCGCCGGCCGCGGTCAGCTGGGCGAGCCGGGCCTCGATGCGGGCCAGGTCGGCCTTGGCCTGGGCCATCGCCTTGCCGTCGGCCGTGAAGCGGGAGTCGGCGGCGCGCCGCGCGGCGGCCTTCTCCACCAGGGCGGTGATCCGCTGGTGCGCGGCGGCGGCCCGCTTGCTGACCGTGCCGGTGAACGGGTGCGGCTTGTACAGGACGCGGACCGGCGGATCGGCCGCGACCAGCTTCTTCACGATGTTCTCGCCGGCGAGCACGATCGAGGTGTTGCCGGGGTTGCCGTCCCAGCCCTCCCACGTCGGGGCGTACAGCACCGTCGGGACGCGCCCGTCGGCGGCTCCGCCGCCGGGGCCCTCGCTCACGCCCTGCCAGGTCTGGATGGGCGCGAGCTGCGGGCGGCCGACCTCCACGATGTCGTCGTCGCGGACGCCGACGTCGGCGATGGCGTAGCGGTCGCGGCCGGCGCGGCCGGCGGTCCACACCTCGTCGTAGACCTTGCTGTACGGGTTGACGCTGGCGAGCTTGTCGCTGTCGCCGTGGCCGATGAAGACGTGCTTCATGGTGGGCACGCGCAGCAGGTGGATGTTCTTGCCGACGTTCGCGGCGTACAGGGCCACGCGCACGGTCGACAGGTCCAGGTTCATCAGGTGCACCCCTCCGGGCACGCAGATGACGGGGACCGTGGTCGGTGCGAGGCTGCTCAGGATGGCCCGCTCACGCAGGATGATCAGCGGCCGGGACTCCAGCTGCTCCATCGTCTCCAGCCACATGTTGACCTGGTACGCGGAGTCCTTGGAGCCGGAGAAGTACAGGACCGTCTCCGGCTTGTAGCCGGCCAGCCAGTCGTCGACGGCGGCGAGGACGACGTCGGCCTTCGGCGGGATCTTCCGGCCGCGCACGTACGGCACCAGCACCAGGACGTACAGCACGCCGAGGGCGATGGTGAGGCCGATGCCGGCGAAGCCCGGGGTGGCCGGGGAGTCCTGCCCCGCGGAGACCAGGATGCCGATCATCGCGAAGACGTCCAGGTGGAGCATCTTCTCCGCGCTGCGGTGCAGCAGTCCGCGCGAGGGCGCGTCCGGGATGCGGATGCGGGACTTCAGGTCGATGTTGCGGGTGGCGACCGGCATCCGGCGGCGGTTGCGGATGAGGGTGACCAGCGCGCCGTGCGGGGCCTGGAGGCCGTAGAAGGCGATGAAGCAGGCGACGGCGCCGTAGAAGATCAGGTCGTCCGCGTGCGACAGGCGGGCCAGCAGCAGGATCAGCAGCAGCTGCCGGATCAGGAAGCGGATCGACAGACCCGCCCGGATCTTGCTGAGGCGGTTGATCAGGTAGCTGCCCTTGCGGTGCAGATAGTGGTCCGCCAGGTACGTCACGGCCGCCACGGCCGCGAAGGCGGGAACGCTCGGGACGATCGCGGCCAGCATGAGAGCCGGGAAGCCCAGGATCATGAGGGCCGCCGCGGTCAGCTCGGCCGCGCTGCCCACCCGGGCGACGCGAATAGCGGTGGATATCACGGAGAAACCTGCTCTGGGAGGGGGAGTGCCGGTTCGCTAGATTTTGTGAGGGATGTAAGAGGTGTAAGAGATGGACGGATTCAGGCCTCTGCAAACGCCCGGTTAACGAGCGGCGACAGAGGCCTGAATTCGGTAAAAGCTATTGACGAATTATTACATGCCGTCCTGGCGGTCCAGAACGGTGGCCAGCGCCTGCTCGAACCCGGAGGCCTTGGCGGCGCCCGCCGTCGGGTCCTGTTGACGGACGTCGATGACATGGCCGGTCAGCTCCGACAGCAGCACGTCCAGGGAGGTGCGGGCCACGGCCTCGGAGGAGAGCAGCGTGCCGGCGGGCTCCTGGCCGAAGGCCTTGGTGCGCATCGGGGTGGCGGTCCGCTCGGGGTTGATGCAGTTGACGCGGATGCCGTCGCCGGCCCACTCGTCGGACAGCGCCTGAGTGAGGTTCACCATGGCGGCCTTGGTGGAGGAGTACAGCGAGTACTCGGCGCGGCCGCGGGTGTAGCTGCTGGAGGTGTAGAGCAGCAGCTGGCCCTTGGTCTCGGCGAGGTACTTGTAGCTCGAACGGGCGATCTGCACCGGGGCCAGGTAGTTGACCTTCAGCGCCTCCTCGATGGTGGCGTTGTCGGTCTCGGCGAGCTTGCCGATGCGCAGCACGCCCGCGGTGTTGACGACGTAGTCGATCCGGCCGGTCTCGGCGTACGCCGTGGACAGCGCGTCGTCGACCTCCTCCGGGTTCTCCACGTGGGTGCCGGTGGTGGAGCGGCCCAGCGCGTAGACGTGGGCGCCGTAGGACTCGGCGAGGTGGGCGATGTCCTTGCCGATGCCGTAGGAGCCGCCGAAGATGACGAGCGTCCTGCCGGTGAGGAGTTCGCGGTAGGCGTCCTCGCCGACCTGCTCGGGGGCGGCGGTGGAGGCGAGCTGGAACAGCTTGTCGGCGATGAAGACGTCGACCGGCTGGGTCACCTTCATGTTGTACTCGTCACCCGCGACGACGTGGATCGGCACGTCCGGCAGGTACTTGAGCACGACGGAACAGTCGTCCGTGGCCTGGAAGTTGGGGTCACCGGCGGCGACCTCGTAGGCGCGGCGGATCGTGGACAGCTTGAAGGCCTGCGGGGTCTGGCCGCGGCGCAGCCGGGAGCGGTCCGGGATCTCGGTGATGAACTCGCCGTCCTCGCCGTGGGTGCGGGTGACGATGATGGTGTCCGCGGACGGGATGGCCACGTCCACGGCCTGGTAACGCTCCAGGGCGGTCACGCAGTCGTCGATGACGCGCTGCGAGAGCAGGGGGCGTACGGCGTCGTGGAAGAGGACGTTGAGGTCCTCGCCCTCGCCCAGTCCCTCACCGAGGGCCGAGATGGCGCGCTCGGTGGTCTCGTTGCGCGTCGAGCCGCCCTCGATGATCTTCTTCACCTTGGTGAATCCGGCCTTGGCGACGATCTTCTCGACGTCCGGGACGTAGCCCGGCGCCATCAGCACGATGACGTCGTCGATCGAGTCGGCGTTCTCGAAGGTGGTCAGAGTGTGCTCGATGACTGCCTTGCCGGCGATCTTCAGCAGCTGCTTGGGGATCGACAGACCCACCCGCTGGCCGGTGCCACCGGCCAGGATCACTGCGGTGGTACGGGGCTTGGCTATGTGCTGGGACACAGGTGACCTACCTTGGGGCGACAGGGAACTGCGAAATGCTCCCACTTTAGGTAAGGGGAGTGCAAGGTGAGGGACACCCCATGCATATGTGAGCGCAACCTGTCATTCACCTTGCACTCCCGGTGATTGGACCTCGGTACCGCGAACACCCGTGAATTTGCTGTGAGTAAGTGCACAAGTCCGTCACGATGACGAACGGGCGCGGTTCAGCGCCGGCCGAGCCGTTTCAGGCAGCGGTGCCCGAGCACCCGTACGAGCTCCTTCGTCGAGGTCTGGTGCACGCTGCGGACGCAGGTCTGCCCGGCCGCCGCGGCGAGCGCTCCATACAGCGCCCGGGCCGCGACCTCCGGGGCGAGAAGGGGCTCGTCGGAGGCCGATACCGGCTGCTCGGGAACGGCGGACAGCAGGGCCGGGTCACCGAGGACCCGCACCCCCAGCGCGGCGATCCGCTCCGCCGATTCGGCGCCGATCGCACACGCCGCCTCCACCGCCCAGCGCGGGGTCACGATCTTCACGTCTCCGGGCACGGGAGGGCACGCGTTCTTCATATGCGGCACGGCGCCGCCGCGGACCAGTCGGGAATACAGCTCGTCCGGCAGTCCATTACCGCGGAATTCGACATTAAGATTCCGCAGCATTTCGGTCTCGGCGAGGGTAAGAGAACGATTAGCGGCGTCTGGAACGGGCCTCAGGAGATTCTCCGGAAGCCCGAGCAGCGCCTCGAAGGCGCGCAGCAGGGCACCGCGGTCCCGGTCGTCCACCACGACCACGGTGACCCGCTCGGGACCGACGGCCCGCGCCCAGCGCTCGACCAGCAGGTGGTGCCGGTGCCGGTGCCAGAAGCTCGGATTGGGCTTGTCGTACGGCGGCCTGCGGAGCATGTGCTCCAGCCAGTCCGCGTAGCCCATGCGCAGCCCGTTCTGCACGTACTGCTGCCACTGCGAGGGCATGATCCGCGCCAGGGGACGCAGCGTGACCAGCACCCGCACGCGGTCGCCGCCGAGCTGCTCCACGATCCGGGCGACGGTCTCGTCGTCGGGGGCGTCGGCGAAGAACTCGCTGCTGATCACCGAGGTCCGCGCGCCGGTGGCCGCCACCTGGTCCAGCAGCCTGCGCCAGTGCCGGTCGGTGGGCACGGTGTCACCCATCATCGCGGGCCGGGCGCAGGCGGCGAGGGCGGCTTCCATGGGGTGCCGGGTGTGCGCGGGGAACGCGACGCCGTACTCCGGCATGCGGTCCCTGGCCGCGAAGAGGGCGCCCTGGATGGCGGTGGTGCCGGTCTTGTGCGGACCGATGTGCAGCAGGCGGGTGCCCGGGGGCAGGGGTGCGGGGGTCGTACAGGCCGTCTCCATGGTCAGGGGACGGTAAGAGCCTCACCTGAGGCGAGGCTGAGAGCGGCCTGGGACCGCGATGAGTCCCTGCCAGCCCGTCCGGCGTCCGAGGGCGAGGCCGTTCGGGCCGAAGCCGGGAGGCCTGGGGGCGGGGGGCCTGGGGGCGGGGCAGCCCCCAGGCGGCGACGGCAGCCGACCGAGCCCTACTCGAAGGGGTCGAACTCGTCGTACTCCTGCAGGGCCTCGTCCCGCTCCGCCTGCTTGTCCCGGCGGCGCTGCGCCGCGGGCCGCTGCGCGTCGAAGCGGTGGTCCTCGCCGCGGCGGCCCAGCATCTCCGCGCCGGCCATGACCGTCGGCTCCCAGTCGAAGACGACCGCGTTCTCCTCGGGACCGATGGCGACACCGTCGCCGGACCGGGCGCCCGCCTTCATCAACTCCTCCTCGACACCGAGGCGGTTGAGGCGGTCGGCGAGGTAGCCGACGGCCTCGTCGTTGTTGAAGTCGGTCTGGCGGACCCAGCGCTCCGGCTTCTCGCCGCGCACCCGGAACAGCGGCTCGCCGCCGACCTCCTCGCGGGTGACGGTGAAGCCGGCGTCGTCCACGGCCTTGGGCCGGATGACGATCCGGGTCGCCTCCTCCTTCGGCTTCGCGGCGCGCGCCCTGGCGACCAGATCGCCCAGCGCGTACGACAGCTCCTCCAGCCCGATGTGGGCGACGGCCGACACCTCGAAGACGCGGTAGCCGCGGGCCTCCAGGTCGGGCCGGACCAGCTCGGCGAGGTCCTTGCCGTCGGGCACGTCCACCTTGTTCAGGACGACGATCCGGGGCCGGTTGTCCAGGCCGCCGTACTCCCGCAGCTCGGCCTCGACGATGTCGAGGTCGGAGACCGGGTCGCGGTCGGACTCCAGGGTCGCGGTGTCCAGCACGTGCACCAGCACGCTGCACCGCTCCACGTGGCGCAGGAACTCCAGGCCGAGGCCCTTGCCCTGGCTGGCGCCGGGGATCAGACCCGGCACGTCGGCCATGGTGTAGACGGTCGAACCGGCGGTCACCACGCCCAGGTTGGGCACGAGCGTCGTGAACGGATAGTCGGCGATCTTCGGCTTCGCCGCGCTGAGCACGGAGATCAGCGAGGACTTGCCGGCGCTCGGGTAGCCGACCAGCGCCACGTCGGCGACGGACTTCAGCTCCAGGACGATGTCGTGCAGGTCCCCGGGCTCGCCGAGCAGCGCGAAGCCGGGCGCCTTGCGGCGGGCGGAGGCCAGCGCCGCGTTGCCGAGGCCGCCGCGGCCGCCCTGCGCGGCGATGTACGACGTGCCGTGGCCGACCAGGTCGGCGAGCACGTTGCCCGCCTTGTCCAGCACGACCGTACCGTCCGGCACCGGCAGGACCAGGTCCTGGCCGTCCTTGCCGGAGCGGTTGCCGCCCTCGCCGGGCTTGCCGTTGGTGGCCTTGCGGTGCGGGGAGTGGTGGTAGTCGAGCAGCGTGGTGACGGACTGGTCGACGGTCAGGATGACGTCACCGCCCCGCCCGCCGTTGCCGCCGTCGGGGCCGCCGAGCGGCTTGAACTTCTCACGGTGGACGGAGGCACAGCCGTGACCTCCGTTACCCGCGGCGACATGCAGCTCGACGCGGTCCACGAAGGTGGTCATGGTTCAGTGCCTCCAGAAACTCATGGGTATTGCCTATGTCAACACGCGAAAGGCGGACCCGCCTTCCCGACCGGGAAGTGAGGTCCGCCTCGCGAAACGTTCGGTCCGAGCCCTGTGTCAGGCGACTCAGGCGACCGGAACGATGTTCACGACCTTGCGGCCGCGGTGGGTACCGAACTCCACCGCACCGGCCTGCAGGGCGAACAGCGTGTCGTCGCCGCCACGGCCGACACCGGCGCCGGGGTGGAAGTGGGTGCCGCGCTGGCGGACCAGGATCTCACCCGCGTTGACGACCTGACCGCCGAAGCGCTTCACGCCGAGCCGCTGGGCGTTGGAGTCGCGACCGTTCCGGGTGGACGATGCGCCCTTCTTGTGTGCCATTTCTCCTCAGTCCCTTACTTCGCAGCCGTGGGGATCGACGTGACCTTGATCGCCGTGTACTGCTGGCGGTGGCCCTGCCGACGGCGGTAGCCGGTCTTGTTCTTGTAGCGCAGAATGTCGATCTTCTGGCCCTTGTGGTGGTCCACGACCTCGGCCTGGACCTTGATGCCGGCCAGCACCCACGGGTCGCTGGTCACGGAGTCGCCGTCGACAACGAGCAGGGTCGAGAGCTCGACCGTGTCGCCCACCTTGGCGGTGGAAATCTTGTCAACCTCAACGATGTCGCCGACAGCAACCTTGTGCTGGCGACCACCGCTGCGCACGATGGCGTACACGCGGATCTCTCTTTCGCTCGAAGAAACGGCACCCCCGCAGGCCAGCCGCCCAGAAACACCACGGACGACCTCTCCCGGTCCGCCATGCGCCCGGGAGGAAGAGGTTTACGGGGATGTGGCGTGTTCAGTGGACACGCCGACGGTCAAGGTTACGGGGCCACGACCTGGGGGGTCAAACCGGGCCCGCCGGGTGTGGGGCCGGTCACGCGGACCGGCCCCACACCACGGGCGTCAGCCCTCGTCGGAGGCGTCCGCGGCAGCCGAGACCGTGGTGGTCTTCTTCGCCGTCGACTTCGCGGCGGCCGTCTTGGCCGCCTTCTTGGCCGTGGTCTTCTTGGCGGCCGTCTTCTTGGCCGCGGTCTTCTTCGCCACGGTCTTCTTGGCGGCGGCCTTCTTCGCCGTGGCCTTCTTGGCGGTCTTGCGGGCCGCCTTCTTGGCCGGCGCGGTCGCCTCGGCCACCTCCTCGGCGGTGACGTCGCCGGCCGGGGCCTCCTCCCCCGCGGCCGACGGGACGACCACGACGGCCGCCTCCTCGGACGCGGTCGGCGCACCGACCTTGCGCACGGCACGACGGCGCGGACGGGCCGGAGCGGCGCTCTCGGCGGGCTCGGGCGCCACCTCGACGGCGACCGGGGCCGGAGCCGGGGGCGCAGCCTCTTCGGCAGGAGCCTCGGGCGCGGTCTCGGGCACCGTCACCACGGCCGCCTCCGCACCCGCCGGGGAACCGGCCGGCGCGGACACCTTCCGGGTCGCACGACGGCGCGTACGGCCCTTGGGCGCGGCTTCCTCGGCCGCCTCGGCCACCTCGGCCTGCGGCGCCGGGACCACCTGGTCCTCGACGGCCGGGGGCTCGGCCAGGGCCTCGACGGCCGGCTCCGGACGCACCGGGCGCGCCGCCGCCTCCTCGGCGGTGACGTCCTGTGCGGTCGGCGCCTCGGCGGCCTCGGTCTTCAGGGCCTGCGCGACCCGTTCGCGACGGGCCTCCGCCTTCGGCGCGCCCGCCGGAGCCGAGGCCCGGCGGCTCGCCCGGCGCCGCGTACGGCCACGGGTGGCCGCCGCCTCCGCCTCGGCGACGCTGCTGTACAGCTCCTCGTCCGGCGCGAACTCGGGAGCGGGGAGCGCGACCGGCTCGGCGACCTCGGCGGCCACCTCGACGGCGGTCTCCACCTCGGGCTCGACGGCCTCACCGGTCTCCACGGCCACCGCGGCGGTCTCGTGCACGTGCTCCTGGGCGTCGGCACCACGGCCGCGCTTCTTGCGCTTGCCGCCACCGCCGCCGGCGGACACCGGCTGCTCCATGTGCACGATGACACCGCGGCCGTTGCAGTGGACGCAGGTCTCCGAGAACGACTCCAGCAGGCCCTGGCCGACCCGCTTGCGGGTCATCTGCACCAGGCCCAGCGAGGTCACCTCGGCCACCTGGTGCTTCGTACGGTCGCGGCCCAGGCACTCCAGCAGGCGGCGCAGCACCAGGTCGCGGTTGGACTCCAGGACCATGTCGATGAAGTCGATCACGATGATGCCGCCGAGGTCGCGCAGCCGCAGCTGGCGCACGATCTCCTCGGCCGCCTCCAGGTTGTTCCTGGTGACCGTCTCCTCCAGGTTGCCGCCCTGGCCGGTGAACTTGCCGGTGTTGACGTCGATGACGACCATCGCCTCGGTCCGGTCGATCACCAGCGAACCGCCGCTGGGCAGCCAGACCTTGCGGTCCAGCGCCTTGGCGAGCTGCTCGTCGATCCGGTAGGTGGCGAAGACGTCGACCTCGGACGTCCACTTCGACAGCCGGGCGGCGAGGTCCGGCGCGACGTGCGAGACGTATCCGTGGATCGTCTCCCAGGCGTCGTCACCGCTGACGACGACCTTGGAGAAGTCCTCGTTGAAGATGTCGCGGACGACCCGGACGGTCATGTCCGGCTCGCCGTACAGCAGCGTCGGCGCGTTGCCGTTCTTCGACTTCTTCTGGATGTCCTCCCACTGCGCCTGCAGCCGCTCGACGTCCCGGCGCAGCTCGTCCTCGCTCGCGCCCTCGGCAGCGGTGCGCACGATGACGCCCGCGTCCTCGGGAACGATCTTCTTGAGGATGGTCTTCAGCCGGGCCCGCTCGGTGTCGGGCAGCTTGCGGCTGATGCCGGTCATCGAGCCCTCGGGGACGTACACGAGGTAGCGGCCCGGCAGGGAGACCTGGCTGGTCAGACGCGCGCCCTTGTGCCCGATCGGGTCCTTGGTGACCTGGACGAGGACGGACTGCCCCGACTTCAGCGCGGACTCGATACGACGGGGACCGTTGGCCATCCCCAGCGCCTCGAAGTTGACCTCACCGGCGTAGAGAACGGCGTTCCGCCCCTTGCCGATGTCGATGAAGGCGGCCTCCATCGACGGCAGCACGTTCTGCACCTTGCCCAGGTAGACGTTGCCGACGTACGACGTCGACTGCTCCTTGTTGACGTAGTGCTCGACGAGGACGCCGTCCTCCAGGACGCCGATCTGCGTGCGCTCGCCGTGCTGGCGCACGACCATCACGCGCTCGACGGCCTCACGGCGGGCCAGGAACTCGGCCTCGGTGATGATCGGAACGCGCCGGCGGCCCTGCTCACGGCCCTCGCGGCGGCGCTGCTTCTTGGCCTCCAGACGCGTGGAGCCCTTGATGGACTGCACCTCGTCGGACGGCTCGGCGGGCTTGCGCGGCTCGCGGACCTTGACGACCGTGCGCTCCGGGTCGCCCTCGCCGGGCTCGGTGTCGACCGTGGTGTCACCGGCCCGGCGACGACGGCGACGGCGACGGCGGCTGCCGGCGCTGGAGGCACCGGCCTCCTCGTGGGCCTCCTCGGCGTCCTCTTCCTCCTGCTCGGCGGTGTCCTCGGCGTCCTGCGCGGCCTGCTCGGCGGCCAGCTCCTCGGCCTCGGCCTCGGCGCCCTCGCCGTCGGCGGCCTCACCGCGACGGCGACGCCGGCCGCCACGACGGCGACGGCGGCGCGAGCCGGACTCCTCGAAGCCCTCGGCGCCCTCCGTCTCCTCGGCCTCCTCGGCCTCCTCCGTCTCCCCGGGCTCCTCGGGCTCCTCGGCCTGCTCGCCCTCGGCGACGGCCTCGGCAGGCTCCTCTTCCTCGGCGGCGGCCTCGACGGCGCGCGTCTCCTCGGCGGCACCCCGGCGGCGGCGACGGCGGCGCGCACCGGTCTCGGCGCGCTCCTCCGCGTACTCCTCGGGCTCCTCCGCCTCGGCGGACTCGGCCGCGGCCGCCGCGGCGGCGCGCTCCGGGGTCTGGAACCTCGGCTCGGTGAACACCGGCGCCTGGAAGACGGCGACGGCCGGGCGGGCGGGCCGGCGGCGGGTCTCGGCCTCGGCCTCCTCGCTCTCGGCGGCCGGCGCGGGCTGCGTGGGCTGTGCAGGCTGCGCCGGCTCGGAGAACCCGAACACGGGGCGCACGGCCCGGCGACGGGTACGACGCGGGGCGGCCTCCTCGGCGGGGGCCTGCGCGGCGGGCGCCTGCGGT
>NZ_CP011497.1:5144333-5667699 GCF_001027185.1 Streptomyces incarnatus | reverse complement strand
GCCCGGCGGCGCGGACGGGCGGCGGGCGCGGCCTCCTCCGCAGCGGCGGGGGCGGCCTCCTCGGCGCCGGCGTTCAGCGCACCGGCCTCTTCGGCCTCGATCGCCTCCACAGCCTCTTCGGCGCCCTCAGCCTCGGCAGCCTCAGCGGCGTCAGTGGCATCGAGGACGTCCTCGGCGGACTCCGCCGCCGGTATGGCCGGCACGGTCACCTCGGCGGGAGCCTCGGCCGCGGCCGGCGGTCCGGCCGGGCGGGAGGCGGCACGGCGACGCCTGCGCGGCGGCAGGGTGTCGCTGGGAGTGTTCAGTTCGGAACCCTCGTTGGGTTCGGTCGGCTCGAGCATGCGGGCGTTTCTCCCGTCAGGCTCCCGGGCGCCGCGCCTGGTCCGGCATCGGTCTCTGAGGACCGTCCGCCGTTGACGTCCACGGCCCGCGCGATCCGCGATGGCCGCCGTCCGGGGCGCGGGCGCCGCACGGGAGCACTCTGTGTCCTGTCTCGCCGGTTCCGTACGCCTTGTCGGTACGGCCTGGCGAAAGTCTTCTGGTCGGTGCGCTGCCCGACCCAGGTGGCTCCCGAGTACGAGGGCGGCGCTTACGACGTCCGTCCCTACGCGGGACCTTCCGGCGTCGGCGCCGTCGCGGCGGCGGCCGGCTGGGCCGTCAGGGCCCCGGCTGCCTCGCGGTCGGGCGCGAGCGGGTCGGTCACCGTGCCGGTCTCTTCATCGAGCAGCCCCTGCGCCAGCCTGGTCACCGCTGCGGGGACCGGCGGCGCCAGGTCGGCCACGGCGCGGAGACCGGACAGGACGTCGTCGGGTCGTACGGCAGGCGTCACGTGCCGAACAACCAGCCGCAGTATCGCACAGGGCTGGTCGCTAGGCCTATCAGCCGGTGAACCGTGCGTTTCCAGGCTCACCACGGCCGGGCGGGCGTCGAAGGTGCGGACGCCGTTCTTGGTCATCCGCTGGACCTCGACGGTCCCGGCCCGGTTGAACGCGTCGACCGCGCGCCCGGCGTCGGCCGGGTCGACGCCGTCCAGCCGCAGCTCCCAGACGGAGGCCGTCAGCCGGTCGGCGAGGCCCGAGGTCCGCGCCTCGACCGCCTCGACGACGTCGAGCCCGGGGGGCAGCGACTCGTCGAGGAGGACGCGCAGCGTCTCGGGGTCGCGCGGTGCGGTGAGCGCGATCTCCAGATACTCCGCCTCACTGCCCGTGCCGGTGGGTGCGGCATTGGCGTACGACACCTTCGGGTGCGGCGTGAACCCGGCCGAGTACGCCATGGGCACCTCGGCGCGGCGCAGCGCACGCTCGAAGGCGCGCTGGAAGTCTCGGTGGCTGGTGAACCTCAGGCGGCCGCGCTTGGTGTAGCGCAGTCGGATGCGCTGCACCGCGGGTGCGGGCGGCGGGCCTTCGGGCTGTCGCTTGCCCAGTGTCCTAGTCCTTCGTGAGTGCGGTCGTACTGCTACCAAGAGTACGTGCCGCGGGCCCCTGAGGTTCCCGCCGGTCCACCGCGGCCGGCCGGCGGGGCTCGCCGAACAGCATCCGCCGGAAGTCGGCGCGGGCCTGCCGTACCGTCTCGCGGGCACTGGTCAGCGCCTCGCGGACGGCCCCGCCCACCACGCGCGCCCCCTCGGCGACCGGCCGCAGGACGGCATCCCGGACGAGGTGGCCGACCGGGGTGAGGACGGCCCGGTACGCCCAGCGCAGCGGCTCCACGAAGATCCACCGGAAGAGGGTCCCGAGCACGCGGCCGACGGCCCGCGAGATCCGTCCGGCGATCCGCCAGGCGTGCCCGAGGGCGTCGCCGACCTCGCGCGCCACGACGGCGAGGAACCGGCCGGCCGGCTCGAGGACCCAGCGCCACAGCGCGAGGGCGGGCAGCACGAACAGGACGCGGAGGATCCAGTACAGGGCGACCCCGATGCCGGTGCCGATCAGGTCCAGCAGCCGCCCCAGCCCTCGAACGCACCAGGCGACGGCATGTCCGACCGGCGTGAGGACATGGTCGTACAGCCATCGTGCGGGGACGACGAGCAGATACCGGGCCAGCCGGGCGGCGGCCGCGTACACGCCGATGCCCACGGCGGCGAGGACCGCGCCGACGCCCCTCAGCAGCCAGGTGACCGCGTGCCCGGTCGGGGTGAGCACGCGCGCGTACACCCAGGCGAGCCCGGCACCCACCCGGCGCGCCACCTCGCGCGCCAGCCAGGCGACGGCCTGCCCGACGGGCGTGAGGACGTACCGGTGGCACCACACGGCCGGTACGACGACGAGGACGGTGCCGAGCCAGGCGAGCGCCCTGCCGACGGGGACCAGCGCATGGCGCCACAGGCCCACGAACGGCCACACGAACAGGGCCTCTCCGGCCCACAGCAGCGCCCGGCCGAGCGGCCTGAGCACGGTGTCCCGCAGAAACCGTCCGGTGACGACGAGGGCGTCCCACGCCATCCGCACCGGCACCACCAGCACGAGGACGACGATCCGCAGGGGGACGCGGATCGCGACGGCCAGACACCCTTCGGGCTGCCGGGTCCGGGGAGGCGGCGTGTGCGGTTCCATACCGGGGTAGACGCGGGCACCGCCCGTTCGGATCCGGCCGGGGCGGGCGGATCCGGTCGGCACCGGCGGATCGGGCTGGGGCCGACGGAACCGGTTGGGGTGGGCGGAACCGGTTGGGGCCGACGGAACCGGTTGCCGCCCGCGGAACCGGCTAGGGCCGGCCGGGCTCGGCTTCGGTGCCGTTCCAGGTGAACCGGTGGCGATTGCGCTCCCGGTCGAAGGTGAGACCGATGTCGACGCCGTCGATGCCGTGGTTCTGCCTCAGGCACTCGATGACGGCCGCGGCGGCCACCTCTGCCTGATGGTCCGTCACCATCGGTACGTCCCAGGCGAGTACGCGTACCAGCACCGCCCGGGATCCGGATCCGAGGGCCTCCAGCTGACCGGCGACGAGGCCGAGGCCGAACCCCATCCATGTCTTGTCCGCCGGGACGATCCCCTGGGGCGGGACCCACCAGACGCGCGAGCCGTCGATCCGGCTCGCCCCGTGCGGCGGCTCGTCCAGTGGCCGGACCTCCAGGGAGACGCGGGCGACGAGCCCCCAGGGGCCGATGCGCTTCTTGTAGACGTGCGTGCCGATGTACGTGTACGCCACGAGTGGCCCTTCCTCCCCCGGCTCGATCCTCACCGCCACAGACTGCGGCGTGCCACCTCGGCCGGGGAAGCGGGACGGGGTGTGGGGCGCAGGGCGAGCAGGGCGATGTCGTCAGCGCTGTCGGCACCGAAGGTGATGATCAGTGCGTCACAGAAGACGTCAAGGGGTCCCGTACCTGCCGGGCGGTGTGCCGGCGGAGTCGGCTCATGCCGTCGTCGAGGGCCTCTCCCCGGCGTTCGACGAGGCCGTCGGTGAAGAACAGCAGGGTGGAGCCGGGCGGCAGCCGGTCCCAGGCGAAGGTGCGGGGCACAGGTGGCCGTCGAGTGAGGATCAAGGGTCTGGCCGGCGAGGTCCAGGCGGCGCAGGACCTCTCCGGGCGGTTCCTCGCGGTCGACGGCGATGCCGCGCAGCATGTTGCGCAGGGTGCTCATGGACACGGCAGCCTGGAGCCAGCCCTGACGGTTCGTTCTGTCCACCTGCCCAGGCGCGCTTGCGTCCCGGAAGATCAAGCCACAACGCCGGGCTTGACGCAACAAGAAACGGGGAGCGTGAGGTGCCGGTACTGCTCAAGGGGCACGGTCCGGAGGGCGGCCGGTCTGCGGCGTCCGGACCTTTCAGGGAAGGGGGATCGGGGTGCCATGCAGTCGCCCACAAGCCGGAACCGACCCCTCAGACCCACTCCACCTCGGAAACGATGTGCGGGGTGCTTCCGGGCCCCGGCAGCGGTGTTCGAGGGGACGCCAGCGGCACCGCTGGGCGGGGGACCGAAGCGCCGACTGCAGCCGGTGCAGCCGCCACCTCGTCCTCGCTCACCCCCGCCAGCCCCTCAACCACCCGACCGAGTGCCTCGCTCCCGTCAGTGCGTGTGACCACTCGACGCCCGCGTCGGACCACCGTTCTTGACCGTCAGGGGCAGCAGCTTCTTGCCGGTCGGGCCGATCTGGATGTGGGTGTCCATCTGCGGGCACACGCCGCAATCGAAGCAGGGGGTCCAGCGGCAGTCCTCGACCTCTGTTTCGTCGAGGGCGTCCTGCCAGTCCTCCCAGAGCCAGTCCTTGTCCAGGCCGGAGTCGAGGTGGTCCCAGGGGAGGACCTCCTCGTAGGTGCGCTCGCGGGTGGTGTACCAGTCGACGTCGACGCCGTAGGGGGCGAGAGCCTTGTCGGCGCAGGCCATCCAGCGGTCGTAGGAGAAGTGCTCGCGCCAGCCGTCGAAGCGGCCGCCGTCGTCGTACACCGCGCGGATCACGGCGCCGATGCGGCGGTCGCCGCGGGAGAGGAGGCCCTCGACGATGCCCGGCTTGCCGTCGTGGTAGCGGAAGCCGATCGAGCGGCCGTACTTCTTGTCGCCGCGGATCTTGTCGCGGAGCTTCGCGAGCCGGGCGTCCGTCTCCTCCGCGCTCAGCTGCGGGGCCCACTGGAAGGGGGTGTGGGGCTTGGGGACGAAGCCGCCGATCGAGACCGTGCAGCGGATGTCGTTGGAGCCCGAGACCTCGCGGCCCTTCTGGATGACGTGCGTCGCCATGTCGGCGATCTGGAGGACGTCCTCGTCCGTCTCCGTCGGCAGGCCGCACATGAAGTACAGCTTCACCTGGCGCCAGCCGTTGCCGTAGGCCGTGGCCACCGTACGGATCAGGTCGTCCTCGGAGACCATCTTGTTGATGACCTTACGGATGCGCTCCGAACCGCCCTCGGGGGCGAAGGTCAGGCCCGAGCGGCGGCCGTTGCGCGTCAGTTCGTTCGCCAGGTCGATGTTGAAGGCGTCGACGCGGGTGGACGGCAGGGACAGGCCGATCTTGTCGTCCTCGTAGCGGTCGGCGAGGCCCTTGGCGATGTCGCCGATCTCCGAGTGGTCGGCGGAGGACAGGGAGAGGAGGCCCACCTCCTCGAAGCCCGTGGCCTTGAGGCCCTTGTCGACCATCTCGCCGATGCCCGTGATCGAGCGCTCGCGCACCGGGCGGGTGATCATGCCGGCCTGGCAGAAGCGGCAGCCGCGGGTGCAGCCGCGGAAGATCTCCACCGACATGCGCTCGTGGACCGTCTCGGCCAGGGGGACGAGGGGCTGCTTGGGGTACGGCCACTCGTCCAGGTCCATGACCGTGTGCTTCGACACGCGCCAGGGGACACCGCTCTTGTTCGGGACGACGCGGGCGATACGGCCGTCGGGTAGGTACTCGACGTCGTAGAACGCCGGGACATACACCCCGCCCGTCTTCGCCAGGCGGAACAGGACCTCCTCGCGGCCGCCGGGGCGGCCCTCGGCCTTCCACGCGCGGATGATGCGGGTCATGTCGAGCACGGCCTGCTCGCCGTCGCCGATGACCGCCGCGTCGATGAAGTCGGCGATCGGCTCCGGGTTGAAGGCGGCGTGGCCGCCGGCCAGGACGATCGGGTCGTCGTCCGTGCGGTCCTTGGACTCCAGGGGGATCCCGGCGAGGTCCAGGGCCGTGAGCATGTTCGTGTAGCCCAGCTCCGTGGAGAAGGACAAGCCGAACACGTCGAAGGCCTTCACCGGGCGGTGGGTGTCCACCGTGAACTGGGGGACGTTGTGCTCGCGCATCAGCGCCTCGAGGTCCGGCCACACACTGTAGGTGCGCTCGGCGAGGACGCCCTCCTGCTCGTTGAGGACCTCGTAGAGGATCATGACGCCCTGGTTGGGCAGACCCACCTCGTACGCGTCCGGGTACATGAGGGCCCAGCGGACGTCGCACTCGTCCCACGGCTTGACCGTGGAGTTGAGCTCTCCGCCGACGTACTGGATGGGCTTCTGCACGTGCGGGAGCAGTGCTTCGAGCTGCGGGAACACCGACTCGGCGGCTTCGGCAGGCATCTCGCGAACCTTCGTGAGCTGACAGGGGTGACCATCAAGCGTAACCCGCCCGGCGGACTCCCCCGTACGCTCAGCCGGACGCCGCCGAGCTGATCTCCTTCCACAGGCCGGGCAGCTCCGCCTCGGCCTGTGCCGCCCGGGCCTCCTCGCGCCCGTACAGCAGCCCGTAGGTGAAGGTGCTCTCCCCCGCCGCGTGGGCCACCGCGGACAGCTCGCGCAGGGTCAGGCGGGTCATGACGCTGTCCTGGTGCTCGCCGAGCAGGGTGGTCAGGGACTTCATGGCCTTGGTCAGGGAGCGGGCCGGCCTGCCGAGGGCCGGGGTGGCCGCCTCGGCCGCGTACCGGGTGCGCTTGGCCTTCTTGCGGGCCTCGTGCACGGCGAGGTCGCGCTGCTCGCCGGGCGGGACGGCGATCGCCCGCTCGACCAGGGCAGACAGGGTCGCCAGATCCTTGGCCATGGCCTTCTCGAGCACCTTCTCCGGCTTCTTTCCGGCGGGCTTGCGCAGCGGCGGGTCGGCGAGGAGCGCGTCCAGGGTGTCCAGGAGGGTGAGGTAGCGGTGGGAGTCCAGCACGCCGGTGAGATGGGCGTGCGCGCCGCCGTGCCGGGCCTCGGACCAGGTCGTGAGGCGCGCGCGGACCGGCCCGACGACCAGGTCGGCCGGGAGGGCCCGGACGGCGTCCGTCAGGCGGTCGGCCATCACCTCGTGGTCGCGGTCCACGCCCAGCTCGCCCGCGAGCCACTTCAGCTCGACCGCGACCGGGTCGGTGACGGTGCGGTCGAGGACGGAGCGGAAGCTGCGCAGGGTGCTGCGGGCGCGGCGGGTGGCGACCCGCATACGGTGCACGGAGTCGGGCACGTCCCGGCGGACGGCGGGGTCGAGCTCGACCAGCGCGTCCCGCTGGCCGCGCAGGTAGGCGAGCACGTGGTCGCCCGCCGTCTCGGGCCGCGCGGTCCTGCCCCTGCCGCGGCGCCGCCCTCCTGTCTGCTCCAGGGCCCGGGCGAGCTTGGACGGTGACTTGGAGGGGCGTACGCCCGCTCTGCGCAGCCGTTTCTCCACGAGGTCCAGGAAGGCGGGGTCGCCGTCGTCGGCGAGTTCCACCTCGATCTCGGTCCACTGGGCGGCCCTGCCGCTGCCGCCGAGCCGTTCGGCGGTCACGGCGTCGACGCTGGCCTCGGCCAGCAGGGCGCCGTCGGCGTCGACCAGGTGGCGGACATCGCGGGCGGAGCGCAGCCGGACCAGGGGCACCAGTTCGGCGTCCCGGACCCGGGACCGGACCAGGGCGGCGATCTCCTCCGGGACGGTGTCGGAGAGCGGGGCCCGGATCTCGTCCCGCACGCCCGGTGCGACGGGGAACTTCAGGTGCCAGCCGGCGTCCGAGCCTCCGGTGCGGCGGCGCAGGGTGAGGGAGGCGGCGGCCAGGCGCTCGTCGGCGGTGTCGTAGTAGGTGGCGTCGAGCTCCATCAGGCCCTTGTCCAGGACGGCCGCCACGGGGCCGACGCCGGTCAGGTCGGGCAGCCCGCTGTCGTCGGATTCGTACTTGCGCTCGATCTCGCGTTTCGCATCCGCCATGGATTGAATCTAGTTGTCCGCGAGGTGCTGCGGCAGGGGCCGTCCCGGGCGATGGCCGGAAAATTCCCGCCGGCCGCCCGGTGAACGGCCACGAAGAGCAACTGGTGAACGCACTCCCGTGGGCCGGTACCGGACCGCCGGCGTCTCAGGCCGACATCGGTCTTTGCACCTTGATCGACTGCAGCAGTCCCACGGCCACCCAGACCGCGAACATCGACGAGCCGCCGTAGGACACGAAGGGCAGCGGCAGACCGGTGACCGGCATGATGCCGAGGGTCATGCCGATGTTCTCGAAGGCCTGGAAGGCGAACCAGGCGACGATCCCGGCGGCCACGATCGTCCCGTACAGCTCGGTGGAGTCGCGGGCGATACGGCAGGCCCGCCACAGCACCACGCCGAGCAGGAAGATGATGAGGCCGGCGCCGAGGAAGCCCAGCTCCTCCCCTGCGACGGTGAAGACGAAGTCGGTCTGCTGCTCGGGCACGAACTGGCCGGTGGTCTGCGAGCCGTGGAAGAGGCCGGCCCCGGTCAGACCGCCGGAGCCGATGGCGATGCGTGCCTGGTTGGTGTTGTAGCCGACGCCCGCCGGGTCGAGGTCGGGGTTGGCGAAGGCCGCGAAGCGGTTGATCTGGTACTGGTCCAGGATGTGCAGCTGCCAGATCGCGACGCAGCCGATCACGCCGGCGGTGAGCAGGCCGAAGATCCAGCGATTGGAGGCGCCGGAGGCGAGCAGCACGCCCAGGATGATGGCCACCATGGCGAGCACCGAGCCGAGGTCCGGCATGAGCAGCAGGATCAGGCACGGTACGGCCGCTAGGCCCAGGGACTGTGCCACGGTCCGGTGGTCCGGGTAGATCTTGTCGCCGGCGTCCACCCGGGTCGCGAGCATCATCGCCATGCCGAGGATGATCGTCACCTTGAGGAACTCGGCGGGCTGCAGCGAGAAGCCGCCGATGACGAGCCAGTTGCGCTGGCCGTTGATGGTGGCGCCGAGCGGGGTGAGGACCGTCAGGGCCAGCAGGACCGACAGGCCGTACAGGATCGGCACGGCGTTGCGCAGGGCGCGGTGGCCCAGCCAGAGCGTGCCGATCATCAGGGCGAACCCGATGCCGAGGTTCATCAGGTGCCGTTCCAGGAAGAAGTACGGGTCGCCCTGGTTGATCTCGGTGCGGTTGCGGGTCGCGGAGAACACCAGCGCGGACCCGATCAGCGACAGCGCGACGGCGGCCAGCAGTATCGGCCAGTCGAGCCTGCGGGCCAGCGAGTCCCGGGCGAAGAACCTGGTCCAGCCGGCCCGCTCGGGGCCGTACCCGGAGACGGAGAAGCTGTTCGCGCCGGTCATGAGGGCATCCTCCGGCTTCCCCGCCCGGGCATCCTGCGTGGTCGCCTGCGGGTGTTGCGGTTGCCCGTGGTGGGCGAGGGCGAGGTGGCGGGCTGCTGGTCGCTGCCGTTGCTGGGGTTGCTCTGCTGGGAGGCCTCGGCGTCCTTCGCCGGGTCGCCGACCACCTTCGGTGCCTCGATGGTGCCGTCCGTGCGGACCTTCGGCAGGCCCTTCTGCGGCTCGGGCAGCAGTGCCTTCTTGGTGTCGATGGAGCCGTCGCCCTGGACGCCGTAGAGCGCGCTGTAGATGTTGCGCACGGCCTCACCGGCGGAACCGGAACCCGTACCGGCCTGGGAGATCGTCATGATCACCGAGTAGTCCTTGGAGTACGTGGCCAGCCAGCCGGTGGTCTGCTTGCCGTAGACCTCGGCGGTACCGGTCTTGCCGTGCAGGGTGATCTTGTCCTGCGGCCAGCCGTTGAACTTCCACGCGGCCGTACCGCGGGTGATGACGCCCGCGAACGCGTCGTCCATGCCCTTGAGGGTGGCCTGGCTGACCGGAAGCCGGCGCTGCACCTTGGGCTTGATGGCCTGGACGGACTTGCCGTCGGCGCTGATGATCGCCTTGCCGATGGTCGGGACGTACTCGGTGCCGCCGTTGGCGACGGCGCCGTAGATCATGGCCTCCTGGATCGGCGTGACGAGGGTGTCGCCCTGGCCGATGGAGTAGTTGATCTCGTCACCCTCGCGCATCTTGTTGCCCTCGAGGCAGTTCTCGTAGGCGATCTTCTCGACGTAGGAGCCGTCCTTCTTGCCGCTCTTGCACCAGGCGTCCTTGTTGGCCTTCCAGTAGTCGAGCTTCCACTGGCGGTCGGGGACGCGGCCGGTGACCTCGTTGGGCAGGTCGATGCCGGTCTCCTTGCCGAGGCCGAACTGGTGGGCCGTCTTGAAGAACCAGTCCTTCGGCTGGCCCTTCTTGGGGTTGATGCCGCCGTCCTTCTTCCACTCCCGGTCGCCGAGGCCGTAGAAGACGGTGTCGCAGGAGACCTCCAGGGCGCGCCCGAGGGAGATGTCGCCGAAGTTCTCGCCCTCGAAGTTCTTGAAGACCTGGCCGCCGACCGAGTAGGAGCTGGTGCAGGGGTAGCCGCCGTCCCAGGGGTAGCCGGCCTGGACCGCGGCGGCCGTGGAGACCACCTTGAACGTCGAACCGGGGGCCGCCTGGCCCTGGATGGCCCGGTTGAGCAGCGGGTAGTCGGAGTCCTTGCCGGTGAGGGCCTTGTAGTCCTTGGCGGAGATGCCGCCCACCCACACGTTCGGGTCGTAGGTCGGTGCGGAGGCCATCGCGACGATCCGGCCGGTCTTGGCCTCCATGACGACGACGGCGCCGGAGTCGGCCTTGAAGTTCTCGCCGGTGTTCTTGTCGAACTGGGTGCGGGCGGCCTTCATCGCCTTGTCCAGTTCGTACTCCGCGACGCGCTGGACGCGGGAGTCGATGCTGGTGACCAGGTTCGAGCCGGGCTCGGCGGCGTCCGACTTGGCCTTGCCGATGACCCGGCCGAGGTTGTCCACCTCGTAGCGGGTGACGCCGGCCTTGCCGCGCAGCTCCTTGTCGTACTCCCGCTCCAGGCCGGAGCGGCCGACCATGTCGGAGCGCAGATAGGGCGAGTCGGTGTTCTTGGCCTGCTGGATCTCGGCGTCGGTGACGGGCGAGAGATAGCCGAGCACCTGCGCGGTGTTGGAGCCACCGGGGGCCGGGTAGCGGCGCACGGCCTCGGGTTCGGCGGTGACGCCGGGGAAGTCCTCGGCGCGCTCACGGATCTGCAGGGCCTGCCTGGGCGTGGCCTTGTCGGTGATCGGGATGGGCTGGTACGGCGAGCCGTTCCAGCAGGGTTTGGGGGTCTTGGCGTCGCACAGCCGGACCTTCTGGATGACCTCCTCGGGCTTCATGCCGAGGACTCCGGCCAGCTTGGTGAGGACCGCCTTGCCGTCGTCCTTCTGCTTGAGCAGGTCGGTGCGGGAGGCGGAGACGACCAGCCGGGTCTCGTTGTCCGCGAGGGGCACGCCGCGGGCGTCCAGGATGTCGCCGCGCACGGCCGGGTCGACGACCTGCTGGACGTGGTTGCCGGAGGCCTCCTTCTGGTACTGGGCGCCCTCACGGATCTGCAGGTACCACAGGCGGCCGCCGAGCGTGCCGAGGAGGGAGAGGACGAGGATCTGGATGACGACGAGCCGGATCTGGACCCGTGGGGTCCGGCCGGTCTCGGGAATGTTGGTCACTGCGGCTGTCTCCCCCTCTCAGTGCGCCGGTGCGAGTGTGCGTACGCATGATGAACGACCAGCCTGTGAACCCGCGTTCCGCGCACGCTGACCCGTTCGAGTGAACTCCGGTGCCCTCACAGCCGCTTGACCCCCTTGATCCGGCCGACGCGCGCGGAGCGGGTGCGGGCCCTGGCCTTCAGGGCCCCGAGGCCGCCGCGCTGGCTGCCGATGCGCAGGCCGGTGCCGGAGGAGAGCCAGCCGCTGGAGATGTCACCGGCCTTGGCGGCAGGGCCGCTCTCGGTCAGCGGGTCGTTGTCCGCGCGCCGGGCCAGCCACATGATCGCGGGGACCACGAACGGGGCGAGCAGCAGGTCGTACAGGGCGGCCGAGAACAGCAGCCCGGGCAGGCCGACATGGCGGGCGGCGGTGTCGCCGACGAGTGCGCCGACGCCCGCGTACAGCAGCGTGGAGCCGATGGCGGCGGCGACCACGACGGCCATCGGGCCGGTGGCCGACTTCAGGCGGCCGTTCTCCGGTTTGATGAGCCCGGCGAAGTAGCCGGTGACGCACAGCACGAGGGCGTAGCGGCCGGCCGCGTGGTCGGCGGGCGGGGCCAGGTCGGCGAGCAGACCGGCGCCGAAGCCGACGAGGGCGCCGCCCACATGGCCGTACACCATGGCGAGGCCGAGGACGGTGAGCAGCAGCAGGTCGGGGACGGCACCCGGCAGATGCAGGCGGGCGAGGACGCTCACCTGGATCACCAGGGCCACGACGACCAGCGCGCTGGAGAGCAGGATCCGGTTGAGGCGCATGGAAGAGTCAGCTCCTACTGCTGCTGGCCGGTCGTGTTGTTCGCACCCGCCGACGGGGTCACCGTGACGGTCACCGTCGGCGTCGGTACCGGCTTGGGCTGGGCCGGCAGGACCTCGTCGCGCGGGTCCTTCTTCGGGGCCTGGACGACCACGCCGACGATGTCGAGCTTGGTGAAGCCGACGTACGGCGTGACGTAGATCGTGCGGGTGAGGCCGCCGTTGGAGGGCTCGACGCGGGAGACCACGCCGACCGGCACGCCGGGCACGAAGGGCCGGTCGGCCTCGGAGCCGAAGGTGACGAGCCGGTCGCCCTTCTTCACCTCCGCCTGGCCGTTGAGCAGCTCCACGCGCAGCGGACGGTCGCCCTGCCCGGAGGCGAAGCCGAGTTCGTCGCTGCCCTCCATCCGGGTGCCGACGGTGAAGTCGGGGTCGTTGGCCAGCAGCACGGTGGAGGTGTCCGGGCCGACGGTGGTGACGCGGCCGACCAGGCCGTCGCCGTTGAGGACGGTCATGTCGCGCTTGATACCGTCGTTGGCGCCGGCGTCGATGGTGATGGTCCAGGAGAAGCCCTGGGCCGCTCCTATGGCGATGACCTGGGCGCCCTTGATGCCGTACTGGCCCTCGCCGGCGAGCTTCAGCATCTTGTCGAGCTGGTTCAGCCGGCTGCGGTTGCGGTCGTCGCTGCCGAGTTTCGCCTTGAGGGCCGCGTTCTCCTTCTCCAGCCGGGCGAGCCGGTCGTGCCGGTTGCCGGAGTCCCTTATCGCGGAGACGGCGTTGCCGACGGGATCGACCGCCGAGGACAGCCCGTTCTCGACGGGACCGAACACCGCGGCCGCGGCCTGCCGGGCACCGTCGACCGGGGAGTTCCGGCCCCCGCGGATGTCCACCGTGATCAGCGCGAACGCGATGGCGATCAGCAGGACCAGGAGCAGCCGGCTCTCTTTCGTGTCCCTCACGTGCGGCGGCCGTGCCCTTCCTCAATAGGAATTCGGGAGCCCCTTCGCGGTGCGATGCGCGAAACGCAAACCCGAGGGGCCCATTTGTGGGAGCTTATGCCTCTATATCAACGATCCGCCGCACGAGAGAAGAACGTCCCGTACGGCGGAATCGAAGAGTTACGTCATCTGCGCGGCTGGGCGTCCAGGACCTGCTGCAGCGCCTCGAACTCCTCGACGCACTTCCCGGAACCGAGCGCCACGCTGTCCAGCGGGTCCTCGGCGATGTGGATCGGCATGCCGGTCTCCCGGCGCAGCCGTTCGTCCAGACCGCGCAGCAGGGCTCCGCCGCCGGTCAGAACGATTCCTCGGTCCATGATGTCGCCGGACAGCTCCGGCGGGCACTTGTCGAGGGTCGTCTTGACCGCGTCCACGATCGCGTTGACCGGCTCCTCGATCGCCTTGCGGACCTCGGCGGCCGAGATGACGACGGTCTTCGGCAGGCCGGACACCAGGTCCCGGCCGCGGACTTCGGTGTGCTCGTCGGAGTCGAGGTCGTACGCCGAACCGATCGTGATCTTGATCTGCTCGGCCGTGCGCTCACCCAGCAGAAGGCTGTACTCCTTCTTGATGTACTGGATGATCGCGTTGTCCAGCTCGTCGCCCGCGACCCGGATGGACTGGGCGGTGACGATGCCGCCGAGCGAGATGACCGCGACCTCCGTGGTACCGCCGCCGATGTCCACCACCATGTTGCCCGTGGCCTCGTGGACCGGCAGGCCGGAGCCGATGGCGGCCGCCATGGGCTCCTCGATGATGTGCACCTGGCGCGCACCCGCCTGGGAGGACGCCTCGATCACGGCGCGGCGCTCGACGCCCGTGATGCCCGAGGGCACACAGACGACGACCCGCGGCCGGGCGAGATACCGCCGCTTGTGGATCTTCAGGATGAAGTAGCGGAGCATCCGCTCGGTGATCTCGAAGTCGGCGATCACGCCGTCCTTCAGCGGGCGGACGGCCACGATGTTGCCCGGCGTCCGGCCGATCATCTTCTTCGCTTCGGCACCGACCGCGAGGATCCCACCCGTGTTGGTGTTGATCGCGACGACGGACGGCTCGTTGAGTACGATTCCGCGACCCCTGACGTACACCAGCGTGTTGGCGGTCCCGAGGTCGACAGCCATGTCACGGCCGATGAACGACATTGAGTTCCCCATCCGGATTCATCTGGCCTTCCTGAGCTTTTGAGGGCATATCAGGTCGGCGAGGCGGGTGCTGTGACGTGAAGGCTTCCATCGTAAACGCGCCTGCACGAACACTGCGCGAGGGTCTCCGCCATTGTCACCATGTGGCGGCCCGCCCCGCTTGTGGAGACGGTCCATCGGTGGCACGCGTTCCCCCGATCGGCAAGGCATATGCCAAAGGACGGCCGAAATGTACGACCGTCCCTGGTCAGGCGCCACCGGACAGAGCTGACGCCCACTCAGAAAAATTACCGAAAACTCAGCTCGCGACGACTCACACGCGGCCCGGGAAGAAGATCTTCACCTCGCGCTCGGCGGACTCCTCGGAGTCGGAGGCGTGAATCAGGTTCTCCCGGACGATCACGCCGAAGTCGCCGCGGATGGAACCCGGCGCGGCGGCGATCGGGTCGGTCGGGCCGGCCAGCGCGCGCACACCCTCGATGACCCGCTCGCCCTCGACGATCAGCACGACGACCGGGCCGGAGGACATGAACTCCACCAGCGGCTCGTAGAACGGCTTGCCGACGTGCTCGGCGTAGTGCTGCTCCAGCGTGGCACGGTCCAGGATGCGCAGCTCCAGCGCGGTGATCTGCCAGCCGGCCTTGCGCTCGATACGGCTGATGATCTCGCCGGTCAGGCCTCGACGGACGGCGTCGGGCTTGAGGAGGACGAGGGTGCGCTGGCTCACGGGAGGACTCCTTACGCGACTGACATGTGCGGTGGGACGAGGTTACAGGGCGTGTCGGGCCGCCCGTCACACAGCGTCAGGTGCGGAGGAGGAGGACTCCGCCTGGGCGGCGAACCTGGCCTTCGCCTCGTCCACCTTTCTGCCGAAGTGCACCGAAGCCCACCACAGCGCCGCGAACACCGCGCCCATGAAGTACATGGTCGGGACGAAGACGCCGGAGGCGATCAGCGCGAGCTGCAGGGCCCAGCCGAGGGCCACCCCGCCGGGCCGGGTCACCATGCCGCACAGCAGCACGCACAGCACCATGGCGATGCCGCTGACCAGCCACACCGTGGAGACGGACAGGGCCGGGTCCTTCATGGCGACGAGCCCGGCGAAGCCGATGACGAAGAACTCGCCGATCAGCGTCGATGCACAGAGCGTACGCATCTACGATCCTCAGCCCTTCCCCAGCAGCAGCCGGGCCTCGCCGACGGTGATGACGGAACCGGTGATCAGTACGCCACCGCCGGCGAACTCGCCCTCCTCCTCGGCCAGCGTGATCGCGGCCTCCAGGGCGTCCGGCAGCCGCGGCTCGACCTGCACCCGCTCCTCGCCGAACACCTCGACCGCGATCGCGGCCAGCTCGTCCGCGTCCATCGCCCGCGGAGTGGAGTTCTGCGTGACGACCACCTCGGCGAAGATCGGCTCGAAGGCCTCCAGCAGCCCCCGCACGTTCTTGTCGCCGCTCGCGCCGACCACGCCGATCAGCCGGCTGAAGTCGAACGCCTCCTGAACGGCCTCCGCGGTCACCCGCGCGCCCGCCGGGTTGTGCGCGGCGTCCAGCACGACCGTCGGGGAGCGCCGTACGACCTCCAGGCGGCCCGGCGAGGACACGGCCGCGAAGGCCTTGCGGACGGTGTCGATGTCCAGCGGATCCGGGCGCTGCTCGCCGACGCCGAAGAACGCCTCCACCGCGGCGAGGGCCACCGCCGCGTTGTGCGCCTGGTGCGCGCCGTGCAGCGGCAGGTACACCTCGGGGTACTCGCCGCCGAGGCCGCGCAGCGTGATCAGCTGCCCGCCGACGGCGACCTGCCGGGCGACCACGCCGAACTCCAGGCCCTCGCGGGCCACGGTGGCGTCCACCTCGACCGCCTTCTTCAGCAGCACCTGCGCCGCGTCCACCGGCTGCTGGGCCAGGATCACGGTCGCGTCCTGCTTGATGATCCCGCCCTTCTCGCCGGCGATCTGAGCGGGCGTCTCGCCGAGGCGGTCGGTGTGGTCCAGGTCGATCGGGGTGATCACGGCGACGTCGCCGTCGATCACGTTGGTGGCGTCCCAGGAGCCGCCCATGCCGACCTCGACGACGGCGACGTCCACGGGGGCGTCCGCGAAGGCGGCGTACGCCATGCCGGTGAGGACCTCGAAGAAGGACAGGCGGTACTCCTGCTGTCCGTCCACCATCTCGACGTACGGCTTGATGTCCTGGTACGTCTCGATGAACCGCTCGGCGGAGATCGGGGCGCCGTCCAGGCTGATCCGCTCGGTGATCGACTGCACGTGGGGGCTGGTGTACCGGCCGGTGCGCAGCTCGAAGGCGCCGAGCAGGGCCTCGATCATGCGGGCGGTGGACGTCTTGCCGTTGGTGCCCGTGATGTGGATCGAGGGGTACGACCGCTGGGGCTCGCCGAGCACGTCCATCAGCGCGGAGATGCGGCTGACCGAGGGCTCCAGCTTGGTCTCGCCCCAGCGGGTGGCCAGCTCGGCCTCGACCTCGCGCAGGGCCTTGTCGACCTCCGGGTCCTCCGGCCGCGTGGGTACGTCGGCCTGCGGCGGGCCGCCGCTCTGCGTCCGCAGGGTTCGGCTGCCCGCTTCGATCACGGCGAGGTCGGGGTCGCGGTCGGTCTCCTCAGCGATGATCTCGTCGAAGCTGTCGAGGGGGTCGGTGCCATTCGGGTCGCTCACGGTGCCCAGTCTACGAAGCGGCGCTGACAAAGGGTGCGGTGGCTTCGCGGCGGCGGTATGGGGTGGCTGGTCCTGTCGGCCGGCTGCGGGTGCGTGGGGGCTGGTCGCGCAGTTCCCCGCGCCCCTTCAGGGCGCCGAAGGCCCCCGGCGCGTCAAACGCACCGGGGGCCTCGACTCCGTACAAACCCTTATACCGACGGCAGCCGCTCCAGCTGGGCCGTGATGCGGGCGATGTCCTCCTCGGCCTTGGCGAGGCGCGTGCGGATCTTGTCCACCACCTGGTCCGGCGCCTTCGCGAGGAACGCCTCGTTGCCGAGCTTGGCCGTGGCCTGGGCCTTCTCCTTCTCGGCGGCGGCGAGGTCCTTGGCGAGGCGCTTGCGCTCGGCGGCCACGTCGATCGTGCCGGAGAGGTCGAGCGCGACCTCGGCGCCGGCGACCGGCAGGGTGGCCGTGGCCGTGAAGGAGTCGCCCTCCGGCTGGAGGCGCAGCAGCTGGCGGATGGCGGCCTCGTGCGGGGCGAGGGCCGTACCGTCGAGCGTCAGGCGGGCCGGGACCCGCTGGCCCGGCTGCAGCCCCTGGTCGGCGCGGAAGCGGCGGACCTCGGTGATGACCGACTGCAGGGTCTCGATCTCCCGCTCGGCGTCGGCGTCACGGAAGCCGCTGTCCTCGGGCCAGTCCGCGATGACGACCGACTCGCCGCCCGTGAGGGTGGTCCACAGGGTCTCGGTCACGAACGGGACGACCGGGTGCAGCAGCCTGAGGGTGACGTCGAGGACCTCGCCCAGGACCCGCTTGCTGACCTCGGCCGGCTCGCCGCCCGCCTGGAAGACGGTCTTCGACAGCTCGACGTACCAGTCGAAGACCTCGTCCCACGCGAAGTGGAACAGCGTGTCCGACAGCTTGGCGAACTGGAAGTCGTCGTAGTAGGCGTCGACTTCGGCCACGACCGAGTTCAGGCGGGAGAGGATCCAGCGGTCGGTCGCCGACATCTTCGCCGGGTCCGGCAGCGGGCCGCCCACCGTCGCGCCGTTCATCAGGGCGAAGCGGGTGGCGTTCCAGATCTTGTTGGCGAAGTTGCGGGAGCCCTGGACCCAGTCCTCGCCGATCGGGACGTCGACACCGGGGTTCGCGCCACGGGCCAGGGTGAACCGGAGCGCGTCGCTGCCGTACTTGTCCATCCAGTCCAGCGGGTTGACCGCGTTGCCGAAGGACTTCGACATCTTCTTGCCGAACTGGTCGCGGACCATGCCGTGCAGGGCGATGGTGTGGAACGGCGGGGTGCCGTCCATCGCGTACAGGCCGAACATCATCATCCGGGCGACCCAGAAGAAGAGGATGTCGTAGCCGGTGACCAGGACGGAGTTCGGGTAGAACTTCGCGAGCGACTCGGTCTGCTCGGGCCAGCCGAGGGTGGAGAAGGGCCACAGGCCGGAGGAGAACCAGGTGTCGAGGACGTCGGTGTCCTGGTGCCAGCCCTCCGCCTCGGTCCCGGGCGGCTGCTCGTCCGGGCCGACGCAGACGACCTCGCCGTTCGGGCCGTACCAGACGGGGATCCGGTGGCCCCACCACAACTGCCGGGAGATGCACCAGTCGTGGAGGTTGTCGACCCAGTCGAAGTACCGCTTCTCCATCTCCTGCGGGTGGATCTTGACGCGGCCGTCCCGGACGGCGTCGCCGGCGGCCTTCGCCAGCGGGCCGACCTTGACCCACCACTGCATCGACAGACGCGGCTCGATGGTGGTCTTGCAGCGCGAGCAGTGGCCGACGGAGTGGACGTACGGCCGCTTCTCGGCGACGATCCGGCCCTCGGCGCGCAGCGCGGCGACGATGGCCGAGCGGGCCTCCAGTCGGTCCATGCCCTGGAAGGGGCCGTGCACGGTGATGACGGCGTGCTCGTCCATCATCGTGATGGCCGGCAGGTCATGGCGCTGGCCGATCTCGAAGTCGTTCGGGTCGTGGGCCGGGGTGACCTTGACGGCGCCGGTGCCGAACGCGGGGTCGACGTGGGGGTCCGCGACGACCGGGATGGAACGGTCGGTCAGCGGGAGCTTGATGAGCTTGCCGACGAGGTGCCGGTAGCGCTCGTCGTCGGGGTGAACGGCGACGGCGGTGTCACCGAGCATGGTCTCGGCGCGGGTGGTGGCGACGACGACCGTCTCGTCACCCTCGCCGTACTTCAGCGAGACCAGCTCGCCGTCGTCCTCCTGGTACTCGACCTCGATGTCGGAAATCGCCGTCAGGCACCGGGGACACCAGTTGATGATCCGCTCGGCGCGGTAGATCAACTCGTCGTCGTAGAGGCGCTTGAAGATGGTCTGGACGGCCTGGGACAGGCCCTCGTCCATGGTGAACCGCTCACGCGACCAGGCGACGCCGTCACCCAGGCGCCGCATCTGCCCGCTGATCTGCCCGCCGGACTCGGCCTTCCACTGCCAGACGCGCTCGACGAAGGCTTCCCGGCCCAGGTCGTGCCGGGACTTGCCCTCCTTGCCCAGCTCCCGCTCGACGACGTTCTGCGTGGCGATACCGGCGTGGTCCATGCCGGGCTGCCACAGCGTCTCGTACCCCTGCATGCGCTTGCGGCGGGTCAGCGCGTCGATGAGGGTGTGCTCGAAGGCGTGGCCCAGGTGCAGGCTGCCCGTGACGTTCGGCGGCGGGATGACGATCGTGTACGGCGGCTTGTCGCTCTTCTCGTCCGCCTCGAAGTAACCGCGCTCTACCCAGCGCTCGTACAGCGGCCCCTCTACGTCGGCCGGCGCGTACTGGGTCGGCAGTTCGGAGTCGGGCGCGGGTGGCTGCTGCTGAGCGTTCTCGGTCACGGGGGTCAGTTTAGAGGTGTCACGGGGTGGTCCCGAAACGCGTTTGTTCTGTAACGGTGCGGCCCCCGGTGCCGTGCGCTTTCCGGGCCTGGTCCAGGATGTCAGGAACACATAAGCGTCCTAGGGGGAACCCAGAAATGAGCAACAACCAGCCGGGCCCGTACGGCCAGCCGCCCCAGCAGCCGGGTCCCTACGGCCAGCAGGGGCAGCCCGGTCCGTACGGCCAGCCGGGGCCCTACGGTCAGCCCGGCCCGTACGGCCAGCAGCCGCAGGCCCCGCAGCCCGGCTACGGCTACCCCCAGCAGGCACCCCCGGCCGCCCCGCCGCAGCCGGGGTACGGCTACCCGCAGCAGGGCGGCATGCCGCCGCAGCCGAACCCGTACGGCCAGCAGCCTTATGGCCAGCAGCCCTACGGCATGCCCCAGCCCCCGGCCCCGGCCGGCGGCAAGAAGAAGACGGGCCTGATCATCGGCGTGGTGGCCGTGGTGGCGGCTGTGGCGGTGGGCGTGGCCTTCGCGGTCAGCGGCGGGAGCGGCGGCAGCGGGGGCGTCGCGGACGACGGCCCGCACAAGCTGATCACGCCGGCCGTGGTGATCAACGGGACGTACAAGAAGTCGGACGACGCGGCTGACTCCTCGGTGAGCGACGACGACATGAACGACTTCAAGAAGGCGGGCGTCCAGAACGCGCAAGGCGTCCAGGCCGGCTACAAGGCCGGTACCGGATTCACCGCCCAGAGCCTGGTGTTCGAGGGCACGTACGGCACCATCAAGAATCCCGAGGCGACCATCGACGCGATGTTCGCCGCGGCGAAGGTCAAGTCCGAGAAGAAGAACAACAGCGACAGCAGCGACAGCAGCGTCAAGGGCAAGTTCGTGGGCTCCCCGCAGGAGTTCAAGCCGTCCGGCTTCAGCAACGGCATCATGAAGTGCCAGGAGAGCCAGATCACGAACAACGACGCGCAGGCCGGCATGGCGAAGACGACGACCGTGCCGATCTGCATCTGGGCCGACCACAGCACGATGGCCATCGTCATGTCGTTCGACGTCGCCAGTCTGGCCAGCGGCAAGGGCACGAGCATGCAGGACGTGGCGGACATCGCGGCGAAGCTGCGCAAGGACGTGCGCGTCAAGGCCTGACCCCGGCTGACCGTGCGAGGAGGGGCCCCGGTCGGTCGACCGGGGCCCCTCCTCGTGTCCGGGGTCCTACGCCGACTTCTGCTCCCCCGACCCCCGCCCGCGCGCGTCCCGCGGAATCAGGGTCGGGTTGACGTTGGAGAGGACCACGTCGGCGGTGATGACGACTCGGGCCACGTCCTTGCGGGACGGGACCTCGTACATGACGCCCTGGAGGACTTCCTCCATGATGGCGCGGAGGCCCCGGGCGCCGGTCTGGCGGAGGATGGCCTGGTCGGCGATGGCTTCCAGGGCCTCGCGCTCGAAGTCCAGCTCCACGCCGTCGAGTTCGAAGAGGCGCTGGTACTGCTTGACCAGGGCGTTGCGGGGTTCCACCAGGATCTTCAGCAACGCCTCGCGGTCCAGGTTGTGGACGCTCGTGATCACTGGGAGGCGGCCGATGAACTCCGGGATCATGCCGAACTTGACCAGGTCCTCCGGCATGACGTCCTCGAAGACGTCCTTCGCCTCCAGCTCGCGCTTGGAGAGGATCGTCGCGCCGAAGCCGATGCCCTTGGCACCCGCGCGGGCCTCGATGATCTTCTCCAGGCCGGCGAAGGCACCGCCCACGATGAACAGGACGTTCGTCGTGTCGATCTGGATGAACTCCTGGTGGGGGTGCTTGCGGCCGCCCTGGGGCGGGACCGAGGCAGTGGTGCCTTCCAGGATCTTGAGCAACGCCTGCTGGACGCCTTCGCCCGAGACGTCCCGGGTGATCGAGGGGTTCTCGCTCTTCCGCGCCACCTTGTCGATCTCGTCGATGTAGATGATCCCGGTCTCGGCCTTCTTGACGTCGTAGTCCGCCGCCTGGATCAGCTTCAGGAGGATGTTCTCGACGTCCTCGCCGACGTAGCCCGCCTCCGTGAGCGCCGTCGCGTCGGCGATCGCGAAGGGCACGTTCAGCATGCGCGCCAGCGTCTGCGCGAGGAGGGTCTTGCCGGAGCCCGTGGGGCCCAGCAGGAGGATGTTGGACTTCGCCAGCTCGATGGCGTCGTCACGGCCGCCCGGGCCGCCGTTCTCGCCCGCCTGGACCCGCTTGTAGTGGTTGTACACCGCGACGGAGAGGGCCTTCTTCGCCGCCTCCTGGCCGACCACGTAGCCTTCCAGGAACTCGTAGATCTCGCGGGGCTTCGGGAGTTCCTCCCAGCGCACCTCGCTCGTCTCGGCGAGCTCCTCCTCGATGATCTCGTTACAGAGATCGATGCACTCGTCGCAGATGTACACACCGGGCCCTGCGATGAGCTTCTTGACCTGCTTCTGGCTCTTGCCGCAGAACGAGCACTTGAGCAGATCGCCGCCGTCACCGATGCGTGCCACGGTGTGCTTCCCCTTCGCCTGGGAGACGCCCGGACGCTTTCGAGTCCAGCGGCTCCTGGTGCTGCCTTATGTCGACGGTACCTTGCCGGGCCCCGTGTTCGGGCCCCCCTTGGCAGGGTTCACTTTGACGCGGACCCTGCCAAGAGGGGCCCAGAGTATGCCGTTCCGCCTCAGCGGACCGCGGCGTTGTTCAGCTTGCGGGTGGAGATGATCTGGTCGACGAGGCCGTACTCCAGCGCCTCCTCGGCCGTGAGGATCTTGTCGCGCTCGATGTCCTCGCGGACCTGCTCGATCGGCCGGTTCGAGTGCTTCGCCAGCATGTTCTCCAGCTGCTCACGCATCCGGGTGAACTCGTTGGCGATGATCTCCAGGTCGGAGAGCTGGCCGCGGCCGGTGGAGCCCGCCGGCTGGTGGATCAGCACGCGGGAGTTCGGCAGCGCCATGCGCTTGCCGGGCGTGCCGGCGGCGAGCAGGATGGCCGCGGCGGAGGCCGCCTGGCCCATGCAGACCGTCTGGATGTCGGGCTTCACGAACTGCATCGTGTCGTAGATCGCCGTGAGGGCGGTCATGTCACCGCCGGGGCTGTTGATGTAGATCGAGATGTCCCGGTCCGGGTCCATCGACTCCAGGCACAGCAGCTGCGCCATGACGTCGTTGGCGGAGGCGTCGTCGATCTGGACGCCCAGGAAGATCACGCGCTCCTCGAAGAGCTTCGCGTACGGGTCGTACTCGCGGATGCCCTGGGAGGTGCGCTCGACGAAGCGCGGGATGACGTAGCGGCTGTCGGGCCGGGGGCCCTCGTACATGCCGCTGGCGGCGCCGGGGAAGTTGCTCATGGGGTTCACCGTCCTGGTGGCGTTCGGGGGGCTGGTGTCTCGGCGGTGCGTGGCGTGGCCGTGCCGGTCAGGCACCGGTGCCGCCGCCTCCCGGAACACCCGAGGCGTGCGTGATGATCTCGTCAATGAGACCGTACTCCTTGGCCTCTTCCGGCGTGAACCAGCGGTCGCGGTCGCCGTCCCGGATGATCGTCTCGACCGTCTGGCCGGAGTGCCGCGCGGTCAGCTCCGACATGCGCTTCTTGGTGCGCATCAGGTATTCGGCCTGGATCTTGATGTCCGAGACCGTACCGCCGAGGCCCGCGGAGCCCTGGTGCATCATGATGTCCGCGTGCGGCAGGGCGAAGCGCTTGCCGGCGGTGCCGCCGGTGAGGAGGAACTGGCCCATGGAGGCCGCCATGCCCATGGCGATCGTGACCACGTCGTTCGGGATGTACTGCATGGTGTCGTAGATCGCCATGCCGGCCGTCACCGAGCCGCCGGGGCTGTTGATGTAGAGGTAGACGTCCTTCTCCGGGTCGGCGGCGAGGAGCAGCAGCTGCGCGGTGATCTTGTTGGCGATGTCGTCGTCAACCTGCTGACCGAGGAAGATGATCCGCTCGTTGAGCAGCCGGTTGTAGACCTGGTCGCCGAGGCCACCACCGATGGAAGGCTCGCCGGCGGCGGAGGGCATCAGATTCGTCACGTATCCACCTGCTCGTCTTACGACGGCGCCGGGCCGTCTCATTGTTCTGCCTTTCATGGACCCTAACGCGGCGGTCCCTTCGGGGAATCCCGGAGAGGTGAGTGTTCGCCGGGGGCGTAGCGCTCACGCGAGGGGCCGGTGCGGTTCATGGGGGGTGGTGCCGGTGGTCGTCGGACTGCGGGTGCGCGGGGGTGTTCGCGCAGTTCCCCGCGCCCCTGAGTCGGCTGCCCGTCGCGGAGACGAAACAGGCCCCCGGGAGACACTCCCAGGGGCCTGCTACGCGCTTCAGGGGCGCCTTCGGGCCGCTCAGCCCTCGGCGTTCTCCTCGGAGGTCTCCGACGCCTCGGCGGCCTCGGTCTCCTCCTCCTCGTCGTCCAGGTCGACGATCTCGCCGTTGGTGTCCTTCACCGTGGCGGCCTCGACCACGACGGCCAGGGCCTTGCCGCGGGCGACCTCGCCGACCAGGAGCGGCACCTGACCGCCCTCGACGACGGCCTGGGCGAACTGGTCGGGGGACATGCCGGAGGAGGCCGCTCGCCGCATGAGGTGCTCGGTGAGCTCCTCCTGGTTGACGTTGAGGTTCTCCTTCTTGACCAGCTCGTCCAGGACGAACTGGGTCTTGATGCCCTTGACCGCGGCCTCGCGGGTCTCGGTGTCGAACTCCTCGGCGGTCTTGCCCTGGATCTCCAGGTACTTGTCGAGGGTCAGGCCCATCTGGCCGAGCTGGTGGTGCTCCAGGTTGTGCTTGCGGGTGTTGATCTCGTCCTCGAGCAGCTTCTCGGGGACCGGGACCTCGACCAGCTCGAGGAGCTTCTCCAGGACGCGCTCCTGGGCCTGGGTGGCCTGGTCGAACTGCTTCATGTTGGCCAGGCGCTTGCGGCTGTCGGCCTTCAGCTCGTCCAGGGTGTCGAACTCGGAGGCGAGCTGCGCGAAGTCGTCGTCCAGCTCGGGCAGTTCACGGGCGGCGACCTGGGTGACCTTGACGGTGACCTCGGCCTCCTTGCCCGCGGCGGAGCCGCCCTTCAGCTCGGAGGTGAAGGTGGCCTCCTCACCGGCGGACAGGCCCTTGACGGCGTCGTCGATGCCGTCCAGCAGCTCGCCGGAGCCGATGGTGTAGGAGACGCCGTTGGCGATGCCGTCCTCCAGCACCTCGCCGTCGACCTTGGCCTGCAGGTCGATGGTGACGACGTCGCCGTCCTCGGCGGCGCGCTCGACGGGAGAGGTCGACGCGAAGCGCTCACGCAGCTGCTCCACGGACTTCTCGACGTCCTCGTCCGTCACCTCGACGGCGTCGACCTCGACCTCGATGCCGGAGTAGTCCGGGATCTCCAGGGCCGGGCGGACGTCGACCTCGGCGGTGAAGTTCAGCGTCTCGCCGTCCTTCAGCTCGGTGATGTCGACCTCGGGCTGGCCCAGCGGGCTGAGCTCGGCCTCGTTGACCGCCTCGGTGTAGAACTTCGGAAGCGCGTCGTTGACGGCCTCCTCGAGCACGGCGCCACGACCGAACCGCTGGTCGATGACACGGGCGGGGATCTTGCCCTTGCGGAAGCCCTTCACCGTGACCTGCTGGTTGATCTTCTTGTACGCCGCGTCGAGGCTGTCCTTGAGCTCCTCGAAGGGCACCTCGACAGTGAGCCGAACCCGGGTCGGGTTCAGGGTCTCCACGGCGCTCTTCACGGTTCGGTCTCCTTGTGGCTGACTTCTTGGGTTTCGCCGGAGCCAGACAGGTCCGGCGGATTCGCCGCCCGGAGGAGTACGTAGGCCGTGAGGGCCGGGTCACACGGGCGCGCAGCTTGCATAGTAACCGCAGCGGGTCAGCGCCCCAAAAGGCGATCATCGCGACACCGTGAGCAGATGCGTGAGCAGGTGGTCGGGGTGGCGGGATTTGAACCCACGGCCTTCCGCTCCCAAAGCGGACGCGCTACCAAGCTGCGCCACACCCCGTCTGGTGCGACACGTAGGGTACATGCCCCGGGCGGATCCGTCGGCCGCATTCCCCGAGGCGGGCCGCACGGCCGAACTCGTTGGCCTCGGCGGCGGGCGACCCGCTACGATGCCTCCAGTGCCGCGGTCACCGACCTGCGGCGCAGTGCTGCGGGCGTAGCTCAATGGTAGAGCCCTAGTCTTCCAAACTAGCTACGCGGGTTCGATTCCCGTCGCCCGCTCCGATCGGTCGTCATGGCCGGCACGGAGGCCCGGTTCCGCTTCGGCGGGGCCGGGCCTCCGGCGTTTTCGGCGGGGCCGGGCCTCCGGCGTCGGTCACAGGTGCCGCAGGTCCACGGAGTAGACCGCCCGGATGCCGTAGGGCACGTAGAGGGCGGCGCCGCGGGTGACGGGGGTGGAGCCGGAGTACACGAAGACGGGGTCCGTGCGGTCGTCGCGGCCGGGGAGGCTGTGGACCTCCTTGCCGGTGCGGCGGTCCAGGGCCGCCAGCCGGCCGCCGGGCGAGGCGATCAGGACGTAGTCGCCCCAGACCGCGGGCGGGCCGGGGCGTTCGACGGAGGAGCGGGTGTCCCAGCGGGTGCGGCCGGTGACCGGGTCCACGGCGCGGACCTCGCCGCTGTTGACGGTGAGGTACAGGGTGCCGTCGAGCACGGTGGGGGTGGCGTCGGCGGACACGGTCCGGCTGAGCGGGACGACGTGCGGGGCGTGGTCGGCGACGCCGACCAGGAGGATGCGGCCGTAGCGCTCGGTGACGGGGCTGTACGGGGCGTCGGGGGCCAGGCTGGTCGGCACCAGGACCAGGCGGCCTCCGGCCTCGCCGGCCAGGGCGAGGATTCCCTGCGCGGTGACGGTCCAGAGGGTCTCGCCATGGGCCGGGCCGACGGAGGCGATCGTGGTGCGGTTCCGCTTGAAGTCGAGGCAGAGCACGTATCCGTGCCCCTGCGCGGCGGTGACCTCGCACGTCTCCCGGCGGGCCGCGGTGTGCAGGGCGGGCAGGGTGCGCTTCCAGCGTGGCGTGCCGGTGGCCGGGTCGAGCAGGGAGTACGTCCTGCCGTCCGCGCGGACGACGATCGGGCCGTCGGCCGTGACGGCGGCCGTGCCGTCCGTGACCGCGGGTGCCAGGTCCCCGGTGGCCGCGCTCCAGCGGACCTTCCCGGTGCGGGCGTCGAGGGCCTGGAGGGCGTAGGTATCCGTCTGCGCCGACCGGGGCTGGGTCTCGGCCACCGTGTAGAGGTCGTGGCCGTGCGTGCCCAGCAGCCCGGTGTCCGAGCCGCTGCTGTTCGGGTCGGGGTGGTCGGCCGTCGGGCGGCTCCATTCGACCTTGCCCGTGGTGAGCGAGAAGCGGACGGCCTTCAGGCCGTCACCGGCGCAGAGCAGCCCGCCGTCGAGTGCCGCGCAGGACGCGAACGCCGAGCCGGCGCTGGTCTGCTTGTCGGTCTCGTGGGCCTGCCAGGCGTGCCAGCCCGCCGGCAGTGCGGCGGACGGACCGGTGCGGGTGTCCCCGGTCAGCCGGGAGGCCGTCACGGTGCCGGCCAGGGCGAGTACGAGGGCGCCGGCGAGCGCGGCCGACCACCGTGCCCAGTGCCGCCCGCGGGGCCGGGCCGGCACGGTGTCCTGGGGCGCGGTGCCGGGTTCCCGGGCGGGCAGGCGCCCCTCGCGCAGCAGGTGCAGCAGTTCGCCGGGGGTCGGGCGGGCCTTGGGGTGTTTCTCCAGGCAGAGGCGGACGAAGGGGAGCAGGTCGGCGGGGACGCCGTCGAGGTCGGGGGTGGCCTCGACGACCCGCGTCGCGGTCTCCCAGGGGCTCACGCTGTCGAACGGGCCGCGCCGGGTGGCGGCGTACACGAGGACCGCGCCGAGGGAGAAGACGTCGGTGGCCGGGCCGACCTCGTGCGGGGAGGTGAACTGCTCGGGGGACATGAAGGGCGGCGTGCCCATCACCCTGCCGGTCTGGGTGAGGGCGTCGGCGGCGGTGGACTCGGCGGCGCGGGAGACGCCGAAGTCGATGACGCGCGGGCCGTCCTCGGCGAGCATGACGTTGGCCGGTTTCAGGTCCCGGTGGACCACCCCGGCGCGGTGAATGTCGCGCAGGGCCTCGGCCAGGCCGGCGGCGAGTTCGCGCAGCCGCTCGGGGGACAGCGGACCGTGCCGGCGGACGTGGGTGCCGAGGTCCGCGCCGGGGATGTAGAGCGTGGCCATCCAGGGGCGCGGGGCGTCGGCGTCCGCGTCCACCACGGGGGCCGTGAAGGCGCCGCTGACCTGGCGTGCGGCGGCCACCTCGCGGCTGAACCGGAGGCGGAACTCGTCGTCGTCGGCGTACTGGCCGTGGACGACCTTGACCGCGAGCCGGCGACCGGAGGCGGACCGGGCGAGGTACACCACGCCCATGCCGCCGCTGCCGAGGCGGTCCTCGATGCGGTAGCCGCCGATCTCCGCCGGGTCCGTGTCGCGCAGCGCCATCCCGGTACGTCCCCCCGTGGTGTGAAGTTGTTCAGCGCCCGAAGTCGTCCGGCCCGTTCCGGTCCGCCGGCCCCGCTCCGGTCAGGACTCCGCTCCGGTCAGGACTCCGGTCAGAACTTGATCGAGCTGATCGAGTCCGCTATCGAGTTCAGGAAGCGGTCGATGGACGGGGCCATGCCGGTGGAGGCGAGGAAGAAACCGAAGAGGACCGCGACGATCGCGGGGCCCGCCTTGATGTTCCCCCCTCTCAGGAGCACTACAAGGATGATCGCCAACAGCAGCACCACAGACAGTGAAATGGCCACAACTGATCACACCCTCGGTCGGTCCGCTCTCCCGGCCCGGGGGTACGGCCCGCACCCCCGCCAGAACCATCGTGCCACCAACCCGGCCCGCCCATGCGGCCCGTGACACAACGTCGGGCATCCGACCGACGCGGGCGACCGGCCGCACAGTAATTCGACCGGGCCCCGCGCACATGACTCCCCGGGAAATTACGCGACTTCGTTTCCTCCTCCACACATCCTCTGCGCAGGTAATTCGAATTGATGACACAGAGGCGCCGTATGCCCCATTTAGTCGGGATGAATCGGGACATCGAGGGTGGATTGACGGCACCTGTGTGCGCATCATCACGTGGACAGAGATGCCAAGTTCATGAAATCGGCGGGTATCCGAAGGCGTTAACCAGGAATACCTGCGGGGGTTTTACGAAATCCCACGGACGACGCTAGGGTGCCTGAGATGTTTGACGCCGCCTCCTCCCCCGGCCAGAACCGCAGACCGCTCCCCCCGGCACAGTCGCCGGCGAACGGAGTGCCCGGTCCGCGCACCCCGCCGAGCCCGCAGGAGCGGCAGGCGAAGGCGGACAGCCCCGGCAAACGGGATGAAGGCGAACGCCCGGACGGCAAACGGGTCGACGGCAAGCAGCGCGACGCGTTCTTCGACAACGCCAAGTACCTGGCGATCGTGCTCGTCGCGATGGGTCACTCGTGGGAGCCGCTGAAGGGCGACAGCCGGATCCTGGAGGGCCTGTACACGGTCGTGTACTGCTTCCACATGCCGGCGTTCATCATCATCTCCGGCTTCTTCTCGCGCGGTTTCGACATGCGCCCGGACCGGCTGAAGCGGCTGATCACCGGTGTCGTGGTGCCGTACGTCGTCTTCGAGACGGCGTACCCGACGTTCCGGAACCTGGTCACGGGCTCGCACGAGGAGATCAGCCTCCTCGATCCCTGGTACCTGACCTGGTTCCTGGTCGCACTGTTCATCTGGCGGCTGACGACGCCGATCTGGAAGCTGGTGCGCTCGCCGTTCGCGGTCGCCCTCGGCATCGCCATGCTGGCCTCCGTCACCCCGAACATCGGCGACGACCTCGATCTGCAGCGGGTCCTGCAGTTCCTGCCGTACTTCGTGCTCGGCCTGTGCCTGAAGCCCGAGCACTTCCAGCTGGTGCGCCGGCGCTCGGTGCGGATCGCCGCGGTGCCGGTGTTCGCCGCCGCGCTGGCGGTCGGCTGGTGGGCGGTGCCGCGCATGAACGCCTCGTGGTTCTACCACCGCGACTCCGCACAGGAGCTGGGCGCGCCCTGGTGGTGCGGCCCGCTGATGACGCTCGCGATGATGGGCTGCTCGCTGCTGCTGACGGCCTGCTTCTTCGCCTGGGTGCCCGGCCGGAAGACCTGGTTCACGGCCCTGGGCGCGGGCACCCTGTACGGCTATCTGCTGCACGGCTTCCTCGTGAAGTTCGCCGACTACCGCGGCTGGTTCGACCACCCCTGGCTGCACCGCCCGCTCGGCGAGATCCTGGTGACCCTCGCCTTCGGCACCGCCGTCACCCTGCTGTGCACCAAGCCCGTGCGGCGCGTCTTCCGGTTCGCGATGGAGCCGCGGATGGAGTGGGCGTTCAAGCAGGACGCGGCGGAACTCGCCCGCGCACGCGAGCGAACGGAAGGCGAGCGCGAGAAGGCCGGCGCATAGGACCCCGACTCCCGCAGGCGAGAAGGCTGGCGCCTAGGACCCCGACTCCCCCAGACCGAGAAGCGCGCGCATCCGGGTGTACTTCTCGGTCAGGCGTTCCCGGGTCGGCCCGTCCAGGACCGCCAGCCGCTCCGGGTCGGCGTTGTGCGCCAGGTCGGCCTCCTTGACCAGGCGTGCGCCGTCGGTCGCGAGGATCCGCCCCGCGTACGCCTCCGGCTCCTCCCCCGGCCGCTTGGTGAGGGCGTCCACGATGGCCTTGGTGCGGGCGCTCAGGGCCGCCTGCTCGAGCCACTGACGGCTGAGCGCGTCGTCCTCCACGGCATCGTGCAGCCAGGCCGCCGCGATCTGTTCGGCGTCCCCGCCCCGGGCGCGCACACCGGCGGCGACGGCGGCGAGATGCTCGGCGTACGGCCGTCCCGCCTTGTCGGTCTGGCCCTCGTGGGCGGCGCGGGCGACGGCCTCGACCTCGGCGGGCGTGAGCTGTGTCATCGCCCCAGTGTCGCAAAGCGGGACGCCCGGCGGGTCGGTCGGCGGTCGGTCGGCGGTCGCTCAGTGGCGGTTCAGCGGACCGCTGCCGTCGCCTGACGGCAGATCAGGAGCAGCGCCCGGTCGTCATTGACGTCCTTCGCGACCGCCTCGATGAGATGCCAGGCGGCGCCGTGGAAGCCGCCGGCGACATAGCGGTCGGCCTCACCGGTGAGCCTGTCGATGCCCTCGACGATGTCGCGGTCGGAGGTTTCCACCAGACCGTCTGTGAACAGCATCAACACGTCACCGGGGCGCAGCGAGCCCTTCACGGAGTCGAACTGGGCGCCGTCGTACACACCGAGGAGCGGACCCTCGGCGGCCTTCTCCTCCCAGCGCCCGCTGCCCGCGCTCAGCTGCAGCCCCGGCGGATGCCCGGCGGAGTACAGCTCGTAGTCGCCGGAGTCGAGGTCCAGGACGAGATGGATGGAGGTGGCGAAGCCCTCGTCCCAGTCCTGGCGCAGCAGGTAGCCGTTCGCGGCCGGGAGGAAGGAGTGCGGGGGAAGGGAGCCCAGCAGGCCCCCGAACGCCCCCGACAGCAGCAGGGCGCGCGATCCCGCGTCCATGCCCTTGCCGGACACGTCCGTGAGCACGACCTCCAGCGTGCGGCCGCCGTTGGTGCGGGCCGCGACGACGAAGTCGCCGGAGAAGGACTGGCCGCCGGCCGGGCGCAGCGCCATCTCGTGGTGCCAGCCCTGCGGCAGCTTCGGCAGCTTGCTCTGCACCCGGATCCGCTCGCGCAGGTCGAACAGCATGGTGCCGCCGCGCCGCCAGGGCACGCCGACCCGGCTGCGGAACTGGGCCGTGAGCAGGCCGAAGAACCCGCAGGCGGCCACCACCAGCACGATGCCCGGAGTGACCCGCGAGGGCCCTTCCGTGTACGGCCCGAGCCGCACCGACTCCACGATCAGCGCGGTGGCCCCCGCCGCGTACAGGCCGAGCAGGCTGGCCGGGCGCAGCAGCAGCCCGCCGGCGATGATCGGCAGCACTAGCGTGGCCGGGGAGCACCACACCGAGTCGACCAGGGTCATGGCCATGAGGAGGGGGATGGTGAGCAGCAGCCCGGCGAACGCGATCCAGTCGGAGCCGTCGCCGCGGAAGTAGTCCACGGCGCTTCTGCGCAGGCCGGTGCGGGCCCGGTGCCACTGCATCCTCCACCGGGCCGTGAACGTCTCGGCCTTCGCGCGCCGCTCTCCTGCTGCCATTAGTTCGGGACCCTATCCATCGGACCGGCTGCTTGGCACGGGAGGTCCCACTTGTCCCCCGTGCGGGGTTCGACTTCGCGGTTCGACTTCGCGGTTCGTCCTCACAGTGAACGGCACGCGAGGCCGTCGCGCCGCCGTCCGGGAGAAATTCACTGGCTCGTCCTGCAATGCCCTGATAGGCATGGCTCATGGGGACTGACCCGGGAACCGAGCTGAAGGTGCTGCGCGAGTCCGACTGGGACCGGTGGTACGACGTCCTGTACCGCGCCTTCGGCGCCTCGGCGGCGCCGCCCGAGGAACGTGAACTGGACAGGTCCCTCACCGAGTTCGACCGTTCCCTGGCCGCCTGGGACGGGGCCGAGATCGTCGGTGCGGCCGGGGCGTTCAGCTTCCGGATGACCGTGCCCGGCGGGGCCCCGGTCCCGGCGGCCGGCGTGACCATGGTGGGCGTGGCGGCCACCCACCGGCGGCGCGGGGTGCTGACCTCGATGATGCGCCGGCAGCTGGACGACGTACGGGAGCTGGGCGAGCCGCTCGCGGTGCTGACCGCGTCCGAGCCCGCGATCTACGGCCGCTTCGGCTACGGCGCGGCCACCTTCCGTACGTCCGCCGAGATCGACACGGGCCGGGTGACCCTGTCCCTGCCGCCCGGCGTCGACGACGTACGGCTGCGCTACGCGGCGCCCGCCGACGTCCTCGACGCCTGCGAGGCGGTCTACGCGGCGCTGGTACCGCTGCGGCCCGGGATGCTCGCCCGGCGGCCCGGCTGGGAACGGGCCGGTCTGCTCGACCCGGAGAGCGAGCGGGGCGGGGCGTCGGCGCTGCAGTGCGTGGTGGCCGAGCGGGATGGCGAGGTGACGGGATACGCCCGGTTCAGCACCAAGATCGGCTGGGGCGAGAGCGGTCACGACGGCACGGTGAACCTGAAGGACCTGGCCGCGCTGGATCCGGTGACCGAGGCGGCGCTGTGGCGGTTCCTGTTCGGCATCGACCTGATGACGACGCTGTCGGTGGGGTCACGGCCGGTCGACGACGCCTGGCGGTACCTGGTCTCGGACACCCGCCGCTGCCGGCCGCGCCTGCGGGACGACGCGTACGTCCGTCTCGTCGACGTCGGTGCGGCGCTCGCGGCGCGCACGTACCAGGCGCCGGTCGACGTCGTGCTGGAGGTGGCGGACGGCTTCTGCCCGTGGAACGCGGGGCGTTGGCGGCTGACCGGCGACACGAAGGGCGCGTCCTGCGAGCGTACGTCCGACGCCGCCGAACTCTCCCTCTCCGTGCGCGAGCTGGGCGCGTCCTATCTCGGCGGCGTGACGCTGCTGTCGCTCGCGGCGGCCGGGCGGGTACGGGAGCTGCGGCCGGGGGCGCTGACGGAGGCGTCGGTGGCGTTCGGCTCACCGGTGGCCCCGTGGCTGCCACACGGTTTCTAGGCCGCCGGATTCCGGTGCGCCGACGGCGTACAGCGACGACGTACAGCACGGTGAAGGGGATCCTCCACCGTGCTGTGGTCGCGTGCCGAGGGCGGTGGATCAGCCGACGGACACCTTGTCGGCCGGGGTCTCGACGGCGGGGGCCTCGCGGTTCTGCTCGAGCCTCTGCTTCACCACGGCGATGACCACCACGACCGCCGCGACCGCCACCGACAGCAGCACGGTCGTACGGCCGCTGCTCTCGCCCTTGGTGTCGGTCAGCATGTAGCCGAGGACGCCGATGATGAACAGGGCCGTCGCCCAGGTCAGGTACGGGTACAGCCACATGCGCACGACGAGCTTCTCCGGCGCCTCCCGCTGGATGATCCGCCGCATCCGCAGCTGCGAGAAGCAGATGACCAGCCACACGAACAGGGCGACCGCGCCACTGGAGTTGACCAGGAAGAGGAAGACGGTCTTCGGGTAGGCGTAGTTGAAGAACACCGCCACGAAACCGAACACGACCGACGCCAGGATGGCCGCCATCGGCACGCCGCGGGAGGTGGTGCGGGCGAACGCCTTCGGGGCGTCACCGCGCTGGCCGAGCGAGAAGGCCATCCGGGAGGCCGTGTAGAGGCCGGAGTTGAGACAGGACAGCACCGAGGTCAGCACGATGACCTTCATGATCTCGCCGGCGTGGGCGATGCCGAGGGAGTTCAGCGCGGCGACGTAGGAGCCGTCGTTCTTGATGGCCGGGTCGTTCCACGGCAGCAGCGAGACGACGACCAGGATCGAGCCCAGGTAGAAGACGCCGATACGCCAGATGATGCTGTTGGTGGACTTGGTGACCGCGCGCTGCGGGTCCTCCGACTCACCGGCCGCGAGGGTCGCGATCTCGCTGCCCATGAAGGAGAAGACGACCAGCAGCACACCGGTGAGGATGGCGCCGGGGCCGTGCGGCAGGAAGCCGCCGTGGCCGGTCAGGTTGCCGAGGACGCCTTGTCGGCGTGCACGCCCGGCAGGACGCCGAACACGGCCAGCAGACCGATGGCGATGAACGCGCCGATCGCCACGACCTTGATGCCGGCGAACCAGAACTCGAACTCGCCGTAGGAGCCGACGGAGACCAGGTTGGTCGCGGTCAGCACGGTCATCACGATGAGGGCCCAGGCCCACTGCGGCACGCCCGGGACCCAGCCGTGCAGGATCCCGGCGCCGGCGGTGGCCTCGACGGCCAGTACGACGACCCAGAAGAACCAGTAGAGCCAGCCGATGGAGAACCCGGCCCAGCGGCCGAGGGCACGGTCGGCGTGCGCGGAGAAGGAGCCGGAGGTGGGGTTGGCGGCGGACATCTCGCCGAGCATCCGCATCACGAGGACGACGAGGGTGCCGACGATGGCATAGGAGAGGAGGATGCCCGGTCCCGCGGTGGCGATACCGGAGCTGGAACCGACGAAGAGGCCGGCTCCGATGACGCCACCGATCGCGATCATCGTCAGGTGGCGGTTCTTGAGTCCTGCTTGGAGGCCCGAGCCAGGGGTCATGGACGGATTTCCTTTACGCCAGGCGGAGCATTCGTACGAGCGGTGTACGAGCCGGTCCAGTGAATCCGAGGTGAACGGATTCGGGAACCTCTGAATCCGTATCGTTACTTGAGGTTCCCTTGAGGTTCTATGGTCCGGCTCACATTTCCCTGGGTCCGGTGGGGTGCCCTTCGAGCCCCGCGGGGCCGCCTGGCGGGGGGCCGGCACCCGAGGCTGCTGCCCGGAATGGGGCGTGTCACACTCATGGCATGCGCGTGTATCTCGGCTCCGACCATGCTGGCTACGAACTCAAGAACCACCTCGTCGAGTGGCTCAAGGCGGCGGGTCACGAGCCCGTCGACTGCGGGCCGCACATCTACGACGCCCAGGACGACTACCCGCCCTTCTGCCTCAGGGCGGCCGAGCGCACGGCGGCGGACGCCGACGCCCTCGGCATCGTGATCGGCGGCTCCGGCAACGGTGAGCAGATCGCCGCGAACAAGGTGAAGGGCGTGCGGGCGGCGCTGGCCTGGAGCGAGGAGACGGCGGCGCTCGGGCGGCAGCACAACGACGCCAACGTGGTGGCCGTGGGTGCGCGGATGCACAGCACGGAGGAGGCGACGAAGTTCGTCGAGGTCTTCCTCAACACGCCGTTCTCCGGTGACGAGCGTCACATCCGGCGGATCGACATGCTGTCGGCGTACGAGACGACGGGCGACCTCCCGCCGATCCCGGCCCACCACCCGCAGGCCTAGGCCTCACCCACCAGCCCACCCGGCTCGACCGGCTGGAGGGACACCCCCGCCGGGGGCTCCGCCCCTGGACCCCCGGGTCCCGCCCAGCCGCACACCGGACTCGGCCGGCTGCAAGGCCGGGCACCTGGGGGCGGAGCCCCCAGACCCCCGTCCTGCCCACCGACCCGCCCGACTCGGTGGGCTGGGAGGTGGGCCTCCGGGGCTTCGCCTCTGGACTCCAGCTGCCCGGTCCGGTCTGCCGGCTCGCTTCTCGGTCCGGCGAGACGGGTGGGTGGGAAAGCGTTCGAGGCCCGCCCACCCGGAACAGTCAGCCGGAGATGCCGGCTCAGCCCGGTCGTTCACCTCTCGGCCGACCGAGACGGGCGGGTGGGTGGGCGAAGACGGAAGGAAAGGACACCCCGCCTTGCCGGAAGGGCACACCATTCATCGGCTGGCCCAGGACTACGCCGAGCGCTTCCTCGGCACCGCCCCGCGCGTCAGCAGCCCGCAGGGCAAGTTCTCCGACGCCGCGACCCTGCTGGACTCGGCCGAGCTCACGGCCACCGACGCCCACGGCAAGCACCTCTTCCTCCGCTTCCGGGACACCGACTGGGTCCACATCCACCTCGGCCTCTTCGGAAACGTCGGCTTCGGCGACGCCCCCGCGCCCCCGCCGACCGACACCGTCCGGCTCCGGCTCGCGAACGAGACGGCGTACGTGGACCTCCGCGGCCCCACCACCTGCGCACTGATCACCGACGCCGAGAAGCGGGCCGTACACGACCGCCTCGGCCCCGACCCGCTCCGCGAGGACGCCGACCCGGACGCGGCGTACCGCAGGATCTCCCGCAGCCGTACGACGATCGCCGCGCTCCTCATGGACCAGAAGACCGTCGCCGGCGTCGGCAACGTCTACCGCGCCGAGGTCCTGTTCCGGCACGGCATCGACCCCTACCGCGCGGGCAGGGACATCGGCCGCGCCGAGTGGGACGCCCTGTGGGCCGACCTCGTCGAGCTGATGCGCGAAGGGGTACGGAGGAACAGGATCGACACGGTCCGGGCCGAGCACACCCCGGAGGCCATGGGCCGGCCGCCCCGCGTGGACGACCACGGCGGCGAGGTGTACGTCTACCGCCGCGCCGCCCTGCCCTGCCACATCTGCGGCGACGGCATCCGCACCGCCGGTCTCGCCGCCCGCAACCTCTTCTGGTGCCCCACCTGCCAGAAGCCCTGAAGATGCGCGCCCGCTAGCGCTTGTCCGCGAGCTTCCAGGCGGTGGGCAGCGCGCCCATCGCCAGCGCGGCCTTGAGGGCGTCGCCGATCAGGAACGGGGTGAGGCCGGCGGCGACGGCCTGGGAGAGCGAGAGGTGGGCGGCGAGGGCCAGGTAGGGCACGCCGACGGCGTAGATGATCGCCTCGCCGAGGATCATCGTGCCCGCCATGCGCAGCGGCGAGCGGTCGGCGCCGCGCCGGGCCAGGGCGCCGACGGCCGCTGAGGCGAGCAGCATGCCGAGGACGTAGCCGAAGGAGACCGAGGCCGCACCGGAGGTGCCGTCCGCGAACCACGGCACGCCCGCGACACCGGCGAGCGCGTACAGGGCGAGGGAGAGGAAGCCGCGGCGGGCGCCGAGCGCGGTGCCGACGAGCAGCGCGGCGAAGGTCTGGCCGGTCACCGGCACCGGGGTGCCGGGCACCGGGATCGCCACCTGGGCCGCGAGGCCGGTGAGCGCGGCGCCGCCGACGACGAGGGCCGCGTCGCGGACGCGGGACGCGGGGAGCAGGTCGGCGAGGACTGCGCCGGGGCGAGCGGTGGCGGTGGCGGTGCTCATGGGGACTCCGCGGGTGACGGGGACATGCTGGGACACGGTGACGCTATCCCAGCCGACTCGCGCCGATCACCGTCAGCGCTCGACAAATGACGGAACGAGGGCTTGGTGGGCTCCACACAAAGAGTGCGGGTTACACCGATCAGGGCGTGACCCTGGTCACTGAGGCAGGGACGCACAGCTCACTGGGTGGGGTGCCGGGGCGACTGTGGGGTCTCACCAAACGAATCCGGGTCGTCTGGCCGGATTCACCTTCCTGCCCTACCCTTCCAGCCATGGTTGCCCAGGCCCGGTACTTCACCTCGCGTCGCTATGTCGACCTGCGACGCCAGGGCACGGCCACCTGTCGCCGCCCGGGGTAGGGGCGAGCGCTCGGCACGCCCCTCCTTCCGAGACGTGTCGGCCCCGTTTCCTCCAGGACGGTTCCCCATGCCCCGTACCGCGGCACCCACCCTTGTCTCGCCCGTTCCGCGTGCCGCCGACAGCGACCGGCGGCGCACCAGCGCCAGTGTCGTGCTGCGGTCCGTGCTGGAGCACGGGCCGGTCGCGCGCAGCACCGTCGCCCGGCTGACCGGTCTTTCGCCCGCGTCGGTCACCGAGCACTGCGCCCGGCTCACCGAACTCGGCCTCGTCCGGGAGGCGGCGGCGCCCCGCCGCTCGAACGGGGTCGGCCGGCCGCATGTCCCCGTCGACCTGGACGACACGGGGTTCCTGGTCGGCGGGGTGCACGTGGCTGTGCCGTACACGACGGTCGCGCTGCTGGATCTGCGCGGCCGGGTGGTGGCCCGGCGCGAGCTGAAGCACGAACGGACCGATCCGGGCTGGGTGCTGGCGCGGGCTGCCGAGGGGCTCGCCGCACTGCTCGCCGGGGTGCCGGGGCGCCGGCCGCTGGGGGTCGGGGTGGCCGTCGGCGGCTGGGTGGACCGGGAGACGGGCACCGTGGTCGAGCACGAGCTGCTGGGCTGGCGCGAGGTGCCGGTGCGGGAGCTGCTCGGCGCCCGCACCGGGCTGCCGGTCCATGTGGACGGGCACGCGCGGGCGTTGGTGCACGGGGAGCGGCTGTTCGGGCGGGCCCGGGGCAGCCGCAGCGTGCTGCATCTGTTCGTGGGCAATGTGGTCGACGCGGCCTTCGCCACCAACGACGAGGTGCACCACGGGCCGCGTTCGGCGGCCGGGGCGATCGCGCATCTCCCGGTGCCGGGCGGCACCGAGCGGTGCCCGTGCGGCCGTACCGGCTGCCTTCAGGTCGAGCTGAGCGAGCGGACGCTGTGCCGGCGGGCCCGCGCCGCGGGCGTGATCGACTCGGCCAATCCGATGCACGTGGTGGCCGCGGCGGCGGCCGGGGACGCGGTGGCCCGGCGGCTGCTGGTCGAGCGGTCCCGGACGACCGGGCGGGCGGCCGGGCTGCTGCTGGACGTGCTCAATCCGGAGACGGTCGTGGTGACCGAGGTGGGGATCCTGCATGTCGAGGACTGCCTCGGCGCGCTCCGGGAAGCGGTCGGGGAGAGCCGTGCGGCGGCCGTGCTGCCGACGAGTTTCCCGGATTCCGTGCTGGCGGTGGCGGGGGGTTCGGTCGTTCTCGACGTGCTGTTCCGGGATCCGCTGAGCCTGTCACCTGAGGCTATTTAATTCAGAAACTCGGAATGTTGACAGGGATCAGCGAAGGACAGGAACATGCTGGTCATGAGCCCGCTTACCAGCTGTCGCACCCTTTGTTGCTGACACATTGCCGCGCGTGAAGCGCGCGTTTCCGGCTCCTTGCTCTCTTTTTCCCCCGGCCGCCGGCCAGGGAATTCCACCTGCCTTTCCCCTGCTTTCCCCTGCTTCCCTCCTTTCCCCTTCTTTCCCCTCCTGTCCTTCGGGGAGTTCTCATGCACCGTCGTGTCTTTCTCGCCTCTCTGCTGGGCGCGTCCGCCGCCGTCGGCCTCGGCGGCTGCGCCAAGGGCGATGCCTCCGCCGACACCAAGGGCGCCGCCACCAGGCCGCTCGCGGACAAGGTCCCGGCCGGCACCAGCCTGAAGATCGCCTCGTACCTGGGCCAGCAGCAGCTGCAGTTCCGGCTGGCGAAGCTGCCCCAGCTGCCGTTCACGGTGTCGAACTGGCTCAACATCGGCGCCGGCCCGGATGTCATCAACGCCTTCCGCGCGGGGTCCCTGGACCTCGCCAACAATGCCGGTATCCCGCCGATCCAGGCGCACTACCAGGGCTTCGACGCCAAGATCGTGGCGATCGACATCACCCGCAAGCCCAACTACGTCTTCGCCACGAAACCCGGCAGCGACCTGCACACCGTCGCCGACTTCAAGGGCAGAAGGCTCGCGTTCTCGCAGGGCCAGGCGCAGGGCGTCGTCCTGCTGCGGGCGCTGAAGCAGGCGGGCCTGACGTACGACGAGGTGAAGCTGGTCCCGCTGACCAGCAACCAGTTCTTCACCGCCCTGCAGTCCGGGCAGGTCGACGTGGCCCCGCTCGCCAACAGCCAGGCGCCCGCCTATCTGAAGCAGTACGAGGCGAAGGGCGCCCGCACCATTCCCACCGACGTCGTCGACCTGCTCAACCTGCTGTGGGCCCCGCAGTCCGTGCTGAACGACCCGGCGAAGGCCGCCGCGATCGCCGCCTACATCCCGCAGTGGGCCAAGGGCCAGGTGTGGCAGTACGAGCACCCGGACGTCTGGAACGAGGAGTTCTACGTCAAGACCCAGAACCTGACCCCGGAGCAGGCGCGCGGCATCAGCCGGCTCGCCAACAAGCCGCTGTTCCCGCCCAGTTGGGCCGAGGCGATCAAGTGGGAGCAGGAGACGGCCGATCTGCTCGCCGAGGGCGGGTTCGTGAAGAAGTTCGACGTCGGCTCGCTCTTCGACCACCGCTTCGAGTCGATCGCCGCCAGGGCCGTACCCGAGGAGTACCGGAAATGACCGCGCTGACCACGACGACGACCGCCGTCGCGGCGGCGGCAGAGGCCGGGGAGGTTCCCGAGGTCCGCAGGCGGCGCCGCCTCTCCCCCGGCCGCCGGCTGCCCGCCGCCCGGCTGATCGGCCCCCTCGTCCTCCTCGCCCTGTGGGCCGCGGCCTCCGCCGCCGGAGCCCTCGACACGGGTGCCGTCCCGGCGCCCTGGACGGTCGTCAGGACCGCCGGTCATCTGTGGACCGACGGCACCCTGGCCACCGACATCGGGACCTCGGTGCAGCGGGCCGGGTACGGCTTCGCGATCGGTCTGGCCGCGGGCGTGCTGCTCGCCCTCGCCGCCGGGCTCAGCCGCGTCGGCGAGGCGCTGATCGACGGGACCGTGCAGTTCAACCGGGCGATCCCGACGCTCGGCCTGATCCCGCTGTTCATCCTCTGGCTGGGCATCGGGGAGACCTTCAAGGTCGCCATCATCGCGATCGTCGTCTACATCCCGATCTATCTGAACACGCATGCCGCGCTGTCCGGCATCGACGGCCGGTACGTCGAACTCGCCGAGGTCCAGGGCCTGTCGAGGCTCACCTTCGTCCGCCAGGTGGTGATACCCGGCGCGCTGCCCGGATTCTTCGTGGGACTCCGGCTCGGTGTGACGGGCTCCTGGCTGGCCCTGGTGGTCCTGGAGCAGATCAACGCCACCAGCGGCCTCGGCTACATGATGTTCCAGGCGCAGAACTACGGCCAGAGCGACGTCATCCTGGTCGGCCTGCTGATCTACGGCGTCTTCGGCCTGGTCTCCGACAGCGCGGTCCGTCTCGTCGAACGGAGGGTGCTGTCGTGGCGCCGCACACTGAGCAACTGACCCGCCCCGCCGTCCGGCTGCAGGGTCTGACCCGGTCCTTCGACGGCCGTACGGTCCTCGACGGCATCGATCTCGACCTGCCCCCGGGCCAGTTCGCGGCCCTGCTCGGGCACAGCGGCTCGGGCAAGAGCACCCTGCTGCGGGCGATCGCCGGGCTGGACCACGGGGTCGCGGGCGGCGGCCTGCTCACCGCCCCCGAGCGGGTCTCGGTCGTCTTCCAGGACTCCCGGCTGCTGCCCTGGCGCCGGGTGCTGGACAACGTCCTGCTCGGCACCGGCGGCAAGGACGCCGAGGAGCGCGGCCGGGCCGCCCTCGCCGAGGTCGGGCTGAAGGGCCGCGAGCGGGCCTGGCCGGGCGAGCTGTCCGGCGGCGAGGCCCAGCGGGCCGCGCTCGCCCGCTCCCTGGTCCGCGAGCCGGAGCTGCTGCTGGCGGACGAGCCGTTCGGCGCGCTGGACGCGCTCACCCGGATCCGGATGCACGGGCTGCTGCGCGACCTGTGGCAGCGCCACCGGCCGTCCGTCCTGCTGGTCACCCACGACGTGGACGAGGCGATCGTGCTCGCCGACCGGATCCTCGTCCTCGACCAGAGGCGCATCGGCCTCGACCTGACCATCGACCACCCCCACCCGCGCTCCTACCGCGAGCCGGTCCTGGGTGAGTACCGCGAACGACTGCTGACCGCACTGGGCGTCACGGAGGACCACCGGTGACACAGAGAAGTCTCCACCTCAACGCGTTCCTGATGAACACCGGGCACCACGAGGCCTCCTGGCGGCTGCCGGAGAGCGACCCGTACGCGCACGTCGACCTGGCGCACTACGTGCGGCTCGCACGGATCGCCGAGCGCGGGACCTTCGACTCGCTGTTCCTCGCCGACGGCCCCCAGCTGTGGGGCAATCTCGCCCAGCGCCCGGCCGGGGCCCTGGAACCGCTCACCCTGCTGACCGCGCTGGCGACGGCCACCGAGCACATCGGCCTGATCGCCACCGCGTCCACGTCGTACAACTCGCCCTACAACCTGGCCCGCAGATTCGCCTCGCTGGACATCGTCAGCGGCGGCCGGGCCGGGTGGAACATCGTCACCACGGCGGGGGCCGAGGCCGCCCGGAACTTCGGGCTGGACGCCGAGCCCGCGCACGCCGAGCGGTACGCCCGAGCGGCCGAGTTCGTCGATGTGGCGCTGAAGCTGTGGGACAGCTGGGAGGACGACGCGATCGTCGCCGACAAGGCGGCCGGCGTCTGGGGCGACGACAGCAAGGTCCATCCGCCCCGGCACCGGGGGACGTACTTCAGCGTGGCGGGCGCCCTCAACGTGCCCCGCTCACCCCAGGGTTACCCGCTCCTGGTGCAGGCGGGGTCGAGCGAGGACGGCAAGGCCTTCGCCGCCCGCTACGCGGAGGCGGTCTTCACCGCCCAGCAGACCCTCGCCGACGCCCAGGCGTTCTACGCCGACCTCAAGTCCCGTACGGCACGGGCGGGCAGGGATCCCGAGCACATCAAGGTGCTGCCCGGGATCGTGCCCGTCCTCGGCGCGACGGAGGCGGAGGCACGGGCGGCGGAGCAGCTGCTGGAGGAGCACATCGTGTACGACCACGGGGTGGACCGACTGGAACGGCTGCTGCAACTCCCTTCCGGAACACTGGAGTTGGACGCCCCGCTCCCGGCCGGCCTGCCGCCCGAGTCCGCGGTCGAAGGGGCCAAGAGCCGCTACACGCTCGTGGTCGAGCTGGCCCGGCGCGAGCGGCTCACCGTCCGGCAGCTGATCGGCCGGCTCGGCGGCGGGCGCGGCCACCTCACCTTCGCCGGGACGCCCGAGCAGGTCGCCGACCAGATCGAGACCTGGTTCACCCAGGGAGCCGCCGACGGCTTCAACATCATGCCCGCCGTACTGCCCTCCGGCCTGGACGCCTTCGTCGAGCACGTCGTACCGCTGCTGCGCGCCCGCGGGCTGTTCCGCGACGCCTACGGCCCCCGCCAGACCCTCCGGGAGCGCTACGGCCTCCCCCGACCCGCCAACCAGTACCTGAGCCCGGCCCCCGCCCTCGTCTGAAAGGACCCGCCCATGTCCCTCGAGATCACCAAGGTCACCGCCCGCATCGGTGCCCGCGTCTCCGGCGTCGACATCACCAGGCCGCTCGCGCCGGAGGAGGTCACCGCGATCCGCGAGGCCCTCAACGTCCACAAGGCGCTCGTCTTCGACGCGCGCGGCCTGGACGACGCCGGACAGCAGGCCTTCGCCCGCCACTTCGGCGACCTGACCACCGCGCACCCGACGGTCGGCGCGGTCGACGGCGCGCCGAACGTGCTGCCCGTGGACAGCGAGCGGGGCCGCGCCAACCACTGGCACACCGATGTGACCTTCGTGCTCAACCCGCCGCAGGCCAGCACCCTGCGCTCGATCACCGTCCCGCCGTACGGCGGCGAGACCCTGATCGCCAACGCGGCCGCCGCCTACCGGGACCTGCCCGAGCCGCTGCGCCGGCTGGCCGACACCCTGTGGGCCGAGCACACCAACGACTACGACTACGCCGTACCGGACGAGGAGATCGACGAGGAGCAGGCCGCCCAGCGCGCCCAGTTCACCTCCATCAAGTACCGCACCGCCCACCCGGTGGTCCGCGTGCATCCGCTGACCGGCGAGCGCGGGCTGTTCATCGGCGGGTTCGCCCAGCGGATCGTGGGCCTGTCCGCCGGCGAGTCCCGCAAGGTCCTGGACCTGTTCCAGGCGTACGTCACCCGCCCGGAGAACATCCTGCGCCACCGCTGGGCGGAGAACGAGCTGGTGCTCTTCGACAACCGGATCACCCAGCACTACGCCATCGACAACTACGACGGACAGCCGCGCCGGCTGCACCGGGTGACCGTCGCCGGTGACGTGCCGGCCGGCATCGAGGGCAAGGAGAGCTACTCGATCGAGGGCGACGCCTCGCACTACACACCGGTGCTCGCGGCGGTGTAACCGGACCCTCACCCTCCGCACAGAGGGTGTCCGGATACTGGGCGGTCCCTCCGCGTGAGCGGACGGGCCGCCCAGACTGGCGGGGTTTTTGCCCGCCCATTGCCTTGCCCGGGAGAGCCGCACCGATGCCCACCAGCACCACCACGGAGACGCCACCGCAGGAACAGCAGGCCGCCTCCCTCTCCCACGGCCTCAAGCAGCGCCATCTGTCGATGATCGCCCTGGGCGGCGTCATCGGCGCGGGCCTGTTCGTCGGCTCCGGCGCCGGCATCGCCGCCGCGGGTCCGTCCATCGTCGTCGCGTACACGCTCTCCGGCCTGCTGGTGATGCTGGTGATGCGGATGCTGGGCGAGATGTCGGCCGCCTACCCGTCGTCGGGCTCGTTCTCCGCGCACGCCGAGCGGGCGATCGGCCCGTGGGCGGGCTTCGCCGCCGGCTGGTCCTTCTGGGTGCTGCTGTGCACGGCCGTCGGCCTGGAGGGCATCGGCGCCGCGAAGATCGTCCAGGGCTGGGTGCCGGGCACCCCGCAGTGGATGTGGGTGGCCCTGTTCATGGTGACGTTCTGCGGCGCGAACCTGGCCGCGGTGAAGAACTTCGGCGAGTTCGAGTTCTGGTTCGCCGCGCTGAAGGTGGGCGCGATCAGCCTGTTCCTGATCCTGGGCGCCCTGGCCGTCGCGGGCGTCCTGCCCGGCACGGACTCCCCCGGCACCTCGCACCTCACCCACTTCTTCCCGCACGGCAGCGAGGGCCTGATCATCGGCCTGCTCGCGTCCGTGTTCTCCTACGGCGGCATGGAGACGGTCACCATCGCCGCGGCCGAGTCGGAGAACCCGGTCAAGGGCGTGGCCTCCGCCGTCCGTACGGCGATGTGGCGGATCGCCCTGTTCTACATCGGCTCCATGGCGGTCGTCGTCACCCTGGTCCCGTGGGACTCCAAGGCGGTCGTCGAGAGGGGCCCGTACGTCGCCACGCTCGACCACCTCGGCATCTCCAGCGCCGGAGAGGTGATGAAGGTGGTCATCCTGGTCGCCCTGCTGTCCGCGATGAACGCCAACATCTACGGCTCCTCGCGCATCGCCTACTCGCTGGTCGAGCGCGGCCAGGGCCCGAGGGCGCTGACCAGGCTGTCCGGCGGGGTCCCCCGCACCGCCGTACTCACCTCCTGCTTCTTCGGTTTCGTCTGCGTGCTGCTCAGCTACTGGAGCCCGGACCGGGTCTTCCCCTGGCTGCTGAACATGATCGGCGCGGTCATCCTGGTCGTCTGGATCTTCATCGCGGTCTCCCAGCTGCTGCTGCGGCGCCGTATCGAGCGCGAGACCCCCGAGAAGCTGGTCGTGCGCATGTGGGCGTTCCCGTGGCTGACCTGGGTCGCACTGGCCGGCATGGCGGCGATCTTCGTCCTGATGGCCCGCGAGCCGGACACCCGCGTCCAGCTCTGGTCCACCGGCGGCATGACCCTGTTCCTGGCGGTCGTGGGCTACCTCTGGCAGCGGGCCCGAGCCGGCCGCTGACACCCCTGCTCGGAAAGGCCCCCGGCACCGGCGTATTCGAGGGGTCGTTGCAACACTGCTGGTCAGCTGGCTAGGTCCAGTAGCTTAGCGAGGCGCTCGGCTGGGGTTTCCCAGCCGAGCGTTTTGCGTGGGCGGCTGTTGAGTTCGGCGGCCACGGCCTCCAGGTGCTCGGGTGTGTGGCTGCTGAGGTCGGTTCCTTTGGGGAAGTACTGCCGTAGCAGGCCGTTCGTGTTCTCGTTCGATCCGCGCTGCCAGGGGCTGGCCGGGTTGCAGAAGTAGACCGGGATGTCGGTGGCGACGGTGAACGCGCGGTGGGCGGCCATCTCCGAGCCCTGGTCCCAGGTCAGGGATCGCCACAGGTGCGGTGGGAGGGTCTGGACGGTGGTAGCGAGCGCGTTGCGGGTCGCGAGGGCGCTGTGTCCGCGCGGCAGGTGCACGAGCATCACGTAGCGGGTGGAGCGTTCGACGAGGGTGCCGATGGCTGAGCGGCCGTCCTTGCCGATGATGAGGTCGCCCTCCCAGTGGCCGGGAATGGCCCGGTCCTCCGCTTCGGCCGGCCGGTCGCTGATCATGACCATGTTCTTGATAGGCCGGGAGATCCGCTTGGCGGCGTGGCGGTGCGGGCGGCGCATGGCGCGTCCGGTGCGCAGCGAGCGGGTCAGCTCCCGGCGCAGTTCACCACGGCCTTGGACGTAGAGGGCCTGGTAGATCGTTTCGTGGGTCAGGTGCATCTCCGGCCGGTCCAGGAAGCGTGCCCGCAGAGCCTGGCAGATCTGCTCGGGGCTCCACCGCATCGTGAGGTGGTCCTGGATGAAGTCCCGCAGCTCGGGGTTCTGGCCGATCTTGCCCACCTTGGGCCGGGAGCGGCGCCGTTCGGCACGGCGGTGGGCATGGAAGGGCTGGTAGGTCCATCCTCCCCTGGGCATGGCCCGGCGGTTGCGGCGGATCTCGCGGCTGATGGTGGAGGGGCTGCGGCCCAGCTCGGCGGCGATCTGCCGGACGGATGCCTTCTCACGCAGCCGGTCGGCGATGTGGATGCGCTCTGCCTCGTCCAGATGGCGCGAGGGCGCCGGAGGCGTCGTCTCAACGGGCAGCGGCACCACCGAGTTGATCGGTGGTGCCGCCTTGTTCCTGCCCGAGGCGGAGCGTCCGTTCCGCCATCGCTTGCCCGTACGGAGATTGATCCCGACGATACGGGCCGCTTCCCGGGTGCTGTAGCCCTGCTCCATGAGCTGGAAGTATGCGGCCCGCTCCCGGGTCAGTTTCCCGGCCCCAGGCCTCCTGTCCTTGCGGACCTCGAAGTCCATCGCACCCCTTGAACCGGGGGTGTTGCAACGACCACTAGAACTCAAGGACCACACGTGGGGGCCTTTGTGTTGTCCGGGCGCAGTTGTTGTTAGCTTGTAGTTGCAATAGACTTGCAATAAGGTCTCGGAGGGGATCACCCATGCCCGTCTACTCGCTGCCCGACCTGCCCTACGACTACTCCGCGCTCGCCCCCGTGATCAGCCCGGAGATCATCGAACTGCACCACGACAAGCACCACGCGGCCTATGTGAAGGGCGCCAACGACACCCTGGAGCAGCTCGCCGAGGCGCGGGAGAAGGAGTCCTGGGGAGCCGTCAACGGGCTGGAGAAGAACCTGGCCTTCCACCTCTCCGGGCACATCCTGCACAGCATCTACTGGCAGAACATGACCGGCCCGAAGGACGGCGGCGGCGAGCCGCTCGCGGCCGACGGCGTGGGCGAGCTGGCGGACGCGATCAGGGAGTCCTTCGGCTCCTTCGCCGCCTTCAAGACCCAGCTCTCCAAGGCCGCTGCCACCACGCAGGGCTCCGGCTGGGGCGTGCTGGCGTACGAGCCGCTGAGCGGCCGGCTCATCGTCGAGCAGGTCTACGACCACCAGGGCAACGTCGGCCAGGGGTCCACCCCGGTCCTGGTCTTCGACGCCTGGGAGCACGCCTTCTACCTGCAGTACCGGAACCAGAAGGCGGACTTCGTCGAGGCCATGTGGCAGGTCGTCAACTGGCAGGACGTCGCCCGCCGTTACGAGGCCGCCAAGTCCCGGGCGAACGCGCTCCTGCTGGCTCCCTGAGAGTCCCCCGCTCGTCCTGCCTCGTGATCGTCTTCTCACCCTTCACGGCGGCAGGCGGAAGAAAGGAGAACCCCGTGAGGACGTGACTCACGGGGTTCTCCGCATGCGCCGGGTGGGTGGGTGGCGCACGATGAGCGTATGTCCGACCACGACATCGCCCGCGGTGGCAGGCGGCGACTCGTCCGGGCGGCGGCCCCGGTCGCACTGGCCGCGACCGCGCTGCTGCCGGTCACCGGTTCCGCGCTGGCCGCGTCCGGGGACGACACGGTCGCCGTGCACACGCTCGACGACATCGTCAAGGGCCACTACAAGGCCGCCACCGCCCACTTCGACACGGACATGCGCAAGCACCTGCCGCCGGACGGGCTGCAGAAGGTGTGGAAGAGCTACCAGGCCCAGTTCGGACACTACGTGTCGCACGGGAAGCCCAAGGACACCAAGTCCGGCCGCTACACCGTGGTCAGCGTGCCCCTGCGCATGCAGCACAGCGCCGGCGAGTTCCGCCTGAGCTTCGACAAGAAGGGGTCCGTCGCCGGGCTGTTCTTCCTCAAGCCGGGCGTGCCGGTCCCGAAGCCGTCGCGCACATGACCAGGGAACGGGCCCGGCGCGCCGAACGGCACCGGGCCCGTACGCCGGCGGCCTACAGGTTGCTGAAGTCCGGCCCCTTGGTCCGGGTCCGCTTGATCTCGTAGAAGCCCGGCACCGAGGCCACGGCGAGGGTGCCGTCCCACAGGCGGGCCGCCTCCTCGCCCTTGGGGGCCGGGGTGACGACCGGGCCGAAGAAGGCGATCTGCTCGCCGTCGGGGCCGGGCACCGCGATGACCGGAGTGCCGACGTCCTGGCCGACCTTCTCGATGCCCTCCTTGTGGGAGGCGCGCAGCTCGGCGTCGTACTCGAAGTCCTGCTGCTCGGCGTAGTCGATGAGGTCGGCGGGCAGTCCGACGTCCGCGAGCGCCCCGGCGACGGCCTCCAGGGTGGGGCCCTCGCCGTTGTTGTGGATGCGGGTGCCGAGCGCGGTGTACAGCGGGCCGAGGACGTCGGCGCCGTGCTTCTGCCAGGCCGCGGTGACCACGCGCACCGGCTGCCAGGCCTTGGTGGCGAGCATCTCCCGGTACTCCTCGGGCAGCTCGTCCAGCCTGTTCTCGTTGAGGACGGCGAGGCTCATGATGTGCCAGCGGACCTCGATGTCGCGGACCTTCTCCACTTCCAGCACCCAGCGGGACGTCATCCAGGCCCACGGGCACAGCGGGTCGAACCAGAAGTCGACGGGGGTCTTGCCGGACTCGGACATGGCTCTCCTCAGCGAAGGACTCTTTTCACGCCTCAACCACGTCCTCGCGACCGGCATTCCCTGCTGCCCCCCGTCAGGGGCACATGGCAGGATCGGTCCTGTTCCGCCCTCATCCACGCGATCACAAGGGAGTGCCGTCCGTGCCCGGTGAGAATCTGTCCCGCGACGAGGCCCGGGAGCGGGCCGCCCTGCTGTCCGTCGACGGGTACGACGTGTCCCTGGACCTCAGGTCGGCGGTGGGCGGCGGGGACGGCGAGCCACGCACGTTCCGCTCGGTGACCACGATCCGGTTCCGGTGCAGCGAGCCGGGCGCGGCGAGCTTCGCCGACCTGATCGCGCCGAGCGTGACCTCGGTCTCGCTCAACGGCCGGGACCTGGACCCGGGCGAGGTCTTCGACGGCTCGCGGATCGCCCTGGAGGACCTGGCCGCGGAGAACGAGCTGGTGGTGGACGCCCAGTGCGCCTACTCCCGCACCGGGGAGGGCATGCACCGCTTCGTCGACCCCGAGGACGGCGAGGTCTACCTCTACACCCAGTACGAGCCGGCCGACGCGCGCCGGGTGTTCGCGAACTTCGAGCAGCCGGACCTGAAGGCGCCGTACCGCTTCGAGGTGCGGGCGCCCGAGGGCTGGACGGTGTGGAGCAACGGCGCCGGTGAACTCGCGGACGGCGTATGGCGGTTCGCGGAGACCAAGCCGATCTCGACGTACATCACGTGCGTGGTGGCGGGGCCGTACCACTATGTGACGGATTCCTACGAGCGGGTGCTGGAGGACGGCACCAAGCTGGAGATCCCGCTCGGCGCGATGTGCCGCAAGGGGCTCGCCCCGCACTTCGACGCCGACGACGTCTTCCTGGTCACCAAGCAGGGCCTGGACTTCTTCCACGACCACTTCGACTACCCGTACCCGTTCGGGAAGTACGACCAGGCCTTCGTGCCCGAGTACAACCTGGGCGCGATGGAGAACCCGGGTCTGGTGACCTTCCGCGAGGAGTACATCTTCCGCGGCAAGGTGACGCAGGCGTCGTACGAGGGCCGGGCCAACGTCGTCCTGCACGAGATGGCGCACATGTGGTTCGGCGACCTGGTCACCATGGAGTGGTGGGACGACCTGTGGCTGAAGGAGTCCTTCGCCGACTTCATGGGCACCTTCGCGAACGTCGGCGCGACCCGCTTCAAGGACGCCTGGATCACCTTCGCCAACCGCCGCAAGGCCTGGGCGTACCGCGCGGACCAGCTGCCGTCGACGCATCCGGTCACGGCGGACATCCGTGACCTGGAGGACGCCAAGCTGAACTTCGACGGCATCACCTACGCCAAGGGCGCCTCGGTGCTCAAGCAGCTGGTGGCGTACGTCGGCCAGGACGCCTTCCTGGAGGGGGCGCGGCGCTACTTCAAGCGTCACGCGTACGGCAACACGCGCCTGGGCGACCTGCTGTCGGTGCTGGGCGAGACCAGCGGCCGGGACATGTCGGCGTGGGCGCGCTCCTGGCTGCAGACGGCCGGGGTCAACTCGCTGACCCCGCAGGTGCTGCTGGACACCGAGGGCCGGGTGGCCGAGCTGGCGGTGGTGCAGGAGGCGCCGGAGTCGCACCCCGAGGAGCGCCCGCACCGGATCGCGGTGGGCCTGTACCGGCGGACGGCCGAGGGCGCGCTGGAGCGGTACGCGCGCGTGGAGACGGACGTGCACGAGCCGCGCACGGTCGTCGCGGACCTGGCGGGCGCCGAGGCCCCGGATCTGGTCCTGGTCAACGACGACGACCTGACGTACTGCAAGATCCGCTTCGACGACACCTCGCTGGCCACCCTCAAGGAGCACCTGGGCGAGCTCACCGACCCGCTGGCCCGGGCGCTGTGCTGGTCGGCGCTGTGGAACATGACCCGGGACGCGCTGCTGCCGGCGCGGGACTTCGTCGGCCTGGTGCTGCGGTTCGCGGGGCGCGAGTCCGACATCGGTGTGCTGCAGATGCTGCACGCGTGGGCGAACTCGGCGCTGGTGCACTACGCGGCGCCCGGGTGGCGGGAGGCCGGCGGTGAGCTGCTGGCGCAGGGCGCGCTGCGGGAGCTGGAGGCGGCCGAGCCGGGCAGTGAGCAGCAGCTGGCGTGGGCGCGTTTCTTCGCGACGGTGGCGTCCGGCGAGACGGACCTCGCCCTGCTCAAGCGCCTGCTGGACGGCACGGAGACCGTCGACGGCCTGGAGGTGGACCAGGAGCTGCGCTGGGCGTTCCTGGAGCCGCTGGCCGCGCACGGCGTGGCCGACGAGTCCGTCCTCGCGGCCGAGCTGGCCCGCGACGACACGGCGTCCGGCAAGCGCCACCAGGTCCGCTGCCTGGCGGCCCGCCCCTCGGCGGCGGTCAAGGCGCAGGCGTGGGCGCAGGTGGTGGAGTCGGACGCGCTGTCCAACGCCCTGGTGGAGGCGACGATCGCGGGCTTCGGCCAGTCCTCCCAGCGGGAGCTGACGGCGCCGTACGCGGAGAAGTACTTCGCGGCGATTCTGCGGGTGTGGCGGGAGCGGTCGATCCAGATCGGCATGGACGTCGTACGGGGGCTGTTCCCGGCGCTGCAGGACCGGCCGGAGACGCTCCGGGCGACGGACGCGTGGCTCGAGGAGCACCGGGACGCGGCGCCGGCGCTGCGCCGGCTGGTGCTGGAGGCGCGGGACGACCTGGCGCGGGCGCTGCGCGCACAGGAGTGCGACGCGACGGCCGACGGCGACTGACACCGGCCGGCACCCGCTGACACCAGCCGGCCCGGCACCCGCCGGTGCCGGCCGGCATCGGACGAGCTTTGGCCTGAGCTTGGGCCGCGGGTGACCGTTACGGAATTCGGTCAATCGGAACCGTAACCCCTGGTCCGCACCCGATCGGACCAGGGGTTTCCCGTCCCTACTCGGCACCCGAACACCTGACCTTTAGTCCCCCCTTGTCCGCATTCCTCGACGGGCGTGTAACAGCGGTTAAAGGTGGGACCGGGCGCGGGAATCCCGACGCCATGACGCACAACACCCCGCTCTCCCCCCGCCCCCTCCGCCACCTCTCCGAGGTCCACCGCCGCGTCCAGACCACGGCCCAGCTCCGCTCCCACGGAGTGACGACGGCCGAGCTGACCGAGCAGTGCCGTTCCGGCGGCCCCTGGCAGCTGCTGCTGCCGAACGTGGTCCTCCTCCATCCGGGCCCGCCGACGAGCGAGGAGCGTCTGCACGGGGCGCTGCTGTACGCGGCCCGCGAGTCCGCGCCGGGCGTCCCGGCGCAGCCGACGGCGGAGGAACCGCACCGCCCGGTCTACGCGGAGGCGATGATCACGGGCCTGGCGGCCCTCACCCTCCACGGCTTCTCCGCCACCCCGCCCCTGCTCTCCCTGGACCGCATCGACGTCCTGGTCCCGCGCCTGCGCCGGCTGCGCTCCGCGGGCTACGTCCACGTCCTGCGCACCCCCGCCCTCCCGGCCCCCCGGATGGTGACGGGCCTGCCGGTGGCGCCGGTGCCGCGGGCGCTGGCGGACGCGGTCGCGGAGCTCACGGACGCGGCGGCGGTACTTCGGCTGCTCACCGAGGCGGTGCGCGGCGGCCACTGCGAACCGGCCGCAGTCGTACGGGAGTTGACCCAGGCCAAGCTGCTGAACCGGCCGCACGTGGTGGACGCGGTGGACGCGCTGGTGGCGGAGGGCCGTGCGATCGCCGAGAACCGCCTGTACCGGATGGTCACCGAGTACGGCCTGCCCGACCCCGTCTGGAACGTCGACCTGCGGCTGCCCGGCGGCCCGCACCTCGGCGGCCTGGACGCGTACTGGCCGGACCAGGCGGTGGCGGTGGAGCTGGACACCCGGGCCCCGCGCCATGACGAGGACGCCATGTGGTCGGAGTACGCCCGCAAGCGCGAGCACCTGGAACGCCTCGGGATCACGGTCGTGTACCTCACGCCGCGGAAGCTCAGGGACGCGATGGAACAGCAGGCGGCGGTGGTCCGCACGGCCCTGATGGCCTCGGCCGACCGTGACCCGGCCGCGTATGTCGTGGTGCTTCCCCGGTAGTGACGGACCGGGAGGCACCGGGAGGGCCGCAGCGAGCCCTCAGGAGGGGAGAGGAGGGGCCACCGGGCGAATCCGGCGGCCCCTCCTCGTGGTGTGCGACCGCGACAGCCCTCGGGTGACGCTGCGTTCTCACCCGAACGGAGGAGCCTCGCGGGCGGCGCCGTCCGGCCCGCGAAAGATGAGAGGTATGCGACATACCCGGACAGCCGTGTGCTCGTCGGCCCTGCTGCTCGCCGCCGCCTGCCTCGTCGCCGCCCCCGGGACGGCACAGCCGGCGCCGCTGGGAGCGGGCCCGGGTTACGTGGCCCTCGGTGACTCCTACTCCGCGGGGCTCGGTGCGGGCGCCTACCTCCCCACCGGCACGAACTGCAAGCGCAGCAGCCGGGCGTACCCGGTGCTGTGGGCCTCCGCGCACAAGGTGACGGCCTTCGCCTTCGCCGCGTGCAACCACGCCCGGACGGCCGACGTCCTGTCCGGCCAGCTCGGCGCGCTCGGCGCCGGCACCAGGCTGGTCACCCTGACCGTCGGCGGTATGGACGCGGGCTTCGCCGGTGTCATGACGACCTGTGCGCTGGGCGGCACCAGCCGCTGCCTGTCGGCCATCACCCGGGCCCGCGCCACGGTGGACAGCTCCCTCGGGGACAGCCTGGACCGGCTCTACTCGGCCATCAGGGACCGGGCTCCCGCCGCCCACGTCGTGGTGCTCGGCTATCCGCACCTGTACCACCTCAGAGGCACCTGCGAGATCGGCCTGCAGGACACCGCGCGCGCCGCCCTCAACGACGGTGTGGACCACCTCGACGCGGTGATCGCCCGCCGCGCCGCCGCCCACGGCTTCACCTTCGCCGACGTCCGGGACGCCTTCGCCGGGCACGAGATCTGCTCCGCCAGCCCCTGGCTGCACAGCGTCGACGTCCCGGCGGTCACCGAGTCCTACCACCCGACGGCACCGGGCCAGTCGCTCGGCTACCTCCCGGTGCTGGAGCGGGTCTCCTGACGAGGTCCTGACAGGTCGGGCCCTACGCTCCGGTCCATGTCTGCCGAATCCGTGACCCTGCGCCCTGTGGGTGAGGACGACCTCCCGCTGCTGGAACACTTCCTCACCGACCCGGAAGCGGCGGGGCCCTTCCAGTGGTACGGGTACGCCGACTCCGGCCGCTTCCGCCGCCGCTGGGCGGAGAACCGGCTGCTCGGTGAGGACGGCGGCCACCTGATGGTGACCGCCGACGGCGAGCGGGCCGGGTTCGTGGCCTGGCGGAAGGTCGTCGTCTCGGCCTCCACCCACTGCTGGAACATCGGCGCCCAGCTGCTGCCCGGGGCCCGCGGCCGGGGCATCGGCAGCCGGGCCCAGCTACGGCTCGTCCGCTATCTCTTCGCCCACACCGCCGTGATGCGGATCGAGGCCGACACCGAGGCCGAGAACCTCGCCGAGCAACGGGCCCTGGAGAAGGCGGGGTTCACCCGCGAGGGCGTACTGCGGGGCATCGTCTTCCGGGACGGCCGGTGGCGCGACGGCGTCGCCTACAGCGTGCTGCGCGACGACCCGCTGCCCACCGACGTGTGAGGCGTACACCTCGTCGAGCAGGGTGGCGTAGGCCGCGATCATGCGGGTGCGGCTGAAGCGCTCGCGGGCGGCGTCCAGGGCCGGGGCGAGCCCGGTACGGCGGGCGGCCGCGGCGGACCAGGCGTCCGCGATCGCGGCCGGGTCCGGCGGGGTGACGTGGCCGAGGCCCTCGACGATCGACGCGCTGTCGCCGACGTCGGTCGTCACCGGGACCGCGCCGCACATCATGCCCTCGATCAGGCACAGCGGCGCCGCCTCGCCGGAGACGGAGGTCAGGGCGACGACGTCGGCGGCGGCGTACACGGTCTCCATGTCGCCGCGCACGCCGAGCAGGCGTACGCGGTCCGCCAGGTGCCGGTCCCCGCCGAACGCGGTCTCGATGTCGGCCCGCAGCGCCGGGTTCTCGTCGGTCATGCCCGCGCCGCACATCAGGACGTGGGCCTCGGGCTCGCGGGACAGCCACGCCCGGGCCGCCCGGAGGAAGAGCGGGACGTTCTTCATCGGGGCGTAGCGGGCCGCGAAGACGACCGCCGGGGCCGCGGCCGGGACGCCCAGGGAGGCGCGGAGCGCCAGCCGTGCGGCCGCGTCGGGGCGGAAGCGCAGGAGGTCCACCCCGTTGGGGATGACATGCAGCACCTCGGCGGGGACGCCCTCCGCCTCGTACGCCGCCCTGGTCGACTCCGCGCAGCACACGCACGCCACCACCTTGCCGTCGGCGATGGCGGCCTTCAGCTCGTCGAGCGCGGGGCCCTGGTTCTCCGGGTCGGAGCGGTGCAGGCCGACCACGATCGGGCGGCGGGGCAGGCCGGCCTGGTTGAGCAGGGCCAGCGGCTGCTCCTTCAGGGAGAGGATCACCTCCGCCCCCGCCATCGACCGTGCCGTTTCGGCCAGCTCCGGCCCGCTGAATACGTTCGCCGCGAGCGCGCCGTCCACCAGGCCGGCGCTGCGGCCGAGCGAGGTGACGCCGACCCCGCCGGCGGTCAGCGCCCGGTAGCAGGGGTCGTCCTCCATGCGCTGCCGGGTGGCCTCGCGGTGGACCTCGCCGTGGATGCTGAGTACCTGGTGGGACTGGCCGCCCTCGGCCAGTCCCCGTACGACGTCACTGTGCACGATCCGGGCTCCTCCGGAGAAGAAACCCTCGTAGACCGACAGCACACGCAGTCCGTGCCTCGCGCGCACGCGACCACCCGCCTTGCATAAATGATCGAGAAGATCGAGCCATCCCCGTCCAAAGCGGGATAGCCGATATGAGGCGGTACGGACATTGCGTCCGGGTTAACACGGAATGACGTGGATGAAACGGTGGCTAACAGAATTCCGCGTCGATCACGGACTCCATGCCCCCGGTCCAGTCGCCGTTGAAATTGAAGGCGATCGCATGGCGGCCGTCCGCCGTCGTCATCGCCGTGGAGGCCGACCCGTGAATGCCGCCGTTGTGACCCCAGACGTGAACCCCGCAGGTCAGCCGGGTGTCCATGAGTCCGAGGCCGTAGCGCGTGTTCGGGATGCCGGTGGCCTCGACGGTGGTCTTCATCTCCTTCAGCTGCGCGGGCGGCAGGAGTTTCCCGCCGAGCAGCGCGCCGTAGAAGCGGTCGAGATCGGCGGAGTCGGAGATCATTTCACCGGCGGACGAGGCGAGGGACGGATTGAGGGTCGTGACGTCGTACGCCGGGCTCGTCGGGTCGTTGAATTTCGAGTAGGCGCGGCTGCTCGGGCGGGGCACGGTGATCCGGGTGCCGGGGAGCGAGGTGCCCCGCAGCCGCAGCGGCGCGATGAGGCGGCGTTCGATCTCGGTGGCGTACGGGTGGCCCGTCACCTTCTCGATCACCATTCCGGCCAGGACGTAGTTGGTGTTGGAGTACTTCCAGGACGTGCCCGGCGCGAAGTACGGCTCGTGCCGCAGGGCGATCGTGACCAGCTCGCCCGGGGTGTACGTGTCGTAGCGGTGCCGGGCGAAGCCGTCCCTGGTGAAGACCGCCCGGCCGAAGTCCGCGTCGGAGGTGTAGTCGAAGATGCCGCTGGTGTGGTTCAGCAGCCGGCGGATCGTGATGCGGCGGCCGTCGTGGCCGTGCCCGCGGACGACGCCCGGCAGCCACGTGTCCACGGTGTCGTCCAGCGACAGCCGGCCCTCCGCCTCCAGCTGGAGCAGGACGGTGGCGACGAAGGTCTTGGTGATGCTGCCGACGCGGTACCGGTCGGCGGTGGAGCGCGGCCGGCCCGTGCGGAGGTCGCCCACACCGGCGGTGGTGGACCAGGTGCCGTGGCGGTCCTCGGCGGTGGCGGTCACCCCGGGCACCCCGGCCGCGACGGCGGCCTCGACGGCCGTGCGGGTGGCGGCGTGCGGGGGTCCGCCCGCGGGGTGGGCACCGGTGGCGGCGACGGCCGGAGCCGCGAGGGCCGCCGAGAGGAGTACGGCCGTGGCGGCCACCAGGGTCGTGCGTACGCGCATGTCTTCCCCCAACCTGTGCGGTTCGTGCGGTCGGGGGAAGAAACCGATGCCGGATGCGCGAAGGTTGCTCGGGTTACTCCGGTTGAGTGACTTTCAGCCCTTCTTCAACACCAGCTCCGTGTTCCGGTCGGCCGTGCCGCCCGCGCCGAGGGTCTTGCTGGCGCCCGGGGCGTTGAAGGTCAGCTCGCGGTAGAGGGCGGCGAGGCCGGTCTGGGAGAGGTCGGCGAAGTCGGTGCGGTGCGGGGCGGCGGACTCGATGAGGGTGGTGAACACGGAGATCGTGCCGTCCTTGTTGTCGGCCAGCTCGATGATCCGGGCGAGGTGCGGGTAGTCGATGTGCGAGGCGGTGGAGATCTCCCAGAAGGAGCGGCCGGCGGGGCCCTGGTGCGGGGTGATGACGTTCCGGTGGATGTGGCCGTTCACCCAGGCCAGCACATGGGTGTGGGCGGACAGGACCGAGAGCACCTCCGCGCCGCTGTGCCGCTTCTCGCCGGGGCGCGCCGGGTCGGGGCGGGTGTTGCCCATCGTGGTGCTGGTGTGGTGGCTGAAGACGACCGCGTGGGAGTCCTTGTTCGCCTTCAGCGTCCGGTCGAGCCAGTTCAGCTGGGCGGTGCCGATGGAGCCCACGGAGTCGCCGCCGGGGTCGGTGGTGTCGAGGCTGATGCCGATGACGTCGTCGGAGACGCGGAAGGCGTAGTACTGGGTGCCCGCGTCGAGGTTCGCCGAGGAGTAGCCGTGCCCGACCGGGCCGTGACCCTGGTGGGCGGGGTCGAGGTGGGCCTTCAGATAGTCGGCGGGCGTGTACGGGGCCCGCTTCTCGTCCGGGGTGACCGAGCGCATCGAGCGGGCGTGGGCCTTGAGGAACTCGCGGTAGCCGGCGCCCCTCGGGTCCTTGGCGCTGCTGATGGCCTCCTGGAGCTTCCTGGCGTCGGCGGCGGAGACGTCGAACAGCTTCCTGCCGCCGATGGCGGCCTCGGCGAGGTAGGGGTCGCCGTGGGAGCCGAAGCAGCCGAGGGGGAGGGCGTCGTGGTTGCCGACGGTGGAGTACCACGGGAGGTCGAGGCCGGGGCTGTTCACCTCGCGGATCGCCGCGGCCAGGAAGCCGTCCAACCGCGGGAAGCCGAGCGCCTTGTCACGGTCGCGGGTGGCGGAGTCCGGCTGCCAGAACAGCTTCAGACCGCTGTTCTGCACCCCCTCGTAGTGCCGGGGGTCACCGGTGTTCGGGGTGATCCGGCCACCGCTCATGATCTGCATGAACCACTCCAGTTCGGAGTGGGCGTTGTTGTCGGTGTTGTCGCCGGTGGTCATGACGAAGCGCAGCGGGGCGCCGGTGGCCGGGGCCCCGCGCAGCGCGTTGACCCGCTCGACGAGCGCGACCGCACCGGGCACGGTGAGCGCCTCCTGCGGGCGCCAGGAGTGCGGGGCGTTCGAGCGCAGGTACTCCAGGCGCAGCGGGTGCTGGACGTCCTGCAGGTGCAGATCGGTGAACTGCACGAACGCGGCGAGGACCGTACGGCGCTGCTCCCGGCCGGACTTGGGTGTGGCCAGTTCGCCGCGCACGACCCGCTGCCAGCCGGGACCGTCGCCCAGGCGCTGGTAGCCGGAGCTGTTCCGCGGGGCGGCGACCGAGGCGAGCGTGGTGCCCTTGGTGTACGGCGCGGGCGGGGCGGTGGAGGCCGCTGCGGACCGGGCAACGGGCGCGTCCCCCGTGCCGCCGGGACCGGTGGCGGCCTGGCTGTCGGTGGGGTGGAGGGCGTAGCCGACGCCCGCGGAGAGCGAGACCGCTCCGGCGGCGGCGAGGACGGTACGGCGGTTGACCCCCAGGCCGGAAGCGGCGGAGGCGGTGACAGAGCGTATGCGCGACATTGGCGCGATCTCCCCGAGTGCGAACGCGTCGGCAGTGGTCGCGGGCCGTCGCTGACGCGAACACCCCGCTCACTCAAGGATCGTTGGCACCAGGGATGGCCTGCGCGTGAACGCGGCGGCAACGCGCAGCGCCGATCACCGTACGTGGATCACGGGGTACGGGTCGCGGTCATGGAGTGGATCGTGGGCGGCCGGGGGCCGGTCACTCCTCGTTCACCTCTTGGGGTAGGGGACGGGCTCCGGGGACGAGGTGACCGTTCGTGGGGCGTTCCCGCCACAGGCGCAGGGCCGTGTCGACGAGGGACACCCGGTTGAGATCCGGCACCGCCGAAAGATCCTGCCATGCGGCGAAATCCGTCGATCCGCCGGTTTCGTACCGGAGTTCACCGCCGACGACCTCGCCCTCGTAGACGAGGCGCAGGGCGTGGTGGTCGGTGCCCGGCCGCAGACCCTGACCCGGGTGGCGATGGCGGCGGGAGTCCACGCCGAGGAGACCGGTCACCTCGATGCGGTAACCGGTCTCCTCCATCAGCTCACGGCGGACGGTGTCGTACGGGTCCTCCCCGTGCTCCATGCCGCCGCCCGGCAGCACCCACTCCGGGGTTCCGTCGGGGCCGGGGGAACGCGCCAGCAGGAGCTGTCCGTCACGGACGCACACGGCGTAGGCCGCCACCCTCAAGTTCTGTCGCATGCACGGACGTTAACGCGAGATGTCCGGATTCGCCGGGGAATATTCCGGCGCCGACCAGCGCAGCGGGAGGGCGGCGGGGGTCCACAGGGCCTCGGTGAGGGTGAAGCGGACACTCCGCTCGCCGGACGCCGTGAACTCGGTGTGCGCCTCGCCGGTGAGCTGGAGGGTGGTGCCGGTGGCCCAGTCGAGGAAGAGCAGGCCGGCCCGGGGGTCGCCGCGCAGGTTGCCGAGGGTGAGGAACATGGCGTTGCCGGGGTAGTCCGGCCAGGTCAGTTCGCGTGGTGAGGTGACCTGGACGAAACCCGGGTTGCCGCCGCGGTGACTGGCGTCGGCTCCGGCGGGGTGGACCGTGGCCAGGAAGAAGGTGTCGGCCGCGCGGATGAACTCCGTCGCCTGCGGGTCGAGTTCGGTCAGCCTGCGGGGGGTGCCCGGTGCGCGGTCGGCGAGGGTCTCGTACGTCTCCCTGCGCTGGATGTGTTTGGGGCAGTTGGAGAAGACCTGGTCGGCCTCCACGGCGAAGCCCCTGCTGGTCGGCCTCAGCCGGCCGTTGAGGCGCATGCGGCGGCGGGTCCGGGGGTCGAGGGCGATGGTGCCGACGGGGGTGCCGGGTGTCTTGAGGGCCGCGCCGAGCGGGTCGGATCCCTGCCCGGTACCGGTGACGACCGACACCTGCCGCACGCCCGTCGCCCTGACGAACCCGGGGCTGCCCGTGAGCACCGACGCCCACACGCTCCCCGTCCCCGGGTCCGCCGCGCCGATGATCAGCAGGGGCTGGAGCTCCAGGAACGCGGCCGCGATCGGCTTGATGCCCTGGCCGAGGGAGCGGCCCACGTGGTCGGCGCGGTCGCGGACGCCCATCAGCTCCTGCACGGCGAGCGAGCCCGCGTGATACACGCCCATGACTAGAAGAAACCGCAGGTCGGGGCGTCCGCGTGCGGGGCCGGGGCGCCGTCGGGGCCGAGCGGGGCGGAGATCTCCAGGCGGATGCCGTCCGGGTCGTGGAAGAAGATCCCGCCCGAGGTCCCGCCCTCGCGGTGGGCGACCACGCCGTCGTAGGCGAACTCCACGCCGGCGGCCCGCAGCGCGTCCTCGTACTCCCGGACGCGGTCGATCGAGTCGACCGTGAAGGCGAGGTGGTGCAGTCCGGGGCGGCCGCTGTCGTACGACCCCTGCGCCTGCTGCCAGAGGGTGACGAGCGGGGCACCGCCGGTCTCCCCCAGCATCGCCCAGCGCTGGTCGTCCTCCTTGCCCTCGGCGAGCACGGCGAAGCCGAGGAGGTCGCGGTACAGGGCGAGCGAGCGGTCGAGGTCGGTGACGTTCAGACCTGCGTGTGCGATGCGCGGGGCCATGGTGTTCTCCTTCGAGCTGCCATCTAACCTTCTTAACTGACGTTAGACGGTTATACGTCGGTCGGTCAACCGGTCACATACAATTGAGTGGTTAGACGAGAAGGAGTGTCCGATGGCCGCACCCCGCGATCCCCGCCCCCTGACCGGCGAGCCCCTCGCGCTCGACCTGCTCAACACCCGGTGGAACCGGGAAGGCGTCACCCAGGACCTGCTCGACGGCACCGAGGGGCTGGCGGTGTGGCTCGCGAGCAACGGGCTGGCCGGGGACCACGCGGCCGACGCGGAGGTGCTGGCACATCTGCGCGAGGCGCGCGAGGCACTCGGGGCCGCGGTGCACGGGACGCCGGCCGAGGCCGCGCCGCTCGTGGACGCCGTACTGGCACACGGGCGCATCCGGGCCCGGCTGACCGCCGACGGCCCCGCCGAGGAGCCGGAGTTCGCCGATCCGTCGTGGGGGCCGGCCTGGCTCGCCGCCCGGAACTACCTGGACCTGATCACCCGGGCACCGGAACGCATCCGGACCTGCGCCGGCGGCAGCTGCATCCTGCACTTCTTCGACACGTCCCGGAACGGCACCCGCCGCTGGTGCTCGATGGCGGCGTGCGGCAACCGCGCGAAGGCGTCCCGGCATTACGCGCGCTCGAAGGAGAACTGAGCCGGCTGCCGGCCCCGGCCGGCCGGCCACACGGGTCCACCGCGATCAAGGTGAGGGGCAGGTGTCCGGGGGGACACCCGCCTTTTCACGGCTTGCCGGTGGGTGCCCCTCCGGCGGGGCAGGTGACGTGCCCCGACGTGGGCAGCGCCTCGGTGAACCAGGCACGGTTGACGGCCACGCGGGCGTCCCCGACGGCCCACAGGCTCGCGTTCTGCTGTCCCGCACGGACCTGGACGAGTACGTGCTGGCCCTTGCGCGGGGCCGGTTGCGCGCCGCTCTCGAGCAGGAAGGCGACCTCGGCCGGGCCATGGGCGGGCTTGTAGGAGCGGATCACCTTCAGCGTGACCCGGCTCCACGGGGACGGCTTCTGCGGTTCCACCTCGGTCACGGTGCCCTCCACGACCAGCCGGGAGCAGGCGAGGGTGAGTGCGGCGTCGGACGGCCGCCCGCCCTCGCCGGAGACCCTGTCCGGGGGCTCGGCGACGCTTTTGCCCGATGCGCTCGCCGCGCTGTCGTCCGAGGCACCGGGGTGCGTGATCAGCCAGCCGAACCCGGCGACCAGCGCGAAGACCGCGGCACCGGCGAGCGCCCCGAACGCGATCCGCAGCGCCCGGCGCGGTCCGGCGGGCCGGCCGGGGCGCGGCGGCCGCGGGGGACGGCGCCCGGACCGCACCGGTCGTACGGCACCGCGCGGGCGGGACACCGGCGCGGGATGCCCGGCGCGCTCTTCGGGCACCGCCTCCTCCCCGGTCAGCGCCTCGGCGAGCCGGCCCAACTGCTCCCTGAGCACCGCCAGATCGGCCTCGGCCGCCCGGTGCTCGGCGAGGAAGGCGGGATCCCGACGGGCCTCCTCCGGTACCGGTTCCCCCGTGATGGCGGCCATCAGCGCGTCCATACCGCCGTACTCCCCGGTGTTCGCGTCCATACCGCCGTACTCCCCGGCGTTTCCTCCTCCGGCGGTCACGTCACACCACCTCGTCCTCGTGCAGGCGGTCACGCAGGGCGCGGACCGCCGTGTGCAGCCTGCTCTTGACCGTGCCCTCGGGGACGCCCAGTTCCTCGGCGATGGCCCGGACGGGCAGGTCGGCGAAGAAGCGCAGGACGAGCACCTGCCGCTGGGCGGCGGGCAGCTCGTCCAGGCCCTGGGCGACGGCGACGGAGAGCAGGCTGGTCTCCTCGCCGGAGGGGTGCGCGGGCTCGCGCAGCGCGGCCAGCCGCTCCCCCAGCCGCTCCTGGCGCCGCTTGGCCCGGTGCCAGTCCATGGCGAGGTTGGAGGCGACCACCGCCGCCCACGCCGAGACGTCCCGCGGCGCCTCCCGGCCGCTCGCGGTCCGCTCCAGCAGCCGCAGCCGGACCTGCTGCACCCCGTCCGGCAGGTCCGACTGCGGGACGCCGCCGAGCGCGAGCACCGCCCGCACCCGGCGTTCCTGGGCCGCGTCCAGCGGATCGTCGTACGACGTCTGCTCGCGGCGCGCTCTTCCGCGCAGCACCAGCCACCCCCTCACGCGTTTCTCCTACGACGCGGCAGCGGGCGGAAACGTTCGGGTCGATGTCGTCCGGTCCGCAGAGGCGTGCGTCACATCGCCGTGTGGCCGGGAACCGCACGGGCAGGGGCGGGACAGCACAGCTTGCGGCCTGGCCGGCAGGCGAGGGGAATTTCTCCAGCTCAGCGGGGTGTTCGACGGAGGTACGGAACCGTCCGCCGGGTGATCGTGTCCCACTCCTCGGGCACGTCACGCAAAGAATTGGACAGGTGGACCGGGGTCGGCCGCATGATGGAAAAGCCCCGGTCATGCACGAGACACAAAGAGGGAGTCACTGTGAGGGTCGGAATCGTCGGAGCCACCGGTCAGGTCGGCACGGTCATGCGCAGGATCCTCACGGAGCGGAACTTCCCGGTGACCCAGCTGCGCCTGTTCGCCTCGGCGCGCTCGGCCGGCACCGTGCTGGACGGGGTGACGGTGGAGGACGCGGCGACCGCCGACTACTCCGGCCTGGACATCGTGCTCTTCTCCGCGGGCGGCGCGACCTCCAAGGCGCTGGCCGAGAAGGTCGCCTCCCAGGGCGCCGTCGTGATCGACAACTCCTCCGCCTGGCGCAAGGACCCCGACGTCCCCCTGGTGGTCTCCGAGGTGAACCCGCACGCGGTCGCCGACCGCCCCAAGGGCATCATCGCCAACCCGAACTGCACCACGATGGCCGCGATGCCGGTCCTCAAGCCCCTGCACGAGGAGGCGGGCCTTCAGGCGCTGGTCGTCGCCACCTACCAGGCGGTGTCCGGCTCGGGCCTCGCCGGCGTGGCCGAGCTGCACGGCCAGGTGCAGAAGGTCGCCGCCGAGGCCGACAAGCTGACCCACGACGGTTCGGCGGTCGACTTCCCCGAGCCGGGGGTCTACAAGCGCACCATCGCCTTCAACGTGCTGCCCTTCGCCGGCAACCTCGTCGACGACGGTCTGAACGAGACCGACGAGGAGCAGAAGCTGCGCCACGAGTCCCGCAAGATCCTGGAGATCCCGGAGCTGAAGGTCTCCGGCACCTGTGTCCGTGTGCCGGTCTTCTCCGGCCACTCCCTCCAGGTCAACGCCCGCTTCGCCCGCCCGCTCCCCCCCGAGCGCGCGACCGAGCTCCTCTCCGGCGCCCCCGGCGTGGCCCTCTCCGACATCCCGACCCCGCTGCAGGCCGCCGGCCAGGACCCGTCGTACGTCGGCCGCATCCGCCGCGACGAGACGGTGGACAACGGCCTCGCCCTGTTCATCTCCAACGACAACCTCCGCAAGGGCGCCGCACTGAACGCGGTCCAGATCGCGGAACTGGTGGCGGCGGAGCTGTCCGGGAAGTAACCCCCGACCGCGTCACCGGGGCGGCCACGACCACGTGGCCGCCCCTTTTCGTGTCCGGAGTTCGCGCGAGTGCTGGCGGGGACCGTGCCGGTGCGCGAGGATCGCTGCCCCGGAGTGCGAGTGGTCCGAGCGGGAGGGGTGGCCGTGGACACGTGCGCGAGCTGTGGCGGTCCTCTGCCCGCGCGTGCCGGGCGGCGGGGGCGTAGCTCCGTGTACTGCTCGGCGGCCTGCCGGCAGCGGGCGTACCGGGGGCGGCAGGACGGCGGGGACCTGGAGGCGCTGATCGAGTCGGTCGGCCGGCAGGCGGGTGCGCTGGTGCCGAGGCCTGCCTCCGCCCTGTACGCGGGCGTGACCGAGCTGTCCGCCTCCGTGGCCCGGCTGCGCCGGATCGCGCGGCTGGCACAGGAGACGGCGGAGCGATCCGTCACGGAGACGGGCGTGACGGAAGTCCCTCGGTCCGTCGCGGAGACGGCGGAGCGATCCGTAACGGAGTCGGGCGTGACGGAAATCCCCGGGGCCGACAGTCCGGTTTCCGTCACGGAGTCGCCCGTGACGGAATCAGGCGGGACGACCGTCGCCGGTCCGCCGTTCGACGAGAGCGCCTTCGCCGCGCTCACCGAGGCGCACCGCCGGGAGATCCGCGCCCACTGCTATCGCATGACCGGTTCCTACGACGACGCCGAGGACCTGGTCCAGGAGACGTTCCTGCGGGCCTGGCGGGCCCGGGACGGCTATCAGGGGCGGGCGGGCGCCCGTACCTGGCTGTACCGCATCGCGACCAACGCCTGCCTGGACTTCCAGCGCCGTACGGCCCGCCGCCCGCGGCACTACGAGCCGCTGCCCGGCATGGACCACGGCCCCGGCGAGCCGCCCGCCCGGATCACCTGGCTGCAGCCCTGCCCGGACGACGAGCTGCCGGACAGCGCCGCGGAGGCGCGCGAGACCGTTGAGCTGGTCCTGCTGGCCGCGCTCCAGCACCTCCCGGCCCGGCAGCGCGCCGCGCTCGTGCTGCGCGACCTGCTCGGACTCACCGCCGCCGAGACCGCGCAGGCCCTCGAAACCTCCGTGGCCTCGGTCAACAGCGCGCTGCAGCGCGCCCGTCCGGCCCTGCGCGAGCATCTGCCCGCGAGCCGTACGGACTGGACGGCCGCCCCGCCGACGGACGCCCAGCGGGCCGCGCTCCAGCGGTACATGACGGCCGCCGAGCGGCTGGACTTCGACGCGATGGCCGGGCTGCTGGCCGAGGACGTCACGCTGACGATGCCACCGAACCCGTTCTGGTTCACGGGCCGCGCGGCGCTGCTCGCCTTCCTCCGCCCCAGCCTCGACCCCGCGTCCCCCCTGTTCCTGGGCCACTGGCGCCACCTGCCCGCCCGCGCCAACGGGCAGCTCGCGGCCGGGGGTTACGTCCGCCGCCCCGGTACGAACGTCTACCGCGCCCAGGTCCTGGACGTGCTCCGCTTCGACGCCGACGACCGCATCGCGGAGATCACCTCCTTCGAACCGCACCTGTTCCCGGCGTTCGGGCTGCCGCTGCGGCTGTGAGCGATGAGCGCGTGGGGCGCCGTACGTCAGTACCGGTGAACGTGACGACACACCGACAGGGAGTTCACCATGCTGCTCACCGACAAGACCGCGATCATCTACGGCGCCGGAGGCTCGATCGGCGGTGCGGTGGCCCGCGCCTTCGCCCGCGAGGGCGCCCGGGTGCACCTCGTGGGCCGTACCCGGGAGACGCTGGAGGCGGTGGCCAAGGAGATCACGGCGGCCGGCGGGCACGCCGAGACGGCGGTCGTGGACGCGCTGGACGAGGCGGCCGTGGAGGAGCACGCGGGCCGGGTCGGCACGATCGACATCTCCTTCAACCTCGTCAGCCGCGGGGACGTCCAGGGCGCCCCGCTGACGGAGATGCCGGCCGACGACTTCCTGCGCCCCGTCCTCGACGGAACCCGCGCCGCCTTCCTCACCGCCCGCGCCGCCGCCCGCCGCATGGCCGAGCGCGGCTCCGGGGTGATCCTCACCCTCAACAGCGGCTCCGCGCACGGCAGTCCGATGATGGGCGGCACCGGCCCGGCCGACGCGGCCGCCGACGCCCTGGTGCGCAACCTCGCCATGGAACTGGGCCCGCGCGGGGTGCGCGCGGTGGGCCTGTGGGCGGCCGGTGTCCCGGAGACGCTCACCGGGGACAAGCTCCGCGCCGTCGACCCGAACGTGAACGTCGCCGGCATCCTCGACCACCTGGCGAGCCTGCGCATGACCCGCCGCAACCCCACCCTGGCCGAGATCACCGCCACGGCCGTCTTCCTCGCCTCCGACCACGCGGCGGGCATCACCGGCACGTTCGTGAACGTGACCGGGGGGATGTTCCCGGGCTGAGCACGGGCGATGTTCCCGGGCTGAGCACGCGGGATGTTCCCGGGCTGAGCACGGCGGAGGGCGCCCGGCGCGGATGCCGGGCGCCCTCGCGGCCGTACTACTGCGCCGCCGCGTCCGCCGCCTGGGCCCGCAGTGCGCGCTCGACGCCCGAGCGGGACTCCGAGACGAGGCGGCGCAGGGCCGCGTTCGGCTCGGCCGAGGACAGCCAGGTGTCCGTCTTGGCCAGGGTCTCCTCGGAGACCTGGACGGCCGGGTACAGGCCGACGGCGATCTGCTGGGCGATCTCGTGCGAGCGCGAGTCCCAGATGCCCTTGACGACCTCGAAGTACTTGTCCGCGTACGGCGCCAGCAGCTCGCGCTGGTCGGTCTGGACGAAGCCGCCGATCACGGCCTCCTGCACGGCGTTCGGCAGCTTGTCGGACTCGACCACCGAGGCCCAGGCCTCCGCCTTGGCCTCCGCCGTCGGCCGGGCGGCCCGGGCGGTCGCCGCGTGCCGCTCACCGGCCGCTGTCCTGTCCCGCTCGTACTCGGCCGCGATCTCGGCCTCGTCGAAGCGGCCGACCGCCGCGAGGCGCTCCACGAACGCCCAGCGCAGCTCGGTGTCCACGGCCAGGCCCTCGACGGTCTGGGTGCCCTCCAGCAGCGCCTCCAGCAGGTCCAGCTGCTCCGGGGTGCGGGCCGTCGCCGCGAAGGCACGGGCCCAGGCCAGCTGGTGGTCGCTGCCCGGCTCCGCCGCCCGCAGGTGGGCCAGCGTGGCGTCGGTCCAGCGGGTGAGCAGGGACTCGCGGGCGGCCGGGTCGGCGTACAGGTCGATGGCGAGCTTGACCTGGCGGTGCAGCGACTGCACCACACCGATGTCGGACTCCTTGGCGATGCCGGACAGGACCAGGGCGAGGTAGTCGCGGGTGGCCAGCTCGGCGTCCCGGGTCATGTCCCAGGCGGAGGCCCAGCACAGGGCCCGCGGCAGGGACTCGGTGAAGTCGCCGAGGTGCTCGGTGACCACCGCGAGCGACTCCTCGTCCAGGCGGACCTTGGCGTAGGAGAGGTCGTCGTCGTTCAGCAGGACCACCGCCGGGCGGCGCCGGCCGGTCAGCTGCGGTACGGCCGTCAGCTCGCCGTCGACGTCCAGCTCGATGCGGTCGGTGCGCACCAGCTTGCCGGCCGTGTCTGTGTCCGGAGCGGACAGGTCGTACAGGCCGATCGCGATGCGGTGCGGGCGCAGCACCGGCTCGCCCTTGGCGCCGGCGGGCAGGGCCGGGGCCTCCTGGCGGACGGCGAAGGAGGTGATGACCCCGTCGGCGTCGGTGGCGATGTCCGGGCGGAGGATGTTGATGCCCGCCGTCTCCAGCCACTTCCCCGACCAGGTCTTCAGGTCGCGGCCGGAGGTCTCCTCCAGCGCGCCGAGCAGGTCGGACAGGCGCGTGTTGCCGTACGCGTGCCGCTTGAAGTAGGCCTGCACGCCCTTGAAGAACTCGTCCTGGCCGACGTACGCGACCAGCTGCTTGAGGACGGAAGCCCCCTTGGCGTACGTGATGCCGTCGAAGTTGACGAGCACGTCGTCCAGGTCGCGGATGTCCGCCATGATCGGGTGCGTGGACGGCAGCTGGTCCTGCCGGTACGCCCAGGTCTTCATCGAGTTCGCGAACGTGGTCCACGAGTGCGGCCAGCGCGAGCCCGGCGCGGCGGCCTGGCAGGCGATGGAGGTGTAGGTGGCGAACGACTCGTTCAGCCACAGGTCGTTCCACCACTCCATGGTGACCAGGTCGCCGAACCACATGTGGGCCAGCTCGTGCAGGATGGTCTCCGCCCGGACCTCGTACGCCGCGTCGGTCACCTTGGACCGGAAGACGTACTGGTCGCGGATGGTGACGGCGCCCGCGTTCTCCATCGCGCCCGCGTTGAACTCGGGCACGAACAGCTGGTCGTACTTCGCGAAGGGGTAGGCGTAGTCGAACTTCTCCTGGAACCAGTCGAAGCCCTGCCGGGTCACCTCGAAGATCGCGTCCGAGTCCAGGAACTCGGCGAGGGACGGGCGGCAGTAGATGCCCAGCGGCACGGACTGCCCGTCCTTCTCGTACACGCTGTGCACGGAGTGGTACGGGCCGACGATCAGCGCCGTGACGTACGTCGAGATGCGCGGGGTCGGCTCGAAGACCCAGACGTTGTCCTTGGGCTCCGGCGTGGGCGAGTTCGAGATGACGGTCCAGCCCTCGGGCGCCCGCACGGTGAACTGGAAGGTGGCCTTCAGGTCCGGCTGCTCGAAGGAGGCGAACACGCGGCGGGCGTCCGGGACCTCGAACTGGGTGTAGAGGTAGGCCTGCTCGTCGACCGGGTCGACGAAGCGGTGCAGGCCCTCGCCGGTGTTGGTGTAGGCGCAGTCCGCGACGACGCGCAGGACGTTACGGCCCTCCAGCAGGCCCGGCAGGGCGATCCGCGAATCCTTGAAGACCTCGGCGGGGTCGAGCGCGTCGCCGTTGAGCGTGACCTCGTGGACGGTGGGTGCCACCAGGTCGATGAAGGACTCGCCGCCGCCGCGGGCCACGTCGAAGCGCACCGTGGTCGCGGACCGGTAGGTACCGCCCTCCTGCGCGCCGGAGAGGTCGAGATCGATCTCGTACGAGTCAACGGTGAGCAGCTCGGCCCGCTGCTGCGCCTCTTCGCGAGTCAGGTTTGTGCCAGGCACGCGGTCATCTCCTCGATATGTGTGGGTTCCGTCATCCTTCCATGGGAGCCATGGGGAAAGCGATGTCCGGATCCCGCCGGTCAGCGCGGCGGCCGGGCGGCACGCTGGGCCGTATGACGACCTGCACCGCACGCCCCGTCCCGGCCGGGGTCCTGAAGGAACTGCGCACCGCCGACGACGCCGGACGGCCGATGAACCCCTTCACCGACGAGGAGGGCGGCGCGCCGCTGCGCTGCTGTCTGCGCCGCAGCGCTCCGGGCGAGCTGATCGCCCTGGTCTCCTACGCGCCCCTGCGCCGCTGGGCGGCCGGGACGGGCGCCGATCCGGGGGCGTACGACGAGCAGGGCCCGGTCTTCGTGCACGCCGAGGAGTGCCCGGGCCCGTCCGGCACCGCGCTGCCCTTCACCGACGCCCACCGTGTGCTCCGCCGGTACTCGGCCGACGGCCGGATCCTGGGCGGCCGGCTGGTGGACACCGGCTTCCCGTCCGCCCTCGCCGAGGCCTTCGCCGACCCGGAGGTGGCGGTGGTGCACGTGCGGGCGGTGGAGTACGGATGCTTTCTGTACGAGGTGCGGCGGGATTGAGCCGCTGCCCGACCGCGCGAGGTGCGGGGGCGTGAACCGCTACGCGTCCGTACGAGGTGCGGCGGGTCGGGCCTCGCCCGTCGCGGGGGCTCGGTCGCCGTGCTGGATGCGGCGGGCCGCGGCGACGAGCCCGGCGGGCAGGGCGGGGCCGGCACAGGCGTGATCGATCAGCAGGTCCCGGTACCCGTCGTGCGGCAGGCCCGGCGCCAGTTCGACGAGTTCGCCCAGGTCGGCGGGCGAGCCGGTGAGCCGGGCCCGGTAGGCGGCCCGGGCGGCGCGCAGGGTGGGCTCGTCCGGCTCGTGCCGCATCCCCTGCTCGGTCAGCCGGACGGCGGCGGCGAAGTCGCCCTGCTCGGCGCGGACGTCGGCCAGGTCCAGGTACAGCGACCAGTTGGCCGGGTCCAGGGCCAGGGCGCGCTCGAACGCCGCCGCGGTCCGTTCGGGCTCCCCCAGCCTGCGCCAGGTGCCCGCCCGGACGACTTCCGTCAGCATGACCGGCTCGACGGAGTCGGCGCGGTCGCAGAGGGCGAACGACGCGTCGGTGAGACCGCAGGCCCGCAGCAGGATCGCCATCCTGGCCAGCGCCTCCGGCGCCGGCTCGCGGGCGGCGACCGCGTCGATGGCCCGGAACCAGGGCTGGAAGCGTTCCCGCATGCCGTCGGTGTCCAGGTCGTGGCCGCGGTCCATGGTCCGCATCGCCGCCTCGGCCAGCGCCCCGGCGCTCACCCGGCCGAGAAACCGCTCGTCGCCGAACCAGGGGGCGTCCGCCCACGCGATGTCGGGCCGCACACCGGTGACCGAGCCGATCGCCGTCGCCGCGTCGTCCATGTCGCCGTCGAGGAAGCTGACGTACGACCGCGCCAGTACCGTCCGCAAGGAGTTGGCCCCCCGGACGACTTCGGCCAGCTCCGGCCGCCGGTCCCGCCACAGCTCGGCCAGCACCGCGTAGGGTTCGGGGTCCTCGGGCGCGGCGGCGATGGCGCCCACCAGATGGTCGACGGCCGCCGCGGGGCTGCCCCCGCAGTGCGCCAACACCCGCGCGAGACCCACTCCGGCGGCTACCGCTCGATTCGACACCGTCCGAGGGTATCCCTGGCCCGATCGGGCGTGCGCTCGCCTCCCCTCAGCGCGCCTGCCATGGGCTCGGTCTGCCGTGGGCCCGCCTGCCGTGGGCCTGCCTGCCGTGGGCTCCGTCTGCCGATGGGGGGACGAGTAGCCGTACCCGCGCCTAGTGCCCTCCGTCGGCCGCCGCCGCCAGCGCCTCCAGCACCCGGGCCACCGCCCGCCCCGTCTCCGCGCCCCTGCGCACCGCGGCCGTCACATGCCGCACCGGCCCGCCCGGGCCGAGGTCGCGCAGGACCACCCCGTCGCGGCGGCCCGCGGCCATGCGCGGGACCAGGGCCACTCCCATGCCGGCCGCGACCATGGCGAGGATCGCGGTCCAGCCGGAGGCCGAGTGGCCCTGGTGGGGGCTGAAGCCGGCCGCCTCGCAGGCGCGGCGGGTGATGTCGGACCAGGGGCCGCTGCCGCCGAAGATCCAGGGTTCGGCGGCCAGATCCGTGAGGGTCAGGGCGGGGGCAGCGGCCAGCGGGTGGCCGGGGGGCAGGGCGACGTCCAAGGGGTCGGCCAGCAGGGGGACCTGGGTGAACCGGGGGTCCGCCGCGCCGGGGGCCGACGCCGCGAGGGACAGGGCGAGGTCGGCCTCGCCGGCGGTCAGCAGGTCGTAGGCCTCGGCGGCCTCCGCCTCCCGTACCCGGACCGTCACCCGGGGGTGCGTGGTCCGCAGGGCCCGTACGGCCGGTACGACCAGGGCGGGTACGGACGTCGGGAACGCGGCGACCCGGACCTCCCCCGCCTCCCCCTGGACGTACGCCGCCAACGCGGCCTCCGCGCGCTCCAGTTGCTCGAAGACCGGCTCGGTGTGGGCCAGCACCAGCCGGGCCGCGTCGGTGAGCCGGACCCGGCGGCCGCGCGCCTGGAGCAGCGGCACGCCGAGCTGCCGGGCGAGGTTGGTGAGCTGCTGGGACACCGCGGACGGGGTCATGTGCAGGGCCTCGGCCGTCGCGGTCACGGTGCCGCGCTCGCGCAGGGTGCGCAGGATCTGCAGCTTCCGGATGTCCCACTCGGCCATGCCCGGAAAGCTACACGTCACCTGCGGGATCCCGCCCCCAGCACCACCCCGCCCAGGATCAGCGCCATCGACAGCAGGTGCGGCAGACCGGTCGTCTCGCCGAGCACGGCCCAGGACAGCAGGGTCACGCAGACCGGCTGGAGGTGGTAGACGATGCCCGCACGGGTCGCGCCGATCAGCGCGACGGCCTTGTTCCAGGCGAAGAAGGCCACCGCGGAGGAGGCGACGCCGACGTAGAGGAGCGGCAGGACGGTGGCGGGGGTGGGGTGGAAGGAGCCCTGCACGGTCACGCTCACCGCCTGCGCGGGCAGCAGCAGGACCGTGCCGGTCAGGAAGGTGGTGAAGAGGAAGCCGGTGCCGCTCAGTTCGGCGGGCCGGCGGCGCAGCAGCGCGCTGTAGCCGGCGAAGCAGCAGGCGGCCGCGATCATCCACAGGTCTCCGGTGGCGAAGCCCGCACCGCCGCCGACGAGCAGCGTCACACCCGCGCAGGCGATGAGCAGCCCGGTGCTGCGGCGGGCGCCGAGCCGTACGCCGCCCAGCCGTTCGAAGACCGCCATGAGCACCGGCGACGCGGCCATGATCAGGCCCATGGTGGCGGCGGGCGTGGTCAGTCCGGCCTGGTTGACGAGGGTGTTGTACACCGCCACACCGAGGAAGGACGCGAGGAGGACGTAGCGGGCGTGGCGGCGGATCAGCGCCCGCTGCCGCCAGGCCTGCCGGGCGCCGAAGGGGGCTACGGCGAGCAGCGCGACGACCCAGCGCCAGAAGGCGTGCTGTACGGGCGGGACGCTGTCGTGCAGGCCGCGCGAGGTGACGAAGCTGCCGGACCAGACGAGGGTGGCGAGGGCGGCGAGCGCGAGGCCGGCCGCGGGAGCGGCGCACGTGCGGGCGGACGGGACGGAGGTGGTGGTCCTGGGCAGGACGGCTGCCACGGGGCTCCTTTCGGGGTGGGCGTTCCGTGTCCCTACCGTCGCAGCGCCCGATCCATCAGGTCCATCGAATCTTTTCGACGATTCCTTTCAGCTGAACTGAAAGATGGCAGCCTGCCTCCACCCAGTTGCCCCGCCAGCGTCGCGCCGAACGCCAGCGCCATGCCCGCCACCTGCACCGGCGTGAGCGCCTGGCCGAGGGCCGCCCAGCCGACGACGGCCGCGGTGAGCGGGGAGAGCGGGCCGAGGAAGGCGACCTGGGTGGCGGTGAGCCGGCCGATGCCGCGGAACCAGAGCCAGTACGCCACCGCCGTGTTGGCCAGGGCCAGATAGAGGTAGCCGCCCACGGCACGGCCGTCCAGGGCGGGTGGGGCGCCCTCGGCCAGGACGGCGACCGGCGCGATGAGCAGGCCGCCCGCGGTGAGCTGCCAGCCGGTGAGCGCGAGCGGACCGACGCCGTCCGGGCGGCCCCAGCGCTTGGTCAGCACCGTACCGGCGGCCATCGAGGCGGTGGCGGCCACGGCCGCGAGCACTCCTACGGCATCGAGCGTGCCGGTTCCCTGCAGCACGACGAGGCTGACGCCGAGCGCGGCCGCGAGCCCGGTGACGAGCGTGCGCGGAACCGGCCGCTGCCCGAGCAGCAGCGCCGAGAGGCCGACGACGAACAGCGGCTGGACCGAGCCGACCACGGCGGCCATTCCGCCGGGCAGCCGGTACGCCGACACGAACAGCAGCGGGAAGAAGGCGCCGATGTTCAGCGCGCCGAGCACCGCCGACCGCCACCACCAGCTCCCGCGCGGCAGCACCCGGGTCAGCGCCAGCAGGAGCAGTCCCGCGGGCAGCGCCCGCAGGAGGGCCGTGAACAGGGGGCGCTCCGGCGGCAGGAACGCGGTGGTGACGGCGTAGGTGGTGCCCCAGGAGACGGGGGCGAGCGCGGTGAGCGGAACGGTCAGGGATCGCTTCACGGCCGGATCCTCCGGGTTCCTTCGGCGTCGGCGAGGGTGGCATCGGCGAGGACGGGGACCAGAGCGGGGGCAGGAGCAGGAGCAGGGGCGCCGGGGGCGCCGCCGCGGGTCACCGTCGCCGGCCGTGGCCGTACCGCCTCCGCCGGCAGGCGGGATTCCGTCCGGATCAGGAGGGCGGCGGCGACCGCCGAGGTGAGGACGAGGACGGCCCACGGCGCCCGGCCGTCCAGGGCCAGCAGGGCGGTGAACAGGGAGGGCGCCACGGCCTTCGCCAGGGACCAGGACATCTGGTACGCCGCCAGATACCGGCCGCGCACCGCTTCGGGCGCCGCCGCCACCGCGAGCGCCTGGGCGGCGGGGCTGTGGATCAGCTCACCGAGGGTGTAGACGACGACCACGACGACCAGGGCCCCGCCCACGACGACGGCCGATCCCGGCGTACGGTGCCGAGCACGATCTGCGCGGCGAAGGCGGTCGCGAACAGGCCCCCGCCCAGCGCCGCCGCCCGGGTGCGCCGGGCCCCGGCTCCGCGGACCCGCGCGCCGACCCCGACCCCGGCCACCGCGCACAGCACGGTGTTGAGCGTGAACCCGGCGCCGGTGAGCATCGAAGGCCCGTGCAGCCACTCCACGACGAAGAGGGGGAAGAGCACCGACAGAGCCGAATAGCTCAGCGCGTTCAGGAAGTTGGCGCCGGTGACGACCAGGAACGGCCGGTCGGCGAGGACGAGCCGGTAACCGGCGCCCGCGCGGCGCGCGACCGGAGCCGCACCTGCGGTACGCACCTGCCGCAGGGGCCGCAGCAGCAGCGCCGCGAGCGCGAAGGAGAGGGCGTTGCCCCAGGCCGCGTACGTGTACCCGGCGCTGCCCGCGAGGGAGATGACCAGCGTGGCCAGCAGCGCGCCCGCCCCGTTCCCGGCGTTCTGCAGCGCGCGCGTCGACGCCTGCAGCCGGTCCCGCCCCGCCCCGCTCGCCACCTCGCCGATCAGGGACTGCTGAGCCGCCGGGAAGGCCCGGTCCGCGGCGGCCGTGACCAGGGCGACGGCCGCGAAGGCGGGCAGGGAGTGGGCGAAGGGGTAGAGGGCGAAGCCGGCGACCCGGACGCCGTAGAGCCCGTACTGCACCCGCTTGGCGCCGTACCGGTCCACCGCCGCGCCGGCGAGCGGCAGTACGGCGATGCCCGCGAGGCCGGTCGCGGTGAGCACGGCGCCGACGACCGTGAAGGACAGCCCGGTGACGGCGTGGAAGAAGACCAGCGTGAACGGGACGTACATGCCGGTGCCGATGCCGTTGACGGCGGCGGCGACGGGCAGGGTCCATTCGCCGGGTGTGCGCTCGTTCGTTCTTGTCACCATGACCCCCTGAAGTAACTTGGCAGCAAGTAGCTTAGTGCTAAGCAACTTTCCTGCAAGTTACTTTCTTGCTGGCGACCTCCCGGAAGGCCATACTCGGCCCATGAGCGCAGGCAAGGATCCGGTGGACGCGATCATCGGCCAGTGGGCGGCCGTGCGACCCGACCTCGACTCCAGGGCGATGGAGGTCTTCGGGCGGATCTACCGCCTCTCCCGCACCATGGGCGACCGTATGGAGAAGGCGTACCAGCCCTACGGCATCTCACGCGGCGAGTTCGACGTGCTCGCGACACTGCGCCGCAGCGGCGAGCCGTACACCCTCTCGCCGCGCCAGCTGTCGGCCACCCTGATGCTGACCACCGGCGGGATGACCGGGCGCCTCGACAAGCTGGAGAGGGCCGGCCTGCTGCGCCGCTCCCCCGATCCGCACGACCGCCGGGGCCTTCAGGTGACGCTGACCGAGAAGGGCCTGGACGTCATCGACCGGGCGGTCGGCGCGGGCCTCGCGGTCCAGACGGAGGCCCTGTCCCGCCTCAACGACGAACAGGCCGGCCAACTGGCCGACCTGCTGAGGGAGTTGCTCGCGGGGACGCTGGAGGCACCACACCGGGCCTAGTGGTGGTCTAGCCGCCGACGTGCGCGGCGAGCGCCACCTCGATGGCCGTGCCGTCGGCCGAGTCGGCGGCCCAGGCCGTGTATCCGTCGGGGCGGACCAGCACGGTCGTACGGCGGTCGCTCGCCCAGTGGGCCACGGTGAGCCGGTCCGCGAAGCCGGGCCCCGCCTCGTACGGCTCCGGGGTGATCAGCACGAACCGGCCGCCGCGCAGGGCCTCGTAGAGGCGGCCGCCGCCGGCCAGGGCGACGTCCGGCACCCGGGTTCCGGTGAGGCGGTGGGCGCCGCGCGGGGCGGGGTAGCGGTAGCCGACGCCGGTGACCTGGCCGGCGACCTCGCGGCGGGCGGGGCCCACGGCGTTCAGGAACGTGGTGAGCGCCGCGCGGGCCGCGAGCGTCCAGGGCCGCTTGGCCATGGCGAGGCGGACGATCCCGCCGCTGCTGCGCAGCACCGCCCTGCCCACGGGGTGCCGTTCGGCCTGGTAGCTGTCGAGCAGCGCGGGCCCGGCGTGACCGGTGACGACCGCCGCGAGCTTCCAGCTCAGGTTGGCCGCGTCCTGGAGGCCGGTGTTCATGCCCTGGCCGCCGGCCGGGGTGTGCACGTGCGCGGCGTCGCCGGCCAGGAAGACCCGCCCGGCCCGGTAGGCGGGCGCCTGCCGTTCGTCGCTGTGGAAGCGGGACATCCAGCGGGCGTCGTGCATCCCGAAGTCCCGGCCGAGGGCGAGACGGGTGATCTCCTGGATCTCCGCCAGGTCCAGCGGTTCGGTGTCGGGGACGTTGCGGCCGCGGTGCCAGCCGATCACCCGGTAGTAGCCGTCGCCGAACGGCGCGAGGAAGGCGAAGGCGTCGCCGACGGCGTTGACGGTGAGCAGGTCTGGCGGCTCCTCGGCGAGCCTGACGTCGGCGAGGACGACGGACCGGATCACCGACTTGCCCGGGAAGGGCAGCCCGATCGCGTCCCGTACGGCGCTGCGCATGCCGTCGGCGCCGACGACGTACGCCGCCCGCAGCCGCTCCGTGCGGCCCTCGGGGCCGCGCGCCTCCACGGTCGCCCCGTCGGCGTCCTGCGTGAGCCCGGTCAGTTCGGTCTCGTACCGGAAGTCGACGCCCGCCTCGACCGCCCGGCGCTCCAGGACCTTCTCGACCTCGTACTGCGGGAGGACGAGGAGGTGGTTGAAGCGGGAGGGGAGGGCGGCGAGATCGACGGTGAGCCGGCCGAAGAGGGCCAGGCGGTCGAGGGGCCGGCCGACCTTTTCGAGGTCGTCGGCGAGGTCGCGCGCGTCGAGCTGTTCCAGGGTGCGGGCGTGCAGGACGAAGGCGCGGGAGAGGTTGCTGATCTTGTGGGGGCGCTTTTCGAGGACGGTGACCGGGACGCCGGCGGTGGCGAGGTCACCGGCGAGGAGGAGACCGGTGGGGCCGGAGCCGACGACGATGACGGCGGCGGTGGCGGTGGCGGGGCTGCCGGTGCTGGTGGCGCCGGGGGTGCCGGTGACCTCGTGGGTGGTGGTGCCGTTGTTGCCAGTGGTGCCAGTGGTGCCGGTCATGGTGGCCTCCTGGGTGCCAACGCTTGTTGGTCTACAAGCGTTTGCCAACCGCCGTTGACCAACACCTGTTGGTCAACACCCATTGGTCAACGCTTGTTGGCAAGCCTAGAACCGGGCCGCGAGGAGAGTCAACACTTGTTGGCCCACGCATGTTGGCCTACGCTCGTTGGCATGACCGCCAGCACGAAGACGAGCCAGGCGCGCCGCTCCGACGCCACCCGCACCGCCATCCTTCAGGCCGCCCGCGAGCGGTTCGCCGCCGATGGCTACGAGCGGGCCACCATCCGGGCGATCGCCAGGGACGCGCGCATCGACCCGTCCATGGTCATGCGCTACTACGGCAGCAAGGAGAGCCTCTTCGCCGCGGCCGTCGCGCTGGATCTGCGGCTGCCCGATCTGACGGGGGTGCCGCGGGACGAGGTGGGGCGGACGCTGGTGGGCCACTTCCTCGGCCTGTGGGAGGAGAACGAGGAGCTGACGGCCGTCCTCCGGGTCGGCGCCACCAACCCGGCCGGGGCCGAGCGGATGCAGGGCATCTTCCGGGAGCAGCTGCTGCCGGTGGCCCGGCAGGTGTGCCCCGACCCCGAACAGGTCCCGGCGCGGGCCGCGCTGTGCGCCGCGCAGCTGCTCGGGCTGGCCCTCACCCGCTATGTGCTGCGCCTGCCGGCGGCGCGGGAACTGACCCGCGAGGAACTGCTGGCGTGGCTCGGGCCGACCGTACAGCGGTACCTGACCGCGCCGAATCCCTGAGCCGCACCGCCACGGCCGATCGACCGTGGTCCACCGGCGACACCTTGACCGCATCCGCTGCATCAAGGGCGGACCGGCTGGACGCCGGAAATACCGGTCCCGGGCGAAGAAGGCGCTCGTACGAGCCGAGGACGTGGACGGCGTCGTACCGATCCGGAGGCTCGAGGGCGCCGTTCACACGGGGCGTGGCTGATCGCCGAGCCCCGTGCGAAACGCCGAGGGCGCCGACCTCACCCGGGTACGGCAGCACGCGCGTACCGACGGGAGGACAGGCGCCCCCGGCGACAGAAATAGCCGGTGTCCGGCGAAAGGAACCGGTGTCCGGTCAGGCCTTGGCGTCGGCCTCGGGCTTCACCGAGGACGAGGGCTTGACGACCCTGATCTTGGACTTGTCCAGCGCCATCACCAGACCGGCGATGACCACGAACAGCGCGAGCGGGATCAGCACGTAGAGGCCCAGCGTCTGGATGGCGCTCAAGGGGGCGCCGGGGTCGTCGCCGTCGTCGCGGGTCAGCGCGAGCGCGGGGGACGACATGAGCAGCATCATCAGCGTCGTACCGGCGGCCAGGGCGCCGGCGCGCAGGGCGTTCTTCTTGTCCACGATCTCAAGTTAGCGAACCCCCCGGAGGGACGCGCGCCCGGGGTCCCGTACGGGGGGTTCACACGCCGTCGGCCTGCCCGAACACATGGAGCAGCGCCCTCAGCCGAGGGGAGGCCGTCAGTTCCTCCAGCGGCAGCGGCCGGCCCTCGCGGTCCGCGATCGGCAGCCGCCAGTTCGGGTACTGGTCCCAGGTCCCGGGGAGGTTCTGCGGGCGGCGGTCGCCGAGGCCGTCCGGGAGCCAGACGCCGATCAGCCGGGCCGGGGTGCGCAGCAGGAAGCGGTGGACGGCGCGGATCTCCTCCTCCTCGTCGGAGCCGGGCGGCCCGGCGGCGGTGCGGTCCAGCAGGCCCAGGCTGCCCAGCAGGGCCAGCCACTCGGCGGTGTCGGCGACGGCCTCGGCGCGTTCCTCGGCCGCCGGGCGGGTGAGCAGGCCCAGGCGGTCGCGCAGGTCGATGTGGTCGCCGGTGAGCCGGGCGGCGGTGGGCGGCAGGTCGTGGGTGGTGGCGGTGGCCAGGCAGTCGGCGCGCCAGCGCTCGGGCGGCAGCGGGCGGCCGTCGCCCTCCCAGTCCCGCTCGAACCACAGCACCGAGGTGCCGAGCACCCCGCGCCGCTGCAGCGTCTCGCGCACTCCGGGCTCGACGGTGCCGAGGTCCTCGCCGATGACGACGGCCCCGGCGCGGGTGGCCTCCAGGGCGAGGACCGCGAGCATGGCGTCGGCGTCGTAGCGGACGTAGGTGCCGCCGGTGGGCGGGCTGCCCTGGGGGACCCACCACAGCCGGAACAGGCCCATGACGTGGTCGACGCGCAGGGCGCCGGCGTAGCGGAAGAGGGCGCGCAGGAGCTCGCGGTAGGGGGCGTATCCGGTGGCGGCGAGGCGGTCGGGGCGCCACGGGGGCAGGCCCCAGTCCTGGCCGCGGGCGTTGAAGGCGTCGGGTGGGGCGCCGATCGACATGCCGGCGGCGAAGACGTCCTGCTGGGCCCAGGCGTCGGCACCGTCCGGGTGCACGCCGACGGCGAGGTCGTGCACGATCCCGACGGACATGCCGGCCTCGCGGGCGGCGCGCTGGGCGGCGCGCAGCTGGCCGTCGGTGAGCCAGGCGAGGCGGGCGTGGAACTCGACCCGGTCGGCGAGGTCGGCCCGGGCGCGGGCGGTGTCGGCCGAACGGGGGTCGCGCAGGGCCGGCGGCCACCGCTGCCAGTCGGAGCCGTGGATCTCGGCGAGGGCGCACCAGGTGGCGTGGTCGTCGAGGGCCTGGCCGTGGGCGGCGCGGAAGTCGTCGTAAGCGGCCCGGCGGCCGGGGCCGAGGGGGACGGCCAGGACCAGGTCCAGTGCCTCGCGCTTGAGTTCCCACACCGCGTCCCGGTCGATGAGGGCGCCCTTGTCGAGGACGGCGGCGCGCAGCCGTTCGGCCCGCTCCAGCAGGGCGCTGAGCCGCTCGCGGTCGGTGACGTAGGCGTACTCGGGGACGTCCTCGACGCGCAGGTGCACCGGGTCGGGGAAGCGGCGGGAGGACGGGCGGTACGGGGAGGGGTCGGTGGGAGCGCCGGGTACGGCCGCGTGCAGCGGGTTGACCTGGACGAATCCGGCGCCGGCGGTGCGTCCGGCCCAGCCGGCCAGCTCGGTGAGGTCGCCGAGGTCGCCCATGCCCCAGGAGCGGCGGGACAGCAGGGAGTACAGCTGCACGAGGAGGCCGTAGGAGCGGCCGGGCGGGGCGGGCAGCCGGTCGGGGGCGACGACGAGGTGGGCGTGGGCGGTGCGGCCGTCGGGTGCGACGGCGGTCAGCCGGTGCACACCGAGCGGCAGGTCCGCCGCGGTGTCCCGCTCCTGGCCCGCCTCGGTCTCGACGCGCAGGCGGGTGCCGGGCGGCAGTGCGGCGAGGGCGGCGGGGCCCCGCGGGTCACCGGCCCAGTGCACGAGCGTCGGCGGCAGCAGGCGCTCGCGCACCTCGCGTTCCCGTGCGGCGAGGGCGCTCGTCACGGCGGTGGGGCCGGTCGCATCCACGCCGAGGGCGGCCAGGGCGGCGACCACGGCGGAGGCGGGCACCGGGACGTCACGGCCGGGGGCGGGGCTGTAGGAGGTGGCGACTCCGTGCGACTCGGCGAGCCGGGCCAGGTCCTCGTCCGTGAAGTCCCCGGATTCCTCGGGGTTCCCGGACTCCTCGAAGGCCCCAGATTCCTCGAAGGACCCGGGATCCTCGTGCGCCGCGGTCATCTACGGCCTCGCGCCGAACGCGCCGGACTCGTGGGCCCCCACGCCGTAGGGGTCGCCTGCGTACGACGCCGCCGCGAAGGCGTCCGACTCGCTGGTCAGCGGAGTGGCCTCGGCGAGCGGCGGCTCGCTGGTCAGGGGCTCGGCGTCGGGCAGCGGCGGCTCGCTGGTCAGCGGGGCCTGGGCGCAGGCGCTCTCCGCGCTGAACACGCACAGCGCCGCGTCGTCGGTCGGGGCGGACGGGTCCGCCCCGGGTTTCCACTGGGCCGGGATCGGGAGTCGAGCCGGTGCGGCCACGGAGGCCTCCTTCTGGGTGGCGGTCGGATGCTGCGGTTTTGAACGGATTACGGCAGGCCTACCCCGTGACAGCCCCCGCACTCCAGAGAGCCACTCGAACCCGCCTCGAACCCGCCCCGACCCCAGCTCTCCCCCGCTCGAGCCCGCCCTGACCCCTCTCGATAACCCCCACTCAATAACCCCACTCGATCACCGCCTCTATCACCGGCCTCTGTCACCTGACCGACCACGATCTTGATCACTATTCACTCAGTACATGTACCGACAGGGTCGTCGTGTCGATCCTGGCCGGGGGCGACCCGGCCGCCTGCCTGCGCGCCCAGCGTGCCGCGCACATGGCACGGATGCGGCAGCTCACGGCCGTCAAGACCGACCGGAACGCCGATCTGGCGACCGTGCTCTCGGCCGACTACGCCCTCAACCACCTCGACGCCGACCTCCGCTGGATGAACACCACGGCGGCCCGGCTGACCACTCTGACCGCGGAGGTCGACGGAGCATGACCCACCAGGGGGACACCTCGGCCCCGGTCCTCACGGGCCGGGACCTCGTCAAGGCCCACGGCAGGACCCCGGCGCTGCGCGGCGCCTCGGCCGTCCTGCACCACCGAGTCGGTGGCCGACCGCCGCCGGGGTCTGGCCGCGCAGGTCGCCTCCGGGGTGCCCCGGGCGGTGCTCGGCCGGGCGCTGCTGCTGGAGACGGCGCTTCCGCTGGCCCCCGCGGTCGCGCTGGCGGGCGCGGGCGGCATGGCGATCGGCGTCTGGTACGCCTCGCTGGCCCAGGGCGGGCTCACCCGGACCGTACCGTACGCGGCGCTGCTGGTGCCGGTGGGCGTCTACGCCTGCTGTCTGCTGGCGGCGGCCACCTCACTGCCCCTGCTGCGCCGCACGGCCCACCCGGGGGAGCTGCGGTACACGTGAGCCCGAAGCCGCCGGGGAGCTGCGGTACGGCGCGGTCCCGACGGCCCCGGCCGGAGCCGCGGTACGCGTGAGCCTCCGGCTCCGGGGGCGCAGGGGACTCCCGGAGCCGGTGCGCGCCCTCATCGCGTATGCGGGACCCCGTTGCGTACGCGGGACCCCGCCGAGGACACGAGGCCCCGCCCCGTATGCGAGGGCCGCCGCGCATGTGCGGCCTCGGCGCGTACGCGAGGCCCCGCCGGGTACGCGAAGGCCCGGATCGCCGTCAGGCAGAAATGCCGTCGATCCGGGCCAGGGCATCGTCCGCGCCGTACGGCTGCAAGTAGGGCAGCCAGCGCGGATCCCTATGCCCGGTGCCGATGATGCGCCAGGCCAGCCCGGACGGCGGAGCCGGTTTGTGCCGCAGCCGCCACCCCAGTTCGACGAGGTGACGGTCGGCCTTCACGTGGTTGCAGCGGCGGCAGGAGGCCACCACGTTGTCCCAGACGTGCTTGCCCCCGCGACTGCGCGGGATGACGTGGTCGACGCTGGTTGCGACGCCACCGCAGTACATGCACCGGCCCCCGTCGCGCGCGAAGAGCGCACGCCGGGTGAGAGGAACGGGCCCCCGATAGGGAACCCGGACGAATCGCTTGAGCCGGACCACGCTGGGTGCGGGGACGGTGACGGTTGCGCTGTGCATAAAGGCGCCGGATTCCTCGAGGGAGACGGCCTTGTTCTCCAGGACGAGGACGAGCGCGCGGCGGAGCGGTACGACGCCGAGCGGCTCGTACGACGCGTTGAGGACCAGGACATGCGGCACGGGTGCCTCCTTGGGCGTCGGCGGCGCGTGGCTCGCGCCGGGACGATCTGCAGTCAGTCTCCCTTGGTGCCTGGTGGAAGCGCCACCATGTACCGGTAACGGGCTGGGAGTGTTTTCGACCACACCGGAATCATCCCCCGGATCATGACCAGTTCAAGCCGGGGTGAGCCCCGTCTCTCCTGCGCCCCTCCTTGGCGGATCCGCGCGATGCACACACAATGCCCCGTTAGTGTGGTGGCCCTGTCCGTCCGGTGACCTTTCCGTGACCTTGAAGCCCTTGACCGCCCACCGGCACGGACCGCGCAGCACCTGGAGGTACCTGCCGTGTCGTCCTTGCCCGCCGTGCTTCTGGCCGCCGGTGCGTCGCCGACCCCGTCCCCCTCTCCCTCTCCGTCCGGCGCGACGGCACCGGCCGTGCCGTCGCTCCAGGACGCCCAGGAGAGCGCGACGAACGCGGCGAGCTGGGTCGAGCAGAACTGGTCGACATGGCTCGCGATGGGTCTGCAGATCCTGCTGATCGTGGTGATAGCGGTCGCGCTGCGCGCGGTGGTACGGCGGGCGATCACCAAGCTGATAGACCGGATGGGCCGCACCGCGGAAGCCGTCAACGGCACGGCGCTGGGCGGGCTGCTGGTCAACGCCGAGCGGCGCCGGCAGCGCTCGCAGGCGATCGGCTCGGTGCTGCGCTCGGTGGCGAGCTTCCTGATCCTCGGTACGGCCGCGCTGATGGTGCTGTCCACCTTCAAGATCAACCTGGCGCCGCTGCTGGCATCGGCCGGTGTGGCCGGTGTCGCGATCGGTTTCGGCGCCCGGAACCTGGTCACCGACTTCCTCTCCGGCGTGTTCATGATCCTGGAGGACCAGTACGGCGTCGGTGACGTGATCGACGCGGGCGTGGCCACCGGCGAGGTGATCGAGGTCGGGCTGCGCGTGACCAAGCTGCGCGGTTCCGACGGCGAGATCTGGTACGTCCGCAACGGCGAGGTCAAGCGGATCGGCAACCTCTCCCAGGGCTGGGCGACGGCGGGCGTGGACGTCACCGTCAAGGCCTCCGAGGACCTGGACCGGGTCAAGGCGACCCTGGACGACGTCGCCGAGCACCTGAGCAAGGAAGAGCCCTGGAACGAGCTGCTGTGGAGCCCGGTCGAGGTCCTCGGCCTGGACTCGGTCCTGCTCGACTCGATGGTGGTCCGCGTCTCCGCCAGGACCATGCCGGGCAAGGCGCTGACGGTCGAGCGGGAGCTGCGCTGGCGCATCAAGCGGGCGTTCGACGCGGCGAGCATCCGCATCGTGGGCGGCGCGACGTCGGTGGAGGACGCGGAGGACACCCCGGACCCGTCGGCGGCGGTGGCGGCCCCCTCGGCGTACTCCAACTCGGACTCCCCGCAGGCCAGGGCGACGGCCCCGATCTCTGCGCAGTCCCCTGCGGCTCCGGGCAAGTAACCGGCGAACGAGCGGAACGGGTTCAGCACACTCGTTCGAGTGAACAGGTGGGCATTCCGGCGCGTGGTCCGCGCCGGGTGCCCATCGTTTGCCACTCCATCGACATGATCGCCCACCGCTACACCGCCCCGGTCCTCGCCGGCGACGACCCCACCGAGGCGTACTACGACGCCGACACCAAGGTCACCCTCGGCAGTCCCCTCCCCCTCCCGGCGCCGTACCCGCCCGCGATACCACCCCCTTCCTCGACAGCTGAGGCCCCACCGTTCCCGCCCCCGAGGTAACGACTCCGTCTCCTCCGCGCCGTTGTCTATTGACGCCCCCTTCGTCCTGGGCTTACTTTCCTCGCACCGCGATAGGAAACTTTCCTAACAGTGATCTTCCGGCGGCCGCTGATCAAGGCTGGACGCCACGACCGGGTCACTGAAAAGCTGGGCGGTTGGAAAGGCAGGTGTCGACCCCATGGCAGGAACCGCCGGTACGCCGGGCACCCCGCGCGTGCTGCGCGCCATGAACGACCGCACCGCCCTGGACCTCCTGCTGGAGCACGGGCCCCTGTCGCGCACCCGGATCGGGAAGCTCACCGGCCTGTCCAAGCCCACCGCCTCCCAGCTGCTGGCCCGCCTGGAGGCCGCCGGACTGGTCCGGGTCACCGGCACCAGCGAGGGCCAGCCGGGCCCCAACGCCCAGCTGTACGCCGTCAACCCCGGCGCCGCGTACGCCGCCGGGCTCGATGTCACCCCGGAGCGGATCCGCGCCGCCGTCGCCGACGTCACCGGGCGGACCGTGGGTGAGTTCGAGCTGCCCACCCCGGGGCGGCGGCCCGCCGAGCCCGTCGTCCAGCAGGTCACCGACGCGCTCGACGGTGCCGTCAAGGCGGCCGGACTGGCGCGGTCCGATGTGCACCGGCTGGTCATCGGCACGCCGGGCGCCTTCGACCCCAACACCGGCCGGCTGCGCTACGCCTCCCATCTGCCCGGCTGGCACTCCCCCACCCTGCTCGACGAGCTCGCCGCCGCCCTGCCGATGCCGGTGGAGTACGAGAACGACGTCAACCTCGTCGCCCTCGCCGAACAGCGGCTCGGGGCGGCCAAGGGCCACGCGGACTTCGTGCTGCTGTGGAACCAGGAAGGCCTCGGCGCCGCCCTGGTCCTCGGCGGCCGGCTGCACCGCGGCTGGACCGGCGGCGCCGGCGAGGTCGGCTTCCTGCCGGTGCCGGGCGCGCCCCTGGTCCGGCAGGTGACCAAGGCCAACAGCGGCGGCTACCAGGAGCTGGCCGGCTCCCAGGCCGTACCGAAGCTGGCCCGGGAGCTCGGTATCCAGGATGTGCCGCCGGGGCCGTACACCGAGGTCGCTGCCGAACTCGTGGCCCGGGGCGCCGATCACGCCTCCGGCCCCTACCGGGAACTGCTGCGGACCTATGCGACCCGGCTCGCCACCGGTCTCGCCTCGCTCGTCTCCGTCCTCGACCCCGAACTCGTCGTCCTCAGCGGCTCCGCGCTGACGGCCGGCGGCGAGGGCCTGCGCGCCCTCGTCCAGGCCGAGCTGGAGGAGCTGGCCGCGGCCCGCCCCCGGCTGGTCGTCGGTGACGTGCACGAACACCCCGTACTGCGCGGCGCGTTGGAGTCCGCGCTCGTGACCACCCGCGACGAGGTCTTCGACACCTCGCGCTAGCCCTCCCCTCTCACCCACCCCGTCCCGCTGGGAGACCTCGCCATGCCCGAAGTCATACCCTCAGCTGCCCGAAAAGCGGCTTTCGCCCTGACTGCCTCGCTGGCCCTCCTCACCACCGCCTGTACCGGCCAGTCCAACTCCGGTGCCACGGACGACGCCTCGAAGGACACGACGATCAACTTCTGGCACGCCTGGAGCGCGCCGAACGAGGTCAAGGCCGTCAGGTCGCTGGTCGCCGGCTTCGAGAAGGCGCACCCCAACATCCACGTGAACGTCGTCGGCAACATGACCGACGACAAGATCAACCAGGCGCTGCGGTCGGGGGGCGACAAGGCGCCGGACGTGATCTCCTCGTTCACGACCAACAATGTGGGCAAGTTCTGTTCCTCGGGTGCGCTGGTCGACCTCAACCCCTTCTTCAAGAAGTCCGGGATCGACCCCGAGAAGACGTTCCCGAAGCCGATGAACGAGTACACCCAGTTCGGCGGCAACCGCTGCACGGTGCCGCTGCTCGGTGACGCGTACGGGCTCTACTACAACAAGACGGCGTTCGCGAAGGCCGGTATCGCCCGGCCCCCGAAGACCTGGTCCGAGTTCGAGGCCGACGCCAAGAAGCTGACCATCACCGACGGGGACTCCTACAAACAGCTGGGCTTCATGCCGGACTACCACGGCTGGGAGTCCACCACCGAGCACTACTTCGCGCAGTTCTCGCCGACCTATTTCGGCAAGGACGGCACGTCGGACCTCGCCAAGGACCCGGCGTTCCAGAAGGGCTTCGAACTCCAGAAGCGGCTCGTGGACGAACTCGGCGGATTCCAGAAGCTGGAGAAGTTCCGGGCGACCCTCGGTGACGAATGGGGCCCCAAGCACCCCTTCCACACCGGTCAGGTCGCCATGCAGCTCGACGGCGAGTGGCGGCTCGGAATGGCCGAGCAGGCCAAGCCGAGGTTCGAGATCGGCGTCGCCCCGCTGCCCGTGCCCGACGACCAGGCCGCCCAGTACGGCAAGGGCTACATCACCGGCACCATCGCGGGCATCGCCGCCACCAGCCACAAGCAGAACGCGGCCTGGGAATTCGTCAAGTACGTCACCACGGACACCGACGCGGTGGTCGGCTTCGCCAACGACATCCACAACGTCCCCTCCACGCTGGCCGCGCTGAAGTCCCCGGAACTGAAGTACGACCCGCGGTTCAAGACGTTCCTCGACATCGCCGCCGATCCGGACTCCACCACCTCTCCCGCCTCCGTCAACGGCGGTCAGTACCTGGTGACGATCCAGCAGTTCGGTTACGACTACGAAAGCGGCAAGGTCACCGATCTGAAGGCCGGCCTGAGGAAGACGGCGGCACAGATCGACACCGACATCGCGCAGGCGAAGTAGCCGATGAGCACCATCACTCTGGCGTCCAAGCGCCGCCGGTCGGCGCTGCGGACTCTCGCCTTCATGTCGCCCTGGCTGATCGGGTTCGCGGTGTTCTTCGCGTACCCGCTGGTCTCGACGGTCTATTTCTCCTTCATGCACTACGACGGCTTCAGGCCGCCGACATGGAGCGGGGGCAAGAACTGGGCCTATGTCTTCGAGCACTACCCGCTGTTCTGGCCGGCCCTGCGCAACACCCTGTGGCTGGTGCTGGTGATGGTGTCCCTCCGGGTCGTCTTCGGGCTCGGCATCGGCCTGCTCATCACGAAGATCAAGACGGGGACGGGCGTCTTCCGCACCCTGTTCTACCTGCCCTACCTCGCCCCGCCGGTGGCGGCCACCATGGCCTTCGCCTTCCTGCTCAATCCCGGCACCGGCCCGGTGAACTCGATCCTGGAGAAGGCGGGCGTCCCGGCGCCGGGCTGGTTCAACGACCCCGCCTGGTCCAAGCCCGCCCTGACCCTGCTGGCGCTGTGGGGCATCGGCGACCTCATGGTCATCTTCATGGCCGCGCTGCTGGACGTGCCGGCCGAGCAGTACGAGGCGGCCGAGCTGGACGGCGCCTCGGCCTGGCAGCGGTTCCGGTACGTCACCCTGCCGAACATCTCCCCGATCGTGATGTTCGCCGTCGTCACCGGCGTGATCCAGACCATGCAGTACTACACCCAGCCGCTGATCGCCGGGAAGGTCGCCTCCGGGGTGATCCAGGGCGCGGGCACCCAGTTCGAGCCCGGCTACCCGGACAAGTCCACGCTCACCCTCCCCCAGCTCGTCTACAACCTCGGCTTCCAGCGCTTCGACTACGGCTCGGCCTGTGTGGTCGCGCTGGTGCTGTTCGCCCTGTCGATGGTGTTCACCGGGTTCCTGATGCGGCGCCGGGGCGGTCTCATCCAGGCAGGTGACTGACCATGACCCAAGTACTGGACAAGCCGGTGGATGTGCGGGTGCCCGCCACGGCGGCCGAGCGCACCGCCCGGCGCCGGGCGCTCCTCGAATGGATCGCGGTGCACTCGCTCGGGGTCGCCGCCGCGCTCTTCTTCACCCTCCCCTTCGTGTTCGTCTTCCTGACCTCGCTGATGAGCGACACCCAGGCACTCAGCCGCGATCTGATCCCGCACACCTGGGAGTGGGGCAACTACAAGAGCGTGCTCGACACCCCCGGCTTCCTCACCTGGTGGAAGAACACGCTGGTCTACGCCGGTCTCGGCACCGTCCTCACCGTGGTGTCGTCCATCCCCGTGGCGTACGCGCTCGCCAAGTTCCGCTTCCGGGGCCGCAACCTGTCGCTCATGCTGGTGATCTCGATGATGATGCTGCCCCCGCAGGTGGTCATCATCCCGATGTACCTGTTCTGGGCCAAGCAGCTGGACCTGTCCGGCACGCTGTGGCCGCTGATCATCCCGATGGCGTTCGGCGACGCGTTCTCCATCTTCCTGCTGCGGCAGTTCCTGATGACGATCCCGAACGAGTACCTGGACGCCGCGAGGGTGGACGGCTGCGGCGACCTCAGGACCCTGCTGAAGGTCGTCCTGCCCATGGCCAGGCCGGGCATCGCGGCCGTCGCCCTGTTCCAGTTCTTCTACGCCTGGAACGACTACTTCGGGCCGCAGATCTACGCGTCCGAGAACCCCGGCGCCTGGACGTTGTCGTACGGCCTGGAGTCCTTCAAGGGCGCCCACCACACCGACTGGAACCTCACCATGGCCGCGACCGTGCTGGTCATGGCCCCCGTGATCCTCGTGTTCTTCTTCGCCCAGCGGGCGTTCGTCGAGGGCGTCACCCTCACCGGAGTAAAGGGTTGATCCGACTGTGAAACTCACTGTGGTGGGCGGAGGCTCGACCTACACGCCCGAACTCATCGACGGCTTCGCACGCCTGCGCGACACCCTGCCCATCGAGGAACTCGTCCTGGTGGACCCGGCCACCGAGCGCCTGGAGCTGGTGGGCGGGCTGGCCCGGCGGATCTTCGCCAAGCAGGGCCACCCCGGCCGGATCGTGACCACCGCCGACCTGGATGCGGGCGTCGACGGCGCCGACGCCGTGCTGCTCCAGCTGCGCGTCGGCGGTCAGGCCGCCCGCGCGCAGGACGAGACCTGGCCGCTGGAGTGCGGCTGCGTCGGCCAGGAGACCACCGGCGCGGGCGGCCTGGCCAAGGCGCTGCGCACGGTCCCGGTGGTCCTCGACATCGCCGAACGGGTCCGCCGTACCAACCCCCGGGCCTGGATCATCGACTTCACCAACCCGGTCGGCATCGTCACCCGCGCCCTGCTCCAGGCCGGGCACCGGGCGGTCGGGCTGTGCAACGTGGCGATCGGGTTCCAGCGGAAGTTCGCCGGGCTGCTGGGCGTGGCACCGGCCGACGTCCACCTCGCGCACGTCGGCCTCAACCACCTCACCTGGGAGACGGGGGTGCGCCTCGGCGGCCCGGAGGGCGAGAGCGTCCTGCCCGGGCTGCTGGCCGAGCACGGCGACACCATCGCCGACGACCTGCACCTCCCGCGCCCCCTCCTGGACCGCCTGGGCGTGGTCCCCTCCTATTACCTGCGCTACTACTACGCCCACGACGAAGTCGTGCGCGAACTGCGCACCAAGCCGTCCCGGGCTTCCGAAGTGGCCGCCATGGAACGGGAGTTGCTGACGATGTACGGCGACCCGGCGCTGGCCGAGAAGCCGGCGCTGCTGGCCAGGCGGGGCGGGGCGTACTACTCGGAGGCGGCGGTGGACCTGGCGGCCGCGCTCCTGGGCGGCGGCGGAAGCCCCTACCAGGTGGTGAACACGGTCAACCGGGGCACGCTGCCGTTCCTGCCCGACGACGCGGTGATCGAGGTGCAGGCCGCGGTCGGCCCGGCGGGCCCCGCCCCGCTGCCGGTGCCGGAGCTGGACCCCCTGTTCTCCGGGCTGATCGCGAACGTGACGGCGTACGAGGACCTGGCCCTGGAGGCGGCGCTGCGCGGCGGCCGGGACCGCGTCTTCCGCGCCCTGCTGGCGCATCCGCTGATCGGCCAGTACGCGTACGCCGACGCCCTCACCGACCAGCTGATCGCACACAACCGGGAGCACCTGGCGTGGGCCTGACCTCACCTCTTCCCGCGGGGGTACTCGCCATCGACGCGGGCAACAGCAAGACCGACGTGGCCGTGCTCACCGCCGCCGGGGAGGTGCTGGCCACGGCCCGCGGCGGCGGTTTCCGCCCGCCCGCGGTGGGGGTGACGGCGGCGCTGGACGCGCTGGCGGAACCGGTCGCTCGGGCCTTCGCGGAGTCGGGCGTCACCTCCGTGTCCCATGTCTCGGCCTGCCTGGCGAACGCCGACCTCCCGGTGGAGGAGGAGCAGTTGGCGGCGGCGCTCCAGGCGCGCGGCTGGGGTGCGTCGGTGTCGGTCCGCAACGACACCTTCGCGATCCTGCGGGCGGGCGTCGCCGAGCCGCGCGGGGTGGCCGTGGTGTGCGGGGCGGGCATCAACTGCGTCGGCATGCGGCCCGACGGCCGTACCGCGCGCTTCCCGGCCCTCGGCCGTATCTCCGGTGACTGGGGCGGGGGCTGGGGCCTGGCGGAGGAGGCGCTGTGGTTCGCGGCCCGCGCGGAGGACGGCCGGGGCGGTCCGACGGCGCTCGCCCGCACCCTCCCCGCCCACTTCGGTCTGCCGTCCATGTACGCCCTGATCGAGGCCCTGCACCTGGAGCACATCGACCACGACCGCCGCCACGAACTGACCCCGGTGCTCTTCACGACGGCGGCGGACGGCGACCCGGTGGCCCGCTCGATCGTCGCCCGGCTCGCGGAGGAGGTGGCGGTGCTGGCCACGGTGGCGCTCACCCGCCTGGACCTGCTCGACGAGGAGACGCCGGTCCTGCTGGGCGGCAGCGTCCTGACCGCCGGTCACGCCCTCCTCGACGACGCCGTCCGCGACCTGCTGACCACCCGCGCCCCCAAGGCCGGGGTCCGCGTGGTCACGGCGAGCCCGGTCCTGGGCGCGGCCCTGCTGGGCCTGGACCGCCTGGGCGCGGACGCGGCGGCGCGGGAGCGGGCACGGCGGCACTGGGAGCCCGGAAGAGCCGGCCTGCCCGCCGGACGCACGGGCGGTTGACGGCGGTACGCGGTACGGGGCCGCGGGCGCGCCTACCCGGTGATGCGCCCGGTCAGCCGCCACCGCAGACAGGTGGCGAGATCCGGGGCGACCCAGGTGCGGCTGTCGTCCTCGTGGTTCCAGACGAAGACGTCCGGCCGGTCGATGGCCGCGAGCACGGCGAACAGATCGCCGTTGCCGGCGTCACCGAAGAACAGCAGCGGCTCGAACGGCATGTACGGCGTGGCGAATTCGGGATCGCCGCGCAGCGCGAGGTTCTCGGCGGCGATCCGCTCCGCCGGCCGGAGCAGGCCGTGGCCGTACTCGCCCTCGATCCCGTCGGCGGCGCGGAGCAGGTCCGCGAGGTCCTCGGGCAGCGGCCCGCCGAGCGCCCCGGCGCAGTCGCGCAGAGCGGATTCCGCTGCTCCCGGCCGGCACACGACCGGGCCGGGCGGTGTCGCGAGGAGTTCCGTCCCCATGGCGCCCGATCCTCGCACGACGACCCGGCCGCGCCCCGGCCGGTGCCGGTGCGGTCGGGATGGAACCGGCACGCCCCGACCGGCGTGTTCATCGACAGGGGGGTGGTGTGCCCGGCGCCGCGCGCCCTCGGGCACACTGCGATCCGATCAAGATCCAGTGAAGGCCGGTGCGGATGTCGGTCCGGGCGGCGATACTTGGCGGCGAACGGATGACCATGGGGGAGGTCGAGTGACACACCCGCCGAAGAGCACGGCAGCGCCACCGGTGGCGGGCCCCGGCCTGCCCGCCGCGCCCGGCATCCCCGCGCAGCCCGCCCGCCCGGCCCCCGGCGGCTCCCCCGCGCCGTCCGCCCGGCGGACCGCGTTCGCCGAGGGCGTCGACCGGCTGCGGGACGCGGCGACCACCGAGCCGGGACGGCTGCGGATCATCGGTGCCGTACTGGCGCTGCTGGTGGTGGCGTTCGGCGCGGTCACCGCCTGGCAGGCCAGTGAGCGGGCGGCCGCCGCCGACGACGTGCTGCACCGCAGTCAGCCGCTCAGTTCCGGTGCGGCGGACATCTACCGGTCGCTGGCCGACGCCAACACGGCCGCCTCCAGCGGGTTCCTGGCCGGCGGGCAGGAGACGGCCGCCTCCCGCGACCGGTACGAGACGGACATCCGGACCGCCGCCGCGGGCCTGGTGACCGCCGCCGCGAACGCCGAGCCGGGCTCCGCCTCCGAGGCGGCCGTCGCCCGGCTGAACAGGCTGCTGCCCGAGTACAAGGGCCTCATCGAGCGCGCCCGGACCTACAACCGGCAGGGCTATCCGGTCGGCGGCGCCTATCTGCGGTACGCCAACGAGAAGATGCAGAAGGAGATGCTCCCGGCGGCGGAGGATCTCTACACCAAGGAGAACCAGCGGCTGGACGCCGACTACGGCGACGCCACACCGTACCCGTGGGTCGCCATCGCCCTCGGCGTGCTCGCGCTGGCCGCGCTCGGCTGGGCCCAGCACCGCACCTACCGGCGCACCAACCGCGTCCTCAACCACGGCCTGGTCGCCGCGTCCGCCGTCACCACCGTCGCCCTGCTGTGGCTGGTCGTCGGGCACGCGGTGGCCCGCGCGGAGCTGAACGGCTCCTACGACCACGGCATCCGCTCCCTGACCGTCCTGCACGACGCCCGGATCGCCTCCCTGAAGGCGCGCGGGAACGAGAACCTGAGCCTGGTGGCACGCGGCGCCGAGACCATCACGGCCGGCGGGAAGACGTACGACGCGTACTACTACGACTTCGACAAGGACATGACCATCCTGGGCCAGGGCCTGACCCGGGCCGCGAAGCTCGCCGACGACCAGGGCGGCGGCGCACCGGTGAAGTCGGCCGAGGGCAACATGGCGGTGTGGAAGCAGCGCCACGCCGCGGCCCGCACCGAGGACGAGAACGGCAACTACGAGCAGGCGCTGGACAAGGTGATCGGCGCCAAGGGCGCCACCGGCGAGTGCTTCGACAGCGTCGACCGCAACCTCGCCCGGGCGATCGACCACGAGCAGACCGAGTTCCAGCGGGCCGCCGGGGACGGGCGGGACGCCATGACCGGGCTGCCGGTCGGCGCGGCCGTGCTCGCGGTGCTCGGCGCGGCCGGGGCGCTGGCCGGCATCGGCCGCAGGCTTTCGGAGTACCGGTGACAGGGGGCATGACGATGTACGCGGCGCGTGTACGGGCCTCCCTGCGGGGCTGGGGCGGGGTCGGCGCGATGGCGGTGCTGTGCGCGCTGGCGCTGGCGTTCGTCCTGCTGCTGCCGTGCACCCAGCAGGCCCCGCAGCACCGCCCGGCGCGGACCGGCCAGGCCGTCGCCAGCGGGGTGCAGGCCCGCGCCGAGGACTGCACACCCGCCGGGGCGCAGGACCAGACCCTGTCGCCGTCCAGCGCGGACGGTCCGACCATCGACGCGATCAAGGCCCGTACGGGCGCCAAGCGCAAGCTGATCGTCGGCGTCGACCAGAACAGCTACCACTGGGGCTACCGCAACCCGAACACCCAGGGCGCCGAGCTGGAGGGCTTCGACATCGACCTGGTGCACCGGATAGCCCAGGACATCCTCGGCGACCCGGACGCGGTGCAGTTCAAGGCGATCCCGACCAGCCAGCGGATCCCGGCGATAGAGGACGGCCGGGTGGACCTGGTGGTGCGGACCATGACGATCACCTGCGAGCGGCTGTCCCAGGTGGCGTTCTCCGCGCCCTACTTCAAGACCGGACAGCAGGTCCTCGCGCCCAAGTCGTCGTCCATCACGGGCTACAACTCCACCCTGGCGCACAAGAGGATCTGCACGGCGGCCGGTTCGACGGCCTACACCAAGCTGGACGCCGACAAGAAGAACGGCACCCTGCCCTCCTCCACCGACATCTCCACCACCGTCCCGAACCAGCTGGACTGCCTGGTCAGGCTGCAACTGGGCGAGGTGGACGCGGTGGTGACCGACGGCGCCCTCGCCGCCAGCCAGGCCGCGCAGGATCCGACCGTCGAACTGAAGGGCGGGGCGTTCACCACCGAGTACTACGGCGTGGCGATGAAGAAGGACGCCTCCGATCTGGTACGCCGGGTCAATCGCATTCTGGTGGGCTACCGCGCGAGCGGCTGGCAGGCGTCGTACGACACGTGGCTGTCGGCGACACTGGGGAAGGACTCGAGCGCGTCCAAGCCACCCGCACCGCGGTACCTGCGCACGAGTTGAGCCACATCCGACCGGAAACCCCCCAAGCAGCGAGAGGTGATCGATGGGCGTCACGGACCCCGCCGGGCCGGTGATGGACCGGGACGAGGTGGACCGTGCGCTGGCGCGGCTCGGCCAGGAGCACGAGGCGATCGAGACCTCGCTGCTGGCGCTGCAGGACCACGCGGGCCGCAGACTCCTCGAAGGTGCCCGGCTGACCGGGGTCACCAAGGAACGCTGGCAGGCCACGGAGGCGCAGATCACCCTGCTGTGGGGGTACTTCGACGCCTACGCGGCCGCGCTGCGCTCCGCCCGCGAGATCCGCGCCCGGCGCCGGTGGTCCAGCCGTGAGGACCTCGCGGAGCTGACCGAGCTGCTGCGCGGCGAGTCCGTGACCGTCCCCGGCGGCGGGACCGGCGTGCTCAGCGAGTCCCACTCGCTGTCCGGCCTGGTGGACCGGATGAACGAGCTGTACGCGACGAGCCTGGACCTGGTCGTGGCCTGCGACGCGGTGTGGTCGGCGCTGCCCGCGCGGATCGATTTACTCGCCGCGGAACTCCAGCGCACCCGCAAGCTCGCCCACTCCGTCGGCGTACGCCCCGGCGAGCACCCCGCCGGCGACGACCTGGAGCGGATCACGCGCACGCTCACCAAGCTGCGCGAGGACGTCGTCTCCGACCCGCTCGCCTTCTGGATGCCGGCCGAGGGCAGTTCGGCGCCGGGCGGCGGCCGTCCGGACACCACGGTGTACGACCGTGAGGCGCGCGCCCTGGAGGACGTGCGCCGGGAGATCGACGCCGTGCTGACGGTCCGGCAGGACGCGGAGGCCCGGCTGATCCGGCTCCGGGACGTGCTCTCGCGCGCCGACCGCACCCTCGCCGAGGCCCGCACCGCGCGCGGCGAGGTGCTGGCGAAGATCGCGGCGACCGAGGTGCCGGTGGTCAGCGGCCCGCCGACCGTGCTCCAGGAGCAGCTGGCGACCGCGGCCGAGTACCGGCGGCAGGCGCAGTGGCACCGCCTCTCCCCGCTGCTCGAATCGCTGGAGCAGAAGGCGGAGGACGAACTGCTGCGCGCCCGCGAGTCGTTGACCGCGGTCACCGCGCCGCTCGCGGTCCGCGCCGAGCTGCGCGGCCGGCTGGACGCGTACAAGGCGAAGGTGGCCCGGCACGGACTCGCGGAGGACCCGTTCCTGGTCGAGCGGTACGACGCGGCCCGGCGGATGCTGTGGAGCGCGCCCTGCGACCTGCGGGTGGCGGAACAGGCCGTGCTGCGCTACCAGCAGCTGGCGGCCGAGCTGCTGGGCGGCGCGGGCGCGCCCGAGGACCGTAAGGGGGACCAGTCATGAGTCAGCCGGGGCAGAGCTGTCAGCGGCCGGGCTGCGAGGGGTCGTACGAGGACGTCGGCGGCGGCGAGCTGTACTGCGACACCTGCGGTCTCGCCCCGGTCGTCTCGGCGAGCGGCCTGGTCGGGTCGCCGGCGACCGGGGTGACCAGGGGTGCGGCGGACAGCGGCAGTTCGCGCAGCAGCTCGCGCACCTCCTCGCAGTCGTCGAGGTCGCGCCGCTCGGTGTCCGGGCGGCTGTCGCGGTCGCTGTCGGGCCGGTCCAGCGGGCGTTCGGTGTCGGTGCGCAGCTCCGGCTCCTCCTCCGGCACCTCCACGCGGGGGCGGCTGGGCGCCGGTCTGGTGCACGTTCCGCAGGTGCCGCGGCCCGACCCGCGCTCGATGGTGCTGGACAACCCGGAGGTGCCGGAGCGGAAGCGATTCTGCTCCCGCTCGGACTGCGGGGCGCCGGTCGGCCGGGCCCGGGGGGAGCGCCCCGGCCGTACGGAGGGCTTCTGCACCAAGTGCGGGCACCCGTACTCCTTCGTGCCCAAGCTGAAGGCCGGGGACATCGTGCACGGCCAGTACGAGGTCGCGGGCTGTCTCGCGCACGGCGGGCTCGGCTGGATCTACCTCGCCGTGGACCGGGCCGTCTCCGACCGGTGGGTGGTGCTCAAGGGCCTCCTCGACACCGGGGACCAGGACGCGATGGCCGCCGCGATCTCCGAGCGGCGCTTCCTCGCGGAGATCGAGCACGCCAACATCGTGCGGATCTACAACTTCGTGGAGCACCTGGACCAGCGCACCGGCTCCCTCGACGGCTACATCGTCATGGAGTACGTCGGCGGCAAGTCCCTGAAGGAGATCGCCAACGCCCGCCGCACACCGGAGGGCCGCCGCGACCCGCTGCCGGTGGAGCAGGCGTGCGCCTACGGCATCGAGGCGCTGGAGGCCCTCGGCCACCTGCACAGCCGTAACCTGCTGTACTGCGACTTCAAGGTCGACAACGCCATCCAGACCGAGGACCAGCTGAAGCTGATCGACATGGGCGCCGTGCGCCGCATGGACGACGACGAGTCGGCGATCTACGGCACGGTCGGCTACCAGGCGCCCGAGGTCGCGGAGGTCGGCCCGTCCGTGGCGAGCGACCTGTACACGGTCGGCCGCACGCTCGCGGTGCTCACCTTCGACTTCCAGGGCTACACCAACGTCTACGTCGACTCCCTGCCCGACCCGGACACCATCGACGTCTTCCGCCGTTACGAGTCCTTCTACCGGCTCCTCGTCCGCGCCACCGACCCCGACCCGGCCCGCCGGTTCGCCTCCGCGCAGGAGATGGCCGAGCAGCTGACCGGCGTGCTGCGCGAGGTCGTCTCGCTGCAGACGGGACAGGCCCGGCCCGCGCTGTCGACGCTGTTCGGCCCCGAGGTGAAGGTCATCGACCGGGAGTTGTTCCCCCGGCTGGACGGGGACGTGTCCCGGCTGGGGGCGCGGCCCGTGGCGTCCAGGACCGCACCCGCCGTCCCGGCGCTCCCCGCGCCCGCCCTCGTCAGGCCCGTCGACGCCCCCGCCACCGCGCTCGCCCTGCCGGTTCCGCTGGTCGATCCGAACGACCCCAACGCGGGCTTCCTGGCGGGCCTGATGACCTCCGCGCCGGCCGAGCTGATCGCCGCCCTGGACGCGGCGCCCGCGCAGACCGTGGAGACCCGGCTCCGGCAGATCCGCGCCCGGCTGGAGAGCGGCGACCACCAGGCGGCGCTGATGAGCCTGGCCAAGCTGGAGGAGGAACGGCCCGACGACTGGCGGGTGGTGTGGTACCGGGGCGTGGCCGCCCTGGTCACCGGCGACTTCGAGGGCGCCGCGCTCTCCTTCGACGCCGTCTACGACGCCTTCCCCGGCGAGGCCGCGCCCAAGCTGGCGCTCGGCCTGTGCGCGGAGGTGCTGGGCCAGCTGGACAACGCCGCCGAGTACTACCACCTGGTGTGGGCGACCGACCCGAGCTATGTGAGCGCCGCCTTCGGGCTCGCCCGGGTGCAGCTCGCGGCCGGGAACCGGCAGGGTTCCGTGCGGACCCTGGAGTCGGTTCCGGAGTCCTCCATCCACTACACGGCCGCCCGGGTCGCCGCCGTCCGGGCCCGGCTCAGACAGCGCACCGCGACCGCCGGTGACGTACCGTTCCTGGACGACCTGACGGCCGCCGCCGGACAGGTCGAGGCGCTGGACGCGTACGGCCTGGATCCGGCGCGGCGCGAGCAGTTGGCGGCGGAAGTCCTCGGCTCGGCGCTGGACTGGATACTCTCCGGGGGCCAGGGCACCGCGCCCGCCGCCGGCGGACGGGTGCTGCTGGGCAGCGGTCTGGACGAGCGGGGCCTCCGCTTCGGCCTGGAGCGCGCCTACCGCACGCTGGCCCGGCTGGCGACCGGCGGCGAGGAGAGGATCGAACTGGTGGAACGGGCCAACCGTTACCGCCCCCGAACGTGGGTGTAGTTGATGTCGCAGATGCCCCAGCAGGCCGCACTGGCGAAGTGCCCGAGCTGCGCGGAGCCCGTCGAGCCGGGTGACCTCTTCTGCGGAGCGTGCGGGTACGACCTCTCCGTCGTACCCGAGCCGCCGCAGGACCACCCGACGCTGACCATGACCGGCTCCGCGGCCGATTCCCTCGGGGACGGCGTGGCCTGGCCCGCCGCCGAGCCGGACGGCTCCGGCACCCCGCAGGCGCCGCATCTGCCGGCCGACCTGCCCGGCACCGACTCCGGCGGCACCCCTCTGCCCGAGCACGGCTCCGGCACGGACCCGCACGGCTCGGGCACGGACCCGCACGGCTCGGGCACGGACCCGCACGGCCACGGCTCCGGACCGCAGCCGGCCGGGTCCGGGGTGCGCTTCGACCGGCCCGCGGAGCCCGACGAGTACCCGCTGCAGGCGCCGGACCCGCGCGTGGCCGACAACCCCGGGAACACAGCCGTGCCGGAGGAGCCCGCCCAGGTGTGCGTGGCCTGCCGGGCGGGCCGGGTGGACAGCGACGGCTACTGCGAGAACTGCGGGCACGCCCAGCCCCGCGAACGCGACCACATGGAGCGGGAGTCGGGCCCGGTGGCCGCCGTCAGCGACCGGGGTCTGCGCCACCACCGCAACGAGGACGCCTTCGCCGTCGGCCACACCACGCTGCCCGACGGCACCCCGGCCGCCGTCGCGATCGTCTGCGACGGCGTGTCCTCCGCGACCCGCCCCGACGACGCGTCGACGGCCGCGTCCCAGGCGGCCGGTGACACGCTGCTGGCCGCCCTGCCGCGCGGCACGCATCCGCAGACGGCCATGCACGAGGCGATCGTCGCCGCCGCGCAGGCCGTGAACGCGCTCGCCGAGGAACCGGAGACGGCCCGCGAGCACGCCCCGCACCAGAACGCCCCGGCGTGCACGATCGTCGGCACGGTGGTGACCTCCGGGCTGCTGGTCGTCGGCTGGGTCGGCGACAGCCGCGTCTACTGGGTGCCGGACGACCGCGGCGCGCCAGCGGCCCGGCTGACCGAGGACGACTCCTGGGCCGCGCAGATGGTCGCCGCCGGCCTGATGAGCGAGGCCGAGGCGTACGCCGACGAGCGCGCCCACGCGATCACCGGCTGGCTCGGCGCGGACGCCTACGAACTGGAGCCGCACACCGCGTCCTTCAAACCGGACCGGTCCGGAGTCGTGGTGGTGTGCACCGACGGCCTGTGGAACTACGCCGAGACGGCCGAGGAGATGTCCGAGGTCGTCCCGGCGGACGCGGCCGCGCGCCCGCTGCACGGCGCCCGTGTGCTGGTGGGCCACGCCCTGGACGGCGGGGGCCACGACAACGTAACAGTGGCCGTCGTGCCGTTCCCGGCGCCGCCGCAGGGGGCAGGATCGGCCTGAGGCCGCGGCCACGCGCCAGGGGCCACGGGCCGGAGGGGACCGGCCCGTTCACAGCCATCGCCCTGCTTCAACGGGGCGGTCGAGGGGGATTTGAGTACGCATGGCCAATTTCGCGAAGTCGCATGTGCCGCAGTTCTCGATGGACGTCTATCAGAACGAGTACCTGCCGGAGGGCGGGCGCGAGGTCAACGCGATCGTCACCGTGACCGCGACCGGCGGCGGCACGGTCGGCAGCGCCGTGACCCCGGTGTACGCGCGGGGCCAGGGCCCGTCGGCCGCCGTGGCGGTCATGGTCGACTGCTCCGGTTCGATGGACTACCCGCCGACCAAGATGCGGGGCGCCCGGGACGCCACGGCCGCCGCGATCGACACCCTGCGCGACGGCACGCACTTCGCGGTGATCGGCGGCACCCACGTGGCCAAGGAGGTCTACCCGGGCGGCGGACGCCTCGCGGTCGCCGACGCCGGCACGCGCGAGCAGGCCAAACAGGCGCTGCGCCGGCTCAGCGCGGGCGGCGGCACGGCCATCGGCACCTGGCTGCGGCTCGCCGACCAGCTGCTGAACTCGGTGGACGTCACCATCCGGCACGGCATCCTGCTCACCGACGGCCGCAACGAGCACGAGTCGCCGGAGGACCTCAGAACGACGCTTCAGGCGTGCGCCGGACGGTTCACCTGTGACGCGCGGGGCGTGGGCACCGACTGGGAAGTGAAAGAAGTCACAGGGATCGCCTCCGCGTTGCTCGGCACCGCCGACATCGTCGCCGACCCGGCGAGCCTCACCGCCGACTTCACGCAGATGATGGAGACGGCGATGGGCAAGGAGGTCGCGGACGTCTCCCTGCGGGTGTGGACACCGGTCGGCACCACCATCCGGTTCGTCAAGCAAGTCGCGCCCACGGTCGAGGACTTGACCGCCCGCCGCACCGAGGCCGGGCCGCGCGCCGGGGACTATCCGACCGGGTCCTGGGGCGACGAGTCCCGCGACTACCACCTGTGCGTCGAGGTCCCGGCGGCCGGCCTCGGCCAGGAGATGCTCGCCGCCCGGGTCTCGCTGGTCGCACCCCAACCGGACGGATCGGTACAGAACTTCGGCGCGCAGGGGCTCGTACGAGCCGTGTGGACCGACGACATGGCGGCCTCCACCTCGATCAACCCCCAGGTCGCCCACTACACCGGACAGGCCGAACTGGCACAAGCCATCAAGCAAGGCCTCGATCTCCGCAAAGCGGGCGATTTCGATGGCGCAACGGCCAAACTGGGGCGGGCCGTTCAGCTCGCCAACGCCTCCGGGAACGCGGATACTGCGAAACTGCTTGCGAAGGTGGTGGACGTGGTCGATGCCGCGACAGGTACTGTGCGGTTGAAGACGAAGGTCGCAGAGGCGGACGAGATGACTCTGGAGACCCGGTCCACAAAGACTGTTCGTGTAAAGAAGTGACCCAATAGACATCCGGAGAAGGGGAAGCACCGACATGCCGACCTGCCCGAACGGACACCAGTCGGGTTCCGACGACTGGTGCGAGGTCTGCGGTCACCGCATGGCCGGTGCCGTACCTCCGCCCCCGCCGCCCCCGCCCGCGGGCGGTTACGGCTTCCCGCCCCCGCAGGGCACCCAGGCCGGCGGACGCCCGCCGGCCGCGTCGGCCGCGGAGCCGGAGCTGTGCCCGCAGTGCCGTACGCCCCGCGAGGGCGGCGCGCCCTTCTGCGAGGAGTGCCGGTGGAACTTCCTGACCAACACGGCCACCTCGTACACCCCGGCCGCGCCGCGCCCGCCGCAGCCGCGGTTCCAGCCGCCGAGCGCGACGTACGGCGGCAATGACGGGTACGAGTACCAGGGTTCGCGTCCCTCGCAGATGAACCGGCCCGCCGAGCCGATCCCGTCCTTCGGCAGCGAGCCGTCGGGTCCGACGCCGTTCGCCGCCGAGCGCGGCCCGTCGGGCCCGCCGACCTCGCCCGGCCCGTCGGGCTCCTCCGGCCCCTCCGGCTTCGGGGGCGACGGGCGTCCGCCCGGTCCGCCGCCCGGCTTCGGCGGCCAGGGCCAGGGCTCCGGCGGCCCGTCCGGCTTCGGCGGCGGTCCCGGGCAGGGTGGTCCCGGCTCCGGCGGCCCGTCCGGCTTCGGCGGCGACCGGGGCCCGGGCTCCGGTGGCCCCTCGGGCTTCGGTGGCGGTCCGGGGCAGGGTGGTCCCGGCTCCGGCGGTCCGTCCGGCCCCTCCGGGTTCGGTGGCGGACAGGGCGGTCCCTCCGGCCCGCCGCCCTTCGGGCGTGAGCCCGCCGGTCCCGGTGTCCCGCCCGGGCCCCAGGGCTTCGGCGGCGACCCCTCGCGTCCGGTACCGCCGCCGCCCGGTCCGACCCCGCCCGCGGGTCCCGGTGCCGGTCCCGGCGGTGCCCCGCAGGCGTACCAGCAGTCCGCTCCTCCCGCGCCGCCCGCGTTCCCGCGCGAGACCGGCCGGCCGCCCGGCGGCGCGCCCTCCGGCGGCCCGTCCTTCGGCGGCGAGGACGACTGGGTGATCTCCCCGCCGTCGTCCGGCCCCGGTGGCGGACAGGGCGGCGGTGGCTACGGCTACCCCCAGCCCGGTGCCACCCAGGCCCCTCCCGGCGGCCCCGGCTTCCCGCAGCAGCCCGCGGGGCCGGTCACCTGGACGGCGACCATCGGCCCGGACCGCGACTACTTCATGGCGATGATGCAGCGCTCGGGCCCCGAGGCCGCGGGCCTGAACCTGCCCGCGTACTCGCCCGAGCAGCAGCGCACGCTCAGCGGCAACCAGGTCACCATCGGACGCCGCCGGCACTCCACCGGCGACACCCCCGACATCGACCTGGCGGTGCCGCCGGAGGACCCGGGCGTCTCGCACCAGCACGCGGTGCTGGTGCAGCAGCCGGACGGCAGCTGGGCGGTCGTCGACCAGAACTCGACCAACGGCACCACGGTCAACATGTCCGAGGAGCCGATCCAGCCGTTCGTGCCGGTTCCGCTGCAGGACGGCGACCGGGTGCACGTGGGCGCCTGGACGACGATCACCATCCGCCGGGCCTGACGGAGAACAGCGGGGCCGTCATAGGGGCGACCACGGGGGCGATCAAGGGAGGGGCCAGGCGTACGGCCCCTCCGGCTCGTCCAGCCACGCCCAGGTGTGCTCGCCGTCGACCGTGACGCCGTACCGCTCGCGCTCCGGCATGCCCTCGCGCTCCCACAGCGCACAGGCCTCCTGCGGATCGAGGGTGCCCCGGGTCAGCGCGAGCAGGAAACGGAACGTCTCCTGTTCGCGGGCCCGGCCCGGCAGCCCGGCGAGCGACACGCCCCCCGGCTCCGGCCGGTCCGCACCGCGCAGCGGCACGAAGTGGGCGGGCGTGGGCAGGAATCGGCCCTCGCCCCGGCTCGCGTCCCGCACCGTGAGCGCGAGCAGTCCGGTGGCCAGCGGGGTCAGGATCCGGGCGCCGGGGCGGCACTGGGCGAGCCAGGCACGCGGGACCGTGGCCAGCTCGCAGGTGGCGATGATCCGGTCGAACGGGGCGCGTTCCGGCACACCGCGCGAGCCGTCGCCGGTGACGACGGCCGGATGGAATCCGGCCGCCTGAAGGTGCCGGCGGGCCGACTCGGTGATCTCCGGTTCCAGGTCGACGGTGGTGACGAGGTCGCCGGCGCCGAGCCGGTGGGCGAGCAGGGCCGCGTTGTAGCCGGTGCCGGCGCCCACCTCCAGGACCCGGTGCCCGTCCCCGACCGCCAGCGCGGCCAGCATCCGCGCCATGAGTGAGGGCTGGCTGCTGGAGGAGACCAGCTCGCCGTCGCGCAGCCGGGTGGCCAGCGGCACGTCCTCGTAGGCGCCGCGCACCCAGCGTCCGCGGGCCTCGGGGTCGGGGCTCTCGCCCCAGCGGCGCTCGTAGCCGCGCGGCCCGGCGACGTAGTAGTACGGCACGAACAGGTGCCGGGGCACCGCCGCGAACGCCTCCCGCCACACCGGGTCGCCGGCGAAGGCTCCCTCGGCGTCGATCTCCCGCACCAGCGCCTCCCGCGCGGCGACGGCCAGGCGGTCGGTCTCGGCGTCGTAGGCACCCATGGGTCCACAGTAGGGTCCTAGGCCTTGAGTCCTGGGTCACCCGGTCTGAGACCATGGGGACGTGAATGAGATTCGGCGCGGCACGCTTCAGGAGCAGACCTTCTACGAGCAGGTCGGCGGGGAGGAGACCTTCCGCCGGCTGGTCCACCGTTTCTACGAGGGAGTCGCCGAGGACCCGTTCCTCAGGCCCATGTACCCGGAGGAGGACCTGGGCCCGGCCGAGGAGCGCCTCGCCCTCTTCCTGATGCAGTACTGGGGCGGCCCCACCACCTACAGCGAGAACCGCGGCCACCCCCGGCTGCGCATGCGGCACGCCCCGTTCACCGTGGACCGTGCGGCGCACGACGCCTGGCTGCGGCACATGCGGGTGGCCGTCGAGGAACTCGGGCTGTCCGAGGAGCACGAGACGACGCTGTGGAACTACCTGACGTACGCCGCCGCCTCGATGATCAACACCCCGGAGTGACGAACAGCGGAACGGGATGAGCCGGAAGGAGCCACTTGGGCTCAGCGCACGCTGACGCCCAGTGAGCCGAGCCCGGAGCGCCGTACGGCGACCGACCCGTACGGGGTGCGCAGTCTGAGCCACGCCCCCGAGGAGTACAGCCCGGTGTCGGCCGGGTCGGCGCCCGGCCGCAGGAAGCCCAGGGACTGGGCCGCGTGCACGGCCCGCACCGGAAGCCCGGTCCGCCCGATCTCCCGGGACCAGATGTCCCGCCCGATCCGGTCCAGCTCCGCGCGGGTACGGCCGTCAGGTGCCAGTTCCTCCGTACGGGTCCGGAACTCGGTGACCGCCGCGGCGACCGTCGCCCGCAGCGCGTCCGGCGCGGGCAGCCCCGGCTCGGGCCGCCAGCCGCCGCGCGGCGGCAGCACACCGGCCCACGGCGGCCCGGTGACCGCGGCGGGCACGGCGGCGGTGGCCGCGCGTTCGTCCACGGACTCCAGGAACTCACCGGCGGAGACGGTCACGTCGAGGGTGACGTCGAGGCCCTTCTCGTAGGGCTTCGCCAGCCGTACCGCACGGACGGCCAGCACCTCGAAGGACGGCGGCCGGCCGAAGACGGCGAGCGCCGTGCCGGCCGCCTGCAGACGCACCGCGGCTCCACGGTCGTAGCGGAGCAGCCGGGAGAGGAAGGCGGCGAGGTCGGCCGCCTCCCTCTCGTCGGCCAGGTGCAGCACCGTCATGCGGCGACGGCCTCCTCGTCGGCGTCGTCGCGGTAGCCGTCGAGGAACTCCCGCTCCTCGGCGGTGAGCCGGCGCGGCCGCTGCGTCTCGAAGTCGAACGGGACGACCACGGTGGACGCCTGCACGTAGATCACGTCCGCGTCCTTCACCTCGTAGGCGACGGTGAAGGACGCGGCCCTGACCTGGGTGACCCACAGCTCGATGTCCACGGGCACGGGCCGGTGGACGAGCTGGCGCTTGTAGTCGATCTCATGGCGCGCCACCACGGACCCCTGCTTGGACTCCTTGCCGCGCAGGGACAGGAAGTCGATGCGAGCCTCCTCCAGATAGCGGAGGAAGATCGCGTTGTTGACATGTCCGTACGCGTCCATGTCCGACCAGCGCAGCGGGCAGCGATAGATGTGGCGCAAGACCGATCAGCCCCGGGTCAGCTTCTTGTAGGTGGCGCGGTGCGGACGCGCGGCGTCCGGACCCAGCCGCTCGATCTTGTTCTTCTCGTACGACTCGAAGTTGCCCTCGAACCAGAACCACTTGGAGTCGCCCTCGTAGGCGAGGATGTGGGTGGCGACACGGTCGAGGAACCACCGGTCGTGGGAGACGACGACGGCGCAGCCGGGGAACTCCAGCAGCGCGTTCTCCAGGCTGGACAGGGTCTCCACGTCCAGGTCGTTGGTGGGCTCGTCGAGGAGCAGCAGGTTGCCGCCCTGCTTGAGGGTCAGCGCCAGGTTGAGGCGGTTGCGCTCACCACCGGAGAGGACACCGGTCGGCTTCTGCTGGTCCGGGCCCTTGAACCCGAACGCGGACACGTACGCCCGGCTCGGCATCTCGACCTGGCCGACGTTGATGTAGTCGAGCCCGTCGGACACGACCTCCCACAGCGTCTTCTTCGGGTCGAGGTTGGACCTGCCCTGGTCGACGTAGGAGATCTTGACGGTCTCGCCGACCTTGATGTCGCCGGCGTCCGGCGTCTCCAGGCCCTGGATCATCTTGAACAGGGTGGTCTTGCCGGCGCCGTTGGGGCCGATGACACCGACGATGCCGTTGCGTGGCAGCGTGAAGCTGAGGTTCTCGACCAGGACCTTCTCGCCGAAGGCCTTGTTGAGCTTGTCGACCTCGACGACCACGTTGCCCAGGCGCGGGCCCGGCGGGATCTGGATCTCCTCGAAGTCCAGCTTCCGCATCTTCTCGGCCTCGGCGGCCATCTCCTCGTACCGGGCGAGACGCGCCTTGGACTTGGCCTGCCGCCCCTTGGCGTTCGACCGCACCCACTCCAGCTCTTCCTTGAGCCGCTTCTGGCGCTTGGCGTCCTTCTGGCCCTCGACCTTGAGGCGGGCGGCCTTGGTCTCCAGGTAGGTGGAGTAGTTGCCCTGGTACGGGTAGGCACGGCCGCGGTCGAGCTCGAGGATCCACTCGGCGACGTTGTCCAGGAAGTACCGGTCGTGGGTGATCGCCACGACGGTGCCCGCGTACTTGGCCAGGTGCTGCTCCAGCCAGTTCACCGACTCGGCGTCGAGGTGGTTGGTGGGCTCGTCGAGCAGCAGCAGGTCGGGGGCTTCCAGCAGCAGCTTGCAGAGCGCGACGCGGCGCTTCTCACCACCGGAGAGGTTGGTGACGGGCCAGTCGCCGGGCGGGCACCCGAGGGCGTCCATGGCCTGCTCGAGCTGGGCGTCGAGGTCCCACGCGTTGGCGTGGTCCAGCTCCTCCTGGAGCTTGCCCATCTCGTCGAGCAGCGCGTCCGAGTAGTCGGTCGCCATGAGCTCGGCGATCTCGTTGAACCGGTCGAGCTTGCCCTTGATCTCGGCGACACCCTCCTGGACGTTCTCCAGGACCGTCTTCTCCTCGTTCAGCGGGGGCTCCTGGAGCAGGATGCCGACGCTGTAGCCCGGGGACAGGAACGCGTCGCCGTTCGACGGCTGCTCCAGCCCCGCCATGATCTTCAGCACGGTCGACTTACCGGCACCGTTCGGGCCGACGACGCCGATCTTCGCTCCCGGCAGGAAGTTCAGGGTGACATCATCGAGGATCACCTTGTCGCCGTGCGCCTTGCGCGTCTTGCGCATGGTGTAAATGAACTCAGCCAAGAGAAACCGTCCGGCAGCTTGAAATCTGGCAGTGGGCAGATACACCCCATCTTGCCGTACGGCCACCCCTGGGCGGAAACGCGTTGGGCGCGGGGGCGCTGACCTGGGGTTTCAGTGGGTCCGGCGGTAGCTCACCGGTCACTGCCGGTCGCCGTCGAGTGGCCCGGGCACCCTGGCACGGCCCGGAGACGGCCCAGGGACGGCCCGGGCAGGAGGGTGTCCTCACTGCTCCGGGGCTATCGTGCCGCTGTGACCAGCGCGGCGGAGCGCCCCGTCCTCTTCCTCGACGTCGACGGTCCCCTCATCCCGTTCGGGGCGTCGTACGGCTCCTCGACGCCGGTCGATCAGGGCAACCCGCTCCTTGATCGGCTCGATCCCGGAATCGGGCCGCGCCTCCTGGCCCTGGGCTGCCGTCTCGTGTGGGCCACGACCTGGATGGAGGATGCGAACGAGGCCGTCGCTCCGCGCCTGGGGCTGCCGAAGCTGCCCGTGGTGGAGTGGCCGGACACCGGCGCCGACGACGGCCCCCGGGGCCTGCACTGGAAGACCCGCCCCCTGGTCGAGTGGGCCGACGGTCGACCGTTCATCTGGGTCGACGACGACATCGGCGCCATGGATCGCTTGTGGGTCGACGCCCAACATCCGGGGCCGTCGCTGCTTCACCGCGTCGACCCGGCTCAAGGACTCGCGGACGCCGACTTCTCGGCACTCGCCGATTGGCTCACTGCTGGGGGCGCCGACTGCCGGTTGATCGGAATCCCGTAGTCGATCTGGCAGTGCACGGCGGGCACCACGATGTCCGCAGTCTCCACGGCCGCCTCTGGTCGCAGTAGTACGTCTGCTGATCACGAGTCTCGCGCGCCCTCGCACGGCCCGGGGACGGCCCGGCTCGGCAGCCGGGCTGTGTCGCCTCCGTTGTCAGTGCGTGCGGCTATGGTGCGTTCGCCATTGACAGGAACGCTCTGGGGAGGGGCTGTGGGAGCCAAGACGGGACTGCTGGTGTACGCCGACGGCGACGCGCCGGAGTTGCTGCGACAGGTGGACGCGGCGGACCTTGACCGGACGACCGCCATGATGCGGCGGCTCTACCCGGGCGGGGAGATCGAGGAGTGCGGGGGCTCGAATCTCTGGGACGGCGTCTACCCCTCGCAGGGAACAGCGTACGCGGCCAGTTGGCCGGGCGTGGATGTCATCGCCGACCAGAGGGTGATGATCGACGCCCCCTCCCGGCTCCCGGAACACCTCGTGGCGGCGAGCGCAGGCCGACGACTCGTCCTGCACGCGATGCACAGCGTCGTCGACTGGCTGGCGTTCGCCGTGTGGGAGGACCGGCGCCTCGTCCGCTCCCTGAGCCTGTCCCCGGACAGCGGCATCATCGAGAACATCGGCGAACCGCTCCCCTTCGAACTGCCCTACTGGGCCGGAGACCGCCCGGCCGACACCGTGCCCTGGCCCGGCGAGGAGGAAGAACCCTACGCCCTGCCCTTCCACCCTTTGGACCTGGGCGAAGACGCGTTGCGTGCACTCTGCGGCTTCATCCAGGAGGGCCGTCCGCGTCCCGATGATGTCGACGCGGAGGCCATCGAGTTGTACGGCTTCCACGTGCGAGATCCACACGGGCCTGATCGTGCCGACCAGGAAGCGGGGCTACGGAGGGCGGTCGAAAAGATGCAGCCGCCGCGCGTTTACACGCTGGGCTCGATGGCTCACTGATCGAACGCGATGGCCGCCCTCTGAGGGGCTGGTCAGTCGGTCGTGGTCGGCTGCGGTAGGTCAGCTGCGGTCGTTGAGGTTGCTGCACTTCTCTGCTGTACAGCTTGGCGGGCGTGGGCGAGGTTGTAGCGGCTTCGAAGGGTGTGGGGGTGGGCGTCACCCAGGACCTGCTCGCGCTGAGCGAGGGTGACCTCGTACAGGGGGATGGCCCGCCCCAGGTCCCCCGCCGCCTGGTGGGCGCGGGCCAGGTTGTGGCGGCAGGTCAGGGTGTCGGGGTGGGTGTCGCCCAGGACCTGCTCGTACTGGGTGAGGGTGGCCTCGAACAGGGGGATGGCCCGTCCCAGGTCCCCCGCCGCCGTGTAGGCGTAGGCGAGGTTGTTGCGGCTCTGCAGGGTGTGGGGGTGGGCGTCGCCCAGAATCTGCTCGCGCTGGGCGAGGGCGGTCTTGTGCAGGGGGATGGCCCGTCCCAGGTCCCCTGCCGCCTCGTACGCGTGGGCGAGGTTGTTGCGGCAGTTCAGGGTGTGGGGGTGGGCGTCGCCCAGGACCTGCTCGTACTGGGTGAGGGTGGCCTCGTACAGTGCGATGGCCCGTCCCAGGTCCCCCGCCGAATCGTAGGCGCCGGCGAGGTTGTTGCGGCAGTTCAGGGTGTGGGGGTGGGTGTCGCCCAGGACCTGCTCGTACTGGGCGAGGGTGGCCTCGTACAGTGCGATGGCCCGCCCCAGGTCCCCCGCCGACTCGTACGCGTGGGCGAGGTTGTTGCGGGTGGCCAGGGTGGCGGGGTGGGTGTCGCCCAGGACCTGTTCCCACTGGGCGAGTTCGAGCGTGCGGAGAGGGATGGTGTGGGCGCTGCGGCCCTGCTGGTGCAAGTACTGCGCGGCGGCGGAAAAGGTGCAGGCGCTTTCGGGGGAAGCGGGCGTGTGCGCTGGTGTGGATACGGCCAGGGCGAAGACGTGGGGGAGCAGACGTTCCCACGGCACGGTGTGTTCGGTTGCGGGGACGCCCTCGTCCGGGAGGGCCTGCGCGATGGCTTCTTCTGCTTCCCGCCGGCCGGGGGGATAGGTTGAGGTTCCGGCTTCGGTGGTGGTCCGGGTACGCAGGACGCTCTGCACCAAGCGGTGAATGTTGACGCCCTGCCGGTCGGCGGTGAAGGCGATCATGTTGTAGGCGTGCAGGACACCCAGCGCTTCGTTCACGGCGATCGCGTCGGGGGCCAGTTGGGCCAGCAGGGTGCGGGGGATGTCGTCCGGCGCGGTCCAGGCCATGGTGTCCAGCAGCGTGACGGCCAGCGGGTCGCGGGCCTCGATGGCGATGAGGGTCTGCTCCCAGATACGGGCGATGGTGCGCTCGGCCCTGATTCCGTCGGCGCTCTTGGCCAGCATCAACCCGAGGGCGCGCCGGTAGGCGGCCATGTCCGTCCCGGTCTGGTGCAGGTAGGCGCCGGCCTGTTCCAGGGCCAGCGGCAGATACCCCAAATCCTCTGCCAGCTCCTCGGCCTGCCGGCGCTGGGCCGAGGTGGGCTCTTGGCCGTCGAGGGCGATGGTGCACAGCAGGTCGGCGGATGCGGCCGGGTCGAGCAGGCCCAGGGCCATGGTCGGGGCGATGGGATGCCAGCCGGTGGAGCGGCGACTGGTGGCGAGATGATGACCGCCGGAGAGCATCCCGAAGTAGTGCCGCAGCACGTCGGGCTCCTCGACGTTGTCGAAGACCAGCAGCCAGCCGGGATGCCACTGCAGCCACAGCAGCGCCCACGCCGCTCGCTGCTCTACGTCCGCCCGCTGCTCTACGTCCGCTGTCGCGGCCCAGTCCTGGCACAGCGTCCCGGCCAGGGAGGCGAGATCCTTGACGATCTGCTCGGTCGATGCGGCATTGATCCACCACACCACCGTGTACGAGCCGCGGTAGCGGAGGGCGTAGTGCAGGGCCAGCGCGCTCTTGCCGATACCGCCCAGCCCATGGATCGCCCACGCACCCGAAACAGCCTGAGTGACAGCGGCCTCCCCCTCGCGGGCCAGCATCTGCCGAAGCCGCCTCAGGTCCTCGTCCCGGCCGACGAACAACCCGGACGCCGACCCCGGCAGGTTCGCCAGACCCGGTGGCGCGCTCACCTCCTGCGCCTGCCGCGCCGCCTGCGCCGACATCATGATCACGCGGGCGTTGTCCCCGGTGATGGCCACACCGATGCTGTCGGCCGCTGTCGACCGTTCGCCCGAGGCGTGCGGGCCACCACGCTCGGATCTCGGCTGTTCGTTCACGGCCGCAGGGTGACGTTGTCGCCGGTGATGGCCGTGGTGATGGTCTGTGCCGCGATCGCACGCTGCCCCGACGCCGTCACGTTCACCGGCCCGGCACCGGCGGCCGACAGCATCGCCGCCAGTTCGTCCCGCAACGGTGCGTCTTCCCGCAGGGCACGTTTGAGTTGCTGCCGCAGCGCGGACGCCGCGTCGCTGTCTTGTGGGTCGTCGGCCGCGTCCTGCACCGCGGCCTGAAGCTCCGCCTGGCCCTGCTCACCACGACGGCGCCACACCGCCTGCAAGATGCGGCGCCCCAGATTCGCCGTGGTCTCCACAGCGGCATCCTCGGCGCGGCTCAACACACCCGCCCCGTACGCGCCCACCGCCGCCGACAGGTACGGCCCCGCCTGCTCCACCAACTCCACGATCTCCGCACCCACTTGATCCCCCCGGGGGCTCTCCCGACTCCCAACGGCTAAGCGTAGGAAGACACCAGCCACCTCGTATCCCGAAACGCCGCAACTGCCCGTGATGGCTTCAATACAGCTAGCAGCCGCGCTCCGTGCATCGGCCCGCAGGGCCAACCGCACCGCCCCTCACCCGCGACGGAGCCGTCAAGGGCAAGAAGCCGCTGGTGAGATCCGGCATGCGAGCCCGACGCCACGCGCCTCGTCGAATGATCTGATGGCGGACCCCATACCCGGGCGAGGTGTGGCGCGAGCTGCCGACCCGTGAGTCACCCCCGGGTGTGGCCGAACCTGACGCTCACCTTGCGGCCGATCCGGTCGGTCGATCCTGCGGAGTGGAGTCGAACCACCTGCGCGAGAACCGGCGTCAGTACCACGCCAAGAGACTGGGATCACGCGCGTCGACCCGGGCCCGGGCGCCGACTGGCCGCCTCAAGTGTCAGAGGCGCCCGAGCAGTTCAGCCTTCTTCTCCGCGAACTCCTCGTCCGTGAGGATGCCGGCGTCGTGGAGCGACGCGAGCTTCGCGATCTGCTCGACAACATCCGGCTGAGCTGCGGCCTCGGCCGGTGCCCCATGCTTGCCTCGCTGGATCACCGAAGAATCGAGAGGTTCAGGCGGGTCGTAGTACGGAGGCTCCCCGCCGGTCAGCAGGCCAGCGAGGTGGCCAAGGCGAGGTAGAAGGAACTGACGGGCAACGACCTCCCCCCCGGTTACACCTTGGTTCGCCGGTGGTTCCGCCTGAGCCCGGACGACGACCCCGGCTGCTCTGTCCGGGAAGGTTCGCCGGTTGTCGGGAGGGGGGTGGATGGCGTGCGATGACTTCCGACGAGGGAGATCCGCCTCATAGGATCTTGAGCCCAGGCACGGATGTCGGAGGGCGACGATGGAAGAACCGCGGATACGCCTCGGCAGTGACAACGTGTGGCTGGAACTGGCTCGGACCGATGGCGACACCTGGCAGGTCACCGCAGATTGGTGCTCGTGCCTGACAGCTGACTTCACCGCAGATCTCAGCGCCGCGGAGGTCGTGGACTTCGCGGCCCGCATGCTCTCTCACCTGCGCGCGCCGTCGAGTGGACGCTTTTCGGCGGCGGTGACTCCCGGTCGGAACAACCCGCTGACGTTGAAGGCGGAGCCCGTCGGGGACGGTTTCGCCTTTTTCGTGCGCCTGACTCCCAACGGCGACGACGACGTGTGTCATTTGCAGATGGAGATCGATCCGATCGCCAGGTTGGAACTTCGTGAAGCATTCAGTGCGCTGCACGCCGCGCTGGTGGTCTGACCACCGGAACATCCGGTCAGACCGCCATCGCGAGCGGGCGTCCGCCCGCCCGGGGCTGGACGGTGTGGTTTGGGACCGGACACGGGCACCGTGACAGCGGACTTGGTCTCCCTCCCAGTTCGCGGCAGTGTCGTGGGCCAGGTCCTCCGAACTCAGGTGCCTGCCGGGGCCGGTGACGCGGATGACTTCGAAGAGCTCGGTCTTCCCATGGGTCAGCGGCGGCAGCATGCCCCGGACTCTCCGATCGTGACTTCGCTGACCAGGGACGGCCGCGGCGGCGGAGGCGGCGGGTACGGCGATGGCGGCGCCGGCGTTGCATGTCAGCGGAGCAGCTCGGGTATCGGGCAGGCCCCCAGCGGCTCCTTCGGCCGGTCGGCCCAGCGCCACCAGACGTGCCGACCGGTACACCTCCACAGCGCCCGGCAGAGCCGTCGGCCATCGTCCGCCCGCTTGCGGTACCTCGCTGCTGTGCGCCACCCCAGGAGACGGTCCCGTGTGCAAGCAGGTCTAATCTCCTGGGATGGACGACGCCCCTTGCTTTTGCCTCCTCTGCGCCCCGACGGAATGGGGCGGCCCGGTGTGGGAGGAGCGCGACAGCCGCATAGCCAAGAGTGTCGCGGACTTCGGCTGGCACGTCATGGGCGTGGCCGGCGGTGACGCCCCCGGCGATTGGGGCTACTCCATCGGCCTCTGGCACACGCTGCGCAGTCCCGAGGTGAGCGTGTTCGGCCTGCCGTCGCAGACCGCGATGCGCGTGGCGAACGCCGCTGGGGCAGCGATTCGGAACGGCGACCCACTCGAGCCCGACCAGCGCCGAGGAGACGTCCTCAACGGCTACGACGTGGCCGTCCGGCCCGTGCATCCCAGCTGGTATCACGACTTCTTCGGCGCAGGCATCGACTTCTACCAGACCCCACCACTGCCCATCACACAGCTGTTCTGGCCGGACAAGGCCGGGCGGTTCCCCTGGGAGGAGGGAGCGGACGAGCGCTGCCGCACGGGACAACCACTGCTCTGGATTCCAAAAGACGAGACCACCGGCCCGTGGACCGAAATCACGTGAGGTCGGGCGAGGCTCAGTGGTCGAGTGGGCCCTACCGACAACGCCAAGGAGTGAGCATGCCGACTTCCCCGGAGCCAAAGTCAGGGGACACCGTTCTGGTGAACGGTAGCTGGGGAGCAGCGGCTTGAGCCGCGGTGCCGTCGACTTCAACTCGGCGCTGCACTCTGACGGCTTAAGGAGCCGGCAACGACGATGGGCACAGTCCACAGCGGCGCCAACCCGTTGGGTGCGGGGGCTCAGACCTGGGCGTTTGGGGTTGTCACGGGGTGGCTCGTTCGTCTCTGTGACAGTTGAGCGCCGATCAGTGAGGGGCGATCATGAGCGCATGAACCACGGCTTACGTCGTATCGGCGGCCTGGCACTCTTGGTCGCGGGCATCGCGTTGGGTGCCTGGGTGGTTTTCGGGGCTCCGCACGACTGGCACGGTGCAAGGGTCCTCGGACGGCTGGTGCTCGGCGGCATGGGGGCAGTTGGGATGATCAGCAGTTCTGCAGGGCTGATCTTTCCCCACGCTCCGCAGGACGGGCCCAGCACCCAGGACGACGAGGCGTGACGCCGGGCCAGGTCAGTCGCCGGGCTGTTCCCGCTTGCGGAGGAGTACCAGTACCGCGCCGCCGATCAGCACGAAGCCGATGGCCACGCCGGCGATCAACGGGGTGATCACGGAGCCGCCCGTCGCGGCGAGGTTGGTGCCGGGGGCCGTGGTGCCGCCGACCGAGGCGGGGCTGGGCTCGTTGTGGACTCGGGCCGACTTCGTGGTGATCGCACCCCGTGTCTCGCAGTCGAGGACGCCGGTGAAGCGGTGGCTGAAGCCATGGGGTCCGGTGATCGTGAAGTCGTAGGCCTGGTCCTCCTGGAGCGGGACGGTCACCGTGCGGGAGGCGCCCGCGGGGATGGTGTGCTCGACGCCCATCAGCTCGAAGGTGAAGGGCTTGTCGCCCTTGTTGGCCGCGAAGATGTCCAGGCCGCTCTTGGCGCAGTTCTTCCGGGCCGACACCGCCGGTATGGCACCCTCGGCCGCCCAGGTGGCGGTCGCGGTCGCGGAAACCGTGGACTCGCTGGAGCCGGCCAGGATCTGGCTCTGACTGCGGCTGTCGGAGGCGAAGGCACGGCCCACCGGCACCGTGGTCGACGCCTGCACGGTCAGCTGCCCCGAGCCGGTCGAGGCGCCCTCGGGAACGTGGAAGTACAGTTGCGTGCCGTTCTGCGCGGAGGTGATCACCTTGCCGGTCTTGTCGGTGATCCGTACCCCGCTGGTGGCCGCGTCCGGCGGCGGACTCACCGTGACGGTACCCGCGTTGGTGTGCACGGTCACCGGTCCCAGCAGGTCCCCCGGCCGGCCGGAGACCGCCGGCGGGTCCAGGGTCAGCGAGGCCTGCGGTTCGCCGAGGTCGCGGGCGCTCTTCTGCAGATAGTCGGCGAGCCTCTCGGCCTGTGGATCGACGGCGTCGACCTTGGCGTGGTCGGAGTAACGCCAGATGGCCACCTGGGTGCCGGCCGCCGCGTCCTGCTCGGTCAGGGTGCCGGCGCCGGCCCGGCGGGCGAGCGCGGCGAGGTCGTTGACCTGGGGATAGGAGTTCTGCAGGATCCAGCGGATCCGGCCGGCGTCCTTGTTGCCGCCCAGCGAGGTGCCGCTCCAGGGCGTCTCCTGGTAGAGAGCGTCGCGCTGGGTGGGGGTGTTCAGGTCGACGCAGTACGTCTGCAGGGTGCCGCCGCCGTCGACGGACATCTCGAACAGGCCCGCCCCCACGCGCTGGTCGCCGCCGTCCTCGTGGATCACCGCCTCGCCGTAGGTCTTCAGGCCGTTGATGGTGGCCGTCGCCCCGCCCTGGGTCTGCGATATCCCGTCGGTCCCGTCCGCCACGGCCGTACCCGCGCCGGACAGCACACCGGCTGCCACGAGGCCGGACACCGTCGTGGCGGCGGCCAGGCGGGCCGCTCCGGTGGAACGGCGGAACCCACAGAACGCAGCAAGCACAGAATTCCCCTTCGAGCAGGACCCGTTGGACGTGGGGGACGGTCCCACCAGCAGAATCGGCAGCCCCTAGGGGCACGCCCGGCATCCTATGGATCAGCCGGAGCCTCTTCCGCCGATCGGATGATCCGATCAGCGATCCGATCCATAATCGTTATCGCCGGGGACCGTCCATGAGCTGGGCATATCGACAAATCAACCAGTTCGTACAGGGGTGTTCGGCGACCGGGCCGCCCACGCCCGGCCCTCCCCGCCCTGCGGCGGTCGGTCGTACTGATGTCACGTCACTGCTGCGGCCACCACTGCCTGTTGAGGTGCGCTGCCACCCTCGTCCGGTGTGTCAGTGGGACGCGGCGTCTCCCAGTTCGGCTCCGGCCGTGCCGCCGCCGGCGGTGCCTCCGGCCTGGCCGAGCGCTGGAACGCGGCCGTACCGCGCGAGAGATCGTGGCCGATCGCCACGGCGTCGATGCCGGCGGAGGCCCACTGCTGCTGCCCGTCGCGCGTCTCCGTGCGCACCTTCAGCCGGCCCTGTACGACCAGCGGCTGGCCCACCTCCACGCAGGCGGCCACGTTCGACGCGAGCTGGCGGTTGGCCCACACCGTGAAGAAGTTGGTGTGCCCGTCCGCCCAGGCGCTCTTCTCCCGGTCCCAGTAGCGCGCGGTCACCGCCAGCCGGAACCTGGCCGACGGGCCGACCGCCGACTCCCGGTACACGGGCTGGGTCGCCACGTTGCCCACCACGCACACAATGGTCTCGTTCATGTCCTCACTCCCCTCCCCCGCCCGGCCCTTCCGGCCGGGCGGACAGGCGCACGGGGCACATCCCGTGCGGCTGTGTCTGTCTGTCGTGTGTGTCCGACGTACGTGCCTGACGTGTGTGTCCGGCCTCTGTGGTCTGCGCCGAACGCACGGACCGTCCGCCGTTCTTCCGGCCGGACGGCGCCGTGTGATCGCCGCGGACCCAGACTGCCTGCGCCGGGCCGGACGCGCTGAGAGCTGTGGACAACCCCCGACCTGTGGAAATCTCCGCCACCCGCATGAGTGACCCGCTGTCACCGGCGGCCGTCTTCACCCCCGCGGCCGAAGAGCCCCCTGGGCGCACGAGACCCGGAAACGGCCGAGGTGCCCCGGGAAACGGCCGAGGGGCCCCGGAAACACCCGGGGCCCCTCACGCTCAGATCTCACCGGTTCCGGCTCACCCCACTCCGGCCCCGCTCCGCGCGACGCGCCCGTACTGCTCCCGTACCTCCCGGTACCGCAAGAGCTCCGCCGCCACCGGATCGAGCACCCGGGCCCGGCCGCAGCCGGCGGCCGCCTCCCGGAGCCGGCGTTCCGCCTCCTGGCCGTAGCGCCGGGCCGGGCCTCTCGCCGCCATCCGGCACCCCCACTCCACCAGCGGACCGCCGACGATCCCGCACACCATCAGCAGCACCGGCACCCAGAGGTTGGGCTTCATGACATCGACGATCTGGCCGAACAGCCACAGACCGCCCACCACCTGCAGCAGGGTCATCGCCGCCTGGACCAGCACCGCGGCCGGCCACCACCCGGGCCGCGGCGGCCGGCCCGGCGGCAGCCCGGCCCGCGCCGCCAGTTCGTCCAGCGCCTCGGACAGCCCCTGCGACCCGCGTACGGCCGCCTCGCGCACCGCCTGCGCCCACGGCGCCGGCAGCCCGGCCGAGGCCCGGTCGGACACCGTACGGACCGCCTGTTCCACACGCTGGCGGGCGGTGGCCTCCTCGTCGGGCTGGGCCGTGCGCACCGGGATGCGGCCCGTGGTGGACTCGCCGCGGCTCTGGTACCAGCGCCACAGCCGCAGCCAGGGCGTGCCGCAGGCCCTGTTGGCGTTGCGCAGCCAGGCGCGCTCGGCCGCCTCGCCCGCCGCGGTGGCGCCCACCGCGTCCGCGAGCCGCGCGGCGAACTCCTCGCGTGCCTCCTCGCTGAGGCCGACGCGCCGCCCCGCGGCGTACATGGGCCGCAGCCCGGCCGCCGTGGCGTCCACGTCGGCCGACACCCGGCGGGCCGCCGCGCCCCGCTCGGCCACGAACTGCCCGAGCGCCTCGCGCAGTTCACCGACGCCGTCGCCGGTCAGCGCGGACAGGGCGAGCACGGTGGCGCCCGGTTCGCCGTACTCGCCGAGCGCGATCCCGTCCTCGTCCAGCAGCCGGCGCAGGTCGTCCAGGACCTGGTCGGCGGCCTCCTCGGGCAGCCGGTCGATTTGGTTGAGAACGACGAACATGATCTCCGCGTGGCCGGCCATGGGCCGCAGATAGCGCTCGTGCAGCACGGCGTCGGCGTACTTCTCCGGGTCGACCACCCAGATCACCGCGTCGACCAGCTTCAGGATCCGGTCGACCTGCTGACGGTGCTCCACGGCGGCGGAGTCGTGGTCGGGCAGGTCGACCAGGACCAGCCCGCGCAACTGTGCCTCGGCCTCCGGACTCTGCAGCGGACGGCGGCGCAGCCGGCCCGGGATGCCGAGCCGGTCGATGAGGCCGGCCGCGCCGTCGCTCCAGCTGCACGCGATGGGCGCGGCCGTGGTCGGACGTCGTACGCCGGTCTCCGAAATGGCCACTCCGGCAAGGGCGTTGAACAGCTGCGACTTGCCGCTGCCGGTCGCTCCCGCGATCGCCACGACGGTGTGCCGGCCGGAGAGCTTCCGGCGGGCCGCCGCCTCGTCCAGCACCCTGCCCGCCTCGGCGAGCGTGTCGCTCTCCAGACGGGTCCGGGACAGCCCGACCAGCTCGCGCAGGGCGTCCAGCCGGGACCGCAGTTGGCCGTCGTACGCCAGCGGGGCCGGGGTCTGGCTGCCCGGACCGCGGCTGCTGCTCTCCAGGGCCGAGGCACGCTCGGCGGCCAGGGCGGCGGCCGTCGCCTCCGTGACACGCCGGGCGATGAGGCCGTCGTCCCAGGGGTCGGAGGAGTCGTGGGGCTCGGGGGGCTCAAGAGGCTGCGGGGACTCGGGGGACTTGAGGGAGCCGGGAGGGTTGGGGGATGGCAGCCGGGAGGGCCGCGACGACGCCGGACGCCCCGCTGGTGCGGGGGGCTCAAAGGCGGGGCTGGGCGCGAAGGTGGGCATCGGCGGGATCGGCGGGAGTGGGGGCGGCGGTGGGGGTGCTGCTTTGGTGGTGGGGGCGGGGGTGCTTCTGGCGATCGGGGTCGGGTTGGTCGAGGGGGCAGGTCCTGTTGCCGGGGCTGGTTTGGCCGGCGGTGCCGATGTGGCGGCTGTGGGGTGGGAGGTGGCCCCCGGGGTGACGACGTCGGCGTCGGTCACGGCTTGCCGGAAGGGATGCGGCAGAGGGAGCTGCGTGCCGCCTGGGGCTTCGGGGTACGGCTCCCGCTCCTTGCCCCAGTTCTCGCTGCCGAGGCCCCCTCCCGTGGGCTGCATACGGTCCGCGATCTCGCCGTCGCCTTCACCGTCCTCCTGGCCGGCGCCGCCGCCGTCCGGGACCTCGCCTCGGCGCTCATGCTCGTCCGCGTGCGCGTACACGTGCTCGTACCCGTGCTCGTTCAGCACGCGCGCGTGCCGCTCGCCCGACGGGTTCTCATGGCCGGAGACGGTGAGGCCCACACCCGCCGCCTGCTCGCGGCCGGCGTCCGCGCTACCGCAGGGGCCGGCGGATCCGTCGGCAACAGCGCTAGCGGGGTCGCCGGGGACGTCGCAGGTGACGGAGGCATCCGAGGCGTCGAGGACGGCGCCGGCCCCCGTAGCGGAGTCACCCGTCCCGCCGCTGTGGTCCACCACGTTCGGACCACCTCGAAGACGCTCTGCACGCTCGTCCGCACCAGCGCCGTAAGGGACACGCTCCACGTGGTCCACGTGGTCCACGTGGTCAAGCTGATCCACGTAGTCCACCTGATCCACGTAGCCCGCAGGCTCACCGCGACGCATCTGCTGCACGCGGTCCATGTGCTCGACGCGATCCATGTGCTGCACACGATCCATGTGATCCACACGGTCCATGTGCTCGAACTGGTCCATGCGCTCCAGCCGATCAACATGTTCCAGATGTTCCAGGCGATCAATGTGCTCCACGAGCCCCGGCTCCGGGTGACCGCCGTGCTCCACGTGCCCGGTGGCGGTCTCACTGCCGTGGCCTCGCTGCTCCATGTCCCTCATGCGTCCCGCGTGCCTCATGTGGTCGATGTGATCCGTGTGGTCCTGGTCAGTGACGGCGGTCACCGGTCACCTCTCCTTCTGCAGTACGGACAGCGCGGCGATGAGTTCGGCCTGGGGCTCCGGGTGGACGTCAAGGGCGTCGAGTGGGGCGAGGCGCCGCTCGCGTTCGGTGTGCATGACACGGTCCACGTGGTCGTTGAGCAGCCGTCCGGCCCGGTCGCGCAGCCGCAGCGCGCCGTGCGCCCCGATCCGCTGCGCGAGCCCCTCGCCCGCGTTGCGCGCCCGGCGTCCGCCGAGCAGCGCGGTGGCGACCAGGGCGGCGATGAGCTCCGGGTCGGGTGCGGTGGTCCGTTCCAGTTCGCGTACCTCGTCCTCGGCGTACTCCTCCAGCTCGCGCCGCCAGCGCCGTACGGCGACACCGATGCGGTGTTCGGTGCTCTCCGCGGAGGACTCGCCGGCGGCGAGGGCCGGGTCGGCTCCGGCCGGCTCGCGCCGCCAGGCCTCGTCGATGCGCTCGTCGGCAGCGGTGACGGAGCACAGCAGCAGGGCGGCCAGGCTCGCCACGAGTGCGTCGAGGAGTTCGCCGGGGGCGCAGTCCAGGGGGAAGGCCCGCCAGCGCGTGAGGGCGTCCCCGGCGAGTACGGCGCCGGACTGGAGCCGGCCACGCACGCGCGCGTGCTCGCTGTCGTAGGCGGTGTCCACGGCCGCGGTGAGCCGGAGGGCGGCCGCGTACTGGGCGGCGGCGGCGCCGGCCAGCTCGGGCAGGCGGGACTTGAGCGAGTCGAGGAGCCCGTAGGCCGTACGGGCCATGACCTGTTCCCGGGCGGCGGGGTCCTGGGCGTGGTGCATGAGCCAGTTCTTCAGCGGTGCGACGGCGGTGGCGGGCAGCAGGCCGGCGCCCCAGGCGGACTCGGGCAGTTCGGGCACGGTGAAGCGGGGTACGTGGCCGAGCCCGGCCTTGGTGAGCAGGGCACCGTACTGCCGGGAGACCTCGGAGACGACCTGGTGGGGCACCCGGTCCAGGACGGTCACCAGGGTGGCGTCGTACTCCTTGGCGGTGCGCAGCAGGTGCCAGGGGACGGCGTCGGCGTAGCGGGCGGCCGTGGTGACCATGATCCAGACGTCGGCGGCGCAGATCAGCTCGGCGGCGAGGGCGCGGTTGTCGGCCATCAGGGAGTCGATGTCGGGGGCGTCGAGGAGGCCGAGCCCGCGCGGGACGGTGTCCGCGGTCTCGACGCGCAGCACGCGCGCGGGGGGCTCGCCCACGCCGGTCAGGAGGATGTCGTCGGGGTCCTCCTGGGGCCCCCACACGCGTGCGAGACCGGGCAGCACGCGCACGCTGCTGAACCAGTGATGATCCTCCGGATGGCAGACAAGCACCGGCGTCCGGGTGGTCGGCCGCAACACCCCGGCCTCGCTCACCCGGCGGCCGACGAGCGAGTTGACGAGCGTCGACTTGCCGGCGCCGGTGGAGCCGCCGACGACGGCCAGCAGCGGCGCCTCGGGCTCTCGTAGGCGCGGTACCAGGTAGTCGTCGAGCTGCGCGAGGAGTTCGTCGCGGTTCGCACGCGCGCGCGGGGCTCCCGGCAGAGGCAGCGGAAAGCGTGCGGCGGCGACACGGTCGCGCAGTGCGGAAAGTGTGTCGAGCAGCTGAGGCCGAACGTCCAAGGTCACCACATGCGAAGAATGCCCAATTTTAGGGTGATTCTGAAGCATATAGACATGTCTGCGCGCCGACGGAGCAGAAAGGGCGGAAGGGATGACTGGGACATGGGTACAGCCGAGGCATAACGAGTGCACAACACCCGGGGCGCCGGACGCCAAAAGCGCTGCACGATTCGTACCTGCCTGCGATTATCGGGATCGCTTCACCAGACCTCCACATCAAGCCACGGAGGCGAAGCGACAGGGTCGAGGAACGGGGAGCTTTATCCTTGGACCCGCCACCAGGCCCCCGTAGCTCAGTGGATAGAGCAGGCGCCTTCTAAGCGCTTGGCCGCAGGTTCGAGTCCTGCCGGGGGCGCACGTCTCAGCCCTCCCGCCTGGGAGGGCTTTTTTGCTGGTCAGGGTGGGTTCGGGCTGACGCGACGAAGCCCCGGACGCCCTCTCGATGATCAAGGGCGGACTCCGGGGCTGTCCGGCTGTCACCGGGCTTTCGCGGGTGGCCGTGTCGAATACGTGTCGGAAGTTCTCGACCGGAGGAAGATCAGCCACCGTCCGGCACCTCCGCCTCCGGCAGGTCCCCCGGCAGGTCTCCCGCAGCTTCCAGTCGCCGTCGGAGGTCCGGCAGCTGCCCGTTCGCCGCCCGGTGGGAGACTCGTTACGTGCACTGCGCCACGCCCGACGGATGACGGAGCCGGCAAGGAGGCCATCTGAATCGCCGTGGCGCAGCAGACCACCTGGCCGGAGTCGCCGTGCGGATCAGCACATCGCACCACTGGACGTCGGCGTCGGGCTCGGGCGGGGCCGCGTCCTCCACGCGCATGGCTACGGCTTCCGCCAGGCGAGGGCCGCAGGAGTACAGCGTGGCGAAGGAGGCGGGGAGCCGCTTGCCACCGCGCCGCACGGCGCCGTGTCCAGTCCAGGATTGCCGCCGGCTGCTCGGCATTGGGCACGGCCCGCTCGTCCACGGCGTTCGTGGTCCTGGTGGCGGCTGTCGAGGGCGCTCTATGGCACTGCGAGGGCAACCGCTCCTCGCTGAGCAGAGACTCGACGGGACGCGTATGTGTCAGTGCACCACTGTCCGCTGGGGCGCTTGGGAAGTCGCATTCGCAAAACGGCTGGGAGGCGCTGCCGGCGGCATGGATCCCCGCGCAGCACATCGGCCGCCTGAGCGGTACGGTGTGCGGCATTTCGATCGCCTGTTCTGCGATCGCTGACCCATCAAGGGGGTTCCATGAAACACCGTCGCCCGCGCCAACGGCGCAGAGGGCTCGCCAGAGCGGTCGGTACGGCGGGTGCGCTGGCCGTGGCGCTGGGTGCAGGGATGACACCGGCGATGGCCGCCGGGAAGACGTCCGACAAGCCTGCGGCCACCGGGTTCTCGCCCGACCAGACCGACCCGAAGACGCCCTGGGCGCCCGAGAACGACGAGGCGCCGCTGGACCACAAGGCCGTCCACCCCGATGCCCTCGCGTCCGGCCGCACGGACACATCCGGTCTGCAGCTCAACATGCCCGCGCCGACCGGGCCGTACAGCGTGGGCATGGTCGGCCTGCACCTCATCGACAAGTCCCGTACGGATCCGTACGTGTTCGGCAACACTCCTCGCGAGTTGATGGTGTCGCTCTTCTATCCGGCCACCGCCACGTCCGGGCACTACCAGGCGCCGTGGATGCCGTCGATCTCCGGCGCCCACTTCCTCGCCTCGCGCGGGCTGTCGCCGCAGGAGGTGACCCTGCCGAGGACCGCGGGCCATGTCCTCGCGCCGGTGAACACCAAGCTCGGCAAGCTGCCCGTCCTGCTGTACTCGACCGGGCTGCACTCGGACCGCGCGATGGGCACCGCCCACGCCCAGGATCTCGCCAGCCGCGGCTACCTCGTCGTCATGGTCGACCACACCCACGACGCCAACGAGGTGCAGTTCCCCGGCAACCGGCTCGAGGTCAACACGATGCCGGCGGGCGCCCACTCCTCCGACACGCTCAAGGTGCGCGCGGCCGACATCCGGTTCGTCATCAACCAGCTCGGCACGATCAGCAAGGGCGGCAACCCGGACCCCGGCCACCCCACGCTCCCCACCGGGCTGTCGGGCGCCGTGGACATGTCCCGGATCGGGATGTTCGGCTGGTCGCTGGGCGGCGGGGCGGTCGACACCGCCATGCAGCTGGACACCCGTATCAAGGCCGGTGCCGACCTGGACGGCCAGTTCTTCGGGACGGCGCCGAGCAAGGACCTGGACCGCCCCTTCATGCTCTTCAGCTCCGGCACCCACAACCGCAACAACGACGGGTCCTGGCGCACGCTGTGGTCGCATCTGAAGGGATATCGGGTCGACATCCAGCTCCACGGCGCGGCGCACCTGTCGTTCAGCGACAACGAGTGGATGGTGCCGCAGGAGGCGGGCCTGCTCGGGCTCTCCCAGGCCCAGCTGCAGCAGCAGTTCGGCACGATCGATCCCGACCGAGCGGTCAAGGTCCAGTCCGCCTACCTCGCCGCTTTCTTCGACCAGGAGCTGCGCGGCAAGCACAGCACCCTGCTGGACGGACCGTCCAAGAGCTATCCAGAGATCTCGTTCGTCCGCTGACCGGCTGTCGGCCGTACAGCTGACCGGTCATCCGAAGGGCGGGTCCCGTTCGCGGATCCGCCCTTCGGCGTGTCGGGAGGGGCCGCCCCGCATGCGCCGGCGATCACCAGGGGCCCCGCTCGCACTGGGCGTCGTTGCCGCCTGCGGCAGGTGGCACCTTGCTGGCGCGCCAGTGGCGGCGTCCTGGGCGGTCCCAGGTCACCCGACGCCGACCGACAACGGCCGAAGTCCACGGTCTCCGGCCAGGTCGGAGTCGTGGGCTTGGTCAGCGTCACTGGTCAGCGAGACCGGTGATCAGTAGACCAGCATGTCAGGCCGCACCGAGCAGGCCGTAACCGCCCAACGCAGCCGCCCCCTTCAGAAGCGATGAGGACCGCTCACCGCCCGGTGGTGACCACGGCTGGTTACCCCGCGGAGCACGTCCCGCAATGCCCTGGTCCGCTCCTCGGCCAACCGTCGCAAGGAGACCCGTGGTTCGTACGATGCCATCATCGTCGCGTCCGCTCCTCATCGGTCACTTGGTGGGTGGTGCGGTCACTTGGTGGGTGGTGAAGACTGCTTCGCTGCGATCGCCTGGAAAGGCCGGAAGGGCGGCCTCGACAACTCGCCCGGTGGAGTCCGTCGCGACGCGTGCGATCGCAAAGACTGCCCCGTCAGAGCGGGTCCTGGGGGCCGATGCTTCGTCCGGTGTCGGTGGGCGGGCACATACCGTCTCCCGGACAGCTGTCGGCGGTGCGCCGGTCCGCGCGGCGACTGTCCCTCATGGCCGATGCGGAGGAACGCGGCGAGAGGACTGCCTGTCGGCACCTTCAGCAAGGTCGTCGGCCGCCCGTTTACCAACATCAACGGCCGCATGGCAAAGGAAACAGCGGAGCGCCTTCCAAGCGCTTGGCCGCAGGTTCGAGTCCTGCCGGGGGCGCTCACGCACAGAACGGCCGTTTCGCCGAGAGCCGCGCGTCAGGATCGAGATTCGGCCTGATGGGGGCAGTGAGGCGTGTGAGTCTCGTGAGGCGAGACCCAGGCGCGGCGGAGTCCCAGGGGAGACTGCGGGGTCGGCGGCGGTCCGCTCGCCCTCGCCGCTGACCATGGATTCCGGCGTCGCTCGCCTTCGTCGTCTGCGTGAAGATCGGGGTTCGCTCGCCCGGGCGTCAGTCGCTCCGGCCGGGGATGGACACTTGTTCCGTCCGGAGAAGGCGACAGATGTCCGAGGGGAGAGACGACGTGCGACTTCGCTGTGCGGTGCTGGACGACTTCCAGGGTGTGGCCACCGAGTTGGCCGACTGGTCGGTGATCGAGGACGAGGTGGAGGTCGTACCGCTGCGGGAGCACCTGGACGGCGAGGACGCCCTCGCCGCTGCGCTCGCGGACTACGACATCGTCGTCACGCTGCGCGAACGTGTCCCCTTCCCGGGCTCCTTGCTCGGCCGCCTGCCCCGGCTGAAGCTGCTCATCGCCTCCGGCATGCGCAACACCGTGATCGACTACGCCGCGGCCGAGGCGCGGGGCGTCACCGTGTGCGGTACGGCCAGTTCGGGCACTCCGCCGGTCGAGATGACCTGGGCGCTGCTGCTCGGTCTGGCCCGCGGGATCGTCGAGGAGAGCACCGCGCTGCGCACCAACGGCCCCTGGCAGTCCACCGTCGGTGCCGACCTGCACGGCCGCCGGCTGGGCCTGCTCGGACTCGGCCGGATCGGCAGCCGGGTGGCCAGGGTCGGACTGGCCTTCGGCATGCGGGTGGGCGCCTGGACCCCGGGCCTCACCAAGGAGCGCGCGGCGGAGGCGGGCGTCGAACTCGCCGCCTCCAAGGAGGAGTTGTTCGCGGAGAGCGACTTCGTCTCCGTCCACGTCGCGGCCCGCGGAAGCACCCGGGGACTCGTCGGCGCCGCCGAACTCGCCCTGATGAAACCGACCGCCTACCTGATCAACACGTCCCGCGCGAGCGTCGTCGACCAGGACGCCCTGCTGGCCGCGCTGCACGAGGGCCGGATCGCGGGCGCCGGCGTGGACGTCTTCGACATCGAGCCGCTGCCCGCCGACCACCCGATGCGCACCGCTCCCCGGCTCCTCGCCACACCCCACCTCGGTTACGTCTCGCACGCCAACTACACGACGTACTACCGCCAGGCGGTGGAGGACATCCAGGCCTACCTGGCCGGGTCCCCGATACGGCTCCTGTCCTGAGCCCCGCCCCCTGACACGTGCCGTCCGGCCGCACGCGGAAGAGCGCCTGGCCCTGCGTGCTCGGCCGGATCGGCCCGAGCCGGTCACCGCTTTGGGCGGCCGGCACGGCCAGACACCGTGACGCGGTATGAATGTCGCATCATTCGCCTCCCCGTCAATCCCGGCTGCTGCCGGTCGGCGGCCGGCCCGAGCAGGTGGCGCCGGGGCGCATCGCCCATTCAGTCATGGATCAGCGATCGAGCGGTGCCGCCGGGCCCGCGCCCGCGCGCGGCCCGCCGGGCGGCCTGGCGAGGCCGGTCCGGCCCCGGTGGCTCGCGGCGTACGGCGGTGCGGTCCGGCCGCGGTGGCTCACGACGTACGGCGGTGCGATCCCGCCGCGGTGACCCACGGCCTACGGCGGTGCGGCCCGGGCGTCGCGGTCGGTTTCAGCTCACTCGGGCAACGCCCAGGGGCAGTTGGGGGCGACGGTGTCCGCGGCCGGTGTGCCCCGACGAGTATGCGTTCGCCGCGCCGGGTGAGCAGTGGGCGCGCCTGCACCGGGCATGTCCGCCCGCGCGGCCGTTCCGGAGTTGGGCCCGGGCGGTGCGTTCGTCCTGGCTCTCGTACGGCACGCCGGGCCGGTTGCGGCTCGTCCTCGCCTACCCGCGCGGCGAGTTGGTGGCCGCGGCGCCGCTCGCGCGCGTCCACCACCCGCCGCGTCGGCGCCGGCGGTGCCCCTCCATGGTGCATTCACCGAATGCTCGATCTGCTCCTGGACGAGGAAGCGGCCGGGCGGGCCGTTCGCGTGTCGTGAGCCCTGCCGGGACCGAGCCATCGCCGCGGCGGGCCGTCGTCAACAGGCTTTTCCAGCAGGCGCGCCACCCGGCCCGGCAGGCCCTGCGCGGACGGGCCCGGTCCTCCGTCCGCGGTGACAACGGCAACCCTCAGGGGCCGAAGGCACCTGGCCTGCCGTAAGAGCCGGTCGGCCAAGGCGGCCGAGTCCCGGAGACCGGTTCCGGCCCGCCGGGCCCTGAGCGGCCCGAACTCCCGGCGCGGGCAAGGACATCAACGGCGACAGGGGCCGCGATGCGTCGTACGGGTGTTCTTGCCCCGGCGACGGAATGGACCGCGTATGTCGCAGCCGATCCGCGGCGCCGGACGCTCCTACATTTCTGATGCACCTGTCACATTATTCTGTGCTAATTCGGGAGGAGTAGTGCTTTGGTAGGAGTAGCTCAGGAGCTGAGCGGTGCCGAAGCCCCGGCGGTGACGTCACCGCCTCCGCTCGCCGGGAAGATCCGGGCCGAGCGTTCCGCCGGCGCCCGCGCCAAGCGCACGCTCGACGTCGCGCTCTCCGCGCTTCTGCTGATCGCCTTTCTTCCCCTGATGGCGCTCATCGGTCTCGCGGTGGCCGTCAGCAGTGCGGGACCCGTCACCTACCGGCAGGTTGGGGACGGCATGGGGCAACGATCGTTCGACATGCGGAAGTTCCGCACGATGTACGAACTCCCGCAGCTGATCAACGTGCTGCGGGGCGACATGTCGCTGGCGGGGCTGTGGCAGGTGTCGGGCCGCTCCGGCACCACCACCGACGAGGCGATCCGGCTGGACCTGCAGTACATCGACCACTGGAGCCTGCGGTTGGACCCGCTGATCCTCCTGCGCACGCTGCCCGCCGTCCTGCGAACCAGCAATGCGCGGTGACCCGCGCGGCCTGGCGCAGGAGGGCGGGCGGCCCACTGTCCTGCATGTCGCGGAGGCCTGGGGCGGCGGGGTGCAGACGGCCGTCAGCGACTACGTGCGGTCCGTCCCGGAGGTGCGGCACCTGCTGCTGATGTCCGAACGCCCCGGCTGCCAGGTCGCCGACACGGATGCGCTCTTCGACGGCGTGTGGCGGATGCCGCCCGGACACGTCGCGCGGATCCGCGCAGTGGGCCGGCTCTTCCGTGAGCTGCGGCCGGACGTGGTCCACGCCCACTCCTCGCTGGCCGGGGGGTATGTGCGCCTCGCTCCCGCCGTGCCGACGGACCGCATCGTCTACACCCCGCACTGCTACGCGATGGAGCGCGGCGACCTCGCGCGGTACGCGGCGGCGGCGGTGCAGGCGGTCGAGCGTGTGCTGTCCCGGCGTACGGGCACCGTGGCGGGTGTCAGCCCCCGTGAGGTCGAACTCGCCCGCTCGCTGCGCAAGCGTCAGCGGGCCGTCCACGTGCCCAACCTGGTGCCGCACCGGGAAGCCGCGACGGCCGTCCCGCCGTGGCCGAGGACGGAAACCGGAGCAGGCACCGGCGACGGCGACGGTCTGCCGCCGCGGACGGTCGCCGCCGTCGGCAGGCTGTGCCGGCAGAAGGACCCCGGCTTCTTCGCGGAGGCGGCGGCCGAAGGGCGGCGGCTGATGCCGTCGAGCAACTGGTTCTGGCTCGGCGGCGGCGAATCCGCCCACCGCGCGCGGCTGGAGCGGGCCGGCGTGACGGTCACCGGCTGGCTGGACCACCGCTGCCTGCAGCGACTGCTCGCCCAGGCGGACGTGTACGCGCACACCGCGCTGTGGGAAGGGGCGCCGATGACGCTCCTGGAGGCGGTGGGGCTGGGCCGGCCGGTGGTGGCGCGGCGCATCCCGGCCCTGGAGTCCCTGGGCCTGACCGGTCTGGTCGACACACCGCGGGAGCTGGCGGCGGCGGCCGTCGCCGTGCTGACGCGGGGTCCCGGCGCGCAGACCGACGCGCGGCTGGACCAGCTGTTCGCCGAGCACACCCCGGAGCGGCAGCGCATGATGCTGCGGTACGCCTACGGCCAGTGACGGACGCCGACCGCGCCGGACGGAGAGACGGCGGCACGGCGAAACGGCGGCACGGCGCACGGCGACAGCCGGCACGGCGGCACGGCGCACGGCCACAGCCGGCACGGCGGCAGCCGGCACGGCGCACGGCGGCACGGCAGCAGCCGGCACGGCGAAACGGCGGCAGCCGGTACGGCGAAACGGCACACGGCGTCACACAGAAGAGCGCCGGCCCCTCCCCGCGGTCCTGGGGACGGTCCGGCGCTTTCCGTAGTGTGCGGCTGAGTGTGCGGCGCGGCCGGTCAGAGCGCCTTGCTGTTGCACCCCATGTCCGAACCGAGGTGGGTCTCCTGCGCGCCCGGGTTCCCCTCGCCGTTCAGCAGGTTGCCCGCCAGGCCGTTGACGGCGCCGACGCTGCCGAGCACATCGATGTTCATGTCGTGCGAGCGGCACTCGATGCCCTGGGTGACGTCGAGGTCGTCATGGCCCGGCTCGCCGTGGGCGAAGGCGGTGTTGAGGCCGAGCGTACCGACACTGCCGAGGACGGCAGCACCCACGAGGACGGCCTTGTGGAACGTGCGCATTACTTCTCCGTTGGTCGAGCGGATGCGATCTGCGCGTCACGAGCGGCAGATCGAGGGGGGACGGCGGACATCGCTGCGCGCGGTCAGCCGATTCGGGGAAGGCCCAGCTGGCCCACGGGAGGCGCCGCTACCTGCCCGAGGCCGAGCGGGGACACCTGCGGTTCGTCCGGCGCGACCAGCGGGTTGACGAGCGGGTTCACCTGAGGGTTCACCTGCGGGTTCACCTGGGGGGCGACATGCGGCGGGGCCTCCGTCGCGCCGAAGGTCTGGGGCACGGCGACCTGCGGGGCGACCCGCGGCATGACCTCGGGCGCCGACTGCGGGCTGACCTGCGGCACGACCTGCGGCGCCGCCTGCTGGGGCGCGGCGGCCTGCGGCGCGGCGTACGACGGGCCGGAGGCCTGCGCGGCGCCTCCCGAGGTGGCCGTGGCGCTGGCGCTGGCGGCGTGCTCCTGCGGCGGCGCCGGCGGAGGCGGAGGGGCCTGCATCGCCGGGGGAGCGTACGGCTGCGGAGCGGCGGCCTGTGCGGCGCCCGTCGAGCGGGACATCGCCTGGGCCTGCGGGCCGCTCGGCGGCGCGTACTGGGGAGCCGCGTACTGCGGCGGCGCGTACTGCGGAGGTGCGTACTGGGGAGCCGCGTACTGGGGCGGCGCGTACTGCGGAGGTGCGTACTGGGGCGGTGCGTACTGCGGCGGCGGGTACTGGGGAGCCGCGTACTGCGGTGCGGGGTACTCAGGAGCCGACGCTGGAGCGGCACCGCTGTACCCCGCGGGATAGTCGGCGGCCTGGCTGACGCCGGCGCCGATGGCGGACAGACCGCCGGCCGCTGCTGCGACGAGCGCGGCCTTGTGAAGCTTGCGCATGGAACCCTCGGCCCTTCAAATACCTGTACAGGGAAAACCGTTGTATTCGGTGCGGTCTCGCGTGCGTACGGTGTGATGGTCGTACTGCACCGCCAAAGGGATAACTCCTGGGCTGCACGCGGACTTACGCCGGAGCCGGCAGCGAATTCCCTTGCCCTCCGTGATCCATGATCGCTGCCCTCTCCCTGCTGGCAACGACTTCTCCCCCGACCCGGTCACGGGACGCTGAACGGCGTCACCCATTTGCCATTGACCGCCGGACGCGCCGGACCAGGATGGCAGAGGGGGCCGGAACAGGCCGTCGAGGCACACAGAGCCTGGGGCAAATGGGTGACCGGGGCCCGGTGTCCGTATCCGTTTCGCCGTTCGTCTCGTTCCCCACTGGGCCAGGGCGATGGTCCGCCGCAGCCGTACAGGGCAGCAGGAAAAAGCAACACCGGCACCAACTCACCAGTATTTCCCAAACGTTCCGAGCACAGGTCAATGAAGGGCCGAGGGTTTCATGCGCAAGCTTCACAGGGTCGCGCTCGTCGTCGCAGCAGCCGGCGGTCTGTCCGCAGTCGGTGCCGGCCCGAGCTCCGCCGCTCCCGACTACAGCGGTGGCGTCCCGCTCCCCGTCTCGCAGCCGGACGCCCAGGCGGCTTCGGCGACCTCCTCCCAGGCCAGCGTGCAGACTTACGGCTCACCGGCCCCGTATGCGGCCCCGCAGCGCGGTGCCGAGGTCACCCCGCAGGTGAACCCGAACCTGAGCCCGCAGCTCAACCCGCAGATCTCCCCCCAGGCGGCCCCGCGGTCGGGAGGTGGCCTCACGGGCCAGACCAACCTCTTCCGCCCGTCGCAGGAATGCAGCCCGCAGTCCCTGCTCAACGCGGCCGTCCCGGTCGCCCTGCTCGCCGCGTCCGAGACCCACGGCATCGAGTGCAGCCAGGCCAACTACCAGTCGAACGCGCTCGCCCACGCCAGCGCGCACTAGGACCACCGGACGGCCGCAGGCCGACGCCCGCGCGGGCCCTTCGAGGAGCACCCTCGAGGGGCCCGCTGGTATGCGATACGGCTTTCGGGTGCTTTTACCGGGAGATCAAGAAACCGGCGCGTCGCTGTCCGTTTTGGGTTATTTCCTATTAATCTCCGTGACTGTAAGAAAGCGATCTGCGACAGATCGTGACCCCTTCACTCCACCGGAGAAGACATGCACAAGCTTCGCAAGGCCGCCGTCCTGATCGCCGCCGTCAGCAGCATCGGACTCGTGGGCGGCACCGCCCACGCCGGCGGCCAGGAAGGCGGCGGCAAGGGCGGGGAGGGCGGACGCTTCAGCGTCCTGCAGAGCTCCAACTGCAAGTCGCACGACCTGAACCTGGACGTGCTCGGCGAGGTCGGCATCCTCAACGGCCTGCTGGGCAACGCGCTCAACGGCGAGGGCGACCCGGGCGCCCAGGCCACCCACATCGGCTCGACGATGGGCTGCAACAACAGCGCCTTCTAAGCGGGACCGTCGCGCCGTCGACAAAACAGAAAATAATCCCGGCACCGAGCCTCAGGCCCGGTGCCGGGCCCTTTTTTGTGCGGCAATGAGCATTCAGGGTGACAAGGAATTCAGAATTCGGCGCGTCGCTGGTTGTCCTCGGTATTTCTTATTAGCCTCCGTAACCGCACGAAGTCGATCTCTCACGGATCGCAACCACTTCACTCTCACCGGAGAAGACATGCACAAGCTGCGCAAGGCCGCCGTCCTGGTCGCCGCCCTCGGGAGCGTCGGGCTCCTGACCGCCGGCGCCGCCCACGCCGACCAGGGCTGGGGCAAGGGCGGGAGCGGCACCCGCTTCAGCGTTCTGCAGAGCACCACCTGCAGGTCCCACGACCTCAACGCCGACATCCTCGGCGAGGTCGGCATCGCCAACGGCCTGGGCGGCAACCTGCTGAACGGCGAAGGCGCCCCCGGCGCCCAGTCGTCGACCCTCGGCTCGTCGATGGGCTGCAACAACAGCGTCGGCAAGTAAGCCGGACCTTCGTCCCCGGTGCCCCGGCCACAGGCCGGGGCACCGGGGACTTTTCCATTACCGCACCGGAAAAGCGAAATGCCGGACCGGGAACGATCCCGGTCCGGCAGGTGCCGGTCGCGCATCAGAACGTGAAGTGAGGCTTGTCGAAACGGGGCCTCTGGAAGCCCTTGGGCAGCTTCACATGGTTGGAGCAGTCCAACACCGGCCCGACCTCCTCGGATCCGCCGTGCAGCAGCTGGTCGTCGGGAAACACCACGCGCGACCGGTCGGCGGTCAGGCAGTCCCGGGTCTGGTGGATGACGTGCTTGCCGTGGTCGTCGCTGCGGGTGTCGCTCTTGCGCATGCAGACGACGCCGCCCGAAGCGGTGGTCCGGCACTCGCCGCCGGGTTCGCCGGCGTGCGCCTGCGCGGCGCCGGCACAGATCACGGCGAGACTTCCGACCAGCCCCGAGAGGGTGGCGACCTTCTGTCGAGTGAACATGTCGTGCGTTCCTTTGCGATTGGGTGCAGGAAGCGAGCCGGCGCCGCCATTGACGCAGCCCGGACGCGCTCCCTGAGGGATCTGCCGCGCGTCCGGGCTGCCTTCGCATGGGGTGTTACTCAGCACACCGGTGAACAAGCCGAGTTGGTCCGGGACAGGAGGTCCGAGTTCGTGCGATGTGCCTGTCGTACTTGATTACTGGGCGTCGGTCGGGGCGGCGTACTGGCCGTAGCCCTCCTCGGGGGCGTCCTTGTGCTCGCCACCCTTCTCGCCCTTCTCGCCCTTGTCGTCATCGTCGTTGAAACCGCCCCACGTGGCCACGGCGTTGGAGGTCGAGTTGGCGACAGCGGTGATGGTCGGAGGGGCGACGTCGTCGTGGTCCTGACCGCCGGCGAAGCTGACGCCGATACCGAGGGTGGACAGCCCCGCAACCGCCGCCACTACGACCGCAGCACGCTGAAACTTACGCATGGTTTGACCCTTTCTTAACCCGGGCGGACAGCCCTGGTTGACTACGTGCCGTGAGCTTATACACACAGTCCGTAGCAATTTGGGATCTTCGCTCCATACGCCGTGTCGTCTCAGCGCACCGCGTCCAGTGGAAGTTTCCGTCCCGGACACTCAGACCAGACCGGGCAACTCCACCTTGCCGTCAGCCTTGTCGGGTGCGCCTGACGTCGTGTTGGAACAGGTGACCTGCGGTCCGATCTTCACACTTCCACCCCCCAGGGCGGCGGGCATGGTGAAGGGCTGCGTGGGCAGGCAGTTCTCGTAGTGGGGGATCGCGCCGTCCTCGGGAATCTCGCCCTGGATCCGCTGAACGCAGGTGACGTTGCCCAGGATGTCCTTGGTGCAGGTACCCGGGCCGGCCGCGGTGTGCGCCTGGGCCACCCCGGCGCAGGTCGCGGCGAGGCCGCCGATGAGCCCCGAGACGGCCGCGATCTTCTTCGTGCTGAACATGGCTTGCGTTTCCTTTGTGAGGGGCGCCGGGCACCGTGCGCCACCGACCGGGCGTGAAGGGAACCCTTCGGGAAGGGCCCGAAGGGTTCCGCGGAAGGCGTCGCGCGTGCTGACGCCGTCGACCTCAGCCAGAGAAGGCGTTGTTGAACTGACCGCAGGTGGTGTCCAGGGTCTGAGCAAGTCCGAGCACGCCGATCGGGAGATCGTTCTCGGCCACCGTCTGCGGGCTGCACTCCTGGTAGGGGCGGTAGAGGTCGTTGACCTCCAGCCCGCCGCGCTCATGAGCGTAGGCGGTACCGGCGCCGGCACCGATGGCGGACAGACCGCCGGCCGCCGCCACTGCTGCGATCACGACCTGCTGAAGCTTGCGCATGGAACCCTCGGTTCTTCATTGCTTGACGTCGAGGCTGATTGCCTACCGTGACTTAGCGAACACTAGCAGTAGCCAAGTGCGGTATTCCACTTTGGCGGATATCCGTGTCTAAAAGGGGACATGAGCGCTCGGGTTCTTCCGGAGAAGGACAACTGGCGCCGCAGCACTGCCGATTGGTATCGGATACGCCAACGCGGCCGGAGAAATGGGCAGTTGTTCGCGGAACGGCCGCACGCCCCGCCCCGGTATTACGAAAATGTCGGTTCCGCGGTCCGCTGACGGCGTTCCGCCGGCACCGACACCACGAGGTCCCGCAATCCCTCGATGTAGCGCCGCATGTTCTTGTACGCGACGTCGGTGTCCGGGTAGCGGCAGGCGAACCACAGGCCCTCGTGCAGCCGCGTGACCCAGGCGCACACCTGGTCGCCGTACGACACCCGGATCAGCCCGTACGCCTTCTGCTCGGTCCAGCGGGCCGAGCCGGGGATGAGGCGGGCGTCCGCGTACGAGACGATCGAGTACATGTCGGGCGACGTCGGGCGGAAGTCCGAGCCGAGCAGGCGCAGTACCCGGGCCAGCGGAATGCGCGCCAGCGACCGGTTGGCCTGCAGCTCGGCGCGGACCGCGGTGAGCGCGCCGTCGAAGTCCCGGGTCGCGGGCACCTCGATCGGTGCCCCGCCGACGTACCAGCCCACGGAGTCCGACCACGCCGACTTCACCCGGGTGTGGAAGGGCACCACCGTGCGGTAGACCGGTTGCCCGCCGAGCTGGTGCACCAGCAGGCTGGTCGCGGCCAGCACGCCCACCATGCTGCCGCCGTAGGGCCTGCAGTACGTCTCGAACGCGGCGGCGGCGTCCGCGTCGACGAGCGGCTCGCGCAGCAGCTTCTGGGTGGGCAGTACGCCACCGGGTCGCAGCCCGAGATCGACGGGGAAGTCCGGGAGCTTTCCGCCGCACCGGGCGATGAACTCCCGCCAGCGGGCGACGATCGCGTGGGTGCCGTCGATGTCGTCCGCGTTCGCCCGTTCCTGCTCGCAGAAGTCGACGTAACTGCCCACGGGCGTACCGGCCGTGGTCCGGCCCGTGGTGCCCGCCAGGTACAACTCCCGGATCTCGTCCGGGATGCGGTAGAGGGAGTAGGCGTCGACGTTGGTGTGGTCGAACGCCAGGTACACGCTGGTGGAGTCGTCGCGCAGGACGGCCGCGTAGATGAGGTTCGGCCAGCCGAGCGCGTCCGCCGCGACGTCGAATCGGTCCTGCAGATAGCGGACCAGCGTGTCCGCGTCGGCGAAGTCACCGACCACCTCGCGGCGCAGCGCCACGTCGTCCTCGTCGAGGGTGAACCGGTGCATGTCGTCACCGGTCCATCTGAAGCCGCTGCGCAGCGTCTCGTGCCGCAGTGTCCAGCCGCGCAACGCCTGTTCCAGCGCGTCGAGATCGGCTCGGCCCGGCAGATCGAACGACGCACCGATCCAGGTCGGCACGAACAGGCCGTCGTCGCGCACCGAGCGCGCGGTCCTGATGTGCGACTCCTGGATGTACGCCGGCGGCCGCGGGTCGGGGGGCAGCGCTGCCGCGGCCGCGACCGTCGCCGGGCTGAACGTCCACTCGACGAGCCGTCCGGGCCGGACTTCGCAGCGCTGAATGTCAGAAATTCGCACGGGGGCGTCTCCTTCGCAGAAGACCCAGACTTGATCACGGGGGAGCCGTGCGCGAGCGGCGGTCGCCGTGTCGCCGGCTTTTCAGCGGGACGTGTGAGGCCTCGAACGGCGAAGCGAGCGGCGCGGGTTCGGGTCGCGCCGGGAAGAGCGCCGGCACCGCGCGCGGCGGAGCTCTCCCCTGGCGCCTTTCCGCGACCGGCCTCACTCGTACCGGTAGATCCCGCCCAGGTCCTCCAGCTCGTCGGGGGTCACGTCCCACGGCGGCAGCCGCTCGTGCCGGGCCACGACCCGGCCGTGCTGGGCGTCGTGCGGGCCGGGCGGGTCGGCCGGGAGATAGCGGTGGCCGCGGTGGCGCCGCTGCCAGTGGGTCCACTGCAGGTCGACGAAGGCGTGGTGCAGCCAGAAGACCGGGTCGTTGGGGGAGGCGCCACCGACCATCACCCCGCCGATCCAGCGGTGCACCCGGTTGTGGTTGTGCCAGGAGACGCGGCCCGAGCCCTTCCCCCAGCCCTCCAGCCTGTTGCGGAACCCCTTGGTGACCGTCGAGTCCCAGGGCGCCGTGTCGTACACCGGATCGGCCAGCGCCGCCTCCACGTCATGGGCGGTCGGCAGCTGGATCGGGTCGACATGGTGGCCCAGGTCGCGGGTGAGGTAGGGCACGTCGGTCACGTTCTCGGTGATCTTCCAGTGGCCGGCCCGGTAGGCGAACGGGCCGCTCATCACCTGCCGGTCCGAGCGCCGCCCGTTGCCGCCCATCAGATCGTCGGTCCACGGCAGGGAGGTGGCCGTGCGGTCCCGGGTCCAGTCCCAGTACGGCACCGTCACCGAGTCGTCCACCCGGCGCAGCGCCCGCTCCACCTCCAGCACCAGCTTGCGGTGCCAGGGCAGGAAGGAGGGCGCCATGTGGGCGGTGCGCAGCCCGCGTTCACCGTCGGGGGCGTTGTACTCCATGTGCATCCGCACGAACTCGTCGTACTCGCCGCGCCGTTTGATCTCCAGCAGGGCTTCCACGAACCGGCGCCGCTCGGTACGGCTCAGCTTGGCGACGTTCTTACGCGTGTACGCCATGGCCGCCTCCCCCGTGCGTCGGCGCCCCGCCCATCGGTCCCGGTGCCAGGTCGCGCAGTTGCTCGTCGGGGCCCAGTTCGTCGACCGCAGCGCGGGCCGCGGCGAGTGGGGTGGCGTACGAGCGGTAGTGGTCGACCATGGTCAGCCAGCTGCCGTCGGCGCGGCGCATCAGGTGCAGTGGGCGGCCGTCGATCGTGACCTCCCACTGGGCTGTGGCGGCCCGGCGGCCGGTGCGGACCTCGGCGCCGCGGATGTGGCGCCCGCGGTAGGTCTCGTCGAAGGCGCCGGTCCGCCGGCTGTCGTCCGGGGTGTTCGGGGGCCGCTCACAGGCCGCGGCCACCGGGGCGAGCGCGACGCCGGCGGCCGAGGCGAGCAGCCTCCGCGTCACCTCCCGCCGGGTGCTCTCCTGTGGCCGCGCTCCGCCCGCGACCGGCGCTCCGCGCTGCCCGCCCACCGGGGCCGCGCCGACCTCTGGAACCATCGTTCCCTCCTCGTCCGGTCAGGTGTCCGAAGCCGTAACCGCCGAACGGCCCTCCCGGTCACCGCAGTGCGGCCGGACCGGTGACGGGAGCGCGGGGGCCTGCGCCGGAGCGGCAGGGGCGCCGGAGTGCTCAACTGGTCCAGAAGTCCCACCAGCGGGTCAGGACCAGCATGCCGACGACCCCGGTGTGCAGCAGCGGCAGCACCCAGGTGAACTCGGCGAGGAAGGCCCGCAGCGGTGCGGGCGCGGGCAGGAAACGGTGCAGTACGGCGAACGAGGTGACGTACCAGAACAGGACGATCGTGGCGACCCACGCCAGACAGCACCACAGGCACAGCGCGTTGATCCGGTACAGCGACTCGAACTGCAGCCACGACACGAACCCGATCCCGAACAGGCAGCCCGCGTCGAGGGCCAGCCAGTACCAGCGGGGGAAGGCGGCGCCGGCCAGCAGGCTCGTGCCCACGCAGATCACGACGCCGTAGGCCACCAGCCCCAGCATCGGGTTGGGGAAGCCGAAGACCGAGGCCTGCGCGCTCTTCATGACGCTGCCGCAGGACACCACCGGGTTGAGGCTGCACCCGGGCGTGAAGTTCGGGTTCTTCAGCAGCTTGAACTCGTCGAGCGTGATGACCCAGGAGGCCAGCAGCCCGGCCGCGCCGGTGAGGACCAGCAGAAGCCCGAGACCACGGCTGCCGCCCGCCGCCCGGACCGGCCGCGCCGACGCCATCAGGCGCCCGGGCCGAGGGCCGGGAGAGCGGAGTGGGCCGCGTCGGTCACGGCCCGCCCGGCGCGGCCCTCGACGCCCGGCCGCGGCCGCCGGTCGTCCCGGGACGGCCGGGGCAGTCCCGCCCGGCCCGGCGCCGGCCGGACCGTCGGGCCCGGCCGGGCGGAACTGCCCTGGCCGGCGGGGCGGAAGGAGCGCGTGTCGCCGGGGGTGGAGGTCACCGCGCGACCTTATCGGCACCCCCGGGACGGCTCGGCCGACCGCTCACCCGACCGGTGGAGCACACCCGGCGCTCCACACGATCGGGGGACACCGGGGGGGCCGTGCGGGGCCGCCGCCAGGACTTCCGGCAGCGCACGGAGGCCCGGCGCCGTGCCCGAGGGACCCCGGCGCGACCGGGACCGCCTGACGCACGCTCCCCCGGGGCCGCAGCAGGCCCCGCCCGCTCCCCCGCCCGGCCTTCGGGCGGCCGGGCCACGTGACCCGCTGCTAGAGGCCCAGCAGGGAGGCGAGGAGTCCGAGGAGGCCGGACAGGACTCCGTGGGACGCGCCGGTCACCTGGTCGCCGTCGCCGTCGGTGGACGCCTTCTGCAAGGTGTCCAGTGCCTTGTCGAGCGTGGCCTGCGCTTCCTTCACGTTGTCGGCCTGTGCCCTGGCGTCACCGCCGGCGGGCGCCGAGGCGGCCGGCGCCGTCGCGGCCGCCTTCGCCACGGCGTCCTTGGCGGCCTTGACGAGCTTGGTCGCCTGGTCGGCGGAGAGCTGGCCCTTGTCGGCCTTGAGCACGGCGTCGAGCAGCGTCTTGACCGGCTCGAGCACGGTACCGAAGTGCCCGAGGCTGTTGACCTGGGTGAGGACCTTGTCCGCACCGGGGACGGGCGCCTGGGCGGTGGCCTGGGTGCGCTCCGGGGTCGAGTCGGCCGCGAAGGCCGTGCCGGTGACGCCGGCCAGCAGGGCTGCGCAGAGCGCGGTGGAGGCGATGCGTCGAACGGGTGGAACCCCCATGGACGTTCCTTTCGCTGGTGAACGGGATCTTGTGCCCACCGTGTGATCACCCACCGCCCCCCGCAACCGATCGAGCGCGTTCCGGTGAACCGCCCGTCCATTCGGGGCACGAGGTCCGCACGCCGGGCCCATTGACCATCCGCTACGCACGAGTAAGTTGACTCTTCGGTAAGTCCGCGTCAGCCGAGCCCGACCGGGGAGCCGTCATGGGCGTACGCAGGGACCTGAAACGCGCTCGGCGGCGCACCGACCTGGCGGCGCGTGCCCGCACCGAGCTGATCCGGGACGAGAACGGCACGGTGCGCGAGGTCCGTACCGCCCCGCTGGCGCCGCGCGGCTCCGGGGGCGGCATCGCCGACATCCCCTTCACCAACGCGCGGGAGGCCCCCGGCTCCGTGGTCCTGCGCCGCCGGGAGAACGGCACCTGGCACCCGGTGACCGCCGAGGCCTTCGCCCGCGAGGTCACCGCCGTCGCCAAGGGACTGATCGCGGCCGGTCTCGAACCGGGAGGCCGGGTCGCCGTGATGTCCCGCACCCGTTACGAGTGGGCGGTCCTGGACTTCGCGGTCTGGGCCGCCGGCGGTCAGGTCGTCCCGGTGTACGCCACCTCGTCCGCCGAGCAGGTGGAGTGGATCGTCCGCGACTCCGGCGTCCGTCTCGTCGTCGCCGAGACGGAGGAGAACGCCGCGACCGTCACCACCGGCACGGCCCGCCACCCCGCACCGCCGCGCGTCCTCACCCTCGACGCCGACGCGCTCGACGGCCTCACCGCCCTCGGCCGGGACACACCCGACGAGGAGGTCACCAAGCGCCGTACGGCCCTGACGCCCGACGCGGTGGCCACCATCTGCTACACCTCCGGCACCACCGGACGGCCCAAGGGCTGCGTCCTCACCCACGCCAACCTGTACGCGGAGGCCGCCAACACGGTCGAGCTGCTGCACCCGGTCTTCAAAGAGGTCACCGGCCAGGTGGCATCGACGCTCCTCTTCCTGCCGCTCGCGCACATCCTGGGCCGCACCCTGCAGATCGCCTGTCTGCTGGCCCGGATCGAGCTGGGCCACTGCCCGAGCCTCAAGCCCGGCGAACTGCGCCCGATGTTCCGGGAGTTCAGGCCCACCTTCCTGGTCGGTGTGCCGTACCTCTTCGAGAAGATCCACGACACCGGGCGCGCCACCGCCGAGCGGATCGGCCGGGGCGCGTCCTTCGACCGCGCGGACCGCGTCGGGGTGCGCTTCGGGGAGGCGTACCTCGGCAAGTTCCTCGGCACGGGCAAGGGGCCGGGGATCGGCCTGTACGCGGCCTGGGCGCTGTACGACCTGCTGGTCTACCGGCGCATCCGCAAGGAGCTCGGCGGCCGGATGCGCTACGCCATCAGCGGCGGCTCCCCGCTCGACCGCGACCTCAACCTCTTCTTCTACGCGGCCGGCATCATCGTCTACGAGGGCTACGGCCTGACGGAGACGAGTGCCGCCGCCACCATCGTCCCGCCGCTGGGGCCGCGTCCCGGCACGGTCGGCCTGCCGGTGCCCGGCACCGCGGTCCGCATCGCCGACGACGGGGAGGTCCTCGTCCAGGGCGGGGTGGTCTTCGGGTCCTACTGGAACGACCCGGCGGCCACGGACGCGGTGCTCACGGACAACTGGTTCGCCACCGGCGACCTCGGCTCCCTCGACATCGACGGATATCTCACCATCACCGGCCGCAAGAAGGACATCCTCGTCACCTCCGGCGGCAAGAACGTCTCCCCGGCCGTGCTGGAGGACCGCCTGCGCAGCCGCCCGCCCGTCGGCCAGTGCCTCGTCGTCGGCGACCGGCGGCCCTTCGTCGCCGCCCTCGTCACGCTCGACCCCGAGGCGGTCGCCCACTGGCTGTCGGTCCGCGGACTGCCCCCGGACACGCCGATGCCGGAGGTGGTCCGGGATCCACGGATGCGCGCCGAGGTGCAGCGAGCCGTGGACCACGCCAACGCGGCCGTCTCACGCGCGGAGTCGATCCGCGCCTTCGCCCTGGTGGAGGGCGAGTTCAGCGAGGAGAACGGGCTGCTGACCCCGTCCCTGAAGGTCAGGCGGCAGGCGGTCGCGGCCGCGTACGCGCGGGAGATCGAGGCACTGTACGGCGGATGAGCCTTTCGGGCAGCACAGAGGCGCCGTTCGGGTGAATTACCCGGCATATCCCCTGTTCCGGTTACTTCGGGTGTCCATATCTCGTTCACAGTCTGCAGGTCGTGGCACGCGTGACGCCCCTGTCATCGGGCTCCGTGGCCGGCTTCCGATTCCCCCTGAGAGGAAGACAACGAGAGTGCGACAGACCCTGAGCAAGGGATTGGTCGTGGCTGCCGCCGCGACAAGCGCCCTGTCTCTGTACACCCCATGGGCGTTCGCCGACTCCGATCCGTTTTCGGCGGTGACGGACGCACACGCCCCTGCGCTGTCGGCCGCCATGGCCGGCGACGACGGGGCCGATGACGGTGTCCCGGGCATGGCGAGCGCCGTGCGGGCGATCGAGCAGGCACAGGACGCCGTGCGGATGGCGCACAGGGAGGCCAGACTGATGGCCCCGGAGGCCCCGGCCCCGGCGGCAGAACCGAGTGACCAGCGCTCCTCCGAGGGTTCCGGGAGCTACGGCGACGACGACAAGACGAGCCACAAGCCCTCCCAGAGCTACGGCGACGACGACAAGTCGAGCTACGGGAACTCCGGAAGCTACGGCGACGACGACAAGTCGGACCACGGGGACGACCACAAGTCCAGCTACGGCGACGACGGAAAGTCGAGCTACGGGGACGACCACAAGTCGAGCTACGGGGACGACCACAAGTCCAGCTACGGCGACGACGACTCGAGCTACGGCAACTCCGGGAACTACGGCGGCGACGAGCACTGCGGGTGCTACGGCGAGGAGGAGAAGCCTCCGCCGCACCGTCATGTGCCGCCGCCCCACAAGCCGGAGCAGCCGCACCAGCCGCCGCACCGTGATGTGCCGCCGCCGCAGCACCACCGGCCCCCGGAGATGGCCCACACCGGCGCCGAGGGCACCGTCACGGCCGCGGCCGCCGGCGGGATGCTGCTGGCCGCCGGAACCGTGCTCTACCGGCGGGGCCGCCGGACCGCGGCCCAGAAGTAGTTCCCCGGGTGCCGGACGCCTCGCGCCCGGCACCCGCCGGTCATCCTTGTGGCCGATCGGCGCCGAGTCACCCGATTCCTTTGGTGCAATGAGCGTATATATGGCGGTCCCGGCAATTGGGGCATAGCCGCACCAAAGGAGTGGGGAATGACGTCCGAGTGCCGCCGATCCCTGAGGCGCATGGCCTTCATCGCCGCCGGCCTGTGCGCGGCGGCGGCTTTCATTCCCAGCCCGGTGCTCAAGGGCGACAGCGCGGCGCACCTGCTCCCCCGGCCCTGTGCACCGGTGGCGCGTACCATGCCGCCGGCCGTGTCCTCACAGTCGCGGCCTGCCGGTCCCCTCCGCACGGCATGCCCCGCCGACGGGCCGGTCCCGTCCTCGGGAGCGGCGACGCCCCAGCCCGCGTTCGGCGCGTACCTCAACTACGGGCCCCTCGGCGTGCAGCAGATCCAGGGCCTCAGCGACTGGCTGAACCACGCCGAGGTGCGCGTGGGGCACACCTACCTGCCGGGGGACCTGTGGAGCAACATCGAGGGCGCCCACGACTTCCTCGATCCCTGGGCCCGTTGGCGGCGCGCCAAGGCCGACCGGCTCCTGGTGGTCAACGTCCCGATGATGGAACGCAATGAGGACCACCTGCCGGACGCGGAGGTCAGGCAACTGCTGCAGCGCGCCGCGGCGGGCGACTTCGACCGGCACTTCCGGGTGCTCGCCGAGCGCCTCGTCGCTCTGGGGGTGCCGGACACGATCCTCGTGCCCGGCTGGGAGATGAACGGCATCACCTACACCCACCGCTGCGGCCCCGACCCGGCCGACTGGAAGACGTACTGGCGGCGCGTCGTCACCGTCATGCGCTCGGTGCCCGGGCAGCGGTTCCGGTTCGACTTCACGCCCAACCGGGGGGCGGACGCGGTTCCGTGGCCGCAGTGCTATCCGGGCGACGACGTCGTCGACATCATCGGCATGGACTCCTACGACCAGCCGGAAGGCATCACGTTCGACCGCCAGGTGTCCGAGCCCTACGGCCTGCAGTACCAGGTCGACTTCGCGAAGGCGCACGGCAAGCCGTTCTCGTACCCCGAGTGGGGTCTGTTCCGCAACGGCGACGATCCGAGGTACGTGCTGCGCATGCTCGCGTGGATGGACGAGCACAAGCCGCTCTACCACACGATCAGCGACTACTGTCCGCACGGGGTGTGGCTGTGCTCGGCCAATCCCCGGTCGTCCGCCGTCTACCGGGCGGTGCTGTCCGACGGACCCGCGCCGAGCCCCACCCCGAACCCGACACCCGCGCCGCCGGGCCCCGCCACACCCGCGCCTCCCGGCCCGGCCACACCCGCGCCTCCCGGCCCGGCCACGCCCGCGCCTCCCGGCCCCGCGGCGCCGACGACCGCGCCGCGCCCCTGCGGCCCGTGCCGGACGGCGGGGCACACCCGCTAGGCGGAACCGGCCGCGGTGGCGGTCCGGCTCATGACCCGCCGGACGCCGTCCCGCGCCGCGGCACCGCAGACGGCGGCGGCCAGCAGCGGCACGGTGCGCCGGCGAGACAGCAGGAAACGCTGGTTGACGACGGTCTCGGGCAGCCAGCGGTACTTGTACGGTTCCTTGCCGCGCAGGAAGCTCAGCACCTCGACGCTGCCGGAAGCGAGGTCGTCGACGGCCGCGCTGAGCATCATGGTCGTCACGTCCGCCTTGCGCTCCAGCAGCCGCGGATGGATGCCGTAGAGGTAGAGCCCCGCCAACCGCCGTGTGCCGATGCTGAGATCGACGGCGACGACCTCGTCCTCCAGCCGGTACTCCCGCACCACGGCCTCGCCGGACCGGACGAGCGCGACCGCCGAGCGGACCAGGTGGTCGAGGAAGCGCGGCCGCAGATGCTCACCGGTGACCTTCCTGCCCTGCCACTGCAGCCGGTGGAGTTCCAGCATCCGCCGCAGCGCCGTCCCCGTTTCCAGGTGGTCCACGGTGCGCCACTCGACCCCCAGCCTGCGCAGCTTGTTCTGTTTGTTGCGCACCAGCTGGGCGCGCCTCCGGGGCAGCCGTCCGGTCAACTGCTCCATGGGCAGGGCGGGGATCTCCAGGCACACCGAGTCGCTCAGCCGCCGGCGCGGCCCGCGCCAGGCTTCGTAGACGCGTTCCATCGCACTGCCGGGCCGTACCTCGCGGAAGTCGATCAGGGCGGTGCGGGCCAGGTCGGTCAGGGCGTCCGCCAGCGCGGCCGCGCCCTGCGCGGCCACCGCCTCGTCGAGGAGCACGTCGCAGTAGTCGGTGATGGCGCCGCCGATCGGCGCCAGCACCGGCAGGGGGCCGGGCAGCCGCATCAGCGGTGCCACCGCCACCAGGTCACCGTGCGCACGCACCAGGACCAGCCGGAGCCTTCCCGGCTTTCCGTACGACAGCCACCACGAGTGCAGCCAGGCGTGGCTCTGGAACGCCGTCGCGGACGGACAGGCCCGGTACAGGCGTTCCCACTCCCCCGCCAGGCCGGTGAAGGTCTCCTCGTCGGTGCACACCTCCACCGACAGGGCGCGCACGGGTGCGGTGGTCATCGCACGGCCTGCGCGTCGGCGGCGGGAGCCGGCCCCGGCAGCTGCGCCCGTCCCGTGCCGTCGTCCTCCACCGCCCGCCGGGGCCGGGCCAGCAGCACGAGGCCGCCCAGCAGGCCTCCGGCGGCGGCCCCCACGAGCGAGGTGAGCGCCGGGGACTCGGACGACGGCCTGGTGGGTTTCAGGGCACGGGACAGGCCCACCAGCGCGACGCCGGTGTCGTTCCTGGTCCGGTTGGACTGCTGGGTCAGTACGCCGGACACCGCGTTGGCGATGGCGGCGGCACGGGCGGGGCGCTCGGAGGTCGCCGTGATCGCGATCATCGGCGCATCCGGCGAGGTCGCGGCCTGGACGCTGCCGCGCAGCTTGTCCACCGGGACCCCCGCCTGCGCCTGCACCTGCCCGAGCACGGCGGGGTCGGTCACCACCCGGCCGTATCCCTGCGCGAAACCGAGTGCCGTCGCGGAGTCGGCCTTCGCCCGGTCGGCCGGTACGGCGATGACGTAGCTGGTGGCCGAGTACCGAGCCGGTGTCACCACTCCGTACACGCCCCCGGCGGCGGCGCCGACAAGCGCGCCGGCCGGGATGATCCACCGCAGCAGCAGTCGCCCGGCACGCGCGAGCGTCCGGCGCGGCGGTCGTACGGGCGACGAGGGGCTGTCGGACATCGGGGCCTCACTTCCAGGTTGAGCCGGACAGCACGGCCGTGTACACGTCCATCAGCTGACCGGCGGTTCGCTCGATGCTGTAGTGCCGCACGGCGTCCGGGACGGCACGCCCGCCCGGTCCCGCCGCACGCAGGCGCAGTAGTTCCCGGACGTACGCGTCGATGCCGCCGGTGACACGCCGGGCGCGCGGTGCGGTGTGCGCGGGCAGGTCGTCGATGGCGGGGCAGGTCGTGTAGAGCACGGGCAGCCCGGCCGCGAGCGCCTCCAGCACGGCCAGGCCGAAGGCCTCCTCGGCCGACGGAGCGGCGAGCACGTCCATGGCGGACAGCAGGGAGGACAGCGCGGGCGCGTGATCCCGGGGGGCCGGCAGATGCGGCCGTTCGCCCGTCAGCACCACCCGGTCGGCGACCCCCAGGTCGTGGGCGGTGCGCCGCAGTGCCTCCTCCTGGCGTCCACCGCCGACCAGCAGCAGCCGTACGTCCGCGGGGAGCCGGTGCAGCGCGTGCACGAGCAGGTCGAAGCGCTTGCCCGGGTCGAGTCGGCCGAGGCCGCCGACGACATAGGCGTCCTGGGGGATTCCGTAGAACTCCCGGGCCTCCGCGCGGCGCACCGCGTCGTAACGCAACCGGGACGCGTCGATGCCGTTCGGGATCGTCCGGACGCGCCGACCGGGCACACCCCACCGCCGCAGCCGTTCGGCCACCGTCGGCGAGACGGCGATCGTGGCCCGGCCGAGGCGCTCGCCGGCCAGGTACAGCGCCCGCACGCCCGCGGTCAGCCGGCGGCCCTCGATCCGGGTGTCGCCCAGGGAGTGCTCGGTGGCCACCACCGCCCGCACCCCGGCCAGGCGCGCCGCGAGCCGGCCGTAGAGACAGGCCCGGTACAGGTGCGTGTGCACCAGGTCGTAGCCGCCGGCGCGGATCAGCCCGGCCAGGCGGGGCAGGGCGCTCAGGTCGCGGTTGCCACCCATCCCGAGGTGGGTGACACGGACGCCGTCGGACCGCAGTCCGTCGGCGACCGGGCCCGGGTTGGCGAGGGTCACCACGTCGCACCGGACGGGCAGGTGCCCGAGCAGCAGACGCAGTTGCTGCTCGGCACCGCCGACGCCGAGACCGGTGATGACGTGCAGGGCTTTCACGGTGCCTCCAGGCCCCGCCCGCAGAGGCGGGCGAGGCGTGTCTTCAGCTCCAGGCGGGCGGCGGTGTCGGCCTGCCCGATGTGCACCCGGGGCAGGGCCAGGTCGCCGGCGAGGGCGGGGTGGGGAGCGATGGCACAGGCATAGCCGTATCCGGCGCGGCGCACGGCCGCCTGGGCCTGCGCGTCGACCCGGCCGTAGGGGTAGGAGAAGCCCTGCACGTCGGCGTCGATCAGCTCGGCCAGTAAGGCACGGCTGCGGCTGACCTCGGCATCCAGTTCGCGGGGACCGGCCAGGGTGAGGTCGACATGGGTGAGGCCGTGCGAGGCGATCTCCATGCCGGCGGCCGCGGCCCGGCGGATGCCGTCGGCGCCGAGGAGGCGTTTGCGCGGGCCGAGCGGGTCCCAGTCGTTCTCGCCGTCGAGCCGCCGGGCCAGCACGAACACCGTGGCCCCGCAGTCCCAGCGGCGCAGCACCGGCAGCGCCGCGGTCACGAAGTCGGCGTAGCCGTCGTCGAAGGTGAGTCCGACGAGTCCGCGCTCCCGTCCGCGTGCGCGGGCCGCGAGCAGCTCCCGCACGCTGACCCCGCGCAGACCGCGGCCGCGCAGCCAGGCGAGCTGGCGGTCGAGCCGGGCGGGGGTGACGGTGATGTTGTACGGGTCCTCCGGGTGGTCCGAGACGGAGTGGTACATGGCCACCCAGGCGGCGGGCCCCCGCTTCCGGCCTTTCCGGCCGGCCCGTTCGTGATCCGGTTCGCCGTCGAGCGGGGACGATACGGATACGTCAGCGACCATGGCTCATTCCTCGTGTGACGATGCGTCGGGCGACAGGCGTGGCGCGGGCGAGGACGGTCCGGGCGTCTGCCACGTCGAGAGCCCAGACCAGCGCGAGGAAGACGGCCGTCACGCTCACGCAGCCCACGGCCACGGCGGCCGGGGGTGAGGTGAACGGCCGTGCGCAGACGGCCCCGGCTCCGGCGGCGCACAGGGCCGCCCGCACCGGTTTGGCCAGTTCGGCGACGACCCGGGGGACGCGCACGGGGATGCTGCGGGCACCCGTCCCGAGCAGCAGGAGGAGGGCGGTGAGGGTGATGCCGGCGGCGTTGGCCGCGGCGATGCCGCGCGCCCCCCAGATCCCCACGGCCCAGGCGCCGGCGCCGATGTTGACGATCAGGCCCGCCGCCATCGCGCCCAGCGGGTACCAGGTGGCGCGGCCCGCCGAGAAGTACGACCGTACGAGCGCCCCCACCAGGGTGTGGCCGAGCAGTCCGAGGGTGTACACCCGCATCGTGGAGGCGGTCGCGGCGGTGTCCGCGGCCGTGAACGCGCCGTGCTGGAAGAGCAGTTGGATGATCTGCGGCGCGCAGGCCTCGATCACGGCGATGCCCAGCAGCACGAGGCAGCCCACCAGGACGAGGTCCCCCTCGGTCCGCTCCCGGGCCCGCCGCAGGTCACCCTCGGCGACGGCCCTCGCCAGTACGGGAAAGGTGACCACGCACACCATCAGCGACAGCGACATGGGCAACTGCGCTACCTTCTGGGCGTAGTTGAGGTGCGAGATGGCACCGGCGGGCAGGGCCGAGGCGAGGTGGCGCTCGACGAACACCTGCGCCTGGCGGCACAGCACGAACAACAGCACCGAGGTGACCAGGGCCGGCGTCAGCGGACGCCGGTCGTCCCCGCCCGGCGCGGGCAGCGGCTGCGGGCCGGGTTCCCCGGCGATCCTGCGCCACAGGGACGGCAGCTGGACCGCGATCATCAGGCATCCCCCGAGCGCGACGCCCAGCGCGGCGCCCCGCACGCCCCAGCGATCGCCGAGGCCGAACAGCGTGGCGATGATCACGATGTTGAGCGCGAGAGAGGTCGCCGCCGGAGCGACGAACGAGCCGTGCGCGCGCAGCGCCGCACTGCAGTACCCGGCCAGGCCGAAGGTCAGCACGCAGGTGGCGGTGAGCCGGGTGCAGTCCGTGGCGAGGGACGCGTCCGGCAGGCTGGGGGCGAGGAGGGAGACCAGCAGCGGTGCGCCCACCATGATCGCCAGGGCCGCGGCGGCGAGGCCCAGGCACAGCCGGGGCAGCGACGCGGCGATCAGCGCGCGCACCGGGTCGCCCCCGCCCGGCACGCGGCCCCGCCGGGCCAGTGCCGCGCTGAAGGCGGGCACCAGCACATAGGCCATCCCGGCGTCGATCAGCAGCGTCGCCGCCGTCTCGGCCACGGTCCAGGCCACCAGGAAGGCGTCGGTGTCCGCCCCGGCGCCGAAGAAATGGGCCAGCGCCTGGTCCCGTCCCAGCCCGAGCACCGCCCCGGACACGGACAGCGCGGCGGAGATGAGGGTGGCCTTGGCGAGGAACCGGCCCGAGACGGTTCCGGGGAACGTCTCCTGCCCCGGGGCCGTCCCGGCGGCACGGCGGGTGCCGTCGGCGGCCGGGGAGTCCCCCGGGTCGCAGCCGTGCGCCGTACCCAGGTTGTGGCCGTCCGTCGTGCCCTGGTCGCAGCCGTGCGCCGTACCCAGGTTGCGGCCATCCGTCGTGCCCGGGGCGCAGACGTGCGCCGTGCCCGGGGCACAGCCGTGCGCCATACCCAGGTCGCAGCCGTCCGTCGTGCCCAGGTCGCAGGCGTGCGCCGTGCCCGGCTCGGGTGCTGTACCCGGCTCGGGTGCCGTGGGTGCGGGTGGGTCCGGTGCCACCGGGGGCGTGGGCGTCATCGCGGGAGCTCCGAGGCGGCCCGTTCCGTGGCGGCCGTTGCTCCGGGGGCCAGCGCCCACCAGGCGGCCAGCCCCAGGGCCACGGCCATCAGGACCGTGCTGGGGCCGCCGATGTCGGCGTACACGTAGTCGACGAGCTGCCACAGCAGCAGCCCGCAGGCCGCGACGGCACAGTCCGGGGCGCGTTCCGCACGCCGCAGCCGGCCGACCGCGCGGACCAGCAGCGCCAGCCAGCTGCCCGCCACCGTGAGCAGGCCCAGCAGGCCCTGCTCGCTGAGCATCAGCAGATACATGTCGTGCGGCGAGAGCAGGGGCTGGCGCCAATAGCCCCGGCCGGCTCCCTCCGTGTCGCTGCCCGACGACAGGGAAAGCGGGGCGTGCCCGTCCCGGTACGCGGGGAAGGCCTTCAGCCCGACGCCCGTCACGGGGTGTTCGCGCCACATGCCGGTGGCCGCCGCCCAGAGGCTGTAGCGGTCGATCACGGACTGGTCCGGTGCGTCGGTGACCCGGGTGATGCTGGTCAGCCGTTCCTGCAGCGCCGTGGTGCCGACACCGAACCCGCCCACCAGTACCACCGCGGCCGCGACCGCCGCCGCGCCCACCTTGGCCGCGCGCCGTACCCCGGCCGACAGCAGCTGCGCCCCGCAGGCGAGGGCAGTGGCGATCCAGGAACCCCGGCTGAAGGACACCGTGAGCGGCGCCAGCAGCACCAGCGCACACCCGGCCGCCACGACCCGCTGCCGCCGGGCCGGTGCCCCGAGGGCGAGGCCGGTCGCGGCCACCACCCCGAACGCCACGGCGGTGGCCATGTCCATCACATTGGTCGGCCCGAACGTGCCCACCGCCCGGATGTAGGCCCCCTGGTACGAGGCCCCGGTCCCGGTGAGGTACTGGTGCACCCCGATCGCGCCCTGCCACAGCGCGAGGCCGACCAGCGACCAGAGCACCAGCCGGGCGTCGCGCCGGTCCCGCAGCAGCACCACCACGGCGGCCGGAACGAGCACGAACGCCTGCAGATACCGGGCCAGTCCGGTGAGGGCGTCACCGGGCGTCGCCGCTCCGCACGCGGCGACCGCGATGCCCACCACCGGCAGCCCCAGGACGACCGCGGCCGTCGTGGTCAGCGGGCGCCGGGCCCGCCGCACGGTCCGTACGACGGCCCACAGCACGGCCAGCCCCGACACCGCGTCGGCGGGGGTGGCCCTGCTGTCCGGTGCGGCCGGCAGGCACAGCATGGCGATGATCGCCACGACGGGCAGGACCGGCGTGAGGCGGCGCAGCACCGGCAGCGCCAGGGGCCTCGCCGCGCTCGGCAAGGCCATCGGGGACGTGCTCACCGGCACTCAGCTCCCCGTCGGCCGTACGAAAGGCACCGCCGTCAGCGGCCGTACGAACGGCACCGCCCCGAGCGGCCGTACGAACAGCACCGCCCCGCGCCCGGCGACAGCGCTCCGCATCCGGTCGCAGCCGGCCTGAGACCGCCGGAACCGGGCCGGGGAGCAAGGCGGTTCGGGTCGCGGCCCGGCCGGGCGTGAGCGTCGGGAGCCCCGCCCGGAAGGCAGCCCTCGCCCGGTGGCGGCGCCGGGCGGGTCGAGCAGGGAGACGGCACGCCCCGCCGCCGGTGACCGCCGCCCGGCCGGAGGGGGAACGGTGCTTTCCGCGGTCATGTGGTGATGGACTCCCTGCTCTGGTTGGGTACCAGGACCGGCGGCGCGGTGGTGCCGAGCAGTTCGCGGTACACGTCGATCACCGCGTCCGTGGTCTGCTGTACGTCGTGGGCCGCGAGCACGTGCGCGCGGCCCTGCGCGCCCAGTGCCGCGCGCAGCGGTGCCCGGCGCAGCAGCGCGGTCAGGGCCCGGGCCAGCAGATCGGGGTCCTCCGGCGGCACCAGGCAGTGCGGCAGATGCCCGGGCGGCAGGCTCTCGCGTGCTCCGTCCACGTCAGTGACCAGGATGGGCCGGGCACAGGCCATGGCCTCCAGGGGGACGAGTGCCATGCCCTCCCAGCGGGACGGCAGGACGACGACGTCGGCGGCCCGGTACCAGGGGGCGGCGTCGGGTGCCGGGCCGGCGAACTCCACCGACGCGGGCGCGAGTGCCCGCAGCCGTCCGGCGTCCGGACCGTCGCCGACCAGTACCAGCCGGGCGGCGGGCTCCTGCCGCACGACCTCGGGCCAGGCCTCCAGCAGCACGTCCTGGCCCTTCTGCCGGCACAACCGCCCCACGCACACGACGAGTGGGCCCGTCGCGGACCGGGCGATGCCGCCCTCCGGCCGGAACCTGTTCGTGTCGACGCCGTTGGGAATCACCTGCCACTCGGCGGTGATGCCGCTCTGCTCCCCGGTGCGCCGCTCCGCCTCGCTCACGCACAGCACGCGCGTCGCCCAGCGCGCCCCGAACTGCTCCCAGCGCAGCGCCGCTTGGGCCATGACGCCGTCCACGGCCTCGAACGACCACACGTGCGGCTGGAAGACGGTCGGGAGCCGGCCGCGCACCGCGAGCCGGGCCGCGAGCCCCGCCTTCGCGCTGTGCGCGTGCACCACGTCGGGCCGCACCTCGCGCAGCAGCCGCGCCAGTCTCGCCACCTCTCCGGGGAGTTGGGGCCCCGGTGCGCGGGTCGCGTCCCAGGGCAGGACCCGGCAGCCGGCCGTGCGCAGGGCGTCCGTGAGCATGCCGCCTCGTGGGCAGGCCACGGCGACCCGCAGTCCCGCGACGCGCTGTGCCGCCGCCAGGTCCGCCACGAACCGGGCGACGCCGCCCTCCACGGGCTGCGCGATGTGCAGGACGTGCGGCTCGCGTGCGGCGGACCGCGCCGCACGGCGTGGGACGGAACCGAGGGGAATGCGCATGACCAGGGCTTCCCTTCCGAAGAAAACATTCCGAACGCGTCACGGGGCGCGTGAACGCAGTTTCGGCATAAACGCATCGGATTCAGTAGGCAACACTAGCCGCTTATCCGTCTTTTTCCGGGAAGCCGTCAACCAGTGTCGAAAACACGCCCTCATTCAGGGGATTAATCCGATAAAAATGTCGCACTGTCATTCAGGATGTATGAGTTCCGCGAACTTGTCGGCGCGGAGTTTCCCGCGGCGCCTTTCACTCGTTAGCCCAGCGGAAGCCAGATGAAAGGAACCCAATGAAGAATCTGAAGGCTGCCGCGCTCATGGCCGGCGCTCTGGCCATCGGCTGCGCTGCGGCGCCCGCTGTTGCCGCGGACCTGCCGGGGCAGGGCCTCGTCGAGGACGGGAAGTCGGTCGCCCGCACCCTCCCCAACGCAGCCGAGATGCCCACGGGTGAACTGGCCACCAACGTCAAGCAGACGGCACAGGGCGTGAAGAAGTCCGGCATCGTCAAGACCCCCGTCTTCGGCGGCGCCCTGCCGAACCCCCTCAACGGCAAGCCTCCCGTGGCGCTTCCGCTCAAGTAGAGGACATGCCCTGCCGGACCGCAAAGGCCGGCTCCGCCTGCCGCGGAGCCGGCCTTCGTCGTATGCGCGTTGTCCGGGAAAGGACAGGAAGCAGCCGACGGCCCGCCGACGCTCGGCGGGCCGCCAGGCTGGGGACTGCTCAGAAGAACAGGCCGCCGGTGTACGAGCCGAGCTGCGACTGGTCGACCGGGGCCGTGTTGCACGCGGCGTAGTGCGAGTTCGGCGCGATGGTCGCGGCGCCGCCGAGGACGCCGACGGCGCCGTTGGACCACGGCGCGATGCAGCGGCCGTCGACGAGCGAGCCGTTGGAGACGAGGAGGCCCTGCTGCGGGGAGTTCACGACGACCGGGGACTCCGAGAAGCCGTCGCCACCGGTGACGTTGGTGTTGTTGTCGTCGGCCGCAGCGGCGCCACCGGCCGCCAGGACGAGGCCCGCGGCCAGGACGGACAGGGCCGTAACCTTCTTACGCATAGATGCGCCTTTCAGATGGGAGGGGCGGGTCGGGCGGGAGCGTCTGCCGACGTCCCCGCCCTGCTCCGGATGGTTCGGAGCGCAAAGGGGGGCTCAGAAGAGCAGGCCGCCGACGTACGGGGCCTTCTGCGACTGGTCGACCTTGGCCGTGTTGCACGCGGCGTAGTGCGAGTTCGGAGCAATGGTCGCGGCGCCGCCGATGACGGCGCCGACGGCACCGTTGGACCAGGGCGCGACGCAGCGCAGGTCGACGAGCGTGCCGTTGGAGATGACGGCGCCCTGCTGCGGGGCGTTCACGACGACCGGGGACGACGAGAATCCGTTGCCGCCCTTGACCGTCGTGCAGTTGTCGGCTGCGGCAGTGCCGGCGGCCGCGAGGACGACGCCCGCGGCGAGGGCGGAGATGGCCGTAACCTTGTTACGCATGGAGTGTCCTTTCCGGACTGCGAGGGGGTTCACCTGCTCGGACGACTCGGAGCAGGGGTCAGAAGAGCCAGCCGCCCTGGTAAGGGGCCTTCTGCGACTGGTCGACCGTCGCGGTGTTGCAGGCGGCGTAGTGCGAGTTCGGCACGATCGTCGCGGCGCCGCCGAGGACGCCGACGGCACCGTTGGACCACGGCGCGATGCAGCGGCCGTCGACGAGCGAGCCGTTGACGACGACCACGCCCTGCTGCGGGGCGTTCACGACGACCGGGGACTCCGAAAAGCCGCCACCGCCAGTGACGTCGGTCGTGTTCGAGTGGGCGGAGGCAACGCCGGCGCTGCCGCACAGGGCGCTGAGGGCGAGGGCAGTGACGACCGCGAACTTCCTGGTCAACTCGGTTCCTTCCTGGATTCACGGTAAGCCGCGCTTACATAGCAAGAAACCGAAATATGTGGCGAAAAGTCACGCGGACAACGCTCATTCGGAGCGGATTCCACCGGATGGCGGAACAACTCCGTCCGCCCATTACCCCGACCGTATGCACCGTAATAACGCCCGGCGTGCGTCCGGCCCACTGGCAAGGAGGAGTCCAGTGGGCCGGACAGGCTTGAGGCGTATTTCCCGGCACGCATCGGGCGCCGGGCAGGTGCGGAACCACCGGTCCGGCCACGGCTTCTGGAGCTGGCGGCTCAGAGGCGCCGAACGGGGTCGAACCAGGCGTCCACCGGGGCGTTTCCACCCCGCGGCACTGCGGCGTCGGCCGCGGGTCGGGGTCTTCGGCGGACCAGAACCGGATCAGAGTGTCGGAATTCCGGTCCCGTCTCTGTCTTGCGAGCGGTCTCCGTGTCACCCCTGGTTGAGCAGGCTGCCGACACCGGAGCTGGTCGGCCCGTTCAGCGGGTGGAGCTGCACGGAGCCGGAGCCGAGCGGATTCTTCACCGGAATCGCGGGCTTCTTGTTGCTGCTGCGGCCCATACCGTCCAGGTACACCCCGGAGACCCTGGCCGCCTTGTTCTTGCCGGTGACCGTCGACGACTGGGCGTCGAACGCGCTGCCCTTGGTGAGGTTGCCCTGCTTGGCCACCCGCATCACCGTGTCCGCCGCGGGCACGAGCGCCGGAGTCACCTCGGTCTGGGACATGAGGCCGAGCGGGCCGGTTTGCGGGGCAGGTGCCTTGGTGGCGGCCGAAGCCGCCACGGCGGAACCACCCACAAGACCCGCACCAATGGCCAATGCCGCAGTGGTGAAAACTGCCTTCTTCATGATTCACCTCACTTGAAGTTACCTCTGATCCGACAGACGCAGAACATAGCAGTCCGGCGCACGCCTAAAGCGAGGCACTACTCCATACGCGTGAATACAAAGAGAGTGAAGAAGCGCATTACTCCGGATTCCATTGAGTTATTCACATGTGGTCGGCGAATCCATTGATCGTAAAAGAAAACTATGACACCACGTCCTTGCGGGCGAATCCCCGGAAGGCAAGGGCAAACAGCACCAGCGCGTACGTCACGGAGATCGCGGTGCCCTGGATCATGCCGGACCACTCCGGGCGCGGCTGGACGGCGTCGGCCCAGGCGAACTGCCAGTGCGCGGGCAGGAAGTCGCGCCAGTGGCCGAGCGCGGTGACGGCGTCCAGGACGTTGCCGACGATGGTCAGGCCGACCGCGCCGCCGACCGCACCGAGCGGGGCGTCCGTCCTCGTCGACAGCCAGAACGCGAGCCCGGCGGTCACCAGTTGGGACACGAAGATGTACGCCACCGTCACCGCCAGGCGCGCCGCCGCCGTCCCGGTGTCCAGCGCACCGCCCGTCGGTATCTGCAGCGGGCCCCAGCCGTAGGCCGCCGTACCGGCCGCGAGGGCGACCAGCGGGAGCAGGATCATCGCGGCGAGGCTGAGCCCGAGCGCCACCGCCAGCTTGGACCACAGCAGCCGGGCGCGCGGCACGGGCGCGGCGAGCAGATAGCGCAAGGAGGACCAGCTCGCCTCCGAGGCGACCGTGTCCCCGCAGAACAGGGCGACCGGGATCACCAGCAGGAAGCCGGCCGAGACGAACAGGTTCACCGCGGCGAAGTTGGCGCCGGACGCGGTGGCGGTGTCCATCAGGGTGATCCGGCCGTCACGGCTGGAGGGGTCGCCGCCGATCGCGAAGGCGATCAGCAGCACGAACGGCAGCAGGGCGAGGACGGCGCCCATGATCAGGGTGCGGCGCCGCTTGAGCTGGCGGACCAGCTCCACCCGCAGGGGCAGGGTGTGCCGCGTCCGGTAACCGGAGGCGGCCTCGGTGAGCGTGCTCATGCTGAGCCTCCGATCAGGGTGAGGAAGGCGTCTTCCAGGCGGCGGTGCGGGCCGACCGAGGCGACGGGCACCTCGAGCCGGACCAGCTCCGCGACCAGCCGCTCGGCCGTGCCGCCGGGGTCCAGCCGGATCAGCAGCCCGCCGTCGGTGCGCACGGCGGAGGCGACGCCGGGCAGCACGGCCACCTTCTCCACGACCGGCTCCTCCACGGGGGCCGCGGTGCCGACCAGCAGCGTGTCACCGGAGCCGGTGATCTCGCCGACGGGACCGGCCTGGACGAGCCGGCCGCGGTCCATCACCACCAGGTGGGTGCAGGACTGCTCGACCTCGGCGAGGAGATGGCTGGAGACGATCACCGTACGGCCGCCGGCCGCGTAGCGGATCATCACCTCGCGCATCTCCCGTATCTGCGGCGGGTCGAGGCCGTTGGTGGGCTCGTCGAGGATGAGCAGGTCGGGCAGGCCGAGCATGGCCTGGGCGATGGCGAGGCGCTGGCGCATGCCCTGCGAGTAGGTGCGCACCGCGCGGGCGAGCGCGTCGCCGAGCCCGGCGATCTCCAGGGCCTCCTCCAGGTGGGCGTCCTGAGGGGGGCGGCCGGTGGCCCGCCAGTACAGCTCCAGGTTCTCCCGGCCGGACAGGTGCGGCAGGAAGCCCGCGCCCTCCACGAAGGCGCCGACTCTCGACAGCACGGGCGCGCCGGGCCGGATCGCGTGGCCGAAGACGCGGATCTCGCCGCCGTCCGGGGTGATCAGGCCCATCAGCATGCGCAGGGTGGTGGTCTTGCCCGCGCCGTTGGGTCCGAGCAGGCCGAGCACCTGGCCCTTCTCCACCCGGAAGGACAGCTCGCGCACCGCGTACCGGTCGGCGGACTTCGCGTACCGCTTGGTCAAGTCGCTGATGACGAGCGGCACTTCGGCCAGCTCGGGGTCGGGTGCGGGGCCGGCCGTACGACGGCGGGCGGTGAGCAGCAGGGCGAGCGCGACCGCCGCGCCGGTCGCCGGGAGCCACCAGACCCAGGCGGGCAGGGGTGCCGCGGCGGTGGTGACGGAAGGCGCCGTGGGCACGCTGAGGTCGCCCTCGAGGGAGACGGTGTAGGTGGCGGGGGCGGCCGGTGAGGCGTAGCCGAGGTCGGTGGAGGCGAGGACCAGGCGGAGCCGGTGGCCCTTCTGCACCTTGTGGTCGATGGCCGGGAGGGTGACCGCGACGTCCTTGCCGGCCCGGGCGCCGGTCACCCGGAAGGGGGCCACGAGCTGGGCGGGCAGCACCTGCTGGGTGCCGCCGGGGCCGACGTCGTAGACCTTGCCGAAGAGGACGGCGTCGGCGCTGGTCGAGGTGATGTGGACGGTCGCGGTCGGGGTGCCGGTGATCTGCAGGTCGCGGGTGAGCGGCGCGGAATCGAACGTGGCGTACTGGCCAGGGAAGTCGAGGGAGACGCCGAGGCCGAGCGCGGACAGCTGGGACAGGCCGCCGCTGCCGCCGAGGCCGGGCAGCGCGGAGACAGCGGGCGGGCTGGCGCCGGCCGGGTTGGTGACCTTCTGCGTGCCGCCGGTCAGCGGGACGGCGCGCGGGTGGGAGCGCAGGCCGGGGTAGGCGGCGGCGGTCGCGCCGCGCAACTGGGCGGTGCCGTCGGTGGAGTTCACGCCCCCGGTGCGGGTGATCCGGAAGGCCGGGCCGGTGCCGGCCGAGGCGTCGCGCTTCAGATACCGGTCGAACCACGCGCGCACGCGTGCCTGTACCCGGCCGGTCTCCATGTCGCCGCCGTCATGGCCGCCCGCGATCCAGTCGACGTCGACGGGGGCGCCGTTCGCCCGGATCGCCTTCTGGGCGGCGTCGGACTGGCCGAGGGTGAACAGGGAGTCCGTCTGGCCCTGCAGCAGCAGCGTGGGCACCTTGATGCGGGCGCCGACGGCCGAGGGCGAGCGCTCCTGGAGCAGCTCACGGGCGGCCGCGTCCGGGGTGCCGGACTCGGCGACCCGGTCGTACATCCGGCACAGGTCGGGCTCGAAGCGGGCGCAGCCGCCGCCCGTGTTGAAGAAGACGCCGGTCCACAGCTTCTTGAAGACGCCGTCCGGGAACAGGGCGTCCGCGAGGTTCCAGTACGTGATGGCCGGGGCGATGGCGTCGACCCGGTGGTCGTACCCCGCGGTGAGCAGGGAGATCGCGCCGCCGTAGGAGCCGCCGACCATGCCCACGCGCGGGTCGCCGGGTTTGTCGAGCTGGACCTCGGGCCGCTTCGCCAGCCAGTCGATGAGCCGGGAGGCGTCGGCGACCTCGCCCTTCGGGTCGTTGAGCCCGATCTTCCCGGTGGACCTGCCGAAGCCGCGCGCGGACCAGGTCAGGACCGCGTACCCGTCCCGGGCGAGGTCCTCGGCCTGCTGCCGCATGTCGTCCTTGCTGCCGCCGAAGCCGTGCGCCAGCAGGACGGCGGGGTGCCGTCCGCCGGTGGCCGGGGTGAAGTACGAGGTGTCCAGGCGGACGCCGTCGACCGCCATGACCTGGTCGGTCCGGTGCGGCGGGGGCGGGTCACCGGATGCGGCGGCCGTCCACGTCCCGGCGCCGGCCAGCACCACGACGGCGGCCGCGGCGGCGACGAGCCGGCGCGGCCCCTTGAGCGGCCCTCGCCATGAGGGCACCCGAAGATCCATGCCTCAACGGTACGGGCCGCCACCGACAACCGGGGGAGCCGCTGGGCTGAACCCCCCGCCCTCCCCCAGGACTACAGGGGCTGCCCGGCGTACCGCAGCCGTGGTACGCAAGGCCCATGGAGATTCGCCGGGCCACCACCGTCACCGAAGTCGTCGCCGCCGGGCACCTGTTCGACCATCCGGCGCGCCCGGAGTGGGCGGAGCGTTTCCTCACCACCGCCGGGCACCATCTGCTGCTGGCCCACGAGGAGGACGCGGTGGCCGGTTTCGTCAGCGGCGTGGAGACCGTGCACCCCGACAAGGGCACCGAGATGTTCCTGTACGAGCTGGCCGTGGACGAGCCGTACCGGCGCCGGGGCATCGGCCGGGCGCTCGTCCTGCGCCTCGCCGCGCTGGCCCGGGAGCAGGGCTGCTACGGGATGTGGGTGGCGGTCGACGTCGGGAACGACGTCGCCCTTGCCGCCTATCGCAGTGCGGGCGGCAAGGACGACGGTTCGTGCACGGTGTTGACCTGGGAGTTCTGACCTACACCTGGGCGCTCCCGGCCACCGGGGCGGCCGTCGCGACCGGCGTGCCCCCGGCCGCCTGCTCCTCCTCGTCCGGCCGGACGTCCTCCGGCAGGGACACCAGCCAGCGGGTCTCGCGGCGCGGGCGCAGGTAGAAGGCCCAGTAGAGGGTGGCGACCGCGGTGATGCCGCCGGTCCACCACAGGTACGACGGGTCCTGCTCGACCAGGATGTAGACGAGGACGGCGATCAGCAGGACCGGCATCGCCGGCCACAGCGGCATCCGCCACGCCTTCCGGGTGCCGTGCACGCCGCGCCGGGAGAGCAGCGCGGCGATCGCGACCAGCAGGTACAGGCCGGTGACGGCGACGCCGGTGACGCCGTAGAGGGTGTCCAGGTTGACGAAGCAGAGGAAGGCGCCCGGGACACCGACGACGAGGGTGGCGACCCAGGGGGAGCCGAACCGGCCGAGCTTGGCGAGGGCGCTGTTGACCGGGCCGGGCCAGGCCTTGTCGCGGGCGGAGGCGAACAGGACGCGGGAGTTCTGGATGACCATGACGATGCCCGCGTTGATGATCGCGAGGGCGACGCACAGGCTGACGAAGGTGCCGACGGCCGAGTTGCTCCAGGCGATGACCATGCTGGAGATGTCGCCGCCGGTCAGGGTCTTGAGGTCACCGGCGCCCAGGGTGATCGCCACGACCGGCACCAGGATGACGACGCTGGAGATGGCGAGGGTCGCGAGGACGGTACGGGCGACGCTGCGGCGCGGGTTCTCCAGCTCCTCGGAGAGGTAGATGGCGGTGGAGAAGCCCTGGGTGGCGAACAGGGCGATGGCGAGCCCGGAGAGCACCATCATGGCCGTGACCGGGCTGACGTGCGCGTGGTCACCGGCCACCTGCAGGGAGCTCACCAGGCTGCCCGCGCCCCGGTGGGAGTGGGTGAAGCCGAGCATCGCGACGACTCCCGCGGCGACGACCTCCAGGACCAGGAAGATGCCGGTGATCCAGGCGTTGGCGCGCAGGTCCAGCAGACCGGCGAGGGTGGCCGCGATCATCACGCCGGCGCCCGTCATGGACGGGTCGAGGTGGACGACCGGGGCGAGGTAGTCGGCGGTGCCCATGGCGATGACCGGAGGGACGATCATCACGACGAGCAGCGACATCACGAAGGCCAGCCAGCCGGCGAGCCGTCCGGCGAGGGTGGAGACGATGGCGTACTCGCCGCCCGCGCTGGGGATGAGGGTGCCCAGCTCGGAGTAGCAGAACGCCACGGGGATACAGAGCAGCGCGCCGATGGCGATGCACAGTGCCGTCGCCGTGCCCAGGCTGGAGAACAGGTCGGGCACGATCACGAAGAGGGTGGAGGCGGGCGTGACGCAGGACAGCGTCAGCAGGGTGCCGCCGACCACGCCGATGGAGCGCTTGAGTTGCTGAGGACTGTGCGGCGCGCCCACGGCGGATGTCTCGGCAGGGCTGAGCGTGTCGGTCATGCGGCGGTTCCGATCGACTCGTGTGACGTGAGGGTGGGGCTCGGGAGCGCGCTATCGCCTCCGGCGGATCGTGGTGCGTGTGTTGTCTCGTCCGCTCCCGGCGGTGCATAGGGAACCCCGACGAAAACCGCCGCGTCAATGGGTGTTCACCTACGGAATCCGCAGCAAAAATGCGATCAACAACGGATTCCCGTGGCAACGGTCCACATTCTCGGGCTGTTGGGCCGGTACGAGAATCGCAGTTCCCCGGCCCAAAAAAACAGGGCCGTCCGCATAGCGGACGGCCCTGTCAGGCCCTGTCGGTCGCTCAGTGGTTGCGCGGGAAGCCCAGGTCCACGCCCGCCGGGGCGTCGGCCGGGTCGGGCCAGCGGGTGGTGACGACCTTGCCGCGGGTGTAGAAGTGCGTGCCGTCGTTGCCGTAGATGTGGTGGTCGCCGAAGAGCGAGTCCTTCCAGCCGCCGAAGGAGTGGTAGCCCACCGGCACCGGGATCGGCACGTTCACGCCGACCATGCCCGCCTCGATCTCCAGCTGGAAGCGGCGGGCCGCGCCGCCGTCCCGGGTGAAGATGGCGGTGCCGTTGCCGAACGGCGAGGCGTTGATGAGCGCCACGCCCTCCTCGTAGGTGCCGACGCGCAGCACGCACAGCACCGGGCCGAAGATCTCGTCCTGGTAGGCCCTGGCGCCGGCCGGCACCTTGTCGAGCAGCGAGATGCCGATCCAGTGGCCGTCCTCGAAGCCCTCGACGGTGTATCCGGTGCCGTCCAGGACCACCTCGGCGCCCTCGGCCGCCGCGCCCTCGACGTAGGAGGCCACCTTGTCGCGGTGGGCGGCGGTGATCAGCGGGCCCATCTCGGACGCCGGGTCGTTGCCCGGACCGATCTTGATCTTCTCGGCGCGCTCGCGGATCTTCTCCACCAGCGTGTCACCGATGGCACCGACCGCCACGACCGCCGAGATCGCCATGCAGCGCTCGCCCGCCGAGCCGTAGGCCGCGCTCACCGCCGCGTCGGCCGCCGCGTCCAGGTCGGCGTCCGGCAGCACCAGCATGTGGTTCTTGGCCCCGCCCAGCGCCTGCACCCGCTTGCCGTGGGCCGAGGCGGTGGTGTGGATGTAGCGGGCGATCGGGGTCGAGCCGACGAAGGAGACGGCCTTGACGTCCGGGTGCTCCAGCAGCCGGTCGACGGCCACCTTGTCGCCGTGCACGACGTTGAAGACGCCGTCCGGCAGCCCGGCCTCGCTCAGCAGCTCGGCGATCCGGACGGACGCCGACGGGTCCTTCTCGCTCGGCTTCAGCACGAACGTGTTGCCGCACGCGATGGCGATCGGGAACATCCACATCGGGACCATCGCCGGGAAGTTGAACGGCGTGATGCCGGCGACGACACCGAGCGGCTGGCGGATCGCGGCCACGTCGACGCGGCTGGCGACCTGCGTGGACAGCTCGCCCTTCAGCTGCACGTTGATGCCGCAGGCCAGGTCCACGATCTCCAGACCGCGCGCGACCTCGCCGAGGGCGTCCGAGTGCACCTTGCCGTGCTCGGCGGTGATCAGCTCGGCGATCTCGTCGCGGTGCGCGTCGAGCAGCGCGCGGAACCGGAAGAGGATGGTGGTCCGCTGGGCCAGCGAGGACTGGCCCCAGGTGGTGAAGGCGTCCTTGGCCGCCGCCACGGCCGCGTCCACCTCCTCCACCGACGCGAACGCGACCTTCGTGGTGACCGCGCCGGTCGCCGGGTCGGTGACCGGCCCGTACGTGCCCGACGCGCCTTCGACGGTCTTCCCGCCGATCCAGTGGTTGACGATCTTCGTCATGCCCAGAGACTCCTTCTTACAGATGGCGGCGTCGGGTCGAGACGTGCCGTTCGTACAGCTCACGTGCCTTGACCGCCGACGGTCGGGTCGCGGTCTCGGCCACAGGAACATCCCACCAGGCCTGCGCCGGAGGCGCGCCCGACACAGTGTCGGACGTTTCGGTCTCCACGTAGACACATGTGGGAGTGTCGGCGGCGCGCGCCTCGGCGAGCGCCTCGCGCAGCTCCCGCACGGTCTTCGCGCGCAGCACCCGCATGCCGAGGCTGGCCGCGTTGGCGGCGAGGTCGACCGGCAGCGGGGCGCCCGTGAACGTCCCGTCCCCGGCCTGGAACCGGTAGGCGGTGCCGAACCGCTCGCCGCCCACCGACTCCGAGAGCCCGCCGATGGACGCGTACCCGTGGTTCTGCACCAGCAGGATCTTGATCGCGACGCCCTCCTGCACGGCCGTCACGATCTCCGTCGGCATCATCAGGTACGTGCCGTCGCCGACCAGCGCCCACACGTTCCGCTCCGGCGCGGCCAGCTTCACCCCGAGGGCGGCCGGGATCTCGTAGCCCATGCAGGAGTAGCCGTACTCCAGGTGGTACTGGTCCACCGACCGCGCCCGCCACAGCTTGTGCAGGTCGCCGGGGAGCGAACCGGCCGCGTTGACGATGATGTCCGAGTCGTCCACCAGGGCGTCCAGGGCGCCGAGGACCTGCGGCTGGGTGGGCCGTACGTCGAGCTCCTCGGCCTCGAAGCAGGCGTCGACGCGCTGCTCCCAGCGCTCCTTGTCCTCCGTGTACTCGGTGACGTACGACTCCGCCACCTTGTGCCCGTGCATCACCAGCGCCTCGGTCAGCTCGCCCAGGCCGCTGCGGGCGTCGGCGACCAGCGGGAGCCCGGACAGCTTGTGGCCGTCGAAGGGCGCGATGTTGAGGTTGAGGAAGCGGACGTCCGGGTTCTCGAAGAGGGTGCCGGAGGCCGTGGTGAAGTCGGTGTAGCGGGTGCCGACGCCGATCACCAGGTCGGCGGTGCGGGCCAGCTCGTCGGCGGTCGCGGTGCCGGTGTGGCCGACGCCGCCGACGTCCTGCGGATGGTCGTACCGCAGCGAGCCCTTGCCGGCCTGGGTGGAGGCGACCGGGACGCCGGTGGCCGACGCGAACTCGGCGAGGGCCGTCTCGGCGCGGCTGTGGTGGACTCCGCCGCCGGCGATGACCAGCGGCCTCCTCGAGGCGCGGACCACCCGGACCGCCTCGGCCAGCTCGGTCGGGTCCGCGCCCGGCCGTCGTACGGTCCACACCCGCTCGGCGAAGAACTCCTCCGGCCAGTCGAAGGCCTCCGCCTGCACGTCCTGGGGCAGGGCGAGGGTCACCGCGCCGGTCTCCACCGGGTCGGTGAGGACCCGCATGGCCTGCAGGGCGCTCGGGATCAGGGCTTCGGGGCGGGTGATGCGGTCGAAGTACTTCGACACCGGGCGCAGGGTGTCGTTGACCGACACATCGCCCGCGTACGGCACCTCCAGCTGCTGCAGGACCGGGTCGGCGGGCCGGGTGGCGAAGACGTCGCCGGGCAGCAGCAGGACCGGGAGGTGGTTGATGGTGGCCAGGGCGGCGCCGGTGACCAGGTTGGTCGCGCCCGGGCCGATCGACGTCGTCACCGCGTGCGTGGACAGGCGGTTCGACTGGCGGGCGTAGCCGACGGCCGCGTGCACCATGGACTGCTCGTTGCGGCCCTGGTGGTACGGCATCACGTCGGCGTACTCGACCAGCGCCTGGCCGAGCCCCGCGACATTGCCGTGGCCGAAGATGCCCCAGGTGGCGCCGATCAGCCGCTGCCGTGCGCCGTCCCGTTCGGTGTACTGGGCGGCGAGGAAACGGACCAGCGCCTGGGCGACGGTCAGCCGGGTCGTCGTCATCGGTACCCCTCTGTGCTTTCTGCGTGGGCCGGGTGGAAGCAGATCCGCCACTCCCGGGTCTGGCCCAGGCCCGCCATGACGTTCAGGTAGTACATGTCGTGCCCGGGCTGGGCGATGGACGGGCCGTGCCAGCCGTCGGGGACGAGGACGGCGTCGCCGGAGCGGACCTCGGCGAGGACGTCCGCGCCGCCCTCGCGCGAGGGGGACACGCGCTGGTAGCCGAGTCCGTGCGGGCCGTCGATCTCGAAGTAGTAGATCTCCTCCAGCTCGGACTCCTCGCCCGGCCGGTGCTCGTCGTGCTTGTGCGGCGGGTACGACGACCAGTTGCCGCCCGGTGTGACCACCTCGACGGCGATCAGCTTGTCGCACTCGAAGGAGTCCGCCGAGGCGAAGTTGCGCACCTTGCGGGCGCAGGTGCCGCTGCCGCGCTCCTCGACGGGGACCTCCGGCGCGGGGCCGTAGCGGGCGGGGAGTCGTCGCTCGCACTTCGCTCCTGCCAGGGCGAAGCGGCCTCCCGCGCCGGAGGCGATCTGGACCCGGGTGTCCCGGGGCGCGTACACGAAGTCGGAGACCCCGGCGAACACGCTTTCCCGGCCCAGGAGTTGGAACTCGTTTCCTTCGATTTGTACGGTACATCCGCCTTCCAGCGGAAGCACGATCCACTCGCTGTCCCCGGTGGTGAACGTATGGCTGCCGCCGGGCGCCAGTTCGACCACGCGCAGACTGCTGTAGGTCCAGCCGGCCACCTTGGGATCGATGTCGACGGCGTACTGGGCGTTCGCGGTGGCGCCCCTGGGCAGATGCAGATCGGTGCTGGTCATGCGGCCCTCACAGCAGTCCTACGGCGGTGTCCACGGCGGCGGCCACGTCGCCGTCCGCCGGATACAGCAGCGAGCGGCCGACCACCAGGCCGCGCACGGTGGGCAGTTGCAGCGCGCCGCGCCACTTGTCGTAGGCGGCGACCTGGTCCTCGGGCGAGTCCCCGATGTCCCCGCCGAGCAGCACGGCCGGCAGGGTGGAGGTCTCCATGACCCGGGCCATGTCGCCGGGGTTCTCGGTGACCGGCACCTTCAGCCAGGTGTAGGCCGAGGAGCCGCCGAGGCCGGAGGCGATGGCGATGGACCGGGTGACCGCCTCGGCGGACAGGTCGTTGCGCACCCTGCCCTCGGGGGTGCGGCGGCTGATGAACGGCTCCACGAACACCGGCAGCCGGCGCGCGGCCATCTCGTCGATGGCGCGGGCGGTGGACTCCAGGGTGGTCAGGGAGCCGGGGTCGTCGTAGTCGATGCGCAGCAGCAGCTTGCCCGCGTCGAAACCGAGCCGCTGGATGTCCTCGGGGCGGTGGCCGGTGAACCGGTCGTCCAGTTCGAAGCTGGCCCCCTGCAGTCCGCCCCGGTTCATGGAGCCCATGACCACCTTGTGGTCGAGGGCGCCGAGCAGGAGCAGGTCGTCCAGGATGTCGGCGGTGGCGAGGACGCCGTCGACGCCGGGGCGGCTCAGCGCCAGGCAGAGGCGTTCGAGGAGGTCGGCGCGGTTGGCCATGGCGAGCCTGCGGTCGCCGACACCCAGGGCGCCCCGGGCGGGGTGGTCGGCGGCGACGATCATCAGCTTGCCGCTCTCGTTGAGGAGCGGCCTGCGGGCCCGGCGGGTGGCGGCCTCGGCGATCGCCTCCGGGTGGTGGGTGCGGATACGGACGAGCTCGGCGACGTCGACCCGGCGATGCGGGGAGCCTGCGGCGCCCTCGCGGCGAAGGGCGGCGGTGGCGGCGCGGTCGCGGGGGGTCGCGGTCGTGCCGGTGCCCTCGCGGGGGGTCGCGGTCGTGCCGGTGCCCTCGCGGGGGGTCACGGTGGCCTCGGCGGCCGCACCGCCCTCGGTGTGCGTCCCCGTGACCCGGCCCGCCCTCACAGCACCGCTCCGGCGTCGAGCGCGGCGGCCACCTCGTCGGGGGTGGGCATCGCGGAGGAGCACTCCAGGCGGGAGGCGACGATGGCGCCGGCCGCGTTGGCGTGCCGCATGATCGTCTCCAGGTCCCAGCCCGCGAGGAGACCGTGGCACAGGGAGCCGCCGAAGGCGTCCCCGGCACCGAGGCCGTTGAGGACGTCGACGGGCAGGGGTGGTACCTCGGCGGACTCCCCCGAGGCACTGACCGCCAGGACGCCCTTGGGGCCCTGTTTGACCACGGCGATCTCCACGCCGGCGGCGAGCAGCGCGCGGGCGGCGGCGTGCGGCTCGCGCACCCCGGTCGCCACCTCCACCTCGTCCAGGTTGCCGACGGCGACCGTGGTGTGGCGCAGGGCCTCGGCGTAGAAGGGGCGGGCCGCGTCGGGGTCGGTCCAGAACATCGGCCGCCAGTCGAGGTCGAAGACCGTGGTGCCCGCCTTCGCCCGGTGGGCGAGGGCCGCGAGGGTCGCCGTACGGCTGGGCTCCTCGCTCAGGCCGGTGCCGGTCATCCAGAAGATACGGGCGTCACGGATGGCGTCGAGATCGAGCTCATGGGCGTCGATCTCCAGGTCGGGCGCCTTGGGCCGGCGGTAGAAGTAGAGCGGGAAGTCGTCCGGTGGGAAGACCTCGCAGAAGGTGACCGGGGTCGGCAGCCCCTGGACCGGGGTGACCCAGCGGTCGTCCACGCCGAAGCCGCGCAGCGCCTCGTGCAGATAGGCGCCGAACGGGTCGTCGCCCGTGCGGGTGATCACGGCGGTGTGCCGGCCGAGCCGGGCCGCCGCGACCGCGACGTTGGTCGCCGACCCGCCGAGGAACTTGCCGAAGGACGACACCCGGGCGAGCGGGACACCGGTCTGCAGCGGGTAGAGGTCCACTCCGATCCGCCCCATCGTGATCAGGTCGTACGCCATCGGCTTCCCTTCGTCATGGCTCTCCCCGGCTTTCTAGTCCCGTACGGCGAACCCTGTCAATGTTTTGTCCAGACATTCGGACCAGCTCTTGACACCGCTTTCCGGACGCCCGCACGCTGGCGCCCATGACGTCGCTGTCTCCCTCCTCCTCACTGTCCCGGATCCGGATCGGATCGGCGCCCGACTCCTGGGGCGTGTGGTTCCCCGACGACCCCCGCCAGGTGCCCTGGCAGCGCTTCCTCGACGAGGTGGCCGACTCCGGCTACGAGTGGATCGAGCTCGGCCCCTACGGCTACCTCCCCAGCGACCCCGCGGTGCTCGCCGACGAGACCGCGCGGCGCGGCCTGAAGGTCTCGGCCGGCACCGTGTTCACCGGCCTGCACCACGGGGAGGCCGTGTGGGACAAGACCTGGGCGCACGTGTCGGACATCGCCGCGCTGACCCAGGCGATGGGGGCGCGCCATCTGGTCGTCATCCCCTCCTTCTGGCGGGACGACAAGACGGGCGAGGTGCTGGAGCCGGACACGCTCACCGCCGAACAGTGGCGGAACCTGACCTCACTGACCGAGCGGCTGGGGCGGGAGGTGCGGGAGCGCTACGGGCTGACCATCGTCGTCCATCCGCATGCCGACACCCACATCGACAGTGAGGAGAACGTCAGCCGGTTCCTCGACGGCACGGACTCCGGCCTGGTGTCGCTGTGCCTGGACACCGGGCACTACGCGTACTGCGGCGGGGACAGCGTCAAGCTGATCGAGACGTACGGGGAGCGGATCGGGTACCTGCACCTCAAGCAGGTGGATCCGCGGATCCTGGCGGACGTACGGGCCGAGGGGACGCCGTTCGGGCCGGCGGTGGCGCGGGGCGTGATGTGCGAACCGCCGCGCGGGGTACCGGAGTTGGGTCCCGTGCTGGCCGCCGCCCAGCGGCTGGGGGTGGATCTGTTCGCGATCGTGGAGCAGGACATGTATCCCTGCGCCCCGGACGCGCCGTTGCCCATCGCCCGGCGGACCCGGGCGTTCCTCCGGTCCTGCGGGGTGTAGGGCGCGCACGGCGCCGCCGGGGTCGACACCCTCGCCGCGCCCCTTACCGGGTGCCGCCCCGCCGTAGCACGATGGGGCGATGGCGAGTGGGGAGACCGTCGCCCGGCGGCCGCATCCGGCGCTGCGCCCGGGAGTGCTGAGCTATCGCGGTGTCCGGGTGCACCTCGGCCGGCCGCGCCGTCGGCTGGAGGCGCCGATCGGGGCGGCCACCTTGCTGCTGGGGTTCGAGCAGCCGGTGCGCATCTGCCGGGCCGGCCGGCCCCCGGTGTCGCTGGTGTCCGTGGTCAACGGGCTGACCACCACGCCCGCCCTCGGCGAGCACGGCGGCCGTCTGTCCGGCATCGAGGTGCTGCTCGCTCCGTGGGCCGCGTTCACGCTGTTCGGCACGCCCCAGTTCGAGCTGGCCGATCGGTCGGTGGACGCCGAGGAGTTCCGTCTCGGTGACCTGGCCGGCGCGCTGGCCGCGCTGCCCGGCTGGCCGCAGCGGTTCGCGCTGCTCGACCAGGTGTTGCTGGAGCGGTTCCGGGCCGGTGCGCCCGCCTCCGAGCGGGTGGTGCACGCCTGGTCGCTGCTGCGGCGCCACGCCGGCGTGCTTCCGGTGCCCCGGCTGGCCGAGGAAGTGGGCTGGAGCGTGCGGCACCTGGAGAACCGCTTCCGGGAACAGATCGGCCTGCCCCCGAAGGCGGCGGCCCGGGTGCTGCGGCTGCAGCGGGCGCGGCGGCTGCTGGCCGCGGGCCATGGGCAGGCGGAGACCGCGGCGGTCTGCGGGTACTACGACCAGGCGCACTTCAGCGGCGAGTTCAGGGCCATGACGGGCTGCACTCCGGGCGAGTTCCTGGCGGCCCGGCGGCTGCCGGCGGCGGGCGCCGTGACCGACCGGCTGGCGGGCGAGGCCACCAGCCTGCTCCTCACCTCCGGCCGCGGTGCGCTTTTTTCCAAGACCCGCGCGGGCCGGGCCCGGCACGCTGACCCCCAGGCCGGCACGCTCCCGGGGGAAGCGGGGGCCTCCGGCGGCCAGGGGGACTGATCCAGGCGGGCACTCCTGGGTGAAGCGGCCGCGGGAGGGTGCGGGGAGGCCGGCGGGCCGGGTCTGACGCAGCAGGCCCGGCCCGCCCTTCCGCCCTGGTTTCCCCTGCCGTGGATCACCGGATCACCTGAACCGTCGCCCCGGTGGATCGGCGCGGAATCAACGCGCCGCGCCGACGCGCCTGCGTACGCCTTTGCGTCGGCTGTGTCACAAACACCCCTTCCCTGTGACACATGTCCCGTGTACGCGGGCCCCGCGTCACATCCTGCCGACAGGCACGGTCCCCTGGTCACGCTGCGTCGTTCACCGGGCACAGGCTCGGTGATCGCCAGCGCAGCGCCCGGCTCCCCCGACGGCCGCCCCCGGCCGCCGCTGCGGCGCGCGCAGGGAGGTGCAACTCATGACCGACCAAAGGCTCTGGTCCTACAAGGAGATCGCGGCGCACATCAAGGTGCAGCCGGACACCGTACGGTCCTACCGCAAGCACGGGCTGCTGCCCCCGCCCGACCGTGTGGAGGGCGGCAAGCCCTACTGGTACGCCGACACCGTCCGCGCCTGGGTCGCCTCCCGGCCCGGCAACCGCGGCCGTAGGTGACCCGCACCGTAAATCGGCTGTGCCCCACCGGCCGCGTGGGGCACAGTCACCATCATGAGCTTCTCCGTCAAACCCACCCTGACCGGCCGGAAGACCGTCCTGCGGCCCTTCACCGAGGCCGACGCCGACGTGATGTGGGAGATCATCGCCGACCCCGAGGTCGTCCGCTTCACCTTCGAGCCGTCCACCGAACTCACCCTGGACCGGGTGCGGTCCTGGTACGGCTCCCGGGCCACCGCGCCCGACCGCCTGGACCTGGCCGTCACGGACCCCGGGACCGGTGAGCTCCTGGGCGAGGCCGTCCTCCACGAGTACGACCCCGCCACCGGAAACTGCACCTTCCGCACGCTCCTCGGCCCCCGGGGCCGCGGCCGCGGCATCGGCACGGAGGCGACCCGGCTGATCGTCGGCTACGGCTTCGAGCAACTCGGGCTGCATCGCGTGCAGTTGGAGGTGTACGGCCACAACGCGCGGGCCCGGCGGGTCTACGAGAAGGTCGGATTCGTGGTCGAGGGCGTGCGCCGTGAGGTGCAGCGGCGTGACGGTGAGTGGGCCGACGAGGTGATCATGTCGATCCTGGACCGGGAGTGGGCCGCGCTCAGCGCCACGGCTCGATGACCGTGACCCCGGCCCCCGGCGCCGTACCCATCGCCGCGAGCGCCGCCGGTGCGGCGCCGAGGGGGATGGTGGACGTCACCAGGAGGTCGGGGCTGAGCACGCCGGCGCGGACCAGGCGGAGCATCTCGGGGTAGGTGCGGGCGGCCATGCCGTGGCTGCCGAGCAGTTCGAGCTCCAGGGCGATGGCGCGGGCCAGCGGGACGGGGGTGGTGCCGTCGGCCGAGGGCAGCAGGCCGACCTGGACATGCCGGCCGCGGCGGCGCAGGCCGTTCACGGACGCGGCGCAGGTGGCGGGCGAGCCGAGGGCGTCCAGGGAGAGATGGGCACCGCCGCCGGTCAGTCCGCGGACGGCGGCGGCCGTGTCCGGGGTGCCGGTCGCGTCCAGGCAGTGCGCGGCGCCGAACTTCCGTGCCAGGCCGAGGGACTGGGGTGACACGTCGACGGCGATCACGCGCGCGCCCGACGCCGCCGCGATCATCACCGCCGACAGCCCCACCCCGCCGCAGCCGTGCACCGCGACCCACTCCCCCGCCGCCACCCGGCCCTGCTGCACCACCGCGCGGAAGGCGGTGGCGAAACGGCAGCCGAGGGCGGCGGCGGTGCCGTACGCCATGTCGTCCGGGATCGCGACCAGGTTGACGTCGGCGTGGTCGAGGGCGACGTACTCGGCGAAGGAGCCCCAGTGGTGGAAGCCCGGCTGGGTCTGGCGTTCGCACACCTGCTGGTCGCCCGCCGCGCAGGCCGGGCAGGTGCCGCAGGCGCAGACGAACGGCACGGTGACCCGGTCGCCGGGCCGCCACCCCGACACCCGGGTGCCCACCGACTCGACGACACCGGCGAGTTCGTGCCCGGGCACGTGCGGCAGCGTGATGTCGGGGTCGTGCCCCATCCAGCCGTGCCAGTCGCTGCGGCAGAGCCCGGTGGCCTCCACCCGGACGACCACGCCGTGCGCCGCGGGTTCCGGGTCGGGCACGTTCCGCACCTCGGCCGGCTCGCCGTACCGCTCGAACACCACCGCGCGCATCCGCACCCCTTTCGGAAACCTCCGCGCAGATTAGACGGTTCGGGGATCGGGTCGCGTCGCCCTTTCTTCGCCTCCCTCGCTCAGACCGAACCGTTCGTGAACGCGCCGCAAAGGCCGGGGCGCCCACCAAGTGGCCCTCCCCGTCAGTCGCATGATCGCCGGTACCAGCAGGCTGCGGACCACCATCGCGTCCATCAGGACCGCCAGGGCGATGCCCAGGCCGAGCATCTTGGTGTTGGTCACCCGGGAGGTGCCGATGGCGACCATCACCACCGCGAGGATGACCGCCGCCGCGGTGATCAGCCCGCCGGTGCGCTGCAGTCCGTGCCGCACCGCCGCGTCGTGGTCGCCCGTGCGGTCGTACTCCTCCTTGATGCGGGAGAGCAGGAACACGCCGTAGTCCATGGAGAGCCCGAAGGCCACGCAGAACATCAGCACGGGCAGGGTGGTCTCGATGGAGCCGGAGCTGGTGAAGCCGAGCGCACCGGAGAGGTGGCCGTCCTGGAAGACCCAGACCACGGCACCGAACATCGCGGTCAGGCTGAGCGCGTTGAGCACCACGGCCTGCACGGGTATCAGCACGCTCCCGGTGAGCAGGAAGACCAGCAGGAGCGTGACGACGGCGATGAACGCGGCGGCCCACGGCAGGCACTGGGATATCGCGTGCTTGGTGTCGACGAGGACGGCGGCCGTGCCGGTCACCTTGGCGTCGAAGGGGGCGTGCAGCGCGCGCAGATCGCCGACCAGGCGCTGGGCCGGGTCGTCGACGGCCTCGCCCCTCGGCTGCACCGCGAAGTAGGCGGCATCGCCCTTGACCAGCGGGCCGTCGACGCGGGCCACCTCGGGCAGGGCGGCCACCTGCTGCTTGTAGGCGGCGTACTGACCGGCGGTGGCCCTGCCCTCGGCGAGGATCTCGAGACCACCGCCGGGACTGCCCGGGAAGCCCTCGCGGATGTGCTCCTGCACCACGTGGGACTCGGCGGTCGAGGGCAGCTGACGGTCGTCGGCGGTGCCGAACTTCACGCCGAGGAAGGGCAGTCCGAGCGTCACCAGCAGGACGGTGGTGCCGAGTGCGAACAGCGGAGCCCGGCGCATCACCAGGCCTGCGGCGCGGGCCCAGGTGGTCCCGGTGGGCGGCTCGGCGGAATCCGGGTCGCGGCGTCGGCGGAACAGACGCCGCAGGTCCAGGGCGTTGACCCGATGGCCGAGCAGGACCAGCGCGGCCGGGAGCAGGATCAGGGCGGCGGCCGCGGCGAGCAGGACCACGGCGATGCCGGCGTAGGCGAAGGACCGCAGGAAGTACTGCGGGAAGACCATCATGGCGGCCAGGGACACCGCGACCGTGAGGGCGGAGAACAGGACCGTGCGCCCGGCGGTGCGCAGGGTCGCGCCGACCGCCGTCAACGGGTCGGCGCCCGTGGACAGTTCCTCGCGGAAGCGGCGGACTATGAACAGCGCGTAGTCGATGGCCAGGCCCAGGCCGAGGGCCGTGGTGAGGTTGAGCGCGAAGACGGAGACGTCGGTGAAGGCCGTCAGGCCGCGCAGGACGGCGTTGGTGCCGAGGATGGCGACGATGCCGATGCCGAGCGGCAGCAGGGCGGCGATCGCGCTGCCGAAGACCATGACCAGCAGCACCAGCGTGATCGGCAGGGCGATCATCTCGGCGCGGGCCAGGTCCTCCTTGATGATCGTCTGCATCTCGTGCCGGACCGCGACGATGCCGCCGACCCTCACCCGGACCGGGCCGTGCGTGCCCCGGTAGTGCGGGGCGAGCCGGTCGAGGGTCCTGCCCATCGCGTTGTCGTCGCCCGTGATGCGGGCGGCGATCAGCGCCTCGTGGCCGTCCTTGGCGCGCAGGGCCGGTGATCCGCTCTGCCAGTAGGAGCCGATGCCGGTCACGCCCTTCTCCCCCGCCAGGCGGCCGGCCAGGTCGCGGGCCTCGGCGGCGACCGCCGGATCGTCGACCGAGGCGCGGCCCGAGTCGACCAGGAGCAGCAGGTTCGGCTGGGAGCCGGGGAACTCGCGCTCCAGGGCCTTGGTGGCGTACGTCGACTCGGCGGCCGGGTCCTCCCAGCCACCGCTGCCGAGACGGTCCGCGACCCCGCTGCCGGCGAACACGGCGAGCGCGGTGAGCACCAGGGCCACGAGGAGCGACAGGCGGGGGCGGGCGGTCACGAAGCGGGTGTAGCGGCCGGGGCGCGGCGGAGCCCCGGCCGACGCGCCATCCCGCGCCCCAGCCGACGCGCCGTCCCGCGCCTCGTCCGGTGCCCCGGTCGGCGCCCCCTCCCGCGCCTCGTCCGACGCCCCGGTGGGCGCCCCGTCCCGCGCCTCGTCCGGCGCTCCGCCGGGCGCTTCCCCAGGGGCTCCCCCCGGGGCTTCCCCGGGCGCCCCCTTCCCCGTCCGCGGTGGCGTGTTGACTTCGGTCATCGTGCGGTGTCCCCTCCACCGTGACCCATGGCCGTGCAAGCAGGGAGCATGGGTCGCTCATTGGCCATAGACTGGCAAACACGAGACATCGCTCGCGTTTCTCAAGAATGCGAGCGACCACTCGTGTTTGTCAATCACGTTCGGAGAGCTGGGGATACCGCGTGCCCGACCACCCGCAGACACAGAAGGAGCAGCCGCGTCGCCGGCAGGCCCGCGGGGAGCGCCGTATCGCCCAGCTGCTGGAGGCGGCCGCCCGGGTCTTCTGCACCACCGGCTACACCGCCGCCAGCACCAACGCCATCGCCCGCGAGGCCGGCGTCTCGCCGGGCACGCTCTACCAGTTCTTCCCGAACAAGGAGGCGATCGCGATCGAGCTGGGCGACCGGCTCGTCCACGAGATGCGGGATACCTACGGCGAGGCGCTGGCCCCCGTCGACCCCGCGACCCCGCTGGAGGAGGCCATCGGTGCCGCCATCGACCGGTTCATGGCCTTCAACACCGAGCACCCGGTGTTCTTCGCGCTGATGCACGGCCCCGACATCCCGGGCCGGATGGCCGAGACCCACGACCAGCTGCACACCACGCTGATCGGCCGGATCGAGGACCTGCTCGGCTCCCTCATGCCCGGTGCCGCCCCGGCCGACGTCACCCGCACGGCGCACATCTGCCTCGGCGTCTACAAGGCCGGCCTGGAACTGGTCCTCGCCCACGAGGGCGCCGAACGCGCGGCCTATGTCCAGGAGATCAAGAACGTCCTGGTCCGCTACCTGCACCCCCTGGTGGGCGACCGGCTCGGCCGCGGGTGATCCGCCCGGACTGCGGCCCTGGGCGCATCTGCCTAGAGTGCGGATGAATCGCCCAGCCGCTGTCCGAGGGGACTCCCTTGAGCCACTCCCCGCCTCCCGGCACACCCAGGGCCCGCATCCCCGGCCCGCAGCAGCCGCCACCGCCGTACCCCCGTATCTCCGCGGGCCTGTGGCGGCGCTGTCTGGGCGGGGGGCTCGCCCTGTGGGTGCTGACCGCGTGGGTCACGTACGAGACGCGCAGCAGCGTGCTGCTGCCGACGCTGATCCTGCTCGGCAGCTTTCTGGTACCGGTGGCCTTCGTGCTGTGGGCGTACGAGCGGCACGGCCGTGACCTCGGGGTCAGCGCGATCCTCGGCTGTTTCCTGGCCGGCGGGACCCTCGGCGTGCTCGGCGCCTCGCCCGCGGGGTCGTATCCGCTGGGCTCCTCACCGGCGGTGGTCGTCGGCGTCGGCCTGGTCGAGGAGGCCGCCAAGCTCGGGGCGCTGGTGTTCGCCCTGCGCCGGCAGCCGGCCGTGCGCGGACTGCGCGCCGGGCTGGTGCTCGGCGCGGCCGTCGGCTTCGGCTTCGCCGCCCTGGAGAGTGCCGGGTACGCCGTCGACGCGGCCGTCTCCACCCAGGGCATCGACCTGCGGACCCTCCTGGAGACGGAGATCCTGCGCGGACTGCTCGCCCCCTGCGGGCACGGGCTGTGGACCGCGATCGCCGGTGGCGTGCTGCTGTCCCGGCGCCGCCTGAACGGTTGCTTCCGCTTCTCGGCGCCGGTCGCCGGCACCTGGCTGGGCGTGTCCCTGCTGCACGCACTGTGGGACTCCACGCACGGCGTCGCGCTCTGGGTGGTCGCCCGGCTGACCGGCACCGGACCGGCGGGCCGGCTGTTCTCGCCGGGGTACCTCGTCAGGCCGAGCGCCGCACAGGAGCACCTGTTCACGCTGTTCTCGGTCGGCGGACTGGCGTTGGTGTCGCTGGCCGGGGTCGGGTGGATGCGGTCGCTGGCGCGCCGGGACCCCCCTTGGTGAGGTACCCCCTAGGGGTATAGTGTGAGAAGCGTGGGGTTCGCTCGCGGGCCCCATCGGCCCCACCCGCCTCGACGAGGAGTAACGACATGACCGCCCACACCGACACCCCGGGCTCCGTCACCACCGTCTACAAGGTGACCGGCATGAGCTGCGGCCACTGCGAAGGCTCCGTCTCCGGCGAGATCTCCCAGCTCCCCGGCGTCAGCTCGGTGAAGGCCGTCGCGTCCACCGGCGAGGTGACCGTGGTCTCCGCGGCCCCGCTGGACGACGAGGCCGTGCGCGCCGCCGTGGACGAGGCCGGCTTCGAGCTGGCCGGCCGGGCCTGAACGTTCCCTCACTCCCTCATTCCCCGACCGGCCGTGCCGACCAGCTGATACTGGCTCCGTACGGTCCGGTCCGATGTCTGGAGTCCGGACATGACCAGCACCACCGCAGAGACGGCCATAACCCCTGGCGAGACCTCCGGCGTAGAGCTGCTCATCGGCGGGATGACCTGCGCCTCGTGCGCCGCCCGCGTGGAGCGGAAGCTCAACCGCATGGAGGGCGTCAGCGCCACCGTCAACTTCGCCACCGAGAAGGCGAAGGTCACGTACGGCGCGGGCGTCCGGGTCGCCGACCTGATCGCCACCGTGGAGAGGACCGGCTACACCGCCGAGGAGCCGGCACCGCCGGAGCCCGCACCGGAGGCGTCCACAGAGGCCTCCGAGCGGGCCGGCGGGCACGATGCCGAACTCGGCGCCCTGCGGCACCGCCTGCTCGTCTCCGCGCTGCTCGCCGCGCCCGTGGTGCTGCTCGCGATGGTCCCCGCGCTGCAGTTCGACGCCTGGCAGTGGCTCTCCCTGACGCTCGCCGCGCCGGTCGTCGTCTGGGGCGGTGCCCCCTTCCACCGGGCCGCCTGGACCAACCTGCGGCACGGCGCCGCCACCATGGACACCCTGGTCTCGGTCGGCACGCTGGCCGCGTTCGGCTGGTCGCTGTGGGCCCTGTTCTTCGGTACCGCGGGCGCGCCCGGGATGCACGACGAGTTCCGCCTCACCCCCGGAGCGGCAGCGACTGATGCAACGGCGCGGATGGACGGCGCCTCCACCATCTACCTGGAGGTCGCCGCCGGAGTCGTCGCGCTGATCCTGCTCGGCCGCTATCTGGAGGCCCGCTCCAAGCGGCGCGCGGGCGCGGCCCTGCGGGCACTGATGGAGCTGGGCGCCAAGGACGTGGCGGTGCTGCGGGACGGGCGTGAGGTGCGGGTTCCGGTGGCGGACCTGGCCGTCGGCGACCGGTTCGTCGTACGGCCCGGCGAGAAGATCGCCACCGACGGCACGGTGATCGAGGGCGTCTCCGCGGTGGACGCGGCCATGCTGACCGGCGAGTCGGTGCCGGTGGACGTCGGCCCGGGCGACCGGGTCACCGGCGCCACGGTCAACGCGGGCGGCCGGCTCGTCGTCGAGGCGACCCGGGTCGGCGCCGACACCCAGCTGGCCCGGATGGCGAGGCTGGTGGAGGACGCGCAGAACGGCAAGGCCGAGGTGCAGCGGCTCGCCGACCGGATCTCCGCGGTGTTCGTGCCCGCCGTCATCCTCGTCGCGCTGGGCACCTTCGGCGTCTGGCTGGCCGTCACCGGCGACACGGTCGCCGCGTTCACCGCCGCCGTCGCCGTCCTGATCATCGCCTGCCCCTGCGCGCTGGGCCTGGCCACGCCGACCGCGCTGATGGTCGGCACCGGGCGCGGCGCCCAGCTCGGCATCCTGATCAAGGGCCCCGAGGTGCTGGAGTCCACCCGCCGCGTCGACACCGTCGTCCTCGACAAGACCGGCACCGTCACCACCGGCCGGATGACCCTCCAGGCGGTGTACGTCGCCGACGGCGAGGACGAGAAGGAGCTGCTGCGGCTCGCCGGCGCCCTGGAGCACGCCTCCGAGCACCCCGTCGCCCGCGCGATCGCCGCCGGAGCCGAAGAGCGATCCGGCGCCCTGCCGCCGGTCGAGCACTTCGAGAACGTCCCCGGGCGGGGCGTACGGGGGCGCGTGGACGGCTGCGAGGTGGCCGTGGGGCGCCTCTACGACGATCTCCCCGAGGACCTGGCCCGCCTGGCGGCCGAGGCCGAGCGGGAGGGCCGTACGGCCGTGGTGGCCGGCTGGGACGGACGGGCGCGCGGGGTTCTCGCCGTCGCCGACGCGGTCAAGGAGACCAGCGCCGAGGCGGTGCGCGAACTGCGTGCGCTGGGCCTCAGGCCGGTGCTGCTCACCGGGGACAACCGCACGGTCGCCGAGGCGGTCGCGCGGAGGATCGGCATCGAGCCCTCGGACGTGTTCGCCGAGGTGCTGCCCGAGGACAAGGTGGACGTCGTACGACGGCTGCAGCGCGAGGGGCGGACCGTGGCGATGGTCGGCGACGGCGTGAACGACGCGGCCGCGCTGGCCACCGCCGACCTGGGCCTCGCCATGGGCACCGGCACGGACGCGGCGATCGAGGCCGGCGACCTGACCCTGGTCCGCGGGGACCTGCGGGTCGCGGCCGACGCCATCCGGCTGTCCCGGCGGACGCTGGCCACCATCAAGGGCAACCTGGTGTGGGCCTTCGGCTACAACGTGGCCGCGCTGCCGCTGGCCGCCGCGGGACTGCTCAACCCGATGATCGCCGGCGCCGCGATGGCCTTCTCCTCGGTCTTCGTGGTGACCAACAGCCTGCGGCTGCGCCGCTTCCGCTGAAGTCCCAGGAGGTTACCGGCGGTTCGCCGCAGCTGAAGTAAGAGACCCTCTAGAGTCCGGCGCGAGCCTCACATAAGCTCTTCACAAGGCTCGCGCGTCATCCTTACGCTTGGACCCCGATCGCTGTATCGGGGCTCTTGCGCACCTAAAGGACATATGCAAGAGACGCAGATCACAGTGATGCGAACGTAACCATCGAAGGGGTTCGAAGGTCTAAGTTGGCGATGTCAGACCAGCGTCTTGGGGGGCGCCGGCTGGCATCTGGGGATGTCTTGGGGGACTTCCTCAGAGATGCGTTGCCGGGGCACGCGCGCCGGGAAGCTTTGAGCGGCCCTCCCAGCGTGTGGTGTCCCGGCAGATCGCAGACGTGTCACTGGAGCAGGACGAGTTTTGCTCATTCTGCTCAACGACAGCGATTCAGGCGCTGTCCTCTCCGAGCGCCCGGCCGGATCCCGTGGGGGGAATCCGCACCGGGACATGGGAAGGCGCCCTGGTCGTCGGCCCGTGGGGGGACCGGCGCCAGGGCGCCTTCCGCTTGTGTGTCTGCTGTGCGTCCACGGCTACGACGGCGCCGCCGGCCTTCTCCCGCAGCGAGGGGCACCAGCGAAGCGGCGCCCCTCCACCGGCAGGTGTCAGCGCTCCTCGACCGGGACGAAGTCACGCAGCTCCACGCCCGTGTAGATCTGGCGCGGGCGGCCGATGCGGGAGCCGGGCTCCTTGATCATCTCGGTCCACTGGGCGATCCAGCCCGGCAGCCGGCCGAGGGCGAACAGGACCGTGAACATCTCGGTCGGGAAGCCCATGGCCCGGTAGATCAGACCGGTGTAGAAGTCCACGTTCGGGTACAGCTTGCGCTCGACGAAGTAGTCGTCGGACAGCGCGTGCTCCTCCAGCTTCAGGGCGATGTCGAGGAGCTCGTCCTCCTTGCCCAGCGCGGAGAGCACGTCGTGCGCGGCGGCCTTGATGATCTTGGCGCGGGGGTCGAAGTTCTTGTAGACCCGGTGGCCGAAGCCCATCAGACGGACGCCGTCCTCCTTGTTCTTCACCTTGCGGATGAAGGTGTCGACGTCGGAGCCGGAGTCGCGGATGCCCTCGAGCATCTCCAGCACGGACTGGTTGGCGCCGCCGTGCAGCGGGCCCCACAGGGCGCTGATGCCGGCCGAGATCGACGCGAACATGTTGGCCTGCGAGGAGCCGACCAGGCGGACCGTCGAGGTCGAACAGTTCTGCTCGTGGTCGGCGTGCAGGATCAGCAGCTTGTCCAGCGCGGCGACGACGACCGGGTCCAGCTCGAACTCCTGCGCCGGGACCGAGAAGGTCATGCGCAGGAAGTTCTCGACGTAGCCGAGGTCGTTGCGCGGGTAGACGAACGGGTGGCCGATCGACTTCTTGTACGCGTACGCCGCGATCGTCGGCAGCTTGGCGAGCAGCCGGATCGTGGAGAGGTCGCGCTGCTTCTCGTCGAACGGGTTGTGGCTGTCCTGGTAGAAGGTGGACAGCGCCGAGACGACCGAGGACAGCATGGCCATCGGGTGGGCGTCGCGCGGGAAGCCCTTGTAGAAGTTCTTGACGTCCTCGTGCAGCAGGGTGTGCCGCGTGATGTCGTTCTTGAACGTCGAGAGCTCGTCGACGGTGGGCAGCTCACCGTTGATCAGCAGGTACGCCACCTCGAGGAAGGTGGAGCGCTCCGCCAGCTGCTCGATGGGGTAGCCGCGGTAGCGGAGGATGCCCGCCTCGCCGTCGAGGTAGGTGACCGCGGATTTATAGGCGGCCGTGTTGCCGTACCCGCTGTCCAGGGTCACCAGCCCGGTCTGGGCGCGGAGCTTCCCGATGTCGAAGCCCTTGTCGCCGACGGTGCTGTCGACCACCGGGTAGGTGTACTCGCCGTCGCCGTACCGCAGTACTACAGAGTTGTCGCTCACGTCTTCCCTCACCGACGTAGTGCCTCATCTTCGAGGTGCCCTGACTGTCTCTACCATCCCCCATTTGGCTCAGGAGAGTGCACTCGGGGTCGACCATTGGGCCTATTGGCGGCACTCAGTGCCGCCAACCTGCTCATCCTGCCCCCTCCGAACGGCATCTGGAAGTGCTCTGTGACCTTCACGACTCATTTGATCGATCATTTTTTGTGATGCGGGTCCCAGCACCTGCTCAGCAGCAGGTCAGGAGCCGTGCAGCCGGAAGTCCAGTGCCGTGCAGCGCCGTCCCGCGGACACCGTGCGCACCGCCTGTCCGATCGCCTTGCGTGAACCGACGAGGACGACCAGCCGTTTGGCCCGTGTCACCGCCGTGTACAGCAGGTTCCGCTGCAGCATCATCCATGCCCCGGTCGTGACGGGAATCACCACAGCGGGATATTCACTGCCCTGCGAGCGGTGGATGGTCACCGCGTACGCATGGGCCAGTTCGTCCAGTTCGTCGAACTCGTACGGAACCTCCTCGTCCTCGTCCGTCAGCACCGTGAGCCGCTGGTCGACCGGATCGAGCGAGGTGACGACACCCACGGTGCCGTTGAAGACACCGTTCTTCCCTTTCTCGTAATTGTTGCGAATCTGGGTGACCTTGTCGCCGACACGGAAGACCCGGCCGCCGAACCGCTTCTCGGGCAGATCGGGCCGGCCGGGCGTGATGGCCTGCTGGAGCAGCCCGTTCAGCACCCCGGCCCCGGCCGGCCCCCGGTGCATGGGGGCCAGTACCTGCACGTCCCGGCGCGGATCGAGCCCGAACCTGGCCGGAATCCGCCGGGCGGCCACGTCCACGGTGAGCCGCCCGGCCTCCTCCGTGTCGTCCTCGACGAAGAGGAAGAAGTCCTTCATCCCGTCGGTGAGCGGATGCTGCCCCGCGTTGATCCGGTGTGCGTTGGTGACCACGCCGGACTGCTGGGCCTGCCGGAAGACCCGGGTGAGCCGGACGGCGGGGAGGGGACTGCCGTCGGCGAGCAGGTCGCGCAGGACCTCGCCGGCACCGACGCTGGGCAGTTGGTCGACGTCACCGACGAAGAGCAGATGGGCGCCGGGCGGCACGGCTTTGACCAGTTTGTTGGCGAGCAGCAGATCGAGCATGGAGGCCTCGTCGACCACGACCAGATCGGCGTCGAGCGGCCGGTCCCGGTCATAGGCGGCGTCCCCGCCGGGCTTCAGCTCCAGCAGCCGGTGGACGGTGGAGGCCTCGGCGCCGGTCAGCTCGGACAGGCGCTTGGCGGCACGCCCGGTGGGCGCGGCGAGCAGCACCTTGGCACGCTTGGCCCGGGCCAGCTCCACGATCGAGCGGACGGTGAAGGACTTGCCGCAGCCGGGTCCGCCGGTGAGCACGGCGACCTTCTCGGTGAGCGCGAGCTTGACGGCGGCCTCCTGCTCCGGGGCGAGCTCGGCGCCGGTACGGCCTTTCAGCCAGCCCAGGGCCTTGTCCCACGCCACGTCCTGGAACCCCGGCATCCGGTCCTGGTCCGTGCGCAGGAGGCGGAGGAGCTGGGCGGAGAGGGAGAGCTCGGCACGGTGGAAGGGCACCAGGTAGACGGCGGTGACGGGTTCGGAGGCGTCCCCGTCCGGCCCGGGCACCTTCTCCCGTACGACACCGGGGTCGCCGTCGTCCTCCGGTGGCTGGGCCAGCTCGGCGAGGCACTCGATGACAAGCCCGGTGTCGACGGCGAGCAGCTTCACCGCGTCGGAGATCAGCTGCTCCTCGGGGAGGAAGCAGTGGCCCTGGTCGGCGGACTGGGACAAGGCGTACTGCAGCCCGGCTTTCACCCGCTCCGGGCTGTCGTGCGGGATGCCGACGGACTGGGCGATCTTGTCGGCGGTGAGGAAGCCGATGCCCCAGACGTCGGCGGCCAGGCGGTACGGCTGCTCCTTGACGACCTGGATCGACGCGTCGCCGTACTTCTTGTAGATGCGCACGGCGATGGACGTGGACACCTCGACCGTCTGCAGGAAGAGCATGACCTCCTTGATCGCCTTCTGCTCCTCCCAGGCCTCGGCGATCTTCTTGGTCCGCTTCGGCCCGAGCCCCGGCACCTCGATCAGCCGCTTCGGTTCCTCCTCGATGATCCGGAGGGTGTCCAGCCCGAAGTGCTGGGTGATCCGGTCGGCGAACACCGGTCCGATGCCCTTGACGAGACCGGAACCGAGGTAACGCCGGATGCCCTGGACGGTGGCGGGCAGGACGGTCGTGTAGTTCTCGACGTGGAACTGCTTGCCGTACTGGGGATGGGACCCCCAGCGCCCCTCCATCCGCAGGGACTCCCCGACCTGGGCACCGAGCAGCGCACCGACGACCGTGAGCAGGTCACCGCCGCCCCTGCCGGTGTCCACCCGGGCGACGGTGTATCCGTTCTCCTCGTTGGCGTACGTGATCCGTTCCAGGACACCACTGATTTCACAAACGCCTTGGCGGCTGCTCTGCCCGGAGTCATCTCCCCTGCCTGACACGGTCCCACCTGCCCTTCCGGCGTCTGCGATGCCTGCGAGGCTACCGCCCGCCACTGACAGAGCAGGCCGTGATCGTCCGAAGTGATCCGCAGGGGGAACGCCCCTGCGAGCAGGACCACTGGGACTCTGAGATGACTCCGGTCCTGGAGGCCGGACAGGGAACCAACGACCAGGCGTTGGAGCGTCCAGGCTGCCACGGTGGTGCATGACTCATGGGCGTGAGTGTGGACGTGAATGACTTACTGGAGCTGGCCCTGGCGGTCCTGCTCGGATCAAGTGCTGGTTTGTACGCGCGTCACAGGTTCAAAAAGGGCAAGCACTTCTCCGCGGTCCAGTTGCAGGAGTTCGCGGACGGCATGCGCCGCGAGTTGTTCGAGCGTGCCGGGGCGTCGGACAAGTGGGTCGACATGACCGACTACCTGGAGGAACAGCCCTACTACCCAGGACACTGGTTCCTCGCCACGTACCGGATCCTGTTCAAGTCCGGCATCGTCGCCACGCCGAATCCGCGGATTCAGCGTGGCGGCGGTTTCAGGATGCGGCTTTCCCCCAAAGGAATTGAAGAAGCGAGAATGGAGCGCTTGATGGCTGCGGCTGAAGAGCCTCGAACGGTCAGGAACTACCAGGCAGGCGTCATCCAGATCGGTGACCAGAACCAAGCCAGTCATGTGAATGCCCACTTCGGCGCTGATCCAAGTCCGCTGCTTGCCCAGCTCGTCACCGCGCTGGTCACCGTGTCTCGGAACACGACCGTGCAGCCGCAGCTGCGCGAAGCGGCCGAGCAGGCGGCCGCAGATCTGCAAACAGCGGATGAGTCCCGCCTTCCCCTGATCCTGGAGCGCGTGCGCGGGATCGCCAGCGTGGCCGCCACCGGGTTCGAGGCAGTCCGGCCGATCCTGGACGCGATCACCGGCTGAGACGAAGCACCGGAGGCCAATCACCTCCCCTGTGGCAGGTCAGGCGCGTGGAGCACCCGGTGGGCACGAGCCGGGCCCGCCCAGGACCCCGGAGGGCACCAGCGGGGCACCGGGGAGCCCGCCCGCCCACGAAGACTCCCCCCACCGCATCGACCCACGCACAGTCAACTCCCTTGCCCCGCCTGCCCGGTAATCTTGGTCCGGTGAGCGATCCCGCACCCATGGAGCCGCCGGACGTGCTCACCGCGCTCGGCGTCTCCTTCCGGCTGTATGAGCATCCCGGTGTGGTGGAACCCGTCGAGGTGTGTGCCGCGCTGGGCGTTCCGCTGGAGCGGACCGTGAAGACCCTGGCCTTCGTCACCCCGGAGGACCGGCTGCTGCTGGCGGCGCTGCCCGGTCATGCGCGGCTGCGGTACGGGCCACTGGCCCGGGCCGCCGGGATGCGCCGTGCTGACCTGGTCCCCGCCGACGCCGGGCGGCTGGCGCGGGCCGGCATGCGGCCCGGTGGGGTGTGTCCCGTGTCGACGGAGGCGGGCGTGCTGGTCGTGTTCGATGCGGCCGTAAGCGGTCTGGGGCGTGTGTACTGCGGCAGCGGGCGGGCCGACCGGAGTGTCGAGATCGACGCCGGGGCGCTCGTCGCGGCCGTCCCGGCTGCCGTCACGGCGCCGATCGGGGACGTGTCCAGGGACGTGTCCAGGGTCAAGCCCAGCGACGGGCCTAGCGGCGAGTCCAGCGGCGCGCCCGCCGTCGAGCGCGCGTGAACATCCGCGCCGCCGTCCCCGCCGACGCCGATGACGTCTACCGGCTCCTCAGCGGGTTCGTGACCAGCTACCGGCCCGAGCGTGGCCTCTTCGACCGCGTCACCTTTCCTCGTGTTCTCGATGCCGCCGCGAGCGGCGGTGCCGAGTTCCTGGTCGCCCAACAGAAGGTGCGTGTGGTCGGGTACGTCCTAGGGCTGCGCCTGCCCACCCTTTTCGCCGGCCGGACCGTCCTGGAGGTGCTGGAACTCGCCGTCGACGCGCCCTTGCAGGGGCGCGGTACGGGTTCCGCGCTCATCCGCAAGAAGGTGGAAGCGACGGTGAACGTACCGGTAAAGGTACCGGTGAAGGTGGTCACGAAGGACAACGTGGCCGGCTTCAGCGGCTGACGACGGGCGACGTGGGCGGGCGGTCGTCCACCATGGACACCCAGGGGACACCCGGTATGGGTCACCATGGTGGCGGCCGCCCGCCCGGGGTCGTCTCTCAGGGAGTCAGGGGAGTCAACTGATGTATGACTACGACCTGTTGGTCGTGGGTTCGGCCAATGCCGACCTGGTGATCGACGTCGAGCGGCGACCGGCCGCCGGTGAGACGGTGCTCGGCGGCGACCTGGCCGTCCACCCGGGCGGCAAGGGCGCCAACCAGGCCGTCGCCGCCGCCCGGCTCGGCGCGGACACGGCCCTGCTGGCCCGGGTCGGCGACGACGGTCACGGCCGGCTCCTGCTGGACTCCCTGCACGCGGCGGGCGTCGACACGGTCGGCGTGCTGGTGGGCGGGGCGCCGACGGGCGTCGCGCTGATCACCGTGGACCCCTCCGGCGACAACAGCATCGTGGTGTCGCCGGGCGCCAACGCCCGGCTCACCCCGGCGGACGTCCGGGCGGCCATCAGCCTGTTCCTCGCCTCGCGGGTGGTGTCGGCGCAGCTGGAGATCCCGCTGGAGACGGTCGTGGAGGTCGTACGGAACCTGTCCCCGGACAACCGCTTCGTGCTGAACCCCTCCCCGCCCCGGCCGCTGCCCACGGAGGTGCTCGCGGCCTGCGACCCGCTGATCGTCAACGAGCACGAGGCCCGGGTGATCCTCGGCGGGGCCTGTGTGAGCGAGGACCCGGCGGACTGGGCGCGGCTGCTGCTGGCCAAGGGGCCGCGCTCGGTGGTGGTGACGCTGGGCGCGGAGGGGGCGCTGGTGTGCGACTCCTCCGGTGTGACGCGGGTGGCGCCAGTGAAGGTGGACGCGGTGGACACGACGGGTGCCGGGGACGCGTTCACGGCCGCGCTGGCCTGGCGGCTGGGCACCGGATCCTCTCTGGCCGAGGCGGCGGCCCATGCGGCCCGGGTGGGCGCGGCGGCCGTGACGAAGCGGGGCGCGCAGGAGTCGTATCCGACGGCGGAGCAGGTCGAGGCGCTGTGCCGTGCTGTCCCGGGGGACGCGGCATCCGACAGCGGCTCCGCCGCGCGCCGGACTCCCGGCCGGGGGCCGGACCAGGCGCCCGGAGCGTCGGGGCGAGGCGATTCGTAGGGAAGAAGGCGGGGATCCTCAACCGCCGCCTCTCCGGGGCGCCGGCCGGGCTGGGGCACGGGGACGGGGTGCTGGTGTGCGACGCGGGCATGCCGATCCCGGACGGGCCGCGCGTGGTGGACCTGGCGTTCCGCGCCGGGGTGCCGTCGTTCGCGGAGGTCGTGGACGGGCTGCCGGCCGAGCTGGTGGTGGAGGGCGCCACGGCGGCGGAGGAACTGCGGGGCCGCAACCGGGCCCTGCTGGAGGCCCACTTCCCGGGGCTGTCCCTGGTCCCGCACGAGCGCCTGAAGGACCTGTCGACGAGCGCACGGCTGGTCGTCCGCATGGGCGAGGCCCGGCCGTACGCGAACGTGCTGCCGCGGTGCGGGGTGTTCTTCCAGGCCCCGTCCGGGATGTTTCGAGGGGGCGGCCCCGGCCCGTCGACCTGGGCCGCCCCCTCGGCTTTCCCCTCCGTACCAGAGCCCCGTGAATCCCCCCCGGGTCCCCTCCCGGGCTCTGATGACAGATACGACACCCGGATCGCCAGAAGGGTTGCACGCGTTCGCAAGATTTTCTCCGGGCGGCGGAGGACGATCCCGTCAGCCCCGAAGGCCGCGGAACGCCTCGGGGGTCGCCCAGCCGCGCAGGGGCAGCCAAGGCGAGTGCCTTGAAGTCGCCCGCGGACACGCCACCGTCCCAGTCCGCGACAGCAAAGCCGTGACCGGGCCGGCCCTGCTCTTCGCGGCCGACGGCCGGCAGTTGTTCGTGTCCGGCGTCCGGGACGGGCGGATCGGCAAGGACACCAAGCCCTGCGAGTACAAGCTCAGGCACGGCGAAGCCCGGCCCGCCCGGTGCGTCGGATCGAAGCTGGGTTCACGGGATTGAGCCGTGGTTACTGGAATGCCCTGTGGAAACGGTCCGCCGTCTCCGCCAGTACCTCCCGGCCGTCGCGTGCCCACAGGCCCTCGTTGAACAGTTCGACCTCGATCGGGCCCGTGTAGCCGGCCGCCTCCACGTGACTCCGCCACTCGCGCATGTCGATCGCGCCGTCGCCGATCTGGGCGCGGCCGTTCAGGACGCCCTCCGGCAGCGGGGTCGTCCAGTCGGCCAGTTGGAAGGCGTGGATACGGCCGGCCGCCCCGGCCCGGGCGATCTGCGCGGGGGCCTGGTCGTCCCACCAGATGTGGTACGTGTCCACCGTGACGCCCACTTGGCGAGCCGGGAAGCGTTCGGCGAGGTCCAGGGCCTGGGCCAGCGTGGACACCACGCAGCGGTCGGAGGCGTACATGGGGTGCAGGGGCTCGATGGCCAGGCGGACCCCGTGCGCCTCGGCGTACGGCGCCAGCTCGGCCAGGGCGTCGGCGATGCGTTCGCGCGCCGCCCGCAGGTCCTTGCTGCCGGGCGGGAGGCCACCGGAGACCAGGACCAGGGTGTCGGTGCCGAGGGTGGCCGCTTCGTCCACCGCGCGCCGGTTGTCCGCCAGTGCCGCCGCCCGCTCCTCCGGGTCGATCGCCGTGAAGAAGCCGCCCCGGCACAGCGTCGTCACCGTCAGGCCCGCGTCCCGCACCAGTTTCGCCGCCGCCTCCAGGCCGTACTCCTGGACCGGCTCGCGCCACAGGCCCGCCTGGCTCACCCCCAACTGGCCGCAGGCATCGACAAGTTCAGGCAACGACAGCTGCTTCACCGTCATCTGGTTGATGCTGAAGCGCGCGAGACCGGTCGTCATTGGTCCACCCCGTACAGCGACAGAAGGGTCTTCATGCGCTCCTCGGCCAGCTTCGGGTCCGGGAACAGGCCCAGGCGGTCGGCGAGTTCGTAGGCGCGGGCCAGGTGCGGCAGGGAGCGGGCCGACTGCAGGCCGCCGACCATGGTGAAGTGCGACTGATGGCCCGCGAGCCAGGCCAGGAGGACCACGCCGGTCTTGTAGAAGCGGGTGGGGGGCTGGAAGAGGTGGCGGGAGAGCTCGACGGTCGGGTCCAGCAGCTCCCGGAAGCCCGCCGTGTCCCCCGTGTCCAGCACCCGTACCGCCTCGGCCGCCAGCGGGCCCAGGGGGTCGAAGATGCCGAGCAGGGCGTGGCTGAAGCCCTGGTCGTCGCCCGCGATCAGCTCCGGGTAGTTGAAGTCGTCGCCGGTGTAGCAGCGGACCCCGCGCGGCAGCCGGCGGCGCAGCCCGATCTCCCGCCCCGCGTCCAGCAACGACACCTTGATGCCGTCCACCTTGTCCGGGTGGGCGGCGATGACCTCGAGGAACGTCTCCGTCGCCGCGTCGAGGTCGGCCGAGCCCCAGTAGCCCGCCAGTGCCGGGTCGAACATCGGGCCCAGCCAGTGCAGGATCACCGGCTCGGCGGACTGGCGCAGGAGGTGGCCGTAGATCTCCAGGTAGTCCTCGGGGCCCTTCGCCGCGGAGGCGAGCGCGCGCGACGCCATGAGGATGGCCTGGGCGCCCGACTCCTCCGCCACCGCGAGCTGTTCCTCGTAGGCCGCGCGGATCTCCGGCACGGTGCCGGCCGTGATCTGGTCGGTGCCGACCCCGCAGGCGATCCGGCCGCCCACGCCGCGCGCCTCCGCCGCCGACCGGCGGATCAGCTCGGCCGCGCCCGCCCAGTCCAGGCCCATGCCGCGCTGGGCGGTGTCCATCGCCTCGGCGACGCCGAGCCCGTGGGACCACAGGTGGCGGCGGAAGGCGAGGGTGGCGTCCCAGTCGACGGCGGCGGGCGAGTCGGGGGACACGTCGGCGTACGGGTCGGCGACGACGTGGGCCGCCGAGAAGACCGTACGGGAGGTGAAGGGGGTGCCCGGGGAGAGGAGCAGCGGCTCGGTGCGGGGCTCGTACGTTCGCAACTCGCCCTGTCCGTCGGGGAGTCGGATGGTCACAGCGCGATCTCCGGTACGTCGATGCGGCGGCCCTCGGCCGAGGACCTCAGGCCCAGCTCGGCGAGCTGGACGCCACGGGCGCCGGCCAGCAGGTCCCAGTGGTACGGGGTGTCGGCGTGGACGTGCTTGAGGAACAGCTCCCACTGGGCCTTGAAGCCGTTGTCGAAGTCGCCGTTGTCCGGGACCTCCTGCCACTGGTCGCGGAAGACCTCGGTGGCCGGGACGTCCGGGTCCCAGACCGGCTTGGGCGTCGCCGAGCGGTGCTGGACGCGGCAGGTGCGCAGGCCCGCCACCGCGGAGCCCTCGGTGCCGTCCACCTGGAACTCCACCAGCTCGTCGCGGTTGACGCGGACCGCCCAGGAGGAGTTGATCTGGGCGATGGTGCCGCCCTCCAGCTCGAAGATGCCGTAGGCGGCGTCGTCCGCCGTCGCGTCGTAGGGCTTGCCCTGTTCGTCCCAGCGCTGCGGGACGTGGGTGGTGGCGAGGGCCTGGACGGACTTCACCCGGCCGAACAGTTCGTGCAGGACGTATTCCCAGTGCGGGAACATGTCGACAACGATGCCACCGCCGTCCTCGGCGCGGTAGTTCCAGGAGGGGCGCTGGGCGGGCTGCCAGTCGCCCTCGAACACCCAGTAGCCGAACTCGCCCCGGACGGAGAGGATCCGGCCGAAGAAGCCGCCGTCGACGAGCCGCTTCAGCTTCAGCAGGCCCGGCAGGAAGATCTTGTCCTGGACGACGCCGTGCTTGACGCCCTTCTCCTGTGCCAGGCGGGCCAGTTCCAGGGCGCCCGCCAGGCCCGTCGCCGTCGGCTTCTCGGTGTAGACGTGCTTTCCGGCGGCGATCGCCTTCCTGACGGCCTCCTCGCGGGCGGAGGTGACCTGGGAGTCGAAGTAGATGTCGACACTGTCGTCCGCGAGGACCGCGTCGACGTCCGTCGAGACGTGCTCCAGGCCGTGCCGTTCGGCGATCTCCCGCAGGGCGTGCTCGCGGCGGCCGAGCAGGATCGGCTCCGGCCACAGCACGGTGCCGTCGCCCAGGTCGAGGCCGCCCTGGTCGCGCAGGGCGAGGATCGACCGGACGAGGTGCTGGCGGTAGCCCATGCGCCCGGTCACGCCGTTCATGGCGATACGCACCGTCTTGCGTGTCACAACAGTCCCCTCTGTCCACACCAGCAGCAAGCGCTTTCTATCATTGAGAAGCTAGCCTCTGGACGGTGGTCCGGACAAGACCGTGTCCGCTTCGAGTTGTTCGAGGGGGCGAACAACCGGGGGCCATGGCTTTAAGGTCTGCTCGAAAGATTCTCGGAACCAGCAGCAAGGCCTGGCTGTCTACGAGGGCGTACGACACGATGCGCGACCGGAGGACGACGAGATGACGGTGACCCTGGCGGATGTGGCGGCCCGCGCTCAGGTCTCACCCGCGACGGTGTCGCGCGTGCTGAACGGCAACTATCCGGTGGCCGCCTCCACGCGCGAGCGGGTGCTGCGGGCGGTGGACGAGCTGGACTACGTCCTCAACGGCCCGGCGAGCGCCCTCGCGGCGGCCACCTCCGACCTGGTCGGCATCCTCGTCAACGACATCGCCGATCCCTTCTTCGGCATCATGGCAAGTGCCATTCAGGCCGAGATCGGGGGCGTCGGGGGCGGCCGGGCCGGCGGTGAGCGGCTCGCGGTGGTCTGCAACACGGGCGGTTCGCCGGAGCGTGAGCTGACGTATCTGACCCTGCTCCAGCGGCAGCGGGCGGCGGCCGTGGTGCTGACCGGCGGGGCCGTGGAGGACGCGCCGCACGCGGCGGCGGTCGCGGCGAAGCTGCGCAAGCTCGCCGAGGCCGGGACCCGGGTGGTGCTGTGCGGGCGGCCGCCGGCGCCGGACACCGACGCCGTCGCGCTCACCTTCGACAACCGGGGCGGCGCCCGCCGGCTCTCCGAGCACCTGCTCGGCCTGGGCCACCGCCGCCTCGGCTACATCGCGGGCCCGGAGGAGCGTACGACGACCCGGCACCGGCTGGAGGGCCATCGGGCGGCCCTCGAGGCGGCGGGCGTCGAGGAGGACCCGCGCTGGACGGTGCACGGCCGCTACGACCGGCAGTCGGGGTACGAGGCCACGCTGGAGCTGCTGCGCCGCGACCCGTCCCTGACCGCCGTGGTCGCCGCGAACGACTCCGTCGCGCTGGGGGCGTGCGCGGCCCTGCGGGACTCCGGGCTGGGGATTCCCGAGGACGTGTCGGTCGCCGGGTTCGACGACCTGCCGTTCAGCGTGGACGCGGTGCCCGCGCTGACGACCGTGCGGCTGCCGCTCGCGGAGGCCGGGGCGCGGGCCGGGCGCATCGCCATGGGGCGGGAGGAACCCCCGCCCGGGGGTGTGGCGAGCGTCCGGGGCGAGTTGATGGTGCGGGGGTCCTCAGGGGTGCCCCGGTCAGCCGGGAAGTGACCGCCCCAGCAGCGACAGCGCAGCGTGCCCGCGCTGACGACCGTGCGGCTGCCGCTCGCGGAGGCCGGGGCGCGGGCCGGGCGCATCGCCATGGGGCGGGAGGAACCCCCGCCCGGGGGTGTGGCGAGCGTCCGGGGCGAGTTGATGGTGCGGGGGTCCTCAGGGGTGCCCCGGTCAGCCGGGAAGTGACCGCCCCAGCAGCGGCAGCGGTGCCTCGCCGCGCCTGCGGTCGTGGTACCAGCGCCTGCCGGTGTCGTAGGCCCGGCGGGCCCTGCGTACGGCGGAGATCTGGGTGGCGAGGTGGACCTGGTAGCGCCACGGGCTCTGGTGGCCCTGGCGCACCGACATGGCGTAGGCGAAGGAGACCGGGTCGCGGTCCAGGTAGTCGTCCACGCGCTCGAACCAGGCCATGCTGGAGCGCGCGCCCGCCTGGACGGTGTGCAGTTCGGCGCGGCGGTGCTCGTCGTACGCACGCAGTGCCGCCCGTGGATCGGCGTAACGCGAGAGGCTGTGGGCCAGCACGATCGCGTCGATCATCGCGAGCCGGGTCCCCGACCCGAGCGTGAAGTGGGTGGTGTGCGCGGCGTCGCCGGCCAGGACGACGTTGCCGTCGACCCAGGTCCGGTTGGTGAGGTGCTGGAAGCGCTGCCACTTCGCCGGTTCGCCGCGTGATCTGCTGATCAGGGAGCCGCCGTCGAGGGCGCGGTGGAAGATCTTCTCCAGCAGGGGCACGGCGTCCTCGGGGTCGAGCGTGTCCAGGCCCAGGCCCTGCCAGGTCCGCGGCGAGCACTCCACGATGCAGGTGCTGATCCGCCCCTTGATCGACGGGTAGGCGTGGAACCAGATCCAGCCCGCGGGGGTCTCCTCGAAGTCGAACACGAAGCTCTCGAACTGCCGGTCCGTGCCGAGCCAGATGTAGGGGTTGCGGCCCGTCTCCACCGTGGTGCCGAAGCGCTCGGCGCGGCTGGCCCGGATCCGGCTGCCCGCCCCGTCGGCGGCCAGGATCAGGTCGGCCTCCGGCAGGTCGGCGGGGTCGGCGAGCCACTCCCCGTGCCGGACCTCGACACCGAGCGAGCGTGCGCGGCGGGTCAGGATGTCCAGCAGGGCGGCGCGGCCCATGCTGTAGCCGTAGCCGCCGAAGTACGCGGTGCCGTCGTGCCGGCTGCCGTGCACCCGGATCTCCTGGTCCTGCCAGAGCACCGAGCCGGCGCTCACCGCGCGGGCGCTCTCGGGGTCGTTGGCGTGCAGGATGTCCAGCAGGTCGTTCCAGTACACGACGCCCCAGCCGTACGTCGCCTCCGGCGGGTCCCGCTCGATCACCGTGATCTGATGGCCGGCGTCCCGCAGTTTCGCGGAGATCGCGAAGTACAGCCCGGCCGGGCCTCCACCCACGCAGACGATCCTCATCCGGTACCTCCGTCGTCAGGACCACATCGGACACATCGGAACATCACTTCTGCCAGGGCTTGCGGCACATGGATCCGGGTGCCCGTGGGGTCGGGCACCCGGAGTCCACCCTTCGTTTTTGTTTGTCAGGGGTGGCGATCAGTGCTGGTGCTCAGCAGCCCCAGCCGCCGTCGCCCCAACCCCAGCCGCCTTCGTCTCCCCAGCCCCAGCCGCCGTGGTCGCCCCAGCCCCAGCCGCCGCCGTGGTCTCCCCAACCCCAGCCGCCGCCCCAGCCGCCTTCGTCTCCCCATCCCCAGCCGCCGCCGTCGTGGTGGTACGAGACGACGGTCTGCGGGGCAGCGGAGGTGGTGGCTGCGTGGGCGGCTCCGGCTCCGGCCGCGATGGCCAGGATCGGCGCCGAGCAGACTGCGATGGCCACTCTCTTGATTCGGGTGGTGTGCGCGCGCATGATGAGCCCCTCTCCGGAGGGTGTGATTGATTTTCCGGCGGCCTCGACGGGCCGTCCGCGTGCGCTCCAGAGCCTGCGCGTCGCCCTGTGCGCCGCCCGCCGCCCGCGATACGCGTTCCGGCGACGGACCGCCACTTCCCGAATAAAACGGACATAAGTGACGTTTCCCATTCAACGTACGACGCGATCCCGACGTAGTCAAAAGCAGGACTCGGTCCCGGGCTAAAGAACAGGCAAAGAACCGGACCCTGGTCCGGTCCGTCCAACGACCGTGCCCCGTAAGGACATTTCGTACGCCGCGACCCGGACCGTGGACGCGGACGGGCCGCGGGCCTAGGCTCTGAGGGACGGTATCTCTGACTGAGTCAAACATCCGGGGGCGATCATGACCGTCCAGGACGTCCGCGCCTTCAACCGCTTCTACACCGGCGTCATCGGCGCCCTTGATTACGGCCGCCATCTCTACGCCCCGTACACCCTCACCGAGTCCCGGGTGCTGTACGAACTCGCCCAGGCCCCGCATCTGGACGCGGCCGACCTGCGCGCCGCGCTCGACCTCGACGCGGGCTACCTGAGCCGGATCCTCAACAGGTTCGAGGACGCCGGGCTGCTCGAGCGCGGGCCCTCTCAGAGCGATCCGCGCCGGCGGCAGGTGCGGCTCACCGCGCGGGGCCGGGAGGCCGCGGCCCTGCTCGACGAGCGGGCCAGGGAGACGGTCGGGGCCATGCTCGACACCGTCGACCCGGCCGACCGGCCACGCCTGGCGGAGGCGATGCGGACCATCCGGGACATCCTCGGCGAGGGAGGCGACGCCCGCTCCGGCGAGGTCGTGCTGCGCGAACCGCGCCCCGGCGACCTCGGCTGGATCGTCCAGCGCAACGCGGCCCTGTACGCGGCGGAGTACGGCTGGAACGCCGACTACGAGGGACTGGTGGCCCGGATCGTCGCCGACTTCGCCGAGGACCACGACCCGCATCTGGAGCGGGTGTGGATCGCCGAGCGGGCCGGGCGCCCGGCCGGCTGTGTGATGTGCGTACGGGACGACGCGCCCGGTACCGCGCGGCTGCGGCTGCTGCTCGTCGAGCCGGAGGCACGCGGGCACGGCATCGGCGACCGGCTGGTGCGGGCCGTCATCGACTTCGCGCGCGGGGTCGGCTATCGCGACCTGGTGCTGTGGACCAACGACGTGCTCAGCGGCGCCCGCCGGATCTACCAGCGGCACGGCTTCGTCCTCGTCGCGGAGAAGCCGCACCGCTCCTTCGGCCAGGATCTCGTGGGTCAGGACTGGCGGCTGGATCTGCACGGATCGGGCGAATGACGTGGCACGCGCCGGGCCGGTGAGCGTCCCGCACCGGGCCGCGGACGAGTAGGGTCCGGCCCATGAAGCTGGCGTTCTCCACTCTCGGTGTCCCCGGCCTGCCCGTCCCCGACGTCCTGGCGCTCGCGACCGCGCACGGCTACCACGGCGTCGAACTGCGCGCCCACCCGGAGGAGCCGGTCCATCCCGGCCTCTCCCCCGCCGAACGCGCCGCGGTCGCGGCCGGGTTCAAGGAGGCCGGCGTCGAGGTGCTGGGCCTCGCCGGGTACGCGCGTGTCGCCGCGCCCGGCGACGACGGGCCCGTACTGGTGGAGATCCGGGACCTCCTGCACCTCGCCCACGACCTGGGCGCGCCCCACGTCCGGGTCGTCCCCGGCGCCGACCCCGACCGCCCCCTAGAGGAGTCCGACGCGCTGGCCGCCCGGCGGCTCGGCACCGCCGCGGAGGACGCGGCCGCGCTGGGGGTGCGGATCCTGCTGGAGACGCATGACTCGCATCGCACCGGTGCCGACGCGATCCGGGTGCTGGGCCCGGTCGGACACCGGCAGGTCGGTGCGCTGTGGGACGTCATGCACACCTGGCTGGGCGGCGAGCAGCCCGCCGACACGTACGCGGCGCTCGCTCCGCATCTGGGGTACGTGCAGGTCAAGGACATCGCGTCGGCCCAGGACACGGCGCCGCTGCCGCTGGGCTCGGGGGTGCTTCCGCTCACCGAGTGCGTGGACGTGCTGTGCCGGCACGGGTGGGACGGGTGGCTGTGCTGGGAGTACGAGAAGCGGTGGTATCCGGCTGCCGCCCCGCTCGAGGGGTTGCTGGGGGCGGGGCGGGAGCACTTGCTGAGGCTGCTGGATGAGGCGGCGTAGGCGGGGTGGACGGGCGGCTACTGGCTCGGGGCTGCGCCGCCATTGCCGAGTGCGGGTCCAGTGTGGTTTCTCGCGCCGTTCCCCGCGCCCCTTGCGGGGCGCTGTCCCTGGCCCCCTTAAATCGCTGGCCCAGCCTCGGTGCCCTGGCTAGCCTCCTCCGGTGATTCCGGCGCTCATCGACGTACGCCCCCTGCGCACCTCGCCCCTCTTTCGGCGGCTGTTGGCCGGGCGGGCCGTGTCCATGCTCGGTGGGTTCATGACCATGGTGACGGTCATGTACCAGGTGTGGGACATGACCCGCAGCTCGGCGTGGACCGGTGCGGTGGGGCTCGCGCAGGCGTTGCCGCTGGTGGTGTTCGGGCTGTTCGCGGGCGCCTGGGTGGACCGGGCGGACCGGCGGCGGATCTTTCTGACGGCGACCGTGGGCCAGGCGGCCTGCTCCGTGCTGCTGGCCGTGCAGGGCTTCACCGGGCATGTCCCGGTGGCGGCGGTGCTCGCGCTGGTCGCCGCGCAGTCGGCGTTCGGGGCGCTGGGTGCCCCGGCGGCCGGGGTCTTCGTGCCGCGTCTGCTGCCGAAGGACCAGGTGGCCGCCGGTCTGGCGCTGAACCAGATCACCGGCCAGTCGATGATGCTGCTCGGCCCTGCCCTGGCCGGTGTGCTGCTCGGCCGGCTGGGCATCGGCGCCTGCTATCTGCTGGACGCCCTCAGCTTCGGTGTGGCCTTCTACGGCGCCTTCGGGCTGCCCGCGCTGCCACCGCGGGGCGAGCCGTCGCGGGCGGGCGTGCACGGGGTGCTGGACGGGCTGCGGTTCCTGGCCGGGCACCGTGTGGTGCGGGGCGCGCTGATCACCGACCTCGCCGCGACCGTGCTGTCCTTCCCGGTGAGTCTGTTCCCGCTGGTCAACGCCGAGCGGTTCGGCGGCGACCCGCGCACGCTCGGACTGTTCCTGTCGGCCCTGGCGGTGGGCGGCGTCACGGCGACCGCCCTGTCGGGCACGGTGACCCGGCTCGGCCGGCCGGGGCCGGTCATGCTGGGTGCGGCGGCCGTCTGGGGTTGCGCGCTGGTGCTCTTCGGGCTGACCACCGACCCGTGGCTGGGCCTCGCCCTGCTCGCCGTCGCGGGCGCCGGGGACGCCACCTCGGTCGTCTCCCGGTCCACGATCGTGCAGACCCGCACCCCGGACGCGCTGCTCGGCCGGGTCACGGCGGCCGAGCAGATCGTCGGCCAGGCGGGCCCCAGTCTCGGCAATGTGCGTGGCGGTCTGGTCGCCGGCTGGGCCGGTGGCGCGGGCTCGCTGGTCGCCGGCGGTCTGCTGTGCCTGGTGGCGGTGGGCGCGGTCGCCGTGACGGCACCGGAGTTGCGGGACCGGGCGCCGGGCCTGGCGCCACCCCCGGTCTCTCCGGGCAGTCAGTGAGGTGTTCGCGCCGCACGTCCGGGGTCGGGCGGCTCGGGGTCAGAGCCGTCGCGCGCAGCCCACCGGTTCGGCCCCGCCGAGTTGGACGTAGAGCGCCGTCGACGCCGGGCAGTCCCCGCGCGCCGCTGCCGCCTTGGTGATCCGGTACTGGGGGCGGTGGGCGCCGGTGCCGTCGCAGGGGGTCTCGCGGACCTGGCCCTTGCCGGAGGTGTACACGCAGTCGCCGGGGATCGTGCGGGGGCCGCCTCCGCCGCCGGGGTCGCCGGGGTGCGGGGGTTCCAGGTCGCGCATGCAGGCGTAGCCCTGGGGGACCGCGCCGTCGCCGTCCTCGTCGCCGGTCGCGGACCGGGCGCTGATGTGCAGCACGAAGTCGGTCGTCGCCGGGCACAGGGGGCCGTCGGTGCTCGCGCCGTCGTAGCGGGCGACGACCCTGGCCGCCGCCCGCTCGCTCGTGCAGGGCACCTCGGTGAAGCTCGTCGTGCCGAAGGAGCTGCACTCGCCGACCCCGAGGAACTGGGCGCCGTAGCCGCCGGTCGTGGCCGGGGTGGGGCGGGCGTCACCGACCGGGGTGCCCGCCCCGCTCCGGCAGCCGGACAGCAGCGCGGCCGCCAGCAGGCACGCGAGGCACACCGCCGTCACGGCACCTTTCCCACGCATGGCACCCCCCTGACACCCCGGTCCAGCGTGGCCCCTGGCAACGCCGCCACGCCAGCCGCCCGGGAGGTTTTCCTCCTGTTGGGGGTATTGCGCCCGGTGTGTGGCGTACGTCTAGTACGTCAGCCCGTGCCCGATCGGGTACAGCACCTGCGTGGGGTCGTCGGCCCGCTGCACCGGCACCGGCAGCCTGCCGCGCGGGGTCACCTGCCCGGCGATCACCCGTGCGGCGGCGCGCACCTCGACGTCCGTCCAGCCGTAGGACGTCAGGCAGGCCTTGATGGCGGGGAACTGGGCCACGTCATAGGGGTTGCGGACGGCCAGCGCCGCGAGTGGCCTGCCGGTGGACGACAACCGCTCCACCAGGGTGCGTTGGGCGTTGCCCGCCGTCACGTTGTAGGTCGCGACGACCACCGCGTCCGCGTCCTGCGCGGCCGTGACCGCCCGGGCGATGGCCGTGGCGGAGGGTGCGGTGCCGGTGGGCAGGGCCGTGGCGGTGAAGCCCAGCTCGGTGAGGGCGGCGGCCAGCACCGCGGTGGGCGGGCCGTCGGTGCCGGAGGGGGAGGCCGGGTCGGCGCCGACGACGAGCAGGCGGGGCACGGTGTGCGGGGAGAAGGGGAGGGTGTGGTCCTCGTTGACCAGGAGGGTCGTGGTGCGCTCGGCGATCCGGTCGGCGGCGGCCAGATGCGCCCTGGTGCCCACCGTGCGGTCGACGCCGCCCGGACGGCCGCCGCGCGTGTCGTCGAAGAGGCCGAGCCGGGCCTTCAGGCGCAGGATGCGCAGGATCGATTCGTCGAGGCGGGCCTCGGTCAGCTCGCCGTCCTGGACGGCCTTCAGTACGGCGTTCCAGGCCACGTCGAGGGACGGCGGGTTGAGCAGCTGGTCCACCCCGGCCTTCAGCGCGAGCACCGGCACCCGGTCGTCGCCGTACTTGGTGCGGACGCCCTCCATGCCGAGGGAGTCGGTGATCACGACGCCGTCGTAGCCGAGTTCGCCGCGCAGGATGCCGCTGAGGATCGGGCGGGAGAGGGTGGCCGGGTCACCGGAGTCGTCCAGGGCCGGGAACTGGATGTGCGCGGTCATGACGCAGTCGATGCCCGCGGCGATCGCGGCCCGGAAGGGCACGGCGTCCAGCTTCTCCCACACCTCCCGGCTGTGCGTGATGACCGGGAAGCCGGTGTGGCTGTCGGTGGCGGTGTCGCCGTGGCCGGGGAAGTGCTTGGCGGTCGCCGCGACCCGGGACGCCTGATAGCCCTTCACCTCGGCGGCCACCAGGGCGGCGACCGCGTCCGGGTCGGCGCCGAAGGAGCGCACGCCGATGACCGGGTTGGCCGGGTTGACGTTGACGTCGGCGTCCGGGGAGTAGTCCTGGTTGATGCCCATCGCGCGCAGCTCGGCGCCGGAGATCCGGCCGAGGGTGTGCGCGTCCGCGCGGGAGCCGCCGGCGCCGATCGCCATGGCGCCGGGGAAGAGGGTGGCGGGCTTGCCGACCCGGCAGACCGCGCCGTGCTCCTGGTCGGTGGCGATGAGCACCGGCAGGCCGCGCGGCTGGTCCAGGGAGGCCTGCTGGATGCCGTCGGAGAGGCCGGCGATCTGGTGCGGGTCACGGGTGTTGTGGGCCCAGGTGAAGTAGATGATGCCGCCGACGCGGTACCGGGCGATCAGCTCGGCGGCCGTGCGGACGCCGATCTCCTTGAGGTTGGCGTCGATGTCGGCCTGGTCGGGGTCGGTGGCGGAGTGGCCGTAGACCCGCATCACGAAGAGCTGGCCGACCTTCTCCTGAAGCGTCATCCGGGAGACCAGGGCGCGCAGCCGGCTCTCGTCGCCGGGCGTGGCGGCGCGGGCGGCCGTCGGTACGGTCAGCGCGGCGGTGAGGCCCGCGGTCGCGGCGAGGACGGCGCGTCTGGAGGGTCGCGCGGTGTTTCCCGTGCTGGTGTCGTGCACGTGCGTCGCTCCTTCCGGAGGAGTACCGCTGAAGGAAACTTCCGAGGAGTCACCAATATCCGGGAAGTTTCTTTCCGTCAAGGGAATGCACAGTAACCCCGGCAGGGGCCGCCACCGGCGCATGGAGGGGGGCGCGCCGGTGGCGGCGGGCTGCCGGCCGTGCCGTGGCGAAGAGGGTGGGTCGGCGTTCGCGGCCAGTCGCGAGGGGCCGACACCACGGCACGGAAGACTCGTCCGGCAACTCGCCCGTTGGACGGTCCGGGCGCCCTGCGGGTTCCCCCGCCCGGCGCAACCCTCAGGGATGCGTCCGGCTCCTGGACATCACCGCCCGGGGTGCGGACGAACGGCCATCATGCGGGCATGCCCGCAGTCGACATCCCCGGCTCCAAGTCCCTCACCGCCCGCGCTCTGTTCCTCGCGGCCGCCGCCGACGGCGTCAGCACTCTGCGGCGCCCCCTGGCCTCCGACGACACCGAGGGTTTCGCCGAGGGGCTGACCCGGCTCGGCTACCGGGTGGGCCGTACCGCCGACGCCTGGCAGGTGGACGGCCGCCCGCAGGGACCCGCGCTCGCCGAGGCCGAGGTGTACTGCCGCGACGGCGCCACCACCGCCCGCTTCCTGCCGGTCCTGGCCGCCGCCGGGCACGGCACCTTCCGCTTCGACGCCTCCCCGCAGATGCGCCGCCGCCCGCTCGGGCCGCTCACCCGCGCCCTGCGCGACCTCGGCGTCGACCTGCGGCACGAGGAGGCCGAAGGGCACCATCCGCTCACCGTCCGGGCGGGCGGGGTCCAGGGCGGCGAGGTGGTGCTGGACGCCGGCCAGTCCTCCCAGTACCTGACCGCGCTGCTCCTGCTGGGCCCGCTGACCCGCACCGGCCTCAGGATCCGGGTGACCGACCTGGTCTCGGCGCCGTACGTGGAGATCACGCTCGCGATGATGCGGGCGTTCGGCGTCGAGGTGGTCCGGGACGGCGAGGTGTACGAGGTCCCGGCGGGCGGCTACCGGGCCACCACCTACCCCATCGAGCCGGACGCCTCCACCGCGAGCTACTTCTTCGCCGCGGCCGCTCTCACGCCGGGCCGCGAGGTGACCGTGCCGGGTCTCGGCACCGGCGCGCTCCAGGGCGATCTGCGCTTCGTGGAGGTGCTGCGGCGGATGGGCGCCGAGGTGGAGATCGCGGCGGACCGGACGACCGTGCGCGGCACGGGAGTTCTGCGCGGACTCACCGTGAACATGCGGGACATCTCCGACACCATGCCGACGCTCGCCGCGATCGCGCCCTTCGCCTCGGGCCCGGTCCGCATCGAGGACGTGGCCAACACCCGGGTGAAGGAGTGCGACCGGCTCCAGGCCTGCGCCGACAATCTGCGCGGGCTCGGCGTGCCGGTGACGACCGGCCCCGACTGGATCGAGATCCGGCCCGGCACGCCCGCGCCCGGCACCGGGATCAAGACCTTCGGGGACCACCGCATCGCGATGTCCTTCGCGGTGACCGGCCTGCGCACCCCCGGCCTGTCGTACGACGACCCCGGCTGCGTCCGCAAGACGTTCCCCGGGTTCCACGCGGCGTTCGCGAGGCTCCCGCAGGCGAGCTGACCGGGCCGCCGGACAGACGCCCCGCCGGCACAGGACCCGCTGTCAGCACAGGACCCGCCGACGGCACAGGACCCGGTGTCAGCACAGGACCCGCCGCCGGCCCAGGACCCGCCGTCAGCAGAGGATCCACCCCGAGCTGACCGACCCGTGGGGCCCCACCGCGCCCTTGATCCACACGCAGCGGTGCCCGGCGTAGACCGTCACCGGCCCCGCGTGGTGCCGGTAGGTGCCCGTGTCGACGACCGGGCGGTTGCCGCGGGCCTGGACGCTGACCGACATCGTCTGGGCGGGGCCGGGGTGCCGGGCGACGGTGACGGCGCAGACGTAGCCGTCGCGCTTGTAGACGTGGGTGACCCCGCTGCTGAACGGCAGGGTCCGCACCTCGCGCCCGCCGCAGCCGGCGACCGTGCTCGCCTGGGCGGTGCCGGATGTCACGAGCGCGAGCGCCCCGCTCGCGGCCAGCACCGCGGCGCCGAGCGCCAGCCGCCTGCGTATCCCGCGTATCCCACCACTGTCCACTTCGGTCCTCCCCGTACCACCGTCGTATCCCCCTGTGGCCGTACTGATGTACGGACGCACGACGTATGCCGGATGGTTGCACGGCCGTCAGCGACGCACGTCGCCGGGGGCTGCGGCGGGAGCGGCGACAGGGGCCTCAGCGGGAGGCGGTGACCGGTTCCTCCGGTTCGGGGCGGCCGACGAACGTGCGCCACAGCTCGGCGTACCGGCCGTCGCGGGCGAGGAGTTCGTCGTGGGTGCCGTCCTCCGCGACCCGGCCGCGGTCCATCACCACCACCCGGTCCGCGCGGGCCGCCGTGGTCAGCCGGTGGGCGACCACCAGCGTCGTACGGCGCCCCGCCAGCCGGTCGGTGGCCTGGTTGACCTGGGCCTCCGTGGCCAGGTCCAGGGCGGCCGTGGCCTCGTCCAGCAACAGGACGTCCGGGTCGACCAGTTCGGCGCGGGCGAGCGCGATCAGCTGGCGCTGGCCCGCCGAGAGGTTGCGGCCGCGCTCGGCGACCTCGTGCAGGTAGCCGCCCTCCAGCGTGGCGATCATCTCGTGCGCGCCGACCGCCCGCGCCGCCGCCTCCACCTCGGCGTCGGTGGCGTCCGGACGGCCGTAGGCGATGGCGTCCCGGACGGTGCCGGGGAAGAGGTACGCCTCCTGGGGAACCACCCCGAGCCGGTGCCGGTACGACGTCAGGTCCAGGGCGCGCAGATCCGTGCCGTCGACGGTGACCCGCCCCGCGGTGGGGTCGTAGAACCGCGCGACCAGCTTGACGAGGGTCGACTTGCCGGCGCCGGTCTCGCCGACGAAGGCCACCGTCTGCCCGGCGGGGATCGTCAGGTCGATGCCGGTCAGGGCCTCCTCATCGGCGCCGTACGCGAAGTGCACGCCCTCGAAGGCGATGTCGCCCCGCAGGGACAGCACCTCCCGGGGCTCGTCCGCCGGCCTGGTGGACGTCGGCTCGCGCAGCAGCTCCTGGATGCGGCCCAGGGAGACCGTGGCCTGCTGGTAGCCGTCGAAGACCTGGGACAGCTGCTGGACCGGGGCGAAGAACAGGTCGATGTAGAGCAGGTAGGCGACCAGGGCACCGGTCGTCAGGGTCGCCGCCTCCACCCGGCCCGCGCCCGCGATCAGCACGGCGGCCGAGGCGACGGACGACAGCAGCTGCACGAACGGGAAGTAGACCGATATCAGCCACTGCCCCCGGATCCGGGCGCGCCGGTAGCTGTCGCTCCGCTCGGCGAACCGCCGCCCGCCGTCCCGCTCGCGCCGGAAGGCCTGCACGATCCGCAGCCCGGCGACCGACTCCTGCAGATCGGCGTTGACCAAGGACACGCGCTCACGGGCGAGTTCGTACGCCTTCACGCTCGCCCGGCGGAAGAAGAAGGTCGCGACGATCAGCGGGGGCAGCGTCGCGAAGACCACCAGGGCGAGCTGGAGGTCGATCACCAGCAGGACGCCCATGATGCCGAAGAAGGTGACGACCGAGACGAACGCCGTGACGAGGCCCGTCTGCAAAAATGTCGACAAAGCGTCAACGTCGGTGGTCATGCGCGTCATGATCCGGCCGGTCAGCTCGCGCTCGTAGTAGTCCAGCCCGAGCCGCTGGAGCTGGGCGAAGATCTTCAGCCGCAGCGTGTACAGCACCCGTTCGCCGGTACGGCCGGTCATCCGGGTCTCGCCGATCTGCGCGGCCCACTGCACCAGCACGGTCAGCAGACCGAGCAGCGAGGCCGCCCAGACCGCGCCGAGGGCCATCTTCGTCACGCCCGCGTCGATGCCGTGCCGGATCAGCACCGGGAGCAGCAGGCCCGCGCCCGCGTCCACGGCGACCAGCAGCAGGCTGAGCAGCAGGGGCGGGCCGAAGCCGCGCAGCAGGCGGCGCAGGCCGTAGGAGTCCTCCGGCAGGACCGCCCGGGCCTCGTCGACGCCGGGGGCGTCGGTGGCCGGGGGCAGCGCCTCCACCTGGGCGAGCAGTTCGGGGGTGGCGGGGGTGCCGCTGAGCGCCTGGTCCTTCGGGGTGCGGTCGCCGGTCCACAGCCTGGGGGTCACGCCCCGCTCGGCGTCGAACTCGGCGTCCAGCTCCTCGCGGACGGAGGTGTCCTCCCGCACCGCGGCGGGCTCGGGGTGCCCCGGGGAGACCCCGCCGAGCTCGTCCGGGTCGGTGAGCAGCCGGCGGTAGAGGGCGGACCGCTCCTGGAGCTCCTCGTGGGTGCCGAGGTCGGCGAGCCGGCCGCCGTCCAGCACGGCGATGCGGTCGGCGAGGTTGAGGGTGGAGCGGCGGTGCGCGATGAGCAGGGTGGTGCGGCCCTCCATCACCTGCTTCAGCGCCTCGTGGATCTCGTGCTCCACGCGGGCGTCCACGGCGGAGGTGGCGTCGTCGAGGACGAGGAGCCGCGGGTCGGTGAGCAGGGCGCGGGCGAGCGCGATGCGCTGGCGCTGGCCGCCGGACAGGGTCAGGCCCTGCTCGCCGACCTTGGTGTCGTAGCCGTCGGGAAGCTCGGCGATGAAACGATCCGCCTGTGCGGCGCGGGCGGCTGTGCGGATCTCCTCCTCGGTCGCGTCCGGGCGGCCGTACGCGATGTTGTTGCGCACGGTGTCCGAGAAGAGGAAGGAGTCCTCGGGGACCAGTCCGATCGCCGCCCGCAGGCTGTCCAGGGTGAGCTCGCGGACGTCGTGGCCGCCGATCAGGACCGCGCCGTGGGTGACGTCGTAGAAGCGCGGCAGCAGCAGGGAGAGCGTGGACTTGCCGGAGCCGGAGGAGCCGACGACCGCCAGGGTCTCCCCGGGGCGGATCTCGAAGCTCAGCCCTTGGAGGACCGGGCGGGTGGTGCCGGGGGCGCGGTCGTACGCGAAGGACACGTCGTCGAACTCGACGGTGGCGGGCGCGTCGGCGGGGAGCGTCTTGGTGCCGTCCCTCAGCGTCGGCTCGGTGTCGATCAGCTCCAGGACGCGCTCGGTGCCGGCCCGGGCCTGCTGGCCGACGGTGAGCACCATCGCGAGCATGCGGACCGGGCCGACCAGCTGGGCGAGGTAGCTGGAGAAGGCGACGAAGGTGCCGAGCGTGATGTGCCCGCGCACGGCGAGCCAGCCGCCGAGGGCCAGCATGGCGACCTGGCCGAGGGCGGGTACGGCCTGCAGGGCGGGGGTGTACTTGCTGTTCAGCCGGATGGTGCGCAGCCGCCCCGCGAAGAGCTTGCGCCCGACCTCCCTGAGCTTGCCGGTCTCCTGCTCCTCCTGCCCGAAGCCCTTCACCACGCGTACGCCGCTGACGGCGCCGTCGACCACGCCGGCCACGGCGGCCGCCTGGGCCTGGGCGTACCAGGTGGCGGGGTGCAGCCTGCTGCGGCTCCGCCGGGCGATCCAGCCGAGCGCGGGCGCGACGGCGAGGGCGACCAGGGTCAGCGGCAGCGACAGCCACGCCATGATGACCAGGGAGATCACGAAGAGCAGGACGTTCCCGATGGTCATCGGGAGCATGAAGAGCAGGCCCTGGATCAGCTGCAGGTCGCTGGTGGCCCGGCCGACGACCTGCCCGGTGGACAGCTCGTCCTGGCGGCGGCCGTCGAGGCGGGTGATCGTGCCGTACATCTCGGTCCGCAGGTCGTGCTGGACGTCGAGGGCGAGGCGGCCGCCGTAGTAGCGGCGGACGTAGGTGAAGGCGTAGACGAACAGGGCGGCGCCGATCAGGGCACCGGCCCAGGGGGCCATGGAGCGGGTGTGGTTCCCGATCACGTCGTCGATGATCACCTTGGTGATCAACGGGACCACGGCCATCACGGCCATGCCGCCCAGGGAGGAGCCGAGGGCGAGGACGACGTCCTTCGGATACCGCCAGGCGTATGCCGCCAGCCGTCTTGCCCATCCCCGTTGCGGTGACACGCGGGTGCCTTCCTGTCGGCCTGCTCTACCAGAAGGCACCAACGTCAAAGGAAGCGGATTTCATCCCTCCGCAACAATTCGCTCCGCGGGTCAGATCCGTACCCGGAGGTAGTAGAACCTCGTCGTCTGGCTCGGATTCTGGTTGTCGTCGCTCACCAGGAGGACCTTCAGGCGGCCGGTGTGGTCACGGCCCGTGATCGTCATGCCTTCGATGTTGTCCAGCAGGGGATTCGGCTGGGGCTGCTTCGCCGTGGCGCCGAGGCTCGGGCAGTCGGCGATGTCCGTCAGCAGGGTCTTCCCGACCAGGCGGACGGAGGGCTGACCGGTCAGGTTCTCGACGCCGCTCGTGTCCGTCGCGTGGCGGAGGTCGGCCAGGTAGAGGCGGACGGTGTTGCCGACGCCGGAGGTGAAGCCGCGTTCCAGGACGAGGAGGCGGCCGTCGGGCGTGGCCTGGACCTCGGGGACGCCGAGGCCGGCGTCGGTGCGGTAGCCGTACTGGGCGGAGAGGCGGAAGTGGCCGCCCTTGGTGCGCCGCCAGGTCTGGAAGCGCACGATCCCCGTCGAGTCGCCCGAGATCGCGTCCTCCATGGCGGCCAGCAGGGTGTGGCCGCCGGGCAGCAGGGTCAGGCCCTCGAAGGTCTGGTTGGCGGTGGCGCGGCCGGCCGGGGCGACCAGCAGGGAGGGCGGGACCGGGAGCCGGTCGAGGATCCTGCCGTCGGCGGAGTAGCGGCGGACGGACGGCTCGGTCTCGGAGGTGATCAGCCGGGTGCCGTCCCCGTCGACGGCCAGGCCCTCGGAGTCGAGGTCGGCGCCCTGCTCGTCGGCGAGGTGGACGGCGGACCTCGGCCGGAGGGTCGCCGGGTCCAGGCTGAAGAGGGAGGACCGGTCCTCCAGCGCGGCCAGGGAGCCGTCCCGGTCCGTCGCGAGCGCGGAGAAGTTGCCGACGAAGGTGCCGTCGTACGTCGTCTTGTCGAGCGCGTCGGAGAAGCGGTCGATGGAGACGGACGGCGAACAGGCATGGCCGCTCGCGGAGTTGGCGGCGGTCGCGGGCCCGGCGGTGGTCAGCGAGGCGGCCGCCGCCAGGCCGGCGGTCAGGGAGGCGAGTACGGTTCTCAAGCGCATGCCCGTCACCGTAGGGCGGGCGGGTGTCCCGCGGGAGACCACCTCGTGAACCGCCCCGTGGACCGCTCGGCGCACCGCCCCACGGGCCGCCCCGCGAACCGCCCCACGGGCCGCCCCGCGCACCGCCCCATGGACCGCCGCGTCCGGCGTCAGCCCTGTGGCGGCACCGCGACGAAGGCCTCGCTGGGCCTGCTGGTCGGGGTGTAGACCTGGGTGCCCGCCGTGGTCGGCACGATGTCCTTGTGGATGGCCTTGGCGACGTTCTGGATGGTGGTGACGCCGTAGTCCATGGTGCTGTCGTCCTGGGTCAGCACCGAGATCATGTAGTCGTGCCCGGCGCCGTTGAAGGTGCCGAGGCTGTGCACCCGCCAGCCGTGCGTCGCGCGCTGCAGCCAGCCGTTCTTGACGTGCACGGAGACCGTGGACGGCGCGCCGGCCGGGGTGCCCCAGCGCTGCGAGGAGATGACCTGGCCCATCAGCTTCAGGATGTAGGCGCGGGAGTTGTCGCTGAGCACACTGTTCCTGGCGGTGATCAGCTTGAGCAGCTTCTGCTCGTCGGTGACGTTCTCCTGGGTCAGGCCCCAGTAGCCGTTCGTGCCCGGCACGGTCTTCGTCATCCCGGCGGCGGCCAGGAAGCCCTTGATCTTCGTCATGCCCAGCTGCTTCCACAGCGTGGTCGTGGCGTTGTTGTCCGACTGGGTGATCATGGCCTTGGCGAGGGAGGCCTCACGGTCGGTCAGATAGCGGTTGTGCTTCTTGGCGTCCCACAGCAGCGTGGCGAGCACGGTGACCTTGACAGTGCTGGCCGAGTCGTAGGAGCTGGTGGCGCGCAGGGAGCAGGTGGTGTTGGTGCTGCGGTCGTACAGGCCGAGCGCCACGGTGCTCCTGCGGTTCGCGAGCGCGGCGGTGATGTCCTTCTGCAGCTTGGCGGCGAGGCCCGCCTTGGCGGACGTACAGCTGACGGTGGGCGTGGCCGCGGCGGCGGGGCCGGCGGCGGCCACGGTGGGTATGAGCACGGCGGCGCCGAGCGCGGCGGCGAGCGCGCCGGCGCGTCTTGATGTCCGGGGATTCATGCACCAGTTGACGCACGGGGCCGGCGATAAGTTGCACGGCTGCTGCGGCGGCGGACGTTCGAGAGGTCCGGCGCGTGGCAATGATTCGTTCATGTCGAAACAGCGGGAGGGCCGACTCGGCCAGGCGGGACGGCTGTTCGCGGCGCTCGCGGTTCTCCGCCTGGCCGCCGGAGAGGACACCAGGCTGCGCACGCCGGAGGACCGGCGGCCGGGGGACCACCCACGAGGCCGCATCAACGATGTGCAACGGGACTTGTACGAGCTCCTCACCGCGGCACGCGACAAGGGCGGCGAGCGCTGGGAAGCGGCAGCCACGGCATTCCGGTCGATACCGGACTTCCTGGAGGACGGAAACGTGCCTCACGGCAACTTGAACGACCCGGAGTTCGCCGCGTTCAAGGCAGGCTACGAAGCCCAGATCGCCGTATTCCGGGACAAGTCCCCAAGGCTGCTCACCTGACTCTCACCGCCCCACAGCTCCCACCCAGGTGCGCCACAGCCCGCACCCATCGCCGCTCTGCATGGTGCAGTGGTGACCTCTGCCACCGATCCCCTCCCCCGCACGCCGACCGAGACCCCGCTGCCACCGGCATCGGACGCCGCACCGGGCGCCGCACCGCCGGAGCGCGCGCCCCGCTGGTCGCTGCCCGCGCTGCTCGCGATCCTGCTGCTGGCGGCCGTGCTGTACACCTGGAACCTGTCGGGCTCCGGCCTGAACAGCTTCTACAGCGCGGCCATCTACAGCGGCACGCAGAACTGGAAGGCATGGTTCTTCGGCTCGCTCGACGCCGGGAACTTCCTCACCGTCGACAAACCGCCGTTCGCCGACATGGTCATGAGCCTGTCGTGCCGGATCTTCGGCTTCGGCACCTGGCAGATGATGCTGCCGGAGGTCGCGGCCGGGCTCGCCACGATCTGGATCCTGCACTCCTCCGTGAAGCGGGCCTTCGGGCACGCGGCGGCGGCGGTGGCCGCACTGGTCCTCGCGCTGACCCCGATCACGGTCGCGATCAACCGGGACAACAACCCCGACACGATCCTCGTCCTGCTGATGACCGGCGGCGCGGCCCTGGCCCTGCGCGCGGTGCGGAACGGCCGTCTGCTCCCCCTCCTCGGCTCGGCGGTGTGCTTCGGGCTCGCCTTCAACACGAAGATGCTGGCGGGCTACATCGCGCTGCCCGCCGTCTTCGCGGTGTACCTGCTCGCCGCGCGCCCGAAGCTCGCGCGACGGATCCTGAACCTGCTGATCGCCGGGGTGGTCCTCGCCGTCTCCAGCTTCTGGTGGGCGGTCGCGGTCTCCCTCGTCCCCGCCTCCGAACGGCCGTACATCGGCGGTTCGACGGACGGCACCGCCTGGAACCTGATCATGGGCTACAACGGCCTGGGCCGGATCTTCGGCGGCGAGGGCAACGGCGGCGGAGGCGGGGGTGGCGGAGGCGGCTTCTCCGGCTCCGCGGGGCTCGGCCGGATGTTCAACGACATCCTCGGCGGCCAGATCTCCTGGCTGATCCCCTTCGCGGCGGTGGCGTTGGGCTCCGGCCTGATCCTGTGCGGCCGCGCCCCGCGCACGGACCTCACCCGGGCCGCGCTCGTCCTCTGGGGCGGCTGGACGGTGCTGCACTACGTGACCTTCGCGACCGCCGAGGGCACGATGCACCCGTACTACACGACGGCTCTCGCGCCCGGCATCGCGGCGCTGTGCGGCGGCGGAGGCGTCCTGCTGCTCCGCGCCTTCCGCGCCGACAAGCGCTGGGCGTGGGTCCTGCCGGCGGGTCTCGCCGGCACGGCGATCTGGGCCGTCGTGCTGCTGCGCCGGGCCTCCGGCTGGCACACCTGGCTGTGGCCGGCCGTCGGTGTGGCCATGGCGGCGGCGATCGCCGGTCTGCTCGCCTTCCGCTCCGGGAACCGTGTCCGGCTGCTGGCGGCCTCCGTGGCCGCGGCGGTCGTCGCGGCGCTCGCGGGCCCGGCGGCGTACGCCTGGTCGGTGCCGTCCGGTTCCGGTGGCGGCATGAGCGGGGTGAACCCGACGGCCGGCCCGTCGACGGGCGGCGGCTTCGGCGGGGGCCCTGGCGGGGGCGGCGGCCGGGGTGGCTTCCCCGGCGGCGGCGAGCTGCCCGGGCGGAACGGCGGCCAGGGCGACGGCAACGCCGAGGCCGGCGGCGCCTTCCCCGGCGGCGGAACCGCGCCCGGCGGCGCCCCCGGCGGGCAGATACCGGGCGCCGGCCAGGCCGGCGGCTTCCCGGGCGGCGGCCAGAACGGGGAACTCCCCGGCGGCCAGGGCACATCGGGCGGTACGGCACCGGGTGGCACCGGTGGAGAGCGCGGCCGTATGGGAGCCGGAATGGCTGGCGGCCCCGGCGGCCTGGGTGGCGGCGCGAACAGCGAGCTGATCGCCTACCTGAAGAAGCACCGGGACGGCGCCACCTGGCTGCTCGCGGTCTCCAACTCCCAGAGCGCGGCCCAGATCGAGCTGAGCGCCAGGGCCCCGGTCATCTCCATGTGGGGTTTCACCGGCACCGACGATGCGATGACCGTCGCCAAGCTCAAGGACCTGGTCGAGAAGGGCGAACTGCACTACGTCCAGCTCGGCGGCGGCATGATGGGCGGCGGCCCCGGAGGCACCAACAACAGCGTGTCGTCCCAGGTCACGGCCTGGGTGAAGAAGCACGGGACGCTGGTGAAGGAGAGCGCGTACAGCAAGAGTTCGAGCTCTTCCTCTTCGGCCAACCAGTCCACGATCTACCGCCTGGACCCGTCGGACGCGAGCTGAGCCAACCGTCGGCACGGCGCGCCAAGGGCCTGGGACACCCCTTGGCGCGCCGCGTCGTCAGTCACGTGCTCACTCGTCGGCGAACAACTCCGCCGCGTCCGTGGCATGCACGGCTCGCTGGGCCCAGACCTCCAGCTGATCCAGATCGGCGCAGGCCAGCACGCGCTCACGGAGGGAGTCGGGAACAGAGACGCCGCGCCATTCCAGGATGCGCAGGGTCATCTCGGCCTTGGCCTCGGCCCGGCCTTGTTCTCGTCCCTGCTCCAGGCCTTGCTCCCGGCCTTCCGCCCGTACCTGCTCGGCCAGCGGGTGTCGCCAGAAGTACTGGATCGCCGTCATCAGATCCCTCCACATCTGCTTCGCCTGGGTGATGACAATGAGCACCGGCTCGCAGCGGTACTTCTCTTTCCATCGCGGTGATCAACGAGCTAGGCCGCCGCAAGTTCGCACCACACGAACTTCCCCCGGTCCCCGAACCGGGCCGTCGGCTGCCACCCCCAGTACTCCGCGCACGCCTTGACCAGCCCCAGCCCCCGCCCGTCCTCCAGCTCCAGTTCCGCCACCTGCTCCAGCGGGCGCGGAGGGTCCGGCGGGGCCGGGTCCGTGTCCCACGCCCCGATCCACACCATGCCCTCCGGGGTACGGCGGACCCTCAGCGCGGCCGGCCCCTTCGTGTGCCGTACGGCGTTGGAGACCAGCTCCGCCGCCAGCAGCTCCGCCGTGTCGACCAGGCCGATCAGACCGTGCAGGGTCAGGATCAGGCGCAGGGTGCGGCGGCACACCGTCACCGCTCTGAGGTCGTTCGGGATGTAGAGGGTGTAGTCCCAGGTCTCGATGGGCTCGTTTTCGGGCATGCGTCATCAACTCCGGTCGGTGAAGGGGTATTTCGCGTGCGGTGGCCTGCCGTAGCCGTCATGGCAGGACGGCACGGTGCGCTTCCGCTGCGTGTGCGGTATGTCACTGACGGTAGGTCATAAATTTCATTCGCTGCAAGCGAGTCGCGTAATCTGACCCCGAACGTGGCACCTCACCCAGGCCGTTGAGGAAAGAAGGACTGCCGTGCCAGCACGACGGCACCCCACCGCACGCCAGGTACGCCTGGGCACCGAACTACGCAGGCTGCGAGAGGCCGCCGGGCTCAAGGCGACCGAGGCCGCGAGCCTGTTGGGGGCGAACTCCGTCCAGATGAGTCAGATCGAATCCGGGATCGCCGGTGTCAGCGAGCAGCGAGTGCGTCGGCTTGCCGCCAACTACGCCTGTGGCGACGCAGAGTTGATCGATGCGCTCGTCGGCATGGCGACCGACCGTACGCGAGGGTGGTGGGAGGACTACCGGGGCATCCTTCCCGCCGCCTACCAGGATCTCGCCGAGTTGGACCACCACGCGACGTTCCGCAATGACGTAGCGGTCATCCATGTACCGGGGCTCTTCCAGACGGAGGACTACGCCCGAGCCCTCTTCGCCTACATGAATCCCGAGTTCCCGGACAGCGAAGTGGACCTCCGCGTGGAGCATCGGATGAAACGTCAGGTCGTCATCGACGGGCCCGAGCCCATCCCCTACGAGACCGTGATCCACGAGGCGGCACTCCGCATCCAGGTGGCCGGACAGACCGCGTCCCGGGCCCAGTTGAGCCGCATCCTGGAAGTGTCCGAGGCCGACCACGTCACCGTGCGGGTCATCCCCTTCGCGTTGCACGACTTCGCGGGAGCCGGAAGCACCATGGTGCACCTCGGTGGAGCGGTCCCCCGCCTGGACACCGTCGTACGGGACGCTCCACACGGCACCGCCTTCCTCGACTCCGAAGCACAGCTGGAGCACTTTCGAACGCTCTTCCGTAAGGTGAAGGAACAGGCGCTGCCCCCTGAGCAGTCGCGTGATCTCATCCACCGGATGACGAAGGAGCTGTGAGGACCGGCATGACCACCCCCACCTCGTGGAAGAAGTCGTCCTTCTCCGGCGGAGGCGAGGGGAACGACTGCGTCGAAGTCGCAGACCTGGACACCCACATAGCCATCCGCGACTCCAAGGCCCCCGCCCGAGCCACTCTCACTGTCCCGGTCGGCGCCTTCGCCCACTTCATCAGGGACCTGAAGACGACCCACACCCCGAAGTCGGACCTCACTCCCCGGTGAAGTACCGCCCAGGAGAACCCCGGCCGACTACTCCTGCGGGCCGAAGCAGTGCCGTTCGCCGGCCCGGACCAGGCAGGCTCGTACGTCGTTCAGCTCGGGGCGGGTGGCGGCGACCATCGGGGTCGACAGGGAGTCCTTGGCGTCGTACCGGTCCTTGACCTCGGTCCGCCACGGGGCGTGGTGCGGTACGAGGATCTCCGCGCGGTCCCCCACCTTCCCGAGGTCGATCCGCGCCCACACCGCGCCGCAGGCCGTACTGTGCCGGATCTTCACCACCGTCGGACCGGGGAAGCTCCGCCGACCCAGGGTCACCGGCACGGGGTCGGCTCCGCAGCCGTACATCTCGGGGTCCTTGCCCGTGCAGCCGCTGCCGTGGCATCCCTTCACCGGCGCGGGTGCCGAGGGGGACGGGGAAGAGGACGCGCTCGGGGTGGGCCTGGTGAAGGCGCCGGTGGCCGCGAGGGCCCCGGCGACCGCGAGGGCCGTGAGCCCGACGCCGACTGCGGCGAGCAGGCCGCGGTGGGACGAGCCGCCGACGTCCTCGGCCGGGGGCGGCTCGGCCGGGGCGGAAGCCCGCTCGGCCACGCGGGGGCGCCCGCCCGCCGCCCGCCCGCTGGCCACCGCGTCGGCCAGCTCCCACAGGGCCAGCACCTGCCCGGGATCCTCGCCCGCCAGCTCGCACAGTTGAGCGACCGCCTGCCGGGGCGGGACCGTACGGCCGTTCAGATAGCGGTCCCAGGACGACTTGCTGTACGGCGTCTTCGCGGCCAGCGCGGCCAGGCTCAGCCCGGTCCTGGCCCGCAGCCCGCGCAGGGTCCCGGCCAGGCGCTCGCACTCCAACGGCCGCTCGCCGGACGTCATTTCCGCAGCACCCCCCAGGTGTCCTCGCCGACCACCCCGTCCACCCGGAGGTGCGCCCGCTCCTGCAACCGCTCCACCGCGCGTTCGGTGCGGGAGCCGAACGCCCCGTCGGCGATCCCCGGCGAGAGGCCGTGGTGGCGCAGCAGGCACTGCGCCTCCACGACGGGCCACTGCGCGGATCCCGTCCCGATCAGGGCGACACGGGTCGTGCTGTACCCCGCGTACAGCAGCCCGTCCTGGGCTCGGTGCACCCGGCACGGGTAGTCCTTGCCGGCCCGGTACACGAACGCCCCCTTGTCCGTGCCCGTGCCGGGGGCCGGTGCGGTGGCGTCCGCGGAGACCGGCCGGTCGGTGGTCCGCTTCCGGCCGCCGTCCCAGGGCGCGGCCAGCAGCAGGGCGATCACCGCCGCCACGAGCACGGCCACCGCCAGGACGGCGGTGAGTGTCCGCCGTCTCCCACTCCCTGCCGCCGGTTTCCGCTCGCCCGGCACGGAGTCCGCCCCCGGTTCCGCCTCCGCCGTCGGACCGGCACCGCTCTCTCCGTCCCGCCCCGCCGCCACCGCCACCTCGTGCAGGGCGAGCAGCCGGGCCGGGTCGAGGTCGCAGGCGCGGGCCAGTGCCGCCACCGCCTCCTGCGGCGGTACCGAACGGCCGTTGAGGTAGCGGTCCCAGGAGGCACGGCTGTACCCGGTGCGGGCGGCCAGGGCCTGCAGACCCAGACCGCTGTGGTCCTTGATACGGCGCATCTGTACGGCCAGTTGGCGCACTCGCGGGTCGAGCGAGTCCGGCAACTGCTTCCAACGAGACATGTTCCACCCCATGTCTGTTGCAACTCCCCCGGATGCAACTCCCCCGGACGAGGATGCCCCACCAGGCGCCCGTCGTTCCCGCGAACTGTCTTTCGAGCATCCGGTTTCGGCCACCCCAGCCGGCGTCCTGGCGTCCCGCCGGCGCCTCAGCGTCCGGGGTGTCTCCGCAGGTCGGAGGGTGGGACGTCCCGCACCTACGGCAACCGCCCGGCACCCCTGGCCCCGTCCTGGACCCGGCCCGCACAGTCGGTGGTGCACGACGGGCGGTGCGGTCCACCCCGCACCGCCCCAGGCACTCGGCGGCCCGCCTCCACGGGGGTGGGGCGGGCCGCCGCAAGTCAACCGACACCAAGGAGCAGCCATGCGAATCCGTATCGCGACCGCAGCCGTCCTGACCGCGTGCGCCATGGCCGGGAGCGGTCTCGCCCTCACCGCGCCGTCCGCCGCGGCCTCCGCCCGGCCGGCGTCCAGCGCCCCGCGTGCCGTCTCGGCCGACACCCGTACCGAGACCGGCGCGTCCACCGCCGCCCGCCCGACGTGTCCGTATCCGTACGTCTGCTTCTACAACGGCAACACGATGACGGGGAAGTTCAAGGACACCGGGTACTGGCAGAAGCTCGGCGCGAGCCGCAACGCGAAGGGCGCCGTCAACACGCGGCACGACGACGTGGCCTATGTGCGGTTCTCCGACTACCACACGATCTGCATGAAGCCGGGCGAGGGATGGGCCTTCGGCTCGGCGCACCCCACGTACGTGTACATCAGCAGGTCCAGCACGTGCCACTGAGGAGACCCGGGATCCGCCCGCCGCACGGAGCGCGGCGGGCGGGTCAGGCCGTGCGGTGCGTCGGCGCGAACATCCGCAGTACCGCCGGGAGGACGACCACCGACGGGCCGGGCAGGGCCAGTGCCTTCGCCAGGTCCTCCTCCAGGGTCTCCGGGGTCGTGCGGACCCCGGGGACGCCGAAGGACTCCGCCAGGGCCACGTAGTCGGGGCGGGTCAGTTCCGTCGCCGTCGCCTGGCCGAAGGCGTCCGTCATGTACTCGCGGAGGATGCCGTAGCCGCCGTCGTCGACGATCAGCCAGGTGACCGGCAGGCCGTACTGCCGGGCGGTCGCCAGTTCCGCGATCGAGTACAGGGCGCCTCCGTCGCCCGACACCGCCAGCACCGGGCGCGCCGGGTCGGCCGCCGCCGCGCCCAGCGCCGCCGGGAAGCCGTAGCCGAGGCCGCCGGCGCCCTGCGCGGAGTGCATGAGGTTCGTGCCCCGGGGGTCGAAGGCCGACCACGCCCAGTACGCCAGGATCGTCATGTCCCAGAAGGAGGGGGAGGCGTCGGGGAGGGCGCGGCGGACGGCGCCCAGCACCTGCTGTTCCAGGGTGAGTTCCTGGGCCGCGATGCGGGAGGCCACCTTCTCCAGCAGCTCCCGCACCCGCTCCGGCGCCGAGTCGTCCGCCCGCTCCTCCACCGTCTCCAGCAGCGCCTGCAACGCCAGGCGCGCGTCGGCGTGGATGCCGAGGGCGGGATGGTTGGACTCCAGCTTGCCGAGGTCGGCCTCGATCTGGACGACCCGGCCGCGCGGCTTGAACGTGTGGTAGTTGGAGGAGAGTTCACCGAGGCCCGAGCCCACCACCAGCAGGACGTCCGCGTCCTCCAGGAAGTCGGTCGTGTGGCGGTCCTCCAGCCAGGACTGCAGCGACAGCGGGTGCTCCCACGGGAAGGCGCCCTTGCCGCCGAACGTCGTCACCACCGGCGCGTTCAGCTTCTCGGCCAGCGCCCGCAGCTTCCCGGACGCGTCCGACCGTACGACCCCGCCGCCCGCGATGATCGCCGGGCGGGCGGCCCGGGACAGCAAGTGCGCCGCCACCGCGGTCAGTTCGGGGCGCGGGGCCAGGTCCTCCGGGGTCGCGTCCGGTGCCGTCACCACCGGCAGGGCGGTCTCGGCGAGCAGGACGTCCTGCGGGATCTCCACCCACACCGGGCCGTGCGGCGCGGTCAGCGCCGACTTCCAGGCCGCCGCGATCGCGGACGGGATCTGGGACTGCGTACGGACCGTGTGAACCGACTTCACCACGCCCCGGAACGAGGCCGCCTGGTCGGGGAGTTCATGCAGGTAGCCGTGGCGGCCGCCGCCCAGGCCGGCCGTCGGGACCTGGCTGCTGATCGCCAGCACGGGGGCCGAGGCCGCCGCCGCCTCCTGCAGAGCGGCCAGCGAGGTGAGCGCGCCCGGGCCCGTCGAGAGCAGCAGCGGCGCCGCCTCGCCCGTGATCCGGCCGTACGCGTCCGCCGCGAAGCCCGCGTTGTTCTCCACCCGCAGGCCCACATAGCGCAGAGCGGACCTGCGCAGGGCGTCGAACATGCCGAGCGCGTGCTGGCCGGGCAGTCCGAAGACCGTGGTCGCGCCGAGCCCGGCCAGTGTCTCCACGACCAGGTCTCCGCCGTTGCGGCCCGGGGGAGGATTCAGAGCCGCCGAGATCTGCGTCTCGGTCGGGCGGAGTACCAGGTCGTGGTCGTGGGTCACTGCTCTCGGTCCCCTAAGGAGAATCAGGCGTTGCGGGCCGCCGCGATCTGGCGGCTCATGATGGTGGTCAGTTCGTAGGCCGTGTGGGAGGCCGCGACCGAGGTGATCTCCGCGTGGTCGTACGCGGGCGCCACCTCGACCACGTCCGCCGAGACCAGGTTGCAGGAGGCCAGGCCGCGCAGGATCTCCAGCAGCTCGCGGGAGGTCATGCCGCCGGCCTCCGGGGTGCCGGTGCCAGGGGCGTGCGCCGGGTCCAGGCAGTCGATGTCGATGGAGATGTACAGCGGGCGGTCGCCGATGCGCTGGCGCAGCTGGTCGGCCACCTCGTCGGCGCCCCGGCGGTAGATGTCGGCCGAGGTGACGATGCCGAAGCCCATCTTCTCGTCGTCGGTGAGGTCCTGCTTGCCGTAGAGCGGGCCGCGGGTGCCGACGTGGGAGAGGGCGGAGGTGTCGAGGATGCCCTCCTCCACCGCGCGGCGGAACGGGGTGCCGTGGGTGTACTCGGCGCCGAAGTAGGTGTCCCAGGTGTCCAGGTGGGCGTCGAAGTGGAGCAGCGCCACCGGGCCGTGCTTCTTCGCCACGCTCCTCAGCAGCGGCAGCGCGATGGTGTGGTCGCCGCCCAGGGTCATCAGGCGGGCGCCCGTGCCGAGCAGCTCGTCCGCCGCGGCCTCGATCGTCTCGACGGCCTCGTTGATGTTGAACGGGTTCACGGCGATGTCGCCGCCGTCCGCGACCTGCGCCAGCGCGAACGGGGAGGCGTCCTGCGCGGGGTTGTAGGGGCGCAGCAGCCGGGACGCCTCGCGGATGGCGTTGCCGCCGAAGCGGGCGCCCGGCCGGTACGAGACGCCGGAGTCGAACGGCACGCCCACCACGGCGACGTCGGCGGTGCCGACCTCGTCCAGGCGGGGCAGCCGGGCGAAGGTCGCGGGGCCGGCGTACCGCGGGATGCGGGAGGAGTCGACGGGGCCGCGGGGCGTCTCGTTGCTGCTCATGGTCAATTGCCTTCTTTCTTGCGCTTCATCGCGCATGTACTGCTTGTACTGCTTGTCATACGACTCTACTGGGGAGCCGGGACCGGTTCGGACGCGAGTTCGGGGTTGCGTCCGGCGAGTCGTTCGCGCCAGGTGGCGAGGACCGTCTCGTCGGTGGGCCTGGTCGCCAGGGAGGTGACGACGTAGGCGGCGAGGGAGGCGAGCAGGCCGTAGTAGACGGGCTCGTTGGCGAGGATGCCGTAGCCCGCCATCAGGCCGATGACCGCGAGGCCGCCGACGATCACGGACGCGAGGGCGCCCTGGACGGTGCCGCGCTTCCACAGCAGGCCGCCGAGGATCGGCACGAGCAGGCCGCCGACGAGCAGGTTGTAGGCGACCGTCAGCGCCTCGACCACGTTGTTCAGCGCGATCGCGGTGCCGATCACCGCCACGCCCATGATCAGAATGAAGGCGCGGTTGCCCCTGACCTCGTCGTGCGCGTCGCCGCCCGGCCGTACGGCACCCTTCAGGCGCGACCAGATGTCGTTGTTGGCGACCGTGGCGCACGCGATCAGGGCGCCGGAGGAGGTGGACATCACGGCGGCCAGGGCGGCGGCCAGCACCAGGCCGCGCACACCGACGGGGAGTTCGTCCTTGACGATGGTGGCGAAGGCGTCGTCGGGGCTGCCGAGCTTGGGGTAGAGCACCTTGGCGGCGGTGCCGATCACCGCGCCGGCGAGGGCGTAGGCCAGACAGTAGGTTCCGGCCACCGTGCCGCCCCACTTGGCCGTCCGGTCGCTGCGGGCGGTGAACACGCGCTGCCAGATGTCCTGGCCGATCAGCATGCCGAAGGTGTAGATCAGGACGTAGGTGAAGATCGTCTCGCCGCCGATGCCCAGCGGGTCGAAGTACGAGGTCGGCAGCTTGGCCTTCATCTCGGAGAAGCCGCCCGCCTTGACGACGGCGATGGGCAGCAGGAGCAGCAGCACGCCGATGGTCTTCACCACGAACTGGACCATGTCGGTCAGCGTGATGGACCACATGCCGCCGAGGGTCGAGTACGCGACGACGATCGAGCCGCCGAGGATGATCGCGACGGTCCGGTTCATGTCGAACAGGACGTCGAAGATCGTGGCGTAGGCGATGGTCGAGGTGACGGCCAGCATCAGGGTGTACGCCCACATGACCACGCCGGAGATCAGGCCGGCCCGGCCGCCGTAGCGCAGGTCCAGCATCTCCGAGACGGTGTAGACCTTCAGGCGGGCGATCCGGGCGGAGAAGAAGACCGAGAGCGCCAGCAGGCCGAGGCCGATGGTGAAGACCATCCAGGCGCCGGACAGGCCGTACTGGTAGCCGAGACCCACGCCGCCGATGGTGGAGGCGCCGCCGAGGACGATCGCCGCCATGGTGCCGGAGTACATGGCCGGGCCCAGGCGGCGGCCCGCCACCAGGAACTCGCTCTTCGACCTGGCGCGGCGCATGCCCCACCAGCCCATGGCCAGCATGCCGGCCAGATAGACGACGATCACTGTGTAGTCGACGGCCATGTTGGGGCCCTCCTTCGCGCACTTCTCCGGTGGCGTGTCGTGCAGATGCGTGGGGATGTGCCGGCAGCAGATCGCGGGGACATCCGCCCGTACCCGCGGCCGCCGGTCTGCCTTGACACTAGGTGGCCGGAAAGCGACTGCGAAGTGTACGTTTCATCCATACGGACGGGGGGCGGATGGAGGGAACGCACACCATGCCGGAAACGAGCGCCCCAGCGGTCCCACCGACCCCACCGGTACCGCTCTCGGCCCTGCTGGCCCGGGAGGACCTGGCCCTGCGCCAGATCGCGGGCCCCTCCGATCCCGCGACCGTGATCCACTGGGCGCACACCTCGGAGATGGCCGACCCGTACCCGTATCTGCTGGGCGGCGAGCTGCTGCTCACGGCCGGGGTGCACGTCCCGGAGGCGGCGGGTTCGGGGACGTACTTCGACGACTACGTCTCCCGGATCGTCGAGGCGGGCGGCGCGGCCCTCGGGTTCGGTCTGGCCCCGGTGCACGACACGGTCCCCCGCGCCCTGGTCGCCGCCTGCGACGCCTACGGCCTCCCTCTGCTGGAGGTCCCGCCGCAGACCACCTTCTCCGGGGTCGCCCGCGCGGTGTGGCAGCTGATGGCCCAGGCCCGCCTGGCCGAACTCCGCCGCGTCACGGAGGCCCAGCAGAGCCTGGCGGCGGCGGCCGCCCGCCCGGATCCGGTGCCCTCGGTCCTGCGCCGCCTGGCCCAGCACCTGTCCGGCCAGGCGGTGCTCTACGGCCCCGACGGCACCGCCGTCGCCACGGCGGGCCGGACACCGGCGGAGGGGGTGCGGGGGACGCTCGCGAAGCTCTCGGGCGTGGTGCGGCCCACGGGGGGTACGGCGCCCAGGGCCACCTCCGCCACCGACACCGTCGGCGACACCCACCTGGCCGTCTACGCCCTCGGCGCCGGCGAAGGCTTCGTGCTCGGCGTGGCCACTTCCCGGCGCGGCCCCGGCGACCACACCATCGCCTCCGTCGCCGCCGTACTGCTGGCCCTGCTGACCGGCGAGCACCACAGCGGTGCCGGTGCCGCCCGTTCCTCCGCTCTGGTGCGGCTGTTGCTGGGCTCCCCGCCCGAGGAGGTGGCCCGGCTGCTCGGCACCGGCACATGGCTGGTGGTGCACGCCCGGCAGGAGACCCAGCCGCCCGACGCGGTCGCCGCCTCCGCGCTCGGTGCCGCGCTGGGGTCGCCGCTGGTCGATCTCGGCCGTGATGTCGTACGGGTACTGGTGCCGGGCGGACGGGTGGTGGAGCCGCAGGCCGGGTGGACGCTCGGGGTGAGCGCCGCCGTGGAGCCGCGGGAGTGGGCGGCGGCCGACGCCCAGGCGGGGCGGGCGCTGGCGCGGGCCCGTGCCACCCGGACCCCGCTGGTGCGGCACGGCGCCCGTCCGGGCCTGGAGGATCTGGTGCCGCGCGCCGACGCCGAGGCACACGCCCGCGCGCTGCTCGCCCCGCTCGCCGGCCGGCCCGAGCTCGCCGAGACCCTGCGCAACTGGCTGTCCCTGCACGGCAGTTGGGACCGCACGGCGGTGGCCCTTGAGGTGCACCGCAACACCGTGCGGCAGCGGATCGCCCGCTGCGCCGCCCTGTTGGACACCGACCTGGACGACCCGGACGTGCGGATGGAGCTGTGGTTCGCGCTGCGGCACAGCTGACCGGGGGCGCGTGAGCCACGTCCCAGCGGGCGATATGCCGAGGACGGCCGTGTCGCGCTGCCTCACAATGGAGGCATGCCGATACCCGGGACACCCAGCCGCGCCCAGCTCGTCGACCACCTGGTGAGGACCCGTATCGCGGGGGACGTCGCCACGCCCCGCGAGAACAACCTCTCCCACTACCGTCAGCTCGCCAACGGTGTCCGGGGCTTCTGGCTCGGCCTGGAACTGGGCGACCGCTGGACGGACGAGCAGGACGTGCTCGCGGTGATGGCGGAGCGAGTCGGCGTCAGCGACGACCCCGAGTACCGGTACGGACAGGACACCATCGACCCCGAGCTGACCGTGGACGCGCTGGAGCGGATGGCGGCGCGGCTGCGCAAGGCGGCCGAGGACCGGCAGCGGGTGCTGTTCGCGACCGGCCACCCGGGCGGCCTGCTGGACGTGCACCGGGCCACGGCCGCCGCGCTGCGCGCCGCCGGCTGCGAGATCGTGGTCATCCCGGACGGGCTGCAGACGGACGAGGGGTACGTCATGCAGTTCGCGGACGTCGCGGTGCTGGAGCACGGGGCGACGCTGTGGCACACCCACTCCGGGGAGCCGATGCGGGCCGTTCTCAACGGACTTGAGCGCGAGGGCCGCCCGCTGCCGGACCTGGTCGTCGCCGACCACGGGTGGGCGGGGTACGCCGGACAGCACGGGCTGGACTCCGTCGGGTACGCCGACTCCAACGACCCGGCGCTGTTCCTCGCCGAGTCCGAGGGCACCCTCCAGGTCGTCGTACCGCTCGACGACCATGTGGTGAGCCCGCGCCACTACGACCCCATGACGGCGTATCTGCTGGCGGAGGCGGGGCTTTCCTGACCGGTCCGGCGCGCGGCACCGCCGCGGGCGTCAGCCGCGCGGCACTCGGACGACGCCCTCCTGGATGACGGTGATGGCGAGCCGCCCGTCCTGGGTGTAGATGCGGGCCTGCCCCAGGCCGCGGCCGCCGTGCGCGGACGGCGACTCCTGGTCGTACAGCAGCCAGTCGTCGGCGCGGAAGGGGCGGTGGAACCACATCGCGTGGTCCAGCGAGGCGCCCACGACGTCCCCGACCGCCCAGCCGCCGCGGCCGTGCGCGAGCAGCACGGAGTCGAGGAGGGTCATGTCGGACACGTAGGTGGCGAGGACGACGTGCAGCAACGGGTCGTCGTCCAGCTTGCCGTTGGTGCGGAACCACACCTGCGAGTGCGGCTCACGCGGCTCGCCGAACTGCCCGTACGGCGGCTCCTCCACGTACCTGAGGTCGATCGCCTCGCGGGCCTCGAGGAACCTCTCGACGACCTCGGGGGCGAGGTGGCCGTAGCCACGCAGCCGCTCCTGCGAGGTGGGCAGGGTCGCCGGGTCGGGCGAGGCGGGCATGGGGGCCTGGTGCTCCAGGCCCTCCTCGTACGTCTGGAAGGACGCCGAGAGATGGAAGATCGGCTTGCCGTGCTGGACGGCGACCACGCGGCGGGTGGTGAAGGACCGGCCGTCGCGGATGCGGTCCACCGTGTAGACGATCGGCGCGCCGGGGTCGCCCGGGCGCAGGAAGTACGCGTGGAGGGAGTGCGCGGAGCGGTCGACGGGCACCGTGCGCCCGGCGGCGACCAGCGCCTGCGCCGCGACCTGCCCGCCGAAGACGCGGGGTACGACGGCGGAGCGGGACTGGCCGCGGAAGATGTTCTCCTCGATCTGCTCGAGGTCGAGCAGATCGAGGAGATCCTGGAGTGCCTGGCTCATGAGGAGTAGTTGTACCGGCCAGTGATTACCGGCGTCCTACAGCCCCATGTCCTTCGCGATGATCGTCTTCATGATCTCGCTGGTGCCGCCGTAGATGCGGTTGACGCGGTTGTCCGCGTACAGGCGGGCGATCGGGTACTCGTTCATGTAGCCGTAGCCGCCGTGCAGCTGCAGGCAGCGGTCGATCACGCGGTGGGCGACCTCGGTGCAGAACAGCTTGGCGGAGGCGGCCTCGGCGGGGGTCAGCTCGCCGGCGTCCAGGGCCTCCGTGGCGCGGTCGGCGACGGCCTCGGCGGCGTCGACCTCGGCCTGGCAGGCGGCCAGCTCGAACTTGGTGTTCTGGAAGTGGGCGACCGGCTTGCCGAAGACGGTGCGCTCCTGCACGTACTGCTTGGCGAACCGGACGGCGGCCTTGGCCTGCGCGTAGGCGCCGAAGGCGATGCCCCAGCGCTCGGAGGCCAGGTTGTGGCCGAGGTAGTAGAAGCCCTTGTTCTCCTCGCCGAGCAGGTCCTCGACCGGGACCTTGACGTCGACGAAGGCCAGCTCGGCGGTGTCGGAGGTCTTCAGGCCGAGCTTGTCCAGCTTGCGGCCGACGGAGTAGCCCTCGGACTTGGTGTCCACGGCGAACAGGGAGATGCCGTGGCGGCGGTCCTCGGCGGTCGGCGCGGCGGTACGGGCGCAGACGATCACCTTGTCGGCGTGCACGCCGCCGGTGATGAAGGTCTTGGCGCCGTTGAGGACGTAGTGCGTGCCGTCCTCGCTGAGCTTGGCGGTGGTCTTCATGCCGGCCAGGTCCGAACCGGTGCCCGGCTCGGTCATGGCGATGGCCCACATCTCCTCGCCGGTGACGAACTTCGGCAGGTAGCGCTTCTTCTGCTCGTCGGTGGCCAGCATCTTGATGTAGGGCAGGGCGAGCAGCACGTGCACGCCGGAGCCGCCGAAGCTCACGCCCGCGCGGGCGGTCTCCTCGTAGATCACGGCCTCGAACTTGTGGGTGTCCAGGCCCGCGCCGCCGAACTCCTCCGGCACGCTGATGCCGAAGACGCCCAGCTCGCCGAGCTTGTAGTAGAAGTCGCGCGGCGCCTGACCGGCCGCGAACCACTCGTCGTAGACCGGGACGACCTCGGCCTCGATGAAGGCGCGCAGGGTCTCCCGGAACGCCTCGTGATCCTCGTTGAACACCGTACGGCGCACGCCGCCCACCTCCAGGTACCTGTCTAAGCGCTTGCTCAGACTCGAAGATACCGGCGAGTACGGTGAGGCGTCCAGGGTGAGCTTGACCACGCCCACCGGTCAGCGCGCTTTCCCGCACCCGCGGACCTCGGAGGGCCACCTCCGGCAGAACCACCGCGTCCGGACGGCGCACACGGCCGATCGCCGGGCACCCGATCCGGGGGCTGACGAGCGTCTGGGGGCTGACGAGCGTCAGTCCTCCCCCGCCGCCGCGAACGCCCCCCGGGCCATCCGGTGCAACAAGGCCGCCGTCGCCCCCCGGCCCGGCAGGGTGCCCGCGCGGCCCAGGTGCGGGGTGGAGTTCAGGAGGCCGAAGACCGAGTGGACGGCCGAGCGGGCCGAGGGCTCGGACAGGGCCGGGTAGACCTCGCGGACCACCTCCACCCAGAGCTCGACGTACTGCCGCTGGAGCTGGCGGACCAGCTTGCGGTCGCTGTCGCGGAGGCGGTCCAGCTCGCGGTCGTGCAGGGTGATGAGGGGACGGTCGTCCAGGGCGAAGTCGATGTGGCCCTCGATGAGGGAGTCCAGGACCGCGGCGGGCCGGGTGTCCCCGTCGGCCTCCGCCAGGCGGCGCCTGGCACCGGTGAGCAGCTGGCCGCTGATGCCGACCAGCAGCTCGGCGAGCATCGCGTCCTTGCCCGGGAAGTGCCGGTACAGCCCGGGGCCGCTGATGCCCACCGCGGCGCCTATCTCGTCCACGCCGACGCCGTGGAAACCGCGCTCGGCGAAGAGCCGGGCGGCCTCCTTGAGGATCTGCTCGCGGCGGGTCGGGGCGTCGGTTCTGGTGACCATGCAGGTAATTCTAGACAGCGAGGTTAGCGGTCGTTAACCTGAAGGAAATGGTTAACGCTCATTAACACGTTCGACCTACAGGTTCGATCACCGGTGAGGGGACCGCAGGATGCAGGAGGCACCGGAGCTTCGGAGCGCGGCAGATCCCGCGTCGGAGGCCTGGCGGGCCAATGAACAGGCGCATCTCGCGCTCGTCGAGGAGCTGCGCGGCAAGCTGGCCGCGGCGGCCCTCGGCGGCGGCGAGAAGGCGCGGGCCCGGCACACCGCGCGGGGCAAGCTGCTGCCGAGGGACAGGGTGGACACGCTGCTCGACCCCGGGTCGCCGTTCCTGGAGCTGGCCCCGCTCGCGGCCGACGGGATGTACGACGGGCAGGCCCCGGCCGCCGGGGTGATCGCCGGGATCGGGCGGGTCAGCGGGCGCGAGTGCGTGATCGTCGCCAATGACGCCACGGTCAAGGGCGGCACGTACTACCCGATGACCGTGAAGAAGCACCTGCGCGCCCAGGAGGTGGCCCTCGACAACCGCCTGCCGTGCGTCTACCTCGTGGACTCCGGCGGCGCCTTCCTGCCGATGCAGGACGAGGTGTTCCCCGACCGCGACCACTTCGGGCGGATCTTCTACAACCAGGCCCGGATGTCCGGCGCCGGCATCCCGCAGATCGCGGCCGTCCTCGGCTCCTGCACCGCCGGTGGCGCCTATGTGCCCGCGATGAGCGACGAGGCGGTGATCGTCCGCAACCAGGGCACGATCTTCCTCGGCGGGCCGCCCCTGGTGAAGGCCGCGACCGGCGAGGTCGTCACAGCGGAGGAACTGGGCGGCGGCGAGGTCCACTCGCGGGTCTCCGGTGTCACCGACCACCTCGCCGAGGACGACGCACACGCGCTCAGGATCGTCCGGAACATCGTCGCCACCCTGCCCGCCCGGCGGTCCCTGCCCTGGGAGGTCCAGCCGCAGGTGGAGCCGAAGGTCGACCCGTACGGGCTGTACGGCGCCGTCCCGGTCGACTCCCGCACCCCCTACGACGTGCGCGAGATCATCGCCCGCATCACCGACGGCTCGCGCTTCGCCGAGTTCAAGGCCGAGTTCGGGCAGACCCTCGTCACCGGCTTCGCGCGGATCCACGGCCACCCGGTCGGGATCGTCGCCAACAACGGCATCCTGTTCTCCGAGTCCGCCCAGAAAGGCGCCCACTTCATCGAGCTGTGCGACCAGCGCGGCATCCCCCTGGTGTTCCTGCAGAACATCTCGGGCTTCATGGTCGGCAGGGACTACGAGGCGGGCGGTATCGCCAAGCACGGCGCCAAGATGGTGACGGCGGTGGCCTGCACGCGCGTGCCGAAGCTGACGGTGGTGGTCGGCGGCTCGTACGGCGCGGGCAACTACTCGATGTGCGGCCGGGCCTACTCCCCCCGCTTCCTGTGGATGTGGCCCAACGCCAAGATCTCCGTGATGGGCGGCGAGCAGGCCGCGTCGGTGCTGGCGACCGTCAAGCGGGACCAGCTGGAGGCCCGCGGCGAGGAGTGGCCCGCCGAGGACGAGGAGTCCTTCAAGGCGCCGATCCGCGCGCAGTACGAGCGCCAGGGCAACGCCTACTACGCCACCGCCCGGCTCTGGGACGACGGCGTGATCGACCCGCTGGACACCCGTCAGGTGCTGGGCCTCGCCCTGACCGCCTGCGCCAACGCGCCTCTGGGAGAGCCCCAGTTCGGCGTCTTCCGGATGTGAGGAGGGGAACCGTGTTCGACACAGTGCTGGTCGCCAACCGGGGCGAGATCGCCGTACGCGTCATCCGTACGCTCCGCTCGCTGGGCGTGCGCTCGGTGGCGGTCTTCTCCGACGCCGACGCCGACGCGCGGCACGTCCGGGAGGCCGACACGGCGGTCCGGATCGGTCCGGCGCCGGCCGCCGAGAGCTATCTGTCGGTGGAGCGGCTGCTGGAGGCCGCCGCCCGCACCGGAGCGCAGGCCGTCCACCCCGGCTACGGCTTCCTCGCGGAGAACGCGCGGTTCGCGCGCGCGTGCGAGGAGGCGGGGCTGGTCTTCATCGGCCCGTCGGCCGACGCCATCGCGCTCATGGGCGACAAGATCCGCGCCAAGGAGACGGTCCAGGCGGCCGGGGTGCCGGTGGTGCCCGGCGGCCGGGACCCCGAGCTGGCCGAGGCGGCCCGTGCGCTGGGCGCGCCCGTGCTGCTCAAGCCCTCCGCCGGCGGTGGCGGCAAGGGCATGCGGCTGGTGCGGGACATGACCGTGCTGGAGGAGGAGATCGCCGCCGCCCGCCGCGAGGCCCGCGCCTCCTTCGGCGACGACACCCTGCTGGTGGAGCGGTGGATCGACCGGCCCCGGCACATCGAGATCCAGGTGCTGGCCGACGGCCACGGGGGCGTCGTCCACCTCGGTGAGCGCGAGTGCTCGCTCCAGCGGCGGCACCAGAAGATCATCGAGGAGGCGCCCAGCGTGCTCCTCGACGAGGCCACGCGCGCGTCGATGGGCGAGGCGGCCGTACAGGCGGCCCGCAGCTGCCGCTACCGGGGCGCGGGGACGGTGGAGTTCATCGTGCCGGGCGGGGATCCCTCGCAGTACTACTTCATGGAGATGAACACCCGTCTCCAGGTGGAGCACCCGGTCACCGAGCTCGTCACCGGGGTCGACCTGGTGGAGTGGCAGCTGCGGGTCGCGGCCGGGGAGAAGCTGGGCTTCGGGCAGCAGGACGTGACGCTCACCGGGCACGCGGTCGAGGCCCGCATCTGCGCCGAGGACCCCGCGCGCGGCTTCCTGCCCTCCGGCGGCACCGTCCTGCTGCTGAACGAGCCCCAGGGCGACGGCGTCCGCACCGACTCCGGGCTCAGCGAGGGCACCGAGGTCGGCAGCCTCTACGACCCGATGCTGTCCAAGGTGATCGCGTACGGCCCCGACCGGGAGGGCGCGCTCAGGAAGCTCCGGGCGGCCCTCGCGGAGACGGTCACGCTGGGCGTGCAGACCAACGCCGGTTTCCTGCGGCGGCTGCTGGCCCACCCGGCGGTCGTGGCGGGGGACCTGGACACCGGGCTGGTGGAGCGCGTGGTGGACGAGCTGGTCGCCACGGACGTGCCGGACGAGGTCTACGAGGCGGCGGCGGCCGTACGGCTGGAGGCGCTGAAGCCCCGCGCGGAGGGCTGGACCGACCCGTTCTCGGTGCCGAGCGGCTGGCGCCTCGGCGGCACCCCGAGGCCGCCCGCCTTCCACCTCCGGGTGCAGGACCCGGTGACGTACACGCCCCGGGGCACCCACACCGTCACCGGCGACCACGTGAGCGTCACGCTCGACGGCGTCCGGCACACCTTCCACCGTGCCGCCGACTGGCTGGGCCGCGACGGCGACGCCTGGCAGGTGCGGGACCACGACCCGGTGGCCGCGTCCCTCAGCCGGTCCGCGCACGCCGGCGCCGACTCCCTCACCGCGCCGATGCCCGGCACGGTGACCGTGGTGAAGGTGGCCGTCGGCGACGAGGTGGCCGCCGGGCAGAGCCTGCTGGTGGTGGAGGCGATGAAGATGGAGCACGTCATCTCCGCCCCGCACGCCGGCACGGTCGCCGAGCTGGACGTGACCGCGGGCACCACGGTCGCGATGGACCAGGTGCTGGCCGTCATCGCACCGCACGAGGAGGTGGCGCGGTGACCGCCGAGGGACTGCCCATGGTCGTACCGGCGACGGACCTGCCCGCCCGGGTGCGCATCTACGAGGTCGGCGCGCGCGACGGCCTGCAGAACGAGCAGCGGACCGTACCGGCCGAGGTCAAGGCGGACTTCATCCGCCGGCTCGCCGACGCGGGCCTGACGACCATCGAGGCGACGAGCTTCGTGCACCCCAGGTGGGTGCCCCAACTGGCCGACGCCGAGCAGCTGTTCCCGATGGTCAGCGACCTCCCGGGGGTCGAGCTGCCCGTACTGGTCCCCAACCAGCGCGGCCTGGACCGGGCGCTGGCGCTCGGCGCCGACCGGATCGCCGTCTTCGCCAGCGCCACCGAGTCCTTCGCGAAGGCCAACCTGAACCGCTCGCTGGACGAGTCGCTGGCGGTGTTCGAGCCGGTGGTGCGGCAGGCGAAGGACCGGGGCGTACACGTGCGCGGCTATGTGTCGATGTGCTTCGGCGACCCGTGGGAGGGCGCGGTCCCGCTCCACCAGGTGGCCCGCGTCTGCACGGCCCTGAGGGACATGGGCTGCGACGAGCTGAGCCTGGGCGACACGATCGGCGTGGCCACGCCCGGCCATGTGCTGGAACTGCTCAACCTGCTCAACGAGGAGGGCGTGCCGACCGACGTGATCGGCGTGCACTTCCACGACACCTACGGCCAGGCGCTCGCGAACACCTACGCGGCGCTGGAACACGGCGTGACGACGATCGACGCGTCCGCCGGAGGCCTCGGCGGCTGCCCGTACGCGAAGTCCGCCACCGGCAATCTCGCCACCGAGGATCTCGTGTGGATGCTGCAGGGCCTCGGCATCGAGACCGGGGTCGACCTCGGCCGTCTGACCGCCACGAGCGTGTGGATGGCCGCCCATCTGGACCGGCCCAGCCCGTCCCGTACCGTCCGCGCTCTCTCCCACAAGGACCAGTGATCAGCATGGACCACCGTCTCAGCCCCGAGCTGGAGGAACTCCGCCGTACGGTGGAGGAGTTCGCGCACGATGTCGTGGCGCCGAAGATCGGCGACTTCTACGAGCGGCACGAGTTCCCGTACGAGATCGTCCGCGAGATGGGCCGCATGGGCCTGTTCGGGCTGCCGTTCCCGGAGGAGTACGGCGGCATGGGCGGGGACTATCTGGCGCTCGGCATCGCCCTGGAGGAACTGGCGCGGGTGGACTCGTCCGTGGCGATCACCCTGGAGGCGGGTGTCTCGCTGGGCGCCATGCCCCTGCACCTGTTCGGCACCGAGGAGCAGAAGCGCGAGTGGCTGCCCCGCCTGTGCTCGGGCGAGATGCTGGGCGCGTTCGGCCTGACCGAGCCGGACGGCGGCAGCGACGCGGGCGCGACGCGTACGACGGCCCGCCTGGACCCGGACACGAACGAATGGGTGATCAACGGCACGAAGTGCTTCATCACCAACTCGGGCACGGACATCACGGGGTTGGTGACGGTCACCGCCGTCACCGGCCGCAAGCCGGACGGCAGGCCGCAGATCTCGGCGATCATCGTCCCGTCCGGCACCCCGGGCTTCACGGTGGCGGCACCGTACTCGAAGGTCGGCTGGAACGCCTCCGACACCCGCGAGCTGTCGTTCGCCGACGTCCGGGTCCCCACGGCCAACCTGCTGGGCGAGGAGGGCCGGGGCTACGCCCAGTTCCTGCGCATCCTGGACGAGGGCCGCATCGCCATCGCGGCCCTCGCGACCGGTCTGGCCCAGGGCTGCGTGGACGAGTCGGTGAAGTACGCGAAGGAACGCCACGCCTTCGGCCGTCCCATCGGCGCCAACCAGGCCATCCAGTTCAAGATCGCCGACATGGAGATGAAGGCCCACACGGCCCGCCTCGCCTGGCGCGACGCGGCGAGCCGCCTGGTCGCCGGCGAACCCTTCAAGAAGGAGGCGGCGCTGGCCAAGCTGTACTCCTCCACCGTCGCCGTCGACAACGCCCGCGACGCCACCCAGATCCACGGCGGCTACGGCTTCATGAACGAGTACCCGGTGGCCCGCATGTGGCGCGACTCCAAGATCCTGGAGATCGGCGAGGGCACGAGCGAGGTCCAGCGCATGCTGATCGCACGGGAGTTGGGGCTGGCGGGCTAGGCGCCGGGAGCGGCCGGGACGGCGGGGAGAACGGCACCGCCCGCTGGACATCAAGGAAGGTTAGGCTAACCTTTCTTCGAACCTGTCCGGCGGGCGCTTCGCCCCGTTCGAAAGCAGTCACAGCCATGCCCCATGCCCGTGCCCCCCAGCTCACTCGCCGCGGCCTCCTCGCCGTCGGCGGCGCCGTCGGACTCGGTGCCGCGCTCGCCGCCTGCGGGGACGGCAAGGGCAAGGACAGTGGCTCCGGCACGGGCACGACGGCCGCCAGGCCCGGTCCCTGGTCCTTCAAGGACGACCGCGGCACGACCGTGAAGCTGGACAAGGTCCCCGCGAACGTCGTCGCCTTCACCGGTGTCGGCGCCGCGCTCCACGACTACGGCGTCCAGGTCAAGGGCGTCTTCGGCCCGACAACCACCAAGGACAGCAAGGCCGATGTGCAGGCCGGCGACATGGACGTCAGCAAGGTGACGGTCCTCGGCAACGCCTGGGGCCAGTTCAGCATCGAGAAGTACGCCTCGCTCGCGCCGGACGTGCTGATCACGACGATGTTCGACGGCGCCGGCACCCTCTGGTACGTCCCGGAGGAGTCCAAGAAGAAGATCGCCCAGCTGGCCCCCAGCATCGGCATCTCCGTCTACGACCGCCGGCTCACCCAGCCGCTGCAGCGCATGTGGGACCTGGCCGAATCGCTCGGCGCGGACATGAAGGCCGCCAAGGTGACCGACGCCAGGAAGCGGTTCGAGGCCGCCGCCGGCCGGCTGCGCGCCGCGGCCAAGGCCAGGCCCGACCTCAAGGTGATGGCCGGCAGCGCCAGTGACCAGCTGTTCTACGTCTCCGGCACCAACCTCTCCGTCGACCTGGAGTACTTCAAGGCCCTCGGCGTGAACTTCGTCGAGCCGCCGGAGAGCGCGAAGAAGCAGGGCGGCGGCTGGTACGAGTCGCTGAGCTGGGAGAACGTCGACAAGTACCGGGCCGACATCATCATGATGGACGACCGGTCCTCGGCCCTCCAGCCGGCCGACATCACCAAGCCGACCTGGAAGAAGCTGCCCGCGGTGAAGGCGGGTCAGGTCATCGCGCGGTCGCCCGAGCCGATTCTGTCGTACGACAAGTGCGTGCCGCTGCTCACGAGTCTGGCCGAGGCGCTGGAGAAGGCGAAGAAGGTCGCCTGACCGGCAGAACCCCTGACAAAGCCCTGAATCCGACCCTCAGGAGCATCACATGACGACGGCCGTAGCCGCCCCGTTCCGTTTCTTCTCTCTGCACGTTGTACGGACCCGGCGGCTGGGGCCGTCGCTCGTCCGTGTCACCTTCGGCGGGCCCGATCTGCACGCCTTCCACTCCCTCGGGCGCGACCAGTCCCTGTCCCTCTTCCTGCCGCACCCGGGCCAGCCGGAGCCCGTCGTCCCGCTGGACCTGGGCGACGGCTGGTGGCAGGCCTGGCGGGAACTGCCCGACGACGTGCGGGCGGTGATGCGGTCGTACACCCTGCGGTCCCTGCGCCGGAACCCCGGTGAGATCGACATCGACTTCGTTCTGCACACCCCGGCGGGCCCCGCCTCCCGCTGGGCCTCCCGCGCCACCCCCGGCGACCGGGTGCTGCTGCTCGGGCCCGCCGTCGCCGACAACCGGGCGATCCGCTTCCGCCCGCCCGAGGACACCGGTCTCGTCGTCCTGTGGGGTGACGAGACCGCCGTACCGGCCGCGACCGCGATCCTCGAGTCCCTCCCGGCCGGCGCCCGGGTCCGGGCCTGGCTGGAGGTGCCGCACGCCGGTGACATCCAGGACGTGCGCACGGAGGCGGACGCGGAGATCACGTGGCTCGTACGGCACGACGGGTCCCCCATGACCGTCGACGCCGTACGAGCCGCCCGGCTTCCCGCGGCGGAGCGGCCGTACGTGTGGCTCGCGGGCGAGTCGGGGCGGGTCAAGGCGCTGCGGCGGCACTTCGTCGGCGAGCGCGGGGTGGACCGGCGGCGGGTGACCTTCGTCGGGTACTGGCGGCAGGGGATGACCGAGGAAGAGCTGCGCGTGGCGGAGTAACTCCCTTGGCAGGGAAGACCGTTGACCGGACGGCCCCCCTGCGCGTGACGCCGGTCACGGATGAGGCATGCCTTGATCCAAGAAACTTAGGTTAGGCTAACCTAAGTTAAGACGGACTCCCGTTCAGACCCCCCACGGACTGTCCCCCCGGAGGACCCCCACATGCGCTCGCACCTGCTCAATGGCCTCACCGCGGAGCACTACCGAAGCTCCGTGACCGAAGGAGTCGAGCGGATGGCGGCCAAACTCGCCACGACCCACCGTCCGTTCACCGGCGTCACCGTCGACGCCCTCTCCCCCCGCATCGACGCCATCGACCTGGACCGCCCGCTCGGCGACACCGCCGCCGTCCTGGACGAGCTGGAGGACGTCTACCTCCGCGACGCCGTCTACTTCCACCACCCCCGCTACCTCGCCCACCTCAACTGCCCGGTCGTCATCCCGGCGGTGCTCGGCGAGGCCGTGCTCTCGGCGGTCAACTCCTCCCTCGACACCTGGGACCAGTCGGCCGGCGGCACCCTCATCGAGCGCAGGCTCATCGACTGGACGGCCGCCCGGATCGGCCTCGGACCGGCCGCCGACGGCGTGTTCACCTCCGGCGGCACCCAGTCCAACCTCCAGGCGCTGCTGCTGGCGCGGGAGGAGGCCAAGACCGACGGCCTGGCCGATCTGCGGATCTTCGCCTCCGAGGTCAGCCACTTCAGCGTGCAGAAGTCCGCCAAACTGCTCGGGCTCGGCCCGGACGCGGTCATCGCCGTCCCCGTCGACCACGACAAGCGGCTGCGGACCGTCGCCCTCGCCCACGAGCTGGAGCGCTGCCGGCGCGACGGGCTGGTGCCGATGGCGGTCGTCGCCACCGCCGGCACCACCGACTTCGGCTCCATCGACCCGCTCCCGGAGATCGCCGGGCTGTGCTCCCAGTACGGCGTGTGGATGCACGTCGACGCGGCCTACGGCTGCGGGCTGCTCGCCTCCCGCAAGCACCGCGGCCGTATCGACGGCATCGAGCGCGCCGACTCCGTCACCGTCGACTACCACAAGTCCTTCTTCCAGCCGGTGAGTTCGTCCGCCGTACTGGTGCGGGACGCGGCGACCCTCCGCCATGCCACCTACCACGCGGACTACCTCAACCCGCGCCGCATGGTGACCGAACGCATCCCCAACCAGGTCGACAAGTCCCTGCAGACCACCCGCCGCTTCGACGCCCTGAAGCTGTGGATGACCCTGCGCACCATGGGCGCGGACGGCGTCGGGCAGCTCTTCGACGAGGTCTGCGACCTCGCGGCCGCGGGCTGGAAGCTGCTCGCCGCCGACCCCCGCTTCGACGTCGTCGTCGAGCCCGCCCTGTCCACCCTCGTCTTCCGCTACATCCCGGCGGCCGTCACCGACCCGGCCGAGATCGACCGCGCCAACCTCTACGCCCGCAGGGCCCTGTTCGCCTCCGGTGACGCCGTGGTCGCGGGCACCAGGGTCGGCGGCCGCCACTACCTGAAGTTCACCCTGCTCAACCCCGAGACGACGGCGGCCGACATCGCCGCCGTCCTCGACCTGATCGCCGGCCACGCCGAGCAGTACCTGGGAGAGTCCCTTGACCGCGCGTCCTGAAGCCCTGGAAAAGACCTACGACTTCGTGGGGATCGGGCTCGGCCCCTTCAACCTCGGTCTCGCCTGCCTCACCGAGCCCATCGCGGACCTGGACGGGGTCTTCCTGGAGTCCAAGCCGGACTTCGAGTGGCACGCCGGGATGTTCCTGGACGGCGCCCACCTCCAGACCCCGTTCATGTCGGACCTGGTCACCCTCGCCGACCCGACGTCGCCGTACTCCTTCCTCAACTACCTGAAGGAGAAGGGCAGGCTGTACCCGTTCTACATCCGGGAGAACTTCTATCCGCTGCGGGTGGAGTACGACGACTACTGCCGCTGGGCGGCGGGCAGACTCGGCAGCGTCCGCTTCGGCACGACGGTCACCGAGGTGACGTACGAGGACGAGGTGTACGTCGTCCGCACCGAGCGCGGCGAAACGTATCGCGGCCGGCACCTGGTCCTCGGCACCGGGACGACCCCCTACCTCCCGCCGGCCTGCCGGGACCTGGCCGGGGACTTCCTGCACAACTCCCAGTACCTGCACCGCAAGGCGGAGCTGCAGGCGAAGAAGTCGATCACGATCGTCGGCAGCGGCCAGAGCGCGGCCGAGATCTACCACGAGCTGCTCGCCGAGATCGACGTCCACGGCTACCAGCTCAACTGGGTCACCCGCTCCCCGCGCTTCTTCCCCCTCGAATACACCAAACTGACGCTGGAGATGACCTCCCCGGACTACGTCGACTACTTCCGCGCGCTGCCCGAGGAGACCCGCTACCGGCTGGAGAAGCAGCAGAAGGGCCTGTTCAAGGGCATCAACTCGGACCTGATCGACTCGATCTTCGACCTGCTCTACCAGAAGAACCTCACCGGGCCCGTGCCGACGCGGCTGCTCACCAACTCCAGCCTGCGCAGCGCCGGCCACGCGGACGGCACGTACACCCTCGGCTTCCACCAGGACGAGCAGGACAAGGACTTCGAGATCCGCACCGAGGGCCTGCTGCTGGCCACCGGCTACCACTACGAGCCCCCGGCCTTCCTCGCGCCGATCCGCGACCGGCTCCGGTTCGACGGCCACGGCCGCTTCGACGTCGCCCGCAACTACGCCATCGACGTCACCGGCCGCGGCGTCTTCCTGCAGAACGCCGGCGTCCACACCCACAGCATCACCAGCCCCGACCTGGGCATGGGCGCGTACCGCAACGCGTACATCATCCGCGAGCTGCTCGGCTCCGAGTACTACCCGGTCGAGAAGACGATCGCCTTCCAGGAGTTCGCCGTATGAGGTTCACCTTCCGCCCCCTCGACCCCCTGAAGGACGCCGAGCTGCTGCACCGCTGGGTCACCCATCCCAAGGCGGTCTTCTGGATGATGCAGGACGCCAGGCTCCAGGACGTCGAGCGCGAGTACCTGCGGATCGCGGCCCACGAGCACCACCAGGCCCACCTCGGCCTGCACGAGGGCGAGCCCGCCTTCCTGATGGAGAGGTACGACCCCCGGTACGTCGAGCTGGCCGGCCTGTACGACCCGGAGCCCGGCGACGTCGGCATGCACTTCTTGGTCGCGCCGACCGACCGGCCGGTCCACGGTTTCACCAGGGCCGTCATCACCGCCGTGCTGGACGAGCTGTTCGCCGACCCGCGCACCCGGCGCGTCGTGGTCGAGCCGGACGTGCGCAACAAGGCCGTGCACGCCCTGAACGAAGCGGTGGGCTTCGTGCCCGTGCGCGAGATCCAGAAGCCGGAGAAGAGGGCATTGCTGAGCTTCTGCACCCGGGAACAGTTCCAGGCGGCCCGAGGAGTGGCGGCATGACCCTGTCCGACGCCGTGGCCCACCTCTCCCCCGAACGCTGGGAGCAGGCCAACCGACTCCTGCTCCGCAAGGCCCTCGCCGAGTTCGCGCACGAGCGGCTGATCACTCCCGAGGAGGACGGCGAGCAGTACGTCGTGCGCAGCGACGACGGTCTGACCCGCTACCGCTTCACCGCCACGCGCCGCGCCCTCGACCACTGGCAGGTCGACGCGGACTCGATCACCCGGCACCGCGCCGGGAGCGAACTCCCGCTCGCCGCCCTGGACTTCTTCATCGAGCTGAAGCAGTCCCTGGGCCTGAGCGACGAGATCCTGCCGGTGTACCTGGAGGAGATCTCCTCCACCCTCTCCGGCACCTGCTACAAGCTCGCCAAACCGAAGGTGACCTCCGCCGAGCTGGCCCGCCAGGGCTTCCAGGCCGTCGAGACCGGGATGACCGAGGGCCACCCCTGCTTCGTCGCGAACAACGGGCGGCTCGGGTTCGGCATCCACGAGTACCTGTCGTACGCCCCGGAGACCGCGAACCCGGTCCGGCTGGTGTGGCTGGCCGCGCACCGCTCGCGGGCCGCGTTCACGGCCGGTGCCGGGATCGAGTACGAGTCCTTCCTGCGGGAGGAGCTGGGCGAGCCCACACTGGACCGTTTCCACGCCACCCTCACCGGCCAGGGCCTGGACCCCGCCGACTACCTCCTCATCCCCGTCCACCCCTGGCAGTGGTGGAACAAGCTCTCCGTCACCTTCGCCGCCGAGGTGGCCCGCCGGCACCTGGTCTGCCTCGGCGAGGGCGACGACGAGTACCTGGCCCAGCAGTCCATCCGGACCTTCTTCAACACCTCCCACCCGGAGAAGCACTATGTGAAGACGGCCCTGTCGGTCCTCAACATGGGCTTCATGCGCGGGCTGTCGGCCGCCTACATGGAGGCCACCCCGGCGATCAACGACTGGCTGGCCCAGCTGATCGAGAACGACCCGGTACTGAAGTCCACGGGCCTGAGCGTCATCCGCGAGCGGGCGGCCGTCGGATACCGGCATCTGGAGTACGAGCAGGCCACCGACCGGTACTCGCCGTACCGCAAGATGCTGGCCGCGCTGTGGCGGGAGAGCCCGGTGCCCTCGCTGCGGGACGGCGAGTCGCTCGCGACCATGGCCTCCCTGCTGCACGTCGACCACGAGGGCGCCTCCTTCGCCGGCGCGCTGATCGCCCGCTCGGGCCTGCCGCCGGCGGAGTGGCTGCGCCGCTACCTGCGCGCCTACTACACCCCGCTCCTGCACAGCTTCTACGCCTACGACCTCGTCTTCATGCCGCACGGCGAGAACGTGATCCTGGTGCTGGAGGAGGGGGTCGTGCGGCGGGCGGTCTTCAAGGACATCGCCGAGGAGATAGCGGTGATGGACCCGGACGCGGTCCTGCCCCCGCAGGTGCGGCGGATCCGCGTCGAGGTCCCGGACGACAAGAAGCTGCTGTCGGTCTTCACCGACGTCTTCGACTGCTTCTTCCGCTTCCTCGCCGCGCACCTCGCCACCGAGGGGCTGCTGGCGGAGGACGCCTTCTGGCGCACGGTCGCGGAGGTCACCCGCGAGTACCAGGAGGCGAACCCCGGACTGTCCGACCGGTTCCGGCAGTACGACCTGTTCGCCCCGGAGTTCGCCCTGTCCTGCCTGAACCGCCTCCAGCTGCGCGACAACCGCCAGATGGTGGACCTCGCCGACCCGTCGGGCGCGCTGCAGCTGGTGGGCACCCTGAAGAACCCACTCGCCGACCTTTTGAGTGCTTAATGTCCGAATTGAGCCACTCTGTCGTGAGGTCCGTTTATTTCCCCATTTAAGCAGTTGAGTCGCTTAACCTGTGACACGTGACTCAATTCACTTACGAAGCTCCCTAGGATCGCGAACGGCCCTTTGCTTCCGGGAATACCACTACCCGGACGGATTCCGGCGACCCAGAGAACTAAGCAGGTTAGTAAAACGAGTAATTGCCGAAACTTATTCCCGGCGGCTATGAATATCCCCGCCGCAGCGCACCGCTAAACGAACGTGGTGCAGTTTGCCGAGGGGGACCGGCAACTGCGGGTGATCCAATTCTCGGAAAAGGACCGCTCCATGCCCCGTCATGCCCGCAAGCGCTCTCCCCGGACGCGCCGGTTCCTCACCGGCGGCGCCATCAGCGTCGGCACCCTCGTCATGGCCTGCACGGCCGCGACGGGCAGCGCCCAGGCCGCCACCGCCGCCGCGCCCAGCTACACCGTCAAGGCCGGCGACCACCTGGCCTCGATCGCCCGCGCCCTCAAGGTGCCGGGCGGCTGGCCGGCCATCGCGTCGGCCAACCACCTCAGCAGCCCCTACTCGATCCTGCCGGGCCAGGTCCTCGCCCTGCCCGCCGGCTCGGCGGCCCCGGCCAAGGCGGCCACGACCAAGGCGGCCACGACCAAGGCCGCACCGGCGAGCACCTCGTCCGCCACCGGCAAGACCTACGCCAACAACCTGGACGGCTGGATCAAGCAGGCGCTGGCGGTCATGGCGCAGAACCACATCCCGGGCACCTACAACGGCATCTACCGCAACATCATGCGGGAGTCCTCCGGCAACCCGAACGCCATCAACAACTGGGACTCCAACGCCGCGAAGGGCACCCCGTCCAAGGGTCTGCTGCAGGTGATCCAGCCGACGTTCGACGCCTACCACGTGCCGGGCACCTCGACGAACATCTACGACCCGGTCGCCAACATCACCGCCGCGTGCAACTACGCGTACCACCGCTACGGTTCGATCGACAACGTGTTCAGCGCGTACTGACGGCCGATTCCCGCACGGCCGGATCCGTAATTCAAGAGGGCGGGTACATGCCTCTGAATTGCACCGGCAAGGCATGTCGGGCTGTTGTCCCGGCTGTTCGCCCAGCACGCCCGGGCCGCTCCACACAGCGGCCCGGGCGCGTGCGTTCACCGGTGCGTCAGCGGTGCGTCCACCGGGGCGCTCGCCGGCTGCGTTCGCCGCTCAGTCCGCCGGCCAGGGGACCTGCGGCGAGCGGTAGTAGCCGATGCCCAGGGCGTCCCAGCGGGGCGCCTGGGCGGCCAGGCGGAGCCTGTAGGTGTTCCAGTCGTGCGTGGCCGCAGGGGACCAGCCCAGTTCGGCCGCGCCCGGGAGGCGGGGGAACGCCATGTAGTCGAGGTCGGCGTCCGTCTTCAGGGTCTCCGTCCACAGGGGGGCCTCCACGCCCCGGACGGCCGAGTCCGGGACGCCGGGGAGGTAGCCGCCGGGGTTCCAGTCGTACGACCGCTGCACCTCGACGTATCCGGCCCACTTGGTGCCCAGCACGGTGCCGCTGGTGTACTTCATGTCGAGGTACACCCGGTCCGCCGGGGACAGGATCAGCCCGGTGCCGTTCCGGGCGGCCTGGGCGACCTGTTCCTTCTCGGCCGCGCTGGTGCTGTCCAGGCCCCAGTACTGGGCGAGGGCGCCCTGGGCGGGGTGCGCGCCGGTGAGCTGGTGCCAGCCGATGACCGTCTTGCCGTACCTGGCGACGATCGGCTGCACGCGGTCCATGAACGTCACGTAGTCGGGGTGACTGGTGGAGTGGGCCTCGTCGCCGCCGATGTGGAGGTAGCGGCCGGGGGTGAGCGCGGCCAGCTCCCTGATCACGTCGTCCGCGAAGGTGTACGTGACCTCCTTCGGCACGCACAGCGAGCTGAAGCCGACCTGGGTGCCGGTGTACAGCGGGGGTGCCACGCCGTTGCAGTTGAGGTCGGCGTAGGAGGCGAGGGCCGCGTTGGTGTGGCCGGGCATGTCGATCTCGGGGACGACCTCCAGATAGCGGGAGGCGGCGTAGGAGACGATGTCCCGGTACTGGTCCTTGGTGTAGTAGCCGCCCGCGCCGCCGCCGACCTCGGTGGAGCCGCCATATGTGGCGAGGCGCGGCCAGGAGTCGACGGCGATGCGCCAGCCCTGGTCGTCGCTGAGGTGCAGGTGCAGCTCGTTGATCTTGTAGAGGGCGAGCTGGTCGATGTAGCGCTTGACCTGGGCGACGGTGAAGAAGTGCCGGGAGACGTCCAGCATGGCGCCCCGGTAGGAGTAGCGGGGGCGGTCCTCCACGGTGCCGCCGGCGATCTGCCAGGGGCCCTTCTGCACGGTCTTCTTCTCGACGGCGGCCGGGAGCAGCTGACGCAGCGTCTGGACGCCGTGGAAGAGGCCGGCGGGCGCGCTCGCGGTGATGGTGACGCCGGCCGGGCCGCTGTGCAGCCGGTAGCCCTCGGCTCCGAAGTCGCCCTGGGCCAGGTGCAGCCGGATGCCACCGGTGCCGTGGTCGGTGAGGGGCAGCCGGTAGCCGGTGGAGGGCCGCAGGATGCCGGTGAGGTACGCGCCGATCCGGCGGACCTCGGCGGAGTCGTCGACGCGGACGCGGGTCGCCCAGGTGATGCGGTACGGGGCACCGCCGGGCTCGACCGAGGCGGGCGCGGGGACCACCCGGTCCAGGGGTGTGGGGGCGGCCGCCTGTGCCGCGGGCGCCGCGCCGAGGGAGAAGCCCCCGGCCGCCGCCAGAAGCAGCAGTGATCCGAGGATGCGGGTCGTTCGGGGAGTCGTGCTGTGGTTCCGTCTCACATGCGCTCCCTTCAGATGTGGTCGAGACCACTCTCCCGCAGATCCGGTGAAACAATCCCTCCATGGCGGAAATCATCCAGAAGGACGGCACCTGGGCCTTCGACGGCGATGCCCTGCGGCTCACCCCGGGACGGGACAAGAACGTGAGCCTGCTCCGCCGGGAGCTGGGCGAACTCGTCGTACCGCTGGGGGCGTTGGCCGGTGTCTCCTTCGAGCAGGGGCGGAAGTCGGGACGGCTCAGGCTGCGGCTGCGCGACGGCGCCGATCCGCTGACGCAGGCCACCGGCGGCCGGCTCGCCGAGCCGAACGACCCGTACCAGCTGACGGTGGAGTCCGACCGGTACGGCGTCGCCGAGTACTTCGCGGACGAGGTGCGCAACGCGCTCCTGCTGGACGGGGTTTCACCGGACCCGGTCGCCGAGTACCTGCTGCCGGGACCCCCGCTGCCGGTGTCCGCCTCGGCCGGGGACGGCACGGCGGGCTTCGACGGGGAGCGGGTGCGGCTGGAGTGGAACTGGAAGACCGAGAACGCCAAGGCGAACGCCGGCACCCGGACCATACCGCTCGCGGACGTCCTCGGCGTGGAGTGGCAGCCCGCGGCCGGACTGGAGAACGGGTATCTGCGCTTCCTGGTGCGCGGTGCCCCGGCGACGGCGACGCCCAAGTACGACCCGAACGCGGTCGAGCTGTGGGGCTTCAAGAAGGACCCGCTGATGGCCCTGGTGGCCGCCGCCGTACAGGCGCGGCTGCCGCACCCGGCGGCGGAGGCGGGCGTACGGAAGGAGCCCCCGCGGCTCACCGGGGAGCCGGAGCCCGCCGAGAGCGAGCACGACGCCCTGCTGCGGCGCCTGCGCGAGCTGGGCGAGCTGCACCGCGACGGGGTGCTGACGGACGAGGAGTTCACCCTGGCCAAGCAGGCGGTCCTCAAGCGCATGTGAAAAGCGCGTGTGAGGACCGCCCGCCGCCCGGCTCAGGGTGTCACTTGGCCGTGCGGGACACCGTGAAGTGGTCGATGCGGTCGCCGCTCTCGGCGATGCCCGACACCTTCAGCGTGGTCTGGCGGCCCTTCGGCGCGGGGCACACGTCCACGCGCAGGAAGGAGTAGTTCAGGTAGCGGACCCGGGACCAGGTGACGGTCTCGTTGACCTTGCCGTCCTTGGTGTTGACGAAGGACGCGACCGAGTCGACCTCGTGCTCGTGGCCCTCGTAGGAGTCGGGGGCGGAGAAGGCGTACAGGCTGCGGCCCGCCGCACCCGCCGTGACGTACACCACTCCCTCGGTCTCGGGGTAGGCGGTGCCGCCGATCGGGAGCTTCTTGGTGACCTTGTCGCCCTTGATCACGTCGGTGCGCTCGTACTGGTGGTTGTGGCCGTTGATGACCAGGTCCACCTGGTACTTCTCGAACAGCGGCACCCACTCCTGGCGCACGCCCCCCTCCGAGGCGTGCGCCGTGGACGTGCAGTACGCGCAGTGGTGGAAGAACACGATGACGAAGTCGATGTCGTCACGGGCCCGGAAACCCTTCAGCTGGGCCTCGAACCACTTGGTCTGCGTTCCTCCGGATATGCCCAGGTTGGCCGGGATCTCGAAGGAGACGTCGTTGGGGTCCAGCGAGATCACCGCGGTGTTGCCGTACACGAAGGAGTACACGCCCGGCAGGTTCTTCGCGTCCGGGCCGCTGTCCGGGAGGGTCCAGCGGGCCTCCTCGCCGCCGTAGCCGTTGGGCGAGTACCAGGCCTCCATGTCGTGGTTGCCGTAACTGACCATCCACGGGACCTGCTTGGCGACCGACTCGGTCTGGTACAGGAACTGGTCCCAGGTGCGCGAGTCGAAGCCCGTGTCGGTGGCCTTGCCCTGGCCGGCCGGGTCGCCGTACGCGATGTCGCCGGCGTGCAGGTGGAAGGCCGGGTTCTGGCCGAGGATCAGGGCGTTGTTGGCCAGGCCGTGGTAGCCCACACCCTCGTCGCCGAAGGCGGTGAAGGTGAACGGTGCCTTGTGGGCGGGGGCGGTGGTGAAGGTGCCCAGGGTGCCCAGCAGGTGCCGCTCGGCCGGGTCGAAGCCCTCGTGGCCGACGCCGTAGTAGTAGGTCCGGCCGGGGCGCAGGTGGGTGAGCTTCGCGTGCAGGTAGTACTGCGTGTGGTCGCCGCTCGCGCCGACACCGGCCGGGGTGTACAAGCTGCGGACCTCGGCCTCGATCCGGCGGGAGAGGTCCCAGGGGTGGGCGCCGATGCGGATGAACGGCTTCTTCACGGCGACCGGGACCTGCCAGGAGACGGTCATCTCCGTGCGCGGGTCGCTGCCGTAGGCGAGGTGGCGGCCGAAGGGGGCGACGAGGGCGCCGTCGACCGTCTCGGTGGCGGGGGCGGTGGCCTGGGTCGGCACGGCCGCCTGGGCGGTGGCGCCCGGCACGAACGCGCCACCCGCGACGGCGCCGAGCGTGACGGCGCCGCCTCTGATCATGGTGCGCCGGGAGAATCTGGCGCGCAGGTACTCGTGCTGCTCGGCCATGCTCATGCGCGCGGCCAGCTTCTCCGGTACTCCCATACGAGGAATGTCCATGGCGTCCGAAACTCGTGGGTCCGGGCAACGAGACGCAGGACGCAGCATGGACGCCGTACGAACAGAGATCCAACAGCCCTGCTCCGGGCCTCTGCCCGAAATCGGGCACGATTCTTGCGAAACCGGCTGTCGTACTCCAGGATCTACCGGGTGCACGACGAACTCGTTGATCATCTGACGCGGTCCTCGCCCCTGAGCAGGGGCGAGGCGCTGCGGGTGATCCAGGACGTGCTCGCCTTCTTCGACGAGTCGACGGAGGAATACGTCCGGCGCCGCCACCGCGAGCTCCAGGCCCAGGGCCTGGTGAACGCGGAGATCTTCGAACAGATCGCGGCGGACCTCAGGTACCGAGCGGTGGCACCGCCCGAGCTGACGCTCAGGCAGCTGCGCCGCATCGTCTACGGCTAGGAATACCTATATATGTGCGGAATTGTCGGATACATCGGGAAGCGTGACGTCGCCCCCCTCCTCCTGGAGGGCCTGCAGCGGCTGGAGTACCGCGGCTACGACTCCGCGGGCATCGTCGTCACCTCCCCGAAGACGCCCAGCCTGAAGATGGTCAAGGCCAAGGGCCGGGTGCGCGACCTGGAGGCCAAGGTCCCGGCGCGCTTCAAGGGCACGACCGGCATCGCCCACACGCGCTGGGCCACCCACGGCGCCCCCTCCGACGTCAACGCCCACCCGCACATGTCGGGCGACAACAAGGTCGCCGTCGTGCACAACGGCATCATCGACAACGCCGCCGACCTGCGCCGCAAGCTGGAGGCGGACGGCGTCGAGTTCCTCTCCGAGACCGACACCGAGGTCCTCACCCACCTGATCGCCCGCTCCCCCGCCGAGAAGCTGGAGGACAAGGTCCGCCAGGCGGTCCGCGTGATCGAGGGCACCTACGGCATCGCCGTGCTGCACGCCGACTTCCCCGACCGGATCGTGGTGGCCCGCAACGGCTCCCCGGTCGTCCTCGGCATCGGCGACAAGGAGATGTTCGTCGCCTCCGACATCGCCGCCCTGGTCGCCCACACCCGCCAGATAGTGACCCTCGACGACGGCGAGATGGCCACCCTCAAGGCCGACGACTTCCGCACCTACACCACCGAGGGCACGCGCACCACCGCCGAGCCCACCACGGTGGAGTGGGAGGCCGAGTCGTACGACATGGGCGGCCACGACACCTACATGCACAAGGAGATCTTCGAGCAGGCCGACGCCGTGGACCGCGTGCTGCGCGGCCGCATCGACGACCGCTTCTCCACCGTGCACCTCGGCGGCCTCAACCTGGACGCCCGCGAGGCCCGGCAGATCCGCCGCGTGAAGATCCTCGGCTGCGGCACCTCGTACCACGCGGGCATGATCGGCGCCCAGATGATCGAGGAGCTGGCCCGCATCCCGGCGGACGCCGAGCCGGCCTCCGAGTTCCGCTACCGCAACGCGGTCGTCGACCCGGACACCCTGTACGTCGCCGTCTCCCAGTCCGGTGAGACGTACGACGTACTCGCCGCCGTCCAGGAGCTCAAGCGCAAGGGCGCGAGGGTCTTCGGCGTCGTCAACGTCGTGGGCTCGGCGATCGCCCGCGAGGCGGACGCCGGCATCTACGTCCACGCGGGCCCGGAGGTCTGCGTGGTCTCCACGAAGTGCTTCACGAACACGACCGTGGCCTTCGCGCTGCTGGCCCTCCACCTCGGCCGCACCCGCGACCTCTCGGTCCGCGACGGCAAGCGGATCATCGAGGGCCTGCGCAAGCTGCCCGAGCAGATCACCGAGATCCTCAAGCAGGAGGAGCAGATCAAGGAGCTGGCGGAGCTGTACGCCGACGCCCGCTCGATGCTCTTCATCGGCCGCGTGCGGGGCTACCCGGTGGCCCGCGAGGCCTCCCTGAAGCTCAAGGAGGTCTCCTACATCCACGCCGAGGCCTACCCCGCCTCCGAGCTGAAGCACGGCCCGCTGGCCCTGATCGAGCCGGCCCTGCCCACGGTCGCGATCGTCCCCGACGACGACCTGCTGGAGAAGAACCGCGCGGCCCTGGAGGAGATCAAGGCCCGCAGCGGCAAGATCGTCGCGGTGGCCCACCAGCACCAGGAGAAGGCCGACCAGACGATCGTCGTCCCGAAGAACGAGGACGAACTGGACCCGATCCTGATGGGCATCCCGCTGCAGCTCCTCGCCTACCACACGGCGAAGGCCCTGGGCCGGGACATCGACAAGCCCCGCAACCTCGCGAAGTCGGTGACGGTCGAGTAGACCGAGTCGGAAACAGAACGGACCCCCACGTAGCCACCTTTACGTGGGGGTCCCTTCAGTGCTGCCCGGATCAGCCGGCGGCCGTCACCCCCCGGCCCGCAGCACGACCAGGAAGCGCCGTCGGCCAGTGCGCCAGCGCGGCCGTGGCGGCGTACCAGGCCACCGCACCCGAGACGGCTGCCACCCAGCCCCCGGCCTTGGCCAGGGAAGAGCTGTCGGCGAAGGCCGCGACGGCCAGCACCAGCATCGCCAGGAACAGCAGCCCGTGCATGACCTGACCGAGGCTGTCCCCGCCGGCGACGGTCAGGGTGAGCGCCACCAGGGCGAACAGGAGCAGGAAGAGCCCGGCCGCGTTGGCGGAGGAATGGCCGCCCACCGCCCAGGTGAACCACAGCGCGCCGAGGGCCGCGAAGCCCGTGCCGGAAACGCCGTCGCCGCCGCGGAAGGCCAGCAGGCCGACCAGGAACAGAGCAACTCCGCCCACGTAGTGGGCCACTGACACGGCATCGGACGCGGCCACACCGTGGATCACGCCTGTCGTACCGAGGCCGAACGCCAACAGGGTGATTCCCAGGGCGAGTCGGCCGACCACCGTAGTACTTCCGTTGTCCACGGCGGGCTCCCTTCATACTGTGCTGTTGCGCGGGTGACCGATATATGCCCTTCACAAGGGCACAAACCACCTCTACGCGCGAGTAGTTTCGCGCTGCACAAAGGGAGTTGGGATACGCGGAGCCGACGGTCAGGGAATGACGATCACGGGCCGCTGCGCCCGCTTGGCGAGCCGTCCCGCGACGGAGCCGAAGATGCGGCCGACGATGCCGTGCGTGGAGCCGACGACGATCGCGTCCGCCTCGTACTCCCGCCCCACCTCTTCGAGTTCGTGGCAGATGTCACCGCCACGCTCGACCAGGATCCACGGCACCTCGGCCAGATAGTCCGCGCACGCCAGCTCCAGGCCGAGGACCTCGGTGCGGTGGTCCGGCACGTCCACGAAGACGGGCGGCTCGCAGCCGGCCCACACGGTGGTGGGCAGCCGGTTGGCGACATGGACGATGATCAGGCCGGAGTGCGAGCCGTGGGCCATGCCGATGGCGTAGGCGAGGGCGCGCTCACTGGAGGTGGAGCCGTCGAAGCCGACGACGACTCCGTGCCGGAAGGCTGGGTCGCAGACGGGGCGTGGCTCTTCCGCCGCCAGGGGATCGGCCGCCGTGGGGTCGGCGACCGGCCGCTTGCGGTCCGCGGGTTCGAAGAATTCGTGACCGGCCATGGCTGTCTCGGCGTTGTGATCCTTTACGGGTGGGACGACAGTGTGCGCGGAACGGTGTCACGGAGCTGTGTCCGGGAAACATCTTCCCAACCCCATACCCCCAAGGGTACGGCGGCACGCCTTCCGAGCCCAGATCCCGCGCACGCTCCGTAAGCGGTCCCCCGACGTCCGTAGGGGTTCACCGGAGCATGCACGAGCGGCGCCCGTAACGCAATGGTTGCTGCCACGTACAGGCTGTTTGCACAGGATGAACAGTTGTGACGGCCGGTGACCGACCGGTCGAACACGCGTTGATCCCCGTGAGCCACCGCCACAGGGAGTACGAGTGATGTCCGGACGCCGATCCGCCCCCGAGCCGCACCGCGCGCCGGACACCGTGAGCGATCTGATCCGCTGGGCCGCCTTCAGCTGCGTACTCGTCCCCCTGGTCCTGGTCTGGTACGGCACCTCGCTGGCCGGCGCGGCGGGCGCGGCGCTGAGCCTGGCCGCCGTCACGGCCGTGTGCCAGTTCCTGCTGCGCCGGTCGGAGTGGTGCGCCCAGCGGTACGGGTGGGACGGCGAGCGTTGCCCGAAGCAAAGAGGTGGGCGTCACACCCGTCGGCGGACACCGGTCGACTGACCTGTTTTCGCACCCCCGAACGCTTCTTTTCAGCCAACTTCTGAATATCACCGAAGAGGGGCCCCAACCACCCTCCAACCCCCGTTCGACCTGCACGGAAAGGGTCCACGAGCGGATGCGCACCCTACGCGGTTTGGCCACTGCGACAAGGCGCACTTCCCTGCACGCTCCCCGAGTGCAACGCTTCGTGATCGAATGCTTCACGCCAAGTTGTCATGTCGACAATCTCGGGCGTGTGGAACTGGTCACCGTCAGACCGCGGGAACCAGTAGATTCGATCTTGACTGTCTTTACGGCGGGGGACTCGTGCAGGACCGAGGGGAAACGTGCAGGAGCGACACAACCGAGGAGCCGCGACCACCGAGGGGGGCTTAGCAGGATGAGCCACGACTCCACTGCCGCGCCGGAAGCCGCGGCCCGGAAACTCTCCGGGCGACGCCGCAAGGAGATCGTCGCGGTGCTGCTGTTCAGCGGCGGCCCCATCTTCGAGAGTTCCATACCGCTGTCGGTGTTCGGGATAGACCGCCAGGACGCCGGCGTGCCGCGCTACCGACTGCTGGTCTGCGCCGGCGAAGAGGGCCCGCTGCGGACCACGGGGGGCCTGGAACTCACCGCGCCACATGGACTGGAGGCGATCTCCCGCGCCGGGACGGTCGTCGTACCGGCCTGGCGCTCGATCACCGCGCCACCACCGGAGGAGGCGCTCGACGCACTGCGCCGGGCGCACGAGGAGGGTGCCCGCATCGTCGGCCTGTGCACCGGCGCCTTCGTCCTCGCGGCGGCGGGCCTGCTGGACGGCCGCCCGGCGACGACCCACTGGATGTACGCGCCGACGCTGGCCAAGCGCTATCCGTCGGTCCACGTCGATCCACGCGAACTCTTCGTGGACGACGGCGACGTCCTGACGTCGGCCGGTACGGCGGCCGGAATCGATCTCTGTCTCCACATCGTGCGGACGGACCACGGCAACGAGGCGGCCGGCGCGCTGGCCCGCCGCCTGGTGGTCCCCCCGCGCCGGTCGGGCGGCCAGGAGCGCTACCTCGACCGGTCTTTACCGGAGGAGATCGGCGCCGACCCGCTCGCCGAGGTCGTCGCCTGGGCGCTGGAACACCTCCACGAGCAGTTCGACGTGGAGACCCTGGCGGCACGCGCCTACATGAGCCGCCGTACGTTCGACCGCCGGTTCCGCTCGCTGACCGGCAGCGCGCCCCTGCAGTGGCTGATCACCCAGCGGGTGCTGCAGGCACAGCGCCTGCTGGAGACGTCGGACTACTCGGTGGACGAGGTGGCGGGCCGCTGCGGCTTCCGCTCCCCGGTGGCCCTCCGCGGCCACTTCCGCCGCCAGCTCGGCTCGTCCCCCGCCGCCTACCGGGCCGCCTACCGCGCCCGCAGGCCGCAGGGCGACAGGCCGGCCGACGCGGAGCCGCCACTGCTGCCCTCCGGCCAGCCGGTCACGGGCCTGGCGGGCGCGGGCCCGGTGGGGCACGCCCCGGTACTGCACCCGGACCGCGACAGCGGGGTACCGATGCAGAGCCGCCGCACGGCGGCGGGCGCGGTGGGGCTGCTGCCGGGGCCGAGGAGCGGTAGCTGAGCGAGCAGAGGGGGCGAGCACACGCTCGCCCCCTTTCCTTCGCCGGGGCACCCCCGGTGGCCGGCGCCGGCACAGGGGACCACAAAAGCTCAGGGCCGCCTTAGGGTGGTCGCATGAACGATCGCATGGTGTGGATCGACTGCGAGATGACCGGCCTCTCGCTGTCCGACGACGCTCTCATCGAGGTGGCCGCCCTCGTCACCGACTCCGAGCTGAACGTACTCGGCGAGGGGGTGGACATCGTCATCCGGCCGCCGGACCAGGCGCTGGAGACGATGCCGGAGGTGGTGCGTCAGATGCACACCGCGTCCGGTCTGCTCGCCGAGCTCCCGAACGGCACGACCCTCCAGGACGCCGAGGAGCAGGTCCTCGCGTATGTGCGGGAGTACGTGAAGGAGCCCGGGAAGGCCCCGCTGTGCGGCAACTCCGTCGGCACCGACCGCGGCTTCCTGCTGCGGGACATGCCGACCCTGGAGGACTACCTCCACTACCGGATCGTCGACGTGTCCTCCATCAAGGAGCTGGCCCGCCGCTGGTACCCGAGGGCCTACTTCAACAGCCCGGAGAAGAACGGCAACCACCGGGCCCTGGCCGACATCCGCGAGTCGATCGCCGAGCTGCGCTACTACCGCGAGGCCATCTTCGTCCCGCAGCCCGGCCCGGACTCCGACACGGCGAAGGCGATCGCCGCCAAGCACGTCCTGCCCGCGCGGTAACGACACATCCGCCCCCTTTCGGGGTCCGCTCGGGGACCTGCGCGAAAACCTGTGCGCGAGCACCCCTTCGGACCCTGTAGACTTCTTCTCGGCCGGTCGGGGAAACGACGAGTTCAACCGCCGGTCGTGGTGGGTGTAGCTCAGCTGGTAGAGCACCTGGTTGTGGTCCAGGATGTCGCGGGTTCGAGTCCCGTCACTCACCCTCACCTAAAAGGGCCCTCTGACCTGCGGAAACGTACGTCAGGGGGCCCTTTGGTCACCCGGCTTGGCCAAACGTAGCCGGATTTTCGATCTGCTGTCCGGCCCGATCCCATGGCGAACGGCGGACGAGGTGCAGGACTGGATCCGCCGCCGGGAGGCCGGCCAGCAGGATCCGGAGCCCGGGCGGTGGATACGCCGGCCTGCCGCTCCCAAGTCCACAGCCAACCGGCACGGTCTCCTGTGGTGCGTCATCCAGGCCGCGATCGAGGCCGCCGCCCGCTGAGGACCAGGAACTGCTGCGCCGGCACCCGGCTGCCTCGAGCCGACGACGAGATCGTCGAGGAAATGGTCTTCCCGGAACGGGCGAGGCCTGGAGGCACACCAACTTCTGAACGGCACGTGAGAGACCGCAATTGCCGCTGCGGTCATCCGCACCGCTTCCCGGCGTCGCCGTGCTGCAGGCGTCAGCTCGCCCCCATCCCCATATCCCACGCGCCAGGGCGACAACACGACACCCGCATCAGAACGTTCAACAAAGATCGCCCTAACGAGCCCAGATCAGCAAGCAGTTCAGTACGTGATGTATTCAATGCAAGGTGTCTTCAATACACTGTGTATCGTGGGCTCGTGAGTACATCAGACGCCGTGCCCGGACGAGAGACACGCCCACCCCGCCGCCGGATGCACACTCGTGCGCGACTGCTCGAGTCGGCTGAGCGCGTCATCGTGGAGCGCGGCTACGCCCAGACGACGATCGAGGACCTCTGTGCCGCCGCGGGGTACACACGGGGCGCGTTCTACTCCAACTTCCGCAGCAAGGACGACCTGGTCCTCGCGCTCTTCGATCGCCACTCGGCGGACCGTCTCGGCCAGCTGGAGCGGCTGCTCGACGGGCCCGGGGCCGCCTCGGCCGAAGGGGTGGCCCGGGCGTTGCTGGAGGTCAACCCGCTGGAGCGGAACTGGATCCTGCTCTTCCTGGAGTTCCGCATCCACGCCGCCCGGGATCCGCGGCTCGCCGCCGAGCTGGATGAACACGACCGAGCCGTCCGGGACGCCCTGGCGGAGCTGCTCCAGCGGTGCTGTCCCGCGGTGGCCCGGGGGGTCGCGCCCGTCGGCGGTGTCGCGGCCACCCTGCTGGCCGTCCGTGAGGGCATCCTCGCGCGGACGGCGGGTGAGGGACCGGGGGTGCCGGAAGCGCTGGACGCCGCTGTCGCGACACTCTCGGCGATCCTGCCCGCACTCGGCATCGTGCCGACGCCCGCGGCCCCGGAGCCGGAGTCATAGCTCCACGCGGGCATCGCCCTGCACACGGATTTGCGTCAGGGGCACCGGTCACGGGCCGGCGCCCGGTTCCCCCAACTTCCGCGAGGGTTCACATCATGCAAGGCACGCCTCCCCATCCGGGCGCCCGGCGGGCAGACTCCCGGCGCTGGAAAGCGCTGATAGTCATCGCACTGGCTCAGCTGATGGTCGTTCTCGACACCACGGTCGTCAACATCTCCCTGCCGTCGGCACAGCACGACCTTGGCATCTCCGACGGCAATCGCCAGTGGGTCATCACCGCCTACTCGCTGGCCTTCGGCGGGCTGCTGCTCCTCGGCGGCCGCATCGCCGACCTGGCCGGGCGGCGCCGTATGTTCATCATCGGCCTCGTCGGCTTCGCGGGAGCCTCCGCGCTGGGCGGTGCGGCGGTCGGTACGGCGACCCTGCTGGCGGCCCGCGCGCTGCAGGGGGTGTTCGGGGCTCTGCTGGCGCCGGCCGCCCTGTCCCTGCTCGCCGTGACGTTCAGCGAACCGAAAGAGCGTGCCAAGGCGTTCGGCATCTACGGCGCCGTCTCCGGTGGCGGCGGCGCACTCGGACTGATCCTCGGCGGAGTGCTCACCCAGTATCTGAGCTGGCGCTGGGCGCTGTACGTCAACATCCCCTTCGCGGTCGCCGGGATCGTCGGCGCCGTGACGGTGGTCCGCGAACCCGATGAACGGCCCCAGCGGTCCCGGCTGGACATCCCCGGAGTCCTGCTGGCGACCAGTGGCCTGGTCCTGCTCGTCCTCGGCTTCTCACATGCCGAGACACATGGATGGCATGCACGCATCACTGTGCTGCTGCTGGTCGGCGCGGTGCTCCTGCTCGCCGTGTTCGTCCTGGTCGAGAGCAGAGTCGCGACGCCGCTGCTCCCGCTGCGGGTCGTCACCGACCGCAACCGCGGCGGGGTCTACCTCTCGCTCGGCCTGTCGGTCATCGGGATGTTCGGCCTCTTCCTCTTCCTGACCTACTACCTGCAGGTCGTGAAGGGGTACACACCGGTCGTCACCGGGCTCGCCTTCCTCCCGATGATCCTGGGCATGGTCACCGGGTCCACCCAGATCGGCTCCCGGCTGATGAACGTGCTGCCGCCCCGGGTGCTGATGGGCACCGGCTTCCTGGTCTCCGCCCTCGGCATCCTGCTGCTGACTCAGCTCAAGGTCGAAAGTTCCTACGCCGCCGTGGTGTTGCCCGCACAGGTCCTGCTCGGGCTCGGGATGGGCACGGCCTTCATGCCCGCGACGAGTCTGGCCACGCACCGCGTGCAACCGCGGGACGCCGGCGTGGCCTCCGCCATGGTCTCCACCTCGCAGCAGGTCGGTGGATCGATCGGGACCGCGCTGCTGAACACCGTCGCGAGCAGTTCGGGCCACCGCTGGGCCGCCCGGCACCTTCAGCAGGCCGGGTCACTTGGCAAGGTCGGCTACGCCAATCATGCCGCCGTCCACGGGTACACAGTCGCGAGCTGGTGCGCGGTGTCGATCCTCGGCATCGCCGCACTGGCCGCCTTCACCCTCATCCAAGCTCCCCGCCAGGACACCGGCCCATCCGCCGCGACCGACACGGAGAAGACGACAGCGCCTGCCCTGCACGGCTGAGACAGGACGAAGGGGTTCCTCCCGGTGGCCCGGGAGGAACCCCTTCAGCGTGACACTCCACCCGTCAGCCGGTGAAGACCGCCTTCATCACTGATCCGTCGGACACCCGGGCCAGCGCCTCGGCATGGTCACTCAGCGGAAACACCGTCACCAGCCGGGCGAGTTCGAACCGCGCCGTCAGCGCCGGGAGAAGCCTCACGTACTCGACCAGGTGCGCTCCGGAGAACGCCCAGGAACCGATCACGTCCAGCTGCCGGAAGACGATCTGGTGCGGGTTGAGCACCGTGTCACCGGCGTCCGTGTACTGGCCGATCACCAGGTAGGAGCCCCCGCGCCGGGCCAGGTACAGACCCTGGGCCACCGCTGCGGGCACTCCCGCACATTCGATCACCAGATCCGCACCGTGCCCACCGGTCGCCTCCAGCACCTCGGCCAGCACCTCCTGGGGCGCTGCCGCGCCGGCGATGTCGATGTGCACGTCGCCGATGCCGGCCTCGGCCGCCAGCCGCAGCCGCTCGGCGGGGCCGCCCACGATGATCACCTTGCCCGCGCCGGAGAGCTGGGCCAGTGCCGCGGCGGCGAGGCCCACCGGCCCGCTGCCCTGGACCACGACCGTCTCGCCCAGCCGGACCGGCCGGCGCTCGTGGAGCGCGTGCACCACCGTTGGACCGGCACACGCCAGAGCCATCGCGGCCACCCGATCGACCCTCGGGTCGAGTCTGACGACCGTGGTCCCCGGGCGCAGCACGATGTGCTCGGCCCAGGCTCCGGAAAGGGCCGGCTCCTCCGTCGTGGAGCGGTTCACGCCGTAGGTGCGGCGCTGCTCGCACAACGTCGGCTCCCGGTACTGCCGGCAGGGCACGCAGACGCCACAGGCGATGGAGGACGCCCACATCACCGCATCACCCACCCGCAGCGGCAGACCCGCTGCGTCCACGCTGGTGCCAGGGCCCAGCTCGTACACCAGGCCGAGACCTTCGTGGCCGAGCACCAGCGGAGTGGGCACCGCCAAGTGGCCCTTCTGAAGGTGCAGGTCGGTTCCGCACACCCCGCCGTAACCGCAAGCCACCACCAGCCCGCCCGCAGGGGCCGACGGGATGTCGAACTCCCGCAGCTTCAGGGGTTGGTCGAACTCCTCCAGGACCAGGGCGCGGGACCCCCGTACGGGTCGCGCGGTCATCGTGCGGCTCCTTCGAGGGATGCGAGGAAGGGTTCCTCGAGGGGCACCAGCGGCCGGGTTTCGCGCAGGACCACGTGCTCCGGGCGTGGTTCACCGGTCCAGCTCGGCAGGTTCGTGATGTCGTTGTAGGTCGCGATGAGCAGCCGGCGCGGAAACGGGGACATGTTCGGAGCCGAACCGTGCACGATCTCCGGGGAGAAGAAGACCAGCGATCCGGCCGGGCCCTTGGGGCTGGTCATGCCGTGCGCGGCCACCAGGTCGGCGAGCTGCTCGGCGGTGAGCGCGATGTCGTCCGGGTCGAGGTGCAGCTCGGACTTGGCGCCCTCGCGGCGGTCGTCGCGCACCAGGCCGGCGCGGTGGGAGCCGGGGACGAAGATGACCGGGCCGTTGAACTCGTCCACGTCATCGAGGAAGACGCCGACGTTGATCTGGCGCGGGGCGGGCAGGTTGTCGGCGATCCGCCAGGCGATGTAGTCCTGGTGCCACGACCAGCGTTCGCCGCCGAAGGCCGGCTTGGCGTTGATCTTGAACTGGTACGGGTAGACGTCCTCGGTCAGCAGCCGCCTGACCGGTCCCAGGACCCGGGGGTCGCGGAGCAGCGCGGCGTACTCCGGCTGACGCTGATGGGAGGCGTAGACGGCCCGCACCGCGACACCGTCGTCCTCGGTGATCCGCTGGGGCCCGGGGACCTCGCAGTCACGCTCGAACGCCGCTCGCAGGGCCGCCACTTCGGTAGTGTTCAGTGCGGACTCCACCAGGAGGAAACCCTCCTCGTGGTAGCGGTTGATCTGATCCTCGCTCAACATTCTTCGCTTCTCTCGCTGTGTTACGGATGGCCCGGCGCGGTGGCGCTCAGCCCATGAAGTTGCCGCCGTCGACGATCAGTTGTTGACCGGTGAGATAGCGGCTGTGGTCGGTCACCAGGAATTCGAGGGCGTCGGCGACGTCCGTCACCGTGCCGATCCGTCCGAGCGGGATCTGGCCCAGGACACGCCGGCGTGGCTCCGGCTCGTCCAGCCGGTACCGCTCGACGACCTCGGGTGTGTCGGTGAAGCCGGGGATCAGCGCGTTGACCCGGACCGCCGGCGCGAGTTCCAGCGCCAGACAGCGGGTGAGCTGAAGCAGCCCGGCCTTGCTGGCGCAGTAGTTGGCCCCGTTCGGCCGCGGCCGGATGGCGGTGGTCGCCCCGATGTTCACGATCGATCCGCGGCCTGCCGCCACCATCGCCGGGGCCAGTGCCCTGGCGAGGTGGAACGGCCCGGACAGGTTGGTGGCGATCACCTGGTCCCAGTCCTCGTCGGTCAGCTCCAGGAAGGGCCGGTCGCGGTTGACACCGGCGTTGTTCACCAGGACGTGTGGTGCGCCGTGGGCGGCGAGGATGCGTTCGCAGCCTGCTCGGACCTCAGCCGGACGGGTCAGGTCGATCCGTACGGCCTCGATGCCGCCCCCGCCCTGCCCGGCGGCAGCACGGGCCGCCCGCTCATCGCCCCGGTAGAGGGCGAGTACGTGGTAACCGAGGGCGCTGAGCCTCCTGGACAGCTCCAGTCCGATGCCGCGGGTGCCGCCGCTCACCACGGCTGTGCGGGCGGCCATCTCAGAACGGCCGGTCACCGGCGATGGCCGCACGGTCCACGACACGGCGGTGGGGGTAGTAGTCGGACGTGGCGTAGTGCTGCACTGCGCGGTTGTCCCAGAACACCACGTCTCCCGGCTGCCAGCGGAAACGCACCTGGTACTCGGGGTACTGGACCTGCCGGAACAGGTAACGCAGCAGTTCCTCACTCTCCGCGGGCTCCAGCCCCTCGATGTGGGTGGTGAAGATGGAAGTGACGAAAAGGCTCTTGCGTCCCGTCCGAGGGTGGGTCCGTACCACCGGATGGGCGACCGGTGGGAACAACTCCTGGAAGTGCCTGCGCTGTTCGTCCGTCAACAGGTCGCGGTAGTTCGCCGACGGTGTGAAGTCGTGCACCGCCCGCAGGCCCTCCAGGCGGCTCTTCACCTCGACGGGCAGGTTGTCGTAGGCGGCGCCGGTGTCGGCGAAGAGCGTGTCGCCCCCGGCCTCGGGCATCTCCACCATCCGCAGGACCGCACCGAGCGGCGGGTGGGGGATCCAGGGGAAGTCGTGGTGCCAGACGTTCTCGAAGCCGGGGTTGTCGGCCCCCTTCTCCAGACGGACGACGTCCTGGGAGGCACCCTTGGGCAGGAACGGATGCTGGTCGATCTCGCCCCAGTTGGCGGCGAAGGCCCGCTGCTGCTCGTGGGTGAGTTCCTGCCCTCGGAAGAACAGGACCTTCCACTCCAGCAGGGCGCGGTCCAGTTCCTCGAAGAGTTCGGGGGTCAGCGGTTCGGACAGGTCCAGCCCCTCGATCTCCGCACCCAGCAGTGGGCCGTAGGGGCGCACCGAGAAGAGCCGGTACGGTCCGCTCTGCCGGCCCTCGGCGAGCCGCCGGAGCAACCTCGGGCCGTGGTAGTCCTCGCGGCCGTCGATTCCGTGCCGCACCAGCGCGCGGACGCGTGCCAGTTCTTCCTGGACATCCTTCGCTGCTTCATCGCTCAGCTTCGTGTTCATGCGGTTTCGTGCTCCGGTCTGTCGGTCGGGTCGTGGTCGATGTGGTCCAGGCACTCCTGGCGGGTGCCGGCGTGACGGACGACGGCCCAGCCGGCGGGGACGTCGGCGAAGGCCGGCCACAGCGAGTGGTGTCCTTTCCCGTCGGCCAGGACCAGGTAGGTCCCGTTCGGGTCGTCGAAGGGGTTCGGCACGGTTCAGCTCCTCACGGAGTCACGGCCGAGGGCCGCTCTGTGCAGGTGGTCGGCGAGTACGGGCCCTAGTTGCGCGAGGGCTTCGGGCGTGGTCATGCGGTGATGGGTCACGGTCACGTCATGCGTGTGGATCTCGCCGTCCACGTGCGCCCGCCAGGCATGCGGGGAGGTGCGGCCGGCGTCATAGGGGTCGGCCGGGTCGGACAGCGCGGCGGCGAAGAAGAGCAGGTCACCCTGAAACCGGCCGGGTGTGAAGGAGGTCATCAGCCGCAGGTCGTGCAGGAAGACCTCGTGCAGACGCCTGGTCGGCACCCCATCCGGTATCGGGTCGGCACCACCGAACACGAGTCCGACGAAGGCACGTTCATCGATCTCAGGCGCCGGTCCCGTGCCGCTCGGGCAGGGGTAGGAGTCCAGGACGGCAAGCAGCGCGACCCGTTCTCCCGCCGCCTGGAGGGCGGCCGCCGCGGCATGCGCCACCAGCCCGCCGAAGGACCAGCCGAGCAGGTGGTAGGGCCCGGTGGGCTGCACGGCGCGAATCTGCTCCAGGTAGGCGGAGGCCATCTCCTGGACGCTGCCGGGCATTCGGTCGGGGTGCGTGAGCCCGTGCGCCTGGAGCCCGTACACCGGCTGGTCGGGACCGAGGTGGCGGAGCAGGCCCTGGTAGGACCAGCTGATGCCGGCGGCGGGAGGGAAGCAGAACAGCGGCGGGCGGCCCCCCTGGCGGCGCAGTGGCAGCAGGGGTGCCAGAGGCCCCTCGTCCGGTGCCGCAGCGGTCATCCGGTTGTCCAGCGCCGCCACCGTCGGGGCCTCGAACAGGTCCCGGACGCTCAGTTCCACCCGGAAGTCGGCTCGGATCCGCGCGAGCAGCCGGGCCGCCAGCATCGAGTGACCGCCGAGTTGGAAGAAGTCGTCCTCCACGCCGACCCGGGCTACTCCCAGTACCTCGGCGAAGTGCCTCGCCAGGGCCTTCTCCCGCGCGGTGCGCGGGGCCCGGGTGGGGGCGGCCGCGGTGAAGTCGGGTCGGGGCAGGGCCCGGCGGTCGAGCTTGCCGTTGGGGGTCAGCGGAAAGGTGTCGAGCACAACCACGGCGGCCGGCACCATGTGCCTGGGCAGCCTCTCTGCCACATACTCGTGGACGGCCGCCGGACTCGGTGCTTCGCCGCCCTGCGCCACCACATAGGCGACCAGGCAAGCGGCCCCCGAGGGATCGTCACGGACGACGACCTCGGCCTGGGTGACGCCCGGACAGCCCGCGACGGCGTTCCTGACCTCCCCTGGTTCGATCCGGATGCCCCTGATCTTGACCTGGTGGTCGGTACGGCCCAGGTACTCCAGATCGCCGCCGGGGAGGCGGCGGACCAGGTCGCCCGTGCGGTACATCCGGCTTCCGGGCTCCCCGAAGGGATCCGCCACGAAGCGCTCGGCCGTCAGCGCCGGGCGGTTGAGGTAACCGTGGGCGAGTGCCGAGCCGGCCAGGTACAGCTCACCCGCAACGCCTGGTGGCGTCGGACGCAGACCGCTGTCCAGGACGTAACCGGCGACGTTGGGGATGGGCCGCCCGATCGGCACGGATGCGGGCCAGTCGGCGGGGTCGGCCGCCAGGGTGTAGGAAGTGACCAGGTGGGTCTCGGAGGGGCCGTAGTGGTTGTGCAGCCGCCGGTCCGGCACCCGGCGGCAGAACGCGCGGACGGCGTTGCTCGGCACGAGGGCCTCGCCTCCTTGGGCCACCACCCGCAGCGCGGGCAGCTCCCGGTCCTGTGCACCGGCGGCCTCACAGACGGCCTCGATCACCAAGTGGGGTGCGAAGAGTTCGTTGATCTGCTGTTCGTCCAGCCACTCCACCAGGCGCTCCGGGTCGCGTCGGACGTCGTCGTCCGGGATGACCAGGGTCTTGCCGAAGAGCAGCGCCGAGGTGATCTCCTGCACCGACACGTCGAAGCTGAGTGCGGTGAACTGGGCCGTCCTGGTGCCGGGAACCTGCGGGAGGTCGTCGTCATGCCACCTGAGCAGGTTGACCAGGGAGCTGGTGGGCATCACCACGCCCTTCGGGGTCCCTGTGGTGCCCGAGGTGTAGATGACATACGCGGTGTGCCACGGCTCCAGCCGGCCGAGCCGGTCGCGGTCGTCCACTGCGGCACCGGACCGGTGACGGAGTGCCTCTGCGGTCTCGGGCCCGTCTACCACCAGGGTGCGGACGCCCGTCTCTGGCAGACCGGGGAGAACCTGTGTGGTGGTGAGCAGCAGCGCGGGCGCGGAGTCCCGCAGCATGAAGGCGATCCGCTCCGCCGGGTACTCCGGGTCGACGGGAAGGTACCCGGCTCCGGCCTTCAGGATGGCCAGCAGGGCGACGACCATGTCGGCCGACCGGGACGCCGCCAGGGCCACGATTCGGTCCGGGCCGGCGCCTTCGGCGATCAGCAGCCGGGCGAGGCGGTTCGACGCGAGGTCGAGGTCCCGGTAGGTCATGGCACGTCCGTCGCAGTCCAGCACAGCCGTCGCCGCAGGGGTGCGTGCCACCTGGGCGGCGAACAGTTCGGGCAGCGTGGTCTCGCGGTACTTGCGGTGGTTGGCGCGGGACTCGGCGAGCAGTTCCGCACGCTCCTCCTCGGTGGCCAGGTCGATCAGGCCGACCGCGCGCTCCTGGGCGTTCGGCTCGGTGAACGCCCTGAGCAGTGCCAGAAGACGGCGGTGGTGGGCGGCCAGCTCTTCAGGCCGGTACAGCTCGGGATTGCCGACCAGGTCGATCCGCAGTCCGCAGCCGTCGGAGCGGTCGTAGGCCGTGACGGAGAGGTCGTCGACCAGCCCCTGGGTGAGGTTGTACGCATGGGCCCGGTGCCCGCCGAACTCCACGTCGTAGTCGAAGGACATGATGTTGACTTGGGGGGCGGTCAGGAAGCTCTCCTGAGGATGGAGCCCGAAGGAACGAGAGAGGGACTCCCCTCGGTGGCGCTGGTGCCGGAGCAGTCGGCGGAACTCCCGGGAGACCTTGCGTACCAAGTCGAGTACCGACTCCTCCGGGCGCACTTCCACGTGCAGCGGCAGGGCGTTGGAGAGCATGACCGGCACCGTGCGGAGTTCGGCGTCGGGCCGGGCCGCCACCGGCAGGGTGAGGACCACGTGCCGCTCTCCTGTCATCTTGTGCAGGTAGGCGGCGGTGGCGGCGATCAACAGCACGGACCAGTGTGTGCGCGCCTGCCGCGCCGCGGTACGGAGCAGGGTGGTCTCCGCCGGGGCAAGCCGCCCCGTCTCGATCAGGTTGCGGTCCGGTGTGCCGGACGGGGTTCCGGCCAGCCTGGTCGGCCTGAGTTGCTCGGCGGACCGGCCGGCCCAGTGGGCCTGGTCGGCCGCGCACGCGTCGGACTGCTGGTACCGACGCTCGTTCTCCAAAAGGGTGCGTAGGCTGCCGTACGCTTCCGGCGCCGGGTCACGGCCCATGACGGCGGCACTGTAGAGCTCGGCGACCCTGAGGGAGATCAGTGCGCCGCTGTGCCCGTCAGCCACGATGTGATGAGCGCTCTGGTACCAGACGAAATGTTCGGGACCGAGCCGGAACAGGGCATACGAGAAGAGGGGCCCGGTGGACAGCGGCAGCCGGCGGGCAAGGTCTGTGCGCATCCACGCCTTGGCCGCCGCCATGGGGTCGTTCTCGGCGCTGACGTCGAGAACGGGGAAGATCCAGTCGTCGGCCAGGTCGGGGGTCTGCCAGGGCACGCCTTCGCTTTCGCCGAACCGTACCCGGAAGGGTTCGGCCTCGGCGATGGTCCGCCGGAGTGCGGCTTCGAACCTGTCCGTGTCGATAGAGCCGCGGATTTCCAGATACTCACCGATACGAGACTGGCGCCCTTCTGGATTCATCTGCTCGGCCAGCCATATCTCGTGCTGGGCAGCCGAAAGTGGCAGACGTGTGCCGTCCAACTCTTTCCCCCGTAAATCACGTTGTGCAGATGTTTCAGAGACTAGACCGCACCGCTAAACGCTCCCATGCGCTGGACCAGCCGCACTTCATACGGCTAGCAGCGCATTTTCCAGAATGATGACGTACGTCACACCCGATCAGCCCGGTCGTCCTGGGGCTCAAATCGAGGTGAGAGACGCATCAACTCTCAGCAAAAGGAACCCTGTGACCTTGCCTGGACCCCGGCACGCTGTGGAAGATCATCCGTTGGCAGGGATTGACCATCTCGCTGCCACAGGAACAACACGGGGACACAATTGAATTTTCACATACTCGGCCCGCTTGAGATTTCGGCGGCCGACGGCTCCACCTCGCCGGGCCCGGGCGCGCTCAAACAGCGGGCGCTGCTGGCACTGCTGTGCCTGAACGCCGAGCGAGTCGTCTCTGCCCAGCAGTTGACCGACCTCCTCTGGCTGGACAACCCGCCCCGCACGGCGGCCACCGCCCTGCAGGTCTACGTGTCCAGGCTGCGCAAGCATCTGTCGGCGCTGGGCGCGGAGCCGAGCGTCCTGGCCACGCGGGCCCCCGGTTACCTCCTCGACCTTGGGCAGCGGCACGAACTGGACCTGCACCATTTTGAGTCCACGGTGGCCAGGGCCCACCAGCTCAACGCCCTCGGCCGGCTGGCGGAGGCATCGGAGCTGCTGGCTTCCGCCGTCGCGCTGTGGCGCGGCCCGGCCCTCGCCGACGTCCGCGGCCTGTCCATGCTCGACGACCTGGGCCGCCAACTGGACGAGAAACGGAATTCCGCTCGCGAGCTCTGGGTGGAAACCGAACTCCGGCTCGGTCGGAATGCCTGGGTGATCAGCGAGACCTATGGGCTGGTCGCGGACCAGCCGTTGTGGGAGAACCTCTATCTCTATCTGATGGTGGCTCTCTACCGAAGTGGCCGCACCGCCGACGCACTCGGCGTCTACAAAACCCTGCGGAACAAACTCGTCGAAGGGCTGGGAATGGAACCGAGTCTGCGGCTCCGGCAGGTGCAGCGCGCCATTCTCTCCCGGGCCTCCTGGCTGGAGGACAGGGCCGCCCTTCCGCTGGTCTCGTAGATATATATGCCCGGGGCGTCTGTTCCCCCGTCTCAGACGGCGGAACGGGCGTCCTCGGTCAGGGCCGGCGTCAGGGCGGTCCGTCGCCTGGCGCGTCCGGGCCGGGGCAGTTCGAGGGTGATGAATGCCTCGGCCCGCATGATGGCGAACCCGATCCGGGGCAGATCACGCGCCCGTGGATACACCAGGAAACGCGGCTCCCAGGACGGCTGGAACTTGGCGTTGAACTTGTAAAGCGACTCGATCTGGAACCAGCGCGAGGCGAAGACCAGCAGTCCGCGCCACACGCGCAGCACCGGTCCGGCTCCGAGCCGCTCCCCCCTGGCCAGGGCCGAGCGGAACACCGCGAAGTTCAGTGACACGCGGCGCACACCCATCTGCTGTGCCGCCTGCAGTGCCGCGACGATCAGCAGTTCGTTGAGACCCGGGTCGGCGGATCGGTCGCGCCGCATCAGATCCAGCGAGATGCCCTCGGGCCCCCAGGGCACGAAGTGCAGGAGCGCCTTCAGATCGTCACCGGACAGGTCCTGCCCGGCTGCCTCGTCGGATGCCCTGTGGGCGGTGACGACGACGCACTCCCCGTCCGCGGGATCGCCGAACCGGCCCAGCGCGGTGGAGAATCCGCGCTCCACGGTGGTGCCCCGCCACCGTGCCGCAGCCTCACCGATCCGCTGCCGCTCCGTCGCGTCCAGTTCGGTGATCCGGCGTACCCGGCAGACGTAGCCGGCCCGTTCGATCCGCTTCACCATCTGCCGGACGTTGCGCATGGCCCGGCCCGACAGCGTGAAGTCGGCCGTGTCCACCACCGCCTCGTCGCCCAGCTCCAGCGCGTCGAGTCCGGTCTCCCTGGCCCAGATCTCCCCGCCGGTCTCACTGCAGCCCACGACGGCGGGCACCCAGGCGTGCTCGCGTGCCTCGGCCATGAAGGCGTGGATGGCGCCCGGCCAGGCCTCGACGTCGCCGAGCGGGTCGCCGGAGGCCAGCATGACCCCCGAGACCACCCGGTAGGCGATCGCGGCCTTCCCCGAAGGGGAGAACACCACACTCTTGTCGTGCCGCAGCGCGAAGTAGCCCAGGGAGTCGCGGGCGCCGTAGCGGTCGAGCAGCGCTCGCACCCGCGACTCGTCCTCCGCAGTCAGCTCCGGTTTCGGCGTCTCCGGGCGCAGAGCGAGCCAGGCGGTGGTCAGCGCGGTCAGCAGGCCGAGGGCGCCCAGCGAGTAGCCCACCAGGTCTGCGATCCGGGCCGAGGTGTACCGGACCGGCCCCTCGAAGCCGAACAGCCCGTACAACACGTGCTCCAGCCGCTGCGGGAAGGCGTACGGCCGGCGCTCGCTTGCCGGGTGGACGCTGACGATGAGCAGGCCGAGCAACACGCTGACACCGCCGAGGCCGAGCAGGCTGACGAGCGCCCGCAGCCGGGTGCGCGGGTCGGCCTTGGCGTAGAACTCGCGTCGGTGGACCACGATCGCCCCCAGCAGCACCAGCGCGATGACCGCCGTGACCAGCTGGTGGCGGTGCAGCAGGTGAAGCGCCGCGCTCACCGGAAGCAGCACCACCACCGCGCGCCAGGCGCGACGCTTGCGGCGGCGCAGCGCGTGGGCCAGCAGGACCAGCAGCAGGCCGCTCGTCAGCTGGCCCACTGCCGCCAGCGTGGTTGCCCCACCAGGAAGGTCACCGAGCCAGCTGTGGACCCGGGAGTGCCGGAAACCCGGGAAGAGGGCGCTCACCAAGTCCAGGACACCGATCAGCCGGCAGACGTGCCCCGCCACTGACGGCACCCATTGCCGTTCGTCCTTATAACGCTCTTTCACTCTCCGAACCATAGAGGCCGAACAGGTCTGATTCTCTTGTCCTTCCGCCCGGTTGAGGGCCGCGTAAGCGCGGGTTTAGTTTCTGGTCGAAGAACTCGTCGCAGGGTAAACGATGTCCAGCCCGGACATTGTGTTAAAGCCCCTGTGGAGACGCTGTCAGACCGGATCGCCGAAAGCCCGGCACGTTGGGGCACCAGCTCGCCGGATCACGGGCGGAGTCGCCGCACGTTCCCTCCAAGGCGGGCGGACGGCCATGGGCCACGGTCAGGATCGCGACCATCTTGCGGGCTGGTACGTGGCCCTGTCCGATCGTGATGGGCGCGCTGGCCGACCCATCGATCCGCAGGCCGCCGAGCGCCCGCGCCAGCCCGGCTCTGCTCGCCTTCGAGCCGAGGTTCTCAATCGCGGTGAGCATCGCGAGCGTCGCTTCGTAGCCGAGCGCCGCGTGCCCGTCCAGCGAACGTCCCTCGTTGTCTCCGCACTCAAAGGGGAACAAGCTGTCGAGCGTCGCGTAGAAGGTGTTGCCCGTGTCCTGCTTGCAGGTCTCCGGCGCGATGGCGAACGACGTGTAGTGGAAGGGGACCGAGCGGTACATGCCGCGGAGTCGGGGGTCGGCGACGTAGCGCGTGACGTCGTCGTCGGTCAGGATGCGGGGCGGGGTGTTCCCGCAGGTGGAGTAGATGCCGTTGAGGAAGTCACCGAAGTCCTCGGCCCGGCCCGCGTAATAGACGCTCCCGGGGTAGCCGCACGCCGACGCACCCGCCTGGTCGGCGGAGGGCGGCCCGGTGAGTCGGCTGAGCCCGGGCCTGAACGCCGACTCGTCGGCGGTCACTCCCTTGGAGGCGAGGGCTGAGCGCAGGTCGGCGGACAGGTTGTGGCTGTAGAGATCGTCGGGGTCGGCGGAGTCGTAGATCCGCACGGCCCGCGCCCCCGCCCGGGTCTGTCGGTCCTGCCCGTTCTGCGTGGTGATGAACGCGGTGTCGACCGCGGCGGCCCAGCGGTCCTGCGGCGCCACCTGGAAGTACATCGGCGACTCGGAGGCGAACTCGTCGGTGGAGAGCGCCGCCGCCATCATGGGCATGGCCTCGCGGCCGAGCGCGCGGATGGTGCGCAGGGTGTTGGTGCGGCTCTGGTCCAGGCCGACCACCCCGATCACCGGTGGGCCCGACGCGCCCGTGCCCTGGGGCCACCGGGCCAGCATCCCCGCCGCCTCGACGCCGTGGGCCATCCCCGCCGCGCCGTTGACCACCAGGACGTTCACCAGCGGCGCACCGGGCGTATCGCGCTCCAGCGACAGCCGTTGGGCCGCGGCTATCCCCTCCAAGGTCTCCCGCTCGGCGACCAGGGTGGTCGGGAAGGAGTCCCGCGAGGTGAGCGCACCCACGTAGGCGAGGGTGACGTAGGGCCGCTCGGGCTGCCGCACGTGGTCGGCGGCGCCGATCCGGTTCTGCTGGGCGATCACCTTGATGACCTCGGCGAGCGGCCGGGACGACGGGGAGAAGGACACCGCCTCGGTGCTGATGCCCCAGCATTCGCCCGTGGTGGTGTCCCTGCGCAGGTCGGCGCCCCGGCAGAAACCCGTGGACGAGTCGGTGTGCGACACGTGCTTGCGGGAGAAGAATCCCGGCACCGTCAGGATGGCCACAACCGCCATCACGGTCAGGACGGCCACCGCGGTGAGCACGCCCCGCGCCGGCAGGTCCGGGCCCGTGGCGCGCGGGAAGCGCAGCAAGCGCTGGAAGGCCCCGGTCCGCCCGCCCGCGGCCGTACCCGGTGCGGCCTTCTCCCCGGGGGCTTCATTCACCGTCTCGGGGGCTTCGTCTGTCGTCGCCTCGACCGGGCGGACGACCGCCGGTTCCTCCGGTGGTATCCACCGTTCCAGGCGTCTTCGGGCGGTGACCCAGTCGGTCACGTCCGCACCGCAGGCCCGGACGAACGCGGTCAGCAGGTCCTCGCGCGGCAGCGTCCCCCGGTTGAGCGCGGTCGCGAGGGTGCTGGCCGGAAGTACGTCCCCGTTACGGGTCGCAGCTCTCTCCAACTGCCTGTAGGACAGAGCCGATTGTTCTTTCAACTTCCTGAGCTGCGCCATGAAATCCGCCGGTGAGGCGGCGCCGAGCGGGTCGGCGGGCGGGATCCCCGTATTCATCAGTTTTCTGTCTTCTCCGCTGGTCAGACGGTGTTCAGGGGCTTTTCTACTCCCCCGTACGAGACAGCCGCAAGGCGTACGGGACACAAGTCGAACAAGGTCGAACGCGTTTGAGCTTGCTCTTGCACGACGTCTGATCGCTAGCTTCATCAAGGGCGCCCGAACCCATGAACCAGCCACATAACGGAGGAAGAAGAACGTGGCGATGAACAAGACTGTCGCTGGTCTGCTGGTGACGGCTATCGCCGCCGGCGCCGTCGGCATGACGATGGCCGGCAACGCGTCCGCGACGACCCTGCCCACGCAGAAGGCCGCCGCGGCGCAGTCCCTCGCGGCTCCGACCGTGCTGTCCGGCGGTGCTCAGCCGGAGTTCCTCAGCAACCTGGCGCACGACGCGGTCAACGTCGCCGCAACCGTCAACGCGGCCAAGGCCACGTACCACGCGACCAAGAAGGTGGCTGAGGTCAGCAAGAAGGTCTCGAGGAAGGCGGCCCCGGTCGCCGAGGAGGCGGCAGTGGTCACCGCCGAGGAGTCGTCGTCCTCGTCCAGCGGCATTCCGGCGACGAGCCCGGCGTCGAAGCACGGCGTGATCGCCGGGGATGAGCAGTTCGACGCTCAGAACTGATCACCGCATGCCGTGACCAAGCGGTTCACGGCGGTTGCCTGACGCACTCACGCCCGGCGGTGGAGACACCGCCGGGCGTTCCCCGGAGTGCGCGATCGAGTCCGAGGGACAGTCTCATGAAGGAAATACCAGGCGTGGACGGACCGCCCGCCCTCCCCTGGCGGGTGCGCCTGTTCGTCACGGCGGCATTGCTGCCGGTGGCACTGTTCACCGTGGCCTGCCTGCTGTACAACGCACCCGCCTCGCCGGTCCAGGCCCGGCTCGCCCGGCCGGTGAACGACGTGATGGCCCCGTACTTCAGCCAGGACTGGGAGCTGTTCGCCCCCACCCCGGGGACCAGCAACGACCTGCTCTACCTGGAGGTGACCATGCGCCGTGCGGGCTCCGGTACAACCGTCCAGACCAAGCCACTGGAGATCGAGGGCGCCATCGACCGCACCCCGCGCGACCGACGCTGGAACCCCACCAAACTCCCCGGCGTCGTCCTGGCGTTCCAGGAGAACGCCGCCGACTACGCCCGTCAGTTCAGCCAGATCGACGAGAACTACCCGGCCGACGAACGCGCCGCGCAGAAGAAGGCGCTGCTGAAGCGGTACACCCCGACCTTCCAGGAGTTGCAGCGATTCCTTTCGGTGCGGGCGGCCTCGCTGTACCCGGACGCGAAGATCATCGCGGTGCGTGGCACGTTCAAGCAGCAGCCGATCGTCCCGTTCTCGCAGCGCTACGAGAGGCCCGCGCCACGGCAGCCCGTCACCGGCATCCTGAAGACGGCGTGGATGGCCTACGTTCCGGGGGTGGCGAACTGATGCGCGACATGACACGCGGCCCGCGGGCCGTCACCGTACGGCTGGACCGGGCGATCGCCCGCATGGCGTGCCGCGAGCACCGGCTCATCGGCATCGCGCTCCTGCGGATCGCCATCGGCGTCGGCACGGTGATGTACTGCCTGGCCGACTACGGCAACCGGCAGTTCTTCTGGGGGCCGAACTCCTACAACTCCCCGCAGCTCGCCGCCAAGGCCATCCCCCACCTGGGATTCTCGCTCTTCCTCGTCAGCCACTCCCAGTGGTGGTTCGAGCTGCTCTTTCACGCCACCATCCTGGTCGCCGCCGCGTTCGCGGTCTTCGGCGGCCGGGCGCTCACCGTTGCCATGGCGGTCCTGATGTGGTCGTTGTACTACCGCAACCAGGACATCCTCGAAGGCGGCAACAACCTCGTCGAGATCCTCATCATCTTCATGGTGTTCACCGTCTCGAACGCCTACTTCGCCCCGGGAGCAAAGCGCCGCCGCGAGCGGCTGCGCGCAGCGGCGGGACAGCCCACGATCCGCACCGCCGCACACAACCTGGCCGCCTACCTGATCGTCTTCCAGACAGCGGTCCTCTATCTCACCGCCGGCTACTGGAAGATCGCCGGCAAGGTGTGGCAGGACGGCGTGGCGATGTACTACGTCAGCCGCATCACGGGCTTCCAGATGTCCTCCGCGTACGCGCACTGGATGAGCAACGCCACGCTGGGCACGGCGATCTGCTACTTCACCATCTTCATCGAGCTGGGCTTCCCCTTCGCGATCCTCTCCAACCGGGGCTGGGTCCGTAAGTCGATCACTCTGTCCGTCGAAGCCATGCACCTGGGGATCATGGCCTTCATGGGCCTGGTCCCCTTCGCCCTGCTGATGATCGGCGCCGACTGCGTCTGCCTGCGCGACGAGGACTACCGGGCGATGTGGATCCGCGCCCGGCGCGTGGCCAGGGCCGCGGGCGGCCGCCTGCGCGCCGTCCCGCTGCCGTTCCCGGCGGCCGCCGCCCACATCGCTGAACCGGAGGAGCAGCGTGCCTGAATTCGCCGACGTCCCTCGCGCAACCCCCGCCCCGGCGCCCGTCGTCCTCTTCGACGGTGAGTGCGGCTTCTGCCGGGCCGCGACCGGCTACCTGGTCCGGCGCCTGCGACTCCGTGGGGAGTTGCGGCCCTGGCAGTCCGTCGACCTCGCCTCCTACCGGCTGACCCGCGCCCAGGCGGAGCAGCGCCTGTGGTTCGTCACGGCCGAGCGCCGCACCGGCGGTGCGGCGGCGTTCGCAGACTGGTTCGCGACCGGCAACCGTACGGCCCGCACGGCCGGACGCCTCATCGCCCTACCCGGCGTACGGCATCTGGCACAGGCCGTCTACGGACTGGTGGCCCGCAACCGGCACCGCATACCCGGGCCTTGGGAGCACACATGCAGGATCTGAACCGGCACGGCGCCGCCGACGCGTCTCCGGCCGACGCGCTCCACCGCTTTCTGACCTCGGACCCCGGCGAGTGGGACCGCCTCGCCCCGCACGTCGTACGGAGGGTCGGCCAGGAGCGGCTGGCGGGGATCGTCACCGCCACTCGCGAGCTGACCGGTGACATCACGGGCGTCGACGACGGGCCGGACGGCCTGGTGATCCGCGGCGCGACCGGCCAGGTGCTGGCGTGGGCGAAGACCGACGACGACGGCGTGCTGATCGGGCTGCTCATCGACGGCGAGCCGTACAAGACGCCCGCCTTCCGCGTCCCGCCCCGTGTGCAACCGGTGCTGAGCACGGTGATCTGGACCGCGTTGATCGCCTGGGGCATCGCGGAGTGCTGGACGGCGGGGACGGGCTCGTCCTGGCTCACCGACCTCTTCGGCGCCGGCACTGGTTATGCCGTCTTCGAAGGATACGGCGAGCCCGCCTCGATGCGCCGCTGGGTCCGGCACTCGCTGGAAGCCGGGGCCCTGCCGATGCTGGCCGCGGGATACCACGCGGCGCGGCTGCCGTTCGGTCACTCGCTGCCGAGCGCGGCCGTCGCGGCGGCCGTGTGCGCCGGCGTCATCTGGACCCTCTTCAGGCGGCGCAGGCACCGCTGGGGCACGCCGCTGTCCGCGCCGCTGCGGTTTCCGCTCAGGGGCGGCGCCTGGTACGTGGGGCAGGGCGGCGGCAAGGGCCTCAACCACCACTTCTCCATCTCCGAGCAGCGCGGCGCGCTTGACATCGTCGCCGTCGACCGGGCGCACGGCCGCAAGCGCCCCGGCACCGGCCTGGAGTCGTACCTCGTCTACGGGGCGAAGCTGTACGCGCCGTGCGACGGCGTCGTGATCTCCGCCGCCGACGGACTGCCCGACCAGGAGCCCGGCCTCATCCGCTTCGGCCCCCTCTACGGCAACCACGTGTTCATCGACACCGGCCACGAAGTGGTCAAGATGGCCCACCTGCGGCCCGGTAGCGTGGCGGTCAGCACCGGCCAGAACGTACGGGCGGGACAACTCGTCGGCGAGGTCGGCAACTCGGGCAACACCACCGAGCCTCACCTGCACCTGCACGCCGAACGGGACGGCGTCGGGCTGGACCTGGCGTTCACCGACGTAGGCGGTTTCTTCCACCGCGGCCGTGTGATCCGTAACTGACCGCGGACCCGTCCACCCCTCACCGAACCGCCAACGCCCCCCTCGCGCCGCCGACCCGACCGGGGGCGGGACGCGGCATGCCCGCGTCCGAACCGCACCGAACTCACCTGAACCGTCAGCGACTTGAGCTGCCAGAAGACAGGCAAGCACCGTGATACCACGACGTACCGCGCTCACGGCGGCAGCCGTGACCGTAGCCGCCTCGGCCCTTCTCGCCCCCGCGGCGGCGCCCGCACTGGCGGCGGTCCCAGCTGGCACCACGACCTCGAACCGGACCCTGCTCCCGGGTTCCCGACCCGGGTACGCGGACGCCGCCGCCGACCTGGGTGCCGTCCCGTCCGATCAGACGATGTCCGCGAGGCTCTACCTCGGCTCGCGCGACCCCCGCGCACTGGCGGACTTCCTGCGGTCGGTGAGCGATCCGGCGAGCCACTCCTACCGGGACTTCCTCACCCCCGGCCAGTACCAGCGGCGCTTCGCCCTCAGCGCCGCGCAGCGTGGCGCGGTCATTCGCTGGCTCACCACGAGCGGCCTGCGCGTCACCACCGGCACACCGCACTACGTCCAGGTCAGCGGCTCGGAAGCGGCGCTGGCCAAGGCTCTGGGAACGAGTTTCCACCGCTACGAGACCGCATGGGGCCCGCTCCAGGCGCCGACCCGGGACGCCAGTGTGCCGACGGCAGTGGCAGGCGACGTGATCGGTCTCGTCGGCCCGTCGGCACCGGCCGCCGCCAGCCCGGCGTCCGTGCGCACCACCACACCTCTTCCCGTTCCCCAGCCCGACCGGACCACCGGGCCCGTCCGGGGCCCCGCCTCCGGCGGGCCGGCCGTCGGCACCCCGGCCTGCTCGGCGTACTTCGGCCAGCGGCCCGCCACCGGTCAGCCGCCGGCGTACGGCAGGCCTGTGTCGTACGCCACCTGCCCGTACGTCCCGGCGCAGTTGCGGCGTGCCTACGGTGCCGCTCGGGCCGGCGCGACGGGTCGCGGGCGAACCATAGCGATCGTCGGCGCGTACGGTTCAGCCACGATGCCCGCCGACGCCGACACGTACGCCACCGACACCGGCAGCAGGCCGTTCCGCCCGGGCCAGTACCGGCAGCTGGTCGACCGCGCCCGGTGGAACACCAGCGGCAAGGCCTGTGCCACACCCGAGTCCTGGGCCGGTGAGCAGGCGCTCGACATCGAGATGGCACACGGCTACGCACCGGATGCCGACGTGCTCTACGTGGGCGCCGACTCCTGCCTGGACGGCGACCTGATGGACGCCGAGGCGTCCGTGATCGACACCCATTCCGCGGACGTGATCTCCAACTCTTGGGCGGAGATCACCCATTCACGGCCCGTACACCTCACTCCCGGTCTGGTCGCCGCCTGGAACATGCTGTTCGAGCAAGCCGCCGCGGAGGGCATCGGCGTGTACTTCGCGTCAGGCGACTGCGGCGACTCCTCACCGGGGGCCGCGAGCCACGGACTCAACTGCGACACGGCCACCACTCAGGCGCAGGCCGACTTCCCCAGCGGTTCACCCTGGGTCACCTCGGTCGGCGCGACGACGCTGGCCACGACCCCCGCCGGCGACTACGCCTGGGAGGCCGGCATGGGCGACGCGCTGTCGGTCCGCCCCGGCGGCACCGGGGCCTGGGCGCCGATACCGGGCGTGTTCGCCTTCGGGGGCGGCGGGGGACGCAGCGACTTCCCGCAACCCTGGTACCAGAAACCGATCGTTCCGGCCCGCCTGTCCACCGTGCGCGGCACCGCCCACCGGGTCACTCCCGACGTCTCCCTGGAGGGCGACGGCGCGATGCCGGTCCTCGTCGGCTACACCACGGGCGGCGCGTTCCACCTCGTCGGCTACGGCGGCTCGTCCGCCGCCTGCCCCGGCTTCGCCGCCATGCAGGCCGACGCCGAGCAGGAGAGCGGCCACGCCTTCGGCTTCGCCAACCCTCTGCTGTATTCGCTGGCCGGGGCCGGGGTCTTCCACGACGTCACCGACCACCCGAAGCAAGCGGGCACCGGCCCGATCGCCACGGTCCGCGACATGGGCCCCAGCGGCAGCAATCTGCGGTACCTCCTCTACACCCTGGGCCAGGACTACGGGCTGAAGGCGTCCCCCGGCTACGACCCGGCTACGGGCCTGGGCTCTCCTAACACGGGGTACTTGCGCTGGTTCCGGGCTCACCGCTGAGGGGCAGCCGGCCCGGTCGTCCCGTGCGTCGCGGAGCACCAACAGCCGTGCGCTGACGCCGGCGAGCTTCTCGGCGCCGGGGCGTAGCCGATCACCTCGCCTCCGTGGTGTTGGCCGAGAGTCCTCGCAGCCGCAAAGACGCAGGTCACGATAGTGATACGACGCGGGTTCGAGTCCCGTCACTCACCCTCACCGGTCAGCCGGTGGCTCCGTCGAGAGGCGAGCCGCCGGCTGATCCGTTTTCCCGGACCCGCGCCCGGACTCGGGCCGAGCCCCCGCCCCGGCCCCGCCCCGCAGCGGCACCTCGATCACGAGCAGCGCCAGCACGAAGGCCGCCGCGCACACCCCGGCGCCGGCCAGAAAGACGTGCCGGGTGCCGGTCGCCACCGCGTGCCGGTACGGCTCTCCCGTCGCCGTGGCCGGCACCGCCCGGGTGAACAGCGAGCCGAAGACGGCCACGCCCAGGGAGCCGCCGAGGGTGCGGAACAGGTTCGTCGCCGCCATGGCCGCCCCCATGTCCCGCAGCTCCACGCTGTTCTGCGCGAGGGTGGTGGCCATCTGCAGGGTGAAGCCCATGCCCAGACCGACCAGCGCCATCCAGCAGCCGGCGGCCAGGCGCGAGGTGCCCGTGTCCATGGTGGCGAGCGTCAGCGTGCCGGCCGTCAGCAGCAGGGTGCCGAGCACCGGGAACACCTTGTACCGGCCGGTGCGGGACATCACCTTCCCGGCGATGTTGGACGCGATCACCACCGGGATCATCATCGGCAGCAGGAGCAGCCCGGAACTGGTCGCCGTGGCGCCCTGGACCGTCTGCTGGAACAGGGGCAGATAGAGCGCCGAGCCGAACATCACCACCCCGACCGCCGCCAACAGGCCGATGCCGAGCGGGAAGTTGCGGTGCCCGGTGAACACGCGGGGCGGCAGCAGGGGTTCGGGCACGCGCCGCTCCACGGCGACGAACACCGCCGCGCCGAGGACCGCCACCGCGCCCAGGGCGAGTATCCGCCAGGACGTCCAGGCGTACGTCGTACCGGCCCAGGTCGCCGCGAGGACCGCCGCGCCGATCGTGACCGTCAGCACGGCGATGCCCGCCCAGTCGATGCGCGGCCGGGCCTGCGGTGCCCGCTCCGGCAGGCGGAGCATCAGCTGGACCCAGGCCAGGGCGACGATCCCGAGCGGGAGATTGACGTAGAACGCCCAGCGCCAGCCGAGGTGGCCCGTGACCAGGCCGCCGACGAGGGGTCCGCCGACCACGCCGAGGGCCATCACGGAGGCGGTCATGCCCTGGTAGCGGCCGCGCTCCCGGGGCGGTACGAGGACGCCGATCAGCGCGAACCCCCCGGCGGCCAGCCCGCCGGCGCCGATGCCCTGCAGGGCCCGGAACTCGATCAGCTGGGCCATCGAGTGGGCGGCTCCGGCGAGCAGCGAGGCGAGCAGGAAGACCGCGACCGAGGCGAGGAAGACGCGCTTGCGGCTGTAGAGGTCACCGAGCTTGCCCCAGACGGGAGTCGACACGGCGGTGGCGAGGGCGTAGGCGGTGACGACCCAGGAGATGTGCTCCAGACCGCCCAGGTCACGGACGATCGTCGGCATCGCCGTACCGACGATGTTGTTGTCGAGCATCCCCAGCAGCATCGCGAGCATCACGCCGAGCAGGGTCCACCGGACGTTCCCGGGAGGCGGGGTGACGGGGGGTGCGGTCATGGGTGGTGTGGTCATGCGCCCCAGAAAAGCACACCGACTCACTAAGTGCAACGAGTCAACTTTTTGTCTGTGACAACCGAGCGGGTAGGCTTCGGAGCATGACGGAGACGACGGGGCCGACGGAGCCGATGGGCCGCCGCGAACGCAAGAAGGCCGCGACCCGCCAGGCACTGGCGGACGCCGCGCTGGAGCTGTTCCTGGAGCACGGCTTCGACGCGGTCAGCATCAGGGACATCGCGGAGGCGGCCGACGTCTCCACGACGACCCTGTTCAAGCACTTCCCGAGCAAGGAAGCGCTGCTGTTCGACATGGACGCCGACGTGGAAAGGGCCCTGGTCGCCGCCGTACGCGACCGGGCGCCCGGCACCCCGCTCCTCGAGTCCCTGCGCGAGCACATGCTCCGGGCCCGGGCGGTCAAGCCCGAGTACGACGAGCAGATCGCCGCTTTCCGGCGGCTGGTCACCAGCACCCCGGCGCTCGTGGAGTACCACCGGCGCATGTGGATGCGGCACGAACGCGCCCTGACCGAGGCCATCGCCGCCGACACCGGCGCCCCCGCCGACGATCCCGCCTGCGCCGCCCTCGCCCATCTGGCCCTCGAGGCCCGCGCGCTCGCCACGACGGCCCCCGACCGGGTCGCCGCCGTCAACGCGGCCTTCGATCTGCTGGAGCGGGGCTGGGAGGCCGTGTCGGACGGAAAGAGCCGTACGGCATGACGGCGGGCCCGCGGGTCACACCCCGTGGGGGCGCCGGGGGCAAGACGGCACCCTCGGACCGCTGCCGAGCGGTCCGCTCGGCAACCCTGACGGACCGTGCCCTGCGCGGCACGGCACCCCACGCCGGCCGCCGGTGATCGGCGGAGCCCTCAGGGACCGGCGAAGCCTCAGGAACCGGCGAAGCCTCAAGGACCGGCGAAGCCTCAGGGAGCGGAGCCTCAGGAACCGGCGCGGTGTCGCTCCGGCAGGCGGCCGATGTCCGACACCGGGCCGAGGTGCTCCAGCTTGTCGGGGTTGGAGACGGCGCGGATCGCCCGGACCCTGCCGTCGGCGATGTCGAGCTCGATCACACTGGCCACCCGCCCGTCGGCGTCGTGGATCACGCCACCCGGGCGGCCGTTGACCCGGGCCGCCGTGAGGAGGGCGCCGAGTCTCCCGACCTGGCGCAGACCGCCGACCAGCAGCTGGGCGACAGGGCGCGGCTCGCTGATCGACTTCGCGATCGCCCGCGCCTTGCCGCCGCCGTCCCCGCGGAAGACCACGTCCGGGGCGAGCATGTCGAGCAGCGCGGCCATGTCGCCGCCCTCGGCGGCCGCGAAGAACTTGCGGGCGAGCTCCTCGCTCTCCGCCCGCCGCGCCGGAGGCGGGCTGCCGGCCGGCTGCCCGCCGGAGCCGACGCGCTTCCTGGCGCGGGCGAAGATCTGCCGGCAGTTCGCCTCGGTCTTGCCGGTGATCCGCGCCACCTCCGGGTAGCCGTACCCGAAGACCTCGCGCAGCACGAACACCGCCCGCTCCACCGGGGAGAGGGCCTCCAGCAGCACCAGGAACGCCATCGACAGCGAGTCGGACAGCTCGGCGTGCTCGGCCGGTCCGGGCCGGTCGGCGGAGACCACGACCGGCTCGGGCAGCCAGTCGCCCACGTAGGTCTCGCGCCGTACCCGCGCCGAGCTCAGGTGGTTGATGCCCAGCCGGGTCACCGCGGTGGTCAGGTACGCCTTCAGGTTCGCGACCGGGGTCCCGGCCCGGCGCGCCCGGGTCAGGCCCAGGAAGGCGTCCTGCACGATGTCCTCCGCGTCGCCCACCGATCCGGTCATCCCGTAGGCGATGGAGAACAGCAGCGACCGGTACCCGTCCGCCTCCGTCGTCCCCACCACTGATCCCGGCACGGATTCCCCCCTCCGAAGCTCCCCAAGACGCCAGCAGCGTATCCGCTGCTGTCACGGATCACCGGGGTGCCCTGTCTCAGAGGGACGACAACGAACGACGGGACCGAAGGAGACCTCGCATGAACCTCACCCTGTGGATCGTCACCGCACTGCTCGCCGTCGCCTATCTGCTCAGCGGCGGCCTCAAGGTGGCCGTGCCGAAGGAGAAGATCGCCGCCTTCGGGCCCAGTGCGCACTGGGTCCACGACTTCAGCGCCGGCGGAGTGAAGGCCATCGGCGCCCTCGAGGTGCTGGCCGCCGTCGGTCTGGTCCTGCCCGCCGCGCTCGACATCGCACCCGTTCTGGTGCCGCTGGCAGCCCTCGGCCTGGCCCTTCTCATGACCGGTGCCGCGATCACCCGCCTGCGGCGTCACGAAGTCACGCTCATGATGGTGGACGTCGTCTACATCGTCCTGGCGGCGTTCGTGGCCTGGGGCCGACTCGGCCCGGAGTCCTTCCTCCGTTGACGGGAGGAGACTGCGGCGACGGGTCGCTGTTACGACGACGCCCGTGCCACCAGCTCCGTCGGCAGTACCGCATGCTGCCGTTCCAGCCCACGGGACGCGGGTGGGCGGCGGTCGGCGATCTCGGTGAGGAGGAGGTCGATCATGGCGCGGCCCATCTCCTCGATGGGCTGGCGGACGCTGGTGAGCGGCGGGTCCATGTGACGGGCGATGGCGGAGTCGTCGTAACCGACCAGGGCCACGTCGTCCGGGATACGGCGGCCCGCCTCGCGCAGCACCTGCCGGGCGCCGGCCGCCATCACGTCCGAACCGGCGAACACCGCGTCCAGGTCGGGGCGGCGGTCGAGCAGTACGGACATCGCCAGGCGGCCGCCCTCCTCCGTGAAGTCCCCCCGCTCGACGAGGAGTTCGTCCGCCTCCCGGCCCGCATCCCGCAGGGCGTCGCGGTAGCCGTCGACGCGGCGCTGGGCGCCGTAGACGTCGAGGCGGCCGGTGATGTGGGCGATGCGGGTGCGGCCACGGGAGAGCAGGTGCTCCACCGCCGAGCGGGCGCCGCCGTAGTTGTCGGAGTCCACCGAGGTGAGCGTCTCGCCGGCCGAGCGGGGGCCGCTGATCACGGCCGGGATCTCCAGCTGGGCCAGCAGGTCGGGCAGGGGGTCGTCGGCGTGGACGGAGACCAGCAGGACGCCGTCGACGCGGTGGGCCGCCAGGTACTGCGCGAGGCGGCGGCGTTCGCGGTCGCTGCCCGCGAAGATCAGCAGCAACTGCATCTCGGTGTCGGACAGTTCGGAGCCGACCCCGCGCAGCATGTCCGAGAAGTAGGGCTCCGCGAAGAAGCGGGTCTCCGGCTCGGGGACGACGAGGGCGATGGCGTCGGTGCGGTTGGCGGCGAGGGCGCGGGCCGCCGTGTTGGGGACATAGCCGAGTTCCGCGACGGCCGCCTCGACCGCGGCGCGGGTGGCGTCGCTGACCCGGGGCGAGCCGTTGATCACCCGCGAGACCGTGCCCCGGCCGACGCCGGCCCGGGCGGCTACCTCCTCGAGCGTGGGCCGGCCCCCGCTGCGGCCCCGCGCTCCGTGGCTTGCCATGGGCTCCGCCTCTCTCGCCGCGAAAGTTCTAGCTGGCCTGGAATCTAACAGCCCCGTTCGCCGCGGTTGCCGTCCCAGGGGCTGCCGCCCCCGGACCCCCGCTCATCGGCCTTCGGTCTCGTCCTCGAACGCCGGACGGGCTACTCGTAATTTAACGTGCTGATAACTGAACGCCGTTGCCCGTGCCCACTCCCTTGACACCCCGCCCCCGACCCGCGACCCTTCAACACATCACTCGTGGGAGCGCTCCCACGCTACCTGGCACCTACACATCCCGCACGTTCCCCGCCCGAGCCGCAGCGCGTACGAACGGGCCCATTCATGCAGTTGGCCGGGGGGTCGGCACGTCAGGCAACAGGAGGACGCAATGCGCACGAGCATCCGCCGGTCCCAGCGGCTGATGGCCCTCGCGGCCGTTGCCGCACTGACCACGGGGCTGCTGGCAGGCTGCGCCAAGGACTCGAACGACGGCTCGTCGGACGGCTCCGGCGGCGGAAACGGCAGTGGCAAGGGCAAGACCACGCTGACCATCGGCACCTTCGGCGTCTTCGGCTACAAGCAGGCCGGCCTCTACGACGAGTACATGAAGCTGCATCCGGACATCACCATCAAGGAGAACGTCACCACCCGCACCGACGTGTACTGGCCGAAGGTGCTCACCCGCCTCCAGGCCGGCTCCGGCACGGACGACATCCAGGCCATCGAGATCGGCAACATCACCGAGGCCGTGCAGACGCAGGCGAGCAAGTTCGCCGACCTCGGCAAGGAGGTCGACAAGTCCCAGTGGCTGGACTGGAAGAACGCCCAGGCCACCACCAAGGACGGCAAGCTCATCGGGCTCGGCACCGACATCGGGCCGATGGCCATCTGCTACCGCAAGGACCTGTTCCAGAAGGCCGGGCTGCCGACCGACCGGGACAAGCTCGCCCAGATGTGGAAGGGCGACTGGGCCAAGTACGTCGACGTCGGCAAGCAGTACATGAAGAAGGCGCCCAAGGGCACCAAGTTCGTGGACTCCGCGTCCTCCGTCTACAACGCGGCCCTCGGCGGCGGCGCCGAGCGGTACTACGACAAGGCGACCGGCGACGTCGTCTGGGACAAGTCCGACGGCGTGAAGAACGCCTGGAACGTCGCCATGGACGTCGCCACCAGCGATATGTCGGCGAAGCTGAAGCAGTTCGACCCGACCTGGGACCAGGGCTACGCCAACGGCACCTTCGCCACCGTCGCCTGCCCGGCCTGGATGATCGGGTACATAGAGCAGAAGTCCGGGGACGCCGGCAAGGGCAAGTGGGACGTGGCGGCGGCGCCCACCGCGGCCAACTGGGGCGGTTCCTTCCTCGGCGTGCCGGTCGCGGGCAAGCACCAGAAGGAGGCCATCGCGCTGGCCAAGTGGCTGACCGCGCCGGAGCAGCAGGCCAAGGTTTTCGCCAAGCAGGCCAGCTTCCCGTCGACCCCGTCGGCGTACGCGAGCCTGAAGCCGGCCGCGGACACCACGGCGTACTTCTCGAACGCGCCACTCACCCAGATCTTCTCCGACTCGGCGAAGACGATCCCCTCGCAGTACTTCGGCCTCAAGGACCAGCCGATCAACTCCGCGATCACCGACGTCGGCATCCTCCAGGTCGAGCAGAAGGGCAAGTCGCCGTCCCAGGGCTGGGACGCGGCGTCCAAGGAGATCAAGGACGTGCTCGGCCAGTGACCAGCCCCAAGCAGGCTCTCGCGCACCCCGCGTCGAGCGCCGACGCCGCGCCCGGCACCCCGCCGGGCGCGGCCCGGGGCGCTCACGGTCGCGGTGCGCCGGCGGGCGCCGACTCCTGGCGCAGCCGGCTGTACCGCTGGGACATGAAGGCGTCGCCGTACGCGTTCGTGTCCCCGTTCTTCATCCTGTTCGGGGCGTTCACCCTGGTCCCGCTGCTTTACACGGCCTGGTACTCGCTGCACGACGTGCAGCTGTCGGCCCTCGACCACCAGAGCTGGGCGGGCCTGGACAACTACAAGAACCTGTTGTCCTCGGACTTCTTCTGGAACGCGCTGAAGAACACCCTGACCATCGGTGTCATCTCGACCGTGCCGCAGCTGCTGGCCGCGATCGGGCTGGCGCACCTGCTGAACTACCGGCTGCGCGGCTCGACCGTCTGGCGTGTGGTGATGCTGACCCCGTACGCCACCTCGGTGGCCGCGGCGACCCTGGTGTTCACGCTGCTGTACTCGTGGGACGGCGGCATGGTCAACTGGATCCTGCACTTCTTCGGGGTCGACCCCATTAACTGGCGTGAGTCCGACTGGGGTTCGCAGTTCGCGGTGTCGTCGATCGTGATCTGGCGGTGGACGGGCTACAACGCGCTGATCTACCTCGCCGCCATGCAGGCGATCCCGGCCGATCTGTACGAGTCGGCGGCGATCGACGGCGCGAACCGCTGGCAGCAGTTCCGGCACGTCACGGTCCCGCAGCTGCGGCCGACGATCCTCTTCACGGTCGTGGTCTCGACCATCGGCGCGACCCAGCTCTTCGGCGAGCCGCTGCTGTTCGGCGGGGTCAGCGGGTCCAAGGGCGGTTCCGAGCACCAGTACCAGACGCTCGGTCTGTACATGTACGACCAGGGCTGGATCATCGGCAACCTCGGCAAGGCGTCCGCGATCGCCTGGTCGATGTTCCTGATCCTGCTGATCATCGCCGCGGTCAATCTGCTGCTCACCCGACGGCTGAGGAAGTCCCAATGACCACCAGTGAACTGACACTGCCCCAGGTGCACCGCGAGGAGCGGCGGCCCCGGGGCCGGATGGGCGCGGGCAAACAGCTGCACGCCGGCCCGGTGACGTACGTCGTGCTCACCGTCTTCGCGCTGGTCTCGCTCGCCCCGCTGGTGTGGACGGCGATCGCCGCCTCCCGCACCGACCGGCGCCTCGCCCAGACCCCGCCGCCGCTGTGGTTCGGCGGCAACCTGTTCACGAACCTGCAGACGGCCTGGGACCAGGCGGGGCTCGGCACCGCGATGTTCAACTCGGTGATCGTGGCAGGCACGATCACGGTGAGCACGGTGCTGTTCTCCACCCTGGCCGGGTTCGCCTTCGCCAAGCTGCGGTTCCGCTTCTCCGGCCTGCTCCTCCTGCTGACCATCGGCACGATGATGATCCCGCCGCAGCTGGCCGTCGTACCGCTGTATCTGTGGATGTCCGACCTCGGCTGGTCGAACCAGCTGCAGACGGTGATCCTGCCGAGCCTCGTCACCGCCTTCGGCACGTTCTTCATGCGGCAGTACCTGGTGCAGGCTCTGCCGACGGAGCTGATCGAGGCGGCCCGGGTGGACGGGGCGAGCAGCCTGCGGGTCGTCTGGCACGTGGTCTTCCCGGCGGCGCGGCCGGCGATGGCGGTACTGGGCCTGCTGACGTTCGTGTTCGCCTGGAACGACTTCCTGTGGCCCATCATCGCCCTGAACCAGCAGAACCCGACCGTGCAGGTGGCCCTGAACTCGCTCGGCACCGGGTACGTCCCCGACCAGGCGGTGATCATGGCGGGCGCGCTGCTGGGCACGCTGCCGCTGCTGATCGCGTTCGTCCTGTTCGGCAAGCAGATCGTGGGCGGGATCATGCAGGGCGCGATCAAGGGCTAACACCCCTGTGTCCGGGGGCCGGGCCACCGCCGCCCCGGCCCCTTCCCCCTCCACCACGTCAGGTCTCCTACGACCCCCAATGGGAGCGCTTCCATGCCTGAACCCGTTACGTCCGTGACCTTTCCTCCCGCCTTCCTCTGGGGCGCCGCGACCTCGGCGTACCAGATCGAGGGGGCGGTGCGGGAGGACGGCCGCACCCCCTCGATCTGGGACACCTTCAGCCATACGCCGGGCAGAACGGCCGACGGAGAGACCGGCGACATCGCCGTCGACCACTACCACCGCTTCCGCGAGGACGTGGCGCTGATGGCGGAGCTGGGCCTGACCGCGTACCGCTTCTCGGTCTCCTGGTCCCGCGTGCAGCCCACCGGCCGCGGCCCCGCGGTCCAGCGCGGCCTGGACTTCTACCGCCGGCTGGTGGACGAGCTGCTCGCCCACGGCATCAGGCCGGCGCTCACCCTCTACCACTGGGACCTGCCGCAGGAACTGGAGGACGCGGGCGGCTGGCCGCAGCGGGACACCGCGTTCCGGTTCGCCGAGTACGCGCGGCTGGTCGGTGAGGCGCTGGGCGACCGGGTCGAGCAGTGGATCACCCTCAACGAGCCCTGGTGCAGCGCCTTCCTGGGCTACGGCTCGGGCGTCCACGCCCCCGGCCGCACCGACCCGGAGGCGTCCCTGCGCGCCGCCCACCACTTGAACCTGGCGCACGGGCTGGGGGCCTCGGCCCTGCGCTCGGTGATGCCGGCCCGCAACGAGGTCGCGGTCAGCCTCAACTCCTCGGTGGTGCGGCCCCTTTCCCAGGACCCGGCCGACCTGGCCGCGGCCCGCCGGATCGACGACCTGGCCAACGGGATCTTCCACGGCCCGATGCTGAAGGGGGCCTACCCCGCGTCGCTGCTGGAGGCCACGTCGTCGGTCACCGACTGGTCGTACGTCCTGGACGGCGACACCCGCACGATCAACGCCCCGCTGGACGCGCTGGGCCTGAACTACTACACCCCGACCCTGGTCTCGGCCGCGTCCGGCGAGGTCAAGGGCCCCCGGGCGGACGGCCACGGCGCCAGCGAGCACTCCCCCTGGCCGGGCGCCGACGACGTGGTCTTCCACCAGACGCCGGGCGAGCGCACGGAGATGGGCTGGACGATCGATCCGACCGGCCTGTACGACCTGCTCCTGCGCTACACCCGCGAGGCGCCGGGCCTGCCCCTGTACGTCACCGAGAACGGCGCCGCCTACGACGACAAGCCCGACCCCGACGGCCGCGTCCACGACCCCGAGCGCATCGCCTACCTGCACGGCCACCTCTCCGCGGTCCGCCGCGCGATCACCGACGGCGCCGACGTCCGCGGCTACTACCTGTGGTCCCTGCTGGACAACTTCGAGTGGGCGTACGGCTACGGCAAGCGGTTCGGCGCGGTGTACGTCGACTACGCGACCCTGCGACGCACCCCGAAGTCGAGCGCCCGCTGGTACGGCCAGGCGGCCCGGACGGGGACACTGCCGGCGGTGGAGCCGGCGGCCTGACACATCCGTGGCCCGACACCTCGGAAGGGGCGCGGCAATCCCCCCGGAGTGCCGCGCCCCTTCGGCGTGGGTGCGTCAGTTGAAGGCGGCGAACGCCTTCGAGAAGGCGAACTTGTCCTGGGTGATCGAGCTGCAGGTGGCGTCGGCGGAGTTCTTCGGGCCGCCGGGGCACTGCTGGTCGCGGGCGGCGGACCACATCGACAGGCCGCCGAGGCCCTTGGACTTGGCGAAGTTCACCAGCTGGGTGGCGTCGTCGACCTTGAAGGTCTCGGCGGAGACGTCGTTGACGCCGATCATCGGGGTGACCGCGACGGCCTTCCAGGCGGCGGAGTCGGACAGGCCGAGGACGCTCTTGATCTGGGCCTGGGTGGCGGTGGCCGCCTGCTGGGCGTAGTCGCCCATGTCGCCGTTGTACGAGGGGCCGTAGTCCATCGCCATGATGTTGACGGTGGAGATCTTCACGCCGTTGGACTTGGCGTCGGACAGCAGGTTCACGCCGTCCTGGGTGAGGCCCTCGGGCATCACCGGGAGGGTGAAGGAGACGTCCAGGCCGGGGTGCTGCGCCTGGAGCTTGGCGATCGCCTGGGCGCGGCGGGTGTTCGCCGCCGTGTTCGGCAGCGCGCCGCCCTCGACGTCGAAGTCGACCTTGGTCAGCTTGAACGCGTCGACCGCCTTGCCGTACGCCGCCGCCAGCGCGTCCGCCGAGGAGCAGGTGGTGGCCAGTTCGGAGCCGGAGGCGCCGCCGAAGGAGACCCGCACGTCACCGCCCTTGGCGCGCAGGGAGCCGATCTGCGCGGCGACGGCGTCGCTGGTCAGGTCGGTGACACCACCGAACTTGGGGGTGCAGCCGCCGCCGTCGGTGATGAAGGCGAGGTTGTAGTTCTTCACGCCGGTCGCGTCGGCCGCGCCGACCAGGTCGAAGGCCGGGTAGAGGCTCGTGTCGACGTAGGGGGCGAAGCCGGCGGAGGCGGTGGTGCCGGATCCGGTGCCGCCGCCCGTCGTCGGAGTGGCGGTCGGGGTGGGGGTGGCGCTCTTGGTGGGGGTGGGCGTGGAGGTCGGTTTCTGGGTCGGCGACGGGGACTGGGTCTGGGTGGGACGGCCGCTCGGCTCCGGCGTGGCGCCGTCGTCGGCGGAACACTGGGCGTTGTCGATACGACAGCCGGTCGGGTCGCCCTTGCCGTCGACCACGAAGCCGACGGTCACCGACTTTCCGACGGCGAGGCCCTCGGTGTCCCACTTGGCGGGCTTCACGGTGACGTGCGAACCGCTGACGCTCGACTCGCCGTTCCACAGGGAACCCAGCCTGGCACCCGCCGGGAGGTCGAACTCCAGGGTCCAGGTCTTCTCGGTCTGGCCGCTGTTGTTGGTGACGACGTACTGCGCGGTGTAGCCGGTCGACCAGTCGCTGGTCTTGGTGTACGCGGCGTTCACTCCGGCCGCGTTGGCGGTGCCGGTGAGCAGGAGCGCGCCACCGCCGACCACGGCCGCGGCGACCAGACCGCCTATCGCCTTGTTCCTGCCACTGATCCTGCGCCGGTGCGTGGTCATGCGCGTGCCTGCCTTCGCTGTTCACGGGGGTGGGGTGTGGCAGCACGCTAGCGATCCGGAATCGGACAAATGGCTTGATCGGGGCGGCCGTTGCAGACCTTAGGGTTCGCTTAAGGAAGGGATCGGGGACGATTAATGGTCGAGACCAGTGAGGACCGGTTTGCCGGATCGGCGCCGTCTTCGCACCCGCCCCCGCGCCGGCCGCCGCCCGTCCAGCTGGAACCAGATCCGCACCTCGGTGCCGCCCAGCACCGAGGAGCCGATCCGGACGTCGCCGCCGGTGGACTCGGCGAGCCGGCGCACGATGTCGAGGCCGAGGCCGGTCGAGCCGGCGCTTCCGGAACCGCGCCCGCGGGCCATCGCCGCCTCGGGGTCGGGTATGCCGGGGCCCGCGTCGGACACCAGCACGATCACCGCGTCCTCGGCGTTGTGCACGTCGACCGCGAAGGCGGTGCCCTCGGCGGTGTGCCGGAACACATTGCCGAGCAGGGCGTCGAGCCCGGCGGCCAGATCGGCGCGGACCACGGGTATGCGCACCGGCCGCTCGACGCCGGCCACGCGCCACTTGCGGCCCTCGTCCTCGGCGAGCGCGGACCAGAACTCCATGCGCTCACGCACCACTTCGGCCACGTCGCACCCGGCGCCCGGGCCGAGGGCGGCCGTCTGCGGCTTGGCCTCCCGGGCCGTACGGATGATGGTGTCGACCTCGCGCTCCAGCTGGGCGACCGCGGCCCGGGTCTGCTCGGCGGCCGGTCCGCCGCCCAGGGAGGCGGCGTTGAGCCGCAGCACGGTCAGCGGCGTGCGCAGGCGGTGCGAGAGGTCCGCCGCCAGCTCCCGCTCGTTCGCGAGGAGTTGGACGACCTGGTCGGCCATGGAGTTGAAGGCGACGGCGGCGAGGCGGAGTTCGGTGGGCCCGTCCTCCGGCACTCTCGCCCCCAGCTTGCCGTCGCCCAGGTCGTGCGCCCCCTCGACCAGCCGCTGGGCGGGCCGCACCATGCGTACGCCGAGCCGGTCGGCGACCGCGACCGAGCCGACGATCAGCGCGAGGCCGACGGCCGCGAGGACCGCCCAGGCCGTGCCGACGCCGTTGGTCACCTCGGACTCGGGGACGTACACCTCGACGACCGCGATGTCGCCGGAGCCGAGCGCGACCGGCTGGAGCAGTGCGGAGCCGCCGGCCACCGAGGTCGTGGAGGCCCGGCCCAGTTTCCGTACCATCTGGATGTCGCGGCCGGCGGCGCGCTGCCGGCCGAGATCCAGCGCGGACCGGTGGCCGTCGGCGGGCAGATGCACGGCCATCCCGGAGTCGGCGCCGGCCGAGGCCACGACCCGCTCCAGTTTGTCCCGGTCGGTGGTGATGGACAGCGCGGGCGCGACGGCGGCGGCCTCCCGCTCGGCGTTCGAGAACGCCCGGTCGCGGGCCATCTCCTTGACGACCAGGCCGAGCGGTACCGCGAAGGCGACCACGACCATCGTGGTGACCGCCAGGCAGACCTTGACCAGGGCCCATCTCATCGGACCGGCTCCCCGTCCGCGGACGGCTCCAGCGGGGGTTCGAGCTTCACGCCGACCCCCCGGAGCGTGTGCAGATAGCGGGGCCGGGCCGCCGTCTCGCCCAGTTTCCGGCGCAGCCAGGACAGATGGACGTCGATGGTCTGGTCGTCGCCGTAGGACTGCTGCCAGACCTCGGCGAGGAGTTCCCTGCGCGGGACCACCACCCCGGGGCGGCCGGCGAGGAAGGCGAGCAGGTCGAACTCGCGGCGGGTGAGGTCGAGGCGGACCCCGTCCAGCTCGGCCTGGCGGCGCAGCGGGTCGACGGTCAGGCCGCCGACGCGCAGCACGGAGGAGGGCGCGGCCTCCGTGCCGCCGGAGCGGGCCCGGCGCAGCACGGCCGCCATCCGCGCGGAGAGGTGCTCGACGGAGAACGGCTTGGTCAGGTAGTCGTCCGCACCCGCGTTGAGCAGCCGGACGATCTCCGTCTCGTCGTCCCGGGCGGTGGCGATGATCACCGGGACGTCCGTGATGCCGCGCAGCATCTTCAGCGCCTCGGAGCCGTCCAGGTCCGGCAGTCCGAGGTCCAGGATGACCACGTCGAAGCGGAAATGGGCGACCTCGCGCAGCGCCTCCAGTGCCGTACCGACGCTGCGCACGGTGTGGGCGGCGTCGGTGAGATGCCGGATGAGCGCCGAGCGTACGAACTGGTCGTCCTCGACCACGAGCACACTTGCCATGCGCCGCACCGTACGCCATGCGGGCGGACCCGGTCCGGACCTGTGGACAACTGCGGGCCTGTGGACAACCCGTGTGGGTCCTGAGGCAGTATGGCCTGCGATGCGCAGAGGACTCGTACACGTACTGGCGTGGCTGCTCGCGACGGGAGCGGCGGTCACGCTGTCGTGGTGGGGTGTGCACACGGTGATGGCCGGGACGGCGTACGACCCGCCGCGCGCCCTGCCGGTCACGGCCGCCGACGCGACGACCCAGGGCGCGAAGGCCCTCCCCTCGCCGACGCACCGGCCGTCCCCGTCCACCGGCCCGTCGACCCGGCCGCCGGCCCCGACGCCCACACCGAGCCGCACCTCGAGCCCCTCCGCCACCGCCGCCTCGTCCGCGTCCGGCCGGGTCAAGTCGTACGACACCGACGGCGGCCGGGCCGTGTTCGACCTGGGTCCGTCCAGTGCCACGCTCGTCTCGGCGACGCCGGGGACCGGCTGGTCGATGCAGGTGTGGAAGACCGGGACGTGGATCCGGGTGGAGTTCAGCAGCGGCGCGGACCGGGTGTCGGTGATGTGCACCTGGCACGACGGGCCGCCGCATGTGGACATCGGGAACTACTGAACGCCGCTCCCGGGATGAGCCGGGTCAGCGGAACACCGACGGCGGCGGGGCCGGAGACGCGACGGCTGCCGCGTCCGTCACCGGGGCCGCGCCGCCCGTGAAGTCCCTGAGCGGTCTGCCGTGTTCGACCCGGCCCGGGTGCGGGTCGGAGGCGGCACGGCGGGTGAGTTCGGCGACCGGGAGCGGGGCGTCGGAGGCGACCAGGACGGCGTTGCCGAAGCGTTTGCCGCGCAGGACGGCCGGGTCGGCGATCAGTGCGAGTTCGGCGAACCGGGCGGCGGCGGTGGCGATCTGGCCGCGCAGATGGGCGAGTGGCGGGCCGTCGGCGAGGTTGGCGGCGTAGACCCCGGCCGGCTTCAGGGCGCGGCGGACCTCGTCCAGGAACTCGGTGGAGGTGAGGTGGGCCGGGGTGCGGGCGCCGCTGAAGACGTCCCCGATGACCAGGTCCGCCCAGCCGTCCGGCACCTTGGCGAGGCCCGCGCGGGCGTCCGTCGATCTGACCCGGATCCGGGCACCCGGGTCCAACGGCAGCTCCCGGCGGACCAGTTGGACCAGGGCCGCGTCGCGCTCGACGACCTGCTGGGTGGAGCGGGGGCGGGTGGCGGCGGTGTACCGGGCGAGGGTGAACGCGCCGCCGCCGAGATGCACGGCGTGCACGGGCTTGCCGGGCGGGGCGACGAGGTCGATGACATGGCCGAGGCGGCGCTGGTACTCGAAGGAGAGGTACGCGGGGTCGTCCAGGTCGACGTGCGACTGGGGCGCGCCGTCGATCAGCAGCGTCCAGGCGCGGCCCCGGTCGGGGTCGGGCACGAGCTGTGCGAGGCCGCCGTCGACCGCCTCCACGACGGCTTCGACGGCCGCCGACCCGCGCCGCGTGTTCCTGGACCTGCCCATCGGTCCAGTTTCGCAGGTGCCAGGGGCGGCCGCCTCACTGGCAGCGGTCGGCCGCCTCGATGAGCCGGGCCGCCTCCCCCAGGGCCCGGCGCAGCACCACCGGGTCGGTGGCGAGGTCGGCCTCGCCGGGCGGCAGCAGCCAGTCGGAGCCCTCCACCGGCGGCTCGGGGTTCAGCCTGAGTCCGCGCCCGTCGGTCTCCGTGCAGGTGCTGCCCGGCACGTCCCAGCCGGCCGCGGTGCCCGCCGGTACCAGGAAGCCGAGGGTGGCGCAGCCGCCGTCGTGCAGCACGGGCCCCATCGCCTCACCGGCGCCGCGCCGCAGGATGTCGACCGCCTCCAGGCCCTGCCGGGCCGGTACCGTCACCAGGTCGCAGGCCGCCGCCTCCGCGTCGTCCGCCGCGGCCGACGGCGGCGGCGGACAAGGTTCGTTGCTCTGGCTGGACTCCCTGGTCTCCATGCCGGCCTCCACCACACAGCCCTGTCGCGGTCCATGGGGTCCAACGCGTGAACGCGTCAACGGCTACGGCACAAGTGCGCCGCAAAGGATGGCACTTCATGGCAGATCGTGGATGAGATATCCGGTTTGTAGCCAAACACAGCGTGGCGGGTCCTTCACAGCAGGTACGTTCATGCCCGCCGGAACCAGGGCGTCACTCGGACAACTCGTCACGGATCGCCCCGGGCCCGGCATGGTTCGACGGTTCGCACGAGAGGACCCGGCCATGGCGTCGTCAACCGAGACCTCGTCACAGCCCGACCGGCCACCACGGCCGAACCTCGCCTTCCGGCACCTGCGCGGCAGGCGGTCACCGGCCGAGTTCGCGGCGCTCGTACGGCGCGCCGCGCGCGAGATCGGTGAGCGGGTGAGCTGTGACGCGCGTTACATCGGTCGGGTCGAGGCGGGCGAGATCCGCTGCCCGAACTACGCGTACGAACGGGTGTTCCTGCACATGTTCCCCGGCCGCACGCTCACCGACCTCGGCTTCGCGCCCCGCTCGTCCGTCCGCGGACGCGCGGCGCGTACGACGGCGGATCCCGGGGAACCCGGCGCCGCGCGGGCGGCCGGTGAGTCACGGGGGCCTGTCGAACCGTATGACACGCAGGACCCGTGCGGCGCACCAGAACCGTACGCGAGACACCATCTGAACCACGAGGAGAGCGACGTGCTGCGTCGCGCATTCATGACCGGCGGAGGCGCCACGGTGGCCGCCGCCACGCTGAGCCCGCTGGGGCTCACCACGGACGCCGCGGCCGCGGTGCGGACCTCGCGCCGGCCCGGGACCCCGGAGGCGCTCGCCCTGGAGGAGGCCGTCCGCCGGATCCGGCTGCTCGACGACCGGCACGGCGCGGACGGCCTCTACCGGCGCGCGGCGGCTCCGTTGCGCGCGGCCTACGCACTGCTGGACGCCGGCGCGACCCGGCAGACCACCGCCGAACGGCTGCACTCGGGCGCCGGTGAACTCGCCATCTCCGTGGGCTGGCTGGCGCACGACTCCGGCCGCTTCGACGACGCCCGCTCGCACTACGCGGAGGCGCTGGCCACGGCCCGGATGACCGGGGACCCGGCGCTGGAGGCGCACGCCTTCTGCAACACCGCTTTCCTCGCGCGGGACGCCGGCCGCCCGCGCGAGGCGGTCCGCGCCGCGCAGGCCGCGCAGCGCGCCGCCGCCCCGCTGGGTTCGGCCCGCCTGATGTCCCTGCTGGCGCTGCGGGAAGCCGGCGGCTGGGCGGGCCTCGCCGACCGCACCGGCTGCGAACAGGCACTCGTACGGGCCCAGGCCCTCTTCGCCCGGGGCCGCTCGGACGACGACCCCGAGTGGATGAGCTTCTACGGCGAGGCCGAACTGGAGGGCCTGGAGGCGCAGTGCTGGTCCATGCTGGGCGACTGGCGGCGGGCGTCACGGCACGCGTATCGCGCGGCCGAACTGCAGGATCCCCACTTCACCCGGAACATCGCGCTGTACACCGCCGAACTGGCCGACGACCTCGCCCGTGAGGGGCGGCCGGACGAGGCGGCGGCCGCCGGCATGCGCGTGCTGTCCCTGCTGGACCAGGTCCAGTCCTCGCGCATCCAGGGCATGCTGGCGGGCACCGCCAGGGTGCTGCTGCCGCACCGGCGGGCGTCGGGGGTGTCCGACTTCCTGGAGCGGCACGCCTCCATGCCGAGGACCGGGAGGGCGTGACCGCAAGGGCGTGACCCGGAGGGCGTGACGGGTAACCGGCTATCCCGCCAGGTGGCCCAGGTCGTTCCAGCTCTCGATCGCCGGTTCGCCGTAGGCCCAGCCGAGGACGGACAGCGAGGTCGGGTTCAGGCGTATCCGGGCCGCGAAGTCCAGCGGCAGGCCCAGCCACCGCGCGCCGATGGAGCGGAGGATGTGGCCGTGGGCGAAGACCAGGACGTCGCGGTCGGACGAGCGGGCCCAGGAGACCACCTCGTCCGCGCGGGCGGTCACCTCGGCGAGGCTCTCCCCCTCCGGCACCCCGTCCCGCCAGATCAGCCAGCCCGGCCGCACGGCCTGGATCTCGGCCGGCGTCAGGCCCTCGTAGGCGCCGTAGTCCCACTCCATCAGCGTGTCCCAGGTGGTGGCCCGGTCACCGAAGCCGGCCAGTTCGCAGGTCTCACGCGCGCGTGCCAGCGGACTGGTGCGCACCTCCACGCCGGGCAGCCCGTCCAGCGGGGCGCGGTGCAGTCGCTCGCCGAGCAGCTTGGCTCCCCGCCGGCCCTCCTCCAGCAGCGGCACGTCGGTCCTGCCGGTGTGCTTTCCGGACAGTGACCATTCCGTCTGTCCGTGCCGGGCCAGCAGGATGCGCGGTGCCATGGGAGACCTTTCCGGGAGCGAAGGGGACCCTCCCATCATCGCTCAACCGGTTCCGGGGCAACCCGGCGGCCGATCCCGGCGTCTTTGTGGGCCGGAGCGCCCTCATGGGCGGAGATACGGACACCGTAAAGTGGCACGGTCGCCCTCCGGGGCATGCCGCACAGTGACAAGGGGGAGGGCGATCGGATGCCGCAGACCGAGACACCGGGCACCGAGGTGGTCCCGCGTACCCGGCTGCGCTGGTGGACCGAGCTGCCGCTGATCCTCCTCGTGTACGGCTGCTACTCGGCCGGCCGCCTGCTCGCCCGCGGTGACGTCTCCTCCGCCGTCGACCACGGCCTGGCGATCCTGCGCCTCGAGAAGGCCCTGCACCTCAACGCCGAGCACCCGCTCAACCGGCTGTTCACGCGCGAGCCCTGGCTCGGGGTGCCGGCCGACTTCTGGTACGCCTCGCTGCACTACCTGGTCACGCCCGCCCTCCTCATCTGGCTGTTCCGGGCCCGCGCCGAGCACTACCGGCGGGCCCGCACCTGGCTGATGACGTCCACGTTCATCGGCCTGATCGGCTTCACGCTGCTGCCGACCTGCCCGCCGAGGCTGCTGTCCGCCGGACACGGTTTCGTGGACACCATGGCGCACTACAGCTCGTACGGCTGGTGGGGCGGCGAGGCGAGCGCGCCGCGCGGCATGGGCGGGATGACCAACCAGTACGCGGCGATGCCGAGCCTGCACGTCGGCTGGGCGCTGTGGTGCGGTGTGATGCTGTGGCGGCACGGCGGCACGCGCGTGGCGAAGATCCTGGGCGTCCTCTACCCGCTGGGCACCGCGCTCGTGGTGATGGGCACCGCCAACCACTACTTCCTCGACGCGGTCGCGGGCGTCGCCGTGATGGGCGTCGGCCTCCTGCTCGCGCCGCGCGTCATGCGGGTCCTGGACCTGGTCCGGGACCGCCTGTTCCCGCGCCGCACACCGGTCACGGACACCGCGGGTTCCCCGATTGTCAGTGCCGGATGCCAGACTTCCGCGGGTGAGCGAATTCCACGGCAGCGCGAGTCGCGGCTCGACGCCGGGGCCGAACCGGACGCCTCCCCCAGCGACGCGGGCGAAGGCGCTGCGGCACCGGCTCGCTGAGCTGCGCGGTCCCGAGGTACCGGCCAAGGCCCTGGACGCGCGCGCCCTCGCGGCGCTCGCCGCGAACCCCGGGTGCGCGCGGCGGGCGATCCTGGACGGCGCCGGGGTGGACAAGGCCCGGCTGGCGAGCGCGCTGGGCGCGCCGTCCGCGTTCGGGCAGTCGCAGTTCGCGCTGACGCGCGGGAACGCGTTCGAGGCGAAGGTGAAGGCCGACGGCGGCGCGGAACTGCTGCGGCTGGCCCACGCCCGCCTCGACCCGGGCGCCGAACCGCCGGAGGGGGCCGCCGTACCCGACCTGACCGCCCAGGGCCCCGAGGGGCGTACGGCCCGTACGGCGCTGGCGCTGCGCGAGGCCACGCGGGCGGGTGGCTGGACCCTGCTCGACCACCCGATGCTGGCCCTGGACGTGGCGGGCTCGCTCGCCTTCCTGGAGCCGGACGCGGTGGTCGTGCACCCGGACGGCAGCTGGTCGGTGGTGGAGATCAAGTCCTTCCCCATGCTGGACGGTTCGGCGGACCCGGCCAAGGTCGGCGCGGCCGCCCGGCAGGCGGCGGTGTACGTGCTGGCGCTGGAGGAGGTGGCGGGACGGCTCGGCGCGCGGCCGGAGCGGCGCGCCGATGACGGCGCTCCGGCTCCGCGCGTGCGTCACCGGGTGCTGCTGGTGTGCCCGAAGGACTTCTCCAACCTGCCCGCGGGATCCGCCGTCGACATCCGCAAGCAGCGCGCGGTCACCGCCCGCCAGCTGGCCCGGCTCACCCGGATCGAGGAGATCGCCCGGGCCCTGCCCGAGGGCAAGTGCTTCGCGCCGGACCGGAGCGCCGAGGAGCTGACGGCGGCCGTGGCGGCGGTCCCGGCGACGTACGCGCCCGAGTGCCTGTCCGCGTGCGAACTGGCCTTCCACTGCCGGGAACGCTCCCGCGAGGAGGGTGCCGTCACCCGGCTCGGCCGCCCGCTGCGGGCGGAACTGGGCGGTCTGACCACGGTCGAGGACGTCCTCGCGGCGGCCCGCGGCGAGAGCGGCGACCCCGACGACCCGGCGGTCGCGGCCCTGCGCCGGGCGGCCGCCCTGCGCGCCGAGGCACTGGCGAGCGCGCGGATGCCGGCGGACGCGCCCCACCCGGAGGTCGCCCCGTGTCCCTGATCGCCGCCCTCGCCCGGCTCGAGGCCGTCAGCAGCGGCCGCGCCCAGCCCGCCGCGACCGTCCGGCACCGCCATGTGTCCACGCGCCCGCTGGTGTTCGTGCCGCTCACCACGGCCGGTGAGGCGGGCGCCCCGCTCGGCGCGCTGGTCGGCACCGACCGGGACCAGCCGCGGCTGCTGGCCGTGCCGCAGCCCCGCGACCGCGACCTGCGCTTCACCTTCCTGGCCGACCTGGCCGACGTCGTCCTGCCGTACATCGACTCCTACGCCGGCTCCGTGGAGGCGGCCGAGCGGACCGAGACCGACCCGGAGACCGGCAAGCGGGTCAAGGTCGAGGTGGAGCTGTGCGCGGACGCTCCCCAGCTGATCGTGCCGAGCCGGGCCGGCCTGGAGTTCGTACGGCTCCTCGGCCGCTCGATGCGGTTCCGCCGTACCGCCGAGCAGGACCCGGAAGCGCCCCATCCGGCGCCACCCCGGGTGCCGCTGCTGGGCCGCTGGCTCACCCACTACGGCGAGCGGTCCCGCGTCCCCGGCTCCTCCCTGCTGCTGGCCCTGACCGACGTGCTGTCCCGGCACTGGGCGACCGGCCAGTCCGGCCTGGAGGACCAGCACCTGGGCGCGCTGCTCGCCTGGATCGACCCGCCGCGGGGCGCATCAGGCGCCGAGGCCGCGCACCGGGCCGAGCTCGCCCGGGACCCCGCCGGTCAACTGCTGTGCCCGCCGGCCGGACCCGCCACCGACCCGGCGTTCGACAACAAGCTGCTGGCCCCCGCCATCGAGCGCTACGACCGCGCGCGCACCGCGCTCGCCGCCGCCGAGGACGCCCTGGCCGCCGACGACCGGCTGGCCGCGCTCACGGCGGCCGAGCGGGAGATCCGCGACCTGGTGGCGAGCCGCACCCGGCCCACCTGGGACGCGGTGTGGCGGGGCCTGGACCTGCTGCGGGAGCTGCCGGAGGGGGCCCATGTCGAGGAGCGCTGGACCCGCGACCGGTGGTCCTTCACCGGGCACCGCGACCGGGTGCTGGCGGGCGAGCCCCCGCAGCCGCGCCGGGACGACGCGGTGACGGCGGCGAACAAGCTGGCCACGCGCGAGCGCGAGCAGGCCCGCCTCGACGCGCAGGAGGCCCTGGACGATCCGCTGGTGATGGCGGGGCGGCGGCTGGCCGGGGAGGCGTTCGCGGGCGAGGTGACCGATGTCGTCATGGCCTACAGCGAGGGCAGGCGGCCGAGCCCGCGCCCGCTGGTGACGGTCCGCACCGACGACCGGCCGCATCTGGCCGAGCGCGCGAAGGTGTACCGCTCACTGGGCGGCAGGCCGCAGTCGGCGGAGTTCGTGGGCCAGGAGGCCGACGGTGTGCTGGTCCTGCGCGTCCTGGACAAGATGGGCCGTGGCAAGGAGCCCGAGCCCGGTTCGGTGCCGGAGAAGGGCGACCGGATCTGCTTCACCCTGTTCGAGCACGAGCAGCGCGGCGGCGCGAAGCTGCCCGACCCGGAGGAGACCCCGTGGACGCACGGCGGCCCGCCGGGTGAGGCCGTGTCGGAGGCCGCCGATCCCATCACCGAGGAGGACCTGCTGTGACGACGGTCGGCTTCGACCCCGGGGCGGCCGCCGCCCGCGCCACCGACGCGATCCTCCACGACACCCTGCACGGCGGCGAGCGCGGGGTGGTCGTGGACTCCCCGCCCGGCGCCGGCAAGTCGACGCTCGTGGTCCGCGCGGCCCTCGAACTGGCCGACGCGGGCCGCCCGTTGATGGTGGTGGCACAGACGAACGCCCAGGTGGACGACCTCGTCCTCCGGCTCGCCGAGAAGAACCCGCAGCTGCCGGTCGGCCGCCTGCACAGCAGCGACACCGACCCCTACGACAAGGCGCTGGACGACCTGCCGCAGGTCCGCACGTCCGCGAAGGCGGCCGAGCTGAACGGCCTGCCGGTGGTCCTCTCCACGGCCGCGAAGTGGGCGCACGTCACGGTGGACGAGCCCTGGCCGCACGCGATCGTGGACGAGGCGTACCAGATGCGCTCCGACTCCCTGCTGGCCGTGGCGGGCCTGTTCGAGCGGGCGCTGTTCGTCGGCGACCCCGGGCAGCTGGACCCGTTCGCGATCGTCGGCAGCGAGCAGTGGGCGGGCCTGTCGTACGACCCCTCGGCCTCCGCCGTGACCACCCTGCTGGCCCACAACCCCGGTCTCCCCCAGCACCGCCTGCCGGTCTCCTGGCGCCTGCCCGCCTCCGCGGCGCCGCTGGTCTCAGACGCGTTCTACCCGTACACCCCCTTCCGCAGCGGCACCGGCCACGGCGATCGCCGCCTCGCCTTCGCCGTCCCCTCGGACGGCTCCGGCCCGGACCGGGTGATCGACGAGGCGGCGGAATCCGGCTGGGGCCTGCTGGAACTGCCCGCCCGGCACACCCCGCGCACCGACCCGGAGGCGGTGCGGGCGGTGGCGGCGGTGGTCCGCCGCCTGCTGGACAGGGGCGGCGCGGCAACGTCGGAGCGCGCGCCGGACGCCACGCCCCTGACCGCCGACCGCATCGCCGTCGGCACCGCCCACCGCGACCAGGCGGCGGCGGTCCGCGCGGCGCTCGCCGAACTGGGCGCGGCGGACGTCACGGTCGACACCGCCAACCGTCTCCAGGGCCGGGAGTACGACGTCACGGTGGTCCTGCACCCGCTCTCCGGCCGCCCCGACGCCACCGCCTTCCACCTGGAGACCGGCCGCCTGTGCGTCCTGGCCTCCCGGCACCGCCACGCCTGCATCGTCGTCTGCCGCGCGGGCGTCGGCGACCTCCTGGACACCTACCCGTCCACGGAACCGGTCCAGCTGGGCACCCTGGTGAAGTTCCCGGACGGCTGGGAGGCGAACCACGCGGTGCTGGCCCACCTGGCCGAACACAAGGTGAGCTGGCAGCCCTGACCGGCACCCCGGACGCCTGCCCGACGAGCGCCGAGCAGCCATGACCGGCGCCCGCATCCGGTCGACGGGCGCCGAGGTGCCCTGGGGGAACGCCGGGTGAGCCGGCGGGATCGAGGGCCCCTTGCGCAGGCGCGGGACAATGGACGGTGGCCCACCTGAAGGCGGTGCCGAGCGGACCGTACGAGGAGGAGACAAGACATGGCGGAGCCCACGCCGCGTCGTAACGAACCGCGGCTACGCCCCGCGCCTCTGATCTTCGAGCCCGCGGAGGCGGCCGGCGATCCCGAGCACTTCTTCGACCTGGAGTCGATCGAGGATCCGCGGGCGCTGCTGGCCAGGGCCACGGAGCTGACCCAGGCGTTCCGTGCGGCCGCCGACCGGGCCGTGGAGTTCCAGGCCATCGCGGCGGCCCAGCTCGCCGACCCGCGCCGGTTCGACCGGCTGACCCCGGGGGACATCGCCGAGCGGGCGGAGTGGACCGAGGACTACGCGAAGAAGATGGTCGAGTTCGGGCGGGACCTGATGCGGGGCGACGCCGAGGGGCGGACGTACCCCGATCCCGTGTGACTCCGGGCCGCGTCAGGCCCGGTCGTCAACACCAACCCCTTGAGTAACCCGTCTGGCATATGCCAGGCGGGCAAGATACTCCTCCCCCACCCTCTCTGTCCCGGTTTTCGGCAACTCAGAAGAACGACTCCCTCACGCCCGGTACATCTGGGTGGCATGAGCAGCGCACCGAACGTCACCCGCGTCACCGCCGCCGGCGTCGACTGGCTCGCCTCGGCGGCCACGTATCCGCGGAGCACCCTGGCCCTCTGGGAAGAGCGCCCGCACGCCCCGGTCGTCCTGCCCTGCGGCACCGTCTTCGACGTGGTGAGCGCCCCCGCGATCTTCGGCCGCCGGATGCTGGACCGGCTGTGGGACGACGGCCCGGGCTCGGGCCCGGTCGCGGTGTTCCGGGGCCGCGTGCTGCTGTTCTCCGCGCCGGGCACGGCCCAGCGGCTGCCCTCGCTGCTGGCGTGGGAGGAGTGGGGCTCGAACCGTACGGAGGCGGTGCCGCCGCTGCTGTGTCACGGCACCGGCGACGCGGTGACCGTCCCCGCGCCGGCCGCCGGCGACGCCCCCGGCGACTCCCGCTGGCTGGTCGCCCCGGACACGCGTCACCCCTGGCTGCCGGGGCCGGAGGTGGTCCTCTGGGCGGCCGTACGGGCGGCCCGCGCGGCGGTGCGGATATCGATTTTTCCTCCCGCCGACCAGGATGCTAAGGTCTACGACGTCAGCAGGCGCCGCTAGCTCAGTTGGTTAGAGCAGCTGACTCTTAATCAGCGGGTCCGGGGTTCGAGTCCCTGGCGGCGCACGCGAAGGAAACGGCGGGTCCGGTTCGAAAGAATCCGGCCCGCCGTTTTCGTGCGCGTATCAGTCCCTCATCCACCGCCCACCCCCGGTGTGATCCTCACCGTCCACGCCCCCGACGCCGTCCTGCCCTCCACCTCCACCCGTACGCCCTCGCCCGGCACGGTGAAGCTCTCGCCGAGGGCGACCGGGGCGTCGGCGAGGGCGGGGTAGACCGAGTTCTCCCAGCAGGCCTCGGTGTGCGGGTGGGCGTCGACGACCTCCACCGGGCCGCCGCCGGACTCCGCTCCGCTTCTGATCCGGTACACCAGGACGCCCTGCCGGCAGGTGGCCCGGTCGTTGCCGGCCGCACCGCGCGCCTCGAAGCCCAGGGCGCTGTCGGGCCCGGTGCGCACGATCGCCAGCTTCACCCCGTGCCCGAGGCCGAAGGCCGGGGCACCCGCCGTGCCCTGCGCCGGGATGCCGGGGCCGGCCTCCAGCGGCTCCAGGGTCAGCCGGGTCGGCCGCGCGCCCCGCACGCACACCACCTGGCGCGGGTCCAGCCAGCCGAGTTTCCACTTGTGCCAGGCGAACAGGTCCGGGGACAGCCCGAACTGGCTGCCCATCAGGTCCCAGTCGCCGACGTAGGTGTCCCAGTCGCCCTTGCCGTCGACCGGGCGGTGGTAGAGGTCGGGCAGGTCGAACACGTGGCCGGTCTCGTGGGCGAGGACCAGGCGGTCCGGCGGGTGCTTCTCGAAGACCGTGACGACCCGGCGGATGTCGGCGCCGTCCACGTGGACGGGCGTGTCGAGGTTCACGACCTTCGTGGCGTCCGAGTCGACGCCGGGCGCGTCCGGGTCGGCGACGAGGTACACCACCTGGTAGCGGGAGAAGTCGACCTCCTTGTCGGCCACCGCGAACGCGTCCCGCAGGTAGGCGGCCCGGTCCTCGGCGCCCCAGTCCCGTTTCATGGCGTACGCCGTGGACGGCCGGGGCATGCGCAGCCAGTGCCGCAGCGGATGCGGGCGGAGGGTGAACCTGCCGTAGGAGGCCTGCTGGTAGTAGCGGCTGGTGGCCGGGAAGTGGTCGGCGGCCAGCTCGGCGGGTGTGGTGCGCGGGGCGGAGTCCGGGAAGGAGAGGAAGATCATCACGGCGTCGCGCACGCCGGTCGGGCGGGTGTAGTCGGAGTTCCAGGTGTCCACCCCCTCGGAGTGGTGGGTGTCGGCCCGGTGCAGGGCACAGGGGGCCGTGGAGAAGGGCTCGGCGACCGCCGGGCCGCTGATCATCGAGGTCGCGGCGAGCGCCGACAGCGCGGTGCACACGGCGGCGGTGCTGCGCAGCTTGGGCACGGCCTTGACCTCCGGACGCGGTTCGCTGGACCCACATCCAGATTGCTGTCATTTGTCGCACTATGCCCTGTTCGCCTGCGCTACAAGGGTGAGTGCGCCCTCTGGATGCTCCGACGCGCTCCGGCGCTCGACACCCCGGTTCACTCACGGAACGTCACAACTGGTCGGGGGCCTGAAGAACCCGTCCACGTGCGGGCAGAAACGATCTGTCAGAAACTGTGCTCCGTCCGGGACACTGGACAGTGGCTGGAAGGGCCCGGGGCCAGCCTCTATGATCGGCACACTTTCCGGCACGGACAGGCACGGACACAGATCGAGTGCACTGCGGGAGCGAGCGGTGAGCGGAACGTCCGAAGGGCCGACGCCCGCGGCAGACCTCGACCGGTCAGCCGTCACAGACAGTGACCACACCACCTACCACCGTGTCTTCGCGGCCGCCCCGGTCGCCATGGCCGTCGTGGACCGCGCCGGACTCGTGGCCGGCGCCAACGCGGCCTTCGGCGAGCTGCTCGGCACCGATCCGGACGCGCTCACCGGGCGGGTCGCCGCCGACCTGGTGGACCTGGCCTCGGACACCCGCAGCTGGCACGCCTACCGCGAGGTGCTGCGCGGCCGGCAGGCGAAGCTGCGCTGCACCCGCCGGCTGAAGCACCCCGAGGGGCACTCGGTGTGGGTGCAGGTGACCGTCGCCCCCCTGAGCGGGGAGGCCGGGGTGCTGCTGTCCGTCGCCGACATCAGTGCCCGGCGTGAACTCCAGGCGCGGCTGCGGCACTTGCAGATGCACGACCCGGTGACCCGGCTGCCCAACCGCACGCTGTTCTTCGAGCGGCTCACGGCCGCGCTGGAGGCGGAGTCGTACGAACAGAGCGGCACCGGCCGGATCGGCCTGTGCTACCTGGACCTCGACGGCTTCAAGGCGGTCAACGACACCCTCGGCCACCGCGTCGGCGACCGGCTGCTCGCGGCCGTCGCCGAGCGCCTGACCCGGGTGGCCGACGAGGCCGGTTACGCCCGCGCGGTGACCCCGCTGGTGGCCCGGCTCGGCGGCGACGAGTTCGCGCTGCTCGTGGAGGACTCCACCGGCACCGAACAGCTCGCGGAACTGGCCGAGTCGGCGCTCAACGCCCTTCAGGAGCCCTTCGACCTGGCGGGCCAGCGCCTGTCGCTGACGGCGTCGATCGGCGTCGTGGAGCGGCACGCGGCGGGCACGACCGCGACCGGCCTGATGCAGGCGGCCGACACGACCCTGTACTGGGCGAAGGCCGACGGCAAGGCCCGCTGGACCCTGTTCGACCCCGAGCGCAACGCGCACCGGATGACCCGTCAGGCCCTGTCGTCCACTTTGCGCCCCGCCATCGACCGGGGCGAATTCGCGCTCGAATACCAGCCGTTGGTCGGCATGGAGGACGGCCGCCTCGCCGGGGTCGAGGCGTTGATCCGCTGGAATCATCCTCAGTTCGGCACACTGACGCCGAATCGGTTCATCGGACTGGCCGAGGAGGACGGCTCGATCGTCCCGCTCGGCCGCTGGGCGCTGCGGACCGCCTGCCGGCAGGCCCGCCGCTGGCAGCTGGACCACCCCGAGGAGCCGCCCATCTTCGTCAGCGTGAACGTGGCCGTGCGCCAGGTGTGGGACTCCGATCTGGTGGCCGACGTGGCGGAGATCCTCTCCGACACCGGACTGGCCCCGCATCTGCTCCAGCTGGAGCTGACCGAGTCGGCGGTGATGGGCTCGGCGGGCCGCCCGCTCCAGGCGCTGCAGGCCCTCAGCGACATGGGCGTGCGCATCGCCATCGACGACTTCGGGACCGGCTACTCGAACCTGGCGTACCTGAGCAGGCTGCCGGTGAAGGTGCTGAAGCTGGACGGATCCTTCGTGCGCGGCTTCCAGTACGAGGAGGCGCCCAAGGGCGTGCCGCCCAATCCCGCCGACGAGGTCATCGTCGAGGCGATGATCCAGCTCGCCCACCGGCTCGGCATCACCGTCACCGCCGAGTGCGTGGAGACCTCGGCCCAGGCCACCCGGCTGCGCCGCATCGGCTGCGACACCGGCCAGGGCTGGCTGTACTCCCGGCCGGTGCCGCCGGATCGTATCTCCGAGCTGCTCGGCGAGCAGACCTACGTGGTCGGCAAGCCGTAGGCGTCCGCGATCAACTCGTAGGAGCGCAGGCGGAGTTCGCCGCGGTGGGCGTGGGAGACGAGCATCAGTTCGTCGGCGCCGGTGCGCTTGTGCAGGTCGTCCAGGCCGGAGCGGACCTCGTCGGCGGTGCCGTGCACGATGTTGGCCGTCCAGGAGGTGATGAACTCCTCCTCCATCGGGCTGAACTCGTGCTTCTCGGCCTCGTCCGGGTCGGGGAAGAGGCCGGGCCGGCCGGTGCGCAGCCGGAGCATGTTGAGGGCCACCGCCCGGGTCTGGCGGCGGGCCTCGCGCGCGTCGTCGGTGGCGAGGGCGGAGACGCCGATGAGGGCGTAGGGCTGGTCGAGGACCGCGGAGGGGCGGAAGGTCTGCCGGTACAGGTCCAGGGCCGGGATGGTGTTCTGCGCGGAGAAGTGGTGCGCGAAGGCGAACGGCAGGCCCAGCATTCCGGCCAGGCGCGCGCTGAAGCCGGAGGAGCCGAGCAGCCAGACCGGCGGGCGGTGCGGGGACTGCACGCCGCCCGGAGCGGTGGCCTGGACGGGGCCCGGGATCGCGTGGATCCGGCGGTACGGATGGCCGTCGGGGAAGTCGTCGTCCAGGAAGCGGATGAGCTCGGCGAGCTGCTGCGGGAAGTCGTCGGCGCCCTCGTTCAGGGTGTCGGTACGGCGTAGGGCCGCGGCCGTGGCGCCGTCCGTGCCGGGGGCGCGGCCGAGACCGAGGTCGATCCGGCCCGGCGCCATCGCCTCCAGCGTGCCGAACTGCTCGGCGATCACCAGCGGGGCGTGGTTGGGCAGCATGACGCCGCCCGAGCCGAGCCGGATGCGGTCGGTGTGGGCGGCGAGGTGGGCGAGGATCACGGCGGGCGAGGAGGAGGCCACACCGGGCATGGAGTGGTGCTCGGCGACCCAGTACCGGTGGAAGCCGCGGGCCTCGGCGAACCGGGACAGCGCCACGCTGGTGCGCAGCGCGTCGGTGGCGGTACTGCCCGCGCCGACGGTCACCAGGTCCAGTACGGAGAGCGGGACGGGCGCGGTCCCGTGCGCGGTGCCCCGGATCTCGTCTGCCTCGGCTGCCTCGTCTGCGGACACGGTGTGGGCCTCCTGTGTGTGGCGTGGGCTGTCCCGAGGCCTAACAGGAGGCAGTCTCCGCTTATTCCGTCGCCCCCTGCCCCGTCGGCTCCTGCTCCGTCGACCCCTGCCCCGTCGGCTCCTGCTCCGCCGCCCCTGCTCCGCCGACTCCTGCTCCGCCGCCCCTGCTCCGTCGCCCCCTGCCCGTCGCCCCCTGCTCCGTCGACCCCAGCCCCGTCGGCTCCGCGACGGCGCCCGTCCGGCCCGCCGGGACGCGCTCAGACCTGCACGATCGGCTCCCGGGTGAACAGCATCCCCAGGGCCGGCGCGTTCACCCGCCGGTCGGCCAGCCGCAGCCCCTCCCACACCGTCACCTGGTTCGCGGTGAGCACCGGCTTGGACAGCGCCTTCTCCAGCAACGACAGATGCGCGGCCGTGTGCAGGGCCGTGTCCGGGAGCAGTACCGCCTGCGCGTCCGGGACGTCGGCCGCCCGGGCCAGCGTCAGCACGTCCTCCTCGCCCCACGTGCCGACCTCCGCCGCCGTGATGATCCCCGAGGACCGCATCCCGGTCACCTCCAGGCCCCCGGCCCGCAGGAAGTCGGTGAACAGCGCGGCGATGTCCTCCGGGTAGGTCGCGCCGACCGCGACCCGCCGTACCCCGATCTCCCGGGCGGCGTGCACGAAGGCGAACGACGTCGAGGACGCGGGCATACCGGCCAGCCGGGCGAGCGTGCGCACCTGCTCCTGGGCGCCCTCCCAGCCGTGCACGAAGCCGCCGCTGGTGCACGCCCACACCACCGTCTCGGCGCCGGTCAGCCGCAGGCGCTCCATGCCCGCCGAGAGCCGCTCGGCGGAGCCCATCTCGCGCAGCGCCGCCACCCGGTGCGCGTCCTCGCCGATGTCGGTGTGGACCAGGTCCACCCGGATGTCGCTGCCCAGGAGCTGCTCGATGCGTGGATAGTCGTCCTCGGCGGAGTGGCCCGGGTAGAGGAATCCGAGTGCGGTCATGACCGTCCTTTTCCGTGTTCCGGCGTCGTTTCGGCGTCTTCAGCGTTCCGGCGTCTTCAGCGTTCCTGCGTCTCTTCCGGCAGTTCCCGCGTCGCTTCCGGCACTGCGGGGGGCCAGACACGCGCGGCCTCGTCCAGCAGCGCCTGATACGGCCCCACGGCCCGGGTACCCAGCCGGCGCAGCGCAGCCCACATCGTGACCTGGTTGGCCGACAGCACGGGGATGCGCAGCTCGGCCTCCAGCTGGGGGATCACGTCGTACGTCGGCAGGTTGGTGCAGGAGATGAACAGCGCGTCGGCGCTGCCGGGGCGGACCGCCTGCCGGGCCATGGCGACGACGTCCCGGTACGGCACCTGCCAGATGTGCCGGGTCAGCCCCATGAAGGCGCACCCGGTGACCTCGACGCCGGCCTCGGCGACGAAGTCCTCCAGCGCCCGGGTCACGGACACGGTGTACGGCGTGACCAGCGCGACCCGTCGGATCCGCAGCTCGGCGAGGGCCTCCAGCAGCGCGCCGGAGGTGGTCACCGAGGGCGGCGCGCCCGCGAGGCTCATCGCCGCGCACATCGCCCGCTCCCCGGCGATGCCGCCGACGAAGCTGCCGGAGGTGCAGGCGTAGGCGACGGCCTCGGGCGCGACGGCGGTCAGCGCGCGCACGGCGTCGCCGAGGGTCTCGTGCTCGCTCACCAGGCGGGCCAGGTCCAGGCTCACCTCGACCGGCACGAATGGGGTCCGCGTCAGATGCAGCGACACCTCGTCGGGCACCCAGCGCCACAGCTCGCGGTCGAGGGCGAAGTCGAAGGGGGCCACGACTCCCACACCGCGCTGGGGGCGGGGGCCGCCGAGAAAGGAGACGTCCATGGCTGGCACCGGCCTCACGCTGGGAGACGAGTGGGCAACGGATCGTCGGGGGAATGGTCGGACAGGCCCCCGGTACGCCCGTGTTGACGAAGGTAGGTTCGGGTGCGAGCGTGGTCAATCCGCGCATAGTACGCGCACGTCAGTACGCATGATCCGCGCACGCCGTTCGCTCGGAGCCGCCCCGTATGACGACCCTCCCGACCCTGCTGGTCCTGGACGCCGAGCCGCCGCCGCGCCTCGGCCGGCTCACCGGCCGCGCCCGGATCGTGCACACCGACGCCGCGCATCTGGCCGAGCGGCTGCCGCAGGCGGACGTCCTGCTGGTGTGGGACTTCGCCTCGCACGCGGTGCGCGAGGCGTGGCCGGGGGACGGGCCGCGCCCGCGCTGGGTGCACACGGCGAGCGCGGGCGTGGACCATCTGATGGGCCCGGAGCTGGCCGCGTCCGACACGGTGGTCACGAACGCGCGCGGCATCTTCGACCAGCCGATCGCCGAGTACGTGGCGGCGCTGGTGCTGGCGGTCGCCAAGGACCTGCCGCGCACGCTGGAGCACCAGCGGGAGCGGACCTGGCGGCACCGGGAGGGCCGGCGGGTGGCGGGCACGCGCGCGTGCGTGGTCGGCTCGGGCCCGATCGGCCGGGCGATCGTCCGCACCCTGAAGGCGCTCGGCGTGACGACGGCGCTGGTCGGGCGGGTGCCACGGACCGGCGTCCACGGGCCGGCCGACCTGGACCGGCTGATCTCCCGCGCGGACTGGGTGATCGCGGCGGCGCCGCTCACCGAGGAGACGTACCGCATGTTCGACACCCACCGGTTCGGCGTGATGCAGCCCTCGGCGTTCTTCGTCAACGTCGGCCGGGGTCAGCTCGTCGACGAGGACGCCCTCGCCCACGCCCTGACCCGGCGCTGGATCACGGGCGCGGCCCTGGACGTCTTCACCACCGAACCCCTCCCCGAGGACAGCCCGTTGTGGGGGCTGCCGGGGCTGATCGTCTCCCCGCACATGAGCGGGGACACGGTCGGCTGGCGGGACGAACTGGCCGCGCAGTTCGTGGAGTTGTACGAGCGGTGGGCGGCGGGCAGATCACTGGTGAACGTGGTCGACAAGAAACGCGGTTACGTCCCCGGTCACTGACCTCTCGGCCCCTTGGATCCCTTGGACCTCTTGGAGGGTGCATGCAGCTCACCGACCTGACGGCCGTCCAGCTCCTGGAGGGTTACCGCAAGGGCGAGTTCAGTCCCGTGGAGGCGACCGGGCAGGTCCTGGAGCGGGCTCGCCGGATCCAGCCGGAGGTGAACGCGTTCGTGCGCCTCACCGAGGAGGACGCGCTGGCCCGGGCGCGGGAGTCGGCGGAGCGCTGGCGGCGCGGTGAGCCGGCCGGGCTGCTCGACGGGGTGCCGGTGACGGTGAAGGACATCCTCCTGCTGCGCGGCCACCCGACCCTGCGCGGCTCCAGGACGATCTCCGAGCAGGGCGGCTGGGACGAGGACGCCCCCTCGGTGGCCCGGCTCCGCGAGCACGGCGCGGTGTTCCTGGGCAAGACGACGACCCCCGAGTTCGGCTGGAAGGGCGTGACCGACTCGCCGCTGACCGGCGTCACCCGCAACCCGTACGACCACGCGCGCACCGCGGGCGGCTCCAGCGGGGGCAGCGCGGCGGCGGTGGCGCTCGGCGCGGGCCCGCTGTCGCTGGGCACGGACGGCGGGGGCAGCATCCGCATCCCGGCCGCGTTCTGCGGGATCTTCGGGCTGAAGCCGACGTACGGCAGGGTGCCGCTGTATCCGGCGAGCGCGTTCGGCACCCTCTCCCACGCGGGCCCGATGACCCGGGACGCGGCCGACGCGGCCCTGCTGCTGGACGTCATCGGCGCCCCGGACGCCCGCGACTGGTCGGGCCTGCCGCCTGCGCCGGGCTCCTTCACGGAGGGGCTGAGGAGCGGGGTGCACGGTCTGCGGGTGGCGTACTCCCCGTCCCTGGGCGGCCAGGTCGCGGTCCAGCCGGCGGTCGCCGCGGCGGTACGGCGGACGGTCGCCGCCCTCGCCGACCTCGGCGCGTACGTGGAGGAGACCGACCCGGACTTCAGCGACCCGGTGGACGCCTTCCACACCCTGTGGTTCAGCGGCGCGGCCCGGGTCACCGAGCGGTTCTCCCCGCGCAAGCGGCAACTGCTGGACCCCGGCCTGCGGGAGATCTGTGTGCGGGGCGCCCGCTACAGCGCGCTGGACTACCTGGCCGCGGTGGACGTCCGCATGGACCTCGGCCGGCGCATGGGCCGCTTCCACGAGCGCTACGACCTCCTGGTCACCCCGACCCTGCCGCTGACGGCGTTCGAGGCGGGCGTGGAGGCGCCGAGGGGCGCGGCCCACCACCGCTGGACCGGCTGGACGCCGTTCACCTACCCCTTCAACCTCACCCAGCAGCCCGCGGCGACCGTACCGGTGGGCGCGGACGGCGACGGCCTGCCGGTGGGGATGCAACTGGTCGCCGCCCGGCACCGCGACGACCTGGTCCTGCGCGCCGCGCACGCGCTGTACGAGGCGGGAGCGGTGCCGGCGCCCGCCCCGCTGCCCTGAGCCCTGCCCTGAGCCGCGCGCCGGCCGGTCTCACGCCCGACGGAAACTCAGCGTCTCCCCCGCCGCCCCGGCGCGCCACAGGTCGTTGCAGGCCTCGGCCATCGCCTCCAGGCCCTCCACCACCTGGCCCCACACGATCCCCGGCACCCAGCCCACGTCACCGTTGAGGAGCAGGTTGTTGCGCTCGTAGAACAGGGCCAGGTCGACCACCGTGGTGCCGGGGCGGACCTCGCGGTCGTAGCCGTAGGCCTTCGTGCCCAGTTCGGTGCCGGCGAAGGAGAAGTAACAGAGGTCGCCGGGAATCGGGGTGACCGTCGGGTTCTCCAGTGGGGGTTCCGTGGAGGCGAAGGGCGGGAAGAGGGCGTAGATCTCGTTGCGGGCGTACTTGGCGTGGTAGACGTCGCCCGCGAGGGGGAGCGCCTGCCACACGGCCTCGCAGGTCAGGGGCGCGCGGTCGGCCAGCAGTCGGGCCGTGCAGTGCACATCGCGCTTCTGCAGCGAGACGGTGACGAATCGATCGGCCATGAGAACAAGGGTGCATAGCCCGGATCCGCTTGGGTAGCCGCGCCGCCATGGCTCCACCACTTGGGAACGACGTACACACATTCCGGTCGGAACTCAGACACGCCAGACACACCCGGCGCTCGGTGCTCGGTGGCCTCGCCGCCCTCGGTGTGCTGGGCGCGGCGGGCTGCTCCCGGGTGGCCGAGGCGTCCGGCAAGCGGGGCGGTGACCTGCTCGAACGCCTTCGCGCGCAGGGTGTCGTACGGCTCGGGATCGCCGGTGAGATCCCCTTCGGGTACATCGACAAGGACGGCCAACTCACCGGTGAGGCGCCCGAACTCGCCAAGGTGATCTTCAAGCGGCTGGGGGTCGGCCGGGTCCAGCCGGTGCCCACGGAGTTCGGCTCGCTGATCCCCGGGCTCAACTCGCAGCAGTTCGACGTCGTGGCGGCCGGGATGTACGTCAATCCGGAGCGCTGCCAGCAGGTGATCTTCGCCGATCCGGACTACCAGATGCTGGACTCGTTCATCGTCCGCAAGGGCAACCCGCTGGGCCTGCACTCATACAAGGACGTCGTCGCGAAGAAGGCGAAGTTCGCCACCGGCACCGGATACGCCGAGATCCAGTACGCGGTCGAGGCCGGGTACAAGCAGGGCGACATCCTCATCGTCCCCGACCAGGTCGCCGGGCTGAACGCGGTCGAGGCGGGCCGGGTCGACGTCTTCGCCGGTACGGCGCTCACGACGCGGGAAGTGGTGAAGAAGTCGAGCAAGGCCGAGGCCACCGCGCCGTTCGCGCCGCTGGTCAAGGGCAAACCGCACGTCGACGGCGGCGCGTTCGCGTTCCGGCCGACCGAGACGGCGCTGCGGGACGCCTTCAACGTCGAGCTGCGCAAGCTGAAGCGGAGCGGGGAGCTGTTCCGGATCCTTCGGCCCTTCGGGTTCACGAAGGCCGAGATGACCGACCTCACCGCGAAGGAGCTGTGCGGCGGATGACCTCGGGACTGTGGGAACTCGTACTCAAGGGCGTCTGGACCACCGTCCAGCTGCTGGTGTTCAGCGCGCTGCTGGCCGCCGCCGTGTCCTTCGTCGTCGGTATCGCCCGGACGCACCGGCTGTGGATCGTGCGGTTCGTCGCCGGCTTCTACACCGAGGTGTTCCGCGGCACCTCGGCGCTGGTGATGATCTTCTGGGTGTTCTTCGTGCTGCCAGTCGCCTTCGGCTGGCAGCTGGTGCCGATGTGGGCGGGCACGCTGGCGCTCGGGATGACCTACGGCGCGTACGGCTCGGAGATCGTGCGCGGCGCGCTGAACGCGGTGGACCCGGCGCAGAAGGAGGGCGGGATCGCGCTCAGCTTCACGCCCTGGCAGCGGATGCGGCTGGTCGTGCTGCCGCAGGCGGTGCCGGAGATGATCCCGTCCTTCTGCAACCTGCTGATCGAGCTGCTCAAGGGCACCGCGCTGGTGTCGCTGATGGGCATGGGCGATCTGACGTTCAGCGCGAACCTGGTGCGGCTGGCGCTGCAGCAGAGCGCGGAGATCTACACGTACGTGCTGCTGATCTACTTCGCGATCGCCTTCGTCCTGACGCGGCTGATGCGCTCGCTGGAGAAGCGGCTGAAGGCCGGGATCGGCAAGGACGCCGGTACGGAGTCGGCGGCGCGTGAGCTGAAGCGCGCCCAGACGACCGGAGTGGGGGGTCGGGTCGCATGAAGTGGGACTGGAACGCCGTGAGCGACTTCATGCCGGACTTCTGGCAGGGGTTGCTGGTCACCCTGGAGGCCGTCGCCCTGGGGTCGCTGCTCTCCTTCACCCTCGGTCTGGTGTGGACGCTGCTGATGCGGACGCCGAGCCGGTGGGTGCGCTGGCCGGTCGGGGTGGTCACGGAGTTCGTGCGCAACACCCCGCTGCTGGTGCAGCTGTTCTTCCTGTTCTACGTGCTGCCCGAGTGGGGCGTGACGTTCTCGGCGCTGACCACCGGTGTCTTCGCGATCGGCCTGCACTACTCGACGTACACGATGCAGGTCTACCGGGCCGGCATCGAGGCGGTGCCGGCCGGCCAGTGGGAGGCGGCGACCGCGCTGAACCTGCCCCGGCGGCGGACCTGGACCGTGGTGATCCTGCCGCAGGCGATCCGCCGGGTGGTCCCCGCGCTCGGCAACTACGTGATCTCCATGCTCAAGGACACACCGATGCTGATGACGATCACCGTGCTGGACATGCTCGGGCGTGCCCGGCTCTTCTCCCAGCAGCACTTCCAGTTCACCGAGCCCCTGACCGTGATCGGGGTGGCCTTCATCCTCATCTCCTATCTGGCCTCCCTTCTGATGCGAGCCCTGGAGCGACGCCTTGTCCGTTGAGACCCGAACGAAGCCGTCCCTGACCGACGCCCAGCCGGGCGAGCTGATCCGCCTGGAGAACGTCACCAAGCGGTTCGGCGCCAACACCGTGCTCGACGACCTGAACTTCACCGTCGACCCGGGCAAGCACGTGACCCTGATCGGCCCGTCCGGATCCGGCAAGACCACGATCCTCAGGCTCCTGATGACCCTCACCAAGCCGGACGAGGGCACGATCACCGTCGACGGGGAGCAGCTGTTCCCGGCGCCGGAGAAGCAGGTCCGGGAGGTCCGCAAGAAGATCGGGATGGTGTTCCAGCAGTTCAACCTGTTCCCGAACATGAGCGTGCTGCGGAACATCACCGAGGCTCCGGTGCAGGTCCTCGGCATGTCCAAGGACGAGGCCGAGGAGCGGGCCCGGGAGCTGCTGGAGCTGGTGGGGCTGTCCGACAAGTGCGACGCGAAGCCCACCCGGCTCTCCGGCGGACAGCAGCAGCGGGTGGCGATCGCCCGGGCGCTCGCGATGCGGCCCCGGGTGCTGCTGCTGGACGAGGTGACCTCCGCGCTCGACCCGGAGCTGGTCGCGGGCGTCCTCGACCTGCTCAGGGACATCGCCCGCAGCACCGACATCACGATGCTCTGCGTGACCCACGAGATGGGTTTCGCCCGGGACATCTCCGACCAGGTGCTGATGTTCGACGGCGGACGGGTGATCGAATCGGGTTCTCCGGAGAAGATCTTCACCGAGCCGGAGCAGGACCGCACCCGGGAATTCCTCAGCGCGGTCCTGTGACCACGGGGTGTGAATCCGGAAGATGCCGAGGTCCAGCCGTTGGGTCATGACGTTGGCATATGCCAGAGGGTCTGCGCCGCAGTTGGGAGGGGTCGGGCGGGCGGAAGAATCTCGCCAACCCCCTCTCCCCGTACCGGGTTTGCCCGTTATCGTGGTAGCGATCCGCCGACCGGATCTCGCGGCACACACAGGCGAGCGCAGGGGGATGCACCGTGGCGCTGATGCACGAGCCGACCGCCCCGTACCATTCGGCCCAGGACGCCCTGCGCGTGCTGGAGAGCGTCGCCCGCCACCCCGCCGGCGTCACCGACACCGAACTGGCCCGCCGCACCGGCCTCGGCCCCGAGCGGCTCACCGCCCTGCTGCGCATGCTGCGCCGGGAGGGCTACGTCGAGCAGATCACCGACGGGGCGTACGTCACCGGCGACACCCTGCGCCGCCTCACCTCCGCGCACGACCGGGAGCGGGCCCTGCGCGAGAAGCTCCAGCACACCCTGGACCGGCTGCGCGACTCGGTCGGCGCGGCGGTCTACATGAGCCGCTATGTCGACGGCGAGGTCAAGGTCACCCAGTACGCCGCCGGGCCCACCACCCCCGCGGTCAACGAGTGGGTCGACTTCCGCACCGCCGCCCACGCCACGGCGGTCGGCAAGAGCCTGCTCACCCAGCTCGACCACAACGCCCGCCGCGACCATCTCTCCCGGCACAAGATGGCCCGCCTCACCTCGCGCACCATCACCAGCGACAAGCTCCTGCTCTCCCGCCTGGAGTCCCAGCCGCCGACGGTGCCGGTCCTGGACCTCCAGGAGTACGCGATCGGCACGGTCTGCGCGGCGGTCCCGATCACGGCGGGTGCCTCGGTGGGCTGCCTGGCGCTGTCGCTTCCCGTGGAGCACGCGCACCGGCTGAGGAGGGCGGCGGAGACGCTGAACCGGAACGCGGCGCCGGTGCTCCTGTCGCTGACGATCTAGGTCCGAAGGGGTGGTCACGAGCACCCCTCAGGACCGGGTAGTATTTTCTTCGTCGCCAGCCGAGGAAGATAAAATCCGAGGTCGGCGGGAGTCATGCGCCGCTAGCTCAGTTGGTTAGAGCAGCTGACTCTTAATCAGCGGGTCCGGGGTTCGAGTCCCTGGCGGCGCACACGGACGAAGGGTCCTTCGCGATTGCGAGGGGCCCTTCGGCGTCCCCCTCCCTAAGCCTCCGGTAGGTCTCCTCCCCCGGCGGCCGCCACCACACCGGATCGGCGCACGCGTACCCCTCGCGCCGCAGCCGCGCCCGGTGGATCTTGTTCGTGGCCGTCACCGGCATCCGCTCCACCACCCGTACGAACCGGGGTGCCATCTTCGTCCCCAGGTCCGGCTGGGCCGCCAGGAACTCGGCGAAGCCCCTCGGATCGAAGGACCCGGCGATGGTCGCCATCACCTGGTCCCCGGTCACCGGGTCGGGCACCCCGTACACGGCGACGGCCACCGCGCCCTCGTACCGGGCGACGATGTTCTCGATCATCGCGGAGGCCAGGTTCTCCCCGTCGACGCGGATCCGGTCGTCGCCACGGCCCGCGAAGTACAGGTGGCCGCCGGCGTCCCGGTAGAACAGATCACCGGTCCAGTACGCCCCGCCCCTGCGCCGCTCGGCCTCGGCGGCCGGGTTCCGCCAGTACCCCTCGAAGGGGTTGGGCCCCCGGTTCACCAGCTCACCTATCGCCTCCTCCCCGTTCAGCAGCCGCCCCGAGGGGTCGAACCGGGCCGACGGGCACTCGCGCCCGGTGGCGGGGTCGAGCACCACAAGGCCCGGCCCCGCCGGCCCCACCGCGCCCTTCGGGGTGCCCGGCGCCCACTGGATCGCCGCCCCGCCCTCGGAGGAGCCGTAGCCCTCCACCAGCCGGACCCCGAACCGCCGCTCGAAGGCCGCCGCGTCCACCGCGCCCGCCTCGGTGCCGAAGCCGAGCCGCAGGGGATTGTCGCGGTCGTCGGCCCGCTCCTCGGTGGCGAGGACGTACTGGATCGCCCGCCCGACATACGTGAAGTACGTCGCCCCGTACCGGCGCACATCGGGCAGGAACCCGGACGCCGAGAACCGCCGCCGCAACGCGACCCCCGCGCCGGCGGCGAGCGCGGGCGCCCAGTCGGCGATCACCGCGTTGCCGTGGAACATCGGCATGCAGATGTAGTGCACGTCGTCCGCGCCCACCCCGAACTGCCGCACCAGCGCCTGCCCGGCCGCCGCCAGCCGGCCCTGGGAGCAGAGCGCGGCCTTGGGGGCGCCGGTCGAGCCGGAGGTGAAGTACAGCAGCAGCCGGTCGGCGGGAGCGGCCCGGGAGGGGTCGGGCACGGCGTCGGCGTAGGGGGCGAGGAGGGCGGCGTACTCGTCCCCGTCCGTCACGAGGATCCGTACGCCCGGCAGCTCCAGGCCCGCCAGCAGCGGCAGGTGGGCCCGCTCGGTGACCAGGAGCGGGCACTCGGTGTGCAGGATGTCCCGGGCCAGTTCGGCTCCCCGGCGCGTGGGGTTGATCCCGGCGACGGCCGCACCGGCCAGGGCGGCGGCGCCGAGCCAGAGCGGGAACTCCTCGGTGTTGTCGAGCAGCACCCCGACATGCGGTACGGCGCCCGCCGGCAGCAGGTCGGCCAGCAGTGCCGCCCGTGCGGCGGCGCCGGCGGCCGTCTCGTGCTGTGTCAGCACCCGCCCCTCGCACATGAGCCCCGGCCGGTGGTCCCCCCACCGCGCCGCGACCAGCTCGGCGACCGTGCGCGTCATGGACTCCATGGAGCCGCACGGTAACTGACTGAGCGTCAGATAGGGAGGGTCACGGCATCATGCCGCCCGACTCCGAGAACATCGTGTGGGCGGTGGTGATGAAGAAGACGCAGAAGGCGATGGCCGCGCCGAGGAAGGCCACCGAGAATCCGGTGCCTACGGCCAGCTTGGCGGGCGCGGGCGGGCGCGCGGTGGCCTGCTCGGGCCGCTCCGGCAGGTACCGCACGGCGGCGAAGTCGCCTTCCACGACGGTTGCCGGGCCGCCCGCCTCCTCGAAGCGAACGGTGCGGCCCTCGCGGGTGGTGAACTCGTAGACGTGGTGCAGGGTCGTCCGCACCGACGTGTCCCCGCCACCCCCGCTGGTCGTGGTGTACGCCCGCAGGCAGCACGCCTCGGCGGTCAGGCCGCGCGCCCAGATCCTGCTGATCCGCCGGGCGCGGACCAGCAGCCGGAAGGCGCCGCACCCGAGGCCGACGATCATGAGGGCGGGTATGGCGTAGAAGAAGAGATCGAACATGAGGTTCCCCCGAGGTCGGTACGCCGCCCCCGCTCGGCCGGCGTGCGAGGAACGTACCCGCCGGTAGGGGCGGCCGGCCTCAAGGGAACCTCAGTTTCCGTGCTGTGGCGGAACGGTCCTCAGAAGGTGACGTCCGAGCAGGCGTAGAACGCGTTGCCCGTGTCGGCGATCGTCCACACCGCGAGGATGACGTGGTGCCCGCTCAGCCCGGTCGGCAGGGTGCCGCTGTGGCTGAGGGTGGCCGGTGGGCGCTGGCCGTTGTAGGGGACCGTCAGGAACGGGGTGAGGTCGAGGTCCGAGCGGGACAGGGGGTGGTTCTGGTTCCAGCCCTGTTTGGTGACGAAGTACTTGAAGTCCGTCGTGGCGTGCTGGGCGGTGAACTGCCAGCGGAAGGTGTACGTCTGCCCGCCCGTCACCCGGGTCGTGGGCCAGGCGGCGCCGGACGGTGTGGTCGGCGAGCTGAGCTGGGCGAACCGGCTCAGGCCGCCGTTGCAGAGCTGGCCGTCGGCGGGCCCCGCGGCCGGGAAGCCCTTGGGGCCCTCGACGCTCTGCGGTTCGTACTGGATCTCGCCGCAGCCCGTCACCGTGCCGTTGGCGCAGAGTTTCTGCCTGCTGATGGGGAGGTCGGTGTAGCCGTGCCCGCTGGCGCCGCCGGTGGAGAGCGCGAACGCTCCGGCGGTCATCACACCCAGCACGACCGCGGACAACTTGGTCCTGGTGCGCATACTGCCGCTCCTGAAGAACGTGGGGAGTTCGATGAGCTGTGCAGGTAGGTCTAGACCAAGTGCCAGATTATTGCCGTCTGTTGACTGTGTCCATACAAAAGACGTGCCCATCGCGACCGCGGTGGAGCCCGCTCTACGACGGCTCCCCGCGCCCCGAGCAGAAGGCGACCGTCAGGTCCCGCACCAGCGCCTTCCGCTCGTCGTCGTCGGGCCCGACCAGCCCGCGCGCGGTCAGCCTGCTCATGGCGTCCTCCACCGCGTCCACCACCGAGTCGAGCAGACCGGCCCGCTGCCGGGCGTCCAGGCGGGTGATCCGGCGCCGACGGACGGCGTCGGCGACCTCCGGGGCGTACTCCACCCGGAGCGGCCGCACCGAGAACACCTCCACACCGACCGGCGCGGCCTCCTCCGCCACCAGCCGGGTCAGCGCCTCCCCGGCCGCCGTCACCCCGCCGCGCGTCCCGCCCGCCGGCTCCACCGGCACCCGCGCCAACGCCGCCTCCACGCACTGACGCAGATACGCCTCGTGGTCCTCGACGCCGAGCACCGCCCGTGCGGTGTCCCGCATCCGCCACACCACCAGCACCACCACCCTGAGCGGCATCCCGTCGTGATCCGCCGCCGGCATCGCCTCGCTGCGCCAGTGCCGCAGCCGCACATCGACCCGGCGCCGCCGCAGCAGGGGGTTCACCCAGATAAGGCCGGTGCGCCGTACCGTCCCCCGGTAGCCGCCGGACAGGTCGAGCACCCAGGCCCGCCCGGTACGCCCCCGGGCCAGCCCGCCGAAGCCGAGCATCGCCAGCGCCCAGGCCCCGGCGTACGCCGCCCACTGCGCCGGACCGGGCCCGGCAACCAGGGACGCGGGCAGCGACAGCGCCTCCGCCACACTCGGCGGCAGCAGCCCCGCCCACCAGGAGGTCACCAGAGTGCCGGTGACCCCGCAGACCCCTGCCAGCGCCCCGACTGCCCCCGGCAGCACCCGCGCCGGGCGCTCCACCAGCTCCGGGTCCACCTCCGGCAACTGCCGCCGGCGCACCGGCACCGGCTGTCCCGGCGACGGCTGCTCACCGGTACCCCGCCGACGGGCCACCACGGCGGGCTCGACCGGCACCTTCACCGGGTTCAGCGGGTCCGCGTCGTCGCGGAAGAGCAGATGGACGGGGATCTCGACGGTCGCCCCGCCCGGGACCGGCCGGCCCGGCCGCCCGACCGCCCCCGGGGCACCCTCCGGCTGCCCCTCGGACTCGGGCGTCGTGTGTGACGTGCTCGTACCCATGCGTGCCTCCAGCCTCCGCGCCAGACGCGTCGTTGAACAGGTGAGTTGAGATGGACAGGGGGATGGGGGTGGGTGATGAGGGTCGGGGGATGAGGGTGGGAGGGAAGGGGAGAGGGGACGGGGGGAACAGGTGCGGGTCGGGAGGGAAAGGGGCGGGAGGGGTAGGGGCGGGAAGGCAGGGATGCGATGAGCAGCGCTCTTCGGGCTCTTCGGGCTCTTCGGGGCGGGGATCGGCCGGCCCCTCGCCACCGCCGGATGCCCGGCGGCGGCGATCCGGATCGACCGCGGCCGCGGCCACGGTCGGGAGCGGTGTCCGCGTCGCGCGCGGTGGCCTCGGAACCGGGAGCGGCCTCGCGAGCGGTTGCCCGGAGACCAGGGGGCCGGGCCGGGTGGTCGGAGACCGGGTGCCCGGCCCGACGGCCGGAGCCCGGTCAACCGGCGGGCGCCCGGCGGCCGGTAGCCCGGCCCGTCGGCCGGACACCGGTCCCCGGCCGCCCGCCCGCCCCGGCGGTCAGAGGCCCCGCCTGCGGTCAGAGGCCCCCCTCGCGGTCAGAGGTCCGTCTCCCGGTCAGAGGTCCGTCTCGCGGTCGGGGACCGTGTCCGCGAACAGCCGGCGCCAGGTCTCCGGCCCCGGAAAACCGTCCGCCGCGCCGCCGCGCCAGCCCTGGGCGCGCTGGAAGGCCTCCACCGCGCGCCGGTCCGCGTCGCCCCAGCGCGGGCCGGGATCGGCGGTGTAGAACGTGCCGTATCCCTTCTCCACCAGTCGCCGGCCCAGTTGCGTGACGTACGCGTTCTCCGCACCCGGGCGGAAGTGGCCCCGGCCCGGATAGCCGACCACCCCGTGCGAGGCGGGCACCCCCTGCGGGGCGGGCACCCCCTGCGGAACCGGCGCCGCCTGCGCGGCGGGCACGCCTCCGCCGGCGACGGGGCCGAAGCGGGCGACCCCCGGGTCGGGGGCCTGCTTCCCGGCCGGGTCGGGCGGCGCGCCCTCCTTGCCGTCGGTCAGTCCCTTGTAGCGGTAGGGGACGTACTTGTCGGCGTTGCTCCAGTAGGGATACGGCGTGGGCTGGGAGCGGGCGTGCGGGGGTGTCTGCTCGTACACCGTGTAGTAGGTGTGCGCGGAGTCCGTCCAGCCGCCGAAGATCACCACATGAGAGCCTTTCTCGGGGTTGTCGGGATTGTGGTAGAGCAGCATGTCACCGGGCTGGAGATCGGCCTTGGTGATCTTCGTGCCGAACTGGTCGAGGCTGCCCGTCCATTCGTTGCTCGGCAGGCCCCAGGCCATGGAGACGTAGCCCGAGCAGTCCTGCCGGTATCCGTCGGTCCAGTAGCTCTCCATGCTGTACGGCACCTGGGCGGCCACCCAGACCTTGGCCCGCTCGATGATCTTGGCCCGGGTGGTGGCGGGGGTCGGTACGGTGCCGGGTCCCGCCGGGTTGCCCTTCGGGCCGTACAGCGGGCCCCTGGGGCCCTGGGGGGTGTCGGTCTCGTCGTCGTCGGGGGCGTGGACGCGCTCCTCGACGGTTCGGTCGGGGGTGACGGCGGCGGCCTGGGCGGGCGCGCCGAGGACGGCGGACGCGGCGGCCAGGGCCACGATTCCGCAGGCGGCCGGGCGCACGCCGGGTCGGCCGGGCGCCTGGCCGGGGCCGGCCCGTCGCTCCTGGGCGCAGCCGGGGCAGTCGCAGTCGCCGACGGGGTCGAATTCCTGGAAGACGGGAGCCGTCGCCATGCGATCTACCTCACATTCGGAGGGGATTTGTCCGCGAGTGTGCACGTTGATCAGTTTGCTAACCGGCCACCGCGCCGCCACTTTGACGGTCCGAATGATGTACACGGCCGCCCCGAGCCCCCGCCGATCATCCGGGGGTGGTCACGGGCACCCTCCAAGGTCAGGTAGAGTTATCTCCGTCAGCAGGCGCCGCTAGCTCAGTTGGTTAGAGCAGCTGACTCTTAATCAGCGGGTCCGGGGTTCGAGTCCCTGGCGGCGCACCGACCGGGAGGCCCCTCGCGAAAGCGGGGGGCTTTTCGCATGTCCGGAAATCACCTCCTGTCCGGAACCGAGCCCTCCCCCCGACTGGCCGGATACCCTCTCGCCATGGCAGCCCGGGACCTCCAGGAGCGGATCAAGAAGCTGATCGTGGACCGGCGGCTGCCCTCGGGCGCCCCGCTGCCGACCGAGCCCGAGCTGATGGAGTACCTCGGAGCCAGCCGGAACTCCGTCCGGGAGGCACTGAAGGCGCTGCAGGCCATGGGCATCGTGGAGATCCGGCACGGGTTCGGGACGTACGTCGGCTCGATGTCGTTCGCACCCATGATCGAGGGGCTGGCCTTCCGCACCGTCGCCGGGCACTACCGGGGCGAGGACTCCCTGCTGCAGCTGCTGGAGCTGCGCGAGGCCGTGGAGACCGGGCTGGTCTCGCGGCTGGCCGGGCGGCTGCCCGATGCGGACCTCGTTGAACTGAACGCCCTCGTGGACCGTATGGAACGGGAGGCCGCCGAGGGGGCGGGCCTCGCCGAGACCGACCGGGCCTTTCACGCCACCCTCTACCGGGGGCTGGACAACGTGTTGCTCAGCGAGGTGCTGGAGGCGTTCTGGGACGCCTTCCACCGGGTGCAGCGCGATCTGGTGGACGTGCCGCAGGACCCCAGGGTCACCTGCCGCCAGCACCGGGAGATCCTGGACGCGGTCCGGTCCGGCGACTCACTGCGGGCGGAGGAGGCCATAAGAGATCACTTCGGCAACATCCGCGCCCGGCTCTCCACCACCGGCACACCACCGCCGTCCGGAGCCACCGGCACAACCCGGCCACTGGGGACCACCGGCGCGCCCTCGTCACCCGAGCCCCACCCGCGCCACAATGAACGGGTTTGACCGGTAAACACCGCGTTTCGCGTCTTGCGATCATGCGGAGCGCCGTAGACCCTGGATGTCCAAGCTGCCGCCGTTTCGCGGCAGTTGGGGGGAAGCAAACGGTTGCTGGACGGCGGGGAGGGGGCCCCGCCCATGAACCGATGCCGAGGGGGGCATCATGCAACCGGAAGGGCGCCGTCCCGTGTCTGTACGGTCGGGGAGACGTGGGGACTGCGCACTACCACAGCGATCGAACACGCGGTGATCTGCGTGTGGGGGGAATGACTCATGACGTCGACGCCGTCGGGCGCCGGACAGAGCCACGTTCACGACGACCCGTCACAGACCACACAGCTCAGGGTGATCGGCCACCGGACCGGCCAGATACGCCGGATCAAGAAGAGCCTGCCGAGATACGACTACGAGCACTACAGCCGGCTCGCGGGCCCCCTCACCCAGCCCGACCCGGGCAAGCCGTACACGGTGCAGTACCGGTCGCTGCTCTCGCAGGAGCCGCACCGCGTCCGCGCCGCGCTCATGCTGGGCGCGGCCCCCATCCTCTCCCTGGTCCTGCTGTTCTGGCTGCTGCAGCCGGAGCACTGGACCGAACGCGACTATCCCGCCTACGACTTCCTGCCGGCGCTCGACGTCGTCATGCTCGTCTCGATCGGCCTGATCGAGTTCTTCCGCTGCATGAACGTCCTGTCCAACGCGCACGCCACCCTCGTCGCCCGCGACCCGGTCCCGGTGGTCCCGGAAACCGGCACCAGAGTCGCCTTCATCACCACCTTCGTGCCCGGCAAGGAGCCGCTGGAGATGGTGACGAAGACCCTGGAGGCGGCGGTGAGGCTCCGTCACCGGGGCCTGCTGCACGTGTGGTTGCTGGACGAGGGCGACGACCCGGCCGTCAAGGAGGTCTGCGCCCGGCTCGGAGTGCACCACTTCACCCGCAAGGGCGTCGAGCGGTGGAATCGGCCCAAGGGCCCGCACCGCGCGAAGACCAAGCACGGCAACTACAACGCCTGGCTGGAGGCGCACGGCGACGAGTACGACTTCTTCGCCTCGGTCGACACCGACCACGTGCCGCTGCCCAACTACCTGGAGCGGATGCTCGGTTACTTCCGCGACCCGGACGTCGGCTTCGTCATCGGCCCGCAGGTGTACGGCAACTACGACACGTTCGTCACCAAGGCCGCCGAGTCCCAGCAGTTCCTCTTCCACGCCCTGATCCAGCGCGCCGGCAACCGCTACGGCGCCCCGATGTTCGTCGGCACGTCCAACGCCGTGCGCATCAGCGCCCTCAAGCAGATCGGCGGCCTGTACGACTCGATCACCGAGGACATGGCGACCGGCTTCGAGATGCACCGCGCCAAGAACCCCGCGACGGGCCGGAAGTGGAAGTCGGTCTACACCCCGGACGTCCTCGCGGTCGGCGAGGGCCCGAACGCCTGGACGGACTTCTTCACCCAGCAGCTGCGCTGGTCCCGGGGCACCTACGAGACGATCCTCAAGCAGTACTGGAAGGGCCTGTTCACCCTGCCGCCGGGCAAGCTCTTCAACTACACGATGATGATCATCTTCTACCCGATGTCGGCCCTCAACTGGATCCTAGCGGCGCTGAGTTGCGCCCTGTTCCTGGGCCTCGGCGCCTCGGGCGTGAACATCGACCCCACCGTCTGGCTGATGCTGTACGGCAACGCCTCCGCCCTCCAGATCGGCCTGTACATCTGGAACCGGCGGCACAACGTCTCCCCGCACGAGCCGGAGGGCTCCGGCGGTGTCGCGGGCATGGTGATGTCCGCCCTGTCCGCGCCGATCTACGCACGCTCGCTCATGGACGCCGTACTACGCCGCAAGAGCAGGTTCGTGGTGACGCCCAAGGGCGAATCGGCGAGCCCCGACACGCTGTTCGGAACGTTCCGGGTCCACTGGTTCTTCATCCTGGTCTTCGCCGGCTCACTCGCCGCCGGCTTCGTGTTCGGGCACTCCCACCCGGCGATGATCACCTGGGCGTCCTTCGCCCTGCTGATCACCGCCTCGCCGATCTTCGCCTGGCAGTACACGCTGCGGCAGGAGAAGAAGAAGCCGAAGCCCGCGGCCGCCGCGCCGGTCGCCGAACCGCAGGACGCGGTGCCCGCGCCGCACGCGGCCCACGCCCCGCAGCGGCGGCCCACCTGGGTGGCGGGCCCGCCCGACGGCTCGACCGGGGAGAACGAACAGACCATGCAGATCGCCCTTGGCGGACTTGGGGGACGTAAGGAATGAAGGACCAGGCCGGCCGCCGTCGCGCTCGCAGGCTCGCGATCGGTACGGCGGTGGTACTCGCGCTGGCCGGGATGAACGGGCCGTGGGTCTACCGCTTCGCGACCGCGCAATACCACCAGTACAAGATCAACAGACCCGAGTACAAGGCCGAGAACGGCCACTGGGACGTCATCGAGTTCCCCCCGGAGTACCGCCAGGACACCATCCACGCGGCGCTGCTGCACACCGGCAAGGTGCTGCTGGTCGCCGGCTCGGGCAACAACCAGGACAACTTCAACAAGAAGAAGTTCGACACCCGGATCTGGGACCCGGTCAAGGGCACGATCAAGAAGGTCCCCACGCCCAACGACCTGTTCTGCACCGGCCACACCCAGCTGGCCAACGGCAACCTGCTGATCGCGGGCGGCACCAAGCGGTACGAGAAGCTCAAGGGTGACGTCAAGAAGGCCGGCGGCGTCATGATCCTCTACAACGAGAACCCGGACAAGCCGATCACCCTGCCCGCGGGCACCAGGTTCACCGGCAAGCAGAACGGCAGGACGTTCGTCTCCCAGGATCCGGTGCTGGTCCCGCGCGCCACGAAGGTCTTCGACAGGACCGGCAAGTGGCTGCGGAACAACCCCGGTTACGGCCGGGTCTACGTCGAGGCGCCGAAGGAGGGCGCCAAGTACGAGACCGGCACCCAGGACAACTACCGGATCCAGGGCCTGACCGGCGCCGACGCCCGCAACACCTACGGCATCGCGCAGAAGCTCGCCCTCGACAAGAAGGACTTCGAGGGCATCAAGGACGCCTACGAGTTCGACCCGGTCGCCGAGCGGTACATCAAGGTCGACCCGATGAACGAGGCCCGCTGGTACCCGACGCTCACCACCCTGTCCGATGGCAAGATCCTCAGTGTGTCCGGCCTCGACGACATCGGTCAGCTGGTGCCGGGCAAGAACGAGGTCTTCGACCCGAAGACGAAGAAGTGGACGTACACGAAGTCGGTCCGGCAGTTCCCGACGTATCCGGCGCTGTTCCTGATGCAGAACGGGAAGATCTTCTACTCGGGTTCGAACGCGGGGTACGGACCGGACAACGTCGGCCGCGACCCCGGCATCTGGGACGTCGGCACCAACAAGTTCACCAAGCTGCCCGGGCTGAGCGACCCGAACATGATGGAGACGTCGGGGACGGTGCTGCTGCCTCCGGCGCAGGACGAGAAGTTCATGGTGATCGGGGGCGGCGGCGTCGGTGAGTCGAAGCTGTCCAGCAACAAGACCCGGCTGATCGACCTGAAGGCGAAGAACCCGAAGTTCGTGGACGGGCCCGAGCTGGAGAAGGGCACGCGGTATCCGCAGTCCTCGATCCTGCCCGACGACACGGTGCTGGTCTCCGGCGGCTCGGAGGACTACCGGGGGCGCAGCGATTCCAACATCCTGCAGGCGCGGCTGTACCACCCCGACAGCAACAGCTTCACCCGGGTCGCCGATCCGCTGGTGGGCCGCAACTACCACTCCGGGTCGATCCTGCTGCCGGACGGGCGGGTGATGTTCTTCGGGTCCGACTCGCTCTACGGCGACGAGGCGAACACCAAGCCGGGCAAGTTCGAGCAGCGGATCGAGATCTACACGCCGCCGTATCTCTACCGGGGGTCCCGGCCGACGCTCGGTGGAGGTCCGCAGACGATCGCCCGCGGCGCTTCGGGGACGTTCACGTCGGATCACGCGGCCAGCATCAAGAAGGTGCGGTTGATCCGGCCGAGTGCGTCCACGCATGTGACGGACGTCGATCAGCGGTCGATCGCCCTGGACTTCAAGACGTCCGGGAACAGGATCACGGTGACGGTGCCGAAGAACGGCAACCTGGTGACCGCCGGGTGGTACATGCTGTTCGTGGACGACGATCAGGGGACGCCGAGCGTGGCGCAGTGGGTTCGGGTGCCGTAGCGCGAAACGGGGTGGGGGCTGCGCGAGTTCGGCGGCTGCGGGCTCGCCTTGGTTACTCGCGCAGTTCCCCGCGCCCCTTAAGGTCGGCTGTTCTTCGCCAGTTCGAGAGCGTAGGTCGCCCACCAATCCCCCGCCTTCGGGCCCCCCTTGCACGTGCCGTCCGACTCCCCCGGCCGTTTGACCCACAGGTAGGCGTCCACCAGGGGGTCGGCCGTCTTCGTCGTCGGGGTTTCTCCCAGGGCCCGGCCCGGCGGGTTGCACCAGCGCTGGGCCGGGTCGCCGCCTGTGTAGGGGCCGTTGCCGTTCCTGCTCGTGTCGATGACGAAGTGTTTGCCGCCGACCTTCGCGGAGAGCTGCTTGCCGTAGGCGATGGAGTCCTGGGTGGAGTAGAAGTTGGAGACGTTGACGGAGAAGCCGTCGGCCTGGTCGATGCCGGCCTGCTCCAGGGGCTGGAAGATCTGGTCGGGGTGGCCCCAGCCGGCGTTGCCCGCGTCCAGGTAGACCTTGGTGTTCTTCAGGGACTTGAGCTTGGCGACGGCGCCCTTGAGGAGGTCGTAGCGCTCCTCGTGGAACCGGTCCGGGGTGCAGCCGTCGACGAGGTGGAGCACGGCGTCCGGTTCGAGGACGACGATGGCGGGGCGGTCCCCGATGCCCCGGGCCACACCGTCGATCCAGGCGCGGTAGGCGTTGCCGTCGGCGGCGCCGCCTTCCGAGTACTGGCCGCAGTCGCGGTGCGGGATGTTGTAGAGGACGAGCAGGGCCGTGCGGTCGGAGTTCGCGGCGGCCTCGGTGAAGCCGCGCGCCTCCTGCTCCGGGTTCTCCGGGCCGATCCACTCCCCCACCGGCTGCTCGGCGATCTTGCGGATCTGCGCGGCCTCGGTCTTCTTGCCGGACTTCTCGTAGGCGGCGAGCCGGCGGGCCGCGGTGCCGTCCGGGTTGACCCAGAACGGGTCGGCGGCCTTGGGCTGTTGGGTGATCCGGGCCCCCGGGTCGCCGCTGTCGTCCCCGCCGCCGGAGGAGCATCCGGCGAGCAGCAGTGCCGCCCCCAGCACCACGGCCGCCGACGCCCGCGCGGAAGCACGGGCCCCCCTGCTGTCGTACATGCGAATCCCCCCTGGGCGCACCGGTCCGGGTGCCAATCCTGGCATATCCGGCCGCTCCGTCACGAGGTCGCGAGGTGGCGCGGCGGGGCGTACGGGGTGGGGTGTACGGGGGTCAGCCGGTGGTTCCGGTGAGGTAGGCGGAGACCACGACGTTGGCCATGTAGCTGTGGGCGGCGCGGTCGAAGGAGCCGCCGCAGGTGATGAGCCGGAGCTCGGCGCGGCCGGGGTGGCGGGCGCCGTAGGCCTGGTGGGCGTCGAAGCCGGCGCGGGGCAGGACGCGTACGTCGTCGATGGTGAACCGGGCGACCTTGCCGTCCGAGCGGACCACCCGGACCGTCTCGCCGGGCTTGAGGGTGCTGAGCTGGTAGAAGACGGCGGGCCGGGTCTCGGTGTCGACGTGCCCGACCAGGAGCGCCGCGCCCCGGGCGCCGGGTGCGGGGCCGGCGCCGTACCAGCCGACCACGCCCGGCTGGTCGAGCGGGGGCGGGTCGACGGCGCCCTGGGCGTCCAGGCCGCGGCTCACCACCGGCGCCTGGACGCCCAGCTGGGGGATGTCGACGCGCTGGGGCACGGCGTCGCCGAGTGGCGTGGCCGGGCTGGGGAGCCGGGCAGCCTCGGCGGGTGTGAGGGCGAACAGGTTCCCCGTGGCGGGGCCGCCCGCGGGGTGCGGTACGCCGGTCAGCCCGCGCCCCCACAGCCACAGCCCGAGCAGCAGCACTGCCCAGGTCAGGCCGGAGATGAACCGCTCCCTGCCGGGCTTGCGCGCGCCGTCGTCGGACATGGGCCGCGCTCAGCGGGTGCGGCGGGCCAGGCGGGCGCGGAGCCCGACGGCGACCGCCGCGGCCCCGGCGAGGGCCAGTCCGGTCAGCGTCTGGGCGGTGTCGGGGCCGGACTCGGTGGTGGCCACCGTGGCGAAGTGGGCGGTGCCACCGCCGCCCGCGGGGACGGGAGCGACGGGCGAGGCGGGCGTGGTGGGCAGGCGGCCGGGATCCGCGTACTGCCCGGTGGCCCGGGCGGGCCCCGACCCCCGGTCGACCACCGTGATCTTGCCGCTGATCACGTAGTCGGCGCAGGTGATCCTGATGTCGTAGGCGCCCGGCTTGAGGGAGGAGCGGACGCGGGTCTCGCCGGCCAGGGTGCCCTCCCTGCCGGTCAGCCGGGCGTCGGCGACGAACGCGGCCGAGACGGCGGTGCCCTGCGGCCCGGAGCAGCCGTGGACCCGCAGGGACACGTCGGTGCCCGGTGCGGGGGAGGCGGGGGTCACGGAGACCGAGCCCGAGTCGGCCGCGTGGGCCGCCGGGGCGAAGGCGGCGACGGCCAGGATTCCGGTACAGAGAGTGAGGCGTAGTGAGCCCATCGTGAACCTCCAGTTATCAGGAGGCTCCCCCGCCCCGGGCGCCTCCGCATCCTCGGGAGGCGCCCGATTGCTCCGAACGGGTGGACCCAGGTTTGAAAACCCCTGGTCAGAACCGCTCAGGTCGGATCGGACCAGTCAGGCCGGTTCAGACGAGGTCGACCAGGTCCGCGATGGAGTCCGCGACCTGCGAGGGCCGGAAGGGGTAGCGGTCGACGTCGTCGGGCTGGGTGACGCCGGACAGCACCAGGAAGGTGCGCATTCCGGCCTCCAGGCCCGCGAGGACATCGGTGTCCATGCGGTCGCCGATCATCGCGGAGGTCTCGGAGTGGGCCCCGATGGCATTGAGCCCGGCCCGCATCATCAGCGGGTTGGGCTTGCCCACGAAGTACGGCTTCTTGCCGGTGGCGGCGGTGATCAGGGCGGCGACCGAGCCGGTGGCGGGCAGGTCGCCCTCGGTGGAGGGGCCGACGTTGTCGGGGTTGGTGGCGATGAACCGGGCCCCGTCGTTGATCAGCCGCACGGCCTTGGTCAGCGCCTCGAAGGAGTAGGTGCGGGTCTCGCCGAGGATCACGAAGTCGGGGTCGTGGTCGGTGAGGATGTAGCCGATGTCGTGCAGCGCCGTGGTCAGACCGGCCTCGCCGATGACATAGGCGCTGCCGCCGGGCCGCTGGTCGTCCAGGAACTGGGCGGTGGCCAGCGCGGAGGTCCAGATGTTCTTCTCCGGCACCTCCAGGCCCATGCGGCGCAGCCGGGCGTGCAGGTCGCGGGCGGTGTAGATGGAGTTGTTGGTGAGCACCAGGAAGGGCCGGCCGGACTCGCGCAGCTTCTTCAGGAAGGCGTCGGCGCCGGGAATCGGAACGCCCTCGTGGATCAGGACACCGTCCATGTCGGTGAGCCACGACTCGATCGGCTTGCGGTCTGCCATGCTGTGCGTCTCCTGGCGTGCGTACGGTCAAGAAAAGCGGGGGCGCCGGAACCACGGCGTACCGACGCCACCAGCGTAGTCAGCGGGGCCTGATCTCGACCCCGGCCGTCCGCGGGTTGGTCCCGGCGGCCCGTCTCACCGGTCTCCCCGCAGCAGCGCGGGCAGGCCGGCGACGGAGGCGAGGACGTGCGTGGCGCCGGCCGCCCGGAACTCGGCGTCCCCGTGGGCCCCGGTCAGCACCCCGGCGACGACCCCCGCGCCCGCCCGTACGCCGCTGAGCACGTCGTACGAGGTGTCCCCGACGACGGCGACCTGGCGCACGTCCTCGGCGGCCTTGGTGCGCACGAACGCCTCCAGGACCATGTCCGGGTACGGCCGCCCGCGTCCGCCGGCGTCGGCCGGGCACAGGGTGAGCGGGACGAGGTCGCGCCAGCCGAGGGCGTCCAGGATCGCGTCCTGGGTGACGCGGGCGAAGCCGGTGGTCAGGACGACGGTACGGCCCTGGGCGGTGAGGTCCTCGATGGCCTCGCGGGCGCCGGGGACCGGGGCGATCAGGCCCGCGCCGACCAGGTCGCCGTACGCCTTCTCGAAGGCCGTGTTGGCGCGCCGGGCGCGGTCCTCGGTGCCGAACAGGTGCCGGAAGACGGAGATCTTGGACTCGCCCATGGTGGCGCGGACGTGGGCGAGGTGCTCGGTGTGCTCGGCCGAGCCGGGCTCGACGCCCAGTTCGGCGGCCGCCGCCGCGAAGGCGCGCTCGACCAGCCCGCCGTCGGCGACGGTCGTGCCGGCCATGTCGAGGACGACGAGACGGATGTCGGTCAGGGTGTTCAACGTGCTCACCAGCCCAGTTCGTTCGCGGTGGTCTCGGCTATCGCGGGGGCGCAGGTCATGCCGCGCCCGCCGGGCCCGGTGACCAGCCACACCCCCTCGCGCACCTGCTGCCGGTGCACCACCCGGCCGGGTTCGGTGGCTTGCGCGTAGACGCCCGCCCAGCGGCGCCGGATGCGCGGCAGCGGCCGGCCCAGCAGCGACTCGACGACGCCGGTGAGGTGCTCGTAGGGCTCCTCGACGGTGTCGAAGGCGAAGGGGTGCTCGTACTCGTGGGTGTCGCCGATGGTCAGTCCGCCGTCGGCGCGCTGCACCATCAGCAGCTGCATCCGGTGCCTGGCGGCGGTCTCCGGCTGCGGCTGCTCGGCGTTGAGCCGGTCGAGGGCCGGGGAGGCGTAGGCGGGGTAGTAGCGGAAGCTGTCGGCGTCGGCGACGGAGGTCGGCAGCGGCTCGCCCAGCGGGTCGGTCTGCATCATCTGCAGGCGCACCCGGCGCACGGGAAGGTCCGGCCCCGCGAGTTCGCGGACCAGTCCGCCGAGCCAGGCGCCGGTGCACAGGACGACCGTGTCGGCCCGGTGCACGTCCCCGTGGTCGTCGCGGACGGTCCCGGCGCCGACGACCTCGCGTACCTCCCGGCCCGGCAGGAAGGTGTAGTTCGGGGACTTCAACAGCTCGGCGCGGAGGGCGAGTTGGGCGGTGCGCGGCTCGACGGCCGCGTCCCGCTCGCAGTGCAGGGCGGCGGAGAAGTCGCCTCGCAGCGCCGGGTTGAGGGCGCGGGCCTCGCCCGGGGTGAGGAGCTTGTAGCCGCGGACGGCGGCGTCCGCGCGGGCCACGGCGGCCTCGGCGACGGCGAGTTCGAGGGGGCCGCGGACGGGGGTCAGGGACCCGTTCGCCCGGAAGCTCAGCGCCGGTACCCGTGCGCCGATCCGCTCCCACAGCTCCCGCGCCCGCAGCGCGGCCTCCAGTTCCTGGCCGCCGGCGCGGCCGCTGACCCAGATCTGCCCGAAGTTGCGCAGCGAGGCACCGCGCGCCTCGGCCTCGCGCTCGATCTGGACCACCTGGTGGCCGCGCTGGACGGCGTGCCAGGCGTGCATGGTGCCCACCACGCCTGCTCCGACGACTGTCACTTTCATGCTCACACCGAGAGCGTGGACCATCCAAGCACATTTGGACTAGACCCGTTATCCTTTCGTGACATTGAGGCGGGTGCGGATATCGGTGCTTTTCAGCCCTTGAGGTGGGTGGTGAAGGAGAACCGGTCCCCCCGGTACAGCGAGCGCACGCGCTCCAGGGGCCGGCCCTCCGTGTCCCGGGAGACGCGGTGGATCAGCAGCATCGGCAGGGCGGGCGGGGTGCCGATGAGCAGGGCTTCGCGGGGCGTGGCCAGCACGGTCTCGATCCGCTCGTCGGCGTCGCCGAAGGAGATGCCCTGCGCGGCGAGATAGCCGTAGAAGGAGGAGTCGGGGTCGAAGTCGCTGTCCAGCCGGGGCAGCCGCTCGACGGCGACGTACGTGCTCTCCAGGCCGACCCGCTCCTCGTCGGCGAGCAGCAGGCGCTCCAAGTGCCACACGGGCTCGCCCCGGGTGAGCCCGGTCTCGGCGGCGAGCGCGTCCGGGCAGGGGAACCGGTCGAGGCCGATGAGCGTACGACCGGGCGTACGGCCCTGCCGGCGCACGCCCTCGGTGTAGCTCGCGAGGGACAGCGGCTGGGTCAGCTTGGGCCCGGCGACCACGGTCCCCCGCCCCTTGCGCCTCAGCCGCCCTTCCAGCACCAGCTCCCTCACGGCCTGCCGTACGGTCTCCCGGGCGACGTCGTACCGCTCGGCGAGGTCCCGCTCGGTGGGGATGACCCCGCCCTCCCCCAGCTCCTCCAGCAGCGCGGCGATGCGTGCCTTCACCGCGTAGTACTTGGGGATGCGCCCGTGCTCGGGGATGCCGGAGCGGACGGGGGCGCCGGGGGCCTGGTCGTTCGGGTAGTCCACGCAGGGATCGTCGCAGACGGGAGCGGTGGCCGTGGTACGGCCCCGGCGCGGCGGCGGTCGCCGCGGTCGTGGCGATCAGTGTGGGGCGTCGTACGACAGCGCTCAGCGGCTCGGCGGCTTCTGCGGTTCAGCGGCGCTTGCGGGTCAGCAGCAGCGCGACGCCGGAGGCCCCGAGGGCCGCGGCGGCGGCCGCGAGCAGCGCGTTGATGAGGCCGGGCCCGGTGAGCGCGAGCTCAGTGGACTGCTCCTTGGCCTCCTCGGGGGAGGCGGGGGTGGCTGGAGTGGGGGCGGTGGAGGGAGCGGAGGTACCGGTGCCTGGTGTGGCCTGCGGGCTGCCGGACGCGCTGGGTGGGCTGGATGGGTTGGACGGGCTGGATGGGCTGGATGGGCTGGATGCGCTCGGCGACGCGTACTCCCCGATCCCGAACCGGTAGGCGTTGGACTCCCCGACCCAGTCCCCGTCGGCGCCCCGGCGCTGGACGACGGCGGCGTTGGCGGTGACCTGGTCGGCCGCGGTGCCGGCGGGGAACACGAGTCTGACCTTGACGCTGACGGTCCTGCCGGGCGGTACGGCGAACCCGGCGAACCCGGCGCCGTCGAGCACGCCGACCAGTTCCTGCTCGTCGGTGCCCTCGAACGTCACCGGCCGGGCCCTGGGGCCGTCGTAGAACTCCAGCTTGGGCTGGTCCGGCCGCAGCGCCCGCTTGTCGTCGACGAGGACGATCACCGGGTGGACGCCGGTGCAGGTCCGACGGGTGGTGTTGGTGAGGTCGAGGTACCAGGTGCCGTATCCGCCGCCCGCCTCGTAGGAGGCCGGGCCGCCACGGATCCGGGCAGCCAGCGGGAAGGCGCGCGGGTCGCCGCCGACGCAGGCCGGGGGCGGGTCGGCGAGGGCGGCGGCCGGCGTGGCGGGGGCGACCACACCGGCGGAGACGCCGACACAGGCGGAGGCGGACGCGGCGGCTGCGGCGAGGCAGCGGGACAAGCGGGACAGACGTGTGCACAGTCGCATAAACACATGATCATGTCGGGCGTGTCGGCACACCCGCGACCGCCAATCCGGTAACGGCCGCGAAGTCCGCTCGATCGGCGGGTCGGCCGGTGTCGTCAAGCCCAGCCAGTGTCCTGTGAGGCTTGTGCGGCTGGGGTCAGCTCGTGACGGTGACCTCCACCGTGACCACGGCGTTCGGATCGGAGGCGCAGACCAGGTAGATGTGCGCGACGCCCGGTTGCACGTTCCGCTCGATCCCGGCGAACCCGGCGAGGGTGTCCCTTGTCGTCGGCCTGAGCTCGACGGTGCGGATGGGGCTGCGTTCCGATGTGTGCCGGCCGACCTGCTTCCCTTCGGCACGGCCGCCCTGGCTGGGATCACTGCATCCCGTGAGCTTGAGGGAGACGACCTGCCCGGGCTTCACCGTGGTCGGGCTGACCGTGCCGACCGGTGCGGCGGTGGCCGTCCCGGCGAGGACCATGACACTGGCGGCGACGAGGGTTGCGGTGGTGATGCGGGTGCAGCGCATGCTCACTCCTCACTGCAGCAAGAGTGCGTTCGGTGTGACGGCGGTAATCTGAAGTCGCCGTTGGTTCGCTTGATGCGCTGGTTTCCATTGTGGACAGTGGAGCAGGCATCCGCAGCCCGTGCGCCGGAGGAGCGAGCAGCATGAAGATCGACTCGTCGCAGAAGATCACCACGTTCCTGATGTTCGAGGGCGACGCCGAGGCGGCGCTGACCTTCTACACCTCGCTCTTCGACGACGCCGAGGTCATCAACATCGACCGGTACGGCGCCGGTGGTCCTGGCAAGGAGGGAAGCGTGCGGCACGCGACCTTCTCGCTCGCCGGCCAGCAGTTCATGTGCGTCGACAGTCCCGCGCACCACGAATTCGGCTTCACGCCCGCCGTCTCGCTCTTCGTACAGTGCGAGAACGAGGCCGAACTCGACCGCCTCCACACGGCCCTCTCCGACCAGGGCACGGAACTCATGCCTCCGGGGAACTACGGCTTCAGCACCAAGTTCACCTGGATCAACGACCGATTCGGCGTCTCCTGGCAACTGAACCTGCCGGCGTGAACCGGCCGAGGCGACGCCCGCCCGGCAGCGGCAGCCGTGCCCACATAGCTGCGGGCAGTCGTGCCGCTGGGGCGGCACGGGTGGGCGCAGCGGCACCCCGCCGGCGCGGGCAAGCCAAACCCACCCCCGGCCGGCCGCAGCGCGCGGCACCCGAAAGGCATCGGCCCGCGAGTCACCCCGCCACAGCACAGCGCAGCGTCACGCATCCCCCCGCCCGAACACCGGCGCCAACAGCAACTGCGCGGCCCCCTCCGCCACCACCCGCTCCCCCCGCGGAGCGACCCGCACCGGCGCCGCACCCCCCTCCGCACCCTCCCGCCGGGCCCGGGCGTCCAGCACCTCACCGACACCCCGCACATACACCTCCGGCGCCCCCGCGACCGTCCGCCCCCCGAGCAGCACCGCATCGATGTCCAGCAGCCCGACCAGGTTCGCCGCCGCCACCCCCAGCACCCGCGCAGCCTCCCCCGCCTCACCGCGCCCCACCGCCGCCAGGCACAGCGCCTCCACGCAGCCCCGGTTCCCGCACTCGCACGGTGGCCCGTCCAGCTGGATCACCTGGTGCCCGAACTCCCCGGCCCCGGTCCGCGCCCCCCGGTGCACGCGCCCACCGATCACCAGCCCTGCCCCGAGCCCCGTACCGAGGTGCAGATACGCGAAGGAGCCGCCCTCGCCGCCCTCGCCCCCCACCGACAGTCCGAGCGCGGCGGCGTTGGTGTCCTTGTCCACCACGACCGGCACCCCCAACCGCTCCCCGAGCGCGTCCCGCAGCGGAAACCCGTCCCACTCGGGGAACCCGGTCACCCGGTGCAGCACCCCGCGTGCGTGATCGAGCGGCCCGGGAAGCGCCACCCCCACCCCGAGCAGCGAGGCGACCGCCCCGGCAGCCCCCTCCCCGGCCGGCCCTGTCTCGCCCGGAAACGCGCCCAGGGTCTCCCGTACCACTCCCTCCACCGCGTCCCCGACCACCGCCAGCACGGCCTCCGCCCCGGCCCCGAGGTCCAGTGCGGCCCGCCGCTCCCCCACCACGGCGCCGTCCAGATCGACCAGCACGACCCGCAGCTCGTCCCGGTCCAGATGCACCCCCACCGCGTGCCCCGCCTCCGGGACCAGCCGCAAGACGGTCCGCGGCTTGCCCCCCGTCGACGCCCGCCGCCCGGCCTCCGCCGCGAAGCCGTCCTCCCGCAGCCGCGCGGTGATCTTGCTGACGGCCTGCGGGGTCAGCCCGGTCCGCTCGGCGAGTTCCAGCCGGCTGATCCCCTCCGCCCCGGCATCCCGCAGCAGCCCCAGCACCAGCGCGGTGTTGTGCGACCGCACCGCGACGAGATTGGCTCCCGCCCCCGTGCCCGATCCGGCCCGCGTCCCCGTTCTCGTCCTGTTCACGCCACCCATTGTCCCCACCACTTGCACTTTGGCAACAGCGTTGCGAAAGTAGGGAGCCATGGGATCCATGACAGGACGCACGACCGCCACCCCCCTCCGCGTCGGCCTGATCGGCTACGGCCTCGCCGGCTCCGTCTTCCACGCCCCGCTGATCGCCGCGACCGAGGGCCTCGCCCTGGACACCGTGGTCACCTCCAGCCCGGAGCGGCAGCAGCAGGCCCGCGCCGAGTTCCCGGACGTGACGCTCGCGGCCACCGCCGAGGAACTGTTCGACCGGGCGGACGCGCTGGACCTGGTCGTCATCGCCTCCCCGAACAGGACGCACGTCCCGCTCGCCTCCGCCGCCCTGAAGGCCGGTCTGCCGGTCGTCGTCGACAAGCCGGTGGCCGGCACCGCGGCCGAGGCCCGCGACCTCGCCGCCCTCGCCGAGGAGCGCGGCCTGCTCCTGTCCGTCTTCCAGAACCGCCGCTGGGACAACGACTTCCTGACGCTGCGCAAGCTGATCGCCCAGGGCGACCTGGGTGACGTATGGTGCTTCGAGTCCCGCTTCGAGCGCTGGCGGCCCCAGCCCAAGGGCGGCTGGCGCGAGTCCGGCGACCCGGCAGAGATCGGAGGTCTGCTCTACGACCTCGGCAGCCATGTCGTCGACCAGGCCCTGGTGCTCTTCGGCCCGGTCACCGAGGTGTACGCCGAGACGGACATCCGCCGCCCCGGCGCCGAGACCGACGACGACACCTTCCTCGCGCTCACGCACGCGAACGGCGTCCGCTCCCACCTCTACGTCTCCGCGACGACGGCCCAGCTCGGCCCCCGCTTCCGCGTCCTCGGCTCCCGCGCGGGCTACGTGAAGTACGGCCTCGACCCGCAGGAGGCGGCCCTGCGCGAAGGCCTGCGCCCGGGCCCCCGGTGGGGCGCGGAGCCGGAGTCCCTGTACGGCCGTATCGGCGCCGGAGAATCCCCGCTGACCGGCGGCGGCACGCCCGTACCGACCCTGCCCGGCGACTACCCCGCCTACTACACGGCCGTCGCCCGCGCCCTGACCGGCGCCGGCCCCAACCCGGTGACCGCCCTGGAGGCGGCCGCCGCCCTCGACGTACTGGAAGCGGCCCGCACGTCGGCCACGGACAAGGTGACGGTGACCCTCTGATGCCACACCACCAGCAGCACCACCCGCAGATCACGCCCAGGACCACCCCCGAACTCACGCCATCCGTCGAGGAACTGGAGGCACAGGAACGCCGCCTGGTCTTCCGGCAGTTCACCCACGACGACGCCTGGGCCCTCGGCTCCCTGCTGGTCGGACTGGCCCGGGAGCGCCAGGCCCCGGTCGCCATCGACATCCACCGCTCCGGCCAGCAGCTCTTCCACGCGGCCCTGCCCGGCTCCACCCCCGACAACGACGCCTGGATCGCCCGCAAGCGCCGGGTCACCGAGCGCTACGGCGCCTCCTCCTACCTGGTCGGCGCCCGCTTCCGCGCCAAGGGCACGACCTTCGAGGACTCCTCCCGCCTCGACCCCGACACCTACGCGGCCCACGGCGGCTCGTTCCCGATCAACGTCGAGAACGTGGGCGTCATCGGCGCGGTGACCGTCTCCGGCCTGCCCCAGCTCCAGGACCACCGGTTCGTGGTGGAGGCGCTGGAGGAGTTCCTGAAGGTGTGACACCCGGCGGGATTACGTGACGCGTCCCTCCGGTTGGGAATGGCTGCAGACGTGATGATCACGGCCCCACCCGGAGGGATCGCAGCATGAGCACCGTGAAGGACAGGATCGGCCGGTACGGCATCTGGAGCATCGGCCTGCGCGCGGAGGACCCGGCCCGCCGCGGCGAACTGGCGGAAGCGGCAGCGGAGTTGGAGGAGCTCGGCTTCGGCGCCGCATGGCTGGGCGGCAGCAGCGCCGCCCGGCACGCCGTACCCCTCCTGGAGGCCACCGGCACGCTCACCGTCGGCACCAGCATCCAGAGCATCTGGCAGTACGACGCCGGGACGAGCGCGGCGTCCTTCGCCGAGGTGGAGGCCGCGCACCCCGGCCGCTTCGTGCTCGGCCTCGGCGTGAGCCACGCCAAGCTCGCCGACCAGTACCGGCGGCCGTACTCGGCGCTGGTCGCCTATCTCGACGCCCTGGACGAGGCCGGGGTGCCCGCCGGTCGCCGGGTCCTGGCCGCCCTCGGCCCGAAGACCCTGGAGCTGGCCCGCGACCGGGCGGCGGGCGCGGTGCCGTACCTGGTCACGCCCGAGCACACCGCCCGGGCCCGCGAGGTCCTCGGCGCCGGCCCGCTGCTCGCCCCGGAGCTGAAGGTGGTCCTGGAGACCGACCCGGCCCGCGCCCGCTCCGTCGCCCGCGACACCCTCGCGATGTACCTGGCCCTGCCGAACTACACCAACAACTTCCTGCGCCACGGCTTCACCGAGGCCGACCTGGCCGACGGCGGCAGCGACCGCCTGGTCGACGCGGTCTTCGCCTGGGGCGACGAGAGCAGGATCCGCGACCGCATCGACACCTTCCACCAGGCGGGCGCCGACCACGTGGCCCTCCAGATCATCACTGACACCGAGAGGGACACCCTCCCGAGGGAGGAATGGCGCAGGCTCGCTTCTCTACTGGGTTGAGTGGAAGCGCCCCGAAAGGGGCGCGGGGCTGTATCGATATGCGGCTCCGCCGCGTGGGCGCGAGCAACCACAGGCGACCCGCACCCGCCGAACTCGCGCAGCCCCCAACCCCTTACGCGTCTTTCAACTCCTGCCGCTGCCGGCCAAGCCCCGCGATCTCCAGCTCAACCACATCCCCGGCCCGCAGATACGGCTTCGGCTCGGGCTGCCCCATCGCCACCCCCGCCGGCGTCCCCGTGTTGATGACGTCTCCGGGGTAGAGCGTCATGAACTGGCTGACATACCGCACGACCTCTCCCACGGGAAAGATCTGCTCGGCCGTCGCACCGTCCTGCTTCAACTCGCCGTTGACCCACAGCTTCAGCGACAGGTTCTGCGGGTCGGCGACCTCGTCCGCCGTCACCAGCCACGGCCCCAGCGGATTGAACGTCTCGCAGTTCTTGCCCTTGTCCCAGGTGCCACCGCGCTCGATCTGGAACTCCCGCTCGGACACGTCGTGCGCCACCGCGTACCCGGCGACATGCGCGAGCCCCTCCTCGGCCGAGCCGAGGTAGCGGGCCGTACGCCCGACGACGACGGCGAGCTCCACCTCCCAGTCGGTCTTGCGCGACCCGCGAGGGACGAGCACCGTGTCGTTCGGCCCGACCACCGTGTCCGGCGCCTTGAAGAAGACGACCGGCTCGGCGGGCGGTTCGGCGCCGGTCTCGCGGGCGTGGTCGTGGTAGTTGAGCCCGATGCACACGATCTTGCCGATGCGGCCGACCGGCGGCCCGATGCGCAGCCCCGTCGCGTCGAGGCGGGGCAGCTCGCCGGACTCGGCCGCCGCCCGTACCCGGTCGAGCGCGGCCTCGTCGGCGAGGAGCGCGCCGTCGATGTCGTCCACGATGCCCGACAGGTCCCGCAGGGTCCCCTCGGCGTCGAGCAGCGCGGGCCGCTCGGCCCCCGCCGTACCGACTCGCAGCAGCTTCATGGTCACCATCTCCCTCGATCGCGGGCGCCCCGTCGATGTGTGCAGCCATCGGAGGACTGGTCGATCCTCCAATCCCTCGGTCCACCAGACAAGACCCTGTTCACGTACTGGACCGTAACCGCGCCCCTACCGGCCCCGCTCCACCGGTTCCGCTCTACCGGTACAGCGCGGCCCGCTCGACCGCCGTCCACGCCGTGCTCGTGACGACGTACAGCGCGGCGGCCAGCGGGACGACCGCCACGGTGACGAGCGTGAAGAAGGACATGAACGGCATGACCTTGTTGACCGCCCCGAGCCCCGGCACCTGCTCGCCGCTCCCCGCGGTCACCGCGACCGGATTGTCCGCCATCATCCGCTTGGTGCGCAGGTAGTTGAAGGTCGCGACGGCCGCGACGACGACGAAGAGCCCGAGGTAGACCAGCCCGGCCGGCCCGAACACCCCGCCGCCGGCGAGCGCGTCGGCCCACCGCCCGCCGAGCGGCGCCGCGAACAGCCGGTGGCCGAGCAGACCGTTGGTCTCGCCGCCGATCGTGGAGCTGGAGAAGAGGTGGTAGAGCAGGAAGAAGGCGGGCAGCTGGAGCAGGCTGGGCAGGCAGCCGGACAGCGGCGACACCTTTTCCCGGGCGTGCAGTTCGAGCACCGCCTGCTGCAGCCGCCGCGGGTCCTTGGCGTGCTTCTCGCGCAGTTCGGCGATGCGCGGCTGCAGCGCGGCGCGGGCGCGCTGGCCACGGGCGGCGGCGCGGGACAGCGGGTGGACGAGGAGTCGTACGAGCGCGGTGAACAGGACGATCGCGGCGGCGGCCGCGGAAGCGTGGAAGAGCGGCTGGAGCAGGTCGGCGAACTGCCCGACCAGGCGGGCGAAGAGGGAGAAGACGGACATGGCTGAGCCCTCCGGGGGTCTCGTCGTGCCGGAATCCGGGATGAACCGGAAGGAAGGGGAACAACGGCATGACGACCCGCGCGGGGTCACGCGGCTGGAACGAGTGACGTGCCCTGACGTGCCCTACGCGGCGGTCGCCGGCAGGGCGTGCCCGGGTGCCCTGGGCCGGCGCCTGCCGGGCGCGTCGGGATCGCGCTGGGGCAGGAAGGCCGTACGCCGGGCCCGGTCGCGGATCGCCGTGCGCACCCGGGTGGGCGGGACGGCGGGCGCGGAGCGGGCGGCGCGGAGGGAGCAGAGAGCCAGCGCGGAACCGGCGGCGGCGGTCGCGGCCAGTGCCACGGTGGTGGGGAGGGTGCCGGTGTCGAGCAGCATGACCGGCAGCAGCAGGAGCAGCAGCGCGCCGAGCGCACGCGACCGCGCGAGCCTGTGGATCACTCGTCTCCCCTCCCCTCGGTCTCAACCGCCGACGTCTTCCTGCCCTTTATACCTGTAGACGACCTGACCCAGCACCGAAGGGCCCTTTATGCCGCGCACCCCCCTCTGCGTCCTGAGCGACACCTCCCCGGCACGAGTCGGTGACGGTCACGCGGTGGACCGGTTCGTCGAGATCGGCTCCTTCACCAAGGTCCTCACCGGTACGGCGCTCACGCGCATGGCCGCCGCGGGCCTGCTCGACGTGGACGATCCGGTCGAGCGGTGGCTCCCCGCCGCCCCGCGCACCGGCATCACGCTGCGGCACCTGGCCGAGCACACGTCCGGGCTGCCCCGGCTCCCACCCGGCACCGGGGTCCGCGATCCCTATGCCCCGTTCGACGGCGACGCCCTGCACCGGCTGCTCGGCCGGCTGGACGGGATCACGGTCCGGCCGCCGGGACAGCAGGAGGAGTACTCCAACCTCGGGTACGCCGTGCTGGGCGCGGCGCTGGCCGGTGCGGCGGGTGCGCCGTACGAGGAACTGCTCGTCGACCATGTGCTGCGGCCGCTGGACGTCCATGAGGTGAGCGCACGTCCGGACACCAGGGGGCGCCTGCTCGCTCCGGGGTTCCTGGGCAGGGACCGCAGGCCGTGGACGATGACCGGGGCGATCCTTCCGGCGGGCGGCTTGTGGGCCACCCCGCGCGCGGTCGCCGATCTGCTCGTCCGGCTGGCGGTGGAGCGCCGGCTGGGCGATCCCGCGCCCTCCTGGCAGCGGACCGGCGCGCTGCTCTGGCACAACGGCGCGACCCGCCACGCCTCCGTCTTCGCCGGTGCCACGGCGGACGGCCGCTGGGTGGTCGTGCACCGGCTGGGCGGCCGGTCGGACGACACCGACCGGATGGGCGTCGACCTGCTCAGGAGCAACGGCTCGCAGCCCTCCTGAGCGGCCCCCGAGCGACGGGAAAGGCCCCGCGGCGGCCGCCCTCCCGGTCAGGCGGGTTCCGTCTCCAGCGGCTCCAGCAGCCGCTTCGGCTTCAGCAGGGCCTTGCTGACAGGATCCGCCGGGTCGGGATCGAGGTCCGGGCCGGGCTCCATGACCACGTCACCGACCGGTACGACGACTCCGCACGCGGGGCATTCGCCGTACGGCCCGAGTTCGGTGCCGCATTCCGCGTGCCGGAAGTAGCGCAGCCGGGTCCCGGAGAAGTGCTCGCGGCCCCACAGTCCGAGGGCGCGCAGGGTGGGCCACAGGGCGATGCCGCGCTCGGTGACGACGTACTCGTCCCGCGGCGGCGACTGCTGGTAGCGGCGCTTTTCGAGGATGCCCTCGGCGGTCAGGGTCTGCAGCCGGGCGGCCAGGACGGCACGCGGGATGCCGAGGTGGACCAGGAAGTCGTTGTACCGGCGCACGCCGTAGAGCGCGTCCCGGACGACGAGCAGCGTCCAGCGCTCGCCGACGATCTCGAGCGCTCGGGCGATCGAGCACTCCTGTGTCGCGTAGTCCTTGCCCAGTGCCATGCCGTCCACTGTAGCCACTTTCCGACATCTTGGTTCGTTGACCGAACCGACGTGTTACGGTGGCCGGGTCAGGTCAGTTCAATGACCGAACCATGGGTCGGTTCGCCGGGTGATCCACCGGTTCGCCGAGTGATCCGCCCGTCACCGCAAGGCCCCTCAAGGACAGGACCACGCCATGACCGGGCTCGACTCCGCCACCACCCCCGCCACCGCGTCCGTACGCGGCACGACCGCCCGGGACGCCCCCGCGCGCCCCCGGGCCACCCTCGCCCTGACCAGCGCGGCCACCGCCGTGGCCCTGATGACGTACACCGCCCCGATGGTCACGCTCCCCGACACCGCGGCCGCCCTGCACACCCCGCTCTCCGGCCAGGCCTGGCTGCTGAACGGCACCCCGCTGGGGCTCGCCGCCCTGCTGCTGGTGGCCGGCAGCCTCGCCGACGACTACGGCCGCCGCCGCGTCTTCCTCGCCGGCACCCTGGCCCTCGGCCTGACCACAGCGCTCGGCGCCCTCACCACCTCGACCTGGCTGTTCACCCTCGCCCGGATCGCCCAGGGCGCGGCGAGCGCGGCGATCCTGGCGAGCAGCCTCGGCCTGCTGGTGGCGGCCTTCCCCACGGCGCGCGGCCGGCTGCACGCGACCGGCGTGTGGGGCGCCTTCGTCAGCGGCGGCATCGCGGTCGGCCCCCTGGTCGCGGGCGCGCTGCCGACCTGGCGGGTGGCGTACGGCGTCCTGGGCGCCGCCGCCGTCCTCGTGGGCGCGCTGGGCACCCGTGCGCTGGCCGAGTCCCGTGCCCCGCGCGGCGGCCGCCCGGACATCCTCGGCGCCGTGACCTTCGGCCTCGCCCTGGTCGCCCTGGTGGCGGCCCTGACCCTGGGCCGCGACGGCTGGCTGCGGGCACCGGTGGGACTGCTGCTGGCCGCCGCCGTCCTGCTGATCGCGGCCTTCGCCGCCGTGGAAAGGCGCACCGGCACCCCCATGATCGACCTCGGTCTGCTGCGGCACGCCCGTTTCCTGGCCTCCGCCGCCGGCGGCCTGTTCACGGGCCTCGCGGTGATCGGCATGTTCAGCTTCCTGCCGGCCCTGCTCCAGCAGACGCTCCGGCTGTCCCCGATGCGGACGGCCTGGCTGTTCCTCCTCTGGTCCGGCCTGAGCTTCGCGGTGGCCCTCCAGGTCAAGCACCTGGCCGGCCGCATCGCCCCGCGCGCCCAACTGGCCGTCGGCTTCGCCCTGCACACGATCGCCGTCCTGACCATGCTCGGCGCCCTGGCCTCCGGCTCCTGGACCCGGCTGCTGCCCGGCCTGGTCATCGGCGGCGTGGGCAGCGGCCTGCTCAACGGCGCGCTTCCGCTGCTGGCCGTCGAGTCGGTCCCGCGCGAGCGCGCCGCGATGGGCTCCGGCGCCCAGCAGACCTTCCGCTACATCGGCTCCTGCGCCGGCGTCGCCCTGACCATCGCCCTCGCCACCTCGACCCGCGACCTGGCGCACGGCGCGAACATCGCCCTGCTGGTGTCGGCGGGGCTGGCGGCGGTGGGGGCGGTGAGCGTGGTGGCGCTGCGGGAACGGGCGTAGGCGCGCGACGGGGCGAACGTCGCCCGTTGGGGCACTAGCGGGGCCGCATGGACACCAGCTTCCCCCACACCGCCATCCGGTAGCGCGAGGTGAACTCGGGGGTGCAGGTGGTCAGGGTGATGTAGTAACCCGGCTCGGAGTACCCGTACGCGGGCCGCACGAGGGAGCGCGGGACGGGCCGGATGACCCCCGAGTCCGTCGCGGACGTCTGCGGCAGGATCTGGTCGACGTCGTACGTGTACGTCGCCGTCCGCGTCTCCACCTCGATGGCGTCCCCCCGCCGCAGCCGGGGCAGGTACCGGAAGGGCTCGCCGTGCGTGTTCCGGTGCCCGGCGAGCGCGAAGTTGCCCGCCTGCCCCGGCTGCCCGGTGCCCCGGTAATGGCCGACGTACCCCTTGTTGAGGACGTCGGCCTTGCTCACACCCTCGGCGACGGGAACGCGCAGCCCCAGCCGGGGGATGGTGAGGACGGCGTACGCCTGGGAACTCCGGGGGAGGCCGACCGGCGTGTACGACCGCCGCGGCGCGGGGGACCTGGCGGTCTCCGGGGCCGACTGGGGGCCCGTGGGCGACCCGGAGGTGCTGGGCGGCGGGGCCGCGCCACCGGCGCCGTACCCCTGATGGCCCCACTCCCGCTCCAGCGCCGCCACCTGCCGCTCGGCGCCGCGCCTGGCCTCCCGGTTGGTCCACCACAGCTGGTGCACGACCAGCAGCATCAGCAGCACACCGACGGTCACGAGCGCCTCGGCCCCGCCCCACAGCGCGCGCCGCCGCCGGGCACGCCGACGCCGATCGCTGTGCCGTACGACCCGCACGCCCGACCATGCCGGCATCCGCACCCACCTCCACGGGAGCCGCCCGCAGGGTAGGTGCAACGGGCACAACTGGCCAGAGCCACAAGCGATTCAACGACCTCGGCGCGCTTCCTCAACTGCTTTTAGAAACCACTGTCAGAATCCTCGACAACCACACCCGCCACCCCCGATGCTTCCTGCTGCCGGAGCCGCAACGGATGAGGACGCAGAGGGCGGAGAGAGCGATGATCCGACGCAGAACACTGCTGGCCGCGGCGGGCGGCGGCATCCTGGGCAGCGCCCTGGCCACGGGCACGGCCCGGGCGGACGCGACGACGGTCGTCAACCCGTCGACAACCTACGGCACTTGGGAGGGCTGGGGCACGTCACTGGCCTGGTGGGCGAACGTCTTCGGCGCGCGGGACGACTTCGCGGACATCTTCTTCACGACGAGGACGACGACGTACAACGGCACGGCCCTCCCCGGCCTGGGCCTGAACATCGCCCGCTACAACCTGGGCGCGTGCAGCTGGAACAGCGTGAGCGGCCAGTCGATGGCCGCCTCCCCCGGCATCCCGAAGTTCAAGCAGATCGAGGGTTACTGGCAGGACTGGACGAACGAGGACCCGACGTCGTCGGCCTGGAAGTGGACGGCCGACGCGACCCAGCGGGCGATGCTGGTGAAGGCCACCCAGCGAGGCGCGATCAGCGAACTCTTCGCCAACTCCCCCATGTGGTGGATGTGCCTCAACCACAACCCCTCGGGCGCCTCGGACGGCGGCGACAACCTCCAGTCCTGGAACTACCGCCAGCACGCCTCCCACCTGGCCTCGGTGGCCCTGTACGCGCAGCAGAACTGGGGCGTGACCTTCACGACGGTGGAGGCCTTCAACGAACCGTCCTCCTCCTGGTGGACGGCGACGGGCACCCAGGAGGGCTGCCATATGGACGCCACCGTCCAGTCGGCCGTACTCCCCTACCTGCGCGGCGAGTTGGACAAGCGAGGCCTGACGGCGACGAGGATCTCGGCGTCGGACGAGACGAGTTACGACCTGGCGCGCACCACCTGGAACTCCTTCTCCGCCACGACCAAGGGCTACGTGGACCGGGTGAACGTCCACGGCTACCAGGGCTCGGGCGGCCGCCGCGACCTGCTCTACACGGACGTGGTGTCGACGGCGGGCAAGGCCCTCTGGAACTCGGAGACCGGGGACAGCGACGCCACGGGTCTGACCCTGGCCGGCAACCTCCTCTACGACTTCCGCTGGCTGCACCCCACGGCATGGGTCCACTGGCAGGTGATGGACCCGAGCGCGGGCTGGGCGACGATCGCCTACGACGCGAGCACCCTGCAGCCGGGCGCCGTACAGACGAAGTACTACGTACTGGCCCAGTTCACCCGCCACATCCGCCCGGGCATGACGGTCCTGGACACGGGCGCGAGCTACGCGGCGGCGGCCCTGGACAGGCAGGCGAACCGCCTGGTCATAGTGGCCGCGAACACGTCATCCTCCGCCCAGACCCTGACCTTCGACCTCTCCCGCTTCTCCTCGGTGACCGGCGGCCCGGGCGGCCTGGTCCCCCGCTGGAACACGGTGACGACGGGCGGAGCAGACCTTTACACCGCGCACACGGACACCTACCTCTCCGGTAAGTCCCTGTCGGTCCCCTTCGCGGCGAAGTCGGTCCAGACGCTGCAGGTGGACGGAGTGACGGTGTAGGGAGACCGGGGAGAACCCAATGATCCGGCCTTGCTCCACCCCGTCACCGCTCGGCAGTACGGTGTCCCTCATGCGCCCCGACACGCCTGCCGAGAACGTCGACCACACCGCCGAAGCGGCACGCCTGGAGCGGACCGCCGGACTGTATCCCGAGGACGCCGAGGCCCTGCTGCTGCGGGCGGCGGCCCACCTGGAACTCTCCGGCGACCGCCCCGCGGCCACCGCGCTCTACGACCGCCTGCTGTCCACCGCGGACGGCCTGGACAGCCCCGCCCTGGTCCGCGCCCTGAAGGCCTCCAACCTCTGGGAGTACGGCCACGAGGCGGAGGCGAGGGCGATCATCGAGGGCATCCGGACGGCCGCCCCCCACGACCCGGCCCCCTGGGTGATCATCGCCGAGTCCCTGGAGTCGCACGACGAGCTGGAGGCGGCGGAGGAGACCTTCACACAGGGAGCCAACCTGCTCCTGCCCACCGACGCGGACACGGAGCCGGCCCCCGCCACCCACCCCCTCCTCTACGGCCGCCACCGCGTCCGCCGCATGCTGGGCGTGCCCCACGACGCCTGGGACACCCTGGCGGACACCCTCCACACGTCCCCCGTGTCCCTGGACGAACTCCACGACCCCAAACGCGTCTGGTCCCTCGGCTCCGACAACCCCGCGGAACTGGTGGCCGAAATCTCCCGCCTACGAGCCGAACTGGGCGCCTACCGAGAGGCCCTCTCCCGCCCCTTCCCGGTAGCCATCCTCCACTGGCCGGCAGGCGAGCTGGCCGAGCTCCTGTCGGCCTACCCGACCCTGACCACGGAGTACCCCTCCCACGAGACCCACCTGGCGACCATAGAGTCCTCCCTCCGCGAACTCTCCGCCTCGGGCACGGGCAACCTCGGCATCGTCACGGGCACGGTCCCGTCGTACGAGGCCTTCGCCGCGTCGGAGGGCTCGTCCCCGGCAGACGCGACCCTGCTCCCGCAGTACGCGACGACGTTGGCGGCGCGGGGGCGGGCGGTTGCCTGGCCGCCAGTCAGGGGGGCGGAGTGCTGGTGTGGCTCCACCCAGCCCTACGACGGCTGCCACGGAGCATAAATCCCACCCCTGCTCACCCCCGGAAGCCGCCCGCACACCCGGCCTGCCCCCACTCCGCAGACACGCTCCGCCGCCGCCCGCCCTTCGCGCGTCCCGTACGACCCCCAACCCGGGGCCCGCTTCCCCTGGGCCGCCCGCTCGCTTGTCCTCCGAGAAGCGGGCGGCCCCAACGGTTGCTGAAGACCCCGGTGGCCTGTTTTCGGCGCACACCGTTCGCCTGTCAGTGGCTGCTGTTAGAACTGATCCATATCGGCGCGCAAGGTCGTGTACGAGCACCACAGGGGATCAGGGGGGCAGCCGTGGCAGAACCGATGAGCCGATTGGAGCCGATCGCTGGCGTCTACGAGAAGCTGATCACGGACGACGTACGTGACGAGTTGGAGCGATTCGAGGCGGCTGGCTGGAAAGCCATTGACGCCGAGGTCAGCTCAGAGTCCGCTCCCCACGTCCTGGCTCGCTACATCGGTGAAGCTGTCGGCCAAAGGCTGGCTCAAGTTCCCGCGGAGGACCGCGTCAAGGTCGCGAACCGCATCCTCGAGGCACTGACCGCGACAAACACTCCGAAATCGAGCGATGCCGACTCTGTCAGTTCCATCATCGAAGGTCCGCGACAGCTTCTCACTCTCGCGCGGCAGGAGGCTCCCGGTGTATACGCCCTACGCCCCTTGACGCCTCTGTCCGAGACGTCGCTCATCACCAACTCCCCAGAGGACCTCAACCTCGGTTCCGAGCTCAGGGCAGAGCTGGCTACGGCAGACCGCATCGACCTGCTGTGCGCTTTCGTGAAGTGGTATGGCATTCGCGTCCTGGAGGACTCGCTGCGCGCCGCGAGGGAGCGGGGCGTGCCGATACGCGTCATAACGACCACCTACATCGGCGCCACTGACCGTCACGCGCTCGACCGCTTGGTCCGGGACTTCGGTGCCACGGTCAAGGTCAACTACGAGACCCGTTCCACTCGACTGCACGCGAAAGCCTGGCTGTTCAGGCGCAGGACGGGCTTCGATACGGCGTACGTCGGCAGCTCCAATCTTTCGAAGGCGGCGCTGCTCGATGGGCTGGAGTGGAACGTCCGCCTGTCGTCCGTCGCGACACCCGCCGTACTGAACAAGTTCGAGGCGACCTTCGACGCGTACTGGAACGACACCGCCTTCGAGACATACGACCCCGACCTCCACAGTGCACGCCTAGATGAAGCGCTGGCCCAGGCGAGCGGCACCAACGCCAGCACGGACCTGAAGATCAGCCTCTCTGGTCTCGAGGTTCGCCCCTATCCGCACCAGCGGGACATGCTGGAGCGGCTCACCGTCGAGCGGGAGCTCCGCGGGCGGCATCGAAACCTTCTGGTCGCGGCGACCGGCACCGGCAAGACGGTGATGGCAGCCCTCGACTACCGCAGTCTGAGCCGCCAGTCGGAGGGTGGCCGACCGAGGCTGCTGTTCGTGGCGCACCGAAAGGAGATCCTCAAGCAGTCGCTGCGTACCTACCGTGAGGTGCTGGACGATGCATCCTTCGGAGAGCTGCTCCACGCAGGGCAGGATCCACGCGAGTGGAACCACGTCTTCGCCAGCGTCCAATCGCTCAACGTCCAGCGCCTTGAGCAACTCGCGCCGGATCACTTCGACATCATCGTCATCGACGAGTTCCACCACGCAACCGCCGCCACCTACCGACGCGTGATCGACCACTTCACGCCGAAGGAACTGCTGGGCCTGACGGCCACCCCTGAGCGGATGGACGGACTGAACGTCCAGGACGAATTTTTCGAGGGCCGGATCGCGGCTGAGATGCGGCTCTGGGAAGCCCTGGAGAACGACCTGCTCTGCCCCTTCCACTACTTCGGCATGCCCGATGGGACGGATCTGACAAATCTCGGCTGGCAGAAGGGTTCGTACGCCGACCAGGAGCTCGGGAACCTCTACACAGGCAACCACGCGCGTGCCCGGATCGTCGTGAAGCAGATCCGGGACAAGGTCTCCCACCCTGGCGCCATGCGAGCGCTGGGCTTCTGCGTGACCAAGGCACACGCCCACTTCATGGCGGACTTCTTTCGAGAGGCCGGCTTCCAGGCAGTGGCGCTCGACAGTGACTCACCCGCTGAAGTGCGCTCCCAGGCGTTGTCCGACCTTCGCGACGGAAAGCTCCAAGTCATCTTCTCCGTCGACCTGTTCAACGAGGGCCTCGACATCCCTGACGTAGACACGCTGCTCCTTCTGCGCCCCACCAACAGCGCCACCGTGTTCCTCCAGCAGTTGGGTCGAGGACTGCGGCGCACCGAAACGAAGCCAGTCCTCACCGTCCTCGACTTCATCGGTCAGCACCGGGCCGAGTTCCGCTTCGAGGAGCAGTTCCGAGCTCTGACCAATCTGTCGCGGAACCGACTCCTCGACCACATCGAGCACGATTTCCCCCAGCTGCCGTCCGGCTGCCAGATCATCCTGGAAGGCAAGTCGAAGGACCTCGTCATCGACAACATCCGGACTCAGCTGGGTGCCACGGTGAAGACACTGATAAAGGAGGTCCGGGCTTACGGCACTCCGCGCCTCTCCACTTACCTTCGGGAGAGCCGCCGGGAGATCAAGGAGCTGTACAAGAGCGACAACTCCTGGACGACCGTGCTGCGGCGAGCCCGCCTGATCGATGAGCCCGTGCCCTCTGGCGAGGCCGCACTTCTGAAGCGTGTCCACGCCTTCCTGCACGTGGATGACCCGGAGCGCGCGGAGGCCTACCTTCGCCTCCTTCAGGATGACGCTCCGCCGTACGAGGACCTCGAACCCACTGACCAGTCGTTCGCCCGCATGCTGTTCTTCAATCTCTGGGACAACGCAGGTGGCTTCACCAGTTTCCAGGAGGGCCTGGATTCGCTGCGGGACCAGAGGGTGTTTCGAGACGAGCTACGGCAGGTGATCTCACACGTCATCGAGCAGGCCGATCACGTCCCCATCTCACTCTCCGGCCCCCTCAGCCATGTCCCGCTGAAGGTTCACAGCGCCTACAACCGCTCCGAGATCCTCGCCGCCCTCGGCGTGGCTCGCTTCGGCGGTCAGATGCCCCGCTCCTTCGCGCAGGGTGTGCAATGGGTTGAGGAACTCAAAACCGACGCACTTCTCATCACGCTGGAGAAGGACGAGAAGGATTTCTCGCCCACCATCCGGTACAGGGACTACGCGTTGAGCCCGACGCTCTTCCACTGGGAGTCCCAGAACTCAACGGCCGCGAACTCGCCCACGGGCCTGCGCTACCAGCAACACAAGGCACGCGGCAGCCACGTCCTGCTGTTCATGCGGCGCTACAAGAACACGGACATAGGCAAGTCCCAGCCCTGGATGCTGCTCGGCCCAGCAACCTACGAAGGACACTCCGGCAGCAAGCCGATGGCGATCACCTGGCGCCTGAAGCACGAACTACCGGCCGACGTGTGGACGTACTCGGCGATCACTGGGAGCTGACCCCCGCTACCCGTTCAGCGGCTTACAAGTCGGCTTCGAAGTGGATCTGGGCCCGCTCCAACGCCTCGTCCGGGTCCCGGCCGTGAGCACCGAACCAGTGCAGGAGGTCGGCGATCACATTGATCGCCGCCTCTTCCGCCACTGCAGCGCCCAGCCGGCCAAGCGTCGCCCCTGAGGGCAACTTCGCAACGTCGGCGTAGAACGCGAGAACGTTGGTGGCCCGAGTGACGCTACTGCCTGTGGTGTGCCCGTCGGCCGCGTTGAGGTTCGTGCGGAGCTCGCACCAGGTCGCCTTGCGTCCGGGGGCAAGGTCAACGCCCCATCGGTCGGTGATGGCCTCGATGAGGGCCATCCCCCGCCCTGTTTCGGCATCCGCGTCTACGTCTGTCAGCGTCGGAAGTGCCCGAGGGTCGGGGTCATGGACTTCGATACGCAGGCGCGTGCCGCTCATTGATACGGCGAGCGTGGTCGGAGTGCCGGGACCTACGTGCTTGATGACGTTGGCCACGAGCTCGCTGACGCAGAGTTGCGCGGCTTCGCTGAGCTCCTGCAACCCCCAGCGTCCAAGGTGAAGCCGCAGGAGCCGTCGCAGTGCGGCAACTTCTTCCGCCTCAGCCAGGAACGGCAGCTTCCACGCCCTTCGTGGCATACAACCCGTGCAGTCCATGACTTGCTCCGCTCCTTCGCTCACGTTACCCGTGACGCCCTGTGCGCCAAGTAACCTCACAGCAACTAAGAGTTGCAGTGAGACTTCCAAAATGGAACTCTCATCTGGCTCGAAGAGGAGCGCAAGACGGGCAACGCGCCCCGGCGCGCACCACCTTGCAGTCCTCCAGACGGATGGGGACGATCTACCGCATGGACAGGAAGGGCCGTGGGCATGGCAGTTGGACCGACGACTCGTAGGCGCCAACTAGGCGCTGATCTCCGCCGACTCCGTGAGTTGAAAGAGCTGACCTTGGAGGAGGCGGGCGCTCGCGTCGGCATCTCGAAGGCGACACTGAGCCGCTACGAGACGAAGGAAGGCACCGTCAAGTGGCCGGTGGTCGACGCTCTCTGCCGCGAGTACGACGCCACAGACGAGGAGCGCTCGGCACTGATTGAGCTAGCCAAGGGCGCAAAGATCCAGGGCTGGTGGCGTTCCCTGGCCGACCCCATCCCCGAGTCGATGAACCTCATGCTGACCTTGGAGGACGAGGTCGTACGAGAGGACCACTACGCGTGCATGTACATCCCCGGCCTACTTCAGACCCGGGCGTACGCCGAAGCCGTACACCGGGCTTCGGAGGTGCAGTGCCCGGAGCGGGAGGTTCAGCACATGGTCGATATCCGCATGAAGCGCCAGGAGTTGCTGGACCGTGCAGAGCCACCGCACATCTGGTGCGTGATCGACGAGGCTGCTATCCGTCGGTTGGTCGGCGGCCGAGAGGTCATGTGTGAGCAGTTGGAACACCTGCTCACACAATCACAGCGGCCCCACATCACAGTCCAGGTACTCCCGTTCGCACGGGGCGCGCACGCAGCGGCTGTAGGCAGCTTCGCCGTGCTGCGCGGGCAAGCTCGAGAACTCGACGTGGTGTACGTGGACCTCATTGGCGGTGGCCTCTTCATGGAGAAGCCGCAGGAACTGGACCGCTATAAGTTGGCGTTCGAGTACCTGAGTGCCCAAGCACTCGACTTCGAGTCGTCAGCCGAGCTCATCGAGCAGATCAGCAAGGAGCCTTGATGGCAGCATCGTCAGACCTTCACTGGTTCAAGTCCACTTACAGCGGCGGCAGCGGGACCGAATGCGTGGAGTGCGCATACACCAGTACTGGGACATTCATACGCGATTCAAAGCGAAGGGCCGGCTCGGTGATCCGGGTCCAACCTGTCACGTGGGGCGCCTTCATAGGATTCCTGGCGCCCAAAACTGGCTCTACTACCTCCCGATCTACCAGACGCTGCACGACATGAACGGAACACTTGTCACCGGCTGATATGACGGCGGATGAAGCACCCCACCCGCCCCTTCACCCCTCGGTTCCGCGATCGCAGGCTTACGCCGGCCATCCACCGGAAGACAACGGAGTATGCGACCGTGCCCCTGAAGAACTCCCGACGCTGCCGCCGCGTGGTGTGGGCCGGCGCCGCGTTGGTCTGCCTCGCGGGAGCCGTGACCGGCTGGATGGTTTGGGACGACTCGTACAGTCACGACTCGGCCGTACTGGACGACGTGCTCATGAGCAACCACGGACGTACCCTGACCACCCCTATTGCATGGACGGACTGCGAGGACAGGCCCCGCCTCGAAGCCCACGAATCCGCCCACGGCATCACGCTGGCAATGAAGGAGAAACAGCAGTCGTTGCGGAGCATCAACGATTCGTGCGGCGACACACACGAGGGACTGGCCAGCACCTCTCTCGACAGCCCGGTGGGTGACCGGAAGATCACCGACTCCGTCACCGGGTCGCGCATCATCCCCTTCGACGACGCGCACTTCCCCTATCCCCGATACCTGCCGCCCGGCTTCACTCTTACCGACAAAGTCATCGCGGTGAGCAAGATCGGAAATGCGCCGCCTATCAGGGGTGACAAGCCCACATGGACCTACAGCTACCAACGCAACCTCGGCAAGGGAAAGCAGGCCGGAGCCGTGAGCATCACGGCGGTCACCGGCGAGACCACACCCACACAGGGGACCCTGATATCCGTCAACGGTCATCCCGCCCGGATCCAGAAGACAGGAGGCTCCGGACGGATGCGGACGGCAGTATGGACGCAGAACGGATACACCATCACCGTCTGGGCCGACGACCCGGTCATGACCGACGTCGAGTTTCTACGAATCGCGCAGCGCCTGAGGAACTAGATGTATTGATCACGAGCGCCACCCGCCACAACCACGTCCTCGCCTACCTGCGCGCCCTACTCGTCCTCGTGAGCCTCGAAGTCAACCCCTGACAGACGATCTACCCCACAGACTGCCACCCACGACCAGCATGAGCACCCCGACAGCCCGTCGCACCAGCTCTTTGACCTGCGGCTTCAAGCTGATGGAGGCTCAACCCTTGGCGCTGGCACGTGCGTCAGTCCGTCGAGTCGTTGAAGTTCTTGATCAGCCCGCAGAGTTCCCCGAGACCCTCGACCCTGAAGCTCGGGAGCCTCTCGGCCTCCGCCGAGCTCCACTGGATCGTGGCCCATGGTCCTCGGCGGACCAAGGCGGTGTGCATGCCTGCGGCACCGGCCGGCCGGATGTCGTTGTCGATGCGGTCGCCGACGTAGAGGATTCCGTCCTTGCTGAAGGGGACCGCCTCGGCAAGACGGTGGAAGAAAGCCGGATCCGGCTTGCCGGCGCCCCAGTCGTCCGAGGTTCCGATCAGGTCGACACCATCCGCGAAGAGCTCCCGGAGGATCTTGCCGGCCCGGATCGTCTGGCTGCCTGCGATGCCCAGCCAGAAGCCGTCCGACCGCAGCCTGGTCAGGCTCGGTCGGACGTCTTCGTACAGGTCCTCTTCACCGAACGTCTCCGGCTGCCCGGACGCGGCTCGCTTCTCACCTTCCTCGCACAGATCGAAGCCGGGGCGGAACTCCTGGAATACCTCGCGGTCGTCACGCCCCTGGGCGATGACGGCGCCGAACATCGCATGGAAGGTGTGGCGGGCCACGCCGAGCCAGTCGGCCCGGGTGCCGTACTCCCTGGTTTCGTCTACGCGGCACTCGCCGACGTCGAACACGACGGCAAGAATCATGGGAGCGGCCTAGTAACAGGTCGTCTCCATCCGCGGCGGCCCAGTAGCAGACGGGGGGGGCCAGCAGCCGAAGTTGAGCCGGCGTCCGGACGATCTCAGGGCGAATCGCGCTCACCGCTGCGCTCGGCATGCAACATGAGGCGTCCCGGAACACACTCAGTCAAGGGCCTCGATCGCCTTGGTCATCAGCGCCCGGGCAGTAGCGCCGTGGACTGCGATTGCAGACATCTCTGCGAACGCTTTGAGGTATGTGCGGATCTCCCCGGGCGCCGTGACGTTGATCTCCGCTGTGAGAGTCTCGACGGCCACTTGGGCGTCGTCGAAGGCGTAGAAGGCTTCCAGCGGCCACATGGTTCGCCGCGCCGTGCAGGGGATGATCCCGAGAGACACGTTCGGTCGGGACATGACGTCGAGCATGTACCGGAGCTGATCGGCCATCGCTGCTGTCTCGCAGACCCGGTAGTAGAGCACCGCCTCTTCGAGCAGGAGCGCGAACCGGTGGTTGCCCTCGTGCACGACGCGGGATCGGTTCAGCCGGGCCTGCACGGCGTCGGCCACGTCGTCAGGGGTGCGCTGGAAAGCGGTGATGGCGCGCAGGAGCCCCGTCGCGTACTCGGCGGTCTGGAGCATGCCAGGAACCACGTTCGAGGCGTAGACGCGGAAGTGGGTCGTGCGCTCGTACAGCGGGACAGTCTTCTCGTGGATCTGCCGCATGCCGTCGCGGTGGATCTGTCGCCACTGGACGTACATTGACTCGGCGGTACGGGAGGCGGCGATCAGGTCCGCCGCTTGGTTTTCGGCGTCGCATGCCCGGCACCATGCGCGTATGTCGTCGTCGGAGGGGGCGGTCTTGGCGCGGGCGATGCGGGATGCCTTCGACTTGTGCCAGCCACACCGCTGCGCCAGCTCATGCCCGGTGATCCCCGCGTCCTTCCTCATGTCGTCCAGGCGGACGGCGATGGCCACGCGCGCGGCGTGGGCAGTGGAAAGCGGCGACGAGGGCATGAGCTGGCGTACCGGTCTTCTCAGATGACGTATTTCTCGTGCGGGATGGCCCGCTCCCAGACGGCGTCGAACGCGGCCGAGCACAGCCGGGCCACTGCCGGCTCGTCGGCCTGGTCCGTGTGAACCCAGCGGCCTTCACCGTCGAAGATGTTGAACTGCACGACCCGGCTGTCGAAGAGCCAGAAGTCATTTCCCGGCAGCGCGAGGTCGGAAGCCTGCCGCCTCGGCAGCCAGCGGATCTCCTCGCCAGCGGCGACGTTGGTGAACGTGAAGGAGTGCTCGTATCGGATGTACTCGCTCACCGGTTCCGAGACGATCCGTGCCCGGCGCATGACGACGCCCTTGGCGGTGACCTCCTGGACGAGATCGAGCCAGGGGCGCCACCACGACTCACGGTCGTCGGGGTTGAGAGTGTGGCCCTGCTTCCAGGCCATGAATCCCTCGTCCTCGCCGGGGACCGCGTACGCGTCGCGCATCTCGAGGTGCATGGCGGAGCGCTCGGCTGACCGGATCAGGCTGGCAAAGCTACTCAGGCTTTGCGCCATCAAGTGCCTCCCTCAACAGCGGGATCATGCGCTGCGGTAGCCGGATCACGCCTTCGTGGTCCGGAAGTGGGCTGTCCTGGACAGTCCGGGCGACCGTACCGGCGTCGGCCCTGATGCCCTGGATGACAAGATCCATCGTCTCCTCGTCCACCCACACGGCCGGGCAGCCGTGATCTCCGGACTCTGGATCTTTCCCGACAAACCGTAAATGCATCGCCCCTCCGTCCACCGAGTCGGTTGCTTCCCGTTGCCCGAGCGTCACGGCTCTCCGGCCAGGGCGTCAAGGCAGCGACAGACCACGTGCAACGGCGTGCAACATCGTGGACTGGCTCGTTCCTGGCTTCCTACGGTCGTTGTCAGCGTCAGGAAGAGTCGGGAGCGCTGATGGCCACGAAGTACCCCGGACCCCCCAAGGGCGCCCCATCGACCTGCCAGTGGGGTATCACGCCTGGCTCTTGGACTGTGCTCCCATCGCCGGCTGCGCGACCTGCCAGTCCGAGTCACGGCACCTTCACGAGGCGAAGGCCGCCGGAGACATCACGCAGCCGCAAGGCATGCCACGAACATCCGCGATCACGCCTCCGGGGCCCACTGACGGCGCCGGCACCGACGACTCGGGGGTGGCGGTCGACGCCCACTCCGGCCAATGGCCCTAGAAAGCAATCAGCGTGGGCCAGCAGGTGAAGGACGGCGCGGAGACCGACTCTCCGCACAGCAGTTGCATCAGGAGGACTGTCCATGAGCCGTGACCTCTACTCCCTGTCCACCGACGGCGCCGAGTTCCAGCAGTTCTGCGGCGGCAACCTCCAGGGCGAGCACGAGTCGTGTGTCAGGTTCGCGAAGATCCCCGGCGCGGAGTCGGCTTACGTCCTCACGGACTCCAAGCCGGAGGGCGCCGGCAAGGAGGTCCGCTACAGCGAGACCGAACTCGACACGTTCGTCGTCGGCTACGCCAAGAACAGGGGCCTGAGCCTCTAGTCTGGCCCCCCTCCCCACCACGCACCCGGCGGGCCGTCCTGCACGGCGGGGCGGCCCGCACCTCTCAGAAGGGCGCAAATGACCTGGTCAGGGCACTTTCACGGGTACGGCCCGTGGATCGGGACTCCCGAGAGCTACCACAAGGAAGGCAACCGCCGGCCTCCCCACCCTGACCACCCGGCGCCTCCGGCATCACCCGACGACAAGCAGGCTGAGCGAGTGCTCGCGCGCTATCGCGAGGTCGCGGCCGAATTCCCGACTTCGAACCTGCCGCCCCTGATGACGGGGCACTGGCTGCTGAAGCGCAACCAGACCTCCGCCGGGCGCACATGGACGGATCCGGCAGTGGCGCTGAAGTGGCTGACGAAGCACTACCTCGAAAACCTTCCGTTCGAACGCGAGGACGGAAGGCGGGCGTACGCCGGCCTGGAGACGAAGCGCGAGTACGCGATCGACGTCCTGCCGGTCGGAGTCGATGTGAGCTGGGTGTACTACACACGGTCGGGCAACATCGTCTCGCTCAGCGTCGTGTGCTGCCCAAACCGCCACCACCCCGAGCTGGGGTGTCCGATGCCACCCTCTTGAACTCAAGGACATAGCCGTGTCGCTGCGCTTTTTACTGCCCGAGGATGACGTGACCAGGCTCCTCACCACGTGGCCCGACGAACCGCGCGTCTTCGAGCGTGGCAGGACCGAGCTCGACGAAGCGCTCACCGAGGATCTCCTCGAGGACTATGCCTTCACCGGCTGTGTTCCCGTCCACGAGATCGCGGTCGTGAAGGCCCCCGCACCTTCCCTGAACCAGAACGCATATATGACCAACGGCCGCACCGATGCGGTCAAACTCCGCAAGCTGTACGGCAACGGATACACGATCCGGCTCGGCAACCTTCAGCGGGTCATCCCGTTCTTGGCGACCGTCTCACGTGGCATCCAGAAAGAGAGCGGATTCTCCAACTACATCCATGCCTTCCTTACCCCGCCCGGTAATCAGGGATTACGGCACCACTGGGATCAACAGATGGCTGTGATCGTCCAGGTCCATGGCATCAAGCGCTGGCAGCTTTGGCGCCCGCCCGTCGAGTCTCCCATGAGGGAGTACAACGAATCCTGGCGTGTGTGGCGCCACCATTACATCCCCAACTGGGAAGCGGCGGGGCCGGACTTCGAGATCGACCTCAAGGCCGGACAGTCACTTCTCCTCCCGAGGGGCTGGGTTCACAACCCTCTTGTGGTTGACGAGAACGAGCACAGCGCCCACCTGACGTTCGCCATCCGCGAGCGCACCCCCTTGTGGCTGGCCGAGAAGCTCGTCGCGGACGCGATCGAAGACCCCGAGTTCAGGCGCATCCTCTTGCCAGGCGACGTCACCGGCCCGGCGCTTGTCGATCGCATGCGTGAGGTCCGACGTGCGCTTCACGCGCACCTGGACGGGCTCGACCTCGATGACCTTGTCTCGACCGTTCGACAGGCTGCGCTGACCGAGTTGGAGTACACCACGTAGTTCCCCGGATCCGCGGAAGAAGGAGACCAGGTATGGCCGCTCGGCGCGGCCATCAGAGCTTGCGACGGAATGCCAGGAGGGGCGTTATGACGACGATCGACGGCGAGTCGAGTCCGGGTTCGAGGCCGTGCGTGAGGCATTCGCGGAAAATTCGCCAAGCGCGGGGACAAGGTGCGGCGGTTTGCGTGTACCGGGGCGGGCGGTCGGCCGGTGGTGGACCTGTGGGGCGGTAGCGGATACCGGCACCGGTCGCCCGTAGTCGTCGGACACCCATCAACTGGTCGCCTCGGCCACGAAGGACGCGACTTCGGCGGCAGCACATCCGCTGGTCCAGCGCGGCGCACTCGCCCCCGGGGGCTCCAGTGGCCGAATACTGGCCCGAGTTCGCTGCGACAGGTAAGGCAGAAATTCCGGTCGGCCTATTGCTTTCCCACCAGGCCGGTCTCGTTGCGCTGGACCGGCCGGTACCGCTGACCGAAGAGGTAGGCGCTGAGGAAGGTTGACCCGTGCTCTTGGCCGGTGAGGACTGGCGGAGGACGTTCGACGCCATGCACGAAGAGGCGTGGCGCCTGGAGACTCTGCCCGTCTACCGCGTGCCGCAGGAGGAAGAGGCCGTCCGCCGGTTCCTGGCCGGGGAGCCGGTGACGCGTGAAGCGACGCAGCCCTGGTTCGACCGGGTCAAGGCGTACGTGGCCAGCGGCCGTAATGTCGGGCGCGTACACATCGTCACTCAACCCTTCACCGACTACCTTCGCTTCGAGTTCGAGCACTACCGTCACAACGTCGAAGCCGGCGAGGCGATCCGCATGCTCGACGTGACCGATCGGCCCAACCCCCTCGACGGCGTTGAGGACTTCTGGATGTTCGACCGATCGCGGATCGTACTGATGCACTACGAACCGGACGGGACACAGATCAGCCGGGAAGTCTACGAAGGCGACCTCGTGCCGTATCGGGAGTACCAGCGCAGCGCCCTGGCGGAATCGGTGCCCTTCGAGGAGTACGTGAGGGCGGGCTTGCGGCAGGTAGAAAGTTGCCGTAGGCCGCCCGCTTCTTGCGGCAGTGTCGTGCCTCCGTGAGCCGAGTCAAGGGCCCTCCGTTCCGCTGCGCTCCACTCCGGTGTCGCCTGGCGGCGATGGCTTTGCAGGCCACCCTTGACACGGCTCGCTCCGGTACGGGGAAGAAGCGAGCCGGCGGCCGGGGGAAGGCGGGGGGAGGTTGGCGGACCATCAGGTTCGTTGAATTCGCGCCAGGGCGGAGGGGTGCCTGGGCGAGTTGGGGCCGCGGCTGGTTTCGGGGAAGGGAGTTCGCGGCCGGCGACGACCAGGATTGGGGCGGGCGGCAGTGTGGGGTGGGTGCTTGCGGCAACTTGTGGGGATATTGGGGGGTTGGGATGCGAAGTGGCGGGATCGGCGCGTCGCTGGCGGCGTTGGAGGATTTGCACATAATCTCCGTCACTGAAAGAAGTCGATCTGTTACAGATCGTGTTCACCGAGCGCTATGGAGATGACATGCAAAAGCTTCACAAGGCTGCCGTCCTGGTCGCCGCCCTGGGGAGCGTCGGGCTGCTGGCCTCCGGGACCGCCTACGCCGGCGGTGAGGGCGGTGGGGGCGCCAGTGTGCTGCAGAGTTCCAACTGCAGGTCGCACGACCTCAACGCCGACGTCCTCGGCGAGGTCGGCATCCTCAACGGCGTCCTGGGCAACGCGCTGAACGGCGAGGGCGACCCGGGCGCGCAGGACACGCACATCGGGTCGACGATGGGCTGCAGCAACAGCGCCTTCTAAGAGGCGGTCGGTACCGCCTGACGGCGGAAAGCGGCGGCCGGTCAGCCTTCCGGTGGGCCGGCCGGCTCGCCCCGCCGACGGCAGGGGGAAGGCGTGGTGACCTCACTCGCGCGACGGGCATATCTGGCGAAGGCCGTATGCGCGTGAGGTTGCCACGCCATCCCTGTGGACGAAGAGCGAGGACCACAGGGCAAGGACGACAGAGCAAGGACGACAGAGCGAGTGAGCAAGCCCCCCGCGGCGACGGCTGGTTCCGCGGGGGGCTTGTGTGTGGCTACGCCGTCGGGGCCAGGTCGGCCCGGCCGAAGAGCAGGGCGTAACCCGCGGGGAGTTGGGCGAGGATGCGGGTGGTCAGGGGGTCTCCGATGCGGTCGGCCAGCACGCTGAGGACCGAGCTGGCGTCCCAGCGGGCCGTTGCGGGGGTCGCGCCCTCGATGCGGATGGCGATCGAGTCGACGAACTCCCTTGCCGTCAGGGGGCGGGTCACCGGGATCTGGGACGCGATCACCTGGGCCGCCTGTCTCGGGAGGGCCTGAGCCAGGGCCACCCGTTCCTCACCCGTCACATGGCCGCCCAGGGCCGAGAGGACCGTGCGGGTCACACGTTCCGCCTCCGCCCGCGTCGTGTACTGGCCCGCCTCACGCACCGCCTCCGTCAGTTCTTCCCAGGCCGTGGTGTCGGGCTGCGTGGGGATCGTCGTTCTCGGCTGCGGGGTCGTCACGGTCATCGTGGTGGCTCCTCCTCCGGACGCTTCGGTACATGAGCGGCTCGTCAGTTCGGGGCATCGGACGCCGGTTACCCCGTGACGGCGCTGGTATGAGTGGGTGTCAGGTCGGATCTGCGGGGGCGGCCCGAGTGGGGCGGTGACAGGCGGGCGCGTCCCGGGTCACGTACGTGGCCCGGGACGCGTGGTGCCGTCAGCCGCAGGGCGGCCCGACCGTCAGCCGCTGATCTGCTTACGGTCGCCGGTGCCGCCGCTGATCTGGATCCGGCGCGGCTTGGCCTGTTCGGCCACCGGGATGCGCAGGGTCAGGACACCGGCCTCGTACGACGCGTCGATGCGATCCACGTCGAGGGTCTCGCCGAGGAACAGCTGGCGGGTGAAGGTGCCCGTGGGGCGCTCGGCGACGAGCATCTCCGCGTCCTCGGGGGCCGGGCTGCGGCGCTCGGCGCGGACGTTGAGGACATTGCGCTCGACGTCCAGCTCGATCGTCTCGGGGTCGATGCCGGGCAGGTCGAAGTGGACCAGGAAATCGTCTCCGGCGCGATAGGCGTCCATCGGCATCGCGGCCGGACGCGTGGCGTCGCCCAAGAGCTGCTGGGTGAGCCGATCGAGTTCACGGAAGGGGTCCGTGCGCATGAGCATCACAGGTCACTCCTCTCCTCAGGGACTGGTATGCGATGCCCTACGGCTTCTTATATAACTCTCTGCCGGAAACTTGACAAGACGAGACTCAGGTTAGGAGAGCGCAGTCGGCTGCGCGTTAGCCTCGGGCCAGGCATCCCGCGAAAGCGGGGTGAAGCGGAGAGAAAACAGGAGAAAGAGGAGGCTGTGGTGGCCAGGGTTCCCAGTGCAGTGGTTGCCGCTACCGGGCTCGTCGGTGGCTACGGCGTGGCCCGTTGGACCAAGAAGCGGCAGCTCGGCGGGGCCGTACTGGCCGTCGCCGGGGCCACCGCCGCTCAGCAGTGGCGTGCGCGGGCCGGCGGGAAGGCCGCGGGCGCCCTCACCGCCGCCTATGTCGCCGCGTTCGCCGGGTCGCACCCGCTCGCGAAGAAGGTCGGCGCGTGGCCGTCCGTCCTCGGCGTCGCCGGCGCGGTCGCCCTCGCCTCCTGGGCCGTCGCCGACCGCAAGGCCTGAGCACACCCCAGACCCCAGATCCCGGGCCCAGGCCCCAGATCACAGATCCCGGCCCCGGGCACCCCTGTCCCTGGACCCCAAAACCCCAGGCCTCAGGCCCCAGAGGACCCGACCGCGCCCCGTAGATCGCCCTCGCTCACACCGCCCCCGCCCTGAACGCCTTCCGGTACGCCTGCGGGCTCGTCCCCACCACCCTCCGGAAGCGCTCCCGGAAGGCCGTCGGCGAGCCGAAACCCGTCTGGGCGGCGATCCGCTCCACCGGGTACGGCGTCGTCTCCAGCAGATGCTGGGCCCGCCGTACCCGCGCCCGGTGCAGCCACTGCAGCGGAGTCGTGCCGGTCTGCTCGCGGAAGCGGCGGTTGAGGGTGCGGGTGCTCATGCCGGCCCGGGCCGCGATCTCGTCCACCGTCAGGTCGCGGTCGCAGTGGTCCTCCAGCCAGTGCAGCAACGGCTCCAAGGTGGCACCCGACGGCGCCGGGGGCAGGTCGTGGACGATGAACTGGGCCTGGCCGCCCTCCCGTTCCAGCGGCATCACCGACATCCGTGCCGCGTGCGCGGCGACCGCCGAGCCGAAGTCCCTGCGGATCATGTGCAGGCACATGTCCAGCGCCGCCGCCGCGCCCGCCGAGGTCAGGAACTGGCCGTTGTCGACGTACAGGACGTTCGGGTCGACCCGCACCCTCGGGTGCCGCGCGGCCAGGTCCCCCGCCGCGCGCCAGTGCGTCGTCGCGCGCAGGCCGTCCAGCAGGCCCGTCGCCGCGAAGAGGAACGCGCCCACGCAGATCGAGGCGATCCGGGTGCCGTTCGCGGCCGCCTCGCGCAGCGCCCCGGTCACGCCCGGCGGCAACTCCTCCGGCGGTTCCGCCACCCCCGGCAGGATGATCGTGTCCGCCTCCGCCAGCGCTGCCAGACCGTACGGCGCCCGCACCGTGAAGGCGCCCGCGCTCACCTCCCCGCGCACCGAGCACACCCGCACCCGGTACGGCACCCGGCCGTCGGGCAGCCGCGCCCAGCCGAAGGTGTCGATGGGGGCGGAGAGGTCGAAGGGGATGACTCCGTCCAGCGCCAGTACGGCCACGGTGTGCATGGCGGGATCCTAGACATGCGGCGGATCGCCGCCAACCGCGCCCATCAGCGTCGTAACGGACCCACCGCAGCTCGTCCCTCTGGCGGGAATCCGTCGTAGCGTGGCACTTCTGCCACTTCTCCATGATCCGAGCGCCCCCTACCGTCACCGCGTGACCAAGTTCCTCCTCGCCGTCCACGTCCTCGCCGCCATCGTCGCCGTGGGCCCCGTGACCGTCGCCGCCAGCATGTTCCCGCCCGCGGCGCGCCGGGCCCTCGCCGCGCCCGGCGCTCCGGAGACGCCCGGCACTCCGGGCACTCAGGAAACGCAGGGCACCCCGGGCACCCCCGGTGCGACCGGCACCCTGCACCTGCTGCACCGCATCTGCCGGGTCTACGCCCTCGTCGGCGTCGTCGTACCGGTCTTCGGGTTCGCCACCGCGAGCGAGATGGGCGTGCTCGGCAGCGCCTGGCTGATCGCGTCGATCGTGCTGACCGCGCTGGCCGCCGTCGTCCTGGCGGCGCTGGTGCTTCCCGCCCAGAGCGCGTTGGCGGAGGGGCGGGGCACGCGGACACAGACCGCACGGCTGGCCATGTTCACCGGGATGTTCAACCTGCTGTGGGCCGCCGTGACCGTGCTGATGATCGTGCGGCCCGGCTCCACCACCGGGGCCTGACGGGAGCCGTCACGGGGTTACGGCCGTTACGGCCTGCTCGCCGCCGGTGGTGCCGCGGGCCCCGTGCCCGGTCCGCGCGTACCCCCCGCCGCCGCCCTGGCCCGGCTCGCCACCACCGTCAGCGGACGGGCGATGTCCTCCAGGGAGCGGCGCTCCGCCCGTACCGCGAGGAAGGCGGCGACCAGCCCCGCCGCGCACATCAGGGCCGCGCCGATGGAGAACGCCAGGACCGTGTCGCCCACCTTGCCCGTGCCGGTGAGGTCGGCGAACAGCAGCGGGCCGCTGATGCCGCCGGCCGCCGTACCGAGGGCGTAGAAGAACGCGATGGACATCGCGCGCGTCTCCATCGGGAAGATCTCGGAGACCGTCAGATACGCGCTGGAGGCGCCCGCCGAGGCGAAGAACAGGACCGCGCACCAGCAGGCCGTCAGCGTGCCCGCGCTCAGCACGCCCCGGCCGAACAGCCAGGCCGTGCCGAACAGCAGCAGACCCGACAGCAGGTACGTCGAGGAGATCATCACCCGCCGGCCCACCGTGTCGAACAGCCTGCCCAGCAGCAGCGGGCCGCAGAAGTTGCCGACCGCGATCACCGCGAAGTAGTAGCCGGTGCGGTCCGCGGGCACGTTGAAGAACTTCGTCAGGATCGCACCGAAGCCGAAGGTGATCGCGTTGTACAGGAACGCCTGGCCGATGAAGAGGGAGAAGCCGAGGACGGCACGCCTGCGGTAGTGGCCGAAGACCGTCCGGGCGATCTCCAGGAACGTCACGCTCCCGCGCTGGTGGATCTCCAGCTCGCCGTGCGGCTCCGGCAGCGTCACGCCCTTCTCCCGCTCCACCTCGCGCTCGATGCCGGAGACGATCTCCTCCGCCTCCCGGTCCCTGCCGTGGATCAGCAGCCAGCGCGGGCTCTCCGGGACGTGCCGCCGTACCAGCAGGATCACCAGGGCGAGTACGGCTCCGAGGGCGAACGTCAGCCGCCAGCCGACGTTCTTGGCCAGCAGGTCCGTGTCGAGCGCCACGATCGACAGCAGCGAACCGCCCACCGCGCCCAGCCAGAAGCTGCCGTTGATGATCAGGTCCACCCGGCCGCGGTGCTCGGCCGGGATCAGCTCGTCGATCGCCGAGTTGATCGCCGCGTACTCACCGCCGATGCCGAAGCCGGTCAGGAAGCGGAACAGGAAGAACCACCAGGCCTCCCAGGAGACCGCGGTGAGCGCCGTCGCCGCCAGGTACACCGCCAGGGTGATCATGAAGAGCTTCTTGCGGCCGAAGCGGTCGGTCAGCCGGCCCCAGAAGAGGGCGCCCGAGCAGGCGCCCGCCACATACAGCGCGGCGGCGGTGCCGGTGATCTGCCCGGAGGTGATCGACAACCCGCTGCCGGGCTCGGCCAGCCGACTGGCGATGTTGCCGACGACCGTGACCTCAAGGCCGTCCAGGATCCAGACCGTGCCCAGGCCGATCACGATCGTCCAGTGCCAGCGGGACCAGGGCAGACGGTCCAGCCGGGCGGGGATGTCCGTGGTGATCGTCCGGCCGCTCCGCGGCGACGGTGCCTCGGCGCTCACGCCCATGGGCTCCCTCCTCGTCGAAGGACGTCCCCCCTGAGCGGGGGGACAGCAGCACGAGTGCCCGTGACGGGTGAATTCAGGCACCGACCGGCCCGGGCACCGAGCGATTCAGGCGCCACGCGCCTCAGGCGCCGACCCGTTCACGCACCGAGCGTCCGCGTCACCGTATAGATCAGCAGGCCCGCCAGGGAGCCCACCACCGTGCCGTTGATCCGGATGAACTGCAGGTCACGACCGATGTGCGCCTCGATCTTCCGAGTGGTGTGCTCGGCGTCCCAGCTCGCCACCGTATCCGTGATCAGCGAGGTGATCTCCCTGCGGTACGTCGTCACCACGTGCACCGCCGCACCCTCCACCCAGCTGTCCACCTTCCCCTGCACCTTCGGCTCGGTCGCCATCCGCGCCCCCAGCGACAACAGCGCACCACGCACCCGCAACCGCAGCTCGCTCCGCTCGTCCTCGGCCGCCGCCACCACCATCGCCCGTACGGCCGTCCACGCGGACGCGATCAGATCCTGCACCTCGCCCCGGCCCAGCACCTCCCCCTTGAGCCGCTCCACCCGCACCCGGGTGTCCGTATCGGACTGCAGATCGGAGGCGAAGTCGGTGAGGAAACGGTCCAACGCGCCACGCGCCGGATGCGACGGCATGTCCCGCATCTCGACGACGAACCGCAGCAACTCCTTGTAGACCCGCTCCCCGACCTTCCGGTCCACGAACCGCGGCGTCCAACCCGGCGCACCGCCCTCCACGGCCACCATCACATCGTCCCGGTGCAGCACCAGCCAGTCGTGCGCCCGGGCGACCACCAGATCCACCGCCCGCCGGTGCCCACCGTCGGCGACGATCCCCTCCAGCATCTTGCCGATACCCGGCGCGACCTCCTTGGTGTTCGCCCGCCGCGTGATCGCCTCGCTCACCACCGCCTGCACATCCCGGTCCCGCAGCACCGTCAGCGCCCCGCGCAACGCCGTCGCCAGCTCCGCCGTCACCCGGTCCGCGTGCTCCGGCTCCGCCAGCCACGCCCCCAGCCGACTGCCGATGCCCACCGCCCGCAGCCGCTGCCGTACGACGTCCTCGGACAGGAAGTTCTCCCCCACGAACTCCCCCAGCGACACACCCAGCTGATCCTTCTTCGTCGGGATGATCGCGGTGTGCGGGATCGGCAGCCCGAGCGGGTGCCGGAACAGCGCCGTCACGGCGAACCAGTCCGCCAGCGCGCCCACCATGCCCGCCTCGGCAGCCGCCGCGACATAGCCGGCCCACGGCCCCGCACCCTCGTGCGACGCGAGCCTGGCCAGGACATAGACCAGCGCCACGAACAGCAGCATGCTCGTCGCCGTGAGCTTCATGCGCCGCACCCCGCGCCGGCGCTCCTCGTCGGCCGGGGTGAAGGCCGTCATGGTCTTGTACGACACACCCCCGGCCGGCACCGCTTCCGTCTGGGTCGTCGGTTCCATCGGCTCCACCCGTTCAGCTCCGCCCGCTCGTGACCCCGTCCGGTGACCCCATCCGGTGGTCCCCTTCCAGTGACCCCATCCGGTGATCCCGCACACAATTGTCCCTTCCTGACCGACTCCCGGAACGGAACAAGAGTTCCCGGCGTCTGTCAGAAAGGGGATTTCGGCAGGGCCCTGACAGCCCTCCCCGGCCCATGACGCATCATGGGCACACCAAGATCGGAGCCTCGGGCTCCCATCCCCGAGGAGAACAACGCAAGCGTGACCAGACGTCGTGGTTATGCGCTGATGAGTGCGCTCATCGCACTCGTCCTGGCCATGTCCGCCGCCATCTACTTCACCGTGGCGGCCGACGACGGCACCCCGCTCGGCGCCCTCACCGACAACCGCCCCCACCACGGCGCCTCCGTCGCCCCCGCCTCCACCGGCACCTGGGTCGGCGCCTGGTCCGCCTCCCCCGTGGGCGGCGAACCCGGCACCGAGACCGGCGGCCTCGCAGGCCACTCCGTGCGCAACGTCATCCACACCAGCACCGGCGGCACCAGCGCCCGCATCACACTCTCCAACCTCTACGGCCACGAACCGCTGACCATCACCCACGCCTCGATCGCGCTCTCCGCCGGCGACGGCACCGCCGCCGCCGACCCGGACACCATGCGCCGCCTCACCTTCAACGGCGCCACCAGCGCGGTCATCCCCGCAGGCGAACAGATCGTCAGCGACGCCGTACGCCTCGCCGTCCCGCACGACAGCGACGTCCTCGTCACCACCTACTCCCCCACCCCGTCCGGCCCCGTCACCTACCACCCGCACGCCCGGCAGATCTCCTACGTCGCCACCGGCGACGCCACCGAGGACGCCACCGGCACCCCCTACACCCAACAGACCCCGCACTGGCGCTACTTGACCGCCCTCGACGTCCTCAGCAACGAAGCCGACGGCACCGTCGTCGTCTTCGGCGACTCCATCACCGACGGCATCACCTCCACCACCGGCGCCAACCACCGCTGGCCCGACCTCCTCGCCGGCCGCCTGCGCACCGAACTGGAGACCGGGCACCCCATGCCCCGCTACAGCGTCGTGAACGAGGGCATCAGCGGCAACCAGGTCCTCGCCGACGGACTCGGCCTCCCCCACGCTCGGCTTCGCTCGCGCGGGGGGACCCCCATGGCCGAGAACCAGAGCGGCCTCGGCCGCTTCGGCCGCGACGCCCTCTCCCACCCGAACATCAAGGTCGTCGTCATCGACCTCGGCATCAACGACATCCTCCGCAACCCGCAACTCGCCGACCCCAACAAGATCATCACCGGCCTGCGCACCCTCGCCCGCGACGCCCACGCCCACGGCCTGAAGGTCGTCGGCACCACCCTGATGCCCTTCCAGGGCCACCGCGGCTGGACCGCGGCCCGCGAGGCGGTACGGCAGCAGGTCAACGCCGAGATCCGGTCCGGCCGGGTGTACGACGCGGTGACCGACTTCGACAAGGCCCTCCGCGACCCGTACGACCCCCGCCGCCTCCGCCCCGACTACGACTCCGGCGACCACCTGCACCCCAGCGACCTCGGCTACGCCAGGATGGCCAAGGTCTTCGACCTGAACACCCTCAAGGGCGCCGGGCAGGCGGAACTGTAGACACCGGCGCGAGGAACACCGACGGGCAGACGGGATACTGGCCCGCATGACCCGCCTGATCCTCGCCACCCGCAACGCCGGAAAGATCACCGAACTGAGGGCCATCCTCGCCGAGGCCGGACTCCCCCACGAACTGGTGGGCGCCGACGCGTACCCCGACATCCCCGACGTCAAGGAAACCGGCGTCACCTTCGCCGAGAACGCCCTGCTCAAAGCCCACGCACTGGCCCAGGCGACGGGCCTTCCGGCGGTCGCCGACGACTCCGGCCTCTGCGTCGACGTCCTGAACGGCGCCCCCGGCATCTTCTCCGCCCGCTGGTCCGGCCACCACGGCGACGACAAGGCCAACCTCGACCTCCTCCTGGCCCAGCTCGCCGACATCGCGGACGAACACCGCGGCGCCCACTTCGCCTGCGCGGCAGCGCTCGCCCTGCCGGACGGCCGCGAGCGGGTGGTCGAGGGCCAGCTGCGCGGCGTACTGCGCCACGCCCCCGCCGGCACGAACGGCTTCGGCTACGACCCGATCCTCCAGCCGGAGGGCGAGACCCGAACCTGCGCCGAGCTGACCCCGGAGGAGAAGAACGCGATCAGCCACCGGGGGAAGGCGTTCCGGGCACTGGTGCCGGCGGTTCGGGAGTTGTTGGGCTGAGGCCAAAGAGAACGGCCTGCGTTTCGTTCCTACGATTCGCAGGCCGTTTCTGTGCGGCGGAAGGGATTCGAACCCTCAAGCCCTGTCAGGGGCCACAGGACCTAAACCTGCTGCGTCGCCGTTGCGCCACCGCCGCTTAGCCGCCTGCCATCGTACCGGGAGTCGCTCGACGCCTACCGCCTCCCCTGCACCAGGTGCTGGTCGTCGCGTGACAGTTGGGGCAAAGCAACCGCAGGTTCTCCCGCCGGTCGTCGCTCCAGTCTCCGTTGATGTGGTCGACCTCCAAAGTCATGCGTTTGCCAAGCCACTCGGGACCGATTCCGCATTCGGCGCACCTTTCAGGCACGCCCGCCTCACAGAGCGCACGACGGAGCAGTTTGGTGGCTGTCCGGCGCCTGCCTTCGTGACGGACCAGGATGTCCTCGCGGTCCTTGGCGTTGTGACTCCGCTTACCACGCCGGTGTCCCTGTCCGAGGAAGTGGGCGGTCGGGACGGCCTCTTCGGCGATCCACCGGCACAGCTGCGCACGCTGCCAGTGGTTGTCGGGGCGATTCAACCGTCGCAGCACTTCTTTGAGGGATGCCGACTCAGCGACCGCCGCGCGAAGTTCGTCTGGCGCAGGGCGCGGAATCCTGCCATGGGGGGCGAAATGCGATACGTCGATGCCGTAGTGGGCAAATCGCTTCATGAGATACCGCCGGAGTGTGGCATATGGCCGGGTCCCCAGGAAGGCGACGACTTCGTCGATGTCGGAGCACTGCGCGGCTGCCTCCTCCAGTCGCTCGCGGGTGTACCGCCGCCCGCTGCTCATCGGACGCCTGCCCCAGCACGGCCCGCGCCCCGCCCTCGGTACGTATCAGTCGTGGAATGGCAGTTCGGGCAGAGGAAGCGCAGGTTGGCCGCCCACGACCTCCAGGCCGAGATGGCGCAACACCTCGCACATGTTCGTGGAGGCGGCCACGGCCCGCTCAAGCACCTCCCGCGTCCACTTCACCCCGTCCCGCTCGAAGTGGGAGACATCCACTCCCAGCTTCTTCATCCGCTCGAGCACGTATCGCCGCGTCGGACTCCTCGGATCCACCCCCAACCTCTCCAACGCCTCCGACAACGTCCGCGCCCCGCGAGCCGCCTCTTCCAGCCGCTCCTTCGTGTATGCGCTGGCCCCCATTGAGCCCCTTCCGTTCCGGGCGTGCGTTCGCCGCCCGTACGGAGTAACGAACCGGTTATCGGACAGTCACGCTCCGGAATGAAAAAAGCGGCCCGCACCAGAGCACTCCGGTGCGGGCCGCCCAGGGACAGGATCAGGTCCTCAGATGCCCAGGTCCTTGATGATCTTGGCCACGTGGCCCGTGGCGCGGACGTTGTAGAGGGCCTTTTCCACCTTGCCCTGTTCGTCGACCACGATCGTGGAGCGGATGACGCCCAGGTAGGTCTTGCCGTAGTTCTTCTTCTCGCCGTACGCGCCGTAGGCCTCGGTGACCTTTTTGTCGGGGTCGGCGAGGAGGGTGACCTTGAGGGACTCCTTTTCGCGGAACTTGGCGAGCTTCTCCGGGGGGTCGGGGGAGATGCCGATGACGTCGTAGCCGGCGGTGGCGAGGACGTCGAGGTTGTCGGTGAAGTCGCAGGCCTGCTTGGTGCAGCCGGGGGTCAGGGCGGCCGGGTAGAAGTAGACGATGACCTTGCGGCCCTGGTGGGCGGAAAGGGAGACCTCGTTGCCGTCGGCGTCGGGGAGGGTGAAGGCGGGGGCCACGTCCCCCGGCTGGAGTCGCTCGCTCATCGGGCCAGGGTAACCGGGGGGCCTTGCGGTGCGCCGGGAGGAGAAGCTGACAGACTGTTCGGAACAGTGACAGCAGACATCGGCAGACTTCGGAGGCCGTACGGTGGCGGAGACGGCGGACACCAGGACCCCGGCGCAGATCGAGGCGGACATCAAGCGCCGCCGCGAGGTGCTGGCCGAGACGCTCGACGAGATCGGGGTGCGGGTGCATCCGCAGACGATCATCGGGGACGCCAAGGCCAAGGTCGTCGCCAATATCGATCACACGGTCGGGCGGGCCTATGTGCAGGTCAACCGGGTGGTGAGTGAGGTGCGGACGCAGTTCGTGGACGAGGAGGGCTCGCTGCGGGTGGAGCGGGTCGTGCCCGTGGCGCTGCTCGCCGTGGGTGTGGTGGGGCTGCTTGCCTTCAGCGGCAAGCGGCGCAAGGGCTGACCCGGGAGCGGACCGGCGTGGCGAAGGCAGGTAGGTTCGAGGCGTGAGCGCCAACAGAAACCAGCACAGCACCCCCCATCACGACAAGCTTCCCATCCGGATGCTGCACGACCGGGTTCTGGTCAAGCAGGAGACCGGTGAGGGTGAGCGGCGGTCGGGGGGCGGCATTCTGATTCCCGCCACCGCGGCGGTCGGGCGGCGGCTGGCCTGGGCCGAGGTGGTCGCGGTCGGGCAGAACGTACGGACCGTGGAGCCGGGTGACCGGGTTCTGTTCGATCCGGAGGACCGGGCCGAGGTCGAGGTGCGGGGTGTGGCGTACGTGCTCATGCGTGAGCGGGATCTGCACGCCGTGGCCGCGGACCGTTTCGAGGGGTCGGAGGACTCGACCGGGCTCTATCTCTGAGTCGTCCCGGGGTATCTCCGGGTCCGTGGTGGTGAAGGGGCTGGTGGCGGTGGTCACCGGCCCCTTTGTCGTTTCTTTGGCCTGGGTTCTGCTTGTCGTCGCCGGTCTGCTGGCCAGCATGCTGCTGCTGTCGTATGCCGCGAAGTCCCTGCCGATCGGTACGGCGTACGGCGTGTGGGTGGGCATCGGGGCGGCCGGTGCGGCGGTGCTCGGCATGGTGGTGCTGAGTGAGCCGGTCACCGCCGCCCGGGTCTTCTTCGTGTGTCTGCTGCTGGTCGCCGTGGTGGGGCTGAAGGCGACCGGCGGTCACTGAGACACGGTCACGGGGACAGGGGCGTCGGCGCGTCAGGCGGCCGGGTCGCCGCCTCCGGCGCCGGCGGCGGTGCCTGTCGTGCCGGGGCCGGCGTCGGTTCCGCCGCCTGTGGTGGTGCCGCCCCCGTTGGCCCCTGCGTCGGTCGTGCCGCCGTCGGTCGTGCCTCCGCCGTTGGTGGTGCCGCCGCCCGTGGTGCCGCCGCCGGTGGTGGTGCCGGTCGTGGTGGTGCCGCCGGTGGTGCCGGTGCCGCCGGTGGTGGTCGGGCCGCCGGTGGTGGGGGTGCCGGTGCCGCCGGTGGTCGGGCTGGTGGTGGGACCGCCGTTGGTGGGGGTGCCGGTGGTGCCGCCGGTGTTCTGGTCACCGGTCGTGCCGGGCGGGGTCGGGCCGGTGGCGCTGGGCGGCTGCGGCTGGTCGGCGCCCTGCTCCAGCTGGAGGTCGAAGTCGGCGGCCGGCTTGTTCTTCAGCGCGGCCCCCGTGTACTGGGCCCAGATCGCGGTCGGCGCGCCGCCGCCGTTGATGCGGGGCTGGCCGAGGGCGCCGTACAGCGGCATGTGCTTGGCCGTCACCGGGTCCTGGCCCATGACCGAGACGACCGTGGCCAGGTCGGGGGTGTAACCGGCGAACCAGGCGGCGGTGTCGTTCTCGGCGGTACCGGTCTTGCCGGCCGCCGGGCGGCCCGCGGCCTGGGCTGCGGTGGCGGTGCCGTTGTCGACCACGCTCTGCAGGATGGAGGTGGTGGTGTCGGCGGCCTCGCGGCTGACGGCCTGCTTGACCGGCTGTTCGGGCAGCTTGACCTCGTCCGTGCCGTCCTTGGTGATCTTCTCGACCATCGTGTACGTGCCGTGCTGGCCGTGGTTGGCGAGGGTCGCGTAGGACTCCGCCATGTCCAGGACGCTGGCGGTGGCGGTGCCGAGGGCGATCGAGGGGTACGGCTGCAGGTCCGGGGTGTCGGAGGGGACGCCCAGGTCGATCGCGGTCTGCTTGACCTTGGACGGGCCGACGTCGACGGCCATCTGCGCGTAGACGGCGTTCACGGACAGGTCGGTCGCCTTGGTGACGGTGATCTGGCCGTACGACTTCTGGTCCTCGTTCTGCGGGGCGTAGGCGCCGCCGTTCCAGCCCTGCACGGGGCGCTCGTTGGTGCCGTCGTACATGGTGTTCGGGGTGATGGTGCGGCCGTCCTGGGTGGTCGAGCCGTTCTGCACCGCGGAGGTGAAGACGAAGGGCTTGAAGGTGGAGCCGACCTGGAAGTCACCGCGGGTGGCGCCGTTGGTGTACTGCTTCACGTAGTCGATGCCGCCGTACATGGCGACGACCTTGCCGGTCTTCGGGTCGACGGAGGCGCCGCCTGCGCGGACGTAGTTGTCGACCTTGTTGTTCTTCTTGTCCAGCTTGGAGATCAGCTGGTCGTCGACGGCCTTGACGAAGGCGTTCTGCTTGTCCTTCTGGATGGTGGTGGTGATGCGGTAGCCGCCGGCCGCGAGCTGGTCGTCGGTGAGGATGTTGTGGGTGGTCAGGTAGTGCTTGACCGCGTCGACGAGGTAGCCGCGCTGGCCGGACATGCCGGTGGAGAGCGTCTGCTCCTTCGGCATCGGGAACTTCATGCCGGCCCGTGTGGACTCGCTGAGCCAGCCCTTCTTGACCATGCCGTCCAGGACGTAGTTCCAGCGGGCGATGGCCGCGGCCTTGTTCTCGGGGTGGGCGACGACGTCGTACTCGCTGGGCGCGTTGACGAGCGCGGCGAGGTAGGCGGCGCGTGCCGGGTCCAGGTCCCGGGCGTCGACGCCGTAGTAGGCCTGGGCGGCGGCCTGGATGCCGTAGGCGTTGCGGCCGAAGAAGCTGGTGTTGAGGTAGCCCTCGAGGATCTCGTCCTTGGACTGGGTGCGGTCCAGCTTGATGGCGATGAAGAACTCCTTGGCCTTGCGGGTGAGCGTCTGCTCCTGGCCGAGGTAGTAGTTCTTCACGTACTGCTGGGTGATCGTCGAGCCGGACTGGGTGCCCTTGCCGGTCGCGGTGTTCCATCCGGCGCGGAGCATCGCCTTGGGGTCGACGGCGGACTCGCTGTAGAAGTCGCGGTCCTCGGCGGCCAGTACGGCGTGCTGGGCGTCCTTGGAGACCTGGGCGAGGCTGACGCTCTCGCGGTTGACCTGGCTGTCGCGGGTGTCGCGGGCGATCTGGGAGCCGTCGGCGTAGAGGTAGATGTTCGCCTGCTTGGTGGCGAGCGCGTTGGCGGGCGGGATCTTGACGAGGGAGTAGCCGAGGAAGAACAGCCCGATCAGCAGGAGCACCCCGATCACGAAGGTGCCCAGCACCATGCGCCAGGTGGGGATGATCCGCCGCCACCCGGTCCGCTTGGGCCGCTTCTTCTTCCCCTTCGCCGTGCCGTTGCCGCCGGGGCCTCCGGGACCTTCCGGGCCTCCGGGGCCTCCGGTGGCGCGGCCGTCGGCGGGGGTGGCGGCGAGGACAGTGGTGGCTTCCTCGGGAGCGGTGCCGGTGGTGCTGGTGCCGGTGCCGGTGGTGCCGGTTCGGGGGCGGCGGGTGGCCGCTCCGGCCGAGCCGGCCAGTCCGGCGGCGCCCGCGGGGCCGGACTGGGAAGCCTGACCGGCGGCACCGGCGGCACCGGCGGCCGCGCCGACCGCTCCGGCCGCCTGGGCGGCGCGGCTCGCACCGGTGCCCGGACGTGCGGTGCGGGGGGTGGTGTCGGGGCCGGTCGTACGAGGGGTGCGCCCGGCGGTGTCCGGTCCGGTGGCTCGGGGCGTACGGCCGGTGGTGTTCGGCTCGCCGGCCGGAGAGGCGCCCGGCTCGGCCGCTCGGGGTGCGCTGACCCGCCGGAGCACCTGGGTGGTCTCGGGCGCGGGTGCGGCACCGGAGCCCTGAGCCGCCTTGCCGGAAGGGTCCTCCTGGGCGGCCCGGGGCGCCGTGACACGCCGGAGCACCTGCGTGCTCTCGGCCGACTGCGCCTGCTCGGAGCCACCCCGGGCCGCCGGAACCTGCGGCTTCCCGGAGTCGGTACGGGACCGACCGGAGTCCTGGGACGCGGTCGACTCGCCGGGGGCCGGGGCAGCACCGGAGCCCTTCCGGGCTCCCGAGCGATCAGCAGCGGCACGATCGGACGGCGCTCCGGACGGGGCGTCCGTGCGAGCCGCCGACCCACCATGAGCCGCCGGGCCTCGGTCCGCCGGGCCACCCGAGGCCGACACACCCCGGTCCGCCGAGCCCCCACCGGAGCCCAGGCCCTCCCCCGTTCCCGAGCCCTCACCAGCGGCGCCACGCGGCACCGCGCCGGACACGGAGCCCTCGCGGGCCACCGGGCGCGCACCGGAACCGGAGACCGCGCTGGAGGCCGAGCCTGAGCGCGCAGCCGAACCCCGGCCGGAACCCGCATCCCGGCCGGAACCCGTACCGCCGCCGGACGCCGAAGGCCCGCCGGAATCCGTGTCCCCGCCGGACGTCATGGCCCCCTCCTGCTCCGTCCGCCCGCCGCGGGCCGCCTGGCGCGCCCGGGCCATGGAAGCCGTACGGTCCACCGCCGAGCGGTCCGGCGACGGCGACGAACCAGCCGGAGTCGACGAGCCCGCCGGAGTCGACGGGTCGGCCGGAGTCGAGCGGTCCGGGGACGGCGCGCGTTCACCCGTTCGGCCGAGTCCGGCCCCCCGGGCCTCAGCACCCTGCCCGTGCCCGGCCGTACCGCTGCGATCGGCGGTACCGCCCCGCTCAGCCCGCTCAGCCCCCTGGCCCCGCGCGCCCCGCTCGGACGTACCGCTCCGCTCGGCCGTACCGCTCCGCGTGGGCGTCGCCGTACCCGCCGTGCCCGGCGTCTCCCCGGACGCCGCCCGCGGGACGGCCTCCTCGGACCGCGCCGGAGTGTCCGCCGGCCCAGGCCGTGGCGGCCTGCCGCTCGGCTCGGTCCGGGCGGCGTGGTCGCCGGGTGCTTCAGCCGGCAGCGGCTTTTCCGGCGGCACGCCTTCGGTCGGCTGCTGCGGCTGCGGCTCGTCGCTCATGTCGTGCACGGACTCCTGTTTCGCGTCGTACGTTCCCGTACGCCTCGTACGCTTCTGCGCCCCCAGTCTGAAGACTCTCGCACCTGGCGTTCCGTTCCCGGATTCCAGCACGCTTCGGGCACGAAATTGCGTGGCCGTCCGCCGGGCTCCGGGACTAGGCTCCTGCGCTTCGGTGTCGAGCGGTCCCGGGAGGTGGACTGGCGTGGGCGCGGGACGGTTGTACGTGGCCGTCGCGGCGGGGGGATTCAGACGGTACGCGACGTATCGGGCCGCCACTGCGGCAGGGGTGTTCACCAACACCGTCTTCGGATTGATCCTCGTCTATACCTATCGGGCGCTGTGGGACGAGCGGCCGCACCTGGGCGGGTGGGATCAGGCGCAGGTCGTGACGTACGTGTGGCTGGGGCAGGCGTTCCTGTCGACGCTCGCGATCGGCGGCGGAGGCGTCGAGAACGAGCTGATGGAACGCATCCGTACGGGGGACGTGGCGATCGACCTGTACCGGCCCGCTGATCTGCAGATATGGTGGCTCGCCACCGATGTCGGCCGGGCGTTCTTCCAGTTGCTGGGCCGGGGGCTCGTCCCCTTCGTGTTCGGTGCGCTGTGCTTCCCCGTGTACTTACCGACGGACGTGGGCACCTGGGTCGCCTTCTTCGTCGCCGTGCTGCTGGCGATGATCGTCGGGTTCGGCATCCGGTATCTGGTGGCGCTCAGCACGTTCTGGTTCCTGGACGGTACGGGTGTGACGCAGATGTCATGGCTCGTCGGCTTCTTCTGCTCGGGCATGCTGCTGCCGCTGAACCTCTTCCCGGGGGCGCTCGGCGAGGTGGTGCGGGTGCTGCCGTGGTCCTCGCTGCTGCAGGCGCCGGCCCAGATCCTGCTGGGGCACGCGGATCCGCTGGGCACGTATGTGTTCCAGGGGGCGTGGGCGGTGGTGCTGCTGGGCGCCGGGCGGCTGGTGCAGTCGGCGGCGACGCGGCGGGTGGTGGTCCAGGGTGGGTGAGAGCGGCCGGCTCCGGGACGGGGTGCGGGCCTATCTGATGATCGCCGGGATGTGGATCAGGTCGACGATGGCCTACCGGGCCTCGTTCGTGATGACCACGTTCGGCAACTTCGCGGCGACCTTCTTCGACTTCGTCGCGATCATGCTGATGTTCTCGCGGGTGGACGCCCTCGGCGGCTGGTCGCTGCCCGAGGTGGCCTTCCTGTACGGCCTGTCGGGTACCGCCTTCGGCCTGGCCGACCTGGTGATCGGCTCGATGGAGCGGCTGGGGCGGCGGGTGCGCGACGGCACGCTGGACACGCTGCTGGTGCGTCCGGCGCCGGTGCTGGCGCAGGTGGCGGCCGATCAGTTCGCGCTGCGCAGGATGGGCCGGGTGACGCAGGGGCTGCTGGTGCTCACCTGGGCGCTGCTCCGGCTCGATGTCGCCTGGACGCCGCCGAAGCTGCTGCTGATGCCGGTGATGGTGGTGAGCGGCTGCGGGATCTTCTGCGCGGTGTTCGTGGCGGGGGCGGCGTTCCAGTTCCTGGCGCAGGACGCGTCGGAGGTGCAGAACGCGTTCACCTACGGCGGTACGACGCTGCTGCAGTATCCGCCGACGGTGTTCGCGAAGGAGCTGGTGCGCGGGGTGACGTTCGTGCTGCCGCTGGCCTTCGTCAACTGGCTGCCCGCGACCTATGTGCTGGGGCAGCCGTATCCGCTGGGGCTGCCGCGGTGGGCGGCGTTCGCACCGCCGCTGGTGGCGGTGGGGTGCTGTGCGCTGGCGGGGCTGGCCTGGCGGGCGGGACTTCGTTCGTACCGGAGCACAGGGAGCTAGCAGATGACGGACGGCGGCTTGGCGGGGGGCTTCACCGAGGGCTTCACCGATGACTTCATCGTGCTGGAGGGGGTGGAGAAGGTCTTCGAGGTGCGGAAGAAGGCCGGGTTCCTGAAACGGGAGCGGCGCCAGGTGCGGGCGGTGGACTCGATCTCGTTCACCGTGGCGCGTGGCGAGATGGTCGGGTACATCGGGCCGAACGGTGCCGGGAAGTCGACCACGATCAAGATGCTGACGGGCATCCTGACGCCGAGTGCGGGGCGGCTGCGGGTAGCCGGGATCGACCCGTCCCGGGAGCGGCGGCGCCTCGCGCACCGGATCGGGGTGGTGTTCGGGCAGCGTACGACGCTGTGGTGGGACCTGCCGCTGATCGACTCCTACCGGCTGGCGCACCGCATGTACCGGATCCCTGAGGACCGTTACCGCGAGAACCTGGACCGGTGTGTGGAGCTGCTGGAGCTGGGCGCGCTGTTGGACGTGCCCGTGCGGCAGCTGTCGCTGGGGCAGCGGATGCGCGGGGACATCGCGGCGGCCCTGCTGCACGACCCGAAGGTGCTGTACCTGGACGAGCCGACGATCGGCCTGGATGTGGTGTCCAAGGCCAAAGTGCGCGGCTTTCTGCGGGAGTTGAACGCCGAGCGGGGCACGACGGTGCTGCTGACCACGCACGACCTGCAGGACATCGAGCAGTTGTGCTCCCGGGTGATGGTGATCGACCACGGCCGGCTGATGTACGACGGTGCGCTCGCGGGGCTGCACGAGGCCGGGGAGAGCGAGCGGACGCTGGTGGTGGACCTGGAGCGGGAGTTGCCGCCGGTCGAGGTGCCGTCGGCGCGGGTGGTGCGGGTGGAGGGGCCGCGGCAGTGGCTGGCGTTCCCGGCGGGGCAGTCGGCGGCGCCGCTCGTCGCGCATCTCGCGGCGGAGTATCCGCTGGTGGACCTGTCGGTGCGGGAGCCGGACATCGAGGCCGTCATCGCCAAGATGTACGCGGAGAAGGCGGTCTCGTAGGCTTCTGTCATGACCGACGACGCAAGTGGGGACCTCCGGGCGTCCGACAGCGACCGGGAACGGGTCGCCGAGGTCCTGCGGGACGCTCTGGCCGAGGGCCGGCTCGACATGCAGGAGTTCGAGGAGCGGCTGGAGGCGGCGTACAAGGCGCGTACGTACGGCGAGCTCGCGCCGCTCACCCGTGATCTGCCGACGGCGGGTACGGCGGTGGCGCCCACGCCCGTCTCGTTCACCAAGGAACCGGCTCCGAGCGGGAGTTGGGCGGGCCGGATCGTCGGGGGCGAGGGGTCCTCGGCGGGTGCGGTCGCCGTCATGTCGGGCTTCCAGCGCAAGGGCCGCTGGACGGTGCCGAAGCAGTTCAACTGCTTCGCGTTCTGGGGCGGCGGCGAGATCGACCTGCGGGAGGCGGACTTCGCGGACCGCGAGGTCGAGATCAACTGCGTGGCGATCATGGGCGGTGTGCAGGTGATCGTGCCGCCGGGGATCGAGGTCGTCGTCCGTGGCATCGGCATCATGGGCGGCTTCGACCATCCCCGGGACGACGGGCCGCCGGAACCGGGCGCTCCCCGGGTGATCATCGGGGGTCTTGCGTTCTGGGGCGGGGTGGACGTGACCCGCAAGATCACCCGGGCCGAACAGCAGCGGCTGAAGGAGCAACGCCGCCAGGAGAAGCTGGAGCGGAAGTTCAAGAAGGAGCTGGACTGAGGCGCGCCCGGCCGCCTACTTCGTGCACACCTTGGTCAGTTCGCCGGCCGCGTCCGTGACCGGGCCCAGGTCAGGCGTCCTGTCGCCGTTCTTGATGGCCGTGCGGACGTTCCCCACGGCCTTCCGCAGGTCGTCGACGGCCTTGTTGACGTCGGCGTTGTCGGTCTTGTCGCCGATCTTGTCGAGGTTCTTCTCGATGGAGTCGAGGGAGGCGTCGGCCTGGGTGGGGTCGTTCGCGGCGTTCTCCACGGCCTGCTGCAGGCCGGTGACGCTGTCGGCGATGGAGTCGGCGGTGTGCACGCAGTCCAGGGCCTTGTTCACGGCGTCGCAGCCGGTGGTGAGGCCGGTTGCGAGCACGGCGAGCGCCACGGCGGCGACTGCGGTGAGACGGCGTCGGCGTGGGCTGACGGCCATGGTGGTGTTCCCCTCCTCTGGTGAGGCTGTCCGTACCTAGGACGCCGCGGAGGGCGCGCGGGTTGCCCGCGCGCCCTCCGTGTTTTGATCCGTCCTTTACTTCGCGGTCACCTCGCGAGCGTGGTCTCCAGGGCCGCGCGCTGGTGGGCGGCGAGTTCGGCGCAGCCGGTGACGGCGAGGTCGAGCAGGGCGTCGAGTTCGTCGCGGGCGAAGGGCTCGGCCTCGGCGGTGCCCTGGACCTCGACGAAGCGGCCGTCGCCGGTGCAGACGACGTTCATGTCGGTCTCGGCGCGCACGTCCTCCTCGTAGCAGAGGTCGAGCAGCGGGACGCCGCCGACGATGCCGACGGAGACGGCGGAGACGGTGCCGGTGAGCGGCTGCCGGCCGGCCTTGATCAGCTTCTTGCCCTGGGCCCAGGAGACGGCGTCGGCGAGCGCGACGTACGCGCCGGTGATCGCCGCCGTGCGGGTGCCGCCGTCGGCCTGGAGGACGTCGCAGTCGAGGACGATGGTGTTCTCGCCGAGCGCCTTGTAGTCGATGACGGCGCGCAGGGAGCGGCCGATGAGCCGGGAGATCTCGTGGGTACGGCCGCCGATCTTGCCCTTGACGGACTCGCGGTCGCCGCGCGTGTTGGTGGCGCGGGGCAGCATGGCGTACTCGGCGGTGACCCAGCCCTCGCCGCTGCCCTTGCGCCAGCGCGGGACGCCCTCGGTCACGGAGGCGGTGCAGAACACCTTGGTGTCGCCGAACGAGACGAGGACGGAGCCCTCGGCGTGCTTGCTCCAGCCGCGTTCGATGGTGACCGGGCGGAGCTGTTGGGGGGTACGGCCGTCGATGCGAGACATGGCATGGAGCCTAGCCGTAGACGCGGAAGGGGCTCCTCCCGCAGGTGTGTACGAGCGGGATGCACGCGCGGGAGGAGCGCCTTCCGGGGTGAGCCGGCGGGGCTCACATCATGTCTTCGATCTCCGCGGCGATCGGGTCGGCGTCGGTGCCGATGACGACCTGGATGGCGGTGCCCATCTTGACGACGCCGTGGGCGCCGGCGGCCTTCAGGGCGGCCTCGTCGACCAGGGAGGGGTCGGACACCTCGGTGCGCAGCCGGGTGATGCAGCCCTCGATCTCCTCGATGTTGTCGATACCGCCGAGGCCGGCGACGATCTTCTCAGCCTTGCTGGCCATGTCCTGTCTCCCTGAATTCCCTGATCCGAACCGGTTTGTCGCAGTAACCCACAGTTGGCCCATCTTCGCGAGCGGTCATGCCGGGCGTGCCGAATGATGGCGATCACGACAGCGGAACCGTCCGCCGACTGGTCTACACCACAGCGGGTACGGTCGCCAAACCGCGTCCGGGCCGAGTGGCCGACGGGACGCCATGAGTGCCGCCGGGAGGACGCCATGAGTGCCGACAGCGCGCCCGCCGACAGCACGGCCCGCCCGGCACGGGAACGCTGGAGTCGTCTGTTCCAGGGCCTGCAGAAGATGGGCCGCAGTCTGCAGCTGCCGATCGCGGTGCTGCCGGCGGCGGGCATCATCAACCGGCTGGGCCAGCCGGACGTCTTCGGCAAGGACGGGCTGGGCTGGACGAACGTCTCCAAGGTCATGGCCGGCGCGGGCGGCGCCCTGCTCGACGGCTCGATCGGGCTTCCGCTGCTGTTCTGCGTGGGCGTGGCGATCGGCATGGCGAGGAAGGCGGACGGCTCGACGGCACTGGCGGCGGTGGCGGGCTTCCTCGTCTACTACGGGGTGCTGCACCAGTTCCCGCAGTCCTGCCCCGGCGGCTCCAGGGCGATTCCGCAGGTCGGCTGCCAGGTGACGGTCGGCACGGGCGCGGGTTCGGTGACTCCCTTCACCTTCCAGAACCCCGGCGTGTTCGGCGGCATCGTCCTGGGCCTGCTGGCCGCCTTCCTCTGGGCCCGGTTCCACCGCACCAGGCTGGTGGACTGGCTGGGCTTCTTCAACGGCCGCCGGCTGGTGCCGATCATCATGGCGTTCGTCGCCATCCTCTTCGCGGCGCTGTGCCTGTGGATCTGGCCGCCGATCGGCGGTGCCCTGGAGAGCTTCAGCCACTGGCTCCATTCCATCGGCTCCTGGGGCGCGGGCGTCTTCGGTGTCGCCAACCGGGCGCTGCTCGTCGTCGGCCTGCACCAGTTCCTGAACGTGCCCATCTGGTTCCAGTTCGGCAGCTACACCAAGCCGGACGGCACGGTGGTGCACGGCGACATCAACATGTTCCTCCAGGGCGACCCGCACGCGGGGCAGTTCACCTCGGGCTTCTTCCCGATCATGATGTTCGCGCTGCCGGCCGCCGCGCTGGCCATCACGCACTGCGCGAGGCCCGGCCGCCGCAAGGAGGTCGGCGGTCTGATGCTGTCGGTGGCGCTGACGTCGTTCGTCACGGGCATCACCGAGCCGATCGAGTACTCGTTCATGTTCATCGCGCCGCTGCTGTACGCCGTCCACGCGGTGCTCACCGGTGTCTCGATGGCGGTGACCTGGGCGCTCGGGGTGCACGACGGGTTCAGCTTCTCGGCCGGCCTGATCGACTACGTCATCAACTGGCGCCTGGCGACCAAACCCTGGCTGATCATCCCGATCGGCCTGGGCTTCGCGGCGGTCTACTACGCCGTCTTCCGGTTCGCGATCACGCGCTTCGACCTGAAGACGCCGGGCCGCGAGCCGGAGGACGAGGTCGAGGACATCACCAAGGCGTGAGGGTCTACAGCGCGTAGCACGGCCGTAGCGGATTCGCGGGTTCCTTATGCCGCCTTCATCGTGCTACAACAGGTCTACACCACCAAGTGGTGTAGACCAGAGACGCTGCCGTCCCCTCCCCCATGATTTCACGGGCGGCGCCTTGCATGCCCTCAGGAGGAACTTGTGACCACGGCGACTGCCGCCCCTGCGGCCGAGAAGAAGAAGGGCGCCGGCGTGATGGCTGTGCTGCAGCGCATCGGCCGCAGCCTGATGCTGCCGGTGGCGGTGCTGCCGGCCGCCGCCCTCCTGGTGCGCCTCGGCAACACCGACATGCTGGGCCGCCCGTCCTTCCCGACGTTCCTGACCAAGATCGCGTCCTTCATGGCCGCGGGCGGCAACGCGATCCTCGACAACATGGCGCTGCTGTTCGCCGTGGGTATCGCGATCGGCTTCGCGAAGAAGTCGGACGGCTCCACGGCCCTCGCCGCGGTCGTCGGCTACCTGGTCTTCAAGAACGTGCTCGGCACGTTCACCGACAAGAACCTGCCGAAGGTGGCCACCGCCGTCGACGGCAAGGTCGTCATGGTGAACGCCCCGGTGGACGCCAAGGTCCTCGGCGGTGTGGTGATGGGCATCGTCGTGGCGCTGCTGTACCAGCGCTTCTACCGCACCAAGCTGCCCGACTGGGCGGGCTTCTTCGGCGGCCGCCGCCTGGTTCCGATCCTGTCCGCCTTCGCCGGTCTGGTCATCGGCATCGTCTTCGGCTACATCTGGCCGGTCCTCGGCACGGGCCTGCACAACTTCGGCGAGTGGCTGGTCAAGTCGGGCGCGGTCGGCGCGGGCATCTTCGGTGTCGCCAACCGTGCGCTGATCCCGATCGGCATGCACCACCTGCTGAACTCCTTCCCCTGGTTCCAGGCGGGCGACTACCACGGCAAGAGCGGTGACATCGCGCGCTTCCTGGCCGGTGACCCGCACGCGGGCCAGTTCATGACCGGCTTCTTCCCGATCATGATGTTCGGTCTGCCGGCGGCGTGCCTGGCCATGGTGCACTGCGCCCGTCCGGAGCGCCGCAAGGTGGTCGGCGGCATGATGTTCTCCATCGCGCTGACCTCGTTCGTCACGGGCGTGACCGAGCCCATCGAGTTCACGTTCATGTTCATCGCGCCGGTGCTGTACGCGATCCACGCGGTGCTCACGGGTGTCTCGCTGGCGCTCACCTGGGCGCTGGGCATGAAGGACGGCTTCGGGTTCTCGGCCGGAGCGGTCGACTTCGGGCTGAACCTGGGCATCGCGACCAACCCCTGGGGCCTGGTCGTGGTCGGCCTGTGCTTCGCGGCGGTCTACTACTCCGTCTTCCGCTTCGCGATCATCAAGTTCAACCTGCCCACACCGGGCCGGGAGACCGACGAGGAACTCGCCGAACTGCAGAAGGCCGAGGCCAAGTAGGGCTCTCGCGCACACGTCGAGGCCCCGGAAACCGGCGGGTTTCCGGGGCCTTCGTCATGCCGGGAAGCCGGGAGGCTAGACCTCGTACGTCGCCCTCGGTTCCGCCAGCTCCACCGGTCCCTCGAACACCTCACGCGCGTCACGCAGGTTCACCTGCGGGTCGGTCCACGGCGGGATGTGGGTGAGCAGCAGGCGCCGCGCGCCGGCCCGCGCGGCCGTCTCGCCCGCCTCGCGGCCGTTGAGGTGCAGGTCGGGGATGTCCTCCTTGCCGTGCGTGAACGCGGCCTCGCACAGGAACAGGTCGGTCTCCCGGGCCAGCTCGTCCAGCGCCTCGGTGACCCCTGTGTCGCCGGAGTACGTCAGCGACCGCCCGCCGTGCTCGACGCGGATGGCGTACGCCTCCACGGGGTGGCGGACCCGCTCGGTGTGCACCGTGAACGGGCCGATCTCGAACGTGGACGGCTTGACCGTGTGGAAGTCGAAGACCTCGCTCATCGCGGACGCGGAGGGGGTGTCGTTGTAGGCGGTGGTCAGGCGGTGTTCGGTGCCCTCGGGGCCGTAGACCGGTATCGGGGCGCAGCGGCCGCCGTCGTGACGGTAGAAGCGTGCGACGAAGTACCCGAGCATGTCGATGCAGTGATCGGGGTGCAGATGGCTCAGGAAGATCGCGTCGAGGTCGTAGAGACCGCAGTGGCGCTGCAGCTCGCCCAGGGCGCCGTTGCCCATGTCGAGCAGCAGCCGGAAGCCGTCGGCCTCGACGAGGTAGCTCGAGCAGGCCGATTCCGCGGACGGGAACGACCCCGAGCAGCCGACGACGGTGAGCTTCATGAAGCAGAAACCTCCGTTGGCGGGAAGATCGAACGGCAAGATCGAAAGGGCGGGGAACGGGGGTCGTGCGGTTTGTCGAGCGTAAGGCGCAAAAGCGCGGGTCGCTCCTCCGCCAGGGGCCGTTGTGGGCGAACTCACCTGTGCTGTCACCGGTTCGGCTGGACCGGGGGCGCAGAAGGATTCGCAGAGGGCGCGCAATCCTCGACGTGCGCCGGTAACGTCGTCGTATGGACACGTCCTGGTGGCTGGCGCTCGCGGCGGTGGTACTGCTCGCGCTGGTCGCCACGCTCGTGGACGGCTGGGGGCGCGGTCGCCGGTACGCCGGACGGCGCCTCGGTTCGCTCGGCCGCGCGCACCCGGGCGAGGCCGCCCGGCCGGTCCCCGGGGACATCTGGTGGGCGGACGTCCCCTACGAGGACCGCACCGACGCCAAGGACCGGCCGTGTCTGGTGCTGGCCGTGCGCGGAAACCGGGCCACGGTCGCCAAGATCACCAGCAAGTACCACGACGAGCGCGCGGGCGTGATCCCCCTGCCGCCGGGCGCGGTCGGCGACGCCCGCGGCCGGCCGAGCTTCCTGGAGACCGACGAGCTGCGCGAGGTGCCGGTCGGCGACTTCCGGCGCCGGGTCGGTGTGGTGGATCCCGTTCTGTGGGACCAGGTACGGCACCTCGCCGGCTGACTACTTCACGTCCACCGTGACCGTCCACTCCTGGATGCCCTTGCAGGAGACCTGCCCCGGTGCCGTCGGCTCCGGGCACAGGGGACGGGACGACGTCAGTTTCTCGGTGCCGGTCGCCACCGCCTGGTACGCCGCCGTGGCCTGGCCCGGCTGGATGACGAACCCGGCGTTGATGCCCTTCAGCGCGGTGCCGTCGGCCACGACCGGCTTCCAGGGGCGGGACTTGGTGCCCTCCAGGGTCAGGCGGACCTCGCCGCCCTTGGCCACGCACACCGTGCGGCCGCTGTCGGAGGCCTTGAGCTGGACGAGGGGGGCACAGCCGGTGCCGGTCGGGGACGCGGACGGTGACACCTTGCCGTCACCGCCTGCGCTGTCCTTGCCGCTCTGGGAGCCGCAGCCGGCGAGGAGCAGCGCTGCCGCCGCGAGGGCGCAGAGGGTCGTACGGCGCATGGGGTTCGCCTTTCTGCCGTGCGTGGCCGTGAGGGAGGTCGGCCGCCTGGTGCAGATGTGACGTGCCGGCCGCCCAAAAGGATCCCGCACACGGAAGGAAATATTCCGCATGCGGGATCCGGTGCTCACGGGCGGCGGATCAGCTGGTCGTCAGGGCGGTGTCGTCCACGACGAAGCTGGTCTGCAGCGAGGAGTCCTCCACGCCGTTGAACTTCAGGGTGACCGTCTGGCCCGCCAGCGAGGACAGGTCGAAGGTCTTCTGCGCGTAACCCGAGTTGGCGTTGACGTTGGAGTACGTCGCCAGGGTGGTCGAACCGGCGGTGACCGTCAGCTTGTCGTACGCGGTGCTGCCGGTCTCGGCGGTGTCGATGTGCAGGTAGAAGGTGAGCGTGGCCTTGCAGCCGGCCGGGATCGTCACCGACTGGGACAGGGTGTCGGTGTGGCTGGAGCCGTAGCCGTCGAGCCAGGCGTAGTACGAGCCGCCGTGGGCCGCCTCACCGGTGTCGTTGGTGATGACGCCGCTGGAGCCGCTCCAGCCGGTGCTGCCCGATTCGAAGCCCGGGTTGGCCAGCAGCTGGGAGGAGGAGCAGGTGCCGCCGGAGGAGCCGACGGTCCAGGTGAAGGAGGTCGAGCCGGAGGCGCCGGTGGAGTCCTTGGCGGTGACCGTGACCTGGTAGGTGCCCGCGGTGGACGCCGTACCGGAGATCAGGCCGGTGGAGCTGTTGATGGACAGGCCCGTCGGCAGGCCGGAGGCGCTGTAGGTGAGGGCCGCGCCCGCGCTGTCGCCGGCCTGGATCTGCAGGCTGACCGAGCCGCCGGTGGTGGTGGACTGGCTGCCGGGGTTGGTGACGGTCACCGTGTTGCCGGTGCTGGAGCCGGAGGTGAAGGCGGCGGTGCCGTTCGGGGTGCCCCAGCCGGTCGGACCGTCGTAGCCGGTGCCCGCGGTGCAGAAGTACGAGGTGGAGCAGGAGCCGTTGTGGCCGCTGGTCACGTCGTACAGGTTGCTCGTGTGGGAGTACGGGTACTTCGCCGGGTAGTCGCTCGCGCCCGGGGTGCCCGCGAGGGCGTAGACACCGGCGATGATCGGGGCGGAGGCGCTGGTGCCGCCGACGACGCCCCAGCCGGAGCCGCCGTAGGTGTCGTAGACCGCCACGCCGGTGGCCGGGTCGGCGACCGCGGAGACGTCGGCCTCCATGCGCTTGGCGCAGCCGGAGTCGGTCTGCCAGCTCGGCTTCGGGTCGTACGCCGAGCAGCCGGAGCCGGTGCCCTCCGTGGAGTTGGTGTACCAGACGGACTCGCTCCAGCCCCGCGAGTTGGAGGACTGGCTGAGCGCGGTGCCACCGACGGCCGTCACGTACTGCGAGGTGGCCGGGTACTCGGCGCCGTAGGCGGAGTCACCCGAGGACACGGTGATCGCGACACCCGGGTGCTTGAAGTACGAGGTGTCCTCGCTGGTCTGCGAGGAGGACTCGGAGCCGCCCCAGCTGTTGGAGACGAACTTGGCGCCGAGCGAGACGGCCTCGTTCTCGGCGATGCCGAGGTCGGTGTCGTTCGCGGAGTTGGCCTCGACCAGGATGATGCTGCAGTTCGGGCAGACCGCGCTGACCATGTCGATGTCGAGCGCCTCTTCGCCGGCCCAGCCGCTGTCGTTGGTCGGCAGCGAGGTGGTGGAGCCGGTCTGGCTGACCTGCTTGAAGCAGCCGTTGGCCTTGGTGCAGGACGACAGGCCGTAGGTGGAGCGGTACGTGGCCAGGTCCGACTCGGCGTTGGGGTCGTTGTAGGCGTCCACGATGGCGACCGTCATGCCCGTGCCGCCCGTGGTGGGCAGGTTGTAGGCGCTGTGCAGGTTGGCCGGGGAGAGGCCGGAGGGCGCGGCCGCGGCGAGTGCCGAGGCGAGCCGCTGCCTGATGTCGGTACGGCGCTGGGCGAAGCAGGAAGCGTAGCCCGGCCTGGCCTGGGCGCACAGGTGCTCGGTCGGCACCTTCTGGCCGGCCTTGCCGGTCGAGTGGAAGGTCTGCCGCTCGGGGGCGGTCAGCGCCTTGGCGTTCTGCGTGACCTTGGAGGTGTGCGGGTGCGCGCCGGTGGCCTGCGCTCCGGCTGTGGGGGCCGCTGCGAGTCCTGCGACGGTGAGGGCGAGGGCGGGGAAGGCGACGGCGACGAGTCTTCGCAGACTCCGTCTCCGCCGCGTCGGGCGTGACTCACGCATGGGGTACTGCCTCCGGTTGACGTGGGGTATCGCACTGGATTGGCAGCCCGTGACGCGCGTAGCGGCGGCGAAACCGCGCAGTCATGAGCATGACACTCTCAGACACCTGACTTTTCGCTCGATGAGCGTGACATGTCAGGGTGCGGGAGGAACGTAGCCCTGGCCCCCGCATGACCGGCAGTGTTCAAAGAATTTCTTTGCCCTGCCATAGGAATGACTTAGCCCCCTCATAGGACTTCGGAGGGGGCTGAGCGGGGGTGAAGAAGGAGGTCAGGCCCAGAGCTGGCCCTGCAGCGTCGCGATGGCCTCCTCGGTGGTGGCCGCCGTGTAGACGCCGGTGGACAGGTACTTCCAGCCGCCGTCGGCCACGATGAAGACGATGTCGGCGGACTCCCCCGCCTTGACCGCCTTCTTCCCGACGCCGATCGCCGCGTGCAGGGCGGCGCCGGTCGAGACGCCCGCGAAGATGCCCTCCTGCTGCAGGAGTTCACGGGTGCGGGTGACCGCGTCGGCCGAGCCGACCGAGAAGCGGCTGGTGAGGACCGAGGCGTCGTACAGCTCCGGGACGAAGCCCTCGTCGAGGTTCCTGAGGCCGTACACCAGGTCGTCGTAGCGCGGCTCGGCGGCGACGATCTGGACGCCCGGCCGGTGCTCGCGCAGGTAGCGGCCGACGCCCATCAGGGTGCCGGTGGTGCCGAGACCGGCCACGAAGTGGGTGATCGACGGCAGGTCCGCCAGGATCTCCGGGCCGGTGGTGGCGTAGTGGGCGCCGGCGTTGTCCGGGTTGCCGTACTGGTAGAGCATCACCCAGTCGGGGTGTTCGGCGGCCAGCTCCTTGGCCACGCGCACGGCGGTGTTGGAGCCGCCCGCGGCCGGGGAGGAGATGATCTCGGCACCCCACATGCCGAGCAGGTCCCGGCGCTCCTGCGAGGTGTTCTCCGGCATCACGCACACCATGCGGTAGCCCTTGAGCTTGGCCGCCATGGCGAGGGAGATGCCGGTGTTGCCCGAGGTGGGCTCCAGGATGGTGCAGCCCGGGGTGAGCCGGCCGTCCTTCTCCGCCTGCTCGATCATGTGCAGCGCGGGGCGGTCCTTGACCGAGCCGGTGGGGTTGCGGTCCTCCAGCTTGGCCCAGATGCGGACGTCGGCGGACGGCGAGAGCCGCGGCAGGCGCACCAACGGGGTGTTGCCCACCGCGGCCAGCGGGGAGTCGTAGCGCATCGCTGCTCAGCGGCCGATCAGCGCATGCCGCCGGCCACGGCCGGCAGGATCGTCACGGTGTCGCCGTCCGACAGCTTGGTGTCGATGCCGTCGATGAAGCGGACGTCCTCGTCGTTCAGGTACACGTTGACGAAGCGGCGCAGCTTGCCCTCGTCCACGATGCGGGCCTGGATGCCCGCGTGCCGGGTCTCGAGGTCGGCGAACAGCTCGGCGAGGGTGTTCCCGCTGCCCTCCACCGCCTTCTGGCCGTCCGTGTAGGTGCGGAGGATGGTGGGGATGCGGACCTCGATGGCCATGGCTCAGGGCTCCTGTCGGGAAGTATCGGAAGGTGTGGGCGCACGGCGGCGCGCGCCGCGGCTCACGGCCGTACGGCGGCGGAGAACGTCAACAGATGGCGCTGTTCAGCCTGCACAGATCGACGTGCAGCCGCGCCACGAGCAGCATGCCCGGCGCCTTCTCGCTCACGTCGTTCAGAACCATGCGCTCATCGTAACGATTCCCGGTCCGGGTCCCGGAGTGTGATTCCGCATGCCGGACGGATTTCGTCCGGTACCTGAGATCAGTAGGTCTCCACGATCCTGACCTCTTCCTCCGTGACCTCCCCGTCCGTGATCCGGAAGGAGCGGAACTGGAACTCGCCGAGGCCGTCGGTGTCGGCGGTGGAGACGAGGACGTAGTGGGCGCCGGGTTCGTTGGCGTAGGAGATGTCGGTGCGCGAGGGGTAGGCCTCGGTGGCGGTGTGCGAGTGGTAGATGACCACCGGGTCCTCGTCGCGGTCGTCCAGCTCGCGGTAGAGCTTGAGCAGGTCGCCCGAGTCGAACTCGTAGAAGGTGGGCGACATCGCCGCGTTCAGCATGGGGATGAAGCGCTCCGGGCGGTCCGAGCCCGCCGGGCCCGCCACGACGCCGCACGCCTCGTCGGGGTGGTCCTTGCGCGCGTGGGCGACGATCTGGTCGACGAGGGCCTGGGTGATGGTCAGCATGTGGGTCAGGATAAGCAGACGGGCCGCTCCGTACCGAGGGATGGTACGGAACGGCCCATATGCCGGACGTCCTGAGCGGCAGCCGCAGCGGGGCACCACGAGAGCCCCGTGCGGCTGGACGTCCCTGGGGGAGGGTCAGCGCTTGCGGAAGGCCGCCGCCTCCGGGTTGCGGCGCCGGAGCACCCAGTAGGAGACGCCGAGGATCGCGGCCCACAGCGGAGCACAGTAAAGCGACACCCGGGCGTCCTTGTCGATACCCATGAGTACGATCACCATGACGATGAACGCGAGAGCGAAGTAGCTCGTGTACGGCGCTCCCGGCGCCCGGAACCCGCTCTGCGGCAGCAGCCCCCGGTTCGCCCGCGCCCGGTAGCGGATCTGGCAGACCAGGATGACGATCCAGGCCCACATGCCGGAGATGGTCGCGAAGGACACCACGTAGTCGAACGCCTTGCCCGGCCACTGGTAGTTGATCCAGACGCCGACCAGCATCAGCGCGGCGGAGAACGTCGTGCCGACCAGCGGGGTACCGCTGCGCGTCAGCTTGGTGAACACCCTGGGTCCCTGGCTGTTGAGCGCCAGGTCGCGCAGCATGCGGCCGGTGGAGTACATGCCGGAGTTGCAGGAGGACAGCGCGGCGGTGAGGACGACGAAGTTCACGATGCCGGCGCCGACGGACAGGCCCATCTTCTGGAAGGCGGCCACGAAGGGGCTCACGCCCGGGTGGAACTCGGTCCACGGCACGACCGACAGGATCATGATCAGCGCGCCGACGTAGAAGACGGCGATCCGCCACGGCACGGTGTTGATCGCCTTCGGCAGCACCTTCTCGGGGTCCTTGGACTCGCCCGCGGTGACACCGACCAGCTCGACGGCGAGGAAGGCGAACATGACCATCTGCAGGGTCATCAGGGTGTTGCCGACGCCGTGCGGGAAGAAGCCGCCGTCGCTCCACAGGTGGCTCACCGAGGCGGTCTTGCCGGCGTCGGAGAAGCCGATCGTGAGGATGCCGGCGCAGATCAGGATCATGCCGATGATCGCGGTGACCTTGACCATGGAGAACCAGAACTCCAGCTCACCGAAGAGCTTCACGGAGATCAGGTTGGCGCCGTACAGGACGATCGTGAAGATCAGGGCCGAGACCCACTGCGGGATGTCGAACCAGTACGTCATGTAGGCGGCCGCGGCCGTGACCTCGGTGATGCCGGTGACCACCCAGAACAGCCAGTACGTCCAGCCGGTGACGAAGCCCGCGAAGGGGCCGATGAACTCGCGCGCGTACTCCGAGAAGGAGCCCGAGACCGGGCGGTACATCAGCAGTTCGCCGAGCGCCCGCATGATCAGGAAGATGACCAGGCCCGCGACGGCGTAGGCCAGGATCAGGCTCGGGCCGGCCTTGGAAATGCCCTTGCCCGCGCCGAGGAACAGGCCGGTGCCGATGGCACCGCCGATGGCGATCATCTGGATCTGGCGGGAGCCGAGCCCGCGCTGGTAGCCCTCGCCGCCCTCGCTGTCCGCGACCCGCGCGGCCTCATTGCCGTCGCGAAGCTGGTCGACCCGCGATGAGGTCATGTGTTGGTGCGCCTTTCTCCATGCCGACCCGGGCCTTCGTCGGCCTCGGATCGGGTTTCGATCCCCCCGGATTGATGGAGCTGAGCGGAACCTCTTCAGGCCCCGCTCGTGCCTGGCCGACGGTCGTCGGCTCGGTGGCGCACCCGGCCGCACAAGGGTGGTGTGGGCCGGGCGGTCGTGAAGATTTATCACGGCCGCAATATTGATCACGGGGGTGCGATGTGGCACACCACACAGGGAAAAGGGGACAAAGAGCGCTCGAACGCGGCATACCAGGCCGCAACGGTGACGGGATCGTTATCCGGATTTGAGCGTCCGCTGAGCGAACACTCGTGCACCGTAAAATGCCCCCGTACTACGCCATAAGCCGTACTACGCCATCAGCGTGTTGACCAAGGTCTCCTGCAGCCCGCCGAGCCACAGATAGGCCATCACCATCGGCTTGCGCGGGTCCTCGTCCGGGAGCCGGTAGAGCAGGTCGGTGTCGTCCTCGTCGGTGATCTCCAGCCGGGAGCCGATCGCGAGCCGCAGGTCGTTGAGGGCGCCGAGCCACTGCCGGGACTCCTCCGGCGCCAGCTTCAGCACCGCCCCGCCCTCGTCCACCGGGGCGAGCGCGTCCAGGGCGCGGATGACCGCGAGCGCGTTCTCGCGTTTGCCGGCGCGCAGGTCGTTCTCGGTGTACCGGCGGAACTCGGCGGAGTGGGCCTGCCGCTCCTCGGCCTCGGCGGGCGAGGCGGGAGCCTGTTCCGGGTCGCTGTAGGCGTCCGGGAAGAGCCTTCTGAGCACCGGGTCGGCGGGCGGCTCGCTCGGGCCCTCCGCGAACAGCTCGGCGAGCGGGTCCTTCGGGCTGTCGGCGCCCGGCCCGGGGCCGATGAGTTCCAGCAGCTGGACGGCCAGCGACCGGATGATGGAGATCTCGACATCGTCGAGCGCGACGGCCGCGCCGCCGCCGGGGAGCGGTTCGAAGTGTCCGGGCATGTAAGTGGGTTCGCTACTTCCGGTCCTGCGGGCGGGGGCGGGTCACTTCCGGTCCTGCTGGAGGGTGGCCCACAGGCCGTAGCCGTGCATCGCCTGCACGTCGCGCTCCATCTCCTCGCGGGTCCCGCTGGAGACGACCGCCCGGCCCTTGTGGTGGACGTCGAGCATGAGCTTGGTGGCCTTGTCCTTGGAGTACCCGAAGTACGTCTGGAACACGTACGTCACATAGCTCATGAGGTTGACCGGGTCGTTGTGCACGATCGTGACCCAGGGGACGTCGGGCTCGGGTACGGCGAAGACCTCCTCCGCCGACTCGGTGCGTTCGATCTCTACGGGCGCGGGTGACGTCACAGTGCCCATGCTGCCACGGGGCCCGGAAATCGTCACACCGACGAAAAGGGAGTACGATCCCTAGTCATGAACACAGCGGACCTTGGGCTGCCGGTGGATGTTCCCTCGACGGCGCTCTTCACGGACCAGTACGAGCTGACGATGCTGCAGGCCGCGCTGAGGGCCGGTACGGCCGAACGGCGGAGCGTCTTCGAGGTTTTCACCCGGCGGCTGCCGGACGGGCGGCGCTACGGCGTGGTGGCGGGCACCGGGCGGGTGCTGGACGCGGTGGAGAACTTCCGCTTCGACGCGGGCGTCCTCGGCTTCCTGGGCGAGCGGAAGATCGTCGACGACGAGACCCTGCGGTGGCTCGCCGACTACCGCTTCGGCGGGGACGTCTGGGGCTACCCCGAGGGCGAGGTCTACTTCCCCGGCTCGCCGATCATGCGCGTCGAGGGCACCTTCGCCGAGTGCGTGCTGCTGGAGACGGTGATCCTCTCCATCCTCAACCACGACTCCGCGATCGCCGCCGCCGCCTCCCGGATGGCCTCCGCCGCCGGGGAGCGCCCGCTGATCGAGATGGGCGCCCGCCGCACCCACGAGCTGGCGGCCGTGGCGGCCTCGCGCGCCGCGTACGTCGGCGGCTTCGCGACCACCTCCGACCTGGCGGCGGGCTTCCGCTACGGCATCCCGACCGTCGGCACCTCCGCGCACGCCTTCACCCTGCTGCACGACCGCGAGCGGGACGCCTTCCAGGCCCAGGTCGACACCCTCGGCCGGGGCACCACCCTGCTGGTGGACACCTACGACGTCGCCGAGGCCGTCCGTACGGCGGTGGAGGTGGCCGGACCCGAGCTGGGCGCGGTCCGCATCGACTCCGGCGACCTGCTGCTCGTCGCCCACCGGGTACGCCAGCAGCTGGACGAGCTGGGCGCCACGAACACCAAGATCGTGGTCACCTCCGACCTGGACGAGTACGCCATCGCCTCGCTGGCCGCCGCTCCGGTGGACGCGTACGGCGTCGGCACCCAGCTGGTGACCGGCTCCGGGCACCCGACCTGCTCCATGGTCTACAAGCTGGTCGCGCGCGCCGAGTCCGGCGACCCGCGGGCGCCGCTGGTGCCGGTCGCGAAGAAGTCCAGCGGCGGCAAGACCTCCGTCGGGGGCCGCAAGTGGGCGGCGCGCCGGCTGGACGCGGACGGGGTGGCAGAGGCCGAGGTCGTGGGCACCGGAGAGGTCCCGGCCGAGCTCGCCGACCGGCAGCTGCTGGTGCAGCTGATCAAGGGCGGGGACGTCGTCGCCCGCGAGCCGCTGGACGTGCCCCGGGACCGGCACATCGCCGCCCGGGCGAACCTCCCCCTCTCGGCGACCCAGCTGTCCCGGGGGGAACCCGTCATTCCGACGGAGTACGTCGTCGGAGGCTCGGGTAGCTAAAGGCGGGACCACCGTCCGCCCTGGCCACGCCCTCTCCCCTACGGGGCCGTAACTCTCTAGGCTCAGTTACTTAATCCTCAGTCGAAGGACACCCACCATGCGCCGCGCCTTGATCGTCGTAGATGTGCAGAACGACTTCTGCGAGGGGGGCAGCCTCGCGGTGGCCGGGGGCGCGGACGTGGCCGCCGCCATCACCGAGCTGATCGGCCAGGCGGCGGGCACCGGATACCGCCATGTGGTGGCCACCCGGGACCACCACATCGCGCCCGGCGGCCACTTCGCCGACAACCCCGACTTCGTGCACTCCTGGCCCGCGCACTGCGTGGCGGGCACGGAGGGCGTGGGCTTCCACCCCAACTTCGCCCCCGCCGTCGCCTCCGGCGCGGTCGACGCGGTCTTCGACAAGGGCGCCTACTCGGCGGCGTACAGCGGCTTCGAGGGCCAGGACGAGAACGGCACGTCCCTGGCCGACTGGCTGCGCGCCCGCCACATCGACGAGGTCGACGTGGTCGGCATAGCCACGGACCACTGCGTACGCGCCACCGCGCTGGACGCCGCCGGAGAGGGCTTCCGCACCCAGGTCCTGCTGGACCTGACCGCCGGGGTGGATCCCGAGACGACGGAGAGGGCCCTGGAGGAGCTCCGGGAGGCGGGCGTGGAACTGACGGGCAAGCCCGTGGTCAGCGGCTAGGGCTGGACCACCGCCGACCTGCGGAGCAGCGCCCGGATGGGATGCCACAGCTCGTTCACCATGACACCGTTGTCGGCCGGTGCCGTGCGCCATATCAGGCCGTCGGGGTGGTGCAGCACGGCCGTGATCTCGTCCGGTGTCGGGGGCGCGGCGTTCCCCCGGAGGTAGATCGCGCGGAACCCCAGGTTGCGGAGCCTGGTCAGGGCTCGGGCGCGGTTCTGGGCGTGCACGAGCACCCGGACGCCGGCGGTGTCGTAGGGCAGGTTCAGTGCCACCACCACCGTGCCGTTCGGCAGCTTGCAGAAGCCTCCAGCGGCCATGCGGTCACATCCCCGTTTCGGTCGGTGTCAATAAGCGGTCCACAGGACGCACCTAAACACGATCGGCGGCAACCCGCCAAGGGGCTGCCGCCGATACGCGTCTGACCTGCGGAAATGCCGACTACCTCACCGCGGGGCCGACCTTGAGCAAGATCGTCGAGCCGTTCTTGGCCTCCTTGACGATCACGATCTTGGTGTTGGTGTCAGTGACCCGCACGCCCCCGGCCGGGTTCGACGGGTCGTAGTAGGTGCTGGTGTGGTCGTTGAAGACCGGGACCCCCTTCGAGGCCTTGATCACCGTCGCGACGTCCGCCTTGTGCAGCGTGACGCCGTCCGTGCCGTACAGGCTGAACGGGGAGTCGTACGCCTGCATGCGGTTGCGCATCAGCGTGCCGTCGGACCACTTCAGCGCCGTCGGGTGCGAGTCGACCGGCAGGATCAGACCGGAACCGGGGTGACCGTTGGTGCTGTTGGTGTTGTTGTCCGCCTGGGAGGTGTCCCACTTCCAGATCAACAGGCCGTTCTGGTACGGGTAGTGCTCCACCCAGCCGGGCCGCTTGGCCGAACCGAAGTTGTACGGGCCGGTCCTGAGGGTCTTGTCGTACGACACGTACTGCCGGTTCTCGGCGATGTAGTACTGCTTGTAGTCCTTGGTGAAGGACGCGCCGATGCGGGAGAAGCCGTTCGCGGTCCAACCGGCGTCCGCGGACTCGGCGTTGTCCGAGAAGACCGGCGTGCCGTCGGCGGTCATAGTGATCGCGTCGGCCGTGAAGCCGTTCTCCGCGACACCGCCGTCGGTGGCGTAGCGGAAGCGCAGGTCGATCTTCTTGCCCGCGTAGGCGTCCAGCGCGTACGACAGCTTCTTGTGGGTCTGCGAGAAGCCGGTCAGCGCCGGCTTGCCGCTGCCGTCGCGCGGGATGGCCTGGCCGTCCGCCGTGCCGTCCAGGGCGGTCCAGTTGGCGCCGCCGTCGGTCGACACCTCGGTGTAGACGTAGTCGTAGCCGTCCTCGGTGGCCCACCAGCCGTCCAGGTCCAGCTTCGCCGTCGACTTGCCGGTGAGGTCCACGGACCGGGTCAGCGTGTTCTTCAGGTCGTTGCCGCTGCCGCTCCACCACTGGGTCGAGCCCTGCCCCGGCTCGGTGATCGTGGTGGTGACCGCCTTGTCCGGCAGGGTGACCACGAGGGCCTGCTTGTCCCAGGTGTTGTACTCGGCCACGCCCAGCTTGTGCGTGGACTGCGTGCCGGCCTTGGCGGTGTCGTAGTTGAGCCAGCCGAGCTGCAGCTTGTCCCAGGCGTTCATGTCGCCCGGCAGGTCGCCGATGGACTCCTTGCCGGTGCCGAGCCAGGAGCCGGAGGACATCAGGGTCCAGAAGCCGGTGGAGTTGTCGCCGCCGGCGGTGTCGTACTCGTCCGGCAGGCCGAGGTCGTGGCCGTACTCGTGGGCGAAGACGCCGAGCCCGCCGTTCTCCGGCTGGATGGTGTAGTCGCCGACCCAGACGCCGGTGTCGCCGACCTGGGCGCCGCCGAGCTTGTTGTTCGCGGGGCCGGTGCTGCCCGCGTCGGTGCCGAAGGCGTACCAGCGGTGCGCCCAGATCGCGTCCTTGCCCTGGGCGCCGCCGCCCGCGGACTCGTCCTCACCGGCGTGCACGATCTGGAAGTGGTCGACGTAGCCGTCGGGCTCGTTGAAGTTGCCGTCGTGGTCGTAGTCGTAGCGGTCCCACTGGTCGTACTGGGCGAGGTCCTTCTTGATGTCGGTGTCGGTCTTCCCGGCCGCCTTCGCTTGCGCCACCCAGGAGTTCAGACCGTCGCTGACCACGTTCCACACGCTGGGGCAGTTGGTCTGGCCGCAGGCGTTGTTGCCGTAACGGGCCTCGTTGTAGGGGACCTTGACCCAGTCCGTGACCTCGCCGTCGACCGAGTAGCGGCCCGAGGACTGCTTCTCGTAGTACTTCTTCAGCGACTCGGTCTTGTTGCCGGTGCCGAAGTAGAGGTCCTGGTAGTGCTTCTGGTTGTAGTCCTTCTGCCAGGCCGTGGAGTTGTCGTTCTTGCGGTCCGGCGCGGCGATGGTGTTGTGCAGGGGACCGGCCGTGCCGCCGTACTTGGGATCGGCCTTGTCCCCGAACTCCACCAGGATCGTGAAGATCTTGTCGGTCTTCTCGCGGCTCAGCTCGACGTACTTGCTGCTGCCCTTGCGGCTCTTGAGAGCCACCACCTTGGAGCCGTTGCGCTCCTGCGCCTTGGCCTTCCCCGATATGAGCTGGTTCAGCGCCTCCCGGCGCTGGGCCTCCTGGGTCTTGCTGAGCGGGCCGTCGAGGTCGTGTGCCCGCTGCTTCACCGGGGCCGGGTCGTGCCGGTTCACGGCCGCGGACCGGGTCTGGGTGCTCGCCTGAGCGACGGCGAAGGTGGCGAACGCCGCGGAGGCCGTCGCGAGCGTCACCCCGATCGCGGCGGCCCTGAACGTCCAGGATCTGCTGGTCACTTGAGTTCCTCCCCTGCGCCTGTTCGGCGCATGTCAAGTGACGACATTTGACTAGACGTTGGGAAGAAAAAACAGATCTTGACTCGGCCACTTCCCGTGCACTATGCGGAGTTGGCGTCCGCTTTACGGAGACCGTGCTTCCTGTGCGCCCCCCGTGCACCTGTACCGTGGGTTAGGTCACGCTTACCAGGCGTCCCATTCGGGCATGCACGCGAAGAGAGCCGAATGGCACGCCCATCCGAAGAATCCCCCGAAGACTTCCTAGGACACGATCGCCATGCCTCGTCCGACCGCCGCACAGCTCGTTTACGGTTCGTGCACCGTGATCTTCTCGACGCTCGCCATGCTGCTGCTGTCCCAGACGAGTTCGGGCCTCGGGATCACCGTGATCGCTCTCTCCGCGCTGGCCCTCGGGCTGCTCGTGGCGATGACGGTGCCCCTGCCGAGGGCCCGTACGACCGAGGCGCCGGCCGAGGCACCGCCCGCGTCCGTCGAGCCCGCGCCGCAGGAGGAGCCGGTGTCGACGGCCCTGTGAACCGCGCTCACGCCGACGGCGGGCCCGTGAACCCCACGGACCCGCCGCTGACGTGTGTACGGCGGTCTCTCAAGCGGTGCTGACCACCACCGTCTTGGCCGCCTTGTCGTGCAGCCCCTGCTTGTAGGGCCGGTCGAAGTAGCTCCAGCCGCCGCAGATCGCCGTCCAGATGCACGCACAGCAGAAGGCGAACGGCACCCACAGCACCAGGGCGCGGATCAGGTTGGTCTGCGCCGAGGGGGTGGCTCCGTCGTCCAGGTTCGCCACCCGCATGTCGAGCCACTTCTTGCCGAGGGTCTGGCCGTACCGGGTCATCATGAACGTGTCGTACGCGATGTAGAGCACGGCCGCGATGAAGGACTGCCCCACGGACTTGCCGACCTCGACGTGATCGCCGTTGACCTGGTACTCGCGCACCCCGAACGCCCAGGTGAGCAGCCAGACGACGATACCGACGAGGATCATGTCGGCGATCCGCGCGAGCGTGCGCCTGCCGCTGTCGGCGAGCGGCGGCATACCGGCGAGCGGGTCGGCGGGATAACCACCGGCACCCGCGCCGTAGGGACCGGTGCCGTAAGGGCCCGTGCCGTAGGGGCCGCCCCCATAGGGGCCGGCGCCGCCAGGGGGTTCGCCGCCGTGGGGAGGGGGCTGGGCGCCGCCGTACGGCGGCGGGGGCTCGCCGCTGCCGTAGGGGGGTGGCTGACCACCGCCCGGGGGTCGCCCCTCGCCCGGGGGTTGCCCGGCGCCCGGGGGCGGGGGCTGCCGGCCGCCGCCGTACGGCGTGTCGTACGGCGAGCCCGACCCCTGGTCCGACGGGGGCCGCTTCCTGAACGGGTCGTCCTCGGGTGGCTGCTCTCCGGAGCCGGGGGGCGGTTCGCTGCTCATGGCCCGAGTGGACCGCGAACGCCCCCGCTCCGCATCCGGCGGACGGCCTTACGGGGTACGGCCGTCCGGATGACGGCCGTACCCCGCTGTCAGCCCGCGACGAAGGTGTGCGCCGCCTTGTCGTGCCAGCACTGGCGCCAGGGCCGGTCGAACAGGCACCACAGCACGCCCACGATCCCGATGCCGAGCAGCCCGGGCACGCTGTAGACCAGCCAGCGGCGCAGCGCCGCGCCGAAGCCCGGCGGCTCGTGCGCCTCGATGTCCCGCACCTCGAGACCGAGCAGCTTCTTGCCGAGGGTGCGGCCCCACTTGGCGGTCGGCAGCACCTCGTAGCCGACACCGAAGAGCAGCAGGACGGCCAGCACGATGCCGAGGCTGGTGCCGGTGGTGCCGTCGAGCAGCCAGACGGTGACCTCGTGGCCAGACAGCCGGGCCGCGTCGATCTTCTGCTGGACGTGGTCGACGGCCTTGGTGCCGAGCGGTACCGCGGCGACGGCCGTCACGGCGCCCACCACCAGGGTGTCGACCAGCCGGGCCGCGAACCGCTTGCCGAGCCCGGCGGGACGGGCGGCGGCCTGGCGGCGCGCGGCCGCCTGGAACGGGTCCTCCACCGGTGGCTTCCACGGCGCCACGGGCTGCTCGCCCGCGCCGCCGGCCAGCTGGTGCACCTGCTGCGCCCAGGACGCCTGCCCGCCACCGGGCCCGCTGGTCACCGGGGTCACCGGCTCGCCGCCCTGCACCGGCACCGGGGGCGCCACGGCCGCCTGCACGGGCTGCGCCGACGGGGTCTGCGGTGCCTGCGGCGGCTGCGCGGCGGCGCGGGCGGCGGCGGCCTTGCCGGCAGCGAAGCCGGGGCCTCCGGCCGGGGAGGCCGCGTTCGACGGGGCGGCGTTCGAGGAGGCGGGGTTCGCGGAGGCGGGGTTCGCGGAGGGCGCGGCGGAGGGCGGGGTGGGCGCGCCGACGGGACCCTGCGGGCCGAAGCCGCCGGGTGCCGCTCCCGGGCCGGAGGCGGGCGCGGCGAAGCCGGGGCCCTGGGCCGCGCCGTGCGGTCCGAAGCCGGAGCCGGCCCCGGCTTCCGCGCCGGACGCCGGGGAGCCGGAGGGCTGGGAGCCGGGGGCCTGCGGGCCGGGCGCGGGCTGCGCGTCCCGCCGGCTCTGGCCGGGCACCGGGCGGAACGTCATCGTGCCGTCGTCCTGCACGGCAGCGGGCCCCGGCACCGGCCGGCGGAAGAGGAAGGTGCCGCCCGGGTCCTGGTCGTCGCCGTCCGCCGGCGGGACCGGGGCAGTGCCGTCGGTGCGGCCGGCCTGTCCCGTCGACCGGACCGAGCCGTCCGCGGGCACCCGCGGGTCCGCGCCCCAGGCGGTACGCCCGTCCCCGGTCCCGGCACCGGACCGACCGGCACCCTGGCCGGCGGGCCCCGCCTGCCCGGTGCCCGGAGCGCCGGTGCCCGCCTGCCCCGTGTGCTGACCGGCCGGACCGCCCTGCGGCCCCGGGCCACCGGTGCCGGCACCCGGCTGCCCCCCGGCGAACCGGCCGCCGGTGCCCGCGGGCCCGCCGCTCCGGCCGCCCGCGCCTGGCTGTGCCGCGCCCTGGTCGCCGTACCCGGCATGACCCGTGCCCGGGCCGCTCCGGCCGTCGGCGCCCCAGGTGCCGGAGCCGTCCTGGCCGGAGGGTGCCGGCTGGGGGTCCTCGTCGAAGAAGTGCGGGCCGGTCTCCTCCACCGCCGCGGGCGCAGCGCGGACGCCGGGCGGCGGGGTGAGCGGTTCGCCGTCCTTCGGCGCCGGGCGGCTGGTGCCGGGCACCCAGGAGGCGCCGTTCCAGTACCGGACGTATCCGGGGATGGACGGGTCCGGGTAGTAGCCCTCGCGGGGCCTGTCGTCACCTGGGGCCGGGGTTGGGGCGCTCATGTCCGTCGTCCCGTATCTGCTCGGGGGTGGGATGGGGGCCTCCACATCTATCAGACCGCGGCAGCCCGCAGCGCCAGTCCCGCAGGACCCACTCCTTTCCGGGCAACGCCGTACCCGGCTCGTACACGTCCGCGAAAAAAATTTCCCCGAACCCGCGTAATGGCCCGGCCCCCGCCCCCTCTCCCCCGGTGCGGGCCCGTCCCGAGCGGGCCCGGACAGTCCCGAACAGAAAGGAAACGCAGGTCATGCAGCACACCGTGGTGGAGCGGGAGCTGGAACTGAGCCTCATCCTGTCGCCGGAGCGCAGCGTCCCGGTGCCGGCCCGGCTGAGCTACCGCTCCGACGATCCGTACGCCGTCCACATCGCCTTCCACGTCAACTCCGACCGCCCCGTGCACTGGACGTTCGCCCGGGACCTGCTGGTGGAGGGCGTCTTCCGGCCGAGTGGGCAGGGCGACGTGCGGGTGTGGCCGACGAAGGCGGAGGGGCGCAGTGTGGTGCTGATGGCGCTGAGCTCGCCGGACGGGGACGCGCTGCTCCAGGCGCCGGTCCCGCAGGTGTCGGCCTGGCTGGAGCGGACCCTGCGGGCCGTGCCGCCGGGGACCGAGGGCGGGCAACTGGGCATCGACGGCGCGCTCGACCAGCTGCTCGCCCGGTGAGCCGCCGGCCAGGCCGTACCGGGGACTCAGAGCACCTTGCCCGGGTTGAGGATGCCCAAGGGGTCGAAGGCCTGCTTCACGGCGCGCTGCATCTCGACCCCGACCGGGCCGATCTCCCGGGCGAGCCACTCCTTCTTCAGGACGCCGACGCCGTGTTCGCCGGTGATGGTGCCGCCGAGCTCCAGGCCGAGGGCCATGATCTCGTCGAAGGACTCGCGGGCCCGCCGGGACTCGGCCTCGTCCGCCGCGTCGAAGCAGACGGTGGGGTGGGTGTTGCCGTCGCCGGCGTGCGCGCAGACGCCGATGGTCAGGTCGTACTTGGCGGCGATCCGCTCGACGCCCTCCAGCATCGCGCCGAGCCGCGAGCGGGGCACGCACACGTCGTCGATCATCGTCGTGCCCTTGACCGCCTCCAGCGCGGTCAGCGAGAGCCGCCGGGCCTTGAGCAGCATCTCGGACTCGGCCGCGTCCTCGGCGGGCACCACCTCGGTGGCACCGGCCGCCTCGCACAGGGCGCCCACGGCGGCGAGGTCGGCGGCCGGGTCCGGGGTGTCGAACGCGGCCAGCAGCAGCGCCTCGGTGGTCTCCGGGAGGCCCATGCGGGCGAGGTCGTTGACCGCCTTGACGGTCGTACGGTCCATCAGTTCGAGGAGGGAGGGGACGTGCCCGCCCGCCATGATCCGGCAGACTGCGTCGCAGGCGGCCGCCGCCGAGGGGAACTCGGCGGCCAGCACCAGCTGCTGCGGCGGCTTGGGTTTGAGCGCGAGCACGGCCCGTACGACGATGCCGAGCGAGCCCTCGGAGCCGACGAACAGACGGGTGAGGTCGTAGCCCGCGACGCCCTTGGCGGTGCGGCGGCCGGTGGACATCAGGCGGCCGTCGGCGAGGACGACGTCCAGGCCGAGGACGTACTCGGCGGTCACGCCGTACTTCACGCAGCACAGGCCGCCCGAGCCGGTGCCGATGTTGCCGCCGATGGTGCACATCTCCCAGCTGGAGGGGTCCGGCGGGTAGTACAGGCCGTGCTCCTCGACCGCGCGGGACAGGGTCGCGTTGATCACCCCGGGTTCGACCACGGCGATCCGGTCGACGGGGCTGATCTCCAGGATGCGGTCCATCCTGGTGAGGGACAGCACGATGCAGCCGTCGGTGGCGTTGGCGCCGCCGGACAGGCCGGAGCGGGCGCCCTGCGGGACCACGGGGACGCGCAGTTCGGTGGCGACGCGCATGACGTGCTGGACCTGTTCCACGGTGCGCGGCAGCACGACGACGGCCGGGGTGCCGGCCGGGCAGAAGCTCGCCATGTCGTTGGCGTAGGAGGCGGTGACGTCGGGGTCGGTCACAACGGCCTCGCCGGGCAGGCCGGCCAGGAGCCGGTCGGTGAGGTCGCTCGGTGCCACGGCGTCTTCGGAGCGGGGCGCTTCGATGCGGCTCATGATCACAGGGTCGCACTCACAGCCGCCGGTGTGAACCGCTGCCGGAGCGGGACGGCCACCGTGGTCACGTGGGCCGTCCCGCTCTTCTCCGCCCGGAACCGTTCCTACAGGTTGCCGCGCTTGGCCTGTTCGCGCTCGATCGCCTCGAACAGGGCCTTGAAGTTGCCCTTGCCGAAGCCCATCGAACCGTGCCGTTCGATGATCTCGAAGAAGACGGTCGGGCGGTCCTGGACCGGCTTGGTGAAGATCTGCAGCAGGTAGCCGTCCTCATCGCGGTCGGCGAGGATCTTCAGCTCGCGCAGGGTCTCGATCGGCACCCGGGTGTCGCCGACCCACTCGCCGAGGGTGTCGTAGTAGGAGTCGGGGGTGTCGAGGAACTCGACGCCGGCCGCGCGCATGGTGCGCACGGTCTGCACGATGTCGCCCGTGTTCAGCGCGATGTGCTGGACGCCGGCGCCGCCGTAGAACTCCAGGTACTCGTCGATCTGGGACTTCTTCTTGGCGATCGCGGGCTCGTTGATCGGGAACTTGACCTTGAGGGTGCCGTCCGCGACGACCTTCGACATCAGCGCGCTGTACTCGGTGGCGATGTCGTCGCCCACGAACTCCTTCATGTTCGTGAAGCCCATGACCTTGTTGTAGAACCCGACCCACTCGTTCATCCGGCCGAGTTCGACGTTGCCGACGCAGTGGTCGATGGCCTGGAAGGTGCGCTGGGCGGGCGGTGCGACCATCGGCCTGGCGGCGACGTAACCGGGCAGGTAGGGGCCGTCGTAGCCGGAGCGGTCGACCAGGGTGTGCCGGGTCTCGCCGTACGTGGCGATCGCGGCGAGGACGACGGTGCCGTGCTCGTCCTTCACCTCGTACGGCTCGGCGACGCCCCGCGCGCCGTGCTCGACGGCGTACGCGTACGCGGCGCGGGCGTCCGGCACCTCGATGGCCAGGTCGATGACGCCGTCGCCGTGCTCGGCCACGTGCCGGGCGAGGAAGTGGCCCCAGTCGGTGCTCGGCTTGATGACCGAGGTGAACACGAAGCGGGCGGAGCCGTTCTCGAGGACGTAACTGGCGGTCTCGCGGCTGCCGTTCTCCGGTCCGGAGTAGGCGACCAGCTGCATGCCGAAGGCGGTGGAGTAGTAGTGCGCCGCCTGCTTGGCGTTGCCCACGGCGAAGACGACCGCGTCCATTCCCTTGACCGGGAAGGGGTCGGCCTGCCGGGCGGTGTCGGGAGCGTGGTGAGTGGTCTGCGTCATAGCGGAAGGGTGGACCGGCCCTGCAAGGTGCGCAATAGTTTCCGCATTCACTGGGCAATCTGCCAGGTGATACGGCCGTCTCGGCGGTCTTTCTGTACAGGATGCTCACCCCTGGGGGTGCCGTGGCGATCGATCATCTGGACGGGCGGATCATCGTGCTCCTGGCCCGGGAGCCGCGCATCGGCGTGCTGGAGATGTCCCGGCGGCTCGGGGTCGCCCGGGGCACGGTGCAGGCGCGCCTGGACCGGCTGCAGTCGAACGGGGTCATCCGGGGATTCGGTCCGCAGGTCGATCCGGCGGCCCTCGGCTATCCCGTCACGGCCTTCGCCACGCTGCAGATCCGGCAGGGCCAGGGCGCCGACGTCCGGGCCCACCTGGCGACCGTGCCGGAGGTGCTGGAGCTGCTGACCACCACCGGCAGCGGCGACATGCTGTGCCGCCTGGTGGCCCGCTCCAACGCCGACCTCCAGCGGGTGATCGACCGGGTGGTCGGCTTCGAGGGCATCGTCCGGGCCTCCACGGCGATCGTCATGGAGAACCCGGTGCCGCTGCGGATCATCCCGTTGGTGGAGCAGGCGGCGGAGGAGGGGCCGTGAGCGGATGCGGAGGCGTCAATTCCGCGCATCGTGATTTCACCCTGGTGCATCAAGATGCGCGACTCCTACATTGGAATGCATGAGGACAACAGTCGACCTCCCCGAGGACCTGATCCAGGAAGCCAAGCTGCGGGCCGCACGCAGGCGCGTCACGGTCAGTGCGGTGATAGAGGATGCGCTGCGGGCGTCGTTCGCGCGGGATGTGGCGGCGGCCAGGAACATCGTCAACCTGCCCACCTACGGCAGCGGCGGGGTGCGCCCCGGCGTCGACCTCGACAACAACGCCGCGCTGCTCGACCTCATGGACGGTATCGAGTGATTCTCTGCGACGTGAACGTCCTGGTGTACGCCTTCCGCAAGGACCTCGACCAGCACGAGGCGTACAACCGGTGGCTCACCGCGCGACTCGAAAGCGACGAGCCCGTCGGACTCAGCTCAGTGATTCTCAGCGGCTTCGTACGCATCGTGACGCACCCGCGGATCTACCGCGATCCGGCACCTGTCGACGCCGCGCTGGACTTCGTCCAGACCCTGCGCGAGGCACCCACCACCATTCCCGTGGTGGAGGGCGCTCGCCACTGGGAGATCTTTGACCGGTTGTGCCGACGAGCGGGAGTCCGAGGCGGCCTCGTCTCCGACGCGTATCTCGCCGCCCTCTCCATCGAGTCCGGCGCCACCCTCTACTCCGCCGACCGCGACTTCGCCCGCTTCCCCGGTCTGCGCTGGCAGCATCCGATGGAAGAGGACGGGACCTGATCCACTGATCCGAGCCGGTTCCCCCGAAGGAACCGGCTCAGCAGCTCGGCACCGAACCGCTGCCCTTCTCCAGTGCGTTCAGCGCGTTCACCGCTCCCTTGAGCGTGGTGACCGGTACCAGTCGCAGGCCCTTGGGGAGTTCGGCCTTGGCGTCGGCGCACTCGGCCTTCGGGACCAGGAAGACGGTGGCGCCGTCGCGCCGGGCGGCCTGGGTCTTCAGGGCCACCCCGCCGACCGCGCCGACCGTGCCGGAGGCGTCGATCGTGCCCGTGCCGGCGATGGTGCGGCCGCCGGTGAGGTCGCCGCCGCTGCCGTCGCCGTGCAGCTTGTCGATGATCCCCAGGGTGAACAGCAGGCCCGCGCTGGGCCCGCCCACGTCGGCGAGCTTCAGCGTGACGTTGACCTTGTCGGCGCTCAGCCCGAGGTACTTCAGCGCCGCCCGGGTCGCCGCGTCCTGCGACTGCTGCATCTGCGCCGCGTTGTGCTTCTCGATCTCCTTGACGGTGTTCCCGCTCGGGTAGACCGCGTCGCGCGGCATGACGGCCCGGTCGGTGCGGAACCAGTTGCCGAGCACGTCGCCCAGGGTCACCCTGGCGTCCGGTCCGGTCGCCTCGATCGTGACCATCCGCAACTGCCCGCTGGTCCTCCGGGCCGGCGCGCCGGAGACGGTGATCACCTGGGTGCCCCGGTTCTCACCGAGCACGTTCGCCGTCATCCCCGGCTGCGCCACCGAGAACGGCAGCGGCGCGAACGCCGCCGTGGCCAGCAGGGCCACGACGGGCGCGGCGCAGACGGCTACGGCCTGGGGACGCGTGAGACGTGAGAGCACGGGATCAATCTAACGTGACCACCAGCTGTGCCTTATGCCGCGTACAGGTCCCGTCGCTGACGGGTGAAGCGGCGCAGGGCCTCCGGGAGGGGCTCGATGCCGATTCCGGGGGTGGCAGGGACCGGCAGGTGGCCGTCCTGAAGGACGAACGGCTCGGTGATGTCCTCGGCGAAGTAGCGGGAGGAGGCGGAGGTGTCCCCCGGGAGGGTGAAGCCGGGTAGGGCGGCCAGGGCCAGGTTGGGGGCGCGGCCGATACCGGTCTCCAGCATGCCGCCGCACCACACCGGGACGCCGTGCGCGTGCGCCACGTCGTGCACCCGGCGGGCCTCCAGGTAGCCGCCGACCCGGGCGGGCTTGACGTTCACCACCCGGCAGGCGTCCATCGCGATCGCGGCGGCGGTGTCGGAGGCGTGGTGCAGGGACTCGTCCAGGCAGACCGGCGTACGCAGCCGCCGCTGCAGCTGGGCGTGGGCGTGCAGGTTGTTCTCCTCCAGCGGCTCCTCGATCAGCAGCAGCCCGAAGTCGTCGAGGCGCCGCAGGTGCTCGGCGTCCGCGAGGGTGTAGGCGGTGTTGGCGTCGACCTGCAGGGGAAGGGCGTCGCCGAAGCGCTCGCGCACCGCCCGGACCGGCTCCACGTCCCAGCCCGGCTCGATCTTCAGCTTGATGCGGACGTAGCCCTCGGCGAGGTACCGCTCGACGTCGTCCAGCAGCTCCGGCACCGAGTTCTTGATGCCGACCGACACCCCGGCGGGCACCCGGTCCCGTACGGCGCCGAGAAACACGGCGAGCGGCATGCCGTACGAGCGCAGCTCCGCGTCCAGCAGGGCCGTCTCCAGGGCCGCCTTCGCCAGTTCGTGGCCCTTGATCCTCGCCAGGGCGGGAGCGAGCGCGGCCGTCGTGAGGTCCGGGAGGGCGGTCACGCGCGGGATCAGGAAGTCGCGCAGCACGATCTCGGCGCCGGCGACGAACTCCGAGCAGTACAGCGGCTCGGGGTCGGCGGCGAACTCCGACCAGCCCTCGGCGGAGTCGGTGACGACGTGCAGGAGGAAGGTGTCCTTGGTCGTCATCGTCCCGAACGACGTACGGAAGGGCGTGACCAGCGGGATCGCGACGTGCACGATCTCGACGCGCTCCAGTTTCACAGGGCCTCCGTCCGGGTCAGCGTGTACCAGCCGTCGCGGGACATCCCGGTGGCCCGGAAGCCGTCCGCGAAGGCCGTCAGGAACACCTCGCGCACCGCGTGCCGCCAGCGCAGCGCCAGGGCCGGGTCGGCGGCGCGCAGCTTGACGATGTCCTCGGGCACCCTGCACCACAGGTGCCGGTCGTCGCGGCGGGCGAGGGGGTCGCCGTCGGGGGCGGTGGCGGTGACCGGTCCGCGGGGTCCGGCGTCGTACGACACCCTGGGCGCGCCCAGGTCCCAGCTGACCGTCAGCCGGTCGCTCTCGTCGCCGTCGTTCACGCCGTCGGTCATCGGGCCGTAGAAGTCGACCAGGTACTCCGTGCCGGTGGCGCCCAGCTTGGCCAGGTTGAAGCGGGCGTTGCGGCCGACCAGCGGATCGAAGGTCCAGCGCATGGTGCGGGCGCCCAGGCCGAGGGCCCAGTCACGCTGGGCCAGCTTCACGGCGTGCCCGAGCCCCCGGTCGGCGGCGGCCACCAGCGAGTAGGTGCTGCGGTCGGCGCCCAGGACGGCGACGGACGCGCCCGCGAGCCGCTGCCCGTCGTACGCGGCGTGGACCGCGCCACCGGCGTGCACCAGGCTGTGCAGGACCTCGGCCGGGTAGGGCGGGGCGGTGCGGGGCGTCTGCCAGACGTCGCTGAAGTGGTCGGCCACGGCCGCGAGGGAGGCGACGTCATGGACGGTACGGATGGTGACTCCTGCTGTCATGGCACGAGTCTCGGAGGGCCGGGCCCGGCGCGCGTTGTGCGAGCGGCCAACACGGGCGTACGTTCGTTTCACCATCCGCCAACAGCCTGCTGGGGGTACTCCCATGGACGCCTGCACCCTCGGTGACCTCCTGGACGTCGTCGGCGGCCCCGCCCTGCGCCTGCACACGGCCCCCGCCGGGCAGGCCGTGCCGGTCACCGAGGCGGTGCTGCACGACGGCCGTATCCCGCTGCCCCGGCTGCCCGGCGCCCTGCTGCTCGCGGTCGGCGTCGCGGCGGCGGAGTGCGGGCCGCTGCTCCGGGCGGCTGCCGAGGCCGGGCTGACCGGGGTGGTGGTGCGCGGCGCGGACGGCCCGGTCGCGGAGGCGGAGGCGCACGGCGTGGCCCTGCTGTCGGTGGCGGAGGACGCCGCCTGGCACCACGTGCATCTGCTGCTGGCCTCGGCCATCGCCGCCCGGCCCGCCGCCGCGGCGGCCGACAGCGGGCTGGGCGACCTGTTCGCACTGGCCGACGCGATCGCGACGGCGACCGGCGGGGCCACGGCCATCGAGGACCCCCGGCAGCGGATCCTCGCCTACTCGACCGTCCCCGGTCAGCCGGTGGACGAGGACCGCCGGCAGGGCATCCTCGGCCGGCAGGTGCCCGCCAGCGCGGAGAACACCGAGCAGTACCGCCGGCTGTTCGCCGCCGACCGCCCGCTGCGGCTGCCCGCGCTGGCCGCCGGGGACCTGCCCCGCCTCGCGATGCCGGTGCGGGCCGGCGGGGAGACGCTCGGCTCGGTGTGGGTGATCGACGGCGGCTCGCTCGCCCCGGACGCCGAGGACACCCTCGCCCAGGGCGCCTCCACGGCCGCCCTGCTCCTGCTGCGGGCGCGCGCGGCCCGGGAACTGGCCCGGCACCGGGGCAGCGAACTGCTGCGCCGGCTGCTGGACGGCACGGCGGCGGACGCGGCCACGGCCGCCGAGCGCCTGGGCCTCACCGGGCCCGCCCGGGTGGCGGCCTTCGTGCTGGACTCGGCCGCGAGCGTCCCCGACGCCGAGCGCACGGCGCTGCGCCTGCTGGACGTCGTACGGCTTCAGTGCGAGGCCCGCTACGGGCGGCACGCGGGCGTCCTGGTGGACGGGGTGGTGTACGCGGTGCTGCCCGGCCCGGGGGAACGGCACAAGCGGCTGGCCGAGGACATCGTGGCGCGGGCCGGGCAGGCGCTGCGGGTGCCGGTGCGGGCGGCGCTCGGCGAGGTCGTCCCGGACGCGGCGGGACTCGCGGACTCCCGGGCGGACGCGGATCTGGTGCTGCGGGTGCTGGACGCGGAGCTGCCGGTGGCCGGCGTGGACGAGGTACGGCCCCGCGTCACGCTGCTGCGGCTGGCCGAAGTGATGGGTGAGCGGCGGGAGTTGACCGCGGGCGCCTGGCAGCGGGTGCTGGCGTACGACGCCGCGCACGGCACGGAGTACGCCCGCACCCTGGTCTGCTGGTTCGACGCGGGCTGCGACATGGCGGGCGCGGCGAAGCTGCTCGCCGTCCACCCCAACACCTGCCGCTACCGCCTGAGGCAGCTCCAGCAGCACGCCGGGGTCGACCTGGACGACCCCGACGAGCGGCTGGTGCTCTGGCTTCAGTTGCGGGTGCTGGCGGGGCTCACCGGAGCCACCGCCTGAGCCGGTCCTCGCACCGCCGGAGGTGCTCCACGGGGACGTACTCCCCCGCCGTGTGGGCGAGGGAGGGGTCCCCGGGGCCGTAGTTGAGCGCGGGCACGCCCAGCGCGGCGAACCGGGCGACGTCGGTCCAGCCGAGCTTGGGCCGGGGCTCGGCACCGAGCGCGGCGACTAGGGCGCCGATCCGGTCCAGGTGCGGCAGCGCGCCGCCGACGACCTCGGTGAGGCGCACCTCGTACTCCGGGAAGAGCGAGCGCACGTACGCCTCGGCCTCCTCAGGTGAACGGCTCGGCGCGAAGCGGCAGTTGACGGTGACGACGCACTCGTCCGGCACGACATTCCCGGCGACCCCGGCCCGTACGGCGACGGCGCTGAGCCCCTCCCGGTACTCCAGCCCGTCCACGAGGACCCGCTCGGGTGTGTGGTCGTCGAGCCGCCGCAGGACGGGTGCGGCCTTGTGGGCGGCGTTGACGCCCTGCCAGGCGCGGGCGGTGTGGGCGCGGGCGCCCTTGACCACGATGTCGGCGGTGAGGATGCCCTGGCAGCCGGCCTCCACGCCGGCGTCGGAGGGCTCCATGAGGACGGCGAGGGAGGCGTCGGCGAGCAGGTCGGGCCGCTCGGCGGCGATGCGGGCGAGCCCGTTGCGGTCCCCTTCGACCTCCTCGCACTCGTAGAAGACGTACGTGACATCGCGGACGGGCGCGGGCACGGTGGCCGCCAGCCGGAGCGCCACGGCCACCCCGCCCTTCATGTCGCAGGCGCCGAGCCCGTGCACCCGGTCGTCGGCGAGCCGGGAGGGCAGGTTCCCGGCGGCCGGGACGGTATCCAGGTGCCCGGCGATCAGGGCGCGTTCGCCGCGTCCGAGGTGGGTGCGGGCGACGACGGAGTCGCCGACCCGGTCGACGGTGAGGTGGGGCAGGGCGCGCAGGGCGGCCTCGACGGCGTCCGCGATCTCCGCCTCCCGTCCGCTCTCGGAGGGCAGGTCGACGAGGGCGCGGGTGAGGGTGACGACGTCGGCGGCGAGGTCGAGGGCGGGGGCGGCGGAGCCGGTCATGCGGGGTCTTCCTGAAGGCTCTGGGGGTTCTGGGAGCTGTTGAGCTTGCTGTGCCGGATGCCGTAGAGGCCGTAGACGACGAGCCCGGCCGCCATCCACGCCCCGAAGGCGATCCAGGTGTCGGCGCCCAGGCTGCCCAGCATGTAGACGCAGAAGCCGACACCGAGGAGCGGGGTGACGGGGGAGAACGGCACCCGGAAGGAGCGCGGGGTGCCGGGGCTGCGCCGGCGCAGCAGTACGACCGCCAGGTTGACCAGCATGAACGCGAACAGGGTGCCGATGCTGGTGGCGTCGGCGAGGCTGCCGAGCGGGACGAGGGCGGCGAGGACGGCGATGAACGCCGAGACGATCACGGTGTTGGCGCGGGGCACGCCGGTGCGGGGGTGCACCTTGGCGAACAGCGGCGGCACGAGCCCGTCCCGGGCCATGGCGAACAGGATGCGGATCTGCCCGTACTGCACGGTGAGCACCACGCTGGTGGTGGCCACGACGGCGCCGATGGACAGCAGGACGGGCCACAGGTTCCCGCCGCCGACGGACCGTACGAGCACCTCGCTGAGCGTGGCCTCGGTCCCCGCGAACTGCTTCCACGGCATGGCACCGAGCGCGGCGACCGCGACGAGGACGTACAGGGCGGTGACGAGGACGAGGGACAGGATGATCGCGCGCGGCAGGTCTCTTTGCGGGTTGCGTGCCTCCTCACCGGCGGTGGAGGCGGCGTCGAACCCGATGTAGGAGAAGAAGAGCGAGGCGGCTCCGGCACTCATGCCGGCGGCGCCCAGCGGGAAGAGGGGGTGGAAGTTCCCGGCGCGGAAGGCGGTGAAGGCGACGGCGCAGAACAGCACGAGGGCGGCGATCTTCACGCCGACCATGATGGTGTTGGCGACGGCGCTCTCCTTGGCCCCGCGCAGCAGGACGACCATGGCGAGTACGACGATGAGGGCGGCGGGGATGTTGAGGGTGCCCCCGGCCCCGGGCGGGGCGCTGAGCGAGTCGGGGAGGGTGACCCCGAAGGTGAGCTGGAGCAGCTCGTTGACGTACTGCCCCCAGCCCACGGCGACGGCGGCCACCGACACCCCGTACTCCAGGATCAGACACCAGCCGCACACCCAGGCGACCAGTTCGCCGAGGGTGGCGTAGGCGTAGCTGTACGACGACCCCGAGCCGGGGATCATGCCGGCCAGCTCGGCGTACGACAGCGCCGAGAACAGGGCGGTGACGCCGGCGAGGACGAAGGACACGACGATCGCCGGCCCCGCCTGGGGCACGGCCTGGCCCAGCACCACGAAGATGCCGGTGCCGAGGGTCGCTCCCACGCTGAGCAGCGTCAGCTGAGCCACGCCCATCGTCCGCTTCAGCGGGCTGCCGGCGGCCTCACCGACGAGTCGTTGCACCGGCTGACGCCGGGTGAGCCGACGCGTGCCGCTCGCGTCTCGTGCCGGGGCCTCCGGCCGGGTGCCTACTGTGTCCACCGCGCTGTTCCCTCCGCCTCGGGGCTGTATGGCCCTTGATGATGCGGAGGTGGGGGTGGGGTGGGGTGTGCGGATCGGCCAAAGGTGCGGGTTGGTGATTGGCCGGATGAGCAATGGGGTGGCAGGGGGTCGTGTGCCGGGTGCGGGTGCGCGGGGGCTGGTCGCGCAGTTCCCCGCGCCCCTTACGGGGCGCTCCGCCGCCGTAGCTGCGGGCAGTCGTGCCGCTGGGGCGGCACGGGTGGGCGGTGGGGGTCCCCCGCTCGAGCGAAGCCGAGAGTGGGGGAGGCACCCCGCGAGCGCGGGCGAGCGAGACCTACCCCCGGTCGGCACCAGTGCAGGTCAGCGAGTCAGTACAGGGCACCCGGCACACCGCTCAGCGCAGCCGGCGTCAGCGCAGCGCCTCCGCGACCTCCCGTGCCGCTTCCACCACCCTCGGCCCCACCCGCTCCGGTACGGAGTCCGCCAGCATGACGACGCCCACGCTGCCCTCGACGCCCGTGACGCCCACCAACGGCGCCGCGGCCCCGCTCGCCCCGGCTTCCAGCTCCCCGTGCGTGAGGGTGTACCCGGGATCCGCGGACGGCGACTGCCGGGCGGACAGGATCGCCTTGCCGGCCGCCCCCCGGTCCAGCGGATGCCGGAACCCGGCGCGATAGGCCACGTGATAGTCGGTCCAGGTCGGTTCGACGACGGCGACGGCCAGCGCCTCCGTCCCGTCCACCAGGGTCAGGTGCGCGGTGGCCCCGATGTCCTCGGCGAGCGACCGCAGTGCGGGCAACGCGGCCTCCCGCACCAGCGGATGCACCTGCCGGCCGAGCCGCAGCACCCCGAGCCCGACCCGGGCTCGCCCGCCCAAGTCGCGCCGTACGAGGGCGTGTTGTTCCAGCGTGGCGAGCAACCGGTACACCACGGTACGGTTCACGCCCAGTTTTGTGGACAGCTCGGTGACGGTCAGCCCGTGGTCGGTGTCGGCCAGCAGCTTGAGGACACGCAGTCCCCGATCGAGCGTCTGAGAGGTCTCCGCGGTCACGACGCCCACTCCTTCGGCGGTGAGGTCGGCGACCCCCTGAGCGGCGGATGCGTCGTCGAGTCCCGTCGGCGACGCGCTTCAGAGGCCGCCGATCGGCAGGACGCCCGGCGGCTCCGGGCCATGTCGCTTCACGGCTGCGCTCCGCGGCGGCGCTGCCACGGGGCGTGTGCGTAGCGGGACAGTAGCGAAGCCAGTTCGCTGAGCGGAAGTCTCCGTCCAGAATCCGGGCAAGACTACTTCCGGCCTGCCGCGATTCGTCCGGAAACGCACAGGCCCCAGGAACTGACAAAAGCCAATCCCTGGGGGGTCCGGGGCGAAGCCCCGCGCCGGCACCCGCCCAGCCGACCGAGACAGGTCGGTGGGTAAGCGGGTGGGCGGGTGGGCGGGCGGGCAGATATCGCCAACGCAGCGGAGCGTCACCGCATGCGCGTGGCCCACTCCTGCACCTTGGCGATCCGCTGCCGCAGCTGCCCCGCCGTGGCCTCCGCACTCGGCGGCCCCCCGCACACCCGCCGCAGCTCGGTGTGGATCACACCATGCGGCTTGCCACTCTGATGGACATACGCGCTGACCATGGTGTTCAGCTGCTTGCGCAGCTCCATCATCTCCTTGTGCGTGACCACCGGCCGCCGCTCGGCCGGCAGCTCCAGCAGGTCGGCCTCGCTGTCCGGCTTCTTCCGGCTGTGCGCGATCTGCCGGGCCTGCCGCTTCTGCAGCAGCAACTGCACCTGCTCGGGCTCCAGCAGCCCGGGAATGCCGAGGTAGTCCTGCTCCTCCTCGCTCCCCGGGTGCGCCTGCATGCCGAACTCGGCGCCGTCGTAGAGCACCCGGTCGAAGACGGCGTCGGACTCCAGCGCCTCGAAGGGCAGCATGTCCTGCTCGCCGGTGTCCTCGTCCTGCTGCTTGTTCGCCTCCTCCATCTCCTTCTCGGATTCGGCGTACGGGTCCTCCTCGCCCTCCTTCTTCGGCTTGTCGAGGGCGTGGTCCCGCTCCTTCTCCATCTCGTTGGCGAAGGTCAGCAGGTCGGGCACGGTCGGCAGGAAGACGGACGCGGTCTCGCCGCGCCGCCGGGACCGTACGAAACGCCCGACGGCCTGCGCGAAGAACAACGGAGTGGAGATGGTGGTCGCGTACACGCCCACCGCGAGCCGGGGCACGTCGACACCCTCCGACACCATGCGCACCGCGACCATCCAGCGGTCGTCGCTGCCGCTGAAGTCGTCGATCCTCTTCGACGCGCCGGCGTCGTCGGAGAGGACGAGCGTGGCCTTCGTCCCCGTGATCTCCCGGATCAGCTTGGCGTACGCACGCGCGGAGTCCTGGTCGGAGGCGATGACGAGGGCGCCGGCGTCCGGGATGGCCTTCCTGACCTCGGTCAGCCGCTGGTCGGCGGCGCGCAGCACGCTGGGCATCCAGTCGCCGCGCGGGTCGAGCGCCGTACGCCAGGCCTGGCTGATCGCGTCCTTGGTCATCGGCTCGCCGAGCCGGGCGGCGATCTCGTCACCGGCCTTGGTGCGCCAGCGCATGTTGCCGCTGTAGGAGAGGAAGATGACCGGCCGGACGACGCCGTCCGCCAGGGCGGACCCGTACCCGTAGGTGTAGTCCGCGGCCGAACGCCGGATGCCGGCGTTGTCCTCCTCGTACGTGACGAAGGGGATGGGGTTGGTGTCGGACCGGAAGGGCGTACCGGTCAGCGCGAGCCGGCGCGTGGCGGGTTCGAACGCCTCCAGGCAGGCCTCGCCCCAGGACTTGGAGTCACCGGCGTGGTGGATCTCGTCCAGGATCACCAGGGTCTTGCGCTGCTCCACCCGGTTGCGGTGCAGCATGGGCCGCACGCCGACGCCCGCGTAGGTGACCGCGACGCCGTCGTACTCCCGGCCGAGGGGTCCCGCGCTGTACTCGGGATCGAGCTTGATGCCTATCCGTCCGGCCGCCTCGGCCCACTGCTTCTTCAGGTGCTCGGTCGGCGCGACCACGGTCACCTGCTGCACGACGTGGTGGTGCAGCAGCCAGGAGGCCAGCGTCAGCGCGAAGGTGGTCTTGCCGGCGCCGGGCGTGGCGACGGCGAGGAAGTCACGCGGCTGCTCCTGGATGTACTTCTCCATCGCCCCCTGCTGCCAGGCACGCAGCTTGCTGGCGGTACCCCAGGGCGCGCGGCCCGGGAAGGCGGGCGACAGGTGGTGGGAGTGGGAGGAGGAGGTGGCGGCGGTGGTAGTCACGGTCTCCGTTTATGGGGCTGGGCGGCTCGGCTACGTATGACAACCGGGCCACCCTACCGGCGCCCCGACGGTGTCAACGCCCGGACGAGGCCGGGTCGCCCGTGGGTGGGACCCACGTCACAGCTGCCGCAGTCGCCCCGCGATCACCGCGACATCACCGAGGTCGCCGGAGGCCACATCGCTGACCAGGTCGTACGCGGCGTCCTGGTCGACGCCGGCGAGATCCACACCGTTGACGGCGAGGAAGGTGGCGGTGGCGAGCCAGGCGGTGCGCTTGTTGCCGTCGACCAGGGGGTGGTTGGCGGCGAGGGCGTGCAACAGGGCGGCGGCCTGGTCGGACAGGTCCTCGTACGCGGCCGTACCGAACATCCGGGCCCGCGGCCGGTGTACGGCCGAGGCCAGCAGCCCGGGTTCACGCGCCTCGGGCGGCCGGCCACCGAAGGCGATCTCGGCGATGGCGGTGACCTCGGCCACGGTGAGATGGCGGCTCATTCGCCCAGCCTCCGCAGCAGGTCGGCGTGGCCGCGCGCAAGGCGCTCGGCATGGGTGCGGACGACCGCCCGCTCCTCGTCCAGATACCGGTGTACGGCCGCCATGGCGACCTCGTCGGTCCGGCGGCCGGTGGCGTCGGCGAGGTCGTCCAGCGCCTGCCGGGTGGCGGGGTCGAGGACGACGGTCAGCTCGTGCATGGCGGAAGGCTAGCCGTGCGACAGGCCACCCGGCGACCGGTTTTCCCAGGTCACCGCGCCTTCAGCCGGGTCGTCACCCATGCCCCCACCAGCGCCACCCCCGCCATCGGCAGGAACACGGCGGCGAAGGCCGCGGGATGGGCGCCGGCGGTGCCCGTGGCCGTGGTGGTCGCGCTGCCGCCGCCCAGGGCCGCGAAGGCGGCGCCGGTCGCGGCGAGCAGGACGACGTTGGAGAGGGCGTCCGAGATCTGCAGCGCGGCGGAGTTGGCGCCGGCCTCCTCCGGGGCGGACAGCTGGAGCAGGAGCACGCTGGTGGACGAGATCACCAGGCCCATGCCGAAGCACCCGAAGGCCCAGGCGACGCCGACCGTCCAGACCGGCACGGAGTGCACGAGCACACCGGGCGCGGCGGTGATCGCGGCGGCGACCAGCACCATGCCGAGCGTCATCAGCCGTTCCCGGTACGGCTGCACGCGCGGCCGGGACTGCACCCAGGAGCCCAGCGCCCAGGTGCCGCCGCCCGCCGCCAGGGACAGCCCGGCGAGCATCGGCGACAGCCCGCGCTGGGTGACCAGCATCAGCGGCACGAAGGACTCGGCGGCGATGAAGGAACCGGCGGACAGACCGCGCAGGAGCACGACGGAGGGCAGGCCGCGAGCGGCCCGGTAGGTGCCGCGCGGCAGCAGTCCGAGGACGGCCGGCACGAGCAGGGCGGCGCCGGCCAGCCCGGGGAGCAGGGACAGCGGGCGCGGGTCCTGGGCGGCGTACTGCAGGAGGCCCGCGCCGAGGGAGATGCCGAGGGCGAGCCGGATCCGCCGCCGGTCGAAGGAGAGGGCGCCGGCCTCCTCGTCCACCGGGCCCGACGCCCTGCGCCGTATCTGCGGCAGGGCGAGGGCGAGCGGGAACACGACGAGCGCCGGAATGCCGAGGAAGACCCAGCGCCAGCCGAGGTGTTCGGTGACGGCGCCGGAGGCGAGGGGGCCGACGATGGACGGTACGACCCAGCCGGCCGCGAACGCCGCCATGATCGCGGGGCGCAGCCGCTCGGGGTAGGCGCGGCCGACGACGACGTACAGGGCGACGATGACCAGCCCGCCGCCGAGCCCCTGCACGGCCCGGCCGAGGATGAACACCCACATGACCTGCGCGGTCCCGGCGATGACCAGCCCCGCGGCGAAGGCTCCGATCCCCGTGGTCAGCGCCCCGAGCGGCCCGCGCCGGTCGGACCACTGGCCGGCCAGCACCATGCCGAACAGGCTGGTGGTGAAGTACCCGGAGAAGGCGAACGCGTACAGCGTCAGGCCGTCCAGTTCCCGCGCCGCGACCGGCATGGCCGTGCCGACGGCGGTGGCCTCGAAGGCGATCAGCAGCACGACGGAGACGATCCCGATGCTGAGCGCCCGGTGGGCCCGGCCCAGCACGCCGTCGTCCTGCCCGACGGGGTTGCGGACGGCGGCGGCACGCGACTCGAGGGCACTCATGGCGTCAGAGTAAGGCGCACAGTGCGGTATGACCCCTGTCGGTGGTCCTGCTCGCGCTGCGACCTTGGTCGTACGCCTCCGGCCGTTCATGAACGCCGTATGGCAGTCGCATTGCGGCCCGCCCGTTCCCCTTGAGCCCCTCTCCCCCGGCCCCCTACGGTTACTCCATCAACACGGCCGTGTGCCCGAGTGGTTCAGGGGCTCACCCGCGCTGCACCCAACAGCGAGCTCCGCTCGCGGGGAGTCACGCGGGTTCGCATCCCACCACGGCCGACACAACAACCGAACACGGCCGTGTGCCCGAGTGGTTCAGGGGCTCGCCTGCAAAGCGAGTTACGCGGGTTCAATTCCCGCCACGGCCTCCATAAGTAGCTTTGATCTGCATGTTCCTTGATCAAAGACTGCTCTCACAGCAAGGGACTCCCGTCCGAGACGGGGCTAGGTCAGTTGCTTGGTCCACTACCGACTGACCTAGCTCCACAGAGCGCCGTACGGCGCACAGGGAGCCCAAGTGACCAACCGAGCAGCCACACGTACACCTCTCCGGAGCGCGCTCAGGAAGCCTCAGAGCAGCGCTGAGCCGACACAGCCGACAGCACCTCTCCGCGTAGTCGACGGACGCTCAGCCACGGATGCACGTACGGCCATGCTGGAAGAGCTGGACTTGCACCTGAGCACGATCACCAACAGGTTCGGCCGACCGTTCCAGCGCAAGACCATCAACGCGTACAAGTTCGCTGGTGTCGCTCTCCACAACTGGATGACCGAGAGCGGCATGGAAGGTGACTTCACCGCGTGTGATGTGGCCACCCTCAACCGCTTCTTTCGCTGGTACTACCAGGTGCACGACGTGCCCAAGAGCCAGGACGGCAAGGGCGGTTACACGGGAGGGACCAACACCCTCCAAAGGAACCTGCGCCCTCTGTTCATCTACTTGGCAGAGGAGTACGACCACGCCAATCCGTATGACTCCCCCAAGCTCCACAGGTACACGGCTCCCCCTATCGGTAAGCCCAAGACGCTCTCAGAAGAGTTCGTGAATGACGTACTCAAGGTCACTGGGAACGGCTCCCCGAAAGTCCGTGACTTCCAGACCGTGAGGGATCACGCGATCATCCGTGTACTCACGGAGGGACTGAGGGCAGAGGAACTGTTGAACCTGCGGGTTGAAGACCTTGACCTGACTGGACACACGCTGGTCGTCGTTCCCCTCAAGATGGACCGGAACAGCATTGACGGGAGGGTCATTCCACTTCAGCCAAAGACGGTAAAGGCTCTCGTTCGGTATCTCCGAGTGCGCTCCACTCACCCCATGGCCGACGCAACGCCGTTCCTCTGGCTCGGTACCCGTGGTAGGGGTCCACTCCAGTACAGGGGTCTGTACGTCATGGTGAAGAAGCGTGCTGACCAGGCAGGCTACGACCCTGCACAGGTAGCCCCTCACTCGTTCTGCCACACGTGGGCAGACGACTTGAAGGCAGCAGGAGTCTCGGGAGAACACATCATGGCTATCCGGGGATGGAAGTCCCCCGCCATGTTGCGGCGTTACGGAGCAGACATGGCCAGCACTCGGGCTGTGAATGCCGTACAAGGATTGGGAGACAGATACTAATTCGACACAAAAAAGAAAGGCCCTGCCGAATAGCGGGGCCTTATTCTTTTTCTTTATGTAATTTTGAACTCCGACCCCCCCCACCTTTAAAACTTGGTAAATCTTCCGGGGTGCCCCAGTCTTTCGAGTGCCTAGAGCTTCGTAGGGGTTAGGCAGTAGCCGCTACGACTCCTTACGCCATGGGGCATCAGGGGAAGTCAGTTTGGCCACCAGGACGCGCGCCAGAATGCGAATGGGAGCCTCATCCGGTTTCACCAGGTGAGCGTGTTCCCGGTGTGCCCATACGGTCCAACCAGGACCGGAGTTGCCGTATTCGTGAGCGACGGCTACCGCGTCCTCTGGCTCTATGATCAGTCCGTCGCAGTACCGGCACACGTGAAGGGTCTGGGTCACTGCTCACCCCCGAGGTTTACGTAGTGGTCGGCAAGGGCTCTGACGGACCGTGCGAGCCTCTGAGCGTGCGCCACACCGGCCGGAAACGAACCGTTGGAGGGTTCCAGCCTCAGCCGCATACGGGCCTCTCCTACGCACGCCAGAGCACATGCGCGCGGTACGTCATCCTCGGGGAGCCTCCCGGTTGCTTTCTCGATCTCGGGGATAGCCAGCATGACCATTCCCCGGAGTAGGAGAGTCAGGGTCTCCAGCTCTTCCGTGCTGGGAAGCTCAGCGTCTTCCGAGAGCAGCCGTGTAGCCGTCTCACGCATCGTCTGTACGTCGATGGGAACAGGCTTGCTCCCTGTGGCCTCTGCGGCGGTACGGCGCGCCATGTCGGCTCCTGTGGTCGGTGGGGTTCTGCGTCTGTCCACCCAACCGATCCGCCGACGCCATAGGGCAGTTGACCAGCGTTGACTACGATGGACGTCAACAGTCAACGGGAGCTGCACCATGGTCGACTTCGGGTCAGAGGTACGGACGGCACTCAAGGCACAGGGGAAGAGCCTCAGAGGTGCAGCCAAGGAACTCCATTACGACGTGGCCTATCTGAGCCGTGTACTCAATGGGAAACAGGCTCCCTCAGCCGAGTTGACCCAAGCCGTTAACGAATACCTAGGGCTCTCCCTCACCGTTGAAGACAGCGGCTCTCATGACGATGAGATGGACGCATGGGAACTTGCTCGACGTGTCCAGGCCAGCGACGTAGGAAACGCCACCCTAGAGCGGCTAGAGCGCGCCTTTGACGGTCTGGCCATGGCGTACCCAAAGGCTGATCCGGCAGAGCTGTTGAGGCACGTACGGAAGCACTCCGCCTATGTCGTAAAGCTCTTGGACGGTAAGAAGACGCTCTCAGAGCACCGACGCTTGTTGGTCATCGGAGGATGGCTCTCCCTCTTGGGTGCGACAGTCCATATCGACCTCATGCAAGACGATGCGGCTACGGCTCGACTGGAGACAGCAGCAACGCTTGCAAGGGAAGCTGGACACCCTGAGATTGAGGCATGGTGCTATGAGACAGAGGCTTGGAGAGTCCTCACCGATGGGGATTACGTCCAGGCCGTTGACCTCTCCCGTGCGGCTCAGGAGATAGCTCCTGCCAATGGCTCAGCCATCATTCAGGCAACGGCACAAGAGGGCAGGGCACACGCACGGCTCGGGGAAGCCAAAGAGACTTACTCTGCCATTGAGCAGGTACAGGCTCTCTCGGCTTCCAGGGGAGCCCCTGACAGTCCAGAGCACCATTACCGCTACGACCCCGCCAAAGCCCTTTCCTACACGGCTACAACGCTCGCATGGCTAGGGGATTCGGCGGCAGAGCCTTACGCACGGGAAGTAATCCAGAGGCTGAGTCCGAGTGACGACGTAAGCAAGTGGCCTAGGCGTGTGGCTTCAGCGAATATCGACCTTGCTCTAGTTCTGTTGAAGGATGACCGGCTGGATGAGGCTTGCGACTCTGCACAGAAAGCCATTCTGTCCGGCCGAGTAGTCCCCTCGAATCATTGGCGTGCGCTGGAAGTAGTGAAGGCTGTTGAGGCTAGGCAGCTTCCGGAGAGTGCAGATCTGAGAGAGGCATACCAGGGGCTCAAGGCCATTGAGTCTTAGCCAGACAAGTAACTCCCTGGTGATTCTGAGAGCACCCTCAAACTCGGAACTTTTCCCCTGGTACTCAGAGCCCCATCAACAGTAGTAACTCATCTATAGCCCTGACACCCCAGAGCCTAGGGGTATTGGCTGGAATTTCCTTTCAATTCAAATGCAGTGGCCTCATTTTGGCTATTCAATAAAGGAATTGATGTACCCCAGCCGGCATCTGCACTACGGAATTCCAGTGAATTCATGAATGCCGCTTTGAGGCGCGGCGGTTTCTAGAGCCTATTGAACTTACCTAACAAGAAAAACCAGGGAATCCAGGGGAGACCAAGGCTTAACCAGAGCCTTCCATGTCCAATAGGTCTTACCGAAGGTGCGGAGCACCGTAGGGAGAGACCAGAGCTAGCCAAATCCAATACCATTCCATACCTTCAATCAGCTCTAAGCTCTGGTCACCTCCTGGTTTTGCTGTTTCCCTGGTGTGTGTTTATTACTTTGTTTGTTTAGTGGGTCTCACAGACCCAAGGTTTCCCAGACCATTGGGTCTCTCTGACCCAATGCTTTGGGTCTCACAGACCCAATGCTTTTGACCTTTGGGTCTCACAGACCCAATGTGGTGCAGTCTCCCTAAGCATTGCGCTTCTCCAGATCCTCACGCATGTAGTCCAAGACGCTCTGTAGGCCGTGGTGGTCTCGAACTCCATACTCCTCCTTGGCTTCCGTCCAGGTCTTAGGGAAGGGAGGCCAGCGCTGGTCATCCGGCAGAGTGCTGTATGACTCTAGGAAGGCTTCCAGGGAGTCCCACCCTGGTACCTGTAGGCGAGAGGTATCGATCTCGTCAGAACGGCTCTCAGGGGCGCTCTTGGTACTGCTCTTGCTCTCCTCTGGCTCAGACTTCCCGAGAACCTTGTTTAGGTACGACTGATCCAAGTCCTCTGCGAACTCTGCTGGCACGTAGAGGGTGTAACTGTTGGTCGGGTACTTCTGATTCTCAGACGTCTTGACCTTTGTGTAAGAGATGAGCCCCTTGTCTTTCAGACCGGCAATGGCTCTCTTCACTGTGGAGTCTGAGAAACCCACATACTCAGCGATGTGCTCACGGGAACAGAAGATCTTTCGGTCATCTCCTCCACGGATATTGAGGAACTGATACACGCTGCGCTCATAGTGAGTCATGAGACCTGGTGTCCATACCCACTTGGCGTCCTGGTCAAATCTGGAGCGCTTCCATCTGATCCCTGGCTTATCCAGTGGGATCATGCCTCTTGGTTCATCTAGGTTGTCGGTCATTTGGTGTATCCTTATCTTAGCGAGATTGCTTTAGCTACCGGGTTAATAATTCGATGCATGAAATGGCTCCCCTGTCTACACTTCGTTCATCGCAGTTTCCCTCCTTGAAGTCATGAGGCCAATGACACAGAGAGACCCCCATTTCCATCTGATTGGATCTGGGGGTCTTTCTATTTCTGCTCAATCAATGCGAATGGGTCGTGCAGTTCTTTGATGAAATAGAACCCCTCTTGGAGTTTCAGGGTGGAATGCTCCGGACGGCTCGGAGAGTAGACCCGAGTTCTTCAAAGAATCAAGAATTGTCCAGTAATCATCCTCGGGGAACTCTTTTGAAAACCTCTCTTCACTGATGAGTTCTCCGGTGGATTCAAGTTCTGTGTAGATTGCTAGTGCGGGAAGGCTCAATTCCTCTGGTTTGGTCACTAGCCCTCCAATGGATTTGGGTACAGGTGATAGGTACGCTCTCCCATGTATCCCTGAGTGCTGCTGACTAGCTTGTGAATGTGCCCGGACTGCTCTAGAACCTCTAGCGCGTTGTTGAACTCAATCTCTGTAGCCCCTGGAAGACGCTCCAAAAATTGCGCCTTTACGGCACTGGATACAGCCGGACGATTCTGACCTAGGTACTGGTGGACGATATCCAAGATGGCTGGTCCAGCCTGAGACATAACAGCTTGTCTGTGCTGCTCTCTCTGGTGAGCTTCAATCATTCTTCTGTGCTCAGCCTCCATAGCCGCTTCCTTGGCTCTCTTCTCTGCCTGGTATTCAGGTGTCGTCACACGAGCCCAGTAGTTCTCACTGGCTCCGAAGCTGAATGCGTTTGGGTTGGTCATTGTCTTTCTCCTTGGTTAGTTCAGTGTGTATCTGTGTGGTTTGTGGCTACGGTCCACCACTAGCCAGCCTCTGTCTTCAAGCTCGAATACTGCCTCTTTGAGGTCTTGGCGATTCAGCCCCAGACCCAGAGCCTCACAAAGCTCATCCTGAGTGTGTCTTTTACCGTCCCCCTCGAATGACTTCAGGTACATCCATAGAAGGTTCGCTCTCGCGGTAACTCGGCTCTGCCGTCTGGCCTCTTGGTTGGGGTCTCTACCTTTTCCTTCTAGCTCGATTACTTCTGTCTGGTCTTCCATCTCTTCCTTTCTCCTATGCTGCTGCTCTGAGGCCGGTAGGCCAAAGGCTGTCTGTAAGGTGCTCTCTCACCTCTTCTAGACACTCTCTTAGCTCTGTGAGTGTCATACGGCTTTCTTCTGCCAGCGTGGCCGCAGAGACGTTCTCAGCGCGTCCGTGGTGCTGTTCCATGAGGCAGAGGACTGTGAAGGCTTTAGGTGTCATCGCCGTACCCCCTACCTATGCCAACCAGCCGTTACGGCGTAGCTCATCCATGCACTCTTCAAGCGGGAAGTACGGAACTCGCATACGGATTAGGTAGTCTTCCCAAGCCTCTTCACTGAGAGAGATACCCTTACTCCACACAGTCCAGGCTGCTTTAGCGTGCTTGGATAGGCCGGGTACCTGGTGAATGGCTGCTGTTGTACGCGGGATTGTGCTCATTGTTTCTCCGGGAAGTCGTAGTTGCTTTGCTACGCCTCTCCCTCCTATAGATATTTTCTCACGAATACGTGCAACGTTGGATTGAGCCCAAGACAGCAAAGAGCCCCGACCGCTACGCCATGTAGTCGATCGAGGCTCTAATTAACTCTTTAGCTACTCTAAGTAGTTTTGGAGTTGGTACTGTTTATAAATCAGTGATCTCGCCGTTATGAAATCGTTGTAAAAACCCCTTGCTTCTCAGGGTCAGAAGTGTCTATGCGGCTGCCTCCAGGGCAGTCCCTAGACCTCCCTCAATGGCCTGGTAGCCACGTCCCTCCACGGCTCCCTGGGTGAAGCTCCCTGAGCGGCCCTCTAGCGCGCCAGCGAACTTGCGTAGGCCGTCCTCTGCTAGCTGCACCCCCTGCTCGCTGCGTGCTGCTGTCTCGGCTCCCATGCGGTCGACTGCATCCATGTCTACCGGTGCGCCTGGTCCAATGTTCATGATCGTTCTCCTGTCTGTCGTCTCTGTCTGGCTCCATCCCTCCCTGACTCCATTGTCCCAGTTCTGTAGCAACGTTTGTAGCGTTCTCGCCCGTTCATCAAACGATCGTTAGATGAACCTGCGCCGACAGTGCCCGAGTTGACCCCGAGAGCCCCCGAATCTGTTCATCAACCCGTTCATCTATCTGCTACTGTTCATCTTGTTCGGGCGGGGGTTTGATGAACGCGGAGGGGTAGTCATGGCACTGGTCGGCATGGTTCGGGTGAGCACCGACAAGCAGGAGACGGCTCGGCAGCACGACGCACTCACTGAGGCAGGGTGCGTGAAGGTCTTTGAAGAGAAGATCTCCGGAAAGCTCACCGTTGCGGAGCGCCCTGGTCTCTCTGCTGCTCTCGACTACATGCGCGAGGGAGACATGCTCACCGTTCAGGCCGTTGACCGACTCGGCCGGAACCTCCTTGAAGGTCTGCTCATGCTCAATGAGCTGTTCCAGAAGGGATATGCCGTGCGTGTCCTGGAAGGCATTGCCAAGGGTGACCACACAGAGCGCAGCCTGATCCTCGACCTTGCTTTCGCTCTGGCTGAGGACCGGCGACGGGAGATCGTCAAGGAGACGAACAAGGGTCTTGAGGCTGCCCGTAAGCGTGGTCGCGTAGGTGGTCGCCGTCCGGTCATGTCTGAGGCTCTGACGGCTCAGGCTGTAGCGCTCCGGGACAAGGGATTCACCATCCGGCAGATTCAGCCGCACCTCACCTACAAGACCCAGAGCGGAGAGAGCCGTAACCCGTCCGTTGGTGCCATCTCTCAGGCTCTCCAGGCTCACGACGAGAGCCAGAGCTGAACTCCCCCACCACGGCCCCTCAGAGCCCCGTACAGCGCCCCTGGTGCCTACGGGGTTCTCCTGTGTTCCGACGTGTCTACGGCCGTCTCTGCCCGGTAGTTGAGTCAGTCGCCTGCACTGGTCAGAACCGCTTGACCATGGGGACGAGCCTGGTCAGACTCGGTACGAGTCCCAGGCTGCGTGAGCAGACTGCAAAGCGAGTTACGTGGGTTCGAATCCCGCCACGGCCTCCAGCGCCTTGACCAGGCACAACGAAAGGGCGGCATCCCGGGAAGGGTGCCGCCCTTTCCGGTCGTCCGTCTCAGTTGTCTCTCGGACGGTGGCTGACACCTGACCACGTGGACTGACGTGACGGGCCTCGTCTAAGAAGGCGGGTAGTTGGCCTGGTACAAGGCGAGCCGCTGTTCTCGCCCGCCGACAAGCTCCGAGAGCCGCAGCATGATGTGCTCGTTCAGCTGGGCTCGCAGGGAGTAGAGGCGGTCGACCTCCGTTGCCGCGTAGGGGCCGCCGTCGTCATCGGCCGCGCTCAGGGAACCGTCGACGTACTGCAGGACCCGGCGTGACGCGCCCCGCGTGTGCGGGTCGTACGAGCCGACCCACCATCCGTCACGCATCACGGCATCGGTTGCCGCCTGCGTAGCCTTGCGAAGTTCCTCGATACGGTCCTCCACCTCGGCCGCGGACTCGCGCAGCCGACCATGGGCCTTGGCGTCCACCACCTCATACAGGTAGTCGTGCCAGTCTCGATAGGCCGCGCGTAAGGCGATCAGCCGTGTGACTTCTTCCTCGCCCCGCTGCCTGCGGCGCTCCTCAGCCCTTTCCTCGGCGGCGACGCGCGCGACGCGCAGGGGACCCAGATATCCGCCCAGGGCCGTAAGGCCGGCCCCCAGTAACGCGCCGAGCGCGCCCCACAGCGCACCATCCATAGGCCCCCCCTCTCCGAGCCCAGAGTTTCACACACCCGCGCAGCGAGTTACGTGGCTGCTGCGGGCGTTACTGCCACTGCGGGCTGGTCGCGATGGCGCGTAGTTGGGCCGGTGTCAGGATCGGGGTGGTGCGGGTCGAGGGGGCGTTCTGGCTCGGTGCCTGCCACTCCATGAGGGTGATGTAGAGGCCGTCGGGACGCAGTACGTTCACCGTCTCGTGCCCGGGGTCCGTGCCGGGTGGGGCCTGCCGGGACTGGATCAGGGTGCCGTCGGGCAGGGGTTTCGTGCCGGCGAAGACGTGGCTGCGGATCGCGGTGGTGGAGGTCTGCCGGGAGACGTGCACCTCGAGCAGCGACGTGCCGTGGCCGTCGTCCACCCACAGCTGCCCGGACCGCCGGCCGCCGGGCGGGCTCGCATGGGTCAGGCCGGTCGGCAGCAGCGCGGTCAGGGTGGCGAGGGCGCGGTCGGCGGGCAGTGTGCCGGTGAAAGTCGGCTTCGGGGTGGCGGATGCCGTGGGCGAGCCGGTTGTGGCCGAGGCGGCCGGACCGGCGAGCGTGCGGTCGGCCGGTCCCCGGTCGGACAGCTCCCCGGAAACGGCCGTCGCGCCGAGCCCGGCGAGCGCGAGCACGGCTGCCCCGCTCACGCCGAGGGCCGTGGCGCGGCGGCGGCGCCTGCGCCGGCCGTTGCGGACACCGGCCTGCAGCAGTGACGGGGTGTTGGGCGGCTCGAAGGTCAGGAGGGTGGTGCGGAGGGCCTCGGTGAAGTCCTCTTCGATGGGCATGGCGGGTCACCGCGTTTCCGGGGTCGACGACAAGGGCGAGGTGGGTGCCGCGGCACCGGGGTCAGGGGCTGACGAGCTCGGACAGGTCGTGGCCCAGCAGGTCCCGGATGCGGGCGAGCGCCCGCATGCTCTGGTTGCGTACCGCGCCCGGCCGGACCTGGAGGATCTCGGCGGTCTGCTCGACGCTGCGGTCCTCCCAGTAGCGCAGGAGCAGCACGGCCCGGTCACGGGCGGAGAGCCGGCCGAGAGCGTCGAGCAACGTGAGCCGCAGCGTGGCGTCGGGCTCGGTGACGGCACCGGTGTCCGGCAGGGTGTCGGTGGGCTGCTCGGAGCTGCTGCGCCGGCGGCGGTGGGACAGGTAGGTCCGTACGAGGACGGTGTGCGTGTAGGCCGCCGGGTCGTCCGCCTGCGCGATCTTGCGCCAGTTGGCATACATCCGGCCCAGCGTGTCCTGCACCAGGTCCTCGGCGAGGTGCACATCACCGCTGGTGAGCACGCACGCCGAGCGGAACAGAGGTGCGGAGCGGGCGGCGGCGAACGCCATGAATTCCTCTTCGTACCGGCGCTTCATCCGAGATCCTGTTCGTCGTCCACACTCTGAAGACGCTGTGGCCACCGGATTGCGTCCCACCCTCAGAAGCAGAAATCCCGCCGCCCCCGTGCCCTCGGTCCCGCCGCCCCACCCACGGGAGGAATTACGCCGGTTCCGTGCCGGTCACAGCCCCCGGCGGGTCAGAGGACGCCGCCCGCCTCGTCCTGGAACAGTTCCGTCCAGTAGTGCCAGTCGGTGCCGGGCGCCGTGCCCGTGGGGTCGACGGCCGACAGGATGTGGATCATCACCGCGGCCAGCTGGTCGTAGGCGGCCGTGGTCAGTTCGTGGCCGAGGTGTTCGTCGATGGTGCGCTCGTGGTGCAGGAGCCAGAGCGTGAAGGCGAGGGTGGAGACGTCGGTGTTGAGGGGGTGGAGCGTGCCCTCCGGCTCGCTGAAGGTCAGGACCGCGCCGGTTCTGCCGTCGAGCACCAGGCTGTTGTGCTCGACGAGGTGACCCAGCCGGATCAAGTGGTCGGCGTGGGCGGGGAGTTCACCGATCGGGTGGCCGCCCGAGCACTCCTCGGTGACGTACTCCCGGAGCGTCGGCAGCGGGATGTCCGTGTCGGCGTGGAAGAGGACCGCCGCCTCCGGCAGCCCGGTCTCCCGGAGGAAGCGCCGGGTCGGCTCGTGCGTGAGCGTCGCGGGGAAGTCGACCTCCTCGAAGCGGGTCACCCGGCCGTGGCCGAACTCCTGGTCCAGGATCCGGGCCGGCACGTCCAGGGTCAGGCCGGATGTCGTGCCGGGGCCCGCGACCAGGGCGAGCGGGCGGATCAGGGCCGCCGCCTTCCAGTACGGCGGGACCTCGCCGCCCGCGCCCTCCTCGAAGAGGGAGAGCAGCCGGCGGGTCGCCTCGGCCACGGTCCCCGGGCCGTACTGACCCGCGAGGGAGGCGAAACGGCCGCGCAGGCCCGCCAGTTCCTCGGTGACCGCGGCGAAACGCAGCAGAGTGTCCAGGGAGGGAGCGAAGGGCCGGGGGCGTGACGGGTCGAAGAGGTAGGCCGTCGTCAGCTCGCCGGTGCCGCCGTCGAGCAGGATCGACTCGCGCTTCATGCCCGCCGGGCTGAGGAGTTCGCCTATGACCAGGCGGTCGCGCAGCTCGGCCGCCACGCGGAACGGTCCGTCCGCGGCGTCGGCGAGGGTGCGCAGGCCGTGCCTGCGCAGCGGGGAGAAGGTCAGCAGACCGGTGTCCGCGGGCAGTCCGGCGCCGCTGAGCAGGCCGCGCGTCGGCGCGTGCGTGACATAGCGGTCCAGCTCGGCCTCGGTCAGCGTGATCGCCGCGATCCCGGCATCCGTCGTGCTCATCGCTCCCCCGCGATCTTCCCCGTCGGTGCGCATGTGCGCCGGGCGCACATCAGTCCGTGCGTGCGAGTGCGCCCACTGCTCCGCACCCTACGCCGCCCCACTGACAACGGCCCTCACCAGGAAGGACGTCAGGCGACCCGGGCACGTTGCGCGGGCGCGAGGAGCTCCTGCACCGTCTGCTCCGGCGTCCACGCCGAGGTGTCCGGCCACAGGCCGGTGCGCGGGGTGCGGCGGCGCGGTTCCCCGTCCAGGCCGGCGACGGTCCGGCTCGCGCCGTAGCCCGACTTCGCACGGCCTGACTCCCGGGCCGCGACCGCTTCCGCGTCCGGCGCCAGGACGACGACGTGCAGCGGGCGGGTGCGGATCAGGCCGACGCGGGCCCGCGGGTTCTCGCCGAGCGCACTCGCCGAGCGCACGTCCTGCACCACGGCCGTGAAGCCGGCCTCCGCGTACGCCGTCGCCGTCGCCGTCGCCGTCGCCGTCAACAGGCGGTACCGCAGCCGGAGTCGGGTCACGGCCTCCTCGTCGGCGCCTGGGGTGTGCTCACAGCGGCTGGTGACGACCGTCCGGCGGAAGACGACACCCCGGACGTGCGCCGCGTGCGGCAGCTTCCGCCGGCAGTTGCGCCACCGTCGGCCTGCCCGCGGCCATCGCCCCGGTGATGACCCACAGCCCCGTCGATCAGGTGCGGCGGCGGCTCACTGCGCCGTCACCACCGCCGCCTGCGGCCGGATCGGGAGCCGGTTGACCGGGCGGCCGGTGGCCGCGCGGACGGCGGAGGCGATCGCGGCCGGGGCCGTGACGACCGGGACCGCGCTGACGGACTTGGCGCCGAACGGGGCGACCACGTCCCGTTCCTCGACCAGTCTGACGATCCGGATGTCCGGGGCGTCCAGCGCGGTCGGGAGGGCGTAGCCGGTCAGGTCGGGGTGCCGGATCAGGCCCCGGGGGGTACGCAGGTTCTCGGTGAGCGCGATGCCCACGCCCTGGGTCACGCCCGCCTCGATACGGGCCGCCAGCTGGGTCGGGTTGAGGACCCGGCCCACGTCCTGGGCGACCGCCAGCTCCACCACCCTGACCGAGCCCAGCTCGATGTCGACGTCCACCACCGCGCGGATCGCGCAGAAGGCCAGGCCCACGAAGGCGTCGCCCTGGCCGGAGCCGTTCAGCGGCTCGGTGGGGTGCGGGCGGCACTGCGCCGTGGCCCACAGCTCCTTGCCGTCCATCGCCTCCGTGACGGTGGTCGACAGCACGCCGTCGTACGAGGTGATCTTGCCGTCGGTGATCTGCAGCAGCTCCGTCGACATGCCGAACTTGTGGGCGAGCGGCTGCAGGAGCTGGGTGCGGACCATCTTCGCCGCGCGCTCCACCGCGCCGCCCGACACCCAGGTGTGGCGGCCCCGGCAGCCCGCGCCGGCCGGCGGCTGGTCGGTGTCGACCGGCGCCACGTGGACTTCCTCGATGCCGAGGGTCTCCTGGACGATCTGCCGGGCGAGGGTGGTGAAGCCCTGGCCGGTCTCCACGGCGGCGCACAGGACGGTCGCGACGCCGTCGTGGACCTTGACCGTCGCGGTGGACACCTCGTCGGCGCCCTCCGCGCCGAGCATGTGCACCATGCCCAGGCCGTAGCCGACGCCCCGGCGCACCGCGCCCGGTTCGCCCGCGCCCTCGGGGCCGCCGGGCAGCAGCCACTCCTCCTCGGGCGTGTCCTTGGGCAGGGCGGGCAGCGGGAAGTCCCGCACCGCTTGCAGGAGTTCGGCCACCGGGGCGGGGCAGGTCACCGTCTGGCCGATCGGGAGGACGTCACCGGTCGCCAGGACGTTGCGCAGGCGCACCTCGGCCGGGTCCAGGCCCAGCTTCTTGGCCAGCTTGTCCATCTGCGCCTCGTAGGCGGCGCACACCTGCATGGCGCCCTCGCCGCGGACATGGCCGGAGGGCGGGTTGTTGGTGCGCACGGCCCAGCCCTCGATGAAGGCGTTCGGGACGACGTACGGGCCGCACGCGAAGGAGACGGCGGCGGCCAGCGCGTCGGAGGAGGTGTCGGCGTACGCGCCCGCGTCCAGCAGGATCTGCGCCTCCACCTTCACCAGCTTGCCCTCGGCGTCCGCGTGGTGGCGGTACCGGAGGAGCGTCGGGTGACGGTGGGTGTGGCCGAGGAAGGACTCCTCGCGGGTCGCCGTGAGCTTCACCGGGCAGCCGGTCCGCAGGGCGAGCAGGCCGAGCGGGAGCTGGAAACCCTGGTCCTCGCGGTCGGCGGTGGCGCCCGGCACCCCGGTGACGACGATCTTCACCCGATCGGGGGACAGGCCATAGCAGGCCGCGGCCGTGTTGCGGTCGGCGTGCGGGTCGGTGGAGGCCAGGTACAGCTCCACGCCGCCGTCGGGGCGCGGCACGGCGAGCCCGGCCTCGGCGCCGATCGGGGCCGGGTCCTGGCGCCCTATGCGGTACAGGCCCTCGACGACGACCTCGCCGACCGCCTCCGGGTCGCCGTGCCGGAGCGGGATGTGCCGGATCAGGTTGCCGTCGGGGTGCAGCGGCTCGGCCTCGAAGGCCTGCTCGGGGTCGGTGACCGGGTCGAGTACCTCGTACTCGACGATGACGGCCGCCGCGGCCATCCGCGCGGTGTCCGGGTGGTCGGCGGCGACGGCCGCGATGGGCTCGCCGTGGTGCCGTACGACCTCGGAGGCGAACACCGGCCGGTCGGGGGTGCCCCGGCCGTGGCGCGGGGTGCCGGGCACATCCTCGTGCGTGACGACGGCCCGTACGCCGGGCATCTCGCGCGCGTGGCTGGTGTCGATGGACACGATGCGCGCGTGCGCGTGCGGGGAGCGCAGGACGGCCGCCCACAGCAGGCCTTCCGCCCACAGGTCGGCCGCGTACGGGAAGGTGCCCTCGGTCTTGGCGCGGGCGTCGGCGTGCGGCAGGGAGGCGCCGAGGCCGTGCGGCCACGGCTCGGCCTCGGGGGCGGGTTCCGCGGCGGTCGTCGCCGTGGCGGCTTCGTTGCTCACGCCTGGCCTCCGTCCTGGCCGTAGTGCGGGTCGTGCGGGCCGTGCGGTCCCGGGGTGCCGTGCGGCGGCGTGCCGTACGGGTCGGGCGTGCCGTACGGCGGCGTGTCGCCGTAGCCGCCGGGAGCGGCCTGCGGGGTGTCGAACGCGCCCGGCGCCTCGAACGCCGACGGGTTGACCCCGCCCGCGCCGGGGCCGGCCTGGTGGGGAATACGGGCCTCGTCCGCGTCCGTATCAGCGTCGGCCGCGCGGGAGGCCTCGCGTTCGGCGACGACCTCCTTGACGGCCTCCAGGACGCCCCGGTAGCCGGAGCAGCGGCACAGGTTGCCGCACAGCGCCTGCCGGGTCTCGAGCTCGGTCGGCGCGGGGTTGCCCTCCAGCAGGTCGTGCACGGTCATCGCCATGCCGGGCACGCAGAAACCGCACTGCACGGCCCCGCACCGGGCGAGCGCGCGCTGCACGTCGGAGGGCTGCCCGTCGGCGGCCAGGCCCTCGACCGTGCGCACCTCGCTGCCGGCCGCGGTGACCGCCGGGACCAGGCAGGAGGCCACCAGGCGGCCGTCGACCTGGACGTTGCAGGCCCCGCACTCGCCCTGCGAGCAGCCGTCCTTGGCGCCCGCGAGGCCGAGCCGCTCGCGCAGCACGTACAGCAGCGACTCGCCGATCCAGGCGTCGGTGACGGGCCGGTCGACGCCGTTGACGCGCAGGACGTAGGAGGCCAGGGGGTGGTCGTCGTGCGGCGGGACGGGGGCGGTGTGCTCCGCCTGTCCCTCGGCGGCTTCCTGCGGCCGGGGCGCGGTGTCCTCGGCGGCTCCCTGCGGCGCGTCGTCCGTGCCGGGTGCGGCTGCGACGGCGGCCTCGGATGCGTCGTCGGCGTGCTCCGGTACGGCTGCGGAGGCCGGGGGCCGCGGCGCCGCGGGGTCGGCCGCCGCCGCGTCGGGCGTGGCGGGGCCGGTGGGCTTCGTGGGCTCTGTGGCCGCCTGTGGGGCTCCGGCGGAGGCCCGGACCGGCCGGCCGGTGCCCGGCGTCGCCGGGTCCGGGCTCCCCTCCCCCGGTCCCCCCGGTCTCCTCGGGGGCGGCCGGGCCGTGGTCGGGCGGGGCCTGTCCGTACCGCTCGTCGGGTGCGGGGGCATAGCCCGGCGTCGCCGCGCCCGCCGGTGCCGGGGCGCCCGGGCCGCCCGCCGGGTGGGCGTCGGTGTGGTCGGGCAGGCCGGTGCGGCCGGTCTCGGCGGGCCGGTCCCAGGAGCGGGCCGTCTCCGGCGTCGCCCAGGGCGCGGGCGCGCCGCCGGGCAGCGTGGCCGGCGGGGTGCCGCCCCACTGCTCCACGAGGGAGGACGTGGTGAACTCGCCCGACTCGTCCGGGAGGTCACCGCCGGCGACGGGGATCGACCACTGCCCGGTGACGTCGTGTCCGGGCGCGGCCGGCGCCGGGGGCTCCTCGAAGGTCCAGTGCTGGGTCGCGCCGGGGTTGTACGAGAACCGGTCGTCCGCGGCCTGCGCCTGGGGCGCGGCGTTCGGGTCGGGCCACTCGGCGCCGCCCGCGGGCGCGCTCCAGGTGCCGTTCGCGGCGGGGTCCCCGGTGCCGGGGGCGACCGCTATCCGCGGCGGCACATAGCCGTGACCCGGCGCGGCCAGTGGGCTGTCGCCGGACAGCAGGGCGTCGATGCCGCCCTCGGGGAGCTTGACGAAGGCGGTGGCGCCGTCGTCGTAGTCGCCCTGGGGCAGCGGGTCCCAGCGTCCGCCGCTCTGGGGCGTGCCCTCTCCGTGCTGGTCGTCGGTCACGACAGCGCCCTCCCCAGTGCTCGTCGGGCCAGTGCGGCGACGGTGCGCCGCAGGTGCAGTACGGCGGGCGGAAGCGCGGGCACCGAGCCGTCGGGCTCCGGCGCCGGGTCCGGGATGCAGGCCGCGGCGACGTACTCGCCGAAGGCGTTCAGGGCCTCCGGGACGAGCGCGCGGTCGTTGTCCCAGTCGATCAGCTGGGCGACCCACTGCTCGGCCTCCAGGGGCCTGAGCGGCATCGGCGCTATGGCACCGACGGCGCACCGCACTCCGCGCCGGGCGGGGTCGAGGACGAGGGCCACGGAGGCCAGCGCGCGGCCCGGGCCGGTGCGTCCGGTCGCCTTCAGGAAGACCTGCGGGGCGTGCAGCAGGGGCACGCGCACGAAGCCGATGAGTTCGCCGCCGCGCAGCATCTCCATGCCGGCCAGCAGGTGCGACACCGGGATCTCCCGGCGGGCTCCGCCCGGGCCCGCGATGATCAGCGTCGCCTCCAGGGCTGCCAGCACCGGCAGCGCGTCCCCGGTGGGGGCGGCCGAGGCGATGTTGCCGCCCAGGGTGCCCGCGTTGCGGATGTGCGGCGGGCCCGCGGCACGCGCGGCGGCGGCGAGCGCCGGGATCAGGGCCGCGAAGTCGGGGCGGCCCATGCGCGCGTGCGTGAGTCCCGCGCCGAGCAGCGCGTGGCCGTCCTGGTACTGCCAGCCGCGGATCTCGCTGATCCGCCCGAGGCCCACCAGGGCGGCGGGCCTGAGCTGGCCGGAGTTGACGGCGGCCATCAGGTCGGTGCCGCCCGCGACGGGCACGGCGGCGGGCATGGCCGCGAGGGCCGCCACGGCCTCGTCCAGCGTCGTGGGCAGCGTGACGGCCTGCTCCGCCTGCGGTGCGTGCGTGGTCAAACCGGCTGCCCCTTCCCGCTGCCCCACCTGGTCCCACCTGTGTGGCCGTACGGTACGTGCTCACAGGGCGGACGTGGCAACTCTGGCACATCTTCGCAGGGGGCGAGCGCGGGGGTCCTTTAGGAGGCATTCACCCACTTCATCGCGGAGATGGTCCGGTTTCGCACGGCATCGCCGGTGCGCGCCGATTGACACTCTTCGGTGACCCTTGGCGCGGTTTTCCAGCACTTGTTCGAAACGGCCCGCCAGACCGTACGGTCACCTGTTCGGCGGCGGTCCTTCGATCGGGCGACCGAGGACGCCGGGGCGTTTCTGCCACGGCCGGGGTCCGGCGGGTGGCCGGTAGGCGACGCCGAGGGCGTCAAGTCGCGCGTAGTGGGTGGCCATACGGCGTTCAAAACCGGCGAAGTCCCGCTCGTCGGGGGCGGGCAGCCGGCTCCAGGCCACCTCGGCGAAGGCCGCGAGCCGGGGGAAGGTCTGGTAGTCCACCCGCCCGATGTCCTCCATCACCTCGGTCCAGACGTTGGCCTGAGTGCCCAGCACATGCCGGGCCTCCGCCTCGGTGAGGCCCTTCGGGACGGGCTCGAACCGGTACACGTCCTCCAGGGTGCGCACGAACCCGATCGGCACCGGCTCGTCCTCGCCCGGGGCCTGACGGTGGTCCAGGTACACGTACTGCTCCGGGCACATGACGACGTCGTGCCCGGCCCGCGCGGCCGCGATCCCGCCGCCGTAACCGCGCCAGGACGACACCGCGGCGCCCTTGGCGAGCCCGCCCTCCAGGATCTCGTCCCAGCCGATGAGCCGGCGCCCGCGCGCGGCGAGCCAGGCGTCGAAGTGCCCGATGAACCATGACTGGAGCTCGTCCTCGTCGGCGAGCCGGAGATCCGCGATCCGGGTCTTGGCGGTCACCGACTCGGTCCACTGCTCCTTGCGGCACTCGTCGCCGCCGACATGGATGAACTCGGACGGGAACAGCTCCAGGACCTCCTCGAACACCCCCTCGTAGAACCGCAGGGTGGTGTCGGTGGGGGCGAGTACGTTGGCGGAGATCCCCCAGTTGTCCCAGACGGTGAGGGCGGTGGTGTCGATGACGTCGGTGTTGCCGAGTTCCGGGTACGCGGCGATGGCGGCCTGCGAATGGCCGGGTACGTCGATTTCCGGGACGACGGTGATATGCCGTTCGGCGGCGTAGGCGACGATCTCCCGGATGTCGTCCTGGGTGTAGTAACCCCCGTGGGGTTTCTCCTCCCACAGCGGGGACGCCCGGTGACCGAATTTCGACCGTGCCCGCCAGGAGGCGGTTTCGGTCAGTTTCGGATACCGCTTGATCTCGATCCGCCAGCCCTGGTCGTCGGTCAGATGGAAGTGGAGGACGTTGAGTTTGTGCGCGGCCATCAGATCCAGATAGCGCAGCACGCCCTCCTTGGGCATGAAGTGCCGTGCCACGTCCAGGAGTAGCCCGCGCCAGCGGAAACGGGGTGCGTCGCGGACGGTGACGGCCGGGATCTCCCACTCGGTCCGGCCGGTGACGGGGGCGCGCCGGAAGGCCTCCGGGCCGAGCAGCTGACGGAAGGTCTGGGCGCCCCAGAACAGGCCGGCCTCACTGGCGCCGCAGATGTCGACGAGGTAGCCGTCGGCGCACAGCTGATAGGCCTCCGGGCTGCCGAGTTCGTCCTCCAGCGAGGGGTTGATCCGCAGCAGGATGCGCGAGCCGCTGTCGCGGTGCGGGTCCAGCGGCAGCCCGGTCGCCGCGCCGACGGTCGTCCGCAGCCAGCGCGCGACCCGCCCGGCGCCCTCGGTGGCGTCGATCTCGGCGCCCGCGTCGATGACGAATCCGGTGCCGCCGCCGGGCAGCGAGGCCGAGACACGGTTCGGCGCGGGGATGAGCGCCACGTCGGGTTCCGGGAAGAGGGGTGTGTCGCTCGTCTCGCCGAGTTCGTCGCTCATGTCGCCCGCCGCACCTCCGTCACGTGCGTTGCACTGCGTGCAACCACCGTTCCGCTCCGTACAACTTCGACCGGAGGCTACAGGTCTGGACCACTCCCTGACCAGAGAACGCGAAAACCCCGGCGCGTGCGCGGCGCACACGCACCGGGGGCCTCACGTACGCGGGCGGACCGCTACTTCTTGTCGCCGCCCTTGTCGTCGCCGCCGCTGCCCATGGAGTCGTAGATCTCCTTGCACATGGGACACACGGGGTACTTCTTCGGGTCGCGGCCCGGCACCCAGACCTTGCCGCAGAGCGCCACGACGGGGGTGCCGTCGAGGGCGCTCGCCATGATCTTGTCCTTCTGGACGTAGTGGGCGAAGCGCTCGTGGTCACCGTCGCCGTGGGACACCTGCGGCGTCGGCTCTACGAGGGTCCCCGTACCAGTCCCGCGCTCGGGCTCGAGAGTGCTCATATCGCCAAGGGTACTGAAGCTCACAGGCATCAGTTGAGCGACGGGTCGTCCGGATACGTGGCCACCATCGCGAGCTCGTTGCGCTGGCGGCGCAGCACCTCCCGCCAGAGCCTCTCCGGGGCCGGGGAGGAGACGTCCCCGGGCTCCGACTCGACCACGTACCAGGCGCCCTCGACCAGCTCGTCCTCCAGCTGGCCCGGGCCCCATCCGGCGTACCCGGCGAAGATCCGCAGGGAACCGAGGGCGGCGGCGAGCAGTTCCGGCGGCGCCTCCAGGTCGACCAGGCCGATCGCGCCGTGCACCCGGCGCCAGCCGAGCGGGGCGAGGTCGCCGCTCGCGCCGCCCGGGATGACCGCGACGCCGAGCGCGGAGTCCAGCGAGACGGGGCCGCCCTGGAAGACCACGCCGGGCTCGCCGGTCAGGTCGGCCCAGCCTTCCAGGATGTCGCCCACGTCCACCGGGGTGGGACGGTTGAGGACGACACCGAGGGAACCCTCCTCGTCGTGGTCGAGAAGGAGCACCACCGCGCGGTCGAAGTTCGGGTCCGCCAGGGCGGGAGTGGCCACGAGCAGCCGCCCTGTGAGCGAGGACACCTCGGTCATGCCAGACATGATCCCGCATCTTCCCCTTCGGTGGGGAGCCAATCGGGGTGCGGGAGTGAACGCAGCTCAGGGAGTCCGGGAGCATCCCGGGCGCACGCCACGAGCGGTGACCCCATGTGCCCGTTTGGGAACGGTTCGTGTTGTGACACAGATATGACGTTCCTGGGCGGTCCTTGGGCTTACGGGCGGGGGGTGATCGGCGATTACCCTGTCTCTCCCGGCCCCCGCGCAACAGTGATCGGCCGCCCCCTGACCAACTCATCGGAACGCGAGATACATGACCGTCAACGACGATGTCCTGCTTGTCCACGGCGGAACCCCGCTGGAGGGCGAGATCCGTGTCCGCGGTGCGAAGAACCTCGTACCGAAGGCCATGGTCGCCGCCCTCCTGGGCAGCGCGCCGAGCCGCCTGCGCAACGTTCCCGACATCCGTGACGTGCGCGTCGTCCGCGGCCTGCTGCAGCTGCACGGCGTGACGGTCCGGCCGGGCGAGGAGCCCGGAGAGCTGGTGATGGACCCGACGCACGTCGAGAGCGCCAACGTGGCTGACATCGATGCCCACGCGGGTTCCAGCCGTATTCCGATCCTGTTCTGCGGGCCGCTGCTGCACCGCCTCGGCCACGCGTTCATCCCGGGCCTCGGCGGCTGTGACATCGGCGGCCGGCCCATCGACTTCCACTTCGACGTGCTGCGGCAGTTCGGCGCGGTCATCGAGAAACGCGCGGACGGGCAGTACCTGGAGGCCCCGAAGGGCCTGCGCGGTACGAAGATCCGGCTGCCGTACCCGTCCGTCGGCGCGACCGAGCAGGTGCTGCTGACGGCCGTACTGGCCGAGGGCGTAACGGAGTTGTCCAACGCGGCCGTGGAGCCGGAGATCGAGGACCTGATCTGCGTCCTGCAGAAGATGGGCGCGATCATCGCGATGGACACCGACCGCACCATCCGCATCACGGGTGTGGAGCGGCTCGGCGGTTACACCCACCGCGCCCTCCCGGACCGCCTGGAGGCCGCCTCCTGGGCTTCCGCGGCGCTCGCGACCAACGGCAACATCTACGTCCGCGGCGCCCAGCAGCGGTCGATGATGACGTTCCTGAACACCTACCGGAAGGTGGGCGGCGCCTTCGAGATCGACGACGAGGGCATCCGTTTCTGGCACCCCGGCGGCCAGTTGAAGTCGATCGCGCTGGAGACGGACGTACACCCCGGTTTCCAGACCGACTGGCAGCAGCCGCTGGTGGTCGCGCTGACCCAGGCGACGGGCCTGTCCATCATCCACGAGACGGTCTACGAGTCCCGGCTGGGCTTCACCTCGGCGCTCAACCAGATGGGCGCGCACATCCAGCTCTACCGCGAGTGCCTGGGCGGCTCCGACTGCCGCTTCGGCCAGCGCAACTTCCTGCACTCCGCGGTCGTCTCGGGCCCCACCCGGCTCCAGGGCGCCGACCTGGTCATCCCCGACCTGCGCGGCGGCTTCTCGTACCTCATCGCGGCCCTGGCGGCCGAGGGCACGTCCCGCGTCCACGGCATCGACCTGATCAACCGCGGCTACGAGAACTTCATGGAGAAGCTGGTCGAGCTCGGAGCCAAGGTCGAGCTGCCGGGCAAGGCGCTCGGCTGACGACGGCCACTCCCACCCGGCCGGGGCAGCACGCATCCCGGCCGGGGGTCCGGGGGCCCGCGGCGGAGCCGCTGATGTCATGGCCCCCGGGTAGACACAGCATGGAGAAGCCGGTCGAGGTCGGAGCCGAGGTCGAGCCGCCGGGCAAGGCGCTCGGCCGGTCCGCGTCAACGGCGAAAGGGCGGCCTCCCTCGTGCGAGGGGGGCCGCCCTTTTCAGCGTCTTCGGCTCAAGCGCCCCAAGGGGGCGCGGGGAGCTGCGCGACCAGCCACGACGGGCCCGCAGCCGCCCACGGCGCTCCACCGCAGCGGTGCTCCGGTGGACCGGCGCTCGAAGCGGAGCGCTTACTTGCCCTTGGCCGCTTCCTTGAGCTTGGAGCCCGCGGTGACCTTCACGCTGTAGCCGGCGGGGATGTTGATCGGCTCGCCGGTCTGCGGGTTGCGCGCGGTGCGAGCGGCACGGTGGGTGCGCTCGAAGGTCAGGAAGCCGGGGATGGTGACCTTCTCGTCGCCCTTGGCGACGATCTCGCCGACGGTCTCGGCGAACGCGGCCAGCACGGCGTCGGCGTCCTTGCGGGTCACCTCGGCGCGGTCGGCCAGCGCGGCCACCAGCTCACTGCGGTTCATGTTGTTACTCCCGTGTTTTTCTTGCCGTTGGGGTGTGCCTTGCGGCGGAGACGCCCGAGGCACTGCGATGCCGATGCGCTCGCGCCCAGGGACGCATCCTGCCCCTACCTGCGGCGGTAAAGCCAATCCGGCACCCGTAGGAGTCGTGAGAACACCCTGGGGAGTCACACGAAAAGCGCCCGCTCGGCGTCACCCTAGAGGGCGCCCGGCATCGGCTGGTTCCACGACGCGCCGGTGCGGGGGCCGCCGTGGTGATCCTCACAGCCCCTGCACAGTACGGCACGCCGTCACCGGGACGTCGCCCGGCCGCCACTCCGCCGTCACCCGGCGGAGCGGCACGGCGGGCGGCTAGGCCGTCGCGCCCGCCGCCCTGGCGGCCTCGCGGACCGCGCCCGCCACGGCGCCCGCGACCTTGTCGTTGAAGACGCTCGGGATGATGTAGTTCGGGTTCAGCTCGTCCTGGCTGACCACGTCGGCCAGGGCCTTCGCGGCGGCCAGCATCATCTCGGTGTTGACGGTGCGGGACTGGGCGTCCAGCAGGCCGCGGAAGACGCCCGGGAAGACCAGCACGTTGTTGATCTGGTTCGGGAAGTCGGAGCGGCCGGTGGCCACAACGGCCGCCGTCTGCCGGGCGATTGCGGGGTCGACCTCGGGGTCGGGGTTCGCGAGCGCGAACACGATGGCGCCGTCGGCCATGGCGGCCACGTCGTCGCCGTCGAGGACGTTCGGGGCGGAGACGCCGATGAACACGTCGGCGCCGCGCACGGCCTCCTTCAGGGTGCCGGTGAGGCCCTCGGGGTTGGTGTTGTCGGCGATCCAGCGCAGCGGCGAGTCGGCCGGGGCGTTCACCAGGTCCTCGCGGCCGGAGTGGACGACCCCGTGGATGTCGGCGACGACGGCGTTCTTCACGCCCGCGGCGAGCAGCAGCTTGAGGATGGCCGTACCGGCGGCGCCGGCGCCGGACATGACGACCCGGATGTTCTCGATCGCCTTGTCCGTGACGCGAAGTGCGTTGGTCAGGGCGGCGAGGACGACGATCGCGGTGCCGTGCTGGTCGTCGTGGAAGACGGGGATGTCGAGGGCCTCGCGCAGCCGGGCCTCGATCTCGAAGCAGCGGGGGGCGGAGATGTCCTCGAGGTTGATGCCGGCGAACCCGGGGGCGATGGCCTTGACGATCTCCACGATCGCGTCGCTGTCCTGGGTGTCCAGGCAGATCGGCCAGGCGTCGATGCCGGCGAAGCGCTTGAAGAGGGCCGCCTTGCCCTCCATGACGGGCAGCGCGGCCTTGGGGCCGATGTTGCCGAGGCCCAGCACGGCGGAGCCGTCCGTCACGACCGCAACGGAGTTGCGCTTGATGGTGAGGCGGCGGGCGTCCTCGGGGTTCTCGGCGATGGCCATGCAGACGCGGGCCACGCCGGGCGTGTAGACCATGGACAGGTCGTCACGGTTGCGGATGGGGTGTTTCGACGCCATCTCGATCTTGCCGCCGAGGTGCATCAGGAAGGTTCGGTCGGAGACCTTGCCGAGGGTGACGCCCTCGATCCCGCGCAGCTTCTCGACGATCTCCTCGGCGTGCGCGGTGGAGGTGGCCGCGATGGTGACGTCGATACGGAGCTTCTCGTGGCCGGACGCGGTGACGTCGAGGCCGGTCACCGAGCCTCCGGAGGACTCGACCGCGGTGGTGAGCTGCGAGACGGCGGTTCCGCTCGCGGGCACCTCCAGCCGGATGGTCATCGAGTAGGAGACGCTGGGCGCCGTTGCCATGGCCGACTTCCTCTGCTTTCACCGTGTCGCGAGTTGTGCCGTCCGATCGTCGCACCTACCGCGGAGTACGTGGTAGTCGCCCTGGATTGCGGACGTTGTGTTCATGAGCGGTGCGGGGGTGCCGCATGGTTTCGGAAAACCACTTCCACCATACGAGAGAGGATCAGGCAAAGAAAGAGACCCACGTCACAGTCCGACGTGGGTCTCTCTCACGCTCATGACACCGACCCGCCATGCTCGCCTCGCGGCAAGTGGTCCCTCGCAGGGACGAAGGTTGGGCCCGGGGGCTTGGATCGGGCCGGTGCCACACCAAGGCTAACAAACCGGCGCCCCGGGGCCATTCCCGTACCGGATGTTCACAGGAAGTCAGTCCCGCAGCAGGTCCGGCACCCCGGCCGCGTCCGGCTCGTCCCGCTCCCCCGACACCACCGTCAGCTGCTGGGTGGCCCTGGTCAGCGCGACGTAGAGCACGCGCAGCCCGGCCGGCGACTCGTCGGCGATCTCCGCGGGCGACACGACGACCGTCGCGTCGTACTCCAGCCCCTTGGCCTCCAGGCTGCCGAGCGCCACCACCCGGTCGCCGAGCCCGTCCAGCCAGCGCCGGGCCTCCGCGCGCCGGTTCATGGCGACGACCACGCCGACCGTGCCGTCCACCAGCTCCAGCAGCCGTTCGGCCTCCGCGCGCGCGGTGGCCCCGAGGGAGTCCCGTACGACCACGAACCGCGGCTCGACCCCGGTGGACCGCACGGCGCTCGGCGCCTCGGAGCCGGGCATGGCGAGCGCGAGCACCTTGGCGGCGAGCTCGGCGATCTCGGCCGGGTTGCGGTAGTTCACCGTCAGCTCGAAGCGGCGCCGGGGCCGGGTGCCGAGGGCCTCGTCGCGGGCCTCGGCGGCCTCGTCCGGGTCGGACCAGGAGGACTGCGCGGGGTCGCCGACGACCGTCCAGGTGGCGTGCCGGCCGCGGCGGCCGACCATGCGCCACTGCATCGGGGTGAGGTCCTGGGCCTCGTCGACGATGACGTGCGCGTACTCGGTGCGCTCCTGCGCCAGGCGCTCGGCCCGCTCCCGCTGCGACTCCTCGCGCACCGGCATCAGCTCCTCCAGGCCGGTGAGCTGGTCCAGCGGGTCGAGCTCGCGCTTCTTCCGGGGCCGGGCCGGGGCGCCGAGGATCGCCTGGAGCTCGTCCAGCATGGCGATGTCGTGCACGGAGTGGCCGTCCCGCTGCAGCGAGCGGGCCACCTTGCGGATCTCGCCGGGGTTGAGGATGCGGCGGGCCCAGCGACCGAGCCGCTTCTCGTCGGCCATGGCGGCGAGCACGGCCCCAGGGGTGAGCTCGGGCCACCAGGCGTCGAGGAAGGCGAGGAAGGAGTCCTCGGAGGTGACGTCCTCGTCGAAGGAGGAGCGCAGTTCGGCGGCCAGCTCGGGGTCGGTGTGCCGGGCGGCCGCCCCGGACTTCGCCCACAGGGCGTCCAGCAGCAGCCTGCGGGCGCGCGGGCGCAGCAGGTTGACCGGCGCGGTGCCGCCGAGGGCCGTACGGCGGATACGTTCCAGCTCCTCCGCCTCCAGCTCCAGACGGCGTCCGAAGGCGACGACGCGCAGGCGGGACGGCGGCCCGGCGAAGGCCCGCGCCGCCCTGCCGTCGGCGCCGGCCGTCCCGTCGGTCTGGTCGCCGCCGTCGTCCAGGGCGAGCTGCCCCAGTGAGCCGGTGCCGGCCGGTCCCAGTTCCAGGGCGCCCCGGGCGGCCTTCCGCAGCACCTTCAGCATCCGGTGCGAGCCCTTGGCGCGGGCCACGGCCGGGGAGTCGTACAGCGTGGCCTCCGCACCGTCGACCAGCGAGCCGATCGCGCGGATCGCGACCTGGCCCTCCTCGCCGAGCGAGGGCAGCACGCCCTCGGTGTAGGCCACGAGCAGCGGGGTCGGGGAGACGATCAGGATGCCGCCCGCGTATCTGCGTCTGTCCTGGTAGAGCAGGTAGGCGGCGCGGTGCAGGGCGACGGCGGTCTTGCCGGTCCCCGGGCCGCCCTCCACATAGGTGATCGAGGCGGCGGGGGCGCGGATGACCAGGTCCTGCTCGGCCTGGATGGAGGAGACGATGTCCCGCATGGTGTGGCTGCGGGCCTGGCCGAGGGCGGCCATGAGGGCGCCGTCGCCGATCACGGGCAGCTGACGGCCGTCGAGGCGGGCGGTCAGCTCGGGCCGCATCAGGTCGTCCTCGACGCCGAGCACCCGGCGCCCCTTGGACCGGATGACCCGGCGCCGTACGACCCGCCCGGGATCCACCGGGGTGGCCCGGTAGAAGGGGGCGGCGGCGGGCGCCCGCCAGTCGATCACCAGCGGCGAGTAGTCCTCGTCGAGCACGCCGATCCGCCCGATGTGCAGGGTCTCGGCGATGTCGGCGGTGTTGTCGGGCCGGACCGCGCCCTCCGCGGGCTCGACGGCCGTGTACGCGCCGTCCGGTCCCTTCTTGCCGTCCTTGCCGAGCAGCAGGTCGATCCGCCCGAACAGGAAGTCCTCGAACTCGTTGTTCAGCCGGTTCAGGTGGATGCCGGCCCGGAAGACCTGCGCGTCCCGCTCGGCCAGCGCGCCCGGGGTGCCGACCTGGCCGCGCTTGGCCGCGTCGTGCATCAGGAACTCGGCCTCGTGGATCTTCTCCTCGAGCCGCCGGTACACCCGGTCCAGGTGTTCCTGCTCGACGCCGATCTCCCGGTCACGGACGGAATCGTGTGCGCCGTGTACCGAGCCGACCGCGGACTGCTGAACCTGAGCGGCCACCGGGCCCCCTTCTGACGTGCTGGGCAGCCGTCAACCGTACGTCAAGGGGACCCGTCAAAGCTACGGGGCGGCAGTTCCCAGGGGCGCGGGGCCGTGCCGATATGCGGCTCCGCCGCGTGGGCGCGACGAGCACGGACAGGACCCAAAACCGCCCCAGGACCCGGCCGAGCCCGCCGCAGGCGCTACGCGTTCACCTGTACGAGCTTCTTGCCCTCGAAGGTCACGACCTCGAAGTGGTCGATCTCGTTGGGCTTGAAGGCCGCCGCGCCGCCGATGTAGAGCGGTTTCCTGGACTCCGGCGTCTTCCCGTCCGGGATGCCGTAGCCCCAGTTCGGCACGGACCAGGAGGACATCGTCACGCGCTGCCCGTTCTTCGCGACGAGCACGAGGGAGCACTTCAGCGGCCCCTTGGCGTTCTTCAGCTCCAGGACCGCCTGGGTGCCCCAGTCCTTCTGCTGCATCGCGATGGTGGCGCTGGTCTGGGACGCCGGGTCCGTGGCCGACTTCCTGTCGGGCATGGACTCGAAGGTGGTCTGCGCCGCGGACGCGGTGACCTGCCCGCCCCCGCCCGACCCGCTGTTCACCGCCACCGCGGCCAGCGGTCCGGCGATGATCAGCGCGGCCGCCGCGGCGATCATGTAGAAGCTGCGCCGGCGCTTCTGGGCGCGCTTCTCGGCGACCTCGTCGACGAGCTTCTCCACCAGCCGCGGGCTGGGCTTGGCGGACAGCGAGTCGCCGATCGCGGGGCTGCTGCCGGAGCCCGGCAGATCCGCGAGCGCGGCCAGCATCGGCTCCATCCCGGCGAGCTCGTCCAGCTGCTGGGCGCACCACTCGCAGCCGGCGAGGTGTGCCTCGAAAGCGGTTGCCTCGGCGTCGTCGAGAATCCCGAGGGCGTACGCGCCGACGGTCTCGTGCTCGCTCGGCACCGAAGATCCCGATTGGGGGCTCATGGGTCCAGACATACCCGGACCACCTGCACCGAATCCCTGCATCCCCCCGTAACCACTGCTCATCACGCCGTCACCCCCCGCTCCTCCAGTGCCAGCTTCATCGACCGCAGGGCGTAGAACACCCGAGAGCGCACCGTGCCGCTGGGTATACCCAGCGTCTCGGCCGCCTCATTGACCGTACGCCCCTTGAAGTACGTCTCGACGAGGACCTCCCGGTGGGCCGGGGTCAGGTCGTCGAGCGCGTCCGACAGCGTCATCAGCCACAGCGCCTTGTCGATCTCGTCCTCCGCGGGGATGACCTCCAGCGGCGACGGATCGACCTCCTGCGGCCGGGCCTGCCGGCTGCGGTGGCCGTCGATGACGATGCGGCGCGCGACCGTCACCAGCCAGGGGCGTACCGAACCGGTCGCCCGATTGAGCTGACCGGCGTTCTTCCAGGCACGGATGAGCGTTTCCTGTACGACGTCCTCGGCGCGCTGCCGATCACCGGCGACCAGGCGCAGGACATACGCGAGCAGGGGTCCGGCGTGCTCTCGATACAGCGCACGCATCAGCTCCTCGTCAGGTTCCGAGGGCTGTGAGGACATGCGATGTCGGGCCCTCGATCCACGTTCATTGGCCACGGCCGCATCCTTGCGCACGCCCACCTCCGGTGTCCGGGGGTTCCCCCAGTCGGTCGCTCGCCCACCCGTACGGAAGGAGGCGGCGTGGCGTTCAAACGGAGGTGACAGTTTTCTCCGGGGTGACGTGACGAGCGGGACATGCGACCACAATCCCCCCACTTGATCTTCACATTTCAGACACGCGGCCGGGGAAGGCCGACGATTCCCGTGTACGACACACCTAAACCCGGTGTTACGGAAATCACGCCCGCGCGAGCGCGGCCCGCCGCCGGTGCCGGGCCACCCGCTCCCGGTTCCCGCAGACCTCGCTGGAACACCACCGCCGGCGCCGGCCCCGGGAGGTGTCGACGTACACGAGCGGGCAGTCGTCCCCCTCGCACTCTCGCACGGCCGCCCGCGCGACGGGATCGGTGAGCAGGTCCACGGCGTCCCGCGCGACGACCGCGAGCAGCCTGGCGCAGGTCGGCGGGTCGGCCAGCTCCCTGGTGAGCCCGCCGTCCGGACCGCGTACGGCACGCGGGGCGGGGGTCTCGCCCCGCGCGACCTCGTTGACCCGCCGGAGCGCGCTGTCGTACGCCGACGTGTCCGGCGCGTGCGGATTGCGCACCAACTGCCCGATGTGCGCGCGCAGTTCCCGGAACCCTACCAGCCAGGAGGCGTCGGCCCCGCCGAGCGCCGTCCCCTCCGGCACGAGCCCCACCCCGCCGATCCACGCGCACAACGCCTCGACACCGTCCAGCCGTTCGGCCGGATGCGTGGTCGCGAGCAGGTCGAGACAGACCCGCCCGGCGTCGAACCGCGGCTCGTACGGGGGTGTGGCCGTACCCAGTGCCATGCGCCTGTCACCGCCTAGGCAGGAAGCGGGGTTCTTCTCTTCACAGTGCCTGCCCGGGGGCTTGGTCGGAACCCCTCGTACTCCTGTTCCGGCCGACCTGGACGCCGCACGGAGGGCCGGAGCGCCGGGGGTCATCCTCTCCTAGTCTTCCCAGAACGCCCAGAAAACGCCCACTTCGGTATCGGATACTGCGACGAGGCCACAATCGGTCGTGTACACAGAGAGGCACGACCATTCCGTGTCAGGGTTCAGGAGGTCGACGGTTGGGTTCTCGTACGCGTCTGCCGCATTCGTAAAGAAGGTGGAGTTCGCCCCAAATCTGGCCAGAACTGTCCGACTATCCTTGAAAAGTTGCTCTTTGCGATTTTCGAAATCTTTGATCCCGGCCGCCTGATAGAAATCTCCCTGCAGGGCGACCAGGAGTTGAGTCGCCGATTCCCCGCCAATCTCGTAGAGACTTTCCTGAATCTGCTCGGGACTCCATGGCATGAAAGGGGAGCCGATTCCACTTCGGTCCCCGTTGACCTCTGGTGCATGGTTCATCGAGTGCCATCCGCGCGGATCAGTCGCCTTGAGCACCATCAAGGCCACTGCGTCCCGGCGCCAGTCGTCATGCTCTCGCGGGCCTACCCGCACGAAGGTACACGCACCGCCGAAGAGGTTGAGCACTGCGGATTTCCAGGCTGCCTCGACGGTCAGACCGGTCATGAATGCCCCTCTTGCATGCGGGCCTCTGCGCGGGTCCACGGCGTCAGGAATTTCGCCCAAGTGGCGGGGGTGACGGTGAGGTGGGGGGCGGTGGGGGTCTTGGAGTCTCGGATGTGGATGGTGGTGGGGGTGGTGGCTATCTCGACGCAGTTCGAGCCGTCGGGACTGTAGGTGGACTTCTGCCATCGAAGGGTCGGCATGGTTACTCCTTCATAGCTCCTGGATGCGGTGGTGAATGAAGTCGCGCGTCTCGGCTGGGCTGAGCGCACAGGACTCCATGCGGTTGAACACCGCCCGGTACTTGTTCAACTGGGCCTCGGCGTCGATGAACTCGCAGGCGCCATGGTGCGAATCCAGCTGGACGGTGTCGAGCTGCGGGACAGGGCCCTCGACGTAGTCGAAAGGCTGGCCGGTGGTCGGGAACTGGTCGGCGCCGAAGGGGATCACTCGGACGGTGATGTGCGGCAGTTCGCTCATGTCGAGCAGGTGCTTGAGCTGACCACGCGCCACGGCAGGGCCGCCGAAGTTCATGCGGAGTGCCGTCTCATGAATGATCGCTGTGTATGGGGTCGGGTCGGTCCTGTGCAGAACGCCCTGCCGCTTCATGCGGTGCGTGAGGCGGTGTTCGATCTCGTACTGCCGCATCGGCGGCGCCGCCGACCGGAAGATGGCACGGGCATGGTCGGTGGTTTGCAGCAGGGCTGGGACATGGATCACGAGCGCCACCCGCAGCGCGGACGCGTGATGCTCCAGCTCGGCGAGATCGACCAGTGCGACCGGCACGTGCTCGCGGTACTCCTCCCACCAGCCGCGGGTCCGTCGGCCGGTCATCGCTGCGAGGGCGTCGATGAGTGCTTCGTCCGCGCAGTCGTAGACGTGCGCCATGGAGCGCAGCCGGTCGGCGCTGATGGGAGTACGGCCGGTCTCGATCATGCTGATGCGTGCCTGGTTGACGCCGAGCAGTTCGGCGGCGCCGGTTGCGGTAAGTCCCGCACGCTCACGAAGTTTGCGCAGCTCTGCACCCAGCCTCCGCTGCCGGAGCGTCGGACTGTTGGTGGGCGGCACTCCTTCTCCTTCCTGGCCGCGCCGTGGTGCCACTCTCCCTCACACGAGTGAAGAATGGACGCATCCCATGTATTCCGTTAGATGCATCTAACCATCTGCCCTACGGTAATCATGCGTCGCCCAACTCCCCACGCCCATAAGCCGGAAGCGCACCTCCCCAGGCAAAGCCACCGTCTGCGTGATCAGTTGAGCGAGCCCGAGTCCCTTCTCTCGACGGAGGTTTCCATGGGCACCGTATCCCTGCCCGACACCTGGGTGTACGCCCTTCGCCTGCCCCATGATCCCCGCGCGGCACGGGTCGCACGTATGACCGTACGGAGCGTGCTGAGCGGACACGGCAGACAGGACCTGCTGGAACCTGTCGAGCTGCTGGCGTCGGAGCTGGTCGCCAACGCCTACCGGCACACCCACGGCCCTGCCTCCCTCCGGCTCACTGCCCTCGCGGACGGCAGGCTCAGGGTCGGGGTCTGGGACAGTCACCCGCGCATCCCGGCGCCCTTCGGAGACCCGCCCTGGGACCGGGTGCAGGCGGCCCCGGCGGACGCCGAGTGCGGGCGAGGACTCCACCTCGTGCAGGAGTACGCCGACTGGTGGGGCGGTTTCCGGATCGGTGACGGTCCGCTGGAGCGGGGCGCCGGGAAGCTGTTGTGGTTCGAGGTGGGCGGGCGGTCGACCTCGGGGCCGTTGTCACTCCCGGCCGGTACCGTGAGTGCAGGAAGCTGAGCATGGAGGAGCCGCCGCGTGAGCACACAACCGGATCACGGCCACGAGCTGATTCCCCGCCCCGAGCGCACTCCAGCGGCCGTGCGCATAGCGCTGGCGCGCCTCGCCCCGCACCGGCTGAGTGAAATGGAACAGCACAAGGAAGAGGCTTTGGGAGCCGCCCTCCAGGACGGCAAGATCGGCCACCTCCAGTACTGGCTCACCTACTGGCATGCGCAGGTGGAGATCGAACGGCGACCCGACCTGCGCTCCCGTTACCAGGCCGCGTTGGACTCCGTACACAACACGGGCACCAGGGACGACCCCGACTTCCGCGCGGCCATGTCCGAACTCCGCGCGGTCGAAACCGAGGCCCGCCAGGCGATGTCCGCATGAGCTGGCGGCAGGAGGCGGGCCCGAAGGGCAATGTCGCGCATGTACCCGGTGGATTCTTCCTGTACTTGATCGTCCCGCGGCACGAGTGCCTGTACATCCACCAGGCGACCTACTTGTGAGCTGAAGTCCGGGCCCGCCTACGCGTCCGCGTACTTCGCGTCCGTCGCCGGGTCCAGGGCCAGGCGGTAGCCGCGCTTGACCACCGTCTGGATCAGCTTCGGGGCGCCGAGGGCCGTGCGGAGGCGGGCCATCGCCGTCTCCACCGCGTGTTCGTCGCGGCCCGCGCCCGGCAGGGCGCGGAGGAGGTCCGCCCGGGGCACGACCCATCCGGGGCGGCGGGACAGGGCCCGGAGCAGGGACATTCCCGCCGGAGGGACCGGCCGCAGGGCGCCGTCGACCAGGACCGCGTGGCCCCGGATCTCCACCCGGTGGCCGGCGATCGGCAACGCGCGGGCGCGGGCCGGGAGTTCCTGGCAGAGGAGCTGGACCAGGGGACCCAGGCGGAAGCGTTCCGGCTGGATCGTGTCCACGCCGTGGGCCTGGAGGGGGAGCGCCGTCACCGGGCCCACGCAGGCCGGGAGGACGTCATGGACGAGGGCCGACAGGAGCTCCTCCCGCAGGCCCCGGGTTTCCGCCCGGGAGAGCAGAGACGCGGCCGCGGGCGCGCTGGTGAAGGTCAGCGCGTCCAGGGAGCGGGAGACCGTCGCGTCCAGCAGGCGGTCCAGCGGGGTGACGTCCTCCGGGGGCATCCAGCGGTACACCGGGACCGGGACCACCTCCGCCCCGCCGGCCCGCAGGGACTCGACGAAGCCGGGCAGCGGCTCGCCGTGCAGCTGTACGGCGATACGGCGGCCCTCGACGCCCTCCTCCAGCAGGCGGTCCAGGACCTCGGCCAGCGATTCCGAGGAGGGCGACCACTCCTCCGTCAGACCGGCCGCGCGGATCGCGCCCTTGACCTTGGGGCCCCTGGCCAGGAGCTCGGCGCCGCGCAGCCGGCCGAGCAGCTGCTCGCCCAGGCCCCAGCCGTCGGCGGCCTCTATCCAGCCCCGGAAACCGATCGCCGTGGTGGCCACGACCACGTCGGGCACCTGGTCGATGATCTCCTTCGTCGCGGCGAGCAGTTCGCCGTCGTCAGCCAGCGGCACGATGCGCAGGGCCGGTGCGTGCAGGACGCTGGCTCCGCGCCGCTGGAGCAGTGCGCCCAGCTCGTCGGCCCGGCGCGCGGCGGTGACGCCCACGGTGAAGCCCGCGAGCGGACCGTGCTCGACGGCGCCACGGGGTCCGGGGTGCTGCTCTTCGTCGTACATGGGGCTCTCCTAGCTGGCCGGCGCGCGAATCGAGCCTGTCAACGGCGCGTGACAGGCTCGGTTCGGCTTCATTGCACCGGTGTTACGTCACACTTCCGCGTAGCTGAGCTGCGCCTTTGTCTCCGAAGCCGCCGCTTGCACAGCCTCTCGCGCCGGGCGGCGAAGGTATACGGCCCACGTCACCGCGAAGCAGACGCCGTAGTAGGCGAGGAAGGCGACGAACGCCCCGGTGCCGGAGCCGTAGGAGAGGAAGGACTGGCGGAAGGCGAGGTTGATGCCGACTCCGCCGAGCGCGCCGACCGCGCCGATCAGCCCCATGGAGGCACCGGAAAGACGCCGGCCGTAGAGCACCGCCGCCTCCCCCTCCAGGCCCTTGGCCAGGGCCTTGGTCTGGAAGATGCCCGGGATCATCTTGAACGTCGAGCCGTTGCCGAGCCCGCTGAGCACGAACAGCACCACGAACACGCTCGCGAACAGCGGCAGCGACTTCGCCTGGCTCGCGGCGATGAGGCCGCCGGTGGCGGCGGCCATGGCGACGTAGTTCCACAGGGTGATGCGGGCGCCGCCGAAGCGGTCCGCGAGCCGCCCGCCGATGGGCCGGACCAGCGAGCCGAGCAGCGGGCCCATGAAGGTGAGGTACGTCGCCTGCAGCGGGGTCCGGCCGAACTGGTTCGTCAGCACCTGGCCGAAGGCGAAGCTGTAGCCGATGAAGGAGCCGAAGGTGCCGATGTACAGGAACGACATGATCCAGGTGTGGGCGTCCTTCGCGGCGTCCTTGGCCGCGCCGGTGTCGTTCTTCACCGTCGCCAGGTTGTCCATGCAGACGGCGGCGAGCACGGCGGCCACGACGATCAGCGGGATGTAGATGCCCAGCAGGACGCGCGGGCCGCCGCCGGCGCCGATGACCGCGAGGGCCACCAGCTGGATCGCCGCCACGCCGATGTTGCCGCCGCCCGCGTTCAGGCCCAGCGCCCAGCCCTTCTTCCGCAGCGGGAAGAAGGCGTTGATGTTGGTCATGGAGGAGGCGAAGTTGCCGCCGCCGATGCCGGCCAGCAGGCCGACGACCAGGAACGTGCTGAAGGACGTGCCCGGCTTCATGACCGCGAAGGCCGCGATCGTCGGGATGAGCAGCAGGCTCGCGGAGATGATCGTCCAGTTGCGGCCGCCGAAGACGGCCACGGCGAAGGTGTAGGGGACGCGCACGACCGCGCCGACGAGGGTGACCATCGAGGTCAGCAGGAACTTGTCGGCGGGCGTGAGGCCGTACTTCGGGCCCATGAACAGGACGAGGACGGACCACAGGGTCCAGATGGAGAAGCCGATGTGCTCCGAGAGGACGGAGAACCACAGGTTGCGGTTGGCGATCCGTTCCCCGGTCGCCTTCCAGAATCCCTCGTCCTCCGGGTCCCAGCGCTCGATCCAGCGGCCACTGCGACGGGTTGGGGCTGTTGGGGCTGGGGCTGTCATCACGCCTCCACGGGGGCTACGGCTGCTAGGTCTGCCGTCGACCTGCCATCGACTGACTCAGCCCGAAGGTAGGGAGGGCGCGTTTCCTGTCTGTGGCTGTGGGTGACCGGAAGGGAACGTTGCTCTCACTCGGCCGGGGACCGGTCGGTGAGGCCCGCTCCCGGGCGCATGACACCGGCGTCGATGGCGGGAATCCATCCCCCGGCCGGCCGCCGCAGCCACCCCCGCTCCCCCGCGAGCTCCGCCGCCGCCCGGCGCAGCGCGTCCAGCCCGGGATGGACCAGCCCCTTGCGCCACACCAGGGAGACCGGCGACAGCGGGACCGGATCGACGAGCGGCCGGCGCACCGTGCGGGGCAGCGCCGGGAAGTCCACGACGGCCAGCACCGGATGCCGGTTCTTGGCCATGATCCGCTCGAACTCCTCGTCCCCGACCGCCAGCGGCAGGGGCGCGGCGAGCCGGATGCCCCGCCCCTCGAAGAGCCGGGTCGCCAGGTCGGTCCACTCCAGGGTGCGCGGGTTCCCGGCACCGGCGTAGACGGTCTCGCCGGCCAGCGCGGCCACCGGCACCTCGGCGCGGGCGGCCAGCGGATGGTCCTCGGGCAGGACGACGGCCATCGGCTCGTACCGCACCGGCTGCTGCTCCAGACCGGACCGCAGCGCCGGGTCCAGGCCGGCGAAACGGCCGAAGGAGGCGTCCAGCCGGCCGGCCAGCAGCTCGGCGGCCGCCCCGGTCAGGCCGCTCTCGTAGCGGGCCATCAGCTCGCAGTCCGGGGCGAGTTCGCGGGCCCGGTGCAGCACCCGGCGGCCGGTGGCCAGGCCCGCGGAGTTGAGGTCCACCAGCAGCGGGCGGGACCGGCCGGGGGCGAAGGCGGCGAGCAGGTCGTCCTGGGCGGCGAGGACCCGCCGGGCGTGCGGCAGCAGCCGCGCGCCGTCCGCGGTCAGGGTCACCTGCCGGGTCGTGCGCACGAACAGCTCGGCGCCCAGCTCCCGCTCCAGCCGCCGTACGTCCCGGCTGAGCGCCTGCTGGGCGACGTACAGGCGGGCCGCGGCCCGGGTGAAGTGCAGGTCCTCGGCCACGGCGAGAAACGCGCGCAGGAGACGGGGATCTATGTCGGCGGGGACGGGCATGCCCGTGAACTTACAACGCAGGTGCGTGAATCCGCACCGAGAAGGTGTTGGACCCCGTGATCCACTCGGGGCGAGGGTGAACCCATGCCCTCCGTCATGTCCACAACCACCGGCGCCTACCGCCGCCTCTTCTCGCTCCCCGGAGCCCGCGCCTTCACCACCGGCAACCTCCTCGCCCGGCTGCCCATGGGCATGTTCAGCGTGAGCGCCGTCGTGATGATCGCCGGCTCGCGGGGCTCCTACGCCCTGGCCGGTGCCGTCACCGCGACCGGACTCGCGGCGACCGCGCTGGCCGGGCCCTGGACGGCCCGCCTGGTGGACCGGCACGGGCAGGCCCGCGTCGCCGTACCGGCCACGCTCGTGTCCGTGCTCGGCAGCCTCGCGCTGCTGCTGTGCGTCCGCTACGACGCCCCCGGCTGGACCCTGTTCGCCGCCTACGCCCTCACCGCGGCCACTCCCAACATCGGCGGCCTGTCCCGCGCCCGCTGGGCGCATCTGCTGCGCGACGAGCCGGGCGCGCTGCACACCGCGAACTCCTTCGAACAGGCCGCCGACGAGCTGTGCTTCATGCTCGGCCCGGTGCTGGCCTCCTTCCTCACCGGCACGTTCTTCCCGGAGGCGGGCACGCTCACGGGCGCGGTGCTGCTGCTCGCCGGCATGCTCCTGTTCACCGCCCAGCGGAGCACCGAGCCGCCGCCGCGGGCGCGTTCCCAGGCGCCCTCGCCGCTGCGCAGCCCGGGCATCCCGCCGCTGCTGGCCTGTTTCACCGCCATCGGGGCGGTGTTCGGCTCCATGGAGGTCGTCACGATCGCCTACGCCGACGCGCAGGGTCACCGTACGGCGGCCGGCGCTGTCCTCGCCCTGCAGGCGGCGGGCTCCTGCGCGGCAGGCCTGGGGTACGGGGCGGTACGGCCGACGGGGGTGCGGCTCGGCCACTGCCTGACGGCGATGGCCGCGCTGATGACCCTGCCCTGGCTGGCCGCGGGTCTCACCGGTTCCCTGTGGGCCCTGGCGGGTGCGCTGCTGGTGGCGGGGATGGCGACGGCTCCGACGATGGTCACGGCGATGACGCTGGTACAGCGCCGCACACCGCAGGACCGGCTCAACGAGGGGATGAGCCTGATGGTGACGGGGCTGCTGACGGGGATAGCGTGCGGCTCGGCGACGGGGGGCTGGGCGGCGGAGCACCTCTCGCCGGTCTCCGCGTACGCCGTACCAGCGGCCGGCGCCACGCTCGCGCTGGGGGTGGCTACGCTCACCCGCGCCGGCGGGGTGCCGGAGCCTTGAAGCCGACGGCACTGCAGCTCCCTAAGGGGCGCGGGGCTGTATCGATATGCGGCTCCGCCGCGTGGGCGCGAGCAACCCACCACCCGCCCGCACCCGGCAACAGCGAAGCACCCCCACGACGCATCCCCGCATGACAACGGCCCCGCCGCTGAGAGCGACGGGGCCGTTACATGGGGCTGAACCCCCGGAGGGGCCTCGTGGAGATGGCGGGAATCGAACCCGCGTCCAACGGTGCGGAATCAGGGCTTCTCCGTGTGCAGTCCGCTTCGCTTTTCTCAGCCCCGGCGATCACGCGAACAAGTCGCCGACGGGCTCAGTCACTGTTTGATTTCCCTCTTCACCCCGTGACCGGGATCAAGGTTTAGTTCCCTAGCTGATGCCAGGATCCGGGTCGGGAACAGCCCCGGGCTGACACTTCGCAAGTCGCTACTTAGGCAGCGAGGGCGAAGGAATCGCGCTTGGTGTTGGCGATTATTTTTTGCGACATATGGTTTACGAGATCATTGCCGCTTCCTCGACACGCTTCCCCTGCTTCGACAGCCGCTGTCGAAACCGATCATCCCCATGTTGATTTTTCAAACCCTCCGTGGAGGGGCCGCGCGCACTCGCTGTGGAGTGCGGTGCCATCGTACGTGACCAACGCACGACGATGCCAGCGTATTCCCTGCGGTCGGCCGGCTAGACGCCGCGCTGCCTGCGCTTCGCCGCCGCGATCGCCCGGTCCGACTCCCGCCGGTCCTGCTTCTCGCGCAGCGTCTGCCGCTTGTCGTACTCCTTCTTGCCCCGTGCGAGAGCGATCTCGGCCTTCGCCCGGCCGTCCTTGAAGTAGATCGCGAGGGGCACGATCGTGTGACCCGTCTCCTGGGACTTCGACTCCAGCTTGTCGATCTCCTCGCGGTGCAGGAGCAGCTTGCGCTTGCGGCGCGCGGAGTGGTTGGTCCAGCTGCCCTGGTGATACTCGGGGATGTGGGCGTTGTGCAGCCAGGCCTCACCCCGGTCGATCTGGACGAAGCCGTCGGTCAGCGAGGTCCGCCCCTCGCGCAGCGACTTGACCTCGGTGCCCATGAGCACGAGCCCGGCCTCGTAGGTGTCGATGATCGCGTAGTCGTGCCGGGCCTTCTTGTTCTGGGCGACGATCTTGCGCTTGCCGCCCTTCTCGCCGTCCCTGGCCTTGGCGGCCCCGCCGCCCTGCTTGGGCTGGGACTCCTTCGGTACGTACATTCCCTTGCTCATAGTGCCGACCATTTTCGCACCACACAGGGGGTGTGAGTACAGCCGATTACGAGGGGCCACCAGGCGTGGCTACGACGCGTCGCCCAGCCCCGCGAGCACCGTCTCGGCCCGCGTCAGGGCCTCCGGGCCCGCGTCCAGGTCGGGGGTGATGCCCCGGCCGTCGACCGCGTGGCCGGAGGGGGTGCGGTAGTGGCCGACGGTCAGCTCGGCCACCGAGCCGTCGGGCAGGGTCGTCGGCATCTGGATGGAGCCCTTGCCGAAGGTGCGCGAGCCGATCACCACCGCGCGGCCCCGGTCCTGCAGGGCCCCCGTGAGCATCTCGGCCGCGCTCATCGTGCCGCCGTCGACCAGGGTGACCAGGGGCCGGGTGGTGTCGCCGCCGGGGTCGGCGTGCAGGGCGCGCTGGGCGCCGTCGACGTCGTACGTGGCGACCAGGCCGCCGTCGAGGAAGGCGGAGGCGGTGTCCACCGCCTCGGTGACCAGGCCGCCCGAGTTGCCGCGCAGGTCGAGTACGACCCCGGCGTCGGCCGGGGCCTGCCGCAGCGCGGCGCGTACGGCGGCGCCGGAGCCCTTGGTGAACGCGGCGATCCGGATGACGGTGACCCCGCCGGGCAGCCGGTGCACGGTCACGGAGTCGGTGGACAGGCTGGCCCGGTGCAGGGTCTCGGTCCACGCGCGCGTGCCGCGCTGCAGGCCGAGCGTCACAGCCGTACCGGCACTCGCGTCGTCGGCGTCGCCGCGCAGTAAGGAGACCACGTCGGTGACCGGACGCCCGTCGACCCGCTCGCCGTCGACGCTGCGCAGCCGGTCGCCCGTGCGGATCCCGGCGGCGGCGGCCGGCGAGCCCGGCTGGACCTTGGTCACCTCGATCCGGCCGTCCCGCTCGCGCCGCGCCCACAGGCCGACGCCGGTGTAGCGGCCGTCGAGGGCCTCCTGGAACTCCTGGTACTCGCCCTCGCTGTACACCGCGCCCCAGCGGTCCCCGCTGCGGCTGACGGCCCGCTCGGCGGCCTCCATCGGGGACTTGCCGTCGGCCATCGCCTCGGCGGCGGCCCTCTGGACGTCCTCGTGCCCGGTGGCCGCGCCCTTCGGGGCGGGAGCGGCCTTGCGCGCGGAGGCCACCGGTGCGGCGGCCTCGGGTTCCGGGAAGGAGCCGGTGGCGGCGCCGGTGACCAGGACGCCGGCGAAGACCAATGTCAGGGCGGCCCCGCGGCGGAAGCGGCGGGGCGGACAGAACAGGTCGCGGCCTGACATGGCGGTGAGTCTAGGACAACGCGAAGGGCCGTACGGGCGGATGCCCGTACGGCCCTCTTGGCATGCGTCACACCTTCAGGTACTTGCGCAGCGCGAAGAACGCCGCAAGTGACGGCATCAGAACGCTGGTTGCGAGGATCAGCGGCAGCTTGGTCAACACCGCGTCCCAGCCGACGAAGTTGATGAGGGTGAGGTGGTGGGCGAGGTCCATGCCGTGGTCGATGGTGAAGTACCGGCCGACCACCAGGGCCACACAGGCGAGGCCGCCGCCGATGAGCCCGGCGACCGCGGCCTCGGCGATGAACGGCGCCTGGATGTAGAAGCCCGAGGCGCCGACCAGGCGCATGATCCCGGTTTCGCGCCGGCGGCTGAACGCCGAGACGCGCACGGTGTTGATGATCAGCAGCAGCGCGACGATCAGCATCATCGCCATCACGCCGAGCGCGCCGCGGTTCATCAGGTTCAGCAGCGTGAAGAGGTTGTCCAGGATGCCCTTCTGGTCCTGCACGGACTGCACACCGGCGCGCCCGTTGAAGGCGGACGCGATCACCTGGTACTTCTGCGGGTCCTTGAGCTTGATCCGGTACGACTCCTGCATCTGGTCCGGCGTCAGCGAGCTGGCCAGCGGGGAGTTGCCGAACTGCTCCTTGTAGTGCTTGTACGCCTCGTCCTGCGACTCGTACGACACCTTCTCGACGACCGGCATCTTCTTCAGGTCGGCGAGGATCTGGTTCTTCTGGTCCTCGGTGACCGCGCCCTTGGCGCAGTTCACGTCCGAGTCGGCGTCGTGCTTGTTGCACAGGAAGATCGAGACGTTGACCTTGTCGTACCAGTAGCCCTTCATGGTGCTCACCTGGTCGCTCATCAGCAGCGAGCCGCCGAAGAGCGCCAGGGACAGGGCGACGGAGACGATGACGGCGAAGGTCATCGTCAGATTGCGGCGGAGACCGACACCGATCTCCGACAGGACGAACTGGGCGCGCATGGCGTCTGGTCGAGCCTTTCCGTCGTGAACTTGCTTAGTGCTGGTAGCCGTAGACGCCGCGGGCCTGGTCGCGGACGAGGCGGCCCTTCTCCAGCTCGATGACGCGCTTGCGCATCTGGTCCACGATGTTCTGATCGTGTGTCGCCATGATGACCGTGGTGCCCGTCCGGTTGATCCGGTCGAGCAGCTTCATGATGCCGACGGAGGTCTGCGGGTCGAGGTTGCCGGTGGGTTCGTCGGCGATCAGCAGCTTGGGCCGGTTGACGAAGGCCCGCGCGATGGCCACGCGCTGCTGCTCACCACCGGACAGCTCGCCGGGCATCCGGTCCTCCTTGCCGCCGAGCCCGACGAGGTCGAGCACCTGCGGCACGGACTTGCGGATCTCGCCGCGGGACTTGCCGATGACCTCCTGGGCGAAGGCCACGTTCTCCGCGACGGTCTTGTTCGGCAGGAGCCGGAAGTCCTGGAACACCGTCCCCAGCTGGCGGCGCATCTGCGGCACCTTCCAGTTGGAGAGGCGCGCGAGGTCCTTGCCCAGCACGTGCACCTGGCCGTGGCTGCACCGCTCCTCGCGGAGGATGAGCCGCAGGAAGGTGGACTTTCCGGAGCCGGAGGACCCCACGAGGAACACGAACTCGCCCTTCTCCACCTCGAGGGAGACATCCCTGAGTGCGGGGCGGGTCTGCTTGGGGTAGACCTTGGAGACGTTGTCGAATCGGATCACGGATGCACCACGGGTCGCCGGGGGTAGATGAGCGTGACCATACGCGAACCGGGTGTGCAAGTGCAGTCGCAGGTCGAGGTTGGGTAAGGCTTGTACGTTTTTGTACCGGCAGCTCTTCCCGCCCGGCTCTCCCGGGCCCCGCGCACGCGCTCCGTGAACCTGGCACAGTGGAAGGGGGAACGTTCTCGTTCCCGTGCGCGTTGTACGAGTGAAGGCCGGTTCGAGGAGGGCGAGCGCATGACGTACGACCGGTTGGTGTGCGCGAACTGCGCGGCGCCCGTGAGCGAGGGCCGGTGCCCGGTGTGCCGTGCCAACCGCGAGCGACTGCAGCAAGAGGGCTTCCTGGGCGGGGTGAACCCGATGGCGCTGATCGCACTGCTGGCGGTGCTGATCGCCGCGGTGGCGCTGCTGGCGCACCAGACGGCCTGAGGCCGGCAGGCGTAAGAAAAGCTTCAGAAATCCGCGAGGGCCCGGGGCGTTGAGCCCCGGGCCCTCGCGTCTGCGCGTCGGTGCGCCGCGTGACCGTACGGTTACGCGGCCGCGCCGCCCCGGCCGCCCGCCAGTCGCGGCAGGACACGGAAGCCGATGCCGCCGGCGATCATCGTCGCGGCGCCGATGAGCAGGAACGCGGTCTGGCCGGCACCGGTCTCGGCGAGCTGCTTGCCGTTGCCCTTGTTCTGGGTCTGGGTGTCGGAGCCCGTGTCGGTGAGCTGCGAGGAACCCTGGTCCTGGGTGGCGGGGCCGTTGCCGCCGTTGGGCTTGTCGTTGTTGCCACCGGTGGTGGAGCCGCCGGTGTTGCCGCCGCCCGTGGTGCCGGTACCGCCGGTGTTGCCGCCACCGGTGGTGCCGGTGCCGCCGGTGTTGCCGCCGCCGGTGCCGTTGCCGCCACCCGTGCCGTTGCCGCCGCCGGTGGTGGTGCCGCCGGTGCCGTTGTCACCGCCAGTGGTGTTGGTGCCACCGGTCGTGTTGGCGCCACCGGTGGTGTTGGTGCCACCGGTGGTGTTGGTGCCACCGGTCGTGTTGGTGCCGCCGCTCGTGGTGTCGCCGCCGCCGATGACGCCGCCGATGGTGACGTCACCGCCGGTGGTGTCGGTGCCACCCGTCGTGTCGGTGCCACCCGTCGTGTCGGTGCCGCCGGTGGTGTCGGTGCCACCCGTCGTGTCGGTACCGCCGGTGGTGTCGGTGCCACCGGTCGTGGTGCCGCCGGTGCCGTCCGTGCCGCCGGTCGTGGTGCAGACGCCGAGGTCGCAGCCGCCGTCACCGCCGTCGGTGCCGCCGTTGTCACCGCCGTCGGCGTGCACGCCCAGATTGATCGGGCCCGCCTGGACATCGATGCCCGCGGCGGAGGCCGCGCCGGCCGCGGTCAGTGACGCACCGGCCGCGATCACGGCGCCGGCGGCTATCCGCGCGACCCGGATCCGCGTCTTCTTCGTCATGTGGTTGCTACCCCCAGTAGCTGATCGTCAATGAGGCGGCGCCTGGGGCCTTGCCGTGATCGACGGGAGGCAGCCGGTGACGAAGACAGCGTCAACCCATTCCCCCGGTTCACATGCGCCCCAAGGTACGCATGCCGCGCTTAACCCTTCCGATTTTTCAAAGCAACGTCAAGGCCGTTGCGGGCGCGATGTCCCTTCGGGAGGTGTTTGCGGCGAGTTGAAGCCTGTGAGTGTGATGTAAAACCCAGACAAAAGACAACTGCCGCCTCGCGGGCGGCAGTTGTCCTATCGGCTGTCATGTCGACAAAGTTACTTCTCCTGCTGCTTGCGCCAGCGAATGCCGGCCTCCAGGAACCCGTCGATCTCGCCGTTGAACACGGCCTCCGGGTTGCCCACCTCGTGCTCCGTCCGCAGGTCCTTGACCATCTGGTACGGGTGCAGCACGTACGAACGCATCTGGTTGCCCCAGGAGTTGCCGCCGTCGCCCTTGAGGGCGTCCATCTTGGCCTGCTCCTCCTGCCGGCGCCGCTCCAGCAGCTTGGCCTGGAGGACGTTCATGGCGGTGGCCTTGTTCTGGATCTGCGACCGCTCGTTCTGACAGGAGACGACGATGCCGGTCGGCAGGTGGGTGATGCGGACCGCGGAGTCGGTGGTGTTGACGCCCTGGCCGCCCGGGCCCGAGGACCGGTAGACGTCGATCCGCAGCTCGCTCTCGTCGATCTCGACGTGGTCGGACTGCTCGACCACGGGCAGCACTTCCACGCCCGCGAAGGAGGTCTGGCGGCGGCCCTGGTTGTCGAAGGGCGAGATGCGCACGAGGCGGTGCGTGCCCTGCTCGACGGAGAGGGTGCCGTAGGCGTACGGCGCCTGGACGGCGAAGGTGGTCGACTTGATGCCGGCCTCTTCGGCGTACGACGTCTCGATCAGCTCCGTCTTGTAGCCGCGCTGCTCGGCCCAGCGCAGGTACATGCGCTGGAGCTTCTCGGCGAAGTCGGCGGCGTCGACGCCACCGGCCTCGGCGCGGATGTTGACGAGCGCCTCACGGGAGTCGTACTCACCGCTGAGCAGCGTCCGGACCTCCATCTCGTCCAGCGCCTTGCGCACCGCGGCCAGCTCGGACTCGGCCTCGGCACGGGTGTCCGGGTCGTCCTCCTCCTCGGCCATCTCGAAGAGGACCGCGAGATCGTCGATCCGGCCGCGCAGCGCCTCCGCCTTCCTGACCTCGGCCTGGAGGTGGGAGAGCCTGCTGGTGATCTTCTGCGCCTCGTCCGGGTTGTCCCACAGGGACGGCGCGGCCGCCTGCTCCTCGAGCACGGCGATGTCTGCCCTCAGCTTGTCGAGGTCCAGGACGGCCTCGATCGACTCCATGGTCGAGGAGAGGGACTTCAGCTCTTCGGATACATCGACGACTGCCACGCATCCAGCGTAACGGCTGTGGCAAGCGACCTGGGCCGACCGGTGCCGGTGCTGCGATGGCCGTCCTGGGGGCTCCGCCCCCAGACCCCCTTTTGCCCACCCGCCCACCCGTCTCGGTCGGCTGAGAAGTACCGCGGGCTCCTGGGGCTCGGTGGGCTGGGAGGGTGCCGTCTTGGCCGACCGAGTCGGGTGGGCGGGTGGGTGGGAAACGGGGGTCCAGGGGGCGGAGCCCCCTGGGTGGGTCACGGGGCCGACGTGCTGTGGGTGCCGGACGGTGCGTCGGAGTCCCCGTCGGCGGACGCCCACCACGCCCCGACGCCCACCACGGCCGCCACGACGACCCCGGCCACCCCCAGCGTCACCCGGCGCCGCCGCACCGCGGCCCGGTGCCGGGCCGACCCCGGCCGGGGCGCACCGGTGGCCCGGGGAACGCGCGCCGTGCCGTGGGCCCCGCCCGCCAGCTCGTCCGGCCCCGGCACCCTCATCGAGGTGTGCGTGTCGCGGTTGGAGTCGGGTTTGGCCCCGGGGACCAGGGACACCGCACCCCGCCGCCGTACCGGCTCGTCCCCCGGCGGAGCCGGCGGCAGCGCCTCGGCGGCGCCCTCCTCGGAGAGGTCCGGCTCGTCCACGTCCAGCGGCGGTATCCCGGCCAGCGTCGGCAGCTGTTCCCGCAGCCGCGCCGCCAGCTCGGAGGCGCGCAGCCGGGACGCGGGCGCCTTGGCCAGGCACTGCACGATCAGCTGCCACAGCTCCTCCGGGATACCGGGGAGGGGCACGACCGTCTCGGTGACGTGCCGGCGCAGGACCGCGCCCGGATGGCCCCCGCCGAAGGGCGTGAAGCCGGCCAGCAGCTCGTACAGGACCGTCGCCAGGGCGTAGATGTCCACGGACGCGCGCGGCGGCAGGCCCTCGACGATCTCCGGGGCCAGATAGTCCGGCGTACCGATGATCTTCGTGGCCCGCGTCCGCTTCGGCGAGTCGATCAGCTTGGCGACGCCGAAGTCCGTCAGCAGCGCCGGGTGCGCGCCGCCCGGCCCGAGCGGGCCCTGCATGTCCAGGAGCACGTTCTCCGGCTTGACGTCCCGGTGGACGACCCCGGCCGCATGGGCCGCCGCCAGCGCGTCGGCGACGTCGGCGACGATCGCCACGGCCGCCTCGGGGGCCAGCCGCCGCTCGCGCTCCAGCCGGGTGCGCAGGTCGGTGCCGCGCACGAGGTCCATGACCAGGGCCAGGTCGTTGCCGTCGACCACCAGGTCGCGCACGGTGACGATGTGCGGGTGCTCCAGGCCGAGCAGCGCGGTGCGCTCCTGGACGAAGCGTCCGACGAGCTCCTGGTCGGAGGCGAGGTCCTCGCGCAGCAGCTTGACGGCGACGGGACCCTCCGGCCCCTCGCCCAGCCACACCGTGCCGGCGCTGCCCCGCCCCAGGATCTGGTTCGCGGTGTACCGGCTGCCGATCTTCCGTGCCAAGACTGCTCCTACAGACGCGCGTTGTCGCGTGGTGTCGTTAAAACTACGCGTCCGGAGAGCCAACCTTCACCGCGGAGACGGAAATCACCCGCCAGATGTCGACAAATCCGCAAACTCGCGGTCAGTTACCGCGAGTACACGGGGTCAGTTGCCGCCGCCCGAGGAGCCGCCCAGGTCCTTGACCCACTTGCTCACCCGACCGGCCCAGTGGCTCACCTCGTGCCAGTAGCTCCGGCCCTGGCCGATCCAGGTGTGCAGCGGGGTGAGCTCATAGATCAGCCAGCTCGCCACGACCAGGATGACGATCGTGAACAGGCAGCCCTTCAGACAGCCGAGTCCCGGGATCTTCATCGGGTTGGCGCTGCGCTGGCGGGGCGCCCGGGGCTCGCGGGCGGGCCGCTGCGGCTCCGGCGCGGGCGGCGCGTACCGCTGCGGCGCCTGTGGCGGGGCGTACTGCTGGGGCTGCTGCTGCGGCGCATAGCCGTACCCCTGCTGGTACCCCTGCTGCCGGCCGCGCGGCTGCGGCTGCTGCGGACGGCCCTGCGGGGCCTGCCGCGGCTGCTGCTGCGGACGGGCCACCTGCCGCTGGGGCCGGTGGCGCAGCGGGTCGTCCTCCGGGGACAGGTACTGGATCTGCGTCTGCTCGTTGCGGTCGCGGGCCGCGCGCAGCTGGGTCTGCCAGGGGTGCGGCTGCTCGGGCTGCTGCCCCTGCGGGCCGGTGTTCGGCAGCACCGCCGTCGGGTCGGCCGCGCCCGTGTGCGGCAGTACGGCGGTCGGGTCGGCGGCGCCGAGGGGGCCGCCGGTGTGCGGCAGCACGCTGGTCGCCGCGTTCGGGTCGTACGCGCCCTGGGGACCGGTGTTCGGCAGCACCTGGGTGGGGTCGGCGGCGCCGGGCACGCCCGGGACGGCGGTCGGGGCCGGGTCGGGGGCCAGCAGCGCGCCCACCCCCTCGGCGGCGGCGATCTGCGCGGGGTTCGCGTGCACCCCGATGCCCTCGGCGACGACCCTGAGGCCGCGCGCGAGGTTCTCGGCGCTCGGCCGGTCGTCCGGGTTCTTGCGCAGGCAGCGCTCTATGACCGTCCACAGCGGGTCCGGGACGGTGGAGGGGCGGCGCGGCTCGGCGCTCAGGTGCTGGTGCAGCACCTCCAGAGCGGTGCTGCCGGCGAACGGCGGGCGGCCGGTGACCAGCTCGTACAGCAGGATGCCGGCGCCGTAGATGTCCACGGCGGAGGTCTGCGGGCGGCCCTCGGCGGACTCCGGCGCCACGTACGCGGGCGTGCCGACGAACTCCTGGGTGCGGGTCAGGCCCGGGGAGTCGGCGAGGCGGGCGATGCCGAAGTCGGTCAGCATCGGGTGCATCTGGCCGTCCTGCTGGGCGAGCAGCACGTTGGCGGGCTTCAGGTCGCGGTGGACCACGCCGTCGGCGTGGCTCGCGGCGAGCGCGTCGGCGATCTGCGCGGTCATCAGCGCGGCGGCGACCGGGGTCAGGGGCCCGCTCTCGCGCAGGTAGCGGTGCAGGTCGGGGCCGTCGACGAGGTCCATGACCAGCGCCAGCAGATCGCCCTCGACGACCAGGTCGCGGACCCGGACGATGTTCGGGTGGGTGAGGCGGAGCAGCACGGACCGTTCGCGCAGGAAGCGCATCACGATGTCCGGGTCGCTCGCCAGCTCCTCCTTGAGGACCTTGATCGCGACCGTCTCGCCGGGCTGCCCGGGTACGGCCGCCTCGGCGCCCGCGGTCTCGCGCTGGCGGGCACGCCAGACGGTGCCTGTGGCGCCGCGTCCGAGCGGCTCCTCAAGCAGGTACTTGCTGCCGACTGGCCGCACGTCACGCGCTCCCTGCTGCTTGCTGGTGCTTGCTTCGCTGCATTCCGGTTGTCGTTCCGGTTGTTCCGACCCACTGTAGTGCCGCCCCTGTGGGCACCACGTGTCGACGGAAAGACGCGCGTCCCGGTCTGCTGGTTGCCGGAGCCGGACGTGACCGATCTCAAGTGATCGCCGGTGCGCCACTGGTCAGGCACTTTTGGGGGCAGAGCCGACCAATCAAGATCACTTCTCTCCGGGTTCCGGGCGCGTTGTCGGTGGCAGGTGCGAGGATGCCTTCCAGTACTGGCCGACGTGCTCGTGTGGGGTGGGGGGAAGTCCGTCCCGCGCAGACCCGCGCAGAAGGGACCGCTGACGCCGATGCAGATCCGGCTGACCGTCGTAGACCCGCTGGGCCCGGCCCCGCAGCGGGGCCGTGCCGCGAGCCGCGACGTGCTGGTCACGGCGCCCACGGGCACGGATCTGGCCGCGGTCGCGTCGGCACTGGCCGGGGCGGTCACCGGGGAGGGCCGCGACGCCGCGAACTCCTCCGTCGTGCTCTACGCCGGCACCGAGCGGCTGGACGCACGCCGCTGCACCCTCGGCGAGCCCCCGCTGGTCGACGGCGCCGTGCTGTCCCTGGGCGCGCCCGCGGCCCCCGAGCCGCATCCCGAGCTCGACGACGCCCCGACCCAGCTGCATGTCGTCGCGGGTCCGGACGCGGGCGGGGTCCATCTGCTGCACGGCGGCCGGATCACCGTGGGCCGCTCGGCCGAGGCGGACGTGCCGCTGGACGACCCCGACGTGTCCCGGCTGCACTGCGCGGTCACGGTCGCCGCGGACGGGCAGGTGTCCGTCGCCGACCTCGGCTCCACGAACGGTACGGCGCTGGACGGGGTGCGGGTGGGCGAGCACCCGGTGCGGGTCCCTGCCGGGGGCTTGCTGCGGATCGGGGAGTCGGCGCTTCGGGTTGCTCCGTCCGGGGGGCCGGGGGCGCCGACCGTCGCCGACGGTGAGGGGTGCCTTCGGGTCGTCCGGGGCGCGTTGCCGGGTGCGGGTGCGTCGGGGTTCTCCGGGTCCGGTTTCCCACCCGCACCACCCGTGCGGGCATCGTCGTCGGGTGCGGGTGGCCCTGGTGGGGCGGTCTCGCCGTCGGCGGGTGCCGGTGAGGCTGGTGGGGCGGACTCGCCGTCGGCGGGTGCGGGTGGGGCTCGGGGGGCGGGATCGCCGTCTGCGGGTGCCGGTGAGGGTCGTGGGGCGGGATCGCCGTCTGCGGGTGCCGGTGGGGCTCGCGGGGCGGGATCAGCGTCGGCGGGTGTGGGTTCCGTCAAGGGTGTGTCGGGTGGCGGTGGGCTCCTTGACGGTGCGGCGTCTTCTGCGGCCGGTGCCTCCGGGGTGGGGCAGCACAGTTATGGCTCCGGTGGCTGGGGGACCTCCGGCAGCGGGGGGCAGGAGCACCGGCGCGGGGAGTCGGCCGTGGTGCCGGGGCAGGGCGGGGCGCCCCGGATCGAGAGCTCAGCCGGTGCCGCCTCCGGCGGGGACACGCACGCGGGGCGCGTCGGGGTCGGCGGGACGGACGGGGAGCCGCTGGGCAGTGGCCGCCAGGGCACTCCCGTCCGGGGCATCGACGGCAGGGGCATCGGCGGTAGGGGCGTCGACGGCAGGGGCATCGACGCCCCGCAGGGCGCGCGGCGGCGTGGGCTCGGTGCCTGGGCGCGCCGGCTGGCCGGTGGGCGGGGCGAACAGGCCGCCGTTCCCGAGGCGTACGACGGCACCGGCGCCCGAGCCGGCGCCGCTCCGGCGGTCACCGCACCGCAGCAGCCGGAGACCTGGCCGGATCCCGCCGCACTGCTGCTGACCGCTCTCGGTCCTGGGCCCCGGCTGTGGGAGCGCGGGCCCGGTCATCCGGAGACGCTGACCGTGCGGCTCGGCACGGCGGACCGCAGCGCGCCGGACGGCTCCGGTGTGCTGCCCGCGGTGCCCGTGACGGCGGCGCTGCGCGAGGCGGGCGCGCTGGGCCTGGCCGGGCCACGCCCCCGGCTGTCCGGGCTGGCCCGTGCGGCGCTGGCCCAGCTGGCCGCGCTGCACTCGCCCGGCCTGCTGGAGATCGTGCTGATCAGCGCCGACCGGTCCCGCCCCGTGGAGGAGCGCACGGCCGAGTGGTCGTGGCTGGGCTGGCTCCCGCATATCAGGCCGGGCCACGGCCAGGACTGCCGGCTGCTGCTGGCCTACGACCGCGAGCAGGCGGCGGCCCGCACGGAGGAACTCCTGCGCCGGCTCGACGACCACGCGGCGACCGGCAGAACAGCGGCCCACCCCGCCCGGGTCCCGGCACCTGGCACGGCACCGGGCGCCCCGGCCCCCGGCGAGCCGGCCGGCACAGCCACGCCCGGCGCCCGCTCGGGTGCCGCCGGTACTCCCTTCACGGGCGCACCGGACCAGAGCACGTCCGACCCGTTCGGCACCCCCGCGCACGGCCCCCGCACGGGCGCACCGGACCAGAGCACGTCCGACGCGTTCGGCACCCCCGCGCACGGCCCCGGCTCGGGTGCCGGCGCCCAGTCCTTCCTTTCCGGCACACCGGCCCAGGACATCCCGACCGAGGCGTCCGGCGCCCCGGCTCAGGGCCCGATCCCCCACGCCCAGGGCGCCGGGGCCCAGGCAGAGGCCCAGCCCCAGGTTCCGGAGACGGACCGGTGGGACACCCCCGGCGACCCCGCCCAGGCGGGCCTTCCCGGCCCCCGCGTCACTCCCGCGCCAGGCACTCCCACCCAGGCCCGGACTTCGCGCCACCCCGGCACCACCGCGCACGCCACCGGCACCACCGACACGGCCGGCACCCTTCGCACCCCCGGCGCACCGCGCACCCCCAGCACCCCACCCCACGGGACCACCCCGACCCCCACCTCCACCGGCAGCCCCGCCACCGCCCCCGAACAAACCCCCACCGGCACCCACCCCCCGGTCACCCCCTCCGCCCCCACCCACCGCCCCTCCTGGGCCAAGGAGGAGGCCGAGGTCGGCGGGGGCGGCGGGTTCGCCGGTCCCTGGACCGTCGTCGTCGTGGACGGCGATCCCGGCGGCGGCGCCCTGCGGGATGCCCTGGCGCGGCTGGCCGTGGCCGGGCCGCGGGTGGGCATCCATGTGGTCTGCCTCGCCGAGACGGAGCCCGCCTCGCCCGCCTCCCCCGTGACGCGGACGTACGAGGCCGCGTGCGCGGTGCTGCCGACGTTCCGGCACTGCGGTGCCGTGGCCCTGCTCAGCGGGGATGTGGCGACGGCGCTGCGGCTGCTGCGGGTGGCGCCGGGCGGGCCCGTCGGACCGGGGACGCTCGCCGCCGTGGACGCCGTCTCCCTCGCCTGGGCGGAGCGGTTCGCCCGGGCGCTGGCGCCGCTGCGGCCGGACGGCCCGGCCGGCGAGCAGGACACGCGCGTGGCGGCGCCGTTGCCGCAGTCGGCGCGGCTGCTGGACGAGCTGGGGCTGGCCCGGGCCACCCCGGCGTCGCTGATGGCGCGCTGGGCCGACGCGGCCGATGACACCCAGGCGCTGGGCGGCCGGGCCCGGGCGGTGCTCGGTGCCGGGCCGCGCGGGCCGCTCACCGCCGACCTGGTGGCCGACGGACCGCATCTGCTGATCGAGGGGCCCGCCGGCAGCGGCCGTACGGAGCTGCTGCGGGCCGTGGTGGCCTCGCTGGCCGCCGCCGAGCGGCCGGACCGGCTGGGTGTCGTCCTGATGGACGGGCGGGACGGCGTCGGGACGGGGACGGGGCGCGGCGAGGGCCTGCGGGCGTGCACCGACATACCGCATGTCACCACCCATCTGATCGCCAACGACCCCGTGCGCATGCGGGAGTTCGCCCAGTCGCTGGCCGCCGAGCTGAAGCGGCGGGCGGAGTTGCTGGGCCGGACGGACTTCGCGCAGTGGCACGCGGGGCGTGAGGTGTCGGGCCGGATCGTCGCCCAGCGCACGCCCGGCACCGCGAGCGGGGACATAGAGGCGCCGCCCAGCTCCACCCTGCGGCTGCGGCCGGGGGCGGCCGCACGGCAGCGGGCCGAGGCCGCGCCGCCGCTGCCCCGGCTCGTGGTCGTCGTCGACGACCTGGACGCGCTGGTCTCGCCCCCGCTCGGCTCGCCGGGCCGGCCCGCCGCCGGTTCGGTGATGCGCGCGCTGGAGGCGGTGGCCCGGGAGGGCGAGCGGCTCGGCGTGCACCTGGTGGCGGCGGCCGGGACCGGTGGTCGTACCGCGGAGACCGAGCCCGCGCGCCGGGCGGCCCTGCGGGTCGTGCTGGACGCTCCCCGGCCGGGGCCGGACGAACCGGCGCCGGGCCGTGGCCGGCTGGCGTACGCCGACGGGCGGGCCGTCGGTTTCCAGGCCGGCCGGGTGACGGGCCGGATCCCGCGCACCGCGACCCAGCGGCCCACGGTGGTCCCGCTGGACTGGCAGCGCATGGGCGACCCCCCGGCCCGCCGGCCCGTGCGGGAGCTGGGCAACGGCCCCACCGACCTGGCCCTGCTGGCGAGCGCGGTGGACCGGGCGGCCCGGGAGGTGTCGGCGGCCCAGGTGCCGTCCCTGCTGTAGCCGACAGACCCTGCTGTCACCGAAGCTGTTAGGGAAGAACGACGCATACACCCCCGGTCACGAGCCGGTCACGATGCGCCGCTCGACACCGCAGACGCTCTTGCCGCCCCTGAGCGGCCCGGCGTAGACCGGATCGCACGGGACAGTCTTCTTGACGTTCATCGACGTCCAACGACGTTCAACGGAGAACGACGAACGGGGAAGTGATGCGCAGCAGAAGCAGCAGCACCATCCGGACACACAGGACCGTCACCACACTCGCCGCGCTCCTCACGGGAGCCCTCGCCCTCAGCGCCTGCTCCAGCAGCGGCAAGGACACCAAGGACGGTGGCACGGGCGGCGGCCCCTCGAAGAGCGCCTCCACCGTCAGCCTGCCCAAGCTGAACGGCGCGCACCTGGAGATCGCCGCCGTCTGGACCGGTCAGGAGCAGAAGAACTTCAAGCAGGTGCTGGCCGAGTTCGAGCGGCGCACCGGCGCGCAGGTCACCTTCGTGCCCGCCCAGGACCCGATCATCAACTTCGTCGGTTCCAAGATCGCGGGCGGTCAGCCGCCGGACGTGGCCATGCTGCCGCAGCCCGGCGCCATCAAGCAGGCCGTGCAGCGGGGCTGGGCCAAGCCGCTCGCGCCGGACGCCCTGAAGGAGCTGCGGAAGAACTACTCCCAGGGCTGGCAGGACATCGGCAAGGTGGGCGGCAAGCAGTACGGCGTCTACTACAAGGCCGCCAACAAGTCGCTGATCTGGTACAACGCCAAGGTTTTCGAGGGTGCGGGCGCCACGGAGCCGAAGACCTGGCCGGAGCTGCTGAAGACGGCGCAGAACGTGTACGACTCCGGTGTCACCCCGTTCTCGGTCGGCGGCGCCGACGGCTGGACGCTGACGGACTGGTTCGAGAACGTCTATCTGTCCCAGGCGGGCCCGCAGAAGTACGACCAGCTCGCCCAGCACAAGATCAAGTGGACGGATCCGTCGGTCAAGCAGGCGCTGACGACCCTCGCGCAGATCTGGGGCAGGAAGGACTATCTGGCGGGCGGCCAGGACGGCGCGCTGCAGACGGAGTTCCCGGCCTCGGTCACCCAGACCTTCACCGGCGGCGACCAGCCGAAGGCCGCGATGGTCTACGAGGGCGACTTCGCGCAGGTCAACATCGGTGAGACCAAGGCGAAGGTGGGCACGGACGCGAAGGTGTTCCCGTTCCCGGCGGTCGGTTCGAGCGCGCCGGTGGTCTCCGGCGGTGACGCGGCGGTGATCCTGAAGGACTCCAAGGCGGCCCAGGCCCTGGTCACCTTCCTCGCCTCCCCGGACGCGGCGACGATCCAGGCGAAGCTCGGCGGCTATCTCTCGCCGAACAGGAACGTGCCGGTCTCGGCGTACCCGAACGCGGTGCAGCAGAAGATCGCCAAGGCGCTGATCGCGTCCGGCGACGACTTCCGCTTCGACATGTCCGACCAGGCCCCGCAGGCCTTCGGCGGCACCCCGGGCAAGGGTGAGTGGAAGGACCTGCAGGACTTCCTGAAGAACCCGGCGGACGTGGCGGGCACCCAGGCGAAGCTGGAGAAGGACGCGGCGGCCGCGTACGGAAGCGGGAGCTGATCCGGCGATGACGTCGGCAGCGGCGGCCGGGGCCCCACCGGGTCCGGCCGCACCCCGCAGTCGTAGGAGCGTGACCGGCACCCGGAGGACGGTGGCAGCGCTGTTCCTGCTGCCCGCCCTGGTGCTGCTCGGCGCGCTCGTGGTCTACCCGATCGGGTACTCGGTCATCCGCAGCTTCTACGACGCCAACGGCGACGGGTTCGCCGGCGTCGGCAACTACAAGACCCTCTTCACGGACGACGGCATCCGCACCGCCCTGAAGAACAACGTGATCTGGGTGGTGTTCGCCCCGACGGTCTCCACCGCGCTCGGTCTCGTGTTCGCGGTGCTGACCGAACGGGTGCGCTGGGGAACGGCGTTCAAGCTGGTCGTCTTCATGCCGATGGCGATCTCGATGCTGGCGGCCGGGATCATCTTCCGGCTGGTGTACGACCAGGATCCGCACAAGGGGGTCGCGAACGCGGTGTGGGTGGGGGTCCACGACACCTTCGCGCAGTCGTCGGCGTTCCCCAAGGCCCACCCGGGCCGCGAGTCGCCGCTCGTGCCCCAGGGCGGCGGCTTCATCACCAGGGTCCCCGTGCACGCCGGGCAGCCGGTCGCCCTGCCGCTCGTCGGCGTGGCCCCGGACCAGATGCCGGACAGCGCGAAGAGGGCCGTGGCCGCCCGGCCCGAGCCCGGGAGGATCACCGGGACCACCTGGCAGGACTTCACGCGCGGCAAGGGCGTGGGACGGCTCGGCGCGCCCGACCCGTCCGAGCTGGGCTACGCGGGGATGCGGATCGAGGCGGTGAAGGACGGCACGGTGGTCGCCACCACCAAGGCGGCCGCGGACGGCACCTTCACGCTGCCCGCCTCGGCCGACGGCGCGCGGCTGCGGCTGCCCGCGGGCAACTTCAAGGAGCCGTACAACGGCGTCGAGTGGCTCGGCCCCGCGCTGGTCACCCCGGCGATCATCGGGGCGTACGTGTGGATGTGGGCGGGCTTCGCGATGGTGCTGATCGCGGCCGGGCTCGCGGGCGTGCCCCGGGAGCTGCTGGAGGCGGCCCGGGTGGACGGTGCGAACGAGTGGCAGGTGTTCCGCAAGGTCACCGTGCCCCTGCTGGCGCCGGTCCTCGCGGTCGTCACCGTCACCCTGATGATCAACGTGCTCAAGGTGTTCGACCTCGTCTACATCATCGCGCCGGGCTCCTCCCAGGACGACGCCGACGTGCTCGCCCTGGAGCTGTACCGCAAGGGCTTCGCGGAGAACCAGCCGGGCGTCGCGAGCGCGATCGCGGTGCTGCTGCTGGTGCTGGTCATCCCGGTGATGGCGTTCAACATTCGCCGGCTGCGGCGGGAGGTGCGGCGATGACCTGGCTGCTGGAGAAGATCAACGGTGGTCTGGTCCGCGCCTTCCTGATCGTCGTGGGGCTGTTCTGGCTGGTGCCGACGATCGGGCTGCTCGCCTCCTCCCTGCGCTCGCCGGAGGACATGAGCGCGAGCGGCTGGTGGAAGGTGTTCACCGAGCCGTCCCAGCTCACCTTCGCCAGCTACCGGAAGCTGCTGGAGAACGGCGACATCACCCACTCCCTGTGGAACACCGTGCTGATCACGGTCCCGGCGACGGTCCTGGTCGTCGCGGTCGGCTCCCTCGCGGGGTACGCGTTCGCGTGGATGGAGTTCCCGGGCCGGGACTGGTGGTTCCTGGGCGTGGTGAGCCTGCTGGTGGTGCCCGTGCAGGTGGCGCTGATCCCGATCGCCGAACTGTTCGGGAAGATCGGCCTGTTCGGGAGCATCCTCGGTGTGATCCTGTTCCACACCGGCTTCGGTCTGCCGTTCGCGGTGTTCCTGCTGCGGAACTTCTTCGCGGAGATCCCGCGCGAGCTGCTGGAGGCGGCCCGGCTCGACGGCGCCGGTGAACTGCGGCTGTTCGCCCGGGTGGTGCTGCCGCTCGCCGGGCCGGCGATCGCGAGCCTCGCCATCTTCCAGTTCCTGTGGGTGTGGAACGACATGCTGGTCGCCCTGGTGTTCACCAAGTCCGGCACCCAGCCGATCACGGTCGCCCTGCAGACGCAGGTACGGCAGTTCGGCAACAACATCGACGTGCTGGCACCCGGTGCGTTCATCTCCATGGTGATCCCGCTGGCCGTGTTCTTCGCGTTCCAGCGGCAGTTCGTGTCCGGGGTGATGGCGGGCGCGGTCAAGTAGCAGGACACTTCAGCACTCTTCCGAGGGGCGGGCCGCAAGGGGCCCGCCCCTCGCCGTTCACCCGCTGTCCCCCACATGCCGTACGAACCGTAACCAATTCACTCCATCGGCCGTTTCCGGTCAGAACCCCCGCGCCGACCGACGACCCTTGGATGTCCCTTGCCCAGGTTCAGTGTCATTGTCCCCGCGTACAAGGTCCAGGCGTATCTCTCCGAGTGCCTGGACTCGGTGCTCTCGCAGTCGTACCCCGATCTGGAACTGATCGCCGTGGACGACTGCTCGCCGGACGCCTGCGGGGCGATCATCGACGAGTACGCGGACCGGGACGCGCGGGTGCGGCCCGTGCACCTGGCGGAGAACCAGGGGCTCGGCCGGGCCCGGAACGCGGGGATGGCCGAGGCGACCGGTGACTACCTGGTCTTCCTGGACGGCGACGACACGCTCACCCCGGACGCGCTGCGCTCGATCGCCGACCGGATCAAGGAGACCGGCGAGCCGGACGTCCTGGTGTACGACTACGCGCGCACCTACTGGGACGGCCGGGTGGTGCGCAACCAGCTCACCGGCCCGCTCGCCGAGCAGAGCGCGGCACCGTTCCGCCTGGAGGACCGGCCGGGGCTGCTCAGGGTGCTGATGGTGGCCTGGAACAAGGCGTACCGGCGGGACTTCGTGGCGGAGCACGGCTTCACCTTCCCGCCGGGCTACTACGAGGACACACCCTGGACCTTCCCGGTGCTGATGACGGCGGGGTCGATCAGCACCCTGGACCGGGTGTGCGTGCACTACCGGCAGCGCCGCCGGGGCAACATCCTCGGCACCACCAGCGCGCAGCACTTCGATCTGTTCGAGCAGTACGACCGGGTCTTCGCGTACGTCGAGGAGCGTCCCGAACTGGCGCGGTGGCGGCCGGAGTTGTTCCGCCGGATGATCGACCACTACGCCACGGTGTTCACCAAGCGGGACCGGCTGCCGCGCGGCAGTCACGGCGAGTTCCTGCGCCGGGCGCGCGCCCACTACCGCCGCCACCGCGTCCCCGGAGCCCGGATGCGGCGCCGCAGCATCCTGGTCCGCTTCGGCCTGCACCGCACCTTCCGCGCCCTCCAGCTGGCCTCGGCCGTGCGCCGGCGCACGTTCAAGGCGGTGGTGAAGCTGGCCCGGGCCGTGCGGACCGGCGGGCTGCGGCTGCACTACCGGATCCAGCTGCGGCTGCCCGTGCGCGCCGACCGGGCGGTGTTCGGCTCCGGTGCGGGCCGGGGCCACGGCGGCGACCCGGGCGCCCTGGAGGAGGCGTTCCGCACCCACGTCCCGCACATCCGCACCGCGTGGATCGCCCGTCCCGAGCACCAGCACGCGGTCCCGCCCGGCCCGCGCCGGCTGCGGCCCGGCACCGCCGCCTACTGGACGGCGCTGGCCCGCGCCAAGTACCTGGTCACCGACGACGTCCTGGACCCGGGCCTGCGCAAGCGGCCCGGGCAGATCCTGGTCCAGACCCGGCAGGGCACGCCCCTCAAGCACATGGGCCTGGACCTCCAGGAGCGCCCGGCGGCGGCCCGTGACACCGACTTCGCCCGGCTGCTGAGCGAGGTCGACCAGTGGGACATCGTCCTGTCCGGCAACCGGCACTCGACCCTGACCTGGGAGCGGGTCCTCCCGGGCCGGTACCGCACCCTGGAGTACGGGTCGCCGCGCAACGACGTCTTCCAGCGGGCGACCTCGGCGGACGTGACCCGGCTGCGCCAGTCGCTGGGCATCCCGGAGGGCGCGGTCGCGATCCTGTACGCGCCGACCCACCGGGACTACCTGCGCACCCAGCGCCCGCTGCTGGACCTGGAGCGGATCGTGCGCCGCCTCGGCCCGCGCTTCGTGATCCTGGCCCGCCCGCACCCCACCCGCGGCGGCCCCCTGGGGGCGGGCGGCCGGATCATCGACGTCGGCGACCATCCGAGCGTGCAGTCGCTGTGCCTGGCCTCGGACGCCCTCCTCACCGACTACTCGTCGATCATGTTCGACTACGCCAACCTGGACCGGCCGATCGTGGTGCACACCGGCGACTGGGACGCGTACCGGGCGGCCCGTGGGACCTACTTCGACCTGTGCGACTTCCCGCCGGGCGCGGTCGCGCACAGCGAGGACGAGCTGATCGACATCTTCGCGACCGGCCACTGGCGCGGCTCGCGCTCGGCCCAGCTGCGGGTGGCGTTCCGGGAGCGGTTCTGCCCGTACGACGACGGACGCGCCGCCGAGCGGGTCGCACGGCACGTGGTGCTGGGCGGGACGGGGCTGCCGCCGGTGGTGCCGCTGGAGCAGCGCAAGCCGGTGCCGTCGGCCTGTGCGCGCTCCCCGCTGGCCACCGCCACCGTGCCGCAGCCTTCGGGTTCCCGCCCCGTCACCGAGAGGCGCTGACCGGCGTTGATCTCTTCGGGAGTTCCCGTGCCCCTCGGCTCGACGCGGCCGACCCCGAGCCGGCCGTCCACCTGGCGTCCGGCGGGGCGGCCCGGCCGCGGGGCCGGCCCAGGCCCTGTCGTCAGGACACGCCTCCGCACGACACGCGTCCGCAAGACAACAGAAAGAGCAGAATGCCCCGCTTCAGCATCATCGTCCCCTCCCATGGGGTCGCCGCCCGGCTGTCCCAGGCGCTGGACTCGGTTCTCGGCCAGTCCTTCGGCGATCTGCAGCTGATCCCGGTCTGCGACGCCGCCGACTCCCCGGCCGCAGCCGTGGCCGCCGGACACGCGGAGCGGGACTCCCGGGTGACCCCGGTCCACTCGCCGCCGTCCGCCGGTCTGAGCGGGGCACGCAACGCGGGGATCCGTGCGGCGACCGGCGCGTATGTGCTGTTCCTCGACGGCGACGACCTGCTGCTGCCGGGCGCGCTCGCGGCGCTGGACGCCCGGCTGACCGAGACCGCCGACGTCGACGTCCTCTATGCCGAGCACGAGCGGGCCCCCTGGTGGGAGGGCGAGCCGACCAACCCGGCCGCGCCGCTGTTCGCCGGGGCGCCGAAGGGTGCCTTCGCCCCCGCCGACCGGCCGGAGCTGACCGGCGTCCAGCTCCCGGCGTGGAGCGCGGCCTACCGCCGCGGCTTCCTCACCGAGCACGAACTCGCCTTTCCCGACAGCTACTTCACCGACCTGGGCTGGGGCGGGCTGACCACGCTCGCGGCCGGGCGGATCGCGGTGCTGCGCCGGGTCGTCGTACGGCACCGGCTGCGCCGGCAGGGCAGCCGGCTGAACCTGCCGGGGCCGCACCAGCACGACCTGCTCGACCAGGTGGAGCTCGTGCTGACCCGGGCCGCCGAGCGGGAGCTGCCCGCCGAGCGGACGCGCGCGCTCTTCGAGCAGCTGTTCGCCCAGGTGCTGAAGACCGCGTCCCGGCCGGAGCGGCTGCCGTCCGGGCACCGGGCGTTCTTCCGCCGCGCCGCCCGCCTCTACCGGCGCCACCGCCCGGCCGGTTTCCGGGCCCCGGGCGGCAGCCTGGGCGTGCAGCACCGGCTGCTGGCGACCGGGGCGTACAGCGCGTTCCGGGCGCTGCGCGGCGCCAACCAGCTGGCCGTGAACACCGCCGAGGCCCTGCCGCGCCCGCGCGCGGTGCGCACCCGGCTGCGCTACGCCCGCGACCTGCACCGCCCGCTCGACGAGAACCTGGCCGTGTACTGCGCCTACTGGGGCCGGGGGTACACCTGCAACCCGGCCGCGATCCACGCCAAGGCCCGCGAACTCGCCCCGCACATCCGCTCGGTGTTCCTCGTCGAGGCCGGTCAGGCGCACGCGATGCCGAAGGACGTGGAGTACGCGGTGATCGGCTCCCGCCGCTACTGGGAGGTGCTGGCCCGCGCCAAGTACCTGGTGAACAACGCCAACTTCGCCGAGGGCATCGTCAAGCGGCCCGGCAGTGTGCACCTGCAGACCCAGCACGGCACCCCGCTGAAGACGATGGGGGTGGACCAGTCGACGTACCCGGTGGTGGCCGCGCGGTCCGGCAGCTACACGAAACTGCTGGGCCGGGTCGACCGCTGGGACTTCAACCTCTCCTCCAACCGCCACTCCACCCAGATGTGGGAGCGCGCCTTCCCCGGCTCCTGGGAGGCACTGGAGTACGGCTATCCGCGCAACGACGTCTACTACACGGCGACCGGCGAGGACGTGGCCCGCGTGCGGCGGGAGCTGGGCGTCCCCGAGGGCAGCACGGCCGTCCTCTACGCCCCCACCCACCGCGACCACCACACCGGCTTCGAGCCCGGCCTGGACCTGGAGGCGTTCTGCGCGGCGGCCGGCGAGGACGTGGTCGTGCTCCTGCGCGCCCACTACTTCTACGACCGGGGGCCAGGAGGCCCGAGCGATGGCCGGATCATCGACGTCACCGCGCACCGCTCGGCCGAGGACGTGTGCCTGGCGGCGGACGCGCTGGTCACCGACTACTCGTCGATCATGTTCGACTACGCCAACCTGGACCGGCCGATCGTGGTGTACGCCGACGACTGGGACGTCTACCGGGAGACCCGGGGCGTCTACTTCGACCTGATGGCCGAGCCGCCGGGACCGGTCGCGCGCACCCCGGACGAGCTGGCCGCCGTCTTCAGGGACGGCTCGTACGCGGGCGACCGGGCCGCGGCGCTGCGGGCGGCGTTCCGGGAGCGGTTCTGCGAGTTCGACGACGGCCGGGCCGCCGAACGCGTCGTACGGCGGGTGCTGCTGGGCGAGCCGCCGGAGGCTCTCCCGCCCGTGATCCCGCCGGCGCGGCGCGTCCCCGCCCCCGCCGCCGCGACCCTCGTGAGGAGCTGACCCGCCGTGCCCCGCTTCAGTCTGATCGTGCCCTGTTTCAAGGTGCAGGGCTTCCTGCGCGAGTGCCTGGACTCGGTGCTGCTGCAGTCCTTCAACGACTTCGAGCTGATCGCCGTGGACGACCGCTCCCCCGACGGCTGCGGCGCCATCCTCGACGAGTACGCCGGACGCGACCCGCGCGTGAAGGTGCTGCACCTGCCGGAGAACGTGGGTCTCGGCCGGGCCCGCAACGCCGGGCTGCCGCACGCCACCGGCGACTACCTGTTCTTCCTGGACAGCGACGACACCCTCACCCCGGGCGCGCTGCGGGCGATCGCCGACCGGCTGACCGAGGCCGGGGACCCGGACGTGCTGGTCTTCGACTACGCGCGCACCTACTGGTGGGGCGGCACCCGGCGCAACGCCCTGGCCGAGGTGCTCACCGAGGCCGGTCCCGGCACCTTCGGCGCGGACGAGTACCCGCAGATCCTCGACCTGCTGATGGTGGTGTGGAACAAGGTCTACCGGCGGGAGTTCGTGGCGGCGGAGGGCTTCGCGTTCCCGCCGGGCTACTACGAGGACACGCCCTGGACCTTCCCGGTCCTGCTCAGCGCCCGGCGGATCGCCGTGCTGGACCGGATCTGCCTGAACTACCGGCAGCGCCGGCAGGGCAACATCCTGTCCACGACCAGCCGCAAGCACTTCGACATCCACGACCAGTACGAGCGGGTCTTCGCGTTCGTCGAGCAGCGCCCGCAGCTCGCGCACTGGCGGCCGTACCTGCACCGCAAGATGGGCGAGCACTGCCTGGACATCCTGGCCAAGCCGGACCGGCTGCCGCCCGCGGACAAGGCCGAGTTCTTCCGGCGGACCCGGGAGATGCTGCGGCGCCACCAGCCGGTGCAGACCGCGCCGTCGGGGCGGGCCGTGGCGCCGGGGCAGGCCGTGGCGCCGGAGACGCTGCCGGGCGCCCCGGCCGGTGGCGGGGCCGCTCTGCCGGTGGGCTCCTGGACGGCGTACCGGATCGGGCGGCAGGCGGCGCGGGCCGGGCAGGAGGCGGCACGGCTGGCCGCTCTGGCGGGCGGCGCGGCCGCCGCCCGGGCCCGCGCCGGCTGGGCGGCCGTGCACACCCGCCGTCCGCTGGACCCGCACCTGGTCGTCTACTCGGCGTCCTCGCACCGGGGCGTGCTCGGCGACCCGGCCGCCGTCTACGCCAAGGCCCGGGAGATCGCCCCGCAGCTGCGCGGGGTATGGGTGCTGAAGGACGAGGAGACCGCCGACCGGCTGCCGTCCGGGGTGGAGCACGTGATCGTGGGTTCCCGGCGCTATCTGGAGGTCACGGCGCGGGCCACGTTCTTCGTGAACGACGTCAACTGGCCCGGCACGCTCACCAAGCGGCCCGGCAGCGTGCACATCCAGACCCACCAGGGCACCCCGCTGAAGTACATGGGCGCGGATCTGCTGGACAAGCCGGGCGCCCGGCTCGGCTTCGACGTGCCGCAGATGCTGCGCCGGGCCGACCGCTGGGACTACAGCCTGGTCGCCAACCGCCACTCGGAGCTGGTCTGGGAGCGCGCCTACCCCTGCCATTTCACCTCGCTGCGCACCGGCAGCCCGCGCAACGACGTGCTGGTGAACGGCGCCGAGAGCGACTTCCGGCAGCGGTACGGCATCCCGGAGACCGACACGGTCGTGCTGTACGCGCCGACCCGCCGGGACTACCGCCGCAGCGGGCACGTGGACCGGATCGACCTGGCCCGGTTCGCGGCGGACCTGGGCGAGGCGCTGGGGGCGGGCCCTGGCGAGGGTCTGGGTGAGGGCTCTGGCGAGGGTCTGGGTGGCCTTAGTGAGGGCCGGGGCAACGGGCTCACCCTGGTGGTCCGGCTGCACCCGTCGCTGGCGACCGGCCCCGCGCGGGGCATGGGCCTGACCGAGCTGGACCGGCGCGGGATCGTGGTCGACGCGACCGACGAGCCGCGCGTGGAGGACGTCCTGCTCGCGGCGGACGTGCTGGTCACCGACTACTCGGCCGTGATGTTCGACTACGCCAACCTGGACCGGCCGATCGTGGTGCACGCCGACGACTGGCCCGCGTACACCGCGAGCCGGGGCGCCTACTTCGACATCACCGCCGAGCCGCCGGGGCACGTCGCGCGCTCCTACCGCGAGCTGGCCCGGCTGTTCGCCTCGGGGTCCTGGCGGGACGAGGAGTCGGCGCGGCTGCGGGCGGCGTTCCGGGAGCGGTTCTGCGAGTTCGACGACGGCCGGGCCGCCGAGCGCGTCGTACGGACGCTGCTGCTGGGCGAGCCGATGACCGGCCCGGGCGCGGCCCGGATCCCGGGCCAGGCGGTGGGCCCGGACGCCCTGGCGTCGGCGTAGGCGCACGCCTGGAGGGTGCCGGCCCGGACCGGCACCCTCCAGGCGGTTCTCCGCGGATTACCGGTTCACTCGATGACGAGGTCGACCTCGACGTTGCCCCGGGTCGCGTTGGAGTAGGGGCAGACCTGGTGGGCGGTCTCGACCAGCTTGCGGCCGGTCTCCGCGTCCACGGTGTCGGGCAGCTCGACGCGCAGCGTCACCTTCAGGCCGAAGCCCTCGCCCTGCTTGCCGATGCCGACCTCGGCGGTCACGGCGGCGTCGCTGACGTCGACCTTGGCCTGCCGGCCGACGAGGCCGAGGGCGCTGCCGAAGCAGGCGGCGTAACCGGCGGCGAAGAGCTGCTCGGGGTTGGTGCCCTCGCCGTTGCCGCCGAGCTCCACCGGCGGGGCCAGCTTCAGGTCGATCCGGCCGTCGGAGGAGACGGCACGGCCGTCCCGGCCGTGGGTGGCGGTGGCGACTGCGGTGTAGAGCGCGTCCATGAAGACCATTCCCTCTCGGGTGCGGGGTTCGCTGTGACCACAAGTAGAGCACACAATTAAGTTGTGCACAACCAAATGGCTCGCAAGAGCTATCCTGGAGCCATGACCGCCTCGCCCACCGCCGTCGACTGGCTCCGCCTGGACCGCCAGATCTGCTTCTCCCTGCACGCCGCGTCCCGCGCCTTCAACGGCGTGTACCGAGTGGTCCTGAAGGACCTCGGGCTCACCTACCCCCAGTACCTGGTGATGCTGGTGCTGTGGGAACAGGGAGACCTGCCCGTCAAGACGCTGGGCGAGCATCTGCGGCTCGACTCCGGCACCCTGTCCCCGCTGGTCAAGCGGCTGGAGGCGGCCGGCCTGGTGCGCCGGGAGCGCAGCGCCGAGGACGAGCGCTCGGTATGGGTCCGGCTCACCGAGGAGGGCGCGGCTCTGCGCGAGCGGGCCCTGGAGGTGCCGCGCCGCATCGCCCGGGCGACCGGCTTCGAGCTGGAGGAGATCACCGAGCTGCGCGCCCGCCTCGACCGGCTCACGACCGCGCTGGACGCGGCGGCCCTGACCGCGGGGGGCGAGGAGAGCTAGCCGACGCGGGCAGGAGCCGGCGCGGGCAGGGGCTTCATCGGCTCACGGACGTACAACCGTACGGCCATGCCGCCCCGCAGCACCTCTTGCCGCCCGGTGAAGTACCGCCGCAGCACGGCGAGTTCGGCCCGCTCGGTGCGGTTGCGGGGGATCCAGCGCCCGGCGAGCAGGTCCGGGTCCGCCACGACCCACACCCGGTCCAGCCGCGCCATCCGCCGCAGCACCTCCCGGGCCCCGGCCTCGCGCCCGTACAGCGTCCCCGACCCGGCGGCGCCCTCCCCCAACGCCACGTCCCGCGCGCCCCGGAACGCTCCCGGATAGGCCAGAGCCACGTTCCGCGCGTGCGCCGGCAGGAACACCACGGCGTCCCCGGGCCCCAACTCCCGCGCCACGACCCGCGAAACAGCACCGAGGTCATCGGGCCGGGCCCCGGGGTCCCGGTCGGCCCGGAGGAGGGGGAGCTGATGCAGGAAGGCGAGGGCGACGGCGAGGACACCGGCGAGGGTGACGAGGGGGGACCGCGAGAGCGTGCGGGATGGCGGCGAAGGGCGCTTTTCCGGCCGGCCGTCGACGCGGGCGGCGTTCGGCCCCCGTGAACGGTCGTTCCTCGGCTGAGGCAGAAAGCACCTCCCCGGCCGGCCGCTCCGCCGCAGCCGCCCCGCCACCCCAGCCACCCGCTCGGCCCCCGCCGCCACCAGCAACGGCGCCCCGCTCAGCGCGTACAGCACGTACCGGTCGACGAACAGCGGCGAGGCCTGGGAGGCCAGCATCAGCACCGCGGGCGGCACCACGGTCAACGGCAACGCCACCCCCGCGAGGGTGATTTCCCCCCGCCGCCCCACGAGCCCGGCCGCCCCGGCCAGCGCAAGGCCGAGACACACCGCGTACACCCCGCCCGAGGGCCCGAGGAACCCCCGCACCAGCCCTTCCGCCGTCGCCGCCGTAGGCCTCCGCAGCCACGCCACCTGCGCCGCCTGCCCCCGCGACACCACGGCCATCGGCACCAGCGACACCACGACCCCGCCCGCCGCGCACGCCCACCGACGCCACACCCTCCCCCCGACCCGGGCCGGCGCCAGCGTCCCCGCGTGGGCGCACAGCACCAGCACCGCGAACTCGTGCAGCCAGCAGGTGAGGCCGAGGACGGCGCCGTACGCCGCCCAGGAACGCGCGGAACCGCGGTGCACGGCCCGTACGAAGAGCAGCGTCGCCCAGGTGGCCCCGGCGGCCACCAGGGCGTACGAGCGGCCCTCCTGCGCATAGTGGCCGGCCATCGGCGCGACGGCGTACAGCAGCCCGGCCCACAGCCCGACGCGCGGCCGGGACAACCGGATACCGAGCGCCGCCACCAGCGCGGCCGTCGCCGCCGCCGCGCACACCGACGGCAGCCGCAGGGCGACCTCGCCGGGACGGACGGCGAGGACGGCGTGCACGAGGAGGTAGTACAGGCCGTGCACGGCGTCCACGTCGTGCAGCAGCAGCCAGATCTGCGGCACCGTGCGCCGCCCGACCTGGAGGCTGACGGCCTCGTCGCGCCACATCCCGCCCCGGTCGAGCCCCCAGAGCCCGACCGCGAGCATCACCAGCGCGGGCACCCCCACGGCGATCAGGCGGTGGGGCCGGGCCCGTCGACCGCGCGGCACGCGCCCCGCCCCGCCGGCCGGCGCGCCGACCGCCGTCGCAGCCGCCCCGCGCGACTGCCGTTCCACAGGAAGCCCGACGTTCACCACGGCCCGCCCGATCTTTTGCGATTAGCCAACCTTTTCACAGCCATGACGGCGTATCGGCAGGAATGGACCATCCGCCCGGCTTAGGCTCCCATGCGATGAACCGTCTCCGTGTCAACTCCGGTCCGGTCCCCGGCGTCACCGCCCTCTGGCTCGCCACCCGCGCGCTGATGCTGTGGCTGCTCACCCACGACAGCGCCCCGCTGCTCGGCGGGGGGACGGTGGCCCGTGAGGTGTGGTGGCTGTACGGCGACTGGTACGGCGTCCTCGCACACGGCTCGTTCCCGGCGCACGACACGCTGTGGCAGTACCCGCCGGGCGCCGGAGTGGTGCTGCTGGCGCCGCGCCTGCTGCCGTGGCTGACGTACTTCCAGGCGTTCGTCGTACTCACGCTGGCCATGGACGCGCTGGTCACGGCGGCGCTGACCCGCGCGGGCCAGCTTCCCGGGCGCAGCCCGCTCGGCGCGGTCCTGTGGGCGGGCGGCCTGCCGCTGCTGCTGCACCTCCCGCTCGCCCGGTACGACGTCCAGGTCACCGCCCTGGCCGTGCTCTCGCTGCTCGCGGTGGGCCGCTCTGCGCGCGCGGCCGGGGTCTGGGGAGCGCTGGGCGCACTGGTGAAGGTGTGGCCCGCGCTGGTGCTCCTGGGCACACCCCGGGGGCCGGCCACGCGCCGGGCCTGGGGGTGGGCGGCGGCCACCGGCGCCGTCGCCCTCGCTGTGCTCGCCGCGCTGTTCGCCCATCCCCTGTCCTTTCTGCGGGAGCAGGGCGGACGGGGCGTGCAGATCGAGTCGCTCGGCGGTACGGCGCTGAACCTGGCCCGGCACGCCGGCTGGCCCGGCCGCGCGCGCTACCGGTACGGCGCCACCGAGCTGGTCGGCCCGCATGTGCAGGCGGTCGCCACCGCCTCCCTCGCGCTGACGGCGGCCGCGTTCGCGCTGCTGGTGGTGTGGCGGACGCGGGCGCGGCGGTGGAGCGAGGCCACGCCGTTCGACGCGGCGCTGTGCGCGGTGCTGCTGTTCACGGTCACCAGCCGGGTGATCAGCCCGCAGTACATGATCTGGCTGCTCGGGCTCGCGGCGGTGTGCCTGACCTCGCGGCACACCAGCCAGCGGCCGGTGGCGGCGCTGCTCGTGGCGGCGGCGGCGCTGAGCGCCCTGGTGTTCCCGATGAACTACGGCGAAGTGATCGACGGCACATGGACCGGCTGTCTGCTGATGCTGGCCCGCAATGGGATCCTGGCGGTCGCGTCCGCGCTGTCGCTCCTCCGGTTGTGGCGTTCGACACACACCGAGGAAAAGACTCCGCAGAAAACGGAACCCCGGCCCGATTCCGACCGTCTTCCGGACCGGGCGCTAAGCCTCTCTTAACAGGGTATTACCGAACATTTCTACGCTCCCGGCCTGTGGACCCGATGCGATCAGACTCGACTGACACACCCGATACAGCAGGTACCGCCGAGTCGCCGCGCCCGGCGCAGGTCGGTGTCGTCGTCATCGGCTACAACGACCTTACCCATGTGGGTGACGCCGTGCGCTCCGCGCTCGCGCAGGGACCGGCGGTCGCCGAGGTCGTCGCCGTGGACGACTGCTCCACGGACGGCAGCGCCGAGCTGCTCGACCGGCTGGCCGCCGACGAGCCCAGGCTGCGGGTGGTGCACCGGAGCGAGAACAGCGGCGGCTGCGGCAGCCCGCGCAACGCCGGGATCGACGCCGTGACCACGCCGTACGTGATGTTCCTGGACAGCGACGACGTGCTGCCGCCCGGTGCAGTGGACGCGCTGCTGGCGGCGGCCACCGAGGCGCGCGCCGAGGTCGCGAGCGGGCTGTGCGTCCGCCGGGAGCTGCCCTCGGGGCGCGAGCAACCCTGGCAGGCGCCCCTCTACACGGCGCACACCGTCCTCGCGCGCCCCTCCCAGCGCCCGCGCCTGGTCCACGACACGCTGTGCGTCAACAAGCTGTACCGCACCGACTTCCTGCGCGAGCACGGCATCCGCTTCCCCGAGGGCCGCTTCCTCTACGAGGACATCGTCTTCACCGCGCGCATACTCGCCGCCGGCCCGCGCATCGCGCTCGTACCGGACCGCGTGTACGTGTGGCATGTGCGCCGTGCCGCCGAGCAGCTGTCGCTCTCGCTGGACCGGGAGCACATCGACAACTGGAAGGCGCGCGTGGAGGCGTGCACGCTGGCGTACGAGATCCTGCTGGGCGCCGGGCAGAAGGAGCTGGCGCGGGCGGCGCGGGCCAAGTTCCTCGACCACGAGGTGCGCATGTACGCCCGCGAGCTGGGGTTGCGCGACGCGCAGTACCGGAGCGCGTGGTGGGCGCACACCCGGGAGTACCTCGCGGGCTACGACGCCGCCGACTGGGAGCTGAACCCGGGCGCCCCGGGCCGGCTGCTGGCGCGGGTCGTCATGGAGTCGCCCGAGCCCCGGGACCTGCCCCGGCTGCGCGAGCTGGCCGCCCGCCCGGCGCGCCTGCTGCCGCCCTACGCCAGCACTCCCGACGGTGTCCCCGTCTGGGCCGCCGACCTCCCCCAGGTCACCCTCACACCGCTCCTGACCCGCCCCACCGCTCTGCTCCCGGTGGCGGTCGACGCGGAACTGCGGCCACGCGCGCGTGCCTCGCTGCTCCATCTGCGGCTGCACGAGCTGTACGGCAGGGTGGCCGAGGCGGGCCCGCGCGAGGTGGACGTGGAGTGGCAGTCCCGGGAAGACGAGGAGCAGAGACGGGGGCGTACGACGGTTCCGCTCACGCCCTCCGGCGCGGAGACCGGCACGGCGACCGAGGGAGAGACCGGCGCGGGGAGCGGACGGGAGACCGGCGCGGGGAGCTGGACGGCCGAGCTGCCCGTCGATCTGGCCGGTCTCGGCGCCGGTACCTGGGACCTGCGGCTGACCGTGCGCTTCGCCGACGGCGCGGAGCGGGAGGTGACGGGGCACGCCCTGACGGGCGCCGGCCGGCTGCGCCGGCGCGCCGTCCCGAGCGTCCGGCACGGCGTGCTCCTGGTGCAGCCGTACGCCACGCACTCCGGCGCACTTGCCGTACGCCTGGCGACCGGGGTAGGCGGGGTGGTGCAGGTGGCGCGCAACCGGCTCCGGCGCCTGCTTCACTGAGACGCCCGCCGGTTCACGCGGGACACCCGCCACTTCACCGGGACACCCCCTGATCCGAGGGAAACCCGGTGATCCGAGGGAACACCCGCCGACCCGGCGGGACGCCCACTGCTTCACTGAGAGACGCCCGCTGCTCCACCGAGCGGCTGAACGGGCCAACTGACGAGGAGACGGCCGCAATGACCTGGCTGATCACCGGCGGTGCCGGATACATCGGGGCACACGTCGTACGGGCGATGACCGAGGCGGGCGAGCGCACGGTCGTCTACGACGACCTGTCCACGGGCGTCGCCGAGCGCGTGCCGGCGGAGGTCCCCCTGGTGCGGGGCTCGGTGCTGGACGCGGAGCTTGTGGCCCGCACGCTCGCCGAGCACGAGATCAGCGGGGTCGTGCATCTGGCGGCGAAGAAGCAGGTGGGCGAGTCGGTGGAGCGCCCGCTGCACTACTACCGGGAGAACGTCGAGGGCCTGCGGGTCCTTCTGGAGGCGGTGACGCGGGCGGAGATCGGGGCCTTCGTCTTCTCCTCCTCGGCCGCCGTCTACGGCATGCCGGACGTCGACCTGGTGACCGAGGAGACCCCCTGCCGGCCGATGTCCCCCTACGGCGAGACCAAGCTGGCCGGCGAGTGGCTGGTCCGCGCCACGGGCCGGGCGACCGGCATGTCCACGGCGTCGCTGCGCTACTTCAACGTGGCGGGCGCGGCCGCCCCCGAATACGCCGACACCGGCGTGTTCAATCTCATCCCCATGGTCTTCGAGAAGCTCACCGAGGGCGCGGCGCCGCGCATCTTCGGCGACGACTACCCGACGCCGGACGGCACCTGCGTGCGTGACTACATCCATGTGGTCGACCTGGCCGAGGCCCACGTCACCGTCGCCCGCGCCCTGGCCTCCTCCCCCGGCACCGACCTGACCCTCAACATCGGCCGCGGCGAGGGTGTGTCGGTGCGCGAGATGATCGACCGCATCAACGCGGTCACCGGCTACGACCGCGCCCCGACCGTCACCGCGCGCCGCCCCGGCGACCCCGCACGCGTGGTCGCCTCCGCCGCGCGCATCGCCACCGAGCTGGGCTGGCAGGCCAAGTACGACGTCCAGGACATGATCACCTCGGCCTGGGAGGGCTGGGTGCACCACCATCCGGAGGCGGCGCGGTCCTGAGGCTCCGCGGGGTGAGCAGTCCCGGAGTCCTCGCACGCGCGGCCGGCGCCGTGCTCGGCTCCGCCGTCGGCGACGCGCTCGGGGCGCCCTTCGAGTTCGGCCCCGAGGGCGCCTTCTCCGCCCGTTTCCCCCGCCCCGGACACGGCGGCGAGATGTGCGGAGGCGGCGGCTGGGAGCCGGGCGAGGCGACGGACGACACCCAGATGGCGGTCCTGATCGCCGAGTCGCTGCGGGACCGCGGCGGCCTGGACCTGCCGGACGTGTTCCACCGCTTCCAGCGCTGGGCGGCGGCCGATCCGAAGGACATCGGCCTCCAGACGGAGGCGGTCCTGACCGGCGGCGACCCCTGGGACACGGCCGCCGCCCGGCACTTCCGGACCAGCCAGCGGGCAGCGGGCAACGGCGCGCTGATGCGAGCGGCCCCCTCAGCGGTCCACTTCGCCCACGCCGGCCGCGCGACCACCATGGACGCCGCCCGCCGCCTCGCCGCGCTCACCCACGGCGACCGCGCGGCCTGGGAGGGCACGGCGGCGCTGCACGAGCTGATCCGCGTCGCCCTGACGGGAGACGACCCGCTCAGCGCCGTACCGGCGACGCTGCTCGCCGTCCACCCCGACCACCGACGGCGCTACGCGGTGGTCCTCTCCCCCGACTGGCACCCCGACCAGGCCACCGAGTTCAACGGCGCGGTCTGGCCATGTCTGGGCTCGGCGGTGTGGGCGCTGCGGACGACGACGTCGTACGAGGAGGCGGTCCGTGCGGCCATCGACCTCGGCGGGGACACGGACACGGTGGCGGCGGTCACGGGGGCGCTGGCAGGGGCGGTGTACGGGGTCGGCTCGATACCGGCCCGCTGGACCGGGCCTCTGCACGTGCCACTGCCGGGATTCGGCAGCCGGGTACTGCGCGCGACGGACCTGGCCGAACTCGCCGTGAAGCTCACAACGCCTTGAGCGCCCCCGCCGTGGCCCGGGCCAGGTTGGCCAGGTAGCCCTTGGGGAGCTTCGGGGAGCGGATGACCACCGCGCGCCAGTACAGCGGGCCGGAGATCACGTCGAGGGCGAGGTCGGGGTCGACGCCCGCGCGCACCTCACCCCGCTCCTCCGCCGCCGCCACGATCTTGCTGGCCACGCCCTCCTGCCCGTCCCGCAGGGCCTTCTGGAAGGCGTCGGCGATGTCGGGATTGCGGGCCGCCTCCGCCTGGAGGTCGGGGACGATCTGCGAGGCGACCGGATGGCGCAGGGCGCGGGAGGTGACCTCGTACAGGAGGCGGAGGTCGCCCTCCAGGGAGCCGGTGTCCGGTACCGGCAGGCCCAGCACCGCCATCGCCGACACCACGTCCAGGACGAGGTGCAGTTTCGAACGCCAGCGCCGGTACACCGCGGTCTTGCCCACCCCGGCCCGCCGCGCGATGCCCTCGATGGACATCCGCGCGTATCCCACGGCCGCGAGCTCCTCGAAGACCGCGGCCCGGATGGCCTCGGTCACATCCTCCCGGAGTACGGCGGCCCCGGCGGGGGTCCGGCGCGGACGCGTCGTCGGGTCGTCGGCGTTCGTCGTCATGACGCACAGCATAGGGCGTAACGACGAAACGGTTGCGTTCCGACGTCGATTGGTTCTACCCTCGCCGTTGCGACGATACGGTCCCGTCCCGACGTAAGAGAACGTGAAGAGAAACGTAAGGAAACGTCGGACCGGTGACCGTGCGCCCCGGCAGCCGGCCGGGCCGCGGCATCCCCTCCCCCCGAGCGAAAGCAGCGGATGTGAGCCAGGTCCTCGACACACCGCCCCCCACCCAGGCCCCGGCCGACGACGACCTCGCGGCACTGGCCGCCCGGCACGGCCTGACGGTCAGCGGCGCCCGCCCCTCCCTGCCGGAGTACGTCCGCCAGCTGTGGGCCCGGCGCCACTTCATCACCGCCTTCGCCACCGCCAAGCTCACCGCCCAGTACAGCGAGGCGAAGCTCGGCCAGATCTGGCAGGTCATGACCCCGCTGCTGAACGCGGCGGTCTACTACTTCATCTTCGGTGTGCTGCTGGGCACCAGCCACGGAGTGAAGGACTACGTCCCGTTCCTGGTCACCGGCGTGTTCATCTGGACGTTCACGCAGAGCTCGATCCAGGTCGGCACCCGCGCGATCTCCGGCAACCTGGGCCTGGTTCGCGCCCTGCACTTCCCGCGCGCCGCCCTGCCGATCTCCTTCTGCCTCCAGCAGCTCCAGCAGCTGCTGTTCTCCATGACCGCACTGGTCGTCATCCTGCTCTGCTTCGGCATCCCGGTCGCCGCCTCCTGGCTGCTCGCGATCCCGGCACTGGTGCTGCAGTTCGTGTTCAACGCCGGCATGTCGCTGATCATGGCGCGCTGGGGTGCCAGGACTCCGGACATCGCCCAGCTGATGCCATTCATCCTCCGCACCTGGATGTACACGTCCGGCGTGATGTGGAGCATCAGCAAGCTCACCAAGAAGGACCACCTGCCGCACATCGTGACGGTCCTGCTGGAGACCAACCCGGCTGCGGTCTACATCGACCTCATGCGGTACGCGCTGATCGACAGCTTCCACGCCAAGCAGCTCCCCCCGCACGTGTGGCCGACGGCGATCGGCTGGGCGCTGGTCGCCGGCGTCGGCGGCTTCATCTACTTCTGGAAGGCTGAGGAGAGGTACGGCCGTGGCTGAGCAGACACCCGGGAACCCCGAGAACCCCAAGAACCCCGAGCGCTCCGCGAACCCTGACGGGACCGCCGAGGAGACCCCCGACGAGCGCATGATGCGGGAGCGGCTCGAGCGCCTCTCCAGGGCCGAGAAGATCCCCACCGTCGTGTGCGACGGCGTCGACATCGTCTACCGCGTCAACGGCACCGGCTCCGGCCGCGGCTCCGCCACCGCCGCCCTCAACCGCATCCTGCGCCGCAAGCAGGCGGAGAAGGCGGCCGGTGTGCGCCGGGTGCACGCGGTGAAGAACGTGTCGTTCGTCGCCTACAAGGGTGAGGCGATCGGCCTGATCGGCACCAACGGCTCCGGCAAGTCCACGCTGCTCAAGGCCGTCGCCGGCCTGCTGCCGGTGGAGAACGGCCACATCTACACCCATGGCCAGCCGTCCCTGCTCGGCGTCAACGCGGCCCTGATGAACGACCTCACGGGCGAACGCAACGTCTACCTCGGCGGGCTCGCCATGGGCATGTCCCGGGAGCAGGTCAAGGAGCGCTACCAGGACATCGTCGACTTCTCCGGCATCAACGAGAAGGGCGACTTCATCACCCTTCCGATGCGCACGTACTCCTCCGGTATGGCCGCCCGGCTGCGCTTCTCCATCGCCGCCGCCAAGGACCACGACGTGCTGCTGATCGACGAGGCCCTGGCCACCGGCGACCGCAGGTTCCAGATGCGCTCCGAGGAGCGGATCCGCGAACTGCGCGCGACAGCGGGTACGGTCTTCCTGGTCAGCCACAACAACAAGTCGATCCGCGACACCTGCGAGCGGACCATCTGGCTGGAGCGCGGCGAACTGCGCATGGACGGGCCGACCGAGGACGTCATGAAGGAGTACGAGGCCTTCACCGGCGACAAGAGCGACAAGAAGGTGCAGGGTAAGAAGGCGGCGTAGAAGTTACCGGGAGGGAAACCGCGCGCGGCGGAACTCCATCTTCCTCTCTGGGCCCTCTCTTACCCGCTCAGCGGTTATCCCTTTCATCCGCTTAGTGACAATATGTTATGAAGACTGGCCCGAACCCTAGATCCAAAGGAGTCCACTGCGATGCCCCAACTCAGCGTCATCGTCTACGGACCGAACGCACAGGGGCATCTGACAGAGTTGCTGGACTCTCTGGAGGCCCATCCGCTGACCGATGCCGAGGTGATCGTCGCGGCGGTCGGTGACTGGGCGCGCGAGGCCGCCGAGGGCCACGCTCCCGAGACGGTGGTCGTGCCGCTGCCGGACGGCACCGGTGACGCGGCGGCCCGGGCCGCCGGCGCCGCCCGCGCGACCGGCCGCTGGCTGCACTTCGTCCACGCCAAGGACAGCCTGCCGGCGGGCGCCCCGCGGCTGATCGCCGAGCGGACCGCCGAGCTGGACGCCGCTGACACCGATGGCGCAACGGGCGCGGACATTCTGCTCCTCGACCACGTCACCACCACCTGGCAGACCGCCGGCACCCCCTCCCGCGACGGCCGGCTCCTCGCCGCCGTCGGCCGCGCGAGCCTGCCCCTGGACGAGGCCGCCGACCTGCTGCGCCTCACCCCGCTGCTCGGCAACCGGGTGCTGCGCGCCGAGTTCTGGCGGGCGCACGAGGAGCACCTCACCACCGGCGACGAACCGCAGGCCGCCCACGCCGCCCTGCTGCTCGCCGGCCGTGTCGCCTGCCTGAACCAGGCGGCGTACGAAAGCCGTGAACTGCGCCCCGAGAGCCTGCCGCCGCTCGCCCCCGAGGACCGGTTCGACCTGATCGAGCGCTACGAGTCGCTGCTCGCGCTCGCCAAGGACCGCCGCGCCGCCCGCGTGGCGCTGTACGACCTGATGATGCGCGACCTCGTGCGCACCTTCGCCGGGGAGAACCTGCCCGACGCGGTCGCCCGCGAGTTCTTCCGCCGCGCCTCCCTCGCCGCGGTCCGCTGGCGCCCCGAGAACCACGAGCACCCGGCGGGCGTGGAGGGCGTACGGCACTCCCTGCTGGAGGAGGGCGCGTACACCAAGTACCGCGCGTTCCAGGCCGCCAACCGCACCCGCCGCGCCGCCAAGAAGGCCGTACGGACCCGGAAGAAGCAGGTCGGCGCCAAGCTCCGCGACCAGCAGTACCGCCGCGCCCTGAACCAGCCGGTCAATCCGAACCTGGCCGTGTTCGCCGCCTACTGGGAGCGCGGTGTGGCCTGCAACCCGGCCGCGATCGCCGCCAAGCTGCGCGAACTCGCCCCGCACATCCACCCGGTGTGGGTGGTGTCGAAGAGCAACGAGGCCCTGCTGCCGCCCGGCACCGACCATGTGATCCCCGGCACCCGCCGCTACTGGGAGACCCTGGCCACCGCCAAGTACCTCGTCAACAACGTCAACTTCCCCAACGCGGTGGTCAAGCGCCCCGACGCGATCCACCTCCAGACCCACCACGGCACCCCGCTCAAGCGCATGGGCCTGGACCAGATGGAGCACCCGGCCGCCGCGAAGGGCCTCGACTTCGACGCCCTGCTGGCCCGCATCGACAAGTGGGACTACAGCGTCAGCGCCAACAGCCACTCCACCCGCATGTGGGAGCGCGCCTACCCGGCCCGCTTCACCTCGCTGGACTACGGCTACCCGCGCAACGACGTCTTCTACTCGGCCACGGCCGCCGACGTCCGCGCCGCCCGCGAGCGCCTCGGCATCCCGCCCGGCAAGACGGCCGTCCTGTACGCGCCCACGCACCGCGACTACGAGGCCGGCTTCACCCCGCGCCTGGACCTCGCGGCCCTCGCCGACCGCCTCGGCGAGGACACCGTGCTGCTGGTCCGCGCCCACTACTTCTACGGCGGCGCCGCCTCCCCGCTGACCGGCCTGCGCCGCTCCGGCCGGATCATCGACGTCTCCTCCTACGACCCCGTCGAGGAGCTGTGCCTGGCCGCCGACGCGCTGGTCACGGACTATTCGTCCATCATGTTCGACTACGCCAACCTCGACCGCCCGATCGTCGTCTACGCCGACGACTGGGAGACCTACCGGACCACCCGGGGCGTCTACTTCGACCTCATGACCGACCACCCCGGCCAGGTCGCCCGCACCCAGGAGGAGCTGACGGAGATCTTCGCCTCCGGCGCCTGGCGCGACGAGAGCGCGGCCAAGGCGCGGGCCGCCTTCCGGCGCAGGTTCTGCGAGTACGACGACGGCCGCGCCGCCGAGCGGGTCGTACGACGGGTGTTCCTGGGCGAGCCGGAGGAGTCCCTGCCACCGGTGATCCCGCTCGAGGAACGCACCCCCGCCCCGACCCCCGAGGAGGCCTCGGCATGACGACCCCCGACGTGACGGTGACGGTCATCGTCTACAACGACGCCGCCCGCCTGCCCCGGGCGGTCGCCTCGCTGCGCGCGCAGACGCACGCGAACATCGAGATCATCATCAGCGACGACCACTCGACGGACAACACGCCCGAGGTGGCGCGCCGCCTGGAGGCGCAGGACGACCGCGTCCGCTACCTCCGGCTGCCGGAGAACAGCGGCGGCTGCAGCGCCCCGCGCAACCGGGCCATCGACATCGCCCGGGCGCCGTACCTGATGTTCCTCGACAGCGACGACGAACTGACGCCCCGCGCGGTCGAGTTGCTGCTCGCCGCGCACCGCGAGCGCGAGGTGGACTTCACCATGGGCGCGGTGCGCCGGCACCGGGTGGACACCGGCCGCCGCACGACGTGGATGCCGCACCTCGTCGCCGAGCGCCGCACGGTGGAGGGCATCGACGCGGACCCCCGCCTGCTCTTCGAGCACCTGTCGACGAGCAAGATGTACGCGCGCTCCTTCCTGGACCGCCACGAACTCCGCTTCCCGGAGGGCATCCACTACGAGGACCAGCTGTTCTCGGCGCAGTCGTACTGCCTGGCGAAGGCGTTCACGATCATTCCGGACCCGGTGTACATCTGGTACATCGACCCGTACGCGGCGGCCGCGGCGGCCTCGATCTCCAACCAGCGGCACAAGGTCACCAACGTCCGCGACCGTGTCCATGTCCAGCGCCTGATCGACGACTTCCTGGTGGAGAGCGGGCACGCGGGGCTGCGCGAGGACAAGGACTTCAAGTTCCTCAAGCACGACTTCCGGATGTACGCCGGCGACCTGCCCTACCGGGACGAGGAGTGGCTGGCCGCCTTCGCGGACATCATGAATCCCTACCTGGACACGCTGTCCGACGGCGCGTACGTCCGGCTGCCCCGGCAGGAGCGGGTGGTGCTGGAGCTGCTGCGGGAACGCCGGCTGGACGAGCTCGGGCTCGCGGCACGCGGGCTCGGGCATCCGGTGGCGCCGCGGCAGGTCACGGCCGACGCGGCGGGAGTGCCGTACTGGGGCGACAGCGTGCCCTCGTCCGACCGCGGCCGCCGTGAACTGGCCGTGCCCGACCTGGAGTTGGACACGCGTCCGTTCCCGAGCGCGCTGTTCCGGCACGAGATCGTCGAGCTGACGCCCGGCCGGGGGGCCTCCCTCACGCTGGCCATCCGCACGTACGACCCCGGGCTGCGCCTCCCTGTCGGCCCGCAGCGCGCCGGCCTGATCCTGTCGCCGGGCAACCGCCGCATGACGGTGCCCTTCCGCCTGGACCCGGTCAGCCCCGGTGTCTTCGAGGGCACGGTCCACCTGGACCTGACCGAGGCCCCGCTGCCCCTGCAGGGCTTCGCGGGCGTACGGCACCCCCTGGTCCGTCTCCATCAGCAGGGCCTGGCCAACTCCGGTCTCCTGCTGGCCCCGCCGGACTTCCCCACGCTCACCGCCCGCATCGAGTACCGCTCCGGTGCGACCCCGCACGAGCTCACCGTCGAACCGGAGGGCCGCAACCCCGGCCGCCTGCAGCTCCGCTGGCAGCCGGTCGGCGTCACGGCCCGCGTCATCCGCCCGGTCGTCCAGAAGGTGGCCCGCCCGAAGGTCCGCAAGGCAGCGAAGCTGCTGTCGAGCGTGCTGCGGTAAGAGGGGGCCGGTTCGAAGCGCCGTCGGGGTGAGGGCGCGTGGACGACTGCGGGCCCGTGGGAGGCGAAGCGCCGTTGCACTGACGGCGCATGGCCGGCTGCGGGCCCGTCGTGGCTGGTCGCGCAGTTCCCCGCGCCCCTTACGGGGCGCTGCGGCGCCGGCGCCTTCGAAGCACCGCCGCCGCTGCGGGCAGTCGTGCCGCTTGGGGCGGCACGGGTGGGCGGTGGGGGTCCCCCCGCTCGAGCGAAGCCGAGAGTGGGGGAGGCACCCCGCGAGCGCGGCCAGCGAACCCCCCGTTGGCCAGCCGTAACTCAGGGCTGCACTCGGTACAGGACCTGTGAGGCTGGACCGACCGTCACCTTCCGAAGGCCCGGTCCCGCCAGGCTCCTCGGACCCACGACCCACTTCACGTCGTACTGGCGCAGAATCCCGGCCCGGTCGGCAGCAGACGTCCCCGCGGCGAAGTAGCGGGCAACCGCGTCCTCCCGCCGCGCAGAGTCCTTCAGGAACACGTCCGGATACCCCGGCGCCACGGTGTACGCCCCGTACGCGGGGATCTGCCGCGCCGGAGTCGTCCGGGCCATCACCACGTCCCCGTACTTCACCCACGGCGTGATCCAGTGGTACCCCACCCACGGCGTCCGGTACTTCGCGGCGACAACGGAGGGCAGCGCGGCACGGCCCGTCACATAGCCGAGCGTCCCCACCTGCGTCCACGCACCGACGACCAGCGCGGCGCCCAGCACACACGCCCAGCCCGCACGCACCGCCCGCCGCCCGGCCGAGACGACCTCCAGCGCGGCCGCGAGCTGCGCCGGGATCAGCGCGGCGGGCAGGGCGCGGCCCCAGGAGTAGTGGCCGGACAGCCCGCCCGCGGCGAACACCAGCACGCCCAGCAGGAAGAACAGCACCAGCGGGTCCCAGCGGTCCCGCCGCCACCGCAGCACCAGCGCCGCCACCCCGAGCAGCACCAGGCCGAACCGCGCGGGAAGGTCCTCGTACAGCGGCTTGTGGATGGCCTCCAGGTCCGCACCGGCGGAGAAGAGGGAGAAGAAGTCGTAGTACGGCCACAGCCACAGCAGGAGCATGCCCAGGGCGAGCGCGCCGGCCAGCCGCAGCAGCACCGGGCGGGCCGGCCGCGCCGCGATCACCATCGCCAGCGCGCCCAGTGAGGCCACGACGCCGGTGAACTGGTGGCACAGCAGGACCAGCGCCCAGAGCACACCGAGCCACAGCCACCTTCCCCACGCGGCCTCCTCCCGCGTCGCGCGCGTGACCCAGGCCCAGAAGTGGAAGGTGAGGCCGAGCGCGAAGACGCTGGGGTACGACACCGTCAGCGCGAGGGAGTTCAGGCCCAGGAAGCCGGACCAGTTGAACAGCAGCGGGCCCCAGAGGAAGAGCAGGCTGAGCAGGGCCAGGGCGGGGGCCGCGCGGTGGGCGCTGAGCGTGCGGACGTACCGCCAGACCCCGGTGACCAGCAGGGACAGGCCGACCAGCGCCGCGAGCCGCAGCACCACGAACACCGACAGGCCGGTCACCTTGGCGACCAGGCCCAGGACCAGCATCCACGGCGAGTAGTAGGGGCTCGGCGTATCCGCGTCGACCAGCGGGTTGCCGGGATGGAACAGGTTGTGGCTCAGGCGCTGGACGGTGGCCGCGTGCATGCCGAGGTCGCCCGCCCAGGGCAGGCGGACGATCACGAGGAGCAGCAGCACCACGACGAGCGCGGCGGCGGCCTGCGGCAGCGCCCGGCCGGCCCGCGCGGCGCCCTGCGGTGACTGTGTGCGGCTCACCGGTTCGATGTCAGACGGTGCGGTGTGCATCGTGCTGGAACACCCACGTGCGGTAGACGAGGAATCGGAAGGCGGAGGCGAGCACGATCGACAGTGCCTTCGCCCCATTCGACTCCAGCACGCTGTGCAGGCCGAAACCGTGGTAACCGACCCAGAACAGGCCGATTTCCATCACGACACCGAGGCCGCTGAAGACGAAGAACAGGATGATCTGGCTGCGGGTGCGCGAGGACCGGTCGCGATAGGCGAAATAGCGGAATCCCGCGTAATTCGTCACCATGGCGATACAGCTGGCCAGGACGTTCGCGGTCATCGCCTGCCAACCCAGGCCGTGCAGCAGCAGGTTGAAGATCAAGAAATTGACGAGGACACCGCTGCCGCCGACGATCCCGAATTTCACGACCTCCAGCACCGCACGCGTGACGGGCCGCCGGGCCGGAGCCGGGGCCGGCGCGGGTGCCGGTGCTGGTGCCGGTCGGGTCTCGGTGAGTTGAACAGTCACACCGCAGACCCTATCCGAAGGCCATCGTTTAGCAGGAAACAGTAAATTCGTTGATCTTGTTTGGCTAATCCTCGGCAAGAAACGGAACGCCCCGGGCCGGTTCGTCGTCGGCCCGGGGCGCTCTCAACCGCCGTACGGCTGCGCGCTCACCGTCGTACGGCTACGAATGCGTGCGCAGCAGCGTCCGCATCGTCCGCATCGCCACCGACAGGTTGGCGAGGTCGAAGGTCTCCGAACCGCGGATCTCCTCGAGGGTGGTGCGCGCCCGGCTCAGGATGGGCGCGTTCCGCTGCTCCCAGGCCTTGAACCGCTGCTCGGGCGTGGACGTGCCGTTTCCGGCCGCGAGGACGTCCGCGGTGAGCCCCGCGTGCGCCGCGTACAGGTCCTCGCGGATGGAGGCGCGGGCCATGGACTGCCAGCGGTCGTTGCGGGGCAGCTCGATGATGCGGTCCATCAGCTGGGTGATGCTGAGGCGGTCGGCGAGGTCGTAGTAGACCTCGGCGACGTCCAGCGGCTCCTTGCCCGTGCGGTCGGCCACCGACACGATGTCGAGCGCCGGGAAGGCGGAGGAGAACCCGGCCACGCGCGTGGCGAGTTCGTCCGGGACACCGGCCGCGGACAGCTCGTCGTACACGTGCTGGTACCACTCCAGGTCCGCGCCCTTGAGCAGCTTCGGCAGCTCCTGCCAGACCCTCTCGACCCGCTCGGCGAAGAACTCGACCGTCTCGGCGAGCTGCAGCGGCTGCGGCCGGTTGTTGAGCAGCCAGCGCGTGCCGCGCTCGACGAGGCGCCGCGAGTGCAGCCGGATCCGGGTCTGCACGGCCGCGTCGACCTTGTTGTCCAGGGCCTCCACCGCGTCCCACACCGGTGCCGAGCAGAAGATCGCGCGGGCCGCGGTCTGGGCGCGGACGATCTCCTCCAGGGAGGCACCGGTCTCCTCGCGCAGGCGGTGCAGATACGTCGTACCGCCCGTGTTGACCGTGTCGTTGACCAGCACGGTCGTGGTGATCTCGCGGCGCAGCGGGTGGTTGTCGACCGCGTCCGCGAACCGCTCGCGCAGCGCCGTCGGGAAGTAGGCGTGCAGCAGGCTGCGCAGGTACGGGTCGTCCGGCAGCGAGGTGTGCAGCAGCTCCTCGGCGACCGTGATCTTCGTGTACGCCAGCACGACCGCGGTCTCCGGGCTGGTGAGGCCCTGGCCCTGGCCGAGGCGCTCGCGGATCTGGCGGTCGGTGGGCAGGAACTCCAGCGCCCGGTCCAGGTGGCCCTCGCGCACCAGGTGGCGCAGGAACCGCTGCTGGGCGTGGAGCATGTCCTTGGCCTGGAACAGGGCGTTGGCCAGGGCGGTGTTCTGCGCGTAGTTGTTGCGCAGGACCAGCGCGCCGACCTCGTCGGTCATCTCGGCGAGCAGCTTGTTGCGCTGCTTGACGGTCATGTCGCCGTCCGCGACCAGGCCGTTCAGCAGGATCTTGATGTTCACCTCGTGGTCGGAGGTGTCCACGCCGGCGCTGTTGTCGATCGCGTCGGTGTTGATCTTGCCGCCGTGCATGGCGAACTCGATCCGGCCGAGCTGGGTCAGACCCAGGTTGCCGCCCTCGCCGACGACCTTGACCCGGAGGTCCTTGCCGTCGACCCGGATGGCGTCGTTGGCCTTGTCGCCGACGTCCGCGTTCGACTCGACGGACGACTTCACGTACGTGCCGATGCCGCCGTTCCACAGCAGGTCGACCGGCGCCTGGAGGATCGCCTTCATCAGGTCGGCCGGGGTCATCTTGGTGACCTTGCCCTCGATGCCGAGGGCCTCGCGGATGTGGGCGTTGACCGGGATCGCCTTGGCGCTGCGCGGGAAGATCCCGCCGCCCGCCGACAGCAGCTCGGTGTTGTAGTCGGCCCAGCTGGAGCGGGGCAGCTCGAACAGCCGGCGGCGCTCGGCGTAGGAGGTCGCCGCGTCCGGGGTCGGGTCGATGAAGATGTGCCGGTGGTCGAAGGCGGCGACCAGGCGGATGTGCTCGGACAGCAGCATGCCGTTGCCGAACACGTCACCGGACATGTCGCCGATGCCGACGACCGTGAAGTCCTCGGACTGCGTGTCCACGCCCAGCTCACGGAAGTGCCGCTTGACGGACTCCCAGGCGCCGCGCGCGGTGATGCCCATGCCCTTGTGGTCGTAACCGGCCGAGCCGCCGGAGGCGAAGGCGTCGCCGAGCCAGAAGTTGTACTTCTCGGCGACCCCGTTGGCGATGTCCGAGAAGGTCGCGGTGCCCTTGTCGGCGGCGACGACCAGGTAGGTGTCGTCGCCGTCGTGCCGGACCACGTCCTGCGGCGGCACGACCTCGCCGGCGACCATGTTGTCGGTGATGTCGAGCAGGCCCGAGATGAACATCTTGTAGCTGGCGATGCCCTCGGCCAGCCACGCGTCCCGGTCCACGCTCGGGTCGGGCAGCTGCTTGGCGACGAAGCCGCCCTTGGCGCCGACCGGCACGATGACGGTGTTCTTCACCATCTGCGCCTTGACCAGACCGAGGATCTCGGTGCGGAAGTCCTCGCGCCGGTCGGACCAGCGCAGGCCGCCTCGCGCGACCTTGCCGAAGCGCAGGTGCACGCCCTCGACCCGCGGCGAGTACACCCAGATCTCGTACGCCGGGCGGGGCGCCGGCAGGTCCGGGATGGCCTGCGGGTCGAACTTCATGGAGACGTAGTCGTGCGGCCGGCCGCCGTGCGCCTCCTGGAAGAAGTTCGTGCGCAGGGTCGCCTTGATGACGGTGAGGAAGGACCTGAGGATCCGGTCCTCGTCCAGGCTCGCCACCTGGTCCAGGGCCGCGTCCAGCTCCTCCAGCAGGGCGTCCGTGATCTCAAGACCGGCCTTCTGCCGGTCCGGCGACATCCGCGCCTCGAACAGGGAGACCAGCAGGCGGGTGGTGTGGACGTTGTTGCGGAGGGTGTCCTCCATGTAGTCCTGCGAGAAGGTCGAACCAGCCTGCCGCAGGTACTTGGCGTAGGCGCGCAGCACCATCGCCTGCCGCCAGGTCAGCCCGGCGCTCAGCACGAGCGCGTTGAAGCCGTCGTTCTCCGCCTTGCCGGTCCAGGTCGCGGCGAAGGCCTCCTGGAAGCGTTCGCGCGCGTCGTCGGCGAGGTGGTCGCCGCCGGCCGCCGTGGGCATCCGCAGACCGAAGTCGTAGATCCAGGCGGTGGTGCGGTCCGCGCAGCGCAGCTCGTACGGCCGCTCGTCGGTGACCTCGACGCCGAGGCGGCTGAGCACCGGCAGCACCTTGGAGAGGGAGACGGTGCCGCCCTTCTGGTAGATCTTGAACCGGCGCTCCTCCGGACCGGCACCCACCGGCTCGTACAGGCTCAGGCTGAAGGTCTTGTCCTCGCTGAGCTGCTCCAGGTGGACCAGGTCGGCGACCGCGGCGCGCGGGGTGTGGTCGGCCTTGTAGCCCTCGGGGAAGGCGTGGTTGTAGCGGCGCAGCACCTCGGCCGCGCGCTCCTCGCCGCACTCGGCGGTCAGCGCCTCGGCGAACGCGTCGGCCCAGGACCGGGCGGCCTCGACCAGGCGGGCCTCGATCCGTTCCTTGTCGGCGTCCGACATCTCGGGCAGCACGGTGCCCGGCGGGACACGGACGACGAAGTGCAGCCGGGAGAGGATCGACTCGGTGTTCCAGGCGGTGAAGTCGACGCTGACGCCGCCGAGCTCCTCCTTCAGGATGTCGATGATCCGCAGCCGGACACCGGTGGTGTAGCGGTCGCGCGGGAGGTAGACGAGGGCCGAGTAGTAGCGGCCGTACTCGTCCTGGCGCAGGTAGAGCCGCAGGCGCCGCCGCTCCTGCAGGTACAGGACGCTGGTCACGATGGACTGCAGCTCGGCGACGGGCGTCTGGAACAGCTCGTCGCGCGGGTAGGTCTCCAGGATCTGCAGCAGGTCGCGGCCGTCGTGGCTGTTGGGGGAGAACCCGGCGCGCTCGAGGACCTCGTCGACCTTGCGGCGGATGACGGGGACCCGGCGGACGGACTCGGTGTAGGCGGCCGAGGAGAACAGACCGAGGAAGCGCCGCTCCCCGACCACGTTCCCGTCCGCGTCGAACTTCTTGACGCCGATGTAGTCCAGGTACGACGGCCGGTGCACGGTGGCCCGGCTGTTGGCCTTGGTCAGCACGAGCAGCTTGTGCTCGCGGGCCTTGGCGCGGGCGTCCGCCGGAAGCCGCTCGAAGGAGGGGCTGACCGGGTGCTGCTCGTCCTCGGCGTGGTGCGGGTCGGAGCGCAGGATGCCGAGGCCGGTGCCGGGCACGGCGGCGAGCGTGTCGTCCTCGCGCAGCTGGTACTCGCGGTAGCCGAGGAAGGTGAAGTGGTCGTCGGCCAGCCAGCGCAGCAGCTCGCGGGCCTCCTCGACCTCGGGCGAGGGGAGGTCGCCCGGGGCGGGCTCGCTCGGCAGCTCGTCGGCGATCCGGGTCGCCGTGCTCCGCATCTTCTCCCAGTCCTCGACGGCCTCGCGCACGTCGGACAGCACGCGCAGCAGATCGGCGGTGATCTGCTTCAGGTCGGCGCGGTCGGTCTCCCGGTCGATCTCGACGTGGATCCAGGACTCGAAGTGCGCGTCGTGCGGCAGGTCACCGCTCGGCGGGGTCGGCAGGACCTCGATCAGCTTGCCGGTCAGGTCGCGCCGGACCACGAACTGCGGGTGGACGACGACATGGATGCCGCGCCCGCGCCGGGTCAGCTCATTGGTGACCGAGTCGACGAGGAAGGGCATGTCGTCGGTGACGACCTCCACGACCGAGTGGCTGCAGGTCCACCCGTTCTCCTCGACGGTCGGGGTGTGTACCCGCACGTTCGCCGTGCCCTGGGGGCGCATCTCGGCGAGACGGTAGTGCGAGACCGCGGCGCCGAAGACGTCGACCGGGTCGCGGTCGGTGAGGTCTTCCGGGGCGGTGTGCAGGTAGTAACGCTGGAGGAACGCGAGCACGGACTCGCTGTCCGGGGTGCCCGGGGAGCCCTCGCCCTCGGTCCCGGTCGGTAGATACCCCCCGACCGGGCTGTTCTCAGCTACCCGGGCAGCCCTCTCGAGCAGCTCGGCCTTGGCTTCGTCCAGCTTGGTCTGCATTGTCCTCTGACTCCTGTCGCGCGCCGTTGCGTGACGTAGAAGGAAGTACGGTCTCTTTCCCACCGGCTCGACGCCACGGCCCGGGGTGTCCGGTCCGCTTCGACGCTATGCCGCGAGGTGAGATGAGCGGGGGGAATTCGGCCATTCTCGACACGCCCGTCGGGTGTGACGCCGGTCTCGGCGCCGTCGTGTCCAGGGTTGTCCTCGGCGTCCCGGAGGCTCCCACGGCCCCGTCCCGCCCGCGAAGACCAGCGACCGCCGCCCGGTCACGGAGGTGTTCCGTGCAACCCGGGCGCAGGGCAGGAGCAGGATCGCCCCCGCGAGATATCGCGCTGATCACGCCACAAGGCTATCGCTCCTTACCGGGGGCCCGTCATGAGCCGTATGTGTACAAAACCGAGGGGTGAAGTTTGACGTTCTGCACAGGGGTGGGCCGGGGCGTGGTGACGTATTCGGTCGGGTGGGGTCCGTGGGGTTTGGGAGGGCGGCGGCGTGGGCCGGTGTGGGGTGGCACGCGCATGCCGGGACGGGCGAGGGGCGGGTGCCCTGATGTGGCGGCGGGCGACCCTGATGCGGTGGCGGGCGTCCGGTCCGCGCGGTGGCGGGCGTCCGGTCCGCGTGGCGGCGGGCGTCCGGTCGCGCCGGCGGGGCCCTGACCGCAATCTGAGAACAGGGCACCCTGCCGCCAGGTGAGGCCCCGGCGCTCGCCCGAGGGGGCCGGAACCGCGTCGGCCCCCCTTGGCAAGCACGCCCGGTGTTGGCACGTTGCCCAGGGACAGTGCGTCCCGCCCAGGAGTGCACCAGGAGTGCAGGAGCACCCAGCACCGGAGTACCCGGAGGAGCCGACATGCCCGCGAAGATCCTGATCGTCACCGGCGACGCCGCGGAGTCCCTGGAAGTCCTCTACCCCTACCAGCGCCTGCGCGAGGAAGGCTACGAGGTCCATATCGCGGCCCCCTCCCGCAAGACCCTCCGCTTCGTCGTCCACGACTTCGAACCCGGCTACGACACCTACACCGAGAAGCCCGGCTACACCTGGCCCGCCGACCTGGCCTTCGCCGACGTGGACCCCGGCGAGTACGCGGCCCTCGTCATCCCCGGCGGCCGGGCCCCCGAGTATCTGCGCAACGACCCCGAGCTCCGCAAGATCCTCAAGGCGTTCTTCGACTCCGACCGGCCGGTCGCCCAGATCTGCCACGGCCCGCTGCTCACCGCGGCGATCGACAGCCTGCGCGGCCGCCGGGTCACGGCGTACCCCGCCCTGGAGCCGGACATGCAGGCAGCCGGTGCGAGCTTCCAGGACACCGAGGCCGTGGTCGACGGCACCCTGGTCTCATCCCGGGCCTGGCCCGACCATCCGGCCTGGATGCGCGAGTTCCTCCAGGTGCTCCGCTCGAAGGCACCGGCGAGCTGAGGGGCGGCCGGCGGCGTCTCGCCGTGGTGGTCGTGGTACGCCGCCGGGTTGCCGGTCCGCCGCGGCCACTCGCGCGGTTCCCCGCGCCCCCGGGAGCTGCACCGCGGTCGGCTCCGTGGCACCGGCCCCAAGAAACCCGGCGCCCACGGCTACGCCGCTATTCGCTCCGCTTCCTCCACCGCCTCGGCCAGCGTGTCCACCACCGGCACCCCCACTTCCTCGAGGCTGGCCCGGCTGTGCGACCCCCCGGTGTACAGCACGGCCCGCGCGCCCACACCCCGCGCGGCGACCGCGTCGTCCGCCGCGTCCCCGATCACCACGGTCCGCGCAGGCTCGACGACCCCGCTCAGCGCCTCCAGGTGCCGCACCATGTGCGCGGCCTTGCTCCCCCCGGACGGCCCCGTACGCCCGTCGACCCGCAGAAAGTGCGCCTCTATCCCGAACCCCCGCACGAGCGGCAGCAGCTCGTGGTGCACGTACATGCTCAGCAGTGACTGGCTGTGCCCCGACGACCGCCACCCCGCGAGCAACTCCTCCGCCCCCTCGGTCAGACGGCACCGCGCCCGGTGCTCGGCGTAGTACCGGTGGAAGACCCCGTCCATCAGCTCCCACTCGGCATCGGTCGGCAGCCGGCCGATCAGCCGCTCGTAGAACTTCGGCACCGGCACGCAGTACAGCGACCGGTACTGCTCCAGCGTGATCGGCGCGAGCCCCAGCTCGGCGAAGGCCGCGTTCGTCGCCCCGATGATCGCGTCATTGTCGTGGAACAACGTGCCGTTCCAGTCCCAGACGATGTGCGCGCTCCCGTTCATCCCCATGCCAAAAACCGTACCCGCCCCCACTGACAACGAGACCGGTCGGCGAATCCGCCCAGGTCAGACCGGGTCAGGCGAGTCCGACGAGGTTGGGGATCTCCTGCGTGGCGTACCACAGCAGCTCGTGATCGTCCGCGCCGTCCACGACGAACTGAGCGTCGTCGTCCCCGCCGTCGGCCGCCTCCAGCGCGTCCGCCGCCGCGGCCACGTCCTGCTCCGCGTCGTCGGCGTCCACGTGCACCGCGGCCGCCTTCGCGAGCGGCACCGTCACCGTCACGGTCACCTCGCCGAGGGCGGACGGGTCCAGGGCACGGTCCGGGTCGACGCTCGCGGCGCCGTCGGCCACGTCCACGGCGACCACGACCCGGCGCCGTACCGCACCCGGATCCGCCGCCAGGAGCCGCAGCGAGGCCAGCGCGGCCCGGCCGAGCGCCGCGTACTCCAGTTCCTCGATGTCCTCGGAGAGATACCACTCGCGCAGCGCGGGCGTGACGGCATACGCCATGAAGGGGCCGCTCCCCAGCTCACCCGTCTTGTGCGCCTCGGCGAGACCGGGGAGGGTCAGGGGGACGTAGACGCGCATGCTGGCCGCTCTTTCCTGCTCAAAGGCTCCGCTGAGGCCCCGGGAAGGTGTGCTGCCGGCGTCTCCCGGAGGGCCTTCAGGATACGTGCGCCCGTCCCCTTTCGGGTCTGTGCCCACGCCCCGGGAGCCGTCGACTCCGGATCACGCGTTCACGCGGCGACCCGCCGGACACCAGGGATCCGCGGCACCCGCCTCACTCGGATAGGTGAACGTCTGCGGACCGCCCGGCCGCGCCGCGCCTGCCTTGCCACCCCGCTCCCCGCCCCCGTACAAGATCCCCACCAGCGAGTTACCGCCCGGTATCAACCGGGCCCGCCGAACGGGGACCCCATGAACAAGGTCATGAGCCGCACCGCGCCCGAGGCGACGGCGAACCGCACCCCGCGCCACCGCCCGCCGACCCGCCACGACACCCGCCGCCCGGGCGGCACCCCGCCCCGGAAGCCGTCGATCAGGGGGAGGCACGGCATGCCACCGACCGCGCCCCGAAACACCGGCACGGCCCTCACCACGTCGGCGGCCACGGTTCCGCCGTCGCCTCAGTCCACGGCTCCCACCAGGCCGGAGACCAAGGCTCTGCCCACGCCGCAGACCCCGGCTCCCACCAGGCCGAAGCCCACCTTGCCCCCGGTACGCCCCACCGACGTCTTCGCCGACCGTCTGCTGGCCGTCCTGAGCGGTCAGCGGCCCGTCCACTGGATGCTCCGCCACACCGCCGGCCGCGCCTACGACGACCTGACCCGCCTCGCCGAACGCAGTCCCCTGCGCACGCGCGGAGCCCGCCCCGTCGTCCACGACATCGGCTACTACGTCCCCAGCGAGGGCGCTCTCGAGGTCTTCGCCCGCATCGCGGCCGGCGACCAACTCCGCGCCCTGGCCTTCCGCCTGGAACGCGGCCAGGACCGCCGCTGGCGCTGCACAGCGGTGGAAACGGGCCCCCGCCCCCAGCAACCGCCCCTGGACACCTGAGGGAGCGACGCCGAAGGGCCGGGCCCCCGAAAGGAAGCCCAGCCCTTCTCACGGTCAACGCACCGCGCTCACCGTCAACGCACCGCAGGCGAACGCTACTTCTTGCGGCGCCGCCCGCCCTTGGCCTGCCGCCGCCGCTCGGCCCGCGTCAGCCCGTCCGCCTCGGAGCGCACCGGCTCGTCGTCCTCCAGGTCGCGCTCCAGGATGCCGCCCTCGCCGTCCACGGTCGGCGCCGAGAAGTGCAGATCCCGCCGCTGCGGGACGTCCAGCCCCTTCGCGCGGATCTCCGGACGCGCCCCGGCCTGCGCCGGAACCGTCTCCGGAACACCCTCGCCGACCGGCTCCGCGACCTCGACCGGAACCTCCTCGACCTGCTGCTCGACCTGGACCTCCAGGTTGAACAGGTAGCCGACGGACTCCTCCTTGATGCCGTCCATCATCGCGGTGAACATGTCGAAGCCCTCGCGCTGGTACTCGACCAGCGGGTCCTTCTGCGCCATCGCGCGCAGGCCGATGCCCTCCTGGAGGTAGTCCATCTCGTAGAGGTGCTCACGCCACTTGCGGTCGAGGACCGACAGCACGACCCGGCGCTCCAGCTCACGCATGATCTCGGAGCCGAGCTGCGCCTCACGGGCCTCGTACTGCTCGTGGATGTCCTCCTTGATGGACTCGGAGATGAACTCCGCGGTCAGACCGGCCCGGTCGCCGGCGGCGTCCTCCAGCTCCTCGATGGTGACCTTCACCGGGTAGAGCTGCTTGAAGGCGCCCCACAGCCGGTCCAGGTCCCAGTCCTCGGGGAAGCCCTCGGCGGTCTCCGCCTGGACGTACGCGTCGATCGTGTCGTCCATGAAGTGCTGGACCTGCTCGTGCAGATCCTCGCCCTCCAGAACGCGCCGACGCTCGCCGTAGATGACCTCGCGCTGCCGGTTGAGGACCTCGTCGTACTTCAGAACGTTCTTACGGGTCTCGAAGTTCTGCTGCTCGACCTGCGACTGCGCGGACGCGATCGCGCGCGTGACCATCTTGTTCTCGATCGGCACGTCGTCCGGCACGTTGGCCATGGACATCACGCGCTCGACCATCTGGGCCTTGAACAGGCGCATCAGGTCGTCGCCGAGGGAGAGGTAGAAGCGGGACTCGCCCGGGTCGCCCTGACGGCCGGAACGACCGCGCAGCTGGTTGTCGATGCGCCGGGACTCGTGCCGCTCGGTGCCCAGGACGTAGAGCCCGCCGAGCGCCTCGACCTCCTCCTTCTCGGCCTTGACCGCCGCCTCGGCCCGCTCCAGCGCGGCCGGCAGGGCCGCGGCCCACTCCTCGATGTGCTCCTCGGGGTCGAGGCCGCGCTGGCGCAGCTCCGCCTCGGCGAGGTCCTCGGGGTTGCCGCCGAGCTTGATGTCCGTACCACGACCGGCCATGTTGGTGGCCACGGTCACCGCGCCCTTGCGGCCGGCCTGAGCGACGATCTGCGCCTCGCGCTCGTGGTGCTTGGCGTTGAGCACCTCGTGCTGGATGCCGCGCTTGCTGAGCTGCTGGGAGAGGTACTCCGACTTCTCGACGGACGTGGTGCCGACGAGGATCGGCTGGCCCTTCTCGTGCTTCTCGGCGATGTCGTCGACGACCGCCTCGAACTTGGCGACCTCGGTGCGGTAGATCAGGTCCGACTGGTCCTTGCGGACCATCGGCCTGTTGGTCGGGATCGGGACCACGCCGAGCTTGTAGATCTGGTGGAACTCGGCGGCCTCGGTCATCGCCGTACCGGTCATGCCGGAGAGCTTGTTGTAGAGGCGGAAGAAGTTCTGCAGGGTGATCGTGGCGAGCGTCTGGTTCTCGTCCTTGATGTCCACCCCTTCCTTCGCCTCGATCGCCTGGTGCATGCCCTCGTTGTAGCGGCGGCCGGCGAGGATACGGCCGGTGTGCTCGTCGACGATCATGACCTCGCCGTCGAGGACGACGTAGTCCTTGTCGCGCTTGAAGAGCTCCTTGGCCTTGATGGCGTTGTTCAGGTAGCCCACGAGCGGGGTGTTCACCGACTCGTACAGGTTGTCGATGCCCAGCCAGTCCTCGACCTTGCTGACGCCGGCCTCGTGGATGGCGACCGTGCGCTTCTTCTCGTCGACGTCGTAGTCGCCGGTCTCCTCGACGCCCTTGAGCGGGTTGCCCGCCTCGCCCCGCTTCAGGCGCGTGACCAGCTTGGCGAAGTCGCCGTACCACTTGGTGGCCTGGTCGGCCGGGCCCGAGATGATCAGCGGCGTACGCGCCTCGTCGACGAGGATGGAGTCGACCTCGTCGACGATGGCGAAGTTGTGTCCGCGCTGGACGAGCTCGTCCTTGGACCACGCCATGTTGTCGCGCAGGTAGTCGAAGCCGAACTCGTTGTTCGTGCCGTAGGTGATGTCGCAGTGGTACTGCTCGCGCCGCTGGGCCGGGGTCATGCTGGCGAGGATGCAGCCGACGCTCAGGCCCAGGAACTTGTGGACGCGGCCCATCATCTCGGAGTCGCGCTCGGCCAGGTAGTCGTTGACCGTGACGATGTGGACGCCGTCGCCGGACAGGGCGTTGAGATAAGCGGGCAGGGTGCCGACGAGGGTCTTGCCCTCACCGGTCTTCATCTCGGCGACATAGCCGAGGTGGAGCGCGGCGCCACCCATCAGCTGCACGTCGTAGTGCCGCTGGCCGAGGACGCGCTTGGCGGCCTCACGGACGGTGGCGAACGCCTCCGGGAGCAGGTCGTCCAGGCTCTCACCGTCGGCGTACCGCTGCTTGTACTCATCGGTGAGGGCCCGCAGCTCGGCGTCGGAGAGGTTCACGAAGTCCTCTTCGATGGAGTTGACCTGGTCCGCGATGCGGTGCAGCTTGCGCAGGATCTTGCCTTCGCCTGCACGCATGATCTTCGAGAGGACGGACACGGGGGTTTGTCTCCTTGCCGGTCGGGCCTGGGACGGTCGGTTTCCATTTGACTTACTGAGCAACGGCCATCGTATGCGAGGACCCGGCTGGGCCGGGAGGCCTGGCGGTCCGACGGCTGTTCGTCGCTGCTTCATCCAGGACAACGGACGGGGCATGCGCATAGTGCCGCATCCACGCGAGGAATTGCGCGAAATGTGATCACGTGCTCACGTATAGCGAAAATCCGTGGCCCGGCCGGGTACCGCCGAGCACAATCAGCCGATGGAACCCGTCACACTCGCCACGGACCGCCTGATCCTGCGCACCGTCGGCCCGCCCGACACCCAGGCGGTGTACGACGCCGCGCAGGACCCGGAGATCCAGCGCTGGACCACGGTGCCCTCGCCGTATCTGCCCGAGCACGCGAGCGGATTCACCGAGGAGCTGGTCCCCGACGGCTGGGCGCAGGGTTCGATGTTCACCTTCGGTGTGTTCCTCACCGGCGGGGAGCTCGTCGGCGTGCTCAGCCTCACCATGCGTTCGCTCGGCGTGGCGGAGGTCGGCTTCTGGGCGGCCAAGGAGCACCGCGGGCACGGTTACGTCACCGAGGCCGCGCTCACCGCCTGCCGCTGGATCTTCACCGAGGTCGGCGTCGACCGGGTGGAGTGGCGCGCCGAGGTCGGCAACCACCCCTCCCGCGCGGTGGCCGAACGCGCGGGGTTCACCATCGAGGGCACCCTGCGCTCCGCGCTCAACAACAAGGGAGTGCGCCGGGACTGCTGGGTCGGCTCCCTGCTCCCCTCGGACCTGGGCCTGCCGTCCACGGCGCCGTACCTGCCCGCGCGCGGCTAGCGAAACCGCAGCTCACCGCGGGTTGTCAGTGGCACCCTCTATCGTCCGGGTGCATGACGACCCTTCCGCGCCCGACCACCACCCTCACCGCGGACGACGCCCGCCGCATCGCCCTGCGGGCCCAGCGCTTCCTCGGCGCGCCCGACCGGCGGGCCGGAGTGCGCGGCGTGCTGCGCCACCTCGGCGCGGTCCAGCTCGACACGATCTCGGTGCTCGCCCGCTCCCACGAACTGGTGCCGTACGCCCGGCTCGGCGCGGTCGGCCGCAAGACCGTCGAGGCGGCGTACTGGAAAGACACGCACGCCTTCGAGTACTGGTCGCACGCGGCGTGCATCCTGCCCGTCGAGGAATGGCCGCACTTCGCCTTCCGCCGCCGTGCGTACCGCGACCGGCCGCACTGGAACCACGAGCTGCCCGAGGGGGTCTACGACCAGGTCGTCAAGCAGCTCCGCGCGGAGGGCCCGCTGACCTCCACGGAGCTGGGCGGTGCCAAGAAGACGAGCGACTGGTGGGACTGGTCCGGCACCAAGGTCGCGGTGGAGCGCGCGCTGATGTACGGCGAGGTGGTGTGCGTCGAGCGACGCGGCTGGAAGCGGGTGTACGACCTCGCCGAGCGCGCGATCCCGGACGCGCTGCTGCACGACGAGCTGGACGACACCGAGTGCCTGCGCCGCCTGGTCCGGCTGGCCGGCGAGTCCCTCGGCGTCGGCACCCGCGCGGACATCGCCGACTACCACCGCCTCAAGGGCGAGCAGGTCGACGCGGTGATCGCCGACTCGGGCCTGGTGCCGGTCGAGGTCGAGGGCTGGGGAAAGCCCGCCTGGGCCGATCCGGCGGCGCTGGCGGCACCGCCGCGCGGCCGGCACCGCACCACGCTGCTGTCGCCGTTCGACTCACTGGTCTGGGAGCGGGCGCGTACGGAGCGGATCTTCGGCTTCACCCACCGCCTGGAGGCGTACGTGCCCAGGCAGAAGCGGGTCCACGGCTACTTCGCGATGCCGGTGCTCGCGGGCGGCCGGCTGGTCGGACGGGTGGACCCGGCGCGCGAGGGCCGCACGCTGGTGGCCAGGCAGGTGACTCTGGACGGCCCGAAGGCGGTCCGGGCGGTCGCCCAGGCCCTGACCGAGGCGGCGACCTGGGTCGACTGCACGGACGTCCGGGTGGAGCGGGTGGACGCACCCAGCCTGCGCGAGCCCCTGACGAGGGAACTCGCCGGTCTGCTCGGGTAGGCGCTAGCGGATCTCGAGGATCTTCTCCCGCATCGCGTAGACCACGGCTTCCATCCGGGAGTGCAGCTGGAGCTTCTCCAGGATGTTGCGGACGTGGTTCTTCACGGTGTTCTCGGAGATGAACAGTTCCTTGGCGATGTCCCGGTTGTTCATCCCGGTGGCGACGAGCTTGAGGACCTCCAGCTCCCGGTCGGTCAGCCGCGGCGCGGGCACCAGCCGGCGCTCGTCGGTGCGCTGGATCATCGACTTGAACTCGGTGAGGAGCTTGGACGCCATGGACGGGCTGATCTGCGACTGCCCGTCGGCCACCGCGCGGATGGCGGTCGCCACCTCGTCCGTGGAGATCTCCTTGAGGAGGTAGCCGGTGGCGCCCGCCTTGATCGCGTCGTAGAGGTCGGCCTCCTCGTCGCTGATCGTCAGCATGATGATCTTGGCGCTGGGGGCGACCTCCTTGATGGAGGTGCAGGCCTCGATCCCGCCGCGCTTGGGCATGCGGACGTCCATCAGCACGATGTCGGGCAGCAGGTCTGCGGCCTTGTCCACGGCCTCGGCCCCGTCACCGGCCTCGCCGACGACCTGGATGTCCTCCTCGGCGGCGAGCACGATCTCCAGGCCGCGCCGGAAGAGGGCGTGGTCGTCCACGACCAGGACTCTGATCGGCTCCGCGCGCACGGCGCCCGCCTCCGGGCCCATGCCGACGACACCGTCGTCGCCCTCTTCGTCCCGCATCGGTCCGAAGGTGTCCGCCATCGTTCCTCCCCCTGAAGGCTGTGGCCTGTGGTCCTGTGCCATCGCCAACCCAAGGCAGCGGCCCACCGGTTGGGCCGGTCCGGTCATGATTTCATGCCCGGGCGGCACCGGGGTGACGTGCGAGGCGCGAACCGGTCGCACGCAGGTGCCCCTGGGGGCGCACACGCGCTTCCAGGGGCACCGGCTCGGCATGGGCCGGACAGGTCAGCCGCCGAGCGTGCCACCTGCCGCGGGGGGCTGCGCCTCAGCGACCATCGGGTCCGTGCTGAGGTGGATCACGCCGTAGTCGTAGGCGTGCCGCCGGTAGACGACGCTCGGTTCCTTCGTCTCCGCGTCGACGAACAAGTAGAAGTCGTGGCCGACCAGTTCCATCTCGTAGAGGGCCTGGTCCAGGCTCATCGGGGCGGCGACGTGGGTCTTCTCGCGGACGATGAGGGGGCCTTCTCCCTTGACCTCCAGCGAGCCGATCTTCTTCGTCGGCACTCCGTCCGTCTCTTCCTCATGGACGGGGAGGCCGTTGCCGTTCAGCGTCGCCGCGCCCGGGACGTGGTCGGGAACCTCGGCCGCCGAGATCCGGCGTGCGCCACGGCGCGAGAACCGCTTGTCGTGCTGCTTGCGCAACCGGGCGTCCAGCTTCTCCGCCGCCAGGTCGAGTGCCGCGTACGGGTCGCTGGCCGCCGCTTCCGCCCGGATCACCGGACCGCGGGAGCGGAGGGTGATCTCCACTCGGTCACAGCGGTCTGCCTGTCGCGGGTTGGGCTCCTTGGACACCTCGACGTCGAGGCTGATCACCTTGGCATCGAGCCTCTGGATCTTCTCCAGCTTCAGCTTCTCGGCCACGTGCTTGCGGAACCGCTCGGGCACCTCGGTCTTGCGGCCTTTGACGACGATGTCCACGCAGAACTCCGTTCCCGGATCGCTCCGCTCCATCGGCGGAGCATCTCCCTTTTGCACCAGGTCCGGTGAGCACCGGACCTCGGACTCGGTGACTTCCACCTCCTCCTCCCCCAAGGGCGAGATCTCCACCCCACCGGCACGGGTGATTGCCGAAAACCCGTGGCACGGCATTCGATATGAGAGGTGTGGCCTGCGCCTTTCCTCACAACCGAACATATCTCGCCCGGACGGATGTCGTCACCCTCTACTCCGGCGTACCTCCGTTCAGGTGAATTACCCCTCTCGCTACCTGCAACGACGCAGGTCGGCGGTCAGTTCCTGTTTATTTCGAAAGAATCCAGCGGAGCGGCGATCACAGCGGCACGGAGCGCATGCCCGAGGGTGTTCACGACCGTCTTTTCCGGTGCACCATGCACCCACTTCACGCCCTCCCACCGTGCTCCGCTCCGTCGTTCATCCCTTCCTTCCCGAGTTACGGCCCCGTACACGACTGTTCTCACTCCAGTTCCCTCCTCTGCCACCTCCCGGACAGCCCGGGCCGCCTCCGCGAGGCTGGCGCCCGTGGTGATCAGGTCGTCGACGAGCACGACGTGTCCCGCACCGAGCAGCCGGCCACCGCCCGCCGTCACCTCCAGCGCGCCCGCGAGGTTCGCCAGGCGCTGCCGCGCGTCCAGCCCGGCCTGGTCCGCGACCGGCCGACGCTGGCGGAGCACGGCCGCCACCCTGGCCGGCGTGCCGGTGCGCCGCAGCTCCCCGGCCGCCGCGAGCGCCATCCGCCGCACCGGATCGTGCCCGCGTGCCCGCACGGCCCACCGGGCGGAGGGCAAAGGCACGAGCAGCACGGTCCCGGAACCGACGGCACCGGCCCTGGAACCCGCGCCGACGCCCGGACCCGCCTCGGCGCCGAGGCCGCCGTCGGCGGTGACAGCGGCGCCGGTGCCGCCGAGGCCCGCCCGCACGGCTCCGGCCAGGGCCCTGCCCAGGGTCCCCGTGAGGGCCAGCGCGCCCCGCTCCTTGTGCGCGAGCAGCAGCGTGCGCACCTCCTCCGCGTAGGGGGCCACCGCATGCACCACCGGCAGCCCGGCCGGCTCCGGCACCGGCCGCACCCGCCGCGGTGCGCGGCCGTACAGCGCGTGCCGGCACCGCGGGCAGAGCACCGTACGAGGTGCTCCGCAGCCCGCGCAGTCGGTCGGCAGCACCAGGTCGGTGAGGTCCTGCCACCACCCCCGCATGTCCACCACTGTGCCAACGCGGGAGCGGCCCGGCCACCCCTGTGGACAACGCCCTGTGGACAACTCCGGGGAACGCGCACCGCCCTTCACTCACGCGAGTGAAGGGCGGGCATACGGCCATCCGGAGGAAACGCCGCGCGCGGCGCTCAGCCCGGATAGACCGGCGCCGTTCCGTCCTTGTCCACCTTCTGCCACTGCGCCCCGGACGGCAGCCGTACGATCCCGTCGTCCTGCGAGTAGGCCACCAGCGGCACCCGCTCGTCCTCGGACGCGGCGATCGACTTCACGCCGGTGAGCGCGCCCGGCGCCGGTCCGTCGAGCGTGGAGCCGTCGACCTGGACGTACCGCATCTGCAGCACACCGCCCTGCTCCCGGCCGGCCACGAGCAGCCTGCTGTCCCCGGCCCAGGACAGGGCACTGACCTGCTCCAGGTCGGGCGCCGCCGACCGCAGTTCGACCACCGATGTGCCCTGCCCCGTGCCGTCGTCGTGCTGGATCCGGCCGATGAGCAGGGACTGCTTGCCGGCCTTCTCCACCACGAGCGCGATCCGTACGCCGTCGGCGGCGACCCGCGCGTCGCTGATCCGGCCGGACAGGTCCGGGACCGCGACCTCCGCCGGTTTGGCGGCGCCCTGTCCGAGGACGTACAGCCGCGGATGGCGCGGATCCCGGTCCGCCACCCACAGATCGCCGCGGGCGTCCCAGCTCGGTGTCGTCAGCCGCTCGTCCGGGGTCGCGCCCTGGCTGGTCACCAGCGCCTGGCCCAGCGAACCGCCCGACGCCAGCGACGTCACGTACAACGACCTGCCCTGGTCGCCTACGCCAGCCCCGCTGTGCTCGTCCCGTGACACCGCCACCGACTCGAGCGCCTTGCCGCCCTCGCCCAGCGGACCGGGCACCGGCACGGCACTGGTGGTGGTGCTGCCGGTCGGCATCCGGACCAGCCGGTGCTTGCCGTCGAGGTAGTAGAGGTTCTCGGGGCTCTTGGCCGACCCGTGCCAGGCGGTGGCCTCGGCGCGCTCCTCGCTCAGGTCGCACAGCCGGTGGCCGCCGACGCCCTGCAACTCGACGGACTCCAGCGTCGGCGCCAGGTTCCGCAGCGTGAACAGCACCTGCGTCGCCATCTCCGTGCACCTGGTCGCCGCGACCTGGGACACCTTCAGGTTCAGCGGCACGGTCAGCTTGTTCTGGTCGTCCGGCGCCAGCCCCGACACGTCCTCCTGCAGGGCCGTGCCGGTCGGGAAGCTGGACCTGACGACCGGCCCGAGCCAGCGGGTGGGGCCGGCCACCAGCGAGCGGACCATCTGCGTCATCGGGTCCACCTTGCTGCGCACGAACACCGGATCGGCGACCGCGACCGGCTCCCCGGTGGACCCGCCCGTCGTGCCGGAGGCGAAGTAGTACTTGTCGACGGAGGTGTAGTTCCGCTGGAAGTCCGACTTGCCCATCACGACGCCGTCGGGCAGCCCGTCGATGCGCCACTGCCCGTTCTTGGGATCCCGGGCGAGGTGCACCTTCTTCTGGTAGGAGCCGTCGGCCGGCTGGTACGCCTGCTGTGAGTCCACCGTCGCTACCCTGCTGCCCGCGAGAACGCAGGTGACGCTGTTGGCCGTCTCGCGGCCGCTGCCCGCCCGGCAGTCCGGCTCGATGCTCGGCCCGTTGGCGAGGACGGTCGTCGACTGCTCCGGCCCCCAGCTGCGCGCCGCCTCGGGCGTCAGATACTTGCGGGCCGTGTCGTACGCCGGGTCGTCGCTGGTCAGGGCCTCCAGGAAGCCCTGCATGATCTCGGCGGGACCGGCGCCCTCGGCCGGCGGCATGGCGAACACCCGGACCCCGGTGTCCTGCCGCGGCGTGGACTCCACGTTCCGCAGATCCCCACTGTCCGGCATCGAGGCGCACCCGCCCAGCAGTACGGCCCCCAGGGCGGCGTACGCCACCGCGCGTCCCGGCCCGGGCCGGGCGCCCCCCCTGCGGTCAGCGCCCACGAAATGCCTCCCCTGGCTCGGTCGAGTCCTCCCTGCCGGCCGCATCCGGCCGGGCCGCGCCCGCGCCGGGTGCCGGACGCGTGGCGGGCCTGTCGTCCGCGCGCCCTGCGCCACCTGGGGGCCGGGGCACCACGCGCGCGCCGTTGCCGTTACCGGGCAGTGCGGCCGGGTCGGCGGCGGGGGCGGCAGACAGCCGCGGCGCGATCTGGGCGCGCGGCGGCAGCGCCGGCGCCTGGCTGCCGGTGGGCTGCACGGGAACGGTCGCCCGCTTCTCCTCGCCCCCGCCCGGCAGGCCTGCCTCGTCGAGGCCGCGGTTGCGGCGCGAGTCCTTGGGCTCCAGCGGTATCGGTGAACCCCGCAGCGGCTCGTCGGCGGTCCTGGGCAGCGTCAGCCGGAACTGGGAACCGCCGCCCGGCTCACCCCAGGCCTGCAGCCAGCCGCCGTGCAACCGCGCGTCCTCCAGGGCGATCGACAGCCCGAGACCCGTACCGCCGGTGGTACGCGCGCGTGCCGGGTCCGCCCGCCAGAAGCGGCTGAAGACCCGCGTCGCCTCGCCCGGCTTGAGTCCCACGCCGTAGTCGCGCACGGCGACGGCGACCGCGCCGCCCGCGGCGGCGAGCTTGACGACGACGTCCTTGCCCTCGCCGTGCTCGACGGCGTTGACGACCAGGTTGCGCAGCACACGCTCCACCCGGCGGGCGTCGGCCTCGGCGACGACGGGCTGCTGGTCGCCGACCACGCGTACGTGCGTGCCCTTGCGCTCGGCGAGCGGCTCGGCACCGCTGACCACACGCCGGACGACCTCCCTGAGGTCTATCGGCTCGGCCTCCAACGCCGCCGCGCCCGCGTCGAAGCGGCTGATCTCCAGCAGGTCGGCGAGCAGCGACTCGAACCGGTCCAGCTGGTCGGCGAGCAGCTCGGCCGAGCGCGCGGTCACGGGGTCGAAGTCCTCGCGCGCCTCATGGATGACGTCGGCGGCCATGCGGACGGTGGTCAGGGGCGTGCGCAGCTCGTGCGAGACGTCCGACACGAACCGGCGCTGCATCCGCGACAGGTCCTCCAGCTGCTGGATCTTCACCTGGAGGTTCTGCGCCATCTTGTTGAAGGCCTCGCCCAGACGCGCGATGTCGTCCTCGCCGGTGACCTTCATCCGCTCCTGCAGCTTGCCCGCGGACAGCCGCTCCGCGATCCCGGCCGCCATCCGCACCGGCGTGACGACCTGGCGCACCACCAGCCAGGCGATGGCACCGAGCAGGACGACGACGAACAGACCGGCGGTCGCGAGCGTGCCCTTGACCAGGCTCAGCGACTTCTCCTCCTGCGTGAGCGGGAAGAGGTAGTACAGCTCGTACGGCCGCCCGTTCGGGTCGTTGACCTGCTTGCCGATGACCAGCGCCGGCTGCGACTCCTTGCCGTTGGCGTAGACGATCCGGGTGTAGCTCTGAGCGGCCGTCGTACCGCTGTTGACGCGCTCGCGCAGGTCGTCGGGGATGCTGGACGTCGGGTTGACGTTCCCGGAGCCGCGGGGGCTGCGGCCGCCGCCGCTGTCGTCACCGACGGGCAGCGTGACGACGTCGAAGGCGCCCGCACCGCCGCTGGACAGCGACTCCACGAGGTCGCTCATCCACGGGATGACGTTCTGCGACTGCCGGCCGTCCGCGGTCGCGGTGCCATCGGCGGTGGCGCTCCCCGCGGCCGCGCCCTTGTCGGCGCCGCTGGCGGCCTCGTCCGCCTTCTGCTTGGCCACCGCGAAGCCGCCCGTGGCCTGGCTCTGCGAGGCCCTCACCTTCGCATCCAGCAGGCCGTTGCGCACCTGCCCGATCACGACGAAACCCAGCAGCAGCACCACGCCCAGCGACATCACGAGCGTCGTGGCGACGACCCGTAGCTGGATGTTGCGCCGCCACAGCCGCATCACCGGCAGCAGCGGACGGCGCACCCAGCGCAGGAACAGCCTGATGACGGGGCTGCGCTGGACCCCGCCCTCGAGCAGTCCGCCCTCGAAGAGATTCCTGAACCGGGCACCCGCCGTCCGGCCGACAGGCCGCCCCGGACGGGCCCCGGACCGCCCGGGAGCCGAAGCGGCGCTGTCCCCGGACATGTCAGCTCGGTCCGGCCTTGTAACCGACACCACGGACGGTCACCACGATCTCGGGCCGCTCCGGGTCCTTCTCGACCTTGGAACGCAGCCGCTGGACGTGCACATTCACAAGCCGCGTGTCGGCGGCGTGGCGGTAGCCCCACACCTGCTCGAGCAGCACCTCACGGGTGAACACCTGCCACGGCTTGCGGGCGAGCGCGACCAGCAGGTCGAACTCCAGCGGGGTCAGCGCGATGGACTGCCCGTCCCGCTTCACCGAGTGCCCGGCCACATCGATGACCAGGTCACCGATGGTCAGCTGCTCCGGCGCCGGCTCCTCCGACCTCCGCAGCCGCGCCCGGATCCGGGCGACCAGCTCCTTGGGCTTGAACGGCTTGACGATGTAGTCGTCGGCGCCCGACTCCAGGCCCACGACCACGTCGACGGTGTCGCTCTTCGCCGTGAGCATCACGATCGGCACGCCGGACTCCGCCCGGATCAGCCGGCACACCTCGATGCCGTCCCGGCCGGGCAGCATCAGGTCGAGCAGAACCAGATCGGGTTTGGTCTCCCGGAAAGCGGCCAGCGCCTTGTCGCCGTCGGCTACGAAAGACGGCTCAAAACCTTCACCACGCAGCACGATGCCGAGCATCTCGGCCAGTGCGGTGTCGTCGTCGACGACAAGGACTCGTCCCTTCATAAACGACATCATCCCATTCTCGTAACAGTGACAGAGGCGCTGGTGAGCGAGGTCACTGGCCGGTGACGATAGTCGTACGAGGGCGTCACTGTCTGCCCCCGTCCGCCGGCGCCGATGTCAGGGACGGCTGCCGGGCGCCCCGCGAGGATGCCGCGACAGGTGACACGGGCCATGCGGCAGGGGAAGCCGATCAGCCGGTCGTCACCTGGCGTGACCTGGCGCACAGCTCCGCAAGAGCCTGGGCCGTCACGGGCGAGACGATCCCCTCCTCGGTGACGATGGCCGTCACCAGCTCGGGCGGCGTCACGTCGAACGCCGGGTTGTACGCCTGGGTCCCCAGCGGCGCCACCGGCACCCCTCCTCCCGCTCCCGTCACCGGCACATGCGGCACGGCGACCTCGGTCACCTCGAAGCCGGGTCGCTGCTCGACCTCGATGGACGCCCCGTCCGAGGTGTCGGGATCGACCGTCGTCACCGGCGCCACCACGATGAACGGCACATGGTGGTACCGCGCGAGCACGGCGAGCGGATAGCTGCCCACCTTGTTCGCCACCGAGCCGTCGGCCGCGATCCGGTCCGCCCCGATCAGCACCGCGTCCACCTCACCGGCCGCGAGCAGCGAACCCGCCGCGTTGTCGGTGAGCAAGGTGTACGCCATGCCGGTGCGGGCCGCCTCGTACGCCGTGAGGCGAGCCCCCTGCAGCAACGGGCGCGTCTCGTCCACCCACAGCCGCCGCAGCCGCCCCTGACGGTGTGCCGCGAGCGCCACCGCGAAGGCCGTGCCCTCACCGCCCGATACCAGCGAACCGCTGTTGCAGTGGGTGAGGATCCGGTGTCCGCCGCCGGGCAGCAACTCGTCCAGCAGCGCCAGTCCGTGGGCCGCCATCAGGGCACTGGCCTCGGCGTCCTGCCGGTGCAGCGCCCGCGCCGCGACCAACGCCGCCGTCGCCGCCTCGGTGGGATCGCCGCCCGACGCCAGCGCGTCCTGATACGCGGCCTGGGCACGGCGCACGCCGACGGACAGGTTCACCGCCGTGGGCCGGGCACCCTCGAGAGCCCGCGCCGCCTCGGCCACGTCGAAGCCACGCGCGGCGGCGAGCGCGACACCGTACGCCCCCGCGATCCCGAGCAGCGGCGCCCCCCGCACGGCGAGCGAACGGATCGCCTCCACCAGCGCCGACGCGTCGGTGCACACCAGCTCGACCTCCTCGGTCGGCAGCCGCGTCTGATCGAGAAGCACCAGCACAGGGCCTTCGGGCGGTTCCTCCCATCGGATCGCAGGTATCTCGGTCGACCGCTTGTCCCCGTCGGTTCGCGCCTGCTGATCAGCCATGCCGTCAGTCTGCCCCGGATCCGGCGAACAATTGAAGGCATCCAGCGCCCACCGCGGCCGGTCCCTCGATGACCACCCCATGGCACGATGGCTGCCAACCTGCCGCCGCGACCGCGGACGGGCACCGAGAAGGAGCTTCGATGACAGACACTCCGGGCTGGGCCTCGCCCGGAACCGCCCCGTCGAACGAGGAGCGGGAACCCGGCGCGTCCGGTCCCACCGAGCCTGCCGACCGCCCCGGCCACACCCCGCCCGCACCGCAGCCGGGTGCCCAGCCGCCGGGCCCAGGCGTGAAGTGGTCCAAGGAGCAGCCGCCACCCGGACAGTGGTCCGCGCCCACCGGTGCCCCCAGCCCGCAGCAGACCCCGCCTCCCCCGCCGCCCGGCCCGGGCTGGACCGGACAGCCGCCCGGCGGCTATGGAGGCGGGTACGGCGGCCCTCCCGCCGGCTACGGCGGTTACGGCGCCCCAGGCGGCCCCGGAGCCTGGGGCGGCGGCTGGGGTGGCCCCCCGCCCGCGGCCAAGCCCGGCGTCATCCCGCTGCGCCCGCTCGGCGTCGGCGAGATCCTCGACGGCGCCGTCTCCACCATGCGCACCCACTGGCGCACAGTGCTCGGCATCTCGCTCACGGTCGCTCTGCTCACCGAAATCAGCCTCGTCCTCCTGCAGGGCTTCGTGCTGAACGACGCCCTCGCCCAGGTGCGGGTCGGCAACCGCGCCGCCAACCCCGACGAGGTGTTCCGCGCCCTGCCCGACATGATGATCGGCGCCGGCATCATCGCTGTGGTCACCACGATCGCCGTGGTCATCGCGACCGCGCTGCTGACGACCATCACCAGCCGTGCCGTTCTCGGCAGGACGGTCAGCCTCGGCGAGGCCTGGCGCGACGCCCGCCCGCAACTCCCCAGGCTGTTCGGCCTGATCCTCCTGCTGGGCCTGATCGTCTTCGGCGTGATGGCCGGCGGAGCGCTGCCCGGGATCCTCGTCATGGCCGTCGGCGGCGACGTGGTCGCGGGGGCGGGCCTGCTGGTCCTGGGCCTCCTCGCAGCCTCCGTCGTCACGACATGGCTGGTGATCCGCTTCTGTCTGTCCACTCCCGCCCTGATGCTGGAACGCCAGAGCGTCGTGAAGGCCCTGAGCCGCTCCGCGAAGCTGGTACGCGGCTCCTGGTGGCGCACGTTCGGCATCATGCTGCTCACCGGGCTCATCGTCCGGATCGTCCAGGTACTCATCGCCATCCCCTTCGCCGTCATCGGGGCCGCCGTGAGCGGCGACGGCATCACCGACCTGCTCGGGACCGGCGGCGGTCACACCGGCTGGGCGTACCTGATCATCCAGGGAATCGGTGCGCTGATCGGCAGCGCACTCACCCTGCCGATCAGTGCGGGCGTCACCGTGCTCCTCTACATCGACCAGCGCATCCGCCGCGAGGCCCTCGACCTGGAACTGGCCCGCGCCGCCGGGGTCCAGGCCTCCGGCGCAGGCGCCCCCGGCCCCGTCCCGGGGAGCTGATGCGGTGAGTCCGACGGGGGGAGTACTCACGGCGGCGGCCCGCACCGGCGCCGGCGAGACAGTCGTACGAGGCCTGCTGCGCGCCGCGGGCACGGCCGTCCGCGCAGCCGGAGGCTCGGGAGACGAGCCACCGGTGACCATCCCGCGCGGTCCCGCGCGGGAGGCGGCGCGCCGCGAGCTGTCCAAGCGGATGTACCACGAGAACGACCCCGGGCTGTTCCAGCGCGCACTGAACGCCTTCTGGGACTGGCTCGACCGGCTGTTCAACTCTGCTGCGTCGGCCACACCCGGCGGCACGACCGGCCTGGTCGTCGTGGTCCTGTTCGTCGTCGCCGTCCTGGCCGCCCTGTGGTGGCGCCTTGGCACCCCGCGCCGGCAACCCTCATCCTCCGCCGCCACCCTGTTCGACGACCGACCCCGCAGCGCCGCCGAACACCGCGCGGCCGCAGCGGCGCACGCGGCCCAGGGCCACTGGAACCAGGCCGTGCAGGAACGGATGCGGGCCATCGTCCGCTCCCTGGAGGAGCGCACCCTGCTCGACGTCCGCCCGGGCCGCACCGCCGACGAAGCGGCCGCCGAGGCCGGCCGGACCCTGCCCGCACACACCGGCCGACTGCGGTCCGCTGCCCGCGAATTCGACGACGTGACATACGGCGGACGCAGAGCGGGCGAGCAGTCGTACCACCGCATCGCCGAACTCGACCGCGACCTGGAACTCGCCAGGCCCGCCCTCACCCACAGCACCACGAGCGCGGCCCACACCACCCACCCGGGGGCCGCCGAGTGACCGCCGAGGCCACGCTGCCGACGACCTCCACCGCGCCCACCGCCCGGCAGGTGTGGACCCGCGCGCGAGGCATCACGCTCGCCGCCGTGCTCGTCCTGGTGGCGGCCGTCGCCATGGCCGCCGTACGCTCCACCGATCGGCACGGCGAACTGGATCCGCGCTCCGCCGACCCCTACGGCAGCCGTGCCGTCGCTCAACTCCTCACCGACCGGGGCGTCTCCACGCGCGTGGTCACCTCGCTCGGAGCCGCACGGAACGCCGCCGGGGCGGACACCACCCTCCTCGTCGCCGTACCCGACCTGCTGACGAGCAGTCAACAGGCCCAATTGCACAAGGCAACCGCGACCGCCGGCGGCCGCACCGTCCTGGTCGCGGCCGGCAGTTCCTCCGTCGAACGACTCGCCCCCGGGGTCACCGCAGACCCCGCCACCAGCGGCGCCACCACGCTCGCCCCCGACTGCACCCTGCCCGAGGCCCGGCGAGCCGGCAGTGCCGACACCGGCGGCATCCGCTACACCACCACCCGCCCCGACGCCGACCGCTGTTACCCCAGCGCGCGTCTCGCCACGCTGCTGCGCATCCCCGAGGCATCGGGGGGCGGCGACACCGTCGTGCTCGGCGCGCCCGACATCCTCTACAACGACCGCCTCGACAAGCAGGGCAACGCCTCGCTCGCCCTTCAACTCCTCGGCTCCCGCCCCCATCTGGTCTGGTACCTCCCCTCACTCTCCGACGCCTCGGCCACCACCGGCGGCGACCGGAAGGACTTCCTCGACCTGCTCCCCTCGGGCTGGCTCTGGGCCACCCTGCAGCTCTTCATCGCAGCGGTCCTCGCCGCCTTCTGGCGGGCACGCCGCTTCGGCCCCCTCGTCCCCGAGAAACTCCCCGTCGCGATCCGCGCCTCCGAGACCGCCGAAGGCCGCGCCCGCCTCTACCGCAAGGCCGACGCCCGCGACCGCGCGGCCACCGCTCTTCGCTCCACCACCCGCATCCGCCTCGCCCCCCTCGTCGGCATCCCCGTCACCCAGGCGCACACGCCCGAGGCGCTGCTCCCCGCCCTGGCCGCCCACCTCACCGGCGACCAACAGGCCCTGCATTCCCTCCTCTTCGGACCGCCGCCCGGCGACGACACGGCCCTCATCGCACTGACCGACCAACTCGACGCCCTCGAAAGAGAGGTACGCCGTTCATGATGGACCCGACCACTGACAACGCCGGGAACACCGGGGACGCGGGCACCGCCCGAGCCTCCCTGGAAGCCCTGCGCGCCGAGATCGCCAAAGCCGTGGTCGGCCAGGACCCCGCCGTGACCGGCCTCGTCGTCGCCCTCCTGTGCCGCGGACACGTTCTCCTTGAAGGAGTCCCCGGAGTCGCCAAAACGTTGCTCGTCCGCGCCCTGGCATCCGCGCTCGAACTCGGCACCAAGCGCGTCCAGTTCACCCCCGACCTGATGCCGAGCGACGTCACCGGCTCCCTCGTCTACGACACGCGCACCGCCGAGTTCTCCTTCCAGGAGGGCCCGGTCTTCACCAACCTCCTGCTCGCGGACGAGATCAACCGCACCCCGCCCAAGACCCAGTCGTCCCTCCTCGAAGCCATGGAGGAACGCCAGGTCACGGTCGACGGGACCCCGCGCCCCCTCCCCGAGCCGTTCCTGGTCGCCGCGACCCAGAACCCGGTCGAGTACGAGGGCACTTATCCCCTCCCCGAGGCGCAACTCGACCGTTTCCTCCTGAAACTGACGATCCCTCTGCCCTCCCGGCAGGACGAGATCGACGTCCTGACCCGCCACGCCTCGGGCTTCAACCCCCGGGACCTGCGCGCCGCCGGCGTACGCCCCGTCGCGGGACCCGCCGACCTGGAAGCGGCCCGCGCCGCCGTCGCCAAGACGACCGTGTCCCCCGAGATCACCGCCTACGTCGTGGACATCTGCCGCGCCACCCGGGAGTCGCCCTCCCTCACCCTCGGCGTCTCGCCGCGCGGCGCCACCGCCCTGCTGGCCACCTCCCGCGCCTGGGCCTGGCTGACCGGCCGCGACTACGTCATCCCCGACGACGTCAAGGCACTCGCCCTGCCCACCCTGCGCCACCGGGTCCAGCTGCGCCCCGAGGCCGAGATGGAAGGCGTGACCGCGGACTCCGTCATCAACGCCATCCTCACGCACGTCCCGGTCCCTCGCTGATGGCACTCACCGGACGCGCCGCCCTCCTCGCGGCACTCGGCTCGATCCCCGTCGGCATCCTGGAACCCGGCTGGACGGGCATCCTCGCGGTCAACGGCCCGCTGGCCCTCGCCTGCGCCTGCGACTACGCACTCGCCGCCCCCGTACGACGGCTCGTCCTGTCCCGGTCCGGCGACACCTCCACCCGTCTCGGCGAAGCCGCCGACGTCACGCTCACGATCACCAACCCGTCCCGTCGCCACCTGCGGGCACAGCTGCGGGACGCCTGGCCACCCAGCAGCTGGCAACCTGACACCGAGGTCGAGGCCTCCCGGCACCGTCTGACCGTGCCTCCGGGCGAGCGCCGACGAGTGACGACCAGGCTGCGCCCCACCCGCCGCGGAGACCACCAGGCCGACCGCGTGACGATCCGCTCCTACGGCCCCCTCGGGCTGTTCTCCCGCCAGGGCGCCCACAGGCTGCCCTGGTCCGTACGGGTTCTGCCCCCGTTCACCAGCCGAAAGCATCTCCCGTCGAAACTCGCCCGATTGCGTGAACTCGACGGCCGCACCAGCGTGCTGACCCGCGGGGAGGGAACCGAGTTCGACAGCCTGCGCGAGTACGTCCCCGGAGACGACACCCGCTCCATCGACTGGCGAGCCACCGCACGCCAGTCCGCCGTCGCCGTCCGCACCTGGCGTCCGGAACGCGACCGCCACATCCTGCTCGTCCTGGACACGGGCCGCACCTCGGCCGGCCGCGTGGACGACGCACCGCGCCTCGACGCCTCCATGGACGCCGCGCTCCTCCTCGCAGCCCTGGCCTCCCGAGCCGGCGACCGCGTGGCGCTCCTGGCGTACGACCGCCGGGTCCGCGCCCTCGTCCAAGGCCGCTCGGCAGGCGACGTACTGCCGGGCCTGGTGAACGCGATGGCCACACTGGAACCGGAACTCGTCGAGACCGACGCCCGGGGCCTCACCGTGGCAGCGCTGCGTACGGCGCCTCGCCGGTCCCTGATCGTGCTGCTCACGACGCTCGACGCGGCCCCCGTGGAGCAAGGTCTGCTCCCCGTGCTTCCGCAGCTCACTCAACGGCACACCCTTCTCGTCGCCTCAGTGGCCGACCCGCACATCGCCCGCATGGCAGAGTCCCGGGGCAGTGCAGAGGCGGTGTACGAGGCAGCGGCGGCGGCTCAGGCGCAGAGCGAGCGTCAGCGCACCGCCGAGCAGCTGAGACGGCATGGCGTGACCGTTGTGGACGCGACGCCTGAGGATCTGGCACCGGCGTTGGCAGACGCGTATCTGGCTCTGAAGGCGGCGGGCCGCCTCTGATCGGTCCTGGCTCAGCCGCCCTTCGGGGTACTGCGGGCCAATAAACGGCCGGCCATAAAC
>NZ_CP011497.1:5004343-5144308 GCF_001027185.1 Streptomyces incarnatus | reverse complement strand
TTCTCGATCCGATTTCCTCGGGCGCTTTCCAGGTTCCCGCGTTTCTCGCGGTTTCCTTTCCGGCGGTTCCGACTTTATCAGAAGTTCTTGGCCGTTCTGACCGGCCGCTCATTTCTGAGTAATCGGGAGGTGCTTCTCGGGGATGTCGTTTCCGACCCCTCTGGAAGCTCGTAGACTGTAAACCTTCACCCCGGGGGTTGTCCACCTCCGGGCAACTGTTTGAATCTACCTCCCCACGCCATCCGTGTCAACGGCTCTTGTGGGGCGAAGAGGAGACTAGCAGCTCACAGGGCTGGAACGCACATCAGGCGGCTGTGGGGACCTGGGCGCTGCGGTCCGTCGCTTCGAGATCGCCGGTCTCACCTGCGCGTACCGCTCGGCCGCCCAGGACGTAGACGTACGTCAGGAATGCCAGCTCGGCCAGGACGCCCGTTCCGATGCGGGCCCAGGTGGGCAGGCCCGACGGGGTGACAAAGCCTTCGATGGCTCCGGAGACGAAGAGGACCAGAGCGAGTCCGATCGCCATGCCGACGGCAGCACGTCCTTCTTCGGCGAGAGCAGTGCGCCGGCTGCGAGGGCCGGGGTCTATGAGGGTCCAGCCGAGGCGCAGCCCCGTACCGGCGGCGACGAAGACGGCGGTCAGCTCGAGCAGGCCGTGTGGCAGCACCAGCCCCAGGAACGTGTCGAGACGGCCGGCGGAGGACATCAGGCCGAAGCCGACGCCCAGGTTGAGCATGTTCTCGAAGAGGATCAAGAGGACGGGCAGGCCCAGGAAGACGCCCAGGACCAGGCACATCGCGGCTGCCTGGGCGTTGTTCGTCCACACCTGGGCGGCGAAGGCCGCCGCGGGGTGGCTGGAGTAGTACGTCTCGTACTCGCCGCCGGGGCGGGTCAGGTCGCGCAGCTGGCTGGGCGCCGCGATCGACGACTGCACGTCCGGATGGGTGCCGATCCACCAGCCCAGGAGGATCGCGATGGCCATGGAGACCAGGGCCGTGGGTACCCACCAGTGGCGAGCCCGGTAGACGGCAGCGGGGAAGCCCTGGCCCAGGAAACGCGTGACGTCACGCCACGAAGCGCGGCGGGTGCCGGTCACGGCGCTACGCGCGCGTGCCACGAGTTGGCTGAGCCGCCCTGTCAGCTGCGGGTCCGGGGCGCTGGACTGGATGAGGGACAGGTGGGTGGCGGTGCGCTGGTAGAGGGCGACGAGTTCGTCGGCCTCGGCGCCGTTGAGGCGGCGCCGGCGGCGGAGCAGGGCGTCGAGGCGATCCCATTCGGCTCGGTGTACGGAGACGAAGACGTCCAGGTCCATCGGGTCTGCCTGCTCCTCGGCTGGTCGCTGACCGCTCGTCGTGAATGCTCTCGATCGCGGTCAGATGGTCGCACTGGGGCGCGATGTGCGCACAGCTTGGCAGACTTGCGCTTCCGGGGGCAGATCAGGGAAGGACGGCGGGCGTGAGTGAGCTGGTGACGGGCGAGGCGGTGGCGCTCGAACTGCGGCCGGCGAGGCTGCCGAGCAGGGCGCTGGCCGTGTTGCTCGACCTCGTGGTGGTCATGGCCGCGTACGTCTTCGTCACCATCGCGGTGGTGATGGCGACCGCCTCGCTGGACGAGGCCGCGCAGGTGGCGCTGTCGATCGCGACGTTTCTGCTGGTGCTGGTGGGCGGGCCGATCGCGGTGGAGACGCTCAGCCACGGGCGTTCGCTGGGGAAGCTGGCCTTCGGGCTCCGCGTGGTACGCGACGACGGTGGGCCGATCCGGTTCCGGCACGCGCTCGTGCGGGGCGCGATCGGCGTGGTCGAGATCCTGCTGACCTTCGGCGTGGTCGCCTGCATCGCCTCGCTGGTGTCGGCGCGGGGCCGGCGGCTCGGTGACGTGTTCGCGGGCACCCTGGTCGTGCGTGAGCGAATACCCACCGGTCGGGCCGGCTTCGTTCCACCGCCGCCGCCATGGCTGGCTGGACGGTTCGCCGAGCTGGATCTGTCGGCGGTGCCGGACGGGCTGTGGCTGGCGATTCGGCAGTACCTGACCCGGATGGGGCAGCTCGATCCCCAGGTGGCCGCTGGGATGGCCCAGCAGCTCGCGGCCGACCTCGCGGCGCGGACGGCTGCCTCGGTGCCGCAGGACCTTCCGGCGGCTGCCTTCCTGGCGGCTGTGGTGCACGAGCGGCAGTCCCGTGAGGCCCGGCAGGCTTTCGGCGCCGCCGGACTCTCCCCGCACGTGGCCACATCCGGCGCACCGGCCGGTCATCAGCCGCCCGCTTCCGCCCAGCCGCACGGTCACGTTCAGCCATCCGACTCTGTCCAGCCGCATGCTGGTCCTCGCCCGCCACAGGCTCCGCCTGGGCCGTCGGCCGTACCTCCGCGGGACGAGCCGTCTGCCGACCGCCCGGCCACGGGTTTCGCACCGCCGGCGTAGAACGAGCCCGCTCGACCTCTTCCGGCGTCCTCACCGGTCCGACTCTGTTCGAGCGGTTCGGGCGGTTCCGACGGTTTCTCCGGGCTCGGCGCTCAGTCGAACGTCGACGGCGGTGACTGGAGGTCCTCCAGCTCGATTCCGGGTGCGGCCAGGACGACGTCCCCGGCGATGTGCACGGTGTGCCGCTCACCGGTGTCCAAGGCTGTGACCTGGTATTCGTCCACGGTCAGAGGGCCGTTGTCAGTGGCGTGTGCTTCGCTGTTCACCAGAGCCCAGGACTGGTCCACGGTGCGGGGGGCGAGGACCGGGTCCGTGAAGGCGACCAGGCGTACGCGGGTCGCATCTGACGAGGGGGTGAGGCGCAGGAGACGGGCGGTGGCGATGAGGAACGCGGGGGACGTGCCGGTGAAGGCGTGGGCGCGCACATTGCCTTCGGTGGCATGGGTTCCGGTGGGGTCGGTACGGACCCAGGTGACGCCGTCGAGGGCGGCGCCGCGCACCTGCCACTCCCCCATGTGGAGTTCGAGGCGGATGGGGCGGCCCAGGTCGTCCAGAGCGAGGTCGACCGAGCCGCGGTGATCGCCGGAGGGGCTGGTCAGCCGGGAGACATAACGCCAGCCGGACGGGCCGGGGGCGCACTGGAAGTGTTCTTCGCCGAGGGGGGTGTGATCGTGCGGATCGTGGAGCGAATAACGGCCGCGGGGCATGGGGGTCCTGGTCGTGACGGGCCGGCGATTCAGCCGGGCTGACGATCCGGCCGGAGAGCCGGCGGCGCCGGTCGGGCGGGGCCAAAAGGGCAGGCCCCCGGCACGGGGGTGCGGGGGCCTGCCTCGGGGACCTGCTGCCGGGGAGCGCGGCGGTGCACCGCTGTGCTCCCCGGCGGGCGGGACTACGGAATCGCCGGGTCAGTAGCGGTAGTGGTCCGGCTTGTACGGGCCGTCGACCTCCACGCCGATGTACGCCGCCTGCTCCGGGCGCAGCGTGGTCAGCTTGACGCCGAGCGCGTCCAGGTGGAGACGGGCGACCTTCTCGTCGAGGTGCTTGGGCAGCACGTACACGCCGATCGGATACTCGTCGGGCTTGGTGTACAGCTCGATCTGGGCCAGCGTCTGGTCCGCGAAGGAGTTGGACATCACGAACGACGGGTGACCGGTGGCGTTGCCCAGGTTCAGCAGCCGGCCCTCGGACAGCACGATGATCTTCTTGCCGTCCGGGAAGGTCCACGTGTGGACCTGCGGCTTGACCTCGTCCTTGACGATGCCCGGCACCTGGGCGAGGCCCGCCATGTCGATCTCGTTGTCGAAGTGGCCGATGTTGCCGACGATCGCCTGGTGCTTCATCTTCGCCATGTCCGACGCGAGGATGATGTCCTTGTTGCCGGTGGTGGTGATGAAGATGTCGGCGGTCTCGACGACCTCGTCCAGGGTGGTGACCTGGTAGCCGTCCATCGCCGCCTGCAGCGCGCAGATCGGGTCGATCTCGGTGATGATCACCCGGGCGCCCTGGCCGCGCAGGGACTCGGCGCAGCCCTTGCCCACGTCGCCGTAGCCGCAGACCACGGCGGTCTTGCCGCCGATCAGCGTGTCGGTGGCGCGGTTGATGCCGTCGACGAGGGAGTGGCGGCAGCCGTACTTGTTGTCGAACTTGGACTTGGTGACGGCGTCGTTGACGTTGATCGCCGGGAAGAGGAGGACGCCGTCGCGCTGCATCTCGTACAGGCGGTGGACGCCGGTGGTGGTCTCCTCGGTGACGCCGCGGATCTCCGAGGCCAGCTGGGTCCACTTCTGCGGGTTCTCACCCAGGGTGCGGTGCAGCAGCTGGAGGATGACGCGGTGCTCGTCGGACTCCGCGGTGTCCAGGGCGGGGACCTCGCCGGCCTTCTCGTACTCGACGCCCTTGTGGACGAGGAGGGTGGCGTCGCCGCCGTCGTCGAGGATCATGTTCGGGCCGCCGGTGGGGCTGTCCGGCCAGGTCAGCGCCTGCTCGGTGCACCACCAGTACTCCTCCAGGGTCTCGCCCTTCCAGGCGAAGACCGGGACGCCCTGCGGGTTGTCGGGCGTGCCGTTCGGGCCGACGGCGATGGCGGCGGCCGCGTGGTCCTGGGTGGAGAAGATGTTGCAGGACGCCCAGCGGACGCGGGCGCCGAGGGCGACCAGGGTCTCGATGAGCACGGCGGTCTGCACGGTCATGTGCAGGGAGCCGGTGACACGGGCGCCGGCGAGGGGCTGGGCCTCGGCGTACTCCCTGCGGATCGCCATCAGGCCGGGCATCTCGTGCTCGGCGAGGGTGATCTCCTTGCGGCCGAACTCGGCCAGCGAGAGGTCGGCGACCTTGAAGTCCTGTCGGTTGTCGACAGTGGTCATTACGAGCTGCTCCTCGGGGTCGGGTCGAGGTGGGTACGGCTGGTCTGCGCGGCGGCGGACACAGGGGTGCCCGAGAAGAGGACACAGGCATGCCCACGTACGCGCAGCGCAGTCCGTCGGAGGCCCTCTCTCCCTCGGTCGGTCCGCGTGGGACCGCCCGACCGCCATCAGCAGCGACGTCTGGCTCCGTCCCAAGCTACACCGGACGGGCCGGTCGGCCCCAGTCCGCCTCCGCGCCGTTCCAGGCGCCCGTGAGGCGGTTTCGAGAGGCGGCGCGGGGGCAGGAGCCGCGCCGACAGCGGTGCGGAAGCCGCGGAACGGGAGCCCACAGACCGTGATGAACGGGGGACTTTCGCCTCTTCGGGCCGGGGGTGGGTGGTGCGGGATGCGGAGGGATCGGGGCGGTTCCGGCCCTGCTCGCGAGGTGTCCGGGACGGTGCCTCGTGCGAAGCGTGCGAAGAGAAGGTGTGAGGAGACAGACGTGACCAGTCCGGCCGGCCCTCCCTCGACGGGTGGCCACGATGACGAGCGGCGACAGGTGAAGCTGCTGGCAGTGACCGCCTGCCCGACCGGCATCGCGCACACGTACATGGCGGCGGAGAAGCTCGCGCAGGCCGCCGCGAGCCGTGGCATCGACATGAAGGTGGAGACCCAGGGATCCATCGGAGCCGAGAACGTCCTCGACGACAACGATGTCAGAAGTGCGGACGGGGTCATCGTCGCCGCCGACAAGGACGTCGACCTGAGCCGTTTCGCCGGCAAGCGGGTGCTGACGGTCGGGGTCGCCGAGGGCATCCACCATCCCGAGCAGCTGATCGAACGGGTGCGGTCGGCGCCCGTGCACGCGCCCGGCGGGGCCGGGGACGGTTCGGCGGCGGTGGTCTCCGGTGGCGGCAGGCAGCGGGGGCCGGTGTACAAGGCGCTGATGAACGGCGTGTCGTACATGATCCCGTTCGTGGTCGTGGGCGGTCTGCTGATCGCGGTGTCGCTCGCGCTCGGGGGTCATGCCACGGCCAAGGGCTATGTGATCCCGGACGGCACCTTCTGGGCCCATGTCAACGCGATCGGCGGGATCGGGTTCCAGCTGATGATCCCGATCCTGTCCGGCTACATCGCCTACGCGATCGCCGATCGGCCCGCGCTGGTGCCCGGCATGATCGGCGGCTGGATCGCCAACACGGGTGCGCTGTACGACTCCAAGGCGGGCGCGGGATTCATCGGGGCGATCGTGACCGGGTTCCTCGCCGGGTACCTGGTGCTGGGGATCAAGAAGGTCCGGGTGCCGAGGTTCGTGCAGCCGGTCATGCCGATCATCGTGATCCCGATCGTCGCCACGACCGTGCTCGGGCTGTTCTTCATCTACGTCATCGGAAAGCCGATCTCCTGGGTGTTCGAGCATCTGACGAGCTGGCTCGGCGGGATGACGGGGACGAGCGCGATCCTGCTCGGCGCGATCCTCGGACTGATGATCGCGTTCGACATGGGCGGGCCGGTGAACAAGACGGCGTTCCTGTTCGGGGCCGGGCTCATCGCGAGCGGCAACCAGACGGTGATGGGCATGTGCGCGGCCGCGATTCCGGTGATGCCGCTCGGACAGGGGCTGGCCACGCTGATCCGGCGGCGGCTGTACACCGAGCAGGAGCGGGAAACGGGGCTCGCGGCGCTGTTCATGGGTTGTTTCGGTATCTCGGAGGGTGCGATTCCGTTCGCGGCGGCGCGGCCTGCGCAGGTGATCCCGGCGAACATGCTGGGTGGGGCGGTGGCCGGGGCGGTCGCCGGGCTGGCCGGGGTGAAGGACGCGGTGCCGCATGGGGGGCCGGTCGTGGCGGTGCTGGGGGCGGTGAGTGGGGTGCCGATGTTCTTTGTCGCCGTGGTGATCGGGTCGGTGGTTACTGCGTTGGCGACCGTGGCGTTGGTTGATGTGAGCGCGCTTCGGGGGCGTGTGGGGGCGGCGGGTTCGGTTGCGGGTTCGGGGGCGACTTCGGGTGCGGGTTCGGGGGTGGTGGGGATTGGGTTCCCACCCGCACCACCCGTGCGGCAATCGTCGTCGGGTGCGGGTGGCCCCCGTGCGGGGTTCCCGCCGTCGGCGGGTGCGGGTGGCGCCGGCGAAGGGGCTTCAGCGTCGGAGGAGGTATCGGCGGAGGTGGTCGTGCCCGGGTCGGCTGGGGTGGGGGCCTCGGTGGTCGGTGCTGATGGCGTGGCTTCGGGGGGCTCGGTTCGGGTGGGAACCGTCGAGGACTCCGAGGAGGCCGGGCAGCCGGAAGGGCCACGGGACGCCGGGTGGGCTGGAGACACCGCAGCCAAGGATCACAGGCCCGCGGTGTTGGCCGGCCATCTCGATGCGCGGACCGTGAAGTCGGCGCTCCTGGCCACGGAGAGGGAGGCTGCCGTCCGGGAGATGGCGGAGTTGCTCGCGGAGAGTGGACGCGTCGCCGATGTGGACGAGCTGGTGGCGACGGCGCTGCGGCGTGAGGAGCAGGGGACGACCGGGCTCGGTGAGGAGATCGCGATCCCGCACGCCAAGACCGACGCGGTGACCGCGCCGGTCGTCGGCTTCGCCCGGTCCGCCGAGGGAATCGAGTGGGGCTCGCTGGACGGTACGAAGGCTCGGCTGGTCTTCATGATCGCCGTACCGGAGGCGGCCGCGGGTGACGAGCATCTGCGGATCCTCGCGCTGCTCTCCCGCAAGCTGATGGACCCCGGTTTCCGGGAGAGGCTGCTGACGGCAACGGACGAGGGCGCGATGCTCGACGTGCTCGCTGAGATCGGGTGAGTCGAGGAAACGGAGCGGAGGGAAACGGAGGGAGCCGAGAGACCGGGGAAGACCGGGGGAAGCGGGATGGCGTGCGGGTCGCTGACACCCCGAACCGGACTCGCCACCGGACCCGCACCCCACGCATGCCCCCGCCGCACAGCGTGTTCCAGGAGTGGCGCTATTGTCCGCGCGCCGGATGAGGTGCTCGGGAAGGTGGGCCGTGGTGGGTAGCAGGCGGGGGCGGGGGCTCGGGGTGGCGGCGCTTGTGGTGGGGGTGCTGGGGGTGGTGCTGGCGGTCGGCGGGTTCGCGTATGTGCGGGACGCCTACGGGGTCTCCACCGTGGGTGGCAGGAGCATGAGGCCGACGTACGAGCAGGGTCAACGGGTCGTCTGGGAGCGTGTCGGCGGGAGCGAGGTGCGGCGCGGGGACGTCGTGGTGTTCACCCCGCCGGAGTCGTACGGAATCGACGGGCCCTTGATGAAGCGGGTCATCGGCGTGGGCGGGGATCGCGTGCGGTGCTGCACGCTCGTGGGTTCGCGGGAGCGGGTGACCGTGAACGGGAAGCCGATCGAGGAGCCGTACGTGTACGGCGGGGACGCCGACGGCGCGCGCCGGCCCTATGACGTGAAGGTGCCCGACGGGCGGCTGTTCCTCCTGGGCGACTACCGCGCGAACTCCAACGACTCCCGGTTCCACCCGGACGATCAGCGCGGGACGGTCTCCATGAACGCGGTGCTGGGCCGGGTGACGGACGACCGCACCGTCCCTGCGCTGCTGGTGACGGCCATGCTCCTCGGGCTGGTGCTGCTGCTCACCGGCATCGGCCTGGGCATCGGTTTCCTCGCCGTGCGGCGGCGGAGGGCACCGCGGTTCCCGCCGGTGCCCTGGCCGGTGCAGCCTCCCCAGGGCTGAGGTCCTGTCTCAGTGGCCGACGGCGTGCGGGTTCGGGCCGCCCGGGGTGGCCTCCGGGTCCGGGCCCTTGGCCGCCTCGGCCTCGCTGAAGATGTCCGGTTCGAGGTAGATGACGCGGGCGATGGGGACGGCGGCGCGGATGCGGGCCTCGGCGGCGTTGATGGCGTGTGCGATCTCGGCGGCCGTGTCGTCGTGCTGGACGGCGATCTTGGCGGCGATCAGCAGCTCCTCGGGGCCGAGGTGGAGCGTGCGCATGTGGATGACGCCGGTTACGGTGTCGCCGTCGACCGTCGCCTCCTCGATCTTCTTGATCACGTCCGGGCCCGCCGCCTCGCCCAGCAGCAGCGACTTGGTCTCGGCGGCCAGGACCAGGGCGATGCAGACGAGCAGGACACCGATGCAGACCGTGCCGACGCCGTCCCAGACGCCGTTGCCGGTGAGGACGGCCAGGCCGACGCCGAGGAGGGCCAGGACGAGGCCGATCAGTGCGCCGAAGTCCTCCAGCAGGACGACGGGCAGCTCGGGGGCCTTCGCGCGGCGGATGAACTGCGCCCAGCTCAGTCTGCCGCGCAGCTCGTTGGACTCCTTGATGGCCGTACGGAAGGAGAAGCCCTCGGCGATGACCGCGAAGACCAGGACGCCCACCGGCCAGTACCAGTCCTTCAGTTCGTGCGGGTGGCTGATCTTCTCGAAGCCCTCGTAGATGGCGAACATGCCGCCGATGGAGAACAGGACGATCGAGACCAGGAAGGCGTAGATGAAGCGCTCGCGGCCGTAGCCGAAGGGGTGCTGCGGGGTCGCCTGGCGCTCGGCCTTCTTGCCGCCGATGAGCAGCAGGAACTGGTTACCGGAGTCGGCGAGCGAGTGGACACCCTCGGCGAGCATCGAGGAGGAGCCGCTGAACGCGAACGCCACGAACTTCGACGCCGCGATCGCGAGGTTGGCGCCGAGTGCCGCCACGATCGCCCTGGTACCGCCTGACGCGCTCATGTGTCCGCGTTGTCCCTTCGCCTCTGTAGCCCTCGGGGCTTTGCCCGGCCTTTGCCGGTGGGCCATTCTTGCAGCCCGGCCGGGCAGCGCCGCGTCAGGTATCCACAACCACGGTCATACGATCACACCGCCGGATGTCCACAATCCGTTATCCACAACCCGTCACACGATCACCGTGGCACGGAAGACCGTGCCCACGCCCGAGATCTCCGCCGTCTCGCCGGCGGGGACGAAGACCGACCGGCCCGGGCTCAGCTCGTGCTCGCCGGCGCGGACCGAGCCGGCCGTGCACAGCAGGATCTGCGGGGTGTCGGCGGTGAGGTCACGGGCGGCGGCGCCCTCCGGGAGGACGTACCGGGAGAGGCGGAACTCGTCGATCGGCGTCTCGTAGACCTCCTCGCCGGCCGGGGAGGCCTCGGGGCGCAGCACGCCCGGGTCGCCCGCCTCGAAACGGACGACGCGCAGGAGTTCGGGGACGTCGACGTGCTTGGGGGTCAGTCCGCAGCGCAGGACGTTGTCGGAGTTGGCCATGATCTCGACGCCGAGGCCGTTCAGGTACGCGTGCGGGATGCCGGCGCCGAGGAACAGTGCCTCGCCGGGCTGCAGGCGCACGTGGTTGAGCAGCATGGCCGCGATGACGCCGGGGTCACCCGGGTAGTGCTGGGCGAGGTCGGCGTAGGGGGCGTACTCACCGCCGAGCCGGGCGCAGGCGGCGCTCGCCTCGGCGACGGTCTCCGCCATCTCCGCCGGGTCGGCGGTCAGGATCGCGGTAAGCACCTCGCGCAGGGCCGCGTCCGCGGGACGGGCGTGCAGCAGGTCGACGTACGGCTTGAGGGAGGCGACGCCGAGCGCGTCGAGCAGGTCGGCGGCCCGGACCGGGTCGCGGAAGCCGCACAGGCCGTCGAACTCGGTGAGCGCGCAGATCAGTTCGGGCTTGTGGTTGGCGTCCTTGTAGTTGCGGTGCGGGGCGTCGACCGGGATGTTCCGGCGCTCCTCGTCGGCGTAACCCTCCTTCGCCTGCTCCAGGTCGGGGTGCACCTGGAGGGAGAGGGGCGCGCCGGCGGCGAGGATCTTGAGGAGGAAGGGCAGGCGCGGGCCGAACTTCGCCACGGCCGCCTTGCCCAGCTCCCGCTCCGGATCGGCGTCGATGACGTCGACGAGCGTCCCGCGCGCGGTGCGCGAGGGGGCTCCGGGATGCGCGCCCATCCACATCTCCGCCTGCGGTTCACCGGTCGGCTCGACGCCGAGGAGCTGCGGGATGGCGGTGGGCGAACCCCAGGCGTAGGGGCGGATGGTGTTGTCGAGGCGGTCCATGTGTCTTCTCTGTCTCCGTACGTACGGCTGCCGAGCCGGTGCCGTCGCCGGCGCCGGCTGCCGTGCTGATGGTGGGCGCGGGTGTTCCGGCCCGCAGCCAGATCAGGCCCTCGAAGCGAGCGCCAGGTAAACAGCGGCGAAATCCGTGACGGCGATCAGTTCCGCGAGCGTCGCCAGTTCGCCGCCTTCCTCCGGTTCGAGCTCGCTGATCGGCGTGTCGTGGCTGAGGGCCAGGTCACGGGCGGCGGGGGCGGCGGTGAGGCCGCTGATCGGGCGGTCGCGGAGCAGCACCACGCGCGCGTGCAGCGCGGGAGGCTCCTCGACGCGGTCCCGGAAGAAGTCGTCGGGGTCGGCGCTGGCGGCCAGCGGGCCGGCCAGCAGGGCGCTGTGCGCGGAGAGCGCCTCGGGGAGCTCGGCGACGAGCGCGGGGCGGCCGGCGAGTTCGGCGAGGGCGGCGGCGAACCGGCGGCCGGCGGGGCCCGCCGAGGACCCCTCCGTCCACAGCACGGGTAGCGCGTCGGCGAGTTCGGCGGCGAGGGTCTTGGCCGGGTTGCTGTAGGTCGCGATGGCGGGGCCGCAGCGCTCGGCGATGTGGTCCAGGCGGTCGGCGACCGTCTCCAGGGCGTCCGGTGGGGCGCTGATCAGTCCGACCCGGTCCAGCAGGGCCAGCAGCGGGGTGAGCAGCGCCCAGAAGACGCCGGGGGCGGACGCGGCGAGCGGTTCCTCCTGGTCGTACGGCGCCGTCGCCATCGGTACGAACAGGCCGTGGGCGCCGGCGACCGCCTCCGCGAGCGGGGTGCGGGCCGGGGCCACAGCGACGACGGAGACGCCGCGGCGGTAGGCCTGGTCGGTGAGGAGGGACAGGCTCGGTTCGGTGCCGTCCGGGGTGGCGATCAGCAGCAGGTCCACGGAGCCCGCCCAGCCGGGAAGCTCCCAGCGCAGGGCGCCGGCGGCCGGGGCCACACCGGTCGGGGCCAGGCGGACCACGGGGCTGCCGACGCCGGCCAGGGTGCCGAGGAGGTCGGCGGTGTGGGTGGCGGCGGCACCGGGGCCGGCGATGAGGACGGCGCGGGGGCGGCCGTCGGGCTTTAGGTCGCCGACGCCGGCCTCGACGGCGTGCCGGGCGGCGGTGCGGACGCGGGCGCCGGCCTCGGCGGCGCCGCGCAGCAGGCCTCGGCGGTCGGCCTCGGCGAGGCCCTCCGGGGTGTCGAGCAGCGATTCGTCCAGCATGGGCGGGTTGCCTCCGATCGCCGGGGGTCCTGTGCGGGGTGTCTACGGCGTGCCGGGCGCCGTCACTCGGGGCGGCGGGCCTCGTCCACGAGGAGGACCGGGATGCCGTCGCGGACCGGGTAGGCGAGGCCGCAGTCCTGGCTCGTGCAGACCAGCTCGGTGTCCTGCTCCTTGAGGGGGGCGTGGCAGGCCGGGCAGGCGAGGATCTCCAGGAGGCCGGCTTCGAGCGGCATGGGGTGTCCCTTCGAGGGCGGATGTCTGTCTGTGGATGTGCCTGGTCAGCGTACCGCTGGAGCACGCGCTGAGCCGGGCTTCCGGTGCCGTCCAGGGGGATCCCGGCCCCCTGGACGGCGTGGCCCGGCAGGTCAGCCCCGGATGTCAGCCCCGGATGATCGCCAGGGCCTCGTCCCTGATCCTGGCCATCGTGGCCTCGTCCTTCGCCTCGGCGTTCAGGCGGAGGAGCGGCTCGGTGTTGGAGGGGCGGACGTTGAACCACCAGTCGGCGGCGGCGACCGTGAGGCCGTCGAGGTCGTCCAGGGTGACGTCGGCGCGGTTCTCGTACGCGGCACGGATCGCGGCGAGGCGGGCCGCCTGGTCGGCGACGGTGGAGTTGATCTCGCCGGAGCCGGTGTAGCGGTCGTACTGGGCGACGAGGCCGGACAGCGGGCCTTCCTGGCCGCCGAGGGCGGCGAGGACGTGCAGGGCGGCCAGCATGCCCGTGTCGGCGTTCCAGAAGTCCTTGAAGTAGTAGTGCGCGGAGTGCTCGCCGCCGAAGATGGCGCCGGTGCGGGCCATTTCGGCCTTGATGAAGGAGTGGCCGACGCGGGTGCGCACCGGGGAGCCGCCGTTCTCCTTCACGACCTCGGGGACGGTACGGGACGTGATCAGGTTGTGGATGATCGTGCCCGTGCCGCCGTTGCGGGCGAGTTCGCGGGCGGCGACCAGGGCGGTGATCGCGGACGGGGAGACCGGGTCGCCGTTCTCGTCCACGACGAAGCAGCGGTCGGCGTCGCCGTCGAAGGCGATGCCGAGGTCGGCGCCCTCCTCCGGGACCCGCTTCTGCAGGTCCACGAGGTTGGCCGGGTCGAGCGGGTTGGCCTCGTGGTTCGGGAAGGTGCCGTCCAGTTCGAAGTACATCGGGACGAGGGTCAGGGGCAGGCCGGCGAAGACCGAGGGGACCGTGTGGCCGCCCATGCCGTTGCCGGCGTCGACCACGACCTTCAGCGGGCGGATGGAGGTCAGGTCGACCAGGGAGCGCAGGTGCGCCGCGTAGTCGTCCAACGTCTCACGGGTGGTCAGGGTTCCCGGCTCGGCCACCGGCTCCGGCGCGCCCGACTCCAGCCACCGCTCCACGAGTTCGCGGATCTCAGCGAGACCGGTGTCCTGGCCGACCGGGGCGGCGCCCGCGCGGCACAGCTTGATGCCGTTGTACTGGGCCGGGTTGTGGGAGGCGGTGAACATGGCGCCGGGCAGGTTCAGCGCGCCCGAGGCGTAGTACAGCTGGTCGGTGGAGCACAGGCCGATCTCGGTGACGTCCACCCCGCGGTCCGCAGCGCCGCGCGCGAAGGCGCGGGTGAGACCGGGGGACGAGGGCCGCATGTCGTGCCCGACGACGATGGCCGCCGCCCCCGTCACCTCCGCGAAGGCGGCGCCGAAGAGCCCGGCCAGTGACTCGTCCCACTGGTCCGGAACCACTCCGCGCACGTCGTACGCCTTCACGATCTGCGACAGATCAGCAGTCACGGCCAACCCTCCTGAAAGTCCTATGGCTGCCCACAAACTACCTGTCGGGGGTAAGTGGGAGGTGTGCGGACACCATGTGGACGCCCAGTCGTAACCGGGTGTGGTGCGGTGCGCCGACTCGACGGCCGTGCGGGCGGGCTCAGTTGTCCGGGGAACGCAGCACGCGCAGGTGGCCGCGGCGGGCGACTTCCATGGGGTCCGCCGTACGGGCCCCGCCGCCGCCCGCCTCCGCCGCGCGCTCCTGGGGGCGGGCCGCCTCGCGCACGGCGTTCGCAAGCGCTTCCAGGTCGTCTCCGCTGGGCCGCGCGGGGGCGGAGCCGTCGAGGAGGCGGACGACCTCCCAGCCGCGGGGGGCGGTGAGGCGCTCGGAGTGCTCGGCGCACAGGTCGTAGCAGTGCGGTTCGGCGTAGGTGGCGAGCGGGCCGAGGACCGCGGTCGAGTCGGCGTAGACGTACGTCAGCGTCGCGACGGCGGGTCGGCCGCAGGCGGTGCGCGAACAGCGACGTACAGGGCTCACGACGTTGGACGGTACCGCACTCTTGAGCGGGCCGCGACGACTCTCCACCAGGTCACTCCACCGTGTCGTGCTGTGAAACGCCCCACACACCCCTTCGGGGAGGCCCCGTTGACCTGCGGGGACGGGTTCTCGGCGGGTTTTGCGCGCGGCTCGGTACGGTCATGAGCCGGCACAAACACCGTCAATTGCCTTGAGTTCGGCGGTCTTGGAAGGTTACGGAAACGAGCCAGACGTTGGCTGGAATGGTCAAGCTGCGACGTGTGAGCGGACAGGGCCGATCGGAGTCGAACGGGGCCGATCGGGGGCGGGCCGATCGGCGGCGCCTCGGCCGGCCGGGGAGGGGGGTCCGCTCGGCCGGGGAGGGGGCTTGATCGGGCCGTTGGATGAGGGGCGTGGGGTGGGGCCGGCCGGGCTCGGATCGTCGGGCGTGGCCGGTCGGCGTGGGGTGATGGATGGGGCGCGGGGCGGGGTGAGGGATGGGTTGCCGTGTGGGGCCGGGCGGGGAGAACGTGCGGGGACTACGCTTCACCAGTGATGGACAACCGTGTACCGCCCCGTGCCGCCGGCCCCGGGCCCCGTCGCCGTGATCGTCACGGTCGGGGCATGCGGGGGCCGATCGCGCCGCCCCAGGTGCCGCTGGCGGCCAGCCGTGCCGATGTGTTCGCCGACCTGGTGCAGGACTCCGTGGAGCGTCTCGAGCGGCGGTGGCCGCAGCTCGCGGACATCGATTTCCTCGTGCTGGAGGTGCCCCGGCTGGAGGGGCGGGGTGAGCAGGTGTGGAGTGACGAGGCCGTGCCGCTGGGCGGGGTCGTACCCGCGCGGGACGGGCGGCGGGCGCGGGTCGTCGTGTACCGGCGGCCGGTGGAGATCCGCACCAAGGGGCGGGACGAGCGGGCCGCGCTCGTGCACGAGGTGGTCGTGGAGCAGGTGGCCGAGCTGCTCGGGCTGACTCCGGAGACGGTGGATCCGCGGTACGGCGAGGACTAGGCCCTGCGGGGCCCTGCGGGGCTACGGCGGTGTGGGGCGCCCGGTGCTGAGGCTGGGCGGGGCCGGTTGCCGGCGCTTGCGGGGGCCCGGTGCTGTCGCTGGGCGACGGGGCGTTTCGCTTGCCCGCGCTTGCGGGGTGCCCGGCGCCGTCGCTGGGCGACGGGACGTTTCGCTTGCCCGCGCTTGCGGGGTGCCGCTGCGCCCACCCGTGCCGCCCCAGCGGCACGACTGCCCGCAGCTATGGGGTACGACCGCCGCTGCCCGGGCGGGTGGGCACCGGCACAGCGCGGCACGACTGGCCGCAGCTGCGCGGGTGCGGCCGCCGCTGCCGGGTGGGCACCGGCTCAGCGCGGCACGACTGGCCGGAGCTGGGTACGTGCCGACGCAGCTACGACGGCGCTGCCGCTGTCACTTCTGCAGGACCGACAAGTCCTCCGTCGTCGTCGGTACCGCCACCATCCCCCGGTCGTTCGGGAGGGTTTGGATGGTGAAGCCGGGGATTCCGGACTCTGTGGCGGAGAGGGTGCGGGAGGCGTAGACCGGGCCGCCGGAGACGGTTTCCACGGTGAGGGCGAAGGTGCCCTTGAGGCCGGAGGGGACGGGGACGGCTACTTCCTCGGTGGTGCCCGATTTGATCGTGTAGGTCTTCGTCGTCGGCGTACCGCCGTCGCTGCCCGCCGACGCGGTGACCTTGACCGTGGCGGCGGCGGTGGGCGCGGTCAGGGCGAGGGTCGTGCCCTTGGCGCTGTTGTCGGCCGAGGTCGCGCGCGTGCCGACGGGGGCGGTGGCCGGGATGAACGCCGTTTCCTGTTTGTCGCCCTTGCCCCGGACCACCTGGAGGGCCGCCACCACCGGGACCGACTGGTCCGTCGGCGTCAGGACGAGGGAACCAGCCTCGCCGCGGGTCACTTCGCCGAGGTCGGCCGTGGTCGTCATGCCCGACTTCACGTGCAGGGTCTCGTTGCCCGCCGGGGTGATCAGGCCGTCCGGTGAGGCCAGGCGGACCTTCAGGTCGGCGTCGTCGCCGCCGGGGGTGAGGGCGATCAGGCGGACGTCGGTGGCGTCCTTCGGGATGCCGGGCAGGACCAGGCTGCCGGCCGGGTCGGCGGACGCGGCCAGCCAGTCGCCGCCCGCCTTGTCGTCGAGGGCCTGCACCGTCGCGCCGACCCGGCCGCTGCGCACGCTGACGTGCACGGTCAGGTCGGCCTGCTGTACGCCGGTGAGCGTCGACAGCAGGATCGGCTTGCTCGCGTGCGCGGGGACCGTGAGGTTCTCGCCGAGCGGGGACTTGATGGCGCCGTCCTTGCCGTACAGCTCGATGTCGACGACCGCGGCGGAGTCGTCCGGGTTGGTCAGGTGGACGTAGTCGGTGCGGGTGCCGGCCGTGCTGGCGCCGGGGAACCAGAAGTCGGTGTCCGCCGCGGTGCAGTTGACGCCCTGCAGGCCGCGGCCGGTGCCGGCGGCGACCTCGGTGGTCTCCTGGACGGTCCAGCCGGGCGCGAACTTCCCGTCGGCGGTGCCGATGAGCGCGGGCGCGTCCGCGCCGGAGGCGTCACCGGTGACGGGGGTGCCCGGCGCCTTCGGGGTGAGCACCGGCTGGGCCGCGGTCTTCTTCCCGCCCTTGGAGCCCTTGGCGCCCTGGCTCGTCTGCGAGGTCCCCGTGCCGTCCGCCGAGTCCCCGCCGGCCGCCTGGAGTTGGGCCTTGCCACTGCTCGGCGTGCCCGGGGTGACGGGCGTGAACGACGTGTACGAGGTGTCGGCGATGTCCGAGATGCTCGGCGCGGGGCACAGCAGGCTGGTGCGCTGGACCGGCAGGTTCGCGGCCGCCTCGGGGGCGGAGGCACCGGACGCGGACGGGCCGTCGAACGCGGCGAACGCGGTGACGGCGGCCAGTGCGGTGCCCGCGGCGATCAGGGACAGGGTGGTGCGGTTCACTGCTGGCTCCCGTCGGGGCGCTCGCTGCCGGTGCCGTGGGGGTGCTGGGCCGGGTCGTAGCCCTGCTGGGCGGGGTCGTACGACGGGTCGTAGCCCTGCTGGTAGGCGGTCGGGTCGTACGGCATCCCCTCGGCCGTACCGCCGTAGGCGTACGGGTCGTACTGGCCCTGGCCCGTCTGGTACGGGTCGGCGGGCTGGTACGCCTGCTGGTCGTAGCCGGAGGTCGGGTACTGCACGCCGTTCTGGTACTGGTCGGTTCCGTAGCCGGTGTATCCGGCGTTCGCGTAGGAGGCCTGGTCCCAGTCGTCGTACGACTGCTGGTGCGGTACGGCGGCTGGGGGCTCCTCGGGCAGGGGTGCCGCGGCGGGCTGCTCGCCGGTGGCCTGTTCCTCGGCCTGGGCGCGCAGCCGGCGGGCGCGGCGGCCCTCGCCCGCGGTGGCCTGGGCGGGCAGCGGCTCCTCCTCGGGCAGGTCGTCGTCGACGTCGCGGCGGCGGCCGGGCAGGGCGAGGACGACCAGGACGACGGCGAGCGCGCCCTGGGCCCACAGCCAGGCGGTGTGGGTGATCGGGTCGCTGTAGGTGACGTCCAGCCTGCCGCCGTCGGCGGGCAGTTGGAAGCCCTGGGCCCAGCCGCCGACCGTGGTGCGGGTGAGCGGCTTGCCGTTCAGGGTGGCCGTCCAGCCGTCGGCGGCGGTGTCGGCGAGGCGCAGGACACGGCCGTCCGAGCCGGCCGGGACGGTGGTGTGGATCTCCACCGGTCCGGCGGTGACCGGCTGGGCCGTGCCCGTGCCGCCGGCGGGCACGATCGCGGCCCGGGAGACCTCCTGGTCGACGCGGTACAGGGCGCTGCCGTTCTGCTGGCTGAGCCGGGTCAGGCCGGGGGTGGTGTCGAGGACGCGGGTGATGTCGCGGGGCGCGCCCTTGTGGACGAGGACGTAGCGCACGGCGAAGCCGCCGAGTTCGTCGGCCTGGTCGGCGCCGGAGCCGGCGACGAGGTTGGCGACGACCTTGTCCAGCCGGGTGTTCTGGCCGTCGGCGGCGCTGATCTCGGCGTCGCCCATGCGGGCACCGGAGCCGCGGACCAGGCTGTAGCGCACGCGCGCGGGGGAGTCGCTGTCCAGGATCAGGGTGCGGGCCCGGTCGCCGGTGGTGGAGTCCTCGGCGACGAACGCGGGCACCTGGGTGGGGTCGTGGCGCTCCAGGGGGCCGTCGGCGCCGCGGATCATCCAGCCGGCGGCGACGAGCAGCGGGCCCGCGGCCGAGGCGAAGGCGATCAGGGCGGCGACCGGCTGCCGCCAGCCGAAGCTCTGCTCGGCGACACGCGCGCGTGCGCCGTCCGCGCCCAGGGCGGCGGCGGCCAGCAGGGCGATGCCGTAGACGAGGGTGGCCGGTCCGGCCCAGGCGGACCGGTTGGACAGGGCGGCGAAGACGAGGCCGGCCAGGGCGACGGCCCAGGCGGTGCGGATGCCGAGCTGCCGCTCGGAGCGCAGGAGTGCGGCGAGGGCGGCGAGGACGATGCCGAAGAGCATCAGGCCGTGCACGGTGCCGGGGCCGCCGGGGCTGGCGCCGAGCAGGTCGAGCGCGGAGGCGGCCGAGGTGCCGTAGGCCAGGCCGGCTTCCTTGAAGAAGCCGGTCGGCAGCAGGGTCAGCGACCAGGGGGCGAGGACCAGCAGCGGGGTGCCGAGCTGGGCGAGGAAGCGCAGGGCGTGGGCGACGAGGTCGCCGCGGCGCAGGACGAGCACGCCGATGCCGAGGAGCAGCGCGATCGGCCAGACGATCGGGGTGAAGGCGGTGGTGATGGTCAGCAGCAGCGCGTACGCCCAGGTGGCACGCCAACTGCCGCGTGCGCCGGAGCGGTTCGCGAGGCCGCTCGCGGCGATGCCGGCGCGCGCGATGAGCGGCAGCAGCACGGCGAGGACGGCGGTGCCGATGCGGCCGCCGGCCAGGGCGCCGGTGGTGGCGGGCAGGAAGGCGTAGACGACGGCCGCCCACGCGCGCAGCAGCCGGGAGGTGACGAGTGGCCGGGAGGCGAAGTAGGCGGTGAATCCGGCGAGCGGTACCGAAGCCACCAGCAGGACGGTGACGGCGAGTCCGGTGGAGCCGAACAGGAGCGTGGCGAGGGTCGCGAGAATCGCGAGGTAGGGCGGGGCGGACGGGGTGCCGCCCGCGCCCACCGCGTGCCAGCTGTCGGCGAAGCGGGACCACAGCTCGCCGGCGCCGGCCGGGGCTGGCAGCAGGGCGCCGCCCGCGAGCGCGCCGCCGCCGAGCAGGGCCCGGCAGGCGACCAGGGACATGAGCAGCAGGGCGAGGAAGAGCACCGGGCCGGGATTGCGGGCGATCCGCTTGAGCCGGGCGAACTGCTCGACCTCCAGGAAGTCGGCGTCGTCGCCGCCGGGCCCGGACTCCACGGCGCCGCCGTGCCGGCCGGCCCGGAGGGTGTCGTCGGTTCCGCTGGTGAAGTTGGCGGCGAGCTGTTCCAGGGTGGCCCGGACGGTGGCGCCCGGCGGCGGGAAGAGCCGGCGCAGCTCGGCCTTGTCGATCCGCGCGGGGCCGCGGCGGCGGCGGCCGGCGATGATCCGCTCGGGCCGCAGCAGGACGCCCAGGAGGCCGCGGATCTCGTCGACGGCCTGGCCGGGCACCTTGCCGACGAGATAGGCGACGGTCCGCAGGAGCGTGCCGAGGACGAGCCGCACGAACGCCCAGGGGAGCGCGGCGCCGCGGGTGTTGACGAGCAGGGTGTAGACGGCGCCCGCCTTGTCGACCTTGTGCGGGGACGCGGCGGTGCGGCCCACGCAGTCGACGGTGCGGCGCTCGCGGGAGGCGGCCTCGGCGTGCCGTACGACGGCGTCGGGGGCGATCAGGACGCGGTGGCCGGCGGTGTGGGCGCGCCAGCACAGGTCGACGTCGTCGCGCATCAGGGGCAGCCGGCGGTCGAAGCCGCCGAGCTGTTCGAAGACGTCGCGGCGGATGAGCATGCCGGCGGTGGAGACGGAGAGCACGGTGCGCACGTGGTCGTGCTGGCCCTGGTCCTGTTCGCGGCGGTCCAGGCCGGTCCAGCGGCGGCCGGAGTTGGCGATGGAGACGCCGACCTCCAGCAGCTGCCGGCGGTCGTACCAGCCGCGCAGCTTGGGGCCGACGACCGCCACGTCGTCGCGGCCCAGTTCGAGTTCGTTGTCGACGACGCGCAGCAGTTCGGCGAGGGCGCCGGGTTCGGGGGCGCAGTCGTCGTGCAGCAGCCAGAGCCACTGGACGGGTTCGCCGTGCGGCAGTTCGGGCAGGTCGTAGGCGTCGTCGCGCCAGGTGCGCGTGACGGGGTCCCAGCCGCTGGGGCGCTTGAGGTACGGCAACTCTTCGGGGGTGAGGACCGGGGCGGTGCGGCTCGCCTCCTCGACGGCCTGGCCGAAGCCGGTGCGGCGGGCCAGGTGCAGCACGTTGGCGTCACCGAGGGCGTCGGTGAGCAGCCGGGCGGAGTCGTCCGCGCTGCCGGTGTCGGCCGCGACCGCGTGCTGGACGGGGCGCTCCTGGCCGAGGAGCCCGGCGAGGGCGTCGGGCAGCCAGCGGGCGCCGTCATGGGAGACGAGGACCGCGGTCACCACGTGGCGCGGGAACTCAGGTGTGGCGGCGCCGGCTTGGGCTGCCGTATGGCTGTGCACGGACATCGAGGTACGGGCCCCGGTTCGATGGACTGCGGTGGACGCCCGCGCCCTCTCGGGGACCGAGGGGACAGCGGGGCGTCTCGGACGAGCGACCACACTATCGGCTGACCATGACGACGGCCCGCCGCCTGTGGATAACCCACCGGCGACGGGCCGTTCGTGATGTTTTGACGGGAATGTACGTGCGTGTGCGCGGTCAGACGGCGGCCTTCTTCAGCCGGCGGCGCTCCCGCTCGGACAGGCCGCCCCAGATGCCGAAGCGCTCGTCGTTGGCGAGGGCGTACTCGAGGCACTCGGAGCGGACCTCACAGGCGAGGCAGACCTTCTTCGCCTCTCTGGTGGAGCCGCCCTTCTCGGGGAAGAAGGACTCGGGGTCGGTCTGGGCGCACAGCGCGCGCTCCTGCCAGCCGAGTTCCTCGTCCGCGTCGTCGACCAGCAGTTGCTGCACCAGCTCGGTCATGTGCGCCCCTCGTCTGTCTTTCGCGTCCCCGTGTGCGTTGCCGTTACCGATTTCGGCTGAACGACACGAGTGAAATTACAAGTGTGCTGCTCCGGGCGAGTCAAGCCGAGATCTGCTATTGGGCCCGTTATTCACTCTGCGGAACCAAGCCCGTGCGGAAAGTGTTCAAATCGCCATAAACCGTGACACGCAGACGAGGGCCCGGAGGGGCGCCGGATCCCCGTACGGACATCTATACGAAGAAGGACGCCCTGGCGTTCGATCGCGTTCCGCGAGGCTTGAGCGCCTGGATGTGCCCCATGTGTCCCGGCATCCCGATGAGCAAACCTTTCACCTCAGGGATGAACCGGAAGAGGTGAAACCTGTCCCACATACCGGGCGCCAAGTTGACACCGCTGGTGTGAACCGATGTCCTATTGGGCATGCTCGCGAACTTGGCACTCACCTCGACCCGCACCGCCGGGTCCCTCGGTGCTGCCCGGTCCCGCTGTAGCTGTTGTCGCTGTTCCAGCTGTTGAGCCACACCCCGCTCCAGCCGCAGGCCGCGTCCCGCGCGACCGGTCCTTCGTTTCTCCTCCCTCCGGTCCTTCCCTCCGGCCCTCCCCCACCGAGGAACCACCGCACCCATGAACAGCGACAACGACCTCCAGATCGCCGGCGACATCCTCGAAGTCCTGCACCTGCTCCAGCCGCCGCGCGAGCACCCGGCCACCGTCGCCGAGTTCGTGGGCCTCGCCCGCGCGATCGCCGCCGACCGCTCCCAGTGGGCGCACCTCGTCCGCTACGACGCGACGACCCGCTGGTACCACCGGCTGCGCACCGGCCCCGGCTACGAGGTGTGGCTGCTGAGCTGGGTGCCCGGGCAGGGCAGCGGGCTGCACGACCACGGCCGCTCCTCCGGTGTCCTCACCGTCCTGGAGGGGACGCTGACCGAGCGCACCGAGCGCGGCACGCGCGCGTTGGCGGCGGGCGCGCAGCGGGTGTTCGCGCCGGGCTACGTCCACGAGGTCGTCAACGACGCCCTGGAGCCGGCGGTCAGCCTGCACGTGTACTACCCGGGCCTGACCGAGATGCCCATGCACACCGCGCCGCACTGCGAGGCTCGTCCGGTGACTGCCTGACGCGTTGTCGTACCCGCCTGCAAGACTTGGGACCATGCGCATTGTGGTTCTGGCAGGCGGCATCGGTGGTGCCCGGTTCCTGCGCGGTCTGAAGCGGGCCGTGCCGGAGGCGGACGTCACGGTGATCGGCAACACCGGCGACGACATCCACCTCTTCGGGCTGAAGGTCTGCCCGGACCTGGACACGGTGATGTACACGCTGGGCGGCGGCATCAACGAGGAGCAGGGCTGGGGTCGGTCCGACGAGACCTTCCACCTCAAGGAGGAGCTGGCGGCCTACGGCGTCGGGCCGGAGTGGTTCGGCCTCGGCGACCGGGACTTCGCCACGCACATCGTGCGGACGCAGATGCTGGGCGCGGGCTATCCGCTCAGCGCCGTCACCGAGGCGCTGTGCGACCGGTGGCAGCCGGGCGTGAAGCTGATCCCGATGACCGACGACCGCGTGGAGACCCATGTGGCCGTAGAGGTCGACGGCGAGCGCAAGGCGGTCCACTTCCAGGAGTACTGGGTACGGCTGCGCGCCTCCGTCCCGGCCCAGGCGGTCGTGCCGGTCGGCGCCGAGCAGGCCAAGCCGGCGCCCGGTGTGCTGGAGGCCATCGCCCAGGCCGACGTCATCCTCTTCCCGCCCTCCAACCCGGTCGTGTCCATCGGCACCATCCTCGCGGTGCCCGGCATCCGGGAGGCGATCGCGGACGCGGGCGTGCCCGTGATCGGCCTGTCCCCCATCGTCGGGGACGCGCCGGTGCGCGGCATGGCCGACAAGGTGCTCGCCGCGGTCGGCGTGGAGTCCACGGCCGCCGCGGTCGCCGAGCACTACGGCTCCGGCCTGCTGGACGGCTGGCTGGTCGACACGGTGGACGCGGCCGCGGTCGAGCGGGTCGAGGCGGACGGCATCCGCTGCCGGGCCGTACCGCTGATGATGACCGACGTCGACGCGTCCGCGCAGATGGCGCGGGAGGCGCTGGCGCTGGCCGAGGAGGTGCGGGGAGCGTGAGCGAGGAGCGCCCGGAGTTCACCGTCCGGGCCCTGTCGGGCATCCCCGAGGTGCGGCCGGGCGACGACCTCGCCAAGCTGATCGCCTCGGCGGAGCCGGGCCTGGCCGACGGGGACGTGCTGCTCGTCACCTCCAAGATCGTCTCCAAGGCGGAGGGCCGCGTCGTGCGGGCGGCCGACCGGGAGGCGGCCATCGACGCCGAGACGGTCCGGGTCGTGGCCCGGCGCGGCACCCTCAGGATCGTGGAGAACCGGCAGGGTCTGGTGATGGCCGCCGCCGGGGTCGACGCCTCCAACACCCCCGCCGGCACCGTGCTGTTGCTCCCCGAGGACCCGGACGCGTCCGCGCGCGCGATCCGCGCGGGCCTGCGCGACGCCCTCGGCGTCGACGTCGGTGTCGTCATCACCGACACCTTCGGGCGGCCCTGGCGCGCGGGGCTCACGGACGTGGCGATCGGCGCGGCCGGGGTGCGCGTGCTGGACGACCTGCGCGGGGGCACGGACGCGTACGGCAATCCGCTCAGCGCGACCGTCGTCGCCACGGCGGACGAACTGGCCGCCGCCGGCGACCTGGTCAAGGGCAAGGCGGAGGGACGGCCGGTCGCGGTGCTGCGCGGCCTGCCGCACGTGCTGGCCCCGGAGGACGGCGAGGGCGCGCGGGCGCTGGTGCGCGGCGCGCGGGACGACATGTTCCGGCTCGGCACGTCCGAGGCGGTCCGGGAGGCGGTGACCCAGCGGCGTACGGTCCGGGAGTTCACCGACGAACCGGTGGACCCCGGCGCGGTACGGCGCGCGGTGGCGGCGGCGGTCACCGCACCGGCCCCGCACCACACCACACCCTGGCGGTTCGTGCTGCTGGAGTCGGCGGAGTCCCGGACCCGGCTGCTGGACGCGATGCGGGACGCCTGGATCGCCGACCTGCGGCGGGACGGCAAGAGCGAGGAGTCCATTGCCAGGCGGATCCGCCGCGGGGACGTCCTGCGCAACGCGCCGTATCTGGTCGTGCCCTGCCTGGTCATGGACGGCTCGCACCACTACGGGGACGCGCGGCGGGACGGCGCCGAGCGGGAGATGTTCGTCGTCGCGACGGGCGCGGGCGTGCAGAACCTGCTGGTCGCGCTGGCCGGCGAGCGGCTGGGCTCGGCGTGGGTGTCGTCCACGATGTTCTGCCGGGACGTGGTGCGCGGGGTCCTCGGCCTGCCCGCCGACTGGGAGCCGATGGGCGCGGTGGCGGTCGGCCATCCGGCCGAGGAGCCGAGACCGCGGCCGGAGCGGGACGCCGGGGCGTTCATAGCGGTGCGGTGAGTCGCGCCGAGTTCGGCGTACGCGGCCGTAGCGCTCGTACGACCGCCTAGTCTCGAAGGACGGCACCGGCTCCCCTAGGACCTCACGTGGCAGGACGTTTCGCTCAGCGCCCCACGCGTACGACCGTGCGCGGCGGCCATACCGGCGTGCCCGCGGGCGCCGCTGCCGGGATACCGCGGCAGGCCTCGGCTCCGGCGCGGGTACGGCGGTGGGTGCCCAAGGGGCCGCTCGATCTCGGGCTGGTGCTCGGACCGCTGCGGCGCGGGCCCGCCGACCCCACCTTCCGGGCCACCGCGGACGGATCCGTCTGGCGGGCCAGCCGTACGCCCGCCGGGCCGGGCACGCTGCGGGTGCGGGCGTACGGCGGTGAGGTGCTCGGCGAGGCGTGGGGGCCGGGGGCGGAGTGGCTGCTGGACCGGCTGCCCGAGTGGCTCGGCGCGGCCGACGACCCGGAGGCGTTCGTGCCGCGGCACCGGGTCGTGGCCCTGGCCCGGCATCGGCGCCCGGGCCTGCGGCTGACGCGGACCGGACTGGTGCTGGAGTCCTTGATCCCCTCGGTGCTGGAGCAGAAGGTCACGACGGACGAGGCGTACCGGGCGTGGCGGTTGCTCGTGCGGAGGTTCGGCGAGCGCGCGCCGGGACCGGCGGGGGCCGCACAGCGGCCGATGTTCGTGATGCCGGCGCCGCGGACCTGGGCGTTGATTCCCTCCTGGGAGTGGCACCGGGCCGGGGTGGACGACAAGCGGGCGTCGACGATTCTGCGGGCCGTACGGGTCGCTGCGCGGCTGGAGCAGGCGGTGACGATGCCGGCGGCCGAGGCGCAGGCGAGGCTCGAGGTCGTGCCGGGGATCGGTCCGTGGACGTCGGCGGAGGTGGTGCAGCGCAGTCATGGGGCGGCGGATGCGGTGACGGTCGGGGACCTGCATCTGCCGGGGATCGTGGGGTGGGCGTTGGCGGGGGACCGGTATGCCGACGACGCGGTGATGCTGCGCTTGCTGGAGCCGTATGCCGGGCAGCGGCATCGTGCCGCTCGGTTGATCCTGCTGAGCGGGAACGTGCCTGCGCGTCGGGCGCCGAAGATGCCTCGGGTGGATATCGGACTGCTGTGAGGCGCCGCGCGCGTCGGGCTGCCGCCGGCTGACGGAGTTTCGCTTGCCCGCGCCAACGGAGTGCGGGGGGGGCTGCCGCCGGCCGGGGCTGGGTCACGCTTGCCCGCGCTCGCGGGGTGCCGCTGCGCCCACCCGTGCCGCCCCAGCGGCACGACTGCCCGCAGCTACGACGGCACGATGGCCGCTGCCGGGTGGGAGCCGGCCCAGTGGAACGACTGCCCGCAGCTACGACGGCACGATGGCCGCTGCCGGGTGGGCACCGGCCCAGCGGCACGACTGCCCGCAGCTGAGCGGGTACGACCGCCGCTGCCGGATGCGCCGGCCCAGCGGCACGACTGCTCGCAACTACGACGGCAGCGGGACAGCAGGCCCGCAGTGGTGGCGGTGCCATGGAGCCGGCGGTGGTGCAGTTCCCCAGGGGCGCGGGGAACTGCGCGATCAGCCCCCACGCGCCCGCGCCCGGCTACCGCCCGGACCACCCGACCGCCTGACCACCCAACCGCCCGACCGCCCCGACCGCTCCTGAACCAGGGGGTCTGGGGGCGCAGCCCCCACCGAGGCCGGCGCCCCCCAACGGCCGCTACTGGTCCGAGGAGAAGCGCACCGCGCCCGCTGGGATGTGGGCGTCGCACCACACGCGTACTCCCTCGCGGAGCTCGTTGTCGGCGCCGACGACCGCGCCGTCGCCGATGACCGCGCCGGTGAGGACCGTGCGTTCGCCCACGCGGGCCCTCGCGCCGATGAGGGAGTCGGTGATGACGGCGCCGGGCTCGATGACCGCGCCGGGGAGGATGGTCGAGCCGAACACCCGCGCGCCCTCGGCCACGACCGCGCCCTCGCCGACCACCGTGCCGCCGGCCAGCTTGGCGTCCGGCGCCACCGTCGCCGTGGGCAGGACCAGCCGGTCGCCGCAGCGGCCGGGTACCGCCGGGGACGGGGCGCGGCCCAGGACCAGGTCGGCGGAGCCGCGGACGAACGCCGCCGGGGTGCCGAGGTCCAGCCAGTACGTGGAGTCGACCATGCCCTGCAGATGGGCGCCGGCGGCCAGGAGGCCGGGGAAGGTCTCGCGTTCCACCGAGACCGGCCTGCCCAGCGGAATGGTGTCGATCACCGAGCGGCGGAAGACGTACGCCCCCGCGTTGATCTGGTCGGTGACGATCTCCTCCGGCGTCTGCGGCTTCTCCAGGAAGGCGAGGACGCGGCCGGTCTCGTCCGTGGGGACCAGGCCGAAGGCCCGCGGATCCGACACCTTCGTCAGGTGCAGTGAGACGTCCGCCCCGGCCGACTCGTGCGTGTCCACCAGCGCCCTGATGTCCAGGCCCGTCAGGATGTCGCCGTTGAAGATCAGCACCGGGTCGTCGGGACCCGAGTGCAGACGCGAGGCCACGTTGCGGATGGCACCGCCCGTGCCGAGCGGCTCCTCCTCCGTCACGTACTCGATGCGCAGGCCGAGGGAGGAGCCGTCACCGAAGTACGGCTCGAAGACCTCGGCCAGATAGCTCGTGGCGAGGACGATGTGGTCCACGCCCGCCGCCTTGGCGCGCGCCAGCTGGTGCGTGAGGAACGGCACCCCGGCGGCCGGGACCATGGGCTTGGGCGTGTGCACCGTGAGCGGACGCAGCCGGGTGCCTTTGCCGCCCACCAGGAGGATCGCTTCTGTCACCTGTCGTCTCTGCTTCCTGCCGGGACCGGCCGAACTACTCGTTTCACTCGTTTCGGCCGGTCAGTGTATGCAGACCGTAGCGGCGGCGCCCTTGACAACCACGCGGTTTCCCACGAGATCGGTGAGAGAACGGTGTGAGAGCGGCGCGCCCCCGAGGACGACGCTGAGCGCACAACCCCCCGCCGGCTCAACGCCCCTGGTAGCGCGCCGCGCTGGAACGGGCCGTACCGAGCTTGGCGTAAAGCCACTTGCCTGGGCACTCGGTGGCGAATCCGTCCCGATGGCCGGAGATCACGTTCAGTCGTACGTTCTTACCTTTGGGAAAGAGGTTGCCACCGGCCGACGTGAGATATGTCCTGCCCCGCGGATCGGCCCCGAAGAGGCCGAGCTTCCACGCGGTGAGCCGGGCGACGGCCGTCACCGCGGCGCCGGACGGTTTCGTCGCGCCGTAGGAGCCGATGACGGCGATGCCCATGCTGTCGTTGTTGAGGCCGGCGGTGTGCGCCCCGAGGACCGCCTTCGTCACGCCGCCGGCCCGGCCCTCGTAGATGGTTCCGCACTTGTCGACGAGGAAGTTGTAGCCGATGTCGCGCCAGCCCATGCCGTCGACGTGGTAGCGGTAGATACTGCGGATGACGGAGGGGGCCTGGGCGCAGGTGTAGTCGTTGCCGGAGGCCGTGTGGTGCACGAAGGCCACCTTGACCGTCTTCGTGTAGACGAGCCCGCCCACGCGCAGTGACTCGTCGGCGCCCCAGCCGCGCCGGGTGACGATCCGCGGTCGCGGCCCGATGTACGGCTTGGCCCGCACCGGGCCCTGCGTGCGGGCCAGTTCCCGCTCGGTGGCCCTTCTGCCCAGCGCCGGGATCTCCAGGGCGCCGAGGCGGGCGATGCCCGTCTCCTCGCCGGGGTCCACGAGTTCCAGATGCAGGCCGGCCGGCAGCGGGGGCCGCGGCCGGAGCGTACGGCCGCCCTGTGCGCCCTGCGCGCCCCGCGCGGCGGCGACCCGGACCTCCACCCCCTCCGAGGCGCCCACCCACAGCGGTGCGGTCGCTCCCCGCACCCGTCGTGACGCCCGTTCCGCCGTCCCCGGGTCGGCGCCGTGGTCGGCGTTGTGCGTCTCGACGTCCTGCCAGTCGGACCACTTCCCCGACCGCGCCGTCCGGGTGCGCACCTGGACGTGGCCGTGCAGTTCGGTGTCCGGGTCGTCCCAGACGACCCCGACCAGCGAGAAATGCTCACCGCCGGGCCGGTACAGGCCCTGCACCGGGGCGGTGCCGAGGACGCGCTCCCGGGTGAGGGGCACCAGGGGCAGCGACCGGGTGCTGCCCGGGACACCGGCCTCGGACGGCCGTACGGCTGCGACGGCCTCCGACGGTCGTGCGGGGGCGGCGGTCGCGGGCAGGGCCGGCAGCGCGAGCGCGAGGGCCGTGGCGCAGGTGACGCCGTTCGAGGCAGTGAGGATTCCACGCATGTGCATGATCGTGGACATAGGCATACAAATCTGTCCAACGGTGAACCAGCGACGAACTGACGGACCGTCGGGAAACGTTCCGCCGAACCGGTGGCCCCACCGCACCCTGCGCGCACCCGCCCGCGCGTACCCTTTCCCGGGTGAACGCCACCGATCGCACCCCTGCCGACCTGCTGGCTTCCGCGCTCGCCGCGGACCCCGGCCGCCCGCTGGTGACCTTCTACGACGACGCCACCGGCGAACGCGTCGAACTGTCCGTGGCCACCTTCGCCAATTGGGTGGCCAAGACCGCGAATCTGCTCCAGGGCGACCTCGCCGCCGCCCCGGGCGACCGGGTGGCCCTGCTGCTGCCGGCGCACTGGCAGACGGCGGTATGGCTGATGGCCTGTTCGTCCGTGGGGGCGATCGCCGATGTGGGCGGGGAGCCGTCCGCGGCCGACCTCGTGGTGAGCGGTCCGGACTCGCTCGACGCCGCGCGGGCCTGCCGCGGGGAGCGGGTCGCGCTGGCGCTGCGGCCGCTGGGCGGGCGGTTCCCGCAGCCCCCGGAGGGGTTCCTCGACTACGCCGTGGAAGTGCCGGGGCAGGGGGACCGGTTCGTGCCGTTCGCTCCGCCGGCCGCCGAGGAGCCCGCGCTGATCGTCGCGGGGGCCGAGTTCAGCGGGGCCGAGGTGGTCGAGCGGGCGCTCGCGGACGCGCCGTCGCTCGATCTGACAGGGCCCGGGTCGAGACTGCTGTCGGGGCTGTCGTACGACACGTGGGACGGGGTCAGCGCCGGGTTGTACGCGCCGTTGGCCGTCGGGGGGTCGGTGGTGCTGTGCCGGAATCTCGACCGGCTGGACGAGGAGGCCCTGGCCAAGCGGATCGAGAGCGAGCGGGTGACCGCGGTGCGCCGCTGAGAGGGGGCGCTCGGGCCGGCCGCCGTCCCCCGAACGGAGCAGCAAAGGGAGCTTGGGCGGCCCTTCCCCGCCATGGTCGTAAGAGCAGGACGCGACGCTCGTACGCCATGAGGGGGTGCCCCGCCCGTGACCGACACCGTAGGCCAGTCCCTCGGTCCCGGTCCCGGGGCCTCCGCCACCGGTGCGGGGCTCCTGCGGCGGCGTCGGCGGCGGTGGGCGAAGGTGACGGCGGTCGGTGCCGCCGTCCTCGGCGCGGTGGCCGCGGGGACCGGCTGGGCCCTGTACGCCACGCTCAGCGACAACATCACCGCCGATGACGCGGCCGCCCGCGAACTGGAGCGGTACGAGCGGGAGCGGCCCACCGAACTGGTGCGGGGTGCGCAGAACATCCTGCTGATCGGGTCGGACACGCGGGCCGGGGAGGGGAACTCCGCGTACGGGCGGGATCTGGGCGGCGAGCGGTCGGACACCACGATCCTGCTGCATCTGGCCGCCGACCGGCGCAGCGCCACCGCCGTGTCCCTGCCGAGGGACCTGATGGTGGACATCCCCGGCTGCCGGCGGCCGGACGGCAGCCGCAGCGAGCCGGTGTTCGCGATGTTCAACCACGCCTTCCAGCTGGGCGGTTCGGCGTGCACGATCCGGACCGTGGAGAAACTGACGGACATTCGGATCGACCACCACGTGGTCGTGGACTTCCGCGGGTTCAAGAAGATGGTGGACGCCGTCGACGGGGTGCAGGTCTGCCTGAAGGAGCCCATCGACGACAAGGCGGCCCTGCTGCAACTGCCCGCGGGCAGGGTCGAGCTCGACGGGGAGCAGGCGCTCGGGTTCGTGCGGGCCCGCAAGTCGCTCGGCGACGGCAGCGACACCGAACGGATGGAACGCCAGCAGCGGTTCCTCGGCGCGCTGGTCGACAAGGTGCAGAGCGACGACGTCCTGCTGAACCCGGCGAAGCTGTATCCGGTGCTGGACGCGGCGACCTCCGCCCTGACCACGGATCCGGAACTGGCAAGTCTGCGTGGCTTGTACCAGTTGGTGCGCGGACTGCGCAACATCCCCATTGAACAGGTGCAGTTCCTGACGGTGCCGAGGGAGTCGTACCTCTACGACACCAACCGTGACCAACTCGTGGAGCCGGAGGCCGAGAAGCTGTTCGCGCGGCTGCGGGCCGACCAGCCCGTGGCGGTGGCCCGGCAGACGCCCGAGGAGGCCGCGCGGACGGGCGCGGAGACGGGCGGGGAGCCGGACGGCGGGACCGGCCCCTCCCCCACACCGACGTTCCGCGGGAACACCGCCGCCGAACACATCTGTGAGTGACGCGCACATCGAAACGCCGAACTTCCGTCCGGGAAATGAGGCGGATTGCCCAGTTGTAGGCACAGGGAATTTGTCACCGGCGTCGCTTGACGCTGAACTGGGCGGATAGTGTGAGCGATCCGGTGCACCCGGCCACGAGGTCCGTCCTGGGGTCGTGCACTGATTCACCGAGACCCGAGCGCCTTTGAGGGGGAAGGCGCCGCGTGGCCCCGACGGAGGATTCGGACAACCGTGGACGCGCAAGGCCGTGGGCGGGCGGACAACATCGACCCCGCAGACCAGTGGGTACTCAATCCGGACACCGGCGAATACGAACTGCGACTGGGTCCTTCCGCAGCGCAGTCGGCGATTCCCAGCCCCCGCAGATCCGCCCCCCGGGCGGGAACCGGTGCGCCGCGCCGCCGTGACGACGCGACGCCCGGCGAGACCCGTGAGACGCGCCGGGGCCGCGGGGGCGACGTACCGCCGCCGCGGTCGGGCCGGCGCCGCGGAAGCGAGCCCGAGCCCGCGCAGGGCAGGCGTGCGGCCCGGCGGCCGGTGAAGAAGAAGTCCAAGGTCAAGAGGGCCCTGGCGTGGACGGCCGGCGGCACGGCGTTCGTGCTGGTCGCCGTCGGCACGGCCGGCTATCTCTACCTCAAGCACCTCGAGGGGAACGTCACCACGACGGACGTCGAGGGCGCCGCCAAGGACGGCTTCAGCAAGGACGACGCCTTCAACATCCTGATCATCGGCACCGACAAGCGCACCGGGAAGGGCAACACGGGCTACGGCGACAAGGGCAGCGTCGGGCACGCGGACACCAACATCCTGCTGCACGTCGCCAAGGACCGGTCGAACGCGACCGCGCTGAGCATTCCGCGCGACCTGATCGTGAACGTGCCGGACTGCCCGACCAAGCAGGCCGACGACTCGACCAAGATCATCCCCGGCACGCAGAACGTGCGCTTCAACACCAGCCTCGGGCAGGACGGCCGGGATCCGGGCTGCACCATGCGTACCGTGAAAGCCGTCACCGGCATCCAGCCGGACCACTTCATGATGGTCGACTTCAACGCGGTCAAGACGCTGACGAGCGCGGTCGGCGGCGTCGACGTCTGTCTCGCGCACGCGGTGAACGACAAGGAGTCGCACCTCGACCTGCCCGCCGGCAAGCACAAGATCGAGGGCGAGCAGGCGCTGGCCTTCGTCCGCACCCGGCACAGCTGGGGCAACAAGGGCGACCTGGACCGCATCAAGGTGCAGCAGCAGTTCATGGCCTCGCTGATGCGGAAGATGTCCTCCAGCGACACGCTCACCAACCCGTCCAAGCTGATCGACCTCGCCGAGGCCGCCACGAAGGCGTTGACCGTGGACAAGGGCATCGGCCACGTGGGCACGCTCAAGGACATCGCGCTGGAGCTGAAGAAGGTGCCGCCGAAGAACATCACCTTCCTCACCGTGCCGGTGAAGGACAACCCGGCCGACGGTGCCGTCCACAAGACGGTGATCGTCGACCCGGCGCTCGCCCCGCAGGTGTTCGACGCGATCAACAACGACGTGTCCTTCACCGAGGTGAAGAAGAAGCAGCAGGCGGAGAAGGACGCGCAGGCCGCGCGCCTGAAGGGCAGCAGGTCCGCGCCCTCCGAGGTGCGGGTGCGGATCCTCAACGGCGGTGCCGTGGGCGGCAGCGCGCAGGAGACCCTCGACTGGCTGCAGAACCAGGAGGGCGTGCTGAAGTCGGAGAACGCGGGCAACGCGCCCGCTCAGCTGGACAGGACCACGCTGGAGTACGCGCCCGACCAGGCCGCCCAGGCGCGTGAGCTGGCCCAGCTCATGGGGCTGCCCGGTTCCGCGCTCAAGCCCGGCAAGAGCGTGGTCAACTCCCAGGGGCTGCCGGCGATGACACTGACCCTGGGCAAGGACTTCAAGGGCGCGGGCGTCTCGCTCACCGCTCCGAAGAAGGCGCCGGACGTCGACAAGTCCACGGCGGACAAGGTGAAGTGCGCGTCGTAGGTAACCCAACGGGCCCGTCGTGCGTCTAACCGGACGCGGGACGGGCCCGTTGGTACGCGCAAGGGTGGGGAGGGCAGGAAGTTTGGCGCAGAGCGATGTGCGAGGGCAGGACCCTGCGGTCGACGACACGATGTCGCTCGCACCGCAGGACCGTACGGCGCCCGAGGGGTCCGGCCGGCACGGCGGGGGGCGGCGCAGAGGTGGTGCCACGGCCGAGCGGCCACGGCGCAGACGGCGCGCGTTGCGCTGGTCGGCGACCGTGCTGGCGGTGGTGATACTCGGCACGGCCGGCGCCGGTTACCTGTACTACCAGCATCTGAACGCGAACATCCGCAAGGGTCAGCGCAGCAGCGCCGACGACTCCAAGGCGTACAGGACGCCGGCGAACGCGGCCGGCCAGACCCCGATGAACATCCTGCTGATCGGCTCCGACAGCCGTAACACGCCCGAGGACCTGAAGCTCGGCGGCAGCAAGGACAGCGTCGGTGCTCCCCCGCTCGCCGATGTGCAAATGCTCATCCACCTGTCCGCGGACCGCAAGAGCGCCGCCATGGTGAGCATCCCGCGGGACACCCGCGTCGACATCCCCAAGTGCACGGATCCCAAGACCGGCAAGGTCTACCCGGCGACCAACGACATCATCAACACCACCCTGGCCCGGGGCGGGGCCGGCTGCACGCTGGCCACCTGGGAGAAGCTCACCGGGGTCTACATCGACCACTGGATGATGATCGACTTCGCCGGCGTGGTGAGCATGGCGGACGCCATCGGCGGCGTCGAGGTCTGTGTGAAGCAGAACGTCTGGGACCACCCGACGCCGGACCAGCCCGGCGGCTCCGGGCTGAAGCTGAGGGCCGGGACGCAGAAGATCTACCACGAGCAGGCCCTGCAGTGGCTGCGCACGCGGCACGCCTGGGGCAGCGACCCCCTGCGGGCCCGCGCCCAGCACATGTACCTGAACTCGATGGTCCGCACCCTGAAGCACCAGAACGTCTTCACGGACAGCGGGCGGCTGATGGACCTGGCCGAGGCGGCCACCAAGTCGCTCCAGGTCTCCGAGGAGATCGGCACGGTCAAGAAGCTGTACGACCTGGCCATGGAACTGAAGTCGGTGCCGACGAACCGCATCACCTCGCTGACGATGCCCAACATCACCGACTCGCAGAACCACGAGCACGTCGTGCCGGACCAGGCCAACGCCGACAAGCTGTGGGAGATGCTCCGCGACGACGTCCCGTTCGACAAGAACGGCAAACCGCCGGCCGCGAAGCAGGTCGCGGACAAGACCCCGGCGGCCACGTCGCCCTCCACGGACCCGGGCCGGCTCGGGGTACTGGTGCGCAACGCCACCCGGACCTCCACACAGGCGGCGGTGGGAGGCCGCGCGAACGACATCAGCCAGGTGCTGGCGCAGAAGGGCTACACCCGGGCGGCCGCCGACACCTCGGGGTCGCTGTCGGAGGACAGCACGGTCGTGCAGTACCCCAGCGCGGATCTGCAGGGTGACGCGCAGGCGGTGGCGAAGGCGCTCGGCATCCCGGTGAGCGCGGTGAAGCGGTCGACCGACGTCTCGGGGGTCACGGTCGTCGTCGGCGCGGACTGGCGCACCGGCACGAGCTATCCCCAGCAGCCCAAGCCCAAGGCCGGCGACACGCCCGACGGCTCCGACGCCATCAACGGTGCGGACACCAGCACGTGCATGGACGTGTACAAGCCGTATCAGTGGTGACCGGCGGTGGGGCCCCGGGAGCGGGGCCCCACCGGGTCAGCGGGCGCTGAGCACCGCCGGCCGCCGTGACGCGATGACCCTGCGGGCCAGGGACCTGGGGCTGGTCAGAAAGCCCCAGCCCCACGACATGTGCATGGTGGCCAGGGCCACCGGGATCTGCAGCCGGGCCTTCAGGGGCAGCCCCCTGCCCGCCGGGACCGAGCCCGCGACGATCGCCGCCAGATAGCCGCCGGGGACGACGAGGGCCCACGGGGTGAGCGCCGCCCCGGCGACGACGCCGGCCGCGATGGCGCACAGGGCGGTCGGCGGGGCGAGGTAGCGCAGGTTGATGGAGCCGGAGTGGTAGCGGGCCACGACGTGCCGCCAGCGGCCGTAGTCCTTGTACTGCTTGGCCAGCGCCCGCACGGAGGGCCGCGGCCGGTACGACACCTTCAGCTCGGGCGAGAACCAGATGAGGCCGCCCGCCTCCCTGATCCGGAAGTTCAGCTCCCAGTCCTGGGCGCGGATGAACTCCTCGTTGTAGCCGCCCTGCTGCTCCAGGGCCTCGCGGCGGAACACCCCGAGGTAGACCGTCTCGGCGGGACCGGCCTCGCCGCCCGTGTGGAAGGCGGCGTTGCCGACCCCGACCTTCGAGGTCATCGCGGCGGCGACCGCGTGCTCCCAGTCGTTCTCGCCCTCGGCGTGCATGATGCCGCCGACGTTCTGCGCGCCGGTCTCCTCCAGGAGCCGGACGGCGGTGGCGATGTAGTTCGGCGAGAGCATGCCGTGGCCGTCGACGCGGACCACGATCGGGTGCCGGGAGGCCTTGATCGCCGCGTTCAGCGCGGCAGGGGTACGGCCGGTGGGGTTCGGGACGGTATGCACGCGGGGGTCTTCGGCGACCAGCTCGGCGGCGATCTCGTCCGTGCGGTCCGTGGACGGACCGAGGGCGATCACGACCTCCATCTCGCCGGCGTACTCCTGCGCGAGGATCGCTTGGACGGCCCCGCGCAGATGCCGCTCCTCGTTGAGGACGGGCATGATCACGGAAACAGCGGGGTGTCGCACGTCGGGCTTGGCGTTCATAGGGGGCTCACGTTACCGCGAACGGGGGACACCGGTGCGCGCCGCCGGGGCGTAGTCCCGGGCTGGAGATCGTATCGGCCTACGGTGCTCACGGATCCCACGTACGGCCTCGTCCGGAGGTGTCCTCTTTGGCCAGCCCGCCCCGGTCCCCTGCTCGCCCGCAGCGCCGACCGCAGCCGCCTCGCCGTGTGCCGCACCCGCCCGAGGGGCCCGTGCGGTCGGTACGGCCGCCCCGGCGGCCCCGGTGGGCGATGCGGGCGGTGAGCACGCTGTCGGTCGTCGTGCTCGCCTCCGCCGGGATCGGGCACGCGGTGATCAGCAGCCTGGACGCGGGGATCGCCCGGGTCGACGCCTTCAAGGACATGAAGAACCGGCCGCGGGCGGGCCAGGGCATGAACATCCTGCTGGTCGGCACCGACGGCCGGGACCGGATCACCGATCGGGAGCGGCGGCAGTACCGGCTGGGCGGGGTGCCCTGCCACTGCACCGACACGATGATGATCGTGCACGTCTCGGACAACCGGGAGCGGGCCACGGTGGTGAGCCTGCCGCGCGACTCCTACGCCGAGGTGCCCGCGCACACCGACGTCCGCTCCGGGCAGCAGCGGGGGCCGCACCCGATCAAGCTCAACGCGGCCTACGCCGAGGGCGGCCCCCAGCTGACCATCCGCACGGTCGAGAACATGACCCATGTGAAGATCGACCACTATCTGGAGGTCGACTTCACCAGCTTCATGCGGACCGTGGACGTCCTCGGCGGGGTGAAGGTCTGCACGACGACCCCGCTGAAGGACTCCTACACCGGCCTCGACCTCAGCCCCGGCACGCACACCCTCAACGGCGGGCAGGCCCTGCAGTACGTGCGGGCCCGGCACGTGGACGTGGCGAGCGACCTCGGCCGGATGAAGCGGCAGCAGCGGTTCCTGGCCGCGCTGATCGAACGGGCCACCTCCTCCGGGGTGCTGCTGAACCCGATGCGGTTCCGGGACGTGGCCCGCGCGGTGCTCGGCTCGGTCCGCGCCGACGAGGGCTTCGGCACCGACGAGCTGCTCGACCTGGGCCGGGCCATGCGCAACTTCTCCCCGTCCTCCTCGGAGTTCACCACCGTGCCCATCGGGCAGCTGAACTACGACGTCAAGGGCATCGGCTCGACCCTGAAGTGGGACCAGGCCAAGGCGGACCAGCTCTTCGCGGCCCTGCGCGACGACAAGCCGCTCACCGTGGACCAGCCGCAGCGCGGCCATGGTCCCGCCCCGGCGCCGGTGGCGCCCGTTGAGGTGGATCCGCGGCAGATCCGGGTCCAGGTGGAGAACGGCAGCGGCACGGTCGGCCTCGCCAAGCGCGTCGACGCGGGGCTCGCGGCGACCGGCTTCGCCACGACGCGCCTGCCGGTGACGGCCGCCGCGCACGTGCCGCACACCGTGATCTCCTACGACCCCCGCTGGGACCGCTCGGCCCGTGCCCTGGCGGCTGCCCTGCCGGGGGCCGAGCTGCGCGCCGTACCGGGCCAGGGCCCGCTGCTGAGGGTGATCGCCGGGGCGGACTTCAGGAACATCCACCAGGTCCGCTTCGAGGACCCGGCCCAGCCCGAGCAGACCCCGGTACGCGGCAGCGAGGTGGTGTGCCCGGGCACCTCCTGAGCGCTCAGTCCTCGAAGCCCTCGGCCGCGCGCTTCTCCCGCAGCTCGCGAATGGCCCGGCGGCGCGCCAGGCGATGGGTGCGGCGGATCTGCGCCTCCTGGTAGCGGCGCCTGTCACGCTCGGTCTCCGGCAGCACCGGCGGCACCCGGCGCGGCTTGCCGTCGGCGTCGACGGCCGCGAAGACCAGGTAGGCCGAGCCGACCTGGGTGGGCGGGGCCGACTCGTTCCAGCGCTCGGCGAGGACCCGCACCCCGACCTCCATGGAGGTCCGGCCGGTCCAGTTCACCTGCGCCTTCACATGGACCAGGTCACCGACGCGCACCGGCTCCAGGAAGGCCATCTCGTCCATCGACGCGGTGACCGCGGGTCCGCCGGAGTGCCGGCCCGCCACGGCGCCCGCCGCGTCGTCGACCAGCTTCATGATCACACCGCCGTGCACCGTCCCGAGGAGGTTGGTGTCGTTGTGGGTCATGATGTGGCTGAGGGTGGTGCGCGAGGCGGACGTCGGCTTGCCGGGGATGTCCGGTTCCGTCTCCGGTTCCGCGTCCGTGGCCTGGTCTGTCATGCCCTCCACCTTATGCCGAAGCCGCAATCGCGGAATTTGTGTCGGGTTCGCAACAGCGGCGCTGTTATTTTCCGACAGCCCTTGTAAGCCTCACACCGACGCCCTGCACACTGGGGCGCATGAATGACTGGCCCCAGGGATGGTCCGACGACAACCGCGGCCCGCGCTACGGACGCGGCAGTGCCGGCGCACAGCCGGAGAACGCCCGCGTGATGCGTCAGGTGCGGCGCGGCCCGGCGGTACCGCCCGGGCAGCGCTCCTACGGCGACCCCGGCCCGGCGGCGCCGCCGTACGGGGCCGGCGTCCCGCAGCAGCCGTCGTACGTCGACGGCCAGGGGTACGACGACGGCGCCGGTTACGACAGCGGCTACAACACCGGGCAGGTGTACGGGGGCGGGCGGCGCGGCGGCGGCTTCGTGCCGAACGACAACGACCCGGACCCGGAGCTCGACCGGTACCGGCCGCGCCCGAACTGGCGGCGCCGGATCAAGTGGACCGTGATCACCCTGGCCACCGTGCTGGTCGTCACGTCCGTCGCGACCTACTTCTGGGCCGACTCCAAGCTGCGCCGCGAGGTCGACCTGTCCAAGGTCATCGACCGGCCGGCGTCGGGCGCCGGCACGAACTACCTGATCGTCGGCTCCGACAGCCGTGAGGGCATGTCCAAGGCGGACGAGAAGAAGCTGCACACGGGCTCCGCCCAGGGCAAGCGCACGGACTCGATGATGATCCTGCACGTCGGCGACAACGGCGACACGCTGATCTCGCTGCCGCGCGACTCGAACGTGACCGTGCCGTCCTTCAGGGGGTCGTCCGGGAAGCTCTACCCGGCCACGGGCCGGCAGGAGAAGCTCAACGCGACCTACGCCGAGGACGGCCCGACCCTGCTGGTCCGCACGATCGAGGCCAACACGGGTCTGCACATCGACCACTACGTGGAGATCGGCTTCCAGGGCTTCGCCAACATCGTGGACGCGGTCGGCGGTGTCGAGATCAACATCGACAAGGGGTTCAAGGACTCGTACTCGGGCGCCGACTTCAAGGCGGGCAAGCAGACGCTGAACGGCGCGCAGGCCCTCGCCTTCGTCCGTACCCGGCACGCGTTCGCGGCCTCCGACCTGCAGCGCACCAAGAACCAGCAGAAGTTCCTGTCGGCCCTGGCCCACCAGGTGGCCACCCCGTCGACGGTCCTCAACCCCTTCAAGTTCTACCCGGTGATGGGCGCGGGCCTGGACTCCCTGATCGTCGACAAGGACATGTCCCTGTGGGACCTGGGCTCGATGTTCTGGGCGATGAAGGGCGTCCAGGGCGGTGACGGCACCTCCCTGAACATGCCGATCTCCGGCTCGGTCGGCGGCAACCTCGTCTGGGACAAGGCGAAGGTGAAGACGCTGGTGGACGAGCTGAACAACGACCAGAAGGTCACCGTCTCCGGCAACTGAGCGGCCGCACTCCGGAGCGAGGGTGCCCGTCCGGGCGCCCTCGCTCCGCGTTCAGGCGGGCCTCACATCTTGGCGCCCGCCATGGCACGGCACATCTCCGCCGCGCGACGACACGCCTCCGCACAGCGCATCATCTGCGGATCGTCCGGCATCGCCATACACGCCTCGGCGCACATCTCGCACGCCTTGGCGCACATCGCGCACATGTCGCCCGACATGGGCGAGCGGCGCATCATCATGTCGGCGCACATACGGGTCGTCTCGGAGCAGTCCATGAGCGCGCGCATGATCTGCATCTGGGCCTGGCCGCCCATCTGCATGCAGGAGCTCATGCTCTCCTCGCACACGGTGTGCGCGGCCATGCAGGCATTGACGCAGTCCTGCATCTGCTGGGTCATGGGCGTCATCGTCGGCTGGGTCATGGCTCCTCCTCGGAGGCGGGGGCCCGGGGCGGACCCCGTGTGCTTCCGTACTACGTCGGCCGGACCCGGCCCGCATGTGACCGACCGGTCGTCACGTGCGGCACAACAGCCGGAAGGCGCCCCGGAGGGCGCCTTCCGAAGAGAGCCGAAGTCCCGTGCGGTTACGGCAGGTTGCGGGCCATGACGATCCGCTGGACCTGGTTGGTGCCCTCGTAGATCTGCGTGATCTTGGCGTCACGCATCATGCGCTCCACCGGGTAGTCGCGGGTGTAGCCGTAGCCGCCGAGGAGCTGAACGGCGTCGGTGGTGACCTCCATGGCGACGTCCGAGGCGAAGCACTTGGCGGCAGCGCCCAGGTAGGTGAGGTCGGCGTCGCCGCGCTCGGAGGCGGCGGCGGCCTGGTAGGTGAGGGCGCGGGCCGCCGAGATCTTCATCGACATGTCGGCGAGCATGAACTGGATGCCCTGGAAGTCGGCGATCGGCTTGCCGAACTGCTTGCGCTCCTGGACGTAGCCCTTGGCGTAGTCGAAGGCGCCCTGCGCGACACCGAGGGCCTGGGCGGCGATGGTGATGCGGGTGTGGTCCAGGGTCTTCATGGCGGTCATGAAGCCGGTGCCCTCCTCGCCGATCATGCGGTCGGCGGGGATGCGGACGTTGTCGAAGTAGACCTCGCGGGTGGGCGAGCCCTTGATGCCGAGCTTCTTCTCCGGGGCACCGAAGGAGACGCCCTCGTCCGACTTCTCGACGACGAACGCCGAGATGCCCTTCGAGCGCTTGGCGGGGTCGGTCACGGCCATCACCGTGTAGTACTCGGAGACGCCCGCGTTGGTGATCCAGCGCTTCACGCCGTTGAGGACCCAGAAGTCGCCGTCGCGGACCGCCTTGGTCTTCATGCCCGCCGCGTCCGAACCCGCCTCCGGCTCGGAGAGGCAGTACGAGAACATCGCCTCGCCCTTGGCGAGCGGGGTCAGGTACTTCTTCTTGATCTCCTCGCCGCCGGAGAGGATCACCGGCAGGGAGCCGAGCTTGTTCACGGCGGGGATGAGGGAGGAGGACACGCAGGCTCGGGCGACCTCCTCGATCACGATGACCGTGGCGAGCGCGTCGGCGCCGGCGCCGCCGTACTCCTCGGGGACGTGCACCGCGTGCAGGTCGTTGGCCACCAGGGCGTCGAGGGCCTCCTGCGGGAAGCGGGCCTCCTCGTCCACCGCGGCGGCGTACGGCGCGATCTTCGCCTCGACCAGGGAGCGGACGGCGTCGCGGAGCATGTCGTGCTCCTCGGACGGGCGGTACAGGTCGAAGTCAGCCGATCCGGCCACGGACTCTCACGCTCCAAAGACGCAGTGATACTGACGCTAATTACCGTTAAGTAACTCAAATTTTAGAGGGCCGCCCGGAGGACGCCTACGTGAGCTACGCGACAGCGGGGAAATTGCCCGGCGAGGGGCCCGACTATGCTCAGGGGCCGCATCACCGACGTACCCGAGCTGGAGCGCATCCATGAGCCTGAAGATCACCGTGATCGGCACCGGCTATCTCGGCGCCACGCACGCCGCGGCCATGGCCGAGCTCGGCTTCGAGGTGCTGGGACTCGATGTCGTACCCGAGAAGATCGCCCTGCTGGAGCGCGGCGAGACCCCCATGTACGAGCCGGGCCTGGAGGAGCTGCTGCGGCGGCACGTCGCCGGTTTCGAGGGGTCCACCGGGCGGCTGCGGTTCACCACCGACTGGGCCGAGGTCGGGGCGTTCGGCGATGTCCACTTCGTGTGCGTCAACACCCCGCAGCGGCACGGGGAGTACGCGGCCGACATGAGTTACGTGGACTCCGCGATCTCCTCCCTCGCCCCGCATCTGCACGGTCCGGCCCTGGTCGTGGGCAAGTCGACCGTGCCGGTGGGCTCGGCCGACCGGCTGGCCGGCTACCTGGCCGAGCACGCCCCGGCGGGCGAGGACGCCGAGCTGGCCTGGAACCCGGAGTTCCTGCGGGAGGGCTTCGCCGTCCAGGACACCCTGCACCCGGACCGGATCGTGGCCGGTGTGCGCAGCGAGCGCGCCGAGAAGCTGCTGCGGGAGGTGTACGCGACCCCGATCGGTGCGGGCACGCCGTTCGTCGTGACCGACTTCCCGACCGCGGAGCTGGTGAAGACGGCCGCGAACTCCTTCCTCGCCACCAAGATCTCCTTCATCAACGCGATGGCGGAGGTGTGCGAGGCGGCGGGCGGTGACGTGGCGAGGCTGGCGGAGGCCATCGGGTACGACGACCGGATCGGGGCGAAGTTCCTGCGCGCCGGGATCGGCTTCGGCGGCGGCTGTCTGCCGAAGGACATCCGGGCGTTCATGGCGCGGGCCGGTGAGCTGGGCGCGGACCAGGCCCTGACGTTCCTGCGCGAGATCGACTCCATCAACATGCGCCGGCGCGGCCAGATGGTGGAGATGACCCGGGAGGCGCTCGGCGGCGGCTCCTTCCTCGGCAAGCGGGTCGCGGTGCTCGGCGCCACCTTCAAGCCCGACTCGGACGACGTGCGCGACTCGCCCGCGCTGAACGTGGCCGGCCAGATCCACCTGCAGGGCGGCCAGGTCACCGTGTACGACCCGAAGGGCATGGACAACGCCCGCAAGGTCTTCCCCACCCTGGGCTACGCCGGTTCCGCGCTGGAGGCCGTGCGGAGCGCCGACGTCGTCCTGCACCTCACCGAGTGGCGGGAGTTCCGCGAGCTGGACCCGGCGGCCCTGGGCGAGGTCGCGGCGGCCCGGCTGATCCTGGACGGCCGCAACACCCTCGACCCGGAGCTGTGGCGCCGGGCGGGCTGGACGTACCGGGCGATGGGCCGCCCGACCGCGTAGTCAGACGGTGACGCCGGTTCGGCCGAGGCTCAGTCGGCCGAACCGGCGTCTTTCCGCATTCTGCACCACCGGACACATACGTGGCCGGTGAACTGCCTGTGTCTTACCCCTCTTTGGCCCGGTAGCGGCGCATCTTCGCCCGCGCCCCGCACACCTGCATCGAGCACCAGCGGCCGCGTGCGGCCGGGCTGCGGTCGTAATAGGCCCAGTGGCAGTCGGGTGCCTCGCAGGCCTTGAGCCGCATCCAGGTGCCCTGCACCAGGCCCTCGGCGACGGCGGCGGCGACCCGGGAGAGCAGCGGCGCGTCCGGGGCGGGGGCGAGGGCCGCGGAGCCGTCGCGCGCGTCGACGGCGACGTACAGGGGCGCGCGGGAGAGCAGCTCGCCGAGCGGGGTCACCTCGCGGTGCGGCGGATGCCCGGCGTGCGCGAGCAGCGCGGCCCGCAGCGACTCCCGCAGTTCCCGCGCCTCGTCCACCGCGTCCGCGGCGATCCCGAAGCACCCCCGCACCTCGGCCGTGTCCAGCGCGTCGGCGCCGGTCTCGATGTCCAGGAGCGTGTTGACCAGGGACTCGATCAGCGCCAGGGCTCCGGGGGCGGCCGATCTCTCATTCATGCTTGCGACGTTACCCCCAATGCGGGAGCATGCAGTAACCGTTACCGGTTACCCGGCTCTACAGGTAACGCCGTCTGTGACACAAGGAGGTAGTCATGGCTCTCGCCAAGCTCGGTGTCGTGGTGCTGGACTGTCCCGACCCCCGTGCGCTGGCCGGCTTCTACGCCGGGGTGCTGGGCGGCACGGTGGAGGGGGACGGCGAGTGGGTCGACCTGAAGGTGGCCGGCGGGCCGGCGCTGGCCTTCCAGCGGGCGCCCGGGTTCGTGCCGCCGAAGTGGCCCGCGCCGGACGCCTCGCAGCAGTTCCATCTGGACCTGGTCGTGGAGGACCTGGACGCGGCGGAGAAGGGGGTGCTGGAGCTGGGCGCCAAGCCGCTGGACGCGGAGGACCGCGAGCGGACCTTCCGTGTGTACGCCGACCCCGCGGGGCACCCGTTCTGTCTGTGCGCCTGCTGAGCCGGAGCGCCCGCTGACATCAGGGAGGATCCCATGACGTCCGTCGCCCGTTTCCGTTCCGTCGTGCTCGACTGTCCCGATCCGCACGCACTGGCCGCCTTCTACGCGGCGGTGGCCGGGGGCACCCCCGACGCGGAGGACGACGACTGGGTCGTCCTGAGGGTGCCGGACGGGCCGCGGCTGGCGTTCCAGCGGGCCGAGGGGTACACGCCGCCCGAGTGGCCGCGCGCGGACGTGAACGGCCAGCAGTTCCACCTCGACTTCGACGCGGGCCGGACCTGGGCGGAGGTCGACGCGGCCCATGAGCGGGTGCTGGCGCTGGGCGCCCGGCCGCTGGATCTTGAGGACCGCGAGAAGAAGGACTTCCAGGTGTACGCCGACCCGGCCGGGCATCCGTTCTGCCTGTGCCGGATCGATCACCCGTGACGCCCTGATCAGGGGGCGTCCAGCTCCCCGATCCGCGCGTTGGACACCTCCCGGCGGTGCTGCGCGGCCCTTGCCGTGAAGTCCGCGCTGCGCAGCACCCGTTGGACGTTGCCCCAGGTCAGCAGGGCCAGTTCGGGCTCGGACCAGTCGCGCCGGAGGAGTTCGGCGATCAGGCGGGGGTAGCGGGCGGCATCGGCGAGGTCGCGGGGGTGGGCGGCGCCGGAGTCGTAGGCGCCGGCGAGGCCCACGCACTCCGGGCCGGCCACGTCGCGGACGTGGTCGAGGTGGTCGGCGACGTCATGGACCGTCGGCCCGGTCTGCTCGGCGGTCAGCGGCACCAGGCACAGACCTTTCGCCGCGCCCAGCGAGGCGAGCAGTTCGTCGGGCAGGTTGGCCGGGTGCGGGCGCAGGGCGCGGGCGGCGGAGCGGGTGCACAGCACCGGGGTCTTGGACAGCGCGAGGGCGCGTTCGGCGGTGGCCCGGGAGGCGCCGGAGACATCGGCGACCACCCCGAGCCGGTTCATCTCGCGCACCACCTCCTCGCCGAACCGGGTCAGGCCCCGCTCCCCCGCCCAGGCCGTGTCCGCGAGCGTGAGCACGCGCAGGCCGAGACCGTGCAGGACGCGCAGGATGCCCAGGGAGTCGTCGAGCGCGGTGGCGTGGGCGGGGCCCAGCACCACGGCGATCCGGCCGCAGTTGCGGGCGTCGATGACCTGCCCGGCGGTGCGCACCAGGCGCAGGCCCTCCGGATGGGCGTCGATCACCGAGCGCGCCTGGTCCAGCTGTTCCAGGGTGGCGGCCGTCGCACGGTCGCCGCCGGAGCCCTCGGGCAGGTGCAGGGACCAGAACAGCGCGCCCACGTGGCCCTCGCGCAGCCGGGGTATGTCGGTGTCGATGGCCGCCTCGCCCAGCTCCAGGTCGTACCAGGGCAGCTTGCGCAGGGCCCACGGCAGCGCGTTGTAGCCGTCGGCGACCGGGTGCGCGGCCAGCAGGGCGTGGGCCCGCTGCAGCGACGCGGGCTCGGCGGGGAAGGGGTCGTCCGGCAGGCCGTCGTCCTCGCCGACCTCGGTCGGGGTGGGGATGTCGTCCTGGAGGTCGGCCATGGCGGGCTCCGTACGTCGTCGCGGCCCACGCAGGTCGTGAGCCACGTCGGGCTGGGGCGTATCGCCACCGTCGCACGGAGGCCAGGACGGCTTCCTGGTGAGTGGGGCGTTCGGGGGTACGGCGGCTCAGGCGCCCCGGGCCGTGCGGATCACCTCGTCCAGGGTCTCCCGGGAGCGGCGCAGATCGGCGATCATGCGGTCGATCCGGTCCCGCTCGGCGGTCAGGTCCTGCACCAGGCGCGGGGTGGCGATCGCGGAGGGGCCGCCGTCCCGGTCGCGCATGCAGGGCAGCAGCTGCCGGATCTTCTCGCTGTGCAGCCCGGCCGCGTACAGCTCCTGGATACGGATGACCCGGTCGACGGCCCACTCCGGGTAGTCGCGGTGGCCGCCGGGGGTGCGCTCGGCAGTGAGCAGCCCCTGGGTCTCGTAGTAGCGCAGCGACCGCTCGCTCACGCCGGTGCGCCGGGCCAGTTCACCGATCCGCATGTCCGCCTCCGCGTGTCCGCCGCCGAGTGACCGCCTCGCCGACGAGGGCTTGAACCTTACATCGGTGTCAAGTTCTACCGTGCGCGCATGACGCAGACAACGGACTTGCCGGACTCCACGGACTCCACCGACTTCCTGGCCCCGGCCCGGCTCGGCCGGCTCGACCTCCCCCACCACCTCGTGATGGCCCCGCTGACCCGCAACCGCGCGGAAGCCGACGGCACTCCGACGGACCTCATGGTCACGCACTACGCCCAGCGTGCCTCCGCCGGTCTGATCATCGCCGAGGGCTCCACGCCCAACGCGGTCGGGCAGACGTACCCGGACATCACCGCGATCCACACCGACCGGCACACCGCCGGCTGGCGGCGGGTCACGGACGCGGTGCGGGCGGCCGGCGGGCGGATGTTCCTGCAGCTCCAGCACGGCGGCCGGGTCAGCCATCCGGCGACCACCGGCCGCACACCGGTCGCTCCCTCCCCCGTCCCGCTGCCGGAGACGATCTTCACCCCGTGGGGCCACCTGCGGGCCGCCGTCCCGCGCGCGATGAGCGCGGACGACATCTGCGCCACGATCGCCGACTTCGCCGCCGCCGCGCGCCGGGCCGTCGACGCGGGCTTCGAGGGCGTGGAGGTGCACTCGGCCAACGGGATGCTGCTGCACCAGTTCCTCGCGGACAACACCAACCGCCGCACCGACGGCTACGGCGGCCCGGCCCGGCGGCGGGTGCGCTTCGCGGCGGAGGTGACCGAGGCGGTGGCCGACGCGATCGGCGCGGACCGGGTGGGCATCCGGATCTCCCCCGCGAGCACGGTCAACGGGGTCCTGGAGGAGGACACCGAGGGCCTGTACGCCGCGCTCCTGAACCGGCTGAAGGGGCTGGACCTCGCCTATCTGCACCTGGTGCGCTCCGACCCGGCCACCGGCTGGTACCGGCGGATCCGCGCCGACTGGCCCGGTGTCCTGATCGGCAACCCGGACCTGACCGACCTGTCCACCCAGGCCGTCACCCGGGCCGCACGGGAGATGCTGGCGGCCGGTGCCGACCTGGTGGCGCTCGGCCGGCCGTTCCTCGCCAACCCGGACCTGGTCGAGCGGCTGCGCCTCGGCGCACCCCTCAACCCGGTCCGGGACCGGTACTTCATGTACGTGGGCGGGGCGGAGGGGTACAACGACTACCCCACCCTGGCCGGTCAGCCGTCCAGCGACTCGATCGTGGCGTTGGACGGGGCGCGGGTCGCCTGAAGGTCGCGGGCCACGTCCTCCGCGGCGCCCAGGACCCGTACCGCGTTCTGCCAGGTCAGCTTGGCCAGGTCGGCCTTGGACCAGCCGCGGTCGAGCAGTTCGGCGAGCAGGTTGGGGTAGCCGGAGACGTCGCCGAGGCCGTCGGGGGTGAACGCGGTGCCGTCGTAGTCGCCGCCGATGCCCAGGTGGTCGACGCCGGCGACCTCGCGCATGTGGTCCAGGTGGTCCGCGACCGTGGACACCGTGGCGATCGGGCGCGGGTTGTGCTCCTCGAAGGCCTCGTGGATCTTCATCGCCTCGGGGCCGGTGTCGAGGTGGTGCAGACCGTGGGCGCGCAGGTTCTCGTCGGCCGCCGCCGTCCAGTCGACGGCCGCCTGGAGCACGAACTTCGGCACGAACGTCACCATCGCCACACCGCCGTTGGCGGGCAGCCGCTCCAGGACGTCGTCGGGGACGTTGCGCGGGTGGTCGCACACGGCCCGCGCGGAGGAGTGCGAGAAGATCACCGGCGCGGCCGTGGTGTCCAGCGCGGCCCGCATGGTCGTGGGGGCCACGTGGGAGAGGTCGACCAGCATGCCGAGGCGGTTCATCTCCCGCACCACCTCGCGCCCGAACGCCGACAGGCCGCCGGCCTTCGGCTCGTCCGTCGCGGAGTCCGCCCAGTCGTTGTTGTCGTTGTGGGTGAGCGTCATGTAGCGCACGCCCAGCTCGTACAGACCGCGCAGGGTGCCCAGGGAGTTGTCGATCGAGTGACCGCCCTCCGCGCCCATGAGGGAGGCGATACGGCCCTCCGCGCGCGCCGCCTCCATGTCGGCGGCGGTCAGCGCGGCCCGCAGATCGGCGGGGTGCCGGGCGATCAACTGCCGTACGCAGTCGATCTGTTCGAGGGTCGCCGGCACCGCGCCGGGCAGGTCCGAGGGCACGTACACCGACCAGTACTGCGCCCCGACGCCGCCCGCGCGCAGCCGCGGGATGTCGGTGTGCAGATGGGCGTCCTGCCGTACGGCGATGTCGCGCGCGGCGAGGTCGTAGCGGACCTGTTTGCGCAGCGCCCACGGCAGGTCGTTGTGGCCGTCGACGACCGGGAACTCGCGCAGCAGGGACCGCGCTTCGTCAGTTGAGGTCATGCCTGTTACTTCCCGAAGCCGAAGCCGCTCGACCCCTCGACTTTCGAGCGCAGCCGCTTGCCCTTCTCGGTGGCCTGGTCGTTGAGGTCCTGCTGGAAGTCGCGCATCTTGTGCAGCAGGTCCTCGTCGTGCGCGGCGAGGATGCGGGCCGCGAGCAGGCCGGCGTTGCGGGCACCGGCGACGGAGACGGTGGCGACCGGGACACCGGCCGGCATCTGCACGATGGACAGCAGCGAGTCCATGCCGTCGAGGTACTTCAGCGGCACCGGCACGCCGATGACCGGCAGCGGAGTGACCGAGGCGAGCATGCCGGGCAGATGGGCGGCACCCCCCGCACCGGCGATGATCACCTTCAGGCCGCGGTCGGCGGCCTGCTCGCCGTAGGTGATCATCTCGCGCGGCATGCGGTGGGCGGAGACGACGTCGACCTCGTAGGCGATCTCGAACTCGTCCAGGGCCTTGGCGGCGGCCTCCATGACGGGCCAGTCGGAGTCCGACCCCATGACGATGCCAACAACAGGGCTCATTCGGTGATCGTGCCTCTCAGGTATCCGGCTGCGTGACGGGCGCGCTCCAGCACGTCGTCCAGGTCGTCGCCGTAGGTGTTGACGTGGCCGACCTTGCGGCCGGGCTTCACGTCCTTGCCGTACATGTGGATCTTGAGCTTGGGGTCGCGGGCCATGCAGTGCAAGTACGCGGAGTACATGTCGGGGTAGTCGCCGCCCAGGACGTTGACCATCACCGTCCACGGGGCACGCGGGCGGGGGTCGCCGAGCGGGAGGTCGAGGACCGCGCGGACGTGGTTGGCGAACTGGGAGGTGATCGCGCCGTCCTGGGTCCAGTGGCCCGAGTTGTGCGGGCGCATCGCCAGCTCGTTGACGAGGATGCGGCCGTCGCGGGTCTGGAACAGCTCGACCGCGAGGTGGCCGACGACGCCGAGTTCCTTGGCGATGGTCAGGGCCATCTGCTCGGCCTTGAGGGCCAGCGCCTGGTCCAGGCCGGGGGCCGGGGCTATGACGGTGTCGCACACGCCGGCCACCTGCTGCGATTCCACCACCGGGTAGGCGACGGCCTGGCCGTGCGGGGAGCGTACGACGTTGGCCGCGAGCTCGCGGACGTAGTCGACCTTCTCCTCGGCGAGCACCGGGACGCCCGCCCGGAACGGGTCCATGGCCTCCTCGGCGGACTCCACGACCCACACGCCCTTGCCGTCGTAGCCACCGCGCACGGTCTTCAGGACGACCGGGAAGCCGTCCCCCTCCGCCGCGAACCGGACCACGTCCTCCGGGTCGGCGACGATCCGGTGCCGCGGGCACGGGATGCCGATCAGATCGAGCTTCGCGCGCATCACGCCCTTGTCCTGGGCGTGCACCAGCGCGTCGGGCCCCGGACGGACGGGGATGCCGTCCGCCTCCAGGGCCCTGAGGTGCTCGGTGGGTACGTGTTCGTGATCGAAGGTGATCACATCGCAACCGCGCGCGAACTCGCGCAGCGTGTCCAGGTCGCGATAGTCGCCGATGACGACATCGTTCACGACCTGCGCCGCGGAATCCTGAGGGGTGTCACTGAGAAGCTTGAACCTGATGCCCAACGGGATGCCCGCCTCGTGCGTCATACGCGCGAGCTGCCCCCCGCCGACCATGCCGACTACCGGGAACGTCACACCCCTAGCGTATCGGCCACGCGGGGGCGACCGGATCGCGCCCTTCGGGGGAACTCTTACCAGTCGCTTTCCGCCCTCTTTCCGATCTGTTTCCCGGTCTTGGCCTTGTGCACAGGCGACAGGGGGTTCACCCGGATAGCATGGCTGGGCTGACGAAACCTACCGACGGGAGCTGCACAGCCATGGAACCTCGTTCCTCGGGGCTGCAACGGCTCGTACGCGAGGTGGCCAAGTTCGGCACCGTCGGCGTCGCGGGCATCTTCGTGAACCTCGGCGTCTTCAACCTCGTCCGGCACGTCTCCGACCTGCCGGTGGTACGCGCCAGCATCATCGCGACCATAGTCGCCATCGCCTTCAACTACGTCGGCTTCCGCTACTGGACGTACCGGGACCGTGACAAGGGCGGCCGCACCAAGGAGCTCACGCTCTTCCTGTTCTTCAGCGCGATCGGCCTGGTGATCGAGAACGGCGTGCTGTACGCGGCGACCTACGGCTTCGGCTGGGACAGCCCGCTGCAGAGCAACGTCTTCAAGTTCGTCGGCATCGGCGTCGCGACGCTCTTCCGCTTCTGGTCGTACCGCACCTGGGTGTTCCGCGTGCAGCCGTCCCAGGAGGCGGAGTCGATCCTGGTGGCCGAGTCGAAGCGGCCGCACACGGAGCCGGAGCCGAAGTCGCAGCGGGTTCCGTAACCCGGTTCAGCGCACCGTCGGCCGCTCCTCCTCCGTCTTGCGGGCCGGCGGCGTGCGTGAGAGGAACAGCCCGAACACCGGCGGCTGCGCCTGGAGCAGCTCCAGGCGCCCCCCGTCGGCCTCCGCGAGGTCGCGGGCGACGGCGAGGCCGATCCCGGTGGAGTTCCGTCCGCTGATCGTCCGCTCGAAGATCCGCGCGCCCAGGTCGGCCGGGACCCCGGGGCCCTCGTCGGTGACCTCCACCACGGCCTGGTTGCCGGTGACCCGGGTGCGCAGCGCGACCGTGCCGCCACCGTGCATGAGGGAGTTCTCGATCAGCGCCGCCAGCACCTGGGCGACCGCTCCCGGCGTGCCGACGGCGTGCAGATGCCGCTTGCCGGAGCTGACGATGGCCCGGCCCGCGCTGCGGTAGGCGGGCCGCCACTCGGCGAGCTGCTGCTGGATGACCTCGTCCAGATCGAAGGTGACGGCGGAGCCGGTACGCGGATCGCGCGAGTTCGTCAGCAGCCGCTCGACCACGTCGGTGAGCCGCTCGACCTGGGTGAGCGCGACGTTCGCCTCTTCCTTCACGATGTCCGGGTCGTCCGTGAGGGTGATCTCCTCCAGGCGCATCGAGAGCGCCGTGAGCGGGGTGCGCAGCTGGTGGGACGCGTCGGCCGCCAGGCGCCGCTCGGCGGTCAGCATGCGGCCGATCCGCTCGGCGGAGGAGTCCAGCACATCGGCGACCCGGTCCAGCTCGGGGACGCCGTACCGCTTGTGCCGCGGGCGCGGGTCGCCGGAGCCGAGCCGCTCGGCGGTCTCCGCGAGGTCGGTCAGCGGGGAGGCGAGCCGGTTGGCCTGCCGTACGGCCAGCAGCACGGCCGCGACCACCGCGAGCAGCGCCACCAGGCCGATGATCAGCAGGGTCCGGCCGACCTCGCGGGTCACCGCGGAGCGCGGCTCCTGCACCGTGACGCTCTCGCCCTCCTCGCCCTGCTGGGTGGCGTGGATGACATCGCCCCGCGGCTTGGTGCCGATCTCTATGGGCGCCTGCCCGGGCATGCGGATGACCGCGTACTGGTCCTTGCTGACCGGATTGCGCAGCACGTCCGCGTTGACGTTCTCCGCGGCGAGGATCCTGCTGTCCACGATGCTGGCCAGCCGGATCGCCTCGGAGTCCACCCGCTCCTGGGCGCTGTTGCTGATCGTCCGCGACTCGACGATCACCAGGGAGATGCCGAAGACGGCGATCACCACGAGGACGACGGCGAGAGTGGACTGGATGAGACGTCGACGCATGTTCCGTTACCTGAGGTGATCGCTGGGCCCCGGGAAGGGCTCACCCGGGGAGGGGCTCAGCTCTTCTCGAAGCGGAAGCCCACGCCTCGTACCGTGGCGATGTAGCGGGGGTTCGCCGCGTCGTCACCGAGCTTCTTGCGCAGCCAGGAGATGTGCATGTCGAGGGTCTTGGTGGAGGACCACCACGTGGTGTCCCAGACCTCGCGCATCAGCTGGTCGCGCGTGACGACCCGGCCGGCGTCCCGCACCAGCACCCGCAGCAGGTCGAACTCCTTGGCGGTGAGCTGGAGTTCCTCGTCGCCCATCCACGCCCGGTGCGACTCGACGTCGATCCGCACCCCGTGCGTGGCCGGCGGCTGCTGCGGCTCGGCGGCACCGCGCCGGAGCAGGGCCCGTACCCGGGCGAGCAGTTCGGCGAGCCGGAAGGGCTTGGTGACGTAGTCGTCGGCGCCCGCGTCCAGGCCGACGACGGTGTCCACCTCGTCGGCCCGCGCGGTCAGGATGAGGATCGGCACGGTGTGGCCGTCGGCCCGCAGCCGGCGGGCGACCTCCAGGCCGTCCATGCCCGGCAGGCCCAGGTCCAGTACGACCAGATCGACGCCGCCCTGCATCCCGGCGTCCAGCGCGGCGGGTCCGTCCTCGCGCACCTCGACCTCGTAACCTTCCCGGCGCAGGGCGCGGGCCAGCGGCTCCGAGATGGACGCGTCGTCCTCGGCGAGCAGTACACGGGTCATGAGGTGATGGTAGACCGCCCGCGTGCGGTGCTGGGGTGTGATCGCTTCCAGGAACTCTTACCTTGTGACGGCACTGGTACGAACCATCGCTGTGGGGGTGAGATCGTAGAAGAGACCTTCGATTCCGGTCCTGCGGTTCCTCCGACAGCTGTGATCCGTGTCTCAAGTCCTTCCATATCCGGCAGTGTCCTGCCGTATGGTGACCTGAACGCCTGTAGTACACCGGGGACCTTTGGCGAGCACATGACGCTGAGGGTCTCTTTTGTGTGCGGGCCGACCAAGATCAGTCCTTGGCCGGCCTTGAAAGGAATGACCTCTGGCCGGGCTCCGCAGCGCATCGAAGCGCGTCGGGGCGTGGATCCCGGTGGTCGCCGTCCACCGCTTCCGAGACCCGGACGCGGACTCCCCGCGGGCGTTGGGGGCGGACGACCGACCGTGCCGGTGCCGGCCGCACCCCCACCGGGCGCGCAACGCTCGAAAAGCGCGTCCCGACCAGCAAGGAACGACCATGGCGTCCAGCCTGACGAAGGACTCGGTCCGTCCGGGCACCCCCGGTTCCGAGAAGACCTTCTTCGGCCACCCCCGCGGCCTGGCCACTCTCTTCATGACCGAGATGTGGGAGCGTTTCTCCTACTACGGCATGAAGGCCCTCCTCACCGTCTACCTGCTCTCCGGCGGCCCCGATGCCGGCAAGGGCAGCCTGGGCGGCGGCCTGGCCATGGACGTGGCCACCACCACGGTGATCGTCTCCGTCTACTCGGCGATGGTCTACCTGCTCGCCATGCCCGGCGGCTGGCTGGGCGACCGTGTCTGGGGCCCGCGCAAGACGGTGACCATCGCGGCCGTCACGATCATGTCCGGCCACATCGTGCTGGCCCTGCCCGGCGGTCAGGCTCCGTTCTTCGCCGGTCTCGCGCTCGTCGCGGCCGGTTCGGGTCTGCTCAAGGCCAACATCTCCACGATGGTCGGCCACCTGTACAACGGCCCGGACGACCCGCGCCGCGACGGCGGTTTCACCATCTTCTACATGGGCATCAACGCGGGCGCCTTCTTCGCCCCGCTGGCCATCGGAACCGTCGGCCAGGAGGTCAACTGGCACCTCGGCTTCGGTATGGCCGCGGTCGGCATGGCGGTCGGTCTCGCCGCGTTCCTGCTCGGCACCCGCAACCTGAGCGCCAAGAGCGACATCGTCCCCAAGCCGCTGACCGCCGAGGAGCGCACCACCTGGCTGCGCAAGGGCCTGACCTGGGTGGCCGTCGCGGCCGTGTTCTACGGCATCGTCGGCGGCACCGGCCACTTCACCCTGAACTGGGCGATGATCCCGCTGACCGTCATCGGTCTGGTCATCCCGGCGGGCGTGCTGATGCGCATCAAGCGGGACAGGGAGCTCTCGACCACCGAGCAGTCGAAGATGACCGCCTACATCTGGTTCTTCGTGGCCGCCGCCGTCTTCTGGATGATCTACGACCAGGGCGCGTCGACGGTCCAGGCGTTCGGCGAGGGCAAGGCGTCCCACGACCTGCTGGGCTTCGGCTTCCCGACCTCCTGGTACCAGTCGCTGAACCCGCTGTTCATCATGGCGCTGGCCCCGGTCTTCGCCTGGGTCTGGGTGTGGCTGAACCGCAGGGGCAAGGAGCCCAGCACCATCGTGAAGTTCTCGATGGGCCTGGTCCTGATCGGTGTGTCGTTCTTCTTCTTCCTGATCCCGCTGGCCATGGCGGCGAACGGCACCGCGGTCAGCCCGATGTGGCTGGTCGGCATCTACTTCATCCAGACCGTCGGCGAGCTCTGCCTGTCGCCGGTCGGCCTGTCGGTGACGACGAAGATGGCCCCCGCCAAGTACGCCAGCCAGATGATGGGCGTGTGGTTCCTGGCGGTCACCGCGGGCGACTCCGTCACCAGCCTGCTGTCCAACCCGGCCATCGCCGGGGTCGACCTCAGCGGTACGGGCGCCGTCTTCGGGGAGGCGCTCCTCGCGGCCCTCGCCGGTTTCGCGGTGTGGATGTACCGCCGGAAGGTCAAGTCGCTGATGGGCGACGTGCACTGACCTGTCGGAAGGCTAAACGGCGGAGGGCCGCCGCACCTCGGGTGCGGCGGCCCTCCGCCGTTCGTCCGTCACTTGGTCTCGACCGACCAGGACCGGGTGAAGCTGCTGAAGCCGCACATCACGGTCGACTTCTGGCCGGGCTTCACCCACGGCCCCCACAGGTACCACGGGATCTCGTGCGGGTTGCCGCGTCCGCGGATGACGTCGCACACGAGCTTCACCCGGTGCTTGGTCACCGGCTTGCCCGAAGCGGACTTCTTGCACGACGACGTGGCCTTGGGCCGGCCGAGGTCGAGGTGCACCACCGCCGTGCACGTGTACTTCGCCCCGGCCGCCTCCGCGGTGCCCGCGCCGGCCAGGCCCGTCCCCGTCGCCATGAGGAGGACGGCGAGCGCGCCGCCCGCCGCCTTCTTCCCCCACATCATTTGCTCCTCTTTTCTCCATCGGACGTCGAGAACGAAGGTCAATCGCCCAACTGCATCTTTGCCCGATGGGTAGTGCGCTTGTTCACTTTGCTTGCATGAACGACGGGGACGTTATAGCGCCATTGATCTTGGAAGCAAATCGTCTGCTGGGGTTTGAGTGTTTTCTGAGGTACGGCGGCTGGTCAGCGCGTCCGTCGGCCCGGCATGAACGTGAACACCGCGCCGCCCAGCAGGATCGCCGTGCCCGCCACCAGGCCGAGGGCCTTCAGGGCGCCGTGGTCGCTCGCGCCGGTCTCGGCGAGGCCGCCGGAGCCGGAGGTGCCGCTGCCGCCGGTCGAGGAGGTGCCTCCCGAGGTCGACGTGGATCCGGACGTGCCGCCCGGCTGCCGGCTGGTGTCCAGGGTGAGCGAGACCGCTGTCTTCGTCGGTGTGCAGGTCGTGGTCGTGCCGAGGGCCTTGACCGTGAGGACGCCCGGGGACAGCGTCGAGGAGCCGCTCGCGCCGGGCTTGTAGGTCCCGGTGAGGTCGGGGATCTCGATCGGGTCGCCGGACTTGATGTCCTTCGCGTTCGTCGGCCCCTCCACATGCACCGTGCCCTTGTCGGCGCCGCCCAGCACCACCTCCATGGACGGCTTCACGGAGCCCTTCGGGATGTCGGCGGGGCTGTTCATCACCGACTTCTTGAACTGCACGGTGAGGTCGAAGTTCCCGCCGTTCCTCTTGGCGTTGATCTGCACCGGCGAGGTCGCGTTCTTGTCGCCGATCGGCGTCTTGCAGGCGTAGGGGATCTGTACCTCCTTGCCGGTGAAGTCGGTCTGCCCGCCGCCGGACGCGGTGGCTGTGGGGGTGGCCGACCGGGTGGGGGTGCCGGACGGGGTCGGTGTCGTCGACTGCGTCGGCGTGCCGGTGCCCCCGCCGCCCCCACCGGTCACCTGGATGGTCGCCGCCTTCTGCACGGTCTCCTTGGGCGTGCACTTGGTGTCCGTCGACATCGCGTTGACGGTGTACGCGTCGGGCGTCAGCGTCACCTCGCCGGCCGTCGTCAGCTTGATGCTGCCCTTCATGTCGGACAGCACCATGGCGGCGCCCTTGGGGATCGCGGGGTTCGTGCGGGTCCCCTGCATCGCGATGCCGGCGACCTGCGCCCCGGCCGCCTTCAGCACGCCGGAGGGCTGGACCGAGTTCGCGGGCAGGTCGATGATGTCGGGATTCTTGGACGCGGCCTGGACGAACTTCCACACCACGTCCACCGTGTCGCCGACCTTCGCCGTGGCCGGCGCGTCGATCTCGACCTTCGTGGTGCCGTCGACCGGGCTGATGCCCGCGGGGGGCACACAGTGGGTGGCGTACGCCACCTCGGCCGCCTGCGCGGGGCTCGCGGCGAGGCCCAGCAGGACGCCCGCACCGCTCAGCGCCAGCGCGGCGCCCGCGGCCGTACCTCTCCTTCGGATGCTCACGTCGGTCCTTTCGTGGTGGGAGTCGTCGGACTCGTCGGGCTGTCGGGGTGCGGTGCGGAGAGCCGGCCGGCCGGGTCGCCCGGGACGGAGTCCGGGGCGAACCACGGCAGGGTCGGGTTCGTGGGGGGCGGTTCGGAGGTACGGCGGCCGGGGCGGGGCAGCCGGTGCAGGCGCGGCGTGCGGGCGGGGCGGGCGGCACCCGGGCGGCGCGGCCGCACCCGGTCCACCACGGCCATCCCGATGCGGAACAGCGCGGCCGGGACGACCAGGCAGAGCAGGATCCAGAACAGCGTCACGCCCCAGGGGCGGCCCACGCCCCACGGCTGTTCGGCGAGGACCCTGCCGTCGTACTTCAGGGAGACGGTGTAGTCGCCGTGCGCCCCGGCGGACAGCTCGACCGGCAGCCTCACCTCGGCCTTCCCGCCGGGGGCCAGGGTGCCGTGCCACTGCCGGTCGTCCCACTGCGGGGCGAAGACGCCGTGCGCGCTGCCGACCTGGAAGACGGGGTCCTTGATCGTGCCCGTGCCGGTGTTGCCGACGGTGAGGACGAGGCTGCGGCTCGGCGGCGCGCCGAACCAGGTCAGCAGGCCGCTCGAACCGGTCAGCCGGACGTCGGACAGCACGGAGAGCCGGCCGGCGGACGGTTCGGCGGGCAGCGGGGCGACGGGATGCCCGGCGACCTGCAGGACGGCGTCCGCCTCGGCCCGGGCGCCGGTGACCGTGGCCACGTGCACCACGCAGGGGCAGGGCACGGGCGGTTCGGCGACCGGGAGCCGGCGGCTGAAGGCACCCTGCGCATCGGTGGTCACGGCCCGGCCGTCGCCGTTGGCGCAGGAGTTGGTGCCGCCGATGACCCCCCGGGCCGGGGTGGCCCGCCCGCACACCAGCAGCATCAGCAAGGTGTGCGGCCGCCAGCCGCTGCCGCCGACGGTGACCGAGCCGCCGGTACCGGCCTGGGACGCCGACAGTCTCACCGCCGGCCCGTCCGCCGCGTACGTCCGTCCGCCGCCGGTCAACAGAAGCAACGCGAGCACCGCCGCCACCGCCGGCACCCGCAGGATCCCCGCCCTGCCGCTCACTTCACCGCGCCTTCCGTCAACTCACCACTGGGGTACGGGAGACCGGCGACCGCAGAGTCCCGCGCACTCCCGGTCACCGGACCACCGACCGCCGGAGTGCGGCCGCGACGCCGGCGGACGGCGGTCGGCACCGCCACGCCCGCGAGCAGTACGGCGCCCGCCACCGCCACGGCAGGCCACGGCACGAACCGGGCCGACGTGGTCGCCGTGTCGTGGGCTCCGCCCGGGGCCGTGACCGTCAGCCGTACGTCGACCGCGTCCAGCGCGGGACGGTCGGGCCAGGGCTCGGTGAGCCGCACGCGGGCGCCTGGGCGCAGGTGGACGGCCAGCGTGCGCGGCGCCCGGTCAAGGACCCGGCCGAGGACACCGTCGGCGCGTACCGCGAGCCTCGGCACGAGGACGGTCGTACCGCGGTTGACCAGCTCGTACGTGATGCGGTCGGCGTGCACGGCGAGGTGCTCGACGGTCAGCGCGGCGAGCGCCGGGCCCCCGACGCGCAGCCGGACCGGGACGGTCGCCGTACGCCCCCGCGCGTCCCGCGCGACGACGGCACCGGAGCGGTCGCCGGGCGCGGCCCCGGCCGGCACGGTCACCGTGAAGGGCACCTCGGCGCGGGTGCGGGCCGGGACGCGTAGCCCGCGCTCCGCCTTCTCGACGAAGACCGTGCGCAGACCCGTTCCGGACAGCCGTACGACGACCGGCGCCCGCCCGGGATTGGTGACGGCCACCGTGTCCTGCAGCACCGCCCCCGGCGGACCCTCGGCGTAGAAGGACGGGCGGCCACCGCCCACGGGCGCGACGGACCACCGCCCGGATGCGGGGGCGGCCCCAGGTGCGGCGGAGGCGCCGGCCGCGGCACCCAGTACGGCGCACAGGCACAGGGCCGCGGGCAGGGCGGCGCGGGCCGGAAGCGACGCGTGGGTCCGGGGCGGGCACCGATGACGGCTCAGGGCGCGGGCGGCGGACGGCATGGGCGGCTCCGGGCGGTTGTCCTGGGTTTCGACGGGGCTCGGCTTCGGCGGTGACTCTGCTCTGCGCGGTCGGCCTGGCGGCTTGGGCAGTGACTCGGCTTCGGCGCCCGGCCCGGGGCTTCGGCGGTGGCTCCGCTTTCGGTGGTCGGCCTGGGCTTCGGCGGTGGCTCGGCTTTCGGCGGTCGGCCTGGGGCTTCGGCGGTGGCTCGGCTTTCGGCGGTCGGCCTGGGGCTTCGGCGGTGGCTCGGCTTTCGGCGTTCGGTCTGGAGCTTCGGCAGTGGATCGGTTCTCGGTGGTCGATCTGGGGCGGACGGCCTGCAGGATTCGGCGGTGGCTTCGCTTCGGCGCTCGGCCTGGGGCTTCGGCGGTGGCTCCGCTATCGGTGGTCGGTCTGGGGCTTCGACGGTGGCTCGGTGGTCGGCCTGGGGCGGACGGTCTGGGGGATTCGGCGGTGGTTCCGCTCTCGGTGGGCGGCCTGGGCTTCGGCGCTCGGCCTGGGGCTTCTGTGGTCGTCCGGCCGGGTCAGCGGCGGGACGGCTGGTTGCGGCGGGTCAGCCAGAGGGCGCCGGCCGCGCCGGTGAGGAGGACCGTGCCGCCGAGGGTGCCGAGGGCGATCGCGGAGTCCTCCGGGCCGGTCTGCGGGAGCGTTCCGCCGGTGGAGGAGCTGCCGGAGGACGACGTCGGCGAGGAGCCGCCTGCCGCGGTCACGTCCAGCGTGAGCCCCGGCCCGGGGCTGTTGGTCGGCGTGCAGGTCGTCGTCGTACCGAGTGCCTTGATGACGAGCGTGCTCGGAGTGAAGGTGACCTTGCCGGTCTTCTTCGGCGTGTACGTACCGCTCAGATCGCTGATCTTGATCGGGGTGTTGGCGGGGATCGCGGCCGCGTTGGCGGGCCCGCTGACCGGCAGCGTGCCGCTGTCGGCGCCGCCGAGCCGGATGCTCGCGCTCGGCGTCATCGCGCCCTTGCCCAGCTCGACGGGGCTGGAGGAGACGCCCTTCTGCCAGGACATGGTGATCCGGTAGCCGCTGCCGCTCTTGACGCCCTTGATGTCGATGGGCGAGACGGCGCTCTTGACGCCGATCGGGGTCTGACAGCGGTAGTTCACGTCGACCACGTCGGCACGGGCGGCCGGCGCGGACAGCAGCAGCGCCGAGCCGGCCAGGGCCGCGGCGGACGCGAGCGCGGCGGTTCGTTTCGGGTACGACACGATCGGTCCACCCCAATCCCTTGCGACGACATTTCCTGACGACGTATCAGATTCGGCCGTCAAGGTACGCCCGGCGCCGCGAGGAGGGAAGACGCATCACACGCCGGAGTTGTGGTGATCCGGCGTGTGTGACGGGTGGCTGGAGTGGAGGCTGGGCAGTGGCGTCAGGGCCTGCGCAGCACCTCCGGCAGGCCCCAGCGCCGCAGCACCTCGGGGACGGCGACGGTGCCGTCGGGCCGCTGGTGCTGTTCCAGGAGGGCCGGAACCAGACGGCTGGTGGCCAGGCCCGAGGCGTTGAGCGTGTGGACGTACGCCGCCTTGCCGCCGCCCGCCGGGCGGTACCGGATGCCGCCGCGCCGTGCCTGGTAGTCGCGGGCGTTCGACACCGAGCTCACCTCGGCGTAGGTGCCGAGGCTGGGCAGCCAGACCTCGACGTCGTACGTCTTGGCCTGGGCGGCGCTGGTGTCCCCGGCGGCGAGGCGGGTGACGCGGTAGTGCAGGCCCAGGTCCGTGACCAGCTGCTCGGCGCGGTCCAGCAGTTCGAGCTGGGCCGCGTCCGAGTCGGCGGGCCGGGTGAGCTGGAACAGTTCGACCTTGTTGAACTGGTGGCCGCGCAGGGTGCCCCGCTCGGCGGCGCGGTAGCCGCCGGCCTCCTTGCGGTAACAGGGCGTGCAGGCCACGTACTTGAGCGGCAGCTCGCTCTCGTCGAGGGTCTCGCCCTGGTGCAGGGCGGCGAGCGCGGTCTCGGCGGTGGGCAGCAGGAACCGCTCGGGACGGCCGTCGGCCCCGCGGTCCGTGACGAAGACGTCGTCGGCGAACTTCGGGAACTGGCCCGCGACGTAGCCGGCCTGCCAGGTGAGCAGGTGGGGCGGCAGCACGAAGGTGTAGCCGGCCCGGCGGTGGCCGTCCAGGAAGTGGTTGAGCAGCGCCCACTCCAGCGCGGCTCCCTCGCCCCGGTAGACCCAGTTCCCGCTGCCGGCGAGCGCGGCGCCGCGCCGGTGGTCGACCAGTGCGAGCTCCTCGGTGAGCCGGACGTGGTCCCGGGGCGGGAAGCCGAACTCCGGGCGGGCGCCCTCGGTGCGGACGACCTCGTTGTGTTCCTTGCCGCCCGCGGGCACGTCCGGATCGGGGAGGTTCGGCAGGCCGTCGAGGAAGGCGCGGTGTTCCGTCTCCAGCCTGCCGTGCGCGGCGGTCGCCTCGGCGACCCGGTCGGCCAGTTCCGCGGCCCTGCGCAGGAGTTCGTCCGCCGGTTCGCCGGTCCGGCGGCGGGTGGCGATGTCCGCCGAGACACGGCGCCGTTCACCGCGCAGCCGCTCCAGGGCCGTTCGGGCCTCGCGCAGCCGCTGGTCGAGCGCGAGGAAGGCGTCGAGGTCCACGTCCAGGCCGCGTTTGGCCAGGCCTTCGCGGACGCGTCGGGGGTGCTGTCGGACGAGGGTGACGTCAAGCATGCTGCTGCCCAACTGATCGGCGGGGCGGCACGGTCCGCCCCGGGTCGGTCCCTCGGGGCGTGGGCGAGAGGGTGCTCGCGGTGCCACCACGCCTTCGCCGTCGTACGACGGCCTCTTAAAGCCCGATGACGGGGGCCGGCCGGCGGGGCATTTCCTCCCCGCACTCGGGAGGGGATTCGCACCGGGGGGCGAGGCCGCCTTCACAGCGGGTGGCGGCTCTCTCGGCTCGCCGGATCCCGGGCTACTTGTCTCCGTCAGCGCGTTGCGGCCAGGGTAGGCGGCGCAGTTTTCTGCGCAAACCGATTTTCCGGGCGCCGTGGGTGGCCGGAAACCCTAGGGTCATGCAGCCGGGAGCCCGTTGAACCCTGCCAGGGAGCCCGATGGACCGCGCCCGGGGACCCGATGCCCTGCGCCCGGGAGCCCGATGGACCACGCCCGGGAACCCGGCGCCCTACGCCGGAGCGCCCAGTTCCGCCCACACCGTCTTGCCCGGGCGGCCCGCGGCGCGGACGACGCCCCAGTCCAGGCACAGCCGCTGCACGATGAACATGCCGTGGCCGCCGGGGCGGCCGGCGCGGTGGGGGGTGCGGGGGGCCGGCTGGCCGGTGCCGCTGTCCGAGACCTCGATCCGGATCACCTTTTTGTCGCAGGCCAGGAGCAGTTCCTCCGGGCCCTCGGCGTGCAGGCAGGCGTTGGTGACCAGTTCCGAGACGACGAGCAGCACATCCTCGGCCGCGGCCCGCTGGTCGGCGCCGGCGGCGGGCAGCCAGCCCCACGCGTACAGCGCCTGGCGGGTGAAGTCGCGGGCGAGCGGGACGACCCCGCTCTCGCCCTGCAGGCCGATCCGGCGGACGTGCGGCCCGCCGAGGCCCTGGGTGCCGCCGGGCGGTACGGACGGCGCGGCTGCCCCCGTGGGCGCGCCGGCCGGCGGCGCACCCTCCTCGGACGCCCCGGAAGCGCCGCTGGGCTCCGGGCCGCGGTCGCCCGGCGAGTAAGGCCGGGTGGTGCTCATCAGCGCTTCACCTCACCGAATCACCAGTTCACGATGTCATGATCCAAAGGACCGGCACTCGTCCGTGCCGGCCGGTCCGTACGTCGTCCACCCGCTGTCCGTACGTCGTCCGCCACTGTCCGCGCGGGGTGTCCTGTCCGTCCGTCCGTCGTACGTACGTCCCGTCCGGTCGTCTCGCCGGTCCCGGGGCGGTCCGGGCCGGCGCTCGTCAGGGGGTGCCCCGCCTTCTCCTGCCCTCTCCTGCCCGGCCGATCCGGCACAACACCCCTGATTTCGGTGTGCCCGGCGCGAACGCCCGCGGCCGCCGGGACACGGGAGGGCGGGCACGGCGGGGTCAGTCGGCGCCGTCGGCCAGGGCGGCCTCCACGGAGTCGTGCACGGTGAAGACCGCCTCCGCCCCGGTGATCTCGAACACCCGGGCGACCACCGGCTGCATCCCGGCCAGATGGACCCCGCCACCGGCGGCCTCCGCCTTCAGCCGGGCGCCGAGCAGGACGTTCAGGCCCGTGGAGTCGCAGAACTCCAGTCGTGCGCAGTCCACGACGAGGCGCGAGAAGCCCTTGTCCAGAAGGTCGTCGAGGGGCTCGCGCAGAAGATCGGCGGTGTGGTGATCGAGCTCACCCGCCGGTGTCACAACGGCGCTGGAGCCCTCTTCACGCACCTCCACCAGAAGCCGGCCCGACTGTGCGCTGCCGACCGTCCCGTGGTCCATGCCGTCTCTCTCCCGAGGTCGTGGACGCTGACTGCTCTCGAACATTACGCCCTCCATGCGCACTCCGGCACCCGAAGAACCTCACGGAAGTGGACATATCACAACAGAACGCACTTGCGATCGCCTCCGTCGAGCGGGTAGGGCTAGTAGGAACATCTTTCGCTACACGCCGGCTTTGGAGGCGCCGCACACCGCAGTGCACGTATTGGCTTCGGCAGCCATATGCCGAGAACGATGGAGGACACCATGTCACCCCGGCTCGACGCATCGCATACCCCGATCGCGACGTCGACACCCCCACCGGAACAACTGGATCATCCCATCGACGCCCTCGACCCCTTCGAGGGACTCCCGGAGATCCCCCCGTACGACGAGATCGGCCCGGTCGATGCTCGCGCCCTGTCCAAGACCCTCTTCGAGCGCCTGGAGTCGCTGGAGGAAGGGACGCACGAGTACTCGTACGTCCGCAACACGCTCGTCGAGCTCAACCTCGCGCTCGTGAAGTTCGCCGCCTCCCGCTTCCGCTCCCGCAGCGAGCCGATGGAGGACATCATCCAGGTCGGCACCATCGGCCTGATCAAGGCGATCGACCGCTTCGAGCTCGCCCGCGGAGTGGAGTTCCCCACCTTCGCGATGCCGACGATCATCGGCGAGATCAAGCGTTTCTTCCGTGACACCTCGTGGTCCGTGCGCGTTCCGCGCCGGCTGCAGGAGCTGCGCCTGGACCTGGCCAAGGCCGGGGACGAGCTGGCCCAGCGGCTGGACCGGGCGCCGACCGTCCCGGAGCTGGCCGAGAAGCTCGGCATCTCCAACGACGAGGTCCTGGAGGGCATGGCCGCCTCGAACGCCTACACCGCCTCCTCGCTGGACGCCCAGCCCGAGGAGGACGAGACGGAGGGCGCGCTCGCGGACCGCATCGGGTACGAGGACCACGGTCTGGAGGGCATCGAGTACGTCGAATCCCTCAAGCCGCTGATCGCCGAGCTCCCGCAACGGGACCGGAAGATCCTCTCCCTGCGTTTCGTGGCGAACATGACCCAGTCGGAGATCGGCGAGGAACTCGGCATCTCCCAGATGCACGTGTCCCGGCTGCTGGCGCGCACGCTGGTACGGCTGCGCAAGGGTCTGACCCTCGAGGAGTGACCTCCGCGTCGCTGCTGTGACGCCTTTCGCAGCGGTCCGGCCACCGGTGCCGGGCCGCTGCGGCGTTTCCGCCGTCGGCACACCCCTCCGGTTGCCGCGAGTAGCCAGGAATCCACCCGTCATTCCCGGTTCTTGACGGCCTTTGGGGCCAACTGGCCCCGTGATCCCAACCGTTATGCGGTTACCCAGAGTAACCCCTTTTTTCGGCCAGCCCCCTCGACCACTATGGCCCCTCGAACCGGCTACTGGCCGGTATGTGAGACCGGGGCCGCAACGGCGCGGTGCCCCGGGGTGCGAGGAGGCTGGACGCATGGCTGAGGGGGACGGCACCGGGACGGGCGGAACCGAGGCGGGTGGACCCGGGAGGGGCGGCACCGGGACGGGCGTGGAGTACGAGGACGCGCCGGACGCCCGGCTGACCGAGCTGCTCCGCTCCCCCACCGCGACGGCGTACCCCGCCCTGCAGGAACTGCGCCGCCGGCACCACCCGGCGGTCCTGGCCTACGCCCGGCTGTGCGCCGCGGGCGAGTCCGCCGCCCGTCGGCTGGCGGCCGATGTCCTCACCACGGCGGCCCGCGAGACGGCCCGGGGCGTCGACCCGGCCGTCCCGCTGCGCCACCGGCTGCTGCTGCTCACCGCACGGCTGGCGGCCGGCTGGGCGCGCGACGAGCGATCCGGCGGCGTCGACCCCGGACTGCTGCTCGTCCTGAACGCGTCCGGCCTGCCCGAGGGCCCCACCCCGCCCCTGCTCCCGGCGTTCCGCTCGCTGCCCTCCCGTACCCAGGGCCTGATCTGGTACGGCGTGCTGGAGGGGGAGCCGCAGCACCGCACCGCCGCCTTCCTCGGCCTGAGCGGCGTCGACGTGGCCTACGGCACCCCGCAGGCCCTCAAGGCCCTGGCCCAGGCCTGCCTGCGCGACCGTCTCGCCGCCTCCGACGACCCGCAGTGCGCCGACTTCCGCCGGCTGATCGAGGAGGCGGTACGGCCGGACGGCCCGCGCCGCAGCCCCGACCTGGACGCCCACATGGCCCGCTGCCCGCACTGCACGGCCGCGTTCGAGGACCTGCGGGCACTGCGGGACGCGCCCCGGGAGACCCTGGCGGAGGGCCTGCTGCCGTGGAGCGGAACGGCGTACCTGCGCGCCGGGGATCCCCCGGCCGCTCCGGGCTCGCCCGGCGTTCCTGGCGCCCGTGCCGTACGTCCGTCCTGGCCGCCCCGGCGGCGCGTCCTGCTGGCCTCGGCGGCCCTGGGCGTGGCCCTGACCCCGCTCCTGGTGTTCGTCCTCACCCCGGCGCACACCGATGACCAGCAGCCGACGGCCGCGACGCCCGCGCCGCCACCGGTGACGGTGACGGCGACGGTCTCCGTCACCCCGTCCCCGTCTCCCTCCCCCACCAAGTCGCCCTCGTCCAGGCCGCCTTCGCCCACACCGAGTCCGTCGCGCCCGGCCACGCACCCGCCGCGCACCCGGAAGCCCACGCCCACGCCGACGCCCTCGTTCGCCCCGCCCGGCACCTCCTTCGCCCAGGTGGTGAACCAGGCGACGGGCCGCTGCCTGGACATCCGCGACGGCGATCTGTCGCAGGGCAACGACGTCGTCACGGCCCCCTGCTCCTCCGCCGACACCCAGCGCTGGCGGTTCGACACCTACCTGGGCGTGCTGCGCTCCGCGGCCGACGACCGCTTCTGCCTGGACAGCCGCGGCTCGACCGACCGCGGTGTGGGCATCTGGACCTGCGACTCGGTCTACGGCGGCAACGGCGACAACCTCCGCTTCACCATCGACCCCGACGGCACCATCCGCCCCGACATCGCCATCGAGACGGCGGTGACCCCGGACGGCCGGGACGGCGTGTCCCTGGAGCCCCTGGACGGCGGCCGGGAGCAGCGGTGGGGGGCGGGGGCGCGGTGATGCGGGGAGGGGCGCGCCGAAGGCGGGCAGGGCGCTGGAGCGCGGTAAGGCGCGCTGGAGCGCGGTGAGTTGAGCGAGGCGCGGTGAGGCGCGCTGGAGCGCGGTGAGTTGGGCGGGGGCGCGGTGAGTTGGGGCGGGCCGCTTCCCGTGCGGCGCCGCCCGCTCAGACCACGCGTTCGCCGCGCCGCCACACCCCGCTGACCAGGGGCACGCCCGGGCGGTAGGCCAGGTGGACGTGGCTGGGCGCGTCCAGGAGGGTGAGGTCGGCCCGGGCGCCGGGGCCGAGGCGGCCGATGTCGGTGCGGCGCAGGGCCGCCGCGCCGCCCGCCGTGGCCGCCCAGACCGCCTCGTCCGGGGTCATCCGCATGTCGCGCACGGCCAGGGCGATGCAGAAGGGCACGGAAGACGTGAAGGACGAGCCCGGGTTGCAGTCCGTGGACAGGGCCACCGTCACGCCCGCGTCCAGCAGGCGGCGGGCGTTGGGCCACTCGGCGCGGGTGGAGAACTCGGCGCCGGGCAGCAGGGTGGCCACCGTGTTGCCGCCGGCCAGGGCGTCGACGTCCGCGTCCGTCAGGTGGGTGCAGTGGTCGGCGCTGGCCGCGTCGAGTTCGACGGCCAGCTGGACGCCGGGGCCGTAGGACAGCTGGTTGGCGTGGACGCGGGGGTGGAGGCCCTTCGCCCTGCCCGCCGTGAGGATCGCGCGGGCCTGGTCGCCGTCGAAGGCGCCCTTCTCGCAGAACACGTCGATCCAGCGGGCGTGCGGCGCGCAGGCGTCCAGCATCTCGCCGGTGACCAGGGCGACATAGGCGGCCGGGTCGTCGGCGTAGTCCGGGGAGACGATGTGCGCACCGAGGTACGTCACCTCGTCGGTGTGCTTCGCCGCGAGGCGCAGGGCGCGGGACTCGTCCTCGACGGTGAGGCCGTAGCCCGACTTCGTCTCGAACGTCGTCGTGCCCTGGCGGAGGGCCTCGTCCAGGTAACGCGTGAGGTTGGCCTCCAGTTCCGCGTCGCTCGCCGCCCGGGTGGCCGCGACCGTGGTGCGGATGCCGCCCGCCGTGTAGGAGCGGCCGGACATGCGGGCGTTGAACTCCTGCGTGCGGTCCCCGGCGAAGACCAGGTGCGAGTGGGAGTCCACGAAGCCCGGCAGCACCGCGCGGCCGCCCGCGTCGACCCGGTTGTCAGTGGCGGGTGCTTTGCTGGATTCACCGGTCCACGCGACGCGGTCGCCGTCGATGACGACGGCCGCGTCCTGGATCAGACCGAGGGGGGAGCCGTCACCGAGGGAGGGGTCGTTGGTGACCAGCGTGGCGATGTTGGTGATGACGGTGCTGCTGCTCATGGTGTCCTCGTGGGTGGCCGAAGGGTGGTCGGCGGACTTCGGGCGCGCGGGGTTCACCCGCGCAGGGCGTCGATGGCGTCCGCGAGCGCCGACGGCACATCGGGCACCAGCGTGTGCGCCCCGTCGCGTACGACATGCCGCCCGCCCACGACCGTATGCCGTACGTCCGCCCCGCTCGCCGCGAATACGGCCGTTTCGGCGCCCAGCCGGGGCAGCGGTCCCGCTGTCCTGACCGAGTCCAGGGCGATCGTCGTGAAGTCGGCGAGGGCGCCGGGTTCGAGGGTGCCGGCCTCGTCCCAGCCGAGGGCGGCGTGGCCGTCGGCGGTGGCGGCCCGCAGCAGGGCGTCCGCCGTCCAGTGCCCCCGGGTGCGGGTGCGCAGCCGCTCGTTCAGCTCCATCGCGCGCGCCTCCTCCAGCAGGTCGATGACGGCGTGGCTGTCGGAGCCGAGGGAGAGCGGGGAGCCGGCCCGCTGCAGGGCGGCGGCCGGGCCGATGCCGTCGGCGAGGTCGCGCTCGGTCGTCGGGCACATGCAGGTGCCGGTGCCCGAGCCGCCGATCAGGGCGATGTCCTCGTCGGTGAGGTGGGTGTTGTGCACACCGGTGGTGCGCGGCCCGAGGACACCGTGGTCGGCGAGCAGCCGGGTGGGCGTGCGGCCGTGCGCGGCGAGGCAGGCGTCGTTCTCGGCGGTCTGCTCCGACAGGTGGACGTGCAGCGGGGCCCGCCGCTGCTGGGCCCATCCCGCCACGGTGGCCAACTGCCCGGCCGGCACGGCCCGTACGGAGTGAATCGCCGCCCCGATCCGCGCGTGATCCCGCTCCTTGAGAACTGCACAGCGTTCGGCCCAGGCCTCCGCGCTGCCGTCGGAGAACCGCAGCTGGTGGGTGTTGGGCCGCTCACCGAAGCCGGAGGACAGATAACAGGTGTCGAGGAGGGTGATCCGGATGCCGGCCTCGGCGGCGGCGTCGATCAGCGCCTCACCCATGGCGTTGGGGTCGGCGTAGGGGGTGCCGCCGGGCGCGTGGTGCACGTAGTGGAACTCGCCGACGCAGGTGACGCCGGCCAGCGCCATCTCGGCGTACACCGCGCGCGCCAGGGCGTGGTAGCTGTCCGGGGTCAGGTGGCCGGCGACGGAGTACATCACCTCGCGCCAGGTCCAGAAGGTGCCGCTGCCGACCTGGACGGTGCCGCGCAGCGCCCGGTGGAAGGCGTGGCTGTGGGCGTTGGCGAGCCCCGGCAGGGTGAGCCCGCGCAGCACCTCGGCGCCGGGCGGCGGGGCGGGCGTCCCGGTGCGCACGGCACCGATCCGCCCGTCCTCGCTCTCGAGCACGACGCCCGGCTCGACCCGGTCGCCGAGCCAGGCGTGCTCCAACCAGTAGGTCCGCTTGGTCACCTGCAGGCCAGCCCTTCCAGTACGTCGGCGAGCGCGCGCACCCCGGCCACGCAGTCGTCCTCGGCGGCGAACTCGGCCGGGGAGTGCGAGACACCGGTGGGGTTGCGCACGAACAGCATGGCGGTCGGAATGCTGCCGGAGAGGATTCCGGCGTCGTGTCCGGCCCCGGTTCCGAGGACGGGCACCTTCAGGCCGGTGTCCCTGCCCAGGATGCGGCCGAGCTCCTCGCGCAGGGCGTGGTCGAACTCGACGACCGGGGTGAAGGACTCCCTGACCACGTCCAGGTCGATGCCGTGGGCGTCGGCGTACTCACGCGCGGCCTTCTCCACGCCGCCGACCACCGTGTCCAGGGTCTCCTGGTCGGCGGCGCGGGAGTCGAGCCAGCCGCGCACCAGGGAGGGGATCGCGTTGACCCCGTTGGGCTCGACGGCGATCTTCCCGAAGGTGGCGACGGCACCGGCGAGTTCGGCCTCGCGGCGGGCGGCGAGCACCGTCTCGGCGTAGGACAGCATCGGGTCGCGGCGGTCGACCAGCCGGGTCGTGCCGGCGTGGTTGGCCTCACCCCGGAAGTCGAACCTCCAGCGGCCGTGCGGCCAGATGGCGCTGGCGATGCCGACCCGGTCGCCGGACAGGTCCAGGGCCCGTCCCTGCTCGACGTGCAGCTCCACGAAGGCGCCGATCCGGGCCAGCCGCTCCGGGTCCGCTCCGATGGCCTCGGGGTCGTACCCGGCGGCCTCCATGGCCTGCGGGAGGCTGACCCCGTCCCCGTCGGTGAGCCGGTGGGCCTGCTCGACGGTCAGCTGCCCGGCGGTGAGCCGCGACCCGACACAGGCGAGCCCGAACCGGGCCCCTTCCTCGTCCCCGAAGTTGACGATGGCGAGGGGCTTGGTGAACCGCACGTTCCTGCTCCGCAGCTCGTCGAGAGCCGCGAAGGAGGACACAACCCCGAGAGGTCCGTCGAAGGCCCCGCCATCCGGCACGGAGTCGAGGTGCGACCCGGTCACCACGGCGTCCCCGGCGCCCGGATCCCCCAGCCAGGCCCACTGGTTCCCGTTCCGGTCCACCTCGTACGTCAGCCCGCGCCCCTCGGCCTGCTCCTTGAACCAGGCCCGGCACTCGCCGTCGGCACCGGTCCAGGCATAACGCCGGTAGCCACCGGAGTCGGGATGCCGTCCGATGGGGAGCAGCTCGCGCCACATCTCCTGGAAGGAGGGGGCGCTTGGGGCGGAAGTCGCCCCAGGCTGTGGGCAGTCGTTCCGCAGGGCGGAACGGGTGGGCACAGCCGAACCCGCACCCGGCGGCGAGGCCTCAGCCCCCGCCGGAGAGTTGCCGTGCCCCGCCTCACCAACGGTCACGCGCCGTCACCCTCACGCATCGGCACCCGCACCCCACGCTCGGCCGCAACCGACTCCGCGATGTCGTACCCCGCGTCCACATGCCGGATGACACCCATTCCGGGGTCGTTGGTCAGCACGCGCCGGATCTTCTCGCCACCCAGCTTCGTGCCGTCGGCCACGGTCACCTGCCCGGCGTGGATGGACCGCCCCATCCCCACGCCACCACCGTGGTGGATGGAGACCCACGACGCACCGGAGGCCACATTGACCATGGCGTTCAGCAGCGGCCAGTCGGCGATCGCGTCCGACCCGTCGAGCATGGCCTCGGTCTCGCGGTACGGCGAGGCCACCGAACCGCAGTCCAGGTGGTCGCGGCCGATCGCCAGCGGGGCCGCCAGCTCGCCGGAGGCCACCATGTCGTTGAAGCGCTCGCCGGCCTTGTCGCGCTCGCCGTAGCCGAGCCAGCAGATGCGCGCGGGCAGACCCTGGAAGTGGACGCGCTCACCGGCCATCTTGATCCAGCGGGCCAGGGACTCGTTCTCCGGGAACAGCTCCAGGATCGCCTTGTCGGTCTTGGCGATGTCGGCGGGGTCGCCGGACAGGGCCGCCCAGCGGAAGGGGCCCTTGCCCTCGCAGAACAGCGGGCGGATGTAGGCGGGGACGAAGCCGGGGAAGGCGAACGCCCGGTCGTAACCGGCGAGCTGGGCCTCGCCGCGGATGGAGTTGCCGTAGTCGAAGACCTCGGCGCCGGCGTCCATGAAGCCGACCATGGCCTCGACGTGCTTCGCCATGGACTCGCGGGCGCGGGTGGTGAAGCCGGCCGGGTCCTTGGCGGCGGCGTCGGCCATGTCCTCGAAGGCCACGCCGACCGGCAGGTAGGACAGCGGGTCGTGGGCGGAGGTCTGGTCGGTGACGATGTCGATGGGGGCGTTCATCTCGAGCAGCTGCGGGACCAGTTCGGCCGCGTTGCCGAGGACGCCGATGGACAGCGGCTTGCGCTGGTCCCGGGCCTCCACCGCCAGCTGGAGGGCGTGGTCGAGCGAGTCGGCCCTGACGTCGAGGTAGCGGTGCTCGATGCGGCGCTCGATGGCGCGCGGGTCGCAGTCGATACAGATCGCCACGCCGTCGTTCATGGTGACGGCGAGGGGCTGGGCGCCGCCCATGCCGCCGAGGCCGGCGGTCAGGGTGATCGTCCCGGCGAGGGTGCCGTTGAACTTCTTCGCGGCGACGGCGGCGAAGGTCTCGTAGGTGCCCTGGAGGATGCCCTGGGTGCCGATGTAGATCCAGGAGCCGGCGGTCATCTGGCCGTACATGGTCAGGCCGAGGGCCTCCAGCCGGCGGAACTCCTCCCAGTTGGCCCAGTCGCCGACCAGGTTGGAGTTGGCGATCAGGACGCGCGGGGCCCATTCGTGGGTCTGCATCACGCCGACCGGGCGGCCGGACTGGACCAGCATGGTCTCGTCCTGCTTGAGGGTCCTCAGGGTGCGGACCATGGCGTCGAAGGAGCGCCAGTCACGGGCGGCCTTGCCGGTGCCGCCGTAGACGACGAGCTTGTCGGGGTGCTCCGCGACCTCGGGGTCGAGATTGTTCTGCAGCATGCGCAGGGCGGCTTCCTGCTGCCATCCCAGGGCGCTCAGTTCCGTGCCGCGCGGTGCTCGTACGGGGCGGGGTCCCGACATCGTCTGCCTCCTCCTGTTACTACGTCTATTCACATCCTGTCTTCCTGAATAGAACTAGTCAATACATCGGGCGACCCTGTCCGCCCGTCGCCGGTGTTTGGCTGGATGTACGCGAGACGGACACGAAGGGACACGAGGGGAGAGGCCGTGGAGCCGGACCTCGACAGGGAGGCGCGGGAGCGCGCCGCGCGGCGGGACGAGGCGGTGCGGGCCGCCGTGGAGCAGGGGCTGCTGGGGCCGGACGCGGCCGTGGCCGGGCTGCTGGACGTGACCGGGATCCGCGCGTCGGCGGCGGCGCTGCGGGCCGCGTTCGACGCCGTCGTGCCGCCCGGGACACCGGTGCTGCACGCCTTCGCGGTGAAGGCGACCCCGCTGGTGCCGGTGCTGCGGCTGCTGAGCGAGGCGGGCATCGGCGCCGAGGTGGCGAGCCCGGGCGAGCTGGCGCTGGCGCGGGCGGCCGGGGTGCCGACGGCCCGGACCGTGCTGGACTCGCCCGCCAAGACCCCCGCCGAGCTGCGCGAGGCGCTGACCCTGGGCATCGCGGTGAACGCCGACAACCCGCAGGAGCTGCACCGGCTGGACGCCCTGGTGCGGTCAGCCCCGACCAGGTCCCCGCTCGGCCTCCGGGTCAACCCGCAGATCGGCGGCGGCTCGATCGGGGCCACCTCGACGGCGACGGAGACCTCCAAGTTCGGGGTGGCGCTGCGCGACGAGGGGGCGCGCGAGTGGGTCGTACGGGCGTATCTGGACCGGCCGTGGCTGACCCGGCTGCACGCGCACACTGGCTCGCAGGGCATTCCGCCGGCGCTGCTGGCGCGGGGCGTGGCCGAGACGTACGCGCTCGCACAGGAGATCAACGAGCGGGCCGGGCGGCGGCAGATCGACACGCTGGACATCGGCGGCGGACTGCCGGTGAACTTCGCGGCCGAGGCGACGGCACCCTCGTACGCGCAGTACGCCCGGCTGCTGGCCGAGCGGGTGCCGGGGCTGTTCGACGGGCGGTACGGGCTGGTGACCGAGTTCGGGCGGTCGCTGCTGGCCAAGCACGGGACGGTGGTGGCCCGGGTGGAGTACGCCAAGAGCGCGGGCGGGCGGCGGATCGCGGTGACGCACGCGGGCGTGCAGGTGGCGACGCGGACGGTGTACGCGCCCGGGGCGTGGCCGCTGAGGATCGCCGCGTACGACGCCAAGGGGCGGCCGAAGCCGGGGCCGGAGGTGGTGCAGGACGTGGCGGGGCCGGCCTGCTTCTCGGGCGACCTGCTGGCGGAGGGGCGCGCGCTGCCTCTGCTGGAACAGGGCGACTACGCGGCCGCGCTCGACACGGGCGCGTACTGCTTCGCCCACCACTACGCCTACAACTCCCTTGTGCGTCCGGGCATTTACGGCTTCGCGCCGGACGGCTCGGGAGGGGTCGCCTTCGCGGCCGTACGGGAGCCGCAGACCGTCGCCGAGGTGGTGGCCGAATCCGGCGGGGCGCACGCGGACGCGCTCACCACCCTGTGGGCACCGGGAAGCCGTTGACGCACCCCCGGCACCCCTCCGACGAATGGATCAACTCGCCTGCCGCAGAGCTCAGTTGACCTACGCTAGTACGCCGGACGCATGTTCCACTGGAAAATGCCAAAGGCTCCCCCTTTTCCGCGCACGGTGCGTAGTGTCGCTGTCACTCAGCCGGAGACCCAGGCGGGAGGGGAGCCACCGGTGCCCGGAATCGACGAGTGCCTGCTGGAAGCGATGCGACTGCCCGGTGCCCGGGGGGCGGCGCTGGTGGACTGGACGAGCGGACTGGCCCTGGGCACGGTCGGGGAGGCGCCAGGCGGCGATCACGAGACGACCGCCGCCGAGGCCGCCGAACTGGCCCGGATGGCCGCCGAGCACGGCGCCTTCGCGACCCGGGCCGACGACGGGCAGCCGACCGTGGAGGACGTGATCGTCAGCAACCGCGACAGCTACCACCTGCTGCGGTTCGTGGACACGTCCTTCGACAGCAGCGTCTTCCTGCACCTGTGGCTCGGCCGCGAGGAGGGCAACCTCGCGCTCGCCCGGATCAGACTCGCCGAGATGGCGGCCCGGCTGGTGCTGGGATGACCGTGACCCAGATACCTCCGCCGCCCCTGCCGGTGCGGGACACCTCGGCGGGCCGGGCCCTTTCGCCGATGCTGACCCGGCTCGCCGAGGAGCGGGCCACCGGCGTCCTGGTCCGCGAGCACGGCACCCTGCACCTCGCCGAGGGCCGCGTGGTGCACGCCGAGAGCCCCTTCGCCCCCGGTCTCGACGTGCTCCTCACGGCCCACGGCACCCTCGCGGCCGACGCCTGGCAGCGGGCCGCCGACCGGGCCTCGGGGCCGCCGCACGCCGCCGAACTGCTGCTGGAGTCAGGGCTGCTGCCCGCGGGCGCGCTGGAGCTGTGCCAGCTGGACGCGCTCTACGACGCCGGGTACTTCGCGCTGGCGCCGAGCAGCACCCCGGGCCGCTTCCGGTACGACAACACGCCCCGGCTGGGCCCGCTGCCCTCGGTCCCGGTCGTCGCCCTGGAACGCGAGACGCTGCGCCGCCGGCTGCTGCTGCACCGGCTGTGGCCCGACCCGGCCGCCGACAGCGCCCCGCTGATCCGCGCGGACCCGGCCGCCGCCCCGGCCGCCGCCGCACGGGCCGCCGCCGCGCCGGTCACGCCCCGGCAGCGGGCGGTCCTGGACCGCGTGGACGGCGTCCGCACGGCCACCCAGATCGCCCGGAACCTGGGCCGGCAGGCCTTCCACACCCTGGTCGACGTACGCAGGCTCGCCGCGGCCGGCCATGTCGCGCCCCGGGCACCCGTCGTCGCGGAGCTCGCACCGCCGCCCCCACCCCAGGTCACCGACCCCGACATCGCGCTGCTGAAGAGGCTCAGGGATGCGCTGGAGGCGCTTTGAACGGCACCGCCCCGCCGAGAGGAGAGAGCTGATGGTGTCCGAGAAGGACCTGGGGGCCGTCCAGGACGAGCTGCACCAGCTGCGCAACCGGGTACCGCAGCTCACCGGCGCCCTGGCGGCGGGCGTCGACGGTCTCGTCGTCGCCCACGACACGCCCGGGGTCGACCCCGAGGGCCTCGCGGCACTCACCGCCGCCGCGCTCGGCGTCGCCGTACGGGTCGCCGACGCCACCGGCAACGGCGGCTTCCGGGAGCTGCTGGTGCGCGGCGAGCGCGGCTATGTCGCCACGTACGCGGCCGGCCGCACCGCCGTACTGACCCTGCTCGCCGGGGACCGGGTCAACGTCGGCCGGCTGCATCTGGAGGGCCGCCGTTCCGGAGCCCGCATCGGGGAGCTGCTCGACGCCGCCGACGCCTCGGCCCGGGAGGCCGGGCGCGCCGGGCGGCCGCTGGGCTCGGTCAGCTCCGCACCCCCGGCCCGTACCCGCACGACCCGCACCACCCGCACGCCCCGCGCCACGAGCGCCGACGCGCGCACCGCAACCGACAGTTGAACCGTTCGAGAGGATCCACCATGGCCAACACCGAGACCGCGCTGAAGGAAGCCCTCACCTCCATCGAGGGCGCCACCGGCGTCGCGCTCGTCGACTACACCAGCGGCATGGCGCTGGGCACGATCGGCGGCAGCAAGACCTTCGACCTGAACGTGGCCGCCGCGGGCAACACCGACGTGATCCGCGCCAAGATGCGCACGATGGAGATGCTGGGCCTCAAGGGCGAGATCGAGGACGTCCTGATCACGCTGACGGACCAGTACCACCTGATCCGCCTGCTCAAGGGCCGCGGCGGCAACGGCCTGTTCCTGTACCTGGTCCTCGACGCCGCCCGGGCCAACCTGGCGATGGCCCGGCACCAGCTGAAGAAGATCGAAGCGGAGCTGGAGGTCTAGACCAGAGCTGCGGTACGGCGGCGGGCCCCGCCCGGGGCCGCGTCGCCGGCCGCGATGCCCGTACCGCGCAGGCCCTTGACGGCCTTGCCCGCCGGGCTCCCGCCGCGCCGGTCGAGCCAGTCGACGCGGACCCACAGCAGCGTCTCCGCGGCGCGTTCGCGGCGCCCGATCCAGGCGGCCTTCAGCCGCAGCCCGGTGCCGAGCCCGGCCAGCAGCATGCCGCCGGCCGCCGGCACCGCGAAGGAGGAGCCGAGCGCCGCCGCGAAGGCCGACAGCAGCCACCAGCGGTGGCCCCGGCGCCAGTTGCGCACGGTCACCGCACGGTCCTGCAGCACGTCGTACTTGCCCGCGCGGGCCGCGCCGCGGGCGAGGGCGCCGTACCGGCCCCGCCGCACCAGTGCCACGGCCGCCGCGCCGACGAGGAACAGCGCGGCCCCGGCGAGCACCCCGATCCGCCGCCCGGTCAGCCCGGGCGGCAGCACCCCGACCCCCGCGGCGAACACCCCGCTCCACCACAGCGGGGCTGCCCCCGCCCGTACGACGACGGCCACCCGGGCCAGCCCCTGTCCTCCGCGCGCCACGTCAGCCTCCCGTGTCACGTGTCCACAGCGCTCGTGTCTGGTGAGGAAGCTAATAGCAGAAAGTGAGACGAGTCTGAGAGACCCCGGACGTCACTCCACGAAGAGCCCGCGGCCCGCCGCCTTCGCGTCGAACTCCTCCAGCCGCGCCTGCGCCTCGGGCAGGTCGTCGCAGACCGCCTCCAGCAGCACCCGTCCGAGCAGCATCGGCGCGCACGCGGTGTCGAAGGCGAGCCCGGTGCCGACGGCTGCGGGCAGCAGCAGGTCGGAGTACTTGGCGACCGGCGCGAACGCGGAGTCGGCGACCGTGACGGTGGTCAGGCCGACGTCCTTGGCGTAGGCGAGGGTGTCGACGACCTCGCGCGGATGCCGGGGCAGGGCGAAGCACAGCAGCGCGGAGGCGCCCGCGCGGACGGCGGCGTCGATCCGGTCCTGGATCATGGTGCCGCCCTCGTTGAGCAGCCGGACGTCCGGGTGGACCTTGGCGGCGAAGTAGGCGAAGCCGTACGCCTGGGAGGCGGCGGCACGCAGGCCGAGCACCGGCAGCGGGCGGGAGGCGGCCAGGATCCGGCCGGCCCGCTGCACCGGGCGCGGGTCGGCGAGCAGGTCGGCGAGGTGCCTGAGGTTCTCGATCTCGGCCTCGACGGCCTGCTGGTACTCGTTGAAGGTGCCCGCCTCGGCGGCCGGTTCGGCGGGGACGACCTCGCGCAGGTGCTTGCGCAGCGCCGGATAGCCGTCGAAGCCCAGCGCCACGGCGAACCGGGTCACCGAGGGCTGGCTCACCCCGGCCAGCTCGGCCAGCTCCACGCTGGACAGGAACGGCACGTCGGCGGCCCGCCGGACCATGCTGTGCGCGATCCGGCGCTGCGTCGGCGTGAGCCGGTGGCCCTCGAACAGCGCCTGCAGCCGGTTCGCGGGACTGTCGGTCACGCCACCGGACGCGGCACCGTCCACGGCGTCCGCACCGGTATCCCTGTCCACGCTCATGACGCGCTCCCCCTCCAGATGTCCGTGAACCGGTCGAGCAGTGCGGCCGCCTGTGTCACGTCGTCCGTGAGCGGCCGGTCGGCCGGGTCGGCGTCGAGGACCGACTCGGCGAGCGCGAACGCCCGCCCGGCCGGCAGCCCGGGGTCGGGTCGCAGGTCGCGCTGGCGCAGCGCGCGGACGGCGGCGACGAGCTCACAGCCGACCACCAGACGATACGCACCGCACGCGCGCAGGGTCTGCCGCGCGGCGAGTGAGGCGAAGCTCGCCTGTTCCTCGACGCCCCGGGAGAGTACAGCGTGCCCGAGCGAGGCGGGCGCGGAGAAGGCCCGCAGGTCACCGAGGGCCGCTCCGGCCGCGTACTCCAGGATCATCACGCCGGAGGAGGCCGGCTCCTGATCGGCGAGGAAGGGGCGCAGCCGGGTGTAGGCGGGCTCGTTGAGCGTGGACAGGCGGGACGTGGACAGCCGGGCCACCTGCATCAGGGCGAGCCTGAAGTGGTCCAGGGCGAGGGCGAGTTGGGCCTGGTAGAAGCCGCCGTGGTGGTAGGCGGCCAGGTCCTCGGGGGCGATGAGCGGGTTCTCGGCGGCCGCGTTGATCTCCACGGTCAGCACCTGCTCCAGGGCGTCGGCCGCGTCGTGTGCCGGGCCGTGGATCTGGGGCAGGCAGCGGAAGCCGTAGGGGTCCTGGATGCGGCCGAGCGGCGGGGTGGGCCGGTCGGCGGCGCCGATCAGCTCCCGCATCCGCCGGGCCACCTCGGCGCTGCCCCGGTGCGGGCGGGCGGCGTGCACGGGGGCGGCGTACGCCTCGTGGGAGCCGTCGACGGCGAGCAGGGACAGCGCGGCGACGACCTGCGTGGCGCCGATGAGCCCGCGCAGTTCGTGCAGGGCGAGCGCCGACTGGCCGAGGGTGAGGGCGTTGCTGCTGATCAGGGCGAGGGCGTCGTTGTTGTCGAGGGGCTGGGGGGCGGGGGCGCCGGCGCCGCGCCAGGGGTGCTCCCCGGCGAGCGCGAGCCCGACCTGGGCGAGGGCGGCGATGTCGCCGGTGCCGACGGAGCCGAACTCGTTGACGACCGGGTGCGCGCCGGTGTCCAGGGCCTCGCACAGGGCGGTGACCACGCCGGGCCTGAGGCCCGCGCCGCCGGCCAGCAGCTGGTTGACGCGGACGGCGAGCATCGCGCGGACCTGCCGGGCGGGGAGTTCCTCGCCGATGGCGCCGGCGTGGCTGCACAGCAGGCGCAGGCCGTGGCCGGCGGCGGCCTCGGTGGGCACGTCCTCGTTCCGGTTGGCGCCGACGCCGGTGGAGCGGCCGTAGACGCGCCCGGTGGCGGCGATCCGCCGGGCGGCGTGCCAGGAGTGCTCCACCCGCCGCATCGCCCCGGCCCCGGGGACGGGATGCGCGGCCCCGTCGGCGAGCCGCACGACGTCCTCGACGCCGAGTCCGGAGCCGTCCAGGACCAGGGGCCCGGACCGCGCGGACGGCACGGACGGCGGCGTGGACTGCGGCACGGCCGGCGGCGCGGACCGCGGCGCGGACTGCGGCGCGTCCGCGATGCGTGACGACATCACACCCACGCTCCCCTCGATCCGTCGCACCGGATCAACGCCGACCCACCGACCAACTATTCACACAGCAAGAACTCTGCATGAAGTTATGCACACGGGCAAGACGCAAGGGCGCCAAGAGGGGGGTTGTCCCCAGTGCGCGGGGCGGGGGCGCTCCCTAGGGTTGAGCCCATGAGCGCACTGGACTCGCGGGACAGCGACCTGAAGAGGGATCCGGACCTGCGGAAGGAACTCGACGCCACCCTGCAGACCCGCAGGGAGCTGGGCGAGGAGTACGAGACGGCGCTGGTCGACTCCTTCCTGGAGAAGGTCGAGCAGCGGATCGACGACGCGGTGGACCGCCGGGTGCGCCGTCATCTGGCCGAGCAGCAGCTGGCGACCGCCCGCGGCGCCCGGCGCCCGAAGAACGCCGACACCTGGCCGGAGCGCTTCGGGCTCGCGATCATCTCGCTGGTCCTGGCGATCCCGCTGACCGCCGTGGCCGGCGGTGTCGCCGGGACGGCCGGGACGGTGGCCGCCTGGGTCGGCATCGTCGGCGTCAACTTCGCCCAGGCGGTACGGCTCAACCCGGAGCTGCTCACCGGCCGCCGCGACCGCTCCGACCGGCAGGACTGAGCCCGGCCGGGCCCGCCGGGCCGACCAACCGAACGGACCGCCGGTTCACGCCTGCCGGGTCGTCCGGCCGAGCGGACCGCGACCGCCGGTTCACGCCTGCCGGGTCGTCCGGCCGAGCAGGCCGCCGGTTCACGCCTGCCGGGTCGGCAGGACCACGATCTGGCGGAGGTTGACGTGCCGGGGCCGGCTGGCGGCGTAGGCGACGACGTCCGCGACCTCGGCCGGCGAGAGGGCACCGATCGCCTCCAGCATGCCGTCCAGCTGCCCGGACAGCTCGGTGCTGTCGACATGGTCCTTCAGCTCGGTCTCCGTCAGTCCCGGCTCAATGTTCGTCACCCGCACGTCCTGCGGCCCGAACTCGGTGCGCAGGGACTGCGAGAGATAGGTGACGGCGGCCTTCGTGGCGCCGTACACCGCGTAGTTGGGGAAGGGGATGTGGGCGCCGATGGAGGAGACGTTCACCAGGTCGGCGGTGCGGCCCGCACCGGCGGCGGCCACCAGGTCGGCGCCGAAGGCACGGATGACCCGCAGCACCCCGGTGACGTTGGTGTCGAGCATCCGCTGCCACTCGTCGAGCCGGCCGTCGGCGACGGGGTTCGGGAGCATGACTCCGGCGTTGTTCACGACGAGGTCGACGGCGCCGAAGGTCTCGTGCACCAGGTCCCGGGCGGCCGCCACGGACGCGTCGTCGGTGACGTCGGCGGCCACGGCGAGCGCCTCGCCCCCGTCGGCCCGGATCTTCTCCACCAGCGCCTGAAGCCGGTCCGCGCGCCGGGCGAGCAGCGCCACCCGGGCGCCGTCTGCGGCGAGCCGCAGCGCGAGGGCCTCGCCGATGCCGCTGGCGGCTCCGGTGACGACGGCGGTGCGGCCGGACAGGTTCTCGTACGACATGGGTGTTCCCCCTGGGTGTGGGCGGCCGGGGCGGCTCCCCGGCGGCTGGCACCAGCCTCGCCCGGTCCGGCGGCCGTACCCAGGGATGCGGTTTTCCTGGGTCTGCCAGTACCAGGACGGCGTCCGGCGGCTCCCCTACGATCGACCCATGGACGGGGACTGGCTGGAAGGGGAAGTCGGCGACTTCCTGCGCTCGCGACGTGCACGGATCCAGCCCGAGGAGGTGGGGCTGCCCGGCCACGGACGGCGCCGCGTACCGGGCCTGCGCCGCGAGGAGGTGGCCCAGCTCGCGGGGGTCAGCGTCGACTACTACATCCGGCTGGAACAGGGCCGGGGTACGAGCGTGAGCGACGCCGTGCTGGACGCGATCGCCCGGGTGCTGCGGCTGGACGAGACCGAGCAGGCGTATCTGCGGACGGTGGCGCGGCCCCGCCGGCGACGGGGGCGGCGGCAGCGGTCCGAGGGGCCCCGCGTCCGTCCCGGAATCCAGATCCTGCTGGACGGCATGGAGCGCAGCCCGGCGTTCGTGCTGAACCCCCGCATGGACGTGCTCGCGTGGAACGCCCTCGGCGACGCGCTGAACGGCTTCAGCCGCGTGACGGCGGCGGAGCGGAACATCCCCCGGCAGGTCTTCCTCGAGTCCGCCGGCCGCGACCTCTACCCCGAGTGGCACGCGGTCGCCGCCCAGACGGTGGCCCACCTGCGCGTGAACGCGGGACGCCACGCCGACGACGCCGAGCTGTGCGCGCTGGTCGGCGAACTCTCCCTGAAGAGCGAGGACTTCCGCCGGATGTGGGCGGACCACGAGGTCAGGGAGTGCGCGTACGGCGTGAAGAAGGTACGGCACCCGGTGGCCGGCCTGCTGACCCTGCCGTTCGAGACGCTCACGATCCCGGCGGCCCCGGACCAGGTGATCGTGGTGTACACCCCGGAACCGGGCTCGGAGACGGCGGAACGCCTTGCCTTGCTGGGAAGTTGGAAAGCGACGACCGCAACCACGCATTGAGGAACCACGACGGCGAGCGACCACGTCCGCGAGGGCGGCGCCGGTTGAGGCGCAAAGGGGGCTTGCGCGGGGACCGCCGCACCCCCATTGCTGGGGGGCGGGACGACGGCGGTCCCCGCGAGGGACGCGGGCCGGGTCAGGGCCGGCATCTCGCGTCCGTGGCGTCCATGGAGGTCCGGGAGCCGCTCCGGAGGTCCTAGGCGCCGTTCGGCGCCGGCCGGGGCGGGGAGCCGCTCCCGCCCTGCCGACACCCACTAATCTGCCGGACGCGTGTTAAGCGGGTGCTGCGCGCACGTGACACGCTCGTACCACTTCCGCGAACCCCGCCTCACCTGAAGTCGTGCCCGTAAACCCACAGTTCACCGGGGGTTCGCTACTGCTTTCCGCCCTTGGCCAGGAAGGCCAGCAGGTCCTGCCGGCTGACCACGCCGGTGGGCTTGCCCTCGACCAGGACGATCGCCGCGTCGGCGGAGCCGAGCACGGACATCAGGTCGCCGACCGGCTCGCCGGAGCCGACCTGGGGCAGCGGGGCGGACATGTGCTTCTCCAGCGGGTCGTCGAGCGAGGCGCGCTTGTTGAACAGGGCGTCCAGCAGCTCCCGTTCCACCACGGACCCGACGACCTCGGCGGCCATCACGTCCGGGTGACCGGCGCCCGGCTTGACGACCGGCATCTGCGAGACGCCGTACTCGCGCAGCACCTCGATGGCCTGGCCGACGGTCTCCTCCGGGTGCATGTGCACCAGGGAGGGGATGATGCCGCCCGCCTTGTCGCTGAGCACGTCGCCGACGCGGGCGCTCGGGCCCTCGTCCTCCAGGAAGCCGTAGTCGGCCATCCACTCGTCGTTGAAGATCTTGCTGAGGTAGCCGCGGCCGCTGTCCGGGAGCAGCACCACCACGACGTCGTCCGGACCCAGCCGCTCGGCCACTCGCAGCGCCGCCACGACGGCCATCCCGCAGGAGCCGCCCACCAGCAGGCCCTCCTCCTTGGCCAGCCGGCGGGTCATCTGGAAGGAGTCCTTGTCGGACACGGCGACGATCTCGTCCGCGACGGTGCGGTCGTAGGCGGTCGGCCAGAAGTCCTCGCCCACGCCCTCGACCAGGTACGGCCGCCCGGAGCCGCCGGAGTACACCGAGCCCTCGGGGTCGGCGCCGACGACCTGGACGCGGCCGTCACTCACGTCCTTCAGGTAGCGGCCGGTGCCGGAGATGGTGCCGCCCGTGCCCACGCCGGCCACGAAGTGGGTGATCTTCCCCTCGGTCTGCTCCCACAGCTCGGGGCCGGTCGAGTGGTAGTGCGAGAGCGGGTTGTTGGGGTTGGAGTACTGGTCGGGCTTCCACGCGCCCGGGGTCTCGCGGACGAGCCGGTCGGAGACGTTGTAGTAGGAGTCCGGGTGCTCGGGAGCGACGGCGGTCGGGCACACCACGACCTCGGCGCCGTAGGCCCGCAGCACGTTGATCTTGTCCGTGGAGACCTTGTCGGGGCACACGAAGATGCACTTGTACCCCTTCTGCTGCGCCACGATGGCAAGGCCCACACCGGTGTTGCCACTGGTCGGCTCGACGATCGTCCCGCCCGGCTTGAGCTCGCCGCTCTGCTCGGCGGCCTCGATCATGCGCAGGGCGATGCGGTCCTTCACGGAGCCGCCCGGGTTGAAGTACTCCACCTTGGCCAGGACGGTCGCCTGGATGCCCTGGGTCACGCTGTTGAGCCGCACCAGCGGGGTGTTGCCGACGAGGCTGATCATCGAGTCGTGGAATTGCACCGTTGTCTCCGGTTGCTGCAAAAGAGATGTGGTCTTAGTGGTGTCGCCAGCCTAAGGCCAGGTGTGTGGCCGGGGCGGCCGTTCACTCCCCGTTGAGATTGACGCACGGTCCGTACGGGGCAAGGACTGTGTACGGCTACGAGGAGGTGGCGGCGACGCATGACGAGCATGTCGAGGGCGAGAGTGGCCCGGCGCATCGCGGCCGGAGCGGCGTACGGCGGTGGCGGGGTCGGCCTGGTCGGCGCCGCCGCGGTCGGTCTGCTGCTCGCGGAGGTACGGCTGGCCCGGCGCCATGTGGGCAACCACAGCGGCGGCCGGGTTCCGGTCGCCGACGGCGTGTACGGCCACGCGTACGACATCCCCGGGGAACCGCCCCTCCGCCTGACCATGCTCGGCGACTCCACGGCGGCCGGGCAGGGCGTGCACCGGGCGGGCCAGACCCCGGGCGCGCTGCTGGCCTCGGGCCTGGCGGCGGTGGCCGAACGCCCGGTGGAGCTGCGGAACGTGGCGCTGCCGGGCGCCCAGTCCGACGACCTGGACCGCCAGGTGGCGCTGGTGCTGTCGTCGCCGGTCCCGGTCCCGGACATCTGCGTGATCATGGTCGGCGCGAACGACGTGACCCACCGGATGCCGCCGACCCGCTCGGTACGGCATCTGTCGGCTGCGGTACGACGGCTGCGCACGGCCGGCGCGGAGGTGGTGGTCGGCACCTGCCCGGACCTCGGCACGATCGAGCCGGTGCAGCAGCCGTTGCGCTGGCTGGCCCGGCGGGCCTCCCGGCAGCTGGCGGCGGCGCAGACGATCGGGGTGGTGGAGCAGGGGGGCCGGACCGTGTCCCTCGGTGACCTGCTGGGCCCGGAGTTCGAGGCGAACCCGAGGGAGCTCTTCGGCCCCGACAACTACCACCCCTCCGCCGAGGGCTACGCGACGGCGGCGATGGCGGTGCTGCCGACGGTGTGCGCGGCGCTGGGGCTGTGGCCGGCGGAGGAGGAACGGCCGGACGTGTCGCGGCGCGAGGGCTTCCTGCCGGTCGCTCGCGCGGCTGCCGAGGCGGCGTCGGAGGCCGGTACCGAGGTCACGGCCGCGATGCCGACGGGGCCGCGAGGGCCGTGGGCGTTGCTCAAGCGCCGGCGGCGGCGCAGGGTGCCGGAGGCCGAGCCGGCCCGCCCGTCGTTGTGACCCACCTGGGGGCTGCTCCGCCCCCAGACCCCTTTTCCCGCCCGCGCGCCCGTCTCGGTCGGCTGGGCAGCGACGGGAAGGGCTTCCCCCTCGGCCATGGCCACCGCAGGGCAAAGCAAGCGCTTAGTAAATTGCGGTCAGTGTCACACCGCGACACGGGTGACCGGGGCCATACGTAGCGGTAACTTCCCAACCGGCCCTGCTTAAACAACCCTCACTGGAGCCGTGATGCCCGAAGCCGTCATCGTCTCGACCGCCCGTTCCCCCATCGGCCGCGCCGGCAAGGGCTCCCTGAAGGACCTGCGCCCCGACGACCTGACCGCCACGATCATCCAGGCCGCGCTGGCCAAGGTCCCCGAGCTGGACCCCAAGGACATCGACGACCTGATGCTCGGCTGCGGCCTCCCCGGCGGCCAGCAGGGCCACAACCTCGGCCGGATCGTCGCCGTGCAGATGGGCATGGACCACCTGCCGGGCTGCACCATCACCCGGTACTGCTCGTCCTCCCTGCAGACCTCCCGCATGGCCCTGCACGCCATCAAGGCCGGCGAGGGCGACGTCTTCATCTCGGCCGGTGTCGAGATGGTCTCCAGCTACGCCCACGGCAGCTCCGACATGCCGGGCACCTACAACCCGCTGTTCGCCGAGGCGCAGGCCCGCACCGAGGCCGTCGCCCAGCAGGAGGGCACGACCTGGCACGACCCGCGCGAGGACGGCCTGCTGCCCGACCCGTACATCGCGATGGGCCAGACCGCCGAGAACCTGGCCCGCGCCAAGGGCATCTCCCGCCAGGAGATGGACGAGTTCGGCGTCCGCTCGCAGAACCTCGCCGAGCAGGCCATCAAGAACGGCTTCTGGGAGCGCGAGATCACCCCGGTGACCCTCCCCGACGGCACGGTCGTCAGCAAGGACGACGGCCCCCGCCCCGGCGTCACCCTGGAGGCCGTCCAGGGCCTCAAGCCGGTCTTCCGCCCGGACGGACTCGTCACCGCCGGCAACTGCTGCCCGCTCAACGACGGTGCCGCCGCCGTCGTCATCATGAGCGACACCAAGGCCCGCGAGCTGGGCCTGACCCCGCTCGCCCGGATCGTGTCCACCGGTGTCTCCGGCCTCTCCCCCGAGATCATGGGCCTCGGCCCGGTCGAGGCGAGCAAGCAGGCCCTGCGGCGCGCCGGCCTCACCATCGACGACATCGACCTGGTCGAGATCAACGAGGCCTTCGCCGCCCAGGTGATCCCCTCCTACCAGGACCTCGGCATCGACCTCGACAAGCTGAACGTCAACGGCGGCGCCATCGCCGTCGGCCACCCCTTCGGCATGACCGGCGCCCGCATCACCGGCACGCTCATCAACTCCCTGCAGTGGCACGACAAGCAGTTCGGCCTGGAGACGATGTGCGTCGGCGGCGGCCAGGGCATGGCGATGGTCATCGAGCGCCTCAGCTGACCCACCGTCCGTAGCGGGGCAGGCACCTTACGTCAGGAAACGGCCCGGAACCGAGGGAACTCCAAGGTTCTGGGCCTTTTCGTGATCCAAATGCCCCCAGGATGTGACCTATCTCGCTCCCCGGACACATCGGCGCAGGTCAGCGCAGGTCAGCGCGGCAGGCGAAGAAACCGCGAACCCAAAGTCCTGTCCGTTTCGTGACGTTACGCACTGACAGCTGCTTAGTCCGCCCTTCAAGCTGATGTAGGAAGTCGGGGGTCGACTTTGAACCGGGAGTACGTCAGTGAGCGCCATGCCGATCGCCCTGCTGCTCACCACGGCAGCCACCGGCGCCGTGGGCGTCGCCGTCCTGCGCACCGTGCTGAAGCTGCGCCGTCAGCTGGCGGAGCTGCAGACCCAGCTCGCCGAGAACCAGTCGGCCGCCCTGGGCGCGCTGCTGCCGAACGCCCGCAGCAGCGCCGACGCCGACCAGATACGCGCCGCCGTGGCCGAGGCGCTCGCCGAGGAGCGGGAGCGGGAGCTGGCCGAGGCGCGTGCCTTCTGGGCCGCGCAGGAGGCCCGTGACGCCTCCGACACCCCGACGCTGCTCGGTCTTCCCGACACGGAGCTGTTCCTGCCCCGGCAGGCCGACTTCGCCGGGCTGGAGCCGGTGTCCGAGCCGAGTGCCGACGCCGACGAGTTCGCCGGGGAGTCCCCGGAGCTGGCCGCGGCCCGCCGCCGTCACCCCTCGCACCCCGACTTCGTCCCGGTGCAGTCGCCGGCGGTGAACGACCACGAGCGCACCGTCACCACGCTGGAACAGCTGGCCGCCGACCGCGTCGAGCTCTCCGACGTCCGCCCGGGCCCCCTCGGCACCCTCGACGTCTACGTCTTCGCCGACGGCACCACCCTGTGCATGACCCCGGGCCACCGCGAAACCGCCGAACGCCTGGCAGCGGCCGTGGAAGCCGGCGAGGCCCCGCACCTCCTGGGCGGCTCCGGCATCTCCGGCGCCTACACCCTCACCTTCGCCTACGGCGAGGACGACGGGAACATGGTCTACATCCTGGCGGACCGGGTCATCGCGTCACTTTGAGAGCCCTTTGAAACGGGGCGAGCGGCAGCCGACCCAAGGGGCGCGGGGCTGCGTCTGATATGCGGCTCCGCCGCGTGGGCGCGACCAGCCACGACGAAACCGCAGTCGCGAACGGCGCTCAGACACCCGCCCTCTGACGCGCCTCCTCAACCACCCGCACCGCCTCGGCGACTTCGTCGTCACTCCGCAACACCACCGCCAAGTCATGCGCGGCAACCAGAAGCTGGTCGGCCGCCGCGAACATCCCTGCATCCGGCATCTCCCGAGGCTCGGCTCCAGGCTCTTCCAGCAACTGGGCCCGCCGAGAAAGCTCCCTGGCCACAGCCAAGGCCTCACCGGCAGCGCCCCTTTGCAGCCGGCTCTGCGGAGCCGCCCGCAACCGGTCGGCGAAGTGATCCACTGCTCGGGTCAAGGGCGTCGTATCAACCACGCGCCGAGCGTAACGTGCCGCACTGTTGCCAATACGCGAACGCTCAGGCACCGTGACGTGAAGGACCGGCTTACATCCCCTTTGCGTTCGGAGGCGCCGATGTCCCAGCTCTTCTCGGAGGAGACCCACCGCAATCTGCTCGCCCGCATCCCCCACTGCACCGGTCGCGAAGTCTCCGACTGGTTGCGCACCGTTGAAGAAGGCCCCGCCCTGTTCCGCTTCGAGGAGAAGGTCAGCTGGCTCCGGCACGAGTACGACCTCGCCTACGGCCACGCGAAGGCGATCGTCCACGAGTACGACCTGAGGAGGGCGGCGCGCAAGCTGCGCTAGCCGCCGAGGACGGCGAAGGGCCCCGGGTCGGAACCCGGGGCCCTTCTCATGACCGGCGCGTGCGCTAGTCGTTGTTGGTGAAGATCGCCACCAGTCGCAGCATCTCCAGGTAGATCCACACCAGGGTCACGGTGAGGCCGAACGCGGCCAGCCAGGACTCGTTGCGCGGGGCGCCGTAGGCGATGCCGTCCTCGATCTGCTTGAAGTCGAGGGTCAGGAAGAACGCGCCGAGCACGATGGCGACGATGCCGACGAGCGCGCCGAGCGGACCGAAGCTGCGCAGCCCGCCGTTGTCGGCGACGCCGAACACGACCAGCAGCAGGTTGACCGCCATGACCACCAGGAACGCCAGGGCGATGGACATGCCGATGCGGGCGTAGCGGGCGGTGACGCGGATCCAGCCGGCCTTGTAGACCAGCAGGGTCGCGGCGGAGACCGCCATGGTGCCGAGCACCGCCTGGAAGGGGGCGCCGCTCCAGCGGCTGTTGTACATCTCGCTGATGACACCGAGGAAGACGCCCTCGAAGGCGGCGTACCCGAGGATCAGCGCGGGAGACGGGGTGCGCTTGAAGTTCTGGACCATCGCCAGGACGAACGCGACCAGCGCGGAGCCGACCGCCAGGCCGTAGCTGGTCGCCGTGACCGGCAGCAGCGCCCAGGCGAGGACGGCGCCGACGGCGACGGTGCCGAGCGTGATGGCCGAGCGGACGACGACGTCGTCCATCGTCATCCGGTCGGTGGTGACCGGTGCCTGGGGCGGCGCGCCGAACTGGACGCCCGCCTGCGCGTACGGGTTCTGGGCGTAGGGGTTCTGCGCGTACGGGTTGCCCTGTGCGTACCCGGCCTGCGGTGCGGTGTTGAAGCCGGCGTAGCCGTTGTCGCGGCTGAACCCCCGTCGCGAGAAGACCGGGTTACTGCTCCTCATTTCACTCCTCCATGGCTGCCGTGCGCAGCCTTGGCTCAAAGCGTAATGGATTGGCAAAGGATCGACACGCTACTTGAGGAGGATCTTTCCCCTGCCGTGCTGCCCAACACGCTACGCGTACCGGTGATTCCCGGCCATGGGTGATCGCCTTCCATGACGAACCTGCTACCTCACCGAGACGCTCCGCTAACCCGGCGGGGCCCCGGTCGGCCGAGCGGGGCCCCGGTCAGCCGAGCGGGAACCCGGTGTACGCCTCGGCCAGGTCGGTCTCGGCCGCGCGGGAGGAGGCGACCCGCTCCAGCCGGGCCTGCTGCAGGCGGGCGTCGAAGGGAGTGGCGTCCGGGGCCGGATGGAGCAGCGTCGTCATGTCGTAGGAGAACCGCTCGGCCTGCCAGACGCGGCGCAGGCAGGTCGCGGAGTAGGCGTCGAGGAGCTCCGGGGAGCCGCTCTCCTGCTCGTGGGTGAGGGCGCGGGCGAGGGTGACGACGTCCCCGACGGCGAGGTTCAGCCCCTTGGCTCCGGTCGGCGGCACGATGTGGGCGGCGTCACCGGCGAGGAAGAGCCGGCCGTGGCGCATCGGCTCGTGCACGAAGGACCGCATCGGCGTGACCGACTTCTGGGTGATGGGCCCGCGTTTTAGCCGCCAGCCGTCCCCGGTCTCGAAACGCCGCTCCAGCTCGGCCCAGATCTCGTCGTCGGTCCAGTCCTGGGCGTCCGTGCCGGCGGGCACCTGGAGGTAGAGGCGGGAGACGGACGGGGAGCGCATGGACAGGAGGGCGAAGCCCCGGTCGTGGCGGGCGTAGACGAGTTCGTCGTGGGAGGGCGCGACGTCGGCGAGGATGCCGAGCCAGGCGTAGGGGTACGTCCGCTCGAACACGCGGGACAGGGCGGCCGGGAAGGCCCTGCGGGACACGCCCCAGAAGCCGTCGCAGCCGGCGACGTACACGCACTCCAGCTCGTCCTCGCGGCCCTGGTGCCGGAAGCGGACGCGCGGCCGGTCGCCGTCCGCGCCCAGCACCGCCAGCGCCTCCGCCTCGAACAGCAGCGGCCCGCCCTCCTTCAGCTGAAGGGCGATCAGGTCCTTGCAGACCTCGGTCTGGGCGTACACCATCACCGACCGGCCGCCGGTCAGGCCGGGGAAGTCCACGCGGTGGCGGCGCCGGCCGAAGCGCAGCTCGATCCCGTCGTGCCGCAGACCCTCCCGGTCCATCCGCTCCCCGGCGCCGGCCGCGCGCAGCACGTCGACCGTGCCCTGCTCCAGGATTCCGGCGCGCTGCCGATGTTCGACGTAGGCGCGGTCACGGCTCTCCAGGACGACCGAGTCGATGCCGGCGCGGTGCAGCAGCCGCGCGAGCAGCAGTCCGGCCGGTCCGGCTCCGATGATCCCGACGGTGGTGCGCATCGGTGGGTCCCTTCGGGTCGACTCCACGAGTATCGCCTGTTCGCTCAGTGAAATTTTCTTCACTGATGTGCGGCGAGTCTGCGTCGAAGGGCATCCGATGTCAATGGGGCACCGCGTGGCCGGGTGCCTCGCGCTCCGGGGGAGCGCGAGGCGTTCACGCGGTCAGTGGCCCGGCCAGCCGTCCAGGTGCCGGTGCAGCGTCACCGTGGGCTGGGCGGCGTCCGCCGCCTTGGGCGCGTGGGCGACGGCGTCGCGCAGGACCTGCGAGACCTCGCCCGCCAGTCCGTCGACCCGCGTCCTCAGCTCGGCCGCGGGCAGCGAGGAGCGGGTCAGCGCGTCCAGCCGGCGGTGGATGTCGGCGAGCCGCTCCCGGGCCGCGGCGTCGAGGGTGAGGGGGGCCGGTGTGGAGACGACGAACTGGTAGGCGCCGGCGAGGGTCTGGCAGCCGGTGCACTCCTTGTTGGCCGCGTCGCTGAGGTTCACGGCGTTCAGGTGCGTGTGCTCGCCCGCGATGGTCACGATCTGGAAGGACAGCGCGACCGACCGGCAGTGGTCGTCGGCCGAGCAGCCGGCGGAGACGGCGTTGGCCTGGTTGCGCACCCCCGCCGCGTTGACGGCGCCGAACTGGCGGATCGTGAAGGAGTCCCGGGCCTGGGTGTGGTGGGCCCGGTCGACGTGGCTGAAGACGTGGTCGGCCGCGAAGGCCGCGTGCGAGGCGCCGGTGGCGGCCTGGGCCGGTACGGCGGTGGCCACACCGGCGAATCCGGCCGCGAACAGGCCCATGCCCAGGGCGCGCCGGGCGAGGGGATGGTTGCTGGAGCGTGCCTTGCGGTGGCTGCTCATGGGGTCTCCGTAAGGTGTCGGTCGGCCCAGGAGGGCCGGAAGGTGTCGGTCGGCCCAGGAGGGCCGGAAGGTGTCGATCGGCCCTGGAAGGCCGGAAGGTGTCGATCGGCCCAGGAAGGCCGGAAGGTGTCGGTCGGCCCAGGAAGGCCGGAAGGTGTCGGCCGGGCGGGCCGGACGTGGCTGACGAGGTGTCAGGACGACGCGGGCGCGGGCGAGCCGGCGGGCGGCGCGGACGTCGGACTCCCGGTCGGTGACGCGGGGACGCTCTCCGAGGGCGTCGGGGAGGTCGGGGGGCCGGGGTCCGGGCTGGCGGGCGGGGTCGTGGTCGCGGTGGCGCCGCCGCTGGAGGACTCCGGCTGGTGGGACTTCGAGCCGGTCGACACGGCCGGTGCGGCCGGGCCCGATGCCGAGGACTGCGGCGCGGAGGCGGACGCGCTCCCCGAGGGGCCCGGTGACGACCCGCCGCCCGGCGCCGAAGCGGAAGCCCCCGGCACCGCCGAAGGCGACACGGAGGCACCGCCGGTGCCGTACCGGCCGTGCCTGCCGGGGGCCGGAGTGGAGACGTCCCGGGGCGAGGGCTCCTCGGTCGACACCCCCGGTTGCAGGATCGGTGCGATCGGGGGCTGCTTCGGCAACGGCTTCGGGGTCATCCCGGACACCCAGGCGTAGGAGAGCCCGCCGAGTCCGGCGAGGGCGAGCACGCACAGCGCCAGCCGCAGCCGGGGCCGGCCGGCGGTGGAGCGGTTCGCGGCCCGCAGGAGCCGGCCGCCGATCTTCACGGAGAGGTAGCCGACACCGGCCATCGGGCACAGCAGCATCACGCTGCCGATCACCCCGACGAGCCCTGCGACGATCTGCCCGTGCGCGAACGCGGCGGCGGTGCCGATGAGTTGCTCGGTCAGCGAGCGGACCGTCGTGGTGAGGATCCGGGGCAGGTTCCACAGCGCGTAGCCCAGCTCGCCGGCGATCAGCGGCACCATGGTCAGCACCCAGCCGGCCACGATGGTGCGCGCGGACCTCTTCAGCCCGGCGACCTCCGTGCGCGCCGCCCTGCCCTTGGCGCCCGGCACGAGCGAGAGCAGGATCGGCTTGATCTTGCCGTAGAGATCCGGCACCCCGGCGAGGTCGCCCAGGATGTAGTAGCCGTCCAGGCGGACGGCCGGCATCAGCTGTTCCAGGATCTCGAAGTGCCCGAGATAGACGGCGGCCAGGAAGAACTGCGCCCCGGTCGCGAAGTAGGCCCCGGCCAGGGCCAGCATGAAGACGACGTTGAAGTACACCCCGCCGAGGTCCGTGCGGAGCCGGCCGGCCCGGGAGATCCGGTAGACGTCGGTGACGTCGGTGTACATCGACGGCCAGATGAGGAAGAGCCCGCAGCCGATGCAGCCGGGCCGGGCGCCGCCGTAGCGGCAGGCCGAGGCGTGGCCGAACTCGTGGAAGACGAGGGAGGCCACGGTGAGGACGAAGACGATGAGGATCAGCACCGGCTGGTCCAGGACCTCCAGCACCGGTTCGATCGCCCCGAAGTAGCCGAACAGCCAGACGTCCATCGCGAGCGCCGTGAGCAGCACGGCGGCGACCACGGCCGGGCGGTGCAGCCAGGCCAGGGCGCGCGCGATCCGCGCCGTACGGCGCTCGTCGAAGACCACCCGGTGGCCCTTGAGGGCGAGCAGCAGGTCGGAGCGCGGTGCGTCGACCTCGTCGTCCTCCTGGCCCTCGGGCACGGTCACGCCGAGCGGCTGGAGCTTGTTCTCCAGCAGGTAGCGGATGTTCTCGCCGCTGACCTCGCGGCCGTAGCGGGCGCTGACCCGGTGGGCGATCGTGTCGACGTCACGGATCCCGTCGACGGACGACGCCACCAGGTACAGCAGCCGCGACAGCTGCACGACCTGCCCGTCCCCCCGACGGGCGATGTACTTCGGTTCGGTGAAGCCCGAACCCTGGTACTCGCCGTGCAGCCGCAGCCCCGCGCTGAGCCGCGGGGCCGGGCGGACCGGCTCTCCGACGGCCGGCAGGCTGCCGGTCGTCACCTGTTCGTACGTCACCGGCCAGCCCCCGGGCCCGGGCACCGGGCCGGTGTCGTACAGCGCGCTGGTGCCGTCGTCGAGCACCGTCATCCGTGGTCTCCCCCCACGCCGTTCCCCCCATGGCAGCGGGGGCGGACCGCCCCGCCCGCCGGTGGTCCGTCGCCTCCGGCGCGCCCCTTCGGCGGTGCGGTCCGCCCCCCTGCCGTCGTAGCGGTGGTGCCTTACTGCTGGACGGTGATCGTCTGCTGGGCCGACGACTCGGCGTCGGACCACGAGGAGTGGTCGTTGACGGCGGCCGACTCGTTGTGGGCGTTGATGTGCGCCACGTGCTTGGTGACGTTGACGGTCCTGCCGAAGCTGAACTTCAGCCGGCCCAGGGCCTCACGGCCCGGCAGCAGCTCCGCGGACTCGCCGTCCAGCTCGCGCATGTCCATGCTCATGGTGTGTTCCTTTCGTGGTGTGTCGTTCGGGGACGGGGCGCGAGCGTTACTGGACGACGGTGATGCTCTGGCCGGCGCCGGAGTCGGCCACGGACCACGAGGAGTGGTCATTGACGGCGGCCGACTCGTTGTGGGCGTTGATGTGCGCCACGTGCTTGGTGACGTTGACCGTCTTGCCGAAGCTGAACTTCAGGCGGCCCAGGGCCTCACGGCCCGGCAGCAGCTCCGCGGACTCGGCGTCGAGCTCATGGGCGTTCAACATGATCGATTCCCCCTCGGGAAACAGGCGGTTCCGGTCGGAGAGAGTCAGGTTCCCCCCGGACTCTGTCCAACTTGGTCGGACGGGCTGTCCAACGAGATTGGACACTAGGGCCTCGCGGCACCCCTCCGCAACCCGTTCGGCGAATCACCCTTTCGGCGGGCCGACTACCCGACCGTAGAATCGGCGCCGACAGGGACGGTTCGGTCGAGCGGCGAGCAGGAAGTGGACTTCGGTGGCCAACGCACTGCAGCAGTTGATCCGTGAGCGTCTCGACCGCAAGGGCTGGTCCTACGGCGACGTGGCGCGGCGCGGCGGTGTGCCCCGCTCCACCGTCCACCACCTGGCCACCACCGACCGGGTCGTCCGCATGCCCCAGGCCACCACCCTGGAAGGCCTGGCCAAGGGCCTCGAACTGCCGCTCGACACCGTGCGCCGGGCCGCCGCCGAGGCCTGCGGCATCCACGTCTACGGCACCCCGGCCGGACCGGACGCCGACGGTACGGCCGCCCCGGCCACCGACCCCGAGGTGGACCTGCTCATCGCCAGCGTGCAGCAGCTGTCGGCGGAGGACCGCCGCCATGTCGCCGCCCTGGTCGAGTCCCTGCTGGGGCGCTCCGCGCCGTCGGCGCCCTCGGCACCGGAGAAGTGACCGGCCGTACCGCGCGGGGCGTGCCGGAAAAATCTGATGCCGGAAAAATCATGCAACTGCGCCCGAATGGGCCGACATCCCCCGCTAGTCTCTCGTCCTGCCCGAGGAACGAGAGCCGCACGATCCCGGGCTCTTTGGGGGGAACGTGTTGTTCGTGCATGGCGGGCCGGCCACCGCGGTGGTCCGGGGCCCCGCCGGTGAATCGGTCGTCCTGCTCTCCGGCGAGCTGCCCGAGGTGCTCACCGAGGACGCGGTGACCGAACTGCTGGACCTGGCCGCCGCGATCCTGGACGCGGACGAACTGGAGCTGTTCCACGCCTGTCTGCGCACCCTGCGCACGGACGGCCTCCGGGCGGGCCGGCGCATCGAGGTGGACGGTGCGGTACTGACGGTGTACGAGGGGTGAGGCGCCGTACGGCCGAGGCGAGACTCTTCGAGTGAAAAACCGGGGCAAGGCCGCCTGACCGGCGGTTCGCTGGCGGTCGGGGGGGTCTGCAAACCATACGTTCAGCTCCAGCGCTCACAGCGGCGGCGCTCTCGTGCACAGAGTGCGTTCGCACCTTCCGACAGAGCGCGAGGCCGAGAGGAACAGTTATGCGTCTGACCCGCGGCGCTCTCGCTGCTGCGACGGTGGCGGCGTCCGCCTCAGCCGTCGCCCTGCCCTTCCTCTACACGCACTGGACGTCCGGGAGCTCCGATGTCGCGCAGGTCCGCATGGTCAGCGCCGTGGACGCCTCGCGGAGCAGAGCCGAGTCGCCCGACCCGTCCGCGACGGAGCCGGTCCCGCAGGCAGCGGCGCCCCCCTGCCGCAGTTACGGCGGCCCCTACTGCGGCTGGGTGAGGGTGTACCGGGGCGGCTGTGACTGGGTGTGGGGTCTGAGCTACGGCATCAAGGATCCCGACGCGCTCTGCCCCCACGACCCCCGCCCCAGCCCCTCGGCCACGCCCAGCCCCTCGGGGTCGACGGCGTCCTCCGGGGGCGGTGGCACCACCGGAGGCGGCGGCACGACCAGGGGCAGGGGCACCACCGGGGGCTCCTCCGGCAGCGGCGGTACCTCGGCCGGGCTCGGTCGCTTAGCCGACCCGAAGCACAAGCGCCCGGCCGCGCCCCACCGCTCGGCCGCCCCGAACCCCACAGCCCCACCCAGCGCCACAGCCCCACCCGGCGCCACGGTCCCGGCCGACGCCGCAGCCCCGCCGGGCACCACAGCCCCGGCCGGCACCACAGCCCCGGCCGACGCCGCAGCCACGCCTCCTCCCGTCGGCGGCCGCCCGCAGCGGCAGTCCGTCCCGACCGCTCCCGCTGGAACGCCTTCGGCGCCGAGCGGCACCGGCGATGCGCACGCGCCCACGCCGGTCGGACCGCAGGTGCCGCCGGAAGAAGAAGGCGCCGGCACAGCGAGCCTTCTGCAAGCCGTACGCACCGCTGTGGAGGGCTACATCGCCCCCTACGCCTCCCCCTTCCCGGAGGTCGGTCCTTCGCCCATCGGCACCAGTTGACGCGGCAGCACGCCGGCCCCCTGACGCCAGGTCGCGTCAGGGGGCCGGCGGCGCTTTGGGGGCCGTGTCCGGCCCGCTGTCACTCGGACGAACGACGCCGGCGAAGCCGGGCCGCGGCGAGGAATCCCAGAACCACCAGCAGACCCGCGGCCGCGCTCACGATGCCCGTCACGCCCAGCAGGCTGCGGCTCCAGCCGACGGCCGCGCCGTCCTGCGCGGAAGCGGTGCGCCCGGGGGCGCCCTTCCGGGGAGCCGGGGAGTTCGACGGACCGTTCCCGTCGACCACCGCGCCATCCCTCGGACGAGCGCCGGGCCCGCCGTCGCCGTCGTCCCGGCTGTTGCGGCAGTGGGTGGCCGGGAAGGGAAAGACCCGCTTGTGGACGCCGAAGGTCCGCACCTCGAAGATCGGGTGCACGCGGAAGAACTGACGGATCGAGAACTCGTACTGGCCGGAGGTCTGGTTGGGATAGTCCACGCTCAGATAGGTCGAGACGGTGAAGGTGTCCCATGTCGCCGCCGGAGACGAGGACGAGGACGATTTGCCCGAGATGACGAGCGCCTCCGGCCCGCGCGGGCCGTTGGTCAGAATCGCCCTCAGGTCAGGGGCGACGAGCACGACACCGCGGCGGCTGTGACAGTCCCGGTAGGGATTGTGGTGACGGTGGTGCCCGTCCCCTTCGTACCGCACGGGCGCCTGCGCGGCGGCGCCGGCCGCCGGAGACACGAGGGCGAGGGCCGCACCCGCCAGCGGTGCTGCGACCCAGGGGCGAAGATTCATCCGAGGACCTCCATGGGTGGCGGACACAGGCGACCACGTGCCGGCCGACACATCCGAATCCGTGAAGAAGCTAAGAGAAATCAGCTCGCCACATCGTGAACGTCCTCGGGGAGCCGTACTATTTGTCACCACTTGTCACTCAACCGCAGCAGCATCGGCGGAAGAAGCAGGTCGTGGGGAGTCCAGCGCCTCTGCGCGTTCGGCACGCGGCGCGGGGTCCGGCTGCGGCGGAAGCGGCGGGTGCAGCCTGGTTCACGCACCGTACAGGAGCGAGTGCCCGGAGCCGGACTTGAACCGGCACGCCCGCGAAGGGGCAGCGAGGTTTAAGCTCGCCGTGTCTGCATTCCACCATCCGGGCAGGCCATGGGCTCCGCTTCGAGGTTCGAGCCTATCGGGACGCATCCCCCGAACAGCGGAAGGGCGGACCGATGTTGTCTTATTTTATTGACGTCTGAGGGTGCATCAGCCCGCGGTACGGGCCGTCCGCACTTGCCAACAGCGTGGCGCGACGTGGCTGGGCACGTACGTGGAATGACGGAATTTCACCGTCCGAACGAGGGTGTTCCACCCGTTCTCTACCAGCGTTCGAGACCGGTTCGACGGGAATTCCGGTGACGGCCCGGCGGTGCCCGAGGAGGGGACCGCTCTCAGGGTCCGCCGTCCTCCCCAGGTATGACACGGCGCTCTCCCGTCCGACCCGAGTCGCCCTCCGGAACCGGAACAGCGACTGACTACACGCGCCCCGGGCGCCGGGACGATGGAGCGGTCCCACTGGAACACACGTCGTCCCGACAGGAGCACCGTCCCGTGACCACCACACCCACCGCCGGCCGGACCACCGCCGTGGCCGCACGCGCCACGGAGCTGTCGAAGATCTACGGGCAGGGTGAGACCCGGGTGGTCGCCCTGGACCAGGTCTCCGTCGACTTCCGGCAGGCCGAGTTCACCGCGATCATGGGCCCGTCCGGCTCCGGCAAGTCCACGCTGATGCACTGCGTGGCCGGCCTCGACACCTTCTCCTCCGGCTCCGTGCGGATCGGCGAGACCGAGCTGGGCTCCCTGAAGGACAAGCAGCTCACCAAGCTCCGCCGGGACAAGATCGGCTTCATCTTCCAGGCCTTCAACCTGCTGCCGACGCTGACCGCCCTGGAGAACATCACCCTGCCGATGGACATCGCCGGACGGAAGCCGGACAAGGCCTGGCTGGACCAGGTGATCTCGATGGTCGGCCTGTCCGGGCGGCTCAGCCACCGGCCCGCCCAGCTCTCCGGCGGCCAGCAGCAGCGTGTCGCCGTCGCCCGCGCCCTCGCCTCCAGGCCCGAGATCATCTTCGGTGACGAGCCGACCGGAAACCTCGACTCCCGCTCCGGCGCCGAGGTGCTGGGCTTCCTGCGCAACTCCGTGCGCGAACTCGGCCAGACCGTCGTCATGGTCACCCACGACCCGGTGGCCGCCGCCTACGCGGACCGCGTGGTGTTCCTGGCCGACGGCCGGATCGTCGACGAGATGTACGCCCCCACGGCCGACTCCGTCCTCGACCTCATGAAGCAGTTCGACGCGAAGGGCCGTACCTCCTGATGTTCCGCACCGCCCTGCGCAACGTCCTCGCGCACAAGGCCCGGCTGCTGATGACCGTGCTCGCCGTCATGCTCGGCGTGGCCTTCGTCTCCGGGACGCTCGTCTTCACCAACACCATCTCCGACGCCTACCAGAAGAGCTCCGCCAAGGGCTTCGACCAGGTCGACGTCGCCGTACAGCCCAAGTACCAGGACTCCGAGGGCGACAAGGTCGGCAAGCTGTCCGATCTGACCCAGGGCGTGCTGGACAAGGCCGCGAAGGTCCCCGGCGCCGCCTCCGCGACCGGTGTCGTCAGCGGCTTCACCGCCGTCGCCGGCAAGGACGGCAAGCTGGTCGGCGGCGACTGGCAGTCCAACGGCGGCAACTACTGGGGCACCAAGGACGCCCGGTACCCGCTGGTCAGCGGCCATGCCCCGCACGGCGCGGGCGAGGTCCTGCTCGACTCCAAGACCGCGAAGCGGGCCGGCTACCAGGTCGGTGACACCGTGCGCCTGTCCGTGAACGGCCCGGTCCTCACCCCGACGCTCGCCGGCATCTTCACCACCGACGACGGCAACGTCTCCGCCGGCGGCAGCCTCGCGCTCTTCGACACGCCGACCGCGCAGAAGCTGTTCGGCAAGAAGGGCACGTACGACGAGATCGACGTCAAGGCCGCCCCCGGCACCAGCCAGACCGCGCTGAAGGCCGAGCTGGACAAGGCCCTGCCGTCCCGCCTGGTCGAGAACACCACCGGCAGGACCCTCGCCGACGGCCAGGCCCAGCAGATCGCCAACTCGATGAGCGGGCTGAAGCAAGCGCTGCTGGTGTTCGCCGGTATCGCGCTGTTCGTCGGCACGTTCATCATCGCCAACACCTTCACCATGCTGGTCGCCCAGCGCACCCGCGAACTGGCCCTGCTGCGCGCGGTCGGCGCCTCCCGCCGTCAGGTGACCCGCTCGGTGCTGATCGAGGCGTTCGCGGTCGGCGCGGTCGCCGGTGTGGCGGGGCTCGCCGCCGGCATCGGCATCGGCGCGGGCCTGCGCTCGCTGCTGGGCTCCTTCGGCGCGAGCGTGCCCGACGGGCCGCTGGTGATCAGCCCCGGCACCGTGGTGGCCGCCCTCGCGGTCGGCGTCCTCGTCACCATGCTGGCCGCCTGGCTGCCCGCCCGCCGGGCCGCGAAGATCCCGCCGGTGGCGGCGATGAGCAGCGTGCACGCCAAGGCGACCACCAAGTCGCTGGTGCTGCGCAACACGCTCGGCGCGCTGTTCGCGGCGGCCGGCGTCGCCGTGGTCCTCGCGGCCACGTCGATGAACGCCGACTCCGCCCAGGGCCCGATGGGCATCGGCGCGGTGCTGCTGATCATCGGCGTGTTCATCCTGACCCCGCTGCTGTCCCGCCCGCTGATCGCGGCCGCCGCCCCGGTGCTGCGCGCCTTCGGCGTCTCGGGCAAGCTGGCCCGCCAGAACTCGGTGCGCAACCCGCGCCGTACGGCGGCCACCGCCTCCGCGCTGATGATCGGTCTGACCCTGATCACCGGCATGACGGTGATGGCGGGCAGCCTGCAGACGGCGATCGACAAGATGGCCAGCTCGTCGCTGCGCGCGGACTACGTCGTCTCGATGACCAACGGCGACCCGCTCTCCCCCGACGTGGCGAAGAAGATCGCCGCGACCGACGGCGTGACCGACAGCAGCCCCCTGCGCCGTGCCGTCTCCCGGATCGACGGCTCCAACGAGGTGCTGACCGGCGTCAACGGCTCCGCGATCGGCGCACTGACCCATCTGGAGATGGAGCAGGGCACCTTCGAGGTGGGCGGCTCCCGGGTCACCGTGGACGAGGGCACCGCCAAGTCGCACGGCTGGAAGGCCGGGTCGGTCTTCACCGTGCGCTACGAGGACGGCAAGCGGCAGAAGCTGACGGTCGCCGGCGTCTACAAGGGCAACGAGATGTTCAAGGAGATCCTGGTCGACAACAAGGCCCTGACTCCGCACCTGCCCCACCCGTCCGACAGCGACGTCATGGTCAAGACCGCGGGCGGCGCCTCCAGCGCCACCAAGGACAAGCTCGTCAAGGCTCTCGACTCCAACCCTGCCATCAGGATCCAGGACAAGCAGGACATCTCCAACGCCATCGCGAAGATCTTCACGACGATGCTCAACATGCTCTACGGCCTGCTCGGCATGGCGGTGATCGTCGCGGTTCTCGGCGTCATCAACACCCTGGCCATGTCCGTCTTCGAACGCGCCCAGGAGATCGGCATGCTCCGCGCGATCGGCCTGGACCGCAAGGCGGTCAAGCGGATGGTCCGGCTGGAGTCCCTGGTGATCTCCCTGTTCGGCGGGGTGCTCGGCATCGGCCTGGGCGTGTTCTTCGGCTGGGCGGCCGGTCAGCTGCTGGGCACCAAGATGCCGACGTACGAACTGGTCCTGCCCTGGGGCCGGATGGCGGTCTTCCTGCTGCTGGCGGGCACGGTCGGCGTCCTCGCCGCGCTGTGGCCGGCCCGGCGCGCGGCCCGGCTGAACATGCTGGCGGCGATCAAGGCCGAGTAGCCGTACGACGACCGGAGGGGCCTCGCAGCCGCGGGGCCCCTCGTGTCGTACCGGCTGTCAGGTGTTCCAGGTGCGGGTGCGCAGCGGCAGGCCGGACACGCCCGACTCCGGGGTGCGGACCGCCAGGACCTGGTTGACGCCGATCCGGTTGTGTTCGAAGGCGAGCGCGGAGGCGGCCATGTACAGCCGCCAGACGCGGGCCCGGCCGGGGGTGGTGAGGCGGACCGCGCGGTCCCACCCGCCCTCCAGGTTGGCGACCCAGCGGCGCAGGGTGCGGGCGTAGTGCTCGCGGAGGGACTCCACGTCCCGTACCTCGAACCCGGCGCGCTCCAGCTGGGTGACGGTGCTGCCGACGGGGGCGAGCTCGCCGTCCGGGAAGACGTAGGAGTCGATGAACTCGTCCACGGCGTACGCCGACTCGTCGCGCTGCGGGCGGCGGGCGATCTGGTGGTTGAGCAGCCGCCCGCCGGGCTTCAGCAGGTCGTACAGCTGACGGGCGTACTCCAGATAGCGTTCGGCGCCGACGTGCTCCGCCATGCCGATGGAGGAGACGGCGTCGAAGGGCCCGTCCTCCACGTCCCGGTAGTCCTGGACCCTGATCTCCACCCGGTCGGTCAGCCCCTCGTCGGCGACGCGCTTGCGGGCGTACGCCGCCTGCTCCTGCGACAGGGTGACCCCGACGACGCCCACGCCGTGCTCGCGGGCCGCGTGGATGGCCATCGAGCCCCAGCCGCAGCCGACGTCCAGCAGCCGCTGACCAGGTGTCAGTCCCAGTTTGGCGCAGACCAGTTCGAGCTTGTCCCGCTGGGCGGTCTCCAGAGTTCCGCCGTCCTCCCAGTAGGCGCACGAGTAGACCATGGACGGGCCGAGGACGATCTCGTAGAAGTCGTTGCCGACGTCGTAGTGGTGGCTGATGGCCCGCTTGTCGGTGCGCCGGGTGTGCAGGTTCCGGCGCGGTCTGCGGATCTCCTCGCGGGGCGGGGCGGGCGGGATCGGGGGCCCGGCCAGCTTCAGCAGCTCACGGGCGGCGGCCCGTACGGCGGGGTCGCGCACGGCGTGCAGGAGGCCGGGGGCGTCCTCGCCGCGCTCCCAGACCAGGCCCGCCATCGCGTCGAGCGCGGCGTACAGGTCGCCCTCGATGTCCAGATCGCCCGCGACCCAGGCGCGGGCGAGACCCAACTCGCCCGGTTTGAACAGCATGCGGCGCAGGGCGCGGCGGTTGCGGATGACCAGCGCGGGTGCCTCCGGCGGCCCCGCCTGCGATCCGTCCCAGGCCCGTACCCGCAGCGGGAGCGGGACCCCCAGCACCTGCTCGGCAAGACTCCTCAGCCGCGACGCGGCGTCGGCCATGGCGCACACCTCCAAGACTTGATCCCGGATGCCGGTAACCACGTAAACACCGTCCGGCGTCCGGCGCAGTCCCGCAAAGGAGTTACACCTGGGCAAAACAGATGCATCGGCCATGCAGATGAGGGAGCGGCGGAGTGTGCGCGAAGCCCGGCCGTCGGTCAAGTCACGACTTGTGGGGGCATGACGCGCTTCGGGAGCCGGGCCGTAATGGATGGCGTACCCGAGATTCCCTCCTCCTCATCGGATGCGCCTCACCATGCTTCGTCTCTCCACGGTCCAGCGTCTCGTCCTGCTCGCCGCCTCCACCACGGTGATCACCGGAGGTGTGCTGTCGCACGGCTCCGCCTTCGCCGCCCCGCAGTGGCAGAAGATCACCGACAGCAGCGGCATCTCCGTCCGGCTGCCCGGGAGGCCCCACGTGGAGAAGTACAGCGAGGGCGGCGTCAACAGCCGTGACTATGTGGTGAAGACCGGATACGGAGCCCTGGGCTTCGTCGTGCTCGACGGGCCCGGCAAGGCCCCCGACCGGCCGTGGGACCTCAAGACGGACCTCAAGGCCGCGGTGGAGGGCTACAACAGCTCCGACACCGGCGCCCGTCTGCGCAGCACCGATGTCCACGAGGGCACGACGGGCGGCGACCACTGTCTGGAGGCGAAGCTCGTCGGCGTCGACCGGGTGGGGCACATCCGCCTCGTCGACCACGGCAGGCAGGAGCTCACGATCATGACGGTCGGCCACGGCGATCAGCGCAGGGCCGTCGACCGGGACTACCGTCAGGTGCTCGACAGCGTCAAGGCCCCGGGCCACGGCACCCGGCACGCCGAGGGAGCCGCCGTGTCGACCTGACCGGTACCCGCACACGCCGAAGGGGCCGCCCGCACCACGGATGGCAGGCGGCCCCTTCGGGTCGTACGCGGCGACCTGAGGTCAGGAGGCCTTGGCCTTCTCCTCGGTCTTCGGCGCGGCGGCGACCGGCGCCGGCTTCGCGGCCTCGTAGAACTCCTCGCGCGGGTTCTCCATGGCGCCGAGGGAGACGACCTCGCGCTTGAGGAACATGCCGAGCGTCCAGTCGGCGAAGACGCGGATCTTGCGGTTGAAGGTCGGCATCGCCATGCCGTGGTAGCCACGGTGCATGTACCAGGCGAGGCGGCCCTTGAGCTTGATCTTCATCTTGCCCATGACGATCATCGCCACGCCCTTGTGCAGGCCGAGACCGGCGACCGCACCCTTGTTGGCGTGCTCGTAGTCCTTCTGCGGGAAACCCCGCATGCCGGAGACCACGTTGTCGCCGAGCACCTTGGCCTGGCGCAGCGCGTGCTGGGCGTTCGGCGGGCACCAGGCGTTCTCGTTGCCCGCCTTGCGGCCGACGAGGTCCGGGACCTGGGCGTTGTCACCGGCGGCCCAGATGTAGTCCGTGCCCTTGACCTGGAGCGTCGGCTCGCAGTCCACGTGGCCGCGCGGGCCGAGCGGGAGGCCGAAGCGGGCCAGGGCCGGGTTCGGCTTGACGCCGGCCGTCCACACGATCGTGTTGGCGTCGACCTCGAGGCCGTTCTTCAGCACCACGTGGCCGTCGACGCAGGAGTCCATGGAGGTGGAGAGGTAGATCTCCACGCCCCGGCTCTCCAGGTGCTCCTTGCCGTACTGGCCGAGCTTCGGGCCCACCTCGGGGAGGATCTTGTCGGCGGCGTCGACCAGGATGAAGCGCATGTCCTCGCGGGACACGTTCTTGTAGTACTTGGCCGCGTCCCGGGCCATGTCCTCGACCTCGCCGATGGTCTCCGCGCCCGCGAAGCCGCCGCCGATGAAGACGAAGGTGAGCGCCTTGCGGCGGATCTCCTCGTCGGTCGTGGAGTCGGCCTTGTCCAGCTGCTCCAGCACGTGGTTGCGCAGACCGATGGACTCCTCGATGCCCTTCATGCCGATGCCCTGCTCGGCGAGGCCGGGGATCGGGAAGGTGCGGGAGACCGCGCCGAGCGCGATCACGAGGTAGTCGAAGGGCAGCTCGTACGCCTCGCCCACCAGCGGGGCGATCGTGGCGACCTTGCGGTCCTGGTCGATGGTGGTGACCCGACCGGTGAGGACCTCCGCCTTCGGCAGCACGCGCCGCAGCGGGACGACGACGTGCCGGGGGGAGATGTTGCCGGCGGCGGCTTCGGGGAGGAAGGGCTGGTAGGTCATGTACGACCGGGGGTCGACGACCGTGACGGTCGCCTCTCCGTAGCGCATCTTCTTGAGAATGCGCCGAGCTGCGTACAGGCCTACGTACCCACCGCCTACTACGAGGATCCTGGGACGCTCCGTGGTGCTCATGCCATCGAGTATCCACCCGCTCCCAGGGGGTCGCTCGTGCGCCCCTTCACAAGCACCGACAGGCCCTGTGCTACACTGCGCGGCCCGCGTGACGCAGATCATGGCGGACGAGGGGAACCGCACTACCCCCGCAGCCGTTGTCAATGCCGCGTGAGCTGCCTCTCTCCGCGGCGGACGGGAGCGTGAGGGGCTCGAAACACCGCCCCGGACACGCAATCCGAAGATGCGGTACGACCCCCATCTGAACACGTTCAAAGGCTTCTTCGCCCCCTGAAGGGGTCAACGGGAGGCTTTCGGCACGTCGGCCGGGGCCGAATCCTTGTGAAGAACTTCACGAAGTTTCCCGACGCCGCGTCACCGAGAGGGCCCGAAAGGCCCCCAGGAGCCGCTCAAACGTTATCCGACCTGCTCAGCAGTTGGCTACCCATCAGTAACAAAAGAGAGCCGGACAACAGCGCCTCACCCGGTCGGAGCGCCGGGCGGCCCGCCGTTCACCCGATCAGTCACGCATCGCGCGTTGCCCGGACATATGTGCACATAGCGTGACGCCATGACCACTACACAGAAGGCCTCCAAGAAGGCCGTCTCGCGAATAGCCGCGGTCAGCGCGGTCCTGGGCATCGTTCTCGCCACGGGGACGGCGACCGCCGCCTGCGCCGTGGCCGCGACGCCCGCCTCTCATCCCACCGCCAGGACGGCCGCCCCCGTCGGCGGTGGCCATGACGAGGGCGGCGGCCGTGACGAGGGCCGCGGCCATGAGCAGGGCGGCGGTCATGACGAGGACGAGGAGTGCAACGGTCTCATCGTGCTGCTCTGCGTCTGACGCCCGGCCGGCCGCGCTGAGGAGGCGGCCCCGGTTCCCGCGTCCGGGGAACCGGGGCCGCTCGCATCACCGGCCGGCGGTGCCCTTGCCCGGTGCCGCGGCCTCGGCCGCGCTGAAGGCGATGCCGTCGAGGATGTCGTGCTCGCTCACCACGACCTCCTCGGCGCCGGTCCGCTCCATGATCGCGAGCAGCACGAGGGCGCCCGCGCCGATGACGTCGACCCGCCCCGGGTGCATGGACGGGATCGCGGCGCGTTCGGCGTGGGTGGAGCGCAGCAGCCACTCGGTGATCTCGCGGACCCGGTCGCGGGAGATCCGGGAGTGGTGGATGCGCGCGGAGTCGTACTCGGGCAGCTCCTGGGCGATGGCCGAGACGGTGGTGACGGACCCGGCGAGGCCCACCAGGGTGCGCGCCTCGCGCAGCGGCACCGTCTCCTCGGCGAGGTCCAGTGCCGCCTCGATGTCGGCCCGCATGGCGGCGATCTGCTCCTCGGTGGGCGGGTCGGAGACCTTGCCGCCGTGCACCAGGTGACGTTCCGTCATCCGCACGCAGCCGACGTCCACGGACCGCGCCGCCCGCACGTGCTCGTCGCCGACGACGAACTCGGTGGAGCCGCCGCCGATGTCCACCACCAGGTACGGCCTGGCGAGGTCCGCGCGCCCCTTGAGCTCCATGGTGGCCCCGGTGAAGGAGAACTCGGCCTCCTGGTCGCCGCTGATCACCTCCGGCTCGACCCCGAGGATGTCCAGCACCCCGCGCACGAAGTCGTCCCGGTTCTCCGCGTCGCGGGAGGCGGAGGTGGCGACGAACCGCACCTGGGCGGCGCCGAGTTCACGGATCACCCCGGCGTACTCCCGGCATGCGGCGAAGGTCCGCTCCAGCGCCTCGGGCGCCAGCCGGCCGGTGCGGTCCACGTCCTGGCCGAGCCGCACGATCGTCATGCGCCGGTCCAGCTCCAGCAGCTCACCGGTGGCGGGGCTGACGTCGGCGACGAGCAGCCGGATGGAGTTCGTGCCGCAGTCGACGGCGGCGACCCGGGAGAAGCCCTCCGGGACCATGGGCTTCTCGGCGAAGAAGCCGCTGCGGACCTCGGCGGGGTCGAACACCGCTCCCTCCTCGCCGGGGTGCTCGTCCGCCGGATCGGGCGCCTCGAGCGGCTGCACGCACGGTCCCTTGCGCCACCACTCCGGCAGCATCGCGAGCGCCTCGTCGCCGAGCGGGTTCACCCCCGGCCCCGCGGCCAGGGAGTGCGCGACCAGCACGTGCAGGCACTTCACCCGGTCCGGCATGCCGCCGGCGCTGGGGAAGCCCGCCAGCACCTCGATGGCGTCCCGGCGCGCGATGTAGTCCTCGTGGGCGGCACGGTAGGCCGCGGCCAGCTCCGGGTCGCTCTGCAGGCGTTCCGTCATCTCCTTCATGACGCCGTTCGCCTCCAGCGTCCCGATCGCCGAGGCGGCGCGCGGGCACGTCAGGTAGTACGTCGTCGGGAAGGGCGTGCCGTCGGGCAGCCGGGGTGCCGTCTCCACGACGTCGGGCTGACCGCACGGGCAGCGGTGCGCGATGGCCCGCAGGCCCCGCGGCGGGCGGCCCAGCTGCTGCTTGAAGGCCTCGACGTCCGCGTCGGTGGGCTCGGTGCGCGGGGTGGAGGGCGGGGGCGTTTCCATGACTGCTTTCAGACTGGCTTTCTGTCGGTCACTGCATCGATGACTGCATCGGCTACTGGTCGGAGGCGTCCGACTTGTCGACGCCGTCCCAGACATTGGCGTACCAGGGCCGCTGGGCGGCCCTGCGGTCGGCGCGGGACTGCTTGGCCGTACCGGGGTCGACGACCACGTAACCGGTCTCCCCGGGCATCACGTAGTGCAGCCGGCGCCGGATCTGCTGCTCGGCGTAGGAGTCGTCCTGCCAGCGCGCCTTGAGGTCGCGCAGCTGCTCGACCCGCTCGCGGGCCTGCTCCCGCTGCCGCTGGAGGTCGGAGATCTGCGCGCGCTGGGAGACGTACTGCCGCATCGGATAGGCGAGCGCGACGATCATCGTGCACAGCACCAGGGCGAGCAGCGCCGCGCGGCCGGTGAGCCGGGAGCGGCGGGCCTGCCGCCTGGTCTGGGAGCGGTAGACCCGGGCCGCCGTCTGCTCGCCGAGCAGCCGCAGCCTGGTCGCGGTGGAGAAACGGTCCCGGTCCTTCACGGCCATCTGGCTTCTCCCGCCTCCCCTTGCCGGTGTGGTTTCCACACGTGCGTACGTCCCCGGACACGGTACGGGACCGAGTCCGGGGACGTACGTACGACTGGCTAAGCCTTACCCCAGGTTGGGTCAGCCCTTGGGTCAGCCCTTGAAGCGCGGGAACGCGCTGCGGCCGGCGTAGACCGCGGCGTCGTCGAGGATCTCCTCGATGCGCAGCAGCTGGTTGTACTTGGCGACGCGCTCCGAGCGGGCCGGGGCGCCGGTCTTGATCTGGCCGCAGTTGGTGGCGACGGCCAGGTCGGCGATGGTGACGTCCTCGGTCTCGCCGGAGCGGTGGGACATCATGCACTTGAAGCCGTTGCGCTGGGCCAGCTCGACGGCGTCCAGGGTCTCGGTCAGCGAGCCGATCTGGTTGACCTTGACGAGCAGGGCGTTGGCGGTGCCCTCCTCGATGCCGCGGGCGAGGCGCTCGGGGTTGGTGACGAACAGGTCGTCGCCGACCAGCTGGACCTTGTCGCCGAGCTTGTCGGTGATGACCTTCCAGCCGGCCCAGTCGTCCTCGAACAGCGGGTCCTCGATGGAGACGAGCGGGTAGGCCGCCACGAGCTCCTCGTAGTACTCCGTCATCTCGGCGGCGGAGCGCTCCTTGCCCTCGAAGAGGTACTTGCCGTCCTTGTAGAACTCGGAGGCGGCCACGTCGAGCGCGAGGGCGATCTGCTGGCCGGGGGCGTAGCCGGCCTCCTTGATGGCCTCGAGGATGAGGTCGAGGGCCTCGCGGTTGGAGCCGAGGTTCGGGGCGAAGCCGCCCTCGTCGCCGAGGCCGGTGGCCAGGCCCTTGCTCTTCAGGACCTTCTTCAGCGTGTGGTAGACCTCGGTGCCCCAGCGCAGGGCCTCGGAGAAGGACTCCGCGCCGATCGGGGCGATCATGAACTCCTGGATGTCCACGTTGGAGTCCGCGTGCGAGCCGCCGTTGAGGATGTTCATCATCGGCACCGGCAGCAGGTGCGCGTTGGGGCCGCCCAGGTAGCGGAAGAGCGGGAGGTCGCTGGCCTCGGAGGCGGCGTGGGCGACGGCGAGGGAGACGCCGAGGATGGCGTTGGCGCCGAGCGAGCCCTTGTTGTCGGTGGCGTCCAGGTCGAACATGGCCTGGTCGATCAGGCGCTGCTCGGTGGCGTCGTAGCCGACCAGCTCCGGGCCGATCTGCTCGATGACGGCGAGGACGGCCTTCTCGACGCCCTTGCCCTGGTAGCGGTTGGGGTCGCCGTCGCGGAGCTCGATGGCCTCGAAGGCGCCGGTGGAGGCGCCGGACGGGACGGCGGCACGACCGGTGCTGCCGTCGTCGAGGCCGACCTCGACCTCGACCGTGGGGTTGCCTCGGGAGTCCAGGATTTCCCGGGCTACGACGACGTCGATGGACGGCACGAGCATCTCCTTCTTGGATGTGACGCTGGAAGTGCGGGGCGGTGTGCCTTACGGCTGTGCCTTGCGCCTAGAGCCTAACCGTCCCGGGGGCGCCGGCCACCGACCGACCGTCCCGTGGACGGGTGGGACACGCAGACGGTACCCATTGTTCACGAGCGGAACAAAGGGTGGGTGTACGGGGCACGAAGAAAGGGGGCGGCGGGACCCGGGCAAGGGGGGCAGAAAAAACCCCGCCCCGGCGCGTACGGGGGAACACGCGCCGGGGCGGGGAGCCCGTGGGGACGGGGGTGGCCCTCACGGAGCCTTCAGGGTGCGGGCCGGGGATGTGAGGGCGCTGTGGGTCCGTTCGGAGCCAGGTGTCACTTCAGGTGCAGCTGCTGGCCCGGGTAGATGAGGTTCGCGTCCTCGACGATGTCCTTGTTCAGCTGGAACAGCTTCTGCCAGCCGCCGGCCACGTGGTGCTTCTCGGCGATGGCGCTGAGGGTGTCGCCCGTGACGACCTTGTACTCGCCGTCGCCCTTCTTGACCTTCTTGCCGGTCGGGGTGGTGACGGTCTTGCTCGCCTTCGGGGCCGTGCGCGTGGTGGAGCGGGTGGCGGCCTGCTGGTCGGTGGAGCGGGTGCTCGTGCTCGGCGCGGACTTCGTCGAGGCGGCCGGGGCGGAGCCGTTGTACGGGGTGCTCGTCAGGCCCGTGCCGCAGACCGGCCAGGCGCCCTTGCCCTGGCCCGCGAAGACCTTCTCGGCGACGGCTATCTGCTGGGCCTTGGTGGCGAGGTCGGCGCGCGCGGCGTAGGCGGTGCCGCCGTACGCGGCCCAGGTGGAGTTGGTGAACTGCAGGCCGCCGTAGAAGCCGTTGCCGGTGTTGATGGACCAGTTGCCGCCCGACTCGCACTGGGCGACCGCGTCCCACTGGGAGGCGGTGGCGGCGGAGGCGTTGCCGGCCGCCATCAGCGGGGCGGCGACGGCGGCGCCGGTGACACCGGCGAGCGTGATGGCGCGAACGGCCTTGGACGGACGACGGTGCTTGCCCTTGCCGGAAAACAGCATGGATCGATCCCCTCACCGACGCCTGCGAGGTGAGCTGTCGGGTTCGGGCCGGTTGAGTTGCCCGGCCGCACACTCGCTTGTCCGAGGTGCGGCTTCACCCCTAGCCGGTCCAGCGTCAACCGCTGGGCCCGGCGCTTACCTTGGGTCCCCCGCTCCTGCCTGCGGCGCTTGACGCGACGACTGTTCCCGGGCAACCGCTGGCAGGATTCGGCGTTGCGACTGCCGGGGCTCGTGGTGACGAGCGGTCCTGACCGTAGACATGCGATCGGCGGATTTTCAAAGACGATCAGGGCTTCTGAGACTCATCCCACACTTTCACCAAACCGGACATCAGCCGCGAAGTGGGGCGTCAACTACCGCTGGCCGCCGCCGCTTTCGGCGCCGACATTCAGCGTCTGACCGGCGGTGATGTGGTCCGGGTCGGCCCCGATGACGTTCTTGTTGGTGTCGTAGAGCGCCTGCCACCCGCCGTCGACGCCAAGGGAGTCGGCGATGGAGGCGAGGGAGTCGCCCTCACGGACGGTGTAGGTGCCCGGTTCCCGGCCGGCGTGACGGCCGGAAGATGTGGCGTTCTGACCGTTTGTCACGCTTTCGTCCGCGCTCTCGCCGCGGTGACGCCCGCCACTGTTGAGTGCGCCGGTGTCGATCAGGCTCCAAGAACCGGGGCTCTGCTGGTAATTGTCCGAGTTGTCGGTGCCGGGTGTCGCCGTGGGGGAGCTGTCGGTTCCCTGCGAGTTTCCAGTGTCGCCCGAGCCGGACTTGTCGGTCTTGTCGGACTTGGGATTGGGCGTTCCGGTGGAGCCGCCGGTCGCACCGGGAGTCCCGGTGGTGCTCTCGCCCGGGCTCGGGGTCGTCGTGGCGCCCGGGTCGGCGGTGGAGCCGGAGGAGTCCGAACCCGAGGAGCCGGAGCCGGGGGTGGAGTGGGAGCCGGAGTCCGAGCCCGAAGTGGCGCCGGACGAGGACGAATCCGGCAGACCGGACGAGTCGGAGCCGTCCGCGGAGCCGGACGTGCCGCCCGACCCGCTGCCGCCGCCCGACCCGCCGCCGGAGCCGACGCCGGTGTCGACGTCGACCGAACCGGAGTGGGAGGTCAGCCCGGCGGTCAGCGCGCACATGGCCCACGGCGTGGTGCCCTGGTCGCCGAGGATCTTCTCGGCGACGGCTATCTGCTGGGAACGGCTGGCCTGGTCGGCGCTCTCGGCGTACTGCGTGCCGCCGTACTTGTCCCAGTCGGCCAGCGAGATCTGCAGACCGCCGTAGTAGCCGTTTCCGGTGTCCGCGCTCCAGGAACCTCCGCTCTCGCACTCGGCGACCTTGTCCCACGTGGTGCCGTCGGCCGCGCTGGCGCTCGCGGCGCCGAGCAGCGGGATCGCGATGGCGGAGCCGGTCACGCCGGCCGCGACGAGGAGGGCCGGAGCCTGACGGGGGCGACGGTGACGACCGTTCCCGGAGAGCATGCGGAAGCCTTTCGTGCGACAGCAGGACCGGCGCGGCGGTGAAGTGGAGTCCCCCGCCACGCTGATGGGTGAACGTATCGGCAGACGATCACTTGTCACAAGTTCATGCCGCGCAGATCACGTGAAGATCACAGAGTTGAAGGTTTGTCATCTCCCCCCGTGCGCCGCCTGATCCTCCCCTCCTGCCCGCTTTGTCACCCGTCGGGAACGGCGCCGCCTCACTCCCGGCGCGCGGGGCGGCCGCGACCATGGGACTCGACATGACCCCGGGGGGCTTGACGTCCAGGAGGACACGATGGCGCGGCACACCCGGCTGCCCGGCGAGTCCGCGGAGTACCTCGCCGCGCGCGAGGAACTCCGCGACGCCGAGATCGAACTCATGCGCCACCGCGAGCGGGTGGCGGCCCTGCGCAGGGCACTGCCGCAGGGCGCCGAAGTCGGCGACTACGTCTTCCTCGAAGGGCCTGCGGACCTCGACGCGGGCGACACGCCGGTCCGAGAGGTCGGGCTGAGCGAGCTGTTCACCGGCCCCGGCCGGCCGTTGGTCGTCTACCACTTCATGTACGGCAAGCGGCAGACCGAACCGTGTCCGATGTGCACCCTGTGGATCGACGGCTTCAACGGCGTCGCCCACCACGTCGCCCGGAACGCCGACCTCGTCGTCGTCGCGGCCGCCGACCCGCCCACCCTGCGCCGGCACGCCCGGGCCCGCGGCTGGTCCCGGCTGCGCCTGCTGAGCGCCGGGGACAGCACCTTCAAGTACGACCTGGGAAGCGAGGACGAGGACGGTGTGCAGGACTCCACCGTCTCCGTCTTCACCCGGGACGCGGACGGCACGGTCCGCCACTTCTACTCCGCCCACCCCCGCATGTCCGAAGACATCGACCAGCGCGGCATCGACCTCCTCAGCCCCGTCTGGCACGTCCTGGACCTCACGCCGGGCGGCCGTGGCGACTGGTTCGCGAGCCTGGACTACTGAGCGCCGGTGCCCACCGGGACCGGTGTGAACTCCACCGGCAGGGTGCGCAGGCCCCGCATGATGAGCCCGCCCCGCCACCTCAGGTCGGCCGGGTCGGAGGCGAGCCGCAGATCGGGCAGGCGGGTGAGCAGCGTGGCGAGCGCGGTCTGGCCCTCCAGCCGGGCGAGCGGCGCGCCGAGGCAGTAGTGGATGCCGTGGCCGTACCCGAGGTGCTGGTTGTCGCGGCGGGCGAGGTCCAGCACGTCCGGGTCGGCGAACCGCTGCGGGTCCCGGTCCGCCGCCGCGAGCACCACCAGCACCGGATCCCCCGGCGCGATCCGCTGCCCGCCGATGCTGAGCGGCTCGGTGGCGAACCGCCAGGTGGCCAGCTCCACCGGGCCGTCGTAGCGCAGCAGTTCCTCCACGCCGGTCTCCAGCAGGTCCCGTTCCCCCGCGGCCAGGGAGCGCTGGAGCCGCTCGCGCTGCCCGGGATGGGTGAGCAGGGCGTAGGTGCCGTTGCCGATCAGGTTCACGGTGGTCTCGAAACCGGCGAACAGCAGGATGAAGGCCATCGCGGCGGCCTCGTTCTCGGTGAGGTGCTCACCGTGGTCGGAGGCGCGGATGAGACCGGAGATGAGGTCCTCGCCGGGCGCGGGCTCGGCGGGCAGCGCCTCGCGCTTCTTGTGGATCAGCTCGGCGAGGTAGCCGCGCATCTTCTTCACCGACCGGGCGACCCCGCCGCGCGGCCCTCCGCCGTGCCGGATCATCATCCCGGCCCAGTCCCGGAAGTCGTCCTGGTCCTCGCGCGGGACGCCGAGCAGGTCGCAGATGGCGTAGATGGGCAGCGGGAAGGCGAATTCGTGGATGAGGTCGGCCGAGCCCTCCGCCGCGAACCGGTCGATGAGGCGGTCGGTCAGCTGCTGCACCCGGGGCGCGAACTCGGCGACCCGGCGCGGGGTGAACGCCTTGCTGACCAGCCGGCGCAGCCGGGTGTGGTCCGGCGGGTCGATGTTCAGCAGATGGGTCATCAGCTCGGCCTTGCGCTCGCCGGGAATACCGGTCTTGCCCTTGGCGTGCGCGGGCTCGTCGTGATGCGCCGGGTTCTTGCTCAGCCGCTGGTCGGCCAGGGCCTGCTTGGCATCGGCGTACCGGGTGACCAGCCAGGCCTCGACACCGCTGGGCAACCGCGTCCGGTGCACCGGCGCGTGCTCGCGCAGCCAGGCGTAGGCGGGGTAGGGGTCGGTGGCGAACTCCCAGGTGAACAGGGTGGGAGCGGAGGCGGCGTCGGGAGCGGGCACCGGGCTGGGGCCGGTCTCGGGGTGGGGCTGGTCGGTCACTCCCCGACCGTATCCGGATCCGGGCGGGCCTCCGCGTCCCGGTAACCGCCGGGAGCCGTGGGTATCGCCCCGGTCGCGTCCGGCTCCCCGGGGTCCCGGTGGGCCTCCGCGTCCCGGTGGGCCTCCGCGTCCCGGTGGCCGCCGGGGGCCGTGGGCACCGCCCCGGGGACGGCTCCCTCCGCCTGCCGGATGGCGTCCCGGTACGCTCGCGCCGCCGCGCGCAGGGCCGCCTCCGGGTCCACGCCCTCCGCCTCGGCGCGGGCCGCCAGGGCCAGCAGCTGGTAGCCGACGCCCTCGCCCTGCGGGAGCGGCACGTCGAGGCCCGCCGTGCGCGCCCGGGAGGCGAGCTTGGCGGCGAGGGCCAGGCCGGGCTGGCCGAGGGGGACGCCCTCGGTGACCGAGGTGCGCCGCTTCTCCTCGGCCTTGGTGCGCAGCCAGTGTTCCTTGACATCCTCCGGGGTCTCGGCCTTCTCGTCGCCGAAGACATGCGGGTGCCGGTGGACGAGCTTGGCGACGATGCCGCCGGCCACGTCGTCGACGGAGAACGGCGCGTCCGGGTGCTCCTCGGCGATCCGGGAGTGGAAGACGACCTGGAGCAGGACGTCGCCCAGCTCTTCGCGCAGCTCCTCGCGGTCGCCGGCCTCGATCGCCTCGACCAGTTCGTACGCCTCCTCGATGCCGTACTTGGCGAGGCCCTGGTGGGTCTGCCGGGAGGACCAGGGGCACTCGGCGCGGATGCGGTCCATGACCTGCACGAGGTCCAGCAGGCGGGCGCCGGGCAGGTCGTACGAGGCCGGGAGCAGCTCCAGCTCGGGCATGGCGACGCGGCCGGAGCCGGCCAGCCGGGCCAGGCCGTCGGTGAGCGCGGGCTCTCCCTCACCGGTGGCCACGACCACCACGGTCCGCCCGCCGGCGCAGGCGTCGACGAGCTCCTGCGCGGTGGGCGACGCCTCCCGCACCGCTATGCCGGCCTCGCGCAGATACGGCAGCTGCGGATGCGCTCCGTCCGCGCACAGCACGGCGTCGGCGGCGCGCAGGGCCTGCCAGGCGGGCCAGGACAGCAGGCCCGGCGCGACGCGGTGGCTGGTGGTGAGCAGGACGATGCGACCGGGGTCGGCGGCGGGGGCGAGGTCGGAGCTGGATGCGTTCACGATCCGAACGTAACCCACGGCGGCGACGAGCGGATTTGGTTGTCCACAGGCCGGGGACGGTCGTGTGATCGTATGACCGACACTCCCCAGTTGACCGGCACTCGGCGGCTGACCGTCACCCCGCGGCCGCGCCCGGGCCGCTACGCCGTCACCGGCTGCCCGCCCGACGTCGTGACCTCCCGTACCCAGGGCGTCCTGGCGTCCACGCGGCTGCTCTTCTGCACGTCCCAGGTGCCGTAGCGCGGGTTGAGGTCGATGTGGAGTTCCTGGGACGCCGTGGACAGCGCCTTCCAGAAGGCGGGCTGGCTGGTGTCGGTGCCGAGCCGCCCGGCCAGCTTCTGCGCCTCCAGCTGGAGCCGGAGGTTGTCGTCGAGGCGGGCGGGGGCGATGCCGTACTTCTGCAGCCAGGCGGTCTGCAGGCCCTTGGCGCCGCCGGCCTGCTGCTCCAGCCCGGCGCGCATCTGCTCGACCTCCTTGCGGCTGACCGTGATGCCGGCGTCCTGCGCGGCGCGGTGCAGCACCCGGTCGAGGACCATGTTGTGCAGGGTGTCCCGGGTCAGGCTGCTGGTGGAGGCGAGGACCTGCTGGTACTGGCTCTCGTCCGGCACCGCGGCCCGCTGTGCCCTGCGGACCTCGTCGACCCGGCTCTCCAGCTGGGCGACGGTGATCCGCTGCCCGCCGACGACGGCCGCGGCGCCCGCGTGCGCGTCGTTTCCGCAGGCGGTCAGCAGGGGTGCCGCGGCGGCGATCGCGGCGGTGAGGACGAGCGCGGTGCGACGGCGGCGGTGCAAGGAAACCTCCCGAGGAGATTGTGCGACGGTGCACAAAGTCTTGCGGTGATCGATGGTAGGCAGTGGGGAGGCCGGGGCCAACCCATTCGACCAACGATTCGCACGCGCTTCGGGCACCGTCGCGCACCCTGCCGGGCCTGCTCCCGGTTCAGCCGGTGATGGCCACCGGCGCGTCCCACGCGTCCCGGTCCACGGTGAGCGTGACCCCGCCGTAGGTCTCCTTGCTGTTGACCAGGTACTGATGGCCGCGGCTGTGGTTCGTGAACTGGGTCGCCCCCCACGGCCAGTCCGCGGTGGTCGTGTTCTGCTTGTCCCACAGCGCGTACCAGAGGTTGCCCGGCAGGTCCGTCTTGTCCTTGGCGGTGGCGATGGCCTTGGCGCTGGAGCTGGTGAAGCCGTAGTAGCCGCTGCGGTACGTCTTCGCGCGCAGGCCCTTGTCGAAGGCGCGGACGTACGTCAGCACGGCGTCGTTGCACGCCGTGTTCGTGATGTCGTACGGCTCCATGTCGAGGTAGACCGGGCTGCCCGCCTTCATGCCCAGCGCGGAGGCCTTGGCGACGGCGTCGGCGGCGTCCTTGGCGCCGAGGGAGGCGGCCGTGGACGCGGTGATCTTCTCCGGGTTGGCACCGGACTGGCAGGGCGGCTGGGCGCCGACGTAGAGCGGGATGAGCTTCCAGCCCATGCCGGAGACGTACCTGACCCAGTCCGCGGTGAGGTTGGACTGCGCGCAGCCGCGGTTCCTGCCGCCCACGTAGACGGCGGCGGCGCCGTAGAAGCCGGTGTGCCAGGCCTTCATGGCCGCCTTGGAGGGCGCGGCGCAGGTGTCGAACGCGCGCCCCGTGAAGGTCTTCTGCGCCGGCCAGGCGGTGGCGGCCATGGAGGTCTGCGCGGCGATCCCGGCACCGGCGACGACGGCCGCCCCGGCCACCGCCCACGTGATGTGTCTGCGCTTCTTCGACTGCCGATGACCGGCCATGAACCCCACCCCTTGCGTGTGTCGCCCGTAAAAGCGAAGCGCAAGGTACCAAGTGCCGCCGCTAGCCCCGCACCTGCCCCAGCCATTGCAGGGTGCGCCGGATCTCCAGGGCCATCGGGTAGCCGGGGCCGTGCAGCCGCTCCACGTCCATCAGCAGCCGGGCGAGGGTGTCGTGCGCCGACGGCCGGTCGCCGAGGGCGAGCAGCAGATGGCCGATGCGCCGGCGGACGTCGTGGGCGAGCTGCGGGTCGCCGGAAACGTACTGGTTCTCGTAGTACGGCAGCAGCGCCCGGTACTCGGCGAGCGCGGCGGTCGGCTGGCCCAGCTGCTCCAGGCACTGCGCGGCCTCGTAGCGGTAGCGCAGGGACTGCGGGTCGGCCTGGCCGGCCTCGGCGGCGCGTTCGTCGGCGAGGCGGCGCAATTCCGGCAGCGCGCGCCGGTACTGTCCGTCGTCCATGAGCGTGGCCGCGTACTGCTTGCGCAGGGTGCGCACGACCGGGGAGTGCTCGCCGTGCTGCTCGGCGGCGGCGGGCAGGATCGCGCCCAGGATGTCCACGGCCTGGGTGATGCGGCCCTCCCCCAGCAGCCGCTTGACCTCGTCCACGGCCGCGGCGACGTCGGGCTTCTCGGCCACCGGCGGCGCCGGCGCGACGGGCGCGGGCTGGGGCGCGGGGGTCCGCGCGCGGTCCGGCCAGGGGGCGTGCGGGCGCAGGAAGGGGCGCGTGGGGTCCAAGGGCGCCCCGGTCGGGGTCCCGCGCGCGGGCAGGAGTGCCGCCAGGTCCTCGTACACCTCCTGCGCGGAGCCCGGCCGGTGCTGCGGGTCCTTGGCGAGCAGCCGCAGCACGAGCGTCTCCAGCGCCTCGGGCACCTCGGGGCGGATCCGGCGCACGGGCAGCGGGGGCTCGTACAGGTGCCGGTGCAGCACCCCGAGCGCCGTGGAGCCCGCGAACGGCACGTCCCCGCTGAGCAGTTCGTGCATCAGCACGCCGAGCGCGTACAGGTCGGTGTACGGGCCGACCGCGCCGCCCATCGCCTGCTCCGGCGCCATGTAGGCGGGCGAGCCGATCGGGGAGCCGGTGTGGGTGAGGCGCGTGGTGTCGCTGTCCATGACGGACGCCACGCCGAGGTCGAGCACGGTGACCGTGCCGTCCTGCTTCACCATCACGTTGCGCGGCTTGAGGTCGCGGTGCACGATCGGCACGGCGTGCACGGCGCTCAGCACGGCGCACAGTTGCGCGGCCACCGCGACCGCCCACTGCCACGGGTACGGGTCGTGCTCGGCGAGATGGTCCGACAGGTCGGCGCCGTCGACGTACTGCATGACGAGGAACAGCTCCTCGCCCTCGCTGCCCGCGTCGTGCACCGTCACCAGACCGGGGTGGTCCACCTGCGCGGTCACCCGGCACTCGCGCAGGAACCGGCGGCGCAGCTCGTCCGCCTCCTGGCCCGCCACCTTGTCGGGGCGCAGCAGCTTCACCGCCACGCGCCGGTCGAGCCGCCGGTCGTACGCCGTCCACACCTGGCCCATGCCGCCCTGTCCGATGAGCGTGGACAGTTCGTACCGGCCGGCGACGACACGTCCTGTCGCCACGCTCACCTTCCGCTCTCATGGCCGTCGGGCCGGCCGTCGTGCTTGCGCAGGTAGTCGCTCAGCTCGTCCAGTTCGGCGCGCACCTGGTCGATGTGGCTGGGCGCCGGGCGCTGCGGCGGCGGGGTGGTCAGCGGCGGCTGGGGCACGGGCGCGTGCGGCATCGGGGGCGGGGTCTGCGGGGCGACCGGGGCCGGCGGGAAGGGCGTGTCGCGGCCGGTCCGGCCGAACGGCATGGCCGGCGCGGCGGGTACGGTCGCCGCCGTGTACGGGTTCACCGGGCCCCGATAGGCGTACCCGCCCTGCGCCGCGTACGCCTCCTGCCACCGCCCGTAGTGGCGTATCTCCGCGGCGAGGTAGTACGCCATCGTGGCCACCAGGCCGCCGAGCAGCATGAACATGCCGAAGTAGCCGAGCGGGGTGTGCACGTCGTCGCCGGGCTCGCTGCCCACCAGTGCCAGGCTGAGGAAGTTGATGATCACCCCGGCGCCGAACAGGCACCAGTTCAGCGCCCGCCGCGTGACGATCGCCAGCCGCAGCAGCATCACCCAGGCGAACAGGCCGATGCTGAGGAACCCGATCGCCACGAACAGCACACGCAGCAGAACCAGCACTGCGGTGTGCGGCGGCTGCTTCACCGGCTGTCCGTAGCCGTGGGCTTGCATGACTGCTCCTGATGCCTGGTGCCTGATGCGGGCGTGCGTGGCCGCCCGGCGCGCGCCGCGGGGCGGCCACGCCGGTCGTCCGATTGTCGCTTCGAGCATATGACCCGACACGGACAAGGACACGGACAAGCCTCCCGGTTGTACCGAACCGTTGTCCTGCCCACACCGGCGATCAGCCGGGCGTCACCGTGCCGTCGGTGAGGCCGTCGTACATCCCGCGCACGAGCTGTTCCCCGAGCCGGCTCGCGTGCCGCAGCGCCCGCTCGAACTCGTCGAGTGCGCGGAAGCGCGCGCCGTAGCGCCGTTGCTCGTCCAGCGGGAGCCGGGGCAACTGCAGCCGGCGCACGTCCAGCCGGGTCGCGGTGGAGGCGTAGCTGCTGGCCTGCCGGTTGTTCGCGGTGCCGCGCAGGAACCCGGCGAGGAACCACGGGTCGAGCGCCGTGCGATCGGGGCGCAGCAGCACGAGGTTGCGCCCCAGGGCGGCGCCGCCCGTCGTGTCATCGATCACACGCGCCACCGAGCCGCCGCCGAGGACCGGTACGACGACGTCGCCCGGCTCGGTCAGCACCGCCTCGTCCTCGCTCTCCGGCAGCGATCCGGAGGGCGCCGTGCCGGCGAGGACGTCGTGGTCGGTGAGCACGGGCACGCGCACGTGGCCGCCGTTTCCGCCGGTGCGCATCATCAGCGCACCCCCGCGCGCGAGTTCACCGATGGTGGTGAGCGGCCAGCGCGCGCCCGGCGCGGGCGCCGCGGGCGGCGGAGTGAGCTCGGCGGTCAGGCGCAGGGTCGCACCAAGGCGCTCGCGCACCGCCGTGAGCTGCTCCGCGCCGTCGGCCACGGCCGCCGGCGGCAGATGGCGGGCGGGGGCGAGGTCGACGTCGTCGTCGAGCAGTTCGATGACCGGCACGCAGCGGGCGAGCCCCGGCCGCTCCGCCGGCCGCCCCGCGCGCTCGAAGGCACGCCAGGCGTCCAGGACGGCCTCGCGGACCGCCGGCCAGTCCGGACCGCCGCGGCCCTCCCCGGCGAACCTCCCGGTGTCCACGAGCAGCACCTCGGGCGCCGCCGGCGTCCGGTCGGGCCGGCGCAGCACCCACACGTGCAGCGGGATGTTGTACGGCGGCGCCGCCCCGACCGGCAGCGCGATCACCGCCCGGAGCGCGCCCCGGCGCAGCAGGTCGGCACGGATCCGGCGCCCGGAACGGCGGGAGGCCGCGGCCGGCGGCATGAGCAGCACGGCACGGCCGCCGTCGGCCAGCCGGGCCAACGCGTGCTGCACCCAGGCCAGTTCGGACTCGGTACGGGCCGGGAAGCCGTACTCCCAGCGGGGGTCGTAGGCGAGTTCGTCGTGGCCCCAGTTGCGCTCGTTGAACGGCGGATGGCACAGCACGGCCTCCGCGCGCAGCTCCGGGTGGGCGTCGGCGCGCAGGGTGTCGCCGACGGCGCCGCGCACGCCGGCCCGGGAGTGCAGCGCGAGCCGCAGCGCGGTCAGCGCGGCCAGGTCGGGCGCGGCGTCCTGGGCATACAGCTCCTGCTCGGGGCGGGGGTCGACCGCGCGCAGCAGGGCGCCGGTGCCGCAGGCGGGGTCCAGGACGGTACGGGCGGGACCGGCGAGGTCGGCCATGAGTCCGGCGAGTTCGGCCGGGGTGAGCGTGTACTGGCGGGGGTTGGCGTCCAGGTGCCGGCCCAGCAGGAACTCGAAGGCCTGCCGCGCCCCGGTCTCGGCGGCCAGCTCGGCCACGCCGCGCAGGAGCGGGACGGAGGGGAGGAGTTGGGGGCCGGTGGGGGTTTGGAGGGCGGGGATGCCGTGAACTGGGGCGGCTGTGTGAACGGTTGGCGGGGTGTTCACAGGCTGCTCGGTCGTTGCGGAGTTCACGGCGGGGGGCGTGCGTGCCGCGTTCACAGCGGGCGCCTCCGTGGCGGCGTTCACGGCAGGCGCCGCCGAATCCGCGTTCACACCGGATGTCCCAGGGCCCGCGTTCACACCGGGCCCGGTCCGCGCGGTGTTCACACTCTCCGGCCCCCCGGACGCGTTCACAGCCGCCCCCGCCCCTGCTCCCACCCCTGCTCCCGCTCCCGCACCCCGCCCGCCGCGCCGGGGCCGCCCCCGCACGCTGCCGAAACGAGCTGTCAGCACCTGCTCCAGCGCGCCCGGCAGCATCGCGGCCAGGCGCGCGTCGGAGCCGGCGCTCGCGTCGAGCCAGACGGTGGGGCGTTCGTGGATCAGCAGCAGCGCGCAGCCGGCGTGCACCAGGGCGGTCAGCGGGCCCTCGGGATGTCCGACGAGTTGCTGCCAGACGCGTTCCCGCAGCGGGACTTCGGCGAGTTTGCCCTGCTTGCGCAGCCAGGCCTCGACCTCGGCGAGCGCGAAGGACGGGCTGGTCTCGGTGCCGCCGACCGGCTTGGGGAAATCGGCGTGCCGACGGCGCCAGTTGCTGACGGCGGCCCGGCCCACTCCGGCGAGCCGCGCGATCCCGGCCGCGGTCACCTCTGTCGCGTTGTCCTGCACCGGCCCCGCTCCCCTCGTCCCGTGTGTGCGCCGAGCATACCGGCGTACACAAGATCCATGCATTCACGGCGTGTACATACCGGCTTCCGTGAACCGTGTTGACTCGGTTCACAAGCTCTGCTCTTATTGACCCAGCGAACGAGCGGCCACCGGAGGGGGAGGCCGCCGCTGTGGGGAGGGATTCGCCATGGGCATGAAGGCCAAGCTCTCGCTGAGTGCCGTCGTGGGGGTCGTCGTCATCGCCGCCGTGTCGGCGCACGCCGGCAGCAACGGCAAGGACGGCGGTTTTGGCGGCACCGGCAAGGGCTCTTCCGCCGCGGCCGAGCACACGCCCGGCGGCACCAAGGTCAAGAAGGGGTCGGGGGACGGGCAGGCGGCCGGGAAGAAGCAGGCGGTCATCGCCGGAGACGGCGAGTACCAGGTCGGCTCGGACGTGAAGCCGGGCACGTACCGCACGACCGGCAACACCGACGACATGTGCTACTGGGAGCGCGCCAAGGACGCCAAGGGCGAGTCCGGCTCGCTGCTGGCCAACGACAACGTCACCGGCACGAGCTACGTCACCGTCAAGCCCACCGACAAGATCTTCAAGTCCAGCGGCTGCAAGGACTGGGAGGCCGTCGATCCCAAGGCGAAGGGCACGCCCGTCTCCTCGATGGACGGCGACGGCGGCATGTACAAGGTCGGCACGGACATCGCGCCGGGCACCTACAAGTCGACCGGCAACGGCGACGACTCCTGCTACTGGGAGCGCGCCAAGGACGCCGAGCACGGGCTGGACTCGATCATCGCCAACGACAACGTGACCGGCACGGCCGTCGTCACGGTCAGCCCGGGCGACGCCTACTTCAAGACCACCGGCTGCGGCGCCTGGAAGAAGACGGCCTGACCCGGCCGACCCGTCCCGCCACCGCTCACCTCACGCCCACCGCTCACCTCACGCCCACCGCTCACCTGACACCAACCGCTCACCGAACCTGTCCTCCCGGCTCCGGCTGCCCGGGTCCGACCCCGCGCAGCCGGACCGGTTGCGGACGCCGTACGGCAAGCCGTACACACATCCCTGTCACACCCACCCTTTGAAGGATCGTCATGCGCCTCACCCCCCGTGTCGCCACGCTGCTCGCCGTCGCGGCGCTCCCCCTGGCCCTCACCGCCTGCTCGTCCGGTTCCTCCTCGGACGGCGGGGCCGCGAGTGCCAAGCCGGCCAAGGTGAAGGACCTGAACGCCGGTCTCGCCACCGGTACGCAGTTGAAGAAGGCACTGGCGCCCGCGTCGGCCGTCCCGTCCGGGCTCGCCCTGGAGGCCGACGGTTCCTCCGACAGCGGCGGCCAGTTCCTCTCCCCGTCCAGCCGGAAGGCCGGGAAGCCGGACTGCACGCGGCTGGAGACCACGTCCTGGATCCAGGTGAGCGGCTACAAGGGAGGCGTGTCGTTCGCGCAGAACGACTACGCGAACAAGGACCAGACCGAGCTCGTGGCCCAGGAGATCGACGTCTTCCAGGGCACCACGGCGGCCACCGTGATGAAGGACCTGCGGACCGTGGCGGCCGAGTGCGCCACGTACACGAACACCGACGACCACGCCCAGGTGAAGGTCACCGGCAAGTCCGCGGCCGGGCTCGGGGACGAGGCCTACACGATGACGCTGACGAGCGGTCACTGGCAGAACGGTCAGACGCTGATCGCGGCCCGTTCCGGGAACTCCGTCGTCACCGTGCTGTCCACGGCGGGCGGCGACAACGGCGCGGCGTCCGCGAAGAAGGTGACGACCGAGATCCTCGGCGCCCTGAAGGGTCTGAAGAGCGCCTGACCGGCCGAGAAGACGCGGCACCCGCTCACAGCGGGTGCCGCATCCACACGTTGGGCTCGACGTAGACGGCGTATCCGCGCTCCGGTTCGCAGCGGACGGGGACCAGTGCGCCGGGCACCTCGACGTCGGTCGCGGTGTCGAACGGCAGCCCGGTCCAGCGGCGCCACTCCTCCAGCGAGGCGCCGACCGTCATGGAGGCCGGGGCGAGGGAGTCGACGGTGGCCCCGGCACGCGCGTGGACGCGCAGCCACGGGTCCTCGGGCAGGCCGTCGGGGCGCACCCGGCGCGCGTACTCGGCGATCGGGGTGTGCGGTTCGCGGTGCTTGGCGCTGGGGCGGACGGGGGCGACGACCTCGCGGAAGCCGAGCGCGCGGGCGTTGTCGCGCATCGCCGAGAGCATGACGGCGGACAGGCCGTGGCCCTGGGCGTGCGGGGCGATGGTGACCGAGACGGCGCTCACCGTGTCGGGGCGGGTGCCCCGGCGCAGGTCGGCGAAGGCCCACAGCAGGATCTGGTCCCAGCCGCGGGCGGGCAGGGTGCGCCGGCCGTCGATGCCCAGGGCGAAGGGGACGCTGAAGGCGTGGGCGACGATCCGGCCGCGCTCGTCCTCGGCGAACAGCGCGTACTGCGGCAGTTCGGCGGGGATACGGCCGTAATGGGCGGTGCCCACCGGGTCGTTGGTCACGAACTCGGGCCATGTGTCGGCCATCTCGAACAACGCCGGCAGCCGGTCGGGCCGCTCGGCGATGCTGCTCACCTTGACGTCCATCCCGCCATCCTGACGGCGGCCCGGCAGCGACGCATCCGCATTCGGGGGCCCGTGCCGCAGACCATGTTGTGGTAGGCAGGGCTCGTGATCAGCCGCCTCCCCCTTGACGAGCAACTTGACCGCCTGCGTGAGACGTTGTCCCGGAACGAGGTGTTGACGGAGGTACTGGCGCGCGCTGCGACGTTGAGTCTGCCCGGGTGGTACGTGACGGCCGGGTGCCTGTTCCAGACCGTATGGAACGTGGCCACGGGCAGGCCGCCGACCAGCGGCATCAAGGACTACGACGTCTTCTACTTCGACGCCGGCGATCTGTCCTGGGAGGCGGAGGACGCCGTGATCAAGGCCGGGCGGGGGGTTTTCTCCGGTCTGCCCGCAGAGGTTGAGATCCGGAACGAGGCGCGGGTGCACCTCTGGTACCAGGACAAGTTCGGAGTGGCGTGTCGGCCGTACGAGTCCACCGAGGCGGCGATCGACAGTTTCGCCGCGACGACCTGCTGTCTAGGGGTGCGTACGGAGGCCGACGGCACGTGGCGTGTGTATGCGCCTCATGGGCTGTCGGACGTGTTCAACCTCGTCGTCCGGCCGAACCCGGTGCTCGCGCCGAGGTCGGTGTACGAGGCCAAGGCGGCACGGTGGCGCGAGCAATGGCCCGAGCTGACCGTCCTGGAGTGGCCGTCCGCGAATACCACGGATTTCTCGGCCGGCGGCTGATGCCGACTGCGTCCGCCTCTATCGGCCGCCGCACTGCGTCAGCATCATCCGCTTGTCCGCGACCGTCACCGGAAGGTCGTACTTCAACGACACCTGGGCGAAGCGCACCACGTAGGAGCAGCGGATCTGCTTGTTCGGGGGCAGCCAGGTCGCGGGACCCGAGTCGCTCTTTGCTCCGTTGGTGGGGCCGTCCACGGGAATCAGGTTGAGAGGGTCGTTGGCGATGTCCTCCCGCTTGCCCTTGGTCCAGCGGGACGCACCCATCTGCCAGTCGTACGAGAGCGGCATGACGTGGTCTATCTGCACCGTCGTGGCGTGGGATTTGATCCACTCGATGGTCTTACCGGTGTACGGATCGTGCAGCGTCATGGAGGTGACGACGCAGTCGGATCCGGCCCGGAAGCGGACACGCTCGCCATCGCGTTTCAAGAGGTCGTTTCGCGAGTCACAGCCGTTGTGAGCGAAGGGGATGCCGCCCGGAGCCGAGTCCATCCAGGCATAGCCGAACTTGTCCCTCTCATACCCCGTCTTCGGTCCGCGTCCCTTCGTCGCCACTTTTTCGATCAACGACCGCGCCTTCGCCATGTCCGCGGTGGACGTGATCGCCGCCAGTCCCGGCTTCGTACCGTCCGGATTGTCCAGCGGATTCACGGCCCGGCCGTTGTCGGCGGTCGAGACGGCGGAACCGGAGGGTCCGCCGTCCGCAGGCGGAGCAACGCCCTTGCAGCCGGCGAGCAGGATTCCGGTGGCCACCACTGCGGACGCCAGCGCAGCACGCCGGCCCCCGACCCCGTGCCTCATGTGCCTCTCAGTACGCACAGCGCACCACCCCTCGAATGAGCTGCGAAAGCCCCGCGATCACGCCGCGCAGCACAGAGATGACGCGGGTGTCGCAGGAGTTGACGTCGGTGTCCGCCCAGGCGGTGCCGAACCGGGCTCGTGCATAGCCGGTCTTCGGGGCGCGGCCCTTGACGGTCAGTGAGTCGACGGCGGTCAGGACCGCGCCGTCGCCGCCGCTCCGCTCGGGCCCGGAGGTCCCCTTGGTCCGGTCCGTGGTGCAGCCGGCCACCGCGGCCAGCACGACCGCGGCGGTGACCGCCCCACCCCTCAGACGCGCCACGGTGCGTCCCCCCTCACTCACCCGGGTCCGCCCGTCGGACTCGGGCGGAATCGTTCCGTCCTTTACGGTAACTGCCGCGAGGCCCACTCCAGACGGGGACGAAAGCGATATTCTCGGGCGGCCGCTGCTCGGGTTGAGGCATGCCGGTGCCGTACGAGGGGAGCACGGCCGGCACGCGCGTGAGCCCGCTCACAACGGGGCGCCGGGGCGCGTGGCTCCCGCGACCCGGGATGTCCCGCCTCTCCGTTCCTACGACCCCAGGACCGAGGCGAGGAACTCCCCGACCCAGCCCAGCAGTTCACGGCCGACCAGCGGCTTGCCGCCGACCTTCGCGGTCTTCGGGCGCGGGACCAGCACCTGGTGGACGGCCGGCTTGATGACCGTACCGGGGTAGAGGCGCTTGACCCGCAGTTCCTGGGACTCGCGCAACTCCACCGGTGCGAAGCGAATGTTGGTGCCCTGGAGGACGATCTCGCCGACGCCGCACGCGCGCGCGAGCATGCGCAGGCCGGCCACCAGCAGGAGGTTCTCGACCGGTTCGGGCAGCTTGCCGTAGCGGTCGGTGAGTTCCTCGCGGACGGCCTTGATGTCCTCTTCGGAGTTGGCGGAGGCGATGGCGCGGTAGGCCTGGAGGCGCAGGCGCTCGCCGGGCGCGTAGTCGTGCGGCACGTGGGCGTCGACGGGCAGCTCGATCTTGACCTCGAGCGGCGCCTCCTCCTCGATCTCGCCGGTCTCCAGCTGGCGCCGGTAGTCGGCGACGGCCTCGCCGACCATGCGGACGTACAGGTCGAAGCCGACGCCCGCGATGTGGCCGGACTGCTCGCCGCCGAGGAGGTTTCCGGCGCCGCGGATCTCCAGGTCCTTCATGGCGACGTACATGCCCGCGCCCATCTCGGTGTGCTGGGCGATGGTGGCCAGGCGCTCGTGCGCGGTCTCCGTCAGCGGCTTCTCCGGCGGGTACAGGAAGTAGGCGTAACCGCGCTCGCGGCCGCGGCCGACGCGGCCGCGCAGCTGGTGCAGCTGGGACAGGCCGAAGGTGTCGCCGCGCTCCACGATGAGGGTGTTGGCGTTGGAGATGTCGATGCCGGACTCGACGATCGTGGTCGAGACGAGGACGTCGAACCTCTTCTCCCAGAAGTCGACGACGACCTGCTCCAGCGCCGACTCCGACATCTGGCCGTGGGCGGTGGCGATGCGCGCCTCGGGGACGATCTCGCGGAGCCTCGCCGCCGCGCGGTCGATGGACTCGACGCGGTTGTGGATGTAGAAGACCTGGCCCTCGCGCAGCAGTTCACGGCGGATGGCCGCGCCGATCTGCCGCTCCTCGTACGGCCCGACGAAGGTGAGCACCGGGTGGCGCTCCTCCGGGGGCGTGGTGATCGTGGACATCTCGCGGATGCCGGTGACCGCCATCTCCAGGGTGCGCGGGATCGGGGTGGCGGACATGGTCAGCACGTCGACGTTGGCGCGGAGCTTCTTCAGCTGCTCCTTGTGCTCGACGCCGAAGCGCTGCTCCTCGTCGACGATGACCAGGCCCAGGTCCTTGAACTTCGTCTCGGAGGAGAACAGGCGGTGGGTGCCGATCACGACGTCCACCGCGCCCTCCCTCAGCCCCTCCAGGACTGCCTTGGCCTCGGTGTCGGTCTGGAACCGGGACAGCGCCTTCACACTGACCGGGAACTGCGCGTACCGCTCGGAGAACGTCCCGAAGTGCTGCTGCACCAGCAGGGTCGTCGGCACCAGGACCGCGACCTGCTTGCCGTCCTGTACGGCCTTGAAGGCGGCCCGCACCGCGATCTCGGTCTTGCCGTAACCGACGTCGCCGCAGATCAGGCGGTCCATGGGGACGGACTTCTCCATGTCCTCCTTGACCTCGGCGATGGTGGTGAGCTGGTCGGGGGTCTCGGCGTAGGGGAAGGCGTCCTCCAGCTCGCGCTGCCAGGGCGTGTCGGCCCCGAAGGTGTGGCCGGGGGCGGCCATGCGGGCGCTGTAGAGCTTGATCAGGTCGGCGGCGATCTCCTTGACGGCCTTCTTCGCGCGGGCCTTGGTCTTCGTCCAGTCGGCGCCGCCGAGGCGGTGCAGGGTGGGGGCCTCGCCGCCGACGTACTTGGTGATCTGCTCCAGCTGGTCGGTCGGGATGTAGAGGCGGTCGCCGGGCTGGCCGCGCTTGGCGGGCGCGTACTCCACGACCAGGTACTCGCGGGTGGCGCCCTGCACGGTGCGCTGCACCATCTCGATGTAGCGGCCGACGCCGTGCTGTTCGTGGACGATGTAGTCGCCCGACTCCAGGGTGAGCGGGTCGATGGTCTTGCGGCGCCGGGCGGGCATGCGGGCGCCCTCGCGGCCGGTGGCGCGCTGGCCGGACAGGTCGGTCTCGGTGAGCACGGCGAGCTTGAGGGCCGGGTCCACGAAGCCGTACTCGATGGAGCCGCAGGCAACGTGCACCACCGACGGGCTCAGTTCGCCGAGGTCGGCGTCGAGACGGGCGGCGATGCCCTCGCCGCCGAGCACCTCCGCGGTGCGGGCGGCCGGGCCGTGGCCCTCGGTGACGAAGACCGCGCGCCAGCCGTCGGCGAGCCAGCCCTTGGTGTCGGCGAGGGCCCGCGCGGTGTCGCCGCGGTAGGTCTCGGGCGCGTGCATGCCGAGCTTGAGGGTGTCCGCGTCGAGTTCGAGATCGGCCGCGAAGGGCGACACCGACCACCACATCATGTCCAGCTCGCGCGCGCGGTCGCGGACGTCGGCGATGGACCACAGGGAGGCGGCGCCGACGTCGATCGGGGCCTCACCGCCGCCGGCGGTGGCCGCCCAGGAGGCCTGCAGGAACTCCTGGGAGGTGGCCACGAGGTCGGCGGCGCGGGTGCGGACCCGCTCCGGGTCGCAGACGACGGCCATGGCGCCCTTGGGCAGGACGTCGAGGAGCAGTTCCATGTCGTCGACGAGGACGGGGGCGAGGGACTCCATGCCCTCGACCGCGATGCCCTCGGCGATCTTGTTCAGGAGTTCGCCGAGCTCCGGGTGCTCCTCGGCGAGAGCACGCGCGCGTGCCCGGACGTCGTCGGTGAGCAGCAGCTCGCGGCACGGGGGTGCCCACAGGCCGTGCTCGGCGACTTCGAGGGAGCGCTGGTCGGCGACCTTGAAGTAGCGGATCTCCTCGACGTCGTCGCCCCAGAACTCGATGCGCAGCGGGTGTTCCTCGGTGGGCGGGAACACGTCCAGGATGCCGCCGCGCACGGCGAACTCGCCGCGCTTCTCGACGAGCTCCACGCGCGCGTAGGCGGCGGCCGCGAGGGCTTCCACGACGTCGTTCAGGTCGGCGGTCTGGCCGGTCCTCAAGGACACCGGCTCCAGGTCGCCGAGGCCCTTGACCTGCGGCTGCAGCACGGACCGTACGGGGGCGACGACGACGGAGACAGGGCCGGTCTCGGGGTCGTCGGCGCTGGGGTGGGCGAGGCGGCGCAGGACGGCGAGGCGGCGGCCGACGGTGTCGCTGCGCGGGCTGAGCCGCTCGTGCGGGAGGGTCTCCCAGGAGGGGTACTCCACGACGCCCTCGGCGGGCAGCAGGGAGCGCAGGGCGGCCGCCAGGTCCTCGGCCTCGCGGCCCGTCGCCGTGACCGCGAGCACCGGGCGGCCCGCCTCGCGGGCGAGGGCGGCGACCGTGAAGGGGCGGGCCGCCGGGGGGCCGACGAGGTCGATGTGCATGCGGTTGCCGTCCGCGGCCGCGGTGATCGCTTCCGCGAGGGCGGGGTCCTTGACGACGGCGTCGAGCAGACCGTGCAGGCTCATGGGGGCAGTTTCCGTCCGGAGGTGGGCAACGCAAGCAGCCCGGTGCGGGTGGCAGCCGGGGGTGTCCAGCCTACGACGCTGTCGGCGTTGCCGTCGGTGCCTGTGGACAACCAGGGGGCTCCGCCCCCTGGACCCCCGATTTCCCACGCCCACCCGAAACTGTCGGCTGAATGGTGAACCTCGAAAAGCAGAAACCCGGTGCCGGGAAGTCCCTCAAGACTCCCCGGCACCGGGTCTTTCCCCCGCAACCCCCGTATGCGGTGGTCGTGCCCCCCTGTCGGCCCAGCCTGCGCGGCTAGTCCGTCGCGATGGCGTTCAGTACGTTCATCCGGCCCGCCCGGAACGCCGGGATCAGCGCGGCGAACAGGCCCACGAAGGCCGAGCCGATGAAGACGGCGGTGATCGTCGGCCAGGGGATCTGAAGGATCTTCAGGCCCTGCAGGGCGAGGAGCTTCTGGGCGGTCGCGCCCCAGCCCATGCCCAGGCCGAGCCCGAGGAGGGCGCCGAAGACGGCGATCACCACGGACTCCAGGCGGATCATGCGGCGCAGCTGGCGGCGGGAGAGGCCGATGGCCCGCATGAGGCCGATCTCCCGGGTCCGCTCGACCACCGACAGGGCCAGGGTGTTCACCACACCGAGGACCGCGACGATGATCGCGAGGGCCAGCAGGCCGTAGATCATGTTGAGCAGCTGGCCGATCTGGTCCTTCAGGGCCTTCTTGTAGTCGGTCTGGTCGCGCACGGTGAGCTGCGGGTAGTCGTCGTGCAGGGCCGACTTCAGGGCCTTGTAGGCGGCGGCCTGCCGGCCGTCCTTCGCGCTGGCGAAGACCAGCTGGTCGAGCGGCATCTTCCCGGCGGGGACGTACCTGGCGAGCGTGGCGGTCGACGTGTACTTGGCGCCCTGGTCGATCACGTCGTCGCTGCTGGTGATCGCCCGGACCGTCAGGCGGGCGGTGGCGCCCTCCTTGAAGGCGACGGTGATCTTCGAGCCGAGGTGGATGCCGTGGGCCTTGGCGAACTTCTCGTCGACGGACATCGAGTCGGACAGGTAGGCGTCCTTCAGGTTCCCGGCGACGGTCTTCTTGCGCAGGTCGGTCGCGTAGGTCGGGTCGGCCGCGGTGATGTCCGTGTCCTTGAGCGTCCGGCCGTCGGGCGTGGTGAAGTCGGCCAGGGTCGGCCGGTACTCGGTGACCCGCGCGAGCCCCGGGGTGTCCTTGATGAGCCGGACCGCCTGCGGTACGACACGCTGGCCGTTGTCGGCCTGGATGATGAAGTCGGTGCCGACGGTCTTGTCGAGCTGGTCGGTGGCCGAGGCCACCATGGAGGAGCCCACCACCGACAGGCAGGCCACCAGGGCCAGGCCGATCATCAGGGCCGCGCCGGTGGCGCCGGTGCGGCGCGGGTTGCGCAGCGCGTTGCGCTCGGCCATCCGGCCCACGGGGCCGAAGATCCGCAGCATGACCGCGCCGAGCACGCGGACCAGTCCGGCGGCCAGCAGCGGGCCGATGACGACGAAGCCGATCAGCGTGGCCACCACGCCCAGGCCCAGCCAGCCCGAGCCGGCCTTGGCCTTGTCGGCGGTCGCGGCGACGTACAGGCTGAAGCCGCCGCCGGCGGTGAGGACCAGGCCGATCACGGCCCGGACGGCGCCGGCCTTGGCGTCGGCGGGGGCACCGGCGTCGCGCAGGGCGGCCATCGGGGAGACCTTGCCGGCGCGCCGGGCGGGCAGATAGGCGGCCAGGACGGTGACCACGACGCCGAGCAGCAGGCCGAGGGCGGGGGTCGTCCAGGCGATGGTCAGGTCGTCGGTGGACAGGTGCATGCCCATCTTGCCCATGAGTTTCATCAGGCCGACGGCGATGCCGACGCCCGCGCCGACGCCGAGCACCGAGCCGATCACGCCGAGCAGCAGCGCCTCGATCAGCACGGACCGGTTGATCTGCCTGCGGGAGGAGCCGATGGCGCGCATCAGGCCGATCTCACGGGTGCGCTGGGCGACCAGCATGGAGAAGGTGTTGATGATCAGGAAGATGCCGACGAGGAAGGCGATCCCGGCGAAGCCGAGCATCGCGTACTTCATGACGTTCAGGAAGCTCTCGACGCTCTTCTGGTTGGCGTCGGCGACCTCCTTGGCGGTCTGCACCTTGTAGCCGTGGCCGAGGGCGGCCGTGACGTTCTTCTTCAGCTGGTCGTTCGGCACGCCCTGGGCGGCGGTGACGTTGACGTCGGTGTACACACCGGTCCGTCCGACCAGCGTCTGCTGGGCGGTCTTCAGGTCCAGGTAGAAGATCGCCGCGCCGGGGTTGGTGACCGTGAAGGCGGCGATGCCCGACACGCGCGCGTGGTGCGTGCCCACGACCGAGATGACGCCGATGTCGTCACCGAGCTTCAGGTGGTGCTTGGTGGCGGTGTCCTCGTCGACCATGACCTGGTCCGGGCCCTGGGGCGCCGTACCGGAGGTGATCTTCATGGTGCGGGCGTCGTTGCCGTTCCAGCTGCCGACGATGGTCGGCGCGCCGCTGGTCGGCGACAGCTTGTCCTTCTTGGCGTCGATGACGGTCACCGAGGTGGAGAACACCGTGCCCTCGGCCTTCGCCACGCCCTGGGCCCCCCGGACCCGGCCGACGACGGAGGCCGGCATGACCGGCGGCTTGCCGGTGCGGGAGGTGGTCTCACCGGTGTCGGAGGAGCCCTGCGCGCTGACGGTCACGTCCGGGGCCGTGGCCTGGAACAGCTTGTCGAAGGTGGTGTTCATGGTGTCGGTGAACACCAGGGTGCCGCTGACGAAGGCCACCGACAGCAGGACCGCGATCGCGGAGAGCGCCATGCGGCCCTTGTGCGCGAGGAAGTTGCGCAGCGAGGTCTTCAGGACGGTCATGACGTACGCCCCCGGGCGTCGAAGTCCTTCATGCGGTCGAGGACCTGATCGGCCGTCGGCTGGTACATCTCGTCGACGATCCGGCCGTCGGCGAGGTAGAGCACGCGGTCGGCGTAGGAGGCGGCGACGGGGTCGTGGGTGACCATCACGATGGTCTGGCCGAGTTCGTCCACCGAGCGGCGCAGGAAGCCGAGGACCTCGGCGCCGGCGCGGGAGTCGAGGTTTCCGGTCGGCTCGTCCCCGAAGATGATCTCCGGGCGGGCGGCGAGGGCGCGGGCCACGGCGACGCGCTGCTGCTGGCCGCCGGAGAGCTGGGTCGGCCGGTGCTTGAGCCGTCCGGCGAGCCCGACGGTCTCCACCACGCGGTCCAGCCAGGCCTTGTCCGGCTTGCGGCCCGCGATGTCCATGGGGAGGGTGATGTTCTCGATGGCGTTCAGGGTCGGCAGCAGGTTGAACGCCTGGAAGATGAAGCCGATCCGGTCCCGGCGCAGCTGGGTGAGCTTCTTGTCCTTCAGGCCGGTGATCTCGGTCTCGTCCAGGTAGATCTTGCCGCTGGTGACGGTGTCGAGGCCGGCGAGGCAGTGCATGAGCGTGGACTTGCCGGACCCCGAGGGGCCCATGATGGCGGTGAACTGGCCCCGCGCGATGTCCACGTCGACGTGATCGAGGGCGACGACACGGGTCTCGCCGGACCCGTACGCCTTCACGACCTGCCGCGCCCGCGCGGCAACGGCCGTAGTCCCTCCAGTGCCCCCGTGCCTGGGAATGGTCACAGCCGATGTCACGGTATGTCTCCTATGTCGGTCGGCAAATCGGTGCGTGGTGCCCCGGCGTGCCAGGGCGTGGTCTTGGGTACGTCGATGAGTCTCGCGGTCGGCGGGGCCCTCGCGCGCTGGTGCGAAGCCCCCTCTTTGCCGGGGGAAAACCCCACCCCGCCGGTGCGGCCTGCCGCCCCCCAGCGGCGTAAAGCCAGGTTAAGGACCGGGCCCCGCCCCGCTCGTCCTCCGGGGGGACGAACCCTCCCCGGGCCGTAGTACGGAGGTACCCCTAGGGGTGCTCCACCCCCGGGCGGAGACCTTCTCGGGGTCGTCTCCACCCTTCGGTGCGCCGAGCCTCCACCCTCCCGTCGTGTGAGGGTCAATGGGAAGCTGTCGTACCGGAGATAGCTGCAAGGGGCACGGGAGGGGATTTCCGGTGGGGAGTACGAAACCCGCGATACGCGGCGCCGCCGCCGACGAGCAGGGCGTCCGGCGCCGGGGCGCGGTCGTCGCCGCGCTGATGCTGGCGATGGCGCTGGCCGCGCTCGACGCCACCATCGTCTCCACGGCCGTACCGCAGATCGTCGGCGACCTCGGCGGGTTCTCCGTCTTCTCCTGGCTCTTCTCCGGCTACCTGCTCGCCGTGACCGTCACGCTGCCCGTCTACGGCAAGCTGTCCGACACCTTCGGCCGCAAGCCGGTGCTGGTGACGGGCGCGGCCGTGTTCCTGCTGGGCTCGCTGCTGTGCGCGGGCGCCTGGAACATGGCGGCGCTGATCGCCTTCCGGGTCGTGCAGGGGCTGGGCGGCGGGGCGTTGCAGGGCACCGTGCAGACGCTCGCCGCCGATCTGTACCCGCTGGCGGAGCGGCCGAAGATCCAGTCAAAGCTGTCCACCGTGTGGGCGGTGTCGGCGGTGGCGGGGCCGGGCCTCGGCGGGATGCTCGCCGCGTACGCCGACTGGCGCTGGATCTTCCTGATCAACCTGCCGATCGGCGCGGCCGCGCTGTGGCTGATCGTCCGTCATCTGCACGAGCCGGAGCGGGAGAAGCCGGAGAACGCGGCCCATGCGCGCGTGGACTGGGCCGGGGCGCTCGCGGTGTTCGCGTGCGGCGGGGTGCTGCTGACCGCGCTGGTGCAGGGCGGGGTCGCCTGGCCGTGGCTGTCGGCGCCGTCCCTGGCGCTGTTCGGCACGGGACTTGCGCTGGTGGCCGTCGTGGTCGTGGTGGAGCGGCGGGCGGCGCAGCCGATCATCCCCGGGTGGGTGTGGCGGCGCCGGACGATCGCGGCCGTCAATCTGGCGCTCGGCGCGCTGGGGCTGCTGATGGTGGCGCCGAGCGTGTTCCTGCCGACGTACGCGCAGTCGGTGCTCGGACTCGCGCCCGTGGCCGCCGGTTTCGTGCTGTCGGTGTGGACGCTCAGCTGGCCGGTGTCGGCGGCGCTCAGCCAGCACGTGTACCGCCGCATCGGCTTCCGGGACACCGCGCTGCTCGGCATCGGCCTGGCCGCGCTGATCCTGTGCGCGTTCCCCCTCCTGCCCTACCCCGGCTCGTGGTGGCAGCCGACGCTGCTGATGCTCCTGCTCGGCGCGGCGCTCGGGCTGTTCCAGCTACCGCTGATCGTCGGGGTGCAGTCGACGGTGGGCTGGTCGGAGCGGGGCACCACGACCGCGTCCGTGCTGTTCTGCCGGCAGACCGGGCAGACCGTGGGCGCCTCGCTGTTCGGCGCCGTCGCCAACGGGGTGCTCGCCGCGCGGCTGGGGGGGGCGGGCGACCTGGACTCCGTCACGCGCGCGTTGGACGCCGGTACGGCCCCGGAGGCGACCCGGCACGCGATCGCCGACGCGGTGCACGCGGTGTACCTCGGCGCGGCGGCCGCGGCGGCGCTGGCCTTCCTGGTGCTGCTGCTGGTGGCGCCGCGGCGGTTCCCGGTGCGCGAGGAGTGAGCGGTCCCGCGGGACCGGCCGCACCCGGTTAACGCGGGTAACAGCCCAGGCGGAACAGGAACTCGGTGCAGTAAGCGCATACCGACCGGCCAGTTCGGTGAAAACGCAGCGCGATCCAAGGCTCACGAGTAGCGTGCGTGGCTCCACACCCCCCACCTCCCTGCGGTCCGCCGCCACGGACCCGAGCCGCGCAAGGAGCCCCGGGATGTCCTACGACCCGCCGCACCCGTCGTACCGCCCACCCCAACCGCAATACCGCCCACCAGAGCCGCAGTACGACCCACCCCAACCGCAATACCGCCCACCGGAGCCGCAGTACGACCCGCCGCCACCGCAGTACCGCCCACCGGGGGCGCCGTACGGCGCGCCTCGGCCGCCGTACGGCCCGCCCCGTCCGTCGCCCGACCTCACCTACCCCTGGCAGCCCGCTCCCGCGCAGCCGCCCCGCCCGGACCGCCGGCCGCCCCGCGAACCCCTCGGCCACCACAGCGACCTGCGGGTGCTGCGCAGCGCCTACCGCTGGCAGCGGCGTACGGCCACGCTCACCGCGCTGGGCTACTTCACGCTGTTCCTCGTGCTGTCCGCGTCCGCGCCCGGCGTGATGACGCGCACGGTCGCCGACGGCATCCCCGCCGGTCTGCTGCTCGCCCTGATCCAACTCCCGGTCACCTGGCTGGCGATCGCCCTGTACGAGCACACCGCGCGCCGGCACGTCGACCCGCTCGCGGACCGCATCCGCAAGGAGGCCGAACTGGACGCCCGCCGAGGAGCACTGCGATGACCGGCGCCGCCGGCACCCCGGCCGTGGGGGGCTTCGCCGGTTTCAGCGGCTCGGCCCAGTCCATGTCCCTGGTCGCCTTCTCCACCGTCGCCACGGTGACCCTGCTGCTGTGCGTGATGACCGGCCCCGACCGCGACGACCTCGACGAGTTCTACACCGGCTACGGCTCCCTGTCCCCGCTGCGCAACGGCCTCGCCATCGCCGGGGACTACATCTCCGCGGCCACCGTCCTCGGCACCGGCGGAGTGATCGCCCTGTGCGGCTACGACGGGGTCGTGCTCGCCCTGAGCACCGCGCTGTCGCTGATGCTGCTGATGTTCCTGCTGGCCGAACCGCTGCGCAACGCCGGCCGGTTCACCATGGGCGACGCGCTCGCCCGCCGGCTGCCGGGACGCCGGGTGCGCATCACGGCCTGCGCGGTGACCATCGCCGCGTTGCTGCCGCTGATGCTGGTCCAACTCGCCGGAACCGGACAGCTGATGGCGTTCATCCTCGGCTTCACCGACGAGTCCCTGAAGACCGCGTGCGTCGTCGGGCTGGGCGCCCTGATGATCGCTTACGCGGCGATCGGCGGCATGAAGGGCACCGCCCTCATCCAGATCCTGAAGATCGTGATGCTGGTCGGATCGGGCGCGGTGGTCGCCGTGCTGATCCTGCGCCGCTTCGACTGGGACCCGGGCGCGCTGTTCACCGCGGCCTCCCGGCAGAGCGGCGCCGGGCCCGCCTTCCTGCACTCCGGGCTGGAGTTCGGCACGTCGGGCAGGTCCCGCCTCGACATGATCGCCTCGGAGCTGACCGTGGTGCTCGGCGGCGGCGTCCTGCCGCACGTCACCATGCGCATGTACACCGCCTCCAGCGCCCGCCAGGTGCGCCGCTCGATGTCCTGGGCGGTGTCGATCGTGGCGCTGTTCGTGCTGGTCATCACGGTGGTCGGGTTCGGCGCGACGGCGCTGGTCGGCCGTGCGGTGATCGCCGGGGCCGATCCGCAGGGCAACACCGCGTACCTGCTGAGCTCGCGGGCGGCGTTCGGCGCGGACGTGTCCACGGCGGAGACCTTCCTGTTCACCATGGTGACGACGGCGATCTTCCTGACCCTGCTCGCCTCGGTCGCCGGGATGATCCTCGCCTGCGCCAACTCCCTGGCCCACGACGTGTTCGCGGCCCGCGTGCAGGAGATGCCGGCCCCTCGCGAGATGGCGCTCGCCCGCGTCTCGGCGCTCGCCATAGGCGTGCCGACGATCCTGCTCTCCACCCTGGTGCAGCACCACAGCCTGCAGCCGCTGGTGACGCTCTCCTTCTGCCTGGGCGCCTCGGCCATAGCGCCCGCCCTGGTGTACGGGCTGTTCTGGCGCCGCTACACCCGCACCGGGCTGCTGGCAACGCTGATCGGGGGCACCCTGACCGTGCTGCTGCTCATGCCGGGCACCAACCTGGTCTCCGGCTCCCCCGTCTCGGCCTTCCCGCACGCCGACTTCAACTGGTTCCCGTTCACCACGACCGGCATCGTCTCCATCCCGGCCGGCTTCCTCTTCGGCTGGCTCGGCACGATCGCCTCCGGCCGCACCGAGGCGGAGCAGCAGCGGCACCAGTACGAGGCGGTGGAGGGGCGGATCCTGGCGGGGGCGGTGCGGAAGGGGAGTTGAGCGCGGGCGGGAGCCGGTGGCCCGGGGGTCAGTCCAGGACCGCTCCGCCGGTCAGCGAGATCAGGCTGCTGCGCATGTCGTCCATGTGCGTCTGCACGTCGTCCCAGGTCTCGCCGTGCTCGCGCAGCACCTCTTCGGTCTCCCGGGCGATGCGTTCCTCCCGCACGCGCGCGTCGGCGATGATCTCGGCGGCACGCGCGCGTGCCTCTTCCTGGCTGCGGCGCGCGTACTCCTCGGCCTCCGCCAGGGCCCGCTCGGCGTCGGACAGCGCGGCCTCGGCCCGGCTCACCTGCTCGGCGTGCCGGGCGTCCAGTGCGGCGATCCGCTCCGCCTCCTCGCGCTCGGCCCCGGCCCACCGCTCGGCGTGCCGCCGGGCCTGCTGGTCGAGCATGCCGGTGGTGCGCTGCCGTGCCTCGCGCAGCGCGGTGAGCGCCTCCGAGCGCTCCTGCCTCACCTCGCGCCGGACGCCGACACGGATGCCGTCGGCCTCGGCGCGCGCGGCGTCCAGTACCCGGCGGGCGTGGTCGTCGGCCTCCGCGCAGAGCGCGTCCGCCGCTTCCCGCGCCCCCCGGCGTACGCTCTCGGCGCGTGCTTCGGCCTGTGCGACGCACTCGTGCGCGGCACGCCGGGTGCGCTCGCGGAGGTCCGCGGCCTCCTCCAGCACGACCTGGTACAGCCGCCGTGCGCCCTCCCCGAGCGACTCGTAGGTCTGCGGTGCGAGCTGGGCGACGACCTCGCGCATCCGCGGGGCCTCCGCCTCCATCTCCTTGGCGAGCACGGTCAGCCGCGCGGCCCGTTCCCACGCGGCGTCGCGGTCGTACGACAACCGCTCCAGGAAGGCGTCGACCTGAGCGGGGCGGTAGCCGCGCCCCCGGCCGGTCACGAAGCCGTGCGGCGACATCGATGCGCTGCTCACCCTGGAACCCCTCTCCACCGGACATGCACGACACGACGATTTCGCGCACATCTTGATGGATCGGGCATAAGTGTACATAACGCGACACTCCGTGCTCAGGTCACGCCCCGAACCGCGCAGTCAGTGATCGGTGCGGCGGACAGGGCCGGCTACCCCACGTCCTCCTCCATGGTGATGATCATGCTGCGAACGGGCGCGAGCTCCGCCGGACGCGCCGCGTCCGCCGCCGTCGCGCGCCCCTCCGGCGGGTCGAACGCCGCGCGCAGCTCCTCCGGCGGGTCCCCCTCCGGCGTCACGACCAGGCAGTACGGCGCACCCCCGCGCACCGGCGCCGGGTTCCTGCCGACCGTTCGGAGGCCCGAACCGGGCAGCCGCCGGCCGAACGGGAAGTGCGCCTCGCGGTCGTGACGGGCCGACGCCTCCGGGTCGGCAGGGGTCCCGTACAGGGCGAGGAAACGGGCCGTCATCGCACCGCCCTCCCCCTGCCGCGCGAGAACCGCGGCGGCCCACCCGTTCGGCCGACCGACACTCCAGCCCGCACGGCAGGAGGCGGTGTGCGCGGTTCCCGGTCCGGTAGCCGTACACGACCAGCTCGCCGCCGTACGGCTCGGCCCACCGGCGCATCATGCCCGCCACGCGCGCGTGCAGGGCATGATGCGCTCACCTCCGGCCGGCGCCGCCTACAGCAGGCCGTCCCACATCTGCTCCAGCAGCACCGACCACCAGCTCTCCGGCGAACCGAGCGCCGCCGGGTCCAGCGCGGCCAGCTGCGCCTGGAAGTCCACCGTCCAGCGGCCCGCCTGCTCCTGGTTCAGCCCGTACCGCAGGCGCCACATCCGGCCCAGCAGCGCCAGGCAGCGCGCGAACTCCGGCAGCCCGGTGTTCACGAACTGCGGCGGCACGGCGGCCCCGCCCGGCCCCGCCTCCACCGGCACCGCCACGATGTTCGCCGTGCCGTACTGCACACAGAGCGCCTTGCCGAAGTCGGTGCCCATGACGAGGTACGAGCCCGCGTCCGAGGCCGGCTGCACCCCGCGCTCGGCCGCCAGTTCCGCCAGCGTCGGCACGGGCCGGCCCGGCTGGGCCTGCGCCCAGAAGAACGGGCCCATGTCCACCGGCAGTCCGGCCACGACCAGCGTGTGCGCCACGATCGGCGGCACACCCTGCCGCGACACCGCCTGCTGCTCGAACCGGAAGATCCCCGGCCCGAACGCCGCCGCCAGCTCCTGTGCGATGCCCTCCGGCGGGACGGGCGGCGCGGCCTGCACCGGCGGCAACGGCGCCCGCACCGGCGCGGGCCGCGCCGGCCCGTCCGCCACCTGGTGCAACTCGCCCTGGTGCGCCAGCAGTTGCTGCATGCCCTGCTGCCGGCTCGCGTGATCCGTGCCGTACGGCGCGATGCTCGTGATCCGCGCCTGCGGCCACTGCTCCCGGATCATCCGCGCGCAGTAGGCACCCGGCAGCGCACACGACTCCAGCTCCGTGTGCAGCTCCAGCACCTGGTCCGGCGGCACGTTCATCGCCCGCAGCTCGTGGAAGATCTGCCACTCCGGATGCGGCGTACCCGGCGCCGAACGCCGGATCAGCTGCTGCTCCGAGCCGTCCTGAGCGCGATAGCGCAGCACGGCCTGATAGCCCGGACCCACCGTCGGCTGCCCCTGCTGCGGATACCCGTACGCCGGCGGCTGCCCGGGCGCGCCCGGCGGCACCGGTTGCGGGGCCCCCGGAGCTCCCGGCGGCATGCCAGGGGCGCCCGGCGCACCGAGCGCGCCCGGAGCGGGCGGCGGCGGGGGCG
>NZ_CP011497.1:4906246-5003462 GCF_001027185.1 Streptomyces incarnatus | reverse complement strand
GGCGTACCCGGCGGCGGCGGAGGCGTACTGCCCTGCGGAGCACCCGGCGCGGCAGGGGCGGCGGGCGCCCCGGGGACAGCGGGCGCGCCCGGCGCATACCCAGCGCCAGGAGCCCCCGGCGTACCGCCAGGGCCGGGCTGGACACCCGGCGCGCCCGGCGGGAAGCCCTGCGCGCCCGGCGTGTCCGAAGGATCGAGCGCCGGCGCGACCGCCGTCGGCGGCAGCTGACTGCCCCCCGACATCAACGCCGTCTTCGCATCCGGCGCGCTCACCGGCGGCCGCGGAGCCGCGTCGTCGGAATCGCTCAACGGCGGCGCGAACACCGTCGCGGGCAACGGCACCGAACGGTCGTCCTCACCGGAGTCCGCGTTCGTGTCCGTACCGGCCCAGGGCGTGGCCCCCACCGGCACCTCCACGGAAGGCGGTCCCACAGGAGCAGGCGCCCCGGGCACACCGGACGCGCCCGGCGCCTGTACCCCGCCCTGCGCGCCACCAGAAGCACCAGCGCCCCCGGCCACACCGGACGCCCCCGCCGGCACCCCGGCCTGCGTCTCCGCCGGCCCCGCCGCACCGGACGAAGCCCCACCACCGGCACCCGAACCGGCACCGGCACCCGACGCACCGGCACCGGACCCACCGACGCCCGCGGCAACGGCACCGGACGACCCCGAACCGGCACCCACGCCACCAGAAGCCCCGGCACCGGCACTGGCCCCCGAACCGTCCTCGCCCCCCGGCCGCCGGTCCCCGATGCCCAGCTTGTCCGCCGCCTCCTGCAACCACTCCGGAGGAGTCAGCAGGAACGACGTCTGATTCAGATCCACCCGCGCCGCAGCCGGCGCCGGAACCGCGTCCTGCGGCTCCTCCGCACGGCCGTACTCCTCCTCGTACCGGCGGATCACCTCACCCACCGGCAACCCCGGCCACAGCGTCGCCTCCCCGCTGTCCCGGGCGATCACGAGCCGCTGCGCACCCGCGTCCGAACGCGGACCCTCCGCCCGGTCCTCCCCCCACACCACGAAACCCAGCTCGAACTCCCGCACCCGCACCTCACGGTGCTGGTACGCGGGCACGTCACCGTTGATCCACTCCTCGGCGCGCTCCTGCGCCTGCGCGTAGGTCACCATCGCCTGAAGCTCACTCCCCCACCGGGCCGGAAGACACCGGAACGACACGGGCGAAACCGCCGTCGACCATCAGATTCGCCACCGTCTCCAACTCCGGCGGACTGCCCGCCAGCCGCGACAGGAAGACGTCGAAGTCGTCGCCGCACGGCAGCAGCAGACGCTCCACCCGCTCCGCCGGCGACCACGACGGATCCACATCACGCACATCGTCGTACGCGCAGAACCACACCGAACCAGGCCGCTCGCCCTTCACCTTCACCGCGAGCAACCCGCCCTGCACGAACGCCACCCCGAGGTAATCCTTCGTCAGATGGTCGCGCAGACACTTGTTCACGTACACCAGGTCATTGACCGCGGCCTCGTCCCGCACCGTGAAGAACGGCTGGTCCAGCAGCAGCCCCAGCTCGGCGTCCAGCGCCGTGCCCACCGGCGCACACCCACCCGCCGCCTTCAGGAACGAGCGATACGCGCCCGGCAGCCGGTAGCCGAGATCCTCCTCGACCCCCTGCACCTGCCCCTCCGACACCGCCACACCCGACTTCGGCAGACCGAAATGCGCCGGCCGCGTCTCCTGCAACGGCCGCGTCCCCCGCTTGCCGTGGTCCACCGCCGCCGTCGCCACCCCACCGTGATGCCGCAGCAACGCCTTCACCTCGACCGGAACCAACTCCAGCCGCCGCGTCCCCGCCACGTGGTGCCACGTCCAGCCGTGCGGCGTCGCCACATCCGGCACCGTGTCCCACAACTCGTGCCCCGCCGCCGCCAACGCCGCGTTCGCCGACACATAATCCGTCAGCCGCAACTCGTCGACACCGAAGCCCTCCGGCGGCTCGGCGATCTCCACCGCCACGCGCGCGTACGGCGAGAAATCCGGGTAACCACCCTCATCGACCCGTACCCCTCTCGGGTGACGCGCCGCCCGGACCGGATCCGGGAAGTGCACGACCTGCCCGGCATAGGCCGCGTTCGGCGGCGCGGCTTGCTGCCCGAGCCGACCTGTCGTCATGGCGGTAGCCCCCTGCGGCGTTCTCTCTGGCCTCGAATGGCGGTGTCGATCGCGGATGCCGACAGCCTATGCGGTACCCGAACCCCGGTCACCGGCCCACCGCACCTCGCGGAAACCACCCCTCCACTCCCGGAGACAACCACCCACCACCTCCCGGAGACAACCACCCGCCACCTCCGTGACCAGCCGTCACCCCACCGTGACGACCAGCCCCGAACAGGGCGTGTCGCACCGCCCCAGCTTCCGCACCCGCCACGGCATTTGGCACCCTGTGTCCTTCGGGGGACACCGGGGAACGCCCGGGGAGGGGAAAACGAACATGAATACCTTGCGAACCGGAGGTACCGACGTGCGGGCCGGCGACCCACGCATCGGCTGGAGCGGCACCGACACACCCGCCCCCACCCTCCGCCACCGCCGCGACGGCATCCTGCCCACCATCGCCGCCGCCCTCTCCGTCCGCGGCGCCACCCTCACCGGCACCGCCGCCCGCAGCGACCAGCCCCCGCCCCTGCACCCCCTCGTCCAGGACTTCCTCGACACCCTCACCAGCGGCGAACGCGACCGCTTCACCGGCCGCTGCGCCGAGACCATCCTCATCTCCCGGCACCTCACCACCGCCGACGCAGCCCGCAGCAAACGCGCCGCCCGCAAACCCATGACCAACAGCGAAGCCCGCAAAGCCCTCAAACACGCCAAACTCACCACCCGCCGCATACGCGAGGACGGCGACCCCCTCCACGGCAGCTTCGCCACCCCCTGCCGCGCCTGCACCGCCCTCAGCGCCCACTTCGGCGTCCGCATCGTCGACCCCACGGCAACCGACGGCTGACAGCCCCCGTCAACACCAGTGACACCCAGCAAGCTCGACGAACGAAGGGCCGATGCACGCCGACCGCACCTCCACCCCCAGCCCCGGCTCCGCCCGACCGGGCGGACCCCCCTCCCGCTTCCCCGTACTCGTCGACGCCGCCCTGCGCGCCGCCGGCTGGCAACCCGGACGCTGGGACATAAAACAGGCGGAAATCTGGGCCGACACCCTCCGCGAACACACCTCACCCGCCGGCCACCGGCACACCGTCTTCCCCGCCGCCGTCGAAGCCTGGGCCGAATTCGGCGGCCTCACCATCACCCCCAGCGGCCCCGGCCGCCAGATCGCCCCCGCCACCCTCCACCTCGACCCCCTCCACGGCCTCCACCACGCCCGCACCCTCGGCGACCTCGGCCGCGCCCTCGCCACCGAACTCTGCCCCCTCGGCGAAGAGACCGACACCACCGCCGTCCTCGCCATCGACACCGAAGGCCGCGTCTACACCCTCGACCACACCGGCGACTGGTACGTCGGCCCCGACATCGACCACGCCCTCGCCACCCTCGTCACAGGCATCCAGCCGGTACGACTCACCGCCGGCTGACCCGCGAACCGAGGTCTGCTCACGCCGCCGGAATCACCGCCGACACCCGGAAACCCCCCGCATCCGTCGGCCCCGACACGAACACACCACCCAGCGCCGCGACCCGCTCCCGCATCCCCACCAGACCGTTCCCCCCCGACGGCAACCCCGCCGACGACGCCGACCCCGGCTCCGGCGGCGGCTCGTTCTCCACCTGCATCGCGATCTCCGACACCCGATGCGCGAGCCGCACATGCGTCTTCGCACCCGCCGCATGCTTGTGGACGTTCGTCAACGCCTCCTGCACCACCCGGTACGCCGTCTGCTCGACCACCGCCGCATACGACCGCACCTCCCCCTCCACCGACAGATCCACGACCATCCCCGCCGCCGCCGACTGCCCGACCAGCTCCTCCAGCTCCGACAGACACGGCCCGTCCACCGAACCGTCCACCTCCGCCACCCGCGAAGCCGCCGCCGCAGCCGCCTCCCCCACCGCCGCCAACGGCACCCCCGAACCACGCCGGACCGGATCCTCCCCCGCCCGCAGCACCCCCAGCATCTCCCGCAACTCGGTCAACGCCTGCCGCCCCATGTCCCCCACCAGCGCGGCATTCCGCACCGCCTTCTCAGGATCCTTCCGAGCCACAGCCTGCAGCGCGGCAGCGTGCACCACCATCAGACTCACCCGATGCGCGACCACGTCATGCATCTCACGGGCGATCCGGGTCCGCTCCTCGTTACGCGCCCACTCGGCCCGCTCCTCCGCCCGCTCGGCCAGCAACTGAAGCTCCCGCTCCAGACTGTCCGCCCGCTCCCGCAGGCTCTCCATCAACCGCCGCCGCGCCCCCACGTACAGACCCAGCAGCACCGGCGGAGCCGTCAGCCCCAGCGCCGTCGTCACCGCCGCGAACGGCACGAACCAGTCACCCAACGTCAGATCACCGCGCGCCATGTCCTGCCGCACCCGCACGAACGTCACCACCGCCGTGCCCACCAGCGACATCCCCGCCAGCGCCCCGATGACCCGCCGCGGCACCTCACACGCGGCCAGCGTGTACAGCCCGACGACCCCCAGCAGAAACCCCATCTGCGCCGGCGTGATCGCAATCGCCACGAGCACGACGGCAATCGGCCACTTCCGCCGCACGAGCAGGACGGACCCGGCGATCACCCCGAAAACGACCCCCACCGCCACCGGAATGCCGGCATCCCGCGCGAACGGAACCCCCTCCGCGCCGCACTCCACGGCCGACACCAGCGCGAGACTCCCGTCGAGCACCGCACTACGCCACCTGGCCCACCACCACGGGCCGGTCAGGCCCTCGGCATGCTCTTCCCCCGTCACGGTCATACGTCCAGCCTACGGGCGACCCCCGCGCCATTTCCGGCGACTTTCGCCGACCTCCACACACCACACTCCGTAACCGCGCCACCTCGAAACCCACCGAAATCACTCGAACTGGGAACCCTTCCTGTTCGACCCCGGAACACCCCGTTCCGCCCGGACGGTATGCCCATGGCACATTCACACAGCAAATACGCCGACTTCGAGGGCTTGCGGGAACGGGCGGTCGCGTTGCGGCGGGCCGGCTACAGCCTCCGGCAGATCCGGGACGAGCTGAAGATCTTCAACAACGACATCCTCAACCAGCTGGTGAAGGGGGAGCCACCGCCGGAGTGGACGAAGCGCCCGAGGGCGAAGGATGCGCTGCGAGAGAGGGCGCGTGAGCTGCGGCGGCAGGGTTGGACGTACAACGAGATCCAAGCAGAACTGGGGTGCTCGAAGAGCTCGGTCTCCTTGTGGGTACGGGATCTGCCGCATCCGGAACCCAAGCGCACACCGGAAGAGCAACGGGCACGCATGAACGCGGGACTCGCGAGACTGCGCGCCGAGCAGGACCGCGAGCGAGCGGCCACGAAACAAGCGGCAGCGGCAACCATCGGCGAACTGTCCGACCGTGAGCTATTCATCCTTGGCGTCGCCTTGTACTGGGCCGAGGGGACGAAGGACAAGCCGCACGCTCGTCGGGAGAGTGTTGAGTTCGTCAACAGCGACCCGACCATGATCACTGTCTTCCTCGCCTGGCTGGACCTGCTCGGAGTGGAGCGTGATCGCCTGCACTGCCGAGTCATGATTCACGAATCCGCAGACGTCGACGCCGCCGAACGCTACTGGGCCGCCCTCGTTGGCGTAGACAGGGCCCTCCTGGGCAAGACCACGCTCAAGAAGCACAACCCCACGACCGTGCGAAAGAACACGGGCGACCGCTATCGAGGCTGCCTTGGCATCAAAGTCCGCCAAGGTGCGGATCTGTACCGTCGCATCGAGGGCGCCTGGTACGGCATAGTAGGGGCTGCGTCCGGCTCCGATCTAGGAAATCGGACATAGCGGTAATCCCGGGTCGTCTAAGGGCAAGACGTCAGATTTTGGTTCTGATCATGGGGGTTCGAGTCCTCCCCCGGGAGCATCTGCTCAGTTCGGGTCCTGACTGGTACCACCCCCGTCAGGACCCGCTCTCACCTCCCCCAAGTAACACCCCGGTATCCTGCGGCTGTCATCCCCACTCACCCACAGCCGAAGGGCAACCCCGTGAGCGCCATCCGCCCGGCAGCCGTCGTCGTTCTCGCAGCGGGTGAGGGCACCCGTATGAAGTCGGCCACACCGAAGGTCCTGCACGAGATCTGTGGCCGTTCCCTGGTGGGCCATGTGCTGGCCGCCGCCCGTGCGTTGGACCCGGAGAATCTGGTCGTCGTCGTGGGCCACGCCCGTGAGCAGGTCACCGCTCACCTCGCCGAGATCGACCCGGCCACCAGGACCGCCGTACAGGCGGAGCAGAACGGGACCGGGCACGCCGTGCGGATGGGCCTGGAGGAGCTGGGCGGGGCCGTCGACGGGACCGTCGTGGTGGTCTGCGGGGACACGCCGCTGCTCACCGCCGAGACGCTGAAGCAGCTCGCCGGGACCCACGCCGGCGACGGCAACGCCGTGACCGTGCTGACCGCCGAGGTGCCGGATGCCACCGGGTACGGCCGGATCGTGCGGGACGAGGCGACGGGTGCCGTGACCGCGATCGTGGAGCACAAGGACGCCACCGATGCCCAGCGGGCGATCCGGGAGATCAACAGCGGGGTGTTCGCGTTCGACGGGCAGTTGCTGGCGGACGCGCTGAAGAAGGTGCGGACGGACAACAGTCAGGGTGAGGAGTACCTCACCGATGTCCTGGGCATTCTCCGCGAGGCCGGTCACCGGGTCGGGGCTTCCGTGGCCGGTGATCACCGGGAGATCGCCGGGATCAACAACCGGGTGCAGTTGTCGGAGGCGCGCCGGATCCTGAACGACCGGTTGCTGACCGCTGCGATGCTGGACGGGGTGACGATCGTCGATCCGGCGTCGACCTGGGTCGATGTGACGGTGACCTTCGAGCGGGATGCGCTCGTTCACCCCAACACGCTGCTGACGGGCTCCACGCATCTCGGTGAGGGTGCGGAGGTCGGGCCGAACAGCCGGCTGAAGGACACGCGGGTGGGTGCTGGGGCGCGGGTGGACAACACCGTGTCGGACGGGGCTGTGGTGGGTCCGCAGGCGAGTGTCGGGCCGTACGCGTATCTGCGTCCGGGGACGCGTCTGGGTCTCAAGGGCAAGATCGGGACGTACGTCGAGACGAAGAACGCCAGCATCGGCGAGGGTACGAAGGTGCCGCATCTCTCCTACGTCGGTGATGCGACGATCGGTGAGTACACGAACATCGGGGCGGCGAGTGTGTTCGTGAACTATGACGGGGAGCACAAGCACCACACGACTGTCGGGTCGCACTGCAAGACGGGTTCGGACAACATGTTTGTGGCTCCTGTCACGGTCGGGGACGGTGCTTACACCGCTGCCGGGTCTGTGATCACGAAGGATGTGCCGCCTGGTTCGCTGGCTGTGGCCCGTGGTCAGCAGCGGAATATCGAGGGTTGGGTGGCTCGGAAGCGTCCGGGGAGCGCGGCGGCGAAGGCGGCCGAGGCGGCGTCCCGGAGGGGTGAGAGCGAGGGCTGACCGGATTCGTGTGCGCCAAACACGGCGTACCGTGATAAGTGCACATCCGCACACGTGCACCCGCACCCCTACCAGCTGGTTCGGCCTCTCATGCCCAGACGGGAGGTCGCCCGAGCTGCCGGCTGGTCTGAGACAACCTCTGAGGAGACTGTGCTGTGACCGGGATCAAGACGACCGGCGAGAAGAAGTTGATGTTCTTCTCCGGCCGCGCCCACCCCGAGCTTGCCGAGGAGGTCGCCCAGCAGTTGGGTGTCGGGGTTGTCCCGACGAAGGCCTTCGACTTCGCGAACGGTGAGATCTACGTCCGTTATCAGGAGTCGGCGCGTGGTGCGGACTGCTTTGTGATCCAGAGCCACACGGCTCCGATCAATCAGTGGATCATGGAGCAGTTGATCATGATCGATGCGCTGAAGCGTGCGTCGGCTCGTTCGATCACGGTGATCGTGCCGTTCTACGGTTACGCGCGGCAGGACAAGAAGCACCGGGGTCGTGAACCTATTTCGGCGCGTCTGATCGCTGATCTGATGAAGACGGCGGGTGCGGACCGGATCCTGACGGTGGATCTGCACACGGATCAGATCCAGGGGTTCTTCGACGGGCCGGTGGATCATCTGTTCGCGTTGCCGCTGCTGGCGGACTATGTGGGCGAGAAGGTGGACCGGGACAAGCTGACGGTGGTGTCGCCGGACGCGGGTCGGGTGCGGGTGGCGGACCGGTGGTGTGACCGGTTGGGTGCGCCGCTTGCGATCGTGCACAAGCGGCGGGACAAGGATGTGGCGAACCAGGTGACCGTCCACGAGGTCGTGGGTGAGGTCAAGGGCCGGGTGTGTGTGCTGGTCGATGACATGATCGACACGGGTGGGACGATCTGTGCGGCTGCTGATGCGCTGTTCGCGCATGGTGCCGAGGATGTGATCGTGACGGCTACGCACGGTGTGCTGTCGGGTCCTGCCGCGGACCGGTTGAAGAACTCACGGGTGAGTGAGTTCGTGTTCACGAACACGTTGCCGACTCCGGCGGAGCTGGGCCGGGATCTGGACAAGATCCGGGTGTTGTCGATCGCTCCGACGATTGCGAGTGCGGTGCGTGAGGTGTTCGAGGATGGTTCGGTGACGAGCCTGTTCGACGAGCAGTGAGGTTTCTGCGCCGTCTGTGTCCATGACGGCTGAAGATCCTTTTGGGTGCGGCCTCCCTTGCCGAGTAGACTGCTGCAGTTGCTCGGCGAGGGAGGCCGTACTCGTGCAGTACGGCGGTCCGTTATCGACGCGCTCTTCGTAGCAGGCCGTTCGTGGCCGGGTGACCACGTCCGTTCCGAGTTCCTACGAGGAGTGATCATTATGTCCGAGGTGAAGCTCGCCGCCGAGACCCGTACCGAGTTCGGCAAGGGTGCGGCTCGTCGCATCCGCCGTGACAGCAAGGTTCCGGTTGTTCTCTACGGCCACGGCACCGAGCCGGTGCACCTGACCCTGCCGGGTCACGACCTGCTGCTGGCGCTGCGTACGCCGAACGTCCTGATCTCGCTGGACATCGACGGCAAGACCACCGAGCTGGCGATTCCGAAGGCCGTGCAGCGTGACCCGCTGAAGGGCTTCCTGGAGCACGTGGACCTGCTGCTGGTCAAGCGTGGCGAGAAGGTCACGGTCGAGGTTCCGGTGCACACCGAGGGCGAGCTGGCCCCGGGTGGCAACCTGCTGGAGCACGTCCTGAACGCGCTGCCGGTCGAGGCCGAGGCCACGCACATCCCCGAGGCCGTGACCGTCTCCGTGGAGGGTCTGGAGGCCGGTGCCTCGGTCCTCGCCAAGGACATCACCCTTCCGAGCGGCACCACGCTGGCCGTCGAGGAGGACGCTGTCGTCCTGCAGGTCCTGGCCGCGCAGGCCGAGGAGACCGAGGGTGAGGGGGCCGTCGAGGGCGAAGAGGCCGCCGAGGCCTGATCCTCGCCGTCGTCATCATCCGGTCCAGCCGCCGTTTCCCTCGCGGGGAGCGGCGGCTGGCGCGTATCAAGGAGACATGGACGTGACCACCCCCGCCAGTACTGATCCCTGGCTGATCGTCGGGCTCGGGAATCCCGGGCCGGAGTACGCCATGAACCGGCACAACGTCGGTTTCATGGTGGTGGAGTTGCTCGCGGAGCGGATCGGGGGGAGGTTCAAGCGGGCGGGCAAGGCGCAGGCGCAGGTGCTGGAGGGGCGGATCGGTCCGGCGGGGCCGGGCAGCCGGCGGGTGGTTCTGGCGAAGCCGATGTCGTACATGAATCTGTCGGGTGGTCCGGTGAACGCGCTGAAGGACTTCTACAAGGTGCCGGTGGCGCATGTCGTGGCGGTGCATGACGAGCTGGACATCGACTACGGCGTGCTGCGGCTGAAGCTGGGTGGTGGGGACAACGGGCACAACGGTCTGAAGTCGATGACGAAGGCGATGGGTGCGGACTATCACCGGGTGCGGTTCGGGATCGGGCGGCCTCCGGGTCGTATGCAGGTGGCGGACTTCGTGCTGAAGGACTTCTCGTCGGCGGAGCGCAAGGAGCTGGACTATTTCGTGGACCGTGCGGCGGACGCGGTGGAGTGTCTGGTGATCGAGGGTCTTGAGCGGGCGCAGAGCGCGTACAACTCCTGAGTACAACTCGTGACATGTGCTGGTACGGCGGACAGCGAGGTTGACCGCGGTTGCGGGTATGGCCAATGATCCCGGCCATGCCTGCCACAGCCAGCACCGCTCGCCAGGCCTCTGTGACCGCGTTGCGGTGGGGGCGGGTCTCGGCGATGGGTGCGGTCGCCGCGTTGATCGTGTTCGCCGGGGTGTGGGGTTCGTGGGGGACCGCGCAGCAGGTGATGCTGTCCAAGGGGCGGGAGCAGGGCACGGTGCGGGTGACGGCCTGTGCGCGTGATGTGTGCAGTGGTCCGTTCTCGCCGACGTCGGCGGGGGCGCGGGCCCGTGCGCGGGTGGAGATCGCGCAGCCGGTGGCGGTGCGTGCGGGGCGGACGTACGACGTGGTGCTGAAGCCGGGGACGGCGGACGCGGTGCGGTCGGGTCCGGCGGGGATCCTGTACGCGTGGGTGCCGTTGGGCGGGGCGTTGCTTCTCGCGTCGGTGGTGGTGGCCGGGGGGATGCGGCTGACGCGGGTGGCGTGGGTGCTGGCGGGGTGTGGGCTGACGTTGCTGACGGGGGCGTTTCTGGCGGTGTCCGCCGGTTCGTGAGTCCGTGCGCCGGTGGTGGGGGCAGGTGTTGTGTCATCCGTGCCGGCGCGGTGACCGCCGGTGTGTCCGCAGCGCTGTTCGTTGCCCCGGCGGCGCATGCCGCTCCGCCCGGTGACAACGGCGATGTGAAGATCCACAAGTCCGCGACGGACGAGCGCGATCAGCCGCACGTGTGCTCGTTCTGCCTGGACGCGTTCCACTTCGACGGCGGCCGGCAGGTCGACTGGCGCATCGAGGTGTGGGCGCCGACCGGTGGGACGAAGGGCGCGCCGGTGAAGTCGGGTGCCCTGTCCCTGGACGCGGACGGTCATGGCCGTAAAGCTGTTCTGGAACTTCGTTGGGGAGAAGGGTTCGGCGAAGCAGCGGGGTCGGCCTCCTCGTCGGCGCCCGTTCCGTCCTCCTCGCCGTCCGCGCATGCCTGGCGCTGCGGCGCCGGAAGGCGCGCGGCTGACCGGAGCCGGACAGGACGGTGCCCCCGGGGTCGTACGGCCCCGGGGGCACCCTTTTTGTCGTGTCGTGGCGGTCAGCCGGTGTTGCGCAGGCCCGCTGCCACGCCGTTGACGGTGAGGAGCAGGGCGCGGGAGAGCAGCGGGTCGGGGGTGACGCCGGCCGCCGCCGCGTCGCGCTGGCGCTTGAGCAGGGTGACCTGGAGGTAGGAGATGGGGTCCAGGTAGGCGTCGCGGATGGCGAAGGTCTGCTTGAGGACGGGCTGGGCGTCCAGCAGTTCCTGTTCGCCGGTGACGCGCAGCACCTCGCGGACGGTCAGCTCGTGTTCGGCCTTGATGGTGTCGAAGACGTGCTTGAGGTCGTCGGGGACGAGGGTGTCGACGTAGTGCTGGGCGATCCTGAGGTCGGTCTTGGCGAGGGTCATCTCGACGTTGGAGATGAAGTTCCGGAAGAAGTGCCACTGCTGGTGCATCTCGTCGAGGACGGTGTCCAGGCCGGCCTCGCGCAGGGCCTTCAGGCCGGATCCGACGCCGAACCAGCCGGGCACGATCTGCCGGGACTGGGTCCAGCCGAACACCCACGGGATGGCGCGCAGGCCGTCGAGCGAGACGCCGGAGCCGGGGCGGCGGGAGGGCCGGGAGCCCAGGTGCAGCTCGGCGAGCTGGTCCACCGGCGTGGACGCGAGGAAGTACGTCGGCAGGTCCGGGTCCTCGACGAGGGCGCGGTAGGCGGCGTGCGCGGCGTCCGACACCACGTCCATGGCTGCGTCCCAGCGGGCGAGGGCCTCGTCGGACTGGCGGGGGGCGGTGTGCAGGGCGGAGGCCTGGAGGGTGGCGGCGACGGTCAGTTCCAGGTTCTCCCGGGCGAGGGAGGGGATGAGGTACTTGTCGGAGATGACCTCGCCCTGCTCGGTGACCTTGATCTCGCCCTCCAGGGTGCCCCAGGGCTGGGCGAGGATGGCGTCGTGGGAGGGGCCGCCGCCGCGGCCGACGGTGCCGCCGCGGCCGTGGAAGAGGCGCAGGCGGACGCCGTAGCGGTGGGCGACGTCGCGCAGGCGGCGCTGGGCGCGGTGGATCTCCCACTGGCTGGTGGTGATGCCGCCGAACTTGGAGGAGTCGGAGTAGCCGAGCATGACCTCCTGGACGTCGCCGCGCAGCGCGACCAGGCGCCGGTAGGAGGGGTCGGAGAGCATGTCCTCCAGGATGGTGTCGGCGGCCTTCAGCTCGTCGGTGGTCTCCAGCAGCGGGACGATGCCGATCTTGGCCCAGCCGGCGTGCAGGTCCATGAGGCCTGCCTCGCGGGCGAGGACGGCGGCGGCGAAGACGTCGTCGGCGCCCTGGCACATGGAGATGATGTAGGACTCGACGACCTCGGGACCGAAGACCTCCAGGGCCTTCTTGACGGTCTCGAAGACGCCGAGGGTCTTCTGTCCGGCCGCGTCGACGGGTGCCGGGGTCGGCGCGAGGGGACGGCGGGACCTGAGCTCCTTGGCGAGGAGCTTGGCGCGGTACTCGCGGGGCATGTCGGCGTAGCGCCAGGACTCCTCGCCGAGGCGGTCGAAGAGCTGGCCGAGGGCGTGGTGGTGGGCGTCGGCGTGTTCGCGGACGTCCATGGTGGCGAGCTGGAGGCCGAAGGCGGCCAGGGTGCGGATGGTGCGGGCGAGGCGGCCGTCGGCGAGGAGGCCGCCGCGGTGCTCGCGCAGGGACGCCTGGATGATCCGCAGGTCCTTCAGGAGTTCGCCAGTGCCGAGGTAGTCGCGGCCGTCCTCGTGCGGGGTGCCCTTGGCGAGGCGCTGCTTGGTGTTCTCCAGCTTCTGCCGGATGCAGGTGGCCTTGAGCCGGTAGGGCTCCTCGGCGTTGAGGCGCTTGTAGCGGGGGCTGATCTCGGGGAGCACCTCGAGGTCGCGCTTGAGGGACTGAAGCAGTTCCTCGGTGGCTCCGGTGTAGCGGATGGAGTTGGAGAGCAGGCCGCGCAGTTCGTCGATCATCTCCAGGGCGTCGTTGATGCCGTGTTCGTGCTGGAGGATGAGGACGTCCCAGGTGACCTGGGGGGTGACGTTGGGGTTGCCGTCGCGGTCGCCGCCGATCCAGGTGCCGAAGGTGAGCGGGCGGGTGTCGTCGGGGAGCCTGACGCCGACCCGTTCCAGTTCGGCCGTCAGGTCCTCCAGGACGTCGCCGACGGCGTTCGCGTGCAGCTCGTCGAGGTAGTAGATGGCGTTGCGGGCCTCGTCGGCGGGCTCGGGGCGTACGACGCGCAGCTCGTCGGTCTGCCACACCAGGTCGATGTTCTCGGCGAGGCGGACGTCGTGGCGGCGGCGGTCGGAGCCCTGGACGGGGGTCTCCAGGAGCGCGGCGATGCGCCGGAGCTTGTTGAGGACCGAGCGGCGGGCGGCCTCGGTGGGGTGTGCGGTGAACACCGGGCGGACGTTGAGGTTCTGGACGGTCTGCTTCAGGTGCTCGGGGTCGGCGTCCTTCAGGCGGTCGGCCGTGCGGGCGAGCAGGCCGCCCTCGGCGGCGCGCCGGGCGCGCAGCTCGCGGCCGCGGTGGACCTGCTCGGTGACGTTGGCGAGGTGGAAGTAGGTGGAGAAGGCGCGCACCAGCTTGGCGGCGGTCTCCAGTTCGGTGCCGCGCAGCAGCTCGGCGGCGGCCTCGCCGTCCTCGCGGGTGAGGCGGCGGACCTTCTCGACCAGGTCGAGGAGCTCGGGCCCTTCCTGCCGTACGAGGGTCTCGCCCAGGAGATCACCCAGCCGGCGGATGTCGGCGCGCAGCTCGCTGCTGGTCGTGGTGGTCTGGTCGTCGGCACTGCTCACAGGTGCGGCTCCTTGCAGTGTTGAAGCTCGTCTGGCGGGAACCCGGCCGGCTGCCGCGGCGGCGGGTACCGCATACGGGCCGGAGCGTCCGGGAAGGAAACTTCAGCGGACCGCGCTGTCCGACCGAGTTCAAGGATAGGTGTCGATGAGGACGCGCAGGCTCTGGGGCTCTTGCCGCCGCTCGACACGCTGCCATACTTACGACGCCGTAGGTTACGGAACCGTAGGGAAGTCCCGTCCAGTCCCGTGCGGTCCCGGCGGCCCGGCACCTGCCTCGACCCTCGACCCCACAGGGGACGCGCATGACCTCAAGTTCCGATGTGATCGAAGAAGCCCGTCAGGCCAACGACACTTCCACCCCCTCCGCCACGCTGGGCGGCGAGCAGAAGCGCTCGATCGAGCAGATCACGCTGCTTGCGTTCATCACCGTGCCGTTCCTGGCGCTCGTGGCGGCGGTGCCGCTGGCCTGGGGCTGGGGGGTGAGCTGGCTCGATCTGGGCCTGCTGGTGTTCTTCTACTTCCTGGGGTGCCACGGCATCACGATCGGTTTCCACCGGTACTTCACCCACGGCTCGTTCAAGGCCAGGCGGCCGCTGCGGATCGCGCTGGCGGTCATGGGCTCGCTGGCGGTCGAGGGGCCCCTGGTGCGCTGGGTGGCCGATCACCGCAGGCACCACAAGTTCTCCGACGCGGAGGGCGACCCGCATTCGCCGTGGCGGTTCGGGGAGACGGTTCCGGCGCTGATGAAGGGCCTGTGGTGGGCGCACATCGGCTGGATGTTCGACGAGGAGCAGACCCCGCAGGACAAGTACGCGCCGGATCTGATCAAGGACCCGGCGATCCGGGCGATCTCCCGCCAGTTCGTGCTGTGGACGGCCGTGTCCCTGCTGCTGCCGCCGCTGATCGGCGGGGTGGTGACGATGTCCTGGTGGGGCGCGTGCACCGCGTTCTTCTGGGGTTCACTCGTCCGGGTGGCCCTGCTGCACCATGTCACCTGGTCGATCAACTCGATCTGCCACGCGGTGGGCAAGCGGCCGTTCAGGTCGCGGGACCGTTCGGGCAACGTGTGGTGGCTGGCGGTGCTGTCGTGCGGTGAGTCCTGGCACAACCTGCACCACGCCGACCCGACCTCGGCGCGGCACGGGGTGATGCGCGGCCAGATCGACTCCTCCGCGCGGTTCATCCGGATCTTCGAACTGCTCGGCTGGGCGTACGACGTGCGCTGGCCGTCACGCTCGCGTATCGATTCGCGCCGGAACACCGCCGATGACGGCTCCCGGCGCCGGGAGGAGACCGCGAAGGCGGCATGATTGACGCCGTGGCGACCGACTCCAGCAGCACCTCCAGCAACGACAAGCAGCGGCGGACCCGCCGGACCCGTATGACCGGTGCCGAGCGCCGCCAGCAGTTGCTGGAGATCGGTCGCACCCTCTTCGCGGCGAAAGGTTTCGAGGGCACCTCGGTGGAGGAGATCGCGGCGAAGGCCGGGGTGTCCAAGCCGGTGGTGTACGAGCACTTCGGCGGCAAGGAGGGCCTGTACGCGGTGGTCGTCGACCGCGAGATGCGCCGCCTGCTGGACATGGTGACCAGCTCCCTGACGGCCGGTCACCCGCGTGAGCTGTGCGAGCAGGCGGCGTTCGCCCTGCTGGACTACATCGAGGAGTACACGGACGGCTTCCGCATCCTGGTCCGTGACTCGCCCATCCCCCAGTCGACGGGTTCCTTCGCCTCGCTGATCTCCGACATCGCCACCCAGGTGGAGGACATCCTGGGCCGCGAGTTCAAGTCCCGCGGCTTCGACCCGAAGCTGGCCCCGCTGTACGCGCAGGCCCTGGTCGGCATGGTCGCGCTGACGGGCCAGTGGTGGCTGGACGTGCGCCGCCCGAAGAAGGCGGAGGTCGCCGCGCATTTGGTGAACCTGGCCTGGCACGGCCTGGACGGCCTGGAGCAGAAGCCGCGGTTGATCGGGCACCGGAAGGCGTAGCCCGCCGACGGGTGCGGGACTGCGTACGGTCAGCGGGGCTGGAGGAACTCCAGCCGGTTGCCCACCGGATCCTCCGAGTAGAAGCGCAGGTGGCCGGGGAGGTTGTCGTCCCAGGTCACCTGCGCGCCGAGCGCGGTCAGCCGGGCGGCGTACGCCTCGATCTCGGTGACCCTCAGGCCGGGGTGGGCCTTCTTCGCCGGGCGGAAGTCGGTCTCGATGCCCAGGTGGAGTTGCACGGCACCGGCCTGGAACCAGCAGCCGCCCCTCGCCGCCAGCACGGGTGGCTTGGGGATCTCCGTCATTCCCAGCACGTCGGCGTAGTACGCCCGCAGCGCGTCCTCCGACCCGGGCGGGGCCGCCAGCTGCACGTGATCGACCGCGGCGAGCATGCTCAGGCCTCCTTCACGGCGACGGCGAACAGCCGGCGGAAGGGCAGGACCGTGCCGTACGGCGCGCTGGGGTAGGCCTGCCGCAGCAGGTCCCGGTACTCGGCCAGGAACGCGTCGCGCGCTTCGGGGTCGTCGGCGAGCGCGGTCAGCGCGGGCCGCAGGCCGGTGCCCTTGACCCAGTCCAGGACGGGGTCCTCGCCCTTCAGGACGTGGTGGTACGTCGTCTGCCACACGTCGGTCGCGCAGCCGAGGCGGGCGAGGCGGTCCAGGTAGGCGCCGGGGGTGTGCACGGAGTCGGTGCGGCGCAGGACCTCGGCGAGGCGGGACTTCCAGCGGGGGGTGGCGGCGAGTTCGCGCATCAGGGCGTGCAGCGGGGCGTCGATGTTGTCGGGCACCTGGAAGGCGAGGACGCCGCCGGGACGCAGGCCGGCGATCCAGTCGGCGAACCGGCCGGTGTGCCCCGGCACCCACTGCAGGGTCGCGTTGGAGACGATCAGGTCGTACGGCTCCCCGGGCGCCCAGGTGCGCGCGTCGGCGTGGGCGAAGTCCAGCCGTCCGCCCCCGGCCGTGGGGCCCTCGTATCCCGTGTGGGCCGCGTCCAGCATCTCGGGCGAGTTGTCGTAGCCGGTGACGTGGGCGGCGGGCCAGCGTTCGGTGAGCAGCACGGTGACGTTGCCCGGGCCGCAGCCGAGGTCGGCGATGCGGGGTTGCCCCGCGGGCGGTTCCGTGGGCAGGGCGGGGACGCGGGCGAGGAGGTCGGCGAAGGGACGGGCCCGGTGACCGGCGTGCCGCAGATACTGCCCGGGATCCCAGATCGGTGTCGTCATGCCTCCACTGTCCCCCCATATTTCTCTTGATGTCAAGAGACTTGAGATCAAGAGACTTCATGTCGACACAACCACTACACTGATCTCCATGGAGGACGAGGTCGATCGGCTGGTCGCAGCGTGGCGCCGGGAACGTCCGGACCTCGACGTGGAGCCGCTGGAAGTGCTCAGCCGGGTGAGCCGGCTCGCCCGGCACCTGGATCGCGCGCGCCGGCTCGCCTTCGCCGAGCACCAGCTGGAGCCGTGGGAGTTCGATGTACTGACTGCGCTCCGGCGCGCGGGCACGCCGTACCAGCTCTCCCCCGGCCAGCTGCTGACCCAGACCCTGGTCACCTCGGGCACGATGACCAACCGCATCGACCGGCTGGCCAAGAAGGGCCTGGTGGAGCGGCTGCCCGACCCGAGCGACCGGCGGGGTGTGCTGGTCCGGCTGACCGACACCGGCCGGGACCGCGCGGACGAGGCGCTGGCCGGCCTGCTGGAGCAGGAGCGGGCGATCCTCGCCGAGCTGTCCCGCGCCCAGCGCGCCGAACTCGCCGGTCTGCTACGCCAGTTGACCGCCCCGTTCGACAACATCCCCGGTTAGCTCGGCCGGTCCGACCCCCGCGCGGCGGGCCAGTGCGACGGCGGCCAGCGTGGAGTGGACGCCCAGCTTGCCGAGGACGTTCTGCATGTGGGTGCGCACGGTGTGCGGGGAGAGGAACAGCCGCTCGGCGACGGCCTTGCGGCCCAGCCCCGCGACCATGCAGCGCAGCACCTCCCGCTCGCGCGGGGTGAGGGACTCCACCAGCCGCTCGCTCTCGGTGCGGTGCCGGCGGGCGGCCGTCAGCTCCCGGAGTACGCCGGTCAGCAGGGCGGGCGGCAGATGGGTCTCGTCGCGCAGCACGCCCCGGATCACCGTCAGCAGCCGGGACAGCGAGCAGTCCTTGGCGACCCACCCGGAGGCGCCGGCCTGCAGCGCGAGCGCCGCCCGCCGGGGATCGTCCTTCTCGGCGAGCACCACGATCCGCACGGCGGGCTGCGCGGCCCGGACCCCGGCGACCAGCGATATCCCGTCGACCAGCCCGTCCTCACCGCTCTCCTGCACCGGCACGGGCACGGCCGGGCGGGTGCCGGGCACCTGGCCGCCCAGGTCGGAGTCGACCAGCAGCACGTCGAAGCGGCGGCCCTCACCGGCCGCCCGTTCCAGGCAGCGCAGCGCCGCGGGGCCGCTGCCGGCGGCGGAGACGTCGACGTCCGGCTCGGCCGCCAGGGCGGCCGCGAGCGACTCGGCGAAGATGCGGTGGTCGTCGACGACCAGGACTCGGATACGAACCACGAAACCCCTCCCGGACCGGGCCTGGTCCTCAAGGAGGACGACGACCCGCGCGGACACGGCCACCCACGGAAAAGGACGCGCGCCGCGAGGCCGCCGCCGTCGCGGAAACCGCTACCCCCACCGCGGGCGCCGTACCCGCCTGTCTCGCCCCCTGAACAGCACCGGCCCCCACCGGTGCTGTTCCACAGAGTACGGATGGGAGCACGCAGCGGAAGGAGATTTGCAGAACTGGCCGTCCAGCGTGTTTGTCGTGTGCCGTGAGTTTCGTATTGAGGCGGAAGTCGACAATCCGGCGGACAGCAGTGATCCCCGGCAGTTGGCCGGGGATCGTCGAGCGGCTCCCAGCGGCCCCTACTCGGTTTCACCCCCGGGCGACATACGGCCCAGGATTTCACCCGTGAGCGTGCCGAGGATGCCCTCTTCCGGTTCCGCTTGGTCGGGGGACTTCGCCGCCGTGCCGCCCCTGCTGTCGGCGGCGTGGTGGTGCCGGGCGCTCGGTCCGTCGCTGGTGGGCTGGGGCGGAGGAGCGGCGGATGCGCCGGTCACACCGATCGTGGCGAGCAGGACAGGGGTGGCGATCACGATGGCCAGGGCTCTGCGTACACGCATGTTTTCTGCCTCATATTGGCTCATACCGGACAACAAGGTGCCGCGACATTACCCGGGCGTTCAGTACGAAAAACCGCTGACCGGTCCGATCACCCGCTCAGCTCAGCCTGCGCGCCCCCGCCGAGGGCACCGCCTCGAACACCCGGGGCGCCGCGTGGCCCGCCGCGGCGAACGCCTCCTCGACCGCCTTGGTGAGGGTGTCCACCTCGGCCGCCTCCGTCAGGACGATCGCCGAGCCGCCGAAGCCGCCGCCGGTCATCCGGGCGCCGAGCGCGCCGTGCGCCAGGGCGGTGTCGACGACCAGGTCCAGCTCCGGGCAGGAGATGCGGAAGTCGTCGCGCAGGGAGGCGTGGCCCTCGGTGAGGACGGGGCCGATCGCGCGGGTCTCCCCGGCGCGCAGCAGCGCGACGACCCGCTCGACCCGCTGGTCCTCCGTCACCACGTGGCGGACCAGGCGGACCACCTCCTCCTCGTCGCCGAGGCGGGCCAGGGCCGCGTCCAGCCCGTCGTACGGGACGTCCCGCAGGGCGTCGACGCCGAGCAGGGCCGCGCCCTTCTCGCAGCCGGCCCGCCGCTTGCCGTACTCGCCGCCGCTGTGGGCGTGCTTGACCTGGGTGTCCACGACCAGCAGGCGCAGCCCCTCGGCCGCGAGGTCGAAGGGGATCTGCCGCTGGGACAGGTCACGGGTGTCCAGGAAGAGGGCGTGGCCCTGCTCGCAGCAGGCCGACGCCGTCTGGTCCATGATCCCGGTGGGCGCGCCGACGTAGACGTTCTCCGCGCGCTGGCACAGCCGGGCCAGCTTCCAGCCCGGCAGGTCCAGTGCGAACAGGTCGTTCAGCGCGAGCGCGATCACGACCTCCACGGCCGCCGAGGAGGACAGGCCGGCACCGGTCGGGACCGTGGACGACAGGTGGACGTCCGCGCCGGTCACACCGTGGCCCGCGTCGCGCAGCGCCCAGACCACGCCCGCCGGGTACGCCGTCCAGTTCCCGTCGCCGCCGGGCGCCAGGGCGTCCAGGGACAGCTCCACGACGCCGCCGTCGATGTCCGCCGAGTGCAGGCGCAGGACGCCGTCGGTGCGGCGGGAGACCGCAGCGACGGCCCGGTGCGGCAGCGCGAACGGCATCACGAAGCCGTCGTTGTAGTCGGTGTGTTCGCCGATGAGGTTGACCCGCCCGGGCGCCGCCCACACTCCCTCCGGCTCGGCGCCGTACAGCTCGGCGAAGCGCTCCGCGACCTGCTGTGCCCCCACTACTGGCCCCACTACTGCCCCCTTGCGATGTGCTGTGCGAACTCCCACGCGTCCGCGACGATGCCCGCGAGGTCCGCGCGGGTCGGGTTCCAGCCCAGCTTCTCGCGGGCCGTGTCCGCCGAGGCGACCAGGACGGCCGGGTCGCCGCCCCGGCGCGGCGCCACGATCTCCGGGATCGGGTGGCCGGTGACCTGCCGGACCGTCTCGACGACCTGGCGGACGGAGAAGCCCTCGCCGTTGCCGAGGTTGCAGATCAGGTGCTCGCCCGGGCGGGCCGCCGTCAGGGCCAGCAGGTGGGCCTCGGCCAGGTCGGCGACGTGGATGTAGTCGCGGACGCAGGTGCCGTCCGGGGTCGGGTAGTCGTCGCCGTAGACGGAGATCGCCTCGCGGCGGCCCTGGGCGACCTGGAGGACCAGCGGGATGAGGTGCGACTCGGGGTCGTGCCGCTCGCCGACCATGACACCGGAAGACGTGCCGTAGGCGCCGGCCACGTTGAAGTAGCGCAGGGAGACCGCGGCCAGGCCGTGGGCGTTCGCCTCGCTGGTGATCATGTGGTCGACGGCGAGCTTGGAGGCGCCGTAGGGGTTGGTCGGCCGCGTCGGGGCGCTCTCCGTGATCGGGACCTGCTCCGGCTCGCCGTACGTGGCCGCCGTGGAGGAGAAGACCAGCGTGCGCACGCCCGCCTCGCGCATCGCGCCGAGCAGCGCCATGGAGCCGGCGACGTTGTTGTCCCAGTACTTCTCCGGCTTCACCACCGACTCGCCGACCTGCGAGGACGCGGCGAAGTGCAGCACGCCGTCGTAGGAGGGGTCGAGCCACTTGGCGGCGTCGCGGATGTCGCCCTCGACGAAGGCCGCCCCGGCGGGCACGCCCTCGCGGAAGCCGGTGGAGAGGTTGTCGAGGACGGTGACCTCGTGCCCGGCCTCAAGCAGGTGCTGGGCCACCACGCTGCCGACGTAACCCGCGCCACCCGTCACCAGGTACTTCATGAACTCGCTACCTCTCGCAGTCGCTCGGCCGCGCGCTCCGGCGGCACGTCGTTGATGAACACGCTCATGCCGGACTCGGAACCCGCGAGAAACTTCAGCTTGCCGGAAGTGCGGCGGATGGTGAAAAGCTCGAGGTGGAGCGCGAAGTCGTCCCGCGTGACCCCGTCGAACTCCTCCAGCGTGCCGAACGGGGCCTGGTGCCAGGCCGCGATGTACGGCGTCGGAGGCTCACCCGCGGCACCTTCCCCTCCGTCCCCCCCGTCGAAGATCCGGTCGAAGCGCCTCAAGAGTTCCAGATAGACCTGGGGGAATTCTGTGCGCGCCGCCTCGTCCAGGGCGAGCAGGTCGGGGACGCGCCGCTTCGGGTACAGGTGGACCTCGTAGGGCCAGTGCGCCGCGTACGGCACGAACGCCACCCAGTGTTCACCCTCAAGGACGACCCGCTCACCGGCCAGTTCCCGCTCCACCACGGCGTCGAAGAGGTTCTCGCCGCCGGTGGCCTCCTTGTGCGCGGCGAGCGAGCGGAGCATCAGCGCGGTGCGCGGGGTGGTGAAGGGGTATGCGTAGATCTGTCCGTGCGGGTGGCCCAGGGTCACGCCGATCTCGGCACCGCGGTTCTCGAAACAGAAGACCTGCTCGACGGCGGGCAGATGCGACAGCTCCGACGTGCGGTCCGTCCACGCGTCCAGCACCAGGCGCGCCTGCTCGACGGTCAGGTCGGCGAAGGAGGCGTCGTGGTCGGAGGTGAAGCAGACGACCTCGCAGCGGCCGGAGTCGCCGGCGAGGGAGGGGAACCGGTTCTCGAAGACGACGACGTCGTACGACGAGTCCGGGATCTCGCTCAGCCGGTCGCCCTGGGTGGGGCACAGCGGGCACTCGTCGGCGGGCGGATGGTAGGTACGGCCCTGCCGGTGGGAGGCGACCGCGACCGAGTCGCCGAGCAGCACGTCACGGCGGACCTCGGACGTCGTACGGGTCCGCTCCAGCGGACGGCGGTCGGCGGCGTCCCGCACGGCGTCGTCCTTGAGGTCGTAGTAGATCAGCTCACGACCGTCGGCCAGCCGTGTCGAGGTCTTCTTCAACGCCGGACTCCTCTACGTCCCGCACCCAATCACTCAACACAATCAAACATAACAGACCACAACTCGACAACGCTCAGGAGCATCACAATCAAACAAAGAACACCAACAGAAGTGTTCAATTTCTGAACGCGGAGGCGTAGGTTCCGCTCTGGATCAGTTCGCGCAACGAAGCGAGTACTCATGCAAACCCCCACAGACAGTCCCCTGTACTTGGCGGCGGCGCTACGGCTCCCCACCAACTGGCTGGACTACACGATCCTGGCGATCTACTTCGTCGTCGTGCTCGGGATCGGCTTCGCGGCCCGCCGCTCGGTGAAGACCAGCCTCGACTTCTTCCTGTCCGGACGCTCGCTGCCCGCCTGGATCACCGGCCTCGCCTTCATCTCGGCGAACCTGGCGGCCACCGAGATCCTGGGCATGGCCGCGAACAGCGCCCAGTACGGCGCCTACACCGTGCACTGGTACTGGATCGGCGCCATCCCGGCCATGGTCTTCCTCGGCCTGGTGATGATGCCGTTCTACTACGGCAGCAAGGTCCGCTCGGTCCCCGAGTTCCTGCTGCTGCGCTTCGACCGGGGCGCCCACCTGCTCAGCTCGATCCTGTTCGCGTTCGCCGCCATCCTGATCGCGGGCGTCAACCTGTACGCCCTCGCGATCGTCGTCGAGGCCCTGCTGGGCTGGCCGCAGTGGGTCGCGATCGTGGTCGCCGGCGCGTTCGTGCTGGCGTACATCACCCTCGGCGGTCTGTCCTCGGCGATCTACAACGAGGTGCTGCAGTTCTTCGTGATCCTGGCCGCCCTCATCCCGATCACCGCCCTCGGCCTGAAGAAGGTCGGCGGCTGGGACGGCCTGACCCACAAGCTCACCGCGACGCACGGGGCGAACTTCACCACCGCATGGGGCGGCACCGGCATCGGACACGTCAACCCGCTCGGCGCGAACTGGCTGACCATCGTCCTCGGCCTCGGCTTCGTGCTGTCCTTCGGCTACTGGACGACCAACTTCGCCGAGGTGCAGCGCGCCCTGTCCGCGAAGAACCTCTCCGCCGGGCAGCGGACCCCGCTGATCGCCGCCTACCCGAAGATCTTCATCGTCTTCCTGGTGATGATCCCGGGCCTGGTCGCCGCCGCGCTCATCCCGAAGTTCGGCAGCGCGGGCTCCGGCTACCAGTACAACGACGCCATCCCCTTCCTGATGCAGGAACTGCTGCCCAACGGCGTGCTCGGCATCGCCGTCACCGGTCTGCTCGCCGCCTTCATGGCCGGCATGGCGGCCAACGTGTCGTCCTTCAACACCGTGTTCACCAACGACATCTGGGCGAAGTACGTGGTGCGCGGACGCGAGGACGCGTACTACGTCCGGTTCGGCCGCCTGATCACCGTGATCGGTGTCCTCGCCTCCATCGGCACGGCGTTCCTGGCGTCCTCGTTCTCGAACATCATGAGCTACCTGCAGACGCTGTTCTCCTTCTTCAACGTGCCGATGTTCGTCGTGTTCATCGTCGGCATGTTCTGGAAGCGCGCGTCCGCCAAGTCCGGCTTCTGGGGCCTGCTCGCGGGCACCACCGCCGCGATGATCAACTACTTCGTGTTCTACAAGAAGGGGATCATCTCCATCCCCTCCGACCAGGGCGCCAACTTCGTCTCCGCGATCGCGGGCTTCGTCGCCGGCGCGGTCGTGATGGTCGCGGTGTCCCTGTTCACCCGGCCCAAGCCGGCCGAGGAGCTGCAGGGCCTGGTCTACGGCACCCGCTCCCCCGGCATGTCCGAACCGCCCGCACCCGGCGACGAGGCCTGGTACCGCAGGCCGGCCCTGCTGGGCTGGGGCGCGGTCGTGCTGGCCGCCGTCTGCTACGTCCCGTTCTCGTTCTGACGCGGGAGGATCGAGGAAACCATGTCCGAACACCCCGAACACCCTGACCGTCACCACCACTACACCGAGGACGAGGTGGCGCGGGAAGTCACCGAACTGGAGGGCAAGTCCGCGACCGCGGCCCGCATCTTCGACCTGCGCCGCATCATCGGCGGCCTGTTCGTGCTGTACGGCGTCATCGTCACGATCGCCGGTATCACCGACTCGCAGGCCGCCATCGACAAGGCCCAGGGCGTCAACATCAACCTGTGGACCGGGATCGGCATGCTCCTGCTGGGCATCTTCTTCCTGGCCTGGCTGAAGCTGCGCCCGACTCCGCCGCCGCTTCCTCCGGAGGGGTTGCCGGAGGAACGGGAGGGCGAGTAGGCGCCGTTCCCGTGTGCGGGTGCGTGGGGGCTGGTCGCGCAGTTCCCCGCGCCCCTTCGGGGCGCCATAGCTGCGGGCAGTCGTGCCTCCCCCAGTGCCTTAAGGGCCTGGGGGACCCCCAGGCGGCACGGGTGGGCGCAGCGGCACCTCCCAGCGAGCAGCGCCCCACACCGGGCCGGCTCCAGCGCAGGGCGCCTAGTCGGTACCGGAACCCAAAGGACCCGCCCGGTCCAGCAACCCCGTGCGCGCGGCCAGCGCCGCCGCCTCCAGCCGCGACCCGACGCCCAGCTTCATCAGCACGCGCTGGACATGGGTGCGGGCCGTGCTCGGGGCGATGCCCATCCCGGCCGCGATCAACCGGGTGTCCTCCCCGTCGGCCACCCTGACCAGCACCTCCACCTCCCTCGGCGTCAGCATCGACAACAGCCGCTGCGCCTCGTCATCGGGCTGCGCGGCCGGGTTGAGCAGCTCCCCGAACGCCCCCTGCAGCAACTGCGGCGCCACCGCGGCCTCGCCCGCCCGGGCCTTCATGATCGCCCGCTCGACGCCCTCGATCCGCTCGTCGTGCCGTACGTACCCCGACGCCCCGGCAGCGAAGGCCGCCGCGATGCCGCGCGGCGAGGGCACCGGGCCGAGCACCAGCACCGCCACCTGCGGCCGCTCCCGCTTGATCTTCACCACCGGCTCGAAGACACCCGGTTCGGCCGGTGCCGCCGTACCCAGCAGGCACACCTCCGGCGCCCGCGCGATCACCAGGTCCGCCGCGCCCGCGGCCGGCGCCGCCGCGGCGAGCACCCGGTGCCCGCGCAGCTTGAGCGCCGAGGCGAGCGCCTCCGCGAGCAGCCGGTGGTCGTCCACGACCATGAGCCGCACTCCCATAGAGCAACCCCCCAGTCCCCCCCATGGATGCCCCACTATGGACGCCCACCGGTCCACAAGGACAGAGGGCCCCCCGGCACCTCCGCCTTCCACATGCCCCCGGAAGCTACACGCTTGTTCGACGTCGCGCTGCCCCTCTTGACGAGAAGTGCCCCGGATCGATGAAATCCGGGGCACTTCTCGGTAAGTCACCCATTCGGGCGAAACCCGAAAGCGGCGTCGACGGGGCGGTCGGCGGTCAGCTCTTCGGGCCGAATGCCAGGACCAGGTACTTCTTACCGGCCGACTCGCCCTTCTTGGTCGCGAAGACGTCCGACATGTACAGGCGGCCGTGCCCGAACAGGATCTCGGCGTAGTCCGGCAGCATGCTGGTCTCCGCCTGCCGGACGCTCTGCGCGGCCGGGTTCTCCAGCAGCTTGGTCTGCTTGAACGACCCGCCGTCGATGCTGACGACCTGACCGCCCTTGTCGTACGGCGGCCGCTTGTAGGCGAGCAGGTTGGGGCCGTCCATGCGCAGCGGGGAGAGCGTGTAGCCGTCCCCGGCCTCGGCCCGCTGACCGGTCGGCTTGCCGGTGTTCAGGTCGAAGGAGACGATCTCGTTGGTGTTGCTGAAATCGCCGCTGCCGTCGTGCTCCGCGGTCGGCAGGTACAGCTTGCCGTCGCCGACGACGACCTCCTTGCAGTCCTCGATGCGACTGCTGCTGTCGCACTGGCCGCCGTAGGTATTGCTGGGTGCGGAGATGTGGGCGAGCAGCTTGCCCGTCTTGTCGTCGATGGAGAAGTAGTCCAGGGCGTGGCTCTCCTCGCCGACTTCGGCGGCCACCACCAGCGGGTCGGTGGAGACGACCGAGGCGTAGCCGATGCCCGGGTCCATCCGGTACTCGGAGAGCACCTTCCCGGTCTTCGGGTCGAGCGTCTGGATGAGCAGCCGCTCGTTGTCCGAGTCGCCGCAGTGGCGCACCGCGACGAGTTTGGTGCCGCCGCCGTAGCCGCCGTCGTAGCAGTCGTCGCCCGGCTTCGGCAGCCACAGCGGCTTGCCGGAGTCAAGGTCGAAGGCGGCACCACCCTCGCTGTCGCCGACCGCGACGGTGCGCTGGGCGACCGTCACGTTCTGGTAGTCGACCGGGTAGTCACCGGACTTGACCGTCTTGGTCCAGAGCTTCTTCCCCGAACCGAGGTCGACGGCCGCGATCTGGGTGCAGCCCGCGATGGTCTTCGACGTGTCCCACGCGGGCTGGTAGGTGATCGCGGTCCTGCCGTCCGTCGTGGCGTGTTTGCTGGCCGCGCAGACCAGCCCGGGCAGCTTGAGCGTCCACCGCTTGGTGCCGTCGGCCGGGTCGTAGCCGGTGATCTCGGCGACGCCGACCTTGGCGTACACCTTGTCGGTCAGCCAGGAACCGACGGTCCTGACGATGTCGTTCGCGGTCGGCATGGGCTCCTGGAACAGCAGCTGCCCCGAGGGGTCGGCCGGTGGCTTCTCCTGACCGCCGCCCGTGCTCCCGCCGCTGCCGTTCTTGCCGCCGGTGCCACCGCTGGAGGACGCGGTGTTGTGCTGCTTGTCGCCGCCTCCGGAACCGGCGTACCAGATGCCGCCGCCGACGATCAGTGCGATGGCGACGACCGCCGCGACGACGATGAACAGCACCGTGTTGTTCCGCCCGCCGCCGCTCTGCCCCGGCTGCGGCTGTATCGGGACGGTCGGCGGCTGGCCCGGATAGCCGTAACCCGGCTGCGTCGGCTGTGCGTACGGGTTCTGCGGCTGGCCGTAGGCCGGGGGCTGCTGGCCGTACGGGTTCTGCTGCGCGCCGGGGTAGCCGTAACCGGGCTGCGGGGCCGGCGCGGCCTGCGGGTAACCGTAACCGGGCTGCGGCGGCTGCGGGGCCGGCGCGGCCTGCGGGTAGCCGTAGCCGGGCTGCGGCTGCGGCTGCGGCTGCGGGGGCTGAGGAGGCTGCTGCGGGGGCTGGTTCGGGGCCGGGGGGCCGAAACCACCCTGCTGCGGGGGCTGGTTGGGCGGCGGAGGGGGCGGCTGGGTCATGAAACGGGTACCTCGTGAGGCCGGGAAGGCCGGACGGCGAAGGGATTCGGTAGGGACGGGGTGGAGCCGGGACGGCGGCTCAGTTGCCGAAGGCCATCATCAGCTTCTCCTTCGACTGGACGCTGCCGGACAGCCGTCCGGTGGAGATGAAGAACCGCCCGTCGGTCCAGTCCACGACGGGCTCGTAGAAGCTGCTCTCGATCTCGGCCGTGCCCTGCGGGTTCCGCAGCAGCGTGACGGGCCGGTGCGCGGAACCGGTCACCGGGACCGACACCACCTGGCCGCCCGCGTCGTACGACGGCTGCACATAGGCGACGAGCTTGCCGCCCTCGGCCTGCAGCGGGTACATCGGCTCGTCGGCCGGGGACTTGGCCCGCCATACGGCCTTGCCGGTGGTGAGGCTGATGGCGACGATCTCGTTGGCGCTGCTCGTGCTGTCCGTCGGCAGGTACAGCCTGTCGGCGTCGGCGGTGACGCCCTGACAGCCCTGCAGCTCCCGGTCCAGGAAGCCGCAGCGCGGGGCGAACTTCTCGTCGACCTTCACCTCGGAGCGGAACGTTCCGTCCTTGGTGAACGTGGAGATGTTCCAGGCCTTCTTGTCCGGATTGGTCAGGTACACCACGAGCGGGTCCAGGGAGTACACCTTGGTCACCTGCCAGCCCTTCTTCACCGGCCGGCTCCATTTGACCCTGCCGGTGGCCGGGTCGAGTTCCTGGATCTCGTCGTGTTCGCCCGGCGCGTAGGCGGCGCAGGAGGACGCCTGGATCAGCCGGCCGGCGCCGCCCGCGTAGGCGACCGGGTAGCAGGAACCGCCGTACTTCCCCTTCTCGTACAGCTTCCTGCCGCTGTCGATGTCGTACGCCGTGCCCGCCTCCCCGCTGCCCACCATCAGCGTCCTGCCGCTGACGGACAGGTTGATCTCGACCTGGATGTCGAACGCCCCGTGGCGGTCGAGCGTGCCCTTCCAGCCCTTCCGGCCGGTGTCCAGGTCGATCTGCTGCAGCTGGTTGCACTCGGCGTTGTCGCCCGCGCCGTTCATGTACGCCACGACGACCTTGTCGTCGGCCGACTTCTGCGGGGTGACCGCGCAGATCTTCTGCGGGAGGGTGATCGGGCTCCAGGCGGACCCGCCGTCGCCGACGCCGTAGGCGAAGACCTGCTTGTACGCCGCCTTCACCACGGCCTTCCCGGTGACCCACATGCCGGGCGCGTCGGCGCCGGAACCGGGGGCGGCCGGTGCCGACTTGTACCAGAGCACCTTCGCCTCACCGGCCTTGCGGCCCGCGTTGAGGTTCTCCGGGTCGTCACCGCCGCCGCTCGACGCGCTCGGCGAGGCGGACGCGGACTGCTCGGGGCCGCCGCTCTGCTGGGCGACCGGCTTCTTCCTGCCGCCGCCACCGCCACCGCCGCCGCTCGTGACCGCGTACACCGTGCCGCCGATGACCAGCAGCGCGGCCACCGCGGCACCGATGACCAGCGCCGGCTTCTTCCTGCCGGGCGAGGCGCCGGGGGCGCCCGGGTACGGCGGCTGCTGCGGCCCGCCGAAACCGGGCTGGGGCACCGCGCCGTAGGGGCCCGGCTGGGGCGCCGTCCCGTAGGGGCCCGGCTGGGGGACCGTCCCGTAGTGGCCCGGCTGCTGCGGATAGCCGTAGGGGCCTGGGGTGCCGGGCGCGGTGGGGGCGCCGTACGGGCCCGGCTGCTGGGGGTAGCCGTAGCCCGTCCCGGGCGGCTGCGGCGGGGCGGCGGGTGGCTGGGCCGGTGGCGGGGGCGTGGGAGGTGTGCCCGGGGCGCCGAAACCGCCACCCTGCGGTGGCGGGCCCGGCGGCGCTCCGAATCCGCCCTGCGGCGGCTGGTCGGGTGGCTGGGTCATCAGCGCTCTTCCCCCTCGCTCACTGATTTCGCCACGCCCTGAGGTACTTGACGGACCCTGGGTCGTTACTCAGACGGTTCTCAGACGGCCCTTTCTATCACCCGGCACCGACAGCACCCGGGGCCGGTTCCACCGCTGTTCCCAAGGGACGACCGGCCCGTGATGCCGCCGTTACGCGCCTTCACGCCCCCTTCACGCAGCGCGCGCAACAGCAGCGCGCGCCTACGCGTCCTCGGCCAATTCCAGCCAGCGCAGCTCCAGTTCCTCGCGCTCGCCGGTGAGCTCGCGCAACTGGGCGTCCAGGTCGGCCACCTTGGCGAAGTCGGTGGCGTTCTCGGCGATCTGGGCGTGCAGCCTGGACTCCTTCTCGGAGATCCGGTCCAACTGGCGCTCGATCTTCTGGAGTTCCTTCTTGGCGGCGCGCTGGTCGGCGGCGCTCTTCTCCTGCGTGGCCGGCTTGGGCGCCGCGGCGGCCTGTGCGGCGACCGCCTCCTCCATGCGCTGGCGCCGCTCCAGGTACTCGTCGATGCCCCGCGGCAGCATCCGCAGGGTGCCGTCGCCGAGGAGGGCGAAGACCCGGTCGGTGGTCCGCTCGACGAAGAAGCGGTCGTGGGAGATGACGATCATCGAGCCGGGCCAGCCGTCGAGGACGTCCTCCAGCTGGGTCAGGGTCTCGATGTCGAGGTCGTTGGTGGGCTCGTCCAGGAAGAGGACGTTGGGCTCGTCCATGAGCAGCCGCAGCAGCTGCAGACGGCGGCGTTCACCACCGGACAGGTCGCCGACCGGCGTCCACTGCTTCTCCTTGCTGAAGCCGAACGTCTCGCACAGCTGCCCGGCGGTCATCTCGCGCCCCTTGCCGAGGTCGACGCGCTCGCGGACCCGCTGCACGGCCTCCAGGACCCGCCAGGTGGGGTCGAGTTCGGCGACCTCCTGGGAGAGGTAGGCGAGCTTGACCGTCCTGCCGACGGCGATCCGGCCACCGGCGGGCTGCTTCTCGCCCTCGCTGCGGGCCGCGTCCGCCATCGCGCGCAGCAGCGAGGTCTTGCCGGCGCCGTTCACGCCGACGAGACCGATCCGGTCGCCGGGACCGAGCTGCCAGGTGACGTGCTTGAGCAGCACCTTCGGCCCGGCCTGCACGGTGACGTTCTCCAGGTCGAAGACCGTCTTGCCCAGCCGCGAGGAGGCGAACTTCATCAGCTCGGAGCTGTCCCGGGGCGGCGGCACATCCACGATCAGCTCGTTGGCGGCCTCGACCCGGAAGCGCGGCTTGGACGTCCGGGCGGGGGCCCCGCGCCGCAGCCAGGCCAGCTCCTTGCGGATCAGGTTCTGCCGCTTGGCCTCCTCGGTGGCCGCGATCCGCTCGCGCTCGGCACGCGCGAAGACGTAGTCGGAGTAGCCGCCCTCGTACTCGTACACGTCACCGCGCTGCACGTCCCACATCCGCGTGCACACCTGGTCCAGGAACCACCGGTCGTGGGTCACGCACACCAGCGCCGAGCGCCGGTTCTGCAGGTGCTGCGCGAGCCAGGCGATGCCCTCGACGTCGAGGTGGTTGGTGGGCTCGTCCAGGACGATCAGGTCCTGTTCCTCGATGAGCAGCTTGGCGAGCGCGATGCGGCGCCGCTCGCCACCGGACAGCGGCCCGATGACGGTGTCCAGCCCCTTGGGGAAGCCCGGCAGGTCGAGCCCGCCGAACAGCCCGGTCAGCACGTCCCTGACCTTGGCGTTGCCGGCCCACTCGTGGTCGGCCATGTCGCCGATGACCTCGTGGCGGACGGTGGCGGCGGGGTCGAGGGAGTCGTGCTGGGTGAGCACGCCGAGCCGCAGCCCGCCGGAGTGCGTCACGCGTCCGGTGTCGGCCTCCTCCAGCTTGGCGAGCATCCGGATGAGGGTGGTCTTGCCGTCGCCGTTGCGTCCGACGACCCCGACCCGGTCCCCCTCCGACACACCGAGCGAGACGCCGTCCAGCAGGGCACGGGTGCCGTACACCTTGCTGACGTTCTCGACATTGACCAGGTTGACGGCCATTTCACTCCTGTGCGCGGGGCTGTGCGGGGCTGCAGCGGCATGCGGCTCCACGGCGTGGGTCAGCCTTCTAGCCTAGGGCAACCCCTCAGAGCACCGTCGCCCCCGGGACCGGTCCCGCCGCCGTCCGCACCGATCTGCACGTGCCGGACGCGCGCAGGGCCTGCGCCACCTTCTCCGCCGACTCGGCGTCGCGCGCGAGGAACGCCGTCGTCGGACCGGAGCCGGAGACCAGCGTGGCGAGCGCACCCGCCCCGCGCCCGGCCTCCAGCGTGTCGGCCAGCTGGGGGAACAGGGACAGCGCGGCGGGCTGGAGGTCGTTGGAGACGGCCGCCGCCAGCGCCTCGGTGTCTCCCTTGGCCAGCGCCTGGAGCAGCTCCTGTGAGGCCACCGGTTCCGGGATCCGCCGCCCCTCGGCCAGCCGGTCGAACTCGCGGAAGACCGCGGGAGTGGACAGACCCCGCTCGGCCAGCGCGAACACCCAGTGGAAGGTGCCGCCGACCTCCAGGGCCGTCAGCCGCTCGCCGCGCCCGACCCCGAGGGCCGCTCCGCCCACCAGGCTGAACGGCACATCGCTGCCCAGCTCCGCGCAGATCGCGAGGAGCTCGGCGCGCGGGGCGCCCGTACGCCACAGCCTGTCGCACGCGAGCAGCGCGCCCGCGCCGTCCGCGCTGCCGCCCGCCATGCCGCCGGCGACCGGAATGTCCTTGGCGATGTGGATGTGCACGTTCGGCTCGATGCCCCGCCGCCCGGCGAGGACGAGGGCCGCGCGGGCGGCGAGGTTGGTGCGGTCCAGGGGGACCTGGCCGGCGTCCGGCCCCTCGCAGGTCACCCGGAGCTCATCGGCCTCGGTGACCGTGACCTCGTCGTACAGGCCGACCGCGAGGAAGACGTTGGCGAGGTCGTGGAACCCGTCGGGGCGGGCCGCACCCACCGCGAGCTGGACGTTGACCTTGGCCGGTACCCGTACCGTGACGCTCACGCGCCCGCCTCCCTGTTCTCCGCGATCCGCGCGAACTCCTCCACCGTCAGCGACTCCCCGCGCGCCTGGGGCGAGACCCCGGCCGCGACCAGCGCCGCCTCGGCGGCCGCCGCGGATCCGGCCCAGCCGGCCAGTGCCGCCCGCAGGGTCTTGCGGCGCTGCGCGAAGGCCGCGTCGACGACGGCGAAGACCTCGGCCTTGGCGGCGGTCGTCTTGATCGGCTCCGCCCGCCGCACCAGCGAGACCAGCCCGCTGTCGACGTTCGGCGCGGGCCAGAAGACGTTGCGGCCGATGGCCCCGGCCCGCTTCACCTCGGCGTACCAGTTGGCCTTCACCGACGGCACGCCGTACACCTTCGAGCCGGGCGCGGCGGCCAGCCGGTCGGCGACCTCGGACTGCACCATGACGAGCGTGCGCTCGATGCTCGGGAAGGTGTCGAGCATGTGCAGCAGCACGGGCACGGCGACGTTGTAGGGGAGGTTCGCCACCAGCGCCGTCGGCGGGGGGCCGGGCAGTTCGGTGACGTGCATCGCGTCGGAGTGGACCAGCGCGAACCGGTCGGCGCGCGCCGGCATGCGCGCCCCGACGGTCGCGGGCAGGGCCGCGGCGAGCACGTCGTCGATCTCGACGGCCGTGACCCGGTCGGCGGCCTCCAGCAGCGCGAGCGTGAGGGAGCCGAGCCCCGGGCCGACCTCCACGACCACGTCGTCGGGGCGGACCTCGGCGGTGCGGACGATACGGCGGACCGTGTTGGCGTCGATCACGAAGTTCTGGCCGCGCTGCTTGGTCGGCCGGACACCGAGCGCGGCCGCGAGCTCACGGATGTCGGCGGGGCCGAGGAGGGCGTCGGGGGTGGGGCTGCTCACGGGACAAGGGTACGGGGGCGAGGCGGGCCGCCTCGCCAGGTGCCCGGTGCGGGGGCGCCCCGTAAGGGGCGCGGGGCCGTATTGATATGCGGCTCCGCCGCGTGGGCGCGACCAGCCACGACGCACCCGCAGTCGGCAGACGGCCCCGCGCCCCCAGCGGCGAATCCCCGCACCCAAGCCCTCCCCACGTCACCCGTGCAACCGCGACCCGCAGTGCGGCCACGGCGTCGACCCGCGGCGCGTGTACAGCTTCTTCGCGCGGTAGGTCTGTTCCTCCGCCGGCGCGTCCTGGGGACGCCCACTGCCGCCGAGGGTGTGCCAGGTGCCGAGGTCGAACTGGTAGAGCCCGCCGAACGTCCCGGAGGGGTCGACCGCGTGCGGCCGGCCGCCGGACTCGCACGCGGCGAGGCCGTGCCAGTTCAGATGGTCGGCGCCGGCCACGGAGCGCGGCCGCGGCTTGGTGCCCACCTTCACGATCTGCTTGCGCGGTTTGCGCACCACCTCGGACGCCTCCCGGCGCGGCTTCTCCCGGACCCCGTTGACGATCCGCAGCAGATAGGTGTCGCGCCGCAGTCCGGGCTGCCCGGGCTGTACGACGACCTCGGCACCGGCGAAGAGGGTGGGGTCCTCGGTGCGCTCGGTCCGGAACGGGATCTGCTCCTCGCGGACCTCGCGGGTGCCGCTGACCCGGAGCACGGTCACCGTCTGCCCGTCCCGGGGGAAGCTGTCGAGCGGGACGGAGGTGGTGTCCTGGCCGTGCAGCCCGATCCCGGCCTCCTCGACGGCCTCGCGGACGGTGGCCGCGTTGGTGCGGATGGTCCGGGTCCGGCCGTCGGCCATGATCGTGACGGCGCGCTCGGTGCGCACGTCGAGCGTGAGCCCGGCGGGGCCGATGGGCTGGGAGCGCGAGGTGGACAGGTACGCGCCCTCCGCGCGCACCCCCAGCTCGCCCAGTGCGCCTTCCACCGTGTGCGCCGTCGTCCACACCTCGTGCTGCTGCCCGTCCAGGGTGAGCCGGACCGGGCGCCCGTAGCGCACGGCGACCGTGTCTCCGCTGGTGAGCTCCGCGCCCGGGGCGGGTACGACCGCGTCGTGGGCCCCGACGTGCACGCCTTCCTCGGCGAGCAGCTCGTGCACGTCGTCGGCGAAGGTGTGCAGGGTGCGCGGCTTGCCGTCGACGGTCAGCTCGATCGCCTTGTCCTTGGCGACGAACGCGGTGGTGCCGCCGGCGAGGAAGGCCACGACCAGCGCCTGGGGCAGCAGGCGGCGCACGGCGGATTCCGGGCGCTCGGCGCAGCGCACCCTGCGGCGGCGCGCGGCCCGCCCGCCCGCAGCGGAGGCCGTCTCGTCCGCGCACGTCCCTTCTCCGTCCGGCGCGCCGACGTCACCCGGCGCGCTCCCGGCGTCCTGCGTCCTCCCGCCGTCCCGCGCCGTCCTGTCGTGTTCCGGGCCGCCGGGCTGCGGCGTCCCGCTCCCGCCCTGCCGGGGCAGCACCGGTTCGGTGACGAAGTACGCCTGAGCCTCGTAGGCGGGCCGGTAGGTGTCCGGGTACAGACCGTAGCCCAGGGTCTCCGCCGTGTGCACGGAGGTGTGCGGGCCGTAGGGCTGATACGGCTCGTAGGTCTCGGACGTCTCGTACTGCGACTTGCTCACGCCGACACGCTCCAGAGGTGCCAGAGGGGTCCGGATCGGGCCCCCAGAACCTAGCGGAGCGGCCGTCACTCTCCAAAGCGACGCGACTACGCACTGTTGCCCGTCGAGCGTGCGCCCAGCGCTCGAACAGCAGACTCAGTAGCCGAAGGCGCGGGCGGTGTTGGCGGCCAGGGCCGTGGCCAGCGCGTCCTCGTCGATGCCGCGCACGGCGGCCATCGCGCGCACCGTGACGGGGATCAGGTACGGCGCGTTGGGGCGCCCCCGGTACGGCGCCGGGGTCAGGAACGGCGCGTCGGTCTCCACGAGGACCAGCTCCAGCGGGGCGACGGCGAGCGCGTCCCGCAGGTTCTGGGCGTTCTTGAAGGTGACGTTGCCGGCGAAGGACATGAAGTAGCCCTCGCGGGCGCAGATCTCCGCCATCTCGGCGTCGCCGGAGTAGCAGTGGAAGACGGTCCGCTCGGGGGCGCCCTCCTCCTTCAGCACGCGCAGGACGTCGGCGTGCGCGTCGCGGTCGTGGATGACGAGCGCCTTGCCGTGCCGTTTGGCGATCTCGATGTGGGCGCGGAAGGACCGCTCCTGGGCCGCCTTGCCCCCCGGGCCGGTGCGGAAGTGGTCGAGCCCCGTCTCGCCGACGCCCTTCACCTGGGGCAGCCCGGCGAGCCGGTCGATCTCGGCGAGGGCCTCGTCCAGCGCCGCGTCCCCGCCCGGCTCCCGGGCGCCCTGCCTCGACCAGCCGTCGGGGTCGCCGTGGACGATGCGCGGGGCCTCGTTGGGGTGGAGGGCGACGGTGGCGTGGACGCTGTCGTGGGCGGCGGCGGTCTCGGCGGCCCAGCGCGAGCCCTTGAGGTCGCAGCCGACCTGGACGACGGTCGTCACCCCCACCGACGCGGCCTTCGCGAGGCCCTCCTCGACCGTGCCGGACTGCATGTCGAGGTGGGTGTGCGAGTCGGCGACCGGAATCCGCAGCGGCGGCGGAAGCGGCGGTGCGGCGTTCTTGTCGCCCTTGGCGGTCTGGCCGGTGTTCGAAGGCATGCCCCGATCCTACGAAAGGGGCATGCCCGCACCGGCCGGCGTTCCGCTCAGCCGGCCTTGCGCTGGAACGCGTGCAGGAGATCGGACAGGTGCCAGTGGTGCGGTTCGCCGGGCTCCGTGGGCACCTGGGGCGCCTCCACCGGGCCCGCCTGCGGCACAGCGTGGTGCCGCTCGGCGGCGCCCCGCACCGACGAGACCTGCCCGGCGCGCATGATCCGCACGACGTGACCGTCGCAGTTGAGGCAGCTGGGCCGGCTCAGCGGCGACGGCACGACCCGGCCGTCGGCCACGTACAGCACGAACTCGTGCCCGTCGGCGTCCGTGTGGTGCTCTATCTCGTACGACTGCTCCCAGCCGTGCCCGCAGCGCATGCAGGCGAACGAATACGACTCGTGAACGACGGCGGTAGGCGTGCCACGGAGGCCGGTCTGCCCTGCGATCTCGCTCATGCCAGCTCCTCTGTTCCGCTGGACGAGCGCCCCGCAACGGGGCGCTCTTCAACCAGTGGACGCCTTGACCGGCGTGAGCGCAGCAGGGCTGTCGAGTGTTGGAGGCGATTTGAGTCTTCCTTGCAGAAAAGGCCCCGATCGGCGGCGTTTCCCTTTGCCATCGGCGACAGCCCTTTGCCGTCCCATGGCCCGCTCGCTCAACCGAGAACATCCCTGCTCAGAGGGGGTGTGAAGGCGGGAGGAGACCCGTCAGTCACCCGAACGCTTCGCGGCAACAACGGCATCGAAGACCACTCTCTTCGGCAGCCCCGCCTCCACGGCCACCGCGGCGATGGCCTCCTTGCGCCGCTCCCCCGCCTCCTCACGCGCGCGCACCCGCCGTACGAGCTCCGCCGCGTCGAGTTCCTCCGGCGCGGCCTCGGGCGCCCCCTCGACCACCACGGTGATCTCCCCCCGGACGCCTTCCGCGGCCCACTCGGCGAGCTCGGCCAGCGGACCGCGCCGTACCTCCTCGTACGTCTTGGTCAGCTCCCGGCACACGGCGGCCCGCCGGTCCGCGCCGAAGACCTCGGCCATGGCGGCGAGGGTGTCGTCGAGCCGGTGCGGGGCCTCGAAGTAGACCAGGGTGCGCCGCTCGGCCGCGACCTCCTTCAGCCGGGACAGGCGCTCGCCGGCCTTGCGGGGCAGGAAGCCCTCGAAGCAGAAGCGGTCCACGGGCAGCCCGGACAGCGCGAGCGCGGTGAGCACGGCGGACGGCCCCGGTACGGCGGTGACGCGGATGTCCTTCTCGACCGCGGCCGCGACCAGCCGGTAGCCCGGGTCGGAGACGGACGGCATCCCGGCGTCGGTCACGAGCAGCACGCGCGCACCGCCGAGCAGTTCCTCGACCAGCTCCGGCGTACGCGCGGACTCGTTGCCCTCGAAGTACGACACGACGCGGCCCTTGGGGGTGACGCCGAGGGCCTGGGTGAGCCGGCGCAGCCGCCGGGTGTCCTCGGCGGCGACCACGTCGGCGCCGGCGAGCTCCTCGGCCAGCCGGGGCGGCGCGTCCGCGATGTCGCCGATGGGGGTGCCTGCGAGGACAAGGGTTCCAGTCACGCTCCCCATCCTCGCAGGAACCACTGACAGCCCGTCCGACGTGCCGGTGAGCACCGCGGACGGCCGGACCTCCGGCCCCGGCAGGACGACCGTGTCCCGACCGGTACCCCACATGCGCGGGACTCGCACAGAACGGTTCCCTACCATGGCGCGGGTGACCAGTACCGCGTCCTCCATGGACCTCCGGCAGGGCCAGGCGCCGCACGACCGGCGGCCGTCGTGGCAGCAGCGGCTGCGCCGATTCGGGTACGTACCGGCGAAGGACGCGCCCTCGGGCGACGTACGCGACCGGCTGGTGCCCCCGTACGCCGAGCCGGGCCCCCGGCTGTGGCAGGTGCTCGGCGTGCCGCCGGTCCTCGCCGAGCGGATCACCCGCTGGTCGGGCTGGGGCGGGCCGCTGCTGGTGACGCTGATGGCGGGCCTGATGCGGTTCTGGAACCTGGGCAGTCCGCGCGCGGTGATATTCGACGAGACGTACTACGCCAAGGACGCCTGGGCGCTGGTCCACCGCGGGTTCGAGGTCAACTGGGACAAGAACGCCAACGACCTGGTGCTGCAGACGCACGGGCATCTCCCGATCCCGACGGACGCGGCGTACGTCGTGCACCCGCCGGTCGGCAAGTACGTCATCGGGCTCGGCGAGCTGCTCTTCGGGTTCGACCCGTTCGGCTGGCGGTTCATGACGGCGCTGCTGGGGACGCTCTCCGTCCTCCTGCTGTGCCGGATCGGCCGCCGTATCTTCCGCTCGACGTTCCTCGGCTGCCTGGCGGGCGCGCTGATGGCGGTGGACGGCCTGCACTTCGTGATGAGCCGGACCTCGCTGCTCGACGGCGTGCTGATGTTCTTCGTGGTGGCCGCGTTCGGCTGTCTGGTGATCGACCGGGACCGGTCACGTGAGCGGCTGGCCGCGGCCCTGCCCGTGGACGCCGACGGCCGGGTCCGGCCGGACGAGCACGTCGCCGACGCGTTCCGCTTCGGCCTGCGCCCCTGGCGCTGGGCGGCCGGGCTGATGCTGGGCCTGGCCATCGGCACCAAGTGGAACGGCCTGTACATCCTGGTCGCGTTCTGCGTGCTGGCGGTGCTGTGGGACGTCGGCGCCCGGAAGACGGCCGGCGCCCGGCACCCGTACGCGGCGGCCCTGAAGTACGACACGGGCATCGCCTTCCTGGCGACGGTCCCGGTGGCGATCGCCGTCTACCTGCTCTCCTGGCTCGGCTGGATCCTCTCGCCCACGGACGGCACCGGCGGCTACTTCCGCAACTGGGCGGCCACCGACGGCAGGGGCGGCAGCTGGACCTTCCTGCCGGACTGGCTGCGCAGCCTGTGGCACTACGAGCACGAGGTGTACAAGTTCCACGTCGGCCTGACCTCCCCGCACACCTACCAGTCCAACCCGTGGAGCTGGATCGTGCTGGGCCGCCCGGTGTCGTACTTCTACGAGTCCCCGAACCCCGGCGCCGACGGCTGCCCGGCGGACGCGGGCGAGAAGTGCGCCCGTGAGGTGCTGGCCATCGGCACGCCGCTGCTGTGGTGGGCGGCCTGCTTCGCGATCCTGTACGTGCTGTGGCGGTGGGCGTTCCGCCGCGACTGGCGCGCCGGTGCCATCGCGTGCGGCATCGCGGCGGGCTACCTCCCCTGGTTCCTGTACCAGGAGCGGACGATCTTCCTCTTCTACGCGGTCGTCTTCCTGCCGTTCCTGTGCCTGGCGGTGGCCATGCTGATCGGCGCGATCATCGGCCCACCGGGCTCCTCCGACACCCGCCGCGTGATCGGCGCCTCGGCGGCGGGCGTCCTGGTCCTGCTGATCGCCTGGAACTTCATCTATTTCTGGCCCCTGTACACCGGCACGGCCATCCCGATCGACTCGTGGCGGTCGCGGATGTGGCTGGACACCTGGGTCTGAGGCCGGGCTGATTGTCGCAAGCGTGCTACGGATGTGCCGCCGGGATCACCCGCTGAGGCGGGGACCTTAAGGTGAGTGCCGTCGTTGGGGAGTGTGCGGGCTACGGGGATCCTGGGGAAGGCACGGAGGAACTGAGGCTGTGGGCAACAGAAGGCGCGTCGCCGAGCGACGGAGAACAACCGCGCCCGCCGTGGTCGGCGGGGTGATCGCCCTGGTCGTCGGCGGCGCCGGGTTCGCCGTCTACACGCTGACCGGCGGCGGTGCCGCCGCCGACGAGCGGACGTCCGCCACGGCCGACCACAAGGCCGTGAAGACCGGCCCGCTCAGCGCCGCCGAGATCCACACGGCCGCCACCCGCTTCCTCACCGCGTGGCAGCAGGGCAGGGCCGCCGAGGCGGCCGCCGCCACCGACGACGCCTCCGCCGCCGCCCAGTTGCTGACCGGATACACCAAGGACGCCCGCCTGAAGGACGTCACGCTCACCGCCGGCCCGCCCACGGGCGCCAAGGTGCCGTTCTCCGTCAAGGCGACGGTCGCCTACCAGAACCTCAGCAAGCCGCTGACGTACGCCAGTTCGCTGACCGTGGTGCGGCGGGCGAGCGACGGCAAGCCGCTGGTCGACTGGCACGCCTCGGTCGTCCACCCGGACCTGAAGGACGGCGACACCCTCGTCACCGGCGAGTCCGGCACCCCGCCGATCAAGGCGCTGGACCGCCACGGCGGCGAGCTGACGACCGCCAAGTACCCGTCGCTCGGCCCGGTGCTGGACGGGCTGCGGGAGAAGTACGGCAAGACGGCGGGCGGCAAGGCGGGCGTGGAGCTGCGCGTGGCGCGCGGCAAGGCCTCGCTGAAGGCCGGGCTGTCCGACAAGACGCTGGTGGAGCTGAGCAAGGGCACCCCCGGCACGGTGCGGACGACCCTGAGCCCCACCTTCCAGGCGGCGGCCGAGCAGCAGGTCGGCAAGCGGGCGAAGGCCTCCGTGGTCGTCGTACGGCCCTCGACCGGCGAGATCCTCGCGGTGGCCAACAGCGAGCACGGCTTCAACGTCGGCTTCCAGGGCTCCCTCGCGCCCGGCTCCACGATGAAGATCGTGACGTCGACCATGCTGTTCGAGAAGAAGCTCATCACCCCGGACGCCTCGCACCCCTGCCCCAAGACGTACAAGCTGGCCGGGTGGACGTTCCACAACGACGGCGACTCCGAGATCAAGAAGGGCACGTTCAAGCAGAGCTTCGGCGCCTCCTGCAACAACGCCTTCATCGACTTCGCGCCGAAGCTGTCCGACAGCGACCTGACGAAGGAGGCCCAGGAGGTCTACGGCCTCGCCATGGACAACTGGGCCATCGGCGTCCCGTCCTTCGACGGCTCCGTCCCGGTGCAGAGCGGCGCGCAGATGGGCGCCTCGCTGATCGGGCAGGGCGGGGTGCGCATGAACCCGCTGAACATGGCGTCGGTGGCGGCCACGGTGGAGTCGGGCGTCTTCCACCAGCCGTACCTGGTGTCCCCCGACGTGGACCACCGGACGCTGGCGAAGGCCGCGCGCACCATGTCCGCGACGACGCGGTCCCAGCTGAAGGACGTCATGCGGTTCACGGCGGACTACGGCACGGCGGCCAAGGCGATGGCGGGGATGAGCGGCGACTACGGTGCCAAGACGGGCTCCGCGGAGGTCGACGGGCAGAAGAAGCCGAACGGCTGGTTCACCGCCTTCAAGGGCGATCTCGCCGCCGCGGGCGTGGTCCAGGCGGGCGGTCACGGCGGCGACACGGCCGGGCCGATCGTGGCGGCGCTGCTGAAGATGGGCGGCTGATCAGGCTCCTACCGGCTCCGCCGTGTAGGTCCGGCGCAGAAATCTCAGCAGCGTCTTCGACTCGAACTGGACCACCTCGACACCGTTGTCGGAGTGGAACTCGACAACGGCCTGGACGCGCCCGCACGGCCACACCCGGACCGCGCCGCTCTCGGCCGGAGCCCGCAGGCCCCGTTCGAGCAGCGTGCGCGAGAACGTCCACTCGTGCGGTCCGGGCAGGCCCACCCGGACCGACCGTGGATCGGAGTCGGGGTCGTAGCTCAGCACTACGGGTACGGCCCCCGGATCCTCCTCGTCCGTGACGATATGGGCGCGTGCGTACTGTTCGACTACAGACATCGGACCGCCCTTTCACGCCGGGTGACCTAGGAGAAAGCTGTGCGTCCGCCTCATCCCTAATGTCCCATATTTTCCGATTCACGCATTCTCGCGGACGTCGGTGAGCGGGGAGACCGGGCACCGCGCAGCGATCTTCGCCGTACAGATGCTCCACTTCCCCGTCACGGCCGGAACCAACATGGCGATCACCACGACGGTCGTGTCGTACGCCGTGTACGGCGCGCGCGGCCTGCGGCAGCGGCTCACGTTGCGGGTGAACGGCGCACTGGTGGACACTCCGGCGCCCACGGGAGCGCCCACGGCGCCCGTGGCGGCGCACACCTCCCGGCCCGCGCTGTGCGTGACGGGTCTGGTCAGTCGCTGGGCGTGTGGTGGGTGGGCCCGGCGCGTGGTGCGGCGCGTCCGTGACAATGGGCGCGTGACGAACGAGGACCGAGCCGCCGAAGGGTCGCTGCTGCTGGACGACCAGCTGTGCTTCGCGCTGTACGCGGCACAGCGGGCCGTGACGGCCGCATACCGTCCACTTCTGGACGACCTCGGGCTCACCTACCCGCAGTACCTGGTGCTGCTGGTGCTGTGGGAGCGGGGCGAGACCAGCGTGAAGGAACTGGCAGGCGCCCTGCGTCTGGACTACGGCACCGTCTCGCCGTTGCTGAAGCGGCTGGAGGGGGCGGGTCTGGTGCGCAGGGAGCGCGCGGCCGGCGACGAGCGCTCGGTACTCGTCGCGTGCACGGGGCGCGGAGAGGAACTCAGGGAGCGCGCGGCGCGCGTACCAGGCGCGCTGCTCACCACGACGGGTCTCGGCACGCAGGAGGTCGCGGCGTTGCGCGAGGCGCTGTGGCATCTCACCGAGCGCGCCGACACGGCGGCCGACCGGCACTGATCCGGTTCGGCTCCCGCAGGATCGCGCCCTGATCCTCGCGCCGATCTCGCGCCGATCTCGCGCTGAAGTCGCACTGATCTCGCGCTGATCCCGGGTTACCCACGGTTGTCACCCCCTGGTGCCGTCTGCTGACGTACCGGCCAGTACCTTGTGCACGATGTACTTGTGCGCCACTTTTTCCGGGGGAGGCCGGCCATGACCGAGGACACCGCTGTCGACACCCGTCCGACGAAGATCATGTACGTCGCCGAGGCCACCGCCCACGGCGGCCGCGACGGCTTTGTCACCAGCCAGGACGGCCAGATCCAGCTGCGGGTCGCGATGCCTCCGGAGCTGGGCGGTGACGGCAACGGCACCAACCCGGAACAGCTCTTCGCGGCCGGCTACAGCTCCTGCTTCCACAACGCGCTGATCCTCGTCGGCAACCGCGCGGGCTACGACCTGACCGGTTCCACGGTGGCCGCCAAGGTCGGCATCGGCCCGAACCGGCACCGCGGCTACGGCCTCGCGGTCGCCCTCAGCGTCTCCCTGCCGGTGCTGGACCCGGAGGTGGCGGCCCGGCTGGTGGACGCGGCGCACGAGGTCTGCCCGTACTCCAACGCCACGCGCGGCAACATCGATGTAACGATTCTCCTCGGGTAGCGCCACCAAGGAATCCCAGGCGGACAGTGGCGGTTGGACCCACTGTCGAAGGCGAGCCGAAGGGAACGAGCGGGCGTGGACGTGAACGGCACAGTGGCCGAGGGCTTCGAGCCGGTCAGGGAGGCGTTCGCAACGAACTTCGCGCTGCTCGGCGAGCGCGGCGCGGCCGTGGCCGTGTACCGCGACGGGCACAGGGTCGTCGACCTGTGGGCCGGCACCAGGGACGTGGACGGTACGGCCCCGTGGGAGCCCGGCACCGCGCAGATCGTGCGTTCCGCCACCAAGGGCGTCGCCGCCGCCGCGCTCCTGCTGCTGCACCAGCGCGGCGAGCTGGACCTGGACGCCCCGGTCGGCGCGTACTGGCCCGAGTACAAGGCGGCCGGCAAGGAGCACACCCTGGTCCGGCACGTGCTGGCGCACCGCGCGGGCGTGCCCGTGCTGGACCGCCCGCTGACCCCCGCCGAGGCCGCCGACCCCGACCTGGGCGCCGCGGCCGTCGCCGCGCAGGCACCGGTGTGGGAGCCCGGCACGGACCACGGCTACCACGCCCAGACCTACAGCTGGCTCACCGGCGAACTGATCCGGCGGATCACCGGCCGCCCGGCCGGCGCGTGGATCGCGCAGGAGATCGCGCGTCCCGTCGGCGCGGACCTGTGGCTCGGCCTGCCGGAGTCGGAGCACGCGCGCGTGGGCCGCGTCGGCCCGCTCGAGGCGCCCGAGGCCGTGGGCGGCCTGAAGGCCCGCCCCAAGCGCGCGGTGGCCGAGGCCTACGCCGACCCGGACTCGCTGACCCGGCGCGCCTTCGCCGCGATCACCCCGCTGCCCGACGAGAACGCCCCCGCCTACCGCGCGGCCGCCCTGCCCGCCTCCAACGGCATCGCCACCGCCGACGGACTGGCCCGCTTCTACGCCTCGCTCATCGGCGCGGTGGACGGCGGCAGCCGGCTGTTCAGCCCTGAGACGAGGGAGCTGGCCCGCGCCGAGCAGTCCGCCGGACCGGACCGGGTCCTGGTGGTGGGCACCCGGTTCGGCCTCGGCTACATGCTGCACGGCGCGGCGTCCCCGCTGCTCTCCCCCGCTTCCTTCGGCCACCCGGGCCGGGGCGGCGCCCTCGCCTTCGCCGACCCGGAGACCGGTATCGCCTTCGGCTATGTCACCAACGGCTTCAGGAAGAGCGTGACGGCGGACCCGAGGGCGCAGGCGCTGGTACGGGCGGTACGCACGGCGCTCGCGTAGGCGCTCCCGTCGCCGCGCGCCGTCACACGTTGATCGTGTGCGAGGTCCGTCCGGACGCCGCGTCGATCTCGTCGTGTGCCTTGCTCAGCAGTTCCATGGCCAGTTCGTTGAGGGCACGTGCGCCGGCTATCTCCTCGCCGACCCTGGGCTGGTTGGCGTCGACGCGGTGCCTGGTCGCGTGGCCGTGCGCCCGTACCTCGGTTCCGTCGGGCAAGCGCACCAGGGCCGCCGCCTTCGTGTGCTGATCATCCTCCTTGAACTCGAGCTCCACGTGCCATCCCACAGCGGTGTGCATCATGATGATCACCTCCGAAAACCCTTGCTTCCAGGGTGCGCCCCGGCACCCCGGCCCGTCATGTCGACGCCTGGTCCCCGAAGCTGGCGAAGTACGCGGCGGCCATGTCCTCGTCGGCGTGCCCCTGCGCGGCGGCGCGGGCGAACCGCTCGGCGGCCGCGGCGGCGACGTCCAGCCGTACGCCGCCCCGCTGCCCCGCCTGGACGATGAGCCGGGCGTCCTTCTCTGCGGTGGCCACCGCGAACGACGGCGGGGTCAGCCTGCCGTCGAGCACCAGCGCGGACTTCGCCCGCAGGTAACCCATGTCGAGCGGGCCGCCCTCGATGAGGTCGAAGAACCCCTGCGGATCCACGCCGAGGGCGCGGGAGAGGGCGAGGACCTCACCGGCCGCCGCGGTGGCCGCGAGCACCCAGCTGTTGGCGACCAGCTTCAGCCGGCTGGCGCTGCCCGCGCCGCCGTCGGACCCGGTCCACAGGGTCTTCGCGCCGACCGCGTCGAAGACGGGCGCGACCGTCTCCCGGCCCTCCTCCGGCCCGGCCGCCAGCACGGTCAGCTGACCGGCCTCGGCGGGCTGTTTGGTACCGAGGACGGGTGCGTCGTAGAAGACGAGTCCGTGCTCGCCGGCGAAGGCCGCCAGGTCGGTGACCAGCTCGATCCCGGCGGTGGTGCACTGCGCCCACACCGTGCCGGGCCGCAGCGCCGGCGCGGCCTCGCGCATGACGTCCAGGACGGTGTTGCCGTCGTACAGCATCGTCAGGACGACGTCGGCGCCCTCGACGGCCTCCGCGGGTGTGCCGGCGATCCGCGCGCCGTCGGCGGCGAGCGGCTCGGCCTTCTCCCGCGTACGGTTCCACGCGCGGACCTCCAGCCCGGCGCGGCACAGGTTCCGGGCCATCGCGGCCCCCATGATGCCGGTGCCCAGAACGCTGACGGTCGGCTTGTCGGTCATTGAGGCTCCCTGTCGTTCCGATTGCTGCCCGGTGCTTCTCACCGACGGTCTCACTGACGGACTACCCGGCTACCCGGCGTGCACCATCAACCCGATGCCCACCACCAGCAGCCCGGCCGCCGCGACCCTGGGGGCACCGAAGCGCTCCTTGAAGAAGACCGCGCCGATCGCGGCGCCGACGATGATCGAGGACTCGCGCAGGGCGGCGATCGGGGCGAGTTCGGCGCGGGTCTGGGCCCACAGGACCAGGGCGTAGGCGGTGACGGACAGGGCGGCGCCGAGGAGGCCGACGGCGGCGTGGGGCCGGAGCAGCCGTACGGTGCCGGCACGCGCGCGTACGTACATGTAGCTCGGGATCACGACTCCCTGGACGGCCATGAGCCAGGCGATGTACCCGAGGGGTGAGTGCGCGGCGCGTACGCCCAGGCCGTCGATGACCGTGTACGCGGCGATCGTCAGGCCGGTCGCGAGGGCCGCGCCGATCGCCGCCCAGGCCGGCCGGCTGCCGCGCAGGCCCCACACGCTGACGCCGATGAGTCCCACGCAGGACACGGCGATCCCGGCCAGCGCCCGGCCGCCGGGCACCTCGTGCGCGAACACGGCGGCCAGCACGGTGACCACGAGCGGGGCGCTGCCGCGCGCGATGGGGTACGCCTGACCGAAGTCGCCGAGCCGGAAGGAGGTCATCAGCAGGGCGTAGTAGGCGATGTGGACGACCGCCGAGGTCAGCAGGTACGGCCAGGCGGGCCCCGCCGGGAAGGCCACGAACGGCGCGATCGCGAGCCCGATCAGCACCCCGCCGCCGGAGATCAGGCTGAAGCCGACCAGTTTGTCGGTGATCCGGTGCGCGATGGCGTTCCAGCTGGCGTGGGTCACGGCGGCGAGCAGGACGGCGGCCGCGACGAGCGGGGTCACGCGGTCTGCTCGCGCACGTCCGCCAGGTCGGCACCCGCGTGGGCCACCAGCGCCCTCGGTTCGATCGGGAAGACGGTGTGCGGCGTCCCGGCGGCCGCCCAGACCACGTCGTGGGCGAGCAGCGAGCGGTCGGCGAGGACCCGCGTGCGGGTGCGGTGCCCGAAGGGCGGCACGCCGCCGATGGCGTACCCGGTGGTCTCGCGCACGACACCGGCGTCGGCCCGGGTGACCGCGCGGGCGCCCAGTTCCTCCCGCACCCGCTCCACGTCCACGCGCGAGGCCCCGTCCATGAGGACCAGCACGGGTACCCCGTCGGCGGCGAAGATCAGCGACTTGCAGATCTGGCTGAGCTCGCACCCGATGGCCGCGGCGGCCTCGGCCGCGGTCCGGGTGGCCTCCGGGAACCTCCGGGTCCGGGCGAGCACGTCGTCGAGGCCGAGCGCGCGGAGGGCTTCGGCGAAGCGGGGGTGGGCTCCGGATGCGTCGGCGTCAGTGGCGGCTGTCGTCGTCATGGCAGGCACGCTACGCCATGATCCGAACACCGCTCAGGGCGTTTTCCCGGGCACGGCAGGAGGTCGGGCAGGCAGGAGGCCCGGACGCGGCAAAGGCCCGGACACAGCAGCAGGCCCGGCACGGCAGCGGGCCCGGCACGGCAGCAGGCCAGGCACGGCAGCAGGCCCGGCACGGCAGGAGGCCGGTGAGGGTGCGGCCCCGTCCCCACGGGCACCCTCACCGGCCGGTCCGCCGTCAGGAGCGGTACGTCAGGCCCGTACCAGCTCCTTCTCCTCGTCGGGGTCGGCGTCCCTGCCGCCCGCCGGGGACTGCGTGCGCAGGCCCTCGCCCTCGACGTCGACGTTGGGCAGCGCCCGGTCGAGCCACTTCGGCAGCCACCAGGCCCGCCTGCCGAGCAGCGCGAGGACCGCCGGGACGACGGCCATGCGGACGATGAACGCGTCGAAGAAGACGGCGACCGCGAGGCCGAAGCCGATCATCTTGACCATCGCCTCGCTGGAGCCGATGAAGCCGGAGAAGACGGCGATCATGATGACGGCCGCGGCGGTCACGACCCGCGCCCCGTGCCTGAAGCCGGTCACCACGGCCTGGCTCGGCTTCTCGCCGTGGACGAACGCCTCCCGCATCCGGGTCACGAGGAACACCTCGTAGTCCATCGCGAGGCCGAAGACGACACCCACCATGAAGATCGGCATCATCGACATCACCGGGCCAGTCTGCTCGACGTTCATCAGGCCGGACAGCCAACCCCACTGGAAGACCGCGACGACCGCGCCGAGGGCCGCGAGCACGCTGAGCAGGAAGCCGAGGGCCGCCTTCAGCGGGACGAGGACCGAGCGGAAGACCACGATCAGCAGCAGGAAGGCCAGGCCGACCACCAGCGCGAGGTAGGGCAGGAGCGCGTCGTTCAGCTTCTGCGAGACGTCGATGTTCATCGCCGTCGTACCGGTGACCAGCACCTTGGAGCCGGTCTTCGCGGTGATGTCCGCGCCCTTGTCGCGGATGGCGTGCACCAGGTCCTCGGTCGTCTTCGAGGACGGCTTGGACTTGGGGACGACGGTGATCGTCGCGGTGTCGCCGGCCTTGTTGGGCACGGCCGGGGTGACCGTGACGACGTCCTTCAGGCCCTTGATCTCGTCGCCGACCTCGGTGAACGCCTTCTTGGGGTGGGCGCTGTTTTTGGCGTCGACCACGACCATGAGGGGGCCGTTGAAGCCGGGCCCGAAGCCCTCGGAGAGCAGGTCGTAGGCGCGGCGCTGGGTGGTGGAGGTGGGCTGGGAGCCGTCGTCGGGCAGGCCCAGTTCCAGGGAGGCGGCCGGGATCGCCGCCGCGCCGAGGCCGAGGACGCCGAGGAGGAGGACGGCGACCGGGCGGCGTACGACGAAGCTCGCCCAGCGGGTGCCCATGTTGGGGCGGCCGGGCTTCCTGGGCGTACGGCCGCCGCCCAGCAGCTTGCTCTTCTCACCGGCCGGCTTGATCCTGCGGCCCGCGTAGCCGAGCAGCGCCGGGATCATCGTCAGCGCGATCAGGACGGCGACGGCGACGGTGCCCGCCGCGGCGACGCCCATCTTGGTGAGCATCGGGATGTCGACGACCGACAGGCCGACCAGGGCGATGACGACGGTGAGGCCGGCGAAGACCACCGCCGAGCCCGCCGTGCCGACGGCGCGTCCGGCCGCGTCCTCGCGCTCGCGGCCCTCGGCCAGTTCGGCGCGGTAGCGGGAGACGATGAACAGGGCGTAGTCGATGCCGACGGCCAGGCCGATCATCGAGGCCAGGGTGGAGGTGGTGGAGCCGAGGTCCAGGGCGCTGGCGAGCGCGGTGATGGTGGAGACGCCGATGCCGACGCCGATGAGGGCGGTGAGCAGCGGGAATCCGGCCGCGAGCAGCGAGCCGAAGGTGATGACGAGGACGACGGCGGCGATCCCGATGCCGATGACCTCGCTGGAGCCCGTCTCCGGGGTCGCGGTGAGCGCGTCACCGCCGACCTCGACGGTCAGCCCGGCGTCGCGTGCGTGCTGGGCGGCCTCCTTCAGGGCGTCCTTCGAGGAGTCCTTCAGCTCCATGCCGGAGACCTTGTACTTCACCGAGGCGTAGGCGACCGTGCCGTTCCGGCTGACGGCGTGCCCGGCGTAGGGGTCGGCGACGGAGACGACCTCGGAGCCGCTCTTCAGCTCCTTGACGGTCTTCTCGACGGCCGCCTTGTTGCCGGCGTCCGTCATCTTCTCGCCGCCGGGCGCCTTGAAGACCACGCGCGCGGTGGCGCCGTCGGCACTCATCCCGGGGAAGCGCTGTTCCAGCAGGTCGAAGGCCTTCTGGGCCTCGGTGCCGGGGATGGAGAAGGACGTGCTGCCGGCGGGCGGCGCGGAGGCGGCGCCCACCCCGGCCAGGGTGAGCAGCGCGATCCATATGAGGGCGACGAAGTGCCGTCGCCGGAAGGCGAGCCGGCCGAGTCTGTAGAGCAACGTGGCCACGAGGGCGTACTCCCGGTCAGTCGTTGGGTTTTCAGGGCAGGGGTGATCAGCCCGACGACGTGAGCGGTTACGTCAGGTGGTGGGCTTGCTCGGGGAGAGGGTTCAGCTGATGGGGGCGCCGAGGGCGGGGAGGACCACGGCGTCGATGTACGACAGCAGGAAGGCCTGGTTCGGCGGCTGCTCGTCGATGAGCGAGCGGGCGGCGAACCCGCCGATCATCATGTGCATCACGTAGTCGATCGCGGGGTTGTCCGCACGGATCTCACCCCGGTCGATCGCCCGCTGCAGTACGCGGCGGAACTCCGCCAGCTCCGGCTCGATGAGATGGTCCTTGAACGCCCGCAGAAGGTCGGGATTGCCGTGCACGGCCATCGCCAGACCTCGCATCAGCGCGGAGTTCTGCTCCATCTCGCAGTCGTCCGAGCGCAGGGTGAGGGCGTGCAGATCACCTCTGAGCGACCCGGTGTCGACGTCGTCGACCGAGCCGCCCGGCCTGTTGTGCCGCACCGCCTTCGCCACCAGCTCGGCCTTGCCGCCCCACTGGCGGTAGAGCGTGGCCTTGCTGGACCTGGTGCGGGTGGCGACGGCGTCCATGGTGAGGGCGTCGTAGCCGACCTCCCGGAGCAGGTCGAGCACGGCCTCGTACAACTCGGCCTCGCGCTCGGGCGTGATCCGGCTGCGACGTGCCGCCGCGACGGCCTCGGCCATGCCACTCACCTTCCCGCTCCGTGCTTCCGTCCTCGTATCCATGAAGATACCCTGAGACGGATCGAAACGAAACAGTTTCGTACGTGTCCTGGCTCACGAAGGTGAAGGCCCCATAAGTTGCTGGGGCCCTGCACCCGGAAAAGCATGGGGAGGTGAGCTATCTGCGCTTTCCCCACCTCAGCGGCGACCTGCTGTGCTTCGTGGCCGAGGACGACCTGTGGCTGGCCCCGCTCGACGCCCCGGGCCGGGCCTGGCGGCTCACGGCGGACCGCACCAAGGACGGGCACCCGCGGTTCTCGCCCGACGGCCGCCACATCGCGTACACGAGCTGGCGCAGCCTGGAGCCCGAGATCCACCTCGTGAGCGTCGACGGCGGTCCCACGCGGCAGCTGACGTACTGGGGCAGCACCGACACCCAGGTCTGCGGCTGGACGCCCCCCGACGCGGAGGGCAACGCCGACATCCTGGCCGTCGCCTCCCACGGCGAGCCCTTCTCCCACTTCACCTGGGCCTACAAGGTGTCCACCGACGGCCACCCCGGCCGCAAACTGCCCTGGGGCCCGGTCGCCGACATCCAGGTCGCCGACGTCGAGGGCGAGCACCGGACGCTGCTGCTCACGGGCACCCCGCCGCACGAACCGGCCTCCTGGAAGCGCTACCGCGGTGGTGCCATGGGCCGCCTGTGGCTGCACGGGCGGCGGCTCGTGCCCGACATCGGCGGCCATCTGGCCTCCCCCGTGTTCGTCGCCGGCCGGATCGCCTTCCTCTCCGACCACGAGGGCGTGGGCAACCTCTACTCCTGCGCCTACGACGGCACCGACCTGCGCCGCCACACCGACCACGACGCCTTCTACGCCCGGCACGCCGCGAGCGACGGCACCCGCGTGGTCTACCAGTGCGCGGGCGACCTGTGGCTGGTGGACGACTTTTCCCCGCGGGCCGTACCGCGCAAGCTGGACATCCGCCTCGCCGGGCCCGCCACCGGGCGCCGCCGCTACCCGGTGCCGGCCGCGCAGAACGTCGACGGCATCTCCGTGGACGAGACCGGCCGGGCCAGCGCCGTCGTCGTACGCGGCAGCCTGTACTGGCTCACCCACCGCGACGGCCCCGCCCGTACCATCACCGACCCGCCCGGGGTGCGGGTACGGCTGCCGGAGATGCTCGGCACGACCGGCCAGGTGGCGTACCTGACGGACGCCGAGGGCGAGGACGCCGTGGAGATCGCCCAGCTGCCCCGCGCGAGCGGCGACCGCGCTCCGCGCCGGCTCGCCTCCGGCAGGCTGGGCCGCGTCCTGGAGCTGGCCTCCGATCCCCTGGGCGAACGACTGGCGGTCGCCTCGCACGACGGGCGGCTGCTGCTGATCGACGTGACGGAGGAGGGAGAGGGGCAGGGAGAGGGGCAGGGGCAGGGGGAGTCGGAGGACGAATCGGGGGCTGAGTCGGGGCCTGGGTCGGGGCCTGGGTCGGGGGCTGCGTCGGGGAGTGCGGACGATCAGGTCACGGAGGAAGCGGCAGACGCCGGGGACGGTTCCGGTGGATCCGGTGATGCCGATGGATCCGGTGATGCCGGCGTCGCCGATGTCGGGGAGCGCGTCACCGAGCTGATCCGGTCCGTCAACGGTCCCGTGCGCGACCTCGCCTTCTCCCCGGACGGCGCCTGGCTCACCTGGTCCCACCCGGGCATCGGCCGCTCCCTGCGCCAGATCAAGCTGGCCCGCATCAAGGACCGGCTGATCGTGGACGTGACCAACGGCCGCTTCGAGGACGAGAACCCCGTCTTCACCCGCGACGGCCGCTATCTCGCCTTCCTCTCCTGGCGCGGCTTCGACCCGGTGTACGACGTCCACACCGGCGACCTGTCCTTCCCGCTCGGCTGCCGCCCCTACCTCGTGCCGCTGAACTCGGCGACCCCCTCCCCCTTCGCGCTGAACCCCGAGGGCCGTCCGGCGGCCGGCGGGCTCGACCCGGTCGAGGAGGAGGAGACGGGCGAGGCCGGCACGGTGACCGTGGAGATGGAGGGCCTGGCGATGCGGGTCACGCCGTTCCCGGTGATCGCCTCCAAGTACTCCGCGCTGGCCCCGGTCGCCGGCGGCGGCCTGGTCTGGCTGCGCTGGCCGATCTCCGGCGCGCTCGGCGAGACCTTCGCCAACCCGGCCGACATCAGCGGCCGTCCGACCCTGGAGTACTTCAACCTCGCCAAGGCGAAGAAGTCCGAACTGGTCGACCACCTGGACTGGTTCGCGGTCAGCGGCGACGGGACGCGGCTGGTGGTCGTGGACGAGGGCGACCTGCGCGCGGTGCCCGCCACGGAGCTGGGCGACAGCGACACGACCGTGTGGATCGACCTGCGCCGCATCCTGCACGTGGTCGACCCGCCCGCCGAATGGCGCCAGGCCTTCGAGGAGGCCGGCCGGCTCATCCGCGCCTACTTCTGGGACCCGGGCATGTGCGGCATCGACTGGGGCGCGGTGCTCGACCAGTACCGTCCCCTCGTCGAACGGGTCGCCTCCCCCGACGAGTTCGCGGACCTCCTGCGCGAGGTCCTGGGCGAACTGGGCACCTCGCACGCCTACGTCACCGCCGCCCGCCGCAACGAGGGCCCGCCCCACTACCAGCGCTGGCAGGGCCTCCTCGGCGCCAACTTCGCGCACCGCGAGGAGGGCTGGGTCGTCAAACGCATCCTGTCCGGTGACTCCTCCGACTCCAAGGCCCGTTCACCGCTGGCCGGCACGGGCATCCGCGAGGGCGCGGTCCTCACCCACGTCGACGGCCGCCCGGTCGATCCGGTGACCGGCCCGTATCCGCTCCTCGCCGGCTCCGGCGGTACGACCGTGGAGCTGACGTTCGCCCAGGCCGACGGCGAGGGGCACGCCCGCCGGGTCGCCGTCGTCCCGCTCATCGACGAGCGGCCGCTGCGCTACCAGGACTGGGTCGCCAAACGCCGTTCGGTCGTACGGGAGTTGAGCGGCGGCAAGTGCGGCTATCTGCACATCCCCGACATGGGCGGCTCCGGCTGGGCCCAGTTCAACCGCGACCTGCGCATGGAGGTGTCCCGGCCCGCCCTGATCGTGGACGTGCGCGGCAACGCGGGCGGGCACATCAGCGAACTCGTCATCGAGAAGCTGACCCGGACCATCCTGGGCTGGGACCTGACCCGGGACGCGCAACCGGTGTCGTACACCTCGAACGCCCCCAGGGGTCCGGTGGTCGCCCTCGCCGACGAGGCGACCTCCTCGGACGGCGACATGATCACAGCCGCCTTCAAGCTCCTGAAGCTCGGCCCGGTGATCGGCACCCGCACCTGGGGCGGCGTGGTCGGCATGACCGGCCGCCACCGGCTGGGCGACGGCACGGTCATCACCGTCCCGATGAACGCGGCCTGGTTCGACGCCTACGGCTGGTCCGTGGAGAACCACGGCGTCACCCCCGACCTCGAGATCCTCCGCACCCCCCTGGACTGGGCCGAGGGCCGCCACGCCCAACTCGCCGACGCCGTCCAACTGGCCCTGGAACTCCTGGAGTCCAACCCGCCGGCCATCCCTCCCGGCTACACCGACCTCCCCGACCGCTCCCGCCCGAAGCTGCCGCCACGCCAGTAGTGTTTGACGAGGGGCGCGTATCGAAGGGGCGCGGGGAACTGCGCGAACAACCCACCACGCACCCGCACCAAAACAACGCACCGAAACCACCCCAGACACAACGCAGGGCACCCTCCAAGAAGAAGGGCGCCCCACGCCAGACGGCCAAAGCCGAGCGCAGCGACTACGCGTCGTAGTCCCGGTCGAAGCGGTCTTCCATCTCCGCCTCCGTGTCCTCGATGTCGCGCAGGTTCTCGCGACCGCGCTGCGGCTGCTGCTGCTGGCCACGCTGGGGCTGCTGGCCGCGCTGGGGCTGCTGGCCGCGCTGGGACTGCTGCTGACCGGCGCGCTCACGGGCGTCACCGATCTTCTGCTTGCCCTGTTCCTGCCACTCGTTGGCCTTGTCCTTCATACCCATGTGGGTTCACTCCCGTGGTGGGTGAGGTGGGGGAAACGGCCCCTCGGTGGGGCCTCACCCAGATTCACACGGCCGACCACGGAACGCATGTGGATCACTTACGGTGCGTAGCGCGCGCCGCGTCATCGGCCGCCCCACCTGCGCCGACGAGCCCGGAGCGCATGCCCTGGAGACGGGGCGCGAACCGCTTCATCTCGCGCTGCCCGACCCGCCCGATGAGCGCCGGCAGATAGCCGCGCACGCCCTGCATGCCGCGCAGCCACCACTGCCCGTACACATGCGCCGAGCGCCGCTCGATCCCGGCGACCAGCCGGTCCACCGTCGGTCCCAGCGGATAGGTCTTGTTGGACGGCCACACCAGCCGCTGTCGCAACTCCCGCATGACGTCGTCCTGGTCGGCGCCGCGCACCATGTCGGTGTCGGTCCAGGACAGGTAGGCGACACCGACGCGCACGCCCTGGTAGCCGACCTCGGCGCGCAGGCTGTGCGCGTACGCCTCCACGCCCGACTTGGACGCGCAGTACGCCGTCATCATCGGCGCCGGGGTGATCGCGGCGAGCGAGGCGATCTGCAGCAGATAGCCGCGGCTCTCCACCAGGACCGGCAGGAAGGCCCGCGCGGTCACCGCCGAACCGATCAGGTTCACCTCGATCACCCGCCGCCAGGCCTGCGGATCGGAGTCGATGAACGGACCGCCGGTCGCCACACCGGCGTTGGCGACCACGATGTCGACCTTCCCGAACCGCGCCTTCACCTCCTGCGCGACCCGGCTCATCGCCTCGTGGTCGGTGACGTCGGCGTACCAGTGGGCGCTGTCGCTGTGCAGCCGCTCGGAGACCTCCTTGAGCGCCTCCTCCTCCAGACCGACCAGCGCCACCTTCGCGCCGCGCGCGGAGAGCTTGCGCGCCAGCTGCTCACCGACGCCGCGCGCCGCTCCGGTGACGACCGCGACCTGGCCTTCGAGGCTGACCCTGCTCATGCGCCCTCCTTGATCTGCTCCGGGGTGGAACCGTGCGCGTCCTCGGGACCGGTGCCCGTGACGGTGTCGGTGTCGGTGCCCGTGACGGTGTCGGTGCCCGTGACGGTGTCGGTGCCCGTGACGGTGTCGGTGTCGGTGCCCGTGACGGTGTCGGTGCCCGTGACGGTGTCGGTGTCGGTGCCCGTGACGGTGTCGGTGCCCGTGACGGTGACATACGTGGTGACGAGTTCCCGGATCCTGCCGGTCACCAGGCCGGGGGCCTCGATCGGGGTCATGTGGCCGATGCCGGGCAGCTCGGTGAGGCCGACACAGTGCGGCAGCGCGGCGACCAGCGCGCGGGCGTGCACCGGGGGCGTGAGCCGGTCGGACGCGCCGTGCACGATCGCGGTGGGCGCGTGCAACTCCCGTACGCCGTGGTCGAGATCGAGCGCCTCGAGCACCCGCGCCCAGGCATGGCGCACGGCGCGCGGACAGGCGTGCACGATCCGTGCGCACGCCTCCACCATGTGCGGGGCGGAACCGTCGCCCATGGTGGCGTACTTGAGGATGCTCTTCGCCACCGGCGTGACCGGGCCGAGCGGGGCGCGCGAGCCGAGAACGCGCCCGGTGATCCAGGTGCGCACGCGCCCGGCGCCGAACGGCACCACGCGCGCCTGCGCGACCAGTCGCGAACTGCCCGTGCTGCACAGCAGGACAGCGGCGGCGTGGTCACGGAAGCGGGGGCGCATCGCCGCGGCCATGACGGTCATCCCGCCCATGGAGTGGCCGACGATCAGCGCCTTCTCGCCGGGTGCGAGCGTCTGCGCGAGCACCGCTTCGAGGTCGTCCGCCAGCGCGTGGGTGGTGCACGCGGGGCTCGCGGGGCTGCGCCCATGCCCCCTCTGGTCGTACGCGATCACACGGTGGTCGGCCGCCAGCTCCCGGATCTGCGCCGCCCAGAAGGCGGTCGAGCAGGTCCAGCCGTGGGAGAGGACGACGGGGGGCGCGTTCTCGGGACCGTGCACCTCGACATGCAGCCGCGCGCCGTCGGCGGAGACGACGGTGAGCTCCCGGGAGGGGGTGGGCGGGGCGTACGGTCCGGAGGTCACGGAGGCGATCCTGCTCATGCGGCACCGTCACTCTGCTGGGCGGCGGCCACCGTCTTCTGCACGGCGTTACCGCCCTTCTGTACTGCCGTATCGGCCTTCTGTACTGCCGTACCGGCCGGCTTGCTGTCGGGCTTGCGGATGACCTCGTACTCCCCCAGATCCACCCGCCGGGTCGCGCGCCGGAACTCCGCCGTCGTACCGGGCCAGATGGTGGTGTTGCGGCCGCTCGCGTCCAGGTACCAGCTGGTGCAGCCGCCGGTGTTCCACACGGTGCGCTTCATGCGCTCCTGGACCTCGCGGTTCCAGCCCTCGACGGCCGCGGGCCGGGCATCGAGGGCCGTACGGCCGCCGAGGACGTCCCGTTGCCGCAGATAGTCGGCCATGTAGTTCAGCTGGGACTCGATCATGAGGATCATCGAGGAGTTCCCGAGGCCGGTGTTGGGCCCGATGATCGTCATCCAGTTGGGGAACCCGGCGGCCGCGGCGCCGCGCAGCGCCTGCATGCCGTTCTTCCAGGACTCGGCGAGGGTGATGCCCTCCGCGCCGACCACCCGCTCGGCGATCGGCATGTCCGTGACGTGGAAGCCCGTACCGAAGACGATCGCGTCGACCTCGGCCTCGGTGCCGTCGGCGGCGACTACGGTCGACCCGCGGATCTCGCTGAGCCCGCTGGCGACGACGTCCACGTTCGGCCTGGCCAGCGCCGGGTAGTACGTGCTGGAGAGCAGGATGCGCTTGCAGCCGATGCGGTAACCGGGGGTGAGCTTGGCGCGCAGGGCCGGGTCCTTGATCGCGCGGGCCATGTTGCGCTTGGCGAGCCGCTCGACGAGCCCGAGTTCGTCGGGGTGCTTGGTGAACGCCTGGACCTGCAGCTCCCGGATGCCCCACAGCAGGCCGCGCCTGAGCTGGGTGGTGAAGGGCAGGGCCCGGTGCAGCCGGCGCTCGGCGCCGCTGATGGCGCGGTCGACGCGGGGCATCACCCAGGGCGGGGTGCGCTGGAAGAGGATGAGCCGGCCGACCTGCGGCTGGATCGCGGGCACGATCTGAATGGCGGAGGCGCCGGTACCGACCATCGCGACGCGCTTGCCGCGCAGGTCGTAGTCGTGGTCCCAGCGGGCGGAGTGGAACACCTTGCCGGGGAAGGACGCGAGGCCCGGGATCTCTGGGACCTTCGGGTCGGACAGCGGCCCGGTGGCGGAGACGACGACGTCGGCGGTGAGCGTGCCCCGCGCGGTCTCGATCTCCCACCGCAGGTTCCCGGCGTCCCAGGTCATCAGCTTGACCTCGGAGTCGAAGCGGAGGTGCGGGCGCAGCCCGAAGACGTCGGTGACGTGCTCCAGGTAGGCGCGGATGTGCTCCTGCCCGGAGAAGGTGCGCGGCCAGTCGGGGTTGGGCGCGAAGGAGAAGGAGTAGAGGTGGGAGGGCACGTCACAGGCGCACCCGGGGTAACTGTTGTCCCGCCAGGTGCCGCCGACGCTGTCCGCCCGCTCCAGGACGACGAAGTCGGTGATCCCTTCGCGGCGCAGCCGCACGGCGGCCCCCAGTCCGCCGAACCCGGACCCGATCACCGCCACCCGTACATGCTCGTGCTCGGCCATCGACGAAGCCTCCACGCATCACCTAGGAACCCAGGAACTCTGCCAGTGAACACTGGCGCAATGGGACTGTAGAGCAGCTCCGTACCGAGCGGTAGGGGTGCGGTCGAGGAAAGTTACCGGCGGTACAACATAGGCTGCGGACGTGGCAGAGCACGCAGAACACCCGGAGGTACGACCCCAGGCACCGCGCGAGTACCGCATGGAGGAGCTGGCGCGGCTGGCCGGCATCACCGTGCGCACCCTGCGCTTCTACCGCGAGCGCAAGCTGATCCCCCCGCCCCGCCGCGAGGGCCGTATCGCCTGGTACGACGACCACCACCTGGCCCGTCTGCGCACCATCGCCGCCCTGCTGGAGCGCGGCCACACGCTGAACGGCATCGCCGAACTCGCCGAAGCCCTCGACCAGGGCCGGAACGTCGCCGACCTCCTCGGCGTCGGCACCCCCACCGAGGAGGAGCCGGTCCGCCTCACCCCGGAGGAACTCGCCGCCCGCTTCGAGGGCGAGGTCACTCCCGAGAACCTCGCCGCCGCCATGGAGCTGGGCTACCTCGGCACCGACGGCGACGAGATCGTCCACATCAGCCGCCGCCTGCTGGACGTCTCCTCCGCCCTGGTCCGCGAGGGCATCCCGCTCGCCGAGGTGCTCACCGCCGGCGCCCGCGTCCGCGAACACGCTGACGCCCTGGCCGAACTCTTCACCGACCTGATCCTCCGCCACGCCCCCGAGGAGGACCTCCACCGCCTGCGCCCCCTGGCCCGCAGCGTGGTGGAGGCGGAACTGTCCCTGGCGCTGGACCGGAGGCTCAGCAAGGAGACGGGCGCGCAGGACATCTGAACGCGCCCCGGCGCATGACCGGCGGCCGCTTGCCTAGAGGTCGTAGACGACGGTCACCGGGGCGTGGTCGGACCAGCGCTCGGCGTGGGTGGCCGCGCGCTCGACGAAGCCCTTCACCGCCTTGCCGGCGAGACCGGGTGTGGTGACGTGGTAGTCGATGCGCCATCCGGAGTCGTTGTCGAACGCCCGCCCCCGGTACGACCACCAGGTGTAGGGGCCCTCGGTGTCCGGGTGCAGGGCGCGTACGACGTCGACGTAGCCGCCGTCCTCTGCGGCGAACACCCGGCCGAGCCATTCCCGCTCCTCGGGCAGGAAGCCGGAGTTCTTGGTGTTGCCGCGCCAGTTCTTGAGGTCGGCCTGCTGGTGGGCGATGTTCCAGTCGCCGCAGACGACCACCTCGCGCCCGTCGGCGGCGGCCCGTTCGCGCAGTGCCTTGAGGTGGGCGAGGAACTCGCCCATGAAGCGGATCTTCTCGTCCTGCCGCTCGGTGCCGACCTCGCCGGAGGGCAGATAGAGGGAGGCGACCGTGACGCCGGGCAGATCCGCCTCGACATAGCGCCCGCTGCCGTCGAACTCGGCCGAGCCGAAGCCGACCCGGACGCGGTCGGGCTCGCGCCGCGTGTAGAGGGAGACGCCCGCGCGGCCCTTGGCGGCGGCGGGGGCGTGCGCGACGTGCCAGCCGTCGGGCTGCCGTACCTCCTCGGGCAGCTGGTGCGGCTCGGCGCGCACCTCCTGCAGGCAGACGACGTCCGCGTCCGTCCGGGCGAGCCACTCCACGAAGCCCTTCTTGGCGGCGGCTCGCAGCCCGTTCACGTTCACCGAGGTCACAGTCAGCACCAAGGCACGATACCGGCACACTGGTCCGTGCCCGGAAGAGCCCCAAGACCACCTACTGCATAGAAGTACGATACCCAGCATGTATATACGTCGTGTTCGCTTCGACCACCCCGACGCCGTCAAGCTCAACGACGAGGTCCAGGCCGAGTACCACCTTCGCTACGGCGACGGCGGCGACGCCACGCTCCTCGATCCCGCCGACTTCGACCCGCCCCGGGGCGTGTACCTGATCGCCTACGACGAGCACGACCGCCCCGTCGCGACCGGCGGCTGGCGCAGCCAGGACCGCAACGACGAGGGCAACGAGGACGGCGACGCCGAGCTGAAGCGCATGTTCGTGATCGCGGAGATGCGCGGCCGGGGCCTGGCCCGCCGCATGCTCGCGGCGCTGGAGGAGGACGCCCGCATGGCCGGCCGCGTCCGCATGGTCCTGGAGACGGGCACCAAGCAGCCGGAGGCGATCACCCTGTACACCTCCAGCGGCTACGAGCCGTGCGCCAAGTTCGGCTACTACCGCCACCACGAGGACAGCCGCTGCTTCGCGAAGCGACTGTGAACACGATGGAGCCCCGGTCGGCTTCCACCGACCGGGGCTCCATGCTGCGTGGACCTGAGGGGATTTGAACCCCTGGCCCCCTCGATGCGAACGAGGTGCGCTACCGGACTGCGCCACAGGCCCTTGCAACGAGTGAAACTTTAGCATCCCGATCGGGGTGCTTGGAAATCCGTTCCCTGACTGGTCAGCGCGCCTTCCGGAAGTGTGGCGGGCGTCACTCGTTGGCCGCGCGGGGCCGGTCGCCGTCCTCGTACTGGTCGAAGAGAGGGGTGCGCCCGCCGCGCTCGCGCGACCGGCGCGCGGAGGCCACGCGGCGAGCGTCGCCGCGGCCGTCCGCCGGCTTCTCCCCGGACGCGGGCGCCTGCCCGTCCGCCTCGGCCTCCGCCGGGCGGCCGGCCTCCTGCTCCGGCGCGACCGAGCTGGAGCGCGCCGAACTCCAGGTGCCGGGCGCCCCCAGATCCACGTCGGAGGTGGCACGCGGCGCGACCGGCGCGGTCACGTACGTCGGCAGGGGCACCGGTACCGGCTCCCAGCTGTCCCCGCCGGGCCGCCGCTGCCGTTCGCGCTGCTGGTCGACCCACTCGGCGTGGTCCGTCTGCTCCACCAGGGCGCGCCGGTCGGCGGCGAGCGCGGCGAGCCCGGGGTCCGTCCCGGCGCCGGGGGCCTCCTCCGGTTCGTCCGCGCCGGGCCCCGCGTCGAGGGGCGCGCGGCGGCGCGGCTGGCGCTCCCGCTCGCGCAGCCGCTGGGCCGCCACCTCGGCGCGCCGGCGGTCCATCTGGTACGCGAAGCGACGGCGCTCCTGGGAGCGCAGGTACGCGATGTACCCGCTGAGCAGCACGGCCGGTACGGCCGGCACCCACAGGAAGGCGAGCCCGCCGACGGCGGCGACGATCGCGCCCAGCGTGAAGGCGATGAAGAGAACCACGGTGGTGCGCCTGCGGCGCGCGAGGACCTTCGAGCGCCGGGCCCGCGCTGCGGCCGCCTGCGCCGAGGACGAGGGCCGTGCGGACGGCACACGCTTCTGGGCGGGCACGGAACCGGACTTGGGCGCCGGTGCGACGGCCTGTTCGCGCGCCGGTTCCGCCCTGCCGGACGGCTCGGGCTCGGCGTCCGCGTGCACCTGACGGCGGGTCGGAGGCATGGCGAAGGCCCGGACGTCCACCGAATCGGTGACGGCGTCCGGGGCGCCGGCGTCCGGCTCCCCCTCCTCGGCGGAGCGTGCCCGCAGGTCCTTGGCGTACCGGCGCTCCATTCCCGCCCGTCCGGACAGCAGCCGGATGGCGGTGCTGAAGCGTTCCGTCGGACGGGCCTCGTTCAGCTCGTCCTGCCTACGGAGCCACATCGGCACCAAGTAGGCGGCCCAGGCCCCGACAATGACTGCGTAGATGAGGCCGCTGCTGCTCACGTCTCACACCGTAGAGGGGTTTGCGTGAGGCCATCCGCCAATTGGGCCGGTGTGTCGCACGATCTGGCTGATATTTCTAGCTTTTTTTGCGACCGATGTGATCAGCAGACCGCCTCAGGCGTGAATTCAATACCCCCCGAGACGGTCAACAAACGATCAATTTCGAACACATATTCAATTTCCCGTGCTCTGGGGTTTCTCCGGCACCTGCTGGGAGCGTGCCCGCCGCCACCGCGCCAGCAAACCGTCGGGCACCTCTTCCGCGGTGAGCGCGAACACCAGATGGTCGCGCCAGGCCCCGTCGATGTGCAGATAGCGCGGCCGGAGCCCCTCCTCGCGGAATCCGAGTTTCTCCACGACCCGGCGGCTGGGCCGGTTCTCCGGCCGAATGCACACCTCGATGCGGTGCAGTCCGACGGTGCGGAAACAGTGGTCCACCACCAGCGCGACGGCCGTCGGCATCACCCCGCGCCCGGCCACCGCCTCGTCCACCCAGTAACCGACGTGCCCCGAGCACATCGATCCCCAGGTGATCCCGGCGACCGTCAGCTGGCCGACGAGCCGCCCCTGGTACTCGATGACGAACGGCAGCATCCGGCCCGCGCCCGCCTCGGACCGCAGGTGCCGGACCATCTGGCGGTAGGTCGGCCGGTGCGCGATCGGCCCGCTCGGCGTGGGCGGCGGAATGGTCGCCTCCCAGGGGCGCAGCCAGTCCCGGTTGCGCCGGTTCACCTCGCGCCAGGCCCGCTGGTCGCGCAGCCTTATCGGCCGGAGGACGACATCGCCGTCCGCCAGCACGACGGGCCAGGAAGGGCTGTTCAGCTCGCACCCCCGCTGCTGGGTCCGGGGTGGTCGCCGCCGCGGATCTGGTCGACGGCATGGATCAGCAGGGGCTCCAGCACGGCGAGGCCGTCGCGCACCCCGCCCGTGGAGCCCGGCAGGTTGACGATCAGGGTCCGCCCCGCCACCCCGGCCAGGCCCCGGGAGAGGGCGGCCGTGGGAACCTTCTGCCGCCCGTACGCCCGGATGGCCTCCGCGATGCCCGGCACCTCGTGGTCGATCACCGCGCGGGTCGCCTCGGGCGTGCGGTCGGTGGGCGAGATCCCGGTGCCGCCGGTGGTGACGATCGCGTCGTAGCCGGCGTCGACTCCCGAGCGCAGGGCCGCCTCCACGGGGTCGCCGTCCGGGACCACCCGGGGGCCGTCGACGTCGAAGCCGAAGCTCTTCAGGCCGTCGGCGACCAACGGGCCGCCCTTGTCCTCGTAGACACCCGCGGCAGCCCTGTTGGAGGCGGTGACCACCAGAGCGCGATAGGTCATGCCCGGCTCCAGTCGCCCGACTTGCCGCCCGTCTTCTCCTCCACCCGCACGTCCGTGATGACCGCTCCCTTGTCGACCGCCTTGACCATGTCGATCACGGTGAGCGCGGCGACCGTCACGGCGGTGAGGGCCTCCATCTCGACGCCCGTACGGTCCGTGGTCTTCACGGTGGCCTGGATCTCCACGGCGTCGTCCGCGACCGACAGATCCAGTTTCACACCCGACACCGACAACGGGTGACACAGCGGGATCAGATCCGGTGTGCGCTTGGCGCCCATGATCCCGGCGATCCGCGCCGTGGCGAGGGCGTCCCCCTTGGGCACCCCCTCGCCGCGCAGCAGCTCGACCACGCGGGCCGAGACGAGGACGCGACCGCTGGCGCGGGCGGTGCGCGCGGTCACGTCCTTCCCGGACACGTCGACCATACGGGCGGCGCCCGCCTCGTCGATGTGCGTCAGTCGGTCCTGCGCGGGGGATCCGGGGGTCTCCCCCCGGAAAGACTCAGCCATGGTGTGTGCCGCTCCCGGTCCGGGCCCGGCGCGGTGCGGTGCGCGGGCCTGTTGTGCGCGACACGGTACCCCCAACCAGCGGGTCTCAGCCGAGCAGGACCACCTCCACCTCGGCGCCCGGCTCGACGGACTCGACGTCCTCGGGGACGACGATCAGCGCGTCGGCCTGGGCCAGCGCCGCGATCAGGTGCGAGCCGGCGCCGCCCACGGGGGTCACCTCGCCGTCTTTGTGGGCACCGCGCAGGAACTGCCGGCGCCCCTTGGGCGAGCGCAGCGCCTCGTCGGCCCTCAGGGTGGCCCGGACCCGGGGCCGGTGCAGGTCCGTGAGCCCCATCAGGGCGCGGATGGCCGGACGGACGAACAGCTCGAAGGAGACGTACGACGACACCGGGTTGCCCGGCAGGGCCAGCAGCGGCGTGTGGTCGGGGCCGATGGAACCGAAGCCCTGGGGCTTGCCGGGCTGCATGGCGAGCTTGCGGAACTCCACGCCGCTGCCCGCCTCGTCCGCGTCGCCGGCGTACGACAGCGCCTCCTTGACGACGTCGTACGCCCCGACGCTCACCCCGCCCGTGGTCACCAGCAGGTCGGCGCGCACGAGCTGGTCCTCGATGGTGGAGCGCAGGGTCTCGGCGTCGTCGGCGACGGCCCCGACCCGGTAGGCGATGGCGCCGGCGTCCCGCGCGGCGGCGGTGAGGGCGAAGCTGTTGGAGTCGTAGATCTGCCCGCGGGCCAGTTCCTCGCCGGGCTGGACGAGTTCGCTGCCGGTGGACAGGACGACCACGCGCGGGCGCGGGCGCACGCGTACCGTGCCGCGGCCGATCGCGGCGAGCAGCGCGATCTGCGGCGGGCCGAGGATCGTCCCGGCCTCCAGGGCGCGGTCGCCGGCCTTCACGTCGCTGCCCTGGGCGCGCACGTGCGCGCGTGCCTCGACGGGGCGGTGCACCCGCACCTGCCCCTGGGCGCCCTCGGGGGCCAGGCTGCGCGCCCGCATCCCGGTCACGGGGCCCTCGCCGAGTCCGCCGTCGGTCCACTCCACCGGGACGACGGCCTCGGCGCCGGGCGGCAGCGGGGCGCCGGTCATGATGCGGGCGGCCTGACCGGGGCCGACCCGGACCGGGTCGGCCGCGCCCGCCGCGACGTCGCCGATGACCTCCAGGGCGGCCGGGAACTGCGCACTGGCGCCCGCCACGTCCGCGACCCGCACCGCGTACCCGTCCATGGAGCTGTTGTCGAACGGCGGCAGGGACACCGGCACCGTGACGTCGTCGACCAGGACACAGCCCTGGGCGTCGAGCAGGTGCAGCTCGATGGGTTCGAGGGGGCGGACGGTCGAGAGGATGTCCTCCAGGTGCTCGTCCACCGACCACAGGTCGTCCGGGCCGGCGGGGCGGGTCGCGGCGCTGCTCAAGATTGCTGCATCTCCTCGGCTACGTAACTGCGAAGCCAGGCCCGGAAGTCCGGGCCCAGGTCTTCACGTTCGCACGCGAGTCTGACAATGGCACGCAGATAGTCGCCACGGTCGCCGGTGTCATAGCGGCGGCCCTGGAAGACGACGCCGTGCACCGGTCCGCCGACCTTCTCGTCCGCCGCGAGCTGCTGGAGGGCGTCGGTGAGCTGGATCTCGCCGCCGCGGCCCGGCTCGGTCTTGCGCAGTATGTCGAAGATGTGCGGGTCGAGGACGTAACGGCCGATGATCGCGTAGCTGGAGGGGGCGTCCGCCGGGTCCGGCTTCTCCACCAGCCCGGTCACCCGGACGACGTCGCCGTCGGCGGTCGCCTCCACGGCCGCGCAGCCGTAGAGGTGGATCTGCTCGGGCGCGACCTCCATGAGGGCGACCACGCTGCCGCCGTGCTGCTCCTGGATCTCGATCATGCGCCGCAGGAGCGGGTCGCGCGGGTCGATCAGGTCGTCGCCGAGGAGCACCGCGAAGGGCTCGTGGCCGACGTGCGGGGCGGCGCACAGCACGGCGTGGCCGAGGCCCCTGGGGTCGCCCTGGCGCACGTAGTGCATGGTCGCCAGGTCGCTGGACTCCTGCACCTTCGCGAGCCGTTCGGCGTCGCCCTTCTTGTCGAGCGCCGATTCCAGCTCGTAGTTGCGGTCGAAGTGATCCTCGAGGGGACGCTTGTTGCGCCCGGTGACCATGAGGACGTCGTCCAGCCCTGCCGCGACGGCCTCCTCGACCACGTACTGGATCGCGGGCTTGTCGACGACCGGCAGCATCTCCTTGGGAGTGGCTTTGGTGGCCGGCAGGAACCGGGTGCCGAGGCCTGCCGCGGGGATGACAGCCTTGCTGATCCTGGGGTGCGACTGAGTCATGCCCGCAACCATATCCGGTGCCTTTGTGCGGAAACTGTGGCTCCGGTTGGTTGACCCTTTATGACTGCATTCAAGAAAGGGCACGAGAACGACCAGTGGAACACGAAGGACGCACGGGCGAGCCTGACAAGCGAATGTTGCGGCGGGAGTTCCTCTCGGTGAGGAACAGGTTGACGGACGATGACGTCGCCGAGACGGGGCGCGCGCTGGCGCGGCGCGCCCTGGAGCTGCCCGAGCTGGCGCACGCGCGCACGGTGGCGGCGTACGTCTCCGTGGGGAGCGAGCCCGGCACGGCTGCGCTGCTGGACGCGCTGCGCGCGCGGGGCGTGCGGGTGCTGCTCCCCGCGCTCCTGCCCGACAACGACCTGGACTGGGGCGAATACGCCGGTCTGGGCTCCCTCGCACGGGTCCAACACGGCGGGAAAATGGCCCTTTTCGAGCCTTCGGGCGCGCGTCTCGGTCCGGACGCCGTGACGGCCGCGGACGTCGTGCTGCTGCCCGGTCTCGCGGTCGACGCGCGCGGGATGCGCCTCGGGCGCGGCGGAGGGTCGTACGACCGCGTGCTGGCCCGCCTGGAGCGCGCGGGCGCGTGCCCCCGGCTCGTGGTGCTGCTGTACGACACGGAGGTCGTCGCACACGTCCCGGCGGAGGCGCACGACAAGCCCGTGCACGCCGTGGTGACGCCCTCCGGCGTGCGCCGCTTCCCGGGCACCTGACCGGGCATCCCGGCCGTACGCGTCCGTACGCGTCCGCACCCGTCTTACGACGAAACGGCCCTCCACGCGCGCGTGGAGGGCCGTTTTCCGGGCGCCGGCGGGACGGTCAGGGCTTGAGGACGAGCGTGTCGCTCGTGCTCTTGTCGACCGCCTGGCCCGAGAACGACCAGGGCAGCAGCTCGCCCTTCGCCCACAGGCTCGTCTGGTCCGTGTAGTGCGCGCTGAAGGCGTGCCCGGAGGCGCCGGTCAGGTTGATCCACCTCGACTTGTCGAAGTCGGCGAGGTTGACGACCATCCGCATGGACGGCACCCAGACGACGCCGTAGCCGCCGGCGGCGTTCCAGCCGGTCGCGTTCACCGTGGCCTCGCCGCCGCTGAGCTTCCAGGGGCCGCGGTTGAGGATGTACTGCAGCGCCTTGGGGCCGTCGGTGCCGAGCGTCTGGTTCTTCAGGAACAGGCGGTGCAGCCGGCCCCAGCTCCAGGTGTCGATGTCCTTGCCGAGCTTGGCGGTCAGCTCCCAGCGGGCGTCGATCATGGCCCGGGCGAAGAGCTGGTCCATGGTGGTGGCCGCCGGCCGGGTGCCCGACCTGGGCGTCTTCCACCAGTCGCTGTCCGGCTTGTCCATCAGCTCGCGCACGACCTCGAACCAGCGGTCGCCGCCGTCCGGCTGCGCCTGGTCGGCGTCGCGCTGGCCGCACTCGCGCACCTTGGTGTCGTCGTCGACCGGGCCGGTGCTGTCGATCTTGTCGACCGACAGGCACTGTCCCTGGACGCGCAGCTCCTTGGGCAGCTTGTTGCCGAAGGCGAGCTTGAGGATGTTGCGCCAGACCGCGTTGAAGTAGGCGGCCGCCGCGGAGTCGGACTCCTGGGTGTAGTCCCAGCCCTCCAGCAGTTTCTGCGCGTCGCGCACGTTCTTGTCGTCGAGGTTGATCTTCAGCAGCCTGGGCACCAGGAGCTTGGCGATCTCGCTGCTGTTGTCCAGCTGCATCTGCCGCATGTCCTCGGTCGAGATCTTGCCGCCGTCCTTGATCTTGGACTCGATCAGGTCGGTGATGCGCTGGCTGCGGGTGCCGTAGCCCCAGTCGGTGGTGAGGGTGTACGGGTACTTGTCCTTGTCGACCACGGCCTGGTTGGCGGTGACGATGTAGCCGCGCTTGGGGTTGTACTCGTAGGGCAGCTCGTCCTGCTTGATGAAGCCGGTCCAGCGGTACTTCGAGTCCCATCCCGGTGCCGGGATCGAGCCGTCGTCGACGGAGGAGCGCGTGGGGATCCTGCCGGGCAGCGTGTAGCCGATGTGGTTGTCGGTGTCCGCGTAGACGAGGTTCTGCGAGGGCACGTCGAACAGGGCGGCCGCCGCGCGGAAGTCGGTCCAGTTCGCCGCCTTGTCGAGGGCGAACACGGCGTCCATGGAGGTGCCCGGGTCGAGCGCGGTCCACCTCAGGGCGATGCCGTAGCCGTCGCCGCGGTCGGGGGCGGCGGTGTTGACGGTGGCCCGCTTGCCGACCTGGACGAGTTCGTCGTCACGGTCGGACAGCAGCGGCATGCCGTCCTGGGTCTGGCGCACGACGATCGACTTGGACGCGCCGCCGGCGACCTTGATGGTCTCCTCGCGGGTCCTAAAGGGCCGGACCTTGCCGTTGTACAGGTAGCCGTTCGCGGTCACCTTCTCCAGGTACAGGTCGGTGACGTCGACCCCGGAGTTGGTCATGCCCCAGGCGATGTCCGCGTTGTGGCCGATGATCACACCGGGCATGCCGGCGAAGGTGTAGCCGGTCACGTCGTACTGGCACTTGCTGGAGACGGTGCGGCAGTGCAGGCCCATCTGGTACCAGACGCCCGGCAGGGACGCCGACAGGTGCGGGTCGTTGGCGAGCAGCGGCTTTCCGGTGATGGTGTACTTCCCGGAAACCACCCACGAGTTGGAGCCGATGCCCTGGCCGTTCACTCCGACGGCGGTCGGGACGTCGTCCAGAACGTGGTTGAGGCCCGCCAGCTGGCTTGTGAGCGACGAACCGGTCGCGCCCGAGGTGGAGGAGCCGGTCGCGCCCGTGGAGCCCGCAGAGGCGCCTGTGGCGCCGCCGGCCGTGCTGCCCGTCGTGCCGGTGCCCTGCGAGGTTGCGGTGCCGCCGCTCTGCTGGAAGGACCTGGTCAGCGTGTTGTACTGGCCCTCCTGCACGATCGGCTTGTTACGGCTGTACGGGTACTCCGGGTACAGGTCCTGGATCTGCTGCGGGCCGAGCCGGCTGGTCATCAGGGCGCGGTCGATCTCGTCCTGCATGTTGCCGCGCAGGTCCCAGGCCATCGCCTTGAGCCAGGAGACCGAGTCGACCGGGGTCCACTGCTGCGGCTTGTAGTCGTTGGTGAAGCCCAGGGCGGCGTACTCCAGGGAGATGTCCTTGCCGTCCTTGCCCTGGAGGTAGGCGTTGACGCCCTTGGCGTACGCCTGGAGGTAGGTCTTCGTGGCGGCCGACAGCTTGGTGTCGTACTCCTGCCTGGCGATCCGGTCCCAGCCGAGGGTGCGCAGGAACTCGTCGTTCTTGACCTGGCTCTTGCCGAACATCTCGGACAGGCGGCCGGAGGTCATGTGCCGGCGCACGTCCATCTCCCAGAACCGGTCCTGCGCCTGGACGTAGCCCTGCGCCATGAACAGGTCCTGGTCGGAGGACGCGTAGATCTGCGGGATGCCGTTGCCGTCCCGCTTGACGTCGACCGGCCCCGACAGGCCCTGGAGCGTGATCGTGCCCTTGGTCTGCGGGAAGGAGGCGCGGACGGTGCTGATCGCCCAGTACGAGCCGAAGGCGATGCCGCCGATGACGGCCAGGACCAGCACCAGCACGATCAGCCGGGCTTTGCGCCCCTTCTTCCTGCCGGACTTGGCGGGCGCGGCACCGGTGGTGGCGGTGGCACCCGTTGTGGCGGTGGTGTTGGGGGGCATCGCTGTCCTTGCTGTCCTAACGCGAGCGGCAGGTCGGGCTGTGACTTTGAATGAGCGCTGGAGCAACCATAGGCGCAGGGCCCTGTCCCGCTTGACGCGGAGTCGGGAACGAGCGCGTACGCGCGTTCGATCTTGCCCCGGCGAGCGTCAAGAAAGCGTCAAGAGTTAGGTAAGGTAACGAAGTAACCGGAGATCTCAGGGGAGGAAACGCCGCTGACTGTCCACCATCTCAACCAGCTCCTGCTCGTCTGCTCGCTGGTCCTGCTCGTCGCCGTCGCGGCCGTGCGGATCTCCTCACGCAGCGGGCTCCCCAGCCTGCTCGTGTACCTGGGGATCGGCATCCTCATGGGCCAGGACGGCATCGGGCACATCCACTTCAACAGCGCCGCGCTGACCCAGGTCATGGGGTACGCCGCGCTGGTCGTGATCCTCGCCGAGGGCGGTCTCGGCACGAAGTGGAAGGAGATCAGGCCCGTCCTGTCGTCCGCGTCGGTCCTGGCGACCCTCGGCGTCGCCGTGAGCGTGGGCGTCACGGCGGCGGGCGCGCACTACCTGGTCGGGCTGGAGTGGCGGCAGGCGCTCATCATCGGCGCGGTGGTGTCGTCGACGGACGCGGCGGCGGTCTTCTCGGTGCTGCGCAGGGTTCCCCTCCCCGCGCGCGTGACGGGCACGCTGGAGGCGGAGTCCGGCTTCAACGACGCCCCGGTGGTCATCCTGGTCGTGGCCTTCTGCACGGCCGGACCGGTCGAGCACTGGTACGTCCTGCTGGGCGAGATAGCCCTGGAGCTGGCCATCGGCGCGGCCATAGGGCTCGCGGTGGGCTGGTTCGGCTCATGGGGGCTCAGGCACGTGGCGCTGCCCGCCTCCGGCCTCTACCCGATCGCGGTGATGGCGATCGCCGTGACCGCGTACGCCGCCGGCGCGCTGGGGCACGGCAGCGGCTTCCTGGCCGTCTATCTGGCCTCGATGATGCTCGGCAACGCCAAGCTCCCGCACTGGCCGGCCACGCGCGGCTTCGCCGAGGGGCTCGGCTGGATCGCCCAGATCGGCATGTTCGTCCTGCTCGGCCTGCTGGTCACCCCGCACGAGCTGGGCGACGACGTCTGGCCCGCCCTGGTCATCGGGCTGGTCCTGACCATGGTGGCCCGGCCGCTGAGCGTGGTGCTGAGCCTGGCGCCGTTCCGGGTGCCGTGGCAGGAGCAGACCCTGATGTCGTGGGCGGGACTGCGCGGCGCCGTGCCCATCATCCTGGCGACCATCCCGATGGTGAACGGCGTCAGCGGCAGCCGCCGCATCTTCAACATCGTCTTCGTGCTGGTCGTCGTCTACACCCTGGTGCAGGGGCCGACGCTGCCCTGGCTGGCCCGCAAGCTGCGCCTCGGCGAGACCGGCGAGGCCGCCGACCTCGGCATCGAGTCCGCGCCCCTGGAGCGGCTGCGCGGACACCTGCTGTCCGTGACGATCCCCGAGGGCTCCCGGATGCACGGCGTGGAGGTCAACGAGCTGCGCCTGCCTCCCGGGGCCGCCGTGACCCTGGTCGTCCGCGATGAAAAATCGTTCGTTCCGCTGCCCACGACCGTGCTGCGCCGGGGCGACGAACTGCTCGTCGTGGCCACCGACCCGGTCCGCGACGCGGCGGAACGGCGGCTGCGCGCGGTCGCCCACGGCGGCAAGCTGGCGGGCTGGCTCGGCGTGAACGGCGCGACCGGCTCGCATTGAGACCTGCCCCGTGCGGTGCGCGCCCCTTCCCGTGAAATCCCAGGTGCCCGGATCCAGGGTGCTCGTTTTCACAGCTGCGGCAGGCAGTGATCCCTGTACCATGAAGGCGCACCCTGATCGAACCAACTCTGCCTGACGCAGAGCTGGCGCGACCGTATGGCGGCCGCGTCGCCCCCCACCCACCGTGGGCGCCGGCATCTACCGCAGTCCGCGCAAGAGGACAGCTCTCGGCGCCCGGGCCCCACGTGGCCCGCGCTACCAGGCGGCAGAAAGGCACGGGCCGTGGGATCCACGGTCAGCACCATCGAACCGGAGAAGGTCTCCGAACCGGAGAACACCTCGCCGGCCTCCTCCCGCCCGGGATACGGACAGCTGCTGCGCACCCGCGGCGCCTGGACCTTCCTGCTCCCCGGCTTCGCGGCGCGCCAGCCGTTCGCGATGCTCACGATCTCCATCGTGCTGCTCGTGCAGCACACCACCGGCTCGTACGGCGCCGCGGGCGCCGCCGCGGCCGCCACCGGCGTCTCCATGGCGCTGTTCGCGCCCTGGAGCGGACGCCTCGCCGACCGCTACGGCCAGCGCGCCGTGCTGATCCCCGGCGTGGTGGTGCACACGCTGTCCGGTCTGTCGCTGACGGCGCTCGCGCTGGCGCACGCGCCCCTGTGGGCGCTGTTCCTGGCGGCCGTACCGACCGGCGCCTCGGTGCCGCAGGTCGGCCCCATGGTGCGGGCACGCTGGGGCGTGAAGCTGCAGGGCTCGCCCCTGATGACCACCGCCGCGGCGTTCGAGTCGGTCACGGACGAGCTGACCTTCGTCTTCGGCCCGCTGCTGGCGACCGCGCTGTGCACCGCGGTGACGCCGGCGGCCGGCCTGGTCACGGAGGGCGCGCTGACCCTCGTCGGCGGTCTGCTGTTCGCCGCGCAGAAGAGCACCCAGCCGCCGGTGACCGGGCAGAGCGGGCACGCGCGCGTGAAGCACGCCTCCGCGCTGCGGGTGCCCGGCGTGCGGGTGCTGGTCGTGACCTTCCTGGGCATCGGGTCCGTCTTCGGCGGCATGCAGGTCGCACTGGCGGCGTTCACCGAGTCGATCGGCGAGCCCGGCCTGAACGGCGTCCTGTACGGCGTCTTCGCGGCCGGCAACATGCTGTCCGGCATCGTCTGCGGCGCGATCGCCTGGAAGACCGCCCCCCAGCACCGCCTGGTCGTCGGCTACACGGCGCTCGCGATCGTCGCGTCCGCCCTGTGGACGGCGCACTCGGTCCTGCTGCTGGCCGGGCTCGGCCTGCTGGTGGGCATGTGCATCGCGCCCGCGCTGATCACCGGGTACACGCTGGTCGAGGGCCTGGTCCCGGCCGGCGCCCGCACCGAGGCCTTCACCTGGCTGACCGGCGCGGTCGCGCTCGGGCAGGCGGCCGCCGTCACGGTCGCCGGACAGCTGGAGGACCGGCTGTGGGACGGCGCGGGATTCCTGGTGCCGATGGCCGGCACGGTGCTCGCGCTGGCGACCCTGCTGGCGCTGCGGTCCCGGCTGGTCGCGCGGCCGCAGAACCGCACCGTCGCACGTGGCGTCGGTCACCGCGTGCCGGTGGCGGTGGACTGATCCCCCGGAATACGTCACTATGGTTCGTCGTTAGCACTCATTGAGTGAGAGTGCCAGGAGGAACACAGTGCCGACCTACCAGTACCAGTGCACCGAGTGCGGCGAGGGCCTCGAGGCGGTGCAGAAGTTCACCGACGACGCCCTGACCGAGTGCCCCAGCTGCAAGGGCCGCCTGAAGAAGGTGTTCTCCGCGGTCGGTATCGTCTTCAAGGGCTCGGGCTTCTACCGCAACGATTCCCGCGGCTCCTCGTCGAGCAGCAGCCCGGCGTCGAAGTCGTCGAGCACGTCGGCGTCGAGCACCTCGTCGGCCGGCTCGTCCTCGTCCGACTCGAAGCCGGCCTCGTCGTCGTCCTCCTCGAGCTCCGCCAGCAGCTCCGCGGCCTGACCTCTGCCTGCCCGGACCCCGCCGTCGTACGACAGCGGGGTCCCCGGTGCTTCCGGGCACCGCTCCCCCACGGTTTCCCCGCCCGCTAGTGTGCTGGTCATGGCGAACGCAGAGATCGGCGTAATAGGCGGCTCGGGCTTCTACTCGTTCCTCGACGACGTGACCGAGGTCCAGGTGGACACCCCCTACGGGCCGCCCAGCGACTCCCTCTTCCTCGGCGAGATCGCCGGCCGGCGGGTCGCCTTCCTGCCCCGGCACGGCCGCGGCCACCACCTGCCGCCGCACCGCATCAACTACCGCGCCAATCTGTGGGCGCTGCGCTCGGTCGGCGTCCGGCAGGTCCTCGGCCCGTGCGCGGTCGGCGGACTGCAGCCCGAGTACGGCCCCGGCACCCTGCTCGTGCCGGACCAGTTCGTGGACCGTACGAAGTCCCGGGCGCAGTCGTACTTCGACGGGTTGCCGCTGCCCGACGGCACCGTGCCGAACGTCGTGCACGTCTCCATGGCCGACCCCTACTGCCCCACCGGACGGGCTGCCGCGCTGAAGGCCGCCCGGGGGCGGGACTGGGAGCCGGTGGACGGCGGCACGCTGGTCGTGGTCGAGGGGCCGCGCTTCTCGACGCGTGCCGAATCGCTGTGGCACCGGGCCCAGGGCTGGTCGGTCGTGGGCATGACCGGGCACCCGGAAGCCGCGCTCGCCCGGGAACTTCAGCTGTGCTACACGTCGCTGACCCTGGTCACCGACCTCGACGCCGGTGCCGAGACCGGTGAGGGCGTCTCGCACGAGGAGGTGCTGCGGGTGTTCGCGGCCAATGTGGACCGGCTGCGGGGCGTGCTGTTCGACGCGGTGGCGGCACTGCCGGAGACCGGTGCGCGGGACTGTCTGTGCGTGGACGCGCTCGGCGGCATGGATCCGGGCTTCGAGCTGCCGTGACACAGGCGCGGGACGTTCCGGAATTCCTCGTTCGAGTGAGCGGGTTTTCCACAATCCATCCGTGATCCACCGGCTCCGGCGGGATTCGGCGCGAGGCCTCATCGTGGCATCGCAAGCCGAATTCCTCGTCGCAGGCGGTGATTTCCGTGCCTCTGTCCCCATCCTCGAAGCGGTCCCCGTCCCCAAATCTGTCCCCGTCCTCGGATCTGTTCCCGTCCTCGAATCCGTCCCCCACTCCGCCCTCGTCCTCTCCTCCCTTCCCGCCTCCCGTTCTCCCGCCTCCCGTCCGGCTTCCGCGTCCGCTGGGCACCGACGCCCCGGCGACCTGTGCGGTCCCGCAGTTCCCGCCGGTGCGGGTGCGCGGCGGGCGGTATCAGATGCAGCGGCTCGTACGGCACCGCAGGCGGGCCATCGCGGCCGGTCTCGCGGTGACCGCGGCCGCGCTCGTCGCCGCGGGGCCGCGCACGGGCGCCGGACCGCGTCCCGCGGACCAGGCGCGGGCGCACCCGGTGACGGTGCCCGTACGCCGGCATACGGCCGTGGAGGTGGTGACGGCGCCCGTGCGGATCGCCGACGCGGCCACCGTCCGGCTCCTGCGGCCCGGCGACCACGTCGACGTCATCGCCGCCGGGGACCCCGCGGCCGGGGGCGTCGCACGGGTGCTCGCGCGCGGGGTGCGGGTGACCGAGGTGCCCGAGCCGCCGGCGGACGGGACCGAGAGCGGGGCGCTGGTCGTGCTGTCGGTGCCGCGTGGCACGGCGGCGCGGCTGGTCGGCGCGAGCGCGACGGCGCGCCTGGCGGTGACGCTGTGCTGACCGACGCCGTGCCGAACCGGCTCGGACGCCTTCTCAGCGGCCTGCTGTCACATCGCTCGATCGAACGGCGGGACTGGACACCATGGCCGCACCGTGTCGTAGGTTGCGGAGCGTTTGGTTCCACACCCTGTGCATGCGAGGAGAGTCCCCGAGGTGAGCGAGAAGAAGAAACCGAGCGTCTGGCAGGGCTTCAAGGCCTTCCTGATGCGCGGCAACGTCGTCGATCTGGCGGTCGCGGTGGTCATCGGCGCCGCCTTCACCAACATCGTGAACTCGGTGGTGAAGGGCGTCATCAACCCGGTGGTCGGAGCGATCGGCACGCAGAGCCTGGACAGTTACAGCTCGTGCCTGACCTCCTCCTGCAGGGGAACGCACGGCATCCAGCTCATGTGGGGCTCTGTGCTCGGTGCCACGCTGAATTTCCTGATCACCGCAGCGGTCGTGTACTTCCTGATGATCCTGCCGATGTCGAAGTACCTGGCCCGGCAGGCGGCCCGCAAGGCGGCACGGGAGGGCACGAAGGAGGTCATCGAGGTGACCGAGCTGGAGGTGCTCAAGGAGATCCGCGACGCGCTGGTCGCGCAGCGTGGATCGGGACCCGGCGAGCGCTAGCCGCGCTGCCGCGGGCGGCTCAGCTGCCGCGGGCGGCTCAGAGGTGGTGCGGCGGCTTCTCGTCGAGGAAGCGCTTCAGGTCGGCCGCGCTGTCGCCGTCCGTGCGCTCGCCCCATCCGCGATCGGTGTCGTCCGAGGTCTGCTGGTCCAGCGGGTCGTCGAAGACCAGCGCGGGCTTCGGGTCGCGGGAGCCGGATGCGGGGGCGGTGCTCATGTCTCAAGGGTACGGCCCCGCTCCCCGCGCCCCCGGGCGTCCGGCGCCCCCGTGGGGGCCGCTTGCGACCGCGTCCACTGTCCGCGGTGGCCTCCACAAGGCCTTCCGCCCGCTTTTCTGCTGTGCTGAGGGGCATGACGTCGAGTTCCGCTCCGGCGCCCACCTCCTCGGGCGCATCCCAGTCCTCCGGACCGCTGCGACGCCTCGTCGCGCGCGGGCGCGACGAGGCGCACCGGGTCTCCTCGCCTCTGGAGCTCTTCTTCGACCTGTGCTTCGTCGTGGCGATCGCCCAGGCGGGCGTGCAGCTGGTGCACGCCGTCGCCGAGGGGCACGCGGGCGACGGAATCCTCAACTACGCGATGCAGTTCTTCGCCATCTGGTGGGCCTGGATGAACTTCACCTGGTTCGCCTCGGCGTACGACAACGACGACGTGCTCTACCGGGTGGTCACCCTGGTGCAGATCGCCGGTGTCCTGGTGCTGGCCGCCGGCATCTCGCGGGCCTTCCAGCACCACGACTACCTGGTGGTCTGGCTCGGCTACCTGATCATGCGGCTGGCGATGGCCACGCAGTGGCTGAGAGCCGCGCGATCCGCCGCCGGGGCCGAGCGGACCGTGGCGTTGCGCTACGCGTGCGGCGTGCTGCTGTGCCAGGTCGGCTGGCTGGGCCTGTTGCTGCTGCCCGGACCTGCACGGCCCTGGGTGTTCCTGGTGATGGCGATCGCGGAGATGTGCGTGCCGCTGTTCGCCGAGAAGCACCACGAGACGTCCTGGCATCCGCATCACATCGCCGAGCGGTACGGCCTGTTCACCATCATCGTGCTCGGCGAGACGGTCGCCTCGGCGACGGTCGCCGTGAAGGGGGCCTTCGACGAGCACAACGCGCTGGGCGAGCTGCTGCCGATCGCGGCGGGCGGACTCCTGATCGTCTTCTCCGCGTGGTGGATCTACTTCGTGGTGCCCATCCACGGTCACCTCCGCGCCAACGGCCAGGCGTTCCTGTGGGGTTACGGCCACTACCTGATCTTCGCCTCGGCCGCGGCGATCGGCGCGGGCCTGGAGGTGACCGTGGAGCACGCGGTCGGCAGGACCCACATCTCCACGCTGTCCGCGTCGGCGGCCGTGACGCTGCCCACGGCGCTGTATCTGCTCACCGTCTGGGCGCTCCACTCGCGGCACTTCAAGGTCGGCGTCGCCCAGCAACTGGTACTGCCGGTCACGGCGCTGCTAGTGATCTGCTGCACCATCCTGGGCGACTGGGCGGTGTTCGCGGCAGGGCTGGTGTGCGCGTCCGCGGTGGCGGTCGGAGTGACGCTGACGGCGCGCATGGCCGGCCGGCAGCGTGCGGCGAGCACCTCCGCTCCGGCCGGCTGAGTGCCCCAGGGCGCCTCGGCGGGCGAGACTGGCCCCCATGACAGTTGACGCAATCACGGACGTCGCCGGGGTGCGGGTGGGGCACGCCACCCTCCGCGGGGACGGCCGGCTCACCGGCACCACGGTCGTGCTCGCACCGGAGGGCGGCGCCGTCGCCGCCGTGGACGTGCGCGGCGGCGGCCCCGGCACCAGAGAGACCGACGCGCTCGACCCGCGCAACGTGGTGCGGCGGGTCGACGCCGTCGTCCTGACCGGTGGCAGCGCGTACGGGCTCGACGCGGCGTCCGGCGTGATGGCCTGGCTGGAGGAGCAGGGGCGCGGAGTGCGGGTGGGGCCGGACCCGGCGCACGTCGTGCCGGTCGTGCCCGCCGCGTGCGTCTTCGACCTGGGGCGCGGAGGGAACTTCGGCGCACGGCCGGACGCGGCGACCGGGCGTTCGGCGGTGGAGGCCGCGGCGGTGAGCACGCCGGGCGCCCGGGTGGCGGAGGGCTGCGTGGGGGCCGGGACGGGCGCCGTGGCGGGACGGATCAAGGGCGGCGTGGGCACCGCGAGCACGGTGCTGGACTCGGGCATCACCGTGGCAGCGCTCGTGGTCGTCAACGCCGCGGGGTCGGTGATCGAGCCGGAGACGGGGGCGCTGTACGGGGAGTTGAGTCAGGGGCGGGTGGAGTATCCCGCGGAGCGCGTGCACGAGGCCGCGTGCCTGCGCCTCGACGAAACCGCCGCCAGGAACGCGCCGCCCCCGCTCAACACGACGTTGGCGGTGGTCGCGACCGACGCGCACCTGTCCAAGGCACAGGCGCAGAAGCTGGCGGGCACGGCGCACGACGGGATCGCGCGCGCCGTACGACCGGTCCACCTGATGAACGACGGCGACACGGTGTTCGCCCTGGCGACCGGCACGCGCGCTCTCGGCGAACACCCGCTGGAGCTCAACGGCGTCCTCGCGGCCGGTGCGGACGTCGTGACGCGCGCGATCATGCGGGGCGTACGCGCCGCCGAGTCGGTCGACGGGCCCGGTGGAGTGTGGCCGTCGTACGGGGAGTTGTACGGGGCGAGGTAGGGGCGGGGGGCGAGGGTGGGGGGGACGGGGGGGACGGGGGCCCCGGGGGCCCCGGGGGCCCCGGGGGCCGGGGCCAGAGGACGGGGCGCTGGGGGCGCGGCGGGATGTGGTCGGGGCGGACCGGATCGTCCGCCGGGCGTGAATTGTCGCGGTTCTGTCACGTGATGGCGGTTCACAGGAGTGGGAGGGAACCTTTCCGGGCGCCAGTGCCCTCTTTCCTCACGCACTGGAACGGATCACGCACATCACACGAACCTGGAGCAGCCCGTGACAACGCCGGACATTGCAGCGCGGCGCGTACTGGGGGCCTGTGCCGCCCTGCTGGTCGGCAGCCTCACCCTTACCGCGTGCGGTGGCAGCGCCAACGCCACCGACGACGGCAAGGGCGGCAAGAACTCCCCCAAGACGTCGACGGCGAGGATCCTCATCTCCGCCAAGGACGGCTCGACCGACGCGTCCATCAACGCGACCGGCGTGAAGGTCAGCGGCGGAAGGCTGACCGACGTGAAGATGACCGTGGCGGGGACGGGGCAGGCCGTGGCCGGGGCCATCTCGGCGGACGGCGGCAGCTGGAAGCCGAAGCAGCAGCTGGAGCGTGGGACGAAGTACCAGATAGCCGCGACGGCGAAGGACGCCGACGGGCGGACCGCGGCGGCCAACTCCATCTTCACCACCGTGACGTCGGCGAACAGCTTCATCGGCACCTACACGCCGGACAACGGCAGCACGGTCGGGGTGGGCATGCCGGTGTCGTTCACGTTCGACAAGTCGATCAGCGACAAGAAGGCCGTGCAGTCGCACATCACGGTCGACTCCAGCAGCGGTCAGCAGGTGGTCGGGCACTGGTTCGGGGACCGGCGCCTGGACTTCCGGCCGCAGGAGTACTGGAAGGCCGGCTCCAAGGTCACGATGAAGATCGACCTGGACGGGGTCCAGGGCGCGCACGGCGTCTACGGAGTGCAGAAGAAGACCGTCTCCTTCACCATCGGGCGGTCGCAGGTCTCCACGGTCGACGCCAACACCCAGACCATGACCGTGGTGCGGGACGGCAGGACGATCAAGTCGATCCCGATCTCCACCGGAAGCCCGCAGCACACCACCTACAACGGGCAGATGGTGATCTCCGAGAAGTTCACCCAGACCCGCATGGACAGCCGGACGGTCGGTCTCGGCGGCGAGTACGACATCCCGGACGTGCCGCATGCCATGCGCCTGACGGACTCCGGCACCTTCATCCATGGCAACTACTGGTACAACAGGGGCAATCCGCCCTTCGGTCGCGAGGGCACCAGCCACGGCTGCGTCGGCCTGGCCGATGTGCAGGGCGCACAGGGCGCCACGACCGCCAAGTGGTTCTACGACAACTCGCTCATCGGGGACGTCGTCGTCGTGAAGAACTCCCCGGACACGAAGGTCTCCCCGGACAACGGCCTCAACGGCTGGAACATGTCCTGGAGCGCCTGGATCGCCGGAAGTGCCGCCTGAGCGGCGGTTTTTGACGACACGTGGGGCCGCGCGGGAACTTCTCGCGCGGCCCGCGCGTTTTCCCGGCGTACGTTTTCTCGGTTCCCGGACATGATGTCCGACCGAGGGGCTACGGTATGCACCCACAAGGTGACATGCAGCAACGCCGGGAGAAGCCTTGAGCGTTCCGTACGAGACGGCAGCGTACGAACCAGCCGAGTCGCCCGAGTCTCCTGAGGAGCATCTCGAGCGGCTCCTCGGCCGTGCCCTGAACTCCTTCGAGCTGCCCGACGAGGTGGTACGGCAGCTGGAGTGCGCGCTGGCGCACGACAGTTCGCTGCACTCCGCGTACCACAGCGCGGGGCTGCACCGGGAGACGTACCGGCACACCTGGCTGCTCGCGGACGGCTCGGCGGTCACGCTGTGGGAGCTCGTGCACAACCCCACCCCGGGCGGCGCCCCGGAGAGCGAGGTGTACGTCGACCAGGAGGAGCTGCAGACGGCCACGGCGCGGCTCGGGATGCCGCCGCAGACACCGGAGTTCGAGCTGCCCGCGCTGATGCGGCTGTGGGCGATCCCGGAGCCGCGGCACGTGTTCGCCGCCGGTGACTCGGCGGACCACGCGCGCCGGCTGCTGCGCCGGGCGGAGAACCCGGACCGGCCCGGTCCGGAGACGGCGGCGCTGCTGGCGACGTCGACGGCGCACGAGATCACGCAGGCGTTCGGACGCCCGGGCCGCGCCGGGCGCGCGGGACTGAGTTACGCGCTGTACGAGCACGCGTTCCTGCTGCCGGACGGCAGCGAGCTCTCGCTGTGGGAGGTGGAGCACACGGCGACGCCGGACGGGCGGCACATGTGCGAGGTGTACATGTCGGAGGACGCCGCACGGGACGCGATGGAGCGGCGCGCGGCGCGGCAGGGGTAGGGGCGTTCCGGAGGGGCGGCGGGGGACAGTGCCTGTCCGGTCAGTGATTCCGGTCAGTGATCGCCGAGTCGCCGTATCAGTCCGGCGAAGGCGTCCTGTTCCGCTGGGGTCAGTTCCACCTTCTCCAGCGCGGGGCCGGCCTGGGGTTGGCGCGGCAGGACCGGAAGGTGAACAGCCGGGATCTCTCGCAGGGCCGCCGTGCGGAAGCGGCGCAGCAGGCGTATGACGACGATCGCCCAGGCCACGCCGGCCAGGGTGAGGACGACCGCGCCCGCCAACTGGAGAGTCGAGACATGCTCTGGCATACGCCCAGTACACACCACGGTCCGGGACTGTGACCCCGGACCGTGACGTATCTCGCATGTGCCGTGAACAACTCACAGCGAACTAAAGGGACAAGGGCAGTCGGGCCGAGTGCGGTGGTCAGGCCGCCACGGGCTGCTTGGTCTCCTTCGTCGTGGCGGCCGTGTTCGGGGCGGAGCCGCTGGCCGTGGTCTCCGGGGTCTGCTTGCGCATGCCCTTGAGGAGGACGACCAGGGCCGTGGTGGCGCAGACGCCGGCCGCGATGGCGATGAGGTAGAGGAACGGGTTGCCGATCAGCGGGACCACGAAGATGCCGCCGTGCGGGGCGCGCAGGGTGGCGCCGAAGGTCATCGACAGGGCGCCGGTGAGTGCGCCGCCGATCATCGACGAGGGGATCACGCGCAGCGGGTCGGCCGCCGCGAACGGGATCGCGCCCTCGGAGATGAAGGAGGCGCCCAGGACCCAGGCGGCCTTGCCGTTCTCGCGCTCGGTCTGCGTGAACAGCCTGCCGCGCACGGTGGTGGCGAGGGCCATCGCCAGCGGCGGGACCATGCCGGCCGCCATCACTGCGGCCATGATCTTCATCGCGGAGTCGCTGGGGGTCGAGACCGCGATGCCGGCGGTGGCGAAGGTGTAGGCGACCTTGTTGACCGGACCGCCCAGGTCGAAGCACATCATCAGGCCGAGCAGGGCGCCGAGCAGGATCGCGTTGGTGCCCGTGAGGCCGTTCAGCCAGTCGGTGAGGCCCTTCTGCGCGGTGGCGATGGGCTTGCCGATCACGACGAACATCAGGAACCCGACGATCGCCGAGGAGATCAGCGGGATCACCACCACCGGCATGATGCCGCGCAGCGCCGGGGGAATCCGCACCTTCTGGATGGCCAGCACCACACCACCGGCGATCAGACCGGCCGCGAGGCCACCGAGGAAGCCCGCGTTGATGGTCACCGAGATCGCGCCGCCGACGAAGCCGGGGACCAGGCCCGGCCGGTCGGCCATGCCGTAGGCGATGTAGCCGGCCAGGACCGGCACCAGGAAGCCGAAGGAGACGACGCCGATCTGGAACAGCAGGGCGCCCCAGCTGTCGGTCTGCGTCCACACGAAGTGGTCCATCACCGACGGCGCCTTGTTGATCTTGTAGCCGCCGATCGCGAAGCCCAGGGCGATGAGGAGGCCGCCCGCGGCGACGAACGGAACCATGTAGCTCACGCCGCTCATCAGCCACTTGCGGAGCTTGGTGCCGTACCCCTCGGTGGAGTCGCCCGCGCGCTCGACCGGCGTGCCGCCCGACGCGGTCGCCAGCGCGCTCGTCTCGCCGCGCGCCGCCTTGCCGCGCACCTCCGTGATGAGTTCGGCGGGGCGGTTGATGCCCGCCTTCACCCCGACGTCGACGGTCGGCTTGCCGGCGAAGCGGTCCTTGTCGCGTACGGGGACGTCGTGCGCGAAGATCACGGCGTCCGCCGCCGCGATCACCGCCGGGTCCAGCCGGGTGAAGCCGGCCGAGCCCTGGGTCTCGACGACGAGTTCGACGCCCGCCTCGCGGCCCGCGTTCTCCAGGGACTCGGCCGCCATGTAGGTGTGCGCGATGCCGGTCGGGCAGGAGGTCACGGCGACGATGCGGAAGGGCCGGTCACCGGAGCCGGTGGCACCCGGCGCCGGGGCGGACGCGCTCTCGGCGGCCGCGCCCGGTGCCGGGGCCGTGGTGCCCGCTGCGGCGCCGGCGGAGGCCGCCACCGGCGTCGCAGCGGAGTCTTCGGAGGCGCCCACGGCGCCCTGCGCGGCGCCCGCGCCCTCGTTCACGTCCGCGCCCTCGCTCACGCCCGCGCCCGCGCCCTCGTTCACGCCCGCGCCCTCGCTCGCGCCCGTGCCCTCCTCGGAAGTGGCCGCCGGCGCCTGTGCCGTGCCCGGCGTCTCGTCCCCGCGGATCAGCGCCGCCGCCGTCCGCGCGTCGGGCACCGCGCGCAGCGCCGAGGTGAAGTCGGCGTTCATCAACTGGCGGGCCAGTGAGGAGAGGATCGTGAGGTGGGCGTCGTCGGCGCCGGCCGGGGCCGCGATCAGGAAGATCAGGTCGGCCGGACCGTCCACGGCGCCGAAGTCGATGCCGGCGGCGCTGCGGCCGAAGGCGAGGGTCGGCTCGGTGACATGGGCGCTGCGGCAGTGCGGGATGCCGATGCCGCCGTCGAGGCCGGTCGGCATCTGCGCCTCGCGGGCGGCCACGTCGGCGAGGAAGCCCTCCAGGTCGGTCACCCGGCCCTGGGTCACCATCCGCTCGGCGAGGGCGCGCGCCGCCGCTTCCTTGGTGTCGGCGGACAGGTCGAGGTCGACCAGGTCCGCGGTGATCATGTCGCTCATCGCGGGCTCCTATGCACGCGTATCGCCCGGGGAGAGAGGTGGGCGGAAAGGGGGACGGGGGTGCGGTGGGGGGATGAGGCCGTGCGGGAGGCGGGGTCGGGGAAACCCCGCCTTCCCGAGGCGGCACGGTGGCGGCTCAGGTGGCCGGGCCGCCCCGGGGCAGCGACGAGGAACGGGGCGCCTCGCCGCTTGGGGGCCGGTGGTGTGGGGGAGTCCGGGCGTGCGGGCGTGGGGCGTGCGCCCAGGTGCCGGGTGCCGGGGCGGGTGCCACGGAGCGTGGGCCCGGTCACGGCACCGGCTCCGTGAGTTCGCGGTCGAGCGGGATCTCGGCCGTGACGGTCACCGCCGACGGGTCCAGGTCGGCGGGGGTCGGCATGACGCTGCCGGGGAGCTGGACGGCGGCGGCGCCGTGGGCGACGGCGGAGGCCAGGGCCTCGGGGCCGCTCCCGCCGGCGATCAGGAAACCGGCGAGGGAGGAGTCGCCGGCACCGACGTTGCTGCGGACGGTGTCCACGCGGGCGGTGGCGAACCAGGCGCCCGCGTCCTCCACGAGGAGCTGCCCGTCGGCGCCCAGGCTTGCGAGCACGGCGCGCGCGCCCATGCCGCGCAACTCCTCGGCCGCCTTCAGGGCGTCGCCCACGGTCGCCAGGGGGCGGCCGACGGCTTCCGCGAGCTCTTCCGCGTTGGGCTTCACCACGTCGGGCTGCGCGCGCAGCGCCTCCTGCAGCGCACGACCCGAGGCGTCCAGCGCGATGCGCGAGCCCCCGGCGTGCGCCCGCGTGACGACATCGGCGTACCACGAGGGGGCGAGCCCCCGGGGCAGGCTGCCGCAGCACGCGATCCAGTCGGCGTCGCGCGACTGCTCGCGCACGGTGTCCAGGAGGAGCTCCTGTTCGGCCGCCGACAGCTCCGGGCCGGGGGCGTTGATCTTCGTGAGGACCCCGTCGGACTCGGCGAGCGCGATGTTGGAGCGGGTGTCCCCGGCGACCGGGACCGGCGCGACCTCGATGCCCTGCGCGTCGAGAAGGTCGGCGACGAGCGCCCCCGGCGCACCACCAAGGGGCAGGACAGCGACCGTACGCCGGCCGGCGGCCGCGACGGCGCGCGAGACGTTCACGCCCTTGCCACCGGGGTCCATGCGCTCGGTCTCGGCACGGATGACCTCGCCGCGCTTCAGGGGCTGGACCTCGTAGGTGCGGTCGAGGGAGGGGTTGGGGGTGACGGTGAGGATCATGCGCGCACTACTTCCGTGCCGCCGCGCTCGATGGCGGCGGCGTCTTCGGGGCTCAGCCCGTTGTCGGTGATCAGCAGGTCCACGTCGCTCAGGTCGCCGAAGCGGGCGAAGTGCTCCTGGCCGTGCTTGGAGGAGTCGGCCAGCAGCACCACGCGGCGGGCGGCGGCGACCGCGGCCCGCTTGACCGCGGCCTCGGCGAGGTCCGGAGTGGTCAGGCCGTGCTCGGCGGAGAAGCCGTTCGCCGCCACGAACAGCACGTCGGCGCGGATCTCGCCGTACGCGCGGAGCGCCCAGGCGTCCACGGCGGCGCGCGTACGGTGCCGTACGCGCCCCCCGACCAGGTGGAGCTGGATGCCCGGGTGGTCGGCGAGGCGGGCGGCGATGGGCAGGCTGTGCGTGACGACGGTGAGGGAGGCCTCCAGCGGGAGCGCGGCGGCGACCCGGGCGACCGTCGTACCGGCGTCGAGGATCATCGTGCCCTCGGTCGGCAGTTCGGCCAGGGCGGCCTTGGCGATGCGGTCCTTCTCGTCGGCGGCGGTGGACTCGCGCTCGGTGAGGTCCGGTTCGAAGTCCAGGCGGCCGACCGGGATGGCACCGCCGTGCACGCGGCGGACGAGTCCGGCGCGGTCGAGGGCCTTCAGATCGCGACGGATCGTCTCCGCGGTGACCTGGAACTCCTCGGCGAGCGACAGCACGTCCACCCGGCCGCCGTCACGTGCGAGCCGGAGGATCTCCTGCTGCCGTTCCGGTGCGTACATGTCGTTGGCCTCCGCCTCGATGCCCGTTTCCCTGATGTCCGTTCGCTTCCGGGCGATGCCCGAACGTGTGGTTTCGATGACGACGCTACGCCCGGATTTCCGGAAAGTAAACAGGTTCAGGCTCGAATCGGGCATGATCGGACTTTCACTGGGCGCCCGGAGCAGCAGAGAGGCCCGGCACCTGATGGGTGCCGGGCCCCTCGTCGTGCCTGGTCAGGGCACCAGTTCCGGTTCCCGCTCGGCCACGGCCGGCTCCGGTCCGGCCCCCTCCATGTGCTGGGCCGGCCGCTTCGGCAGGGCGGACATCAGCAGGAAGATCGCGCCCATGATCCCGGCGACCCACCACAGCGCGTGCTGGAAGGCGTGCACGAAGGCCGGGCCGACCTGGGCCGGGGTGAGCCGGTCGCCGATCTCGCCGAAGAACACCACCGACACCAGGCCGAGGCCGAGCGCGTTGCCCATCTGCTGCACCGTGTTGATCAGCCCGGACGCGGACCCGGCGTGCTCGCGCGGCACCTCCGACAGCACCGCGTCGGTCAGCGGGGCGACGATCAGCCCCATCCCGGCGCCCATCACGACCAGCGGCAGGGCCATCTGCCAGGAGGCGATGGCGAGGCCGTACCGGTGCGCCTCCCACAGGTAGAGCAGGACGCCCGCGGCCATGACCAGCGCGCCGGCCTGGAGCACCTTCCGCCCGAACCTGGGGACGAGCTTCTGCACCGACATCCCGGCCGCCGTCGACACCGCGAGGGAGAACGGCACGCCGGTCAGCCCGGCCCGCAGCGGGCTCCAGCCCAGGCCGATCTGCATGTACAGCGTCCAGACCAGGAAGAAGATGCCGAGCGCGACACCGAAAACGGTCTGCACGGCGATGCCCGCGGCGAAGCTCTTCACCCGGAAGAGTGACAGCTCGATGAGCGGGGAACCGTCCTTGGCCGCCTTCCGTTTTTCGTACGACACCAGCGCCGCGAAGACGACGAGCCCACCGGCCATGCAGAGGTACCCCCACAGCGGCCAGCCCAGCTCGCGGCCGCGGGTGAGCGGGTAGAGCAGCATCAGCAGGCCGAGCGAGACCAGGGCGACACCGACGAGGTCCAGCTTCAGTGCTTTGGGGGCCTTCGACTCGGTGATGAAGCGGCGGCCGAGCAGCCAGGCGAGGACGCCGACGGGGAGGTTGATGAGGAAGATGGGCCGCCATTCGAGCCCGAGCAGGTTCCACTCCGTCAGGAGTGCGCCCAGCAGCGGTCCGGAGACCGCGCCCAGACCGACGACCGCGCCGAACAGGCCGAACACCTTGCCGCGTTCGTGGGCCGGGAAGGTGGCGTGCACGATCGACAGCACCTGCGGCACCATCATCGCCGCCATACCGCCCTGCAGGATGCGGGAGGCGACGAGCATCTCCGGGTTCGCGGCGAAGCCGCACAGGGCGGAGGCGAGGGTGAAGCCGCCGACACCGGTCAGGAACAGCCGTTTGCGGCCATGGATGTCGCCGAGACGTCCGCCGGTGATGAGAGCCGCGGCGAAGGCCAGGGCATAGCCCGCGGTTATCCACTGGATCTGGCTGACACTGGCGCCGGCGTCCCGCTTGATGGAGGGGATGGCGATGTTGACGATCGTCACGTCCACCAGGTCCATGAAGGCCGCGGTCATGACGATCGCCAGCGCGAACCAGCGGCGGCGGTCACCGGAGGCCCGGTGAGCGGGGAGGGTCTGTTCCGTGGAGGTCATGCCCTCAAGCTAGGACCCCATTAGGTCAGATCATGTCCTAGTGGTCGGGCATGCTCGAAGACATGACGACGGACACACCGGCACGGCTGCTGCAGCTCCTCTCGCTCCTCCAGACGCCGCGCGAGTGGCCCGGCGGTGAGCTGGCCGAGCGGCTCGGGGTCTCCCGCCGCACCGTGCGGCGGGACATCGACCGGTTGCGGGAGCTGGGCTATCCGGTGCAGGCCGCCAGGGGCGCGGACGGCGGGTACCGGCTGGTCGCGGGCAAGGCGCTGCCGCCCCTGGTGCTGGACGACGAGGAGGCGGTGGCGATCGCGGTGGGGCTGCGGGCCGGTGCCGGGCACGCGGTGGCGGGCGTCGACGAGGCGTCCGTACGGGCCCTGGCCAAGCTGGAGCAGGTGCTGCCGGCCAGGCTGCGCCACCGGGTGTCCACGCTCCAGGCCGCCACGACACCGCTGACCAGCGGGGACGGGCCGACCATCGCGCCGGAGACGCTGACCGTGATGGCCTCCACGGTGGCGGGGCACGAGCGGCTGCGGTTCGCCTACCGCGACAAGGACGGCAGCGAGTCACGGCGGCTGACCGAGCCGCACCGGCTGGTGTCGACCGGGCGCCGGTGGTACCTCGTCGCGTACGACCTCGACCGCGCCGACTGGCGGACCTTCCGGGTGGACCGGGTGAGCTCGCCGTTCGCGACCGGAGTCCGCTTCGCGCCACGGGAGTTGCCGACCGGGAGCGCGGCGGAGTACCTGCGGCGGTCCATCCACCGGCGCCAGGAGACCTACGAGTTCGCGGTCCGCTTCGCCGCGCCGGCGGAGCAGGTGTCCACCCGCCTGTCGGCGTGGCTCGGGGTGCCGGAGGACGACGGCGAGGGAGGTTGTGTACTGCGGGGCACCGTCGGTGATCCCCCGGAATGGCTGGCGGTGCGGCTGGCGATGGCGGGGTACGAGTTCACGGTGTGGTCGCCGGATGAACTGGTGGCGAGCGTACGGGAGTTGGGCGGTCGGCTGAGCCGGGCCGGGGCGGACACCCCCGGGCGGGATGCCCACGGTGACGGCCTGGCCCAGAGCTAACCCTCGCCGTCGCCCCACTGGAAGTCCCGCAGGGATCGGAGGTTGCGCAGCGCCAGGGCCGCGGGGCCCTCCGGGCCGCTGGGCGGGGAGGAGGAGGTGGCCCAGGACTCCACGGCCACGCGGACGGCGGTGCCGGCGACGGCCGCGGCGAAGCGGAGACCGGGGGTGACCGGTGCGGGGGCCGTGAGCCCCGGGGCATCGTTGTCGCGCCGCGCTTCCACCCCACCGGCCTGACCGCTTCCGGCGTCGTCACCCGGTCCGGCTTCGGCCCCACCGCAGCCGGCGTCGTCACCCGGTCCGGCTTCGGCCTCACCGCATCCGGCGTCGTCACCGGGTCCGGCTTCGGCCTCGCCGCTTCCGGCGGACCCGACTCCCGCATTCCGCGAGCCGGTTGACGCGATCCGGTGTGCCAGGATCTCGGCCAGGGTGTGCTCCGACGCCTGGCAGACCTCTGCCCAGACCTTGCGCAGGGCGGGGCTGGCGTCGGCGAGGCGGATCAGGGTGCGGACCCACTCCCAGGACGCCACCGAGACACCGGCGCCGGGCGTGAAGGTGTGCCGTACGGCGTGCTCCAGGGCTTCCGGAACACTGAGCCGGGCCGGAGCCGAGCGGACCGCTTCCGCCCAGCGCTGCGCGCCTGCCGCGTAGAGGGGGGCGACCGCCTCCTCCTTGGTGGCGAAGTAACGGTAGAAGGTGCGCGGTGCGATGCCGGCGGCGTGTGCGATGTCCTCGGCGCGGGTCGCCCGCAGGCCCTGGCGGACGAACAGGGCGGCCGCCGCCCGGGCGATCTCCATCCGGGTCTCGGCCTTCCGGCGTTCGGTGAGCGAGACCGGCGCGGAGACGGAAGGCGGCCGGCGGCCGGTGCTGGGGAAGGTGCCCCTGGTGGCGCTGGGGGTGGTGCTCATCCCGGCAGGCTATGCCCATGTGGCAGAATCTGCCATCCGACGGTCCACCCCGGGGTTCAGGTACGGGGTGGGCCGTCGTTCCAGGATGCCCCACCGCCCCACCACCCGCGCGGACTTGGGTCTCCCGCAGGGGGAGACCGGAAGGTGGGCTCATGCACTCCGGCAGGCGGTCGCCCGGCTGACGCTCGTACGGACGCTCCGCGACCTCGGCCTCGGCCTGGAGGTGATCCGGCGGATCGTGGACCGGCCGCTCCCCCCTCGGCGAGGTCGCCGCCGAACAGGCCCGAAGCGCCGGATGCGGATCCCGTCGTCGCGGTCCTCGTCGCCCGGTGCGCCCCCGCCTCCGGGCAGGACGGCCCTGTCACGCCGTACGCGTGGCTGCTCCAGCGCCTCGGAGCCGCGCGCGAACCCCGCAGCGGCACCTGCCTCCGCCTGCTGGCCGTCGTCAACGGCCGACGGCTCCCGAGCCCGTGACCCCGGTGATCGACTGGGCGGCCGCGACGTTGCGGGCGCGGGCGGTGGCTTGATGCCAACGTTCGGACGCAAGTGACGAGTTGACGGATCTCGCCCCTCAACCGCCGTCGGCGCGGACGGAGTTGTCCATGGAGACAGATGGAGACAGATGAAGCCGGGCCCCGGCACCCGGGGGGGGGATAGGTGCCGAGGCCCGGCTGGGAAGGTCCCGGCGCCGGGGGGGATGTGCGTCGGGACCTGGCTGTGTGGCTCGGGTCGTGCGGGTGGACGCGTGGGGTCGGCCGGTCTGTGTGGTGCGTGGGGAGTGCGGTTGCGGGGCCTGGCTGCTGTGGGGCCCGGAAGGGTTGTTCCCGTGGGCCCGGGAGTTGAAGCGACGGGACCGCGCCATGTTTGCGCCGTCTTCCGTCACCGGCGTGCGCTCCCCCAGGCACCGTACGCCCACAGGCACCAGGCGTTGCGCACCGCCGCGCCCCGGAGTCGCACCGATCCACGACCCCACCGGCACCGCTCACCGCACCGGCACCGGCATCGGTACCGGCACTGGCATGGCACCGGCACCGGCACCGACCGGCAGGGACCCCCTACGCCGCCGCGTCGAAGCCGGTCTGGCGGGCCAGCTTCTTCAGCTCGAGCAGAGCGTGCTTCTCGATCTGGCGGATGCGTTCGCGGGTCAGGCCGTGCTCCTTGCCGACCTCGGTCAGGGTGCGCTCGCGGCCGTCCTCGATGCCGTACCGCATCTTGATGATGGAGGCCGTGCGCTGGTCCAGGCGGCCGATCAGGTCGTCCAGTTCCTCGCTGCGCAGGAGGGTGAGGACGGACTGTTCGGGGCTGACCGCGGAGGTGTCCTCCAGCAGGTCGCCGAACTGGGTCTCGCCCTCGTCGTCCACCGACATGTTCAGCGAGACCGGGTCGCGGGCCCAGTCGAGGACGTCGATGACGCGCTCCGGCGTGGCGCCCAGCTCCGCGGCGATCTCCGCGGGCTCCGGGTCGCGGCCGTTCTCACGGTTGAACTCGCGCTGGACGCGGCGGATGCGGCCCAGCTCCTCCACCAGGTGGACGGGGAGCCGGATGGTGCGGGACTGGTCGGCGATGGAGCGGGTGATGGCCTGACGGATCCACCAGGTGGCGTACGTCGAGAACTTGAAGCCCTTGCGGTAGTCGAACTTCTCGACCGCGCGCACCAGGCCGGCGTTGCCCTCCTGGATCAGGTCGAGGAGCGGCAGACCGCTACGGGGGTAGCGGCGCGCCACCGCCACGACCAGGCGGAGGTTGGACCGGATGAAGATGTCCTTGGCCCGCTCGCCGGCGGCGACCAGGGCCTGGAGCTCCTCGCGGGTGGCGTCCGACGCGGACTCCTCCTCGCCGTCGAGGACCTGCCGCGCGAACACACCCGCCTCGATGGTCTGGGACAGCTCGACCTCCTTTGCGGCGTCGAGCAGCGGCGTACGCGCGATCTCGTCGAGGTACATGCCGACCAGGTCGCGGTCCGCGATCTCGCCGCCATGAGCGCGAACACTGCTTGCCGAGTCGGCCGTCTCGCCGGTGGCGGACTGACGACGGGCGACGGCACGGGTTGCCATGCGTGCTCCCTTGCGATGGTGGGCTGGCGGGTGGTCCTGATGAACGCTCGGCATCGGGGGAGTGTCTCTGGCGACTCTCTCCGAGTGCCCTGCATCCGTGGGAAACAACGACTGGAATCCGGACAGAATTCCCAACCCGCCCCCCAATTTTTCTGATCATGCAGTACCCTGTCCGCCACACGGGAGGCGCGATGCCGACGCGACGTACAGAGGTGCAGGTCAGAGCGGGAGTCGAGGGTGATCTCGACGCCCTCACGGCGATCTACAACCACTACGTACGCGAGACAGCCATCACGTTCGATACCGCGATCTTCACTCCGGAAGAGCGCCGCCCTTGGTTGCTCTCCCACCCGGAAGACGGCCCGCACCGCCTGATGGTTGCCACGGACGCGGAGTCACAGCAGATTCTGGGGTACGCCACATCCAGCCCTTACCGCCCGAAGCCCGCGTACGTCACGTCCGTGGAGGTCTCGGTCTACGTCGCCCCGGACGCCGGCCGCCGCGGGATCGGGTCGCTCCTCTACGACGCCCTCTTCAAGGCGCTGGCCGGCGAGGACGTGCACCGGGCCTACGCCGGGATCGCCCAGCCCAACGAGGCCTCCGAGCGGCTGCACGCCCGCTTCGGCTTCCGGCACGTCGGCACGTACCGCGAGGTCGGCCGCAAGTTCGGCCGCTACTGGGACGTGGCCTGGTACGAGAAGGACCTCGGCTAGAGCACGGCCTCGGCTGGACGTAGCCCCGGCCAGGACGCGGCCTCGGCCAAGACGCGGACTTCGGCCAAGACGCGGACTCGGCCAGGACACGCGGCTCAGCCGAACTGCACCGACCGCTTCGCCATTCCCATCCAGAACCCGTCGATCACGGACTTCTGGGCGTCCAGCTCGCCGCCCGCCTCCGCCGCGCCCATGGTGACGAAGAGCGGGGCGAAGTGTTCGGTGCGCGGGTGGGCGTAGCGGCCGGCCGGGGCCTTGTCCAGGAAGTCCAGCAGGGCGTCCCAGTCGCGGGCCTCCAGAGCACGCCGGCCCCAGTCGTCGAACTCGGAGGACCAGCTGGGCACGCCGTGCCCCGCGTACCGCAGGGCGGCCAGGTTGTGGGTGAAGAAGCCGGAGCCGACGATCAGTACGCCCTCGTCGCGCAGCGGCGCGAGCCTGCGGCCGATGTCCATCAGCCGCACCGGGTCGAGGGTGGGCATGGAGATCTGCAGGACGGGGATGTCGGCGGCCGGGAACATCTCGACGAGGGGGACGTAGGCGCCGTGGTCGAGGCCGCGGTCGGGGATGTCCTGGACGGGGGTGCCGGGGGCGCGCAGCAGCTTGCGGACGGACTCGGCGAGCTCCGGGGCGCCGGGGGCGGCGTACCGCACCTGGTAGTAGTGCTCGGGGAAGCCCCAGAAGTCGTAGACGAGCGGGACCGTCTCCACCGCGCCCAGGGCGAGCGGGGCCTCCTCCCAGTGGGCGGAGACCATGAGGATCGCCCTGGGCCGGGGCAGGTCCGCGGACCAGGCGGCGAGCTGGCCGGGCCAGACGGGGTCGTCGGCGAGCGGCGGGGCGCCGTGGCTGAGGTACAGCGCGGGCATGCGCTCCCGCGCGACGGTGTGTGTCTCCTGTGCGGCGGCGGACATGGCGGCGGCTCCAGCGGTCGATCCAGATGCTTTAACTCTCAAGCTCTATGCTGCCAACCGTACGCCCGACTTGTTCAAGTTTCAAGGAGCTGCCTCGTACAGTGGGACCCATGAACACGGCACCCGGCTCCGCCGCACAGCACCGCTGGCTCACCGACGAGGAACAGCGCGTCTGGCGCGCCTATCTGCACGCCACCACCCTGCTGGAGGACCACCTCGACCGGCAGCTGCAGCGCGACGCGGGCATGCCGCACATCTACTACGGCCTGCTCGTCGGTCTCGCCGAGGCCCCGCGCCGCCGGCTGCGGATGACCGAGCTGGCGATGCAGGCGAAGATCACCCGGTCCCGGCTGTCGCACGCGATCGCGCGGCTGGAGAAGAACGGCTGGGTGCGCCGCGAGGACTGCCCCTCCGACAAGCGCGGCCAGTTCGCGGTGCTCACCGACGAGGGCGCCGAGGTGCTCGCGCGCACCGCGCCGGGCCATGTGGACGCCGTACGGCAGGCGATGTTCGACCGGCTGAGCCCGCAGCAGCAGAAGGCCCTCGGCGAGATCATGGAGATCATCGCCGAGGGCCTCCAGCCCGATGAAGCGGGTGCGGACCTGCCCTGGCTCCGCTAGTTCACTCGTGGATCACCGTACGGGGCTCAGTGGGCCACCACCGGCACCGGCACCTCGTCCTCGATGCCCTCGTCCCGGCCCTCGCCGGAGATCACCTCGGTGCCGCCCGGGCGGCCGGCGTTGACGAAGGTGAAGGCGATCAGGGCGGCGAGACCGAGGATGCCCACGGCGAACCAGATCGCCATGCTGTAGCCGTGCACCATGCCCTGGAGCTTCACCAGCTCCTGCTGCGGCCTGGCGGCGGCACCGGCGATGTGGCCCTTGACGTACGACGTGGTCGCCGAGGCGGCGATGGTGTTCAGCAGGGCGGTGCCGATCGCACCGCCCACCTGCTGCGAGGTGTTGACCATCGCGGAGGCGACACCGGCGTCCCGCGGCTGGACACCCTGGGTGGCCAGCGACATCGCCGGCATGAACGCCGTACCCATGCCGAGGCCGAGCAGCACCATGGCGGGCAGCAGCTGGGTGAGGTAGGCGGAGTCGATCTTCAGCTGGGTCAGGATCAGCATGCCGAGACCGGCGACCAGGAAGCCGGGGCCCATCAGGAAGCGGGCCGGGACCCGGGTCATCAGCCGGGTGCCGATCTGCGTGGAGCCGGTGATCATGCCGGCCACCATCGGCAGGAACGCGAAGCCGGTCTTGACCGGCGAGTAGCCCTTCACGACCTGGAGGTAGTAGGTCAGGAAGAGGAACAGGCCGAACATGCCGATGATCGCGAGGCCGAGCGAGAGGTAGATGCCGCCGCGGTTGCGGTCGGTCACCACGCGCAGCGGCAGCAGCGGGGCCTTGACCCGGGACTCGACCCACGCGAACGCGGTGAGCAGCACCCCGGACGCGATGAACATGGCGATGGTGACCGCGTCGCTCCATCCGTCGGACTCGGCGCGGGTGAAGCCGTAGACGAGGGCGACCAGGCCGAGCGTGGACAGGAACACGCCGGGGATGTCGAGCGGGGAGCGGTTGCGGCCGCCCTCGGGCTCACGGATGACGAAGTAGGCGCCGAGCGCGGCGACGACGGCGAACGGGATGTTCACGAAGAAGGTCCAGCGCCAGTTCAGGTACTGGGTGAGGAAACCGCCGAGGATCAGGCCCACGGCACCGCCACCGCCGGCGATGGCGCCGTAGATGCCGAACGCCTTGGCGCGCTCACGGGCGTCGGTGAACATCACCGCGAGCAGCGAGAGCGCGGCCGGGGCGAGCAGGGCGCCGAAGACGCCCTGGAGGGCGCGGGCGCCGAACATCATCGGGCCGCTGGTGGCGGCACCGCCCAGCGCGGAGGCGAGGGCGAAGCCGGCCAGGCCGGTGACGAAGGCGCGCTTGCGGCCCCACTTGTCGGCGATACGGCCGCCGAAGAGCAGCAGCCCGCCGAAGGCGAGGGCGTAGGCGGTGACGACCCACTGCCGGTTGCCGTCGGATATGCCGAGGTCGGTCTGGGCGTGGGGCAGGGCGATGTTCACGATGGTGGCGTCGAGGACGACCATCAGCTGGGCGAGCGCGATGAAGACGAGCGCTTTCCAGCGGTTGGCGTCGCCGGCACGTGCGGCGAAGCCGGCCGGCGCGGTGGCGCCGGGAGCCTTGCGGGCGGTTTCGGACATGGAGATACCCACTTCGGGACTTCGTGACGGAAAAGACGAGGTAGGAGAACTACGGAGAACTGTGGAGAACCAGGACGCCAAAGCGGCAGGCATGAGGAACGGCTCGTCGACGCTGACGGCCGGAAGGTCGGGCGTACGGGTGGACTGGGATCGGGAGCCGAACTAATCGGTCAGCACTCGCGCAGCTCCTTGATGGTCACGGCCGTGCCCGGCAGGGCGGAGCGGGCGGGCGCCCGCAGGCCGTCGAGGAAGATCTGAAGGTGGCGGTGGACGAAACGGTCGCCGCGCAGGCAGTCCGTGCCGGCCGGGGGCCGGCTCAGCTGGGCCACGGCGATCATCAGGTCGCCGACGCCGACGTCGGACCGGAGCTGTCCGGCCGCCACGGCCCGGCCCATGACCTCCTCGACGAGCTGCTCGACGCGCTCGCGGGAGGCCTCCAGGTCGAGGTGGTGCTTGTCGAAGCTGCTGGAGATCATCGGGCAGAGCGCGCTGATCCGCTCGTCGGCGGAGACGTGCACGAACCGCTCCAGCGCGGCGAAGGCGTCCCCGGTCTCGGCGAGGGCGACCTCGGCCGCCTCGGCCGTACGGTCCATGACGGAGCAGACGACCTCGCGGACGAGGGCCTCGCGGTCGGGGAAGTTGCGGTACACCGTGGCGTTGCCGACGCCGGCCCGGCGGGCGATCTCGTCGAGCGGCACGTCCGGGCCGTGCTCGACGAACATCTCCCGGGCGGCGGTGACGATCCGCTCCCGGTTGCGCACGGCGTCGGCGCGGGGCCGGGTCACCTTGCGCGGTACGGGGATGGTCGCGGTCGGCACGGCGTACTCCTCGAAGAAGCGGGGGGCGATCCGGGGAGACAGTCCCCGTTTCGCTCGGACACACGGTTAAACGGGGAGAGGGTCCCCGGTTATTTCCCGCCCACAAAAAGAGCAGCTGTGACCTGAGACACACTCACCTCTCGCCGGAATTCACCCCCGTGCGGACCGGCATTCCCACGATCGGTCTCCTCCAGCGAGCGGCCCGCACCCCGCCGACACAGGGTGAGCGCAAGGGTGCAGCCGACAGACCGCGGCTGCCGTGGAGCGAGAGGCCCATGCATGCAGCCGCAGCCACCCCGCCGCCGCATACGCCCCGCTGTACGCACCGCCGCACGCCCCCCTCGCAACCGCCGCCGCATACGCCCGCGCCGGACGGCCGCTCTCGCCGCGGTGACCGTGCTGACCCTGGCGGTCGGCACCTCGGCCGGGACCGGACGCCTGCCGGCGCCCGCCACCGCCGGGCCCATCGGCACGGCCCGCTCCGCCCTCGCGCCCTGCGCGGTCCAGGGCGCCGTCGACGTACAGATGACCGAGGGAATACCCACCCCGCACGGCTACGCCCGCTCCACGGGCACGCTCCACGCCCTGACCCTGATGGTCGACTTCTCCGACGCGCCCGGGCAGGGCAGCGCCATGGACCGCTTCCACGAGTTCTTCCCGCAGACCCAGGAGTGGTTCCGCACCGCGTCGTACGGCCGCCTGGACTACCGGCCGGAGACCCCGATCACCACCTGGCTGCGGATGCCCAAGCCCTTCAAGGGGTACGGCATAGAGCGCGGCGCGCCCTTCGACCCCGGCTACCGGCAGCTGGTGCAGGACATCGTGGCCGCGGCCGACCCGAAGGTGGACTTCCGCGCGTACGACATCGTCAACGTCCTGGTCACCCCCAACGCCGGCCCCTCCGCCCTGGACACGGTCCTGTCCGTGACCTTCGCCGGCAACGGCGACGCCCCGGTCGCCGACGGCGTCACCATCGCCAACGCCTCCTTCGTCTACTCCCGCCAGGACGACGGCTCCGGCTCCTACTCCCGCACCGGCTACCGGGTGCTGCCGCACGAGAACGGCCACACCTTCGGCCTGCCCGACCTGTACACCCAGGAGGGCGGGGGCGCGGTCGGGCACTGGGACATCATGAGCGAGGACTGGGGGGCCGACAACGACCTGCTCGGCTGGCACAAGTGGAAGCTGGGCTGGCTGGACGGCTCCCAGGTGGGCTGCGCGGCGGCGCGGGGCAGCATCGAGTACGTACTGACACCGCTGTACCGGCCGGGCGGCGGAAAGCTGGTGCTGGTGCCCGTCGACGCGCGCAGTTCGTACGCCCTGGAGGTGCGGGAACAGGGCGGCAACGACGAGGTGGTGTGCCGGCCGGGTGTGCTGATCTACAAGGTGGACGGCACGATCGACACCGGACGCGGACCGGTCACGGTGTACGACAGCCACCGGGACAGCGGCGGCTGCACCCGCAGCCCCAACGTCCAGGCAGAACTCTCCGACGCCCCCTTCTCCCCCGGCGAGTCCTTCAAGGACCCGCGCCACGGCATCACCGTGCAGGTGATCAGCAGGGACGGGGACGGGGACTACCGGGTGCGGGTGACGCGGACGTAGGGGAGCGGAGGTAGCGGGAGCAGGGGTGCCCGCGAGGCATCGGGGGCGCGCGCTCGCCGGGCCGGGCCGGGCCATGCCAGGCCGGGGGCCGGGCCG
>NZ_CP011497.1:4837381-4906221 GCF_001027185.1 Streptomyces incarnatus | reverse complement strand
CCGAGCCATGCCGGGCCATGCCGGGCCGCGCCGCGCCGGATCGAACCGGACCGCGCCGTGCCGCGCCGGGCCCGCTCGGCCCCGTCCCGTGACTGCCGCTCGGCCCCGTCCGGTGACTGCCGCTCGGCCCCGTCCCGTGACTGCCGCTCGACGTGGCCCCGGGACTGCCCCTCGACGCGTCCCGTGACTCCCGCTCGGCGGTTTACCGTAGGCGTGCCCGAACGCCGTACCGGAGAGCCGATGCCCGCGAAGACCGCACTGGATGCCGACGCCCGTGTCGAAGCGGGGGAAGCGGTCGGGCCGTTGCTGCGCGGGGTAGGGGTGCTGCGGCGGCTGACCGAGGCGGGCGGCACGCTGAGCCCGAGCGCGCTGGAACGGGCCACCGGCCTCGCCCGCTCCACGGTCGACCGGATCACCGCGACGCTCTCCCGGATGGACTACGTCCGCCTCGACGGCCGGGACGTGGTCCTGGCCCCCTGTGTGATGGAGCTGGGCAACGCCTACCTGGCCGCCCTCCGCCTGCCCGCGCTGCTCGGCGCCCATGCCGACGCCCTCGCCGACGAACTGGACGAGTCGGTGTCGCTCGCGGTCGCCGACCTCGACGGCATCCGCTTCATCCACCAGGCCACCCGCCGCCGCGCGATGTCCGTCAGCTTCCGCATCGGCGACCTGCTCCCGGCCGAACGCACCGCCCCCGGCCCGCTGTTCGCGACCGAGTGGACCGAGCCGGACTGGACCCGCTGGCGCGCCCGCCGAGCCGCGGACCCGACGGACGCGACGTTCCCCTCCGTACCCCCACGGCAGGTGCCCGCCGACGACTCCGCCTTCCCGGCACGGGTGGAGCGGGCCCGCCGGGACGGCTGGGCCGTGGACGACCAGCTGATCGAACCGGGTCTGGTCGCGATCTCCGTACCCGTACGGCACCCGGGCACCGGCCACCTGGCCTGCGTGGCGAGCGTGGTCAGCCACACCAGCCGCCACTCGGCGACCGACCTGCGCACCACCCTCCTGCCCCGCCTCCGTACGGCGGCGGCGGCGATGGAATCCGAACTGCGCACGGCACCACCGCCCGAGCCCGGCCCGCCCCCCTCCGGCCTCGCGACCTGGACCACGGCGTCCAAGCACCGGCTGGGCCGGGACTTCGTGGAGTCCCTGGCACGCGGTCTGACCGTGCCGGCCGCGTTCGGCGAGGACCGCGCGGCGCTGTCCCTGAGCGAGGTGGCCCGCGCGACCGGCCTGGCCCGGGCCACGGCCCGCCGCGCGCTGCTCACCCACGAGCACCTGGGCCTGGTGTCGGCACACCCCGACCGCACCTTCACCCTCACCCCGCGCGTCCTCGACCTCGGCTTCCCGCCCCTGTCCCGGACCACCCTCCCCCGCCTGGCCGAGCCGCACCTGCGCTCCCTGGCGAACCGCCTGCATGAGCCGACCGCGCTGGCGGTCCTCACCCCCGACGGCACGGAGATCCAGTACACGGCCGGAGCGGGCGCGAGCCGCGTCCTCACGGTCCACATCACCGTCGGCGCGCGCCTGCCCGCCGCCGCGACCTCCCTCGGCCGCGTCCTCCTCGCCGACACCCCCTCCCCCCTCCCTCCGCCCCTCGCCGAGGTCCGCACCCGGGGCTACGCCCTGGTCGACGAGGAACTGGAGTCGGGCCTGCGATCCATCGCCGTACCGCTGCGGGACCGGTCCGGCCGTGCCGTCGCCGCCCTGAACGTCGCCACCCACGCGGCCCGCCGCACCCTCGAGGACTGCGTCCACGACATCCTCCCCGCGCTCCGCACCACCGCCGACCGCATCGAGTCCGACCTCCACACGGCGTCCCGCTTCACCCACATCCCCACGTCCTGAACCCCACCACACCCCACCCCACCCGCCCCTGATCCGGTACCCTGTGGACCGAGCGCCCACCAGGCGCCCACCCACGCCTTCGTAGCTCAGGGGATAGAGCACCGCTCTCCTAAAGCGGGTGTCGCAGGTTCGAATCCTGCCGGGGGCACAAGGGAAAAGGCCCCGGACCGATCATGGTCCGGGGCCTTTGACATCAACGGGGGCGGTCACTGACGACCTGGGCATCCCCGCAAGAGCCCGATCCATCTGGCTCATGGCTCGCGCTGCGCGCTAGAAGTCAAGCCGAGTCGCCCGGCAAGCATCGGTCGTCGATGTCGGCACACCAGCAAGTCTCACGGTCAGGGACCGCGAGGGCCGACGGTACATCGACGCCGTCACGCCACCCAAGCGCCACGAAGTGATCTCGCAGAAAAGCATCAGCTGCGGTCAGGGCCGCCCACGGGCTGTCGCAGCTCTGCGCTGCCTGCTCGTTGGTGCCGTCACAACCGCGCCCCGTCCACGTCCACGAAGATCGCCCCGGCACGCGGCTGACTTCTGCGCTTCCTCCGTACCTCTCTATAGAGAACGTCTCCGGCAAGGATTCCCCGGTGTCACCCGCTTGGGGCCACTTCTTCCGAGCAGCCTGCCGGGAGATCCCCCAGGCGAATCCGACGTGGCTGTAGCTAGCGCCCATTCCGCCAGCAGTCTGCGCCGTGTCCGCTGCAAGCTCCTGAATAGCTTCTTGCATGTACCGCAGCACACGCAGGTGAGCAAGCTGCCAGTCAGCGTATTGAGTCACGCTCGCCGGAGCAGTGTGGCCGTTTATCCTTGCCAACGGATTCCTGTTGCCCCATGGTGACAACCGTAGTTGTCACTCGACGGCAACCGGGCTGTCGGTTCGGTGCTAACGATCGCACTCCTGCGGCTACTTGCCAGTCGGGTCCTCTCTTCCGACTCCGCCGAGGAGGCATATAGCCGCAGCTCAGACGGACATGACTCCACCGGCTGAGCTCAGCCCTCCACTGGAACAGGTAGCGCCGATCCGTGAATCGACTTGCGCGTCTAAGTAGTTGCTCCCTGAGAGTCGGCGTAACAGGAAGCCCACGCCCACCGACATGGGTGCGGCGCTACGTCATGCGTTTCGATGAGGGAGTGGTCTCGTGGCCAGCCGCGTAAACGAACACCAAAAGCTGCCAACTAGCGGACGGCATCCGAACTCTGATGCGCCTACCCCTACAAGACCCATCTTCGATCTTCGATGCGGTGGCGTCCGTGTGACTGTGGAGCGCATCCCGTACAGACTGCTGGCGCTCAGCAGCACTGCATCGGCCTTTGCACTAGGAGCAAAAGACTGGTTCATTCACTGATCATCCGACCACAGTTGTTGTGCGATACGAGGCCACGTGTCTGAGCTTCGACAGGCACGATCGGAAGCCCCCAGCCTGAAAGGGCCGGGGGCTTCCCAGTGGACATCTGCGGCGACTACTAACTGCGCCGCCTCCTGAGCAGCCGGTCCATGTGGCTCATGGCCTCCCGCTGGGTGTCCTGAACCACGTGCGTGTACACGTCCATGGTGATGCTGATCTGGGAGTGGCCGAGGATCTCCATCACGACGCGGGGTGCGACTCCCGCCGCCGTGAGGAGGGTGGCCGTGCCATGCCGGGCGTCATGCAGCCGGATGACGCGGAGGCCGGCGGAGTGGGCGATGCGGGTGAAGGAGCGGTAGACGTTCCGGGGCTCAACTGGGCGGCCGGTGCGGGTGGTGAAGACGTAGGCGGACTCCTGCCACTTCTCCCCCGCCTTCGCGCGGGCAGCTGCCTGCCGCATGCGATGCCAGCGCAGGGGCGCGATGCAGAGGACGGGGAGCGGGACGGCACGGCGACGGCGGCTTTTCGGGTCATCGTCGTAGAGGATGCCGCGACGGCGCTGCGTCTGCTGGCGGACGTAGAGAACACGGTTGTCGAGGTCGAGGTCCGACCAGCGGAGGCCGACGATCTCTCCCCGGCGGATGCCCATGGCGATGGCGAGGACAAAGGCCGCGTAGAGCGGGTCCCGGCGGGACGCGGCCAGGAAGTCGAGCGTCTCGTCCAGAGTCCAGGGCTTCAGCCCGCGGTTGTCGGTGCGGGGCGGCTCGACGAGCTTGGCGACGTTGCGAGTGATCAGTTCTTCGCGGCAGGCGGAGGAGGGCCGAGCGCAGAACTCAGTGCGATTCCTTGGCGGTTGCCGCGGTGGTGTCCTTCTCCAGGCGGACGAGGAACCGGCGGACGTCGGCAACGCCGAGCGATTCGAGGCGCTTGGCCCCGAGGAGCGGGACCAGGTAGAGGCGGACGTGTGCCTCGTACTTGTCGAAGGTACTGAGCTTGCGCCGAGGCTTGATGACGTTGTCCAGCCAGTACGGCAGCCACTCCGAGAGCTTGGCCGACTTGGTGGGCACGGGCACGCCCTGGTCCACCTTGTCGAGCAGTGCCCGGCGCTTGGCGTCGCATTCCGCCCAGTCTCTAGCCAAGACCGAACTCGACGTCCCACCGTCGTAACCTCGGCCGTTAAAGATCCCTGGTTCCACGGTGTATTGAGCCCGTTCGCGTACTGAACCCAGTTCGTCGCCGATCTCGATCCCTGGTCGTCGGCAACCAACTGACCGCTCTTGCCCTCTTCCTGGTCGACTGATGGATGCGGCCTGACCAGCCCAGCCATCTCAGACCGAGGGGGAATTCCTTGTTCCGCAATGCAGTTGGGGCCGTGGGTGTCACTGGTCTTGCCGTAGCGGCCTTGCTGGGAGGGGCGGCAGTGGCATCGGCCGAGGGCGCGAGCCAGGCTCCCGGCGTCCGCCTGGAGTACTACGTGAATCAGAACCTCCCCCTGGAGGCGGGCGACGCCATCTCGTTCAGCCTTGAGGGCATGCCCCCGGGATGGGACAAGGTCGAGGTCACCTCGCCGGCCCTGCAGGAGCCGATCATCCTGACTCCCCTGAAGAAGGGGTCGGCGCAGTCGGTCCAGGTGGAGGCGCCGGGAACAGACCACCGCGTCCGCCCGGGCCTGCGCGCGGGCACCTATCCGGTCACCGCGACGAGCCACGGCCGTACCGTCGCCACCACGCAACTCAAGGTCCTGGCCGAGAACACTGCGCAGATCTACCGGTTCGTCATCGGTCCCAGGAACGCGTCCCCCGGCTACGGCACACCGGCCTCCCTCCGGCCGGGCAGTGACGTCCGGGTGGTCCTCACCGACCTGCGGCCCGCACCGGGGGAGAACTCCCTGACGGTCACGTCGCCCATCTTCAAGGGCCCCTTGACCATCAAGACGGACAGCCCGGACGACCCCGGCTGCAAATGCGACGACGGCGGCACGGTCTACGCGGGCCACGGACAGCTGCGGGGCGACGTACCCGGCGGCCGCTACACCGTGACCGTGGTCAGCCACCATGGGCAGCAGACCACGAAGCAGCACGTCGTGATCGCCGGCCGGCCCGTCGCGGACGGCGACGGCACGTCCTGGGCGGTCACCGGTGGCGTCGCGGCCACGGGGCTGGCCCTCGCCTCCGGCGGCGCGTTCGCGGTACGGCGCCGCCGCTCACGGAAGACCGAGCCCGCCGCGTAGCGGCGAACCCCGCGAACCCGGCGGCCGCGGACCGTCCGCCGGGCGGCCCGAGCGGGCACGGGTGGGCGGCACCGAACCGGTGCTCCCCGCCTTCCCCCGCCGTCCTCGCCACCCTCGCCTTCCTCGGCTTCCTCGGCTTCCTCGCCTTCCTCCGTTCTTCCTTCATTCCTTCGCTCCCTCCGGCCGCTTCCGGTCCGGAGGCAGTTCGTCCATGACTCAGAAAGCGCTCCTTGCATACCTCACACAGACGAATATCGCGCCTCGCGGTCCTCGCGGCCGGAACTGCCCTGTTCCTGACGGGAGGGGGAAGCCTCGCCCAGGCGCAGGCCAAGGTTGGGCACGCCACACCGGCGCCCCACCTGTCTCCGGCGACGGCGCCGTCCGGCGGACCGTCCGCGGATCCGTCCACCGGACCGTCCGCCGAACCCACGCCCTCGGTCTCCACCGGCCCCTCGACCCCGAGCGCCACCGGCGAACCCACGGCCTCCCCCTCGGCGAGCCCGAGTGGGTCCGCCGCGACCGAGACCGGCGACGACGGCTTTTCGGACGAGGACGCCATCCGCTTCTGGACGCCTGCACGCATGGCCTCGGCCACCGACCCGGCGCGGCCCGAGCAGCAGGCGGACCCGAGCGCCAAGGCCCGGTTGCGGCGGGCGGCTCCGGCCGATCCCGGCGTGGCGGCCGACATGCCGACCGCGGAGCACATCCTCGGCCTGCCGTCCGTCGGGACGATCTTCACCTACGACACCGACCCGACCACCCAGCGGATGCACGCGCACCATTGCTCCGCCAGCGTGGTGGAGAGCCCCGGGCACAATCTGATCCTGACCGCCGGGCACTGCGACGGGGGCAAGGCCGTCTTCGTCCCCATGTACGCCGCCGAACAGACGCTGGACAAGCAGCAGTTCGGGTTCTACCGGGTCGCCAGGTTCTTCACCGACAACCGGTACGTGCACGAGACCAAGAAGCCCATCTCCGACCTGGACTTCTCCTTCGGCAAGCTCGAGCCCTCGAAGAGCGGCAAGCAGGCGCAGGACGTGGTGGGCGCGAACACGCTGGTGCGGACTCCCGGTTACCTGAACAAGGTCACGATGGTCGGCTACCCCTCCAGCCACGACCCCGAGGACCATCCGGTGCGGTGCCCCACGCAGACGGAGGCGCTGCCCGGCTTCTACCAGATTCAGGCCAAGTGCCGTGGCATGTGGGGCGGTGTCTCCGGCGGTCCCTGGTTCTCCAAGGTGGACTGGAAGAAGGGCACCGGCGAGATCATCGGCAACACTGGCGGGTACTACGGCGGCGGCGACGACGCAAACGACGACTGGCTCACCTACAGCCCGATGCACGGCGACTGGTTCTTCCGCCTGTACGACGAGGCGAAGAACAACCAGGTCCCCCAGCACGGCACCACCTACGACCAGCCGCCGCTGCCGTACTCCATGGGCGGCGGTGAGACCTGGTCCCATGCCAAGCTGATGGCCTCGGGCGAGTACACCGGCGACGGCAAGGGCGACCTGATCGTGGTCTGGACCGACGGCGAGGTCACCCTGTACACCGGCGACGGCAACGGCGGCTTCACCGGCGAGCGCCGGCTGGCCACGCCGCACGGCATGTTCCAGAACGCCAAGTCCATCACCGGTGGGGACTTCGCCGGCGGCAACGGTTCGGACCTGCTGGTGGTGTTCGACTCCGGCGAGGTCAGGCTCTTCCCCGACGCCGGCACCAAGGGCGTGGACGGCGGGATCAAGCTGGCCGACGCCGGATCCATCTGGAGCCATGCCGACCAGATCACCGGGGGCAGCTTCGGCACCGCGAAGTACGTCAGTGACCTGCTGGTGCGCTGGAGCGACGGCGAAGTCACCGACTACACCGCGGTCGGCGACAAGGGTTTCGGCACCGAACACCAGCTGGAGAAGCCGAAGAGCGCCTGGAAGGACGCGACCCTGGTGACCGCGGGTGACTTCACCGGCGGCAACAACTGGGACACCCTGGTGCGCTGGTCCGACGGACATGTCTCCCAGTTCCAGGAGACCGGCCCCGGCGGCGCCGGCAAGGAGATCCAGATGGCTCCGGCCGGCAGCATCTGGTCCCACGACTCGGTGATGACAGCGGGCAGCTACGACTCCAACGGCTGGCCGGACGACCTGCTCGTCCGCTGGTCCGACGGCGAGACCACCATGTACACACACACCGGCGCCACCTTCGGCACCGAACACATGCTCGTCGCTCCGAAGTAACCGCCCCACAGCCGATGCGGATCCGGGTGACCCGAACCACCGGGCAACCCGGGTCCGCCCGCCGGGTGCCACGCCCTGCCGACGCGCTGGCCGCCACCACCGTGGGCGCGGCCGTGGCCACCGTGTGGGGGTGGGCGTGCTGACGGCGGCCTGGACCACACCGGCGAGTCCTCGCGCACACCCGTCTCGCCGCTGCCTACCCCGTCCCGCGCACGTTCGGCCTGCTCGCGGCCGCCCTACGTGCCCCGGCCGGCCGGCGGCCATCCAGCCACGCCGGGTCATGTCGGCGGCATGCCGTGCCCACCGTCGGGCCCGCGCCCACGACCGACCAAGGGGCCAGCAGCCAGCCGTGGCGACACGCTTCGACAAGAGGGCATACGTCTTTCACGGCACCGTGACCGTTGCTGCCGTACGCCTCTGGCTCCGTCCGTGACTCCCAAGGTCTCCAGTGGCTGCGTTTCGAACTGCTCAGAAAGACCCCGTCGCCACCCGGATTTAGGACAGCCGGTGTCCGCCATCGTGCCTAGCTTGGCGTCCAACAACGCAGGGCAATCGCGAAATGAGAGTGGCCATGGCAGAGATCGTTCTGGTTCCCGGGTTCTGGCTCGGAGCGTGGGCATGGGAAGAAGTGACACCGGAGCTGAGGGCAGCGGGACATGACGTCTACCCGCTCACGCTGACCGGCCTGGGCGACCGGGCAGCCGAGGCCACCCCCGATGTGGACGTCTACACACACGTAGATGACATCGTCCGTCTCATCGACGACAACGATCTGAGGGATGTAGTGCTGGTCGGGCACAGCGGAGCAAACCTGCCGGTTACAGGTGCCGCAGACCGGATCCCGGAGCGGATCGCACGGATCGTATATGTGGACGCCGGCCCACTGCCCGGCGGTATGGCTGTGATCGACTTCAATAAGCCCCAGATGCAGGAGGAGTGGCGCAAGCAGGTCGCGGAACAGGGGGACGGCTGGCAGCTGCCAGTACCGCCGTTCGACCCGGCAGCGGACCCGGTCAACTTGGCGGGAATCACCGACGAACACCTCACGCGCATAGTCAAGTTGGCCACACCTCAGCCATTCGCGACCGCCACTCGCCCCCTGAACCGGCCTCCGGTGCCGCCGGACGCGCACTGCTCGGTGATCGCCTCAACGTTCACTCCCGAACAGGTGCACATGCTGGCCGACACCGGCAACCCAGTCTTCGAACCGATGGCCGCAATGGACCTGCGCCACCTGCCAACCGGGCACTGGCCGATGTTCTCCCGGCCGATCGAACTGGCATCGCTGCTGGACGAGATCGCTCGCTGACCAGGGCTACGCTCGCCAGGAGCTCGCCTTGAGCCTTCCGAGCAGCCGCGCGACGCAAGGACCACCAGGCTGTCCGCACGACCCATCGGACACTGCCTAACCCAGGATGCCCTGCGTCGGGCCTTCAGCACAGCGGATGCCACCATGGCCGATCGCCGGCATGGGACAGCGCTATGACGGATTGCCACCGCCACAGGCTCGGAGGCTCGTTGTGCGAGTACCCACGACGCGGCATGCCTCGCGCTGGTCACCGTGTCGAGGGGCTCAAGGCCGTCCAGGTCCTGGTCCTTCGGCGGCGAGTGAACCCGCTGCTCAGTGCCTCATGCGTGAGCGATGCGTGAGCGGACTGCCTGGCACGAGGTGGCATGAGCGGGACCGAGTGCGCTGCCGCGACGCTCTGACCAGGGAGGTCAGCACAACGTGGCAGCGTCGGGCACCCACCGGCAAGGATTCGATCCCACTCCTGAAGCGGGTGTCGCAGCCTCGGCGGGCGGATCTCCCTGACGGGCAGCGCTCCGGCCAGCTTCACCCTGCTCGTTCCGGTCGGCCGTCACGGGACGGTGGAGGGTACGGCCTGAAGGCCGCCGGTCCGTGGCTCTCCGGCGGACATGGCCGCGGGCGAGGTGAGACGAGGCTCCCGTTCAGCCCGTCGGTGAAGGGCAGGCCGGGCGCCGCGCCCGGGGTCGTACGACACGGTTGGCAGCCGTTTTCTGGAGCAGGCCGTAGGCGAGGACCGGGAGCAGCAGGTGCGGTTTGTCGGGGAGGGCCGTGGTGAGCAGGACGGCGCTGGCGCTGCTGTTGTTCATGCCGCAGGCCAGGGTGAGGGAGGAGGCGGCGGGTGGGTCGAGCCGCAGCAGCCGGGCCGCGCCCCGGCCCAGCGCGAACGACAGAAGGCAGACCAGTGCCGCCACGATCAGCGCGGCACCGGTCAGCAGCGGGCGCGGGTGGGAGATGAAGGAGCCGAGGGCGCCGCTGGCGTTGACGTACGTCAGGAGGAGTGAGCCGGCGAGGGCCACGGGTGCGACGACTCGCAGTGCCTGGCCCGTCCATGTCGGGGGCAGGGCGATGCGGACCAGGATGCCCGTGGCACAGGGCAGCACGACGCCGGCGAGGGTGAAGCCCGCCCCGGTGGTGTGGAGGCTCGCGGTGAGGGAGTCGGGGTAGCCGCCGCTGAGCAGGGGGGTCAGGAACTGGATCACCAGGGGGGTGGTGAGCGGGCTGAGGAGGGTGGAGGCGAGTACCAGGCCCACCATGGTGGGCTGGTCGCCGTCGCCCTTGCCGGTCCACACGGTGGCGCCGGCGGCGACGGGCATCGTCACGATGAGGATCATCGCGGTGACCAGGCCGCTGCCGCCGTCGGTGTCGGGCGTCCGGTGCAGCAGGAACGCGACGAGCGGAATCACCAGCAGCGGGATCGCCAGGTGCAGCGCGAGCCCCGCGAGCAGCGCGCTCGGACGCCGCAGGACGCGGCCCAGCTCACGGACGGGGACCTGGAGCCCTGCCGAGAAGAGCACCAGCGACAGCAGGCACGGGGCGGCGGCCACCGGCAGGTGGATGAGTGGCCCGAGCGGCAGGGCATGCGTGTGGCGCAGCCAGAGGCCGGGACCCGGCACGAACAGGGCGCAGGCGTAGGACAGCAGCACGGCCCGGCCCAGCCGGCGCCGCAGCCAGGCGGTCGCGCGGTCAGTGGGCGCGGGGGCGGTGGGCGCGGGGGCGGTGGTCGGAGCGTTCAAGGCGGCCTTCTTCCGTCGCGTGGGCAAGGGAGGAACGGAGGGCCGCTATGCGGAGACTTCCCGTGTGCGTGCGCATGGCGCCATCCTGCTCGGACCGGATGGGCGGGGTGAGCGACGCGCGCCGGCAGTCAGGATGCGTTCAGGTGCCCGGTGGCACGGTCGGACGACGTGACCTACGAAACGTCTGAGAGCCGGGTCGCTCCGGAGGACGGCCAGGCGCGCCGTTCGCCTCACCGGCCGCGCGGAAACAAGGTGCCCGAGGTCACCGGCTCCTTCTGGATCGTCAAGGTGCTGTGCACGACGGTCGGCGAGACCGCGGCTGACCTGCTGAACGACAAGGCGGGTCTCGGGCTGACCGGTGTGCCGGTGCTGATGAGTGCCCTGCTGGCCGTCGTCCTGGCGGTGCAGTTCCGCCTCGGCGCCCACCGGCCGGGCGTGTACTGGTCGGCGGTGGCGCTGATCAGCGTCGTCTCCACGCTGATCAGCGACAACCTCACCGACATTATGGGGGTGCCGCTGGAGACGAGCACCACGGTCTTCGCGATCGTCCTCGCGGTCGTCTTCGTCGTCTGGTACCGGCGCGAGCGGACCCTGTCGCTCCGCCACATCGACACCACCAGCCGCGAGTCCTTCTACTGGCTGGCGGTGATGTTCACCTTCGCCCTCGGCAGCGCGGCCGGTGACCTGGTGTCCGAGCGCGTCGGCCTCGGCTACTGGCTGCCCGCCGTCCTGTTCGCGGCGGCCATCGCGGCGGTGGCCGTCGCGCACTTCGGGCTGGACCTGGACGCGGTGTGGAGCTTCTGGATCGTCTTCATCCTGACCCGCCCGCTCGGCGTGTCCCTCGGCGGCTACCTCTCCCAGCCCACCGGCGACGGCGGCCTCGGCCTGGGCACGGTGGTGACCAGCGTCGTGTTCCTCGCGATCATCCTCGGACTGGTCGTCCACCGCTCCGTCACCCGCAGGGACGTCGCCGAACCGGAGCGGACGACGGGGCACGCGGCCTGAGCCGTACGCCGCTTCGGAGGGGCCGGCCGCACGCGTTCCGGCTACATCGCCGACCGCCGGGCGAGGAGTGCCCTTCTGCTCGTGTGACCCGTTCTGCTCGTGTGACCCGTTCTGCTCGTGTGACGCGAGTGATCAACGGGCCTGCGAGTGATCAACGGGCCACAGTCAGGATGTGTTCAGGTTCCCGCTGGCACAGTCGTGCGGTATGACCCATGAAACGCCTGAGAGTCCGGTGGTTCCAGAGGTGGAGGGGCGACGCGCATTCGCACGCTTCTCAGGTTGAACTCCGGGACGAAGTTCCCGGAATTTCGGCCGACACCGCTCCCTGAGAGGCATCGGCGCCTCCCCGCCGGGCGGCGCAGGCAGTAAAGGCGTGTCCTGCGTCACATCTCATGACCCGGGGTGGCGCACCTTTTCCTCGGCCCGCGCGAGGCTCAAGGCCACGCTTGTCTACACGCGTGTAGACAGTTACCGTCCGCAGACGCGAGGGGCGCCCCCTCTGTGCTGCCACCCGTCCATGTGAGGATTGCATGACAACTTCGACGACTACCGCGACTGCTCGTCATGCCGCGGGCAGCCGCCTGTTGAACAAGGTGCCCGAGGTCACGGTCTGGTTCTGGATCATCAAGATCCTCTGCACGACGGTCGGCGAGAGTTTCGCCGACTACATCAACGAGACGCTGGGCTTCGGCCTGACCAACACGATGCTGTTGTTCACCGCGGTCTTCGCGATCGTGCTGGCGATCCAGTTCCGTACGAAGCGCTACGTCCCGTTCCCGTACTGGCTCACGGTGGTGGTGGTCAGTGTCACGGGCACGCTGTACACCGACATGCTCACCGACAAGCAGCACGTCGCGCTGTGGCTCAGCTCGACGGTGTTCTCGGTCCTGCTGGCCGTCGTCTTCGGAGTCTGGTGGCTGCGCGAGCGGACCCTGTCGATCCACAGCATCACGACCTTCCCGCGTGAGGCGTTCTACTGGCTGACCGTCCTGGTGACGTTCGCGCTGGGCACCGCCCTCGGTGACTGGACGCTGGAGCTGACCAACTGGACGCCCGCGCAGTCGGTGCTCCTGCCGCTGGGCCTCATCGCGTCGATCACCGCACTGTGGAAGTTCGGCGCCAACCCGGTTCTGTCGTTCTGGCTCGCCTACATCCTCACCCGGCCGCTCGGTGCCAACATCGGTGACTGGCTCGCCTCCCCGAAGACCGCGGCCAACCCCGGCGACCCGGTGGGACTCGGCCTGGGCACCTTCACCACCAGCCTGGTCTTCCTCGGCGCCATCCTGGCCACGGTCATCTACCTGACGATCAGCCGCAGGGACGTCGCCGAGGCCTCCGGGACGACGCACGAGCCGTCGGTCACCAACGCGCGCAGGGAGCGCGTCGCGCTCGGAGGCTTCGCGGTGATCGCCGCCGGCACCGTCGCGCTGATGATCTGGGCCCACAACCAACCCCACGTCACCTGCGACCCGACCGGTCAGAGCGAGACGATGCCGGCCTGCCCGAAGGCGGCCCTGACCGCCGACCAGACGACAGCGGCGGTGGCGAAGTACGAGAAGCTCGCCCAGACGGCGATCGCTCAGGACCGGGCCGGGACGGCCGCGGCCTCCCACGCCACCGTGCAGAAGATGCGCGACGACTGGGACGCCGACGCCACCTCGCTGCAGGCGGTCAACAACACGACCTGGACGCTGCTCGACAACCAGATGGACGAGGTCCTCAAGACGTACGCCATCGACCACGGCAACATCCAGCCGGCGCCGGCCGCCGAGCAGGAGAAGCAACTCGGCACCCTGCTGGGCGACCTCCGCAGCCACCGCTTCTGAGGAGGGTCCGGGACTTGGGTTGGTGGCCGGTCCCACGGGCCTGTACAGGACCGGTCACCAACCGCGCCGTACCGGCGCACCCAGGCACAGCGCCCTCCGCACCGGCCTCACCGCGGCCCGGCCGCCCTCTCCCTGCGCGGGAGAGTCAAGTCCTCCTCCTCACCATGTGATCCGTGGATAGCATCAGGGCCCATGACGCTGACGCGGCGGTGGACTTCCCGTGTTCTCCTGGTGGACGGCGACGATCGTCTGCTCCTGCTGTGCGGCCGTGATCCGCGCAGGCCAGGGGCACGATGGTGGTTCACCGTCGGTGGTGGCGTCGAGGACGGCGAGAACTATCCCCAGGCTGCCGTGCGGGAGGTCTGGGAGGAGACGGCGCTGTCGCTTCCCGTCGGGCGCCTGAGCCCCGTCGTCTGGACCCGGCAGGCGATCTTCAGCGTCGACGGCCATGTCATCGACCAGTACGAGGAATACCGCCTTGCCCGCGTCACGGCCGACGAGGTCCGCGGGATGAACGTCCGGACGCGGGAGGCCAGTTACGGGCATCGCTGGTGGTCGGCGGCGGAACTCGCCACCACCGCGGAGACCGTCCGGCCGAAGGGAATGGCCTCTCTCCTGCCCGATGCGCTGTCGGGCGTGGGCCTTGATCGAGCCCCTGTGCATTTGGGCGATTTCAACGAAGACACCGATCCGGAGTAGCGCATCGGTACGGTTCGAAGCGTCGAGCCATATGTTGTCGTGATACCAACCCGTATGGCCGACCGGGCAGTTGTTGACTGGGGCGCATGACATCCTCCGCGTTCGAGACGACCAGGCCCGATCCCGTCGGCTCTCTCGACCGGCTCGCCACCAGCGGTCTCGGCCGCTCCTACAAGCGGCGGATGCTCGACGAACTCGGCCTGCGTGCCGGACACCGGGTGCTCGACCTCGGCTGTGGCCCCGGTACCGCCCTTGAGGCGCTCGCCCAGGCAGTCACCCCGGCCGGTGCCGTCGTCGGCGTCGACCACGACCGGACCATGGTGGGCGCCGCGCGGGCCCGCACCGCTGGTGAGGCCGTGGTGGACGTCCGGCACGCGGACATCCACGACCTGCCGATGCCCGACCACACCGCCGACCGCGCCCGCACCGGCCGGGTCCTGCAGCACGTCGCCGATCCCCTGGCCGCGCTCGGTGAGATCCGCCGGGTCCTGCGGCCGGTCGGGCGGCTCGTCATGGGCGAGCCCGACGGGGAAACCCTCGCCGTCGACCATCCGGACAGCGACCTGACGCATGCCTACACCCGTCATGTGGCCGAACGGGTGGTCCGCAACGCCGGGGTCGGCAGGCAACTGGCGCGCCTGGCGGCCGAGAGCGGCTTCAGGGTGCCCACGGTCATCCCTGTCACACCTGTCTTCCGGGACGTCCAGGCCGCGGACAAGATCCTCGGCCTTGAACGCACCACCCGGCGCGCGGTCGAGGCCGGCCATGTCAGCGACCGGGCGGCGGAGACCTGGCTGAGCCATCTCGCGCGGGGCCCCTTTCTCGCGGCGGTGACGTTCTCCATCGTCTGGCCGAGGCATAGCCGCCCGTCGCATGGCCGTGCTCGTCGCGGAGCTCGGGCGTCGGGGGCGGAGCGGGTGTCACGCCGCGGGGTCCCGTCGGACGAGCACGAGGACGGCGGCGCCGGTGGCCAGGGTGATCGTGGCCACCTGCGCCACGATGCCGATGCCGAGGTGGGCGGTCCCCGAGGGGTCGAAGAGACGGGTCCAGTCCCGCCAGTAGTGCACGGGCAGGACGATCTGCACGGCGTGCAGGGCGTGCGAGCCGTTGAGGATGCCGGCTGCGATCACGAAGGCGACCACGGCGCCGAGGGCCTCGATGCCGCGGGGCAGGAGAAGTCCCAGGGTGAACGCGATCGTCGCGATGCTCAGCATGCACAGCAGGCAGTAGCCGGTCGCCGACAGGACGCGGGTGGCCGTCTCACCGCCGGTGAGATCCGGGGCGCCGATGATGTGGAACGGGTGCCAGCCGTAGACGGCGACGCCGGCGAGCACTCCGGCCGTCAGCACACACGAGGTGGCGATCGCGGTCACCACGGCCAGAGCGCCGAGCTTGGCCGCCAGCAGGCGTGCTCGGCTCACGGGCGCGACGTACAGGTAGCGCAGGGTTCCCCACTCCCGGTCGGACGAGGCGATCGCGGCGGCCGGCAAGGCCACCATGATCGGGAGGAGCAGCGGTTCGATGAACGCCATGCTCGCCATGGCGTGGTTGAGCGCGGAGTAGGGGGAGGCGCCGAACAGGCCGGTCTGACGGCCGTTGCGATGCCCGGCCTCGGATGCGTACGAAAAGGCGGACAGGACGGGGACGGCGGCCAGAAAGGCGAGCACGACGAGCGTGCGGATCCGCAGCAGCTGGGTGGTCAGTTCAACGCGCAGCATGCTCGCCGGCTCCTTCGGTCATGGTCAGGAACGCCTCTTCCAGGGACTTGCTCTCCTGCTGCACGGACGTGACGCCGATGCCCTCCGTGACCAGCGCGCGTACCAGGTCGCGGGAGTGCGTGCCGGGCGCGGTGACGACCATCTCGTCCCGCCGCGTCGTGACCGTCGCGACGCCGGGCAGTGCGCGCAGTACGGCGGCGGCCTGCTCGGTGTCGTCGACCTGGAGGCGGTAGGTGCCGGCGGCGCCGAGCAGTTCGTCCATCGGTCCGGCGGCGATCAGCCGGCCGTGGTTCATCACGACGACGTGGGTGGCCAGTTGCTGCACCTCGGCGAGCTGGTGGCTGGAGACGAGTACGGCGGCCCCGCGTCGGGCCAGCTCCCCCAGGTACTCGCGCAGGGCCCGAACCTCGCCGGGGTCCAGTCCGTTGGCGGGCTCGTCCAGGATCAGTACGTCCGGCTGCCGCATCAGGGCCTGGGCCAGCATCAGCCGCTGCTTCATCCCCATCGAATAGCCCTTGACCTTGCGGTCGAGCGCCCCGCCGAGACCGGCGAGGTCCAGGGCGTCGTCCAGCGCGGGCGGCGGCCATGCCTGCCCTGTCGCCGACCACAGGAGCCGCAGGTTGGCCCGGCCGGTGAGGTGCGGCACGAACGCCGGGCCGTCGATGAGCACACCGGCCCTGCGCAGCACGTCCGCGCCCAGGCGGACCGGTTCGCCCAGGATGCGCGCGCTGCCGGTGTCCGGGGACGACAGGCCGACCAGCATCCGCATCGTGGAGGTCTTGCCCGCCCCGTTCGGGCCGAGCAGCGCGCAGATCTGGCCGGCTTCCACGGTGAGGCCGAGCCCGCTGACGGCCTGCCTGCGTCCGTACCGTTTGGACAGCTCGCGGGCGCGGATCGCCGGTGTCGCTCGGTCGTGCGGTGTGGACGGTTGCATCGTCACGCCTTTCACCGGTGCTTGTCCGGTCGTCGAAGGGGGGCGGCCCCGCCGAAGCGGCGGCGTGAGCCGGAGACGTCGTACGGGAAGCAGGCGAGCAGGAGAGCGGCTGTGACCAGGGACGTGGCCAGACCCGCGCCGAGCGTGAGGGCGGCCAGGGCCGGTACGGACGTCAGCGTGCCCGTCCCGAACACCGGCCACAGTGCGTCACGGAACGCCGTCGCCACACTGATCGCGACACACCCGGCGACGGCCGATGCCTCGGCGATACGGCGTGCCCGGGTGCGCGGCGGCCGTGCGACGAATCCGGCGACCGCGTTGCTGATCACGCAGAACGCGAGGTCGGAGGTCGCCGTGACGACCAGGAACCAGGCGGTGAGCAGCGGATCCGTCCAGCCCTCGCCGATGGCCTGCGCACTGGTGAGGGCCGCCGCGGCCAGCGTGCTCAGCGTGACGAACACCGTCATCGTGTGACGGCGCACCCAGACCGCCGCGTCCGGACCGGCCCCGCGCCGCAGTACGGGAATCCGTCGGCAGAGGAAGACGGCGTCGCCGAGCCAGTCATGCCGCCATGGGCCGGCCGGGCCGTGCCCTCGGTGGCCTCGGTGGCCTCGCACGAGCAACACCGCAACGGCCACGGTGAGTACGGAGTTGACGACCAGCCCGCCGATCAGCACCGATGCCCAGGTCCCCGAGGACGCGGCAGGCGCCCTGGCGACGACCGCGGCCCACTCGGACACCACCGTGAGCCCGACCAGCGTGACCATCGCCCCCGCCGCACGCACCGTCTGCCGCACCCGGTCCACCCCGCCCGGCGCACGCCACGCGAGCAGCCGTGACGCGATCACCAGGGCGAGCATCGGCACCGCGAACTGAGCCAGGGACACCATCACGTCGTACGGGTCGTCCTGCCACGGGCTTGCCGCCCTGACCGACTTGTCCTGGGTCGCCAGCACCGTCAACGCCTCGAACACACCGGCCGCGCCGAGGCTCGCCCAGACCACGGCCGAGGAAGCCCGGCCGTTCTCCTTCACGTGTTCCATGAGCCGCCATAGTACGCGTCCCGTACTACGTGACAAGTAGTATCGCGGTTCGTAGTATGTGGATCGGAGGAAGGAGGCCCATGCACAGCAACGACGCCCAGATGCTCGTGCTCACCGTCCTCGCGGACGGCCCGCGGCACGGGTACGCCATCAACACCGCGATCGAGGAACTCACCGGCCGCAGACTCGGCCCCGGCAGCCTCTACGGCGCCCTGTCCCGCCTGGAGGGACGCGGGCTGATCCGGCCCGCGGACCAGGCGGCCGAGGCCCAGGAACGCCACCGCACCCTGCGGATCACCGACGCGGGCCGCGACCAACTGCGCGCCGAACTCGAGCAGTTGGCAAGGGTCTCCGCCGCCGGCCTGCGCGCGCTCGGGATCACCCCGGCATGAACGCGGCCACGGTGCTGACCCGGCTCTACCCACCCGCCGTACGCCAGCGATGGGGCGAGGACATCCGCCACGAGGTGTCCGCGTCGGGCATCCGGTCCTGGCCCGACACCCTCGCCGGGGCCGCGCGGCTGTGGCTGCACCCCGGCGACTGGCCCGAGACGTCCAGCGGACAGACCCGCCGCGTGCTGACCGTCGCCCTGTTCGCGCTCACCGCGGCCACCGGGCTGCTGCTGCGCTCGGCCGAACCCTCCACCACCCTCACGGCCGACCTCCACCACCCGCCGACCAGCCTGTGGCTCCTCCCGCTCCTGACCGGCATCGCCCTCGCCGCACCGCTGCCACCCCTGCACGGCGCAGCCCTCCGCCACCTGACCACCGCGGCGGCCCGGACCCTGGCGGCCCCGGCCGCCGCGGTCGCGGCCCTGTGCCTGACGGCATGGAGCGGCCGAACCGAACACCTCACCGGCATCACCGAGGCCGCCACGGTCACCTCCTACTGGCTCACCCTCGCCTTCGCCGCACTTCGCCTGTGCGTCCTCATCGCCCGCATCTCCCGCACCGCGCACCTGCCGAGCACACGCCGGCTGTCCACAGCCCTTTTGTGCATCGGCACCGGACTGACACTCGCGGCGAGCCAGAACCTCCTCGCCGCCACCACTCTTCGCCCCGGCTCCCTGGCCGAGAGCACGGCACTGGGCCTTCTGGCCGCCACGGCCCTCAGCGCCGGCCACGATCTACGGCAGAAGAGGGCATAGTCCCCAGCCATGGGAGTGCGACCAGCGCTCCGCGCACGCCGGGTGCCGGTATCGCCGAACCGTTCCCGGCCTCTGCCCCCTGACCCAGGAGTTGCCGATGAGCGCCGTGTCCCCGAAGGTCGTCGTCGTGCCGACCTACAACGAGCGGGACAACCTGCCCGTCCTGGCCGGCCTGCTCGCGGACCTGCCGGTGCCCAACCTGCACCTGCTCGTGGTCGACGACAACTCTCCCGACGGCACCGGCGAGGTCGCCGACAGACTCGCCGCCCAGTCACCGGACACCGTCGGCGTGCTGCACCGCACCGCCAAAGACGGACTCGGCCGCGCCTACCTGGCCGGAATGACCCGTGCGCTGGACGAGGGTGCCGACGTCGTGCTCCAGATGGACGCCGACCTCTCCCATCCGGCCTCGGCGATCCCGGCCATGGTCGACACCCTGCTGACGAAGGACGCCGCGGTGGTGCTCGGGTCCCGCTACGTGGCGGGCGGCTCGACCGCCGCCGACTGGCCGTGGCACCGCAAGGCCCTGTCGGCCTGGGCCAACCTCTACGTCAACGCGATCCTGCGGCTGCACGTGAAGGACGCCACCGCCGGATTCAAGGCATGGCGGGCCGGGACACTGCGAGCGATCGACCTGCCGTCGATCCGCAGCAACGGCTACTCCTTCCAGGTCGAGATGAACTACCGCACCGTCAAACAGGGGCTGCCCCTCCTCGAAGTGCCCATCCGCTTCGAAGAACGCGTGCAGGGCACATCGAAGATGAGCCTGTGCGTGCAGCTCGAATCCGCGCTCACTCCGTGGAAGCTCCGCTTCGGCGGCACGTTGAACTGAGACCTTGTGGTGCATGAGCCGGCGGGCCGCCACCGTCGCTCGGCGGCGGAACCGTGCCGTCGGCATCCGTCAAGTGCCGGACGGGCCAGGCACCGGACGGGGCGCCTCCAGGCGGCGTACGAGGGCAAAGTACCTGGCGATCAAGAGTGATCCGGGACCTGTCCCGCCACCCCGTCTCCAGGGGCCCAGGCGGACTCGACCCCGTGCCAGGCCGACGGTCCGCCCAGCGCCTGGACGAGGTGTTCCTGGGTGGGATCGAGTGAGCGGCGGGCCGCGTTGACGAACCTCAGGTGCGCCTCGTACAACCCGCCGTGGATCGGGCGGAGTTCCTCCAGATCCGACGGCTGCCGGCCATGGAACAGGATCGTGAACTCCTCGACGAAGCAGCAGATCCGCTCGGCCGCCGCCATGGCGTCCCAGCTTGCCACCAGGGACATCGACTGCAGAGCGGCGTTGAACGGGCCCCAGACGACGGCGGGTGCGCGTCTGTCGACGAAGGCCTCGCGGAGCTCCATCTCCACGGCGCCGAACGCCTGGAGGAATTTCTCGTAGGCAGCGGTCCGCGACTCCTGGAGCCACTGGCGGTTCTGGCTGCGCCGGCCCACGACGCCACCAGCGATGACGCCCACGACGGTGGCGGCTGGTGCGCGCCACGGTGCCACCCGGCCGGCTCATGGCGTCACACCCTGGACATGCCCGGAATGCCGTGTATGTCAGCTGTCGGTACGTTCGTCGCAGGTCGGTCGGCCGGCCGACGTCCGTGAGACAGAGAGAAGCGACATGCCCTCGCGTACTTTTGCCGTGGTCGGCGCCGGAGTGGGCGCAGCCGTCCTTGCCGCTGCCGGCATCACCTACGCCTCGACCGTCGGGGCCGGCTCTTCGACCGTCGCGTCCGCACCGGCGGCCCCGTCCGTCCATCGGGCGGCCGCATCCGTCCATCGGGCGGCCAAGCCTGCCCACCCGGCGGCAAAGCCCGTCTCCCCGGCGGCAAAGCCCGTGCAACGAGCCGCTCCTGCCGCGGCCTCGTCCGGCGACAAGGGAGCCGGCGGAGACAGGAGCGAGGGACGCGACGGCGGCGGGCGCGGCCATGGCCGTGGCCACGGGGACGGCGGGCGGATCTACTTCAACGACCGTGCGTACTCCGCCTCCGCCGAGGGCTGTATCACCACGGGCGGCGGACTGGGCTCCGGCAGCTTCAGCGTGTTCAACGACAGCCGGAAGTTCATCGAGGTGTTCCGGGGCTTCAACTGTGACAACGGCGGCCCGGTCGCCGTCGTCGGTCCCCACGGCGAGACCAGTGGCGTGGTGACCCGCACCGGCCACGAGGGCTTGTTCGGTTTCGGTGACGACGGTGTCGTGGGCAGTTTCCGGGTGATCTGCGACCGCGACGAGTGGTGACGGCGGGGCCGGAACCTTGACGCATTCATGACGCGGCGGCCGCATCCATCCGGCCACCGCCGGTGTCCTTCCCGGTGTCCGTGCCGTTGCGAGGAAATGGAGTGCCATGGAAGGCACCGTGGTGGCGGTCGTCGTGGTGGCGCTGTTGGCGCTGCTCGTGCTGAAGAGCGGTATGCGGGTGGTCAACCAGGTGGAGCGCGGGGTCGTGTTCCGGTGGGGCAAGGCCCTGCCGGGTCACCGGCAGCCGGGCATCACCTTCCTGATCCCCTTCGCCGACCGCATGCGCAAGGTGAACGTGCAGGTCGTGACCATGCCCGTGCCCACCCAGGAAGGCATCACGAAGGACAACGTGTCGGTGAAGGTCGACGCGGTCGTCTACTTCCGGGTGACCGACCCGCTGCGCGCGGCCGTCGAGGTCCAGGACTACGTCTTCGCCGTCGGGCAGGTCGCCCAGTCCTCGCTGCGCTCCATCATCGGCAAGAGCGACCTGGACGACCTGCTGAGCGATCGCGAGCGGCTGCACGAGGGGCTCGCCCTGATGATCGACAGCCCGGCCGCGGGATGGGGCATCCACATCGACCGCGTCGAGATCAAGGACGTCCAGCTGCCCGAGTCGCTGAAGCGGTCCATGTCGCGGCAGGCCGAGGCCGAGCGGGAGCGGCGGGCCCGGGTCATCACCGCCGACGGTGAGTTCCAGGCCGCACAGCAGCTCGCCAACGCCTCCAGGATCATGGCGGACACGCCGGAGGCCATGCAGTTGCGGCTCCTGCAGACCGTCGTCGAGGTCGCCGCCGAGAAGAACTCGACCCTCGTGATGCCCTTCCCCGTCGAGCTGCTGCGCTACTTCGACCGGGCCGCGCAGAAGCTCGACGCCGACGTCAGCGTGCCTCGGCAGCAGCAGGCCCAGGCTCCCGCGGCCCCGGCTCCGCAGAGCGCCGAGCAGCCGTAGCCAGCGCCAGCGTCACACCCACCGAGCCCGCCGCCATCACCGTCATCCCGGCGGCGGGCGAGGTGAGTTGGGCCACCGCGCCGGCCAGCGCGGCGCTCACCCCCTGCATGGTCAGCATGCCGGAGGAGTGCAGCCCCAGGGCCTGGCCGGCGAGTTCGCCGGGGGTCAGGTCCATCAGCCGCTCCTGCTGGACGAGGCTCGCGCCGAAGCCCGCGGAGGCGACCGTCACGCACACCGCCGCCACCGGCAGCGGCGGGTGCGCGCAGAACACCAGGTACGGCGTCGCCAGCAGGAGCAGCAGCGGGGTGGCCAGGCGGCGCCGTACCGCCGGCGGCAGCAGCCGGCCCACCGTCACATCGCCGGCGAACATGCCGAACGCCCCGCAGGCGAACAGGGTTCCGGCGGCGTGCGGCGCGTACGACACGTACAGGGACTCGCAGCCGACGACCAGGCCGTTGGGCAGCCACAGGCTCAGGTAGGTGAGGCGGCGCGGGCGGGCGGACCACAGCAGGGCGTTGGTGCGCCAGGTCGCCGACGGGGAGGGGCGGCCCCCGCTCCGGGGCGGGCGGGCGGTCAGGCCCAGGCGCAGGGCGAGCGCCGCCAGCAGGTACAGCGCCGCCGACAGCAGCAGGCACACACGCGGGGAGAGCGTCCCGAGCAGGGCGCCGCCGGTGGCGAAACCGGCGATCTGCATCAGCCCGCTCATCATGTTGAACAGCGAACGCCCCGGCAGATAGCCGTCCTTGGTGAGGATCTCGTTCAGCAGGCCCCAGCGGACCCCGCCGCCGAGCGAGGCCACGAGACCCAGCACCAGCACGACGCCGAAGACCGCGCCGACCGGCAGACCGGGCACCGCCTGCACCGCCGTACCGGCCGCGAAGGCCAGCGCGATCAGGGACAGCGCCGTACGCGGGGGCAGCCGGTCGGCGCCGGAGAGCAGGAAGGTCGCGCCGAGCACCTGGGCGAGCGACGGGCCGAACATGCTCACCGCGGACAGCAGCGGCGAGCCGGTGGCCCGCCACACGAGCGTGGCCAGGGCCAGCCCGCCGACGGTCTGCGCGGCGGTCTGCGCGGCCGAGCCGAGAAAGAGCGGGGTGAACTCCGGGGTGCGGAACAGGGATCGGTAGCTGGACATGCCGGGAGTCTCGGCGGGGCACCGCCGGGCTCGTTATTGTTTCGCCGCAGCGCGAAAGGTCGTACGGCCGTGAGGGGGAGGTGCGCCGGGATGGGGCTGTGGCAGCTCAACGCGGACACGCTCGCCCGCAGCCGGTTCGTCGTCTCGCCGCTCGCCGAGACCTTCGCCTGTCTGATGCTGCTGCACACGGCGGACGCCGCGCATCCCGGTGAGCACGCGTGGCTGCGCACCCATCTGCCCGCCTACCGGGCGCGGCTGGCGGCGGAGCCGGTCACGGCGCTGCTGGTACGGGCGGGGCTCGGCCGGGAGTGGATCGCCGACTTCCTGACCCCGGCACCCCGCGGCGACGAGGATTTCGGGGCCGAGGCCGCCCGGGTCCGCGCCACCGCGCCGGACGCGGCCCGCGCCCATCTGCGCACCGCGCTCGCCGGCCCGCTCCCCGCCGAGCTGGACCGCGACGACCTGCCCGAGCGGGCGGCCGCCCTCCTGGAATGGGTGTGGGAGGCGACCGTACGGCCGTCCTGGGAGCGGCGCCGGCGGGTGCTGGAGGCGGACGTGGTCGCGCGGACCGCGCAGGTGAGCCGGGGCGGCTGGGCGAGTGTCCTCGACGCGATCCGCCCCGGACGCACCCGCTGGCTCGGCGAGAACCGGCTCCAGATCAACCTGCACGAGTACCCGCCCCGGGAGATCTCCGGTGCCGAGCTGCTCTTCGTGCCGGTGACCGTGCAGCGGGCGGGCTGGGTCGCCTGGGACGACGGGGTGCGGTACGCGGCGGTCTACCCGTGCTCCGGTGCCCTAGCCGACGCGGGCACCAGGACCGTCCCGTCCGCCCTGGGCGCCCTGCTCGGTCAGGCCCGCGCCGAGGTTCTGCTCCTCCTCGCCTCCCCCATGAGCACCACCCAGCTGACGGCGGTGACGGGGCAGGGGCTGGGCTCGGTGGGGCGCCACCTGAAGGTGCTGCGGGAGTCGGGGCTGGTGGAGCGGCGGAGGGCGGGGCGCTCGGTGCTGTACGTGAGGACGGCGGCGGGGGACGTACTGACGGAGGCAGGCCCTTAAGGCTCTGGGGGGCACGACTGCCCGCAGGCTGAGCGCCCCGTAAGGGGCGCGGGGAACTGCGCGACCAGCCACGACGAAGCCGCAGCCGCCCGGCGGCCGGTCCCGGCACCCCGTGGGGCGTCTAGGCTCCCCACATGACCAACGTACTGAATGTCGAAATCGGCGCCCTCCAGGGCGGCCCCGCCGACCTCGCCCAATACGCCGGCAAGGCGGTCCTCGTCGTCAACGTCGCCTCCAAGTGCGGCCTCACCCCCCAGTACACGGGCCTGGAGAAGCTCCAGGAGCGGTACGCGGCGCGTGGCTTCACCGTGCTGGGCGTGCCCTGCAACCAGTTCCTCGGGCAGGAGCCCGGCACCGCGGAGGAGATCGCGGAGTTCTGCTCGGCGACGTACGGCGTGACCTTCCCGCTCACCGAGAAGGTCGAGGTGAACGGCGAGGGCCGGCACCCGCTGTACGAGCGCCTGGTGGGCTTCGCCGACGCCGAGGGGCACAGCGGCGACATCCGCTGGAACTTCGAGAAGTTCCTGATCGGGCGGGACGGCACGGTCGTCGCCCGGTTCTCCCCGCAGACCGAGCCGGAGGCGGACGCGGTCGTGGCGGCCATCGAGGCCCAGCTCGGCTGAGCACCGCTTGACCTTGCCCCTGGGGCAGGGCCGAGCGTCCCTGTCACCGGGCGGCGGATCCGCCCGGTGACGGAGGATGACACGGTGGACGACGACCAGCTCACGGGCGGCCCGCTCGCCGGCGACCGACGCACCGACGGCCTGCTCACCATCGGCGCGTTCGCCGCGCGGGCCCGCCTGTCGGCCAAGGCGCTGCGCCTGTACGACCGGCTCGGCCTGCTGGCGCCGGCCCATGTCGACGACGGCACCGGCTACCGCTACTACCGCGCCGATCAGGTCGAGCGCGCCCGGCTGGTGGCGCTGCTGCGGCAGCTGGACATGCCGCTGGCCCGGATCGCCGAGGTGCTCGGCGCCGAGGGGCCGGAGGCCGCCGGCCGGCTCGCCGCCTACTGGGCGGACGTGGAGAGCCGGGTGGCCGGGCAGCGGACGCTCGCCGAGTACCTCCGTGGACGGCTGTCCGGGAGGAGTCCGGAGATGTACGAGAAGTTCGTGATCGAGACCGTGGACGTACCGGCGCAGGTGGTGATCACCGAGTCGCGGCACACGCTGGCGGACGAGCTGCCGACGTGGATCGGTGTGTCGTTCGGGCGCCTGGAGGCGGCGGCGCGGGAGTGCGGGGGCATGACGGGCGCGCCGTTCGTGGTCTACCACTCCGAGGTGTCGATGGAGAGCGACGGCCCGGCCGAGTCCTGTGTGCCGGTGGCCGACGAGGCGGCGGCGCGGGCGTGGGCCGCCGGGCGGGGGCGGGCCTGGAAGACGGCGGTACGGGTGGAGTCGGCGGCCCGGCTGGCCTACACGCGGATCACCAAGGCCCAGGTGGCCCACCCGCAGATCCTGGCCGCCTTCGAGGCGGTCGAGCAGTGGATGGCGGGCGAGGGCCTGGAGATGGCCGGACCCTGCCGCGAGATCTACTTCGCGGACTGGGACGCGGCGGGCCCGCACGACCCGGTGTGCGACGTGGCGTTCCCTGTGCGGTGACACGCGCCGGCGGGGGCCGGCCCGACGGCATGACCGAGCCCTCTCGGCAAGGACGGCGACTGGTCGAGAGGGCTCATCTGGTGGTGCTTGTGAAGTTGTTTTCGTCGGGAGGTCTCACTGACGAAGGTCAGGGAGGGCCCCCTAGGCCTTGACCGAGGTCACGAAGGCGTTCCACGCGTCGGTGGGGAAGGCCAGGACCGGGCCCTCGGGGACCTTGGAGTCACGGACGGCGAGTTCGGCGTCGGTGGGCGACTTGACCTCGACGCAGGCGCCGTTGCCCGCGGAATAGGAAGACTTCATCCACGTCTCCGAAGCGCCCTGAATCAGTGCCATGTCCACTCCTGTTGCGAGTTGCGGTAGTGCGGTTCACGCCAACCTTGTCGACTGATTGGCGTGATCGACGCTACCGGGCAACTGCCCCCGCCGGAGTAGTCGTTCACTCAACCGGATGGCATATTCCGGGGTGACCTTCCATTGGAGTGGACCTTCGGTGTAAGATCCGGCGCCCTCCGTGACAGCCGCTCATTCGGCGTACTCTTTGGCCACCTTCGCAATGAATTGCCGGGATTGCTCCACATTGAGGGACTGTGCCCGCAGATGCTCGTACATCACGGCGTACTTCTGCACGTCCTGGGCCTTCTCCAGGTACAGGTCGCTGGTGACGCCCTCCAGGTACACCACGCTGGAGTCGGCCGCGTCGGCGAACTCCAGGATCGCGTACTGGCCGTTGAGCCCCGGATGCGCGCCCACCTCGAACGGCAGCACCTGCACGGTGACGTGCGGCAGCTGGGACATCTCGATCAGATGGTCCAGCTGCTCGCGCATCACCAGCTTGCTGCCCACGACGCGCTTCAGCGCCGCCTCGTCGAGCACGACCCACAGCCGGAGCGGGTTGTTCTCGGCGGTGATACGTTCCTGTCGGCGCATGCGCACCTGCACACGCTTCTCGATCTCGGCCGTCGACGTCTCCGGCAGCGCGCCCTGCACCAACGCCTCCGCGTAGGCGCGGGTCTGCAACAGACCGGTGACCAGCTGGGGTTCGTACACCCTGAGCGACTCGGCGTCGGTCTCCAGACCGATGTAGACGCTGTAGGGGATGTCCCCGAAGGTGTGCCACCATCCCTGCTGCCGGGAGTCCCGGGCCATCTCCATCAGCGAGTCGACGATCCGCTGGTCCTCGACCTCGTACACCCCGCACAGGTCGCGCACGTCGCGCTGGCTGATGCTTCTGCGGCCGTTCTCCAGCCGGCTGATCTTCGACTGCGACACGAGCAGACGCTCGGCCACTTCCTCGGCCGTCATGCCCTTGAGCTCGCGGAGCCTGCGCAGCTCCTGGCCCAGCCGGCGCCGCCTGACGGTGGGATTGACATTGGACGCCACGGGACGTGCACCTCCGGCTGCCTGCCTGTTTACTTAACACTTTCCGTATCTGCTGCAGAGCAGACTGCCACCAAGGTGCTTTCTACCGCTGGGAAATGGTGGATATGCGGCGCGTACGCGTCAGTTCGCCACGGCTCGCCACCCGATGGGGTGCCCGGACGCAGTCGAGCGGGACGGCGGGATCCCGGGGAAGGATCCCGCCGCCCCGCTCTGACCAGCGGCTCCCGAACGGGTCTGGGCGAACCGGGGTTCCGGCTCGGAACCGGCTCCCGCGGCTCGGAACCGGCTCCCGCGGGCTCGGAACCGGGGTGCGGCTCAGTGGGCCACGGCGCGTGCCATGGATCCGTGGCGCGGCTGCATCGGAACCCCGCGTGCGGGTTCCGCCGCGGACCTGGCACCGGCCGCGCCCTGACGCCCGGCGGCGGCCGCACCCCGGCGCGGCTGTGCCACCGCGCCGTTCTGCACGTCCATCACGGCGTGCGCGACGAGACCGCCCATGGGGTCGTGCCGGATCAGATCCCGCAACCGGGACCGGGACGAGCGTCCCTCGTTCCCCGGATACAGGTGCTTGCCGAGTCCGACGGCGTGCGCCAGGGCGGCGAGCGCCGCGGTCCGCGGGTCCGGCGGTACGCCGGTGCGGATCGCGGAGTCCAGCCGGGCTCGGATCTCCCGGCTGATCTCGTTGTCCGTCGCCTGATAGCGAGTCGTCGGCAGCACCCCGCACATCTGGCCCGCCACGGCATGCACCATGCCGCACCGCTCCAGATGCGAGAGGTAGGTCTGCCTGAGCCCCAGCCGGGGCCCGCCGATCCAGTGGACGGCACGCACGGGAGCGCCACGCCTTCGCAGCAACTCCAACGCGCAGTCCAAAGTCGGATCTCCAGTCGGCCGTGGCACCACCACGGCGATACGATCCCCGTCTGGGGCTATCCGTCCGGCCAGCGCCAGCTCCACTAGCTGTGCTCCGGCCAGACCGAGGTCGAGCGACTGCGGCTGTGCAGTGGTACCCGTGGCCGGGTCCAGTGCCAGCAGCAGAAGCTCCTCCGGAAGTGTTCTGCGGCTCCTGCCCATCCATGCCTCCCCGCGTGGATGAATGACAGGGTGACCCCTCTCACATTGGTCTGTCGAGGGTGCGTGACCGGTTCGTGAGGGAACCGGTAGGTATGTCGTTCTCGTCTATCGCAGGGGCCAAGCCCTCACACAGGACACTGGTACATGGTTCGGACAGGGCGCGCGCGTGGGCGTGCGGCGCATGAGGAGGCATCGGTGGCGGGCGAGTCCCCCGACAGGTCGAAGCAGCGCGAGTCGTCGGCAGAACCGACGTCGGGGAGCGCGGGTCCGGTTCCCGAGGCACGCGATCCGCGCCTCGCCGTCTCGCGGGAAAAGGATTCCGCGTCCAGCGCCGTGGACACCGCGACGAAGGTCCTGTCGGTCCGCGACGCGAAGACCCCCGCCCCGGAAGCGTCCCCGGAGGACACCGCCCTCCGCGACGCGGTCTCCTCCTGGGTCCGCGCCGCCGCCCCCACAACTCCCGAGCCCACACCCACGGATGAGCCGACCCCCGAAGAGGGCAAGGCCGAGAAGACCGGGCCCGAGGAGACCGGCTCGGAGGAGACCGGCTCGGAGGAGACCGGGCCCGAGGAGACCGGGCCCGAGGCGACCGAGACCGACGCCGAGTCCCCGGTCGCCGACGCAAAGCCGAACCCGGGCACGGAGCCGGACGCCGACGCGAAGACCAACACGGACACCGAGCCGGACGCTGACGCCGCCTCCGACAAGGCCCCGGACGCGAACGCGAAGACCGAGCCGGCCGCCGACACGGACGAGAAGGCCGACACCGTCAACGAGGCCGACGAGAACGCGGACACGGAGCCGACCGCGGAGGACAGTTCCGAGGCCGAGGAGAACGCAGAGGCGGAGGCCGACGCGGACGGTGACACCGGGGCTGAGGCGCAGGCCGACGCGGACGACGACGCCAGGGCTGAGGCTCAGGCAGAGGCAGAGGCAGAGGCCGACGCGGACGGTGGCCCCGGGGCCGAGGCACAGGCCGACGCGGACGGTGGCGCCGAGGCTGAGGCGGATGCAAAGGCAAAGGGCGGCGAAGGCGAAGCCGAGGCCGCGGTGGCCGAAGACGCGCCCGAGGACGCCGACGGCGAGGACGCCCCGCAGGGGCCACCCGCAGCCGACGACGAGACCCGCACGGGTGGTGCGGGTGGGAACGACACCGACGCCGAAGGCGAAGCCGAGGCGAGCGACGAACCGGCAACCACGCCGGAGGCGAAGCCCGTCGATCAGCCCACCACCGTCTTCAAGGCCGTCACGCCCGAGCCGCGGGTCGACCAGCCCACGACCATGCTCAAGCTCGGCGGCAAGAAGACCCCGGAGTCCGACTCCGAGCGCACCAGCAAGTTCGTGGCGCTCAAGAACGACATGGCCCCGGCCGCCAAGCCGCAGGCCGAGCCCGCCGCCAAGCCGGACGCCACCACCCCCGTCCCCCAGGTCGGCCCCGAGCGCACCACCCAGCAGCCCCTCCCCCCGAAGCCCCCGCTGGACCTCCTGGCGGAGCTGACGAACACGCCCCCGCCGCCGGAGACCGCGGTCCGCACGCTCGTGCGCCGGGTCAAGATCTGGACCCCGCTGGTCCTGCTGCTGGCGATCATCTTCGCGGTCGTACAGACCCTGCGCCCGCTCCCCGACCCCACCCTCGACCTCACCGCGAAGGACAGCTACACCTTCGCCGGCGGCAAGGCCGACATCCCGTGGCCGGCGAACGGTCAGGCCGCGCTCGACGTCCAGGGCATCGGCACGTTCGGTTCCTCCGGCGCCCAGAAGCCCGTACCGATCGCGAGCGTCGCCAAGGTGATGACGGCGTACCTCATCCTGCGCGACCACCCGCTCAAGAGCGGCCAGGACGGTCCGAAGATCACGATAGACAAGGCCGCCGAGGCCCAGTCGGACGCGGGCCAGGAGTCCACCGTGCGCGTCACGGCCGGTGACCGGATCTCCGAACGGGAGGCGCTGGAGGCGATCCTGCTGCCCTCCGCCAACAACGTGGCCCGGCTGCTCGCCCGCTGGGACTCCCGTTCGGAGCAGGCCTTCACGGTGAAGATGAACACCGCCGCCAAGAGCCTCGGCATGACCGACACCAAGTACACCGACCCCTCGGGCCTGACCGCCTCCACGGTCAGCACGGCGGTGGACCAGGTGAAGCTGGCCCGCGCCGCGATGCAGCAGCCCGTCTTCCGCGAGGTCGCGGCGATGATGTCGTACAACGACCACAAGGGCGTCAACCACCCCAACTACAACCGCCTGGTCGGCCACAACAACGTCGTCGGCATCAAGACCGGCACCTCGACCGCCGCCCTCGGCAACCTGGTCTTCGCGGCGAAGCAGCAGGTCGGCGGCGAGACGCGCACCATCATCGGGGCCGTGCTGCGCCAGCCCGCCGGCGGCTTCGACAACACCATCATCAGCGGGGCCCTGGACGCGGGCGACAAGCTGATCCGGGCCGCGCAGGGCGCCCTGAAGCCGGTGACGATCCTGAAGAAGGGCGATGTGGTCGGCTACGTCGACGACGGTCTCGGCGGCCGTACCCCGGTCGTGGCCACGAAGGACGTCACGGCGGCCGGCTGGGCGGGCCTGCAGGTGAAGCTGTCCTTCACCTACGGCAAGGTGCCGCACACCGCCAAGGCCGGCACGGAGGTCGGCTCGCTCACCGTGGGTGACGGTTCCGCCGCCGGCGCCGTCAAGGTGCCGGTGGCCCTGCAGAAGGACCTGACGCAGCCCGGCTTCGGCGCCAAGCTGACCCGTCTGGGCTGAGTCCGCACCCCGGTGTCACCAGCACGCACCCCGCCGACGGAGACCCGCGGCGGGGTGCGTGCTAGCGTCACGAATCGGGGCAGGTCGCCGGTCACGGGACAGGGCCGCGAACTGGACGGGAAGCAGCCGGGAACACCGTGGAACACGGCCGAGAACAGAAGACGGGACACGGGGAGTGCCTTCAGGTGGCCACAGCCGAGCCGACACGCGCCGACGACGCCGATCCAGGACCGGGATCCGGCCCGCGAATACGCCTGTCCGAGCCTGACCCGGACGGTCGCGGGGATCACACGGACCACCCGGACGGCCGTACCGACGGTGATCGGCTCGACGCGCCCTCCGGCAGGCTCGCGCGTCTCCTGACCGCCGCCGAGCCGCTGCGGCAGCGGCTGCTCCAGCACCCCGTGCTGTCGATAACGGCGCTTGCCGGAGTCCTGCACATCGCCTGGTTCTTCACGTTCGCGAACAGCGGCGGCGATCTCGCGGCCCAGGACGCGTGGGCGGAGTTCGTCGGCCGGCACCCGGACTCGGCGTACAACCTCGCCTGGTACGGCGGCATGCACCCGGTGTCGTACAGCGTGGTGTCGCCGTATCTGATGGCCGTCCTGGGTGTCCGTACGACGATGATGATCGCCGGGACCGTGTCGGCGGGTCTGCTCACGCTGGTCCTGATCCGCAGCCGGGCGGTGCGGAACCCGCTGTGGGCGTCGCTCGCCGGGGTCGTCGCGCTGCTGTGCAACGCGATCTCGGGCCGGGTGACCTTCGGTCTCGGCACGATGTTCGCGCTCGGCGCGGTCGCGGCCGTCTTCTGCTGGCCCCACCGGTGGCGGTACAAACGCTGGGCGAAGGCGGCCGTCGCCGCCCCGCTGGCCGGTCTGTCCACCATGGCCTCGCCCGTGTCGGGGCTGTTCGTCGGGCTGGTCGCGGTCGCGCTGTTCCTGCAGAAGCGGCGGCCGGGTGCCTGGGCGCTGGGCCTCGCCCCGACGGTGGTGGTCGCCGCCTCGTACTTCCTCTTCCCCTTCTCGGGCACCCAGCCGATGACGATCGGCTCGGTGATCCTGCCCCTGTCGTCCGGCCTGCTGTGCCTGTACGTCGCGCCCCGCCAGTGGGTGACCGTCCGGCTGACGGCGGCCGTCTACAGCGTCGGCGTGGTCCTGGTGTGGCTGATCAGCTCACAGATCGGGTCGAACATCTCCCGGCTGCCGATGCTGTTCGCGGGTGCGACGCTGGTGGCCGCGCTGCCGTTCACGGTGCGGAAGTCGCGCAAGTGGTACACGGCCGTGCTGGCGCTCGTCGGCTTCGCCGGGTGGATCGGCTTCAAGTCGGTGGACGACATCATCCACACGACCCCGGCCGCGTCCTGGGCCCGTGAGCTCGCCCCGCTCGTGCACCAGCTGCAGCGGGCCGGCGCCGAGAAGGGCCGCGTGGAGGTGGTCCCGGCCCGCTCGCACCGGGAGGCGTCCGCGCTCGCGCCGTACGTCAACCTGGCGCGCGGCTGGAACCGGCAGGCCGACATGGAGCGCAACCCGCTCTTCTACGACGACACCCTCAACTCGGCGAACTACCACGAGTGGCTGCAGCGCTGGGCCGTCCACTTCGTCGTGCTGCCGAAGGACAACCCGGACGGCGACGGCGGCGAGCGGGAGCGGCAACTGCTCCGGCGCGGGATGCCGTATCTGCGGCAGGTGTGGGGCGACGCCAACTGGCAGCTGTTCCGGGTGACCGATGCGACGCCGCTCGCCGAGCCCGACGCGGTGGTGGACCGCGCCGATCAGGGCGAGATGACGCTGCAGGTGCGCAAGGCCGGGCGGATCCTGATCAGGATCCCCTACTCGCCGTGGCTGAGCGTCGTCGACGAGCACGGGAAGAGCCTGAAGGCGCCGCAGCTGGTCTCCTCCGGGCCGCCGAAGAGGTACCGGAACGTCAACGGGTGCCTGATGGAGACGCCTCAGGACGCGAACGGCGACAAGTGGACGATGCTGCTCGCGCCGCACGCCGGTACGTATCGGCTGGCCGCGCCGTACCAGCTGCCGCGCGGCACGCCCTGCCCGGACGAACTCAAGTAGAGCCGCGCAGCCGGTCCACATAGGTGTCCGTGCCGGGAACCGTCGGGATGAACGGCGCCACCAGCTCGACCCTGCCCAGCCCCGGCTCCGCGACCTCCGTGTCCAGCCCGGCGAAGTGGTCCGCCCAGCACTCCCTCGGGTCGGCCTCCAGGAACCACAGCAGGGTCACCCGGGTGTCGACGCCCTCGACCTGCTTGACGTAGGTCATGCGGTCGCCGGGCAGGGGTGTCGGCCGGAAGACCGCGACCATGGCCGCCGGGGAGCCGGCGAGACGGCGGGGCAGGTGCCGCGTGCGCAGCCACTGCACCAGTTCGGCCCGCTGCCGCGACGCCTCGCTGTCGATCACCTCCAGCACCAGCCCGGCGTAGGGGTGGTCCAGGGCGTGGAAGTCGCGGGGGCCCGCGGCGCCGTCGCGGTAGACCGTCGTCTCGTGGTCCTGGAAGGCCGTGAAGACATGGGTGCGGTCGTGGTAGACGCGGGCGTCGCGGTTGAGGCGCCGGTTGATGGCGACGGTCCACTTCATGTGCTCGTCGTAGCGGCCGGCGGTGATCCAGTAGGTGGAGAGGTAGCAGCCGACCGTGACGGGCTGGGCGACGGCCGACTTCTCCGGGTAGCGCAGGAGCTGCAGATCCCGGGTCGCCACCCAGCGGCGGCCCGCGTACATCCAGGGCATGGCCATCGCGCCGGCGTAGTAGTGGTCGTCCTCGTACCAGCGGTTGTAGGCGTACTCGTGCCCGGGGTGCGGTTCGACCATGGTGATCAGGGCGTGGCCCGGGTGGACGCCGTACGGCCCGACGGCGGCCAGTTCGGCGTACGTCTCGCTGCGGGTGTCCTCGCTCATGCGGTTCCCTTCTCCGGCCCAGGGCCATACTCTGACGCCCCGTCAGATAAAGCGCCATACCGCGGGAGGCACCGATGTCCCTGCTCGCAGGCAAGACAGTGGTCGTATCGGGAGTCGGCGCCGGGCTCGGTCACCAGGTCGCCGCGGCCGTCGTACGGGACGGCGGGAACGCGGTGCTCGGGGCGCGCACCGAGGCCAACCTCGCCAAGAGCGCGGCGGAGATCGATCCGGACGGCACCCACACCGCGCACCGGGCGACGGACATCACCGACGAGGGACAGTGCGCGGCGCTGGCCGCGCTGGCGCGGGAGCGGTTCGGGGGGATCGACGCGGTGGTGCAGGTGGCGGCCTGGGACTCGTACTTCGGCGGCGTCGAGGACGCGGACTTCGCGACGTGGCAGTCGGTCATCGACGTGAACCTGCTCGGCTCCCTGCGGATGACGCGGGCCTGCCTGCCGGCGCTGCGGGAGGGCGGGGGCGGGTCCGTCGTGTTCATCGGGACGCAGTCGGCGGTGGCCGCGCCCTCGCAGGTACGGCAGGCGGCGTACGCCGCGTCCAAGGGAGCGCTGACCAGCGCGATGTACTCGCTGGCACGGGAGCTGGGGCCGCGGCGGATCCGGGTCAACACCGTGCTGCCGGGCTGGATGTGGGGGCCGCCGGTGCAGGCGTACGTCCGGTTCACCGCGCAGACGGAGGGCGTGCCGGAGGCGGAGGTGCTGGGGCGACTGACGGAGCGGATGGCCCTGCCCGAGCTGGCGACCGACGGGGACGTGGCGGACGCGGTCGTGTTCCTCGCCTCGGACCGGGCGCGGGCCATCACCGGTCAGTCACTGCTGGTCAACGCGGGTGAGCTGATGCGGTGAGCAGACTCGGACGCATTCAGGAATGTGAATGAGGGTCGCCAGAACGAACAACTTTACCGCCTCTTGACCTGATGCTCGCTTGTCGTGTTCACGTGGCGGCACCCACGATCGAGCACATGAACAGTCTCGACTGGGCCGTACTCATCGGCTACTTCGGTGTGATGGTGGCGATCGGCGTCTGGTCGCACAAGCGCGTGGACGACGTCTCCGACTTCTTCACGGCCGGCGGCAAGATGCCCTGGTGGCTGTCCGGCATCTCGCACCACATGTCGGGCTACAGCGCGGTCATGTTCACCGGGTACGCGGGCATCGCCTACACCTACGGCGTCACCTCCTTCGTCACCTGGTCCTTCCCCATCGCGCTCGGCATCGCCATCGGGTCGAAGCTGTTCGCGCCCCGCATCAACCGGCTCCGCTCCCGGCTCCAGGTGGCCTCCCCGCTGGAGTACCTGAAGAACCGTTACAACCTGCCGACCCAGCAGGCGCTCGCCTGGTCCGGCATGCTGCTGAAGATCGTGGACGTGGGCGCCAAGTGGGCGGCGATCGCCACCCTGTTGTCGGTGTTCACCGGCGTCACCCTGAACCAGGGCATCCTGATCACCGGCGCGATCACGGCCGTGTACTGCACGATCGGCGGCCTGTGGGCGGACGCGCTGACCGAACTCGGCCAGTTCGTCATCCAGTTGCTCGCCGGTGTCTCGATGTTCGTCGCCGTCGTACTGAAGCTGAACGACAAGCACATCGGCTTCCTCGACGCCTGGAACCAGCCCGCGCTGCACGGCCACGGCAAGCCGCTCGTCGGCCCCTACGGCACGGTGTTCCTGCTGGCGTTCCTGTTCATCAAGCTCTTCGAGTACAACGGCGGCATGCTCAACCAGGCGCAGCGGTACATGGCGACGGGCAGCGCGTACGCGGCCGAGCGCTCCGCCCGGCTGTCGTCGGCCCTGTGGCTGGTCTGGCCGGTGGTGCTGTTCTTCCCGATGTGGATGTCCCCGCTCCTGGTGCACGCGCAGAAGCCGGACGGCTCCGACTCCTACGGGCTGATGACCGAACAGCTGCTGCCGCACGGCCTGTTGGGACTCGTCGTCGTCGGCTTCTTCTCCCACACGATGGCCATGTGCTCCTCCGACGCCAACGCCATCGCGGCGGTGTTCACCCGGGACGTGGCGCCGGTGCTGTCCGCTCGCGCGCGGGCGTGGGGACAGCGGTCGGGGCTGATCGCCGCCCGCGTCACGACGGTCGTCTTCCTGGCCCTGTCCATGGCGGTGGCGACGCAGGTCAACTCGCCCACGTTCAAGGACATCATCACGGTCGTCATCAAGTGGGTCGCCGGCCTCATGGGCCCGATCGCGATCCCGATGATGCTGGGTCTGCTCCGCCCGTTCCGCCGCTCCGGCCCGACGGCGGCGCTGACCAGCTGGGCGGCGGGCCTGCTGGCGTTCTGGCTGGTGAACTACCCCATCAGCTGGCACGTCTCCGGCGGGGTGCCGCTCCAGTACCAGGTCTCGGTGCCGCTGGCGGTGTCCCTGGTGCTGTACATCCTGATCGGCTACGTGAAGCCGGAGGACACCCCCGAGCGACTGGCGATCATCGAGCGGGTCAACTCGGACGGCGACGGCGCGGCGGCGGTCCCGGCACCCGCGGCAGCCCCGGACGGCATCGTGGGGACCTCCAACTGACCCCTGTAGCCTGCCGGTTGATCAAGCAATCGGCAGGAACGGGGAACGAATGAGCATCGAAGCGTGGCGGGCGGCCTCCCGGCTGGTGGGCCGCCGTACCGCCCTGCGCTGCCTCACCGCCGGCGTCGGCGCATCGCTGCTGGCGGCGTGCAAGGGGAACGACCAGAGCAAGGGGAAGGGACTGGGGAAGAGCCAGGGGACGGGGAAGGGGAAGGGGAAGCACAAGGGCTGGACCGGTACGGGCGGATCGTCGCCGACGCCCGGAGTGACCGGAATGGCGTTCGCGGCGTTCGTCCGCGGCTCCTGGAAGGTCACCTCGAAGCCGTCGTCCGGAGCCCCCTTCTCCTACTCCATGGCCATCGGCGACGGCACGTGGTCGATGAGCGGCAGCGGCAAGTCGGTGAAGGGCACCTGGGCACTCCAGGGCGGGCGACTGGTGATGAGCGTCCCCGAGGACATGGGCGGTGACAGCTCCGGCGCACAGAGCGCCGCCGCCTCCGACGTCCCCGCCGCGGTCGGCACCTTCGTGAACCAGGTCCTCCCCTGGCAGCCGCCCGGGACAGCCGGCACCGGTTCCGGTCAGCGGCTGGAGGTGAGGTACGCCAACCGGGTCCTGCACATCAGGCACGTGGACGAGCACGGCAGCGTGACGGAGCACACCTGCACCCGGGCTTAGGACCCCCTGACCGCCGGGCCGTGACCGCCGGGCCCTGGCCGCCGGGCCCTGGCCCCTGGACCCTGGCCGCCGGGCCCCGGCCGCCGGCGCTCGTGCCCGGCTCAGGCCCGCGGATACCGGGCCAGCCAGCCCGGCGACGACCCCGCCGGACCATGCAGCGCCGGTCCCTGGGTCATCTCCATCGCAAAGTCGTCGGCGAGTTCGAGCATCGTCGGCCGTCCTTCCAGCTCGGCCAGCCACCCCGGGGGAAGGGCGGTCTCGCCGTGCAGGGCGCCCAGCAGCCCGCCGGTCAGCGCGCCGGCCGCCGCGGACGGCCCGCTCTGGTTCACCGCCAGGCACAGCCCGTGCCGCACGTCCTCCCCGACCAGCGCGCAGTACACGGACGCCGCCAGCAGCCCGTCCGCCGTACCGTCGCCGGCCAGTTCCTCCACCCGTGTCGGACTCGGGATCCCCTGCCGTACCGCGCCGAGGGCGTGCTGCAGGGCGTCCGAGACGGGCTGGTGGCCCGGCCGGGCCGCGAGCAGGGCGAGGGCCCGCTGCACGGCACCGTCCAGGCTCTCGCCCCGGGCCAGCGCGTGCACGATCACGGCGTACGCGCCCGCCGACAGGTAGGCGAGGGGGTGCCCGTGGCTCTGGGCGGCGCACTCCACCGCCAGCTGCGCGACGAGCTGCGGCTCCCAGCCGACCAGCAGCCCGAAGGGCGCGGACCGGGCCACCGCCTCCGGCCCCAGCTCGCCGGGGTTCTTCGGTGCCTCCAGCGTGCCCATGGCGTCGTCGCCGAACCCGACGAGCAGCGCCCGGGTCGGATCCCGGCGGGCGTACAGCCACTCCTCACGGGCCAGCCAGCCGTCGTCCTTGCGGCGCTCGTCGGGCCCCCAGTCCCGCTGGGTGGCGGCCCAGCGCCGGTACGCCCGGTGCAGATCGGTCGGCGGGTGCCAGGCGCCGGTGTCCCGGCGCACCTGGGCCCTTATCAGCCCGTCCACGCTGAACAGGGTGAGCTGGGTGTGGTGGGTGACCGTGCCGCGCCGCCCGTGCCCGAAGGCCAGGTCGAGCAGCCCCTCGGGGCCGTAGGCGGCCCGTATCTCCTCCAGGGACAGCGGGTCGGCGGGCCCGCCGAGCGCGTCGCCCACGGCGACCCCGAGCAGGGTGCCGCGCACCCGGCTGCGGTAGTCCTGCTGCTCGGCTCGGCCCCAGACGGCGCCCGATGTCGCACTCATCCCGACCTCCCCACAGCACCGTCCGTCCGTACGACGCTCAGCACTGTAATCGACGGGGAACGGTCCGTTCACGGGGGCAAATCGCCCCCCAGCGGTCATTCCCGCACAGCTACGAGCGCTTCGACCCCGTCGAGGATGCGGTCGAGCCCGAAGTCGAGCGGGTCGGTGCCGGGCGGGTCGAAGGCGCCGTCGGCGATGGCCCGGGTCAGGGCCGGGAAGCGGTCCGCGTGGCGTTCGAGGACCTCTCCGGTGAGGCGGTTCCACTCGCGGTCCTGGTCCGCGTCGAAGTCGGCCGTCTGCTGGGCGAGGCTGCGCACCAGGCCGACGACCAGGACGAAGACCTGGTGCCGCTGGGCCGCCGGCAGGCCGGTGGGCTCCAGGGCCGCGTGCGCCGCGTCCAGCCAGCCGAGCTGGTGGGGGCCCATGACCTGGCGGCGCATCGCGGTGGCGGCGAGCGCCCAGGGGTGGGCCCGGTAGAGATCCAGGCACCGCCGGGCCCACAGCCGTGTCCCGGCCCGCCAGTCGCCCTGCGCCGCGGAGAGGTCGGGGACCTCGGCAAGCATAGACTCGATCATCAGCTCGACCAGTTCCGCCTTGCCGGGCACATACCGGTAGAGCGCCATCGCCGAGACGCCGAACTCGGCGGCGACCTTGCTCATCGAGACCGCGTCCAGCCCCTGGGCATCGGCCAGTTCGACGGCGGCCGCGGCGATGCGCTGCGGGGACAGCGTCGGCTTGGGCCCGCGGGTGGGCTGTTCCTGCTCGCCCCACAGCAGCGCGAGGGTCGCCCGCGGATCGCGGTCCTGTTCCTGCTCGTTCTTCCGCCCGCCCATGGCTTGCCTCCCGATCGTCCGCGCGAAGCCTGTTGACTCCGCCAGACAACTGTATATACCGTAAACCCAGCAGAACAGCTGACGGCTTAAACAGTTTAGGGGGAACACCATGCTGCTGACCTACCGCGCCCTCAAGCGCCGCGCGCTCGCCAAGAAGCTCGCGATCACCACGCCGAACGGCATCGACGAGTCCTCGTACGTCCGCATCGGCGGCATCGACCAGTGGATCTCGGTCCGCGGCGAGGACCGGTCGAACCCGGTCGTCCTGGAGATCCACGGCGGCCCCGGCGCCTCCAACCTGGTCTTCACCCCGCGCACCCGCGCCTGGGAGCGGCACTTCACGATCGTCCGCTGGGACATGCGCGGCGCCGGCCGGACGTTCGCGGCGGGCGGCCCGGAGGGCCAGGGCGAGATGACCCTCGACCGGCTGTACCAGGACGCCCTGGAGGTGACGGCCCACGTCCGCGCCCGCCTCGGCGTCGCCAAGGTCCTGCTGGTGGCCAACAGCTTCGGCACCGTCATCGGCCTCCGCCTGGCCCGCAACCACCCTGAGCTCTACTCGGCGTACGTCGGCACCGACCAGAACATCGTCGGCGGCGACCGGGACCGCTCCGCCTACGAGGCGCTGCTGGCCCGGCTGGCGCGGGCGGGCAAGAAGAAGCAACTGGCGCAGATGACGGCCATCGGCCCGGACCGGTCGGCCTGGTCGTCCCACGAGTGGGCCGAGTACGCCAAGACGGTGGTCACGACCGACCCCCTCACCTACGACACCATGAAGACGGTCGTCGTCCGCTCCCTCTGGTTCTCGCCCCTCCACACGCTCCGCGACCTGCGCACCTACCTGAAGGGCCAGACCTTCTCGGAGCAGCTCGGCCCCCAGGCCATGACGATCGACGAGTACGCCGAGGGCACCGCCTTCCGTCTCCCCTTCTTCGTCTTCCAGGGCGAGAGCGACGTCCTCACCCCGCCGCAGCCGGCCCGCCGCTTCTACGACGAAGTCACGGCCCCGGTGAAGGACTTCGCACTCATCAGGGAGGCGAGCCACTTCGCGTCCTTCCGCCACCCCGACCGCTTCCTGGACCTGCTGCTGACCAAGGTGCGGCCGGTGGTGACCGGGGAGGCGGTGGACCGCTGAGCACCGGACCGAACGGCCGGCTTCGGTCAACTCGCCTTCTCACTCTGGCCTGATGACCACGCGCAATGCGGGCCGTCGGCAGGAGAGAATTCAGCCATGACCACCACCCCCACACGTAACTCCGGCCTCAGCCTGGCCGCCGGTGTCCTCACCGGCATACTCGCCCTCTACATCGCCCTGGTCGCCCTCGGGAACATCACCGACTTCGGGACGAACCAGCAGTTCGTCCGGCACGTGCTGGCGATGGACACGACGTTCAGGGACGACCACCTGATGTGGCGGGCCATCACCAGCAAGGGGCTCCAGGACACCGCGTACGTCCTCATCATCGTGTGGGAGACCGTGGCGGCCCTGGTGCTGGTCTGGGGGACGTACCTGTGGGCGCGGCGGAAGGACGACGGCCTCGCGCGGCGGGTCTCCACCTACGGGCTGCTGATGCTGGTGCTGCTGTTCGGGGCCGGGTTCATCGCGATCGGCGGAGAGTGGTTCTCGATGTGGCAGTCCAAGACCTGGAACGGGCTGGAGGCCGCCACCCGGGTGTTCCTGCTGAGTGGGGTCGCCCTGATCGTCAACCAGTTGCCCGGGCGGCAGGCGGACGCTACCTGACGACCGCCACCGTCGTGTCGGTGTCGCCGAAGGCCCACAGGGCGGCGCCGTCCTGCTTGTGCAGGCGGATGCCGCCCAGCTTCTGACCATGGGCGGGCGGCGGCGAGGAGCCGTCCAGGGCGTTGGAGAAGGCTATGTTCACGCCGTCCGCCTTGGTGAAGTACATGATGTGCTCGATCTCCACGCCGTCCGAGCCCTTCAGGGACTGGCGGCGCAGAGTGACCGAGTAGCGGCCGGGCTGCGGGTTCACCGTGCCCGGCCACACCGTGAAGGTGCGGGTCGCCCTGCCCGTCGCGTCGACCAGCCACACCCGCTTCTCGCCGAGGGAGTACACGATCCGGCGGCCCGCGCCCGACGCGTCCGGCAGCGCGGGCGCGGACGGGGAGTGCGGCGCGGCGGAGCCGTGGGCGCGCGCCGACGCCGACGGGCTCGGCCCGGCCGCCACGGCGGCCGTGGGGTGCGGCCCGTGGTCCGCCTGTACGGCGAGGGCGACGACGGCCGCGGTCGCGCCCGCCGTCAGGCCGGTGACCCAGGCCCAGGAGGGCAGTCGGGCAGCCACGGGTACGCATCTCCTCCGCTACGGGGCCCCCGCTCGGACCGGGGGTCGGATCATCGTACTCAGTCCAGGACGGGCAGCAGCTCGGGCAGGTGGCCGTCGGAGGCCGCCGCCGCCCGCTGCCGTTCCTCCGGGACCTCGCCGTAGAGCGTGGTGCGCGGCTTCGCCGGGCGGCCGGCCGCCTCGGCCACGGCGACCAGCTCGCGGACCGACTTGTACGAGCCGTACGACGAGCCCGCCATGCGGGAGATCGTCTCCTCCATCAGCGTGCCGCCCAGGTCGTTCGCCCCGGAACGGAGCATCTCCGCCGCACCCTCCGCGCCCAGTTTCACCCAGCTCGTCTGGATGTTCGGGATCCAGGGGTGGAGGAGGAGACGGGCCATCGCGGTGACCGCGCGGTTGTCGCGGGCCGACGGGCCGGGGCGCGCGATGCCCGCCAGGTACACCGGCGCGTTCGTGTGGATGAACGGAAGCGTCACGAACTCGGTGAAACCGCCCGTCTCCCGCTGGATCCGCGCCAGGGTGCGCAGATGGCCCAGCCAGTGGCGGGGCTGGTCGACATGGCCGTACATCATCGTCGAGGACGAGCGGATGCCCAGCTCGTGGGCCGTCGTCACGACCTCGGTCCACGTCGCCGCCGGCAGCTTGCCCTTGGTCAGCACCCAGCGGACCTCGTCGTCGAGGATCTCCGCCGCCGTGCCGGGGATGGTGTCCAGGCCGGACTCCTTGGCGGCGGAAAGCCACTCGCGGATCGACATACCCGTCCGGGTCGCGCCGTTCACCACCTCCATCGGCGAGAAGGCGTGCACGTGCATGCCGGGGACGCGGGACTTCACCGCCTTCGCGATGTCGAAGTACGCCGTGCCCGGCAGGTCGGGGTGGATGCCGCCCTGCATGCACACCTCGACCGCGCCCACGTCCCAGGCCTGCTGGGCGCGGTCGGCGACCTGCTCCAGGGAGAGGGTGTAGGCGTCGGCGTCCGTGCGGCGCTGGGCGAAGGCGCAGAAGCGGCAGCCGGTGTAGCAGACGTTGGTGAAGTTGATGTTGCGGGTGACGATGTAGGTCACGTCGTCGCCGACCGCGGACCGGCGCACGTCGTCGGCCACCCGGCACAGCGCGTCCAGCGCCGGGCCGTCCGCGTGCAGCAGGGCCAGCGCCTCGGCGTCGGTCAGCCGGGTCGGGTCGTCGGCCGCGGTCGCCAGCGCCTGCCGTACGTCCGTGTCGATGCGCTCCGGCGCCATGCCCGGGGCGGCGGCCTCGCGCAGCGCCTCCCAGTCGCCGTACACCTCGTCGAAGTCGTCGCGCCGGTCGGCCGTACGGCCCTCGGTGTCGATGGTGCGGTGCAGGTCGGTGCGGCCGGTCGGGACGAACGCCTCCTCCGGTTCCTGCCACGGCCGGCCCTCGACGACGGCGTCCTCGCGCGCCAGGCCCGTCTCCGGGTCGGCCAGCGCGCTCACGTGCGGGCGCAGCCGGGGGTCCAGCCAGGGCTCGCCGCGCCGCACGAACTCCGGGTAGACGCAGAGGCGTTCGCGCAAGGAGAAGCCGGCGGCGGCCGACCGCGCGGCCAGCTCCTCGATCTGCGGCCAGGGCCGTTCGGGATTGACGTGGTCGATGGTCAGGGGGGACACCCCGCCCCAGTCGTCGATGCCGGCGCCGATCAGCCGCTCGTACTCGCTGTCGACCAGGTTCGGCGGGGCCTGGAGGCAGGCGGACGGGCCCATGATGTGGCGGGCCACGGCCACGGTGGCGACCAGGTCGTCCAGTTCGGCGTCCGGCATGCCGCGCATCGCCGTGTCCGGCTTGGCGCGGAAGTTCTGGATGATCAGTTCCTGGATGCCGTGGTGGGCCCGGGAGACCTTGCGGAGCGCGAAGAGGGACTCGGCCCGCTCCTCGTACGTCTCCCCGATGCCGATGAGGAGACCGGAGGTGAAGGGGACGGAGGAGCGGCCGGCGTCCTCCAGCACCCGCAGCCGTACGGCCGGTTCCTTGTCCGGGGAGCCGTAGTGGGGGCCGCCGGGCTCGGACCAGAGCCGGGTCGCGGTCGTCTCCAGCATCATGCCCATGGAGGGGGCCACGGGCTTGAGGCGCTGGAAGTCCGTCCAGGTCATGACGCCCGGGTTGAGGTGGGGCAGCAGCCCCGTCTCCTCCAGGATCCGGACCGAGACGGCGCGGACGTAGGCGATCGTGTCGTCGTAGCCGTGCGCGTCCAGCCACTCGCGCGCTTCCGCCCAGCGGTCCTCGGGCTTGTCGCCGAGGGTGATCAGGGCTTCCTTGCAGCCGAGGGCGGCGCCCTTGCGGGCGATGTCCAGCACCTCGTCGGGGGACATGAACATTCCGTGGCCGGCCCGGCGCAGCTTGCCGGGGACGGTGACGAAGGTGCAGTAGTGGCACTTGTCCCGGCACAGCCGGGTGAGGGGGATGAAGACGCTCTTCGAGTAGGTGATGACGCCGGGACGGCCCGCCTGTTCGAGACCCGCGTCGCGCACCCGGGCGGCGGACGCGGCGAGGTCGGTCAGGGCCTCACCGCGGGCCTGCAGCAGCACCGCCGCCTCGGCGACGTCGAGGGCGACGGCGTCCCGGGCGCGTTTGAGGGCGCGACGCATGGAGTTCTCGGTCGGCCCGGTTCCGGAGGTCGCGGAAGTCGTCATCCCTCAACTGTACGTTCGGGGTGATCGCAGCTCAGGGCTGCCTACAGGAAGCTCCCGAACTCGTCCAGCACCCCCAGCACCTCCCTCTCCCCCGCCGGCGGCAACTGGAGTACGACCTCCTCGATTCCCAGCTCCGCGTAGTGGGCCAGCTTGCCCGGGGTCGGCTGGACCGCGTACGGGACGACCTGGAGGGCGGACGGGTCGCGGCCGGCATCCGCCCAGGCCGTGCGCAGCGCCGGCAGGGACTCGGTGAGGCCGCGGCCGCCGATCGGGAGCCAGCCGTCGGCGTACTCGGCGATGTGGGCGAAGAGCCTCGGTCCGGCGGCGCCGCCGACGAGCGTGCGGGGCCCGGTCACCGGGCCGCGCGGCTTCCGGACGGGCTTGGGGTGGGCGTGGCTGGCCCGTACGGCGGCGAACTCGCCTTCGTACGGCGTCGGTTCCGCAGACCACAGCGCCTGCATCAGCCGCATCCGGTCCCGGACCAGTTCCCGGCGGGTGCGCCACTCCACGCCGTGGTCGGCGGCCTCCTCGACGTTCCAGCCGTAGCCGAGACCGAGCGTGAAGCGGCCGCCGGACAGGTGGTCCAGGGTGGCGATCTGCTTGGCCAGGGCGATCGGGTCGTGCTGGGCGAGGAGGGTGACGCCGGTGCCGAGGCCGAGGCGCTCGGTGACGGCGGCGGCCTGGCCGAGGGCGACGAAGGGGTCGAGGGTGCGGCCGTACTCGCGGGGCAGGTCGCCGCCGGCGGGGTACGGGGTGGTGCGCTCGACGGGGATGTGCGTGTGCTCGGGGAGGTAGAGGCCGGCGTAGCCGCGCCGCTCGAGTTCGCGGGCGAGTCGTACCGGCGTGACGGTCTCGTCGGTGAGGAAGATGGTGACGGCGATACGCATGGCCCATCTGTACCCGGCCGGGCTTCCACCGTCCATACCGACTGACAGGCACGCGCTCACCATGGCCGCGAATATCGCGGGCGTCGCGTCCATGACACTTCGTCGCCCGTCAATCCCCTTTTCTTCCACGGGAGTTCACGCCCGGACGAGAGAGTGACCTCATGGGTGAGGACACGCACGAGCAGACTCACGGCATCGGCAGACGCGCGCTGTTCGTGACGGGCGCCGCCGCTGCCCTTACGTTGGGACGCGTGAGCTTCGCAGCGGCGGACGGTCAGCGCCAGGAGACCCGGACGGTGCACGGCACCCTGCCGGCCGGCTCCCCCGACTTCGTGTACGTACCGGTCGAAGTGCCCGCCGGGGTACGGGAGATCAAGGTCTCCTACACCTACGACAAGCCCTCGGTCCCGGCCGGCACCCCGGGCAACGCGCTCGACATCGGGCTCTTCGACGAGCGCGGCACCGAGCTGGGCGGCCGGGGCTTCCGTGGCTGGTCGGGCGGCGCGCGCACGGAGTTCTTCGTCCGCGCCGACGACGCCACGCCGGGCTATGTCCCCGGCCCGGTGCGGGAGGGCACCTGGTACGTCGCGCTGGGCCCCTACACGGTGGCGCCCCAGGGCCTGACGTACGAGCTGACGGTCACGCTGACCTACGGCGAGCCGGGCGAGACCCCGCGGCCGGTGTATCCGCCCTCCCGGGCGAAGGGGCGGGGCCGGGCCTGGTACCGGGGGGACTGCCATCTGCACTCCTGGTACTCCGACGGCCGCCGCACCCCGGCCGAGATCGCGGCCCTCGCGCGGGCGGCGGGCCTGGACTTCATCAACTCCTCGGACCACAACACCCACTCGTCCCACCCGCACTGGGCGGACCAGGCGGGCGACGACCTGCTGATCATGCTCGGCGAGGAGGTCACCACGCGCAACGGCCACGTGCTGGCGCTCGGCACCGAGCCCGGCACGTTCGTGGACTGGCGCTACCGGGCCCGGGACAACCGCTGGGCCCGCTTCGCGCGGGACATCCGCCGCGCCGGCGGCCTGGTCGTCCCCGCCCACCCGCACGCCACCTGCGTCGGCTGCGGCTGGAAGTTCGGCTTCGCCGAGGCGGACGCCGTGGAGGTGTGGAACGGCCCCTACACCCCGGACGACGAGGTGACCCTGGCCGACTGGGACAACCAGCTGGTCGCCTCCGTGCGGCACGGGCGGGCCTGGCTCCCGGCGATGGGCAACAGCGACGCCCACCGCGACCCGGACACGGTCGGTATGCCCCAGACGGTCGTCCTCGCCGACGACCTGACCCGGGAGGCGATCCAGGACGGCATCCGCGCGGGACGCTCCTACGTGGCCGAGTCCAGGAACGTGACCCTCTCCTTCACGGCGGCGGGCGGGCGCGGGCAGCAGGCGGGCATCGGCGAGCGGCTGGCCGTGGCCGCCGACACCCCGGTGACGGTCCGGCTGGAGGTCTCGGGCGCCCCGCGCTGCACGGTCCGCTTCGTCACCGACCAGGGCGTGCTGTTCACCAGCGATCCGCTGCCGGTGTCGGGCGCGGGCACGGTCGAGTGGCGTACGACGCCCGCCTACGCGGCGTACGTGCGCGCCGAACTGCGCCACGAGGCGGCGCTCGGGCCGGTGCCGGGGGCGCTCGCCGCCTTCACCAACCCGGTCTTCCTCGGGGCTACTTGATCTGCTCCGCCGCCCACTCGGCCCACTCGCGCCGCATCGCGTTGAACCGCAGGCCGTACTCCAGGGCGATCCGGCCGTATACCGAGAGGTTGCCCTCGTCCCAGTCGATGGAGTCGGCGAGCCGCCGCAGCCGGTCGTGCCCCTCCTGGGACATCCCGGCCAGCAGGGACAGGTAGTCGCGCGCCTGCTCGGGGCTGAGCACACCGAGGAAGAACACCCGCAGCAGGATGTCGCTGCGCATGACGGGCTGGGGCGCGACCTCGGTCAGCCAGTGCCGCAGCTCCGCGAGCCCCGCGTCGGTGATCTCGTACTCCTTGCGGCCCCGCGGGCCCTCGGCGGCCACCGTGATCAGCCCGGAGCCCGCCAGCTTGGTCAGCTCGGTGTAGATCTGGCTCTGGGTCGCCGGCCAGACGTGGGCCAGCGAGGTGTCGAACGTCTTCAGCAGGTCGTATCCGCTGGCGCGACGGTCGGAGAGCAGGCCGAGCAGTGCGTGTCTGAGGCTCATGACTCCCACCTTACCTTCCATTGTTGACATGTCGAGCACAGACCTTCTAGTTTTGACATGTCGGAATCGGAACCTACTCCGCCCGGGGGAACCCATGTCGTACCTGCGCACGTTCTTGCCGTGGATCGTCTTCGCCGTCATCCCCTCGGGGCAGTGGCAGTGGGGCGCGCTGGCCGCCCTGGTGATCTCCGTCGCGATCATCGCCCAGCAGCGGCGGGCCGGCGCCGGCTTCGACGCCCTCGTCATCGAGGCCGGCTCGGCGGTCTTCTTCGCGGTCCTCGCGGCCATCGCCTTCGCCGACCCGCACTCGGGCGTGCACGCCTACTCCGCCGCCCTCTCCTCCGGCACCCTCGCCGTCATCGCCGGCCTGTCGCTGGCCGTCGGCCGGCCCTTCACCCTGGGCATCGCCAAGCGCACCACCCCCCGCGAGCTCTGGGACCTGAAGCCCTTCATCCGGGTCAACGTCGTCATCACGTCCGTCTGGACGGCCGCCTTCGTGCTGACCGCCGTCGTCCTCGCCGTGCTGGCCCACGCCGGGCACGCGCACTCGACGCCCGCGACCCTCGTCCAGATCGCCGGCTTCGCCGTCCCGATGCTCTTCACCGTCCGCTATGTCGCCCACGTCCAGGCGAAGGCCCAGGCCGCCGGGCAGGTGGCCCGGTGACCGCCACCCCGAAGCACCTGTCCGGCAACTACGCCCCGGTCACCGAGGAACTCACCGCGTACGACCTGCCGGTGACCGGCACCATCCCGCCCGCGCTGACCGGCTGGTACCTGCGCAACGGCCCGAACCCGGCCGACGCCGCCTCCGGGCACTGGTTCTTCGGCGACGGCATGGTCCACGGGGTGCGCCTGGAGGGCGGGCGGGCCGTCTCCTACCGCAACCGCTGGGTCCGCACCACCCGCCTCACCGACGGCGCGCGGATGTACGACGACCGGGGCCGCCGCGACCTCACCGCCGGCCCGGCCAACACCCACGTCGTCCGGCACGCGGGCCGCACCCTCGCCCTGGTCGAGAGCGCCCTGCCCTACGAGCTCACCCGCGAGCTGGACACCAAGGGCCCGTACGACTTCGACGGCCGCCTGCACACCGCGATGACCGCCCACCCGAAGACCTGCCCGGCCACCGGCGAACTGCACTTCTTCGGCTACGGCATCCTGGAGCCCGCCCACCTCACCTACCACCGGGCCGACGCCACCGGCGAGTTGGTGCTCAGCCGGCCGATCGAGGTGCCCGGGCCGACCATGCTGCACGACTTCGCGCTCACCGCCGGGCACGTCGTCTTCATGGACCTGCCGGTCGTCTTCGACGCCGAACTCGCCCTGACCGGCGGCACGATGCCGTACAGCTGGGACGACGGGTACGGCGCCCGGCTCGGCGTACTGCGCCGCGACGACCCCCGGGGCGAGGTCCGCTGGTTCGCGGTCGACCCCTGCTACGTCTTCCACCTCCTCAACGCCCACGACGCGCCGGACGGCACCCTCGTGCTGCACGTGATGCGCTACCCGGAGCTGTGGCGGCGGGAACCGGACGGCGGCACGCGGGCGCACCGGGCCGTGTGGTGGAAGTGGACGATCGACCCGGCCACCGGCACGGTCCGCGAGGAGCAGTGCGACGACCGGCCCGGCGAGTTCCCGCGCGTCGACGACCGGCTGACCGGCCTCGCCGCCGGACACGGGCACATGACGAGCGGCACCTCACTGGTGCGCTACGAGCTGTCCTCCGGGTCCGCCGCCGCCCATGACTTCGGGCCCGGCCGCACCCCGGGCGAGGCGGCCTTCGCCCCCGCCGACGGCACACCCGGCGGCCCCGGCTGGCTGCTGACCTACGTGTACGACGCCGCCACCGACCGCAGTGACCTGGTCGTCCTGGACGCCGACGACCTCGGCGCGCCCCCGGTCGCCACCATCCACCTGCCCACCCGGGTCCCGTTCGGCTTCCACGGCAACTGGCTGGCGGACGCGGACGGCTGAGGGCATGAGGGCCTCGGTTCCGGTCGTCCGGGTCAGCGGACGGTGACGGTGAAGACGTAGAAGCCGGCGTGGGAGCCCGGGGTTCCGGTGCCGGTCCGGGTGGGTTACGGGGACAGCGACGGGGACACCGTGCTCCCGGGGGTGGGCGACGGGGCGGCCGTGGCGGTGGCGTGGGCGGGTGCCGGGGCCGTGCCGGTGGGGTACGGGGTCGCCGTGTCGTCCGGGCCGTGGCACGTGCTCATCGGGCAGTACAGCAGCCGTACCGTGGCCCTGCCCTTCGCGAGGGCGGTGAAGTCGAAGGACTGGGTGCCCGAGGTGCCGCCGTCGGAGTCGCCGCCGCCCTTCCAGTCCTCCCGCCCGCCCCGGTACTTCAGCACGCCCGCGTCCGTCTCGCCATACCCCTCGACACCGATGGGCACCGGCTTGCCGTCGTTGTCCATACCGGCCCAGTTGTCAGCGCCGACGGCCGCGCGGGCGGGGGCGGGCACGGTGCCGACGTACGTGTCACCGGCCGGAGTCGGCATGGCGGTGAGGGAGCCGTCACCGACCCGCACACTGCGGACACTCGTGTCGGCGAGGCTGTCGCCGCCGCCGTACGCCCCCTTCGCCAGCCGTACCGTGCCGCGCGAGCCCCCTACACTGCTGCCACGGCACCCGCGCGAGCCGCGGCAGGCACGGCACACAGGAGGCAGGACAGATGCCCGGCCACTCCCCCCTCAAGCACCGCCTCGTGACCGGTTTCCAGCGGTATCTGGCCAACCCGCTGAACCGGCGGCTGCCGTTCCAGACCCTCCTGGAGACCACCGGCCGCTCCTCCGGCCTGCCCCGGCGGACGCCGGTCGGCGGGCGCCGGGTGGGCCGGTCCTTCTGGCTGGTCTCCGAGTTCGGCCACAGGTCGCAGTACGTGCGCAACATCCAGGCCGACCCCAGGGTCCGCGTCCGCATCGGCGGCCACTGGCACACCGGCACCGCCCATCTCCTCCCCGACGACGACCCGGTGGCCCGGCTGCGCTCCCTGCCCCGCTTCAACAGCGCGGCGGTACGGGCGTTCGGCACCGACCTGCTGACGATCCGGGTGGACCTGGACGGCTGAGCCCGGCGACACTGCGGGCGTGAAGCTCACCACCGCCCCCTCCGTCGTCGAACCGGCCCGCGACGTCCCGGAGTTGCTGCCCCACGCCCGCCCGGCCGTCCGGCTGCACCCGCGCCGCGGCACCCCCGGCCCGCGCGACAGCCACATCGGCGGCCCCCTGTGGTGGCCGGCCGCCGAGCCGTGGCCGGAGTGCGCCGACCACAAGGACGTGAACGGAAGGCCGTACACGGAGCGGATGGTCGCGGTGGCCCAGCTGACGGCGGCGGACTTCCCCGAGATCCGCTTCCCGGACGGCACGGACCTCGTCCAGCTCCTGTGGTGCCCCGAATGGCACGAGCAGCCGCACCCGGAGGGCTGGGGCCAGGCCTGCCGGCTGTTCTGGCGCCGGGCCGCCGAGGTCACCGACCCGCTCACCGACCATCCGCATCCGGCCGAGGAGTGGGACGACGACCTGGACATGGTCCCGCGGCCCTGCGTGCTGCACCCGGAGCGGGTGACGGACTACCCCGGGGACGAGGAACTCCCGGCCGCCCTCACCGAACGCTTCGAGACCTGGCTGGCGGAACGGGACCTGGCCGACGACCTCACCACGATCCCCGGCTACAAGCTGGGCGGCTACCTGAACTGGTGCACGACCGGCCTGCCGAAGCCCCTGGACTGCGGCGCCTGCGGGGCGCCGCTGGAGCTGTTCCTGCAGTGCGACACCTACGAGTACTACCTCGGCAGCTGGGCCCCCGACGGCGCACCGGACCGCTTCCGGCCGCTGGAGGAGCGCCACCTGGAGACGGGCGACGAGGCCGCCGACGCCTCCCGCGAGCCGGTGGGCATGGTCGTCGGCCGCGGCAGCCACGCAGGCCTGTTCGTGTGCGCGGACGACCCCCGCCACCCGGCGTCGTTCTTCACGCAGTGAGCCGGGCTCCCCTCACCCCGGCCACACGATCGCCTGGACCTCGCTGTACGCGTGCAGGGCGTACACGCCCACGTCGCGGCCCACGCCGCTCTTCTTGAAGCCGCCGAACGGGGCCTCCATGTTGCGGCCGACCGTGTTGATCCCGACGCCGCCGGCGCGGAGTTGGCGGGCCACGCGGAAGGCGCGGGCCACGTCACCGGACCAGACGTAGTCGATGAGGCCGTACTCGGAGTCGTTGGCGAGGGCGACCGCCTCGTCCTCGTCGTCGAAGGGGAGCACCGCGACCACCGGGCCGAAGATCTCCTCGCGGGCCACGCGCATGTCGGGGGCGCAGTCGGCGAAGAGGGCGGGCGAGACGTAGAAACCCCGGGCCGGCGAAGGCCGTTCGCCGCCGGTGACCAGCGACGCGCCCTCCTTGCGGCCGAGTTCGACGTACGACTCGACCCGCGCCCGGTGCTCGGCCGAGATCAGCGGCCCGACGACCGTGTCCGGCTCCCGGGGGTCACCCACCTTCAACCGCCCTGCGTACGCGGCGAGTTGCTCCACCAGCCGCCCGTACACCCCGCGCTGGGCCAGCACCCGGGTCGGTGCCGTGCAGATCTGCCCGCTGTAGAAGGAGAAGGTGGTGCCGATACCGGCGACGGCGGAGCCCACGTCCGCGTCGTCGAACACGAGCGCCGCGCCCTTGCCGCCCAGCTCCATGAGCTGGCGTTTCATGTCCCGCCCGCACACCTCGGCGATGCGCCGGCCGACGGCCGTGGAGCCGGTGAAGCTGACCATGTCGACGTCGTCGGAGGCCACCGCCGCCTCGCCCACGGCCGCCGCACGGCCGGAGACGACGTTCACCACCCCCGGCGGCGCCCCGGCCGCCTCGAGCGCCTCGGCCATCCGGTAGACGGACAGCGGATCCTGCGGGGCGGGCTTCACCACCACCGTGTTGCCCATGGCGAGGGCCGGTGCCACCTTGCCGGCCGGGTTGGCCCACGGGTTGTTGTAGGAGGTGATGCAGGTGACGACCCCGACGGGCTGCCGCAGAGCCAGCGCGCCCATCACCCCGGCCCTGCCCATCGGCCCGGCCTCGTTGATCTGCGGCGCGATCGCCCACTCGGCGGGCTCCACGCGCGCGTACCGCCGGAAGCGGGCGGCGGCCACCCCGACCTGCATCGCCCGGGCGGTCCCCGTGGTCGCGCCGGTCTCCGCGCGGGCCAGCTCGGTGTACGGCCCCGTCCGCTCCCTGATCAGGTCGGCCGCCCGGCCCAGCACCGCCGCCCGCTCCTCCGGCGGGGTCCGCGACCACGCCCCGAACGCCTCCCGGGCCGCCGCACAGGCCGCCCGCACCTGTTCCGGCGAGGCCTCCGGAGCCCAGCCCACGGCCTCCTCGGTGGCCGGGTCGGTCACCGGGTAGTGTCCGCCGTCCGGCTCCACCCACCGCCCGCCGACGAACAGCCGCTGCCCCTCGCCCGCCGGCGCCACCCGGCTCACCGGGTGCTCACCGTCCGCGTGTCGGTGCCGGACCGCAGCACCTTCCCCGGTACGGCCCCGGTCACCACGTCGTCCCGGATCGCCTCGACGCCGTTGACCCACACGGCGCGCACCCCGAGCGCCCTGGAGTCCAGGCGCGGACTGTCACCCGGCAGGTCGTGCACCAGCCGGGCCTGACCGGCGTCGATGCACTCCGGGTCGAACAGGACGAGGTCCGCGTGCCAGCCCTCCCGTACCTGTCCCCGCTCGCGCAGCCCGAACAGCCGCGCCGGATCGTCGGTCAGCATCCTCACCGCCTGCTCCAGACCGACCAGCTTCCGCCCGCGCAGACAGTCCCCGAGGAACCGGGTGGTGTACGGCGCCCCGCACATCCGGTCCAGGTGCGCGCCCGCGTCGGAGCCGCCGAGCAGCACGTCCTCGTGCTGCCAGGTCTCGGCGCGCAGCGCCCAGGACGCCGGGTCGTTGTCGGGCGGCATCGGCCACAGCACCGTACGCAGCTCGTCGTGGGCGCAGATCTCGACCAGGCAGGCGAAGGGGTCCTGCCCGCGCTCCTGCGCGATGTCCCCGACGACCCTGCCCGTGAGCCCCCGGTTGGCCTCGCTGTAGGTGTCCCCGATGACGTACCGCCCGAAGTTGGCCAGCCGCCGGAAGACGCCCGCCTCCTTCGAGCGGGCCCGCCGCAGCATCTCCGCCCGGACGGCGGGGTCCCGGAGCCGGGCGATCCGCTCCGGCACCGGCAGCCCGAGGACCGGCCCCCAGCCGGGGATGAGGTTGAGGGCGCAGAAGGTGCCCAGGGACATGTTCATCGGGGTGAGGATCGGCATGGTGAGGGCCACCACCCGCCCGCCCGCCTTCCGGGCCCGCTCGCTCGCGCTCAGCTGCCGGGGCACCCGCTCGGGTACGGCCGCGTCGACGGTGAGCACGTTCCAGTTGAGCGGCCGCCCGGCTGCCGCGCTCATCTCCACGAGCAGGTCGATCTCGTCGTCGCTGAACTGGTCCAGACAGCCGGCGACGATCGCCTCGATCTGCGTGCCCTCGTGCTCACCCACGGCCTTCGACAGCGCCAGCAGCTCCGCCGGCCCCGCGTGCCGGGAGGCGACCGGCCGGCCGTCCCCGTCCGAGTGGGTACCGGACTGCGTGGTGGACAGCCCCCAGGCCCCCGCGTCCATGGCCTCGTGCAGCAGCCGCAGCATGGCGTCCATCTGGTCGCCGCTCGGCTGCCCCCCGACGGCCTCCGGCCCCATGACGTACCGCCGCACCGCGCAGTGCCCCACCATGAAGCCCGCGTTGACGGCGATCCGCCCGTCCAGGGCGTCCAGGTACTCCCCGAAGGAGTGCCAGCTCCACGGCGCCCCCTCCTCCAGCGCCACCAGCGACATCCCCTCCACCTTGGACATCATCCGGCGCGTGTAGTCGGCGTCCTCGGGGCGGGCGGGGTTGAGCGGCGCCAGTGTGAACCCGCAGTTCCCGGCGGCGACCGTCGTCACCCCGTGATTGAGGGAGGGGGTGGCGTACGGATCCCAGAACAGCTGGGCGTCGTAGTGGGTGTGGGGGTCGACGAACCCGGGCGCGAGGACGAGCCCGGTGGCGTCCTCGGTCGTACGGGCTTCTTCAACGACCTTCCCGACGGCGGCGATACGACCGCCCCGGATACCGACGTCGGCGGTGAAGGCGGGGGCGCCGGTGCCGTCCACGACGGACGCGCCCTTGATGACATGGTCAAGCATGGAGCCTCCTTCTCGACTGGGGCGCGAGGTCCAACCTGAAGGGGCGCGGGGAACTGCGCGAGCGACCCACCACGCACCCGCACCCGCCGACGGCGCTCACACGGCTGCTCGGAACCGCGAAGTCCGATGCACAGGATCCGTGTCGATCTTCGGAATCACATGCTCCCCGATCAGCCGGATCGTCTGCAGCGTCTCCTCCTTCGGCACCCCCACCGGCAACCCGAAGCTCAGCTGGTCGGCGCCCGCCTGCTCCCACCGCTTGCACTGCCGCAGCACCTCGTCGGGGTCGCCGCAGATCAGCAGCTCCTCCTCCACGAGCAGCTCCACGAACTCCGGCGTGTACCGGGGCAGCGTCTCCGGCCACACGGGGAAGCCCTCGGGGCGCGGGAAGGTGTCGTGGTACCGGAAGACGAGCGAGGGCAGATAGTGCAGACCGCCGTTCACCGCGATCTCTATCGCCTCCGCGTGCGTGGGCGCGCAGATCGCGGTCGTCGTCACCATCACGTTGTCGTTGACGAAGTCCCCCACCGGCTCCGCGTTCACGATCGCCGTCTTGTACTGCTCCAGCACCCACTCCATGTCGGACACCTTCTGGATGCTGAAGCCGAGCACGCCGAGCCCCTTCCTCGCGGCCATGGCGTACGACGGCGGAGACCCGGCCGCGTACCACATCGCCGGGTGCGACTTACCGTACGGCTTCGGCAGGACCTTGCGCGGCGGCAGCTGCCAGTGCTTGCCCTGGAAGCCCGCGTACTCGTCCTGGAGCCACATCTTCGGGAACTCGGCGATGGTCTCCTCCCAGATCTCCTTGGTGTAGTTCATGTCGGTCACACCCGGTATGAACCCCAGGATCTCGTGGCTGCCGGCGCCGCGCCCGCTGCCGAACTCGAAGCGCCCCTCGCTGAGGTGGTCGAGCATGGCGACCTTCTCGGCGACCTTCACGGGGTGGTTGACCTGGGCGAGGGGGTTGAAGATGCCCGAGCCCAGGTGGATCCGGTCCGTCGCGTGCGCCAGGTACCCCAGGAACACGTCGTTGGCGGACAGGTGCGAGTACTCCTCCAGGAAGTGGTGCTCGGAGGCCCACGCGTACTTGAAACCGGACTTGTCCGCCTGGATGACGTACTCGGTCTCCTCCATCAGCGCCTTGTGCTCGGCCAGCGGGTCGGTCTCGGCGCGCTGGCCCACGTATCCCTGTACAAAGAGCCCGAATTCCAAGGCGGTTCACCTTCCCCTGTTTCTGACGCTCCGTCAGATCGATCCTGTTGGCCGACTGTCGCACCGAGCGCGAGGACCGTCAATAGCTGACGGTGAGTCAGATAACGCTGACCCCCGCCAGCCATCCGCCGTCGATCACGAACGGCTGCCCGGTGATGTACGACGAGTCCGCCGAGGTGAGGAAGAGCGCCAGCCGGGCCACCTCCTCCGGCTGCCCGACCCGCCCGAGCGGCACGAGCTTGCGGTACAGCTCGTCCAGCGCCCGGCTCGTCTCCTCCGGATCGGCGTCCGGGTCGAGCCGCGCCGGATTGGACATCGGGGTGTCGATGGCGCCCGGGCAGATCGCATTGACCCGGATGCCCCGGCCCGCCAGCTCCAGCGCGGCCACCCGGGTCAGCCCCAGCACGGCGTGCTTGGTGGCGGCGTACGTGCCCACGGCCGCCATGCCGGTCATGCCCGTGTAGGACGCGGTGTTGACGATGGTCCCGCCGTCGGCCATCTGAGGCGCCACCGCCTTCATCCCCAGGAAGCAGCCGACCTGGTTGACCTGCACGACCTGCATGAACTCGTCCAGCGGGGTGTCCACGAGGGCGTTGAAGCGCAGGATCCCCGCGTTGTTCACCAGCCCGTCGATCCGCCCGTACGCCCCCTTCACCGCCTCGACGGCATCCCGCCAGCCGTCCTCGGTGCCGACGTCGAGATGGACGTACAGCGCGCCTATCTCCTTGGCCAGGGCCTCCCCCTGGTCGTCCAGCACGTCGGCGACGGCCACCCGCGCCCCCTCGGCCCGGAACAGCCGCGCCTCCTGCTCGCCCTGCCCGCGTGCCGCCCCGGTGACGAGGACGACCCGCCCGTCCAGCTTGCCCATGTCCACCCACTCCTCAGCTCAGCAGGGGCGCGACCGCCGCCCCGAACGTGGCGATCTGATCGGTCAGTTCGTCCCGGCCGCGGCTGCGGAACCGCACCTGGACCTGGTCCACGCCCATCGCCCGGTACGCCCGCAGCGACTCGGCGATCTCCTCCGGCGCCCCGGTGATCGTCCGCCGCCCGACGTCCCAGCCGGCCCGCCCGACGTACAGCGGCTCGGCGAGCGCGCCGACGGTGAACGGCCCCTCGACGCCCGCGTCCTCGCGCACCTGCCGCAGCCGGGCGATCTGCGCGGGCAGCCTCTCCCGTGGATCCCCCTGCGGCAGCCAGCCGTCCCCCTTCAGCGCGGCCCGGCGTACGGCGGCCGGCGAGGAGCCGCCGACCCAGAGGGGCACGTGCGGCTGTGCGGGCCGGGGCCGCTGCCCGAGCCCGGCGAAGTCGTAGAGCTTCCCGTGGTGCTCGGGGAACTCCTCCGGCCCCAGGGCGGCCCGCAGCGCGTCGATCACCTCGTCCAGCACGGCCCCCCGCCGCTCGAAGTCCACCCCGAGCGCCTCGAACTCCTCCCGCACGTGCCCGGCCCCGACCCCGAGGACCAGCCGGCCCCCGGAGAGGTGGTCGAGGGTGGCGTACTGCTTGGCGGTGAGCAGGGGGTGCCGCAGCGCCACGACGGCCACATGGCTGAGCAGGCGCACCCGCTCGGTGACGGCGGCGAGGTGGGCGAGGGTGGCGACCGGGTCGTACCAGACCGTGCCCATGGCGGGGGCGAGCCGGCGCGGGACGCCCACGTGATCGCAGACGGCGAGGTAGTCGAACCCGGCCCGGTCCGCGGCCCGCGCGACGGCCACCAGGTCCTCCGGCCCCGCAGCGGCCTCCCACCCTTCCGCGAACAGGGCGCTCTGCGCCTGGACGGGCAGCTGGATGCCGTACGCCAGGGCACTCACCGCCAGCGCCCTTCGGGGGTGAGTCCCAGCAGCTCGATGGCGTTGCCGCGCACGATCCGCTCGACCACGTCCGCCGGCAGATGCCCCATCTGCGCCTCACCGACCTCGCGGGACTTGGGCCAGGTGGAGTCGGAGTGCGGGTAGTCGGTCTCGTACATGACGTTGCCGACCCCGATCGCGTCCAGGTTCCTGAGCCCGAAGGCATCGTCGAAGAAGCAGCCGTAGACGTGCCCGGCGAACAGCTCGGACGGCGGCCGGGTGACCTTCTCGGCGACCCCGCCCCACCCCCGGTTCTCCTCCCACACCACGTCGGCGCGTTCGAGGATGTACGGAATCCACCCGATCTGCCCCTCGGCGTACATGACCTTCAGGTTCGGGAACCGCTCGAACTTGCCGCTCATCAGCCAGTCGACCATCGAGAAGCAGCAGTTGGCGAAGGTGATGGTGGAACCGACGGCGGGCGGCGCGTCGGCGGAGGTGGAGGGCATACGGCTGCTGGAGCCGATGTGCATGGCGACGACCGTGCCGGTCTCGTCGCAGGCGGCGAGGAAGGGGTCCCAGTCGTCGGTGTGCACGGACGGCAGGCCGAGGTGCGGGGGTATCTCGGAGAAGGCGACGGCCCGCACGCCCCGTGCGGCGTTCCGCCGTACCTCCGCCGCGGCCAGCTCGGCGTCCCACAGGGGGATGAGCGTGAGCGGTATCAGCCGCCCGTGCGCCTCGGGCCCGCACCACTCCTCCACCATCCAGTCGTTGTAGGCGCGCACGCACAGCAGGGCGAGTTCCTTGTCGGCGGCCTCGGTGAAGGTCTGCCCGCAGAAGCGCGGGAAGGTGGGGAAGCAGACGGCCGACTGCACGTGGTTGACGTCCATGTCGGCGAGCCTGGCGGCCACGTCGTACGACCCCGGCCGCATCTGCTCGTACGTGATGACCTCCAGCCTGACCTCGTCCCTGCCGCACCCCACGGCGGTGTCGAGCCGGGTGAGGGGCCGCCGCAGGTCCTCGTAGACCCACCAGTCGCCGAGGGGTCCGTCGGTGCTGCCGGGTTCGCCCATGACGGGCTTGAAACGCCCGCCCAGGAAGGTCATCTCCTTCAGCGGGGCGCGCACGATCCGGGGCCCGGTCTCCCGGTACTTCCTCGGCAGCCGGTCCTGCCAGACGCCGGCGGGCTCGACGGTGTGGTCGTCGACGGAGATGATCAGCGGGAACTGTGTGGTCTCCATGGCCCTCACGGTAGCGCCGATCTGACGGTCCGTCAGCTAGCGGGTGTCTGCAAAGAGGGTGTGAGGGGTTTGTGTGCGGCGGTACGCCACCCTGTGATCGGTGTCTCCCACGGCTGACGGAACCGCCCGGAACAAGGCAAACTGACGGGGTTGTTCGTGATGCCGAGGGGGACGAACGCATGGACGGTGGGCCGCGAGTGCCTGAGCAGCGGCGTTCCGGCTCCGTGACCGTCACGGAGCCGGAGGCGCTGCGGTTCGGCGTGCTCGGTCCGGTGCGGGCCTGGCGCGGCGAGGAGCAGCTCAGCACGGGCTCGCCCCAGCAGCGCGCCCTGCTGGCCGCCCTGCTGCTGCGCGAGGGCCGTACGGCCACGGCGGCGGAGCTCATCGACGCGCTGTGGGGCGCCGAGCCCCCGTCGCAGGCACTGGCGGCGGTGCGGACCTACGCGTCCCGCCTGCGCAAGATCCTGCCGCCCGGGGTCCTGGTCAGCGAGTCCGGCGGTTACGCGGTGCGGGTGCCGGCCGAGGGCGCCCTGGACCTGGCGGTCGCGCAGGACCTGGCGGCGGAGGCGGAGAAGGCGCGGGCGGCCGGCGACCTGTGCCGGGCGCGTTCGGTGCTGAGCGAGGCCCTGGCGCTGTGGGACGGCGAGGTGCTGGCCGGCGTCCCCGGCCCGTACGCCGAGACCCAGCGGGTCCGCCTGGAGGAATGGCGCCTGGGCTTGCTGGAGTCCCGCCTGGACATGGACCTGGAGCAGGGCTGCCACGCGGAGGCGGTGTCGGAACTGACCGCGCTGACGGCGGCCCACCCCTTGCGCGAGCGCCTGCGCGAACTGCTGATGCTCGCCCTGTACCGCAGCGGCCGGCAGGCGGAGGCCCTGGCGGTCTACGCCGACACCCGCCGCCTGCTGGCCGAGGAACTGGGCGTGGACCCGCGCCCCGGCCTGCGCGAGCTGCAGCAGCGCATCCTGCAGGCGGACCCGGCCCTGGCCGAGCCGTCGTCCCCGGCGCCGGAGCCCTCGGTGGTCCCGGTCCGCCCCGCCCAACTCCCCGCGTCGGTACCCGACTTCACCGGCCGCTCCTCCTTCGTGTCCGAACTGAGCGAGGTACTGTCCTCGGCCTCGGAGTCCCCGGACGCCGAGGGCCGGGTGATGGCGGTGTCGGCGCTGGCCGGCATCGGCGGGGTCGGCAAGACGACCCTGGCGGTGCACGTGGCCCACCGGGCGCGGGGCGCCTTCCCCGACGGCCAGCTGTACGTGGACCTGCAGGGCGCCGGGCCACGCCCGGCGGAACCGGAAACGGTCCTGGGCTCCTTCCTGCGCGCGCTGGGCACGGCGGACTCGGCGATCCCGGACTCCCTGGACGAACGGGCGGCGCTGTACCGCTCGGTCCTGGACGGCCGCCGGGTCCTCGTCCTGCTGGACAACGCCAAGGACGCGGCCCAGGTACGCCCGCTCCTGCCCGGCACGGAGGGCTGCGCGGCCCTGGTCACCTCCCGCGTCCGCATGGTCGACCTCGCGGGGGCCCATCTGGTGGACCTGGACGTGATGTCTCCCGAGGAGGCCCTCGCCCTCTTCACGAAGATCGTGGGCGAGGAGCGGGTGGCGGCGGAGCGCGAGGCGGCCCTGGACGTGGTCGCGGCCTGCGGCTTCCTGCCACTGGCGATCCGCATCGCCGCATCCCGCCTCGCGGCCCGGCGTACGTGGACGGTGTCGGTCCTGGCGGCGAAGCTCGCGGACGAACGCCGCCGGCTGGACGAACTGCAGGCCGGGGACCTGGCGGTGAAGGCGACCTTCGAGCTCGGCTACGGCCAGCTGGAGCCGGCCCAGGCCCGGGCGTTCCGGCTGCTGGGCCTGGCCGACGGCCCGGACATCTCCCTGCCCGCCGCGGCAGCGGTCCTGGACCTCCCCGTGGAGGAGACCGAGGACCTCCTCGAATCCCTGGTGGACACGTCCCTGCTGGAGTCCGCGGCACCGGGACGCTACCGCTTCCACGACCTGGTCCGGCTCTACGCGCGTGCCTGCGCGGAACGGGACGAACAGCCGCCCACCGAGCGGGAGGCCGCGATGTCGCGGCTGCTGGACTTCTATCTGGCGACGGCGGCACAGGTGTACGCGATGGAGCGGCCGGGGGATCGGCTGGTGGATCACCTGGAGAAGACCGGCGTCTCGGGACTGGCCTTCACCGATCGCCGCGCCGCCCAGGACTGGCTCTACTCCGAGGCCGTACCGCTTCTGGCCTGCGTACGGCAGTCGTCGGGTGGCGCGACGCTGCGGCGCGCCGTCGACCTGCTGTGGGCGGCGGTCGACCTCGCGGAGTCGGGAGCGAACTTCAAGGAGTACGAGGCGGCGGGCGCGGCCCTGCGCAGCGCCTCGCATGCCGCATCCGACATACGCGCCGAAGGCCGGGCCATCCTCGTACTGGCCAACGCACGGCACTGGTCTGGGCAGTTCACCCAGGCGTACGAAGAGGCACGGCAGGCACTTGCCCTGGCGGAGGCTGCCAACGACCCCCTGCCCTGCTGCTGGGCCGCGAACATCCTCGGAGTCTTCGCCTATTACCAGGGCCGCTACGCCGAGGGCGAGGCATACCTTGAGCGGGCCATCTCCGACTTCCGTGAGTGCGGCGACCTTTCCGGCGCGGCAGCGGCACTGTGCAACCTCTCGCGTCTGCATCTGCAGACGGACCGGGCTGACAGCGCAGTGCACCTCGCGCGGCAGGGCACCGAGACGTACGAGGAGCTCGGCCACTCGCTGAAGGCGGCCAACGGCCACTATGCCCTGGGGCTGGCCCTCGGCAAGAGCGGGCGACTGGACGATGCCGGCGCCCATCTCGGCCAGGCCCTGCTCGTCTTCCGCGCCAGCAGGCAGCGCCTGTGGGAAGGGATGACCCTCTTCCGGCTCGCCGAGGTGGACCTGCTCGCCCAACGACCGGCTCAGGCCGCCGCCAACGCCGAGATGGCGCTGACCCCGCTCAAGGAGATCGGCGGCGAGTGGCGGCGCGGCAACGTGCTGACCGTGCTCGGGAAGGCGCTGAACGGGATCGGCCACACGGGCCGGGCCCAGGTCTGCTGGCGTGAGGCCCTGGAGATCTACGAACGGCTGAACTCGCCGGAAGCGGCCGAGGTCCAAGCCCTCCTGACACCGGCCGCTGCTGCCTGACCTGGGCGCTGTCGCGGCGTTCATCGATTGTTTATCGCCCCACGGCAGTCTCATGGACACCGGGCCGTTGTGTCGGGGGGCCGACGGACCAGCCGGTGAGACCGCCGCACTCTCGATCTAGAGTGGGCGGCTCCAGCGGCCCATCCGGCCACACTCGGGGGAGTGTCCGGATGGGCCCGCCACAGCTGCAACGCAATCTCCAAGGGGAGCACCTGATGAGCGACATCACCAAGGACGAGCCGGTCGTGAAGCCGGACAACACGCACATCACCGACGCCGAGGCCGGCACCGAGGTCAAGCCGCTCAACACCCACATCACCGACGCCCAGGCCGGCGCCGACGTCAAGCCGCTCAACACCCACATCACGGACACCAAGGCGGTGGCCGCCGACGGCACGGTGACGCCGGACAACACGCACATCACGTCCGAACCCAGCTGAGCCACCTCCCGGACGGGGGACCGGCCGCGACGGCGCCGAGGGGGAGCCGTCGCGGCCGAGGTGTGTGCGGCGCCGGCGGTCCCACGGGTCAAGGGTGGCCCGCAGGGCCATCGCCGAAGGCGACGCGGAACGCCGTTGACGCGGCTCGCGGAAGCACGACAATCGCCGAGAAGCGGGCGGTCCCACGGCAACCTTCCCACCCCGCCCACTGCAACGCCCCCTCCCCTCACCCCCTCGCCCGCAGAACCCCCTTCGCCACCTTGCCGCTCGCGTTCCTCGGGAGTTCCGGTACGAAGTCGACCTCCCTCGGCACCTTGTAGTTCGCCATTTCCCGGCGTGCCCAGGCGATCAGGTCGTCGGAGGTCAGGGGCGAGCCGGGGCGGCGGACCACGTACGCCTTGGCGACCTCGCCCAGCCGGGCGTCGGGTATGCCGATCACCGCCACCTCGCGCACATCCGGATGCGTGCCCAGGAGCTGCTCTATCTCCGCCGGGTAGGCGTTGAAGCCGCCGACGATGAACATGTCCTTGATGCGGTCCGTGATGCGCAGGTTGCCCGCCTCGTCCAGGACGCCCACGTCGCCCGTGCGCAGCCAGCCGTCCGGGGTGATCGCCTCGGCGGTCGCCGCCGGGTCGTCGTAGTAGCCGCGCATGACGTTGAAGCCGCGGACCAGGATCTCGCCGGCCGCGCCGGGCCGTACCGGTGTGCCCGTCGCGTCCACCAGCCGTATCTCCGTCCCCGGGATCGCCCGGCCGGAGGTGGCGGCGATGACCGACGGGGCGTCGCCGCGCCGGCACATCGTGACGATGCCGCTCGCCTCCGAGAGGCCGTACGCGGTGAGGACCGTGTCGACGCCGAGTTCGCCGCGCAGGCGTTCCACCAGCCGCAGCGGTACGACCGCCGCTCCCGTCACCACCAGCCGCAGCGCCGAGAGGTCATGGGCGCTCCGGGTCGGGTGGTCCAGCAGGGACTGGTGGAGGGTGGGGGGACCGGGGAGGACGGAGATCCGTTCCGCCGCGATGTTCGCCAGTGCCGTCTCCACGTTGAACACCGGCTGGGGGATCATCGTCGCCCCGCGCATCAGGCAGGCGATCACCCCGGCCTTGTAGCCGAAGGTGTGGAAGAAGGGGTTGACGATCAAGTAGCGGTCCGCGGACCGCAGGCCCGCCAGGTCCGCCCAGATCTCGTACGCCCGGAGGGTCTGGGTGTGGGTGATCACGGCACCCTTCGGGCGGCCCGTCGTACCCGACGTGTAGATGATGTCCGAGGGTGCCTCGCCATCCAACTCGCCTGACCGGAGCCGCACTTCAGCCCCCGATGTCCCCTCCCCTCCCGCCAGGAAGTCCTTCCACGTGCGGAAGTCCGGCGGCGCGTCCTCCGACAGGACCACCACCTGGTCCAGGTCCGGGAGGCCCGGGAGCGGACCCGGGCCCGTCGGCGCCCCCTTGCCCGCGGCCCGCCGCAGGCTCGCCACGTACGACGCGCCCAGGAAGGTGCCCGTCACGAAGAGCAGGCGGGCGCCGCTGCGGCGCAGTACGTCCGCGGCCTCCGTGCCCTTGAAGCGGGTGTTGAGCGGGACGAGGACCGCGCCCGCGGTCACCGCGCCGAGAGCCGACACGATCCAGTCCAGGGAGTTGGGCGCCCAGACCGCCACCCGGTCACCGGCCCGCACCCCGCTCGCCAGGCAGGCCGCCGCCGCGCGCTCGACCCGGGCGCCCAGTTCGGCGTACGTGATCCTGGTACGGCCGTCGACCACCGCCTCGGTGTCCGCGTACCGCTCGGCCGACCACCGGACCAGATCGGGGATGGTGTTCCAGTGGCCCCGGCCGCCGTCGCCCCAGTCGCTCATCACAGGCCCCCTGTACCGCGCAGCTGACTGTCCGTCAGATTAGCGGTAATCTGACGGACTGTCAGGACGGCCAGGAGGAGGGGGAGGACGGCATGGCGGCAACCGGGCTCAAGGACGCCACCGCGATCGTCGGGATCGGGCAGACCTCGTTCGCCAAGCGTCTTGCCGAGGACGAGAAGACGCTCGCCTGCCGGGCCGTGCTCGCCGCGCTCGACGACGCGGGCATCGCGCCCGGCGAGGTCGACGGACTCGCCTCCTACACCATGGAGGAGACCGACGAGGTCGAGCTCGCGAAGGCCGTCGGGTTCGGGGATGTGACCTTCTTCAGCAAGGTGGGGTACGGCGGGGGCGGGTCCTGTGCCACCGTCGCCCATCTCGCCGCCGCCATCGCCTCCGGGCAGGCCACCGTCGGGGTCGCCTGGCGGTCGCGGAAGCGGGGCAGCGGGCCTCGGCCCTGGACCGACACCAGGGTCCAACTGCCCACTCCGGCCCAGTGGACGCGGCCCTTCGGACTCCTCCGCCCCGCCGACGAGATCGCCATGCTCACCCGCCGCTACATGCACGAGTACGGCGCCACCCGCGACCACCTCTTCAACGTCGCCCTCGCCTGCCGCAACCGGGCCAACCAGAACCCGGCCGCCGTGATGTACGAACGCCCGCTGACCCGCGAGATGTACATGACCTCGCGCTGGATCAGCGAGCCGCTCTGCCTCTTCGACAACTGCCTGGAGACGGACGGGGCCCTCGCCTGTGTCGTGGTGTCGAAGGAGCGCGCCCGGGACTGTGCCCAGCGGCCCGTGTACGTCCACTCCGCCGCCCAGGGGCTGCCCGCCCAGCACCACGGCATGGTCAACTACTGGAACGACGACCCCCTCACCGGTCCCGCCTGGACCGCCGCCCGGCATCTGTGGAAGCACGCCGACGTCACCCCGGACGATGTCGACGTGGCCCAGATCTACGACGCCTTCACCGCGCTCATCCCGCTCTCCCTGGAGGGATACGGCTTCTGCGGGCGGGGGGAAGGGGGCGCCTTCACCGAGGGAGGCGCCCTGGAGATCGGCGGGCGGCTGCCCCTCAACACCGGTGGCGGCGGGCTCTCCGAGGCCTACGTCCACGGCTTCAACCTCATCAACGAGGGCGTGAAGCAGTTGCGCGGGACCAGTACCGCCCAGGTGCCCGGTGCCGCCACCTGCCTGGTCACGGCCGGCGAGGGCGTGCCCACCTCCGCCCTTCTCCTGCGGAACTGAGGAAGTGCCCCATGCTGACTCCCGTCACCGACACCGACGGCGCGCCCTTCTGGGAGTACGCGGCCCGCGGTGAACTGCGCGTCCAGTCCTGCGGCGACTGCCACGAGCCCCGCTTCCCGCCCCGCCCCTGCTGCCCGCACTGCCAGTCCTTCGCGACCGAGTGGCGGCTCACCAGCGGGCGCGGACGGATCTGGTCGTACGTCGTGCCGCATCCGCCGCTCCTCGCCGGCTACGCGGAACAGGCGCCGTACAACGTCGTCGTGGTGGAGCTGGAGGACGCCCCGCGCATCCGGCTGGTGGGGAACGTGGTCACCCACGCCGGCGCGTCCCTCGACTCCCTCGACCCGCGAAGGCTGCGAGTCGGCGCGCGGGTGCACGCCGTCTTCGGGGACGGCGGGCTGCCGCGGTGGGTGCTCGCGTGAGCGGCGTGCGGGTCGAGGCGGACAAGGACAGCGGGGTCGCCGTCGTCACCCTCGACCGGCCGCATCGGCTCAACGCCATCGACCTGGACATGGCGCACGAACTCGCCGGTGTCTGGCGGGCGTTGCGGTTCGACGACTCGGTGCGGGCCGTCGCGCTCACGGGGGGCGGGGAGCGGGCGTTCTGCACCGGGATCGACCGGGACGCCGTCGTGCCGCAGCCCCCGTCGCCGTACATGCAGGACGATCCGCTGCTGGCCGTCGGACCGAAGGCCAATGACCTGTGGAAGCCGGTGGTCGCGGCCGTGCGCGGGATGGCCTGCGGGGGTGCCTTCTATCTGCTGGGCGAGTGCGAGTTCGTCGTGGCCGACCCGACGGCCGTCTTCTTCGATCCGCACACCTCGTACGGCATGGTCAGCGCCTACGAATCGATGCTGATGGCGGCGCGGATGCCGTACGGGGAGGCGGCCCGGACGGCGCTCATGGGGAACGCCGAGCGGATCTCCGCACGGCGGGCGCATGAGATCGGGCTCGTGTCGGAAGTCACGGAGGAGGGCGGGGCGTTGGCTGCCGCCGTGCGCTGTGCCGCCGTCATCGCCGGGTATCCGCCGGCCGGGGTGCAGGGCACCGTACGGGCGTTGTGGGCGGCCAGGGAAGCGGCGCTGGCCCAGGCGTTCGCCCAGGCCCCGGCTCTCATCGCCCTCGGCAATCTGCCGGCCGAGCGGCAGGCGGAGCTGTTCGCCGGGCGGCGCAGGGGCGGGTTCCGGGTGCGTTAGGGCTGTCCGCCGAGGGGTCCGATCGGCGTAGGGACTGTTACTCACTTTCGGGTGGGGCGGGACCACCCCTCACCCTGATCCTGCACCAGATCTTCACTTTCAGTACATATATGGTCGTTACAGCCGAGTGTCACAGAAGGCTCTTTAATCCGTAATGCCCTTTGTGTTCCCCCATCGAGCCGGGGTGTCCGGTTGCAGGGTGTGGGGGTGCGGCCGACCGGTCGCCATCCGCACCCTTTGCGAAGGGGGACCTCGTGTCCGTAGTTGTTTGCGTCCGTCGTGTGCTCGCCGCCGCTGGCGTGGCCGCCGCCCTTGTGGGCGTCGCGGCACTGCCGGCCGCGGCAGCCGACCACTACCCGGGCCGCCCGCACGTGGCGGTGGACATCAGCGGCGAGCGGCACGGCTCCCCGTGGCCGGGCGGCCGCTGGGACCGTGACCACCGTCGGGACGACGACCGGTGGCACGGCAGGGACGGCCGGCGTCATGACGGCCACTGGCGTGACGGCGGTCGCCGGCACGACCGGGACGACTGGCACCACCGGGACGGCCGGCACGACCGGGACGACTGGCACCACGCCGGCGGCCGGCACGACCGGGACGACTGGCACCACGCCGGCGGCTGGCGCGACCGGGACGACTGGCACCACGACCACGACCACCGCGGCGAGCACCGCCGCTGATCCGTCGGGCCGTGCCTCGTAGTCCGCGGGGCGGCCGGGTCACCTGCGTGGCGGGTGCCCGGCGCCCGGGGTAGCGTCAGGCCTGGGACGGCCGCCGTCTGGAGCCCTTCCGTGACACACCGGTACGACGGCCGTCGCACAACTCCGACCGGGGAGTCACGCCGTGCGGGCCGTGCCCGTGCCCTTCTCCGCGTCCAGCGCGTACACGCACCGGTCCTTGCTGCACGCGTACACCACGCCGTCCTTGACCACCGGCGAGCCGGTGATCTCGCCGCCGGTCGCCAGCTTCCAGCGCAGGCGGCCGTCGTCGGCCTTCAGGGTGTAGAGCAGATGGTCGGTGGAGCCGAAGTGGATACGGCCCTCGGCCACCGCCGGGGCGCCCACGACGTCGCCGCCCGCCTGGAAGCGCCACTTCGGCGTGCCGGTGACCGCGTCCAGGGTGTACAGGCCCTTGCCGCTGCCCACGTGCACGTGCCCGGCGGCGACCAGCACCGGCTCGATCGACGCACGCGCCTCCGTGGCGATGCGCCAGCGGTCGCGGCCGTCGGTGGCGTCGAGGGCGTAGACGGTGCCGAGGTAGTCCGCCAGGTAGACGCCGCCGCCCGTGACCGCCGGGCCCGGGGCGAAGGCCGGCGGGCTGAGGAAGACCGCGGGTGCCTCGAAGTGCCAGCGGACCATGCCGCTCGCCGCCTCCACGGCGAGGACGCGGGTACCGGCGGAGACATACACGTAGCCGTCGGCGGCGGGGGCCAGGCGGACCGGCACACCGCCGCAGGAGGCCGCGTCGCCGACCGGGTACGACCAGCGCTCCTCGCCGGTGCGGGCCTCCAGGGCGCGCAGCCGGGCGTCCTGCCAGACGTAGACCGTGCCGTCGTGGACGAGGGGGCCCGCCTCCGGGGACTCGAAGTCGGTCTGGCAGCCGGCGATCTCCCACAGCTTCTGCCCGTTGGTGGCCTCCCAGGCCTGCACGCCGCCGCCCCGGGTGCCGGTGACGACCGTGCCGTGGTCGGCGTTCAGGGAGTACACCCAGGCGTCCGTGGACAGCCGCCACAGGTCGGTGCCCTCGCGGGCGTCCAGGGCGAACAGGGTCGGCCCGTCGGAGGCGTGGACACGGCCGTCCGCGACCGCCATGGACCAGGCGACGTCCCGAGTCTTGAAGCGGCGGCGGCCGGTGGCCACGTCCAGGGCGTGCACCTCGAAGGAGGTGACGTACACCAGGTCGCCGTCGACGGCAGGGGTGCCCCAGACCTCGTTGGACATGCGGAACCGCCAGGGCCGCCAGCCGCTCGCGTTCTCCGGGGGCTGCGGCGGCGCGGGCGGGACGCTCGGGTCGGGGCCGGTGACGCCGGGGCTCGGGCGGGACCAGCTGGCGACCAGGCCGGCCTCCGGCGGGGGCGCCTTGACGGCGG
>NZ_CP011497.1:4558517-4837356 GCF_001027185.1 Streptomyces incarnatus | reverse complement strand
GTCGGGGGCGGCGGAGGGGGCGCCGACGGGGACGGGGCCGGAGCCGGGGCCGGCGGGTCGTACGGGGGCGGCGGGGGTACGGCCGCGCGGCCGCCGCTCCTCGGGCCGCCGGTCGGTGCCGGGGCGGCCTTGGCGGCGGGGCGGCTACCGCGGCTGCGGGCCTCGATGAGGGCGACCGCCTTCTCGGGCAGCCAGGCGGAGGCGGTGCCGCTGTCGTCGGAGCCGGAGCCGAAGAGGTGCGGGGCCAGCTGGGCCTGGAGGTCGGCCGGGGTGGGCCGGGCGGCGGCCTCCATCTGCATGCACGCCTCGATCAGCGGGCGCAGCTCGTCGGGCAGGCCGGTGAGGTCCGGGCCCTCGCGCAGCAGCATGAAGACGGTCTCGACCGGGTTGGCGCCGTGGAAGGGCGGGTGGCCGGTGGCCGCGAAGACCAGGGTGGAGCCGAGCGAGAAGACATCGCTGGCGCCGGTGACGCTGCGGGAGTCCTTGGCCTGCTCGGGGGACATGTAGGCGGGGGTGCCGACGGCGACGTTCGTCATGGTCAGGCGAGTGTTGGAGACGCCCGAGGCGATGCCGAAGTCGATCACCCGGGGGCCGTCCTCGACCACGAGCACGTTGGACGGCTTCAGGTCGCGGTGCACCAGCCCCGCGCCGTGGATGGACTGCAGGGCCTCCGCGACACCCGCGGCGAGCCAGCGCACGGCCTGGGCCGGGAGCGGCCCGGAGTCGTTCACTATCTCCTCGAGCGAGGGCGCCGGGACGTAGGCGGTCGCCAGCCACGGCACCGCGGCGCGCGGGTCGGCGTCGACCACGGCCGCCGTGTAGAAGCCGGAGACCGCGCGGGCCGCCTCGACCTCGCGGGTGAACCGGACCCGGAAGAGCTGGTCCTCGGCCAGCTCGGTGCGCACCGTCTTGATCGCCACGCGCCGGCCGGACGCCGAGCGCGCGAGATAGACCAGCCCCATGCCGCCGGCACCCAGCCGGCCCAGCACCTCGAACGGCCCGATCCGCCGCGGATCGTGCTGCGTCAGCTGATCCACCACTTGCCTGCCACCTCCCCGTACGAGCCGCGCCATCCACATATGTACGCGACCGAAGTGCAGCGTCTCACCACCGCACCGCCGTGGCGGCACGCACCCCAGATTCTTCCTGGCCGGGCGGCTGGTTGCGAACCCGGTGACATTAGGGGTGTCTCACACTTAATCCACCCAAAAGGTACGGATCACCGCTGCAGCAGTGCGAACGACGCCCCCTGATTGTCGGTGACGACGGCCACTCGTCCGTACGACGTCTCGAAGGGTGGCGCCTGCACCCGCCCGCCGAGCCGCTGTACGGCACCGAGCGCGTCGTCGAGGTCGACGACCCGGAAATGGGTGAGGAAGTGCGGGGGATACTCGGCCGGGAAGACCTCGGTGACCTCGGCCCGGCCGAAGTCGGGCCGCGCGCCCGCGCCGAACAGGGCGTCGTGGAAGAGGCCGCCGTAGAAGGCGTTCGCGGCGCCGGTGTCCCGGGTGTAGAGCTGGGCCCAGACGAAGGTGCCGGGCTCGTGCCGCCGGCCGAAGCCGCGGTGCCGGCCCGGCTGCCACAGCCCGAACACCGCGCCCTCGGGATCGGCGGCGAGGGCGGCGACGCCGAGGTCGCCCACCGGGAACGGGGCCATGACCACCTGCCCGCCGGCCGCGGTGATCCGCCGGCCGAGGGCCTCGACGTCCGGGGTGGCGAAGGAGACGGTCCAGACGGTGGGCATACGGCCGTCGGTCTTGGGCGCCAGCGAGGCGACGAGCTCCCCCCGCAGCCGCGCCCACACCGAGGAGCCGTAGGCGTCCTCGAAGGTCCACCCGAAGAGCTCACCGTAGAACCGCTTGCCCGCCTCGAGGTCGGAGAGCCGGGCGTCCACCCAGCAGGGCACACCTTCCCCGTAGGCCTCTTCGGCCTCCACCACCTCCGCGTCCACCACCTCTTCCGCCTCTTCCGCCCCTTCGTACTCGGATGCCCTGTTTTCGGCCATGCCGTCAAAGTAACCGGGCCGCGCGCACCGCGCAGACCAGGCACACCACCCTCAGAGCACCCGTGCACCCCATTTGCAGTCGGCCGAATCGCGCTCCGATCACCCCTCGGTAAGCTGACGGCATGACAGGACAAGTGCGTACCGTCGACGGCCGCGTGGCCGGCCGGCGTGGGCAGGCGACCCGGCAGAAGCTGCTCGACTGCCTCAGCGAGATGCTCAGCTCCTCCCCCTACCGGGACGTCAAGGTCATCGATGTCGCCCGGAAGGCGGGAACTTCACCCGCGACCTTCTACCAGTACTTCCCCGACGTCGAAGGCGCCGTCCTGGAGATCGCCGACCAAATGGCGGCCGAGGGCGCGGGATTGACCGAGCTGGTCCAGGGGCGCTCCTGGGCCGGCAAGTCGGGATGGCAGACCGCCCAGGAACTCGTGGACGGCTTCCTGGAGTTCTGGCGCAAGAACGACGCGATCCTGCGGGTCGTCGACCTCGGCGCGGCCGAGGGGGACAAACGGTTCTACAAGATCCGCATGAAGATCCTGAACTCGGTGAACAACTCCCTGGCGGACTCCATCACCGAGTTGCAGTCCAAGGGCAGGGTCGACAAGGACGTGAACCCGGCGGCGGTGGCCGGCTCGCTGGTCGCGATGCTCGCGGCGGTGGCGGCGCACCAGAAGGGCTTCTCGTCCTGGGGCGTGAAGCAGGCCGAACTCAAGCCGAACCTCGCCTTGTTGGTCCACCTGGGCGTGACCGGGAAGAAGCCGAGCAAGTAACCCACGGCCCCCGGCACCCCCTTTTTTCCACACCCAAGTCCTGTCTGGCAGGCGGTGGTTCACGCGTCGCACTCGCGGTGAGCCACCGCCTGCACTGCTATGCCGGCAGCGGACGGTCCCGTACGACGTGCTTCATCACCAGCGTCGAGGTCAGCCGCTGCACTCCCGGCAGGGTCGCCAGCCGCTCGTCGTAGAGCCGCTGGAAGGCCGCGAGGTCGGCGGTCGCCACCCGGAGCAGGTAGTCGGGCTCGCCGAACAGCCGCTGGGCGTCCAGCACGTGCTCCAGCTCGCCGACCGCCCGCTCGAACTCGGCGACCGTGTCCCGGTCCTCCTGCCGCATCGACACGAAGACCAGCGCCTCGAAGTTCAGCCCGAGCGCCGCCGCGTCCACCACCGCCCGGTAGCCCTGGATGGCACCGGAGCGCTCCAGCTCGCGCAGCCGGCGGTGGCAGGGCGAGACGCTCAGGCGCACCCGGGCGGCCAGCTCGGTCACGGTCAGCCGCCCGTCCTGCTGCAGCTCGGCAAGGATTTTCCGGTCCACGTCGTCCATGGAGGAGATCTTCCCCCAGAACCGCCGCCAGCGAGCAAACTTCGGGAACACTTTCGGGCCATTCACGCCTAATGTCCCCAGCATGGACTCGGGACTGCTCTTCTCCTTCCTCGCCGTGGACCTGCTGCTGGTGTGCGTGCCGGGCGCCGACTGGGCGTACGTGATCGCCACCGCCCTGCGCCGCGCCTCGGTGCCGCGCGCGGTGGCCGGCCTGGTCTGCGGCTACGCCCTGCACACCGCCCTGGCGACGGCGGGCCTCGCGGTCCTGGTGGCGGGCTCGCCGAAACTGCTGACGGTCCTGACGGTGGCGGGCGCGGGTTACCTGCTGTGGCTGGGCTGGGGGGTGCTGCGCCGGCCGGCGGTGCCGGGAGCGGGCGACACGGCGGCCGGCGAGGAGCGCCTCTTCCTGCGGGGTGCCACGATCAGCGGCCTCAACCCGAAGGGCCTGCTGCTCTACCTCTCCGTCCTCCCCCAGTTCCTCACCCTGCGCGGCACCCACCTGCCCGTCCCCGCCCAGACGGCGGCCCTCGGCCTGCTCCACATGGCCTGCTGCGCGGCGGTCTACCTCACCGTCGGCACGGTGTCGCGTGCGCTGCTTTCGGCGAGGCCGGCCGCGGCCCGGGCGGTGACGCGGACTTCGGGGGCGGCGATGCTGGGGATCGGCGCGGTGCTCCTCGCGGAGCGGCTGGCCGCGGTGTAGCGCAGTAGGGGGTGCCGCTGGATGCCGTCGGGCGTCTGCCGGTTCGTTGTGGTTGCTCGCGCAGTTCCCCGCGCCCCTTGCGGGGCGCTATCGGACTGTAAGCCGGAAAAGGCGGATCTGCCTCGTCACCCGGGCCTGATAGGTGGCGTACGGTGGCCAGAACTCCAGGAGTGCGGTCCATGCGGCTGCCCGCTCCTCCCCCGTGAGCAGCTGGGCCGTGACCGGGATGTCGCGGCCCTTCCAGCTGATCGAAGCCTCCGGATGGGCCAGCAGGTTGTGGCTCCATGCGGGATGCCCGGGCCGCCCGAAGTTGGAGCCCACCAGCAGCCAGGTCCTGTCGTGCTCCTCCGGCATGCAGGCCAGCGGGGTGCGGCGGGGCAGGCCGGTGCGGGCGCCGGTGGAGGTGAGGATCAGGCCGGGCAGCATCTGGGTGCTGAGCAGGCGGCGTCCCCGGGTGAGCCGGTGGACCGCCCGGTCGAGTGCCGGGATCACATGGGGCGCGACCTTCGCGAACCCGCGCGTCGAGGACACCTTCTGCACCATCCGGACGCCGATCACACCGCCACCGCCCCACCCGTGAAGAGACCGGCGACCTCGGCCGCCCGGTCCCGCAGCCGGTGCACCGGCCCGAACAGCAGCTCGTCCCCGGCGGCCCGCTTGAAGTACAGCTGGGCGTCGTGCTCCCAGGTGAACCCGATCCCCCCGTGCAACTGGATCCCCTCACCGGCGGCCCCCCGCAAGGCCTCCAGCGCCTGAGCGAGCGCAAGCCCACCGGAGCACAGGCCGCCAGCCGCCGACGGCGAGGACACTCCACAGGGGCCACCCGCACCCGACGACGATGGTTGTACGGGTGGTGCGGGTGGGAACGAGATCCCCGCCGAAGGCGAAGCCGAGGCGACCGCCCACGCGCTCCAGTACGCGGCGGACCGAGCCGCCTGCACCCCCACATACACGTCGGCCAGCCGGTGCTTCACCGCCTGGAAGGACCCCACCGGCCGCCCGAACTGCTCGCGCTGCCCGACGTACTCCACGGTCCGCTCCAGCACCCGTTCCGCCGCCCCGACGGCCTCGCAGGCGAGCACGGCGGCGGCCCGGTCCCCCACGGCGGCGAGGGCGGGCAGTACCTCCACGCCCTCCTCCCCGAGCAACTCGGCGCGCACGTCGCGCAGTTGGACGCGCCCCTGCGCCCGCGTGGCGTCGAGGGCGGTCTGCCGGGCCCGTACGACACCGGGCGCGTCCCCCGTCACCAGGAACAGCAGGGTCCGGGACCGCGCGAAGCCCCCGGTGTGCGCGGCGACGAGCAGCAGTCCCGCGCTGTGCCCGTCGAGCACCTGGTCGACCTGCCCGTACAGCCGCCAGTCGCCGTCCGTGCACCGCGCCTGGACGCCCCCGGCCCGGCCACCGCCGGCGGCGAAGGTGCCGTTGTCGCAGGTCAGGGCGAGGGCCTTGGTCAGCGCCGGGCCGGGGACGGCGAGGGTGGCGGTGAGCGTGCCGGCGGCCAGGCGGGGCAGCAGCTCGGCGCGCTGGGCGTCCGTGCCGAGGGCGAGGATCAGCGGGGCGGTGAGGACGGAGGTGGCGAGCAGTGGGGAGGGGGCCAGCGCCCGGCCGGTCTCCTCGCAGGCGAGGGCCAGTTCGGTGACCGAGCAGCCGACACCGCCGTACCGCTCGGGCAGGGCGAGTCCCGGCAGGCCGAGCTGGTCGGCGAGGGCCGACCACAGGAGGGGGTCGTGTCCGGCCGGGCTGTCGACGGCCGTCCGCAGCTCGGGCGAGCCGCACCTCTTGTGCAGCAGCTCGCGCAGGGTGCGGCGGATCTCGTCCTGCTCGGCGGTGAGGCGGGTGTCCATGGCCTTCCCTCCCTATCTGACGGGGCGTCATATTAGGGGGGCCGGAATGAGATGCACAGAGGCAGGAGTCCTCGCATGAGTCGTGGCACCCGGAAAGTCGCCGTGGTCGGCGTGGCCCTCTCCGACTGCGGGCGCGTGGCCGACGCCACCGCGTACACCCTGCACGCGCAGGCGGCCCGCCGCGCCCTGGCGGACGCGGGTCTCGGCCGTGCGGTGGTGGACGGATTCGCCTCCGCCGGGCTCGGCACCCTCGCGCCCGTCGAGGTCGCCGAGTACCTGGGCCTGCGCCCCACCTGGGTGGACTCCACCTCGGTCGGCGGCTCGACCTGGGAGGTCATGGCGGCACACGCGGCGGACGCGATAGCGGCGGGCCACGCGAACGCGGTCCTCCTCGTCTACGGCTCCACGGCACGCGCGGACATCAGGGCGGGCCGCAGGACCGGCGACCTGTCCTTCGGCGCCCGCGGACCCCTGCAGTTCGAAGTCCCCTACGGCCACACCCTGATCGCCAAGTACGCGATGGCCGCCCGCCGCCACATGATCGAACACGGCACGACGATCGAGCAGCTGGCCGAGGTGGCGGTCCAGGCCCGGGCCAACGCGGCGCTGAACCCGGAGGCGATGTTCCGCGACCCGGTCACGGTCGACGACGTCCTGGCGGGGCCGATGATCGCCGACCCCTTCACCAGGCTGCAGTGCTGCCTGCGCTCGGACGGCGGCGCGGCGGTCCTGCTGGCGGCCGAGGAGTACGTACAAGACAGCCGCTCGGCTCCCGTCTGGGTCCTCGGCACCGGTGAGCACGTCTCGCACGCGGCGATGTCCGAGTGGCCGGACTTCACGGTGTCCTCGGCGGCGGTGAGCGGACGGCTGGCCTTCGAGCGGGCCGGGGTGGGACCGGAGGAGATGGACTTCGCGGAGATCTACGACGCCTTCACCTACATGACCCTGGTGACCCTGGAGGACCTGGGCTTCTGCGGGAAGGGGGAGGGCGGGGCGTTCGTGGAGAAGGGGCGGCTGCTGGTGCGGGGCGGGGAGTTGCCGGTGAACACGGACGGGGGCGGCCTCTCGGCCCAGCACCCCGGGATGCGGGGGCTGTTCCTGCTGGTGGAAGCGGTGCGGCAACTGCGCGGGGAGGCCGGGGAGCGGCAGGTGCGCACGCGGGACGGACGGCTGCCGAGGCTGGGGGTGGCGTCCGGGACGGGCGGCTGGTTCTGCTCCTCGGGGACGGTGGTGCTGGGCCGGTGAGGGCTCCGGTTCAGTCCTCGTCCAGCAGCCGGCGCCAGACGCGGGTGCGGTGCAGGACGTAGAGGGAGCCGAGCAGGACGGCCACCTGCAGCCCCACGGCCAGCAGCCAGAACTCGTCCCTGGTCTCCAGCCTGTTCGTCAGGAACGTGAAGTTCATGCCGAAGAACCCGGTGATGAACGTCAGCGGCAGGAAGATCACCGACACGATGGCCAGCCGGTTGATCACGCCGTTCTGCTCACCCGCGACGAGCGAGGAGTAACTGGCGAAGGCCCGGCGGGTGGCGTCCTGCAGGGACTCGACGTCGGCGAGCACCAGCCTCCCGGCGGTCTGGAACCCCTGGGCACGCCGTTGCCGGTCCTCGGGGAAGGTGGGGCTCATCATCCGGCGGGTGAGGATCTCGTCGATCGCCTGGAGGTAGGGCCGCAGGGAGTGGTGCAGCAGCGCGGAGCGCCGCCGCAGCCGCGCCAGCCGGTAGACCTGCTCGAGGCGCCGGTTCTCGAACATGTCGTCCTCGAGCTCCTCGCACTCCAGCAGGGCCTGTACGGCCGCCCGGCGGAAGGTGTCCAGGGCCTCCTGGAGCAGGAGGAACAGCACGGCCACGGTGTCGTCGGGCCGCTCATGCCGCAGCGCCGCGGTGAGGCTCCGCGCCAGCCCGGCCTGCCCCCGGTGCACGGTGGCCAGGAACCGCTCGGTCACCACCACGTGGAGGTGGGCGATCGCGTCGCCGTGCACCACCGGCACGACGAAGGCGGCCCGGTCCCCCAGGAACTCCGCCCGCGCGGCCTCACCCTGCCTGCCGAACCAGTCCAGTTCCTCGTCGTGCAGGCCCAGCTGATCGGCGATCGGCGTCTCCGGCGCCGGCGCGTCCTCCGGCAGCTCGACGTCGACGAGCAGGAAGGTCTCGGCGGCCGGCGTCCCGGCGGCCAGCCGCTCACGCGCCGCCGGGACATCCGTACGGGTGATGGTCACACCGGGCATCGACACCACCGTTACGATCATCGCCCCTCACCGTCATCTCCCGAAGCCCGTGGCTCCGAGCGTCCCCGCCTTCCGGTGGTCCCGCACGCGGAGGCACTCGGGTGCGTCGCGGGACGGCTGCCGAACGGATGACGGGGCCGGTGGCGATACTCGGGGCATGGAAACGGATCTCCACGCACTGCTGAGGTCGCTGCGGGTATGGGACCCGGACGTCACGGACCTGCGCCCCTTCGCCCCGGACACCGCCCCGCCCACCCCGCTGCCCCTGTTCACCAGCTGGCTGGCGGAGGCGGCGGCGGCCGGGCAGCCGGAGCCGCACACGATGTCGCTGGCCACGGTGGACGCGGAGGGCAGGCCGGACGTACGGATCGTGATGCTGCACGGCGCCGACGTGGACGGCTGGTCCTTCGCCACGCACGCCACGAGCCGCAAGGGCCGCGCCCTGAGCGCACACCCCCACGCCGCCCTGGCCTTCTACTGGCCCGTGCTGGGCCGCCAGGTGCGGGTGCGCGGGACGGTGACCGCGGCGCCGTCCCGGGAGAGCCAGGCCGATCTGCACGCCCGCTCGACGGGGGCGCTGGCCGCGGCGCTCACCGGGCGGCAGAGCGAGGAGCTGTCCTCCCTGGACGAGCTGCGGCGGGCGTCCCAGGCCGCGTGGGAGCGGGCCCGGGACAACCCGACCGAGCCGTCGCCCACCTGGACCCTGTACCGGATCCGTCCCGAGACGGTGGAGTTCTTCCAGGGGGACGCGGACCGGCGGCACGTGCGGCTGGAGTACCGGAGCACGGAGTTCGGCTGGAGCAAGACGTTGCTCTGGCCTTAGCCGGGCGCCTACCCGCCGTGGGGTGTGGGCCGTTTGCGACTGCGGGTGCGTGGTGGGCCGGCCGCGCCCACGCGGCGGAGCCGCACATCGACACAGCCCCGCGCCCCTTGGGGAACTGCAGTGCCGTCGGCCTTCATGGCGCCGCCGCCGCTGCGGGCAGTCGTGCCGCTGGGGCGGCACGGGTGGGCGCGGCGGCACCCCGCACGCGCGGGCAAGCGCTCTTCCCGGCGGCACCCGGGTCAGGCCTCCGCCACCAGTCGCCGGGCCAGCCGGACGAGATCCGGAATCGCCGGGTGCGTGGGGGTTCCCCGCTGCCAGGCGAGGAGCACCGGCGGCGCATCAGAGCGGTCATTCGATCCCGAGGGGTCCGATGCCCAGGTCCTCGCGCATGAGGCGACGCATCTCCGCCATGGCCGTGCGGCGCTCTTGGATCAAGGTCCGGTCCTCGGTGGAGCCGACTGCCACGCCGCGGGCATAGGCGTCACGTATCCGGCGCAGGCTGTGGAACGCCTCGTTCCCGGCCGCGACGACGAGCGGCGGACCCATGAGCCAGAGCCGCTCGCTCGCCGTGTGCAGTCCGGTCCGGCGGAAGGCTTCGCGCACCGCCGCATCGCGCGCCGACTCGGACATGTGGTCGCCCAGAGCGACGGCCCGTATCTCTTCACCCGCGTCCTTGAGGGCGGCGGCGTACTCGGTGTACACGGCGCGCCGCAGTTCCAGGGCATGCCGTGCCTCCTCGCGCCGCCACCTGTTGCGATCGGCGATCAGGGTGGCGGCGATGCCGATGACAGCACCCGTCAGCGTGGAGAGCAGAGGCATCCAGTCCATGCGCCGCATACTGTCTGAACCAGTGCTGCGACTCCAGCGGCTCTCACCTTCCCATGTGCCGACGGCCTTTGACCGAGTGCCGGACCGACGGGCCGCACTGCCCCTCGGCGGAGCCCCCGCTCCCGGGCGCCCGGCTCCCCCGCCCCCTCAGCCCCCGAACCTCCACACCGCGAAGTCGGCCACCGCCCGGTACCCGATCCGCTGGTACAGCCCGTTGCTCGTCGGGTTGGCGAGGTCGGTGAAGAGGAGGATCTCCGTGGCCCCGGCGTCGCGCGCGGCACGGCTGACCTCGGCCGTGACCGCGCCCGCGTAGCCGCGTCCGCGCAGGCCGGCGGGGGTGTAGACGGGGGCGACGCGGACCTGGCCGGCCGTCTCGGGGGTCGCGCCGGCCATGGCGAGCGGGGTGCCGTCAGGGGATTCCCAGAGGGTGACGCCGCCGTAGGAGATGCGGGCGTCGGCCCAGTGGCCCGGCTCCTGGCCGACGCTGCCGGTGCTCTCCTTGAACTCCTCGAACCAGCGGACCAGCAGCTCCCGGTCGGCCGGCCCGGCGATCCGCGCCCGCCCCTGCGGCCGGGGCGCGGGTACGGTCAACTCGGCCAGCCGGTAGAGCCGTTGCCGCTTGTCGATGCCGACCGTCGTGCCGGTGTGCCGCTGCCAGGCCGCCGCGAAGGTCTCCGCCGTCTCCCGCGGCCCGGAGACCCCGGGGAGCGGGCGGCCCAGCTCGGCCCACCGGGCCACCAGGGCGCCGGCCGCCTGCGGGGTGAGCGCGGTGACGTGGAGGTGGAAGGGCGGGGTGTGGAGCAGGGCGGCCCGCACCGCCCGCACCGGGCCGGCGTCCGCTTCCAGCAGGCCGAAGAGGGGGGCCTGTTCGCCGTAGAGGTGCAGCCCGCGGCGGCGCAGCGCGTCCGTCACCGTCAGCGGGACCGTGTGCAGGGCGGGGCGGGAGCGCAGAAAGCCGCCGGCGCGGGAGAGGAACTCGTCCAGGTCTTCGGTGAGGTACCAGGTGTCGGGGCGCATACGGCCCATGATCGGCGCGAACTCCCGGAAAAGGCATCGGCTTTCCCTGCGCTCAGCCCTCCGGCGGCGTCACCCTCTGGGAATCCCCTGACGGCCCCCGGCCCCCCTCGCGCGCTCAGCCCTCCGGGCGGAACAGCGGCTTGCCCTCCTCGAACGTCACCCGCAGCGGCAGCCCGGCCCGCAGGTCCTCCCCCGCGCAGCCCACCACCTGCGTCATCATCCGCGGGCCCTCCGCCAGATCGACCACCGCGGCCACGTACGGCGTGCGCTCGCCGAAGGGCGGCAGGTCGTTGCGGTGGACGGTGGACCAGGTGTACAGCACGGCCCGGCCGCTCGCCTCCTCCCAGGTCACCTCCTCGCTCCAGCAGTGCGGGCAGAACTCGCGCGGGTAGTGGTGGGCCCGGCCGCAGGCCCCGCAGCGGCGGATCAGCAGCACGCCCCGCCGGGCCGCCTCCCAGTAGGGGCGGGTGAAGGCGTCGGGCTCGGGGAGGTCGTAACGCGCCGCCGTGGTCATCGGAACCACCCCAGCCACGCGTCGACCGACCAGCTCTGCCAGGCCATCGCGAAGAACCCGACGAGCGAGATCAGCGCCATCATCGAGTTCTGGCCCTGTTCCGCCCAGTCGTGGATCATCAGGACGAAGTAGATCGCGTTCAGCAGCAGGCCGCCGAGCAGCGCGACCGGGGTCAGGAAGCCGAGGATCAGGCCGAGGCCCAGGGCGAGTTCGGCGTAGGCGACGACGTACGCCATGGCCTTCGGACGTGGTTTGACGACCGTCTCGAAGCCGGCCCGCACCGGCGCCCAGCGATGCTTCTCGGCGATCTCCGCCGCCCACGCGATCCCGCTGCCCCGCTCGAACCAGGCCTTCTTGTCCTTGTGCCGCCAGCTCTCCAGCCACCACAGCCCGAGCCCGATCCGCAGCACCGCCAGCCACTGGGCGCCGTCCAGCCATATGGAGTCCATGTATCTGACGGTACGTCAGATAGCGGTCGAAGCCCACCTGCGAGCCGGCCCTGAATCACCCCAGAACCACGACGGGACACAGGGCCCGGAGGCAGGCATGCGGGGCGGGGACGATCGCCGTACCGCCACAACCAGGTGTCCTGCGTCACCGGCCCCACCCACTCCTCCTACACCCGTGATCAATCCGCAACCAATTCCGGTCTTGACCGAGACCCATCAACCGGGTGCGTGGTTACGCTCCCGAGCATGACCGCCTCCCGTTCCGCTTCCGTGCAGCTCTCCGCCACGCCCGCCGACCGCCCGGTCTACGTCATCGGCGCCGGTCCGGGCGGCCTGGCCGCCGCGTACGCGCTGCGGGCGCGGGGCATACGGGCCGTGGTGCTGGAGAAGGCCGACCACGTGGGCGCCTCCTGGCGCGGCCACTACGACCGGCTCCGGCTGCACACCACCCGGCGGCTGTCCGCGCTGCCGGGCCTGAAGATCCCCCGGAAGTTCGGGCGCTGGGTGTCCCGCGACGACGTGGTGCGCTACCTGGAGAAGTACGCCGAGCACCACGAGCTGGAGATCGTCACCGGCGTGGAGGTCTTCCGCGTCGAGCGGACCGGGGACGGCACCGGCTGGCTGCTGCACGCCTCCGGCGGGCGCGAGCTGACCGGCGGCGCGGTGGTCGTCGCCACCGGCTACAACCACACCCCGCGCGTCCCCGACTGGCCGGGCCTCGCGGAGTACGGCGGGGAGTTCCTGCACGCAGACGCCTACCGCAACGCCGGGCCGTACGCCGGCCGGGACGTGCTGGTCGTCGGCGTCGGCAACACCGGCGCCGAGATCGCCGTGGACCTGGTGGAGGGCGGGGCGGCCCGGGTGCGGCTGGCCGTGCGCACCGTGCCGCACCTCGTGCGCCGTACGACGCTCGGCTGGCCCGCGCAGTACTCGGGCGTGCTGGTACGGCGGCTGCCGGTACGGCTGGTGGACCGGCTCGCCAGGTCGGCCGCCCGGCTCGGCGTGCCGGACCTGTCGGCCCACGGGCTGCCGCGCCCGGACACCGGGATGTACAGCAGGGTGAAGGAGGGCGCCATCCCGGTCCAGGACGTCGGCCTGATCGACGCGGTGCGCGCGGGCAAGGTGGAGGTCGTGGCCGCCGTCGAGTCCTTCGAGGACGGGAAGGTGATCCTCACCGACGGCAGCCGGATCGAGCCGGACGCGGTGATCGCGGCGACCGGGTACACGCGGGCGCTGGAGGGCCTGGTCGGGCACCTCGGGGTGCTGGACGGGCGCGGGAGGCCGGTGGTGCACGGGGGCCTTACGCCCGCGCAGGCACCCGGCCTGTTCTTCACCGGTTACACCAACCCGATCAGTGGAATGTTCCGGGAAATGGCCCTCGACGCCGGGAAGATCGCGAAGGCGGTGGCCCGGCACCTGCGCACCGGCCGGTAACTTCTCCGTTCCGACCCGTTCCTGACACTACGTCAGTTCAGTAATCTGACAGAGCGTCAGTTTACTTGTGCTGTCTCACAGGAGCGGGCGGACCGATGCTTGGATCAACCCACGGCACCCTCACCACCGACTCCCGCCGGGCCCGGGTCATCGCGTGCGGCGAGCGGCGGCCCGGCCCCGTCGTCCACGACCGGGTCGACGACCTGGACGTCAGCGGGCGGCCGCTGTACGCGGACGTCCCCGACCTGACCCGCTTCTTCCGGCCCGAGTCGGTCGCCGTGATCGGCGCCTCGGACACGGAGGGACGCCCGAACACCGGGATCACCCGGCAGCTGCTGTCCTGGGCCGAGCGGGTGGGGGCGCGGGTGTATCCGGTGCATCCGGCCCGCCCCTCGGTGTTCGGCATCCCCTGCGTCGCCTCCGTCGCCGACCTGCCGCCCGGGCAGGTCGACCTGGCCGTGCTGCTGGTGGCCGACCCGCTGCCGGTGGTCGAGGAACTGGCCGACGCCAAGGTGAGGTTCGCGGTCGCCTTCGCCTCCGGGTTCGCCGAGACGGGCGAGGCGGGCGCCGAGGCGCAGGCGCGGCTCGCGGACGCCGTACGCCGCTCCGGTCTGCGCCTGCTGGGCCCGAACACCAACCTCAACGCCTTCGAGCACTTCCGGGAGGATCTGACCGGCCCGGCGATCGCCCTGATCACCCAGTCCGGCCATCAGGGCCGCCCGGTCTTCGCCCTCCAGGAGCTCGGCATCCGGCTCTCCCACTGGGCGCCCACCGGCAACGAGGCCGACCTGGAGACGGCCGACTTCCTCTCCTGGTTCGCCGAGCAGCCCGAGGTCGGCGCCGTCGCCTGCTACGTGGAGGGCCTGAAGGACGGCCGCGCCTTCCTGCTGGCCGCCGACCGCGCCGCCCGCCGCGGGGTGCCGGTGGTCGCGGTGAAGGTCGGCCGCACCGAGGCCGGCGCGCGTACGGCGGCCTCGCACACCGGCAAGCTCACCGGCGCCGACGACGTGGTGGACGCGGCGATGCGGCAGTTCGGGGTGGTACGGGTCGACGGGCTCGACGAACTCCAGGACACCGCGGCCCTGCTGGCGCGGGCGCGGGCGCCGCTGGCGGACGGGGTCGCGGTGTACTCGATCTCCGGCGGCACCGGCGCGCACGCGGCCGACCTCGCCACGGCGGCCGGGCTCCGCCTGCCCCGCCTGGCGGAGGCCAGGCAGGCCGAGCTGCACCAGTGGATACCGGAGTACCTGAGCGTGGCCAACCCGGTGGACAGCGGCGGGCATCCGGTGGGCGACGCGCGCGGCCGGAAGATCATCGACGCGATCCTCGCCGACCCGTCGGTCGGCGTCCTGGTCTGCCCGGTCACCGGCCCGTTCCCGCCGCTGAGCGACAAGCTGGTGGCGGACCTGGTCGCGGCGGCGGAGCGGACGGACAAGCTGGTGTGCGTGGTGTGGGGTTCGCCGGTGGGCACGGAGGCGGCGTACCGCGAGGTCCTGCTCGGCTCCTCGCGCGTGGCCACCTTCCGCACGCTGGGCAACTGCCTGCGGGCCGTCCGCGCCTGGCTGGACCACCATCGCTTCGTGAGCGACTACCGCTCCCCCTTCGACGAGGCCCCGCGCACGCCCTCGCCGTCGTACCGCAAGGCGGAGGCGCTGATGCGCCCGGGTCAGCAGCTGAGCGAGCACGCGGCCAAGCAGCTGCTGCGCGCCTACGGCATCCGGGTGCCGCGCGAGCAGCTGGTGACCAGCGCGGCGGCGGCCGTACGGGCGGCGGCCCAGGTCGGCTACCCGGTAGTGATGAAGGCCTCCGGCGCCGAGATCGCCCACAAGACCGAACTGGGCCTGGTGAAGATCGGTCTGACGTCGGCCAGCCAGGTCAGGGACGCCTACCGCGAGCTCACCGACATCGCCCGCTACGAGGGGGTCGCGCTGGACGGGATCCTGGTGTGCCAGATGGTCGAGCAGGGCGTGGAGATGGTCGTCGGGATGAGCCACGACGACCTGTTCGGGCCGACGGTGACGGTGGGGCTCGGCGGGGTGCTGGTGGAGGTCCTGCACGACGCGGCGGTCCGGGTGCCGCCGTTCGGCGAGGACCAGGCCCGCGCCATGCTCACCGAGCTGCGCGGCCGGGCCCTGCTGGACGGCGTCCGGGGCCGCCCGCCGGCCGACCGGGACGCGCTGGTGGAGGTGGTCCTGCGGGTTCAGCGCATGGCGCTCGAACTGGGCGGGTTCGTTGCGGAGCTGGACATCAACCCGCTGATGGTGCTGCCCCAGGGGCAGGGCGCGGTGGCGCTGGACGCGCTGGTGGTGTGCCGGTGAGCGAGCTGGAGACCGAGCGGAGCGGCCAGGTCGCCTACGTCACCCTGAACCGCCCCGAGTCCCTCAACGCGCTCACTCCGGCACTGCGGGACCGGCTGATCGACCTGCTCGCCCAGGCGTCGGCCGACCCGGCCGTCCGGGCGGTGGTACTGACCGGCCGGGGGCGGGGCTTCTGCGCGGGCGCGGACCTGCGGGGCGGGACGGGCACGGACGCGGGCGCGGGCTCCGGTGCGGGTTCAGGCTCGGTCTCGGGCGTCGGCTCCGGCGCGGGCGCGGGCCCCAGCTCCGGTGCTGGCTCCGGCTCCGGCGCGGGCGCGGGCGCGGGCGCGGGTTCCGATGCGGGCTCCGGCTCCGATACGGGCTCCGATGCGGGCTCCGATGCGGGCTCCGGTGCTGGCTCCGGCTCCCGGCACCCCGGCGATGTGGCCCGGCTCCCCGGCGATGTGTCCCGGATGCTGCGCCAGGGCGCCCAGCGTCTGATCGCGGCGGTTCTGGACTGCGAGAAGCCGGTGATCGCCGCCGTGAACGGCACGGCGGCGGGGCTCGGCGCGCACCTGGCGTTCGCCTGCGACCTGGTGCTGGCCGCCGAGTCGGCCCGTTTCGTGGAGGTGTTCGTACGGCGGGGTCTGGTGCCGGACGGCGGCGGCGCGTACCTGCTCCCCCGTCTGCTGGGACCGCACCGGGCGAAGGAGCTGATGTTCTTCGGTGACGCGGTGCCGGCGGCGGACGCGGCCCGCCTGGGCCTGATCAACCGGGCCGTCCCGGACGGCGAGCTGGAGAAGACGGCCCGCGAGTGGGCCACCCGTCTGGCCGCCGCCCCGACCCGCGCCCTGGCCCTGACCAAGCACCTGGTGAACACCTCGCTGGAGTCGGACCGGGCCACCGCCTTCGCCGCGGAGGCCTGGGCCCAGGAGCTCAACATGGCGACCGAGGACGCCCAGGAAGGCCTGCGGGCGTTCGCGGAGCGCCGGGGGGCGGAATTCCGGGGGCGCTGAGACCCCGGGCCCAGGAGTTCACCACCGCCGTCGGGCGGACCGGCTCTTGTAGCAATCCACAAAGAGCCGGTCCCGGCCGGCGGCGGCTTTCATGTCTTCCTTTCCTGGCCGATTCCACTCGGCCGGCTGTGTACTCATCGTGCAAGTTGCACCTGGTCAAGGCGAGTTTCACAGCCCCCTCCGGCCCTCCCGGGCCGCTCAATACCCTATGGAGTGACCCACTCATGACCCTGCACACCCAGGAGACGAGCGCCCAGGAGGCCGAGCGCGTCTGGATGGCGAAGGCGATCAGCCTGGCCACCGACAGCGTGACGAACGGCGGCGGCCCCTTCGGCGCGCTCATCGCCAAGGACGGCGAGGTCGTCGCGCTCGGGAACAACCAGGTCACCGCGACCCTGGACCCCTCGGCGCACGCCGAGGTGAGTGCGATACGCGCCGCCTGCAGGGCACTGGACACCTTCTCCCTGGAGGGCTGTGTCCTGATCACGTCGTGCGAGCCGTGCCCGATGTGCCTCGCCACCGCGCTGTGGGCGCGCGTCGACCGGCTCGTCTACTCCGCCGACCGGCACGACGCCGCGGTGGCCGGTTTCGACGACCGCAAGTTCTACGACCTGCTCGAGAAGAAGCCCGAGTCGATGTGGCCGATGTCCGTCGAGCACCTGGACCTGCCGAACCGCACGGCACCGTTCGACGCGTGGCTGGCCAAGTCCGACCGCATCGACTACTGACGGCGCGCTTCACGGAGAGGCGCGGGTCCCGCCCGGCCTTCCGGGTGCCGGACCCGGGCGAACTGGGCGCGGGTCGGCCGGGGCGGCTCGTACCGCGGGATCAGGCGGTCGCCGAGGCCGCGAGTCCGCCGCCGAGGGCCAGCGCGAACAGGGCGGCACAGGCGAGTGCCGAGCGCCACCACAGGCCCCACCGCGACCAGGGACGCGTGCGGACGTAGGCGATGCCGAGCGCGGGCAGCAGGCCGAGGAGGGTGAGGACCGACGCCGTGGTGACGAACGGCCACGGCGCGAGGGCCCTGGCCGGCGCGGCCCAGCCGACGCCCGTGGCCGCCGCCCCCAGCACGCGCCAGGACCACTCCGGGCCGCCGAACCGGCGCAGCGCCGGGCGGGTGAGCAGCGTCGCCGGCAGCGTCAGCAGGGCGGTGACGAGCAGGCCCAGGGGCGGCAGCAGCAGCGGCGCGAAGAGGAGCAGGCAGAAGATCCCGAAGGCGCCGCCGTGGCCGGTGCCGTACTGGTCCCGGCTCGCGGTCCAGATCCACCACAGCAACCCGGCCGCCGGCAGCTGTGCCGCGTTCACCGGGATCGCGGCCGCCAGGTCGCCCAGGATGTCCCGGACCCGCTCGCGCGCTTTGTCCCACCCCATGGCCGCAGCCTATGAAGTGCCTGTACGGGGCGCTCCGCCGGGCTTCCCATCTGACGTGCCGTCAGCTTCAATGGATGGCGTGATGGGACACGCAGGGGCGGCGGCCGCCGCCGTCCGGTATCTGGGGCGCGGGCCCGTGGAGCCGTTGCCACGGCCGGAGTTGCGGTGCGTGCGGGAGGACGAGCGGGCTCCGGTGGACCCGGCCGAGTTCCGGCGGGTGCTGGGAAGCTTCGCGAGCGGCGTGACGGTGATCACGGCACCGGCCGCCGACGGGGAGCGGGACCCCGCCGGTTTCGCCTGCCAGTCCTTCGCCTCCCTCTCCCTCGAACCACCCCTCGTCTGCTTCATGGTGGGCCGTACGTCGGCCACCTGGCCCCGGATCGCCCGCGCGGGCGTCTTCTGCGTCAACGTGCTCGGCGCCGGCCAGGACGAACTGTGCCGGGCCTTCGCGGTGAGCGGCGCGGACAAGTTCGCCGGGGTGGCGTACGACCCGGCACCCGCCTCCGGCTCCCCGCGCCTGACCGGCGCCGCCGCCTGGATCGACTGCACCGTCCACGCCGTGCACCCCGGGGGCGACCACCTGATCGTCGTGGGCCGCGTGGACGCCCTCGGCACGGAGGGGCGGGACGAACCGCTGCTGTTCCACCGGGGTCGGTTCGCCCGGATCGGCCCCTAGGGGTTCAGGACCGCGCGCACGGGCACGGGGCGGGTTCAGGACACGGCGGGCAGTGCCGCCGTCGGGGTCCGGCGGATCACCAGGGCCATCAGGGCCGCCGCCGCGCACAGCGTGCCGGAGGCGTACCAGACGAGGTCGTAGGAGCCGAAGACGTCACGGGCGAGGCCGCCGAGGTAGGCGACGAGGGCCGCGCCGACCTGGTGGGAGGCGAGCACCCAGCCGAAGACGATGGCGCTGTCCTCGCCGTAGTTCTCGCGGCACAGGGCGAGGGTCGGCGGCACGGTGGCCACCCAGTCCAGGCCGTAGAAGACGATGAAGAACAGCATCGGGGGGTGGACCGCGGGGCCCAGCAGCATCGGGAGGAAGACCAGGGAGATGCCGCGCAGGGCGTAGTACACCGCGAGCAGGCGGCGCGGTTCGAAGCGGTCGGTGAACCAGCCGGAGGCGATCGTGCCGGCCACGTCGAACACGCCGATGACCGCGAGCAGCGAGGCCGCCGTGGTGACCGGCATGCCGTGGTCGTGCTCGGCGGGCACGAAGTGGGTCTGGATCAGGCCGTTGGTGGAGGCACCGCAGATCGCGAAGGTGCCGGCGAGCAGCCAGAAGGTGCCGGTGCGGACGGAGGTCGAGAGCACCTTCAGCGTGCGGCGGGCGGCACCGGTCACCGGCGGCGGCTTGGGCACGAACTCCGTGGCTCCGTACGGCTTCTGGCCGACGTCGGCCGGGTGGTCGCGCAGCAGGATCCAGACGAAGGGGACGACGGCGAGCGCCGCCAGGGCGACCGTGACGGCGGCCGGGCGCCAGCCGTGGTGTTCGGTCAGCCAGGACAGCACCGGCAGGAAGATCAGCTGGCCGGAGGCGGACGCGGCGGTGAGGATGCCGCTGACCAGTCCGCGCCGCTCGGTGAACCACCGGTTGGTGACCGTCGCGGCGAAGGCCAGGGCCATCGATCCGGAGCCCAGGCCGACCAGCAGGCCCCAGCACAGCCACAGCTGCCAGGCCGCCGTCATCCACACGGTCAGGCCCGAGCCGGCCGCGATCACGGTCAGCGCGCCGGCGACCACCCGGCGGATGCCGAAGCGGTCCATCAGCGCGGCGGCGAAGGGGGCGGTGAGGCCGTACAGGGCGAGGTTGATGGAGACGGCCGCGCCGATCGTGCCGCGCGACCAGCCGAACTCCTGGTGCAGCGGGTCGATGAGCAGGCCGGGCAGGGAGCGGAAGGCGGCCGCGCCGATGATCGTGACGAAGGTGACGGCGGCGACGAACCACGCCCGGTGCACACGGCGGCGCCGGGCGGGCGGGGCGGCCTGGACGGGGGCTGCGGCTGGGCTTGTCTGAGTCACGTCGTCCAGCGTGCTGTTTCCATGAGCGCACATCGAGTGGCCCGAGGGCCAGCATTCGCTAGGATCAGGCCATGGCCGCTGTCACTGACGGATTCCGTCCGCACCGGGTCGTCGTGCTCGCCCTCGACGGGCTGCTCCCCTTCGAGCTGGGCATCCCGCACCGCATCTTCGGCCGCCCCAGGGACGAGCACGGACGTCACCTGTACGAGGTGGTGACCTGCTCGGTACGGCCGCCCGGCCCGGTGCAGACCGACGCCGACTTCGCCGTCCACGTCGCCCACGGCCCGGAGGCCCTCGCCGACGCGGACACGGTGATCGTCCCGGCGTCGTACGAACTCGGCCCGGTCTTCGAGGAGGGCCGGCTCACCGACGAGCTGTCGGCCGCCCTCGCCCGGATCCGCCCCGGCACCCGGCTCGCCTCCATCTGCACCGGCGTCTACGTCCTCGCCGCCGCCGGACATCTCGACGGCCGCCCGGCGACCACGCACTGGCGGGACGCCGAGCGCTTCCAGCGGATGTTCCCGAGGATCAGGGTGGACGCGGACGTGCTGTTCATCGACGACGGCGACGTGCTCACCTCGGCGGGGGTGGCCGCCGGGATCGACCTGTGCCTGCACATGGTGCGCCGCGACTTCGGCACGGCGGTCGCCAACGAGGTCGCCCGGCTCACGGTCGTACCGCCGCACCGGGACGGCGGCCAGGCCCAGTACATCCACCGCCCGGTCCCGGACCCCCAGCTGGCCACGACGAGAGCCGCCCGCGCCTGGGCGCTCGGCCGCCTCCACGAGCCGATCCAGCTGCGGGACATGGCCGAGCGGGAGGCCATGTCGGTGCGCACCTTCACCCGCCGCTTCCGCGAGGAGGTCGGGATCAGCCCCGGCCAGTGGCTCACCCAGCAGCGCGTCGAACGCGCCCGCCACCTGCTGGAGACCACCGACCTGTCCATCGACCAGGTGGCCCACGAGGCGGGCTTCGGCACCGCCCAGTCGATGCGCCAGCACCTCCAGCAGGCGCTCGGGGTGACGCCGACCGCCTACCGCCGCACCTTCCGGGCGGGCGTCAGAACGTGAGCACCGCCCGGGCCACCCGCCCCGCCTCCGCGTCCGCGCGGGCCTTGGCGAAGTCCTCCACCGGGTAGACCGCCGTCACCAACTCGTCGAGCAGCAGGCGGCCCTGGCGGTACAGGTCGGCGTACAGGGCGATGTCCCGCTGGGGGCGGGAGGAGCCGTAGCGGCAGCCCAGGACGGACTTGTCCAGGTAGAGGGAGGAGACCAGGAAGGAGGCCTCGGCGGTGGCGGGCGGCACGCCGAGGAGGACGGCCTGGCCGTGCCGGTCGAGCAGGTCGATCGCCTGCCGGATCAGCTCCACCCGGCCGACGCACTCGAAGGCGTGGTCGGCGCCCGTGGGCAGGATGTCCCGCACGCCGTCGGTGGAGGTCAGGAAGTCGGTCGCGCCGAACTGCCGGGCCACCTCCTCCTTGTCCGGGTTGGCGTCCACGGCGACGATCCTCAGCGCCCCCGCGAGCCGCGCGCCCTGCAGCACGTTCAGCCCGATCCCGCCGGTGCCGATGACGACGACGCTGTCCCCCCGGTCCACCCGGGCCCGGTTCAGCACGGCGCCGACCCCCGTGAGCACCCCGCATCCGATCAGCGCGGCGGACTCCAGCGGGATGTCCTCGGGGATCCGCACCGCCTGTACGGCCTTGACGACGGTGCGCTCGGCGAAGGCCGAGTTGGCGGCGAACTGGTGCACCGGCCCCGCCCCCCGTGTGAACGGCTTCCCCGGGCGCCCGATGGCCTGCCGGCACATCGTCGGCCGGCCCCGGTCGCACTCCGCGCACGTACCGCAATTGGGGAGCGTGGACAGCGCCACATGGTCGCCGGGGACCACATGGGTGACGCCCACACCGACCGCCTCCACCACCCCGGCCCCCTCATGGCCCAGTACCACCGGCACGGGGAAGGGAATGGTGCCGTCCACCACGGACAGATCGCTGTGGCACAGCCCGGCCGCCGCGATCGCCACCAGCACCTCCCCGGCCCCCGGCTCCCGCACCGCGAGGTCGTCGACCACCTGCACCTGTGTGCCGTCGAACACCACTCCACGCATCACACGGCCCCCTTGGGCTCTCTGGGCAGACCGAGCACGCGCTCGGCGATGATCGTGCGCTGGACCTGGTCCGAGCCGCCGTAGATGGTGTCGGCCCGGGAGAAGAGGAACAGGTGCTGATCGGCGCCGAGTTCGTACGGCGCCGTGGCCGACCAGTCCACCGGTCCGACGCCGGCCGCCACCCCCCTGACCTGCATCGCCAGCTCGCCGAGCCGCTGGTGCCAGCCGGCCCACAGCAGCTTGGCCACGCTGGGCGCGCCGGGGCCGGCCGAGCCGCCGAGGGTGCGCAGGGCGTGCCGGCGCATGGTCCGCAGCTCGGCCCACTGCCGCACGAGCCGCGCCCGTACGACGGGGTCAGCCGCCGCTCCCGTCTCCACGGCGGTCCGTACGACCTGCGCCAACTCCTCGGCGAAACCGATCTGTTGGGCAAGGGTGGACACCCCGCGCTCGAACCCGAGCAGGCTCATCGCCACGGCCCAGCCCCGCCCCTCCCCGCCCACGACGTGCTCCACGCGCGCGTGCGCCCCGTCGAAGAAGACCTCGTTGAACTCGCTGGTCCCGGTCATCTGCCGGATGGGGCGGACCTCGACGCCGGGCTGGTCCATGGGGACGAGCAGAAAGCTGAGCCCGTGGTGGCGCCTGGACTCCGGGTCGGTACGGGCCAGCACGAAGCACCAGTCGGCCTCATGGGCGAGCGAGGTCCAGATCTTCTGCCCGCTGATCCGGTAACGGTCCCCCTCCCGCACCGCCGCCGTCCGCACTCCGGCCAGGTCCGACCCCGCGCCGGGCTCGCTGTACCCCTGGCACCACAGCTCCTCACCGGCCGCGATCGGCGGCAGGAAGCGAGACTTCTGCTCCTCGCTGCCGTGGGCGAGGATCGTGGGCGCGAGCAGGTTCTCCCCGATGTGCCCGGAGCGCGGGGGCGCGGCCGACCGGGCGTACTCCTCGGCCCAGGCGACCTGCTGTGTGAGCGTGGCCGTACGGTTCCCGTAACCCGCCTCCGGCCACCCGAGCCCGATCCAGCCGGCGGCACCGAGGGTGCGTTCCCAGGTGCGGCGGTCTGTCGAGGGGGTGGCGTTGGCAGTCAGCCAAGCACGGGCCTCGGCGCGAAACTCTTCGTCCTCGTGACTGAACCCGAAATCCATGAAGCTCCCTCAGCTTGAGCGCCCCGTAAGGGGCGCGGGGAACTGCGCGACCAGCCACACACAACCCGCAGCCGCCAGAAACACAACGCGCCCCGAGCTACTGGGCGTTCGGCCGAGAACCACTCCGCGCCGCCTCTTCCATCGCCGCCAACTGCACAAGCATCGGCATCGGATCCACCCCCACCGTCCCCGGCAGAACCTCAGCAATCCGCTCCGGCGTCCACGCCCCCTCCCCATAAACCGACCGGAGTTCACGCGGCTGGGCCCACACCGCGATCTTCGGCCCCGCCACGGTGTACACCTGCCCGGTGACGCCCAGCGCAGCGGCCCCGTCGGACAGCAGGTACACCACCAGCGCGGCCACGTCCTCCGGCTCGCCGATCTCCGTCAGCTCCATGGGAACGTTCGCCGACATCCGGGTACGGGCCACCGGCGCCACCGCGTTCGCGGTCACCCCGTACTTGTGCAGGCCGAGCGCCGCGCTGCGCACCAGCGAGATGATCCCGCCCTTCGCCGCGCTGTAGTTGGCCTGGGACACGGAGCCCTGGTGGTTGCCGCTGGTGAAGCCGATCAGCGTGCCGGAGCGCTGCTTCCGCATCACCGCGGACGCCGCGCGGAACACGGTGAACGTGCCCTTGAGGTGGGTGGCGAGCACGGGGTCCCACTCCTCCTCGGTCATGTTGAACAGCATCCGCTCGCGCAGGATCCCGGCCACGCACACGACCCCGTCGAGACGGCCGTACGAGGCCAGCGCCGCGTCGACCACCCGCTGCCCGCCCGCCATCGTGGAGATGTCGTCGGCGACCGCGACCGCCTCGCCGCCCGCCGCCTCGATCTCCTTGACGACGGCCTCGGCGACCTCGCTCGTCGGCGCGGTGCCGTCCATGGAGACGCCGTAGTCGTTGACGACGACCTTCGCCCCCTCGGCGGCAGCCGCCCGCGCGACCGCCCGGCCGATGCCCCGCCCGGCGCCCGTCACGGCGACGACCTTTCCTGCCAAGAAGTTCCCCACGCCCGGCCCCTTCCCGCGGTTTCTGACGGTCCGTTAGATTCTATGGCGCGCCGGACGCACGGACACAAGCCCCGGGGAGGCACCGGATGGCACTGCCGGAGGAGTTCCACGAGATCGCCAAGCGGGTGAACAACTGGGGGCGCTGGGGCGCGGACGACGAGATCGGCACCCTCAACCTGATCACCGACGAGGTCGTCCGCGAGGCCGCCGGCTGCGTCCGCACCGGCCGCCGTGTCCCCCTCGCGCTGCCCCTTCAGCAGGACGGGGTGCAGACGGGCGTGATCCCGGGGCGGGTCAACCCGCTGCACGTCATGGTCCAGATCAACCAGGAGCTCTTCGGGCCGGGCACGGTGGCGTGCAGCGACGACGCGGTGACCATGGGCCTGCAGGCGGGCACCCACTGGGACGCGCTGACCCATGTCTCGCACTCCGGGAAGCTCTACAACGGCCGCCCGGCGCACACGGTCACCGCGCACGGCGGTGCCGGGTTCGCGGGGATCGACAAGGCGCGGCACATCGTCTCGCGCGGGGTGCTGCTGGACGTGGCACGCGCGCGTGGCGTGGACCGGTTGGCGGGGGACCACGCGGTGACGCCGGAGGACCTGGAACGGGCCGAGGAGTTCGGCGGCGTCCGGGTCCGGGCCGGTGACATCGTGCTGGTCCGCACCGGGCAGGTGCGGGTGTACCTGGCCGGGGACAGGCACGGGTACGGCTATCCGTCGCCGGGGCTGTCCCTGCGTACGCCGGAGTGGTTCCACGCGCGCGATGTGGCGGCGGTCGCGAACGACACGCTCACTTTTGAGATATTTCCGCCCGAGTCGGAGAATCTGTGGCTGCCCGTACACGCCCTGGATCTCGTGGAGATGGGCATGCTCCAGGGCCAGAACTGGAATCTCGAAGAGTTGTCCACAGCCTGTGGAGAAGAGGGGCGGTACGCGTTCCTGCTGTCGGCGATGCCCGAGCCGTTCGTCGGCGCGACGGGGACACCCGTGGCACCCGTGGCCGTTCTCTAGGGCCCGGCCGTGGACCGGCCGGGCGGCGCGTCTCCCCCACCGTCTGCGCGCACGCGCCGCCCACCGGATGCGACCCACACTCGACGAGGGCCGCCGTCATCCATGCCCTCGTCGTCCCCTCGCGGCGAATCGTCGCCCACAAGCGTGTTCAGACGGTCACGGGTCGTCAACGCCAGTACGGGGATTTGTTACGTACGCCCCGTTCGCGGCACCCGCGCACGGATGCACCCCCGGCGCACCGCCGCGCCGGGCGCTACACCGCCTCGAAGGCGAGGCCCTCGTACGCGGACAGCCCGCCCCCGTACGCCATCCCTGCGCTCTCCCTGGGCTGTGAACAGCGGTCCAGTTCGCACCAGATGCTCTTGCCGGCGCCTTCCGGGCGCCAGCCCCAGCGATCGGCCAGGCAGTCCACCAGGGCCAGACCACGGCCGCCGGTGGCGTCACCCCCGGCGCAACGCGGCACGGGGGCGCGGGAGCTGCTGTCGGCCACCTCGACGCGCACGGTGGCGGCCGCGGATGCCGGTGGCTCCTCGGCGGTCCCGGCCGGCTCGGCCGCCGCGCACGGCGTGTCCGGCAGCTCGGCCGCCGCACCCGGGAGGTCCGCCGCCGCACCCGGCAGGTCGGCCTCCGTACCCGGCAGGTCGGCCGCCGCGCCCGGCAGGGAGAGCCGGAGCACCGCCGCGTGGCCGGTGTGCACGACCGCGTTGGTCACCAGCTCGGAGACGAGCAGGATCAGGGTCTCGGCCAGCGGCTCGTCGGCCGCTATCCCGAGCCCGGCGAGCCGCGAGCGGGCCCACCTCCTCGCCCGGCCCACCTCCGTGGGGTCGGGCCGGATCTCCAGCTGCACTTGAAGCACCTGCACCGCTCACACCATCCGAACCGGCGGACACATGACCCCACGCCACCCGGGCGTCACGGCCACCACGGCCGCGACGACGATCACGAGGGCCACGATCGTAGCCATTTTCTGCATGGCCAGAACAACGGCCCGAGCAAGGGTCACGGAACGTGACTCCCTTGAGAACCAGCATGGTTGACGTACAGTCACCCCAACAAGCGCTTCGGGCATATTCCAGCGGGAAGGAGTACGCGTACGGCATACTGTGCGACGCTCGTGCCGGGGAGTCGAACAGGCGTAGGCCGAGGCCGTTGTCGCCACGCGAGCAGCGCCGCGCACCGCGCGACCCGGTGCCGCCCCAGGGGCACCGCAGGACCGGCTCGTGCTCGCAGCCACTCGCATCCCACACAAGGTACCGGAGGGGACGGCCGACTCCGGGCCGTGACGAGCCCCTTGAAGGACACAACCAGGTATCGACGCTCAGTGATACCGGCGTGCCACAATCCGCGACATCCTGGGCCAACGCTTTCCCGCTCGCGCTGCCCAGGCCGCGTGCGCCTTCTCAGACCGCCAGCCGGGCCGCGAGCAGTTCCTCACTCTCCGTGCCTCCGCCGGCACGCTGGGCCCGCACCCAGGCCCGCTTCAGATACAGGTGCACCTCCGCCTCCCAGGTGAACCCCATGCCGCCGTGCACCTGCAGGCAGTCCCTGGCCCCGCGTACGGCGGCCTCGTCGGCGAGCAGCCGGGCGGCGGCGATGTCGGCCCGGTCACCGGTGACGGCGGCGGCGTAGACGGCGACGCGCGCGGTCTCGGTGCGCACCAGCAGATCCGCGCACAGGTGCTTGACCGCCTGGAAGGCACCGATCGGCTGCCCGAACTGCTCCCGGGTCCGGGCGTGTTGCACCGCCATCTCCCGCACGCGCCCTGCCGTGCCGAGCTGCTCGGCGGCGGTGAGGAGGACAGCCGTGGGGTCGGCCGTGGAGTCGGCCGTGGAGTCGGCCGTGCGCGCGCCCGCGACCGGGGAGACCCGGTGCAGCGGGGTCAGTGGATCGACCGACCGCAGGGGCTCGGCCGCCGGCACCTCACCCCGCACCACGTCCGCCGCCTCCAGCCACTCCACCAGTTCCCCGTCGACCGCCGTCACGACCGTCTCCCCGGTGGCCGCCCCCGGCACGGTTCCCGCCGCGAGGTGGGTCGCCACGAGCGGTCCGGGCAGCAGGGCGCGCCCCGCCTCCTCGAAGGCGAGCACCGCCTCCGGCAGCCCCAGCCCGACCCCGCCGTCCGCCTCCGGCAGGCGCAGGGCGAAGAACCCGGCGTCACCGAGCGCCCGCCACAGCTCCCGGTCGAGCCGCCCCGGCGCGCCGACGGCCGCCCGCAACGCCTCCGGCCCGAACCGCCGGTCCAGCAGCTCCCGTACGCCCGCCTGCAACGCGCGCTGATCGTCGGTGAGTTGGAAACGCACCCTCATCTCCCCTTCGGCAGGCCCAGGATCCGCTCGGCCACGATGGTGCGCTGGATCTGCGAGGTGCCGGCCGCGATGGTGTACGACAGGGAGGACAGGCGGTCGAGGACCCAGGGGTGGGTCAGGTCGAGGGCGCCCGGGCCCAGTACGTCGGCCGCCGTGTCGTACAGCTCCTGGCGGGCGTGCGAGTAGCGGAGCTTGAAGACCGAGCCGCCGACGCCGGGCACCCCGCCGCTCGCCTCCGCCTCGCTCACGTTCCACTGGGTCAGCCGCCACAGCGCCCGGAACTCGGCGTCCAGGCGGCCGAGCCGGCGCCGCAGGACGGGATCGTCCCAGCGGCCGCCGCGGCGGGCCTCGGCCGCCAGCTCGGCCAGGACGCGGCGGCAGGCCACCACCTCGCCGACGAACGCCGTGCCGCGCTCGAAGGACAGGGTCACCATGGTCACCCGCCAGCCGTCGTTCTCCGCCCCGATCCGGTTGGCCACCGGCACCCGTACCTCGTCGAGGAAGACCTCGGCGAACTCGGCCGAACCGGCGAGCGTGCGCAGGGGCCGTACGGTGATGCCGGCGGCGGACATGGGCATGGCGAGCCAGGTGATGCCCCGGTGCTTCGGCGCGTCGGGGTCGGTGCGGACCAGCAGTTCGCACCAGTCGGCGACCTCGGCGTGGGAGGTCCAGATCTTGGACCCGGTGACCACGTAGTCGTCGCCGTCGCGCCACGCGCGCGTGCGCAGTGACGCCAGGTCCGAGCCCGCGCCCGGTTCGCTGAACCCCTGGCACCACACCTCCTCGCCGCGCAGGATCGGCGGCAGCCAGCGCGCCCGCTGCCGGGGACTGCCCTCGGCGGCGATGGTCGGTCCGGCGTGCAGCAGCCCGACGAAACCCGCTCCCACATAGGGCGCGCCCGCCTTCTCCGTCTCCTCCAGGAAGATCAGCCGGGTGGTCGGCGGGGCGTCCCAGTGGACGTCGGCGTACCCGGCGTCGTACAGCATCCGCTGCCAGCCCAGGTCGTAGGCCCGGCGAGCGGGCCAGTCGTCCGGGGACGGCTTCGGTGGGAGGGTGGGCAGCACCTTGCCGAGCCACTCCCGCAGCCGCGCCCGGTACTCCTCCTCTTCGGGCGTGTACGAGAGGTCCATCACGAGGTCTGCCGGTCGAGGTCCAGGCCGAGCATGCGGATGGCGTTGCCGCGCATCAGCTTGTAGACCGTCTCGTCGTCCAGGCCCTTGACATGGTCGAGGGCGACCTCCTTGGTGTGCGGGAAGGTCGAGTCGACGTGCGGGTAGTCGGTCTCGAAGGTGGCGTTGTCCCGGCCGACCACGTCCAGCGAGGCGACGCCGTGCCTGTCGCGGAAGAAGCAGCAGAAGATCTGCCGGTAGTAGTACGTCGACGGCGGCTCGGGGATCAGGTCCCTGACCCCGCCCCAGGCGCGGTGCTCCTCCCACACGTCGTCGGCGCGCTCCAGGGCGTACGGGATCCAGCCCATCTGCCCCTCCGAATAGGCGAGTTTGAGCTGCGGGAACTTCACCAGGACCCCGCTGAAGAGGTAGTCCATCATCGAGGCCATCGCGTTGTTGAAGCTCAGCGAGGCCTGGACGGCGGGCGGGGCGTCGGGCGAGGCGGCCGGCATCTGCGAGCTGCTGCCGATGTGCATGTTGACGACCGTGCCGGTCTCCTGGCAGACGGCGAAGAACGGGTCCCAGTAGCCGGAGTGGATGGACGGCAGCCCGAGGTGGGTGGGGATCTCGGAGAAGGTCACCGCGCGGACCCCGCGCGCCGCGTTCCGGCGGATCTCCGCGACCGCCAGTCCGACGTCCCACAGCGGGATCAGGCACAGCGGGATCAGCCGGCCGCCGCTGTCCCCGCACCACTCCTCCACCATCCAGTCGTTGTAGGCGCGCACACAGGCGAGGGCGACCTCCTTGTCGTGCGCCTCGGCGAAGGTCTGCCCGCAGAAGCGGGGGAAGGTCGGGAAGCAGAGGCTGGCCTCGACGTGGTTGAGGTCCATGTCCTTCAGGCGCTCCGCGGGGTCCCAGCACCCCGGGCGCATCTGCTCTCTCGTGATCCCCTCCAGCGTCATCTCGTCCCGGTCGAAGCCGACGGCGGCGATGTTGCGCTTGTACGGGAACTTCAGGTCCTCGTAGATCCACCAGTCGGTCTGCTGGCCGGCCGGGTCCATGGTGATCCGGTACTTGCCGCCGACGTAGGCCAGTTCCCCGATCCCGGCGGTCAGCGGCTTGGGGCCGCGGTCCCGGTACCGGGCCGGCAGCCAGGTCTCGAAGAGGTGGGCGGGCTCGATCACATGGTCGTCGACGCTGATGATGCGGGGCAGTTCGGTCATGGTTTCCCCTCCGCGTTCCGCTCCACCGGGACGGTTCGTCCGGACGGTACTTATCTGATGGTCCGTCAGATAGCATGACAGCTGACGGTTCGTCAGCCAAGTCGGTCAGGGGGCACACGTGAACGAGACACCGCACGCCCTGAGCTCCGCCCGCACGCTGTGGGAGCTGGTGACGCTCCGCGCCGACCTCACCCCCGACCGCCCGGTGCTGCTCCAGCGGGACCGCACCCTCACCTTCGGCGAGCTGCGCGGGCGTGCCGAGCGGGTGGCGGCCGGCCTGTACGGCATGGGAGTGCGCCCCGGCACGGTGGTCGCCTGGCAGCTGCCCACCCGGATCGAGACCGCCCTGCTGTCCTTCGCCCTGGCCCGCCTGGGCGCCGTACAGTCCCCGGTGATCCCCTTCTACCGGGACCGGGAGGTCGGCTTCGCGCTCCGCGAGTCGAGGGCGGAGTTCTTCGCCGTCCCGGGCGTGTGGCGGGGTCACGACCACACGGAGATGGCGCGGCGGCTCGGCGCCAAGGGGATCTTCGAGGCGTACGACGACCTTCCCGACGGCGACCCGTCGACGCTGCCCGCCCCGCCCGCCGAGGGCACCTCGGTCCGCTGGATCTACTGGACCTCCGGCACCACCTCCGACCCCAAGGGCGTGCTGCACACCGACCGCTCGCTGATCGCCGGCGGCTCCTGCCTCGCCCACGCCCTGCGCCTCACCCCGGACGACGTCGGCTCGATCGCCTTCCCGTACGCCCACATAGGCGGCCCGGACTACCTGGTGATGCTCCTGCTCTACGGCTTCCCGGCGGTGATGTTCGAGCACTTCGCGCTGCCGGACGCGCTGACCGAGTACCGGCGGCACCGGGTGACGGTGGCCGGCGGCTCCACGGCCTTCTACTCCCTGTTCCTCGCCGAGCAGCGCAAGCGGCCGCACGAGAAGCTGATCCCGAGCCTGCGCCTGCTCGCGGGCGGCGGCGCGCCCAGGCCTCCCGAGCTCCACCACAGCGTGGTCCGCGAGATGGGCGTCCAGCTCGCCCACGGCTACGGCATGACCGAGGTCCCGATGATCACCATGGGCGACCCCCGGGACACCCCCGAGAACCTGGCCACGACCGAGGGCCGCCCACCGGCCGGCATGGAGATCCGGGTCGTGGACGGCGAGATACGACTCCGTGGCGAGGCCGTCTGCCAGGGCTATCTGGACCCCGCCCAGACGGCCGCCGCCTTCGACCCCGACGGCTTCCTGCGCACCGGGGACCTGGGCCATGTGACGGACTCCGGCCACCTGGTGCTCACCGGCCGCCTGAAGGACGTGATCATCCGCAAGGGCGAGAACATCTCCGCCCGCGAGATCGAGGACCTCCTCGCCGCCCACCCGTCGGTCGGCGACGTCGCGGTGATCGGCCTGCCGGACGCGGAACGGGGGGAGCTGGTCTGCGCGGTCGTCGAACAGCCGCCCGGAACGGCCGGGTTGACCCTCCCGGAGCTCGTCTCCTACCTGCGCTCCTCGGGCCTGTCCGTCCACAAGCTGCCGGAGCGGCTGGAGGTGGTACAGGCGCTGCCGCGGAACGACACCCTGCGCAAGGTACTGAAGTACAAGCTGCGGGAGCGGTTTTCGAGGCCTTCCGGCGAACACGGCCGTTGACCGCTGCGCCGCGGCCTGACACTTGCTGAGCCTATCGATATTCGATAGATTCCCATCGTAAGTCGATGGGAAGGTGGGCCATGGGAAAGCTGACGGTGGGTGCGCTGCGCGCCGTGCTCGTGGTGGTGCTCGCTGGCACCGTGTTCGTACAGGCCGGGATGGTGTGGGCCTTGGTCACCGGGGGCGATCCGGAGGACGGCTCGCTCCCGCTGACCGCGCTGCGCGTGATCACGGTCCTGGGCATGGTGTCGGTCCAGGTCGCCGTGGTCTGCGTAGGGCGGCTGGTGTCGATGGTGCGACGCGGAACCGTGTTCTCCCACGCCGCCTTCCGGTACGTGGACATCGTGATCGGCGCGATCGTCGCGGCCGCCCTGCTGTGGTTCGCGGTCACGGCCGTCAATGCGCCGGGCCAGCGGGACGACCCGGGCGTCACCCTCATCATGGGCGGGGTCGGCGTGGCCATCCTGGGGGTCGCGCTCATCGTGCTCGTGCTGCGGATGCTGCTCGCCCAGGCCGTCGCCCGCGACGTCGAAGCGGCCCAGCTGCGGGCCGAGTTGGACGAGGTGATCTGATGCCGATCGCCGTCGACATCGACGTGATGCTGGCCAGGCGGAAGATGTCCGTGGGTGAGCTGGCGGAGCGCGTGGGGATCACGCCCGCCAACCTGGCGGTACTCAAGAACGGCCGCGCCAAGGCGGTGCGCTTCGCGACCCTCGCCGCCCTGTGCGAGGTGCTCGAGTGCCAGCCGGGCGACCTGCTCCGCTGGGAGGCCGAGGGCACCGCGGGCGAGTGAACCGTCCCTGCCGACGCGTCATCGCCGCTCTGGCCCGCCTTTGACCAGCTCCGCGAGATGCCGGCGGACCGTGCGCGGCCTCGGCGCCCGGCCCGTACGCCGGGTGCCGGGCGCCGTCGCTCGTGTCAGGCGGTCGGGGTGAGAGCCGGGACGAGGTGCCGGGCGAAGAAGCGGACCGCGCTGTCGGCCTCGAACCGGGGCAGTTCCTTGTGGTTGCCCGCGTTCACGTGCAGGGACTTCTCCTTCGAAGCGAAGGCGTCGAAGAGTGCGAGACCCTCCTCGCGCGAGATGTGCTCGTCGTCCCACTGCAGGTCGAACTCGATCGGGACGGTGATCCGCCTCGCCTGCTCGGCCAGGACGTGGGGCCAGTGCTGGCCGAAGACCGCGGCGGTGATCCTGGGTTCGGCCGCCACGAACGGCACGCCGATCGCCGTACCCATGTTGATGCCCCAGTAGCCGACCGGCCCGTCGGTGCCGATCTCGGGGAGCTCCTGGAGGGCGTCCAGGTTCGCGTGGTACTCGGGCACGGCGAGCTGGGCCAGGTGGGCGTTGTAGCGGACGACGATCGGGCCCTCCGGCTCGCCCGCCGCCCTCGCCGCGAACAGGGCGGCGATCTCCTGCTCGTCGTGCGCCGTGCGCGGCCGGTCGCCATGACCGGGGGCGTCGACGACCGCGACGTGGAAGCCGCACCGGGTCACAAGGAGCCTGGCACGGCCGGCCATCGCCGGATGCTTCTTGTGGTTGCCGCCGCCGTGCCCCATCAGGACCAGGGGAGCGCGGCCGGCGCCGGAGGCCGGCGACCACAGGACGCCGGGGACCTCGCCCACGGTGAAGTCGCGCTCCACCATGCCGTTCGACGAGGACTGTGCGGTGAACCGAAGTGAGTGCATGGGTGGTGCCTTTCGGGAGTGCCTGGTGGTCGAGGCGCTCCCGGCGACACCTGCGTCAGTCGCCGGCCGTGACGGGAAGGGGGAGCACCCACGTCGATACAGCGTTCATGGGTCTCACCTCCTCGGCCGGTGTCACGGTGAACAGGAACCTACCGGCTTGATCGTCTTCCCCTCAACCCCATTTCCCGGTCCGCTCCGGTGCCTATTCCGGGACGGTGAAGTAGCGCGCGATCGCCGGGACGATGTCCGGCTCGCCCACCTTGCCGTCGCCGTCGGTGTCCAGCGCGGCGGCCGTCGCCCCGGCGAGCTCCTCGGGCACGTGGAACACCCGCAGCACGCGTACGGTGTCGGCGACCGTGGCCAGGCCGTCCCCGTCGCCGTCCGCGACGGCCAGCGCCGCGTGCAGGAAGGGCCGGGCGATCTCGGCGAAGCGTTCGGGGTTGTCGCGCAGGCGCTTGACCGCGCCGGTGACGAACTCCTCGCGGGTGATGCGCTGGTCGCCGTCCCGGTCGGCGATGCCGGCCATGCCCTGCCAGAAGGCCTCCGCGCCGGCGTACAGGGCCTGCCCCTTGTCGGAGCGTGCGGTGACGGCGAACTCGGCGAGGAGTGCCTTGGCCGCCGCGTTGAAGTCCTCGCGGTCGATCCAGCCGTTGCCGTCCTGGTCGAAGGTGGCGAACCGGGCTGCGATCCTGCGCTCGTAGTCGGTGCTGACCATGTCTGTTCGGACCGCCTCACGTGTGCGTCGTTCGTCGTTCGGGTCGTTCCACGGGCGCGTGGGTGACCTGGCAGGGAGCGTATGACGCGGATGGCCGTCGGACGGCGGTAATCCGGCGGTTGTGCCAAGACCGGGGGAATTCTGCGACAACAGTGTGGCCGTGTCGCGGAGGGGGAGCGCCGCGCGGGCGGCGCGTCAGGCGGAGAGCGGGTCCGCCTCGTCCGTCGTCGCGGCCTCGACGTCGGGCCGTACGTCGAAGAGCCGGCGGACGCCGAGCGCGCCGAGGACGCGGTTGACGTGCGACCCGTCGTCGGCCCCCCGGTCGGGCAGGATCAGCCGGAGCCGGCCCTGACAGGAGCGGATCAGCCGGCGCGCGGCGACGAGGACGCCGACCCCGCTGGAGTCGCAGAAGAACACGTCGGAGAGGTCCACGACGAGGCTGTGATGCCCCTCGGCGACGACGTCGTGCACACGTTGGCGCAAAACCGGCGAGGTCATCAGGTCCAGTTCCCCGGACACCCGGAGCACGGCCCACTCGCCCTGTTCGGCGCTGGTCACCTTGAATGCCACGTCCCTGCCCCTCCGCTCGCCGGAACCTCCGGAACCGCCCGGAAACGGAAGCAGTTCCTACGCTTGCTTCCGCGCGGCTGCCCAGCGGCCGTTCCCTGAAACGTCGAGGCACAAACTAGACGTGATCGACAAGGGGCTTGTTTCGGTCACTACCGATCCTGTTCGATCAGACATGCACACATCTTGTGTGAAGTTTATGTGAAGGGGGCACTATCACCTGCAGCCCTTCCGGGGGCGCGCATTGACACAAAGGGGCGTGCACTGTCGGACGTGCCGACTACATTCGGGAAGACGCCGCAGACAGGCTGGACCGACCGGACACGGGTGAGGGGAGGGACCGCATGGCCACGAAGGACGTACCGCCCCGCTGGGACCGCAAGATGCAGCAGCGGCTCGCCCGTGGTGAGGCGGCCGCCCTGGGCGAGCTGTACGACCGCTTCGCCTCGCTCGTGCACGGCCTCGCCCACCGTGTCCTCGGCGACGAGAAGGCCGCCGACACCCTCACCCGCGAGGTCTTCGCCCATCTCTGGGAGCACCCCGAGACCTACGACCCCAAGAAGGGCCCGCTGCGCACCTGGGTCGCCGACGTGACCAACCGGTTCGCCGTGCAGCGGCTGCGCGACAGCGAGACCGCCGCGCTGCCGCGGGGCGGCGGCTCCCTGGCGGAACTGGAGCGCAAGGTGCGCCGCGCCTCGGTCGCCGCCCGCGCCGACTACATCGTCCACTCCATGCCGGCCCCGCTGCGCGCCGCCCTCGACCTGGCCTACTTCCAGCGCCGCGACTACCGCCAGACCGCCGTCGACCTCGGCGTCACCGAGGACGAGGCCCGCCGCCGGCTCCGCCTCGGCCTCCAACTGCTCTCCACCGCCCATGACGCCGGGACACCGCCGGGACCCGGGGGTGCGGTGTGAGCGGAGCGAGCGGTTTCGGCGCACCCGGCGAGCAGGAGGGCCCGGGAGACGAGAAGCGACACGAGGACGGGCCGTACGGGGGTGACGGGGGCCGGGGCAGCGGCGGCCGGGGTGACAGCGGTCAGGGTGCAGGCGGCCGGGGTAAGGACAGCCGAGGCGACGACGGCCGAGGTGACGGCGGCCGGAGTGAAGGCGGCCGAGACGACGACGGCCGGGGCAAGGGCAGCCGAGGCGACGGCGGCCGAAGTGACAGCGGCCAGAGTGAAGGCGGCCAGGGTAAGGGCAGCCGAGGTGAAGGCGGCCGGGGTAAGGGCAGCCGGGGTAAGGGCAGCCGGGATGGCGGCGGCCGCGTCGGCGAGGGCGACGGTGGCGGCTCGGGGTGGGAGCCGCGCCCGGGCGGCGGGACCGAGCCGGACCAGCCGGCGCGCATAGCGACGCCCCGCGCCTCCGTCGAGGACGGCGGGCGGCCGCTGTCCGGCCCCGGCGATCCGGGGAACGTCCCGGCCGTGCCGCTGGACCTGCCGCACGACGTCCTGAAAGCGCTCCTCGGCGCCTGGGCGCTGGCCGCCTGCTCGGCGGCGGAGACGGCCGCCGTCGAGGACCACCTCGGCTCCTGCGGAAGCTGCGCCGACGAGGCCCGCCGGCTGCGCGAGGCGGTCGGCCTGCTGCACCAGCCGGAGAGCCTCGACCTGGACCCCGACCTGCGCACCCGCGTCCTGGAGAGCTGCCTGGAACGCCGGCCGCCGCGCATCCCGGTCCCCGAGTGGGCGGCGCCGTACGACGCCGAGACCGCGCGCCTGGACGCGCTGCTGCAGGACTTCGGGGACGCGGAGTGGCATGCGCCGGTGCGGCTGCGGTGGTACGAGGCCGACGCGGCGAAGAGCCGCCGTACGACCGTGGCGGGGGTGATCGCGCACCTGCTGTCCGTGGACGGGCTGGTCGCGCTGGCGCTCGGCCTGGAGGATCCGCTGGCGCAAGTCACCGGGGCGGCCGCGCCGGAGGCGGTGGGACCTCAGGCCCGCACCGAGGCGTTCTGGCGCAACTCCCACTTCCCGCCGACCCGTTCGGTGCGGGGGCCCTGGCGGGAGCAGAGCCACGGCCTGGTGCGGACGGTGTCCTTCACCGGCGGGCACGAGGGCGGACTGGCGGTGTCGTACGGCGACTTCGAGCTGCCGCTGCACGACGCGATGCTGGACCGGGCCTTCGAGTGCTGGGTGCACGCCGAGGACATCGCGGAGGCGGTGGACTACCCGTACCAGCCGCCCGCGCCGCGCCACCTGAACAAGATGATCGACCTCGCGGCCCGGATGCTGCCCACCGCGCTGGCCAGACGCCGGCAGACCGGGCTGGCGTCACCGGCCCGCGGCCGCCACCTCGGCCTCGCCGGCCAGCCCGGCCGCAGCCTGCGGCTGGAGATCGAGGGCGCGGCGGGCGGCGAGTGGCTGATCCCCCTGGACTCACCGGCGGCGCTCGCCTCCGCGGACCTGGAAGTGGCCCATGTGGCGCTGGACGGTGTGGAGTTCTGCCGACTGGCCGCCGGCCGGGTGGCGCCGGAGGAGGCTGCGGTGGGGCAGGTGGGTGACCGGGAGGCGATCAGGGATGTCCTGTTCGCTACGGCGGGGTTGAGCCGACTGTAGGGATGGGTGGGGTTTCGCGGGCGGCTGCGGGTGCGTGGGGGCCGTTCGCGCAGTTCCCCGCGCCCCTTGAGCAAGCTGCAGCTCGCCTACCTCAGGGGCGCGGGGCCGCATCGACATGCGGCTCCGCCGCGCGGGCGCGACAAGCCACAACGCGCCCGCAGCCGCCCGACGGCCGAACGCCCCGAGCTCTCAGGCGAACACCACCGTACGGCGCCCGTTCAGCAGAATGCGCCGCTCCGCATGCCACTTCACCGCCCGCGCCAGCGCCTGGCACTCCACATCGCGGCCGATGGCCACCAGCTGATCCGGCGTCACATCGTGGCCGACCCGCTCGACCTCCTGCTCGATGATCGGCCCCTCGTCCAGGTCGGCGGTCACGTAGTGCGCGGTCGCCCCGATGAGCTTGACCCCCCGGGCGTGCGCCTGGTGATACGGCTTGGCGCCCTTGAAGCTCGGCAGGAAGGAGTGGTGGATGTTGATGATCCGGCCGCTGAGCTGCTTGCACAGGTCGTCCGAGAGGACCTGCATGTAGCGGGCGAGGACGACCAGTTCGACGCCCTCCTCGCGGACGATCTCCAGCAGCTTCGCCTCGGCCTGCGCCTTGGTGTCCTTCGTCACCGGGATGTGGTGGAAGGGGATGTTGTAGGAGCCCACCAGCTCCTCGAAGTCGGTGTGGTTCGAGACCACGCCCACGATCTCCACCGGCAGCGCACCGATCCGGGCCCGGAACAGCAGGTCGTTCAGGCAGTGCCCGAACTTGCTGACCATGAGCACGATCCGCATCTTCTCGTCGGCCCGGTTGATCTGCCAGTCCATGTGGAAGGAGTCACCGATCGCCGCGAAGCTCGCCCGCAGCTTCTCCACCGACACCGGCGCCTCGGCCGAGAAGTGGACGCGCATGAAGAACAGACCCGTGTCGTGGTCGCCGAACTGCTGGCTGTCCTCGATGTTGCAGCCGGTCATGAACAGGTAGCTCGACACGGCGTGCACGATGCCCTGCTTGTCCGGGCAGGAGAGGGTGAGGACGTACTGGTCGGCCGCGGCGGCGGCGGGCGCGGACTGCTGGTTCATGCACTACAGGTTCTCATGTCGGCCGCCTGCCGTGGTCCGACGTCCCGCAGGGCGGGACGACGGGCGCGCCGGCCGTCGGAGCGCCTACGCCGTCCTCGTCATGATCCGCAGCACTTCCAGGCTCCGCGGCGGCGCATCGGGGTCGTCGCCGTCGCTCGCCGCCATCCGGACGTGCGCGTCCCGCGCCGCCCGCACCGCCTCCGGCCACCCCTGGTGGTCGAGGTACGCGGCGACCGGCGCGTCCGGGCCGACCTGGTGCATGATGCGCAGCACCCGCAGCACGGCGGTGTCCACGAGGGCCGCCTCCTGCGAGTCGCGGAATATCGTGCCGACGTACTTCTCGGCGGACCAGTTGTCCAGCCAGGTGTCCTCGACCAGCCGGTAGACGGCGTCCGTGACGTCGCCGTACCCGTCCACGCCGGCCAGCCAGACGTCCCGCTGGAACACCGGGTCGGAGAGCATGTGCAGCGCCGAGCGCACATTGCTGCGCCAGCGCCACCACGGCATGTCGCTTAGGGGCATGCCGCCCATGGTGGAGGAGCGACGGCCACGACGGGAAGAGTTCTCCGAACCTTGCACGGTCATCGATCGTACGTTCCCCGTCACACTGGCCTCACAGGCCCCTGTAATTCACCTCGGTGTCACCTTTCGTTGACCCTGGGTCACTCGCCGGTTAGTCGTGTGAGGGAATCGTGCTTGTACATGACCGGCAGGCGACGCACCTTTCGTACATTCCTCCACCCCTCCTCCCGCCCCGGCAGAGCCACCGCCCTGACCGCGGGCGCCGTGGCCCTCTGTGCGTCGCTCACCGCCGGGTGCGGGGTCATCCCCGGTGCCACGGGGGGCTCCGGGGGTGACCCGGTCAAGGTCATGACCTGGGCGCCGCAGGACACCGACGCCACCAACAAGCCCGGCATGCCCGCGATGGCCCTCGCCTACGCCAAGTGGATCAACACGCACGGCGGCATCAACGGCCGCAAACTGCAGGTCCTGACCTGCAACGACCACAACGACAGCGTGGGCGCCGCCAAGTGCGCCCGGTACGCGGCCGACGAGAACGTGGTCGCGGTCGTCGGCTCCTACAGCCAGTTCACCGACTCCTACTCCGCCCCGCTGGAGGGCGCCGGCATCCCCTACATAGGCGGCTACGGCGTCACCAACGACGAGTTCACCGGCCAGATGTCCTACCCGGTCAACGGCGGCCAGCCCGCCCTGCTCGCCGGTCTCGGCAAGGCCCTCGCGGGTGCCTGCGGCAACATCGCCCTGGTCCGGCCCGACAGCATCGCCGGCGACGAGCTGCCGGTGCTGCTGGACTCCGGGCTGAAGGCGGGCGGGCACGTCAAGGCGGGCGACCAGCTCGCCGAGGAGGACGCCACCGAGTACGGCGACCGGGCCGACCAGGCGCTGCGGTACGCCACCAAGGACGTCACGAGGAAGGGCTGCGTGGTTCCCGCCCTCGGGGACCGCACCGACACCTTCATGGACTCCTTCCGCCGGGAACGCGAGAGCTTCCCCTCGGTACGGCTCGCGACCGTGCTCGGCAGCGTCGACCAGACCGTGATCAACGCCACCGGCGGGGCGTCCGGGCCGTACGAAGGGGCGTACATCACCGGCTGGTATCCGCCGGCGTCGGACTCCCGGTGGGACCCGATGAAGAAGGTGATCAACGAGGAGGCCTTCGGCGACACCCGCATCGACCCCGCGGACGCCGGAGTGCAGACCACCTGGATCGCCTACACCGTGCTGAAGGCCGTCCTGGACAGGATCGGCGCCGGTGAGGTGACCGCCGACTCCGTGCGGCGCACCCTCGACGACGGGCTGCGGGTCTCCACCGGCGGTCTCACCCCGACGCTGCACTGGACCTACTCCAGCACACTGGCCTCGGTCGGCTTCCCGCGGATGGTCAACGCCGACGTCACCCTGCAGGTGGTCCAGGACGGCAGGCTGGTCGCCGCCCGCAGGGGCGTCGGCGGGCTCGACGGCACCACCGACATGACACGGACGCTGGAGAACGCCGACGTGCAGTGACGCCCGCCGGCGCGTCCCCGGCCCGTCTGCGGCGGGTCCCCGGCGCGTCCCCAGCCCGTCGCTCAGAGCTGGGTGGGCTGGCGCTGGGTGAGGCCGTACTTCTGCGCGATCGCGTTCCACAGCGCCGCCGCCTTCACCTTCTGCGCGCTGGCGGTGCCGCTCTCCCGGTTGCCGGCCTGGGTCTCGCCCGTGACGCGGGCGTGGCCCTTGCGGCAGACCTTGCGGTTCTTGGCCTGTCCGGCCCAGGCCGCGTAGTGGTTGTCGGCGGCGGCGGACGCCTGCCAGGCCTTGGTCAGCGCGGCGGTGAGGGCGCCGTTGTCCGGCAGCTTGTCGACGGACAGCTGGCCGAGCCGGGTGACCAGCTGGTTGCGCTGGCCCGCCGCGTTGCGCAGGTCGGTGGCGGCCCCGTCGAGGTTGTCGCAGTTCTTGACGTCGGCCACCGCCTTGATCACCGAGGCGCGGCTGCTGCCGCTGTCGGCGAGCAGCTTGTCCAGCGCGACCGCCTGCTGCCGGGCCGGGTCGGCGGCCGTCGAGCCGGAGCTCTGGCCGGGGGCGGCGGACGTCGCCGCGACCGTCTTGCCGTCATTGCCCGGGTTCGAACCGCCGCCGCCGCTGAGCAGCGCACCGGCACCCACACCGATCACGACGATGCCGACACCGATCGCGGCGATCAGCGGCACCCGCGACCGGCCGCGCGGCTGGTCGTCGTCATCGTGCGCGGGGTCGTACGAGGGCCGCTGCCCGCCGTAGGAGGGCTGACCCCCGCCGTACGGCGCCGGGCCGGGGCGGGTCTCCGCGTGGTGCACGCGCGGCATCTGCTGGGTGGCCCCGGAGGGCCCGTCGCCGCCCGCCGGGCCGCCGCGGAAGAGGCTGTCGAACTCGGCCGGCGGCTGCCGCTGCCCGTCCTGCGCCTGCGCGGCGTACGGCGGTATGTACTGGGTGGCCTCCGCGTCGGAGGAGGCCGGCCCGGGCTGCTGCTGCGGGACCCGGCCGAGGTAGCGCGTCTCCTCGCCGCCCGCCTCGGGCGGCAGGGCGCCGGCCGTCACCGGCGGTATGTACTGGGTCGCGCCCTCGTCGGCGGGGGCGGCCGCCTGCACCGGCGGCAGGTACTGCGTGGCGCCCTCGGCGGCGGCGCCGGCCTGCACCGGCGGGATGTACTGCGTCGCGCCCTCGTCCGCCGGGGGCAGCGGGGCGGCGGCGGCCGGGTAGGCGTCCGCCGGCGGAAGCGGCGCGGCACCGGCCGGCGGCTGCGGGTACGGCTGCTGGGGGGACTGCTGGTGCGCCTGCTGAGGGGGCTGCGGCAGGGACTGCTGCGGCTGCTGGTACGGCTCGGGTGCCGCGCCGTACCCGGGCTGCTGACCGGCGCCGTAGCCACCGCCCGGCGCGCCGGAGTGGTCGTACGACGCCGTCGGGCCGTACGACGGTGCCGGGGCGCCCTCCGGGGGCAGCGGGCCGGGGTTCCCGGCGGGCGGCTGCGCGGCCGGGGCCTCGGGGGTGTGCCACTGCTGGGCCGCCGCCGGGGGCCAGCCCTGGCCCGGCTGGGGCGGCTGCTGCTCGGGCCCCCAGGAGCCGCCCCAGGCCTGCCCGCCGGCCGGGGCCGCGGGGACGGGCGCGCCGGTCATGCCCGGCAGCAAGGGCTCGCCTCCGTCGGAGGGCAGCACGATGCCTTCGCGCGCGGGTCGCGCCGAGGGCTCCTCGCCCTGTCCACTCTGCGTCACCGGGACTCCTACTAATGGGGGACCTTGTGAATCGGGCTCACGCTACCGGGTCCCCCGAGCCGGGTGCCATGCAGCTCAGGGCGTAACCTCCTTCCCTGTGACGGCGGTAACAAATCCGCCCCGCGGGGCGCTGGTATAGGGCGCCCTCCCGCTCCCGGGTGCCGTTCGCCGTGCGTTCACGCGACCGCGGGGCCGGTGTTCACGCGACGACGGAACCGGTGTTCACGCGGCCTGCTGGAGATCGAGGCGCGCCCCGAACTCCCGTACCACCGCCTCCTCCCGGAAGGGCTCCAGGCGCTGCTGGAGATCCTCCAGATACTCCGCGCCCCGGTTGGAGCGGAGCGTCTCCAGCAGCTCCACCGCCTTCAGACCGGTGCTGCAGGCCTGTTCGACCTCCCGCTGCTGCACCTGGGCCGTGGCGAGCAGCACATAGCCGATGGCGCGCCGGCGGGCCCGGGACTCCGGGTGCCCGGCCAGCGACTGCTCGGCGTACCGGGCCGCCTGCTCGGGCTGGCCGAGGTCACGGTGGCAGTGCGCCAACTCGTCGGCGAGATAGGCCTCGTCGAAGTGCCGGATCCACACCGGGTCGTCACCGGAGGAGCCGTCCGCCTGCTCCATCGCCGTCACCGCCCGCCCGATGGACGCCTGCGCCGCGCGCCCGTCACCGAGCAGGGCGTGCCCGCGCGCCTCGGCGGCGTGGAACATCGCCTCCACGCGCGGGGTCACCTGCCCGCGCGCCCCCTCCTGCGCCGCCCGCGCCAACTGGGCGATCTCACGGGGGTTTCCGAGCTGGGCGGCGAGGTGGCTCATGGACGCGGCGAGGACGTAACCGCCGTACCCCCGGTCACCGGCGGCCTGCGCGAGCCGCAGCGACTGGATGTAGTACCGCTGGGCCAGCCCCGGTTGACCGGTGTCCACCGCCATGTACCCGGCGAGCTCGGTCAACCGCGCGACCGTGGCGAACAGTTCCCGCCCGACCGTCTCCCGGTACGAGCCGGCGAGCAGCCCGGAGACGACGCTGTTGAGGTAGTGCACGACGACCGGGCGCACATGCCCGCTGCCGAACTGGTGGTCCAGGTCGGTCAGCGCCTGCGTCATGGACCGTACGGCCGCCACGTCGGCCTGTCCCACGCGCGGACCCGCCTGCCGGGCCACCTGGGCGTCCGGCGCCGAGATCAGCCAGTCCCGGCTGGGCTCGACCAGCGCGGAGGCGGCGACGGAGGAGCCGGACAGGAAGTCCCGCCGGCCCACGTCGCTGCGCCACAGCTCGCAGACCTGCTCGATGGCCCCCAGTACCGTCGGCGAGAACTGGAGACCGACCCCCGAGGCGAGGTTCTTGCCGTTGGCCATGCCGATCTCGTCGATCGTGACCGTACGGCCGAGCTTGCGCCCGAGCGCCTCCGCGATGATCGCCGGAGCGCGGCCCCGGGGCTGCTGTCCGCGCAGCCAGCGGGCCACGGACGTCTTGTCGTAGCGCAGGTCGAGGCCGTGCTCGGCGCCGCACATGTTGACCCGCCGGGCCAGCCCGGCGTTCGAGCACCCCGCTTCCTGGATGAGTGCCTGCAGCCGTTCGTTCGGCTGCCTCGCCACGAGAGGCCTTGCGGCCATGTGCTACCCCCTGCGTTGCGTCCCCTGGGCGTAACCGTTCCGGGAAGATCACTGCCCAGCTGACATACCGTCAATGCGCGACATGCGCGGTTTGCCGGGGTAACGACGGATGCCAACCCCACCCCTGGCTACCCAGCTCACGCCCTGCTTCCTCCCGCGCGCCCCCGCCTGTGCACCCATGCGCCCCGACTGCCGGACCGATGCCCCACCCCCGCGCGCGCCACGGCCGTAACTCCAGGTGGATGCGGGAGTTGAGAGGGGCGTGGAAGAGACGATCGCGGGCGCCGAAAACACTCAGATTGCCGGTCAGATTCCGCAGCAGCGCGGGGAATCGCTGCTGGAGACCGCCGTACGCTACGCCGAGGAACGGCACTGGGACGTGTTCCCGGGCACCTGGCTGGAAGCGGTCGACGGAAGGCAGCGCTGCTCGTGCGGCGACGCCTCCTGCCCTGCGCCGGGTGCGCACCCCGCGCGCCCCGACTGGGCGACCCTGGCGACCGGCAGCGCGACCGTCGCACGCCGGATGTGGCAGAAGCAGCCGACGGCCTCGATCCTGCTGCCGACGGGGCGGACCTTCGACGCGTTGTCCGTCCCGGAGAGTGCGGGGTTCCTGGCGCTCGCCCGGATGGAGCGGATGGAGCTGACCCTGGGTCCGGTCACCCTGGCTCCCGACCGGCGCATGCAGTTCTTCGTGCTGCCGGGGGCCGCCGCGAAGGTGCCGGACCTGGTGCGCAAGCTCGGGTGGGCGCTGTCGTCCCTCGATCTCGTGGCGCTGGGCGAGGGGGCGTATGTGGCCGCTCCCCCTACCCGGTTCGGGTCCCGGGGTGCCGTGCAGTGGGCCTGCCGGCCGACTCCTGCGAATCGGTGGCTGCCGGATGCGGAGGAGTTGATCTCGGCGCTGGCTTATGCGTGCGGGCGGGACCGGTAGCGGTTCGCCGTCTCCTCTGCTCGGTTTCGGCGCGTCGGCGGGTGCGGCAGCGTCGTGGCTTGTCGCGCCCACGCGGCGGAGCCGCACATCAGGCACAGTCCCCCGCCCCTTCGGGGCGCCGGCCCCGCCGTAACCTTCATGCATGACGGAAGCTGCGGTACGCGTGCGAGGGCTCTGGAAGCAGTTCGGGCAGCAGGTCGCTGTCGGGGGGATCGATCTCGAACTGCCCGCCGGGAAGTTCATCGGGCTGGTCGGGCCCAACGGGGCCGGGAAGACGACGACGCTCTCCATGGTGACCGGGTTGCTGCGGCCGGACGGCGGGACCGTCGAGGTCGTCGGTCATGACGTGTGGCGGGATCCCGTGGCCGTCAAGGCGCGGATCGGCGTCCTTCCCGAAGGGCTGCGGCTGTTCGAGCGGCTGTCGGGGCGGGAGCTGCTCGGGTACTCCGGGCGGCTGCGCGGGCTGCCGGGGGCCGAGGTCGACAAGCGGGCCACACAGCTGCTGGACGTCCTCGACCTGGCCGGCGCCCAGCACAAGCTCGTCGTCGACTACTCCACCGGCATGCGCAAGAAGATCGGACTCGCCGCCGCGCTCCTGCACAATCCCGAGGTCCTCTTCCTGGACGAGCCGTTCGAGGGCGTCGACCCGGTGTCCGCGCAGATCATCCGGGGCGTCCTGGAGCGGTACACCGCCTCCGGCGCCACCGTCGTCTTCTCCTCCCACGTCATGGAACTGGTCGAGTCGCTGTGCGACTGGGTCGCGGTGATGGCGGCCGGGCGGATCCGCGCGACCGGCCCGCTCGCCGAGGTGCGCGGCGCGCATCCCACGCTCCAGGGGGCGTTCCTGGAACTGGTCGGGGCGAGCGGCCGGGACACCGGGTCCGATCTGGACTGGCTGGGCGGCGGGGCGGCCCGATGACGAACCTCACCTCCACCGTCGTACGGCTGAAACTGTCCCTGCTGCGCAACGGGCTGCGGCAGTCCGGGGGCCGGCGCGCCGCGTTCGTCGTCTCGGCGGTCATCGCGGTCCTGTTCGCCCTGCTGCAACTGCTGGGACTGCTCGCGCTGCACGGGCACGCGCACGCCGACGCCGTCGCCGTACCGGGTACGGCCGTGCTGGCGCTGGGCTGGACGGTCCTGCCGCTGTTCTTCCCGACCGGCGACGAGACACTGGACCCCACCCGGCTGGTGATGCTCCCGCTGCGCCCCCGCCCGCTGGTCCGCGCGCTGCTCGCGGCCTCCCTGGTCGGCATCGGCCCGCTGTTCACCCTGCTGGTGCTGGCGGGCTGCACGCTGTCGCTGGCCCGGGATGCCGCCGGGTACGCCGTCTCCGTCGTCGCCGTCGCCCTCGCCCTGCTGGTCTGCGTGGCACTGGCACGCGCCGTCGCCACGGCCAACGTACGGCTGCTGACCAGCAGGAAAGGCCGCGATCTCGCCGTGCTGAGCGGACTGGTGATCGCGATCGGGGCACAGCTGGTCAACTTCGGGGCACGACAGCTCGGTTCGGCCGGGCTGGGGCAGCTGCAGCCGGTCGCCGACGTGCTGTCCTGGGTGCCGCCGGCGTCGGCGGTGGCGGCGGTACACGCGGCGAGCCAGGGGTCGTACGGCATCGCCGCCGCCCAACTCGCCGTAACAGTTGCCGGTTTGGCGGCGCTGATCGCGATCTGGGCGCGGAGCCTGACCCGGCTGATGACCGCGCCCGACGCCTCCACGCTGCAACCGGCCGACGCCACGGTCCGCAGCCGCTCGGCCACCGGACTCGGCCGGCTGCTGCCACGGGGCCGCACGGGCACCGTCATGGAACGCAGCCTGCGCTACATCTGGCGGGATCCCAAGACCAAGGCCGCCTGGGTGACCTCGCTGGCGATCGGACTGATCGTGCCGGTGTTCAACGCGGTCCAGGGCACCGGGTCGATCTACTTCGCGTGCTTCGCCGCCGGGATGCTCGGCATCCAGATGTACAACCAGTTCGGGCAGGACACCTCCGCGTTCTGGATGGTGGCCATGACCATCTCCTCACCCCGGGACGCCTACGCCGAACTGCGCGGCCGCGCCCTGGCGCTGCTGCTCATCACCCTGCCGTACGCGGCGCTCGTGACGGTGGTGACGACCGCCCTGCTCGGCGCCTGGTCCCGGCTGCCGGAGGTGCTGGGCCTGTCCTTCGCCCTGCTCGGCGCGATGCTCGCGACCGGCGCCTGGACCTCGGCCCGCTTCCCCTACTCCATCCCCCAGGAGGGCCACAAGAACGTCGTCCCCGGCCAGGCGGGCCTCGCCTGGATCTCCATCTTCGGCGGCATGATCTCGGCGGCCCTGCTCTGCTCCCCCGTCATCGCCTTCACCATCTGGCTCCACGTGAGCGCGGACGGCGAGGCGTGGAGGTGGCTCCTGCTGCCGGTGGGCGCGGCATACGGCGCGGTGCTGACCCTGGGGGGCCTACGCCTGGCAGCACCGAGGACAGCAGCACGGCTCCCGGAGATACTTGCCGCTGTCAGCAAGGGCTAGGGGAATTCCCCAGGGGCGCGGGGCTGTGTCTGATATGCGGCTCCGCCGCGTGGGCGCGAGAACCCACCACGCACCCGCACTCGCCAACGCACCGGACCGGGCAGACGAAACCGCCCCTCAAACCCCGACCACCCGATCAAGAAACGGCTGAACAGCCCCCCGCCAAGCCAACGGCAGTTCATAGTGCGCAAGGTGCCCCGCATCGGAAACCTCCGCGTACTCCCCCGCCGGCAGCACCCGCACCATCTCCTGCGCCTCCGCCCGCCCCAGCTCCCCGTCCACCCCCCGCACCACCAGTGCCGGGCAGCGCACCTGGGCCAGCTCCTCCCAGTGCGCGTCGTACACCCAGGTCTCCCGGGACCTGAGCATCTGCTCCGGCTCGAACACGGGCCGCCAGCCGTCGGGGCCCTCGTGCATCACCTCGGCGTAGAACTCCCCGCGCGCCTGATTCGGCCGCTCCACCCAGGGGTCGTCCTCACCGAACCACTTGCGTACGTCGGCCAGCGTGGCGAAGGGAACGGGCCAGGCCCTGAACCAGTCGGCCCACTCCCGCTGCGAGGCGGCCCCCAGGGCGGAGGCCCGCATGTCGCAGATGATCAGGCCCCGGACCAGGTCGGGGCGCTTCGCGGCGAGCTGCCACGCGGTCAGCGCGCCCATGGCGTGGCCGATCAGGAGCGCGGGGGCGAGGCCGAGCTGTTCCAGGGCGGCCTCGGCGTCCTCGACATAGGCCTCACGGGTGTAGGCGGCCCGCGGGGGCTTCTCGCTCTGGCCGTGACCGCGCTGGTCCAGGGCCACGGCACGGTGGCGCGCGGCGAGCCAGCGGGCGGTCGAGGCCCAGTGGGAGGCACGGCCCATCAGGCCGTGGAGTAACAGCACGCCCGGAGCGCCGGGCGCCGCGTCCCCCCGGCCGTCCGCCTGATCGCCCGCCGGGTCGAGTCCCGTCTTGGGCGGGTCGGCGAACTCCCAGGCGGCCAGGCGCACCCCACCCGCTCCCGTCACGTCGATACGCCGTGCCATGGGTCTGGCACCCCCCAGCTCCGCCTGCCTCGTACCGGTGTACTGCCGTACTCGCTCGTACTCGCTGCTGTCGCTGTCGTCCGCGTTCTGCCGCCGCAGCGTATCGAATCTATCGAATAGCTATTCGAAAAATCCGTCTCTGCGGACAACACCCCTCATTCGAGTGACACCCCGCAAGGAATGATCGCCGCCATCGAGGGGATCTCTTCTGGCGGGAGGCGGACCGCTCGGGGAAAAACGGTCCGAGGGGGATGACCCTGAGAGCTCGGGGCTCCGGGTCAGCACAGGGGAGGACAGGCCCCGGCGCCACACGGCGCCGGGGCCCTCCCCGGCTCAGCGCTTGGCGACGAACACGTGCGAGGCCACGTCCGCCTCCAGCTCGGCCGCCTCGCCGCCGCTGCCCACCAGCACACCGCCGGCCGACTCCGTCACGCTCACCACGGACCCCGGCTGCACCCCCGCACGCCGCAGCGTGTACATCAGCTGCGCGTCCGTCTGGATCGGCTCACCGATACGGCGGACGACGACCGTCTTGCCGTCCGCGCCCGCGTCCAGGTCGGCCAGCGAGACCATGCCCTCGTCCAGGAACGGGTCCGCGCCGTCCTTCTCGCCCAGCTCCTCCAGACCCGGGATCGGATTGCCGTACGGCGACTCGGTCGGGTGCCGCAGCAGCTCCAGCACGCGCCGCTCGACGGCCTCGCTCATCACGTGCTCCCAGCGGCAGGCCTCCGCGTGCACCTGCTCCCACTCCAGGCCGATCACATCGACCAGGAGACACTCGGCCAGCCGGTGCTTGCGCATCACGCGCGTGGCCAGCCGCCGGCCCTCGTCCGTCAGCTCCAGATGGCGGTCACTGGCCACGGACACCAGCCCGTCCCGCTCCATCCGCGCCACCGTCTGGCTCACCGTCGGCCCACTCTGGTCCAGCCGCTCCGCGATGCGGGCGCGCATGGGCACGACGCCTTCCTCTTCGAGCTCGAGGATGGTGCGGAGATACATCTCCGTGGTGTCGATCAGTCCGGACATACGTGCCCCTCGATTACCTCTGCCGGCACCCCGGCGCGTGCGCTGGCCCTGCCACCAATTCTGCCGGATCCCACTGACAAGCGGGGGCCCCGCCGAAAACGGGAGGCCGCCGCACGGTGGTGGTGGAGCCCCGCACCCCACTTCAGGACGCTCAATCTTGTCGCATCAATCTTGCGGGAACAGGATGTGGGCTGGGTCACGTTCCAGTTGAATGAAGGCCACTGAGCGAACCGTGCGCCGTTACGTGCGCCGACGCAGCCTGCAGGGGGTCCAGGTGAGTGCTTCCCGGCGGAGTGGGACCACCGACGAACTGGGGCCGGACGAGCCCGGTGAGTCAGGTGGATCCGACCTGCTCGCCGCACTGCTCGACGGCATGGACGCGGCCCTGTGCGCCTTCGACGCCGACGGGACCGTCACGCACTGGAACCGGGAGGCCGAGCGGATCCTCGGCTGGACGGCCGCCGAGGCGGTCGGGCGGCACGGGTTCGCCGGCTGGGCGGTGCGCAGCGCCGACGCCGAGGAGGTGCAGGCCCGGCTGATGTCGGCGATGCACGCCCCCGGGCGGCAGGTGCACGAGTTCGCGCTGGTCACCAAGGACGGCGGGCGGGTGCTCGTACGGACCCAGTCCGCCGCCGTGCGCGGACCCGACGGAAAGCCCGCCGGGGTCTACTGCGCGTTCAGCGAGGTCCACGCGCAGATCGACCTGGAGCGGTCGATCGCGCTGAGCGAGGCGCTGTTCGAGGACGCTGCCTGGGGAGTCGTACTCATCGACGCCGATCTGCGGCCCGCCGTCGTCAACGCGCACGCGGCCCGCGCCCTCGGCATCGGACGCACGTCCGCGCTGGGCAGGCCGCTCGGCGAACTGCTCGCACGGGGCGTGGAGGAGCTGGAGGCCGCGCTCACCCATGTGCTGGCCGAGGGCGCGCCGCCCGCGCCCGCCGAGATGTGGGTGACCGTGCGCACCCCGGAGGGCGAGCAGCGGCGCTGCTGGCGGAGCGGCTTCGTACGCCTGGCCTCGCCGCTCGCCGAGGAACCGGTGCCGCTCGGCGTCGGCTGGCTGTTCCAGGACGTCACCGAGGCCAAGCAGGGCGAGCAGGAAGCGGCCCTGCTGCGCTTCCGCACCAACCAGCTGCACCGCGCCGCGCGTGCCGCCGCCGAGTGCGAGGACCCGGTCGAGGCGGCCACCGTCCACCTGGACTTCGCCCTCGCCGGCTTCGCCGACCACGCGTTGATCGACCGCGTGACGCCCTCCCCGCGCTCGGCCGGCCCGGAAGCCGGCGAAGATCCAGGGGGACAGGAGACGCCCGTACGGCTGGTACGGCTCGCCGCCACGCCCGCCGGAGCGCCGGGACCGAGCCTGCTCACCGGCGCGGCCGGACTGCCCGTGCGCTACGAGCCCGGCCACCCGGCGCTGCAGTGCGTGGAGCGGGCCGGACTGGTGCGCGCGGACGCCGGGTCGGTCCCGGCCCAGCGGGCGCGGGAATGGGCGCTCGCCCGGCAGTGGCCCGAGGACGCCGTGCACGCCCTGTGCGCGGTGCTGCGCAGCCGGGGCAGGACGCTGGGCGTGGTCACCTTCCTGCGCGGCTCCGGGCGCAGCCGCTTCGAGCGGCTCGACACGGCCTACGCGGAGGACGTGGCGGTCCGCATCGCGGCGGCACTGGACCTGGCGGACGTACTCCGGGGCGGATGAGCGGGCTACGGCGGCTCAGTGCCGGTAGAAGATCCGGTCGCCGTACTCCCGCATCACCCGGCCGTTCCACTCATGCCCGCCGTCGACGTTGCCCGAGCGCAGGAGTGGGGGTTCGATGCCCCGGTCGGCGAGGGCGGCGGCGGCGGTCGCCATGACGGCCTGCATCAGGGCGGTGGTGACGACCGTGGAGGCGGGGGCGAAGGGCGCCGGAATGGTGTCCAGGGTGAGTTCCGCGTCCCCGACGGCGATCTTCGAGTCCAGGACGATGTCGCAGTGGTCCTTCAGGAAGGTGCCGGAGGCGTGCCGGGACGTGGTCTGGGAGGCGTACGCCACCGAGGTGACGCCGATGACCTTCACACCGAGGGCGCGGGCGTTCAGGGCCATCTCCACGGGGAGGGCGTTGCGCCCCGAGAGGGAGATGATCACCAGCGCGTCGCCGGAGCGGATCGGTGAGGTGCCGAGGACGGCGCTCGCGAGGCCGTCGACGCGTTCGAGGGCGGAGCCGAGGGTGGCCGGGGTGACGTCGACACCGACCACGCCGGGGACGGCGAGCAGGTTCATCAGGGCGAGACCGCCGGCACGGTAGACGACGTCCTGGGCGGCCAGGGAGGAGTGCCCGGCGCCGAAGGCGAACAGCCGGCCGCCGGAGGCGACGGTGTCGGCGAGCAGGGCACCGGCGGCCCTGATCGGCTCGGCCTCCTCCTCACGGACCCGTTGCAGCAGGCCGATCGCGGCGTCGAAGAACAGGTCGGCAGGCGTGCCGTCGCTCATGCGGTGCCCCTTCGCAGCGTCTGTGTCGCGGATCACCGTGCGGTCTGGACCAGTGCGGTGTCAATACGGCGCCTACCATCGGCGCCGCTCGCTCGTTCGAGGAGTTCGGGAGATTCGCACGTCTGGGCGACTTGCGGCTGATCACAGCAGCGCCCGGGACTCAGTTCACCAGCTTCGCCTCACACGCAGAGAAGGGAGGTCACTCGCTCCCCGGGCACAACGCTGCCTGTCGGGTGACCAGCCCAAGTCATCGCGATCAGAAGATCAGGGAGGTGACCCCGATGACTACGTTCCCCGTAGGCGAGCAGACCCACCAGGCTGTGCTTCCTCAGCAGCCTGCTCTGGAATCCGTGAGAGCAGACACCCCCGGGAGCAGGGACGAAACGGCCGGAGCGGTGACGCTCCGACAGGCGCAAGAAGGATCTTCGTCCTTTCCAAGGATGGCCACCCACTCATGCCCTGCCACCCCGCCCGCGCCCGCGAGTTGCTTCGCAAGGGCAGGGCCGTGGTCGCACGGCAGGTGCCCTTCACCATCCGGCTGAAAGACCGCGCGCTGGCCGACTCCGAAGTCGACGGCGTGCAGCTGCGGATCGACCCCGGCTCACAGGGAACCGGACTCGTCCTCTGCGACGAAAAAAAGGAAACCACCGAGGACGGCAGCACCGTCGCGGTCCGACGGGGACTGGTCTCCATCGAACTCCAGCACCGAGGTGCACAGATCCAGGCCTGCATGCGACAACGCGCGGGCTACCGAAAAAGACGGCGTTCAGCCAACTGCCGCTACCGATCACCACGCTCGACAACCGGGTCCACCCCGAACGATGGCTCCCACCTCCCTGCGCCACCGCGTCAACACCACCTTCTCCCTCGCGCGCCGCCTCTGCCGCTACGCACCCGTCACCGAGATCCACCTGGAACGCACGTCCTTCGACACCCACGCCATGAGCGCCGGCAGACCTCTGTACGGCGCGGAGTACACACAAGGCCCCTTGCCGGGAACCACGGCGCGCGCCTACCTGCACGGCAAGTGGAACAGCGCCTGCGTCTACTGCGGAGCCACCGGAGTACCTCTGAACATCGAACACGTACGCCCCCGCAGCCGAGGAGGATCCGACCGCATCACCAACCTGGTCCTCTCCCGTGTCCCCTGCAACAAGGCCAAAGGGAGCCGATCCGTCGAATCCTTTCTGGCACAGCGCCCGGAGCTTTTGGCCAGGATCCTCGAGCAGACCAAGGCGTCGCTCCGGGACGCCGCTGCCATGAACAGGGTCCAGGGGCATCTCACCGAAGCCCTGGAAAGGCTCGGCAGGCCCGTGCATGCCTGGCCCGGCTACCTGACCAAGGCGAACCGCGATGCCATGGGCCTCACCAAGACGCACACACTGGACGCCCTGTGTGTCGGTCACCTTGATCGCGACAACGGCGAGACGATCGTCCGCGTCCCCGACCAGGTACTGGTCGTCAAGGCCACCGGGGTACGGCTACGACGTCCGTCCGGAAGCCCCTTCGCCAGCAACTCCGAAAAACATTTGAGTCTCCACCGATCGCCTCGTAGGGTGCCAAGCAAGCGAGAGAGGAGGTGATCGGGTAAATGAGTGAAACCCGGACGCGCGAGGTGGCTGCGGGCTAGCGGCTCGCCACCACACCCAGTGCGGTGCCGGACCAGCGTGTGCGAAACACGCAGCCGGCTCAATCCAACGCAGTCACCCGACCCGCGGGCTGCCGGTACGTCCGGCCGGCTCCTCCTTGAGGAACCCAGCCCGCGGGTCGTCTGCGTTTTTCGGCGTCTCCCGACGTCTCCCGGGGTTTTCCGGCGGTTTCTTGCTTTTTCCGGCGCTTTCAGGGCGCGAGGCGCTCCACCCGCCAGCGTCCGGTCGGCTGGGCGATGTAGCGCAGGCGGTCGTGGAGGCGGTTTTCGCGGCCCTGCCAGAACTCGATGGTCGCCGGGGTGATGCGGAAGCCGCCCCAGTGCGGGGGGACGGGGACCTGTTCGTCCTCGGGGTAGCGGGACTGGAGGTCGGCGTAGGCGGTGTCCAGTTCGGTGCGGGAGGCGATCACGGAGGACTGGGCGCTGGCCCAGGCGCCGAGCTGGGAGCCGTGGGGGCGGGTGCGGAAGTAGGCGGCGGTCTCGTCGCGGCCGGTGCGGTGGGCGGTGCCGGTGACGATGACCTGGCGGGCCAGTGGGTGCCAGGGGAAGAGCAGGGCGATGTGCGGGTTCTCCGCGAGGTCGCGGGCCTTGCGGGAGTCGTAGTTGGTGTAGAAGACGAAGCCCTCGGTGTCGAACTGCTTCATCAGGACGGTGCGTGAGCTGGGGCGGCCTGCCGCGTCCGCGGTGGAGACGACCATCGCGTTGGGTTCGTAGATGGTGCCGTGCAGTGCCGCGCGGGCGGCGTCCTCGAACCAGCGGGCGAACTGGTCCATGGGGTGCGCGGCGAGATCCTGTTCGGCGAGGCCTTCGGCCCGGTACTGCTTGCGCATGGCGGCGGGGTCGATGGCGGGGTCCAGGAGCGGGTCGCGGTCGGTCACGCGGTCATCTTGCCGTATCGAACGCTGGTGGCACTCAGTGTCGTGCGGACTCCCCAAGTCTGGCACCGGGAGTTATCGTGCTGGTCCCGTTGCGGTTTGGGTGACCACCGGTCGAACGGGGCATCACCGGGGTGACCGCCGCCGAAGCATCTCAAGGAGCCGCCTGATGTCCGATTTCGTACCCGGACTCGAGGGAGTCGTCGCGTTCGAGACGGAGATCGCCGAGCCGGACAAGGAGGGCGGCGCCCTGCGTTACCGGGGCGTCGACATCGAGGACCTGGTCGGTCATGTCTCGTTCGGGAATGTGTGGGGGCTGCTGGTCGACGGGGCCTTCGATCCCGGGCTGCCGCCCGCCGAGCCGTTCCCGATCCCGGTGCACTCCGGTGACATCCGGGTGGATGTGCAGTCGGCGCTCGCCATGCTGGCGCCGGTGTGGGGGCTGAAGCCGTTGCTCGACATCGATGAGCGGCAGGCGCGGGAGGATCTGGCGCGGGCCGCGGTGATGGCGCTGTCGTACGTCGCGCAGTCCGCGCGGGGGCAGACGCTGCCGATGGTGCCGCAGCGGGAGATCGACAAGGCGAAGTCGGTGGTGGAGCGGTTCATGATCCGGTGGCGGGGTGAGCCGGATCCCAAGCATGTGGCGGCTGTGGACGCGTACTGGACGTCTGCCGCCGAGCATGGCATGAATGCGTCGACTTTCACGGCGCGGGTGATCGCGTCGACGGGTGCGGATGTCGCTGCCGCGCTGTCGGGGGCGGTGGGGGCGATGTCCGGGCCGCTGCACGGGGGTGCGCCCTCGCGTGTGCTGGGGATGATCGAGGAGATCGAGCGGACGGGGGACGCGGAGGCGTACGTCAGGCAGGCCCTGGACCGGGGTGAGCGGCTGATGGGGTTCGGGCACCGGGTGTACCGGGCGGAGGATCCGCGGGCGCGCGTGCTGCGGCGTACGGCGCGGGAGCTGGGTGCGCCGCGGTTCGAGGTGGCCGAGGCGTTGGAGAAGGCGGCTCTGGAGGAGTTGCACAATCGTCGGCCGGATCGGGTGCTGGCCACGAACGTGGAGTTCTGGGCGGCGATCGTGCTGGACTTCGCCGAGGTGCCGGCGCATATGTTCACGTCGATGTTCACGTGTGCGCGGACTGCCGGGTGGTCGGCGCACATTCTTGAGCAGAAGCGGACGGGGCGGCTTGTGCGCCCTTCTGCTCGGTATGTGGGGCCTGGGCCGCGGCGGCCGGAGGACATCGCCGGGTACGCGGATATCGCCCACTGAGAGGGGAGCCACGGAGCGCGGGCGACTGCGGGCCGGTCGTGGCTTGTCGCGCCCACGCGGCGGAGCCGCATGTCGATACGGCCCCGCGCCCCTGAGAATCGGGCCCTTCGGGCCCTGATTCTCACGCTGCAGTCAGCAAACCCGCATGGTGCCGCTCCGCCACCAGCGGATGTGCCCTGAGCTTGCCCTTCAGTTCGTTGTAGCCGTACTCGGCGTGCAGGGGGTTCGCCGGGTCGGTCGTGATGCCGGGGGCCTCGGAGGCGTGCGGGAAGGGCAGGGGCTCGACCCTGGCGTCCAGGCGGGGGTTGTAGAAGAACGGGACGGAGAAGCGTTCGGTGGCTCCGGGCGGGCTGACCACGCGGTGGTTGGTGGCGAGGAGGTAGCCGTTGGTGGCGACCTCGAGGAGTTCACCGAGGTTGACGACGAAGGCGCCCTCGATGGGCGGGACGTCGTGGAAGAGGCCGTCCTCGCGCTGGACCTGGAGTCCGCCGACGGTGTCCTGGAGGAGCAGGGTCAGGAAGCCGTAGTCCTTGTGGGCGCCGACGCCCTGGTCGGTGCCGTCGCCCGCGCTGCCGGGGTAGCGGACGAGTTTGAGGTGCGGGTGGGCGTGGCTGCCGAAGATCGGGTCGTAGAAGTCGGCGGGGGCGCCGATGGCGGCGAGGAGCTCGTGCAGGAGGCGGTCGGCCACCGCGCTGAGCTTGTCGATCCAGGCCAGGGCGGCCGTGCGCAGTCCGGGGAGGGCGGTGGGCCACTGGTTGGGGCCCTGGAGCCACCAGTACGGGGGTTCGCCGGGGGCGGGGGCGCGGGCGGGGCGTTCGGCGCCTATGTCGAGCTGGTCGCGCCAGTCGCGGGCGCCGGCGGTGCGTTCGTCGCCGGTGCGGGTGTAGCCGCGGAAGTGCGGCGAGTTGATGTTGTCCAGGGCGAGGCGGTCGGCTTCGGGGAGGGCGAAGAAGGCGCGCATGGCGGTGAGCAGCGCGTCGGTCTCGGCCTGGGTCACGCCGTGGCCGACGAGCTGGAAGAAGCCGACGTCGTGGGCGGCGCTGTGCAGCTGGGCGTGGAGGAGGGCGCGGGCCTGGGGGCCGTGGTCGGCGGCCGAGAGGTCGATGATGGGGAGCTGGTCGTACGACGGAGTCGTCGTGGGGTGCGTCGATGCGGTGTGCGTCGTCATGGTGCGTCCACGGGGTGTGTGGGCCATGGGCAGGCCGCCGCGGGTGTGGGCGGCGTCGCCCCGGATGCCGTAAGAAGATGCCGTAAGAAGGCGGGAGAAAAGAGGCTGAATCAGGCCGAAGGCCGACAGCCCATGCTCGTGACGCGCACGTAGTCCACGTGGCGGCGGCGGACGAGCATCGGAGGCATGGGCGCAAGGGTACTGCCCCGTGCCGGATCCGGGTGTGGTCCGGTTCACTGGTCAGGGCTTGCCGCACACGCGAGTGCGGAGGTCCTCGGTGCCGCCGGCACTGACAGCGGCTCAGTCCAGGGCCTTGTCCAGCAGGTCGGCCCACTGGGTGACGACGCGGGTGCGGCGGGCGGTGTCGTCGGTGAGGAGGTTGGCGAGGCCGAGGCCGCGGGCCATGTCGAGGAGGCCCTGGACGGTTTCGCGGACGCCGGGGCGGGCCTCGTCGGCGCCGAGGAGGTCGACGGCGATCCGGTGGGTCTCGCGGCCGACGCGGGCTTCCAGCTCGGTCACGCGGGTGCGCAGCTGGTCCTCGTTGGAGGCGGCGACCCACAGGTGCAGGGCGGCGCGGAAGAGGGGGCCGGTGTAGAGGTCGACGAGGGCGGCGACGACGGCGTGGCGGTCGGCGGGGCCGGCCGGGAAGAGTGCGCGCAGGGCGGTGGAGCGTTCTTCGGCGACGTATTCGACGGCGGCGGTGAAGAGGTCCTCGCGGGTCGGGAAGTGGTGCTGGGCGGCGCCGCGGGAGACTCCGGCGCGTTCGGCGACGACGGCGACGGTGGAGCCTGCCCAGCCGTGTTCGGCCAGGCAGGCCACGGCGGCCTCCAGGAGCCGCTGCCGGGTGGCGCGGCTGCGGTCCTGTTTGGGCGCCCGGTCACGTTCCCTGGTCGCGCGGTCGCTTTCCGCCGTCGTGCTCATCCGGTCACACCACCCATGCCGCGTCCCGTCTTTCCAGGAAGGCCGTCATCCCCTCCTGGGCCTGGGCGGAGGAGAACAGCCGGGCCGAGAGCGCGGTCAGGTCCGCCGCGTCCCGGTCGAATGTTTCCAGCACCCTAGCCGTGAGCAGCTGTTTCGTCTCGGCCAGGCCCTGGGGTGAGGAGCGGCGCAGGCCGTCGAGGATCGGGGCGAGGGCGTGGTCCACGTCGTCGCCGGTGACGGTGAGGAGCCCGACGCGTACGGCTTCTCGGGCGTCGAAGCGTTCGCCGGTGAGGAAGTAGCGGGCGAGGGCGCGGGGGTCGGCGCGGGGGATCACGGGGAGGGAGATCACGGCGGGGGCGACGCCGATGCGGACCTCGGTGAAGGCGAAGGTTGCCTCGGTGGAGGCGGCGGTGATGTCGCAGGCGGCGAGGAGGCCGAGGCCGCCGGCGCGGACGTGGCCGGTGACGCGGGCGACGACGGGTTTGCGCAGTTCGAGGATCTGGCGGAGCAGGCCGGTGAGCGCGTCGGGGTGCGGCGGGTCGCGCAGGTCGGCGCCGGCGCAGAAGGTGGAGCCGGTGTGGGTGAGGACGACGGCGCGTACGTCGGGGTCCTTGCCGCAGTCGGTGAGGGCGCCGGCGAGTTCGGAGACGAGGGCCGCGGAGAGGGCGTTGCGGGTGGCGGCGGCGTCGAGGCTGAGGGTTTCGACGGCACGGGCTCGTGTACGGCTGATCAGTGTCACGGCAGCTCCCTCAGTTCGCGGCGCAGGATCTTTGCCGGTGGGTGAGCATCACGCCCTTGGGGATGCCGGTGATGCCGGAGGAGTACGGCAGCGCGGCGGGGCGTCTGCAGCAGGGGTGAGACGGCGACGGTCCAGCGCGCGCCGCTGTCGGTGAGCTGTTTCGCGAACTCCTCGGGCGTGGCGGGCGGGTGTGCGGTGGTGACGGTGGCGCCCGCGGGCGTGGCGGCGTAGAAGGCGGTGGGGAAGGCGATGGTGTGGGGGCTGTGCAGGGCGAGGACGTCGCCCTTGCCGACGGCGGCGTCGGCGAGTCCGGCGGCGACGCGCCGGTGGAACCGGTCCACCTGCTCGTACGTGCGCGTGGTGCCGTCCGTGCCGTCGATCAGGGCGGGGCGCTCGCCGTGTGCGGTGGCGTGGCCCAGGACGGCCTCGTGGATGGGGAGGCTCACGGGCGGGACGTCTGCGTACTCGCTGCGGAACACGGTTCCTCCTCGCACACGTGCGGTCAGTACGACTTGGGCAGACCGAGGGTCTGGTGGGAGACGTAGTTGAGGATCATCTCCCGGCTCACCGGGGCGATACGGGACACGCGTGCGGCCGTTATCAGTGAGGCGAGGCCGAACTCGCGGGTGAGGCCGTTGCCGCCGAGGGTGTGCACGGCCTGGTCGACGGCCTTCACGCAGGCTTCGCCGGCCGCGTACTTGGCCATGTTGGCGGCCTCGCCCGCGCCGGTGTCGTCGCCGGTGTCGTAGAGGTGGGCCGCCTTCTGCATCATCAGCCGGGCCAGTTCCAGGTCGATGTGCGCCTGCGCCAGGGGGTGGGCGATGGCCTGGTGGGCGCCGATCGGGGACTTCCAGACGGTGCGGTCGCGGGCGTACTCGACGGCCTTGGCGAGGGCGTGGCGGCCCATCCCGATGGCGAACGCGGCGGTCATGATCCGCTCGGGGTTCAGTCCGGCGAACAGTTGCAGCAGACCGGCGTCCTCGTCGCCGACGAGGGCTTCGGCGGGCAGTCGTACGTCATCCAGGACCAGCTCGAACTGCTTCTCCGCGGCGCTCAGTTCCATGTCGATGGGGCGCCGGGAGAAGCCTTCGGCGTCGCGCGGGACGATGAAGAGGCAGGGTTTGAGGGAGCCGGTGCGGGCGTCGTGGGTGCGGCCGACGATGAGGGTGGCGTCGGCCTGGTCCACGCCGGACACGAACACCTTGCGCCCGGTCAGGAGCCAGTCGGTGCCGTCCCGGCGGGCGGTGGTGGTGATGCGGTGGGAGTTGGAGCCGGCGTCGGGTTCGGTGATGCCGAAGGCCATGAGGCGGGTGCCGTCGGCGATGCCGGGGAGCCAGGCGCGTTTCTGGTCCTCGGTGCCGAAGCGGGAGATCACGGTGCCGCAGATGGCCGGGGAGACGACAAGCATCAGCAGGGGGCACCCCGCCGCTCCCAGTTCCTCCAGCACGATGGAGAGTTCGGTGACGCCGCCGCCTCCGCCTCCGTACTCCTCGGGGAGGTTGACGCCGAGGTATCCGAGTTTGCCGGCCTCGGACCAGAGTTCGGTGGGGTGGCGGCCCTCGGCGATGGTGCGGGTGAGGTAGTCGCGGCCGTAGCGGTTGCCGAGGGCGGACACTGCGGAGCGGAGGGCTTTGTGCTCTTCGGTTTCGATGACGGGAGACATACGGCTCCTAAGAAGAGGTTTCCTGCACTACGGCGAGCAACGTTCCTGGTTCCACCTGCTGACCGGTCTCCGCGTGCAGAGCGCTCAGCACGCCGGTGACCGGTGACGAGATCTGGTGCTGCATCTTCATCGCCTCCACCCATATGAGGCCCTGGCCGGCCTGAACCGTTGCCCCTTCCGTCAGGCCGTCGGCGATGCGGACGACCGTGCCCGGCATCGGCGCGAGCAGGGAGCCGGGGGCGAGCTGGGCGGTGGGGTCGGGGAAGCGGGGCAGGGCGGTGAGGCGGGTGGAGTTGACGTGGACCTCGTCGCCGTACGCCGCCACCGTGAACCGGCGCTCCACGCCGTCCACTTCGAGGACGACCAGGTGCGGCCCGGCCCGCACGACCCGCACCCCGTCGGCCGCGAGGCCCTCCCGGGTGTGCCGGTAGCGGACCTCGTGCTCCTCCCCCGCCATCGCGTACCGCTTGACCTGTGCTTGCGAGGGCAGGTTGCGCCAGCCGCCGAAGCGGGAGCGGCCGTGGGCGTCGGCGAGAGCGGCGGCCAGGGGGGCGTACGGGTCGGGCGTGGGCTCGGTCAGGGCGGCGAGGTGGCGGTCGTAGAAGCCCGTGTCCATGCGGGCCGCCGCGAACTCCTCGTGGCGCAGGGAGCGGACCAGCAGGTCGCGGTTGGTGACCGGGCCGTGGATCTCCGCGCGGTCCAGTGCGCCCGCGAGCCGGCGGATCGCCTCCGTGCGGGTGGGTGCGTGGGCGACGACCTTGGCGAGCATCGGGTCGTAGTGGACGCCGATGGTGTCGCCGTCGGTGTAGCCGGTGTCCAGGCGTACGCCGGACGGTACGGCGAGGTGGTGCAGGGTGCCGGTCTGCGGGGCCCAGTCGTGGGCGGGGTCCTCGGCGTACAGGCGGGCCTCGATCGCGTGGCCACGCGCGCGTGGCGGGTCCGCTGCGAGGGCGTGGCCCTCGGCGATCCGGATCTGTTCCGCCACGAGGTCGACGCCGAAGGCCTCCTCGGTCACCGGGTGTTCGACCTGGAGGCGGGTGTTCATCTCCAGGAAGTGGGCGCGGCCGTCGGCGACCAGGAACTCGACGGTTCCGGCGCCGACGTAGGCGACGGCGCTCGCGGCCTGTACGGCCAGGGCGTACAGGTCCTCGGTGAGCTGCTCGGAGAGGCCGGGTGCCGGGGCTTCCTCGATGACCTTCTGGTGGCGGCGCTGGAGGGAGCAGTCGCGGGTGCCGAGGGGCCGGACGGTGCCGTGGGTGTCGGCGAGGATCTGCACCTCGACGTGGCGGCCGTGTTCCAGGTAGGGCTCGACGAAGACCTCGCCGTCGCCGAAGGCGCTCGCGGCCTCGGCGCGCGCGCCCTCCAGTGCGGCGCTCAGCTCCTCCAGGCGGCGTACGATCCGCATGCCGCGCCCTCCGCCGCCGGCGGCCGCCTTCACCAGCACCGGCAGGTCGGCCTCGGTGACGTCGGCCGCGTCGAGGGGCGCGATGCCCATCAGGTCCTTCGCGCGGGTCTTGGACGCCATCGCCTCGATGGCCTCCGGGGGCGGCCCGATCCACACCAGTCCGGCGTCGAGGACGGCACGCGCGAAGTCGGCGTTCTCGGAGAGGAAGCCGTAGCCGGGGTGCACGGCGTCCGCGCCGGCGGCGAGCGCCGCCTTCACGACCAGGTCGCCGCGCAGATACGTCTCGGCGGGGGCCGCGCCCGGCAGCCGTACCGCCGTGTCGGCCACGCGCGCGTGGAGCGCGTTCTCGTCCGCGTCCGAGTGCACGGCGACCGTCCGGATTCCCAACTCACGGCAGGTGCGGAAGATCCGGCAGGCGATCTCGCCCCGGTTGGCCACGAGCAGTGTCGAAATCACGGAACCCCTCATATCCGTCATCACCGTCACATCCGGAAGACGCCGAAGCCGCCGCGCGCGCCCTCGAAGGGGGCGGTGTGGAGGGCGGACAGGCACAGGCCGAGGACGGTACGGGTGTCGCGCGGGTCGATGACCCCGTCGTCGTACAGCCGCCCGGACAGGAACATCGGCAGCGACTCGGCCTCGATCTGCTGCTCCACCATGGCGCGCAGGGCGGCGTCCGCGTCCTCGTCGTACGGCTGCCCCTTCGCCGCCGCCGACTGCCGGGCGACGATCGACAGCACCCCGGCGAGCTGCTGCGGGCCCATCACGGCGGACTTGGCGCTGGGCCAGGCGAACAGGAAGCGCGGGTCGTACGCCCGCCCGCACATGCCGTAGTGCCCGGCGCCGTACGACGCCCCCATGAGCACGGACAGGTGCGGGACCCGGCTGTTGCTGACCGCGTTGATCATCATCGAGCCGTGCTTGATGATCCCGCCCTGCTCGTACTCCCTGCCGACCATGTAGCCGGTGGTGTTGTGCAGGAAGAGCAGCGGGATGTCGCGCTGGTTGGCGAGCTGGATGAACTGGGCGGCCTTCTGCGATTCGGCGCTGAAGAGCACGCCCTGGGCGTTGGCCAGGATGCCCACCGGGTAGCCGTGCAGGGCGGCCCAGCCGGTCACCAGGCTGGTCCCGTACAGCGGCTTGAACTCGTCGAAGTCGGAGGCGTCGACGATCCGGGCGATGACCTCGCGCGGGTCGAAGGGGGTCTTCAGGTCGCCGGGGACGATGCCCAGCAGCTCCTCCGGGTCGTACTTCGGCGGCTCGGCGGGGCCGGGATCCGGGTACGCCTTGCGGTGGTTGAGGCGGGCTACCACGCGGCGGGCCTGCCGCAGCGCGTCGGGTTCGTCGACGGCGAAGTGGTCGGCGAGGCCCGACACGCGCGCGTGCATGTCGGCGCCGCCCAGGGACTCGTCGTCGCTCTCCTCGCCGGTCGCCATCTTCACCAGCGGCGGGCCGCCGAGGAACACCTTGGCCCGCTCCTTGACCATGATCACGTGGTCGGACATGCCGGGGATGTAGGCGCCGCCGGCGGTGGAGTTGCCGAAGACGACCGCGATGGTCGGGATGCCGGCGGCGGAGAGCCGGGTGAGGTCACGGAAGATGGCGCCGCCCGGGATGAAGATCTCCTTCTGGGACGGCAGGTCGGCGCCGCCGGACTCCACCAGGGAGATGCACGGCAGCCGGTTGGCGAGCGCGATGTCGTTCGCCCGCAGGGCCTTCTTCAGGCTCCACGGGTTGCTCGCGCCGCCGCGCACGGTCGGGTCGTTGGCGGTGATCAGGCACTCCACGCCCTCGACCACGCCGATGCCGGTGACCAGCGAGGCGCCGACGGTGTAGTCGCTGCCCCAGGCGGCGAGCGGGGACAGCTCCAGGAAGGGCGTGTCCGGGTCGAGGAGCAGCTCGATCCGCTCCCGTGCGAGCAGCTTGCCGCGCTCGCGGTGCCGTTGCACGTACTTCTCACCGCCGCCCGCGAGCGCCTTGGCGTGCTCGGCGTCGAGTTCGGCGAGCCTGGCGAGCATGGCCTCCCGGTTGGCCCGGTGGTCGGGGCTCGCGGTGTCGAGGGAGGTGTGCAGAACCGTCACAGCAGAACCTCCGGGATGTCCAGGTGGCGGGAGCGCAGCCATTCGCCGAGGGCCTTGGCCTGCGGGTCGAAGCGGGCCTGCGCAGCGCCGCCCGCGCCGAGGATGCCCTCGACGACGAAGTTGACCGCGCGGAGGTTCGGCAGCAGGTGCCGGGTGACGGGCAGGTCCCGGCTCTCGGGGATCAGCTGCCGAAACCTTTCGGCGGTCAGCGCGTGCGCGAGCCACCGCCAGGCCTCCTCGGTACGGGCCCACACGCCGACGTTGGCGTTCCCGCCCTTGTCCCCGCTGCGGGCCCCGGCGACCAGGCCGAGGGGTGCGCGGCGCGTCGGACCGGGCGGGAGCGGGTCGGGGAGGGCCGGCTCCGATACGGCCTCCAGCGGCCGGGTTTCCTGGGGTGGCGGCACAGCGACTCGCCGTCCGTCATGGAGGACCGCCATATGGTTCACGGCACCATGGGGCACGGCCACATCCTCGAAGACCCCATAGGGCGAGCCCTTCCCCGGTGGGGACAGCACATGGAACCCCGGGTAGCTGGCCAGCGCCAGCTCCACGGCGGCCCCGCTCAGCGCCCGCCCGACGACCCGCTCGTCCGCGTCCCGTACGACCAGCCGCAGCAGGGCGCTCGCGGTCTCCTCGGTGTCGGCGTCGGCCCGGTCGGTGCGGACCAGCTCCCAGCGGACCTCGGCGGGCGGCGACTTGGCGAGCGCGCCGGAGAGCTGCTCCCGCACGAGGGCGGCCTTGGCCTCGATGTCGAGTCCGGTGAGGACGAAGACGACCTCGTTGCGGAAGCCGCCGAGCCGGTTCAGCCCGGCTTTCAGGGTCGGCGGCGGCGCCTCGCCCCGCACCCCCTCGATCCGCACCCGGTCCGGCCCGTCCTGGCTCAGCCGTACGGTGTCCAGCCGGGCGGTGACATCGGGCCCGGCGTACCGGCCGCCGCCGGTCTCGTACAGCAGTTGCGCGGTGACCGTGCCGACGTCGACCAGGCCGCCGGTGCCGGGGTGCTTGGTGATGACGCTGCTGCCGTCGGGGTGGATCTCGGCGAGCGGAAAACCGGGCCGGCGTACGTCCCCCTCCTGGAAGAACGCGTAGTTCCCGCCGGTGGCCTGTGTCCCGCACTCCAGCACATGCCCGGCGACGACGGCGCCCGCCAGCCGGTCGTGGTCCGTGCGTCCCCACCCGAAGTGGGCGGCGGCGGGCCCGGTGACGAGGGCCGCGTCGGTCACCCGCCCGGTGACGACGACGTCCGCACCGGCCCGCAGGCACTCGGCGATTCCGAAGCCGCCGAGGTAGGCGTGGGCGGCGAGGGTGCCCGGGTGGGAGGCGGTGAGGTCGTCGCCCTCGACGTGGGCGACGCGCACCGGGATGCCGAGCCGGTCGGCCAACTCCCGCACGGCGGTGGCCAGTCCGGCGGGATTGAGCCCCCCGGCGTTGGTGACGATCTTCACCCCGCGCTCATGGGCGAGGCCGAGGCAGTCCTCCAGCTGGCGCGGGAAGGTGCGGGCGTAACCGGCGCGGGGATCTTTCAGCCGGTCGCGGGCGAGGATCAGCATGGTGAGTTCGGCGAGGTAGTCGCCGGTGAGGACGTCGATCTCGCCGCCGGTGAGCATTTCGCGCAGGGCGTCGGAACGGTCGCCGTAGAAGCCGGAGAAGTTGCCGATGCGCAGCACGGTCATGCCGGGGCCCCCTTCGGCGGGCGGCCGCCGCCGGGCGGGCCCGCGAAGGCCTGTGCGATGTCCAGCCAGCGGTCGGCGTCCGGGCCGACGGCGGTCAGGGCGAGGTCGGACCGGTGGGCGCGCTGGGTGACGAGGAGGCAGAAGTCGAGGGCGGGGCCGGTGACGCGCTGGGGGGCGCCTTCGGGGCCGTACGCCCACACCTCGCCGTCCGCCGCGGTCAGTTCCACGCGGAACTCCTCCACCGGAGGGGTGAGCCCGTGGACGGTGTGGGCGAAGTCCCGGGTACGGACCCCGAGCCGCGCCACATGCCTGAGCCGGTCGGTGGGTGGGCGCACCACACCCAGGGCGTCGGCGATGTCCAGCCCGTGGGCCCAGGTCTCCATAAGACGGGCCGTGGCCATTGAGGCCGCGGACATGGGCGGGCCGTACCAGGGGAAACGGGCGCCGGGTGGTGCGGTGCGCAGGGCCCGGTCGAGGGCGTCCCGCCCGGTGCGCCAGGTCCGCAGCAGCTCGCCGGGCGGGAGCCGGGCGCCGTCCTCCGCGCCCTCGTCCACGAAGGAGTCCGGGGCGGCGAGCGCCTTCTCGACCAGCGCGTGGAAGGCGTCGGCATCGGTGACGGCCAGCAGGGCCGAGCGGTCGGTCCAGGCGAGGTGGGCGATCTGGTGGGCGAGCGTCCAGCCGGGCGCGGGAGTGGCGAGCCTCCACTGCTGAGGCGACAACTCGGCCACGAGTCGGTCCAGTTCGTCGCTCTCGGCACGCAGGTCGTCGATGACGGGCGTCGGGTCGGCCATGGGGGGAGCATGGCAGCGGCACCGAAAACAATCAAGCGTGCTTGCATGAATTGGTCAGACCCGGGTCCCGGACGGCCTTCTTCCGGTCACTGACTGATCAGCCGGATGGGGTGGTGCGGGTCGGCCGGGCATACGGCGATGACCAGGCGGCCCCGCCCCGGCGAAACCTCCGTGGGGCCCCAGGCCCGCCCGGCATCCGCGGTCGGCCGGTCCTCGTAGGGGATCCAGCTCGTCGTGCCGGCGTCCCACTCGCTGGACGCGGCGGTGAGGAGCGGGGAGAGTTCCGTGCCGCAGCTGGGGCAGTTCAGGGCCGTCGGGCCGGTGAGGTTCCAGGCGATGTGGCCGCCGACCTTCCAGCCGGGGGCGGTGGACAGATCGGAGACGTACCCGTCACCCTCGTCGTCCGGTCCCGCCCACTCGGCGATCCGGTCCTGCAAGGAGAGGTCAAGGTCCTCGAACCAGGGCAGCTCGGTGATCTCCTCGGGGTGCAGGGCACAGGGGGCCGGGACGAGTTCGGTGCGGCCGACGACCTCGGGTACGGGCTGCTCGGCCAGGACCGCGCCGACGTCCTGGGAGGCCTTGGCGCACAGACCGGCCGCTCAAGCCTCCGGCGCCGGATCCGGCCTTGGCGTACCCCGCCCCACCTGGGTGCGCACCGCGCCGATGCTCGCCGCGATGACCAACGCGATGGCGGCGGCCTCCGCGGCGGACAGGGACTGGCCGAGGATCAGGAAGCCGGCCGTGGCCGCGATCGCCGGTTCCAGGCTCATCAGGATCGCGAAGGTGGAGGCGGGCAGGCGGCGCAGGGCCAGGAGTTCGAGGGTGTAGGGGAGGACCGAGGAGAGCAGGGCGACCGCCGAGCCGAGGGCGATGGTGAGGGGGTCCAGGAGGCGGGGGCCCGCCGAGGCGATGCCGATCGGGAGGAAGAGGACGGCCGCTATGGCCATGGCCAGGGCCAGGCCGTCCGCCTGGGGGAAGCGGCGGCCCGTACGGGCGCTGAAGAGGATGTAGACCGCCCACATGGCTCCGGCGCCCAGGGCGAATCCGACACCTGTGGGGTCGAGGCTGCCGAAGCCTCCGCCGCTCAGCAGGAAGACGCCGAGCAGGGCCAGGGCCGCCCACAGCGCGTTGATCGCGCGGCGGGAGGCCAGGACCGACAGGGCCAGGGGGCCCAGGACCTCCAGGGTGACCGCCGGGCCCAGCGGGATGCGGGCGACGGCCTCGTAGAAGAGGCCGTTCATCGCGCCCATGGCGATGCCGAAGGCGATCACCGTGCCCCAGTCGGCGCGGGAGTGGCCGCGCAGCCGGGGGCGGCAGACCAGGAGGAGGACGATCGCCGCGGCGAGGAGGCGGAGGGTGACCACGCCCGGCGCGCCGGCGCGCGGCATCAGGGTCACCGCCAGGGCCCCGCCGAACTGGACCGAGATACCGCCGGCCAGCACCAGGCCCACGGGGCCGAGCGAACCGAGGCGGCGCTGCCGTCCGAGGGGGGTGACCGAGGTCGGCGCTGCGGTGCTGGAGGTGGCGGTCACGGGCGGTCCTGTGCTTGATCGGGTTCGTTCAGCTCGGTGTACTACTGAGTCCAGGGTAATGGACTTCGACAGGTGCGTGAACCCTTTAAGGAACTGTCCCGGATGCCGGAAGTCAGATCTCCGGCCAGGCCTCCTCGTCACGGAAGAGGGGGCGGCCGTCGGGGAGGGTGGTGGGGACGGGGGCGGCGTAGGCGTCAGAGGCGTGTGGGCCAGGGACGTATGGGTCATGGGCGTACGGGTCAGGGACGTGCAGGTCAGGGACGTGCGGGCCAGGCACGTACGGGCCATGCGCGTGGGAGCCATGCGCGTAGGGGCCCTGTCCGTACGGCTGCTGGTACGCCGGTGCGGGGTCGTGCACCGGCACCGGGGCCTGCTCCTCCTCCCACAGCGGCATGCGCAGCTCGCCGGTGTCCATCGCCGCGTTGTTCTGCGAGCGGTGCAGCCGCCAGTAGGGGCCGCCCCGGGCGAGGAGTTCGTCGTGGCGGCCCGTCTCCACGATCCGGCCGCGGTCGACCACGAGGATGCGGTCGGCGTCGGGGGCGAGGTTGAGGTCGTGGGTGATCATGATCGTCGTACGGCCGGTCATCAGGCGGCGCAGGGGTTTGACGACGCGGCGGGCGGCCAGCGCGTCCAGGCCCGTCGTCGGCTCGTCCAGGACCAGGACGGGGGCGTCGCGCAGGATGGCGCGGGCGATGGCCAGGCGCTGCAGCTGGCCGCCGGACAGCCGGGCCGAGTTGGGGTCGACCCGGGTGTCGTAGCCCTCGGGGAGACGGACGATGAAGTCGTGGGCGTCGGCCGCCTTCGCCGCCTCCTCGATGGCCTGGTCGCTGGCGCCGGGCCGGCCGCAGGCGATGTTGGCGCGGACCGTGTCGTGCAGCACGAGGGTCTCCTGGGGCAGCAGCGTCACATACGCACGGAGACGGGCCAGGGGGAGGTCCCGCAGGGGGACGCCGTCCAGGAGGACGTCTCCGGAGTCCGGGTCGTAGAAGCGCAGCAGAAGCTTGGAGACGGTGGACTTGCCGGCGCCGCTCGGGCCGGTGACGATCACCAGCTCGCCGGGGCTGACCGCGAAGGAGAGGTCTTCGAGGGCGCTCTTCTCGGCGCCCGGGTAGCGGAAGGAAACGTTCCGGAGCTCCACGGTGCCGTCCGGGCGGCCGGTCTCGGCGGGCCGTCCCGGGTCGCCGACCGACGGTCCGACGTCCAGGATCTCGATGAGCCGCTCGGCACCCGCTGTGGCGGCGGTGACGGTGAGGCCCAGCTGGGCGAGGCCGCGCACCGGCGGGTAGAGGTAGCCGAGGAAGGCGGCGAAGGCGAGGAGCTGACCGAGGGTCATGCGGCCGGTGGAGATCTCCCAGGCGCCGATGCCGATCACCGCGAGCACGCACACCGTCTCGATGACCTGGACGAGCTGTTCGTAGGCCTCGTTCAGCCGGGTGGAGCGGACCGAGGCGCGGAACCAGGCGTTCGCCTCCTCGCGCAGCCGGCGGCACTCGGCGTCCCGGCGGTCGTAGGCCTGGGTGAGCACGATGTTGCCGAGGGACTCCTCCACCACGGAGGTGATCGCGCCGTCGGCGACCCGGCCCGCGCGGGAGACGTCCTTGAGGGAACCGGAGAAGCGGCGTGCGGCCAGCCAGAACAGGGGCGCGAGGACGAAGGTCGCGGCGGCCAGGTCCCAGCGCAGCCAGAACGCGGCGGCCGCGTAGAAGAGGGCGGAGAAGGCGGCCGAGGCGGCGCCGACCAGGCCGGACACGACCATCGTCTCGATCGCCTCGACGTCGCTGGTCAGCCGGGAGAGCAGATCGCCCTGGCGGTGGCGCTGGAAGAAGTGCGGCGGCAGCTGCTGGACGTGGTCGAAGACGTGCTCACGCAGCCGCATCACGAACCGTTCGGTCACCCAGGCGGCGACGGAGTTGCCCGCATAGGCGACGACGGCGCCGGCCACCGCGACCGCCAGCCACTGGGCCGCCGGGCTCCAGAACGCGGCCAGTGAACCCTTCTCCAGGGCGTGGTCGGTGAGGTCGCTGAACAGCAGGATGGCCTCGGTCTCGGCGAGCGCGGCGAGGACCGTGCACAGCCAGACCAGCAGCAGCCACTTTCTCAGCCCCTTGGTCAGCGGCCAGAAACGGCGGAACGCCGTCCGGGCGGGAATGGCGGGGGTTTCTTCCTCATCCATTGGATTCCCCTTTCCGGTAACTTGCCGATCAGCTTCCCGAAGGGAAAACAAAAAGGGGCCGACGGTGCACCATCGGCCCCTTCCGGTTCAGCCTTGGATTACTGGTCCCGGCCGGGCAGCGGCTTGGGCAGCGGCTTCGGCGCGTGCTTCTTCTTGGGCTTCGGCGGGGGCGGCGGCGGGAGCTGCTTCTTCGGCTTCGGGGGCAGCGGGGCGAGCTTCTTGAGGCTCATTCCGACTCCTAGTGTTTCGCAGTTCTGTGGTTCGAGAATTCCGCGTCCGGCGTTCCCGACACCGAAGAAACTACACGCCGCCCCGGCGCCCGACGGGCAAAAATGGCAAAGGGACGCTGTGAATAGCTTGGTGAATCCTGAGGGACGGCCCCCGAAGCTGAGAGTTCTCTTGTGAGCCTGGGAAGCGCCTTATAACGGCGGCGCTCAGCGCCGGGCCAGGTTCGTGGGCGTCGCGAAGGCGAGATGCTCGGCACGGGAGATGGTCCGCAGGGTGAGGGACATGCGCGTTCCTTCGCAGCTCACAAGATCAACCGGTCACCTCACCCTACGAACCGCCCCGCCCGGCTCGCGGCGGGCGCACGGCACTCAGCTCCCGGCGGGTGTACGCGGTCAGCTCGCCGCGGGCGTACGGCCCTCAGCTCGCCGCGGGCGTACGGCCCTCGGCTCGCCGCGGGCGTGCGGGCGGACAGCCGCAGGACCCACGCCCTGCAGGCACCGGTTCACTGATCATCCGGCCTCCTCGTTCCCCCGTACCTCCTTGCCCGTCTCTTGCCCCCTGACTCCTTGCCCCCTGACTCCTGGTCCCGTGTCTCCTCGCCCCGTTCCTCCTTCCTCTCCTTCTCCAGCGCCTCCGCCAGTACCTCCGCCAGGTGCCGCGCCCGCACCCCGGCCAGCTGGTGCAGCTGGGTGCGGCAGGAGAAGCCGTCGGCCAGGATCACCGTCTGCTCGGGCGCTGCGCGGACCGCGGGCAGGAGCTGTTCCTCCGCGCAGGCTCTGGACACCTCGAAGTGGCCTTTCTCGAAGCCGAAGTTGCCCGCGAGGCCGCAGCAGCCGCCGGTCAGCTCGCCGGTGAGGCCGGCGGACTCGCGCAGCCGGCGGTCGGGGGTGTCGCCGAGCACCGCGTGCTGATGGCAGTGGGTCTGGCCGGCGACCGGACGGTCCACGGGGGGCGGGGTCCAGTGCGGGGCGTGCCGCTGCAGGGCCTCGGCGAAGGTGACGACGGCGGAGGCGAGCCGGGCCGCGCGCGGGTCCTCGTGCAGCAGCTCGGGCAGGTCGGTGCGGAGGGCCGCGGCGCAGCTGGGTTCCAGGACGACGACCGGGACCCCTGCTCCCAGCACCGGCTCCATCAGGTCCAGCGTGCGCCGCAGGACCGTACGGGCGCGGTCGAGCTGGCCGGTGGAGATGTAGGTGAGGCCGCAGCAGACCCGGGCCCGGCGGGCGGTGAGCAGCGCGGCGGCCGACCTGGTCCGGCCGTCGCGGGGCCGGCGCCCGAGCACGCGCCCGAACCCAAACCCCAGCCCCAACCCGCGCCCGCGCCCCAACCCGAACCCGCGCCCCAACCCGCGCCCGCCGATCCTCCCCCCGCGCGGCAGCAGCGTCGGGGGCAGGGCCACCCGCAGCCCGGCGGCCTCCAGTACGCGTACGGCGGCCCGGCCGACGGAGGGCGACAGGTGCTCGGTGAAGGTGTCCGGCCAGAGCACGACCAGGTCCCCCGGACCCGAGCCGCCCGGCACCGGCTCCCCGGCACCGTCGCGGACCGGCTTCCTGCCGCGCCACCAGCCGGTGAACGTCCGTGCCGCCAGCCGGGGAATCTCCCGCTCGGCCGCGATCCCGCCCAGCCGCTTGCCGGCCCGGGCCAGCGGCCGTACCGAGGCGAGGGCGTTGAGCAGCGGGGCCGTGCGGGTGGTGGCGACCCAGCGCAGCCACTGCGGCAGCCGGCCCATGGTGAGGTGGGCGGCGGGACGGCGCCGGCCGGCGTAGTGGTGGTGCAGGAACTCGGCCTTGTAGGTGGCCATGTCGACGCCGACCGGGCAGTCCGAGCGGCAGCCCTTGCAGGACAGGCACAGGTCGAGGGCGTCGCGGACCTCCGTCGAGTACCAGCCGTCGGTGACCAGTTCACCGGCCAGCATCTCGTGCAGCAGGCGGGCCCGGCCGCGCGTGGAGTGCTCCTCCTCGCCGGTCGCCCGGAAGGACGGGCACATCACGGCGGGGCCGGACACGGATGTCGTACGGCACTTGGCGACGCCGACGCAGCGGCGGACGGCGGCGCGGAAGTCGCCTTCGTCGGCCGGGTAGCCGAAGGCCACGTCGACGGGCTTCGCCGGCAGGACGGAGAAGCGGAGGTTCGCGTCCAGCGGGGCCGGGCGGACCAGCACGCCGGGGTTGAGCAGGTCGTCGGGGTCCCAGACCGCCTTGGCCCGCTCGAAGAGCCGGACCGTCTCCGCGCCGTACATGCGCGGCAGCAGCTCGGCGCGGGCCTGCCCGTCGCCGTGCTCCCCGGACAGGGAGCCGCCGTGGGCCACCACCAGGTCGGCCAGTTCCTCGGAGAAGCGGCGGAAGCGGCCGATGCCGGGCTCGGTGAGCAGGTCGAAGTCGATGCGGACGTGGATGCAGCCGTCGCCGAAGTGGCCGTACGGCGTGCCGCGCAGGTTGTGCGCCGACAGCAGGGCGCGGAAGTCCCGCAGATAGGCGCCGAGCCGGGCGGGCGGCACCGCGCAGTCCTCCCAGCCGGGCCAGGCCTCGCTGCCGTCGGGCATCCGGGTCGCCGTGCCGCTCGCGTCCTCGCGGATGCGCCACAGGGTCCGCTGGGCGGCCGGGTCGGTCACCACCAGAGAGTCGATGACGTCGGCCGCGCGGACGATCGCCCCGGCACGCGCGCGTGCCTCGGCCGCCGACTCCCCGCCGGTCTCCACGAACAGCCAGGCACCGCCCTTGGGCAGCCCGGCCGGTGTGCGCACCAGGTCGGCCGCCATGCCCTCCACCGTCAGCGGGCCGAGCGGAAGGAGGCCGGCGGCGGCCTCGGCGGCGGCGCTCTCGTCGCCGTACGCCAGCACGGCCAGGGCACGCGCGCGTGGGGCCCGCACCAGCTGGACGACGGCCTCGGTGAGGATGCCGAGGGTGCCCTCGCAGCCGCAGAAGGAGCGGGCGACGTCGGCGCCCTTCTCGGGCAGCAGCGCGTCCAGCGCATACCCGGAGATACGGCGGGGCAGCTCCGGGAAACCGGTGCGCAGCCGCGCCAGTTCGCCCTCCGCGAGCTCGCGCAGCCCGTCCGGTGCCCCGGCCCAGTCCCGGCCGAGCCGCAGCCGGCGCCCGCGCGCGGTGACGACGGACAGCTCCCGCACACTGTCGGCGGTCGTGCCCCAGGCGACCGAGTGGGAGCCGCAGGAGTTGTTGCCGATCATGCCGCCGAGCGTGCACCGGCTGTGCGTGGAGGGGTCGGGGCCGAAGCGCAGGCCGTGCGGTGCGGCGGCCTCCTGGAGCCGGTCGAGGACGAGCCCCGGTTGGACGACGGCCGTACGGGTGCCGGGGTCCAGCTCCAGCAGGCCGTTCATGTGCCGGGTGAAGTCCAGCACCACGCCGGTGCCGGTCGCCTGCCCGGCGATCGACGTGCCCCCGCCGCGCGCCACCACCGGAACCCCGCGTGCCCGGCAGACCTCCAGCGCGGCGGCCACGTCGTCGGCGTCTCTCGGGGCCACGACGCCCGCCGGGACACGCCGGTAGTTGGACGCGTCCATGGTGACCAGCGCCCGGGAGGTGGTGCCGAAACCGACCTCGCCCCGGACGGCGCCGCGCAGCTCCGCTTCGAGACCTTCGAGACCCGAGTGATCCGTCATGCGTCCAGGATGCATCCGCTCACGGACAGTCACCGAAAGTTTTCCACAGGCCCACGCATATCGTCGTACTAGTTCACAAGTCCACGCCTCGACGCTCTTGTCTCATCGGACGGACAAGGCTCTGCCCGGTTTCGCCCACCGCGATACCCTCCGACTCGTGGCCGACATCCAGATTCCCGCTGACATCAAGCCCGCCGACGGACGTTTCGGCGCGGGCCCCTCCAAGGTGCGCACAGAGGCGCTCGACGCCCTCGCCGCGACCGGCAGTTCCCTGCTCGGCACCTCCCACCGCCAGGCCCCCGTCAAGAACCTGGTCGGCAAGGTCCGCGAGGGGATCTCCGAGCTGTTCTCCCTGCCCGAGGGCTACGAGGTGATCCTCGGCAACGGCGGCTCGACCGCCTTCTGGGACATCGCCACCCACGGCCTGATCGAGTCCAAGTCCCAGCACCTGAGCTTCGGCGAGTTCTCCTCCAAGTTCGCCAAGGCCGCCAAGCTGGCCCCGTGGCTGGCCGAGCCCACCGTCATCTCCGCCGACCCCGGCACCCACCCCGAGGCGCGGGCCGAGGCGGGCGTCGACGTGTACGCCTTCACCCACAACGAGACCTCGACGGGCGTCGCGATGCCCATCGAGCGGGTCGCGGGCGCGGACTCCGGCTCCCTCGTGCTCGTGGACGCGACGAGCGGCGCCGGCGGCCTCCCGGTCGACGTCGCCGAGACCGACGTCTACTACTTCGCCCCGCAGAAGTCCTTCGCCTCCGACGGCGGCCTGTGGATCGGCGTCTTCTCCCCGGCCGCGATCGAGCGCGCCGAGCGCGTCCACGCCTCCGGCCGCCACGTCCCGGAGTTCTTCAGCCTCCCCACGGCGATCGACAACTCCCGCAAGAACCAGACGTACAACACCCCGGCCCTCGCCACCCTGTTCCTGCTGAACCAGCAGCTGGAGTGGCTCAACGGCCAGGGCGGCCTGGCCTGGTCCACGGCCCGCACCAAGGACTCCTCGACCCGCCTGTACGCCTGGGCGGAGGAGTCCAAGTACGCCACCCCGTTCGTCACCGACCCGGCCAAGCGCTCGCAGGTCATCGGCACGATCGACTTCTCCGAGGAGATCGACGCGGCCGCCGTCGCCAAGGTGCTGCGCGCCAACGGCATCGTGGACACCGAGCCGTACCGCAAGCTCGGCCGCAACCAGCTGCGCATCGCGATGTTCCCGGCGATCGACCCGGCGGACGTCGAGGCGCTGACGAAGTGCGTGGACTACGTGATCGAGAGGCTCTGACCTCCCGGTACGACGGGTACGACGCTGAAGGGCGCCCTGCGGAGTGTTCCGCGGGGCGCCCTTCACGCATCCGGGGCCCGTGCGGGCAGCGCGCGCCCGGTCACACCCCGACCGCGCCGTCGATGCGTTCGCGGATCAGGTCGGCGTGCCCGTTGTGCCGCGCGTACTCCTCGATCATGTGGACCAGCACCCAGCGCAGGGAGACGGTGCCCCGCCAGGCGTCGTGGCCCTCGACGTCGAGGTGCGCGGCCTCGGCGACGAAGGCGTCCGCGAAGGCGACCTCGGCGTGCCAGGCGGCCCAGGACTCCGCGACGACCCCGGGATCAGGACCGGCGCCGTCGAAGTCGCCCTCGGGGGCGTCGGCGGAGGAGAAGCGCAGCTCGACCTCGTGTCCGGCGAGCACGGCCCGGAACCAGCGGCGTTCCACGTCGGCGAGGTGCCGGACGAGGCCGAGCAGGGAGAGCGAGGACGGGGACACCGACCGCCGGGCCAACTCCGGCCCGAGACCGGAGCACTTCAGCTTCAGGGTGGCACGCTGGGCGTCCAGCATGGCCACGAGCATGCTCCGCTCGTCCCCGGTCGCTGGGCCGCTGAACCGCTGCTCGCTGCCGGGGGCGGTGAACAGTTCGATCCGGCGGTCGGGAATCTTCATGCCCACATCATGCTCTGCGCCCGGCCGCCTCCGGAACCGACGGCGGAATTCCGGGACTTGACGCTCTTCCGGCCCGTCTGTTGAACCCCCGAGCCGGACGCCACGTACCAGTCGCGGTGGGTGGCGCCGTGCCGCCCGCCGTACCGCCGGGAAATCGGGCCCGCGGGCGCCCGCATGGCGCGGGTCGCACGTGCCGTGCGTGCCGAGGCGGCGGCGTACGGCGAACGCGGTGCCTGGAGAAGGGGTTGAACGATTTCCGTGGAGTCGAGTCTTCCGGCCGGCAGTTCCCTCGACCTGGCCGCGCCGATGGAGCAGGAGGCGAGGGCGAGCGGTGCACAGGGCCGCCGGCAGCTGGTGGGCCTGGACGGTCTCCGCGGCCTGGCGGCCTTGTACGTGGTCCTGTTCCACTGCTGGCTGTACACGTTCCCGGGATACCCCCACAGCTCGGCACCGCCGTGGCTGGGGGGCCTGATGTTCGGGCGTCTGGCCGTCGTCTTCTTCCTGGTGCTGTCCGGCTTCTCGCTGGCGATCTCACCGGCCCGTCACGGCTGGCGGCCGGGCGGCGTCGGCCGCTTTCTGCGCCGTCGTGCCTGGCGCATCCTGCCTCCGTATTGGGCAGCGCTGGCCATGAGTCTGATCATTTCCTGGTCGATCGTGCCCGCTTCGCACTCAGGGCCGCCCACTGGCACGTCGATTCTGGTGTACGGCCTCGTCGCCCAGGACATGTTCACCGCCCCCACCCCGAACGGCGCGTTCTGGTCGATCGGAGTGGAGGCCGAGCTCTATCTCCTCTTCCCCCTTCTCCTTCTCGTCCGGCGGCGCCTGGGCGCGGCTGTCCTGGTCGCCTGCGTGACCGTTCCGGTGATCGCCCGTGGCCTGGCGGCGGCGAACGCCTCTCCTGTGGAAGGCGACAACTGGCTCGCTCCCCATCTCGCTCCCGTGTTCGCCGCGGGCCTGGTCGGCGCGGCAGTCGTCGGCGCTTCGGACCGAGTCCAACGCCTGCCCTGGGGCTGGTTCGCCGTCCTGGCCGCCCTGCCCGTCCTGGCGCTCGGCGTCGTACGAGGTTCCGTCTGGACGGTGAACCACTATTTCTGGATCGACCTCGCCATCGCTCCGGCCATGGCGATGCTGCTCGCCGCGGTCGCCACCGGCAGACCCGCCGTCCTTGTGCGGCTCCTGACCACGCGCCCCGTTCGACGTCTCGGCGGCTTCTCCTACAGCCTCTACCTGATCCATCTGCCCATCGTCATGACCGTGGTCCGCCGCGTGGCACCCCTCTTCTGCTCGCCGGGCCTGCCCGTGTTCTGGTGCACGCTGATCGTGGCCCTGCCGGTCTCGGTGCTCGGGGCATGGCTCTTTTCCAAGATCTTCGAGATGCCCTTCAAGCGGCACAGGTCATGGAGGTCCCTGATCGAAGCCCTGCCGCGCGGTCACCGGCTTCCGCGGTTGTGAAGTGCGGCCCGCGGTGCCTCCATGGAGATATGGCAACCCGCTTCACCCAGGACGGATGACCTCCTCAGCCCCGCCGCCGCAGCCGCCGCAGCCCGAACAGGGCCGCCAGCCCGACGGCGACGACGGCCGCCCCGACCTTCAGGCCACTGCCACCGCCGACACCACCGCTGCCACCCCCGGCCGTGACCGAACCACCGTGCGGCGACGGCGACTTGGACGCCGGCCGGCCCGGCGCGTCCTTCGCCACGACCTCGCTGTCCGCCCCCTCGCTGCTGTACAGCAGCTTGGTGCCGTCGACGGAGTACGAGACGCCCTCCCCCTGCCCCTGAAGCGGCACGTCGAGCTGGCCCTCGCGCTTGATCCGGCCGCCGTTCCAGTCGTAGTAGATCCCGCCCAGGTACCCGCGTACGGCGAGCTGCCGCCCGTCCGGCGAGAAGGCCGCGTCCGTGGCCCAGAGGTCGACGGGGGCGATCGGCCGGAAGACGTTCGTACCGGAGGTGGACAGGGTGGCCGGGCCCTCGTACAGGTGCCCGCCGTCCTCCTTCTTGTCGATGATGTAGACCCGCCCGGTCTTCGGGTGGACGATCAGCGACTCGGCGTCGCGCGGCCCGTTCGCGTACTTCACGACGTACTGCGTGGCGGCGACCGTCTGGTCCCTCAGCTCCTTCGGCTCGGGCAGCCGGTAGATCCACACGAAGGGCCACGTGCCGCCGAGGTTGTCGCCGATGTCGCCCAGGTAGATCTCGTTGTGCGGCCCGATGGAGATGGCCTCGACGTCGCGCGGGGCGCCGATGCCGCGCAGGGTGATCCGGGCGACGGTCCTGCCGGTGCGGCTGTCCACGGCGTAGACGTACGGCCCGTCGCCGCTGTCGTTGTGCGTCCAGTAGATGCCGGGGTGCAGGCGGGAGGCGGCGAGCCCGCTGGACTCGGCGATCCTCGGGTCCTTGATGGTGAAGCCGTTGTCGCCGTCCCCGCCCGCGTTCCCGGCGGCGGAGGCGGGCAGCGCGCAGGCGCCGGCGAGCAGCAACCCGGCGAGGACGGCGGACGATCGACGCATGCCCCCAAGACTGCCACTCCCGCCGGGGGTTCACCGGGCGGGCGCCCGCCGGGGCTCTCCGGACGTGGTGGGCCTCACATCCCACCGGCGGCCGTGATCGTCCATCATGAGCGGATGCTCAGGTTCATGCCCGTAGGTGACTCCATGACGATCGGGAGCGCCGGCGAGCACACATGGCGTTACCGGCTGTGGCGGCATCTGCGCGACACGTACGACGGCCCCTTCACCTTCGTCGGCCCGCGCGAGGAGCTCTACGACAAGACGACCGACGCGCCCACGTCCCACGCCTACGCCGACCCCGGCTTCCCCCGCCGCCACCTGGCCGGCTGGGGAGAGGGCTGGCTGCACATGGCTCCGCTGGTCGGCGACGCGGTGCGGGAGCACCGGGCGGACGTGCTGCTGGTCTCCCTCGGCCTGATCGACCTGGGCTTCTACACGAACCCCGAGCAGACGGCGGAGAACGTACGGGCCTTCGTCGCGGGAGCCCGCCAGGCCCGGCCGCGCATCCGCATGGTGCTGCTGCCGGTGATCCCGAACATACGGGCCGAGGTCGACGCGCCCTTCGCCGCGCAGGTGGACCTCTTCAACGTCCTGCTCGCCAAGACGGTCGCCGACCTGGACGAACCCCGCTCACCGGTCCTGCTGGCCTCGCGGCCGGAGGGGTACGACATCCACACCGACACCTACGACGGCACGCATCCCAACGCCAGTGGCGAGCACCGGATCGCGGGGGCCTTCGCGGGGGCCATGTGGGAGGCGTGGGGGGTAGGACGGGCGTACGCGGCTGGAACAGGTTGACCGAATTCCGGCGTCTCCTGGTCACGGTGCGTATCGTTGGAGTGCGCGGCTGCACTGATCGACAGGGCAGCCGGGGAGGAGCGCGACCGTGACCATCCTTGAAGACAGGATCGAGATGGCCGACGCCAACACCAAGCGTTTGGACGAGTGGTTCGAGCGGCTTGAGCGCATGCCCGTCCCCGAGGGATACAAGGTCGAGATCGTCGGGGGCAACGTCCATATGACGCCGCAGCGGGACACCCACTGGGTCATCATCCGCCGAATCGTGCGGGCGCTGGAGGACAGGTTCGGGATGAAGGTCAAAGCGTTCTCGGACGTCCGCATCGACTTCCCGGGCCACGAGAACGGCTTCTGCCCGGACGTCGCCCTGCTCAAGGACTCGGCGAAGAAGGACGAAACGGGCCACTGGCGCTACCAGGACGTCGTGTTCGTCGCCGAGGTCATCTCCAAGGGGACGGCCGCCAACGACTACGGCTCGAAGAGGTTCGCCTACGCGGAGGCCGAAGTCCCGCTGTACGTCATCGCCGATCCCTACCAGGGGCGGTGCCACGTCTACACCGATCCCAAGCGCGGCGACTACGACGAGCCGACGAAGGTCGACTTCGGCAAGGACATCGACCTGACCGGCACCGTGGTCGACCTCGTACTCAAGACCGACGACTTCCCCCGCGACTGACACCCGATCCTCCCGAAAACCCTTGCTTCGAGCGCACTTCAAGCCGTTGGCTTGAGGACCATGAAGTACACGCAGCTTGGACGCACGGGACTCAAGGTCAGCCGACTCGTCCTCGGGACGATGAACTTCGGGCCGCACACCGAAGAGGCCGACAGCCACGCCATCATGGACGCGGCGCTGGACGCGGGCATCAACTTCTTCGACACCGCCAACGTGTACGGCTGGGGCGAGAACAAGGGCCGCACCGAGACCATCATCGGCAACTGGTTCGCGGGGGGCGGCGAGCGCCGGGACAAGGTCGTCCTGGCCACCAAGGTCTACGCCAACATGGCCCCCGACGGCGAGGGAGCCTGGCCCAACCACGACAAGCTCTCCGCGCTGAACATCCGCCGCGCCGTGGACGCCAGCCTGAAGCGGCTGCAGACCGACTACATCGACCTCTACCAGTTCCACCACATCGACCGGAGCACCCCGTTCGAGGAGATCTGGCAGGCCATCGACACCCTGGTCCGGCAGGGCAAGATCCTCTACGTGGGCTCCTCCAACTTCCCCGGCTACAAGATCGCCCAGGCCAACGAGATCGCCGCCCGCCGCGGCGGCACCATCGGCCTGGTCAGCGAGCAGTGCCTGTACAACCTCGCGGAGCGGCGTGCCGAGATGGAGGTCATCCCGGCCGCGCAGGACTACGGCCTCGGGGTCATCCCGTGGTCGCCGCTGCACGGCGGTCTGCTCGGCGGGATCATCAAGAAGGAGGTCCAGGGCGGGCGCCGCGCCACCGGCCGGGCCGCCGACACCCTCAAGGACCCGGCCGCCCGCGCCCGGATCCAGACGTACGAGGACCTGGTCGACAAGCACGGCCTGGAGCCCGGCGAGGTGGCCCTGGCCTGGCTGCTCACCCGGCCGGGTGTGACCGGGCCCATCGTCGGTCCGCGTACGGCCGAGCAGCTCGAGTCCGCGATCAGGGCTTCGGAGCTGGAGCTGAGCGAGGAGCTGCTGGCGGGCCTGGACGAGGTCTTCCCGGGCCCGGGCCCGTCCCCGGAGGCCTTCGCCTGGTAGGGGGCCTGTAGGGGCGCGGGGCGCTGTCGACGTGCGGCTCCGCCGCGTGGGCGCGACCAGCCGCACACGGCCCGCAGCCGAAAAGCCGGCCGCAGTGCCCCCGCCCTCCTACCTCATGGCCGCCGAGACAGCGACCACCACGAACATCAGCACAAGCACACCGGCCATGATCCGGTTCCGCGTCTTCGGGTCCACGTCATCGAGCCTAACCGGCCCCGTCCAGGGACCAGCGGGCGACCACCTCGTACCGAGGCTGCTCGCCCGCCACCCCCGAGCGGGGCAGATTGCTCCGCACCAGCGCCAGCTCGTTCACCGTCCAGGTTCCGCTGGTGAACTCGCGGAGCAGCTCGACGTACGGCCGTACGTCCACCGAGTCCCGGCTCCGCGCCACCGTCAGGTGGGCCTTGTACCGGCGGTGCTCCCCCATCGGCACGCCCGCCTTCCGCGCCGCCGACTCCGCCCGGTCGGCCAGCAGCCGCAGCGCCTCCACCTCGCCGTGGGCGCCGGTCCACAGGGCCTTGCCGTGCCCGAACTGGCCGCCGCCGGAGAGGGAGAGGTCGAAGGGCGCCGTACGGTGGGCCGCCCGGGCCAGGCGGTCCGACAGGTCCGGTACGAGGTCGTCGGCGACCTCGCCGTAGAAGGCGAGGGTGAAGTGCCAGCCCGGCCGGTCGGTCCAGCGCAGCCGCTCCGCGCCGGGCAGCGTCTTCAACTTGGCGACTTCAAGGGCGAGTTCGTGGACGACGGGCTCCGGGGGGAGCACCGCGGCGAAGAGTCTCATGCCTTCACCATCGCAGACGGCGGCGGGCATGATGAGTCAATGACGATCACCATCCGCGAAGGCGGCCCCGACGACATCCCCGTGATACTCGCCATGCTCGACAGCAGTGTGGAGTGGCTGGTCTCACAGGGCCGCACCGGCCAGTGGGGAAGCAAGCCGCTGTCGGAGAACCCGAGGGTGGCGGAATCGGTCGCCGGATACATGGACAAGGGCAGCACGTACATCGCCGAAGTCGACGGCGTACCGGCCGCGACGCTCACCCTCAGCGACGCGCCCGGTGCCTATCTGTCCCACCTCCCGCCGCCCGGCGAGCCCGAGCGGTACATCCACTGGCTCGCCTCCGACCGCCGCTTCAAGGGCCACGGCGCCGGGGCCGCCCTGCTGGCCCACGCGGCCGAGGTGACCCGGCGGGCCGGAATCTCCCTGCTGCGCGTGGACTGCTACGCCGGCGACGACCGCAAGCTGGTCGCCTTCTACGAGGCCAACGGCTTCACCCCGACGGAGACGTACACCTCCGGCGAGCAGAACGACTGGCCGGGCCAGGTACTGGCCCGGCGGGTGCTGTAGGGGCCGCTTGCCGTGCCCCGAAGGGGCGCGGGGAACTGCGCGAGCAACCCACCACTGCCCGCACCCGGGCACACAACCTGGTACCCCCACGGCGCCCCCGCCCCCCGCCGGAGGCCTACGCCGCTGTCGCCAGTTCCTCCCGCTCCCGCGCGACGAAGCGCACCCGCGGATGCCCGTGGTGCCAGCCCACCGCCAGCCGCAGGCCCCCGATGCGGGCCAGGACCATGCCGATGCCCGCGGCGGCCGCGGCCGAGATGACACCGCCGAGGGCGAAGCCGACCCGGGCGCCGTACGTGTCGGTGATCCAGCCGACGACCGGCGCGCCGAGCGGGGTGCCGCCCATGAACACCATCATGAACAGGGACATCACCCGGCCGCGCATGGCCGGGTCGGTCGCCATCTGCACGGCGGTGTTCGCGGTGACGTTGACCGTCAGGCCGCAGACCCCTATCGGGACCATGAGCAGCGCGAACAGCCCGTACGACGGGGCCAGCGCGGCCACCACCTCCAGCGTGCCGAAGGCCAGCGCGGCGGCGATCAGGACGCGCAGCCGGGCCGTGCCGCGCCGGGCGGCGAGCAGGGCACCGCACAGGGAGCCGACGGCCATCAGGGTGTTGAAGAGGCTGTAGGACCCGGCGCCGGAGTGGAAGACGCCGTTCGCGTAGGCCGACAGCCACACCGGGAAGTTGAAGCCGAAGGTGCCGATGAAGCCGACGAGGACGATCGGCCAGATCAGCTCCGGGCGGCCGGCCACATACCGCAGGCCTTCGCGCAGCTGGCCCTTCCCGCGCGGCGCACGCCGGACCACGTGCAGTTCGCGGGCGCGCATCAGCAGCAGGCCGGTGATGGGCGCGACGAAGGACAGGCCGTTGGCGAGGAACGCCCAGCCGGTGCCCACGCCGGTGATCATCAGACCGGCGACGGCGGGGCCGACCAGGCGGGCGGACTGGAAGTTCGCCGAGTTCAGGCTGACCGCGTTCTGCAGCTGCTCGGGGCCGACCATTTCGGAGACGAAGGACTGGCGGGCCGGGTTGTCGAGCACCGTGGCGAGGCCGACGGCGAAGGCGGCGACGTAGACGTGCCAGACCTGGACGTGGCCGGTGAGCGTGAGGAAGGCGAGCGCCAGGCCCGTCACGGCCATGGCGGTCTGGGTGGCCAGCAGCGTCGGGCGCTTGGGCAGGCGGTCGACCAGGACTCCGCCGTAGAGGCCGAAGAGGAGCATCGGCAGGAACTGCAGGGCGGTCGTGATGCCGACGGCCGCGGAGGAGCCGGTGAGGCTGAGGACGAGCCAGTCCTGGGCGATGCGCTGCATCCAGGTGCCGGTGTTGGAGACGACCTGGCCGACGAAGAAGAGGCGGTAGTTCCGGATCTTCAGCGAGCTGAACATCGAGCCCTTGCGGGCGGTGGGGGTAGTGGGGGTGGTCGGTGCGGGGGCGGAATCTTTTCCGGGTCCCGTACTCAAAAGGGTTCGCCTCCTCTGTGAAACGGCTTACAGGTGTGCGAGCTTCTCCAGCACGGGGGCGGCGGCGCGCAGCTTGGCCCACTCGTCCTCGTCGAGGCCCTCGACCAGGCCGGCCAGGAACGCGTTGCGCTTGCGGCGGCTCTGCTCGAGCATCGCCTCGGCCTGCTCGGTCTGGGTGACGACCTTCTGGCGCCGGTCCTCGGGGTGCGGCTCCAGCCGGACCAGCCCCTTGGCCTCGAGCAGCGCGACGATGCGGGTCATCGACGGCGGCTGGACGTGCTCCTTGCGGGCGAGCTCGCCCGGGGTGGCCGAGCCGCAGCGGGAGAGGGTGCCCAGCACCGACATCTCGGTGGGGCTCAGCGACTCGTCGACCCGCTGGTGCTTGAGCCGACGGGACAACCGCATCACGGCGGAGCGGAGGGCGTTCACGGCGGCAGCGTCGTCGCCATGGGTGAGGTCCGGCATGTTCTTTAGAGTAACTCATTACTCTCGCTAAGGACCACCGCCGACACGCGGGGATGCCCGTGATACCCGCCACTGAGGCTTCGATCACTCATATGAGTGAGTCCGCGCCGGAAAGTGACGCACGGGGTGGCCGGATGTGGCGACCCTCGTAGGCATGGGGACCACCGTGCTCAGCCTGCGGATAGACGGAGAGCTGCTCGAAAGACTCCGGCACCATGCGGCGAAAAGAGGAATGAGCGTGCAGGACTACGTGGTCCGCACGCTCATCCGGGACGACTTCGACGAGCGGTTCCAGGCCGCCGTCGAGGAAACGGAGAGGTTCTACGGCGTCACCTGACGCCGTGGGGAGCACCCGATCAGGTCAGGCCCAGGGCCGGCATCAGGTAGTAGAAGGCGAAGACCGCCGAGACGACGTACATGGGAACCGGGATCTCGCGGCCCCGTCCGGCGGCCAGGCGCAGCACCGTGAAGGTGATGAAGCCCATGCCGATGCCGTTGGTGATCGAGTAGGTGAACGGCATCATCAGCATCGTCACGAACGCCGGGATCGCGATGGTGTAGTCCGCCCAGTCGATCTCCTTGATCGAGTTCGACAGGATCAGGAAGCCGACCGCGATCAGCGCCGGGGTCGCCGCCTGGGACGGGACCATCGTGGCGACCGGGGTGAGGAACAGCGCCACGGCGAAGAGGCCGCCCGTGACGACGTTCGCGAGGCCCGTGCGGGCGCCCTCGCCGACACCGGCCGTGGACTCCACGAACGCGGTGGTGGCCGAGGAGGAGCTGGCGCCGCCCGCCGCGACCGCGAGGCCGTCGATGAACAGGACCTTGTTGATGCCCGGCATGTAGCCCTCGGCGTCGGTCAGCTTGGCCTCGTCGCTGACGCCCATGATCGTGCCCATCGCGTCGAAGAAGCACGACAGCAGGACCGTGAAGACGAACAGGACGCCGGTCAGCACGCCGACCTTGGAGAAACCGCCGAACAGGCTGACGTGGCCGACCAGGCCGAAGTCGGGGGTGGCGACCGGGTTGCCGGGCCACTTCGGGACGGTCAGGCCCCAGGACGGGATCGTGGTGACCGCGTTGAGGATCACCGCGAGGACGGTCATGCCGACGATCGAGATCAGGATCGCGCCCGGCGTCTTGCGGACGATCAGCACGAAGGTGAGCAGCACGCCGAGGATGAAGACCAGCACCGGCCAGCCGTGCAGGTGGCCGCCGACGCCGAGCTGGACCGGCACGGTGGTCTGGGCGGCGTCCGGCATCCGCGTGATGAAACCGGAGTCGACCAGGCCGATCAGCATGATGAACAGGCCGATGCCGATCGAGATCGCCTTGCGCAGCCCGAACGGCACGGCGTTCATCACGCGCTCGCGCAGCCCCGTGGCGACCAGCAGCATGACCACGAACCCGGCCAGGACGACCATGCCCATCGCGTCCGGCCAGGACATCCGGGGCGCCAGCTGGAGGGCGACGACCGAGTTCACGCCGAGGCCGGCGGCGAGCGCGATCGGGACGTTGCCGATGACGCCCATCAGCAGCGTGGTGAACGCGGCGGTCAGCGCGGTCGCCGTCACCAGCTGGCCGTTGTCCAGGTGGTGCCCGTACCTGTCCTTCGCGCTACCGAGGATGATCGGGTTCAGCACGATGATGTACGCCATCGCGAAGAAGGTGGCGAAACCGCCGCGGATCTCCCGGGCGACGGAGCTGCCGCGCTCCGAGATCCTGAAGTAGCGGTCGAAGGCGCCCCGAGCGGGCGCTCCGCCCGGAATTTCGGGGGTGGGGACCTTGGCGGGTGCCGAGGTGGACATGCTGGACCTCATCACCGACGGGGTTCCCCCGAGCCCCGTTGGAGTTTCATACGAGCAGAAGTGGACACAGACAAACGGTTTCAGTATGAACGTATGAGTCCGAGATCGCTATCTCCGCGCGTAGAACGATCGGAAAGCGGCAGGCAATCGGTCGCCTCGTAAGCTGTGCCCATGGCCAAGTGGACCCCCAAGCACGAGGCGCCCGAGCCCCTGGAGGGCCCCGTGGTCGCCACCATCACCGGCGGCACGATCGTCTGGTTCGTCCTCTTCCTCGTCCAGCTGCCCTTCTACGGCTGGTTCGCGGACCACGGGCATCTGTGGTGGCTGTGGACCTGCCTGGCCGGAGGCGGTCTGGGCCTGATCGGCATCTGGTACGTCCGCAGGCGGGACGCGGCGATCAAGCGGGCGGCCGAGGTGGAGGCGACGCCGGCCCGTTAGCAGCGGCCCGGCCGGAGACGGCGTCGGCCCGCCGGCCACCGCCGCCCACCGCCGGAAAGCGGGCGGGCGCATCCGCACGTACCGTCGATGACATGACCCACATGGACGCGGGCGCGGAGCTCGACCCCGTGCATCCCGTCGCCCTACCGATGACCGGGTCGGCAGGGCTGACCGGTGCCGAGGTCGCGGAACGCGTCACCCGCGGCCAGGTCAACGACGTACCGGTGCGCAGCAGCCGCTCGCTGGGCGAGATCGTCCGGGCGAACGTCTTCACCCGGTTCAACGCGATCATCGGCGTGCTCTGGCTGATCATGCTGTTCGTGGCGCCGATCCAGGACAGCCTGTTCGGCTTCGTGATCCTCGCCAACACCGGCATCGGCATCGTCCAGGAGTGGCGGGCCAAGCAGACCCTCGACTCGCTCGCGGTCATCGGAGAGGCCCGGCCGACCGTACGCAGGGACGGGACGGCCGTCGAGGTCGCCACCCATGAGATCGTCCTCGACGACCTGCTGGAGATCGGGCCCGGGGACAAGGTCGTGGTCGACGGGGTCTGCGTCGAGGCCGACGGGCTGGAGATCGACGAGTCGCTGCTCACCGGCGAGGCCGACCCCGTCGTCAAACGCCCCGGCGACGCCGTCATGTCCGGCAGCTTCGTCGTCGCGGGCGGCGGCGCCTTCCAGGCGACCAAGGTCGGCCGCCAGGCCTACGCCGCCCAGCTCGCCGAGGAGGCCTCCCGCTTCACCCTGGTCCACTCCGAGCTGCGCACCGGCATCTCCACGATCCTGAAGTACGTCACCTGGATGATGGTCCCGGCGGCCGTCGGACTCGTCGTCACCCAGCTCGTCGTCAAGAGCAACGACGTCAAGGACTCCATCGCCCGCACGGTCGGCGGCATCGTCCCGATGGTCCCCGAGGGGCTGGTCCTGCTCACCTCGGTCGCGTTCGCCATCGGGGTCATCCGGCTCGGCCGGCAGCAGTGCCTGGTGCAGGAGCTGCCGGCGATCGAGGGGCTGGCCCGCGTCGACACCGTCTGCCTGGACAAGACCGGCACGCTCACCAAGGGCGGCATGGACGTCACCGAGCTGCGGCCGCTCGGCGGGGCCGACGAGGATCACGTGCGCAAGGTGCTCGGCGCCCTCGGCGAGTCCGACCCGCGCCCCAACGCCTCCCTGAAGGCGATCATCGACGCCTACCCGGACAGCGAGGACTGGCGCTGCGTGGAGTCGCTGCCCTTCTCCTCGGCCCGCAAGTACAGCGGGGCCGCGTTCAGCGAGGCGGACGGCGAGATCAGCACGTGGCTGCTGGGCGCTCCCGATGTCCTCCTCTCCGACGGCGACCCGGCCCTGGCCGAAACCGAGCGCCTCAACGAGCAGGGTCTGCGGGTGCTGCTGCTGACCCGGGCGAGCCGCGATCTGGACGACGCCGAACCGGCCCACGGGGCCCGCCCGACCGCCCTCGTCGTCCTGGAACAGCGGCTGCGCCCGGACGCCGCCGACACCCTGCGCTACTTCGCGGACCAGAACGTGCGCGCCAAGGTCATCTCCGGCGACAACGCGGTGTCGGTCGGCGCGGTCGCCGCCAAGCTGGGCCTGGAGGGGCGGACGCTGGACGCGCGGCACCTGCCCGGCGACCGGGCGGGGATGGCGAAGGCGCTGGACGGGGGGACGGTCTTCGGGCGGGTCACCCCGCGGCAGAAGCGGGACATGGTCGGGGCGCTGCAGTCGCACGGTCACACGGTCGCGATGACCGGCGACGGCGTGAACGACGTGCTCGCGCTGAAGGACGCCGACATCGGGGTCGCCATGGGCTCCGGCTCGGAGGCGACGCGGGCGGTGGCGCAGATCGTGCTGCTGGACAACAGCTTCGCCGGCCTGCCGTCGGTGGTCGGCGAGGGCCGCCGGGTGATCGGCAACATCACGCGGGTCGCGACGCTGTTCCTGGTGAAGACCGTCTACTCGGTGCTGCTGGCCGTCCTGGTGGTGTGCGGGCAGGTGGAGTATCCGTTCCTGCCCCGGCATCTGACCCTGCTGTCCACCCTGACCATCGGCGTCCCGGCGTTCTTCCTGGCCCTGGCGCCCAACAAGGAACGGGCGAAGCCGCACTTCGTGCGCAGGGTCATGCGGTACGCGGTCCCGGGCGGCGTGGTGGCGGGGGTGGCGACCTTCGTGACGTACCTGATCGCCCGCGGCCACTACACCGGGCCCGGCGAGCTGGACGCGGAGACCAGCGCGGCCACCCTGACCCTGTTCCTGGTCTCCATGTGGATCCTGGCGATCATCGCCCGCCCCTACACCTGGTGGCGCCTGACCCTGGTGGCCGCGATGGGCGTGGCGTTCCTGCTGGTCCTGGCCGTCCCGGCGCTGCAGGCGTTCTTCGCGTTGAAGCTGGTGGGGGTCACGATGCCGTGGACCGCCGTCGGCATCGCGGTGGTGGCGGCGGCCGCCCTGGAATGGATCTGGAAGTGGGTCGACCGCCGCTTCCCCGACTAGGCGGGGCCTACTTCACGTCGACGAAGTCACCCGTGGCGCTGACCGCCGGGGTGGTCGTGGTGCCCGCGAAGGAGAAGCGCCAGTAGCCGTCGTAGCCGGCGGTGGCGGTGGTCTTCAGGTTGCCGTACGAGTCCGTGTACACCGTCTTGACGGTGCTGTACGTGCTGGTGCCGTACTTGCGGAACTGCAGCTTGACCGGCTGCTTGGTGTAGCCGTGGTACTGGTGGTCCTCCCAGTTGGCCCGGGAGAGCTTGCCGGTGACCGTGAGGGTCTTGCCCTTGGCGACCGGCTCGGGGCCCGCGTTGACCGTCAGCCTGGAGTAGCGCTGGACCTTGGTGGTGCCCAGGCCGCCCTGCACGGAGCTGTCCTTCGTGCTGTACTGCAGCGCCAGCGCGCCGGCGTTCCAGGTGCCCGCGTCGGAGTTGAGCAGCTCGTCGTCGGCGGGGTAGATGTCGATCAGGCCCGTGCAGTTGGCGGTCGTCGACGAGGTGGGGGTGCACTTGGCCGGGGCGTCGCCGAACAGGACGTTGCTCGCGGTGTCGGGCGAGGAACCCTTGTAGAGGAAGGGGCCGGTGGCGAAGTCGTCCGACGAGACGTCGTAGTTCGCGCCGTGGGTCAGCTTGTAGGAGACCGCGGCGGAGACGTGGTTGGTCGTACCGACCTTGATCGCCGAGCCGATCTTGAGGTTCGAGAAGGTCACACCGAGGTCCGCGCCCTCGGCCGTGCTGAACGCGGACTTGCCGGAGGCGTGGAGCGCCTTCGCGGCCTCCGTCGGGTACGACGGGGCCGAGCCGGCGGCCTGGGCGGCCGGCACGACGAAGGCGGAGAGGGCCAGGGCGCCGGAGACGGCGGCCACAGTGGCACGAATACGCATGTGTTCCCCTGCGTGCAGAGTGATCGGTGAGTCTGGTGACTCGCTGGTCAGACCTGGCACACAGGGGAACGGTTGTACGGAAGTTGAATCTTTGGCGAAAGGGTTGCGGAGGTCCGGGAACCGCCCGGCCGAGGGGATCGCGGGGTCAGTCGAACCAGCGGTCCCTGGCCAGCTCCTCCGTCCGCGAGGGGTCCTCCAGCAGGGCCGCCACCTCGAAGCGCCGCGGCCACTGACCGGCCGCCCAGGCCAGCCCCGCCGCGACGCCCTCCAGCGTGGCCGCGTGCAGCACCCCGTCGTCGGTGAGCCGCCAGTCGATCTCCACGCCGTCCACGACCAGTTCCTCGTGCTCGACATAGGTCTCGGGCGTCCGCGGTCCGAGCAGCACCCGCACCGGGTCCGGCACCTCGTGCTCGGTGCCCTCGGAGTGCACCTCGCCGGTGACGGACTCGCTCAGCCGCCGCACCTGGAACAGCTCCGCCAGCTCGGCGGCCCGGGCGGGCCGGACGGGCAGCAGCGGCACCCCGGAGGTGAACGGGAGCAGGTCGGGCGAGTCGACCACGACCGCCTCGGCCGCGTCCACCACCTCCACCCGGCCGTCGACCACGGCCCGCAGCTCGTCCGGCAGGGTCACCTGCTCCGGGTCCAGCTCCGCCAACGCCCCGTACAGCCCGTGCAGTTGGGCCGAGGTGACCGGACGCTCCGGGTCGGCGAGCCGGTCCAGCAGCTCGGCGGCGCCGCCCGGCTCGTCCAGCAGGGCCGCGACGGAGGTCCGTACGCCCAGGGCCCGCAGCACCTGCTCGTCCTCGAACCCGGTCGCGTCGGCCTCGTCGTACAGGCCGCGCAGCAGCGGGTCCCCGCCGGCGGCGAGGAGTCCGGCGGGCCGGCGCCCGTCGAGCACGGGGTGCCCGCGCAGCCACCACGCGGTGTACGGCCGTACGACCTCGTGCGTGCCGTCGGGCAGCAGGATGCGGACGGGCTGGGTGAGGGCGTCCCGCAGCGGGGGCTGCGCGAGCAGCGCGAGCGCCTGGGGCCAGTGGTCGTCGTCCACCAGGTCCAGGTCGCGCACGGCGACCAGCTCGGTGGCGACCGGGGGCACCGGGCTGTCCGGGAAGCGGTCGAGGATGTCCTCGCACCACACGTCGACCGCGTCGAGCAGCCCGGCGTCATCAGGCTCGGCGAAGTCGCTCTCCCGGGGGTCCAGTTCGTCCGGGTCGAGGACCACGTCAGTGGCGCGGACCAGCGCGAAGTTCGCGAGCACCCCACAGGCGGTCAGCGGCTGCTCGCCCCACTTCTCGGCCAGGTCGTGGTCCACGGCGGCCAGTTCGCCCTCGCGGATCACGCGCGCGAACGGGCTGCCGGGCAGGACGAGTTCGCCGGCGGGGGCCGGCTCCCCGTCCTCGTCGGGCAGGGCGAGGGCGCCCAGCCAGGGCTCGTCACCGGGCTCCAGGCCCGCGTCCCGGACCAGGGCGAGGACGGTGTCGGCCAGTTCCTCGGCGTCCGGCGCGTCCTCCTCCCAGCCGATCCCCTCGTCCTCCAGCGAGGCGGCGACGGCGGCCCGCACCTGCGGGGTGGTGAGCACCGCGCGCGGGGTGGCGGGCAGCGCGCCCAGCTTCTCCAGCAGCGGGTGCGCGGCGTCCTCGTGGGCCACCTTCAGCCCGAGCCGGCCGAGCACGTCCGCGTCGATCCGGGCCGCGTCCGGGGTGGGCAGGAGGACCTGCCGGGGGCCGATGGTGGTGCGCCCGTCGGCGAGTGGCACCGGAAGCCCGGACAGCCGGTCCGGGTCGACCCCGGCGAGGCTGTCGTAGAGCCGCCACCACCAGTCGGGGTCCTTCTCCAGACCGGCGAGCCGGTCGACGGCGTCGGCGAGCCGCAGCCGGGCGACGCCGAGGGTGCGCAGCTCGACGCGCCGCTCCAGACCGGCGGGCAGCAGCGTCGGCAGCACCTCGGCCAGCACCCGCACGGTGTCCGCCCCGGCGCCCTCCACGACCTCGGCGTCCCGGGGCCGCAGGGCCTCGGGGAGGTCGGTGTCGTGGTCCACGGGCTGCACGGCGGGCGGCAGGAAGGCGGTGCGCGGCAGCCGGTCCAGCACGGCCTGCCGCAGCGCGCCGTCCAGCTCGCCCTTGCCGAGCGGTCCCGGGACGAGGTCGATGACGCCGTCCGTGACCGGCCGCCAGTCGGCGAGCAGTTCGGCGTAGAGGTCGGCGGCGCGCTGCACCAGGAAGTCGGTGAGCGGGCCGGGGGCCGTGTGCCGGCGGGTGGTGTCGAGCGGGAAGGAGGCGATGAGCAGGGCCGGGACGCCGAGGGGTTCGTCGCTCGGGGTGGGGGCGTGCACGACGGGCGTGGTCCGGGGCCGGACGGGCCGCCCCTGGTCGTCCTCGGGTACGGCCCAGGTCACCGACCAGTGCGGCCGCAGCCGCTCCTCCACCGGCCGGTCGGCCAGCAGGTCGGGGGTGAGCGGCCCGTGCGCGGAGGCGGTACGCCACCGCGTGGTCCCCTCCCGCGAGTCCTCCACGACGACGGCGGCGCCCTCGGTACGACGGCGCAGCGTGCGCGGTTGTTCGCCGTTGACCTCGATCACCACCTCCGCCAGACCCGGCAGGGCGAGGAGCAGCGCGTCGTCGACCGCGTTCAGCAGCCGCTCGGCGAGATCGGCGGCGGCCGCGTCCCTGAGGGGCAGGATGACGGCGGTGTCGTACGGCTCCGGGGCGGTGCCCTCGGCGGCGAAGGGCAGCCGGAGCAGCGGCACGTGCCCGTCCCGGCGCCGGACCTCGTCCCCGAGGCCCGGGCTGTGCCGGGCGATCTCCCCGGCCAGCTCCCGCGCCTCACCGAGCGACCACCGCACGCCACCGTGCCGGCCCACGATCGCGGGTTCGTCGGTCACCGCGAGGACGGCGGCGAACCCGACCCCGAACCGTCCGACGGCCCCCTGGGTGGTCTCGGCGTCCCGCTTGGCGGAGGCGCGCAGCGTGGACAGCGACTCGACTCCGGCCGCGTCCAGCGGGGCGCCGGTGTTGGCGGCGACGAGGACCCCGCCGTGGAGGGTGAGCCGCAGCCGGCCGGGGGCCTTGGCCCGCGCGGCGGCGTCGGCGGCGTTCTGGGCCAGCTCCACCACGAGCCGGTCCCGGTAGCCGCCGAGGACCAGGTCCTCCTCGGCGTTGGCGTCCTCCCGGAACCGGGCGGGGCTGGTGGCCCAGGCATCGAGGACACCACGGCGCAGCCGGGCCGTCCCGAAGGGATCGGCACCCTCGGCCGCCGGCCGCACGTACTTGCTGCTCACGTTCACACTCCTCGTCGGCGTCGGGACGAAGGTACCGCCCGTCCGCCGCGTGAGCCGCAGCGCCCGTTCAGCGTCGGGCGGCGTAGGTCACGAACTCCGTCCAGGTGGCGGGGGCGACGGCGAGCTGGGGGCCGTCGGTCTGCTTGGAGTCGCGGATGTGGATGGCGGTGGGGGTCATGTTCCAGTCCAGGGCCACTTCGACGCAGGAGTCGCCTTCGCTGCTGCTGCTGTAGCTGCTCTTGAACCAGCGGATCACGTTGCCCCCAGCAGTTGCTTGATGAAGGATGCCGACTCGCGTGGAGTAAGCGCCTGAGCCCGGATGATGCCATAGCGCAGCTCAAGGATACGGAGGTGTTTCGGCTCTTCGACCGCACGTCCGTTGGCCACTGCGGGCGAACGCCCCACCGCCGTTCCGTCGGCGAACTTCAGCACCTCGATCCCACCGGCCAGTCCCGCGTGCTCTTCGCGCTCCATGGGCATCACCTGAAGCTCCACATTGCGCAACTGCGCCACGTCCAGCAGGTGTTCGAGCTGAGGGTGAAGCAGCGCCCGCCCTCCCAGCGGGCGCCGTAGCGTCCACTCCTCCAGAACGAAGCCGACTTCGGGCGCCGGGTCCCGTTCAAAGACCGACTTGCGGGCCATCCGAGCGGCGAAGAACCGCTCCACCTCGGCCTCTGTGCAGGACGCCGCATGACGAGAAGCGCACGCGCGTACTCCGGCGTCTGGAGCAATCCGTGGATGTTCAGCGGGTCGTACAACTGAATCTCCACCGCCTTCGCCTCAACCTCCGCCAGTGCCCGAACCTTCTTCGGATACCGGACCTTCTCCACGTCCTCCTTCATCGCGGCGATCAGCCCACCCGCGTTCAGCACCTTGTCCGCCTTGTCGAGGTACTCAGGCCGAGGGATCCGCTTGCCCGACTCGAGCTTGTAGACCATGTCCTCGCTGTAGCCCATGGCCCTGCCGAAGTCGGCGGCCCGCATACCGACGGCCTCGCGCCTCAGCTTCAACTGCCGTCCCACCATGGCGATGACGGCCACGCCCCACTCGTCGTCCGGGTCGAGCTCCCACCCCGGCTCCTCTTCCTCGCTCACCGCGCCCCCTTCTCGACAGCCCGGACACCACCGGACAACGCCAGGACAGTGACCGTACGCAATCACTTCGTCACTATTCATAGGTAGCAGGCATGGCCACTCTGAGTGACGTGAACGAGAGAATCTCCACCCCCATCCCGAACTTCACCGCCCAGTTGTCCTCCACACCTCGCGGCGCCCGCCTCGCCCGCCTGCTGGCCACGGAGCAACTCCGGGCTTGGGGAATCCCGTTGGACCCGGCGGAGTTGATCGTCGCCGAACTCGCCGCCAACGCGGCCATCCACGGCCGGGTCTCGGGCCGTGACTTCCGGCTGACGCTGTACGCCGTCGGTGACACCCTCCGCATCGAGGTGACGGACACGCGCGGTGACCGCCTTCCGGAGGCCGCACGCTCCGCCCCCGACGCCGACTCCGGCCGAGGCCTGCTCCTCGTCGAGGCACTGGCCGACAAATGGGGTGTCGCGCCGGGCTTGCCGCCGCGCAAGACGGTGTGGGCGGAAATCCGCCTGCCACCGGAACCCGGGGAGCCGTGCTTCGACTGAACCTCAGCACCCCCCCCCGCCCTCCCGCGGCGCAAACTCACTCAGGAGGGTGAACATCGCTGACTCGGCCGGCGTGGCGACCGGTTGCGCGCTCTACGCTCGCCCGGGCACAGCCCGGTCAGCCGCCGAGGGCGGGCAGGGAGATGCCGCAGCGGACGGCGTCCGCGTGGGTGGGGTCGAGGGCGTTGCGGACGAGTTGGGCGGCGTTGGAGTCGTACGCGATCGAGAGGTGTTCGGAGGCGTCCTCGCGGCAGACGTCCTGGATCGTGATGTTCTTGACGGTCGCGTCCGGTCCCGCGGTCAGGAACTGGTGGGTGTAGGGGGTGACGACCTCGTCCAGTCTGGTGGCGATGACGGTGTAGGAGACCCCTGGCTGGGTGTCGCCGTCCCGGTCCAGCGTGGTGTTCACCTCGGAGCCGACCAGCTGGTCCGCGTACGCCTGTCCGGCGAGGAGGGACACGGTCGGGTCGAGGCCCAGCTTCGTGGTGAGCGTGCCGAGGCCCGAGCCCGTCGTGCCGTGGTTGGACGGTGCCAGGCCGATGAGGCTGTGCACCTTGTTCCGTGCCGGGTGCGCGGGGTCCGTGCCGCCGTCGAACCGCAGGTACCAGCGGGGCGTCAGACCGCCGCCCTGGGAGTGCCCGACGAGGTCAACCTGGTGGGCGCCGGTGGCCTTCAGTACGCGGTCGACGTAGTCCGCGATCTGCCGGGCCGAGTCCGGGACGTGCGCGGTGGCCTTGACCGGGTTGCCGGGCGCCCCGCCGTACTCGGCGGCGAAGACGCAGTAGCCCAGCTGCTTGAGGTAGGGGGACATCAGGCCCCAGTCGTCGTAGGCGTTCGCCCAGGTCCCGTGCAGCAGGACGACCGGGCGCGGATGCTCGCGCGTGGGCCTGCAGCTCCAGTCGTCGGCGCCGGGCGGCGGCGCGTCCGGGTGCACGAGTCCGCCGAGCGCCGCCAGGGGGAGGGCGAGGATCTTGCCCTTCGGTGCCGGGGGCGCGGGATCGGCCGCCGCGGCCGCCGCGCCCTGTCCCACGCCGAGTGCCAGGGCGAGCCCCGCGCAGAAGGCGGCCCACCTGCCGGGCCGCCGGTTCGACCGCCTTCCGGAAACCCACCGATCCGCCATCGGGCCGCTCCTCGCCTCGAGGCCGGCCGAACGCCGACCCGGCGATGATCAAGGAGCGGGGTCCCCGCGGGGCTTCACGACGGGCGTGGCACCCCTGATGGAGCAGCGGGTTTCATCCGGTCAGCGGCGGGGCCGCAGCGGCCTCCGGCTCGCCCGGTTGCACACCGGAGGACAACTTCGCTGCCGCGGGCTCCCGTTGGACCGGGGCCGCAGGACCCTCAGGAGTGGCCCAGTTCCGCCGTCTCCTCGTCGCCGGTCTCCGGGACCGAGCCCGAGTCGCGGGCGGGGCGGAGCGGGAAGGGGTCCACCCGGGTCTCGTCGATGACCGGCGGGGCCGGCTGCGGGGGCTTGGGCATGACCGCCGCCTCCGAGTGGCCGCCGCAGCCGTAGGAGAGGGAGACCACACGGCCGTCGGCCGGGGAGAACTCGTTGGCGCAGACACCGAAGGCCTGGCCGAGGGAGCCGCCGATGGGGGTCAGGAAGCCGCAGGTCATACAGGTGGCCGGGGCCGCCTGGGCCATCGCGGTCTTCGGGCCGTACGACTCCTCCCAGCGGTCCGCGGCGACGTGCAGGCCGTAGCGGGACAGGACCCGGGCGCGGCGCATGCCCAGTTCCTCGGCGACGGCGGCGATCGAGCCCCGGGAGGGCGCCGTGGGCTGGACGGCGGGGGCGCCCGGGGTGACGTCGGCGTCCTCCGCCTCCGCCAGCTCCGCCATCTCGTGCGAGACCACCGAGTTCGGCGGCGGCTCCTCCTCGCCGGAGTAGCCGGGCTCCAGGCGCAGGTCGTCCTGGTCGGTGGGGAGCAGGTCGCCGGGGCCGAGGTCGCCGGGGCGCAGCCGCTCGCTCCAGGGGACCCACTCGGGGGCGAGCAGGGCGTCGGGGCCGGGGAGGAGGACCACCTCGTCGAGCGTGACGATCTTGGCGCGGGAGGCACGGGCCACGGTCGCCGCCCACCGCCAGCCGCGGTAGCCCAGCTCCTTGCACTCGAAGAAGTGCGTGACAACGCGGTCGCCCTCGGAGACGAGGCCGACGTGTTCTCCGACCACACCGGGGGCCGCGGCCTCCTCGGCGGCGGAGCGGGCGAGGTCGACGGCCTCGGCGCACAGGCGGTCGGGGGTGCGGCTTCGCGTTGTCGCTGCGCTCACAGGTATCGCTTCTCTCCTACGCCGTCTCGTCGAGTGCGGCTGCCTGACGGCGGGGCTGCCGACGGAGCGGACCGGAGGACCGCATCGACGTCTGCATCCGCGCGCTGGGCGCACCTCTGCCATCCATTCTGCGTTATGGCTGAGACACGCACGCTACACCGAACGAGATTCTTCGCCGCCACGCGGCTTTCTTTCGCGGCCGCACACCCGTCCCTTCCCGCCCGCACACCCGTCCCTCCCCGCCCGGCCACCCGTCCCTTCCCGCCCGGCCACCCGTCTCTTCCGTGCCGTACCGCACTATCCGCCCGCTTCTCGGGGCACTATGAAGCACGTGGCGACCGCGGACAGGCGTGGGGTTCGGGGTGGCGGTGCGAGCCGGGTCGGTGGCGCCGTCCGTTCCGTCGGGCGTGCCCTGAACGTTCCGGTCACCGGTGCCGCACGCGGGATCCGCAAGGCCACGCACGCGCACGGGGCGGGCGAGTCGGGGCTCGGCAAGCTGATCGAGCTGCACGCCGTCAACGGCGCCGGTGACGTGATGATCACCGTGGCGCTCGCCTCCACGGTGTTCTTCTCCGTGCCGACCGACGAGGCCCGCGGGCGGGTCGCGCTCTACCTCGCCATCACGATGGCGCCCTTCACCGTCCTCGCCCCGGTCATCGGCCCGCTCCTCGACCGGCTGCCGCACGGCCGGCGCGCCGCGATGGCTGGGGCCATGCTGGCCCGCGCCCTGCTCGCGCTGGTCATCTCGGGCGCCGTGGCGAGCGGCAGCCTGGAGCTGTATCCCGCCGCGCTGGGGGTGCTGGTCGCGTCCAAGGCGTACGGGGTGGTGCGCAGTGCGGTCGTACCGCGGCTGCTGCCGCCCCGGTTCTCGCTGGTGAAGGCCAACTCGCGGGTCACCCTGGCGGGGCTGCTGGCCACCGGTGTCGCCGCGCCGGTCGCGGCGGGGCTGCACCGGTTCGGCGATCCCTGGCCGCTGTACGGCGCCTTCGTGATCTTCGTCGCGGGAATGTTCCTGTCGTTCTCCCTGCCGCCCAAGGTGGACTCGGCAGGGGGTGAGGACGTGGCGCTGCTCGCGGCCGACGAGCAGCATCTGCACGGGCCGCAGCGCCGCAGGGAGCAGGTGAAGCGGCCGGGGCTGCGGACCGTGGGCCCCGCCGTCACGCACGCGCTCGGCGCCAACGCCGCCCTGCGCTGCCTGTCCGGCTTCCTGATCTTCTTCCTCGCCTTCCTGCTGCGCGAGCACCCGCTGACCGGCGAGAGCGCGGCGGTCTCGCTCGGGATAGTCGGGGTCGCCGCCGGTGCGGGCAACGCGCTGGGTACGGCGGTCGGGGCCTGGCTGCGCTCCCGCGCCCCGGAGATCATCATCGTGACCGTCGTCGCGGTGGTGCTGGGCACGACGATCGTGGCCGCCGTGTTCTTCGGGGCGTTCCTGGTGGCCTGTCTCGCGGCCGTCGCCGGGTTCGGCCAGGCGCTGGCCAAGCTGGCCCTGGACGCGCTGATCCAGCGGGACGTGCCGGAGCTGGTGCGCACCTCGGCATTCGCCCGCTCGGAGACGCTGCTGCAGATGGCGTGGGTGTTCGGCGGCGCGGTCGGCATCGTGCTGCCGCTCAACGGCACCGTCGGCCTGCTGATCGGCGCGGTGTTCGTGGCGGTCGGCTGGCTGGCCACCCTCAAGGGCCTGCTCGCCTCGGCCCGCCACGGCGGCCGCCCGGGGCCCCGGGTGGCCTGACCCGCCCACCTCCCACGCCCGGACGACCCGACCCCGCCCACCCTCACGCCCCGGACGGCCCGACGCGTCCACCCCGCCCCAGCCCTGACGTGCCCGCCTCGACCCCGACGGCCCGGTCGGCCCACGTGGACCAACCGGGCCTGACCTGCTCCGGCATAACGAAGCGGACACGGTTTGCCGGCACGGGGGCACGGCTGGCGTAACGAAGCGGGCACGCCGCACCCCACGTGGGCGGACGCCTCGGAGCGCCCGATAGCCTTCGGCCATGACCACGCTGCCCCGCGGCGAAGCCGCTGATGTACACCGGGCTGTGCGACGCCGCCGCGCCGTCGCCGCCGCCGGCGCCGTTTCCGCCGGACTGCTCCTGCTCTCGGCCTGTGAGAAGCCGACGCCCGTCGCGACGGTCACCGTCGGCGACAGCTCGGTCAACTCCGAGGCCATGTGCTACAACGACGGCAACGCGCTGGACGCCAAGTCGCTGGCGACGTGCGTGAAGAACGTCGGCAACGCCAAGTCGATCAAGGTCGACCAGGACGAGACGGTCCGCTTCGGCGTCGACCCGAAGATCGCCGACGCCGGCTGGGTCCTCCTGGTGAACGGCCAGCAGTTCACCGACGTCAGCAAGAAGACCTACCGCACCATCCCGGGCAGCGCCTTCTTCAACCAGCAGTACGGCACCCAGGGCGACACCAACACGGTCACCATCCGGATGGGCGAGAAGGCCAACCAGGGCATGTGGTCGTTCAAGCTGAAGAAGGCCGCCTGATCACGGCTGCCGTACGCGTCCTCGTGGCCACCGCGGTCCCCGTCGAGCGGGACGCGGTGGCACGGGCGTTTCCCCCGGCCGTGACCGAGGTACGGCTCCCCGGCGCGCTCCTGTGCCGTACCGCGACCGGCTGTGACCTGCTCGCCGCCGGGGTCGGCCCCGCCCTGGCCGCCGCCTCCACCGCCGGTGCGCTGACCGCCGCCGCCCTCGAAGGCACCCCGTACGACCTGGTGGTCTGCGCCGGGATCGGCGGTGGTTTCCAGCCCGGGGCACCCGTCGGCTCGCTCGTCGTCGCCGACGCGATCACCGTCGCCGACCTGGGCGCCGAGACCGCCGACGGCTTCCTGCCGGTCACCGAGCTGGGCTTCGGGACCGTCACCCACCGGCCGCCCGAGCCGGTCGTACGCGCCGCCGCCGAGGCGACCGGCGCCCGCACCGGCACGATCCTCACCGTCTCCACCGTCACCGGCACCGCCGCCCGCGCCGCCGCCCTGCGCGCCCGGCACCCGAGTGCCCTAGCCGAGGGCATGGAGGGCTTCGGGGTGGCGGAGGCCGCCGCCGCGCACGGGGTGCCGGTGCTGGAGATCCGCGCGGTCTCCAACCCGGTCGGCCCGCGCGACCGGGCCGCCTGGCGCATCGGCGACGCCCTCGGCGCCCTCACCGAGGCGTTCGGGAAGCTCGCCCCCGTACTGGAGAGTTGGAACCCACATGACGAGTGAGTCCTTGCAGATCGCGTACTCCCCCTGCCCCAACGACACCTTCGTCTTCGACGCCCTCGCCCACGGCCGCGTCCCGGACGCGCCCGCGCTGGACGTGACCTTCGCCGACATCGACCTCACCAACGGCATGGCCGAGCGCGGCGAGTTCGACGTGCTGAAGGTGTCGTACGCCGTGCTGCCGTACGTCCTCGGCGCGTACGCGCTGCTGCCGTGCGGCGGCGCGCTGGGCCGGGGCTGCGGGCCGCTGGTGCTCACGCGGGAGCCCGGTACCGACCTGACGGGGCGTACGGTCGCCGTGCCGAGCGAGAAGTCGACGGCGTACCTGCTGTTCCGGCTGTGGGCGGCGGACACCCTGCCGGGCGGGGTCGGCGAGATCGTCGTCATGCCGTTCCACGAGATCATGCCGGCCGTGCGGGACGGCAAGGTGGACGCCGGGCTGGTCATCCACGAGGCCCGGTTCACCTACCGGAACTACGGGCTGCACAAGCTCGCCGACATGGGCGAGCACTGGGAGCGGACCACCGGGCTGCCGATCCCGCTCGGCGCGATCATCGCCAAGCGCTCCCTGGGCACGCGGACCCTGACCCGGCTCGCCGACGCCGTCCGCGCCTCCGTACGGGCCGCCTGGGACGACCCCGAGGCGTCCCGGCCGTACGTCATGGCACACGCCCAGGAGATGGACCCGGCCGTGGCGGACCAGCACATCGGCCTGTACGTCAACGAGTTCACCGCCGACCTCGGCGAGGACGGCTACGCCGCGATCCGCGGCCTGCTCACGCGTGCGGCGGCCGAGGGGCTGGTGCCGCCCCTCGGCCCGGATGCGCTCGCTTTCCCCTGACGGGGTCTGTTCTCGTGCCCTCTGACGGGGCTCGTTCTCGTTCCCCCCTGACGGGATTTTTCGGGTCGCTACACGTCCAGCTGGTCGGCGACCGCTCGCAGCAGGCCGGCGATCTTCTTGCCGGAGGCCTTCTCCGGGTACCGGCCCTTCTCGAGCATCGGCGTGATGTTCTCGAGAAGGGTCGTCAGGTCCTGCACGATGGAGGCCAGCTCGTCCGGCTTCTTGCGCTGGGCCGCGGCCACCGACGGCGTCGGCTCCAGCACGGTCACCGACAGCGCCTGGTCACCGCGCTGACCGGCGACGACGCCGAACTCCACGCGCTGTCCCGGCTTGAGTGCGTCGACTCCGGCGGGGAGAACCGAGGAATGGACGAAGACGTCACCGCCGTCGTCGCGGGAGAGAAAGCCGAAGCCCTTCTCGCTGTTGAACCATTTGACTCGCCCGGTCGGCACCGTCTGTCCTCGTCCTCGTGCTAGTTGGGGAAACTGCCACTGCTAGTGCTTCTACTGCGTCGAAAGTGCTCTTGATAGCACTAGAGCGGGTCGACCGTGACCCGCCGCTACCAAGCGTAATGGTCTCGGGGCGGGTGACAAGACGTCCCCCGGTTGTTCTCTCGCGCTGGGAACTACCCTGGTCCGGTGCGTGACAAAACCCAAACGAATTCCGCCGGGCCCGGTGACCGGCTGATCCGCGCCGGTGCGATCGTCTTCTTCATCGGGGCCGTGGCCACCGCCGTCACGATGGCTCCGCTCTTCCTCGGCGCAAAGCCTTTTCCGACGTACATGTTCGGGCTGAGCATGCTCATGGCCGTCGGTTTCCTGGTGGCCGGCGCGGGCGTCCTGCGGTCGATCGCCGCCGGCCGCCGTCAGACGCGGGGCGCCTCACGGTAGGCGGCCAGCCACGCCGGGAAGGCGGACAGGTCCGCCAGGACGACGTCCGCCCCGGCGGCGTGCAGTTCGTCCGCGGGGCAGGGCCCGGTCGCCACGGCGACCGACAGCGCTCCCGCCGTACGGGCCCCGCGCACGTCCCCGACGTGATCGCCGACGTACACACCGGCCCGGTACTCGCGCAGCGCCTGAGCCTTCTGCTCGGCCCACAGGTCGCCCACGAGCACGTCCGGCTCGATGCCGAGGTGGTTCAGGTGCAGCTTGGCGTTGGGCTCGTACTTCGCCGTGACCACCATCGTCCGTCCACCGGCCGCCCGCACCGCGGCCATCGCCTCCCGGGCGCCCTCCATGGCGGGCGTCGCGGCGATGGCGATCGTCGGGTACATCTCCCGGTACAGGTCGGCCATCGCGGGCACCTGTTCCTCGGGGAACCAGTTGACCAGCTCCTCGGCGAGGGGTGGGCCCAGCCGGGTCACCGCCAGGTCGGCATCGATGAACGTCCCGGTCCGCTCGGCCAGCGCCAGGTAGCAGGCGTGGATACCCGGCCGGGAGTCGATCAGGGTCATGTCGAGGTCGAATCCGACGGTGAATGTCATATGGGTCATTGTGTCAGTGGCGTGCGGGCGGCCGGTGGGCTCACCTTCTCCGCTGTGACCGCCACACCAGGAACAACGCCGAAGACACCGCCGCCGCCCTGACCACCCACGGCCACGTCGCGGCGACCGCGTCGTTCATGTGCCCCTCGGCGATCGGGGCGCCCCAACGGCCGTTGACCCTCCCCCACAGCCACACCAGCCCGCCGGCGACCGCCGTACCCGGCAGCACCATGACCGCCCACTTGGTCTCCGCGGGGGTCAGCCGCCGCGAGCCGTAGGCGATCACCCAGCCGAGGATCAGGGCGAACCAGTTCCCGAGCACCGCACCGGCGACCAGCGCGGCGGCCGCCAGCAGCAGCAGCGGGTTGGTCCAGCCGGCGGCGGGGCGGGGGACGAGGCGGCGGCGCGGCGCGGGCCCGGCCTCGGCCCCGGCGTCGGCGGCCTCCGGTTCCGGTACGGCGGCGGGGTCGGCGGCCTGCTTCGCCTTCTGCTCCGTCGGCTTCGGCGGCCGCCTCAGCAGCTCCGGGATCTCCACTCCGCCGACGAACCCCGGCACCGAGTCCGTCTCGGCGGCGGCACCGAGGGAACCGCCGCCCACCCGCCACCAGTCGGGCTGCACGGCGCTGTCCCCGAGTTCGTGCGCGGCGGCGAGGTGCGGCGGGGAGGGGCCGTCGGCACGCGCGGGGCCGGCGTCGGTCGCCGTGGTGCGGGGGCGGGGGACGGCCCGGCGCAGGCCCTTGCGCCGTCCCCCGTTCGCGCTGCCGTTCCCGTTCCCGTTCCTGTCCCGGTCCCCGTCCGCCGGCAGGGGCTGCACGGGCACGGCGGCGGCCGGCGGCTGCGCGACCCTGCCGGTGCCGGACGTACTGGTAGTGCCCGACGTGCCGCCTGCGGCCGAGACGACCTCGTCCGGGGTGCCCAGCCGGTCCAGGATGCGGCGGACCGCGGCGGGACTGTCGACCGTCGCCCTGGCCCGGTGCCGGTCGATCTCGTTGCGCAACTCCGACACGAGCCGCATCCGCGTGGCCGACGGCAGCTGCCGTTGCTGCGCGATGTCCCCGACACGGCTCAGGTACTCGTAGACGACCTGGTCGCTCTCGATCCCCAACGGACAACCCCTCCGGGGTGACGGCGATGAAACCCCGTGAGGACGGTAGCGCAGAGCCGCCCCGCCCAACCGCCCCCAGGGCCGGGGCTCGTACCGGGGCTCGTGCGGGCACCCCTCTCGGGGACGGCACCCGCTACCGTGGGTCAGATGAGCCAAGCGGCCCACCCAGCCCCCCGTTCCCTCGCGGAAGCGCTCCGCGCGCGGGACGACGTCTCCCTGGCCGCGCTGCTGCGCAGCCGCCCCGACCTCATCACGCCCGTCCCGACCGACCTGACCCAGCTGGCGACCCGCGCCGGCACCCGCGCCTCGGTGCTGCGCGCGCTGGAGCGGCTGGACCGGTTCGCGCTGCAGACGGCGGAGGCGCTGGCCGTGGCCCCGGACCCGGCGTCGTACGACACCCTGCTCGGGCTGATGGCCGGGGACGCCGGGGACGAGACGGTCGCCGCCGCGCTGCCGCACGCGCTCGGGACGCTGCGCGAGCAGGCGCTGGTGTGGGGCGACGACGAGCGGCTGCGGCTGGTGCGGACCGCCCGTGAGCTGCTCGCGCCCTCCCCGCAGCATCCCTCCCCGACCGGTCTCGGGCCCTCGGTGCAGGAGGCCACCTCGGGCATGTCGCCGGGCCGGATCCAGGAGATCGTGACGGCGGCCGGGCTGCCCTCGACGCACGACTCGGTGTCCGCCGTGACCGCGCTCACCGCGCTGTTCAACGACCGGAAGAAGATGGGCAGGCTGCTGGCCGGGGCCCCGGAGCCCGCCCGCGAGGTGCTGGCGCGGCTGGTGTGGGGGCCGCCGTACGGGCAGGTCACCCCGGACCCGGCGGCGCATCTGCGCTGGCTGCTCGACCGCGGCCTGCTGCTGCCGACCGCGCCGGGCACGGTCGTGCTGCCGCGTGAGGTCGCCCTGCATCTGCGCGAGGGCCGCGCGCACCGCGCGCCCGAGCCGCTGCCGCCCGCCGTGGAACCGGCCGCGGCGCACGGTCCGCAGATGGTGGACGCGACGGCGGCCGGGCAGGCGTACACCGCGCTCGCCACGGTCGAGGAGCTGCTGAAGGACTGGGACGAGGGCGGCCCGGCCGTGCTGCGGGCCGGCGGCCTGAGCGTGCGTGACCTGAAGCGGACCGCCGTCGCGCTGGACGTGTCCGAGCCGGTCGCCGCGTTCTGGGTGGAACTGGCGTACGCGGCCGGCCTGATCGCCTCCGACGGTGAGGCCGACGAGCGGTACGCGGCCACGCCCGCCTACGACGAGTGGCTGGAGCTGCCCGCCGCCGAGCGCTGGTCCCGGCTCGCGGAGGCCTGGCTGGCGGCCACCCGGACGCCGGGGCTGGTCGGCGGGCGGGACGCCAAGGACCGTACGCTCGCCGCGCTCGGCCCGGGCCTGGACCGCTCGGCCGCGCCGGAGGTACGGCACCGGGTGCTGACGCTGCTGGCCGGGCTCCCGGCGGGCACGGCCCCCGACTCCGAGTCGGTGCTGGCCCGGCTGCGCTGGGAGCGGCCGCTGCGCGGGGCCCAGCAGCGGGACGGCGACGAGGACCTGCGCTCCCGGCTCGCCCGCTGGACCCTGTCCGAGGCGGAACTGCTGGGTATCACGGGGCGCGGCGCGCTGTCGGCGCACGGGCGGGCCCTGCTGGGCGCCCCGGACACCTCGGCCACCGCGTCCAGCTCGCCGGAGTCCACCGGCCCCGCCGAACCGGTCGGCCCCGGCGACAAGCTCCCCGTCCACCATCACCACCGGCCGCCCGCCGCCCCGGCCCCGCTCTCCGCCGCCGAGCAGGCCGTGGCGACGGCCGCCGCCGCCCGGCTCCTCGCACCGCTCCTGCCCGAGCCGCTGGACCACGTCCTGCTCCAGGCCGACCTGACGGCGGTGGCGCCGGGGCCGCTCAGGCGCCCCCTCGCCGATCTGCTGGACGTGCTCGCGGACGTCGAGTCCAAGGGCGGCGCGACCGTGTACCGCTTCACCCCGGCCTCGGTACGGCGGGCCCTGGACGCCGGCCGTGCCGCCGCCGACCTGCACGCCTTCCTCGCCGAGCACTCCCGCACCCCGGTGCCGCAGCCGCTCGCCTATCTGATCGACGACGTGGCCCGCAAGCACGGCCACCTCCGGGTCGGCGCGGCCTCGGCGTACGTACGGTGCGACGACGACGCCCTGCTGAACGAGATCCTGGCCGACAAGCGCGCCGCCGCCCTGCGCCTGCGCCGGCTCGCCCCGACCGTGCTGGCCGCCCAGTGCGACCCGGCCACGCTGCTGGAGGGCCTGCGCGCCATGGGGTACGCGCCCGCCGCCGAGTCCGCCGAGGGCGATGTGCTGATCGCCCGCGCCCACGCCCACCGCACCCCGCCCCGCACCGCCCCCGAGCCGGTCCCGGACGGCCCGCCGCCGCCCGACGCCACGCTGCTCGCGGCGGCGATCCGGGCGATCCGGGCGGGCGACCTGGCCGCCACCGCCCCCCGGAAGCCCACGGGTGCGGCGGCCCCGCTCGCGACCGGTGAACTGCCCCGCACCTCCTCCGCCGAGACCCTGGCCACCATGCAGGCCGCCGTCCTGACCGGCGAGTCCCTCTGGATCGGCTACGTCAACGCCGAGGGCACCGCCAGCCAGCGCGTCATCGCCCCTGTCAAGGTGGAGGGCGGCTTCGTCACGGCGTACGACCACACCGCGGACGAGGTGCGCACCTACCCGCTGCACCGGATCACCGGAGTGGCGGAGCTGGCGGAGGACTGACGGTGATCGCCGGTGTTTAGGGCACACTGGACGTTTGGCCGTTGTGGAAAGGGTGTGTGCCGCACGTGAACGGACCGCTGATCGTCCAGACGATCAGACGCGATGCGCACACTAGCGGATAGATCCGAGCAGAGTGACTACGGTCGGCTGCGCGTGCCGTCGTTGCCGTCAGTTCTGGCAGCCACAGCCGCTCGCGGCCTTGGCCTCGGCGACCGTTGTCGACGGATCGGCGGCCTGCTCATCGGGGGTGCAACAGGCACTGACGCCGCAGCAGGCCGCGGTTGCGGAAGAGTCGTCCGTGTCGGCCGTGCCGGCAGGCTTGACCGCGCGGACGATGGCGGAGTGCATGCCGTCGGCAACCGGGTGGGTGGGAGTGATCTCGACGTCCGTGAAGCCTGCGGCCTCCAGCCCCTGGCGGTATTCGGAGAAGGACAGTGCGCCAGCGATGCAGCCGACGTAGTCGCCGCGCTCGGCTCGCTGTCCGGGCGTGAGAGTGTCGTCGGCGACGACGTCGGAGACGCCGAGCCGGCCGCCGGGCTTGAGGACGCGGAAGGTCTCGGCGAACACGGCGGGCTTGTCGACGGACAGGTTGATCACACAGTTCGAGATCACCACGTCGATGGTGTTCGCGGGCAGCGGGATCGCCTCGATGGTGCCCTTCAGGAACTCGACGTTCGTCGCGCCGGCCTTCTCGGCGTTGGCAAGGGCCAGGGCCAGCATCTCGTCGGTCATGTCCACCCCGTACGCCTTGCCGGTGGGGCCTACGCGTCGGGCCGAGAGCAGGACGTCGATGCCGCCGCCGGAGCCGAGGTCGAGGACGCGCTCGCCCTCATGCAGTTCTGCGACGGCGGTCGGGTTGCCACAGCCGAGGGAGGCGGCGACGGCCTCATCAGGGAGGGCATCGCGCTCGTCGGCGGCGTACAGGGTCGAGCCGAAGTTCTCGTCGACCTCGACCGGCTGCGGCCCGCAACAGACGGCACCACCCTCGGTCACCTTCGCGGCCGCCGCGGCATAGCGCTGGCGGACGGTTTCACGCAGGTCGGTGGACTGCTCGCTCATGACTCACTCCCAGGTGACGGGGCATGGCGGTGCCCCGGGACGGCCTGTATTGACGTTCGTTGATGCAACCTTGCGCCTTGAATCGAAAAACGTCAACATAGAGGCATGTCGAAACAAGAGCTTGAGGTGATCGGGCAGGACGCCGCGTGTTGCGCGGGGCTGTCCTCGCCGTTGGATGAGGACCAGGCGGCCGAGCTGGCGAAGGTGTTCAAGGCCCTGGGTGACCCGGTCCGGCTCCGGCTGATGTCGATGATCGCCTCCCGGGGTGAGGGCGGCGAGGTCTGCGTGTGCGAGCTGACGCCGGCCTTCGAGCTGTCCCAGCCGACGATCTCCCACCACCTCAAGCTGCTCCGGCAGGCCGGGCTCATCGACTGCGAGCGGCGCGGGACCTGGGTGTACTACTGGGTGCTGCCCGGAGTCCTGGACCGGCTCGCCGCATTCCTGACCGCGCCGCAGACCGCCGGAGCCACCGCGTGACCGCGCCCCTGAGCCGCCGTGTCGCCGCCGAAGCCATCGGGACCGGGCTGCTCGTTGCGGTCGTCGTCGGCTCCGGCATCCAGGCCACCGAGCTGTCGCACGACGTGGGCGTGCAGCTGCTCGCCAACTCCCTCGCCACCGTCTTCGGTCTGGGCGTGCTGATCGCCCTGCTCGGGCCGGTCTCCGGCGCGCACTTCAACCCGGCCGTCACCCTCGCTGCCTGGTTCACCGGCCGCCGCAAGGCCGACGGCCTCTCCCTGCGGGACGTGGCCGCGTATGTGCCCGCACAGATCGCCGGTGCTGTTGGTGGGGCAATCCTGGCCGACGCGATGTTCGGCAAGCCGCTGGTCCATTGGTCCACGCACGACCGGTCCGCCTCTCACCTGTGGCTGGGTGAGGTGGTCGCCACGGCCGGGCTGATCCTGCTGATCTTCGGACTCGAACGCATCGGCAATGCCTCCCTCGCACCGGTGGCCGTGGCCTCGTACATCGGGGCCGCCTACTGGTTCACCTCCTCGACCTCCTTCGCGAACCCGGCGGTGACCATCGGCCGGGCCTTCACCGACACCTTCGCCGGAATCGCCCCCGCCTCCGTCGCCCCGTTCATCGCTGCCCAACTGGCTGGAGCCTTGCTCGGGCTGAGTGCCGTCACCGCTGTGTACGGACGTCCCGCCCCCGCCGGGGACAAGGTCGTCGTCCCACACGGCGAACCCGAACTCGCCTCCTCCTGACCACTCCGCTCTCCCGGAAAGACGCCTGCCATGAGCACCCCCGCCCCACGCCCCTCGGTCCTGTTCGTCTGCGTTCACAACGCCGGCCGCTCCCAGATGGGCGCCGCCTTCCTGAACCACCTGGGCGGTGACCAGATCGAGGTCCGCTCGGCCGGCTCCGCCCCCGCCGATGCGGTCAACCCCGCCGTGGTCAACGCCATGGCTGAGGTCGGCATCGACATTTCCGCTGCAACACCCAAGGTCCTCACCACCGAGGCGGTGCAGTCCTCGGACGTGGTGATCACGATGGGCTGCGGGGACGCCTGCCCGGTCTTTCCCGGCAAGCGGTACCTGGACTGGCAGCTGGACGATCCCGCCGGGCAAGGTGTCGACGCCGTCCGGCCCATCCGGGACGAGATCGAGCAGCGCGTGCGCGGTCTGCTCGCCGAACTCGGTATTCCAACGGCGGCATGACGGACAGGCTGCGGTCGCGGGGGCTCACTCGGCAAGGCGCGACTTCCGCCCTCTCCTGGTGTGATCGTCGGCGGGCAAGCCCAGGGCCGGCGAGCGCCGCCGCTGCCGTCAGCGCTGCTGACATCGGGGCGTACGCGTCAGCCGAGGTACGGCTGCTCACGGTGTTCTAGAAAGTGCTGAAGCCGTAGCCGCTGGGTGTGGTGCATAGGCAGCTCGCCCAGCTCCTCCGTCGGGACGAATCACAGTTCCGTGGATTCGTCGGAGATCGCGAGCTGCCCGCCGACTACTCGGGCGGTGAAACAGACATTGAACTGTCGGCGCACCTCACCGTCCGTATAGGCGATGACGTGGCGCGGGTCGGTGTACGTCCCGACGAGCCCGGTGATCTCCACGTCCAGGCCCGTTTCCTCCTTCACCTCCCGGATGGCAGTTCCCGGTAGCGAGTCGGTCATCTCCATGCCGCCGCCGGGCAGAGCCCAGAGATCGTTGTCTCGCCGGCGCTGTAGGAGAATGCGTCCTTCGTCGTCAGTGACCACCGCGGACGCCGCAACGACGAGACTGTTGGGCTTGGGAGCATCTGGATCGTCGTAGTACTCGGTTCGCGCCATGATCACCTTTCTTGGACTGGCGTCGCGGTCGCCCACACCGCAGTGAAGCTGTCAGCGTACGTATCGAACATGCCGCCTGACCCACTTCGGCGCAGGTGCCACACAGGGGCACCGTAGGCGTTCACGCCCCAGACATGGGCGTTGACCAGCGCCTGGTCATCCGCACGATAGATCGAGTTGTAGAGCGTGGTGGCGTGGGTGCGCACCTCGATGCCGGACACCCCGGCCAGGGGGCGGTAGTGCATGAGGGCGAGTCGGCAACGGGACTCGATCCCGTGGCCGAACCTCTCTTCGGCGCCGCGCTGTTGGACATTCGTGCTGTCCGGGTCGCCGATCGCGATACGGACCGCACAACCGTCGGCAGCTCGCTCGCGCAACAGGAGCTGAAGCCGAAGCGTCGGCAGTCTGCGAAGGCGCGACCCACTGCGACGACCAACGAACAGAGACCGGACCACCCCTCAGCCTGGACAGCGTGCCGGGTGGTCCGGTCGTGGAAGCCCTGATCAGGACCCCGGTACCCCCATGTGAAGTTCGAGAGGGTTCCTGTTGCAGATCGGTCGGCCGTATCCCAGTCCTGACCTGCACCACCGAAAGTCCGCCACGGCGGCGGGCTCGCCGTACGAGCACCCGTCACGTAGTGCTGCACGATCAACCTCCATGCGGGTCGTCATCTCCGGCCCCGAATCCGTCAAGGCCGGCCTGCTGACAGCCGCACCCCGCTATGAACCTCAACCGAGTACTCGACTCTCGTTCCGCCTCGCCGACGCACACACCCTTGGTGGCTTCCGCCTCAGTTCCCCCTTGTGGGACCGGCAGAGTCCGTCCCCACTCTCAGGAAGGCACTGTCCGAGACGGACGGGGACGCCCTCTGCGAACTCGCCGCAGAGACAGTCGAGTTCACAACCCGCGACGGTGCGGCGCTGTCGTATTGCCGCCCTTCTATCAAGGTCATCGGCCCTTGGCGCGACCCCAACCAGCACACCGCCTGACCTGAACGCAGACAGCGGCGCCCCCACCTGACGGACGAGGTGGGGGCGCCGCTGCGTGTGTCCTGTGACGTCGGCGTCAGCCCTGGCTGTCAGCCGCCTCGGTCTCCTGTCCGCTCTCCTTCGCCGCTGCCGCCCGCCGCATGTGCCCCTCCTCGCCGAAGTACACCGACAGACGCGACGTGTCCAGCTTCTTGCCACCACGCCGCGCGGGTGCCACCTCTACGTAGCCGCCCGCGTTCAACAGCAGATCTCGCTTACCGGCCACGTCCGAGCGCTTCCACTGCTCGGCGTGCGTCTCGCCGGTCGGCTCCTCCTTCACGCCGCCGGGCTTCGCCGTTCGCTGCTTCTCCTTCAGGGAGGCCAGGCGGTCCTCCAGCTTGGCGTACTGCTCCGCGTACCGGATCGCGCCGTCGTCTCCCTTGAACAGACCTCGGTCGTACCGGTCCTTCTGCAAGTCGGCCAAGGCTTCCTCGGCCTGCCTGATCTGGGGACGGAAGTCCTCGCCCACCTCCTGGACGATCCGCATCACGGGGAGGTGCCCGTACTTCGCGAGGAACTGCTCGGTGACATGCTCCTCGGTGGTCACCCCCGCCACGGTCGGCCCGTAGCACTTCTCGCCGGGCTTCTCCTCCCCCTTGGCCGCCCGCTGGCGGTACTTCAGGGGGCCGATGCACCGGTACCGAAGCTGGCCGTTTCGTCCACTGAAGGTGTACATACGCTCACCGCAGACTCCGCAGTGCATGATGCCGCGCAGCAGCGACGTCCCCTCCCGGCGCTTCTCGCCGGGATTGGCCCGGCGCGCCAACTCGTCTTGGAGCGTCTGCCAAGTGTCTGTGTCGAGGATTGGCGGCCGGTTGACCAGGGGCAGCCCGTCCGTTCTCAGGATCGGCTTTCCGTCCTCGATGACCTGGCCGAGCAACTGGGGGTTGCCCAGCAGGCTGCGCAGCGTCGTCGTGTACCACTGTTTGGAGTCGCTGCGTTTGCCCGTGGTCTGGCGTGAGGTGTGTCCCGGCGACGGGACGCCCTCCTTGTTGAGGTCGTTGATGATCTGCATGAGCGAGTCCTTGGCAAGGACCTGCTTCACGATCCTCCTGATCGTCTTGGCCTCGTCCTCGTTGACCGCGAGAACCTTGCCCGCCCCGTTCGGGTTGGGGACGACCATGTACCCGTACGGGACCCGACCGCCGGTGTAGCGGCCCTCGCGGCGCAGGTGCTCGTGCGCGCTGGACACCCGCATCCCGATGGTGTCGGACTCCAGCTCGGCGAAGACCGCGATCACCTTCGCCATGGCCCGGCCCATGGACGACGTGAGGTCGAGCGGCTCCGTCGCCGACGCGAGCGCAACGCCCTGGTGCTCGGCGAGTCGCATGATCTCCGCGAAGTCGACCGTCGAGCGTGCGAGCCGGTCGATCTTGAAGAACACGATCACGTCCAGCTCTGCGAGCCGGGTCAGGATGCGTTGCAGACCCGGCCGGTCGAGGCCCCGCGAGAAGCCGGAGACATCGATGTCTTCCTCGACGACTATGACGTCCCAGCCGCGTGCCTCACACAGCGCCTCGCAAGCCGCTCTCTGGCGCTCGGGAGAAGTCGTCTCGTCCGTTTCACGCGATAGGCGAACATAGATAGCGGCGCGCATCCCCGGCGCGCTGGCCGGAACGCCCTTTCGGCGCCGGGCACGGGGCATGGCCCGAGCCGTGGCAGGTGCGGTGTCTGTCACGCTGGAAGTCCTATCCGTGGAGGTATGCGTGTCCTGCCTAATCGTCCAGTCCGACAAGACCCTGCTCCTGGAAGTCGACCACGAGCGGGCCGACGACTGCCGGCGTGCCATCGCGCCGTTCGCCGAGCTGGAGCGGGCGCCGGAGCACATCCACACCTACCGGGTCACCCCGCTCGGGCTGTGGAACGCGCGCGCCGCCGGGCACGACGCCGAGCAGGTCGTGGACGCGCTGGTGCAGTACAGCCGGTATCCGGTGCCGCACGCGCTGCTGGTGGACATCGCCGAGACGATGGACCGCTACGGCCGCCTCAGCCTGTCCAAGCACCCCGCGCACGGACTGGTGCTGACCACCACCGACCGTCCGGTGCTGGAGGAGGTGCTGAAGTCCAAGCGGATCGCCCCGCTGGTCGGCGCCCGGATCGATCCGGACACCGTGGCCGTGCACCCCTCGGAGCGCGGGCAGATCAAGCAGGTGCTGCTGAAGCTGGGCTGGCCGGCCGAGGACCTCGCCGGGTACGTCGACGGTGAGGCGCACCCGATCGAGCTGCTGGAGGACGGCTGGGCGCTCAGGCCGTACCAGAAGCAGGCCGTGGAGAACTTCTGGCACGGCGGCAGCGGTGTGGTCGTGCTCCCCTGTGGTGCGGGCAAGACGCTGGTCGGCGCCGGGTCCATGGCGCAGGCCAAGTCCACGACCCTGATCCTGGTCACCAACACCGTCTCGGCCCGGCAGTGGAAGCACGAGCTGGTGAAGCGGACCTCGCTGACCGAGGACGAGATCGGCGAGTACAGCGGGACGAAGAAGGAGATCCGCCCGGTCACCATCGCCACCTACCAGGTGCTGACGACCAGGCGGAAGGGCGTCTACCCGCACCTGGAGCTCTTCGACTCCCGGGACTGGGGCCTGATCGTCTACGACGAGGTGCATCTGCTGCCCGCGCCCGTCTTCAAGTTCACGGCGGATCTCCAGGCCCGGCGCCGCCTCGGCCTCACGGCCACCCTGGTCCGCGAGGACGGCCGCGAGTCGGACGTGTTCTCGCTCATCGGGCCGAAGCGGTTCGACGCGCCCTGGAAGGAGATCGAGGCCCAGGGCTACATCGCCCCGGCGGACTGTGTCGAGGTCCGGGTGAACCTCACCGATTCCGAGCGGCTGGCGTACGCGACGGCCGAGACGGAGGAGAAGTACCGCTTCTGTGCGACGACGGACACCAAGCGGAAGGTGACGGAGGCGATCGTCCGCCGTTTCGCCGGCCAGCAGATCCTGGTGATCGGCCAGTACATCGACCAACTCGACGAACTGGGCGAGCACTTGAACGCCCCGGTCATCAAGGGCGAGACCTCCAACGCCCAGCGCGAGAAGCTCTTCGACGCCTTCCGGGAGGGCGAGATCAGCGTGCTGGTGGTGTCGAAGGTCGCGAACTTCTCCATCGACCTGCCGGAGGCGACGGTCGCCATCCAGGTGTCCGGCACCTTCGGCTCCCGCCAGGAGGAGGCCCAGCGCCTCGGCCGCGTCCTGCGCCCCAAGGCCGACGGCCACCAGGCGCACTTCTACTCGGTCGTCGCCCGCGACACCATCGACCAGGACTTCGCCGCCCACCGCCAGCGCTTCCTGGCCGAACAGGGCTACGCCTACCGGATCATGGACGCCGACGAGATCCTCTCCGAGAGGTGAGCGGCGGGGAGGTCACTTACGGCGTATGCCCGCTTCCTCGCCGTACTCGCCGAGGATGACGACGCCGAACGCCGCCTGAGCGAACACCTTGAGGGCGCGCAGGGCGTTGCCGAGCCAGTGGTGATGCGGGCCGTCCACGGCTGTGGCGCCGGTCGGTGGTCCGGCGGGGGCTGGATGGATGGTTGCTGCGCTCATGTCTCCATGGTTGCTCGCCGGGCACCGGGCCCGCATCGGTCCGCAGAGCCAATCCCGGCCGGCTCCCGGTAGGCCTCTGGGTGGACCACGGCCCCTACTTCGGGGGCTCCTGGTCCCCTAGGGGACGAGGAGCCGGCCGCCGCGGCCGGAAAATCCGTTGGCCCCCTTCCCGTGCCCTCCCCTAGAATCTCCGCTCTTGCCCGCCTCCCCTCCGCGGAGTGCCGTCGCCCGGTCGGAAACCGGGCGGCATCGTCGTAGCCACCCAGCAGGTCCACCGGAGGCATCCCCGTGTCCACGTCCGTGCCCGCCGACGATCCCCTCACCCGAGAGCGCTCCCACCTCGCCGCCTCCCGTGCCGCGCTGCGCGCCATGCGCGAGGACGTGGAGTCGCTGGACATCCGGGACGTCACCGCGAACTGGGTCAACGCCGAGGTGCTCTCCCGCCAGATCGACGAGCGGATCAAGGCGCTGGCCGACCTCAGCGACACCCCGCTGTTCTTCGGCCGGCTGGACTATCTGCACGCGCCCGGGGCCGACCAGGCCGAGGGGGCCGAGGGCGAGCGGTTCTACATCGGGCGGCGGCACGTCCACGACGCCGACGGCGACCCCATGGTCATCGACTGGCGCGCCCCGGTCTCGCAGCCGTTCTACCGCGCCTCCAAGAAGGACCCGATGGACGTCGGGCTGCGCCGCCGCTTCGGCTACACCGGCGGCGACCTGACCGCGTACGAGGACGAGCACCTCTCCGACCCCGCCGAGGCGGCCGCCACCAGCAAACTGCTCCAGCAGGAGATCGAGCGGCCGCGTGTCGGCCCCATGCGGGACATCGTCGCCACCATCCAGCCCGAGCAGGACGAGATCGTCCGCAGCGGGCTCGGTGGGACCGTGTGCGTGCAGGGAGGTCCGGGCACCGGGAAGACCGCCGTCGGCCTGCACCGGGTCGCCTACCTCCTCTACGCCCACCGGGAGCGCCTGGCCCGCACCGGGACGCTGGTCATCGGGCCGAACCGGTCCTTCCTGCACTACATCGAGCAGGTCCTCCCGGCGCTGGGCGAGTTGACCGTCCAGCAGGCCACCGTGGACGACCTGGTCGCCCACGTCGAGGTGCGCGGCACGGACGACGCCGCGGCGGCCGTGATCAAGGGCGACGCCCGGATGGCCGAGGTGCTGCGCCGGGCCCTGTACTCCCACGTGACCATGCCGACGGAGGCGGTCGTGGTGGTGCGCGGCTCACGGCGCTGGCGGGTGCCGTCGTACGAACTGGAGGAGATCGTCCGGCAGTTGCTGGAGCGGGACATCCGCTACGGCGCCGCCCGCGAGGCCCTGCCGCAGCGGATCGCGCACGCGGTGCTGGTGCAGATGGAGCGCTCGGGCGAGGCGCCGGACGACCGGGTGCAGGACGCGGTGGCCCGCAACAGCGCGGTGAAGGCGGCGGTGAAGGCGATCTGGCCGCAGGTGGACCCGGCGAAACTGGTCCTGCGTCTGCTGACGGACGCCGACTTCCTCGCCGAGCACGCCGCCGGGGTCCTGGACGAGGACGAGCAGAAGACGGTCCTGTGGGCCAGGCCGGTGCGCAGTGTGAAGTCGGCCCCGTGGTCGGTGGCGGACGCGGTGCTGGTCGACGAGGCGGCCGATCTGGTCCAGCGCACCCACTCGCTGGGCCACGTCGTCCTGGACGAGGCGCAGGACCTGTCCCCCATGCAGTACCGGGCCGTCGGCCGCCGCTGCACCACGGGCAGTGCGACGGTGCTGGGCGACCTCGCGCAGGGCACGACCCCCTGGGCGACCCGCAGCTGGGAGGAGGCGCTGGCCCACCTCGGCAAGCGGGAGGGGGTCGTCGAGGAGCTGACGGCCGGTTTCCGCGTTCCCACGGACGTCATCACCTACGCCTCCCGCCTCCTGGAACACATCGCCCCCGGCCTCACCCCGGTGGCCTCCGTCCGGGAGAACCCCGGCTTCTTCGAGGTCCGTACGATCACGGACCCCTCCGAAGTCGTCGCGGCCTGCGAGGAGTTGCTGGGCAACGAGGGCTCGACCGGCCTGATCGCCGCCGACGCCCGCGTACCGGCCCTGGCCGAGGCCCTGACGGCGGCGGGGATCTCCTGCCTCGCCCCCGGCGAGGAGACCACCCGCGAGACCCGCCTCACCCTGGTCCCGGCGTCCCTGGCCAAGGGCCTGGAGTACGACTACGTCGTCCTGGACGAGCCCCAGGCGGTGGTGGACGGCGAGCCGGACGAACGCACCGGCCTGCGGCGGCTGTACGTGGCGCTGACGCGTGCGGTGTCGGGCCTGATCGTGACGCACTCGGCCCCGGTGCCCGCGCAGCTCGCTGAGAGCAACGGTGAGTAGTGTGCTGCTCCGTTCCGCCACGTCCCCACGGAAAGGCCTCCGTTGAGCACACCGCCGCCCCCGCATCCCGGCTACCCGCAGACGCCCGGGCCGTACGCACCGCAGCCGGGTCCGTACCAGCAGGCACCCGCCGCTTACCAGCAGCCGGCGCCCGGGCCGTACGCACAGGCCCCCGGGGCATACCAGCAGCCGGCACCCGGGCCGTACCAGCAGGCGCCCGAGGCGTACCAGCAGCCGGCACCCGGGGCATACCAGCAGCCGGCGCCCGGGCCGTACCAGCAGCCGGCGCCCGAGGCTTACCAGCAGCCGGCGCCCGCCGGCCACGGCCAGGCCGCCCCGTACCAGCAGGCCCCCGGCGCCTACCCGGCGGCCGCCGTCCCCGCGCCCGCCGGCCCGGGGTGCGACGTGTGCGGAGCCGGGCCCGCCGCGCGGGTGACGATCCGCGGCCACCAGGGCATGCTGATCGTGATGCGGAACCTGTGGCGGAAGGGCACCTTCTGCCAGACCTGCGCGCTCGCCGTCTTCCGGAAGATGCAGTCGGACACGATGGTGCAGGGCTGGTGGGGTCCGATGTCGATGATCATCACGCCCATCACGCTGCTGATCAACCTCTTCACCCTGTCCAGGATCCGTAAGCTCCCGGCGCCGACGGCCGCCTTCGGCCCCGGCCTGGACCCCGGCCTCCCGGTCCTGCGGCGCCCGGCCGGAATGATCGGCCTGGTCCCGCTCACCGGCTTCTGCCTGTCGTTCCTCTTCGTGCTGGTCGTGCTCGCGACCGCGTGACCACGCTGAACGGGGCCCGTCCCGCGTGACGACGCTGGACGGGGCCCGTCCTACGCCCCGTCCAGCACCCTCCGCCACTCCCGCACGGCCCCTTCGGAAACCGGCCCCTGCCACCCGGAGGGCCGGGCCGCGCCGCCGATGTGGAAGGCGTCGATCCCGGCGTCGCGCAGCGGCCCCACGTGATCCAGCCGCAGCCCGCCACCGACGAGCACCGTCTGCTCGTACCCCGGCTCCCCGCGCCGCCCCGCCTCGGCGACCAGCGTCGGCACCCCCTCGTCCACCCCGCCGGCGGCGCCCGCGGTGAGGTAGGTGTCGAGGCCGGGCAGCTCGGCGAGCTGCTTGCGCAGGGCGTCGCGGTCGGCGGCACGGTCGATCGCCCGGTGGAACGTCCAGGCGCAGCCGTCCAGCATGCCGACCACCCGCTCGACGGCGGCCAGGTCCACCCCGCCGTCCCCGTCGAGGAAGCCGAGGACGAACTGGTCGGCGCCGGCCTCGCGCAGGTCCCCGGCCACCCGGACCAGACGGTCCACGTCGCCGGCCGCGAACCCGTCCGCGAGGCGGAGCATCACGCGCAGGTCGATGTCGACGGCGGCCCGGATCCCGGCGACGGTGGCGGGCGCCGGGCTGAGCCCGTCGGCCGCCATGTCGGTGACCAGCTCCAGGCGGTCCGCGCCTCCGGCCTGGGCGGCGACCGCGTCCTCGACGTCGAGGGCGATCACCTCCAGGACTGCACGCTTGCTCATGGCACCCCAATCGTCCGTCGGCCGCTACAGGTCTAGTCCAATTCCAAGACTACGCCTGTGCGGGGGTGCCCTTCACCCGAAGACGTCGAGTGCCATTGACCGTGCCGCCCGCCGTTGCGGGCAGTCGTGCCTCCCCCAGTGCCTTGAGGGCCTGGGGGGACCCCCAGGCGGCACGGGTGGGCGGTGGGGGTCCCCCCGCTCGAGCGAAGCCGAGAGTGGGGGAGGCACCCTGCCGGCGCCGGTAAGCGAGACCTACCCCGGACGACGGCGCGCGGCGCGGAACAATGGGCCCATGGCCGACCTCGATGCCCTGCGTCTCCGTTTCGCCCGTGCGCTGGAAGGCGCCCGTGCCCCCGGCGGCGGTCCGGATCCCGTGCCGTACGCCGACAACCTGCTCGCCCGCTGGCAGGAGCCGCAGCGCCGCTACCACACGCCGGCCCACCTCACCGCGGTCCTCGACCACGTCGACACACTCGAGGAGTACGCCGCCGACCCGGACGTCGTACGCCTGGCCGCCTGGTTCCACGACGCGGTCTACCTCCCGGAGCGGTCCGAGAACGAGGAGCGGTCGGCGCGGCTGGCCGAGCGCGCCCTGCCGGAGGCCGGTGTGCCGGACGCGAGGACGGCCGAGGTGGCCCGCCTGGTCCGGCTCACCGTCACCCACGACCCGGCCGACGACGACCGCGACGGCCAGGTGCTGTGCGACGCCGACCTCGCGATCCTGGCCGCGCCCCCGTCGGCGTACGCCGTCTACACCGCCGAGGTGCGCGAGGAGTACCACTTCGTGCCGAACGACGCCTTCAGGTCGGGCCGTTCGGCGATTCTGCGCCAACTCCTGGACCTGCCGAGGCTGTTCCACACCCCCTACGGCCAGCGGCACTGGGAGGCCACCGCCCGCTACAACCTCGCCTCCGAGCTGGAAATGCTTTCGCCCTGAGGGACACGGCCCCCTAGGGTTCGCCCCATGCGACCGATAAACGGGGACGACCTGACGAAAGCCGTGGCCGACGCCACGGCGGCACTGCGCGCGGCGGTGGACCGGGACTGGAAGGCCGTACGGGCCGGGCGGGTGGAGTGGGACTGCCACGCCACCGCCGTCCACGTCGCCGACGACCTCATCGCCTACGCCGCCAACCTGGCCGGACGCGCCCAGGACGACTATCTCCCCTTCGAGCTCACCCTCGACGAGGGCACCGGCAACGCGGGCCTGCTGCACGTCATCGAGACGACCGGCGCGCTGCTCGCCGCCGCCGTCCGCACCGCCCCGCCCGGCGTCCGCGCCTTCCACCCCTACCCCTTCCGCAGCGCCGACGCCGAGGGCTTCGCCGCGATGGGCATCGCCGAAGTGCTGCTGCACACACATGACATGGCCGAGGGACTGGGCATCCCCTACGAGCCCCCGGCCGAGCTCGTCGCCTCCCTCCTGGCCTGCCTCTTCCCGCACGTCCAGCCCGGCCCCGCCCCCTGGCCGACCCTGCTGTGGGCCACCGGCCGCGGCGAGCTGCCCGGCCGCGCCCCGGTCACCGAGTGGCGCTGGCACAACAACCTCGTCATCCCGGCCGATCGCGTCACCCTGACCGGCGTCCGCCCGGCCGCCGCCCACGATCTGCGCCTGGGCGGCGACGGCGGCTTCACCTGGCTCGACGGCGGCCCGTACGAGGGCACCCGGGTGGCTTCCGGCTTCATGCTCAAGGCGTACGAAGCGGGCCTGCACCGGCCGGAGTTCGGGGTCTTCGTGCTGGTCCGGCACGAGGACGGCCGCGCGGTCGGCGGCATCGGCTTCCACGGCGCCCCTGACGAGCACGGCTGGGTGGAGGTCGGCTACGACCTCGTCGAAGGCGCCCGGGGCCAGGGATACGCCACCGAGGCGCTGCGCACGCTGGCGGACCGGGCGCTGGCCCGCGACGACGTCCAGATGGTGTTCGCGACCATCGAGCACGCCAACGTCCCCTCCCAGCGCGTGGCGTCCCGGGCCGGGTTCACCCGGGCGACCGTGGAGGAGGAGCGCGTCGCCCACGACGAGCACGGCATGGACGACGGGCTGCAGCTCTACATCCGCCGGGCCTGAGCCCCGTCGCGCTTGCGCCGGCGCAGGCCCGAGGCGTGCAGCAGCCGCACCACCTCGCGGCTGCTGACCTCGACCGCGCCGGCCGCCACCGCGTCCGCGTACCGGTGCGACGGAAGGTCGTAGTGGTCGCGTTCGAAGGCGCGTCTCGGCACGCCCAGCTCCTCGGCGAACGCGTGGAGTTCGTCGTACGACACGTCGCTGACCACGTGCGACCACATGCGGCCGTGTCCGGGCCAGGCGGGCGGGTCGATGTACAGCGTCACGAGGAGGTCAGTCCGCCCGTGGCGGAGCCCAGTGCGCCCACGGCCGCGACCTTCACGCCGGCCTTGTGGCACACCCAGTGCGGGTCGGGGCCCAGTTCGGGCTCCACGTCCAGGGCGTGCGGGTCGCCGGAGCCGCACACCGGGCACAGCGGCCAGCGGCCGTACCGGTCCAGCAGCGCGTCCTGTACGTCCTGGGCGATCAGCCCGGCGACATAGGAGGCGCCGTCCGGCCACTGTTCGACCCACCAGCGGCGCTCGGCGACGGAGTCCTCGACCAGCGAGACCACGTCCGCCTCCGCGACCTCGCCCGCGACCAGATCGGCGAGCACGAGGGCTCGGGCGGCGTGCAGGGCCTGCTCAAGGGGACCGATGGGCTCCATGGAACCCATTGTGCGCACTCTTGACCCCGGCGCCGAACCGAAAATATCTTTCATATGTGACCCAGGACGTGAAGGAAATTTTCGGCAGCCCGGGCGGATCCCTCGCCGCCAAGGTGCGCACCCTCGCCCCCTCCATGACCCGCTCCATGCAGCGCGTCGCGGAGGCCGTCGCGAGCGACCCGGCCGGTTGCGCCGCCCTGACGGTCACCGGCCTCGCCGAGCTCACCGGCACCAGCGAGGCCACGGTCGTCCGCACCGCCCGCCTCCTCGGCTACCCCGGCTACCGCGACCTGCGGCTCGCTCTCGCCGGGCTCGCCGCGCAGCAGCAGTCCGGGCGCGCGCCCGCCATCACGACCGACATCGCGGTGGACGACCCCATCGCCGACGTCGTCACCAAGCTCGCCTACGAGGAGCAGCAGACCCTCGCCGACACCGCCGCCGGGCTCGACACCGCCCAGCTCGGCGCCGCCGTGAGCGCCCTGGCCACCGCCCGGCGCACCGATGTGTACGGCATCGGGGCCTCCGGGCTCGTCGCCCAGGACCTCACCCAGAAGCTCCTGCGCATAGGCCTGATAGCCCACGCCCACAGCGATCCGCACCTCGCCGTGACCAACGCGGTGCAGCTCCGTTCGGGTGACGTGGCGATCGCCATCACCCACTCCGGCTCGACGGGGGACGTCATCGAGCCGCTGCGGGTCGCCTTCGAGCACGGAGCCACGACCGTGGCCATCACCGGCCGGCCGGACTCGCCGGTCACCCAGTACGCCGACCACGTACTGACCACGTCCACCTCACGGGAGAGCGAGCTGCGACCCGCCGCGATGTCCTCGCGGACGAGTCAACTGCTCGTGGTGGACTGCCTGTTCGTGGGAGTGGCCCAGCGGACCTACGACACGGCGGCGCCCGCGCTGGCCGCGTCGTACGAGGCGCTGGCGCACCGGCACCGGAGTTCTTCGCGCTAGGCCGCAGGGAATCGCACACCCCCCGCACTGGAGAGAGCCACCCCCCATGACCTCGCACGACCTGCGTCAGCAGTTGGCTTCCCTGACCACGGAAGCCTTCCGCCCCGAACTCGCCGACATCGACCGCCTGCCCACCCTCGACATCGCCCGCCTGATGAACGGTGAGGACGCGGGCGTGCCCGCCGCCGTGGCGAAGCAGTTGCCCCGGATCGCCGCCGCCGTCGACGCCGTGGCCGAGCGCATGGCGCGCGGCGGACGGCTGATCTACGCCGGTGCCGGCACCGCGGGCCGGCTCGGCGTCCTGGACGCCTCCGAGTGCCCGCCCACCTTCAACACCGACCCGGCGCGGGTCGTCGGGCTGATCGCGGGCGGCCCGGCGGCGATGGTGGCCTCCGTCGAGGGCGCCGAGGACTCCGGGGAGCTGGCCCGCCGGGACCTGGACGCGCTGGGGCTGGTCCCCGACGACACCGTGGTCGGCGTCTCCGCCTCCGGCCGCACCCCCTACGCGATCGGCGCCGTCGAACACGCCCGCGCCCTGGGCGCGCTGACCGTCGGCCTGGCCTGCAACGAGCACAGCGCGCTCGCGGCCGCCGCCGAGCACGGCATCGAGGTGGTCGTGGGCCCCGAGCTGATCACCGGCTCCACCCGTCTGAAGGCGGGCACGGCCCAGAAGCTGGTCCTCAACATGCTCTCGACCATCACGATGATCCGGCTCGGCAAGACCTACGGGAACCTGATGGTCGACGTGCGGGCGTCCAACGACAAGCTCCGGGCCCGCTCCCGGCGGATCGTGGCCCTGGCCACCGGCGCCTCCGACGCAGAGATCGAGAAGGCCCTCACCGAGTCCGGCGGCGAGGTGAAGAACGCGATCCTCGCCCTGCTCGCCGGCGTCGACGGCCCGACGGCCGCCCGCCTTCTGGAGGAGTCCGGCGGCCATCTGCGTGCCGCGCTGGCGCACGCGGCCCGCTGACCCGCACGCTCGGGGCGTGCGCAACGACCCCGCCTCCACCGCGACCGCCATCCTCCACCTGGTCGGCGGCCCGGCCAACGTCACCGCCGCGGCCCACTGCATGACCCGCCTCCGGCTGACCCTCACCGACCCGGCGGCCGCCGACGAGGAAGGGCTGCGCGCCCTGCCCGGTGTGCTGGGGGTGGTCGCCGACGGGCCCACCTGGCAGATCGTGCTCGGGCCCGGGGTGGTCGACGAGGTCACGGCGGAGGTGGCGGCACGGGCCGAGGCCGGGCGGCCCGTGCCCTGCGACACCGGGCCGGCGGACCGGTCGGCGGATCAGGCGGATCAGGCGGCGGACCGTACGGCCCTCAGGACCTCCCTGCGCCGGGTGGCGAACGTCTTCGTCCCGCTCATCCCCGCCCTGATCGGCTGCGGCATCCTGTCCGGCGTCAACGGCCTGCTGCTGAACACCGGCCGGCTCCCGGCCCTCACCCCGGCCCTGACCGCCATCGCCTCCGCCTTCCTGGCGCTGATCGCGGTGTTCGTCGGCCACAACACGGCGAAGGAGTTCGGCGGGACGCCCGTACTGGGCGGTGCGGTCGCGGCCGTGGTCGTCCACCCGGGCGTCGCGAAGGTGACGGCGTTCGGGACCCACCTCGTCCCCGGCCAGGGCGGGGTGCTCGGCGCGCTCGTGGCGGCGCTGCTGGCGACCCGCGTGGAGAAGTGGGTGCGGGGCCGGGTGCCGGGCGCGCTCGACGTCCTCCTCACGCCCACGGTCACCGTCCTCGTCCCGGGCCTGGTGACGCTGTACGGCCTGATGTACGCGGCCGGTGCGGTGGCGACCGCGATCGGCACGGCGGCGAACTGGCTGCTGGCCACCGCCGGCGCGGTCGCCGGCCTGCTCCTCGGGGGCCTCTTCCTGCCCCTGGTCATGGTCGGCCTGCACCAGGCCCTCATCCCCGTCCACACCACCCTCATCGAGCAGCAGGGCTACACCGTCCTGCTCCCCCTGCTGGCCATGGCGGGCGCGGGCCAGGTGGGCGCGGCGCTGGCGGTGTACGTCCGCCTGCGGCACGACACGGCGTTGCGTACGACGATCCGCTCGGCGCTCCCGGCGGGCCTGCTGGGCGTGGGTGAGCCGCTGATCTACGGGGTGTCCCTGCCGCTGGGCCGCCCCTTCCTGACCGCCTGCGCGGGCGGGGCGGCGGGCGGGGCGTTCGTCGGCTTCTTCGCGATGCTCGGCACCAAGGTGGGCGCGACCGCGATCGGCCCCTCCGGCTGGGCCCTGTTCCCGCTGCTGACGGGGAACAGGGGGGTGGGGACGGCGGCGGCGATCTACGCGGGCGGTCTGCTCACCGGTTACGCGGTCGGCTTCACGGCGACGTACCTCTTCGGCTTCCCCCGCGGCCCCCGAGTGGCGGCACCGGCGTGACGCCGGGACGGGGCACGTCGTTCCCCCGGGCATGATGAAGAAGCTCCTGGTCACCGCCGCCCTCACGGCCTCCGCCGCGGCCCTGGCCGCCCCCGCCCACGCCGACAACCGCGTCACCGACACCGATGCCGCCAGGTGTGTCGAGAACCTCGCCCTGCTGCCCGCGTTCAGTCCGGTCTCACCGCTGGCGCTGGCGGCCGGCGCCCTCGCCGCCGCCCCCGCCTGCGGGGCGCAGAGCGCCCTCGACCGCATCGCCGGCTGACCACCGGACGCGGGCCCTCAGCGGCCCGCCGGACCGCCGGGGGCGCGCCAGACAAGGGTGTACCGCCAGAAAAGCCGCCGCCGGAGCCGGGCTCCGGGGAGCAGCCGGCGCGCCTCCCGGGCGATCTCGTCGAAGGTCATCTCGGGCTCACGGACCGGCGCGGTCATCGAAACGGGCCGCCGCGAGGCCGGCCGCCCACGGTTCTTCACCCATCCCGTGAGCGCGTTCAGCGGTACGGCGACGAGCCCGAGCGTGTGATCGAGCGGGCCGGCGGCCCGCGCACAGCCGACGACGACCAGGGTGCCCCCGGGAGCCAGCTCCCTTCTGAGCCGGTCGAGAGTCCCGGCGAAGGGCAGATGGTGCAGCACGGCGACGCAGGTGATCACGTCGTACGGTCCACCGGGGATCCCCTCCGGGGCTTCCGCGAGGAGGTACCCGACCCGGGCAGCGGCCCCGGTCAGTTCCCGGGCCCGCCGGAGAATCCCCGGATCCGAGTCGATCCCCTGGACCCGCTCCCCCCGCCCGGCCAGCAGCCGCACCAGATCCCCGCTCCCGCACCCCACGTCCAGCGCCCTGCCGAACCGCCGGGGCAACTGCCGTAGCAGCCAGGGGTGGTAGTGCGCGTTGTGATCCCAGGGATGAGCGGCGTTGAACCGCTGGAGAACATCGACCACTCGGCTCGGCAACACGCGCCCACCCTACGGCGCTCCCGGTTCGCCCTGCCCGCCCTCCTGCCTGCCCGTCCTCCTGCCTGCCCCGCCCTCGTACCCTTGGGGAGCATGAACCACGCTCAGCTCGCCGCCCTCGGAAGGGCCCTGAGGGTGCTCGGGGATCACGGGGAGGCCCTGACCGCCGAGACCCCGGACGCCCGGCTGCACGAGATCAAGGCCGATCTGCGCCGGGCCCTCGACCTCGTGGAGGAGAGCACCGGGAGCAGCGCGCCCAGCACCCGCTGCCCCGAGCATCCCCAGGGCCCCGTGGACAAGAGCGCACCCGATCTGTGTCTGCTCTGTGAGACCCGGCGCCGGGCCGCCCGGCGGTCGGAGTTCCAGGGCAGCAGGCCGAACGCCGCGCAGCCGGTGGCGGCCGTGCCCTCGCGTTACGGGGTCCGCGCCGACCGGCCGCAGCCGCAGCAGCGCTGGCTGCCGGAGGCGTGGAACGGGCAGGAGTGGCAGCTGTGCGGGACGCCCCGGCGGGACCGGCGGGACGCGGAGGCGTATCTCGCCGCCCAGCGGCGCGGATCACGGCCCGCGATGGCCTACCGGCTCGTGCACGAGTTCACCGACTACGAGGTGCTGCGGGTGTGGGGCACCCCCGTGCACGTCGACATCGAGCCGATGGGCAACCTGTAGGCGTCAGGTCAGCAACGGCAGGGCCGGGAAGTCGTACCCCTCCCATATGCGCCTGCTCCGCTCCTCCGGGTACGGCGCCACCGTCGGCTCCGTGTCCAGGACCTGTACCGGCCGGGACCGGGGGTCGTAGCCCGGCCAGCCGGGGTCGCCGGTCCGGGCGAACGACGTCCAGGCGCCCCTCATGAACGCGGACAGCCGCTCCGCCTCCGGTGTGGGTCGGCCGCCGGGGAAGAGCAGAGCGCCCAGGTCCGCGCCGTAGGTGCCGAAGAGCAGCGGGAGGTCGAGGGCGTGGCAGGCGCCCAGGAGGCCGCCGCTGCCGGGGGCCGGCCAGGTCAGTTCGTAGACGTGGGCGCGGCCGCCGCCGGTGTGCTGGGCCTCCGCGAGGCGCAGGCTCGGTAGCGCGAACAGCCAGTCGGTCTGGACGCGTTCGAAGAGCTGCTCGGCGGAGGCGTCGGGGTAGGCCGCGCGGTAGGCCGCCGCGCCGCTCTCGCCACCCGGTGCGTACAGCCGCAGGGTCGCCGCCGCCAGGTCGTCCGTGACCCTGCCGGACAGGCCCGCCGTGACCAGGAACAGGCGGTACTCGTCGCGGTTGTGGCCGACCAGCAGGTCCACCTCTCTCGCCGCCCCCGATGCCAGGGCCTGCCAGGGGGTCGTCGGCAGCACGTCGCCGTCGACCACCGGGGCGAAGGGGACCGTCGTCGGGGCCGCCTGGCCCCAGCGGTCGGTGTGCTGGGGCATCTTGGTGCCCAGTGCCGCGCCGGCCTCGGTGAGGCGGTGCGGGTCGGTCGCGGCCAGATCGGCGGCCGTGGGTTCGCGTCCCGCCTCGGCGGCCAGTGCCCCCGCCAGGTCCCGGGCCAGGTCGGCGGAGAAGAACGTGCCGGGCACGCTCTGGGCCACCGCGCGGCGGAACAGGCCCCGTGCTCGGGGCATCGCCAGCAGGGAGGCGATCGAACCGGCGCCGGCCGACTCGCCGAAGACGGTGACCCGGGCCGGGTCACCGCCGAACGCGGCGATGTTCTCCTGGACCCAGGTCAGGGCCGCCACCTGGTCCAGCAGGCCCCGGTTGGCCGGTGCGCCGTCCCAGAGGGCGAAACCCTCCATGCCCAGCCGGTAGTTGAAGGTCACGAGCACCGCGTCGCCCGCGCGGGCCAGGTGCTGGGGATCGTAGCCCGGCTGGCCGCCGTGCCCCAGTTTGAAGGCGCCGCCGTGGATCCACACCAGCACCGGGCGGGCGGCGGACGGATCCGGGTCCGGTGTCCAGACGTTGACCGTGAGCCAGTCGGTGTCCTGCGGGGCGGGGAGCGGGGCCGTGCCGCCCAGGAAGCCGGCGTCCTGCGGGGGCGGCGGGCCGAACGCGTACGCCTCGCGGATGCCGTCCCAGGGGCGGGGCGGGCGCGGGGCCTGGAAGCGGGCCGCGCCGACGGGGGGTTCGGCGAAGGGGATGCCCCGGAACACCGACAGGTCCCGCTCGCGCAGGCCGCGCACCGCACCGTGGGCGGTGCGCACCACCGGCCCGGACTCGCTCTTCGTCATCGCTCGCTCCCCTGATCCCAGCCTGACTGCTCATCAGGGGAACGGGCGACGACGATCACGAGTGCCCGCAGAACGGCACCGGAAAGAGGGAGTTTCAGCTGAGCGTCTTCAGTGAAGCCGCGTCGTACGGCTTCAGCTCGTCGAAGCGGTCGGAGAGCACCTTGGCCGCCCACTCCGGGTCCTGGAGCAGCGCACGGCCGACGGCGACCATGTCGAACTCCTCGGCCTCCAGGCGGTCGAGGAGGTTGTCGATGCCCTTGACGCCGGAGCCCTCCCCCTTGAAGGCGCCCAGGAACTCGCCGTCGAGGCCGACCGAGCCGACGCTGATGACCTGCTTGCCGGTGAGCTTCTTGGTCCAGCCGGCCAGGTTCAGGTCCGAGCCGTCGAACTCCGGCAGCCAGTAGCGGCGGGTGGAGGCATGGAAGACGTCGACGCCGGCCGCCGCCAGCGGGGTGAGGATCGCCTCCAGCTCCTCGGGGGTCTCGGCGAGGCGGGCGGTGTAGTCCTGCTGCTTCCACTGCGAGTAGCGGAAGATGACGGGGAACTCGGGGCTGACCTTCTCGCGGACCGCGGCGACGATCTCCGCGGAGAACCTGGTGCGGGCCACCGGGTCGCCGCCGTAGGCGTCGGTGCGGCGGTTGGTGCCCTCCCACAGGAATTGGTCGAGGAGGTAGCCGTGGGCGCCGTGCAGCTCCACGCCGTCGAAGCCGATGCGCTCGGCGTCGGCGGCCGCCTGGGCGAACGCGGCGACGACGTCGTCCAGGTCCGCCTGCGTCATCGCCTTGCCGGTCGGCTCGGCACCCGCGGTGACCAGGCCGGAGGGGCCCATCGCGGGGGCCTCCGGGTAGGGGGCGTCGCCGTCCTTGCGGACCATGCCGATGTGCCACAGCTGCGGGACGATGGTGCCGCCCGCCGCGTGCACGTCCTCGGCGACCTTCGCCCAGCCCGCGAGCTGCTCCTCCCCGTGGAACCTCGGCACCCGGTCGCTCTGCCCCGCCGACTCGTGGCCCACGTACGTGCCCTCGGTGACGATGAGGCCGACGCCGGCGGCGGCGCGGCGGGCGTAGTACGAGCGCACGTCCTCGCCGGGGACGCCGCCCGGGGAGAACATGCGGGTCATCGGCGCCATCACGATCCGGTTGGGAACGGTGAGACCGTTGAGCGCGATCGGGCGGGACAGGATCTGGGCCGCGCGGGAGGCGGGCGTCGTGACGGTCACGGGGGCTCCTGGTGAATGACTCTGCTGACCGGGCGGTATGTGTGCACGCATTGTTGCAGCTTCTGAACTAACGAGCTGTGCGCCGGCCCACATTCCCGCCCCCACCGAAGCCTTCACGTGACGCCACTCACACTGGCCCGGTTCAACTGCCGCACCCGCTCCCGCAGCACCGCGTCCGGCGGCGCCGGCTCGACCGACTCCGGCGGACAGTCCCACTCCCGCCCGCCACCGAGGGGACGCAGCCGCACCCGGCCTCCCACGCGCCCCATCACCTCACCGACCCGCCCACTGCGCACGTCGACGGCGTACTCGCACCCCGACCCGGCACAGGGCCGCGCGCAGCGCGAGGCCTGGTCGGCGTTCGCCTCGGGGCTCAAGCCCTGAGATTCGAGACCTCTTTCCAAGGAACGGGTGGAGGGCCCAACCCGCCCACCCACCCCGCGAGTTGACGCACCGCGCTCGACTTGCCACGCACGGTCACAAGGCTCTAGCGTGCCCGCATAACGAACAGCCCCCGTCAGGTGCTGGAACACCTGCGGGGGCTTGACCGACGAGATCGAAGAAGGCGATCCCGTGGCTGACACCCACTTTAGCCCTGCCTCCCTGCCCGCGCACGCGACCCCGCACCCGATGGCCAATCCGGGCTACGGCAAGCGCTCCGCGCCGGACCAACGCCCGCGCACCCACCACGACTTCTCGCACCTCACGCCCCGTGAGGCGGCCGTCGCCGGGTACCTCGACCGCCTCCCCGAAGGCGCCGACATCTCGGTGAAAACGCTGGCCAAGCAGCTCCCCTACGGCCAGTGCGCACTGCGGACCATCCTCAACCGCCTTCAGGCGGCGGGGCACTTGCGGCGCGGCCGGGAGCGGCTGGAGACGGACTCCGGCGGCACCCGGTGGATCACCCGATCGTGGTGGTCCCGTACCGCGCGCGACGACGCCTGGTGGGGGCGTTCACGCGCGGCGACGTACCGGAGGAGCCGGCCGGACCGCCGCCGGGCCCCACCCGGTCCCGCGCCCACATCCTGCTCGCCGCCCTGGGCCGTACGGCGCCCGTGCTGTCGCTGTCCGCCAGACGGGCGCGCACCTACACGCTCCAACGCGCCCCTACCTCCTTCGGCGGTCCAGGGCCGCGCGGCCGGGATTCGCGCTGCTATGGCGTCCACCCGACGAGAAAGGACACCCGTATGACCGCTCCTACGGTCCGACGACACCGGTCCGGGGCACGATGGAGGGGAGGAGGCAATGCCATGACCCCCAGCACCGCCCAGCGCCCGCAGATGTCCGCCGAGGACTTCGAGGAACTTGCCCGCAGGGCACCGGAGAACGTGCGGTTGGAGTTCATCAACGGCCGCGTGTACGTGAAGGGCGACCGCATCTCGGTCGAGGACTTCGAGGAGCTGGCCCACGAGGCTCCAGAGGGCGTGAAGCTCGAACTCATTGACGGAAAGCTAGAGGTCAAGCCGTTGCCGGACCAGCGTCACCGGGGCATCATCGTGTGGCTCATGCGGCTGTTCATGCAGGTGCGCCCCGAACTGGCCCTCTACCCCGAGCAGCAGCTCAAGATCGGCGCCTACCGCAAGGGCCACGCCTGTGCGGACGGTGCGCTGGCGCCGTTCAACCACTTCATCGCCCAGGAAGGCGACTGGGCAGACCCCGACGGCGTCCTCATGGTCGTGGAAGTCACCTCTCGCGATCGTGACACCGACCGGCGGGACCGCGTCGACAAGGTCCGCGGTTACGCCGAGGCTGGTATCCCCGTCTACCTGCTGATCGACCGGGACGACGACACGATCGTCGTGCACAGCGACCCCAAGGACGGCCGTTACCAGCAGTCGCCCTCCTACTCCTGGGGCGCGACGGTCCAGCTCCCGCCTCCGGTCGGCATCACCCTGAACACGGAGGACCTCAAGGACTACGCCGACTGAGCCCGGAACCCGGAAACGCCCGAGGGCGGCACCCCAGCCGGAAGCTGGAAGCACCGCCCTCGGTCCGAAGGACAGGCGATCAACCGTCAGGTCGATCAGAAGTCCATGTCACCGCCCGGCATGCCGCCGCCGGCCGGCGCGGCGGCCTTCTCCGGCTTGTCGGCGATGACGGCCTCGGTGGTGAGGAACAGCGCGGCGATGGAGGCGGCGTTCTGCAGCGCGGAACGGGTCACCTTCGCCGGGTCGATGATGCCCTCGGCGACCAGGTCGACGTACTCGCCGGTCGCGGCGTTCAGGCCGTGGCCCGGGGTCAGGTTGCGCACCTTCTCCACCACGACACCGCCCTCGAGGCCGGCGTTGACGGCGATCTGCTTCAGCGGGGCCTCGAGCGCGATGCGCACGGCGTTGGCGCCGGTCGCCTCGTCACCCTCGAGCTCCAGCTTCTCGAAGACCTGGGAGGCCTGCAGCAGGGCCACGCCACCACCGGCGACGATGCCCTCCTCGACGGCCGCCTTGGCGTTGCGGACGGCGTCCTCGATGCGGTGCTTGCGCTCCTTGAGCTCCACCTCGGTGGCGGCACCGGCCTTGATGACCGCGACACCGCCGGCGAGCTTCGCCAGGCGCTCCTGCAGCTTCTCGCGGTCGTAGTCGGAGTCGCTGTTCTCGATCTCGGCGCGGATCTGGTTCACGCGGCCGTTGACCTGCTCGGAGGAGCCGGCACCGTCGACGATGGTGGTCTCGTCCTTGGTGATGACGACCTTGCGGGCGCGGCCCAGGAGGTCCAGGGTCGCGTTCTCCAGCTTGAGGCCGACCTCCTCGGAGATGACCTCGCCGCCCGTGAGGATGGCGATGTCGCCGAGCATGGCCTTGCGGCGGTCACCGAAGCCCGGGGCCTTGACGGCGACGGACTTGAAGGTGCCGCGGATCTTGTTGACGACCAGGGTCGACAGGGCCTCGCCCTCGACGTCCTCGGCGATGATCAGCAGCGGCTTGCCCGACTGCATGACCTTCTCCAGCAGCGGGAGCAGGTCCTTGACCGAGGAGATCTTGGAGTTGGCGATGAGGATGTACGGGTCCTCCAGCACCGCCTCCATGCGCTCCATGTCGGTCGCGAAGTAGGCGGAGATGTAGCCCTTGTCGAAGCGCATGCCCTCGGTGAGCTCGAGCTCCAGGCCGAAGGTGTTGCTCTCCTCGACGGTGATGACGCCTTCCTTGCCGACCTTGTCCATGGCCTCGGCGATCAGCTCGCCGATCTGGGTGTCGGCGGCGGAGATGGACGCGGTGGAGGCGATCTGCTCCTTGGTCTCGACGTCCTTCGCCTGCTCCAGCAGGGCGGCGGAGACGGCCTCGACGGCCTTCTCGATACCGCGCTTCAGGGCCATCGGGTTGGCGCCGGCGGCGACGTTGCGCAGGCCCTCCTTGACCAGGGCCTGGGCGAGCACGGTCGCGGTGGTCGTACCGTCACCGGCGACGTCGTCCGTCTTCTTGGCGACTTCCTTGACCAGCTCGGCGCCGATCTTCTCGTACGGGTCCTCGAGCTCGATCTCCTTGGCGATGGAGACACCATCGTTGGTGATCGTGGGGGCGCCCCACTTCTTCTCGAGGACGACGTTGCGACCCTTGGGGCCGAGCGTCACCTTCACGGCGTCCGCGAGCTGGTTCATGCCGCGCTCGAGGCCGCGCCGCGCCTCCTCGTCGAACGCGATGATCTTGGCCATGTGAAGTGGTCCCTCCAGGACTGGGGGTGATTCCTTCGGACCGCGCCCGCGCCCGCGACGGACGGCTCGCCGGCCCGTGGTTCCTTGCCCCACTTGGCCTGCGGGCCTCACCGACCCGGTCCTTCTTTGTCACTCTCACCTTCAGAGTGCTAACGCCAATGATTAGCACTCGGCCTGGTCGAGTGCAAGCGGCTCAGCCGGATCAGCCTGGGGCGAACGGGGCAGCCCGGACACGGCGAAGGGCCCGCACCCTGTGCGAGGTGCGGGCCCTTCGTGCAAGAAACGTTCAGGCGGTGACGCGAACCATGTCGGCCTGCGGACCCTTCTGGCCCTGCGAGATCTCGAACTCGACCCGCTGGCCCTCTTCCAGGGTGCGGTAGCCGTCCATCTGAATCGCGCTGTAGTGGACGAAGACGTCCGCACCACCGTCGACCGCGATGAAGCCGTACCCCTTCTCCGCGTTGAACCACTTGACGGTGCCCTGAGCCATGCCTAACTCCCCTATTACTGGCCCTTGCACAGATCCGCACTTCGCGGATCCGGGTCAGACCTCACCCCCCATCGGACGGGGGCGTGCGCCGGAACGCGTCGACCGCGGCTGAATGTATCTGTCCAACTGCCGTCTGCAACAGGTCAATCGGACGAGAATTCTGGACGGGAACGGTCCGGAATGTGGTGAGAATTCAGCAGACTTCGGGGCAAGTCGGGCTACACAAACCACCACAAAAGCCGCATAAGGCCCGCGTATTTTGGCTGCTTCTCATCGGGTGTGCGGCATGAATTCAGGGCCCCCGACCGGTCCGGCCGAGAGCGCGTTCCCCAACTCTACCGCGCTCAATCACACAGAATTGCCCCCTCCGCTTCTCTCACGGAGGAGGCAATTCGATGAACAATGCGTAACTGAAGTTACCTAAGGTAACGATCAGCCGCCCGCGACGGCCGGAATGATGGACACGCCGGCGCCGTCCGGGGTGGCGGTGTCCAGGCCCTGCTCGAAGCGCACGTCGTCGTCGTTGACGTAGACGTTGACGAACCGGCGCAGCTTGCCCTGGTCGTCCAGCACCCGCGCGGCGATCCCGGTGTGGTTCTTCTCCAGATCGGCGATGACCTCGGCGAGGGTCGCGCCCTCGGCGCTGACCTCCGCCTGGCCACCGGTGTAGGTGCGCAGGATGGTGGGGATGCGAACGGTCACGCTCATGCGAGGCCAGCCTCTCGGAAGGAGTCCAGGGTCGGTCGGATGGTGGCGGTGAGGCCGGTCCCGGCCACCGCGTCCAGGGTCTTCAGGCCGTCGCCGGTGTTGAGGACCACCGTGGTCCTCGCCGGGTCCAGGACGCCGTCCTTGAGCAGCTTGCGGGTGACGCCGACGGTCACGCCGCCCGCCGTCTCCGCGAAGATGCCCTCGGTGCGGGCCAGCAGCTTGATGGCGTCGACGACCTCCTCGTCCGTCACGTCCTCCACGGCACCGCCGGTGCGGCGGGCGATGTCCAGGACGTACGGCCCGTCGGCCGGGTTGCCGATGGCCAGGGACTTGGCGATGGTGTTCGGCTTCTGCGGCCGTACGACGTCGTGACCGGCCTTGAAGGCGGTCGACACCGGCGAGCAGCCCTCGGCCTGGGCGCCGAAGATCTTGTACGGCTTGTCCTCGACGAGCCCCAGCTTGATCAGCTCCTGCAGACCCTTGTCGATCTTCGTGAGCTGGGAGCCGGAGGCGATCGGGACCACGATCTGGTCGGGCAGCCGCCAGCCGAGCTGCTCGCAGATCTCGTACGCCAGCGTCTTGGAGCCCTCCGCGTAGTACGGCCGCAGGTTGACGTTGACGAAGCCCCAGCCCTCGCCGGCCGGGTCGCCGATCAGCTCCGAGCAGAAGCGGTTCACGTCGTCGTAGTTGCCCTCGATCCCGACGAGCTCGCCGCCGTAGACCGCGGCCATGACGACCTTGCCCTGCTCCAGGTCGTGCGGGATGAACACGCACGAGCGGAAGCCGGCCCGGGCGGCGGCGGCGCCGACGGCACCGGCGAGGTTGCCGGTGGAGGAGCAGGACAGGGTGGTGAAGCCGAAGGCGCGGGCGGCCTCCAGGGCCTGGGCGACCACGCGGTCCTTGAAGGAGTGGGTCGGGTTGCCGGAGTCGTCCTTGACGAACAGCCCGCCGGTGACGCCGAGTTCGGCGGCGAGGTTGTCGGCCTTGACGAGCTTGGTCCAGCCCGGGTTCAGGTTCGGCTTGTCGGTCACGTCGGCCGGGACCGGGAGCAGCGGCGCGTACCGCCAGATGTTGGCGGGGCCGGCCTCGATGCGGCGGCGCAGCTCCTCGGTGTCGTAGGCGGAGAAGTCGTAGGCGATCTCCAGCGGGCCGAAACACTCCTCGCAGGCGAACACCGGGCCGAGCGGAACACGGTGACCGCACTCGCGACAGCTCAGGGCCGCGGCGGGACCGAGGTCGACGGTGGAATCGGTGGAGCTTGCAACTGTCTGCACAGCCATGGAGGCGAGGCCCTTTCTCCTCATCTTCCTCACGACGCACCTCGCCGTGAGACGGATTTGGCACCTTCCCTGGCCTGGAGCCTCGCGGAGACGAGTTCGGCTCAGGGGGGTTGCCGGGGCTTCATCGGGCCGTGTCCCTCTGCCCCTCTGGATGAGCGGTATGCAGTTGTGGGCGCGCGGTCGACCCCGACATGCGATGGTCACCGGCGTTGTTCAAGACTGTAACCGAAGGCCAGGACAGTTGAGATAGTCGTCCGAACCGCGAGACACGTGAGGAGCCGCTGACTGTGCTGGAAGAAGTCGAGCGCTGGCTGGCCACCCGCTCCTGGTCGGTGACCGATCGCCCGCTGCACAAGATCCTCGCGGCCAAGCAGCGCACGGGCCAGTCGGTCTCCGTCGTGCTGCCCGCGCTCAACGAGGAGGAGACGGTCGGCGACATCGTCGCGGTCATCCGCCACGACCTCGTGGAGCAGGTGCCGCTCGTCGACGAGATCGTGGTGGTCGACTCCGGCTCCACCGACCGTACCTCCGCGGTCGCCGCCGCCGCGGGCGCGCGGGTCGTGCACCGGGACGAGATCCTGCCCCGCATCCCCGCCGTCCCCGGAAAGGGTGAGGTGCTGTGGCGCTCGCTCCTGGTCACCACCGGGGACATCGTCTGTTTCGTCGACGCCGACCTGCGCGACTTCTCCTCCGACTTCGTCTCCGGGATCGTCGGCCCGCTGCTCACCGAGCCGGGCGTGGACCTGGTCAAGGCGATGTACGACCGCCCGCTCGCCGCGGAGTTCGATGCGCTCGCCCCCGGCAGGACGGCCGGCCAGGGCGGCCGGGTCACCGAGCTGATGGCCCGCCCGCTGCTGAACATGCACTGGCCGCAGCTGGCCGGATTCGTGCAGCCGCTGGGCGGCGAGTACGCGGCCCGGCGCAGCCTGCTGGAACAGCTCCCCTTCCCGGTCGGGTACGGCGTGGAGCTGGGCATGCTGGTGGACGCCCTGCACCTGGTGGGCCTCGACGCGCTGGGGCAGGTCGACGTGGGCGTGCGCAAGCACCGCCACCAGGACGGGCAGGCGCTCGGCCGGATGGCCGCGGCGATCTACCGCACCGCCCAGCTGAGGCTGGCCCGCGGCCATCTGATCCGGCCCGCCCTCACCCAGTTCGAGCGCGGCGAGGACGGCTTCGAGCCGCGCACCTACTCGGTCGACACCGAGGAACGACCACCCATGGTGGAGATCGCCGAGTACGCCGAGCGCCGGGTGGCCTGAGTTCGTATACGGCGGTGACACGAGGCGTGGCCGTACGTTTGAGCGTTTCCGGGCCGGGCTAGGTTGAGGACCATGGCTTCCACGCAGGGTGCTGCCGAGAGGGCTCGGGTGCTGGTCGCGTCCAACCGCGGGCCGGTGTCGTACACGGTGGACGAGGACGGCTCGCCGCGCGCCAAGCGGGGCGGCGGCGGGCTGGTCTCGGGACTGTCGGCCATCGGGCCGGACGCGGACTCGCTGTGGGTGTGCGCGGCGCTCGGCGACGGGGACCGGGAGGCGGTACGGCGCGCGGGCGGCGGGCCGCTGCCGGACGAGGACACCGGCGGGCAGCGGGTGCGGATGCTGGACATCGACGCGCAGGTGCACGCCGACGCCTACAACGGGATCGCCAACTCGGTGCTGTGGTTCGTGCACCACATGCTGTACCAGACCCCGCTGGAACCGGTCTTCGACGCGGAGTTCCGGCGGCAGTGGGCGTCGTACGAGGCCTACAACCGGGCGTTCGCCGAGGCGCTGGCCGGGGCGGCGGCCGAGGGGGCGGCGGTGCTGGTGCAGGACTACCACCTGTGCCTGGTGCCCGGCATGCTCCGCGAGCTCCGGCCCGACCTGCGGATCGGGCACTTCTCCCACACCCCGTGGGCGCCCCCCGAGTACTTCGGGCTGCTCCCGGGGGACATCCGCGAGCAGCTGCTGGCGGGCATGCTCGGGGCGGACCGGGTGGCGTTCCTGACCAGGCGGTGGGCGAACGCGTTCACGGAGTGCTGTCAGGCGGTACTGGGCCCCGGGGCTCCGGCCGTGCGGGTCGGAGTGCACGGGCTTGGCGCCGACGCCGACTTCCTGCGCAAGCGGGCCCACGAGCCCGATGTGGACGAGCGGCTGGCGGCGCTGCGCGCGGAGATCGGCGAAGGCCGCAGGAGCATCGTGCGCGTCGACCGCACCGAGCTGTCGAAGAACATCGTGCGCGGCCTGCTGGCGTACCGGCAGCTGCTGGACGACCACCCCGAGTGGCGTGAACGGGTGGTGCATCTCGCGTTCGCGTACCCCTCCCGCCAGGACCTCGCCGTGTACCGCGACTACACCGCCGAGGTGCAGCGGGTGGCGCAGGAGATCAACTCGGTCTACGGCACGCCCGGCTGGACCCCGGTCGTGCTGCACGTCAAGGACGACTTCGCGCGCTCCCTGGCCGCGTACCGGCTCGCCGACGTGGCGCTGGTCAACCCCATCCGGGACGGCATGAACCTGGTCGCCAAGGAGGTGCCGGTGGTCTCCGACCAGGGCTGTGCGCTGGTGCTGTCCCGGGAGGCCGGGGCGTACGAGGAGCTGGGCGCCCACGCGTTCCCGGTGAACCCCTACGACGTGCTGGAGACCGCGCGGGCCCTGCACGCGGCGCTGTCCCTGCCGCCGGAGGAGCGGGCGGACCGCACCAAGCGGCTGGCGGCGGCGGCCACCGCGCTTCCCCCGGCCCAGTGGTTCCTGGACCAGCTGCGGGCGCTCGAGGACCTTCAGCCCAGCTGATCCGCGAGGGCCCCCAGCAGGCGTACGACACCGGCGGGGCCGTCGACCACCACGTCCGCGCGGTCCAGCGATTCCGTCATCTACGGACGACCCGAGCGCGCCCCTGTGTTCTGAAGCCCAGGGCGTGCCGGTAGATCTCCGGCAGGCGGTACCGGCCATCCGTGTCCCGGGCCAGCGCGCCGGCTTCTTGTAGTACCGCGATGCCGGTGGCATCCAGTCCGACGTCCTCCGCGCTGAAGGGCATCAGTACGTCACTGGCGTACTGGCCCAGTCCCCGCAGCAGGTCGCCGAGCCGCTTGTTCTCCTGACCGATCTCCCTGACCTTCTCCGAGCTGCACTGGGCAAGTGCGTTGCGCATGGCAGTCGGGACAAGGAGTCGGTCCTTCTGCTCATCGCCGGCAGACAGGCCTGCGGCTTCTCTGAGGAACCGCACCACATCGCGGGCCTGGACCTGATCATTGAAGTCGGCGAGGGCTGCCGGGACCCAGCGTTCGGACCATGCCTCGTGTGAACTGTCCGAACCGAGTTTCGCTCCCCAGACCGGCCGCAGGGCCTGGGCGATTTCCTCATAGGACAGTTCCATCGGGTCACGATCCGGTTCCCGGACGGCATGGGCGGTCACCGACACCCAGAGGGCGAGCCGGAGGGCCTCTTGGGCGTCCCAGCGCAGCGCGTATGCCTCGTACCGGTCCAGGAACTGACCGAGGTTCTGTGTGATCGCCCAGGACGCCAGGTCGCGGCGAACGAACACCACCACGCCGAGCGGACGCCCACGCAGGGAACGCAGCCACTCGGGAACTTCGACCAGGAGGGTGCGGAGTGCGACCCGCTTGGACTCGCCTTCCAACTCCTGAAGGAAGTCCTCAAGGCCGTCGAAGACGAAGAGCAGCTTCCCCGTCTTGCCGAGTGTCAGCAGTTCACGCTCGGCGTCGAAGCTTTCCCCCCGTGCCGGCGCGCTGCCGCCGGCGATGGCCATGCAGCGCAACCATACGTCGAGCCAAACGTACGGGTCGGTGCCGCTCTCCTGGGAGTGAAGGGCGTCGTTCAGCACCTTGAGGATCTGGCGACGTGTGGCTCCCTCACCGCCTGCCGCCCGGTCTCGAAGATCCTGGGGCCCGGTGCGACCATCGCCCGTGGGCTGCTGATCCAGGTTGGCTGGATCGAGGACCGGCACCACCAGCGCGTCATCCTGTACCTGCATGCCGGCCTTCCGGGCGAATCCGGACCAGCTACCGGCAGCGCACATCCGGGCGAAGGTGAAAGTCTTGCCGGCGCCTTTCGCTCCCACCACAACCGTGACCGGCAGCGCGGCGCGATGATCACCGATGAGCCGGCGCAACGGTTCCGTGGACAGAAAGCCCAGAGCGCCGTCGAGACCCGTCCGTTCCGCGAAGACGAGCGCGGCGGCCCGCTCCCTCAGCGCGTTTCTCCGTTCCTCCACACCCTTGGGGCCATCTGCCCCGGTGTCGCCCCCTCCCGGCTGGGGCTGAGGTGCCAGCTCGGCAACCCGGTCTCCCAGACCGCAGCGGCGCACGACCTCGACGACCTCGTCCCAACTGCGCGGTAGTGCCAGCAGCTCGTCCCTGAAGGGGCTGACCAGCGTGACCGTCACTGCCTTGGCGTCGACGGGGAGTTCCGACTCATGCGGGTCACCTTCCGGCACAAGCAGGATGTCGTCCAACGCCTGGGTCAGTGCCTCGCGAGCAGCCTCCGCCTCAGTGTCGTGGACGTCCAGACGATACTGCGTCACCACTGCGGCAGGGGCTGGATCACGGCCCAGCAGAGCCGGAGCCTTCACACCCAGCTGGCGGATCATTCGAGCCGTGCCGTCCAAGGACTGGCTGCTCAGCGTGGTGACGAATACCCGTTGCACACGAGGGTCGAGAAGGATCGGTGCCGACAACTCGGACGCACCCGCCCGCAGGTCGATGATCACAATGTCGAAACCACTGACGGACGCCACCTCGGCAAGCGACTCCGTGAGGAAGTAAGCCGACCGGTCAGAGGTGAGGAGGTCGACAGGCTCGATACGGGGAGGCCCGAGCCGAGACCGGCGCATGGCAGGCAGAATCGCGAGCTTCCCCGAACCGGTAGCGCTCACCACGAACTGACCTGCCAGGTATCCGCGCACGATGTCGGCAACGGACTGGACGTCTCCTCCGCTGGTTCCGTGCAGGAGCGCCAGCACGTCCTCGTAACCGATGTCGCACGTACCGCCTTGTGCTTGGTGCATCCAGGTGACGCCGGGCGCCTCCAGGTCGCCGTCGACAAGGAGTACACGATGTCCTAGCCGGGCCAGATGATCGGCAAGAGCCACCGCATGCACTGTTCGGCCCACTCCGCCCTTGAAGGAGTGAAACGCAATCATCTGAACGTCGCCGGCGAAGCCGTCGAGGCGAGGACGGGAGAGCGTGCGAGCAAGATCAGCCGTCGTCCTGCGCTCCACGAGGCGCGGCACCCGCCGCTTCGTCGCGTGCTCAGCGACCCTTTCCAGTACGACGGGAATGCCCTCGGCGCCGAGTCCGGTCGGACGGTCCAAGGCGAGCACCAGCTCCCCCGGGGGACCGCTGACCGAGCCGCGACCGAAGGCATGGTCCAACCATTCTCGGACGTTGTCCTCCGTAGTGTCGGGCCGGATCGTCAGTACGAGTTGGTCCCACCAGGCGTCGGCTTCCAGCAACCACCCTGGCCAGGAGCCGCCCGCGGCCAAGTACGCGAGATGTTCATCGACGTCGACCCAGGTGAAAAGACGCCCGGGTACCACACCGCTGTAGTCGCCGAGACCCAGGTGGGATGCCACTTCGCTGTTCACGCTGCCCTTCACTTCCGGGACTCCGAGATCAAGGTTCGCAGGGCCCCCAACGCATGCTTCTCATCGTCCGCCTCCAGGTCCGCACCGTATCGCCATGCCTCGTGCAGTGCCTGCGGCTCCACCTTCTGCAGAGCGCGGCCGTTGATCCGAGGCCGAGCACACCCCCTCAGCGCCTCCTGAGTCTCCCGTGACAGTCGGAGTTCTCGCGCCAAGGCACGAAGGTCATGAGTGCGCAGGTCCTCGGGCAGCTGCGCCGTGTCCCGCAAGCCTCTCCGCCGCATCAACTCTGCTTTCAGGCCGCACTCGGCACTGTAGAACAGCAGCAGCCCGCCAGTAGCGAGATCAGTCTGGCCCACCAACTCTTCCCCGCCCCGCGCCAGTCGGTCCCTACTGCGCTCCAACTGCCGCACGCCAACGTCGACCATGCGGGTGATGTTACGGGGACGTACCGACAGCCTGCGTGACTCTCGGGTGCACAGGGGGCATGGCAGGCGAAGCGGTAGGTCAGCCCTCGATCGCCGCCGCCAGTGAAACCAGCAGGCGTACGACACCGGCGGGGCCGTCGACCACCACGTCTGCGCGTTCCGCCAGTTCGGTGACCTCGGTGCTGCCGCTGCAGACCAGGAGGCCGGGGACGCCGTCGGAGCGGAGTTTGCCGACGGCGGCGAAGGCGGGGAGGTCGCCGAGGTCGTCGCCGGCGTAGAGGACGGACTCGGCGCCGGTCCTGCGGACGTGGTCGGCGAGCGCCACGCCCTTGTCCATGCCCGGCGGGCGCAGTTCCAGGACCATGCGGCCGGGTTCGACGATCAGGCCGTGGCGGGTGGCGAGGTCGGTGAGGGGGCCGCGCAGGGCCTCGAACGCGGCCTGCGGGTCGTCGGCGCGGCGGGTGTGCACCGCGACGGCCCGGCCCTTCTCCTCGATCCAGGTGCCGTGCCAGGCGCCGGCGCGGTCCAGGACGCCCGGCAGCTCGGCGCGCACCGCCGCGACGCCGGGGTGCGGGGGCGGGGCGGTGACGGTGCCGGTGACCGCGTCCCAGCGTTCGGCGCCGTAGTGGCCGAGGACGGTCAGGTGCTCCAGGCCCGGGACGCCGGCGAAGCCGCCGTGGCGCACCGCGACCCCGGCGGGGCGGCCGGTGACCACGGCGACGGAGGCGACCTTCGGGGCGAGGGCGGCGAGGGCCGGTACGGCGCCGGGGTGGGCGCGGGCCTGTTCGGGGTCGGCGACGATGGGGGCCAGGGTGCCGTCGAAGTCCAGGCCGACGAGCGCCGCGCTGGGCTTGGCCAGGAGCGCGGCCAGTCCGTCCCGGCCGAGCTGAGTGGCTGGGGTCGGCAGAGAGTCCATACCGCGACACTATCCAGGCTCGCCCGGACTCACTCCTGGGGCACTCCCGGGGCTCCGCCCCAGACCCCGCCAGGGGCTCCGCCCCTGGACCCCGCCTCGCCCACCCACCACCCGACTCGGTCGGCCGGAAAGGCACCCCCGCAGCTGCGGGCAGTCGTGCCTCCCCCAGTGCCTTAAGGGCCTGGGGGACCCCCAGGCGGCACGGGTGGGCGGTGGGGGTCCCCCCGCTCGAGCGAAGCCGAGAGCGGGGGAGGCACCACGCAAGCGCGGGCAAGCGCCCCAACCCCCGGCCGGCACCAGCACCGAGCACCCACGTTCCCGGTTCAGCGCTCCGTCCGTCTGGCCTCTCTCACTCGGCGCAGGCGGTTCACCGTCACCGGGTCGGCCGCCAGGGCCCGCTCGTCGTCCAGCAACGCGTTCAGCAGTTGGTAGTAGCGGACCGGGGACAGGCCCAGTTCCTCGCGTATCGCCCGCTCCTTGGCGCCGGGGCCGGGGAAGCCGCGGCGCTCCAGGGCGAGGATCGCTTGTTCGCGGGGGGCGAGTTCCATGCGGTCACCGTAGCGGTGGGGACTGACAGAGCCCGCTCAGTTCCTGGCGCTGCTGTCCGCCGCCGACGCGGTCGCCTGGAGGCGGCTGAGGACGCCGGCGGGGTCGCCGCCGGGGGTGACGGCCTGGCCGATGTTCTGCTTCACGGCCGCGCTGACCGAGGCCCAGGAGGTCTTGCCGACGGGGTACAGCTCGGAGGTGGGCAGCTCTTCGAGGAAGGGGTGCAGGGCCTTGTCGGGGGCGGAGTCCGACGCGCTCATGGTGTTGGAGGCGGAGCCGGTGACCGGCAGCAGGCCGTACTCGCGGGAGAAGTCCAGGACGTTCTTCTCGGTGTAGACGAAGTTGAGGAAGTCGCCTATCTGGTCGCGGTGCCCGTTCTGCTTGAAGGCCATCATCCAGTCGGCGACGCCCATCGAGGCCCTGGCTTTCCCGGTGCGCCCCGGCATCGGCACCATGCCGAATTTCACGCCCTTCGTCTGGGCCTGCTGGATGAGGGTGGGGTGGCCGTTGAGCATGCCCACCTGGCCGTCGGCGAAGGCGGCGAAGGCCGTCGCCCGGTTGAGCCTGCCGGGCGCGACCGGCCCGGTCAGGCCCTTGTCGACCAGGTCGTCCTTGAGCCAGGTGAAGGTCTGGACGTTCTGCGCCGAGTCGATGGTGTAGGTGCCGATCTCGTCGGTGTAGCCGTTGCCGCCGTTGCCGGGGTCGCTGCCGCTGAGCAGCCACTGCATGGTCTCCGCCTGGGCCTCCTCGGGGCCGAGCGGCAGCGCGAAGGGGTACTTCACGCCCTTGTCCTTGAGCGCCTGGGCGTCGGCGGCCAGCTGGTCCCAGGTGGTGGGCGCGGTGGTGATGCCGGCCTTGGCGAACAGGGTCTTGTTGTAGAAGAGCACCCGCGTGGACGCCGCGAAGGGGATGCCGTACTGCGTGTGGTTCCACTGCCCGGCCTCGGAGAGCTGGGAGAGGAAGTCGGCCTGGGTGGGTATGGAGAGCAGGTCGGAGACCGGGTAGAGCTTGCCCGCGGCCGCGTAGTCGGCATAGGCGCCGATCTGGGCCAGGTCGGGGGCGTGGCCGGCCGCGACCATGTCCTTGACCTTGGCGTCGACGTCGTTCCAGGAGTACACGCTGACGTCGATCTTCACCCCGGGGTGCTTCGACTCGTACTCCTTGACCAGGGTGTCCCAGTACTTCTTCGAGCTGTTGGCGGGGGAGTCGCCGTAGTCGGCGGCGACGAGTCTCAGCGTCACATCGGAGGAGCCCGTGCTCCCGCAGCCGCCGAGGACCGCCGTCATGCCCAGTGCGGACACCACCGCGATCGTTCCTGCCGTACGCCGACGCACCCTCAAAGCCCCAACCCTGCTGTCTGACCGTTCAATATATGGACACATAAGGTCTACACCACGTGAGTGGACTAGACCTCTCGCGGGTAGGAGGCCACACTAGGGCCCGTGGTGAGACATGTCATCGCCCTGGACGTGGGCGGTACCGGGATGAAGGCCGCCCTCGTCGGCGACGACGGCGAACTGCTCCACCGCGCCCGCCGCGCCACCGGCCGCGAGCGCGGACCGGACGCGGTGGTCGGGGCGATCCTCGACTTCGCCGCCGAGCTGCACGCGTACGGCGTGCGGCACTACGGCGAGGCCGCCGCCGCGGCCGGCCTCGCGGTCCCCGGCATCGTCGACGAGGAGCAGGGCATCGCCGCCTACGCGGCCAACCTCGGCTGGCGGGACGTACCGCTGCGCGCGCTGCTCGCACGGCGGCTCGGCATCCCCGTCGCCCTCGGCCACGACGTGCGCACCGGCGGCCTCGCCGAGGGCCGGATCGGCGCGGGCAGGGGCGCCGACCGGTTCCTGTTCGTGCCGCTCGGCACCGGCATCGCGGGCGCGATCGGCATCGACGGCCGGGTGGAGGCGGGCGCGCACGGCTTCGCGGGCGAGATCGGCCATGTCGTCGTACGGCCCGGCGGGATCCCGTGTCCCTGCGGGCAGCACGGCTGCCTGGAGCGGTACGCCTCCGCGTCCGCCGTCAGCGAGGCGTGGGCGGCGGCCTGCGGGGACCCGGACGCGGACGCCGCCGACTGCGCCAAGGCCGTCGCGTCCGGCGATCCGAACGCCGTTCGGGTCTGGCGGGAGGCGGTCGACGCCCTCGCCGACGGCCTGGTCACCGCGCTCACCCTGCTGGACCCGCGCACCCTGATCATCGGTGGCGGTCTCGCCGAGGCGGGGGAAGTGTTGTTCCAGCCGCTGCGGGAGGCCGTCCGGCGGCGGGTCACCTTCCAGAAACTGCCCGCGATCGTCCCGGCGGCCCTGGGCGACACGGCCGGCTGCCTGGGCGCCGGGCTGCTCGCACAGGACCTACTGACCACCACTTCTACGACTCCGGAGGTAAGCGCCTGATGGCTCCCAGCTTGGTTCTCACAGGTGCTCGGGTGGTGCTGCCCACCGGGGTGGTGGACGACGGGCGCGTGGCCGTCGAGGACACGAGGATCGCGGCTGCCGCTACCGAGCACGCCGAGGTGCTCGACGTGAGCGGCCACTGGCTGGTACCGGGGTTCGTCGACATCCACAACCACGGCGGCGGCGGAGCCTCCTTCTCCGGCACCCCGGACCAGATCATGAAGGCCATCGCCACGCACCGCGCGCACGGCACCACCACCCTGGTGGCCTCCACCGTCACCGACGAGATGGACCTGCTGGTCCGCCAGGCCGGGCTGCTGAGCGAGCTGGCCGAGCAGGGCGAGATCGCCGGCATCCACTTCGAGGGGCCGTTCATCTCGCCGTGCCGCAAGGGCGCGCACTCCGAGGGGCTGCTGCGCGCCCCGGACCCGGCCGAGGTCCGCAAGCTGATCGACGCGGCGCGCGGCAGGGCGAGGATGGTCACGCTCGCGGCCGAGCTGCCGGGCGGCATCGACTCCGTACGGCTGCTCGCCGAGCACGGCGTCATCGCGGCGATCGGGCACACGGACGCCACGTACGAGCAGACGGTCGAGGCCATCGACGCGGGCGCCACGGTCGCCACCCACCTGTTCAACGCGATGCCGGCCCTGAACCACCGGGCGCCCGGCCCCATCGCCGCCCTGCTGGAGGACGAGCGGGTCACGGTCGAGCTGATCAACGACGGCGTACACCTCCACCCCGCCGCCCTGGAGCTGGCCTTCCACCGCGCGGGCGCCTCCCGCGTCGCCTTCATCACGGATGCGATGGACGCGGCCGGCATCGGCGACGGCCGCTACATGCTGGGCCCGCTGGAGGTCGAGGTCAGCGAGGGCGTGGCCCGGCTGGTGGAGGGCGGCTCGATCGCGGGCTCCACGCTGACCCTGGACCGCGCCTTCAAACGGGCGGTGACGGTCGACAGGCTGCCGGTGCAGGACGCGGTGACGGCGCTGTCGGTGAACCCCGCCCGGCTCCTCGGCCTGTCCGACCGCATCGGCTCGCTGGAGCCGGGCAAGGACGCCGACCTGGTCCTGCTGGACGCGGACTTCGACCTCAAGGGCGTGATGCGGCGGGGTGAGTGGGTGGTGATCCCGCCCCAACTGGCCTGATCTGCCCGTCTTTTCCCTGGACGGCGGCCGACTCGTGACTGGGCGGACCGCCGTCTCTTTGGCATGATCGTGCCCCCGGAAACCGATGTCGGGCGCGATGACGTGCCACAGGACTTCGAGGGAGGTCGGCCCGGGTGATCCTCACGGTCACGCTGAACACCGCTCTCGACCTGACCTACCGGGTACGGTCGCTGCGCCCGCACGCCTCGCACCGGGTCTCGGAGGTCATCGAGCGGCCCGGCGGCAAGGGCGTGAACGTGGCCCGGGTGCTGGCCGCGCTCGGACACGAGGTGACGGTCACGGGGTTCGCGGGCGGCGGGACCGGGCGCGCGATACGCGACCTGCTCGCCGACGTGCCCCGGCTGACGGACGCGCTGGTGCCGGTCGCCGGGGCCACCCGGCGCACGATCGCCGTGGTCGACGAACTCTCCGGCGACACGACACAGTTGAACGAGCCGGGCCCGCAGATCGCGCCGGCCGAGTGGGGCGCGTTCCTGGACCGCTACGAGGAACTGCTGCCGTCCGTCTCGGCGGTGGCCCTGTGCGGCAGCCTGCCGCCCGGCGTGCCGGTGGGGGCGTACGCGAACCTGGTCCGCGCGGCCCGCGCCGCCGGAGTCCCCGTCCTGCTGGACACCAGCGGCGAACCCCTGCGCCGAGGCGTCGCCGCCCGCCCCGACCTCATCAAACCGAACGCCGAGGAACTGGCCGAACTCACCGGCTCCCACGAGCCGTTGCGGGCCACCCAGGACGCGCGCAGAAGGGGCGCACACGCAGTCGTGGCATCCCTGGGCCCCGAAGGCCTGCTGGCCGCCACCCCCGAGGGCCGCTGGCGCGCCACCCCGCCCGCCCGCATCCACGGCAACCCGACCGGCGCGGGCGACTCGGCGGTGGCGGGCCTGCTGTCGGGCCTCGTGGAGCAGCTTCCCTGGCCGGAACGGCTGGCCCGCGCGGTCGCGCTCTCGGTAGCGACGGTACAGGCCCCGGCCGCCGGGGAGTTCGATCCGGCGGTGTACGAGGAGTTGCTGGGACGAGGAGTGCGTCGAAGCGATGCCGCTGCGCGACGCGAGGACACGAGCAGCAAAGTCGTAGGCGCCCATGGGTCGGGGTGCAACAGCGAGGGCGCCTCGGCCACGTGATCACGCGTGACCGAAAACCCCCCCAGGCCCCAGTATCGAACGTATGATCCCCAACGACCAAGTTCCCATTTCTCACTGGGGGAAACCTATGCACAAGCCAAAAGCCATCAGGCAGATCGCCGCTCTCGGCGTAGCCTCGATGGGACTCCTCATTTCCGTTAGCTCTCCTGCATCGGCAGACGTGGGCGGCGTCTGGATGAAGGGTAGTCACCCTTTCACCATCCGCGCCGAGGCCAGCACCTCGTCCGCCAAAATCGCCACGATCACCGATCGTAATGTTCAGGTTCCTTGCTTTACGGACAGCACTGGCGATTGCATCCGACGGGATCCCGGAGGCTCATACACGTGCTGGTCTGGCGGCCCTTCCAGTAAGGCCTGGCTGAAGGTGCGGTGGGCCGGCAAGAACGGTTGGGTGGCTGACGCGTGCGTTGACGTCGGGCGCATCGGCTAGTCAGGTGGGGTGACGAATCGTCACCCCACCGCGTTCCGTCCGACGGCCGCGTTCGCCAGGTTTGTAGCGGGCCAGGGCGGCGACGGGTAAGCGGCGGAGCGGCCGCGCACACGCTCGACAGGCGTGGGCAACTCGGCGGTGCGGTCGGGCGCGGTGTGACTCCCGGCTGGTCAAGAAGCTGAAAGGGGCCCGGCCGTCCTGGGGGATGGTCCGGGCCCCTTTCAGCTGTTGTCGGGATCGGCCGTCAGCCACAACTGGTCGAGGTTCGCATTGCACTGGTTGCCGTCTTGGCAGGCGATCTGGATCGTGTTCGTGCCCTTGTCCAGGTTCACGATTCCCCAGGTGGTCTTCCAGCCCTTCTCCCAGTCGCCTACGGGCGTGCCGCCACCGAAGTTACTCATGCGCAGCTCCCGCGACTGCGCCTTGTTATTGACCACCAGTGTCGCGTTGGCGTCCACACCCGGGATGCCGTAGCGCACGTACAGCCGGTAGGTACCGGCCTTCTCAACGTTGTTGACCGTCCAGGTGACCGTTGCTCCGACGTGGTTGAAGCCTGTCACGTAGGTTCCGCCCTTGGCCTGCGAACCCTTGATGGCTGACGCCGTCGTCACACCAGGCCCAAGTTGGAGCGCGCTCGCGTCCGTCTTCGGCAGCTCTCCCGGCGCCGCCGAGCTGCTCCCCGACGGGCTCGGCTCGCTGCTCTGGGACTGGGTCGGGGTGTTGCCCGCCTGGTTGTTGGTCTTGTCGTCCGAGTTGTCGTTGAGCATCGACACGCCGATGCCGATGACGACCGCGGCGACCACCGCGATCGCGCCGATCAGCAGGCCCTTGGTGTTGGGGCCGCGGCGGCCCGGCGCGGGGTGCGCGGGCTGACGGGTGGTCGGGGCGCCGCCGGGGAGGGTCTCGGGGGCCTGGTAGTGGGCGTTCGGCTGGCCGTAGGCGCCCGGTTGCTGCGGGACGCCGGGCTGCTGGCCGTAGGGGGCCTGCTGCTGGCCGTACTGGCGCTCGCCGACCGCCCGCACCCTGCTGACCGAGTTGGGGTAGCCGTAACCGCCGGACGGCGGCTGGGCCCCTCTGGCCTGGCCGTCGGCGTACAGGTAGCCGAACGGGTCGTCGTCCTCGGGCGTGCTCGGGCCGTTTTCGCCGGGCGTCATCCCTTGGTCTCCTCAGCGGGTGCGGGTGGATGCGATACAGGTCTGGAAGGGGGAGCCTACCCGGTCCGGCTGGGCCAAACGGGTGACTCGAATCGCATCAAGTCCCTGACCTGCGGATCATCCGGCGCGTCGGTGCTGTTTGGGACGAGATCGTTTCTCTACGTACATACGCTCGTCGGCTGACTTCAACACTTCGTCCGCCGTCATGCCGCAGTGTGCCCACCCGATGCCGAAGCTCGCGCCCACCCGGACGGCCCGGCCCTCGGCCCGGATCGGCTGGATGATCTCGTTGCGCAGCCGTACGGCGAGGTCCTGGGCGTCGGCCCGGCCGAGGCCGTCGGCGAGGATCACGAACTCGTCGCCGCCGAGGCGGGCGACCGTGTCGCCGTCGCGGACGCCGCGCGAGAGGCGGCGGGCGACCTCGATCAGCACCGCGTCGCCCGCGTTGTGCCCGAAGCGGTCGTTGATCGACTTGAAGCCGTCGAGGTCGCAGAAGAGGACCGCGAGGCCCTTGGTGCCGTCGTCCCGGCCGTCCTCGGGGGCGACGGTGTGGACGTGGTGGTCGAAGCTGTCGTACGCCTCCGCGCCCGGCCGGAAGTCGAAGCCGTGGGCCACGGGGGCGTCGAAGGCGGGGTGCCCGTAGGCCGCGTCCAGGGACTCCAGTTCGCCGGCGTGGGCCGGGCGCCGGCACAGCCGGGCCGCGAGACGGGCGCGCAGCTCGGCGGAGTTGGGCAGACCGGTGAGCGAGTCGTGGGAGGCGCGGTGGGCGAGCTGCAGCTCGCGGCGCTTGCGTTCCTCTATGTCCTCGACGTGGGTGAGGAGGAAGCGGGGGCCGTCGGCGGCGTCGGCGACCACGGAGTTGCGCAGGGACACCCAGACGTAGGTGCCGTCGCGGCGCCCCAGGCGCAGTTCCGCACGGCCGCCCTCCGCCGAGGTCCGCAGCAGCGTGCCGATGTCCTCGGGGTGCACCAGGTCGGAGAAGGAGTAGCGGCGCATCGCGGAGGCCGGGCGGCCGAGCAGGCGGCACAGGGCGTCGTTGGTGCGCAGGATGCGGCCGTGCTGATCGCCGCCCATCTCGGCGATGGCCATGCCCGAGGGGGCGTACTCGAAGGCCTGCCTGAAGCTTTCCTCGCTCGCCCGCAGGGCCTGCTGCTCGCGCTCCAGGCGGACCAGGGCGCGCTGCATGTTCGCACGCAGACGCGCGTTGCTGATCGCGATGGCGGCCTGGAAGGCGTACATCTGCAGGGCCTCGCGGCCCCAGGCGCCGGGGTGGCGGCCGTTGCGCGGCCGGTCGACGGAGATGACCCCGAGCAGCTCGCCGCAGGTGGCGCCCTGCGCGCCCGGGGTGTACATGGGGGCGAAGAGGCGGTCGGAGGGGTGCCACTCGTCCTCGAAGCGAGGTGCCGGGCCGTCCGTGTACCACTGGGGGACGTCGTCGTCGTCGAGGACCCAGCCCTCGGTGTGCGGTATGAAGACCAGGTCGCCCCAGCGCTCGCCCATGTTCAGCCGCCGCTCCCAGGACTCGCGGGAGCCGACCCGGCCGGTGATCAGGGCCTCGGCGGCGGAGTTCCCGGAGAACGCGGCGACGACGAGATCGCCGTCGGGGCGCACGAGGTTCACGCACGCCATCTCGTACCCGAGGGCGTTGACCGCGCCGTCGGCGACGGTCTGCAGTGTGTCCGCCAGGCTGCGTGCCGTGTTCATGTCGGCCATGACCTGGTGCAGCTGCCGCAGGGACGCAAGACGGACATACGGCTCCGACTCGGTCTCCATGCTCGCCCTCCCCCCGAGACCTCGCAGCGAATCAAGGGTTGTCTTCGGCGCTTCTTAAGGGTGCCTCTTACGGTGCGTCTCAGTTTCCCAGCCACTGAATCACAGCGCGCTGCCCACTCGGTACACAGGGTCAACAATTCCTGCTTCTTGTGACTCAAGTCACAGATGAACGTGAACAATTGAGTGGAGTTTCTGCGTTTTCCCCGTGCGTTTACTGAACGCAAGCTTTTGGGCTCGGTTCACATGCTGCACACGTGGTCCTCCGCTGGTCCTAGGACCCGGCTCGGGCTGAGGCCCGATGCGGCCCCCGCGGGGCGGAGACTAGCGTTTCCGGCGTGCTGAAGAGTCCCTCACCCACCGCCACCGCCGCTTCCGGGCATGCTGAGGGGGTGAGCAACGACGAGTTCCGGGCCGCTATGTCCCGACTGGCCGCCGGAGTGGTCCTGGTGACCGCGCAGGAGCCGCCGCTGGACCCGGACGACCCGGAAGCGCCGGGCATGGAGGACGTCGGCATGACCGCCACCGCCTTCCTGTCCGTCTCCCTCGACCCGCCGCTGGTCCTGGTGAGCCTGCGCGAGGGCTCCCGGATGGACGACCTGCTCGACGAACAGCCCCTGTGGGCGGTGTCGGTCCTCGCCGAGAGCCAGCGGCACATCGCGGGCCGTTTCGCCATGAAGGGCCGGATCAGCGACCGTCTGCTCTTCGAGGACATCCCCTACGTCCGGGGCGAGGCCACCGGCGCCCCGCTGGTGGGCGGCGCGCTGGCCACGCTGGAGTGCCGCACCGAGCAGCGGGTTACGGCCGGCGACCACACCCTCGTCATCGGCCGCGTCCTGACCGCACACGTCCCGAGCGCGGAGGGCGGCCCGCTGCTGTACTTCCGGGGCCGCTACCGCCAGTTGGGCTGAGCCGGGACCGGGGGCGGCGGCGGCTCCAGGCCCGGCGCTTCGACTATGCGAGCTCGATGGTCAGGAGCGACAGGCCGGCCGGGTCGGTCACGATGTCGATGGTCGCGATGCGGTCGGCGACGAAGGTGAACGTCAGGACCCGCTCGACGCGGCCGCCGGCGTACACCACCAGGCCCGTCGCCCCGTCGACCAGCGCGGGACGCGCCGCCCGGGCCAGGTGGGCGAAGCTCTTCGCGCCGGAGGCGACGCCGGCCGCACCGATGGTCGTACCGGCCTCGCCGCGTGCCAGCACGTCCGGGTCGAGCACCTCCAGCAAGCCGTCGAAGTCGCCCTCCCGCGCGGCCGCCAGGAACGCGTCGACCACCTCCCGCTGCCGCACCAGGTCGGTCTCCGGCGCGTCCGCGCCCCGCACCCGGCGCCGCGCCCGGCTGGCCAGCTGCCGTGCCGCGGCCGGGCTGCGGCCGAGGATCCCGCCGACCTCGTCGAAGGGCACCCCGAACAGGTCGTGCAGCACGAACGCCAGCCGCTCGGCCGGGGAGAGCGTGTCGAGGACGACCAGCAGGGCCAGCCCGACCGAGTCCGCGAGCACCGCGTCCTGCGCGGGATCCGGCTCGGCGGAGGCTCCGGGACGCCAGGTGTCCAGGGGTTCCTCGCCCCGCGAGCGGCGGGAGCGGAGCATGTCCAGGCAGACCCGGCCGACGACGGTCGTCAGCCAGCCCCCGAGGTTGCCCACCTCACGCGTGTCGGACCGGCTCAGCCGGAACCACGCCTCCTGCACCGCGTCCTCGGCCTCGGCGGCCGAGCCCAGCATCCGGTAGGCGACGGCCCGCAGATGCCCCCGGTACCCCTCGAACCGCTCGGCGAGAAACTCGTCGTCACGGTACTGCCGCTCGTGCTCGCTCATCGGGATGCCCGGCCTTTCCGTCGCCTCGGTGGTCCGCCACCTCACTGACGAACCGCAGGCCCCGGATGTGACGGCTCCCCGGCTCAGGACAGGCCCGTGCGGGTGACGCCTCACCGGATCAAGGCAGGCCGTGCGGGTGACGGCTCACCGGCGCAGGGCAGGCCGCGTGGGTGGCGGGCGGTGTTCTGCGTCCTGCCGGGCTCACGCCCAGTCGCGGCCCGAGCGGCCCCGCTTCGTCTCCGCGCGCTGCTTCTTCTCCCGCAGCCGGCGCTCATTGATGCCGCGCGGGATGCGGGTCGGCCTGCGCGGCTTGGGCGGGGGCGCGCTGGCCTCCGCGAGGAGGGCGGCGAGGCGTACGGCGGCGGCCTCGCGGTTGCGCCACTGGGAGCGGTGCTCGGAGGCCCGTACGGTCACCACGCCGTCCACGAGCCGGCCCGCGAGCCGCTGCAGCGCCCGCTCCTTCCAGACCGCGGGCAGCGCCTCGGTGCGGGCGAGGTCGAAGCGCAGCTCCACCTGGGAGTCACTGGTGTTGACGTGCTGCCCGCCGGGACCGGACGACCTGGAGAAACGCCACATCAGCTCGGCCTCGGGGAGCGAGACGGAGCCACGAATGACGTAAGGACCGGACATGGGGTCCATGTTCCCGGTCCTGCCAGCCGTCGTCACCTGGATTTCCGCTCGGTAAAAAAGGTAAAGGCATCCGGAACCACCGGGACCCCCCGCGACGTTCTTCCCGGTGACGGTAGCTTCAACGGCACTGCACCACACATGTCCAAGGAAGGGACTCCCAACATGGCTGTAAGCCTGTCCAAGGGTGGCAACGTCTCGCTCACCAAGGAGGCTCCGGGCCTGACCGCCGTCACCGTGGGCCTCGGCTGGGACGTCCGCACCACCACCGGCACGGACTTCGACCTGGACGCCTCCGCCATCGCGGTCAACGGCCAGGGCAAGGTCTACTCGGACGCGCACTTCGTCTTCTTCAACAACAAGCAGACCCCCGACAACTCCATCGTCCACACCGGCGACAACCGCACGGGCGAGGGCGCCGGCGACGACGAGGCGATCAACGTCAACCTGGCCGCGCTCCCGGCCGACATCGACAAGGTCGTCTTCCCGGTCTCCATCTACGACGCCGAGAACCGCGGACAGAACTTCGGCCAGGTCCGCAACGCCTACATCCGCATCGTCAACCAGGCCGGCGGCGCCGAGATCGCCCGCTACGACCTCTCCGAGGACGCCGCCACCGAGACGGCCATGGTCTTCGGCGAGCTGTACCGCAACGGCGCGGAGTGGAAGTTCCGTGCCGTGGGCCAGGGTTACGCCTCGGGCCTGGTCGGCATCGCCCAGGACTTCGGCGTCAACGTCTGACAGCCGGTCACGGCGAGCGGAAGCCCCGGGTGCGGACGCGGCCCAGGGCTTCCGCCGCCGGGGAAATTCCGTGGACGGCGCCGGCGGGATAGCGTGCCCGCGTGATTCTCGAGCCCCTCTCGCCCGGCCAGGACATCCCGGCCCCGCTGCTGAGCGACATCACCGCGCTCTACGCGTCCAACAGCGCGTTCCACCGGCTCAGCGGCGACTTCCCCGACCCGGACGACATACGTCCCGGGCAGGTCGCGGCCACGCTGGCCAAGGACCTGGCCGTGCCCGGCACCGAGGTGCTGCTCGCCCGCACGGAGGAGGGACGCCTCGTCGGACTCGCCGGCACCCGTGCCCACCACCCCGACCCCGCCGACCCGGACCCGTGGATCGGGCTGCTGCTGGTGCACGCGGCCGAGCACGGCAGGGGGTACGGCCGTGCCCTCGCGGAACTCGTCGAGGACCGCTTCCGCGCACAGGGCCGCAGCGCCGTACGGCTCGCCGTCCTCGCCAACAATCCCAAGGCGCTGGCCTTCTGGACCGCCCTCGGCTACGAGGTGATCGACCACCGCCCCGACCGCGCCCTCGGCCGCCCCTGCGCCGTACTGCGCAAGGCGCTGGGCGAGGCGTAGCGCACCCCGAGGACCGGTACGCCCGTCACGGGTGGGCCGGCTTGCCGTTTCCGTACAGCCAGTCCTTCCAGATCTCGGTGAAGTCCTTGTGCGGGGCCTTCTTCTCCACGTACGCGGTGAAGTCGGCGGTGCTCGCGCTGCCGTGGCGGTGGGTGGCGGCCCAGCCCTGGATGATGTCGTAGAAGGTGTCGTCGCCGACCTTCTGCCGGATCTTCTGCAGGACCATCGCGCCGCGCTGGTAGACGGGGCTGTCGGAGATGTGGGCGGCGCTCGACGGCTTCGCGGGCGGGTAGGCCCAGATGGCCTCGTCGTCGCCGTTGTAGTAGTCCATGAAGGTCTGCTGGGCGCTCTTGCCGCCGTGGTCCTCCTGCCACAGCCACTCCGCGTAGGTGGCGAACCCCTCGTTGAGCCACATGTCCTGCCAGGACCGGGGGGTGACCGAGTCGCCGTACCACTGGTGGGCGAGTTCGTGCACGAGGGTGCCGGTGTCCGGGGCGCCGGGGAAGAAGGGCCGGTTCTGGGTCTCCAGGGCGTAGCCGGCGTCGTCGGGGCGGTCGATGATCGCGCCGGTGGAGGAGAAGGGGAACGGACCGAAGTTGATCTCCTCCCACTTGATGACGTCGGGGAGCTGCGCGAGCGCCTGCTCGCTCGCCTTCGCCTGGGTGGGGTCGACGGCGGTGAGGACCGGCAGCCCGTGCGGGCCGGTGCCGCGGGCGATGTCGAAGTGGCCGACGGCGACGGTGGCGAGGTAGCTCGCCATGGGCTGGGCGGTGTGCCAGTGCCAGGCCGTCCGGCCGCCCTTGGTGGACTGGTCCGCCAACTCGCCGTTGGAGACGGCCTGGAGGCCCTGCGGGACGGTGACGGTGATGTCGTAGGTGGCCTTGTCGGAGGGGTGGTGGTTGCCCGGGAACCAGGCCATGGAGCCGACGGGTTCGCCGAGTCCGAGGGCGCCGTCGGCGGTGGGCAGCCAGCCCTCCTTCGAGCCGTCGGGGTCGGTGAGGGTCTGCGGGGTGCCCGAGTAGCGGACCGTGGTGCGGAAGGTCTCGCCCTTGCTGAGGTCGTCGTGCGGACGGACGGTGAGTTCCTGGCCGGCCCGGTTGAAGCGGGCCTGCTTGCCCTCGACGTCGACCGAGTCGACGTGCAGCCCGGCCAGGTCCAGGTCGAAGGCGGACAGGTCCTTCGTGGCGCGGGCGGTGATGACCGCCGTGCCGGTGAGACGGCGGGTGGCGGGGGTGTAGTCCAGGGTGAGGTCGTAGTGCCCGACGTCGTAGCCGCCGTTGCCGGCCTTCGGGAAGTAGGGGTCGCGTACGCCGGAGCCGCCCGGGGTGCCGTGGACCCCGGCGTCGCACGCGGTGCCGGTCAGGGCGAGGGCGAGCAGGGCAGCGGTGGCCGGCACCAGGCGTACGGATCTGGACATGTCAGCGATCTTAAGTGCCGGTGTTCGAGTGGTCCGAGTGTCGCCGGGCTCCTGCCGGGGCGTGACACCATCTCTGACGTGCTCGACATCGGCTACGCCCTCTCCAACCGGTTCCCGGACCCCCCGCAGACCGACTACCGCCGCGCGGACGTCCACGCGCTGCGGCACGACCTGTTCTGCGGTGATGTGTATCTCGCGGACACGAAGACGGACCGGGAGCTGTCCACAGCCTGGGGATGGGTGCCGGTGCTGGACTTCGCGTGGGCGCTGTGCGACATCGTGGAACGGCTGGACCGGGATCCGATGGGCTCCCGCGCCGCCCGGCCGCAGCGCGCGGAGCTGGACTTCACCGAGTCCACCGACCGGATGCTGTTCGAGCGCCGCTTCGGCTGGGTGGACATCACCGCCGACTGGGTGCCGGCCGAGGAGTCCCCGCTGTCCTTCTCCCACGCCGAACTGCGCCGCGAGGCCCGCGACTTCCTGCACGACCTGATCGCCGACCTGACCGACCTCCATGAGGACCTGGCGGAGAACCCGGCGATCTGGACCCTTCAGGCCCGCTTTCCGCGGGTGTCGTAGGGCGCCGCAGGACTGCCGCAGGCCCTACTCCACCCGGATCCCCAGCTCCGCCGCCAGCAGCGGTGCCAGATCCAGCAGTTGCCCGGTGCTGATCACCGCCCCCGACAGCCGGTCCAGCCCCCGCACGATCTCCAGCGGAGCCGCCCCGCGCAGGTCCACGTCCGTCAGGGTCGCGCTGCCGAAGTCGGCCTCTCTCAGGGCGCAGTCGACGAACTCCACGCGCTCCAGTCTCGCGCCGGCGAAGTCCGGCTCGACCAGGACGCAGGACTCGAAGACGACGTCCGTCAGGCGGGCCTCCCGCAGATTGAGGTAGTCGATCTTGCCGCCGCGGACCACGACCCGCTCCAGGACGGCGCCGTGCAGCTGCGTGCCGCCCAGCCGGGCGTCGATCAGCTCCACGTCCCGGAACGTGGACTCGGCGAGATGCGTGCCCACCCCGCGCGGCCCGGTCAGGACGGAGTCGAGCACTCTGGCCCGGCCCAGCGCCGTGTCGTCCAGCACACAGCCGGTCAGCGCGCAGTCCATGAACCGGGCGCCCACGCCGTCCTGTCCGGTCAGGTCGGCGTCCTGGAAGTCCAGCCCGTCGTAGTCCCCGTCGGGCTCCAACTCGCCCTGCCGCCACGGCCGTAGGGGCGGCAGCCGCAGCTCCGGCCGTCGCGCGCCCCGCACTCCTGTCCGGCCCGCCGCACGGCCGCCCGTCGCTCTCCTCGCCATGCCCCCATGCTGCACCCCGCCACTGACAATCCCGCTGAGCTGGGCAAACCCGGTCGATGTCACATTCCGGCGCGCCGATCGGTCCTCTTGTCGGACCGACAGTCGTACGCACGGACCAGGTGTCCGGATCCGAGGGAGGGCCCACCCATGCACCGCCCCCTGCACCGCCCCAAGCCCCGCGTCACCGTCATCGGCGGCGGGTTCGCCGGACTCACCGCCGCGATCACCGCCGCCGAGGCGGGCGCCACGGTCACCCTGTACGAGGCCCACCACACCCTGGGCGGCCGGGCGCGCACCGCCGACGGACCGTACCGCACCAACGAGGGCCCGCACGCCCTGTACAACGGCGGCCCGCACTGGACCTGGCTCAGGCAGCGGGACCTGATCGGCCCGCTCGCCCCGATCCCGGCGCTGGAGGCGGCCCGGCTGCGGCTGCGGCACCACGGCGCGCTGCGCCGCACCCCGCCCTTCGGGATGCTGAAGCTGCTGCGCCCCGGCGTCCGCCGGGCGCCGGTCGACGCCGACTTCCTGAGCTGGGCTACCGGTGTCGCCGGGGAGGAGGGCGCCCGGGCCGCCGCCCACTACGCGGCCGTCGCCCTGTTCCACCACGACCCCGGCGCCCTGTCCGCCGCGTTCGTGCAGGAGCGGCTGCGCCGGGCCACCAAGCTGCCGCCGGAGGCGCACTACCCGGTCGGCGGCTGGGCCTCCCTGATCGACCGGATGGCCGCGCGGGCCTGGCACCTGGGCGTACGGGTCGAGACGCTGTCCCGCGTCGACGAACTGCCCACCGGCACCCCCGTGGTCGTCGCCACCTCGCTGGCCGCCGCCCGGCGGCTGCTCGGCGACGACTCGCTGACCTGGCCGAGCGGCCGTACCGTCCTGCTCGACCTCGCCGTGCGCACCCGTCGCGGGGACGCCTTCGTCGTCTCCGACCTGGACACGCCCGGCTGGATCGAGCGGTTCACGGCTCAGGACCCGTCCCTCGCCCCGGCCGGGGAGCAGCTGATCCAGGGGCAGGTCCCGATCGGGCCGGGCGAGTCCCGCGCCGACGGTCTCGCCCGCGCCGAGGAACTCCTCGACCTGGGCTTCCCGGGCTGGCGGGAGCGGCTGACCTGGCGGCGGGAGGCCGTGGCGGACGGCCGTACCGGAGCACTGGACCTGCCGGGGAGCAGCTGGCGGGACCGGCCCGCCGTGGACCGCGGCGACGGGGTCTATCTCGTCGGCGACCAGGTGGCCGCGCCGGGTGTGCTGTCGGAGGTGTCCTTCAACAGCGCGGTCACCGCGGTGTCCCTGATCCTCGGCCGGCCCGCCCTTGACCTCAAGCGCGCTTGAGGCCGGAGCGTGAGTACGACGAGTCAGCCGTCCTCCTGGGGGGTCACCATGCACGCCGTCCGCCTGCACGCCTTCGGTCCCGCCGAGCACCTCACCCACGAGGAGGTGCCCGACCCCGTGCCCGGCCCGGGGCAGGTGCGGATCGCGGTCGCCGCGGCCGGGGTGCACCTGCTCGACGCCGCCCTGCGCGCCGGGCACAAGGGCCCGCTGCCCGAGCGGCCCGCCCTGCCGACCGTGCCCGGCCGCGAGGTCGCCGGGGTCGTGGACGCCCTCGGCGACGGCGTCGACGGGCCGTGGCTCGGCAGGCGGGTCGTGGCCCACCTCGGCTTCGCGCCCGGGGGGTACGCCGAACTCGCCGTCACCGGCGTCGACCGCGTGCACGAGATCCCGGAGAACCTGGACTTCGCCGCCGCCGTCGCCATGATCGGCACAGGGCGTACGGCGCTCGGGATCGTGCAGTTCGCCGAGCCGGGAGAGGACGACGTGGTCGTCGTACCCGCCGCCGCCGGAGGCATCGGCACCCTGCTCGTGCAGTACGCCAGGAACGCCGGCGCCACCGTGGTCGGACTCGCGGGCGGCGCCGGGAAGACCGCCCGCGTCCGGGCGAACGGCGCCGATCTCGCCGTCGACTACACCGACAGCGCCTGGCCCGCGAAGGTGCGGGCCGGCCTCGGGACCCGGCGGGCCTCGATCGTCTACGACGGCGTCGGCGGCGAGGCGGCCCGGCAGGCCGTCGGCCTCCTCGGTCCCGGCGGGCGGCACCTGGTCTTCGGCTGGTCGGCGGAAGGCATCGGGGCGGGCGCGGGGCACTTCGTCGAGGGCGTCTCCCGGTCCGTGCTGGGCCCCGGGATGCTCCGCCGGGCGGGCGGCCTGCGCGCGCTGGAACTGCGCGCCCTCGCCGAAGCCGCCCACGGCCGGCTGCGCCCCGCCGTCACCCGCTTCCCCCTCGCGCGGGCGGCCGCCGCGCACCGCGCACTCGAGAACCGCGACACGATCGGAAAGGTGGTACTGGAACCATGAAGCACTCGCCGAAAGCCTCGGCCGAGGCACCGGACGGCCGGACCGCGCAGACGGATGCGATACGCCCCGATCCGTGGTCTTCTGGCCAGATGAGTACCGGCCGAACGGGTGAAGCCGAGCCCCCTCGGAAGGCTCCCGAGGGCACCGATCCGCACCGCTGGTGGGGCCTCGTCGTCATCGCCCTCGCCCAGCTGATGGTCGTCCTGGACGCGACGATCGTGAACATCGCGCTCCCCTCCGCCCAGGACGCCCTGCACATGTCCGACGGCAACCGCCAGTGGGTGATCACCGCCTACACCCTCGCCTTCGGCGGGCTGCTGCTGCTCGGCGGGCGCGTCGCCGACCTCGTCGGACGCAAGCGCACCTTCGTCATCGGGCTCATCGGCTTCGCCGTCGCCTCCGCGCTCGGCGGGGCCGCCACCAGCTCCGGGATGCTGTTCGGCGCCCGCGCGCTCCAGGGCGCCTTCGCCGCCGTCCTCGCGCCCTCCGCGCTCTCTCTGCTGACCACGACCTTCACCGACCCCCGCGAACGCGGCAAGGCCTTCGGCATCTACGGCGCGCTCGCCGGCAGCGGCTCGGCGATCGGCTTCATCGTCGGCGGCCTGCTCACCGAGTACCTGAACTGGCGCTGGTGCCTGTACGTCAACGTGCCCATCGCCGTCCTCGCCGTCGTCGGCGCCTTCACCCTCCTGCACGACCGCCCCGGCCACCGCGAGGCCCGCCTCGACGTGCCCGGCGTCCTGCTGGGCTGCGGCGGGCTCGTCGCCCTCGTCTACGGCTTCAGCGAGGCGCAGCCGCGCGGCTGGAGCGACCCTCTGGTGCTCGCCCTGTTCGCGAGCGGGATCGTCCTGCTCACCGCGTTCGTCTGGTGGCAGAACCGCGCCCCGAGCCCCCTGCTCCCGCTGCACATCATCAAGGACCGCAACCGGGCCGGCTGCTTCCTGACCATGATGCTCGCGACGATCGGCATGTTCGGCCTGTTCCTGTTCATGACCTACTACCTGCAGACCGTGCTCGGCTACTCGCCGGTCCGGACGGGCCTCGCCTACCTGCCCCTCACCGCGGCGATCATCACCGGCTCCACGCAGATCTCCGCCCGGCTGCTGCAGCACGTGGCCCCGCGCATGCTCATGACCCCCGGCATGGTCCTCGCCGCGGGCGGCATGACGCTCCTCACCCGCATGACGGTCCACTCCTCCTACACGACCGAGATCCTGCCCGCCCTGATCCTCATGGGCCTCGGCATGGGCCTGACCTTCATGCCCGTGTTCGCCACCGCCACCTCGGGTGTCGCCCCCCGCGACGCCGGGGTCACCTCCGCGACCGTCAACACCTCACAACAGGTGGGCGGTTCGATCGGTACGGCCCTGCTCAACACCATCGCCACCACCAGCAGCACCGCCTACATCACCGCCCACCTGCGGACCGGCACCCCCAAGGCCCTCGTCATCCCGGCGGGCGTGGTGCACGGCTACACCATCGCCATCTGGTGGGCGGCCGGCGTGATGCTCCTGGCGGCCCTGATCGCCGGCCTGATGGTCACGGCCAGGGCCCCGAAACACGAGGTGCCGGCCGACGCCCCGGTGCCCGAGTCAGTGACCTGACCCCAGGGCCGCGAGCGCCCCGTCCGTCAGCCGGTACACCGTCCACCCGTCCTGCGGACGGGCGCCCAGCGCCTCGTAGAAGCCGATCGCGGGCCGGTTCCAGTCCAGCACCGACCACTCCAGCCGCCCGTACCCGCGCTCGACGCAGATCCGCGCCAGCTCCGTCAGCAGCGCCCGCCCGTGCCCGCCGCCCCGGGCGCTCGGCCGGACGTAGAGGTCCTCCAGATGGATGCCGTGCACCCCACGCCAGGTGGAGAAGTTCAGGAACCACAGCGCGAAACCGACGGCCTGACCGGTGGCGTCGTCCACCGCCAGGTGCGCGAACGCCGCCGGCCGCTCCCCGAACAGCGCCTCCCTGAGCTGCTCCTGAGTCGCCCGCGCCTCCTGCGGTGCCTTCTCGTACTCGGCCAGCTCACGGATCAGGGCGTGGATGACGGGGATGTCGGCGGGTATCGCGGTACGAATCATGCGGCGAGGCTAACCGGGCGTGCCGCCACCCGGTCACTACCGCCCGGTCACTACCGCCGGCCACCTACCGCCCGGTCAGTGCCGCCCCGCCACCCGGTCCGCCAGCTTCGCCAGCCGGGAGGACTCCGTGCCCGGGCGCAGGCGTTCGCGCTGGTCGGCGGTGCGGTAGGTGGCGTACATGCCGTGAACGCCGAGCCAGCGGAAGGGTTCGGGCTCCCACTTGCGGACCCTGTGGTTGACCCAGGGCAGGTCCGTCAGCTCGGTGCGGCCGCCCTGGCCGGAGTCCTGCTGGACCAGGTCGCGCAGGGTGCGGGCGGCCAGGTTGGCGGTGGCGACGCCGGAGCCGACGTACCCGCCGGCCCAGCCGAGGCCCGTCGAGCGGTCGAGGGTCACCGTGGCGCACCAGTCGCGGGGCACACCCAGGACGCCCGACCAGGCGTGCTCCACCCGCACCCCGGCCAGCGCCGGGAAGAAGCGGGTCAGGATCTCGTGCAGGGCCTCGACCGTCGCCGCCTGGGTGCGGCCGTCGTTGTCCGTGCGCGACCCGAAGCGGTAGGGGATCCCGCGGCCGCCGAGCGCGATGCGGCCGTCGGCGGTGCGCTGGGCGTACATGTAGGCGTGGGCCATGTCGCCGAGGGTCTCGCGGCCGTCCCAGCCGATGGCCGCCCACTGCTCCTCGGTCAGCGGCTCGGTGGCGATCATGGAGGAGTTCATGGGGAGCCAGGTGCGCCGCTGGCCCTTCAGGGCCGCGGTGAAGCCCTCGGTGCAGCGCAGGATGTAGGGCGCGCGGACCGTGCCGTAGGGGGTGACGGCGTGCTTGGGGCGGATCTCGGTCACCGGGGTCGACTCGTGGATCGTGACGCCCAGGGCCTCCACCGCCGCCGCGAGACCCTTGACCAGCTTCACGGGGTGCAGCCGGGCACCGTGCGGGGTCCAGGTGGAGCCGACCGCGTCGGCGATCCGGATGCGTTCGGCGGTCTCGCGGGCGCCGTAGCTCTCCCGGTCCTTCTCGCCGTACGACAGCTCGTGCTCGTGGAAGGCCTTCAGGCGGGCCAGCTGGGCGGGGGTGGTGGCCACTTCGAGCACGCCGCCCTGGTGGATGTCGGCGTCGATGCCCTCGGCCCCGGCCGCCGCGATCACCTCGGCGACGGTGTCGTTCATCGCCCGCTGCAGGCGTACGGCGGCTTCGCGGCCGTGCAGCTTCGCGTACCGGTCGCGGCCGGCGATGCCGTTGTAGAGCCAGCCGCCGTTGCGGCCGGAGGCGCCGTAGCCGCAGAACTTCTGCTCCAGCACGGTGATGCGGAGGAAGGGGGCGGCCTTCTTCAGGTAGTACGCGGTCCACAAACCGGTGTAGCCGCCACCCACGATCGCGACGTCGGCGGTCGCGTCCCCGGACAGTGGCTCGCGTACCGCGGGGAGGCCGTCGTCCGCGTACCAGAAGGAGATCCCGCCGTTGACGACCCTGCTTGCCGAGCTGCTCATGGCCGGGACGTTAACCCCTCGGAGCGGCCAGTGTCTCCTTCGGATTCCATGCTTTTCCGCGGCCTCTGGTCAGGGGGTAGCAGGCCAGTCCGATCAGTGCCGAGACGAAGTGGCCGAGGTCGGTGAAGGTCGATCCCTCGGTCAGCGGCAGCGCGAAGACCACGAGCACCGCCAGCAGATACGCGTACCGCCAGGGCGCCGCGATCCGGTAGGTGAGCACGGCGATGACCCCGGCCAGGGCGTAACTCACGCCCACGTCCAGGGTGTTGACCGCCGAGTGCGGTGCCATGCCGTCACGGATCGCCTTCAGCAGGGCGCCCTCGCTGATCAGCGTGGCGAGCACGTGCGCCAGCGCGCACACGGCGAGCCAGCGGGCGGTGCCGAGCCAGCGCTCCACCGGCGCGTGGAACACCGTGTACAGCAGGATGTACGGCAGCCAGCGGCCGCTGTCGATCCACAGCGCGCTGGCCACGAGGACCCGCACGGGGTTGCGCGACAGCTCGTGGATGTTGGTCGACCGCTGCCGCAGGAAGTGCTGCTCGAACTCCGGCGACATCTGGTGCAGCGCGACGGTCGTGACGAACAGGACACCCAGCCACACATACGTGCCGGGAGCGCTGCGGATGTACGCCCATACGCCGCCGAGGCCCCGGATGATTCGCATGAGCCGATTCACGCACGCCGGCCTCGCCCGGCCCGTGATTGACATCCCCGGAGCACATGAACGGCATCAGCGCCCTGGTCCTGCCGGCCGCTCCTGCGAGCGCCCCGAAGGGGCGCGGGGAACTGCGCGAGCAGCCCCCGGCGGGCCGCACCCGGAGACGGTCTGTGGCCCTACGGCGGCGATCCGGGTTTCAGCAGAGCCCGGCTCCGCACCTGATTCTGATCAACCTTTTACTTGTTTCTCGTTGCCCTTGGCCGAAATGCATCGCCAGCATTCGACTGTCACGGGCAGACCACTCGGTCTGCCCGACATCACCACACCAGAAGGGCACTTCCTTGCTCTCAGGGAGACACCGGGCGGCATCCACCGCCGCTCTGCTGTCCACCACGGCACTCATATCCGCCGGAATGTCCACCGGATGGCTCACGGCGACCGCCTTCGCCGCACCGCCGTCCCACGCGGCGGCCCACATCAAGCACCTGTGTGCCCACACCACCACGCCGGGCCATGTCGCGTGCCTCGCCGAGGCCCGTACCGACATCGTCCAGCACCTGACCGTCAGCCCGGACGCCACACCATCCGGCTACGGCCCCTCGGACCTCCAGAGCGCCTACAACCTCCCGTCGGCGACGGCCGGTTCGGGCCGGACCGTCGCCATCGTCGACGCCATGGACGACCCGAACGCCGAGTCCGACCTGGCCGCCTACCGGTCCCAGTACGGCCTCCCCGCCTGCACCACCGCCAACGGCTGCTTCCACAAGGTCAACCAGACCGGCGGCACCACCTACCCGAGCCCCGACTCGGGCTGGGCCGGCGAGATCTCCCTCGACCTCGACATGGTCAGCGCCGTCTGCCCGCAGTGCCACATCACGCTCGTCGAGGCCTCCTCCTCGAGCATGACCGACATCGGCACCGCCGAGAACGAGGCCGTCGCCCTCGGCGCCAAGTACGTCTCGAACTCCTTCGGCGGCACCGAGGACCCGACCGAGACCACCGCCGACGTCCAGTACTTCAACCACCCCGGCGTCGCCGTCACCGTCAGCGCGGGCGACAGCGGCTACGGCGTCGAGTACCCGGCGTCCTCCCCCTACGTCACCGCGGTCGGCGGCACCTCGCTCAGCCGCGCGAGCAACACCCGCGGCTGGAGCGAGTCGGTGTGGTCCAACGACGCCACCGACGGCACCGGCTCCGGCTGCTCCGCCGACGAGGCCAAGCCCACCTGGCAGACCGACACCGGCTGCACCCGCCGTACCGTCGCGGACGTCTCCGCGGTCGCCGACCCGAACACCGGCGTCGCCGTCTACGACACCTACGGCGCCTCCGGCTGGGACGTCTACGGCGGCACCAGCGCCTCCTCGCCGATCATCGCGGCCACCTACGCCCTCGCCGGCACCCCGGCCGCGAACAGCTACCCGTCCGCCTACCCCTACGGCCACACGTCCGCGCTGAACGACGTCACCACGGGCAGCGACGGCACCTGCTCCCCGGCCTACCTGTGCACCGCGGGCACCGGCTACGACGGCCCGACCGGCCTCGGCACCCCGAACGGCACCGCCGCCTTCGCCCCCGGCACCGGCACCGTCAACTCCCTCCAGCCCGGCCAGAAGCTGACCTCCGGCCACAAGCTGAGCAGCGGGAACATCACGCTGACCATGGGCAGCGACGGCAACCTGGTCGCCTACCTCAAGACGAACGGCACCAGCGGCAGCGGCCCGGCGATCTGGTCCACCGGCACCTCCGGCCACTCCGGCGCCTACGCGTACATGCAGACCGACGGCAACCTGGTGGTGTACTCCAGCACCGGCACCGCCCTGTGGTCCACGCACACGAGCGGCCACAGCGGCGCCTACTTCCTGGTGCAGGACGACGGCAACCTGGTGGTCTACGGCTCCGGCGGCGGCCCGAGCACCGGCGGCTCCCTGTGGTCGGACGGCACCTACGTGCACTCGGCGACCATCGGCTCCGGCCAGAAGCTCAAGGGCGGCTGGTGGGCCCAGGCCAAGTACACCCGCCTCGTCATGCAGCCCGACGGCAACCTCGTGCTGTACCGCAAGCGCGACGGCAAGGCCATCTGGTCCACCGGCACCTCCGGCCACTCCGGCGCCTACGCGTCCATGCAGACCGACGGCAACCTGGTGGTGTACTCCAGCACCGGCACCGCCCTGTGGTCCACCCACACCAACGGCCACTCCGGCGCGTACGCGGTGATGCAGAACGACGGCAACTTTGTCGTGTACACATCCACCGGCGGAACGGGCAAGGGCGGCGCCCTGTGGGCGAGCAACACCCCGTCCTACGTGCCCTGACGCACACCCCCTGAAAGTCCCGCCGGCCTGGGGAAACCCAGGCCGGCGGCATTTCCGGACGCCTCTTCCTACGCCGTCTCCGGACGCCGTCCCCGACGCCGACTCCGGGGTATGTGACGCTTCAACGTCCCGCAGCGCTGGTACTTCCGGGCACTCCTGTGACAGGAGTGCCTCGCAATGCCTGTGACGACAACGACAACGGGGCTTCAGGGTGGGGCATGAGAACTGAACAGAGGGTGCCGCGCGGCCGTCGCCGAGCCGGCCTGAAGAAGCGCACCTGGGTGGCGCTGAGCGCGGTCGTCGCCGGTGGCGGCGTGATCGTGGCGACCGTCGCCATGGCCGGCTCCGCACACCACGGCGGAGCGTCCGCCGCGACGGGACCGGTCAAGACGCACGTCCACTCACTGTCCCTCACCGGGAGCAGTGCATCGCTCAAGGCACTGGGAGCCCGGTCCACGACCCCCTTCAGCATGGTGGGCCTCACCTGGAACGGCGCCCACGCCAAGCTGCGCGGCACGGTGGAGGTACGGACCCGATCCGCCGTCAGCGGCCACTGGACTCCCTGGCTGAAGATGCAGCAGCCGGACGACATCCCCGACGCCGCCGAACTGAACCGCCCCGGGGTGCGCGGCGGCATGTCCCCCATGTGGTCGGGACCCTCGAACGGAATCCAGGTCCGCGCGACCGGCGCCGGCCGCAAGACCGCACTGCCCGCCGGACTGCGGGTGGACCTGGTCGACCCCGGCAAGCCCGCCACCGGCACCACGCAGGACTCCGGCATGGCCCCGGCGGCGTACGCCATGGACGCGACGGCCACCGACACCGCGACCCCGACGGACACCGCCACCCCGACGGACAGCGTGACCCCGACCGACACCGCGACGGACGCCTCCGGCACCCCGACCGCGACGGACTCCGCCGCACCCACGGACACCCCCACGGCCACGGACCCGGCATCGGCGACCCCGTCCACCGGGACCTCGGCCTCGATGTCCACCTCCGCCTCCGCGTCCGCCACGGACTCCGCCTCGCCGAGCGCGTCGGCGAGCTCCTGGCCGAGCCAGCTGCCGACCACGGACCAGGCGTACCCCTCCTGTCCCGCCTCCTCGGCCGGCCCCTCCCCCTCGTCCTCGCCGACCCCACCCGACCCGATGCCGGCCGCGACCACCTCCACAGTGGCACCGCCCACCGTCGTCACCCGGGCCGGCTGGGGCGCCGACGAGTGCGCCCGGGACACCGGTTACCCCCTGTACGGCTCGGCGGTGAAGGTGATGTTCGTCCACCACACGGACACCACCAACAACTACTCCTGCGCCGACTCCCCGGCGATCGTGCGCGGCATCTACGCCGAGCACCTCAACCAGGGCTGGCGCGACCTCGGCTACAACTTCCTCGTCGACAAGTGCGGCACCATCTTCGAAGGCCGCTTCGGCGGAATGGCACTGCCGGTCGTGGGCGCCCAGACCTACGGGTTCAACACCAACAGCATGGGCGTCGCCGCCATCGGCACCTACACCGACCTCAGCGGCGGCGACTCCACCGCCAGCACCTTCCCCGGCGCCACACCGAGCCAGGCCATGCTCGCGTCCATCGCCCGCATCGCGGCCTGGAAGTTCGGCATGACCGGCGTGAACCCGGGCACCGGCACCGCCTCCCTGCCCGAGGGCGCCTCCGACAGCTCCGGCTTCACCCTGGGCAACAACTACCCCTTCGACGTCATCTCCGGGCACCGCAACGGCTACGCCACCGACTGCCCCGGCAACCAGCTCTACAACGCCCTGAGCACCATCCGCTCCTACGCGGCCGGCCCGGTCGGCGCCGTCACCGTCACCGGCATGTCCGGCGGGGCGACCAAGTCCGGGACGAGCTACTACACCAAGGGCTCGGCCACCGTGAGCTGGAGCACCGCCACACCGTCCGCGGTGATCTCCGGCTTCGACGTCCTGGTCGACGGCAAGGCCGCGGCACACACCTCCGGCTCCGCCCGCTCCGCCTCGATCCCGGTCACCGCCGGCAACCACACCGTCCAGGTCCGCGCCACCCACGTCCGCGGCTCCACCACCCTCTCCGGCCCGGCCACCCTGGTCGGCGACACCACCGCGCCCACCTTCCCGACCACCCCGGCCGTGAACACCCGCACCGGCACGGTCAGTTCGACGGCGGTCCCCGTCACCGTGACCTGGAAGGCCGCCGACAACGCGGCCCTCTCCCAGGTCCTGGCGACCTCACCGTCCTCGGCCACCTTCGGCCCGACCGTGACCTCCTGGAACACCACCGCCAAGCCCGGCACCTCGGACCTGTTCGCCCTCAAGGCGTACGACACGGCCGGCAACACCGCGAGCGCCTCCGTCAACCGGACGCCGTCGATCATCCAGGAGACCTCCACCACCCGCACCGGCACCTGGACCCACCGCAGCAGCACCAGCTACCTGGGCGGCTACTCCTACAGCTCCGCCTCCGCCGGCGCCTCGATCAGCTGGACCTTCACCGGACGCTCGGTGGCCTGGATCGTCTCCCGCGCCTCCACCTCCGGCCAGGCGTACATCTACGTCGACGGCACCAAGGTCACCACGGTGGACCTGAAGTCCTCCACCACCCTCTACCGCCAGGCCGTCTGGACCAAGACCTGGTCCAGCTCCGCCAAACACACCCTGAAGATCGTCGTAGCCGGCACCTCGGGCCGCCCGACCATCACCACGGACGGCATCACCACCATCGGCTGACCGCCCCGTCACACCTCACACCAAAGCCGCTGGCCTGGGGGATCCCCAGGCCGGCCAAGTCCCTCGCGACAGTGGCTTGTTCACTGCCTGTTCGGGCTGGGTGGCGGAGTACTACCGTGAACCGGGAGGTGTACACGCAGTGCATTACGCCGGCTCGTCCTCGTGGCGGTTCTCCGAGGGCACCTCCCAGATGCTCCACGCCGCACTGTTCATCCGCGACGGCGCCGCCCTGCCGGTTCCGGAAGGCGCTCCAGTGCCGCCACCCCTCACCGACCAGCCCGGGCCCATGGAAATCCCGGATTCCACGGATCGGGAAGTCCTGGCTGCCCAGTGGCTGGAGTGGTGGGGAAGGCTGGTCGACTGCGAGATGAGCGAGGACCGCCGCAGCCAGGGCGAGGGCAGCGACGACACCGACGACACCGCACTGCGCGTAGACCGCATCCTGCGACGACGCCAGGCCGTCTACGACCCTCCCGACTTCGACTCGCTCCGCGCCACCCCACAGCTCCAGGCCCTGATTCAGCGGTATTTCCGCGAGTCGCTGCTGTGGGCGGCGGACATGAAGCGTCAGCATCCACCAGGGCGGCCGCCCGGCGATCCGGCGTTCCCATGGAGTCTCGTCAAGGGCGTCGCCGAGCAAGTAGCCACGGCGCACGGCGTCCCGATCGCGGCCGTCACGGGCACAGTCCGGATCCTGCGCGTCAAAGGAACCTGGTCACAGCCGACAGGCCCCGGCTGCACCCTCTGCTCCACCGCGGCAGCAGCCGACCCCGCCTTCGCAGCGACCCTTCTGCGCGACACCTTCACCTCCGGGCTCGGGCCGTGACGGAGCGGCCCTGATTCCCCGGCGGGGTCGGCCGGCGCTCGGCGTGCCGAGCACGACAACGGCCTCGGACGCGGAGTCCGAGGCCGTTGCCTGTGGAGCCCCCTGTCGGATTCGAACCGACGACCTTCGCTTTACAAGAGCGGCGCTCTGACCAGCTGAGCTAAGGAGGCGTGCGCATGGGCGCCCGTGCAGTGTACCCAGGTCTCGGCCGGCTCCCGTCGAAAATTTCCGCGAAGTTCACAGTCGTCCAGGTACTGACAGACCACATGGACGCCAGGTAGCGTCCTGAGCCAGTTCGCGCGGTTCACCTGTGTGGACTACACCCACCACCTTCCTACAACGGATCGTCCGGCACGTTCCTGCCGGTAGAAGGGGGCCCATTCACCATGGCCACTGTCACGTTCGACAAGGCGACCCGGATCTACCCGGGTTCCACCAAGCCCGCCGTCGACTCGCTCGACATCGCGATCGAGGACGGCGAGTTCCTCGTCCTGGTCGGCCCGTCGGGTTGCGGAAAGTCCACCTCGCTGCGGATGCTCGCGGGCCTGGAGGACGTCAACGGCGGAGCCATCCGCATCGGTGACCGCGACGTCACGCACCTGCCGCCCAAGGACCGGGACATCGCCATGGTGTTCCAGAACTACGCGCTGTACCCGCACATGACGGTCGCCGACAACATGGGCTTCGCGCTCAAGATCGCGGGCGTCAACAAGGCGGAGATCCGGCAGAAGGTCGAGGAGGCCGCGAAGATCCTCGACCTCACGGAGTACCTGGACCGCAAGCCGAAGGCGCTCTCCGGTGGTCAGCGCCAGCGTGTGGCCATGGGCCGCGCGATCGTGCGTGAGCCGCAGGTCTTCCTCATGGACGAGCCGCTGTCGAACCTCGACGCCAAGCTCCGGGTGAGCACCCGTACGCAGATCGCGTCGCTGCAGCGCCGCCTCGGCATCACCACCGTCTACGTCACGCACGACCAGGTCGAGGCCATGACGATGGGCGACCGGGTGGCCGTGCTCAAGGACGGCCTCCTGCAGCAGGTGGACTCGCCGCGGAACATGTACGACAAGCCCGCGAACCTCTTCGTCGCCGGCTTCATCGGCTCCCCGGCGATGAACCTGGTCGAGGTCCCGATCACCGACGGCGGCGTGAAGTTCGGCAACAGCGTGGTCCCGGTCAACCGGGAGGCGCTGAAGGCGGCCTCCGACAAGGGTGACCGCACGGTGACCGTGGGCGTCCGGCCCGAGCACTTCGACGTGGTCGAGCTGGGCGGCGGTGCGGCCACCACCCTGACGAAGGACAGCGCGGACGCGCCGGCCGGTCTGGCCGTCTCCGTGAACGTGGTCGAGGAGCTGGGCGCCGACGGCTACGTGTACGGCACGGCCGAGGTCGGCGGCGAGGTCAAGGACCTGGTCGTCCGTGTGAACGGCCGCCAGGTCCCGGAGAAGGGCTCGACGCTGCACGTGGTGCCGCGGCCGGGCGAGACCCACGTGTTCTCGACGTCCACGGGTGAGCGTCTCTCCGACTGAGCAGCGCGTTTGTACCGAGGTTGACGAAAGGGGCCCCGCGGAGTGCCGCGGGGCCCCTTTCGTGTGGTGTGGGCGCCGGGAGATACCCGGCACAGCGATCATTCCGGGCGGGAGACGTCAACCCCTTACCCAGAAAGTGGCGCTCTCTCATCCCCCGAAGGGGTGACTAAATGTCGCCAAATCATTACCCCGCGCTACCCTCACACGCGTGAAGCACTCCACCACCCCACAGACGCGACGCGGCCACCGGGGCGGCCCTGCCCGCCGGATCGGCCGCACTCTCGCCCTCGTCCTGCCCGTCTTCCTGGTGCTCTCCGGAACCCTCGCGGTGACCCGGGTGAACTGGACGGGGAGCCCCTCCAGCTCGGCGCTGACCGCCTCGGACGTCTCCGGGGCGGAGGTCTCCAGCACGTCGGTCTCCCGCGCCCCGCAGGACGTGCTCCGCGACCAGCTGATCGCCGAGCTGCAGAACAAGAACCCCGGGGTCGTCCTCACCCACCTCCAGCAGGCGGTGAACGGACGCCCCTCGCTCGCCCGGCACTGCACCTCCATCGCCCGTGCGGTGGGCCAGGCCGCGGAGCGGATGTACGGCGCCACGCGCGCCCAGTCCTACGCCCGCCCGGTGTGCGACACGTCGTACGCCTCGGGCGTGCTCGCCGCCGCGCACAGCTGAACACCGCGCACAGCTGAACACCGCGCACAGCTGAACGCCGGGTGCGCCGGGACGCCGGGTGCGCCGGGACGTCGGTGACCGCTCCTTGGGGTTCCGGTTCCTCATCCCGGAGGATCCGCGAAGGCAACGGCTCCCCAAGGGGCGCGTCGCTGCCGGCCGACCCGGGCGGGGCGCCCCGTACAGTGCGGTCATGACCCATCCCAACGCCGCGTCGCGCCCCACTCAAGCCGTGGTCCTGGCCGGTGGCCAGGGCTCCCGGCTGCGTCCCTACACCGACGACCGGCCCAAGCCGATGGTCGAGATCCCGGGCACGGGCACTCCGATCATCGGCCATCAGCTGACCTGGCTCGCCGAGGAAGGCGTGACCGACGTGGTGGTCTCCTGCGGCCATCTCGCCGAGGTCCTGCAGAAGTGGCTGGACTCCGCCGACCTGCCCGTCTCCGTCACCACCGTCGTGGAGACCGAGCCCCTCGGCCGTGGCGGCGGCCTCAAGTACGCCGCCGCGCGCCTTCCCCGCCCCGACCGGCCCTGGTACGCCACCAACGGCGACATCTGGACCCGCTTCTCCCTGCGGGACATGGCCGACTTCCACACCGAGCGGGATGCCGTCGCGACCCTGGCCCTGGCCCGGCCGCGGATCCCCTGGGGCGCGGTGAAGACCGACGGGTTCGGGCACATCACCGACTTCATCGAGGCCCCGCCATCGACGTTCGAGATCAACGCGGGTGTGTACGTCTTCTCGCCCGGGTTCGCGGAGCTGCTGCCCGAGCGGGGGGATCACGAGCGGACCACGTTTCCCGGGCTGGCCCGGGAGCGGCGGCTGTTCGGGTATCCGATCCCGCAGGGGGCGTACTGGCGGGCCATCGACACGGCGAAGGATCTGACGGAGGCGGCCAAGGAGCTGGCGGCGCTGGGGCGGTGAGCCCAGCCGTACCGCATGGTGAAAGGGCCCCGTACCTCCCGGTACGGGGCCCTCTGCCGGTCGTACGGCGGTTATCCGAGCAGGCCGCCCACCAGGCCCTGGCCCGAGGACGAGGAGCCGCCGGAGCTGCTGGTGCCGCCCGAGGAGGAGCCGCCGGTGGAGGTGCCGCCGGTGCTGGTCGGGCCCGCCGTCGTGCTCGGGGCGCCGCCGGTCGGGGAGGACTGGCGGGGCGGGGTCTGGCCCAGGGTGCCCTGGGTCTGGCTGGGGGTCGTGGTCGTACCGCCGACGGTACGGGTCGGGGCCGCCGCGGAGGGGCTCACGCCGGCCGTGGCGCCGCCCGTGGGCGAGCTGGACGCCGCCGGGGTCTTCTGGTGCCGCTTGCCGGGTCCCTGCGGGAGCGGGGAGCCGGGGAGGTTGTTGCGGGGGGCCTCGCCCGGGCCGGGGACGACGACGCGGCTGGAGTCGCGTACGGCGCCGCCGAGCAGGGAGCCGACGAGCAGGGTGACGCCGGCGGTGACGGCCGTGATCAGGGCGCCGCGGCGCAGGACGTAGCGGCGCAGGTCCCAGAGGTCGGCGCGGGGGCCGAGGCGGCGCCAGGCGCCCGCGGCGAGGCGGCCGTCCACCGAGTAGACGGGGGCGCCGGCGATGATCAGCGGGGACCAGGCGGCCAGGTAGATGATGTCGGGGGCGTCGTAGGCGGGGACCGTCTTCCAGCTGACAGTGACGATCAGGGCGGCGGACAGCAGGGCGCCCAGGACCGCGGCGACGCGCTGCCAGCAGCCGAGGACGGTCAGGACGCCGACGACCACCTGGAGGAAGGCGATGACCAGTCCGGAGCCGACGGGGTGGTGCAGGGCGAACTGGCGCAGCGGCTCGGCGACTTCCCAGGGGTGCAGGGTGTTGAGCCACTTGACCATGGAGCCGCGCTTGCCGCCGTCGAAGTAGAGCGGGTCGCACAGCTTGCCCATGCCGGCGTAGATGGAGATGAAGCCGAGGAAGATGCGCAGCGGGAGGAGGACGACGCCGAGGTTCATCCGGCGGCCGGGGTAGTAGGCGTGCCGGGCCGGGTCGTCGCCGCCCCGCCGGGCGGAACGCGGGGCGTCGGGGTCGGAGGGGTCGGCGTAGTCGGCGTAGTCGTCGTAAGGCCCGTCGTGGCTCTCGTGGCCGTCGTACGGCTCGAAGCCGGGGGCGGGGTAGGGGGGTTCGTCGTAGGCGCCGCCGACCGTGCGCATGTGCGGCAGCAGGCGGGTGCCGTCGGCGGCGTCGGGGGCCGTGCGCTGGTGGCCCACGACCGGGGTCTCGACCGTCTGGTCCAGCTCGTCGTAGGCGTCGGCGTAGTCGGTCCCGACGCGTGGGATGACCTGGGTGGCGCCGGGCTCGGGCTCGTCGGCGTGGCGGACGCTGCTGCCCCGCACGGCCTGGAGGAGCCGGTGGGCGCCGGTGTCGTCGGGGGCGGACTTGCCGCTCCACACGACGGGGCGGCGGCGGCCGGCGGCGGCGCCCGGCCGGCCGGCGGTGCCCATGGCGGGCATCCGGGCGGTGTCCTGGGCGGCGCTCAGATGCCGGGCGATCCGCGGCGATTGGGTGCGCTTCGCCGATGCGCCCAGCTGCACGCGGAAGCTGGCGTGATTGACGATGACCTGCGCCGGATCGCTCGGCACCTTCACCATGCTCAGCGCGGGAGCGTCGTCGGGCCCGGGCTGGAATCCCGACGAGCGTCCCCCCGTGGGTGTGCGGGGTGTTCTGGTGTCCACACTCATCTAACCGAGCGACGTGGTGTTAGGACACTGCTTTGAGCGGGCGGATGTGTCCGGACCCCGTCAAAGCGGCGTCGAACGCCATATGGGCGCCAGAAATACCTCGCAAGGGTGAAATTCCGGACGGGTGTTCAATCCCGTCGGCGCGCCGTCACGTCGATCCCGTCGCCGCGCCGTACGTCGGTCGATCCCGTCGCCGCGCCGTACGTCGGTCGGTCCCGTCGGCGCGCCGTACGTCGGTCGGTCCCATCTGCGCGCCGTACGTCGGTCGGTTCCGTCTGCGCGCCGTACGTCGGTCGGTCCGGTCGGCGCGCCGTACGTCGGTCGGTCCGGTCGGCGCGCCATCACGTCAGCCGCGCCGGCGCGCCGCCTCGTACAGGACGATGCCCGCCGCCACACCGGCGTTGAGGGACTCCGCGCCGCCGGGCATGGGGATGCGGACGCGGAAGTCGCAGGTCTCGCCGACCAGGCGGGACAGGCCCTTGCCCTCGCTGCCGACGACGATGACGACCGGCCCGTCCAGGGCCTCGAGCTCACCCAGTTCGACCTCGCCGTCCGCCGCCAGGCCCACGACCGTGATGCCGGCCTTCTTGTAGGCCTCGAGGGTGCGGGTGAGGTTGGTGGCGCGGGCGACCGGGGTGCGGGCGGCCGTGCCGGCGGAGGTCTTCCAGGCGCCGGCGGTCATGCCGGCCGAGCGGCGCTCGGGCACGACGACGCCGTGGCCGCCGAAGGCGGAGACGGAGCGGACGACGGCACCGAGGTTGCGCGGGTCGGTGACGCCGTCGAGGGCGACGATCAGCGGGTCCTCGGACTCGTCGTAGGCGGCTTCGGCGAGGTCCTCGGGGTGCGCGTACTCGTACGGCGGGACCTGCAGGACGAGGCCCTGGTGGTTGAGGCCGTTCGTCATCCGGTCCAGCTCGGGGCGCGGGGCCTCCATCAGGTTGATGCCGCCGCGCTCGGCGGCGAGCTGGAGGGCCTCGCGGACGCGCTCGTCGTTGTCGATGAACTGCTGGACGTAGAGGGTGGAGGCGGGGACGCCCTCGCGGAGCGCCTCGACCACCGGGTTGCGGCCCACGACCAGCTCGGAGGAGGACCTGCCGCCGCCCCGGCGCTGCTGCGGGCGGCCCTGGGCGCGGCGGGCCTTGGCCGCGGCGGCGCGCTGCTTGGCGTGGCCCTTGCGCATCTCGGCGGGCGGGGTCGGGCCCTTGCCCTCCAGGCCCCGGCGCCGCTGCCCGCCGCTGCCGACCTGCGCGCCCTTCTTGCCGGACATGCGGCGGTTGTTCGCGGCCATGACCTACCTGTTCTCTGCGTTCCCTGCGGGGTTCTCTGCGGGAAAAGTGTGCGTACGTCTATGCAGTGTGCCGCCCGGGGGGCCGGGCGGCACAATCGATCAAGGGTCGGGGCTACCGGGACCCGAGGGTCCAGCGGGGGCCCTGCGGGCTGTCCTCGATGACCAGGCCCGACTGGTTCAGCTGGTCGCGGATGGCGTCGGCGGTGGCCCAGTCCTTGCGGGCGCGGGCGGACTCGCGCTGGTCCAGGACGAGCCGGACCAGGCTGTCGACCACGCCGTGCAGGTCCTCGCCCTTGTCGGACTCCCCCGCCCACTGCTCGTCGAGCGGGTCCAGGCCCAGCACGCCGAGCATGGCCCGCACCTCGGCGAGCCGGGCCACGGCGGCATCCTTGTCGTCGGCGGCCAGCGCGCTGTTGCCCTGCCGGACGGTGGTGTGCACCACGGCCAGGGCCTGCGGAACGCCCAGGTCGTCGTCCATCGCCTCGGCGAAGGCGGGCGGGACCTCGGCGGCCGGCTCCACACTCTTCCCGGCCAGCTCGGTCACCCGCTGCACGAAGCCCTCGATCCGCGCGAACGCCGACTCGGCCTCGCGCAGCGACTCCTCGCTGTACTCGATCATCGACCGGTAGTGCGGGGTGCCCAGGTAGTAGCGCAGCACGATGGGCCGCCACTGCCTGACCATCTCGGACACGAGCACGCTGTTGCCCAGCGACTTGGACATCTTGTCGCCGGCCATGGTCACCCAGGCGTTGTGCACCCAGTACCGGGCGAAGTCGTCGCCGTAGGCCTTGGCCTGGGCGATCTCGTTCTCGTGGTGCGGGAAGATCAGGTCCAGGCCGCCGCCGTGGATGTCGAAGGCGCTGCCCAGGTACTTGTGCGCCATCGCCGAGCACTCCAGGTGCCAGCCGGGACGGCCCTCGCCCCACGGCGTCGGCCAGGTCGGCTCACCCGGCTTCGCCGCCTTCCACATCGCGAAGTCCCGCGCGTCCCGCTTGCCGGTCTCGCCCTCGCCGGACGGCTGCAGCAGGTTGTCCAGCTCCTGCCTCGACAGCTGCAGGTACTGCGGGAAGGACCGCACGTCGAAGTAGACGTTGCCGTCGGCCGCGTAGGCGTGCCCGCGGTCGATGAGGCGCTGCATCATCTCGACCATCTCGGTGATGTGGCCGGTGGCGCGGGGCTCGTAGGTCGGCGGCAGGCAGCCCAGGGCGGTGTAACCCTCGTTGAAGGCGCGCTCGTTCTCGTACCCGATCGACCACCACGGCCGGCCCTGCTCATGGGCCTTGGCGATGATCTTGTCGTCGATGTCCGTGACGTTCCTGACGAACGTCACCTCATACCCGCGGTAGGTGAACCAGCGGCGCATGATGTCGAAGTTGAGCCCCGACCGGATGTGCCCGATGTGCGGTGCCGCCTGCACGGTGGCGCCACACAGGTAGATCGAGACGCAGCCCGGCTTGAGCGGGGTGAAGTCACGGATCTGCCGGGCACTGGTGTCGTACAGGCGAATAGTCACCACTCCAGAGTAGTGGGCGCGGGGTGGTGCCCAGTGCCGCATGGCTCAGAACATGCCCACCACCTTCTCCGGGGTGATCCACCACCGCCCCACCAACACACCGCACACGCCCTAGAACATCCCCACCACCTTCTCCGGCGTGATCCTCACGATCACACGGTCGGCGTCCTTGGCCGAGGCCGGGTTGAACTCGGCGTACTTCTTGCCGGTGTACTTCAGGGAGAGTTCGTCGATGAGTTCCTTGGCGCCCTGGGTGTCGAGTTGCGCGGTGCCGCGGATCTCGGCGTAGGTGTACGGCATCTCGGGGTCCTGGACGACGACGCTCACCCGGGGGTCGCGGTCGAGGTTCTTCTTCTTGCGGCGGTCGACGGTCGTGGAGAACAGGATCTGGTCACCGTCCCGCTTGACCCACACCGGGGACAGCTGCGGGCGGCCGTCCGGCTGGACCGTGCCGACCACGATGAAGACGGGACCGTCGAGCAGGGACTTGAGCCGGTCGGGCAGGGTGGCGGGCATGGGTACCTCCTCAAGTCGGCAGTGACTCTCCGGGTACCCTCGCACGCTCTCCGCTCACCCGCACCACGAGCGCGAGGGCGGCGGCCTCAGCCCGTACGGACTACCAGTGCCGTCGCCACCGCCATCAGGCCCTCCTCGCGGCCCGGGAAGCCGAGGCCGTCGGTCGTGGCGCCGGAGACGGAGACGGGTGCGCCGGCCGCCTCGGAGAGGACCTTCTGGGCCTCGTCCCGGCGCTTGCCGATCTTCGGGCGGGGGCCGACCACCTGGACGGCGATGTTGCCGATGGTGAAGCCGGCCTCGCGGACGATCCGGGCGGCCTCGGTGAGGAGGGCCACGCCGGAGGCGCCGGACCACTCGGGGCGGCCGGTGCCGAAGTGCTGTCCCAGGTCACCGAGGCAGGCCGCGGAGAAGAGGGCGTTGCAGGCGGCATGGGCGACCACGTCCGCGTCGGAGTGCCCGGCCAGGCCGGGCCCCTCGCCCTCCCACTTCAGGCCCGCGCACCACAGCTCGCGGCCCTCCTCGAAGGCGTGGATGTCGGTGCCGATGCCGACCTGCGGGAGCAGGGGGGCCTCAGAAGCCATCGTTGAGCCTCCTGCGGGCCAGGACCGCCTCGGCGAGGACCAGGTCGAGGGGGCGGGTGACCTTGAAGGCCTCCTCGTGCCCGGGGACGGTCACGACGGGCAGACCGAGCTGTTCGACCATGCTCGCGTCGTCCGTGACGTTGTCGGTGACGCTCTCGTGGGCGCGGATCAGGGTGGCCCGGTCGAAGCCCTGGGGTGTCTGGACGGCGCGGAGGCGGGCGCGTTCCGGGGTGGCGACGACCGGCTCCGGGTCGCCGGGCGCAGCCGCGGGCTCGACCTCCTTGACGGTGTCGGCGAGCGGGAGCGCGGGGACGACGGCGGGTGCGCCCGCGCGTACGGCCTCGATGACGGCGTCGACCGTGTCGACGGGGACGAGCGGGCGGGCCGCGTCGTGGACCAGGACGATGCCGTACTCGGGGGGAAGCGCGGCGAGGCCGAGCCTGACCGATTCCTGTCGGCTGTCACCGCCGGGGACGACCAGGAAGTCGGTGCGGTCGGGCAGGGCGTGCGCGTCGAGCAGGGACTTGACCTCGGCGGCGCCGTCCGGCGGGGCCACGACGATCACCAGGGAGACATGGCGGGACGCGGCGAGCGCGCGGAGCGCGTGGATGAGCATGGGCGTGCCGTTGAGCGCGCGGAGCGCCTTGGGGGCGCCCGGACCGAGGCGCACGCCCCGGCCGGCGGCCGGAATCACGGCGGCAACGCGGGGCTCGGTGGGGGTCTGCGCGGGCGAAGGGCGCGATTCGTCAGACATCGGTTCCTGTCAGGTTTGTGTGCTCGACCTAGGTGGGTATGGCCTGGAGGAGTGCCGGGCGCGACGCCTTGACCGGACCCTTTCCGTGACCCTGGTCGAGCCATCCGCCCGGGCCCGGCACGTCAAGTATCGGGGGGCCGGGCCACCGGCTTCCCCGCCGAACGCCGAACACCCGCCCGCGGGACGTACCGCAGCAGGAAGAGCGTGCCGCAGCGGGAATGAACATGCCGCAGCGCCCGGCGACGTGGTCTGCGTCATCGGGCACCGCGGCATTTCACTGTGCTGAACGTGCTGAGCGTGTCGGAAGCGAGGGTTCGCCACCGTGGCGCGTCAGGAGGCGAGCACCTCGTCGAGCAGGGCCTCGGCCTTGTCCTCGTTCGTGTTCTCCGCGAGAGCCAGCTCGCTCACCAGGATCTGGCGGGCCTTGGCGAGCATGCGCTTCTCACCGGCGGAGAGCCCTCGCTCGCGCTCGCGACGCCACAGGTCACGCACGACTTCCGCGACCTTGATGACATCGCCGGAGGCGAGCTTCTCCAGGTTTGCCTTGTAACGACGGGACCAGTTCGTGGGCTCCTCGGCATACGGCGCGCGCAGCACCTCGAAGACCCGGTCCAGCCCGTCCTGACCGACCACATCACGCACGCCCACGAACTCAGCATTGTCCGCTGGCACACGTACCGTCAGGTCACCCTGGGCGACCTTCAGCACCAAGTAGGTCTTGTCCACGCCTTTGATCTGGCGAGTTTCGATGGCCTCGATCAGCGCGGCCCCGTGATGGGGATAGACCACGGTGTCGCCAACCTTGAACGTCATGTGACAGGTACCCCTTCCGTGGCTATCCAGGGTAACACGGATACGGCGTCTTCTGAATGGCGTTTTCGCAGGTCAGGGCATATCTCGGGGCTTGACAACTGCGACGGGAACGTGCTGCGAGGGGCCTGCGGAAGCGGGAATTCGCAGGTCGGAGGGGTTCTTCGGGCGGGGTGAAACGCGTACGTTACACACTCCGGGAGCCCTCTCCAAGTGGACGAACGTCCCGTTTTGTCCGCTTCCAAGCGTACGACTTCCGCTACTCCGTTCGGTGACCCGAGACCGGTCCGGGCCGAATCCGGAATTGATCAACGGCCGTCGGGAGGGGCTGCGCGTGATCAATATCGAGGGGGTGCGCATTCCTTCACGGAAATTTTGCGAGCGGTTATGTGAATGGCGGACGAGCGCCCGGCAAAGTGACCGGAGAGTCACCTGTGACTGGAGTGACGAAGGGGTTCGCGGTACCCCCAGCCGGTGGGAAGCCGGACGCTTGGGGAGGGTCGGGTGCGGTGGCCCAGGAACGGCTCGGTAACCTAAGCCCGCTGACAGACACTTAGGGTGGCTTTATAAGGGGAGCCGCCCGCGCGTTCAAGGAGTTGCCGCCGCCGTGAGCAGCAGCCTTCGACGCGGCGCCCTCGCCGCCTCCGCCATCGTCTTCTCGATCGCCTCGCTCGCCGCATGCGGTGCCGGCAACGGTTCGCAGACCCTGGAGGTCAAGCCGGACAACGCCGCGACCACGGTCGGCAACATCAAGGTCCAGAACGCCACGGTCATCACCCAGCCCGACGTGAAGTCGACGGGCCCGGCCGTGATCTCCGCGACCCTGTTCAACGCGGGCATCACGGACGAGACCCTGCAGTCGATCACCATTCCGGGCAGCACCGAGAGCGTGAAGCTGACCCCGGCCAAGGGCGGCAGCCTCACCGTCCCGGCGCACGGCTCGCTGATCCTCGGCGGCCAGGGCAACGCCTCCGCCGAGATCCCGAGCGGCCGTCAGTCCGTCCAGGACGGCAACGCCCAGAAGATCACCTTCACCTTCAGCAAGACCGGTGACGTGAGCCTGCGCGCCTTCGTGGTGCCGGCCACCAGCTACTTCGACAAGTGGGGCCCGTCCCAGATCCCGTCCGGCCCGGCGACGGCCTCCCCGGCCCCGGGCACCACCGCCTCCGGCAGCGCCAAGCCGGGCAAGCACGGCAAGGGCAAGGCCACCCCGTCGGCGACCGTGAGCACCACCGCGACCACGGGCACGGGCACGGGCGCGACCCCCAGCGACTCCGCCTCCCAGTCGGTCGCCGGCCAGTGAGCCGCCACTGAGCAGCCGTACGACGGAGGGCGGCACCCCAGCGCGGGGTGCCGCCCTCCGTCGTACGGCCGGTGCGGCGTCGTACAGCCGATGCGGCCGGTACCGCCGGCGAGTACGGCCACGGCTACGGCTTACGGCTTACGGCTTACGGCTCGAACTTGTAGCCCAGCCCCCGCACCGTCACCAGGTACCGCGGCGCGCCCGGGTCCGGTTCGATCTTGGCGCGGAGGCGCTTGACGTGGACGTCGAGGGTCTTGGTGTCGCCCACGTAGTCGGCGCCCCAGACGCGGTCGATGAGCTGCATGCGGGTCAGGACGCGGCCGGCGTTGCGCAGGAGCATCTCCAGCAGGTCGAACTCCTTCAGGGGGAGGTCGACCTTGGAGCCGGAGACGGTGACCACGTGGCGGTCGACGTCCATGCGGACCGGGCCCGCCTCCAGCGCGGCCGGGGTGACCTCCTCCGGCTCGCCGCGGCGGCGGAGCACCGCGCGGATGCGGGCGACCAGCTCACGGGAGGAGAAGGGCTTGGTGACGTAGTCGTCGGCTCCTATCTCCAGGCCGACGACCTTGTCGATCTCACTGTCCTTGGCCGTCACCATGATCACGGGGACGTTGGAGCGGCCGCGCAGCTGGCGGCACACCTCCGTGCCGGGCAGCCCCGGCAGCATCAGGTCGAGGAGGACGAGGTCGGCGCCGTTGCGCTCGAACTCGTCGAGTCCGTCGGGGCCGGTGGCCGCCACGGCCACCTCGAAGCCCTCCTTGCGGAGCATGTACGACAGGGCGTCGGAGAAGGACTCCTCGTCCTCGACGACGAGCACTCGGGTCACGGAAGGACCTCCGGGGCGGGAAGCGGTGCGTACGGGGATGAGTCGGGGGCGCCGCCGTCCTCGTCGTCTTCGTCGAGGTCGGGGTGCTGTTGCGCGCGGTCGCGGGCCGCGCCCGCCTCCGGCAGCCTGAGGGTGAACGTGGAGCCCTGGCCTTCGGCGCTCCAGACCGTGACCTCCCCGCCGTGCGAGGCGACCACGTGCTTGACGATCGCGAGCCCCAGACCGGTGCCTCCGGTGGCCCGGGAGCGGGCCGGGTCGACGCGGTAGAAGCGCTCGAAGATGCGCTCCTTGTCCTTGTCGGAGATGCCGATGCCCTGGTCCGTCACGGCGAGCTCGATCATGTCGCCGCCGGGTGCGCTCACCCGGCGTGCGGCTACGCCGACGCGGGTGCGGGCCGGGGAGTAGTTCACGGCGTTCTCGACCAGGTTGCCGAGGGCGGCGGCCAGCTGGCCCCGGTTGCCCCAGACGTGCAGGTCGGCCGTGCCACCGGCGGCGATGGTGATCTGCTTGCTGCCGGCCTGGTGGCGGCAGCGGTCCATGGCCTCGGCGACCAGCTCGTCCACGCGGACGGGCTCGGCGTCCTCCAGCGGGTCGTCGTTCTGCACCCGGGAGAGGTCGATCAGCTCCTGGACCAGGTTGGTCAGCCGGGTCGCCTCGATCTGCATCCGGCCCGCGAAGCGCTGCACGGCCTCGGGGTCGTCGGAGGCGTCCATGACCGCCTCGGAGAGGAGGGAGAGCGCGCCGACGGGCGTCTTCAGCTCATGGCTGACGTTCGCCACGAAGTCGCGCCGTACGGCCTCGATCCTCCTGGCCTCGGTCAGGTCCTCGACCAGCAGCAGGACGAGGCGGGAGCCGAGCGGGGCCACGCGCGCGGAGACGGCGAGGGCCTCGCCGCGTCCGGTGCCGCGCCGGGGCAGGTCCAGCTCGACCTGGCGTATCTCGCCGTCGCGTCTGGTGTCCCTGGCCATCTGCAGCATGGGTTCCACGGCGAGCTTGCCGCCGCGGACCAGCCCGAGGGCGTAGGCGGCGGAGCTGGCCTTGACCACGGTGTCGCCCTCGTCGAGGACGACGGCCGAGGAGCGGAGCACGGACAGTACGGTGTCCACGCCGGGCGGGAGTACGGGATCGGTGTGCAAAGAAGTCCTGGTCGGTCGCTTCTGGTCGCGTTCGCTCCAACGGAACGCCAGCATGGCGATGACGCCGGTGAGCACTCCGGCGATCGCTGCCGCTGCGGCGACCGCCGCGTTCACGTCCATGCCTCCAGGTTAAGCAGGCCCAACGACATGACCACAGCCGTCCTCGTGGGACCTCGGACACTCGTCGCCCAGAGTTCACCTTGGGGCCAGGATTGGTTCATTTGGGGTGGCGGAAACGGACGCGTGCGGAGCAGAACGTGGGAGCGTGGGGACCAAGCACACCTATGAGAGGGAACCCTGATGCGGGACGCGTACCACGAGGAACTTGACTCGATCGGCGACGGTCTGGTGGAGATGGCCCGGCTGGTCGGGTCGGCGATCGGGCGCGCCACGACCGCCATGCTGGACGCCGACCTGAAGCTGGCCGAGAGCGTGATCGAGGCCGACCAGAAGGTCGACGAGCTCCAGCACGACCTGGAGGCGCGGGCCATAGCCCTGCTCGCCCGGCAGCAGCCGGTGGCGACGGACCTGCGGATCGTCGTCACCTCGCTGCGCATGTCCGCCGACCTGGAGCGGTCCGGCGACCTCGCCCAGCACGTGGCGAAGCTGGCCCGGCTGCGCTTCCCCGAGCGCGCGGTGCCGCGCGACCTGCACGCCACAATCCTGGAGATGGGCCAGCTCGCGCAGCGCCTGATGGCGAAGGCGGCCGAGGTGATCATCACCAAGGACGTCGACCTCGCGCTGCAGCTGGAGCAGGACGACGACGAGATGGACCTGCTGCACCGCACCCTGTTCCAGCACCTGATCGACGAGCGCTGGAAGCACGGCATCGAGACGGCGGTGGACGTCACCCTCCTCGGCCGCTACTACGAGCGGTACGCCGACCACGCCGTGGCCGTCGCCAAGCGCGTCGTGTACCTGGTCACGGGCGAGCACGCGGACGAACTCCAGCAGGACATCCAGCCGGTGACCGGGGTCGAGGGCGCGTGACCGCGCCGGGGCGGAGGCGGGACCGGGACCCGGAGCGGGACCGGGCGCGGGGCCGGGCGGCAGGCGCGCGGCGGCGCGTGGGCGCCTCCGTGCGCCGTTGATGCGCCCAGGGAAGCGGGCATGAAATAGCCGAGGGCACCCCTGCCCCAGCGTCTAGGAGGGACCCATGGCCGAATCCCCCAGCACCACCTCCGACCCCACGCAGCAGCGTGAGACCGACCAGCCCGCCGAGACCAGGAGCCTCCCTCTGATCGGTGCGTGCGGCTGCGGCTCGGGCTGCGGCTGCGGGTGCCAGTCGGGCGCCCCCTGCCAGTGCGGCTGAGCCAGTGCGGCTGAAAGGCGGACGACGTCGAGCGCCACTGTCGTAGTGCCGGTGTCGTAGGGCCGGTGTGAACCCGCTTCACGCCGGCCCTTCCCATGGACGTAAGCCCATCGTTCCGCGCCGTCGTCCGCCCTCCGGCTCCGTGTGGAAGTGGAGCCTGCGGGCCAGGACCTCGCGGGCCACCTGGCTGATCGTGCGGCCATGGGCGTACGCATGGGCCCGCAGCCGGGCCAGGGCCTGCCCGGAGTCCGCGTCCAGCTGCACCATCACCATGCCGACCGCCCGGTGGACCTCGGTGTGGTCGGCCTCGGAGGCCCCCACCCAGGACGGCGGCTCGCCCTCCGTGTCCGCCTCGGCGGTGTCGCGGCCCACCGCCGCCTGGAGGCTCATCAGCGCGTGGGTGACCGCGTCCCGCACCCACAGCGCGGTCCGCATGTCCTGCTGGGTCAGTCCGCCGGCACGTTCGCTGTACAGGTCGAGGGTGCCGATCGCGGCATCGCTGACGCCGAGCGGCAGCGAGAAGACCGCGCGCACGCCTAGGGCCACGGCCTCGTGCGCGAAGATCGGCCAGCGGCGGGCGTCGCGTCCCGCGGCGAGGTCGGCCGCGACGACGGGGGCGCCCTCGTCGAGAGCGGTCTGGCAGGGCCCGTCCCCCACGGTGTACTGCAGCTCGGCGAGCCGGGCGGCGACCCGGTCGCTGGCGCACCACAGGACGCGTACGTCCCTCCCGCCGGAGATCGACACCGACGAACCGCTGACCGGCAGCAGCCGTGCGCACGCCCCGCACAGGGCGCCCGGTACGGCCTTCGGGTCGTCGGCCTGCCACGCGGCGGCGGCCAGCGTCTCACTCACCCGCAGCCGTGCCGTCACCTCCGGCGGCACACCGCCGTCGGCGGGCTTCTGCGACCGCTCGGGCGCCATGATCAGCACCCCCGACGCGGCGCGCCGTCTGCATACATGATCCACCGGTATCCGTCCGGCCCCCGGATCGATTGCTCCACCCTCCGGGTTCCCACACCCAGGGGAACTCACATGGTTCTCTCCTCCGGAGGCCCCTGGTTGGGTACCTCCGGAGGCCTCCGGTTGGGTCAGTCCGGCGGGCGGGGACGGGCCCGGCCCGGGATGCTGGGACGACCGTGGCCTGCCGCCGGGTCGCCCAGCCGGGGCCCGCCCGTGGCCGGCCCCCGACCAGGGGGAAGCCGGATGAGCCGAGAACCGACGAATGTGGCGGTCGTCTCCGACTGCCCGCTCCTTCTGCACGGCCTGATCCACGTCGTCGACAGTGCGCCGGAGCTGCGGCGGCTGCTCGGGGCGGGCGGCAACGCGGTGGTGCCGCACGAGGTCGGCGAGGGGGACGTGGTCCTGCTCAATCTGCGCGTCTCCGTCCGGGAGATCTGCGATCAGGTGGCCCGGCTGCACGAGAAGGGCCGCCGGGTGCTCGTGCTGTCGGCAGACGCGACACAGACCGACCTCGTGCTGCTCATCGAGGCCGGGGCCCGGGGCCATGTGAGTCAGTGGGCGGGCGAGAAGGAACTGCTGGCCGCGCTGCGTACCGTCGCCTCCGGCCGCAGCTATTTCTCCACCAACTTTTTCGGCGACCTCGATGTGCAGAAGAATTCACCCCGGATCACCGACCGGGAGCAGCAGATTCTGCGGCTTGTCGCGAACGGCGCCACGGACCGGGAAATCGCCGCTGAATTGAATATCAGCGAGCACACCGTGCATTCCCATCTGGACCGGCTGTACAGCAAGACGGGTTACCGCCGCCGCGCCGATCTCACGCGGCTCGCGCTGCAGCGGGGGGTGGCGGCCGCGGAGCCCGTCGAAGAGGGGTAGTTCTGCCCACACCGCCTGGGTTGTTCTGCCTCTGGAGCTCGCGCGGGCCGGCAGCGATCCTCGTGTACGTCCCGTGTGAAACGCAACCAGGGTTGGGAAAATGGACAACAACCTCAGGAAAATCTGTGTCGCGGTGACGGCCTCTTCCTGCCTGGCGGCAGGCGCCTGGGGCATTTCGACGACGGACGCCGGTGCGACGTCGAAGGCACCCTCACTCACGCCCACCGCCAAGGTCATCAAGTGCTACCGCACACACAAGAATCCGAAGAAAATCATCTGCTACCAGGTCAAGAAGCGGCACGAGCACCACAACGGCCGCGACGTCATCGTGATCATCCTGGTGCAGGTTCCCACCCCGAAGAATCCCCCACAGGTCATCGTCGTACCGTCGCTGCCGCAGCCGACCACGACGTCACCGGCACCGACCACGACCTCTCCGAAGCCGACGTCGGCGTCGCCCACGACGGGCACCACGTCGCCGTCGCCGAGCCCCACCACGGGCTCCCCCACGCCGACCACCGGCGCACCGACCACCGGCGCACCGACCACCGGCGCACCGACCGGCGGCACCACGGAAACCGGGGCGCCCACCGCGACGGAAACCGGTGGCGGCGGCACCGCAGCCCCCACCGCACCGGGGACCGGAGGCGCGAACACCGGCGGGGCTGAGACCGGCGGCGCCAACACCGCAGGCGCGGACACCGGTGGCGCGAACACCGGCGGCGCGGACACCGGTGGCACGGACACCGGTGGCGCCAACACCGGCGGCACGGACACTGGTGGCGCGGCCACCGAGGCACCGGCCGGCGGCTGAGCACTCCGGCGTCACAGCACCTCCCACATGACCACGCCCCCGACCCGCGCGGTAAGCGCAGGCCGGGGGCGTGATCGTGGCAGCTACTGCTGATCTGTGACGACGGTGAGCTCGCCGTCGGGTGCCAGGGTGAACCGGGGGAAGCCCCCCATCACGGCCGTGGCGGTGGCCTAGGTGCCGTAGGCCTTCAGTGTGAAGTCGTCCGCCTTGCCGTAGTACCCGACCGCTTCGGCGGCGTCGCTCCAGGAGTTGACCCGCACCCGCACCCACCAGTCGTGCACCTGCCTCTCTCGCCACGGCCCCCAGCTGTCCTGGGGCAGCAGCCCTGCGCCTCGGCCCGAGAACAGGTACCAGCCGACAAGTCCGAGCAGGACCACGACGGTCACGGCCATGAGCCGCGGCGCGGCCGGCCGCAGGGGAACGCGGATGACGGGCACGGGGGTTCCTTCCGTTCGGGCCGAACTCTGTCGCAGTCGAAGACGGTCCCCCACCACGCCACGCTCCGTCCCACCACCGCTTGCCGCTCACCGCGGCGGGTTCGTGCGCCCGGGGCGTGGCGGCGCCACACCGCCGTCAAGATCCGTCGCCCCGGATTCGCCGTGGCATCAACAGCCGCGCTCTCCGCCCGACTGAACACCGCCGCCCCTTACGCGCTGACCGCCGTCGTCAGATACGGCCCCGCCTGCTCCGCCGAACGATCACCTTGCCGTGGGGGAAGGTGGCGGACGGGCCTCCGGTGATCAAGCGGCAGCCCAGCACGTAGGCCCCTACCAGCGGCTGGAACGCGGGTAGGGGCCTTGTTCCGTGGGGTGTTACTTCTTCTTGCCCTGGTTCTTGACCGCCTCGATCGCCGCTGCGGCCGCCTCGGGGTCGAGGTACGTGCCGCCGGGGGTGACCGGCTTGAAGTCGGCGTCGAGTTCGTAGACGAGCGGGATGCCCGTCGGGATGTTCAGGCCCGCGATGTCGGCGTCGGAGATGCCGTCCAGGTGCTTGACCAGGGCGCGCAGCGAGTTGCCGTGGGCCGCGACCAGGACCGTGCGGCCGGTCAGGAGGTCGGGGACGATCGCGTCGAACCAGTACGGAAGCATCCGGTGGACGACGTCCTTCAGGCACTCCGTCTTCGGCCGCAGCTCCGGCGGGAGCGTGGCGTAGCGCGGGTCGTCGAACTGGGAGAACTCGGAGTCGTCCGCGAGCGGCGGCGGCGGGGTGTCGTAGGAGCGGCGCCAGAGCATGAACTGCTCCTCGCCGAACTCGGCCAGCGTGGCCGCCTTGTCCTTGCCCTGGAGGGCGCCGTAGTGGCGCTCGTTCAGGCGCCAGCTGCGGTGGACGGGGATCCAGTGGCGGTCCGCGGCCTCGAGGGCCAGCTGGGCCGTGCGGATCGCGCGCTTCTGGAGGGACGTGTGGACCACGTCGGGGAGAAGGTCGGCGTCCTTCAGGAGCTCGCCACCGCGGACTGCCTCCTTCTCGCCCTTCTCGTTGAGGTTGACGTCCACCCAGCCGGTGAACAGGTTCTTCGCGTTCCACTCGCTCTCGCCGTGGCGGAGGAGGATCAGCTTGTACGGTGCGTCGGCCATGCGTCAGAGCGTAATCCACGCGTTCGGGGCATCGCCCCGGCCGACCGGTGGGTGGACCGTTGACGGGATCTGTTAATCGAGTGGCTGCCGGCAGACCTCCTATGTAAGTTGTGCTTACCGCATGAGCCGCTTACCGCATGAGCCATTCTGGGGGTCTTGTCATGTCCGCCGCCCGTCTTCGACGTGCCGCCCGGGAGAGCGTCTCCGGGCTGCCCCGTGCGTTCTGGTGGCTGTGGACCAGCACCCTCGTCAACCGGCTCGGCGCGTTCGTGGCCACCTTCATGGCCCTCTACCTCACCCTCGACCGCGGCTACTCCGCCTCGTACGCCGGTCTCGTCGCCTCGCTGCACGGGCTGGGCGGGGTCGTCTCCTCGCTCGGGGGCGGGGTGATGGCCGACCGGCTCGGCAGGCGGCCGACCCTGCTCCTCGCCCAGTCCGCCACGGCCGCCTCCGTCGCCCTGCTCGGCTTCGTGACGGACCCCGTCGCCATCGCCGCCGTCGCCTTCCTCGTCGGCATGGCCTCCAACGCCTCCCGGCCGGCGGTCCAGGCGATGATGGCCGACATCGTCCGCCCCGAGGACCGCGTCCGCGCGTTCTCCCTCAACTACTGGGCCATCAACCTCGGCTTCGCCGTCTCCTCCACGGCCGCCGGGTTCATCGCCGAGTTCAGCTATCGCGCCGGCTTCCTCATCGAGGCCGGGATGACCCTGGCCTGCGCGCTCGTCGTCTTCCTCAAGCTGCCCGAGTCCCGGCCGACGGCACACGTGAAGGAGAAGGACGGCGCCGTCAGCCTCGGCACCGTGCTGCGGGACGGGCGGTACATGGCCGTCGTCGGGCTGTCCTTCCTGGTCGCCCTCGTCTTCCAGCAGGGGTCCGTGGGACTGCCGGTGGCCATGGGCCGGGCCGGGTTCTCGCCCGCCGACTACGGCGTCGCCATCGCCGTCAACGGCGTCCTGATCGTCGCCCTGCAGATCCCGGTCACCCGGTTCATCGAGCACCGCGACCCGCGCACCCTGCTGGTCGTCTCCTCCCTGCTCGCAGGCTACGGCTTCGGGCTCACCGCCTTCGCCGGCTCGGTCGGCGTCTTCATGGTCACCGTGTGCGTCTGGACCCTCGCCGAGATCGTCAACGCCCCGACCCAGACCGGACTCGTCGTCCGGCTCTCCCCGGTCCACGGACGCGGCCGCTACCAGGGCGTCTACACGCTGTCCTGGTCCGTCGCCGCGCTGGTCGCACCCCTGATGTCCGGCGCCGTCATCGACCGGCTGGGCGCACAGTGGCTGTGGGGCATGTGCGCCGCGGTGGGGACGGTCGCGGGGGTGGGGTACGGCGTGCTCATGCGAAGGCTGCCGGAGGAGAGCCCGGCGACCCCTGCGACGGAAGCACGGCCGCGCGCGTCCGAACAGGCCGCCTGAGGGGATCGGGCGGGCCTGGGGCGCCGAGCCTCCGGACGCCGCCGAGGATGCGGAGGAGCCTATGGAGGCCGAGGAGGCCCACGAGGCGAAGGAGGCATGAGGAAGCCGAGGAGGCGCAGGATCCCGCGAACGAGGCGGAGGAGGCCTAGGAGGCTCAGGAGGCCCAGGAGCCGAGGGATGTGCGAGGAGGCCGAGGAGGCGCAGCAGGCAAGAGGAGGCCTAGGAGGCGCGAAAAAGCCGAGCACGCCGAGCACCCGAGCACGCCGAGACACCCGAGCACGCCGAGGACAGAACACCGAAGACACCGAGGACACCGAGAACGCCGCCAAGCACGCCGAGCACGCCGGCACACCGAGGAAATCGCCCCCGCCGAGGCGATCGCGCCGCCCGCCACCCACGGGAAACCCCGCCACCCCGCTTCCCCCACGGGAAACCCCCGACACCCCCCTGCCCCCTGCCCCCCTGCCCCCACGCAAAATCCCCGCCCCGCACCGAGAACGTCCCGGTGCCGGGCAGGGATTGCCAGGCGCGGCCCAGCCGTCAGCCGGTGGTCCGGTCGAAGATGGACCCGACTTTGCCGAAACCGGACGCGCCCTGGCCCTGGCCGAGACCGGACGCGTCCTTGCCGGCATCGGGCTTGGCCAGAGAGGTGCTCCCGAAATCAGCTCCGGCGTTGCCCATGACGCTGCCCATGCCCATGTCGTCGTTGTCGTCGGCGAGGGCCTGGGCCGCACCACCCAGCAGAACGGTTCCGGCAAGGGCGATGGCAGCCAGCACGGCAGGTGCACGCATAAGCGTCTCCTTCGGTCGGTGTGTGGTCGCCACCAGGTATGCCGTCGGTCCGCGGGAGAGAAGCGTTGACGTGCACACAAGCACCCGAACAGGCGGCGCACATGGCCCTGTGCGCCGCATGACCGAGCCCCCCGCCCGGGAGTTCTCCACCGGCAGGGGGCTGGGTACGGCGATCGGGGTGATCAGATGGTGAGGTTGACGCCGATCTGGTGGGGCTGGGCCAGGGCGCCCAGCACCTCGCCCTGCACGGCGCCGAGCTGGGACAGCGCGTCGGCGCTGCTCAGGGTCGTGGAGTCGGCGGAGAGGCTGGCCTCGGGGGCCAGGCCACCGGCGACGGCGTCGAGCTCGGCGTCGGAGATCTCGAGGGTCTGGATCTGGTGAGCGGCGTTCATGGTGAAACTGCCCTTCGCATGGATGGTCCACAAGGTCCAAGGGGATGCGGCCCGCTGGGGACAGATGGTGGGCCGCGACCGCAGGCGTGCGCCATCCCTTTCAGGACACCTGGCGCGATCCCGGCGGTGCGAGCGATCAAACCACGGAGCGTGCCGGGCATCCAGTCAACCGGGGTCTGCACCCGGTCAGTTGATAGACCCGGATGACGCATCCGTGCGGGTACGGTCACGCGTTGGGGCCAGTTCCTCCACATGCCGCGCCGCACGGGCGGGTCACAGCTCTTGCCGGCGCCGCGCCGACCGGGACAACTCCACCCCAAGGGCACCCGCCGGGCCCCCGGTTGCGTACGCGGTGTGCAGATTCCGTTCACGGATGGATCCGCGGCCCGGACTCCCGTGACCCAGGTCACACTCAGCCGCGTCACATCTCTCCGGACGGATCCGTCAGAGAGGTGTAGCCGACGGAAAACCACACGGGAGCTCACCATGGACGCGCGTCTCGACCTCTTCGCCAACCCTGTGACCGGCAGGTTCTTCAAGCACATCAACGCGGCGGGGAAGGTGGTCACGGACTCCCCCCTGCCGGCCGCGACGCAGGAGCTGGTGAAGATCCGGGCCAGTCAGATCAACGGGTGCGCGATGTGCACCGACATGCACACCAAGGACGCGACCGCCGCCGGGGAGACGGCGCAGCGGCTCCACCTGGTCGCGACCTGGCGGGAGGCCAAGGTGTTCAGCGAGGCCGAGCGGGCCGCGCTGGAGCTGACCGAGCAGGGCACCCGGATCGCCGACGCGGCCGGCGGCGTACCGGACGAGGTCTGGGTGAACGCCGCCAAGCACTACGACGAGGACCAGCTCGCCGCGCTCGTGGCGCTGATCGCCCTGATCAACGCCTACAACCGCGTCAACGTCATCGTCCAGCAGCCCGCCGGCGACTACCAGCCCGGCATGTTCGGCTGACCCGCGGCACACCCCGCAGCGCACAGCGCGGCGCACACCTCAGGGGTGCACAACCTCAGGGGTGCATCCGTGCGCCCTTGAGGACCTTGTCCACGGCGTTGCGCGGGCCGTACACCGCCAGTCCCACCAGGTCCAGCTCGGCGGTCGGCACGGCCCGCACCGCCGCGCGGTTGTCGCGGTCGTTGCCCGTGGTGAACAGGTCCGAGGTGAAGACGGCACGGGGCAGGGCGCGGCTCAGTGCCCTGCCGTGGGCCGCCTTCAGGGTCTCCTTCGAGCCCTCGAAGACCAGCACCGGCTGGCGGAACATGGGCAGGTAGGGCACCTCGTCCGCGTCCTCGTACGGCTCGCCGATCACCTCGGGGACCGTCGCGCCCAGGCCGCTGACCAGGAACGCGGTGACGTTGAGCCGCTGCCAGGGCTCCAGGTCCTCGCGCAGCAGCACGGCGATCTTCGTGTCGAAACGGATGGGTTCAGCGCTCATGGAATGAGACTGCCGACCGCCGTACGGCGTCGTCTTGTACGTTCTTTGCGTGGCCGCCGACCCGCCCGAAGTCTCCGCCTGGCGCCCGCGCGTCCCGGGTGTCGTGGAGGTCTTCCACGCCCACTTCACCGAGTACGCCTACCCGATGCACGTCCACGACGCCTGGACGCTGCTCATCGTGGACGACGGGGCCGTACGGTACGACCTCGACCGGCACGAGCACGGCACCCCGCACGACACCGTCACCCTGCTCCCGCCGCACGTGCCGCACAACGGCGCCCCCGCCACCCCGGACGGCTTCCGCAAGCGGGTCGTCTACCTCGACAGCAGCCGGCTCGGCGAGGAGCTCATCGGGCGCGCCGTCGACACGCCCGACCTGCGGGATCCGCTGCTGCGGCGGCGCGTCGGGCAGGTGCACGCCGCCCTCGCCCGGCCCGGCGACGAACTGGAGGCGGAGAGCAGGCTGACCCTGGTCGGGGAGCGGCTGCGGGACCATCTGCGACGGCGGACCGACGCCCCGGCGCCCCGCCCGGATCCGGTCCTCGGCCGGCGGCTGCGGGAGCTGCTCGACGCCCGGGTGGCCGACGGCGTCTCGCTGGAGGAGGCCGGGCGCCTGCTGCACGCCCATCCCGCCCATCTGGTGCGGGCGTTCAGCGGGGCGTACGGCATCGCCCCGCACCAGTACCTGATGTCGCGGCGGGTCGGGCGGGCCCGGCGGCTGCTGCTGGACGGGCTGGCGCCGGGCGAGGTGGCCTCGGCCACCGGGTTCTACGACCAGGCCCATCTCACCCGGCACTTCAAGAGGCTGGTCGGGGTGACCCCGGGGCGCTATCGCAGCAGCTCGCGCTGAGCGTCGTACAGATTGCGCGGGCGTACGGCGCCGGCGGTGCCGTACAGCTCCAGTCGGGAGTGCAGGTCGCCGGTGAAGTCGGGGACGTCGGTCTGGTCGAACTCGGTCACCGTGTTGAGGCCGGCGGTCGCCGAGTACGGGGCCAGGCCGTCGATCTTCATCAGGCCCGCGCGGCCGTTGGTGACCCTGATGTTCCAGTGCGTGAAGCGGGCGCCGAACAGCGGGCCCGCGTTGGCGTCCCCGCCGTGGCGGCCGTTGTTGTTCACCGTGATGTCCGTGCGGACGTTCCCGAAGGGCAGGCCGCGGTGGCTGTCGAAGGTGCCCATCTCCATCCGGCCGCGCGACCAGACGTTGTGCGAGGAGAGTCCTTCGACGTTGATGCCGTGGAGCTGGGTGTTCGGCGGGGCCGGGACCGTGCGCTGTTCGATGGTGAAGTCCTCGATCAGGTTGTCGTGGGAGCCCTCGCGGCAGAAGTAGGGGTGGTGCGAGCCGCGCCCGGCCACCCGGGTGCGGCGCAGGGTGCAGACGGAGGCGGCGACCAGGCCGAAGCCGTTGTCGACGTTCGTCACCGTGACGTCGTCCACCCAGCAGTCGTAGGCGCATTGGAGGACCACGCCGTTGTAGCCCTTGTCGAGCAGGTGCGGGGACTGCGGGGTCTCGACCGCCTCCAGGGTCAGTCCCTCGACCCCCGATCCGGTCAATTCCTGTACGTGTGTGGTCAGTTGCGGGTTCCACTCGGGGCGGATGTCGAGCGGGAGGGGGCGTTCGAGGGTGATCCGGCGGCCCCGGATGCGGGTGCTGCGCACCGGCCACTCGTAGGGGACGTACGACAGCAGCTTGGTCTTGTCGTCCCAGGAGTACGCCGCCGGGCCCGGGCCGCCGCCGGCCATGTGCTGGAGGAGGGTGTGCGCGGGGTCGTCGGCGAGGCGGAGGAGGACGAGCCGGCCGGGACGCAGTCCTTCCGGATCGGCGACGGTGACCGTCCACGAGCCCTGCCGGGCCGGTTCCACCGCCGTCAGCGGCGCCCACTCGTCCCGCTTGTTGCCGGTCCAGCCCTCGAACGGCCAGGCACGGGACCGGATCGCGGCCACCAGGGAGTCCCAACGGGCGCTCGGCGCCAGCCAGATGAGACCGCCCGCCCAGGACCACGCCGACTTGTCGCCGCCGTAGCGGGAGCCGTACACGCCGATCAGCTCGGTGAGGTTCTTCGTCGCGTACAGCGTCGTACGGCCGCTGCCGGCGCCGCGCAGGACCACGCCCGAGTCGCCGATGCGGATCACGTCGTCGATGCGGAAGGTGCCGGGCGGGACGGTGACCGTGCCGCCGCCGGCCCGTCCGGCGGCGGCGAGGGCACGGTTGATCGCTGGGGCGCAGTCGGTGGTGCCGTCGGGTACGGCGCCGTAGTCGGTGACGTCGGCGACGACCCGCCCGTGGCCGCGAGTACGGCAGCCCGCCCGGCCGACGTACGGAATCTGCGGGTGGGTGAAGGGGGTGCGGGTGAACTCCCGCCAGAGAGAGGGGACTTCCGCCGGCTCGGCCGCTGCCGCCCGGCCCGCCGCCGCGCCGAGCGCCACAGCCGTGGCACCGGCCAGCAGGGTCCTTCTCGTCAGGTGCGTGCCGTTCATGTCCACCCGCCCTTCATATTCATCCATATGAACGCTGTTCAGAATCGCGTCGGCGGTGAGCATGCCACTCCCCAGACAGAGGGGGAAGGGGTCCTACAGCAAGTCAGTCGGCGGGGCGCTCGATCAGGTGCCTGAACGCGTCCAGATTGCGCGTGGATTCGCCGCGGGACACCCGCCAGGCGTACTCCTTGCGGATCGAGGAGGCGAAGCCCAGCTCCAGCAGGGTGTTGAAGGCGCCGTCGGCCGCTTCCAGGACCTGGCCGAGGAGGCGGTCGATCTCGTCAGGGGTCACGGAGGCGAGCGGCAGGCGGGCGGTGACGTAGATGTCGCCGAGGCGGTCGACGGCGTAACTCACGCCGTACAGCTTGAGGTTGCGCTCCAGGAGCCAGCGGTGCACGCCCGCCTCGTTCTCGTCGGGGTGGCGGATGACGAAGGCGTTCAGGGAGAGGGAGTGCCGGCCCACGAGGAAGGAGACCGTCGTGGAGAGCTTGCGGGTGCCGGGGAGCTTGACCACGTAGTTTCCGGGCTCGGGGCTCTCCCACTCCAGCTCGGCGTCCTTCAGGACACCTTCCAGGACCTGCCCGGCCGACTTCGCACCCTCACCCATGGTGGGAGCGTACGCGACGGCGGTGGGACTGGGTCGCGGCCGTGTAGACGTCCGCGGTCTCGGCGGCCGCCCGGTCCCAGCCGAAACACTGTGCGTGCCGGGCAGCGGCCTGCCCCATGCTCGCCGGGAGGGAGGGCTCGTCGGCGAACCGGCGCAGCACGCGCGCGTAGTCGGCGGGACGGTGGCCGTGAACCAGGAAGCCGGTCTCGCCGTCGCGCACGGCCACCGGCAGTCCGCCCACGGAGGCCGCGAGCACCGGCGTGCCGGCCGCCTGCGCCTCTATGGCGACCAGCCCGAAGGACTCGCTGTAGGACGGCATGACCAGCACGGACGCGGCCCGGAACCAGTCCGCGAGCTGCTCCTGGCCGACCGGCGGGCGGAACCGTACGACGTCCGCGATGCCCAGCCGCGCCGCCAGCTTCTGCAGCCCCTCCGGCTTGGCGAGCCCGCTGCCGCTCGGGCCGCCGACGACCGGCACGAGGATGCGGGAGCGGAGCTCCGGGCGCTCCTCCAGCAGCACCGCCACCGCGCGCAGCAGCACGTCCGGGGCCTTCAGGGGCTGGATGCGGCCCGCGAAGAGCGGGATCAGGGCGTCCTGCGGGAGGCCGAGGCGGGCGCGGGCGGCGGCGCGGCCGTCGGCGGGACGGAAGCGGCCGAGGTTGACGCCGGGGTGGACGACGGCGACCTTCGCGGGGTCGGCGGCGTAGTGCCGTACCAGCTCGTCGGCCTCCTCCGTCGTGTTGGCGATGAGCCGGTCGGCGGCGGCCACGATCTGGGTCTCGCCGATGACGCGGGCGGCGGGCTCGGGGGTGTCGCCGTCGGCCAGGTTGGCGTTCTTGACCTTGGCCATGGTGTGCATGGCGTGCACCAGGGGGACCCCCCAGCGCTGGGCGGCGAGCCAGCCGACGTGGCCGGACAGCCAGTAGTGGGAGTGGACGAGGTCGTAGTAGCCGGGGCGGTGACCGGCCCAGGCCTGCATCACGCCGTGCGTGAAGGCGCACAGCTGGGCCGGGAGGTCCTCCTTGGCGAGGCCCTCGTAGGGGCCGGCGTCGACGTGCCGGACGAGGACGCCGGGGGCCAGTTCGACCGTGGGCGGCAGGCCGCCCGCCGTGGCCCGGGTGAAGATCTCGACCTCGATGTTGATGGCGGCGAGCCGCTGGGCCAGCTCCACGATGTAGACGTTCATGCCGCCGGCGTCGCCGGTGCCGGGCTGGTGGAGCGGGGAGGTGTGCACGGAGAGCATGGCGACGCGGCGGGGCCTGCGGTGCAGTCGTAGCCGTGCGGCGGCCGACGGGGAGCGTCGCCCGAGCCTGCTGACGTACTGGCTCACCTGGCGGTCCTCTCCTTGCTGCGGGCATGCCGGACGGAGGACCGACCTCGCCCTCCGTGGAGGTCCAACAGCGGGAGGGGGCTGCGCCATTTCCCGATCATGGGGCTTTACTCAATCATTACCATCGGGTGCCCTTACCCTCGTAGGCATGAATGCCCGCGCAACGTCCAGACCCGTGGGAAACGTGACGCGCGGGACCACCAACCCCAACCGGCTGCGCCGTATGGACCGCTGGATCGCGGCGACGCACGGGGTCGAGCTGCGGCGCGCCGGGGACCCGCTGGCGATCGACCTCGGCTACGGCGCCGCCCCCTGGACCGCCGTCGAACTGCTCGGCCGGCTGCGGACGGTCGCGCCCCACGCGCGCGTGGTCGGCATCGAGATCGAACCGGAGCGGGTCGCGGCGGCGAGGGCCTACGCGCGCGAGGGGCTGGACTTCCGGCACGGCGGCTTCGAGGTGCCGGTGCCCGGGCGGCCGATGCTCATCCGGGCCGCCAATGTGCTGCGCCAGTACGGCGAGTCCGATGTCGCCGCCGTCTGGGAGCGGCTGTGCGCGCGGCTCGCCCCGGCCCGCGGCGGCTCGCGCGGCGGGCTGCTGGTCGAGGGCACGTGCGACGAGATCGGGCGGCGGCACGTGTGGGTGGCGCTCGGCCCGGAGGGGCCGCGGACCGTCACCTTCGCCACCCGGCTGGGCTCGCTGGAGCGGCCCTCCGACCTCGCCGAGCGGCTGCCGAAGGCGCTGATCCACCGGAACGTCCCCGGCGAGCCGGTGCACGCGTTCCTGCGCGACTTCGACCGCGCCTGGGCCGCCGCCGCGCCCTACGCCTCCTACGGCGCCCGGCAGCGCTGGCTGCGCGCGGTACGGGACCTGACGGCCGACTGGCCGGTGACGGACGGCCCGGCGCGCTGGCGGCAGGGTGAAGTGACCGTGTTGTGGGGAGCGTTGGCGCCCCGGAGCTGACAGCACCCGTTCGGGGCCGGTGAGACGGAACGATCCTCGTGCACCGTTCGTCACACCGGCGGGGAGATGGTCATGCGGGGGCGGGTACGGGGGAAGACCTCACCGAGTCACCTGCCTCTGTCGTTTTGTGGTGCAACGTGACACCATCCCCCAGGCACCGTAAGTTACTGACGGTAAATCAGCTTTGGGGGCACGTGTGATGGGCTGGGGCAAGCGCAGCATCCTCTCGGCCGCCGTGACCGTGGTCTGCGCGGTGACCGTGCTGGCAGCGCCCGGCACGGCCTTCGCCGCCCCGCCACCCACGCCGGGCACGACCCCGGCCCCCACGCCGAGCACGTCCCCGACTCCCCCGCCGAGCAAGGACCTCGAGAAGGTCCGCGAGCAGCTCGACCGGCTGTACCACGACGCGGCCGTCGCCACCGACGCCTACAACGCGGCCGAGGAGCAGACGAAGCAGCAGTCCGCCCAGATCGTCGCCCTGGCCAAGAAGATCGACGAGGGACAGCAGAAGCTCACGAGGCTCAAGGACCAGGCGGGCGCGGCCGCCCGCGCGCAGTACCGCACGGGCGGCATCCCGCCCACCGCCCAGTTCCTGCTCAGCGACGACCCCGGACAGGTGCTGGACGGGGCCGGACTGGTGCTCCAGGGCCAGCGCGCGACGACGACGCTGATGAGCGAAGTGACCAGCACCCAGAAGCAGTTGCAGGCGTACGCCGACGACGCCGCCGCGCAGTGGAAGAAACTGGACGCCGAGCGCCAGGCCAAGGCCAGGGCCAAGAAGAAGATCGAGCAGCAGATCGCCGCCGCCCAGAAGCTGGAGTCCGAGCTGGAGAAGCGGGACCGGGAGCGGCTCGCCAGGCTGGAGGACCAGGCCGCGCTGAAGGCGCAGACGGACTGGCTGGACACCGGCATCCTCCAGAGGATCCACGGCAAGGCCTCCGCGCAGGGCGAGAAGGCGGTCGCGTTCGCCACCGCCCAGCTCGGCAAGCCCTATGTGTGGGGCGCCGAGGGCCCGAAGTCCTACGACTGCTCCGGCCTGACCTCCCAGGCCTGGGCGGCGGCCGGCCACCCCATCCCGCGCACCTCGCAGGAGCAGTGGAAGCAGCTGAAGCACGTCGACATCAAGGACATGCGCCCCGGTGACCTCATCATCTACTTCGACGACGCCAGCCATGTCGCCATCTACGTCGGCGACGGCGCGATCATCCAGGCCCCGCGCCCGGGGCGGACGGTGACGGTCGCGGGCGCCGGCTCCATGCCGATCCTGGGGGTCGTACGACCGGACGCGTAGGCATCCGGCGGGGCCACGGGGGCGGTGCGGCGGACCCTCGTGACCCACGCCACGTGACCCACCCCACCACCAACCCCCGCCCAAACCCGGGCCGGACGTGAGCTTCGTCATTCCCGACGCGAGGGCGCCCTGTCCAACTGTCGTACGGAACGCGGCATATGACAGCGGCCTGCGCGGGGGCGACGCGGCTCACACCATTCCATCGGCACGGGAACACCCGCTATGGTCCCCGTCGGTGGCTTCGAGACCCTCGGCGCCGCCCATGCCCTCGGGGGGAGGGAAGGAACCCAGGACGATGCCCGTACCCGTACCGCGGCAGAGAGCGATCCCGGCCGTGGAGAGTGGTCAGGCGCAGGCCGCGTCGCAAGGCGGCCCCCTCATGGAAGAGGCGCACCGCAACGCCACGACCGCGGGCGGCGCGAACGCCGCCCCGCTCACCCTGCTGCTGATCGAGGACGATCCGGCCGGTTCGCCGATCGTGCCCGACCTGCTGGACCCGGCCGGCAAGCCGATCCGCGTCCGTACCGCCCGGAACCTCACCGAGGCCGAGCGGCTGCTCACCGACGACGTCCACTGCATCCTGCTGGACCTGGCGCTCCCGGCGCCGGGCGGCACCGGCGGCGACGACGAGCTGGCCGTGCTCAAGCACGTGCTCCGGCTCGCGCCCCGGCATGCCGTGCTCGCGCTGACCGCCTCCGGCGACGCCGAGCGCGGTGCCGAGGCCGTGCGCGTGGGCGCGCAGGACTATCTCTTCCGGGACGAGCTGGACGGCCGGCTGCTCAGCCGCGCCATCCGCTACGCGGTGGAGCGGAAACGTTCCGACACAGCCGAGCGGCGGCTGGCCGAGGGCCGGCTGCGCGCACAGGAGAACCGGCGCCTGGAGCGCGGGCTGCTGCCCACCCCGCTGCTGGACGGCTCCTCGCTGCGCTTCGCCGCCCGCTACCGCCCCGGCCGCTCCCGCGCGCTGCTCGGCGGTGACTTCTACGACGCCGTCCGCACCCCCGACGGCACCGTGCACGCCATGATCGGCGACGTCTGCGGCCACGGCCCGGACGAGGCCGCGCTCGGCGTGGAGCTGCGCATCGCCTGGCGGGCGCTGACGCTGGCGGGCCTGTGCGGCGACGAGCTGCTCGGCACGCTGCAGCAGGTGCTGGAGCACGAGCGGGCCGACGAGGAGATCTTCGCGACCCTGTGCACGGTGGACATCGCGCCGGACGGCCGCCGCGCGGGCCTGTGCCTGGCCGGTCACCCGGCCCCACTGCTCGCCCGCCCCGGCCGGCAGGCCCGGCTGCTGCCGTACGACAACAACGGCCCCGCCCTCGGCCTGCTGCCGGGCGCCCGCTGGCCGCGGATGCAGGTGGAGCTGGGTTCCGAATGGAGCCTGATGCTCTACACCGACGGCCTGATCGAGGGCCGGGTCGGCGAGGACGGGGAGCGGCTGGGGCAGGACGGGATGGTGTCGATGATCCGCCGCCAGCTCTCCGAGGGGTTGCGGGGGGAGGAGTTGCTGCGGGCGGCGGTCAGTGAGGTGCGGGAGCTCAATGGGGGAGAGCTGACGGACGACGTGGCCGTCGTGCTGCTGGACCGGACGGCGTGATGTTCGGAGTCTCGCCGTAGTTGGTTGCTCGCCGTCGCCCGGGTGCGGGTTCGCTGTGGCCGTTCGCGCAGTTCCCCGCGCCCCTTAGGCATGCTGCAGCGGACCCACCTCAGGGGCGCGGGGAACTGCGCGACAAGCCACGGACGGCCCGCAGTCGGCAGTCAAGAGGTGGCCCTACGGCGAGATGCCCTCAGCGGCCGCCGTTCCAAGGGCCGTACGGGCCGTCGCTGCTGCTTCCCCTGCGGCGGCGGAAACCCTTCCCGCCGGAAACCTGCTGCAGGGCGGGCCGTACGTCCACGAAGAAGACGATCGTGGCGACCAGGCCCGCGAGCTGCAGGAACAGCATGGGGACGAAGAGGTTCACGGCCACCGCGATGCCGAGGATGATCAGCCAGAAGCCCTTGTTCTGCTTGTCCGCGGCGCGGTACGCGTCCTCGCGGAAGATCGCCGCCATCACGAACGCCACGATGGCGAGCGCGAGCATGGCGGTGAAGATCAGCCACATCACTCCGCCGACTGCCGTCATCAGCACAATGCCCACCACCCGAGTCGAGTCGTCCGTACAGCCACCGTACCCGTACAACGGGCCGGACACCCCCAAGGTGCCCGGCCCGCTGTCATTCCGTCGTGATCCCGCCGCTGCCGGTCACTTGGCCGGCGGCGTCGTCTTCTTCGCGGTGGTGGCCTTGCGCGCGGCCGGCGCCTTCTTCGCCGCCGGCTTCTTCTCCTCGGCGGGCTCCGCCTTGGTCTCGGCCGGCGTCGGCTCCGCCGTGGCCGGCTCGGGCTTGCCCTCGACGGCGATCGCGAGGTCCTCGATCTCCTCGGCGGCCTCGCCGCGCCAGCTCTTCACGGCCTGCTCGCCGTGCTCGGCTACCTTCTCGTAGGTCTCGCGGGCCTTGACGGCGTACTCGGCGGCGACGCCGACCCCGCGCAGGGCGAGGTCCTGGGCCTGCTCGCCGAGCTTCTTCAGGTCGACGTCGAGGGTGCCGAGGATGTCGTTGACCTTGGTCTGGAGGGTCTCCTGCGCCTCCTTGGCCCGAGCGGCGGCCTTCTCCTGCACGGCCTTCGGGTCGGTGTTGCGCACCTTCTCGATCCGGGCCGGGGCCTCGGCGCGCAGCTGCTCGACCAGGGCGGGCACCTTCTTGGCCTGCTGGAGGGCGAGGTCGGCGGTGCCGGCGGCGAAGTAGAGCGGGGTCGGGTCGCTGAGGGTCTTGCGCAGGTCGTCGGTGATGGCCATGGTGATCTGGTCCTCCCGGATTCGCGTTCGGCTGAGGTTGGTGTGGTCCCGCGGTGGGAGCCGGCGCCCTGGTCCGGTTACCCGGCCGTCCGCCGCGGGCCTGCATCGGCATCGTGTCCGCCGGCCGTGCCGGTGCCGGGCACGGCGGTGCCGCCGGTGTCCGCTCCCGGTGCGCCGTCCTCGTCGCCCGCGGGCTCGCCGATCCCGAATCCGTTCTCTTTCCGGAACGACTCGTAGATCTGGAGCAGCACCTGCTTCTGCCGCTCGTTGAGCGAGGGATCGGCGAGGATGACCGCCCTGGTCTCCACTTCATCCCGGTCCCGCTCGGCGTCGAGGATCCCGGCGCGGACGTACAGCGTCTCGGCGGAGATGCGCAGGGCCTTGGCGACCTGCTGGAGCACCTCCGCGCTGGGCTTGCGCAGTCCGCGCTCGATCTGGCTCAGGTAGGGATTGGACACGCCGGCGGCGTCGGCGAGCTGCCGCAGCGACAGCTGTGCGTTCCGCCGCTGCTCGCGCAGGTACTCACCGAGATTGCCGACGTTCAGCGATGCCATGCCTCCACCTTGCCCCACCCTCGCTAACAATTGCAAGCACCCGCTTGCAAAAGTCTGCCGCCGTCCGCCACGAGGGAGGGGCAAACCGGAACCTACCGGACGAGTTCGGCCGGCTCGTTCAGGTGGGTCAGCTTGTGCGGGTTGCGCACCACGTGGATCCGGGTGATCCGGCCGTCCTCCACCGTCAGGCTCAGCGCGCTCGGTTCGCCGTCGATGTCGATGCGGCCGGCCGGGGCGCCGTTGAGCCACACCGCCGACACCTCCAGCGTGTCCACCAGCCGGTGCGCGCGCACCAGCACCTCCGCGACCGCGGCGGCCCCGTGGAACGGCGTCATGGCGGCGGCCACCACCCCGCCCCCGTCGGTGACCATGACCACGTCCGGGGCCATGAGCCGCAGCAGCTCCGCCAGCTGCCCGGTGCGCAGTGCGGCCAGGAAGCGTTCCACCACGGCCTGCTGCTCGGCGCGGCTCACCCGCACGCGCGGCCGCCGGGCCGCCACGTGCTCACGGGCGCGCCGCGCGATCTGCCGCACCGTCGCCGCCGTCTTCCCGACCGCCTCGCCGATCTCCCCGTACGGCAACTCGAAGACCTCGCGGAGCACGAACACCACGCGCTCGGTCGGTCCGAGGGTCTCCAGGACCGTCAGCATCGCCATCGACACGCTCTCCGCGAGTTCGACGTCCTCGGCGACATCGGGGCTGGTCAGCAGCGGTTCCGGCAGCCATTCCCCGACGTACTCCTCGCGGCGGCGGGACAGGGCGCGCAGCCGGTTGAGCGCCTGCCGGGTGACGATCCGCACCAGATACGCCCGGGCGTCGCGCACGGCGGCCCGCTCGACGCCGGCCCACCGCAGCCAGGACTCCTGCAGCACGTCCTCGGCGTCGGCCGCCGAGCCGAGCATCTCGTAGGCGACCGTGAAGAGCAGGCTGCGGTGGGCGACGAAGGGATCCTCGGTCATGAAGCCGGCTGCTCCGCAGGCGTGGCCAGGGGGATCTCGCAGGACGCGGAGTAGCCCTGCGAGGTGATCCCCTGGGCCGTGTTGCAGCGGCTCGCGAAGTTGGCGAAGCCGATGACCACGGTGAGTTCGACCAGCGCCGCCGGGCCGAGCCGGTCGAGCAACCGTGCCGACAGCTCGTCGGTGACGGTCGTCGGGGCATTCGTCATGGCCTCGGCGTACTCCAGCACGTCCCGCTCCAGCGGCGTGAACACCTCCGCCTCCCGCCAGCGCGGCACCTGGCTCGCCTTGGTCAGGTCCAGGTTCTGGTTCAGCGCGAGGAAGTAGTTGATGTCCAGGCACCAGCTGCAGCCGACCTGTGCCGCCACGGCCATGTGCGCGAAGGTCTTGAGGTCCTCGTCGACCGCGTCGCACGCGCCGACCTTCATGGCGAACTCCCGGCTGGCCATGGCGAGTTCCGGGTGGTTCCACAGCACCTCGTCGGGCTCGGGCACGGCACCGAGCTGCTTCAGCAGGGCCTCCCTCAGCTCGGCGGGCAGTTCTGCCTTCGGAACGCGCAGTGTCATGGTGTCCTCCTCGGGTACCGACCGGTTCCGGCCGGTTCGCCATGAAGACACCGCCGGGCCTGTGGGTGTGACACCCGGCTCGCCGAGGTCGTCAGGATCGGAGAAGCCGCGGGCGGCCCCGCCCCGCTACCGTGACCGCCATGGACGACGCCACCGCACCGCACGCAGCCGACAGCCACGACCTGATCCGTGTGCACGGCGCCCGGGAGAACAACCTCAAGGACGTCAGCGTGGAGCTCCCCAAGCGCCGGCTGACCGTGTTCACCGGCGTGTCCGGCTCCGGCAAGAGCTCGCTGGTGTTCGACACGATCGCCGCGGAGTCGCAGCGGCTGATCAACGAGACGTACAGCGCGTTCGTGCAGGGCTTCATGCCGACGCTCGCGCGCCCCGAGGTCGACGTCCTCGACGGGCTCACCACCGCGATCATCGTGGACCAGCAGCGGATGGGCGCCGACCCCCGCTCCACCGTCGGCACCGCCACCGACGCCAACGCGATGCTGCGCATCCTGTTCAGCCGGCTCGGCGAGCCGCACATCGGCTCGCCCAAGGCGTACTCCTTCAACGTCGCCTCCATCAGCGGGGCCGGCGCGGTCACCGTGGAGCGCGGCGGGCAGCAGGTGAAGGAGCGGCGCAGCTTCAGCATCACCGGCGGCATGTGCCCGCGCTGCGAGGGCCGGGGCACGGTCACCGACCTCGACCTCACCCAGCTCTTCGACGACTCCCTGTCCCTCAACGAGGGCGCGCTGACGGTCCCCGGCTACAAGACGGGCGGCTGGAACTACCGCCTCTACACCGAGTCCGGCCTGTACGACCCGGACAAGCCGATCCGCAGGTTCACCAAGCGGGAGCTGCAGGACTTCCTGTACAAGGCGCCGACCCGGATGAAGATCGCGGGCATCAACATGACCTACGAGGGTCTGGTCCCGCGGATCCAGAAGTCGATGCTCGCCAAGGACAAGGAGGGCATGCAGCCGCACATCCGGGCCTTCGTGGACCGTGCGGTCACCTTCACCGTCTGCCCCGAGTGCGAGGGCACCCGGCTCACCGCGGCGGCCCGGTCCTCGAAGATCGAGGGCGTCAGCATCGCCGACGCGTGCGCGATGCAGATCAGCGACCTGGCGGAGTGGGTACGGGGGCTGGACCGGCCGGCGGTGGCGCCGCTGCTGGCCTCCCTGCGGCACACCCTGGACTCGTTCGTGGAGATCGGCCTCGGCTACCTCTCGCTCGACCGGCCGGCCGGCACGCTGTCGGGCGGTGAGGCCCAGCGCGTGAAGATGATCCGCCACCTCGGCTCGTCGCTCACCGACGTGACGTACGTCTTCGACGAGCCGACCATCGGCCTGCACCCGCACGACATCCAGCGGATGAACGAACTGCTGCTGCGCCTGCGGGACAAGGGCAACACCGTGCTGGTCGTGGAGCACAAGCCGGAGGCGATCGCGATCGCCGACCATGTCGTCGACCTCGGTCCCGGCGCCGGTGCGGCCGGCGGCACCGTCTGTTTCGAGGGCACCGTGGCGGGGCTGCGGGCCAGCGGCACCCTCACCGGCCGGCATCTGGACGACCGGGCCCGCGTCAAGGACAGCGTGCGCAAGCCCACCGGATCCCTGGAGATCAGGGGCGCGACGACGCACAACCTGCAGAGCGTCGACGTGGACGTCCCGCTGGGCGTGCTCTGTGTGGTCACCGGTGTCGCGGGCTCGGGAAAGAGCTCGCTGGTGCACGGCTCGATGCCGGCGGGCGCGGACGTCGTGTCGATCGACCAGACCCCGATCCGCGGCTCGCGGCGCAGCAACCCGGCGACCTACACCGGGCTGCTGGAGCCGATCCGCAAGGCGTTCGCCAAGGCCAACGGTGTGAAGCCGGCGCTGTTCAGCGCCAACTCCGAGGGCGCCTGCCCCACCTGCAACGGCGCCGGTGTCGTCTACACCGACCTGGCGATGATGGCCGGTGTCGCCACGACCTGCGAGGAGTGCGAGGGCAAACGCTTCCAGGCCTCGGTGCTGGAGTACACGTTCGGCGGCCGGGACATCGCGGAGGTGCTGGCGATGTCGGTGACCGAGGCGGAGGAGTTCTTCGCCGCGGGCGAGGCGCGCACCCCGGCCGCCCACAGGATCCTCGAGCGGATGTCGGACGTCGGCCTCGGCTACCTCACCCTGGGCCAGCCGCTCACCACGCTCTCCGGCGGGGAACGCCAGCGCCTGAAGCTGGCCACGCACATGGCCGACAAGGGCGGGATCTACGTCCTGGACGAGCCGACGACCGGCCTCCACCTGGCCGACGTCGAACAGCTCCTCGCCCTCCTGGACCGCCTGGTCGACTCCGGCAAGTCGGTCATCGTCGTCGAACACCACCAGGCCGTCATGGCCCACGCCGACTGGATCATCGACCTGGGCCCCGGCGCCGGCCACGACGGCGGCCGCGTGGTCTTCGAGGGCACCCCGTCGGAGCTGGTCGCTGCGCGCTCGACCCTCACCGGCGAGCATCTGGCGGCCTATGTCGGCGCGTGACCCGCGCATCCGCACCGCCCCGCGCTTCTAGGGAGTGGCGGTGAGCACCGTCTCGCACGCCGACCAGGCCGGTGGGCTCAGCAGGGGGCGGACGCGGGTGAAGAGGCCGAGGAGGGCCGGACCCCACCGGCCGCGGAAGGCGGGGTCCAGGCGGGCCAGGTCGAGTTCGTTGGCGGCGGTCAGTTCGGCGAAGTCCCGGCGCGGGCCGGCCTCCGGGACGTGCGCGCGGCCGGTGAACCGGTCCTGGAAGACCCCGTCGGCCTCGGCGAGCGCCGGATAGGTGGCCTCGCGGTCGCATGAGCCGTACAGGTACACCAGCGCCTCGGCCTCGGTACCGATGACGGCCGCCAGTTCGGCGCGGCGATCGGGCGGCAGCAGGGCACCGGGAAAGCCGTCGGTGCCGTAGCAGGCGTGGCACAGGCCCGCGAGCCGGAGGGCCGGGCGCGCGCCCCACTCCGCCAACTGCCGTTCGACGCGCTGGAGGTGCGCGAGGAGGGTGCCGCCCGGATGCGCGAGACGGGCGGCACCCCGCTCGCGCAGGAACGCGACCGCGGCGGCCTGGGGATCCGGCACGGGTCTCCTCCGTTCGTCGGCCCGCGGGACATCGACCTGCCGATCATCCGGCGGCCGCCGCGGGCCGGTCAATCCTCGGTCTCCCTCCACCGGCCCAAGCCGACGCTTCCCCCTCCACGGTCCGGCGCCGCCGGGCTCGCGGCCCAGGAGGCCGGCGAGCCCCCGTCAGAACGGGAGCGGCCGGGCGTGGACCACGTCCAGGCGGGAGACGGCCCGGGTGAGGACCATGTACAGCCGGTGTGCGCCCCGCTCCTCCGCCTCGGCCACCGCCGCCGGTTCCACGGCGATCACATGGTCGTACTCCAGGCCCTTGGCCAGGGTCGCCGGGACGAGTGTCAGGCGGGCGCCGAGCGCGTCCGGGCCGGCCGGGTCGAGGCCGGCCGCGGTGAGGGCCTGCCGTACGGCGGCCACGTCCGCGTCGGCCGCCACGACGCCCACCGAGCCCTCGTGGGCCAGCGCCTCGCGCACCGCGGTCACGGTCGTGCCCGGCACGTCGTCGGTCGGGCGCATCCGCAACTCGCCGTCCGCGCGCAGGGAGCGGGCCGCGGGCACCGGGACGTCCAGGCGGGGCAGCAGGCGGTTGGCCAGCGTCACGACGGCCGCCGGGACCCGGAACCCGGTGGTCAGCGGGACCACGGCGGCGCCGGGGCGGCCCAGGTGGCGCAGCTGGACGGACCAGTCGCGGGCGGCCCACGGGGTGGTGCCCTGGGCGAGGTCGCCGAGGACGGTGAGCGAGCCGAAGGCCGCGCGGCGGGCGATGGCCCGGCACTCCATGGGAGACAGGTCCTGGGCCTCGTCGACCACGAGGTGGCCGTAGCCCTCGGGGTGTTCGATCAGGCCGGCCAGTTCGTCCAGCAGGACCAGGTCGGCGGCCGACCAGCGGGCCGACTTGTACGAGCGCGGCGGGCGGCGCCACAGCAGTGCCGCCTGCTCGTCCGGGTCCAGCAGGCCGTCCGCCGACCGGGACAACTCCCCAGGATCGGCGAGGAGTTCGGCCAGCACCTCCTCGGGGCGGACCCTGGGCCAGACCAGGTCGAGGTGCTCGGTGAGCGGGCGGGCCCGTTCCATGCGGCGCACCCAGGAGGCGGGCAGCACCCCGGCGCGCCGTTCGGCCCGCTCGCGCAGCCGCCGCACCACCCGGGTGCGCACCCGCTCGCGGCCGATGGCGTACGGCGGCTCCTCGGCGCGCACCGCCTCGACGATCCCGGCCAGTTCCCCGGCGGGCACCCGCCACCGGCTGGAGCCGTCCTTCACGGCGAGGTCGGTCACGCCGTCGGTGGTGACCCTGCCGTACAGCGCCCGGCGCAGCACCTCGGCCATGCGGGGGTCGTGCTTGAGCGCCGCCGTGTCCGCCGGGTCGGTGCCGGTGACCGGGTGCCGGGCGATCTCCTCCAGCAGGGTCGACTGCCGTACGCCGGTCTCGCCGAGCGAGGGCAGCACCTCGGCGATGTACGACAGGAAGGTGCGGTTGGGGCCGAGGATCAGCAGTCCGGCGCGCTGGAGCCGCCTGGGGTGGGTGTACAGGAGGTAGGCGGCGCGGTGCAGGCCCACCGCCGTCTTGCCGGTGCCGGGCGCGCCCTGGACGCACACCGAGTCGGTGAGGGCGGCGCGGACGAGGTCGTCCTGGTCGGGCTGGATGGTGGCGGCGATGTCCCGCATGGGTCCGACGCGGGGCCGCTCGATCTCGCGGGCGAGGATGTCGCTGGTCCGGGACTCGCCCCGGCCGAGGTGCTCGTCCTCCAGGCCGGTGAGGTCGGCGGAGTCGCCCCGGCTGCCGGGCGCCCAGCCGAACCGGCGCCGTACCTCGACGCCCCGGGGGTCGCGGGCGCTCGCCTGGTAGAAGGCGCGGGAGACCGGGGCCCGCCAGTCGACCACGAGGGGCGGGGCGGCCGGGTCCTCGGTGATGCGGAGCCGGCCCACGTGGTAGTGCTGCCCGCCGTGCTCGGGGTCGGTGGCAGCGAAGTCCAGACGGCCGAAGAACAGCGGGCCGGGCGGCAGTTCGCGCAGCGCCTTGGCCTGGCTGCGCAGCCGGTAGCCGAGGACTTCGGCGTCGGCTCCGGAGGCGGAGACGTCCTCGCCGATGACGACCTGTTCGGCGGCGCCCTCGACCATCGCGGCGAGGGCGGCACGGCAGGTGTCGTGGTGGGCGCGCTCGGTGTGCAGGGAGTCCGTGAGGGTGGGGTCGGGTGACGTCATGACAAGCAGCGTAGCGCCATAACGTTACCGAGTTACATTTTTAACCGAGTCTCATGCAATGCGCCTCAGCTCCGGCAGCCCCTCCCCCAGCCGCCGGAACGCCCGCTCGGCCGCCCGTACGGCGTCCGGTGCCACCTCCTCGATCCGCTCCCCCGCCGCGACCCGCCGCCAGTTCTCCTGGGCGAGGATGCGCTGCACGGCGATGATCTGCCCGGCGGCCAGCCGCGCGTCCAGCCCGCCGCCGAGCGCCTCGGCGAGCGCCGCCTCCGACCGCTCCAGATGGGAGTGCGCCCGCGCCACCAGGGCCGGGGTGCCGTAGAGCAGGGTGTGGAAGGCGAGCACCTGGGGGTGGTCGTTCAGCCCGGTGACCGGATCGCGCCGCTCCAGACCGGCGAGGAAGTGCCGGCGCAGCGCGTCCACCGGGTCGGCCGCCCCCGCCACCACCCGCGCCGCCTCCGTCTCGTGGTCCGCGATCCGGTGCAGGACCAGGTCCTCCTTCGCCGGGAAGTACCGGAAGAGCGTCGGCTTGGAGATCCCGGCCGCCGCCGCGACCTCGGCCACGGATACCGCGTCGAAGCCCCGCTCCAGGAACAGCCGTACGGCGATGTCCGACACCTCCTGGTACATCCGCCGCTTCTTGCGCTCCCGCAGGCCGATCTCCTCACCCATACCGCCGAGCCTACGCACCCCGCCGACGCCCGGCGGACGCCGGACCGCGTACGGCGGAATGCGCGCGCGTGGACTCAGGCTGCCGCTCCCCGGCGCCAGCTGGGCCGTCCGGCCAGCGCCCACAGGCAGTCGAAGTGCTTGATCCACGTCGAGACGGCCGCCTCGGCGGCGGCCGAGCCCTTCCGCGACCACACGTTCAGATCGGTCCGGTACCCCTTCGGGTCGTAGTACTCGTCGCCCATCTGGTGCAGCCGCATCCGCGCGGAGAGGTCGTACAGCCCGTGCAGCACCTGCTGCCGGTTGAAGATGCAGATCTTGTCCCGCGGGATGCCCGGATAGAACCGGTACTCGCACTCCACGACCACCCGGCCCTCGGCGGTGACCCGTTCCGCGAGCTCCGACAGGATGCCGTCGTACTCACGGCAGCGCTCCTCCATGCGCTTGCGGAAGTCGGGGTCGTCCACGGGCGCGTCGTCGTCCCCCACCTTGGAGGGCACCGTCATCTGCCGGCCGAAGTCCGGGACCAGCATGCGGATCGACACCCGGCGGATGGGCCCGGGGTTGTAGAGCAGGCCCTCCAGGCGGTGGTAGAGCTCGTTGAACAGCGTCTCGCCCGTGTAGCCGAGGAAGCTGATCTCCACCTTCCGGGCCTCGAAGGCCTCGCTGACGAAGCTTCCGAGCTGACTGGAGTTCACCAGCGCCCGGCTCGGCACCCGGACCGCCGCGCTCAGCTCCTTCACCTGGTCGTAGAGCACATAGCCGACCAGGCTGAGCAGGGCACCGCCCAGGAAGGCCTTGCCCTCCAGCGCGTCGCCGACCGGCTTCACGAACTGGGCGGTCAGACCGGTGGCGAAGATCCCGAGCAGCAGGACACGGGTGATCAGCGACTCGAACCGTTCCTGAAAGCGTCTCAGCCGGGGCCCCAGGCCGTCCTGCACCGCACCGTTCGACCGTTCGGACATGCACGCCCCCTCCGCGCCACCCGCCCGCGCCCGACCGGCGTCATATGCCTCTAGGCCCTGCCGTCGAACCGGATTCCGGTCCCGTCATGGTCCCCCTATGCCAGGGCACGGGCAAGATAGGGATTCGCCGTCGGGCGGGCCGGCAGGCCCAGTGAGCCCTTGGCCGCCACCAGGGTCATGGCGTAGGAGTCCACGGCGCGGCGGACGTTGGGCGCGTCCAGACTGGCGCCGGTGACCAGCCGGTCGAGGTCCACGTAGGCCGAGCGGACGATCTCGATCCACCGGTAGACCCGCCAGTCCTGCTGCCAGGCACGGGTGTGCTCCACGGGCATCAGGGACTCCCAGCGGCGGAACATCCGGTCCCGGATCTCCGGCCGGGTCGGCGTCAGGTGCATGTGTCTGACCAGGTCGTACAGGGGATCCCCGACGGCCGCCAGCTCCCAGTCGATGAGCGTCAGCGCCAGGTCGTCGTCGCGGCGTACGAGGTTCCACGGATTCAGGTCGCCGTGCAGCAGCGCCGGCCGGCGGTGGCTCACGTCGTGCCGGGCCAGTATCTGCCGGAGCCGGTCGGCCTCGGGCAGGCCGAGGAGCCGGGCCAGGTGCTGGGACTCCTTGGGCAGCCCCCTGACCAGGGCCACGAGCTGGTCCGCCAGCCAGCCGTAGAAACGGAAGTCCCGCTCGCCGGCCGCGGGGTCGAGCTTCGTGTAGTCCACGTCCTTCAGCGCGCACAGCTGGTCGACGAGCCGGTCCGCCTCGTGCGGGAGCAGCCCGTGCACCGGATGGTCGGGCGGCCGCTCGGTGTCGAGCGGACCCTCGTAGGTGTGGATGGCGAAGCTGTCCTTGCGGAACTTCCCGGGATAGCTCTCGCCCAGGGCGAGAATCCTCGGTGCCGCCACCCGAACCCCCGAATCCTCGATGGCCCGCAGCACCGCGTGCTCGCTGAGAAAGCTGCGTTCGCGCCGGCAGACCTTCGCCACTTTCCGCCGCACCACGACCGGGAATCCGATACCCGGGACCCGCACCACGGAATTCAGGTGGGCCGTTCCCTTGAACACCCGGTCGGCCGGTGCGGCACCTTCCGCGTGCAGCGCCGCGTGCACCGCTGAGTAGGGGAAATCCCGGTGTTCGGGCACCCTCCGGTCCGGGTTCCAGGAGGGGGAGACAAAGGTGGAGAAGAGGCCCTTGCGCGCCTTGCCGCGTGAAATGCGCCAGCGGAACAGCACCCGCTCGATCTCCGCCTCGCTGGGCAGACTGCGCAGGTTCAGCGGGGCCTGGGCCGCCTCCAGGGCGCGGCGCACCCTCCCGGTGGCGTGGTCCAGGCCCTTCTGGTCGAACGTCTCGTCCAGGGAGATCGCGGCGCGCATGACGTCCGGGTACACCGACTGCGCCTGCTCGAAGGCGATGTAGTGGCGCAGGTCCTTGGCCAGCCCGTTGACCGCCCCCGGGCGGATCCGCTGCATGGCCTCGGCCCAGGCGTCGATCACCTCCGACCACTGATGCCTCGGGTAGCGCATGCGCACCAGATGGGTCGCCAGGTCGTGCAGCGGGTCGCCGTACGTCGCCAGTTCCCAGTCGACGCAGATCAGCGGGGGTTCCCCGGCGTACGTCATGATCAGGTTGTCGCGGTGCAGGTCGGCGTGGAGCAGGCTGTACGGCCGGCGCGCCATCGGCGGCACCCGCTCGGCCAACCGGACGAGGGCGTCCTCCGGAATGCCCAGCGCCGCGAACAGACCGCCGAACGCCCGCCAGTTGGGCCGGCGGATCTGCTGGTCGGCCAGGCGCGCGAGCGTCTGCAGGAAGCCCTGGCTGTCCTGGTCGTTGCTGGGCCAGCCGGCCGGCAGCGGTGGCAGCGCGCCCCGGCGCACCTGGGCCATCTGGGCGAGCAGCCCGGCGAGGGCCTTGATCAGCAGCGCGTCGACGGGCTTGCCGTTGCCGCAGACGCTGGAGAGCGGCACGCCTTCCACATAGCTGTGGATGGCGAATCCGTCCCCCTCCACGAGGCACTCCGGCACACCCGGCAGGACGCTCCTGACCGCCCGGAGGATCTCCGCCTCGTTCTGCCAGGTCCTGATCACCACCGGCAACGCCTTCGCCCGCCGGATCCGCACGGTCACCGCGGTGCCGGCGTCGCGGGCCAGGAGCTGTGCCATCGGCACCGGGAGCGCGATCCGGTAGTTCTCGTTGTGGTGGCCGCTGCTCATCTCGCCCTGACGCGTGGCGAGGTCCACGAATCCTTCGTACAGCGCATGCACTGCGCCGGGCTCGGCGCGTTCCCCGCGCAAGAGGCGGGGAACAGGAGGTGCGCCCACTGGCCGCTCCGAAATACTCGCGCTGCTGGAAAGTATGGCAAACGGTAAACGCGGGTGTCTGTCCGCACGAGCGGAACCGTGGTCGAGTAGCCACAACGGGTGTGTTCGGCGCTCGGCCGCGTCGGATCCTTTTCGGGACGGCACGTTTCGCCGTCCCGTACGTACGAACGGGAGCGGTCGCTCACACGGTGCGCGCATGCTACAGCACCGCGCTCGACCGTCCCTCGAACGGCGGGGCCGCGCCTACCCGGCGGCGGACTCGTCCGTCAGCAGCTCCCACACGGCCTCGAACCACGCCGTCATACCGTCCACGAAGGTGGAGCCCGGCGAGTCGGTACGGCCGTCGCGGACGTGGTGGGTGAGGGTCGCGCCGAGGCCCAGGACGTCCACCGCCCGGACCTCTTCGTGGACGTCGAGCATCACCGGCCGGACGAGCGGTATGTAGGGGCCGTGCAGCACCTCGGAGCGGTTGATGACGTACAGCTTGAAGGTGGGGGCGAAGGGGGCATGGCGGAACTCGTACGACACCTGCGGGACGAGCTTCTCCCGGTGCAGTTCCCCGAGGACCTTGTCGAGGGAGGCGATGTGGGTCTCGGCGATGCCCCGCAGCCGCTCCCGCAGCCGCTCGTCGTCTCTCCTGTCCACTCCCCGCGGATACGGCAGGGCGTCGATCGCGGACGGGAGGATGAGCCGCAGGGCGATCCGCCGGGGCGCGATGATCCCGGCGCGGATGCGCTCGGCCTGCAGGTGGATGTGGGTGTCCAGGCTCTCCGAGGTCAACGTGTAGATGTCCATGGTGACTTCGGGCTGTTCGAAGGCCTCGGCGATCAGGGGGCCGAGGGTCAGCTGGCGCCGGCCCCGGCTCGCCCGGGGCGTCGAGGACTGGATGCGCTGGTTGCGCACCACCCGTGAGCCCTTGCCCTGCCGGGACTGGATCCAGCCCTCGCCGCGCAGCGCCCGCAGGGCCCGCTGCACGGTGTCCCGGGAGATCCCGAACTCCTTCGCCAGCGTGGTCTGGGACGGCAGGTAGGTGTCCACCGGGTAGAAGCCGTCGGCCATCCGGGCCCGCAGTTCCTCCGCGATCCGGAGGAACTCGTGGCCGCCGGCCCCGCCGGGCTCGTCCTTCCGCTCCACCGTCGTCACATGCGGTACGTACCGCCCGTGGACCGGCGGCAAACCCCTACCCGCCAGGCAACCAGTCAAGTCAACCGGCTTGTTACTGGATCTAGTTGACCGGGCATGCTGCCACAAGCAGTCAACTTGACCAGTCAACAGCGGCGACTTGAGGGGTTGACCGGTTGCCTGGGCGCGACGGGGGTGGAAGCCGTGACGATCCATGTGCTCGGGTTCGACGTGCAGATCGACGACCTCGGTCAGCTCGTGCTGTGGGGCGCGGGACTGCTGGTGTCGCTGACGGCCTGGATCCGCAAGCGGGTACGGCACCGGTCGCGGGCCGGGGTGCCGGACGCCGCGCGGCCCGCTGTCACCGGCGGCGGCGCAGCACGCGCAGCAGCGGCTCCAGCGACGCGACCACGGACCCGGCTCCGGCCTCCCGCAAAAGCTTCCCCTTCCGTTCGTTACGCGCGTAGCCGAGAAACGGCACGCCGGCGTCGTTCGCGGCGGCGAGGTCGGAGGGCGAGTCGCCGATCATCAGGGCCGCCGAGGGGGCGGAGCCGGTCGCGGCCAGCGCCCGGTTCAGGCAGTGCGGGTCGGGCTTGAGGAGGTGCAGGTCGGTGGTGCGGCCGTAGATGTGCGGGGCGAAGCAGCCGGTGAGGCCGCGGCCCTGCAGATAGGCGCGGACCACTCGGGGGGAGTTGTTGGTGGTGATGGCCAGGCGGGAGCCGACCGCGGTCCAGGTGCGTATCAGGGGGTCGGCGTAGGGGGTGGGCAGCGCGGAGCCGGCGGCCCGCAGTTCCTCCTGGGTGAGACGTTCCTCCAGCTCGGTGACGAGGTCGCTGCCGGGGTGCCGGCGGTCCACGGCGCGCAGCACCACATGCGGGTCCAGCGAGTCGCGCTCGGAGTCGCTGAGCAGGTTGTGCAGCCCGCGCCCGGCCAGCCAGTCCACCAGCTCGGCCGCCACGGCTTCCGCCCGGTGCCGCGCGAACAGACGGCAGATCGGTCCGTCGAAGTCCCACAGGACCACCTGGGCACTCTCGATCAGAACCTGTAGCTTCTCGATCTCGTTCGCCGTCTGTTCGGTCTGCGCCGTTTCGGTCTGCGTCTCAGTCTGCGTCGCATCAGAAGTCACTAGGAGAGTGTCAGGTCCGTGGTGATGGTTTCCCAGAGGGCGTCGAACCACTTCTGCGATTGCTCCACGAACGCCGCGTCCCGCTGCCCGGCCCGCTGCTCGAACGAGAACAGCAGGGACTCCGAGCCGAGGGTGTCGTACATCTCCAGCGTGCCGCTGTCGGTGGGCTCCTCGCGCCGCGTGATCATGTAGTGCGCGAAGAGCGCCTCCACCCCGTTGAGCAGGTACAGCTTCACCGGCGGGGTGAAGGGCAGCGCCCGGAAGGTGACCTGGACGTCGATGTCGTGGGTGCCGCGCAGCGCCTGGAGGTTGTACTGCAGCACCTGGCCCTGGGCGTTGCGCATGGCCAGCCAGCGCTGGTGGACGGCGTCGTCCTCCTCGCTGCCGGCGTCGACCGAGACCGGGAAGGCGAGGTTGATGTCGCGGGACGGCAGCAGGATGCGGGCGTCGATCCGCTCCGGGCGCAGCCGGCCCTCGTGGACCAGGCGCAGCGGCTCGCCGAGCGCGGGGATCAGGCTCTGCGCGGTCAGGCAGACGGCGTCGATGCGCACGTGCGGCGCCGCGAACGCCTCGGTCAGCCGGGGCGCGAGCGCCACCATGGTCGGCTGCGGCTCGCCCCGGGTGAGCCGCGGCTCGGCGACCCGCGGCGGGCTGCCCTTGGTGACGTCGGCGAGCAGGCCGTCCTGCTGGAGCACCCGCAGCGCCTGGCGTACGGCACCCCGCTCCACGCCGAACTCACCGGCCAGCTCGGCCTGGGTCGGCAGCCGCTCGCCGGGCTGCAGCTCGCCGCTGCGGATCCGCTCGCGCAGGGCGTCGGCGATCTCCTGGGGCGTGAGCCTCCTGCTGCCGTTCACTGCCACATGCTCCTGAGTCACGACCAAACGCTACAACTCTGATCCATCTTTGGGGAGTTGCCGAGAAGTTGTTTATGAACTCCTACCAAGTGGGGACAACTTAGTTGGAGTTGGTTGCCAACTTCCGGGAACTTTTCCAAGTTGGCGAATCTTCGGAAGGGGGAACCGCCATGCCCGCACTCGCTCTCCTCGTCGAGCAACTCGTCCAGTGGAAGTACGGTGTCGCAGGCGCAGTCGGCCTGCTGCTGGTCTCCGTCGGCATCGAGACCAGGTCCCACAAGGCCCTCTTCGCCGGTGCCGTCCTGCTCGCCGTGCTCCTCGCGGGCCCGGCGCTGTGAAGCCGCGGCGGTCCGGGAAGCAGCCGCAGCCTTCCAGGAAGCCGCACGCGTTCAGGAGCTGAGCAGGAGCTCCGAACTGATCGTCTCCCACAGCGCGTCGAACCATCGCCGCGACTGCTCCACGAACGCGGCGTCGCGCTCCCCGGCACGCCGCTCGAAGGCGAACAGCATCGAGCGGGTGCCGTCGGCGTCGTACAGCTCCAGATGCTCGTGCTCGATCTCCCGCTCCCGCCGCTTGAGCGTGTAGTACGCGAACAGCGCCTCCACCCCGTTGAGCAGGTACAGCTTCACCGGCGGGGTGAACGGCAGGGCGCGGAAGGAGACCTGGACGTCGATGTCGTGCGTGGTGCGCAGGGCCAGCAGGTTCTGCCGCAGCACCATGCCCTGGGCGTTGCGCTGGGCCAGCCAGCGCCGGTGCAGCAGACCGTGGTCGTCGCCGTCCACCGGGGCCGGGAAGGCGAGGTCGATGTCGCGGCTGGGCAGCAGCACCCGGACGTCGATCTTGGCCGGTTTCAGTCGTCCCGCGTGGATCTGCCGCAGCGGCTCGCCGACGGCCAGGGTGAGCGAGACCGAGGTCAGGCACAGCGCGTCTATCCGCACGTGGGGGGCGGCGAAGGCCTCCGCTATCCGGGGTGCGAGGCCGACCATGGTGGGCTGCGGCGGCGCGGCCGGTCCGGCCGGCAGCCGGACCGGTCCCGGCACCGCAGCCACGGTGGCCGGGCTGCCCTTGGACACGTTGGTGAGCAGGTGCTCCGACTGCAGGATGCGCAGCGCCTGGCGCACGGCCGCACGCTCCACGCCGAACTCGACGGCCAGCTCCGCCTGCGTGGGCATGCGCTGGCCCGGCCGCAGCACACCGGCCCTGATCCGGCTGCGCAGCGCGTCGGCGATGTCGCCGTGGGACGGGTGGGGCCGGTGTGACCTCGTCCGTTCACTGGCGGAGGCGTGCTCCAGGTCCACGGACAAACACTACAACTTCCCGCCAACTTACGGCAGTTCATCGGCAGCTGGTTATGAGTCGCTTCCCAACGGACATAAGTAAGGTGAAGTTGGCTGCCAACTTGCATGACATGGTCAAGCTTCCCAGTGGTTGGCCGATCGGGCTCCCTTCCGGAGGGGAGCCGGGAGCCCGGGCAGGGGACGGCCGGCGAAGCGCACAGTCACAACTGAACACGACATCGCACAGCCACAACTGAACACCGCCAGTACAGCCACAACTGAACAGCTCGCTACGGATGCACAGTCGAAGGCCACCGGGAGAGGGGAGCGATCAGAAGATGTCCGGGCACCAAGGACGCCCGGACGAGCGGAACAGGGCGTCGGCCTTCCGGGCGGCGCCCTCACGTTCTTCCCGGACCCGCCCGAGCGCCGCGAGCCGCAGCACGGACTCACCACCGAGCCAGACCGAGGCCAACTCGGCGATGTCCAGCGTGAGATCGGCGCTCTCCGCGGTGGGCGCGCAGGAAGCCCCCTCCGGCGAGGCCTGGAGCCGGAACCGCCCCCCGGCCAGACCGGCGCGGTCCACGACCTCCAGGACCAGCGTGCCCGTCCCGTCGTACGTCCGCGCCTGAAGGGCCCGTACGACGTCCAGGATCCGCACCCACAGCCAGTCCGCGTGCCCGGTGATCCGGGCGGCGCGCGGATCGGGGAGGTAGTGGGGCAGCAGGTCGTCGGGGCCGCGGTAGCCGCTCTTGACCTTGGTGATCCAGTCGATCGAACACAGGTAGTGCCACAGGGCGCGCTCCGCCGCCACGGTGGTGGCGGTGAGCCTGAGCACGCTGGCGGTCTGGTCCGGCTGCTTGCCGTTCCAGGTCTCGTCGGACTTGTACGCCACCAGGCCCTGGACCTCGCCGTCGGCCGCGCGGTGGACGGCGTAGAACGGCTCGGTCCAGTCGCTGTGGATCCGGGCGGCCCCGGTGTTGAACTGCCACCACAGCTCGTCCCGGCTGACCGCGCCGGGCTGGGTGCGCCGGAACCGCTCGTAGAACTCCGGGCCCAGCTTGCGGACCTCCGCCCCGTCCACGAGCTCGATACGGCTCCCGTCGTCCGGCCCCGACCAGCGCGGATCCAGGCCGGCCCGGGGCACCTCGACGGTCCACTGGGTCGACCAGGTGGCCGGGCCGAAGCCGTAGCGGCCGTAGATGGAGTACTCGGCGGCGATCAGCGTGGCGACCACGTCACCGCGCTCCTTCGCCGCCGCGAGGTCCTGGTTCATCATCCGCGTGAGCAGGCCGCGGCGGCGGTGGGTGGGGCTGACGGTGACGTTGCTGATCGCGTCCGCCGGGACCAGGCCGCCGCCCACCGCGGTGACTTCCTGCGCGAAGGAACGGAAGGTGGCGACGCACCGGCCGCCGTCGAACGCCCCGAGCAGCCGGCCCGGCACGAACTGCAGGCGGCGGGCTTCGAGTTCCTCGGGTGTCAGGACGGGTGGCTGCAGAAAGCCGGTGGCCAGCGCGCGCTGCCAGTCCTCGAAATCGGCCTCGGTGACGATCCGGACGTCGCTCATGGGCCCACCGTAGGCGGGCGCCCCGCCGGGTGTCCTCCCGTTTTTCGGTGTGCTGTCGTCAGAGCAGCAGGTCGTCCACCTGTGCCTCGCCCTCCCGGTACCGGCGGGCGATCTCCGCGCTGCAGTCGTCGGTCGTACGCTGCAGGCGCTGCCGGCGCCCGGAGACCTCCTGCTCGTACCGGACCAGGCGCCCCATGGCCGCGGTCAGTTCGAGGTCCGTCCGCGCCTGGAGGTCCGACAGCTCGACCTCGGCGAGCATCTCGGCGGCCAGCTGCCGGTACTCCTCGTTGTGCGGCGTGCCCAGCGTGACATGGCGGGCCGATGAGCGGTGCCGGGCCGGGGCGTCCTTGAGGATCTCCGGGAGCCGGTCGACCACGGAGGCGTCCGCCGGCGCCGGGAGGGAGGCGCGGCCGCGCCGGCACAGCTCCGCCCGCAGGATGTCGATCCGCCCCTGCAGCAGCCGCCGCACATAGCTGAGGTCCGCCTCGTCGCGCTGGGCGTCGCGGCGCAGCGTGCGCAGCTCGGGCAGGCTCAGCCGGGCCAGCTCGGGTTCGGGCGGCTCGGCGGGCAGCGTGGGACCCGCCGGGACCGCCGGGACCGCCGGAGCGTCGGCGCGCTGGGCGGGCGGCCGGTACGTCCCCTGTGTCCCCAGCCACCCGCTCGTACTCGGTGTGCTCATGTGCTTGTGACCGTCCCCTCGACCGGCGTGTGGAAGCATCGTGCCACCCCAACCGGCCGCTATGTGACCGAGTGCCCCCGAACGGCCCCAGATGGGGGGTTAGGGATCTATAAGGGATCTATGATTGGCTTCCTCTGCCCACGTGCCGGGGCACCCGGCATGATGGTCCGCATGCGTGCGGTGGTGCAGAGAGTGGACGGCGCGAGCGTCGTCGTGGACGGGGAGACGGTCGGCGCGATCGAGGGCGGGGGGCTGTGCGTCCTGGTCGGCGTGACCCATGAGGACACCAAGGAGAAGGCGGCGCAGCTGGCCCGCAAGCTCTGGTCGATCCGCATGCTCCAGGACGAGAAGTCGTGCAGCGACATCGACGCCCCGCTGCTCGTCATCAGCCAGTTCACGCTCTACGGCGACGCCCGCAAGGGCCGCCGCCCCACCTGGAACGCGGCCGCCCCGGGCGACGTCGCCGAGCCGCTGGTCGAGGAGGTCGTGGCCCAGCTGAGGGCACTGGGCGCGACGGTCGCCACCGGGCGGTTCGGCGCGAAGATGAGGGTGTCCTTGACGAACGACGGGCCTTTTACGGTGCTGCTGGAGATCTGAAGCGCCCCGAAGGGGCGCGGGGAACTGCGCGAGCAACCCACCACGCACCCGCAGCCGCACGACTACGGCTCGACCACGACCTCCTGCGCCGCCGCTGTCTCTCCGGCCAGGAGCCTCGCGTCGAGGGGGACGTTGCGCTTGACCAGGGCCAGGGCCACCGGGCCCAGCTCGTGGTGCCGGGCGGACGTCGTCACGAAACCGATCTTGCGGCCCTCCGGGCCCTCGTCGGCGAGGCGGATCTCCGTGCCCGGCACCGGGAGGTGGACGTCGCTGCCGTCGAGGTGGAGGAAGACCAGGCGGCGCGGCGGCTTGCCCAGGTTCTGGACGCGGGCGACCGTCTCCTGGCCCCGGTAGCAGCCCTTCTGCAGGTGCACGGCCGTACCGATCCAGCCCAGCTCGTGCGGGATCGTCCGGTGGTCGGTCTCGAAGCCGAGCCGGGGCCGGTGCTGCTCGACCCGCAGCGCCTCGTGGGCGAGGAGGCCGGCGGCGGGCCCGTGCGCGGCGGCGAAGGACTCCAGGTCCTCGCGGGGGAGGAAGAGGTCACGGCCGTACGGCGTCTCGCGTACGACGACGCCCTCCGGCACCTCGGCGATGGACCCGGCGGGCAGGTGGACGACCGCGAAGTCGGCCGTGCGGTCGGCGACCTCCACGCGGTAGAAGAACTTCATCGACTCCAGGTACGCGATCAGCGCGTCCTGGGTGCCGGGCTCCACGTGCGCCCAGACGGTGCTGCCGTCGTCCACCAGGTACAGCGCGTGCTCGATGTGCCCGTGCGCGGAGAGGATCAGCGCCTCGGTGGCCTCACCGGGCGGCAGCTCGCTGACGTGCTGGGTGAGCAGCAGGTGCAGCCAGCTCAGCCGGTCCGCACCGCTGACGGTGACGACACCGCGGTGGGACAGGTCGACGAAACCGGTGCCGTCGGCGAGGGCGCGCTGCTCGCGGAACAGGTCGCCGTAGTGGGCGGCGACGCCTTCGTCCACGCCCTCGGCGGGGACGGCGCCGGGCAGGGACAGCAGGGGGCTCTTCATATGGCAAGCCTACGACGTGGTAGTTGAACTCTTCAGCGAACAGTCCTTGCACCGGCCGAAGATCGCGAAGTGCTTCATGTCGGTGTCGAACCCGAACTGCTGCCGCAGCTTGGTGGTGAACTCGGCGGCCACGTCCACGTCGGCCTCGATCACGTTCTCGCAGTCGCGGCACACCAGGTGCAGATGGTGGTGGCGGTCGGCGAGGTGGTACGTCGGCGCACCGTGCCCCAGGTGGGCGTGGCTGACCAGGCCCAGCTCCTCCAGCAGCTCCAGGGTGCGGTAGACCGTGGAAATGTTGACCCCCGACGCCGTCTTCTTCACTTCCGTGAGGATGGCGTCGGGGGTCGCGTGCTCAAGGGTGTCCACGGCTTCGAGGACAAGCTGGCGCTGCGGCGTCAGCCGGTAGCCGCGCTGCCTGAGGTCGCTCTTCCAGTCGGTGCTCACCACACCGACGAGTCTAGAGCTACGGCCGGGGAAGGCTCACTTGAAGAAGGCGATGCCGTCGTCCGGCAGGTCGTCCGGGAGGGCCTTGGCCCAGCGCTCGACGTCCTCCGGGGTGACGACCTTCTTCAGATGGGCCGACATGTAGGGGCGCAGCTCGACCTCGGGGGTCTGCTTCTCGCCGACCCACATGAGGTCGCTCTTGACGTACCCGTAGAGCCGCTTGCCACCGCTGTACGGCTGCGCGGCGGCCGTCCGGGCGACGGCGTCCGTGACCAGGTCGATCTGCGGCTTCTTGTCGGCCATCTCGCCGTACCAGATCTCGATGACGCCGTCGTCGCGGGTCATCGTGACCTCGACCTTGCGGTCGGCGTCGATCCGCCAGAAGCCGTGCTCCGTCTCCAGCGGGCGGACCTTGTTGCCGTCGTTGTCCAGCACCCAGGTCTGGGAGTGGTACTCCAGGAAGTCCCGGCCGTCGTGGGTGAAGCTGACCTCCTGGCCGAAGTTGCACTTTTCCGAGCCGGGGAAGTCGTGCACGCCCGCGCCGGCCCAGTTGCCGAGCAGGAAGGCGAGCGGGACGAGGTCCTTGTGCAGGTCGGACGGGATCTCGATCATGAGGGGCGGTTCCTGGGTGGGAGTGGTCAGCGCTGGCCCTGGTACAGCTTCTTCACGGTCAGACCGGCGAAGGCGAGCACGCCGACGCAGACCAGGACCAGCAGGGTTTCGAAGAAGATCTCCACGGGTGCTCCTTGAGCGAGGGTGGGCATACGACAGAGCCGGGGCCCAGCTTACGCGGCCGGGCGCGGGCTCTCCTTGTGAGGTGGTCCGTAACGGCGTCACCCGGGTGGGCTCAGCCGAGCAGCTGCTGCTGCAGGACCACCGTCTGCTGGAACGGGATCTCCTTCGCGCCGCCCGGGCGGGACTGCACGACGAGCGCGATGACGTCCCCGGAGGAGATGTAGGCCTGGCGGACCTGCTCGGCGCCGTACGGCTGCTTCTCCGCGTACTCCTCCACCAGGGCGTTCCCGTCGGCGGTGGCGTCCGTGGGGTACGACTCGTCCATCGCGTTGGCGGCAGCCCCGCGCAGGGCGAGCCTCGGGTCGTTGTAGCCGGTGAACTCGTCCTGCTGGACCTCGCCGGCGATCAGGCCGGTCCCGAACTGGAGCAGGTAGATCCGGGTCCGGGTGCCGTCCGGCATGGTCCAGCCGCGGGCGGCGATGTGCCGCAGGCCGTGGTCGGTGAGCTCGCCCTGGAGGGCGTCCTGGTCGTCCTTGCTCGCGTACTCCGCGAGGAACACCGTCGGCTTCGCCCATCCGTGGTCACCGGCGAGCGCGGGGTCGGCCTTGGCGCCCTTCGGCGCGGGCAGCACCAGTTTGCGCAGGTCGGCGTAGTGGATGTTGGCCGCGTTGCGGTCGGCGAACGGGGCGGGGCGGCCGGCGGGCAGCGGCGGGTGGACGATCCGCGGGTAGACCCAGCGGCCGTCCGGGCGCGTGGCGAGGCCGGGCAGGTCGGTGCGCTCCATCCGGGTGATGCCGTACGCCGTCGAGGCGCCGGCCACCACGAAGACCGCGAGCGCCGCGGTCCAGCGCAGGACGGCCCGCAGGACCCGACGGTCCTTGACCGTGGGCACCGGGGGCTCCGTGGGCTCCGCAGGCATCGCGGACGCCGGGGGCTCCGCGGACGCCGGGGGCTCCGTGGGCGTCGCGGCCTCCGGCTCCGGCACGGGCTCCGCCAACAGCTCCGGCTCCGGCTGGGGCTCCGCCAACAGCTCCGGCTCCGGCTGGGGCTCCGCCAACGGCTCCGGCTCCGGCACGGGCAGCGCGGGGTCGACGGGAATCTGCTGCTCGCTCATACGGCCTTCCCCGGGTCCTTGTCCTTGATGCGGTCGAGCTGGCTGCCCACGAAGACGGCGATGGCGTCGGTGCCGAGTGGGCGGGGCCCGGCCGCGTTGACCGTGACGAGCACGTCGCCCACGGAGGCGGAGCAGACCATGCGGTCGATCTCCTCGCCGCCCAGCTTGGGCATCCGGAAGCAGGCCGCCTCCTTGTGACCCTTGATCTCCGGCCCCTTGGGGAAGATCCGCAGGGCCTTGAGGAACTCGTTCCGGCCGGCCGAGAGGTCGCGCACGGAGTCGCGGTTCGCCATCCGGACCATTTCGACGGTGAGCGTGAAGGGCTTCGTGAGGCCTTCGTACTTGTCGTAGGGGGCGTAGCTGCGCATCGCCATCCCCTGGATGTGCTCCTTGTCGATCACCCGGTTCAGCGCCGCCCGGGTCTCCGACGGCAGGTCGCGGATCTCCTGCTTGCGCAGGGCGGTGGCCTCGCGCCCGCTGAGCACGACATCGGGGCCGAACTCGCCGATGTCCGGTCCCGGGACATAGCCGCTGGCCCCGCTCTCCTGGTACGGCATCAGCATGCCGCGCAGCCCCGAGACGTCCTTGCCCTGCTGCTCCTCCTGGAAGTTCTGGCCGCCCCGGTTCACCGCGGCGACCTTGGGGAACGTGTAGACGGGCTTGCCGGCATCCCGGTCGGCACCGGCGACCGCCACCGCGGTGAACCCGACCCCGCCGACGACCGCGAGGGCCAGCAGCGCGACGGCGACGATCCGGCCCACGGGCCGCCGGGCGCGGGCCGGTGCCTCGGGCTCGGCGGCTTCCGGAACAGCGGGGTGTTCCTCGGGTGACTCGTTCACAGCCTCGTTCACGGCCTCGTTCACAGCTGAGCCACCTGCCGCTTCGCCAGGTCCATGACCTTGCTCTCGGGGATCGGCTTGGCGTCGCTGATCCAGATGTCCATGTAGATGTCACCGCGTGAGGCGACCGCCTCGGCCGTGTACTCCGGCAGGTAGCCGCTCTTCGTCTCCGGCGTGCGGTGCACGTACACCATGCCGTCGCCGGTCCCGGGGAGCGGCCGGCTGCCGGTGTTCGGCTCCCGCTCGGCCCAGTACCGCTGGTCCTCCACGCGCTTGGCAGCGGTCGGCTTCGCCACCTGGTGGTACTGGACGAGCCGGATGTCCACGAAGTACGTGCCGCTGTGCCAGCTGGTCTGGGCCGCGCGCCGGAACTCGCCCTGCAGCTCGTACCGGAAGGCCTCGGCCGGCTTCTTGAAGTCGCTCGCGTAGTCGCCCAGGTCCAGCCAGCCGTCGGCGCTCCCGAAGTCGGTGGCCCGCGCGCCCTTGGGCCGCTTCAGCAGCAGCTTGCGCAGGTCGCCGTCGGTCTTCACCCGGCGGTCGTACGCCGCCGACAGAGGCTCGACGGGTCCCTTGGCCTGGGCGACGACGGGCTGCGACAGCGAGGGCAGCTTCGTGGGCGCGCGGTCGGCCTGGACGACGTAACCGGTGCAGACACCCGCGACGACACCGAGCACGGCGGCCCCCGCGACCAGCGCGGCGGTCCGGCGCCGGCCCGGTCTTTCAGGTGATTCCAAGACGTCTCCCTACAGAACGGGAAGCGCGGGTTCCGTCACCCGCGCCCCACAGGAGACTCATGGCATGCGCATGGAGTTGTAGCGCAGTTGATTACGATTCAGCGCTTGACGCCTTCGACGAACGCGCCCCAGGCGCCCGCGCCGATCAGCAGGGGGCCACGGGTGATGTCCTTGCTGTCCCGGACAGGGACGAAAGAGGGGATGTTGTCGGCGACTTCCAGGCAGGCGCCGCCGTCCTGGTTGCTGTAACTGCTCTTGCGCCACGTGAGGGTGCTCAGATCGATGGCTCGCATGGCGCCTCCTCCAGGATCCGTTCGATGAACTCCCGCGATTCGCCCGGAGATAGGGCCACATCGCGCACCCGATCGTAACGGAGCTGAAGCTGGTCGACGGCCGTGCTTTCCTGGACAAGTTCGCCCGAGTAGCCCGTCTCGACCCAGGCGACGATACGGCCGGCGCTGTGCAGGAGCATCGTGTCGGTGTTCGTCAGTCCGTGCAGGCCTTTCGCGAAGGGCAGCACCTGAACGGTGACGTTGGCGTGCTCCCCCATCGCCAGAAGATGGCGCAATTGCGCCTGCCACGCGGCCGGTTCACTCAGCGGGCTGCGCAGCACCGTCTCCGAGAGGATCGTGCGGAACTGCGGCCCGCCATCCATCAGCAGCAGCTCACGCCGCCCCATGCGAGCCGCCACCTGCTTCTCCAGCTCAGCGCCCGCCAGCCCTCCCAGTGCCAGCAACTCAGTGGCGTACTCAGGCGTTTGCAACAGGCCGTGAATGATGCTCGGTGAGTAATGGCAGATACTCACCGCCTCCGCCTCCAACACCATGTACCGCCGGTACCGCTCCCTGAACTGCGTCGGGTCGGCGACCGCCAGCTCCCACAGGGTGAGCAGCATTCCGTTCGTGCCGTAGTAGTGGTCCAGCGCCTGCACCACCTCCGGGCCCCGGCCTGTCTGGCGCTCGCCGAGCGGCGGGACGCGGCGCGGGCGGTGTGCGACCGGAGCGCGGAGACCGACGCCAACGTGCTGCTGCGCCAGCACCGGCGGCAGGAGCACCAGGCATGAGGGGCGAGGGACTGCCGTACGAGGAGTGCAGGCGACAGCTGGAGCAGGCCCCGCCGGGCGAGACACGCGAGCGGACGCCGGTCTCCCCGGGGTACGCGCTCCCGCCCTTCCACCCCTACTTCGCCGAGCGGGCACGGGAGCGACGGCGCTCGCGGCGGCCGGTCGACGGGGCCACGGTCAGCGGCGTACTCACGGCCTTCTGCGTGGCCATGCTGATCGCGACGGTCGTGCTCACGGCTACGCTGCCGGTATGACCAAGAAGCTCGTGATCAAGGTGACGGCCGGGGCCGACGCGCCCGAGCGCTGCTCGCAGGCGTTCACCGTGGCGGCGGTGGCCGTGGCCAGTGGCGTCGAGGTCTCGCTGTGGCTGACCGGGGAGTCGTCCTGGTTCGCGCTGCCGGGACGGGCGGCGGAGTTCGAGCTGCCGCACGCCGCCCCGCTGCCGGACCTGATCGAGGCGGTCCTGGCGGCCGGCAGCATCACGCTGTGCACCCAGTGCGCGGCCCGGCGGGAGATCACCGAGAAGGACGTCATCGAGGGCGTGCGCATCGCGGGCGCGCAGGTCTTCGTGCAGGAGGCGCTGGCCGACGGCACGCAGGCGCTCGTCTACTGACCCCTCACCTGCGCGGGGGCTTCTTGCCGTCCAGCTCGTCCCACCACTCGTCGGACTGGGGATCGCCGGAGGGGTCGTCCCACCAGCGGTCCTCCGGGCCCCGCCGGTTGGCGATCATCGCGGCGACCGGCGGGATGACCATGGCCACGATGCACATGCCGACGGCCGCCGGGACCGACCAGATACGCACGACTCCCCAGGCCAGGACGAAGAGCCCGATGCAGGTCCCCATCATGGCGAAGTAGATGTGACGCCGCCGTGCGTACATACGTACAGGGTAGGCCGACAGCGACACGGGCGAAGCCCGGGAAGTAACCGCGGATAACGCATGCCATCGAACATGTATTTCCTATTGCACTCAATCGAGTAACCGCCGACGAATTCAGTGCGGGCGTTCGGTTCTCGTATATACGGTCTTGCGGTGGAAGCCGGGGAATCGGGCAGGCCTGCGTGGGGGATGGGGCGTGGTGGCAGCTTCGGATACTGACAGTGGCCTTCATGCCAGGTACACGTATCGCCTGCGGCTGTCGTCAACGGCCCGTGCAAGGCTGCTGGCCGAATGGGGGCGCTGCCGCTGGATCTGGAACGAGTGCGTGGCCCGTTCGAAGAAAGCCCACGCAGAGAGGGAAGCGTGTGGTCCGGCCCGGTTGGACCGTATGCTTACCCAGGCCCGCGCGGTGACGCCATGGCTGGCAGCGGGGTCCTCAGTCCCACAGCAACAACTCATCCGCGACTTCGGCGCATCCCGTGCGAAAGCCTTGAAGGACATCAAGGAGCGGTTGCCAGTGCACCGTCGGGCCGGGATGCCGCGCTACAAGAAAAAGCGCGAATCCGATCCGAGTTTGAATTACACGCGGCGCGGCTTCCGGCTCAAGGACGAACGGCTGCACCTTGCGGGCGGGATCGTTCTGACTGTGGTGTGGTCACGTGAGCTGCCGGCCGAGCCCTCCTCGGTACGGGTGTTCCGGGACAGCGTCGGCGACTGGTACGCCTCGTTCGTCGTCCCCACCCAGGTGGAACCGCTGCCCGCCACCGGCCGGGTGCTCGGTGTGGACTGGGGCGTGAGGGAGATCGCCACCACCACCAGCGACGCCCACGACCTCGCCCACCCCCAACACGGCGGAAAGGCCAAGGCCAAGCTGACCCGGTACGACCGGATGATGGCCCGCCGCAAGCCGAAGAAGGGACAGGCCGCTTCGAGGGGCTACCGCGAGGCGAAGAAATGGCGGGCGAAGACGTACCAGAAGATCGCCCGTCAGCGGCGGGACACCGCCCGCAAGTGGGCCAAGCGGGTCGTGCGTGACCATGATGCGGTCGCGGTGGAGGACTTCCGGCCGAAGTTCCTCGCCAAGACCCGCATGGCACGCAAGGCTGCGGACGCCGCGATCGGCGCGACCAAGAAGACCCTGATCGAGATGGGTCGCAAGCACGGGCGGGACGTACGCCTGGTCCATCCCGCACACACCACCATGGACTGCGGACGCTGCGGAGCGAGAACCAAGCACGCACTGCCGCTGTCGGAACGCACCTACACCTGCACCGCGTGCGGAGCCGTATCCCCTAGGGACAAGAACTCCGCACGCGTGATGCTCGTCCGGGCTGGTCTGAACCCGGCTGGTGTCGAGGGCGTAAGACCTCCCGGAGCGCAGCTCCCGGAGGCGGCCTGAGCCAGAAATCCCCTCCTCCAGGGAGGGGAGCAGTCAAAAGTGATCGACAATCGGCGCCCGGGTGGCGCCCTCGGGGTTACCGTGGCGTAGCCGAAGACCGCTCTCGCCCCGGGGGAACACCACATGCGCGCCCTGCGAATACTCCTCATCCTCGTCGTGATCCTGGGTGGGCTGTTCGTGATCGCGGACCGGGTGGCCGTGCACTTCGCCGAGGGCGAGGCCGCCGACAAGCTGAAGTCGACGGAGAACCTGGCCTCGACGCCGGACGTGAACATCAAGGGGTTCCCGTTCCTCACCCAGGTCGCGGGCGGGTCGCTCGACGACGTGGAGGTGGGGATCAAGGACTACGAGGCCGCGACCGGCACCGCCGGGAAGACGATCCGGATCGACGACCTGAAAGCCGACATGAAGGGCGTCTCCTTCTCCGGCGACTACAGCTCCGCCACCGCGGCCAGTGCCACCGGCACCGCGACGATCTCCTACGCCGAGCTGCTGCGGACCGCCAAGTCGGAGCCGACCGAGGTGGCCCCCGGGGTCAGGGCCCGGGTCGTGGGCCTGTCCGACGGGGGCAACGGCAAGATCAAGGTCGCGGTCCGGGTGACCGGCAGCTTCCTGACCGTGCCGATCGACCGGACGGTGTCCCTGCTCAGCACGGTGACCGTCGTGAACGACAAGGTCGAGGTGCACGCCGACTCCCTGCCCAAGCTGGCCGCGATCTCCCTCGCGGAGAACCGCGTCCGCAACATCACCGACTTCCAGCAGGCCATCGACCACCTCCCGGGCGGCATCACGCTGGACAAGGTGCAGGCCGCGCAGGACGGTGTGCAGGTCAGCGTGAAGGGTTCGGACGTCAGGCTGGCGGGGTAGGAAGACCGCCGGGTGGACCGGCGGTGGACCAACCTCGTCCGACTGGCGAGACGGTCACGTCCGTACCGTAGATCCAGTCAGCCACACGAGCGCCCGCAGACCGTCCGGCGACGGTCCGGGCGCTCTTCTCGTCCCGCCATACGGACGATCGTGTCTCGTCATATGACACACCGGTGACACGCCCACCCGGACGTCCCTACGATCGGGCCCATGAAGCGACAGGCGGATCTCACGAAGCGGCGGGCAGTGGACCTGTGCCGCGTTGCCGCCATGCTCTGTCGCCCCTTCTGAGCGAAAGTCCCCGACTTCCGCATCCCTCAGCCGCCCTGCTGGAAGGGCACCCGTGCGCCGCCCGGTTCCCGAGCGCGCGCATCCCCGTACCCGCACGCCCCGCCGCAACTGCCCCGGAGGAGAAAGAGCATGAGCCGCACCGACGTCCTGGTCGACGCCGACTGGCTGCAGGAGCACCTGGACGACCCGGCCATCGCCATCGTCGAGGTGGACGAGGACACGTCCGCCTACGAGAAGAACCACATCAAGAACGCGATCCGCATCGACTGGACCAAGGACCTCCAGGACCCGGTCCGCCGCGACTTCGTCGACCAGGAGGGCTTCGAGAAGCTCCTGTCGGAGAAGGGCATCGCCAACGACACGCTGGTGGTCCTGTACGGCGGCAACAACAACTGGTTCGCCTCCTACGCCTACTGGTACTTCAAGCTCTACGGCCACGAGAACGTCAAGCTCCTCGACGGCGGCCGCAAGAAGTGGGAGCTGGACGCCCGCGAGCTGGTCCCCGGCGACGAGGTCCCCGAGCGCCCGAAGACGGACTACAAGGCCAAGCCGCAGGACACCTCGATCCGCGCCTTCCGTGACGACGTCGTCGCCGCGATCGGCTCGCACAACCTGGTCGACGTGCGCTCCCCCGACGAGTTCTCCGGCAAGCTGCTCGCGCCGGCGCACCTGCCGCAGGAGCAGTCGCAGCGTCCGGGTCACGTCCCGAGCGCCCGCAACATCCCGTGGTCGAAGAACGCCAACGACGACGGCACCTTCAAGTCGGACGAGGAGCTCAAGGAGCTCTACGCCGAGGAGAACGTGGACCTCGCCAAGGACACGATCGCCTACTGCCGCATCGGTGAGCGCTCGGCCCTGACCTGGTTCGTGCTGCACGAGCTGCTCGGCGTGGAGAACGTCAAGAACTACGACGGCTCCTGGACCGAGTACGGCTCCCTCGTCGGCGTGCCGATCGAGCTCGGCGCGAACAAGTAAGCCAACAGGTATCCCACTCCCGACCGGCCTTCCGGTCAGACCCCTCTGGAGAAACAGCATGTGCGGAGCGAAGGCCGGCGGCCCGGACGCCTCGACGATCAAGCCCGGTGAGACCACGATCCAGGGTCAGGTGACCCGCGACGGCGAGCCGGTGACGGGCTACGTCCGTCTGCTGGACTCGACCGGCGAGTTCACGGCCGAGGTGCCCACCTCGGCGACCGGCCAGTTCCGGTTCTACGCGGCCGAGGGCACGTGGACGGTCCGGGCGCTCGTCCCGGGCGGCACGGCCGACCGCACGGTCGTCGTGGCGGAGAAGGGCGCGCTGGCCGAGGTCGCCATCGCGGTCTGAACCGGCTCGCGCGAAGCAGCGGCACAGTGACGGTCGAAGGGCCGCACCCCTGGGTTGGACGCCAGTGGGGGTGCGGCCCTTCGGCATGCGTGGGGGGCCGTCGCTAGCGCGCGAGGGCTCCCCGCGCCAGTAACGACACGCTTGCCGCTGGGGTAGCGACTTGTCATAAGATCATCCAAAAGGTCTAGCGGTGTATCAATTCCCCTTGTTTCGCGGCGATTTGACACCTCCTCCAGGAACGAGGAACGGCAGCCAGGTGCCGTAATTCCCCTGATTGGCGCACAAAAACCAGGTCTCCGGGCATTCCCGACATGACAGCCATGGCGGTCGGTCCGTACGTTCATCACGACCGGCCAACGAGTCGGCGTCTCAGAGACTGGAGTTGCACCATGAAGTTCTCGCGTTCCACCGTCGTCACGGCCTCTGCCCTCGGTGCAGCGGCCCTGGCAGCGACCGGCGTCACCTACGCCTCCGCTGCCTCCGCGCCCGAGGCGGCGCCGGCCGCAGCCGCCCCGCAGGCGGCGCCGGCCGCTCCCGCGCCTCTCGGTGGCGCCGGAGGCAGCAACAACAACGGCAACAGCAACAACAACAACGACAACAACAACAACGGCAAGGGCAACGAGGGCAAGGGCAACGAGGGCCGTGAGGGCCGTCGTCACTTCGAGGGCCGGATCGAGATCAACGAGCGGTCCTACTCCGCCCACCCCGGTGACTGCATCACCGTGGTCAGCGGCCTCGGCGCGAAGACCCTGAACATCCGCAACGACAGCCACCGGGTGGTCGAGGTCTTCCGCGGCGCGGTCTGCGACAACGGCGCCCCTGTCGCCACCGTCGGACCCTTCAGCCAGAGCGACGGCGTGCGCGTCCGCCAGACCCGTGGGATCCACGTCCACGACGGTGTGGTCGGCAGCTTCCGCGTCGTCGGTCACGACGGCTGGGGCTGGGGCGGCCGCGACGGCGGTCACGACGGCGGCTGGGACGGTGGCTGGGACGGTGGTGACGGCGGCGACGGCGGCCGGTAATCCACAGTCCCTTGCGAGATAGGGAGCCCCGGCCCGCCGGAATCGGGCCGGGGCTCCGGCTTGTCCGGGTGCGGACGACGGCGCTAGCCGAGCGCCCGCCCCAGCACCCACACCACCGGTGCGGCGGCGGACAACGGCAGCGCCACACCGGCCGTGAAGTGCACGAACCGGGACGGGTAGTCGTAACTGGCGACGCGGTGGCCGACCAGCGCGCACGCCCCGGCCGCCGCCCCGAGCAGCGCGCCCTTCGCGCCCAGCCCGGTCATCCCGCCCACGGCGATCCCCGCACCCGCCGCCGCCGTCAGCGACACCACGACCGACGCCGGTCCCGGCAGCGGCAGCGCCCGGGCCAGGACCGCCACCGCCACCGCCGCGGCGCCCACGGACACCGCGTGCGCGTCGGCGCCGAGGTAGCCGGTGGCCAGCACCGACAGCGCCGCCGAGACGACCGTCGCCATCAGGCCGTACATCCGCTCGTCCGGCGAGGCGTGCGAGCGCAGCTGCAGGACCAGCGCCAGCAGGACCCAGACGCCGAGCGGGCCGAGGATGGCCGCGGGGGCGTGGTCACGCCCGGCGGCGAGGACCGCCGCGTCGGCCGCCAGCCCGCCCAGGAACGCCAGCGCGATGCCCTGCCGGGCCGGCCACATGCCGTTCAGCCGGAACCAGCCCGCCGCCGTCACGCCCTGGAGCACCACGAGCGGCACGACCAGCGCGTACGAGGCGACCGGCGCCGCCGCGGCCAGCAGCAGACCCAGCACCGCGGTCAGCAGCGCCGGCTGCATGCCGGGCTCGATGATCGGCGAACGGCCCTCCAGGCGCGCCCGCTGGGCATCGGTGATCCGGGCGTTCCCGGCGAGCGTGGCGGGGCCGTAGTCCGGCCCGGAGTCCGGTTCCGCGTGCGGCGCGGGCGCCGATGCGGACCCAGGCGCGGGCGCGGGCTGCGGCTCCGGGTGCGGGGCGGCCGCGTACTGCTGCTGGTGCTGGTGGTACTGCTGCTGGTGCTGCGGGTACTGCTGGTACTGCCCCTCGTACGGCTGCGCGTACGCCGTCTCTGCCGTCTGCGCCGGCATCTGCGTCGAGGCGTGGGTGTGCGTGTCCCAGGTCTGGCCCTGCCACTGCTGGGTGTGCTGGGGGTCGTAGCCCTGCTGCTGGTGCTCGTACCCGGCCCATTGCTGCTGCTGGTAGGGGTCGTGGCCCTCGTAGGGGCCGCCCTGGTACGGCTGCCCGCCCTGATGGGGCTGACCGCCCTGATACGGCTGGTCGCTCATCGCCTCACCCTCCTGCGAACGGCGGGAGCACCTCGACCGTGCCGCCCTCGGCCAGCCGTACCGTCTCATGCGCGCGCGTCCCGACGGGGTCACCGTCGACGAGGAAGGAGCATCGCTGCAGCACGCTCGTGAGTTCACCGGGGTGTCGCGCGCGCACGGCGGCCAGCGCGTCGGCGAGCGTCTCCGCGGCGTACGGCTCCTCGGCGACACCGGCCGCGGCCTTGGCGGCGGCCCAATAGCGCACCGTGACCTTGGGCATCTGTTTCCTCAATCGACGGCAGGAAAGAAATAAAGAGTGCTGTCAGGCTAGCCCGCCTTGGCGGCGGCCCATTCCCCGATCCGGCCCAGCAGGGCGTCGTCCGCCGCGTGCTCGGCGTGGCCCATACCCGCCTCCACCCAGAGTTCGCCGTGGTCACCGGCCGCCTCGGCGAGCATCCGGGGATGGTCGAGGGGGAAGTAGCCGTCGCGGTCGCCGTGCACGATCAGCAGGGGCGTGGGGGCGATCCGCGGGACCGCCTCCGTCGGGGAGAGCGGGACCGGGTCCCAGTCGCGGTGGTGGATGCGGGTGCGCAGGCCGTAGCGGCCGACCAGGCGGCCCTCGGGGCGGGTGACCAGCCAGTGCAGGCGGCGCATGGGGGCCGTGCCCCGGTAGTACCAGCGGGCCGGGGCGCTGACCGAGACCACCGTGTCGACCGTGCCGCGGTTCAGGGCCGCGTGCCGCAGGACCACCGAGCCGCCCATGGAGAAGCCGACGGTCGCCACGCGCGCGTGCCCCAGGCCCCGGGCCCAGGCGACGGCGGCGGCCAGGTCCAGCACCTCCTTGTCACCGACCGTGGAGCGGCCGCCGGAGCGCCCGTGGCCGCGGAAGGAGAAGGTGACGACCGCGCCGTAACCGCGCAGCACGCCCGCCACCCTTCGTACGTGCGGGCGGTCCACGTCGCCGGTGAACCCGTGGGCGACGACGAACACCAGGTCACGGGCGGGCGAACGGCGGGCGTCCGGATCGGATCCGGAGGTTTCGTATACGACGGGGGCCGGATCGTATACGGAATCGATCGGGATTCCGTCGGCGGTGCACAGAAACGTCCGGATAGGCGCCTGTCTGCGCGTCTCGCGATTCGGACGAACGGTGGAATGCGCCACTTGACCTGCCGAACGGTTCCTCATGTGGGCTATTCTGCTGGGCAGAGGACTCGGGCAGCGCAGCCCCCGGGTCCTTTTGTGCTTTCGGAAGCGTTGTATACGAAGTGGGAAACCTCAGGTGAAGACGCCGGGGCGACCGCCGGTGTACGGGCCTTCGGGATCGCAGAGCAGTGCCCGTCCGCACAGCCTCGCAGGGACCGAGGAGGAACCAGACGTATGAGTTCTCTGCTGCTCCTGACCAACGCCCTCCAGCCGTCGACGGAGGTGCTGCCCGCCCTCGGCCTGCTCCTGCACAACGTGCGGGTGGCCCCGGCGGAGGGCCCCGCCCTCGTCGACACGCCGGGCGCCGACGTCATCCTCGTCGACGGCCGCCGTGACCTGCCCCAGGTGCGCAGCCTGTGCCAGCTGCTGCGCTCCACCGGGCCCGGCTGTCCGCTGATCCTCGTCGTCACCGAGGGCGGTCTCGCCGCCGTCACCGCCGACTGGGGCATCGACGACGTGCTCCTCGACACCGCAGGCCCCGCCGAGGTGGAGGCGCGCCTCCGCCTCGCCATGGGCCGCCAGCAGATCGTCAACGACGACTCCCCCATGGAGATCCGCAACGGCGACCTGTCCGTGGACGAGGCGACCTACTCCGCCAAGCTCAAGGGCCGGGTCCTGGACCTGACCTTCAAGGAGTTCGAGCTGCTGAAGTACCTCGCCCAGCACCCGGGCCGGGTCTTCACCCGCGCCCAGCTGCTGCAGGAGGTGTGGGGGTACGACTACTTCGGCGGCACCCGGACGGTCGACGTCCACGTACGGCGGCTGCGGGCCAAGCTCGGCCCGGAGCACGAGTCGCTGATCGGCACCGTCCGGAACGTCGGTTATCGATTCGTTACGCCCGAGAAGGCCGACAAGGCCGACCGGGCCGGCGAGGAGGCGCGGGCCAAGGCGGACCGGGCAAAGGCGGAGGATGCGGACGCACCGGCCGTCCTGGACGGCACCGAGGTCCACGCGGACGTCTAGTTCCGGAAAGTTACCGACGGGTTCCCGCCGGGCGGGTGTGACGACCGCCCGGGCGGGGCATCGCCTGCGCACATCCAAGCAGTGATACGCCCTGCCCAGAAGTGGTCAATCCGCGTAGACTCCGCGCGTGGCCAAGGTGACTCGGGATGACGTGGCACGGCTGGCTGGAACCTCCACCGCCGTCGTCAGTTATGTCATCAACAACGGACCCCGGCCGGTCGCCCCGGCCACGCGCGAGCGTGTCCTCGCCGCGATCAAGGAACTGGGGTACCGCCCCGACCGGGTCGCCCAGGCGATGGCCTCCCGGCGCACGGACCTCATAGGCCTGATCATCCCGGACGCCCGCCAGCCCTTCTTCGGCGAGATGGCGCACGCGGTCGAGCAGGCCGCCTCCGAGCGCGGAAAGATGGTCCTGGTCGGCAACACCGACTACATCGGCGAGCGCGAGGTCCACTATCTGCGCGCCTTCCTCGGCATGCGCGTCTCGGGCCTGATCCTCGTCTCGCACGCCCTGAACGACCTGGCCGCCGCCGAGATAGACGCCTGGGACGCCCGGGTGGTGCTGCTGCACGAGCGCCCCGAGGCCATCGACGACGTGGCCGTGGTCACGGACGACCTCGGCGGCGCCCAGCTCGCCGTACGCCACCTGCTGGAGCACGGCTACGAGTACGTCGCCTGTATGGGCGGTACGGCCGAGACACCGGCCGTCGGCGACCCGGTCTCCGACCACGTCGAGGGCTGGAAGCGGGCCATGGCCGAGGCGGGCCTGTCCACCGAGGGCCGGCTGTTCGAGGCGCCGTACAACCGCTACGACGCCTACCGGGTCGCCCTGGAGATCCTCGCCCGGCCCGACCGGCCGCCGGCGGTCTTCTGCTCGACCGACGACCAGGCGATCGGCCTGCTGCGGGCGGCGCGCGAGCTGCGCATCGACGTGCCGGGCGAGCTGGCGGTGGCCGGGTTCGACGACATCAAGGAGGCGGCGCTGGCCGACCCGCCGCTGACCACGGTCGCCTCGGACCGCTCGGCGATGGCCCGGGCGGCGGTCGACCTGGTCCTGGACGACGGCCTGCGGGTCGTCGGCTCCCGGCGGGAGCGGCTGCGGACCTTCCCGTCCCGGCTGGTGGTGCGCACGAGCTGCGGCTGCGAGTCCTGAGCCGCACCGGCGGGTCCGTATCCTGAGCCGCACCGACGGGTCCTTGTCCTGAGTCGCACCGGCGGGTCTTTATATCGGGCAAACGAGGTTCTGCCGGGCTTCTCAGCGAGCACTCAGGAAGCTCTCATGGTCACAGGGGAGGCTTCTAGGCATGACCGAGAGCCAGGGTGACCACACCCAGCCGCAGCAGCACAGCTACGCCGCTCCCGTGAACCCGGAGTGGCCGCCTCCGCCGCCGTACCAGCCGGTGACGGCGACCGGTGTCACGCCGGCGCCCGAGCCCGCCCCCGCGGCGCGCAGGAAGCGCAGTCGGGGTCCGGCGGCGCTCCTCGCGGCCGTCGCGGTCGTCGCGGCGGCGGTGGGCGGCGCCACGGCCTACGGCTTCCAGGAGCTGACCGGCAAGGACACGGTGTCGTCCTCCTCCGGCGCCAGCACCACCGTGGTGCCGACCGGCAAGCGGGGTGACGTCGCGGCGATCGCCGCCGCGGTCAGCCCGAGCGTGGTCGAGATAAACGCGACCCTCGGCAGCGGCTCCTCCACCGGCTCCGGCGTGATCATCACGTCGAACGGCGAGATCGTCACCAACAACCACGTCATCTCCGGCGCGCAGACGATCAAGGTGCGCACCAGCGACGGCAGGAGCTACACCGCCGACGTCGTCGGCACCGACAGCTCCAAGGACCTCGCGCTGATCAAGCTGCGCGGCGCCTCGGGCCTGAAGGCCGCCTCCCTCGGCAACTCCTCCGCCGTCCAGGTGGGCGACTCGGTGGTCGCGATCGGCTCTCCCGAGGGCCTGACCGGCACCGTCACCAGCGGCATCGTCTCCGCGCTCAACCGGGACGTGACGGTCTCGACCGACGAGAGCCAGGGGCAGGGCCAGGGCGACGGCCAGTGGCCGTTCCAGTTCGGCGGCCGCCAGTTCAACGGCGACACGGGTTCGTCCACGACGACATACAAGGCGATCCAGACGGACGCGTCCCTCAACCCCGGCAACTCCGGCGGCGCGCTGATCGACGCGAACGGCAACGTCATCGGCATCAACTCGGCCATGTACTCGTCGAGCCAGCAGTCCTCGTCGTCCTCGGACGCGGGCAGCATCGGCCTCGGTTTCGCGATCCCCGTCAACACCGTCAAGTCCGACCTGACCAAGCTGCGGGCGGGCCACAACAGCTAGCGCGGCAGCGCGCACGAGCCGGCGTCCGCGCCTGAGCACTGGACCAGCCCGGCGCGTGAGCACCGCATCAGCCGGCGCGTGAGCACCGCACCACTCAGCGCGTGAGCACTGCACCACTCAGCAGGGAGTACGTCATGATCACCAAGGTTTCGCACCAGATCGCCGACCACGGTCCCGCCGACCTCGGCCTGGCCCTCGCGGTCACCCGGACCCTGCACCTGCCGATCCCGGCGCCCCGCAAGCCCGAGTCGGCGCCCCGCGCGCCCGAGGTGGTCGTCACGCCGGTCCCGGAGCTGATGGGCCTGCGCACCGCTCCCGTCCGCACCCACCGCCGCAAGGTCCCCCTGAACCGCCTGACCGCGGTCCGTGCCTGACCCCCAGCGGGTCCTCCCCCCGGCCGGGTTCACCCCGGCCGGGGGCGCCCTTGGGACGGGCCAGGCGCAGGTGTGCTTCACGCGGCGCCGACCGTGGCAGGCTGAGAGACAGGCGTGAGACACCCGACCGACACCCCGTCCACCCCCACACCACCGCATCCCGAGGAACCCCGAGCCATGAGCCCCGCCGAAGGCGACCGTGACCCGCAGCGCATCCTGATCGTCGACGACGAGCCGGCCGTACGCGAGGCGCTCCAGCGCAGCCTCGCCTTCGACGGGTACGACACGGAGGTGGCCGTCGACGGCGCGGACGCGCTGGAGAAGGCGACCGCCTGCAAGCCCGACCTGATCGTCCTGGACATCCAGATGCCGCGCATGGACGGCCTGACCGCGGCCCGCCGCATCCGCGGGGCGGGCGACACCACCCCGATCCTCATGCTCACGGCCCGGGACACCGTCGGCGACAGGGTGACCGGCCTCGACGCCGGCGCCGACGACTACCTGGTCAAGCCCTTCGAGCTGGACGAGCTGTTCGCCCGCATCCGCGCGCTGCTGCGCCGCAGCTCGTACGCGGCGGCGGTGTCGGCCGAGGCCCAGGAGGACGAGGCGCTGACCTTCGCCGACCTGCGCATGGACCTCGCGACCCGCGAGGTCACGCGCGGTGGCCGGCAGGTGGAGCTGACCCGCACCGAGTTCACCCTGCTGGAGATGTTCATGGCGCACCCGCGCCAGGTCCTCACCCGCGAGCAGATCCTGAAGGCGGTCTGGGGCTTCGACTTCGAGCCCTCCTCCAACTCCCTCGACGTCTACGTCATGTACCTGCGGCGCAAGACCGAGGCCGGCGGCGAGCCGCGCCTCGTGCACACGGTGCGGGGCGTGGGGTACGTCCTGCGTCAGGGCGGCGCCGAGTGAGCAGGCTCGTACGGCGCTACCGCTCCCTGCCGATCCGGGCCCGGCTGGCGATGCTGGTCGCGGCGGCGGTGGCGTTCGCGGTGGCGGCGGTGTCGGTGACGGCGTGGTTCATCGTGCAGGGCAAGCTGTACGACCTGGTCGACACGGACCTGCAGAACTCGGCGAAGCATCCCGTGCGGCCCGGGCAGGTGCTCGATCTGCTGGCCACGTGCCCGTCGAAGCCGACGGAGTCCACCAGCGGGCTCCCGCCCCGCAACACCCTCTACTGGCAGCTGGTCAAGCCGGACGGCACGGCCTGTGTGTCCTCGGACTCGCCGGGCGTGGTGAAGACCACCGCGGCGGACCGGGCCGTCGTCGGACGCGCCGACGGCCGGGGCATCCTCCGCAACGGCACGGACACCGAGGGCAACCAGCTCCGGGTGCTCACCATGCCGCTGATGATCGGCACGGACACCGGGTCCCAGGCGTACCCGGGTGCCGCCTGGATGACCGCCGTCCCGCTCGCGAACACCGAGAAGACCCTCAACGACCTCGCCCTCATCCTCCTCGTCGTCTCCGGCATAGGAGTGGTGGGCGCCGGCGCCGCCGGCCTGGCCGTGGCCCGGGCCGGTCTGCGCCCCGTCGACAAGCTGACCGAGGCCGTGGAGCACGTGGCGCGGACGGAGGACCTGACGATCCGCATCCCGGTGGAGGACGACAGCGAGGACGAGGTCGCCCGGCTCTCCCGGTCCTTCAACTCCATGACCGCCTCCCTGGCCAGCTCCCGCGACCTCCAGCAGCAGCTGATCGCCGACGCCGGCCATGAACTCCGTACGCCGCTGACGTCGTTGCGCACGAACATCGAGCTCCTCACCCGCAGCGAGGAGACCGGCCGCCCGCTCCCGCCGGAGGACCGCAAGGCGCTGCTCGCCTCGGTGAAGGCGCAGATGACCGAACTGGCCGCGCTGATCGGCGACCTGCAGGAGCTGTCCCGCTCGGAGGGGCAGCACGGCGAGCGGGTCCAGGTGGTGTCGTTCCAGGACACGGTCGAGGCGGCCCTGCGCCGCGCCCGGCTGCGCGGCCCGGAGCTGACGATCACGGCGGACCTGGAGCCCTGGTACGTCCGGGCCGAACCGTCCGCGCTGGAGCGGGCAGTCGTCAACGTCCTGGACAACGCGGTGAAGTTCAGCCCCGACGGCGGCTCGGTCGAGGTGCGGCTGAGCGACGGCGTGCTGACCGTCCGGGACCACGGCCCCGGCGTCCCCGAGAACGAACTCCCGCACGTCTTCGACCGCTTCTGGCGCTCCCCCAGCGCGCGGGCCCTCCCGGGCTCGGGACTGGGCCTGTCCATCGTGGCCCGCACGGTCCAGCAGGCGGGCGGCGAGGTCACCCTGGCCCGCGCGGCGGGCGGCGGCACGGTGGCGACGCTCCGGCTGCCGGGCGCCCCGACACCGCCGCCGGAGACACCGGAGACGGCCGAGACCCTGGCCGGCTGAGCGGGACCTTCGCGAGCGGAGCCGCCCGGCTCAGTCCGGCTTGGGCAGGGCGCGCAGGCGCTGGATCTGGGTGCGGCTCAGTTCGTTCGCGCGGCGCATGTGGCGGGTGATCGCCCGCAGTTCGTCCTCGCTGTGGTCGTCGAGCAGGGTCTGCCAGGTGCGGCCGAGCTCGTCCCACACCGCGGTGACCCGGGCGATGCGCTCCGGCACCGGGCTGACCAGCACCCGGCGGCGGTCCCGCGCGTCCGGCGTACGGGCCACGTAGCCGCCGCGTTCGAGCCGGTCCACCAGCCGGGTGGCCGAGCCCGTGGTGAGGCCGGTCAGGTCGGCGATCTGCCGGACCGTGAGCGGCGCCGCCTCGACGGTCAGCAGGCTCAGGGCCTGCACATCGGTGGGGTGCAGGCCGAGGTGGTCGGCGACGGCCTGGTTGAACAGCACGAACGCCGCGTGGTAGCGGCGCGACTCCGTGGCCAGCTCCTCGTACAGCCGGGCCCGGCGCGGGTCGGTCGCGTCCGTCACGTGGCTCACCTCCAAAATCACTGCGCGGCGCAGCAGAAGTTCCGCTACTCTCCTGCGTGGCGCAGCTAATGCGTCACGCAGCTACTAGCCGCCCGTCATCCTATCCACCGGGGGACACCCATGCTCACCGTCGCCGTCACCGGCGCCACCGGCGCCCAGGGCGGAGCCACCGCCCGCGCCCTGCTGACCGCCGGGCACCGGGTCCGCGCCCTGACCCGCCACCCGGACGCACCGGCCGCCGCGGCCCTGCACGCCCTCGGCGCCGACGTCCGGCACGCCGACTTCGACGACCGCGCCTCGCTCGACGCCGCCCTCACCGGCGCGGACGCGCTCTTCGCGGTCACGACCCCCTTCGGCACCGACACCGACACCGAGGTGCGCCAGGGCAGGGCCCTCGTCGACGCCGCGGCGGCCGCCCGCCTCGGACACGTCGTCCTCACCTCCGCCGCCCACGCCGACCGCGGCACGGGCGTCCCGCACTACGACAGCAAGTACGAGGTCGAGCGCCACCTGCGGGCGTCCGGCGTGCCCTGGACGGTGATCGCCCCGGCGGCGTTCATGGACAACTACGCCACCGGCTGGACCCTCTCCGGACTGCGCGAGGGCGTCTTCGGCTGGCCCATGCCCGCCGGCCGGCCCTTCGCCCTGATCCCCGCCACCGACATCGGCGCGTTCGCCGCGCTGGCCCTCGAACGCCGGGCAGACTTCACGGGCCGCCGCATCGACATCGCCTCCGACACGTGCACCCCGGAGCAGATCGCGGCCGCCCTCACCACCGCCACGGGCCGCCCGGTCACCCACCACGAGGTCCCCCTCGACACCGTCCGCACCCACTCCACGGACCTCGCGGCCATGTTCGCCTACTTCACCACCACCGGCCTCGACGTCGACACCCCGACCCTGCACCGCACACACCCCGAGATCACCTGGCACACCTTCGCGGACTGGGCGGCGGGGGAGGACTGGGGGGCGTTGCTGGGGCAGGGGTAGCCGCGAGGGGCTCAGCCGTCGCCCGAACGGGTGAGCGTATGTCATTTTCCCCGGTCATATACACCGCCACGCCTACGGTGATCGCGTTGCTTGTGCCGCTCGCACACCCAGCCCACACTTGAGGAGGAGGTGCCACCTTGACCGCTCTCGCACAAGAGAGGCCGAAGACCATGTCCGAGGCGCAGGCCGAATCTCTGAACGGACCCGACCTGGACGAAGTCCTGTGGCAGGCATGGAAGGCCATGGAACTCCCCGAGGGCTACCGCGCCGAGATCATCGAGGGAGCCATCGAGGTGTCGCCCACCGCCCGCCGCTCGCACGGTCAGATCACCAACCGCCTGCGAAGGGCTCTCGACAGGTTTCTGGATGGGACCGAGTACGCCTGTCATCAGGACGTGAACGTCATCCACAAGCGCAAAGCGTGGATCCCTGATGCCTTCATCGCCCCAGAGGACACCGAACCGTGCGGCGATGAGGACGACATGGGCGTGAAGGCCGACGCCGTGCACCTCATCGTCGAAGTCGTCTCCCCCGGCAAACGCAACCAGGACCGCGACCGCATCCGCAAGCGCCGCGAGTACGCCCGCGCCGGGATCCCCGTCTACCTGCTCATCGACGACTACGACGGTCAGGGCGCCGTCACCCTGTTCACCGGCCCGCGCCCCGAGAAGGCCGACTGGGAGGACATCCACCGGGTCCCGTACGGCACGGAGGTCACCATCCCGGAAGGCCCCGCCAAGGGGTTCGTCGTCGGGGAGGGCATCACCGGGCCCAAGCGGAGCTGACCGCGGCTCGCGGTGACGCAAGCCGGGCGTACGTGCCGCCCCGGCATCGGCGACAACTCCTTTCCACAGCTGTGGACAACACGCCCCGCGCACATACCCGAGGCGGGGCCACCGGTACGACCACGCGGTAACCGGTGACCCCGCCTCACCACGGCCTGACTCAGTGCTTTTCCCCGACCGGGCGGCGCCGCGGCGCGGGATTCTTCGGCGCCGGCTTCTTCCGCTCCGGGGCGAGCTTGTGGAAAGACATGGAATTATCCTTCCTGAATCCTATGACTTCTGAGAATTAGTTGTGGCCGACCGGGCGCCTGGGCTCGTGCCTCTTGGGGGCGTGCTTCTTGTGCCGCGAGGCCGGGGTCGGGGCAGGCCGGCGGGTCCTCTTCACCGGGACGGGTGCGGTTCGCTTTCGGCACGGAAAACATTACGGCATTCAGGAGTCAGGAAAAGCCGATTCCGATGAGACCTCGATTAAAGAGCACTGTGCGCAATTCACAGGCAATTCCGGAAACCACGGCGCCATTCACATGGGTTTTACCGGGTGGCTGCCGTACCCTCTACGCATGAGCAGCGACGACACCGTACGGGCCTTCCCCGCCCGCTCCATCGAGACCCACTCCGCGCTCACCCCGGACCAGGCCGAGGCGGTGCGGGCCATGCTCGCCGAGGCCGCCGCGGTCGACGGACAGCAGCCGGTGTCCGAGCAGGGCCGGCTGCAGCTGCGCGGGGGCACCCGGGAGGGCGTCTCGCATCTGCTGCTGTCCGTCGACGGCGAACTCGTCGGCTACGCCCAGCTGGAGGACACCGACCCGGTGGAGGCGCCGGCCGCCGAACTCGTCGTACACCCCGCGCACCGCGGGCACGGGCACGGCCGGGCGCTCGGCTCGGCGCTGCTCGCCGCCTCCGGCAAGCGGCTTCGCGTGTGGGCGCACGGCGGGCATCCCGCCGCCCGGCATCTCGCGCAGGTGCTCGGCCTGACCCTGTTCCGCGAACTGCGGCAGATGCGGCGGCCGTTGACCGACCTGCAGCTGCCCGAACCGGTACTGCCGGAGGGCGTGAGCGTGCGCACCTTCGTGCCCGGCAAGGACGACGCCGCCTGGCTCGCGGTCAACGCGGCCGCCTTCGCCCACCACCCCGAGCAGGGCTCGCTGACCCAGCGGGACCTCGACGACCGCAAGGCCGAGCCGTGGTTCGACCCGGCCGGGTTCTTCCTCGCCGAGCGGCGCGGGGAGCTGGTCGGCTTCCACTGGACCAAGGTGCACGCCGAGGAGGGGCTGGGCGAGGTCTACGTCCTCGGGGTCCGCCCCGGCGAACAGGGCGGCGGGCTCGGCAAGGCCCTCACCACGATCGGCCTGCGCCACCTGGCCGGCCAGCAGCTGCCGACCGCGATGCTCTACGTCGACGCCGACAACCAGGCGGCGGTGTCGGTGTACGAGCGGCTGGGCTTCACGACGTACGAGACGGACCTGATGTACCGCACGGAGACCTGACATACGGCAGGACGAGGGGCGGCCGACTTGACGGCCGCCCCTTCCTTACACCACCCTTTCACTACTCAATTAGTGAAAGGGTGGTTCAACGCATGGTCGAGTACCGCATCGACCGGCACAGCGGGGTCGCCACCTACGTGCAGATCGTCCAGCAGACCAAACAGGCCCTGCGCATGGGCCTGCTCCGGCCGGGAGACCGGCTGCCCACCGCGCGCGAGGTGGTGGAGGCCACCGCGATCAACCCCAACACCGTCCTGAAGGCGTACCGGGAACTGGAACGCGAGGGGCTGGTGGAGGCGCGCCGGGGGCTCGGGACCTTCGTGCGGCGGGCACTCGGCACCACCCCGGTCGACCCCTCCCTCCGTACCGAGCTGGCGGCCTGGGCCGAGAAGGCCCGCGCCGCCGGGCTCGAGCGCGACGACGTGGCCGCGCTCTTCACCGCCGTACTCGACAAGCACTTCCAGGGAGAACGTTCATGAGCGACACGGCGATCGAGGCGACCGGCCTCGGCAAGCGCTTCGGGCGCCGGGGCGGCTGGGCGCTGCGCGACTGCGCCTTCCGGCTGCCCGCCGGGCGGGTGTGCGCCGTCGTCGGGCCCAACGGCGCGGGCAAGTCGACGCTGCTCGCCCTCGCCGCGGGCCTGCTCCCGCCCACCGAGGGCCGGATACGGGTGCTCGGCACCGGCCCGGCCGCGGCCCGCCCCCGGGTCGGCCACGTCGCCCAGGACAAGCCGCTGTACCCGCAGCTCACCATCGCCGAGACGCTGCGCATGGGCGCCGACCTCAACCCCGGGCACTGGGACGCGGCCACCGCCGAGCACGTCGTCGCGGGCGGCGACCTGGACCCCGGGGCGCGCATCCGCTCCCTCTCCGGCGGTCAGCGCACCCGGGTCGCGCTCGCCCTCGCCCTCGGCAAGCGGCCCGAACTGCTGCTCCTGGACGAGCCGATGGCCGACCTCGATCCCCTCGCCCGGCACGAGCTGATGGGCACGCTGATGGCCCAGGCCGCCCGGTACGGCACCACCATCGTGATGTCCTCCCACGTGGTCGCCGAACTGGAGGACTCCTGCGACCATCTGCTCCTCGTCGGCGGCGGCCGGATCCGGCTGGCCGGCGAGATCGACGAGCTGCTCGACGCGCACGTCCGGGTGAGCGGCGCCGCCGAGGGCGCCGACCTCGGCCCGCACACCGTGGTCGAGTCCCGGGTCACCGGCCGCCAGCTGAGCGCGCTGATCCGCCCGGCCGGACCGCTCCCCGCCGACTGGCGCGTCTCCGCGCCCTCGCTGGAGGAACTGGTCCTCGCCCACCTGCGCAATCCCGAGGCCCCCGCCCTGACCACCGCTCCGGCCGTCACCGAGGAGAGTGCCGCGTGACCACCGACCCGACCACCCCGCGCCCCCGCACCGCCCGCTGGCTGCTGCGGCTGCACCGCCCCGCGCTGTACGGCTTCACCGGGCTGGTGATCGTCCTGGCCGCCCTGCAGCTCGCCCTCGCCGGTCCGTGGGCCGACGCGGCGGCCAGAGGCTGGCGGCAGTTCGACGCCTGCACCGGCACGGGCATGTGCGGCTACGACCAGAACGCGATCCTGCGCTACAAGGACTACTACGACTACGCCACCTACGCCCTGGACGCGCTGCCCTTCCTGGTGGCCGCCTGGGCCGGCGCCGCGCTGACCGGCCGCGAGCTGGAGTCCGGTACGGCCCGGCTGGCCTGGACCCAGGGCATCTCACCGGCCCGCTGGCTCACCGTCCGGCTGGCCGTCCCGGCCGCCCTCGTCACCGCCGGCACGTCCCTGCTGTTCTGGCTGCACCACCGCGCCTGGGCGGCGGGCCGGGGCCGCATCGACACGCTCAAGACCTGGTACGACCTGCCCACCTTCCACGCCAACGGCCCCACCACCGTCGCCCTGGCCCTCGCCGCGCTCGCGGCCGGCACGCTGGCGGGGCTGCTGCTGCACCGTACGCTGCCCGCGTTGGTCCTCGGCACGGCCGTCACCGGCGGCGTCGTATGGGCGGCCCAGCGGCTGATGCCCCACCTGTGGCCGGCGGTCACCCGGGTCACCACGCTCAAGCAGGGCGGCGTCGGTACGGGGATCCTGGTCGAGCAGGGCCTCGTGACCAGGTCCGGCGCCCACCTGCCGCTCCCGCGATGTTCCAGCGAGGCGGCGTGCGACGCGGCCCTCGCGAAGGCCTCCGGCTACTACAGCGCCTACCACCCCTACTCCCACTACTGGCCGCTCCAGCTCACCACCAGCGCGTTGCTCCTGGTGGTCGCCGGTGTGCTGGTGCTCGCCTGCTACCTGGAGCTGCGGCGGCAGACGGGGGCGCTGCGAGGGGCCGGGGAGGCCACGGCCTGTGGAGCCAAGGGGATTCTTGTCGGCGCCTGATCGCCGTGGGGCTCTGCCACCGTGCGCGAGCGCGGGGGCGTGTGGCTCGTCGCGCCGTTCCCCGCGCCCCTCACGGGGCGCTGCGGCGCCGCGGGCCCCCAGGCACGGAAACCGTCGCTTTCGCGACCGCGGCCCCTGTGATCCGCCCCGCGCTATCCCGCACGTCATGTCGCCGTAACCATCGATTCAGCCGGGCTTGCGACGCTCGGCCAATGAAGCCCGTCGTGCCAGAGCCTTCGCCGCCCCCCGAGGGGCCCGCGGGGAACGGGGCCGTGACGCTCCCGCCCGCACGTTCCGACGCGCCTGTGCTGCCCCTGGCGCGGAAGAATGGGGTCATGAGTCAGCCAGACACCCAGGCAGAGGTCCAGCGCATCCAGCCCGACGTGGGCTCCATAGCCGCGCACCGCACGCATGTCGCGCAGGGCGCGGTGTCCGACCTCGAACCCGACCTCGACGCGGACCTCGACGCCTACGAGGAGTCGAAGGCCGACGGTGCCGCGCTGCCCCAGGGGCGTTTCCTCGACCGGGAGCGCAGCTGGCTCGCGTTCAACGAGCGCGTCCTGGAGCTGGCCGAGGACCCGGACACGCCGCTGCTGGAGCGGGCGAACTTCCTCGCGATCTTCGCCAGCAACCTGGACGAGTTCTTCATGGTCCGGGTCGCCGGACTGAAGCGCCGCATCGCCACCGGCGTCGCCACCCGGTCCGCCTCGGGGCTGCAGCCGCGCGAGGTGCTGGAGATGATCTGGGCCCGCTCGCGCGAGCTGATGGCCCGGCACGCCGCCTGCTACCACGAGGACGTCGCCCCCGCGCTGGCGGACGAGGGCATCCACCTGGTCCGGTGGAACGAGCTGGCCGAGAAGGAGCAGGCCCGCCTCTTCACGCTCTTCCGCCACCAGATCTTCCCGGTCCTCACCCCGCTGGCCGTGGACCCCGCGCACCCGTTCCCGTACATCTCCGGCCTGTCCCTGAACCTGGCCGTCGTCGTACGCAACCCGGTGAGCGGCCACAAGCACTTCGCGCGCGTGAAGGTGCCGCCGCTGCTGTCCCGCTTCCTGGAGAGCAGCCCCGGCCGGTACGTCCCCATCGAGGACGTCATCGCCGCGCACCTGGAGGAGCTGTTCCCGGGCATGGAGGTGCTGGAGCACCACGCCTTCCGCCTCACCCGCAACGAGGACCTGGAGGTCGAGGAGGACGACGCCGAGAACCTGCTCCAGGCCCTGGAGAAGGAGCTCATGCGGCGCCGCTTCGGCCCGCCGGTGCGCCTGGAGGTCGAGGAGTCCATCGACCGCGAGGTGCTGGACCTGCTGGTCCGCGAGCTGAAGATCTCCGAGGCCGAGGTGTACCCGCTGCCGGGTCCCCTCGACCTCACCGGTCTCTTCCGCATCCACAGCCTCGACCGGCCCGAGCTGAAGTACCCGAAGTTCGTCGCCGGCACCCACCGCGACCTCGCCGAGGTCGAGTCGGCGTCCGCGCCGGACATCTTCGCGGCCCTGCGCACCCGGGACGTGCTACTGCACCACCCGTACGACAGCTTCTCCACGTCCGTGCAGGCCTTCCTGGAGCAGGCGGCGGCCGACCCGGACGTCCTCGCGATCAAGCAGACCCTGTACCGCACCTCCGGCGACTCCCCGATAGTCGACGCCCTGATCGACGCCGCCGAGTCCGGCAAGCAGGTCCTCGTCCTGGTCGAGATCAAGGCCCGCTTCGACGAGCACGCCAACATCAAGTGGGCGCGCAAGCTGGAGGAGGCCGGCTGCCATGTCGTCTACGGCCTGGTCGGCCTGAAGACCCACTGCAAGCTGTCCCTGGTGGTCCGCCAGGAGGGCGACACCCTGCGCCGCTACAGCCACGTCGGCACGGGCAACTACCACCCGAAGACGGCGCGCCTGTACGAGGACCTGGGGCTGCTCACCGCCGACCAGCAGGTCGGCGCGGACCTCTCCGACCTCTTCAACCGCCTGTCCGGCTACTCCCGCCGGGAGACCTACCGGCGCCTGCTGGTGGCCCCCAAGTCCCTGCGCGACGGCCTGATCTCGCGGATCGACAAGGAGGTCCAGCACCACCGCGCGGGCCGCCCGGCCTTCGTCCGCATCAAGGTCAACTCGATGGTCGACGAGGCGGTCATCGACGCCCTCTACCGCGCGTCCCAGGCGGGCGTGCCGGTGGACGTGTGGGTGCGCGGCATCTGCGCGGTCCGCCCCGGCGTCACCGGCCTGTCGGAGAACATCCGGGTCCGCTCGGTCCTCGGCCGCTTCCTGGAGCACTCCCGGGTGTTCGCCTTCGGCAACGGCGGCGAGCCCGAGGTGTGGATCGGCAGCGCCGACATGATGCACCGCAACCTCGACCGCCGGATAGAGGCCCTGGTGCGGGTGGTCGACCCCGCCCACCGGGCGGCCCTGAACCGGCTGCTCGACACCGGCATGTCCGACTCGACCTCCTCCTGGCACCTCGGTCCGGACGGCGAGTGGACGCGACACGCGACCGACGCGGACGGCCAGCCCCTGCGCAACGTCCAGGAGATGCTCATAGACGCCCGGAGGCGCCGGCGTGGCACAGCAACACCTTGACCCGACGGACCCCACGGCCGAGGTGGTGACCGGGGACACCCTCGGGGCGTACCTGCGCGCGCAGGCCACGGAGTTCCTGCGCGCCCTGCGCCTGCACCGCGAGACCGGCGGCAGCACGGCGGCCGGTGCGGAGGAGTCCGTCGACGCGGCGCGCCTGCTGCGCCGCTCGGCCCGCCGCATCAGCGGCAGCCTGCACACCTTCCGCCCGCTCCTCGACGCCGACTGGTCCGAGGAGATGCGCCCCGAACTGGCCTGGCTGTCCGGCACGTTGGGCCTGGAGCACGCGTACGAGACCCGACTGGAACGGCTGTTGCTGGCGTTGCACCGGTTGTCGGGGGCCACGGTCCTGCCCGCCCAGGCAGTCGACGTCGTAGCTGCGGGCAGTCGTGCCGCTGGGGCGGCACCCGTCCCACTGAAAGCGGCACTTGAAAACACCAGTGGCCCGGCCAACGCGACGCCCACGGCAGAACGCGGCAACCTCACAGTGGGCGCAGCCAAAGCAGGCGCCCTGCTCGAACGCCAGCTCACCCTGGCCCGGACCCGCGCCCACTCCACGGCGCTGCAAGCCCTCGGCTCGTCCCGCTTTCACGCCGTCGCCGACAAGGTCGCCGTACTCGCCAGCGAGGTCCCGCTCACCCCCGCCGCGCCCACCACCGGCCTGCGCCCCCTGGCAGCCGCCGCGGAGGAACGGCTGACCGACGCGATCGCCGCGCTGCCGCTGGTCGTCGCGGGGAACCCGTACAACGCGGAGGCCCTGGTGCACGGGCTGTCCCCGGACCCGTCCCCGCACCCCCAGGACGGCCCCTGGCACCAGGTCCGGCTGCTGCTGCGCCTGCACCGGTACGCCCAGGAGGCGCTGCACGGCGGCAACTCGCCCGTGGACGTACGCCTGCTCGCGGCCGGCCGGGCCCTGAACCGGCACCGGGACGCCTCGGAGGCGGCAGCCGCGGCGGCCCAGGCCGCCCGTACGCCCCGGATCGCCCCGGCGACGGCGTACGCGCTCGGTGTGCTCCACGCCGACCAGCGGCACGAGGTGGAGGCCGCCAGGTTCGCCTTCCAGCAGGCCTGGCAGAAGCAGACCGTCAGCACACCCTGAGTTCTCCCGAGGAGGCGGTGTGAACGACACGTTGGTCCGGGCGGCCGGCTGCGTGCTGTGGCGCCGCTCGCCGGTCTCCGGTGACCTGGAGATCTGTCTGGTCCACCGGCCGAAGTACGACGACTGGTCGCACCCGAAGGGCAAGCTCAAGCGCGGCGAGGACCCGCTCGCGGGCGCCCTTCGGGAGGTCGCGGAGGAGACCGGGTACACGGCCGAGCCCGGCGCGGAGCTGCCGACCCTGCGGTATCTCGCGAACGGCCGCCCGAAGCAGGTGCGTTACTGGGCGGCCGAGGCGGTCTGCGGGCACTTCACCCCGAGCGCCGAGGTCGACCGGATCCTGTGGCTCTCCCCCGCCGCGGCGCGCAGCCTCCTCACCCAGCCCCGCGACCGCGAGCTCGTCGACGCCCTTCACAGCTCCGCGGCGTGAGCCTCCGCGTCCGTACGCGCCTGGCTGCGGGCCCGGCGAGCGGGACCCCGCCAGCCGCAACTGCAGCGGGCCACGCAGAAACGGCCCTGTTCCGTCGTCGAGGTGAGGTGCTCCTGCCCCTGCCGGACGCGCTCCGGCCCCTCCTGCTGCGCCACGGTGACAACGCTACCGGCCGCACGGTAAAGGGCTCGTACGGCCTGCCCCGCCCCCGGCGGCGCGTGACGGCGCCCCCTACCCGTCGTTAACCGGACGAGTAGGGGGCCCGTGACGGACGTACCGGCTGGGGGTAGGCAGGCGATGGATCGGCGGCAGCACAGGAACGCGGGCAGGACGGTCGTCGCGGTCGGGCTCATGCTCGGCCTCGCGGCGGGTGCCACGGGCTGTTCCGGCTTCGGGGCCGCCGCCGAGGACGTCAAGGGCGGGGGCGATCCGGTCGCCGTGCTGCGGCGGGCCGCCGACACCCTGCGCGGCGCGGGGAGTTCCAAGGCCACCACCTCCATGGAGATGGCCACGGGCGGCACCCGGGTCACCATCCGCGGCCAGGGCGTCTACGACTTCCGGCACCGGCTCGGCCGGCTCACCGTCGTCCTGCCCGAGGACCCGGCGGGCACCTCCGAGCACAAGCCGATCACCGAACTCCTCGCCCCCGGCGCCCTGTTCATGAAGAACCGGGGCGCGGGCGTGCCCCCCGACAAGTGGGTCCGGGTGGACATCGCCACGCTGTCCGACGGCAACCTGGTCACCGGCGGCGCGACCGACCCGTACGCGGCGGCCGAGGTGCTGCGCGGGACGCGTACGGCGGCCTACGTCGGCCGGACCGAGGTCGCCGGGACCGCCGTACGGCACTACCGGGGCACCGCGGACCTGACCGGCGCGGCCGGCCAGGCCGCCGCCGAGAACAGGGAACCGCTGGCCGCGGCGGCGAAAGGGTTCGCCACGGCCGAAGTGCCGTTCGACGCCTATCTCGACGACCAGGGCCGCATCCGCAAGCTCAGGCAGCGCTTCAGCTTCGTCAACGGCCGGCAGAAGACCCCCGTGGCGGTCGCCTCGACGACCCTGCTGTACGACTTCGGCGCCCCCGCCGACGTACGGCTGCCGCGCCCGGCGGACATCTACGCGGGCCGTATCGCCGAGGAGGACGACTAGTCCGCGGCACCACCCGGTAAGTAGCCCGTCCGTGCCATGCGCGGTATGTAGGGCGCTGCCTACTCTAGGAAGTCGGTACGGCAGAAAAGAGACGGCGGGGAAGAGGTGAGGCGGGTGGCTCCGGTCGGCGGGACGGCGGTACAGGACCACGTGGCCCTCGCCGAGATCGAACTGTGCGGGGAGCTGATCATCGCGGCCTCCGCGGCCGAGGAGCGGCTCAGCCTGGAGAGCATCGACGCGGTGCTGCGGGTGGCCGAGGAGCGGGAGTCCTGAGAGATCAGGAACGCAGGAGGCGGCCGATCGCCTTCGTGGCCTCGTCCACCTTCGTGTCGATCTCGTCGCCGCCCTTGAGGGCCGCGTCGGCCACGCAGTGCCGCAGGTGCTCCTCCAGCAGCTGCAGCGCGAAGGACTGCAGCGCCTTGGTGGACGCCGAGACCTGGGTCAGTATGTCGATGCAGTACGTGTCCTCGTCGACCATCCGCTGCAGGCCGCGGATCTGCCCCTCGATCCGGCGCAGCCGCTTGAGGTGCTCGTCCTTCTGCTTGTGGTAGCCGTGCGTGGCGCCGGCCTCGGTCGTCGTCATCACAGGCCTCCCTCTCCGGACGAGCCGCCAATACATACCCCTAGTGGGTATATGGTAACCAATTTCGCGGGGTAGGGAGCCCTTGGTACGCCCCCGTGCTGATCACTCTGCCCGATGGGCGACACTGGGATACGGCCCGATAGCCGTGGCCGAATGATGCGCCTAGCATCAGCGTGACCGAAACCGAAGCACCCCGAGGACCCCACGTGCGCTTTCGTCTGACCCCCAGGGAGACGAGCTTCTACGACATGTTCGCCGCCTCCGCGGACAACATCGTCACCGGCTCGAAACTCCTGATGGAACTGCTCGGGGCGGACGCATCTGCCCGAGCCGAGATCGCAGAGCGTATGCGGGCCGCGGAACACGCGGGTGACGACGCCACGCACGCGATCTTCCACCAGCTGAACTCCTCGTTCATCACGCCGTTCGACCGCGAGGACATCTACTCCCTCGCCGGGTCCCTCGACGACATCATGGACTTCATGGAGGAGGCCGTCGACCTGGTCGTCCTCTACAACGTCGAGGAGCTCCCGAAGGGCGTCGAGCAGCAGATCGAGGTCCTGGCCCGGGCCGCCGAGCTGACCGCGGAGGCGATGCCGAACCTCCGCACGATGGACAACCTGACCGAGTACTGGATCGAGGTCAACCGCCTCGAGAACCAGGCGGACCAGATCCACCGCAAGCTGCTGGCCCACCTCTTCAACGGCAAGTACGACGCCATCGAGGTGCTCAAGCTCAAGCAGATCGTGGACGTCCTGGAAGAGGCGGCGGACGCGTTCGAGCACGTGGCGAACACGGTGGAGACCATCGCCGTCAAGGAGTCCTGAGGCGTCGATGGCCACCTTCGCCCTGGTCGTGACCATCGCGGTCGCGCTCTTCTTCACGTACACCAACGGCTTCCACGACTCGGCGAACGCGATCGCGACGTCCGTGTCGACCCGCGCCCTGACCCCGCGCGCGGCGCTCGCCATGGCGGCGGTCATGAACCTGGCCGGTGCCTTCCTGGGCTCCGGCGTCGCCAAGACGGTCAGCGAGGGCCTGATCGAGACGCCCTCCGGCGCGCACGGGATGGGCATCCTGTTCGCCGCCCTGATCGGCGCGATCACCTGGAACCTGATCACCTGGTACTTCGGCCTGCCGTCGTCCTCGTCCCACGCCCTGTTCGGCGGCCTGGTGGGCGCGGCCCTGGCCGGCGGCACGGCGGTCCACTGGAACGGCGTGCTGGACAAGATCATCATCCCGATGTTCCTGTCCCCGGTGGTCGGCCTGATCGTCGGCTACCTGGTCATGCTGGCCATCATGTGGCTGTTCCGCCGGGCCAACCCGCACAAGGCCAAGCGGGGCTTCCGCATGGCGCAGACCGTCTCGGCGGCCGGCATGGCCCTCGGCCACGGCCTCCAGGACGCCCAGAAGACCATGGGTGTGGTCGTGATGGCACTGGTGATTTCCGGCCACGAGACGTTCGGTGATCCGATCCCGGTCTGGGTGAAGATCATCTCCGCCCTGATGCTCTCCCTCGGCACCTACGCGGGCGGCTGGCGCATCATGCGCACGCTCGGCCGCAAGATCATCGAGCTGGACCCGCCCCAGGGATTCGCGGCCGAGGCCACCGGCGCCTCGATCATGTTCGGTACGGCGTACCTCTTCAAGGCGCCGATCTCCACGACCCACGTCATCACCTCGGCGATCATGGGCGTCGGCGCGACCAAGCGCCTCAACGCCGTCCGCTGGGGCGTGGCCAAGAACATCGTCCTGGGCTGGTTCATCACGATGCCGGCAGCCGCGCTGGTCGCCGCGCTGGCTTTCGGCGTGGTGGACCTGACGGTGCTGTAACACCCTTTCCGCCCACCCGCCCACCCGCCTCGGCCGGCTGCACTGCCGCCCAAGGGGGTGGGCGTTCGCCTTTCCGGAACCGGCTCGCCGCCGTAGCGGCCGCCGAGGGGACGTCGCACGATCATCGCCACCACCCCGGACCGGTGGATCGGCGGGCCGGTGCGCGTGCTGGACCTCAATCCGTGGCGGCCGCACGCAATGGGCCCGCCCCCGGGAGCCAGGGGCGGGCCCTCTTGCGTCCTCGCGGTGGCACCGCCATGCAGCACCGCGAGGGGTCGTACCGGCCTAGCCGAAGCGGCCGGAGATGTAGTCCTCCGTCGCCTGGACGGACGGGTTGGAGAAGATGCGCTCGGTGTCGTCGATCTCGATCAGGCGGCCGGGCTGGCCCACCGCCGCGAGGTTGAAGAACGCCGTACGGTCCGAGACACGCGCCGCCTGCTGCATGTTGTGCGTCACGATGACGATCGTGAAGCGCTCCTTCAGCTCGCCGATCAGGTCCTCGATCGCGAGGGTGGAGATCGGGTCCAGGGCGGAGCAGGGCTCGTCCATCAGCAGGACGTTCGGTTCGACCGCGATCGCGCGGGCGATGCACAGACGCTGCTGCTGACCGCCGGACAGGCCGGAGCCCGGCTTGTTCAGGCGGTCCTTGACCTCGTTCCAGAGGTTCGCGCCCTTGAGCGACTTCTCGACGATGTCGTTCAGCTGGCTCTTCTTGTAGTTGCCGTTCAGGCGCAGGCCCGCCGCCACGTTGTCGAAGATCGACATGGTGGGGAAGGGGTTCGGGCGCTGGAAGACCATGCCCACCTCGCGGCGGACGGACACCGGGTCGATCCCGGTGCCGTACAGGTCCTCGTCGTCGAGGAGCACCTTGCCCTCGACGCGGCCACCGGGGGTGACCTCGTGCATGCGGTTCAGCGTGCGCAGGAACGTCGACTTGCCGCAGCCGGAGGGGCCGATGAACGCCGTCACCGAACGCGGCTCGACGGTCATCGAGATGTCCTCGATCGCCTTGTGGGAGCCGTAGTACGCGGTCAGTCCGCTTACGTCGATTCGCTTGGCCATGTCTTCTACTTCACTTCCAGGGATTCAGGCTCGGTCGCTGTTGGCCGCGTCAGCGACCGGTCTTCGGGGCCTTCCAGCGGGCGATGCCGCGGGCCACCAGGTTGAGGATCATCACGAAGGCGATCAGCGTGAGCGAGGCCGCCCAGGCACGGTCGTACGCCGCGCTGGCACCCGCGCTCTGCTGGTACTGCTGGAAGATGAACAGCGGCAGCGACGCCTGCGCACCCTCGAACGGGTTGTTGTTGATGAACGGGTTGCCGAACACCAGCAGCAGCACCGGCGCGGTCTCGCCCGCGATACGGGCGATGGCCAGCATGACGCCGGTGGTGATGCCGCCGATCGAGGTGGGCAGGACCACCTTCAGGATGGTCCGCCACTTCGGCACACCGAGCGCCAGCGAGGCCTCGCGCAGCTCGTTCGGGACGAGCTTGAGCATCTCCTCGGTGGAGCGCACGACGACCGGCATCATCAGGATGGCCAGCGCCAGCGAACCGGCGAAGCCGAACGGCTGCATCTGGAAGATGAGCATCAGCGACAGGATGAACAGGCCGGCGACGATCGACGGGATGCCCGTCATGACGTCGACGAAGAACGTGACGGCCTTGGCGAGCCGGCCCCGCCCGTACTCCACCAGGTAGATCGCGGTGAGGATGCCGACCGGCGCACCGATGACGGTGGCGAGGCCGACCTGCTCCAGGCTGCCGATGATGGCGTGGTAGATGCCGCCACCGGGCTCGGAGTCGGCGACGACGCCCATGGAGTGGGTGAGGAAGTAGACGTTCAGGACCTTCACGCCGCGCGAGACGGTCACCCAGATCAGGGAGACCAGCGGGATGACGGCGAGCAGGAAGGCGACCCAGACGAACGAGGTGGCGATCCGGTCCTTGGCCTGCCGGCGGCCCTCGACCCTGGCGGCGATGCCGTAGGTGCCGAGGACGAAGAGGACCGCGGCGATCAGACCCCACTGGACCTTGCTGTGCAGGCCGCCGGCCAGGCCGATGACCACGGCCAGGGCGATCGAGCCGGCGGCGATGGCCCACGGGGACCACCTCGGGAGGCTGGCGCCGCGCAGCGTGCTGGGGCGCTTGTGGGTGACGGCTGCGGTGCTCATGCGTTGGCCCCCGAGTACTCCTTGCGGCGGGCGATGATCATGCGGGCCGCGCCGTTGACCAGCAGGGTGATGACGAAGAGGACGAGGCCGGAGGCGATCAGCGCGTCCCGGCCCTGCTCGGTGGCCTCACCGAACTTGCTGGCGATGTTCTGGGCGAAGGTGCCGCCGCCCGGGTTCAGCAGGCTGGCGTGGATGACGTAGTCCGGGGAGAGCACGGTGGCGACGGCCATCGTCTCGCCGAGGGCGCGGCCGAGGCCGAGCATGGACGCGGAGATCACACCGGAGCGGCCGAAGGGCAGGACGGCCATGCGCACGACCTCCCAGCGGGTGGCGCCGAGGGCCAGCGCGGCCTCCTCGTGCATCCGCGGGACCTGCCGGAACACCTCACGGCTGACGTTGGTGATGATCGGCAGGATCATGATCGCCAGCAGGATGCCGACGGTGAGCATGGCGCGGGGGGCGCCGCCGTCCCAGGAGAAGACGCCGGTCCAGCCGAGGTAGTCGTTCAGCCAGCCGTACAGGCCCGTCATGTGCGGGACGAGGATGAGGGCGCCCCAGAGGCCGTAGACGATGGACGGCACGGCGGCGAGCAGGTCGATCACATAGGCGATGGGACCGCTCAGCCGGCGCGGGGCGTAGTGCGTGAGGAACAGCGCGATCGCGACGGCGACCGGTACCGCGAGGGCCATGGCGATGACCGAGGAGACGATCGTGCCGAAGGCCAGCACCGCGATGCCGAAGCTCGGCGGGACGAGGTTGGTGTTCCACTCGAAGGTGGTCAGGAAGTTCCCGTGGTCCTTGCTGATCGCGAGGGAGGCGCGGTAGGTGAGGAAGACCGCGATCGCGGCCATGATCACCAGCAGCAGGATGCCGGAGCCACGGGACAGGCCGAGGAAGATGCGGTCGCCGGGGCGGTTCGCACCCCGGGCGTTGCGCTTCCGCTCGGCCGGCGAGGGCTGGGGCGCGGGGGGAGGTGCGTCGGTTGTCTTGGTCGATATGTCCATCGGGTTCTCCGGTCTGCGGAGCCGTTCGTCCTCACGGACGGCGGCTCATGGCGGCGGTGCACCGGACGGTGCGGCCCGGGCCCTGTCGGGCACGGGCCGCACTCTCGGATCAGGTCAGCTGAGGCCCTCGATGGTGGTGCGGACCTTGCTGTTGATCTCGGCGGGGATCGGGGCGTAGTTGTTGCTCGTCAGAAGCTTCTGACCGTCCTCGCTGGCGATGTAGCGCAGGAACGCCTTGGTGGCGGGCAGGGTGTCCGCCTTGTTGCCCTTGTCGCAGACGATCTCGTACGTCACCAGGGTGATCGGGTAGGCACCCTCGGCCTTGGTGGCGTAGTCCAGCTTCAGCGACAGGTCCTTGCCGGTGCCGACGACCTTGGCGGCCGCGATGTCGGCGGTGGCGGAGTCGGTGGAGGGCTTCACCGGAGCCTTGGCACCGGTGTTGATGGCGACGGTGGTCATGTCCTTGGCGTAGGACAGCTCGAAGTAGCCGATCGCGCCGGTGTTCTGCTTGACGCCCTGGGCCACACCGGCGGAGCCGGAGGCCGCCTGGCCGCCCTTGGCCTGCCAGGCCTTGCCGCCGGAGTACTTCCAGTTGTCCGGGGTGGTGGCCTTCAGGTACTTGGTGAAGTTGTCCGTGGTGCCGGAGTCCTCGGAGCGGTGGAAGGCCTGGATCTTCAGGTCCGGGAGCTTCGCCGACGGGTTCAGCTTCTTGATCGCCGGGTCGTTCCAGTTCGTGATCTTGCTGTCGAAGATCTGGGCGATGGTCGGGGCGTCCAGGACCAGGTTGTCGACACCCGGGACGTTGTAGCCGAGGGCGATCGGGCCGCCGACCATCGGCAGGTCGATGCCGGTGCCGCCGGAGCAGACCTTCTGGGAGGCGGTGACCTCGTCCGGCTTCAGCGCGGAGTCGGAACCGGCGAAGGCGAGCTGGCCCTGGTTGAAGGAGGTCACACCGGCGCCGGAGCCGCCGCCCTTGTAGTTGATCTGCACGCCACAGGCCTGGGAGAACTCCTTGACCCAGGCGTCGATCGCGTTCTTCTGCGCGGAGGAGCCGTCTGCGAGCAGCTGACCCTTGGCGTTGTCACACTTGATCGAGGAAGCGTTGGTGGCACCGGACGGGTTGCCCGAGGACTTGCCACCGTTGCCGGTGTCGTCGGAGCCGCACGCCGTCAGGGCCAGGGCGCCGGTCACGGCGATCGCACCGAGGGACAGGGCGCGCAGCCGGTTCTTGCGCTGAAGCTTCACTTTCGGGAGTTCCTTCCAGGAGCCGCCGCGGTCGGCGGCGTGCGAGGTTTCGAGGAGTGCGCGAGCGCATCTATGGCCGCACTCCGCACCGTGCACGGCCGAAATTAGGCAGAACAGGTGAAGCCGCCGATGGCCGGAAGTGAACGGGGGGTGAACCCCTGCCGTCGGCCCGGTTAGGTCACGGAATGCTCACGGGGAGGGCACACGAAGGTTCCGACCGGCGGGTTACGCGCACGCGTATTCGGTGTTCGAACCGCTGTGGGCGAACTGTTACGAACCATCGTGCTCATGGCGCCGTCTCACCCCAGGAAGGGCCAAGGTGGCCCGTGGAAGGGCGACTGAGGACGATGGGCATGGAACGGCGTACGTTCATCGCGGGCGGCACGGCCGTACTGACCGCAACCGCACTGACCGGCTGCAGCTCGGGTACGGACAGGTCCACCGCCGCGGCGACCACCCGCTCATCGTCACTCACGTCCCTCAAGACCACCAGCGCGAACGCCGCCGCGAACTGGACGGCCCTCGCGCACGCCCTGGACGGCACCCTGGTCCGGCCCGGGGACGCCTCCTGGGCGACGGCCCACCAGCTGTACAACACCCGCTTCGACACCCTGAGGCCCGCCGCGGTGGCGTACGTCGCACACGCCGACGACATCCGCACGACCCTCTCCTACGCCCAGGCGCACGGCATCCGGGTCTCCATACGCAACGGCGGCCACTCCTACGCGGGCTACTCCTCCGGCGACAACCGCCTCGTCCTCGACGTGTCCAAGCTGAACCGCATCCGGGTCTCCGGTGGGACGGCGGTCGTCGGCGCCGGCTCCAAGCTGATCGACGTCTACCGGGCGCTGGCCGCGAAGGGCGCGACCATACCCGCGGGCTCCTGCCCCACCGTCGGCGTCTCCGGCCTGGTCCTCGGCGGCGGCCACGGCGTCGCCTCCCGCGCCTACGGCCTGACCTGCGACAGCCTCACCCAGGCGACGGTCATCACGGCCGACGGCACCCAGGTGACGGCGAACGCGTCGTCCCACTCCGACCTCTTCTGGGCCCTGCGGGGCGCCGGCAACGGCAACTTCGGCGTGGTCACGGAACTGCAGTTCAGGACCCACCCGGCCCCGCAGGCGGTGACGGCGTACATGACATGGCCCTGGTCCAAGGCCGCGGCCGTGCTGAAGGCCTGGCAGGAGTGGGGCCCGAGCCAGCCGGACGAGATCTGGTCCTCGCTCCACCTGTCCTGCTCGCCGGGCGGCACCCCCTCCGTCTCCGTGGCCTGCTTCTCCCTCGGCACCTACGGCGAACTGCAGAACGCCGTGGACCGCCTGGCGCACGCCGCCGGCGCGAACGCCTCCTCCGTCACCCTGCGCCGCCGGGGCTACGAGGAGGCGATGGAGATCTACGCCGGCTGCTCCTCCTTCTCCTCGGACGCCCAGTGCCACCTGCCGGGCTCCACCCCCGGCCGCTCCCCCCAGGGCCGCCTGGGCCGGGAGACGTACGCGGCCCGCTCGGACTTCTTCGACCGCTCGCTGTCGGCGGCGGGCATCCAGACGGTGCTGCGGCAGATCGCCGCGGTCCGGGGCGGCGCGGGCAGCATCGCGTTCACCGCCCTCGGCGGCGCGGTCAACCGCGTCTCCCCCACGGCTACGGCCTTCGTCCACCGCCGCTCCCGGATGCTGGCCCAGTACATCGCGTCCTGGGGCGCGGGGGCCTCCGGCGGCACGGCCCAGTCCTGGCTGACCTCGGCCCACCGGGCGATGGCCCCGTACGCCTCCGGAGCGGCGTACCAGAACTACACGGATCCGACGCTGACGGACTGGAAGAAGGCGTACTACGGGGACGCGGCGACCCGGCTGGGCAAGGTGAAGCAGAGTTACGACCCGCAGCGCTTCTTCTCGTACGCGCAGGGGCTGTAGGAGACCTGGAGGGGACGCCCAGCAGGCGACGGGCGACGGGATCCGGCCTACGCCGCCAGGTCCCGTTCCTCCGACTCGACCGGCTTACGGGTGCCCGGAAGGAACGCGCCCTCGCGCCCCACCGACCGCGCCCGTACGACCCACCCCGCCCGCCGCGACCGCTCCACCGCTCGCATCAGCGGGGTGAGCAACGCCGTGGCCAGCGGCGACAGCAGCAGCGCGACGGCCGTACCGAGGGCGAAGCCGCCGACGACGTCGGTCGGATAGTGCACGCCCATGTAGACCCGGCAGAAGCCCTCCAGCAGGGCCAGCCCGATGCCCGCGATGCCGAAGCGGCGGTTGGCGACGAAGAGGCCGACACCCAGCGCCATGGTGATCGTCGCGTGGTCGCTGACGAAGGAGAAGTCGGTCTTGCCGGAGACGAGGACGTCCAGGCCCTGGTGATCGACGAAGGGGCGGGGGCGTTCCACGAAGCCCCGGATCGGGATGTTGACCAGCACCGCGATACCGGCCGCGAGCGGTGCCCACACCAGCGCGGCCACGGAGGGCGCCGCCTCCTCGCCGCCCCGGCGCCGCACGGACCACCAGCACCACAGCACGAGCAGCACCATGGCCACCAGCAGGCCGTACTCACCGACGAACTCCATGACCCGGTCGAACCAGCGGGGCGCGTCCTTGGCCAGGCCATTGATGTCGTAGAGCAGGTCGACGTCGGGGTTCGATCCGGATTCGGCGAGTACAGCCATGGTGCTGCGGCCCCTTCGTCGTCTACCGGACGCACCTCGTGTGCGCCGCTCCTACCCCCGTGGTTCGTAGATCCGCTTCCGCTGCACTGCCGTACTGCCCGCACTGACGTCCGCTCGGCTACGTCAACAGGAACGCACGGCCCCCATCATTACGTTCCACTCTCCACTGAATGATCACGCAGACGTTATCGAAGAGAGACTCATCTTCGCAGCTCAGGGGGTTGGTTCACGCTCGGTCACACCGTCGTGGGGAGCGCTTTCGCGCCATCCTCGGTGACCCGGGTGGCGCCGAAGTACTCGGCCGTGTCGACCGGATCGAACCGGATGACGGCCCCCGTCCTCGGCGCGTCGATCATGTACCCGCCGCCCACATAGATGCCCACGTGGTGGATGGCCCGCGAGTCAGCGGGGTCGGTCGAGAAGAACACCAGGTCACCCGGGAGGAGCTGGTTCCGCGACGGGTGCGGCCCGGCGTTGTACTGATCGTTGGCCACACGCGGCAGACTGATCCCCACCTTCGCGTACGCCGCCTGCGTCAACCCGGAACAGTCGAACCGCCCGCCCTGCTCGGCCGCCCCCTCCCCACCCCACAGATACGGCGTGCCCAGCTTGCTCTGCGCGAAGGCGATGGCACCGGCGGCCTGCCGGGTGGGGTCGATACGGGTGACGGGGGCGGCGAAGCTCTTGGCCAGGCTGTTGATCCGCTGGACGTAGTTCTGGGTCTCGCTGATGCCGGGCACCCCGCCGGCCTTTATCACCCGGTAGGCACCGGCGTTGTAGGCGGCGAGCATGTTGTCGGAGACGTTGCCCGGCACGTCCTTCACGTCTTTCGCCAACTGGCAGTCGTACGAAGCGGCAGACGGAATGGCGTCGTTGGGATCCCACACGTCCCGCTTGCCGTCCCCGTTGCCGTCGATGCCGTAGATGGCCCACGTGCCAGGGATGAACTGCGCGATGCCCTGCGCGTTGGCCGGGCTGACGATTCTCGGATTCCAGCCGCTCTCCTGGTACAGCTGCGCGGCGAGCAGCGCGGGGGTCAGCTGGGGGCACAGATTGCCCCACTTCTGCACGAGCGCCTGGTAAGCAGCCGGTACAGCCCCCTTGGACAGCCCCCGGCCCGCCGAGGTGAGCCCGCCCATGATGTTCCCGGCGACGAGGTAGACCCCGACGACGAGCAGCATGACGAACCCCATGCCGAGCCCGACGGCCGCCCCACCGATCACCCATACCTTCCGCACGGTTCAACTTTCCCCCATGCGTCGCCCGTTCAAGACGCTTTCCGCATGATGTGGCGTCATTTCACAGTGGAGACCCGGCCCATGATGCCGCCGTAGTCGCCGGGCGAGCGGATGTGGAAGGCGGACGTGGAAGGTCGACGGGCTTGCTGGTGCAGCCCGGCGTCACGCCGCCGAGTACGCCCGCCGCTCCGCGGGCACCGTCGTCACGACCGCCCGCCGCCAGTGGAACGCCTTCGTACTCGGCGTACAGGCGGGCGAGTTCGACCACTTCGCTGAAGGGACCTCGCCGACCCGGCGCGGTGCACCACTCACATGGACGTCGTCCCGGTCACCGCGTGGTCGTCTCCGCGACGCCCGGCGCGGTCCCGGCCGGCACGCGGGTGGCCGGCGCCTCGCCGACCGCGCCCGCGCCGACCGCCGGCAACCTGTGCCGGCGCCGGTCCGCCCAGCACACGGCGACGGCAGCGGCGGCGAACGTCGCGGCCGAGAGGCCGGCGGTGAAGGTGACGGACGGGAAGACCTCACCGGCCGCGGCGGCCCGCTGACCGGCCGACGGGCTTTGCGAAGGGCGGCTGACCGCAGGTGCTCCCCCCGCCGGAGCCACCTGCGCGCCGTCCGCTCTTCAGGGATCGCCGATCGCGTCCTTGTACAGCTCGGCCGCCTTGCTGCCGAGCACCACGCTGTAGGACACGTCGTCGGTCGAGCCGCCCTCCTCGTGGCCGCCGAGGATGCCGACGACCTGGTGGTCCCCGTTGATCCAGGGGCTGCCGCTGGTGCCGCTGGTGAGGCTGGGGCAGTCGATGCGCTGCTGGGTGCTGCTGTGCGGGACCGGCTTGTTGGTGCAGCTGATGGGCACCTCGCGGGAGTCCGGGTAGCCGACGACGGTCACCGCCGTGGCCCCGGTGGCCGTACCGGTGGTGAACCGATTGGCCCCCACCACGTCCTCGATCCGCCTGCCGTCCAGGTCGTCCACGGTGACGAGGGCGACGTCACTGTCCTCGTCCTGGTCCTTGGACCAGCCGTCGGGCAGGTGGCGCTTGGCGACCTTCCACACCCCGAACGGTGCCTGCCCGTCCCGGTAGCCCGGCACGAACACCAGGTCGGTGCTGGGGTCGCCCACGCAGTGCGCGGCGGTGACGAGGAGGTTGCCCTGCGGGCTGTGCACGACCGAGGCCGTGCAGAAGTGGCCGCCGGACAGGTCGTCGGCCCGGTCGGCACCGAATAGCGCGCCGACCCTCGCCGTCTGCCGTGTCGCCGCGGCATCGGCGGTGACCCCCAGGGGCCCCGGCCCGTCATCGGCGGCCGCCACGGACGCCGACGTCAGGGCAAGCATCACCACGGCCCCGAGCAGCGCGGGACGCGAGGTGACCGTGATGCGTGAGATGCGCTTCATCAGGTCTCACTGTCCCCCACGAACGTGAGATTCCCGCTGCGACTTATCTGAGATTTTCCTGTGAAACCTTCTGCCCTGCGCGCGGCGCACCCACAGCGACTCTCCGACCAGGACCGATTACGCCACGTCACTCCCGTGACAATCCGCTCACAAGGGCTTCCCGCCCCACGACGCGCTTCCGGCACCCACAGATTCTCTCGCGAAACAGCCGTTTCGCCACCCATGTGGGTGACACAAAAGCCTGTCCTGTGCGGTGAGCAGGTAGTTCCGCGAGGCGGACCTCAGTCACTCGGCTTGTGGTCGACAACGGCCCCGCCCAGCCTGTCAGCCGCTTCCCGCCCCGCGGCGGCGTCGCAGAACTGGATCGTCCAGTTCCCTGCCGTGACCACGTAGTACGGCACGTGATCGTCGCTCATGAGCAGTCGGAGGTAGTCGTCGCGGGCTGCTGAGCTGTCGTGGAGCCTGAGTCCGGCGTCGCGTGTGCCGCCGGACGCACCGCATGGACGCGTCCGGGCCACCTTCGTCTCGCACAGAACTTCCCCGGCGGAGTGCTTCCGCTGAGTGCAGCCGACAGCCCTGTCCAACGCACCGGCGAGTGCGTCAACACTTCCGTACACGGGCTTCGTCGGGATGGACGGCAAGCGGTACAGGGGAGGAAGAACAACGGCGTCGACGGCCTTGGCGATCTTCTCGGAATAGGAGGGGGTGCCGTTCGGCAGCACGCGGATGAACCAGTTACCGGCAGCCACGACGGTGTTTCCGCTGGTGCGCCACCGTGCGATCGAATCCCCCACCTCGTTCCGGCTGAACTTCTCGGGGTCCAGCACCTGGATCTGGTTCTCGACCTCCGCTCCATCGATCCGCGTCTTGCAGTCGAGGCCGCCGGGTTTGCGCCGGAGCACGGCGCAGTCGACCCCTCCTCGCCCGAGCGCTGTCACCACGTCCTCCGGCGTCTTGTACTGCGGCGCCGCAGGGACGTAGCTCGGCATGGGAGTGAGCTCCCCGGAGCTGGGCGCCTTGAAGGCGTCGCATGCGGTGAGCAGCCCTGCCAGGAGGCATGCGGTCAGTGCCGTTGCGGTCCTCTTCATGTGGTCAGTGGGCTCCTGGCGCTGTGGGGGCCGGGCCGGGGCTCGGTGACGGGGTTCCCGGCTCGGGCGCGCCGGAGCCGGTGCCCGTGGTCTGGCCGGTGCTGTAGAGAGGATCGAGATCGATGTGATGCCCTGCCGGCGTCTGTGACTCCAGCTGTTGGACGGCCTTGGCCCGTTCGTCGTCGCTCAGCCGGTTCCAGGCCATCGCGTCGTCGAGGTGGGGTTCCATCCTGTCCCAGTTCCTGCCCCGGACCTTGATGTCGGCGCCTCGGTGATCCGAGTCGTCTCCGTACTGCTCGTTCTTCTCCCGCACATCAGGAGTGTCAGCGGCATAGAGGGTGAACAACTGCTTGTCCGTGCCCGCGCCGTACGGATTGTCACGCAGGTCCGAGAGGTGATAGGCGCTGAGCCGCACATCCAGGTCGGGGTGTCCCTCGATGGTCGCGGCGAGTTCGGCGTCGCTCAACTGGCTCAGAGACCTGCCGTCCGTGGTCTGGAACGCCTCCCGGTGCTTGTCGACGACATCCCGGGCGGTCTCCAGCTTCATGTGCGTGATGCCCAGGGACTTGTCGGGCTTCGCGCCCAAGGTCAGGCTCCAGTCGAAGAACCGTCCGAACTCGGTCAGCGGGCCGCTCAGGCTCGGGTTGTAGTTCTGGTACCACTGCTGTTCCTGCCACAGAACGGCCAGCAGCAGCTTCTGGCTGACGCCGGTTTCGGCCGAGGCCGACGTCACCGCGTCGAGGACATTGGGCGGGACGTTGATGGGATGGAGGCCGTCCAGGCCGCCGGACAGTCGGAGCGCGATGGCCAGCGGGCTCTTGCCGTCCAGCGCCTCCTTGGCGAGCTTGGGGTCGCCTATCCGAGTCAGCCCTTCGATGGTGCGCAGTGCGCGAGCGGCCTCCGCATCGGCCTTGTTCGCCTTGGCCAGAGCGCCGGTGATGACCTCGTGGGCATGGCTGACCTTGTTGTTTTCATCGCTTCCTGGTGAGGTCGCAACGGCGTGGGCGAAGTCGACACGCCCACTGTCGTCGACTTTGAGGTCGTTACGGCGTGCGTAGTCCAGGCCACTGTTCAGATCGCGCTGAGCGTCGGTGATGTCATCGGCGAGATTGTCGTAGACCCCCGCCAGTGCTCGCAGGGAGATCGCGGCCGCCTCGTAGTCATCGGCGTGTTTGACGAACCTGTCGCGGGCCGCGCGACCCGCGTCGCCCACCCAGCACTGCCGCAAGGTGGCCGCCATCTCGTCGCGTGCGACGGAGGCGATGCCGTCGCACTGCTTGGCGGCCTGAACCGCGTCGGTGGCCGCCTCGCGCCATTGCTGCGGCTTGGCCGCTTCGAGGTCGCTCACGGAGACCATCAGGCGTCCTCCAGCCAGCCGGCCGACTTCCGAAGTTGTGCGGCGACCGAGCCGTCCTGGCTGATCTGTTCGTCCATGGCCTTCGTCAGCGCGTCGGCAGCCGTCTCGACGAGATCGCTGAGCTCGTGCAGATGCGCCTGCCATGCGGCGACGCAGTCGTTGCTGGCGGCCCCCGCGTCCCAGCCGGGATGCGCCTTGCCCACGGCCGCCGCGTCGTGGAGCTTCGACTTGTCCTTCGCTTCAGCGTGCGCGGTACGGAGGTCCGTCGCCTTGGCGCGGATCGGCGCGTCGGTCAGTCCGAGATCGGCGTTCCCCGACAAGCCCGACAACGGCGTGCTCGGGACACCGCCCCCGGCGGAATCGAGCTCCATACCTGCGTTGCGCCTGCGGAGCGCGTCCGCTTTGAGCTGGTTCCACTCTTCCTCGAACGACATGCAATTCCCCCGTTGCACAGACGCCTTGGGTCACAGCATCGAACAACTGTAGCCGTCGCGTGCAGAGATCGCTCAGAACGTCGTCGTCATCCCCCCGTCCACCGCGATCGTCTGGCCCGTAATGAAAGACGCCGCATCGCTCACCAGAAACAGCACGACCCCCGCGATCTCCTCCGGCCGCCTCCAGCGGCCCAGGGCGGTACGTATCCGCAGCCGGCGCTGCCATTCGGGGTCGGACGCCGGCTCCGCGTTGACGTCGGTCGCGAAGGTGCCCGGTGCGATCGAGTTGACCGTCGTGCCGGTCGGGCCCGGGTCGGCAGCGAGGGTCCGGGTCAGGCCGTCGAGGCCTGCCTTCGCGGTGGCGTAGGCGACGTCTCCGGTTCCTCGGCCCGCAGCCGCGCCGCTACCGGCTCGAGGGCGGCCGGATTCCACCCGTTCAGGACGACCCGCGCCCCGGCCCCGCCCAGCCCCAGCCCCAGCCCGCGCACCGAGCCGGTCACGAGGGCGGTACGACTGTCGAGCCGGAAGTCCACCGATGAGCTTTCGCGCATGACCGGACGTGTCCCCTGCGGGTGCTCTTCACAGCCAAGGGCACGTCACGACCCGCTGACCGGCTTCAGCCCCCACTCCACCCCCGTCATCTCCTCCGACAGCGTCCACAGGCGCCGGGCCGCCGCGGGGTCGGCGGCCGCCGCGCTGCGGCCGACCAGGGTGGGGGCGCCGCGCATCTCGCCGAGGCCGGCCGGGCCGACGTAGGACGCGCCGGGGAGGTCCTGGCTCGCGGCGTAGAGGGTCGGCTGGGCGCCCGCCTTGTCGCTCTGCGCGAAGAGCCGGTTGCCGATGGCCATGATGCCCCGCGCCAGGGGGTTCGCGTGGTGGCTCTGGAGGTTGGTGGCCGCGTAGCCGGGGTGTGCGGCGAGGGCGCGGACCGGGGAGCCGGCCTCGGTGAGGCGGCGCTGCAGTTCCAGGGTGAAGAGGAGGTTGGCCAGCTTGGACTGGGCGTAGGCGCGGGTCGGGGTGTAGCGACCGCGCAGGTTGACGTCCTCGAAGTGGATCGCTCCCCCGCGGTGCAGGCCCGAGGACACCGTCACCACCCGGTCCGTCACCTGGGGCAGCAGCAGGTTCGTCAGCGCGAAGTGGCCCAGGTGGTTCGTGCCGAACTGCATCTCGAAGCCCTGCTTGGTGCGCTGCTCCGGCAGCATCATCACGCCCGCGTTGTTGATCAGCAGGTCCAGCGGGCGGTCCCAGCCGGCCGCGAACTCCCGTACCGAGTCCAGGTCGGCCAGGTCCAGGCGGCGCACCTCGGTGCTGCCGCTCACCTTCGCCGCGGCGGCGCCGCCCCGCGCGAGGTCCCGTACGGCGAACACCACATGCGCCCCGGCCCGGGCCAGCGCCTCGGCGGTGACCAGGCCGAGGCCGCTGTTGGCGCCGGTGATCACGGCCGTACGGCCGGTCAGGTCGGGGAGGTGGGTCGCGTTCCAGTTATCGGTCATGCCCCCAAAGTAGGCACCGACAACAATGATGTCAACGACAACATCGCGTTACGATGGTCCGCATGCCGCGCATGTCCCCGTCACCGACGAAGAACCGCCCCTACCACCACGGAGACCTGCGCGCCGCCCTGCTCAAGAGCGCCGAGCGCACCCTGCGCGAGAAGGGGGCCGGCGCGCTCTCGCTGCGCGAGCTGGCCCGGGACGTCGGGGTGAGCCACGCGGCCCCCGGCCGGCACTTCAAGGACAAGCAGGCCCTCATGGACGCCCTCGCGCTGGACGGGTACGAGCGGCTGAACCGGGCCCTGGGCACCGCCGCCGGACAGGCCGGGCTCACCTTCGAGGGGCGGATGGCCGCCCTCGCCCGGGCCTACCTCGGCTTCGCCGTCGAGAACCCCGAACTGCTGGAGCTGATGTTCGCGCGCAAGCACGACCCCGACAGCTCCGACCGGCTCGCCGCGGCCGTCGACGAGTCCTTCGGCTCCCTCACCCGGATGATCGCGGACGCCCAGGAGCGGGGGGAGATCGTCGCGGGCGACCCGGAGCAGATCACCATGATCGCCGCCGCGAGCCTGCACGGCCTCGCCGCCCTCATCGCCGCGTGCGCGCTCGACGCCGAGGAGGCGATGAGCGGCCTGGACGAGCACGTGCACCTGCTGCTGAACGGACTCCGGCCGCGTTGAACGGGCTTCCGGTCGCGTTGAAGGGGTTCCGGCCGCGCTGAAGGGGCTCCGGCCGCATTGAAGGGGCTCCGGCCGCTGTAAACGAACGCCGCCGCCATAAAAGAACCCCGGCAGCGACAACCCGCCCCGGTCGCACCTCGGTTACGCGCGTAACCGCACCGCCCTGTGGCCGCGCTGTGCGCCGGGTCAAGCAACGGCCAGCACAGAGCCAGCACACAGCCATTGATCAGTAAGCCTCCAACCGCCTTGGGTAACGCGGAAGTCAGAATTCCGAAAGCCTCTTGTTGTCGCGTACTCAACAAGGTGATGGTCGTCGCGGGCCGCCGCCCCCACCGGTCACCCACCGGTGGCCCCCACACCCGCAGGCCTCTGCCCCACCACATCCAGGAGGCTGTACCTTGCGTACGACCAACCCCAACTCCCCCCACATACACGGCAGATGGCGCCGCATGGGCGCGGCCGCCGCGGCCACCGCCGCACTCCTCGCCGCCGGCCTGACCACCGCGGCCCACGCCGAAGCCGCCTCGGCCGCCGCCCCGGCCGCGCCCCACAAGGTGAGCGCCAGGGCCGTCGCCGCCCAGGTCGCCAAGGCCCATGTGCGCTACGAGAAGGCGTGCGGCGCCACCCCGAAGAAGGGCTACGCCGCCTGCGACGCCCTGCGCGTCACCGGCGGCACCACCGCCTTCATGGAGAGGCAGGCGGCCCTGAAGGGCATCGCGCCGAAGACCGTCTCGCCGAAGGCCGCCTCCGACTCCCCGACCGGCTACGGTCCGAGCGACCTGCAGTCGGCCTACGGCCTGACCGACGCCGCGTCCGCGGGCGGCTCGGGCGAGACCGTCGCCATCGTCGACGCCTACGACGACCCCAACGCGGAGTCCGACCTCGCGACCTACCGGTCGTACTACGGCCTGCCCGACTGCACCAGCGACAACGGCTGCTTCACCAAGGTCGGCCAGACCGGCTCCACGACCTCCCTGCCCTCCGCCGACAGCGGCTGGGCCGGTGAGGAGTCCCTCGACCTCGACATGGTCAGCGCGATCTGCCCGAACTGCAACATCCTGCTGGTCGAGGCGAAGTCCGCCTCCGACGCCAACCTGGGCACCGCCGTGAACGAGGCCGTCAAGCTGGGCGCCAAGTTCGTCTCCAACAGCTACGGCGGCTCGGAGTCCTCCTCCGACACGACGTACGACTCCTCGTACTACAAGCACCCGGGCGTCGCCATCACCGCGAGCGCCGGCGACGAGGGCTACGGCGCCGAGTACCCGGCCGCCTCCAAGTACGTGACCGCCGTCGGCGGCACCGCCCTCAAGACCTCCTCCGACAGCCGCGGCTGGACCGAGAGCGTCTGGAACACCTCCAGCACCGAGGGCACCGGCTCCGGCTGCTCCGCCTACGACGCCAAGCCCAGCTGGCAGACCGACTCGGGCTGCGCCAAGCGCATGATCGCCGACGTGTCCGCCGTGGCCGACCCCGCCACCGGCGTCTCCGTCTACGACACCTACGGCTCCGACGGCACCGGCTGGAACACCTACGGCGGCACCAGCGCCTCCTCGCCCATCATCGCGAGCGTGTACGCCCTCGCCGGCACCCCGGGCAGCAGCGACTACCCGGCCCAGTACCCGTACAACGCGGCCGGCACCTCCGCCCTGAACGACGTGACCAGCGGCAGCAACGGCAGCTGCTCGACGACGTACTTCTGCACCGCCCGGTCCGGCTACGACGGCCCGACCGGCTGGGGCACCCCTCAGGGCACGAGCGCCTTCTCCGCGAGCTGACCGACACGCAAGACCGCCCCGTCGGGTCACGGGGAGCCGCCGGATGAGGGGGACGTGGGGTCCCCTCGGCGGCACGGAAAGGAAGACGGGCCACGGCAGCCGGCCGCGGCCCGTCTTCTTTCCTGTGCTACGGCTCCTCCGACGTCCCTGTGCTACGGCCCTTCCGGCCTCCAGTCGGCCCAGCGCGCACCGCGCCGCACGTCACGGGCCCGACGGCACCCGCCGCCGGGCCCTTGTCCATTTTCCGCTCCCCACCCATGAGAACATCATCCCGACTCCTCACCCGACCAGCCGTCAGAAGCCTTGCCAGGTCGTGAAGGGGAACAACGACCGAACCACACGACAGGTTCCGGTCGGACCTCGTTGCCCGGCGTGACCTGCCGTGATACACAGAGTGACCGTACGCACCATTCGTACGAAACCCGCCAGTCAATGACGTCAAGTCGACATGCGTCGGCGGCGTTGTCGGCGACAATGAGGCCTGACCTCTGCACACCGCAGGGGCCGACGGAACTACCCACCAGGGGCGGTGACTTACATGCTCTTTGCGGCCGACAAGGGAGACATCAACACCATCATCGGCGGAATCGCCCCGAACTGGGGCCCCTTCGGCAGCCTGGGCAACGAGGCCAAGGTGATGATCGAGGTGGTCATGGCCGTGGCCATCCTCCTGTGCCTCGGCATCGCCGTATGGGGTGCGGCCAAACAGCGCATCGGCGCCACGGCCCTCCGGGACACCTTCAGCGCCGAACAGGGCAAGGGCCTCATCATCGCCGGCCTCACCGGCGTCTTCATCATCGGCTCCCTCGGCACCCTGTTCACGATCGTGTACGGCATGGCGGTCTGAGTCCCTGAAGGTTGCGTCTCCCTGATGTCGAGTCACCACACCGCGCCCGCGCGGCAACCAGCACGGCTACCGTCGTACGCCTACGAGGGTGAGGGAGCGCGCACGCCATGACCTCCGGAGACGACCAGTCCTACGCCGACTACGGCGACACGGGCGGCCACACCCGCACCCGCCTCCCCGAAACCGACCCCTACGGCGGCGCCCCCCGCCGCCCCACCCGCTCCTCCTCCCGCTCCCTGGTCACGGTGGTGGGCGTGGTGGTCCTCCTGATCGCCGCGATCGCCTTCGCCAACAGGGGCGACCATTCGTCCGCCGGCGGCTCGGCAGCGAAGAACTCCCACCCCCAGAGCTCCGCGACGGCCCCCACCGGCACCCGCCCGGTGCAGACCAAGACCGGCACCATCCCATCGGGCTTCGCCCATACGGAGCAGGGGGCGGAGAGTGCGGCGGCGAACTATGCGGTGGTGCTCGGGTCCACCGGCATGTTCAACAGGGACAGCCGACACGGAATCGTGGACACCATCTACACGCCGACGGCCGCGACGAAACTGCAGGGCGCGATGGACGGCGCCTACTCGGCAAGCTTCCTTGGCAGGATGGGGCTCGATGCGAACGGTAATCCCCCAGCGGGCAGCACTTTCGTGTCTCGCTCCGTCCCAATTGGCACCAAAGTAGAGCAGTACACCAACACCCAGGCCAGAGTGTCGGTCTGGTACATGGGTCTCATCGGCATGTCCGGAGACTCATCCACCAACCCGGTGACCTCTACCTGGAAGACGTGGACGTGTGATCTGCAGTGGCTCAACGACGACTGGAAGATCGCCGCGGATAGCCAGAAGGACGGCCCGGCACCAGTTCCCGGCGACGACAAGGCCGCAAGCTCCGACGAAATCAGCAAGGCCATTGAGCAGTACGGAGGGTTCACTTATGCCCGGTAACCCGCGCCGCGTACTAACGCTCACCAGTTTGGTGGCCGCCGCACAATCAGCCGCCGTGCTGCTGGCCACGCATGCCGTCGCAGCGCCTTCACCCAAGCCGTCGAACAGCAGTGACCCCTGCGACCTGTTGATCGGCCCTGCCAAACAGTTCTGCGAAAAAGACGGCGGCGGCTCCAAAAACGGAATCACCGGCCCCAGCAACAACCCCCTCACCGACACCCTCGACCCCCTCTCCTCCCTGGCCAAGGGCTGTGCGGATGCCGCGACCTGGACCATCGACAAGCTCAGCAAGGCCGTGAAGGAGACGGCCAACGTCGACTTCACGAATCCGAAGTTCCTGCAGCAGTACGCGATCGTGTTCGCCGCGTCCACGATCCTCACCCTGCTGCTGTGGCTCCTGGCCGTGGCCAAGCGCGCCGTGCGCGGCGTACCGCTGACGACCGCGATCTCGGAAGCGGTCGGGTTCCTCTGGCTGACCGTGCTCGCCTCCGCCTTCACCCCGCTGATCCTCTACACGGTCGTATCCGCGACCGACGGAGTGACCGACGTCCTCGCCAAGGCCACCGGCGACCAGGCCGACACGTTCTTCGGCACCTTCTCCGGCGCCCTGGGCAAGGGCACCGGCATCGGCGGCGGCCCGATCATGCTGATCGTGGTCTCCCTGGTCAGCATCCTCGCCGCCGGTGTCCTCTGGCTGGAGCTGGTCATCAGGGCCGCGCTCCTGTACGTCGGCGCCCTCCTCGGCACCGTCGTCTACGCGGGGCTGGTGGACAAGAACCTGTGGGGGCACGTACGGCGCTGGGCGGGCATCATGATCGCCGTCATTCTGGTCAAGCCCGTCATCGTCATCGTGCTCGGCCTCGCCGGGGCACTGTCCAGCGGCAACGGCCCCGACGCCTTCTCCGCCGTCGTCTCCGGCCTCGCCATCATCCTGCTCGCCATCTTCGCCAGCGCGATGATCTACCGCTTCGTCCCCGGCTTCGGCGACGAGATCGCGAACGGCCGCAACAACCGCATCATGCAGGGCGCCGAGAGCAAGGCAGCCGCCGTCATCAGCTCCCCCGCCACCCTCGTCGCCCAGGGCATCAAGACCCACAGCACCCGCGCCGACAACAACGGAGCCGGCGGAGGACAGGCCAGCGCCCCGCGCCCCGCCAACCCCGCCACCGGCGGTGTCGCCGCCCACAGCAGCCGTACCCCCACCGGTGGCGGCGGAGCCGTCCCTTCCGCCGCGCCCGCGCCCCGCGCGCCCAGCCCCGTCAACACCCCGCACGCCGGCAACACCCGCAACATCAACCGCACGGGAGGTGAAGGGCGTTGACGACCGAGTCCCACCTGTCCCATCCGGTCACGCCCCGCCGTACGTATCTCATCGGCCGCGCCCGGCCGAACGCGATCATCGGCCGGAACCGCGAGTCCGGCGAGATCGCGCTGATCATCGCGGGCGCGTTCCTCGGCATGATGTGCGGCCTCCTCGTCCCGGTGCTGTCCCTGCGGATCGTGCTGCTGATGGGCTTCCCGCTGCTCGCGCTCGCCGCGGTCTACGTGCCGTACAAGCGCCGCACCTTCTACAAGTGGTTCGAGATCAACCGCAGCTACAAGCGCGCCGTCAAGCGGGGCGAGGCCGTCTACCGGTCCGGCGCCATGGAGGCCGGGACCCGGCTCGACGGGCGGGAGATCGAGATCGGGCCGCCGCCCGGCATCGGACGGATCACCTGGCTCGCCGCACCCTTCGGGCCCGACGAGATCGCCGTCCTGCTGCACGCCGACCGCAAGACCGTCACCGCCGCCATCGAGATCGAGGGCCCCGGCGTCGGCCTGCGCGACTCCGAGGACCAGGAGGCCCTGGTCGACCGGTTCGGCACGCTGCTCAAGCACGTCGCCAACGGCGACGGGTTCGTGACCCGGCTGCAGATGCTCGCCCGCACCCTGCCCGCCGACCCCGACGCACACGCCAAGGACGTCGCCCAGCGCGGCGACCCCCGCTCCCTGGCCTGGCTCCAGCAGTCGTACGACCAGCTGCAGTCCATGGTGTCGACCAGCAGCGAGCAGCACCGCGCCTACCTCGTCGCCTGCATGCCCTACAACCGCGAACTGGCCGCCGAGGCGCATGCCATGGCCCGCGCGATGCGCGCCCGCGGCAGCAAGGTCGACCGGGACGCGGGCCTCGCCGTGGTCATGGCCCGCGAGCTGACCGACATCTGCTCACGGCTCCAGGAGGCCGACATCCGGGTCCGCCAGCCGCTGGGCCAGGGTCGCCTCGCCTCCCTCATCCACTCCATGTACGACCCCGACCACCCCATCGACCACATCCAGGCGATGACCAAGCGCAACGCCTGGCCGGCCGAGCTCGACGCCACGGAACCCACCTTCCTCCAGGCCAAGACCCGCGAGTCCAACACCCGCGCGCCCTGGTGCCACGCCACCGCCTGGGTGAAGGAGTGGCCGATGACCCCGGTCGGGGTCAACTTCCTCGCGCCCCTCCTCGTCCACACCCCGGACGTCATCCGAACGGTCGCCGTGACGATGGATCTCGAGCCCACCGAGGTAGCCATCGAACGCATGCTGACCGAGAAGACCAACGACGAGGCCGAGGCCTCCCGCGCCGCCAAGATGAACCGCACCGTGGACCCGCGGGACGTCGCCGCGCACAACCGCCTCGACCAGCGGGGCGAGGACCTCGCCAGCGGCGCCGCCGGCGTCAACCTCGTCGGCTACATCACCGTCTCCGCCCGCACCCCGGACGCCCTCAACCGCGACAAGCGCACGATAAGAGCCTCCGCCGGCAAGTCGTACCTCAAGCTGGAGTGGTGCGACCGAGAGCACCACCGCGCCTTCGTGAACACACTTCCCTTCGCCACCGGCATCCGAAGGTAGGGGCTGATTCACCGATGCGGGATCCGCTGTCCGTCCTCACCGACGCCTTCACCTCCTTCCTCTTCGGGAAGGTCGAGACGACCCGGTCGCCGGTGCGCACCTCCACGGGCCAGGCCCAGGCGGTCTACCTGCCCACGGCCGCGCCCGGCCTCGGCGACTCCGGCGTCATCATCGGCCGCGAGGTGTACTCCGGCAAGGGCTACATCTACGACCCCTTCCAGCTCTACGGCCAGCAGCTCCCGGCCCCGCACTGGCTGGTCCTCGGCGAGTCCGGCAACGGCAAGTCGGCCCTGGAGAAGACCTACGTCCTGCGCCAGCTGCGCTTCCGCGACCGCCAGGTCGTCGTCCTGGACGCGCAGGGCGAGGACGGCGTAGGCGAGTGGAACCTGATCGCGGAGGAGCTGGGGATAACACCCATCCGGCTCGACCCGATGGCCGCGCTGGACCACGGCATCCGGCTGAACCCCCTCGACCCGGCGATCACCACCACCGGCCAGCTCGCGCTGCTCCGGACGATCATCGAGGTCGCGATGGGCCACGGCCTGGACGAACGTGCCGGCTTCGCGCTCAAGGTCGCCCACTCCTACGTCAACGAGTCGATCCTCGACCGCCAGCCGGTCCTCTCCGACATCGTCGAGCAGCTACGGCACCCGGAGCCGGAGTCGGCCGAGGCGATGAACGTCGCCATAGACGACGTACGGGCCTGGGGACTCGATGTCGCCCTCGTCCTGGACCGCCTGGTCGACGGTGACCTGCGCGGCATGTTCGACGGCCCGACGACCGTGGGCATCGATCTGGACGCCCCGCTGATCGTCTTCGACCTCTCCCACATCGACCGCAACTCCATCGCCATGCCCATCCTCATGGCGATCGTCGGCGTGTGGCTGGAGCACACCTGGATCCGCCCCGACCGCAAGAAGCGCATCTTCCTGGTCGAGGAGGCCTGGCACATCATCAACAGCCCGTTCGTGGCCCAGCTCTTCCAGCGGCTGCTGAAGTTCGGCCGCCGGCTGGGTCTGTCGTTCGTGGCGGTGGTCCACCATCTGTCGGACGTGGTGGACGGGGCGGCGGCCAAGGAGGCCGCGGCCATCCTGAAGATGGCCTCGACCAGGACCATCTACGCTCAGAAGGCCGACGAGGCCCGGGCCACCGGCCGTGTGCTGGGTTTGCCGAGGTGGGCCGTGGAAATCATCCCGACACTGACGCCCGGCATCGCGGTATGGGACGTCAACGGCAACGTCCAGGTGGTCAAACACCTGGTCACGGAGACGGAGCGCCCGCTGGTCTTCACCGACCGCGCGATGACCGAGTCCTCCAGCGACCTCACGGCCGACGACGCGCTGCGCGCCGCCGAGCTGGAGGCCGAGCAGCGGGCGGCGGCCTTCGTGGAACAGCATCTGGGCGACTCCGAGTCGACCGTGGCGTAGGGGCGGGACAGGGAGGAACGGGTGAGACCGGACGCTCGCGACCGCCGCGAGGACCGCCGGGACGGCCAGGGCGGCATCCCCGACGGCCTGCTGATCGGCATACTCGCGTTCCTCCTCGGCATGACCCTGCTGGTGTGGACGGCGACAGGCCTCGCGGCCCTGTTCACGCACGGCGCCTGGCCGCACGGCGTCACCTTCACCCGCACCCCCCTCGCCATGCGCCACCTCATCGGCGCACCCCACGACCTCACCGGCGCCTGGCCCGACACCCCCGCCTCCCAGCTCTCCGGCTGGGGCCTGTTCTGGGGCCTGTTCATCGGCCAGCTGATGGCCCTGTTCGTCCTCACCGTGTTCGTGATGGGGACGGTGGCGAGATGGCGGGCGGGCAGAGCGCGGCGCAGGGAGCAGCAGAAGGAGGCGGTGAGGGAGGCGGTGAGGGAGCCGGTGACGGAGGCGGTGACGGAGGTCGCGAAGGAGGCACCGCAGCCGGTGCCTCAGGTCTCGATGCCGGAACCTCCCCATGGGGTACCCGGGCCCCGCAGCGAACCCCAGGCGCACCCATCGGGCGCCTTTCCCGCTGACGGCGAACGGATGGGCGAGTGGGAATCCCCCCGTGCCGAGGGCCCGGTTCTCTACGCCCCACCCGCGGCCCGCCAGACGGCCGCGACCCAGGCCGTACGCGACGCGGCAGGCCCCACCCTCGTCGTCACCTCGAACCCGGCCCTGTGGACGGAGACGAAGGACGCCAGAGCCAAGCTCGGCCCCACCCTCCTCTACGACCCCGCCCACCTCTGCGACACCCCGGCCCGCCTGCACTGGTCCCCCACAGCCGGCTGCGAGGACAAACAGACCGCACTGAACAGAGCCACCGCCCTGCTGTCCCCCGTACAGCCCACGGCCAAGATCGACCAGGCGGTCGCCGACACGGCGGTGACGCTCCTGCGGAGCTACCTCCACGCCGCCGCCCTGGAGGACCGCACCATCCGCCACGTGCACCGCTGGTCCCAGGGCACCCAGGTCCAGGACGCCGTACGCACCCTGCGCACCCATCCCAAGGCCGCCCCTGGCGCCGCCGGCGAGCTCGAGGCCGCGCTCACCGCGCACCCCGAACGCCGGGACATCGCCCAGGAGCTGACCAGCCGGGCCCTTTCGGCCCTGTCCACGGTGAACATCCGCGAGGCCTGCACCCCGAACCGAACGGATGCCCTGTCACTGGATTCCTTCGTCCACGAAGGGGGCACGCTTTATGTGGTCGGTGAATCCATCGAGGACCCCAGGAGCAACCCGGGCGCGATGCCCCTCCTGACGGCCCTCGTCTCCAGCGTGGTCGAGCGCGGCCGGCGCATGGCCGAACGGTCATCCTCCGGTCGGCTCGACCCACCACTCACGCTCGTCCTGGACGACGTCGCGGCCGTGGCCCCCGTCCCCCAGCTGCCCGACCTGCTCGCCACCGGCACCGACCAGGGCCTGCCCACCCTCGCCCTGCTCCGCTCCCGTGAACAGGCCCGCGCGCGCTGGCCGCACCGGGAACTACCGGTCTAGGACGAACTCCAGCTCGGAATCATCCGGACGGTTCTCCAGCGGCACGATCACCCCGCTCGGCACGAATCCGGCCTTGCGGTAGGCACCCTGAGCCCGGGCGTTGTCCTCGTGCACCAGCAACCGCACCCGCTCCGCACCACGCTCACAGGCCCATGCCGCACCGGTGGCCAACAGCGCCTGGATCAGCCCGTTCCCACGGTGCTCGGGCCGTACGAACACCCCGACCACGTGTCCCTGCCGGCGCTCGACCGGAAACCCGGCCCAGTCCGTGCTTCCGGCTTCCTCGATGAGCACGGTGACCGAGCCGACCCACGTCCCGTCGGGCGCCTCCGCGATGAACTGCCGTGCCCCGCTGTCCTCCTGGGCCGACCGCTCGGCCCGGTCCCGGTAGAAGGAGTCCGGCCGGGCCACGGCATCCTCGTAGGTCTCCAGAAATGCCAGGTGGGCGACGGGATCCTGCAGCGCGTCGAGCCGCAGCCGCTTCGCCTCCGCCCACTCCGTGGCCCGTATGCCGCGCACCACATAGCCATTGCTCGTCAAGGTAGTCATGGGGGAACCGTAATGCGGGCCCGCTGTCGGTGGCAGCTCATATTGTGGAAGCCATGACAACACTGCCCGAGCGGCCGAACACGGCCTTGCTCGTCATCGACGTGCAGAACGGCGTCGTGGCGGGTTCACCCCATCGCGACGACGTCGTCGCGAACATCAACACCCTGGTCGGCAAGGCCCGCGAGGCCGGCGTCCCGGTGATCTGGATCCAGCACTCCGACGACGAACTGAAGGAGGGCACCGAGGACTGGCGGTACGTCCCCGAGCTGACCCGGCAGGACACGGAGCCCCTGATCCCGAAGAACTACCCGGACTCCTTCGAGGACACCGAGTTGGAGACCGTGCTCGCCCGCCACAAGGTGGGCCGGCTCGTCGTCACCGGCGCCCAGACGGACGTCTGCATCCGCTCCACCCTGCACGGCGCGATCGTCCGCGGCTACGACGCGACGCTGGTCGCCGACGCCCACACCACGGAGGACCTCACCCGGTACGGCGCTCCGACCCCGGAACAGGTGATCGCCCACACCAACCTCTACTGGAAGTGGCACGAGGCCCCCGGCCGGCGGGGCGGGACCGTGGAAACGGCGGAAGTGACCTTCTGAGACTGCTGCTGAGACTGCTGCTCGGAAAA
>NZ_CP011497.1:4448363-4558492 GCF_001027185.1 Streptomyces incarnatus | reverse complement strand
CCTCGTTGGGCCGTTCCGACGTCTCAAACCTTAGCGGATCCGCTCGGCGATTCCCAATCGGACCGCCGGGCTTCCATTCGAATTGAATTCGGGCACGCCGAATACAACCCGTCCGGGAGATCGTGCTGCAGGTGTGAGGGGTGCCGCTCGAGGCGGCGGAGGCTGTCGAAGAACCGTTACGGCTCCGTGGCAACCCGAAGAACTTTACGGATCGCCCTGGGGCGTGTCAACACCCGTCTGTCAAGATTTTTTGCGCCGGTCGCCGACGGCCTCAGTCGAGGTCGCTGAGCCGGCCGCCGGCGTCCGGCTGGGCGTGCTCCACCCTGATCAGCAGCCTGGTCAGGACCTCGCCGAGGACCGCACGCTCCGCCGGCGTGAGGTCCTGGAGCAGGTCCTCCTCGAAGACCGTCGCCAGGCGCATGGCCTCCAGCCACTTCTCCCGCCCCTCCGGGGTCAGCTCGACGATGACCCGTACACGGTTGGATTCGTCCCGCTCCCGGGTGACCAGTCCCTCGGAAACCATGCGGTCGATCCGGTGGGTCATCGCGGCCGGGGTGAGACCGAGCCGCTTGGCGAGGTCGCTCGGGCCCATGCGGTACGGGGCGCCGGAGAGGACCAGTGCCTTGAGTACCTCCCACTCGGCGTTGCTGATGCCGAGGGCGGCGGTCTGGCGGCCGTAGGCGACGTTCATCCGGCGGTTGAGCCGGGACAGCGCCGACACGATCTTCTCGACCTGCGGGTCCAGGTCCCGGAACTCGCGCTGGTAGGCGGCGATCTGCTCTTCGAGCGTCGGCTCTGTGAGGTCGGGGGCTGTGTCGGCCATGGCCGCAGTATCGCACGCACAGCCTTTGCGTTGAAGTCCTTCCATGTGTAGTCTTTAGCTTCGAACTTTAGCTTTGAAGTCTTCAGGTCTAACTAGTGAGAGAGGTGAACGTGACCAGGGCGATGGGCGCAGCGATGCGCCGGATCCACGTGGGCAACGCACTCAGCGCGTTCGGGCTCGGCTTCACCGTCCCCTACCTGTACGTCTATGTGGCGCAGGTGCGGGGCCTGGGAGCCATGACGGCGGGTCTCGTACTCGCCGTCTTCGCCGTGGCCGCGCTGCTCGTGCTGCCGTTCGCCGGCCGGGCGATCGTGCGGCGCGGCCCACTGCCGGTCCTGCTCGCCGCCCTGGTCACCGCCGCGTTCGGCGCGCTGAGCCTCGGCCTCGCGGGCAACGCCACCGCCGTACTGCTGTCGGCCGCGGCGCTCGGTGCCGGGCAGGCCGTGATGCAGCCGGCGCTGGCGACGATGATCGTGGACTGCTCGACGGCCGACACACGGTCGCGGGCGTTCGCGATGCAGTTCTTCCTGCAGAACCTGGGCCTCGGTATAGGCGGGCTCATCGGCGGGCACCTCGTCGACACCACGCGCGTGTCGTCGTTCACGCTGCTGTTCGCGATCGAGGCCGCGATGTTCCTGCTGCTGGTCGCGGTGATGGCGACCGTGCGGATGCCGCACTCGCCGCGTATCGAGGACGCCCCGGCCGGGTCGGGGAGAGGCAGCTGGAAGCAGCTGCTCGGGAACCGGGCGATGGTGCAGCTGTGTGTGCTGGGTTTCGTGCTGTTCTTCGCCTGCTACGGCCAGTTCGAGTCCGGGCTGAGCGCGTACGGCGTCGAGGCGGCCGGGATATCCACCTCCGCGCTGGGGACGGCCCTGGCCGCGAACACGCTGATGATCGTGGTCGCCCAGTTCGCCGTGCTGAAGTTCGTGGAGCGTCGGCGGCGGTCCCGGGTCATCGCCGGTGTCGGCCTGATCTGGGCCGTGGCCTGGCTGGCCGCGGGGTACGCGGGGCTGGGGCATGGCAGCCGGGAGATGGCGACGGCCGCGTTCGTGTCGACGTACGCGCTGTTCGGGCTGGGTGAGGCGATGCTGTCGCCGACGGTCGCTCCGCTCGTCGCCGACTTGGCTCCCGAGGGGATGGCCGGGCAGTACAACTCGGCGTTCGCGCTGGTCAAGCAGCTGGCGCTGGCCGTCGGTCCGGCGGTGGGCGGGCCGCTGGGTGCCGAGCTGCACGGGCCGTACGTGGTGACCTTCCTGGCGTTCTCGCTGGGGATCAGCGTGCTGGCGCTGCGGCTGGGCCGGCGGCTCACCCCGGTGCAGGACCGGCCTTGGCTGGCCCGCGGGACCCGGGTGGTCGCCCGGGGTGGGGCACCTGCGGAGTCCCTGGCCGCGTAGTCGTGCGGCACCCGGTGCGGGTGCTGGGCAGGCCCGGGGCGCTGCTCGCTGGGAGGTGCCGCTGCGCCCACCCGTGCCGCCCCAGCGGCACGACTGCCCGCAGCTACGCGGGGTACGACCACAGCTGCCGGGTGGGCGCCGCACCAGCGGCACGACTGCCGCAGCTACGGCGCCCCTCCGGATGGGGCGACTGCAACTCCCCAGGGGCGCGGGGAACTGCGCGACCGGCCACGGCGTGCCCGCTCCCGGCAGCGCACCTGCACCCCCACGGCGCCTAGCCCTTCGGCAGTACGAACTCGCACCACACGGCCTTGCCGCCGCCAGGCGTTCTGCGGCAGCCCCAGGTGGAGGCGATCGTCGCCACGATGGCGATGCCCCGGCCGGACTCGTCGCCCGGTTCCGCGCGGCGGCGGCGCGGGAGGTGGTCGTCGCCGTCGGTCACCTCGATGATCAGGCGGCGGTCGGTGCGGCGGAGCCGCAGCCGCATCGGTGGAGTGCCGTGCTGGAGGGAGTTGGCGACCAGCTCGCTCGCGGCGAGGACACCGAGATCGTGCAGCTCGGGCGGGAAGCGCCAGCTCGTCAGCACGCCGGAGGCGAACGCACGGGCACGGGGCGCCGCTTCGACGCCGCCGAGGAGTTCCAGGGCCGCGTTGCGGAAGAGGTCGCCGTCGGGGCCCGTACGGGCTGGGTGCTGGAGGACGAGGACGGCGACGTCGTCGTCGTGGTCGGCGGTGACGCCGGCCGAGCGGACCAGGCGGTCGCAGATCACCTGGGGCGTGCCCGTGGCGCCGGCGAGCGCGCCTTCGAGGGCCGCGATGCCCTCGTCCAGGTCCTCGTCGCGGCGCTCGACCAGGCCGTCGGTGTAGAGGACGGCCGTGGAGCCCGGGCCGAGGGCGATGGAGCCCGACGCGTGCATCCAGCCGCCGGTGCCCAGCGGTGGGCCGGTGGGCTCGTCGGCGCGGGAGACGGTGCCGTTCTCGTCGCGGACCAGGATCGGCAGGTGGCCGGCGGAGGCGTACACCAGCCTTCCCTCGTTGGGGTCGTGGATGGCGTAGACGCAGGTGGCGATCTGGTTGGCGTCGATCTCGGCGGCCAGGCCGTCCAGCAGCTGGAGCACCTCGTGCGGGGGGAGGTCCAGGCGGGCGTAGGCCCTCACGGCCGTACGCAACTGGCCCATGACCGCCGCCGCCCGCACGCCCCGGCCCATGACGTCGCCGATCACCAGGGCCGTGCGGCCGCCGCCCAGGGTGATGACGTCGTACCAGTCGCCGCCGACGGCCGCCTCGGTGCCGCCGGGCTGGTAGGTGGCGGCGATGCGCAGGTCGTCGGGCTGTTCCAGTTCCTGGGGGAGCAGGGAGCGCTGGAGGGTCACGGCCGTCTCGCGCTGGCGGCGCTCGCTGGCGCGCAGCCGTTCGGCGGCCTCGGCGTGGTCGGTGACGTCGGTGGCGAAGACGAGCACGCCGCCGTCGCGGTCGCCGTCCTCGTCGACCGGGGTGCAGGTGAAGGTGTACGAGCGGCCGTCGACGGCCTTGCGGGACTTCAGGGTGCGGGGCTTGCCGCTGCGCAGCACCTGGTCGAGGAGGGGAAGCAGGCCGAGTTCGGCGAGCTCCGGGAGCGCCTCCCGCGCGGGCGTGCCCATCGGCCGTACGCCGAAGGCCGCCGTGTACGCGTCGTTGACGTAGGCGATGCGGTGGTCGGGGCCGTGCACCAGGGCGACCAGGGCCGGGACGCGGTCGAGGACGTCGCGCGCGGGCAGTTCGTCGACGGCGGGCACCGGGGCCGTGCCGTCGGCCGTCCGTTCGGCGCGGGCCGCGGGCACGGAGCCTTCCCCCCGCCGGTCGGGGGAGACCGGGGTCTCGGTCCGCGCGGCGGCGCGGCGCTGCGTTCCGGGGAGCCGGGCGCTCCAGCGCGTGAAGTTCACTTGGGAAGAAGCCTCGTGGGTGCTTAAGGACGGGCGGGTGGCCCGTCCGAGGACGTGGGGCAGTCTGGCAGGGGGCGCGCCGCGGCGACATCCGTCAGACGCCTGGGCGGGCCGGGGAGTTCCTGGGTCCGGTCAGGACGACCCCTTCGGGTTGTCCGAGGGGCTGTGAGGAGGCTTTCCACCGGCAGCGAGTTCGAACTCGGCTCGCGGATGTTCGAGCGAACCGAGCGAGACGATCTCCCGTTTGAAGAGTCCGGCCAGGGTCCATTCCGCCAGCACGCGGGCCTTTCGGTTGAAGGTGGGCACCCTGCTGAGGTGGTAGACGCGGTGCATGAACCAGGCAGGGTAGCCCTTCAGCCTGCGCCCGTAGACCTGGGCGACGCCCTTGTGCAGGCCGAGGGAGGCGACCGAGCCGACGTACGTGTGGGCGTACGTCTGAAGGGGCTCGCCGCGCAGCGCGCGGGCGATGTTGTCGCCGAGGGTCCGGGCCTGGCGGACGGCGTGCTGGGCGTTGGGGGCGGTCTCGGTGCCGGGTTCGGCAGCCGTGACGTCGGGTACGGCGGCCGCGTCGCCGGCCGCCCAGGCGTGCTCCGTGCCGTCGACGGTCAGCTGGGCGGTGCATTTGAGCCGGCCGCGCTCGGTGAGCGGCAGGTCGGTGGCGGCGAGCAGCGGGCTGGGCTTCACACCCGCGGTCCACACGACCGTACGGGTCGGGAAGCGCTGGCCGTCGCTGAGGACGGCGACCCGGTCGGCGCAGGAGTCCAGGCGGGTGTTGAGCAGGACCTGGATGTTGCGGCGGCGCAGCTGGGTGACGGTGTAGCGGCCCATCTCCTCGCCGACCTCGGGCAGGATCCGGTCGGAGGCCTCGACGAGGATCCACTTCATGTCCTCGGGGCGGACGTTGTGGTAGTAGCGCGCTGCGTAGCGGGCCATGTCCTCCAGCTCGGCGAGCGCCTCCACGCCCGCGTAGCCGCCGCCGACGAAGACGAAGGTGAGGGCGGCGTCGCGGACGGCGGGATCGCGGGTGGAGGAGGCGATGTCCATCTGTTCGATGACGTGGTTGCGCAGCCCGATGGCCTCCTCGACGGTCTTGAAGCCGATGCCGTATTCGGCGAGGCCGGGGATGGGCAGGGCGCGGGAGATCGAGCCGGGGGCCAGCACGAGCTCGTCGTAACCGAGGAATTCGGCCGGTTTTCCCTCCTCGGCGGTGGCGAGTGTGTGGACGGCGGCGGTGCGCACCGCGTGGTCGATGGAGGTGACCTCGCCGACGACGACATGGCACCGGTCCAGGACGCGCCGCAGCGGTACGACGACATGGCGAGGGGAGATCGAACCGGCGGCCGCTTCGGGAAGGAACGGCTGGTACGTCATGTAGGGGTCCGGGGTGACGACGGTGATCTCGACCTCACCCCGCCTGAGCTCGCCCTTCAGCTTCCGCTGCAGACGCAGTGCCGTGTACATCCCGACGTAGCCGCCGCCGACAACCAGAATGCGCGCACGTTCCTTCACCATCCCATGACGCACCCGGCGCTGTTGTTTGTCCACAGCCCCGGCAATTTGTGTGACCGGCGGCCGGGTGTGCGCGGCGCCGGGCATGATGTCGGGGCGAGCTGAAAGGGGGCAGGTCAGCGGGGGCGGACGCGGGTGCGCGAACGTGCGGAAACGGGACGTACCAGACCCGTACTCCGATCGGGGGGCGCACTGTGCGGAACCTGCCCCTTCTGAATTGACTCCCTCTCAACTATGTTCGTGTGTCGACGGGGTGTAGGGAATGTGGTCGAACCGGTGTCGCGACGGGCGAGACCGGTGGTGATCGGTGTCAGTCCCGCGCACTTCGGACTCAGTGGCGGGGAGTCTCCGGGGGGAGACGTCATAACCGGGGGAAACACATGCATGTTCAGGACACGCATTGGTCATCTGCAGCCGCCGTCGCACCGGGTGCCGGGGCGATGAGCGCGGCGGTGGGCAACGGACGCGCGGACGGGTCGCGTACGACCCCGCTGCGGGTGGACGCACAGCGCAATCTGGAGCACGTGCTGCGTGCGGCACGTGAGGTGTTCGGCGAGCTGGGATACGGCGCGCCGATGGAGGACGTGGCGCGGCGCGCGCGGGTGGGTGTCGGCACGGTGTACCGGCGCTTTCCCAGCAAGGACGTGCTGGTCCGGCGGATAGCCGAGGAGGAGACCGCGCGGCTGACCGACCAGGCGCGGGCCGCGCTCGGGCAGGAGGACGAGCCGTGGTCGGCGCTGTCCCGGTTCCTGCGGACGTCCGTGGCGTCGGGGGCGGGGCGGTTGCTGCCGCCGCAGGTCCTGCGGGTCGGCTCCGCGCAGGGCTCCGCCGGTTCGGCCGAGGGACACGCTGCGGAGGGCCCCGCCGAGGAGGCCCGGGTTCCGCAGCAGCGGGTGCAGCCGGGGACCGGGGAGCTTCGGCTGGTGCCCGGGGAGTCCGCCGGCGATGACAGCGGGGTCGGGGCGTTGCTCGATGTGGTCGGGCAGTTGGTGGAGCGGGCTCGGGCGGCCGGTGAGCTGCGGGCGGATGTGTCCGTGGGGGATGTGCTGCTGGTGATCGCGACGGCGGCGCCGTCCCTGCCGGACGCGGCACAGCAGGCGGCGGCGTCCGCACGGCTGTTGGACATCTTGCTGGAGGGGTTGCGGTCGCGTCCCGCGTAGGGGGGCCTCAGCGTCGGCGGGCGCGGGTGCCTTGGTCGGCGGGCGCGGGTGCCTTGTGGGCGGTTCGGGGTGGTGCGTGGGGCGTGTAGTCGTCTGAGTGCGGGTGCGTGGGGGCTGTTGGCGCCCACGCGGCGGAGCCGCATATGAGGCACCGCCTCGCGCCCCTGGGGGGCTGCCGGACCGCCTGCCCCCTCGGCACCCCTCGTCGCGAGTGACCTTGATTCTGCGGTCCCCCTCGTTCGAGTGATGGCCGTAAGTCCGTGCTGCCCACGGCCCTCGGATGAGTGGATGCCGTGAACATGCGGGGCTCGGCCGAAAGGCGATGTGGCACCCTGAGCCGGTGACGGGTTGGGCTGGGCCGGGGGCGGGGGCGTTCCGCGATGAGCGTTGACGGGTGGGACGAGTCACGCGGGGACGACGCCGACGCGGAGACCGCCGCAGGCCCGACCCCGCCCCAGGTGCCGAGCCAGGGCGGGCGTCCGGCTTCCGCCGGCGGGCGGAGCGCGAAGAGCGTGCCGGCCCAGCGTGAGGGCAGCGCGCTGCCGCCGTCCGGGGCGACGCCGCCCGACGACGGCGAGCTGATCGAGCGGATGCGCGGCGGAGACGACTCCGCGTACGAGGAGCTCTACCGGCGGCACGCGGGCGCCGTACGGCGGTACGCGCGGACCTGCTGCCGGGACGGGCACACCGCCGACGACCTGACGGCCGAGGTCTTCGCCCGGATGCTGCAGGCGGTGCGCGGCGGATCGGGGCCCGAGCACGCCGTGCGGGCCTATCTGCTGACCTCCGTGCGGCGCGTCGCCGCGCACTGGACCAGGTCCGCTCGGCGTGAGCAGCTCGTGGACGACTTCGCCGTCTTCTCCCAGCAGGCCTCGCGCGCCTCCGAAGTGCCCGACGACACCGCGTCCTTGGGCTCCTTCGGCGCGGGCCTGGACCTCGGCGCCGATGTGCGGGCGATGCACGAGGCCGAGCAGTCCATGGCGATGCGGGCCTTCCGCTCGCTGCCCGAGCGCTGGCAGGCCGTGCTGTGGCACACCGAGGTGGAGGACGAGTCCCCGAGCGAAGTGGCCGTGCTGTTCGGGCTGGACGCCAACGGCACGCGCGTGCTGGCGAGCCGCGCCCGCGAGGGGCTCAAGCAGGCCTATCTCCAGGCCCACGTCAGCGCCTCCCTGGCCGGTGACGAGGGGTGCGCCCGGTACGCCGACCAGCTCGGCACCTACGCCCGCCGCAAACTGCGCCTCCGCGCCGAACGGGGCCTGCGCAAGCACCTGGAGGAATGCGCCAGGTGCCGGCTGGCGGCCGCGCAGATCGAAGAGGTCGCCGGCGGTATCCCCGGTGTCGTGCCGGTCGCGGTCATCGGCTGGTTCGGGGCCGCCGGGTACGCCAAGGCGCTCGGCGTCATCGCCGGCAGCGCCGGGGCGGGGGCGGCGGGTGCCGCCGCGGCGGCCACCGGGTCGTCGTCCGGCGGGGCCGGCGGTGCGGGCGGTGCCGCGGCCGCGGAGGGGCTCGGGGCGCCGGTGAAGGCGGGGATCGCGGCCGGTGTGGTCGCGGTGGCCGCCGCCGCGGTGGCGCTGGCCCTGGTGAACGACAGCCGTCCGCCGGCGAAGGAGGCCGCCAAGCCGTCACCGTCCGCGCCGGTCGTACGGCCCCCGGCGCCGACACCGGCCCCGTCGAAGAAGAAGCCCGCGCCGAAGCCGGTGGTGCCGGTGGTGCTCGCGCCCGAGCCGGCACCCACGCCGAAGCCGACGCCGACGCCCACACCCACGCAGACGCCGGCCCCGACTCCCCAACCCAACCCGACGCCCACACACGCACCCACGCCCACGCCGACACCGAGACCCAGGCCGACACCGACGCCCACTCCGCCGCCCGCGCCCACCGTCTACGAGCTGAGCGACCTCGACTACGACGTCGACGGCGACGGCACCGAGCCCGAGATCCAGCTCGCCGAGAGCAGCTGGGTGTGGCAGCGCCACGGGATGTCGATCGGCGACAAGCAGTACGCGCGCGGGGTGACCGTGCACAGCGAGTCCTCCGTCACCATCGCCCTCAACCGGCAGTGCACCGCCTACGACGCCCTGGCCGGCGTGGACGACATGACCCTCGGCCTCGGCAAGGTGTCCTTCTCCGTCTGGGCCGACGGGGTCCCGCTCTGGCAGTCCGGCATGGTCAAGGGACACGACCGGGCCGTGCCCGTCCATGTCGACCTCACCGGGCGCAGGACCGTACGGCTCGTCGTACGGCCGCACAGCAACGTCTTCGACCAGGCAGCGCTCGCCGACTGGGCGGAGTCACGGTTCACCTGCCGCTAGGGCGGGGGCCGGAGGACTGGCGGGGCGGCCGGAAGGCCGGTGGGTGGCGGGGGCCGATGGGTCAAAAGGCCCGGGCTGCGGGCCGGAAGTCCGGGCGCCGGGGCCAAGGGACCGCAAGGCCGAAGGCCGGGCGCCGGGGCCAAGGGACCGCAAGGCCGAAGGCCGGGCGCCGGGGCCAAGGGACCGCAAGGCCGAAGGCCGGGCGCCGGAAGGGCGGCGGAGCAGCCGGGCGGGGGGCGGTGGGGCGTCATCGGCCGGGGTCGGGGGGCGGGTCCGTGGGGGCGAGTTCCCGCAGTACGTCGGGCGCGCCGAGGGACGCTCCCCGGGCGTGCTCGGCCTCGTACCGCTCGGGTGGCAGGGCCGCGCGCGCGTCGGCCTGCACCCGGGCGGCCTCGCTGCACTCCGGCTCGGGGCGCGGATTGCCGTTGCGCCAGTGGTCGGCGGCGGCGAACAGCCGTACCGCGCCGGCCAGATCTCCGCACCGGGCCAGCAGACCGGCCGCGACGTCCACCAACCCCGCCGTGATCATCTCGGCGCACCGCTGGGTCACGGCCACCCGCAGCGCCTCGGCGATGACCGGCAGCCCGTGCTCGGGGCCCGACTCGTCGGCGGCGAGGAGCGCCTCCACCGTGCGCAGGGCCGCCTCGAACTGCGGGGGCGGAGTGCCGCCGCGGGCCACCGCGCGGGTCCGCTCGTACAGCTCGCGGGCCAGGGCGGGCTGCCCGTCGTGCAGGGCGATGTGGGCGCGCATGAGCAGGACGAAAGCGCGCGACTCCGGTACCGCGTACCGGTCGGCGGCCGTTCCCGCCTCCTCCAGGGCGGCCAGTGCGGTCTCGGTGTCGCCGGAGCGGTAGGAGATCTCGGCGAGCCGGGCCATCAGGAACGGCGACTCGGCGTATGCCCCGACCTCGTAGGCCAGGCGCAGCGCCTCCTCGTACTCACCGCGCGCCTCGGCGAACCTGCCGCGGGCCATGGCCGCCTCGCCGGCCGCGCTGCACACCTGGGCCCGCATCCAGCGGTCCCCGACGCGCCGGCTGAGCGTCCTCAGCTCGGCCAGGTCCTCGTCCACGCCCCGCAGGTTGCCCGGGGAGTCGACGATGACATGGGTGCGGAACATCAGGGAGACGCCGATCTCCCAGTCGCCGCCGTGGGCACGGCAGTTGGCCACGGCCGCGGTCAGGTCCGGGCCGAGGTCCGCCGGGTCGCCCAGGTAGTAGGCGGTCAGCGGCCAGACGATGCCCGGGAGCCGGGCGGCCTGGGGACCGCCGCACTCGAAGGCGGCGCGGATCCGGGCGATGTACGCACGGGCGCGCGGGTCGGGCGCGAGGTGCTCGGTGCTCGACTCGGAGGTCAGGAACAGGTCGAGCATCCGCAGATCCATCCGCAGCTCCCGCAGCGGATGCCCGGCCTCGCCGTCGGGCCCGGCGAGAAAGGCCCCTACGGGGTCGGCCGACTCCACCAGGGCCATCAGCTGGTCTCCTGCGCCGCCACCGAGGGGGACCGCAGTCGGCGACGCGTGCGGGGAAGCCGAGGGAGCCGAGGACACCGCCGTACCCGAGGGCGCCGAGGACGCCGCCGTGTCCGAAAGCGCCGGGGTGTCCAAGGGTCCCAGGGTGTCCAGGGCCACGCCCAGGCGGAGGAGCAGGCGGACCCAGGCGATCGCTTCCTGGCGGTGGTTGCGGAGCCACCAGAACCAGCCGATGGCCCGGACGATGGCGCCGGCCTCAGGTTCGTCGCCGGCGCGCACGGAGCGGTCCAGGGCCGCCCGGATGTTGTCGAGCTCGGTCTCCAGGCGGGAGATCCAGGGCAGTTGGTCCGCCGACCGCAGGCGCGGCTCGGCCTCCTCCACCAGCGCCCGCACCCAGGCACGGTGCCGGCGCTCGGCCCCGGCGCGCAGTCCGGGGACCTCGGCCGCACGCTCGGTGGCGTACTCGTGGATGGTCTCCAGCATGCGGTAGCGCATGCCGCCGGAGCCGTCGGGACCGCTGGGCGCGGCCACGACGAGGGACTTGTCGACGAGGGCGCCGATCAGATCGGCCGCCGGGCCGGTGCACACGGCCTCGGCCGCCGCGAGGTCCCAGCCGCCGGCGAACACCGACACCTCGCGCAGCACCGTACGCTCGCGCTCGTCCAGCAGGTCCCAGGACCAGTCGACGACCGCGCGCAGGGTCTGCTGGCGGGGCAGGACCGTACGGCTTCCGGAGGTGAGCAGGCGGAAGCGGTCGTCGAGGCGATCGGCGATCTGCCGCGGGGTCAGCAGCCTGAGCCGGGCCGCGGCCAGCTCGATGGCGAGCGGCAGCCCGTCCAGGCGACGGCAGATCTCCGCCACGGCCCCGGTGTCGGCGAGCACCGCGGCGGCGTCGGGACGGACGGCCTTCGCGCGCTCGGCGAACAGGCGGTGCGCCTGCTCCGGGACCAGGGGCTCGACCGGGCGCACCGACTCACCGGGGACGCCGAGGGGTTCACGGCTGGTCGCGAGGACCGTGAGCCCCGGGCAGTGGGTGAGGAGGGTCTCGGCGAGGGCTGCGGCGGCGCCGATGACGTGTTCGCAGTTGTCAAGGATCAGGAGTTGGCTGCGCGGGGCGCAGTACTCGATCAGCAGGGCGACGGGGTCGGCCTGCGGGGTCGCCAGCTCGTTGGTCATCAGCGCGGTCTCGCGCAGACCGAGCGCGCTGACCACGGCGCCGGGCACCGCCTCCGGATGGTCGAGCGGGGCCAGCTCGACCAGCCATGCCTGGGGGAACCCTGCGGCGGTCTCCTCGGCGAGGCGGGTCTTTCCCGAGCCGCCCGGTCCGGTGAGCGTGACCAGGCGGGCCCTGTGCAAGTCGGAACGAATGGCCTCGAGTTCTGGTTCCCGCCCGACGAAGGACGTCAGGCGGGGCCGGAGGTTGCCGGTGCGTTCGGGGGGTTGAGCAGGGGTGGGGGACGGCTCGGGCACCCTCGGCTGCCTGGGCTCCCGCTGCGTGAGCAACGACGCGTGCAGGGCTCTGAGTTCCGGGCCGGGGTCGGTGCCGAGGGTGTCGGCGAGGGTGCGGCGGGCGGACTCGTACGCGGCCAGGGCGTCGGCGGTGCGGCCGCTGTCGCGCAGGGCGCGGATGAGCAGGGCCTGCAGGGGCTCGTCCAGCGGGTGGGCGGTGGTGAGCTCCGTCAGCTCCGGTACGACGTCCGGGGCGCGGCCGAGGTCGAGCGCGGCGCCGGCGCGGGCACGGATGGCCTCCAGGCGCAGGGCCTCCGGGCGGGTGGCGGCGGTGCGGTCGGGGAGGTCGGCGAGGGCGGGGCCGTGCCAGAGGGCGAGGGCCTCGGTGAGGGTGCGGTGGGCGGTGGCCGGGTCGCCGCCGGCGAGGGCCTTGGTGCCGGTGTCGACGAGGCGTTCGAAGACGTACAGGTCCACGTCGTCCTCGGTCGCCTCCAGGCGGTAGCCGCCCGGGGTGGAGGCGACAGTGTGCCGGCCGAGGGCGCGGCGGAGGCGGCCGACGAGGGCCTGGAGGGCGGCGGGGGCGTCGCTCGGGTGGTCGTCGGCCCAGATCTCGTCGATGAGGGTGTCGGGGGTGGTGGTGCGGCCTGGGCGGAGTGCCAGGACGGTGAGGAGTGTGCGCAGGCGGGGACCGCCGACAGGTACGGGGGTGCCCTGGTCGTCTGCTGCTTGGGCCACGCCCAGGATTCTGTACCGCACCGGGTCATTGTCGCGGGGTAGCTGGGGGTGGGGCGACGCGGTTTCCCTCAGCTGTGCTGGATCGGTGCCCCGTGCTGGGGCTGGGCGGGGGTTGGGTCGCTTACCGGCGCGTGCAGGGTGCCGCTGCGCCCACCCGTGCCGCCTGGGGGTCCCCCCAGGCCCTTAAGGCACTGGGGGAGGCACGACTGCCCGCAGCTGCGGCGCGAGTGCGGGTGCGAATTCGGGGGCGGCAACTGCAATGCCCTAGGGGCGCGGGGAACTGCGCGATCAGCCCCCACCGGCCCGCGGCCGACATCCGGCGGGAGCCACCCGGCGGGGGTCCGGGGGCGGCAGCCCCCGGATGGGAGCGGACGACAGCCCGAGCCGTCAGGCTCCGGAAGCCAAGGCTCCCCGGCGCGGCTGAATCCCCGACGGCACCGCACGCGCGCGTGCCGGTGTCCCCGTCCAGCACGTCCCCCGGCGGGCCAGCAGGCGGTGGAGCCAGAGTTCGAGGGAGATCAGGTCGGCGAGGCCGTCCAGGGGGAGGGTCTCGCCGGCGGCCGCCGCGCGCAGCGCCTTGCGGACGACGCGGGCCTCCACCAGGCCGGCGTCGGCCAGCAGGGGGCTGGCGAAGAGGTCCTGGAGGGGTTCGGCCGCCACGCGCAGGCCCGCGCGTGCGGCCGCCGCCGAGGAGGCGTGCGAGGGGGCGCCCCAGCCGGGCGGGAGGTCGGCGACGCCGGCGCCCTCCAGGACCGTACGGAGGATCGAGGAGCGGGCGCCCGGGCGGACGCGCAGGGCCTCCGGGAGGGCGCGGCAGGCGCGGACGACCTGGTTGTCGAGGAACGGCGCGTGCAGGCGCTGGGAGCGGATCTCGGCGGCCTGCTCCAGGACGCGCAGGTCGGCGGCGTGGCGGGCGAGGGCGGCACGCGCGCGGTACTCGCCGGGACGCTGGTGCCCGGTGGCCGAGCGGTCCGCCTCCGCCTGCAGCAGAACCGATACTTCGGCCAGTGCCTCCCCGGTCAGCCAACGCGCCGCCGGCCCGGGTCTGGCCCAGGTCAGCGCGGCGAGGGACGCGCCGACCGCTCCCCCGGGCTCGTCGAAGCGGCGCCGCATCAGCCGCTCGGCCAGCGCCTCCAGGCCGGCCCGGTAGGGCGTGCGGGCGAGCCGACGGGCGGCGCCGTACACGCGCGCGGGGACCATCACCGAGCCGTCGGCCTTGGCGAGCGCGGCGACCGGGCGCACCAGGTGGCGCCGTTGGCGGTCCATCAGGAGGTCGGCGAGGCGCGCGGGGTGGGCGTCCAGGACCTGGCGGGCGCCGTGGCCGGTGAAGTGGTCGGCGCTGCCCGCGGCGAGCCGGGCGCGGTGCCGGACGGCGGTCACCAGCGAGGGTCCGGGTTCGTCGGTGAGGGGGCCGTCGAGGTCGGCGTACGGCAGGGTGTCCTCGGCGCCGGTCACGACGACGTGGTGCAGGCGCGGGTTGGCGGCCAGGGCGCCCGCGCGCTCCAGTTCGGCCTCCCGGCCGCCCACGGCCAGGTCGTTGAAGGTGACGGCGAGGAGCCGCTCGCCCGCGCCGGTGCCGTGGCCGAGGAGCGTGCCGGGTCTGCCGGGCAGCCCGGCGGCCAGTAGCGCGAGGGTGCCGGAGGCGGGGCCGCCGGAGAGGTCGGCGCCGATGCCGGGCACGGGCATGCCGCGCCGGGCCCGCCGCTCGGCCGGTCCCATGCCGGGCACCGGGCCGGGGTCGAGGTCGGGCACGTGCCGGGGCGCCGACAGCCGGGTGCGGACCGCCTCCACCAGGGCGTCCCGTACGGCGTCCACGGCGCGGTCGGGGTCGGCGGGGGCCGCGGCGACGGCGAGGGAGGCGACCGGCTCGTACCCGGCGATCTCGCGCGCCCCGGCGCGCAGCACGAGTGCGTGCCCCGGCGGAATGCGCCGGACGCCTTCGTACGGGGTGGTGTCGCGCAGCGCGGCGGGTACGTCCGGGGCGGCGAGCAGGGCGGCCAGGTGGGCGAAGTCGAGGTTGGCCTCGATGAGGTCGGCCAGCGGCAGCGCGGCGGTGGCGTAGGCGGTGCCGCCGGCCCAGGGGGTGTGGAACACCGGGCGGGCGCCCGCGAGATCGCCGCAGACGGTGATGCGGCGGCCGACCCTGACGACCGCCGTGTAGCTGCCCGGCCAGGCGGTCAGATGGCGCAGTGCGCCCCCGCGCGCGGTGAACAGGCCGCGTCTGAGCTCCTCGTCGGAGGCGCCGCAGATGCCGAGGACGGCGATGCTGTTGTCCGCGTCGGCCCGCACCACGCGCACCTCGTCCGGGCGCCAGTCGCCGACGGCCCACAGCGGATCCGGGTCGCCCCACAGGAGTTGGGAGCCGACCGGGTGCAGGGTCTCGCCGTCGTAACCGGTGGCGCCCGCGGAACCGATCCCGGCGACGCCCGCGGCGGTGCTGCTCCAACCCACCAACCACCGCATCGACGCCTCCACAGCCTGTGGACAACAGTGCACCGCACGAACCGGACCCCCATGCTGCCACGAGAGGCGCGTTGTGGAGGGGCGGCGGCACCGGCTTCGATCGAGGGAAATGCCCAGCGGGCGGAGGGTGGGTGCGACTCGAATGCGCCCCCTGTACGCTCCCCCAAAACGCCCTTCACGCCCTCAAGTTGCATGGTCGGAGCACATGTCAACCGCGACAGGCGGGGGCGATTTTCAGCCAAATATGTTGAGCGGCACGGGATTTGAGCACGCTCCGTACAGGCCTGCGGAGCGCGTGGCGGCGCGGACACGCGCACAGTCCGGGAGGCGGGCATCGCCTCCCGGACCGGTCCGCCACCCGCGGGGATGAAGGTGGCGGTGTCCCCCAGCCCACTGGATCCAGTACAGCGGGCCGACCCACGCAAGAGCCATGGAACCGCTCCCCCGGTGGCCGGAGAAGAGCGCACGGACGGGCGCACGGCCACACGCGCGGGGGCACGTGGCGACAGGCCGTGCACGGTGCGTACAGGGCCGCACTTCCGTACGGACCACAATCCCGCCAACCGGAACAATGCCCCTTAACGCTTGGGATGCGGCGAACTACGCTGGGTTTACGAATGCCGCGTGGTTATGCCAGCGCGGCAGCCGTCTGTGTCGAGGGGTGGCGCATGTCCAGGGAGCAACGCGGGCCGAACGAAAAGCTCGGCGCCGTTCTCGCCCTCGCGGGAATCAGCAACGCAGGACTCGCCCGGCGCGTCAACGACCTTGGTGCGCAGCGCGGGTTGACTCTTCGCTACGACAAGACCTCGGTGGCGCGCTGGGTGTCGAAGGGGATGGTGCCGCAGGGTGCGGCGCCGCACCTCATCGCGGCCGCCATCGGCCAGAAGCTCGGCCGCCCGGTGCCGCTCCACGAGATCGGCCTGGCGGACGCGGATCCCGCGCCCGAAGTGGGCCTCGCCTTCCCCAGAGACGTCGGACAGGCGGTGAAGTCGGCGACGGAGCTGTACCGTCTCGACCTCGCCGGGCGCCGGGCCGGCTCCGGCGGCATCTGGCAGTCCCTCGCCGGATCGTTCGCAGTGAGCGCATACGCAACGCCCGCCTCGCGCTGGCTGATAACCCCCGCCGACAGCTCGGTCGCGCGGGAGGCGGGCTCCGCCGAGGGGTCCGGCGCACCGATCAAAGTCGGCCACAGCGATGTGCGCAAGCTGCGGGAGGCCGCCGAGGACGCGCGGCGCTGGGACTCCAAGTACGGCGGCGGGGACTGGCGTTCGTCGATGGTCCCCGAGTGCCTGCGGGTGGAGGCGGCGCCGCTGCTGCTCGGCTCCTACTCCGACGAGGTCGGCCGCGCGCTCTTCGGCGCCTCCGCCGAACTCACCCGGCTCGCCGGGTGGATGGCCTTCGACACCGGCCAGCAGGAGGCGGCGCAGCGGTACTACATCCAGGCGCTGCGGCTCGCGCGCGCGGCGGCGGACGTGCCGCTGGGCGGCTATGTGCTGGCCTCCATGTCGCTGCAGGCGACGTACCGCGGCTTCGGCGACGAGGGGGTCGACCTGGCCCAGGCCGCGCTGGAGCGCAACCGCGGGCTGGCGACCGCGCGCACGATGAGCTTCTTCCGGCTGGTGGAGGCGCGGGCACACGCGCGTGCCGGGGACGCGCAGGCGGCGGGTGCGGCACTGAAGGCGGCCGAGGGCTGGCTCGAGCGGTCCCGGGAGGGGGACAACGATCCTTCTTGGCTTGGTTTCTATGGATATGACCGTTTCGCTGCGGACGCGGCCGAGTGCTACCGGGACCTGAAGGCACCCAGGCAGGTGCGGCGCTTCACCGAGCAGGCGCTGTCCAAGCCGACGGAGGAGTTCGTGCGGTCGCACGGGCTGCGGCTGGTCGTCTCGGCGGTGGCCGAGCTGGAGTCCGGGAATCTGGACGCCGCCTGTGAGCAGGGAGTGCGGGCCGTGGAGGTGGCCGGGCGCATCTCGTCGGCGCGCACGACCGAGTACGTGAAGGATCTCCTGCACCGGCTGGAGCCGTACGGGGACGAGCCGCGGGTGGTGGAGCTGCGGGAGCGGGCCCGCCCGCTGCTGATGGCTCCGGCATGAGAGCCGGCATGAGAACCGTCACCCCTGGCGTTTGAAGCCACTGTCAGTGGCGCAGTGCACTATCGGTAGCGGGAGGTGGTGCAGGTGCCGGTCGGGGCGTACGACTGTGACGTGCTCGTGGTCGGTGGGGGGATCGTCGGGCTGTCCACGGCGTATGCGATCACGCGGGCCGCGCCGGGCACGGCGGTCACCGTGCTGGAGAAGGAGCCCGGGCCGGCCCGGCACCAGACGGGGCGCAACAGCGGGGTCATCCACAGCGGGATCTACTACCGGCCGGGCTCCCTCAAGGCGCGGTACGCGGTGCGGGGCGCCGCCGAGATGGTCAAGTTCTGCGCCGAGTACGGCATCGCGCACGCCGTCACCGGCAAGCTGATCGTCGCCACCGAGCGCGAGGAGCTGCCCCGCCTGCACGCGCTCGTGCAGCGGGGGCGGGAGAACGGCATACCGGTCCGGGAGCTCGGCTCCGCGCAGATCGGTGAGTACGAACCCGAGGTGCGGGGACTGGCGGCCATACACGTCGGCACCACCGGGGTGTGCGACTTCGTGGGCGTCGCCCGGCAGCTGGCGCGCGCCTCGGGTGCGGAGATCCGGTACGGAGCGCGGGTCGTACGGGTGGACCGGCGGCCGGAGCGGGGCGTGGCCGTGCTCACCGCGGGCGGGGACGTCGTACGGGCGCGGGTGCTGGTGAACTGCGCCGGGCTGTACTGCGACGAGATCGCCCGGCTGACCGGGGACGAGCCCGAGGTGCGGATCGTGCCGTTCCGCGGGGAGTACTACGAGCTGGCGCGCCCCGAGCTGGTGCGCGGGCTGGTGTACCCGGTGCCGGATCCTGCCTTCCCGTTCCTCGGGGTCCATCTGACCCGGGGCATCGACGGAGGCGTGCACATCGGCCCCAACGCGGTGCCCGCGCTCGCCCGGGAGGGGTACGGCTGGGGGGTCGTACGACCCCGGGAGCTGGCCGGAACCGTGGCCTGGCCGGGGTCCTGGGCGATCGCCCGGCAGCACTGGAGATACGGCGCGGGGGAGCTGCACCGGTCGCTGTCGAAGGGGGCGTTCCTGGAGGCGGTGCGCAGGCTGCTGCCCGGGGTGGACGCCGACGACCTGGTGCGGGCCCCCGCCGGGGTGCGCGCGCAGGCGGTGCTGCGGGACGGCACGCTGGTGGACGACTTCCTGATCCGCGAGGGGAGCCGGGCGGTGCACGTGCTGAACGCACCGTCTCCGGCGGCCACCGCGTCCCTGCCGATCGGGCGGGAGATCGGGCGTCGGGTGCTGGACATGCTCGAAAAGGCACGCTGACGGGGCACCGTAAAATCGGAAGCACTGTGTCTGACTTCCTCAACGTCCCCGAAGCCCCCGCGCCGGCCCCCCGCACCGCCGGCGCGTCCGTCCGGCACACCCGGGCCAAGGGAGAGCCGCGGTTTCCGGACGGTCCCAAGGCCGATCCCGCCGGGTCCCACTTCGAGCGGCGGATCCGGAGTTTTCAGCCGCGGCGCAGCCGGGTGACCGCCGGGCAGGCGGACGCGCTGCAGCGGCTGTGGCCCACATGGGGACTGGACATCGACGGGCAGCGGGTCATCGACCTCGGCGAGCTGTTCGGGAACGACAGGCCCGTGGTGCTGGAGATCGGGTTCGGGATGGGCGAGGCCACCGCGCAGATGGCCGCCGCCGACCCGGACACCAACATCCTCGCCGTCGACGTGCACACCCCGGGACAGGGCAATCTGCTGGCTCTCGCCGACCGCGGCGGACTGTCCAACGTCCGGGTGGGCAACGGGGACGCGATCATCCTGCTCCGGGAGATGCTCACCCCCGACTCGCTCGACGGGCTGCGCGTGTACTTCCCGGACCCCTGGCCCAAGAAGCGGCACCACAAGCGGCGCCTCATCCAGCCCGAGTTCCTCACGCTCGCCGCGACGCGGCTGAAGCCCGGCGCGCTCGTGCACTGCGCGACCGACTGGGAGCCGTACGCCGAGCAGATGCTCGAGGTGCTCACCGCGCACCCGGACTTCGAGAACACGCAGGCGGACGGCGGTTTCGCGGCGCGCCCCGAGTTCCGGCCGCTGACCCGTTTCGAGGGGCAGGGACTGGACAAGGGACATGTGGTGAACGATCTGCTCTTCCGGCGCGTACCGCATCAGGACCGCGACCAGTCCGGTCCTCAGGACCGATAAACCGCTCCAGCCCCTCGTCCCGCCACCGTTAGGGTCGATGCCGTGGCCACCAGTCCTCCGTTCCCGACGTATCCCCCGGGCCCCCACGGCCCCGTGCTGCTCCGCCATCCGCACTGGTGGCAGCGCAGCTGGGTGCGGTACGGAGCACTGATCACCCTGCTCGCGCTGTCCGGTCTCGTCATCCTCGCGCTGGTACGCCGGCAGACCGGTACAGAGGGGTTCCTCGTCGGGCTCGGGCTCGCCGTGCTGCCCGTGCCCTGGCTGATAGCCGCCTTCCGGTGGCTGGACCGGGTGGCGCCGGGCCCCTGGCGGAACCTGGTCTTCGCCTTCGCCTGGGGGGCGTGCGCGGCGGCGCTGATAGCCATCGTCGCCAACAGCTTCGCGACCAAGTGGATAGCCACCGCCACCGCCGATCCGGCCAGTGCCGACACCCTCGGCGCCACCGTGATAGCGCCCATCGTGGAGGAGTCCGCCAAGGCCGCCGCCGTCCTGCTCGTCTTCCTCTTCCGCAGGCGTGACTTCACCGGGATCGTCGACGGGATGGTGATAGCGGGCATCACCGCCACCGGGTTCGCGTTCACCGAGAACATCCTCTACCTGGGTACGGCCTTCGGGGCCGACCAGATCAGCGGCGGCCGCGGTATCGCCTCCGTCACCGCCGCCACCTTCTTCGTGCGCATCGTGATGTCCCCGTTCGCGCACCCGCTGTTCACCACCCTCACCGGCCTCGGCTTCGGCACCGCCGCGCTCTCCGCCGAACGGCAGCGCGCCCGGCGGGCGCTGCTGCCGGTGTGCGGTCTGCTGCTCGCGATGAGCATGCACGCCTTCTGGAACGGCTCCTCCACCTTCGGCGAGTTCGGGTTCTTCGCCGTCTACGGCTGCTTCATGGTGCCCGTGTTCGGGCTGCTGACCTGGCTCGCGATCTTCACACGGCAGCGGGAGCTGCGGACCGTGCGGGAGGAGCTGCCGGCGTATGTGCTGGCGGGATGGCTGGGGCCGGCCGAGCCGTTCGCGCTCGGGTCGATGCGGGCGCGGCGGACGGCCCGGGACTACGCCCGGCACCACGGCGGCCGGCCGGCGGCGCGGGCGGTGGCGCAGTACGAGGGGTACGCCACCTCGCTCGCCGTTCTGCGGCACCGGGGGCGCAAGGGGAAGGCCGGGGCCGGCTTCGTCGTACGGGAGCGGGAGCTGCTGGACGAGCTGTGGAAGCGGCGGGAACTGGCCCGGCCGGCGCTGGAGTACGCGGCGCGGGTGGCTCCGCCGGTTCGGCCGGTGTATCCACCGCCGGTACCGATGCCGGTGCCCATGGCGTATGAGCCGGGGTACGGCTATCCGGCGGCGCCCTACTCCGCTTACAACCCGTATCGGTCGTAGCCGATCGGGCCGCGGAGAGTTCGGCACCGCCGGAATGCGCCGTCGTGGCTGAGCGCCGTCGCGGCGGAGAAATCAAGCCGCAGCGGAGAAATCGAGCCGCGGTGGGGAAGATCAAGCCGCGGTGGGGAAGATCAAGCCCCGGCAGGCAGATCAAGCCGCAGCAGGGAGATCAAGCCGCGGCGGGGAGATCGGGCGGAGCTTGCGGCTGGCGAAGGGTCAGGCCGACGCCTCTGTCAGCTTCCGCACTTCCTCCTCCGTCAGGGTCAGGCCCACCACGTCCAGGAGGGCCGGGAGCTGGTCCACCGTGCGGGCCGAGGCGATCGGGGCCGTGACCGTCGGCTGGGCCGCGAGCCAGGCGAGGGCGACCCTGGCGACGGGGGCGTCATGGGCGGCGGCGATCTCGTCCAGGGCCGCCAGGACCCGCTGGCCGCGCTCGGACTCCGCGTACCCCTGGGCCCGGCTCGCACGGGCGCTGTCGACCTTGGTGCCGGGGCGGTACTTGCCGGTCAGGAAGCCCGAGGCGAGGGAGAAGTAGGGCACCGCGGACAGGCCTTCCTTGGCGACCAGGTCCTGCAGCGGGCCCTCGTAGGTGTCGCGGGAGACCAGGTTGTAGTGGGGCTGGAGGGCGACATAGCGGGCCAGGCCCTCGCGGTCGGAGAAGTCCAGGGAGGCCTTCAGGCGCTCGGGGCTGATGTTCGAGGCGGCGATGTGGCGGACCTTGCCCGCCTTCACCAGCTCGTCCAGCGCGCCGATGATCTCCTCGACCGGGACCTCGGGCTTGTCGAAGTGGGTGTAGTAGAGGTCGATGTGGTCGGTGTCCAGGCGGCGCAGGGAGGCGTCGGCGGCCGCCTTGATGTTGGCAGCGGACAGGCCCTGGTACTCGGGGTGCTGGCTGACCTTGGTGGCGATGACGACGTCGTCGCGGTTGCCGCGGGCCTTGACCCACTTGCTGATGATCGTCTCGGACTCGCCGCCCTTGTGGCCGTCGATCCAGGCGGAGTAGGAGTCGGCGGTGTCGATGAAGTTGCCGCCGGCCGCCGTGTAGGCGTCGAGGACGGCGAAGGAGGTCTCCTCGTCGGCGGTCCAGCCGAAGACGTTGCCGCCCAGGCAGAGCGGGAAGACCTGGAGGTCGGAGGAGCCGAGTGTGCGCAGAGAGGTCATGCCCCAAGTCAACGCCGACGGTGGATCATCCCATTCCACCGTCGGCGCCGGATTCACACGAATGCCACGGTCAGGGGTTGAGCCCCTTGTCGCGCAGCCACGGCGCCGGGTCGATGGCGGTGGCCTGGCCGTTCGGGTGGACCTCCAGGTGCAGGTGCGGGCCGGTGACGTTGCCGGTGGCGCCGACGCGGCCGATGACCTGGCCGGTGGAGACCTTCTGCCCCACGGAGACGTTGATCGAGGACTGGTGGCAGAACCACAGCTCGGTGCCGTCGTCCAGGGTGATGACGGTGCGGTAGCCGTAGGCGCCGGCCCAGCCGGCCTGGGTGACCGTGCCGCTGTGGACGGCCTTGATGAGGGTGCCGGTGGGGGCGGCGAAGTCGAGGCCGGTGTGGTAGCCGGAGGACCACATCGCGCCGGGCTGCCCGAAGGTGCCGGTGATCGTGTACGAGACGACCGGCAGCGTGTACTGCTTGGCCAGCTCGGCCAGCCGCTTGGCCTCGGCGGCCTTCTTGGCGTCGGCCTCCGCCTTCTCCTTGGCGGCGGTGGCCTGGGCGGCGGCCTCCTTCTCCGCCTTGGCGGCCGCGGCGGCGGTCTGCTGGTCGGCCGCGGCGATCGTGGCGGCGATGGCCTTGGTGTCGGCCTGGCCCTTCTGCTGCTCGGCCTGGGCCATGATCCGGTTGCGCAGGGCCTCGCCCGCGCTGCCGCTGTCCCCGCTGTCGGTGGTCACGCCGACCTTGCTGAGACCGGTGGCGGTGGCCTGGTGCGCGTCGGAGGAGCCGCCGAAGATGTGCTCGACGGAGTCCAGGTCCGGCAGGGATATGGAGACCGGCGGCTTGCCGGTGTTGGCGCTGGCCATGCCGCCCGCGCCGACCGCGGCGATCACGCCGACGCCGAGGACGGTGGAGCTGCGCGCGAAGCCGCCGCGCTGCTTGCTGACGCGGTGCCGGCCCCGGGCCGCGGCGACGGAGTCCTCGGTGGGGTTCCACTCCTCCCAGGGCCCCTCCTCGGCGCGGTAGGCGCCGTAGCCGAAGGTCTCCGGCTGGGCTTGCGAGGGCACGAACGGGGCTTCTGGGGCGGGCCGGTTGGACGCCACTCGGGCGTACTCCTTTCCTTCCTCCGCCTACCGGGTTAGCTGACGGGTTCGGAGCAGGAAGGTCTCCTACGCGCGTATACCAACTGCGGCATTCGCGCGATTCACCCCAAGGTGGTGGTTCCCCGGTTCCCTCGCGGGATTCGGCGCGTGCGCACGGAGCCGCCTCTTGTGACGGCTGGGACGACCGCGCTGCGTTATCGAACGTTAATAGACCTGCCAGTCACTTTCCAAGCCGTTCGGCTTGATCATTAACGTTTTCCGGCCCGGACTTACCGGCCAGGACCACGGCAAAACGGGCGAGTTGGCCGCAGTTCAGGAGTCTCGGCGTTTTTGATGGTGTCTCAGATGTTATGCGGAGGGCTGTCGTCCGGTCACCCTCCGTGAAGACGATCAACCACCCCGGGAAAGTGGGTGTGCATGCTGCCCTGAGCATGGGGTACTCTGGAGTCACAACGACGCGGGGTGGAGCAGCTCGGTAGCTCGCTGGGCTCATAACCCAGAGGTCGCAGGTTCAAATCCTGTCCCCGCTACTGAAGACTCAGGGCCTGGAATCCACTGGATTCCAGGCCCTGAGTGTTTCCCGGCCCGGCCGGGCCGGGCATCAGCCCAGCAGGTGCCTGTTCGGCGCCTTGGCGAGTTCCGCCAGCTCAGGCAGTACGACCACCTCGGCACCTCCCTTGACCAGGACCCCCGTCCCGTCGGCCCCCGCCACGAACGTGTCCGGCTCCTGCCACGCCGTGACCACCCTGCGCACCCCCGCCCGCAGAATCAGCTCGGCGCAGGGTGCCGGGCGGGAGGCCCGCCGGGCGCAGGGCTCCAGGCTGCTGTAGACCGTGGCACCGGCCAGCCGGGGATCCGCCGGGTCGAGCTTCGCGAGCGCCGCCTCCTCCGCGTGGACCACCGGGTCCTCACCCTCCCGCGAATGCCCCCGGGCCAGCTCGGTGCCGTCTTCGGCCACGACGACCGCCCCGACGCTGAAGGCCGTCCGCGAGGGCGGACACAGCGCGGCCAGTTCGCACGCCGTGCGCAACCAGTGACGGTCGGCCGCGGCGGGCAGCGGGCCGGTGCCGGGGGCCGTGGGCTCATAGCGCATGAGGACGACGTCCTCGATCCTGCGGGTCTCGGTCAGGCGCAGCCGGCCGGCCTGGTAGCCGCCGGGGCCGAACAGGCGGGGTGCGGCCGGGTCGCCGACGAACAGCGGGGCGAGGACCAGCTGGAGCTCGTCGGCGAGGCCCAGCCGCAGCAGCTGGGTGTGGACCGTGCCGCCGCCCTCGACCATCAGCCGCTCGACGCCGCGCACGTCGTGCAGGTGGGTCAGCAGCGCCCGCCAGTCGAGCTCGGGGCCCAGCGGCACGATGCCGGCGGTGCCGCCGACGCGTCCGGCCGCCCGCTCGGCGCCCTCGTCGGTCGTGTAGACGAGCTTCTCGCCGCCGGTGTGCCAGAAGGCGGCGCCGGGGTCGAGGTCGCCGCCGGCGGTGACGGTGACCTTCAGCGGGTACTCCGGCCGGCCCGCCCGCACCCGCGCCGCGCGGCGCTCGGCGGAGTTGACCAGCAGCCGCGGGTTGTCGGCGCGGATCGTGCCGGCGCCGACCAGGATGGCGTCGACGGAGGCCCGTACCGCGTCGACCCGGTCGAAGTCGGCCGGACTGGACAGCAGGAGCCGGTCCGGGCCGGTGTCGTCCAGGTAGCCATCGAGGGAGACGGCGGCGGACAGCAGCACGTACGGGTACGACATCGGCGCGGTCTCCCTGCGAGGCGAGTCTTGGTTCAAGTTTGAAACAAACTTACACTGGCGGCATGACGACCCGCTGGCTCAGCCCCGAGGAGCAGCGCGCCTGGCGCGCGTACCTGGCCGCGACGCACCTCCTGGAGGACGCGATCGACCGACAGCTCCAGCAGGACGCCGGCATGCCGCACCTGTTCTACTCCGTGCTGGCCAACCTCTCCGAGGCGCCCGACCGGCGGCTGCGGATGACCGACCTCGCCGAGTCCCTGAAGATCACGCGCAGTCGGCTGACGTACGCGGTGACCCGGCTGGAGCGGGACGGGCTGGTGCGCCGGGAGGACTGCCGCTGGGACAAGCGCAGCAGCATCGCCGTGCTGACGGACGAGGGGCTGGCCGTACTGCAGCGTACGGCGCCCGGGCATGTCGAGACCGTGCGCGCCACCCTGTTCGACCGGCTCACGCCGGAGCAGGTGGGCCAGCTGGAGGAGATCTGCGCGGGGATCGCGCGCGGGCTGCAGGGCGACGGTGGCGAGTCCGGCACGGAGGACGTGCCCTGGCGGCGGCGTTCGTCCTGTTCGTGACCGGCCCCCTGATCGGATCGCCTGACCACCCCTGAGTGGATCACCTCAATCCGATTGCTTTAACTTTTAAGCATGGGGTAGGGTCCCCTGCGTACCGCTGCTTCAAAACTGAAGCACATGCCCGCACCCGGAGGGACCCGCATGCCCGACACCCCCGCCGCCACGCCGCGCGCCCGCGTCCGGGTACCGCTGCGCTTCCACGACGGCTACAGCGTCGACGCCGAACTCGTCACCTTCCACGGCCTGGCCGACGGCCAGGAGCACGTCGCCGTTGTCCTCGGCGACCCCACCCCCGGCACCGTCCCGCTGGTGCGCCTGCACTCCGAGTGCCTGACCGGGGACGTCTTCGGCTCGGCCCGCTGCGACTGCGGACCCCAGCTGCGCGAGGCGGTCGAGCGCATCGCCGACCGCGGCGGCGTCCTGCTCTACCTCCGCCAGGAGGGCCGCGGCATCGGTCTCTACAACAAGCTCGACGCCTACGCCCTGCAGGACCAGGGCCTCGACACCTACGAGGCGAACGCCGCGCTCGGCCTGCCGGAGGACGCCCGCGACTACACGGCCGCCGCGCAGATGCTCGCCGCCCTCGGCATCGGGGAGCTGGACCTGCTGTCCAACAACCCCGACAAGGCCGAGCAGTTGCGCGCACTGGGCGCGGTGGTACGGGACCGGGTGCCGACCGGTGTCTTCACCACGGCCCACAACGTGCGCTACCTGCGCGCGAAGGTCCTCCAGACCCGGCACACGCTGCCGCTGGCCGAGCTGAGCGTGGGCTGAGCCCGCCGGCGGGGCGGGGACCGAACGCCGCCCGTCGGCGGGGGCCGGGGGACCGATCACCACCCGTCGACCGGGCCCGGGGGACCGATCACCACCCGTCGACCGGGCCCCTTGACCGATCACCGCCTCTGGGCGGCGCCGTCACCGCGGCCGCCGACGGCCCGGGAGGGCCAGCGCCGGGAGGGCCGCCAGGGCCAGCAGGGTCGCCGCGACGGCGTCGCGGTGCGGAAGCCGGACGGGTGCGTGCCCGCACTGCCCAGCACCACCGACAGCACGGCCGTGCCGACGGACGCGCCCAGCTGGGAGTTGATGCTCAGCGCGGTGCTCGCCGCGGCGAGCCGCTCCGCGGGCAGGCCCCGGCTCGCCGTGGTCATCGTCGGCATCAGGACCATGCCGGTGCCGACGCCCATCACCATGGCCGACGCGACCATCCGCCAGGGGGCGATCCCGGGCACGCCCACCTGCCACGCCGTCAGCGCCATCCCGAGGGCGGCCACCGCGATCCCGGCCCCGACCAGCCGGCGCGGAGCCGTCCTGTCGATCCGTCGCGCCGCGATCTGCATCGTCGTACCGACGACGAGACCGACCGGCGCGCCCAGCAGTCCGGCCGCCGTGGCGCTCAGGCCCCGCTCCTGCTGCCAGTACAGCGGGCCGAGCAGCATCGAGCCGAAGTAGCCGCAGGTGAACAGGGCGAGCGTGCCGACGCCTGCGGCGAAGGTACGGTCGCGCAGCAGCCGCAGGTCCAGCAGCGGAGCGGACGTGGTGAGCGCCCGGCGTACGAAGGCCGCGACGAGGGCCGCGCCGACGAGCACCGGCACGAGGGCACCGGACGCGGTGAGGTCACCACGCTCGCCGCCCCGGGCGAGGCCGTAGAGGAGCAGGGCGAGGCCGGGGGACAGCATCAGCAGGCCGGGGAGGTCCAGGCGGGTGGGGGGTGTCAGGGTGCCGGTGGGAGGTGCGGTGCCGGTGGTCACGGTGCCGGCGGGTGTCACGGTGCCGACGGGCGTCCCAGCCCCGGCGGTCCTGCTGGACACGGCCGTACTCTCGGTTCCGGCCGTGCTACCGATCGCCACCGGCCTCCCGGCACCGGCCGTACTCTCGGTGCCGGAGGTCCTCTCGGTTCCGGCGGTCCTCTCGGTCCCGGCGGTCGTCCCGGTCCCGGACGACGTCCCACCGATCGCCCCCGTCCTCCCGGCCCCGGCGATCCTCCCGGCCTCAGGCGGGCTGCCGGCCCCCGGCGCGCTCCCGGCCCCCGGCGTCGGTGCGTCCGCGGGCAGCAGGCGTAGCGCGAGGGTCAGGGCCAGGGCGCCGACGGGCAGGTTGACCAGGAAGATCCAGTGCCAGGAGGCGGCGTCGAGGAGCCAGCCGCCGAGTACCGGCCCGGCGACCGGCCCGACCAGGATGGGCAGCCCCGCGACGGCCATCGCGCGGCCGAGCCTGGACCGGTCGGCGGCGCCCATCACCATGGCCATGCCGACCGGCTGCAGCAGCCCGCCGCCGAGCCCCTGGACCGCGCGGAAGGCGATGAGGCTGCCCGCGTCCCAGGCGCAGGCGGCGAGCAGCGAGCCGAGGGTGAAGAGGGTGAGCGCGGTCAGATAGGTGCGCTTGGCGCCGATCCGGGCCATGGCCCAGGCGGCGGTCGGGATGACGGCGGCCAGGGCCAGCGTGTACGCCGTGGTGGTCCACTGGATGGTCTCCAGTGAGGCGCCGAAGGACTGCGAGAGCCGGCGCAGCGCGACGTTGACGATCGTCATGTCGAGCACCGCCATCACCATGCCGACGACCGTGACGGCCAGGATGCGGTTCAGGGCGGTGGCCGGGCCCGGTGCCGGGCGGGCCGGGGCCGCCGCGGTGGGCGCGGTCGTACGCATCATTTCCCCCTCCCCGCCCTCAGCCGACGTACGGGCGCTCGGCCCGCGCGGTCCGCAACGCCCGTGCCCACCAGGTGAGTTGGCCGAGCATGCCCTTGGCGGCGCCGGTGCACACGGCCGCGTCCCGCGGTGTGCCGTCCTGGCCGAGGCCGGACCAGGGGCCGTGCAGGCTGACCGAGTCGCGCACGGTCGTCGCGTGCAGCTCGGCGAAGACCAGCCGGAGCTGCTCGACCGCGCGCAGTCCGCCGCCGAGGCCGCCGTAGGAGACGAAGCCCACCGGCTTGGCCCGCCACTGGGCGTGGTGCCAGTCGATGAAGTTCTTCAGGGACGCCGGAAAGCTGTGGTTGTACTCGGGCGTGACCACGACGAACGCGTCGGCGGCGGCGAGCCGCGGCGAGACGTCCCGCAGCGCGGCGACGGCCTCGGGGCTCGGGGTACCGCCCCAGTCGGGCAGCACCAGGGGGAGGTCGATCTCGCCGAGGTCGATGACGTCGAGGTCGAGGCCGGTGTCACCGGCGGCGGTACCGAGGAACCAGTCGGCGACCGCCCGGCCCTGCCGGCCCTCCCGGACGCTGCCGACGACCACGGCGACGCGCAGCGGTGCTTCAGACATACCGTCAACAGACATGGCAAATCCCCCAACTCCGGGTGAGTGGGCCGCGGCTCGCGGCCCTCCACACCGGAAGGTACAACGCTCGTTGTAGAAAGTGCAACGCTCGTTGTAAGTCGGCTAGAGTGGCCGGTCGGAGGAGGACGACAGGAGGCAGGCGTGGGCGAAACGAACGAGGCGCGGGTGGCGCAGGCGCGACGCGAGGTCTCACCGCGCAAGCTGGAGAAGCAGATGGCGATCGCGAGCGCGTCCTGCACGGTCTTCGGCCGCGAGGGCTACGCGCGCGCCTCGGTCGACGCGCTGGCCGCCGAGGCCGGCGTCTCCACGCGCACGCTCTACAACCACTTCCCCGGCGGCAAGGCGCAGCTCTTCCAGACCGTGGTGACCTGGACGTCCAGTGAGGTCCGTGACGCCCAACTGGCCCGCCTGCGCGCGGTGCTGGACCCGGAACGCCCCCCGCACCCCGGCGACCTGGAGCGCGATCTGGTCGCCCTGGCCCGCGGGTTCGCCGACCTCATGACCGAGTACCCGAACCACTTCGCCCTCGTCCGCCACATCCACGCCGAGGCCGACCATGTGCCGCCGGAGGTCCTGAAGGCCTGGCACGAGGCGGGCCCGGAGCCGGTCGGCCGGGCCGTCGCCGAGGCGATGACGCACCTCGCCGAGGCCGGCCTGCTCGACCCGCACGGCGACGCGCCCATGGCCGCCGCCCACTTCATGGCCCTGACGACCCACACCCTCGTCCAGTCCACCCACTACGGCGTCCTCCCCCTCCCCCCGGCGGAGACGGACCACCTGATCAGGGGCGGCGTGGCGGCGTTCCTGCGGGCCTATGGGGCGGCGGGGGGCGCGGGGCGGGACGGCGTGGGGCGCTGAGGGCCGCGGGCGGACGCCGCCCGACCGTGCGGTTACCCGCGCGCGAGCGGTTCGTCCGGTGGGGGCGGCCCTGACTCCCTTGCCGACCATGGCGGTTCCCTATCTGCCACACAGCACGTTGCGCCAGGCACTGCCCTGGCGGGCGCCGATCGCCTGGGGTATCAGCAAGGGCATCACGGATGCCGACCCCGCACAGGTCCTGTCGGCCGTCGGCGCCCAGCTGATGAGCAGCTCCATGCGTTGATCCTCGGTCTTCGAAGGCCGCGCGGACGCGGAGTGCGGCGGTGGGTCGGTGTTCGGTCGGTCGGTGGTCGGCGGGTTCGGCCAGGGCTGGAAGAGGTCCTTGGCGACGCCATGGCGGACATGGGGGGGGCCGGCCCGCGTAGCAGGCGAGGTGGGTGATCGCCTCGATCAGCTCGATCAGCTCAGCTTCCGTGACGCCGTTGTCCTTGCCCGGCCCAGGTGGTGGCGCAGCTGTTCGGTGCTGCCGCTGGGGGCGCGATTCACCGAACCTCCTGGCCGCGCCCAAGAGCGATGGCCATGCGGGGGGCGGCGAGGGCGGCGACGAGCGCCACCGCTGCGGCCAGCGAGAGGCCGACTTCCACCACCCCGACGTCGGCGACCTCGACCTCGACTACGACGCCCTCGAAATCCCCGCCGTCCCGGGCCTGACCATCGCCACCTACACCCTCGCCGCCACCGCACCCCACGCTCCCGCCTTCGCACGGTTCCAAGAACATGCCGAGCATCAATGCGTGGGACGGCCGGCTGACGCTTCTCTTTCGTCCGCTCACGCATCGCTCACGCACACGCCCGAAAACGCCGCAGCGCCCGAGCCAGCCGAAGCCGACTCAGGCGCTGCGTAGCAGGTCAGAGGCCATATCCCCCGCCTACCAGCCGTAGGCCCTGTGGGACTCGAACCCACAACCAATGGATTAAAAGTCCACTGCTCTGCCAATTGAGCTAAGGGCCCAGGCGATGTTGCCTGTCCGAGCATAGCCGGACGAGGCCGGGTCTCCGATCGGGTATCGGTGACGCGGCCGCGTCGGGCGGGCGGCGAGGCGCCGGATCGTCACTTTTCGACCAGGTTCGCGACCCGGGTCCGCTGCTCGGCGAGGAACCAGTGGCGGGCCGAGGCCAGCCACCAGGTCGCGGCGAAGCCGAGGACGACCAGGACGGCGACGGGGGCGTAGTTGAACGTCTTCGAGGTGACCGGGGAGACCTGCGGGAGCATGAAGAGGACCGTGATCGCGACCACCCACACCACCGAGACGACCCCGATCGCCCTCGACCAGCGGCCCAGGTGCCAGGGCCCGCGTTCGAAGGCCGCACCCCTGCGGACCCGCAGGAAGGTCGGGATGACGTAGGCGATGTAGAGGCCGATGACGGCGATCGAGGTCACCGCGGCGTACGCCGTCGAGTTGATCAGATAGGGCAGGCCGAGGGCCAGGGCGCCCAGTGCGGCCAGCCAGACCGCCGCCACGGGGGTGCGGGTGCGCGGGCTGACCGTGTGCCAGATGCCGGAGAAGGGCAGCGCGCCGTCGCGGGAAAAGGCGTAGATCATGCGGCTGTTGGCGGTCACCGAGGCCATGCCGCAGAAGAGCTGGGCGCCGATCACGACGAGGAGCAGGAGCTTGCCCGTCGTCGCTCCCAACGCGTCCAGCAGGATCTGGGCCGGGGGCGCGCCCGTCGGGGACGTCAGTTCCTTGTCGTACGACTGGATCGCGAAGGTGAAGCCGAGCAGGAGGACGAAGCCGGCGATCCAGGAGGTCCAGATCGAGCGGACGATGCCCTTCGGGCCGGCCGTGGCCGCGTCGTGGGTCTCCTCGGTCATGTGGGCGGAGGCGTCGTAGCCGGTGAAGGTGTACTGGGCCATGAGGAGGCCGAGGAGGACGACGTACGGGCCGCTGCCCCAGCCCGTCTCGTTGACGAACTTCGTGAAGACGAACGTCGCCGACTGGTGGTGGTCGGGGACGAAGGCAAGCGCGCCGACGATCACCGCCACGCCCAGCACGTGCCACCACACGCTCACGTCGTTCAGGAACGCGACGATCCGCACGCCGAAGGTGTTCAGCAGGCCGTGCAGGACGAGGATCGCCGCGAACAGCAGGACCGTGCGGCCCGGGGTCACCTCGAAGCCGAACTGCAGGTTCAGGTACGCGCCGAGGAAGGAGGCCGCGCCGAAGTCGATGCCGGCGGTCACCGCGACCTGGCCCAGCACGTTGAACCAGCCGGTGAACCAGGCCCAGGCCGCCGCCGAGCGGGGTGGTGCGAGGCGGTGCGCCCAGAAGTACAGGCCGGCCGACGTCGGGTACGCCGAGCAGATCTCGGCCATCGACAGGCCGACGAACAGTGTCATGAGGCCCACCGCCACCCAGCCCCAGGTGATCACCGCGGGGCCGCCGGTGGTCATGCCGAAGAGGTAGAGGGTCAGGCAGCCGGACAGGACCGAGATGATCGTGAAGGAGACGGCGTAGTTCGAGAACGCCGACATCCGGCGCGCCAGGACCTGGGTGTAACCGAGCTGGGCCAGCCGTTCCTCGTCCGACGGCCCACTCACTCTCGCATCTTCTGTCATGCCCCCAGCAATTCCCTCGGCGGGGGCGTGACATGCGTCACCCGGTGACGGAAAAGGGCCCGTACGACCGGAGTCGTACGGGCCCTTCCCGGGTCACCCGGAAGTCACTCGGCGTCAGCCGTTGCGCTTCCAGCGCGGCTTGTCCTCGCGGCGGCCGAAGGAGGAGCCGTTGCCACGGTGGTCGTCACGGCGGCCGTAGGGGCGCTCGTGGCCGCCGGAGCGGAAGCCCGGGCGGTCGTCGCGGCGGTCACGGTTGAACGGACGGTCGCTGCCCCGGTGCCCGCCGCGCTCGTCCCGGCGGAAGCCGGCCCGGTCGCCACGGTCGCGGTCGAAGGAGCGGCCACCGCGGTCGTCACGACGGTCACGGTCGAACGGACGGCGGTCGTCCCGACGCTCGTCGCGACGCTCGAAGCCACGGCCACCACGGTCACCGCGGTCCCGGTCGAAGGAACGGCCACCGCGGTCGTCACGGCGGTCACGGTCGAACGGACGGCGGTCGTCCCGGCGGTCGTCACGGCGCTCGAAGCCACGGCCACCACGGTCGCCCCGCTCCTCACGGCGCTCGAAACCGCGGTCACCACGGTCGCGGTCGAACGGACGGCGCTCGTCGCGACGCTCGAAGCCGCGGCCACCGCGCTCGCCCCGCTCCTCACGGCGCTCGAAGCCCCGCTCACCACGGTCCCGGTCGAAACCGCGGTCCCGGTCGAAGCCACGGCGCTCCCGGCGCTCGTACGGCGCCGAAGCCGCCGGACGCTCCTCGCGCTCGGTCTCCCGCGCCACCGGCTCCTCGGCCACGGCCGCGAGCTCCTCCGCCGCCGTCGCCTGGGCCTCGGCCACCGCGGCCTCCGGGTCCTCGCCGCGCTCACGGGCGACCCGGGCGACCAGCCGGTCGGCCTCCTCGCGCAGCTCGGTCGCACGGCGCTGGGCGCGCTCCAGCTCCTTGGTGAGCTGGGCGACCTCGCGCTCGGCCTGCTGGGCGGCGTTGTTCGCGGACTCGGCCTGGACCTCGGTCATGGAGCGGGCGCCGGTGATCTCGGCGACCTCCGGGTCGAAGGCGCCGGCGCCCTGGATGATGTGGCGGGCCGCGTCGACGCCGGCGTCCTCCATGAGGCGGAAGATCTGGCGGCGCTGGTGCGGCAGGGAGAGCGACACGACCGTGCCGGTACGGCCCGCCCGCGCGGTACGGCCGGCGCGGTGCAGGTAGTCCTTGTGGTCGCCGGCCGGGTCCACGTTCAGGACCAGGTCGATGCCGTCGACGTGGATGCCGCGGGCGGCGACGTCGGTGGCGACCAGGACGTTGACGTAGCCGTCCTTGAAGTCGGCCAGGGTGCGGGTGCGCGCGCCCTGGGTCATGCCGCCGTGCAGCGCGTCGGCCTTCACACCGGCGTCGCGCAGCTGCTCGGCGACGCGGTCGGCGCCCAGCTGGGTGCGGACGAAGATGATCGTGCGGCCCTTGCGGGAGGCGATCGCGGCGGTGACCGGCGCCTTGTCCTTGGGCTTCACGATGAGGATGTGGTGCGACATGGTCGTCACCGCGCCCTGGGCCGCGTCCACCTCGTGGGAGACGGGGCTGTTCAGGTAGCGGTCGACCAGGGTCTGGATCTCGTTCTCCATCGTGGCGGAGAAGAGCATGCGCTGGCCGCCGGCCGGGACCTGGTCGAGCAGCTCGGTGACCTCGGGCAGGAAGCCCAGGTCGGACATCTGGTCGGCCTCGTCGAGGACGGCGATCTGCACGTCCTCCAGGGAGCAGGCGCCGCGGTTGATGATGTCGCGCAGGCGGCCCGGGGTGGCGACGAGGATGTCGACACCGCGCTCCAGGGCGTAGATCTGGTTGCCCATCGAGGTGCCGCCGCAGACGACCTTCATCTTCAGGCCGACGACGTCGCCGTACGGCTGGAGGGCGTCGGCGACCTGCATGGCCAGCTCGCGGGTCGGGGTGAGGATGACCGCGCGGGGCCGCTTCTTCTCGGTGCGGCCGCCGGCCAGCTGGGCCAGGGTCGGCAGACCGAAGGAGAGGGTCTTGCCGGAGCCGGTGCGGCCCCGGCCGAGGATGTCCTTGCCGGCCAGGGCGTCCGGGATGGTCGCGGCCTGGATCGGGAAGGGGGTCGTCACACCGTTCTGCGCGAGCTTGCGCACGACGCCCTCGGGCAGGCCGAGGTCGGCGAAGGTGATCTGGGGGGTCTGGGTCTGGGTGGTGTCAGCGGCCTCGGGGGCCTCGGTGATCTCGGTCGTCGCGTCGGCGAGGTCGCCCTCGAACTCGGCGAGCTCGTTCTCGGACACGACGAACTGATCAGTACTGGACACGGACATGCGAATGCGAAACCTTCCGGAGTCTCTTCGGCACGCGCCCGTCAACTCCGTGATTCGCTCACGACCGCCTCAATGCGGTCCGCCACGGCAAAGGAGAGTACGCGCCACACGGCGCGCTCTGTGGTGGCGCCGGGCAAATGGGATCAAACGATCTACCACCATACGCACCCACCACCCCTGAAGGCAAACCGGCGCCGTTTCCGCAGGTGAGCCGCGTATCCATCAGCCCCGGAGATCACGCTCCGCCGTCCACCCCGGGCTCCGGAGCCGGTTCGCGCTGGACGAGCTGGGTTCCCGTCGCCTCGTGGGCGGAGGAGGACGGCTCGGCCGACGGGGGCTGTGAGGTCGCCGGCGGCGGGGTGGAGGCGGGCGGCTCGGGCGGGGCGGAGGTGACCGGCGGGGTCGGCGGGGCGTTGGTCGGCCCTGGGTTCCCGGGGTCGACGGTCCTGCCGGGCTTGCCGGGCTTCGCCGGGGCCGCGGGCGAGCTGCCCGCGCCGGACGGGGCGGTGGCCGACGGGGAGGCCGACTCCTTGCCCGGCTCGGTCTTGCCGCCGTGTTCGTGCTTTCCGTCACCGGCCGCGCCGCCGTGCCCGCCGAAGCCTCCGGAGCCGCCCCCCGGGCCGCCGTCGGGCGCGGCGCCGCCATGCTGCCCCGCCGAGTGCGCGGGCCTGGCCCGGCCCGCGTCGTCACCCACGTTCACACAGCCGGCGGCAGCGGCGAGGGCCAGCACCGTGACGGTGAGCCGGACGGGTACGGACAAGGGGCGCACGGCGGCCACCTCCGGAGCAAAGGAAAGGAGTCAACCTTCCCAACTCCCGCCGCCCACAAGAGGACACGCGCCCCGCAGGACGACGACGGCACGGACGCCCCACAGGGGCCACCCGCACCCGACGACGCAAGCCCGCGCCCCCCGGCAGGTCAGCCGTACCCGAGGGCGTGCAGCCGGGCGTCGTCGATGCCGAAGTGGTGGGCGATCTCGTGCACCACGGTCACCTCGGTCTCCGCGACGACGTCCTCGCGGTTGTCGCACATCCGCAGCGTCGGCCCCCGGTAGACGGTGATCCGGTCGGGCAGCACGCCCGCGTACCACTCGCCCCGCTCGGTCAGCGGCGTGCCCTCGTACAGGCCGAGCAGCCCGGGGTCATGGGCGGGCGGTTCGTCCTCCACGAACACCGCCACGTTGTCCATGAGCCGCATCAGCTCCGGCGGGATCCGGTCGAGCGCCTCGGCGACCAGTTCCTCGAACTCCTCGCGCGTCATCTCCAGCACACCGTCATTGTCCGGTACGAGGGCCCGTACGGGAGGGGTGCGGCACCGCATATCCGGCCCGGTACACGGGCATACGGCACCAATGGTCCGCGTCTTTGCCGCCGCCCTCCGCACGATGACGAACCGCATACGTCCCGCCGACCCCGCCGACCCCGCCCGCCCCGGCACCCGCGGGCTGCCCGCCCTGGAGCTCGCCGCCCGCCCCCGCCCCTGGCTCCACGCCCTCGCCCTGACGGCCGTCGTCCTGGTCGGCGCGTGGCTGGGCCTGCTGATCGTCGGAAACGTACGGGCCCCGGTCGGCCCGATGAACACGACCATGGCGCTGCGCCCGTCGCTCAGCGGCGGCACGAAGATCAACGTCTCACCGCTGGGCGCCCTCACCCTGGACAGCCATGTGGCGCCCCTCCGCCTGGACGTCAACGTCGACCAGCTGGACCCGCTGCGCTCCCAGGCCCTGGTCGACCACCCGGAGCGGATCTCCGGCCTCCAGGACGAGGTCGCCAGGGACGTCGAGCACGGCACGCTGGACCTCGCCCTGCGCTCCTGTGTCGCCGTGGTCGCCGGCGCCACGGCCCTCGGCCTCGCCGTCTACCGCAGCCCCCGCCGCGCCCTGACCGCCGGCGGCCTCGCCCTGGCCCTGCTGGCCGCGTCCGGGGCGAGCGCGTACGCCACCTGGAACCCGAAGTCGATCCTCGAGCCGAAGTTCTCCGGGCTGCTCAGCTCGGCGCCGTCGGTGGTCGGCAACGCGCGCAGCATCGTCACGGAGTTCAACGTCTACCAGCAGGAGCTGGCCCGCCTGGTGACGAACGTGACGAAGCTCTACGACGTCACCTCCACGCTCCCGGCCTACCAGCCGGACCCCTCCACCATCCGGGTCCTGCACGTGTCGGACATCCACCTCAACCCGGCGAGCTGGAAGATCATCGCCTCGCTCGTGGAGCAGTACAAGGTGAACGTGATCGTCGACTCCGGCGACACGATGGACCACGGCACGGCGGCGGAGAACGGCTTCCTGGACCCGATCCGGGACCTGGGCGTGCCGTACGTCTGGGTGCGCGGCAACCACGACTCCCGGGTCACCCAGCGCTATCTGCAGCGGATGAAGAACGTGCACGTCCTGGACGACGGCCGGGCGCAGACCGTCGCGGGCCTGCGTTTCGCGGGCATCGGCGATCCGCAGTTCACCCCGGACCGCTCGGTGGTGCCGGGCGGGAACGCGGCCGAGCAGCTGGCGGGAGACCGTCTGGCCAGCGCCCTGCGCGACCAGAAGGCGGCCGGCACCCCGGTCGATGTCGCGATCGCCCACGAGCCGTCCGCGGCCCGGGAGACGGACGGCGAGGTGCCGCTGGTGCTGTGCGGCCATCTGCATCACGAGGGGGACGAGATGCTGCCCTACGGCACCCGGCTGCGCATGGAGGGCTCCACGGGCGGCAGCGGGCTGCGGGCGGTGGAACACAAGTACCCCGCGCCCATCGAGGCCTCGATCCTGTACTTCGACCGCGACAGCCACCGTCTCCAGGCCTGGGACGCGATCAAGCTGGGCGGGCTGGGCGAGACGACGGCCGAGGTCAGCCGCCATCTGGCGGACGAGAACCGACCGAGGAGCACGCCTTCCCGGAGCACCCCGTCCCCCTCCTCCGCCACCTCGTCCGCCCCGGCGCCGTAAACCGTTTTGGCGATACTCCCCGCCATCCCATATGCTTCTCACGTCCCCGACGCGCTGAGAAGCGCCCAGGCGGGCCGATAGCCCTCATCGTCTAGCGGCCTAGGACGCCGCCCTTTCAAGGCGGTAGCACGGGTTCGAATCCCGTTGGGGGCACGCAATACCGTGTGCGACACTGTTGCACGCAAGCTTGGTCCTGTGGAGCAGTTTGGAGTGCTCGCCACCCTGTCAAGGTGGAGGCCGCGGGTTCAAATCCCGTCAGGACCGCTGGTGTTTCACGTGAAACACCGTGGCTGGGTAGCTCAGTTGGTACGAGCGTCCGCCTGAAAAGCGGAAGGTCGCCGGTTCGACCCCGGCCCCAGCCACAGCCGCCCTGTCCGGGCATGAGCCCCTCCCCGATTCCACCGGGGAGGGGCTCTTTCGTGCCGCGTACGGGCTCTTTCGTGCCGCCTACGCCAACCGGTACACCGACGATCCTCAGCTGGGACCGGGGCTGCTGGGATCGCTGCGGATCGCGGCAAGCTCGATGCCCCGGATCTTCCGCAACCAGCCGACGAACAGCCGGAGCGCCACACCACAACCGGCACACCAGCCCCAGCCCTCGGTCACCAGGGCATGGAATCCGTCCTGGTACTCGACGTACACCACCTGAGCACCGACGGTGAGCGCGACGGCTCCTCGCGTGCGCGACTCGGCCGACAGGAGCCAGTCGACAGGCATCCACAAAGGAGCGGCAAGGTCACGCATCCGCATGCGAAGCGCCGCCCAGAGGAAACCGATGGCGTAGCGCATCCTGCGCCCCGGAGAAAGCACGATGCCGTTGTCCGGGTCGCCGGTGAGGACCGCGGCCCACTCCTCCCTGAGGTGTGCCCTGCGTTCGCCGACGACGAGGTAGGCCAGTCCCAGGGTTCGGCGGGCCGCACCGCCAAGGGGGCGGGCCGGGCTCTCTGACGCCTCAGGGTCCTCCTCCGCCGACAGGCGATGACGCAGGGCGGTGAGCAGCAGCCCGACGGATGCGACGAGGAGCGCCGCCGCACTCACGGCTCCGAACACCCAGCCGCTGGTGATCACCGTCTGGGCGATCGGCGCCCCGGGGAAAACCGTGTCCAGGAGGTAGCCGACGAGCAAGAAGACCGCTGCCAAGGTGCCGGCCAGGAACGGTGCGACCACCGCCGCGACAGCGAGCGCTCGCGCACGAGCGGTCCCGGCAACGTCGGCAAGCACTCCTTCGAACGCGGCACGCGCCTCATCACGTGCCTGTTCGAGCCGCTCGTCCGCATTCACGACCCGCCCCCCTCAGCTGCCGTGCGCAGCCCGAACAAGCGGGGCTTGCGCTGCCCGGCCTCGTGGGCGGCTTGTCGGCCGACCGCGGTCAGCTCGTAGTAGAACCGCTTGGGTCGCCCCGGATGATCACCCTTCTCCTCGTACCGGGTGACCCAACCGGCGTCCATCAGCCGCTCCAGGATGGGGTAGACCGTCCCCGAGCCCAGATCGGCCTCCTCGCAGATCTTCAGCCCCCATGCGGGGTTGTCGGACGTCGACGCCATCAACACCTTGATCACTTCAAGTGTCGGGCGCGTCAAGCGAATTGATGCCATATCAGAAGTGAAGCAGCGGACCGACCATATGTCGAGTACGACACTTGCCCAGCAGCCGTCGTCCGCGTGGAGGGCCCTATGATCAGGCCGCGCCCCATTCAGCGGACGGGGCCTTCGTCGTGGGGGACATTCATGGCTGACGGCTTCCAGGATTTCCAGGGTTTCGACATCGCCCGGCGTGGTTACGACCGCGCCCAGGTGGACGCGTATCTGGCCGGGATGGCCGCGGGTACGGCATCCGGGGCGCCGCCGGTTTTCGACATCGTCCGGCGCGGGTACGACCGAGCGCAGGTGGACGCACGGGTGGCGCAGCTGCGGAACGGGGGAACGGGGAGATGAACCAGGACCAGGTCAGAGCGATACCGGAGACCGAGCTGGAGAAGGACCGGGCGCGGTACGGGCTGCTCGCGGTCGTCGTCAGCAATCTCGCGATCGCCGGTGTCGCGATCTTCGGGGTGTGGCGGCTCGACGGCGACAAGTCCGTGATCGTCGGCGTCCTGACCGCCGCGTTCACCGCCGTGAGCAGCATGACGACCGCCTACCTGGGCATCAAGGCCGTCTCCAACACGGCGAAGTCGATCGCCCTCAGGGACGCGGCACCCCGGCAGCACACCGAGCCGGCCGCCTCCACGGCACCCGCCCAGCGCACCCCCTAGGCACCCCCGGTGAAATCGTTCGCGTGTTTTTCGGGCGGGGTGCGATCCTGGATCCCGTATGTCTACGCATCCCGCCCCCGCTCTCGGCACCCTCGCCCCCCGTCTGACCGAGTTGTCGCTGCGCGACGCGCATCGGCTCGGCCGGCGGCTCGAGGGCGCGCGCAAGATCCGTAAGCCGGAGGCCCGTGCCGCCGTCCTCGCCGAGATCGAGGCGGAGGTCGGCAAGGCCGAGGCCCGGATGGCCGAGCGGCGCTCCCGTGTGCCCGCCATCGGCTATCCGGAGCAGCTGCCGGTCAGCCAGAAGAAGGACGAGATCGCGGCGGCCATCCGCGATCACCAGGTCGTCATCGTGGCCGGTGAGACCGGCTCCGGCAAGACCACGCAGATCCCGAAGATCTGTCTGGAGCTGGGGCGCGGCGTGCGCGGCATGATCGGGCACACGCAGCCCCGGCGCATCGCCGCCCGTACGGTCGCCGAGCGCGTCGCGGAGGAGATGCGGACGCCGCTCGGCGAGGCCGTCGGCTGGAAGGTGCGGTTCACCGACCAGGTGAACCCGGAGGCCACGTTCATCAAGCTGATGACGGACGGCATCCTGCTCGCCGAGATCCAGACGGACCGCGAGCTGCGCGCCTACGACACGATCATCATCGACGAGGCCCACGAGCGGTCCCTCAACATCGACTTCCTGCTCGGTTACCTGGCCCAGCTGCTGCCGAAGCGGCCGGACCTCAAGGTCGTCATCACCTCGGCGACGATCGACCCCGAGCGCTTCTCCCGGCACTTCGGCGACGCCCCGATCATCGAGGTCAGCGGGCGGACGTACCCGGTGGAGGTGCGCTACCGGCCGCTGCTGGAGGAGGACTCGGACGACGCCGACCGGGACCAGATCACCGCCATCTGCGATGCGGTCGAGGAGCTCCAGGCCGAGGGCCCGGGAGACATCCTGGTCTTCCTCTCCGGTGAGCGGGAGATCCGGGACACCGCGGACGCGCTGGAGAAGAAGAAGTACAGGTTCACCGAGGTGCTGCCCCTGTACGCCCGGCTCTCGCACGCCGAGCAGCACCGCGTGTTCCAGCCGCACACCGGGCGCAGGATCGTTCTGGCCACCAACGTCGCCGAGACGTCCCTCACCGTCCCCGGCATCAAGTACGTCATCGACCCCGGCTTCGCCCGGATCAGCCGCTACAGCCACCGCACCAAGGTCCAGCGGCTGCCCATCGAGCCGGTCTCGCAGGCCAGCGCCAATCAGCGCAAGGGCCGCTGCGGCCGTACCAGCGACGGCATCTGCATCCGGCTGTACTCCGAGGACGACTTCCTCGCCCGCCCGGAGTTCACGGACGCGGAGATCCTCCGTACGAACCTCGCCTCCGTCATCCTGCAGATGACCGCGGCCGGCCTCGGCGACATCGAGAAGTTCCCCTTCATCGACCCGCCGGACCACCGCAACATCCGCGACGGCGTGCAGCTGCTGCAGGAGCTGGGCGCGCTGGACGCCACGCAGAAGGACCCGCGCAAACGCCTCACCGACACCGGCCGCAAGCTGGCCCAGCTGCCCGTCGACCCGCGTCTTGCCCGCATGGTGCTGGAGGCCGACCGGAACGACTGTGTCCGCGAGGTCATGGTCATCGCGGCCGCGCTGTCCATCCAGGACCCGCGCGAGCGCCCGGCCGACAAGCAGACCCAGGCCGACCAGCAGCACGCCCGCTTCAAGGACGAGACCAGCGACTTCCTCGCCTACCTCAACCTGTGGCGGTACGTCCGCGAGCAGCAGAAGGAGCGCGGATCCAGCTCCTTCCGCCGGATGTGCAAGCAGGAGTACCTGAACTTCCTGCGCATCCGCGAATGGCAGGACATCTACACCCAGCTGCGGACGGTCGCCAAGCAGATGGGCATCCACCTCAGCGACGAGGACGCCCCGGCCGACCGCATCCACACCTCCCTCCTCGCCGGCCTCCTGTCCCACATCGGGATGAAGGACGTACGCGAGGGCAACAAGAACGAGTACCTGGGCGCCCGCAACGCCAAGTTCGCGATCTTCCCGGGTTCGGCGCTGTTCAAGAAGCAGCCGAAGTTTGTGATGTCGGCCGAGCTGGTGGAGACGAGCCGGCTGTGGGCGCGGGTCAACGCGAAGATCGAGCCGGAGTGGGTCGAACCGCTCGCCGGGCACCTGCTGAAGCGGACGTACAGCGAACCGCACTGGGAGAAGGACCAGGCGGCCGTGATGGCGTACGAGAAGGTCACGCTGTACGGCGTCCCGATCGTCGCCCAGCGCAAGGTGAACTACGGCCGCATCGATCCGGAGACCTCCCGCGAGCTGTTCATCCGCAACGCGCTGGTGGAGGGCGACTGGCGCACGCACCACAAGTTCTTCGCCGACAACCGCAAGCTGCTGAGCGAGGTCGAGGAGCTGGAGCACCGCGCCCGGCGCCGGGACATCGTCGTCGACGACGACACGCTCTTCGACTTCTACGACCAGCGGGTGCCCGAACACGTCGTGTCCGGCGCGCACTTCGACTCCTGGTGGAAGCGGAAGCGGCACGAGCAGCCGGACTTCCTGGACTTCGAGCGGGAGATGCTCATCCGGGAGTCGGCGGAGGCGGTCACCAAGGCCGACTACCCGGACTCCTGGCGGCAGGGGCAGCTGAAGTTCCGGGTGACGTACCAGTTCGAGCCGGGCGCGGACGCGGACGGCGTGACGGTCCACATCCCGCTCCAGGTCCTCAACCAGGTCACGGACGAGGGCTTCGACTGGCAGATCCCGGGGCTGCGCGAGGAGGTCGTCACGGAGCTGATCCGCTCCCTGCCGAAGCCGATCCGCCGCAACTACGTGCCCGCGCCGAACTACGCCAAGGCGTTCCTGGAGAAGGCGGTGCCCCTGCAGGAGCCGCTGACGGTGACGATGGCCCGCGAGCTGAAGCGCATGGTCGGCGTCCCCTTCGAGGCCGACGACTTCGACTGGTCGAGGGTCCCCGACCACCTCAAGATCACCTTCCGGATCGTCGACGAGCGGCGCCGGAAGCTGGCCGAGGACAAGGACCTCCAGGCGCTGAAGCTCCGGCTGAAGCCGAAGGCGCGCAAGGCCCTGTCCCAGGCGGCAGCGGCGACCGCGTCCCGTGAGGGCGGCGAGTCCCTGGAGCGCAAGGGTCTGACCGACTGGACGATCGGCGCGCTGACCCGGGTCTTCGAGACGCGCCGGGCCGGCCAGCCGGTGAAGGCGTACCCGGCGCTGGTGGACGACGGCGACACGGTCTCGGTGCGGCTCTTCGACACGGAGGCCGAGCAGGCCGAGGCCATGTGGCAGGGCACCCGGCGGCTGATCCTGCGCAACATTCCCGTGAACCCGGCGAAGTTCGCGTCCGAGAAGCTGACGAACGCCCAGAAGCTGGCGCTCTCCGCCAACCCGCACGGCTCCATCCAGGCGCTGTTCGACGACTGCGCGATGGCGGCGGCCGACAAGCTGATCGCCGACTTCGGGGGTCCGGTGTGGGACGAGGAGTCGTACCGGAAGCTGTACGACAAGGTGCGCGCGGAGATCGTCGACACGACGGTCCGTACGGTCGCCCAGGTGCAGCAGGTCCTCGCCGCCTGGCAGGCGTGTGAGCGCCGTCTGAAGGCCGTGCGCAGCCCCGCGCTGCTGGCGAACCTGACGGACGTACGCAAGCAGCTGGACGCGCTCGTGAAGCCGGGGTTCGTCACCTGGGCGGGCATACGGCGGCTGCCCGACCTGATGCGCTACCTGGTGGCCGTGGACCGGCGTCTGCAGCAGATGCCGACGAACGTCCAGCGGGACACCACGCGCATGGAGAAGGTCCACGAGATGCAGGACGAGTACGCCTGGCTCCTGGAGCAGCTCCCCCAGGGCCGCCCGGTCCCCTCCTCGGTCCTGGACATCCGCTGGATGATCGAGGAGCTGCGGGTCAGCTACTTCGCCCACGCCCTCGGCACCGCGTACCCCGTCTCCGACAAGCGGATCGTGAAGGCGATCGACGCGGCCGTACCGTAATCGGACGGGCACAGGGGGTGAGTTCGACCAGGCGGCCTCACCTCCTGTACAGTCTCTTCTCGCAGCGCAGTGCACGCACCAAGCGCCGCGAAACCTGGTCCTGTGGAGCAGTTTGGAGTGCTCGCCACCCTGTCAAGGTGGAGGCCGCGGGTTCAAATCCCGTCAGGACCGCATCAAAGAAGGGCCCGCATCCGGCAACGGAAGCGGGCCCTTCCGCGTACCACCGCTCCAACCCTGCCGAGGCGGAGGGCCCCTCATGAGGTCCTTCTTCGTGTTCCGGGACGGTGGGTCGCCTGGAGGCCCCTGCGGGGGGCGCCTCCCTCTTCCTCAGCGGGTGCCGGTGGCCTTGACGGCGTCACTTTCCGTCGGTACCCAGGGAGACAGGGCCCGTTCCCCTGTGCGGTCCGCGGAGGTGGCGTATGGCGGCATCGGTCAGGCACGAGACGCGGGCGCTGCTGAGGGCCCATCTCGCGGCCGCGTCGTCCTACCGGCATCTCACCCGCCACTGCCCCATCTGTCATCACCTGCTGCGGCTGGCGATGGACGCCGGCCCGCGGGTCCCCGAAGCGGGCGACGGGGAGGGCGAGGACCAGCGTCCCCGCAGCGCGTGACCGGCGCCGGCCCAACACCCCTTCCCGCGTGGGACGCTGGAGCGTGCCGCTCCACTAGCGCACCCGTGCCGTCGGCAACAACCGCCGGGGTGTGTGACGGGAGTCACCGCATGAGTTTTTGAAAGGGCGGTACTTACCCCTGCCCTACAACGGGTCAATTTAATATGTGCAATTGCACCCTGCTCAGGCCTCACACACAGCCGTTCCGACAGCCCTGCCCAGACTCCGACAAGGCCGCTCACAGCGCCCGCCCGCACCCCCGACCAGCGCACAAAAAAGATCGCGCTGGACCCGGCGGAGTCCAGCGCGATCTACGACGCACCCTGTGTCGCTGCCTGCAACGTGCTGTTCGGCTTGGGCGAGGGGCCTGTTGGGGCAGGTCCCGCGTCGCTTGGAGCTAGGGTTCGGGCGCCTCGGCCGGTTGGGGGACCTGCCGGTTTGCCCGGTTATTCGGTTGTTCAGGCCTCGCTGCGCTGCTGCGGGATGCCCGCGAGCAGTGCGCGGACCTCGGCCTCGCGGTAGCGGCGGTGCCCGCCGAGCGTACGGATGGACGTGAGCTTGCCGGCCTTCGCCCACCGCGTGACCGTCTTGGGGTCGACGCGGAACATGGTGGCGACCTCAGCCGGGGTCAGCAGCGGCTCGGCATCAGGGGTGCGAGCGGTCATGAGCGGCCTCCTCGGGAGAACCGAACCTTCTCGGTTCTTTCCTCTAAATTCTGCACCTTGACCCGCGTTGCCCGAAATGGCGGACGCGAGTCGAGTCGGTTATAGGACGAACGGCTTGTCCTCGGCACTACAACTACACCATCTGTCCAGCCGCGTCGGCCAAACCGATGGAATTGCCCTCCCAGGTGTTCATCAGCGACGGAAGCCGATGGACCATGCCATAGCGGACAGTCACGCCACTGTGACGATCAGTCACAGGACGATCAGGAGCCACAAGACCCCCCAAAGCGCGCAATGCCGAGAATCCGCCCGCAGTGGAGCACAGTTGGACGGAAGGAGCCCTCCCCGGACTCCTTGTCCTATTTTGGCATGAGGGGTGGCAAGAGGCGCAAGGGCCGTGTAAGTGCCGTCCATCACCCTTGGGGCAAAAGTCCAGATCGGGACCAACGTCCCGTCACATGGTCAAGTGGCCTAGACCGTACGTCGTTCGGCGCCGTTTGGGCCGTGACCTACGTCACTCTTCGATCGCGTCCGGAACCTCAGTTCGCCGAGCGCCGGTCCCGGACCGCCCGCCACCGCTCCACGAGCCGCGCGTAGGCCTCCCCGGCCGCCGCGCCGTCGCCCCGCCGCAGCGCCTGGATGCCCTCGGCCACGTCCGCCGCCGAGTGGTCGCCCTCCAGCTCACCGGCCGACAGCACATGCACCAGGCCGCCGTAGTCCAGCTCCACCAGCGAGCGCGGGTGGAACTCCTCCAGCCAGCGGCCGACGTCCACCAGGCCGTCGATCAGCGGGCTCTCCTCGACGGTGTCCCGCAGCGTGCGCAGCGCCCGCGCCACCCGCCGCCGGGCCTGCACCATCGGCGTGCGGTAGCGCAGCAGCGGCGGCACCTCGGCGGTGCCCTTCTCATAGCGCCGCTCCTCGTCCGAGACCAGCACGAACCAGTTCAGCGGCACCTGCCAGGTCGCCGTGCGGATCCACGGGCGGGCGTCGGGGTTGCGGGCCAGCCAGCGCTCGTAGTCCTGGGCGGCCTGACGGCGTACGACCGGCGGCAGCACCGCGTCCAGCACCGGCGCCGGCAGCTCCTCGGCCAGCTCGCCGAGCGCCAGCCAGCCGCGCAGCCGGGTGCGCCACGGGCACACGCAGACCACGCCGTCGACCTCCAGCACGAAGGCGTCGCTGGACTCGTGCACCGGCACGGCGACCGGCGGGGTGGGCAGCAAGTCGGCCAGGGACCGGCGCAGTTCGTCCTGGTACGAGGGGCGGTCGGAGCGGCGGGCGTAGCGCGCCCAGTGGCCGCGCTCCGGCTCCGGGAAGGCGCCCAGCGGCTCGTACACGCGCAGGTACGCGGCATAGGGGACGACCACGGAGGACACCTTCGGCACGCCTGCTCCCTCCCCAGCGGACCCGGCTCGAAACACTGCAAATCGTGCCACGGTCCTACGTGCGCGAGCGCCTCGCGAGAGTGATCCTGAACACTGCACGGATGGTGGTCGTGCCAAGGCTCTACGCTCATGCCACGGCACCCCGCCACCCGTACGGGGTTCCACCCCACTCGCCGCTCTTTACACAGGAGTCACCACAGTGACCGACGTAATTGGGGCACCTGCTGATGTCCTGCACACCCTGTTCCACTCGGACCAGGGCGGCCATGAGCAGGTCGTGCTCTGCCAGGACCGCGCGAGCGGCCTCAAGGCCGTGATCGCCATCCACTCCACCGCCCTGGGCCCGGCCCTCGGCGGCACGCGCTTCTATCCCTACGCCACCGAGGCCGAGGCCGTCGCCGACGCCCTCAACCTCGCGCGCGGAATGTCGTACAAGAACGCCATGGCCGGACTCGACCACGGCGGCGGCAAGGCCGTGATCATCGGCGACCCGGAGCGCGACAAGACCGAGGAGCTGCTCCTCGCCTACGGCCGCATGGTCGCCTCGCTCGGCGGGCGCTACGTCACCGCCTGCGACGTCGGCACCTACGTCGCCGACATGGACGTCGTGGCCCGTGAGTGCCGTTGGACCACCGGCCGCTCCCCCGAGAACGGCGGCGCCGGCGACTCCTCGGTGCTCACCGCCTTCGGTGTCTACCAGGGCATGCGCGCCTCCGCCCAGCACCTGTGGGGCGACCCCCTGCTGCGCGGCCGCAAGGTCGGCATCGCCGGCGTCGGCAAGGTCGGCCACCACCTGGTGCGCCACCTGCTGGACGAGGGCGCCGAGGTCGTCATCACCGACGTGCGCCCGGACGCCGTCCAGCGCATCCTCGACCAGCACCCCGAGCGCGTGACGGCCGTCGCCGACACCGAGGAGCTGATCCGGGTCGAGGGGCTCGACATCTACGCCCCCTGCGCGCTCGGCGGCGCCCTGAACGACCACAGCGTGCCGGTGCTCACCGCCAAGGTGGTCTGCGGCGCGGCCAACAACCAGCTCGCCCACCCGGGCGTGGAGAAGGACCTCGCCGACCGCGGGATCCTCTACGCGCCGGACTACGTGGTGAACGCGGGCGGGGTCATCCAGGTGGCCGACGAGCTGCACGGGTTCGACTTCGACCGGTGCAGGACGAAGGCGGCGAAGATCTTCGACACCACGCTGGCCATATTCGCACGTGCGAAGGAAGACGGGATTCCGCCGGCCGCCGCGGCCGACCGGATCGCCGAGCAGCGGATGGCCGAGGCACGCGCCGGACACGCTGTGCACTGACCCGGTCGCACAGCTGAGCGGTACCCGCCGGTGGGCACTTCGAGAGAACTCTCACTTCCATCGGCGGGTCGTTCCCCGATAAGTGGTTAAAATCGCCACTGACCAGCGAGGACGGGGCGCCTCGAAGGTCCTGGGCACACGCGCGTGCTGCGGGCGACGTACCGTATGGGCGCGGGCTCAGGTACCGTGGAAGCCCTACGGACCGGCCTCTCTACGGAGGGTCCGTTCCGGATCATGAACGCGTGTCAGACTCTGGGGCCGTGAGCCCCGTCACCGAGGGGGTCGAGCCATGGGGCGCGGCCGGGCCAAGGCCAAGCAGACAAAGGTCGCCCGCCAGCTGAAGTACAACAGCGGTGGGACTGACCTGTCACGTCTGGCCAGTGAACTGGGCGCATCGACTTCGAGCCAGCCGCCGAACGGCGAGCCGTTCGAGGACGATGAGCATGACGAGGACGACCTGTACTCCCGTTACGCCGACCTCTATGAGGACGACGACGACGAGGACGAGGGTCCCTCACAACACCGTCGCGGCGCTTGACCTTGCACTGAGCACCAGTCCGGTCGGTGGCACAGCCACCGACCGGCTTCTGTGCTACCCGCAGACTCGGCGGGCGCAGTCACCCGCCGACGCTCAGCGGGCGTAGTCCCCCACCAGCTCCGCGCCCGTCTCCTTGGCGCCGCGCTCGGTGATCTCGCCGGCCACCCAGGCGTCGACCCCTCGGTCGGCCAGGGTCGCGAGGGCCACCTCGGTGGATTCCGCGGGGACGATCGCCATCATGCCGACGCCCATGTTGAGGGTCTTCTCCAGCTCCAGGCGCTCGACGTTCCCGGTCCTGCCGACCAGGTCGAAGATCGCGCCCGGGGTCCAGGTGGAGCGGTCGACCACGGCGTGCAGCCCGTCCGGGATCACGCGGGCCAGGTTGGCCGCGAGTCCGCCGCCGGTGATGTGCGAGAACGCGTGCACCTCGGTGGTCCGGGTCAGCGCCAGGCAGTCCAGCGAGTAGATCTTGGTCGGCTCCAGCAGCTCCTCGCCGAGGGTGCGGCCGAACTCGGCGACCTCCGACTCCAGGGCCAGCCCGGCCGTGTTCAGCAGGACGTGGCGGACCAGGGAGTACCCGTTCGAGTGAAGGCCGGAGGACGCCATGGCGATCACCGCGTCACCCGTACGGATGCGATCCGCGCCGAGCAGCCGGTCGGCCTCCACGACGCCCGTACCGGCCCCGGCGACGTCGAAGTCGTCCTCGCCCAGCAGGCCCGGGTGCTCGGCCGTCTCGCCGCCCACCAGGGCGCATCCGGCGAGCACACAGCCCTCCGCGATGCCCTTCACGATGGCCGCGACGCGCTCGGGGTGGACCTTGCCGACGCAGATGTAGTCGGTCATGAACAGCGGCTCGGCGCCGCACACCACGATGTCGTCCATGACCATGGCGACCAGATCGTGGCCGATGGTGTCGTAGACGCCCATGCGGCGCGCGACATCGACCTTCGTGCCGACGCCGTCCGTGGCGGAGGCGAGCAGCGGGCGCTCGTAGCGCTTGAGGGCGGAGGCGTCGAAGAGGCCGGCGAAGCCGCCGAGGCCGCCGAGGACCTCGGGGCGCCGGGTCTTCTTCACCCACTCCTTCATCAGCTCGACCGCGCGGTCGCCCGCCTCGATGTCGACGCCCGCCGCTGCGTAGCTGGCACCGGTTGTCTCAGACATGACTGTGAGAGCTTTCGTGTCGTCCTGCTGGATGTGCAGGGTGTTACGGGCGGCGGATCGCGTCGGCGGCGGCCGTCGCGGCCGGGCCGGCGGCCAGCTCGGTCTCCAGCAGCTGCTTGCCGAGCAGCTCCGGGTCCGGCAGCTCCATCGGGTACTCGCCGTCGAAGCAGGCGCGGCACAGGTTCGGCTTGGCGATGGTGGTCGCCTCGATCATGCCGTCGATGGAGATGTAGGCGAGCGAGTCGGCGCCGAGCGAGGTGCCGATCTCCTCGATGGTCATGCCGTTGGCGATGAGCTCCGCGCGCGTGGCGAAGTCGATGCCGAAGAAGCAGGGCCACTTCACGGGCGGCGAGGAGATCCGGATGTGGACCTCGGCGGCGCCCGCCTCGCGGAGCATGCGGACCAGGGCCCGCTGGGTGTTGCCGCGCACGATGGAGTCGTCGACGACGACCAGGCGCTTGCCCTTGATGACTTCCTTCAGCGGGTTCAGCTTCAGGCGGATGCCCAGCTGGCGGATGGTCTGCGAGGGCTGGATGAAGGTCCGGCCGACGTAGGCGTTCTTCACCAGACCCGCGCCGAAGGGGATGCCGGACGCCTCCGCGTAGCCGATGGCGGCCGGGGTGCCGGACTCCGGGGTCGCTATGACCAGGTCGGCCTCGACGGGGGCTTCCTTGGCGAGCCGGCGGCCCATCTCCACGCGGGACAGGTACACGTTCCGGCCGGCGATGTCGGTGTCCGGGCGGGCCAGGTACACGTACTCGAAGACACAGCCCTTGGGCTTCGCTTCTGCGAACCGAGAGCTGCGCAGGCCGTTCTCGTCGATGGCGACGAACTCGCCCGGCTCGATCTCGCGCACGAAGCTGGCGCCGCAGATGTCCAGGGCGGCGGTCTCGGAGGCGACCACCCAGCCGCGCTCCAGCCGGCCGAGGACCAGCGGGCGGATGCCCTGCGGGTCACGGGCGGCGTAGAGGGTGCCCTCGTCCATGAAGACCAGGGAGAAGGCGCCCCGCACCTTCGGGAGGACCTGGTGGGCCGCCTCCTCGATGGTCAGCGGCTTGCCGTCCTCGTCGACCTGGGCGGCGAGCAGCGCCGTCAGCAGGTCGGTGTCGTTGGTGGCCGCGACCCGGGTGGAGCGGCTGTTGTTGTCGTTGGGCAGGTCGGCGACCATCTCGGCGAGCTGCGCCGTGTTGACCAGGTTGCCGTTGTGGCCGAGCGCGATCGAGCCGTGCGCGGTGGCGCGGAACGTCGGCTGGGCGTTCTCCCACACGGAGGCGCCGGTGGTCGAGTAGCGGGCGTGTCCGACCGCGATATGACCCTGGAGGGAACCGAGCGAGGTCTCGTCGAAGACCTGGGAGACCAGGCCCATGTCCTTGAAGACGAGGATCTGGGAGCCGTTGCTGACCGCGATTCCCGCGGATTCCTGACCCCGGTGCTGGAGGGCGTAGAGCCCGAAGTACGTGAGCTTTGCGACCTCTTCACCCGGAGCCCAGACACCGAAGACGCCGCAAGCGTCCTGGGGGCCCTTCTCGCCGGGAAGCAGATCGTGATTGAGTCGACCGTCACCACGTGGCACGCCACCGAGTGTAGGCGAGATCGACCACTGGTCCGAATTGGGGATCCGTGCCCCTGACGGGCAGGGCCTTCCCGATCACCTTGTCGGTTTCCTCGTCTGCGCAGGTCAGCGAGGTTCGCTCGGGGCTTCGAGAGCCGACGGCGGCTGCGCTGACGCCGGTCACGGTCCGGTTCGCCGGATGCGTGAGTGAGGTGTCGCACATCGACCGACGGTCACTCGGAACCCGGTCATCGCTCTGCGCCTCGCCGTCACTCGCGGCCCGGCGGTCACTCGGAGGCGTTGCGGCTGAGGTGGATGCGGTCGCCGTCGCCGTCGGTGAGCGTCAGTTTCGCGTGGTCGGCCTTGGCGACGAGCGTGCCGGTGGTGAGGGCCCGGGCGAGCGCGCGCTCGAAGTCCATCCGGTCCGGGGCGCAGGCCATCCGGGTCGTGCGCAGGTCGCCGAAGGTGAGGTGGTCGCCGTGGACGGTGACCCGGGCGCTGAACTGGTTGCAGCCGAGGTTGCCGGCCGCCTTGCCGTTCGCGTCGATGCGGAGGCGGGCGGCGGCGGGCGCGTGCCGGGTCGTACCGCCGACGGTGAGGCCGTCGACCCGCCAGTCGACGCCCGTCACGGGCTGCGGGGGCGGCTGCTGGACGGTCACCGCTCCACTGTCCGCCCTCCCGGTGCCGCACGCCACCATGAGCGCGGCGAGCGAGACGGCCCCCGGTCCGAGGATCATGCGCTTCTTGTACCGGTTCATGGCGATTCGACGGTAGAGCGGTCCCGCCGGTTCCGCTACGAGTTCCGCTACGAGTTCCGCTACGACATGAGCGGCAGCAGCCCCCCGAGGTCCGCCCGCTCCCCGCTGGCGCTCACCTTGGCCTCCGCCAGGGCGTCCTTCCAGCTCAGGCGCCCGGTGGCGAGCCGGATCCAGGTCAGCGGGTCGGTCTCCACGACGTTGGGCGGGGTACCGCGGGTGTGCCGGGGCCCCTCGACGCACTGCACCACGGCGAACGGCGGCACCCGCACCTCGGTCGAGCCGCCGGGCGCCTTCACGGCCAGGGCGTCGGCGAGCAGCCGGGTGGCGGCGGCCAGGGCCTGCCGGTCGCAGGGCACGTCCAGGCCGGGCACGGCGGCGTTGAGGTCGTCGGTGTGGACGACGAGCTCGGCGGTGCGGGTGACGAGGTAGTCGTCCAGGGACATCGCACCGGCACTCGTCCGCAGGATCCGGCTGCCGGGATGCTCGTCGAGGGCGGCGCGCAGGGACCGCTCGACGTCCGCGAGGCAGGAGCCGGGGTCGGGCTCTCCGGCGGCGAGGTTCCGGGTGAACTCGTCGATGGCGGCGGCGTTGGCCGCGGTGGCGAAGGGCCAGTCGAGCGGGACGGCGTCCGCCTTCGGCGGCTCGGGCTGGTCGAGCGCCCGGGGGATCGCGGTGAGCGCCATACCGATGTGCGCGATCAGGTCGCGTACGGTCCACTCGCCGAGCCGGGTGGGCAGGGCGAGCTGTTCGGGGCCGAGGCCTCGTACGGCCTCGCGCACGTTTCCGAACTGGGCGAGGACCGCTGCCCGGGTCCTGGCGGGGTCGTAACTGCGGGCGCGCTTCTTGGCCGGTGGCATGGCGGTGAGCCTATGCCCTGACGGTGTCCCCCTTCAGGCCGTTTTCGACCAGGCCGAAGGCGCGGTGCGCCCGCTCGGCGGCGTCGGCCGCGACCGACTCCGGACTCTCGCCCGCGGCGATGCGCCGGTGGCGCTCCTCGATCAGCGCGGTGCGCCCGGCGCTCAGGGCGGACACCGCGGTCCGCTTCTTCCAGACCTTCGGCGGAGCCCTCGGCGCGAGCGGCTTCGGCACCCCGCTCAGCCGGCTCTACGACGGCCCCGGCGGCGTCGGCTCCCCGGCCGTCCTGCGCGGAGCGGACCGCGCGGCGGGTGTGGCGGCGTACGTCTCCGCGCTGGACACGGTCTTCCTGTGCGGGGCCGCGGTCATGGTGCTGGCCGTGCTGCTCGCCCTGCGGCTGCCGGGGACGCGCCCGGCCCGGTCGGAGACCGTCACGCGCACCGCGGCCGCGTGACGAGGGGCCCGCCCCGGCCTCCTCACCTCGCCGCGGGCCGGTGGACGGGCGGTGCCTCCCCGTCGGTCGGCCGGGTGCCGATCAGCCGGATGGCACAGGAACCGACCGCACGGCTCAGCCCTCAACCGCCCAGGCCGCGCCCGGCCCAGCCGAAGACCGTCACGCACCCCGCAACCGCGCGACGACCATCCATCCCACCCCCGACCCCCTCACCGCACCGCGGGCGGTGGGCGGGCGGTTCCTCCCCGTCGGTCGGCCGGGTGCCGGTCAGCCGGGTGGCACCGGAAGTGTTATGAAGGGTACGTGGAGGTGCCTTTCGGGCGATATCGGATACAGTCGCATGATCCGCTCGCCGCCCGCTCCCGTCGGCTTCCCCGCCTGATCGACCCCCGCAGCTCGGCCGGGCAGGTGTTCCTCATCCAGGTCCTGATCGTGCTGCTGCTGGTCTGCGCCGGAGTGGCGGGGCTGGTGATGCAGGCGGCGAACGACGCCGTCCGGCAGGGGCGCCGGGCGTCGGTGATCGCGGCCCAGTCCTTCGCGAACGCCCCCGGCACGGCCCAGGCGCTGCTCGGCCCCCATCCCAGCGCGGTGCTGCAACCGCGGGCCGAGGCGGCACGCAAGCGAGCCGGCGTGGACTTCGTCGTCGTCATGAACACCCAGGGGATCCGCTACACCTATCCCTACCCGCGGGAGATCGGGAAGAAGTTCGTCGGCACCATCGAACCGGCGCTGCACGGCCGCACCGTCATCGAGCAGGCCGGCGGGCCGCCGCTGCCCGCGGGCAAGGGCACGGCCGTGCAGTCGGTGGTCCCGGTGACCGACGCGCGCGGCAGGATCGTCGGGCTCGTCTCCGCGGGCATCACGGTCCGGAACGTGGCCCACCTGTGGCTGCCGGAGCTGGCGATGGCCCTCGGCGCCGGCGTGGTCGCCCTGGTGCTGGCCGGGACGGGGACGACGCTGGTGGCCCGGCGGCTGCTGCGGCAGACGCACGGCCTGGCCCCGGCGGAGCTCGCGGGGATGTACGAGCACCACCACGCGGTCCTGCACGCCGTACGGGAAGGCGTGCTGATCACCGACGTCGACGGGCGGCTGGTGCTCGCCAACGACGAGGCGCGGCGCCTGCTGGCCCTGCCGGCGGACGTACGGGGCACCGACGTGCGGGACCTGGGCCTGCCGGAAGGCCTCACCGGCCTGCTCACCTCACCGGACGCCGTCACCGACGCGGTGCAGCCGGTGCGCGACCGGCTGCTGGCGGTGAACAAGCGGCCCACCTTCCCCGGCGACCGCCCGAGCGGCAGCGTCGTGACGCTGCGCGACACCACGGAGCTGGCGGCGGTGTCGGGGCGGGCCGAGGTGGCGCGGTCGCGGCTGCGGCTGCTGTACGAGGCCGGCATGCGGATCGGGACGACGCTGGACGTGCGGCGCACGGCCCAGGAGCTGGCCGAGGCCGCCGTGCCGCAGTTCGCCGACCTCGTCACGGTGGATCTGCTCGATCCGGTGCTGCACGGGCGGGAGCCGACGGCGGAAGGCTGGCACCACCTGCGGCGCACGGCGATCGGCGGCGACCGGGAGATGCTGCCGGTCTATCCGCTGGACGACGTCGTCGCGTTCTCCCCCGCGACCCCGCAGATGCGGGCGGTGCAGCAGGGCAGCGGGGTGCTGGAGCCGGACCTGTGGCGGGCGCGCGGCTGGCGGGAGCAGGATCCCGAGCGCACCGGCCGGGCCCTGGAGCTCGGCCTGCATTCCCTGGTGGCCGTGCCGCTGCGGGCGCGGAACGTGTCGCTGGGCGTGGCGAACTTCTACCGGACCCGGGCGTCCCAGGCGTTCGAGCCGGAGGACCTGTCCTTCGCCGAGGAGCTCACCGCGCGGGCGGCCGTGGCCATCGACAACGCCCGCAGGTTCACCCGGGAGCACACGACGGCCGTCACGCTGCAGCGCAGTCTGCTGCCGCGGGGGCAGCCGGAGCAGGACGCGCTGGAGGTGGCCTGGCGGTATCTGCCGGCCGAGGCCGGGGTGGGCGGGGACTGGTTCGACGTCATCCCGCTGCCGGGCTCCCGGGTGGCGCTGGCGATGGGCGATGTCGTCGGTCACGGGCTGCACGCCGCGGCGACGATGGGGCGGCTGCGCACCGCCGTGCACAACTTCTCCGCGCTGGACCTCCCGGTGGACGAGGTGCTCGGGAACCTGGACGACCTGGTCGTCCGCATGGACAACGAGGAATCCGGCAACTCCACCGGCGCCCACCTCGACGGCCGCGAGGGAGAGGGAGAGGGGGTGACCGGGGCGACCTGCCTGTACGCGATCTACGACTCGGTGACGGGGATCTGCACGGTGGCCCGGGCCGGGCACCCCGTCCCGGTGGTGGTCGGCCCGGACGGAACGGTCCACTGCCCCGACGTGCCGCTGTCGGCGCCGCTCGGTCTGGGCGGCTACCCCTTCGAGACCGCCGAGCTGCACCTGCCGGAAGGCGCCCAGCTGGTGCTGTACACCAACGGCCTGGTGGAGGACCGCAGCCGCGACGTCGAGGCCGGACTGAACGCACTGCGCCGGCTACTGGGCGGAGCCCCGGGGCGCACCCCGGACGAGACCTGCCAGGCGGTGATCGACGCCGTGCGACCCGCGCCCCGCGCCGACGACATCGCCCTGCTGGTGGCCCGTACCCGGCTGTTCCCGCGCTCGCACCTGGCCGAGTGGGACGTGCCGCCGGACGCGGCGGTGGTGCCCTCGGTACGGGCGCGGTGCCGGGAGCAACTGGACCGGTGGGGGCTGGAGGAGGTCGCGTTCAGCCTGGAACTGATCGTCAGCGAGCTGGTCACCAACGCGATCCGGTACGGCGCCCCGCCGATCACCGTACGGCTGCTGTACGGGCGCTGCCTGGTGTGCGAGGTCGCGGACGCCAGCAGCACCTCTCCGCGCATGCGGCGCGCGGCCACCACGGACGAGGGCGGCCGGGGCCTGTTCCTGGTCGCGCAGTTCGCCGAGCGCTGGGGCACCCGGTACACCGCCGGCGGCAAGGTCATCTGGGCGGAACGGACCCTCCACGACGGCGCGTCCGCCGCCTCCGCCCACACGCCGGTCGACGTCCTCCTGGAACAGTTCGGCGACCTGTGAGCCGGAGCCCGTCCCGGACATGACGGCGGCCCGCGCCCCCCAGGGTGACGCGGGCCGCCGTCGACGCGGGCCGGTCAGGCCAGCAGCGCCGGGATGGTGCCCTCGTGGGCCTCGCGCAGTTCGGCGAGGGAGAGGGTGAACTCGCCCTGGACCTCCACCGCGTCACCGTCCACGACACCGATCCGGGTGGCCGGCAGGCCCCGCGCACCGCACATGTCGTTGAAGCGGACCTCCTCCGAGCGCGGCACCGCGACGAGGGCGCGGCCCGCCGACTCGGAGAACAGGAAGGTGAACGCGTCCAGGCCGTCCGGGACGACCAGCCGGGCGCCCTTGCCGCCGAGCAGCGCGGACTCCACCACGGCCTGGACGAGACCGCCGTCGGACAGGTCGTGCGCGGAGTCGATCATGCCGTCGCGGGAGGCGGAGATCAGGATCTCGGCCAGCAGCCGCTCGCGCTCCAGGTCGACCTTCGGGGGCAGACCGCCCAGGTGGTCGTGGATCACCTGGGACCAGGCCGAGCCGCCGAACTCCTCGCGGGTGTCGCCGAGGAGGTAGAGCAGCTGGCCCTCCTCCTGGAAGGCGACCGGGGTGCGGCGGGCGACGTCGTCGATCACGCCGAGGACCGCGACCACCGGCGTCGGGTGGATGGCCGCCTCGCCCGTCTGGTTGTAGAGCGAGACGTTGCCGCCGGTCACCGGGGTGCCCAGCTGCTGACAGGCGTCCGCGAGACCGCGCACCGCCTCCGCGAACTGCCACATCACCGCCGGGTCCTCGGGGGAGCCGAAGTTCAGGCAGTCGGAGACCGCGAGGGGCTTGGCACCGGTGGTCGCCACGTTCCGGTAGGCCTCGGCGAGGGCCAGCTGCGCGCCCGTGTACGGGTCGAGCTTGGCGTAGCGGCCGTTGCCGTCCGTGGCGATGGCCACGCCCAGGCCGGTCTCCTCGTCGACGCGGATCATGCCGGAGTCCTCGGGCTGGGCGAGGACGGTGTTGCCCTGCACGAAGTGGTCGTACTGCGAGGTGATCCACTTCTTCGAGGCCTGGTTGGGGGAGCCCACCAGCTTCAGGACCTGGTCCTTCAGCTCCTCGCTCGTCGCCGGGCGCGGCAGCTTGTTCGCGTCGTCCGCCTGCAGCTCGTCCTGCCAGGACGGGCGGGCGTACGGGCGCTCGTACACGGGGCCCTCGTGGGCGACCGTGCGCGGGTCGACGTCCACGATCTTGCCGCCGTGCCAGTAGATCTCCAGCCGGTCGCCGTCCGTCACCTCGCCGATGACGGTGGCGATGACGTCCCACTTGGCGCAGATCTCCAGGAAGCGGTCGACCTTCTCCGGCTCGACCACCGCGCACATGCGTTCCTGCGACTCGCTCATGAGGATCTCCTCGGGCGAGAGCGTGGAGTCGCGCAGCGGTACGTCGTCCAGGGTGACGCGCATGCCGCCGGAGCCGTTGGAGGCCAGCTCGGAGGTGGCGCAGGACAGACCGGCGGCACCGAGGTCCTGGATGCCGACGACCAGCTTCTCCTTGAAGGCCTCCAGGGTGCACTCGATGAGGAGCTTCTCCTGGAAGGGGTCGCCGACCTGGACGGCCGGGCGCTTCGACGGCTTGGCGTCGTCGAAGGTCTCGGACGCCAGGATCGAGGCGCCGCCGATGCCGTCGCCGCCGGTCCGGGCGCCGTACAGGATGACCTTGTTGCCCGCGCCGGAGGCCTTGGCGAGGTGGATGTCCTCGTGCCGCATCACACCGATGGCACCGGCGTTGACCAGCGGGTTGCCCTGGTAGCAGGCGTCGAAGACGACCTCGCCGCCGATGTTGGGCAGGCCCAGGCAGTTGCCGTAGCCGCCGATGCCGGCGACGACGCCCGGCAGGACGCGCTTGGTGTCCGGGTGGTCGGCCGCGCCGAACCGCAGCGGGTCGACCACGGCGACCGGGCGGGCGCCCATCGCGATGATGTCGCGGACGATGCCGCCGACACCCGTGGCCGCGCCCTGGTAGGGCTCGACGTACGACGGGTGGTTGTGCGACTCGACCTTGAAGGTGACCGCGTAACCCTGACCGACGTCGACCACGCCCGCGTTCTCGCCGATGCCGACGAGCAGCGCGTCCGACTGGGGCGCCTTCTCGCCGAACTGGCGCAGGTGGACCTTGGAGGACTTGTACGAGCAGTGCTCGGACCACATGACCGAGTACATGGCGAGCTCGGCACCGGTGGGCCGGCGGCCGAGGATCTCCACGACCCGCTCGTACTCGTCCTTCTTCAGGCCGAGTTCGGCCCAGGGCAGCTCGACGTCGGGGGTCGCGGCCGCGTGCTCGACCGTGTCCAGAGGCGTCCGGCTCATGCGTTGACCAGCTTCTTGAGGATCGAGGTGAAGAAGGGGAGGCCGTCGGTGCGGCCGGTGCCGATGAGCGGCTCCACGGCGTGCTCCGGGTGCGGCATGAGGCCCACGACGTTCCCGGCCTCGTTGGTGATGCCGGCGATGTCGTTGAGCGAGCCGTTCGGGTTGAAGTCCAGATACCGGAAGGCGACCCGGCCCTCGGCCTCCAGCTTGTCCAGGGTGTACCGGTCGGCCACGTACCGGCCGTCCATGTTCTTCAGCGGGATGTGGATCTCCTGGCCGGCGCGGTAGTCGGTGGTCCAGGAGGTCTCCGCGTTCTCCACCCGCAGCTTCTGGTCGCGGCAGATGAAGTGGAGGTGGTCGTTGCCGAGCATGGCGCCCGGGAGCAGGTGGGCCTCGGTGAGGATCTGGAAGCCGTTGCAGATGCCGAGGACCGGGAGTCCGGCCTTCGCCTGCTCGATGAGGGGCTCCATCACCGGCGAGAAGCGGGCGATGGCACCGGCCCGCAGGTAGTCGCCGTAGGAGAAACCACCGCACAGGACGACGGCGTCGACCTGCTTGAGGTCCTTGTCCTTGTGCCAGAGCGCGACGGGTTCGGCCCCGGCGATACGGATCGCACGCTGCGTGTCCCGGTCGTCGAGACTGCCCGGGAAAGTGACGACGCCAATACGAGCGGTCACTTCGCCGCCTCCGCGACTTCCGCGGCCTCTTCCACCTTGACGGTGAAGTCCTCGATCACGGTGTTGGCGAGGAAGGATTCCGCAAGATCGTGGATGCGGGCGAGCGCGGCCTCGTCGACCGGCCCGTCAACTTCCAGTTCGAAACGCTTTCCCTGACGGACGTCCGAGATCCCCGCGAAACCCAGGCGCGGCAGCGCACGCTGGACCGCCTGGCCCTGGGGGTCGAGGATCTCCGGCTTGAGCATGACGTCGACTACGACGCGTGCCACTGGCACTCCCGGTGGTGTGGTGCTGAGCAGGTTCCTGCAGTGCGTCTTCAGACTACCCGCACAAAATTTCTACGCGAGTAGAGTTGTAGGAAACTACGTGAGGCGCATCACGATCGGGTGTCGAAGCCGGACCACCATGAAAAGTTCTGGGAAAGTTCCACGGTCCGCCCCGTTCACCTATTGTCTTCGGACACGCGGACGGATTTAGTCGGGCTTCACTTTGCATTGCCGAGCACTGTACAAATGAATTGGCAATAGCCGATACTCGGCACGTCATCGCCGGTGAGCTGTATCGACGTGCCGCACGAAGGGACCGATATTCGTGGCGCAAAAGGTCGTGGTCACGCTCTTTGACGACATCGACGGCTCGGAAGCGGCGGAAACGATCGCCTTCGGACTCGACGGCAAGTCGTACGAGATCGACCTGAACGAAACCAACGCCAAGAAACTGCGCAAGGCGCTCGCGCCCTACGTCGAGGCCGGCCGCAAGCGGTCGCGGTCCGGCAAGGCGTACAAGCAGACGGAGGTCGCCCCCGACCCGGCGGCCGTCCGCGCCTGGGCCCAGGCCAACAAGATGGACGTGCCCGCCCGCGGACGCATCCCGAAGAAGGTCTACGAGGCGTTCAGCGCCGCGCAGTGAGGCGCGCCGGAGCCGCACGGGCACAACCGGCGAGCACGAGCCCGCGAAGGGGCGGTCCTCAGGGTCCGTCAGAGGACCCTGAGGACCGTGCACTTGGGCATACCGGGCACCAGGGGAAGCCGACTTGCGCGACCCCCCTGCTGATCAGCTAATGTCTGGGACACGCCGAGGGGCGACGCCGAAAGGCGGAAACCCCGAGGAGCGTGCGGGTGTAGTTCAGTAGCAGAACATCCCCCTTCCAGGGGGAAGGCGCAGTGTGCGATTCCTGTCACCCGCTCCGGCACCGGTCGTCACGACCACTCCTGTGGATCAGGTAGGCTGGTGCTCGCACCGATCGGTGGGAGCCGGTCGGGAGCAGTGCGGACGTAGCTCAGTTGGTAGAGCGCAACCTTGCCAAGGTTGAGGTCGCGAGTTCGAGCCTCGTCGTCCGCTCGGGAGAAAGACCCCGGTCCACCGGACCGGGGTCTTTTCGTTGCCCAGCTGCCCCACCGCCCCGCTGCCCGCAGTCCGCAGTCCGGCTGTCCCGCAATCCCGGATCCTCTTCTGACATTTGTCATGCCGGGCGATGACACCGCGCACTGCCGGTCCGGCCCTCCCGCCGGAACGCTGAAGGCATGGACATCGACGAACACGAGCACGTGATCGAGGTCACCGACCTCCGGCGTGTGTACGGGGGCGGGTTCGAGGCCGTACGCGGCATCAGCTTCTCCGTGGCCCGCGGGGAGATCTTCGCGCTGCTGGGCACCAACGGGGCGGGCAAGACGTCCACGGTCGAGCTGCTGGAAGGGCTCGCGGCACCCGCGGGCGGCCGGGTCCGGGTCCTCGGCCGGGACCCCTACCGCGAGCGGGCCGCCGTACGGCCCCGCACCGGCGTCATGCTCCAGGAGGGCGGCTTCCCCTCCGAGCTGACCGTCGCCGAGACCGCCCGCATGTGGGCGGGCTGCATGAGCGGGGCCCGGCCGGAGGCGGAGACGCTGGCCCTGGTGGGCCTCGCCGGAAAGGCCGGCGTACGGGTCAAGCAGCTGTCCGGGGGCGAGCGGCGGCGCCTGGACCTGGCGCTCGCGCTGCTCGGCGACCCCGAGGTGCTGTTCCTGGACGAGCCGACGACCGGGCTCGACGCCGAGGGGCGCCGCGACACCTGGGAACTGGTGCGCCGCCTGCGCGAGTCCGGGACGACCGTGCTGCTCACCACGCACTACCTGGAGGAGGCGGAGGGCCTAGCCGACCGGCTCGCGATCCTGCACGAGGGGCGCATCGCCGCCTCCGGGACCCCGGCCGAGGTCACCGCGGACCGGCCCTCGCGGATCTCCTTCGAGCTGCCCGAGGGCTACTTCCTCGGCGACCTGCCCCCGCTCGCCGACCTCGGCGTCAGCCGGCACGAGACGGCCGGGAGGGTCGTACGGCTGCACACGGCACACCTGCAGCGGACCGCCACCGCGCTGCTGATCTGGGCCGACCGGACCGGACTCGCACTACGGGGCCTCGACATGCGGTCGGCCTCACTGGAGGAGGCGTTCCTCGAGATCGCCCGGGAGCGGGAGGCGGCGGCGTGAACGGGGTGAGCGGGGTGAGCGGGGTCAGCGGGGTGAACGAGGTCAGCGAGGCGAGCGGGGTGAACGGGGTGGACGCAGGAGCGGCGGGTACCGGCGTGAAGGGCCTCACCGGGGTCCGGGCGGGCGGCCGGGGCCGCGGCGGAGTCGCGTGGGCCGCCGTCGGGCGGCGGATGCGGGCGTTGGGGCGGGCCGAGCTGGCCCTGCTCGGGCGCAACCGCGGCGTCGTCCTCACCGCGCTCGTCATGCCGCTCACCCTGCCGTTCAGCGTGCGGCCGGCCCTCGGCCAACTGGACCTGAGGAAGCAGGGGCTGAGCATCGGGGTGGTGACAGTGACCGCCGCGATCGGCTTCTCCTTCCTCTTCGCCGTCTACACCTCCCTGGTCAGCACCTACGTCGCCCGTCGCGAGGAGCTCGTCCTCAAGCGGCTGCGCACCGGCGAACTCACCGACGCCGAGATCCTCACCGGCACCGCCCTGCCCGCCGTCGGCCTCGCCCTCGCCCAGGCCCTGCTGCTGTGCACCGGCTGCGCGGTGCTGCTGCACACCGGCGCGCCCAGGGCGCCGTACCTCATCCTGCTGGGGCTGGTGGCGGGGCTCGTGCTGAGCGCCGCGCTGGCCGCGCTCACCGCGTCCTTCACCCGGAGCGTGGAGAGCGGACAGGTCACCGCGCTGCCCCTGGTGCTGTTCTCCATGATCGGCTCCGGCATGGCGATCCCCACCGAGGTCCTGCCCCACCCGCTCGCCTCCGTCTGCGAACTGCTTCCGCTGTCCCCGGCGATCCGGCTCGTCCGCGCGGGCTGGACCGGCCAGTTGAGCGTCCACGAGACTCTGGGCACGGTGGCGCTCGCGGTGGCCTGGATCATCGTGGCGGTGGGTGGGGTACGGCGGTGGTTCCGGTGGGAGCCGCGGCGCTGAGGAACGAACGGGGGACGCGCGGATGGTGGGACGCATACGGCGCTGGCAGCAGCGGCACTGGGGCGAGCGCAGCAAGGCCGAGCGGGTCGAGCTGTTCAGCGTCGTGACCTGGTACTGCACGGTGTGGTTCATCATGGGCTGCTGGGTGCTTCTGCCGCTGGTCGGCGGCGGTCTCGCCCACCGGCCCGCGGCCTTGGTCCTCGGCGCCCTGCTCGCCCTCCTGGCGGTGCTGCAGTGCGCGCTGTCGAACCGGCTCACCCGGCCCGCGCTCGACCACTACCTGGGCCGCACCGAGCTGCCGGCCGGCACGCACCGCGCGCCGGCCGTCCTGCTGGCGCTGGCCTGCGCCCTGCTCGTGGCGCTCGCCGCACTGGACGCGGCCCAGGCGATGACGGTCCGGTTCGCGATCGGCGGCCTCGTGCTGCCGTACGCGCTGCTGTACGGACTCACGGTCCCGGTCGGGGTGTTCCTGCGCCGGTCGGCGGTGTTCACCGTCCTGCTCACGGTCGCCGTAGGGCTCGCCGATCACGACGGCGTCGGTCTGGTGGCGACCGCCGCGGTGAGCATGTTCCAGGCGGTCTTCGCGCTGCTCGCAGGCCGCTGCGGCGCCTGGACCCTCGCCGTGCTGTGGGAGGCGGAACGCGCCCGTGAGGCCGAGGCCCGGCTCGCCGTCGCCGAGGAGCGGCTGCGGTTCGGGCGGGATCTGCACGACGTGCTGGGGCGGAACCTGTCGGTGATCTCGCTCAAGAGCGAGCTGGCCGTCCAACTGGCCCGGCGGGGGCGGCCGGAGGCCGTGGAGCAGATGATCGAGGTGCAGCGCATCGCGCAGGAGTCCCAGCGCGAGGTACGGGCCGTCGTGCGCGGCTACCGGGAGGCCGACCTCGGGGTCGAACTCGCCGGTGCACAGGGCGTGTTGACGGCCGCCGGGATCGACTGCGAGGTCCGCGTCGCCGAGCCGGCCGGGCTGCCCGCCGACGTGCAGTCCGCCCTCGGCTGGGTGGTGCGCGAGGCGACCACCAACGTGCTGCGGCACGGGGACGCCGGGCGCTGCACGCTGTGTCTGCGGGTGTCGCCGGAGGGGCATGTGGTGCTGACGGTGGAGAACGACGGGCTGGCCGGAACCCCCGACGGGGGTGGGGGTTCCGGGCTCGCCGGACTGCGCGAGCGGCTCGCGGTCGTCGGCGGGACCCTTGAGGCCGGGCCGGTCGACGGGGGACGGTTCCGGGTGGTGGCCCAGGTGCCGCTGGGACGTGACGGCGAGAAAGTGAGCGAAGTCATCTCATGAGCACTCAGGTGCGGCTGTTGCTCGCCGACGACGAGCATCTGATCCGGGGCGCGCTGGCCGCGCTGCTGTCGCTGGAGGACGATCTCCTGGTCGTCGCGGAGGCGGCGAGCGGCCCGGAGGCGCTGGCGATGGCACGGGCCCATGAACCCGATGTGGCCGTGCTGGATCTCCAGATGCCGGGCGCCGACGGTGTGAAGGTCGCCACATCCCTGCGCGCCGAACTGCCCGGCTGCCAGGTGCTGATCGTCACCGGGCACGGGCGGCCCGGCCACCTGAAACGGGCGCTCGCGGCCGGTGTGCGCGGGTTCGTCCCGAAGACGGTCAGCGCCCAGCGGCTCGCCGAGATCATCCGCACGGTGCACACCGGAAGCCGTTATGTGGACCCGGAGTTGGCCGCCGACGCGATCTCCGCCGGGGACTCCCCGCTGACCGCGCGGGAGGCCGAGGTGCTGGAGCTGGCGGCCGACGGCGCGCCGGTCGCGGAGATCGCCGAGCGGGCCGCGCTGTCCCCGGGGACCGTGCGGAACTACCTCTCCTCGGCCGTCACGAAGCTCGGCGCGGAGAACCGTCATGCGGCAGTGCGTCTCGCACGCGAGCGAGGTTGGGTATAGTTGCTCTCGCGCCACGGCGCAACGCGGACGTAGCTCAGTTGGTAGAGCGCAACCTTGCCAAGGTTGAGGTCGCGAGTTCGAGCCTCGTCGTCCGCTCGGGAGAAAGACCCCGGTCCACCGGACCGGGGTCTTTTCATGTCAGCTCCAGCTGAGGCCGGTGAGCCGCTCGTACGCCTCCACGTACTTCTGCCGGGTCGCCCGGACGACCTTCTCGGGCAGCGGCGGCGGGGGCTGCTCGCTCTTGCGGTCCCAGCCGGACTCGGCGGAGGTCAGCCAGTCCCGGACGAACTGCTTGTCGTACGACGGCTGGGCGCGGCCCGGCTGCCACTGGTCGGCCGGCCAGAAGCGGGAGGAGTCCGGGGTGAGGACCTCGTCGGCGAGGACCAGGGAGTCGCCGTCGAAGCCGAACTCGAACTTGGTGTCCGCCAGGATGATCCCCCGGTCCCGGGCGATGTCCCGGGCCCGCGAGTACACGGCCAGGGTGGCCTGGCGCAGCTGGGCGGCGGTGTCGGCGCCGACCTGGCGGGCGACCTCCTCGTAGGAGACGTTCTCGTCGTGCTCGCCGACCTCGGCCTTGGTGGCCGGGGTGAAGATCGGGGCGGGGAGTTCCGAGCCGTCGACGAGGCCTTCGGGGAGGGCGAGGCCGCAGACCGTGCGGGACTCGTTGTACTCCAGCAGGCCGGAGCCGGTGAGGTAGCCGCGGGCCACACACTCCACCGGGACCATCTTCAGGGACTTGCAGACCAGCGTGCGGCCCGCCCAGTCGGCGGGGGCGCCCGCGGGCAGTTCGGTGCTGAGCACATGGTTGGGGGCCAGGTCCCGCAGCTGGTCGAACCACCACAGGGAGAGCTGGGTGAGGACGCGGCCCTTGTCGGGGATCTCCGTGGGCAGCACCCAGTCGTAGGCGGACATGCGGTCGCTGGCGACCATCACGAGGTCGCCCGCCTCGTTCTGGTACAGCTCGCGCACCTTTCCGGTGTGCAGGTGCACCAGGCCCGGAACCTGGATCGGCTCGGGCTTTTCTACGAATCCGGACACGGTTCCTCCCCGTGGTTCTGTCCAATGACCTCGATTCTCCCTTATGGGGACGATCGGATTCGGCCAGGGGGCGGTGGCGGGTGTCCGGTGGCGGCCGGCCGCGGTGTCCGGTGGCGGATGTGGCGGTGTCCGGTGCGGGCGGTGGCGGAGTCCCGGTGGCCGGGTGGCCGGGTCAGTCGCGTTTGCAGATGCGGTCCAGGAGGTTGGCCGTGGCGCGCTGGATGCGGGGGTCCACGTGGCCGGGGCGGTCCAGGGCCGGGGACCAGGCGAAGGTGCCGGAGGCGAACACCCAGGCGCCTGAAGGGGCGCGGTAGAGGGACGTCTCCTGGTGGCGCAGGACGCCGTCGTTGTCGGTGTACGGGGAGTGGGCGAGCAGGATGCGCTCCTCGTGCGCGGGCAGCGGGGTGCGCGGGAAGTACCGGTCGGCCTCGCCGGCGACCAGGCCCTCGATCTCGTCGCCCTCGTGCGCGCCGGTCGCGTCCCACAGCCAGTGGCCCGCGTTGCGGACCACCAGCGGATGCGGCTCGGGCACCCGGCCCGCGTACTGGATGCCGACCAGCTGCTGCTCGGGCCGGTCGATCTCCCGCCACAGCACCGGCTTCCCCGGCCCCTTGCGCTTGCGGCAGGTCAGCAGCCGGTCCGGCACGCCGGAGGGCGAAGGGCCGAGCTCCACCTGCCAGTACATGGTGTTGGCGGAGAGGAAGACCAGCGAGGTGCCCCGGTCGCGGGCGTCCTCCACGGCCCGGCGCATCGGCACCGACCAGTACTCGTCGTGCCCGGGGAAGACCAGGCCCCGGTAGCGGCCGGGGTCGACGCGGCCGGCGTGCAGATCGCGGGCGTCGGCGTAGGCGAGGTCGTAGCCGTAGCGCTCGGCCCAGCGGATGAAGTCGTAGGCGTGCCCGACGTGCAGGGGCAGGCCAGCCCCCGCGTACGGCCGGTCGAAGGAGACCGTGGTCGCCGCGTCCGCCTCGCCGAGCAGCCGGCCCTTGTCGTCCCAGGCGTGGTAGAGGCTGGCGCCGGTGCGGCCGTCCTCCGGGTAGAGGTTGTACGCCTGCCAGGTGATGTCCGGCAGCAGCAGGAGCAGGTCGGCGGGGTGGTCGTCGCGGACCGTGAACGGCACGTGGGAGCGGTAGCCGTCGGCGGTGGTGAGGACGGCCACATAGGCGCCGATGGGCCAGTGGGAGGGCACCTGGAGGCGCCAGGACAGCCACCAGTGGTGGCAGGAGACCGTGCGGTCGGCGGCCAGCGGCGGGGGCTGGACGATGCCGGACAGGCGCGGGCTGGTGGTGATCTTCGCGGCACCGTCGCCGCCGTAGTGGCCGATCCGGTAGATGTCGACGCCGAACTCCTGGGGCGGGTCGACGGTGATGTGGAAGTCGATCGCCTCGCCGGGCGTGACCGCGCCGGTCGCGGTGAAGCCCTTGATCTGGCGGTGCACGTCGTCGGCCGAGCGGGGTCCGGGCACGCGCGGGGCGGCGCCGACCGCTTTCAGCGGCTGCGGGCTCGGGTCGACGTACCAGGGCACGACATGACCGGTGTCGTCGAAGTAGGTCTCGCTGCCGCGCAGCCAGGGCACCGGGCCCTGACCGAAGGGGTCCGTGACGGCGTGCGCGAGCGCTCCGGACTCCCAGCGGCGGATGTGGTCCGAGGCCATGGTCCCTCCCCTCCCTGCCCCCGTGTCGTCCTGTCTCGGTGGTGCTCGCCGTGCTCGCTGTGCTCGGTGGTACGCGCGGTCCCCGGCGTGCTCGGCCGTGCTGTCGTATGTCGCACGCCCTTGCCAGGTGCGTGGTCGCTCCCAGCACATCACATAACGCACGGGCTCGGTCACTACTCGTTGCGAATTGACCTGAACTGGAAGACAGGGCTCCCGTTCCGGGCGGTGTTCCGGGTGGTCCTCGGCCGAGCCGTGCAGGACCCCTGGACGAGCCGTACAGGAGCTCTAGACGAGCCGTACGGGCTTTTCCGGGCGTATCCCGGTCGCGGCCAGCCAGTCGCGCAGCGGGCCCGGGTCCCCCTCCTCGATCAGGCTGAGCACCTTGGGGGTGAGGTCGGCGGCCCGCTCGCCGCCCAGCAGCAGGGAGGGGCCGTCCAGCCAGTCCAGGGCGGGGACCGCGCCGGCGGTGTCGACGGCCGCGCAGCAGACCATCGCCGTGACGTGATCGGTGAGCAGGTCGCGGGGCGTGCGGGGAGGCTGCAGCGGGAAGAGGGGCAGGCCGCCGTCGTCCCACAGGGCGCTCTCGGGGGTTCCGCCGGTGGCGGTCCCGGTGGCGGTCGCACCGGAGGTCGGCGCGCCGGCCTCTTCGCGGGCCAGCTCGGCGGTCAGGCCCGCGGCCAGGGCGGCGCTGCGTTCCGTGCCGGGGTCTTCCGGTGCCGGTTCCGCCTCGGCTTCGCGGGGTGCCTGCGGCGCTTCGGCGTGGGCGGCGTCCGCCTCGGCTTCGCGGGGTGCCTGCGGCGCTTCGGCGTGGGCGGCCTTCGCCTCGGCTTCGCGGGGTGCCTGCGGCGCTTCGGCGTGGGCGGCCTTCGCCTCGGCTTCGCGGGGTGCCTGCGGCGCTTCGGCGTGGGCGGCCTTCGCCTCGGCTTCGCGGGGTGCCTGCGGCGCTTCGGCGTGGGCGGCCTTCGCCTCGGCTTCGCCTTCGGCGTCCGGGTTCCCACCCGCACCACCCGTACTGCTTTCGTCGTCGGGTGCGGGTGGCCCCTGTGGGGCGTCCTCGCCGTCGGCGGCCTGCGGGGCGCGTTGGGCTGCGGGAACTTGCTCGCCGTCGGCGGTCGGCGGGGCGGTCGGTGGGGCGGGTGGGGCTGCGGGAACTTGCTCGCCGTCGGTGGGCTGCGGGTGGTGGTGCGGTGGCTTTGGTGCTGCTGGTCCTGGGGCGGGCTCCGTGAGGTGGTCCAGGATGCGGGCCAGGGTGGGGCCGCCGGGGTCGGGGGTCGTGGGGTCGAGGGAGGGGCGGACGCCCAGGGCGTCGAGGACGCGGTGGAGGCGGGCGGCGTCGGCGCGCCAGGTGCGGTCCACGACCTCCTCCGGGTACGCCTGCCAGTCCACCGGCGCCCAGTCCGGGCCGGACTCCGCGGGGCCGCCGTGGAAGAGGCGGGCGGCGAGGAGGGACGCGGCCTCGTCCACCGCGCCCGGCTCCTCCAGCAGGTCACAGGCGGGGCGCTCGCCGAGGCGGGAGGTGAAGCCCTCGGCCAGGCGGTCGCGCCGGGACAGCTCGGTGAGCGCCGCCACCACGCCCGCGTCCAGCCGCGAGGGCCAGCGGCCCATGCGCCAGGCGGGCAGCGCGACCCTGGTCAGCAGCCGGTCCCAGCCGGCGTAGGCGAGGCCCACCTGCTCCTGGGCGACGATCCGCAGGCCGTAGTCGACGGCCTGGGCCCGCTCGGCCGCCGCCGCGGCGACCCCGCGCTCCATCTGCGTCGCATGCTCCCGGCAGCTACGCAGCAGCAGCCGGGCCACCCAGCCGAGGGCCGCGCACACACCGCGCGCTGCCGGACAGCGGCCCGGTGTCGCGGCGACCGCGACCGCCGCGTCCAGGCCGCGCACGAAACGCCGGGCGGCGGCTATGTCCGGGTGCGCCGAAGGGCCCGTACCGGCGATGACCGGGGCGAGGACCGCGCGCAGCTCGCCGACCCGCATCCACCACAGGAACGGGGAGCCGATGACGAGCACCGGCGCGACGGGCGCGCGACGGCGGCCCGGGCCCGCCAGCTCGTCCTCGCCGGGCGCGGGGCGCGCGGGCGGGCCGTGGGCCGAGTGCGCGCGGTCCTCCAGCCAGCTGTCGCAGTCCGGCGTGAGCGCTATGGCCGAGGGAGCCGGCACGTCCAGCCGGTCCGCGAGGTCGCGCACCATCCGGTACAGATCCGGGGCGGACTCCTCCGGGATCGGCACCGTGGGGCTCATGGCGGGGCGGGCCCGGGCCACGACCAGGGCGATGCCGGCGGCGGCAAGCAGCACCAGCACGGCGAGCACGCCCACGATCCAGCGGGCCACGTCCCAGCCCCGGCCGACGAAGTGGCCGGTGGAGCCGCCGGTCAGCAGGATCACCGCGGCCGCCGCGGGCAGCAGGGCCACGGCCAGCGCCCGGCCCCGGACGCGCAGTACGGCGAGGGCCCGGGAGCGCGCGGCCTGCGCCCCCGCCTCCGCACCGATTCCGGTCACGTCCCGCCCTCACCCCCTCGCTGCCGATGGCGTGCTGTCCTGGTTGTGCTCACTCCCCCACTGTGGCACCCGCCACTGACATCGCAATGCCGGTGGGCCAAGTGCCGGAACGCTTGCGCGGCACCCTAGTTGGGGCCCCGGCCCCCGTCAGCCGTATGGCTGATTGCTCACTCGATGGAATGGCTTTGGTCAGAGGTGGGTGACAGAAAGCAAAGATCAGGCCCCGGATCAGGGATCCGGGGCCTGTGCCGTGTCAGCAAGGGAAGGTCAGGCGTTCGCCGCCTGCGCCGCCGCCTTCGCGGCGATGTCGGTGCGGTGCTGGGAGCCGTCCAGCCGGATCCGGCCCACCGCCCGGTACGCCCGCTCGCGCGCCTCGGTCAGGTCCTTGCCGGTGGCGGTGACGGACAGCACCCGCCCGCCCGCGCTGACGACGGCGTCGCCGTCCCGCTTGGTCCCGGCGTGCAGCACGTACGCGTGCGGGGCGTCCTCGGCGGCGACCTCGTCCAGACCGGTGATCGGGTCGCCGGTGCGCGGGGTGGCGGGGTAGTTGTGCGAGGCGACGACGACGGTGACGGCGGCGTCCTCGCTCCAGCGCAGGGGCGGCAGGTCGGCGAGGTTGCCGGTGGCGGCGGCCAGCAGGAGGCCGGCCAGCGGGGTCTGCAGCCGGGCCAGCACGACCTGGGTCTCGGGGTCGCCGAAGCGCGCGTTGAACTCGATCACCCGGACACCGCGGCTGGTGATCGCCAGGCCCGCGTAGAGCAGACCGGAGAAGGGGGTGCCACGGCGGCGCAGTTCGTCCACGGTCGGCTGCAGCACCGTCTGAAGCACCTCGTCGACCAGCTTCGGCTCCGCCCACGGCAGCGGCGAGTACGCGCCCATGCCGCCGGTGTTCGGGCCCTCGTCGCCGTCCAGGGCGCGCTTGAAGTCCTGGGCGGGCTGGAGCGGCAGGACCGTCTCCCCGTCGGTGATCGCGAAGAGGGACACCTCGGGGCCGTCGAGGAACTCCTCGATGACCACGCGCTCACAGGCGGCGGCGTGGGCCGTGGCGGCCTCGATGTCGTCGGTGACGACGACGCCCTTGCCGGCGGCCAGCCCGTCGTCCTTGACGACGTAGGGGGCGCCGAAGGCGTCCAGGGCCTCGGCCACCTCCTCGGCGGTCGTGCACACGTAGGAGCGGGCGGTCGGCACCCCGGCCGCCGCCATGACGTCCTTGGCGAAGGCCTTGGAGCCCTCCAGCCGGGCGGCCTGCCCGGACGGGCCGAACACCGGGATGCCGGCGGCGCGTACGGCGTCGGCCACACCGGCGACCAGCGGGGCCTCCGGGCCGACGACGACCAGTTCGGCGCCGAGGCCGGCGGCCAGCTCGGCGACCGCCTTGCCGTCGAGCGCGTCGACCGGGTGCAGCTCGGCGACCTCGGCGATGCCGGCGTTGCCGGGGGCGCAGTGCAGCGCGGTGACGTCGGGGTCGAGGGACAGGGAACGGCACAGGGCGTGTTCGCGGGCGCCGCTGCCGATGACGAGGACCTTCACGGGGCCAGCCTAATGGCAAGGTTGCCGAAGGTCGGGGGCCGGGTTTGTTGGGGTTTCCTCCAAAGGGGGTGCGGAAGGGCCCGGAACGGGCTGGTGAGAGCTGCGCGCTGGGACGCCCGTGAGCACCCCCTGCCCGTTACTCGTCGCCCGTTGCTCGTTGCTCGTTACTCGTTCGAGAACTCCTCCACCACCGTCGCCCCCAGCTCCCGCACGATCAGTTCGTGGCCGGAGAGGGCCGACTCGTCCAGGTCCGGGTCGTCGTCCTCGGGGATGTCGTCCTCGGGGGCGACCGGGGGCGGCTCGGGCGCGGCGGCGGGCTGCGGGGCGGGGGTGGCCGCGGCAGGCCGGGCTCCGGGGCCCGGCGACGGTGACCCGGGTGCCTGGGGGGCGGGCTGGGGAGCCGCGGGGCGGGCCGCGGCCGGGGCGCCGTAACCAGCGCCGCCCGCGGCGGGAGCGCCGTAGCCGCCTCCGCCGCCGTAGCCGGAGCCGCCAGTCGGCTGAGGCGCGGAACCGCCGCCGGACGGATCGACGACCGCCTCGATCTTCCACTGGACGTTGAACTGCTCGGCCAGCGCCGCCCGCAGGACGTCCTCGCTGCCGCTGCCGGCGAAGTTGTCCCGGGCACCGGCGTTGACGAAGCCGAGCTGGAGGGTGGTGCCGTCGAAGCCGGTGACCTGCGCGTTCTGGCTGAGCAGGATCCAGGTGAAGCGGCGGCGGTTCTTGACGGCTTCCAGGATGTTCGGCCAGAGCATGCGGGGGTCGAGCCCACCGGCGGGGGCGGCCGCGGGCGGTACCGGAGCCGCGGGGGGCGCCGGGGACGCCGGGGATGCCGGGGCCTGCTGCTGGCCCGGGGCACGGCCGGCGGTCTGCCCCTGGGGCGCGCCGCCCGCTGGTGCCGCTGCCGTGGGCCAGCCACCGGGGCGTCGGCCGCTTCCGGCGGTGGCGGCGGTGGGCCAGGCACCGGGTGCGTTGGTGGCCGGGGTGGAGGGGCCGGCCTGGGCGGAAGGACCGGCCTGGGCGGGGGTGCCGGTAGGCGGCACCTGGGCCTGGGTGGCGGCGGGCGCGAGGGCCGACGGGGTGGCCGGGGCGGCGGCTGCCGGAGCGGGCGCGGGAGTTGCCGGAGTGGCAGGGGCTGTGGGCGCGGGTCCGGCCGGAGCCGGACCACCGGCACTGGGACCGCCAACGCCCGCTCCACCCGCACCGGGGCCACCGGCGCCGGGACCGCCAACGCCCGCTCCACCCGCACCGGGGCCACCGGCGCCGGGACCACCGACGGCCCCGCCGGTGCCGGGGCCACCGGCACCCGGGCCGTTGGAGGCTCGTACGGCCGCGCGGGCCGCCGCCGGGCCGCCGCCGGGCGGTACGGAGGCGGTGGCAGGCGGCAGGGCGGCGCCGCCTCCATGGGCCTCGGGCCCGGGGACGTAACCCATCGCGGGCGCACCGGCGCCGCCCGAGAAGTGGACGCCGCGCTCGAGACGGTCGAGGCGGGCCATCACGGACCGCTCGTCTCCGTAGGCGGCCGGGAGCAGCACGCGCGCGCAGATCAGTTCCAGCTGGAGGCGGGGCGAGGTGGCACCGCGCATCTCCGTCAGGCCCGCGTTGACGAGGTCGGCGGCGCGGCTCAGCTCGGCGGCCCCGAAGGTGGCGGCCTGGGCCCGCATGCGCTCCAGGACGTCGGCCGGGGCGTCGAAGAGCCCCTTCTCCACGGCGTCCGGCACGGCGGCCAGGATCACCAGGTCACGCAGTCGCTCCAGCAGGTCGGCGACGAAGCGGCGCGGGTCGTTGCCGCCCTCGATGATGCGGTCGACGACCTCGAAGGCGGCGGCTCCGTCCCCGGTGGCGAAGGCCTCGACGACGGAGTCGAGAAGAGAGCCGTCGGTGTAGCCGAGGAGGGAGGTGGCCATGGCATACGTCACACCCTCCGCTCCCGCGCCGGCGAGGAGCTGGTCCATCACGGACATGGAGTCACGCACGGAACCGGCACCGGCGCGCACGACGAGGGGCAGCACGCCCTCCTCGACCGGGATGTCCTCCTTGCCGCACACCTCGGCGAGATAGTCCCGCAGGGTGCCGGGCGGCACGAGCCGGAAGGGGTAGTGATGGGTCCGGGACCGGATGGTGCCGATGACCTTCTCGGGCTCGGTGGTCGCGAAGATGAACTTCAGATGCTCGGGCGGCTCCTCGACGACCTTCAGCAGCGCGTTGAAGCCGGCCGACGTGACCATGTGGGCCTCGTCGATGATGTAGATCTTGTACCGGCTGCTCGCGGGTCCGAAGAACGCCTTCTCGCGCAGCTCACGGGCGTCGTCCACACCACCGTGAGAAGCCGCGTCGATCTCGATGACGTCGATCGAGCCGGGGCCGTTCCTGGCGAGGTCCCGGCACGACTGGCACTCGCCGCACGGCGTCGGAGTGGGACCTTGCTCACAGTTCAGACAGCGGGCGAGGATGCGCGCGCTGGTCGTCTTGCCGCAGCCCCGCGGACCACTGAACAGGTACGCGTGATTGACCCGGTTGTTCCGCAGCGCCTGCTGCAGCGGGTCGGTGACATGCTCCTGCCCGATGACCTCGGCAAAGGTCTCCGGGCGATAGCGGCGGTACAGCGCGAGAGACGACACGCATACGAGGTTATAGGCGCCCGCTGACAACCGGCCCCGCCGCAGAACCCGGCCCCGGACCACGGACGCCGCCCCCGGGAACGCAAGGGCCCCCCACGCACCCGCCAGAGCCGACCTACCCTTGCTGCCTTCCGGCCCTGGGGGAGTTCAGTCAGATAGCGCCGCGTGAGGGGCTGCGCCCCACAGTACCCGATCGCGGCCCGCGCTCCGAACCCGATCGCATCCCGCCGGCCGCCCCGATGTCGGCCTGCGGGAACGAGTTCGCGAGCACTCCCCTCGGTCATGTAATGTTTCCGGCGGAGGATTCGCCTAGAGGCCTAGGGCGCACGCTTGGAAAGCGTGTTGGGGGCAACCCCTCACGAGTTCGAATCTCGTATCCTCCGCCAGCTCAGAGGGCCGGACCGCGAAAGCGGTCCGGCCCTCTGGCGTTCGTCCGCCTCAGGGGCACTCTCGAGTGCGGGTACTACGGCGCCGACTTCCGCGGCCACCTCGAAGCCGTAATTCACGCACTGCCAAGGAAGAGCGCGCGTGAGCTACGCGATCCCAATCCTGGGTGGCGAGGGCAGCTCCCGCTGAGGGCCTGGTGACGAAGCGCACACTCGCGTGACCGCGGACGCCTCGCGCGAGGAGATCGCCAGGCGTTCGCCCCGTCCACAGCCTGTGCACACGCTCCCGAACTCGGGGTGCAGGGAACCCCGGGGCGGAACGGGTCATCTCTTATCGCGGCCGACCGTGCCGACCGGTTCCCCGGGCGGGCGGAGGCGTGTGGGAGGGCGGTCAGCCCGAAGCGGTGTACGACATGTACACATCAATTACAGTTGCGCCATGATCACCCCCCTCACTCCACCCGGCCTCCTCGGCGTGCTCGTACGGCGAAAGTCCGGTGCCTGATGGCCACCGCCGTTCGCGCGCAGGAGCCGGGCACCGGCACCACCGCCGCCGCCGAGTCGCCGCGCGTCGCGCGCCGGTGGGACTGGCCGGTGCTGGTGGTATGCGCCGTGTCCGCGCTCGTCGTGGGCCTGCTCTCGCCCGCCGACACCTCGCAGGAGGCCTGGGGACTGGCCGCCGCGGTGGGTTACGGCTGTGCCGCACTGGTCGCGGCGAGGTCGTCCGCACGGTGGGCGCCGGCTCCCGCCGTGGTCGCGGTCGCCGGCGCGATCGTCGTACCCCTGCTGTACCTGACGGTGATCAGCAAGGAGCAGATGGAGGTCGGTGTCGTGGAACGGGCGGCCGATCTGCTGTTCGCCTCCGGAAACCCGTACAACCCCGCGCCGCACGTGGTGCGGGACTTCAATCCCTATCTCCCCGGCATGGCGCTCTTCGGCATCCCGCACATGCTCTTCGGCGACGCTCCCTTCACCAGCGCCCGGTTGTGGTTCCTCGCCGGTTTCCTGGCGGCCGTGGCGGCCGCGATACGGGTGCTGGCAGGCGGCCGGGACGGGGGCGCCGGCCGGATCGGCACCCCGCGCGGAGTCACCGGCACCACGGGCGTGTGGTGGCTGTGCGCCTGTCCCGTCGTCGCCCTGCCGCTCACCATCGGTGGCGTGGACCCGCCGGTCATCGGGCTGATGTGCCTGGCCCTGGCCTTCACCCAGCGGGGCGACGCCGCACGGGCCGGACTGGCCCTGGGCGCGGCGGCCGCGCTGAAGTGGACCGCGTGGCCGGCCATCCCGGTGCTCGTCGCCGTACTGGCGGTGCGCGGCGGGCGGCGGGCCGCGGTCAGGTGCGCGGCGGGAGCCGTGGGCGTCGCCGTGCTCGCCGTGGTGCCGGTGGCCCTGGCGTTCAGCGACGCCTTCTACCGCAACGTCGTCCTCTACCCGTTCGGTCTCGGTCCCACGGCATCCTCCGCGCAGAGCCCCCTGCTGGGCCATCTGATCGCCGTGCTGGTTCCGCACGGCGACGCGGTCACCATGGCGCTCATCGCGCTGAGCGCCGCCGGTGTGGGCCTGTCGCTCCTGATCCGCCCGCCGTCGAGCGCCGTGGCCGGTGCCGACCGGCTGGCACTCGGTCTGATCCTGGCGATCGTGCTGTCCCCGGCCACCCGCATCGGCTACGCCATCTACCCGATCGTCCTGCTGACGTGGCCCCGCTTCACCGCCGCCCTGACCGCGGCGCGCGGCGCGGCGGATGGTGGCCGTGCTTCGACCGCGAGCTGACGGTCGCCTCCCTCGCCGAGAACGCGCAGGCCTCCGGACACGGCGTGCGCCCCGAACGGCCGGCCTTACTGGAAGAGTTGGTGCGTCGGTTCCTCGCCGCCCCCGCCCGGCCTACCGCGCCACCCGCACCGGAGCCGACACCGTCACCTGGTCCAGGTCCGACACCCGGACCGTCGCCTTCATCGTCCAGGTGCCCGGAAGGGGCAGGTCGAAGGAGTCGCTGGACCAGTAGCCGCCGCGGTCGGTGACGCGGGTGTCGAGGGGGCCCAGGCGCTGGGCGGGCAGGGTCAGGGTGATGCGGAGTTCGGGGACCGTGGACAGGCCGCCGTCGGGGCCGTAGACCACCGCCTGGACGGAGGTGCGGCCGACGCGGCCCGGGTCCAGGGTGATCTGGACCTTGCCGTGGCCGCCGGGGGTGCCGACGTCGAAGGGGATCGTGGTGACGGAGGCCATCGGGATGCCGGCCGACGGGGTCGCGCCCTCCGTGGCGTTCTCGGCCGCGCGGCCGGGCACCGTGCTCGTCAGCAGGGTCGTCAGCGCCAGCACCACCAGACCGGCGGCCGCCTCCGCCAGCACCGAGCGGCGCAGGATGTGGACGGGCGGGGGCGGAGCGGGGCGTTCCGGGGGCTGCGGAGCCTGCGCGGGCCGCGTGAGCGGGGGGAACGCGGGGACCGTGGCCGGTTCGGGGACGCGGGCGGTGACCGGCCGGGGTTCCCGGGCCGACCGGGTCGTCCAGGTGCGGGAGCAGGCCGCCGCCAGGAGCAGCACGGTGACCGCCGCGAGTTTGACCAGCAGGGTGCGGCCGTACGCCGTGTCCGAGAGCGCCTGCCAGGAGCCGAGGCCCCGCCAGGACTGGTAGAAGCCGGTGACGACCAGGACCGTCACCGAGGCGAAGGCGAGGCGGGAGAAGCGGGCCACGGTGGCCGGGGAGGTGCGCCGCAGGGTGCGCAGGAGGGCCGCCAGACCGCCCAGCCAGGCCCCCATGGCCAGCAGGTGGAGGGTGGCGGCGGCGATGGCCAGGGGCACCTGGATGCCCACCGAGGCGTGTTCGGCCGCCGTCCAGGTCAGGGCGAGGGGGAGACAGACGGCCCCGGCCACGGTGAGCGTCGTACGGCGCGGGAGCCTTCGGCGGCGGGCCCGCAGGAGCGCCACCCCGGCGCCGGCCCCGAGCATCAGCGCCAGCCGGGCGAGCAGGAGGGCGCCGGGGCGGGTCGTGGCCGTGTGGGTGAGGGAGTTCAGGGAGAGGGTGGGTGCGGTGCCCTCCTCGTAGGGGGTGCGCAGGAGGTACAGCGCGGCCGTCGTGGCGATGAGGGTCCAGGCAGCGGCCAGCACCGGGGTGCGCAGCGGGGCCGCCGTGGGCGGGCGGCAGTACGCCACGAACGCCGCCGTGCCGAGGAGGACGGCCAGGGAGAGGTAGGCGAGGTAGCGGGCGATGTTGTACAGGGCCGCGGTGACGGGGTTCTCCGTGTCGGCGGGCGCCGGGCTCACGGTCGTCGCGGTGCGGGTGCCGACCGAGAAGGTGACCGCGCCGGACACCGGGTGGCTGTCCGCGGACACCACCCGCCAGGCCACCGTGTAGGTGCCGTCGGCGAGCCTGGCGGGGAGGGAGACGCGGGCCGTGTCCGAGCGGCCGGGGGCGTGCTCGGCGGAACCCGTGCGCAGCCGGTGGTTGGCGGGGTCGTAGACGCGGAAGGAGTCGGTGAGCAGGCCCACCGACTCGGTGAAGGTGAGGGTGACGTGCCGGGGGGCCGTGCGCAGCAGGGTTCCGTCGGCGGGGTCGGTCGAGCGCAGGGCCGCGTGGGCGGACGCGGGGGCCGCGGCGGAGAGCAGGAGGAGGAAGAGCCCCGCGCAGAGCAGGGCCAGCCGTCCCGGCCATCGCCGGTGTCGGTCGCGCAGCAGCACTCGTGCCCTCCCTCGCCGCGGGTCCTCCGTATGAGTACGCGCGGACCGGCCGCCCTGCTCACTCACCTGCTCACCACGTCGGCCGGGCCGAGATGCCGCCGTCCACGGTCAGGTCGTGGCCGGTGATCCAGCGCGCGAGCGGCGAGGCCAGGAACACGCAGGCGTCGGCCACGTCCTCGGGGCGGCCGAGCCGGCCGGTGGGGACTGCGGCCAGCCAGCGGCGTACGCCCTCCGGCCAGGCCTCGGCCAGACCCTCCCGGTCGATCAGGCCGGGCGACACGGAGTTGACCCGGATGCCGTCGGGCCCGTACTCCAGGGCCGCCGCGCGGGCGTGCATAACCGCCGCCGCCTTGGCCGCGCCGTAGTGGGCGTGTCCGGGGGCGGGGTGGGCGGCCTCGATGGAGGCGATGTGGGTGATGGTGCCGCCGCCGTGGCCCCGCATATGGGCGGCGGCGGCCTGGGTGCAGGCGAAGACGCTGGTGAGGTCGGTGTCGACGACCGTCCGCCACTCGGCCGCGGTCATGCCGGGCAGGGGCTGGACGGGCTGCACCGCCGCGTTGTTGACGAGGGCGGTGAGCCGGCCGCCGGACCAGTCGGTGACCTCCCGGACCAGGCGCCGGCAGGCCTCCTCGTCCGTCAGGTCCGCCCGGAGTACGACGGCCTCGCCGCCCGACTCCCGGATCCGGGCCGCGACTTCGCCGACCGCGTCCACCGCCGTACGGCAGTGGACGGCCACCGCCGCGCCCTCCTCGGCGAAGCGCAGCGCGATGGCGCGGCCGATGCCGCCGCCCGCGCCGGTCACCAGGGCGGTCTGTCCGCCGAGCAGGTTCAGCGGGCCGCTGTTCATGGGCGGCACAGTCGCGCGATACGGGCGGCCTCGGACGGATAACGCGCCGTCAGGTCGGCCGCGTTCCCGTGTTCGTAGTCCGCGTAGGTGAATCCGGGCGCCATCGTGCAGCCGAAGAGCGTCCACGCGCCGCCCGCCGCCACCCGCGCGCCCATCCAGGTGCGGGCGGGCACGGTGAACTGCACATGCTGGCCGGTCAGCGGGGCGGGGCCGAGGACGGCGGTGCGGGTGGTGCCGTCGGGGGCGAGCAGCAGCAGCTCGAGCGCATCGCCGAGGTGGAAGTGCCAGATCTCGTCGGTGGGCAGGCGGTGCAGGGCGCAGAAGTCGTCCCCGGCGAGCAGGGCGACGATGGCGGAGCCCTCCGGCCGCCCGTCCGGACGCTTCGGCCCCTCCCAGGTCTGCCGGAACAGTCCCCCCTCGCGGGGGATGGGTTCGAGGCCGTAGTGCGCGATCAGATCGTCGGGCGTCATCGTCACCCGGGGAAGGCTACCTGCCGCTCCAGGAAGGCCAGTTGGGCGCGCTTCTCCGGAAGGTACACATCGGGGAGGTCCGCCTCGGGCAGGACGACCGCCGGGCCGCGCACGAAGCCCTGGCGCTCGAAGCGGGCGATCGCCCCGGTGTTGCGCACATCCGGGTCGACCACGAGCCGGCGCCGGTCCAGGGTCCGCAGCGCGTACGTCGTCAGCACGGTCAGCAGCGCCGAAGTCCAGCCGGGGCGCGGACCGCCGGGGCCGGCCGGGGCGAGGAGGACGTGGACGCCGAGGTCGCCGGGGCGGACGTCGTAGCACTCGCCGACCCGGTCCGCGGCCGGCTCGTACGTCTGGAACAGGGCCGCCGGTACGCCGTCCTTGGTGACGAGGTGGGCGTGGTGGGTGTCGAGGCCGGCCATGTGAGCGTAGATCCCGGCGACCTGGTCCCGGGTGAGGCCGCGCATGCCCCAGAAGACGGCGCGTTCCTCGCTCACCCAGCCGTGCACGACGTCCGCGTCGGAGGCCGGGTCGAGGGGGCGGATGCGGACGGTGCCGAAGCCGTCGACGTGCTCTTCGTGGAAGTGGCTGCGGTCGGTCATCGGATCTCCTCGGTGGGGTCGGGGGTGAGCAGGGTCCAGTCGGTGACGACGGGGACCAGTTCTCCCTTGAGCCACAGGGGGAGTTGGTCGTGGTGGTGGGGTGCGCCGGGGACACCGTCGGCGCCGAAGGGGACCACCCAGCGGCTGCCCGCCCGGTCGGCGAGGTCCCAGACGTAACGGGCGGCCGGGCCGCGGGCCGCGCGGTCGGTGAGCCCGGGGACGGCGGAGGTGCACAGCACACAGTCGTGGTCGCCCGCGAGTCCGGGTGCCATCTCCCCCTGTCCTTCCGGCTGTCCTTCCACCTGTCCTTCCACCTGCCCTTCCACCTGTTCTTCCGCCTGCCCTTCCGGCGCTCCTTCCGGGTACGGCAGTGCGCGCCAGGCGGCGAGGCGGTGGGTGCCGGACCAAGTGCCGGCCGGGGGTTCGGCGGCCACTTCCTCCAGGGCGGCGCGGATCGCGGTCGGGCGGTCGACGCCGTACAACTCCTCGGCGGACAGCAGGTGTTCGAGGGCGTAGCCGAGGCGCGGGACGAGGGCCAGCCAGGGGAGCAGGACTTCCGGGTAGGCCGGGGGCTCGGCGAGCGGGGCGAACACCGGGTGGGCGGCGAGCCTTCGTACGACCGCGCCGCGCAGCGCCGCGTAGGCGGCCGCGTCGGTGCTGTCGGCGTCCATGTGCCGGTTCCAGGCGAGCAGACGGTCGCGCAGGCGGGCCGCGGCGGGGGTGAGGCCGTCGAGCGCGGCGAGGTGGTCCAGGAGCGGGGCGGCGGAGGCGAGGTGGGTGTCGGTGTGGATCGCCGGCATGGCGTCGGCGGTCCAGGTGCGGCGCGCGTCGAGGAGGGCGCGGATGCGGTCGGCGCGGTGCGGTGGGGCGAACTCCACGCCGAGGGGCGCGGCGGGGCCGCGCTGGTTGGCCATCACCGCGATGCCGTCCTCGACGGGGGCGTACGGCGTCTCGTGCCAGCCCTGCCAGTCGTGGCCGGGCTGCCAGGCGGGGACCGGGTGGAGGCGGTTGGCCTGCGCGCGGACCGGGACGCGGCCGGCGACGCGGTGGAGGGTGCGGCCGTGGGTGTCGGCGGCCTGCACGACGTTGACGGGCTCGGCCCAGGCGTCCAGGGCGCGGTCGACGTCCCCCACTGTGCGGGCCCTGAGGAGGGGGAGGAGGGCGCTGAAGCCGAGGTCCGAGGTGACGCGGGGCGGGTGACGCAGGGCCAGGGCGGTGTTCTCACCCGGCTCCGGTGGGCTGTCCCCAGCTACGGAATCCGCGGAAGCGGTGATGCGCGCCGCCAGGCCCTCCGGCCCGCCGGCGATCACCGGTCCTCGCTCCGTCTCGATGATCTCGATCTCGACCGGCGGCTCTCCCGCGATCTGCACCGTCTCCGTGTGGCGGGCGGCCCGGTGCCAGTGGCCGTCGGGGCCGAGGGCCTGGACGCCCGCGCCGGTGCGGCGCAGGCGTTCGCGGTAGAGGTCCTGGTAGTCGGCCATGGCGTTGGTGATGGCCCAGGCGACCGCACCGGTGTGGCCGAAGTGCGCGATGCCGGGGACGCCGGGCACGGCCAGGCCGACGACGTCGAACTCGGGGCAGGAGAGGCGGATCTGCTGGTAGACGCCGGGGTCCTCGATGAAGCGGTGTGGGTCGCCGGCGATCAGGGCGTGCCCGGTGGCGGTCCGGGCGCCGGAGACCAGCCAGCCGTTGCTGCCCGCGGTACCGGGGCCGTCCGTGGCGAACAGGCCTACGGCGCCGGGACCGAGGTGCCGTATCGCCTGCTCGCGCCAGAGCTTGGCCGGGAAGCCGGCGAACAGCAGGTGGGTGGCGAGCCAGACGCCGAGCGGGGTCCAGGGCCGCCAGGGGGCCGGGCTGAGACCGGTGCGGGTGAATTCGGGCGCCCGGCGGGCCCCGGACGGCAGGCCCTCGTTGACTCCGTCGACGTACGCCCGGACCCAGTCGGCCGTTTCCGGGTCCCGGCGTTCCAGCGCGGCGAAGCAGCGGCGGGCCGTGTCGTCGAGGCGCGCCCGGCGGGCGAGGACGTCCCAGGAGAGGGCGCCGGCGCCGAGGAAGGCGGCCGAGGTGCCCTGGGAGCGGTGGCGTTCGGCCTCCAGCTGCCAGGCGCGGTCCAGCGCGGTGACCCGGCCCTGGGCGCGGGCCAGTTCGAGGGTGCTGGAGGCCCGTAGATGGGGGATGCCCCAGGCGTCGCGGTAGGTCTCGATGGTCACCCGGAACCCTCTTCTACTTTAGGTTAGCCTTGCCTAACCACTCTGGTGAGGGGATCGTACGCGAGAAGCGGAGGGCCGTCGGACCACCCCGGCTGCGCCGCGCGCGCCGCCGGGCCACCATCGACGCATGGACGTCACCCTGCACCTCGCCCAGGACCGCGACGCCGACGCGCTGCTCGGGCGGTCCCCGCTCGCCGCGCTCACCGGCATGCTGCTCGACCAGCAGGTCCCCATGGAGTGGGCGTTCAAGGGTCCCCGGACCATCGCCGACCGGCTCGGCGCCGGAGCGGCCGGAGACCTCGACGCGCACGACATCGCCGCGATGGACCCGGAGGCCTTCGCCGCGCTGCTCGCCGAGAAGCCGGCCGTGCACCGTTACCCGGGCTCGATGGCCAAGCGCATCCAGCAGCTGTGCCAGTACCTCGTCGAGCACTACGACGGGGACGCGGAGGCGGTCTGGCGGGACGTGCCGACCGGTACCGAGCTGCTGGAACGGCTCGAGGACCTGCCCGGCTTCGGCAAGCAGAAGGCCCAGATCTTCCTCGCGCTGCTCGGCAAGCAGCTCGGCGTCACGCCGAAGGGCTGGCGGGAGGCCGCGGGGGCGTACGGCGAGCGCGAGTCCTTCCGGTCCGTCGCCGACATCACCGGACCGGAGTCGCTGGCCAAGGTCCGGGCGCACAAGCAGGAGATGAAGGCGGCGGCGAAGGCGGCGAAGGGGGGCGGGAAGCAGGGGTGACCTCTGCGGGGTCGGTGCTCTGTGCCGGTGTCACCCGACCGGCCTCTTCCTGGTGGCCGCCCCACCCCCGCCGTTCACAGCATGAACCATGACCGAGGCACCCAGCAGTGGCCCGGAGTGGGGCCGTGAGTACGACGACCGGAATGTGCACGCGACCGCCCCGCCGGGCGAACGGCGGGAGCCCGAGCCGCCGTTCGAGGGGCCGCTGCACGCCCTGTCCCGGGCCGCCTGGCAGGTCGTCCTGGGCACCGGGATCGCCTCACTGATCCTCGGCGTCCTGGTGCTCGTGTGGCCCGGCGCCTCCCTGCTCGCCGCCGGCGTCCTGTTCGGCATCTACCTGGTGATCAGCGGCGTCTTCCAGCTGGTCGCCGCGTTCGGCACGCACCGGGCGACCTCGCTGCGGGTGCTGGCGTTCATCAGCGGCGCCCTGTCGATCCTGCTCGGCCTGTTCTGCTTCCGCGGGCCCATGCAGTCGATCCTGCTGCTCGCCCTGTGGATCGGCATCGGCTGGCTGATCCGCGGGATCACCCAGACCCTGGCCGCCCTGCACGACGCGCGGATGCCGGCCCGGGGCTGGCACATCTTCCTCGGGGTCGTCACCTTCATCGCCGGGATCGTGCTGATCGACTCGCCGTTCCGGTCGGTCGCCGTGCTGACCCTGGTCGCCGGCATCTGGCTGGTCGCGGTGGGCATCGGGGAGATCGTCACCGCGTTCGGCATCCGGGGCCGGGCCAAGGCGGTCCCCCGCACGGTGTGAGCGGCGTCAACCACGGCCCCCGTCCCCTACGCCGTGCGGGCGGATCCCGGGCCCGGCACGCAGCACTCCCCGCACGCGCCGGGGACACACCCGACGTGAGCGGGACCGGGAGCTTCCCCCGCAGCCGTACCTGGCTGCGGGTGCTCGTGCTGCTCCTCGCCCTGTGGGTGCCCGGCGCCCATGTGCAGGCCGAGGCGGCCCCGGCGCTGGGCGCGTCCGCCGGGACCTTCGACCACGACGTCCTCGACACCCTCCTGCGGCCCCCCGCCCAGGCGGTCCACCGGGCCGGCGCACCCGAGCGCCCCGCACCCCTCCCCGACCCGGCGCCCGCCCGGCCGGCGGCACGGCCCCGCTCCGGCACGCCCCGGGTGCCGTACGCCCTGCCCCTGCTCCGCACGGTGGTCCTGCGCTGCTGACTCCACCCGCGTCCCCGCGAAAGGCCGGTCCCAGGTCAGTCAGACGCAAGGAGCAGTACAGCCATGCCCATGGATCCCTACGCCGTCCTGCGCGCCCTGCTGCGCGCCGAGGCCCGGCGGGCGACGGCACCCGAGCCGGAACGCGAGAAGGAAGAACCGCAGCGGCCGCCAGAAGAGCGGGACGACCGCTGAACCGGGCCCGGCGGGGGCGGGCAACCGTCTCCGCCGGGCCGTGCCGAACACCGGACACCGCCGGTCCGCGGTCCGCAGCCGTGCTGGATGCGGTCCACAGCCGTGCCGGATACGGAGGGGGACATCCGTATATGACCCGTTTGCCGCATCTTTTCAAGCGCCGCACTCGGCCGCCATGGCTGCGCCCGGAAGGTCTTGACCGGTAGGCTTTCCGTGTGATCTTCAAGCGCATCGGAAACGGCCGGCCGTACCCCGACCACGGCCGGGAAAGCACCCGGCAGTGGGCGGACGTCGCGCCGCGCCCGGTCCGCCTCGATCAGCTCGTGACCACCAAGCAGCAGCTCGACCTGGAGACCCTGCTGGCGGAGGACTCGACGTTCTACGGCGACCTCTTCGCGCACGTCGTGAAGTGGCAGGGCGACCTCTACCTGGAGGACGGGCTGCACCGCGCGGTCCGCGCCGCCCTCCAGCAGCGCCAGGTGCTGCACGCGCGCGTGCTCGAACTCGACTGACCCGGCGCGACACGGCCCTTGACCCTTGACCCTTTCGGGTTCCGCTGAGCGGCATCGACTGATCATCTAATAGGCAGCGCCGCTCGGGCGCACTACGCTGCGCCCATGAGCATGCTCACTCCCCCTGGCATGGGCGGCCAGTACCGGATCACGGGGGACAAATACCCTCGGATGCGCCCGCCGCGCCGACGCGCCAGGCTCGTGGCCGCGGTGGTGGCGTCCGTCGCCGTGGTCGCCCTGATCGGCTGGGGCACCCTGCAGCTCATCGACGTCTTCACCGGCGGCGCCAAGAAGACCACGACGGCCGGCTCGAAGACCGGCTGCCACACCAGGGCCGATACGGCCGCACAGGTGAAGTCCCTGCCCAAGCCGGGCCAGATCACCGTCAACGTCTACAACGCCACCGCCCGCACCGGGCTGGCCAAGGCCACCGCCGACGAGCTGAAGAAGCGGGGCTTCCGGATCGGCAACGTGGGCAACGCGCCCGGGCAGTACGACAAGAAGGTGAAGACGGCCGGGATCCTCGTCGGCCCGGCCGCCGCGCAGAACACCTCACTGCCGGTGCTGGCGACCCAGCTGGCCGGCGCCGAACAGCGCACCGACACCCGCAAGGGCGCCGACCTCGACCTCATCCTCGGGGACGGCTTCAAGAGCCTGGCCGCGCCGACGGCCGCGGACCAGGCACTGACCAAGCTGACCGCACCCGCACCCGCACCGACGGCAACTACGAAGAAGGGCTGCTGAGAAGCGCCCCGCAAGGGGCGCCCCATGAGCCGCAGGAACTACTCAGCCGCCCCGTAAAGACGATCCCCCGCGTCCCCCAGCCCCGGCACGATGTACCCGTGCTCGTTGAGGTGGTCGTCCACGGCCGCCGTCACCACCGTCACCGGCGTCCCCGCCAGCTCCCGCTCCATGAGCTCGACGCCCTCGGGAGCGGCGAGCAGCACGACGGCGGTGACGTCGTCGGCGCCCCGCTTGATGAGCTCCTGGATCGCCGCGACCAGCGTGCCCCCCGTGGCCAGCATCGGGTCCAGGACGTACACCTGGCGGCCCGAGAGATCCTCCGGCATGCGCGAGGCGTAGGTGGAGGCCTGCAGCGTCTCCTCGTTGCGGATCATGCCCAGGAAGCCCACCTCGGCGGTCGGCAGCAGCCGCACCATGCCGTCCAGCATGCCGAGTCCGGCGCGCAGGATCGGCACGACCAGCGGGCGCGGGCGGGCGAGCTTGACGCCGGTCGTCCCGGCGACCGGCGTCTGGATGTCGACCGCCTCGGTGCGCACGTCCCGCGTGGCCTCGTAGGCGAGCAGGGTGACCAGCTCGTCGGCGAGCCGGCGGAAGGTCGCGGAGTCGGTGCGCTGGTCGCGCAGAGTGGTGAGCTTGTGGGCGACCAGGGGGTGGTCGACGACATGGAGACGCATGCCCCTAACGGTACCCGCGCCGCGGCCCCCACCCGTCCGGCGTACCCGCGACCCGGACCCCGTGCGGACCCGTGCGGCCCTGGCGTCGAAGCGGCCGTCCGAGGGAAAGTGGGAAGGACGGAACTGGGGTGGTGTGACGTGCCCGACCTGCCTGACCTTCCCGAGGACGCGCCCGGGAACGCCGAGGACACCCGGGGTACCGGCGAGCCCGCGATACGCGGTGGCGCCGTACCCGAGACGGACGCCGAGCGCCGGCGCCGGCGCGCCCAGTTCCTGCGTGACCTCGCCGAGGCCCGTGCGCTGCGCGCCCGGGTCCAGCCGCGGCGCGCCAAGGCCGCCCGGCTGCGGCACGTGCTGCGCATGCGGACGTTCCGCTGGTAGACCGACTGGTAGACCGACCGAGGGGAGCGACACTCCTGGGATTCCTCTGGTGGTTCCTTAGGGGCACGACACGGTAAGGAAGTTCTGAGGCGGTTCCGGAGCGAGGAAGATCCGCGCACACAGCGGCGTTTGCGAGGTGGGCGTGCGTGAGTCCCCGGAAAAGCCGCGTACGATCCGCAGGTGGCGGCAACGAACGCGTAAGACACAGGGAGCCGAAGACGTCCCCTGACAGCCATGTTTCTGCCACGATTCCGAGTGGGCGGGGCTCGGAGCCCAAGCCGCCTCCGCCCAAGTACCTCCGCCGGGGGGACCCCCAACCGGCACGCCTATGACCAGTGGGAGAGTCACGGTGTACTTCGCCGCACTGCTCGCGCGCACCGAAGACGGGTGGGAAGCGAGCGACACAGAGCTCGACGATGTGGAGACCCTGTCGGATCTTGCCGACCTGGCCCGGGAAGCCTCTCCCGACGAGGACACGGTGCTCGTGCTGATCGAGCAGGAGGACGCGTGGTTCGGCGTCGTCCGCGTGGACGGCGAGGACGACCCTCGCATCTACGTCTCGGACGCGGCCGCCGCCCAGCGCAGCGCGTACGGCGAGCTGCTGCTCACCGACGAGCTGCTCGGCCGGGAGCCGGGTGCCGACGACGGCCCCGACCTGGACTCCCTGGACCTCGACGGCACGGAGGACGGCGAGTCCGAGTCCGACGAGGACGACGCGGAGGGCGCCGCCGCCGACGCCGTCCCGCACAGCCCGGTGGGCGACAGCCAGATCCTCGACGACCTGGGCATCAGCGAGAAGGAGCTGCGCTCGCTGGACGCCGACGACGCGCTGGGCACCATCGCCGAGGCGCTGGGCGCCTCGGAGGTGCTGGAGACCGTCCGCTGACCGTCCACAACCCGGCCGCCGCCCCCGACCCGGTACGCGACCGCTGGCGGGCCGCGATGCGGCTCGCCCTGGCCGAGGCCGGGCGGGCGGTCCAGGGCGGGGACGTCCCCGTCGGCGCCGTCGTGCTGTCCCCGGACGGTACGACGGTGCTCGCCGTCGGGCACAACGAGCGCGAGGCCACGGGCGATCCCACGGCCCACGCGGAGGTCCTCGCGATCCGGCGGGCCGCCGCCCTGCTCGGGGAGTGGCGGCTGGCCGGCTGCACGCTCGTGGTCACCCTGGAACCGTGCACCATGTGCGCGGGCGCGATCGTCCAGTCCCGCGTCGACCGGGTCGTCTACGGCGCCCGGGACGAGAAGGCGGGCGCGGCGGGCTCGCTGTGGGACGTGATCCGCGACCGGCGGCTCAATCACCGCCCGGAGGTCGTCGAGGGCGTTCTCGCGGCGGAATGCGCGCGCCTCCTCACCGAGTTTTTCCGGGACCGGTGAATACCGATTTCTGAGCACGCCCCGGTGTGCTGTAAGGTCTCCCTCGGTAGCGTGTCCGAGCGGCCGAAGGAGCTCGCCTCGAAAGCGAGTGTGGCGCAAGTCACCGAGGGTTCAAATCCCTCCGCTACCGCTCGAAGAAGGGCCTCGTCGCAAGACGGGGCCCTTCGCGCGTCTGCGGAAGGGGTCCTTCGTGCGGGCCCTTCGCGCGGGCCCTCCTGGTGGGCCCTCCCGGTGGGCCCGGCAATGGACGCGGGGCGGCGGGCGGTTGACCCCGGGAAGAGGCGTGAAGGTTACACTCGCGGCCGGCAGCAGGGGCACACGGACAGGGGAGGCCGCGGTGGCGGTGAATGCCAAGAAGATCGCCGTATACGTGCTCGTGGTCTTCGCGCTGTACGTGATCATCACGGACCCGCCCAAGGCGGCCCACTACGTCCAGATAGTCTTCGAGGGCATATCGGACGCGGCCAAGGCCGTGGGCGACTTCATGACATGGGTCGCCAACGGAGGAAAGAGCTGAGGTACACCCCATGATCCGCCACCTGGTCCTCTTCAAGCTCAACGAGGGCGTCGAGCGCGACGATCCGCGGGTCGTGGCGGGCGTGGAGGCCTTCCGGGCCCTCGGCGGCCGGATCGAGGAGCTGCGCTTCTGGGAGTGCGGCTGGAACATCAGCGACCGGCCGATCGCCTACGACTTCGCGATCAACTCGGCGGTCGAGGACGCCGACGCCCTCAAGCGCTACCTGGAGCACCCGGCCCATCAGGCGGGCGTCGCGCTGTGGCGCGAGTTCGCCACGTGGGTGATCGCCGACTACGAATTCTGACCACTTCAGCCCGGCAGCCCCCCGCCGCAACGGCGGGGGGCTTTCATGCGTCTTGGACCCCATTGGGATCCCCAACTTGTCGGTGTTTGAACACAACACGGGGTTATCGGGTGCTTGCACACAGTGCACATGTCTTGTGATGCTATGACCGCTTTTGACCGATCATTGAGCGACGAAGAGGTGGCGTTGACCGTGTCGGCCAGTACTGCGCCGCCCCAGGAGGAGGCGAGCACCCCCGCCCCCGCTCCCGTGGCTCCCGAGAAGCGGCGCGGTGCCGACACCCGAGCCCTCACCCAGGTGCTCTTCGCCGAGCTGAAGCAGCTCACCCCGGGCACGCCGGAGCACCACCGGGTGCGCGGGGCGCTGATCGAGGCGAACCTCCCGCTCGTGCGCTACGCGGCCGCTCGCTTCCGCTCCCGCAACGAGCCGATGGAGGACGTCGTCCAGGTCGGCACCATCGGCCTGATCAACGCCATCGACCGGTTCGACCCGGACCGGGGCGTGCAGTTCCCGACCTTCGCCATGCCGACCGTGGTCGGCGAGATCAAGCGGTACTTCCGGGACAACGTCCGCACGGTCCACGTACCGCGCCGACTGCACGAGCTGTGGGTGCAGGTCAACAGCGCCACCGAGGACCTCACCACGCTGCACGGCCGCTCCCCCTCCACCGCCGAGATCGCCGAGCGGCTCAGGATCAGCGAGGAGGAGGTGCTCAGCTGCATCGAGGCGGGCCGGTCGTACCACGCCACCTCGCTGGAGGCCGCGCAGGAGGGCGACGGGCTGCCCGGCCTGCTGGACCGGATCGGCTACGACGACCCGGCCCTGGACGGCGTGGAACACCGCGACCTGATCCGGCATCTGCTCGTCCAACTCCCCGAGCGCGAACAGAGAATCCTTCTCCTGCGCTACTACAGCAATCTCACCCAGTCCCAGATCAGCGCGGAACTCGGCGTCTCCCAGATGCACGTCTCCCGGCTCCTCGCCCGCAGCTTCCAGCGGCTGCGCTCGGCGAATCGCATCGACGCGTAGAAGCGCTCGACATCGACACGTAGAAGCGCTCGAGACGGAGCACAGCGGGCGCACGGAAGCACGCCCGGGATCACCCCCTGCATCGCAAACCCGCTCGATGCATCACCACCGAGAGCGAATCGCTCACCAGCGCAGATGCCGACAGTTGAGTCCCGATAAAGCGTCAGACCCCTTCTTTCCAGGGCGGATTCACCTCTCACATGTCGACATGTCTCTACAGCGTGTTGCCGACATGTGACATTCTGCGTGAGACGCGTTTGCCGGGCCTTCGGCGCCGGTATTCAGGTGAAGGCTGCGTTGTCCGAAAGACGGCGCCGCCACGACCGTCCCGCGACCCAAAGGGGGTGGCATGTCCGCAGAACAGGGCAGCTCGAAGGTGCTGACGCCCGCGACCGGCGACGCAGCGCCCAAGGAGCTCGACGCTCTCGACGTCCTCGACGGCATCGAGGGCGTCACGGCCCTCGATGCCGTGCCGGCCCCGCCCGCCCCGGCGGCCGCCGACCTCCCGGCGCCCGCCGCGCTTCCGGCCCCGCCGGCCTCGGGGGACATCGACACCCGCACCCTGTCCCGCTCCCTGTTCCTGCGGCTCGCCGCGCTCGACGAGAACAGTCCCGAGCGGGCCTACGTCCGGGACACCCTGATCGAGCTGAACCTGCCGCTGGTCCGCTACGCGGCCGCGCGCTTCCGCTCCCGCAACGAACCGATGGAGGACATCGTCCAGGTCGGCACCATCGGCCTGATCAAGGCGATCGACCGCTTCGACTGCGAACGGGGCGTGGAGTTCCCGACCTTCGCGATGCCGACGGTGGTCGGCGAGATCAAGCGGTTCTTCCGCGACACGTCCTGGTCGGTGCGGGTCCCGCGCCGCCTGCAGGAGCTGCGCCTGGCCCTCACCAAGGCCAGCGACGAGCTGTCCCAGAAGCTGGACCGCTCCCCGACGGTGACCGAGCTGGCCGCCGTGCTCGGCGTCTCCGAGGAGGACGTGGTCGACGGCCTCGCGGTCGGCAACGCCTACACCGCCTCCTCGCTGGACTCCCCGGCCCCCGAGGACGACGGCGGCGAGGGCTCGCTCGCCGACCGACTCGGCTACGAGGACACGGCGCTGGAGGGCGTGGAGTACCGCGAATCCCTCAAGCCCCTGCTGGCCAAACTCCCGCCCCGGGAGCGCCGGATCATCATGCTGCGCTTCTTCGCCAACATGACCCAGTCCCAGATCGGCGAGGAGGTCGGCATCTCCCAGATGCACGTCTCACGACTGCTGACCCGCACCTTGGCGCAGTTGCGCGAGGGCCTGATCTCGGACTAGCGCTCCGCGGGCCGTGCGGACAGGGCCCCCGCCCGGGGGTTCCTATCTGACGGTACGTCAGTCACCATGGCCCGATGCTTCGTACGACGACATGGACACGTGGCCGCCGAGGCGCCGTTACGGCAGCGTCGGCGGCCGTCGTCGTCCTGGGCGGGGTGCTGGCCGCGTGCGGGGGCGACGGGCCGGGCGGTGGATATGTCGCGGTCGGCTCGGGACAGCGCGGGCCGGGCTCTGTCGGTCCGACGGGGTCCGTGACGCTGGTGCCGCTCGACGGGGCACGGAGCAGCAGCCCGGGCGGCGGTAACTCCCCTGGCCATGCCGCACCTTCACACAACGCCGACGCCTCGGGAACCCCGGAGCGGACCACCACCGAGCCCAGCGGCAACGCCTCCCCCGGTACCCCGGGTCCGGCCGGCAGCGGAGGCGACGTAGGAAACGGCGGCGGTCCGGGCGGTCGTACGACACCACCCGTCGCCTCACCCAGTCCGGCGCCCAGCGGCAGCACGAGCCCCACGCCCGCCGATCTCTCCTGGGGCGCCCCCACGACGAAGCCGGCGGATCAGCGCTGGTGCCAGAAAGTGACCGTCGGCTTCCGCAACTCCGGCGGCACCGCGGTGCGTTCGGGCAGCGTGACCTTCGGGACGCACGTCATCGGCGCGCTCGGCATCGACTGGGGGACGGTCGACTCGACGGTGGACCTCCCGGTGCCGATCGCGCCGGGCGCGCACGAGGACCACACCTGGACCGTGTGCGTCGACGCCTGGCGCGTGCCGCTCGGCATGCACATCGAGACGCGGGACGTGTCCGTCCGGTGGACGTGACCGGTGAAGTGACCGGCGAGGTGGCCGGTGAAGTGATCGACGGGAGCGGTCCTACATCATCGCCAGCCAGGCGACCCCGGCCACCACGGCGAGGGCCACGATGACACCGATGATCACGCCGATGCGCGGGCCGGAGGAGGCCGCGGCCTGCTGCTGGCGGCCCTGGGGGGCCTCGTCCACGAACGCGCGGAACATCTGGGTGCTGCCGGCGGGGTCGTAATTGCCCTGGGGGCCCTGGGTGTTAGCCATGGCCCGAGACCTTAGCGAAGACGGGCCGGGCCGCCCAAGTGGGGGGCCACCGGGACAGACGGGGGCACCTCACCCGCAGCGACCTGCATATTTACAGTTGCAATACTTGCTTTTGCCAAGTTTTTACATGGTCGCCTCCCGTAACTATTTGCCTGCAGCAACCAAACAGGGCTAAGGTTGCCTCAAGCAACGAATCGGGAGGTGTGATGGCCGGGCAGGCGCAGTTCGAAGAGCTGGCGCGTCAGCTCAGCGCCGTCGGAGCCGTGAAACGGGACATGGGGCGGATCCTGCCGCCCGACTGCCCGGCCGGCTCGGCCGCCGTGCTGACCCTGCTCGGCCGCCACGGAGACATGCGCATGAGCAAGCTCGCCGAGCTGCTCGCCGTGGACATGTCGGTCACCAGCCGGCATGTCGCGCACGTCGCCGCGCGCGGCTGGATCGAGCGGCACCCGGACCCGGCGGACAAGCGCTCGCGCATCCTGCGGCTGACGCCCGCCGGCCTGGAGCAGCTCCATGAGCTGTCCCGGCGGACCACGCGGCTGCTCGCCGAGCGGCTCGCCGACTGGACCGACGACGAGGTGGCCCAGCTGATCCGGCTGATGACCCGCCTGCGGGAGTCCTTCGGCGACTGCCGGGCCACCGCGTTCCGGCTCCCCGCCCCCGTACTCGAAGAGACCACCCGTACACCCGCAAACACGTAAGAGAAGGAAGCCCAATGGCAACGACCACACCAGCCGGTGTGCGGGCTCACGCCAAGCACGGGGGAGGCACAGGCCACGCCCCGATGACGCACCGGCAGATCATGGAGGCCCTGTCCGGGCTGCTGCTCGGCATGTTCGTGGCGATCCTGTCGTCCACGATCGTCTCCAACGCCCTGCCGCACATCATCGGCGACCTCGGCGGCGGCCAGTCCGCCTACACCTGGGTGGTCACCGCCGCCCTGCTGTCGATGACCGCGGCCACTCCCCTGTGGGGCAAGCTCGCCGACCTGTACAGCAAGAAGGCGCTCGTCCAGATAGCCCTCGTCATCTACGTCGTCGCCTCCATGGCGGCCGGCCTGTCGCAGAACCCCGGCATGCTCATCACCTTCCGGGTCTTCCAGGGCATCGGCGTCGGCGGTCTGTCCGCCCTGGCGCAGATCGTCATGGCGGCGATGATCTCCCCGCGTGAGCGCGGCCGTTACTCCGGCTACCTGGGCGCCACCTTCGCCGTCGCCACCGTCGGCGGCCCGCTGCTCGGCGGTGTCATCACCGACACCTCCTGGCTGGGCTGGCGCTGGTGCTTCTACGTCGGTGTCCCCTTCGCGATCATCGCGCTGATCATGCTGCAGAAGACCCTGCACCTGCCCGTGGTCAAGCGGGAGGTCAAGGTCGACTGGGGCGGCGCCACCCTCATCTCCGCCGCCGTCTCCCTGCTGCTGATCTGGGTCACCTTCGCCGGAGACAAGTACGACTGGATCTCCTGGCAGACCTACGCGATGGTCGGCGGTTCGATCGTGCTCGGCGCGCTCTTCGTGCTCGTCGAGGCCAAGGCCAGCGAGCCGATCATCCCGCTGCGCCTGTTCCGCAACCGCACCATCACGCTGGCGTCGCTGGCCTCGCTGTTCGTCGGTGTCGCGATGTTCACCGGCACGGTGTTCTTCAGCCAGTACTTCCAGCTGGCCCGCGACAAGTCCCCGACGATGTCGGGCGTCATGACCATCCCGATGATCGGCGGTCTGTTCGTCTCCTCCACCGTCTCGGGTCAGTTCATCACCCGCACCGGCCGCTGGAAGGCCTGGCTGGTCAGCGGTGGCGTCCTCGTCACGGCCGGCCTGGTGCTGCTCGGCGGCATCCGGTACGACACCGACTACTGGAAGATGGCCATCTTCATGGCGCTGCTGGGTCTCGGCATCGGCATGATGATGCAGAACCTGGTGCTCGCCACGCAGAACCAGGTGGCCCCCTCCGACCTCGGCTCGGCCAGCTCCACGGTCACCTTCTTCCGCTCCCTCGGCGGTGCGGTCGGCGTCTCCGCCCTGGGTGCCGTGATGTCCCGCCGGATCACGCACTACGTCCAGGACGGCGTCGCCGCCCTGAGCCCCAAGTACCAGGCGGCCCTGGCCGGCAGCTCCGGCTCGACCGACAGCATCCCGGACATGAACAAGCTCCCGGCGCCCATCCGGACGCTGCTGGAGAGCGCCTACGGCCACGGCATCGCGGACGTCTTCTTCATCGCCGGCTGCCTCGCCGCGGCCGCCTTCCTGATCACGCTGTTCATCAAGGAGGTCCCCCTGAAGACCAAGGGCGCGCTCGCACAGGCCGCCGAAGGCGAGGCTCCGGCCGAGGTCCCGGCCGAGGCCGCCCCCGCCACGGAGGCCGCCGCCGAGGCTCCGGCCCCGGAACGGGTGCCCAGCTGGGCCACCCCCGTCGTGCCGGACACCTCCGGGGCCGCGGCCACCGCCGCCCAGCCGGCGGCGACCGCCGTCGCCACCCTCGCCGAGCCCGGCACCGGTGGCCCGGGCGGCACCCCCGTGCACGGCTTCGTCCGCGGCGCCGAGAGCGCCCCGGTCCCGCAGGCCGCGGTCACCCTGATCTCGCTGTCCGGCCGCCAGCTGGGCCGCGCGGTGGCCCAGGCCGACGGCTCCTACTCCGTCGACGCCCCGGGCACGGGGTCGTACGTCCTGATCGCCTCCGCCGACGGCTACCAGCCGCAGGCCTCCACCGTCGTGGTGGGCGAGGAGCCGCTGTCCTACGACATCCTGCTCAGCGGCACCAGCGGGCTGACCGGTGTGGTCCGGGCCGCGGGCAGCGCGCTGCCGGTCAAGGACGCGATGGTGATCGTCACCGACGTGCGCGGCGACCTGCTGGCCACCGCCGCCACCGGGGAGCAGGGCGACTTCGCCTTCACCGACCTGGTGCCGGGCACGGTGACCATGGCGGTCAACGCGAGCGGGTTCCGGCCGCGCGCCGTGCCCGTCGAGATCGGCGCCACCGGCCTCACCCGGATCGAGATCGACCTGGACGCCGGCGCCCGCCTCCAGGGTGTCGTCCGGGCCCCGCACGGTCCGCTGGCCGACGCCCGGGTGACGCTCGTCGACCAGGCGGGGAACGTGGTCGGCACCGCCACCACCGGGTCGGACGGGGCGTACGCCTTCACCGACCTGGACAGCGGCGAGTACACGGTCATCGCCACGGGTTACCCGCCGGTGGCGACGGCCCTGACCGTGGCCGGCCCCGGTGTCGACGGCCACCACATCGAACTCGCCCACCCCGGCGAGTAGTTCGGCTCCGGCCCGTGGTGGGGATGCGTTCCAGGCGGAGCGCACCCCGGCCACGGGCCGGTTCGCACACGACCAGTTCGCAAGGCTTTGCAGGGAGAAACGGGATGGGACTGACCGCGAAGATCCGTACGCGGGACGGGTGGGCCGTGTCGCACGCGGTCGTCACGGTGACCGACATGACCGGTACGCAGGTGCTGCGCGCCGAGGCGGACACCGAGGGAGCCGTACGGGACGCCACCGAGCTGGCGCCGGGGGCGTACACGGTGATCGTGACGGCCGTCGGGTACGCGCCCGCGGCCTCCTCCGCGATCGTGACCGCGAGCGGCCGGGCCGAGGTCGGCACGGTCACGCTGGCCCGGCAGGGCGGCACCGAACTGCCGCCGCCCGGGCCCTGGACCATCGACCCGGTGCACTCCTCGGTCGCCGCGGTCGCGCAGCACCTGGGGATCTCCAGCGTGCACGGCCGGTTCACCGAGTTCGGCGGCACGATCGAGATCGCACCGGACGACGTCACCAAGTCCCGCGTCGAGGCGGTCATCAAGGCCGCGTCCATCGACACGGGCAACGGCATGCGCGACGGGCATCTGAAGTCCGCGGACTTCCTCGACGTCGAGCAGCACCCGGAGATCACCTACCGCTCCACGGGCGTGACGGCGGCCGGCTCCGACCGCTGGACGGTCCACGGCGACCTGTCCATGCACGGCGTGGTCCGGCCGGTCGACCTCGACCTCGCCTACCTCGGCACCGGCGCCGACCCGTGGGGCGGCACGCGCGCCGCGTTCCGCGCGACGGCCGAACTGCACCGCGAGGACTTCGCGATGAACTACAACCAGGTGCTCCAGGCCGGCATCGCCGCGATCGGTACGACGCTGAGGGTGGAGCTGGACATCCAGGCGGTGCAGGGCGACTCGCTGCCCCAGGCGTAGGCACAGCGGGGTCAGCCACAGGGGCGCGCACTGCCCCTAGGCTGCCCCCATGGCACCGAACATCGCTACCAGCACCCGTGTGTCGCTGGACGAGCTGCTGGACTTCGTACGACCCCGGCACCGGGCCCTGCTGATCACCCGCCGCGCCGACGGCGGGCCGCAGGCCTCCCCGCTGACCTGCGGCGTGGACGACTCGGGCCGGATCGTCGTCTCCACCTACCCCGAGCGGGCCAAGACCCGCAACGCCAAGCGCGATCCCCGTGTCAGCGTGCTCGTCCTGAGCGACGAGTGGAACGGCCCCTGGGTCCAGATCGACGGCACGGCCGAGGTCATCGACACCCCCGACTCGGTGGAACCCCTGGTCGAGTACTACCGCAACATCGCCGGCGAACACCCCGACTGGGACGAATACCGCGCCGCCATGGTCAAGCAGGGCAAGTCCCTCATCCGAGTGACACCCGAACGCTGGGGGCCGGTGGCCACCGGGGGATTCCCGGCGCGGCTGGTGGAGGGGCCGTAGTGCCGCAGCCGCACTGGAGGCACGCGAGAGGCGGTGACCTTGGCGGTCACCGCCTCTCCCGGGGTACGAACCGTCAGCCGCTCGTCCTCTGCGTGAGGTCGTAGAAGGTGGCCGAACCGGCCGTCACCTTCTTGAAGTTGCTCTCGACCCACGAGCTGATCTGCGAGGAGCTGCCGCTGCTGCTGCCGCCCATGGCGCCCATGCCCCCGCCGGCGATGAAGTAGTGGATCTTCCCTTCCGCCACGTACGTCTTGAACTGCGCCAGCGTGGGGGACGGGTCGGTGCCGTTGAAGCCGCCGATCGCCATCACCGGGTCACCGGTGGCGAGCTGGTAGCTGGCCGCGTTCTGCGAACCGATGGACGCGGCCACCCAGGTGTACGTCGAGGCGTCCTTCTCCAGCAGCTGCTTGGCGGCCGAGGAGACGTTCGCGCCGTTCAGCAGGCCACCGGCGCCGCCGCCGCCCATACCGCCCATGCCGCCCTCGCCCGTCCGGCCGGCGCCGGGGAAACCGTTGCCGTTCCGGCCCTGGCCCTGCGTGGTGCCGTTGCCCTGCTGCTGGTTCTGGCCCCCGCCCGGCATACCTCCGCCGAAGCCGCCGCCCGGGAAGCCGTTGCTGTTCTGCTGACCCTGGCCGTTCTGACCGTTCCGGCCCTGCTGCCCCGGCAGCGCGCCGCCGAAGCCGCCGCCGCCCGGGAAGCCGTTGCCGCCGGGCCCCCGGCCACCGCCGAAGCCCATCGTGCTCGCGCCCGCCGGACCGGCCGTCGGGATGGAGCCGGTGTGCGCGGAGTTCACCGTGCTGAGGGTGTACGCCGCCGGACCGGCGAGCGCGGCCACCAGACCCACCGCCGCCGCCCCGAGGGCCGGCCGCCGGGAGATCCGCCCGGCGAAGATCAGGCCCAGCGCGGCCGCCATGCCTCCGGCCAGTACCAGCCACTTCAGCCAGGGGAGATAGGTCGAGGTGCGGTTGAGCAGCACGTACCCCCAGGCAGCGGCGGCCACCACCGACGCGGCGAGGGTGATCGACGCCCAGGTCTCCCCGCGCCGCTCCCACAGCAGCCCGGCGCCCATGCCGACGACGGCCGCCAGGTAGGGGGCCAGGGCCACCGTGTAGTACTGGTGGAAGATGCCCGCCATGTAGCTGAAGACCACCATGGTCATCAGCAGTGAGCCGCCCCAGACCAGGAACGAGGCCCGCGTCACGGACGTACGGCGCAGCTTCCGGGTCGCCCACAGGCCCGCGGCCAGCAGGATCAGCGCGGCCGGGAGCAGCCAGGAGATCTGGCTGCCGATCTCGGAGTTGAACATCCGGTCCCAGCCGGTCGCGCCCCAGCGGCCCGTCCCACCCGCGCCGCCACCGCCGCCGACGCTGCCGGTCTCGTCGCCGTTGATGCGGCCGAGGCCGTTGTAGCCGAAGGTCAGCTCCAGGAAGCTGTTGTTCTGCGAACCACCGATGTAGGGACGGGAGGAGGCCGGCCACAGCTCGACGATCGCGACCCACCAGCCGCCGGAGACGACCAACGCGGCCGTGGCGAGGGCCAGTTGACCGAGCCGCTTCCTCAGCGCGACCGGTCCGCAGACGGCGTACACGATCGCCAGCGGCGGCAGGATCAGGAAGGCCTGCAGCGTCTTGGCGAGGAAGGCGAACCCGATCGCCACGCCGGCCCACACCAGCCACCTGGTGCGGCCGTCCTCCACCGCCCGTACGACGAAGTAGCAGGCCAGCGCCATCAGCAGGGCCAGCATCGCGTCCGGGTTGTTGAACCGGAACATCAGCGCGGCGACCGGGGTGAGCGCGAGCACCGCGCCGGCGATCAGACCGGCGGCCGGGCTGAACCGGCGCCGTACGGCCGCGTGGACGACCGCCACCGTGCCGACGCCCATGAGGGCCTCGGGAGTGAGGATCGCCCACGAGTTCAGGCCGAAGATCCGGACCGACAGCTCCATCGGCCACAGGAACGCCGACGGCTTGTCGACGGTGATGGCGTTGCCCGCGTCCAGCGAGCCGAAGAAGAACGCCTTCCAGGACGTGCTGCCGGCCTGTACGGCCGCCGAGTAGAAGGAGTTGGCGTAACCGGAGGCGCTGAGGTTGCAGAGGTAGAGCACGAGGGTGGCGGCCAGCAGGCCGAGGAAGGCCGGGCGCACCCAGCGCGGATCCTCCGGGCGGCCGCGCCACAGTCTGCGGGGAAACGGCCCCCTGGGCTCACCGGCCCGGTGCGCGCGCACCGGTTCGGCGTGCACAGGGTGCGGGTGCGGGTGCGGGCTCGGGTTCCGGTTCGGGGGAGCGCTCGGGGGCGGCCCCCAGTCGGTCGTACCGCTCTGCCAGGTGGTCGCGGGGTCGTACTGGGTGGTCATCGGGGATCCCCCGGGTCGGTGTCGTGAGGGCGCACCGGCTGCAGTCGCATGGTGGCGTCCCTCCAGCTGCCGTCCGCGGCTTCACCGGCGCGGACCTGGGTGGCCGCCGGACGCGGCCGCTGGTACGGCACCGGGCGCTGGGGCAGCGGTGCGTACGGCGCGGCCGTGCCGTACGGCGCGGCCGTGCCGTACGGCGCGGCCGTGCCGTACGGCGCGGCCGTGCCGTACGGCGGGGTCGTGCCGTACGGCGGGGTCGTGCTCGTGCTGTAGGTCGGCGAGGACAGGGTGTGGGAGGCGACGGCCGTCGGGCCGGCGTCGGACTCGCCGCGGTCCGGGAAGACCCAGGCGCGGAAGAGCAGGAACCGCAGCACGGTCGCGGCGAGGTTGGCGGCGATGAGCACCGCCAGTTCGGTGGAGTGCGCGGGGCTGGAGCCGGCCGCGTTCAGGGCGGCCAGCGAGCCGCTGGTCAGGGCGAGTCCGATGCCGAAGACGACCAGGCCCTGCGCCTGGTGCCGTACGGCGCCGCCCCGGCCGCGCACCCCGAAGGTGAGCCGGCGGTTGGCGGCCGTGTTGGCGACCGCGGAGACCAGCAGGGCCAGCGCGTTGGCGATCTGGGAGCCGGAGAACTGCCGGAAGACGCTGTAGAGGAGGAGGTAGAAGAGGGTGGACAGGCCGCCGACGACGCAGAAGCCGACGAGCTGGCGGGCCAGTCCCCTGGGCACGTTGGTCAGGTCGCGGTCACGCGGGTCGTCGCCGAAGGGCCGGGTGAGCCGGTCCAGCGGCAGCGAGCCGGTGGCGAGCGCCTTGCCGACCCGCCACACGCCCTTGAGGTCGTCGGTCGCGGTCTTCACGATGTGCACGGTGGAGTCGGGGTCGTCGACCCAGTCGACCGGCACCTCGTGGATCCTGAGGCCCGCCCGCTCGGCGAGCACCAGCATCTCGGTGTCGAAGAACCAGCCGGTGTCCTCCACCAGCGGCAGCAGCACCTGCGCCACATCGCGCCGGATGGCCTTGAAGCCGCACTGGGCGTCGGAGAAGCGGGCCTGGAGCGAGCCGCGCAGGATCAGGTTGTAGGCGCGGCTGATGAACTCCCGCTTGGGACCGCGCACGACCCGGGAGGTCCGGGCGAGCCGGGAGCCGATCGCGAGGTCCGAGTGGCCGGAGATCAGCGGCGCCACCAGCGGCAGCAGGGCGTTGAGGTCGGTGGACAGGTCGACGTCCATGTAGGCGAGGATCGGCGCCTCGGCCGCGGACCACACGGTGCGCAGTGCCCGCCCCCGGCCCTTCTGCTCCAGGCGGAAGGTGGTGACCTCGGGGAGCTCCGCCTCCAGCCGCGCGGCCACCTGCGGGGTGGTGTCCGTGGACGCGTTGTCCGCGATGGTGATGCGGAAGGCGTACGGGAAGGTGCGCGTGAGGTGCTCGTGCAGTCTGCGGACGCACGGCTGGAGGTCCTTCTCCTCGTTGTAGACGGGGATCACTACGTCCAGGACAGGCGTACCGGCGTCTCCGGCCGGGAGGTGCTCCCGCGCCGGCAGGGTGCCGGGAGAAGAGTCGGTTCGCATGGAACCGACTCAACTCAAGCGCCCTGTCGCACCCATGTGGCGGCACTGTGCTGTGCCTGTGAGTGCGATTGCCAGTTGGTTTCGGGCGCGGGCCGCGGCACGGCAGGGGTGAGCGCGGGCAGGTGCACGGTGAACACCGTCCGGCCCGGAACGCTGTCCACGGTGACGGCACCGCCGTGCGCGGCCGCGACCGCCTGCACGATGGCGAGCCCCAGGCCCGTGGATCCGGTGGCCCGGGAGCGGGCGGAGTCCCCCCGGGCGAACCGCTCGAAGACGTGCGGCAACAGATCCTCCGGGATCCCCTGCCCGTTGTCCTCGACGTCCACGCACATCCACGGCCCGCGTCGCTGCACGCGCGCGGTGACGGTCGTACCGGGCGGGGTGTGCTTGCGCGCGTTGCCGAGCAGGTTGACGAGCACCTGCTGGATCCGTGCCGCGTCCGCCGACACCAGCGCGGGTTCGTCGGGCAGATCGAGCCGCCAGTTGTGGTCCAGGCCGGCCGCGCGGGAGTCGCTGACGGTGTCCACGACCAGCGGGACGAGATCGGTCTGCTCGAACTGCAGGGGCCGTCCGGCATCGAGGCGGGCGAGGAGGAGGAGGTCCTCGACGAGGAGGGTCATCCGGCCCGCCTCCGACTCGATCCGCCCCAGCGCGTGCCGGGTGTCGGGCCCGACCTGCTCCCGCCCGCGCCTGGTCAGCTCGGCGTACCCGCGGATGGAGGCCAGGGGTGTGCGGAGCTCATGACTGGCGTCGGCGACGAACTGCCGTACCCGCATCTCGCTCTGCTGCCGGGCGTGCAGGGCGCCGTGCACATGGTCGAGCATCCGGTTCAGCGCGGCACCGACCTGACCGACCTCGGTGTGCGGGTCGCACTCCGACTCCGGGACCCGTTCGCTGAGGTTCACCTCGCCGGAGTGCAGGGGGAGTTCGGAGACCCGGGTGGCGGTGGCGGCGACCTTGCGCAGGGGGCGGGTGGCGACGCCGACGAGCACGTATCCGGCGATACCGGCGGCGACGAGACCGGCGGCGGTGACGCTGATCTCGACGAGGATCAGGGTGTTGATCGTGCTGTCGACACCGGAGGTCGGTACGGCGACGTAGAAGGAGCCGTTGTCACCCGTCCGGTACTCGACCCGGTACTCACCCACACCGGGTATGTCGACGGTCTGCTGCTTCCCGTCCACCTGCGGGACGGATGCGAGCGCGGCGCGCTGCGCCCGGTTCAGCGACTTCGGGTTCATCTCCAGGTCGCTGCTGGACTTCACACCCCGCTCGGCGTCGGTGATGACGCCGTTCTCGACCTTGGCCGCGATGGTGCCCTGCGGCTGCGGACCCCTGGTGACGAAGTCGCTGAGTTCCGGCGGGTGTGCCTTGAGTTTCTGCCCGTCCGGCAGGACGCCGCCCGTCGGCTGCCGGCCCGGCGGCCCGAAGGCGCCCGAAGCACGCGAGGCGACCTCGTTGAGCTGCCCGTTCAGCTGGTCGTACAGATGCGAGCGCAGCGCCAGCGTCGTCACCGTGCCGATCACCGCGCACACGACGGCGATCAGCACCACCGACGCGACGACGAGCCGGGTCCGCAGGGTGCGCGGCTGCCCGGCTCGTCGCTTCTGCCGCCGCTGCGGACGCCGCCGCGGACCCGGCCGCCGCCGCCCGCTCATGACGCGGCGGGCTTGATCAGGTAACCGGCACCGCGCCGGGTGTGGATCATCGGCTCACGACCGGCGTCTATCTTCCGCCGCAGATAGGAGATGTACAGCTCGACGACGTTGGCCTGCCCGCCGAAGTCGTACGACCACACCCGGTCCAGGATCTGCGCCTTGCTGAGCACGCGCCGCGGATTGCGCATGAGGAAGCGCAGCAGCTCGAACTCGGTGGCGGTGAGGTGGATGGACTCCCCGGCCCGCGACACCTCGTGGCTGTCCTCGTCGAGCGTCAGGTCCCCGACCACGAGCACGGAGTCGGACCGCCGGTCGGCGGCCCCGGACCGGCGGATGAGTCCCCGCAGCCGCGCCACGACCTCCTCCAGGCTGAACGGCTTGGTGACGTAGTCGTCGCCACCGGCGGTGAGCCCGGCGATACGGTCCTCCACCGCGTCCTTGGCGGTCAGGAAGAGCACGGGCACGTCCGGCAGCTCGCGCCGCAGCCGCCCGAGGACGGTCAGCCCGTCCATGTCGGGCAGCATCATGTCCAGCACGACGGCGTCGGGCCGGAACTCACGGGCGGTCTGGATGGCTCCCTGTCCGTCCCCCACACTCCTGATCTGCCAGCCCTCGTAACGCAGAGCCATGCTCAGCAGTTCGGTGATCGACAACTCGTCGTCCACCACAAGCACCCGGACGGGGCTCCCGTCCGGCCTCAGCAGTTCGGTGCGCCCCTGGGGCGAGGTCGTGGTCATGGTGGACACCTTGTCGGGGTCCTATGAGAAGAGGCTTTCCCCCATCTGTGATTTGCCTGAGAAACACACAGGCGGCTCTCAGGCAGCCCCTGGGAAACGCTCACTCCCGCGGCTCGCTCCCGCGGCTCACTCCCGCGCGAAGGCGTGCGTGTGCTCGACCCTGGCGATGTGGATCGCGTACCGCTCGTACCAGCGCTCCCGCCCGCGCCGCTTGGCCGCGAGGTGCGCCGGGTGGTCCCGCCACCGCTCGATCCCGGCGAGGTCCCGGAAGTAGGCCACGGAGATCGCGAGTCCGCCGGGGGTGTGGGCGAAGTCCTCACCGAGGAAGCCGGGGACTTCGCGGACGAGACGGGAGAGGTGTTCGGCGGTGCGCCGGTATCCGTCGGGGTCGTCGTCGGTACGGGTGGAGGTGAAGACGACGGCGTAATAAGGGGGTTCGGGAAGGGCCATGCCAACCACCGTCCGCCACGGCCTGTTCGAGCGTCCATGCCCCTTGCCGAAAGGGATCCGTACGGGATCCGAGTCTTTACCCGTGCCGCCCTGGCCTCGGACTTCTCAGAACAGCCCCTCCTGTGGTCGCGCGAACTCCCGGACGGGGAAGGTGAGTCCGGCAGCCTCGGGAGCGGCCGGCGGTACCAGCTGCCAGCCGGTCATCAGCCGTGTGTCGAGCACGACCACCCCGCGCCCGCCGACCGCCAGATGCAGATCGGGCCCGGCGGCCGCGACCAGCTCACCGCTCACACCGCCACCCGGGACGAGCTCCACCACCTCCCCGAGGGCGGCCGGAACACCGGCGAGCCCGAACACCCCGACATGGTCGGTCACTTCGCAAGGCTCCGGCCGCAGGGATTCGGGCCATCCGCTGAGCGCCACGGCCCGCGCATGCAGCTCCCGCACCTGAGCCGCACGCTCCTCCCCGGTCCCGGGCAGCACCGACCGCACCGCGCGCTTCTCGGCGTACGGAATCCGGTCCGGCACCTGCAGCGCGGCCCGCAGCAGCTCCTCGGTGCGCCGGGCGGCCATCAGCGGGCCGGTGCCGAGCCAGCTGAAACAGACGGCGCCCTGTTCCAGCAGGCGGGCGGAGCCCCGCTCGACCGCGGTGATCCCGACCTTCACCATCCCGGGCCCGAACCACGCCAGGTACACCCGGTACGGCCGCGGGTCGTCGGCGATCGTGTCGGCGGCCACCGAGTGCGCCCGGTCCAGCCGCGCGCACTCCTCGCACCGGGCTCCTGTGCTCCGCCCCGGCACGGCAGCACGGGTGGGACAGGCATGCCCGCGCGCCCCCACACATTCCCGGGCGCTCCCCTCCGGCACGGCGAAGCCGACCCGCTTCCCCCACGGCAGCGCACTGCGCCGCCCGCCGTCCCAGACCAGCACGGGGCCGTCCGGCGACCAGCGCAGTCCCGAGCATTTCCATACCTGTGCCATCACTCTTGAGGGTAGGAGGTGGGTCTGACAACGGGTTCGGGGCGGCGAAGACGCGTAGGGTGAGCGAAGGCCCGAAGCCGCAACCTCTTTTTGCGACTTCGGGCCTTCTCAGCAGGGATTCCTCCCAAGAGCTACGGCAGCACGTACACCGGCATCCCACCCGCCGCGACCCCCGCCTGCCGCATACAGCCACGCTTGATCAGCATGCGCACACAGTCATGGACCCGGTCGAACGGAGCCGACTCCGGCTTCGTGCAATCGTTGACCAACCGGATCAAGCCTTGGAGATTCACGAGATTCATGTCTCGGCGCCACTCCCGACCTGCGGGAATGCTGAGACTGTGCTTCTGGAGCACACTCTCGGCACGGTCGAAGTTGGTCGCGTCGGCCACATTGCGCAGAGCGGATCCCACGTGCGCGTACCCCAGGTGCTTGCACACGTCGACTGCCGGAAACCAGTGAGTACCGTCGGGCATGGTCAGCCTCCGCAGCCGCACACCTGTAGCCCCGTACACGAAGTCACTGATCTCGATCGCGTCCCGCCTCTGCGCCACCGGCTGCTCCGAGGGCGTGTCATTCTGCTCGTACATCGAGCATCACCTCCGTCCCGCAACCTAGGGACGGCGAACACCAACTGCCGTTCGTCGAAAGCACATTCACTCGATAGGTGACAGAGGTATCGATTCGGCAGCCGAGGGCCGGCCAGCCCCCACAGTCACCACCACACCCCTCCGCCCACGACCAGCGGCAGCGAGGCGGTGCACACTCCCACCCCCGCCCCACCGCTTCCCGCCGTCGCGATGCTGAAGCCGGTCCAGCCGGCGACCGTGTGACCCTCGTCGTACAGACTCATACCGCGCCTCCGGGAACGAGCCAGAGATTCCCTCACCAGCTAAGAAGTTCCGTAGACCGAATATCTCACGAGCCAAGGGATTCCGAAAGATGCAGGGCACGCCGCGACCACCCGCCACTCCGGCCCAGGCGCTGTCGGCGATGGACCACCTCATCGCCGCCCACCTGATCGGACAGCAGGAGCTGGCCCGGCGCCTGGGCCTGAACGTCACGGACCTGACCTGTTTCGCCTTCGTCCTGGAGGCCGGCGACGATCTGCTGACGGCCGGCGATCTCGCTGCCCGCGCCCATGTCACCACCGGCGCGGTGACCGGCATCCTCAACCGCCTGGAACGCGCCGGCTACGTCGCCCGCCGCCCCGACCCCACCGACCGCCGCCGGGTCCGCGTGGCCGCCGTACCGGATGCCGTCACCCGCGTGGAGGCGGTGTACGGGGGCCACTACGAACGTCTGACGGCCCTGTTCTCCGACTACTCCGCCGAGGAACTGGCCGTCATCACCGACTGGTTCACCAGGGCCACCGCCCTGGCGCACGAATACCTGGAGAAGCTGAACCGGAACGACCCCGACGAGGAGTGCTGACCGACGGTCAACGGGTTCAGCGCAGCGCGGGAGACGGCCCGCGGCCAGGTGCCGGAGCGACCGTCGTGCGCGGAACTAGGCCGCCTTGGGCCGCGCCGCGCGCACGCCCGAGGGGGACTCCTGTTCGTCGTCGAGCGGGAAGGTCTCGTCCTCCCCGAAGTCAGGGGCCTGGAAGGGGTTGGTCGCCGGAGGCGGCGATGCCGCGGTGCGGCAGCGGGGTTGCCCTTCAAGGGCGGAGAACAGCGACGTCAGGTCGATGGGAGGACTCTCTTTCGTTGCAGGTCCCGCGAGGGACCTGGTGTGCCGTGACCGGGCACAGCGGTGCTACAGCTTGGTCATCTTGGCGTACGGGCTCAAGATCCGCATCTGCGCCGAGCCGAAATCCACGAGCGCCGCGATCCCGTCCTCGATGCCGACCACTCGGCCAAGGCCGTACACGTCGTGTGTGACCTTGTCGCCCACGGCGAAGTACTTGGGAGCCGGTGCGACCGGCGCTTTGAAGGGGCTGGTCGGCAGGTGACGCTTCGGCGCAGCAGGCTTTGTCATGGCTCAGTATGACCCCACATGCGGCCCGTTTGCTGTGGCCGTGGGCACAGATCCGGAACGGGAACACCCGCTCACGCCGCTGACCTGCAGTTTCGAGGAGGTGTCCCCCTGAAACGTCAGAGGCCCCGGATCTCTCCGGGGCCTCTGCTCTGTGCGCACTCGGCAGGATTCGAACCTGCAACCTTCTGATCCGTAGTCAGATGCTCTATCCGTTAAGCTACGAGTGCTTGTTCTTTAGTTTTTGCCTCCGTTTCGGCCCTTTCGGCCCGCCCCGGCGACAGGAAGAACATTACATGACCGCCGCCGACATGTGAAATCCGATTGGCACACCCCTTGTGACCTGCGGAAACGTCCGCAGGGAGGCTGAGGGGCGACGGAGGGCGGGAACGCCGAAGCCCCGGTCCTGGGGACCGGGGCTTCGGGATCGGTGCGGAGGCGGAGGGATTTGAACCCTCGATGGGCTTTAAGGCCCAAACCGCATTAGCAGTGCGGCGCCATAGACCGGACTAGGCGACGCCTCCAGCACAACCGCTCACGCGAGCGCGCGAGTGGTGCGTGCAGATGATGACACAGCCACGCGGCCTGTCACCAATCGACCCCCACGGTACTAGGCAGTCGGGTCGCAGGGCAAAGGGCTTCCGTCCGGCGCGGCGCAGACGCAACGTCCGGGCGGCCAAGGCGTTGGGCAGGGCATGGTTTCTCCTCTTCAGCGGGGTCCGGGGCGCAGGACCCGGCGGCCGGGGCATGTGCATGGCGGGGGCGCGGGCGCCCTCGCCGAGGCGCCCGTCCTGGCCGCCCAGTCCGCCGTGGCCGCCCTGTCCGCCGTGGCCGCTTTGTCCGCCGTGGCCGCCCTGGCCGGCCTCTCCGCCGTGCCCGCCGTCGCCGCGCCCGCCGTGCCGCCGCCCGTGCGGCCCGAGGACCGGCCCGGTGATCACCTCACCGTCGTCGTACGGCATGCCGGGGCCGGGCGGGACCGGACGTACGAGCTGTTCTGTCATCCGGCCGGCGGGAGCCATCCGGACGCGGCGGAGGCCTGCCGGATGCTGGACGAGCGCACACGGTGGGGGCGGGACCTCTTCGCCCCCGTGGCGCCCGGCACCGACTGCACCATGCTCTACGGCGGACCGGCCACCGCCCGGGTGACCGGCACCTGGGCCGGACGCAGCGTCGACGCCGCCTACGACCGCAGCGACGGATGCGAGACCGGGCGGTGGGACCGGATGGTGCCCCTGCTGCCGAGGTCGGGCCCGGCGGCGTACGACCAGTAAGCCCCGGTACGACCAGTAAGCCCAGCAAGCCCGGTAAGCCCATGTGAGGGCGCGGCCGGGGTCTGGGTTGGCGGGAGGGCCCCGCCCGCTGGTAGGAGGGCCCCGCCCGGAGGGCCCCGCCCCGCCCCAGCCGGCCACCTGGCGCACAGGCCTCCGTACACGCTTCCCCCAGTGAAATCAACGCTCGCGTAAAAGTCCCGCGAAGGTCTCGGGGAGCCGGCGGGGGTGGTCGGCGGGTGGTGGCCGGTTCGGTGTCACTTCGTCGTGGGACCTCCCTCGCATCCGGCGTCGCGAGCGCAACGTGTGCGCTTAGACTCCCTCGCGTGACACGTCGCGGGCCGGTTGGCAAGATGGCCCGAGCGGTCGGCAAGGTGCGGTAACAGGGAGGAAGGCGTCTCGTGAGCAGCAGGCCATCCCGAGGCGCTGCTCGCCTCGCAGCCATACTCGACGCGCTGCCGGACGCGTTGGTCCTGGTCAACGCCAACGGAACCGTCGTCAACGCCAACACCATCGCGCTCGAGGCGTTCGAGGCACCCGGTACGGCTCTCGTGGGGCGCGGGCTGCTCGATCTGCTGCCCGATTTCGACTCGCGGCTGATCCCCGGGTCCATGCGGCGGCCCGATCACATGGATCCGCGCGGGCGGACCAAGCCGACGCGGATGGTCGCGCGGCGGACCGACGGGTCCGAGTTCCCCGTCGAGGTCACGAGCGCGAATCTGGAGAACGGGCAGCAGGCGTACGACGGTTACGGATACACCGGTGACGAGCTGCTGATGATCGTCGTCCGGGACCTCTCCGGAACCGTCGACACCGAGGCCGAGCTGGCGCGCTCGCAGCGGCAGACCGAGATGATCCTGCGGGCCGCCTCGGAAGGTGTGGTGGGGACGGACACCGACGGGCGGATCGTGCTCGTCAATCCGGCGGCCGCCCAGATACTGGGTTACCGGGCCGGGGAGCTCGGCGGCAAGGAACTGCACGCGCTCGTGCTGCACTCGCGCGCCGACGGGTCGCCGTTCCCGTACGACGAGTCGCCACTCGCCGACACCCTGCGCTCCGGGCGCAAGCACCGGGTGCGCGGGCAGGTGCTGTGGTCCAAGGGGGACGAGAAGGTCTCCGTCGATCTGACCACCGCGCCCGTGCGGGACGGGGACCAGCTCGTCGGCGCCGTGATGACCTTCACCGACCGGCGGCCGTACGAGACCCTCTCCGAGGAGAAGGCCGCGCTGGAGAAGGCGCACGCGGAGGAGGTCGAGCGGCTCACCGAGGAGCACGCCTCCGATCTGACCGCGCTGCGCCAGCAGCACGTCACCGAGGTCGAGGAGCTGCGGGAGAAGCACGCCGAGGAGCTCGCGGCCGGCGAGGAGCGGTACGCCGCGCTCGCCGAGCGGGAGAAGGACCGGCACGAGGCGCTCGCCGGGCGGCACGAACAGTTGCTGACCCTGCTCGGGCAGTCGCTGCGCGGGCCGCTGGAGGAGCTGCGGCGCGAGCTGGCGGCCCTGGCCGCCGACGACGCCGGGCAGCTGTGGCCCGAGGCCAACCAGGTACTGCACCACCTGAGCGCCGGGTACTCCCGGATCACCACCCTCATCGACAACGTCCTCGGCTACCAGCGGCTGGACGCGGGCGCCGAGGACATCACCCGTACGAAGGTGCTGCTGGACGCCGTCGTCGCCGCCGGTGTGGACGGGGCCGTCGAGCTGATCGGCCCGGGGCGGGTGCAGTTCGCCGTGCACGCGCCGCCCATCGAGGCCGAGGTCGACCCGCAGCGGCTCGCCACCGCGCTCGCCCACCTGGTGGCGGACGTCGCCGGTGTCGACGCCACCGGCAACTCGCCCGTCTCCGCGGGCGGTTACCTGGACAACACGGTCGTGGTCGCGGCCGCGCAGCGCGGTGAGGTCGCGCGGATCGAGGTGCGCGGGCCGTACGCCGGGGGCGACCCGGTGCACGAGCCGATCGTGCGCGGGATCGTGCGGGCCCACGGCGGCGTGCTGCAGACGCACGAGGTGCCGGGCATGAGCGGCAGCGCGTACGTGCTGGAGGTGCCGCTCGGCGGTGGCGCCGGGACGGTCGACGGGGTGGCCGCGGGGCAGGCGCCCGCCGCCGAGCTCCCGGCCGCCGCGCCGGACGCGGGCGGGACGGGCTCCGGCGCCGGTGCGGTGGCCGTACTCGAGGCCGGTGCCGCCGAACAGGCCGCCGGTGGGCGGCGGCGGGCCCGGCGGTCCTCCACCGACGCCTTCCTGGAGAGTGACGTTTCGGGTGCCGGTCAGGCCGGTGACGCCGACGGGCCCGCGCCGACCGGGCGCCGCCGCCGGCGCGCCGCCGCGCCCGCCGACGAGACCGGCTCGGTCCCGGCCGAGGGCGCGGAGGCCGCGTCCGGGGGTACCGGACGACGCCGTGGCCGGCCCGCCGAGAGCGGCACCGGTGCGGGTGTCGGCGAGGGCGTGAGCGAGGGCGCGGTGGTGACCGCGGCCGAGCATGCCGCGGGGGCCGCCGCCTCCGGTACGGGACTCGGTTCCGCCGTTCCGCCGCAGGGCGTGCCCGCGCCCACGGGCCGGCGTGCCCGGCCCGCCTCCGGCGCCCC